>NZ_JBBOWZ010000001.1:0-4744047 GCF_038007345.1 Cytobacillus sp. FSL M8-0252
ATGTTAAATACGAAAAATACTTTTGATACATTTGTTATTGGTTCTGGGAATCGATTTGCCCATGCTGCTTCACTCGCAGTAGCAGAAGCACCTGCTAAGGCCTATAATCCACTGTTTATTTATGGTGGTGTTGGTTTAGGGAAAACACATTTAATGCATGCAATTGGTCACTATGTATTGGATCATAATCCAAATGCGAAAGTTGTCTATTTATCTTCTGAGAAATTTACCAATGAATTTATTAACTCTATTAGAGATAATAAAACCATTGATTTCCGCAATAAATATAGAAAAGTAGACGTGCTATTAATAGATGATATTCAATTCCTTGCCGGAAAAGAATCAACCCAAGAGGAATTTTTCCATACGTTTAACACATTACATGAAGAATCAAAGCAGATTGTCATCTCGAGTGACCGACCTCCAAAAGAGATTCCGACACTTGAGGATCGCCTGCGTTCTCGTTTCGAATGGGGACTGATTACAGATATTACCCCACCAGATTTAGAAACAAGAATTGCGATTTTACGTAAAAAGGCAAAAGCTGAAGGGTTAGACATTCCTAATGAAGTCATGTTATATATTGCCAATCAAATTGATTCTAATATTCGTGAATTAGAAGGAGCACTTATTCGTGTTGTTGCCTATTCATCACTCATAAATAAAGATATTAATGCAGATTTAGCTGCAGAAGCATTAAAAGATATTATTCCGAGTTCAAAACCTAAAGTTATTACTATTCACGAGATTCAAAAGGTTGTCGGAGGCTATTATAACGTTAAATTAGAAGATTTTAGTGCGAAAAAACGGACAAAGTCTATTGCTTTTCCTAGGCAAATTGCTATGTACCTATCTAGAGAATTAACCGATTTCTCTCTACCGAAAATCGGTGAGGAATTCGGGGGCCGAGATCACACAACAGTGATTCATGCCCACGAAAAAATCTCTAAATTACTTCATGCAGACACACAATTTCAACAGCAATTAAAAGAAATTAATGAATTACTTAAAGTATAATTGTGAATAACTACCGAATGATTATGCACAGTCTGTCCACATGTGGATAGGCTGTGTTTCCATTCATTTTTCTAGTTATCCACATGTTAACAAGCCCTACTAATACTTCTATTATTTTAAAATAAAAAATATATGTATATACATTGGAGGTTAATCATGCGATTTACGATTCAGAGAGATCGCTTAGTTCAAAGCGTTCAAGATGTGATGAAGGCCGTTACTAGTAGAACAACAATTCCCATTTTAACTGGAATTAAAATTGTTGCATCTGACGAAGGTGTAGCTTTAACAGGTAGTGACTCTGATATTTCTATTGAGTCATTTATTCCTAAAACAGAAGAAGATGAGGTCATAGTTAACATTGAACAACCAGGTTCAATTGTGTTACAAGCAAAGTTCTTTAGTGAAATCGTAAAGAAATTGCCAACAGACCAAGTAGAAATTCATGTAGAAAATCATTTACAAACAGTTATTACTTCTGGTAAATCTCAATTCAATCTAAACGGTATTGATGCTGATGAATATCCTCATTTACCGCAAATTGAAGAAGATAATGTTTTTTCTATTCCGACTGACCTTCTAAAAGCAATGGTTAGGCAGACAGTTTTCGCAGTGTCCACCTCAGAAACACGCCCAATCTTGACAGGTGTAAACTGGCAGATTGAAGGAAGTGCTTTAACCTGTATTGCAACAGATAGCCACCGCTTAGCATTGAGAAAAGCAACGATCGAAACAGCATCAGAAGCATCTTATAATGTGGTTATTCCTGGGAAAAGTTTGAGTGAACTTAGCAAAATTCTCGACGATCACAACGATACAATTCAAATTGTTATTACAGAGAACCAAGTTTTATTTAAAGCGAAAAATTTATTATTCTTCTCTAGATTACTAGAAGGAAATTACCCAGATACATCACGATTGATTCCAAATGAAAGTAAGACGGATGTCGTTGTTACTACGAAAGCATTTTTACAAGCCATTGATCGTGCTTCTTTACTTGCACGAGAAGGTAAAAATAATGTCGTTAAACTTTCTACTGTTGATGATCAAGTCATTGAGATCTCATCTAATTCTCCAGAAATCGGTAAAGTTATCGAGGAGCTTCCGAGCATTTCGAAAGAAGGAGAAGACCTTAAAATTTCGTTTAGTGCGAAATTTATGATGGATGCTTTAAAAACATTAGAGGGTACAGAAATAAAAATAAGCTTTACGGGTGCGATGAGACCATTTATTATCACACCACTTAATGATGATTCAATCTTGCAATTGATTTTGCCAGTTAGAACATACTAAAGCTTTAGGTAAATAGAAATCCGAACAATCATTCAAGGAAGAGTGTGTTCGGATTTTTTTATTTAACTCATTCTGTTTTGAATTTGCTTCCAGAATTTTCGCAATAAATGACTTCAATACTTAATAAAAGATTTACTTTGTGTATCACACAATAATTTAGTAAAATAAACTATTAGATACTAAAAAATAGAGAAGTACGATGTCAAATAACTAGAAAGAGTGCAATGATGAACAAAATACAAATTGAAACGGAATATATTACTTTAGGGCAATTTCTCAAAGTAGCTGATTTAATTCAGTCAGGGGGAATGGCGAAATGGTTTTTAGGTGAATATGTTGTATTTGTTAATGGGGAACAAGATCAGCGTCGTGGGAGAAAGCTAAGAGCAGGCGATGTAATCGAAATACCTGATCATGGCACATTTACAATTTCGAACAATTAAGGATGTAACCGCCTATGTATATAGAGCAATTACAAATAAAGGATTATCGCAATTACAATGAACTGTCGGTACAGTTTGATAATAAGGTCAATGTCATATTAGGTGAGAATGCACAAGGTAAGACAAACGTGATGGAATCTATTTATGTTTTAGCCATGGCTAAGTCTCATCGCACCTCAAATGATAAAGATCTTATTCGTTGGGATCAGGAGTATGCTAAAATAGAAGGTAGAGTAGTAAATAAACATGGTTCTCTACCTATGCAGCTTGTGATATCTAAAAAGGGTAAAAAAGCAAAGTGTAACCATATTGAACAACAAAAGCTTAGCCAATATGTCGGTAATATGAATGTTGTGATGTTCGCGCCTGAAGATCTCCATTTAGTAAAAGGGAGCCCTCAAGTAAGGCGTCGTTTTATTGATATGGAAATTGGACAAGTATCCGCCGTTTATCTTCATGACATTAATCAGTTTCAGAAAATACTCCAACAACGAAATCATTATTTAAAGTTGCTACAGTCACGTAAACAGACTGATCAGGCTATGCTTGATATTTTAACTGAACAATTTATTGAGATGGCTGTTAAAATAATCGCTAAGAGATTCGAGTTCATCTATTTGCTAGAAAAGTGGGCAATGCCAATCCATGAAGGTATTTCTAGGGGACTTGAAACGTTAAAAATTCAGTATAAGCCTTCTGTTGATGTATCAGAAGAACAAGATTTGTCGAAAATGAAGAATATATACCTAGAAAAGTATGAAAAAACAAAAACAAGAGAAATTGAAAGAGGCGTTACATTGTTCGGCCCTCATAGAGATGATTTGTTATTTCAAGTGAATGGGCGAGATGTGCAAACTTTTGGTTCTCAAGGTCAACAAAGAACCACAGCATTATCAGTGAAACTTGCTGAGATCGAACTGATTCACGCTGAAATTGGAGAATACCCTATTCTTTTATTAGATGATGTACTATCGGAATTGGATGATTACCGGCAATCGCATTTGCTTAATACGATACAAGGAAAAGTACAAACATTTGTAACGACCACTAGTGTCGATGGAATAGATCATCAGACTTTAAAAGAAGCAGCTGCGTATGAAGTGAAGGCGGGCAGCCTTAAAAAAATTCAATGAGGTGAGGCCTTGTATATTCATATTGGCGAGGATGTATTAATACGTGCAAAAGATTTGGTAGCCATTATTGATAAAGAAAGTGTCGGCTCTTCTATAAATGCAGAAGAGTTTTTGCAGCGTGATGACGCTTCTTATACCAATTTGGCTAAAGGTGTGTACAAATCAGTTGTGATTACAACCGATCATATATATTACTCTCCTCTTGCTTCGTCTACTTTAAAAAAGAGGACGAGGAAATTGATTGTTTAATGTCGATGATGAGCTAATAGAGTGAAAAAGAATGATATGCAAAATGGAAAGTGTAGGTGATCGATGTGTCAATGGATCAGGAAGCAATGGGGCAACAATCCTATGATGAGAACCAGATACAAGTATTAGAAGGTCTTGAAGCAGTTAGAAAACGTCCAGGTATGTATATCGGATCAACGAGTGGAAAAGGATTACATCATTTAGTATGGGAAATTGTCGATAATAGTATTGACGAGGCACTTGCTGGATATTGTGATGAAATTAATATAAGTATTCTCGAGGATAATAGTATTAAGGTCGTTGATAATGGACGGGGGATTCCTGTTGGGATACAAGAAAAAATGGGAAGACCTGCTGTAGAAGTCATTATGACTGTTTTACATGCCGGAGGAAAATTTGGTGGCGGAGGCTACAAAGTTTCTGGTGGTCTTCATGGTGTTGGTGCATCTGTTGTTAATGCTCTTTCTACTCAGTTAGAAGTCTATGTTCATCGTGACGGGCAAATCTACTATCAGAAATATCAACGTGGTGTACCGAGCGCAGACTTAAAAGTAATCGGTGAATCAGAAGTAACTGGCACAACCACAATTTTTAAGCCGGATGGTGAGATTTTCACTGAAACATTAGAATATGATTTTGATACATTAGCAACGAGGGTCCGCGAATTAGCTTTTTTAAATAAAGGATTAAAGCTTACTCTTTCAGATGAACGTGAAGAGAATAAGACCAAAGAATTCCACTATGAAGGTGGTATTAGGTCTTATGTAGAGCATTTAAATAAAAATAAAGAAGTACTTCATGAAGAGCCGATTTATATTGAAGGCGAAAAAGATGGTATTTCTGTTGAAATATCAATGCAGTACAACGATAGCTATACAAGTAATATCTATTCTTTCGCCAATAATATTCATACGTATGAAGGTGGAACACATGAATCTGGATTTAAAACAGCGCTGACGAGGGTGATTAATGATTATGCTCGTAAGAATGGCGTGTTTAAAGATAATGATGCCAACCTTACAGGTGAAGACGTCAGGGAAGGTTTAACAGCGATTGTTTCAATTAAACATCCTGACCCTCAGTTTGAAGGACAAACGAAGACGAAATTAGGCAATTCAGAAGCAAGAGCGGCAACAGATACGGCTTTTTCGGAAGCCTTTGAAAAATTCTTATTGGAAAATCCATCTGTTGCAAGGAAAATCGTCGATAAAGGTATGATGGCTTCAAGAGCTCGAGCAGCAGCTAAAAAGGCGAGAGAGCTAACAAGAAGAAAGAGTGCTTTAGAAGTTTCTAGTCTTCCAGGTAAGCTTGCTGATTGTTCTTCAAAAGATGCGTCTATTTCGGAACTATATATCGTTGAGGGTGATTCAGCGGGTGGTTCAGCTAAGCAAGGACGAGACAGGCATTTCCAAGCAATTCTACCACTTCGAGGAAAAATCCTAAACGTAGAAAAAGCACGGTTAGATCGAATATTATCTAATAATGAAGTACGAGCAATGATTACTGCGTCTGGAACAGGAATCGGTGAAGACTTTGATATTACGAAAGCAAGATATCATAAAATCGTTATTATGACAGATGCCGATGTAGATGGGGCGCATATTCGAACACTATTACTCACATTCTTTTATCGTTATATGAGACAAATCTTAGATGCGGGCTATATATATATTGCGCAGCCACCTTTGTATAAAGTTCAACAAGGGAAGAAAATCTCATATGCTTATAACGATCGCCAATTAGACGAGATTATGAAAGAGCTTCCGGCTACGCCGAAACCAAATGTCCAACGTTACAAAGGTTTAGGTGAGATGAACCCAGATCAATTATGGGAAACGACAATGAATCCGGAAACGCGTACGCTCTTACAAGTAAGCTTAGAAGATGCGATTGAAGCAGATGAAACGTTTGAAATCCTTATGGGAGATAAAGTAGAACCACGCCGTAACTTTATCGAAGAAAATGCGCAGTATGTGAAGAATTTAGATATTTAATGAAAGTCAGGATAGAGTTGGTTCTATCCTGCTTTTACATAGATATTGTCAATAAAATGTAGCCTAAGCAATAAGCTTTGTGCGATAGGGAGGTACCTATAGATGGCTGATACGCCTAAGTCCCAAATTAAAGAAATTAATATAAGTGAGGAAATGAGAACGTCATTCTTGGATTATGCAATGAGTGTTATCGTTTCCCGAGCCCTACCTGATGTACGTGACGGGCTAAAGCCTGTGCACAGAAGAATACTTTATGCAATGCATGATCTTGGCATGCACTCAGATAAACCGTTTAAAAAGTCTGCCCGTATTGTTGGAGATGTTATCGGGAAATACCACCCACATGGTGATTCAGCAGTATATGAAACAATGGTAAGAATGGCACAAGACTTTAACTATAGATATATGCTTGTTGATGGACACGGTAACTTTGGATCAATTGATGGCGACTCTGCTGCTGCCATGCGTTATACAGAGGCCCGTATGTCAAAAATATCAATGGAATTGTTAAGAGATATTAATAAAGATACCATCGATTATCAAGACAACTATGATGGAGAGGAAAAGGAACCGGTCGTGCTTCCTGCTCGGTTCCCTAATCTGCTTGTAAATGGTACATCAGGTATTGCTGTAGGAATGGCTACCAATATCCCTCCTCATCAATTAGGCGAAGTCATTGATGGTGTACTTACATTAAGTAGAAATCCGGAAATTACGATTCCAGAGTTAATGGAAATCATTCCTGGACCAGATTTTCCGACTGCAGGACTTATTTTAGGCCGTAGTGGAATTCGGAAAGCTTATGAAACAGGAAGAGGCTCTATTACACTTAGAGCAAAGGTTGAAATCGAACAGAAATCAAATGGGAAAGAAGTTATCATTGTTAATGAAATCCCATACCAAGTGAATAAAGCAAGATTGATTGAAAAAATTGCTGACCTTGTACGTGATAAGAAGATTGATGGTATTACAGATTTACGTGACGAATCTGACAGAGATGGTTTACGAATTGTTATTGAAGTCCGTAAAGATGCCAATGCAAATGTGCTTTTAAATAATTTATATAAACATACGGCACTACAGACAAGCTTCGGTATTAATTTACTTGCTTTAGTGGATGGACAACCTAAAGTATTGAATTTAAAACAATGCTTAGAATATTATTTAGCCCATCAAGTTGTCGTTATAAGAAGAAGAACAGAATTCGAATTGCGGAAAGCGGAAGCAAGAGCGCATATTTTAGAAGGTTTACGAATTGCCTTAGATCATTTAGATGAAGTCATTAAATTAATCAGAGCGTCAAGAACTACAGATATTGCCAAAGAAGGTTTAATGACACAATTTGACCTTTCGGAGAAGCAAGCGCAAGCGATTTTGGATATGCGTCTACAGCGTTTAACTGGTTTAGAGCGTGAGAAAATCGAAGAAGAATATGCTAGTCTTATTCAATTAATTGCAGATTTAAAAGCAATCTTAGCAAGTGATGAAAAAGTATTAGACATTATTCGCGAAGAACTTACAGAACTAAAAGACCGTTTTAATGATGAACGCCGTACAGAAATTGTTTCCGGTGGTCTTGAGCATCTAGAAGATGAAGATTTGATTCCTCAAGAGAACATTGTTATTACACTTACACATAAAGGCTATATTAAGCGATTACCGGTATCTACTTATCGTGCCCAAAAACGAGGTGGAAAAGGGATACAAGGAATGGGAACAAATGAAGATGATTTTGTTGAACACCTATTGACTACCTCAACGCATGATCATCTCCTTTTCTTTACGAATAAAGGAAAAGTGTATCAAGCTAAAGGGTATGAAATTCCTGAATTTAGTAGAACAGCGAAGGGGATTCCTATCATTAACTTGTTAGGTATTGAAAAGGATGAATGGATTAATGCTGTTATTCCGATAGAGGATTTTGTGGATGATTGGTTCTTGTTCTTCACAACAAAACGAGGCATTTCTAAACGTTCACCGTTATCTTCATTTGCTCATATCCGTACAAACGGTTTAATTGCTTTAGGTTTAAAAGAAGAAGATGAATTAATCTCTGTACGTCTTACAAATGGAGATAAAGAAATTATCATCGGTACAAAAAATGGTCTCCTTATTCGTTTCCCTGAAGATGCGGTCCGTTCTATGGGACGTACAGCTACTGGTGTAAAAGGGATCACTCTGAGTGAAGAAGATGAAGTGGTTGGAATGGAAGTTCTAGAAGAAGGGGACAACATTCTAGTAGTTACGAAAAAAGGTTATGGTAAACAAACACCAGCTGATGATTATCGTATTCAGGGTCGTGGTGGTAAAGGAATTAAAACGGCCAATATTACTGAAAAAACTGGTGATCTCGTTACGATGAAAGCTGTACGTGGTGAGGAAGACATCATGTTGATTACTACTGGCGGTGTCATTATCCGTATGGGAGTAGAAGATATTTCAACTATGGGAAGAAACACGCAAGGTGTAAGACTTATTCGAATCGATGAAAGTGTGAATGAATTCGTCTCTACTGTAGCAAAGGTTGAAAAGGAAGAAGAAAAAGATGGAGAAGAGCGAGCAAAGCCACTTGAAACTGCAGAGGAATTGCCTGAAGGATCTATCGACAGTGAAGATGAAAGAGAATAAACAAATCGTTTAAATCAAATGAGTGCCGACACAATTCAAGTTTCAAAATTGAATTGTGTTCGGCTTTTTTATTAGGATGAGATAATTTTAATGACTACCTTTAGCACACTACTACAGACTATACTAATAGGGGTTTATAGATTCTTTTAGGAGTATCAATGGAAGTATTTTTTGGTGTTAACTATGAATGAAATGGTCAATAAATTATTTTATAAAAATAATTGATGAATAATGCTTGCAAATAGTGGTTACTGCTGATATACTTATTCAAGTCAGCAAGAGGAAGACATGAAAGATTGATTGACATCAAAAAAAGATGTTGACTCAGATGACACGATATGTTATATTAATAAAGTCGCTTCTGAAGCGAACGAGATTGTTCTTTGAAAACTGAACGAACATAAAACGTCAAGCGTAATTCTAAAAAAGCTGATTTATCAGCAACAAAGCACCATAGGTGCAAATGAGCTAATCAAACACTTTATTGGAGAGTTTGATCCTGGCTCAGGACGAACGCTGGCGGCGTGCCTAATACATGCAAGTCGAGCGAATCTGAGGGAGCTTGCTCCCAAAGATTAGCGGCGGACGGGTGAGTAACACGTGGGCAACCTGCCTGTAAGACTGGGATAACTCCGGGAAACCGGGGCTAATACCGGATAATATCTATTTATACATATAATTAGATTGAAAGATGGTTCTGCTATCACTTACAGATGGGCCCGCGGCGCATTAGCTAGTTGGTGAGGTAACGGCTCACCAAGGCGACGATGCGTAGCCGACCTGAGAGGGTGATCGGCCACACTGGGACTGAGACACGGCCCAGACTCCTACGGGAGGCAGCAGTAGGGAATCTTCCGCAATGGACGAAAGTCTGACGGAGCAACGCCGCGTGAGTGATGAAGGTTTTCGGATCGTAAAACTCTGTTGTTAGGGAAGAACAAGTATCGGAGTAACTGCCGGTACCTTGACGGTACCTAACCAGAAAGCCACGGCTAACTACGTGCCAGCAGCCGCGGTAATACGTAGGTGGCAAGCGTTGTCCGGAATTATTGGGCGTAAAGCGCGCGCAGGCGGTTCCTTAAGTCTGATGTGAAAGCCCACGGCTCAACCGTGGAGGGTCATTGGAAACTGGGGAACTTGAGTGCAGAAGAGGAAAGTGGAATTCCAAGTGTAGCGGTGAAATGCGTAGAGATTTGGAGGAACACCAGTGGCGAAGGCGACTTTCTGGTCTGTAACTGACGCTGAGGCGCGAAAGCGTGGGGAGCAAACAGGATTAGATACCCTGGTAGTCCACGCCGTAAACGATGAGTGCTAAGTGTTAGAGGGTTTCCGCCCTTTAGTGCTGCAGCAAACGCATTAAGCACTCCGCCTGGGGAGTACGACCGCAAGGTTGAAACTCAAAGGAATTGACGGGGGCCCGCACAAGCGGTGGAGCATGTGGTTTAATTCGAAGCAACGCGAAGAACCTTACCAGGTCTTGACATCCTCTGACAATCCTAGAGATAGGACTTTCCCCTTCGGGGGACAGAGTGACAGGTGGTGCATGGTTGTCGTCAGCTCGTGTCGTGAGATGTTGGGTTAAGTCCCGCAACGAGCGCAACCCTTGATCTTAGTTGCCAGCATTTAGTTGGGCACTCTAAGGTGACTGCCGGTGACAAACCGGAGGAAGGTGGGGATGACGTCAAATCATCATGCCCCTTATGACCTGGGCTACACACGTGCTACAATGGATGGTACAAAGGGCTGCAAGACCGCGAGGTTTAGCCAATCCCATAAAACCATTCTCAGTTCGGATTGTAGGCTGCAACTCGCCTACATGAAGCCGGAATCGCTAGTAATCGCGGATCAGCATGCCGCGGTGAATACGTTCCCGGGCCTTGTACACACCGCCCGTCACACCACGAGAGTTTGTAACACCCGAAGTCGGTGGGGTAACCTTTTGGAGCCAGCCGCCTAAGGTGGGACAGATGATTGGGGTGAAGTCGTAACAAGGTAGCCGTATCGGAAGGTGCGGCTGGATCACCTCCTTTCTAAGGAATATACGGAATTGACTTGATGTTAGACTGTTCGTTCAGTTTTGAGAGTGCAATCTCTTTGATATGATTAAATACTTTACCGTGAAGTTATGTGGGCCTATAGCTCAGCTGGTTAGAGCGCACGCCTGATAAGCGTGAGGTCGATGGTTCGAGTCCATTTAGGCCCACCATTTTAACTTTAATACGGGGCCTTAGCTCAGCTGGGAGAGCGCCTGCTTTGCACGCAGGAGGTCAGCGGTTCGATCCCGCTAGGCTCCACCAACAAATCGTTCTTTGAAAACTAGATAATGTAATGAAGAAGATTACCGAGTAATCGCCACCTTAGTTATTTTTTCTCTCTCTATATATTATAGATTGATTTAAGATACTAAACTTTTTTAATAAACACAACCGAGAGGGTTGTGAGAAGCAAGCAGTTCAAGGAAGCGAGCGAGGAAACACCGGAGTGTGCGTCTTGTGCACATGAGGATGTTGACGAGTGAGCTGACGCCGAAATGCGTAGCTTATCGCAAGCCGAACAATGGTTAAGTTAATAAGGGCGCACGGTGAATGCCTTGGCACTAGGAGCCGATGAAGGACGGGACTAACACCGATATGCTTCGGGGAGCTGTAAGTAAGCTTTGATCCGGAGATTTCCGAATGGGGAAACCCCCTATCCGTTATGGGATAGGATCCATACCTGAATACATAGGGTATGGAAGGCAGACCCGGGGAACTGAAACATCTAAGTACCCGGAGGAAGAGAAAGCAAACGCGATTCCCTGAGTAGCGGCGAGCGAAACGGGATTAGCCCAAACCAAGAGGCTTGCCTCTTGGGGTTGTAGGACATTCTATACGGAGTTACAAAGGAACGAGATAGACGAAGAGGTCTGGAAAGGCCCGCCATAGGAGGTAAAAGCCCTGTAGTTGAAACTTCGTTCCCTCCAGAGTGGATCCTGAGTACGGCGGGACACGAGAAATCCCGTCGGAAGCAGGGAGGACCATCTCCCAAGGCTAAATACTCCCTAGTGACCGATAGTGAACCAGTACCGTGAGGGAAAGGTGAAAAGCACCCCGGAAGGGGAGTGAAAGAGATCCTGAAACCGTGTGCCTACAAGTAGTTAGAGCCCGTTAATGGGTGATAGCGTGCCTTTTGTAGAATGAACCGGCGAGTTACGATTACATGCGAGGTTAAGTTGGACAGACGGAGCCGTAGCGAAAGCGAGTCTGAATAGGGCGAATGAGTATGTGGTCGTAGACCCGAAACCAGGTGATCTACCCATGTCCAGGGTGAAGTCCAGGTAACACTGGATGGAGGCCCGAACCCACGTACGTTGAAAAGTGCGGGGATGAGGTGTGGGTAGCGGAGAAATTCCAATCGAACTTGGAGATAGCTGGTTCTCTCCGAAATAGCTTTAGGGCTAGCCTCATGCGTAAGAATCTTGGAGGTAGAGCACTGTTTGGACTAGGGGCCCTCATCGGGTTACCGAATTCAGACAAACTCCGAATGCCAAAGATTTATCCATGGGAGTCAGAC
Source organism: Cytobacillus sp. FSL M8-0252 (assembly GCF_038007345.1). NCBI lineage: Bacteria > Bacillati > Bacillota > Bacilli > Caryophanales > Bacillaceae > Cytobacillus > Cytobacillus sp. FSL M8-0252. Next base: position 12,310 of record NZ_JBBOWZ010000001.1, read on the forward strand.
TGCGAGTGATAAGATCCGTAGTCAAGAGGGAAACAGCCCAGACCACCAGCTAAGGTCCCAAAGTATACGTTAAGTGGAAAAGGATGTGGAGTTGCTTAGACAACCAGGATGTTGGCTTAGAAGCAGCCACCATTTAAAGAGTGCGTAATAGCTCACTGGTCGAGTGACTCCGCGCCGAAAATGTACCGGGGCTAAACGTATCACCGAAGCTGTGGATTGAACATCGTTGATGTTCAGTGGTAGGAGAGCGTTCTAAGGGCGTTGAAGCTAGACCGTAAGGACTGGTGGAGCGCTTAGAAGTGAGAATGCCGGTATGAGTAGCGAAAGATGGGTGAGAATCCCATCCACCGAATGCCTAAGGTTTCCTGAGGAAGGCTCGTCCGCTCAGGGTTAGTCGGGACCTAAGCCGAGGCTGAAAAGCGTAGGCGATGGACAACAGGTTGATATTCCTGTACCACCGTATTCTGTTTGAGTGATGGGGGGACGCAGGAGGATAGGGTAAGCGCACTATTGGATGTGCGTCTAAGCAGTTAGAGGGACCATGAGGCAAATCCCATGGTCATATACCTTGAGCTGTGATAGCGAGGGAAATTTAGTACCGAAGTTCTTGATTCCACACTGCCAAGAAAAGCCTCTAGCGAGGAATAAGGTGCCCGTACCGCAAACCGACACAGGTAGGCGAGGAGAGAATCCTAAGGTGAGCGAGAGAACTCTCGTTAAGGAACTCGGCAAAATGACCCCGTAACTTCGGGAGAAGGGGTGCTCATTAGGGTGTTAAAGCCTTGATGAGCCGCAGTGAATAGGCCCAGGCGACTGTTTAGCAAAAACACAGGTCTCTGCGAAGCCGCAAGGCGAAGTATAGGGGCTGACGCCTGCCCGGTGCTGGAAGGTTAAGAGGAGAGGTTAGCTCACGCGAAGCTTTGAATCGAAGCCCCAGTAAACGGCGGCCGTAACTATAACGGTCCTAAGGTAGCGAAATTCCTTGTCGGGTAAGTTCCGACCCGCACGAAAGGCGTAACGATCTGGGCACTGTCTCAACGAGAGACTCGGTGAAATTATAGTACCTGTGAAGATGCAGGTTACCCGCGACAGGACGGAAAGACCCCGTGGAGCTTTACTGTAGCCTGATATTGAATTTTGGTACAGCTTGTACAGGATAGGTAGGAGCCTTAGAAGCCGGAGCGCTAGCTTCGGTGGAGGCGTCGGTGGGATACTACCCTGGCTGTATTGAAATTCTAACCCACATCCCTTATCGGGATGGGAGACAGTGTCAGGTGGGCAGTTTGACTGGGGCGGTCGCCTCCTAAAGAGTAACGGAGGCGCCCAAAGGTTCCCTCAGAATGGTTGGAAATCATTCGTAGAGTGTAAAGGCACAAGGGAGCTTGACTGCGAGACCTACAAGTCGAGCAGGGACGAAAGTCGGGCTTAGTGATCCGGTGGTTCCGCATGGAAGGGCCATCGCTCAACGGATAAAAGCTACCCCGGGGATAACAGGCTTATCTCCCCCAAGAGTCCACATCGACGGGGAGGTTTGGCACCTCGATGTCGGCTCATCGCATCCTGGGGCTGTAGTCGGTCCCAAGGGTTGGGCTGTTCGCCCATTAAAGCGGTACGCGAGCTGGGTTCAGAACGTCGTGAGACAGTTCGGTCCCTATCCGTCGTGGGCGCAGGAAATTTGAGAGGAGCTGTCCTTAGTACGAGAGGACCGGGATGGACGCACCGCTGGTGTACCAGTTGTCTTGCCAAAGGCATCGCTGGGTAGCTATGTGCGGAAGGGATAAGTGCTGAAAGCATCTAAGCATGAAGCCCCCCTCGAGATGAGATTTCCCATAGCGCAAGCTAGTAAGATCCCTGAAAGATGATCAGGTTGATAGGTTAGAGGTGGAAGTGTGGCGACACATGTAGCTGACTAATACTAATCGATCGAGGACTTAACCAATTCGAAATGCGGAGGCGCCTTGTTCAGGTGCGACAAGCATAAGACGGATTTGACAAGAGGTTGTTCTTTAACCTCATGACAAATTTGACTTATGACCTCGAGCACCTAGGCGCCGCAGCTGGACAGCACTACGTAAGTAGTATCCTACAGCACGCATTCAGGCGATTACTCAATAAATATCTTCTTCAACATTACCTAGTTTTGAGGGAACGATTCCCTTACAATTTCATAGTCCGGTGGCGATAGCGAGAAGGTCACACCCGTTCCCATACCGAACACGGAAGTTAAGCTTCTCAGCGCCGATGGTAGTTAGGGGCTGTCCCCTTGTGAGAGTAGGACGTTGCCGGGCAAGATAAAAGAGCACATTATTTGTATGTGCTCTTTTTTGTGATTTTTTATTTCCAATGTGAATCTTCTATCATCTCTTTTTATTTCCTTGGCAATGAAATTTTCTTGATTCAAGAAAATTATAAATGAGAAATGGGCTTTTTTGTTCCGTCAAATCGAGGAACTGGTGAATAAATGGATAATCATTATTTGTCATTAACTTAATGCATTCATTCCACCATTCTGTTTCATATCTTGCAATCATGCTTAAATTATAGAGTAATAAGTAATGGGAAAATAATTCTGGATAATCATTTAATGGACTTCTTTCGATAGGTAATGAATAATTTTTATTTACAGTATTATATTTGAAATATCGATTGATCTCTTTGTTTTGAGGAAATTTTATATGTTCCTTCGTATAGAGAATATCCTTTTTATCCACCTGTAGTTTTTCGGAAAGAAAAGTAGAAAATCTCGATTCAGTCATATGATAATGATTAAGAATGGTTATTGGGACAAAGAAGTTATCTTTTTCTTTTTTTATATCAATAAATGTTTGTTCTTTTTGGATAGACTGAAACATTATTTCCATCTCTGGGATTTGTCTCAATAAATCAACCATATAAAATTTATCACCTTCTAGATGTTTCATATGGAACATTTTTTCTGCCATATATGGAAATAAGCCACTCTTTTGTAGTTTCACTTCATCTTTTAAAAAGAGGTATTGCTGCTTTTTCTTTTTTCTTGTCGAAACACCATGAGCCAGTACGGAGGTCGTATCTGGATAAAGAGGGTCAATAGTTAAAATACAAGCTTTTATTAGATGAACTAGGCCGTAGAAATAAAGAATAGGTTTAATGATTAACGGGGCAGCGGCGGCTTGTTCATAGTAAACCTTACCGTGTTCAATGTAATATATAAACGGATAAGTATTTTCAAAACTCTTTTGTGATGCTTGTTCAATTCCTTCGTTTTGATAACTTTTTTCTAAAAATGCTTTGGTTGTTTCTGTTGAAAAAAAGGGTAAATATGATTGCCAATTGTTGTAAGAATGCTTCAAAATATACAACCTCCAAATAATCTGAAAAATCCAACTTATAGCAGTGTCCTTGACAGTATTTTGTCCAATTGATAACCTACTAATAATATTTTCATGTTCAGGAGGTCAAAAAAATGTGGGAAACTAAATTTGAAAAAGAAGGTTTAACTTTTGATGATGTACTACTTGTCCCTGCTAAATCTGAGGTATTGCCGAAAGATGTCGATTTGTCGGTGAGACTGTCTGAAAAGGTAAAATTGAATGTTCCAATTATCAGTGCTGGTATGGATACAGTAACTGAAGCTGAAATGGCTATTGCAATGGCACGCCAGGGTGGATTAGGTATTATTCACAAAAACATGTCCATTGAGCAACAGGCAGATTTAGTTGATAAAGTAAAACGCTCTGAGAGTGGCGTTATTTCTGATCCGTTTTTCCTTACTCCCGAACAACAAGTGTATGATGCTGAACATTTAATGGGCAAATATCGTATATCAGGTGTTCCAATTGTAAATAATCTTGACGAACAAAAACTTGTTGGTATTATTACAAACCGTGACCTTCGTTTCATTCAAGATTTCTCTATTAAGATCTCTGATGTAATGACGAAAGAAAACTTAGTAACTGCTTCAGTAGGTACAACGCTACAAGAAGCAGAAAAAATTCTGCAAAAGTATAAAATTGAGAAATTACCTCTTGTTGATGATAATGGTGTTTTAAAAGGACTTATTACTATTAAAGATATTGAAAAAGTCATTGAGTTCCCTAACTCAGCGAAAGATGCACAAGGTCGTTTACTTGCTGGTGCAGCAATCGGTATAACAAAAGATACAATGAAAAGATTAGAGTTACTTGTTAAAGCTCAAGTTGATGTAGTAGTAGTCGATACGGCTCACGGCCACTCAGCGGGCGTTATTAATACAGTAAAAGAAATTAAAGACAAATACCCTGACCTGACAGTTGTAGCAGGTAATGTAGCTACTGCTGAAGGTACACGTGCATTGTTTGAAGCTGGAGCTGATGTTGTAAAGGTAGGTATTGGACCTGGATCTATTTGTACAACTCGTGTGGTAGCAGGTGTTGGCGTGCCACAAATTACAGCGGTATATGATTGTGCAACAGAAGCACGTAAACATGGTAAAGCGATTATCGCTGATGGTGGGATTAAGTATTCAGGAGATATCGTGAAAGCATTAGCTTCTGGTGGACATGCAGTTATGCTAGGAAGTATGTTAGCTGGTGTCTCTGAAAGTCCAGGTGAAACTGAAATTTTCCAAGGACGTCAATTTAAAGTTTATCGTGGAATGGGATCCGTTACTTCTATGGAAAAAGGATCAAAGGATCGTTACTTCCAAGAAGATAATAAGAAATTCGTTCCAGAAGGCATTGAAGGACGTATTCCATTTAAAGGTTCATTAGCAGATACGATTTATCAGTTAGTTGGTGGCGTTCGCTCTGGTATGGGTTACTGCGGGGCAGCAAATTTAGAATTCTTAAGAGAAAATGCACAGTTTATCCGTATGACAGGTGCTGGTCTTAAAGAAAGTCACCCACATGATATCCAAATTACGAAAGAAGCACCAAATTATTCATTATAATTTTTTTTAAAAAGTAAGAGGGCTGGTCCTCTTACTTTTTTTTGCCTGGAAAGATATCAGACTTTCGTCATTGTTAGCAAAACGCACAATGTTTTCTCAGGCGGATTGACCTAAGGAATAGAGAAAGAAAAGGGATGTTCATGAAAACGCCAAGATTAGGAAAAGGTTGTTTGTATCCATGAAGGACATCTTATGATAAAATAACAAAAGCTGAAAAAAAAGTTGGAGGGCTTTGGAATTGAGAAGAAAAGGATATCGTAAAGTTGTTGCAAGTTTCTTGGTGTTGATTATGGTGTTAGGCATTCTTCCAAATGTACATAAAGCAAGTGCAAAAGAAGATATACTTAATATTAATGCAGATGCAGCTATTCTAGTAGATGCAGAAACAGGTAGAGTTTTATACGGGAAAAACATTGATAAGGTGCTTGGTATTGCAAGTATGTCAAAAATGATGACCGAGTATCTTTTATTAGAAGCTATTGATGAAGGTCGAGTATCATGGGATCAAGAGTATGCTGTAAGTGAGTACGTTTGGAAAGTGTCTCATGACACAGCGCTTTCGAATGTTCCTCTTAGAAGAGATGGGACATACAGCATTAAGGAATTATTTGAAGCAATGACTATTTATTCCGCAAATGGAGCAACAATTGCCATTGCTGAGACAATTGCTGGATCTGAAAAGAACTTTGTGCAAATGATGAATGAAAAAGCAGAGGAATTAGGGTTAGAAGATTATAAATTCGTCAATTCTTCTGGTTTAAATAACAAGGATTTAAAAGGTTACCATTCGACAGGTAATGAAGATGAAGAAAATGTGATGTCTGCTAGAGCAACAGCTAAACTAGCGACAACGCTCCTCACGGATTTTCCTCAAGTTTTAGAAACAGCAAGCATTCCTAGAAAAACATTTAGAGAAGGCACTGAAGATAAAATTGATATGGAAAATTGGAACTGGATGTTACCTGAACTGGTCTACGGCTATGAAGGTGTAGATGGGTTAAAGACAGGGACAACTGATTTTGCAGGTTCTTCTTTTACAGGAACAGCTGAACGTGATGGAAAAAGATATGTAACAGTTGTTATGAATGCTAAAGGTGGCGGCGATTCTGGTTATAATCAAGCTAGATTCGACGAAACAAAGAAAATGTTTGATTACGCGTTCTCTAATTTTGATAAAAAAGAGATCGTTCCTGCTGGCTATCAAGTGAAAGATAAAGAAAAACTTGCCGTTGAAAAAGGGAAAGAAAATGCAGTAGCGATTGAATCAAAAGAGGCCATTACATTAACTGTTAAAAATGGTGAAGAAGAGAATTATCAACCAAAGCTTGTGATTAATGAAGATTTATTAAATGATCAAGGTCAATTAACAGCTCCTGTAAAAAAAGGTGATGTTGTTGGTTATTTAACGGTTGAAGATAAAGATGGTAATGCGATTGAATTTTTAAATGCTAACCAAACAAGAGTTGATGTCATCGCTTCTGAATCGGTTGAAAAAGCGAACTGGTTCGTTTTATCTATGCGTGGTGTTGGTGGATTCTTTGGAGATGTTTGGGACAGTGTTGCATCTACTGTTAAAGGTTGGTTTTCTTGAATAATGTAGTTGCATTTGGCTTATAATTATAGTAAATTATGTATTACTAATAAGTTGAATAAAAGAAAGCATAAAGAAGGAAGTAGTATCAAGTACACTTTTGCCATAGAGAGCTGGTGGTTGGTGCAAACCAGACAAAAGCACTTGAGAATCCATCCTTTGCGTAGAGCTTGGAACACATTTTTTGTAAGTAAAAGCTCTCGGGTAAACCTCGTTAAAGATTTAAAGTGAAAAGTATGGACTATACTTTTAACTAGGGTGGCAACGCGGGTAACTCTCGTCCCTTTATAGGGGACGGGAGTTTTTTGTTTTCACAAATTGAATATGGAGGGAAAGGCTATGTTAGATATCAAATATTTAAGAGCTAATTTTGCTGAAGTAAAAGAAAAACTAGAAAAACACCGTGGGGAAGATATTTCTGATCTTGAGAAGTTTGAGGATTTGGATGTAAAACGCCGAGAATTACTTGTAAAAACGGAAGAGCTTAAAAGCAAAAGAAATGAAGTATCACAGCAAGTGGCTGTTTTAAAACGAGAGAAAAAAGATGCGGACCAATTAATTGCTGAAATGAGGCAAGTTGGCGACCAAATTAAGGATTTAGACCATGAGTTACGTGAAGTAGAAGCTGAATTAGAGCTTATCTTACTCAGTATTCCAAACATCCCACATGAAAGTGTACCCGTTGGGGAGACAGAGGATGACAATGTCTTAGCTTGGCAATGGGGAGAAGTAAAGGGATTTGATTTTGAATTTAAACCGCATTGGGATATAGCGACTGAGCTTGGAATATTAGATTTTGAACGAGCAGGAAAAGTAACTGGCAGTCGTTTTGTATTTTATAAAGGGTTAGGTGCTAGATTAGAGCGCGCATTGTATAACTTTATGTTGGACCTCCATACAGAAGAACATGGATACGAAGAAGTGCTACCACCATATATGGTTAATCGTGCAAGTATGACAGGTACAGGACAATTACCAAAATTTGAAGAGGATGCATTTTTAATTGAGAGTGAGGATTATTTCCTTATTCCAACGGCAGAGGTACCAATCACGAATATGCATCGCGATGAAATTTTAAGTGCTGATCAATTACCAATTAATTACGCCGCATTTAGTGCGTGCTTCCGTTCTGAAGCTGGATCAGCTGGCCGTGATACGAGAGGTCTTATTCGTCAGCATCAGTTTAATAAGGTTGAGCTTGTGAAGTTTGTTAAACCAGAAGACTCTTATAACGAGTTGGAGAAATTAACAAAAAATGCAGAGAAGGTATTACAACTGCTTGGTTTACCTTATCGCGTCATGAGTATGTGCACTGCTGATTTAGGATTCACAGCTGCGAAGAAGTACGATATTGAAGTATGGATGCCTAGCTACGATAATTATCGAGAAATTTCTTCTTGTAGTAACTTTGAAGCTTTCCAAGCGAGACGTGCAAATATCCGCTTCCGTCGTGATGCTAAAGGTAAGCCGGAGAATGTTCATACATTAAATGGCTCTGGGTTAGCAGTGGGACGTACAGTCGCTGCGATATTAGAAAATTATCAACAAGCTGATGGTAGTGTGGTTATTCCAGAAGTACTTCGCCCTTATATGGGGAATAAAGAAGTGATAAATCCAGCAAAATAAGTAAGATGATAGGGTCTGTTTCTTAGGACAGATCCTATTTTTAAAGTTCTAACATGCATGTTTGTGAATTTATGCAAAAAATCTATTGACTTCTATTTCAATAGATGATATATTATTTCTTGTCGAAACGGAGGAATACCCAAGTCCGGCTGAAGGGATCGGTCTTGAAAACCGACAGGGGTGTTAAAGCCCGCGGGGGTTCGAATCCCTCTTCCTCCGCCATTATAACTTTTAACATGCGCATAATTAATTGGAGATATGGAGTCGCTACTTTATAGTAGCGGCTTTTTTTATTTTTAAGCAAAAATCAGCCTGTACCATTTAAGTACAGGCAAATATTTTATATTGTTTGTTTTAATGTGTGGCCGACTTTTTCGAGTACTTGATCGATGTCTGATGGATTAGAGACAAGGTCATATTCATTAATATTTAATCGTAAAATAGGACATGCACTAAATTGATCAATCCAGGTTTCGTAGCGCTCGTGCATCTCTTTCCAATAATCAATGGAGGTTTGTTGTTCCATTGGACGCCCACGTTCTTTAATGCGCGCCAGTATATCTTCTAGGGAGCCCTCCAAATAAATTAAAATATCAGGGTGTGGGAAATAGGGTGTCATAACCATCGCCTCGAAAAGGCTTGTATAGGTTTCATAATCAACTGGTGACATTGTTCCTTTTTCATAATGCATTTTAGCAAAAATGCCGGTATCTTCATAAATAGATCGATCTTGAATGAATCCTCCACCATATTCGAACATCCGTTTTTGTTCTTTAAATCTTTCAGCAAGAAAATAAATCTGTAAATGAAAGCTCCATCTTTCAAAGTCGGCATAAAACTTGTCTAAATAAGGATTTGTGTCCACTTTTTCAAAAGAAGTGCGGAAGTTAAGTGCTTCTGCTAAATAATTGGTCATTGTTGATTTTCCGACACCAACCGTTCCTGCTACAGTGATGATTGCGTTATTTGGTATGCCGTAGTTATTTCTATTCATGCTTTTGTGCTCCTTGTTTGTATACTCGTTGTTACCATATCAATAATGTATTGCAGGTCATTCTTATTATGAACAAAGTCCAATTGATCACCATCAAGGTGAAGGATAGGGATATCTGGATGTTGTTTTTCAAATGCCTGCATTTTAAGATCGTAATCAATGGATAATTGTTCAAGATAGAGAGGACTTATATTTTTTTCTATTTCGCGTCCACGCTTTTCAATTCTTTTTAGTAAAGTATCTAAGCTTGCCCGCAAATAAATAATGATATTTGGTCTCGGCATATCATCCGTTAAAATATGATAGATTTGCTCATATTTTTCATATTCAGGTGCTTCAAGAGATTTACTAGCAAAAATCAAGTTTTTAAAAATATGATAATCAGCTACGACAGGCATATCATTCAAAATATAACGGTCTTTTATATCCTTCAGCTGTTTATATCGATTACATAAGAAAAACATTTCAGTTTGAAAACTCCACTCATCGATATTCTCATAAAACTTTCCGAGAAATGGATTTTCATCGACGATTTCCTTTAATAGATGGTAGTTAAAATGGGTGGAAAGGGCTGTAGCTAGCGTGGTCTTGCCTACGCCAATCGGCCCTTCCACTGTAATAAAAGGTACTTGATTCATCTATTTGTCTCCCCCTAAGCTAACATAACTTCCATTTTAACACAGGTCAGACCTCTATGAAGAATGAAAAAATAGACAGGAGATTAAAATAGATTTAACGTTTTACGACATTAAAATTTTCATCAATGAGGAGCCAGTTTTGTGGAAAGTCTAGACCGAGTTTCCAGTAGCTTACTCCTCTTAGCTTTAACTCTTTCAATAAATCAAATTTCGCTTGAATGGAACGGGCATCTTCAAACCAAACCTCATGTCTTTTTCCTTCGTTGTCTGTGTATAAAAAGAAGGGTGCTTGTGCTTCTTGGTCGTATTGAATGGCCACATTATTTTCTAGGGCAATCTGTATAGCTTGTTGTGGACTAATAGCACGTGCGATCGTTCCTTGAACAAAAGGAAGCGTCCAATCATAGCCGTATAAATTTTGCCCCATCATAATTTTTTCAGGCGGGATTTCTGTTATTGCATATTCAAGGACATCTCTCACGGGTCCAATAGGTGAAACGGCCATAGCAGGTCCTCCACTATATCCCCATTCATATGTCATGATGATGACAAAGTCGACAATTTCGCCATGTGCTTTATAATCGTGGCCTTCATACCATTTCCCTTTTTGATCTGCGCTAGTTTTAGGGGCAAGGGCAGTTGATATGAGCCAGCCTTCTTGGTGGAAGCGATCGCGTGCTTTTATTAGGAATTGGTTATAAGCTTCTTTATCTTCAGGTCGAATGAATTCAAAATCAAAATGGATATCTTTAAAGTTGTATTTTTTTGCTGTTGCAACAATATTGTCGAGGAATGTGTTTTGAATGTCTTGATCGTTGAGAAGTATGCTTGCTAGCTCATCACTAAATTGTGCGTTTTCTTGATTAGATATGACCATCATGAGGACATTTTGATTTTGTTCAGCGATAGCAGGTAATTCATTTAAAGGCGGCTCTTGCAATGAACCATCTCTAAGCGCTTGAAAGTTAAATGGTGCTAAATAAGTAAGATGGGGTGCTGCGCCTCTTGAAGCTTCTATTAAGTTTTCCGAGACGGTGTCCCCTCTAGGCTCAACATAGGCATTTATTTCGGCAGATGTTTTTGGACGCTCGGGAATGTATAAACGTAGACCAACCCTTAATGGGTTTGTTTGCGAGATTTGATTGATATTTACAAGCTCTTCCACCGTGAGGCCGTATCGTTGTGCAATTAAATAGAGTGTATCGCCAGGCTGTACCCAATAAAAGCTACCAATGATTGGAATAACAAGCGTTTGACCGACCACAAGTTGATTAGGATTCTGTAATTCATTCGCATCGATTAAATCTTGTATGGTTGTGCTATAGGCCATCGCTATACCACTTAACGAATCATTCTGTCTTACCACATGTATTTGCAAGTAAAACCCTCCCTAAATGTTTCAGTATAGATCAAATACAGGCATTCAAAATTTAATGATTTAATTACACTATAAATAACTTATGAAGGGAGTGGCCAATACATGATACATTCATGGCAAAGGGTCAATATTTGCTTTCAACACATCTTTCATCATAATCAAGGCGTTCTCGTTATCGTGGTCATCATTAGAAGCAATGCAGTTAGCGGGTATATGTAGTTTATACTCTCTCATATAAGCATCGTTTGCAGAGAAAAGCACACAAATGTTTCCTGCCAAACCAACCATTATTAATTTATCGATGGCTAATTGATTTAAGAGTGTATTAAGTGCAGTACCGTAGAATGCAGAATGTTTCGGTTTGATTAGAAAGTAATCGTCACTTGATGGTCTTATTGTTTGGATAATTGGTGAACTTATGGGATTGTTGCAGTAGGCCATTATCTTTTCAATATCAGCTTTCCAGAGCTGATAATGGTCATTGATATAAATTACCGGTAACTTGTGTTGGTGAAATTGGTTTCTAATAAGATTAATGCTTGTGGTCATTTTTAAAGCTTTTTTAGCCAGTACTTCGCCATGTTTAAATTGAAAATCATTAATCATGTCAATAATAATTAATGCCGTTTGCTTCTCGGTTATTAAATTCAATCAAAATCAACCCCTTTTAATTAGAAAAGATATAAGGATTTGAAACGTTACCTGTTGAGATAAAAGGTGAGCTTTTACGTTTTTTTATTGTTTGTAAAAGCAAAGAGAATTACACTGAAAGAAACGCTATGGTATTTAAAGGAATGAAGTAAATGAGTATAGATGAACAATTTATGTTAGAAGCGATAAAAGAGGCAGAAAAAGCAAGAGAGATTAATGAAGTTCCAATTGGTGCTGTCATTGTATTAGATGGACAAATAATTGCTCGTGGGTATAATTTACGGGAGACGGCACAAAAAGCGACTGCGCATGCAGAATTACTTGCGATAGAAGAAGCATGTGGGAAGCTCGGTACATGGCGATTAGAGGACACAACCCTTTATGTTACACTCGAGCCTTGTCCGATGTGCGCGGGTTCTATTGTTCTTTCACGAGTGAAACGGGTGGTTTACGGAGCGACTGATCCAAAAGGTGGATGTTGCGGGACATTAATGAATTTGTTAGATGACTCAAGGTTTAATCATCAATGTGAGGTGGTTGCTGGAGTAATGGGTGATGCATGTGGGGAACTGTTATCCACGTTTTTTTCACAATTACGAGCTAGAAAAAAGGCTGAAAAGAAGCTTTTAAAAGAACAAAAGAAGCAAGAGGAATGTTAGGCATTGCAATTTTAATTTAAAAACAGTATACTGAATATGCGTCGAAATGACGCAACTTAAATATTGGTATCAATTTTGCCGTGCTAGGTGGGAAGGTAGCGGTGTCCTGTACTCGCAATCCGCTCTAGCGAGACTGAATTCCTATTCTGAGGCTGATGTCCTGTAGGGTCTGCCTTTAGTAAGTGGTGTTGACGCTTGGGTCCTGCGCAATGGGAACCCATGAACCATGTCAGGTCCGGAAGGAAGCAGCATTAAGTGGACTCTCTCATGTGCCGCAGGGTTGCCTGAGCTGAGCTAACTGCTAAAGTAACGCTTATGGGCGTCAGTCGAAGATAGGTGCACGGCAGTTATATACATATAATTATAAAACTCATTCTTCATGAATGAGTTTTTTGTTTTTTTCCTATCCTTTTTTGTAAAATAGAAAATAGATACGTTATAATAAATACGACACTAAAAGAAGGGGGCGTGCCAATTGAGTTATCAAGCATTGTATCGTGTATGGCGCCCACAAACATTTCTTGATGTAGTAGGGCAAGAGCATGTAACAAAAACATTGCAAAACGCCCTGCTTCAGGAAAAAATTTCGCATGCTTATCTTTTTACTGGACCAAGAGGAACCGGTAAAACGAGTGCGGCGAAAATTTTAGCAAAGGCCGTAAACTGTGAAAGAGCACCAATTAATGAACCATGTAATGAATGTGATGCGTGCAAAGGGATTACTGATGGGTCCATACCTGATGTCATTGAGATTGATGCCGCATCTAATAATGGTGTAGAAGAGATTAGAGATATAAGAGATAAAGTGAAATATGCACCAAGTGCGGTTAAGTATAAAGTTTATATTGTTGATGAGGTGCATATGTTGTCAATGGGAGCATTCAATGCGCTCCTAAAAACATTAGAAGAACCACCCCAGCATGTTATTTTTATATTAGCAACAACAGAGCCGCATAAGATTCCACTGACAATCATTTCTAGATGTCAACGCTTTGATTTTAAAAGAATTACTGCGACTTCGATTGTGAATCGTATGCAAATGATTATAGATGAAAGTAGTGTTCATTGTGATACCCAAGCACTACAAATTATTGCCAGAGCTGCTGAAGGTGGTATGCGTGATGCCTTGAGTTTATTGGATCAAGCAATTTCATTTAGTGATGAGAGTGTAACAGTTGATGATGCTCTAGCTGTTACAGGTGCTGTTTCCCAAGGTTTCCTTAATCAGTTAGCAACAGCTATCGTTGATCATGATGCAGCTAACGGCTTAGAAATATTAGGCGAACTTCTTTTTCAAGGGAAAGATCCTACACGATTTGTAGAAGATTTTATTCTTTATTATAGAGATATGCTATTATATAAAGCAGCACCTAATCTTGAAGAATCGATGGAAAGAGTTCTTTTAGAAGAAACATTCATTGAGTTAGCAGAAAAGGTGTCACAAGAACAAATTTATCACTTGATCGAACAATTAAATAAAACACAGCAAGAGATGCGCTGGACGAATCATCCAAGAATTTTTTTAGAAGTAGCAATTGTGAAACTTTGTCAGCAAGAACAAATTAAAGGGCAAAGTGCTGAAGATGTTCAACCATTAATTACACGGATTGATCAATTAGAAAAAGAGTTATCACAAATAAAAGCGCAAGGTGTTAAAGTATCAGAAGAATCAGTAGCACCTCAAGCGAAAAAGCCACAGCGTGTATCTAAAAAAGGATATCAAGCGCCTGTAGGTCGAATAAATGAGGTGTTGAAGCAGGCAACAAAACAGGACTTAATGATGGTCAAAAGTCATTGGGGTGAAATGTTAGAACGCCTCGTACACAATCAAATGCGCTCACAAGCAGCATTACTAAACGAAGCAGAGCCTGTTGCTGCATCTGATCAAGTTTTTATTATAAAATTCAAATATGAAATTCATTGTCAAATGGCGATGGAGAATCATAAATTTATTGAAACCCTAACGCAATCTTTGTTTGAACTAAGCGGAAAGAGGTTTCAGGTCTTAGGTTTACCAGATGAACAATGGCAGTCCATTCGCCAATCATTTCTTCAGTATCAAAAGGCGAATGGAGATGATACAGCAGAGGATATGGGAAATGAGGAAGAAGATCCTGTTGTATCTGAGGCAATGAAATTATTTGGTGAAGATCTTATTGAAATTAAAGATTAAATAAATATTAGGAGGTAAGGAACTATGCGTGGTATGGGTAATATGCAAAATATGATGAAGCAAATGCAAAAAATGCAAAAGAAAATGGCGCAAGCGCAAGAAGAATTAGGAGAAGAAAGAATTGAAGGAACAGCTGGCGGTGGCATGGTAACTGTCATTGTTTCTGGTCATAAAGAAGTTTTAGAAGTAAATATTAAAGAGGAAGTTGTTGATCCTGAAGATATCGAAATGCTTCAAGATTTAGTGTTAGCAGCAACAAATGACGCGATTAAAAAATGTGATGAATTAACAAATAATACAATGGGGCAATTCACAAAAGGTATGAACTTGCCAGGGATGTTTTAATACGGATAAACGAAAAGAAGCGCCGCTGGTTTTCCTGAGCGGCGTTTTTTAAAGCATTCACTATCAGACTAGGAGTCAAAGAGAAGAGTTATATGAGAAAGAGTTTGTTGTTAAACGTCTCTCGGTCAAATGCTCTCGTCTTTGATGAAAGAGGGGGAGACAGATATGCATTATCCTGAACCGATATCAAAACTGATTGATAGTTTTATGAAGCTTCCAGGAATCGGACCGAAAACAGCCGCTCGGTTGGCCTTTTTTGTATTAAGTATGAAAGAAGACACTGTACTAGATTTTGCTAAGGCATTAGTGAATGCGAAGAGAAATCTATCTTATTGTTCTGTGTGTGGCCATATAACAGATCAGGATCCTTGTTATATATGTGAAGACCAAAGGAGAGATCGATCAGTCATATGTGTTGTGCAAGACCCTAAAGACGTTATCGCCATGGAAAAAATGAAGGAGTTTAATGGTTTGTACCATGTTTTGCATGGTGCTATTTCGCCAATGGATGGTATCGGCCCAGAAGATATTAATATTCCCGATTTGTTAAAACGATTACAGGATGAAACCGTCCAAGAAGTCATCTTGGCTACCAATCCTAATATTGAGGGCGAGGCAACAGCAATGTATATTTCTCGTCTCATTAAACCTTCTGGTATTAAGGCGAGCCGCATAGCTCACGGATTACCAGTAGGAGGAGACCTTGAATATGCTGATGAAGTAACACTTTCAAAAGCTTTAGAGGGAAGAAGAGAAGTATAGTGAGAGGTGTATGCGATGTTCTTTCGTAAAAAAGGATGGCTTCGTAAGGAATATGATGAGAAGTTATTAGATCAGTTAAAAGAATTAAAGGATGAATGGAAGAATCAAAAATCTCTAATTGAAAAAAGTTTTGATCCTTCAGCAGAAGCAATTAGTGAAGCTAAGCTTGCTGAGGCAAAATATTTTTATCTGTTCAAGGAAGCAAAAAAAAGAAACGTTAGTGTTCGATATTAATTTTTATACCTCCTCAAGGTCTTTTTTTAGGTGCTTGTTCATACATTGGTTGTACAAGTTTCCTTAAATAGAGGGGGTTTTTTATTTGGAGCCAGTTTGGATTATCTCAGGGTTAGGTATTCTCATTCTCTTTCTATTAGTAGCAGGTGCCTCGTTTCGACCAATTAAGTGGATTGGACAAGGCCTTATAAAAGTAATCATTGGTGCACTCTTATTATTTGTACTAAATACAGTAGGAAATCAATTTGGTATTCATTTGCCTATTAATATAGCTACTGTAGCCATTAGTGGGATATTAGGTGTGCCGGGTATATGCGCGCTAGTGGCAATCGAAATGTATGTCATATAAGTGTCAAAGTATAATGGAATAGGTAATCAGTTACGTATTTCTAGTAACTGATTTTTTCTTTTAAAATATTGTTGACATATTAATATAATGCTGATAATATATTAAGAGTCGTCACAACGACACAACATCCTTTAAAACTTTAAAGAAAAAACTTTTTTAAAAAAGCATTGACATATAATGCGTAGGATGATATATTAGTAAAGTCGCTTCTGAAGCGAATGAGATTGTTCTTTGAAAACTGAACGAACGTAAAACGTCAAGCGTAATTCTAAAAAAGCTGATTTATCAGCAACAAAGCACCATAGGTGCAAATGAGCTAATCAAACACTTTATTGGAGAGTTTGATCCTGGCTCAGGACGAACGCTGGCGGCGTGCCTAATACATGCAAGTCGAGCGAATCTGAGGGAGCTTGCTCCCAAAGATTAGCGGCGGACGGGTGAGTAACACGTGGGCAACCTGCCTGTAAGACTGGGATAACTCCGGGAAACCGGGGCTAATACCGGATAATATCTATTTATACATATAATTAGATTGAAAGATGGTTCTGCTATCACTTACAGATGGGCCCGCGGCGCATTAGCTAGTTGGTGAGGTAACGGCTCACCAAGGCGACGATGCGTAGCCGACCTGAGAGGGTGATCGGCCACACTGGGACTGAGACACGGCCCAGACTCCTACGGGAGGCAGCAGTAGGGAATCTTCCGCAATGGACGAAAGTCTGACGGAGCAACGCCGCGTGAGTGATGAAGGTTTTCGGATCGTAAAACTCTGTTGTTAGGGAAGAACAAGTACCGGAGTAACTGCCGGTACCTTGACGGTACCTAACCAGAAAGCCACGGCTAACTACGTGCCAGCAGCCGCGGTAATACGTAGGTGGCAAGCGTTGTCCGGAATTATTGGGCGTAAAGCGCGCGCAGGCGGTTCCTTAAGTCTGATGTGAAAGCCCACGGCTCAACCGTGGAGGGTCATTGGAAACTGGGGAACTTGAGTGCAGAAGAGGAAAGTGGAATTCCAAGTGTAGCGGTGAAATGCGTAGAGATTTGGAGGAACACCAGTGGCGAAGGCGACTTTCTGGTCTGTAACTGACGCTGAGGCGCGAAAGCGTGGGGAGCAAACAGGATTAGATACCCTGGTAGTCCACGCCGTAAACGATGAGTGCTAAGTGTTAGAGGGTTTCCGCCCTTTAGTGCTGCAGCAAACGCATTAAGCACTCCGCCTGGGGAGTACGACCGCAAGGTTGAAACTCAAAGGAATTGACGGGGGCCCGCACAAGCGGTGGAGCATGTGGTTTAATTCGAAGCAACGCGAAGAACCTTACCAGGTCTTGACATCCTCTGACAATCCTAGAGATAGGACTTTCCCCTTCGGGGGACAGAGTGACAGGTGGTGCATGGTTGTCGTCAGCTCGTGTCGTGAGATGTTGGGTTAAGTCCCGCAACGAGCGCAACCCTTGATCTTAGTTGCCAGCATTTAGTTGGGCACTCTAAGGTGACTGCCGGTGACAAACCGGAGGAAGGTGGGGATGACGTCAAATCATCATGCCCCTTATGACCTGGGCTACACACGTGCTACAATGGATGGTACAAAGGGCTGCAAGACCGCGAGGTTTAGCCAATCCCATAAAACCATTCTCAGTTCGGATTGTAGGCTGCAACTCGCCTACATGAAGCCGGAATCGCTAGTAATCGCGGATCAGCATGCCGCGGTGAATACGTTCCCGGGCCTTGTACACACCGCCCGTCACACCACGAGAGTTTGTAACACCCGAAGTCGGTGGGGTAACCTTTTGGAGCCAGCCGCCTAAGGTGGGACAGATGATTGGGGTGAAGTCGTAACAAGGTAGCCGTATCGGAAGGTGCGGCTGGATCACCTCCTTTCTAAGGAATATACGGAATTAACTTGATGTTAGACTGTTCGTTCAGTTTTGAGAGTATAATCTCTCAATTCAATTGTTCTTTGAAAACTAGATAATGTAATGAAGAAGATTACCGAGTAATCGCCACCTTAGTTATTTTTTCTCTCTATATATTATAGATTGATTTAAAATACTAAACTTTTTTAATAAACACAACCGAGAGGCTTGTGAGAAGCAAGCAGTTCAAGGAAGCGAGCGAGGAAACACCGGAGTGTGCGTCTTGTGCACATGAGGATGTTGACGAGTGAGCTGACGCCGAAATGCGTAGCTTATCGCAAGCCGAACAATGGTTAAGTTAATAAGGGCGCACGGTGAATGCCTTGGCACTAGGAGCCGATGAAGGACGGGACTAACACCGATATGCTTCGGGGAGCTGTAAGTAAGCTTTGATCCGGAGATTTCCGAATGGGGAAACCCCCTATCCGTTATGGGATAGGATCCATACCTGAATACATAGGGTATGGAAGGCAGACCCGGGGAACTGAAACATCTAAGTACCCGGAGGAAGAGAAAGCAAACGCGATTCCCTGAGTAGCGGCGAGCGAAACGGGATTAGCCCAAACCAAGAGGCTTGCCTCTTGGGGTTGTAGGACATTCTATACGGAGTTACAAAGGAACGAGATAGACGAAGAGGTCTGGAAAGGCCCGCCATAGGAGGTAAAAGCCCTGTAGTTGAAACTTCGTTCCCTCCAGAGTGGATCCTGAGTACGGCGGGACACGAGAAATCCCGTCGGAAGCAGGGAGGACCATCTCCCAAGGCTAAATACTCCCTAGTGACCGATAGTGAACCAGTACCGTGAGGGAAAGGTGAAAAGCACCCCGGAAGGGGAGTGAAAGAGATCCTGAAACCGTGTGCCTACAAGTAGTTAGAGCCCGTTAATGGGTGATAGCGTGCCTTTTGTAGAATGAACCGGCGAGTTACGATTACATGCGAGGTTAAGTTGGACAGACGGAGCCGTAGCGAAAGCGAGTCTGAATAGGGCGAATGAGTATGTGGTCGTAGACCCGAAACCAGGTGATCTACCCATGTCCAGGGTGAAGTCCAGGTAACACTGGATGGAGGCCCGAACCCACGTACGTTGAAAAGTGCGGGGATGAGGTGTGGGTAGCGGAGAAATTCCAATCGAACTTGGAGATAGCTGGTTCTCTCCGAAATAGCTTTAGGGCTAGCCTCATGCGTAAGAATCTTGGAGGTAGAGCACTGTTTGGACTAGGGGCCCTCATCGGGTTACCGAATTCAGACAAACTCCGAATGCCAAAGATTTATCCATGGGAGTCAGACTGCGAGTGATAAGATCCGTAGTCAAGAGGGAAACAGCCCAGACCACCAGCTAAGGTCCCAAAGTATACGTTAAGTGGAAAAGGATGTGGAGTTGCTTAGACAACCAGGATGTTGGCTTAGAAGCAGCCACCATTTAAAGAGTGCGTAATAGCTCACTGGTCGAGTGACTCCGCGCCGAAAATGTACCGGGGCTAAACGTATCACCGAAGCTGTGGATTGAACATCGTTGATGTTCAGTGGTAGGAGAGCGTTCTAAGGGCGTTGAAGCTAGACCGTAAGGACTGGTGGAGCGCTTAGAAGTGAGAATGCCGGTATGAGTAGCGAAAGATGGGTGAGAATCCCATCCACCGAATGCCTAAGGTTTCCTGAGGAAGGCTCGTCCGCTCAGGGTTAGTCGGGACCTAAGCCGAGGCTGAAAAGCGTAGGCGATGGACAACAGGTTGATATTCCTGTACCACCGTATTCTGTTTGAGTGATGGGGGGACGCAGGAGGATAGGGTAAGCGCACTATTGGATGTGCGTCTAAGCAGTTAGAGGGACCATGAGGCAAATCCCATGGTCACATACCTTGAGCTGTGATAGCGAGGGAAATTTAGTACCGAAGTTCTTGATTCCACACTGCCAAGAAAAGCCTCTAGCGAGGAATAAGGTGCCCGTACCGCAAACCGACACAGGTAGGCGAGGAGAGAATCCTAAGGTGAGCGAGAGAACTCTCGTTAAGGAACTCGGCAAAATGACCCCGTAACTTCGGGAGAAGGGGTGCTCATTAGGGTGTTAAAGCCTTGATGAGCCGCAGTGAATAGGCCCAGGCGACTGTTTAGCAAAAACACAGGTCTCTGCGAAGCCGCAAGGCGAAGTATAGGGGCTGACGCCTGCCCGGTGCTGGAAGGTTAAGAGGAGAGGTTAGCTCACGCGAAGCTTTGAATCGAAGCCCCAGTAAACGGCGGCCGTAACTATAACGGTCCTAAGGTAGCGAAATTCCTTGTCGGGTAAGTTCCGACCCGCACGAAAGGCGTAACGATCTGGGCACTGTCTCAACGAGAGACTCGGTGAAATTATAGTACCTGTGAAGATGCAGGTTACCCGCGACAGGACGGAAAGACCCCGTGGAGCTTTACTGTAGCCTGATATTGAATTTTGGTACAGCTTGTACAGGATAGGTAGGAGCCTTAGAAGCCGGAGCGCTAGCTTCGGTGGAGGCGTCGGTGGGATACTACCCTGGCTGTATTGAAATTCTAACCCACATCCCTTATCGGGATGGGAGACAGTGTCAGGTGGGCAGTTTGACTGGGGCGGTCGCCTCCTAAAGAGTAACGGAGGCGCCCAAAGGTTCCCTCAGAATGGTTGGAAATCATTCGTAGAGTGTAAAGGCACAAGGGAGCTTGACTGCGAGACCTACAAGTCGAGCAGGGACGAAAGTCGGGCTTAGTGATCCGGTGGTTCCGCATGGAAGGGCCATCGCTCAACGGATAAAAGCTACCCCGGGGATAACAGGCTTATCTCCCCCAAGAGTCCACATCGACGGGGAGGTTTGGCACCTCGATGTCGGCTCATCGCATCCTGGGGCTGTAGTCGGTCCCAAGGGTTGGGCTGTTCGCCCATTAAAGCGGTACGCGAGCTGGGTTCAGAACGTCGTGAGACAGTTCGGTCCCTATCCGTCGTGGGCGCAGGAAATTTGAGAGGAGCTGTCCTTAGTACGAGAGGACCGGGATGGACGCACCGCTGGTGTACCAGTTGTCTTGCCAAAGGCATCGCTGGGTAGCTATGTGCGGAAGGGATAAGTGCTGAAAGCATCTAAGCATGAAGCCCCCCTCGAGATGAGATTTCCCATAGCGCAAGCTAGTAAGATCCCTGAAAGATGATCAGGTTGATAGGTTAGAGGTGGAAGTGTGGCGACACATGCAGCTGACTAATACTAATCGATCGAGGACTTAACCAATTCGAAATGCGGAGGCGCCTTGTTCAGGTGCGACAAGCATAAGACGGATTTGACAAGAGGTTGTTCTTTAACCTCATGACAAATTTGACTTATGACCTCGAGCACCTAGGCGCCGCAGCTGGACAGCACTACGTAAGTAGTATCCTACAGCACGCATTCAGGCGATTACTCAATAAATATCTTCTTCAACATTACCTAGTTTTGAGGGAACGATTCCCTTACAATTTCATAGTCCGGTGGCGATAGCGAGAAGGTCACACCCGTTCCCATACCGAACACGGAAGTTAAGCTTCTCAGCGCCGATGGTAGTTAGGGGCTGTCCCCTTGTGAGAGTAGGACGTTGCCGGGCAAGATAAAAGAGCACATCATTTGTATGTGCTCTTTTTTGTGTATATGAGTTAGTAAATATATGCTCCTAAAAAATAACAGTAAGAAAATAATAATATTAAGTATAAATTGTTGAGTTTGAGGGTTTAATAGAAAATCAAAAAATGAATGGTTGATTGGAACCTCATTTGGTTATAACCCAATGAGGTAATGTTTTAGATACTAATAGTGGTAAATATGGCTTTCAAGTGATATACAAATGATTATGGTGGTTTGTATCAATACCACGATGATAATTGTTCCTTGTAGTAAGACAAAGTGATATAAAAGATTTGGAAAATCAGCAATGATAGCAATGATTAGGAAACCTTATCTTAGTCAGAAAACTGTTGGCTTGTTTAGAGAGTCATTAAATGAACTTTCGTTAGTTCATCACATGTGAGTAAAGAAAAGAGCAAGAAGGTAATTCGGACTTTTACGATCTCTTTATCTTTCAACAATTGTAGCTACAGATTCTTGAAGAAGTTGATTTATGCATAGTGCTCCGTATAATGAAAGCAACACTGTAGATAGTTTTCCAAAATAAAAAAACTCCCTAATATTTGTTAAAATAATAGAGAAGATCATAAGATAAGTATAGAAGCAAATGGGAAATTAAGATAAAATTTCAGGTGTAGTGACTCTTTTTAATTGTTGGACATAATAATTATAATGAGGATCATCTGTTTCGGTATTCACGATTTGTTCCTCACACTGTATACAAATAAAAGAAGTATATAAGTGGATACCAGTAGATTGTGATTGTTCACAGATTACACATGTTTTTTCATTAAACGTTTTCACAATGTCACCTCCGTACATTCAATCATAGCCAATGATGATAAAATATATACAATATTTAGAATTTTACTCTCATAAGTGAGTTGTTAACAGTTTATGTTTGTAATCACCAATAGGTGTATGTCTATACAGTAAATTTATTTAAACTAATAAAAAGGATTTGCGTTCAATGGATCAGAAACAAATGCCGTTAGTTGAAAAATTAATACAGCATATAAAAAGAAAGCCTGAGAATTATCATGTACCCGGTCATAAAGGGGGTAGTCTGCTCTCTGGATTGAATGAGGTTGATGATTATTTTCGACAACTTTTACAATTGGATTTGACAGAAATCAGCGGGCTTGATGATCTTCATTCTGCTGAAGATGTAATCAAAGAAGCTCAATCCTTGCTTGCTACTTTATACGGGGCTAAAAGAAGTTTTTTTCTTATAAATGGTTCTACTGTAGGTAATTTAGCGATGATTTGTGGCACATTAAAAAGGGGAGACCGTGTGCTTGTTCAACGGAATAGTCATAAGTCTATTTTAAATGGCCTTAGGCTTATTGGAGCTGAACCCATTTTTATTCTGCCTGAATTTAACCAGGAATGGGGCATTAGTGAAGGTGTTTCCTATACTCATATTGAAGAAGCATTAAGTAAGTATGAAGACATTAAAGCTGTTATTCTTACATATCCGAGTTATTATGGTACAGTGTATCCATTAGAAGATATTATTGCATTATGCCGTGAAAAAAAAGTATTAGTTTTAGTTGATGAAGCACACGGTGCTCATTTTATAGCGAGTACAAGATTTTTCCCACCCTCAAGTTTACAATTAGGAGCAGATGTAGTTATACAATCTGCCCATAAAACATTGCCAGCTTTGACAATGGGGGCCTTTCTTCATATTCAAGGTGATCGGGTGGATGAAGACAGCATACAGGAATATTTAAGTATGTTGCAATCCAGTAGCCCATCTTATGTTATTATGGCTTCATTAGATATGGCTAGATTTTTTGTCAGTCAATATACAGAAGAAGACGGTAAACATTTAGTCCAACGGATAAAAGAATTGAAGAAGAAATTAAGTTGTATTTCTGGACTAGCTATTATGCGAACAGATGATCCATTAAAACTGGCATTACAGTTTAAACATATGAGTGGTTATCAACTACAAGAGCTGCTAGAGAAACGAGGTATTTATACAGAGCTAGCTGATCCGTTAAATGTTTTATTTGTACTTCCATTATTAAGGTGTGACGATGAGGATCGTTTTAATAAAATTATCGATGCATTGCAAGAAGTTAGTACTTACATTCCCAATGCAGAAAAAGAGGTGAAGGTGAATCCCATTCCATCGCATTCAGAATTAGTAGAGGTACCAGAGGGAGCAATGATTGTTACCGTTCCTTTTGCAAGTGCGATTGGTGAAATTAGCGCACGAATGGTGACACCATACCCGCCTGGTATTCCTTTAATATATAAAGGTGAAAGAATTACAAAAGAGCATATCACTAGTTTGGAAGGTTATTTAAATAAAGGTGCACGAATTCAAAACAAGAAAAACTTAGAACAATCATACATAGAAATATATAAGACAGCGAGGGACAAGGATGACTAAAGGTTACTTTATATCAATTGAAGGTCCAGACGGGGCAGGAAAAACGACGATTACAGAAATGGTTAAGAAACAATTAGAAGCAGAAGGATATAACGTAGTACATACGAGAGAGCCTGGTGGAATTGCTATTGCTGAACAGGTCCGGGCTGTTATACTGGATCCGAAGAATACAAAAATGGATGCAAGAACAGAGGCGTTACTTTATGCCGCGGCAAGAAGACAACATTTAGTTGAAAAGGTCTTACCAGCCCTTGAAATGGGTAAGATTGTACTATGTGATCGATTTGTTGATAGCTCTATTGCATATCAAGGATTTGCAAGAGGGATTGGCATTGAGGAAGTTTGGTCCATCAATCAGTTTGCCATTGAAAATGCCATGCCTCAATTGACTTTGTACTTCGATATCGCACCAGAACGAGGGTTACAGAGAATTAATCAAAATAAGGGCAGGGAAGTAAATCGTTTAGATTTAGAAGATTTACAGTTTCATCAAAAGGTATATGAAGGGTATGAAATTGTTCGGAAGCAATCTTCTAATCGCATTCAAACTGTAAATGCCGATGCCTCTGTCGAAAAAGTATTTGAGCAAACGATGGACATTGTTAGAAAAGCACTTCAAAATAAGGATTAAGCTACTTGGCGAAAAATTCGGTCAGTATATCTCTGTTTGTGCATAGAATAACTGATATAATAGAAGAAAGTAAAGATATAGGAGGGTGGTATGATGAAGCTCGTATTAGCAGTCATACAAGATCAAGATAGTAATAAGTTATCTAAAGCATTAGTAGATCATAATTTTCGTGCAACCAAATTAGCCAGTACAGGGGGATTTTTAAAGTCGGGTAATACAACCTTTTTAATTGGTACGGAAGATATTCGAGTAGACAAATGCTTACAGGTCATTAAGGATAATTGCCAATCGAGAGAGCAACTTGTTGCGCCGGTTTCACCAATGGGTGGTAATGCCGATTCATATATTCCTTACCCTGTTGAAGTAGAAGTAGGTGGAGCGACTGTATTTGTTCTTCCAGTAGAACAATTCCATCACTTCTAAACCTATTTGGAGGCATAAATGAAGATTAATCAAGATTTACGTCTTAATATAGATAATAGAAGGCAAGACAGTAAGCATCCCATTGGATCGCAAGTGCGTTTTAACGATCTTGTGCAAAAAAGTGGTCAAAAAATGCAGATGACACAAATGCAAATGCTTTTAGGTGATATAGAATCAGCTGGACAGAGGGTAGCTAAGTCCAGGAGCTTTAAAGATTTAGCAAAATACAAAATGCTTGTTAAGCGTTTTGTGAAAGAGACTGTTGAGCATGGGTTGGATATTAAGCAATCCCATAGTTGGAATCAACTAGGACAAAGTAGGTCGTTGAAAATTGTAGAAACGATTGATGAAAAGCTTGCTCAACTAGCCGATGACCTACTTTTACAAGAGAAAAGTGCCATTGATATTCTTAGTAAAATCGGAGAAATCAAAGGATTATTAATAAATTTATATACGTAAGTGAGTGATCAGCATGACAAAAACATGGGATCAAATAGAAGAATTACAGCCAGTCGTGTTGAAGATGCTTAAAAATAGTTTAAGTAAGGAACGCCTTGCCCACGCTTACCTTTTTGAAGGACTGAAAGGAACAGGAAAAAAAGATACGGGTATGCTTCTAGCAAAGAGTCTTTTTTGCAATGCTCCAATTAATGACTATGTTCCATGTGAAACATGTAATAACTGCAAAAGGATTAATCACTTTAACCATCCGGATGTACATCTTGTTGAGCCGGATGGTCAATCGATAAAGAAGCAGCAGATTCGGTCATTACAAGAAGAGTTTTCAAAACGGGGCGTCGAATCCAGTAGAAAAGTATATATTATCGTTCATGCTGATCGAATGACAACAAACGCAGCTAATAGTTTGCTGAAATTTCTCGAAGAACCGCATATGGATACAACAGCAATTCTATTGACTGAACAATCTCAACGAATGTTACCTACCATATTATCAAGGTGTCAAACGATCTCATTTCAGCCAATCGCTGCAAAATTTTTAGTACAACAATTCGTAGATTATGGTGTGAAAGAAAAGTATGCACCATTACTCGCGCAAATTACCCATAATTTGGATGGGGCTTTAGCATATAGTAATGATGATTGGTTTGTACAAGCGCAAAAAATAGTGTTAAAATTATACGAAGTACTTAAAAAAAATCCGTTACAAGCGATGGTCACTCTCCAAGAAGAGTGGTTTCCACATTTTAAGGAGAAAGAACATCAGGATTTAGGTTTAGACTTATTACTTCTTTTATTAAAAGATTTGTTATATATACAGCTTGATAAGAGTGATAGGCTCGCCTATACGCATGAGCTAAGCTGGCTAGAACAACACGCGCTTCATACATCTAATAGAAAGTTAACAGAGCAAATGTCTGCAGTTTTAGATGCAAAAAGGAAGCTGCAAGCAAACATGAATGCGCAGCTGTTAATGGAACAGTTAGTGTTAAAGATGCAGGAGGGATCTTCATTTGTATGATGTAGTAGGTGTTCGCTTTAAAAAAGCGGGCAAAATATATTATTTTGATCCCGGTGATCTTCAAATACAAAAGGATGACTTTGTCATTGTCGAGACTGTAAGAGGAGTAGAATACGGTAAAGTTGTCATTGCTCCTAAAAAGGTTGGAGAACATGATGTAGTCCTACCTTTAAAAAAAGTTCTACGTATTGCTGATCAAAAGGATCGTATGATTGTAGAAGAGAATAGACAAGCGGCTAAAGAAGCTTATCAAGTTTGTTTAGAGAAAGTAACTACGCATCAATTAGATATGAAATTGGTGGATGTTGAATATACTTTTGACCGCAATAAGGTCATCTTTTACTTTACTGCTGATGGTAGAGTGGATTTCCGTGAATTAGTAAAGGATTTAGCGGCCATTTTTCGGACAAGAATCGAACTTCGTCAAATTGGCGTTCGTGATGAGGCAAAGATGCTTGGTGGCATAGGTCCTTGTGGCAGAATGCTTTGTTGTTCCACTTTTTTAGGTGATTTTGACCCAGTTTCGATCAAAATGGCTAAGGATCAAAATTTATCTTTGAACCCAACGAAGATATCTGGACTATGTGGTCGCTTAATGTGCTGTTTGAAATATGAAAATGACGAGTATGAAGCAGCTAAAAAAGAGCTCCCAGATGTAGGGGAATGGGTAAAGACACCGGAAGGTTCTGGAAGGGTAGTAGGGTTAAATATACTTGAAAGAATTCTACAAGTTAACCTAAAGGAACAGGAAAGAGTGCTAGAATTTACATTAGACGAAATTAATGAGAATGCCGTGTCAGTTCAATCCACAGATTAATGAGGTGGAATGCTTGGATAAAAAAGAAATCTTTGACTCTGTAGATAATATGGAATCGCAAATCGGTCAATTATATATACAGCTTGGTGAGTTGAAACAGCATCTTGCTGAGGTATTAGAAGAGAATAATGCATTGAAGTTGGAAAATGAACATTTACGTAGAAGATTAAAGATTACATCTGACCGAGAAAAGAAAAATGAGCAGCAGAAGGAAGAAACAGAGAAAGAAAAACTCTTTGATATAGGGGAAGGCTATGACAACCTTGCTAGACTATATCAAGAAGGTTTCCATATTTGTAATCTTCATTTTGGTAGTCCTAGAAAAGATGGGGATTGCTTGTTCTGTTTATCATTTTTAAATAAAAAATAATCGATACCTTCCTTCTAAACAAGGAAGGTTTTTTTAAAGATATAAATTTCGTTTTCTACTTGCAGAGGAGTCTTCGGTTTTAGAGGCTTCAACCGATAAATAGATACGAAGTGTGCTTTTTTAGTAATGGAGGAAGAGAAATGGTTATGTTAAAGGGTGATGAAAGGTTAGATCATTTGTTAGCAGAGGGATTGAGAATTATTCAAAGTCCTTCCGTATTTTCATTTTCGGTTGATGCCGTTTTATTGGCTCGATTCACTTACTTACCGATACAAAAAGGAAATATCATAGATTTATGTAGTGGTAATGGTGTGATACCTTTGTTTTTAAGTGCAAGAACAAAAGGAATGATTACAGGGGTGGAAATACAAGATCGTCTTGTTGATATGGCGAATAGAAGTATTCAATATAATCAACTAGAGAATCAAGTTAAGGTGGTAAAGGGAGATGTTAAAGGCATTGCTCGGCAATTAGGGTATGCTAAGTATGATGTGGTGACATGCAATCCACCTTATTTTCCAGTCGATACCAATAAACACAAAAATGAAAATGAACATTATGCGATTGCTCGACATGAGATTCTCTGTACATTAGAAGATACAATTCAGTCAGCTAGTCAACTAGTTAAGCACGGAGGGAAAGTTTCTTTTGTTCATCGCCCAGGTAGGTTGTTAGATCTTGTGACATTAATGAGAAAGTATGAGATAGAACCAAAAAGAATACAAATCGTTTATCCTGAGCAAGGGAAAGAAGCGAATGTGCTTCTAGTGGAAGGCATTAAAAAAGGAAAACCTGACTTAAAAATATTGTCGCCATTGTATATCTATGAGACGTCGGGTGAGTATACAAAGGAAATGAGGTTGATGTTGTATGGAGACTGAAACCCATTACTTTTACGTACTCGAATGCAAAGACGGCACCTTCTATGCTGGGTATACAAATAATCTTATGCAAAGGATAGAAAAGCATAATGCTGGAAAAGGCGCTAAATATACCAGGGGAAGAGCACCGCTAACGCTTATATTTCATCAAATATTTTCTAGTAAGTCAGAGGCACAGAAAATGGAATATCGTTTTAAGCGATTGAGTAGACAGAAAAAAATTGAATGGATGAATACCCAAAGAGAAGAAGGTCGGTGAGTAATATGCAACAACAGAAGAGTTTCCATATGGAGAATGAAAAAGGCATTCTCTACTTAGTGCCAACACCCATAGGTAATCTAGAGGATATTAGCTATCGCAGCTTGAGAATATTAAAGGAAGCCGATTGGATTGCTGCGGAGGATACTAGGAATACAAAAAAACTATGCAACTACTTTGAGATAGAGACACCCATTATTAGTTACCATGAGCATAATAAAGAGAGTAGCGGCTTTAAATTAATTGCGAAGTTGAAAGATGGAGAGAAAATTGCGCTTGTGAGTGATGCAGGTATGCCAACCATTTCTGATCCAGGATATGAGCTGGTTACTAGTGCCATTGAAGAGAAGCTCACTGTTGTCCCATTACCTGGTGCGAATGCTGCACTTACAGCATTGATTGCTTCGGGGCTACCGACACAGCCATTTTTCTTTTATGGCTTTTTAAATCGGCAAAAGAAGCAGAAAAAGGCAGAGTTAGAGACGCTTTCAAAAGTATCTTCTACAATCATTTTATATGAATCTCCTCATAGGTTGAAGGAAAGCTTACAGCTCATGTTAGATATCTTAGGCGATCGCTCAATTGTTTTGAGTAGGGAGCTGACAAAGAAGTATGAAGAGTTTATTAGAGGATCGATAAGAGAAGCAGTAGAATGGGCAGGCCAATCAGAAATTCGCGGGGAATTTTGTTTAATTATTGAGGGTTGCAAAGAGCCAGTAGAAGAAAGTAAGTGGTGGGAAGGGTTATCTATTGAAGAGCAAATTACTTATTATATAGAAGAAAAAGGTTTGAAAAGTAAGGATGCCATTAAACAAACAGCCCTAGACCGTGATATGAGTAAACGAGAGGTATACAAGATTTATCATATTGATGAAGCGTAAAAAAATAGAGACTCGCAAATAGGAGTCTCTTTGTTGTTTATTTAGTTAGTTCAAAATTGCTTTGGATTTCTTTAATTAATTGCTCCGCGCCATCTTTGCTAAGGATTAATTTTCCACCAGCTAGTGAGATGTTATCATCGGATACTTCACCAGTTACTTGGCAAGTCATGTTTGGCTTATATTTTTTTAAGATGATTTTTTCATCATCCACATAGATTTCTAATGCGTCTTTCTCTGCAATACCAAGAGTACGTCTAAGTTCAATTGGAATAACTACACGACCTAATTCATCAACTTTACGAACAATACCAGTAGATTTCATATTAATTGCTCCTCCCAGTCATCTATCTAATTATTTATCTTTTTCGTCATTATTCGACAAAAATCATTGTTGATATTATAATACCAACCATTGCCATAATCGTCAATTACTTTATTTTATTTTTGTGTGGAAATTATTAACATGGACAGGATTATTGATTTATCAAGGTTTATGATGGAAAAGTCATGGATAAAAACTCACCCAATTTCCAGTAGACGTACATACCTCGTTTCGACAAAACGACATAATTC
The DNA here is from genome assembly GCF_038007345.1 of Cytobacillus sp. FSL M8-0252. Lineage (NCBI taxonomy): Bacteria > Bacillati > Bacillota > Bacilli > Caryophanales > Bacillaceae > Cytobacillus > Cytobacillus sp. FSL M8-0252. The sequence goes on from NZ_JBBOWZ010000001.1 coordinate 42,841, forward strand.
GACAAAATTCACCTATTTGTCTATTTTTTGTCGAAGGATTAATTTGATTAAGGCTTTAGAAAAAACACGGAGGTTGTAATAAAACCATGGCTTCTCCCTTCGGAAATGTTGCACAAATTCAAGTTTTTAGGTATATTTTGAGGAAGATAGAGGCTAAGATGACTCATATATATTCTTTTTTTATATAAAGAAGAAACAATAAATATATGGTCAGATATGAGAGATTAGACTCGTCATAAGGGCGGGTTTTTTAAGATGAGGAGGAAATAAACATGGAGGAAAAATTAAAGACTTTTTATTTAACCACTCCAATTTACTATCCGAGCGGAAATTTACATATTGGACATGCTTATACGACTGTTGCTGGTGATGCGATGGCACGTTATAAGCGTCTAAGAGGTTATGATGTAATGTATTTGACGGGTACTGATGAGCATGGCCAAAAAATTCAAGAAAAAGCGGAAGAAAAAGGCGTGTCTCCCCAAAGTTATGTGGATGAAATCGTTAGCGGTATCCAAGACTTATGGAAAAAGTTAGATATTTCTTATGATGACTTCATTCGTACAACAGAAACAAGACATAAAGAAGTAGTTGAGAAGATTTTTGCTCAATTATTAGAGCAAGGTGATATTTATCTTGGGGAATATGAAGGTTGGTATTGTACACCTTGTGAATCGTATTTTACTGAAACACAATTAGTTGAAGGTAACTGTCCAGATTGTGGGAGACCGGTTCATCGTGTGAAAGAGGAGTCATATTTCTTTAAAGTTAGTAAATATGCTGATCGGTTACTACAATATTACGAAGACAACCCTTCTTTTATTCAACCAGAGTCTAGGAAAAATGAAATGATTAATAACTTCATTAAACCTGGGTTAGAGGATTTAGCTGTATCTCGTACAACATTCGATTGGGGTGTTCCAGTTCCTGGTAATCCTAAGCATGTCATTTATGTATGGATTGACGCCTTATCAAACTATATTACTGCACTAGGATATGGCTCAGATAATGATAGTAAGTATTTGAAGTACTGGCCTGCAGATGTTCATTTAGTCGGAAAAGAAATTGTGCGTTTCCATACTATTTACTGGCCAATTATGTTAATGGCACTAGACTTACCATTACCTAAGAAAGTATTCGCTCATGGTTGGTTATTAATGAAGGATGGAAAAATGTCTAAATCTAAAGGTAATGTAGTAGACCCAGTCACATTAATTGATCGTTATGGTTTAGATGCGTTACGTTACTACTTATTGCGCGAAGTGCCGTTTGGCGCTGATGGTGTATTTACACCTGAAGGTTTCATCGAGCGTATTAATTTTGATTTAGCCAATGATTTAGGAAATCTCTTGAATCGTACAGTGGCTATGATTAATAAGTACTTTGATGGCGTAATTCCAACTTATCGTGGTTCAAACGGTGAATTTGATCAAGCGCTTGTACAAATGAATAAAGAGACAGTTGGAAAATATGAAGAAGCAATGGAAAACATGGAGTTTTCAGTTGCGTTGTCTGCTGTATGGCAATTGGTCAGTCGTACGAATAAGTATATTGATGAAACAAAGCCATGGATGCTTGCGAAAGAGGAGAGTACACAAGAGGAATTAGCAACGACGATGTACCACTTAGCAGAATCGTTAAGAAGAATCGCCGTTCTATTACAACCGTTCTTAACTAGAACACCAGAGAAAATCTTTACACAGTTAAATGTAAACAAAGAAGAGCTCATCTCTTGGGAGAGCATTGAGACATTTGGTAAAATTGGCGAAGGTATAAAAGTACAAAAGGGCGACCCTATTTTCCCTCGTCTTGAAATTAGTGAAGAGGTTGAGTATATTAAGCAAAAAATGCAGGGTAGTGCACCTCAAGGTGAAAAAGAAGAGAAGCAAGTACAAGCGAAACCAGATAGTGAGGAAATCACGATTGATGACTTCATGAAAGTGGATTTACGTGTTGCTCAAGTTATAGAGGCTGAACCAGTCAAAAAAGCGGATAAGTTATTAAAATTACAATTGGATTTAGGTTATGAAAAACGTCAAGTTGTTTCAGGTATCGCAAAGTTTTACAAACCAGAAGATTTAGTTGGCCGTAAAGTTATTTGTGTAACCAATCTTAAACCTGTTAAATTGCGTGGAGAATTATCTGAGGGAATGATTCTTGCTGGAAGTGAAGATGGCGCATTATCATTAGCTACAATTGCAGAGTCATTACCAGTAGGCGCGAGAGTCAAATAATATCCGATTAATGGAAGCAGAAGGTTTTTAGAACATAGAAATGTGATCCGTTACAAAGACGATGATGCATTTCTATGTTTTTTATTTTTATATAATATATCTAAATAAAGTTATTAAGGTTATCTATATATATAGAAGGAAGATGTTCATTTAATATTATAGTTGTTAGTTTTCTAAAATAATAATAAAAAAGGAGAAATGAGGATGCTATTTGATACACATGTTCATTTAAATGCGGAACAATATGACGAGGATTTGGAAGAAGTGATTAAGCGAGCAAGAGAAGCTGGGGTTGAAAAAATGGTCGTTGTTGGTTTTGATAGACCTACAATTGAAAGAGCAATGGAACTGATTGAACAATATGATTTCCTTTATGCGAGCATTGGTTGGCATCCGGTTGATGCGATTGATATGACTGAAGGAGATTTAATTTGGATAGAAGAATTATCGAAGCATCCAAAAGTAGTCGCAATCGGAGAAATGGGATTAGATTACCATTGGGATAAGTCACCAAAAGATGTGCAAAAAGATGTGTTTAGACAACAAATTCAATTGGCAAAAAAGGTAAAATTACCGATTATTATTCATAACCGTGAAGCAACAGCTGATATCGTAGAAATATTAAAAGAAGAAAATGCTGCTGAAGTAGGTGGGATTATGCATTGTTTTAGTGGAAGCCCTGAAACAGCTAAAGAATGCATTGATATGAATTTTTATATTTCATTAGGTGGCCCTGTTACTTTTAAAAATGCAAGAAAACCAAAGGAAGTGGCAGCAGAGATTCCATTAGAAAAATTGTTGATCGAAACAGATTGCCCATATTTAGCTCCGCACCCATTCCGTGGCAAACGTAATGAACCAAGCTATGTGAAGTTGGTCTGTGAACAAATTGCAGAAATTAAAAACATTCCAGTAGAAGAAGTTGCAGCAATTACAACCGAAAACGCAAAAAAATTATTCGCTATAAATTGACAGCAAATATTGTCAAAAATAATAGAAGCTTGTCCAAATGTTTTCTTATACCAAAAAGTTCTACACAGGAATCTGTCCTCATAGGATAACCATGTCGATATCTCTCACTTTGCAAAAAAATGCTTTTTCTGCATAATAGAGCGTACGTGCAGAAAAAAATTTTTTCTTGTATGGAAAGAGGGAAAAAAGAGTGTTTCGGAGAATAGAAGGTATATCAGTTTGCCTGACTTCTGAAATGCTCGATTGATTCAGTATTTTTAGGGGGTGTGGATGATAAGGTGAACGTTCTTTTCTTGAACTCTTTATAAGGGGAAGAGGAATACTTGGGGATGTTCCGTTTTATCTTTCCCTCCAAAAAATCAGATAGTGAGTGTTGACAGTCAGCAAGATAGTCTATATAATCACTCCGAGAGAAAAGGAGGCAATTTTCATCGTGATAAATTACATGAAAAACCTGTTATCCAAGTCTTTGAGCAAGAAAAAATGGGCAGTTATCTTTGCTAGTCTAATCGTTACGATTACAGCTAGCGGTTTTTTAATCTTTGAAATGACAAAGAAAACCGTTGCTCTAACATTAGATGGTGAGGAACAAACAATAAATACACACGCAAAAACCATTCAAGAGATATTTGACGAAATGGATATAGGATTACGCTCAGAAGACTATGTGTACCCCTCGGTAGATAAAGCCGTTAAGGACAATATGGAAGTGGTTTGGAACCCTGCAGTGCAGGTGAAGATTACCGACAAAAAAGATTCCGAGGTCATATGGACAACAGCTGATACTGTGCAAGAGCTGATAGATGAAGAGAATATTGAATTAAGTAAACATGATGCCATAAAGCCTAAATTAGGTGATAAAATTACAGGTAAGATGGACATCAAGATTGATCGCGCGTTCAAAATTGAATTAGCAGACGGTGCGAATGATAAAACCGAAGAAGTGTGGTCAACTTCGACTACGGTCGCTGACTTTTTATCGCAACAAGATATTAAGCTAGGAAAATTAGATCGTGTTGAACCAAAGTTGGATGAGACAGTCAAAGAAAATGACGTAATAAAAGTCATCAGAGTTGAAAAGGTCACCGATGTAGTGGAAGAACCAATTGAATATGCGGTCGTAACTAAAAAAGACGATAGCTTGAAAAAGGGTAGTGAAAAGGTTCTTGAAAAAGGTCAAGAGGGTCTTTTGAAAAAAGAATTTGAAATTACTCGTGAAAATGGAAAAGAAATCTCTCGTAAATTACTTAGTGAAGAAAAAGTAAAAGAATCAAAAAATCATATAGTTGCTGTTGGAACAAAAGTATCTCAACCAGTTACAAAAGTGGCATCTCGCGGCGAGACTAATGAATCTAGTGGCAAAGAAATGTATGTTAGCTCTACTGCCTATACTGCAGGTTGTAATGGTTGTTCAGGTGTCACAGCGACGGGATTAGATTTAAAAGCTAATCCGGGAGCAAAGGTGATAGCGGTAGATCCGAGCGTTATTCCTTTAGGGACAAAAGTATATGTGGAAGGTTATGGTTACGCTGTAGCTTCCGATACGGGATCTGCTATTAAAGGGAATAAGATTGACGTATTTTTCTCCAGTAAATCTGATGCTTATCGTTGGGGACGTAAGCAAGTGAAAATACGTGTGCTTAATTAGATGGTGTTTGTAAGCAGGGGAATTCATCCTCTGCTCTTTTTCTGTTATTTGCATTTTCTTTCGAAGGATGTTTCATATATAATAAAATGCATGCTATCTTGCTGTACTATCATTATATATATTTAGACGATTAACATTACAGAAATGTTTCACTTTTTTTGCAAATAATTCATTATTTTTAAAATAAGTTTGCTGAATAAGTATAAATTGGAAGTTTTTAGTGAACGGATAGGTGTTAAAATGAAAATAAAAGAGATTATCGTGGTAGAGGGTAAGGACGATACTGTCGCGATTAGAAAGGCATTAGATGCCGATACAATTGAAACAAATGGCTCAGCCATAAATTTTGAGACATTAGAAAAAATAAAACTGGCGCAAAAAACGAGAGGTGTTATTGTTTTAACAGATCCTGATTTTCCTGGTGAGAAAATTAGACATACGATTACAAAGCATGTCCCACAATGCAAGCACGCCTTTATTGATAAACAATTTGCCATAGCTAAGCATGGTAAAGGTGTAGGTGTAGAGCATGCTTCTGTTGAGGTGATACGAGAGGCGCTCTCCCATGCCTATGTCATGACAGAGGAGGCTGTGTCTGAAGTGACGCAGGCTGATCTAATGGACGCAGGCTTAATTGGTGGCAGTGACGCAAAGAAGCGCCGTGAAGAGCTAGGCAAGATTTTAAAGATAGGTTATGCCAATGGCAAGCAACTTTATAAACGTTTAACAATGTTTCAAATTACAAAGAAAGACTTTTTGGCAGCGGTAGCTAAAATGGACAAGGAGCTTGATTATGAATAAGGATATTGCCACACCGATAAGAACGAAAGCAATTTTAGAGAAGCATGGCTTTTCGTTTAAAAAGAGTTTAGGTCAAAACTTCTTAATAGACACGAATATATTAAATCGAATTGTGGATCATGCTGAATTAACACCCAAGTCTGGTGCCATTGAAATTGGCCCTGGTATTGGTGCATTAACTGAGCAATTAGCTAAGAGAAGTGAGAAGGTTTTAGCTTTTGAAATCGATCACCGACTATTACCAATATTGGCAGATACACTTGGGCCATATCCGAATGTAAAAGTTATTAATGAAGATGTACTAAAGGCTGATATCGTTTCGGCGATACAACAAGAATTTGCAAACATCGATGATTTAATGGTAGTTGCGAATTTACCTTACTATGTCACTACGCCAATCATTATGAAGTTATTAGAGGATCAGCTCCCGATTAGAGGTATTGTATGTATGTTGCAAAAGGAGGTCGCAGAACGTATCTCTGCGAGTCCTGGCTCTAAAAGCTATGGCTCCCTTTCGATTGCAATTCAATATTATACAAAAGCAGAGACTGTTATGATTGTTCCTAAGTCTGTCTTCATTCCTCAACCGAATGTCGATTCTGCTGTTATCCGCTTAACAAAATTAGATCAACCAGCAGTGAAAGTTCAAGATGAAGCCTTCTTCTTTACAGTAACAAGAGCAAGCTTTGCACAAAGGAGAAAAACCATCCTCAATAATTTAACGAGTCAGTTAGAGAAGGGGAAAGAAAGAAAAGAGTTCATTTTACAGGCACTAAATCAAGCTGGGGTTGAACCAACGAGAAGAGGAGAAACGTTAGGGTTAGAAGAATTCGCTCGTTTGGCTGACGCATTACTACCTCACTTCAGTTCATAGCATCTACTAGGTATTAGCACATATGAACCGGACTAATGACTTTATTAAAAGTGTTTAGTCCGGTTTTTAATTTGGTTTTTGGGATTTGCAATTTTTCCTTGTACGGTGAAGAGGCGCTATAGAGAAGCACAGGTCCAAGCATTGGCGCATAATTTAACTAAAGAAACAGACTCAGGGAAATGGCCCAAAATGGAGTGACGACAGTGACTATAAAATTAATGGATATCGTTGGGAGGGTTTCCTATCATTGTGATATTATGTTCCGCGTTATTGACATAAGAGAGCATGATGGGAAAAAGATGGCGGTATTATATGGAGAAGATATAAGGCTCATTGCAGATGCTCCTTATGAGGATCTTATCATCATGAGTCAGTCTGATCAGCGAAGGATTATGCAGGAATTCCGCACACTTGAAGAGCAATCTCTTGAATTATTCCGTCAAGATGTTCATCTATTGCAAGAGAAAAGGGAATATACAGTAACAGAGGGATATAGTAAAGCAGCTAATTATTTTCAATTGCCGGGGAAGGTATTACATCTTGATGGTGATCCAGGGTATCTAAAGAAATGTTTAACGGTATATGAGAAAATCGGTATTCCAGTTACAGGTCTACACTTAAGTGAAAAGGATATGCCTCGTGTTATTGGGGAGTTAGTAGATTATTATCGACCGGATATTTTAGTTATTACTGGCCATGACGCATATACAAAGGCAAAGGGTAGTAAAGCAGATATAGAGGCTTACCGCCATTCTAAGCATTTTGTGCAAACGGTGAAAGAAGCCAGGAAGAAGGTTCCTCATTTAGATCAACTTGTCATCTTTGCTGGAGCTTGTCAATCTCACTTTGAATCCCTGATTCATGCTGGAGCTAATTTTGCTAGTTCTCCATCAAGAGTAAATATTCATGCGCTAGATCCGGTATATATTGTAAGTAAGATTAGTTTTACACCTTATAATGAGCATATTCGTGTTTGGGACGTGTTAAGAAATACATTATCTGGTGAAAGAGGCTTAGGTGGGGTGGAAACAAAAGGTGTGCTTAGGACGGGTATGCCGTTCCATTATGAGGAAGAGGAAGAACAATCTATTGATCCGTTTGGGTCATTTTAAAAGAGAGTTTACCTATTGGGAAAATGATAAAATAAGGGTATGTTAGAGGGGCTTGCCAATGTCGGTTGGGCTTCTTTTTTATGTGGAAAAATAAGATTCTCAATAATTTTACATAATTTCCTAAAAGATGGGGAATGTTAGGAATGTAGAAAATTAGCAAAAAAAGTAGAACGAAATGTGTTGCAACTGTTTTTGTTTATTGATATAATTAATAATTTTACTTGACTTAATTGTGGTAAAGTGGTATACTTTCTATAGTGAGGTGGACCGAATGGGAAAAACATTATTGGATATCAAAAAGGCACTTGATTCAAATCTTGGTAAAAGGCTAATGCTCAAGGCTAATGGCGGACGCAGAAAGACAATTGAACGGTCTGGCGTTTTAGCTGAAACGTATCCATCTGTATTTGTCATCGAGTTAGATCAAGATGAAAATGCATTTGAACGCGTATCTTACAGCTATGCGGATGTTTTAACAGAAACGGTTCAAATTACTTTCTATGAAGACACATCAGGACAAGTTGCTTTAAGCTAACCTTATATAACATCAACAAAAGCGGCAAGCCAATTTGCTGCTTTTTTGTGTTTTAGAAAGGTTCAAACAACTACTAGTAATTACCTTCATGAAAGAATTACTTCTGAGGAAAGCTATGAGTAGCAATGAATAAGGAGTGATTCCAAGATGAGCAGAAGAAGGCGAATCATGTCAGAAGGAATGAAAGAAGAACTCGCTAAAGAATTAGGCTTTTATGACACCGTTCAACAAGAAGGTTGGGGCGGTATTACTTCTAAAGATGCTGGCAATATGGTGAAAAGAGCAATAGAAAAAGCCTTAGCATCCTATCAGACAAAATAATTCATTGTGTTTTAAAAGAAACAAATACGAAAACAGGCTAATGCTCCCCTATAAGTAGACAAATATCTGGCTACCTATGGAGGAGTATTTTTTATGTTTAAACTCTCTGGAATGAAAGTATTTAATCTCAAACGCGTAGGCGAACGAGAGACAGGAATCTGGAAGATGAACGAAGAAGAGGTGAGTTAGGTGATATCGAGTTAGATTAGGGCAAAAGAAACCCATTCGAAAAATACAAACTTCAGAAGTTGGTCCGGGTGCGGATAAAATCGATTCAGGAATCTATACCTCTGATGGTTTCAAAAATGATTCCCCGGAAACGCAAAATCTCATTTGCAAGACGAGCACCTTTTTAATCTGTTTCTTACAATCTTTATACAAAGCCTGTACATTAACTAAGACCGCTCGGACAAAAGTACTTATTTAGTTTATTTCGTTTTGCGATTGCTTATTTTTCATCGTGAATATGCTGACTGTTCCCAGGCTAATGTCAAAAAATTAATCTTAATATTGAATAATATTATTGCATACGTCTTACTTTTCTTGTTTTGTGGTAAAATAGGACAAAAAATGGAGTCGTCCTGAAATTTGTAAAGTAGGTGGAGAGTTTGAAACTTTTAGTAAAGGCTCCTGCTAAAATCAATTTATCATTAGATGTCCTCGGTAAACGAGAGGATGGTTATCATGAAGTAGAAATGATTATGACAACCATTGATTTGGCAGATCGTCTTGAATTAACGTTATTGGATAAAGATGAGATAAAAATTGTTTCACATAATCGCTTTGTTCCAGATGACCATAGGAACTTAGCTTATCAGGCAGCACATTTACTAAAGAACAGGTTTAATGTGAAGCAAGGGGTTAGTATTGCAATTGAAAAAGTGATTCCTGTTGCTGCGGGATTAGCTGGGGGAAGCAGTGACGCAGCAGCAGCGTTAAGAGGCTTAAACAAGCTGTGGCAATTAGGATTAACGATTGATGAGTTAGCGGAAATCGGTGCAGAAATCGGCTCAGATGTATCTTTTTGCGTTTATGGAGGGACAGCCCTTGCTACAGGTAGAGGAGAGCTTATTCAAGCTTTACCAGCTCCACCAACATGTTGGGTGATTTTAGCTAAACCTTTTATCGGTGTTTCGACTGCTGAGGTGTATCGCCGCTTAAATAAACAGGGACTTAAACATCCGCAAACCTTAGCAATGATTAAGGCCATTGAAGATCAGTCTTATAGCGATGTTTGCGCACATTTGTCTAATGTCCTTGAAAGTGTGACGTTAAAAATGCATCCAGAGGTTAACCAAATTAAAGAACAGATGCAGAGATTTGGTGCTGATGCAGTGCTAATGAGTGGTAGTGGCCCTACTGTATTTGGTTTAGCACAGCATGATTCTCGTATGCACCGTATTTATAATGGTCTAAGAGGGTTTTGTGACCAAGTTTTTGCGGTTAGACTCCTTGGAGAACAGCATAAACTTGATTAAAGACGTATGATAATGTTATATTATCGTTATAATATTCGGTTTTTAATTAAAAGGAGGGCCAATCATGAAATTTCGTCGGAGTGAACGTCTAATTGATATGACACATTATCTTTTAGAGCATCCAAGACAATTGGTATCCTTAACCTTTTTCTCAGAAAGATATGGTTCAGCTAAATCATCAATTAGCGAAGATTTAGCGATAATAAAAGACACTTTTGAGCTTCGCGGAATAGGCACATTAGAAACAGTTCCAGGGGCAGCGGGTGGCGTGAGATATCAGGTGAAGGTACGAGATGAAGAAGCGAAACCGATCATTGCTGAACTATGTGAGTTAATTGCAAGTCCTGATCGTCTCTTGCCGGGCGGTTACCTTTATATGACTGATATTTTAGGCGACCCTATGATTGTACAAAAATGCGGTAAGTTAATTGCATCGGCTTATATTAATAAAAATATTGATATGGTCATGACAGTTGCGACAAAAGGAATTGCGCTTGCCTATGCAGTCGCTAATTATCTTAATGTGCCTGTTGTCATTGCCAGAAGAGATAGTAGAGTGACAGAGGGATCTACAGTCAGCATTAACTATGTATCAGGGTCTGCGAAAAGGATTCAGACGATGGTTCTTTCTAAAAGAAGTTTAGAAGAAGGTTCGAAAGTACTTATTGTTGATGATTTTATGAAGGCCGGCGGCACAATTAATGGCATGATTAGTATGCTGGATGAATTTAAAGCTACACTAGCTGGAATTGCAGTCTTAGTAGAATCAGAAAATGCAGATGAACGTTTAGTTGATGAGTATGTATCTCTCGTCCAGTTAGCAGATGTAGATGTAAGAGAAAAACGTATTAATGTAACTGAAGGAAACTACTTCAAAAGGAATTAAGTAGGGAGAGGGAGGAAGATTGTTATGAAGATCGTTCAAACGAATGAAGCTCCAGCGGCTATTGGACCGTATTCTCAAGGTATTGTTGTAAATAATATGTTTTATAGCTCGGGACAAATACCATTAACTACAGAAGGTGTTATGGTAGATGGTGATGTGAAGGCTCAAACACATCAAGTATTTAAAAATTTACAAGCAGTATTACAAGAAGCAGGTGCATCACTTGAAACAGTCATCAAGACAACTGTCTTCATCCAAGATATGAACGATTTTGCAACTGTGAATGAAGTTTATGGAGAGTATTTCAATAACCACCAACCCGCTCGCTCTTGTGTAGAGGTAGCAAAATTGCCAAAAGAAGCAAAAATTGAAATAGAAGTTATCGCACTTGTGAAGTAAATCTCGTGTGGGAGATACACCATTCTGAAAGGATGGTGTATTTTTTTATGAGACAAAAGTGAATTTCATGAAATCGAAATAGTCAAAGGAGAATGGTATTTGGAAGAATTTTAATGGAAATCATCCATTTGTCCTAAAATTACGAAATATTTTTTCTAATTAAGAAGGAGTTTGCAATTATATGTGGAATTGTAAGTAAAGGATTTTATCTACTGGGAAAAGGTGGTGAACAGAATGGAAGTAACTGACGTAAGATTACGCCGCGTTAATACGGATGGCCGCATGAGGGCGATTGCATCTATTACTTTGGATCAGGAATTTGTCGTTCATGATATTCGTGTCATTGATGGTAATAACGGCTTATTTGTAGCGATGCCAAGTAAACGTACTCCGGATGGAGAGTTTAGAGATATTGCTCATCCGATTAATTCCGGGACTCGCGGTAAAATCCAAGAAGCAGTATTAGCAGAGTACCATCGTTTAGGTGAATTAGAGGAAGTAGAATTTGAAGAAGCGGGTGCTTCGTAGAAAAATAGACACGCAGTTAGGAGTCCATACATCTTAGGTATGGGCTCTTTTTTTGTGTATAAATTATTTCAAATGGATGGGTGTGTGTAGACGTGTGAAAAAGTCATTCTAATTGACAAAAATATGTACTTTCCTTTCATTCCTTGAAATCATATGCTATTTAGGATATATTTTTTAATGGATAAAAAGGTTAATTGGAGGACTTTAAATGTCTAATCGATATGCGGTCATTTTAGCTGCTGGTCAGGGTACACGGATGAAATCTAAGCTATATAAAGTGCTACACCCTGTTTGTGGAAAACCGATGGTTCAGCACGTCTTTGATCAAGTATCTACACTTGATATAAAAGATATTGTAACTGTCATTGGTCATGGAGCAGATCTAGTTCAATCACAGCTGGGAGAAGCGAGTGAGTACCGTTTGCAGGAAGAACAGCTTGGTACGGCCCATGCCGTTATTCAAGCGAAAGATTTGTTGCAGGATAAAGAAGGTGTCACGCTAGTTATATGTGGAGATACACCATTAATCAAAGCAGAAACAATGGAAGCGTTATTTAAACATCATGAAGAACAATCTGCGAAAGCAACTATTTTAACAGCGCATACTGGTCAACCGACAGGTTATGGTCGTGTAGTGAGGAATACTGATGGTCATGTAGAGAAAATTGTCGAGCATAAGGATGCGTCAGAAGAAGAGAAATTGATAGAAGAAATCAACACTGGAACTTATTGTTTTGATAACAAAGCTTTATTCCAAGCGCTATCACAAGTATCTAATGATAATGCCCAAGGTGAATATTATTTACCTGATGTCATTGAAATCTTAAAAGCCCAAGGTGAAATCGTTACTGCGTATCAAACACCTGACTTCGAGGAAACCTTAGGAGTAAATGATCGGGTGGCGTTATCACAAGCAGAGATGTATTTAAAGAAACGTATCAACGAACATCATATGAGAAATGGTGTAACAATTGTTGACCCATTAAATACTTATATCGGTGTGGATGTCGAAATTGGTTCAGATACAATTATTTACCCTGGTACTATGTTGATGGGGCATACCATTATTGGTGAGGATTGTGAGATTGGCCCTTCTACTCAGATTGAAAACTGTCAAGTTGGCAGTGAAACGGTCATAAGGCAATCAGTGGCACATGATAGTGAAATTGGTGCGGCAGTAAAGATTGGTCCATTTGCCCATATTCGACCGCAATCGCAAATTGATGATGAAGTTAAAATTGGCAACTTTGTAGAAATAAAGAAAGCGAAGTTTGGCAAGGGTAGTAAAGCTTCACATTTAAGTTATATTGGTGATGCTGAGGTCGGAAAAGACGTTAATTTAGGCTGTGGTTCCATAACAGTTAACTACGATGGAAAGAATAAATATTTAACAAAGATAGAAGACGGTGTATTTGTCGGTTGTAACTCAAACTTGGTTGCACCAGTTACAATTGGTGAAGGTGCTTATATTGCAGCTGGATCTACGATTACTGATGATGTACCAGGCAATGCCTTATCTATTGCACGTGCTCGTCAAGTAAACAAAGAGAATTATGTAGATCAATTAAATCAAAAGAAATAAAAATTTATGGAGGCGCATCATGTCAAACCAGTATTTAGATCCCAATTTAAAAGTATTCACTTTAAATTCAAATAAAGGACTTGCCAGTGAAATTGCTAAATTTATCGGTGTAGAATTAGGTAAATGTTCGGTTACGCGCTTTAGCGATGGTGAAATCCAAATTAATATCGAAGAAAGTATTCGTGGCTGTGATGTGTATGTAATCCAATCAACTAGTAATCCAGTAAATGAGCATTTAATGGAATTATTAATTATGATTGATGCCCTAAAACGAGCATCTGCTAAAACAATCAATATTGTTATGCCTTATTATGGATATGCTCGCCAAGACCGTAAAGCGCGTGCACGTGAGGCGATTACTGCGAAACTTGCTGCAAATTTATTAGAAACAGCGGGCGCAACACGTGTGATTACGCTCGACTTACACGCTCCACAAATTCAAGGATTCTTTGATATTCCAATCGATCACTTAATGGGTGTACCAATCCTATCTGAATACTTTAAGAACAAGGTAGAAGGAGATATTGTTGTCGTTTCTCCAGACCATGGTGGTGTAACAAGAGCACGTAAGATGGCAGATCAATTAAAAGCGCCAATTGCCATCATTGATAAGCGCCGTCCAAGACCAAATGTGGCAGAAGTGATGAATATTGTTGGTAATATTGAGGGGAAAATAGCTATTCTTATTGATGATATTATCGATACGGCTGGCACAATCACTTTAGCTGCAAATGCACTTGTGGAAAATGGAGCTGCAGAAGTGTATGCTTGCTGTACGCACCCTGTTCTATCGGGACCGGCTATTGACCGTATTGAAAACTCACAAATTAAGGAGCTAGTAGTGACGAACTCTATTGTTCTTGATGAAGAGAAGAAAACAGGGAAAATCGTCGAGCTATCTGTGGCATCTCTTATCGGAGAAGCAATTATTCGTGTCCACGAAGAGCAATCTGTAAGCGTGTTGTTCGATTAATCAATTCTGACACATCATGCCATCTATCGGATCATTACGTTTAGTTTAAAAATGGACATTTTGCTTACAAACGTCGAGCGATGTTTATCTTTCAGTTAATTAGGGAATCTTTAAATAATAAGCCTTAAATTATGAAAGGGGACGTTAGAATGACTGTTTTAGAAGCGAAGGAAAGAAAAGAGTTTCGTCACTCATTTTTAACTAAAATCCGTGCAGATGGTAATGTTCCAGCAATTGTTTATGGCACGAAGATGGAGAGTAAGCCAATATTCTTTAATGAGGCTGATTTTATTAAGACGATTAGAGAAGTTGGTAGAAATGGTGTCTTCTCAGTCGATATTGATGGTAAGAAAGTCGATGTCGTCTTAACAGAATACCAAGCCGATCCATTAAAGAATACAGTGGTACATGCTGATTTATTATCTGTAGACAAATCTACACAAATTACAGCAGAAGTTACTGTCAATACGGTCGGTGACTCACCAGGTGTAAAAGAAGGTGGCGTCTTGCAACAAGCGCTACATGAGATTACCGTTACCGGTACACCTGGCAATATCCCGCAATCAATTGATGTGGATATTTCTAAATTAGAGATAAACGATGTGGTCACTATTGAAGATTTAAAAGGTGCCTCCTCGTATGAAATTGAACATGATGCCGAAGAGACGATTCTTTCTATCCTCCCTCCTCGTGTGGAAGAAGAACCTCAAGAAGAGGAAGTTGTGGAAGAGCCGGAAGTTATAAACGAAAAAGAATAATACCAAACTAAGGTGGGGACTGACCAGAGCACCAACGGGTCAGTCCTTATTTGAGGTAAGGGGGAAAGTGCTTAGTGAAACTATTTGTAGGGTTAGGTAATCCAGGTAAGCCCTATGATCGTACAAGACATAATATTGGATTTGATGTGATCGATGAATTATCTAAAAAGTGGGACATTCCACTTGATCAATCAAAGTTTAAAGGATTGTATGGTGCTGGATTTGTAAAAGGAGAAAAAGTTTTTTTATTAAAACCACTTACATATATGAATTTATCAGGTGAATCCATTAGACCACTGATGGATTATTTTCAAATTGAGATAGAGGATATTGTAGTTATTTATGATGATTTAGATTTACCGGTTGGAAAGATTCGCTTGCGACAAAAAGGAAGTGCTGGTGGACATAACGGGATTAAATCAACGATTGCTCATATCGGTACGCAAGAATTCAACCGCATCCGAGTGGGGATAGATCGACCGCCTCAAGGAATGAAAGTCCCTGATTATGTACTTGGTAAGTTTACTGAAGAAGAAATGAACGAAATGAAAGCCGTCATTAATAAATGTACTGATGCGTGTCAAGAATGGTTAAATATACCTTTCCTTCAAGTCATGAATGTATATAATCAATCATGATATAATGATTTGTGCATATCCTTCCAACAAACCGTCAATAATAATGACAATTGATGGATAAAGGGAAGTGTTATTGTTGGCTATTCATTACTCATGCCGCCATTGCGGGGTATCTTTAGGGACTGTTGATAAACAAACGGTTCAAGCAGAGCAATTAGGCTTTCATAAATTAAATGAAGAAGAAAGACATGAAATGATCCAGTATGATAATTCGGGAAACGTTTACGTGAAGGCGATTTGTGAGGATTGCCATGAATCACTAGAGCGTAATCCCGACTACTATCAGCAAGACTTTCTTATTCATTAAAGCTTTGGAGTACTTTCCAAAGCATTTTTCTGTTTCTTTATACTTCTTTTCGATAGATAGGAAAAAAGTTTAGTACGATAATAGAGGGACTTTACTTATAAAAATCGAATAATATATAAAGTTAACAACCATTGTTTGAAAAAACACGCATGATTTATATGCTTTGTGAGTATAAACATGTAAGTAAGAAAAAAATTTGGCTTCCTAACCTATACGAGGTTTAGGGAGCTTAAAGTGCTTTAAAAATGTATTTAAAAAGAAGAGCAAATAGGGGAGTAGTAGCTTTCTCAGGTTGAGGGAGAGATGTTGCTTTTTGTAATAGGAGGATTACTGCATGTTAGGGCTTAAAAAAGTATTTTCACAACAGGATGAGGTCTTGTCTGTATTATCAGGCATAGATGAAGGGTTAAATGAACAAATGGTGGCAGGTTTAACGGGTTCAGCTAGAACGCTTTTTCTGGCGGCAGTATATGAACAGTCTAAACGTCCCTTACTTGTGACAACCCACAATTTATTGCAAGCGCAAAAATTATATGATGATTTAACACAACTTCTCGGAGAAGAGCAAGTATTCTTGTATCCTGCAAATGAGTTAATTGCAGCCGAATTAAGTATATCTAGCCCAGAATTAAAAGGGCAAAGAATTGAAACACTCAACCATATGATGTCAGCAAATGATGGTGTCATGATTGTACCTATGGCAGGGTTAAAGAAGGTCCTTCCACCTAAAGAGTTGTGGAGTAAACTTCAGTTGACGTTAAAAGTTGGCGATGAGCTAACCGAACAACAATTAAATCAGTTTATTCAAATGGGCTACAGTCGAGTGGAGATGGTGTCCTCTCCTGGTGAATTTAGTGTTCGTGGTGGTATTATTGATATTTATCCGTTAACAGAGTCAGACCCTATTAGAATTGAATTATTCGATACAGAGGTTGATTCTATCCGGTTCTTTTCTTTAGAAGATCAGCGCTCAAAGTCAAAGGTTGAGCGTGTGTTAATTGGGCCAGCTACGGAAACACCAATGGAAGGTGAACATTTTGAGCGGCTTATTCATACTTTAGAGTCAGGATTGGGTAAAAGCTTAAAAAAATTAAAAAATGACCAAGCCAAACAAAGCCTTACACAAAATATCAGTTATGAATTAGAACAATTAAAGACTGGTACTAAACCAGAGCAATTATATAAATATTTATCCCTTGCTTATGAGGGAGGCAGTAGTTTAATAGACTATCTTCCTGCGAATGGATTGATTTTTGTAGACGAAGTCAGTCGCGTACAAGAAATGAATGATTCCCTTGATAAAGAAGAAGCAGAATGGTACACGAACCTACTTGAAGAAGGACAAATTATTCACGACGTTGTGACTTCCCATTCTTTAAAAGAATTAATGTATAGTAAGAAAAATCCGATTGTTTATATGTCCTTATTTTTACGACATGTACCGAATACAAATCCGCAAAATATTATTAATATCTCCTGTAAGCCGATGCAAAATTTTCATGGTCAAATGCATGTGCTTAAAACAGAGGTTGATCGCTGGAAAAAAGGAAATTATGCTATTGTTTTTCTTGCTGTAGATGAAGAGCGGGTTCACAAATTGCAAAATGTGTTAGAGGATTATGATATTGAATCCGCTATCATCAAGCAGGACTCTCTCCTTGCACAAGGAAGAATTCAGATTTTAGAAGGGGCCATTCAAACAGGTTTTGAGCTAAATAATCAACGGATTGCCGTGATTACAGAAGAAGAGCTATTTAATCATAAAACAAGAAAGAAACAGAGGAGACAAAAACTTTCCAATGCAGAAAGAATTAAGAGCTATTCGGAATTAAAGATTGGTGATTACGTTGTTCATGTCAACCATGGTATTGGGAAGTATTTAGGGATTGAAACTTTAGAGATTAATGGTGTCCATAAAGATTATTTGAATATTCGTTATCAAGGTAGTGATCAACTTTATGTTCCTGTTGAACAAATTGACCTTGTACAAAAATATGTAGGGTCTGAATCAAAAGAACCGAAGATTTATAAACTTGGCGGTAACGATTGGAAGAAGGTAAAGAAAAAAGTCCAATCCTCTGTTGAAGATATCGCCGATGACCTTATTAAATTATATGCCGAAAGAGAAGCATCGAAAGGATACGCTTTTAACCCTGATAGTGATATGCAGCGAGAGTTTGAATCTGCTTTCCCATATCAAGAAACAGAAGATCAAATTCGTTCCATTAATGAGATTAAAAAAGATATGGAAAGAGAAAGACCAATGGACCGTTTGCTTTGTGGAGACGTGGGTTATGGAAAAACAGAAGTGGCTATACGAGCGATATTCAAAGCAGTGGCAGATGGTAAACAAGTTGCATTTCTTGTGCCAACAACGATCCTTGCACAACAGCATTATGAAACGATGCTTGAGCGGTTCCAAGACTATCCTGTAAAAATCGGTATGTTGAGTCGATTCCGTACGAAGAAACAACAAACTGAAACAATTAAAGGATTAAAAGCGGGGACGGTTGATGTTGTCGTTGGTACACACCGTATCCTTTCTAAAGATTTGACTTATCGAGATCTCGGTTTGTTGATTATAGACGAAGAACAAAGGTTTGGTGTTACTCATAAAGAGAAAATCAAGAAATTAAAAACCAATGTCGATGTTTTAACATTAACAGCGACACCAATTCCGCGTACATTGCATATGTCCATGCTGGGCGTTCGGGATTTATCCGTTATTGAGACACCACCTGAAAATCGTTTTCCAGTACAAACATATGTGATGGAATATAACGGTGTATTGGTGAGGGAAGCAATCGAGCGAGAATTAGCACGTGGTGGTCAGGTCTATTTCCTGTATAATCGCGTGGAGGATATTGAGCGTAAAGCAGAGGAAATCTCTATGATTGTTCCTGATGCAAGGGTCGCTTATGCACATGGTCAGATGACGGAGAATGAATTAGAGAGCGTCATGCTTGGTTTCTATGACGGTGAATATGA
This sequence comes from Cytobacillus sp. FSL M8-0252, assembly GCF_038007345.1. Classification (NCBI taxonomy): domain Bacteria; kingdom Bacillati; phylum Bacillota; class Bacilli; order Caryophanales; family Bacillaceae; genus Cytobacillus; species Cytobacillus sp. FSL M8-0252. Next base: position 61,875 of record NZ_JBBOWZ010000001.1, read on the forward strand.
TGTCTTAGTAAGTACAACGATAATTGAGACTGGTGTAGATATACCAAATGTAAATACATTAATTGTTCATGATGCTGATCGCATGGGCTTATCTCAGTTGTATCAATTGCGAGGAAGGGTAGGTAGGTCTAACCGTGTGGCTTATGCGTACTTTACCTATCGTAAAGATAAAGTCCTTACAGAAGTGGCAGAGAAACGTTTGCAGGCGATTAAAGAATTTACGGAGCTTGGCTCTGGATTTAAAATTGCCATGCGTGATTTAACGATTCGAGGTGCAGGTAATTTACTTGGAGCGGAGCAACATGGCTTTATTGATTCTGTTGGGTTTGATCTATATTCACAAATGCTAAAAGAAGCAATTGAAGAGAGGAAAGAATCCATGGGCGGTGAGCCGAGAAAAGAGCCAATGGAAATTGATTTAGAAATTGATGCTTATATTCCAGATGCATTTATTTCTGATGGACATCAGAAAATTGAAATGTATAAACGCTTCCGTGGGATTACGAGCCTAGAGGATATTGATGAATTGAAAGATGAGATGGTTGACCGCTTTGGTGATTATCCGGAAGAAGTCGCGTATTTATTTAAAATTGCTGAAATGAAAGTATATGGAGAAGTGGCTGGAGTCGAACTAGTGAAGCAATCAAAAGATGAAGTGCTTGTCCTATTATCTGAGCAAGGTAGTGTGGAAGCTGATGGGCAAAAAGTATTCAAGCTCAGCAATCAATTTGGTCGCATGATTGGGCTTGGTATGGATGGAAAAAAACTGAAAGCAGTTCTCCATATAAAAGGAATTGCCACGAAAGAATGGTTAGAAAATGCGTTTACCTTTATGAAGGGATTACAAGATACAAAGAAGGTTCCTGAAAAAACAGCCAAGTAACTGTTGAAAAATATTGGTAATTTCATTGTAAGAATTGCAATGTTTGATTGAGAAAGGACAAGGGTATTTCAAGGATAGAGCACATAAATGGAATGTTTATCCCTTTCTGGAATGAATCACACCTAAAAGAAAAAATAGTTGGACGTGTATATAACTTTCCTTATGAAAGATACTAAGTTCAAACATGGCGATGCATTCATGATATCTTCCTTATGAATCATAGCTATTTTGAAAAGTAAAAGCTGTAGTTTAAGTTAGATTTAACCGAAAATCATCTGTAAAGGGAAATATTTATCATTAGCGAAGGAATAAATGGGAAGAATTCTCGTTGTATCGTCCTAATGGCCATGGATCGGTTAGAGTTAAGCGGCTTTTTCTTTTCAGTAATTTAATCATCAGATGAAAGTGAGGCAACGTTGAATGAAAGCAACAGGTATTGTTCGTCGTATTGATGATTTGGGTCGTGTCGTCATTCCTAAAGAAATCCGGAGAACTTTAAGAATCCGTGAAGGAGATCCACTTGAGATTTTTGTAGACCGCGATGGAGAGGTAATTTTAAAGAAATACTCACCTATCTCTGAGCTTAGTGACTTCGCAAAAGAATATGCAGAAGCATTATATGATAGCTTAGGAAATCCGGTCTTAATTTGCGATAGAGATACATATATCGCTGTTGCAGGAGGCTCTAAGAAGGATTACTTAAATAAGAGTATTAGTGATCTAGTAGAGAAGACAATGGAGGATCGTAGCTCTGTTCTTGTGACCCAATCAAGCGAAATTTCAATTGTAGATAATCATACAGAATCCGTCGCATCTTACACAATAGGACCCATAGTAGCCAATGGCGATCCAATTGGCGCAGTCGTAATCATTGCGAAAGATGACACCATTGGTGCAGTTGAACAAAAATCCGTCGAAACCGCAGCTGGATTTTTAGCGAGACAAATGGAATCATAGTATATAGGTAATATGAGCTGGAACTTTTCTAGCGTCATCTAGTGCGAACAATCATATTCTTAATGATGATTGTTCGCTTTATTTTTGTGTAGACATTGACTTTCGGGAGCTGAATGCTGCTAAAGTTAGATGAAAATGATCTGGCGTAAGATGCCATTAGAAACGAATCAGCCCCTTAACTGAAGTCGACAGGAAATGCTTAATCGGGTAAAAAAGTGCCGCGTTCTGAAAAGACAGATTAAGATGGTAACGAGTCTAAAAACCAGCATCTCAATGAAATTTTCGGTAAGAAGCACTCAAGGGAATTTGTCTGGAAAAGATGGGAGATGTAAATCAAAGAAACCCAAGCGTGAAGAAATCATAATTAGGCCAGAGCTAATATCAAATAATCGCTTCAAAAATTGATAGTTTCAAGTAGGATTTACTTAAACATAAGGAGAAATCATAGCTAAGCATCCTTTTACCGAAAAACTACAAATGCCTCCCTCAGGCAAGGAGCGAGAGACAAATATCAATAAATGAATATGCTATAATACATTTCGAAGTTCATAGTTAAGCGGTATCGTCGTGCTTATAGGGGGAGATATCTTCTGGATACCAATCAAACTTCTACGAGTATAATGAAAGGTGCGGTTATTTTGACTGCGGCAGGAATCATTGTCAAATTGTTGAGCGCGGTTTATCGCATTCCTTTCCAAAACATAGTAGGAGATATCGGGTTTTATATTTATCAACAAGTGTACCCTTTTTATGGGATCTTTCTTGTATTAGCCACAACAGGTTTTCCTGTTGTGATTTCAAAACTATATATTGAGCAAAGAACGAGGAATGGTGAGGAAGGTGGACGGCGATTATTAAAAGTTGCCGGATTATTGTTATCAATGATTGCTGTTTTATGTTGTTTAACGATGTATTTTAGTGCCGATGCCTTAGCTTACTATATGAACGATCCTCAATTGGCTGATTCCTTGCGCATTGTTGCTATTAGTTTTTTAATATTACCACTTGTATCAGTGTTAAGAGGTTTTTTTCAAGGAAAAGGAAATATGATGCCAACAGCTGTTTCCCAAGTGAGTGAACAACTTATACGAGTGCTGTTTATCTTGCTTTATGCTTATATACTAACTAAAATGGGTGCTTCCATTTATTCTGTTAGCGGTGGAGTCTACTATGGTGTCATTTTAGCCTCTTTGGCAGCTTTTGCAATCTTGCTATTCTATTTTATAAAAGAAATGAAAAGTGCACCAAGAATAAGGCAGAAGCACAGGGGTGTTAGCTCGTATTTACAACTGTCTAAAGAGATTATTGTCCAAAGCTTTGCTATTTGTGTGAGTAGTTTATTACTCATTTTTATCCAGTTAGCAGATGCCCTCAATCTTTATGCATTATTGACGACATCGGGTTTTTCTGAGATTGAAGCAAAGACATTAAAGGGTGTATATGACAGAGGCCAGCCACTTATTCAATTAGGTTCTATTGTTGCCACTTCGATGAGTTTATCACTCGTACCAATTCTTACATACGTAAAAATAAAGCAACCTCATCTACTCAATGAAAAAATCCAATTGGTCATAAGAGTGAGCCTTCTATTTGGCGTTGGCGCTTCAGTGGGGCTTTGGGCGATAGTGAGACAAACAAATGTCATGCTATTCGAAAATGATAAAGGTTCAGCCGTTCTAGGTCTAATGTCTATTGTTATTTTACTAAGCTCTCTTGTGATTACTTTGGCAGCCGTACACCAAGGCCTAGGAAATAGCTTTTTTCCAGCGTGGACGATTTTAATCGGAGTGGGCATTAAGTACTTTCTGAATACCTCATTTGTACCGCATTATGGAATATATGGGGCTGTGTACGCCACATACATTGCGTTAGCGTTGATGGTAATTGCTTTGCTGTTTCGGTTAAAATGGAACCAAAGTGTCACACTTGTTTCAGTACGTGTGTTATTGACAATTCTTAGTTCTGCTATTCTGATGACGATTTTTTTAAATTTGTATCTCTCTGTTACTGCACTTTCATTCATGAGTGGACGAGTACTTGCTACCTTTCAATCGTTAACCGGCGCCGCTCTTGGTGCGATTCTTTATTTATTTCTTACGATTCGCAGCAACATATTTACAGAAGCAGAGCTACGTCAGTTACCTTTTGGAGAAAAGCTTCTCCATTTTATGAAAAGAAGATAAAAACAAACCGACACAAAAAGTAAAATAAAGGAGAATTATTTATAATGAAGGTAACAGTTATTGGCCTTGGGGCAGGAGATCTTAATCAACTGCCACTAGGAGTATATAAGCTATTAACCAGTGTTAATAAAGTCTATTTAAGAACAAAAGAACACCCTGTGGTATCAGCCTTAACCGCCGAAGGAGTGCTATTTGAATCCTTTGACACAATCTATGAATCACATGATCAATTTGCAGAGGTGTACGAAGAAATAAGCACCCTTTTGTTAGAAAAAGGAAAAGTAGAAAACATTGTTTATGCTGTGCCGGGTCACCCGCTTGTAGCAGAAAAAACGGTACAATTACTCATTGAAAGGGCTGATGAGTATGGAGTTAATTTAGACTTTAAGGGTGGCCAAAGTTTTCTAGATAGCATGTTCCAAGCGTTAAGGGTTGATCCAGTTGAAGGTTTTACACTATTAGATGGTACGGACTTAAAGGGAAGTGAACTTGTTCTTACACAACATATGATTATCGGACAAGTGTATGATGCATTTATTGCATCTGAAGTAAAGTTGACGTTAATGGACTATTTACCGGATGATTATTTAGTAAAGATTGTAACAGCAGCCGGAAGTAGTGAAGAAGTGATTAAGGAAGTTCCGCTTTATGAACTAGATCATGATTTAGCTTTAACTAATTTAACATCTGTATATGTCCCTCCCGTTATGAATGAAGAGATTCTTTACCCAACGTTCCCTAAACTGAAAGAAATCATTGCTACCTTAAGAGGTCCAAATGGATGTCCGTGGGATAAGAAACAAACACATCAATCTTTGAAGAAGTATTTAATCGAGGAAGCGTATGAATTAATCGAAGCGATTGAAGAAGATGATATTGTTCATATAATTGAAGAGCTAGGGGATGTGTTGTTACAAGTTATGCTTCATGCCCAGATAGGAGAAGATGAAGGGTACTTCTCTATTCATGATGTAATAGAAGGTCTTTCTAAAAAAATGGTTTTTAGACATCCGCATGTGTTTGGAGAGAGAGCAGCAGAAGATGTAAATGAAGCGTTACGTAACTGGGATGAAATGAAAAAACAAGAAAAAGGCGAAAAAACATCGTCACTATTGGATGGTGTTCCAAAATCATATCCAGCCATGTTGCGTGCAGAAGAGTTACAAAAACGTGCTGCAAAGGTCGGTTTCGATTGGGAAAACATCCAACCAATGTGGGATAAGGTGTTTGAAGAAATTAAAGAATTTCAATTGGAAGCCGAGAATAATAATGACAATCGCATAATAGAATTTGGTGATATATTATTTGCATTTATCAATATTGCTCGGTATTATCAAATCAACCCAGAAGAAGCATTACATCGAACCAATACGAAATTTACGAATCGGTTTTCATATATAGAGAAAAAACTAGATAAGAATCTAGAAGAGGCGAGCCTGGAGGAAATGGATCGTTTTTGGGAAGAAGCGAAGAAAAAAGGTTACTAAATGAACTTTTTAGGGTAAAGGGGAGTGAAAGTATGCGCTTAGATAAATTTCTAAAGGTATCTCGATTAATAAAAAGACGTACATTGGCAAAGGAAGTCTCTGACCAAGGGCGTATTGCTATTAATGGATTAGAAGCGAAGGCAAGTACCAATGTAAAAGTTGGTGATGAATTATCGATTCGATTTGGGCAGAAAGTGACAAAGGTGCGAATAGATAAAATACAGGAAACAACAAGAAAAGATGATGCAGCGGAAATGTACACGATAGTAAGTGAAGAAAGAATGAATCAAGAATAAATAAATAGCGCTTGTTCTAATCCCTGAGCAATCTTCATACATATGTATTAAAGGATTGTACTATGGATTGTGAGGGATAAAGATGAGCCAATACCATGAGAACTCGAGTAAACAAACTGCTCCTGATCATGATGTGATCATGCGTGGCAGAAGGCTGCTAGATATTACGGGAGTGAAGCAGGTAGAAAGCTTTGATAATGAAGAGTTTTTATTAGAAACTGTCATGGGTTTTTTAGCTATCAAAGGGCAAAATCTACAAATGAAGAATTTAGATGTGGACAAAGGAATTGTCTCCATAAAAGGGAAAATTTTCGACCTTGTTTATTTAGATGATCAACATGGAGAAAAAGCTAAAGGGCTCTTTAGCAAGTTATTCCGATGACGTTATCGGTCCAATTTTTGACGATGCTCTCTATGATAGGGATGGGTTCCCTTTTTGGAGCGAGCTTAGATACGTATCAGCGCTTTCTCAAACGGCCACTAAGAAAGAGTTGGGTTGTCTTTATAAATGACATCCTTTTTTGGCTATTACAAGGACTAGCTATTTTTTATATTTTGTTCCTTGTCAATGAAGGAGAGTTAAGATTCTACATCTTTTTAGCTTTACTTTGCGGTTTTGCAGCCTATCAAGCGTTAATGAAGAATATTTACCTAAAGCTATTAGAGATAGTTATTTCTACGATTATTTCTATTTATTATTTTATTGTGAAGGTCATTCGCCTATTAATTATTCGACCTGTTCAGTTTTTTTTCACTACCTTAATAGGGCTATTGGTATTAGTGGGCAAACTTCTTCTACTACTGATAAAATGGACAAGTAATGTGCTAATGTTCATCTTAAAAGTACTATTATCACCAGTAAGATGGATATTTCGACTTCTTATTCGTATATTACCAGACCCTTTTAAAAAATCAGTCGATAAGTTCTATGATAAATTAAAAGGATATTTCCAAAAAGGGAAAGAATATGTTAAAAAACTGGCGAAAAAGTGGAAGAAGAAAGAATAACTTAGAAGGGAGAGATAGTTGTATGAGTACCAACAAGAATAAAAATGTAGCCAAGATCCATTCAAGCTATATCGAACAACAGGAAGCCAATAAAATCAGTTCTCAACGGAGAAAGAAGCTTCTCTATCGTAGACTGACTGTCTTTTTTGTATTTGTTGCTGTGGTTTCAGTATTTATGATTACGACTATCGTATCCCAATCTGCTGCCCTAGGTGAAAAGAAAGAAGAAAAGGTAAAACTTGCTCATCAATTGAAAGAACTAGAACAGTCAGAAAAGGCCTTGAATGAAGAGATTGTTAGGTTACATGATGAAGAGTATTTAGAGAAACTTGCTAGAAGGGATTATTATCTTTCTGAACAAGGTGAAATCATCTTCAAAATGCCGGATGAAACCGATGAAAAGGAAAAAAAAGAAAATGAGTCAGCTCAATGAGAAGTTGACACCTATTTTTATCTTTCGGTATAATATAGTATAAGTATGAATACATTTGGGTTTACTTTATATCTTTAAGGAGGAAATATCTTTTTATGTCAATCGAAGTAGGCAGCAAGTTACAAGGAAAGGTTACAGGCATCACTAATTTCGGAGCGTTTGTAGAGCTGCCGGAAGGATCAACAGGCCTTGTGCATATTAGTGAAGTTGCAGACAATTATGTGAAGGACATTAATGATCACCTCAAAGTAGGCGATACTGTTGAAGTGAAAGTTATTAATGTGGAGAAAGACGGTAAAATTGGTTTATCAATTAAGAAAGCTGTTGATCGTCCTGAGAGAACGGAAAGGCCTGAAAGAAGAGAGTCTAGAGGCTATTCTGGGCGCCCACGTCAAGGTAGAACAAACGATAATCACCGTCCTTCAAAGGAGACATTCGAATCTAAAATGGCTCGCTTTTTGAAAGACAGTGAAGACCGTTTATCTTCTCTTAAGAGAAATACAGAATCAAAACGTGGTGGCAGAGGAGCTAAACGAGGTTAACTTGCTGCTGAATTAATATATACGAGCAAGGGAATCACGACGATTCCTGCAAAAGCAATCCTTATTGGGATTGCTTTTTTATTATTCTTCCGCATCTTTTGTGATGAATGGCGATGATTGTAACTTATAACGGTTAGGTGTGGTGTTAGGTAGGTATAAGAGACTTTGGGTATAAGCCTGGAAAAGAATTGTGCATATGTGCGGATAGGGTGCGGAAGATTGATTGAAGGATTAGGCGAGGAACGGATCAGAAATTAGGCCAGAGAGAAAAGTTTGATAGGATTAGACGAGAAACGGATCAGAAATTAGGCCAGAGAGAAAAGTTTGATTGGATTAGGTGAGAAACGGATCAGAAATTAGGCCAGAGAGAAAAGTTTGATTGGATTAGGCAAGAAGCGAATCAGAAATTAGGCCAGAGAGAAAAATTTGATTGGATTAGGCAAGAAGCGAATCAGAAATTAGGCCAGAGAGAAAAATTTGATAGGATTAGGCAAGAAACGGGTCAAAAATAAGACCAGAGAGAAAAATTTGATAGGATTAGACGAGAAACGAATCAGAAATCAGGTCAGAGTGAAAATCTTGGTTAAATTAGGCGAAAACAAACCAGAAATCAAACAAAAAGGAAATACATGCTGGGTCTGCTGTTATTATAATTAAAAATGAGTAAAAAACAAACCTGAACAGTTGAAGCTGCCCAGGTTTGTTTTTTAGCTAATATAAGTGATGACCCGTACGGGATTCGAACCCGTGTTACCGCCGTGAAAGGGCGGTGTCTTAACCGCTTGACCAACGGGCCACTATAAAAAATGGTAGCGGCGGAGGGGATCGAACCCCCGACCTCACGGGTATGAACCGTACGCTCTAGCCAGCTGAGCTACACCGCCATTTGAAGTGGCTTTCTTTTAAAAGCACAAGATATATAATACAAAGATTCTACAAGTCTGTCAATATTATTTCCCCGGAAAATTTTTGTCGGAATAGTTGATGAGGTTTCGTCATTTTTTGGAAGCATGTGATGTCTAGTTTTTTAGACAACAGGAGAACGTATGGTCCAATTCCAATCCTTTAATTGTTGCTGCTTTTGTACTCTTTTTGCACTTTATAAAGAAATCAGTCGAACGAAAAAGAGGTATTTGTCCATTATTTTGACAAACTTTTAAGACATAGCCCTTTATAATAGCGAAAAAGAAACAAATAGGGAGTGGGAATGATGGAAAAACTCGAACGAACAATTGCAGAACCGATAGGGGAAGTGGATCTTCGTCGTCCCAAGATGGAGCTCTCAAAAATAGGTGGGAAAATACAGACGGGCTTAGAAACTTTCTTTATTAAGAAGGGGTACTTGTTTTTAATTATTGGTTTTTTACTTGGACGAGCCCTTATATTGTCCCAGTTAACACCATTCACTCTGCCCTTTTTTGCTGCGATGTATTTAGTAAGAAAGGATAAAGCACCGCTTGCTTTAATTGGATTGATTGGAGGAGCTTCGACTTTATCATTTACTCATGGTGTGACCACGTTTTTAACATCTTTCTTTTTTCTGTTTGTTTTTCGGATAAGTAAAAAGTGGGTTACCAATGAATTAAAAGTAATGCCTATATATGTGGCTGTGACATTATTAATCAGTTCGATTATCCAATCTTATATTATAACGGGACATGTGGCGATGTATGATTTCATGATGGCTGGTGTAGAGGCTAGTTTAGGATTTATCCTATGTTTAATATTCCTACAGAGCCTGCCGTTACTATTTTTTAATCGGAGGAGGCAATCATTAAAAACAGAGGAAATCGTCTGCCTCATTATTATGCTAGCCTCAGTAATGACAGGAACAATCGGATGGACAGTGTATGACCTATCAGTCGAACATGTGATGTCTCGTTATTTGGTGCTTGTGTTTTCATTTGTCGCAGGTGCCACGGTAGGCTCAACGGTTGGTGTCGTGACAGGGCTAATATTTAGTTTGGCTAATATTTCAAGCTTTTTCCATATGAGTTTATTAGCATTCTCTGGTTTGTTAGGTGGGTTATTAAAAGAAGGGAAGAAAATAGGTGTGGCATTTGGTTTGCTTATTGCTACCCTACTCATGGGAATGTATGGTGACAATCAGTCAAACTTATTAATTGGTTTATACGAAACTGGAGTAGCAATATTTCTATTTCTATTAACGCCTCAAAGTTTTACGTCAAAGCTAGCGAAACATATCCCTGGGACTGCGGAATATGCGGCAGAGCAACAGCAGTATATGAGAAAAATGCGGGATGTAACTGCGCACAGAGTTTCTCAGTTTTCTAATGTTTTTCAAGCGTTATCGCAAAGCTTTGCCATGCAACATCAAGCTCCTGTGGTGGAAAATGATGAGACAGATCGAGAATTGGATTATTTCCTAAGTAATGTCACAGAGAAGACATGCCAAACTTGCTTTAAAAAGGATCACTGCTGGGCTAGGAACTTTGATACAACATATGATTATATGAAAAATATTATGCATGATTTAGATGAAAAAGATGGACAAATTTCTTCACGACTAGAAAGGGAGTGGGAAAAACACTGTACAAGATCGAAGAAAACAACAGAAGTGATTCAACAGGAGCTTACTTTTTATAAAGCAAATCAACGGTTGAAAAAACAAGTGCAAGAAAGTAGGAAGCTTGTGGCAGATCAATTATTAGGTGTATCTGCAGTGATGGGGGATTTTGCTAAAGAAATTCAAAGAGAGCGAGAGAATCATCATAAACAGGAAGAACTGATATTAGAGGCCATCCAAGAATTTGGGGTAGAGGTAGAACAGGTAGAAATTTATAGCTTGGAGCAAGGTGATGTTGATATAGAGATGACGATCCCATACTGTAATGGACACGGGGAATGTGAGAAATTAATTGCGCCAATGCTTTCAGATATATTAGGAGAAACAATCTTAGTTAAATCTGAGGAATGTGCGAGTTATGCCAACGATTATTGCCATGTTACTTTTCGCTCAGCAAAGGCATATGTCATTGATACGGCAGTGGCACATGCGGCTAAGGACGGTGGCTTAATATCAGGAGATAGTTATTCAACAATTGAATTAGGTAGCGGTAAGTATGCAATTGCCATTAGTGATGGGATGGGAAATGGAGAACGAGCACATATAGAAAGCAAAGAAACGTTAGAATTACTACAGAAAATATTGCAATCAGGTATAGAAGAGCAAGTGGCCATAAAATCGGTCAATTCTGTTCTGTCATTAAGGACAACAGATGAAATTTTCTCCACATTAGATTTGGCGATGATTGATTTACAAAATGCTGATGCTAAATTTTTGAAAATAGGCTCTACACCGAGTTTTATTAAAAGAGGGAGCCAAGTGATGAAAGTGCAGGCAAGTAATTTACCCATAGGCATGATTGAAGAATTCGATGTCGATGTTGTTAGTAAGCAATTAAAAGCAGAGGATTTACTCATTATGATGAGCGATGGTGTATTTGAAGGGCCGAAACATGTGGAGAACTTTGATCTTTGGATGAAGAGGAAAATAACCGAGTTAAAAACGAACGACCCACAAGAAGTGGCAGATTTAATTATGGAAGAGGTGATTCGATCAAGAGCTGGACGTATTGATGATGATATGACGGTGATGGTGGCAAAAGTAAAGCACAATATCCCGAAATGGTCGAGTATACCGTTCCATAAACAAGCGAATTAATGTTAAATAGAATAGAATCTCCAATAGATGTCATTTTTATGTATATTTCCTTTCTAATCCGTTGAAAATGGTTAGTAATCACTAAGTAACTTCTATCAGATTAGGAGGGAAAAAGATGAAAACAGGTACCCTAAAACAAATTTTACTTATTACAGACGGGTGTTCAAACGTTGGAGAAGACCCTATAGCGATGTCGGCTCTAGCAAAAGAGCAGGGAGTTTCCGTAAATGTGATAGGTGTAATGGAGAATGACGTTATTGATGAGAAGGGAATGCAGGAAATTGAGAGTATTGCCCTTTCCGGGGGTGGGGTAAGTCAAGTCGTATATGCTAGACAGCTATCACATACTGTACAGATGGTAACAAGGCAGGCGATGACACAAACATTACAAGGAGTAGTCAATCGTGAACTCACGCAAATCTTAGGAAATAAACAAACGATTGAGGATTTGCCTCCAGAACAAAGAGGCGAGGTAATGGAGGTTGTGGATGAGCTAGGGGAAACGGTTGAAATGGAAGTGTTGATTCTTGTCGATACGAGTGCAAGTATGAAACATAAGCTACCTACAGTCAAAGAAGCCTTATTTGATCTATCTTTAAGCTTAAATGCACGCACGGGAAAAAATAAATTTTCTCTGTTTGTATTTCCCGGGAAAAAGAATGATGTCGAAAAATTGCTAGATTGGACACCTAAGCTCGAATCGTTAACTTCTGTGTTCGCTAAACTCTCAACAGGTGGTATTACACCCACTGGACCAGCTTTAAGAGAGGCGATTACCTATTTTGAGAAGAAACGATCATTACGCAATTTAATTTCTAGAAATGACGATGAGTACTATGAAGAGTCAATTTAATCTACAAAAAGGTGCGATTATTAACGGGAAATGGCATCACAAGCAATACCGTATCGAAAAAGAACTAGGTGCAGGGGCTAATGGTGTAGTTTATCTCGCCACATACCTTGGGCAACTCGTTGCTTTAAAAATAAGTGAAAATGGGTATACAGTAACTTCTGAAGTGAATGTGCTAAAATCCTTTACGAAGGTCCAAGGGTCTACCCTAGGACCTTCTTTGCTTGATGTTGATGATTGGCAATTTTCCTCATCCACTATGTATTCTTTTTATGTGATGGAATATATCCATGGTCCTGATCTCCACTCTTTTATTAAACAGAAAGGAGAGGCGTGGATACCTGTGCTCATGCTGCAATTACTTTCTGATCTAGAGGAGCTGCACAAAGCGGGATGGGTATTTGGAGATTTAAAACCAGAGAATCTGATTGTCACAGGAAGAGCTCCGCGCATTCGGTGTATAGATGTAGGAGGAACAACATTAAAAGGTAGAGCCATTAAGGAGTTTACAGAGTTTTACGACCGAGGATATTGGGGGCTTGGTAGTAGAAAAGCTGAACCTACTTATGATTTATTCTCAACAGCTATGGTTTTTATTCACTGTGCCTATCCAAGCCGTTTCTCTAAAGACGGAAGGGGTTTAGAACAATTAATGGATAGGGTAAAGAAACATAAAATCTTAAAAACTTATGAAGGAGTTGTCATACCAGCACTTCAAGGCAGGTTTAAAACTGCTGAAGATATGAGACAAGCCTTGCTTGCCTGTTCATATAAGCAAACTCATGTGTCCCCACCAGCTAGGCAAACATCCCGAAAGACTAAAGGAAAGCCCAATGGAAAAACTGGAGCGTTCGTTTTAATCTTGTTTATTGGTTGTATTTACTTTTTCTATTTATATAGTCAAATGGTGTGAGAGGGTTTAGGCATAAATAATCGTTTCTTTGGAAATAAACATTAAAAAAGTGATATCCTTTTAGTAGAAGTAATAGTTTAACATAAGGGAAGAATGTTATGTTTTATGCAAAGGTAAAAGCATTTTTATCACAAAAGGGCATTGAATTGGAGAATAAGCGTGTGGGAATTGCTGTCTCAGGAGGACCTGACTCCTTAAGCTTACTTCACTTTATGCAGCAATTAAGTAAACAAGAGTGTTTTCAATTAGTAGTAATCCATGTGGATCATATGTTTAGGGGCGAAGAATCTTTTGAAGACGCTAAGTTTGTAGAACGCTATTGTCAGAAGTCAGGCATTCCTTTTCATATGCAACGAATGGATGTTTCTGCACATATGAAGGAAACGGGGAAAAGCTCGCAAATTGCTGCAAGGGACTGTCGCTATCGTTTCTTTGAGCAAGTGATGCAAAGAGAAGCGCTTGATTACATTGCATTAGGTCATCATGGTGATGATCAAATTGAAACAATGTTAATGAGAATGACAAGAGGGAGTAGTGGTCTTGCTAGAGCGGGTATGCCAGTTATACGACCTTTTAGTAGAGGGGCAATTATACGGCCGTTCCTTTGCTTAAGTCGAAATGAAATTGATTCCTATGTAGAGACTCATCATTTAGAACCTAGAATAGATCCTAGTAATGTAAAGGAAATCTATAGCAGAAATCGTTTTAGGAAAAATATCTTGCCTTTTTTAAAAAGGGAAAATCCTCAAGTGCATAACCATTTCCAACGCCTTAGTGAGGATTTGAGCGAAGATGAGGTATTTATGCAGGAATTAGCAGAAGCACAATTGAATAGTGTAACAGAGAGGAAAAGTGCTAGTGAAATTCTTCTTTATATTGACAGATTTACAGATGTCGCAAAACCTTTACAAAGAAGAGTGATTCAACTAATATTAAATTATCTATATCAGGAAAGGCCATCTTCTTTATCCGCTACACATATTGAAAATGTTTTTTCCTTAATTTCTCATCCTCATCCGTCTGGAACCTTACATTTCCCAAATGGTTTAACAGTTGTACGTTCATATGATTGTTGTTTCTTCTCCACTAGTAAAAAAACAACCGTACAGCCGTATTTATTTCAAATACAAGAGCCAGGAAACTATGTTATTCCTGAAGTAGGCGAGATCAGCATGCATTATGTCGGTCACCCATTACAGGAATATCAACAAATGGATTATCTTTTGGTTAAAGCGGATATCGCCTTTCCATTAACGATCCGTACAAGGAAAAATGGAGATAGGATGAAGTTAAAAGGAATAAATGGTAGCAAAAAGTTAAAGGATATCTTTATCGATCAGAAAATTCCGCGGCAAAAACGGGATTTATGGCCTGTTGTTACGGATGCAAATGGTAACATTATATGGCTACCAGGATTAAAAAAGTCTGATCAAGCAGCTGAATATTCACCTGATACAAGCTATATTTTTCTGAAATACATAAAGCAATGATCTTCTAGGGGGCACAGGAATAAGATGCGAAACGAAATTGAAAAAATCTTAATTACTGAAGAAGAGCTTCAGCAAAAAGTGAGAGAGTTGGGCGGCTTATTAACAGAGGAGTATGATGGACGTTTTCCTCTTGTTATAGGTGTCTTAAAAGGCGCAATGCCATTTATGAGCGATCTAATTAAACGAATTGATACTCATCTTGAAATGGATTTCATGGATGTATCCAGTTATGGGAATTCCATGGTCTCTTCAGGAGAGGTAAAGATTTTGAAAGATCTTGATACTTCTGTTGAGGGACGTGATGTCCTCATCATAGAAGATATCATAGATAGTGGATTAACTTTGAGCTATTTAGTAGAGTTATTCCGTTATCGTAAAGCGAAATCGATAAAAATTGTTACTCTGCTTGATAAACCAACTGGCAGAAAAGCAGCAATTAAAGCGGATATCGTAGGATTTAATGTACCAGATGAGTTTGTTGTAGGATATGGATTAGATTATGCTGAGAAATACCGAAACTTACCATATATTGGTATCTTAAAACCTGAGGTGTATAGCAATAATAATTAAGTGAAATGCGATGTGTGAAATACTTTACAAAACCCAGTCTGACCAAGTGTAATTCCTTGTATATGCACAATTTTGTATGATACGATACTATGTAGTTTGTTTACCGTGGGAGGAGGTAAGGGATGAATCGGATTTTCCGTAACACCATCTTTTATTTATTAATATTTTTAGTCATTATAGGGGTTGTCAGTTTCTTTAATGGCAATAACGAACCGACAGAGGCAATGACTTATGACCAATTTGTTGAGAATTTAGAGTCTGGTCAAGTTGAAAGCCTTAGTTTACAGCCTGTAAGGGGCGTTTATGAAGTACGTGGTCAATTAGAAGGCTATGAAGAAGGTAAATATTTTATCACATATATTGCTAATAGTGACTCTGTAATAGACCGAGTGGAAGAGTTAGCAAGTGATTCGAAATTAGAGATCCTACCAGCAGAAGAAGCAAATGGCTGGGTAACGTTCTTTACAACGATGATTCCATTCATCATCATTTTCATTTTATTCTTCTTCTTATTGAACCAAGCTCAAGGCGGCGGTGGCCGTGTAATGAACTTCGGTAAAAGTAAGGCGAAGTTGTATGATGAAAGCAAGAAGAAGGTCCGTTTTAAAGATGTAGCAGGTGCGGACGAAGAGAAGCAAGAATTAGTGGAAGTTGTTGAATTCTTGAAGGACCCACGAAAATTCTCAGAACTTGGTGCGAGAATCCCTAAAGGTGTTCTATTAGTGGGACCTCCAGGTACTGGTAAAACGTTATTAGCGAGAGCAGCTGCGGGAGAAGCAGGCGTACCTTTCTTCTCTATTAGTGGTTCTGACTTTGTTGAGATGTTTGTCGGTGTTGGTGCTTCTCGTGTACGTGACTTATTCGAGAATGCGAAGAAAAACGCACCATGTATCATCTTTATTGATGAAATTGATGCGGTTGGTCGTCAGCGTGGCGCCGGTGTCGGTGGTGGGCATGATGAACGTGAACAAACACTTAACCAATTGCTTGTAGAAATGGATGGCTTCGGTGCAAATGAAGGAATTATTATCATTGCTGCAACAAACCGTCCAGATATCCTTGACCCTGCGTTATTACGTCCAGGTCGTTTTGACCGTCAAATTACAGTTGATCGTCCGGATGTAACAGGTCGTGAAGCGGTATTAAAAGTTCATGCAAAAAATAAACCGTTAGATGAGTCGGTAAACTTAAAAACGATTGCTCAACGTACACCAGGGTTCTCTGGTGCAGACCTTGAAAACTTATTGAATGAAGCAGCACTTGTTGCCGCTCGTCAGAATAAGAAGAAGGTGGATATGACCGATGTGGATGAAGCGACTGACCGTGTAATTGCAGGGCCTTCTAAGAAGAGTCGTGTTATATCTGAAAAAGAAAGAAATATTGTGGCCTTCCATGAGGCAGGTCATACTGTAATCGGCTTAATCTTAGATGAAGCTGATATGGTTCATAAAGTAACAATTGTACCTCGTGGGCAAGCAGGCGGATATGCTGTTATGCTGCCGAGAGAAGATCGTTACTTCCAAACGAAGCCAGAATTACTTGATAAAATTGTTGGTTTACTTGGAGGACGTGTAGCAGAGGAAATCGTGTTTGGTGAGGTTTCTACTGGTGCCCATAATGACTTCCAACGTGCAACAGGTATTGCACGCCGAATGGTAACTGAATTTGGAATGAGTGACAAACTCGGACCTCTACAATTTGGTCAATCACAAGGTGGTCAAGTATTCTTAGGTAGAGATTTTAATAACGAGCGTAATTACTCAGATGCGATTGCATATGAGATTGATCTAGAAATTCAAAGCATGATTAAAGAATGTTACCAACGCTGTAAGCAAATCCTTACAGAGAACCGTGACAAACTAGATATCATTGCAAAAACACTTTTAGAAGTGGAAACGCTAGATGCAGAGCAAATTAAACATCTATCTGATCATGGTACACTACCTGAACGCCCAGCTTCTAAAACAAGTGAAACAATAGAAGATTCAAATATTAAGGTTAATATTCGAAAAGATGACGATCGTAAAGATAATGAAGGTGAAATCACTGAAACAAGGGAAAAACAATCCCCTGCTGAAGAAGAAGAGCCTCCAGCAATTGATGAAGATCGTAAATCTTAATCAAAAAAGAAAAAGCGCCTCACTATTGAGGGGCTTTTTTTCTGTCTATAAGTGGGGGTTGAAACGTATAACAGGAAATTTCTTCGTGCAATAAGAGGAAACTTATAGAAGATATTGGAATAAAATGGTTTTGCGCGTGTAACAAGAGGAAATTCATCAAAGGTAGCAGAACAAATGTTGGTATACCAAGTCAGGTTTATACAATTATACAACCACCTATGGTTAATTATTAACGGAGCAAGAACTACATAACTTGACCGATTTTATTTCTTTTTAATGAAGTAAGGGGAAAGCTACTATTGATTAGAGATATGCACTAAAGGAAATTATTTAGTAAGTTGTCCTATTAAATAGAAATGATGAATCTTCATTCATTCAGCGTTGAGGCAATAGGGTTGGAGTTTTATAATTTGGATAATCTGAACAGAGGTGTGATATGATGTTCTCAGTATTAAAGTGTAATTATTTTATGGTAAGTGTGGTGAGGGTGCTTGATCTTTGTTTTTGATGTAGGGAATTCGAATATGATGATGGGTGTTTATCAACGAGATGAGTTAAAGTATCATTGGCGAATAGAGACTGATCGTCATAAGACAGAGGACGAATATGCAATGATTGTGAAATCGTTGTTTGAGCATGAGCAATTATCTTTTGCTGATATAGATGGTATTATTATTTCCTCCGTTGTTCCTCCGATTATGTTTGCTTTGGAGCGAATGTGTGAAAAATACTTTCATATCAAACCATTAATTGTGGGTCCAGGGGTCAAAACAGGTTTGAATATTAAGTATGATAATCCAAAAGAAGTGGGAGCCGACAGAATTGTTAATGCGGTGGCAGGTATTCATGAATATGGCGGTCCGCTCGTAATTGTTGATTTTGGCACAGCAACTACGTATTGTTATATTAATGAGCATAAACAGTATATGGGTGGTGCGATTGCACCTGGTATTGGTATCTCTACTGAAGCGCTTTACTCTAGGGCAGCGAAATTACCGCGAATAGAGATTGTCAGGCCTGATGGGATTATTGGAAAGAATACCGTCTCAGCTATGCAATCAGGCATTCTCTTTGGCTATGTTGGCCAAGTAGAGGGGATTGTAAGTAGGATGAAGTTACAAGCAAAAGAGGAACCGCTTGTTATAGGTACAGGTGGGTTGGCCTCATTGATCGCAAAAGAATCAAAGGTTATAGATATTATTGATCCATTTTTAACTTTAAAAGGTTTACAGCTTATTTATAAACGGAATATGGACACGATAAAAAAGTAGAATAACGTCTGTATTCGTTATGGAAGGAGTATTAAAATGAGTGATTATTTAGTAAAAGCTTTAGCTTATGAAGGACAAGTGAGGGCATTTGCCGTTCGTTCAACAGAAACAGTAGGAGAAGCGCAAAGAAGGCATCATACATGGCCAGTTGCTTCAGCAGCACTCGGGAGAGCAATGTCCGCTGGTGTAATGATGGGGGCGATGGTAAAGGGAGAAGACAAAATCACTATTAAAATCGAAGGTAATGGCCCACTTGGCCCACTCCTGGTTGATAGTAATGCAAAAGGGGAAGTGCGTGGTTATGTGACTCATCCTCAAGTGCATTTTGAATCCAATGCACAAGGCAAACTTGATGTCCGTCGTGGGGTTGGAACAGAAGGTACTTTGACAGTGGTAAAAGACATTGGAATGAGAGAAAACTTTTCTGGACAAGTACCGATTGTATCAGGAGAGCTAGGGGAAGATTTTACTTACTACTTTGTCACATCTGAACAAACACCTTCATCCGTTGGTGTGGGTGTATTAGTCAATGATGACAATAGTATATTAGCTGCAGGTGGTTTTATTATCCAGTTAATGCCTGGAACCGATGAAGAAACAATTGCAGCAATTGAAGAGAGGCTATCACATATTGAACCTGTTTCAACAATGATTGAAAAGGGGCTAACACCAGAAGAAATCTTACAAAGTGTTCTTGGTAAAGATCAAGTGAATTTCTTAGAAAAGATGGATGTTAGTTTTACTTGTACATGTTCAAAAGAACGGTTTGGGAATGCGATTATTAGTTTAGGAAAAGAGGAAATTGCAGATATGATAGAGAAAGAAGGTAGTGCAGAGGCACAATGTCATTTCTGTAATGAAGCTTATCACTATAATAAAGAAGAACTTGAAGCATTTAAACAAGAAGCAAAATAAATGTGAGGGCTTGGGCGTATCTTGATTCTTAAGAACAATAGGGAATAGAAGGTGCGCCTAAGCCTTTTTTTATACAGAAATATATGAAAAGTAGTAGGGGGAGGAGCTTTGAAAAGACAACATTTATGGTTAATCATATTAATACTCATTGTGATTAACTTTATGAGCGTTGCTTATTTTCTTGGGAAGGGCGAACCGAGTCAATCTGAAGTTGTGGCACAGATTGGAAAAGATGAAATTACAAGGCAAGATTGGTTAAATGAAATGGAGGGTCGCTACGGGAAAGAAGTGTTAGACGAAATGATTGATGGGAAGGTCATCGAGGCTGCTGGAGATAAATACGATGTTGAAATAGATAAAGAAGAAATTGACCGTGAAATCAAAATGTTAAAATCAGCGTATGGCACGTCTGCCGCTGCTTTATCAATCAATGAAGAACAATGGAGAAAGCAAATTAAAGATAGTTTAATGCTTGAGGAGCTTTTAACAAAAGAAGTCAGTATTTCTGAGGAAAAACTGCAACAATACTTCGAAGATAACCAAGCTCAATATGAAATTAAGGATACATATCATCTATCACAAATTGTACTGGCAAATAAAGAAGAAGCAGAACAAACAGTGAAAGAATTAGACAATGGCTCAAGCTTTACAGCTATGGCATTGGAAAAATCAACAGATACTTTAACAGCTGCCCAGGGTGGCGACCTTGGTTATGTGACAGTTGATGACGAAAATTATGAAACCATCATTAAAGCGGCGCAAGATTTAAAAGCTGGAGAATGGTCTGACCCAGTAAAGACCGATGAGGGGTATGCTATAGTTCTGTTACAAGAGTTTGTTGAGGGAGAAACCTATTCCTTTAAGGATGTTAAATCCCAAATACGGAGACAAATGGCTTTAGAACAAATGGATCTTCCTGTTTCTACTGAACCTTTTAAGGATGAAGTGGACATTGAAACTTTTTATGATGGTGCATTGTAGTTTTTTGTTATTTATAGGTATCATATAGCATAAGCTAACATAAATTGTTCAGGTATAAAGTTTTAAATTTTCTAATAATTAAAGGGCTTTATGCCTGCATATTCGTTGACAATTGGTTGTGTGATTGATAAATTAAAATAAAACCAATAATAATACTCGGAATAAGGAGTGGAGAAGATGGTACGTATTGCAAATTCAATTACTGAACTCATCGGACAAACACCAATAGTGAAGCTTAATCGTATTGTAGAAGATGGAAGTGCGGATATTTATTTGAAGTTGGAGTATATGAATCCTGGAAGCAGTGTAAAAGATCGTATTGCCAATGCAATGATAGAAGCCGCAGAAAAAAGTGGTGATTTAAAAGAAGGCGACACAATTATTGAACCAACTAGTGGGAATACCGGTATTGGTCTGGCTATGGTTGCTGCAGCAAAAGGGTATCAAACGATTTTAGTGATGCCTGAGACCATGAGTATGGAGAGAAGAAATCTTCTTCGTGCATATGGAGCAGAATTAGTGTTAACGCCAGGACCAGATGGTATGGGTGGAGCAATAAGAAAAGCGCAAGAATTGGCGAAAGAGCATGGATACTTCATGCCGCAACAATTCGAAAACTTATCAAATCCTGAAGTACATCGTGAGACAACAGGAAAAGAGATTGTTGAGCAAATGGGCGATCAATTAGATGCATTTATTGCTGGTATTGGTACAGGTGGCACGATTACAGGTGCTGGTCAAGTACTGAAGGAAAAATACAAGGATATTAAGATTTATGCAGTTGAGCCTGCTGATTCTCCTGTTCTTTCAGGTGGAAAGCCTGGACCGCATAAAATTCAAGGTATTGGCGCAGGATTTGTACCTGAGATATTAGATACAAAGGTATATGATGAAATTATCGCTGTTGCCAATGAAGATGCGTTTGCTCAAGCCCGTCGAGCGGCTAAAGAGGAAGGGATTCTAGGTGGTATCTCTTCAGGTGCAGCTATTCACGCGGCTTTAAAGGTAGCCAAAGAGCTTGGAGAAGGCAAAAAAGTATTGGCGATTATTCCAAGTAATGGAGAACGTTACTTAAGTACACCACTTTATCAATTTGATTAAAACGATAAAGAAAACGGCAGTGATGAGCACTGCTGTTTTTTTATTCAAAAATGAAGGCTGGCGCCATCGTACTTGGTGACTAGCCTTCTTTTTTGATTAACAATTATTACAATGAGAAAATGACTAGTAATTTGTAAGCATTTCGGTATGATGAGTATGAGGTGAGATTCAATGAAAAAGATGATACATACAAAAAAGTTAAGCTATTCGAAGGAATGGTTTTTTCCATTATACAAAAAGATAGCTAAGGACTATGATATACATATTTTATTAGAGAGCGGTAGAAGTGGCCGTTATAGTATGGCTGGCTTTTGTCCAGTCGTAGAGTTTACGGGGAAAGATAATAAGTTATACATAAAAACAAGTGAAGGGGTGCAAGTGGCACATGGCAACCCATTACATGAAATGAAAAAGTGGTTAAAGCAATATGAAATCGAAGAGCCTTTAGGGAGTTTACCAGATTTTCATGGAGGTGTATTGGGATTTGTAAGTTATGATTACGGACGTTATATTGAAAACCTACCAGACATGACTGAAGATGATTTGGAAATGCCTGATACGCACTTCTTCTTATTTGAAGAATGGTTCGTTTTTGATCATGATACAGAAGAATTATGGTTGATATTTGCCCATGATAAAGAAGAGGGTGTCACCTCGAGGGAAACAGCATGGGTGAATCGTTGGACAGAGGAAGTGGAACAAGGAGAGGTACAATTAGCTGGAGAAAAGGAACCTACTTTAAAAGACGTTTCCATCAGTGAAGAAACGTTTGTTCAAGCAGTGGAAAAAGTACAATCATATATTGCGAGTGGTGATGTGTTCCAAGTCAACCTTTCTGTAAGAGGAAGCCAAAAGTTGAACGTTCCTCCCATCGAAGTGTACAGTCAATTACGTGAACTGAATCCATCTCCTTATATGGGTTATTTAAATACCCCTGATTACCAGCTTGTCAGTGGTTCGCCAGAATTATTAGTAAAGAAAAAAGGCGATGAAGTGAGTACAAGGCCAATTGCGGGTACTCGTTCACGTGGTAAGGATGAAAGAGAGGATCTTAAATTAGCCAATGAATTGATTGAAAATGAAAAGGAACGGGCTGAGCATGTCATGCTTGTTGATTTAGAACGGAATGACTTAGGACGTGTGTGCCAATATGGAACGGTTGAAGTTAATGAGTTTATGGTGATTGAAAAATACTCCCACGTCATGCATATTGTGTCGAATGTAAGGGGGCAAATAGCTAACGGTAGAGATGGGTACGATTTAATCGATGCCTCATTTCCAGGCGGCACAATCACAGGTGCACCGAAAATTAGAACGATGGAAATAATTGATGAGTTAGAACCAGTAAGAAGAGGTATTTATACAGGGTCGCTTGGTTGGATCGGCTTTAATGGTGATTTAGAGTTGAATATTATGATTCGAACAATGCTAGTCAAAGAGGAAGTGGCATATGTACAAGCAGGAGCGGGGATCGTTATTGATTCTGAAGCGCATTTAGAATATAAAGAATCGTTAAAGAAGGCCAAGGCGTTATGGCGTGCAAAGGAGTTAGCTGAAGAGAAGGGGGATTGGAAAAAGTGATATTAATGATTGATAACTTTGATTCTTTTACGTTTAATTTGGTGCAATATTTAGGGGAATTAGGTGCAGATGTGTTAATTAAGCGTAATGATGAAATCACAATCGCTGATATAGAAGCACTTTCCCCCTCGTGCTTAATGATTTCACCAGGACCCTGTAGTCCGGATGAAGCGGGTATTAGCTTAGCGGCGATAGAAGCTTTTGCTGGGAAACTCCCTATCTTCGGTGTATGTTTAGGGCATCAATCAATTGCACAAGTATTTGGAGGCAAGGTTGTGCGAGCAGATAGATTGATGCATGGGAAAACTTCACCCGTTTTTCATAACCAACAAACGATCTATAGGGGAATTGAAGTGCCGTTTTTAGCTACACGCTATCATTCTTTAATTGTGGAGAGAGAGACCCTTCCAGATTGCTTCGAAGTCTCTTCGTGGACGGAGGAAGGTGAAATTATGGGTATTAAACATCGCCTTTTACCAATAGAAGGAGTGCAGTTTCACCCTGAATCCATTATGACTTCAGCAGGAAAAGGTTTGCTCTTAAACTTCCTTAATCAGCATGACCTCATTCAACAAGGGGGCAAACACTTTGTATATTAGTGTCAATGGCAAGCTGGTGCGAAAAGAAGAAGCGAGTATTTCTCCATTTGATCATGGGTATTTATATGGTTTAGGCTTATTTGAAACCTTTCGTATATACAATGGACATCCGTTTTTATTGGATGACCATTTAGCGCGGTTGAAACAAGGGTTAGATGCTGTATGTATTCGTAGTCCATTTAATGGGCGAGAAGAGTTACAATTTCGTTTAGCTGAATTATTAGAAATGAATCAGTTAAGAAATGCTAGAATAAGAGTAAATGTTTCTGCGGGAATAGGTGAAGTAGGTTTAAGGGCTGACCATTATATAGAACCTACCGTTATTATTTTTGCCAATGAATTACCTGAAGCCCCCCTACCGGTTGAAAAAAACGGAAAAATCCTTTCAATTAGAAGAAATACACCAGAAGGGGTTGAACGTTTAAAATCACACCACTTTTTAAACAATATTTTAGCCAAACAGGAATTAGGTGCAGATAATACGTTAGAGGGAATTTTTTTAACAAAGGAAGGTTTTTTGGCTGAAGGCATTTCTTCTAATGTTTTTTGGACTAAAGGAAATGTGTTATACACACCAGCGATTGATACAGGTATTTTAAACGGTATTACGAGGCAATTTATTATAAAGATAGCTAAAAAGTTAAGGTTGGAGATTGAAGAAGGTGTGTTCCACCGTGCTGAAATCGTTGATGCAGATGAGATATTTATTACCAACTCTATTCAGGAAATTGTTCCGCTTAAAACAATGGAAGGTCGAAAGCTCCCTGGTCTAAATGGACCGATAGTAACCTTGTTGCAGGGGGTATACAAACAACAAAGAGAGAATTTATGGAGTAGAGATTCATTTTAGGAGGAATAGCATGACAAACAGTGTATTACATTGTGGTTCTTATACCTTAGATTATAGTAGGAAGACATTAATTATGGGCATACTTAATATCACGCCTGATTCTTTCTCTGATGGTGGTAAATACAACCAATTAGAGAATGTGGTAAAGAGAGCGAAGGAATTAGTGGAGGCTGGAGCAGATATTATCGATATTGGTGGCGAATCTACGAGGCCAGGATATGAAGAGATTTCTGTTGAGGAAGAAATTGCACGAGTTGTTCCCGCGATAGAAGCGATTGTAAAGGAAGTTCGAATTCCTCTTTCTATTGATACTTATAAAGCAGAAGTGGCGAAGCACGCCCTAGAAGCAGGTGCGCACATTATTAATGATATATGGGGTGCGAAGAGAGATAAAGAAATGGCATCATTAGCCGCTGAAAAAGATGTCCCCATTATCTTAATGCATAATAGAGATAATGAAAAATATGGTTCATTCTTTAGAGATTGTATGAATGACTTATATGAAAGTATCGCAATTGTTAAGGCAGCGGGGGTTAGGGATGACAATATCATCTTAGATCCAGGTATAGGATTTGCGAAAAGCCATGAAGATAACATAGAAATGATGCGTCATCTTGATCAGCTTGTGGCGTTTGGTTATCCAGTATTGCTAGGTACATCAAAGAAACGAATGATAGCCAATGTGCTTAACCTACCTGTTGATGACAGAATGGAAGGGACAGGGGCGACAGTCTGTTATGGTATTCAAAAGGGCTGTCAGATTATGCGTGTACATGATGTAAAGGAAATGAGCCGTATGGCTAAAATGATGGATGCGCTTATTGGGAAGGATGTTAATCTTGGATAAAATCTATTTAAATCGCATGGCGTTTTATGGATATCACGGGGTATTTACTGAAGAGAATCGCCTAGGACAACGTTTTTATGTAGATTT
The DNA here is from genome assembly GCF_038007345.1 of Cytobacillus sp. FSL M8-0252. NCBI lineage: Bacteria > Bacillati > Bacillota > Bacilli > Caryophanales > Bacillaceae > Cytobacillus > Cytobacillus sp. FSL M8-0252. Next base: position 87,524 of record NZ_JBBOWZ010000001.1, read on the forward strand.
AACAATTGAGTTAGATTTAAGTGAAGCGGGGAAAAGTGATGATTTAAATCACACGATAAATTATGCAGATCTATATGAGTTGTGTAAGACAATAGTAGAGGGCAAACCATTCAAGTTAGTAGAGGCATTAACAGAGAAAATTGCCTCAGAAGCATTAGCCACCTTTAAACAAATATCTCAAATAACTGTAAAAGTAGTGAAGCCGGATCCCCCTATTCCGGGTCATTATGATTCTGTAGCGATAGAAATGACAAGGAGTAGGAAATAGTGACAAATATAGCTTTTATCGGCTTGGGCTCAAATATGCCAGATCGAGAAGTAAACTTATATGAAGCAATAAGTGAGCTAGCAAAGAGTAAAGATATAGAAATAGTAAATTATTCCTCCATATATGAGACGGACCCTGTTGGATTTGAAGACCAAGCTCAATTTTTGAACATGGTTATACAAGTTAGCACGACATTATCTTCTTCGCAACTATTAAAAGCTTTATTAAGAGTTGAGCAAGATCTTGGTAGAAAAAGGGTTATTCGTTGGGGGCCAAGAAATATAGACCTTGACATTTTACTGTATAATCAAGAAAATATTGAGACAGAGACGTTAATCGTTCCACACCCACGTATGCATGAGAGAGCTTTCGTGCTCATTCCACTTCTAGAGATTCAACCAACCATTTGCTTACCGGATGAGGAACAGCCTTTACATGAGAAATTAGAGGCGATCCCAGACAAAAAAGGAGTTCGGATATGGAAGCGGAAAAATGGGGGAGACGTATTCGCGCTTTTCGAAAGCTCAAAGGATACACCCAAGAAGGTTTTGCGAAAAAGTTAGGTATATCAGTTTCTATTATTGGTGAGATTGAAAGAGGTAATCGTATGCCTACGGAACAATTACTAGAAAAAATTACAACATTACTACATGTGACAATGGAGGATTTAGCTCCACCTGAAGAGCAGGAAATTCATAAATAGAAGGAGGTCTCTCGGATATGTTTCAAATTGGTGATGTTAACATCAAGAACCGAGTGGTCCTTGCACCGATGGCTGGTGTGTGTAACTCTGCATTCCGATTAACAGTAAAAGAATTCGGAGCAGGACTTGTATGTGCCGAAATGGTGAGCGATAAGGGCATTATTTTAAAAAATGAAAGAACAATGAATATGCTGTATATAGATGAGCGTGAAAAGCCGTTAAGTCTACAAATTTTCGGTGGGGAAAAAGAAACCTTGGTTGAGGCAGCGAAATTTGTTGACCAAAATACCAATGCAGATATTATCGATATTAATATGGGATGCCCTGTGCCGAAAATCACCAAATGTGATGCGGGTGCCAAATGGCTTTTAGACCCAAATAAAATCTACGAAATGGTTTCAGCGGTTGTGTCGGAGGTAGAAAAGCCCGTAACAGTCAAAATGCGTATGGGTTGGGATGAAGACCATATATACGCCGTGGAAAACGCCCAAGCAGTAGAACGTGCTGGAGGTAAAGCGGTCTCGTTGCACGGTCGTACGAGAGTGCAAATGTATGAAGGTACAGCTAACTGGGACATCATTCGAGAAGTAAAACAAAACATTCAAATCCCGTTAATCGGTAATGGAGATGTACAGACTCCCCAAGATGCCCAAAGAATGTTAGATGAAACAGGTGTCGATGGGGTGATGATTGGACGCGCAGCTTTAGGGAACCCGTGGATGATCTATCGGACTGTCAAATATCTAGAAACTGGAGAGCTCATGGGAGAACCGTCCGTTCGTGAGAAAATGGATGTCTGTACATTGCATATGGATCGATTGATTGAACTGAAAAATGAACATATTGCTGTGCGGGAAATGCGTAAACATGCGGCTTGGTATTTAAAAGGAATCAAAGGAAATGCAAAAGCTCGTGCAGCTATTAATGAATGTAATACTAGAGAAGATGTTGTAAACGTCCTTTCTGAGTTAGTAGTGGAAATGGAAGAAAAAGAAAGACAAGCTTCAAAAGCAGTCTAATTAACTACAACTAGTGGCAACTAGCGTTTAATAGCGGGTTTGACATCATTTTTATATTTAACTATAATATTTCTGTGAAACAATGAACGACTGCCAGTCACTTGCTGGCAGTTTTTATTCTATTTCTTTACTTAATAGATGTCTGTCGTTGTTGTATTGTGTACAATAATAGAGATATAAAATACTAAATCTTCGTAAACCGCCCTTAGGCGTCTACATAAAAGATTTAAGATGGAGATGGTATCTGTGAGTCAAAATCATGAAGAATTAAATGACCAATTAGTGGTTAGACGTGAAAAGATGAACAGTCTTCGTGAACAAGGCGTAGATCCTTTCGGAAAAAGATTTGATCGCACACATCAATCACAGCAATTGGTTGAGGAATACTCTCAATTTGAAAAAGAAGAATTAGAGGAAAAAGAAATTCCTGTAACCATTGCAGGTAGAATTATGACAAAACGCGGTAAAGGTAAAGCGGGTTTTGCTCATATTCAAGATTTATCTGGACAAATCCAATTATACGTTCGTAAGGATGCTGTTGGTGAAGAAGCATATGAAGTTTTTACATCTGCTGATTTAGGTGATATTGTCGGTGTTTCGGGTGTTCTTTTCAAAACAAAAGTAGGGGAACTTTCTGTTAAAGCAAAACAATTTGAATTATTAACAAAAGCCCTACGTCCTTTACCTGATAAATTCCATGGTTTAAAAGATGTGGAGCAAAGATATCGCCAGCGTTACCTAGATTTGATTATGAGCGAAGAAAGTAAACATACCTTCATTACTCGTAGTCGTATTATACAATCTATGAGACGTTATCTAGATGATCAAGGTTATCTTGAAGTAGAAACACCAATGATGCATGCTATTGCTGGTGGGGCTTCAGCAAAACCTTTTATTACACATCATAATGCGTTGGATATGGAATTATATATGCGTATTGCCATTGAACTACACTTAAAACGCCTGATTGTTGGTGGGATGGAGAAAGTGTATGAAATCGGCCGTGTATTCCGTAATGAGGGAGTGTCTACAAGACATAATCCTGAGTTTACGATGATTGAACTATATGAGGCTTATGCTGATTATCGTGATATTATGAGTTTGACAGAGAACCTTATTGCGCATATTGCAGAAGAAGTTCTAGGTTCAACGACTGTTCAGTATGGTGAATACGAAATTAATCTGAAACCAGAGTGGAAAAGACTTCATATGGTAGATGCGGTTAAAGAATATACTGGTGTAGACTTCTGGAAAGAAACATCAGTTGATGAAGCGCGTGCGCTTGCAAAAGAGCATGGTGTGGAAATTACCGAGCATATGCAATATGGTCACATCGTCAATGAATTCTTTGAACAAAAAGTAGAAGAGAAGCTGATTCAACCTACCTTTATTTTCGGACACCCGGTAGAAATCTCTCCACTTGCGAAAAAGAATGAAAACGATCCACGTTTTACTGACCGTTTTGAGTTATTTATAGTCGCTAGAGAACACGCTAATGCATTCACGGAACTTAATGATCCAATTGATCAAAAAGAACGCTTTGAAGCGCAGTTAAAAGAGCGTGAGCAAGGAAACGATGAAGCACATATGATGGATAACGACTTTATTGAGGCGTTAGAATACGGAATGCCGCCAACTGGTGGACTAGGTATTGGTGTGGACCGTTTAGTTATGTTACTAACAAACGCAGCTTCTATTAGAGATGTGTTATTGTTCCCGCATATGCGTCAAAAATAAATATTAATGGATGAAAAAAGCCAGTAGAAGTTTACAAAAGTAAACTTCTATTGGCTTTAATTGTATTTAAACAAATGAAGCGGTGTACTATGATTAGTAAAAATTGATAATTTATTAGAAGCTATACTATTTTAAATTAGTTAGTTTTTTAGTTATGTTACTTTAAACTTTACTGCTTCACTTTGACTATTTGCTAATTGCCATGGGTTTATTAATTGTGTTCCTTGCTTTCAATTGAATTGTTAGAGAAGGAGAGTGATCCATATAGGAAAAGGTAAAGGTGGGTGCATCAGTATTAAATCCATTATCAAACAATTGATATTCAAGTCTTTTTTTCACTATACGTAGAGCTGGCAACCGTTTGTTCTAATGAAAACGAAGCTAATAAGGTAGAAAAGCAATTTATTAATCACTTTGGTCAGGCTGTCGTTCGTTCTAGAAATAGGTGGTTTTTGACGCAGCAGTGTTAAGAGGAAAAACAGAAAGGTTTAAGTGCTATTTGTTGTTTGCGTTTCTGCTTGGATGTAGATTATGTGACGAGTAAAGGTACAAAGGTATATTTTCCTGTAAGTATTCAATTTAGAAGATAAAAGAAAAGCTGTTTAATGATAAAGATTCTACTTGTTTAATTAAAGTAATAGTACAATAGAAAAAACTTATTAAAAGATTAGTTGGGAAGTTGAAATTACAGATTTGAAGTTTGTTTTCAAAAAAAAGAAGTTTCTTAATAAAAACTTTAAAAATTATATTGCAAACACTTTTTAATCGTGATATAGTAGTTTTTGTTCCCAAGAGAGAGCAAGTTTACTCAACTAATCATCAAAAATTATTTTAAAAAAATAGTTGACATGGTGTTGGTGGGATGATAAGATTATAAAGTCGCTTCTGAAGCGAACGAGATTGTTCTTTGAAAACTGAACGAACGTAAAACGTCAAGCGTAATTCTAAAAAAGCTGATTTATCAGCAACAAAGCACCATAGGTGCAAATGAGCTAATCAAACACTTTATTGGAGAGTTTGATCCTGGCTCAGGACGAACGCTGGCGGCGTGCCTAATACATGCAAGTCGAGCGAATCTGAGGGAGCTTGCTCCCAAAGATTAGCGGCGGACGGGTGAGTAACACGTGGGCAACCTGCCTGTAAGACTGGGATAACTCCGGGAAACCGGGGCTAATACCGGATAATATCTATTTATACATATAATTAGATTGAAAGATGGTTCTGCTATCACTTACAGATGGGCCCGCGGCGCATTAGCTAGTTGGTGAGGTAACGGCTCACCAAGGCGACGATGCGTAGCCGACCTGAGAGGGTGATCGGCCACACTGGGACTGAGACACGGCCCAGACTCCTACGGGAGGCAGCAGTAGGGAATCTTCCGCAATGGACGAAAGTCTGACGGAGCAACGCCGCGTGAGTGATGAAGGTTTTCGGATCGTAAAACTCTGTTGTTAGGGAAGAACAAGTATCGGAGTAACTGCCGGTACCTTGACGGTACCTAACCAGAAAGCCACGGCTAACTACGTGCCAGCAGCCGCGGTAATACGTAGGTGGCAAGCGTTGTCCGGAATTATTGGGCGTAAAGCGCGCGCAGGCGGTTCCTTAAGTCTGATGTGAAAGCCCACGGCTCAACCGTGGAGGGTCATTGGAAACTGGGGAACTTGAGTGCAGAAGAGGAAAGTGGAATTCCAAGTGTAGCGGTGAAATGCGTAGAGATTTGGAGGAACACCAGTGGCGAAGGCGACTTTCTGGTCTGTAACTGACGCTGAGGCGCGAAAGCGTGGGGAGCAAACAGGATTAGATACCCTGGTAGTCCACGCCGTAAACGATGAGTGCTAAGTGTTAGAGGGTTTCCGCCCTTTAGTGCTGCAGCAAACGCATTAAGCACTCCGCCTGGGGAGTACGACCGCAAGGTTGAAACTCAAAGGAATTGACGGGGGCCCGCACAAGCGGTGGAGCATGTGGTTTAATTCGAAGCAACGCGAAGAACCTTACCAGGTCTTGACATCCTCTGACAATCCTAGAGATAGGACTTTCCCCTTCGGGGGACAGAGTGACAGGTGGTGCATGGTTGTCGTCAGCTCGTGTCGTGAGATGTTGGGTTAAGTCCCGCAACGAGCGCAACCCTTGATCTTAGTTGCCAGCATTTAGTTGGGCACTCTAAGGTGACTGCCGGTGACAAACCGGAGGAAGGTGGGGATGACGTCAAATCATCATGCCCCTTATGACCTGGGCTACACACGTGCTACAATGGATGGTACAAAGGGCTGCAAGACCGCGAGGTTTAGCCAATCCCATAAAACCATTCTCAGTTCGGATTGTAGGCTGCAACTCGCCTACATGAAGCCGGAATCGCTAGTAATCGCGGATCAGCATGCCGCGGTGAATACGTTCCCGGGCCTTGTACACACCGCCCGTCACACCACGAGAGTTTGTAACACCCGAAGTCGGTGGGGTAACCTTTTGGAGCCAGCCGCCTAAGGTGGGACAGATGATTGGGGTGAAGTCGTAACAAGGTAGCCGTATCGGAAGGTGCGGCTGGATCACCTCCTTTCTAAGGAATATACGGAATTGACTTGATGTTAGACTGTTCGTTCAGTTTTGAGAGTATAATCTCTCATTTCAATCGTTCTTTGAAAACTAGATAATGTAATGAAGAAGATTACCGAGTAATCGCCACCTTAGTTATTTTTTCTCTCTCTATATATTATAGATTGATTTAAGATACTAAACTTTTTTTAATAAACACAACCGAGAGGGTTGTGAGAAGCAAGCAGTTCAAGGAAGCGAGCGAGGAAACACCGGAGTGTGCGTCTTGTGCACATGAGGATGTTGACGAGTGAGCTGACGCCGAAATGCGTAGCTTATCGCAAGCCGAACAATGGTTAAGTTAATAAGGGCGCACGGTGAATGCCTTGGCACTAGGAGCCGATGAAGGACGGGACTAACACCGATATGCTTCGGGGAGCTGTAAGTAAGCTTTGATCCGGAGATTTCCGAATGGGGAAACCCCCTATCCGTTATGGGATAGGATCCATACCTGAATACATAGGGTATGGAAGGCAGACCCGGGGAACTGAAACATCTAAGTACCCGGAGGAAGAGAAAGCAAACGCGATTCCCTGAGTAGCGGCGAGCGAAACGGGATTAGCCCAAACCAAGAGGCTTGCCTCTTGGGGTTGTAGGACATTCTATACGGAGTTACAAAGGAACGAGATAGACGAAGAGGTCTGGAAAGGCCCGCCATAGGAGGTAAAAGCCCTGTAGTTGAAACTTCGTTCCCTCCAGAGTGGATCCTGAGTACGGCGGGACACGAGAAATCCCGTCGGAAGCAGGGAGGACCATCTCCCAAGGCTAAATACTCCCTAGTGACCGATAGTGAACCAGTACCGTGAGGGAAAGGTGAAAAGCACCCCGGAAGGGGAGTGAAAGAGATCCTGAAACCGTGTGCCTACAAGTAGTTAGAGCCCGTTAATGGGTGATAGCGTGCCTTTTGTAGAATGAACCGGCGAGTTACGATTACATGCGAGGTTAAGTTGGACAGACGGAGCCGTAGCGAAAGCGAGTCTGAATAGGGCGAATGAGTATGTGGTCGTAGACCCGAAACCAGGTGATCTACCCATGTCCAGGGTGAAGTCCAGGTAACACTGGATGGAGGCCCGAACCCACGTACGTTGAAAAGTGCGGGGATGAGGTGTGGGTAGCGGAGAAATTCCAATCGAACTTGGAGATAGCTGGTTCTCTCCGAAATAGCTTTAGGGCTAGCCTCATGCGTAAGAATCTTGGAGGTAGAGCACTGTTTGGACTAGGGGCCCTCATCGGGTTACCGAATTCAGACAAACTCCGAATGCCAAAGATTTATCCATGGGAGTCAGACTGCGAGTGATAAGATCCGTAGTCAAGAGGGAAACAGCCCAGACCACCAGCTAAGGTCCCAAAGTATACGTTAAGTGGAAAAGGATGTGGAGTTGCTTAGACAACCAGGATGTTGGCTTAGAAGCAGCCACCATTTAAAGAGTGCGTAATAGCTCACTGGTCGAGTGACTCCGCGCCGAAAATGTACCGGGGCTAAACGTATCACCGAAGCTGTGGATTGAACATCGTTGATGTTCAGTGGTAGGAGAGCGTTCTAAGGGCGTTGAAGCTAGACCGTAAGGACTGGTGGAGCGCTTAGAAGTGAGAATGCCGGTATGAGTAGCGAAAGATGGGTGAGAATCCCATCCACCGAATGCCTAAGGTTTCCTGAGGAAGGCTCGTCCGCTCAGGGTTAGTCGGGACCTAAGCCGAGGCTGAAAAGCGTAGGCGATGGACAACAGGTTGATATTCCTGTACCACCGTATTCTGTTTGAGTGATGGGGGGACGCAGGAGGATAGGGTAAGCGCACTATTGGATGTGCGTCTAAGCAGTTAGAGGGACCATGAGGCAAATCCCATGGTCATATACCTTGAGCTGTGATAGCGAGGGAAATTTAGTACCGAAGTTCTTGATTCCACACTGCCAAGAAAAGCCTCTAGCGAGGAATAAGGTGCCCGTACCGCAAACCGACACAGGTAGGCGAGGAGAGAATCCTAAGGTGAGCGAGAGAACTCTCGTTAAGGAACTCGGCAAAATGACCCCGTAACTTCGGGAGAAGGGGTGCTCATTAGGGTGTTAAAGCCTTGATGAGCCGCAGTGAATAGGCCCAGGCGACTGTTTAGCAAAAACACAGGTCTCTGCGAAGCCGCAAGGCGAAGTATAGGGGCTGACGCCTGCCCGGTGCTGGAAGGTTAAGAGGAGAGGTTAGCTCACGCGAAGCTTTGAATCGAAGCCCCAGTAAACGGCGGCCGTAACTATAACGGTCCTAAGGTAGCGAAATTCCTTGTCGGGTAAGTTCCGACCCGCACGAAAGGCGTAACGATCTGGGCACTGTCTCAACGAGAGACTCGGTGAAATTATAGTACCTGTGAAGATGCAGGTTACCCGCGACAGGACGGAAAGACCCCGTGGAGCTTTACTGTAGCCTGATATTGAATTTTGGTACAGCTTGTACAGGATAGGTAGGAGCCTTAGAAGCCGGAGCGCTAGCTTCGGTGGAGGCGTCGGTGGGATACTACCCTGGCTGTATTGAAATTCTAACCCACATCCCTTATCGGGATGGGAGACAGTGTCAGGTGGGCAGTTTGACTGGGGCGGTCGCCTCCTAAAGAGTAACGGAGGCGCCCAAAGGTTCCCTCAGAATGGTTGGAAATCATTCGTAGAGTGTAAAGGCACAAGGGAGCTTGACTGCGAGACCTACAAGTCGAGCAGGGACGAAAGTCGGGCTTAGTGATCCGGTGGTTCCGCATGGAAGGGCCATCGCTCAACGGATAAAAGCTACCCCGGGGATAACAGGCTTATCTCCCCCAAGAGTCCACATCGACGGGGAGGTTTGGCACCTCGATGTCGGCTCATCGCATCCTGGGGCTGTAGTCGGTCCCAAGGGTTGGGCTGTTCGCCCATTAAAGCGGTACGCGAGCTGGGTTCAGAACGTCGTGAGACAGTTCGGTCCCTATCCGTCGTGGGCGCAGGAAATTTGAGAGGAGCTGTCCTTAGTACGAGAGGACCGGGATGGACGCACCGCTGGTGTACCAGTTGTCTTGCCAAAGGCATCGCTGGGTAGCTATGTGCGGAAGGGATAAGTGCTGAAAGCATCTAAGCATGAAGCCCCCCTCGAGATGAGATTTCCCATAGCGCAAGCTAGTAAGATCCCTGAAAGATGATCAGGTTGATAGGTTAGAGGTGGAAGTGTGGCGACACATGTAGCTGACTAATACTAATCGATCGAGGACTTAACCAATTCGAAATGCGGAGGCGCCTTGCCCAGGTGCGACAAGCATAAGACGAATTTGACAGGAGGTTGTTCTTTAACCTCATGACAAATTTGGCTTATGACCTCGAGCACCTAGGCGCCGCAGCTAGACAGCACTACGTAAGTAGTCGCGTCAGCAACGCATAGGCGATTACTCAATAAATATCTTCTTCAACATTACCTAGTTTTGAGGGAACGATTCCCTTACAATTTCATAGTCCGGTGGCGATAGCGAGAAGGTCACACCCGTTCCCATACCGAACACGGAAGTTAAGCTTCTCAGCGCCGATGGTAGTTAGGGGCTGTCCCCTTGTGAGAGTAGGACGTTGCCGGGCATACATATTGGAGGATTAGCTCAGCTGGGAGAGCATCTGCCTTACAAGCAGAGGGTCGGCGGTTCGATCCCGTCATCCTCCACCATTTTTTTGTGTTTATTTGCCGGCCTAGCTCAATTGGTAGAGCAACTGACTTGTAATCAGTAGGTTGGGGGTTCAAGTCCTCTGGCCGGCACCACTTGTACGAGCCATTAGCTCAGTTGGTAGAGCATCTGACTTTTAATCAGAGGGTCGAAGGTTCGAGTCCTTCATGGCTCACCATTTATATATGCGGGTGTGGCGGAATTGGCAGACGCACCAGACTTAGGATCTGGCGCCGCAAGGCGTGGGGGTTCGACTCCCTTCACCCGCACCATTTTTATTTTGAATATTTGCGGAAGTAGTTCAGTGGTAGAACATCACCTTGCCAAGGTGAGGGTCGCGGGTTCGAATCCCGTCTTCCGCTCCAATAAGTGCCGGGGTGGCGGAACTGGCAGACGCACAGGACTTAAAATCCTGCGGTAGGTGACTACCGTACCGGTTCGATTCCGGTCCTCGGCACCACTTATTGATGCGCCCGTAGCTCAATTGGATAGAGCGTTTGACTACGGATCAAAAGGTTAGGGGTTCGACTCCTCTCGGGCGCGCCATAAACGGGAAGTAGCTCAGCTTGGTAGAGCACTTGGTTTGGGACCAAGGGGTCGCAGGTTCGAATCCTGTCTTCCCGACCATTTTTATTACTCTTTTTGGGGCCTTAGCTCAGCTGGGAGAGCGCCTGCTTTGCACGCAGGAGGTCAGCGGTTCGATCCCGCTAGGCTCCACCAAAAACATTTTAAAAAAGTTATTGACATAACAAGTTAAGATGTTGTATGATTATAAAGTCGCTTCTGAAGCGAATGAGATTGTTCTTTGAAAACTGAACGAACGTAAAACGTCAAGCGTAATTCTAAAAAAGCTGATTTATCAGCAACAAAGCACCATAGGTGCAAATGAGCTAATCAAACACTTTATTGGAGAGTTTGATCCTGGCTCAGGACGAACGCTGGCGGCGTGCCTAATACATGCAAGTCGAGCGAATCTGAGGGAGCTTGCTCCCAAAGATTAGCGGCGGACGGGTGAGTAACACGTGGGCAACCTGCCTGTAAGACTGGGATAACTCCGGGAAACCGGGGCTAATACCGGATAATATCTATTTATACATATAATTAGATTGAAAGATGGTTCTGCTATCACTTACAGATGGGCCCGCGGCGCATTAGCTAGTTGGTGAGGTAACGGCTCACCAAGGCGACGATGCGTAGCCGACCTGAGAGGGTGATCGGCCACACTGGGACTGAGACACGGCCCAGACTCCTACGGGAGGCAGCAGTAGGGAATCTTCCGCAATGGACGAAAGTCTGACGGAGCAACGCCGCGTGAGTGATGAAGGTTTTCGGATCGTAAAACTCTGTTGTTAGGGAAGAACAAGTATCGGAGTAACTGCCGGTACCTTGACGGTACCTAACCAGAAAGCCACGGCTAACTACGTGCCAGCAGCCGCGGTAATACGTAGGTGGCAAGCGTTGTCCGGAATTATTGGGCGTAAAGCGCGCGCAGGCGGTTCCTTAAGTCTGATGTGAAAGCCCACGGCTCAACCGTGGAGGGTCATTGGAAACTGGGGAACTTGAGTGCAGAAGAGGAAAGTGGAATTCCAAGTGTAGCGGTGAAATGCGTAGAGATTTGGAGGAACACCAGTGGCGAAGGCGACTTTCTGGTCTGTAACTGACGCTGAGGCGCGAAAGCGTGGGGAGCAAACAGGATTAGATACCCTGGTAGTCCACGCCGTAAACGATGAGTGCTAAGTGTTAGAGGGTTTCCGCCCTTTAGTGCTGCAGCAAACGCATTAAGCACTCCGCCTGGGGAGTACGACCGCAAGGTTGAAACTCAAAGGAATTGACGGGGGCCCGCACAAGCGGTGGAGCATGTGGTTTAATTCGAAGCAACGCGAAGAACCTTACCAGGTCTTGACATCCTCTGACAATCCTAGAGATAGGACTTTCCCCTTCGGGGGACAGAGTGACAGGTGGTGCATGGTTGTCGTCAGCTCGTGTCGTGAGATGTTGGGTTAAGTCCCGCAACGAGCGCAACCCTTGATCTTAGTTGCCAGCATTTAGTTGGGCACTCTAAGGTGACTGCCGGTGACAAACCGGAGGAAGGTGGGGATGACGTCAAATCATCATGCCCCTTATGACCTGGGCTACACACGTGCTACAATGGATGGTACAAAGGGCTGCAAGACCGCGAGGTTTAGCCAATCCCATAAAACCATTCTCAGTTCGGATTGTAGGCTGCAACTCGCCTACATGAAGCCGGAATCGCTAGTAATCGCGGATCAGCATGCCGCGGTGAATACGTTCCCGGGCCTTGTACACACCGCCCGTCACACCACGAGAGTTTGTAACACCCGAAGTCGGTGGGGTAACCTTTTGGAGCCAGCCGCCTAAGGTGGGACAGATGATTGGGGTGAAGTCGTAACAAGGTAGCCGTATCGGAAGGTGCGGCTGGATCACCTCCTTTCTAAGGAATATACGGAATTGACTTGATGTTAGACTGTTCGTTCAGTTTTGAGAGTGCAATCTCTTTGATATGATTAAATACTTTACCGTGAAGTTATGTGGGCCTATAGCTCAGCTGGTTAGAGCGCACGCCTGATAAGCGTGAGGTCGATGGTTCGAGTCCATTTAGGCCCACCATTTTAACTTTAATACGGGGCCTTAGCTCAGCTGGGAGAGCGCCTGCTTTGCACGCAGGAGGTCAGCGGTTCGATCCCGCTAGGCTCCACCAACAAATCGTTCTTTGAAAACTAGATAATGTAATGAAGAAGATTACCGAGTAATCGCCACCTTAGTTATTTTTTCTCTCTCTATATATTATAGATTGATTTAAGATACTAAACTTTTTTAATAAACACAACCGAGAGGGTTGTGAGAAGCAAGCAGTTCAAGGAAGCGAGCGAGGAAACACCGGAGTGTGCGTCTTGTGCACATGAGGATGTTGACGAGTGAGCTGACGCCGAAATGCGTAGCTTATCGCAAGCCGAACAATGGTTAAGTTAATAAGGGCGCACGGTGAATGCCTTGGCACTAGGAGCCGATGAAGGACGGGACTAACACCGATATGCTTCGGGGAGCTGTAAGTAAGCTTTGATCCGGAGATTTCCGAATGGGGAAACCCCCTATCCGTTATGGGATAGGATCCATACCTGAATACATAGGGTATGGAAGGCAGACCCGGGGAACTGAAACATCTAAGTACCCGGAGGAAGAGAAAGCAAACGCGATTCCCTGAGTAGCGGCGAGCGAAACGGGATTAGCCCAAACCAAGAGGCTTGCCTCTTGGGGTTGTAGGACATTCTATACGGAGTTACAAAGGAACGAGATAGACGAAGAGGTCTGGAAAGGCCCGCCATAGGAGGTAAAAGCCCTGTAGTTGAAACTTCGTTCCCTCCAGAGTGGATCCTGAGTACGGCGGGACACGAGAAATCCCGTCGGAAGCAGGGAGGACCATCTCCCAAGGCTAAATACTCCCTAGTGACCGATAGTGAACCAGTACCGTGAGGGAAAGGTGAAAAGCACCCCGGAAGGGGAGTGAAAGAGATCCTGAAACCGTGTGCCTACAAGTAGTTAGAGCCCGTTAATGGGTGATAGCGTGCCTTTTGTAGAATGAACCGGCGAGTTACGATTACATGCGAGGTTAAGTTGGACAGACGGAGCCGTAGCGAAAGCGAGTCTGAATAGGGCGAATGAGTATGTGGTCGTAGACCCGAAACCAGGTGATCTACCCATGTCCAGGGTGAAGTCCAGGTAACACTGGATGGAGGCCCGAACCCACGTACGTTGAAAAGTGCGGGGATGAGGTGTGGGTAGCGGAGAAATTCCAATCGAACTTGGAGATAGCTGGTTCTCTCCGAAATAGCTTTAGGGCTAGCCTCATGCGTAAGAATCTTGGAGGTAGAGCACTGTTTGGACTAGGGGCCCTCATCGGGTTACCGAATTCAGACAAACTCCGAATGCCAAAGATTTATCCATGGGAGTCAGACTGCGAGTGATAAGATCCGTAGTCAAGAGGGAAACAGCCCAGACCACCAGCTAAGGTCCCAAAGTATACGTTAAGTGGAAAAGGATGTGGAGTTGCTTAGACAACCAGGATGTTGGCTTAGAAGCAGCCACCATTTAAAGAGTGCGTAATAGCTCACTGGTCGAGTGACTCCGCGCCGAAAATGTACCGGGGCTAAACGTATCACCGAAGCTGTGGATTGAACATCGTTGATGTTCAGTGGTAGGAGAGCGTTCTAAGGGCGTTGAAGCTAGACCGTAAGGACTGGTGGAGCGCTTAGAAGTGAGAATGCCGGTATGAGTAGCGAAAGATGGGTGAGAATCCCATCCACCGAATGCCTAAGGTTTCCTGAGGAAGGCTCGTCCGCTCAGGGTTAGTCGGGACCTAAGCCGAGGCTGAAAAGCGTAGGCGATGGACAACAGGTTGATATTCCTGTACCACCGTATTCTGTTTGAGTGATGGGGGGACGCAGGAGGATAGGGTAAGCGCACTATTGGATGTGCGTCTAAGCAGTTAGAGGGACCATGAGGCAAATCCCATGGTCATATACCTTGAGCTGTGATAGCGAGGGAAATTTAGTACCGAAGTTCTTGATTCCACACTGCCAAGAAAAGCCTCTAGCGAGGAATAAGGTGCCCGTACCGCAAACCGACACAGGTAGGCGAGGAGAGAATCCTAAGGTGAGCGAGAGAACTCTCGTTAAGGAACTCGGCAAAATGACCCCGTAACTTCGGGAGAAGGGGTGCTCATTAGGGTGTTAAAGCCTTGATGAGCCGCAGTGAATAGGCCCAGGCGACTGTTTAGCAAAAACACAGGTCTCTGCGAAGCCGCAAGGCGAAGTATAGGGGCTGACGCCTGCCCGGTGCTGGAAGGTTAAGAGGAGAGGTTAGCTCACGCGAAGCTTTGAATCGAAGCCCCAGTAAACGGCGGCCGTAACTATAACGGTCCTAAGGTAGCGAAATTCCTTGTCGGGTAAGTTCCGACCCGCACGAAAGGCGTAACGATCTGGGCACTGTCTCAACGAGAGACTCGGTGAAATTATAGTACCTGTGAAGATGCAGGTTACCCGCGACAGGACGGAAAGACCCCGTGGAGCTTTACTGTAGCCTGATATTGAATTTTGGTACAGCTTGTACAGGATAGGTAGGAGCCTTAGAAGCCGGAGCGCTAGCTTCGGTGGAGGCGTCGGTGGGATACTACCCTGGCTGTATTGAAATTCTAACCCACATCCCTTATCGGGATGGGAGACAGTGTCAGGTGGGCAGTTTGACTGGGGCGGTCGCCTCCTAAAGAGTAACGGAGGCGCCCAAAGGTTCCCTCAGAATGGTTGGAAATCATTCGTAGAGTGTAAAGGCACAAGGGAGCTTGACTGCGAGACCTACAAGTCGAGCAGGGACGAAAGTCGGGCTTAGTGATCCGGTGGTTCCGCATGGAAGGGCCATCGCTCAACGGATAAAAGCTACCCCGGGGATAACAGGCTTATCTCCCCCAAGAGTCCACATCGACGGGGAGGTTTGGCACCTCGATGTCGGCTCATCGCATCCTGGGGCTGTAGTCGGTCCCAAGGGTTGGGCTGTTCGCCCATTAAAGCGGTACGCGAGCTGGGTTCAGAACGTCGTGAGACAGTTCGGTCCCTATCCGTCGTGGGCGCAGGAAATTTGAGAGGAGCTGTCCTTAGTACGAGAGGACCGGGATGGACGCACCGCTGGTGTACCAGTTGTCTTGCCAAAGGCATCGCTGGGTAGCTATGTGCGGAAGGGATAAGTGCTGAAAGCATCTAAGCATGAAGCCCCCCTCGAGATGAGATTTCCCATAGCGCAAGCTAGTAAGATCCCTGAAAGATGATCAGGTTGATAGGTTAGAGGTGGAAGTGTGGCGACACATGTAGCTGACTAATACTAATCGATCGAGGACTTAACCAATTCGAAATGCGGAGGCGCCTTGCCCAGGTGCGACAAGCATAAGACGAATTTGACAGGAGGTTGTTCTTTAACCTCATGACAAATTTGGCTTATGACCTCGAGCACCTAGGCGCCGCAGCTAGACAGCACTACGTAAGTAGTCGCGTCAGCAACGCATAGGCGATTACTCAATAAATATCTTCTTCAACATTACCTAGTTTTGAGGGAACGATTCCCTTACAATTTCATAGTCCGGTGGCGATAGCGAGAAGGTCACACCCGTTCCCATACCGAACACGGAAGTTAAGCTTCTCAGCGCCGATGGTAGTTAGGGGCTGTCCCCTTGTGAGAGTAGGACGTTGCCGGGCAAGATAAAAGAGCACATCATTTGTATGTGCTCTTTTTTGTCGTGCTATAATGAATTCGTTTATTTAAATGGACAAATAACATCTACACAATCTAAACATATTATAAATTTAATGAATGAACCTATATTTCATACGTTTGAGATTTAGAAAAAAAGGGGAAAATTAATAATACTACTTCGTTGCAACATTTCACACAAATCATGTATAATTTATGTCAAATATAGTCAAAGTCAGATAGGGGGAGGCCGGGTGAAAAATATATCAGATATTATTGAAAAATATCTTAAAGAAGTCTTGGAACTTAGCGAAAGGGAAATTGTTGAAATTAAGCGGAGCGAGATCGCTGATAAATTTCAATGTGTCCCATCTCAAATAAATTACGTCATAAATACTCGGTTTACAGTTGAAAAAGGCTATGCTGTCGAAAGTAAACGTGGCGGTGGTGGTTATATAAGAATCACCAAAGTGCAAGCTTATGATTATGTTGATTTAATTAATCAATTGATTAGGATTGTACGTGATCGTATTTCACAAAATAGTGCTGAAAATATTATAAACAGATTAGTTGAAGAAGAGATTATTACTACTCGAGAAGCGAAGATTATGTTAAGTGTCATTGACCGTTCAGTTCTTTACTTAGAGTTACCCTATAGGGATGAGTTAAGAGCAAGGATGCTTGTTGCGATGCTAAATACATTGAAATATAAGTAGGCTGTAAAGTATGGAGGGGTGAAACAGATGATATGCCAAGAATGTAATCAGAGACCTGCGACTCTACATTTTACAAAAATTATGAATGGCGAAAAGACTGAGTTCCATTTATGTGAAAAATGTGCCCAAGAACATGGGGATATGTTTATGTTAAATAATGGATCTGGATTTTCTATTAATAATCTATTGAGCGGATTATTTAATATAGATACAAGTTATGCAAATAACCAAGCTCAGTTAAATAAACAAGCGCAGGTAGTACAGTGTGAGCAATGCTCGATGACCTTTCCTCAATTTGTTAAAGTCGGGAAATTCGGATGTGCCCACTGTTATGAATCTTTCCGAGCACAGTTAAAGCCAATTATTAAAAGGCTTCATAGTGGTAATTGGAATCATAATGGAAAAATCCCTACAAGAATGGGTGGAGATATCCATTTGAAAAAGCAAATTGAGGATTTAAAAATAAACTTGAAAGAACTTATAACTAAAGAGGAATTTGAGAAAGCAGCAGAGACAAGAGATGCAATACGTCAATTGGAAAAAGAAATGAAAAACCATCTAGAGGGAGGGGAATGAACTTGTCTTTAGAAAGGTTTATCAATCAGGCTGTCAGCTCTTGGATGAGTGCAGAAGGTCCTGATTCTGATATCGTACTTAGTTCTAGAATTCGTTTAGCTCGCAATATTAAACAGGTTAATTTTCCAACAATCTTTTCCCATGATGAAGCTAAACGTGTGATAGAGATCATTAAAGCAAGAATGGAAAAATCGACTTTTGATACTTATGGTGACTTTTCGTTATTGCAAATGGATGATTTACAACCATTGCAAAAAAGGGTGCTGATGGAAAAACATTTGATTAGTCCTCATTTAGCAGAAAACGCTAGTCATGGTGCCTGCCTACTTACTGAAAATGAAGAGGTTAGCATTATGTTGAATGAAGAAGATCATATACGTATACAGTGTTTATTTCCAGGCTTCCAATTATCAGAAGCATTAGAAGTTGCAAACCAAATTGATGATTGGTTAGAAACTGAGATTGATTATGCATATGATGAACAGGTAGGGTATTTAACTAGTTGCCCAACGAATGTCGGTACAGGTCTCAGAGCATCTGTCATGATGCATTTACCAGGATTAGTATTAACTCATCAAATGAATAGAATCATTCCAGCAATTAACCAACTTGGATTAGTTGTTAGAGGAATTTATGGAGAAGGTAGCGAAGCATTAGGTAATATCTTTCAAGTTTCTAACCAAATCACATTAGGGAAATCAGAAGAAGATATTGCTGAGGATTTAAAAAGTGTTGTGGAGCAATTAATTTCGCAGGAAAGGTCAGCAAGAGAAGCATTAGCGAAAACCTCTAACATACAATTAGAAGATAGAGTCTTCAGATCCTATGGTATTTTATCTAATAGCCGAATCATTGAATCAAAAGAAGCGGCTAGATGTTTATCGGATGTTCGCCTTGGAATAGACATGGACTATATACAAGGCATATCAAAAAATATATTAAATGAATTAATGGTTTTAACGCAACCAGGATTTTTACAGCAATATGCTGGAGGCCCATTACGACCGTTTGAACGGGATATTCGTAGAGCTTCTCTTATTCGAGAAAGATTAAAAATGGAAGATCAAGAGTTGGGAGGATGATGATAGATGATGTTTGGACGTTTTACTGAGAGAGCACAAAAAGTATTAGCATTAGCACAGGAAGAAGCCATTCGCTTAGGACATAACAATATTGGGACTGAGCATATACTTCTAGGGTTAGTAAGTGAAGGTGAAGGAATTGCCGCTAAAGCACTTTATGCCTTAGGTCTAGGTTCAGAAAAAATTCAAACGGAAGTTGAAAATCTAATAGGTAGAGGGCAAGAGGCCTCCCAAACACCGCATTATACACCAAGAGCAAAAAAAGTAATTGAATTATCAATGGATGAAGCAAGAAAATTGGGCCATTCCTATGTGGGAACTGAGCACATTTTACTTGGTTTAATTAGAGAAGGTGAGGGTGTAGCTGCAAGAGTACTTAATAACCTTGGCGTAAGTTTAAATAAGGCAAGACAGCAAGTACTACAATTACTTGGTAGTAGCGAGTCTAACGGGCATCAAGGCAGCTCTTCAGCCAATGCAAATACACCAACACTAGATGGTTTAGCGAGAGATTTAACTGCCATTGCACGTGAAGGAAGCTTAGATCCAGTTATTGGACGTAGTAAAGAGATTCAACGTGTAATTGAAGTATTAAGCAGAAGAACAAAAAATAACCCCGTATTAATTGGAGAACCTGGTGTGGGTAAGACTGCGATAGCAGAAGGCCTAGCTCAACAGATCATAAATAATGAAGTGCCGGAGACGCTACGTGATAAACGTGTAATGACTTTAGATATGGGTACGGTAGTTGCAGGTACTAAATACCGTGGTGAATTTGAGGATCGCTTGAAGAAAGTGATGGACGAAATTCGTCAGGCGGGCAACATTATTTTGTTCATCGATGAATTGCATACATTAATTGGTGCTGGTGGAGCAGAAGGTGCGATTGATGCATCAAATATTCTAAAGCCATCACTTGCGCGTGGAGAGCTACAGTGTATTGGAGCGACGACGCTAGATGAGTATCGCAAATATATTGAGAAGGATGCAGCGCTTGAGCGTAGGTTCCAACCAATTACGGTTGATGAGCCGACTGCAGATGAGTCCGTACAAATTTTAAAAGGACTACGTGACCGTTATGAAGCCCATCACCGTGTGACAATTACGGATCAAGCCATCGATGCGGCAGTTAAATTATCAGATCGTTATATCTCTGATCGTTTCTTACCAGATAAAGCGATTGATTTAATTGATGAAGCAGGCTCAAAAGTTCGCCTACGTTCTTATACAACGCCTCCGAATCTCAAGGAGTTAGAAGTTAAATTAGAAGATGTAAGAAAAGAAAAGGATGCAGCTGTTCAAAGTCAAGAGTTTGAGAAAGCAGCATCTTTAAGAGACAATGAACAAAGATTAAGAGAAAAGTTAGAAGAAACTAAGAAAACATGGAAAGAAAAGCAAGGGAAAGAAAATAGTGAAGTGACGGTAGAGGATATTGCCAATGTCGTTTCTAACTGGACAGGAATTCCAGTTACTAAATTGGCACAAACTGAGACCGACAAACTATTGAATTTAGAAGAAATCTTACATTCGCGCGTAATTGGCCAAGAGGAAGCAGTAAAGGCGATCTCTAAAGCAGTTAGACGGGCAAGAGCCGGTCTTAAAGATCCGAAGAGACCAATTGGTTCTTTCGTTTTCCTAGGGCCAACAGGTGTGGGTAAGACAGAACTTGCTCGTGCCTTAGCTGAAGCGATGTTCGGTGATGAGGAAGCGATGATTCGCATCGATATGTCTGAGTATATGGAGAAACACTCCACATCTAGATTAGTTGGTTCACCTCCAGGTTATGTTGGATTTGAAGAAGGAGGCCAATTAACTGAGAAAGTACGTAGAAAACCGTATTCAGTTGTTTTATTAGATGAAATTGAGAAAGCCCATCCGGATGTATTTAACATTCTTCTGCAAGTCTTGGAAGATGGACGGTTAACAGATTCTAAAGGACGTACAGTCGATTTCCGAAACACGGTGCTTATCATGACGTCAAATGTTGGTGCCGAAGCACTTAAGCGTAATAAATATGTAGGCTTCAATATTCAAGATGATGAGCATGATTACAAAGATATGAAAGGTAAGGTTATGGAGGAATTGAAAAAGGCCTTCAGACCTGAATTCTTAAACCGTATCGATGAGATTATTGTCTTCCATGCATTAGAAAGAAAGCATCTGCAAGAGATTGTTACACTCATGTCCGATGCCTTAACGAACCGTTTAAAAGAACAGGATATTACATTATCCCTATCTGAATCTGCTAAGGTAAAAATCTCAGAAGAAGGCTACGATCCAGAGTATGGTGCAAGACCGCTTAGAAGAGCGATCCAAAAGCATATTGAAGATCGCTTATCTGAGGAATTATTAAGAGGAAAAGTGCTTACTGGTCAAGAAGTAGTAATCGATGTTGAGGAAGGCGAATTTGTCGTAAAAACAGCCGAACCAACTGGCACTGCCCAAAAATAATGAAATGTTAGAGAGAAGGTACACGCTAATCAATAGTGTGTACCTTTTTTGATAACAACAAATTTTCTTCCAATTATATGTTAACCTTTGAATACAAACGATTCCATTGATATAGTAAGAAATATAAATGTGTTGTACGAAAGAGAAGGAGAATGAAGATTGGCGAAAAGAAAATCAAAATTCATATGTCAAGAATGTGGTTATGAATCGGCAAAGTGGATGGGGAAATGTCCCGGATGCGGTGTATGGAATAAAATGACGGAAGAGATAGAGAAACCTGCTAACTCGAGAAGAGGGGCTTTTGCACATACACAAGAGACAACGATTAGAGCAAAAGCGACTCCGATTCCAAAAATTGAAACAGTCAATGAGCCACGTATTTATACGGAAATGAAAGAGTTAAATCGAGTCCTTGGTGGTGGGGTTGTTAGAGGATCTCTCGTTTTAATAGGTGGAGATCCTGGGATTGGAAAATCAACACTACTGTTGCAAGTTTCTTCACAATTATCTAATAAACAGCATTCTGTACTTTATATTTCTGGAGAAGAGTCGATAAGACAAACGAAGCTACGAGCTGACAGATTAAATATTTCATCAGAACATCTACTTGTTTATGCAGAGACAAGCTTAGAAGAGATTAGTCAAACGATTGATGAGGTGAAGCCGGAGTTTGTTATTATTGACTCCATTCAAACTATTTATCACCCGGAAGTGACCTCGGCCCCTGGTAGTGTTTCACAGGTAAGAGAGTGTACGGCTGAGCTTATGAGAATCGGGAAAACGAAAGGGATTGCGATCTTTATTGTTGGACATGTAACGAAAGAAGGATCGATCGCCGGTCCTAGGTTGCTGGAACATATGGTGGATACGGTGCTTTATTTTGAAGGGGAAAGGCATCACACGTATCGAATTTTAAGAGCAGTCAAAAACCGATTTGGTTCTACGAATGAAATGGGTATATTTGAAATGAAAGAATTAGGTTTAGAAGAAGTGGCAAACCCTTCAGAGATTTTTTTAGAAGAACGATCACAAGGAGCAGCGGGTTCAACTGTTGTGGCTTCAATGGAAGGAACTCGGCCCGTTCTTGTAGAAATACAAGCATTAATATCCCCTACGAGTTTTGGTAACCCAAGAAGGATGGCAACAGGGATTGATCATAACCGTGTGCCGCTATTAATGGCGGTATTAGAGAAACGGGTCGGTATGTTGTTACAAAATCAAGATGCGTATTTGAAGGTTGCTGGAGGGGTAAAACTAGATGAGCCAGCAATTGATTTGGCGGTTGCAGTTAGTATCGCATCAAGCTTTCGAGATAAGCCAACAAGAGCAACAGATTGCATTATCGGTGAGGTGGGCCTCACTGGAGAAATAAGAAGAGTTTCAAGAATTGAACAGCGAGTCCAGGAGGCTGCGAAACTAGGATTTGAGCGTATTATTTTACCAGCGAATAATTTGAGCGGCTGGACAGGTCCTAAAAATGTTCAATTGATTGGCGTTCACTCGGTTAGTGAAGCACTTGAAGCTGCATTAGGAGGGTAAGCATATGGATTCAAAGAAACAAAGTGAAATTACAATCAGCGAATTATTGAAATTTTTAGCACCAGGGACACCCCTACGTGCAGGTATAGATAATGTATTAAGAGCAAACACGGGTGGGCTAATTGTTCTTTGTTCTAAGGAGCAGATTGCCAGTTTAGTGGATGGGGGCTTCCAAATTAATTGCCCTTTTTCGCCAAACTATTTATATGAGCTAGCGAAGATGGATGGGGCGATTATTCTCAATCAAGAAGGAAATAAAATCCTTATTGCCAACGCCCAACTCGCACCAGATTCGAGTATTCCTTCCTCTGAGACAGGGATGCGACATCGGACAGCAGAACGGGTGGCGAAACAAACAGGTGCGCTTGTTATTGCTGTTTCACAACGCCGTAATGTCATTACTTTATATAAAGGGGCTTCTCGTTATTCACTAAAGGATATTGGCGTTATATTAACAAAGGCTAATGTGGCAGTCACAACATTAGAGAAATATAAAGTTGTTCTTGAGCAAAGTATATCGAATTTAGGTATTCTCGAATTTGAAGAACAGGTGACCTATAATGATGTGTTAAATGTTATGCATAATATAGAAATGCTGTTAAGAATTAAAAATGAGTTACTAACTTATTTAAGCGAGTTAGGGACAGAAGGACGTCTCATTCGTTTACAAATGAATGAGTTATTGATTGAAATGGAAAGAGAATCAGAATTCGTTATTATGGATTATGCTAATGATCGTGATATTAGGGCAAAGGAAGCGCTTCAAAAGCTTCAAGAGTTATCAAAAGGTGAGACTTTAGAAGACTCAGTTATCATGAAATTACTAGGCTTTCATGGCTATATTCATACCGAAGAAGTCATTCATCCTAGAGGGATTCGGGTGCTGCATAAGGTGCCGCGATTACCACCTATTATTATTGATAACCTCGTTGATCGCTTTGAGGAACTGAGGTATATAGCGGCAGCTTCTATTGAAGAATTAGATGAGGTAGAAGGTATAGGAGAGGTACGGGCTAGGAAGATTGACGAAGGCCTCAAGCTTATACAAGACCAATTTTTTTCTGACCGACATTTATAAATACCATTGAACTACTATTCACCTCATGATAGAATAGGTAGTTTATCATTTGACATTCCCTTACTTACGGTGCTAGTCTAAGAGTATTCATAACCGTTTGATCTATCCTTTTATTTAGTTTACTGCAATAATTTTTTGTTTATAATATAAAATTTTCCAATATTGTGCGTTTTTTATTTTTGGAATTTGTTAATAATGAATAAAAGGAGGTGAGGGAATGTTAAAGAGAATTGTACAAGTCTGTTTCCTTATATTTGGGATCACATTAGGAATCTTTGTGATACCAGAATTACTAATTTTAGTCAGTTTAGATGACATTCCATTATTAAATAATCCTTATGTTTCCGCCATTTTAGGAGCTATTATTTTCTATCTTTTAACATTTTGGGCGGTTGACCATGTTGTCAATTTCATTAAATGGACAGAAGAATCGATTGTAAAGGTGCCAATTACCGATATTATATTTGGTAGTGTTGGACTGGTGTTTGGTCTTGTTGTCGCGTTTTTACTTGGTTATGGATTGTCGACACTCGAGATACCGGTATTAAATACTGTTGCTCCTATCGTCTTAACACTGTTATTTGGATATTTAGGTTTTCAAGTTGGATTTAAAAAACGAGATGAATTACTCAATCTTTTTACAAACAAAAAGAAAAAGTTAACTGAAGAAGAAGATAGTCAATCTGATGTGAATAAGCTTAAAATATTGGATACAAGTGTTATTATCGATGGTCGAGTAGCTGATATTTGTCAAACAGGGTTTTTAGAAGGAACAATTGTTATTCCTCGTTTTGTCTTAGAAGAATTACAGCATATTGCCGATTCTTCTGATGTGTTAAAAAGAAATCGGGGCCGCCGCGGTTTAGACATTCTCAACCGTATTCAAAGTGAGCTATCTATAAAGGTAGAAATTTACGAAGGTAATTTTGAAGAAATACAAGAAGTGGATAGTAAGCTAGTGAAATTAGCGAAATTAACTAACGGTGTGGTTGTAACCAATGATTTCAACCTGAATAAGGTATGCGAGCTACAGAAAGTCGCAGTTCTAAATATTAATGATCTGGCGAATGCTGTGAAGCCGGTTGTGCTTCCGGGAGAAGAAATGAAAGTTCAGGTCATTAAGGACGGAAAAGAACAAAATCAAGGGATTGCCTACTTAGACGATGGCACAATGATTGTCGTAGAAGAAGGTAGAAATTATATTGGCAAGCATATTGATGTAGTAGTGACAAGTGTATTGCAAACATCTGCGGGTAGAATGATTTTCGCTAAACCAAAACTTTTAGAAAAAGCATTATAATTATAGTATAGAAGAAGCAGAAGAGGGGGCCGTAAATTGGCTCTTTTCTTCCGCTTTTTATGCTGATTAAGGGAGTTAAAAGAAAATATGGGGTATAGAGTCGTCATCCCTGCAGCGGGGCAAGGGAAGAGAATGGGTGCTTCAAAAAATAAACTGTTGCTAGAACTAAGAGGGATACCTATTTTTATACATACATTGCGCGTTTTCCAACGAGACTCCGCGTGTGAAGGGATTTATTTAGCTATTAATCCTGCTGAGGAAAAAGAGATACGTGCGTTAATTGCTAAGCATGGGGTGGATAAGGTAAGGGCGTATATCGGTGGTGGACAGGAAAGGCAGCATAGCATTAGTCATGTGATTCGTGCGTTAACAGGTGAAGGGATTGTGTTGGTACATGATGCCGCTCGACCTTTTGTTGAACAAGAGCATATCGATCAACTTGTATCTCAAGCTCAGTTCAATGATGGCGCCATTTTAGCCGTTCCCGTGAAAGATACGATAAAAAAGGGACGTGATGGATTAGTCGAGGGAACAATTGATCGAACGAGTCTATGGTCTGTGCAAACCCCTCAAGCTTTTAAGCTTAGTATTTTACAAGCGGCATATGAGAAAGCGCAAAAGGACCAATTTGTAGGGACTGATGATGCAAGCTTGGTGGAGAGAGTACATAATAAGATTGCTTTTGTACAAGGGAATTACGATAATATAAAACTAACAACGCCTGAGGACCTATATTTTGCTGAGGCGATTTTAAATAAAAGAGATGACTTTATCTAAAGGAGAAGATAATATGTTTCGCATTGGTCAAGGATTTGATGTACATCAATTAGTTGAAGGACGACCACTGATTATGGGTGGGGTTACGATTCCATATGAATTAGGATTACTTGGACATTCAGATGCGGATGTTTTATTACATACAGTGTCAGATGCCTGTTTAGGTGCAATTGGTGAAGGTGATATTGGTAAGCACTTCCCTGATACAGACCCAGACTTTAAAGATGCGGATTCAGCTAAACTGATGCAACATGTGTGGCAATTGGTAAAAGAAAAGGGTTATGAACTTGTGAATGCTGACTGTACTATTATTGCTCAAAAACCAAAAATGGCTCCTTATATTCCTGCTATAAGAGAAAGAATAGCGGAATTGTTAGAATCAGAAGTAGAGAACATTAACGTGAAAGCCACGACAACGGAAAAACTAGGATTTACAGGCAGAGGCGAAGGAATTGCTGCTCAAGTGGTTGTGTTGTTGAAGAAAAGTGCCTAGTCGGTTATTTCCGGACTTTGACAACTTACAGTAGGATGATAAAATAAAGGGTGCTATTCATATTCAATTTTTGATAAAAAAGATGGATCGTCAGGTGGCTTATATAGCAATCAGCGGTTTTTCGAAATAGAACTGATTTTGAAGGAGGATCATCATGTCAAGTGATATTCGTGTACGCTATGCACCAAGTCCAACGGGACATTTACATATTGGTAATGCGCGTACAGCTTTGTTTAATTATTTATTTGCTCGTAGTAAAAATGGTAAATTCATCATTCGTATAGAAGATACAGATAAAAAACGTAATATTGAGGGCGGAGAAGAGAGTCAATTAAAATACTTACAATGGCTTGGCATAGACTGGGATGAAAGTATCGATAAAGATGGTGGATACGGCCCGTACCGTCAATCAGAAAGAAACGAAATTTACAAAAAGTATTATCAACAGTTACTTGATAGCGGACAAGCTTATAAGTGTTATTGTACGGAAGAAGAGTTAGAAGCTGAACGTGAGGCGCAAATGGCTAAAGGTGAAATGCCGATATACTCAGGAAAGTGCAGACATTTATCAGATGATGATCGCCAACAACTCGAAGCTGAAGGAAGAAAACCAAGTATTCGTTTTCTTGTCCCACAAGGAAAAGTGTATGCATTCAATGATATGGTTAAAGGAGAAGTGTCATTTGAGTCAGATGGCATTGGTGATCATGTAATTGTTAAAAAAGACGGGACACCGACATATAATTTTGCTGTAGCCATAGATGATTATTTAATGAAAATCTCTCATGTATTACGTGGAGATGATCATATTTCAAATACACCTAAACAAATTATGATTTATGAGGCACTTGGCTTCCAAGTACCTGTATTTGGTCATATGACGCTAATAGTGAATGAAAGTCGTAAAAAATTAAGTAAACGTGATGAGTCAATCATTCAATTCATTGAACAATACGAAGAGCTAGGTTACTTGCCTGAAGCCTTGTTTAACTTTATCGCTTTACTTGGTTGGTCTCCGAGTGGAGAGGAAGAATTATTCTCCAAAGAAGAGCTAATTGAAATCTTTGATGAGTCAAGGTTATCTAAGTCACCTGCTTTATTTGATATGCAGAAGCTTGCTCATATTAATGCGCAGTACATGAAAAAGTTAGATGGTGACCAGTTACTTGATTTAACGTTACCTCATTTTAAAAAAGCAGGCAAAGTAGGAGATAATCCTTCTGGCGATGAGTTACAATGGTTAAAGAAATTAGTGTTGTTGCTACAAGAGAAAATGAGTTATGGTGCGCAAGTAATTGAACTAAGTGAATTATTCTTTGTTCAGGATATCGAAGTTGAACCAGAAGCAAGCGAAGTTTTAGCTGAAGAGCAAGTACCGGAAGTGTTGACTGCTTTCTTACATGAAGTAGAGGCGCTTGAGGTATTTGAAGCTGATCAAATAAAGGCGGCAATGAAGTCAGTACAGAAAGCGACAGGACATAAAGGGAAAAAATTATTTATGCCGATTCGCTCAGCAACAACGGGGCAGACACATGGCCCAGACCTACCGAAAGCAATGGAGTTATTAGGTAGGGAAACTGTAAAAATTCGCCTACAGCGTATTTTAGGTTAACATATCGGTAAAAATATAATATAGTATAGAATATTAACGTATAAATCTTTAGAAAATCATTATAGATGCTAAATCATTGAAGAGGAAAAGTAAGAGTAATGACTGTTTATTAGAGAGAACCATCATCGGCTGAAAGTGGTTTAAACCTCTCATTCTCTGAAGTGCCCCTCTGAGTCCTGTTTCGAACCTTTATAGTAGAAATAGGCGGTTACCTTCCCGTTAACGAGGCAGAGTTGGAGCTTTTATTATATGAAAGCTTAAACAGAGTGGAACCGCGTGTAAACGTCTCTGTCTATTTTAGACAGGGGCGTTTTTTATTTATAGATATGTTATTTGTTTTCTGGTGATAAGGACCCACCCAAAGAGAGAGTGTAATCACTGTTACTTTTGTTGTTTTTATTATACGAGAAAAATGCTATTTAAAGACTGGAGGGAGAGAGCATGTTTAAAAGAATGAAGGAAGATATAGATGTTGTGTTTGAACAGGATCCTGCCGCAAGAAGTGTTTTTGAAGTAGTGTTAACCTACTCAGGATTACATGCGATTTGGAATCATCGCATTGCACACAGTCTTTATAAAAATAAATTTTTCTTCCTTGCAAGGTTGGTTTCACAAATTAGTCGTTTTTTTACTGGGATAGAAATACACCCTGGGGCGAAAATAGGCCGTCGATTTTTTATTGATCACGGGATGGGTGTTGTTATTGGCGAGACATGCGAGATTGGAGATAATGTTACTGTCTATCAAGGTGTAACACTTGGGGGGACAGGGAAAGAAAAAGGCAAGAGACATCCAACGATTAAGGATAATGCTCTTATTGCTACAGGGGCAAAAGTGCTTGGATCCATTACAATTGGGGAAAACTCAAAAATAGGTGCCGGCTCAGTTGTTTTACATGAAGTGCCACCTAATTCAACGGTTGTTGGTATACCTGGTAAGGTAAAAATCCAAGATGGCGTCAAAGTAACGAAAGATTTAAATCATACAGACTTACCAGATCCCATTTCTGATCGCTTTAAAGAGCTAGAAAATGAGTTAGAGCGTGTGAAAAAAGAGTTTGAACAACTGAAAGCTGAAAGGAGCCACTCATAAATGGCGATTCAATTATATAATACGTTAACAAGAAAAAAAGAGCCGTTTATCCCGTTAGAAGAGGGTAAAGTAAAGATGTATGTTTGCGGACCTACTGTATACAATTATATTCATATAGGAAATGCTCGCCCTGCAATTGTGTTCGATACAGTGAGGAGATATTTGGAGTATCGCGGATATGATGTGAATTTTGTGTCAAATTTCACAGATGTCGATGATAAATTAATCCGCACGGCCAAAGAACTAGGTGAAGACGTGCCGGAAATTGCGGAGAGATTTATTGAAGCGTATTTTGAAGATGTATCGGCATTAGGTTGCAAAAAAGCAGACACACACCCGAGAGTAACGGAAAATATGGATACGATTATTGATTTTATCCAAGCGCTGATTGATAAAGGTTTTGCCTATGAATCAGAAGGAGATGTGTACTACCATACACGAAAGTTTGAAGAGTATGGAAAGCTTTCTCATCAATCGATTGATGAGTTAAAGTTAGGCAATCGAATTGCTGTTGGTGAGAAGAAGAAAGACGCACTTGATTTCGTCCTTTGGAAAGCGGCGAAGGAAGGTGAGATTAAATGGGATAGTCCTTGGGGGGCAGGTCGCCCAGGGTGGCATATTGAATGCTCCGCTATGGCTCGTAAATATCTAGGTGACACGATTGATATTCATGCTGGAGGACAAGATTTATCATTTCCTCACCATGAGAATGAAATAGCACAGTCAGAGGCAGTGACAGGTAAAACTTTCGCTCGTTACTGGATGCATAATGGCTATATTAATATTGATAACGAAAAAATGTCTAAATCACTCGGTAATTTCGTCTTGGTACACGATATTATTAAGAAGCACAATCCGCAAGTGTTAAGGTTCTTCATGTTAGCAGTGCATTATCGTAATCAAATTAACTATAATGAAGGATTGCTGGAAAATACAAAAGCGGGTTATGAGCGTATTAAAGCATCGTATGAGAATTTAAAGCATCGTAAAGAGGCGAGTAGTGAGTTAACAGAAAATAACCAAGAATGGTTAGAGAAAATTGGTGATTTACAAAAGCAATTCATCACAGATATGGATGATGATTTTAACACGGCGAATGCCATCTCTGTTGTATTTGAATTATCAAAACAAGCGAATTATTATTTGATGGAAAAGAATACGTCCACTGCTGTAATCGATGCATTTATGACTCAATTCGAGGATTTCTTCGGTGTGCTTGGACTATCATTAGAGGATGAGCTACAGCTGTTAGATGAGGAAGTGGATCAATTGATAGCCGATCGGATTCAAGCAAGAAAAGATCGCAATTTCCAATTAGCTGATCAAATTCGTGATCAATTAAAAGAAATGAATATTATTCTTGAGGATACAGCTCAAGGAACAAGATGGAAAAGAGGATAAGAGTGATGCTTTCATAC
This sequence comes from Cytobacillus sp. FSL M8-0252, assembly GCF_038007345.1. Classification (NCBI taxonomy): domain Bacteria; kingdom Bacillati; phylum Bacillota; class Bacilli; order Caryophanales; family Bacillaceae; genus Cytobacillus; species Cytobacillus sp. FSL M8-0252. The sequence continues at coordinate 117,886 of NZ_JBBOWZ010000001.1, forward strand.
GAAGAAAATCTTAATCCTAAACAATTAAACAGTCTCGCCCTTGCTTATATGGGCGATGCTGTTTATGAACAATACGTACGTCAGGACTTATTACAAAAAGGTAATATAAGGCCACATCAGTTGCATAAGGCAGCAACGAAATATGTATCTGCTAAAGCACAATCAAAAGTGATTCATGCATTTTTGGACGAGGGCGTTTTATCAGAAGAAGAAGAGGCGGTAGTAAGACGGGGGAGAAATGCTAAATCTGGCACCATTCCGAAAAACACCGATGTACAAACTTATCGTTATAGTACTGCATTCGAAGCATTGATAGGTTTCTTATATTTATCTAAACGAGTAGAGCGGTTAGAAGAGTTAGTAGTAAAAGCATTTAAGTGGACTGAGGATAGGAAGGAGGAGAGCAAGAAATGAGTCATGATTTCATTATTGGTAAAAACGCTGTAATCGAGGCACTTAAGTCAGAGCGTGATATGAATAAAATTATGGTTGCGGAAGGCTCTCAAAAAGGGCAAATGCAGCAAGTGGTTGGAATGGCGAAGGAAGCGGGTGTGCTGGTTCAATTTGTTCCGAAAAAGAAATTGGATCAAATGGAGCTAGGGAATCATCAAGGTGTGGTTGCTCAAGTGGCTGCCTATCAATATGCCGAGTTAGATGACCTATTTAAAAAAGCAGAAAACAGTGGACAAGCTCCATTCTTTCTTCTATTGGACGAGATTGAAGATCCTCATAATCTAGGCTCGATTATGAGAACAGCTGATGCTGTAGGTGCGCATGGGATTATTATTCCAAAGAGGCGTGCGGTTGGTTTAACAGCAACAGTTGCTAAAGCTTCAACGGGAGCGATTGAACATATCCCTGTTGCTCGTGTAACGAACTTAGCAAGAACGATTGATGAATTAAAAGAACGAGGCGTTTGGATTGCGGGTACAGATGCAAGCGGTAAACAGGATTATCGCCAATTGGATGGAGTGATGCCCATCGGATTAGTCATTGGTAGTGAAGGGAAAGGAATGGGAAGACTGATTAGAGATAAATGTGATTTTCTTATCAGCTTACCAATGGCTGGAAAAGTAACATCTTTAAATGCTTCAGTCGCTGCTGCTTTGTTGATGTATGAAGTCTACCGCAAACGCTCTCCGATTGAGCGATAATGATGAATATCCTTCTTGTTGACGGATACAATATCATCGGTGCCTGGCCAGAGCTTCAGCTTCTAAAAAATAAGGATTTAGAAGCAGCCAGGGACCTGCTGGTAGAAAAGATGGCTGAATATCAAGGGTATTCCGGTTACCGAGTCATAGTTGTCTTTGATGCCCATTACGTAAAAGGGACAGAAAGAAAATTTAAGAATTATAATGTTGAAGTTATTTTTACACGTACAAACGAAACCGCAGATGAACGTATTGAAAAGCTAGCGATTGCGTTAAATAATATTAAAACACAAATCTATGTAGCTACTTCAGATTTTACAGAGCAGAGAGTCATCTTTGCTCAAGGTGCGTTAAGAAAGTCAGCCCGAGAATTACACAATGAAATGAATCATATTGAAAAACAAATTAACAAAAAAGTAAAGAAAAGCCAGGAAAATAAGCCAGTGTCTAAAATCCCATTAAGTGATGAAATCGTTGAAATTTTCGAAAAATGGCGCAGAGAACGTTAAATGATTGGTTGACGCTGGAAAATACCCTACTGTATAATATTTCTAACCATGCTTGTACGGTCGGAGGGATCAGGATGAGTATCGACTTCAGGACAAAAGCTGAAAAGCATTCTTTATACGTGCAACTCGAAGATGAAGAAGTAATTGAATTAGTGCATAAAGGTGAAAGTGAAGCGCTAGATTATTTGATCCATAAGTATCGAAACTTCGTGCGTGCAAAGGCGAGGTCTTATTTCCTCATTGGTGCCGACAAGGAAGATATTGTGCAGGAGGGAATGATTGGTCTTTATAAGGCCATTCGAGATTTTAAGGAGGACAAGTTGTCTTCCTTCAAAGCATTTGCAGAATTATGTATCACAAGACAAATTATCACTGCAATTAAAACAGCAACAAGACAGAAGCATATCCCGTTGAATTCTTATGTATCGCTTGATAAGCCTATTTATGATGAGGAGTCAGATCGTACGTTAATGGATGTCATTTCTGGAGCGAAAGTGATGAACCCAGAAGAGTTAATTATTAATCAGGAAGAGTTTGACCACATCGAAGTAAAAATGTCTGAACTTTTGAGCGATTTGGAAAGAAAGGTGCTTGCCCTTTATTTAGATGGGCAATCATATCAAGAAATATCAGAAGAATTGAATCGACATGTGAAGTCAATTGATAATGCTTTGCAAAGAGTGAAAAGAAAACTAGAGAGATATTTAGAAATAAGAGAATTCTCTTTATAACTACTATATGTTAATATATTATTTATGGGCATATGAGAACCATTTTCGATTGATAACAGTGGAGGTTTTCCTATTTTTGCTGTTATTGACATGGATTATTGGCCATGGTAGAGTTTTAATGGCATAAATGTCGAAGAGGTGTGAAAAATGCCGAAAAAAGTGATACTAGCTTGTGCCGATTGTGGGACAAGAAATTACACTACCAATAGTAACAAAGGTAATGAGAGATTGGAATTAAAGAAATTTTGCAGTAAATGCAGTGCACATACAGTTCATCGCGAAACAAAATAATAGAGTAAAGAAGAGACAAAAAAGTAATAGAATGGCATTCAGGGGGATGTATTCTTAATCAACGCTTTTTTGTTAAAGGATATATCTCTTTAAAAGTTGGGGGTTAAGAAATGGGACGCATCGTGAAGTTTTTCCGTGAAGTTGGACGTGAGATGAAAAAGGTTAGCTGGCCTACAAAGAAAGAGCTAACGAAATATACGATCACAGTTATTGTCGTTGTTTTATTCTTTACGTTATTCTTTACTGTTGTTGATTTAGGTATTTCTGAATTGATTCGTTTAATTCTTGAATAACCCCTGAGCTTCCATGGTATAATGGATGATAACACAGGAACATTTGCAGGAGCCCGGTAACGGGTTTTTTCATTTGGTCAAGAAAGGCCTAGTCCATTTGCTTAGGATTCGATTGGTTTCGTAATCCGTCACTTTAGACAAACAAGAGATGTCAGTCTTTCAAAAATAAAAATAGATTGCAGGGAGGGAAGGACGTTAAGTCCCCTTTGATATGGAAAAGAATTGGTATGTAGTACATACGTACTCAGGGTATGAGAATAAAGTAAAAGCAAACCTTGAAAAACGTGTGGAATCGATGGGCATGCAGGATAAAATTTTTAGAGTGGTTGTCCCTGAAGAAGAAGAAACAGATATTAAGAATGGTAAGAAGAAAGTTGTAAAACGAAAGGTGTTCCCAGGTTATGTGTTGGTGGAGATTGTTATGACAGATGACTCTTGGTATGTAGTGCGTAACACACCTGGTGTAACGGGATTTGTTGGTTCAGCGGGTTCTGGCTCAAAACCGACTCCATTGTTGCCTGAAGAAGTGCAGGTCATTCTTAAACGTATGGGTGTTGAAGAAAAACGAATGGATGTAAACTTCGAAGTTGGGGAAACGGTTCAAGTAAACGAAGGTCCATTTGCTAACTTTACTGGATCTATTGAAGAAATCGATAAAGATAAAGCGAAAATCAAGGTGCTTGTAAATATGTTTGGAAGAGATACGCCAGTTGAATTAGATTTTTCGCAAATCGAAAAAATTTAACGGTCTTTCTCCCTTATATTTAACTAGAGAAAGTTGATTTTTGTATGATTTCGCCGTATCTAGCCATTGTCTTTCGCTTATGAGCTCTCCTATATTTTTGAAAAGAACTTGAAATCGTCTTTGAAAAATGATAATATTTCATAGGTCAGTATGTCTCAGAAGACGAGACCGGACATTGGACATTATTCTTTATGTTAATATAAAGAATTAACAGTTGAGTGGGAGGGGGAAAACCCCTATTACCACATCACGGACTTTAAGGAGGTGTGTCTCGTGGCTAAAAAAGTAATCAAACTTGTTAAATTGCAAATTCCTGCAGGTAAAGCAAATCCAGCACCACCAGTTGGTCCTGCACTAGGTCAAGCCGGTGTTAATATCATGGGATTCTGTAAGGAATTTAATGCACGCACAGCTGAACAAGCTGGTCTAATTATTCCTGTTGAAATCACGGTATTTGAGGACCGTTCATTTACATTTATTACGAAAACTCCACCTGCTGCTGTATTGCTTAAGAAAGCGGCTGGTATTGAGTCTGGTTCTGGTGAACCAAACCGTAATAAAGTAGCAACAGTCAAGCGTGACAAGGTACGCGAGATTGCTGAAACAAAAATGCCTGATCTAAACGCTGCTAGTGTAGAAGCTGCTATGCGTATGGTTGAAGGTACTGCACGCAGCATGGGTATTGTCATCGAAGACTAATACTATTTGCTATGTATGTATGATGATTGTTTCTAAAAAGGTTGCGATGCTGAATTAGTTTCACTCGCAACCTTTATAATGTTCGGACCTTGAGAAATTCTCGAGGGACCGACGTTTTTGAGATGAGAGGCAAACGTGCTTTTCGTCGGTGGGAGGTTATTCCGCTAAAACCACATTCAAGGAGGAAATTAAAATGGCTAAAAAAGGTAAGAAGTATGTAGAAGCTGCTAAACTTGTAGATAGCACAAAAGCTTACCCAGTTGCAGAAGCAATTGCTCTTGCGAAGAAAACAAACTTTGCTAAATTTGATGCAACAGTTGAAGTAGCTTTTCGTTTAGGTGTAGATCCTAAGAAAGCTGACCAACAAATTCGTGGAGCTGTCGTGCTTCCGAACGGTACTGGTAAAACTCAACGCGTGCTTGTATTTGCAAAAGGTGAAAAAGCGAAAGAAGCAGAAGCTGCGGGTGCAGACTATGTTGGAGATGCAGAATTCATCAACAAAATCAACCAAGGTTGGTTTGAGTTTGACGTAATCGTTGCTACTCCAGACATGATGGGTGAAGTTGGTAAACTTGGTCGTGTACTTGGACCAAAAGGTTTAATGCCAAACCCTAAAACAGGTACAGTTACATTTGATGTAGAAAAAGCTGTTAATGAAATCAAAGCAGGTAAAGTTGAATACCGTGTAGAAAAAGCTGGTAACATTCACGTGCCTATCGGAAAAGTATCATTTGAAGATGACGAGCTTGTTGAAAACTTCAACACAATCTTCGATACAATGATGAAAGCAAAACCTGCTGCAGCAAAAGGTACTTACATGAAAAACGTTTCTGTAACTACTACTATGGGACCTGGTGTGAAAATCGACCCTTCTACAGCGGCAACAAAATAATTAACCATTATTTGGTTTTTAAATAAAGTTGACATAGCAAAGTCCATTCTGTAGAATGAATCTTGTTATTATCATAACTTAATCATTTATACCGTAGACAGCAGGAGCCGATTGGGGCTTAATAACCTGCCGAGGTAATACGATAGATTTTAATTGCTTGAACGAGCTATTGTATACTTCCTCCATGTCTACCTTTGATATGGAGGTTTTTTAATGAGATGGTGAGCCTCACCTATCTGATTGAACGGTATGAATGCATAATTCAATAGGAGGTGTAAAGATGAGCAGCATTATCGAACAAAAGAAACAAATCGTAGAAGAAATTGCAGACAAATTCAAATCAGCTCAAACAGCAGTTGTTGTTGATTACCGCGGATTAACTGTTGCAGAAGTAACAGAACTTCGTAAACAACTACGTGAAGCGAATGTTGAATTCAAAGTTTACAAAAACTCTATGAGTCGTCGTGCAGCAGAAGCTGCTGAACTTGCAGGCTTAAACGAACATCTTACTGGTCCTAATGCAATTGCATTCAGTACAGAGGATGTTGTCGCACCAGCGAAAATTTTAAACGAGTTTGCTAAAAAGCATGAAGCTCTTGAAATTAAAGCGGGTGTAATTGAAGGTAATATCGCTTCACAAGAAGAAGTGAAAGCTCTTGCTGAACTTCCATCTCGCGAAGGTTTACTTTCTATGCTACTCAGCGTACTTCAAGCTCCAGTTCGCAACCTTGCTCTTGCAACAAAAGCTGTTGCAGATCAAAAAGAAGAACAAGGCGCTTAATTATCGGTTTTAACCAATATAATCTAACAAAAATTAAGGAGGAAATTATATCATGACTAAAGAACAAATCATTGAAGCAGTTAAAAGTATGACTGTTTTAGAACTTAACGATCTAGTAAAAGCAATTGAAGAAGAATTCGGAGTAACTGCTGCAGCTCCTGTAGCTGTTGCTGGTGGCGCTGCTGGTGGAGACGCTGCTGCTGAGAAAACAGAATTTGACGTAATTCTTAATTCTGCTGGCGATCAAAAAATTAAAGTTATCAAAGTTGTTCGTGAAATCACAGGTCTTGGCCTTAAAGAAGCGAAAGAAGTTGTTGATAACACTCCTAAAGCTATTAAAGAAGGCGCTTCTAAAGAAGAAGCTGAAGAAATCAAAGCTAAACTTGAAGAAGTTGGAGCTGGCGTAGAAGTTAAGTAATATAGTTTGTTTAAAAGCCCGCTTGTATGAGCGGGCTTTTTTAATATCAGTTATGTGGACTGTTTAGGTAAGTGAATTTAAGGAGAACGTTACAGCAACTAACGAAGCGTTTGCTTAATTTTACCCTCTACCAAAAAAATCCTCGCACATGCAGCTCTAATATCTGGAGGTGACCACTATGTCAGACCATTATTATTCTAAAACGCCTAATGTCGAAAGTAATCCACGTGTTTGGAGTTACAAACTAAGAGACAAAACATTTCAATTTAAAACCGATCATGGTGTATTTTCAAAAAGTGAAGTTGACTTTGGATCAAGGTTATTAATAGAGACGTTTATCCCTCCTGAAATATCTGGTGATGTATTAGATGTTGGTTGTGGGTACGGCCCAATTGGTTTATCAATGGCGTCGATTATGCAAGATCGTCAAGTCGTCATGCTCGACGTGAACGAAAGAGCGCTTGAACTGGCACAAACGAACGGCGAGCTAAATGGTATCAACAATATCACTGTAAAAGAAAGTGACAAGTTGGCAGTTGTTAAAGACCAACAATTTGCAGCTATTTTAACGAATCCACCAATAAGAGCTGGGAAACAAACTGTTCATAGTATTTTTGAAGAGAGTTTTGAATGTTTATTGCCTGGTGGAGAACTATGGGTAGTCATTCAAAAGAAGCAAGGTGCACCATCTGCAATTGAAAAGCTCTCGGAATTATTTGCTGAAGTAGATACTGTTGTGAAGAAAAAAGGCTATTTTATATTAAGAGCAAAAAAAGATTGACTTGACATTTTCGCTATGTTAGTATTGTAAAATGCCAACATAATATACTACCAATAGGGATAAAAATTTATGCGTTATTGTATAAATTTATCCAGATGTGGGAAGTAATGAAAAGAATAGTCTAATGATGGAATTGTGGTTTTTGCTTGAAAAACCCTTTTTCTTTTTGTCTGATTGAGTTTATGTTTACGGAGGAAACTCGTGCTTTGGGGCTTCCGACGCTCTAGTTTTGGCAAAAATAGAGCGAAATGTGACTCGAGTTTAAGATATGTCAAGCTACCTGGATAATATTTCTCATGTAAAGAGTTTATCTCACTTGTGGGCTGGAATCCACAGGTAAAAAGATAGATTCTATTATTTACATGTGAGATTCACAGGTTGCTTTTCAAATAATAACGCTTGATTTGAGGGGTGAATCAGTTGACAGGTCAACTAGTTCAGTATGGACGACACCGCCAACGTAGAAGTTACGCACGAATCAGTGAAGTTTTAGAATTACCAAATCTAATCGAAATCCAAACCTCTTCTTATCAATGGTTTCTTGATGAGGGTTTAAGAGAGATGTTTCACGACATTTCTCCGATTGAAGACTTTACTGGTAATTTATCGCTTGAATTTATTGATTACAGCCTTGGCGATCCAAAATATTCGGTTGAGGAATCGAAGGAACGAGATGTTACATATTCTGCACCTTTGCGTGTGAAAGTGCGTCTTGTGAACAAAGAAACAGGCGAAGTCAAAGATCAGGATGTCTTTATGGGTGACTTCCCGCTTATGACAGAAACAGGAACATTTGTAATTAATGGCGCAGAACGTGTCATTGTTTCGCAATTGGTGCGTTCTCCGAGCGTATACTTTAGCGGAAAACTCGATAAAAACGGGAAAAAAGGCTTTACTGCCACTGTTATCCCGAACCGCGGCGCTTGGCTTGAGTATGAAACTGATGCCAAAGATGTCGTATACGTTAGAATAGATCGTACGAGGAAACTACCCGTTACGGTTCTTTTGCGTGCACTAGGGTTCGGATCTGATCAAGAAATCATCGAATTAATTGGTGACAATGAATATATCCGTAATACGCTTGAAAAAGATAACACAGAAGGTACGGACAAAGCATTGCTCGAAATCTATGAGCGTCTTCGTCCTGGTGAACCACCGACTGTTGAGAATGCAAAAAGCTTACTTGTATCAAGATTCTTTGATCCAAAACGCTATGATTTAGCAAATGTTGGACGTTACAAGATTAATAAAAAGCTTCATATAAAAAATAGATTATTTGGCCAAAGATTAGCTGAGAATTTGGTTGATCCTGAAACAGGGGAAATCATTGCTGAAAAAGGTGTTGTACTTGATCGTAGAACGCTTGATCGAATTCTTCCTTATCTTGAGAAGAATGTTGGCTTTAAGAAAGTGGACCTTGTCGGTGGCGTTATAGATGAAGAAGTCGATGTTCAATCGATTAAAATTTATGCACCGAATGAAGATGGCGAGAAAGTCATCAATGTAATCGGTAATGCGTATGTAGAAGAAGCTGTGAAGAATATTTCACCGGCTGATATTATTGCTTCTATTAGCTATTTCTTTGATTTATTACATGGTGTCGGCGATACAGATGATATTGACCACCTTGGTAATAGAAGATTACGTTCTGTTGGTGAGCTATTGCAAAACCAATTCCGTATCGGTTTATCAAGAATGGAGCGTGTAGTTCGTGAGAGAATGTCCATTCAAGATACGAACACAATTACGCCACAACAATTAATCAACATTCGTCCTGTTATTGCATCTATTAAAGAATTCTTTGGTAGCTCTCAATTGTCTCAGTTCATGGACCAAACAAATCCATTAGCTGAGTTAACACATAAGCGACGTCTGTCAGCCTTAGGACCTGGTGGATTAACACGTGAGCGTGCAGGCTTTGAAGTGCGTGACGTTCACTATTCCCACTATGGTCGTATGTGTCCAATTGAAACGCCAGAGGGACCGAATATCGGATTAATTAACTCTTTATCATCCTTTGCGAAAGTGAATCGTTTCGGATTTATTGAAACACCTTATCGTCGTATTGATCACGAAACAGGTACAGTATCTTCAAGAATCGATTACTTAACAGCTGATGAGGAAGATAATTATGTTGTAGCCCAAGCGAATGCAAGACTAGGTGAAGATGGTTCATTTATTGACGAGGAAGTTGTTGCTCGTTTTAGAGGGGAAAATACTGTTGTTAAACGTGACCGTGTTGATTACATGGATGTATCACCTAAGCAGGTTGTATCTGCTGCGACTGCATGTATCCCGTTCTTAGAGAATGATGACTCTAACCGTGCCTTAATGGGTGCCAACATGCAACGACAAGCTGTGCCTCTTATGCAGCCTGAAGCACCACGCGTTGGAACAGGAATGGAATATGTTTCTGGTAAAGATTCTGGTGCTGCGGTGATTTGTAAGCACGAAGGTATTGTTGAGCATGTTGAAGCGAAAGAAGTTTGGGTAAGACGTGTGAAAGAAGTAGATGGCCAAGAAGTAAAAGGCGATCTTGATAAATATAGAATGCTTAAGTTCATTCGTTCCAACCAAGGTACTTGTTACAACCAAAGACCAATTGTTGCAGTTGGTAACCGTGTAACGAAAGGTGAAATCCTTGCTGACGGACCATCAATGGAACTTGGTGAACTTGCGCTTGGACGTAATGTTCTCGTTGCTTTCATGACATGGGACGGTTATAACTACGAGGATGCGATCATCATGAGTGAGCGCCTTGTAAAAGATGATGTATACACTTCGATTCATATTGAAGAGTATGAGTCAGAGTCTCGTGATACGAAGCTTGGACCTGAAGAAATTACTCGTGACATCCCGAATGTAGGGGAAGATGCCCTACGTAATTTAGATGAGCGCGGTATTATTCGCACAGGTGCTGAAGTGAAAGATGGGGACTTGTTAGTTGGTAAAGTAACGCCTAAAGGTGTAACAGAACTAACTGCAGAGGAAAGACTACTTCATGCTATCTTCGGTGAAAAAGCACGTGAAGTACGTGATACATCCTTGCGTGTACCACATGGTGGAGGCGGTATCGTACTAGATGTCAAAGTCTTCAACCGTGAAGATGGCGATGAACTACCTCCAGGTGTAAACCAACTTGTACGTGTTTATATTGTTCAAAAGCGTAAGATTTCTGAAGGGGACAAAATGGCCGGCCGACATGGTAACAAAGGGGTTATCTCTCGTATTCTACCGGAAGAAGATATGCCGTATTTACCAGATGGCACACCGGTTGATATCATGTTGAACCCATTAGGGGTACCTTCTCGTATGAACATCGGTCAGGTACTTGAACTACACCTTGGAATGGCGGCAAGATCACTAGGCATTCATGTTGCTTCACCAGTATTTGATGGTGCAAACGAGGAAGATGTTTGGGAAACAATCGAAGAAGCTGGTATGGCTCGTGATGCGAAAACAGTTCTTTATGATGGACGTTCAGGAGAGCCGTTTGATAACCGTGTATCTGTTGGTGTCATGTATATGATCAAACTAGCACACATGGTTGATGATAAACTTCACGCTCGTTCTACTGGACCTTACTCACTTGTTACGCAACAACCGCTTGGTGGTAAAGCACAATTCGGTGGACAGCGTTTTGGTGAGATGGAGGTTTGGGCACTTGAAGCCTATGGTGCTGCTTATACACTTCAAGAGATCTTAACAGTTAAATCGGATGATGTCGTTGGACGTGTGAAAACATATGAATCCATCGTTAAGGGTGAAAATGTACCGGAACCTGGTGTCCCTGAATCATTCAAAGTATTAATTAAAGAACTTCAAAGCTTAGGTATGGATGTAAAAATCCTTTCAGGCGATGAAAAAGAGATAGAAATGCGTGATACGGATGATGATGAGGATATGCAACAGGCTGAATCCTTAACAATCGCTCCAGATACGCAAGAAACAGAAGTAGCAGAAACAGTAGCAACAAAAGAATAAATTTGAACAAGGAGGGCGATCACTGCCCTCCATTCGAGCTAAGTGGAATAGATGACTGGGACCCAAACTTATTGATAAGTTAATGGGAAAAACCTGTAGATCGAAAGGGAGGTAGGCCCCTTGCTAGATGTTAATAATTTCGAGTATATGAAAATAGGTCTCGCTTCACCAGATAAAATCCGCTCATGGTCTCATGGTGAAGTAAAGAAACCTGAAACAATCAATTATCGTACATTAAAACCTGAAAAAGATGGTTTGTTTTGTGAACGTATTTTCGGTCCAACAAAGGACTGGGAGTGTCATTGCGGTAAATACAAACGCGTTCGTTATAAAGGTGTTGTTTGTGATCGTTGTGGTGTTGAAGTTACACGTGCTAAAGTTCGTCGTGAAAGAATGGGGCATATTGAGCTAGCAGCGCCAGTATCACATATTTGGTACTTTAAAGGTATTCCAAGCCGTATGGGTCTTGTTCTTGATATGTCTCCTCGTGCATTGGAAGAAGTAATTTATTTTGCATCTTATGTTGTAACCGAATCCGGAGATACAGCATTAGAGAAAAAACAATTGCTCTCTGAAAAAGAATACCGTGCTTACCGTGAAAAATACGGTAATAAGTTCCAAGCGTCTATGGGTGCGGAGTCAATTAGAAAATTACTTTCAGATATTGACCTTGATAAAGAAGTAGATACTTTAAAAGAAGAATTAAAAACTGCACAAGGACAACGCCGTACACGTGCAATTAAACGATTAGAAGTGCTTGAAGCATTCCGTGGTTCAGGAAATGAACCGAGCTGGATGATTCTTGATGTGCTACCAGTTATTCCTCCAGAGCTTCGTCCAATGGTTCAACTAGACGGTGGTCGCTTTGCTACATCAGATTTGAATGACCTTTATCGCCGTGTAATTAACCGTAATAACCGTTTGAAACGTTTATTAGACCTTGGTGCTCCAAGCATCATCGTTCAAAATGAAAAGCGTATGCTTCAAGAAGCTGTTGACGCTTTAATTGATAACGGTCGTCGTGGACGTCCTGTTACAGGTCCTGGTAATAGACCACTTAAATCACTATCTCATATGTTAAAAGGTAAACAAGGACGTTTCCGTCAAAACTTGCTCGGTAAACGTGTTGACTACTCTGGGCGTTCTGTAATTGTCGTTGGTCCAAACTTGAAAATGTATCAATGTGGACTACCTAAAGAAATGGCATTGGAGTTATTTAAACCATTTGTCATGAAAGAGTTAGTTGAAAAGGGCCTAGCACATAACATTAAATCAGCTAAACGTAAAATCGAAAAAGTTCACCCTGAAGTTTGGGATGTACTTGAGAGTGTCATTAAGGAGCATCCGGTATTATTAAACCGTGCCCCTACACTTCATAGATTAGGGATTCAAGCATTTGAACCTACGTTGGTTGAAGGACGTGCCATTCGCCTGCATCCACTTGTTTGTACAGCATATAATGCTGACTTTGATGGTGACCAAATGGCGGTTCACGTACCTTTATCAGCAGAAGCGCAAGCTGAAGCTAGATTGCTTATGTTGGCAGCACAAAACATCCTGAATCCTAAGGATGGTAAACCAGTTGTTACGCCTTCACAAGATATGGTGTTAGGTAACTATTACTTAACTTTAGAAAGAGAAAATGCTGTTGGTGAAGGAATGGTCTTTAACGACACAAGCGAGGCGTTACTTGCTTACCAAAACGGATATGTTCACTTGCACACAAGAGTAGCTGTCCATGCTGGTTCGTTAAAAAATGAAACTTTCACTGAAGAACAAAACAAGCAACTATTAATGACAACAGTTGGTAAATTGGTATTCAATGAAATTTTACCGAAAACATTCCCGTATATTAACGAACCAACAAAAGAGAATCTTGAAATTGAAACACCGAAGAAATACTTTATTGATAAAGCTATTGATATTCCTGAAGCGATTCGTACAATGCCGATTGTCGATCCGTTTAAGAAGAAAATTCTTGGAAATATCATTGCTGAAGTATTTAAACGCTTCAAGATTACTGAAACATCAAAAATGCTAGACCGCATGAAGAATTTAGGTTTCAAATATTCAACTAAGGCTGGTATTACCGTTGGTGTGGCAGACATCGTTGTATTAGGTGAAAAAGAAGAAATTCTTCATGAAGCTCAAAATAAAGTTGATAATGTATTAAAACAATTTAGACGTGGTCTTATTACTGAAGAGGAACGTTATGACAGAGTTATCTCTATCTGGAGTGCGGCGAAAGATAATATCCAATCGAAACTAATGAAATCATTGGATAAATCCAACCCAATCTTCATGATGAGTGATTCAGGTGCTCGTGGTAACGCATCTAACTTTACGCAGTTAGCTGGTATGCGTGGTCTAATGGCCAACCCGGCTGGTCGTATTATTGAATTACCGATTAAATCAAGTTTCCGTGAAGGATTAACTGTATTAGAGTACTTTATCTCTACTCACGGTGCGCGTAAAGGTCTTGCTGATACAGCCCTTAAAACAGCTGACTCTGGTTACCTTACTCGTCGTCTTGTTGATGTTGCACAGGACGTAATTGTACGTGAAGATGATTGCGGTACAGATCGTGGCTTATTGATTTCTTCCTTGAAGGAAGGAACAGAAGTGATCGAAAGCTTAGAGGAACGTTTAATCGGTCGTCATGTAAGAAAAGCGATTAGACATCCGGAAACAAATGAAATCATTGCACGTGAAAATGAACTGATTACTGAAGATTTATCTGCAGAAATCATCGCTGCAGGCGTTGAAGAAGCATGGATTCGCTCTGCGTTCACATGTAATACTCGCCACGGTGTATGTAAAAAATGTTACGGACGTAACTTGGCTACTGGTCAAGAAGTTGAAGTCGGTGAAGCAGTTGGTATTATTGCCGCTCAATCAATTGGTGAACCTGGTACACAGTTAACGATGCGTACATTCCATACTGGTGGGGTTGCAGGAGACGATATTACACAAGGTCTTCCTCGTATCCAAGAGATTTTTGAAGCACGTAACCCTAAAGGTCAAGCGGTTATTTCAGAAATCAAAGGTACAGTGGTTGGCATTAATGAAGGTCGCGATCGTCAACATGAAATCGTTATTCAAGGTGAAGTTGAATCACGCACTTATACTGCACCGTATACTGCGCGCTTAAAAGTAGCAATTAACGATGAAGTGGAACGCGGCCAAGAGCTAACAGAAGGTTCTATCGATCCGAAAGAATTAATTAAGGTGAGAGATGTTACAGCTGTTCAAGAATACTTGCTACGAGAAGTACAAAAAGTTTATCGTATGCAAGGGGTTGAAATCGGTGATAAACACGTCGAAGTAATGGTACGTCAAATGCTTCGTAAAGTACGTGTTATCGATGCAGCTGAGACAGATGTACTTCCAGGCACATTGCTTGATATCCATCAATTTACTGATGCGAATAGAAAAGCACTGATGGAAGGTAAAATGCCAGCTACTGGACGTCCGGTATTACTTGGTATTACAAAAGCATCTCTTGAAACTGATTCCTTCTTATCCGCTGCCTCATTCCAAGAAACAACTAGAGTTCTTACAGATGCAGCGATTAAAGGAAAACGTGATGAGTTACTCGGCTTGAAAGAAAATGTTATCATTGGTAAACTTGTTCCAGCTGGTACAGGTATGCAACGTTATCGTCAAGCAGAGCCTTATACAAAAGAGACAGTTGAAGAAACAATCACGGTAGAATAATGATAGAAGTAAGGGTGTCGTTCTTTTTAAGAACGGCACCGACCTTCTATATTAAAAAAATATGAATGATTGTTGACATCATTTTCAAATGGTGGTAATATAGCAAAGGTGCTCCTATTACTGGATACTTTGGAGGATGAATTTATGTCTTATGAAAAAGTATTGCAGGCGAAAGAAATTATAGTAGGAACTAAACAAACAGTGAAAGCTCTTAAATCTGGAATTGTATCTGAAGTAGTCATCGCTAGCGATACAAATTTTCAAGTCAAATCTATGATAGAAGAAGCTGCTAAAGATCATAACGTTCCAATCACATATGTTGATTCGATGAAAAAGCTTGGTAAAGCATGTGGGATAGATGTAGGTGCTGCAGCTGTTGCATTAACTATTTAAAAACTGTTTTTGTAGATAGAAATCTGCAAGGACTTTGTTTTTGCCTTTAAATGAACCACCTGGATGTGTGGGCTTACATGAAAAGATGAAGGGAGGAAAAATACATGCCTACTATTAATCAATTAGTACGCAAGCCTCGTAAAACAAAGGAAGAGAAATCAACTTCTCCTGCGTTGAACAAAGGTTATAACAGCTTCAAAAAAGTACAAACGAACATATCTTCACCACAAAAACGCGGTGTATGTACTCGTGTTGGTACAATGACTCCAAAAAAACCAAACTCAGCGTTGCGTAAATATGCACGTGTACGTTTAACTAACGGAATCGAAGTAAATGCTTATATTCCTGGTATTGGTCATAACCTACAAGAGCACAGTGTGGTACTTATCCGTGGCGGTCGTGTAAAAGACTTACCGGGTGTACGTTACCATATCGTTCGTGGTGCACTTGATACTGCTGGTGTTAACAACCGTATGCAAGGTCGTTCTAAATACGGTGCTAAACGTCCTAAAGCAGCTAAGAAATAATTCACAAATAAAAATAACCCTTTCTTGAAAGGAGGAAAAATTACATGCCACGTAAAGGTCCTGTAGCAAAAAGAGACGTATTGCCTGATCCGATTTACAACTCAAAGCTTGTTAGCCGTCTAATCAATAAAATGATGGTAGATGGTAAGAGAGGTAAATCTCAAGCAATTCTATATAATTCATTTGATATCATTAGTGAGCGTACTGGCAAAGAGCCAATGGAAGTATTCGATCAAGCGCTTAAAAACATCATGCCTGTACTTGAAGTAAGAGCACGCCGTGTAGGTGGAGCTAACTACCAAGTACCAGTTGAGGTGCGCCCTGATCGCCGTACAACTCTTGGTCTTCGTTGGTTAGTAAACTACGCTCGCCTTCGCGGTGAGAAAACAATGGAAGAGCGTCTTGCAAACGAAATTCTTGATGCAGCTAACAACACTGGTGCATCAGTGAAGAAACGTGAAGACACTCATAAAATGGCTGAAGCAAACAAAGCATTTGCTCACTATCGTTGGTAAGATTCATTTTTATAATATAAAAATAATTCCCATACTAGGAAGGAGAAAGACACAATGGCAAGAGAGTTCTCCTTAGATAATACGCGTAATATTGGTATCATGGCTCACATTGATGCTGGTAAAACAACAACAACTGAGCGTGTTCTTTATTACACTGGTCGTATCCATAAAATTGGTGAAACACATGAAGGTGCTTCACAAATGGACTGGATGGAGCAAGAGCAAGAACGTGGTATTACAATCACTTCTGCCGCTACTACAGCTCAATGGAAAGGCCACCGTGTTAATATCATTGACACGCCAGGACACGTAGACTTCACAGTTGAAGTTGAGCGTTCATTGCGTGTACTTGATGGAGCAGTTGCTGTACTAGATGCTCAATCTGGTGTTGAACCACAGACTGAGACTGTATGGCGTCAAGCGACAACTTACGGCGTACCACGTGTGGTATTCGTAAACAAAATGGATAAAATCGGTGCAGACTTCTTGTACTCTTTAGGTACAATTCATGATCGTCTGCAAGCAAATGCAGCAGCTATCCAATTACCAATTGGTGCTGAAGACGAATTCGAAGGTATCATTGACCTTATCGAAATGAAAGCTACTTTCTACGGTAACGATCTTGGTACTGATATCGAAACTCGTGAAATTCCTGAAGAATATATGGATCAAGCCCAAGAGTATCGTGAAAAATTAATCGAAGCTCTTGCTGAACTTGATGAAGAATTAATGGAGAAATATCTTGGTGGAGAAGAAATCTCTAATGAAGAGATTAAAGCTGCAATCCGTCAAGGTACAGTAAACGTTGAGTTCTATCCAGTTATTTGTGGATCTGCATTCAAAAACAAAGGTGTTCAAAAAATGCTTGATGCAGTAATCGACTATCTTCCATCTCCATTGGATGTACATGCCATTAAAGGTATTAATCCAGACACAGAAGAAGAAGTTACTCGTCCATCAAGTGATGAAGAGCCTTTCTCTGCATTAGCATTTAAAGTTATGACTGACCCTTATGTTGGTAAATTAACTTTCTTCCGCGTTTACTCTGGTACGTTAGATTCAGGTTCTTATGTTAAGAACTCTACAAAAGATAAACGTGAACGTGTAGGTCGTATCCTACAAATGCATGCAAACTCTCGTGAAGAGATCTCTACAGTTTATGCAGGGGATATTGCTGCTGCTGTTGGTTTGAAAGATACTTCTACTGGAGATACACTATGTGATGAAAAGAGTCTTGTAATTCTTGAATCTATGGAGTTCCCAGAGCCAGTTATCTCTCTTTCTATCGAACCGAAGTCTAAAGCAGACCAAGATAAGATGACTACAGCACTTCAAAAACTTCAAGAAGAAGATCCAACATTCCGCGCGCATACTGACCAAGAAACTGGTCAAGTAATCATCGCTGGTATGGGTGAGCTTCACCTTGATATCCTTGTAGACCGTATGAAACGTGAATTTAAAGTAGAAGCAAATGTTGGTGCACCACAAGTTGCTTATCGTGAAACTTTCCGTGCATCTGCAAACATCGAAGGTAAATTCGCGCGTCAATCCGGTGGTCGTGGTCAATTTGGTCACGTTTGGATTGAGTTCTCTCCAAATGAAGAAGGTGCAGGATTTGAATTCGTAAACGGCATCGTTGGTGGTGTTGTTCCACGTGAATATATCCCTGCAGTACAATCTGGTCTTGAAGATGCTATGGAGCGTGGTGTATTAGCCGGCTATCCAATGGTTGATATTAAAGCTAGATTATTTGATGGATCATACCATGATGTTGACTCATCTGAAATGGCGTTTAAAATTGCCGCTTCTATGGCACTGAAAAACGCTGCATCAAAATGTAACCCAGTTATCCTTGAACCGGTAATGAAAGTTGAAGTAGTTATTCCGGAAGAGTATATGGGAGACATTATGGGTGATGTTACTTCTCGTCGTGGACGTGTTGAAGGTATGGAAGCACGCGGTAACGCACAAGTAGTTCGTGCTATGGTTCCACTTTCTGAAATGTTTGGTTATGCTACTTCATTGCGTTCTAATACGCAAGGTCGCGGTACATTCTCAATGCACTTTGATCATTATGAAGAAGTTCCAAAATCAATTTCTGAAGAAATCATCAAAAAAAATAAAGGTGAATAATTGATTTTACCTTTTTAATCAAGTATAACTATCATTGTAAGTAACCTGACATTGGAAGGTAGCCACCGACCAATGTCAATCAAATACTTAATTTATTTAAAATTAAAGGAGGATTTTCCTAATGGCTAAAGAAAAATTTGACCGTTCAAAACCCCATGTTAACATCGGAACTATCGGACACGTTGACCATGGTAAAACTACATTAACAGCAGCAATCACAACTGTACTTGCGAAAGCAGGCGGCGGTGAAGCTCGTGGATATGACCAAATCGATGCTGCTCCAGAAGAAAGAGAGCGTGGTATCACAATCTCTACTGCACACGTTGAGTACGAAACTGAAAACCGTCACTATGCACACGTTGACTGCCCAGGTCACGCTGACTATGTTAAAAACATGATCACTGGTGCTGCACAAATGGACGGCGGTATCCTAGTAGTATCTGCTGCTGATGGCCCAATGCCACAAACTCGTGAGCACATCCTTCTTTCTCGTCAAGTAGGTGTACCTTACCTTGTTGTATTCATGAACAAATGTGACATGGTAGACGACGAAGAATTACTTGAATTAGTAGAAATGGAAGTTCGTGACCTTCTTTCTGAATATGAATTCCCTGGTGACGATATTCCTGTAATCAAAGGTTCTGCGCTTAAAGCTCTTGAAGGAGATGCTGCGTGGGAAGAAAAAATCATTGAATTAATGGCTGCAGTTGATGAGTATATCCCAACTCCAACTCGTGACACTGAAAAACCATTCATGATGCCAGTTGAGGATGTATTCTCAATCACTGGTCGTGGTACTGTTGCTACAGGTCGTGTTGAGCGTGGACAAGTTAAAGTCGGTGATACTATTGAAATCATCGGTCTTGCTGAAGAACCAAAATCAACTACTGTAACAGGTGTTGAAATGTTCCGTAAGCTTCTTGATTATGCTGAAGCAGGAGATAACATTGGTGCTCTTCTTCGTGGTGTTGCACGTGAAGATATCCAACGTGGTCAAGTATTAGCTAAACCAGCTTCAATTACTCCACACGTAAAATTCAAAGCTGAAGTTTACGTTTTATCTAAAGAAGAAGGTGGACGTCACACTCCATTCTTCACAAACTACCGTCCTCAGTTCTACTTCCGTACAACTGATGTAACTGGTATTTGTAACCTTCCTGAAGGTGTAGAAATGGTTATGCCTGGAGATAACATCGAAATGAACGTTGAACTTATCTCTCCAATCGCTATCGAAGAAGGTACTAAATTCTCTATCCGTGAGGGTGGACGTACTGTAGGCGCTGGCGTAGTTGCTACAATCGTTGAGTAATAAATTTTGATTTACGATATTTGAAGGGGACGCCTTTCATAGAAAAAGCAGTCGGGACGCCGGCTGCTTTTTCTTTATGCTTTTTTACATTAATTATGAAGAAGAGTGTACATTAAAGTATCTTGCTTCGGGATGTGAAAACACCATAGCCGTAACAGAAGCTTCAGGTTCCATCATATAACCTTCTGTTAATTCGATATCAATATCCTCTGGTTGGATAAGACGAAATAACTTTGCTTGATCTTCTAAATTTGGACAGGCTGGGTAACCGAACGAAAATCGTTGTCCTTGATATTTAGCCGCAAAACGCTCATCCATCGTCATTGTTGGGTGATCTGGGAATCCCCATTTATCCCTAATCTGTCTATGAATATACTCAGCCAGACCTTCAGCTGTTTCTAACGCAATTGCTTGCAATGCGTGACTTTCTAGAAATCTGCCTTCCTCTTTTAATTGTGTAGCTGCCTTTCGTATTCCCTTTCCAGCTGTTACAGCAAAAAAACATACGTAGTCTGTTTGCTTTTCTCTTAGATAATCAGCAAGACAAAGGTTTTTTCCTTTTTCTTGTCTAGGGAATGCAAACTCTTCAATAGGAAGTTCGTCTTTATTCATTATTATGACATCATTTCCATTGGCCTTTGCTTTGAAGAATTGGTAAGTAGCCTTTGGTTGTATCCAGTTATTTTTAATTATTTCATGGATCAGTGAGTCTAATAGGTTATTCACCTTATCCAGTTTTTCATTAGTGAGCTCCCTTTTTTGATTTTTAACCCCAAGATGATATAGCAGCATTTTACGGTTAATATATGGTTCAATATGGTGAAAAGAGAGATTTGTAATTAAATGTCTCTTTAAATCTTGCGTTTGAAAAATAGGAGCTTGTTGAACGGTTTTCACGTCAACGGCTGGTTCGGAATATTTTTTTATCAATTGGGTTTCTTCTTTGGTAGTTTGTGCTGTTCTCGAGATTTGTGCTTGAAATAATTCACTATAGCGACTTGGTTCTCGGATTTCATTTGCTAAACTCAGACCGGTCATTGCATCTTTTGCATATAAGACGAGTCCTTTGTAGTTAGGGGCGATTTTATTATTCGTAAATTTTCGAGATAAGGCAGCTCCCCCCACCATAATGGGGGTTTGTATATGGGCATCCTGTAAGTCCTTTGCTGTTAATGCCATTTGTTGTGCTGACTTTACGAGTAAGCCAGAGAGTCCAATGATGTCGGGTTTTTCCTCTCTAATGGCTGCGATAAGTTCAGCAGAAGAGACTTTAATTCCAAGATCAATGGTTTCAAATCCATTGTTAGAGAGAATAATATCGACAAGATTCTTACCGATATCATGGACATCACCTTTGACGGTTGCGAGTAAAACTTTCCCCTTACTTGTAGATGTTTGTTTATCATTCTCCATATAAGGTTCTAAAAACGCGACTGATGCTTTCATCACTTCTGCACTTTGTAAGACTTCTGCAACAATTAATTGATTATCATTAAATAATCTACCTACTTCTGCCATACCATTCATTAATGGTCCGTTGATAATATCTAATGGATTTGGGTATTTCGCTAATGCTCTTTCTAAATCTGGGAGAAGGCCTTCTTTTGTTCCTTCTATTATATAGCTTGATAAACGTTCTTCTAATGATAGTAAATGGGTTTCTATCCTTTTTTCCTTCTTCTTATCACGATAAAAGTCAGTAAAATCAGCTAAAATGCTATCGCTGGTTTGAAAAAGAAGCTTTTCTGCTAATTCGACTTCATTTTTAGGGATGCTTGGGAAACGCTCTAGCTTTTCTGTATTGACGATTGCATAGTCTAGCCCGGCTTTCGTGCAATGAAAGAGGAAGACGGAATTTAAAATTTCTCTCCCCACACTCGGAAGACCAAAGGACACATTACTAATGCCTAAAATCGTTTTCGCCTCCGGTAGAGCTTCTTTAATAAGTTTAATACCAAGTACAGTTTCTTTAGCAGAACCAATATATTGTTCATCTCCAGTGCCGACAGGAAAAACCAGGGGGTCGAAGATAATATCCTCTGGAGGTACTTGATACTGCTCAACGAGGATGTGATAGGCCCGTTTAGCTATAGCTAGCTTGTTTTCAGCTGTGATGGCCATGCCTTCCTCATCAATGGTACCGACAACAATGGCTGCTCCGTACTGATGGATAAGCTTTGCAGCAAAGGCGAATCGATCCTCACCATCTTCTAAGTTAATCGAATTGATTATAGCTTTGCCTTGAGAGTAGGTAAGAGCTTTGGCGATTACTTCATCATCAGTTGAATCAATGACTAGGGGAACTTTGATTTTTTTCGTTACTTCAGCTAAAAAATGGTCCATATCTTCTATCTCATTACGATCAGGGTCAGCAAGGCATATATCAATGACGCTTGCTCCTTTTTTAACTTGGGCTCTAGCAATTTCGGATGCTTCCTCATACTTTCCTTCATTAATCAACCGTTTGAATTTTTTTGAGCCAATGACATTTGTTCGCTCACCAACCATAATCGGTCTAATAGATTCATCATAGGTAAGGGGTTCAATACCCGATAGTTTATGCTGTCTCTTTTTAGTAATGGGACGGGGTGGTACATGGGCTAATGCTTGACTGATTGCTGTGATGTGCGCTGGTGTGGTACCGCAACAACCACCAACGATATTCACCCAGCCCTGTGTGGCAAAATCCAAAAGCTTTGTAGATAGAGATTCTGCTGTTTCGTGATAACAACCGTCTTCATCTGGTAAGCCTGCATTAGGATAACAGCTAACCCCAGTTGAAGAGAGTTGTGCTAGAGAGCGAATATGCTCTTGCATAAATTCCGGTCCAGTTGCGCAGTTGAGTCCAACAGCTATTGGTTTCATGTGCTCTATTGAAATGTAAAACGCTTCGATGTTTTGCCCTGCCAAAGTGGTGCCCATCGGTTCTATTGTCCCTGATACCATAATAGGGAGTTCTTTCTTTGTATGATGAAAGGCTTCTTTAATCCCTAGGAAAGCAGCTTTTACATTAAGGAGATCTTGGCTTGTTTCTATTAATAATAAATCTACACCACCGTCAATGAGTCCTATGGCTTGTGTACGATAATCCATGACTAATTGTTTAAAAGTTGTTCCACCGGTAACGCTTAATGTCTTAGTAGTTGGTCCCATAGATCCTGCTACATATCGCGGATGATTAGGCTTGTTGTATTTATGCGCTGCTTTTATAGCGATTTCAGCCGCTCTGCGGTTTAATAATTCACTTAAATGCCCAATATTATATTCTTCTAAAACGATACGCGTCGCTCCGAATGTATTTGTTTCAATTATATCTGCCCCTGCCAAAAGATAAGCTTCATGAATTGATTGAATCAATTCAGGTCGCGTAAGTGTGAGGTGCTCATTACAACCTTCTAAGTCCTCACCACCAAAGTCATCTGCAGTTAGGTGGGCTTCTTGTAGCATGGTACCCATTGCTCCATCCATGATTAAAATCTTTTCCGTCATTTGTTTAGTGATGGCTACTTTTGACATAATGATGCTCCTTCATCTGTTGATCTTTTCTTCTAATATGATTGGTCAGCTCGGTTGTGAGTTGATATCTAAGGAAGGGGGTAACAAGGTAGATGCCTTGAAAGAGTTCTAAGGCTGCATCGATCAACTCTTTTGTAATTAATAAGCCTTCTTTCTCAGCTAGAACAGGGTTAACCGCTTTAGCCATTCTGTCGCGGGTCGTTTGAGTAATCTTGATACCAGGCACTTCGTTATGAAGATACTCTGCATTTTTGCTGCTAATCAGTGGCATCATTCCGATGAAAATAGGTGCGGACAGATGCTTTGTTGCCTCATGAATCTCTAATAGTTGTGTTACTGAAAACACTGGCTGTGACACGAAATAATCAGCGCCTGCTTTTATCTTCCTTTCAAGTCGGGCAACAGCTTTGTCTAAGGATTTGACATGAGGATTAAATGCTGCCCCGACCGAAAAGACGGCATTTTCACCAAGTTCAGAACCTGAAGGGGAAATTCCTTCATTAAATTGTTTAATCATTTCTATTAATTCAAAGGAAGATAAATCAAATACAGATGAAGCGCCTGGGAAATTACCAACTCTTGCCGGATCCCCTGTAATGGCTAAAATATCATGCAACCCCAATGTATGAAGACCCATGAGATGTGATTGTAAGCCGATTAAGTTTCGATCTCTACAGGAGAGATGGACAAGTGGTCGAACGTTTGTATCCCTTTGGATGATATGTGCTAGGGCTTCATTTGCGATTCGTGGTGTCGCAAGAGAGTTATCTGCGAGTGTGATTGCATCAACCCCAGCATCTTTTAAGGCTCTGGCGCCTTCAAAAAATTTAGCAGTTGATAGCTTCTTAGGTGGGTCTAGTTCGACGATGATGGTGCGTTTTTCTTGTACAAGTGTCTCTAACGGGGTATTGGTGCGTTCGATTATAATTCTCTCTATTTTAGGTTTCCTTTTATTTGTTACTTGTTTTTCAATAATCGGTACAGCATGCCTAACTTCGTCTGCAAATGCTTTAATATGGCCAGGTGTCGTTCCGCAGCAACCACCAAGCAGTCGAACACCTTGCTTAAGGAAGGACTTCGCTGATTTTCTAAAATAGTCTTCACCCTCCTTATATTGAATCGTACCATCGATATAGGCCGGTAGACTCGCGTTAGGATATGCAGATAGAAACGCGTGCTGAGGTAATTCAACGGAGGAGAGTGTCTCTAACATATGATGTGGACCTAAACGGCAGTTTACCCCGACAACATCTGCCCTTTTAGCTTCTAACCTTTTTAAGGCGTCATTAATTAACGTCCCATTTTGTAATATAGCGATTTCTTGTAAAGACACTTGGGCAATTATAGGTATATCCGTTTCTTTCCGGGCAATAGAGAGAACCGTTTCTAATTCTTCTAAATCATAATACGTTTCAAGAAGGAGCCCATCTACGCCTTCTATCAATAAGCAGTATAGCTGTTCACGAAAGTTACGTTTAATTTCATCTAGAGGAATAGAGAGGGGGTTTAATCCTCGTACACCTCCAATTGTGCCAAGCACATATGCCTGGTGCTGTTGAATACTAGATCGTGCCAGTTTTACAGCCGCACTATTAATCTCTTTGACTGAATCCTCTAGGCCATACCGTTTCAATTTTAAATCATTCGCAGCATAGGAATTTGTTTGAATTAAATCAGCACCTGCATGGAGATAGGCTTGATGAATGTGCTGAATTTGTTCCGGTGCTGAGAGGTTCAACTCTTCAAAACATGTATCCGTACCATAAGAATAAAGAAGTGTTCCTATCGCACCGTCAGCAATTAATACTTGGTTCTTCATTTTTTCAAGGAAGTTCAAAGGTCTCACTCCTTCAATTCATATTTTGTTGAATTCAATGGATGAGAAGCCAAAGAGAAAATAAAAAAGGCCCTCAAGAAGAAGGCCTATTATTATCATAGTCATCTTCTCATCTTTCAAGCGTATAGCTTGTAGGAATTAGCACCTTTTCAATAGTGTTCACTATTGATGGTTGCTGAGGTGTCATCGGGCCTATCCCTCAACCTCTCATGATAAGAAATAAAAAATATTTTATTGACTAAAATTTACATGAATGAGTCTATGTTTGTCAAATAAAAATTTAGAAAATTTAAAAATAAGTAATTAAATAAGCGTTTTTTTAGAAAATGATGTAAAGAGGAGGATATACTTGAAAACACTATTAACAGCAGTTATAATGTTAAAAGTGTGCAGAACAGAGAGAAACGCAATCAATAGTTGCATTTGTTATGTCTTTTCTGTATAATAGACAATGTTGGTCTTTGACTGCGATGAAGTGAAAGGTTGCTGACACACCCGGCCGCTTTGCCATGGCGAGTGTGTGGGAAATTTTCACGGAGAATGTCTATATGAAAATAGGCGAAAAGGAGGGAAAATAATGGCAAAACAAAAAATTCGTATTCGTTTAAAAGCTTATGATCACAGAATTCTTGATCAATCTGCTGAAAAAATCGTTGAAACTGCAAAACGCTCTGGTGCGGCTGTATCTGGTCCAATCCCATTGCCAACTGAAAAGTCAGTTTACACAATTCTTCGTGCGGTGCATAAATATAAAGATTCTCGTGAGCAATTCGAAATGCGTACACACAAACGTTTAATCGACATCATTAATCCAACACCACAAACAGTCGATTCATTAATGCGTTTAGACTTACCATCTGGTGTTGATATCGAAATTAAACTTTAATTAATACATTAAAACAATCTAGGAGGTGTGACTGAAATGACCAAAGGAATCTTAGGAAGAAAGATTGGTATGACTCAAGTATTTGCTGAAAACGGTGATCTTATCCCGGTAACAGTGGTTGAAGCTACTCCAAACGTTGTTCTTCAAAAGAAATCAGTTGATACTGATGGATACGAAGCAATCCAAATCGGTTTTGAAGATAAACGCGAAAAGCTTTCAAACAAACCGGAAAAAGGACACGCTGCTAAAGCTGATACTACTCCTAAGCGCTTCGTTCGCGAATTACGCGGAGCTGACTTAGCTGAGTATGAAGTTGGTCAGGAAGTCAAAGTTGATATTTTCGCTGAAGGTGAAAAAATTGATGTAACAGGAATTTCAAAAGGTAAAGGTTTCCAAGGTGCAATTAAACGCCACGGACAATCTCGCGGACCAATGGCACACGGTTCACGTTACCACCGTCGCCCAGGTTCAATGGGTCCTGTTGCTCCAAACCGCGTATTCAAAGGTAAATTATTACCTGGTCGCATGGGCGGAGAACAAATCACAGTACAAAACCTTGAAATCGTAAAAGTAGATGCAGAACGCAATCTTCTATTAGTAAAAGGTAATGTACCTGGCTCTAAAAAAGCGCTTCTAAAACTAGTAAGTGCGGTTAAAGCAAAGTAATAACCCGGAAAGGAGGAAGTAAGAATGCCTAAAGTTGCATTATTAAACCAAAGTGGTTCACAAGTTGGCGATATTGAGCTGAACGACTCAATCTTTGGTATCGAGCCAAACAACCACGTGATGTTTGAAGCTGTTATTATGCAAAGAGCTTCTCTACGTCAAGGAACTCATAAAACTAAAATTCGTTCTGAAGTAGCTGGCGGAGGACGTAAACCATGGCGTCAAAAAGGCACAGGTCGTGCTCGTCAAGGTTCAATCCGTTCACCACAATGGCGCGGAGGCGGTACTGTATTTGGTCCTGTACCACGCAGCTATAGCTACAAATTACCTAAAAAAGTTCGTCGCTTAGCTATCAAATCAGCGTTATCTACTAAAGTTGCGGAAGAGAACATTCTAGTATTAGAAACTCTATCTTTCGAAGCTCCAAAAACAAAAGACTTTAAAGGTGTACTTAAAGGTCTTTCTGTAGATTCTAAAGCATTAATCGTAACTGCAGACATCGATGAAAACGTAGCATTATCTGCTCGTAACATCCCTGGAGTAACAGTTGTTACTGCTAACGGAATCAGCGTATTAGACGTTTTAAATCATGATAAATTGATCATGACGAAGCAAGCGGTCGAAAAAGTAGAGGAGGTGCTTGCATAATGGATGCACGCGATATCATTAAGCGCCCCGTTATCACTGAACGTTCTACTGACATCATGGCTGACAAAAAATATACTTTTGAAGTTGATGTAAGAGCTAATAAAACTCAAGTTAAAGATGCTGTTCAAGAAATCTTTGATGTAAAAGTTGAAAAAGTGAACATCATGAACTACAAAGGTAAATTCAAGCGCATGGGTAAATTCGGTGGTTATACAAACAAACGCCGTAAAGCGATTGTTAAACTAACTGCTGACAGCAAAGAAATCGAAATCTTTGAAGCTTAATTTCTAACAAGAAGAGGAGGGAAATGAAATGGCGATTAAAAAATACAAACCTACCTCTAATGGTCGTCGCGGCATGACGGTATCTGATTTCGCAGAAATCACTACAGACAAACCAGAAAAATCTTTGCTTGCTCCAGTAAAGCGCAAAGGTGGCCGTAACAACCAAGGTAAGTTGACAGTTCGTCATCAAGGCGGCGGTCATAAACGTCAATATCGTATCATCGACTTTAAACGTGACAAAGATGGAATACCAGGTCGCGTTGCTACAGTCGAGTATGATCCAAACCGCTCAGCTAACATTGCACTAATTAATTATGTAGATGGAGAAAAGCGTTACATCCTAGCTCCTAAGACTCTTAAAGTAGGCGCAGAAGTAATGTCTGGTCCTGAAGCAGATATCAAAGTAGGTAATGCATTACCACTTACAAACATTCCTGTGGGTACTGTAATCCACAACATCGAACTTAAACCTGGTAAAGGTGGACAGTTAGTACGTTCTGCTGGAACAAGTGCACAAGTACTTGGTAAAGAAGGTAAATACGTATTAGTACGCTTAAACTCTGGCGAAGTTCGTATGATTCTTGCTACTTGCCGCGCTACTGTAGGTCAAGTTGGTAACGAACAACACGAATTGATTAACATCGGTAAAGCCGGTCGTTCTCGTTGGTTAGGTAAACGCCCAACTGTACGTGGATCTGTTATGAACCCTAACGATCACCCACACGGTGGTGGTGAAGGTAAAGCTCCTATCGGTCGTAAATCACCTATGTCTCCTTGGGGTAAACCAACTCTTGGATACAAAACACGTAAGAAAAACAATCAATCTGATAAATTTATCGTACGTCGTCGTAAAAAATAACGGGATTGAACTACGGTTCCAAAGACGGGCCGTAGAACAATCACGAAGGGAGGTTCAATCATGGGTCGCAGCTTAAAAAAAGGACCTTTTGTTGACGAACATTTAATGACAAAGATCGAAAAGTTAAATGAAACTGATGGCAAGCAAGTAGTGAAGACTTGGTCTCGCCGTTCTACGATCTTCCCACAATTCATCGGACACACTATCGCAGTGTATGATGGTCGCAAACATGTGCCTGTTTATGTTACTGAAGATATGGTAGGCCACAAGCTTGGAGAATTTGCTCCAACACGTGCATACAAAGGCCATGGTAATGATGATAAGAAAACAAGACGTTAATGAGAGGAGGGCATTATAATGCAAGCTAAAGCTGTTGCAAGAACAGTTCGTATTGCTCCTCGTAAAGCTCGTTTAGTCGTAGATTTAATTCGAGGTAAGCAAGTAGGTGAAGCGGTAGCGATTTTAAATTTAACTCCAAAAGCTGCTTCTCCAATCGTAGAAAAAGTATTAAAATCTGCACTAGCTAACGCAGAGCACAACTACGAAATGGATGTTAATAATTTAGTAGTTGAGCAAGCATTTGTTGACGAAGGACCAACTTTAAAACGTTTCCGTCCACGCGCACAAGGTCGTGCTAGCGCAATCAACAAACGCACAAGTCACATCACAATCGTTGTATCAGAAAAGAAGGAGGGATAATCTGTGGGTCAAAAAGTAAATCCAGTCGGTTTGCGTATCGGTGTCATCCGTGATTGGGAGTCAAAATGGTACGCAGGTAAAGACTACGCTGATCTTTTACACGAAGACCTGAAAGTTCGTGAGTACATCACAAAACGCTTAAGCGATGCATCTGTTTCTAAAGTAGAAATCGAACGTGCAGCTAATCGCTTAAATATCACAGTCCATACTGCAAAACCAGGAATGGTTATCGGTAAAGGTGGTACTGAGGTAGAGGCGTTGCGTAAAGCACTTAACGCACTTACTGGCAAACGTGTTCACATCAATATTCTTGAAATCAAAAAAGCTGACATCGACGCGAAATTAGTAGCGGAAAACATTGCTCGTCAATTGGAAAACCGTGTATCATTCCGTCGTGCTCAAAAACAAACTATTCAACGTGCTATGCGCGCAGGAGCTAAAGGTATCAAAACAATGGTATCTGGACGTCTTGGCGGTGCTGATATCGCTCGTTCTGAATCTTATAGCGAAGGAACTGTACCACTTCATACTCTTCGTGCTGACATTGATTATGCTACAGCAGAAGCAGATACGACTTACGGTAAGTTAGGCGTAAAAGTATGGATCTATCGTGGAGAGGTGCTTCCTACAAAGAAGAATAATGGGGAAGGAGGCAAATAATATGCTATTGCCAAAACGCGTAAAATATCGTCGTGTACACCGTGGAAAAATGCGCGGTCAAGCAAAAGGTGGTACTGAAGTAACATTCGGTGAATATGGTCTACAAGCTCAAGATGCTTCTTGGATCACTAACCGTCAAATCGAATCTGCCCGTATTGCAATGACTCGTTACATGAAACGTGGCGGTAAAGTTTGGATTAAAATATTCCCGCATAAGCCATACACTGCTAAGCCTCTTGAAGTCCGAATGGGTTCTGGTAAGGGTGCTCCTGAAGGATGGGTTGCAGTTGTTAAGCCTGGTAAAGTAATGTTCGAAATTGCAGGTGTATCTGAAGAGATCGCTCGTGAAGCTCTACGTCTTGCAGCACACAAACTTCCAGTTAAATGTAAGTTTGTAAAACGAGAAGAAATTGGTGGTGAATCAAATGAAAGCTAATGAAATTCGTGACCTTACCACTGCCGAAATAGAACAAAAAGTTAAATCATTAAAAGAAGAGCTTTTTAATCTACGCTTTCAATTGGCGACTGGACAACTGGAAAACACAGCTCGCATCCGTGAAGTGCGTAAAGCAATTGCTCGTATGAAAACTGTTATCCGTGAAAGAGAAATTGGTTTTAGCAAGTGATATTGAGAGGAGGTTCGCACAATGAGTGAACGTAACCAACGCAAAGTATACTCTGGACGCGTTGTTTCAGACAAAATGGATAAAACTGTTACTGTTTTAGTCGAAACATACAAAAAGCATCCATTATACGGCAAACGCGTAAAGTACTCTAAAAAGTTTAAAGCTCATGATGAGCAAAATGAAGCAAAAATCGGCGATATCGTTCGTATCATGGAAACTCGCCCATTATCTGCGACTAAACGCTTCCGTCTAGTTGAAGTTGTTGAGAAAGCAGTTATTATCTAATTGTTCGGAAATATGTTTGATCCCGAAGGGAGGTTACACAGATGATTCAACAAGAATCACGTTTAAAAGTTGCTGATAACTCTGGTGCTCGTGAAGTACTTACAATTAAAGTTTTAGGTGGTTCAGGCCGTAAAACTGCCAACATCGGTGATGTAATTGTTTGCACAGTGAAACAAGCAACACCAGGTGGCGTTGTTAAAAAAGGTGATGTTGTTAAAGCTGTTGTCGTTCGTACAAAGAGCGGCGTTCGTCGTAAAGATGGCACATACATCCGTTTTGATGAAAACGCATGTGTAATTATTCGTGACGATAAAGGTCCTCGTGGTACACGTATCTTTGGACCAGTTGCTCGTGAACTACGCGAGAACAACTTCATGAAAATCGTATCATTAGCTCCAGAAGTACTATAAAAATTAAACAAAATGCCTTTAAGGAGGTGCACACAGATGCATGTAAAAAAAGGTGATAAAGTAATGGTCATCTCTGGTAAGGATAAAGGCAAATCAGGCGTTATTCTTGCTGCTTACCCAAAACAAGAACGCGTTCTTGTAGAAGGTGTTAATATCGTAAAGAAACACGCTAAACCATCTAACTTGAATCCTCAAGGTGGAATCCTTAGCCAAGAAGCACCTATTCATGTATCAAACGTTATGCCGGTTGACCCTAAATCTGGTGAACCAACTCGCGTAGGCTATCAAACGGTTGATGGGAAAAAAGTGCGTGTAGCAAAAAAATCAGGTGAATCTTTAGATAAATAGATCAATGAAGAAGGGAGGTACAATCGATGAACCGCCTAAAAGAAAAACATGTAAAAGAAATTACTCCTGCTCTTGTGAGCAAGTTTAACTATAAATCAGTAATGCAAGTACCAAAACTTGAAAAAATCGTTATCAACATGGGTGTGGGTGATGCTGTGCAAAACTCTAAAGCATTAGATAATGCTGTTGAGGAATTAACACAAATCGCAGGTCAAAAACCTGTTATCACTCGCGCGAAAAAATCAATCGCTGGCTTCCGTTTACGTGAAGGTATGCCAATCGGAGCGAAAGTTACTTTACGTGGAGAACGCATGTACGAATTCTTCGATAAATTAGTATCTGTTTCTCTTCCACGTGTACGTGACTTCCGTGGTATTTCTAAAAAGTCTTTCGACGGACGCGGAAACTACACACTTGGTATTAAAGAGCAATTGATCTTCCCTGAGATCGATTACGATAAAGTAAGCAAAGTTCGTGGTATGGATATCGTTATCGTAACAACTGCCAATACTGATGAAGAAGCTCGTGAACTTTTAACACAATTTGGAATGCCATTCCAAAAGTAATCGTTAATTAGAGGGAGGCGAAAACGTGGCTAAAAAGTCAATGATTGCGAAACAAAAACGCACGCCTAAATACAAGGTACAAGAATATACACGTTGCGAACGTTGTGGACGTCCACATTCTGTATACCGTAAATTTAAGCTTTGCCGTATTTGTTTCCGTGAATTAGCATATAAAGGACAAATTCCTGGCGTTAAAAAAGCTAGCTGGTAAACCCAAAGTTAGGGAAGGAGGTAAAAACAATGGTCATGACAGATCCAATTGCAGATTTGCTAACTCGCATCCGTAATGCGAACATGGTTCGTCACGAAAAATTAGAAGTTCCTGCTTCTAATATTAAAAAAGAAGTTGCTGAAATCCTTAAGCGTGAAGGCTTCGTACGTGATGTAGAGTTTATCGAAGATAACAAGCAAGGCATTATCCGCATTTTCTTAAAATACGGTGCAAAAAATGAACGTGTAATCACAGGCTTAAAACGTATCAGTAAACCTGGTCTTCGTGTTTATGCTAAAGCTGATGAGGTACCACGCGTTCTTAACGGTCTTGGTATCGCACTCGTTTCTACTTCTCAAGGCGTTCTTACAGACAAAGAAGCTCGCGCGAAACAAGTAGGCGGAGAAGTACTAGCGTACGTTTGGTAATATAGTTTCAGAAAGAATGGAGGTGCAATAAATGTCCCGTATAGGTAAAAAACCAATTGAAATCCCTAGTGGAGTAACAGTAACGCTTGATGAAAATCATCACGTTATCGTAAAGGGTCCTAAAGGTGAGCTTTCTCACACTTTTAATAAAGATATCGCAATTAACATCGAAGAGAACGTAATCAACATCGTGCGTCCTTCTGATCAAAAAGAGCACCGTGCGCTTCATGGTACAACTCGTGCATTGATCGCTAACATGGTTGAAGGTGTATCTAAAGGCTTCGAAAAAGGCTTAGAACTTATCGGTGTCGGTTACCGTGCCCAAAAACAAGGTAAAAAGCTTGTATTGAACGTTGGATACTCTCACCCAGTTGAAATCGAACCTGAAGAAGGTATCGAAATCGAAGTACCAGCTAATACGAAAGTAGTAGTAAAAGGTGCAAGTAAAGAACGTGTAGGCGCTTTAGCGGCTAACATTCGTGACGTTCGTCCTCCAGAACCTTACAAAGGAAAAGGTATTAGGTATGAAGGAGAATATGTTCGTCGTAAAGAAGGTAAAACAGGTAAGTAATGCTGCATAGCTAAACGAAAGGAGTGACCGAAATGATTACGAAGGCTGATAAAAATGCAGTGCGTAAGAAAAGACACGCTCGCGTAAGATCTAAACTTTCTGGCACTGCGGCTCGTCCTCGTCTAAATGTGTATCGCTCAAATAAACACATTTATGCACAATTAATTGACGATGTGAACGGAGTAACTCTTGCTAGCGCGTCTACACAAGACAAAGAAGCTAGTATTGAAGCTACAGGCAACGTTGATGCGGCTGTTAAAGTCGGCGAATTAATCGCTAAACGTGCGGAAGCAAAAGGATTGAAATCAATCGTATTTGACCGTGGAGGATACTTATATCATGGTCGTGTTAAAGCGTTAGCAGATGCTGCTCGCGAAAACGGGTTAGAATTTTAATAGACAAAGGAGGGACATATAGAATGCGTCGTATTGATCCAAACAAACTTGAACTTGAAGAGCGCGTAGTTACGGTAAACCGTGTAGCTAAGGTTGTTAAAGGTGGACGTCGTTTCAGATTCTCTGCTCTTGTAGTAGTTGGAGATAAAAACGGTAACGTTGGCTTTGGTACAGGTAAAGCTCAAGAGGTACCAGAAGCTATTCGCAAAGCAATTGAAGATGCGAAGAAAAACTTAATTGAAGTTCCTATGGTTGGAACAACAATTCCTCACGAAGTAATCGGTCACTTCGGAGCTGGCGAAATTCTTCTAAAACCTGCATATGAAGGTACAGGAGTTATCGCTGGTGGACCAGTTCGTGCGGTACTAGAGTTAGCGGGTGTAGGCGATATCCTTTCTAAATCATTGGGTACAAACACACCAATTAACATGGTTCGCGCAACACTAGATGGTCTACAACAATTAAAACGTGCTGAAGACGTAGCTAAGTTACGTGGTTTATCAGTAGAAGAACTGTTAGGATAAGGAGGGAAATCAAATGGCGAATAAACTAGAAGTTACCCTCACTCGCAGTGTGATTGGTCGCCCTGAGGACCAACGCCAAACAGTAACAGCTCTTGGATTACGCAAAATGCACCAAACAGTTGAGCACCAAGACAATCCTGCCATCCGTGGTATGATTAATAAAGTTGCTCATCTTGTAACGGTAACTGAAAAATAATTTTCGATCTTCTACAAAATAAGGAGGTGCCAACATGAAACTTCATGAATTAAAACCTGCAGAAGGTTCACGTCAAGAACGTAAACGCAAAGGTCGCGGTATTGGTTCAGGTAACGGTAAAACTGCTGGTAAGGGACATAAAGGTCAAAATGCTCGTTCTGGCGGCGGCGTACGTCCTGGATTCGAAGGTGGTCAAACACCTTTATTCAGACGCTTACCAAAACGCGGATTCACTAACATTAACCGTAAAGAATATGCGGTAGTTAATCTTGACGCACTTAATCGTTTTGAAGATGGAGCGGAAGTTACTCCAGAGCTTCTTATTGAAACGGGTGTTGTAAGTAACGAAAAAGCAGGAATTAAAGTTCTTGCTAAAGGCAACGTAGAGAAAAAGCTTACAGTTAAAGCTCATAAATTCTCTGCTGCGGCTAAAGAAGCAATCGAAGCTGCCGGCGGTAAAGCCGAGGTGATCTAATGCTTCAGACAATCTCCAATTTTATGCGCGTGGGTGACATAAGAAGAAAGATCATTTTCACCCTATTAATGTTAATTGTATTTCGCATCGGCACATTTATCCCCGTTCCAGGGGTGAATGCACAAATTTTACAATCACAGGATCAAATGAGTGTATTTGGTGTCTTGAATGTATTTGGTGGCGGTGCGTTATTAAACTTCTCAATTCTTGCGATGGGAATCATGCCGTATATTACAGCATCAATCATTGTTCAGTTACTACAAATGGACGTTGTGCCGAAATTTACGGAATGGGCTAAGCAAGGTGAGGCAGGTCGTCGTAAACTAGCTCAGTTTACACGATACTTTACTATCGTGCTTGGTTTTATCCAAGCTCTTGGTATGTCTTATGGGTTTAATAATCTTGCTGGTGGCATGTTAATTGAAAATACGGGTATTGGCTCTTATTTATTAATTGCTACAGTATTAACTGCAGGAACTGCTTTTTTAATGTGGTTAGGGGAGCAAATTACGGAAAAAGGTGTTGGTAATGGTATTTCTATTATTATCTTCGCTGGAATCGTTGCCGGTATTCCTTCCATCGCTAACCAAATTTATGCGCAGCAAATTGAAGGTGCTGGAGATCAATTATTCCTACGTATCGTAACCCTTGTACTTATCGTGCTTGCGGTTATTGCTATTGTAGTTGGAACAATCTTTATCCAACAGGCATTAAGAAAAATTCCAGTACAATATGCAAAACGTGCATCAGCAGGTAAGACGCCAGTAGGTGTTCAAAACACTCATTTACCTTTAAAAGTAAATGCTGCAGGTGTTATCCCTGTTATCTTTGCGATTTCATTTATCATTACACCACGAACGATTGCAGGCTTTTTTGAATCGAATAGTGTAACGAGTTGGATCCAGAAGATATTTGATTATACTGAGCCAATTGGTATGGTCATCTATGCTGCATTAATAATTGCTTTCACATATTTCTATGCATTCATTCAAGTAAACCCAGAGAAAGTCTCTGAGAACTTTAAGAATCAAGGTGGTTATGTACCGGGCATCCGTCCTGGTAAAAACACGCAGGAATATTTAACTAAAGTCTTATATCGTTTAACTTTTGTTGGTGCTCTTTTCTTAACAGCGATTGCAATCATTCCAATGTTCTTCATTAATGTTGCAGGGCTACCAGAAACTGCTCAAATCGGTGGAACGAGCTTACTAATCGTGATTGGTGTTGCTCTTGATACTTACAAACAGTTAGAGTCTCAGCTAGTTAAACGTCATTATAAAGGTTTTATCAAATAGAAAGGTTTAAGGGGACGATTGTTCCCTCAAACCTAATAGAATAGGGGGGAATTCACTTGAATCTTGTATTAATGGGGCTCCCTGGTGCCGGTAAAGGTACACAAGCAGAAAGAATTGTTGAAAAGTACGGTATTCCGCATATCTCTACTGGAGACATGTTCCGTGCAGCGATCAAAGAAGAAACTGCTCTAGGTTTAGAAGCAAAGTCTTTTATGGATAAAGGTGAACTTGTGCCAGACGAAGTAACAATTGGTATTGTTAGAGAACGTCTTGGTAAACCCGATTGCGAAAAAGGTTTTCTTTTAGATGGTTTCCCTAGAACCGTTGCTCAAGCGGATGCTTTAGAAAATATTCTTTCTGATCTATCAAGAAAAATTGATTACGTTATTAACATTGATGTAGATCAAGAGATTTTGATGGAAAGGCTAACTGGCCGCAGAATATGTAAATCTTGTGGGGCAACATATCATCTTGTATTTAATCCTCCAACTAAAGAGGGCGAATGTGACCGTTGTGGTGGAGAATTATATCAACGTGAAGATGATAATGAAGCAACTGTTAAAAATAGACTTGACGTAAACATTAAGCAAACAAAACCTTTGCTTGATTTCTATGAAAATAAAGGCTATTTACGTAACATTAACGGTCAACAAGAAATTGGTAAAGTATTTACTGATCTAGATAGTCTTTTAAGAGGCTTACAATAATGATCATAAGCAAAACTCAACGTGAAATCGATATTATGCGAGAAGCTGGTAGAATTGTCGCTTTAACACATGAGGAATTACAAAAGCATATCACTCCGGGAATAACGACAAGAGAATTAGATCGTCTTGCTGAGGCTTTTATTCTCAAATGTGGGGCCGTCCCATCTTTTAAAGGATATAACGGTTTTCCAGGTAGTATATGTACATCTGTGAACGAAAAGCTAGTTCACGGGATTCCTGATGATAACAGCTTAAACGATGGTGATATCATCAGTATTGATATAGGTGCAAAATATAACGGTTATCACGGTGATTCTGCCTGGACCTACGCAGTAGGGGCAATTGATGAACAATCAAAAGCATTGCTTGAAGTTACTGAGCAGTCATTATATGAAGGCTTAAAACAAGCAAAGCCAGGTGTACGCTTATCGAACATCTCTCATGCAATCCAAACATATGCGGAAAGCAAAGGTTTTTCCATTGTACGAGAATATGTCGGACATGGGGTAGGGCAAGACTTACATGAGGAACCACAGATTCCACATTTTGGTCCCCCGAATAAAGGGCCTCTATTAAAACCAGGTATGGTATTAGCTATCGAACCGATGGTAAATATCGGTAGTAGATATGTATCAACGCTATCCGATCAATGGACAGTCGTAACAGTCGATGGTAAGCGTTGTGCCCATTTCGAACATACAATAGCCATTACTGAAACTGGTTATGAAATACTTACTGTAAAATAACAGTAGGCTTTTCTAAAATACTCCGTTTCTAACTCATTTTTCTTTTTACTATAAGGAGACGTCAAACTCTTTTTATGTTATAATCAGAAGGTTGTTGTGTATATGTTTAAAATCATTTGTTTTGAGTAAGATGATTATTAGCTCATAAAGCTTGCATTGATTACGCGACCTATGAGATTATGTATCGGAATGTCCGAATGTGTTATTCTGCGAACCTTTTAGCAAAGAATATCTACATGCTTGGGAAAGCATTTGATATATTTCGTATATGATTTTATGGAAGGGAGACTTGTTTAGTGGCGAAAGATGATGTAATTGAAGTAGAAGGCACAGTCATAGACACTTTGCCAAATGCAATGTTTAAGGTAGAATTAGAAAACGGTCATACAGTTTTAGCTCATGTTTCCGGTAAAATCCGCATGCACTTCATTCGTATTTTACCAGGGGATAAAGTAACAGTTGAGCTTTCTCCTTATGACTTAACTCGCGGAAGAATCACTTATCGTTTTAAATAATCATTGCACTCCGTACTACTAAGGAGGTTAGGATAATGAAAGTAAGACCATCAGTTAAACCGATCTGCGAAAAGTGCAAAGTCATCCGCAGAAAAGGTAAAGTAATGGTTATCTGTGAAAACCCTAAACATAAACAAAAACAAGGCTAATTTGAAGGAGGTGCGCATATAGTGGCACGTATTGCAGGTGTAGATGTACCACGTGAAAAACGTGTAGTAATCTCATTAACTTATATCTATGGTATTGGTAAAACAACTGCTCAAAAAGTTCTAGCAGAAGCTGGTGTAAACGAGAATACTCGTGTACGCGATCTTACTGAAGATGAATTAAACAAAATTCGTGAGCAAATCGATTCATTAAAAGTTGAAGGTGACCTTCGTCGTGAAGTATCACTTAACATCAAACGTCTAATGGAAATCGGATCCTACCGCGGTCTTCGTCACCGTCGTGGCTTACCTGTTCGCGGACAAAATACTAAAAACAATGCTCGTACACGTAAAGGTCCTCGTAAGACTGTAGCGAACAAAAAGAAATAATCGGTAAAGGAGGGTTCTTAAAATGGCTCGTAAAACTAATACACGTAAACGTCGTGTCAAAAAGAATATTGAAAGCGGAATTGCACATATTCGTTCAACATTCAATAATACAATCGTAACTATCACTGATTCTCATGGTAATGCTCTTTCTTGGTCAAGTGCTGGTGCGCTAGGATTCAGAGGTTCTCGTAAATCGACTCCTTTCGCTGCGCAAATGGCTGCTGAAACAGCTGCGAAAGCATCTATGGAACATGGTATGAAAACTTTAGAAGTAACAGTTAAAGGACCTGGTGCAGGTCGTGAAGCTGCTATTCGTGCATTACAAGCTGCTGGTCTAGAAGTTACTGCTATCAGAGACGTTACTCCAGTACCACATAACGGATGTCGTCCACCAAAACGCCGCCGTGTATAATTAATCTGTATAAACTTTTGAATCCCTGTCTATAATGGGATATGATACAAAGTAAATGAATTATACAGTATTTATTATTCCAGTTGTTGTGCACAAAACGGGAACGTATACATGGGGGAATTTCGGTTAATAAACCGGGGTTTCGACGTTTTGAAGGAGGGTGTATTTTGATGATCGAAATAGAAAAACCAAAAATCGAAACGGTTGAGATCAGCGATGATGCTAAGTATGGTAAGTTCGTCGTAGAACCACTTGAGCGTGGATATGGAACAACTTTGGGTAACTCCTTACGTCGTATCCTATTATCCTCACTCCCAGGTGCCGCTGTCACTTCGATCCAAATTGATGGGGTACTTCATGAGTTCTCAACAATTGAAGGCGTCGTAGAAGATGTAACATCTATCATTTTAAACATTAAAAAGCTCGCATTGAAAATCTATTCTGATGAAGAAAAAACATTAGAAATTGACGTTCAAAGCGAAGGTGTAGTTACTGCTGCAGATGTAACACATGATAGTGATGTAGAGATTCTTAATCCGGATCTTCATATTGCTACTCTTGGTTCAAATGGTCATTTGCATATGCGTCTAACTGCTAAACGTGGTCGTGGTTATACACCAGCTGTTCAAAACAAAAAAGAAGATCAACCAATCGGTGTAATTCCTATTGATTCTATTTATACGCCAGTTTCACGCGTACAATATCAAGTTGAGAATACTCGTGTTGGTCAATTGAGTAATTTTGATAAATTGACTTTTGATGTTTGGACTGACGGAAGTACTGGCCCTCAAGATGCAGTTGCACTTGGAGCGAAGATCTTAACTGAGCATTTGAATATCTTTGTTGGTTTAACTGATGAAGCTCAAAATGCTGAAATTATGGTTGAAAAAGAAGAAGACCAAAAAGAAAAAGTCCTTGAAATGACAATTGAAGAACTAGATTTATCTGTTCGTTCATACAACTGCTTAAAACGTGCAGGCATTAACACTGTTCAGGAGTTAGCTAATAAAACTGAAGAGGATATGATGAAAGTACGTAACTTAGGTAGGAAGTCTCTAGAGGAAGTAAAACATAAACTAGAAGAGCTTGGATTAGGTTTGCGTAAAGACGACTGATTGTCTTTTGAAATCTAGCCTTTAATGACTTCAACAAAGGAGGGAAACTTTCATGGGATACAGAAAGTTAGGACGCACTAGCGCTCAACGTAAAGCGATGCTACGTGACTTATCAACAGATTTAATCATCAATGAGCGTATTGAAACAACTGAAGCTCGTGCTAAAGAACTTCGTTCAGTAGTTGAAAAATTGATCACTCTTGGTAAACGTGGAGATCTTCACGCTCGTCGCCAAGCAGCTGCATATGTTCGTCATGAAGTAGCTGATGCTGAGAAAAACCAAGATGCTGTTCAAAAATTGTTCAGTGATATTGCTCCTCGTTATGAAGAGCGTCAAGGTGGTTACACTCGTATTATGAAAATCGGTCCTCGTCGTGGCGACGCAGCACCAATGGTAATCATCGAATTAGTATAATAAACGTATCTTCTTAGATTAGGATAACCTAACCTTTGGGATTCATGTGCAGATTGAGGGCGCCTGAATGGTTTCATTGGAACTTATTCAATGCCCTCTTTCTTTAAATAGGGATACCCCTAAAGCCAATGAGCAAAACCATTTTGAGTGTTACGATGGACATCCGTAATATTGAGGTGTTACGTCTAGCTCTTTGCATCTTCATCCATTTGCTTTACTCGTCCATACAGGAATGCCTGTATTACTAGGATGAGGATGCAGGCTTTTTTAAAAACAACCATTGCCAAGGCAATTATTATCGAGCCTTTGTTATGGAGATAGTTGCAGATAGGATAGAACTCCATATACATAGTAGCTCGCCATCAATAGTGGCGGCTTTTTTATTATATAAAGAGAAATGTTTGTTTCGCCCCTAAGTTTTAGTTAATAGAATTTTTGTAACTCCTTATTCAATAGCATAATTAGTGGCAGAGTACGTGGGTATGTATTGTCGGTGCATCATACAGGTTAGGGAAAAAAGAAGAATTACTTATATACGTGAAGACGCGTAAAAGATATGGGGTAAAGTGAAGAACTGCATGCAAAGGTTGAAAGCGCGTAAAAGGTAGGAAAGAAAGGCAAAGTATTGAGCGTAAAAGGTGGAATCGCGCAAAAGGTAGCAAAGAAAACAAAAGAATTGCGGGTAAAGGGTGAAAGCGCGCAAAAAGTAGTAAAGAAAGCTAAGGAATTGCGCGTAAAGGGTGGAATCACGCAAAAAGTAGTAAAGAAAGACAAAGAACTGCGCGCAAAAGGTGGAAACGCGCAAAAGGTAGTAAAGAAAACAAAAGAATTGCGCGTAAAGGGTGAAAGCGCGCAAAAAGTAGTAAAGAAAGACAAAGAACTGCGCGTAAACGATGGAAACGCGCAAAAAGTAGTAAAGAAAGCTAAGGAATTGCGCGTAAAGGGTGAAAGCGCGCAAAAAGTAGTAAAGAAAGCTAAGGAATTGCGCGTAAACGATGGAAACGCGCAAAAGGTAGTAAAGAAAACAAAAGAATTGCGCGTAAATGATGGAAACGCGCAAAAGGTAGTAAAGAAAACCAAGGAATTGCGCGTAAAGGGTGAAAGCGCGCAAAAGGTAGGAAAGAAAGCTAAGGAATTGCGCGTAAACGATGGAAGCGCGCAAAAAGTAGGAAAGAAAGCTAAGGAACTGCGCGTAAACGATGGAAACGCGCAGAAGGTAGTAAAGAAAGCTAAAGAATTGCGCGTAAATGATGGAATCACGCAAAAGGTAGTAAAGAAAACCAAGGGATTGCGCGTAAAGGGTGGAATCGCGCAAAAGGTAGCAAAGAAAATCAACGAATTGCGTGTAAACATTGGAATTGCGTTAAAACTAGTAAAGAAGCAAGACTTGTGCATAAAGAATCATTAAACGCATGAACCATTCTGAATGCAAGCCAGTGATATTAGTACGATTAAGAATTGGTTTTCTATCACTTCAGAGCCGTGACCTATTGATAGCATTAAAGAATAGCGATGAAGTGAGTCAGAAGAAAGAGTGAAGTATAAGAGCAATTAAGACTCTGTCATCGTCTTAACGGGCTTGCCAATTGCTCAGGTTTCAATCACTTCAGAGCAATTATCTTTTGACAAGCAGAGAAGAATAATAGCTATGAGGCCTGTCAAAAGAAAGAACGAAGTATAAGAGCAACTAGGTCTCT
The DNA here is from genome assembly GCF_038007345.1 of Cytobacillus sp. FSL M8-0252. NCBI lineage: Bacteria > Bacillati > Bacillota > Bacilli > Caryophanales > Bacillaceae > Cytobacillus > Cytobacillus sp. FSL M8-0252. The sequence goes on from NZ_JBBOWZ010000001.1 coordinate 160,286, forward strand.
GTCGTCGCCTTAAAGGCTTGCCAATCGCACAGTTTTCTAATAAAATTTAGACGTTAGATTTTTAGGTTTGTTTTTAGTAGAGTTGAGAGCAGCAGAGGTTGGAGAGGAGTAGATGAGTATGAAGAATTCCCTCGTACAGATAAGGAATCTTTCTTTTAAATATGATGAGAATGCGGATTATGCGTTGAAAGATGTGACGTTTGATATATATGAAGGGGAATGGTTGGCGATTGTTGGTCATAATGGATCAGGCAAGTCAACGATGGCTAAGCTTTTAAATGGCTTAAATTTCCCAAAGGAAGGCAGTATTACGGTAGATGGTTTGCTGCTATCAGAAGAAACGGTTTGGGACATACGAGATAAAATTGGGATGGTTTTTCAAAATCCCGATAACCAGTTTGTTGGTACGACTGTACAGGATGATGTGGCTTTTGGTTTAGAAAATCACGGCATCGAGAGAGAGGAAATGATTAAGCGTGTCCATGACGCGCTGGAGAGTGTGAAAATGGAACAGTTTCTTGATCAAGAGCCGCACCATTTATCAGGTGGCCAAAAGCAGCGTGTGGCCATTGCAGGGGTTCTAGCGCTTAGGCCAAATATCATTGTCTTGGACGAAGCGACCTCTATGTTAGACCCGCGTGGTCGTGAAGAGGTGTTAGAGACGATTAGGCAGTTAAAAGCATCGCAAGAAATGACTGTTATTTCCATCACACATGATTTAGAAGAAGCAGCAAAGGCTGATCGCATGATTGTGATGAATAAAGGACAGCTTTATCGGGAAGGTAGTCCGGAAGATATTTTCCAATTAGATGAAGAGTTGATTTCGTTAGGACTCGATATTCCATTCCCTGTGAAAATGAGCAAAATGTTAAAAGGCTTAAATATCCCAGTATCTAAGCATCATTTATCTGAAGAAGAATTGGTGGAAGAATTATGGACATCTCACTCAAAAATGTAGAATATCGCTATCAGGTCAATACGCCGTTTGAAAGATTAGCGATTCAAGATGTGTCTATAGATATTCCGTCTGGCACATTTCTCGCTTTAATAGGACATACTGGTTCTGGGAAATCGACCGTCCTACAACATTTAAATGCATTACTGAAACCTACAGCGGGCGAAGTTGTTATTGGTGAGAGAACGATTACTTCTGAAAAGAAACAGAAAGGCTTAAAAGCGATACGCCAAAAAGTAGCGATTGTGTTTCAATTTCCTGAGCATCAACTATTTGAAGAAACTGTAGAGAAGGATATTTGTTTTGGTCCGATGAATTTCGGTGTGAATGAAGAAGAAGCAAAAAGGCGAGCGCATGAAGCAATTAAACAAGTGGGCCTAGATGAGTCGATTTTACAAAAATCGCCGTTCGATCTTTCTGGTGGACAAATGCGCCGAGTTGCCATTGCTGGTGTATTAGCGATGCATCCTGATGTCATTGTGCTTGATGAACCAACAGCTGGCTTAGATCCTCGTGGGCGCAAAGAAATTATGGATATGTTTTATCAGCTTCATAAAGAGCGGAATTTATCTACGATTCTTGTAACGCATAGTATGGAGGATGCCTCACGCTATGCGGATAAGATTGCTATTATGCATAAAGGTGAAGTCTATAAAGTGGGCACACCACTCGAGATTTTCTCTGACCCGGAGCAATTGATAAAAATGGGCTTAGACGTACCAGAGGTTGTGAAGTTCCAGCAAAAGCTAGAGAAAACATTCGGCTATAAGTTTGCTAAAACATGCTTAACAATAGAGGAAATCAGTCAAGAAATGCCTCGCTTTTTAAAGAGAGGTGAAGCCTAATGATGGAAAAAATGATTTTTGGACGCTATGTTCCAGCTGATTCAGTGATTCACCGAATGGACCCGCGTTCCAAACTCATTATCGTTCTTTTATTCGTATGTGTTGTTTTTATCGCTAATAATGCGATTACGTATGGTGCCCTTGTTGTCTATACCTTATTAATGCTAGCGATGTCGAAAGTGCCGATGCGCTTTGTATTTGGCGGCTTAAAACTCGTCTTCATTTTGATTATTTTTACGTTCTTGATGCATATCTTTTTAACAAGAGAAGGACCGATTATTTTTGAATTAGGATGGTTTAAAGTTTACGAGGAAGGCTTGAGACAAGGGATATTTATCTCTTTACGCTTTTTCCTATTAATCTTAATCACATCGATACTAACGTTAACAACAGCCCCTATTGCGATTACAGACGGTTTAGAGAGTTTGTTAGGCCCACTTAAGAAGTTGAAGTTTCCGGTGCATGAGCTCGCTCTAATGATGTCTATCGCCTTAAGGTTTATTCCGACGCTCATGGAGGAAACAGATAAGATTATGAAGGCACAATCAGCAAGAGGCGTGGAGTTCTCTTCAGGCCCTGTAAAAGACCGTGTGATGGCGATTATTCCACTACTGATTCCGCTGTTTGTGAGTTCATTTAAACGAGCAGAGGAGCTTGCCACAGCAATGGAGGCTCGTGGTTATCGTGGAGGCGATGGACGGACAAGGTATCGTAAGCTTGTGTGGAGCGGTATTGATACCTTGATGTTGTTATTGCTTTTGGCTTTAACGATATTGTTAATTATATTTAGAACATAAAGAGGGCATATCATGAGAATCAAATGTATTATCGCTTACGATGGCACAGGCTTTGCGGGCTATCAAGTACAACCGAATAAACGGACTGTCCAGAGGGAGCTAGAATCAGCACTTACGAAGCTGCATAAGGGCAGTGAAGTGAAAGTTGTTGCTTCTGGCCGCACGGACGCTGGTGTTCATGCGGTGGGTCAAGTAATTCATTTCGATAGTCCTTTGCAGTTGCCTGAGGAGCGGTGGCCAGCTGCTTTGAATTCTATTCTGCCGAATGATGTTGTAGTAGAGGAAGCGGCCTATGTAGCAGAGGACTTCCATGCGCGATATCATGCTATAGGTAAGGAGTATCGCTACCGATTAATACGTACGAAGAAAAGCAACCCTTTTTTGCGACATTATGCTTATCAGTATTCCTTTCCAATAGATGTGGAGCGTATGCGCGAAGCCATCCCGTATTTATTAGGAGAACATGACTTTACGAGCTTTTGTTCAGCAAGGTCTGAAGTGGAAGATCGCGTGCGGAACATCTATGGGATTTATATTGAGGAACATGATGATGAGCTACTGTTCCGTTTTGTTGGTAACGGGTTTCTTTATAATATGATTCGCATTTTAATGGGAACCTTACTAGAGGTTGGTAAGGGCGAGCGAGAGCCACATGAAATAGAGAAGATTTTAGCGAAGAAAAACCGTATCTATGCTGGGAAAACAGCACCTGGTCATGGCCTGTATTTATGGCAAGTCTATTACGAAGAAAATATTGCTAATGATAAGTAAAGAGCGTCATTTGCTGGATTTGCGAGAAAAAATTCTTAAAACAACTAATCCAGGTGTAACATCGACTTGACAATCAGCTGGTAAAGTTATATTATAGCATATGGTATTATTATTAAAACCACGATAAGCCCCGGAATCTTATTGTGTAAGAATATATGAAACCAAAAATGATTATGATGGATTTAATTTAGGAGGGAAAACCGATGCGTACAACGTTTATGGCGAATGCAAACAATATCGAACGTAAATGGTACGTAGTTGATGCTGAAGGCAAAACTCTTGGACGTCTTGCTAGTGAAGTAGCATCAATTCTACGTGGTAAACATAAACCAACTTATACACCACATGTGGATACTGGTGATCATGTAATTATCTTGAACGCTTCTAAGATCGAATTAACTGGTAAGAAGCTTACTGATAAAATTTACTACCGCCACAGCATGCACCCTGGTGGTTTAAAAACTAGAACTGCTAATGAAATGCGTACAAACTACCCTGAGAGCATGTTAGAGCTTGCTATTAAAGGCATGCTTCCAAAGAACTCTCTTGGTCGTCAAATGTTTAAAAAATTACATGTTTACGCTGGTAGCGAACATGCGCACCAAGCACAACAACCAGAAGTTTACGAACTTCGTGGATAATTAATTAGGGGAGGTTATTAACTTGGCACAGGTTCAATATACTGGTACTGGTCGCCGTAAGAGCTCAGTAGCTCGCGTACGTTTAGTCCCTGGCGACGGTAAAATCGTTATCAATGGTCGTGAAATCAATGAATATATCCCGTTTGCAGCTTTACGTGAAGTTGTTAAACAACCACTAGTAGCTACTGAAACAGTAGGAAGCTACGACATTCTTGTAAATGTTAAAGGTGGTGGATACACTGGTCAAGCTGGCGCAATCCGCCACGGTATCGCTCGTGCGTTACTTCTAGCTGATCCAGAATACCGTCCAACACTAAAACGCGCTGGACTATTAACACGTGACGCTCGTATGAAAGAACGTAAAAAATACGGTCTTAAAGGCGCTCGTCGTGCACCTCAGTTCTCAAAACGTTAATAAACCTTATATACCAAGGTTTTGCCCTCTATGCTCTTATGAGCAGGGAGGGCTTTTTTATGTCCAAATTTGGAGTTGAATACGAATATCCCAAGCTAAAATTTCATGTACCTTTGGAACATCTCGGCTATTTTCTCCTTCGCTTCATCGGTCACATGAGTGTATATATCCATCGTGGTTTGAATATGGTGTATGAACGAATGAAAGAGGTCAGTCATATTGTAGGACTTGATTTACTTGATTACCTTATTGTCACCCACAAAAGTGAATATCGGAGTCTGAGAGAAATAGGAGACTTAGAACGTAGAACGATATTGAATAAATGAGGCTCAGTTAGGGGTACTCTCAGGATTAGTTTAAGAAAGACAGGTGATTGTTTATATCGGAGAGAATTTATAAAGAAATAAATAACTCAAGGTGGTTAGAAAATGGGAATGTCGGATTATTATAAAAAAATACGAGAAAAAGTCGGTAATGAACTTATTTTTATGCCTAGTGTAGCAGGGATTGTTCGAAACGATTTGGGAGAAATATTATTACAAAACAAAGGAAATGGCGAGAAGTGGAGTCTACCTGCTGGTGCAATTGAACTCGGAGAAGCACCAGCCGAAGCAGTTGTTCGTGAAGTATGGGAAGAGACAAGTTTATATGTTGTGCCCAAAAAGTTATTAGGTGTATTTGGTGGGAAAGACTTTCGTTATCAATATCCTAATGGTCATCAAGTGGAGTATAACGTCTTTATATTTGATTGCGTTATTCAAGGTGGTGAACTAAGTCCCATAGATAACGAAACGTTTAAACTTCAATATTATAGTCCAAGTAATATGCCTGAACTTGCTTTACCTTACCCTAAAGATTTATTTTTACATAATGAAAATAGTGAATTATATTTTCAGTGGAATGATCAGTGGTTAAAAAATCTTTCTCAAAAATAATTTTTGCTTGTTTAACAAACGGGGAAGGTTAGTTTAACATTGCATGGGATTTAAAGGGGGATAATATTGAAAAGGTTAGTTGTTATTACAGTAGGCAAAACGCATAGTGGCAAAAGTACATTTGCAAGAGATCTAGAAAAACAACTAGAAAATTCTTTCGTTTTAGATCAGGATAATCACGCTGAATTTATTAATACGTATTACCAAAAGTTACAACCGAAAACTGGAAATAATACTCTTAAACATTCTATCTCTAAGTTAATTGCTAATTATGCAATAGAAAACACAGATCTTCATATCATTGCTAGTAGTGCGAATCGAACTAAAAAGGGTAGAAAGTATTTGCTTGAAGAATTCTATGATAAAGATAAATTTACCCGTATCTTGGTTCATTTTGATATTCCAGATGAAATTCTAAAAGAACGGGTTACCAATAGTACACGTAATACCAATATATTTAGGGGTGCTTATTCTAATTTTGAGCAAGTGCTTATTCGTCAACAAGCTGAATCTTTACATAAGGATGTAGTAGACCCAGAAGAAGGGGAAGCAGACTATTTGATTGTAATTAAAGATAACAAAGATGTTAGTTCTGCCATCGAAGAAATTGTTAGTATATCTAAATGTAAATGATTATCTTTTGGTTTTAACTTAAAGACCTTTATGGTGCTAAAGGGTGCTTTAATGAAGTAAGAGAGATCTTTCTATAGTTCGTTATTTATGGGGGGAATTAAATTTATGCAATTTGCAATAATTGCTGATATTCATGGTAATGCACCAGCATTAAGAGCCGTTCTATCAGAAATAGACAATCTAAACAATATTGATCACATATATTGCTTAGGAGATATGATTGGTATAGGTCCCGAATCAAATGAAGTGTTGCAAATGTTATTCTCAAGATCCGATACTTCAATGATTACAGGGAATCATGATGAAGCTATATTAGCTTTAGCAAAAGGTCAAGAGTATCCTAAAAGTCATTCTCATGTTAAAAAACATCATCAATGGTTATTAGATAGAATGGATAAATATTTTATACAAAAATTAGACCAATTACCTCGAACTATAAAGCGAAACATAGAAGGTTGTTCAATCCTATTTATTCATTACCAAATTGAATACAACAAAATAAATGAACATATTAGTAAAGACCCGTTTAGTTCAATAGTTAATCCAAGTATAGAAAACTTAGAATCACTATATAACGACAAAAATGAAGATTTGATTTGTTTCGGTCATCATCATCCATTACATTATTTCATAGGTCATAACACTATTTATTTAAACCCTGGTTCACTTGGCTGTAATGATAAGCCAACAGCACCCTATGCAATCGTGACAATAAAGAATAACAAAATAAAAGTAAATATCAAAGAAGTACCATATGATAACTCTTCTTTCTTAAAGTCTTATCATAAGTTAAGGGTACCAGAACGTGATTTCATCCTAAAAGTTTTTCACGGTAATCAAATCTAATATTTATATTTGTTACTCAACTAACGGAGGCTTAGTTGAATAAGAATAACTAAAAAAGTCGATTCCTTGAGATGGAAATCGGCTTTTTTAATGGGTGACTTTTCCTTAGCGTTGTAAATCCGCATTTTCCTGAATCTACCCCTTAATGGACTATTTCGGGATGAATCATCCATTCAAGTTAGTTTCGGTTTTGTGGAGGCAAAACTTCACCATTAAACTCCAGATCAAGATTAAATAGAATTTTATCGGCCTTATGAAGTTTGTTAAGGTCTTGTTCCAAAATAGCATCCTGTATTAGCTGATTAGATAGGTTTAGTCTATCTTTAATAGACTGTGTTGCATTTCGTTTTTCAGCAAGTTCAATTGCTCCGTTCATATACGTTTCTATATTTTCAATTCCTTTTACGTCTGAAAAACTTGAAGTGTTTTCAAGAGAAGCATTTAGGATCATAGAAGTATTACGTATTCCATCTGAAATCGTTCCATTGTCTTCAAGATTTTCATCTAGTGCTGTGGCAACAACATCTTCGTTATTTTTTACATTGGTGGATTCAAGCGCTTTGGTATTATTTCCACTAAATCCAAACCAAGCAGTCGCAATAACCACAGAAGCAATACTAGTTAGTATAATTCCTCTCATTTTAAAAACACCTCCGTATTTCATAATAACAACGCCTACCATTTTTTTCAATAAAGATAGGAGTTGTAAAAAATAAAATATTAAAAATATTCATATATATGGTAATATTTATATATACAATGCAAAGATAAAAGGGGAGGGGATAATTGAGAGAATTGACTAAAACTACTATGAACAACCTCTATGAGAATATCAGATAGATATCAATTAATTTTAAGAGGATGTGAGAAGAATGAGTGTTATAAAAAAAGCTACTGGTGTCTTATTGTTATTGTTAGTCTTCTATTCGGGTCAAGTTTTTGCTGACGAATCAGCATCTACAGAAAAAACTGATAGCAATACTCCAGTCTCCTTCGATGGAGAAACTGAAAAGATAGAAGAACATATTTCTTCAAAGAGGTCTGAATCCAGTGAAAGTGTTTCACCTTCTTATCAGGGGACTGGCGAAGTGCTAACAGATGAAGAAAAAATAGACATTCCGGAAGAAATCAAAGACCTAATCGATAAAGAAAATGAAAGCATAAACTCGCCCTTCATAGAACCATTTTCTATCATTGGGGCTGATAATAGAACAAAAATAAGCAATACAACCTCCTATCCGAATCGAGCAATTGTAAAAATAAATGCCTTATTTCCTAATGACTTGACTACTGTCTATGGCTGTACTGGATTTATGGTTAGTCCAGATACTGTTGTTACAGCTGGTCATTGTATATACAGCCATGATGACGGTGGCTGGGCTGAAATAGTAAACGTAGCTCCGGGAAGAAATGGTAATTCGTACCCGTATGGCACTCATACTATGGAGACATTATATTCTGTAACTGGTTGGACTAGAGACGAGAACGCATCTTACGATTATGGTGCGATTAAATTAAGCAGTAATGTTGGGAACAATACAGGTTGGTTAGGTTTTAGGTCTTATACTTCTGTTGTTGGATTAAACGCTTCTGTAACTGGCTACCCATGTGATAAGCCAACAGGAACAATGTGGACACATGCCGGTCCGATAGAATTCCAACAAAGTTATCAAATAAGGTATAATATGGATACATATGGTTGTCAGAGCGGATCTCCAGTATATCGAAACTATACAGATACTGGTCAAACGGCCGTGGGTATTCATGCGTATGGCACCAGTCCTTCAGCTAATATGAACAAAGGCACTAGAATTACTCAGGCTGTGTTTGATAATATTAATGATTGGAAAGATAGATGAAGAAAATACTAGCTGTAGTTTTAATATTTTTACTTGTAGGTTGTCAACAGGAATCAGAAATTAAAACCAATGTTACAATAACTGTTGTGGATACTAGTAACAAACCGGTTCAGAATATAGAAGTTTCACTTTTAGATAAAAGTAGCGACTCTGAGCAAGGAATACAATTAGGGTCAACAGACTCGGAAGGAACTATTACTGGAAAGTTAAAGGTAGGAGTGACTTACGAAGCGGCACTTATTATAAACGATGAAACAACTCAATATGAAGAATTTATAGTATCAGAAAAGGATTCAGAAAATCAGTTTACATTTAAACTAAGCAAGTAACAGGCGATTCAGAGTTACTAGTTTAATAAATGGTTTGTTAATAGTTTATGTATACAATAACTATTGTAATCAATGAGCTAATGATGTACATCATTAGCTCATTTCTTTTTCGATTCCTTTATATTCGATATTAATAAAATTTCTCCTCATCACACTCAATCTTCCTCATATAAACTATCAAGGCGATTACCAACTTCCTGCAAGTTTGGCGTTGTATAAATCATCGTCGTCTTCGGGTCATCATGCCCGGCCAGCTGCGTGAGTGTCGTTAGTGGTACATGCTCGGCCGTTTGGTAAAGAAATGTATGTCTGAGCACATGCGGATGAAGCGTTCCTTTTTTAAAACCGTAGCAATCATTTAATCTTGCTAGAATGTCCTGCACATTACGTACACTAATACGGCCACCTCGATTAGAGATAAAAACTGCGGGGTGGTTGTCTTCACGTTCACTCAGGTATTCTGTTAATTTTCTTCTGAGCTCTTTCGGTGCGAGCTTTGTTTCCTTTTCCCGACACTTGAATCGTGCCGGTTCTTTCACGTATATCTATGTGACTTTTGATCAAGTTCACGAGTTCTGACACTCGAAGCCCTGTGTAGATAAGTGTATAAATAAGAGCGACACGCATTTTTCCTCCTTTTTTCCATTCTCCATTAAGTTTACGATTCATCTTTTCAATTTCTCTTTTAATTTTGGCGATATCGACACTATCGACTGATTTCCTTTCCATACTGACAATTTTTTCTTCTGGGTACTCATTCCCGTTCATTCGATCCTGCCAATTGTGATATTTAAGAAAACTTGAAATAATCGAATATTCCTTTTGTCTGGTTGCGATTTTTTTATCTTCCCTTTTCTGGAAATAATAACGGATGTCATATTCTGTTAATCGATTTATGTCTCCGCTACCATCTTCCACAATATTTAGAAAGTTGTGAAGCGTGTATTGAAATGTACGAAATGTCGCTTGACAGTCAAATTTTTTATTTTCCATAAATTGTATAATAATAGGATTCACATTTTTTACCACCTTATGTATAATTCAGAGATTAGATTCCACGCAGTTATTTTTCTTCGTTACGAAACAGTCGAATGCGACCTCGTAAAATCGGCAAAATCGATTAACTACGTGGAATCTAACATTCTACGCAGTTTTTATTTTGAGCTTAAATGCACGGATTTAGATTGTAATTTTGTTTTTCTCTTCATTTTTTGAATTTCGAATAAAAACTCTCGTTGAGTTTTCAAATTTAAAAAATAAGATACTCTCCATCAGTATAAATCAAATCATCATGTGACTAGGTTGCCTCTATTGATATAATTCACTGCTCTTCAGAAGCTCCGGAAGTTCAGAATGGAATGGGATTCGAAACCTTTGGACCAATGATCTGAGCTCAATTCGGCTAAAAAAGATAAGGAAATTCAAAAAAGAATAAGGGTTCTGAAATATTTCTTAATAAAAGTATGAGTCACATTTAGAAGTCTGTTTAAATATGGACTTAGTAGAGCACTTAGTCTAATAGATTCTTATACTTCAACTAATCTAGGCGTTAGTCGAAAAAAGTTCTAAAAAGCCTGTATTAATGATTACTTGGTAATCTGCCACACAGGCTTTAGCTATACGCAAATGATTAATCTGCTATTTCAGAATTTTTAACTCATACATTTATAATTCTAGATACATCATCTTAATTGAAAAATGATGGGGGCGAATGGGCATGTAGAATTACATATAAAAGAATAGGAAAGAAGAGGTTATTTCAAACTTTTTATCCTTCATCAATTGTTGGAGCAATTTTTAGCCCATCCACCATCTTTTGAAAACAAATATCACATAAATCGAACGAATATGTATTACCATCTCTTTTGCTGCCGTATCCGAAGGTGATTGAGAAGGAGGCAAATTCTTCTTCCTGTTCATTTCGATCAAATTCAGTTCCAGTATGATTAATAGTGTCTCCGCATTTATTGCAAATTGTTTTTTCCACTACTTCTTTTTCTATCGTTTCTTTTATTATCTTAAATTTTTTCATGTTTTTATTCTCCCTTCTTTTGTTTTTCACCTTACATTCTACTTTGTATATTAACATAGGCAGTGGTGAAGTATGCTAGAAGCATGGTTATGAATCATAGAAGATAAGTAATTACTGTCCGTCCTTCCAGACAGGTGTACGTACAGATTTTCTTTTCATGTATGTTCGACAAAGCTGTTAGTGCTTGGCTGGAATGCATAGCGGGCGAAGCCCATTGGTCTTCCCGAAATGAAGCAGCAATCCGAATGGATTTCTGCTGGAATGAAGGAGGGGTCTTCGAGTAAGTTGGAATCTCTGAATGGAGATTCCAAATGAGCACCCGCAGGGCAAGAACAGGGATGCGCAAGCATTCATGTTCGCAGTAAGGGGGACGGTCAGCTATGCTGACTGACAAATGAGCGTAGCGAGGCTTGTCATACGTCCCCCTTATACTCTTTCCCCGATTCCGCACCGTATAGACCCACAGCTATTTCAAAACACCCGCAAAGCGTTGGTGCGTATACCGGGGCGTTACTTCTAAGCGGATTCAGACCCGGCGACCCCGATGGCCCTCGGTTTCAGCAAACCCGCGCCATTACAAATTTCCGCATGACCCTCGGGTCGCATTTCGGGGCGTTGCCGTATGACAAGTTCCTCGGCGTCCATCAGCCCCATTTTTCGCCCAGTTATCATCAAATCAGGACCACTTCTGGGCGAGCTCACCGCGGGATATCGTCACGGAATACGCCCAGAGATTCCACTCCAGAGCTGTCCGATTCACAAAGGGGAAGCTATCAAAAAAGCTGGTAGAGAGACTGACCGCCAGGGAGGGCGAACATCAAGAAAAGAACCTCAATTAATATTCTTTTATTCAAGCAGCGTGGACGAAGTGGAGGCGGTTATATGCCTAAAAATAAAGCCCTTGTACGCACACGGTGCGAGCTAAAAAAGTCAGGAAAAACCACCGAAACGAAGGAAGGCTCCGCGCTGATTGAATAAAGATTTACGTGACTTTTGTGTGGGAAGCCCCGAGTGGTTATACGAGCGTAAGCGAGAGAGTTAAGAAAGACCACCGAGGGGCGCGGGACCCGCGCAAGAAGGCACGAGCTGCACTCAGTAACTCACTGCCAATAAAGCGGTCTAATGGCGCTCTGGTATTCCTAAATATAAGCTCTGCTGACCAAAAAAAGGACGGTTATCCACTCAGAGATAACGGTCCGGTATTTCGCTCTCAATCACTGAAAAACGCTCTTTTATGTTTGTATGACATGTATGATTTATCGTCGTCCAAAAGCTCTCTTGTACTTACAAAAATCACCGATCTGCTGACTAAAAAAAAAGAACCAACAAGCCTCAAAAAGGCTGTCAGTTCTCAGGTTAAGCCGGTATAGATTCTTTAGTATTAACCGAGCGTAAAATCGTCTCACGAGCATCGCCAAAGCGCTCAGATTCACTACTTTCACGCACTTTGACACTCCATAAGTCACGCCCAAAAAGTTGTTGTAATACGGGATACAGCGCTTTGTAGATAAACGTTTGGATTTTGTCTTGATCTTTAGCTACGGCAGGAATATAGAGCTTTAATAACAACTGATCGTTTATCATTTTGCTCTCTATATTTACGCCTCGATATCCTTCAGGTGTATCAATCGGTAGCTCCGATTCATCGGGGTAACAAACGGATTCATTCTATAAAAACTCGAATAACACTGGGTCTACAAGGGTTTCGTATTCATCTAAAGACCGTGGCGTAATTTCAGTTTGAAGGCTCACCAGTGCCGTTGCCAAGAATTTTAGTTTCTCTATGATGGTTTCACTCATAGGTAAATAGCTAACCAGTCCAATATATTTATAACTGCCATAAAAAATCGCCCCTTATCTCAAAAAATTAGATTCTTTACTTTTTCATGTGACTTATCGGGTTGCGATTAGGCAACCGTCTTCTTGATTGCGCACACCATGCCACACACCATGTCGCACAGGATGCGCATTTCATCTCACATCTTATACGCACACGATAAACCAGTACGAATCACAAATCTTTATGCGCACGTCATCTCATACGGTATGTCGCACACCATGCCATACGGTGTTTCACATACCATACGCATAGCCCTCATGCGCACGTCATGTCACATGGTATATCACACACCATGTGCAATCTCATACGCACTTTTATATGCTCACGACATGCCGCATGGTATTTCACATACCATTTCATATGAGATACGTACTCCATGCGACATACCGTAAACACATATCCTAAATCCCTTGCCCTGCGCATGACATGTCACACAGTGTTCGGCACGTTATGTTGCACGGTATGTTGTACGTCATACGGTACGGTATGTGACACGATATACGACACTTTATACCACATGTTATGTCGCACGGTATTTCACATACCATTTCACACGAGATACGCATAGCGTGCTTCACAAAAAAAAGACCCACACTGAGTTATCAGCATGGGCATGAAATAAATAAAAAGAGGAGTTGGAGTCAATGAGTTTCAAGCCTTTAATCGGTCAGCGAATCGCTGACTTTTATGGGTTTTTTGGTTTTACTATTCGATGACATCAAATTGAATTCGAGGTTCATATCGGAATAAATTAGTTTGATTTCCGAATGTATCTTCTAAGTAAATAGCAAATACTTCATAGGTTCCTGTTGGTGCATCAATAGGGAGGGGGCGTTTAAAATCAAACGTTGTGCCGTTAAATGTAGCAAAGGCGTTGTATTGCACACCTGTACCGATATGTCTTACATATAAATAAACGGATTCAACGCCACTCTCGTCTTCGGCATCAATTTCGATATGAACGGTCTCCCCAGCTTTATACTCGGTTTTTTCAATCGAGATATTTTTCAGAGTTGGTGCAGCGATGTCTGTGATACCACCTACAACTTCAAATGTAATACCCGGATTAAAAACGTTTGTTTCATTCCCAGCATTATCACGTAGCGTAAGATATTGAATCTTGTATTCACCACTTAGAGAGTTATCAGGCAATGAAATGCGGATCTCGTGTTTTCCGTTTATTTCAGATGAGAATCCCCATAATCGATATTCTTGTGAAATCCCATGAATGATAGAGGCATAGACAAATTCCATTCCAGATTGGTCATCCGTTGCATCTACGGTTAATACAATTTCATCTCCAGGTTGGTATTGTGCTTTATCAAAAGACGCCTGATGATAGATGGGCTTATCCGTATCAACTGGCTCTCCGATTAATTGGAACGTGGCATTAAGTCCACCAGGGTAAAACGTATCGGTCCTTACACCAGCCGTATCTAAAATGGATATAGCCTGAATGACATAATCACCGGGTGGTGCTGCTACAGGAAGCGTAATCGCTACATCTGTTCCGTTGTCTGTATACGGTATGTTTTGGCTATAAAATAATCGTTTCGTCTCTTTATGTTCAATTTGAACCCATACATAATCAATTGGATTGGTTCCAACTTCGCTATATACGGTTAATTCTATTGGATCACCAGCGTCAAAGGTTTTCTGTGTGAATTCAACACTCAGAAATTTCGGGGCGACAAACGATTCGGCGTTTGCTCCAGTAGGAATCATTAGGAGCATGAAAGCAACAAGGGTTACAGCAGATACTAATAGTTTTCGTGTAATCAAGAATAAAACCTCCTATAATATGTATTCAAGTATACGTATCGGGCTATCTCGCATCATTTTGAAGCATTCACCTGTGAAAAGGCTAAGCGAAAAAAGAACCCATACTGAACGAGGAACAGTATGGGCTAAGTGTAATTGGAGTAGGAGCCAATTGGTTGATCGGTCAGCGAGTAGCTGACTTTTTGAGGGTGTAAGAGTTGAGGAATTCAATTAACTCAGTAAATGTTAATCGTTGTCGTAATGGTTACATCAATAGGAGCAGAAATTTCGATAAGGTTGCCGATTAGACTGCCGATGTTGATGTCAAAATGAAAGATGGTTACAGCGATGCTCACTGTGATCGCTATGGATACAAAAATCGCAATTTTCTTGAAGTTTTTCATCGTATCACGTCCTTTCTGATGAAAAGAGGGGGGGTGAATTACCCTTCAGCCCGTTTATCGGGCGTGACTTGTTCACGCTACCACCTATACTAATAAAGAAGACTTGAGTTCATAACTACATCTGTTATCAAAAAGGTTCTAGTTCTGTTAACAAGAAAAAACCGATAGCTTTACCAGCTATCGGGGCGTCATTACATATTTCCTTCAGGTTCGCATTCATGTTCAGTTAAGCAGATGGCATTGCAAGCTGTCCCTCCGCAATCTGAATAAACAACTATATCGTCAATCGGCTTATCGTTACAGCAATTACAACATGAACCTGTCATTCTATCACTACTGTCATATGGTAGATCATAAAAATCACTACTTGGAATCATAACAATTCGCTCTTTATTAATTCCGCATTCTAGTAGACTGTCAAGCATACGTTTTTCATCTACTGGGCTGTGGTAGTATACCTTCCAGTTTGCTTTCTCTGAAGTTTTAAGATCTATTTCTTTAAAATACGGAATATCTACACCGGACAGTGAATGACCGATAACAATAATTTCATCGACATCTACTCCCTGCAATCGTCTGAGATTATGCATATATTTTCGTATATCTTTATAGGTTTCTCTTAAGTAATTTTCCATTGCCCCATGAATGCTCATTGCCTTTTCATTCTGTTGAACTTCTGCTTCAAGTCGCCCCACTTTCATCGAATCTATTATTTCTAGATTACCATGGCCTAAAACGGGATCTAAATCTTCTTCTCGTATAGATCCATGTATATGAATGACTTTAGATGGGTCGATCTGGTAGAGGTTTTCCAGTACTTCGGTATAGTTAAAGCTAATATAAAGAGCTTCATTGTTGGGACTTATCTTAGTAGTTCTAGGTCTAGTGTGTTCAAGGCTAATAGTTTTTACCCAATCGTCTAGATAAACAGCTAATTGCTCAATGTATTGATATTTACGCGCGTGATGTGCATCTAATGTATCAATAATGCCATCTTCATTCTCCAATCCCAAGTCCATGTGAATAGCATTATCAATAATATAATCTAGTTCAATATTGGCTAGGTTGGTTTCCAATTCATACCAGAGTAAATCGTTTCTGCTTTGAATAAATGCGTCCACCGAATAGTAGGGGTCAGAAAAGTCAGGTTGGTATATAGAATAGGTTTCTTCAAAGGACATTAAAAATTCCCAATTCGTATCGTCAAGAAATGTTCGGAAATCCAAATATCTAGTAGGTAAACAATGCCCTCGATCAAAACCATTTCCGATAATAAAAAGCTTCAAGTTTAAATACCTCCATTATTAATTATCATAGAATAGCAGTGCATCTAAGCGAAGTTCTCCAAGTGAATAAGGGTGCGTTGTAGGCCACTTTTCCAGGCTAGAATAGTAGCTGTTATGCCCTTGTATTGCATATCGATAATCATCGACGCTCACCTCAAGTATAAACTTCATGTTTTTAAACTGTATCTCATTTTTCTACAATTTTACTATTTTCTTTCATAAAAAGAGGCATTTTGGATTCCCAAGTCCGTTTAGTCAGACGGACCAAATAAATGGCAGCTAATAAGCAGGAAAAAGCATCAATCAGGTAGAATTGAAATGGCGTTCAACACCGCATGCAACGTCTCATGAGAATATGATTAGATATTTATGGTATGTCACACGGTATGCAGCATCGTTTACTACCTTGTGTTTTCGTAAGGTCTCCTCAGTTTTTCGTTTAGTAATGTGCTATAATATGAGTATAATTGGAATTATTTCACATAGCTATAGGGGGATTTTATATGATTATACTCTTCCAGCGATCACAGATGATGAGATCCCTTTCGATATACCTAATAGCTGGAGATGGGTGAGACTTATTGATATTTTATTCGATAAACCTACAAACGGTTATTCCCCAAAAGGGGTTAGCTATCAAACAAAAAAATTTAACTTTAACCGCAACCACATCTGGTATATTTAATAAAGATGCATATAAATATGTTGATATCGAAATAGATAGTAATTCATCTTATTGGTTAAGAAAGAATGATTTGCTAGTTCAACGTAGTAATTCAAGGGAATATGTAGGTGCAAGCTGTATTTATGACGGTGGAGAAAATGAATTCATATATCCTGATTTGATGATGAAAATGAGGGTGTATCCATTAGTATCGTTAAAATATATTGATTATGCCCTTAAAGCTCCTTTTAATCGGAAGTACTTTAAAGAGAATGCTTCTGGGACCTCAGAAAGTATGCCAAAAATTAATCAAGGTATAGTAAGCAATACATTAATTCCACTCCCACCTTTAGAAGAACAAAAAAGAATCGTAGCAAAGATCGAAGAAATGCTACCGTATTGTAAACATCTTATTAAACAAAATGTAATAGGTACCTTAAAGACGAGTTTACTCCTGTGATATTGCATAAAGCCAAAGTAGCTGTTTTAACCATAATGTTAAAAGGCTATATGGCTTTTTTGCTTTTAGATTAGTGATCGCATTTGTTGTTAAGGTCATTAAAGTAAGGTGTGTATTTGGATTAAATGGTTTTATTGATTTTAATTTTTGGTAGTGTATCAACGCATGTATAATTAAATGTTATTTATTGTTTTAAGTGAATTTTACTAAAACTAGAATTATATAAAAGGGGTGACGGTAAATTTATGAAAGATATTATAAAATTAGCTTATTTTGATGAACAGGCAGCAGTCGATTTTCTTGAAATAAAAGAATCAGGGAGCTCTTCAGAAATAATGAAGGTAGTATCTGAAAAAAATAAAGAACTTGGTTTTAATGGGGAAGTAGGGAAGAGTCTTTTTAGCTATTTTAAATTTGGTTTATCAGGGAATATGAGTAAAAAAAACAATAGTATAATCGAAACGCAAGTTACGAGAACTATTTATAATAAATTTATTGAACACAGTATAGATTCTGAAGAAATAAAAAAGTACAAGCAAATAAACCTTAAAATCGTAAAGGATTCAGCAACCTATTTTAGGAATCTTATGCCGTTTATAAAGATGATTGATGACAGTGGAGAATTTGAAAATGCAGAAGATTTAAAAGGACTTAATCATCAAGAATTGGATACAATCTTTGACGATGCTAGAGGATATTATGAGTATTTAGGGGAAATAGTACACGAGGATGAAGAATCTGAAACTGTAATAATACGTTTCAATATCAATGGTATGAGAAATAATTATAGTTTGTATGATTTAACTAAAATGAACTTGAGTATATATGGTATTGAAGTTGGTGAAACAAAGAGCATAGATTTGAATTTTATTAATGAGATGAACGAAATGTTGCAAGAGAAAACTGAGGAAAACATGGATCGAGAACTATTAAGTTATGAAGAAATAAAAAGAAAAAGGGCGCATCAAAATGATCAGGTGCCAGACAAAGTGTCTAATGAAAAGCGATATAAAATAATTGATGTTATAGTGGCGGGGATATAAGTGAAGATAACAGTGTTTTTTGAACCTGAAAATGAATTTAATGAAAGAATAAATTGCTTTGAGAACGTTCTTTATTTAGGAGATTATGTAAGGGCTATTGGTAATGAGCAAAAGGACACTATAAATTTGGAAGAGAGTTATGATTTATTTGTTATTGCTTCTAATGATTTGTCTGGTATTAATAATCACGTTATGGAGGGGATAAGAAGGATAATTAATCTTGTTGAGGATAATTATGGCGTTAGCGATGTTTATCTAAATAATCCAACAAAATTAACTCTAGAAACACTAAAAAATAATTTAGTGTTAGAAATAAATGAGCCCTATGTATTACAAAGCGTTTCTGAAGAAAAAATAGTTGAGGTTGAAAGTGAATTTGATAATTTTATAATAGGTCAAGAAACTGCAAAAAAGATAATTATAAGAAATCTTTTGAAATTATTAATTAGAACAAATAATAAACCACTTGTACTAATGTTATATGGAAATCCTGGAATTGGAAAAACCGAGACAGCGAAATTTTTGGCAAAACAATTAAATGGAGGGGAGATAGTTAGAGAGCAGATGTCCATGGTGCAAGGTGAAGAAGGTTTAAAATACTTTAAATATACTCACCACTCAGAACACTCATTCTCGAAAAAGTTACAAAATAGAACATCTAATATAATCTTGTTAGATGAATTTGCTCGTGCACCATTTTATATACAAGATAGCTTTTTTCAGATGTTTGATGAAGGTGTATATGAAGATAATAATTATAAGGTAGATATGAGAAAGTCTATTATCATTTGTACTTCTAATTTTTTGACTGAAGAACAAATGAGAAACAATATTGATAATGCTTTATTAAGCCGTTTCGACGCATTAATAAAGTATGAAGACTTTAATGATGGCGAAAAGGAACTAATTATAAAGCAATCTATCGATTCGATTGAGAATTCAATATTAGAAAAATATGATTCAATGGTTGATTGGAACAAAGTACATGAGATACTTATTGATAATATAAAAGGTTTAACAAATATGAGACATATAAAAGGGATAATAGAAGAAGTTGTTGCAGATGAAATTCTGCAGGAATTGAAAAATAAGTTTAAATAGTAATCTTTGTTTCATATTAGTATACTTTGACAAGAATTGAATAAATCGGAATATCTAACAAGCAAGAAGCATCTTGTATATAGCCTGCCAGCGTATGTATTTTAAATAACGATTTGAATACCCTTTAACTAAAACGGGCTTACACACCACGGAACTCAAATGAGGAAAACCCTAATATAAAGCGGATTTTTAATTTCCGTAAAATGTAAATTAATTCTACTTCTGAAAGAACGTAAAAAATACGGTCTTAAAGGCGCTCGTCGTGCACCTCAGTTCTCAAAACGTTAATAAACCTTATATACCAAGGTTTTGCCCTCTATGCTCTTATGAGCAGGGAGGGCTTTTTTATGTCCAAATTTGGAGTTGAATACGAATACCCCAAGCTAAAATTTCATGTACTTTTGGAACATCTCGGCTGTTTTCTCCTTCACTTCATCGGTCACATAGTGTACATATCCATGTTAGAGTGTTATCGCGGGGTGTGGGTAATAATTATTGTCCAGGGATTAATTAATGCGCACCCACAGCATATTATTATATTTTTTTTAAATGAAATGAAAAAGCGTATGATATAATCGGAAAAGACCTTAACATTTTATATGAAAAAAAGAGTCTTAATAGACTCTTTCAGCTTGTAGACAAAGTCTAAGAATTAGACCAAGTCTACAAGCTTTTTTTGTATAATAGAATGGAATCGATTTTTTGTGGGGGATATAAAATGTTATCAAAACACGTTGAAGATGGAAGAAATCAAATTGAAATGGTTGCGTTGGATCAACTTGTTCCAGATGATCATCTGGTCAGGAAGGTTGAACAATCGATTGACTTTGAATTCATTTATGATCTGGTAAAAGATAAGTATTGCTTAGACAATGGTCGACCGAGTGTTGATCCCGTTGTTCTAATTAAAATGGTCTTCATACAATACCTTTTCGGCATACGCTCAATGCGTCAAACCATAAAGGAAATCGAAACCAACGTGGCTTATCGATGGTTTATTGGCTATGGGTTCACCGAGAAGATTCCTCATTTTTCAACCTTCGGTAAAAACTACGCACGACGCTTTCACGATACAGATCTATTTGAACAAATTTTCTATCGCATTCTAAAAGAAGCGATGACCAAGGGATTGGTCGATCCATCCATTGCTTTTATTGATTCTACTCATGTAAAAGCGAACGCTAATAAGAAGAAATTTGAAAAAAAAATAGCCCGAGTCGAAACGAGATCATATCAGAATCAGTTAGATGAAGAGATTAATATCGATCGTGAGAAACACGGAAAAAAGCCCTTCCCCCCGCAGAATAAAGAAGAGTCAAAAGAAATAAAAGTTAGCACGACAGATCCTGAAAGTGGTTATTACGTAAAAGATGAACGCGAAAAACTATTTGCGTATTCGTTTCATACGGCGAGCGACTCCCGTGGGTTTATCTTAGGGTCACTGGTCACCGGAGGGAATGTTCACGATAGTCGGATGTTGGACAAACTCGTCACTCAAGTCACAGATAAAGTCGGTAAGCCCCATTCTATCGCTGTTGATGCAGGATATAAAACACCACACATCGCTAAATTCTTAATGGACCAAGACATCAGACCTGTTATGCCTTATACACGTCCAAAAACGAAAGACGGATATCTTAGAAAATACGAATACGTTTACGATGAATATTTTGACGCCTATCTATGTCCCGAAGGACAAATTCTATCTTACCGTACGACGACAAGAGACGGGTACAAACAATACGCTTCAAATCCTTTGGAATGTAAAGACTGTCCTCTGTTAGAACGTTGTACGCAAAGTAAGAATCATACCAAAATGATTCATAGACATGTATGGCAGGAGTACATAGAGGAAGTAGATCATTTGAGACATACCGAACGTAATAAAACTCTATATGCGAAACGTAAAGAAACGATCGAACGAGTCTTTGCGGACGCAAAAGAAAAGCATGGCATGCGTTGGACGACCTTAAGAGGTATTAAAAAAGTTTCAATGCAGGCGATGCTTACGTTCGCTGCCATGAATCTTAAGAAATTGGCAAACTGGACATGGCGAGGGTCATGTCCAACCTAAAAAAGAAGAAAAATCTTTGACAACAATAGAAAACCCCACCTTCGCTTAATGCAAAGTTGGGGTTTGTCTACGGTCTGAAAGAGTCTTAATAGACTCTTTTT
Organism: Cytobacillus sp. FSL M8-0252; assembly: GCF_038007345.1. NCBI lineage: Bacteria > Bacillati > Bacillota > Bacilli > Caryophanales > Bacillaceae > Cytobacillus > Cytobacillus sp. FSL M8-0252. The sequence goes on from NZ_JBBOWZ010000001.1 coordinate 182,078, forward strand.
AATTAAGTTTTATTTTCTTATAGATTCAATTTGATCTAACTCAAATTGATATTTACTTAGCTGCAATTCGTTAGTTAATAGTTCAAAGAACTTTCGGGTATTTCTAAGAATATCATCAATTAAAACATCACTATTAACGACTATAGACTTTTCATGAACACTAAACTTAGCTTTGGTCCCTTCCTTCTTCAGTTCGACCTTCATAGGCTGACTAGGAAAATAAAAGAATGCTTGACCATTTTCCTTGAACTCTTCAACTAAATTGAGCATATAAGACAATAATGTTGGCAAATCATCCCAAAAGGAGAAATCAGTTAGTGGCTTATAATTATACTCAATTATAACTCCACCATCTAAATTTAGAATACCGTCATCAATACTATCACTATTAATAATGTCTTTTATTGAATTAAGATTCTCATTTAAAACCAAACAATACTCATCTGTATTATTTTTCAATTTCTCTAAGTCAGTAACTTTCTTTTTAAGTATAAAAACATCAAATTTTAAATTTCCCATTACTCATCTTCCTTATTTAGGGTATAGTTGTTTGATATGCCCTTTAGTAATTCCCATAACATATTCAACTCCATTTACTTTACCTTCAACCTGGAATGTTGAATTTGTTCCTTTTTTAGACAAGGTAGATTTTTTGTTTTTAGCAATTGTATGCGCAATGTTTTTCACATCATTAACACTTAAATCAGGGTTATAGAATGTTTGATCTTTTTTAACAGAACCGTCCCAATATTTTGGGTGATGTCTCTCAAGCATATGTTTCATATCTGTTTTAGTCAACTTAAAAGTATGACTACCCGTTTTATATGATAGTGTTTTATAGTTTGCTAGTGCATCAGCTTTGGGAATGCCGTTAGGTTCACTAATAGGAGGGTTTCTAGGTGAAACATTCACACCAGCACTTGCTGTTATGATCTGTAGTATTTCTATGATAATTTTTAGCGTTTACTGGTTAAGTAGTTCTGTGTTACGTAAATTACCTAAGATTGATAGTGTAAATCTTTTCAAAGATAAAATTGAGGCCTAAGTTTAAAAGGGTTCTGGTCATCGAAAAACGATGCTCGGGATCCTTTTTTACAAGTTTCCTTTTTTAAAACTTTGCTTGAGATTCGGTCATGAAAAGTAATATAACAAAAAAGTCTCGCAACGTGTACCTTTAAAAACTATGTTTGATCCAAAAGGGGAAACTATGCCTAAGCTAATGAAGTCAATAATTGATTCCTTTGGCAAAATCTATGGTCATAACAATTACTAATAGTTGGCTAAATGTTTTTTGTAATTCTTTATTTTAAAAATGAACGATTTCTCCCAGTTAATCGTATTACATATAGATTATTATTGTATGGAGTAGATCTCATGGATGAAAAGGATTTAATTCAAAAGGCGAAAAAAGGAGATACATTGGCGCTTTCGAAACTGCTACAACAGAATTATTCGTTTCTCGTAAAGTATTTAATGAAAGTTACCCTTCATCCACAAGTCGCAGAAGATTTAACGCAAGAGACGATGGTGAAGTGTATTGAAAAAATCCAACTGTATAATGGTGAATCCAAGTTTTCCTCATGGCTCATCACGATCGCAACGAACCTTTTCATCGATCAACAGCGGAGAAAGAAGCTGGAGAAAAACTGGCTAGAGCATGAACAAGCGCTCCGAAAAATGAAATGGAATGTAGCAAATATGAATGAAGAATGGGCAGATGTACTTGATATACTTGCCCAAATTGATGAAGAAATACGTATGCCAATCGTATTAAAGCATTATTACGGATATTCATATGGGGAAATTGGGAAAATGATGGGTCTAGCAGAAGGAACAGTAAAATCTCGAGTGTCAAATGGTCTAAAAAATGTACGAAAGGAGTTGGCTGATCTTGAAGGAGAATGATTCTAAAAATAGTAATTCTATGTTGGATGATGAAGATGAATTAACGGTTAAGCAATTAACAGATGGTTTAGAAAAACTGGACCAATGGAATCCAGTATCTACTCCAAACTTACAATGGTTTCAACAGAATGTTGAATTAGAGAAAAAAAGAATACGAAAAAAACAATGGAAAGACCTTCTCACGTTTATCTCTGTTGCAGTATTAGTGCTTTCAGTTGTGATTGCTGTCGTTTATCGCCAGCCAATTCTTTTTCTTTATTTTCAGCTTGTGGGGATTATCTTACTGCCCGTCGCTCTTAACAAAACTAGAAAGAAGGTCAGTAATGAATGAACTCAAATGAACTAAGTAGCATATCGCTTTGGTTATGGCTCGTGATTGCGTTCATTCTGATTTGCCAGAGCTCGTGGATGTTTTGGGACGCGCGAAAGAGAGGACACAATGCTTGGCTATGGGGCTTCTTAGGTCTTATTCAATTTCCAACGTATCTTATTATCTATCTTATTTTTGCAAGGAAAATATTTAAAAGAAAGGTCTCAGGATCAAATTCCTGAGATTTTTTTTTCGTGAGTGAACGAATAGGCAAACGTAATCGTATTAAGGATAAATAAACAGTTTGGAGGAGAAAAAATGAATGAACTGTTAAATGGAATCCCATGGGGAGCGATTGCGCCAATTATTGTCTTACAATTAATTCTTATGATTATCGCATTAGTTTCTTGTATTAAAGAAGAAAAAACGAACGGACCAAAATGGTTGTGGATTCTTGTTATTCTCTTTATCGGCATAATAGGGCCAGTGCTTTATTTCGTTGTTGGAAGGAGAAATGATTAATGGAATTATTAAAGGCAAGCGATTTAGTAAAAAGTTTTGGAAATACGAATGCTGTTAAAGGAATCAATTTTCATATTGAAGAAGGCAGGTGCGTTTCATTACTTGGACCAAATGGAGCAGGAAAAACAACAACATTAAAAATGCTATCCGGATTGTTGGCACCGACTTCAGGTAGTATTGATTTTAAAGGGGAAAAACCAAAGGATTTAAGGCCGTATATTGGGTATTTACCTCAATATCCTGCTTTCTATAATTGGATGAGCGGAAAGGAGTTTCTTGTTTTCGCAGGACAATTGGCAAAAATGAATCGTAAGGAAGCAGAAAAACGGAGTGAGGAATTACTTGAACGAGTGGGTCTAACGAATGCAAAGAAAAGGAAAATAGGGGGTTATTCTGGTGGAATGAAGCAGCGCCTCGGATTGGCACAGGCACTCATTCATCGTCCGAAATTACTTATTTTAGATGAGCCTGTTTCTGCACTCGACCCACTTGGGAGACGGGAAGTGTTGGACATGATGAGAGAGATTAAAGAGGAAACAACCATTCTTTTCTCAACTCATGTCCTTCACGATGCAGAAGAAATAAGTAATGACATTCTTATCATGCATGCTGGGGAAATTGCGATATCAGGTAGCCTGGGAAGGGTAATGGAGGAATATCGGCAACCTATTTTACAAATCGAATTCGAATCACCGGCTGTTGATTGGCTAAAGAGCATAGCGAGTTATAGCTTTGTATCTGAAGTAGACATTCAAGGTAATAAAACCAGCATCGTATTAAAAGATATGGTAAATGGAAAGCAAACATTATTAAAAGATATCGTGGATAGAAAACTTCCGATTCGTAAGTTCGAGATTTCTCAAACAACATTAGAAGATTTATTTGTCAAGGTGGTGAAGGCATGACGCAATGGACTGTTCTTTATCAAAAAGAAATAACGGAAATGGTGCGGAATTATAAAATTTTATGGATTCCAATTGTGTTTATTTTGCTAGGTGTTATGCAGCCGGTTAGTTCGTATTATATGCCGGAGATTTTGGACACTTTTGGGGGTCTTCCAGAAGGTACAATCCTTGAAATGCCTACTCCAACAGGGGCAGAAGTATTAATGAATGTTCTATCTAATTATGGGATGCTCGGTGTACTTATTCTTGTTTTGAGTGCAATGGGTATCGTTTCCGAAGAAAAACAAAGTGGAGTAGCAGCTATGGTCATGATTAAACCAGTTTCTTATTCCTCATATATATTATCTAAATGGGCTGGGTTACTTACAATTACATTCGTTTCATTGCTTATTGGATATGTAGCTTCTTGGTATTATACGAGTTTACTCATTGAAACAGTCGCTTTTGAGCGCGTTTTTCAAAGTGTAGTGATCTATAGCATATGGTTAGTTTTTGTTGTTACATTGACGCTTTTTTTTAGTACGATAATGAAAGGAAATGGAGGAGTTGCTTTTGTTACAATATTTGTGGTCTTTGCCATTTCGACAGTTACATCCCTTCTAGGAAAGTATATGAAATGGAGTCCGGCCACGATGACTGAGCACACAGGACAGGTCTTGCTGTTAGGAAAACTAGATTCTAGTTTCTTGTTAGCTTTTATTACAACTATTGCTATTATTATCGTCGTACTCATCGCATCTGTACAAATATTTAAGCGAAAAGACTTATTGGAATAAAAAATCCTTTTTCATACATTTTTATCCATATAATACTTCGCAAAATGGTATAAACTTGTTTTATCAATGTTAACCCTCTTTGTTCTTAATGAGCAAGGAGTTTTTTAAAGTCTAATTAAGGATTTGAAGGGCTCTAGAATCAAGGATAAATAATTATATTGTGCAATCTTGCAAGAGCATGTAACAACAGGGGAGGAGCAAGGAGGGTATTAATGTCATTTTTAAATCATCCAATCTAAGTACAATTCATTTACCTAATATTAAATTTCCTCTTGTATCTCACGTAACGTGAGTTGTTAATATTAATTCACAATCTATCAAGGAGGATAAATTATGGAAATTGGATTTTGGCTTATTTTAATTACCTTATTGCTTTATGATCCGATTGTTGGATACTTAGACTTTCAGAAATTTAAAAAGGATGTACGGATAAAAGAGCATGCAAGATTAAAGTACTACTACAAAATAATATATGGATTATGGATACCCATCATTTTCATGCTTGGCCTGGTTTTACTGACAGAACTGTCTTTAGGGCAAATAGGATTCACATCACTGAAACTTAATACTTCTGTTTTAGGTACTGTTTTCAGTTACATCATTTTAACCTTAGGAGTATTTTATCTTTGTTTAGTTTTGTACTATATAATTGGTTATTATTTAAGTTCTAAGATTAGGCGTGAACTATCCATAAAAAAAGCGGGGGAAATGGAGAATTATGAGTTTACTCCGATATTGCCAGTTAATGATAAAGAGAAAAAAGTGTGGAATTTTGTATCATTGAGTGCGGGGATAACGGAAGAAGTTCTTTATAGAGGTTTCTTAATTTTTGCACTATCCTATTTATTTCCTGATTTATCAATATGGGGAGTCATTATTGCCGCATCTTTTATATTTGGATTAGCACATACCTATCAAGGGGTTTGGGTAGGAGTTGTAAGAACTACTATTATAGGTTTTTTATTTTCTTGCCTATATATTGTTTTAGGATCAATTATTCCACTAATTATTTTACACTTCTTAATTGATTATCTTGCTAAATTAGGTGATCAAGGTCATGCTGTTGCGAAATGAGTGAGGGATGTTACCCCTAATTACTGTTATGGCAGCTTGTAACTGCTTGTAACTAAAAAATTTGGAGTAGATGTTAGATGAAACAAAGGGGAAACGTAACAGGATTCAATATTCATTTTCTCGCTTGAATGATAAAAGGAATCGCCCTATGTTTCCTTTTTTTAATGTCAAGTTAGTTTTAGGAGGAAAAATATATTAAATGCCGAACTAATTATATTAAATAATACACAAAAAGGAGAAGAGTCATGAAAGAAGGTCAATTGGTACTTTTTAATCAGCTAGAAGCTTATCGACAAGATTTATTGGATAGTATAAGTGGGGTAAGTGCAGAGGCAGCTGAGATTATACCCAACCATTTTAATAATAATATTAGATGGAATATGGGACACGTATATCTAGATCAGTATTTATGGATTGAGACTTTAACAAAGGAGAAAACGGAGGCTCCAGAATCTTTCCGAAAATGGTTTGGATATGGTACAACACCGGATCATTTTTCTATGGAGACACCTTCTTATATCGAACTAAAAAAATTGTTGGAGGAACAACCTAAGAGGTTGAAGGAGAGCTATGGACATCGTTTAGAAGAATTATTTTCTCCCACTGAAATGGGGATGCGAACGATTGAACAAGTGTTAATTCGGACCATCTTTCACGAGGGAATACATTTGCAAGCTATAAATGACATAAAAAAATGTTTATATTTGCATGAAGCGATATAAACCCTTAAAGGAAACTGGTGTAGAAGGAAAGGCTCTTCCTAAGAAAGTCGGCATCAAGTGAAACAAAGAGGTAGCTTATGCAGCCCCTTTGTTTTTTTGTGGAAAATAAACGCTGTAAAAAATGTAGTAAAGCCAAAGGTTGTTTCATGCTTGGTGAGATAAACTTTTTCCTTCACAAACGGGGTTGAGCAATTCAGTCAGACAAAAGAGGCTCTATGAAGTTACTATTAGTTCATAGAGAAAATTACAAACATGACGATAGGACCTTCTTTAACAAACGCATTTCTCATCAAGAAGTGTAATTACCTTAGATATCCACCATTATTTATATCGAAAGTTGCCCCCGTATAATGCTTTGCTCTATCTGATAATAAGAAGACAACAGTATCAGCCACATCTTCAGGGAGGACAGGTGTATGAATGAGTTGCTGTTTTAGATAATTCTCTTTTCTCCAATCAGGAATCGTATCCATCATTGGAGTAGTAACCATAGTAGGAGCAACAGCATTTACTCGGATATATGGTGAGAAATTTAATGCACAGCTTTTAGTTAAACCTAATATAGCAGCTTTTGATAACCCATAAATTGCATCTGAACTGCCTTCCATTCCAGATACGGAAGACATATTAACAATAACTCCCGGGCGCTTGCTTTGAAGCAACTTTTTACCGAACATTTGTGAGAAATAAATAAACCCTTTAACGTTTATATCCAAGACTTTATCCATTTCATCTACTTGATAATCCAGTATGTTTTTCGCCAAATACACCCCTGCATTATTTACTAATCCATCTACATCTGTATGTGCTTCTTCAGCATGTTCAAAGAATTTAGCGACCTCTTCATAGTTACTTACATCTAACTGATATGTATGTAGAACATAGTGATTAGCCATGGATTCTTTTAATTCATATAAAGAATGTTCATTAATATCGCATGCAATTACTGAAACTCCCTCATGTAAGCATTGTTTAACAATTTCTTTCCCTATTCCAGAAGCCGCTCCTGTTACGATTACTTTCTTAGTTTTAAGCACTTATTATAGCCCCTCTCTTTACATGGTTACTCTAGACAGTATTATTGATCCAAATAACTATTTCCTTCTTTTTAGGTCAATTTATTGGTATCTATTAGTGGCTTTGTCGTATTGATTATATTGGGTCTTATTCAACATATGAGAAATAATAAAAAATACAAGTAGTCCTTCAAGTGCATTGTCATAATGAAAAGAGTCGAATGAACGTTGTTGTTCATTCGACCCTTTTTTAGATTCAATACTTATCAGTTGATTAGAAAAACCTTTCCTTTACGATTTCGATAAGACTCTACAAAATTGACTGCTTCTTTTACTTTTATCAAGTCGAATTGAGCATCTGCATTCTGGAGTTTTAACTTTTTATTAGTGATTAAGGCTATCAGGTGATTAAATGTTTCTTGCCAAGTACTTATCGAAACTCTATTATTCCAATGTCGTAAATGAAATATTTTGGCGTTTACTTTTGCCTTATTTATGATTTGTGCCCAGTCTACTTGAATTCCTGATAATAGTCCTATAGTTAAAAAGGTTCCAGTTGGGTGAACGCTAAATGCTAAATTAGTGCCTGCAGGACCTCCTATTGAATCAATGGCTGCTTTGGCCCCGAGTCCATTGGTTAATTCCATCACTGTTTCATGCAATGGGCTGACAGAGGTGTTTATAACATAAGAAGCACCGAGTCTTAGTAAATCTTTTGAGTATTTCTCATTTCTTGTTACAGCTATTAATCGGAAGCCTATTACTTTAGATAATTGAGCAAAAATATGCCCAATCGAAGAACCACATGCGTTTACCAATAAGACATCATTTGGCCTTAATTTTAATTCTTCCACACATATCACCCAGGCTGTTATTGGGTTTATATACATCTGAGCAGCTGTAAAGCCATCAATAGAATCCGGTATCGGCACGGTAAAGTCTGCTGTTGTTTTCACAAACTCTTGCCAAGTACCTTCACCTCGTAAAGGTAAGACACGCTTACCAATAAGGTTTTGAGATACTAATGGACCAACCTCTTCTACAATACCTACGCCCTCATAACCAGGAATATTAGGTAACGGAATACGGTGAGAATATGCACCTTTAATGGGAATTAAATCAGAAGGGTTCATTGGTCTTGCTATCATACGTACAAGCACTTCATTATCCTTAGGAGTGTGGATACTTTTATATTCAATTTTTAGTACGTCTTCGGGATTACCAAATTCATAGAACTTAATACACTTTGCTTCCAAAACAGTAATTCTCCTTTTCCATAATCTCAACATTGCTATGGCGCTAATAATCATTCAGACCCTTTTATTATCATGGTGTATTTGAAAATAAAAGACACCAGAAACCCCAAAATTGTAGGACGCGTTTCTAGTGTCTTCATACTTCCCTATTCCTTCCCTTCAGGTTTCTCATTCAATATCGAACGCAGTTCTTTGATGTCTTTGTCTGATAATTTATCGTCTTGGATAAAGTGGACGAGCATGGATTTGAGTGTGCCGCCGTAGATGCGTTGGATGAATGATTGTGTTTCTGCCTTTTGGCACTCTTCTTGGGAGTAGAGTGGGGAAAAGGTGTACACTTTCTGGCTCTTGTCGACAGCTACGACTGACTTTTGGACGAGACGGTCGAGCAATGTTCTGATGGTCTTTGGTTTCCAATCAGTATTTTTTTGTAAAGATTGGATGATATCGTTAGCTGTTCGTGGTGAGTGATCCCAAAGGACATTCATGATGGCCCATTCGGATTCTGAGATATTCGGTAATGTTTCCCCCATTTATTGTGCCTCCTTGCTTTCGTAAATCCCTAATTCTTTCAAAATATCTCTCGTGATTTGTATTGCCTTTTGCCCATCTGGTTGTCCTTCGTCTTGAATATTTGTGGCAAAGAAGTAGGTAGTTTGCTTTGTTTCGACGTAACCTATAAACCAACCGTTTTTGTTTATACCATTAATGGTTCCTGTGCCTGTTTTTCCATATAAGCGGTAACCTGTGTGGCTTTCAATTAATAGTGCATCTTGCACCTTGGCTGTGTGCTCCTTTTTAAATCCTAATTGATGATGATAAAAAGATTGCAAGAGCTCGACTTGTTCAACTGGTGAAATCTTCAAGGATGATTCATTCCAAAAGTCTTTTACGCCTCCTGAAGTATCGGTGTTGCCATAATGTATACGTTGAAGATTTGTTTGTAACGCTTCCTCACCAGCCATCGTATCTAAGCGTTGGAAATACCAATTAACTGAGTTTTGTAGAGCAGAAGTTAAGTTGTGATCTTGATTCCAAGCCGCAAAAGGTTGGTTTCTGCCATCCCATGAAAGGGTGGAAGCTTCCTCCGTAATGTACCCTGCATCTAATGCAAATAAAGCACTATAGATTTTATAAGTAGAATCAGGTGAGATCCGCTTCATACTTTTCTCGCGGTTATGAAGGACGTATTGATTTTTCGCTTCATCATAAAGGACGAAACTTCCTTCAAACCCTTGAAAGAAAGGTGAGAGATTTCGCTCAATGATGCTCTCGTTTTGAAAGTCATATGTCTCTTCTGCTCCGATTTCGAGTGCAGATACGAAAGGTAGTTGAGCAATTAAGATAAAAAGAGTTAAAGCATAGAAGCATACTGTTTTTTTAATTGAGTATGCTTTTTTTGTACGAAAAGCAGCAATACGCTCGATTCGTTCTTTCATTTGTCGTTTGCCACTCGTGAATTCTGCGATTAGTGGCAGCTTCCTTTGTATTGTAGATGCGAAATTAATCATTGTATGCCCATAACCAACGACAGCTTTGTCATGATAGAGTAACTGTAAAACTGCCTCATCACAAGCCATTTCTCTATCGGCTTTCATTCTTTTTGAGGCAATCCAGATGAGCGGGTTGAACCAGTATATGACCTGGAAGAAAATCATCACATAGTTTGTAAGTAAATCTTTATTTTTATAATGACTTAACTCATGTAGGAAGATATTTTCATAGTCCGTCATGGTTAACCAGCTTTGCTCTTTTTTGGGGATGACAACGACACTATGAAAAAGGCCAAAAATGAGTGGTGAGTGAGTCTCGGTTGAATAGCGGACATCGATAGTCCTTTTAATCCCTAGCCTTTTTTTGCATGATAGAAAAAGAGCTTCAATATTTGGGTCTCCAACTGGTTGTGTTTGAGCCTTTAACCTTTTAAGTGCGAAAAAGCTAATCAAAAGTAAAGATAGTAACACAAACACGCCAAGTAGCCATAGGATCATGAGCGGTACATTTAAGAAAGAAAAATCAATCCTTTGAACCGAAACAGAGAAATCTTTAATAAATTCGTTTGTCATTACACCTTGGTTTTCTTCAATTGCCACTGTTGTACCTTCCTTTTGTAATTCCGGAATTTGCGGTTGTGCGGAAAACAAAGAAGGTAATGGTATAGGGCATAAAGGAATGAGCAGTGTTAGGAAAAGCAATATCCACAAGTGGTTAAGTGATTGTGCTTTTATTTGGTTTTTCATCCAATTACGTATAAGTAGGATGGTAAGGATTGAAAAAGTGGAAATGATCAACCCGTTGAGAAAGAAACTTATAAAGATCTCGCCCACCTCCTTTTTTAAAAAAATTTGACAATTAGGATTACATATGTAATATTGTACTACAGATGTAATCAGACTACAAATGTAATCTGGTATTAAATTTTAGGGAGTGGTTTTTGGATGAAAAAAATGATTGTTGGTTTATTTGTTGCTATGTTATTACTCGTCGGTTGTTCTAAAGAAAATGAAGTGAATGGTGGGGAAGTGAAGGCAGAGGATGTGTCGTCTGGCAAGTTTGCTCAGTTAGAAGAAAAGTATGGTGCTAAATTAGGTGTATATGCTATTGATACGGGTAATGAAGAAACGGTTGCCTATCAAGAAGACGAACGGTTTGCGTATGCCTCGACATTTAAGGCGTTAGCGGGGGCAGTTTTATTAAAGGAAAACCCGATATCAATCTTAGATGAAAAAAGAATGTACACAAAAGAAGACCTTGTTACCTATTCACCGATTACAGAAAAATATGTCGATGAAGGAATGACATTAAGGGAGATTGCGAAAGCAGCTATGCAGTATAGCGATAATACAGCGGGAAATTTATTGTTTGCAGAATTAGGTGGACCAGATCAGCTTGAGGAAGCACTAAGAGCGATCGGTGATGATGTGACAGAGATGGACCGGTTGGAGACAGAATTAAATGAAGCCACTCCTGGGGATACGAGAGATACTAGTACACCTAAAGCATTGGCAACAAATTTAAGAATACTTGGATTAACGGATGAATTATCGGAAGAAAAAAGAGAAATTTTTCAGGAGTGGTTCAAAGGAAATACAACTGGCGATACCTTAATTAAATCAGGAGTACCAACAGATTGGATCGTTGGTGATAAAAGTGGTGCCGCATCTTATGGTACAAGAAATGATATCGCGATTGTATGGCCGCCTAATGATGAACCAATTGTGATTGTCATATTGTCGAATAAGCAGGAAAAAGAAGCCGAATATGATGATCAATTGATTGGAGAAGCAACCGAGATTGTGCTTGAAACATTGACTCAAGTGAATTGAGATCAAAAAGTGTTATTGGGAATAAACTACCTAGATAAAATTGATTGTTCATAGCTGTTTTACAGTAGAAAATATGTCATTTCTGTCCCTGCATCATCATAAAAAAACCCATTCTGACCATAAGTCAAAATGGGTTTCTTACTTTATTTATAATTATTGTGCTGTGTATCCACCATCAATAATTAGGCTGTTACCAGTCATGAAAGAAGAATCATCGCTAGCCATAAATAATACTGCTTTTGCCATTTCTTCTGGTTTACCTAAACGATTCATTGGTGTAGCAGCAGTTAAACCTTGTCTATCTGCTTCTCCAAGAATTGGTGTATCGATAAATCCTGGGCAAAGCGCATTTACACGGATATTGCGTGCTGCATACTCTAAGCCAAGCGAACGAGTTAAGTTCACGACACCTGCTTTGGCAGCGTTATATGCAGCACTTCCAGGTGAGCCAACCCAACCATACATAGAAGCTGTATTGACAATAACACCGCTTCCTGTTTTTAAGAATTCTTTAATAGCAGCTTGTGCAACTAAGAATACCCCATCTAAGTCCACTTCTACTGTTTTTCTCCACTCTGCATAGCTTAGCTCTTCAGTTGGTTTTACTGCGCCAATTCCCGCATTATTAAATAAAATATCTACTTTACCGAAAGTATCTAATGCTGTAGTAAAGATATTTTTAACTTCTACTTCACTTGTTACATCAGCTTTAAGGAAAACCGCTTCTGCACCTTGTGATTTTAATTCAGCTTCAAAACTAGCACCTTTTTCTTCGTTCATATCAACAAGGACTAATTTTGCCCCTTCTGAAGCAAATAATTTTGCAGTTGCAGCACCAATACCAGATACTCCCCCAGTAATAACAGCTACTTTATCTTGTAGTTTGCTCATGTTTCTTCCCCCTATTATAATGAATGTGTCAATACACTTAATTGAAAGTGTTTACAAATAAATTATAATACGATGATAGATAGGTTCAATCAGCAATAAAATTGTAATTGTGTATTCATTAGACATATTAGGTATAATTGTCTATAAACCAGCAAAATTTTGTTGCATAAGGAGAAGGAGCGAATGCAAAACAATTGGTCTACCCCAAGAAGAGATCGGACGAAGATGCACCTTCAACAGGCTCTGATTGCCTTAACGAAAGAAAAGGGCTTCCATTCTGTTTCTGTCAAAGATATCGTGCAGTATGCAAAGTATAATCGAAGTACGTTCTATGTTCACTATAAAGATAAATTTGAATTAGCCGATGACCTCTTGTCCACCAATCTAGCGGCGTTAGAAGAATCTTTTGAAAGGCCGTTTAAACTTAAGAGAGAGGTTAGTACAAACCTATTGGATAATAGGTATTTTCATATTATCTCATCCATTTATAACAATCGGGAATTTTATGATTTAATCAATTATGTCGACACCATTCCCGAACTGCATACGAGGTTTCCACAAACAATACTTACGATATATCAGGAGAAGTTTGAATTTAAAACAATTAATGATCTCCCGGTTAATATGGATTACTTTAAGCGCTACACAGCATATGGATTTTACGGTTTATTAGCCAATTGGATTAATACAGGCTTCCAGATATCAAAAGAAGAATTGATTAAAGAAATTATCATACTATCTCAGGCGCATATGGCTTCGGTCAAATATTTAGATAAACATTAAAAGTGGCAAAAAAGTAGGCTCCGCTATTACAAGCTTGTTCGGACTATTTTCCTCATGGACCACTTTTTAATTCTTCATCATGTTCAATGATTCACAATCGGGTTATAGTTCTAGTATAACCGCTTGTGCACATTTTCACAAACTAATTTTAATTGATATTCGTTTGGAAACAATCTATGGAGTTAAGTCATCCATTAGCCCATTTAATTATGTTAAAATGAAAAGATAAAATTCAGTTGATTGATCCATGGTTTGCATAATGAATTAAGGGAGAATCCATTTTTGAATAAAAAAGATATAGCTGACTTTAAAAAACAATTTAAGATGAATAATGATTTATTAAAGATTAAAGATATTTTTAATGTTTATATAATGAAAGAATCTAGTGAAGTTTATCACCATCAAAGCACGCCATTTGAAATGCTTGAACAAGAACAGCAGGAACTTTTCTTAACCAACTTCAAAAAAGTACTGACAGGCCAGTTGGATCAGAAGTTGTTTGAATTGAAATTCCAGCGAAATATAGAGAATAGTAGCCAACTGATACTTCATCAAGCGATACTTACGAATGATACGGATGAATGGAAAGGGCATATGTTGGATCTTGTGGAAAAGATGTTGAAGGATAAACAGTACGAAATGGATATTGTCGTTACGTTTATACATGGTGAATATTTAAAGCCTACGAAACGGAGTAACGAAGAGACCGAAGAAAGCAGCCGAGATGCGGTTTATGCCAATCCTTTTATCTTATGCAGTATCAACAAGACGATAGATCCCAAAAAAGAGCTACTGTTTGACTATGTGGAGAAAGAATTCAAGTATCACTTTGTCGTTGATCCTGTTATCAATTTGAAAGTACCAGTTGGCGGATTTCTATTTCCTAGCTTTACTGATCATGCTGCAGATGTGAATCATGTACTCTATTCAGCAGGAAAGGCATATGAGCTGGATTATCATTTCATTGAAGAAGTATTAAATGCTGAAGAAGCTATGACAGCACAAGACGATAAGATTGTGTTTGAGGAAATTGTAAAGGATGTTGCAGGCAACCAGATTAATACGTCGATACTTGCCAATGTATTCGATGAAATCCAACGAGTGGTGGAAGAGAATGAAGAGCCTGATGCCCCGAAACTGGACTATCGCGATGTGGAGAAGGTTCTAACAACTAGCGGTGTGCAGGATGTCGATCGCCAAAAGGTAGAATCAGCTTTCAAAAAGGTAATTGACGATGAAAATTATGAGCTGAAAGCAACCAGTATTGTGCCAAAGTATACGTCTAAGTCAATTAAAATCAAAACAAAAGTAGCAGATATTTCTGTTTGTCCGCAGGATTTGCGCTATGTCCGTCAAATGCATGTGGATGGTAAGCTTTGTCTAATGATTGAAGTGGAAGAGAACACAGTGATTGAAGGCTTTGAAATGATTCCAGAAGCAATATTTAATAAAGTAAAAGATGAAGAATAAAGAAAGATTTATCCCAATAAGTATTTAATAAGAATGGGATATAAAAATTAGCCGCCTTAGCCCAAATATAAGGCGGTTAAGCGTGATTTACCGGTAAATTGACACGAGATATGACCTATCCACCCTCCTCATTTTAAATAGATTCCCCAAAATGCCTGTATTACATTGGCATACTTTTCGAATATGCGATTAGATAGATATAGTCCATTCAGTTCCACTTTTACTTTATTCCTTGAATATATTTTTTAAAATATGAGCCGAAGGATTCCGTGGCTTAACAGAGTCCAAAGCAAGTGATGTTTATAGGGCAAGGGTACGACTTGTGTATATTTTACTGCTCAACATGCAACATTGGATAATATCTACTTATTAATAGGGTTCATTCCACTATTCTTTTAAAATGAGTATAAAAACCATATAAAATAATCCAAACTAATAGAAGGTAAAGAACCCTAATCATTCGGATGCATCTGATATCATTATCCCAACCACTGATTGATGTGACATTTACAAAAAGGAACCCAACTCTCTATTTTTAAATCCAATTTGAATCGTATCATTAACTTGTTAGGAGCTTTATTTAAACCTAACAGTAAATGATGTGGTTTCTTAAATGCCATATGCTTTCATCTGGCGTTGATAAAAAGTCTTTATATGCTTTTAAAATGTTTACAATGTACCAATTATTGCCCCTTTTTAAAGCGACGTCTTCTCGATAAGCAACCATTAATTTGTAATTTAAAATTTCCAGTGACTTTTAAATGGAAACTTCCAAAAGGATGTTGTATTCTTATAGGTATTGAATTGGGGTTTTCTGTTATTAGAAGGCCCATCATGAATAAGGAAGGTGGAAGATTGAAGCAGATTTTCAGCATTGTCAGGCAGGATTTTAGGAATTTACGCAGGGTACCGTTAGTTGCGTTACTACTAATCGGTTTAGCCTTTTTGCCGTCATTGTATGCATGGTTTAATATTGCTGCATCGTGGGATCCATATAGCGAGACGAGTCAAATTAAGGTAGCAATTGTCAATGAAGATAGTGGCACAGAGCTTGAAGGGAAAGAAATGAATATAGGGCAAGAGCTCGTTGATCAATTAAAAGATAATGATCAAATGGGTTGGACCTTTGTGAATAGGCAGGTAGCTGAAGAAGGAGTAAGAGATGGAGATTATTATGCTGCGGTCTATATTGACGAGGATTTTTCGAAACAATTAACAAGTGTGGTGGATGGTGAACCAGAGGCACCGGAAGTCAGGTATGAGGTAAATGAAAAATTAAATGCGATTGCACCAAAGATGACATCTGCAGGCGCTTCCGCATTAGTTGAACAGATTAGTGAGAATTTCTTAGCCGAAGCATCAAAAGCCCTATTCACGGAATTTAACAATATCGGTATTAAGTTAGAGGAAGAACTACCGACCATTCTTAAAGTGGAGAATAATATATTTGCATTAGAAGAACGTTTTCCGGAGTTAAATGAACTAGGTGAAAAGATTGTCACGTTAAATGAAGACTGGCCAGAGATGAAGGAAACAATCACAAAAGTAATTGCCCTGGAAGAGAAATTTCCTGAATTAAATCAAGGAGCACAGCACATACTCACATTAGAAGAAAAGCTTCCGCTCATCAATCAATTAGGTGATCAAGTATTGACATTAGAAGAGCGGTTACCAGAAATTGAAGAGGCAGCAGAGCGATTAACAGAAGCAAGTCAGCAGTTTGGAGAAGTATCAGATCAGTTAAATCGAGCGTTAAAAGGTGTTCAAACAGCGCAAGAGGTGATTGATCGTGTGCAGGAAGCTTTACCGAAAGCCAATCAAATGGCAGCTGATGCTGAAGAATATGTTAAAAGTCTAAATAGCTTTTTATCAGCAAATGAAGGGGCAATTGAGCCCATATTAGATGTTATTACTCAAAATGCAGTTATCATTGAAAATACGGCCAATTCCATTGACCAAGTACTTAAACAACTCGAAAATGACCAAATGAACAATTCGGTCAATCAATCGATTAAAGATTTACAGCAACAATTGCAAACAAATATTACATCAGTTAATCATGCGATTGATATGTTTACGGCGTTAAATCAAAACGGTCAATTTACAACGGTGATTGATTCATTAACACAATTATCACAGCAGTTAACAGCACTTAATGATTCCCTAGCGCAAGCGGGCTCAGGTGAGTTATCAAAAGAGCAAATCCAAGTACTTAGGAAACAGGCTCAAGATACCGCTGCTCAAGCGGGAAGACTTGTTGGTTTTATGAACAATGGTGGAAAGCAAGAGATCTTAAATGCCATGCAACAATTGAATGATACAGCACAAAAAGCTGCGGGCGATTTAGAGAAAATTCAACAAGAAATGCCTAATATAGAAGAAGTGCTAACAAATGCAGAAGGAATTGCTGAGACAGGTGAAGCACAGCTCAATCAAATCATTGCTGACTTACCGGCAATCGAGGAGAGCATAGGTGAGATTGTTGCCAAGATTGAGACGGATTTACCGAAAGCAGTTGATGCCGTTCATAAGGCAAGCGACTTTATACGAAATGACCTTCCAGGTGTGGAAGAAAAAGTTCATCAAGCAAGTAACTTTGTCCGTAATGACCTCCCTAAAATTGAGTCAGAATTCTCGCGAATAGCGGGCTTAGTGAATGAAAACCTTCCTGAGGTGGAAAAAGGACTTTCTGAAGTTACCGCGTTCATTCAAGGGAATCTTCCTGCGCTTGAAGATTCGGTCCATAAAGCAGCCGATGATATTCGAGATTTTAAGGCAAATAATGATTTGGGAGAAATCATTGCGTTATTAAAAAATGATATTCAAAAAGAAAGTGAATTCTTTAAAGAGCCGGTAAAGCTTGTTGAGGATCAATTATATCCAATCCCAAATTACGGTTCAGCGAATACACCCTTTTATACTGTGTTATGTTTATGGGTAGGTGCACTGTTATTAGCGAACTTATTAAAAACAGATGTCCACCCAAAAGATATGAAAGAGGAGTATTCTATTCGTCATGTTTACCTTGGCAGGCTTGTCCTATTTTTAATCGTTGGCTTTCTACAAGGGTTAATTGTTAGTGTTGGTGATCTTCTGATTCTTGGAACTTACGCAGCAAATCCGGTTTGGTTTGTGATATTTACTGTCATTATTGCGATGATGTTTATGACAATGGTCTATACGATTGTCTCAATCTTTGGCAATATTGGTAAGGCGTTAGCGATTATACTCATGGTATTGCAGTTATCAGGTGCAGGCGGTACTTTCCCGATTCAAGTTGCACCAGCATTTTTCCAAGCGATTAATCCATTCTTACCATTTACACATGCGATTAATATTCTGAGAGAAGCAGTTGGAGGCATTGTCCCTCATGTCGTCTGGATGAGTTTTCTATACTTATTTCTCTTTTTCGTAGCCTCTTTAATCTTAGGGCTTGTACTAAAAAAACCATTAACGCCTTGGTTAAAGAAGACAGCGGAGAAATCTCGTTCTAGTCGATTAGTTGATTAATATAGAGCTTTTTGTCACTTATCGTGGCGAAAAGCTTTTTTTGATGATGTACATCAAATTTTTTCGGTGATTTAATTTACAGAACAGTGATTGTTGGTGGCGATAATTTAAAGGGAGTGGGGGCAGATCTTTTTACGAGGTTGGTAATTAGGCAAGTCGCTCTGTTTGAAAATGTGAAGTGGTACATAGTTACAAGGGAAAGCAAAGGGATAAGTAGCGCAAAACAGATTTGTGACGTTCCTTAGTGGAAGCGTAAATGTTTAGCAGTTCTTTTCGGTTGATGTGGCTCATACCTATCATCGTCATAAAATCTGAATAGTTCTCCTCATCCGTTTTACTTCGTCTTTTCCATTATTTGTTGCTTTGTGTCCCAGAATAAAAGAATAATTTAACATGAAGCTACTATTGAAGTATGTGCAGATGGTTGTCCTTACTTTACAACAAAGATGAAAACACGATATTCAAGATTGAGCCTGCATACAGACCGTTGAGCGAGGTTAGAGGACATCAGGAATTGAATGGTAACGCTTTCTTTCACTATCTCGCTCATATGCTTATGACTTAATCGTTAACCCTTGATTCTAAATAGTGACATGTTAAGATAGATAACGTTGAAAAAGGTACGGAAACGAAGACACAACTTTTAAGGAGTGTTTGTGTAAATGTTAGAGAATAAGACAGTAGCTTTTTTTGGTGCAGGTTCAATGGCGGAATCAATGATTTCAGGAATGATTCATGCGGAGAAGGTACCAGCACAGCAAATTTATGTAACGAATAAATTCAATGGGGATCGGTTGACAGAAATAAAGGATAGATACGGTGTTCATACGATGCTACAAAAGGATCTACCGTATGAAGAAGTTGATTATTTTATTATGGCAATGAAACCTTATGGCGCAGAAGAAGCCCTTGCTTTCTTAAAAGATAAAATCAGACCTGATCAAGTGGTTGTTTCTGTATTAGCAGGTATTTCTACTTCATATATGGAAGAGAAGCTAAATGATGAGCAGCAAGTTATTCGGGTGATGCCAAATACATCTAGCATGATTCAAGAATCGGCTACAGCGATGTCTCTCGGTTCTTATACACAGAAGCGACATGAGAGAGATGTGAAAGATTTACTTGCTTGTATGGGAGAAGTATTTATCATTGAAGAAGAGCAGATGGATGTTTTCACAGGTCTTGCAGGAAGTGGCCCTGCCTACTTCTACTATCTAATGGAAGAGATGGAGAAGGTGGGTGTAGAACAAGGATTAGAGGCCAAAAAAGCACGGAAAATTATTGCTCAAACGATATATGGAGCAGCAAAAATGGTTTTAGAAAAAGGCGAAGCACCGATTGTTTTACGT
This sequence comes from Cytobacillus sp. FSL M8-0252, assembly GCF_038007345.1. Classification (NCBI taxonomy): domain Bacteria; kingdom Bacillati; phylum Bacillota; class Bacilli; order Caryophanales; family Bacillaceae; genus Cytobacillus; species Cytobacillus sp. FSL M8-0252. The sequence continues at coordinate 201,893 of NZ_JBBOWZ010000001.1, forward strand.
GAGAGAGTGACCTCACCTAATGGTACAACTCATTCGGGTGTCGAAGCACTAAAAGCTCATCACGGCGGAGAAGCTATTTCCGAAGCTGTTCAACAAGCTGCTGCACGTTCGAAGGAAATTAGAGAAGAGTTAGAAAAAGTAGCACATTAATATAGTGGAAAAATTGGCAGCGGAAATCACCGCTGCTTTTTGTATGCCTCTATACAGGAAGTTAAAGAATAGAGATAGAGGTGAAAACAAGTGACACTTATTACTACATTTGAAGATAAGCGGCGAGAGAAGCAGTTAAAATATGAAAAATCAGTGCTAAAGGAGATCTCAGTAAAGGATCTGAAAGAACAAGTCAAGCACTTATTCGGTTCATCTCGTTTATTAACAGGTTTAATGAACCATGCGGGAATAGAGGAAGCTTGCTATGATATGGCAATCGAAGCGTATCTTTTAGGCGCACATTATAGTCATTTTGGTACTAGCGGTGAGACGGCTACTACTGTTCAACATAGATGTAAAGGGGAACTTACGCATTTTACGAATACTCTGTATCATTTTTTCTTATATTGGGCGCAAAATGAAGAAGGGGTTTATAGTGAATCCCTATTCTACAGTTGTGAACAGTATATCTATAGTTGGTGGATGGAAGGGTTTGAAAATGGTCGAAAAAGGCATAAATTAAGACTGCATTAAATCGTTCTAATCATTCTCCTTGTCCCATATATATATTTTGAGGACGAGCGGGGAGTGGTAATCGGTGAAGAAGAAATTAAAAGTAATTGGTTTTATAACTGGACTGGCTATTTTATTCTTTATTTTGCAATATGACTTTTCTGAAGATGATTCCTGGAACGCTTGGAATCTTCCTTTATCCGGAAAGGTTATCCTTCTTGACCCTGGTCATGGCGGTCCGGATGGTGGAGCAGATAATGGAAATGTGTTAGAGAAAGATATTGCCCTAGAAGTTTCTTTGAAGCTGCGTGATTACCTTCAAGAACAAGGAGCCGTGGTGATGATGACACGCGAAGATGATAAGGACTTAGCTGCAGAAGATACTAAAGGCTATAGTAGGCGAAAAGTAGAGGATTTGAAAAAGCGCTTAAATATGATTAACCATAGTGATGCTGATTTTTACGTGAGTGTACATTTGAATTCAATCCCTTCTCCTAAATGGAGAGGAGCACAAACCTTTTTTGCTTCTCATATAGATGGAAATGCACGAGCGGCTAAATTTATCCAAGATGAACTCATCGCTAACTTAGAAAATACGACAAGACGGGCGAAGGAATTAGAAAATGTCTATATTCTTGATCATTCAAAAAAACCAGGTGTCCTTGTAGAAGTAGGCTTCCTATCTAATCAGAACGAGCGGACCTTACTACAAAGCGACGATTATCAAAATAAAATAGCAGCCTCCATTTACAATGGCATAATGCGCCATTACTCTAATGAGAAAGAGATTGTGATTGAAGATTAAACGCGGACAAAAGATTTGTTCGTGTTTTTATTTTCTAAAAATCCCTTCGTGGAAAATATAAACATTTATACAAATAGATCTTTAAGATTTTTAGGCATTGTATAAAGACTGATATTCTAATATGTGTTAGAATGACAATTAGAGTTATTCTAATGAAGAAACGATTTTAAAGGGGTGTAGGATAGATGATTAATGAACAAAAAGTAAGAGAAGCCATTGAGGGCTTACAAGAACCTTTTTTACATAAAACACTCGGGGAACTTCAAGCGATTGAAGAGATTAAAGTAAAAGAGGAGAAGGCTCATGTCAGTGTAAAAATATTGATCGCCAAGACTGCAACAGCTGAACAATTGCAATTGCAAACTGAGATTGTGAATCGAATTAAAGCAGCTGGTGCAGAATCCGTGGGTATCCGTTTTAATGAACTACCGGCTGAAACACTAGAAAAACATAGACAAGCAATGCCTGAAGAAGATAAGGGTCTACTATCACCGAATAGTAAAACGAAATTTATTGCTATTGCTAGTGGTAAAGGTGGCGTTGGGAAATCAACAGTATCTGTCAATATGGCTGTCGCTCTTGCTAGGCAAGGAAAGAAAGTCGGTCTAGTAGATGCAGATATTTATGGGTTCAGTGTCCCTGATATGATGGGTATTATGAAGCGTCCTGTAGTAAGAGGTGAGCGCATAATTCCTGTAGAACGTTTTGGTGTTAAGGTTATTTCTATGGGCTTCTTTGTAGAAGATAATGCACCAATTATTTGGAGAGGTCCAATGCTTGGTAAAATGCTCAATAGCTTCTTTAATGAAGTAGAGTGGGGAGATCTTGATTATCTTCTATTAGATTTACCACCAGGAACAGGTGATGTGGCGCTAGATGTTCATACAATGCTTCCATCATGTAAGGAAATCATCGTAACTACTCCTCACCCTACGGCAGCTTTTGTTGCTGCACGTGCTGGTGCGATGGCTATTCGTACTGAACATGAAATCTTAGGCGTAATTGAAAACATGGCTTTCTTTGAAAGTAAAGTTACAGGTGAAAAAGAGTATGTCTTCGGTCATGGTGGCGGAGAAAAACTTGCAGAAGAACTAAGAACAGAGGTAATTGGTCAATTACCACTGCAGCAGCCTGATTGGAGCGAAGAAGATTTCGCACCATCTATTTACGACGCAGATCATCGTTTAGGAAAAATCTATACAGAAATTGCACAACAAGTAATTAAAAAAGCATAATAAGAAAGCATTTGGATGTTAAATCCAAATGCTCAGCTTGTAGACAAAGTCTAAGAATTAGACCAAGTCTACAAGCTTTTTTTGTATAATAGAATGGAATCGATTTTTTGTGGGGGATATAAAATGTTATCAAAACACGTTGAAGATGGAAGAAATCAAATTGAAATGGTTGCGTTGGATCAACTTGTTCCAGATGATCATCTGGTCAGGAAGGTTGAACAATCGATTGACTTTGAATTCATTTATGATCTGGTAAAAGATAAGTATTGCTTAGACAATGGTCGACCGAGTGTTGATCCCGTTGTTCTAATTAAAATGGTCTTCATACAATACCTTTTCGGCATACGCTCAATGCGTCAAACCATAAAGGAAATCGAAACCAACGTGGCTTATCGATGGTTTATTGGCTATGGGTTCACCGAGAAGATTCCTCATTTTTCAACCTTCGGTAAAAACTACGCACGACGCTTTCACGATACAGATCTATTTGAACAAATTTTCTATCGCATTCTAAAAGAAGCGATGACCAAGGGATTGGTCGATCCATCCATTGCTTTTATTGATTCTACTCATGTAAAAGCGAACGCTAATAAGAAGAAATTTGAAAAAAAAATAGCCCGAGTCGAAACGAGATCATATCAGAATCAGTTAGATGAAGAGATTAATATCGATCGTGAGAAACACGGAAAAAAGCCCTTCCCCCCGCAGAATAAAGAAGAGTCAAAAGAAATAAAAGTTAGCACGACAGATCCTGAAAGTGGTTATTACGTAAAAGATGAACGCGAAAAACTATTTGCGTATTCGTTTCATACGGCGAGCGACTCCCGTGGGTTTATCTTAGGGTCACTGGTCACCGGAGGGAATGTTCACGATAGTCGGATGTTGGACAAACTCGTCACTCAAGTCACAGATAAAGTCGGTAAGCCCCATTCTATCGCTGTTGATGCAGGATATAAAACACCACACATCGCTAAATTCTTAATGGACCAAGACATCAGACCTGTTATGCCTTATACACGTCCAAAAACGAAAGACGGATATCTTAGAAAATACGAATACGTTTACGATGAATATTTTGACGCCTATCTATGTCCCGAAGGACAAATTCTATCTTACCGTACGACGACAAGAGACGGGTACAAACAATACGCTTCAAATCCTTTGGAATGTAAAGACTGTCCTCTGTTAGAACGTTGTACGCAAAGTAAGAATCATACCAAAATGATTCATAGACATGTATGGCAGGAGTACATAGAGGAAGTAGATCATTTGAGACATACCGAACGTAATAAAACTCTATATGCGAAACGTAAAGAAACGATCGAACGAGTCTTTGCGGACGCAAAAGAAAAGCATGGCATGCGTTGGACGACCTTAAGAGGTATTAAAAAAGTTTCAATGCAGGCGATGCTTACGTTCGCTGCCATGAATCTTAAGAAATTGGCAAACTGGACATGGCGAGGGTCATGTCCAACCTAAAAAAGAAGAAAAATCTTTGACAACAATAGAAAACCCCACCTTCGCTTAATGCAAAGTTGGGGTTTGTCTACGGTCTGAGCATTTGGATGTTAAATCCAAATGCTTTTTTTATATTTTTATTCTTCTCCAGAACCTTCTTGGCCGCTTCCTCCTTCACCGCCACCTTCACCACCTTGTTCACCGCCACCACCTTCGCTACTACTGCCGCCACCTTCTTTACCTTCTTTGCCTTCTTTACCTGATTGTGATTCTTCGGCCGCTTTCATAAGAACGTCCTGTAATTTTGCCTTAAAGAGCGGGCTTTCAAAGGTTTCAGTAATGACTGTTTGCAAATGCGCCCTAAATTCTTGACTTTTCATCACTTCTGTTAATTTTTTCTCCATTTCAGGATCCTTTAGAATGTCCATCATCATTTTTTGATAATCTGGATCCTTCATTAAGTCCTTGAGTAACTCCTCATTCTCTGACTTCATGCTTTTAGCCATTGTTTCAGCAAACGCTGGGTCTTCAAATGACTTTTTCCAAAACTCTGTGCCTTTTTCAGATGTCAGTGTACTCTCGATTGTTTCTGTCACCATATTTTGGTCCATTACTAGTTGTTGTTTTATTTTTTCATCAGCCATTAAGTCTTGTAATGCTTGTTTTCCGTCATCCGTTTTTAGTATATCTACAATCATTTTCTTTGTTTGATCATAGTCCATGTGCTCACTACCTGATTGCGAACATGCTGTTAAGGTTAGAATGAGGAGCAATGGAATAATAAAAAGGCTTTTTTTCATGTTAAACTGCCTCCTAAAATAAATATCCCGTACTAATAGAATGAAGAAAATCTGTCAATATTATGCGTAAATTGCGGATTGCCTAGATTTTTCAAGTAAAGATTTGGTACAATCATTAAGTGATAATAACGTTATGGGGGAAAAGGAATTGACTAGCCGTGCTTGGATCAAATTTTTTATAACCACATTACTTGTCGGTGGCGTTGCAACAGGGGTTATTGGTTTTGTCGTGCGTTGGGATGAATTTTCTCATTTATTTACCAATTTTGATGCGTTGGAAATACTATCTGTTCTTTTTTGGTTATTCGGTGTCGGTTTAATTTTTAGTATTATTAGTCAAATGGGATTTTTCGCATATTTAACAGTGCATCGTTTTGGGTTGGGTATTTTTAAGTCTCATCAATTATGGAATGCTGTGCAAATTGTGTTGGTTTTATTTGTGCTATTTGATTTAGTGTACTTCCGTTATAAAGCTTTTGCGGATGCAGGAGATAGTATTCTTCCTTATTTAGGACTTGCAGGTTTTGTTTTAATAGCCGGTGTAGTAATTGCGGCCTTGAAAGTATCCACTACGAATAAACATGCTTTTGTACCAGCGTTGTTTTTTATGGTGGTCGTGACAACGATTGAATGGGTGCCGGTATTAAGAGTAAACGAAGAAAGTTGGTTATGGTTAATGGTTCTACCTTTAATCATTTGTAATGCTTATCAATTACTCGTGTTACCAAAATATAATGCAGAATCTGCCCGTCAAAGAGAAAGATTGGAAGCAAAAAAGTCGTCTGTTTAAACAGGCGACTTTTTGTTGTTTAATTAATTTCTTCTGCCGTTGCATTGGCATTGGCCATCATTTCTGAAATAGTAACTAACTCAAGCTGTTCCTTTTTGAACCCATTTATGATAGAAGGCAATGCTTTGGATGTTTGTTTCACTGAATCAGATGCATGCATCAATACGATTTCTCCATTTTCAGCTTCGAGTACTTTTTGAATAATTTTATCTGTACCTGGATTTGTCCAGTCTTTAGAATCTAAACTCCAATGCACAACTGTATAGCCTAATTGTTTTGCTGCTGCTAAGGTCTTTTTGTCAAAGTGACCAGTAGGTGGTCTAACATATTTAATATCCTTAATATTTAACTTAGCAAACGCGGTTTGTGCTCTAGCTAAATCTTGTCTGATTTTATCTTCTTCTAGCTCTGTATAGTCTTCGTAATTATAACCCAGTATACCGATTTCATATCCAGATTTAGCAATACGTTCGACAATATCAGGGTGGCTCTCAGCCCATGAACCTGATAAGAAAAATGTAGCAGAAGTGACTTTTTCTTTCTTTAATAAATCTAAAATAGGCTCCGCCTTTTCATCTCCCCAACCAATATTAAAAGTGAGAGCTACTCCTTTCTCCCCTTTATATAATGCCTTCGGTGCGTCTTTTGTAGAAAAAACAGGTAAATGAATCGTTGTTTCCATAAACATAAACATTGCTGTAAAAAATGCAGCTACCAAAATTAAAGTCATTTGTTTTAATCTCTTTGCATGAAATACATAAAAGAATTTCATTCTTATTCACCTCGTCCCAAATACATCCTTGTCCTATATCTATGCAAAAAAATTAAAAACATGATGAATTTATCATTATAAAATGAGTGGGGATGGGTAATATAGTGATAGCTTGTCAAAGAGAGGGTGGAACAATCGTTGATCGGGTTATTACTAAATGGAAAAGAGCAACAAGAAATTGAATACTTATTAAAGAGAGAGATGGATGAAATATTGTTCGATTTAGAAGATGAGCGAATTGCAGATGTTGTTAAAGTTGCAATGAAAGAGAAGTATGAGATACTTTTAAGCTTATTCAAAAGGGTTGTTCCAGCAGATGAATATGCTCATTATAAATTAAATGAAAAAAAGAATAAAAAAATAAAAAAAAGTCATTGACGTTTTAAAAGATATGGTGTTATTATATTAAAGCAGTCGTTAGTGACATCAACTATTAAAAAAGTTTTTAATAAAAAAACAAAAAAGTTGTTGACAAAAACGAGCTTAAATGTTAAATTAATAAAGTCGCTTCTGAAGCGAACGAGATTGTTCTTTGAAAACTGAACGAACGTAAAACGTCAAGCGTAATTCTAAAAAAAGCTGATTTATCAGCAACAAAGCACCATAGGTGCAAATGAGCTAATCAAACACTTTATTGGAGAGTTTGATCCTGGCTCAGGACGAACGCTGGCGGCGTGCCTAATACATGCAAGTCGAGCGAATCTGAGGGAGCTTGCTCCCAAAGATTAGCGGCGGACGGGTGAGTAACACGTGGGCAACCTGCCTGTAAGACTGGGATAACTCCGGGAAACCGGGGCTAATACCGGATAATATCTATTTATACATATAATTAGATTGAAAGATGGTTCTGCTATCACTTACAGATGGGCCCGCGGCGCATTAGCTAGTTGGTGAGGTAACGGCTCACCAAGGCGACGATGCGTAGCCGACCTGAGAGGGTGATCGGCCACACTGGGACTGAGACACGGCCCAGACTCCTACGGGAGGCAGCAGTAGGGAATCTTCCGCAATGGACGAAAGTCTGACGGAGCAACGCCGCGTGAGTGATGAAGGTTTTCGGATCGTAAAACTCTGTTGTTAGGGAAGAACAAGTATCGGAGTAACTGCCGGTACCTTGACGGTACCTAACCAGAAAGCCACGGCTAACTACGTGCCAGCAGCCGCGGTAATACGTAGGTGGCAAGCGTTGTCCGGAATTATTGGGCGTAAAGCGCGCGCAGGCGGTTCCTTAAGTCTGATGTGAAAGCCCACGGCTCAACCGTGGAGGGTCATTGGAAACTGGGGAACTTGAGTGCAGAAGAGGAAAGTGGAATTCCAAGTGTAGCGGTGAAATGCGTAGAGATTTGGAGGAACACCAGTGGCGAAGGCGACTTTCTGGTCTGTAACTGACGCTGAGGCGCGAAAGCGTGGGGAGCAAACAGGATTAGATACCCTGGTAGTCCACGCCGTAAACGATGAGTGCTAAGTGTTAGAGGGTTTCCGCCCTTTAGTGCTGCAGCAAACGCATTAAGCACTCCGCCTGGGGAGTACGACCGCAAGGTTGAAACTCAAAGGAATTGACGGGGGCCCGCACAAGCGGTGGAGCATGTGGTTTAATTCGAAGCAACGCGAAGAACCTTACCAGGTCTTGACATCCTCTGACAATCCTAGAGATAGGACTTTCCCCTTCGGGGGACAGAGTGACAGGTGGTGCATGGTTGTCGTCAGCTCGTGTCGTGAGATGTTGGGTTAAGTCCCGCAACGAGCGCAACCCTTGATCTTAGTTGCCAGCATTTAGTTGGGCACTCTAAGGTGACTGCCGGTGACAAACCGGAGGAAGGTGGGGATGACGTCAAATCATCATGCCCCTTATGACCTGGGCTACACACGTGCTACAATGGATGGTACAAAGGGCTGCAAGACCGCGAGGTTTAGCCAATCCCATAAAACCATTCTCAGTTCGGATTGTAGGCTGCAACTCGCCTACATGAAGCCGGAATCGCTAGTAATCGCGGATCAGCATGCCGCGGTGAATACGTTCCCGGGCCTTGTACACACCGCCCGTCACACCACGAGAGTTTGTAACACCCGAAGTCGGTGGGGTAACCTTTTGGAGCCAGCCGCCTAAGGTGGGACAGATGATTGGGGTGAAGTCGTAACAAGGTAGCCGTATCGGAAGGTGCGGCTGGATCACCTCCTTTCTAAGGAATATACGGAATTAACTTGATGTTAGACTGTTCGTTCAGTTTTGAGAGTATAATCTCTCATTTCAATCGTTCTTTGAAAACTAGATAATGTAATGAAGAAGATTACCGAGTAATCGCCACCTTAGTTATTTTTCTCTCTATATATTATAGATTGATTTAAAATACTAAACTTTTTTTAATAAACACAACCGAGAGGGTTGTGAGAAGCAAGCAGTTCAAGGAAGCGAGCGAGGAAACACCGGAGTGTGCGTCTTGTGCACATGAGGATGTTGACGAGTGAGCTGACGCCGAAATGCGTAGCTTATCGCAAGCCGAACAATGGTTAAGTTAATAAGGGCGCACGGTGAATGCCTTGGCACTAGGAGCCGATGAAGGACGGGACTAACACCGATATGCTTCGGGGAGCTGTAAGTAAGCTTTGATCCGGAGATTTCCGAATGGGGAAACCCCCTATCCGTTATGGGATAGGATCCATACCTGAATACATAGGGTATGGAAGGCAGACCCGGGGAACTGAAACATCTAAGTACCCGGAGGAAGAGAAAGCAAACGCGATTCCCTGAGTAGCGGCGAGCGAAACGGGATTAGCCCAAACCAAGAGGCTTGCCTCTTGGGGTTGTAGGACATTCTATACGGAGTTACAAAGGAACGAGATAGACGAAGAGGTCTGGAAAGGCCCGCCATAGGAGGTAAAAGCCCTGTAGTTGAAACTTCGTTCCCTCCAGAGTGGATCCTGAGTACGGCGGGACACGAGAAATCCCGTCGGAAGCAGGGAGGACCATCTCCCAAGGCTAAATACTCCCTAGTGACCGATAGTGAACCAGTACCGTGAGGGAAAGGTGAAAAGCACCCCGGAAGGGGAGTGAAAGAGATCCTGAAACCGTGTGCCTACAAGTAGTTAGAGCCCGTTAATGGGTGATAGCGTGCCTTTTGTAGAATGAACCGGCGAGTTACGATTACATGCGAGGTTAAGTTGGACAGACGGAGCCGTAGCGAAAGCGAGTCTGAATAGGGCGAATGAGTATGTGGTCGTAGACCCGAAACCAGGTGATCTACCCATGTCCAGGGTGAAGTCCAGGTAACACTGGATGGAGGCCCGAACCCACGTACGTTGAAAAGTGCGGGGATGAGGTGTGGGTAGCGGAGAAATTCCAATCGAACTTGGAGATAGCTGGTTCTCTCCGAAATAGCTTTAGGGCTAGCCTCATGCGTAAGAATCTTGGAGGTAGAGCACTGTTTGGACTAGGGGCCCTCATCGGGTTACCGAATTCAGACAAACTCCGAATGCCAAAGATTTATCCATGGGAGTCAGACTGCGAGTGATAAGATCCGTAGTCAAGAGGGAAACAGCCCAGACCACCAGCTAAGGTCCCAAAGTATACGTTAAGTGGAAAAGGATGTGGAGTTGCTTAGACAACCAGGATGTTGGCTTAGAAGCAGCCACCATTTAAAGAGTGCGTAATAGCTCACTGGTCGAGTGACTCCGCGCCGAAAATGTACCGGGGCTAAACGTATCACCGAAGCTGTGGATTGAACATCGTTGATGTTCAGTGGTAGGAGAGCGTTCTAAGGGCGTTGAAGCTAGACCGTAAGGACTGGTGGAGCGCTTAGAAGTGAGAATGCCGGTATGAGTAGCGAAAGATGGGTGAGAATCCCATCCACCGAATGCCTAAGGTTTCCTGAGGAAGGCTCGTCCGCTCAGGGTTAGTCGGGACCTAAGCCGAGGCTGAAAAGCGTAGGCGATGGACAACAGGTTGATATTCCTGTACCACCGTATTCTGTTTGAGTGATGGGGGGACGCAGGAGGATAGGGTAAGCGCACTATTGGATGTGCGTCTAAGCAGTTAGAGGGACCATGAGGCAAATCCCATGGTCATATACCTTGAGCTGTGATAGCGAGGGAAATTTAGTACCGAAGTTCTTGATTCCACACTGCCAAGAAAAGCCTCTAGCGAGGAATAAGGTGCCCGTACCGCAAACCGACACAGGTAGGCGAGGAGAGAATCCTAAGGTGAGCGAGAGAACTCTCGTTAAGGAACTCGGCAAAATGACCCCGTAACTTCGGGAGAAGGGGTGCTCATTAGGGTGTTAAAGCCTTGATGAGCCGCAGTGAATAGGCCCAGGCGACTGTTTAGCAAAAACACAGGTCTCTGCGAAGCCGCAAGGCGAAGTATAGGGGCTGACGCCTGCCCGGTGCTGGAAGGTTAAGAGGAGAGGTTAGCTCACGCGAAGCTTTGAATCGAAGCCCCAGTAAACGGCGGCCGTAACTATAACGGTCCTAAGGTAGCGAAATTCCTTGTCGGGTAAGTTCCGACCCGCACGAAAGGCGTAACGATCTGGGCACTGTCTCAACGAGAGACTCGGTGAAATTATAGTACCTGTGAAGATGCAGGTTACCCGCGACAGGACGGAAAGACCCCGTGGAGCTTTACTGTAGCCTGATATTGAATTTTGGTACAGCTTGTACAGGATAGGTAGGAGCCTTAGAAGCCGGAGCGCTAGCTTCGGTGGAGGCGTCGGTGGGATACTACCCTGGCTGTATTGAAATTCTAACCCACATCCCTTATCGGGATGGGAGACAGTGTCAGGTGGGCAGTTTGACTGGGGCGGTCGCCTCCTAAAGAGTAACGGAGGCGCCCAAAGGTTCCCTCAGAATGGTTGGAAATCATTCGTAGAGTGTAAAGGCACAAGGGAGCTTGACTGCGAGACCTACAAGTCGAGCAGGGACGAAAGTCGGGCTTAGTGATCCGGTGGTTCCGCATGGAAGGGCCATCGCTCAACGGATAAAAGCTACCCCGGGGATAACAGGCTTATCTCCCCCAAGAGTCCACATCGACGGGGAGGTTTGGCACCTCGATGTCGGCTCATCGCATCCTGGGGCTGTAGTCGGTCCCAAGGGTTGGGCTGTTCGCCCATTAAAGCGGTACGCGAGCTGGGTTCAGAACGTCGTGAGACAGTTCGGTCCCTATCCGTCGTGGGCGCAGGAAATTTGAGAGGAGCTGTCCTTAGTACGAGAGGACCGGGATGGACGCACCGCTGGTGTACCAGTTGTCTTGCCAAAGGCATCGCTGGGTAGCTATGTGCGGAAGGGATAAGTGCTGAAAGCATCTAAGCATGAAGCCCCCCTCGAGATGAGATTTCCCATAGCGCAAGCTAGTAAGATCCCTGAAAGATGATCAGGTTGATAGGTTAGAGGTGGAAGTGTGGCGACACATGTAGCTGACTAATACTAATCGATCGAGGACTTAACCAAAAACGAAAAGCGAAAGCGCCTTGTTCAGGCGCCGCAGCTAGACAGCACTACGTAAGTAGTCGCGTCAGCAACGCATAGGCGATTACTCAAAACAATCTTCTTCAACATTACCTAGTTTTCAGAGAATGATTTAAAATTTCTCTTGAAATTTTCATAAAAGACGTTATAATAATAAATGTCTTTAAAAAGTCCGGTGGCGATAGCGAGAAGGTCACACCCGTTCCCATACCGAACACGGAAGTTAAGCTTCTCAGCGCCGATGGTAGTTAGGGGCTGTCCCCTTGTGAGAGTAGGACGTTGCCGGGCATACATATTAACATATTATTCCGCAGTAGCTCAGTGGTAGAGCATTCGGCTGTTAACCGAACGGTCGTAGGTTCGAATCCTACCTGCGGAGCCATTTTAAACAAAATCAAAGATATTTAGCTGATGCTTCCATAGCTCAGCAGGTAGAGCACTTCCATGGTAAGGAAGAGGTCACCGGTTCGAGCCCGGTTGGAAGCTCTGGTAAGAACTTTAAATATTTTTGGCCCCTTGGTCAAGCGGTTAAGACACCGCCCTTTCACGGCGGTAACACGGGTTCGAATCCCGTAGGGGTCACCATTTTGGAGGATTAGCTCAGCTGGGAGAGCATCTGCCTTACAAGCAGAGGGTCGGCGGTTCGATCCCGTCATCCTCCACCATTTCAATTTACTATAGATGGGCCGGCCTAGCTCAATTGGTAGAGCAACTGACTTGTAATCAGTAGGTTGGGGGTTCAAGTCCTCTGGCCGGCACCATTTTAATATATTTATGTCGGAGGGGTAGCGAAGTGGCTAAACGCGGCGGACTGTAAATCCGCTCCTTCGGGTTCGGCAGTTCGAATCTGCCCCCCTCCACCATTTCAATTTTATTTGAATGAAAATCCAAAAAGCGGACATAATATAATTAGTCCTTTTTATTTTGTTTTTTTACATACGATGGGCTATAGCCAAGCGGTAAGGCAACGGATTTTGATTCCGTCATTCGCAGGTTCGATCCCTGCTAGCCCAGCCATTTTCGAGCCATTAGCTCAGTTGGTAGAGCATCTGACTTTTAATCAGAGGGTCGAAGGTTCGAGTCCTTCATGGCTCACTTAATCCTTAAACATTTTATGTTTAAGGATTTTTATTTGTTATCTTGTATTTTTCCCATGAGATTAAACATAAGGAAATTACCCACATACTTCTTGTATGAGATATCACAGGGCCTTTCTTTGTACAATCCTTTAAGCTGACTTAACTAAGTAAGCAGAGGAAGCGCATCTATTTTTGGTGATTTGTAATTCAATCTGTGTTTAGAAATATATCATTTTCCGTTTGTGTTCTGCTATCCTGCCCACAGTAATTGACCCAGAGCAATAATAAATGCCCTTTTTTTGTATAGATATACAAAATTTTGCACAGTTGAACCATTAGAATGTAACCGTTTACAATAGAGAGAGAATTCATTCTTTAGTAGGGGGAGCAACTAAATGAAAAACATTTCAATTATTGGTATGCCGATGGACTTGGGACAATTACGAAGAGGGGTAGACATGGGGCCAAGTGCCATCCGATATGCGGGCATTGAAAATAGATTACAAGAACTTAATCACCAAGTTGATGATTTAGGTGATATTGAAATAGGTAGGTCGACTGAACAAATAGATAAGGAAACAGGTTTAAGAAACTTGGACTTAATTGCAGAAAAGACTAAAATCTTAGCAGATCAAGTTAATGGGGTAGTAAAAAAAGGAGCATTTCCTCTTGTTTTAGGAGGGGATCATAGTATCGCTATTGGTACGTTAGCTGGTTTATTACAGCATTATCATAACTTAGGTGTGATTTGGTACGATGCACACGGGGACTTAAATACAGCAGAAACTTCGCCATCCGGTAATATTCATGGGATGTCCTTAGCAGTCGCTCTAGGATATGGGCATCCATTGTTATTAGAGGTAGGAGGAGTCCATAAGAAGTTGAAGCCTGAAAATGTTGTGATTATAGGAGCAAGGTCTTTAGACCAAGGCGAAAGGGATTTGATTAAAGCCAAGGGAATAAAAGTCTTTACGATGCATGAAATTGATCGCTTAGGGATGCCGAGGGTAATGGAAGAGACGATTAGTTATTTACAAGACCGAACAGATGGTGTTCACCTTTCGTTAGATTTAGATGGTCTTGATCCATCTGATGCACCTGGTGTGGGTACACCAGTTATGGGGGGGATAAGTTATCGAGAGAGCCACCTTGCTATGGAAATACTGGCAGAATCCCAAATGATTACTTCGGCCGAATTTGTTGAGGTTAATCCAATATTAGATGAAAGAAATAAAACAGCTGATGCAGCGGTGGCCTTAATGGGCTCGCTATTCGGTGAAAAATTACTATAAAGTGAAAGAAGCTTGAGTCGATGCTCAAGCTTCTTTTTTTAATGTTAATGTATAGTATCTATTAATTAGGTTGTCCAATTCAATGCTCGCTTTAAGAACTTGGTGGTTTGAAAATGAAGAAATAGAAGCAAGTTCAACCATTTTAGCTCTGTGTATTTCAATATCTTTTAATAGTTCCTCCGTATACATGAGATCATTGTCCTTTCCATTTGAAAATTTTATTCCAGCACGTAGACAATTTTTAAATGTATGGTCTCTTGTTCGTTGGAGCAAAAATATTGAAGGGAAGGTCTTTTTTCCTTCGTCAACACACTGGTTTTAAATCCTTTATACCCAGTATGAAAATTAATTAAACTACTTTAGTTAAAATTTGTTAAAATATTATGTGATAACTCTTATATAACCAAAGTACTTATGGAGGAAAAGGAACCTAATAAAAAATATGTGAAACCTTTTTGCTATCGATTCGTAAATGATTATCGATAAGCCGCATAGAGCGGGGGTAAATAGATGGAATTGTTGGTGAAGAAAAGAATTAAACAAGTATTAAAAGGAGATCAAGATGCTTACGCTGAAATAGTAGAAATATACAAAGACAGAGTATATCATATCTGTTATCGAATGTTGGGTAATCAACATGAGTCTGAAGATATTGCACAAGAAGCTTTCTTACGAGCATATGTAAATATACAAAGCTTCAATACGAACTTAAAGTTCTCAACATGGTTATATCGCATTGCAACAAACCTATGTATTGACCGGATCAGGAAGAAAAAGCCCGACTATTATTTGGACGCGGAAGTAGCAGGAACAGACGGTTTAAATATGTACTCACAAATTCCCGCGAGTACGAAACTACCTGAAGAAGATGTAGAAAAAATGGAGTTGCAGGAAACCATACAAATGGAAATTTCGAAGCTACCGGAAAAATATCGATCGGTCATCGTGCTTAAGTACATTGAAGAACTATCCTTGAATGAAATCAGTGAGACCTTAGATCTACCATTAGGCACTGTGAAAACGAGGATTCATAGGGGAAGAGAAGCTTTAAGAAAGCAATTACGCTACGTATAAGAAGGTGATTTCAGTGAAATGTAATGAAGAAATTATTGAATATATGCATGAATATTTAGATGAAGAAATAACAGATGAGCATAAACAATTACTCAAAACACATATAGAGCAATGTGAAGAATGCCGCATGCATTTTCATGAACTAAAGCGAGCGATTGCCTTTGTCCAGAGTACGTCACATTTCCAAGCGCCTGCAGGTTTTACTGAGAATGTGATGGCGAGACTGCCTAAAGAAAAGAAAAAAGTAGGTGCACAAAGGTGGCTCAGGAAGCACCCAATGCTTGCTGCAGCATCACTCTTTCTTATCTTAATGTCTGGAAGTGTTCTATCTGCCTGGAATCAAGAAAGTGCATTGTCTGTTTCCAAGCAATCTAATCTAGTGATTGAGAACGATACGGTCATTGTCCCAGAAGGAGAAGTGGTCAAGGGAGATGTTGTTGTTAAGAATGGAAACTTGCAAATAAATGGTGAAGTCGAAGGGGATGCAACGGTCATTAATGGTGAGCAATATTTAGCCTCGGCTGGTAACGTCACAGGAGAAATAAAAGAAGTAGACCAGCTTTTTGAATGGTTATGGTATCACATTAAAAATACAAGTAAAAGTTTAATCTCGACTGTTACACAAGAGGATGAAAAAGAGTAAGAGAATATAGGTCACTGCTATAATGCGGTGGCTTTTTCCTTTGTTCAAAGAAGTGTAAATATGTAATTATTTGTTAATAAATCGCTTAATCTTTGCATATGTAGTAATAAAAATGTAGGATATATTTTAATAACGTTCACGATTGTATACATAACTAGAAAATTGGATTTCATTAGAAATATGGTATAATAAGTAGGTTAAACGACTATTTTAATGGTGGAAATAAATACTTGGAGGAAGGAAAATGTCGCTTTTAGATTTATCTTTCACAGATTTACCTTTATTAAGGCTTTTAGCGAATACAGTAGACATTCTCCTTGTCTGGTTCGTTATATATAAATTAATTATGATTGTTAAAGGGACGAAAGCCGTCCAATTAGTCAAAGGGATATTTATTATTCTGATTGTAAAGGTTTTAAGTGATATCCTTCATTTGCAAACTTTAGGATGGATGATGGAACAAGTTCTCTTATGGGGGGTACTAGCCATTATTATTATCTTCCAACCAGAGTTGCGTCGTGCACTAGAGCAGCTTGGTAGGGGTAAATTCTTCGTTAGAAGTGGTAACCAAGAAGAGATGGATCAAGATCAATTAGTTACTGCAATTGTAAAGTCTGTTGATTACATGGCTAAGCGGAGAATTGGTGCGCTAATTTCGATTGAACGTGAAACTGGTATGGGTGACTATATTGAAACTGGTATTCCATTGCATTCCAAAATATCATCAGAATTACTTATTAATATCTTTATTCCCAATACACCATTACATGATGGCGCCGTTATTATACAGAAAAGTCAAATTGCAGCTGCTGCATGTTACTTGCCTTTATCAGAAAGTCCTTTTATCTCTAAAGAGTTAGGTACTAGACATAGAGCAGCGATGGGAATTAGTGAAGTAACAGATAGTATCACCATTATTGTGTCTGAAGAGACAGGTGGAATATCTGTAGCGAAAAATGGTGAACTTACACGCGATTTGAAACTCGATCAGCTCAAAGAACTATTAAATGAGAAGCTTATTCACTCAGCTAAATCAAAACAATCTTCTTCCACTCTTTGGAACTGGAGGGGAAAGAAAAATGGATAAATATATTGATAAGCTCATTGATACCAGATGGTTTATGAAGGTAGTGGCTTTATTAATTGCTCTGCTCCTGTTTGATTCGGTTTATGATACGAATAACGATAATAGAAGTATCAATGTACCTGGAGATGATGGCTCAGCTGTCATTGAAAATGTTCCGCTCACAGCTTACTATGATACAGATAATCTTGTCGTTTCCGGACTTCCAGAAACAGTGGCTGTTACTTTAGATGGCCCAAGGAGCCATTTGGAAAATGCGAAGGCACAGCGGAACTTTGAAGTGTTTGTGGACTTATCAGATGCAGAAATTGGTCGACAAGAAGTAGAGGTAGGGATTAAAGATCTATCCGATAAGCTTGAATATATAATTGACCCTTCTACTGTAGATGTAACAATTGATGAAAAAGTAACTGAAGAGTTCAATGTGGAAGCAGAATTTAACAATAGTTTACTTGAAGAAGGTTACAAGGCCGAAGCAGCACTTGCTGAACCTAGTACAGTCAAAATAACAGGTGCCAAAAATGTGATTGAATCGATTGCTTATGTCAAAGCAACTGTTAATACAAAAGGTTCTATAACGGAATCATTTACAGAAACAGCCGCGATTAATGTGCTCGATCGTAATATGAATAAATTAGATGTAGATGTAAATCCAGGTGAGGTGGAGGTTTCGGTCGATGTGAAGCGTTTAAGTAAGACGGTGCCCATCGATATTGTTGAAACCGGGAGCCTTCCTTCGGGAGTTGAGTTAGACTCTCTTAAACTCAGCCAAACAGAAGCAACCATTTTTGCTCCAGAAAATGTTCTAAATGATGTAAAAACGGTTAGGGTAGAGGTCGATTTAAGCAAACTCGATAAAGATCAGGAAATAAAATTACCTGTGATCATCTCAGACGGAATTACTAGTGTTGATCCTAAAGAAGTGACGGTTAATGCCAATGTGACTGTTAAGGAACAAGAAGCACCAGAAGATAGCAGCAGTGAGGAAGAAGAATCACAAGTACAAGAACAAGAGCAGGAACAAGCCGCAAATGAACAAACAGTGAATCGAACCTATTCAGGCATGCCGATAACAATCACAGGATTAGACGACCAATATGATGTGACATTTCAAAGCCCTGATGAAGGTGAGACAAGCTTGAAGGTTTCTGGTAATGAAAAGGATATGAATAGTTTAAGTAAAGGTGATTTTATCCTATCTATAGATGTATCTGGCCTTGATCCTGGAGAACATGAGGTGAATATTCAATTAGACGCACCTCTTGGTGTTGAGTCCCAACTTGAGAGTGAGACGGCAACAATCAATATTACAGAAAAAGAATAGATGGAACAGCAGAGGAAAGTGAAGGAGCGATTAATAATGGGAAAATATTTTGGTACGGATGGCGTTCGCGGAGTGGCAAATAGTGAGTTAACGCCAGAGTTAGCCTTTAAACTAGGTAGATTTGGTGGATATGTATTAACAAAAGATCAAGAACGCCCAAAAGTTTTAATTGGGAGAGATACAAGAATCTCAGGACATATGCTTGAGAATGCACTGGTAGCAGGCCTTCTTTCTATCGGCGCAGAAGTGATGCGACTCGGCGTTATTTCTACTCCAGGTGTTGCCTATTTAACGAAAGCATTAGATGCAGAGGCGGGCGTAATGATATCTGCTTCCCATAATCCTGTTGCGGATAATGGAATTAAGTTTTTTGGTCCAGATGGCTTCAAGCTTTCAGATGCACAGGAAAATGAAATCGAAGAACTAATGGACAAGGAGAATGATTCCCTTCCACGACCAGTTGGTGGTGATCTTGGACAAGTGAATGATTACTTCGAAGGCGGACAGAAATATCTGCAATACTTAAAGCAATCTGTTGATGATGATTTTTCTGGCATTCATATCGCTTTAGATTGTGCACATGGAGCGACTTCATTCTTAGCAAATCATTTATTTGCTGACTTGGATGCCGATTTATCGATGATGGGTGCTTCACCCAATGGGTTAAATATTAATGAGGAAGTGGGCTCTACACATCCAGAAGCCTTAGCTGCTTTTGTGAAAGAAAGAGGAGCGGATGTAGGGCTTGCCTTTGATGGTGATGGCGATCGGTTGATAGCTATCGATGAAAAAGGGCAAGTGGTAAATGGTGACCAAATCATGTTCATTTGTGCGAAGTACTTGAAAGAACAAGGTAGACTTAAAGAGGATACCGTTGTTTCTACAGTAATGAGCAACCTTGGTTTCTATAAGGGATTAGAAGCAAATGAGATGAAAAGTGTGCAAACGGCAGTCGGTGACCGCTATGTTGTAGAGGAAATGAAGAAGAGTGGTTATAGTTTAGGTGGCGAACAATCTGGCCATATTATCTTCCTTGATCATATCACGACAGGTGACGGGCTCCTTTCTGGTTTACAACTAGTGAACATTATGAAGGTGACAAACAAATCACTTTCAGAGCTTGCGAAAGAAATGCAAAAGTTCCCACAAAAGCTCGTTAATATTAAAGTAACGGATAAACACCATGTAACAGATAATGAAAAGGTTAAAGCTGTTATTAGTGAAGTTGAAAAAGAAATGAATGGTGATGGACGTATTCTTGTCCGTCCTTCAGGAACTGAACCGCTTGTTCGCGTCATGGCAGAAGCAGCTACAGAAGAGGCTTGTGAAGCATATGTAAACCGTATTGCTGCTGTTGTAGAAGAAGAAATGGGTCTGAAATAAGCGTGTAATAATGATGCATAAGGGAACGCTTCTGTTTTCTTATGCATATTTTATTTATGTATGAAAAAAGCATGGAGAACTTCCGCTTATAGTAAAAAATACCTATTAATTGATGGTTATTCGTTGACTTTCATAAGCGTATCGGTTATGCTTATCATGTTTTTGTATATAAAAAAAGAAAGGTGGTTTAGAAGCAAAATTTCATAATTAAAGCGCCCGGGCTAATCTTTGAACGGATATGGAAGGTTAGTTGACGAGGAGGAGGTTTATCGAAGCATCGGCGGGTACCTCCCGGTTGAAAAGCACAACCGTAATCATGTCTTTAAATCATTAGGGTAACCTAATGGACAAAGAGAGATGAATGCCATAAATATAGAACGTAAAGGCATCTATGTCATGCCTTGCTTTCACATTGAAATAATACGGAGATAAGGGGCAAGTACGCCCTTAAAGGCTTCTTGCCCCTTCTACATTAGGAGGAAGAAGTATGTGCGGTATTGTTGGATATATTGGTAACCAAGATTCAAAGGAAATTTTATTAAAAGGCTTAGAAAAGCTAGAATATAGAGGCTATGATTCTGCAGGTATTGCGGTAGTCAATGAAGCTGGCGTGCAAGTTTTTAAAGAAAAAGGCAGAATTGCTGACCTTCGTGCGATTGTAGACGAAAAGGTTTTAGCGTATACAGGAATCGGTCATACACGTTGGGCAACACATGGTGTACCAAGTCAAGAAAATGCACACCCTCATCAAAGTAATTCAGGTCGTTACACACTTGTTCATAACGGTGTGATTGAAAACTATGAACAGATGAAACGTGAATTCTTACAAGGTGTGGAGCTGAAAAGTGAAACAGACACCGAAGTTATCGTACAAATGATTGATCAATTTGCTAAAGAGCTTAGCACTGAAGAAGCTTTTCGCAAAACTTTGCAACAGCTTAAAGGCTCTTACGCTCTTGCGCTTGTAGATAATGAAGACAAGAGTACAATCTATGTCGCGAAGAACAAAAGTCCATTATTAGTTGGTTTAGGAGAAGCATTCAATGTCGTGGCTTCTGATGCGATGGCAATGATTCAAATCACAGATCAATATGTAGAACTCATGGATAAAGAAATGGTAATGGTGACAAAAGATGGTGTAACAATTAAAAACCTTAAAGGGGAAACAATTGAACGTTCACCTTATACAGCAGAACTTGATGCAAGCGATATTGAAAAAGGAACATACCCTCACTACATGCTAAAAGAAATCGATGAGCAACCACTTGTTCTTCGTAAGATCATTCAGAAATATCAGAATGACCAAGGAGAGCTAGCGATTGATGGAGAGATTCTGGATGCAATGAATAGTGCGGATCGTATCTACATTATCGCTGCCGGTACGTCTTACCATGCTGGATTAGTCGGTAAGCAATATATTGAAAAAGTAGCGAAAGTCCCTGTTGAAGTGCATATCTCAAGTGAATTTGTTTATAACACACCGTTGCTATCAGAAAAACCGTTATTCATCTTTATTTCACAAAGTGGTGAAACAGCTGATAGCCGTGCAGTATTAGTTAGTGTGAAAGAAATGGGACACCCAGCATTAACGATTACAAATGTCCCTGGCTCAACCTTATCCCGTGAAGCAGACTACACGCTCTTGTTACATGCTGGACCAGAAATTGCTGTCGCTTCTACAAAGGCATACACTGCCCAAGTAGCGGTATTAGCAATCTTAGCAGAGGTCACAGCGATTGCTAAAGGACGTGAATTAGAATTTAACCTTGTACAAGAATTAGGTATTGTTGCAAATGCGATGGAAACACTATGTGATTCAAAAGAAACTTTCGAAGACATCTCACGTAGCTTCCTATCAACAACAAGAAATGCCTTCTTCATCGGTCGAAGTATTGACTACTACGTAGGACTTGAAGGCGCATTAAAACTAAAAGAAATCTCTTATATCCAAGCAGAAGGTTTTGCTGGAGGAGAACTCAAACATGGTACAATTGCTCTGATTGAAGACGGTACACCAATCATCGCCCTGGCAACACAAGAAGGCGTTAACCTAAGCATCCGCGGCAACGTTAAAGAAGTCGTCGCACGTGGAGCTAACCCATGCATCATCTCAATGAAAGGCCTAGACCAAGACGGTGACACATTCGTCCTACCAGAAGTACACGAAATGCTCTCACCACTTGTTTCGGTTATTCCATTGCAGTTGATTTCTTATTACGCTGCTCTGCACCGTGACTGTGATGTAGATAAACCAAGGAACTTGGCTAAGTCGGTTACTGTTGAATAAGGGGATTTTGTTGGATTTTAGAATTTATGTAGCTGTCTTATTCTTCTTCTCCATGCTAAAAAGTCGGTAGCTACTGTTAAATAGTTGGTATCTAGAGCGGAAGGAAGAGTGAGGAAAAAAGAGCAGGCGAACAATATGTACTCAATCATTTTTCAATCGTAAAATCAATTATATTTCAGGCTGGATCCAATAGTGGTCCAGTCTTTTTGTTTTGTCCAATATCTCCTCAATCCCTTGTCCAGTAGGGGTTCAATCATCCTTGCTCATTCTTTTCTCTCTTCTAATATGTTGTTTTCCTCACTGCATAAACCCGTAGGGTTTCAGTTCTTTTTCGTGTATTTCTCAACGTGTTTTTTCAATCTTTTCTCTTGATTCTTCCCTCCATTATGGAAGAACTTTTTAACATTGTCTGAATATTCGATACGACCCAGAACGGAAAAAAGAGGGCGAAAATGGGGGTTTTGGGGAAGAACAATAAAGCAGAAGAAAGAGTGGGGGAGAGAAGAGGAAAGAGGGATGGGACTTAGAGCCGCAAGGATTTGAGGGGAGTGAGAGGGAGAGGAGGGGCGGGGAAGGACAAAAAGACAGGGGAATATAGTAGAAAGAAGAAAAAGGAGAGAAAAGAAAGAGTTCATTTTTATCACCTAAGTTTCTGAAAAAAAATTCCACTTTTCCTGTGCCAAAAGAAAAATAACGTTTCTAAAAATTATGTTTCTAATCCGAAGGTTCTTTCCTGTTTTGTCTTGTCAGCCTTCGTGATAAAATTGCAGAGTATGAAAGAAAAACTCCAGAACAAATGACTAAAAAGGCGTTGTCTAGTTATACAAGTTCTGAATCTTTGAATTATGAAACGAATACCATAAATATTAAAACGTCGCTAATATGAGAGAGGGTTAATAGCATGGCTAATAATGGAGAGTCTACAAATGTCGAATTGATTATAGCAAACGCATTAAAGATGCCAGGTGTTAAAGTAAATAGAAAAGAATTTTTGGTAAAAACATTCGGTGATAAATTAAGCTCGGATATGATCCCTATCTTGATTGATAAAGGACCACAAGAAGTAGGAATCGCTGCTGACAAAATTAACAGAATGGCAAAATCCCTCGTAAATAAAAGAACGTTACAAAGTTCTGGTACATCGTTTGCGGCTGGTCTACCTGGTGGGTGGGCTATGGCTGCCACAATTCCTGCTGACACTCTTCAGTTTTTCGGAGTAGCTTTACGTTTATCACAAGAACTAGCTTATATGTTTGGATACAGGGACTTTTGGGATGATGATGAACTAGACTTGGAGCGAGTGAGAAGTGAATTAATTCTATTCCTTGGTGTTATGTTTGGTGTAGGGGGTGCTGCTTCGACCTTAAAAGTGATTTCTTCCAAAATGGCACAACAGGCATTAAAAAGGCTACCTCAAAAGGCATTAACTAAAACATTCTACTATCCTATTGTTAAGAAAATTGCAGCTCTTATTGGAGTTAAGATGACAAAAGATACATTTGCAAAAGGGGTTTCTAAAGTAATTCCTGTTATTGGAGGAGTAGTTTCTGGTGGTCTAACTTATTCATCTATGACTAAAATGGGAAACCGTTTAAGAAATACAATGTATGATTCTTTAAACTACTCAACAAAAGAATTTCAAAAGGACATGGATGAAATCAAGAGAGAAATGCCAGACATCATTGACATAGAATTTGAAGAGATAGATGAGCAGATTATAGACCATTCAGATAAAGATAACGATCAAGATAAAGATCAACACGAATAACATCAACTATCTAAGTATCCCAATAAAAAGTTTCGGTTCCTCAGATATAATAATCGGTCTCTAAATAAAATTATGTTCCCAATCCGAAGGTTTTTTCCGGTATTTTTCCCGGCAGTCCTTCGGTTTTTTTATGCGATATTCTGTGTGTATCCAATCGTAACCCAATCCCACTTTTCAATCAAATTCAATCCATATCCAGTCGCCTTTTAAATTCTTTATTCCTCCAATCCTTTGTCCAGTAAGGGTTCAGTCTGACTCCAGTTCTTTTTCAGTTGGTTTCCTCACGCTATTGAATCAGTATTCTTTCCAGTGCTTTCCCTCAAATCTTAGTCAATAAAACTCTTGCCATTTCCTATAGTCAAAATTATTAGTATTGCCATAGGATAAAAATTCTATTCAGTATATAGGTATAAAAATTATTTGAATTGTCCAATTTGATAACAGGGTTTCATTGCAATTTTAGTAATCATTCCAAGTTGTACTTTTTTAGGAAAGTAATGGAGGGAGTAAATAAGATGAGGAAGAATCTTAATGAGTTATTGGATGAAACAACAAAGAAATTATTAATTGGGGAGGGGATGTTTTTAGCTGGTTTTTCTTTGAGGGCAATTGAGAGACATTTGAAGATAAACAGAAAAGTGCTCGCTAGTTATCTAAAAAAAGAAGGGTATGGTATAGAAGCTAAAACAGGAAATTCCGGTTATGATAAGTATGAAAAGTATGAAAAAGCAGTCCCTGAGTTTCTTGAAGGAAAAAGTATTCGGGAATTAGCTAAGAAGTATGGATTTAGTAGACAGGGGTTTTCTCTGCATTTAAAAGATCAAGGAATACAAGTAAATGCTACCAAGCCATCAAATGGCTCTGAAGAAACATCAAGAAAAATCAAGCAGGCGAAGGAATTATACAACGAAGGTAAAAGTATACAGGAAATAAAAAAAGAGGTAAAGCTGGATGGAGCAATCTTGGCACATGAATTTAAAAAAATGGGGATTGATACAATTGAAGAAGCTAGAAAGTATAAGGTAAATGAAGATATTTTTAAAACCATAGATACGGGAGAAAAGGCATATTGGCTTGGGTTTTTATATGCAGATGGATCTGTAACATTTGAGAATGGAAGATATGTACTAGAACTTGGGTTAAAAGCCGAAGATGTCAACCATCTTGAGAAGTTTAAAAGATTTATTGATACAGATGCCAAAATTGATGATAAATTAGTAAAGTTAAAAGGAAAAAAGTATATGGCAAAGAGAATTGCTATTCATAATAAAAAGTTTGTGCAAAATTTAATTAAAAATGGCTGTACACCTAGAAAGTCTCTTAATCTTTCCTTTCCAGACGAAACCATTCTACCAAAAGAATTTGTAAATGATTTTATAAGGGGATATTTAGATGGAGATGGTAACATCAAGAAGTTTGATAGAAATACATACAATCCTCAAGTATATGTTTCATTTACTGGTACGGAAGAATTCCTAACAAGTTTATGTAAATGGTTAGATGTTAATCCAAATAAATTCGATAATGAAGGAAATGCCTTTCGCCAAAGATTCGGAGGTAATAATAAGGCATTTAATATCTTGTATTGTCTTTATGATAGGGGTACTGTTTTCCTCGATAGAAAAAAAGAAATATTTGATGAGTGGAACAAATATTTAAGTCAAAGGAAGTCTCTTTTCAAATGATGATAAAACACTCATTTATCTTTGAACACAACAAACAACTCACAACTCTTTCATTACTTACGTATATTGAATTTTTGTGTTACCATACATTCAATAAAGTTGAAGGAAGGGATCGCAATGAGTAAATCCGACTATTACCCTCTTAGTCAACACTTAAACATGCTGGTGGAAAAAGGTGTTACACAGACAACATTCACTTTTAGGGAGATTGAACATATATTAAAAAGGGATTTACCACCAACTGCTAGAAAGAATCCAACATGGTGGTCAAATTCACGTACGGAAAAATATAGACAGTGTGCTTCTTGGCTTGATTATGGTTGGGAGAAAAAGAAAGTGGATTTAAAAGGTGAAAAGATAGAGTTCCAATATATGGCTAAATAAAAAATTACAGAATTAACCGGTTCTTCAATATTCTCCAACCCTTGTTTCAAGGGGATAGTAAGATTTAAAAGGTTCTATTCTATATAGTGAGGAAACAAACTAAATAGAGAAATGGCAATTCATATTTTTCTAAGAAAAATGTGTTAACACTCAACAATTATTTAAAAGTAAAATTAATTAGGCAATGATAACATTTACTTTCTATGAACCTTTGTTATATCAATGTTTATTTTAGGAAGTGTTAACACTTTTTTATCCTCTGAAAAGTGTTGAGTATGCTGTAGCATCGCAAAGCCAATCAGTATTTAGCTCTGGGTGGCTTACTTAGTAATAATGGAAAATAGGATGAATTGAACTTCCTCTGGACTAACAATTTATTTAATCCTCAATTTCTACTTACCAATCCTCAATATAGTCCGAACCAAGTAGTTTTTTAATTTCTTCCTCTGTTGCATCTGATTCTCTTTTAGATTTAAGGTAATCAAACTCCTCTTTTGGTACTAAGTATTCTCCTTCCATTTGCTTTCCAGAAAGGTACCCTTGTTTAATCCAACTTATCACTTTTTCTAATGTAACCTTATAATAATCAGCCACTATTTTTGCATGAATAAAAGGTATAACAGTTTCATCCCTTCCTCCATAATTTTTTCTATCAATATGCATTAGGAATTTCTCCGCTTTTTCATCCTGTTTTTTTGTGGTGATGAAATTATATTCCGGAATCAGCCAATCACCATTTTCAGTTTGATAAGCATCCTGGAACATTCCTTTTTCACACATGTTTTGTACTGTTTGACTATCTAACCCTAGTTTCTTGCATACTTCAGTAAATGAATACATATTTTCACCTTTTTTCTTAGTAATGTAAAGTTTATCCAAATACTTACCTTGATTATCGCATTAATCTTATTTATAATACAATTTAATAAAATGAAAAGCAGGGAAAACTATGATTGAAAAAACTTCGTTTAAAATAAAATTCAATATATTAAATGGCTCGTATTCCAGTTAAGGGGGAATACGGGCTTTTTTATTTTCCTTTGACTTTAGTCATTGGTAAAGAGTTGGAAGAGATTCACCTATGAGGAGGATGAAGAATGGGAATTTATATTGGCCTGGACATAATCCCGAATCATATTAACCAGGAAGATTGGCAAAAGGTTTTTGAAGAGACGTTACAGTTGATACAAGCGTACCCATTTGCAACGTTAAACGTGGATAGTGTTAATGGATTTATGCGATTCGTATTAGACCGAACAGAACGACAAAATGTCGAAGGCTATGGTTCCGAGGCAGAATATTGGAAAATAAATGGAGACTTAGAAAGCAAAGAAACTGGAGAGAGTTTTACCTTGTTTTCTAGTTTAGATAGATATAGTAGATTGAAAGAAGAAAGAGCGAAAGAAGATATTTTATTAAACTTTTTAAATAAGAACGAGCGAGGAGCAAGAGAAGTTTTTTATTCAAAAACCCAAGGTAAGGATTATCATATTTATCTCCTTGCCATCGCTGCGTTAATCGAAAGTAGGTTTCCGAAGTTTGCATGTGTCTATGGTGATATTTCCAAAGACCAGGCACAAAATGCAGTAAATTGGGCTAATTCTATTTTAGAAAAGCCAATAGATTTACCTGTCCGAGTTAACCCTTCCAAGCTCTTAGAGCGTTTGGAGGTAATTGGTATAGAAGAAAAGCAGCTTGAGGCTTTATACGACCTTTCCATTGGTGCTAGTGAGGAAGTGGATGGCCTTGTTGGAAAACATTTTAACATGAATACGATACGAAATTATTTCTCTAAAGAACTTCAAGATTTCAAAAGTCCTGTACAACTAGGAGCTGAGCTTGTCATTATAAGATTTCTAAACGCTGGTCTCCCATTAGAAATACTAACTGACATATGTTGTTTTGATAACAATGGTCCGAAGTTTGAACCTATTGAGTTTACAAAGGCAATTTGCTCAACATGGGTAATGATTGAACCAGATACAAGAGCAAATATAGGAATTGCAAATGAAGTACCTGAGACAGTCGAGTCACAATTCGGAAACATGTTTTTAGACATGGGATATATGGGAAGACGGACAAGGAGATATGTTCCAAAAGAAAAGGTAATAAGTGTTCTTAAAGGGAAATTGGGCGACAATAACCAGTTTGTCCAGACAATAGAAGCGAAATATCAAGATATTGTAAAAATGCTAAAGGAAAAAGGAAGGAAACTGAAGGAAATAGAAGACGATTCCTATGTTAAGTTGGAGCGGGATGTTATCTATGCCTTTGATGAGTTGTTGTATTGGAATGATCAGTACGAGATAAGCGAAAGTATCATGAACATTATCACGACCGTAAAAGAAGCTGTTGAAGATAGTCTTAGTAAGAGGAGCGATTTAATGCAGTTAATTGGGGAGGTAGAAGAACAAGGCCAATTAATCAAAGTGTTGAGTCAAATAATCCAAGAACATCAAAATCTAGTATTAACAAGAGCATCATGGGATTGGATTGAAAATGAAGCCACTAATGTCATAAAACAAATGGTGGTTATGCTTTTGACTTTTGAGAATTACAGTGAGCTGCGGAAACTCTTTAGAGCATATTTCGAAAATAAAGGTTTGTTTAATAAATATATGAAATGAAGTAACGAAGATGTAGGTACTTAACCAAGGAATTAATGAAATTTATATAAAGGGGAGGAGTTATTGTGTGGTTATTAATTGTTTCCACTGTTGCTATTCTGATTATTATTTTATTAGGTGCAGTTGCTACAACGATTATTTGGAAGTCGAGAAGGAGGAAGTAAAGTTTAAGTAGGAGTGATAGATAGTGAAAATATACGGAGGAAGAGCTGGATATAATTCTGTTAGTTTTACTGGGGATAAGTATCAGGCTTTATCCCGACTCAAGGATAGGAAAATCACAACAGAAACGAGACTGAAAAAGGGAGATAAGAAAATAACGATTATTTTTTCTAAGGTCCCCTTCGTTCGCTCTTTTTCAATGGTATTTGAACTAATAATTGAAAATTGGAGACGGTTTTTATTTGCGGCAATAGTCTCGTTATTAATAGAGCTTATATTCATTGGAAAATCAAATTTTCATTTATTATATACTATCCCAATTAACACCTTAGAGATGTTGTTTTTCTTTCTAGTTATAGCTGGCCTAGTGATAAAAATAAGCCCGATAGGTAAGTACCATGCGGCTGAACACATGATTGCAAATGCTTATGAGAGTAATCAGAATTTGACGTTAGAAAGAGTAAAAAAGCAACCAAGGACACATAGAGACTGTGGGACAAATTTAGCGGTTTCTATTTTCATCTGTTTTTTTATACTATCTATGGTATTTGGTGATGGAGTTTGGGTGTTTCTAGTCTCTTGGAGTATTGGATATGAGTTATGGAAGACTGAACCAAAAGTAATTTGGAGTTCTGTATTGATGATTGGCAAGGTTGTACAATATATTCTTTTTACTGCAAAGCCTGAAGATAAACATTTAAAGGTGGCAATAGAGGCAATGACAAGATTACAAGAGAAAGAATTAGCAAATGAAAATTAAATTCTTAAACAAGGGAAAACATTTTAGGGTAAATCAGTGGAAAAAGAGCCTAACAATTAGAATAGGGGGGAATAAAGGGATGAATGAAGAGAAGAGAGACCCTGGGAGAATAAAAAGGCTTTTGTATTTGCTTCAAGAAATATGGGAGTCAAACCCGGACATGCGTTTCTTTCAGTTAATAGATTTACTAAAACATGAATACTCATCCGAAAATGATGGATTTGGCAAGAGAGAAGGTTTTGAAATAGATTCGAAGGGATATAAAATGCCGATTTCTAATATAGACTTATTTTACCTTGAAGATAAAGAATTTGAAGAATTTCTACAGGCTTATATTAATCAATTTGGAAATAGGGAGTAAAGCTAAATGAACAATGAAAAGGACCGTGAAGGACCTCCTCTTTTGTATATATACTCTCAAAACGAGCCTCACCAAGATGTCTTAATTGTATCGAATAAAGCTGCTTTATTACGATTGAAGGAAAGCATTGAGCATGCACTAAAAAGTGGAGAAGGAGATTGCACGGGTGTTTTCTCTGACTTTGAGACATATGGTATTAAGATAATCCTAAATGATGAGCAATATGATTCAGAGTTCTGGCAAAGGTTACAATTGCCCTTTTTTGAGGTCGATGATAGTCATGGGGGAGAAGTATTATCAGTTGAAGACATGATCGGTTTCGGTTTAAAAAGTTCCGAGGATATAAGAAAGGCCCAACCGGAAATGAATGAGTATAGGAAATATAATAAAGAGATGACTGAAAAGATGAAGCGAATTGCAAAAAGGAACACGCCTAGGGATTCCCAATTGGACTATATAAAGATACTAAATTCAAATAATTTTAAGAAACTAGATGAATACTTGAATAATCATGAAGTTAATGAAAAAGTAAATGGCGAAAGCCTAATTTACTGGGCGGTGTTTAATAACAAGCTACCTTTTGTAAAAAGATTACTTGAATTGGGAGCTGATCCTAATCAATTGGATACTCTTGGCAGATCACTGCTAGAAATCGCTTCCTATTTTGGATACTTTGAGGTTTGTAAGGCTGTCCTTGAAAAGGGGGCAAACGTTAATGAGAATTGCCTGCAACGGAGTCGATATAGTTGGAACAGTCAATCACAGAATGAAATCATCGAATTGTTAAATGAATGGAATGGAAATAAAAAAACTATATAACAGTCCCCCTAGAAATCATAATCTAGGGGTCTTGTCCTTATTTCTCTCACAAAATTCATAAATGCACTGTGATAAGACATCACGTAATCTTAAATGGCCGAACTTTTTCGAGCACAAATCAGAGAATTCACTGTATACCTTGGAATTAATTTGCACTGTCTTTGTTACAGTTTCGATATTTGCGTCATAGACGATTGGATTCAAGACCAACTGACTAGAATGTACCTCCAATAGAACTTTGAGTTCATCAAAGTGATCTTTGATAAACTGAACAACATCATTTGCATCTCCACTTTTGTTTATATATTTCTCAACCTCCTTATACTCTTCTATAGAGAATGTCTTCTCATATTGCTTCCTTGACTGGTTAAATGAATACCCACCTTTTCGCATCTCTTTGCAAAAGGAGCTATAGTTCAATTGAAGTTTCTCCGCCACTTTTCTAAGGGGTTCCTCTTTTTCCTTTGCTAACAAACTATTCACATATTCTGCACGTTCAATTAGGTCCATCTTTTGAAATTCCTCTTGCTGCATTACACATCACTCTCCTGTTTTTCTAGTAGTTTGTAATTCCTTTTATACTATTGATCTGATGAATATTTAATAACTTATTATGGTTCGATTAGGGAGTTATATTTCGCCATTATCTTCAGTAGTATACAGGGCAGCAACAAAAATGGGACTGGTGATTGCCAGTAAGATAGACTGGAGGATATGTGGTATGAATAATGATGAAGCAATAGAGATGGCATTAAATGACTTTGGGGCATATGTTAGAAGATCACGGCAACAGTACGGCATGAGTTTGAAGGATTTGGCAGACAAAACCGATTTATCCGAAGCCTTCATTTATAGAATAGAGGTAGGTCAAAGAAACGCTCTTTTAAATACAAGGTTAGTCTTACTTCTTTGTGGTTTCAATTGGGACAATTATAGCCTTATGGCATATTTGGAAAGAATTATAAAGGACATTAAGGAGTTTAAAAGGATAAAAAATTAGAAGAAATGCTGTTGAATAACAGGGAATATACCAGTTATTCAATGGCGTTTTTTTAATTCAAAATGTCATTGGAACTCGATTGGGGACGTTTCGGGTACACTATAAAATGATCATGGAAGTTATGATTGATATAATGTACTCAATCAGGCTCCAATAAAGACTTTATAAGCAAATACACAAACTGTGGGTTTGAATAAATTCATTAAGAACAACAATCAGTTAAGTTTTAGGGAGACGGACCTTATGGTTGGTCTCTTTTGACGTTATATAATGATAAACCAAACTACAACCGAACTTATTGTATTATGTTTAACACAATAGAACAAAAATTAGCTTACCCTTTACATTGAGTTCCAAATTAAATAAGACTAAAATAAGAGGTAAGTAAGAAAATTGCAAGAGGTGAATCCTGTGGAACTGAAAATGTTTTACCGTACACAGAGAGATTTGGCTGTTGATTTGAACAAGCTAGTCGATTCTTATTGGCAGGAAGAGATAAAAGAGAATGAGCTAATAGATGGGATAAAGAATTTATATGAACATAATCAAGAGAAACTAATTAAGGATAATCAGTTTACAAAAGTAGTCCAGCAGCAATGTGGTAAAAGGCGTTTGGCTGTGGTGGGAAAAGTATTGGAAATAAAATAGGAAAATAGTCTTGTCTGAAAGGTTTGATTGCATGACAATAGAATTAGAATATTCTTCAAGTTTAAATGGAGCATCTTTTTTACTTTTTGAATTAAAACAGGTTATAAAGTTGAAACAACAGGGCTTAGCCAAAGATGAAATAAGAAAAAAAGTAAAGGAAGAAAATCTGTTTCAATTTAATAATCAAGGGAGAATCAATAGAGCACTACCTTCCGTTATGAAAAGGGCAGAAGTTATTGACGAAACTCTGGCGGCTTTAATGCTAGAAGGTTCCATTGAAACGGGAAAGACCCTTAACCTGTATGCCATTATGAAGACTGATTTGCTGTTTTTTGAATTCATGGATGAGGTAATAGGGGAAAAGCTACATAATAATGACTACCTAATAGAAAAGAAGGACATTAATCTCTTCTTCACCTCTAAGGCTGAACAAAGTGAAAAGGTAGCCAGTTGGAGCGATATTAATATTGAAAAGTTACAAAGAGCTTACATGCAAGTGCTGTATGAAAGCAGAATGTTAAGAACCAGAAAAGGTAAAGAGTTAGACAGGCTAATCATTGATGAACAGATAAAGAATCATCTCACTCAAATTGGTGATGCTCGTTATATACGTGCAATGGGTGAATAGGGGGTAAATATGTGGCAAATTTGAATGCAAGACTGGATCAGATAATACCGAAAATTAAAGAGGATAAGTTCATAGAGGGACGTGGCCTTGGCAATGAAATTAGCTTTTACGTATTTGACTACGAGCCGCAAGAAGAACTTGTGGTAAGGGATTATATTAAGCATATTAAGAAAGAATTTGGTTATGAAGGATCGAACCGTAGAATTATTGAGTTTGATTTGTATAAGATGCTGTTAGAAATTACAAAGGATAAAAGGATCTTTGACCGAATCTTTGAAATGGAAGAACGACAAGGGAAAGATCAATTGTTTAAAGCAATGACGACATTTGCTAAGCCAGAAGTGTTTCTAGGAAAGATTAAAGAACAAATGGATGATTATAATGTGGTGTTCCTCACTGGAATAGGTAAGGTTTATCCATTTGTTCGTTCCCACAATATTTTAAATAACTTACAAGAAGTGTTGGACAATGTTCCCGTTATCATGTTTTTCCCTGGAAAATATGATGGGCAATCATTACAATTGTTTGGAAAATTTAAGGATGATAATTATTACCGGGCATTTCGATTAGTCGATTAAAAGGATAGGGGGAATTTAGATGATTATTAAAGATATGTTTCAAAAAGACATTGAACGTGATATTCGTGGAGTCATTAAAGTAGCTCAACAAGATGAAGATAATATTTATCAGGAATTGGACGAGTATGTCGTTACCCGTGAGCTGCAAAAACACCTTTCTAAGTTTTATGAGAACTATCAAAAAGGGATTAATGGAGTAACTGATAAGATGGGGGTTTGGATTTCAGGATTTTTTGGTTCCGGTAAATCACACTTTCTGAAGATACTTGCTTACTTACTTGAAAACAAGAAGGTAAAAGGTAAACAAGCGATTGATTTCTTCCAAGATAAAGTACAAGACCCTCTTGTATATGCGAATATGCAAAGAACGGCTGATGTGGAAACAGAGGTTATTCTGTTCAACATAGATTCGAAAGGTTCACTCGATAACAAATCAAAAGAAGATGCAATTCTCCGTGTCTTCATGAAGGTATTTTATGAGCATCGTGGCTATTACGGAGATATACCCGGTGTGGCCGAAATGGAGAAGTACCTGGATAAACAGGGAGTCTATGAGGCGTTTAAAGCGGAATTTAAGTCATTAGCTGGTGAAGCGTGGGAAGAACGTCGTAATAGTTTTTACTTTGATGCGGACTTTGTTATTGGTGCCCTAACGAAAGTAACCGATATGACGGAAGAATCTGCTCGAAATTGGTTTGAAAATGGTGTAAATAATTTCGAAATCAGTATTGAAAAGTTTGCGAAAGACGTAAATGAGTACATCAATAATAAGGGGAAAAACTTCCACCTTATTTTCCTCGTGGATGAGATCGGCCAATACATTGGTGATAACCGTAGTTTAATGTTGAACTTGCAGACAGTGGCTGAAGATCTTGGAACCCATTGTAAAGGTAAGGTTTGGATTATGGTTACTTCTCAAGAGAGTATTGATAGCATTATCAAAGTTAAAGGGGACGACTTCTCCCGTATTCAAGGGCGATTCGATACAAGACTCTCTCTATCATCCATCTCGGTTGATGAAGTTATCAAAAAGCGTATCCTATTGAAAAAGGACTTTGCTAATGACAAATTGAAGGTT
The DNA here is from genome assembly GCF_038007345.1 of Cytobacillus sp. FSL M8-0252. Taxonomy (NCBI): domain Bacteria; kingdom Bacillati; phylum Bacillota; class Bacilli; order Caryophanales; family Bacillaceae; genus Cytobacillus; species Cytobacillus sp. FSL M8-0252. The sequence continues at coordinate 236,537 of NZ_JBBOWZ010000001.1, forward strand.
CTTTATCCTGAAAAAAGTGCTATTTTAAAGAACTTAATTAGTTTCCGAGAAAGCACAGCGGATTTACGTGGATTTGACAATGAACAGGAATTTGCAGATGTGTATCCATTCATGCCTTATCAATTTAAGTTGTTACAAAACGTTTTTGAGCAAGTAAGAAAACATGGCTCTTCTGGTAAGCATTTATCTGAAGGGGAACGCTCAATGTTATCAGCATTTAAAGAAGCTGGTCTTCAATATAAGAATGCTGAAGAAGGTACGCTTATACCTTTTTATGCCTTCTATGACACGATAAAGGAATTTTTGAATCCATCCATTTCAAGAGTTATCGAAGGTGCCTATGAAAATCCAGCCCTAAAAGATGATGATTTTAACATTGATCTATTAAAGGTTCTATTCATGATTAAATATGTAAAAGAACTGCCAGCAAATCTTGATAATATTGCTACTCTAATGGTTACACATATTGATGAGGATAAGTTGCAGCTTAAAGAGAAAATTAAGGTTTCCTTGCGTAAGCTAATTTCCCAAACGTTGGTACAGAAAAATGGGGATAATTTTATCTTTTTAACAGATGACGAACAAGACATTAATAGGGAAATCAAGTCCCTAAATATTGATGAGGACATTGTTAAGCGGGAGTTAGCACACTATATTTTCCAAGACCTATATGATGAAAAGCGTTTCCGTTACAACAGTGAATACTCATTTACCTACAATCAGAAAATGGATGAGAAAAACTATGGAAATCAGACATCCAATATAGGTATGCAAATACTCTCTCCATTATCAGATCATTACCAGAAGTCTGAACAAGAATTAATGATGATGACTTCGGGTAACGGGGAAATGATCATCAAACTTGGTGGTAATGAGGCTTATATCGAGGAAATCGGAGAAGCATTGCGTATTGAGGAATTCCGTAAGAAAACGAATATTACGCAACTTCCTGAAAACATCCAAAATATCCTAAATAATAAACAAGCGGAAGTTCGTGAACGTAGAAGAAGGGTTCGTGAGCTTTTGGAGGATGCAATTAAAGATAGTGCATTCTTTATCAATGGGGATAAAGTAGAAATTAAAGGAGCAACTGTTCGTGAGAAGATAAATGCTGCCTTTACGATGTTAGTCGATAATGTTTACACAAAACTTAGTTATGTAAAGGAACACTTAGATAATGAACGTACTTTAATTTCAATCCTTGCTTCAAACGATGAACAATTGTCATTTGAAGAAACTTTGAAAGTAAATCCAAATGACTTGGCAAAGCGGGAAGTGTCTGATTTTATCAGTTTACAAGACGATTTGAAAAAACAGGTGCGTATTAAGATTCTATTTGATCGTTTTGGAGACAAGCCATATGGTTGGAAAATGCTTGATATAGCAGGAATGATTGCACATTTATTAAAAGAACAACGTATCCGGATTCGTTATAATGCAGAATACTTGGAGCCTGAAGACAATGTAAATACTCTTGTAACGATTTTTACAAAGACACAGGAAGCCGACAAAGCCATTGTGTTGAAGAGGGTAAAGGTTGATGAAAAACTAATTAAAACAGCTAAAAGTATTTGTAAGGATGTTTTCAATAAAACAGATTTAGCTGATGATGAAGATGGACTATTGAAGGACATTCGACTACTTGTTGAAAAACAGATAGACGAAATCAAGGGGTACAAAGCCCGTTATGAGGGTAGAAAGTATCCTGGTATGAGCTTACTTGACAAAGGATTAGAATACTTTGAGCAGTTCCATAATGGCTTAGACAATGTATCTTTTTTCAATAAGTTAAAGGAACTAGAAGATGATTTACTTGATTGGGAAGAGGATATTGTCTATGTCAAAAGTTTCTTCGGTACTGATCAGAAGAAAATCTTTGATGATGGATTGGCAGCTATACGAAAATATGATGAAAGTAAATCCTATTTGACGGGTGTAGAGGTAGAAGGAGTTATTAATAAGCTCCAGTCCATTCTTCAGGATCCCATACCTTACAAAAAGATAAAGGACATTCCAGAGCTTATTCATGCAATGGATGAACAAATCAATAATGTTTTAAATGAGAAAAGGGAAAATGCTCATAAAAGGTTAAAAGACGATAGTGATTACTTATCGTTATTGACATCACAATACGGTGTATCCAATGAAACGAAAGAACGAGTAAATCGTTACTATCAAGAACTAAATGCTAATGTAGATACATATACAGATATTTATAAAGTTGATGCAACAGTTTCTCAAAGCACCAGCTTCAAGGAAAAAATGGAAGGGCATATCGAGCGGGAAATTGAGGAATGGAAACGTAAAAAGGAAGAAGAACAAAGAAAACGTCCTGATGGTGAAGTAGTTGATCCTCCTGTATCACCTGTTGAGCCGACCATTCAAAAGCAACCAGTAAAGGTAACAAAGCTGGTTAATGTTAAAACATTAACTACAGAAGATGATGTCGATAAGTACATCAATGCTTTATCCAATAAGTTAAAACAGATTATTAAAGAAAATAAACAAATTGAGTTTGTTGAGTAATCGGGGTGAAATGGATGAATAAAACTGCACTCAAGACTTTTGCTACGAATGCACGAAGAGAGCTGTTGAAAAAGGTCGAAGCAAGAGCAATGAAGATAGGAATTACAGAAGATAACATAAAAAAAGTAGACATTGAAAGCTCAGATGCCATCTTTATTGATGGCAGACAGCTTTCAAAGGAAGAAAAGATTCAAAGAGATAAGTTGATTGATCGCATTGGTCAAATTGGGTTCAAGCGAGTAATGGAGGAAGTTGCTTATACTTGGTTTAACCGTTTCACTGCCTTACGCTTTATGGAGGTAAATGACTACTTACCAACGAAAGTAAGGGTACTTTCTTCTACCAATGTTGATAGTACCGAGCCAGATATGATGAAAGAAGCACTATCGTTAGAATTAGATTTGGACAAGGAATATATCTATGAGCTAAAAATAAATAATAACTCAGAGGAGCTATTCAAATATCTTATTATCAAGCATTGCAATGACTTGAACCGATACATGCCTTTCATGTTTGAAACAATTGATGACTATACAGAAATTCTATTTCCAGAAGGTTTGCTTGCAACCGATTCTTTCGTTAGGCAGATGACGAATACAGAAATTATACCGGAAGATAATTGGTCCAAGGTTGAAGTCATTGGTTGGTTGTATCAATATTATATCGCAGAGGAGAAAGATAGGGTAATTAAGGCGAAGAAGAAATATAAAACCGAGGAAATACCTTTTGCAACCCAGCTTTTTACACCTAACTGGATAGTACGTTATATGGTTCAAAATTCATTAGGTCGTTATTGGATTGAATCTCACCCTGAACATAGGGATCTGTTAGAGAATTGGGAATTCTATCTGGAAAACGCTAATCCAGGACTAGATGTTGATGATAACTTGGCTCCTTTCATCAATAAAGAATTAAAAGTAGAAGAAATCAAATGTTTTGATCCATCCATGGGGAGTGGCCATATTCTTGTATACATGTTTGATGTATTTTATGAAATATACAGTAAAAGTGGATATATTGAAAGAGAAATACCGAGGTTAATTATTGAGAATAATCTATATGGATTGGATATAGATGATAGGGCTTATCAACTTGCCTGTTTTTCTGTTGTAATGAAAGCATTGCAATATAATAGACGATTTTTAAGAAGTATTGAAAGAGATGGTTTAATACTAAATTTGGCTTCAATTCAAGAAACCAATATTTTAACGAATGAAGACATTGCTTATATTGCTGGAGAAAATATTGGAAAGAAATATGATGATACCAAAGAATTTATTAAACAGTTTATAGATGGTAAAACGATTGGTTCCTTAGTAAATGTAGACCATTTTCCGCAAGACTTTCTATACGAAAGGTTAACATTTATTCAAAACAATCCAGCAAGTGATCTCTTTGAAGAAGGAATGAGAGAAAAAGCATTATTATTGTTACCAAATTTGATAAAGCAAGCGAAATTGTTATATCAAAAATATTCTTGTACCATTACAAATCCGCCTTACATTGGATATAAATTCCTTAATGAAAAATTGAAGAAATTTATTGATGAAAATTACCCTAATTATGGAACAGATTTGTTCAGTGTCTTTATTAAATTTGTTCAAAGTTGTACTGAAGATTATGGTCAAATTGGATTAGTTACTCCTTATGCTTGGATGTTTATAAAAAACTATGAAATATTAAGAACTGACTTGATTAGAGATAGAACCATTAGTTCATTGATTCAATTAGAACCAAATGCCTTTGAGACTGCTGCAGTTCCAGTTTGTACTTTTACCCTAAGAAATTATAGTGTGAATGTGCCTGGGGAATATATAAGATTACATGATTTTAAAGGCATAAATATTCAAGAAATTAAGGTGAAGGAAGCTATTCAAAATTCCAATGTAAGCTATAGATATACTGTTAGCGACAAGGTATTTGTGGAGATTCCCGGAAAAAGGTTTGCTTATTGGATTTCAAAAAGATTTAGAAGACTATTTATTGAAAGTGAAATATTGGATAATGTGATTGAAATTTCGGGTTCCCAGAACATAACTGGAAATAACAAAAAGTATTTAAGGAACTTTTGGGAAGTGGAGCTCCAAAAAATAAAGGAAAAAAGATGGAGTTTATATTCAAAAGGTGGAGATTACAGAAAGTGGTTTGGAAATATAGAACTTGTAGTGGATTGGTCAGAAGCTGGTAGAGCATTTTATAAAAATAATCCAACTTCAAATTTATTAGATAAACAATACTGGCATAGGGAAGGCATTACGTATAATGGTGTATCATTGAGAGGTTTTACTGTCAGGTGGGTTAGTAATGTTATTTATGATAAAGGTGGACCTACCCTACATGTAAATGATGAGGAATTGCAATATTATATTCTGGCACTATTGAATACGAAAATAGCTTCAACTGTTATTAGTATTTTTAACCCTACTCCTAATACGCAAGTTAACGACATAAAATATATTCCTTTTATTCCTACAGAGGACAAGGATCTTAAAAGTAGAATAGTTAGCTTGGCAAAGAATTCAATCAAAATAGCCAAAAAGGATTGGGATGAATTTGAAAACTCTATCGACTTTGAGGTCTCACCTTTGCTTAAATATAAAACTGAAACAGGATTAATAAAGGATTCTTTTGATGAATGGAAAGCTGTCAAAAAACAAGATTTTCTCCAATTGAAGGAAAATGAGGAATCGTTGAATAAGCTATTTATTGATATTTATAATTTAAGTGAGGATTTCACTCCAGATGTGGATGATGAGGACATAATTCTTCATACGCCCGATTTGGAAAGGGATATTAGAAATTTCATATCGTATGCTGTAGGTTGTATTTTAGGCCGTTATTCAATTGATATTCCTGGAGTAGTGTATGCTGGTGGACAGTTTGATCTTAGTAAATATAAAAGTTTCCCTGTAAGCAATGATGGAATTGTGCCGGTATTCCAAGATAATCATTTTGACAATGATATAGTTACACGTTTTGTGGAATTTGTTAGGGTTACTTTTGGTGAAAGTAATCTAAATGAAAACTTAGATTTTATTACAAACGCTTTAGGAAGAACGGAAAGGGAAACACCTAAAGAGAGACTTGGGAAGTATTTTACTACAGAGTTCTATAATGACCATATAGGCATATTCAATACAAGAGGAAGAAGAACCCCGATATACTGGCTTTTTTCTTCAGGAAAACAGAAAGCATTTAACAGTTTAGTCTATATTCACCGTTATGATAAAACAACTCTATCAAGAATGAGAACTGATTATCTGCATGAATACCAGATAAGACTGGAAGCTGAAAGAAAAAACCATATAAATGTGATTGAAGGAGACTCGACTGCAAAAGAAATTAGTAATGCTAAAAAAGAGTTAAAGCTATTGGATAAGAAGATTGAGGAGTTAAAAGAATATGATGAAAAATTACATCATATGGCAGATATGCAGATAGAAATGGATTTAGATGATGGAGTTATAGCGAATTATGAAATATTTAAAGGTCTCGTCGCAAAAATTTAATTAACTCTAACGGAGATACATCGGTGTTTTGCTGATGTATCTTTGCACTATAATAATAATAGAAGGTAGGTGAAGGGAATGAACATAAATCAAATTGAGGCTGCGTTATCAGATATATTCAATGAACCATTAAAAGATGGGGAACAACGGAAAATTGTGTTCTGGGTGGATAAAGATAATGAGTTTGCTGAGGATATTGAACATCTTACAGTTGATAAAGTAAAAGTTCATACGCTAACGGATTCTAACCAGTTTCAGACGAAATATTTGCTCGAAGAAGAAGATCCTACATCTCCTTACCTGATTTATACAAATATGGAGTTAGGTGTGGAAGACAACTGGTTAGCAGATACTGTTTTTTATTCGAAAACATTCTATGCAGATCGAATTTCACTTATATTAAGTGAATTGAATATAGACCCATCACTTCGTGCAGTAATCAAAAAGTATGAACGTTTCTTTAATAATAAGGACCGTTTTAGAAAGTTTTCAGCATTAAATATAGAAACCTATTCAGAGCAAATCATTGAACTTTCTATTATGAGTGTCTTATGCAACGTTAAAACTCCAGATTTTGAAGAAGTTTTAAAGGCTGTATTAATGGACACTCTGGAGGACAATGAGAATAAATACTTATCCCTTATGGAAAAGTTTTTTGATATTGGTGTGTTTTGGAATTACGTTTCTAATCACTACGGTTATGAACGGGAGAAGAAGAGTCTAAAAACTTTGTTCATCCATCTAGCAATAACTGCATTCAGTCAATCGGTTGGAGAAGAAAATCTAAATGAACTTAGTGATTTTATATCCAATCGAAATAAAACAAATGCTGTTGTGTTTATTGACCATTGGATGCACCATAAGACTGACTATATGGTATTCGATGAATATGCTGAAATGGCTGAGCAGGAAATCCACCTTTCGAACATAATCAATAATTTGCCAATTGAAGTATTCAAACAGGCGGATACTTTCCCATATCTCGATCGAGCAATCATTATTTACATAGCGAATGGATTGGTTACACAGCTTGAGGATTATGAAGAATACACGAAACTCATTAAATTGAGAAGAGCTAAGCATTACTATGAAAAATTTGCTTCCGTGTATGAGGCACTTTATTATACTGTTAAAATTCATGAGTTTTATAAAGAACATCGCCAAGGGATACCGCAGGGACGGGCTATTGATTTGTATCAGGCATATGTAAATGACTATCATTTAATGGATACATACTACCGAAAGTTTTATGTGGCTTATGATGAGGAAAGTAATCATGATTTATTGAAAAAGTTAAAAATGCTGGTAGAAAATCTATATACGAACTGGTATATGGGTGAGTTGAGTTCCCATTGGTCCCAAGCGGTGGAGTCTGAAATGACACAGGACTGGTCATTACCCGGTATCAAAAATCAGCAAGACTTTTATTCTTCATTCATTGACTCTAAAGTTAGAAATGGGGAACGAGTTTTTGTTATTGTTTCAGATGCGATGCGATATGAAATAGGTGTTGAGCTGGCCGATCGTCTTAATACCGAGACAATGGGTGTTTGTGATGTGGAAACATTACTTGGAGTAGTGCCTTCTATTACAAAACTAGGGATGCCTTCACTCCTACCACACAAAGAAATAGACATAGATACAAATGCAAGGGTATTTGTTGATGGAAAAGATTCCTCTGGTTTGGAAAATCGGAAAAAGATTCTTGAATCTAAAGTGGCTGAAAGCATTGCTGTTCATTTTCAAGATGTACTAGCGATGAATAAAGCGGGGCGAAGAGAAACCTTTAAGGGTAAAAAGCTCATATACATCTATCACGATACGATTGATGCAATGGGAGATAAGGCATCAACAGAAGTCTATACATTTAATGCAGTAGAAACTTCATTAAATCAATTGTATGACTTAGTTAAAATAATTCGGGATGATTTAAGCGGAACGAATGTGTATATTACGGCTGATCACGGTTTCTTATACCAAAGGGATGAATTAGAAGAAAGTGATAAGATTGGACAAGATGCAGGTAGTAGTATTGAAGTTAAACGTCGCTATATACTGTCAAATGAGCAGCGTGAACTATCAGGACAATTGGCTATCAATCTGTCATCTGTTATAAAAAATGAGCATCAATTAATAGCGTATTTTCCAAAGGCAACTCTCAGATACAAGATGCAAGGATCAGGTATTAATTTTGTTCATGGTGGTGCAAGTCTACAAGAGATTGTCGTCCCACTATTAACTTTTAAAAACAAACGTACTGGGCAAAAAGGTGCTAAGGCCATTAAAAAAGTAGATATTAAACTTACGAATACTACTCGTAAGATAACCAATAGCATTTTTAATCTTGAGTTTTTCCAAAACGAAAAGGTGGAGGACAAAACAACTCCTCGAACTGTAGTCATCTATATGGCTGATGAGGAAGGAAGCGTAATATCTAACGAGGAAACAATTATAGGAGATCGCCCATTTGATAATCCTGCTGATCGTACTTTCAAAATAAGGTTTGTATTGAAGAACATTCCTTATGATCGAAATAAAACGTATTACCTAACTATTAGGGATACAGAGACAAGTGTTGTAGTGGAGAAAATACCGTTTAACATCAACCTGGGTATTATCAGTGATTTCGACTTTTAAGAGGGAGGGGGACCGTGAGTGGAAGAAAATATGAATGAAGGATTAACTGTTGATTTAGATAAAAAACTGAATGACGTTTTTGCCGGAAGAGTTGTACGCAAAGATTTAACCAATCTTATTAAAGAAGGAGCGAACGTCCCTATTTACGTACTCGAGTATTTACTCGGAATGTATGCTGCAACTGATGATGAGGACAGTATTCGTGAAGGGCTAGAGCGAGTGAAGAAGATTCTTTCCGAAAATTTCGTTCGTCCTGATGAGGCAGAGAAGATTAAATCACGTATACGAGAATATGGTCAATACTCTGTTATAGATAAGGTAACAGTGGCGTTAAATCCGAAGATTGATACTTACGAAGCTGAGTTCTCCAACCTTGGATTAAAAGGTGTTCCCATTTCATCCATGTATGTAAAAGAGTTTGATAAGCTCCTTGTTGGCGGCATTTGGTGCATGGTCAAAATTGATTATTTTTATGACGAAGAGGTACGTAATTCTAATCCTTTTAATGTTAGTAGCTTACAGCCGATTCAAATGCCAAATATGGACATAGATGAGGTATTTGAAGGGAGAAAGGGCTTTACAAAAGACGAATGGATTGATGTATTAATACGCTCTATAGGAATGGAACCCACACAATTAGAAGAGCGGGTGAAGTGGCATTTGTTGCTACGTTTGGTTCCCCTTGTAGAAAACAACTACAATATGTGTGAACTCGGCCCACGTGGTACCGGGAAATCGCATGTCTATAAGGAACTATCACCGAATTCGATTCTCGTTTCGGGTGGACAAACAACCGTAGCAAATCTTTTCTATAATATGTCTACGAGAAAAGTAGGACTTGTAGGGATGTGGGACTGTGTTACTTTTGACGAGGTAGCTGGTATTCGCTTTAAAGATAAAGATGGCATTCAAATCATGAAGGACTACATGGCATCGGGTTCTTTTGCTAGAGGCAAAGAAGAGAAGAATGCCTCTGCTGCTATGGTATTTGTTGGTAATATCAATCAAAGTGTGGACACTTTAATTAAAACATCACACTTGTTTGCACCATTCCCAGAAGAGATGGCAAATGATTCGGCATTCTTTGATCGGATGCACTATTATCTGCCTGGTTGGGAAATTCCAAAGATGCGTCCAGATCTTATTACCGAAAAATATGGCTTTATAGTGGATTACATTGCAGAGTTTTTCCGTGAAATGCGGAAGCGGACGTTCAGTGATGCGATTGATCGCTATTTCAAACTTGGAAACAATCTAAACCAACGTGATACAAATGCAATCCGAAAAACGGTTTCTGGTATGTTAAAGCTCCTTTATCCTCACGGCAAATTTACAAAGGAAGAAGTCAGCGAGGTATTGGAATACGCTCTTGAAGGTCGCCGCAGGGTTAAAGAACAGTTGAAGAAAATTGGCGGTATGGAGTTTTATGACGTAATGTTCTCTTATATTGATAAGGAAACACTTGAAGAACATTATGTGTCAGTTCCAGAGCAAGGTGGAGGCAAATTAATACCAGAAGGTATGGGTAAGCCGGGGCATGTTTATGTTGCTGGACATGGTCATTCTGGCATGATTGGTATATATAAGCTCGAAAATCAAGTTGTTAGTGGAACAGGTAAATTTGATAAATCAGGTGTTGGTTCTAACCGTGAAGCAAAAGAAAGCCTAGACACAGCTTTTCGTTTCTTTACGGCTAATAGCAAAAGCATTAGTAATACCATTAGCACCAAAACAAAAGACTATCTCATGCACATAAGTGATCTGCAAGGAATTGGCCTAACGGATGAGTTAGCGATTGCTGAATTAATCGGCCTTTGCTCAGGTGCATTAGGAAAGCCAACACAGGAAAGTTTGGTCGTCATAGGCAATATGACTGTCGGTGGCACTATTTCCAAAGTGGAGGAATTCGCAAACACTTTACAAGTATGCGTAGATGCAGGTGCCAAAAAAGTATTAATACCTGCAGCGTCAGTTATGGACTTGCAGACAGTCCCGCCAGATCTATTAGTAAAAGTGCAACCAGTGTTTTATTCTGATCCAATAGATGCTGTGTTTAAGGCTTTAGGAGTTAGCTGAATAGAGTAATTATATAAGAAGGAGTCGGTCATCCCGATTCCTTTTTGTGCATTTACAATCATTCTTAATGAGCATGTCTAATGGATAGTTCTTAGATGGCTCTAGAATGGTTGCATTTTTTGTATATCTAGGTAGCAATTATCAACCTTGAGAAAAAGATCGCCCTTGACGGTAAAAACAAAATTATTTACTCAAAGAGGGCTTTGCTTGCATTAACTGAAATGCTTCATTCAACTGCCTTTTTAGATGGTGCGAGTGAAACGAGTGCATTTGACTCATTATATTTTTACTAAAATACGTGATCTCTCTTTGTGTGTTTTCCTTTTGTATCCTTTTATTAAACCCTGAATGGAGTTTTTTACTAATTAGGTAATCAATCTTACGTGAAAAGGGAAAAAGACCCCCTTGATGTCAAAAACACGATATTCACATAGTTGGGTGATAGCTTATTTATCCAAAGAACTTTTTAACAGATTAATTTAAAAGGGTAGACACTTTCTTTGTACGAGTGAAACGAGCATATAAAGGCAATTCCTTTTTATTCTTATATCATGCAAACCTTAATGGGTTTAAGGCTATTTATTGCTTTAGTGAACAGAAAAGAATCTAAATCAACTATGATTGCTTCTTATATATGGAAATCTTTATTGTATGAAGCATTTATCAAATAAACGAGTATAACGAGTAAAGATTTATAAAAGTAATAACATATTCTTAGATAAGTGTACATTACTCAAGTGAATTTATATCATTATTAGAATGTATAAATGTAAATAGATTAATTGCACTCGTTTTACTCGTAAGATATATAAACCTTAAATCATGGATTAATAATTTATTAATATATCAATTATTGTAGCTACTCATGATGAATGAACAAATTACATATTAAAGTGCACTATAAGTATAAAACTAAAATGAACATATACACTCGTTTCACTCGTATAAGGTAAGAAGAGCTTCATTCAATGCAAATGAGTCATGGGAAAAGGGTATCTTAATCACAGTCAAGGGTACATGTTTTAGAATGTGAATGAAGGTTTTTAAATAATTTTAATAGATAAGGTGAATTAATCTACTCGTTTCACTCGTTTATGATTTAAAATGTACCCAATATAGTAGTTAGACAGTGTTAATTAACATAGATTAAGCGACTTTATGTCATCTAGGCAAGAAAAAGAACAGGGATAGAACATTAAAAATTTTGTTATGTAGCAAATCGGTAGTAAAATAAGGTTATGGCTCATTAAAAGCATTCGATGGAACCTTTCTTCAATGTAGCATACCAAAACCTATTCAAATAAAAAGGATGTTATCATGGTGCAGTAGGAAAGCATAGTAATAAGTCCCTCCATCAGTGTTAGATAAAAAAGCCCCTTGTTTACCATGATTAATGGGTCAGAAAAAAATAAAATCTACTCGAACATTAAATATATTGACATTATGCAATATTTTAGTATAATGGAATCATAGACAGGCAATAAAGTTCTAAGGAGGTGAATAATTGGAAGAAAACAAAGTACCTGGATTTGGACAACTTATTCTTAAGAAAAGGAAATCTAAGGACTGGTCCCTAGCAACGTTAGCTAATGAGTCAGAAAAGTATGGACATCGCCTCAGCGAAAGTTACCTCAATAGGTTGGAGCGTGGTGAACGGACAGAGCCAAGTATTAACATAGTCATGGTTCTCATACAGGCGTTGGGGCTTTCTTTAAAGGAAGTTTTTGAAAGCCTTGAAATGGGATACATATACGACAAGGCAATACATGGTGATACGGATACGGCATTTGTTCTCCCTCATGATCTGAACAAACTCAATCTTGTGGTTGCAACGGAAAAGGATGATATTTCTATGTCCGATGAACAAAAGCAGTTAATTGGCAAGATGATCGTCGATTTATATGAAATCACACTTCATGGCGAACCAAGTTATTTTGAAAACAAGGCAGCAGGATACGTACTAAGTTTAGGTGGACTTTTGGAAAAAGAGCTATACTTAATTGAACTAGAGGATCAAGGATTCAAGCTATTCTTCGATGTCAGAGTAATGGTTAGCAAGTATAACCTCCTAAAAGGTGATATTAAATCATCACTGGAAAACATCAATATAAAAGCATTGCATAATACCGAAATGTCTATTCCTTTGCCAATTATAGGTGAATATTGGGCTACAACAAGGGAAAATGACAGAATAATAATAGTAGACAAAGTATCAGAAACGTTGAAACCTTATATAAAACCTTAGTAATGGGGGATACCCCATTATAATTTCATCATTATATTGCCTAATGGCAATAGATTTTGTGATGAACTACACAATATAAGGAGGAATACCATTATGCTTAAAGAAGAAAAGAAATTGAATCATGGACTAATAAAGGAATTAAGAGAGGCTCCAATTTTTGTTTGCACAAAAACGGAGCAGATAGGGAAGGAGTATGTAACTACTGCTTGGGATCCAACAACTGATGAACCGGTAGATGCAAATGATCCATCTAACTGGATGGATTACCAGAATGCACTTGAACTGAAGGAAAATGCTCCGAAATACGCAAATGCAGGAATTGGCCTTGTTTTAAAAAAGGAGTATCCCTACATTTCAATAGAGATTCAAAATGCAATGTCTGCTGGAGAATTAAGTGAAGTAGCAAGGGAAGCCGTTGACACGCTTGATGGTGAGTTCTACGGGGAAATTGTTGGAACGTCTTTGACCATGATAGTAAAAGGGATCTCTATAGGAAATCAGCATTTCAAAAATATCAAGGTAAACTACTTTGATAGAGATCATATTGTTCCATTAAAAGGAACAGCAACTTGGAAACCTAAATCTCCATGGACTGAATCAAAAGGCTTGGAAAGAATCGGAGAATATCATTTCAAAAAGAACTGTCAGGTAGATGAGAATTCAAAACAACTTCCAGATCATTATATAAAAACAAATAGTGGTTTAAGGTTGCTCCCTAATGTTCTAGTTTCAACACTATTGAGTCAAAAGGATTTGCTCATGTGTAATTCGAATGTTTACGCTAGGGAAAAGGGCAAAGGTATTTTTGAAAAGGTTGGAATTGATGAACTTGAACTTGTAATCCTAGATTACATGTCGCCAAGATATCTAACAAATAAGGATATTGAGGATACAAAGAAACTTCTCTTGAAAAGAATACCAAAAGATAATGGGCTGACAAACTCGGATCGAATGAAAGACAAGGTAAATTTCAAAAACGGTGTTTATGACATAAAGTCAAATACGTTTGGACCTTACGCTCAAAACTACAAAACTGCCTTTCAATTAAATGTTGAGTACCAGATTGGTGCACAGTGTCCAAGATTTAAAGAATATATAGCAGCTTCATTAACGGAAGATGATGCTAAAACAGTCCAGGAAATGATTGGCTATTTGCTAACAACAGAAATGAAGGCACAGAAAGCCTTTATATTGTATGGGCCTGGGAATACGGGAAAATCAACATTAATTGAAATTATTGAGAGAATTATTGGTAAGGATTATGTGTCCAATGTTCCTTTTCAAGAATTAGGAGCAAAATACCGGACAGTAAAGTTATTCGGAAAATTACTGAATACTTATGCTGACCTTCCTCAAGGAAACATTAAAGACACAGCCGTATTTAAAGCATTAGTCTCTGGAGATAGCATGCACGCAGACGATAAGTATGAAAAAGGATTTGACTTTAACAATACTGCCCGCCTTCTCTTTGCCGCAAACAAATTACCCTCGAACTATGTTGATCACACCTCTGGGTTCTACAGAAGATTAGCTCTAATCCCCTTCCAAAATATTGTTTCCAGTGAAAATATTGACCGAAATTTAAAAGAAGAATTGCTTAAAGAACGTGAAGGCATTGTTCAGTGGGCTTTAATTGGATTGAAACGGTTAATTGAAAATAATTATGAGTTCACTGAAAGCGAAGAAGCAAAGAACTTGATGAAGGAATACAAGAAAGGAAATAACAGTGTTCTTTGGTTTTCCGATGAATATTGCACGATATCTCCAATGTCGAATGAATCAGGAAAAAGACTTTATGATGAATATAAAAAAGAATGTTTAGATGCCAAGGTATCACCAGTTCCCCAACGTGAATTTTATTCACAATTGGTAAGTCTATTTGCTGATGAAGGTGTTGCGAAACGTCAAGGATCACAAACAAGAGCCGTTGAGTTTGTCGGAATCAAGTTAAAGTAAAAAAATAGAGAATCGTGTCCCTTAGTGGGGGGCAACAACCTTTCAAGCAAAGAATTTAAGTAAGGTAATTGGAGAGATTCATAATATTTCTCTCCTCCTGTTACCTTAGATAACAACTAAAAAACAAAAAAAAGGAGTAGATCTATAATGACAATTTCAAGAGAATTCCATCCATATCGTTCTGCATTTATCCAAGAAAGAATGATGGCAAAAAATGAGTTGAGTAAAGGTGAAAAGGCCTCAAAATGGCGGAAGACGATGTACGATGCTTCAACTACTTTTGTGAACCTAAAGAATCATGATGAATTTGAGAGTGCAGCAGTAGAAAATAATGTCTTTTCAATGGTTTTTCCAAATTTAAAAGTTATAAAGGAAGAAACACTTTTTCCTTGTGAAATATTCGATGGAAACGAAGCGTGGATTGGTAAGGATACTACAGGGAAATACAAATACTTCACAGGTCAACCTTATGATGAAGCAGTTGCTTATTCGATTTTTGATTTGCTACTTTGCTTTCCAAAAGTAGAAGGAAAAGGATATACACAGCAACGTCAGTTTGTAAGAGATGAGCTGATCAATTTATTGAATGTGTCTTATGATAATGTCGATTGGGAGCGAGAGGAGAAGGAGAAATACATTGAAAATGAGCGTATTCTTGCCTTGTATAAAAATCAAGATTTTCAAGGAAAGTATCCCAATCTATTTAAAAAAATTTAGTCCTTTGTAGATGTACTGGAAAACATGTTAATTCATGGTCAAAAGTTCATTGACTTAGAGAAAAGAAATGATGAAAACAGCTCTATCTTCGCTATGTATGCTAGTCAAAGTAAAGTATCTTCCGCAAGATTCAGTAGTGCTGTAAAGAGATTTAGGGAGTTAGGATTACTTTTTGCTGAAAAAAGAAAAGTTACCTATTTTGATAAGAATACTCGATCAAAATGCCTGACCGAAACAACATTATACTCCTTTCCACATTACTCGGAGTCATTCTTCAAGGAATTAGAAGAAAGTTTAAAGAGGAACAAGGCAGTTAAAAAATAAAATGCTACTCCTTTCCACTCGCACTATCCACACTTAGGCTCAACTCAAGAAGCTGAGAACCTCACCTTAACTTAGAACCCAGAAGTCAAACAAAGTAGAATAAAGAGAGGTAATTGTATCTGCTGAAATATAATAGGATAAGTTAGATATTTCGCTTTTGCCTCTCTTATCTATCATAGAAAAATTGGAGTTGATGATAATTGAATGAGATAGTAGGACAAATCCAGGAATCATATCGGGCAGAGAGAATAAGAGTTTCCTATTGTGTCTTTGACATTGGAGCTTATTTGAAGAACCTAGCAGAGAAAGGGTTTATCTGGATTCTAAAAGAAATGAAGGACCTTTCTGATGCTGAAAAAATACTGATTGATCATTATTTGATTGAGTACAGAGCCAATCAGATTTACGACAACCTCGACGATTGCCTCAATATGCAAACCCATAAGAATAATTCCGCAGCAACCTCCGATAAATCCACACAATCGACAACACCAACAAAAGAAAAACAAGCCAAAAAACAACAGCACCTTGAAGTAAGAGATGTAAAGCAATTCATTGGTTACAAAAAGGCTAAGGAGCTAGAGACAAATATAATTGAACTGTGTAAGAACTTTCCCTCATACGAAGTTGATCACATTGTAAACCAGATTGAAAGAAGTGCCGGTTCAATTAAAGAAAGAATTGAAATGGGTGAGCAAATTTATGTAGGGGAGAAGTTTAACCAATACAGCATTGCAATAGGATCAGCAAAAGAAACATCGGCATGGCTCCAAGTTTCATTGGGACAGAAATATATAACCCAAGTTCAATTCAATGAGCTAGATAACTTAACAACTCAAGTGGTAAGCATTCTAACAAAAAACCTGTCCAATATAAAAGAGAAAGAGGGGAAGGGAATGGATTTACCAAATCCATTTACACCAAACGTTAAAAACTTTGGTGCCTATACTAATGCCCTGCAATTGGTTGACAAGATTTATGAGATTACAGATAGACGTGAATTTCGGAAGGAAAAAGACCTTGTGAAGATAATCAGGAAACGGGCGACATCAAGCGTTGCCAACCTTGCCGAGGCACATCAATTGTATATTCCTAAAAAGTTTCGTTTCTTTAATGATTCATTGAAGGCATTGGATGGCCTTCATAGTTTGTTGGAAACATCCTTAATCAAAGGGATTATTCCAGAGAAGGAGCTAAAAGAGATTAATGAGTTGAGGATTTCTATACGGAATGTTCTTTCAATGAAGATGAAAAACATTAGTGATGAGAAAGCGAGTTAACATTTGAAAGAAAAGGATAAAGAGATATTTTGCTCTTTATCCTATCTTGCCTACTTACTTCTAGTTTAAAGTTGTTTCTAGTTTGTTACCTTTTTTAAAATCGTCATCCCAAGTGATAATGATTTCATAAGGAGGTGCTGTATTACCAGCAATAGACAATAGGATATTTACTGTCTGTCCTGCATTTATTTTTGACGGAATTCTATCTATTAATGGGTTAATTTTACGTTTTTCGCCTTTATTAAAACGGTCATAATTGTAGAATTCAACCTTGAGTTCTCTAGCTTCTGCTTGTCCGATATTGTGTAATAAAAGCCTATCTTGCATTTGTTTTGACCCCATTTGTTTGGTTCGTTCAACTTGGAATGATGCCTTTTTCTTTGCTTCAAGACGTTCCTTTTCTATTCTTTTTGTAATAGTTGTTCTTTGTTGATTTAAAACCAACGCCCAAATTCCTGTTATTGAACCGAGAATCGCCAATCCTAATGAAATCCATTGTGTCCAAACGGGCAATATTTCCACCTACATTCTATTAAATAGACAAAAGTAGTTAGCTTCCTTTGTCTTCCATTATATCAAAAGGTTCTGAAGGAATGTATCGGAATGATTAACCTGGGACGAATCGTTTTCCGCAGTGTACAATTTAATTTTCAAAAAGTAGTTTACACAACCCTGTTGTGTAAACAAGGAAATCCTATAAAATCGGCATTTTTATTTTTGGATTTTGCCTCTAGGCTGTTGAATCTTACTCAAATAGAGATTTACAATGAATATGTAAGATTCATACAGGAGGTGAACTAAAGTGAAAGTTGTTCATCCGATTCGAGATTTAAAACAACTTGAAGCGGTGAAAGGATACCTTCGAGGGAAAAATAAAAGAGACTATTTGCTTTTTATGGTCGGTATTTCATCAGCTCTAAGAATTTCTGACATTTTGATGTTAAAGGTGAATCAAGTGTGGGACGGTAGGAAGCCAACAGAGTTTATCGAAGTGAATGAAAAGAAGACTGGTAAATATAAGCGGTTCCCGATTACGCCAAATTTAGCGAAAAGTATTAAAGAATTTAATAGAGAGTTTCCTGATAAGAAACAGGAGGACTTCCTTTTTACCAGTAGAAAGGGAACCAATCAACCTATCACCAGGCAATATGCTGCATCAATGTTGAATGAAGCCTGTGATATGGTAGGGATAACAGAGAAATTCTCAACGCACGGAATGAGAAAAACTTGGGGCTATTGGGCTTTTAAGAAAGGCATATCACTTGATTACATATGTATAGCCCTTAATCATAGGTCCGTTGCGGAAACTAAAAGGTATCTTGGAATATTACAAGAAGATCTTGATGAATTGTACTTACAAGTTAATTTATAAAATAGAGGCATTTGTTGCTGACTTTGTTATACGGAGAAAAAAAACAATCCGTTTTGACAAAAGTCAACGCAACAAATGCTTTTTTATATTTAAGGGGGCTTACTAAACGATGGACAAAATTAATGCTGTCATTCAATACATTGATGAGCATTATCATGATGAGATTTGCAATAAACATGTAGAAGAATTGGCGGGTTGTTCTTATGTTGATTTTGTTTCTGAATTCCAAAAAGTAACAGGGTCACAGTTCTTACGTTATTTAATCCGTAGGCAATTAACACTGATAAAAGAAGAATTATGTCGTATTAATGATTCACAGGATAAAAATTACTCTCCATTTAATGGTTGGGATGAATATTCTAATCTTTTTAAATGTGAATTCAAAACAACTGTTGATTCAGCAATTGATAATGAACACATTATTCTTCAAGAAAGAGGGAGTAGGGGGATACCGAATGATTAGAGAATGGAATGAAACAACTATTAAAAGGTTCCTAATGGAAAAACGAGGTCAAGGAACAGGAAAAGACTATAAACCATGGCTGCAAGTTCAAGACATAGCATCGAAAGGAAGATCTACTCGTATTTTTGGTCATACCACTCAAAGGGTCTACCATCTATTAAGCGATATGCAGTTATATTACTTCTACTTATTGGAATTTGACGACCATGTTACTGACATAAGGGAGCAGTACCCTTTACTAGATTTCCATGACATGAATATCCAAGTGGATGAGGAGCTTACAAAGAAACTATTTGATACGAAGACACAAGTACCACATATCTTTACGGTTTCTTTTTTTGTAACAAGGAAGGGGGAAAATGGAGAACCTTATTATCAAGCAAGAATAATTAAGCAATCACAGGAGTTAGAGAAAAATGCAACCTTGCAAAGATTGGAACTACAAAGAAGGTATTTTGAAAAGAAAGGGATTGATTTTGGAATTGTGACAGAAAAAGAAATCAATAAACAATTGGCACGAAATATTGGCTGGGCATTGAACTCCTATGACATTCAAGATTATCCATTGCTTACTTTGAATTTGCCCCACTTAAAAAGAGATATAGTTCAGTATTTGTCTAATAAATCGGATACGTTTCAAGGCATTTTTTCCCGATTGGAAAGAGAATATAGCTTGGATGAAGGATTGGGTCTAATCTTATTTAAACATTTGATAGCCCATAAAGAAGTAAGCATGGATTTAAGCAGGAAAATCTATTTGACTAATAAAATTGAAAATTATCATATTGAATTTACTGGTGAAAATGGTGGTGATGTAAGGTATGCAGTTGGTAATTAATGATTTATTACAAAGCACTGAAAATCCTGAATTTATTCAAAGGGTAGTTTGGGTCGATAATGAGCATCAACTTTGTTTTCTAGTTAATGTCCGTGAACCATCATTTCCTTACAGTGAGGAAATACACAGTATAGAATCCTCTTTGATCAAAGGTGAGATTACAAAGGTTGCAACTGAACCGTGGGCGTTCAGCGTGAAAGAAGAAGATTTATCTGGGATAGAAATTGAAAAACGTGATAAAGCATGGATAGTAATAAATCAAATCTATTTAATTCCTGACATTTTTATTCCAAAGAGGAGATCAGAGCTAATAAAAATGGCCAGTAAGGATTTTTTCCTTAGCACAAAGACCATTCGACAATATTTAAAACGATATTGGTCGAGAGGGATGGTAAAGAATGCTCTCTTACCCGACTTTAATAAGTGTGGGAAACAGCAAGGAAAGGAACGTAAATATATCAAAAAGGCAGGAAGACCCTTCGCTTACTCTTCCTCTATTCAAAGGGCAGCAATAACCGATGAATGGAAGAAAATCATTAGAATTAGCCTAGAAAAATACTACTTTATTCGTTCTAAACCCTCATTAAAATATGCTTATCAGCAAATGGTAAAGGAGTATTTCTCCAAAGAGGATGAAAAGTCAGGCTATAAAGTATTAGATTTAGATAAGCCAATTATTTCATATGACCAATTCTATTATTGGTATCGCAAGTGGTACAAACCGGAAGATGCCATTCATAAAAGAGAGGGCAGAAGGGAATTTTTACAAAACTATCGTGCTATAACCGGTTCAGCCACAGAAGATTCTATGGGGATAGGTACATATGCCATTGATGCAACCATTGGTGATGTTTATTTAGTTTCAAGTTTTGATAGGAATATAGTGATTGGCCGTCCTGTCATTTATTTAACTGTGGATATTTTTTCCAGGTGTATTGTTTCTGTATATGCAGGAATTCAAAATATGTCAAAAGAATCGTTGAGGTTGGCTCTTGCAAATGCCTTTGAAGATAAAAAGGAATTTTGCAAGCGGACCCTCGATATGGATATTGATGAAAATGATTGGCCTATTCATTATCTTCCGCATACTATTTTGGCGGATCGGGGTAGTGAGTTGATTTCCAATGAATTAACACAAATCACGGCGGATTTAAACATTAAGATCCAAAATTTAGGTCCGTACAGACCTGAGCTAAAGGCCGTATGCGAAAAATACTTTGACATTCTTCAGGACCACATCTCTCCATTCCTCCCTGGGGCGGTCCAAAAAGATTTTATGAAGCGTGGAGGAAAGGATTACAGGAAGAAAGCAGTGTTAAACCTAAACGAGTACGTCCAAATTTTAGTCAGAACGGTTCTATATTATAACAATCATAATTATTTATCGGACTACCCGTTAACGCAAAGTATGATAGCAGAAAAGGTCCCACCAATACCGATAGAAATATTTAAGTGGGGTTTGCGTAAAGGAACAGGATTACTGAGAACTATGCCTTTAGATGCGATCAGAAGTAGTGTTTTACCTAAAGCTAGTGCAAAAATCACCCCGAAAGGAATCAACTTTGGAGGTCTCTATTATACTTGTGCGAAAGCATTGAAAGAACGGTGGTTTTCTAAGGCTCGAATAAAAGGCAGTTGGAGTATGGGGGTGCATTATGATCCTCAAGACGTATCTAATATTTATATTCGTATAGATAGGTTGAACTATGAAGTTTGTTCATTAATCGAACAATACGAAATGTATCGTGGTGTAAAGATGGAAGAAGTTGTGAGTTTAAAAACTGAAAGAAAGCAACAAGAGGCAGAATATGAGGAAAGCAGTTTAAATGGAGCAATTCAATTAGCTCAGGACATAGAGGAGATTGTTAAAATGGCGAAAAAAGAGGCTAACAATCAAATCTTAAATGGTGAGGTTCCTAAAGATATAAAGAATATTAGAGAAAATCGAGAAAAAGAGAGAGAAATATTTAAAAGGGAAAAACAAACCGTGGTGGATCAAAATAACATTGGAAAGCAATCGAACGAAGTAAATCATGATACTGAACCGGTAAAAGTGTTGGATATTTTCCGAAAGAAACAAAAGGAAGTGCTTTATGATGGAGATAATTGAATTACATAATGGAACTGAGGCACAAATTGCAGAATATAGGGAACAAGAGATATTGGAATATCAAGGCAATCCTCTTATAGAGGCGTTGCCGCCAATCTATTCTCAGGAGGAAGTCATTGACCGTCTAAGCATGTATCCTCCATATAATAAGGAAGAAAGATATTTGAATGACCATCAGAGAGTTCATCTAATTTCTAGGTTGCTGCATTATTTTCAAGCTATCCCGATCCATCTAAGAATTGAGTCATCAATATCTAGGTTAATTAGAACTGGTTATACCTATCGCAATCCAGTAAGTTCTACTTATGCACAAACTTTTGTGGATAACTGGAATAATATACAAAATAAGTCTTTTGATAAGTCTATTATCCAGACAGGACAAACATTGAGTATTTTGGGGGTCTCAGGTGTAGGAAAAACACGTACATTACAGCGAGTCTTGCAAACCATTCCACAGGTCATTTCTCATGTTTCATATAAAGGGCAAGCCTTAAATCACTATCAAGTAACCTATTTAAAAATTGAAACCCCTTTTGATGGTTCCGTAAAAACCATTATTTACGATTTTATGTATCAAGTAGATCTACTTCTAGGCTCCAACTATTTTAATAGATACGTAAACAGTCATTTGTCAACAAGTCAGCTAATGCCCATTATGGCTCAGATTGCTAAAAGTATAAACCTTGGCATGCTATTCCTGGACGAGTTACAACATTTAAAGGGTATAAAAAGCTCTAGCTCAGCACAGATATTAAACTTTTTTACAGCGTTAATCAATACGATAAATATCCCTCTCATTATGGTTGGAACCCCAAAGGCAATGGATGTCTTACAATCACAGTTTAGACAAGCAAGAAGAAGCACTAATATGGGGAACATCATGTGGGATAGATTTGAAAAAGATGCTATTTGGGATTTATTTGTTCAGGGTATGTGGAAATATCAGTGGACAAAAGAGGAATCACCGATTACAGAACAAATTTCTTCAACCCTATATAATGAGTCTCAAGGAATTGCAGACATCGCAATTAAGCTCTATATGATGGTGCAGCTACGTGCTATTAGTAGTGGTAATGAAAAGATTACCACTGCGTTAATTAAACAAGTGGCTCAAGAAGAATTAAAAATGGTTCAGCCTATGCTAAATACATTAAAGAGCAAGGACTATAGCAAGCTAGTAAAATATGACGACATAATGCTACCAAATATTGAGGACTTTATTGAACAAGAACGGATTATTGTTGATCAAAATCAGGTACTGAACTCACTCCAAGAAGGAGCCGAACGGAAAAATGAGCAAGTACAATTAATTGATGATACTGTTTTCCGTTTAGGGATGCTAGGTTTTAATAATGATGTTGCTGTTAAGGCAGCACAAAAAGTTGTTTCTGAGAACAATCAAATAAGGGATGTATCACAAGTCGTAAAAGATGTTTTTCTTCTATTAAACAATAATGAAAAAAGTACGGATAAAGTAATAAGTAACGACCTAAGAACCATTATAAAAAAAGGGAAAGAACAACAAATAATTGCGTATCAAGCACTACTAGATGCTGGAGTAATTAAGCAGGATTACCCTGAGCGTGATGTTTCATGATTATACAATTCCCAACCCCATATCCTGATGAACTTTTATATAGTATTATTGCTCGGTATCACATCCGATCAGGAAATGTTTTTTGGAAACACACATTGGAAGATTTATTCGGTAAGAGGACGATAAGTGCTTCGGTATTTTTGCCATCTGGAATTGCCTCTCTAGTTCAGCATTTGCCTAAAAACACGACATTGAACGAACAGATGCTTATAGAGAAACATACAATGTATCCTTTTTATACAGTGTTCTTGCCAACAGAAAAGGCTCAATCAATTTATGAGTCTATGACAAGTGATGACGGAAAGAAGATTTATATGCAATCGGGTATTATGGCAAGTTCGATACCACAAAACAGGTATTTAAAATATTGTTCAGCCTGTGCTGAAGAAGATATAGCTACGTATCGAGAATTGTACTGGCATCGCCTTCATCAGTTACCTGGAAATCTCATTTGTGCTAAGCATGAGTTGTGGTTAGAGGATAGCGATGTATTGATAACTCATTCTAATAAACATGCTTTTATCTTACCAACCACCAGCAACTGTGATTTGAAAAGAAAGAGAAAAATAACTGAGAACAACCTAATACATCTCAAGGATATTGTTTTACGAGCAGAGCATTTATTGAATAGGAAATATCAAAATCAATGCTTTTCCCATTTCACAAAGTTTTATCGCTATCATTTAATGGAAAAAGGTTACGCTAGTTATAGAGGACAGGTTTATCAGAAAAAGTTGTATGATGATTTTCATACATATTTTTCACAGCAAGTTTTGGAAAATCTGCATGTGAAAATACGGCAATCCGATTCTTGGATAGCCAATATATCCCGTAAACATCGAAAGTCATTTCATCCTTATTATCACATTCTAATGCTAACCTTTCTTGGATTAGATACTAACTCAATATTTAAGGGCAATTCTTTTGAAAGTTATCCTTTCGGAAAGCCTAAATGGCCTTGCCTTAATGTCGTTTGTCCCAAGTATCATAAGAAGGTTATTGATGAAGTAACTGTAAGAATATGTGAGAAAACAAAGAAACCTATTGGGAGATTTACTTGTCCTGTATGTGGATTTTCTTATACAAGAAAAGGACAGGACCCAGAAAAAACAGGACAGTACCGCTATACACGGATTATGGATTTTGGTCCTATATGGAACAAGGTATTAAAAACTTTGTTAGAAGAAAAACTCAGTTATCGGGAGATTGCTCGAAGATTAAATGTTGATCCCGGAACTGTGATTAAATATAAATCAGAAAAAGAGGGGATAGAGAAATCAACAAAAGAAGTTTTGAAGCAGGATGAGAGTGGAACTATCGAAAGATATCGACAAGTTTGGATGCAGCTGCAAGGCGAGAATCCACGGCTATCTAAGACTCAACTAAGAAATATTAATCCAGCAACTTATGCCTATCTATATAGAAATGATAATGAGTGGCTTCAAAATAATTCACCTAATTTGAAAAAGAGAAGAAACGATAATAAGAGAGTGGATTGGCAGAAAAGAGACCAAGAGATATTAGCTAGTGTACAAAAGTCTATGGATGAAATTAGATATTACAACGATAAGCCTAAAAGGGTTACAGTTAAGAGGATTGGTGATGTAATTGGAGAAAGAGCGTTATTGGAGCAACATTTAGATAAGATGCCAAAAACCAAAGCATTGGTAGATGATGTTTGTGAGTCAGAAAAGGATTTTCGTGTACGAAGAATAGGTTATGTAATTGGTTTAATGAATAATGACGAAGATGAAATAAAGGTATGGAAGGTGCTTAGGAATGCCGGGATTAATAAAAAGTTCTACGAAGAGGTAAGTGAGTACATACGACAAATTACTAATTTCAGTATTTAATAGTATCCCGGTGCAAGTGATTACATAGTGTTTTGAAAAGTGTCTACTATTCTATAGTAAAAAAGAGGGGTTTTCAGTATAATAAATTTAGGAAATTATTACTAATTTTAATTTAAGGGGTATAGATATGGGGAAAGCGACAGCAGTATATATGGATTATGATAATTTATACCGTTCTATTAATGAATCATATTCCCAGTTTAAAACAAGTGAAGTAGTAAAAAAAATACTAGAACATTTAGCATTAGGAGAGGAAAATTCAGTCCAACTTATTAAAGCGTTTTGTGACTTTAAGACAGCAAATAATGAAATAAGTGATCTACAGGAGAATTTAGTAGAGTTACGGCATATTAATTCCATTGGAGATGGAAAAACCAATGCGTCTGATTTAGCTTTGGCGATTGATGTAATTAAATCGCTATATAATACTCGTAAGTTCGAACACTATGTAATTGTTTCCTCGGATTCTGATATGCTTCCTCTAATTTTAGAGCTTAGTTATCAAGATAAAGAAATAACTCTTTTATACTTAGAATCTAAAGTAAAAAAAAGATACGTAGAAAGCCTAAAAACTAGGATTAATGTAAAGAAGATTGAGGATATTTTAGGTGTGGAAACATACAGACCTTTTGATATAGAAGATATAGAATCAAGTGATGAGGAAAAGTTAAAATACTTAAATTGTATTAATAAAGGAATGAATAGACTATTTGTTAAATACGGTTCTAAACCTCTGACAGTAATTTATCAAAAAAATATTTTAGAATTTTTGAATGATGAGTCAAGTTTTAATTTGCAACCATCTGATTCCTCTGCAATACTGGATTATTTTAAAAATGAAAAATTAATTATTATTAAAGAGGTAGAAGTTAATATAGAGGATAAGGAAACAACAAGAAAAGCTAATTTTATAAACCCCGAAAAGCTGAATGAGCTAGGATTAACCTTGGACGAGGAAATAAATGTTAAATATGAAACAAGAGAAGAATCCTTAGTATAAGTGTCAAATTAATTAATTTATGTTAGATGTTTTAGCTAAACAAACACTGGTATCTCCTTCTCAAAGAATCAAAAAATCTTTAGAGTTAAAAAAAATTTAAAGAAAGTGTTGTATTTTTCTCTAAAAATGAATATAATGATGATGAAGATTCAAAAAGAACGATTAAAAAGAACGATTTATAAATGAACGAATTAAAGAACGAATTAAAAGAACGCTTTGAGGAGATCCTTCTAAAAATTGAAGGATCTTTTCTCATTTGGTGAACCTTCAAAATAAATGAATTTATGCCCTATAGGATTGGAAAATAGGTAAATAAGAAGGTAAAAAAGTGATTCCATAACAATCATAAATAATCAAATCAGTTAGTTATGCCTCAACAGAGTGTAAATGGAATGGAAAAGGAAATTACATAGGTAGACAACGAAAAGAATCCAATCGTGATTTCATCCTTTTTGCACAATATCCTTTCAATCTTTTGAATAATAGTTGACAAAGTCAATTGTTGTATATATCATTTACTGTGAGGTGAATGAAAAAATGAGTTTTAAAGAAGCAATTGAGATCAGAGAAATTCTTCAACAATTGGTTCGTGATTTTGGTTTATTACAGCGTGAAGGTTCAGAATGTTGCGGAATAACAGTCCTGCAAAGTCACATTATATATGAACTGGATAAAAATCCCCGTATTTCCTTAATTGATCTGGCTGAGAAATTATCCATGGATACCGGAATGCTAAGTAGGCAAATCAATAAAGTGGTGGAATTAGGGTATGTTTCTCGAACCCCAGATCCAAACGATAGACGTTATGTTGTTTTATTACTTACTGAAGAAGGGCAAGTAAAAGCAAACGAAATCTCCGGTCAAATGAATCAATACATTGGGCAGATTTTAGGATTCATTCCAGATGATAAAAAGGATCAGGTTATAGATAGTTTACAGGTCTTACTGAGTGCCATGAGGATGAATGATGGATCTGGTTCTGGTTGTTGTACCACTAAATAAATAGTGGTTTCCTTTTGGGTGATATTTGACTTTATCAAGTGTTGATTTTAGCAATTAAAGGAGGGGTGATTAATGATCATTAGGGAGGTCGAAGTAAAAGACTTGATGAAAGTTCTTCAGATTTATAATCAAGGAATAGAGGATCGGATTGCCACACTTGAAACTAGAACGAAAGATCAAGATTATATCCATTCCTGGTTTCTTCATCGTCAGGGGAGATACGTTGGGTTGGTCGCAGAGGATGAAGAAAGAAACATTGTCGGATGGGCAGCCATAAGTCCTTATAATCCTAGAGATGCCTATAGGGGAGTAGGGGAAATCTCGGTCTATATCCATCGTGATTTTAGAGGGAAAGGGATTGGGCAAAGGTTGCTAAAACAACTTGAAATAGAAGCATCGAATCATGACTTTTATAAATTAGTTTTATTTACTTTCCCATTTAACTCTATAGGTCAAGGCTTATATAACAAATTGAAGTATCGCCAAGTTGGGATATTTAAGAATCAAGGAATTCTTGATGGTGAATTTGTAGATGTAATGGCGATGGAAAAAATACTAGGTGCAAATTGTTAATCTAAGCATCTGGATTTTACATACAGCAAATATCTCAGTTACAAAGTCGAAGTAGTCTTCTTTAAAAAACATAATGAGAGGAAAGATGAAAATGGAATGGATAGAAATCAAACCGACCTGTTGTCAAGCTGAAGAGGAATTGAAAGAAACTAATAAAGATGAAAACAAACATTTACCCGTTGCAATTATTGGGGCGGGCCCTGTAGGTCTTGCAGCAGCAGCCCATTTAGCAAGATATGATCAACCATTTATTCTTTTAGAATCTGGAGCTCAAGTAGGGGCGAATATCCTAACATGGGGTCATGTTCGAGTATTTTCACCTTGGAGATATAACATTGATGAGACGGCATCTAAACTTCTTAAAGAACAAGGTTGGACTGAGCCAGACCTAAATGAATTACCTACTGGGAAAGAATTAGTTGATCAATATTTAAAGCCGTTGGCAAATACTCCCGAAATTAAAAAATCTTTGTTTGCTAATACAAAGGTTTTTTCAATTAGCCGAAAAAATATGGATAAAATGAAAACTGCTAATCGAGAAAAACAACCATTTGTCATTTATGCAGAGCAAAATGGCGAATTTAAAAAGTTTGAGGCGAGAGCAGTTATTGATGCAACAGGCACCTGGGGTAATCCTAATCCTGCAAATTCAAATGGCATTTGGTTAAAAGAAGAGGAAGCCATAAAAAATCAAATTTTCTATGGCATCCCAGATATTCTAGGAGCAGGTAAAAGCCGTTATCTAAATAAACGTGTTGCTGTTATTGGAAGTGGCCATTCTGCAATCAATTCATTATTAGAGTTAGCAAAATTAAGAGAAGAATATCCCGCAACAGAAATTGTATGGGTTTTGAGAAAAGTGCGAGTTGAAGAGGCTTATGGAGGAGAGGAACTGGATGCACTCGAGGCGAGAGGTGATTTAGGAAGTCGCATACACAAATTAGTGGATTCGTGCGTAGTTCAAGTTATTACTCCTTTTAGGATTCAAAACATTAAAGGGGAAAATGGGAAAATAGAGCTAGTAGGGGAGACTAAAGATGACTTAAAAACCTATTCAGATATAGATGAAATGATTGTCAATACAGGGAATCGTCCAGACTTTTCAATCCTTCGGGAAGTGAGGACCAGCATTGATACAGCAACGGAATGTGTCAAAGCTCTCGCTCCATTGATTGATCCTAATATTCATAGTTGTGGAACGGTACGTCCTCATGGGGAAAAAGAATTACGGCAACCTGAAAAAGATTTTTATATCGTTGGAGCAAAAAGCTATGGTCGAGCACCAACATTTTTAATGGCGACAGGATATGAGCAGGTTCGCTCCGTTGTAGCATACATATCAGGGGACTACGAAGCCTCAGAGAAGGTTGAGTTGGAATTACCTGAAACGGGTGTATGTAGTACGAATCTAAATGTTACAAAAGCATCCTGTAGTTCAAATTCATGCTGCTAAAATTGTGAAATTAGAAAGGGGGAGTCGAATATACTCTCCTTTTTTTGGAGGTAATGATGATGGTCATTAATAAAGGTGGTAATTTAAGTAAAGAATACTTTATTGCATATCTTAAATTAATTATGAATAGTAGACAATGCACCTTAGAAAAGGCAAAGGAAATCACGTTTGAGCGTCTATTTCAGAAAGATAAGGAAACACTTGGGAGCATTTCTTTTGAACGTTTTACAAATGCGTATGAGGATTTAAAAGAGGAAGGAAAGTGAGTTTAAAACCTTTTTACCATAGACAAATAGTTAGAGGGGAAAGTGCTGTGAAAAACCATTGAAGAAAAAACTTGAAACACATATATAAGTGGATTATTATATAAGTAAATACTTATTTAAAGTGAAAAAGTGAGGTGTAAAATTGAAAACGACTATTGAAATAGAACAAGTTGCTGTAATACTTAAACTATTAGGAGATAAAACTAGGCTAACCATGATGAAAATTCTTGATGGTGGAGCATGTTGTGTATGTGAATTTGTTGAGATATTTCAAATGACACAACCAGCTATAAGCCAACATCTAAGAAGGTTGAAAGATATGGGATTGGTTCAAGAGGAGAAAAAGGGACAGTGGGTTTTTTATTCAATTAATGAGAACAATATCTACTATCCATTTGTTACTCAGATTCTTAACCAATTACCTAGCCAAAAGGATAAGTTAGAGGATTTAGAAAAACAAGGGAAACGGATTTCTTGTTGTTAATATTGGGGGTTTTACATTTTGTCAGGAACACTTATTTTAGCTCTTATTATCTTTATTGCAACATTGATTTTAGTTATTTGGCAACCTAAAGGGTTAAATATTGGCTGGTCAGCTTGCGGAGGGGCTGTAATAGCTTTATTAGCAGGAGTAGTGGGATTTAGTGATGTTCTTGAAGTAATTGACATTACATGGAATGCAACGTTATCTTTCGTTGCAATTATCCTCATTTCATTAATATTAGATGAGATTGGATTATTTGAATGGGCAGCATTACACATGGCACGGGTAGCAAAAGGTCATGGAATAAAGATGTTTGTATACATCAGTATTCTAGGTGCTATTGTAGCGGCCTTATTTGCAAATGATGGTGCGGCATTAATTCTAACACCCATTGTACTTGCTATGGTACGAAATTTAAAGTTTAAAGAACAAATGATATTTCCCTTCATTATGGCAAGTGGATTTATTGCTGATACAACTTCACTTCCGTTTATTGTAAGTAACCTAGTAAATATAGTCTCTGCAGACTTTTTTGGTATCGGATTTGTGGAATATGCCTCACGAATGATAATTCCAAACTTATTTTCACTGATTGCGACGATTTTTGTATTGTTAATTTACTTTAGAAAAAGTATCCCTAGAAATTACGATTTATCAAAATTAAAGGAACCAAAAGAGGCTATTAAAGACTTAAAAATGTTTCGCTTATCATGGTATGTTCTTAGTTTATTAGTAATTGGATACTTTACTAGCGATTTCATCAACGTACCTGTTTCTATAATTGCAGGAACCATTGCTATTTTCTTTTTCATAATGGCAAGACGTAGTGCTTCTGTTAATACTAAGGAAGTTATTAAAAGTGCACCTTGGAATATTGTATTTTTCTCTATTGGAATGTATGTGGTGGTATATGGATTAGGAAATGCGGGACTTACATCTGCACTGGCAAGTGTCATTCAAACAGTAGCTGATCAAGGTTTATTTGTTGGAACTGTTGCAATGGGATTTTTAGCTGCTCTCCTCTCATCCATCATGAATAATATGCCAACCGTTATGATTGATGCTTTAGCCATTGCTGAAACAGATACATCTGGTGTGTTAAGGGAAGCACTTATTTATGCTAATGTAGTTGGCTCCGATTTAGGTCCAAAAATCACACCAATTGGTTCTTTAGCAACATTAGTATGGCTTCATGTATTGTCACAAAAAGGTGTTAAAATTTCATGGGGAACTTATTTTAAAACGGGTATTATTTTAACAATTCCAATTCTATTTATTACATTATTAGGTCTTTACCTAACACTTACTCTATTTTAAAAAGGAGAATTATTATGTCTAAAAAAACAATCTATTTTTTATGTACTGGAAATTCTTGCAGAAGCCAAATGGCTGAAGGCTGGGGGAAGAAGTATTTAGGTGATGAGTGGGAAGTTAAGAGTGCAGGTATCGAGGCACATGGCTTAAATCCCAATGCAGTGAAAGCAATGAATGAAGTAGAAATTGATATTTCAAATCAAACATCTGACATTATTGACCCAGAGATCCTAAACAATGCTGAATTTGTCGTTACTTTATGTGGAGATGCTGCTGATAAGTGTCCAATGACACCACCACATGTAAAACGTGATCATTGGGGATTTGATGACCCTGCAAAAGCTCAAGGAAGTGAAGAGGAAAAATGGGCTGTATTCCAACGAGTTCGTGACCAAATAGGTGAAAGAATCAAGCGTTTTGCTGAAACTGGAGAATAAAACAGCCTTATACCAAGAGATCCATCTCTTGGTTTTCTTTAAAGACTAATATAAGTATATGCTTATTTAATATTAATCGGAGGGTTTTAGATGAAAAAAGTCGAGATATTTGATCCAGCAATGTGTTGTTCAACAGGAGTATGTGGTCCATCAGTTGATCCAGAACTAACCAGAGTAGCATCTGCGGTATATTCTTTGGAGAAAAAAGGATTTGATGTGAAACGGTATCAATTAACAAATGACCCTGATAAATTTGGTAAAACACAGTCAGTGAATAGTGTTTTACATGAAAAGGGACCGGATGCGTTACCTGTAGTTTTAGTAGATGAACAAGTTGTTAAAGTTGGAACCTATCCAACAAATGAAGAACTTGCAGAATGGCTAGGGGTAAAAGCTGAAGAGCTTACTGAAAAACCGAAAGTCCGACTTTCATTAAACATAAAAAAACAGTGAAAAGAAAGAAGTGAAAAACATGTTTCAATCTTTCAAACCTCAAAATGTTGTGCAGACACAGTTTTTATTTTTAACTGGAAAAGGCGGAGTTGGAAAAACATCAACTGCATGTGCAACAGCCGTAGCTTTAGCGGAAAGTGGAAAAAAAGTTTTACTAATTAGTACAGACCCAGCATCTAATTTACAGGATGTTTTTGATTTTGAATTAACAAACTCGCCTAAAGCAGTTCCAACGGTAGAAAATTTATTTGCCAGTAATTTAGATCCCGAGGCATCAGCAAGTGCATATCGTGAAAAAGTAGTCGGTCCATACCGTGGAATATTACCAGATTCCGTTGTAGCTACAATGGAAGAGCAACTATCAGGAGCATGTACAGTCGAGATTGCCGCATTTGATGAATTTACAACTTTACTTACAAACACAGAAATTATAAACCAATATGACCATATCATTTTTGATACAGCACCAACGGGCCATACGTTACGTCTATTACAACTACCAACAGACTGGAACGGATTCTTAGAGGAAAGTACGCATGGTGCTTCTTGTTTAGGTCCTTTATCAGGACTTGCTGATAAGAAAAATTTATATTCGGAAACTGTTGATGTTCTTTCGGATTCAAAAAAAACAACACTTATATTAGTAACAAGACCTGATATATCATCTCTAATAGAAGCAGACCGGGCATCAATAGAACTCAAAGAGATTGGAATAAAAAATCAAATACTTATTGTTAACGGTCTGCTTCTGAACTATATGAAAGACGATGAAGTTTCATCAGCTTTTTATCAAAGGCAAAGGAATGCTTTAAAGCAGATACCAGCTAATCTAAAACAGACAGTAAGCTATTCATTACCGTTTGTTTCATATTCTCTAACTGGGGTTGAAAATTTACGTTATTTATTTAAAGAATACGTTATTCCAGTATCAGAGGAAAACAGTGAGAACGAGATAGTAAGACTACCAAATCTAAACGATGTCATTAGTGATTTCTCATCAACTAATACAAGAATAATTTTTACTATGGGTAAAGGGGGCGTTGGAAAAACAACGGTCGCTTCAGCCATTGCAGTTGGTTTGGTGGAACAGGGCCATCGAGTTCATTTGACGACAACTGATCCTGCAGCTCACTTGCAGTATCAATTTCAAAGCGACCAATTAAATCAAAATCTAACTATTAGCAGCATTAATCCTAAAGATGAAGTAGAAAAATATAAAACCGAAGTGTTGGCGACTGCTGGTAAGGATTTAGATGAGGAAGGTCTGGCTTATTTACAGGAAGATTTAAACTCACCTTGTACAGAGGAAATTGCAGTCTTTCGTGCATTTGCCGAAGTAGTTGCCAAATCTGAAAATGAGATTGTCGTCATTGACACAGCTCCTACAGGTCATACATTACTCTTATTAGATGCAGCACAGTCATATAGCAAGGAAATTGCTAGGTCTACTGGCGAAGTGCCAGAAAGTGTAACAAAACTACTTCCAAAGATTAGAGATTCCAAGGAAACATCTGTCGTAATCGTTACCTTAGCTGAAGCTACACCTGTATTTGAAGCCTCCCGATTACAAGATGATTTAAGAAGAGCAAATATTAGCCCAAAATGGTGGGTTATTAATCAAAGTCTATTTGCCACTGATACCAAAGACCCTGTGTTAAGAGGGAAAGCAATTTCTGAAAAAGAGTGGATTCGTGAGGTCAATAATCATTTAGCCGATAGTTGTGCGATTATACCTTGGTTGCATGAAGAAAAGATTGGGTATGAGAAACTAAAAGACTATATAAATTAATGATGTAGAAAAATGATGGAGGTACTACAATGACAACAAAGAATTATCATGAATTAATCAAGGATAGAATTTACATCGGTGGTGCAGACGATGTAAATGATTTATTAGGGAATGAGAAAATAGATGTTGTATTTGATTTAAGAGCTGAGGCTCCGATAGAAGATGTAGTTTATAACCGTATTCATAGCCCTATTGTTGATGATGCAGCAGACCAAGAAGAATCTATTAAGAAATCTATTGATCATGTAATAAAAGCATATAACGAGGGTAAGAATATTTACTTCCATTGCCAAGGAGGAAGTAATCGCACTGGTACTGTTGCAATCGGAACATTATTAGCCTTAGAAAAAGCAAGTACAATTGCTGAAGCAGAAGAAATTGCTAAGGCAGCAAGACCAAAAATTAATGTGAAGCCAGAAATGAAAGAGGCTTTAAAAAGAATTTATCCAAATGGATAGGGGAGAAACCTTAATGAAAATTACAGATGCTGCGAAACACTTATTAGAAAATGTATTAACGGAAAATGGTGCAGAAGGTATACGCCTTTATTCAGTTGCTGGATGCTGCGGACCACAATTTGCGTTATCTTTAGATGCACCACTTGAAACTGATATAATTGAAACTATTAATGGTATTAAAGTAGCAATTGATTCACAGGTTGCTACAACTGAGGAGCTAACTTTAGACAAAGAAGAAAATCAGAACGGTGAAGGTTTAGTATTATTAGGTGCAAGTGGTTGTTGTTAGGAAAAGGTAAAAAGGAGTAGTTAGCTCATTCATGAGTTGATTACTCCTTTTTATTTTAGATTTTGCTAAGTATCCTTAGAGACACTTGCTGAGGAGATTCGGAATCAATTTGACACCGGTCCAATATAGTGAGGAAGCTCAATAAGGTAAGGTTTGTAGCTGTGCAACTGCATAAATAACGAAAAATATAACAGAGGTTATCCGGATATTTTGTGATAACCTTTTATTTTGTATTAAAAAAATTGTTATTAGAATCGGATACCATAATTCAATTTTACATTCATTCAAATAACCACTTGAATGTTAGCGAGTAAAAGGAGTATACTATATTCAAATAAACACTTGAATGAGAATGGAGTGAAAAAATGAATAAAAAAGATACCTGTGAGATTTATTGTTATGATGAAGAAAAGGTAAATCGAATACAAGGGGATTTACAATCAATTGACATTGTTAGTGTATCCCAAATGCTAAAAGCTATTGCAGATGAAAATAGAGCAAAAATTACCTACGCTTTGTGCCAAGATGAAGAACTATGTGTGTGCGATATAGCAAATATTGTAGGTGTTACTGTAGCGAATGCTTCTCATCATTTACGTACCCTCCACAAGCAAGGGATTGTTAAGTTCAGAAAAGAGGGAAAACTAGCATTTTATTCATTAGATGATGACCACATCAAACAGATAATGATGATTGCGTTAGCACATAAAAACGAGGTGAAAACCAATGTCTGATCAAACAGCAAAACTAAATGAACAAGAATTGAAAGCCTATCGTGTTCAAGGATTTACTTGTGCCAACTGTGCTGCCATTTTTGAAGATAATGTAAAAGATCTTCCTGGTGTTCAGAATGCGAAAGTAAACTTTGGAGCATCTAAAGTTTATGTTCAAGGGAATACAACGATTGAGGAATTGGAAAAAGCAGGGGCGTTTGAAAATTTAAAGATTCGGGATGAAAAAGAACAAAAAGTAGAGCGTGAACCATTCTGGAAACAGAAAGAAAACATTAAGGTATATATATCTGCCATTTTGCTTGTAGTCAGTTGGTTCTTAGGTGAGCAATATGGTGAGGAGCATATACTACCTTCGATTGGTTATGCAGCGTCTATTTTAATTGGGGGGTATTCGCTATTCATTAAAGGACTTAAAAATCTAAGCAGATTACTCTTTGATATGAATACGCTAATGACCATTGCGATTATAGGAGCTGCCCTTATTGGTGAGTGGGGTGAAGGAGCAACCGTTGTCATCTTATTTGCGATCAGTGAAGCGTTAGAGCGTTATTCAATGGATAAAGCTCGTCAATCAATTGAATCATTAATGGATATTGCTCCAAAAGAAGCATTGATTCGCCGTGGAAATGAAGAAATGATGATTCATGTTGATGAAATTCAAGTTGGAGACATCATGATTGTAAAGCCTGGCCAAAAATTAGCAATGGATGGAATCGTTATAAAAGGAACGTCCACGTTAAATCAGGCTGCTATTACTGGTGAAAGTGTTCCGGTAACGAAAACGATAGATGAAGAAGTTTTTGCGGGAACCTTAAATGAAGAAGGGTTACTTGAAGTTAAAGTGACAAAACGAGTAGAAGATACCACTCTTTCAAAAATCATTCACTTGGTAGAAGAAGCTCAAGCAGAACGGGCACCTTCTCAAGCGTTCGTCGATAAATTTGCGAAATACTATACACCAGTTATTGTGATCTTGGCTCTTTTAATTGCGGTTATTCCACCGTTATTTGGGGGAGATTGGAGCGAATGGGTTTATCAAGGTTTAGCTGTATTAGTAGTTGGTTGTCCATGTGCCTTGGTTGTTTCTACTCCAGTTGCGGTTGTAACTGCAATAGGAAATGCAGCAAAAAATGGAGTGTTAATTAAAGGTGGCATCCATTTAGAAGAAGCAGGGCATTTGAAGGCTATTGCTTTTGATAAAACAGGTACATTAACTAAAGGGATTCCTGCTGTAACAGACATTATGATATATGGTGGAAATGAAAATGAACAGTTAACCATTACAGCAGCGATTGAAAAAGGATCCCAACATCCATTAGCTTCAGCTATTATGCGGAAAGCAGAAGAAAAGGGATTAGACTTTAATGATGTAATAGTTGAAGACTTCCAATCTATTACAGGTAAAGGTGTAAAAGCCAAGGTAAATAACGAAATGTATTATGTTGGAAGTCCAGCACTTTTTGAAGAATTACACGGAAGCATTGAAAGTGATAGAAAACAAAAGATTACTGAAATGCAAACCCAAGGAAAAACCGTGATGGTACTAGGAACGGAGAAAGCGATTCTTTCGTTAATCGCCGTAGCCGATGAAATTAGGGAAACATCAAAAGAAGTCATTGGTAAATTGAATAATATTGGAATTGAAACGGTAATGTTGACAGGGGATAACAAAAGAACTGCATCAGCAATTGGGAAACAAGTTGGAGTTACTGATATAAAAGCTGATTTGCTACCAGAGGATAAGTTGAATTTTATTAAAGAACTTCGAGGAAAACATCAAAGTGTAGCAATGGTTGGGGATGGTGTGAATGATGCACCAGCACTTGCAGCTTCCACTGTTGGTGTAGCGATGGGTGGTGCTGGAACAGATACAGCATTAGAAACGGCTGATATTGCCTTAATGTCTGATGATTTAAGCAAATTGCCATATACAATAAAGTTAAGTCGTAAGGCTTTAGTAATCATCAAGCAAAATATTACCTTCTCTTTAGCGATTAAATTAGTGGCATTATTGTTAGTTATGCCTGGTTGGTTAACGCTATGGATAGCGATATTTGCAGATATGGGTGCAACATTACTTGTGACATTAAACAGTTTGCGATTGCTAAAAGTTAAAGAATAGAATCATATGTAAAAGGGATAGCAAGACGTTAACGGGCAGAATACTTGAAGAAAAGAATTTTAATATTATACTTGACCGTGTACCTTAGTACACGGTTTATTATGTTTATAGGGGTGAATAATTTGAGTTACCGAATTAGTGTGTTTGCCGAAAAATCCGGTGTAAATAAAGAGACAATTAGGTATTACGAAAAAAAATCATTATTAAAAGATCCTTCCCGAACGAATGAAGGTTATCGGATATATTCAGATGATGATGTTAAGCGTGTAAAATTTATTAAAAGACTGCAAAATCTTGGCTTTTCATTGAGTGAAATATATATATTACTTGGAGTTGTCGATAATGATGAAGTTCGCTGCAAAAATATATTTGAATTTGTATCAAAAAAAGAATTAGAAATTCAAGAACAAATTGCAGATTTAAAGCGTATTGAGTCAATGTTAAAGGACTTAAAAAGTCGATGTCCAGATCAAAAGGCAATACATCAATGTCCTATTGTTGAATCTTTGATTTTTGATTGATTTTTAAATAGAGGAGGAAGAAAAGGTGAAAAAATATCGGATTAAAATCAACGGAATGACCTGTACAGGCTGTGAACAACATATTTATGCTGCTTTAACCAACATAGGTGCTTTAAATATCGAAACCAGTTTTAGACGTGGTGAATCGGTATTTGAAATACCAGATGATGTTAATGCTGAAAATGTAAGACAAGCAATTAAACAAGCAAAATATCAACCAGAAGACATAGAAGATATTTCAACACAGAAGCTAAAAGATATAGAGTTAGATATTAAAAGTGATTACGATTTACTTATCATTGGTTCAGGCGGGGCAGCTTTTTCTGCTGCCATTAAATCAATTGAATATGGGGCAAAAGTGGGGATGATTGAACGTGGAACTGTTGGTGGAACTTGCGTGAATGTTGGTTGTGTTCCATCAAAAACACTTCTTAGAGCAGGAGAAATCAATCATATAGCAAAAGCAAATCCATTTATAGGGTTACAAACATCTGTTGGAGAAGTCGATTTAGCCTCTTTGGTGAAGCAAAAGGATGAATTAGTTAGCGAACTTCGAAATCAAAAATATATAGACTTAATTGATGAATATGGTATTGATTTAATAAAGGGTGAAGCAAAATTTATTGATGAAAATACAGTTGAAGTAAATGGGGAGAAACATTCTGCTAAACGCTTTTTAATTGCAACAGGTGCTTCACCATCAATACCAACAATTTCAGGACTTGAAGAAGTAGATTATATTACAAGTACAACACTACTTGAATTAAAAAAGATGCCTAAGCGATTAACAGTAATGGGTTCAGGCTATATCGGGTTGGAACTTGGGCAACTGTTTCATAATTTAGGTTCAGAAGTAACTCTTATCCAAAGAAGTGATTGTCTTTTAAAAGAATATGATCCAGAGATTTCAGAAGCTGTAGAAAAGGTTTTGACAGAACAAGGTATAAACCTTTTGAAAGGGGCAACTTATGAGCGTGTAGAGCAAGTTGGAGCGGTAAAAAAGGTTTATGTAACGGTAGATGGCAAGAAAAAAGTTGTGGAATCAGAACAACTACTTGTTGCAACAGGAAGAAAACCAAATACGGATTCTTTAAATTTAAGTGCAGCAGGGGTTGAAGTCGGAAAACGAAATGAAATACTGATAAATGATTATGCCAGAACAAGTAATCAGAAGATTTATGCAGCAGGAGATGTAACATTAGGGCCGCAATTTGTATATGTAGCAGCCTATGAAGGTGGGGTTGTTGCTGATAATGCGATTGGTGGGTTAAATAAAAAATTAGATTTATCAGTTTTTCCTGCTGTCACATTTATAAATCCATCCATTGCAACAGTTGGTTTAACAGAGAAAAAGGCAAAAGAACAAGGCTATGAAGTAAAAACATCTGTACTATCTTTAGATTCCGTTCCAAGAGCATTAGTAAACCGTGAAACGACAGGTGTATTTAAGGTTGTTGCTGATGCTAAAACATTAAAAATTCTTGGAGTTCATATTGTATCTGAAAATGCAGGTGATGTGATTTATGCAGCGACATTAGCAGTTAAGTTTGGTTTAACCGTGGAGGATTTAAAAGATAGCCTTGCACCATATTTAACAATGGCAGAAGGACTAAGACTAACTGCTCTTACATTTGATAAAGATGTTTCGAAGCTATCTTGTTGTGCAGGGTAAATGTAAATAAATTAATATCATCGGAGGTATGTATGGATTATGTGAAAATATGAGACAAATGATTGGGAATTCTTCACTAATTATTGTTCGGCCAAGTGTAGCTATTGTTAATCATTACGGAGAAATATTATTAAGTAGATATTCAGGAGCAACTTGGGGGATTCCGGGTGGAATTTTGCAGTTAAATGAGTCAGTTGAGGATTATATTACACGAAAAGTCTTTCAAGAAATAGG
This sequence comes from Cytobacillus sp. FSL M8-0252, assembly GCF_038007345.1. Classification (NCBI taxonomy): domain Bacteria; kingdom Bacillati; phylum Bacillota; class Bacilli; order Caryophanales; family Bacillaceae; genus Cytobacillus; species Cytobacillus sp. FSL M8-0252. The sequence goes on from NZ_JBBOWZ010000001.1 coordinate 276,841, forward strand.
CTTAAAGATAAAAGAGTTAAAATTATTTGGTGTCTATTCAGGAAAGGAATTAATAAATCGTGTCGAGGAAAGTGGAGACGAGTATCAAACGGTTGCAATTGGTTATTTATGTACCAAGTACGAAGGAGAAATAACACCTGAAAGCAACCAAGGAATAGAGGCACAATTTTTTGGATTAGATCATTTACCTGACGAGATTGACCCTTTTATTAAAGACAAGTTAGTTGGGGTAAAAGGTCAACTTGAAAAATAAAACTCTCTTATTAAGCCAAGGGGCGAATGCTTTACTTTATAATAGCATTGCCTTTTTTTGTTTACGTAGAATATTGTGAAGTATCACACCTTAAAGTAATGGGGCGAGATAGCTTATCCTTTTTATATTTATTTCATCTTGTTTCTTTATTCTTTTTTCTATTATATGTAGCTGTCTTATTCTTCTTCTCCATGCTAAAAAGTCGGTAGCTACTGTTAAATAGTTGGTATCTAGAGCGGAAGGAAGAGTGAGGAAAAAAGAGCAGGCGAACAATATGTACTCAATCATTTTTCAATCGTAAAATCAATTATATTTCAGGCTGGATCCAATAGTGGTCCAGTCTTTTTGTTTTGTCCAATATCTCCTCAATCCCTTGTCCAGTAGGGGTTCAATCATCCTTGCTCATTCTTTTCTCTCTTCTAATATGTTGTTTTCCTCACTGCATAAACCCGTAGGGTTTCAGTTCTTTTTCGTGTATTTCTCAACGTGTTTTTTCAATCTTTTCTCTTGATTCTTCCCTCCATTATGGAAGAACTTTTTAACATTGTCTGAATATTCGATACGACCCAGAACGGAAAAAAGAGGGCGAAAATGGGGGTTTTGGGGAAGAACAATAAAGCAGAAGAAAGAGTGGGGGAGAGAAGAGGAAAGAGGGATGGGACTTAGAGCCGCAAGGATTTGAGGGGAGTGAGAGGGAGAGGAGGGGCGGGGAAGGACAAAAAGACAGGGGAATAATAGAAGAATAAGAGTGTTGGGAAAGGTATTTTTTATTCTCATTGCTTATGTCTATTTCTGTCTCCATTCAGAGGGACATCTATTTTATATTGTCAAAATATTATATACAATACAGAACGTAAAAAGAGGTCGATAGTGGGCTTTTGGGGAATAGCTTAATAACATTGCCTTCAGGCGTAAATGAGCGGGTGGACCGTTGGGGGAGAAAGGATAGAGGGGATTTGATGAGAAACCAAGAAAGTCACAAAGGTATAGCAATCAATTCAGGTTGGTGTAGGATTTTTTTAAATCGGGTATTGTAATTATAGACATCATGGAAATAGTTATTTTCAATCTCAACTTACATTGCAAAATTTTTAAAAGGAGATGAGTTTTTGACTTTAAATAATAATGGTTTTACTCTAAATGATGGTACAGAACTTCCTTTTGTGGGATTAGGCACGATTGGTATTAATGGGGATCAGGGTACGTTTGAAATTTTAAACGCCTTGAATATAGGATATCGCTTAATCGATACGTCAACAAACTACGACAATGAAGGGATTGTCGGTGAAGCTGTGCGTCGGTCCGCACTGCCCAGAGAGGAAATTTTGATTAGTACGAAATTACCCGGTGCTTACCATGAATATGACAAGGCATTTATCTTTATCCAAGAATCTCTACGCCGCACTGGATTAAAATATTTTGACAAGTATTTAATTCATTGGCCGAACCCTAAGGACGGGAAGTATGTAGAAGCTTGGAAGGCTTTAGTGGATGCTCAAAAACAAGGGTTAATCAGAAACATTGGCGTTTCAAATTTTGAACCAGAACATCTGGACGACATTATCGAAGCAACAGGTGTGACACCTGCTACAAATCAGGTGGAGCGTCATCCGTATTTTAATAATAACCGTATGGTAGAAGAAAATAAAAAACGGGGCATTCTTACTGAATCCTGGAGCCCTTTTGGTAGAGGTTATCTGAATGACGTGCTAAAAAATACCACAATTAAAGAAATTGCGGATAAGTACGATAAAAGCCCGGCGCAGATTATTTTAAATTGGAATTATCAAGCAGACGTATTTTCTATACCAAAATCAAGTAATCCCGTGCATCAAAAAGATAATTTCAATAGTACCAACTTTGAATTAGCACCTGAGGATATTGAAACAATTGATTCATTGGATAAAGGAGAAGCTGGCCGTGTAGAAGGGCAGGACCCAAATGAATATCACGAATATGTATAGGCAGGACAATATATAAACATCGTATAGTATTCGTTCATAAAATAAATATCGTTTTTGACACGATATTCGATTGGAAACTCTGAATTAGATATTTTTTGAACAATAGATAAAAGGAGGGTCTGTTTTAAGCAGATCCTCTTTTGGTTTTTTACAATATATTCCCGAATTTTCTTTATGAAAATTAGTATAGTAAACTATAAAGTCTTTTCAGGATATTTTGATATATCTAGAATGTCGAAACCTATAAATCCTCTGTGATTTTCTTCTGAAAAACAGAATTCTAATCCTAAATAAGAATATCTCGAAGCTACTTCATTATCATTTAGTCGTAACGAATACATATTATCTCTTTTAAGGTAAAAGTTATCTTTAGAAGATGCATTTTTAAGGGCATTAGCTTCATCTCTAAATATCTCTAAGCCTATAATTCTATTATCCTTATCTAAGTCTAAATTTATATAAGGATTAACTTTTAATTCATCAGTTTCATGAACCATACCAGCTTTTATTTCTTTGATAACTTGAATATAACCTATTTTTACTTCTTTGTTAAACTCAATTCTCTTAATCATTTTAATACACCGCCTTTACTTTTTTTTCATCTCGATTTAGGTTTAGCTTGATTATAAACTGTTGTTAAAATATTACCTTCTCTAGCTACAGCTATACCCTTGTAGTGATATACCGTTGCATTTGGATAATCTGGATCGCTATATTTCGTACTTTTTGTATATGCATCATAAATTTGTTTCGGTGAAATATTACGCTGAATCATTTATGTGGCTTTGTGAGATACTTTTGATCAAACTTTACTCCAAGGCTACAAGTAATTGTATAGAATTTAAATAAAAGTGATACCGTTTTTAAAATTCTGATATACACACACTCCAATTGTTAGACATGATCTAACAATTGGAGGCGGTTTTTTTATGGTTAAGTTCTCTAAAATTTTAAATAGTAATAGAAAAAATCTTATCATCGTTGGATTATACATTTACAATATCAAGGAGAAGAAACATTCAAAAAATCTATAGATTTACTGAATTACATGAACAAATAAGGTATATCAATTCGAGTGTTTTGTATGAAATCGCGACGTCTTAAAAAGTCGCGAAGATTTTCCCTTTGATGAGTATTATTGAGGTTGTCAAAAAAATTGAGTAATCCATAAGTTGATAAACTTAGCTTCAGGAATTTTAAATTTTAAAGGCGTCGGATCGATTAGATGCAACTTAAACCTAAAAGAATTCACGACACTGGTCATATCTCTTCATATCTTGCTGCCAATAACGACTTAGCATTTTCTTAATCCTCTAAGATAGGGGATGGGGCAAAAAGTTTATGAATGGATTGCAAATAGACAAACTATGAGCGGGTCATGTACTGAAGAGGCATGTGATACTTAATTAAGAAGTTATATATGAGCATAGTTAATTTCTCAAAGTGTTGTAATGTATTATTTAAATACGTTTAACTACAGCTAAATATATTGAAGAAACAATGCTTTGAATAAAAAAAACAATCATAACGTAATAAATAAAATATTCTTTTTGGATTACATCTAAGATTGCTACTAATGCCACCCCAAGAAGTATCCCCCCAGATAATATTGAATAAGAGAGCGACTTAATCTTAAAAAGTAATAGCTCACCTCTTTCATCCATTGATTCTTTTTTACTTTCAAATTTTGCTTTATATACTTCTGAAACTATAACCAGTATTGCTAAACCTATAATCAATGATGTAGTTAACGTGATCATACAACTTCCTCCTTAAATTTAAATACTTCTGTAATTTCTTTCCCTAATGAATTAGAAATTTTAAATGCTAATATCAATGAAGGGTTATATTTGTTTTTTTCCAATGCTGCAATCGTTTGACGACTAACACCTACGTCATCGGCTAAGTGTTGTTGAGTCCATTTTTTCTCAGCCCTACCAACTGATATAAAGTTTTCCAGCATATGAAACCTCTTTTCTATATGATTTCTTATAAGTTAAATGTAATATATTTTTTACAAAATGTAAAGTATTTACGACAATTAAATTTTTTTATAATTAGATTATTTCCTTTAATGGTTTAATCCCCTCTAATAATTCAAGTACACTAAATTGTTTGTTAGGTTAAAACCTTAATATTTTTCTGGTAATGAAATAATAGATTGATAATACGTATGGGGCATATTACCAAGTGAATGTGATAAAGTGGAATGAAAGATTAATAAAACAAAACTCCTCTAAGTGTGGGAGTTTTTTGTCTAAGTCTCTTTTCTAAAATATCTCCTCATAATGACTATGACCCATCCAATTTGTCTCTGTTGTGGGATTTAGTCTACCGTTTTACAATATTCGTGTTTAAGGAAATTTCTGAAAAATGGTCAAAATTGCTCCTGCCTAGGGCGGAATATAACCTGGTATTTTTTAGGTCCATCATTGCTCTTTAGTTATGCAGGTTATCTGCAGTAAATTAAGGGAAAATATGTTATTTTTTCGGTGGTCTACGTTCTTTAGAAAATTTCAATTGTATAGTAATCAAGAAGAGCGAAATTGTTTAAAATTAATAGAAGTAAATGATAAAAATTGTACAGTGTTTAACAAGAAATTACTTCGAGTTGCTCGAACTTTTTTTCAATCCAACAAAATGTATTGATTTCAAATAAAGTGCGAAGTTTCACCTTCTTGGAATATGCATTGTCCTAGGGGGTTTTTTAGGGTGAAAATAAGATAACATGATGTTTCTCCAAACTACCAACCGTAGCTTCTAACATTAGACTTGTTTTTTTAAAAGGACTTTTACAACGGGTACACCTTAGGAATAGATTATTCGATTATCAATACCAAAAAATTCTGCAGAAAGTAAAAACTTAAGACTTTTTGTTTCTTTGTTATGTCTAATAACTAGAAAGAGAAAAGGGGGAAGCGCGCTTGGAAGTGAAAAACCTAGTCAATAGAGCAAGAAAGGGAGATGATGATGCTTTCTACGAATTAATCCAAATCCATAAAAGTAGACTATTAAAAATAGCCTTGGGTTACTTACATAATGAGGAGGAGGCCTTAGAAGCATTGCAGGAAGTAACTTTTAGGGCTTATCTTTCATTGAATAAATTGAAACATGCAGAATACTTCTCAACATGGGTTATCCGGATTATGCTTAATTACTGCCATGATCAAATTCGTAAAAGAAAAAGAATCGCAGATCCTAAGTATATTGATAATCTAATAGTAACGAAGAATGACAACCAGACGTTAGAAATAGAGGAAGCATTACTAAAAATAGATGCACGTTTTCGAGAAGTCATTATTTTAAAGTATTATAACGATTTAAAGATAAAAGATATTGCCGAAATTCTCGAAAGGTCGGAGAGCACCATTAAAACCTGGCTATACAAAGGCCTAAAAGCACTTCAGGTTCAATTAAATAAGGGGGGTGGGCTAAATGTTTGAAAGAGAAGAAAGTGAGTTGGCTGAATCCAAAAAAATAATGAAGGATCTATCCATTTCTGACGATCGCTCTGACCAGGCAATTCTAAGGGGAATACAGCAAGCAAAAGCAGAGAAAAAGAAAAAGAAAAAGAGAATGCAGCTGCCCATTAAGACATTCACTGCTGCATGTATTTTAGGACTTACGTTTATTACATCTGTTAATGTATCCGAACCCGTTGCATATTACATGTCAAATGTACCTGGTATGGGGAAAATTGTTGATTTTGTCCGATATGACAAAGGGCTACTTGCAGCTGTTGAAAATAATTACATACAAAAAGTGGATTCAAGTGTGAATAACAAAGGTATAGAGTTTACTTTGAATTCAATTATTCATGATGAAAAATCACTGATCATTTTTTATGAATATCAATCAGATGAAGAAGACGTAGTTATTACTCTAGGGAGCTTTCAATTGCTTAATGAAAAAGGAGAGGTATTGCCATATCATATAGTTGGTGAATATCGGAATGATAATCCGGATTCTTTGCTGGAAATCAGGGTTCCTTTAAAAGAAGGGGATAATCTGCCAAATGAACTAATTCTTTCAACTCAGTTTTCTAAAGATAAGAAACTTTTAGACGGGGTTTGGGAAATTCCCTTTACTTTAGATAAAGGTAAAATTGTTGGAAAGAAAGTGTATAATGTGGATAAAACATTAGAAATTGAAGGACAGCAATTAACAATCAAGGACGTAACAATGTATCCTTCTCAAACAGCTGTACATGTATATTATCATTCGCAAAATAGTAAAAAGATATTTGGTATTAATGACTTGCATCTAATAGATGAAAAAGGAGAAACATGGAATACAAGTGTAATAGAGACTACACAAATCAATGAGAACGAAACAATCATTTATTTGCAGAGCAACTACTTTACTAATCCTAAAGAATTATATTTGCGTTTCAATTCAATTCGTGCGCTTGATAAGGAAGAGCTCAATGTTGAAGTAGACCCGATAAAAAAGAAAATACTTAAGGCACCGAAAGACGGAAAATTAACAGATGTAGAGATAGAGCAAGGCGAGATGTCCATTAAATTAGATACGAATCCGAATCAATTCAAATCAGCAATTTTTACGCATGCAATAGATGCAGATGGAAATGTAATAAGTAAGGATGAACCATATGGTATCTCCTATTCTTATGTCGACGACTATGTATTGTATTCCGTTCCTTTCCCATCTGAGGCAACTGACTTAGGACCTGTTAAACTTGAATTGCTTGATTATCCAGCCTCTATCAGTGCAGAGGCTAATGTGAAAATAAAGTAATAGCCCAATGCAAATGTCATCAGGTACTCCGTTAAATAGAAGGTGAATTTTTCATAAAAAACCACTGTCTGTATGCGCATTTGCATTACTTTTGGGGAATTACCAAAGGGTTAAAGACCTCTTAATAATAATCCCGACTGAATCTAATAGAATTGATTTTTATCGTTTTTCATTAAGGTAATATGTACTTATGTTTAGAAAAAGCTCCGTAAAATTTTCCGGGTCTTTTCTAACTTTGATCCTAAAGAATCCACATTAATTTCTAACTATTCTTTTGGCAGCTGTTCCTACGGTTCATAAATGAATTAGATAACAAAAAGTGAAGACCAGATGATGAAAATCCCGACCATGAGTAGGTAGGGATTTTTATCAATTTAGACAACACATTTATGTTAGTAATTATTAACTAAGGGTTATATTTATTTTAGTTAAAAGTGTGAGATAGTTATACTTTTACACCTAGAAAACAGCTAGATGCCGGTTAATAAACTATTTTGTTGGTTTCGTACAAGAACCGTTTGAAGCATATTCGTTATATTTAATTTTGATCAAACTTACTCCAAATCAGCATAAATTGCGATGTTTATACCCTTTGGATATGATGGTCAAGAGGAGGTTTTTTATCGGAAATTTTATTTCGCAAACGGGCATAGTTTAAGATGAAGCTTTTTGTTAATCTTAATAATGAATAAAAATGTAAAGGAGAATAAGATGACTAAATTCGGAAAGTTATATGAAGTGAATGGTCGTTATGTTTTGCAATTTGAACGTTTGTTTACCCATAAACCAGAGAGTGTTTTCCGCTACGTAACAGATCCTGATTACTTTACCAGGTGGTATCCGTTTGCAACTGGAGAGATGGATCTTATTGAAGGTGGCAAAATAGCTTTTGATGATGGCGAGGGGACGAAGTACGAAGGCATAATTACTGAATACCAACCACCTGTCGTCTTTGCCTTTCATGAAGGCGCTGATATGCTAAGAATCGAGTTGCAAAATACCGATGACGGGTGCCGAATGAATTTTCAGCATACGTTTGATGACCGGTCTTGGGCAGCGGCAACAGCAGCAGGATGGCATCGCTGTCTTGATGCATTGGTTATGTTGGCTAACGAACAGCTGCCCGAATGGCCGGATAACGGAGCGGAGTTAAGGGAGTTTTATCGGGAAGCATTTGATTCGAATTAAGTGGAGAATATAGCACTCATCATTAGAAGTATAGACATCTTAAAAAGTAAGTTGAAAAAAGCAAATCTAGTGACGGGGGGAGATTAATGGATAAGTTAATACAAGACATCCTAAATTGGATTACAATAACGGATAAAAAGCTTATTATTGCTATTTCCGGACATGGTGCTGCTGGAAAAACAACGTTTGCCAATAAGCTTATAAACGTATTAAATCAAGATGGAGTGAATTATATAAATACAGACCCGTATATTGTTAGCTCGAATATACGAAACCATGCAATGATTGACTATACATATCAAAACGAAAATCATCGTTATAAAATGACAGCTTGCCACCCATCAGCGCATCATTTGTTATCTTTAGAAAGAGATGTTCAGATGATTAGAGATGGTTTAGATTTATACACAATGCATACACATTATATGAAAAGCGAATTAATTTCCTCGAGGAATAAAGTAACGATTGTTGAGGGAATGAGTGTAGCATTTATTCATCCTGATTTATTTGACTTAAAAATTTATTTCTATACAGATGGTGAAACTGAATTATTAAGGAGGTCGAATCGGGACATCGTTGAAAGGGGAGCAGATCTCAATTATTTAAGGCAATCCCATGAAGAACGAAGGATACAGTACGAAGTGTTTATGCATCCATACAGCCAGGATTTTGATATCATTATAAATACGTCTGCAGCAGCGATATGTATAGAGAAAAATACATTTGAAGTGAAAGAATAAACTACTTTTAAAAAAAGAAATCTTACCTTTTAAGCCTTCTCCCTTGCATCTTGACAGAAGGCTTTCGCATTTTACATATGAAATGATAATTCCAAGGATATTACATTAAATCAAGAAAAATATAAATGGCTGTACCCCAGATAAAGATAGCAGAGAATTTATTAAATAATTGCAATACATTTCTTTTGCCATCTAACTTTTTCACAAATGCTCCTGCAATCATTAGCCCAAAGAACCAAATCCAAGATACTGTAATACAAGTAATAGTAAAAAGAAATTGTTCTTTTCCAGCATATTTTATTGCACTTACCCCAATAACACCGACTATATCTAAGATGGCGTGAGGGTTTAAAAAAGAAACAGATAAAGCAAAGATAATTTGTTGACGAATAGGTAAAGCCTTATTCGTTTTTTTTGTCGTTTCGGATTTCCAAATGACAGATCCCATATACAATAAAAATAAGATACCGGTAATCATTAAAATTACTCGTAACCATTCAAATTGAAGGACAATCATTGATAAACCAAATACAGATAATAAGATTAAAAGTGTATCAGAGATTGCAGCTGTTATCGTGGCTGGAAGTGCCTGAGCCAATCTAAGTTGGGTTGCTCCTTGAGAAAATACAAAGACATTCTGTACCCCTAAAGGTAAAATAAGTCCGAATGCCAAAATTAATCCATGCAGAATGGGTTCCATTCAAATCAACTCTCTTTCAATTACTATCGTACTATGATAAAACTGAAAGAAAACAACCAATTGGATGGTTTTTTATCCACCCAATTTAAGGGGGATTATCTTGAAATGGAAACCGAGTAGTGATTCTCATTTAACTTTTCACGAACAAATTGTAGATTGGATGAAATTTCGTATAGAAAGTGGAGATTGGGCGGTTGGAACAAAAATCCCCACACAGCGTCAACTAGCGATACAATTTAATGTCAATAGAAGTACAGTTCAACTTGCTCTTGATGAACTGAAGGCAGATGGTTTACTTCAATCAAAATTAGGATCAGGTGTATTTGTAACTAATATTTCTTGGAATGTACTTTTAAATAAAACTCAACCGAATTGGAAAAAGCATATTGATTCAAGTATCCATAGAGCAAATGACCATACCATTCAACTTATCAATGAATACGAGCAATATAATCATATCATTCGCCTTGGAACAGGTGAATTATCACCGGAACTACTCCCAACAAAACAACTTGAACAGTCCTTAAAAGAAATCACCCTTGATGCAAAATCTATCGGTTATTCATCACCAAAAGGAAATGAAAGACTTAGAAGAGTATTATGTGACTATCTGAAAATAAGAGGTATTCAATCGGAACCAGAGAACATTCTAATTGTTTCTGGAGCACTTCAGGCGCTTCAACTAATTGCCATTGGATTATTAGAAGAAGGCTCTGTGATTTTCCATGAAGAACCATCTTATTTAAGTTCTATTCATCCTTTTCAATCTGCTGGAATGCGTATGCATACGGTAATGCGTAATCATCCGAAATTAGCTGAGAACTTAAAAGTTTTTAAGAGGAAAAAACAATCTATATTTTATTGTGTTCCGACATTAAATAATCCTACTGGAGTTAATTGGTTGTTGGAGGAAAAGAAAAATCTATACAATATATGCAAAGAGTTACAGATTCCTATTATTGAAGACGATGTTTATCATGAATTACTATTTGATCATACTTTACCTACCTTAAAGTCTTTAGACAAGTCAGGACAAGTACTTTATCTTGGTAGTGTATCGAAAACATTAAGTCCTGGGTTACGTATTGGATGGATTGTAGCACCTTCACCTGTGGTTGAACGGCTAGCGGATATAAAAATGCAAACGGATTATGGTTCAAGTGCTCTTTCTCAAGAGATCGTCGCACATTGGATTTCAACTGGTTTATATGAAAATCACTTAAAAAATCTTCGTGAACAACTAAAGAACAGAGCGGCATTTATTGAAAATATACTAGAAAACCAATTTAGAAAGATTGCTACGTGGAATAAGTCAGAAGGTGGCTTTTATATTTGGTTAAGGTTTAATAAACCTATCGTAAACAAAGCACTATTTCTAAACCTTCTCAATCAAAATATTTTAATCAACCCAGGTTATATCTATCATTCAGGTGATTTTCATCATATAAGACTGTCGTATGCGTATGCTTCACTAGCAGAAATAAAAGAAGGTCTGCATGCTTTATTATTACTCTGTAATCATGAATGAATACTACTAAATAATAGAAAGTGATGAGAAGTCTACATGAAGTCAATTAACCAAGAAATACAAGAGTTATCCGTAAAATCCTTAGAGTCTACATTTAGTAAACTTTCAAATGCTTATAAAAGCATGACTGAAAAGGGGTCTAATACTACTCTAGTAAGAAAGAGACGAGATGCTATAAAAGTCGGTTTAGATAGCTTAAGGAATATTTGGAACGGTGAAGACTTCTCATATGAAGAAGAAGTTATTCTAACATCTAAAGATATTTTGCAAAGTACTATTCCACCTATTGAAAAACAGATAGCAAAAGCAAAAGATGGTAGTCCTCAAAAAACAGTAAATGAGCGACGATTAATTGCGCTTCAACTGGCGATTGAATCATTGGAGAACCGTCTTAAAAAGTAGTGACTTTCAACTTTTCTTAAGTTATTTATAATACACTTCAGATTAACTAATACTTTAAAAATCTTACTTAAGTAAATTATCCGAATGAAATAAAGTGTTAATTGATATTAAAGTTAATCAAGTGGTTTTAGTCATTTTAATTATTGCTGTGATTATGGTGCTTTATCATCTGCTCTATTGGTAAATATCAGGTGTGAGATGTTTGTAAAGATAAACTTATATAAAGCTATGATAGAAACGGTCACTTCCTTTTTTACTTTAGTGGTATAGGGGAATGGCCGTTTTCTTATACTGGAAATTTCCCCACGGGTATCTTCAAATAGAAAACAGCATAATAAGTATAAATGACAATGGGAAATGTAGGTAAAGTGATAGCTGATATAATATAACATGGTAAAATAACTACTCATTTTATCCCGCAACTATTCGTTTACATCGTTGCAACGACACGGTTCTTTACGTTTAGTTAGAGATGCAAATATACTGGAGTTGTTAGGAGATGAAGAAAATGGATTTCCCCCAAAAATTAAAAGAACAACGTTTAAAACATGAAATGTCTCAACAACAGCTCGGTGAATTACTTAAAATTAGTAGACAATCAGTATCAAAATGGGAACGTGGAGAAGGATATCCCAGCATTGAATCTCTCATTCAACTAAGTGAAATTTTTGATATTACCATTGATGAATTATTAAAAGGAGATGATCATTTGAAGGAGAGCATTATTGAAGATGGAAAGCAATTAGCGTATCCAAAGTTAAAGTTGTTTTTTGATCTTCTTCTGCTTGTTGGCTTATTTTTAGTTGTTTTCAAAATTCTTATCGCTGTGGGTAATAAATTTTTTGACTTGAATATAACGTTTTTCCAAGGTTCGATTCTTTATGCGTTTCTTCCATTCACTGCTTCAATCATTGGAGCGATTGGGAGTGAAACGTTGGCAAAAAAATATAAAACGGAGTAAGCAAATTTATTAAGAGAGGGAGAAGCTTCAGAGGGTATGCCATTGAAGCTTCCCTGCTATGTTTGGAGTTTAGCTATTACCTCTATAAAAATGTCCTGTTTTCAGCCAATTTATTACTTATCCTATTCGTTCAATATACTTTCTTCTAATACCGAGAATTTATCCCCATATAGCTTGGTCAAATGGTTCTCTCCCCAGGCACATAATGAAGTTAAGATCCCTTCTAAGCTTTGTCCGTATTCGCTGAGTTCGTATTCTACTTTTGGTGGAACTTGATTGTACACGATACGATTGATGACACCATCCTCTTCAAGCTCGCGTAGCTGTTGGGTAAGCATCTTTTGTGTGATGTTAGGCATGAGACGCTTTAATTCGCTTGTTCGCTTTTTGCCATGTGTGAGATGACAAAGGATTACACATTTCCACTTTCCTCCGATGACTTCTAAAGTTGCTTCAACAGAAATATTGTATTTCTTCTTCTCCATTCTTGTTTCCCTCCTTAGGAACTAAAAAGTACCTATATTACTTTTTTGTATCTATATTACTTTAAAGTGCGTACTTCTCTTTGTATTCTATATGTATCATAATAACATTTGCCGGCGGATTGAAACTATACTTTCCTTTAAAATTATTATGTTCGAAAAGGAAATTTTCCATTTATATAAAAGAAAAAAGGTGAAGAATATATGAATCTAAGCAGAAAGCAAAGCACAATGGCCTTGCTTACTTTGGCAGTAAGTGCCTTTGCAATCGGGACGACTGAATTTATCAGTGTTGGTTTATTACCCCTTATTGCAAATGATTTAAGTATTCCGGTAACTACTGCAGGGTTAACGGTTTCTTTATATGCCTTAGGGGTAACATTTGGTGCCCCTGTTTTGACATCTTTGACATCGCGAATGTCCCGCAAGACTTTATTACTTTGGATTATGATTGTTTTTATAATCGGGAATACGCTTGCTGCCTTTTCAACGACTATAGGGTTATTACTCGTTGCACGTGTGATCTCAGCATTTTCCCATGGGGTCTTCATGTCAATCGGGTCGACAATCGCTGCTGATTTAGTTCCTGAAAATCGAAGAGCGAGTGCGATTTCCATTATGTTTACGGGTCTGACGGTCGCTACTGTTACAGGTGTTCCATTTGGCACCTTTATCGGTCAACAATTAGGGTGGAGAGCAGCGTTTATGACGATTGTCATTATTGGTGTTATTGCTTTAATTGCTAATAGTATTCTCGTTCCATCACATTTACGAAAAGGGGTCAAAACATCCTTTCGTGATCAACTGAAACTTGTGAAAAATGGCCGGTTATTGCTCTTATTTATCATTACAGCACTAGGTTATGGTGGAACCTTCGTCGTGTTTACCTTCTTATCGCCATTGCTTCAAGATATCACTGGATTTGAAGAAGGAACTGTAGCAATCATTTTATTGGTTTATGGCATAGCGATTGCAATTGGGAATATGGTTGGCGGGAAGTTATCGAATCAAAATCCTATCCGCGCATTGTTCTATATGTTTATTGTACAGGCGGTTGTGTTATTTATTTTGATGTTTACAGCACCTTTTAAAGTGGCTGGATTGATAACGATTTTTCTAATGGGATTATTAGCATTTATGAATGTGCCGGGTTTACAAGTCTATGTGGTGATGTTGGCAGAGCGCTTTGTTCCGAGTGCAGTGGATGTCGCATCTGCCATCAATATTGCAGCATTTAATGCTGGTATCGCCATTGGCTCTTACTTAGGTGGTATGATTACGGACTCGATTGGACTGATTCATACATCTTGGATTGGAGCGCTTATGGTTTTAGTGGCAGCCGTTTTAACGGGGTTTAGCAGAGCTTTGGAACGAAAAGATCAAGAAAATAATATCACTTTGGAGGTTGAAAGATGATGGTCAAACATTTACAAGATACAACTACTTTGCATAACGGTGTAAAGATGCCTTGGTTTGGATTAGGTGTTTTTAAAGTGGAAGAAGGTTCTGAATTAGTAAACGCAGTAAAGTCAGCGATTAACCATGGATACCGCAGCAATTTATGAGAATGAAGTAGGTGTAGGTGAAGGTATCCGAAAAGGTATAAGAGATGCAGGGATTTCTAGAGAAGAGCTATTTGTCACTTCTAAAGTTTGGAATGCTGATTTAGGGTATGAATCAACAATCGCTGCTTATGAAGCAAGCTTAGAGAAGCTTGGTTTAGCGTATTTAGATTTATATTTGATCCATTGGCCGGTTGAAGGGAAATATAAGGATGCTTGGAGAGCTTTAGAAACGCTTTATAAAGAAGGTCGTGTAAAAGCCATTGGAGTGAGTAACTTTCAAACTCATCATCTGGAAGAACTAATGAAGGATGCTGAAATTAAACCGATGGTCAATCAAGTAGAATGCCATCCAAGGATATCGCAAAAAGAGTTACAAGTATTTTGTCAAGACAATGGGATTCAGCTGGAAGCATGGTCACCATTAATGCAAGGACAATTACTAGATAATAAAGTGTTACAGGAGATCGCAAACAAGCATCATAAGTCTGTTGCGCAAATTATTTTGCGTTGGGATTTACAGAACGGGATTGTCACCATTCCAAAATCAACAAAAGAGCATCGAATTGTAGAAAATGCAAATGTGTTTGATTTTGAATTAACGATAGAAGAGATGCAAATCATTGATGGATTAAATCAGAATCTTCGTGTAGGGCCAGACCCAGACAATTTTGATTTTTAATAAAGAACTTGTAGTGTAGGGATGCATACTTTCCCTACACTTTTTCATGTGTCCTGAATGAGAGAGGCAATCAGCTTTTATTTCAAATGAGACTAACGAATGAAAATCATCAGTCTTTTTTTATACCATCAGTTATATATTTTAGAAGGAATTATGCCCCCTTTATAGAAATAAAGGGAGAGTTAAAGGTGATTGATTCATTGCATGGTTAGTACAAAGGATTGGATGTGGAAGTATGCAAAAGCGTATTCTTCTTGTGGAAGACGACAGGGAGATTAGTGAATTAATAACAGATATTTTGAGACAGGAGAGTTTCGAGGTATTTACCGCATTTGATGGGGAGGAAGCTTTATCCCTTTTCCATAAGGAGGACTTTGACTTAATCTTGTTGGATTTAATGCTTCCGCAGTTAAGTGGTATGGATGTTTTAAAACGCATCAGAGAAGAGAGTTTAATGCCTGTGTTGATTATTTCAGCGAAGGATAGTGACTTAGACAAGGCGTTAGGATTAGGCTTTGGTGCCGATGATTATATAAGCAAACCGATTTCAATGATCGAACTAACGGCGAGGGTCCATGCGGCTATTCGTAGGGCAACGCAATATCGTCCTGCGGGGACTCCAGCTATATCTCATAACATTCATTTTAAGGAATTATCCCTCGATTTACATACCTTTTCTGTACAAATGAAAGATAAGGTTGTGCAGCTTACTTCTAAGGAATTCCATATTTTAAAGCTGTTTATGACCAATCAAAATCGAGTGTTTACAAAGGAACAAATATACCATTTTATTTGGGAAGATGATTATTACGGCAATGAAAATGTAATCAATGTTCATATAAGAAGGTTACGAGAAAAAATAGAAGAGAATCCGTCTCATCCAAAGTATATTCGAACCATTTGGGGAATCGGATATAAATTAGGTGAATAGTCTATGATGGTTACTTTAATTGTTATCATGGCCATTTTAATTGTAATGAATGGATGGCAATATTATTCTCTTAAAAAAACAAAGCAACATATAAATGAAATCAGTGATAAGTTAACAAATATTATCGAACAACAGACAGCTGAAAAAGTGTTACTCCAAACAGATCAAGAGGCCATTCAACTTTTACTTATTCAAATCAACCGAATGCTTGATAACAATCAAAAAGTATTTGCCGATTACGCCAAAACAAAAGATAGTTTAAGGAAAATGATAGCCAATATGTCACATGATTTGAAAACACCACTAACAGTTATTTTAGGTTATGTAGAAAAAATAAAGCTGGATAAAACGATGGCTAAGGACGAAAAAGAAATCGTCATTTTACGCTTGCACGAAAAAGTAATGAGTCTCGTTTCTTTACTTAATCAATCCTTTGATCTTGTTAAACTAGAATCCGATGATTACCTCATGCCGTTGAGTAAGGTTTCACTTAATGAGATTTGTAGAAAGAATGTATTAGAGTTTTATGATTTGCTTGTATCAAAAGGATTTCAGGTAGAGATAGACATTCCAGAGCGGAATTTTTATATTCTTGGTAATGAAGAGGCAATTAACCGGGTGCTAAGTAATCTTATCTCGAATGCGATTCGATATGGAAATGATGGGGGCGTATTAGGTCTCACCCTTCGAGGAGATGGGGAAACCATTGCCGTAGAGGTTTGGGATAAGGGGAAAGGGATTGCAGAGGTACACCAGGACCGGGTGTTTGAACGACTATATACATTAGATGATGCTAGAAACCCTCAATTTCAAGGCAGTGGATTGGGTTTAAGTATTTCGAAACGATTAACAGAAGCAATGAATGGTACGCTGCACGTGAGTAGCCAACCATTTGAGAAGACGACTTTTACTTGTAGGTTTAAACAAATGACATATTAAGACTTCGCGAAAAGGGGTGTTCTGTTGGAACGGCTCTTTTTTTATTCAAACTTAAGAAATATGTAAGAAATGAGAAAGAAAAAAGATACTTTCTTTGCTTAAGCTAGAAGTAACAATCATAAAGGAGGTTAAGACAATGGATTACGTCGTGCAAACCAATGGCTTAACGAAAAAGGTCAAAGGTAAGGTGCTTGTAACTAATGTAAATCTTCATATTAAAAAAGGAGAAATATACGGATTTCTCGGACAAAATGGGGCTGGGAAAACGACGATCATGAAAATGCTCACGGGATTAATTCATCCTTCTTCAGGAGAGATTGCGTTATTTGGTGAAAGGCTTACAGAAAATAAGAAGTCTGGGTTGAAGCGTGTGGGTAGTATTATTGAATATCCGCTCTTTTATGAGCATTTAACAGCGAGAGAGAATCTACAGCTTCACTGTGAATATTTAGGGTTTTATGATCAAAAAGCCATTACGCAAGCTTTAGATATGGTTCATTTAAAAGGAATTGAAGGGAAAAAAGTGAAGGATTTTTCCCTTGGGATGAAGCAGAGATTGGGGATTGGCAGAGCCATCATAACAAAGCCGGAACTGATTGTTCTCGATGAACCTACCAATGGTCTTGATCCCATTGGTATAAAAGATATGAGAGATTTAATTCGCATGTTAAATAAAGAATATGGCATGACTTTTCTCCTTTCTAGTCATATTTTAGGGGAAATGGAACAGGTTGTTGATAGAATAGGTGTGATTAGGGATGGTCAATTAGTGAATGAAGTCACTTTGGCTGATATTAGGAAGCAGCAAACGGAATATATTGAGATTGTGACATCGAATGTAGAAAAATCAGTGTATTTGCTAGAGTACGAACTTCGTATTACTAATATGAAGATTATAGAAGACAATAGAATTCGCATATATGATTTAACCTTGTCCCCAAGTGAGATCTCAAAGGCATTAATTCTTCATCAGATTGATATAGAAGAGATACAAAAACATACGAGTACACTGGAAGATTATTTCTATCAAATTATCCATGGAGGTGAACAGCATGTTTAAATTAATGGAGCTGGAGTGGAGGAAACTAAAGCAAAAAATGGTGATGGGTGAGATCATTATTTATGCGGGTATTCTTATGTTTATGCCGATTTTCTTTATTAAAATGGTAAGCGCTGACTTCGGGCGAAGTTATGCGACAATTATTCAATTGATTTTGGCCATACAGATGGGCTGGGTGCTATTTGGAGCTTCTCTTATTAATCAGGTGGTTATAGATGAGTATAAGAACAAAACGTTCTCTCTTTCATTCGGCTATCCAATTAGTCGGAAAAAGTTAATTATCGCAAAAGTGCTTTTTATCTCACTCGCAGTTTTTCTCTGTACACTCGTATCCTTTCTGTTGTCAGGTATCGTCACGTATCTTCTTGATCATCTGTTCCATATCATTAATGGACAACCAACCGTTGTAGATATTACTTCATATGCTAGTAAGATGATCATTCATTCTTTTTTCATTACACTAATTAGTTTAATTCCCCTCTTTTTCTTTGGGATTTGGAAAAGAGCAACGATTCCAACTGTCATTTGTGCCATGTTCCTTATGCAATTTCAAAACTTTTCTTCTCTTCTTAATATAAATCTCAATTCTGATTTTGTGAACGCAGGTCTATGTCTTTTGGGAGCGGTTAGCATTTTTCTTTCAATTAAGATGGTTGATAGAGTGGGGGATGTTTAATTTTTTTGATGGTATGGGAGATAACTAAATGATTTCAGGAAACGAACAATAACAAATGGTAATCTTTAAAACATCAGTTGCAAAAATGAGTCCGTTCCATTGCGCTCTTGTACACTCGCTTTCCGCGGGGAGGAAACCTTGAGCCTCCTCAGCATTGCTTGCGGGATCTCAGCTTTCCCTCTACTTCCCGCAAGAGTCGAGTGTCTTCCGCTCCATTACACTAGTCTTTTAATATTTGTATATAATCGATAAAGTAATCCCAATGAATAAAAGATAGATGTTCCTATTCATTCGATACAACTTTCGCTGAAGTATATATGTCCCAGTCCTAATGGGGGCTAATAGGTAGATTAAAAAGGAGGAGCTTATATAATGCCTGTGGCGCTTAGAGAAGTATTAAAATCAGAAAAGAATATCTTAAAAAACCTTTACTCCCTGTACCTTCATGACCTTTCAAGATACACATCAACACTGGATATTGGGCCAGACGGTATCTTTGAATACGATGGGGTTGATCAGTTTTGGGAAGTAGATGGGCTATCCCCATATTTCATCTTGATAGACGAGCGTATTATAGGGTTTATCCTCTTATTAGAGCGTCCGTTTCTAAGGAAAGAGTATGATTTTGCAGTGAATGATATTTTCTTGCTTAATAAATACAGAGGGAAAGGAAATAGTACGCGGGCTATTAAAGAGATATTTCATAAGAAACAAGGAAAGTATTACGTCATTGAACTGATTGAAAATAGAACTGCAGTATATTTCTGGAGAAAAATATATAAAGAGTTCAATATTCCATACGAAGAAAAGCAAGATATGATTGACGATGAGCTATGCTTGATTCAAACATTTAAAGTATAAATGTTAAGGTACAGACAGTTTGAAAACGAAAGATCAAACGATACAGCAGACGATAGCATTTTTCTTTAGGAAGGCGACTACGATCCTGAATTTTTATCTGACGTTAAAGAATGTGAATTCAGGGCAAAAGTAAATCAGTTTTTTAGTGGTCAAAAAAAGATTTTAATAGTATATATCAGACGCTTTAAAGACGAGCCAAACGCTAACGCTTGACTCCCTCCTCAGCAATTTACACATTATAATGACTCTTTAAAAAATCTATAAATAATTTAACATGACGTAAGTTTTCGACGAATGGGTTATAGAAGAGACTGGTTTCTCGGTAATAAATGTCTTCTCCAAAGTCATTTAATGAGATGGTGTATAAGTCTTCTTCACCTTCGATACTGATACCGGGTAGTACGGCGATACCAACGTTATACTTTACCATCTCTTTGCATGTAGCGGCTTGATCAGTTTCGATACTTGGATGTACAGGCTTTTGAAAATTGGTACGCCACCATTTATCAATTATGAGACTTAAGGGTGGATCTGTTTTATAAGTGATAAATGGTAGGTGAGGGATATCTTCTTTTTGAAACGGATTTTTTGATACGATAAATAATTCTTCATTACATAGTGTACATTTCTTTGCATTTAGGGAGTAATTACCGCGGATAATGGCTAAATGGATTTCTTCCGCATTGAGTGCTTCTTTCATTTCGCTGCTCCATCCCGTTTTCAGTTGTATATTTATATTAGGGTAAAGCTCTTTAAAGGCATTCAATATTCTGGGGAGGTGGTGTAGCGCGAACAAACCAGAAGCGCCGATTGAGATCGTGCCCTTTATTTCTTCAGCTAGATTAGCTAGTTGATCTACGAGTAATCTTTCGTTATGTAAGGTTTGTTCTGCATGTTCATAAAGAATCCGCCCCTCTTCTGTAAAGTCAATTCCTTTTGACCCTCGTACAATCAACTCAATTTCATATTTTTTTTCGAGCTGTTTAATACGATAGGTGAGAGCAGGCTGCGATGTATACAAATTATTAGCAGTGTGTGTAATATTTTTCGTCTTGTACAAATCAATTAATAGGTGGCAATCATTAAGGTTCATAGCAATTTCCTTCCGCATTGATATAAAAATTTTTTATCGGTGTCGCTGAAATTTATTTATTTTATTCATTGGAATATATCATATATTCTGTAAAAGGAAAAATAAATTTGAATCTGGAGAGTTTTTTTACGGCTGTTGTTTTTGATTTAGTAGGCGTAATTACTGGAGGTAGTAGTGTTTAATCTTTGGAGGGGATTTAATGCGCGCAATTCTTCCTATTGCCACAGTGGTGATTGTAGCGATAGTTGGTGTAGGCATTTTTCAATTACTCTCCTTTCCTATGCCGTGGATGCTAGGCTCGTTATTTGGCGTATTGCTCACACAACTGATATGGAAAATACCTATGAAGTGGCCTGTTATGATGCGAAATATTGGGCTACTTATAGTAGGGACGGCAATTGGTCAGCTTTTTACTCTTAATATATTAGTCTCGATGAAAGACACTTTACTTTTTATGCTCATGCTCAATATTTCTTTAAGTGTATGTTGCTTTGGATTAGCCTATCTTTTGAAAATATGGGCAAAAATACCATTTGCGACAGCGATAACAGCTAGTATTCCCGGTGGGTTATCTCAATTAGTTATTTTTGCAGAGGAACAAGAGAATATTAACGTAGCTATAGTAACGTTTTTTCATGTCATTCGTGTTCTGTTTGTTGTTGGGCTTATTCCGATTATTGTTTCCCTAACTGGAGAGGCGCCGGAATCAGTCATACAAAGTTCAAACAATGTTCTGCATAATATCGGTCTAATCCTATTGGGACTTCTGTTTTTGCCAATTGGGAAAAAATTAAGATTGCCGGTGCCACATTTTTTAACGCCTGTCCTTATGGGTTTGCTATTAAGTCTATTTAAAGTAGATTTAGCCCCAATGGATAGTCACCTGTTGCATATAGCACAGCTTTGTATCGGTGCGTACATTGGATTACTGTTACATCCGAAATCTTTACGATTACCCGTTCGCGTATTAATAGGAGGGATTAGTAGTGCAATATTACTGTTAATCATCACCTTTATAATTGCAGAGGGAATGGTTTTATTATTTGATATGGATTTTGCCACCAGCTATTTAAGCACAGCTCCAGGTGGAATGGATCAAATGGGGCTCATCGCTACCGCATTACAAGCAGATGCTACACAGGTAACGATTTTTCAATTATTCCGCATGCTATTCATTTATATAGTTATTCTACCTGTATTAAAGTGGAAGATATTCAAGTGATAAAAAATTTTTATGGATATGTTTAAAAATTATGTATTTTATTTATTTCTAATCATTTCTTATAGTTAATCTATCAACGAATAAAGGGGATATGTTTGATGGCTAAATATGACGTAGTAATTGTTGGGGCGGGAAATGCGGCATTATGTGCAGCGATATCTGCAAAAGAGCAAGGGAGTTCGGTACTCGTATTAGAGAAAGGACCAATTGAAAAACGTGGTGGTAATTCATTTTTTACTGACGGCGCCATTCGTGTAGCTTATCAAAACTTAGATGCTATTACGAAAGTGATTGATTTAGATCAGGACACGATTAATAAAATTGATATGCCTGAATACATCACAGAAGATTTCTATAATGATATTATGAGAGTTTCAAAAAATCAAAGTAAACCTGAGTTGATTCGTCAATTAGTTGATCAATCCTTACCAACGATTGAGTGGATGAAAACTCAAGGTGTCGTATTTGAGTTGAACTATGCGAACCAATCTTTTGAAAAAGAAGGAAAGGTTCATTTCTGGGGCGGTTTACCAGTTAAAACCGTTGATAAAGGAATCGGCTTAATGCGCAGCTTATTTCATCGCTGTGAAGAGTTGGGAATTGAAATTTGGTATGAAAGTGCAGCCACGAATATTGTCACGGAAAATGAGGCAGTGGTGGCGATTGAAGTGCAAACAAAAGAGCAACTGCAAACGATTCAATGTGAAAGTGTTGTTTTAGCATGTGGAAGTATAGAAGCGGACAAAAAGAAACGTGCGGAAGCATTAGGAATGGAGTGGAACGAAGCAATCGTTAGAGGGACTGAGTTTAACACGGGTGATGGGATTGATATGGCGGTATCAATCGGTGCGCAAACGTTTGGTCAACGGAATGGCTGTCATGCCATTGGAACAGATGCCAATGCCCCACGAGTAGGTGATTTCCAAAAACCAGGTGATATTTTCAAAAAGCATTCTTACCCTTATAGCGTGATGGTCAATGTGGAAGGTCACCGTTTTGTAGACGAGGGAGCCGATTTCCGTAACTACACCTATGCAAAATATGGTAAAGAAATATTAAAGCAACCGAAAAATATAGCCTACCAAATTTATGATGCTAAAGTTCGCCCAATCTTACGTGCGGAGTATGATTTAGAAGAAGCGACCGTCATTGAAGCAGCTACACTTGAAGTGCTTGCAGATCAATTAGATATAAATAAAGAACAATTCCTACAAACCATTTTTGACTATAATGCAGCGGTTCAAGAAGGTGAATTCAATCCTTCAGAAAAGGACGGTAAATCGACAAAAGGCATTACCCCAGCCAAATCTAACTGGGCACAAACCATAAGTGAAGGCCCATTCTATGCCTATCCTGTGACTTGCGGGATTACGTTCTCATTTTGGGGATTAGCGACAACAATCGAAGGAGAAGTAGTCAATCAAGTAAATGAACCAATCGAAGGTTTATATGCTGCTGGAGAAATGATTGGCGGTATCTTCTACGAGAATTATCCCGGTGGTTCAGGCTTGATGTCTGGCGCCGTCTTTGGTAAATTAGCTGGTGCAGCGGCTTCGCGCCATGCTCAGAAAGTAAAATAACTACTACAGCATAAGTACTTCAACGAAATTTTTTTTCCGAATGAATAGGAGCCTCTATCTGCTACTGAGACCGACAATTTTTCATTTTGCGACGGTCTCGCTCTGGCTTCCTTTTCGGAGACCCACGATTCCTTCTTTTACGAAGCTCTTTCTATCTGTTTAAGATTTCTGCTCATGAATGATATTTTCCTTTTTAAACAACCCTCTAATTCTTTCTATTAAATTTTCTTTTTGGTCCATCGTACAATCACAATTTAGTATGCTTATGAACGGGATAGTAAAAAAGTTATAAAATTTGACAATAACATCATACATTCCACCTATTCCAACAAATGGTTTATGTTGGTAAAATATAAATTAACACTTTTTGTATAAATATGCCGTGTAAAAATAGTTA
Source organism: Cytobacillus sp. FSL M8-0252 (assembly GCF_038007345.1). NCBI lineage: Bacteria > Bacillati > Bacillota > Bacilli > Caryophanales > Bacillaceae > Cytobacillus > Cytobacillus sp. FSL M8-0252. Next base: position 300,820 of record NZ_JBBOWZ010000001.1, read on the forward strand.
TTTAGGAATAGAAGGTGGAATTAGATAATGAAAATGTTAGATGTAGCTGAACTGGTCTCAGGACTGGATGCTACTTTACAAGAGTTAGAAAAACAGATAAATAATATTCAGAATATAAAAGCCAGTGTAAATGACATTATTAGTATAGGGGATTCTTTAAAGGGAGACGGTGGGGACGCTATCCGCTCTTTTTATGAGGAATGTCATATTCCTTTCTTGTCATTTTATCAATCGTTGTTGGAAGACTATCAACGTGTAATCAAAGATTTGTATAATACCTTATATTCATTTGAACCTGCAAGTAACGCTGTAATTCGTGAAAACTACCTGCAAAGCAATTTAAAGCAAGGGTTAAATAAGCTAAAAGCCCTTACCTCTGATTTGACAAGTGAATCTAACGAGTTGATTCACTCTGTCAGTGATATACTTCATTTACCCAATATATCGGAATATTCATTTCTAAGTAATGTGTCAATGGCAGAAAATGAGCTGGATAAAACTATTGAAAAATTAAATGAATTTGACAATGAACAATCAAAAGCTCTAAATGGTATAGTAGATGATAGTGAAACAGCATTAAGTTATGTAAAACAAGTAGAGTCTATGTTTCGTAGTAAAAATCTTAGTGTGGATGGTTATATTCCTGGTTCTTTATTCGAACAATTATCACAGCAGTCGACACATAGCAGTGTAGCATCAACTAATAGTAATATAGGAAGTTTGGGAGCATCACCAAGTTCACGAGCAATGAATTTATTATTAGCATACGAAGCAAATAAAGGGATCGAGGCAACTACTAACGAAGATGAATATGAAAGTCTTCTTCAAGCTATTAAAGATGGTGCGATGGGTTCGTTAGCACCTCTAGCCATATTTGCTGCTGTTCATAAAACTGGATTACTTCGAATTGAATACACGAAGAAGAAGAATCATTATACATTTAAATACAATCGTAAGGTGTTGCACTTTCTAAAAGGAAGAATTGGGCCAAAGTGGACGAAACAAATCATACAAAAAATGAATAGGACATCTAAGGCGAATCGTAATATAGATAAGAAATTTAAATCGGGGTCTTATAGAGGTGTAAGAATACCATCTCAAAAAGTAAAAGGTGCAATATGGAAATTAACTACGGGTAATCGTCCGCTTCATGAGAATGTGAAAAGCAAACTTATTAAGTACTCTTCTCGGGAGATGGTAATACCAAAGGAAGCATTTAAGAAAGTGGTGGCTAAAGCTTCTGCAATTGGTGCAGGAGTGGTAGGGTTTATTTCGGGAACTAAAAATATTGTAAGTAGGTTAGAAGAAAGTAGTCATTTAAAAGGTGAAGAAATATTTAAAGCAAGAGGTCGTATGATGGGAGAAGAAGTGAACAAAACAGCAGGTGGTGTGACAGGAGCAGTAGCAGGAGCTTATGTAGGAGCGGCTATTGGAGGGGCTTTGTCTGGACCATTTGCCCCTGTTGGAGCGGCGGTTGGCGGAATTGTAGGTAGTGCCATAGGTGGTTCTGTAGGTGAATGGGCAACAAAGTATACCAGTAAATTTATAGGGGATGCTGGCGAAAAAGTAGGCGAAGTTTTACATGCAGTGAAAGACAAGGCGAAAGAGGCACTAGATGGTGCGAAAAATGTATTTAATGGTGCAACGAATGCCCTGTTCGGGTGACTATAAATTAATATAAAGGTAGTGTAGTGAGGTGTTATATATTATATGATGGAATTTATCGCAGTATTGTTTGGAGTGCTAGGATTTTTTTTAATAGTTAATCTATTTTTTTCTTTTTTGTATTTGATTAGTCGAGCAGCAGGCGGTAAATTTTATAGCTGGATTGTGCACGATTTTGAATTCTTAATGATTTTATCATTACCTTTGTTTGGATTAACCGAATATGTTGCTAATGAATTTTATGAGAGATTCAACGGTTTGGTAACAAGAATGCTACTGCTCGTTTATGCATTATTAGTATTCATTCTTGCTATAATTTGTTTTATATTACTTTTTTATTTTGGAGATAAAGTATAACCATAATGAAAGGAATAAAAAATGAACTATACATTAACAGCTGAAGAATACATATTATCTCTTCTTTTACTAGATGGAGCTGAAGTTGCTCACTCTATTAAAGAAGAGGTGTTTGGAGAGATTTCGGAGAAAGAACTTGAAACTAGGCTTGATAGTGCAACTAGTGGGTTAATATCTAAAGGTTTATTAACTTTTGAAAATCAACAAGAAAGAATGGATGAAACGTTCAAAAGTTTCATGTTGGGTTTAACAAAAGTAAAAAGAGTTATTCGTTGCCAAATTGCTTCGGATGACGGAGTATTTAGCACTTCCCTATTTTGCCATAATTCGTTTTTTATCCAGAATGCTTTATACGATAATCGAATATATCACTTATATGAAAAAAGTGATCATACGGACTTGCCTGCCTTAATAGACCTTAACCCCTATGTTGAAAGCGGGGAGTCATTTTCTATTAAAGAACAACTTTTTGAGAGAGTAATAGATAAATTATTAGGTAATGAAGAATTAGCAAACGAAGAAATAGAGCAATTTTCACCAGTATTCTTCAAAGCTTTACAAGAAAAAAAGGGGAAATTAAATGCATTATATGATTATCATCTTGGGCAGCAAGTTTCAATCGGATCTTTACTATACATAACATATGAAGAGGAGTCATGGTCTATAGAAAATAAGGGGGATACTCTAATTATTTCTCCCTTTTCATTTCAGGATTTGTTAGAAGTTGAAAAATAAGAGTGCAGTTTTTATAGAAATTTGTAGAAGGGGCATTATAACTGGTTTATTGCTAGAGTAGTCCTTTTTGGCTAAAGTTTTATAGTAATGGTGTTGATAGTGGTTTGTTTTTTGTTTTTTGATTATTTTGCAGCGATGATGTAAAAGAAATGTGATAAGATTGCATTGCACCTACTATATAAAGATTTGAAGAGCCCAGACGAAGAGAATGTTAAAGAATGATCCCAGACTGAATCAAATGAGCGGTTCACTCTTTTTTCTATTCTGTTTATTAGTTTGAAAAATAAGAAAATAATACACAAAACAACTATTGTTTACTATTTTATAAATAGGTAAAAATGTAATATAATTACATTTATTTGAGGATGAGTTTGTTGGGATATCCATTAAATAAGATGAGAATGGTATGAACTAATTGCTATAACTCAAAAATGTATCAAAATATTATTTAGATGACGATGTTAAAACGAATGCTTTATATAATTTTTTTCGAAAGGAGAAATTGCCTCCATTGTGCAATTTAAACGTAAAGCAAGTAGACAGGCAACATATACCTATCACAAAAGAGGATGCACCCACTATGAAAAAGCTGTTCCTAAATATGATAAGTATTATTTCTTTCGCCCCTTTTATTACACAAGTCACGCAAGCAGATGTGACGAATAATCTGCGGAAGTTAAAGGATTATAGTTGGTTTAATGCTTATTTGCAGAATGAGATTTATCGCAACTTAATCATCCATAATGTCCGGGTACGGAATGTGATTGGTGAATTTAACGAAAAGAGATTTAACCATGGTTCTTATCAGAAGAAGATGGATAAGAAACTAAACACTGTACTATTAAACGAGGAAATCCGAACGAATGTATAATCGTTCGGATTTCTGTTTGTTTATTCGCCTTTTTTTACAAGTAATTTTTCCCGCGAGAGTTTGGCAGCTTGCACCATGACTGTTAGGGCTGCGACGGTTTCGTCAATGCCTCTTGTTTTGAGGCCGCAGTCAGGGTTAATCCAGAAAAGTTGTGGGTCTAGTACTTGTAAGGCACGATCGATGTTTTTCGATAGTTCGTCGAGTTGTGGCACCCGAGGGCTGTGAATGTCATATACACCTAAGCCGATACCTTGTTCGTAGGTGCTTTCTTCAAATGAGTGAATGAGTTCGCCGTGGCTTCTTGATGTTTCAATGGAGATGACATCAGCGTCGAGTGCTTGAATGCTTGAGATAATGTCTTCGAAATCAGAGTAGCACATATGCGTATGAATTTGTGTTTCATTTCTGACAGAAGTGGTGGCTAGTCTAAAAGCATAAACAGCAGCGTTCAGATAATCTTCCCACTTCTCTTGTTTGAGTGGTAATCCTTCACGAATGGCTGGTTCGTCTACTTGAATCATCCGGATACCATTTGCTTCTAGTGTTTCTACTTCTTCTCGAAGGGCAAGGGCAATTTGGTTTGCGACTTCGTAACGAGGGATATCGTCGCGGACAAATGACCAGTTTAAAATCGTAATCGGACCAGTGAGCATACCTTTTACCGGGTGATCTGTTAAGGACTGGGCATAGACTGTTTCTGTAACTGTCATTGGCTGTTCAAATGAGACATCTCCATAAATGAGTGGTGGTTTGACACAACGAGAGCCATAAGACTGCACCCAACCGAATTTTGTGAATTGGAATCCGGCTAATTTTTCACCGAAGTATTCGACCATATCTGTGCGCTCGAATTCGCCATGAACAAACACATCAAGGCCTAGCTCTTCTTGAATATCAATCCACTTTTTAATTTCCGTTTTGATATATGTTTGATAGTCAGTAGCAGTTAACTCTCCTTTACGCCATTTTAAACGATTTCTTCTCACTTCCTGTGTTTGTGGGAAGCTTCCAATCGTTGTTGTAGGTAGGAGTGGTAGTTGGAAGGATGTTTTTTGTGTTGCTTGACGAACAGAATAAGGTGCTTCGCGCTCTGCTAGTGATGATGGTAAGTTTTGAATGGCTGTTTGTACTTGTTGATTGTTTCTAATAGAAGATTGATTTAGTGCCTCGATAGCAGTTCGTCTCTCGTTTATCTCATCTTGGATTTCCTCTCTTCCTTCTCTTATTCCTTTCGTTAGCACTACGATTTCTTGTAATTTTTCATCAGCAAAGGCGAGTGCGGTCTTTAATGTATGATCAAGTGTTTCTTCAATTTTGACTGAAACGGGTACATGCAATAAGCTGGATGAAGGCTGGATGATTAAGCGATCTTTCGGAACTATTTCTGTAATTTCTTCTATAAGAGAGAGCTTATTATCAAGTTTGGCGCCCCATATATTACGGCCATCGATGACACCTGCAGCTAATACTTTATCACTTGGGAAGCCGAATTTTTGTAAGGAAGCGAGGTTTTGACCTGCATCATGGACGAAATCAAGGCCGATCGCTTGCACAGGTAAAGAGGTAACAGCTTCATAATAAGTGATGCTTTCAAAATACGTTTGTAAAATGATATTTATCTGTGGTGCTGCCTCGTGTAATGTTTGGTAAACTGCTTGATAGAGTGAGATGTCTTCTTCTGTGAGGGTAGTTGCTAAAATAGGTTCATCGATTTGTACCCACAAGGCACCTTCTTGCTGTAATTCTTTTAAAATTTGTGCATAAAGAGGAACGAATTGATTGACGATTGATTTGAATTCACTTTCTTTATAGCCTTTTGATAATTTCACAAACGTAATCGGGCCCAAGATAACCGGTTTCCCGTCGATTTCAAGCTTCTCTTTTCCTTCTTTATAAAAGGCAAGTGGCCGGTTTTCAGCAAGTGTTGGCGTGAGGTTGTTGAGTTCTGGCACGATGTAGTGATAGTTTGTGTTAAACCATTTGGTCATTTCAGCTGCCACGGCATCTTTGTTCCCTCTGGCAATATCAAAATACGTTTCGATATCAACTTTCCCACCTCTGTATGTAAAACGCTCAGGAACAAGTCCAAACATCACAGCTGTATCAAGGACATGATCATACAGTGTGAAATCGCCAACCGGGATGAGATCAACGCCAAGTTGTTTTTGCTTCTCGAGAGAGGATAAACGAATGACTTCCATTTGTTGCAGAAAAGTCTCTTTATTCAACTTACCACTCCAAAATTGTTCTAGAGCTTTCTTCCACTCCCGCTTCTCGCCAATTCTTGGATAACCTACATTTGAACTTTTTACTTCAGTCAATTTAAACACTCCTTTAGATTGTATTTTCTCAACAAAAAATCTCTCTATTTATTATTAAATGAGAGATTCATACGCAATATTAACTAGAGTTGAGACCATTTGATTTGCTCAACACGTATTCATCACTCCTCTCTATGCATCCGTAGAGTCTAAGTGCAAACAACAGACAGGTCTCCTGACTTCGGATTATCGCTCGTTATCCCTTCCCATTTCTATTATGAAATAGTGGTCAATGATAAGTCGCTCTCCTTCACAGTGGCGGGACCGTGCCGGCATTCCACCGGGCTTCCCTTTTAAGCAATCATGCATCTGTTGCCTTTGTTATTAAGTTTTGAAAATACAAAAGACCTCTCTAATTAAAAATAGAGAGGTCTTTATCCTCTCTTATTTGCCAAAGCTATTACACTTTGCAGGAATTAGCACCTTTTTAACAAATAATTGTTAAAGGTTGCTGGGTTTCATCGGGCCAGTCCCTCCACCTCTCTGAATAAGAGAATTACATATTTATAATATTTTGAATTTTACATATAGATTAGCATAATAAATGGAAGCTGTCAAAATAAATTCTTCATGAGTGATATATATCATCAGATTCAAGCCACTTGCGAAATTTATGTAGATGGTAATAATGCTTGCCATTAAGAATGACTTTTGGTGCGTGAGGATGCTTCTGTAATAGATCCTTCATGTCAGCTTCACTTAAATAAAAGTAAAGATGAAGGTGGCTTTGCTCCACAAGTAAATGATTCATATTACCTTCATTTTTACTACTAAATTGCTTCAACCCATTGCCTATGAAATAGCCAAGTAATGCTAAACCGACGGCAATCCAAATAAAATTCAACTCGAATTCCAATTTGTACTCCCCCTTAAATACATATATATCTACTTTAACATCTCCTAACGAATAGTAATAATATATTTTTTAGTGCCGAATCGGATCAATGCCCCCATAATTAAACCAATCTACCCTGTCTATCGCACCATCTTTCATAGATTGTATACTTGTCCGAGAACAAAATGAGCCAAGCTGTATATATTGATATTACTTAGTGTTTTTCTCGGGTTTGTGATGGAAAAGGCTATAGTTAGCACAAAGGAGACTATTAATTTTGCTGAAGGAGAGAAGTGAAGTGTTATGAATCTATCTGTTATTATTCCCATTCAGAATGAAGAATCTACGTTGTCAGCCGTTTTAGAAGAGTTAGTGAAGATTGAGCCATATGAAATCATCGCTGTTTTGAATGGTTCAACAGATGGATCGGAGAAAATAGCGGAAGCATTTGAATGTAGAAAGCTTGTTTATAAAGAACCTCTAGGGGTGGATATTGGACGAGCAATTGGTGCAAGGGAGGCAAAAGGGGATACGCTTCTTTTTATTGATGGTGATATTGTCGTTAGAGCTCAGGAGCTACAAGCACTGCTTGATGGCATTCGGGATGGGGCTGATATTGCCCTAAATGATTTAAGCTGGACAATGAAGCGCCCCATTAGACCACATCCGACAGCAGTATCAAAGTTCTCTCTTAATCATTTTTTAGGTAAAGGTGAGTTATCCGTTAATTCCTTAGTCGCTGTTCCTCATGTGATGAAAAAATCAGCGCTTGATACAATTGGTTGGGAGAATTTAGCTTGTCCGCCATTAGCTCATAGTATAGCTGTGATGAAAGAATTAAAGATGAGTGCACCAGTAGCCATTGATGTGATTGCTACAAATAAGATTCGACCGAAACATCAACAGAAGATTACGGGCTCCTCTTTTTCATTTTCAACAAGTTTAATAATTGGTGACCATTTACGTGCAGTGGCCCAACTGATTGAAGAGAGAGGATATCGCGGTGGTTTAAACGATGGCAGGCGAAATCGGCAACCTTTTAAGGAATATGTACAAGCCTTTTCGGTAAAGGAAGAGAAACGAGCGAAGTATAGTGCGATTATTCCTGTAGGGAAGGAGCCGGATACGATTGCTGAAGTGATTGCTGAGGTAAAGAAGGCAGGCATTGATGAAATCATTGTTGTGTTAAATGGAGCAGATGAACGAACAAAGGAAAAGGTAGAAAAGTCAGGTGTGAAAGTGATTGCGTTTGACCAGGCACTCGGACATAACATTCCAAGAGCGATTGGTGCGCTTCACAGTACAGGAGATATCTGTTTGTTCTTAGATAGTGATTTTGTTATCAAAGCAGAAGATTTAACCCCTTTTATACATGCTGTAGAAGAAGGGGCAGATATTGCTTTAAATGATTTAGAAATATTGCTCGACCGTGCCCATCCGTTGCATTCTGTGAGTGCTGCTAAGTACCTTCTGAATATGGCACTGAAAAGAGAGGACCTCACCGTTAATTCTCTCACTGCTATTCCACATGCAATGAGCAGGAAAGTGATTGACGAGATTGGTATCCTCACATTAATGTCTCCACCGTTATTTCAAGCAAAGGCAATTCTAAAAGGATTTAAAGTCGAATCCATTCATTATGTCGATGTCGTCAAGCCAAATAAAATTAGAAAACAGCATCACAGGCAAGCCGATGGTCGGGTCGAATCAACTGACCGGATTCTAGGTGACCACATTGAAGCATTTTCATATTTACTATCGTTCAATCAGAGATGCGGTTATACAGATGGCAATCGAAAATGGGACATGCTCCAAGGTCAAATAGATAGAGTTGCTGTTATTGGTCTCGGCTATGTTGGTCTCCCACTGGCTCTCCACTTAGCAAAAAAGGGCTGTCATGTAACGGGCATCGATCAAGATACTCATAAGATTGAGTTATTACAGCAAGGGAGCAGTTATATTCCTGATGTAAAAGATGAAGAGCTGCAAGCGGTTCTAAATTTCATTCCAAAACATACGGATGCAGCTATAGCTTTGCTTAAAGCCGCTGAGTATATCATCGTCACAGTTCCAACCCCAATTGACGAACATCATGAACCGGATTTAAGAGCGATGATTGCCGTTACTAACTATCTTTGCCAATATTTACAGACGGGACAAACGATTATTTATGAAAGCTCTACTTATCCGGGAACAGTAGAAGAGGTGATTGAGCCTATATTCACACGCCATCACTTTAAAGCTGGTGAAGACTACTACTTATGTTATTCACCCGAGAGAATTGATCCTGCAAATAAGCAATATACGTTAGCCTCTATCCCAAAAGTAATTAGTGGTCAAACAGAGAGCTCTCTTGCGAAAATTGATCAGTTTTATGCAAAGTATTTTGCTGAAGTTGTGCCAGTAAGCTCGCCGAAAGTTGCAGAGTTAGCTAAGTTATTTGAAAATACACAGCGATTAGTCAATATTTCACTAGTGAATGAGTTGGACGAGCTATGTGAACGATTAGACATTGATTTTTATGAAGCCCTGCAGGCAGCTGCGACAAAGCCATTTGGATTTACTCCTTATTGGCCTGGTCCGGGAATAGGTGGACATTGTATCCCTGTTGATCCGATATATTTACAATGGAAGCTCAATCAATACGGCTTAAGCAGTCAGCTCGTAGCAGCAGCAAGAGAAATTAATGATACGATGCCTCAAAAAATCGTCAAAAAAGTAGAAGCTGAATTAGCAGGGGAGACCGGGGTAATCCTTGTTGTTGGCCTAGCGTATAAAAGGGATGTGAACGATGTCCGTGAATCCCCAGCTTTAACAATTTTTAACGAACTCTTGCAAAAAGGTTATCAGGTAGACTATCACGATCCTTATGTACCAACAGTTGTTCTTGAAAATAAAAGCTATCAATCTGTTCCGTTAACAAACGAGACATTATCAAAGTATCAATTAACCCTGCTTCTTACGGACCATAGTAATTTGGATTATAAACTTTTATCGAAAGTAGAAAATATCATTGATACGAGGCATGTATTAAAAACAGGGAAATGAACAAGCGATACTATATTCCTTGTAAGGGGGTGATGCCACTTAAAGATGTAAGGAGACGATGCTTTTTGGATGGTTCGTGTTTATCTTTGATTGTTCCTATTAGTCGGGATGCGAGTAATCAGTATGTGAGTAAGTTAATCCAGACCTATCAATCTATCACAAATGTTGAGCTAATCTTTGTTGCCCATAAATTATTAAATGTTGATCCGTTTCGTCTCGTAGTAAATGATGCTTGGCAACATGTCTACGAAGCACATGTCATCGGGGCAAAAAAGGCAACAAGATCATGTATGTTATTTTTAGATCTCAACCAACATATTACGGTACCAACGCTCCAGCAATTTTTACAACCTCTGATGGACAATAGCGCGGACGCTGTTCTCAATAATATGGACTATGAATTTCAAAAAAAACACCGCCACATTCCTTCTACTATTTTCCCGCAAATAACCAATGCTTTTATCCATCGTTCGGATTTAAAAATAGACCAAATCGTGTTCGTCCCTTATGGACTCTCTAGAAAAGCAGTAGATACTATTGGTATCGATACGCTTAGCAATCCTGTTGAAGCACATGTGAAATTAGTTCAACAAGGCTATGTATTGTCACATCAGCTTCCTATTCGTAATATCTTTCAGCTGCAAAATCAAGTGTGGGATAGGAAAGATGACAGGAGAAGAATAGACGATTATTTACAAGCTTACACACAAAGGTTCCCGCCTAATAGCCGATCAAAGTTTTCTGATGGTGAAAGAAGATTAGATGTACTAGATTCTGTTATCCAGGGCCATCAGCCAACTATTAGAAAAAATGACCATGCCAACAATCCCTTATCCCAGTTATCAGTTATCATCCCAGCTCAAAATGAACAAGCACGAATTAAGGCAGTAATTGAGGAGTGTATGCGATTAGGTCCGTTAGAAATCATCGTTGTAGTGAATGGGTCAAATGATCAGACAGCGGTTCATGCATATGATGCAGGGGCAACGGTTATTCAGTTTGCTGAAAAACTAGGTTTAGATACTGGTAGAGCGATAGGTGCCCACTTTGCCACCGGAGAGATTTTGTTATTTGTTGATGGCGATTTTGTCATCGCGATGGAAGACTTACAGCCATTTGTACAGGCTGTAGAGAGGGGCGTTGATGTTGCAGTAAATGACCTCAATGCTAGCTTAAAACAGCACTGGCCACTTCACTTAGTTACTGCCTGTAAATACGCAATAAATGTAGCATGTAATCGAGCTGATTTAGGTGTGGGTTCCACTGTTGCTGTCCCCCATGCCTTGAGTAGGAAAAGTATTGAAAAAGTCGGTGTTGGGTCACTAGCTAATCCTGTATTAGCTTACGTAAAGTTACTTGTTAATCATTGTGTAGTCGAAAATGTACACCATGTTGAAGTGGATAAAATCAATCGCTTTCGCCCGCATACTCATTATGCTAATCGAAAAGGATGTCTAGCCCCCACTACTTCAGTCATCGTCGGTGATCATTTAGAGGCGATGATATATTTAGGGAATTTACAAAAAAAAGGAGAGAAAAAGAATGGCTTGTAAAGATGAAAGTTGTTTTGATGTGTGTCTAAAATTGGTGGTAAATACGAATAACAGAAGGGCAGAAACGTCCGTTGAGTGCGATGATGCTTGCGGTGGTATCGAGTTCGAATTTGAAAATGGTGTCATTCAAATCACTTTACCACTTGTAGCGTGTGTGGAGACGACATTAAAAGATGATTTAAGTGCAAGTGCAGAGCTAACAAGCTTATCTTTACCAGGCTATCAATAAACACAAGGAGTGAATGGAAATGGCATGTAGTCATAAAAGTTGTTTTGATATTTGTTTGAAGATCATAGTAAATACGAGAACAGGAAGAGCAGAAACGGAAGTGCAATGCGATGAGGTCTGCCCAGGTCTTGAGTTTGAATTCGAAAATGGCATCATTATCATCACGATTCCACTAGTTGCCTGTGTGGAAACAACCTTAAGAGACTCCCTGCGTGCAGATGCACAACTCGTCAGTTTATCTTTGCCAGGTTATTCTTGAACAAATAAGGAGTACGGAACCTGATACCATTTTGGTGTGAGGTTCTTTTTATACATAAAAAAGATGGATGTTGATGTGTTTAAGAGTGAGGAGGAATAGAGAGAAACTCTTGTCTAGTCGGTCAAAGTCGGTTTAAGAACTGCGGGAAAAAAGGAAAACAGTCGCTCTTGGGATACTAATATATGTTGATAACGGGAAAAAAGAGACACCGTCGAATAGGAGGGGATATCTCACCTTTAAGCCCTTCTCAATTGGAGAGAGATAAAAAAGGGAAAAATCAATTTTGTGCACCATCCTCAGAGATGTTGAATTTTTGCTCTTCATTCAGGCTGAAATTGGCTAACGAGAGCCAAGTATGCATAAATTACGAGTCATACAAACGGAAATGAGTTAACCAGAGGTAAGCAAACTGGAATTGCGAGTCCCTCAAGAGGGAATCTGTAAAGGAGAGGTGAGCAAACTGTGATTGCAAGTCTCTCAAGTGGAACCCCTGTTAATGAGAGGTGAGCAAACTGTGATTGCAAGTCTCTCAAGTGGAACCCCTGTTAATGAGAGGTGATCAAACTGTGATTGCAAGTCCCTCAAGTAGGAATCTGTTCACGAGAGGTAAGCAAACTGTAATTGCGAGTCCCTCAAGAGGGAATCTGTAAAGGAGAGGTGAGCAAACTGTGATTGCAAGTCTCTTAAGAGGGAATCTGTAAAGGAGAGGTGATCAAACTGTAATTGCGAGTCCCTCAAGAGGGAATCTGTTAAGGAGAGGTGATCAAACTGTAATTGCGAGTCCCTCAAGTAGGAATCTGTTCACGAGAGGTAAGCAAACTGTAATTGCGAGTCCCTCAAGTAGGAATCTGTTCACGAGAAGTGAGCAAACTGTGATTGCAAGTCTCTCAAGAGGGAATCTGTAAAGGAGAGGTGAGCAAACTGTGATTGCAAGTCCCTCAAGTAGGAATCTGTTCACGAGAGGTGAGCAAACAGTAATTGCGAGTCCCTCAAGTAGGAATCTGTTCACGAGAGGTGAGCAAACTGTGATTGCAAGTCTCTCAAGTGGAACCCCTGTTAATGAGAGGTGAGCAAACTGTGATTGCAAGTCCCTCAAGTAGGAATCTGTTCACGAGAGGTAAGCAAACTGTAATTGCGAGTCCCTCAAATGGGAATCTGTAAAGGAGAGGTGATCAAACTGTAATTGCAAGTCCCTCAAGAGGGAATCTGTAAAGGAGAGGTGATCAAACTGTAATTGCGAGTCTCTCAAGAGGGAATCTGTAAAGGAGAGGTGATCAAACTGTGATTGCAAGTCCCTCAAGAGGAAATCTGTAAAGGAGAGGTGAGCAAACTGTGATTGCAAGTCTCTCAAGTGGAACCCCTGTTAATGAGAGGTGATCAAACTGTGATTGCAAGTCCCTCAAGTGGAACCCCTGTTAATGAGAGGTGATCAAACTGTAATTGCGAGTCCCTCAAGTAGGAATCTGTTCACGAGAGGTGAGCAAACTGTGATTGCAAGTCTCTCAAGTGGAACCCCTGTTAATGAGAGGTGATCAAACTGTGATTGCGAGTCCCTCAAGTAGGAATCTGTTCACGAGAGGTAAGCAAACTGTAATTGCGAGTCTCTCAAATGGGAATCTGTAAAGGAGAGGTTAACAAACTGTAATTGCGAGTCTCTCAAGAGGGAATCTGTTCACGAGAGGTTAACAAACTGATTTGCGAGTAACTCAAACAGAAATTTCCCAACGAGAGGATAGCAAAATGAAATTGCGAATCACTCAAACCCAAACCCCTCAATGAAAGCTGAGCAAACTGGATTTGCACGTCACTTAAAGGAAAACCACTCACGAAAGCCGAACAAACGGAATTTACCATCATTTATAAGAAAATCAAACCAATTGGTCTAGGGATGAGAGACGCAGTGAGCAAAATATAGCTACACACTTAATTCCTTTCGATATCTAAGTACTAAATAAAAAAGACAGTGCATTATCGACTGTCTTTACTTCCTCAAACTCACATCAGTAAGGATTTCATTCCATATTTGTTTATCATAATGATGGTTAACGGGTATTTTAACGAAGCAGATTCGTTCATGTGGCCATTCCTCATCAATGAGTGGTCGTTCTAATGGTACATTTACTTGTTGGATGATAATGAGGTTGAAGGGGCCGCGGGTAATTTTGGAGAGAGTCGTTTGCAATTCAATAATGTCTTCGTATTTTGCAATTTCCCATTCATATCGAATGAATAAGGTTTTTTTGCTAGTTTGTATTTTTGTGAGAAAGTTTTGAATGCGCTTGTTGAGTTTTTGTTTGAATGCTGGGTACTGATCGGTCCACTGTTGGTTGGCAATCATAGGGAAATCGTGGACAGAATCAATTTGATATAGACGGTCATGAACAAAATGAGCCCTTGCAGGAGTGGTTCCTCCTTCTTCATAAATGACTTGTCCTTCATGGACGAAATGTGCGGTAATATTCTTTTCCTCCATGTGATCTTTTTCCATGTAATTTTTAAACTTGTTTTTAAGTAGCTGATTGACCATGTTAAGATGTGGCGACTGTATCCAATCAAAAGGGAATGAATTTTTTCTTAGATGATGCTCTTTTGTGTAGATGGCAGGACCACACCAACAGCCTAAACTTACAACGAGATCATATACGCCTTTTGTTTCTGATAGCTTCAAGTTATCACTCCTTTACTTATAATTATTTTATTGATAAAGGAGAGGAAGTGATTGGACAAACAGTTAAAAGCAGTAGAAAAGGCTCCTCCTTTTTTTAAAGAAGAAGCCCTACTTTTATAATATTTCCGTTAAGATCTCTTTGTTCTCTGTATCCCAAATCATGAGCCCAAGTTCTTCATCTACATTGATGATGCGAATGGAGACGGGCACATGGTCGCCTGCTATAGAATTAATTTTCGTACCGCAAAAGTTAAGAATGCTCGTTAACTCGGCCTTTGAAATACCTGGTGCATAGATTTTTAATTCTATATTCGTTAAATTATCATGCTCATAATTAATATCGCCGTTTAATCTCAAATCTAAATTTGTAAAGTAGGTAAGAAGGTCATCTGATAGATAATTGAGACTATCATGGAGACTTTTATCCACTTCATTTAATTCATCTGAAGGATAGACATATTGGTCTTTTTCAACCTCTTCCCAGCTGCCGATACCTTGTTTGCCTTTATCAATATAAGTATGAGCAAGAAATTGGCCAGGTGTAATTTCATTTTGGCCTGCCTCTTCATAGATAGATAAGATAATTGGTACATTAGGGACATTTTCAATCCCTCTGACGGCAGAAATAACATTTTTTGCGATGTTTTTCGCATATTTTTCGTTGTAACTCTTGTCTTTATAAACCTCATTCACTCTTACTTCACCTGTGTGAACTAATCCGGCATCATCCATTACTCGAATATGGTAGTAATCATTGATAGAAATAGCTAATGAAATCCCAACAACTTTACCTTTGTCATTTAAGTAATTTTGTTCGTGAATATGAGAGATGATTTTAGGGGTTTTTTCCTCATCTTCCAGTCGATCTTTTGTTTCTTTCATTTTAGGGTTCAGCCCATTAGGCGTATCATTAGACTCTCTAGCAAGTAATTCATTGAGCAAGTCACTATCTATGTATTGACCTGATTGATAAAGGTGGTCTTCTGGTGAAAAATATTCAGAAGTGATATCCATCAACCCTAGTTCAATCTCAGTGATATCGTAGTTATTAGAAACATTTGCTGTAATTGCACCTCGTGCCATAGCTGGCTCAAACGGTTGCTTGACTTTAAATATATTATTCTCAATTTGCGTTGGAATGACGATATCTTCGGGTTGATCTGTGGTTTCTTCCTCGTCCTTATTCATACATGCTGTTAGCGTAATAAGTAGTAATGTTGTAAGTGTAAGTAGTAGAAGCCTTCTCATGGTTAACTCCTTGTTTGTATGTTTTTGAACCAATTATCTTGCAAATAAAAGGTACCATATAATGACATTATGTACAAATGATATT
The DNA here is from genome assembly GCF_038007345.1 of Cytobacillus sp. FSL M8-0252. NCBI lineage: Bacteria > Bacillati > Bacillota > Bacilli > Caryophanales > Bacillaceae > Cytobacillus > Cytobacillus sp. FSL M8-0252. Next base: position 316,694 of record NZ_JBBOWZ010000001.1, read on the forward strand.
TTCATAGCTTGCTTGAAAAAGGAGGATTATGAAAGGTGGAATAGAAAGGGTTAGAAAAGAAAGAAGATGGATGTGAATGATAATGAGAGCAAGCGAAAGTATTCAGTGTGTTTGGGATCAATTTAACACGTTCCCAATGGAAAATCTAACGAAAATATGGCATTACCAAAAGGGAAGTGAGAGAAAGCAAAGAGAACTATCCTTAATGAAGGAACATAGAGATCAATATGGCCTGGCGGGTAATTGTTTTGATTTAGCCATTTGGTTGTTGGATGCTTTTCGACAAGCAAAGATTCAAGCATTTCCAATCGGTCATAATCTAGGGACAGTAAATGCCCATGTAGCAGTAATTGCACTGGACGATAATGGTGGCCGCTACTTATGTGATTTGGGAGATCAATGGTTAAATCCGGTGTTAATAGATAAGAAACGAGAAAATTTTACAAGTGAGAAACTAGGCGGTTTTTTCCCAGGTGCTAAAATACAATTGATACCGAATGAATTTATGGTCGAGGTGCGCTATCATAGACCTAATGGGAAAGAGTCAAGACAAATATATGATACACGCCCGATTGATTGTGATGTTTTTCTCCAAGCAGCTGAACATTCACAAAATCTCCTTAAGCCCACTCCCTTACTCGAATGTAGAGTTCCTTATCAAACAGAAGTAGCGCACTGGGAATTTACGAATTGGATCAGCTTTTTGAGCACGAATCATGGACTAATGAAAGAAAGTCCATTAGTTGGTATCGATGAGTGGGTAATGAAAATTCATGAAAAAACGGGTTATAATAAAGAAATTCTGTTGGAGATGTTAAAGCTATATCACGCTTTTCAAAATAAATAATACGACTTGAGCCGTGGTTGTCGTGCTTTGGTTCAAATACACGCCTGTAAATAGGTTTTTTATCATCCCTCTCCTTTCGAGCTTTATAAAATTAGGTTATTTTGGATTGTAGTAATTTTTATTAGTCCGTATTTTGAAATGGAAGGCGCGGTTTTTCCTCTTCATAGATGGAATAACTTAAACCTCCTTTTTCCATACTCGAACATTGCTTATCGCTGCAATAAAATAGGTACGTTTGTTGCTCAGTTCTAACGCTGACTTCCATATAATACGGGAAGACGCCACCTTTAAACTTGTTAATATCTGATTCGATGGCAATGATTTTTTCTCTTTCCCTTAAAGCTAAGTAATCCTCACTTTCAACCGTTTTTAGTATCATTTCACTTAAAATAATAGCTTCTTCTCTTGTTGCAGCAGACCATTGTTCTAATAAGAACCATTTGCAGAAGTAATATATGTTCAGCAGTAGACTAATAGTTAATAAGAAAACTAACAGCTTGTTTTTCAATCAAAACACCTTCTTTTTTAGTGTAATTTTACATCTTTTATACTTTATTTACAATCATGCAATTGAAATGTTAACGGCAAATGGGGTTACCTATCTTAATAAAGACTAAGAAGGCTGAACCTAACGCGGGGGGTTCAGCCTCCTTATAATATTTAAACGACATCAGTACTCGTTGTTTAATTTTCTAAATATTAAGTAATGTATTATAATTTGTTAAAATGGCTAAGTGAGAGGGGTATGGGGTTGATTATTACACTTTGTGGTTCAACCAAATTTAAACAACAATTTATACATACAGAAGCGGCATTGACTTACCATGGTCATATCGTTTTAAGTCTTGGTTTATTTGAACATAGTGATGACATTTATTTATCGAATGAGAAGTTACATATGCTACAAGAGTTACATTTAAGAAAGATTGATTTGAGTGACGCCATTTATGTAATTGATGAGGATGAATACATTGGAGAGAGTACGCGAAAGGAAATACAATATGCAAAGAGTAAAGGTAAAGACATTCATTATTATTCATCTAGTAAAAATAAGTTAGACATGCTCCTTTAGGAAGGATGTGAGAGTCATTGTTAAGTTATTATAGTAAACTTTCTTCTGAAGTATATGATTTAGATAAATACATAGGTTCAACATTTGGAGACATTGCCTTTTACCGAGATAGATTAGCTACTTGTAAAGGCAGGATTCTTGAACCTGGAGTGGGTACGGGGAGGACGCTTATTCCCCTTTTGGAAGCTGGTTTTACAGTTGAAGGGTTTGATGTATCAGATGAGATGCTCCGTATATGTCGGCGTCATTGTGCAGAAAGAGGGCTTGAGACCAATGTATTTAGCGGGAAAATGGAGTCGTTTAGTTTACCAGCAAAATATGAAGCGATAATTATTCCAACAGGTACTTTTCTGTTGCTGCATGAGCGAGAGGACTCTATAAAGGCATTAAAGAATTTCCACCACCATCTCTCGCCAGGTGGAAAGTTGATCGTAGATATTTTTTTACAACCGGACGTTACTCTAAATCAAGCATCGACTAAGACATGGAGAACTGAAAATGGCGATATAATTACGCTGGAGAAAAAGGTGATTGAAGTCGATTATATAAAACAGTACACGGTTTCTCACCATCGTTATGAAAAGTGGAGAGATGGGCAGCTGATACAAACAGAATTGGAACATTTTCCCCTACGTTGGTACGGAGTCGAAGAGTTTAGGAACATTCTTGAGACAACAGGTTTCCACAGCATCATTATTTCAGCCGATTATGAACAAGGGCTATATCCTACTAATGCTCATCAATCGATTACATTTGAGGCAGTAGCGAAATAGAGCAAGCATGCTAAAAAAAGCCAGTGACCACACCACTGACTTTACTCACTTTATTTCTTACAGTGAAAAACAAAACTAACGGAATCATCATTCGCTTGTTTATCTTGATAATCTCCGTAACATGATTTGATTGTAAACCCGGCTCTTGTTAAAGAGCCTTCAATATCTTTGAGCGTGCGAAACCTTATTTGATGCTTTCTCCTAGTGAAGAGTTCACCGTTGTCACAATACTGAACGGTCTCATAGAAGGTGAAAACATCATCTTCCATTCCTTCATAGGAAGAAATAATGGTAAGTTTCTCTCCAGTATAGGGATGATTTGTATAGTCAGGTGTCTCATCTTCCATCCAGTTCTCCCATTCTTTTGCATGAAGGTTGCGGCAATCAAAAATAAGGGAGCCATTAGGTTGTAAAGCCTGATGGATATCAGAAAGCGTTTCTGACCAGCTTTCATCCGTTAAAAATACTTGGGCAACATTTGCTGTCATGATGACAGCATCGTATGTGTTTGCCTGCAAGAGTCGACTATCGCCTACGAGCCATTGGACATTTGTTAACCCTTTACCTTTAGCGACGTCGATCGCCTCATTATCGGGATCAATTGCTGTAATTTCATATCCCTTCGTATCTAAGTAACTCGTTAATCTCCCTGTACCACATCCTAAATCTGCTAAATGATGAGTCTGTAAATTGTTAATGATAGATAATAAAAATTTATCTCCCGGTCCAATTTTGTACATTTGGTCATATATCAAAGGTATCATCTTAGTGTCCAGTCTCCTTTGGAAGTAAATAAAGGTTTACAATTGTATATTTCAATTTCGACACTAGTAAAAGCAAACCCTTTAAAGGAAATGGCTTTATCTAATCGAATAAATAAGTGAGGTGTTTTTCTATGACGAATCTCCCCATTTACTGTAATGGCATAGCCGTAGTTTTATTAAAAAAGTATGAGAATGATACGTTGGTCCTGCATATGAAAAGGAATACAGAGCCTTTTCATGGCGAATGGTGCTATGTCGGTGGTGCTATTGAAGAGGATGAGAAGGCGTGGGAAGCAGCATTAAGAGAAGTGAGAGAAGAAACGGGCCTAACGGATATTCGTTTATATGTCAGCAATACATTTGAGCAGTACTATCATCCAAAAAGTGATTTTATCTATATGGCGCCGGTTTTTGTGGGCTTTGTTGGCGAAGAAGAGCAGGTGAAATTGAACGAAGAGCATAGCGATTATGCCTGGTTCACATTCAAGGAGGCACTTCAGCAAATAACTGTGCCTGGCAATGACTGCGTGCTTTCTTTTATTGAGAAGCATTTTGTAAAAGTAAAACCGTATACACAATTGGAGGTCAGGTGGTGGCTAGATGAATAAGGGATTCTATATCATGACTGAAGCCTGCCCTGCGTTGAATTTTTTTATCTATATTCAAAACATATATGGTAATCAGACGAAAAAGAGTGAGCACAGATTTCCATATATGATTAGAGAGTATGCTTTTAGTCAAAACTTTGAAGATAGCTATAAAGAGAAGTGGGCAGAAACGGTTCAGCTTGTGGCGGAGAATCGATTTAATGGAGAAAAATTATTTTATAATCATAAAAACTTCTTTTTTGAAGGCTTGTTTATGGATCATACAAGCTTTAATGAAGTTTATCAATCTTTTAAAGTATGGTGGCAGAGTCTAACGGGGGAACTGGCCGTCACAAAGACAGTAGATGAAGAGATAAGAAATATCTATCGTGATTTACCTGAGTCTTCCCCAAGGAAAACCTTGTTTGTGCAGGTTATATATGATGATTGCTTCCTAGGGGACTTGATGAGTCAACCATATTTTTGTATTGTAACGATGGAGCAATGCTTACATGGAAAAGAAAAACTACTACAATTCGTACGAAAAAGTATGAGATAAGGAAGGTTAAAAAGAATGACTAAAAAGTTATCAGCAGAAAACCAAGAAGAGTTATTATCCATTTTAAAATTGCGGTTTGAGAAGAATTTGGAAAGACATGAAGGTATTGAATGGGAGAACGTGCAAGAAAAACTAGTTGCACAGCCGGACAAGCTGTGGTCCCTTCATGAAATGGAGAGAACAGAAGGTGAACCTGATGTGGTGGGCTATGTTGAATCCACAGGCGAGTACCTCTTTTTCGATTGTTCAAAAGAAAGTCCAAAGGGGCGCCGCAGTGTTTGTTATGACAGAGAGGCACTTGAGGCAAGAAAAAAACATAAGCCAGAAACGAGCGCGATGGATTTAGCAAATGAGATGGGCATTACAATTCTTACTGAAGAACAGTATGAATCATTGCAGCAGCTAGGAAATTTTGACCTTAAAACATCTAGCTGGATACAGACCCCAGAGAATATTAGAAACCTCGGAGGTGCATTATTTTGTGACCGCCGCTATGATCATGTATTTGTCTACCATAACGGCGCCGATTCATACTACGGGGCTAGAGGTTTCCGTGGTGAATTAAGGGTTTGATTTTGTTAATGATTAATCGTTCGAGAAAAGCTGATATGACTCCAAACCCACGTTTGAAAAATGGCATCTACTCTGTTCTCTAGTTCTTCGGTTGACATCTGTTTATGTAGAGATAGTTCTTTAAGCGTAAAGGTTTCGGTAAGTGGTGAAGACATTCCTTTAACTTGCATGGAGAATGTAACAGTCTGATTCATAGAAAAACCTCCTCAAAATGGATAATTATAACCATTATATACAAATAGGTGGTGCTGTACTTGAAAGATCCACAAAGGCTTTTTTCCATTAATGACCCGAGGGATTTTATCACCGTGTTGATGAATGAGTTGAGAATGGATGCGCAAACACTAGAGAAAATTTCTGGCATTAATCAGATGGCTATAGAGAAGTATAGAAAAAAAGATAGTACTTGTGATTGGGGAGAGCTTCATGATGTAGATAGACGTATGGACTTCGATCACCTTTTAGCTTTATTAACTTCTGGCATGTTTGCTTGTGATGTGGATAGTCGTTTGCACGCGGTCATTGATGTTTTGCAAACAAATTATGGTATTAGTGTCAAAACGATTTCTATTTATACAAGAGTGAGCGAAGAAGACATCAAGAATTTTCTTGCTGATGGCAACTCGGTGTCTGTTGAAACGAAATATAAACTAGCTGTGCCTGTACTATTTTTACATTATATTTGTAAATAATATCTCATTTATTGGAGGTCAATCATGCAGGAGCTACCATCAACATATTATGCTGTGATCTTTACTTCCAAAAGGACAATTGGCGATAACGGGTATGAAAAAATGGCATTGGCCATGGAGGAGTTAGCGCAAAAGGAAGAAGGTTTCCTCGGGATCGAAAGTGCCAGAGACTCACAATTAGGAATTACAGTTTCATATTGGGCAACATTTGAGGATATTAAAAGGTGGAAAGACCATACGGCTCATAAAGTCGCACAGGAAAAAGGAAAATCGGACTGGTATGAGAACTATCAGGTGCGTATTTGCAAGGTGGAAGAGAGTTATGGTTTTGAACGATGAAGTCTACTTTAGAAGTAGGCTTTTTTATTTAGAATTGAAACTATTTACCATTTTTTTCGTATGTAAACGAAGGGGTGTTTGTTTGATTAAGTTAAATTTACTATTTGTTTTGCTATCGTTCATTTTGATTGTACACTTCATACTGTTTAATGCCTTTAACCTATGGCATTGGGCTACGATATTTTTATTCCCAACAACCGCGCTTATTATTTATTTAGTAAGTAAACGTATGGCTGGAAAAGAAGATAACTATCAACCTCCTGATAAAGACGGGTGGTCGTTTTATCATCTGCAACGAACATTGTTGAATAAAAAGCCGCTTTTTAAGGGTGAGGAAAAACGCGGTTTCATTCAGCAATATTTCACGCAGAGATGGCAATATGTTGTGAGTGATATCTTTGATTTACGCTGGTATTTATCTTTGCGCATATATATAGAAGAGGATTCCTTTGATGTACGTTGGAAAAGAAGTCGGGGGTTTTCTCAACAGGAGCAATGGCTGATTTACAAAAATGGTATCGTAATTGGCAAAGCTAACACAGTAATGAATGTGAAAAATATGTCCAAGCTGAAGGAAGTGATTTTTTTTGAAATAGAAGAGGAAACCTGGGCCACAAATGCATTGACGGTTACTTCATCGATCTCGCTAATGAGAGATAACAAGAAAGAAGGCTTACTGCGGCGTAATCATTTGATAAGTAATGTACAATCGATAAATGTAACCGATGATCGATCAGAGTATATCATGTCTCTCATCCTTCACTCTTATTATTTTAAGTAAGATGCTATGACAAATGAGGCAAATTGAAACTAATCGAGAGCCTGAATAAGAAATGAGTCGGGCAAAAGAGGAAATCAGGACTAATTGAGAGTCTCCACAAAATATGAGCAAAACAAAAAGAAAATCAAAGCCAACAGGAAAGAGCAAAGCGAAAGGCATACATCGCAGAAAATCGCAGCAAGATATGAGAGTAAAATGTACATAATCTAGTAATCTTAAATCATTATCAAAGGAAAAGGAGGGCCACATGTGAACAATCCTAAATTCAAAGAGTTTTTAAGAATAACAGAAGCGCTGAATCAAGTGAATATCATTCCTTTGTTAATGGGTTCGGTGGGGCTTGAGCTTTTGACAGGAGTGGATTGGCAAGCAAGAGATTTAGATATTCATGTGCCAGGTGATGACAGAGGGTGGGCAGTATCTCCGGATCAGAATGTTTTTGAGTGGCCAAAGATTGTTGATGTGATGGTATCGCTGGGATATCAATTAGTCGATTTGCATGAACATGAATTTATGAAAGAGGGTTTGTCGGTTGAGTTTGGAATTATCGATACGTTACCTAGCTTTGCTGGAATTCCCTTAGCAGAATTAATGCTACAACAAGTTGAAAATAGTAAGTACTATTTATTAAATCACGAGCAATATTTAAAGGTTTATCAAGCTTCTTCTAAAGATAGTTATCGTGCTGATCAAAATAATGATAAAGATAGGGAGAAAATAACTTATTTACATAAGGGGGGAAATCATGCTAAAGAATAGCCTTTCTTTTGCGGTGATCTTCTTTTTAACGGGAACGATATGGCAATTAATAAGTAGTCAGCCCATTTCTTGGTTTGAGAATATAATGGTAAGTTTGTTGGTGTTTCTTGGGTATCTATTTTTTGAATGGACCAACATTCCTTTTGATTGGAATAAAAAAAAGCATAAGAACAGAGAAGAATGATATCTAAGACAGATATCATTCCAGCTTGTAGACAAAGTCTAAGAATTAGACCAAGTCTACAAGCTTTTTTTGTATAATAGAATGGAATCGATTTTTTGTGGGGGATATAAAATGTTATCAAAACACGTTGAAGATGGAAGAAATCAAATTGAAATGGTTGCGTTGGATCAACTTGTTCCAGATGATCATCTGGTCAGGAAGGTTGAACAATCGATTGACTTTGAATTCATTTATGATCTGGTAAAAGATAAGTATTGCTTAGACAATGGTCGACCGAGTGTTGATCCCGTTGTTCTAATTAAAATGGTCTTCATACAATACCTTTTCGGCATACGCTCAATGCGTCAAACCATAAAGGAAATCGAAACCAACGTGGCTTATCGATGGTTTATTGGCTATGGGTTCACCGAGAAGATTCCTCATTTTTCAACCTTCGGTAAAAACTACGCACGACGCTTTCACGATACAGATCTATTTGAACAAATTTTCTATCGCATTCTAAAAGAAGCGATGACCAAGGGATTGGTCGATCCATCCATTGCTTTTATTGATTCTACTCATGTAAAAGCGAACGCTAATAAGAAGAAATTTGAAAAAAAAATAGCCCGAGTCGAAACGAGATCATATCAGAATCAGTTAGATGAAGAGATTAATATCGATCGTGAGAAACACGGAAAAAAGCCCTTCCCCCCGCAGAATAAAGAAGAGTCAAAAGAAATAAAAGTTAGCACGACAGATCCTGAAAGTGGTTATTACGTAAAAGATGAACGCGAAAAACTATTTGCGTATTCGTTTCATACGGCGAGCGACTCCCGTGGGTTTATCTTAGGGTCACTGGTCACCGGAGGGAATGTTCACGATAGTCGGATGTTGGACAAACTCGTCACTCAAGTCACAGATAAAGTCGGTAAGCCCCATTCTATCGCTGTTGATGCAGGATATAAAACACCACACATCGCTAAATTCTTAATGGACCAAGACATCAGACCTGTTATGCCTTATACACGTCCAAAAACGAAAGACGGATATCTTAGAAAATACGAATACGTTTACGATGAATATTTTGACGCCTATCTATGTCCCGAAGGACAAATTCTATCTTACCGTACGACGACAAGAGACGGGTACAAACAATACGCTTCAAATCCTTTGGAATGTAAAGACTGTCCTCTGTTAGAACGTTGTACGCAAAGTAAGAATCATACCAAAATGATTCATAGACATGTATGGCAGGAGTACATAGAGGAAGTAGATCATTTGAGACATACCGAACGTAATAAAACTCTATATGCGAAACGTAAAGAAACGATCGAACGAGTCTTTGCGGACGCAAAAGAAAAGCATGGCATGCGTTGGACGACCTTAAGAGGTATTAAAAAAGTTTCAATGCAGGCGATGCTTACGTTCGCTGCCATGAATCTTAAGAAATTGGCAAACTGGACATGGCGAGGGTCATGTCCAACCTAAAAAAGAAGAAAAATCTTTGACAACAATAGAAAACCCCACCTTCGCTTAATGCAAAGTTGGGGTTTGTCTACGGTCTGGAATGATATCTAAGACAGATATCATTCTTTTTTGTTTAAATATAAGAATTTTGATAATATACAAAAAACATTTGAAGTTAACGTTAACGTCAATTGTATACTAAGAAAAAGGAGGTGCTGATGACTGAAGACAATACGTGAAGTAGCTGCAAAATTTGATGTTTCTACAAGGACGATTCGCTATTATGAAGAGCTAGGGTTAATTAGCTCGACTCGTTCTGAAGGCAATCATCGTTTGTATACAAAAAAAGAGTGTGCCAAGTTAAAGTTGATTTTTCGTGGAAAGCGGTATGGTTTTTCATTGGAAGAAATTAAAGAAATGGTGTTGCTATTTGATTATGACAGAACGGGTATGGCCCAGTTAGAACGTACGATTACTTATGGTAATCAGCGGATCCAGCAAATTGATCAAGCCATTGAAGAACTGTTGGAAATGAAAGAAGAGTTGCTGTCTTTGAAGAAGAGCTTTAGTGAAAGGCTCGAAAAACTAGTAGAAGAGAGGGATCGTCATGAATAGTTCGCAATTAGTCGCAAGAAATGCCAGGAAGTATCCTCAAGCACAGGCAGTAATCGGTTTTGAAGGAAGTCTTACTTTTCAAGAGTTAAACGATAAAGTAAATGCGCTTTCAAACGGTTTATTGGAAAGAGGAATTGATAAAGGAGACAATGTCTGTTTGTTTATGCCTAATACATTTGAATTTATCATTACCTATTTTGCTGTGCAAAGAGTGGGTGCTGTTGTTATACCGATAAATGCCAAGTTCACATTGGATGAGGTGCAGTACATTGTCGATCATTGTGAAGCGAAAGCTATTTTCGCACATGAGATTATTTTTTCAGCAGTTGAGAGTATTGAAAAAGTACCATTGAAGATTAAAACGGGAGAGCATGCGCAGAATTGGGAAAGCTTTGAGCAGTTATTGGCCCTTTCTCCTGGAAAAGAAGTTGAGTGTAATCTAACGGAAGATGACTACAGTACCATTCTTTATACATCTGGAACGACAGGTGATCCTAAGGGTGTTCTTTTTAGCTATCGCAATATTTTAACAGTGGCGCAAATGATTGCTGTTGAAATGGAAGTAAAACCAGATAGTAAAATGCTTTTAATGATGCCTTTAACGCATTCAGCCCCTCTACATTTATTCCTCATGTCAGCAACCGTTGTCGGGGCAGCAGTTGTCATTACTCCTACCTTTACGCCAGACCTTCTTTTGAAAGCGGTTGCAACACATCGCACAACACACTTTTTTGGTGCACCGGTCGCTTATTTACTGACCGCACAACACCCAGAATTAAAAAACTACGACCTATCATCGATGAAATGGTGGGTTTACGGAGGAGCGCCGCTTGCCAAGGAACAAATTGATCTTATTGCTGAAAGATTTCACACGGATCGACTAACAAGTGTGTATGGCTTAACGGAAGCAGGACCAAGTGGCGCCATCATGTTACCTGAAGAGCATGGAGAAAAGACGGGTAGCATTGGTATGCGAGCACCCCTTCATACGGAGTTAAGAATTGTTGATGAACACGGTCAAGTGATCCCGGTAGGTGAAGTTGGAGAAATTGTCTTGCGTGGAGAAGGCAACATGGTTGGTTACTACAAAAATAAGGCATTAACAAAAGAAACATTTATCGGTGACTGGTTAAAGACTGGGGATTTAGCAAGACGGGATGAAGAAGGCTATATTTGGATAGTCGATCGTAAAAAGGATGTTATTATCTCAGGTGGTGTAAATATTTATCCGAAAGAAATCGAGGACGTTATGATGAAGTATCCCACTATTCAAGAGGTTGCGATTATCGGTCTCCCACACCGTGAATGGGGAGAAACAGTAACAGCCATCTTCTCAGCAACAGAAGATGTAAATAGTGAGGAGCTCAATCGATTCCTTGTTGACCATTTAGCAAAATATAAAATCCCACGTTCCTACCATCAAGTTGACATGTTGCCAAGAAATGCGTCAGGGAAAATATTAAAAAGAGTGTTAAAAGAAGGGGTGGAGCAAGTATGAAAGTATTGAAGGAACCGGAAAAGAAGAGCGGCTATGCAACTAATTTTTTCAAAGAAGACGAGACGTTACTTCATATTTTAAAAGAAAAGCTTCCTCCTGCGTTTTTTGATTACGCAGTTGAAAAATTAACAGCGTACGGCGCGCAATGTGCTGGTCCGATTGATGAACGTGCTAAATACACTGATCGAGAAGGACAACCAGTGCTAAAACAGTATGACCGCTATGGTGAAGAAGTTTCTGAAGTGTGGGTGAATAGCGGCTACAAACAAACAGTAAAAGAATCATACGGTACGGGTATGGTGGGCTATGTGCATAAGGAAATCCCTGAGCTTGGTAGAAAAGGCAACTATATTTACAGTTATGCGCAAGGGTATCTCCTTTCTCAAACAGAGCCAGGATTTTATTGTCCAGTTACTTTATCAATGGCGACCGCCTATCTATTGGATCATTATGGAAATGAAGAAATAAAGAAACGCTTCTTACCGCATGTGTGTGCAACAAATGCTGATGAGGAATTATACGAGGGAGCGACTTTTTTAACTGAACGGCAAGGCGGGTCAGATGTAGGTGCAAATGTCGTGAGAGCAGTAAAAGAAGAGGGACAATACCGGTTGTATGGTGAGAAATACTTTGCTTCCAATGCTGGCCAATGTGGTGTAGCAATGGTGTTAGCAAGAAAGGAAGGCGCCAAAGAAGGAACGCGGGGCTTAACATTGTTCGCTGTTCCGTGGAAACAAGACAATGGCGAGCTAAACCATCTTCGCATTAGAAGATTAAAAGATAAATTGGGTGTGCGTGCTGTCCCATCTGGAGAAGTAGAATTTGATGGTAGTGTTGCCTATGTAGTCGGCGATGAATCAAAAGGTTTTTACTATATGATGGAAGCATTAAACCTTTCTCGGATATGTAATGCTGTCGCATCAAGCGGCATCATGAAGCGAGCGTATGAGGAAGCAAAGCAGTATGCCATGGCAAGGGAAGCGTTCGGTCAAAAGTTGATTGATTTGCCAATGATTCAACAAACACTTTCTCAACTTAAGGCAAAGCTTGAGGTAGAGGTCGCCGCAATTTTCGATTTAGTAGAACTATACGACAAGGTTGTAGCGGGTGAGGCAAGCGATTCGGAGGTTATTCTACACCGTCTCTATATTGCCCTTTTGAAAAAAGAATCAGCAGAAAATGCGATTCATTTTGCCCATGAAGCAATAGAGTTGCATGGAGGGAACGGTTATATAGAGGATTTTATCACCCCAAGGCTTTTACGAGATGCCCAAGTGCTAACGGTATGGGAGGGCACGGCGAACATACTCGGTCAGGAATTAATCCGTCTCGTTAATAAATTCTCTGCCGACGAACTATTTATCAATCAAACGTTTGATCGAATTGCTTTACTAGCTAAAGGTGAACAGACCGCACTCGTTGAAGTAAAGTTTGCTGAAGTGAAACAACAGCTGCAACAATTCGCTAAAGCTGAGCCCCTCGTGCAGCAACTTCAAGCGAAACCATTAATGGAAAAAATGGCTCATCTTTATGAAAGTGTCATCGCATTAGAATATGCGCAGAAATTTAAGGGTAAATATGAAGCGATTGCCGAACTCTACTTAAAGCAAACTTGGGGGAATGCTGATGGAGAAGAAACAAGGGTTTTGGAGTTAAGTAAGATCGTTATATAATCAGTTGCATCCCTAGAGTGCTAGGGGTGTTTTTTTATTTGGGTGGGGGGATGAGATCTGAATCAGGTAGGGTTGTATATCGAGGGAGGGGATTAAAGGGTTAAATAATTCGCCAGTAAGTTTGCTCAAAAGAGAATGTCCACTCAAATGGGTGGAAGGAGGGCAAGAAGTGTTGGGAAATGGGGAATAAGAACACAAGAGTAAAGAAAAGCGCGAAGAAGTGTTGCCAAATCAGAAATAAGAACACAAGAGTAAAGAAAACCACAAGGATGTGTTTGTAATTCAGAAATAAGAACACATGAGTAAAGAAAAACGCGAAGAAGTGTTGCCAAATCAGAAATACGAGCACAAGAGTAAAGAAAAACGCGAAGAAGTGTTGTCAAATCAGAGATATGAACACAAGAGTAATGAAAACTACAAGGATGTGTTGTTAAATCAAAAATGCGAACATAGCAAGGCGGATAATACCAAGCCACCAGCGAAAAATTAAAATAACAGCTTGATTTAACAAAAACCTTAATGCAACTCATGCTAATGCCCTAACCCTGAATCAGACTTAAGACTAATTTTTACTTTTTGAAACTAAATGTCTCACAAAATCGTATAGAATAGTAGAGAAGAGTCTAAAAAAAATCCTGGGGGGGATGAAAGATGTCTACAGGAATGCTATCAATTATTGCAATCGCATCTATCGTTATTTGGCTTGCGGTATCGAATGAAGTTTTAAAAACGGAGAATAGTCGCTCGAAGTTGATTACTTTGATGACTGCTGGCACTTTAACAACAGTGATATTGACGATTTCACTTTTTCAAAGCGTGTCATTTAAATGGTAGGTGAAACTTCATGATATTTGAATTTGTAAAAGTCGAAGTATTAATACCAGGCGAATATATTGTGAGATTAAGAGATGAATTGAATGCAATAGGAACATTAACAGTGGGGAATTATGATCAGGTTATATCCTACTCAGAGGTAAAAGGTTACTATAGACCTTTAGAAGACGCTAATCCTTACTTAGGTCAAATTGGGAACATCTCGTTTGGGACAGAATGTAAGATGGAATTTCGTTGCCTATATAGCCGGATGGAAGAAGTGAAAACAATCATCAAACGCATTCACCCATATGAAGAGCCAGTGATCTATTTTCATCCGGTGTTCGTTTAATATAGAAGGGATTTAAACAAGGCCTGATTATAACCAACCTGGGTCTATTGATGATGGCTAGGTTGGTGAAGTTTTTACCTTGTTCATTCGAATCCACAAATTGTATCGAAAACCTCTTAGAATGAACCTCTCTCATCATTTAATCCATTTTTCCGTATATAAAGACTTATTGTGTAATATGATGAACTATAAGCTTACTTTTGAAAAGAGGCGTGCATTTGTCAAAAGTTCATCTCTCTCTTATTTTAGGAATACTTTCTATCATCACACCGTATATTGGACTTGTTATAGGTATCTTTGGAAGCATCTATGCATCAAAGTTATTGTGCAATATTAATGGACCTAAAGAAAGAAAGTTAATTTCTGCTGGAAAAGTATGCAGTGTGATTGGCATTTTCCTTCATACTATTCTGCTCATTTTATTAAGTTTTTCTCTTATTATTTTTTTCTTAACCAGTGTGTAAGCAGAAAAAATCTTTGTGGCTCCCCGCCTTTATAAAAGAATTAGACTGTGCTATTATTTAGGAGGTATATCGTCTTAAAGCAAGATGATATATCTATAGTTAAATGATGAAAATAGGCGAGGCGAAAATAAAAATGTCAAATGATAAAGTAAGGATTGAAAACGATTTCTTAGGTTCGAAAGAAGTGCCAATAGATGCATATTATGGTGTTCAAACCTTACGTGCAGTTGAAAACTTTCCAATTACCGGATATCGCATTCATGAAGAGCTGATCATCGCAATTGCTATGGTTAAAAAGGCAGCCGCGTTAGCAAATATGGACACAAAAAGATTATATGAGGGGCTTGGCAATGTTATTGTACAGGCTGCTGATGAAATTATTGAAGGTAAATGGCATGATCACTTTATTGTTGACCCGATTCAAGGTGGCGCTGGGACATCCATTAATATGAATGCCAATGAAGTGATTGCCAATCGTGCGCTAGAGTTACTAGGGAAGAATAAAGGAGACTATGCACTTCACTTAAGTCCGAATAGTCATGTCAACATGTCACAATCAACAAATGATGCTTTCCCAACAGCGATTCATATTGCTACATTGAATGCATTGGAAAAACTGACACAAACGATGGAGCATATGCTTGCGGCATTTAAGGAGAAAGCAAAGCAGTTTGATCATGTGATTAAAATGGGTAGAACACATCTGCAAGATGCGGTTCCGATTCGTCTTGGACAAGAGTTTGAAGCATACAGTCGTGTAGTCACAAGAGATATTAAACGGATCCAGCAATCTCGTCAGCATTTATATGAAATCAATATGGGGGCAACGGCTGTAGGAACGGGACTAAATGCAGACCCTATTTATATTGAAAGTGTTGTTAAACATATGGCTGAGATTACGGGCTTACCACTTGTTGGCGCCGATCATCTTGTCGATGCGACTCAAAATACAGATGCTTATACAGAAGTTTCTGCAGCGTTAAAAGTCTGTATGATGAATATGTCTAAGATTGCTAATGACATTCGTTTAATGGCATCAGGCCCACGCGCTGGTCTAGGCGAAATTTCATTGCCTGCGCGTCAACCAGGTTCTTCTATCATGCCAGGTAAAGTGAATCCTGTTATGCCTGAAATGATTAACCAAGTGGCATTCCAAGTCATCGGTAATGACCATACCATTTGCCTTGCATCCGAGGCAGGACAGCTAGAATTAAACGTAATGGAGCCGGTACTTGTTTTTAACTTATTACAATCAATCAGTATTATGAACAACGCTTTCCGTGCTTTTACAGATTACTGTTTATCAGGCATTGAAGCGAATGAAACACGTTTGAAAGAATATGTAGAAAACAGTGCAGGGATCATTACAGCAGTGAATCCACATATCGGATACGAAGTCGCAGCACGCATCGCGAGAGAAGCAATCATCAATGGCAAATCCGTTCGTGAACTGTGCTTAAAATACGATGTGCTTACTGAAGAAGAATTGGATCTTATCTTGAACCCATACGAAATGACGAACCCAGGTATCGCGGGTGTGTCTTTGTTAAATAGAGATTAATTTAAATGCTTAGAGTTGATAATGGCTCTAAGCATTTTTGTGTTGTTTTAGTAAAAAAATGTATAAAGTATTTTACATTTTTTAAAGGTGTTAGTATAATAAGTGTCAAATACTTTTTACATTTTGAAGGAGGAATCATTTTGAACGGGATTGTTATTATCTTTTTTTCACTGCTAGTTTTAAGTTTAATACTCATTTTTTTTACAATCAGTACGTTACCTCAACTCGGTGATGAAAGGAAAAAATTAATTAAAATGAAAGCACAATCTTATTCCTTTGCAGTAGTCATAGCCGTGTTAGTTTTAGAAATGGGGAAGAAGGTTTATTCAGCTTTTTGGGGAAGCAACACTTATGAAGGAATCTCACCATTTTCCTTTCTACTAAGTATTTGCATTATCTACTTGATTACATTACTTTTTTATAAGAGAAAATACGGTAATTAAGATGAAAAACCGAATACGTGAGTTAAGGAAGTCAATGAAACTATCGCAGGAGGATGTAGCGAAACGTTGCAAAGTAACGAGGCAAACGATTAATGCTATTGAAAATAATAAATATGATCCAACACTGCAGTTGGCGTTTAATTTAGCTGCAATATTGAATACAACTGTGGATGAATTGTTTATCAATGAGTAGTAGGAAATGAGAGAATACACTAGTAAAATTTTTATGGGAATTATTAAATTTAATTCTATCTATATTATTCATTTTCACCTCAACTTTCATTAAATACAATGAAGAGATTGAAGATAATAGGTGTAACTAACAATGGTACGAAGTCTTAGTGATTTAGGTATACTATTGGGATTGAATGTGGAAGTCACTGTGGTAGAGCATCACAGTGACTTTCGTAAAAACATTATCTAGATAATAATTATAGGATTTGTTGGTTAGAAAGTGACGGGTAATGAATCGATACTTTGTGAAGAAAGGTTAAATTGCCATTCCACTTTTTCTTTAGGGATTTTTAAAGATAAGTTAGGCATACGTCTTAATAGGGAAGTAAAAGCAATTTCTCCTTCCAAACGTGCGAGTGGTGACCCTAGACACATATGCATACCATGACCGAAAGCTAGATGTTGATTTATTTTTCTTGTAATATCTAAATCTTCAGAATCAGTAAAAATTTTTTCATCTCTATTCGCGGCTTTTACCATGACCAAAACCATATCGCCCTTTTTGATTTTATTACCAGATATCTCAACGTCTTCTTTTGCAAAGCGTGGTCCTACAGCAGTTGAAGGGCCGTTATATCTTAAAAGTTCCTCTACAGCAGATGGTATTAATCGAAGATCCTTTTTGAGTAACTCAAGTTGCTTAGGATTTTCAAATAACATCATACTACCTGTAGCTATTAAATTTGAGGTAGTTTCATGTCCTGCGAAAATTAATAAAGTAATCATGGAAATTAATTCTGATTCATCGAGGCGATCTCCTTCAGCCTCGATAGCAATTAACTGACTAATTAAGTCATCAGAGGGGTTCATTCGTTTTCTTTCAACTAATTGTTTCGTATATTCTCCGAATTCTTGAAGATTTTTTGCAACAGTAGCATCTTGCTTTCCCCATCCAAGCCCCGTAGCAATTGCAGAAGACCAATCTTTTAGTTTTTCACGATCTTCATAAGGAACGCCTAACATCTCAGATATTACATTAATAGGTAATGGATAGGCGTAGTCTTTTACAAGATCCATTTCACCTTTAGAGTGAACTTTATCTAGTAACTCATCTGCAATTTCTTGTACTCGAGGTCTCAACCCCTCCATGTATCGAGGAGTAAAAGCTTTTGATACCAACATACGTAATCGCCTATGATCTAATCCATCTAAAAAGAGCATTGATTTACCAGTAAAGAAGGTATCGGGAGCTGACGATTTTTCTTTACTATTAATTTTATCTCTAAAATTCTCTTTTTCTTCAATGGATGTTGGGTCTACTGTAAATTGCTTAGCGTTTTTAAGAATTTGAACAGCTTCTTCCATATGGACAACTATCCAAGTTTGATTATCTGTATCGCCAATAGGGTTAGATATTGGAATAATTGGCCCTATATCACGTGTCTTGGAAAATACGAAAAATGGATTCTCTTCACTTTTGCCACTTAATACACCTAGAACCTCGCTGGAAATATCTGATTTGTTCAGCATCTTAACTTCCTTCCGGTAATTAATTTTATACTCAAATTTGAGTATATTAATAAGCTTACTAAATATCTTTATTAATAGTAAATAAGAGTAAAGTACCTATTGGTGATAGGTCTTAAGTGGGGGAATAATTGCATTTTTCAATGTGTTATTATAAACGTATATGAGTATAAGGAGAAACAACATGTCTATTCAAATTTTTATTTTAAGTAAACTAATGAATGAAGATAATTATCCATACAACATAAAGAAATTGTTATCTGAACCCGTACCGTTAGATAAAATGCGGGCGATTACAGAAAGCAAATTATATTATCATTTCGATTCCTTAGCCAAGCAAGGCTTAATTGAGGTTGTAAAAGTGATTAAAGAAGTGCATCGACCAGATAAACAAGTTTATCGTATAACCGAAAAAGGACGTTTGGAACTTCCGAAAAAAATATATAAAGTCTTTGAAGATGCTGATACTATAAATGATATGATCTTAGGCATCGCGAATCTAAATTATGTTAATCCGGACAAGGTGATAGAGATAATAGAAAAAAAGATTATCGAAGCAAGAGAGTTACAAGAGACTAGGGCTCGTTTGGAAATATTGATAAATAATGATAAAGATCACCGCTATAATCGTTTCTTAAGTAATTATTTCTATGAAAGTATACAAAGCAATATCTATTGGTTAGAAAAACTACTGAGCGACTTAAAAAAGGATAATTAGCCCATATTGACAATATTAAAGTCTAGTTCTTGAAAATAGTAAAGAGATCTTGTTCTGCATAGGTTTAAGGTACTCAACAAAAAAGCTGTCGAGAAATCGACAGCCAACAAATATATATAACCCCTTGTTTACTCCACATACACCGCCGTACCATAAGCCAATATTTCACTGGCGTTTGCCATTATAGCTGACGTTTCTATACGTACACCGATAATCGCATTTGCCCCTTTTTCTTTGGCATGCTCTACCATTCGACCGATTGCTTTCTGGCGAGATTCCGTCATCATATCTGTATATTCCGAGACTTCTCCACCGACAATCGTACGTAATCCGGCAACGATATCTTTTCCAATATGTTTCGATTGGACTGAATTTCCCCTAACAAAACCTTTTAACTCTTTTATTTCTTTACCTGGTATTGTTTCAGTAGTCACGATAATCATTTAATTCATCCTCCTCTTTTCTACGAACGTTTCTTACGATGAAATAGAATATTAGTGGTACCGGTGCTTGAATTAAGGCGATAATACCCCAGAACCAATGATTCATTCCATTTTTCTTTGCATTAGTAAATAAAAAGATACTTTGTGATAATAAAATAATTGCTACTAAGAATAGTAAAAAGAAATCAATATTCGTCATGTCGCACCTTCTCTCTATGTTTTTGGATTTGCAGAAAGGTATAACAGATGACAAGAAGGACTGTAAGACCTTGTAATGTGATAAAGACAACTGGTATTTGGGTTAATGTTGTAAAAAATAAAACAAGAATAAGTGTTGCTATTCCGCTGAATAAGAGTAATTCTCTTCGCCATTTTTTGCTAGCTTCATCCTTTTCTGCGATGACCATTTTTTCAAACCAATCTTCACTAGGAGTAGAGATGGGGTTATTTTCCTCAAACTGTGCAAAAGAACGTTTCATTTCTTTTGAAAAATCTTCTTCATCCTTGTTTGATAGGATTTTCCATTGTTCCTGGGCCTTTCTCATCTTCACCCATCTCCTTTCGAATGGTTTTAATTCCGCGGTGAACTCTAGATTTTACTGTTCCTTCAGCAATTCCAAGCATTTTGCCAATCTCATCATACGCATAGCCATAATAATGTTTTAAAATAATCGGCACTCTTAATTCATCTTCTAATTCACCGAGAGAAGCTAATAAGAAATCCCAATCTTCATTTCGTGACTGTGCCTGCCATTTTAATTTCCGCATATGTTGTGCTTTAAAGGCATCAGCTCGCTTCTGGCGCCTTTTTTGATCGATATATAATTTTGTGCCAATGGATATGAGCCAAGTGGAGAATTTCGATTTCACCTGAAATTGATTTAGTTTTTCAATCGCTTTTGTCATTGTCTCTTGTGCCAAATCCTCAGCTTCTTCTCGATTAAGGGTGAGCTTCATTAAATAATGAACGAGAAGGGGATAACTCTCCTTAAATAAGTGAGCTAACGCCTGGTTATCGCCTTTTTTCGCTGCTTTAATCCATTTTTTCTCTTCCAAACCTTGCCCCCCTTTTCTTTGGATTTACTATTATGACGATTAGTGTTCTCCTTTCGTTCACGAAAAATAAAATTTTTTGAATGGAGATAGAGATTATTTCTTGTTATTGCATAGAAGTTATGCGAGTGGATAAATATGTAAATGATAATTACAATGTTCAATTATATCCTTATTTTCAATAACATGGACCCTCTGGTGGCATGACTACAGAGGAAAGAGCCAGCAGTATCTAGGCGTGTGTGCTATACAATCTCCACATAAACTTGGGCGGTGGTATCTTTTAAATATGTGTCAGCTTCATCCAATCAATACGGTAATTCTTAAATGAGCGTTTATAGTTAAGACTGAACGCAAATGATGTTTACGCGCAAAAGAGAGAAGAGGAAGTCAGAGAACTGCGCGTAAATCGTGTATACGCGCAAAAGAGAAAAGAGGAAGTCAGAGAACTGCGCGCAAATCGTGTATACGCGCAAAAGAGAGAAGAGGAAGTCAGGGAACTGCGCGCAAATTGTGTTTACGCGCAAAAGAGAGCAGGGGAAGTCAGGGAACTGCGCGCAAATCGTGTTTATGCGCAAAAGAGAGAAGAGGAAGTCAGGGAACTGCGCGCAAATTGTGTTTACGCGCAAAAGAGAGAAGGGGGAAGTCAGGGAACTGCGCGCAAATCGTGTATACGCGCAAAAGAGAAAAGAGGAAGTCAGAGAACTGCGCGCAAATCGTGTATACGCGCAAAAGAGAGCAGGGGAAGTCAGGGAACTGCGCGCAAATCGTGTTTATGCGCAAAAGAGAAAAGAGGAAGTCAGAGAACTGCGCGCAAATCGTGTATACGCGCAAAAGAGAGAAGAGGAAGTCAGAGAACTGCGCGCAAATCGTGTTTATGCGCAAAAGAGAGCAGGGGAAGTCAGGGAACTGCGCGTAAATCGTGTATACGCGCAAAAGAGAGAAGAGGAAGTCAGGGAACTGCGCGCAAATTGTGTTTACGCGCAAAAGAGAGAAGGGGAAGGTTGAGAACTGCGCACGATCGTGTTTACGTACAAAAATCACAAGAAAGAAAACAGATGATGTTGGTTTAAACTACCGTAGATAATAGTTGTTGCAAGTTCATAAATAATCAAGATTGTTCATCGTTAGATTGACATTGACGGAAGAAAAGTGCTGCTAAAAAAAGTAAGGATAAAGATGTGTCTACTCCCCCTCTCAGAAATCCAAAAAGAAAACTGCCGGTCTCAAGGAGAAAATAGAAGAGAAGATGTTGGTTTGTCTAGCTGCTTTTGGCGCTTTCATTTTGCATGGTTACCTTATGGATATCACGCCGATGTACATGTCACCCTGATTCCACAGTTCATTCATCGTGCGAAAATCCCCCAAAACGTTGACTTGAAAAAAAGGCCCTGCGTTCCCCCAGAGCCTTTAGATGATTAATATGCTTTTTTCAGAAGGACCTTATTGGCTGTTGTGTAAAGCATGACAACGACTAAGGCACATACGATAAAGGTAGGTAGCATATATGTTCCGTTATATACGAGTGAGTAAAGTGCGACAGGTTGATCTGCCGGAGCATAGGCACCAAATAGGATAATGCCTGATAAATAATGGCATAAGAAGCGTAAGAAACTTCCTAAGAAAACGCCACTAATAACATACATGTTTGCTTTGGCAAATTGGCCGTCTTGATAATTTTGCACAACTTTATTCATATAGATGCCTGCGAGTCCGACAACAGCAAAGGCTACGAAATAGTCAATGATCCAAGAGGCGAAATGAAAAGGAACAGCTCCTGTTAAGATTTGAAGTCCTCCTAATAGTAAGCCCGTTAAGACGCCGCCTTTAACACCCCAACGAAAGGCCATTAAGAAAACCGGTACCATAGCAAGTGAGATGGACCCACCTTGTGGCCAAAATCTCCCCATCAGTAAGCCTGATAAGAAATCAAGTAATAATGCCAAAGCTGCAAATATAGCAATTTCCACCATAAAAAGTGTTTTATTTTGTTTCATGTTTTTCCTCCTTCTCCGAAAAGAGAAGCGAACGAGTAAACCTGTATTACTTTTTTGTCATGAAAAAAAGCAATACATAGGCGGTGATGGATGCCTAGTATTGCTCATATCCAAAACCACGATCCCTACGCTAGCATTATCTAACAGGTTCTTAGGGTCAGAACGAACTCGCTCACTCTCAGCCATATTAGGCTCCCCTTGTGGAAGTATTAAATTTATCCTCGGTTAGAATATACTATGACTTTCATCAGAATTTAAGAATCTTTTTTTGGTAGTAAAAAAACAGATTATTTGTGAAACTTATTCCCTAGATAGTCGTAGAATAATCAAGGAGTGATTGATATGAAGAAGGTTTTTGAAGTAAACCATCATGGAAATCATATATTAATCGAAAATTATTGGATTAACGGAGAAAAGTTGTATGTAAATGGTGAATTACAGGATGAAAATTTAGGTCTAGCATTAAGAGGGGATTTGAAAGGTAAGTTAGAAGATTCAAGTGAAATTAAAGTAACTATTGGCGGTTTCTTTACTATTAATTGCAAAATATTTCTTGAGAATCGTTTAATTTTTTCATCTTAATAAAACTTACGGGGGTAGAGGGTATGGTAGGGTCAATAGATCCTGATAGGTTTATAGATCATTGGTTAAGAGAAGATTTTAAAACAATTTATGAAGCAACTTCAAAAGTGTTTCAAGGAATGGTTTCATTATCGGCATTTATTGAGATGAGCGCAGCTTTTAATGAAGGTGTGCGTAGTTATCATCTTACGTCACGGACGGATGTCTTAGGCATTGGTCAGTTCGTATGGGTAGATAACTCAAAAGCAAAAGCAGTTGTGGTTGGATTCGATGATAAATATACAATTGTCAGTTTCTATTTGAAACCCTACTTTGTCTTTCCAGAAACAGATAAGATTTATACAAAGAATGAATACATTATGCCAGTGATGGATGATTGGTTTGTTTTCTGGGGTGGCACAAATGAATTTATTAATTACCATTACGTATATGAACATCAAAGGTACGCGTATGATCTATTAAAGGTGAAGGATGGCTCTACATATAATGGTAGACCTGAAAAAAATGAGAGTTATTACGCATTTGCAGAGGAAGTTATCGCCCCTCAAAATGGCAAAGTAATAAAAGTGGTTGATGGTCTCGATGATAATATTCCAGGGCAGATGGATGAAGAACACCCCCCAGGCAACTATATTGTGATAGAGCATGCGCATAAGGAATATAGTATGATTGCTCATTTTAAAAAAGACAGTATCATTGTCCAAGAAGGAGAGGAAGTTCTTCAAAAACAATTACTTGGCAAATGTGGGAACTCGGGTAACTCTTCTGAAGCGCATATCCATTTTCAAATCATGGATTCAGAAGATCTTCATAAAGGAAAATCAGTTCGCATTCGTTTTAAAAATGGTGTAGAACCGATTCAAGGAGAAATCGTAACAAATCATTTAACAAAATACCTTAATCGATTCGAAGAGAAGTTCGACAAGGTTGAAAATACGATGACAATAGCAGACTATGTTTTTGCCGTTCCCAGAGCAATTATCCAGCTTTTTAAATAGAGAAATACAGTTAAATGGAGGTCGCTTGTGCCGGCCTCCTTGCCCACAATTCAATCAAACATTTATTTAAATCGCAAAAAAAGTGGTTTGATAATAATCGTTGCTCTTTTCGTAAGACTCAGTGCGGTTTTTTAACGTATCAACTAATAACTGGATACTGTAATCAAGTTCGTTCCTTTGATTAACACATAAGAGAAGGAATGTTCTTCTTAAAGCCTTCCAGCTTCTATAGGCCGTATGTCAACTCCTCTTTAATAGTTACCTCGGAAAATAAGGAGCTTCTAAGCTACTTTTTACACTCCTCTTTATTCCTTGTGTAGAGCTGATGAACGTCGATTTGACGCTAATTTGATGTAATTCAATCAAGTGCCTTTTTCGTGCCCTACTCTTGGTCATATAAATCCTCTATCGAATGAAAATGCCTTTCCATATGTGGGTGAACAGAAGGTCAATAAGCAATCTTCTGCAAAGGGGTTCTGGACAAACTCTTTCGCATTGGTTTGCCTTTCCACAAGCCAATATCTACTGCTATGGTGCCTGCCACTATCAATTACTTATTCGCTATTCCCAATTGTAACATGATAAGATAATTGCTCATGAGTGGCTCGTAATTGTGCGATAACACTTGGCAAAATAGCTTTACCAATCGTAAAGCTAGCTCCGATTCGTATGAACCCTGGGGCAACTTGTTTTTTTATGCTAATTATAGAATCGATCTTTCGACACCTCAAAACTGAATAAGTGTTAAACAGAAGGAGAATAAGCTCTAGGTAATGATGATTCTAAATTTAGTCATATGAAACTAAATAAACGTGTGCCGATTGAATATCGACACACGTTCAATGTTCAGCTTTTTATGTTGTCTACGTGACAGGGACAAGACAAAAGATTACGTTTTTTAAACTAACTTCATGGCTAAAGAATCAACATTCTTATTTAGCCATGCTAACTGCTTTGTTGTCAGCCTAGCAATTTTTAAATATTCTTTTGGTAACTTTCCATATGGTTCGTAAAAATTACTGACAGCTAGCTGAAAGAAATACAGATACGGCATATGGAACAAATCGTACTTAGTCAAGGTAAACCACTTTGAATAGTTATCTATATAACGTTTAAGAGCATTAGATTCAATTTTTCCACTCTTAGCAACAGGGTCCGCATAAGCGAAAGACATCATTACTTCCCAACATGCAGGTAAATGACAGGCGTCTGTCCAATCAATTGTATATAATTTTGTTTCCTTACATATGATTTGAGAAGTATAATAATCTCCATGTGAATTAGTACATGTAAACTTAGAATAATCAAACGTATAGTTATTAATTGTATCTAGATACTCTAATCGGTTAATAATATCTTTCATAGTTGTCGTATCGTTTGACTGTTGTGCTTTTTTAAAAGTCTTGAGGTAGGATTTTTTTGCCTTAATAATTTGACCGTTAGTAAATAATTCTTTATTAATCATTCCTGTTTTTAATTTGGGGGTTTGAGATAATACATGTTGAATTTTTCCTAAATTTTGAGCGGATACATCCTTAAACCAGTCAGTTCCATTATTTAAGTCATAAATTTCCCCATCTATATATTCTTGTAAGTGGTATTTTTCCCCGTTTATGGAGAATGAATAAGTTCCTTGATTAGATTTAATAACTTGTGCTACAGGAATTTCGTTTTCGTAAAGGTACTTAACCAATTTGCCTTCTATTTCGGTATCTTGAATATAGGAAGGAATACGTTTTAGAACGTAACTTCCTTTAGATGTATTTAAATAATAGGTTGCAGATATATTATGATCGGTAAGTTGTGTCATGTGAGTAATTTTTAAATCGAACTGTTCGTTCAGTATATCTTTCATTATATAAAAGTTCATTAATTACACTCTCCTCGATGAATTATTTTTGAGAAAAGCTATGAACCAGACTTAAACATAAGTTATTCAAACAAAAATCCTCCTTCATTAATCTGATTAATATTCTATAAAGCATATAGAGTAATATCAAGTAAAACAAAACGGTAATAACTAAGTTATTTCCTCTAGATAGTTTCTTTACACATAGTTAGTTTTTATATTAGTCTGCTCTGGTTGGTTGATAGTTACTTTATTTCTTTAAATAAAGGGAATTCTTCTAGTTATGTTGCTAAAGGGGTAGAATTGTGACAATTGATTGATAAAAAGAGAAGACCCCAATCTTTTATAGAATGGGGTCGATTTTTACTCGTTTTTAATTAAAGGAGTTAATTCGCTTTTTTTGTGCAGTATAGTCAACTTATGCATCGCTCTAGTTGCTGCGATATATAATAAGCCTTTGTCAAATTTAGATTTATATACATCAGCATTTGCAAAAGGAATGAGCACCTCATCAAATTCCAATCCTTTAGCTAATTGGATTGTTGTTACGGTTATCCCTTGCTCAAATGTTTCACTGGTATCACTTAGTTTATTAAGTGTAAAAAACTGTTTTAGTTCATCATAAATTTGATTTACTTGTGCTTCACTTTTACAGATGATACCTAAACGATTAAACGAGTTATTTTGGAACTGGATGATTAATCTTTGTAATTGATCAATCAAAAAATGCTGGTTTGTATACGATATAATTTCTGGTTTTTCTCCATGGCGATCAATTGCTTCGATGGAGTAATCCGGCATAAACTGCTTCGCAAAAGCGATAATTTCATAAGAGGATCGATAACTTTTTTTCAGTTCTACAAATTCCATTCTATCAAATATGTTACTGAAGGATTGATCGGAATTTAAACTAAAAGGATTCAACATTTGACCAAAATCACCTAAGATTGTTTTCTTGCACCTAAATATTTTATTGATTACAGCGTAATGAACGGGACTGTAATCTTGCATTTCATCAATAACTAAATGCTTAACTAAGTTAAACGACTCGATGCCCTCAAAATAGTAGATACAATATATATATGGAAAGACATCTTGATATTCTAGTCTTTCTTTATTCCAATTTAGTGCATCAGCATTATTTATCACATTAAAGAAATGTATATAAATAGATTGGGCATCACTAAATTTTAAATAGCTGCTAAGTCTTTTTTTTAAGTCTATTTTGGAAGGGATGTTTTTAATTTCTGCTGCTTTACTCTTCTTTAAAATGTCCAAGACATCATTAGATAACTCATCCAACCGTTGTTTTACTGGGAGGTTATTATAACTATGGAATCTTGATAAAAGGTATTCTTTTGTTATGATCGTATCACCAAAATGCATATTTTCATCCGGTTGGAAGATGTTTGAATCAATATTCTTTATATAATTGCTCAATTGCTTAAAAAAAGCTAATGAGGATTTTAGTTTTACTCGAAGCGTATAGTTAGAATGAGGTTCCTCTATGATTCTTTTGGTTTGTTCGTATAAAGATTCAGCTTTTATATTCTTTGGAAGAAGAGCTGTGGCAATATCATCAAATGTCTGTTCACGAACTGGGTCTTCACCCAGTTCAGGCAAAACATTTGCTATAAAATCAGCAAATATTTTATTCGGTGATATGATTGTGATCTGATCAGACGATAGCTTTTCTTTGTGCTTGTAAAGCAAGTAGGCAATGCGATGCAGAGCAATGGCTGATTTTCCTGAACCAGCAACTCCTTGAATGACGAGAGTATGAGCAGATTCATTTCGTACAATCTTATTTTGTTCTTTCTGTATGGTTGATATAATTGTTTTCATTCGATCATCAGACGTTGTACTCAATTCTCTTTGAAGGACATCATCTTGGATAGTCATAGAGCTCTCTAATGCATACTGCAATTGCTGATCCTTAATTTTATACTGTCTTTTTCGGCTGATTTCCCCATGTATCATACCAACCTGTGCTTCATAAGCAGCTTGCCCAAGTTCGTATTCATAATACATACTCGATATCGGTGCTCGCCAATCGTAAATTAATATATCGTTATCTCGATCAGCTAGGTTGAACTTTCCAATATAAAATTCTTCTACCTCATCGCCATCCTCAAATTTAAAATCGATACGACCAAAATAAGGTGATTCTAAAAGCTTTTTTACTTTATTTAATTGACTATAGTAAAAGTCAATTGTTTTATCAATATTAGTCATAGACCGATAATTTTGGTACATCTCCATCGGATCAGCAGTAAACTCGGATAAATAATGCTTTAAATCATGATAATCTGCATCGTCTTTTTTAATTTTATGATTGATGTAATCTTTTTCTTCTTCCAAATGACTAATCATTTCTTTTAATCGTATACTTTCTTCCTGGAATATATCAGATGTCATTATAGCACTCCTTTCTTATACTTAAGTTTTCATAAATATAGTGTAACTGGCTTAATCATGTATCTCTCCTTGTTGGTATAAAACCATTTCCTGAGTAGGATAACCAAATTCAGTCAGAAGTTCTGCTTCTCTAAAACCTAGTTGAATTAATGCATTTCGGTAGCCTAGGTCAGCTTTATCTCCTTTTCTAAAAGACGTGATGTGGACTTTTTTGTAATTTGCCAAATCGGTCATCTTTATAAAAAGATGTATAATCTCTGGTTTATCATATAAAGGATGAACCCCCAGGAAATCAATTCCCCCATTTATGTGGGAAATCAACATATTTCCAATGATTAATCCATTTTCTATCATGATGAAGGCACGTCTGTCAGCAATGTATGTTTGAAGTACCTTTCTATGCTCTGCTTCTTGCAAGTGAGGAAAGCCATCAATTACGAGGCTTACAAAAGCCATCCAAGATGGTACATCATCCTTGGTAGCTTCTTTAATTATTCGTAAGTTCTCTAATTCTTTATTGTTACTCGTCTGAGTCCATTCATGATTAAATTGGAATCGTAACTGTAATGGATAATAGTCTTTTTCCTCACGGTATTGAAGGGGTGATTTCTTATACATTGCTTTAAATATAGTGGTAAATGATTGCTGACTCTCGTAACCAGCAACCAATGCGATTTCTAGAATAGACTTATCGGAGAATACAAGCATCTTTGCTGCCTCAGTTAACTTTCTTCGCTGTACATAATCATGAATAGTCATACCTACTGTTTGTGAAAATACCCTATGCAGATAATACTTCGAATAATGCAAGGCATGTGCAACAAGTGCTAGGTTCATTTTCTCTGATAGATGAGCTTCGATATAATCAATGGTATCCATAATTAGATTCACTTTTTTCAAAGCTTGACCCTCCCTCACAAATAATAACAAGAAAACCTAAAGATCTTTTCATTATTCTTGCTCTTTTCTTACACATATACTAGCGGATGCCAGCAATATTATATTTAAATATGACAATGAAGGGAGAGTAATATACATTTAGTATTGGAAATGAGGGAATTTATACGGATAACAAACTATTTTTTTGTTGATAGCTCATACTATCATTACAATGTTAGGTGGAATTCAGAAGTTTACTTATATATTGAAATAACTATCACCTTAAAATGGACAATGCTTAAAAAGAGGTGGTTTGGTCGAGTAGAAAAGGAACGAATAGAACCTGTCACTTGTTCCATTCATCCCATTTAATCAAACGTTTGTTTAAATACTAAGCTTCAGTACCATATTTCAACGTATTGACCAATAATTGCGTATTGCGATTAAGGTTTGTCCCTTTGGTCAGGATATAAGAAAAGGCTCGTTTTGCATAAAGGCCATCTATCGGTACAATCTTCAATAGACCGTATGTTAATTCCTCTTGTATGGTTGCCTCGGATAGTAAGGCGAGTCCTAGTCCACTTTTTACGCTACTTTTTATTCCTTGGGTAGAGCTGATGATGAAGGTGGATTTGACTCTAATTTGATGAGATTCGATTAGATGGTCAAATGATTGCCTTGTCCCCGAACCTTCTTCACGGATAATCCATTCTTGATCATGCAAATCTTCTATCGAATGAAAATTTCCTTCATAGGCAGGTGAACAGACAATCACTAAACGATCTTCTGCGAAGGGTGTTTGGACCACCTCTCTTGCATAGGTTTGCCCTTCCACTAAACCGATATCTACTTCTAACCGCCTCACACTATTAATCATCTGATCTGAATTACCAATCGTCACATGGAAGGATAACTGCTCATGAGTTGCTTGTAATTGTGCGATCACGCTCGGCAAAATGTATTCACCAATTGTAAAACTAGCTCCGATTCGTATGAGTCCTGAGGCAACTTGTTTTTTCTCATATAATGTTTCTTTAAGCTGTTGATACACATCCCATATTTTTAAGCCTTGATTATAAAAAAGTTCCCCTTCTGCTGTTAAGTGGACTTTTTTTGTTGTGCGCTGAATGAGTGAGGTCGCAAATTCATTTTCCAGGTTTTTTATATGGACACTAACGGTTGGTTGAGATAACGCCCTTTGTTTAGCTGTTTTTGTAAAATTTTTCTCGCGTGCGAGGACAAGAAACGTCTCAAGTTCCTCCATATGCATGATAACCACCCCATTTATTAATAAAATGAATAAGTATTATTATATATATTTATTTCCAAAATAAAAAGGACAAAACTATACTGTAATAGAGAAAGGGGAGGCAGCAATGGATTTAAAGTCATCTTTGAGAACAGGCTCCTTTTATTTTGGAATAGGAACGACATTGATTATTGCAATTATGGCTGGCCTTCTCGCCAAACTACCTTACCTGACGATAATCGGTCATCTTGTTTTAGCCATTTTGCTAGGTATAATTTGGTCTCATACGATTGGTTGGAACCGTTCATATAAAGTCGGTGTTGATTTTTCTAGTAAAAAATTATTAAGACTAGGCATTATCTTGTTAGGTTTGCGCCTTAATTTATCCGATTTAGCTCATGCAGGTGTAAGTACTTTTCTTTATGCGGCATTCTTATTATGTGTCACCCTCATAGCAGTTTATAGCTTCGCTAGGATGCTTCGTGTGGATAAGACATTAAGTTTATTAACGGCATGTGGTACGGCGATTTGTGGGGCGGCTGCGATTGTGGCGATTGCATCTGTTGTCAGAGCGAAGGAAAGTGTGACTGCTGTCAGTGTCGGTGTGATTGCTGTGCTTGGTACGCTATTCACGTTACTTTATACATTTCTTTATCCGATTTTACCAATAACCGATTACCAATATGGTATGTTAACTGGAGGCACCTTGCATGAGATTGCGCACGTTGTTGCTGCTTCTTCTGTTGGTGGTGTGGAGGCAGAGAATATCGCCATCATCGTTAAACTAACAAGAGTCATTTTACTTGTACCAGTGGCCATTCTTATCGGCTATTATATGAAGAAGCGGGAAAGTCAAGAGAGCGCAACAAAGAACAAGTTACCTATTCCTTGGTTTATTTTCGGTTTTCTCGCAATGAGTGCCATCAATACGTTGGGGTGGTTGCCGACTGAACTTGTTCAATGGCTTATTAGTGGATCATATTTATTATTAGCAATGGCAATGGCGGGCTTAGGGCTAAATGTAGAACTCTCCGCTTTTAAGAAAATGGGCCTGCAGATTTTTTATGCGGCATTACTTGGTACGATACTGCTTGTTTTATTAGGATTTATCATTATTTTTATGATGTAAAGGGTCACATGAAGTGTGGCTCTTTTTTTTGTTCCATTGTATGATAATAAGAATATATTTCCATTTTATATGTATGAAGGAGTAAGTATGAAAAGTATATACCTCGCTATCGTTTTAAGCGTATTAGTTCTCATCGGTTGTGAAAAGGGAGAGCCGATGGTGTTATTGAACGAGCCAATTAAAGCTATTCATTTTTCACCATCAAAAGGCGTGGGTGAAATAAATGAAACCATCCTTTTTTCTATCAAAGAAGATGCAGACATAAAAACAGTGGAAAAAGTCATTTTAACAGCTGTAAAAGAGCCAACAGTAATAAATGAAAGACTGCCAGATTATGATGTAATGGTTGAGTATAAAAAGGGTTTGCCTACTCATGCCATTCATTTATGGGTAGGAGAACAAGATGAACCTAGTATTCTCATGTATATGGTTAATGATGGGGAGACGTATTTGACCACAGGCGACATGACGAATGTGTTAAGGGAGATGCTTAAGAAATGATTATAAACGAACAAGAGCAAAAAATAATAGAATGGACCAGATTCAAGTTCGGCTTAGCTCATTATGATTTATGTCGTAGTAGTTACAGTCGCCGTGTAACACTTTTTAATGAAACAGTTTACCAATATTGTATGGAGTGGTTTCCTAAAGAGGCAGGTATTGTTGAGGAAAATTTAAATCCTGAGGGAACGGCAGTAATTACGATCGATTTGCAAACAAATAAGGTAGAATCCGCTATTTTTGTGGAAGGGAAAACATATGCAAAGCATGGTGTTGTCTTTCAACAGCGGGATGTAGAAAGCATTATCAAATGGATAGAAGCGGAAACGAATTTAATATATGGTAGGCATTTTCAACTGGATTCCCATAATGAGGAGGAGTATTCTTTTAAAGGATCTTATAAAGGGATGGACGTTTCCCCGTCTGGTTATATTGAACTGAAAGTAAATAGAGATGGGGATTTGATTTTTTATAGCATTCATGGTTATTTTCCAACAGATGAATGGGTGGAAGAAGAGGAATATACATTGACCGTTGAGCAAGTGGAAAAAAACGCACAGGCGCAAATCAGGTTGATACATGATCCTTCCTTTGAAGAGGAAAAAATCCAAGCTATTTATGGTATAGAGGAAATTTATGTAACCAATGATCTTTCTAAAACGATTCCTTATGAAGGTTTTGCGACTGGGATTGGGCAGGTAGAAGTGCAAGAAGTATTGAATTGGACAGAGCCGTTACAAACACCCTTTGCTAGAAAAGAAATGGAATGGATAGAAGATATCTCAGCAAAACAGGCATTCACGAATGAACCTAGTGCTGATACTGAACTGATTAATGAAAGTGAAGTAACTGCTTATATTGACGTCGTTCAAACGTTTTTAAGACAAGTATACCCAGAGTATTCAGGGGAATGGTTATTAACTTCTTTCAATCGGGATATTGGTTATATTCACGCAAATTTAAAAGGAAGTAAGAGCCACTCGTTTGTTTTCCAGCGGAAACTGAAAGTCTTTATCGATCCCCGTTCGCTCGAGGTGATTAATTATATAGACAACCAGATATTAAGTGATCAATTTAAATCGTATGATGGCCCGGAAGAGGTTGTCCTTTCAAAAGAAGAAGCCTATGAAAAAATCAAAGAATTCATTGTGTTAAAACCTTGTTATGTGTATGACTTTGATAAACGAAAATATATTTTAAGTGCAATGATTGATAGTTTGTATGGGGTTGATGCCAATACCGGTGAAGTTTTCTTGTTGGCGGATAGGAAGTGAGGGAGGGGTGGATTTAGTAACAAGATTGCGAGATCGAGGAGTAAAAGTAACCGAGATACCGAAATGGGGTCCTTATTTACAATATCGCTGGGAGCAGTCATTTGCTAGTCACTTGAATAAGAGTGAAGAAGAAGAGATTCATTTATATGATAAAGGGAGAATTTGTGGGTTTCGATGGCACGTTTTTAGTTATGAGACAGTCGCTTGTCTAGAAGGAGAACAGGCTAGAGGTAGGTTAGATCAAATGAAAAATATGTCTTGTTATATATTTTACGAGATGGAGGATACTGCGTATATCATTGATCGGGTAACATCACTCAAGGCGATTGATTTCGAGAGAGAAAGTGATATTTATGTTTTGGATGTTGATTTTACTTGGACATATATAAGGACACATGAATCCCCGTGGTACGGTCCTTATTTTTATCATCATAAAGAGGTTGAGAGAAGATGACTTATAAACTGGTATTCTTTGATGTGGATGGTACGATAACGAGTGAAAAAGATGGGAGTATACCACCAACAACTAAGGTAGCGATTAGAAGACTGATGGAGAAAGGTATACACGTTGTTGCGGCTACTGGTAGACCATTATCCATGTGTGAAGAGTTGCGGGAAATAGGAATAGAGACATTTATAACAGCTAACGGAGGGTATGCCAAGCATCAACAGACGGTCATACATAAGATTCCATTTAATAAAGAGAGATTAATAGACGTGATGAACTTTGCAGAAAAAATGAAACATGGTTTAACTTTTTATACTGAATCCCTTTATATGAATGGTGTCAAAGAAGAAGCTATTCTTACAGCACTTAATGAGACTTTATCTCTTGCTGATTATCCGAGTACACAGCCTGCTATTCTTGAGGAGGAGGTCTATCTTTTATGTTTATTTGCGAATGATAGAGTAGTAGATATTTATCGGCAAACGTTTCCTTATTTAATCTTCAAGAGGTGGCGCCCTTATATCTTAAATGTAGTTGAAAAAGAAGTATCTAAGTATGTAGCAA
The DNA here is from genome assembly GCF_038007345.1 of Cytobacillus sp. FSL M8-0252. Lineage (NCBI taxonomy): Bacteria > Bacillati > Bacillota > Bacilli > Caryophanales > Bacillaceae > Cytobacillus > Cytobacillus sp. FSL M8-0252. Next base: position 351,292 of record NZ_JBBOWZ010000001.1, read on the forward strand.
TAAAAGAAGTATTAGCCTATTTCAATGTGTACCCCCATGAAACAATTGCTTTTGGTGATGGCGACAATGACATTGATATGGTGAAACATGTTGGGCTAGGAATTGCGATGGGGAATGGTAGCCAAGGCGTTAAGACTGCTGCGGATTATGTGACTTCTAGGGCAAGTGAAGGAGGGATTTATGAGGCATTAAAGAAGTTCAATATTTTATAAGAAGGAGGTTCGTTATGAAGGAGAATATATATGATCACGAATCCTTTTTTGAAAAATATAGCCAAATGACACGATCGGTAAAAGGCTTAGAAGGAGCTGGAGAATGGCAAACATTAAAAGGTATGCTGCCGACCTTTCAGGATAAAACCGTCTTAGATTTAGGTTGTGGTTTCGGTTGGCATTGCCGATTCGCGGCAGAGCATGGAGCTAAATCAGTTGTGGGAGTAGACATTTCTGAAAAAATGATCTCGAAAGCAAAAACAATGTCACAAGACTATGAAAATGTTACATATATTCGATCCACAATAGAGGATATGCAAATAAAGGAGAGGCATTATGATGTGATAGTAAGTTCGCTTGCCCTACACTATGTACCTGACTTTGAAGAAGTGGCTAATAATGTTCATAAGGGATTGGTAAAAGGAGGACAATTTATTTTTTCTGTAGAACATCCTATTTTTACAGCACAAGGTAGTCAAGATTGGTTTTATGATGCACAGCAAGAGGTTTCTCATTTTCCTGTCGACCATTATTTCTTTGAAGGAGAAAGACAAACAACCTTTTTGGGAGAAAAAGTAACGAAATACCATAAAACTTTGACTACTTATCTTGATGGCTTACTAAAGCAAGGTTTTCAAATCACAAGAGTAGTGGAACCAAAGCCACCAGAACATATGATGCATACAGAGGAAATGAAGAATGAAATGAGAAGACCCATGATGATCATTATTTCGGCGACTAAATACGAGTAGCTTAATATCAATGATGGTTGGTTGTTGAAGAAAGGAGTAGATGAATTGGTCGTTTCAAGAGATTATTCTCTTAACCAGTTTTATGAGATTCCGCCATATACGTACAATCCGGTAGCAGGAGCTTTATATATGGGGTTGAAATTATGACGGAGTTCCAACTTTGTCATAGAATAAAGGAACTCATGTCGGGATTTGATAAACCGTGGTTTATTGCGGGTGGTTGGGCGATTGATTTGCATATCGGTCAAAAGACCAGAGAACATAAAGATATTGAAATCGCTGTATTTCGTCATGATCAAGCGCATGTGAAAAATCACCTTAAACAATGGAGGCTTCAGAAAGTGGTGAATGGTGAACTAGTTATTTGGGAAGGAGAAAACTTACAGCAACCGATTCATGAAATTCATTGCCAGAATGTGATAAATGGTACTTCTTTAGAAGTATTGTTAAATGAAATCCAACATAACGATTGGATCTTTAGAAGAGATGAGCGTATTCGTTATTCATTTGAAAAAATGAAGTCAGTACACATAGAAGATATTCCATATTTGAGCCCCGAAGTGGTGTTGTTATATAAAGCGAAAGATACGAGAGCGAAAGATCAAGAGGACTTTCTTCGAGTCGTCGATTTCCTATCTTCTGAAGAAAAGAAATGGCTACAAACGGCGATTCAATTACATATGCCACATCATAAGTGGTTAGAATTACTGTAAGATACTGAAATTCACTTACTTAAATGGATCAGGAGGATACCTAGTGATGGATATAATGAATATGACAGTAACCTTAGCATTATTAGGCGGGCTATTGGCATTTTTCTCTCCGTGTACGCTACCGTTATATCCGACTTTTATCTCTTATATTACCGGGGTATCAGTAAATGACCTGAAACAAAAGCAAGGTGCACAGTCGAAGGTAATCCTTCATGCGGTTGCGTTTTGTTTCGGATTAGCATCTTTAAACTATGTATTGGGTTATTCTGCGAGTTTTCTTGGGGAGTTTTTTAGAGAATATAATGATCTCATTCGCATGTTTGGTGGGATTTTCCTTGTTATGATGGGGATATTTTTAATGGGTTTTTTTCAGCCGAAACTTCTTATGAAGGAGATACGCCTCTTTAAATATAAACAAGCAGGAACTTTTTTGAGTTCATACTTAGTAGGCGTCATTTTTGCTGCCGCTTGGACCCCATGTATTGGCCCCATCTTAGGTGCTATTATTTACGCTAGTTTGGCTCAACCACCAGAACAAACTTTTATCCATATTACAGCTTATTCGTTAGGATTTTCTATACCGTTTATTTTACTAGGTTTTGCTATTGAGAAGGTGCGATTCTTTCATAAATATTCGAGTCATTTGATGAAAATGGGTGGTTTCATTTTGATTATTATTGGGGTAATGGTCTATTTTGATCAAGTGTATGTCATCAACATTTGGGGAGCGAAGGCGGAATTCTTTTTGAAAGGGTTGTGGGGGATGATTACTAGTTAGCACAAAGGGGGACAATTAGTTGAATCAGTTTAATATAAAGTGGCAAAACCCAATCATCCGTCTGTATATTTTAGGCATGCTACCTTTGATCGTGCTGTCTATCATATTTTTTAGTACTTTACCGAGTGAATTGTATTGGATCCCAAACAGTTTATTAATGAATGGTACAGTCGTTATGATTCTTACTAGTGCTATACTTTACAGAAAAAGTAAGTAGGAAGAGTTGAGTACAACTCCATAAAAAAGACATGAACAAATGTTTCTGGGAATTTGCTCATGTCATTTAAATTGGGTTTTCTCCTTTTATTTACCAATTAAAGACGGTTTTAAGAGTAAAGAGAATCAATGAGTACAAAAGGGAAGCCAATAAGAAAGTGGGCAGGTGGGCATAGTCTTCCTCCGGTAACTCTTTACTGATGACATTAAAGATCATTGCGCCTGAACTGAAAGCGATGATGGAGTGGACGAATAACCCTGTAGTAGGGCCCATTGATCCGGCAAGTGCCCCTATAAGCGTAGCTATCGCAAATAGAAAGCGTCCGTATTGATGGTGAATATCCTCGTTTTCTTTTCCAATATGATAGGATATGCCGATAAAGTGAAGACCGATGGCTAATCCATAAAATAAAGCTTCACCAGAGTGAACGTCAGATGAGAATACAATATAAGAAACCATAAATGTATAGATAGCGAAAAAAGTTGCTTGCACAAAATAGGCGGCGTTTTGGTTCATTTTTTGCGCTTTTGTAGATTTTGCGAATTTATACACACTATAGTAAACAATTAATCCGATCAACCCTAAGAAGTATAGTTCGGAATCGATCGCTAGTGTGCCACCTAACTTGTCTTGTTCTTCATGCATGGAAGGGAGAATATATACAAATACATAAGCGATCGCCACACCGCCGGAAAGTGAAAGTATTTTCTGCTCTTTCATTGGTAGCCATTTAATAATCCTTAGTGCAAAAAGTTGAATGAATATAAGAATAACGCCAATGATGATGGATTCAATGGTCATGGTGATTCCCCTCCTATTTCTCTACCCTTCTATATACCCGAAAATCATAAATGAGTCATCCTCCGCCAATTTTTATTTGTCTGGTTATTTAACCTGACGAGACGAGATAAAAGGCCAATAGTAGTAATAAGTAAGCTATGAGAGGGAAAAGAATAATCCATGGTCAGTGGTAGATGACGCCGCGTGCCTGCCCGATGAGCCCAGGCCTTTCATTGGTAATCGAAAGATAAATCGTCGGCAAATATTGTTTTCCCGTGCCGCCGAGAAATAGATAAAGACCCGTGATTTGGCCGAAATACACAACCAACAATGGTGAAAGTAAAAAAAGGAAGCATTAGCGAGTCACTCAGTCAGAAAATCCGCCACGAAAGCCGAGCAAATAGCATTAGCGAGTCATTCAACTAGAAAATCAGCCACGAAAGCCGAGCAAATAGCATTAGCAAGTCACTCAGCCAGAAAATCCGTCACGAAAGCCGAGCAAATAGCATTAGCAAGTCATTCAACTAGAAAACCGAGCAAATAGCATTAGCAAGTCATTCAACTAGAAAATCTGCCACGAAAGCCGAGCAAGTAGCATTAGCAAGTCATTCAGTCAGAAAATCCGTCACGAAAGCCGAGCAAATAGCATTAGCGATTCACTCAGACAGAAAATCCACTACGAAAGCCGAGCAAATAGCATTAGCAAGTCATTCAGCCAGAAAATCTGCCACGAAAGCCGAGCAAATAGCATTAGCAAGTCATTCAGTCAGAAATCCCGCCACGAAAGCCGAGCAAATAGCATTAGCGAGTCACTCAGTCAGAAAATCTGCCACGAAAGCCGAGCAAATAGCATTAGCAAGTCATACAGCCAGAAAATCCGTCACGAAAGCCGAGCAAATAGTATAGGCGAGTCATTCAGTTAGAAAATCCGCCACGAAAGCCGAGCAAATAGCATTAGCAAGTCATTCAGCCAGAAAATCCGTCACGAAAGCCGAGCAAATAGCATTAGCGATTCACTCAGACAGAAAATCCACTACGAAAGCCGAGCAAATAGCATTAGCGAGTCACTCAGTCAGAAAATCTGCCACGAAAGCCGAGCAAATAGCATTAGCAAGTCATACAGCCAGAAAATCCGTCACGAAAGCCGAGCAAATAGTATTAGCGATTCACTCAGTCAGAAAATTCGTCACGAAAGCCGAGCAAATAGGGCATTAGCGAGTCATTCAGTTAGAAAATCAGCCACGAAAGCCGAGCAAAACACATTTGCCTGTCACTTCTCCCATTGACTTTCAAAACCCAGTTGATTACAATTACATTTAAATATTTTCACTCTAAAAGCAATGAAGAGAAAAAGTAGAATGTGTCGTTTTTTAAGCAGAGAGCTTCGGTAGCTGAGAAGAAGCAAAAAGCAATCATTCGAAAATGGTCTCTGAGCTGTGTACTGAACATACTTGTTTATAAGTATAAGTAGGCTACACCGAGTTTTGGCACTCGTTATCAATGTCACAGTATAAAGGCCGATTGGGACTGGCGTACTTGATGAGGCAAGTAGGGTAACCTATTTGTGAAATAAGGTGGTAACGCGTGGTGTAAACCTCGCCCTTAGCTAGAAATAGCTATGGGGCGAGGTTTTTTGTTTGCAGTCATGTCTCAATCAATCAGGCTAACAATTTAGGGGGAATAGAAGATGAGTATTTTTATTGGTGGGGCGTGGGCTTATGCAAATGGATCTTTGCATCTCGGTCATGTTTCAAGTTTGCTACCTGGAGACATTTTGGCAAGATATTATCGTTTAAAAGGAGAAAAAGTGCTATATGTTTCAGGCAGTGATTGTAATGGTACACCGATTACTGTGAAGGCAAGACAGGCGGGGGTAGAGCCGCAGGCGATAGCGGATCACTATCACCAAGAGTTTGTTGATTGCTTTACGCAATTAGGTTTTTCTTATGATATTTATACAAGAACAGATACAGCTCATCATCATCATGTAGTACAAGAAATATTTTTAGCGCTTTTAGAAAAAGGCTTGATCTACAAGCGAAAGGTAGAGCAAACCTATTGTGACCATTGTCAGCAGTTCTTGCCAGACCGCTATGTGGAAGGATTATGTCCAGTTTGCAATGAACCTGCCAGAGGCGATCAATGTGATCATTGTGCAACCATCTTAGAGCCCCTTGAACTTCATAAACGCAGCTGTAAAATTTGTGGTCACACACCGACGACAAGGGAGACAGAACATTTTTATTTTGCACTAAGTGACTTACAAGCTGATTTGGAGAAATATACACAACGGGCTGAGGTGCAACATTTATGGAGAGAGAATGCACTGCATTTAACGAAAAGGTATTTAGGTGAAGGTTTGCACGACAGAGCCATTTCTCGAGATCTACCAATCGGTGTCAGTGTCCCTGTTTCTGGTTATGAAGATAAAAAGGTGTATGTATGGATTGAGGCGGTTTCAGGCTATTATTCAGCAAGTAAAAAGTGGGCCGAAGAAAACAATCAGGATGATCATCATTTTTGGTCAAATGAAACAACCTCGTATTATGTGCACGGAAAAGATAATATCCCGTTCCACACGGTCATTTGGCCCGCCATTTTACAAGGAATAGGAATTGCGGCATTGCCGACAAGGGTGATTTCCAACGAATATGTTACTTTAGAAAAAAAGAAGTTATCGACGAGTAAAAATTGGGCTGTTTGGGTGCCTGATTTCTTAGAAAGATATGAACCAGATTCGATTCGCTACTTTCTTACGATTAATGCACCGGAGAATCGCGATGCCGATTTTTCTTGGAAAGAGTTTATCTATAGCCATAATAGCGAATTGCTCGGTGCATATGGGAATTTTGTGAATCGTACGTTGAAGTTTATTGAAAAATCATTTGCCGGTGTCATTACAACGACGGATATTGATGAAAAGATAAAAGGAGAAATTAACTGCTTATATCAAGAAGTTGGAAACCTCATTGAACAAGGGAGCATGAAGCAAGCCCTAGAGAATATATTCGCCTATGTGCGAAAATCTAATAAATATTTTGATGAGCAAAAGCCATGGCAACAATGGCATGAGGATCAAGGGACTTGTGAAAAAACGTTAGCTAATTGTGTTTATCTTCTTGCCAACCTCGCGCAATTACTTTCTCCTTTTTTACCGTTTTCAAGTGAAAAGGTATTTGAATTACTCAATGTCCAAGAGCGGAGATGGCAAGAGGTTGTTTTGAATGGTGTGACACTCACTGCACCAGTTGAACCATTGTTTGCGCGCATTGATGTAGAGAACATTGAAAAAGAATTAACGAGATTACAAGCACAATCACTTATCTAATAATCGCCGGAAGCAGGACTTTACTTAGCAAACAAAGAACCAATACTTGGGTGGTGAAGTGATGAGGTCAGAAACAGAAATGATGGCTACGATTATAGACTTTGCAAAAAACGAAGAGAGGATTTTTGCTGTCTATATGAACGGTTCCAGAACAAATATAAATGTCCCAAGAGACCAGTTTCAAGATTATGATATTGTTTATGTCGTTGAAGATACCGAGCCTTTTATTAAAAATCAAAATTGGATCGCATCATTCGGCGAGTTGATTATGAAGCAAGAACCAGATAAAAATGATTTTGGTAAAGAAATAGTGCAAGACTTCAAGAGTTATGGTTTTCTGATGCTATTTACAGACGGCAATCGCATCGATCTTCGCTTTCAAACGAAGGAAGTGATGCGAAAAGAATATGGGGAAGATAAACTGACTGTTCCTTTATTAGATAAAGGTGAGTACTTGCCCATTATTCCTCCTCCGACAGATGTCGATTACCACGTGCAAACACCGAGTGAAGGTGAATATGATGCTTATACAAATAACTTCTGGTGGTGTCTACAAAATGTGGCGAAAGGCATTTGGCGAGATGAATGGCCATATGCTCAAGCAATGTTTAACTCTGACATAAGAGACGCATTAAACAAAATGGTCGATTGGTGGATCGGTATTCAATATGATTTTCGTATTTCTACTGGTAAGTTAGGAAAATATTATAAGTGTTATCTCCCTCCTTCCTATTGGGAGATGTACAGAAAAACTTATAGTGATGGAGATGAGGAAAATATGTGGGAAGCAGTTATGACCACATGCGAATTGTTTCGTGCGTTAGCTCAAGAAGTGGCTAATCACCTTCGATTCTCTTATCCTATCAATGATGATCGCCGCATGTTGGCGTATTTGGAGGGGGTTAGGCAATTACCGAAAGCGTGAAGGAGATAGGCAACTTAAAGAATGAGAGGAAAAAGCGGAAAAAGGGATTGAAGACCTTTCGTATAAGGGTAAAGAATTGTACGACTTAAAAGCAAAGGGATGGATTCACACAATGAATATTCTTTCCTATTCTTATAAAAAACGGGGAGCGATTGAATTTACTTTCGATGCTTTTCCCCATTCAAAAGTAGTCTTTCACCCAATTAAAACGTATTATTTCATTCGCACTGTGCGCTGGAATGCGGCGGATCCTGTTGTGACAAGAAGAGATTTAGAGAGAATGGAAATGGTAGCTAACTTAGAGATGGGTACACTTGAACATTATAAAAAAAGAAAAGGTTATAAACCACTAATACTATAAATGTAAGCAGGTAAGGAGGAAGCTGATGCCATCTTACCAACCTAAATTACCTTTAACAGCGGATGAAAGGTCTAGACTACGAGAGGCAAGATTGAAGATCAGCCAAATACATATACTTGGGATAAAAGAAATTAGTCAGCATTTAAATATATCAGATGAAAGGGCACGGAAGATTAAGGGATGGGCAGACTTCCAATTGGTGCCCTCAATTGGTTTTGAATTAGCGGATAAACTTGTTCGATATCTGCAAATCTATCGTTTAGAAGATATAAAGAATGAAAACCCTGGACAACTATTTGATCTGCTGGAAAAGGAAATGGGTGTGAGAACGGATGGCTGTGTGGAAGATCAAATTCGCTGTGTCATTCATTTTGCTAACAATAAGCAAATGTCTAAAAAATGGTTTGACTTCACGGAGGAGAGGAAGGCGTATCGCATAACAAATGGCTTTCCATCAGATCGACCAGAGAAATCGTGGAGGGACTAGGAGAAGTTGGCGATTGTGATTCAAGAGAGTAGCTTATTGCAAAGTCCGCTCTCCATCAAAAGTCGTAAGTAAGATACAGCTTTTATCGGTCGTGATGAGTTCTCTTTTGTATAAAAATATAAGTAGATAAAGGAGGACTGATGATGCAATGATAGAAGGCTTATATGAAGCTCATTTACCAGTCAAAAATTTAGATGATGCGATTGAATTTTATACGAATCTAGGGTTACAGGTGGCATTAAGGGATGAAGAGACAGTATTTCTCTGGATTGAAAAGGATAAAAGTTGGTTAGGTCTATGGCAAGGTGAAGAGTACAAGTTGCCTTATCATCCTTCTGTTAGACATGTTGCCTTTCGCGTTTCCTATGAAAATTTAAAGCGGTCATTAAATTGGTTAGAAACAAAGGGAATTGAAGCAGTGCCATTTGGCAACAGAAAGTCGGTGGCTCCATTTATTCGATCACATCAAAGTAATGCGTCAGTTTATTTTAAAGACCCGGACGGCAATAGTTTAGAGTTGATGTGTACGGTGGATACACCAGAGGAGTTGCAGAAAGTTTGCAAAAAGTGGTCTATCACTGAATGGGAAGAATCTTTGAAGGGACTTAAGCTACAAGATATATATAAATAGAGTAATTTTACGAAAAAATGTTGCTTCATATATCATTTTTTCGTTTTTTTTTGCCTTGTAAGAGTTGAGCGGTAATATGGTTACATTTAGAAAATGCCAAAGAGATAAAGTGATAAAAATAGGTTACTTGTCCACACGAAAATGATCTCTTCTTAATAAACTATCAGGATAAAGATTAAATTCTTGGGGAAAGGAGTGTTACATTTGGCTGATTGTAATAGAAATGCTTTAGGGACATGTTCCGATGCAGGTGGCTATAATACTACTGCAAGTGGTGTGGCTTCGCATGCGGAAGGTAGTACAACAGAAGCTGTTGGCACAGCGTCTCATGCGGAGGGCTATAATAGTATAGCAACTGGTGAGACATCACATGCCGAGGGTTATGCATCAACAGCAACAGGTGCAGCTTCTCAAGTGGAAGGATCAAGTACTAATGCGACGGAGGTCGCCGCACATAGTGAAGGGTTTAATACACTAGCGAGTGGGCAAGCCTCCCATGCGGAGGGGAATTCGACGGAAGCTTTAGGCACAGCATCCCATGTGGAAGGCTTTGGGAATACGGCGATTGCTGATAGCTCACATGCAGAAGGTTATGGAACAACAACAGAAGGAATTGGTTCACATGCAGAAGGGGCTCAATCGAATGCAGGTGGAGTCGCTGCACATGCAGAAGGCTTTAGTACAACTGCAAACGGTGATGGGTCTCATTCTGAGGGGAATTCTACGAATGCATTAGGGACAGCCTCCCATGCGGAGGGTTTTGAAAGTTTGGCCATCGGTGGAGTATCACACGCTGAGGGACATGGGACTGAAGCAAGTGGATATGCCTCTCATGCCGAGGGGATTAATACTTCGGCAATTGGAAATGAGGCACATGCTGAAGGAACAAATACGTCGGCGGTTGGAGATAATAGTCATGCCGAGGGTTATGCAACAACAGCTAGTGGAGAAACCTCTCATGCCGAAGGTTCTGAAACAAGTGCAAGTGGAGATGTTTCGCATGCAGAAGGTTCAGAATCAACAGCAAGTGGGGGTGCTTCGCATGCAGAAGGGTTAGGTACAACCGCGAGTGGAGATGCCTCTCATGCGGAAGGAGATGGTACGTTAGCTTCTGGTAGTGCTGCACATGCCGAGGGTTTATCTACTTCTGCTACCGCTACCGCCTCCCATGCAGAAGGTGGTTCAACAAATGCAACAGCTTATGGTGCTCATGCGGAGGGCATTCAAACAACTGCCTCCAATTCTGGCGCACATGCCGAGGGTTTTCTAAGTGTAGCAAGTAACTTTGGTACTCATGCCGAAGGGTACAATACTCAAGCGATAGGATCTTACTCTCATGCAGAAGGGGGGAGTACACAGGCACAAGGTGTGTATACTCATGCGGAAGGATATTTAACCGTTGCAAGTGGAGATGCGGCTCATGCAGAAGGTACTTCAACGGTTGCTTCTGGTACTTGGTCTCATGCGGAGGGTGATAATACAGAGGCATCTGGCTACAATTCCCATGCCGAAGGAAATTCCACAATTGCCTCAGGGGGGTTTGCACATGCCCAAGGGCAGAGTACAATAGCAGCAGGCACTGCTTCCCATGCCGAGGGCTACTTATCTAGTACAGCATTTGACGCACCTTATGCCCATGCCGAAGGGTTAGGAACAACCGCCAGTGGAAATGCGTCCCATGCGGAAGGAACTGAAAATACGGCCAGTGGTTTCTCAGCACACGCAGAAGGGGGATCAGATGGAGCAAACTTACCAGCACCTAACACTGCAAGTGGTAATAGTTCCCATGTTGAAGGTTTTAACAATGTGGCGAGTGGATTAGCAAGTCATGCAGAAGGCACAGATACGATCGCTTCAGGTGATTACTCTCATGCGGAGGGACTTGGAACAAGTACAAATGATCAAGCCGGCGCGCATATTATAGGTAGATACGGTGATGCCGAAGAACCTTTTTCATGGTTTATTGGCAACGGTACAGCTGCAGACACAAGAAGCCTCGGTGCTAAATGGTTAGCTAGTAATGGCGAAATGTATATTGATGGAGCCACATACAATACTGGTGGGGCAGATATAGCAGAGATGTTTGAAAGTATAGATGGCTTGGCAATTGATCCAGGATACTTTGTTACATTAGAAGGAGATAAGATGCGAAAGGCAACTGCATCTGATAGCTATATTCTTGGTGTAACAAGTGCTACTCCAAGTTTATTAGGTAATAGTGCAAGCTTGAATTGGCAGGGGAAATATGAATTAGATGAATGGGGACGTAGAATATACACCCATATTGAAGTACCTTTGCCAGCTACAAAAAATGGAGAAACTCGCTCATCGTTTACAGAAACCAAACCGATCATTAGTACGAAATGGGATCCATCGCAATCTTATGTTTCAAGACAAGATAGACAAGAGTGGTCTGCAGTAGGGTTATTGGGACAATTAAGAGTAAGAGATGATGGTAGTTGTCAAGTGAATGGCTATTGTTTACCAAATAATGAAGGAATAGCAACTACTTCACAGCAAGGGTATCGCGTGATCAAAAGAACGGCCGCTAATCAAGTCATTATTATGATAAAAGGCAATGAAAGTGAAATAATCGAGCTTTCTAACCGATATCAACAAGAGCAACAAGAAATGAAACAAATGCTTTCCCAGTTGGCTAATACAATTAATAATAAAAATAATTAAACCGTAAGAATGTAGGGTTTCTATAAAGAGGAACCCTATGTTTACATAATAAACTAAAAATCTGGGGGGGAAAACGATTGGAATCTAGAATTACATTTGATACAGAGGCGAAGGCTGGCTATATTTATTTACTGCCTGATTCAGAAACGTATACTATTCAAGCAACAGAAGATGTGGGTGATTCTCCATTACTAGTCGATATTGATGAGCATGATCGAATCGTTGGTATAGAATGTCTTGGAGAGATTGCGCAAAGATTATCCCCGATAGCAGGGTCAGAAAAAATATATCACAAAAATGGTGAAACCCTATCCTTCCGGCTATCTGGACAAGCTGTTAAGAAACATTATCTACTGAAAGGCATCCAATTTTATTTTGCTGATGAGCAGTGTAAATATTTTATCGGCTTCGACATTATTGATTTTCATAAATATAAGAAACAGACTTTAAAAAGCATAGTAAAGTAATTTTTAGTTTTTTAGCCTTATCAAGAAATAAATCTCTTCAATTCAGCCATTACTGTTTTTAACGCTTGAAGGGATTGGTCTGTATGATAGTCGATGTCGAGTGAGTGATTTGCGCCATCGATTATCTTTAGTTGAACGGTACGTCCTTTTATTTCTTCGATTGTTTCATGATGGAAATGTAAATCTTGATTACCAATGACGAGTAAGACCTCTTGCTTTATAAGTACTGTTGCCTTAGCGATTGATGGGAGTTTTAATAACGGTGTTAAAAGAATAATCTGTGCCTCACGGAAAATTTCTTCTTTCGCAAGGTGTAAAGTGATCGGTATCGTACCAAGAGATTTGCCCAACAGGATGGTTTTTTGATAGATATGTTTTTGAGATAGATCCGTAATAACTAGGTGAATATCTGCCATCATTAAGGATGAAATGTCTTCTACTCTATGTGTTTTTAATAAATTTGCTTCATATTGATAATGGATATGAACAACATCAATGCCCTGTTCAATCATCATCATCGTAGCGTAGTAAAACAATGGATGATTATAGTTGTATCCCGCTCCTGAAAACATAATACATACGGACGGAGCACCTGAATTTATATGAGTATATCTAACTACTTTTTCCTCTTTTTGTAAGTTTCTTTCGTGAATTTCCATCGATTTCCCCTTGTTATTTTTTATAAGTAGTGTAACATATTTCCTGTACTGTATTTTCTGAATCTTATATTTTTTTGTAAGGGGTGATACCTATCGGGTGGAGAAATCCTGCGCTGCTTATATTGGGTATAGGCGTTTCTTATTTAGGAAATTGGATTTATTTGATTGCGTTGAACGTATATATTATTGACTTAACCGGTTCTGCAGCTGCAGTTGCGGGTCTTTATATTATTAGACCTCTAGCAATGCTTATGACCAACCTTTGGTCAGGAAGCGTGATTGATAGAGTAAATAAAAGAAGGTTAATGATTTTTATCGATATTGTACGTGGTCTTTTAGTTGTCTGTTTACCATTTTTACATTCATTATGGTTAATTTACTTTTTATTGTTACTTATTAATTTGGCTGGTAGTTTCTTTGGACCAAGCTCACAAGTATACATAACCAAATTAATTCCAGAGTCAGAACGTAAGCGAGTTAACTCTCTTATCGGAATGGCAGGTAATGGGGCAATTATGATTGGTCCAGCTATTGCAGGTGTACTAATGACGACGGTTAGTTTGGCTGTCTGCTTCTATATTAATGCGGCTACTTTTATTATTTGTGCTTTCTTTATTTTCTTACTTCCTAATGTGGATGAGCAGAATAATCATGTTAGAGAGCGAATTCGCTTAAAAACATTAATAGAAGATTGGCGAACAATTATCCGGTTTTCAAAAGGAGCCAAATATTTTATATCTGTCTATTTGTTGTTCCAAACGACGATGCTCATATGTGTCGCCCTAGATTCTCAAGAAGTTACCTTTTTAACGAGAGATCTTGGCCTATCTAATGAAGCGTATGGCTATATTGTGGCTATGACAGGTATCGGTGCTATATTTGGCGGTTTATGTTCGAGTTTATTAGCGAAAAAATTATCATTAAAACTATATATTGGTGCGGGGATGTTATTGACATCCATCGGTTACATTGTCTTCTATGCATCTTCACATTATTTAACTGCAACCATAGCCTTTGTCATATTAGGGTTCTTCTTTACGTTTGCAAATGCAGGTTACGTTACTTTTTTCCAAAAACAAGTACCTGTCGACATAATGGGGAGGTTTGCAAGTGTAGCTGATCTATTGCAAGGAATCGTCCAAATTGGTTTGACATTACTACTGGGTCTCCTAGCTGAGTGGTTTACCCTACAAGAAGTAAGTGTTGTATTTGCAGTGATTAGTGGAATTGTTTCCATTGCGTTAGTCGCAACTATCTATCGTCCATCAAAGGCAAGTTATTTTGAAGATAAGGCTGTCTCTAGCTAATGATTTGCTCCTAACTTCCGATTGAAGTATGATGAATGAAAATGAGAGATAAAGGAGATTAGCGATGAAAAGTGTCATGCCTTTTCTTATGTTTCAAGATGGCCAAGCAGAGCAAGCGATGAATTATTATACGTCAATTATTGAAGACTCAAGCATTATAAATATTGTCCGCTATGGTGAAAATGAAGCGGGTGATGAAGGAACAGTAATGAATGCCATATTCAAGCTAAAGGACCAAGAAGTGATGTGCATTGATAGTAATATCGCCCATCAGTTCAATTTCACACCAAGCTTTTCCTTTTATTTGAATTGTGATACTGAGGAAGAACTTCGTGTTGTCTACGAAAAGCTAGTAGACGGTGGTACGGAATTAATGCCTTTAGGTGATTATGGTTTTAGTCAACAATTTGCCTGGATTAATGATCGCTTCGGTGTATCTTGGCAAATCAATCTACCTTAAGTAAAAAGATGGCGAGGGTTATGATTTCCCTTCTGCCATCTTTTTTAATGCTAACGCTCTTTTGGTTATAAATCGTTGCATATAAGCTTTTAAAAAGAGGAAGTCTGCTAACTTTCCAATCAATCCTAATGGTGAAATATAAGAAAATGAATCAATCATTTCTGTTCCTTCATCATGCTCGCGGAACTCATGAACATGGATAAATGATTGAAAAGCACCCTTTACCAATACATCTGTAAATTGATAGGGGCGTTCCATCTCCGTAACTTTTGCTGTTAGTCTCTGCTTTACACCAAAGTGTATAGCTTCCCATGTTACTGTGTCCCCACTCCTGAGTAAACCTGAAGTCACTCCGGCAACAGCTCGCTCCTGTGATTGTTTTGTTGTCTCCGTATGTACTTCCACATTTCTAGCTAAATCAAAACATAAGTGAATATCGGCATGAATCAATAAACGATGTTTAATGACAGGCATGTGTAAACCCCCTTATTTTAGTGATAACAAAAGCATTCGATGAAATCAACCACCATAAACAAGATCATTGCGGTAACCGTTGATTAATTATTTAGATAGACTAAATAATTAATATTTCAGAAAAATTAGTTTTGTAAAATTTGTGTATATTTTTCTTTAATTTTTATTTAAAAAAAGAGGAATAATCGGAAGAATTAAACTGAAGAATATTATAGTAAACAGGAGAAATGATAAGTATTTGCTAGAATTATAAAGGTTTTGCTAGATAGGTGCGCTATAGTGAACGCACAGCTTTAAATATCCTCGGTAATTCTTGCTATTTACAATTTCAATGTATTAATAATATAATAGAAAAGTATTTTGTAATATATTGCTTAATCTTTTTTCTAAGAACGGGGGACCCAATTTTTACAGCGGACATGTCCGTTTGGGGTGAATCTATGTATGTTAGAGGGGCTTACTGTTTCCCTTAGTCCTAACCCGAAAGCTAACCTCGTCAGCATTAAAGGAGACAAAAGGAGTTTATATGATTGCGGGAAAATGACTGAAAAGGCTTTTTTTTTTGGTTTATTTTCACCTTAAATTAATTAACCTTGTTTCCCTTGCCTAAGCACTAGATCAAATTTATAGAAGGTGAGGTTTTTTAAATGAAAAAAATATTTAAAATGAGTCTAGCTACTCAAATTTTGATTGGTCTTATTTTAGGTATTGTCATTGGTGGTATTTTCTACGGAAATGAAACCGCTCAAAGTTTTTTACAGCCATTTGGTGATTTATTTATCCGTTTAATTAAAATGATCGTCGTACCGATCGTTCTTTCAACAATCATCGTTGCTATTGCTGGTGTTGGTGACATTAAATCAGTCGGTAAGCTCGGCGGGAAATCACTGTTTTATTTCATTGGAATGACAATGGTAGCGATTGCAGTGGGACTTATTTCTGCTAATATATTCCAACCTGGAGCGGGTTTGGATATGGAGAGCTTAGAACAGAATGATATTTCTGGATATGTTGAAACGAATGAAGAGCAAGAAGGAAAATCAATAGCCGACACACTATTGCATATTGTACCGACAAATCCGGTTCAAGCAATGGTGGAAGGTGACATGCTTGCGATTATATTCTTTGCCGTTGTATTTGGACTAGGAGTCGCAGCAATAGGTGAAAAAGGGAAACCAGTATTAAGATTTTTTGAAGGCACAGCTAAGGCCATGTTTTATGTAACAAACTTATTTATGAAGTACGCACCAATAGGGGTGTTTGCGTTAATTGGTGTGACTATTTCAAAATATGGTTTTGCTTCATTGATTCCTTTGGGGAAATTAGCGTTAACAGTGTATGGTACAATGGCATTCTTCGTTATCGTTATTTTAGGAATTATGGCTAAAATTATCGGTGTGAATATCTTTAAATTACTTGGATCCATTAAAGAAGAATTACTGCTTGCTTTCTCAACAGCGAGTTCAGAAACGGTTCTTCCAAGAATTATGGACAAGATGGAACAAGCAGGAAGCCCGAAACATATCGCTTCTTTTGTTATTCCAACTGGTTACTCATTTAACCTCGATGGTTCCGTTTTATACCAAGCCATTGCAGCATTATTTATTGCACAAATGTTTGGTATTGAGTTAAGTATTGTTGAACAAATCACACTAATGCTTGTACTAATGATTACTTCTAAAGGTATGGCAGGTGTACCAGGCGTTTCGTTTGTTGTTCTACTAGCTACTTTCAGTACAATTGGACTACCTGCAGCAGGTCTTGCTTTTATCGCAGGTATCGACCGTATCCTAGATATGGGTCGTACAGCAGTAAACGTAGTTGGTAATTCCCTTGCTGCACTTGTTATCGCAAAGTGGGAAGGCCAATTTAACCCGCCAGCTGATAATAAAGTTCAAAAAGCTTCTTAAAAGTTATCATGGAATTTGTATGCCACAGAATTTAATTCTGTGGTATTTTTTTTGTTTGCGATTAATAGTCTAACTTGGCTGCATAACCTAAAATGCGAGGGAAGAGAATAAGAAACTATGTGGCAGGAATCAAATACACGCACAAGCTAAGGGAAAGAGAAGAAGAATTGCGCGAAAATGTCAGATACGCGCAAAAGCGGTATAGAGGAAGCCGAGGAAATGCGCGAAAGAGCCAAATATGCGCACAAGTTATGAGAAAGAGAAGAAGAATTGCGCGTAAATGCCAGATACGCGTAAAAGAGGTATAGAGAAGGGGAAGGAAATGCGCGCAAGAGCCAAAAACGCGCACAAGTTATGAGAAAGAGAAGGAGAATTGCGCGCAAAAGCCAGATACGCGCAAAAGAGGTATAGAGAAGGGGGAGGAAATGCGCGAAAGAGCCAAATATGCGCACAAGTTATGAGAGAGAGAAAAAGAATTGCGCGCATATACCGGATACGCGCAAAAGAGGTATAGAGGAAGCCGAGGAAATGCGCGCAAGAGCCAAAAACGCGCACAAGTTATGAGAAAGAGAAGAAGAATTGCGCGCAAAAGCCAGATACGCGCAAAAGAGGTATAGAGAAGGGGGAGGAAATGCGCGAAAGAGCCAAATATGCGCACAAGTTATGAGAGAGAGAAGAAGAATTTCGCGCAAAAGCCAGATACGCGCAAAAGAGGTATAGAGGAAGCCAAGGAAATGCGCGAAAGAGCCAAATATGCGCACAAGTTATGAGAAAGCGAAGAAGAATTGCGCGAAAGAGCAAAATATACGCACAAGTTATGAGAGAGAGAAAAAGAATTGCGCGCATATACCGGATACGCGCAAAAGTGGTATAGAGAAAGCCGAGGAAATGCGCGAAAGAGCCAAATACGCATACAAGTCTAAAAAAAAGTAGGAAACACTTTACTCCAAAAGTATCGCGCTCAATGCGGACTTCGCTGTCAAAAGCAGGGCCCTGCATATTAAATGGCTAGTTAGGGCCTTGAATAGATAGGAAGTGGTATAATTTACTAAAATAAGGAGGAGTCTATAATGCCGATTCATTTAAATGTCGCAACAGGAAGCTGAGGAAATTTCTTTAACTTGGCAGTATGATGCCCCCTATGATTTTTATAATATGGAAGAAGATGAGTAGGATTTAGTTGCATTTTTGGATGAAAAAGAACGGGGCGAGTTTGTTTTTTCTGTAAAGGATGAAGAAGAGCTTATCGCTTTTTTGATGATTGAGCAAATGGGTGACTCAATGGATATAGGCCTTGGAATGAGACTAGACTTAACTGGTCAAGGAAAAGGTGCCACTTTCTTAAAGGCTGCGATGTGTTTTTTAAGAAAGAATTATGAACCTAAACAGATGACATTATCTGTAGCTACTTTCAATAAAAGGGCGATTAAACTATATAAACGAATGGGGTTTCGCACGAGTCGCATATATATGCAAGAAACAAACGGAAGTACTTATGAGTTTATAAATATGGTAATTGATTGTTATAAAAGTGTATAGGGAGTGGATTAGCAGTTGCAAATTAAACAGCAAGTAGATAAATTATCGGATCATGAAGCAAGATCCTTACTGTTACAAATGTTATTACATACTGAAATGCTTCGTTCAGGAAATTACTCTGATGAGGATTATATGACTAGCATGAAGAAGTTTTATCAAGCAGTGTTAACATTTGATAAGGAAACTCCTCCTATTCAAGGAGGTAATATACATATTGTTTTTAGCGATTCGAGTGCGGGGAGTTTAAAACAAGCAATAAAGAAATTAAATATGAGTGATAGAGTCATTACTATTCCGATTAATTTTTCGATCGGGCCATTATGGCAATTGCATCAAATAGAGGGTCTTGAGAAGCGAAGGGACTGGTTGTTTGAACATATTAATTTAGAAGATGAATTTATTTTTGACTATATTCCACGGATAGAAGAAAGTTGGATGAAGTTACAGGCATTACCCGAACAATGTAAAATTTTTATTTGGGGATGTGAAAATGCGCATGAACAGGCAGGAATAGCCTATGCAGTCTACCTATTACGGGAGAAAAACAATCAAGTATATATAGGTTTAGATCAGGAGCACCAGCAAAGTTTAACACGTCAAGATATTCTACATACAGGTGAGCTTGCGCCCGAGCAGTGGATGGAATATATAAAAAATGTGGAAAATTATCTCCTCTTATCAATAGATGAACGTCAAAAATGGATAGAACTTTGGGTTACGCTTGCTCAATCGAAGGACGTCTTTTTAAGGACATGGAAAGAAGGAAGGTTGACTCCTGTCAGTGAACATTATTTAGATGAGATGATTATTGCTAAGGCAAGGGAGCTTCAAAAGGGAAAAGAATTTATGAAGTCTACCCGCCTAATTGGTGAGGTCATTGGACATTTAGACCAACCCATTGGGGATTTGTTTATTGAATACCGTTTAAGAACGCTAGCGTTCTTAGGTGTTTTTGAATTGAAGGGTGTGCCGAGGGCAATGAGATTTTATAGTGTACGCCTCAAGTCGAACGAATAATCAATATGGTGAGACCTCCTTCAAAAAAGGGAGGTTTATTTAATGAAAATTTTAATTTGTTTTTAATGTTCTTTTGGTAAGTTAATAATAACTGTAAAAGGAGGCGTGGTGGATGGCAGAGGAGATTTTGATTGTTGAGGATGAGGAAAAAATTGCGCGCTTATTAGAGCTTGAATTAACGTATGAAGGTTATCAAGTGACAAAGGTGTATGATGGCATGGAGGCGATGAATCATTACCGAGAAAAAGAGTGGGATCTTATCCTCTTAGATGTGATGCTACCAGGTTTAAGTGGGATGGAAATTCTGCGTAGAATTAGAGGGAATGATACGGTTACACCGGTTATATTACTAACAGCTAAAGGTGCAGTAGAAGATAAAGTAACTGGACTTGATTTTGGGGCGAATGACTATGTCACCAAGCCTTTTCAAATAGAAGAATTGCTAGCACGAGTGAGAGCAGCTTTGCGATTGAAACAAAAAGGCGGTAAGGAAGAAGGAGGAAAATGGTTAACTTGTAGCGATTTAAAAATGAATGAGCAGACGAGAGAAGTCATGCGAGGGGAACAATCCATTGAGTTGACTGCTAAGGAATTCGATTTATTGCTCTATTTAGCTGAGAATGAACGCCAAGTGCTGACAAGAGACCAAATATTGTCTAAAGTGTGGGGGTACGATTACAGCGGTGATACAAATGTGGTTGATGTGTATATTCGTTATTTAAGAAGGAAGTTAGAAGTATCTGATGATGTCAAACCGCTTATTCAAACAGTAAGAGGTGTGGGCTATACCCTCAGGCAACCAACATGAAGATCAAAAATAGAATTCATTTATATACTGCGGTCTTATTTATTGTTTTACTCATTGTAATGAACTTTACAATATACTTTATTTTTCAATCCATTACGCTAGAGGGTGAGAAGGAGCAGGCAAAAGAAGAATTAAATAGGGTTTTAACTGAGTTCCATCAATCCCTAGGCACTCTTCCTCAAGGAAGCTTATTAAGGGCGTATGTACCGGTTGATGGGTTTATAAGAATTATTCATGAAAATGGAGAAGCAACAACAACCACTTCGATGGATAATGAAAAGGTAGATAAGCTGCCTTTTCAGTTTGGAGCAAGTGATAAGACAGAAATTATTAAAGACGAACATATAGTTATTAGTTTAACACCAATGATTTTGCCCAGTGGAGAAGTGGCAAACTTACAAATAGGAAAAGATATTGAAGCAAGTTATCGAAATTTAAATATATTAAAGACCGTTCTCTTTATCGTAACGCTAGTTGCAACGATACCTGTATTCCTTTCAAGTAGGTTTGTCGGCAACGTGATTATTACGCCGATTCTTTCTTTAACTGCAACAATGAAGGAAATTAGAAATAGTGGCCAATTTAAACAGCTGGAGCTCCATCGAAATGCAGACATCGAATTGAGGGAAATGGGTGAAACCTTCAATCATATGATTACGTTGCTTGAGGAGAATGATGAGAAACAAAAGCAATTTATTGCTAATGCTTCTCATGAATTAAAAACACCATTAACAATCATAGAAAGTTATGCTAATTTGCTTAAGAGACGCGGGTACCAAGATAAAGATTTAGTCGATGAATCTGTTGAAGCTATCCACTCAGAGGCAATAAGAATGAGAGAACTAACTGAACAATTGCTTCTTTTGGCGAAGAATAACGAAGAATGGAATGTACAAAAACAGGAGATTACGCTCTCCCCGTTCCTTTCTGAAGTTAGTCGTTCATTTGAGAGGGCGTATCAGCGCCACATTACAATAAATGGCTTAAAAGAAACGACGGTCACTTCTGATGAGCAAAAGCTTAAGCAACTATTGTTTATCTTATTAGATAACGCTAGGAAATATAGTGAAAATGAGATTGAAATTATTATCGGGAAGGCAAATGAGCAAACATTTATTGAAGTAATTGATACAGGAGTTGGTATTTCTAAAGCTGATCAGGCGAGAGTGTTTGATCGCTTTTACCAAGTAGATCCCGCAAGGAAGCGGGGGAAAAATGGTAGCGGACTCGGTTTATCTTTGGCAAAAGAAATCTCAGAAGCGATTGATGTTCAGTTAACGCTTCAAAGCGAATTAGGAATAGGAACGAAAGTGAAAATACTTTTTGATAAAGGGCAAAGTCAGGAGTGATGAGAAAATGAAGAAGAAGGTAATTAGTAGCTTAGGATTCATTCTGTTTTTTTTCATCATGATCATTATTGTCTGGCTCTTGCTCAAACAGTTTGTGTTGCCATCGGATGAATTAGCTGAGAGCGAGGTAAAGCAGATAGTTGAGGAACGATATGGAGGCGTTATCCAAGAAACAGAGAATAAAGGTAAAGAGTTTATCGTTTCTTTCGATCGAGCAGGCCAAATGTATCAACTACACATTAATCGTGCAAGTGGTGAAATTGAAGAAATGTCAAGAATAGGAGAAGAAAAACAACGTTTAACGGAACAAGAAGTCAAGGAATTAGTGCAAACTGCTTCTTTAGGGGAAATTGATTCAGTAAATCTAAAAGAAAAGTCAGGCGAAGAAGTATTTGTCGCTCAAGTAGTTAAAGACGGAGAAGCGCGTGAAATTACCTTACATGCAGTAACTGGGAAAGTCCTTTCAAATGAGCTGGCCAATGAACAGCCTCCGAAAAATACGATTCTGACAGAAGAAGAAGCGATTGAAATTGCTCTCCAAGCTGTTCAAGGCGAAGTAGACGATGTTGACTTGGAAAATGAAGAGGATCATGTCTTCTATCTTATCGAAATTGAAACGGGTGATGAAAAAGAGGCTATAGTTGAAGTGAATGCCATTACAGGTGAATCAACTGTGACTTGGGATTAATGAAAAAGAAGTGAATTCTAATCTTATTTTAATCTTCCTCACAATTTTATCTCATGATAGCTGTTTAATATAGCAGTATAGACATAACAAACAGGAGGAAATTAAAATGAAAAAAGTAGGAGTAGGTTTATTAGCAGGAGCTATTACATTAGGAGGCGTTTTCGCTGCAACCACATTTGCCAATGATGATGCCCCAAAAGCAACGGTAACAAATGGTGAAGAAGTGAAACAAAAACAAACAAGCAATACAAATGAAGGAACCCTTTCAATTGAAGAAGCAATCAAGACAGCACAAGAGGAAGGGAAAGGAAAAGTAACTGATGTTGAATTAGAGTGGGAAAGAGGAAATCTCGTATATAATGTAGAGCTACAAGGGAATGGGACTGAAACAGATGTAGAGTTAAATGCAAATACTGGTGAAGTGCTTAAAGTGAAATCAGAGAAAGAAGATGAGCAGGACGAAGAAATTACACTGGATCAAAAGCTATTCTCTGCAAGTGAAGCCATTCAATTAGCTGAAAAAGAAGCAGGCGGAGAGTTCAGTGAACTGCAACTTGATCACGATAATGGGACACTTATTTACGATATTGAATTAGAAGGCAAACAAGAAGCAGAAATAAAAATTGATGCTTTAACGGGTAAAGTACTAAAAGTTGAATTAGATGATTAATAAAAATAATAAGAGAGTGCTCATCTTCTGGTGAGCACTTTTTATTATGAACATAAGTACAAATAATGAGAGTAATTCGCCAACTGCTGCTATTAATTTTTATCTAGAAAACGTCTTTACTCTAAAGTGCGAGTTGTTTTCCTTGTTTTTAATCGTTATACTTCTTATTATAGATATTAAAGGTCTATAATATATTTATATTGAGGAGTGAGTAATAAAATGTTAGATTGTGTGATTATTGGTGGCGGTCCAGCAGGTATGAATGCGGCGCTTGTATTAGGGAGAGCAAGAAAAAATATCATGCTTTTTGATGATGATAAACCGAGGAATAGTGTTACACATGAATCACATGGTTTTATTACACGAGATGGAATTGCACCAGTTGAATTTAAACGTTTAGCAAAAGAAGATCTTCAGAAATATCCAAGCATTTCATTAAAGAACGAAAAGGTGACGGGGCTTAAAAAAGAAAACAATATATTCCTCATTAAGACAAGCTCAGGTAATCTTATACAATCGAGAAAAGTGATTTTAGCAACGGGAGTGAAGGATCAATTACCTCCTATTAAAGGATTAAAAGAGTTATATGGCAAAAGTATCTTTCATTGTCCTTTTTGTGATGGTTGGGAGTTAAGGGAGAGAAAACTCGTGGTTGTTTCTGAGATGGAAGGTATTACCCATATGGTTAAATTACTAACGAATTGGAGTAATGATATTATTGTATGCTCTAATGGGAAAAAGCTTTTAACAGGAGAAGAAAAAGAAATGTTAGCCTCGAAAGGAATCCGTGTATTGGAGGAAGAAATTGCTTATTTACATGGTGAAGAGGGACAATTACAAGAAGTTGTCTTTACAAATGGGGATAGATTAGAAAGGAATGGTGGATTTGTTGGGATGATGTCAAAGCAAGCTTCTCCTTTAGCTGATATAATAGGTTGTAAAGTAAATGAAAATGGTGGCATTATCACAGACGAATTTGGTAGAACAAATATAGAAGGTGTTTATGCTAGTGGTGACACATCAACAATGCCAATGGCTCAACTTATATTTGCGGCTAGTGACGGAAGTAGGGCGGGCATTGCTGTTGTGAGTGATTTATTAGCCGAAGATTTTTAGAAAAAAGGAGTAGTAAAAATGAAATATTCAAGTGCGACGAATTATGGTTTACACACAATGGCTTACTTATACTTGGCTCCAAAAGGTGAATCTGTCGGGGTGGACGTGTTAGCAAAAGTGCAAGATCTATCGCCGACTTATTTATCAAAAATATTAACAAAGCTGGTAAAAGCGGGGTTAATCGAATCCACACCCGGAGCAAAAGGTGGTTACCGTATAGTGAAGCGTAATGGAGATATTTCATTTTTACAAGTGATCCAAGCGATAGAAGGAAGTAATCAACTGTTTCACTGTTCACTTGATCACGACCACCCACATAATGAAGGCTGTTTAATTGAGCAGGCAATGCTTAGAGCAGAAGAGCAAATGGTAAGACAGCTGGAGCAAACCTTCATTAGTGACATTGCTGAACAAATGAAAGCTTCTCAAAAAGCAGTTGATTTAAATTAAGTAAATGAAAATGGAATGAAAAGGCTCGAGACTCTATATGATTGGTGGCTTGAGCCTTTTTTTATATTTTAAAACCTATGTAAAAAATGACATTTAGGGTATTCCTACACATTGGATAATAATGTTAAGATATGAGGTATGTAGTTATGTTAAAAAGAGAGGTGACCCTTCCTGAATTTGGTTTTATGGGTTCTTTTTGCGTATGCTTGTGGTTGTTTAAATGGGGCCTATTATATTGGTCATTTTTTATATGGTGAGGATATAAGAGTAAAGGGAAGTGGTAATGCAGGTGCACGTAATGCCGGTAGAGTGATGGGTAGGAAAGCTTTTGTGTATACCGTGATTATTGATGCACTCAAAACCATTTTCCCTTTATTAGTAGTCATTTATTTGGGGGAAGCTAGTAATCTAGTACTCGCTTGCGTTGTGGTAGCAATCTTATGTGGTCATATCTGGCCAGTGCAATTACATTTCCATGGGGGAAAGGGAATTGTTGTCTATCTAGCTGTCTCATTGGTATTGTTGCCAATGGGTTTACTAATCGTCGGTGGACTCATTCTCCTGCTATATATCATCACAAAGAAGTTGACTATCCCTACACTAACTAGTTTTTTTATCATGCCTATTCTACTTATGATAAAAAGTAGTTGGATGTTAGCGGCGGCATACTTTTTTATGCTATTCATTATTGTAAGGCTGCATAGAAGTGGAGGAGTGGAATGATGACAGCAATTGTTTATAAACGTGCAGATCAAAGTTCTGAACTGGAGCAGATTCATCAATTAAACTATGAAACATTTGTAGAGGAAATACCGCAACATAGAGTGAATGAACAGAGAAAATTAATTGATCGCTTTCATGATGCTAATACATATATTATCGCTAAAAAAGAAGATGAAGTCGTTGGTATGATTGCTGTGAAAGGGACGAGACCATTTTCATTAGACGAAAAGCTTGATCAATTAGACGCGTACCTGCCACCAAACGAAACCTTATGTGAGATACGGTTATTATCTATCAAAGCACCTTATCGTGGGAGTCGCGTATTTTACGAGTTAAGCAAAGCTTTAGTTGATTTCTGTCTTAAAGAGCATTATACAATGGCTATCATTTCTGGAACATTAAGACAGACAAAGTTATATAGACATCTTGGATTCCGTCCCTTTGGTCCTTTAGTAGGTACAAAGGAAGCGCCATACCAACCAATGTATTTAACAAAAGAAAGTTTCGAGGCAGCATCTAAGCTTTTTCAAAAAATGCTGAGGCGGAACGCGAAAGAGAATGGACATTTTTTCCTTCCTGGTCCAGTTTCGATCGCAGATAAGGTAAAGGAGGCGTGGGGGAGAGAGCCAGTGTCCCACCGTTCTCATGAAGTAAGCTCTATGTTGAGCAAGCTAAAAAAGAAGCTTTGCGCATTAACTAATGCTAATGAAGTCGAAATAGCTGTTGGTACCGGAACAATGGCAAATGATATGGTTGCTGCCCATTTATCAATAGTAAATGAGAAGGGGCTTATTTTAGCAAACGGTGAATTTGGGTACCGGCTCATTGAGCATGGTAAGCGTTTCAAATTACCTTTTGCGACAGTTGAGAAACCATGGAACGCACCTATAGATATAAGCGAAGTAGAGAACATGTTACGGGACAATCGAGATATTGGCTGGATTTGGACTGTACACTGTGAAACATCTACAGGTTATCTTTTTCCATTAGAAGAATTGGAACAGCTTTGTCTGCAGTATAATGTGAAGCTATGTGTAGATGCTTGCAGTTCGCTAGGAATTGTTCCAGTTCATCTAAAGAATGTATATATCACGAGTGCGGTAAGTGGGAAAGGCTTAGGTTCATATCCTGGTTTAGCGCTGGTTTTTCATCAAACACAAATCAAGCCTCATCATCAATTACCGAAATATCTTGATATTGGTGTGTATCAGGCCAAGGCGAGTATTCCGTTTACACATTCATCAAATGGACTGTATGCACTATCTGTAGCGATAGAGAATCATCATTATGCAAGTCATGCTTTATATGAATTAGTACGTCAAAAATTAGTAGAGGCAGGCTTAAGAGTGTTTTATGGAGAAAATTATTCTCCGGGTATTTTGACTGTTCAATTAGAGATAGAAATTAGTTCAAGAGAGTTTGGCGATCAATTGAAGCACGTAGGGGTTTATGTCAGTTATGAAAGCAACTATTTGCTTGAGAGAAACTGGTTTCAGATTGCACTAATGGGGGAACAGAAAAAGGCAGATGTTGAGGATGCGATGATTCGCTTGCTTAAAGTCTATGACAGCTTTCATAGTAGGAAGGTAATGGGATGAAAAACTTTATAAATTGGGTTGGTAAGCATTATCTAGCTGCACTCTTTGTCATGTTATGGGTAAAGGTAGTGGTTGTTACATGGGTAGGCTTCAATTTAACCGTCGAGACATGGCTAGACTTTCTCGTCCTTCTCGTTAATCCAATTGGTATTAGCTTGCTACTTATGGGCCTTGCTTTTATATTCAAAAAAAGTTTTTCCATGATAGGCGTGTTAATTGCCTATGTGTTGCTTATTGGTTTATTATATGCGAACTTACTATATTATCGTTTCTATATTGATTTTGTAACAGTATCTGTCCTTATGCAGCTAAATAATGTTGGTGGACTTGGACCTAGTACGTTAGAGTTAATTTCGCCTTTAGATTTGCTATTATTCTTAGATATTATCTTTTTTGTTTATGTATGGCGAAAAACAAAACAAACAAAGTGGCAACCAGCTATGCCTCATAAAAAGAAGTATGTTGGCTTGACTATGGTCTTAATCATGATGACTGTTTCCCTCGCATTATTGAGAAATCCCTACGTGCTTCAAGCAAACTATGACAGGGAACAGCTTGTTGAGTCATTAGGGCTATATAATTATCAAGTGTTCAACATTATTAATAGTTTGCAATCACCAATGATGAAAGTATTAGCTAGTGATAAAAGTGTTGAGCCTGTAACTAACTATTTACAGGGGATGCCTGATACTAAATCAGACTATTTTGGTCTTGCTGAGGGAAAGAATTTAGTATTGATTAGCTTAGAGTCTACGCAGAATTTCGTCATTAACCGTAAAGTCAATGGAGAAGAAATTACCCCATTTCTTAACTCCTTAATAGAAGATAGTTATTATTTTTCAAATATATATGAGCAAGCAGCACAAGGAAAAACGTCAGATGCAGAGTTCATGATTCATACAGGCTTATACCCTTTATCCAGTGGTTCTGTCTTTGTTAGACGCCCTGAAAATGAGTTTATTTCTCTACCTAAATTATTGAAAGCAAAAAATAATTATAGCGCTGCCACTTTCCATGGTAACAGCATTAATTTTTGGAATCGAAAGCAAATGTATCCGAGCTTAGGGTATAATCAATATTTTTCTCAAGAGGACTATCATATTACAGAAGAGAATTCCGTAAACTATGGTATTAAAGATATTCCCTTTTTTGAACAATCAATCACACATCTTTCAACGCTAACTGAACCTTATATGGCTAGTTTCCTTACATTAACAAATCATTTTCCTTTTTTATTAGAAAGTGAGGACCAACGAATGCCTCCTGCTGATACGTCGGTTGACGTTGTTAATCGTTATGTGACAACGGTTAATTATGAAGATGCAGCGATTGAAAGATTCTTTGATTTGTTAAAAAAGGAAGGCATGTATGAAGACACCATTTTCGTTATCTATGGTGATCATTATGGGATTTCTCAAGAATTTGAAGAAGGCGTGCATGAGTTATTAGATCAACCGGAGACGCCGATTAATCATCTTCAATTGCAGCAAATTCCTCTTATTATTCATATACCTGGTGAAGAAGGTGCGATATTTGAAACAATCGGTGGCGAAATTGATATTCATGCGACTATCCTCGAACTAATGGGTATTGATGAGGAGCAAAGAACAAACTTTAGTGAAAACCTCTTTACGAGAGATCCTAATAAACCTGTTGTCTTTCGTGATGGCAGTATGGTAGCTAGTGAATATGCTTATCTTAACAATGCTTGTTACAGCATGAATACTGAATCACTAACTGAAGAAGAAAACTGTGAAACTTATCTAGAAACGGTACGTAAAGAACTTAAGTTATCTGATGAAATTATTTTAGGGGATTTATTTAGGTTTATAGAATAGGAGGGAAAGAATGGAACAACAAAAAACAAATACGAAAGCAGTGGTTTCCCTGACTCTAGGGATTCTCTCATTGCTCGTTCCATTTATCGGCTTCTTATTAGGGATTATTAGTATTGTATTTGGAAGGTTGTCAGCAAAAGAAATCCTGCAAACAGGAGAAAAAGGGAAATCGCTAGCAACGGCCGGCCTTATCTGCGGGATTATAGGTATCATTCTTACGGTCATATGGATATTATTTGCGTTACTTGGTTTCTTTGCTTATTCAACTTTTGAGACAGAAATACAGGAAATGCCTTAACGGAAATGCGCTTCTTCTAATGGAAGGAGCGTTTTTTTATGCCCAAATACCAAAGGAAAAGGATGGTATTTTTTATTGTTAATTTATCCCACTTGATTTATAATTGCTTTTAATATAAAGAGCTGGAGTGAACAAGTTAATGGCAGAATTGATCACAGCAAAATTACTTTTGATCGCATGTTTTCTATTAATCGTTACATTAATAGAGACTTTAGCTTACTCGACTAGGATTGCTGGAACAAGAGTAAGGTTGATTGCTACAGCAATCTCATTGTTCAGTACATTAGTGATTGTCTCGCGATTTTCGACGATGATTCAGCAACCGATGACGGCAAAGTTGATTAATGCAGCACCTGAAGGGAATGTCATGAAGTTCATTGAAGAACAGTATCGTCTGTTAATAGGTGTTACTTCAATAGGTGTATTGCTAGGCATGTTGCTCTTCCCTACATTTATTTTGATATTTTCAAAGGCAATCGTGCAAATGTCAGAACAACGGGGCTCAATCCCCGCATTAGTAAAGAAAAATATGAATTTACGAGGAATCAAGCGTATGCTTTCATGTATTAGAATCCCACGTTTCTATTATTTAAAAGGAATTACGTTACAAACCATTCCTAAGCGCTTATTTTGCTTGAATGTAATCGTCACAGCGGTGTTTACGACAGGGGTGCTATCATCTATCTATGCTTCCATTATTGCACCAGAGTATGCGCAAGCAGCGTTAATGTCGTCGGGTATCATAAACGGTGTAGCAACAATTATTCTGACATTATTTATTGACCCAAAAGCTTCAGTACTAGCTGATAGGGTGGTAACTAACCCAAGCAAATATATTTATTTGAAAAGTTATTCATTAACAATGGTCAGTTCTAAGTTTGTTGGCACATTGGCAGCGCAAATCATATTCTTGCCTGCTGCTTACTATGTAGCTTGGTTTGCACGTTGGATATAACAGATGGGGGGATATATATGTTGAAAAAACCACAAAGATTGCAAAGAGGTGACCGAGTAGCAACGGTGAGTCCTTCATGGGGAGGTGCAGGAGAAGAAGAAATTAAATGGCGTTACGAACAAGGGGTAAGGCGGCTTGAACAAGTATTTGGACTAGAAGTCGTCGCAATGCCGCACAGCCTGAAGGGGGCAGATTATTTATATCAACATCCCGAAGCGCGCGCTGAAGACTTAATGGCAGCTTTTTCTGATCATAGTATTAAAGCCATTATTGCCAATATTGGTGGAGAAGAGAGTATTCGCTTGCTGCCCTATATTGATTTTGATGTGATAAAAGAAAACCCTAAAATATTTATGGGCTATTCAGATGTCACGATTACTCATTTATTCTGTCACAAAGCAGGGCTATCGTCTTTCTATGGACCTGCGATTTTAACAGACTTTGCCGAGAATGTTGAGATGGATCCGTACACGGTTGAAAGCATCGAACGTACGCTATTTTCCTCTTCTCCAATTGGTGAACTGATGCCTGCTCCGCATTGGACGAGTGAGAGACTCGAGTGGATAGAAGTCAATAAAGAGAAGCGGCGAAAAATGAATAAGAATAACGGTTATGAGGTCCTGCAAGGAAGCGGTAAGGTACAAGGATCGTTAATTGGCGGCTGTATTGAAGTGCTGGAATTTGCTAAGCAAACCATTCTTTGGCCAGAGAAAGAGTATTGGGAAGGTAGTATTTTGTTTTTTGAAACGTCTGAAGATAAGACGGCCCCTGATTATGTGAAGTATTGGCTCAGAAATTATGCAGCGCAAGGAATATTGAAAGCAGCAAATGGAATCGTATTTGCTAAGCCTTATGATGAAGCATACTATGAAGAATACAAGATGGTGATATTAACCGTTTTACAGGAATACGGTTTAACTGATGTACCCGTTCTTTATAACTTAAATTTTGGACATACCGAACCAAAATTTATTTTGCCTTATGGGGCAACTGCTCAAATTGATGCTGATCTTGGCTCCTTTGCCATCTTAGAAAATGGTGTGGAGTAGTGTTAGTCTATAATTACTGGATGAGTTCATTCATTGGTTTTATATTATTGCAATGTATTGTAGGAATTTGGTTGTTAGCAAAAAGGGCAAATAAGACTATGAGAGGTCTGGTTTTTTCTATCCTTTTTACATTTTGGATGTTAGTGAATGCGGTGTTTTTCTATTTTTTCGCTGGTTTATCAAGGGGATTTTGGGGCTCACTCTTGTTTGTTTTTACTGGTAGTCTGCTTATTACCTTTTATTTTAAACGGCGAAGTAGGGAGAAAATCTTTGAAAGTAGATGAAAAAATGGGTTTGTTTTTTGAAAAAAGTAATGTAAAGCCAATTAAAATTTTTACTATACTTCGGTTCGTATTCATTTTCATGCTATTACTCTATTTAATTTTGGGTCTTCAAAACACTGACTTGTTATTACCGAGTAGATTATATCTCATTTTGGCCATGATGTTTCTAATGGATGCGGTAGAATCATGGATGCAAAAAAGTAAATATTTATTTCGATATTTGATGTTAAGTCTTCTCTTTTTGTTTTTATTGTTCATCTATTAATAAATGATCTAGAGGATGGTGATAGAGGTGGAGCAGTACAAAGCAGAGAAAATGCTTATTCCTTTATTGTTGTTGCTAGTAAATATCGTTCTTACTTCCTTAATTATTCAAGAGCTTTTAGACACAACCGGCAAGGTCTATGGCATCTTTGGATTACTTACCCCCATTTTAGCTATCATTTCTTTCTTTTATATTAGGAACAAAAATAGCATGAGCCCGCTCATTATCTTTTTACAAGGGTTAAATGGGTTTTTTGTTCTCTTTCCTATTATTGTTTTACTTGTTTCTTTCCTTTGATTGTAAATTTGGTATTTGGTCTCCTTGATATCAGAACCTGAGCTGTGAGCGTTGTCAAAGGAAGAATCACAAGGGGGGCAGAAAAGAAAAATCGTCTGCCTGCTTAAGAAGTTGAGTTTGCGGACAAAAACTAATAGGAAAAGAAAGAAAACTTGGGGCAAGTTGCGTATACGAGCAAAAGTCATCCAGAAAATCAAAGATAAGTAGGGTAAAAGGAGGAGTCGCGACTAATCAGAGTGGAAACTGAAAGATTAGTAGTGAAAAAGAGGAAATCGCGACTGATCAGAGCAAAAACACAAAGATAAGTAGAGAAAAAGAGGAAATTGCGACTGATCTGAACAAAAACACAAAGATAAGTAGTGAAAAAGGAGAAATCGCGACTGATCTGAACAAGGTCTAAAAGATAAGTAGAGAAAAAGAGGAAACCGCGACTGATCTGAGCAAAAACACAAAGATAAGTAGTGAAAAAGAGGAAATCGCGACTAATCTGAACAAAAACACAAAGATAAGTAACATAAAAGAGGAAATCGCGACTAATCTGAACAAAAACACAAAGATAAGTAGCATAAAAGAGGAAATCGCGACTGATCAGAGCAAAAACACAAAGATAAGTAGCGAAAAAGGAGAAATCGCGACTAATCAGAGCAAAAACACAAAGATAAGTAGCATAAAAGAGGAAATCGCGACTGATCTGAACAAGAACTAAAAGATAAGTAGAGAGAAAGAGGAAACCGCGACTGATCTGAACAAGAACTAAAAGATAAGTAGTGAAAAAGAGGAGATCGCGACTGATCTGAACAAAAACACAAAGATAAGTAGCATAAAAGGGAAAACCTCGACTGATATGGAGGTAAAAGGTAAAGAACTGCGTGCATGTTGTGTTTACGCGCAAAATGGTACAAGAAAAGCAAGTGAAATTGTGAGTTAAAATTTATTAGCAGATATTTTTTTTGTACATTGATTGCTGCTGCCAGGAAAGGTTCCAGAGTCGAGAGCATCACAAACAAGAATCCTCTACTATGGTGCCCAATGGAAATTAATAGTTGATTTTCACAGCAACTCCTCTCTGTATTATTAGACGATATTTTCATAAAATCACAAAAAAGAAGCGTTCTTCATTTGAACGCTTCTTTTTCATTTTACGCCAGTTATTTTGTAAAAAAGTTTTCCGGCATGAACAAATAAAGACGAAAAAATCAAAAATCATGAACAGTTTTTGTTCTAGTTTGAATTTTCATTTTTCACTACACTAACAGTAGAAACTTAATTAAAAGAAAATTTCGAATCAACAATGTAAGCGATATCAAATTAATTGTTTTTATATTTCATAAACGGGGTGAGTAACAATGAATGTTAATACGGTGGATAATATAACGGAAGAAGCGCTATTACAGGGAGCCGAAAAGATTGGTATGCTCGCTGAAGAAGAAGCACATGAGGCTGATAAGAATGCCACGGTTTCAGCAAATGTTGTGAATTTGATAAAAGAAACACAAATCTCAAGGATGATGTTACCGAGGGAATATGGTGGGCCACAAGCGAGTTTATCTACTTTTGCAAAAGTGATTCAAAAGGTGGCAAATTATAATCTTTCTGCTGCTTGGTTAACCTTCCTTTACCCTTTACACAATTCATTACCATCTTATTTACCGAAAGCAGGAAGAGATGAAGTAGTCAATCAAGGTGGATTGATTGCAGATATCTTTGCAGCATTAGGTACAGCAGAACCTGATGGAGATGGATTAAGAATTAGTGGGAAATGGAATTTTGTCAGTGGCATTCTTCATAGTGATTGGGTTGGCGTAGGGGTGAAAGTTCAATTACCAGGACGTGATAAACCAGTAGTCTGCCTACCCATTTTGAAAACATCTGAGGTTGAAATCGTTAAAAATTGGGATACTTTTGGATTAAGAGGGACGGGAAGTAACCAAATCATTGCAGATAATGTGTACGTACCGAAAGAGCGTATTCTCGATTTAGAAAAAGCGGAATCAACAAGAAGGCCACCAGAAGAAGATTATGATAAAAGTTATCCGTTTTATCATGTGCCATTTTATCCGGCATTTTATATTGGATTCCCAGCGATTGCTATCGGTGGTGCGGAAAGAGTGATTGAAGAGTTTAAAGTGTTAACGGAAAAGCGTGTTCGTTTGATGGATGGGATGAGAGAAAGTGAGTCCCCTCGAAGTCAACGTGTAATAGCAGAAATTTCTACTGATTTGCATGCAGCAAAAGGGTTGATGGCTCAATACATTTCTTTATTAGAAAATTACGAAAAGGATGGCGAAATGACACCGCTCGGGGAGTTTTTTGCCATTAGAACTAAAATTATAAAGCTTTGTACAGATATCGCTGTTCGTGCCATGTTAACACTTGGTGGTGCTGCACTGTATAAAGGTGGAACTTTAGAAATGTTTATCCGTGATATTTTATCCGTGGCTACACATAAAACATCACTTTATGAAGATTCTGTTGCTGCTTACGGGCAAGACTTATTTGGATTTGAGAGTGGCGTCAGAGGTTAATGAAAGGAGAGGTAAAGATGGATGATCGTTTATTTAGAAATGCAATGAGTAAATTTGCCACCGGTGTAACGGTGATTGCAACCGAAACAAATGGGAATGTTCATGGGATGACGGCTAATGCCTTTATGTCGGTATCACTTGATCCTAAATTAGTAGTTATCTCTATTGGGGAGCGAGCGAATATCCTTTCGAAAATTAAAGATAGTGGGATATTCACCGTCAATATTTTGGCTGATGATCAAAAAGAGCTGTCTATGAATTTTGCTGGACAGTTAAAGGAAACAAAGGAAGTGTCATTCGCGAGATTAAATGACATGCCGGTCATTGACGGGGCAGTGGCACAAATGGCATGTGAAGTATCGGCCACACATGTAGAAGGTGACCATACGTTATTTATTGGTCGGGTGAAGGATGTGTATTTAGAA
This sequence comes from Cytobacillus sp. FSL M8-0252, assembly GCF_038007345.1. NCBI lineage: Bacteria > Bacillati > Bacillota > Bacilli > Caryophanales > Bacillaceae > Cytobacillus > Cytobacillus sp. FSL M8-0252. The sequence continues at coordinate 386,332 of NZ_JBBOWZ010000001.1, forward strand.
GAAAAAGATCCATTATTATTCTTTAACGGCAAATACCGTTCAATGATAGCAGTAGAAGAGCCAATTTCTTAACAATAAAGGAGGGAAGTCAGATGAAAACCATCGTCTTAAATGAGGAAGAGCTCCATGGCGTATTAGGTAAAAACATAGAATCATGTGTGATGGCGCTCGGATTTTTCGATGGCCTTCACATTGGTCATCAAGAAGTCATTCGCCAAGCAAAGGTGGAAGCAAATAAACGCAACCTGCCACTAGCAATCATGAGTTTTTTTCCTCATCCGAAAACGGTGTTAATGAAGCGATCTGACTTTCCTTATTTAATGCCATTAGAGGAAAAGAAAAAGAGAATGAGTTCTCTTGGTGTCGATCTTTTCTATATCGTTCCATTTAATCATGCATTTGCTAGCCTCTCCCCAGAAGCATTTGTTGAGCAATATTTACTCACTCTCGGCGTTAAACATGCAGTTGCTGGTTTCGACTTTCATTATGGTAACAAGGGAGTCGGACATATGGCCAGATTAGCAACTGATTCAGGCTATCAAATAACGACAACATCTGTTTCAAAATTGAGCAGAAATGGGTTGAAAATTAGTTCCTCTTATATCCGCAGCTGTTTACAGCAGGGGGAAGTAGATTTAGCAAATGCGCTTCTTGGTAGGCCGTATCAAGTGAAGTTGCAAAGGAACGGTAGCACGTACTGGGTTAAACCTTTTTATACTCTACCTGCACTTGGTGAATATGAAGTGAATTGCCAAGGGGATATGCATACAGTCAAAGTCCTTAGCAAAGAAGAAGTAGAATGGCAATCGAACAAGACCTTACCAAAAGAATTAAGCATTCATTGGTTGAAAAAAACAGATGCAAAAGAACAAATCAGTTAAATCAATATATTGATAAATAGGAGAGTGAAGAGTAATGATTCTTCGTTTAGGGCAAATCGAGCTGTTTGTAACAGATTTAAATAAGTCTAAAGACTTTTATGTAGATGTACTAGGGTTTATTGAAGTGGAAAGAACAGAGTCAAGTCTATATTTGCGTGCGATTGATGAATTTGATCGATATTCTTTAATTTTAACGCAAAAGCCAAAAGCAGCTCTTGGTAGTTTTAGTCTACGTGTATCTAGTCCTGAGTATTTAAGAGAGTTAGAGAAGCAACATCAAGAAATGGGAGTTGCCACTCAATATGTCGAGAATAGTATCCACCCAGGAAAAGGGCCGGTACTTAAAGTAGCTGAGCCAAATGGTCATCCGGTTGAATTCTATCATGCAATGGAAGAGATGAATGTAGGGAACAAAAGTGGCGGAGTAGATGCCTTGCCAATGAGATACTCCCATTTACATCGTGGTATACCGCCAGTAGCAATCGATCATATGAATCTGCGTGTAACAAATGTAGATAAAGCGTTAGAATACTGGCAAGCAATTGGCTTTAGCATTTCAGAATATGTTCAAGGAGATGAGGGGAAATTTGCTGCATGGACAAGAGCGAAAACATCTACACATGACGTAGCCCTTGTCCAACATAAAGAAACATCTCTGCATCATATTGCTTATATTGTAGACGGTATTTCTTCCGTTGTGAAAACGGCTGACTTACTTGCAGACGCAGGCTACCGCGCAAATATCGATTATGGACCAGGTCGTCATGGGGTAACAAATGCCTTCTTCTTATATGTAAGAGACCCAGACGGTCATCGTATTGAGATTTATTCTGGTGATTATAAACGTGATACTGATTTACCACCAATTGGCTGGACCAAGGAAGAATATGATACAAAGGGTCGTTTATGGTGGGGACCATCAGTGCCGGATTCTTTCTTTGAAACAACACCAGTGAATGATGAGTGGATGAAAGAGAAAGTGACAAAATAAAGAGAATAGGAGAGGATTATATGTCTATTTGGAACGATTTAGCAGATATCGAATTTAAACTTCATTTTGTCGATGCAGATGGGGTGAAAACGAGAGTACTAGAATCGGGAACAGGAGAGCCTCTTTTACTTTTACATGGTACAGGGGGGCACATCGAGGCTTACGCAAGAAATATCAAAGGATTGGCTGAGCATTTCCGCGTGATATGTATCGATATGTTAGGTCATGGATATACAGAAAAGCCAGACTATCCGTACGGCATTGATAGTTACAGTGACCATTTATTAGCTGTAATCAAAGCGCTTGATTTAGAAAAAGTATATTTATCTGGCGAGTCTCTTGGTGGATGGGTGGCTGCCTGGTTTGCTGCTCACCATCCGTCCTATGTGGAATCCATGGTGCTCAATACTCCTGGTAATGTGAATAACAAACCTGAAGTTATGGCAGGGCTAAAAGCGTCAACATTAAAAGCTGTACTTGAAGCAAACTATGAAAATGTGAAAACGAGATTAGAATGGTTAATGTATGATAAATCACAAGTAACAGATGAGTTAATTGAATCTCGGTACAATATTTATACTCAACCTGCTTATCAGGAAGCTGTCCATCATATTGTCCATTTGCAAAACATCGAAGCAAGAAAACAATTTAGTTGGGACCCATCATGGTGTGGCAAAATCAATGTACCAACATTACTTGCTTGGACTGACCATGATCCAACTTCAACAGTAGAAGAAGCAGAACCGATCAAAGAGATGATTCCAGGGAGTGAACTGACAGTAATCAATGAGGCTGGCCACTGGCCACAATGGGAAAAACCGGAAGAATTCAATCAGGTGACTATTGATTTTTTAAAAAAACAAGTGGTATCTAAATAAATATTTATACACCCGTCTCTTAACAAAGTGGCGGGGTCTTTCCATATAGAAGGAGGTTCAATGATGACACTACAGTTAAATGATCAACTAAAAGAAGCTGCTCAAGCGCTTTTAGAAGCGGAGGAAACAAAGAAATCCCTCCAGCCATTAACAGATGAAATCGAGCAACTATCAGTTGATGAGGCGTATCAGATTCAGATGGAAAATATTGATGTGAAGTTGGCTCAAGGAGAAAAGATAGTTGGGAAGAAAATCGGTTTAACCTCTCTAGCTATGCAAAAGGCCTTAGGGGTTGATCAGCCAGACTATGGCCATTTATTAAGTAGCATGGATGTCACCATGCAAAAATCGGCCATTCCTATGGATAAATTATTTGAGCCGAAAATTGAGGGAGAAATTGCGTTTGTATTGAAGCATGATTTGCGGGGGCCCAACATAACAGAGGCCGATGTTGTAGCAGCCACTGATTATATTATCCCTGCTTTAGAAATTGTGGATAGTCGAATCGAAAATTGGCGAATTAAACTGGAAGATACTATTGCTGACAATGCCTCAAGTGCCCAATTTGTTTTAGGTGAAGAACGATATGCTGTTGATAGTGTGAAGCTAAAAGAAATGGAAATGAAGTTATACAAAAATAACAAATTGATTAATAAAGGCTATGGTGCGGATGTATTAGGTAATCCGATAACTTGTGTTGCTTGGTTAGCTAATAAGCTGTCTGACTATGGTGTTCACTTGAAGGCAGGAGAAGTCATTTTATCAGGTGCATTATCTGCAGCGATTCCTGTGGAGAGAGGCGATTCATTTAAAGCAGAATTTAGTGGACTTGTGAGTGTAGAAGTGAGTTTTTAAAAACATAGCGGAGCATAGTCCTTCGCTTACTTTATCTTAAAAATCTTGAGAGTGAGGTCATCTAAATGGCGAAAAATCCTCGTACGAAAGAAGGTAAAATCTCGCGTCAGGCTATTCTAATTATTATTTTATTATTTTTACTGACAGTGATTAGTAATGCAGATAAAGCGATTATTGGATTTGCATCTGTTCCTCTGATGGAAGAATTAGGGTTGAATGCTGAACAGTGGGGGATCATTGGAAGTGCCTTTTTCTTTTTATATTCTATTTTTGCTATTATCGGGGGAACGTTAGCTGACAGATTCGGTGCAAAAATTGTTATTGCTGGTATGGCAATTGTTTGGGCGACAGTGCAGTTTTCTACCCTATTTGTATCAAGCTTTACCTTTTTATTGATAACACGCATTATACTAGGCGCAGGGGAGGGACCATCTTATTCACTCGCTATGACTGCTGCAACAAAATATCTACCAAAAGAGAAGCTTGGGATAGGTTTAACACTTGTTTCTGTAGGTGGTCCTTTAGGGGTAGCTATGTCGGCACCTATACTTATTTCATTAATCACTCAATTTGGTTGGCGTTCGGCATTTCTAGCAACTTGTATTGTCGGTTTGATTTGGGTTGTATTTTGGCTAATGATTGCAGAAAATGATCGCAAAGAAGCAATAGCAAAATACAAGGCTAATCGCCAACAAGGCCAACAAACAGCAGTAAGTAAATTTGGACCAGTGCTAAGGTCAAAAAACTTTATTCTTATTGCCATTTGTGGTTTTGCAACGTATTGGTCTTTTACCATTGGTTTAAATTGGCTTCCTAATTACTTGGAAAATGTCCGTCAATTGAGTGCAGAAACCTTATCTATAGTAGCAGCACTCCCATGGATAATGATTACCATTTCTCAAATCACCTTCTCTACTGTCTCAGATCGATTATTTAAGAAAACGAAAAGTATCGTGAAGGGTCGAGTGTTTGTACTGGGTCCGGTGATGCTAGCGGGAGCAGTTAGTTACTTTATAGGAACATTACTAAATGCGAATATGTTGGTGATTGCCTTTCTTTCTTTAGGGCTTACTTTCGGTTGTATCACACTTGTGCTTGGTCCGACTATTCTTTCGAGTATGGTCTCAAAAGAGCATATAGGTAAAGTGCAAGGGTGGTTTATGGCGTTTACCTCTTTAGGAGGAATCGTTGGTCCTTATATTACTGGTCTTCTTATTGAAAGATCTGCAACACAAGCAGCGGGCTTTCATATGGCATTTCAATTATGCGGTATAATCCTCCTTATTTGCGGTGGACTTGTCTGGTTATTTGTCCGGCCAAATAAAGATGAGAATATTCAATCAAACGTAGCATAAAGAAAATGAATGCGGTTACAATTAGTTTTTGAAAAAAATAAAAAATCAGAATAATTATATTGACAAACAAAAGGAAAACATCCTACAATTTTAATATGATATTAATGAATACCATTCGATATTATCGAACGTTGGAGGATGTATGACGATACAATCAGTTTTGCGTGCAACAGACATTTTAGAATTATTCCTTAATGGTCAAAAAGAGTTAAGTGTAAAAGAAATAGCGGAAGCCATGGAACTCTCTAAAAGCACGGTACATGGTTTAATAAAAACTTTGGCCTCGAAAGGTTATCTTTATCAAAATGAGGAAAGTGGTAAGTATCGTTTAGGTATGAAGCTTTTTCAACTAGGTCATATTGTTGAGAACCAACTCGATTACGCTGAAGTTTCGAGGCCAATCATCAATAAGCTTGTTACTACTCTAAAAGAAACGGTGCATTTAGTATCTTTTGAGCAAGGTGAAGCGATTTACATTGAAAAGAAGGAAGGTACTCATTCTTTACGAATCTATTCGCAGATTGGTAGGAGGGCACCCTTTCACTGTACGGGAGTAGGGAAAGCGATATTGGCTTTTTTACCAAAAAAAGAACAAGAAGAAATCATCGAAACCCTTACTTTAGAGTCGTTCACTGAGAATACCATTGTTACTAAGCAAGCATTAGTAAAGGAATTAGCTGTAGTGAAAGAGCAGGGATTCGCTGTTGATAACGAGGAGATTGAACTCGGTCTTATATGTACAGCAAGCCCGATCTTTAATTATCAAGGAAGGGTAGTTGGTTCCATTAGTTGTGCGGTACCAACAGTACGATTAAATGAGGGACATCAACAAGAGGTTATTACTGGAATTAAAACTGCTGCCAATGAAATTTCAACTACACTTGGATATTAGAAGGAAATTAAGGAGGGAACTGAGGTTTGAGTAAAGTAAAAGTAGCGATTTTAGGATCAGGTAATATTGGAACAGATTTGATGATTAAATTAGGTCGATCAGACATTTTAGAACTTACAACGGTGATAGGTATTGATGCAAATTCTGATGGCTTAAGACGTGCGAAGGAATTAGGGTATGTCGCCATTGATACTGGGATTGATGGGTTTTTAGAACAGCCGGAACTTGCAGATATTGTTTTTGATGCGACATCAGCAAAAGCGCATATTCGTCATGCAAAAGCTTTAAAAGCAGCAGGTAAGAAGGTCATTGATATGACACCAGCAGCTGTAGGTAAGTTGATTGTTCCCCCGGTTAATTCAAAGGAACATTTAGATGCTGCGAATATCAATTTAATTACATGTGGCGGTCAGGCAACTATACCAATGGTACATGCGGTGAACCGAGTGAGTCCAGTTGCCTATGCTGAAATCGTTGCGACAATCTCAAGTAAAAGTGCCGGACCTGGTACGAGGGCTAATATCGACGAATTTACTGAAACAACTTCAAGGGCGATTCAAGAAGTGGGTGGAGCGAAAAAAGGGAAAGCTATTATTATATTAAACCCAGCAGAACCGCCAATACTCATGAGAGACACCGTCTACACGTTAGTGGAAGAGGGGACGATGAAGGAAGAAGAGATTAAGGCATCAATTGCTGATATGGAAAAAACTGTGCAGAGCTATGTGCCAGGCTACCGATTACGGACGGAGCCAATTATTGACGGTAATCAAGTAACTATCTTTATAGAAGTGGAAGGAGCCGGCGATTATTTACCTAAATATTCAGGAAATCTAGATATTATGACAGCGGCTGGCGTAAAGGTTGCTGAAGAGTTTGCAAAGAATTTAATTACACAGTAAAAGGAGAGAGATTCATATGACCGAACGTCAAAAGGTATTATTAACGGAAGTGGCATTGCGAGATGGGAGTCATGCGCTTTCACATCAATATACTGTTCAGCAAGTAGAGAAGATTGCCAAAGGCTTGAATGAGGCTAAGGTGCCTTATATTGAAGTAGCTCATGGAGACGGCCTAGCGGGATCTTCTTTGCAATATGGCAGGTCAAAAACAAATGAGTTTGAATTAATAGAAGCAGCTGTTGCTGTAACTGACTTTTCAAAGGTTGCTGTGTTGTTAATTCCTGGTATAGGGACAGTTAAAGAATTGAAACAAGCCCAGCAACTAGGGGCGAAGATGGCGCGTATCGCTACACATGTGACAGAAGCAGATGTGTCTGCCCAACATATTTACGCTGCCAAAGAGCTTGGAATGGAAACGGTTGGATTCTTAATGATGTCTCATATGGCAGAACCGGAGAAAATCGTGGAACAAGCAAAACTAATGGAAAGTTACGGTGCCGATATTGTTTATGTCGTTGATTCAGCTGGAGCTTTATTACCAAATCAAGTAACAACAAGAATCAAAGCAATGAAAGAAACCATTGGTGTGGAAATTGGTTTCCATGCTCATAATAATCTTTCATTAGCAATGGCAAATACGTTAGCTGCCATTGAAGCAGGCGCAACAAGAATCGATGGAAGTGTACGTTGTCTCGGAGCAGGTGCGGGTAATACGCAAACAGAAGTGTTAGTAGGTGTATTAGATCGGATGGGCATTGAAACAGGTGTGGACTTTTATAAAATGATGGATCTAGCAGAAGATGTTGTGGCACCGATCTTACCTGTTCCTCAAGAAATTACTAAAAATAGTTTAGTTCTTGGATATGCAGGCGTTTATTCTAGTTTTGCTTTACATGCCCAGCGTGCAGCAGAAAAGTTCAATTTAGATGCACGAGATATTTTAATTGAACTAGGTAACCGAAAAGTTGTCGGCGGGCAAGAAGATATGATTGTTGATGTGGCGGCAGAATTAGCAAAAGTAAAAACATTCGTCTAAAGTTCAAAGCAGCGAACCTTCGTTTCAAAACTCGCGAATGTTTCAATTTTCTAATAAAATAGACTGGAAGGGGCGAAATTTCCCCTTTTTTATAAAAATAGAAATGTTTGCGCTTTCAATCTTGCGCTTTAGGAGGTTATCTATGCATATTGTTGTTGATGAAGTTTCAATCAATCCTATTACAAAAGGACATGAAAGAGTTGTTTCGACACCATCGGCATCACTAGGTATTTTGCGTCATCAACTCGTTAAGCATATAGGTTTTGAACGCCTAAAAAGTTTCTTATTTTCTTTTGGATGGGAGAATGGTGTGAAGGATGCTAAAAAGGCAATGAAAGAGCATACTTCGGTTCCTTATTTAATCAAGCACGGCCCCCTGTATCATAAGGAAAATGGACAAATTACAGGTGTGAAGCATATATGCCATTTAACAATGTGTGAAGACAATCAGCATGTGAAATCTCTCTATTCGGAGGGTATTTGGTATGGTTCTTATGAGGCTGAAGAGCATATACGACTACATGGTTATAGTGATACACCTCAATGTCATACATTAGTAGGTTATGCAAGCGGCTATATGACTACTATCACAGGTGTGTCGTTGCTAGTAAAAGAAACGTGTTGTGTGGCGAAGGGTGATGCTGAATGCAAATGGACAATCCAATCGCAAGAACAATGGGAGATGGAGGGTGAAGATGCTCATTCTCCATATGAAGAAACCCCCATCGTTAAAGAGTTAGCTTATACATATGAACAATTATTAGATCAACGTAATTTTGTAACAAAACTGGCTGAATTTCAAAGTAAATTAACTGAAGAGATTTCTGGGGGCAGTAGTTTAGAAGAAATTACTGAACTTGTCTACGATCATATGAAAATACCAATTGTGATAGAGTCTATTGATTTTTATCAAATGTCTAGTGCAGGCTTATCTCCAGATGAATGCGGTGAACTGACGGATGATATGAAGCAATATTTTTCATTTCCTATGAATGATAAGGAAGAAAAGCCCCCTACCTATCCATTGTTTTTTCAAAAGAGAATCGTCCATACTGAAAAGCAAACAAGGCTGATGGCTCCAATTTTAGTGCAAAAGAAAATTCAAGGGTACTGCTCATTTGTTTATGAACCAATGATAGATAACAGTCATGAATCTGACTATTTATTACTGGAACGATTTGCTAATGCTGCCTCCCTTATATTATTAAATGAAAAAACTCGATTTGAATCGTTAGAAAGAATGAAGGGTAGTTTCCTTGAACGTATATTAGAAGGAGAAACGTCTAAAGCAGAGATTATTAAAAGGGGTAAATATACGGGTATCGATTTAACACAGTCCTATTTCTTAGTCATGATCGATTTTAGTATTGGTACAGAATCCTTTGAAGAAGAGTTTCAGTTGCAGGAAGATATATATGAATGGATGATTCAATACTTTAGTGAAAAAAAGAAAAGTGTATTAATTAATATGCGTGATCATCATCTAACCATTCTGATCCCTGATGCGGCACTTTCATATGAGCATCATGAAACATTCTTCCGCCCATTAATGAAGACCTTACGTGCGGACTTTCCTAATGGTGATTTTACAATTGGTCTTAGCAGTCAAGGAAATGAGATTACAAGTGCCCATCAACACTATGAAGAAGCCCTTGTTTCTTTAAGACTATCTTCAAAGGAAAATATGATGTCCTTTAAACAATTAGGAATCGTTGGTGTTCTGATTAATTCTAAAAATACAGCTGGGGTGAAAACAATTGCCAAGCAGGAATTAGGCTCACTATATGATTTATCGGATAGCAAGATGGTGGACTTATTGCAAACCTTATATGTGTTTTTACTAAACGGAGGAAAATTGGAACAAACGACAGCAGATCTGAATTTATCTATGAGCGGTCTTCGCCATCGCATTCGAAAGATTGAACATACATTAGATAAGGATTTGCGTAATCCTCAAGAAACACATCAACTATTCTTGATTATGCAATCTTTAATTGCTTTAGGAGAATTGAAAATGAACTAAGTAGATGATTATATTACCCCACCAGAGTTGGTTCTGGTAGTTGTTTAATGTAATTGAACGCCTGGTATTTCCATTAAACGGATAATATTAAGGGTCAAACTATTAATAAGTCATATCGAAGGCACTCCCTCCAATTTTTTTAATCTTCGTTGTAATGATCAGCTTGTATGCTTCGATAGAATTCTAAGAAAGTTGTTATAGAAAGTAACATAAAACGAAGTTGTCCTTCATATTAAATTAACAGGAAGACATAGAAGAATATGGAGGGAATTATGGACGAAAACAACGAAAAACACGAGCGACAAGCAAAGATTCATTTCAATAGTCGAGGAAGTCAAGCGCAAGAAAAAGTGGAAGAGAGGGATATAAATAAATGGAAAGGGGACGAACCTGCAAAGCTTCATTCACAAACTGTTGGCAAAAGAGGACCTATCTTAAAACAGGATAGTGTAGAACATGAAACACTGCAAGAATTTATCCATGAGAAAATCATTGAACGACCTGTTCATGTCAAAGGATTCGGTGCTTTTGGCTATTTTCAAACGGTGCATTCAATGAAAGAACATACACAGCTTAGTTTCCTACAGCGTCCTGGTCAACAAGTACCTGTAATGGTGCGGTTTTCATTAGCAGTGAGTACGAAAGGAACACCTGATACATCAAGGAATGTAAGAGGGTTTGCAACTAAGTTTTATACAGAAGAGGGGATATTTGATTTAATTTGTAATCATATTCCTGTTTTCTCTGTGCGTGATACGATTCGTTTCCCTGAGGCGATTAAAGCGTTTTTACCATCTCCAGTCAATAATTTAATTGATCCCAATCGCTTCTGGAGCTTTGTAGCACGAGCACCAGAGTCGTTAAATTTTGTTGTCCATCTATATTCAGATGCTGGAACAGTGAAAAGTTTGCGTCATATCCCAGGACATAGTGTGAATACATTTGTCTGGCGTAATGCGAAGGGAGAAAGGAAATATGTGAAATATCATTGGTATCCGTTTGCAGGTATTGAATATATTACGAGGCAGGAAGCGGGCAAACTAGCCGGTGAGAATCCAGATTATGCTGGGAAAGATCTTTTTGATACCATTGCATCTGGCAAAACAGTAGAGTACGGATTATACGTTCAATTAATGGATCCCATGGATGAGGGGAAATTATCGTATGATCCGCTTGATGATACGAAAGTGTGGGATGAAAGACAGTATCCATTGGTACCAGTTGGTCGAATGGTTTTAAATAGAAACCCCAAAAATTATATGGAAGAAGTAGAGAAGGTCTCTTTTTCACCTGTTAACCTGTTAGAGGGAGCGGAGTTATCCGATGATAAGATGCTTCAAGGTCGAGCGAATATTTATAGCGATTCACAAAGAAGAAGAATCGGACCTGGGTTTAGGAAGTTGCCAGTAAATGGCCAAGCAGATTGGACACCTGCCAACCAGGTGACAAGTGGAGATGGCCGATTTGTTGAAGGGAAATTACAAAGAAGTGATTTAATAAAACAAAATGATTATGCGCAGGCTGGAGAATTTTATCACGCTTTAAGTCCACAAGAGAAAGAACATTTAGTCGATAATATTGCTGCAGATTTAAAAGGGATTGATCAAGATATAAAAGAAGTGGTATTGTCATATTTTCACCGAGCTTCTTCAGAACTTGGGGAAGCGATTGCCAAGCATGTCTAAAATTCTCAGCATAACCTCCGTTTAAAATAATCTGTTACGAGGTAATTAATACGTAAGAGATGGAGGCGATATAAAATGGCAGAATTAACAGCTGTGAAAGTCGTATTACAGGATGAGATGGAAGAATATTTTACAGACGATAATGATCAGAAGGAAGCAGCAGACGCTTTATTAAGAGTCGATACCGTTTTGTTTTACGGGAAAAATATGGAGCTTCTAAATGATTATGAGCCAGCGAAAGAATGGGACCACTTTTATGATTTTGAATTCAATTCAGCTGATGATATTAAGAAAGAAATTGCTGAGAGGTTAGAAATCAGTCCTGATATAGTGGAAGTCGAATAAACCAGCTATCAGCTGGTTTTTTTTATGGATTGGAAAAGATTAGATAGATGCATGCCTATTTGGAGTCGATTATTCAAGCAACTCCGTTTGAAGTTGGTCAACAGACTGGTATACTTTTCTTTATTAAAACGATCGTTTAGAAAGGGTATGAAGCATGCATTTAGGAATTCTTGATCAAATGCCGAGACCACGTCACTTGTCAGTTGAGGAAACGGTAGAAGAAACAATCCATAAAGTACAGATGGCAGAAGAATGGGGATATGAGCGTTATTGGTTTGCTGAGCACCACGGGACAAAAGGGATGACTTCTAGTGCACCTGAAATCCTAATGGCAACAGCAGCGGCAAAAACAAAGACCATTCATGTAGGCAGTGGCGGGATTTTATTGTCTCAGTATAGTCCGTATAAAGTGGCTACACAAATGCTACAACTTCAATCAATTTTTCCAGGTAGGATTGAGGCAGGTGTAGGACGTTCACCAGGGGGACCGGAACGAATTCGTAAAGCCTTAGCTAATGGTGTGAAGAATGAAACGGGCATTTATCCTGAAAAGATAAAACAAATGCTGCATTATTTCGCAGGGGATCAGTCGGTGCAAGCGACACCTAGGCCGAGGGTATCGCCGCAGCTTTATAGTCTGGGTCTTGGGGAGAATAGTGCCCAGCTAGCAGCAGAGCTTGGAATTGGTTATGTCTTTGGTCACTTTATTCAATCTGGAAGAGGCGTGCAGGCCCACAAACAATATCGGGAGTATTTTCAGCCGGGCTTTTTAGTAAATCCGAAAGCGATTACTGCTGTATTTGTCATTTGTGGTGCGACAGATGAAGACGCAGAGGAAATGGCCATTACACAAGATATATGGTTATTAAGGACGGAAAAAGGAATTGATAGTCGGATTCCGACACTTGAGGAAGCAAAAGCAATGCGGTTAACAACAGAAGATAAAAAAAGAATCGCATTGAATAGAAAAAGAATGATTATCGGTGGGCCAGCAAAAGTAAAAGAAGAGCTCTGCAAATGGAGGGAACTTTATGAATGTGACCACTGGTTATTATTAAATAACACCTATCATTTTGCTGATCAACGCCAATCTTATGAACGCATTGCAGAAATGTTTTTCTGAAGATGTGGTTAACTCTCAAGTAGTACACGCATTAATAGAATTTAACTAACAAAAAATGTGTTGGCAAGTGTAAAGGTGGAGAAGAAGAGGAAGGGTTTTTCCACAAACCCGAACCAACTCAACTGGGATTAATAGTGACGAGTTTGTGCCTGCAAATAGTAAATACGAATACAAGCAGGATGAAAAGCGAGAAGAAGTGTTGGTAAAGCGGAAATGCGACCACAAGTTCCACCAAATATACAAAGTGGGCAAAACATTTACAATAGTAAGGGCATCCAGAAAGTCTCATTGCCGACTTTTTAGACGCCCTAAAATATACTAAGGTTCTAAGGATATCAATTTTTCAATTGCGCCCTCGTTACCTTTTCAGAAACTCAGGATCAGCAAAACTTGGATTCGGATAGTTATAGAAGCCTTCTCCTGTTTCTCGTCCGAGTTTACCTTTATCTATATACTCCGTTTTTAATAGGTGAGCTAATTTTTAAAGGCTTCATTGCCGGTTGCATCGGCTTTTGCTTGTGAGATATTGTAAGCTGTGCGGATTCCAACGACATCAAGTATAGCGAACGGGCCTAGTGGAGCACCAGTGCCAATCATCCATGTTTTATCAATGGTTTCTGGGTCAGCTACTTCATTCACTAATAACATTTGTCCTGCCTCTAATAATGGAACGAGTAAGGAATTTAAGATATACCCTGGTTGTTCTTTATGCAATTGTAGAGGGACCATCCCTATTTCTCTTGCAAATTCAACGATTTGGTTAAAAACATTCATGTCTGTACCGGGGTGTTTCATTACTTCAGCCGTATTGTTTTTCCAAATTTCATTTGCAAAATGCAATGCTAGAAATTGTGACGGTCTCCCTGTGAAAGCTACAAATTGGCTAGGAAGTAATGTGGATGAATTCGTTGCAAAGATTGTTTCTTTCGGTGCGACTGCACTTAATTTTGTATAAAAGTCTTCTTTAATGCTAACCACTTCTGGAACAGCTTCAATCACTAAATCAGCTTGCTCGACAGCTTTAGATAAATCAGTATAAAAAGACATCCGTTCGAATGCCGCATCGACTTGTTCATCGGTTGCCTGTAAATCATTTTTATAGCTTTCCTTCAGCTTCAATATTCTACCTTTTGCTGTTGCTAGTGCTTCCTCAGAAATGTCATACACACTTACTTGAAATCCACTATACGCTGTTTGGTAAGCAATCTGACTGCCAAGTACCCCACTACCTGCAACTGTGATATGTTTGAATCCCATTGTAATCCCCTCTTTATAAAAAGTTATTTTCACATTTTCATTATGGCATAGTCTTACCTTCTATGACTTTCGACTTATAGAAGGATTGTTAAGTAAAACTGAAACATCTTTATTCGTTAACATGGCTCTTCATTTAATGTAGGTAAATGGATGGTTTGGTAAACATTTTTTATTTTATCTTTACAGATAACAAAAAGGGGAGTAATATAACTTCATCAATTAAATATCATCTCAATCGCTGAATCCTTAATTGGAGCGGAGGAACCACTTTTGTAGAGGTAATCTACTTGGGGTGAATCCTTTAAAGAATGTAAAAAGGAAGGGTTATTCTTGACCCTAATCCGACAGCTAACTTCGTAAGCGTTAAGAAAAGATGGTAACTTGTGATCAAATAACGTGACCACGGGGGATCCCTCTGTGGTCTTTTTGCTGTTCCTTTTTTCTCATTGAAGTACTCACAAGTCGATAGTAAGGATGGGATAGCCTATAAAGAAAACCTTTGCTTTGTCTGGTTTGGGGCATTTTGAGCAACGATGCTACAAGAACTAAAAGAGATGAATGTTGAAGTTTTAGCAGTAGATAAGGATGAAATGAAAGTAATTAAACATCGCGACCTCTCTACAAATGTTGCTGTTTACATTCACTAGATGAGCACACGTTAAGGTAAGAAGGGGTGAATCATGTTTTTATTTCGTTTGGAGAAGATGTGCAATGAAGGATTTTAACAGCCTTTCTTCTGAAGGGTATGGGGGTAAAAGCGCATAACAATTTTCATGAGAAAGTGTTAGAAAGGATAGGTGTTGACCGAGTCATTCATTAAGAGAGATATGACTATAAGAGTTGCAGGAAATATTGTCACACTTTCAATGGTTGATTTTTTTGAATTTGCTCATGATTACACCATCGCTGAAATGCTTGTAGGAAAGAAATTTTGGGGGCGTAAATTAAAAGATTTACGAATTGCTAAGCGGTTTAATTGTCATATTGTCGGTATTCAGGCGAGAACAGAACTTTACCGTTTCTCCAAGTGAAGAAGGACCAATTCAGATGAATGATATTTTAATAGTAGTGGGTAAAAAAAGAGTCATTATACGCTTTGAAAAAGAAGGAGCATAGAAAGATGAACAACGCAATCGTTCGGTTAAATCCATCTCAGTTGTTATTGTTAGTGTTCTTGTTTTTCATTATATTAGGGACGATTTTTTTAAAACTTCCATTTGCAACGACAACACAGGTTACTTGGACAGATGCATTATTTACAGCAACTTCATCCATGACGGTAACAGGGTTAGCTGTTGTAGATACTGGTACGGTCTATACACTATTTGGGCAATTAGTCATCCTTGCATTAATACAAATTGGTGGATTAGGGATCATGTCATTTGCAGTGTTAATTTTTATGCTCCTTGGTAAAAGGATAGGGTTTAGGGAGCGGTTATTAGTTCAACAGTCATTAAACCATACATCTATTGGTGGAATCATTAAATTAGTAAAAAGTTTATTCATTTATTCCTTCACGATTGAATTAATTGCTATGTGTTTTTTAGCCATTACTTGGGTCCCTGAATTTGGTTGGGGAAGGGGTATGTACCTCAGCTTCTTTCACTCCATTTCCGCTTTCAATAATGCTGGCTTATCGCTGTTTCCTGATAATTTAATGGGATATGTGGGGGACCCTATTATTAATATTGTTATTTCATCTTTGTTCATTCTTGGCGGTATTGGTTTCACTGTTTTAGCGGATATTTGGTATAAACGTAAATTTAAGAAACTGAGCTTACATTCAAAACTGATGATTGTCGGCACTGTAGTTATCAATGCTTTTGCGATGTTAGTTATATTCGTGATGGAGTTCCATAATCCACATACATTAGGCGCTATGTCTGAAATGAGTGATAAACTTTGGGCAGCTTACTTTCAAGCGACATCACCGAGGACGGCAGGGTTCAATACAATCGATATAGGTAATATGCATGAAGCAACCATTACTTTCATGCTACTTCTCATGTTTGTTGGTGCGGGTAGCGGCTCTACTGGTGGTGGAATTAAGTTAACAACTTTTTTAGTCATCGTATTATCAGTTATCAGTTTTTTAAAGCAAAAGCAGCAAATTACCATTGCTAATAGAGCAATTAAAGAAACCATCATATTTAGATCATTGGCCATTTCTATGATTAGTTTCTTATTTATCTTCTTAGCTGTGTTTATTCTCAATATTACAGAACCAGAGCCGTTTTTAAAATTATTATTTGAAACGGTCTCAGCTTTTGGGACTGTTGGGCTTTCTATGGGGATTACGGCTGATCTATCTAACATTGGTAAGATTATTATAGTATTTATTATGTTTCTCGGAAAAATTGGGCCTTTAACATTTGCCTTTTCTCTAGCCAAACCAAGACAAGAGAAGATAAGATATCCGAGTGAAGATATCATGACAGGTTAAATATAATTGAGTCAGCTTTTATTGTTCATATAGGTAAGGGCTGACTCGAGAAACTCGATAACTTCTTGCTTAATAGGATATAAGTTTAATGATTTTGATTGCTCTTTTGATCTTCGTGCTTCCCAAAATTGTTCAGAGAGTGCTTGATTACCGTTGAACATTTCCATTGAGTAAATTTCCACATCACTCGCAATTAATTGGGCAACGTCAGAAGAAGGCGCTTCTCCGTTTTTTAAACAAAGTTCTATGCGCTTAATAATATTCATCCATTTCTTAATTTGACCATCATCATTCTCTAATTTGGGAAGTGATGTCTCCCATTCCTTTGTTAGCGGTGTATGATCCTCACTCTCTTTTAACGTTAAGGGAAGAAGTTGTTCCCAACCAATCTCTCCTTCTAAATCTACACTGTTCCTTAAAGTTTGTGTATATTTTTGTGCTTGTACGATATCGTCAATTGACGATTTCAATGTTTGAAGGTGGATATCTAGCACTGATGATACAGTCGTCTCGTCAATGAGCTTTTGTATATCTTCTAACGACATATTCGCTTTCTTTAATAGCAATACTTTTTGCAGACGAAGTAAGTCTAGTTGTGTATAGAAACGTTTGCCATAATCATCTTTATAAGTAGGTGTGACTAATTGAATTTCATCATAATATCGTAAAGTTCTAACAGAAATGGACCAATCTTTAGCAATTTTACCCGTCGAAAAATAATCCATCTTTTCTCTCCTTTGAACTTGAAGATGACGTAACGTAACCAGGTACTCTTAATATATCAAATAAATTGGGGGTAAATGGAGTGAATACCTTATTTTCAAAAGAATCACACTGGTCAATACAAACGTTTTTACTTATTCTGATGTTTGTCTTCATCATAGTGCCGATATTCATTGAAAATTGGGCACAAGACCTATTGCAGCGGTTATTTCAAAATGATTTATATGCGGGGACTTTGACAGGGTTAATCATGGCAATTGCCTTTACAGTGGCTCTTTATTATATTACGATTAAATCATATGGATTGAATTGGCAGTCGCTTGGCTTGAAGTCGTTTGCTAAGAGCTATTGGCTACCGATTATCGGATGGACTTTTTTTCTAATAGTGGGCAGTGGATTGCTTGTTATTCTTATGGATTTATTTGGTGTTGGCGTAGAAAATAAGAAAACCGCTTCATTAACAGCAGAACTGAATGGTTTTACGATTCTCATTGCATTTATATCTGCGGCCATTGTGTCACCCATTTATGAAGAAATTTTGTATCGTGGCTTTATTTACAAATGGTTTAGGACTAAATGTAATATTGGACTGAGTATGCTCATTAGTTCTACGATTTTTACGGTGGTACATTTACCGACTTATAACACATTACCAGTTAATTTTTTCAGTGGACTTATCTTCGCTTGGACTTATGAGAAAACAGGCTCCATCTATCCTGCGATGATTATCCATAGCGTTTTTAACGGACTGGCGATTCTATTAACTGCCTTTACTTAATTATCTTAATTTTTAGTTTTCACGAAACGTTTGAAGCGAATAATCGTAAACAATAGAGGGGGTGAATAGAATGAAATGGTTATTTGCTATTTTACTGCTTATGTTATTACTTTTTTATTATTATCGCTTATTTAATGTTTTCTTTAAGATTAAGAAAAATAAGGTATTCCCATTGCCAGATGAAGTATTAGAGGACATTCGTATTGAGCCGCAAAGGCCGATAGCAGAGCCAAAGGTAGCTAGTCAGAAGGGCAGTATCTTTACTTATATTTTTATCACATGTATGGTGTTTATCGCGATCATGTTTATTGTTTTTTCCGATCAGTTAGATGTTTCGAATTATCTGCTGTTACTTGTACCTCTTTTTCAAATGGAGTTTCTGTTTAACCAATTAGTTTTTCTTCAAAAAGGGATTGTTAAAGGGCTAAAGTATATCCCTTGGCATAAAATTGATTCTTATGAAGTTCAGTCTATTGATATTAATAACCGTCATTTTGGTTTTGATAAAAAAGTAAATGATGGTTTTGAGATGAAGCTTCATTCAGGTCGTTCGAGTCAGGTTAGTTTACTAGTTACTTCAACAGAGGCTTATGAACAGTTGCAAATCCTGTTAGAATCTCATGGTATTAAACAAAAAGCCTAAATAAATGGGAGGGACGAGATGAGTAATCATGAACAATTTTTAACAGAGGCAGTACATCTAGCAGTAGAAAACGTAGGAAATGCAGGAGGACCTTTCGGAGCAGTCATTGTAAAGGACGGGAAGGTGATTGCCAAAGGTGTGAATAGGGTAACAGCTCTTCATGACCCAACGGCGCATGCGGAAGTAATGGCTATTAGGGAAGCATGTACGAAGTTACAATCTTTCACATTAACAGGCTGTATTCTTTATACAAGCTGTGAGCCTTGTCCCATGTGTTTAGGTGCGATTTACTGGGCGCGTTTGGAAAATGTGTATTACGCAGCCGATCGGAAAGATGCAGCAAAAGCGCTTTTTGATGATGATTTTATTTACCAAGAGATTGGCATAGACCCGAAAGATAGAGGTCTTCCGTTTGTACAATTGACACTAAATCAATCACAGCTCCCTTTTGATGCTTGGAGTAAGCAAGTCAATCGAACTTCATATTGACTTCACGGAAATTCCTTACTTTCTGCATAAGGATATATTATTCTTAAAAGTGATACATCTACATAAAGGAGAGCAGTATGGGCACAAATAAAAATCAATTCCAACCGATGAAGTTATTATTTTTTATTACGATTATTGTCGTTATCGCAGTTGTTATCATGGTGTTCATAAACAATCAAGGAAATGAAAAGGATGAGTATACATCTTTTGAAAATGCACCCCCTATTGAAGGACAGCCTGTTTTAGGCAAGGCGGAATCACCTGTACAAATCGTAGAATTTGGCGACTTTAAATGTCCAGCGTGTAAACAATGGGGTGAGACTATTTATCCGCAATTAGTGGAAGATTATGTAGACACGAATCAAGTGAATTTCTCTTATATCAATGTGCTCTTCCATGGCGATGAGTCTAAATTAGGTTCAGTTGCAGCCGAAGCTGTTCATCTATTGGAACCTGATGCATACTGGGCATTCCATAAAGGTTTGTTTGATAAGCAGCCAGAGAGTGGGCAACATGATTCTGTCTGGTTAACAACGGAAGTGCTAGAGGAAGTCGTTGCAGAAACGACGTCAATTCCACTAGAAGATCTATTGGCAGAAATGAAAAAAAGCGCAACAATAGAGGCGGTTAATCATGACACTTCACTCGTAGGTGAATATGAAGTCCAGCTCACACCGACGATTATGATTAACGATAAAATGGTGACAGATCCATTTAATTATGATTCAATCAAACGTTTGATTGAAGAAGAGTTAGAGGGATAAGAATGAAGAAAAATCAAATCATGTTGTATTTTTCTTGGGTGGTTGCACTCATAGCAACATTAGGTAGTCTATACTTTAGTGAAATTAAGCAGTTTATTCCTTGTGAGCTCTGTTGGTATCAAAGAATATTCATGTATCCACTCGTTTTAATCTTGGGGATCGGTACGTTCTATCAAGATATTTCTGTGCGAAGATTTGCGCTACCAATGGCGTTTATTGGCTGGTGTATTTCTCTCTATCATTATCTTGTACAAAAAGTGCCTGGACTCGCTGAGGTCACCCCATGTTCAAGCGGTGTACCATGTAGTGGCCAATATATCAATTGGTTCGGGTTTATCACCATTCCTTTCTTGGCATTAACGGCTTTCACGCTTATTATCTTCTTTTGCCTGATGATAAAAAAAGACAATCAAGCATCATAAACATTCCTCGTACATATGATTGTACGGGGTTTTTGTTTTGTTCGTAATGGAGTAGAAATCGGTTGTGAATTTGTAAATGGAAGAAGGGGAAGCTGCTTGACATGAGACAAGCGTAAAATCTCATTATATGCACACAATTCATTTGAAAATCACGAATAGAATTGTATGTAAATCGGACATCGCCATTCATCCGCAAATTCCGTGAACACTTCCGCTTTAATCCGACTTGCCCATTCTTCATCTACTTTCTAGGGTTGGACATGAGCGTAAAAATGAAGTGAGGCATTGCATTTTCTTTGATTAATTTTCTAACTATCTCTGAATTTCCCATCTGTTAGAACAACTTGTGATATATGTTTTTTCATGCTTAATCTACTTGAAAATGGGTAAAATAATGTTAGTGAAAATCTGCCATTTATTAAAGGAGGAAATGAGATGAAAAACCCAATAAAACAAGGGATGATGTTAGGGTTAGGTTTAGCAGCAGCAGGGAAAGAGCGTGCACAAGAAATGATGGATGAGTTAGTGAAAAGAGGAGAGTTAACAAAACAGGAAGCGAAGGATTTTATGCAGGAGGTAAGGGCGAAAGGCCAAGAGAAGCAAACGCAGATAGACGACAAAGCCCATCAACGAATGACTAGTTTATTGCATGATTTGAATATCGCTACAAAGGATGATGTCTTAAGATTGAGGATGAAGGTGCCATAACAGACGAAGAAAAGGCCGTTCAAACCGAGGCCTTTATTCAACAGTTACAAACTCCAGGTGTTTATGAAGTAGGAGGATTAGGTGCGTGCACGCTAATTAGCAGGAAGGCTTTGTTAGCAGGTATTCATTTTAGTAAAATTAAAAATCTCAGTTTTTGGGGAGAAGATCGACATTTTTGTGTGAGAGCTGTGGCATTAGGACTGGATCTACATGTAGACACACATACACATCTGCCAGCTTATCATATTTATCGTTCTTCTGACCTTACAGGCATACCCGCATTTAAAGAAAAATGTCAGTATGCTTATAGCGAACTACCTATTTATCCAGAAAAAGCAGAAAGCCATCAAATTCGCTTATCGATGATTGTGAAGAATGAAGAAGGTCGTTATTTACAAACGATGTTAAAGAAAGTAAAGCCATTTATCGATGAAGCTGTGATTATAGATGATGCTAGTACTGATCAGACTATATCGATTTTCTTGCAAGAACTAAAAGGTATGCCAATTAAATTGGTCAAGAATGCAAGCTCCCAGTTTGCCAATGAAGTGGAACTAAGAAAACAACAGTGGTTAGAAGCAACGAATGGTTTTTTAGGTTGGGTATTAAATCTTGACGCAGATGAATGGTTTGAGGAGAGTTTTATTGATTATATTGATGACTTTGTTAAACAGGATACTATCGACCTGTACTGTTTTAGACTGTATGATATGTGGGATGAAGACCATTATCGTGAAGATGAATACTGGCAAGCACATTTCTTATACCGTCCATTTCTAGCAAGAGTTAGATCAACCTTTCAGCCTGTCTGGAAAGAAACACCACAGCATTGTGGGAGATTTCCAGAAAACATCTTCCAACTTACCCACAGTTTATCCACAATACGAGTCAAGCATTTAGGCTGGGCAAAAGAAAAAGATCGATTAGAAAAATATGAGAGATATAAGCTGCTTGACCCGAATAGCCTCTACGGTAATGAGAAACAATATGAATCGATTCTAGATAAGAATCCCCGTTTAAAACAATGGTGAGAAACATAAAGCAAATGGTCAGTTTCGAAATGAACTTCGATTCATAGCTAGGAAACTATTTGTATGCTAAACTAAAAATAATTAAAAATTGTTGCAGGGGGACTCAGAAAATGAGTTGAGAAGGTTAAAACCTGACCCTTAGAACCTGTTCGTTAAGACGATCGTAGGGAGCATCTTCCAACTATATGCATATGTATGGTAGGCTCTCCATTTTCGGGGAGCCTTTTGTTTTGTTTCCCTGAACATTTTTAATTACATCTATTGAAAAGAGGGAATAGCGTGAGAGAAGAAGTCGTGTTAGTAACAGGAGCAAGTCGTGGATTAGGAGCTGCAATTGCTGAAAAGTTTGGTAAGGAGGGCTACAAAGTAGTCGTTAATTATTTTAATAATAAAGAAAAAGCAGATGCAGTAGTTGAAAAAATCGGACAAGATCGTGCATTGGCTATCCAAGCTGATGTAAGAGATCATCAAGCAGTAAAAGCAATGGTAGCAGACACAATTGCTCATTTTGGTCGCTTGGATATCGTTGTAAATAATGCATTAGTTCAATTTAAATTTGATCCTGTGGCACAGGCGAAAGTAGAGGAATTATCTTGGGCTAGCTATCAAACCCAGTTTGAAGGCGCGATAAAAGCAAGCTTAAATGTTGTTCAATCTGCTCTTCCGGCTCTAAAGGATTCACAGCAAGCCCGTGTGATTGGTATTGGCACGAATCTTTACCAGAACCCAGTCGTTGCCTACCATGAATATACAACAGCCAAAGCGGCATTAATTGGCTTTACACGCAATATGGCCAAAGAGCTCGGACAGTATGATATTAATGTGAATATGGTTTCCGGTGGATTATTAGAAACAACGGATGCAAGTGCTGTTACTACCCCTGAGGTATTTGCGATTGTGGCTGATAACTCTGCTATCCGCCGTGTGACAAAACCAGAAGACGTAGCAGAAGCCGTTGTTTTCTTAGCCTCTCCAGGCGCTAGAGCGATTACGGGACAAAATCTAGTCGTTGATCATGGATTGACGATGAACTAAGATAAAAAAGGTCGTCATCTTTGTTTATGGCGGCCTTTTTCAATAAAATGGACTTATTTTGTAGGTTGATAAATCAGTAAAGAGCTTATATCAGCAAATGTGAGACTAAGTCGAAGCTAAACTCCAATTTATTCGCAGAAAAGGATATTTTTAAAATAACAACTTAATTTTCTCACTAGTATTTTATTCTACTAGATGTTAAAACGGTCGATTGAACGTTCAATCAGTATTGTTCAATTTTTCCTTGTTTATATCGATAGCCAAACATAGAAGATGCTTGTAGGTGAAACTTCAGCAGTTGCTTGCTCATCGGATCCGATGCTTCCTTAGGCATCTTATCGTTAAATCCAACAACTGTCACTGCACCGAGTAATTGATTCTGGTAGTCTAGCAAAGGGACGGAAGCCGAAGAAATCGATGGAATTAAAGGTTCGGTAGCGAAGGAGATTTTCGATTGTTGAATCATTTGCCATTCTGCGTTATCGATCGCTTCCCCGTCTCCTAGCCAATCTTTTGTCAGTACTGGGTTTAAGAAACTTAAGAAAATCTTCCCTGCGGCAGATGTTGGTGGTAAGCTTCCGCCTAGTTGTGTACCAATATGAAGTGGTTCATTCGAATGACAAATCTTTGTCGTAATAGGTCCGTTGTTTGTCCATAATGAAAACGAAACGGTGCAGGAAGTAAGCGAAGAAAGTTCCTGCATATACGGAGTGATTGCATCGGCAATATCACGACTACCAAAGGCGGCTGTACCATATTGAATCAATTTGCTTCCAAGATAATACAGGTTTGTCCCTTTTTCACGATAGAGCATGTTCAATTGCGTAAGTGTATTTAAATATTTATATAAATTACTTTTCGTAATACCGGTTTCTTCTTGAATGGTTGAGAATTTCATTGGGGTATCTTTTTGATAGATTAATTCGATGATAGAAATGCCTATTTGCAAGGATTGTATCATCGTACTACTTTTTTGTATTTCCATGTATGTAACTCCTCAATATGCTAGTCATGTTGAATCCTAATTTATCAGAAACTACATCAAACAACAACCTTCCTTTAGAGGGTTGGTAGGATATCCCTATAAATTCAGTATATATAAGAATAGTAAGTGAGTTGGCGATTATTAACTTGGTCAATGAAGGTGCTCAACTCACGAAAAATAGGGAGCGGTCAAATATATTAATTTAACCTTTTCCATTTTTTTAGCTCTTTTTGAACATAGGATAATGATTGTAGTTTTTCTTTTAGTTCAGCTACAGAGAGACGATAAGTATTATTGGAGTGATATTCTTCTACAGAGTTTGTATCAGTTTCTATTCTGGTATCTCGAGGAATGCGATAGAAGCCTTCAAGATCAATAGCTTTCGCTGCTTCTTCTTTTGTTAGTAAAACTTCATAGAGCTTTTCTCCCGGCCGTGTGCCAATTAATTCTAAAGGAAGGCTAACGTGAAAAAGTTCTTTAATCGCTTGTGCTAAATCTGTAATATAGGCAGCAGGCGATTTTTGTACCATAATATCCCCATTACAAGCATTCTCAAAAGCGTACAATACGAGTTCGACAGCCTCATCTAAACTCATCATAAAACGGGTCATTAAAGGATGCGTAACAGTTAGCGGCTTTCCTTCCTTTACTTGTTCTATGAGTAGCGGAATGATGGACCCCCTTGATGCCATGACATTTCCGTATCTTGTGCCACATATAATGGTACCACGAGCGTTAGCTTGTCTCGATTTAGCGATAAATGTCTTTTCCATTAAAGCTTTAGACATTCCCATTGCATTAATTGGATAGGCTGCTTTGTCCGTTGATAGGCA
This sequence comes from Cytobacillus sp. FSL M8-0252, assembly GCF_038007345.1. NCBI lineage: Bacteria > Bacillati > Bacillota > Bacilli > Caryophanales > Bacillaceae > Cytobacillus > Cytobacillus sp. FSL M8-0252. Next base: position 411,409 of record NZ_JBBOWZ010000001.1, read on the forward strand.
GACAATTTTCTTTACCCCTGCTTGTATTCCTGCACTTAATACATGATCGGTGCCAAGAATATTCGTTTTCACCGCCTCTAGCGGATGTGACTCACATGAGGGTACTTGTTTTAAGGCTGCTGCATGAAAAATGTAATCAACCCCGTCCACAGCTGGTAATAAAGTACTCATATCCCGAACATCGCCGAGGATATAAGAGATTCTTCCATCTGCATACTGTTTTTGCATGTCATCTTGTTTTTTTTCATCACGAGAAAAGATGCGTATTTCTTTTATTTCACTATGCAAAAAACGTTCTAACACCACATGCCCAAACGAGCCGGTTCCACCTGTAATTAATAGCGTTTTATTTTTAAACATAAGTATGGAACGCACCTTTCTGTCATTTCCCACAATGGGCTTACTTTAATCCAAAATAGTATAAATAATATTCGGAATTTATTCGTGGATAGTTATACCAGTAAGCGATAATTCCTGTTATGTGCACTGAAGGGTTTTGGTCTAAGAGCGCTTGATGAAAATCACAGTCCCCCGCCATATCCGGTCTTTCAGAAAATCTCGCTTCTCCCACACAGCTTCTCTTAATGATCCTAAATTGCCCACACCATTCACGATAATTTTCTTCCGTTGCTTGAAAGAGCTGGCCATCCTTTGTCACCATGCTGTAATAATAAATGTCGTACTCACCATCTATTTTAGCGAGTACTTCACGAATGGTTGGTAAATAAATATCATCGCTATCAATAATGGCAATATAATCTCCAGTTGCGGCTTCGATACAACGATTATACGAATAGCTAGCGCCACGATTTTCCCCATTTTCTAAGATTTTTAGTTGAGGGTACTGTTGTTGATATTCTTTTAACATCAATAATGTTTGATCGGTTGATCCGTCATCACAAACAATGATTTCATCGGCATATTCTTTAGGAATGCTATCAAGCATCGAGCGAACCCATTGTTCACTATTATAAACCGGGGATAAAAAGCTGAATCTCATGACTTTTCCTCACTTTATTATGCATGATTTTGGGGCAGGTGTTATATCGTTTAGTGTATGCGCCTAATTAAAAGTGGTGAATTTAGGACATAAAAAGAAATTATTTACAATAAATTTCTTTTGGTGTAATATTACACTCAAGAGGGGTGAGGGAATGTTTATGGTGAGTTTACCGTTATGGTTTTGGCTATTGTATTATCTCTTTTTGTTTATTTCATTTATGATGGCGTTAAGAATGTTATGGAGGAAACAAATTAGAAAAACAGCATTATTTGTCATCTTTTTTGTTCTAACAATCCCTTTTATTTCTATATTCAATGCTATTGGTCGCGGTGAAGAAATGAATGAAGGGGAGTTTTTCCTTCATGAGCTTTTTGATGGTGCACTATGGGCGTTGTATAGTGTTTTCGGTTATCTTGTTTTATTGTGGTTTTGGTGGAAGGCTATAATATTGTCTATAAAAAGAAGGGGATGAACACTGACATGAAGATGTTTTTTCGAGTTTTATTTCCCTCTATATGTATTTTTATATTTACGTGGATATGTTCATTTTTTCCGTTTAGCAAAATCTTATTATTAGGGATTTATGTCCTTTTTCCGCTAGCTTTTATTATCCAAGGTATTATTTGCGCGCGCTTAATAAAGCAGATGATCATAGGCTTTATCTGTTCATCCGCTGCGATAATAATTCCAGTTTCGTATTGGTTTGAGGTAGGTAGTATGGTGAATGCTGTTATATTATATACCGTATTAGGACTCATTTCGTTCTTCTTATATGGACGGAAGGTGAAAAGTGCTTAGCCTATTTAAGCTAAGTCATATTTGCTCTGATTTTCTCTGGGATCATAACGACTTCGGTAGTTAAATTAACTGGTTTGTAGGTTTCATCTATACAATCTTGCCAATATTGGAGATGTTTTTTATCTACCCAGTGTGTGGATTCAGTCACTTCAATCCCATCCCTACCTTGTACAGAATACCAGTAAAGATATTCATCTTCGTTTTGTACTTCGCGAAAAATCGTTTCAATATACATTTTTTCTCCTTCAAGTGTGAGGAGTACTTCTTTCATATGATGATTAAGGAATTGTAGCCATTCGTCTACAGCTTTTGTTTTTCCTTTTTTAACCTTAAAACGTGTGAGTTCAACGTTCATACAATCTCTCCTTTTATTAGAATGTTTATGTAATATTTTAACATAAAAAGGAATAAAGATAGCTTTAATCGAATAGTATGAGAGGTTTGAAGGAGAAAGTAGAGGTGTTTAAATGGAATGCAGGTTAAGTAACGGTGAAGTGTATGATTATCTGAAAAAGGATGGGGGAGAGAAGGTTCTACTTCTCGTTCATGGCAATTATGCCTCAGCGAATCATTGGGACGTATTTTTGGAGAAAATACCTTCAAAGTATACGGTCTATGCCCCGGATTTAAGAGGTTATGGCCGATCTACTTACAATCAGCCAATAGAGGATTTTAAGACATTCGCTTATGATTTGAAATTATTTTGTGATCATTTTTCTTTAAATAAAATAACAATCATTGGTTGGTCAAATGGAGGTGGTATTGCGTTGCAATTTGCAGCAATGTATCCAAACCTTGTTGAAAAAATGGTTTTGCTCGCCTCCATGCCAGCCGGTGGATATCCAGCCTATGATGAAAACAATAAGCGCTATCAAACAAGAGAAGCAATAGAAAAAGATCCAATGTTAAATAGGTTAGTAGAAGCACAGAAGATGAAAGAGTTTGCTTTTTTTACCGAAGCGATAGAACAGTTGATGTTTGTTAAAGGCAGGCAGGCATTAGGAGAACGGTTTGAAGGATATATAGAAGCAGCAATACAACAAAGGAATATGATGGATGTTGCACATGCAGCTAATGTGTTTAATATAACTGATATTGATAATGATGCAGCTGAGGGAACAGGAGAAATAAACAATATTCAAGCAGAGACTTTTCTTTTGTGGGGAAATAAGGATGTCTTAACTACAAGGGAAATGACGACTACATTACTAGAGGATTTAAAGAGAGCTGGCGTTAATGTCATTTTTAGAGAATTAGATGCAGGCCATGCGTTCGTTATAGAAGAAGTTGATGAAGTGATAAGGGAATTAGAAAACTTTTTCCAAAGATAAGTAGGCAAAAGAAAAGAGCCAAAATATATGGCTCTTTTCTTTACATCCTCGTTAATTAGCAACTTTTATCGTTTCATTCTCTTTTACCACAGTAGCTTCAGGCTTATAGGCCCGTTTAATTGGGACGAGAGCTAAGGCAATGGCAGCAATCAACCCTGGAATTGCAAATGCGATAAAGTTCATATGAATAGGGAGAGCGGCCGTTAATAAGAATCCGCCGAGAAGTGGCCCGAGCATGCCTCCAAATCTCCCTATTCCTGAAGCCATTCCTAATGCTGTGGATCGAATATTAGGAGGATAATATTGAGAGACATAGGCTTGTACAAGGTTTTGGGCACCGATTGTACTAGCACCAGCTATAGCAACGAGTAAATAAATGAATAATTCACTGCCACCAAATCCAAGTAATGTTAAGCTCACTGCACCAAGTGCATATAAGGGCACGAGCATTTTCTTTGAACCGTATTTATCACAGAGCCAGCCAATAATGAGTGTCCCAACAATGGCTCCACCTTGTAGCGTAATAAGGAACGCTAGGCTGGAATTTAAGGCATAACCCGCTTCAATCATTAAGTTCGGTAACCAAGTATTTAGGCCGTAAACCATTAATAAGCACATGAAAAACGCAATCCAGAACATGACGGTACTTAGGCCGCGGTTGTTTTTGAATAGTCCGACAACTGGAACTTTGTTTTCCTCTTGGACTTGTAGGAAGAACTCTGTTTTTTCATCCATCTTTTGTGCAGGGTTTACTTTACGTAGCACAGATAATAGCTCTTGTTTCTTATTTTTCTTAATTAAATGGGCTGAAGATTCAGGTAAAAATTTATATATGACAGGCAACAGTAATAATGGTAGACCTGCAAACCAGAAAATTGATTCCCAACCGAGTGTAGGCATAACGAAGATTCCTAGAATCGGTGCAAGCATCCCACCAAAAGAGTATCCACATAATACAATGGAAACAGCCATACTTTTCATTTTCGTTGGCGCGTAATCTGTCAATAAGGCAATAACGTTAGGCATAATTCCACCTAAACCTAAACCGGCAATAAATCGATAAATAGAGAAGGTTGTAGGTGAAGAGGCAAATCCACAAAGGAACGTAAATAAGCTAAAAAGAATCAGTGAAAGTGCAATCACATTTTTTCTTCCCATTTTATCAGCAAGAATACCAAAAAAGATGGCACCAAACATCATCCCTAATAATCCATAACTACTCATGGCTCCAGCTTGGACCGAACTTAACCCCCATTCTTCAATTAAAACTGGTACGGCGGTACCATAAACAACTAAATCATAGCCATCAAAGAGAATAATAAGGAAGCTCCAGGCAAGTAAGCCGAAATGAAACCGATTAAACTTACTATTATTAATCACTTCCGCTGCGTTTATTTTGTTCATTTGTTTCCCCCATCAATTAGAGATTGCAATCGCTTACACATATATGAAAAGAGAGAAGAAAGGATTAAGCCTTTCTTCTCCAGATGAAACCATTAATGACGACTTTGTGGAGAACGGTTTAAGCTTCAACTAGTTTTGCATTTTTATTATAGCCATGGAATTGATCGACAAATTCAAAGTCATTTGATTGTCTTTTTCCTAGGATAATGTTTCTAAGTAAAATACCTTCGTTTGTTGTATTGTGAATAATTTCACCCCATGTACGTGCAGAACCTTGGACATAGGCTGTTCTCGGTTGTCTTTCTTTTTGGAACGCTGTAAATGCTGCAGGGATATCTTCACCATGTGCACTGAGCATATCTGACATGTATGCAGCATCTTCAAGTGCTTGACAAGCACCTTGAGCAAGATATTGTAGCATTGGGTGAGCAGCATCACCAGTGAGCGTAATGTGACCTTGCGTCCAGTTTTCGATTGGTAAGCGATCGAACATTGGCCAACGTTTTTGACGTGAGATAAATGCAATCGCATTTTGCACTAATTCACATGACCCAGCGAACACAGCGTCCATTTCTTCCGGAGTGCCCCAACCTTCAGTCTTTTCAATTTCGGGACGGTAGTTTTTACTTTTGAATACAACGACTTGGTTATAAAGTTCACCACGACGAACTGGATATTGTACTAAGTGAAGGTCTGGTCCAATCCACATATATACGTCATCCATATCCCCAATAGAGGTCTTCACTTCTTCAATCGGGATTGCCCCACGGTAAGCAACATATCCGGAACAAATAGGTTGGTCATCAGAGAACATTTTACGTACATTAGACCATAGACCATCTGCACCAATTACTGCGATTCCCTTATGAACATCACCGTTTTCTGCTTTAACTGTTACACCTTGATCGTTTTCTTCTGTTGTCGTAATTTTTTGGTTTGTTGCTAGTTCAATATATGGGTTTTCCTGACAAGCTTCAAGAAGCACACGATGTAGATCAGAGCGGTGTAATACAATATAAGGAGCACCGTATCTCTCTCTGTAAACCTCTCCTAAATCAAGTGCTGATAATTCTTTACCAGAGAATGCATCCATAAGTACAAGACGTTTAGGGAATACAGCGATTTCATTGATTTTATCCATTACGCCTAAGCGTTGCAAAACATTGGTCGCATTTGCTGCAAGTTGGATACCAGCTCCAACTTCACCGAATTCAGGTGCTTGTTCAAGCACTTTTACATATTGGTTATTTTCTGCGACGCCTAATGCAGTAGCTAAACCGCCGATTCCTCCACCGATTACAATAAATGGATTCTGTGCTGTGTTTGTCATTATGTTTATCCTCCTTTTGTTTTACAAAAATAAATATTCTGTTTTATAAGCGTTTTCATTTACTGTTATATTTCGAATCTTTTAAGAACAACCGAGGAACTGTGCCCGGTTGTTCTTGTGCAATTAACGGAAAGCTTTAAATTCGCCTATGATTTTTTGTTCTCCGTTGTTTTCTTCAAGGTTTTGAGATTTTTCTAAGTCAAATCGCTCCATAATTGGAAGGTCATTTACTGAGAAAAGGTAGCTATCTTCAGCAGGTACATGTTCGTGCCATGCCCAGTTTGGAATACAGAAGTAATCTCCTTTTTTCCAATCGAATCGTTCACCGTTTATTACTGTATAACCAGAACCTTGATGTACTTGGTAAATGGTAGAATGTGTGTGACGATGTGCCTTTGTACGGAAGCCTTTTGGTAATAATTGCATCCAAGCTCCCATTGTTGGATTAGCTGTTTGTCCGTTGGATGGATTGATATATTCAACAGCGTAGCCATCATATGGATCTGGCTCAAATCTAGTTAATCCTTTAATCGCATCTTCTGTACGTTTCCACTTGTAATTTGCGAGTGGTGCCACGCTTGAATAGCGGTCATTAATTGGTCTTACCATTCCGCCACTGTATCTTTGTTCAGAGAAGTTATCTGGGCGAGTTGGCGTTTCAATCTTATTAGGAAATGGTTCAAAGAATGTTCCACCGATTGAATAGATGGTAGGTATATCAAGTGCATCCATCCAAATCATTGGTTTATCGCCTACATGGCCATGTCCATGCCAGAGGTTCTTCGGTGTAATAAGGAAGTCGCCTTCTTGCATGAAGATACGTTCACCTTCAACAATTGTGTAAGCTCCTTCTCCATCAGTGATAAAGCGCAGAGCACTTTGAGAGTGACGGTGTGAAGGTGCTACTTCACCAGGAAGCAGTAACTGCACAGCAGCATACAATGTTTGAGTGGTTGAAGCCCATCCCCATGGTTGTCTATAAGTCAACCCAGGGTTTTGAAAGTAAATCGCGCGTCTTTCTCCACCACGGTCAGGTGTGAAGATTTCAGCAGCTTCGGATAATTTTTTCTTTAAAAGCTCATCTGACCATAAATATGGAACAGCATGTGGTTTTGGTGTATGGTTCATCAGTGCTGGGATGGCTTCCCATAATGGACCGAGATGATATTCTTGGATTTCTTTCGTAAAGTCCTTTACGTCTTGATCCTCCATATATGCATGTTTTTCAGCCATAATATTTCGCCACCTTAATATTATTTTGCTAGCTTAGACAAGTTACGTTGAATTTGGTTGTAATGACCAGCGGCATGTTCATCGATAAAGTGATCGGCAATAAAGAATACAGATTTATTACCGAATTTTGCAAAGTTACGATGAGGTGATTCCTGAGCCAATGTGTCAGCAGATAAAACAGATAATTTTGTTTGAACATCTTGTTTTATTTGCGATAATTTTTTCAATTCGTCTTCAACTGATTGGTGTTCAGTATTTTCGACTGCTGCAAGGCGAGCAGGGTCCTGTAAGCCTCGTCCCCATTGGGAACCCGGGGCTTTTACAACTGTATCTATTTCACCTAGCCAATAAGGTAGGGCCTCGTTTAAATGAGTAATAACCTGCATAATGGACCATTCTTCTTTTGATGGGTTCCAACGTATGGTTTCTTCAGATAATCCTGAAACGGTTTCAATGATTTGATCTAATGATGTTTGAATAGACTCAATAGATTGCTGAATCGTTTTCGTTTCGCTCATAATTATTTTTCCACCTTTGAAACTTTATTTTCGAGAACGCCGACTTTATCTACTTCAATGCGAACGACATCGCCATCTTTCAAGAATACTTGAGGATCACGAGCAAATCCTACGCCTCCAGGTGTCCCTGTTAATACGATATCACCAGGTTCTAAAGTCATTAAGTTAGATAAGAATTCAACAAGCGTTGGAACATCAAAGACAAAGTTGGCTGTATTCGTTTTTTGTCTTTCTTCCCCATTAACAGTTAAAAGAACACCTAAACCAGATGGATCTTGTAATTCATCAGAAGTGATTAACCAAGGACCCATTGGTGCACTACCTTCAACTGTTTTACCTTGCAACCATTGAAGTGTGCGACGTTGGATATCGCGGTAAGTGACGTCATTAGCGATTGTATATCCTGCTACATAATTGAGTGCGTCTTCTTTTGCTACGTTTCTAGCTTTTTTACCTACAACAAAAGCAAATTCAGCTTCGTAATCTAATTGTTCAGAAATTGGATAGAATGGAATATCATCTTGTGGTCCAATCACTGTGTTGGCAAATTTAGCAAATACTACTGGGTGAGGCGGTAATTCTCTTCCCATTTCTGCAATATGTTCACGGTAGTTATGACCTACACAAATAATTTTTCCGGGTTTTGTTACAGGTGCTTCGATTTTTACATCTTCAAATGCATGTACAAGTGGATGTTTGAACGATTCACGATTATTTAATGCATAATCAACCATTTCCTTTGCGATGGAAAGGCTTTCATTTCCCCCTTGTAGGAAACCTTCCATTTGTGCTGGAATGTACGCTTCAGCAATTAATTCAGAACGTAGTTTACCTTCTGCTTCAAGGAAAGCTTGGTAAGCAAAGTTTAAGTCTACTACTTCATTTCCTTCTGTAACTGCTCCGATACGTGTGTTGTTATTGTGAGTGAAAGTAACTAATTTCATATTCAAACTCCTTTATGAAAAGTTTTTTTTGTCTAGGAATTGCGTGATCAAAGAGTAAAACGCTTTGTGTGGAAGTGTTAGGCATAAAACCTTTATTAATGAGCGTTTATTAGACTCTTTCTTCATTGGTTGTTTAATATTCCATTAATAGTGAACGATGTTATCTATTAATGATAAATTTATAGTATCCTAATTTTCAGATAAACTCAAGAGAATTTGTTGTGGTTTTTTAAACTTTTTGAAAAATAACTCCTTTCAAAAGGATGCAAAACATGGCTGAAATCAGAAAACATAGTGTTTTTCTGATATACTAAAAAAAATATAAAATAGGGGTTTTTTACATGAAAAATCAAAAACAAGCTACGATCCAATCGATCCAAGTTGGTATGAGAATTATTGACCTATTAGTTGCTAGCGGAGAACCATTGAGGTTATCTGATATACAGGAAAAAACAGGAATTACAAAAAGTAATCTTTATAAATACTTGAACACTTTTACGGAATTAGACATTCTATACAAGGACAAACATAATGGACAATATCAACTTGGAAGTAAATTAATTGAATATGGGGTGGCAGCTATAGGGCAGGAAGATGTGATTTCACGTGTTCTACCCTATTTGAAGGATTTAAGTCATCAACTAGACAATACGTGCCTATTAACTACGTGGACATATAATGGTCCAATTATCTCGAAAATATGGAACCCGGGACATGCCTATAATATTGGTGCACAGCTCGGTTCACTTTTACCACCGCTTTCATCGACTGGGAAAATATTCGAGAGCTTCCTTGATTCAGCAACAACTAAAGATTGGATTAAGGTTATGGGGAAAGAAGGAAAAGGGAATGCGGTAGAAGAAATCAACCGCGTAAGGCAGGAACGGATTGCCTTTGCTAAGGAGCCTTTGATTCCTACTGTATCTTCTGTGTCTATACCAATCTTTAATTACAATCAAGAATTATTAAGTGCGATAACAGTAGTTGGTTTCTCAGAGTCGATTCCAAAAGACCCCTCTGCAGATAAAAGTCAATCTATTATAAAAGTAGGAAAAGAAATCTCTGCACAATTTGGCTATCGAGCGAGGGGCTGAATGATTGAATCCTACTCTATATGAGGCGGTTGCATCGAAGGGAAAGTTATTTGCCATAGCTAAAAGAGATTTAGTTATGGTCCATGTAAAAGAGCAAAACGAAGCTAAAAAGAAGCAAATCGAAGTATGAGCCATGTAAAAGAGAGAAACGAAGCTAACAAAGAATCAAATTGAAGTATGAGCCATGTAAAAGAGAGGAACAAGGCTAACAAAGAATCAAGTCGAATGATGAGCCGGGTAAAAAGGGCAAAACAAAGCTTACATAAATAGCTGGATATGCATCTAGTAGTGGAAGGGTGATTTCACCTTTCATTCAAATGCGTAAGAAAAATTAGAAATTATTGTATCCCCCTTATATCCTAGCTACTTGGTTTAATTTAGACTAAAACTACACACCACCCGACTCCTTAATTGAAAATAGTTTCATGTGATTTTATTGAATATTTAAAAGAGAAGGTCTATAATTTTATATAAATAGTAAAGGTGGTGCTCTAATAGTGAACAGCAAGGATATGTCCAATCATGTATTTTTTGATATATTAGCAGAGAAAATTAAAAGAGATAGTCATGAAGAGTACAATCAATTTGTTAATTATGTAAACGTATTAGCTGAGGATAAAGGGTGGAAGGAATTACAAGAAGAGGTTGTTCATTTACAAGCTTTTCTTTCATATTTAGATGATAAGTTAGCTATCATCGATGATTATGAAGATATTATGAATATGAAAGCAACTTTGCTTGATATGATTGTTAACGATTTAAATGATACGTCTGTTTATCTTTTAGTGGAGGCTCTTATGTATAATAAAGAGCTGAATTATTTGCAATCCTTTATATCTCCAGTTGAATATTGGGTGTCAGTAATAAAGGCAAAAGAAAGACTTTGTGCTGCATAAAAGATTTATTATAAAAAGCTGTTGACAGCGCCGGATGATAAGGTTATTCTGATTAATAATTAATGACTCTTAAAATTTAAAAAATTCAATTTATCAAGAGAGGTGGAGGGACTGGCCCTTTGAAGCCTCAGCAACCGACCAAAACTAGGTAACGGTGCTAATTCCAAGATAGATAAGTTGAGGATATGGCGATATATCGTGAGCCCCTCTTCTTTAGCAAGAGGGGCTTTATCTATGCCGATTAGACGACTAAAGGCGGCTTTCGATGGAAGAGTACAATCTCTTTTTATTGAAAGTGGTCTTTTTTCTGCTCTTGAAAAAAGGTGTTGGACATAAAAAATTGATGTTTCAAATTCAATTTATGAAAAAACAACCATTGTGCTGGCATACTCAAAAGCTCATCACTGATAGATGGTTCCGAGTCGAGTTTGTTTATTATAAGTGAAATGTGAGAGGAGAATGAAAAATGAATCATCACCAGTTTGATACAATAGCGCTTCATGGGGGGCAAGTGCCAGATCCTGTTACAAAGTCGAGAGCCGTACCAATATACATGACTTCATCCTATGTGTTTGAAGATACCGATCATGCAGCAAGCTTATTTCAGATGCAAGAGCCTGGCTTTATTTATTCAAGGAATGCAAATCCAACCAATGCAGTGTTTGAGGAGAGAATGGCACAGTTAGAAGGTGGCGTAGCCTCATTTGCTGTTTCATCTGGGCAAGCAGCGATTTCCATTGCCCTTTTAACACTTGCAAGAGCAGGCGATGAGATAGTTTCTACACAGGCTCTTTATGGTGGTACCTACCATTTATTTGCAGAAACGTTTAGTAAATTCGGTATCAATGTTCATTTTGTTGATGGGACGGACTTTACATCTTTAGAAGGAAAAATTAATAAAAGGACAAAGGCGATTTTCACAGAGACAATTGGCAACCCGAATATGGAGGTAGCACATTTAGAAAAGTTAAGTGAGATAGCGAAACGTCACGGCCTACCATTAGTAGTAGATAATACATTTACTACGCCATTTTTACTAAAACCACTTGCATTTGGCGCGGATATAGTCGTTCATTCAGCAACTAAATTTATTGGTGGACATGGTACGGCAATCGGTGGGGTAATTGTAGATGGAGGAAGATTCGAATGGAGTAACGAAAGATTTCCTTCCTTTAATGAGAAAAAGCCTGCTATTGGTAATCGCAGCTATGTTGAAATTTCTAGGGAAAAAGCTTTTATTCTTAAAGCAAGATTTGAACTTGGCCATGACTTAGGGGCAACGCTGTCTGCCTTCAATAGCTGGTTATTTATTCAAGGTCTGGAGTCATTAAGTGTCAGAGTAGAAAAGCAAGTCGCTAATGCACAAGTTTTGGCTAAACGGTTAGGAGAGTTACCTCATATTTCTTGGGTGAACTACCCTGGGTTAGAAAGCCATCCACAATATCATCTCGGGAAAAAGTATTTTCCGAGTGGGGCAGGTGCAACCTTTACATTTGGCATCAAAGGGGGAATCAGTACAGCTAAAAGGTTTATCAACTCACTAAAGCTGGTATCACATTTAGCAAATGTTGGTGACGCTAAAACGCTCATTATTCATCCAGCGAGTACAACACATGCTCGTCTTTCACCTGGACAACAAGCGGAGGCGGGTGTGAGTCCCGAAATGATCCGCCTTTCTGTTGGCTTAGAGGATCCTGTAGATGTGATGGCTGATATCACGCAAGCGTTAAAACAATGTACGTAGGTTTATTACGATTTGCATTATAAAGGGTGAAAAGTGTGAAGTTAAACTGCTTATCAAAGAACCATTCTTTATTCCTTTACCATATACTTTGTTGATCGCATGTCTCAGGCGATTCACCTCATACAGTATGAATGACAATATTTTTCTCAAACAGAGCCATCAACACTGATATCTTACCATTACGACGCGCCTGTTTCCTTTCATGAAAAGGGGGATAGAGCCATCGCGTAATTCCCTGTATGAACTAGTTGCCTTTGATTATCTAATGGATGAAACCTTTTTATCTTTCCTTCGTATGTATTAAAAAGACGAACGGAAAGAGGAGGAATGGGGTATGGATAGACCAGTACTTAAATTGCCTCGTACTAAATGGGAATGGGGATGCGACATACTTGGTCTTATTGTATTCATTGGGTCGATTGTATTCTTAGTTGTGTCTTGGTCAGCTATACCTGAACAAGTACCGGGTCATTACAATGCTTCAGGGGAAGTTGATCGGTGGGGTTCTAAATATGAATTATTTATCTTACCAATTATCGGCGTGTTTCTATGGTTTATGATGGGGATATTTGAACGGTTTCCTCATATTCATAATTACCCTGCACGCATCAATGAATCAAATGCAGCCGCATTTTACTTAACGAGTAGAAAAATGCTAAATGTCATAAAGAATATTTGCCTCGCATTATTCGGCTTTATACTTATACAATCCATTAGAGTAGCATTAGGATGGGCGGACTCTTTAGGCATTTGGTTTCTGCCAGTGTTTTTACTTGCCACGATAGTTCCAATTATATTTACTTTGATTAAGTTTAGTCGAATTCAATAGTTGCCAACTTATCCTTTTTGGATAGGTTGGCTTTTTTATGTTATTTGACCAATAAGCACTGAAATAAATTGATAAAAATATTCCCCTATTAGGTAAGGTCACAGGCGAAATGGACTTACTGTTTGTAATATATATAAAAGGATAAGAAGGTGAAAATAGTGAACAGGTTTAATAAAAAAGGTTTTTGTTTGCCTGGAGGTTATCGGTATTGTGGCCCGGGTTGTAGCGGTCCAGGCAAGCCCATCAATTATGTGGATTCTTGTTGTCAGAAACATGATGCCTGCATTGATCGATATGGCCATTGTTATCAATGTGATCAAATGTTAATTGATTGTGTCAATCGAAAGAAGTATGCATCCAGGCATGAAGGAGCGACAGCTAGAGTAATTGATGCAGCTATGCGTTTTCGTATGCTTTGGGGATAATTTAGAAAGCTGGAGGTAAGGGAACGACTATCCCTGTCCTCTAGCTTTTTTGATATAAAGGGAATATTTAGTAGGAGAATAGCAAAACTTAGTCACAAGAATGGTTATTTTATAAAAGTAGGTGACAGAATGGTCAATCGAAGTAAAATGACATCTACAGAAATTGGTGCACTGTGGATTACTTATCAGAAGAAAACAATGATATTAAGGGTTTTAGAACATTTTATAGAAGTGTCCGAGGATAAAAAAGCGAAAAAGCTTATGCAAGGTTTATGGTCTGAGTTAGAGCCAAATGTCCACCGTATTGAACAGATATTTAATGATGAGGGTGCTGTTATACCTCAAGGCTTCACTAATGCCGATGTGAACTTGAAAGCTCCTAAAATTTTTGGAGAGGGATTTGATATTCTTTTGTGTATGGTGTTAAAGGAAATTAGCATGGGACTATACACCCTTCATATAGCAACGTCCTACCGAAATGATATTATTGATTTATATCGTGAGATGACAAATGTAACGCAGAAATATTATCAAAAGTTCTTAAATTATGCGGTTGACGAGGGGTATTACCCATTACCTAATTTGATTAATGTCCCTACAACGGTCGACTTCGTCTCAGATATAAATTATACAAAAGGTTATCGCCTGTTTGGTGACAAAAGAGATATTAATACGATTGAGTTTAGTTATTTAAACCAGTCTATTCAAACGAATACAGTTGGCATGATGCTTATGACAGGATTTGCTCAAACGGCAGTTCATACAGAAGTGAAGGACTATTTTATTAAAGGGAAAGAGCTCAGCAAGGATATTTTGGAGGGAACATATGACATCCTAATTAAGGATGATATTAGGGTGCCGACAATTCATGGGTTATCGCTTACTAAGTCTAACATTCCACCATTTTCTGATAAATTAATGATGTATCTAACCTTTTTGTTAAGTAATTTCGGTCTCGGTAGTCAAGGATTTGGTGCAGGCTTTAGCTTAAGAGATGACATCAACATCAAATTAGGTTTATTTGTAAAAGATATCATGTTGTTTATTAGAGAAAATATAAGAATTATGATCGATAATGGATGGTTAGAGGAGCCCCCAAGAATGAGTGTAAATAATTTGAGAGAATAAAAATTGATTGGAAAGTTTGTTTCGTAACGAAGCACTTTCCTTTTTTTTTTTGAAATAAAGATTGCGATTATTCATATATTAGATTAACATCAAATTAGATGATTATCTAATTATATGAGGAGGGGACGAGAATGATCTCCATATTAAAAGAAGAGAAAGACTATGCGCGCTTATTCTTTGCGGGTGTTCTCAATGGAATAGGTGATCGATTTAGTCAAGTTGCGTTGTTAGCACTGTTATTGCAAGTAACAGGGTCTGGCCTTGCTGTTGGTCTTGCTTTAGCGATAAGAGTCATTCCGTTTCTGTTATTTGGCCCATTAGGAGGATTGATGGCAGACCGTTTTTCACGGAGGAAAATATTAGTCTGCACAGATTTAGGACGTATCCTGTTTGCTTTGTCGTTTGTGTTTGTAAATGATGTTTCATCTGTCTGGATCGTTTATTTGTCGAGTTTTTTCTTAGCAGCAGGTGAAGCCATTTATGCACCAACAAGAAAATCTGCCATTCCGTTGATGGTGAAGGAAAAAAATATGATAAAAGTTAATAGCCTTGAACAAGTAATGGTGGGAGTTGTTCTTATTGGAGGGTCGTTTTCAGGTGGAGTGGTCACTTCTTTATTCGGTGCTAATTTTACCTTTTTCGTAAATGGTGCTTCCTTTTTAATTGCTGCTGTTTTGTTAGCTAAATTGCGCGTTCTTGATAGAGAAAGAACTGAGGAATCAATGTCCAAAAATAAGAAGAAAGGTTCATTCATCATCGTTAAAGATGTTATTTTTCATTCGAGTTTATTATTAATCATTTTTCTATCAGAACTGTTAATTCCTCTATTTAATGGCATTGATAATGTGTTATTAAGTGTGTATGCAGTTCAAGAATTTCATTTAGGAGATGTTGGTGTCGGCATATTCTATGGTTCATTAGGAATTGGTTTAATGCTAAGCTTTCCTGTAGCAGAGAAATTGCAAAATCATCTAATGAGAATCGCCTTAATTGCACTGATGTTCGAAGGATTTTGTATTATCTTATTAAGCCAGTCACAACAATTTTGGATGGCCATTGTTTTTTTAATAACGGCCGCGTTTTTCTCTGGATTATGTAACACCTGTTTTGATACGATGCTAATGAGAGAGACACCTAAAGATAAGAGTGGACTTATATTTGGTCTATTTACAACGATTTCTAATACAATGATAGGTATCTCTATGTTTTTAGCTGGGCTTGCCACTGTATGGATGCCTAATCGCTTGCTTGGATTATTAGGTGGGACTGGGTTTGTTATTTCTAGTATTTTCTTATTTTCTTTGTATTATTTTTTAAAATACAAGAAACAGAAATAAAGCCCTAGCAAAGCATCTTGTTAGGAATAGAGTGTGAAAAAGAGGTGTTTATTTTGAACTTTATTGAAGCGATCGTTCCGTTAGCAAAGAAAATAGCTAAACAATATCACATACTGCCTTCACTAGTGATTGCACAAGCTATGCATGAATCTAATCATGGGAAGAGTAAATTGGCAATAGAAGGTAATAATTTGTTCGGTATAAAGGGTGAGTATAACGGACAGTCGGTAAAGATGTTGACGAAAGAATTTATAGATGGGCAAATGGTTACAACGGCAGCGGCATTTAGAAAGTACCCTTCATGGGAGGAGTCAATTGAGGACTTAGCAAAGCTTTATAAGAATGGTGTATCTTGGGATCGAAACAAATACCTTGCTATTTTAGAAGAAAAAGATTACAAAAAAGCTGCTGAGCAGGTGCAGTTATCAGGTTATGCGACAGATCCTGATTATAGCAAAAAAATCATTCGTATCATTGAGACTTATCAATTACTACAATATGATACTAATCCTAAATATCATTTATCAAGGGACAAAAAAGGTTATGTAACGGTTGAAGATGCAAAGAAAGAGATACGAGAAAAGTCCCTGTACAAGGCAGGGAGTTATTATATTTTTAAAAAGGTAGGAGAAATATTTAATCTATCAAAAGTGGAAGGTATGCCAGGATCTTGGGTGAACCTAAATCAATTAGAGGAGGTAGAGTTTAGCTATACAGTCAAATCTGGCGATACGCTTTCAAAAATAGCAGCTGTGCACGATACAAGTGTCAGTAGCTTGCAAAAAATCAATCATATTCATAATCCTCACTTGATTACTGTCGGACAAATAATCAAGACAGGGGAAAAACACTACTATTACACCGTTCACCAAGGTGATACAGTCACAACTATCATAAAGAGATTTAAACTAACGGCGCAAAAGTTACAAGAATGGAACCATTTGAAAGATATCAATGTGATTACAGTTGGGCAAAAGTTACGAGTGAAATAATTGGAGGTGTAATCAAGTAATGGTAAGAGCAGTGATGTTTGATTTAGACGGAACCCTTCATAATCGAAAGGCAGCTATTTTGTCGTTTATTGAGAATCAGCAAGAGAGACTCTTTCCACATTTAGATAAGAAAATA
Source organism: Cytobacillus sp. FSL M8-0252 (assembly GCF_038007345.1). NCBI lineage: Bacteria > Bacillati > Bacillota > Bacilli > Caryophanales > Bacillaceae > Cytobacillus > Cytobacillus sp. FSL M8-0252. Next base: position 428,551 of record NZ_JBBOWZ010000001.1, read on the forward strand.
TATGCAGAAAGGTTCATTAATTTAGATCAAGGCGGCTATGTTTGGAAAGATAAAGTGTATCAACAGATGGTAGGAGAGTTTTCTTTAATAGACTTTTCTTGGCAAGAATTACTGCAGGATTATTTATCTCATTTTCCTTTACATGCCGAACTGTATCCTCAGGCAATTACATTGCTTAAAAGGTTGAAAAAGAAGGGCTTAAGGACGGCGATCATCTCGAACGGGTACAGTAAATTTCAGCGAGAAGTAATTAAGTCATTGCAGATAGAAGCATTGTTTGATGAAATTGTTATTTCAGAAGAGGTTGGTGTAAAGAAACCCCATCCTTATATCTTTGAACATACTCTTTCAAGACTTGGCGTATCTCCAGATGAGACAGTATATGTAGGTGACCATCTCAAAAATGATATAGTCGGTGCGGGTGGAGTGGGGATATATACAATATGGAAACAGCCTCGCCCTGCATTTACAACAAAAGGGGATGAGCATGTTTCTGATTTATCGGAAGTATTTGCAGCTATTATGAAAAAAGTAAATACTGAATTTTGTAAGGACCAAATCTTGTAGGATGGATGAGGTCTTTTTATTTTATTCATATTGGTATCGAATAACTTACATTTAGAGATCCTTACATGCGTTTTTCTTGTGAAGAGAAGGAGAATAGCGAAAAAAATTGAATGAGAGTAGTATCAAAATTTATTTTAAAAGAGGGGTACCTAGTGATATATCATCATAACGAAAATAAAATCGAAACGAACCAATTAATGCTTCGCTTGTTTAATGAGGCCGATGTACCAGAAGTTGTTAAACTATGTAACAATTATAATCTTTATAAAAGTACTTTAAATCTTCCCTATCCTTATTTAACTGAACATGCTCTTATTTGGATGGAAAATCATCTTAGTGATTTCAATCATAATAAGCGGTTTGAGTTGGCAATAACTGATAAAATCACTGGCAAGTTATACGGTGCAATTGCGCTCTCGCATCATCAAACGTTCAATCATGGAGAGCTTGCTTATTGGATTGGTGAGGAATATTGGGGGAATGGCTATGCTACAGAGGCTGCTAAAGCGTTAATTGAATTTGCCTTTAGCGCAAAAAATTACAATAAAGTGTTTGCACGTTCATTCGACTCGAACCCAGCTTCAATGAGGGTAATTGAAAAGACCGGTATGAAGAAAGAAGGCCTGTTGAAAAAACATGTAAGAAAAGATGGAAAATATATAGACCTCGTATGTTATGGCATTCTTAAACCAGAAGCTGATGTTTTGGGTTAAATAGGGACATGTATTAGTTACGAGTTCATATGAGAGTGAAGTTGAAACAGCTAGGGACATAGGTGGGGAAGTACCTTGCTGTTGCTTTATTTAAAACTAATGGAGGACTCTCTAAGAGAGGGTAAGCTGTTTACTGTAATATACAAAAAAATTGTCAGTTTGGCATAGATAGAAAAATTGGATAAAATACAAGAAGGAGTTCTCAAGAGAGAAACATAATATAAAAAGTAACCCGAAACGAGTTCGGGTCATTCTCATTTATTAGGTTATTTCTCTACAGATACAGAGATATGGTTAAAGGTATTGACATCAAAGAGCCCAAGGTCTGTTAGTTTTAGTGATGGAATAACAGGTAGCGCAAGGAAGCTTAATGTTAAGAATGGATTAAATGTATGGTTAGCTCCGATTTTATCCAATGCCTGATTGATTTCCACTAGCCTCTTATTCACTTTCTCATATGGTTCATGTGACATGAGACCCGCGATTGGCAAGTTTAATTGAGCAAGCACCTTTCCTTTATCGACAACTACAAGTCCACCTTGCATGTCGCGGATTGCATTGGCAGCGACAGCCATATCTTTATCAGTTGTACCCGCAAGAATTAAATTATGAGAATCATGGGCTACCGTTGTTGCGATGGCGCCAGATTGTAGTCCGAGCCCTTTTAAGACACCGAGTCCAATGTTGCCAGTATGATGATGACGCTCCATGACAGCAATTTTCAAATGATCTTTCTCGATAGAAGCGATGAAACGATCGCGTTCGTCTTTCTGAACGGTTTCAATAACATGGTCGGTTACTATGCTGTTCGGTATCACTTCAATAATATGGGCTTTTTCTCCGACGATGTCTAAGTGAAACGATTGTTCATTAATGACAGGAAGATGGACGGTATTAGTGAGATGGGAAAATTCCTTTTGCTCTAATTCTTTAGGGAAATCAGTTAATTCTCCTTCACTAAAAACACATTGTCCATTTTTATAAACAGATTGAATCTCAATTTGCTCAAGATCGTCTAATAAAACGAAATCAGCTTTATATCCTGGAGCGATGGCACCTTGTTCCTTAAGCCCGAAGCACTCAGCTGTATTGAGAGACCCCATTTGAATCGCTGTAATCGGATCAATCCCCTTCTTAATCGCTTTCCGAATCATATAGTCGATACTACCTTCGCTAATAATATCATCAAGATGGCGGTCATCTGTAACAAATAGAAATCTACGTGCATTTTTCTCATTAACAATTGGTAGGATTCGACATAATTCTTTTGCTGCTGTACCTTCGCGAATCATGACGTACATCCCTTTTTGCAATCGTTCTTTTGCTTCTTTTGCAGTAGTTGCTTCATGATCAGTTCGGATACCAGCTGTCATATACACATCTAGTTGTTTTCCTTTTAGCCCCGCCGCATGGCCATCCACTTTTTTTCCTCTTTTATGCGCTTCGTGAATTTTACTCAATAAGTCGTGATCGCCTTTCATCACACCGGGATAATTCATGACTTCGGCTAAACCAATCACCCTCTCATATTCATAAAAAGGAGATAAGTCGTTTGCTGTTAATGTAGCACCGGCATTTTCAAAAGGTGTGGCTGGCACACAAGATGGTAGCATGAAATAAGCATCAAATGGAATATCATCAGATGCGTGAAGCATAAACTCAATACCTCTTTCACCAACGACATTAGCAATCTCATGAGGATCACAAATGACAGCAGTTATCCCATGCTGCAGGAGGATTTTTGAAAACTCGACAGGGGTTACCATGGAGGATTCAATATGTACATGTCCATCAATAAAAGAAGGAGCTAAAAAACGGTTATGAGCGTCAACTGTTTCTATTCCTTTATAGTCACCAATTCCAACAATATATCCATCTGTGATGGCTACGTCTCCAGAAATAATTTCACTTGAAAACACATCAACAATTTGCGCATTTTTGATGACAAGGTCTGCAGGTGATTTACCTGAAGCTACTTCAATTCGTTTCTTCATCTTTTCCATTAAAGGTCCTCCTCCAAAAGTGGTTCCGTCAATTTCGATTTTTTGAACTTTATTGTACCATTAAGTAGTTGGTTCATTTATGACATTGTTATTGTTTCTTCCAATCATAAGTAAGAAGGCTTAAACTGTTTAGGTCATTATACTAGTGTTCTTAAACTAAGGGAAATAAAAGAGAATTTTGACTTCTCCCTAAAAATTATAATCAAGTGTGAAACCAAATAATGTAAATGTACTCTTATATAAGATATGATGTTAGTTGCTTTTTAATCAATAAAGGTGGTAGATACTACGATGATTAATTATGAAAAACAGTTAAAGGAAATGTTAGAACAAAATGAGGAAATCATTCATTTATTAAGTTGTTTATCGGATTTGGACTTACCCTTTGATTATTATGTAGCTGCGGGATGTGTGGCAAATACCGTGTGGAATCAATTATCTGGCAACGCAATCGACTATGGTATATCAGATATTGACCTTGTCTACTATGACAAGGGAAACCGATTGAGCGAAAGGGAGTTTCAGCAAATATTAAGTAGTATGCTCAAGTCGTTTCCATATCAATTAGATATAAAGAATCAAGCGAATGTCCATTTCTGGTATGAAGAAAAATTTGGTTTTGCGATTCCTGCTTATACAAGCATCAATGAGGCAATCGCGAGCTGGCCAACAACAGCTACTGCGGTAGGGGTGAAAATGGAGAAAAATGACAAGATGACTATGTATGCGCCTTATCATTTAGATGATCTGTTTAACATGAGGATAGTACCGAATAAAGTAATCGTCACGAAGGAGATATATGAGTATAAGGCAAGGAAATGGAAAGCGAAATGGCCCAATCTTGTTGTATATGATTGGTGAGGTCGGAGAGAGGGAACCTATCCGACCTCGATACCTTAATCAAATCTACGTTTCTTATATATTACGATGGTGAGTATGAATGAAACGGCTACCCACAAGAATAAAATGAACAAATTCATGAGGATTTCAGCTGCCCCCTTACCGTCACTTAAACCAAACCAAATCTGATTTAATTGTTCATTAGGCAACAACTCAATTATATTGATCAAGGTTGCATTTTCAACCATTGGTTTAAACATGGAGCTCATGCCGAATATAATTAATACAGGCATACCGATAATACTTGTCTCCATTACTGTCCGTGAAAGCAGTCCAAGAATCGTTCCTGTTGCAAGGTAAAAGACTAAGCCTAGTAAAGTGCTAAGAGAAAATAGTGGAAGGGATGGGACTGTGTATCCTGAGAAAATAATTGATCCGATAATAACAAGTATGGTCATCAGTCCAGACAATGCGCTTTTTCCAATCAATATTTCTAGTGTACTGGCAGGTGATAATAACAAGCCCCTCAAAGTATTTTTCTCTTTTTCTTCTGCAACCATCGCAGCTTGAATAAAAGCACCTGCAATAATTAGTGCGAGATTAATTGGATAAGTAGAAAGGACGTCTGTTGCTGCATTCATGCGACCTAACATCGCTGCAAAAACTAATGGGATGGCTAAAGTAAAAAGAATATATGAATTTCTCTGCAAATCTTTCCAATCTTTAATAAATATAGCGTTGACACGTTTTAATGAAAAGATCATGATAATTTCCTCCCCGTTAATTTTACAAATACATCTCCAAGTGTCGGCTCATCTGAATGAATGGTTACGATTTCTCCGTCTTTTATATAGTTATATATTTCTTTTGCACCTGCTTCGTCTTTTTGCACAACCACTTTACGATTGTTTCGCAATAATAGGGAGATGGATGAAGAACTTTGTTGTGTTTTAATATTCTCTGGTGTATCAATTAAGCTGATTTCACCATTATGTAAGAATGCCACTCGATCACAAATTGTCTCGGCTTCTTGCATATCATGAGTAGTTAAAAATATTGTTGTTCCTTCTTCGTTTAGCTTTTTAAGCCCTTGGTGGATATGCATCGTGTTTACAGGATCCAAGGCGGAAGTCGGCTCATCTAAAAAGAGTAAATCCGGTTTATGAAGCATGGCTCTAGCTAATGTCACTCGTTGCTTCATTCCTTTGGACAGTTTTTGCACGATTTTCTTACTTTCTCCTATTAAATTTACCGTTGTGAGTACTTCATTGATTCTTTTTTTATCTACTTCATATAAATCACAATATAATGCGAGATTATCGTATATACTAAGCCTTTCGTATAAGCCACTATTATCAGTTAATATACCAATTCTCTTCATATAAATGGGATCTTTTAGTTTCGCAATTGGTTCACCAAACACTTTCACTTCTCCGGCAGTTGCATGAAGTTGAGCGGTTAGGATTTTGATTGTTGTTGTTTTACCTGAACCACTCGGTCCTAAGAAACCAATTGTTTCCCCTTTTCTTACTTGAAAACTTACTTTCTTTAAAGCTAGTTGGTTTTGAAAAGACTTTTCAAGGTCTCTTACTTCAATGACATTTTCCATTTAATTGGCCCCTTTTCACGTTTTGCATTTCTTGTCTTCAATATTAACTGTGAAATGGGATGAATACAGTAATATCAAGGTGAAAAGCGTCTATATTTAGATGAATGGAAGCAATTAAGCGGTGAATGGAGCAAGGAAAGTAGGTGAAAATAGGGTGTCATTCGTTGTTAAAGTCAAGATGAAACAACTTATATGCCCATAATCTCTTTCAACTCATTTAATTTTCCTTTTGATAATGGGATTGAACTCTTTTTCGCATCATCGAGAATAAGGCTATAACTATTTCTTGTCCAAGTAATGACTTCTCTCACCTTCTGCAAATTAACAATATATGAACGATGACAGCGAAAGAATCCAAATGGATGCAGTCTCTCAAATAATGTATTTAGCGTAAGAGCACAAGGGAAACTTTCACCATTTACATGTAAATGGGAAATGCCATCATTACTCTCAACATATACAATTTCAGTCGGATCAAAAAGGATGATTTTGTCCTCCACTTTTGCAGGGATTTTTTCAAGACGCAATGGATTGTTCATGTTCTGAATCTTTTCTGAAGAAGCTGGACCGATTTCTTCGCTAGGCAACATATCTTGTTGCGGCTGTGCTTCTTCATCTTCGATATCCTGGTGACTACTCTCTTCATCCATGATCTCGATTTTTTTTAGACCGTGCTCATTTAAACGATACACTGTATCCGTCATTGATAGTGCACTTTCGTAATTATTAGTAATGATAAGGGCGACTCTTCCTTGTTGTTTATGGTCTTCTAATACTTTCTGTAGTGTAATTTTACTTTCGATATCGATGTTTTGGTCGGGTTCTTCTAATATAAGCAAATCTGGTTGATGGAGGATTGCCCTTCCTAAGTGTAGCCTTTTCTTTTCAGAAAACGTAAGTCTGCTAATCTTTGTATTTACTTTGTCTATTAAATTTATTTTTTGTATTAAAGCTTCTATTTCTATATTGACTTCATGCAGGTTCTTATAAAAAGTTAAAAATTCTCTGGGAGTTAACCGGTCGTAGAGAGCGTCGTCTAGTAGAGATAGCCCAATTCTATTAGATAGACTTTTAAAATGCTTATTTAACTCTGTATCTTCAAATAATACATTTCCATTTGAAATACTGTTCTTTCCAATCATCATCATGATGAGATGTTTGCCAACTTCGTTATTGCATTGGAGTGCAACAATTTCATTTCTATATAAAGTTAAATCGAATTTAGGGAAGATAATTGTATTTCCGATTGTTTTTTCAAGTTGATTCATCTGCAATAGCTTCATGTCGACACCTCAGGGTAGATTAATATGGTTTACATTGACTATAAGATTTTCGTTTACACAAAGGATAAATGATTGAAGAGGAAGAGGACGAATGTCGTAATTCAATGTAGTTAAATATACCTTAATTGGATTTTACAGGATTTTAAAGCTGATTAAAAGTGGAAATAATTAAAATGTTGAGGCTTTATATGAAGAAAAAAGAGGGACCCGAATGTCATGCAAGTAGGGTCCCTTTGTAGAACTTATTGCCATTTCTTTTTCTGTTGTAGTAGTTTCTGGAATTCTTTTTCCAGCTCCTCTGTTGGCTCGATACTCAATCGTGAAAGGACTTCTGTTATTTTTGTTTCGATGAGTAAACGTTCTTCCTCATGATCATTCCTCTTCACCTCGGGCTCATAGGATTCGTAAGCTTCGTGATTGCCTCTGAATACTTCAATCTGTTTATTTTTAATAATCAATAACCTGTTTGCTACCTTATTAGTAAGACGGCGATCATGAGAGACGAAGAGAATAGTTCCCTTATATTGCATTAATAGTTCTTCTAATGCTTCTACAGCTTCAATATCGAGAAAATTTGTCGGCTCATCTAGCACTAATGTATTCACTTCACTCACAAGTATTTTGGCTAATGCGACTTTCACTCGTTCTCCGCCGCTAAGAAGTGAGACTTTTTTATATACATCTTCTCGAAAAAAGCGTAGTCTGGCTAGTATTGTACGAATAATCGTTTCTTCCTGAATAGAGGTTTCTTTAACATTTTCAATAATCGTTTTATCCTTGTGCAGAATATCTAAATTTTGACTAAAATAGCCAATTTTTAAAGATGGAGAGACAGTCAATTCTTGCCTCTGTAAAATTTTTTTAATCAAGGTTGTCTTTCCAGAGCCATTGGGACCAATAATCGCCCATTTTTCTCCTCCGCGAATTTGAAAGGAGGCGGGTTCAAAAAGCAGGTGATCAGCTATTTTTCCTTTAAGGTTTTCCGCTCTAATAATAATTCGGTTCTTCGTATTTTTTTCATTAGGTAAGGTCATTTGTAAAGACGGGAGGTCCTTAATTTTTTCAACCTTTTCAAGCTTTTCCAATCTTGTTTCAATTGATTTAGCCGTTTGTTGCAGCTTTTTTTGTTTTTTAGCAAAGTAAGGCTTTGATCCTGTGATCCGTGCTTCAGAAGAACTTAGATTTTTTGGCTTTTTAGTTGCTCTCTCTGCCTTCTTAGCCTTCAAGGTGAGGGCATTTTCTAATTGTGCTTTTTTCTGTTCATACTGTTCGTAAGCTTGCTGCTTCTCTGCTAATGCTAATTCTTTCTGCTGTTTATATTGCGAGTAATTACCAGAATATATCTTTACTTTCTCCTCGTCAATTTCCCAAATTTTTGTACACACACGGTCAAGAAAAGTTCTGTCATGCGAGACAAGAATGAGGGCACCTTGCCAATGCTTAAGAATCTTTTCTAACCATTCAATATGGGAAGTGTCCAGATGGGTCGTTGGTTCATCTGCAAGTAATATTTCCGGGTTTTTAGCTAGTGCTTCTTTAATATATTGTTGCGTTGTTTCTCCACCACTTTTGTATTGATCATCATGTTTTAATTGTGGTAATAACTCCATTGTGCCATTGCGGATGATTTGTCCCTCTTCGGCAGCTATTTTTCCTACAAGTGTATCTAAAATTGTCGTCTTTCCTGTCCCGTTCCGGCCAACTAAACCAATACGATCGTTTTGTTGTACAGTTATTCTTTCTGCAGTAGCTAATAGCCGGTCACCTATAGTAATTTTCAAATCAGTGGCTTCTAATAATAGCATATTGATCATCTCCTCTCGTTTTGGGAGACAAATTCTCGAAAAAAATGCCTCCTATTTCTTCAGAATAGGAGGCATAAAGGTACACTAAAAAAGTTGGGAGAATTCCAACGGGTAACCTTATGAAGTGCAATCCTATTCTGAAAACATTGTTTGAAAGCATAGCAAAATAAAGCGTTCCTTTACTCATTACCTTCAATTGTTTGTTTTCGATAAATAGGATTCTTACTTCATTGACTTAGAGTCACCCTTTCGCATTTAATAATATTATCATACTTAAATGGATAGAAATTGTCAAAGTTATGTGTTTTAATGTTTGTTGAAAAGGGAATAAGAGAAGTTAGCGCTCTATAAAACCATTCGTGTCTGAATTTTAAAATAGTTATTTTTGCTCATTTATTTTCAGTTTTATCATGTATTTTTTTAATGAAAAATATAGCAAAAGAACCAGGTATAATATACTATGATACTATCAACTATTTTGATGTGGGGTGACCGGCAATGGAAAAGGTCTTACAGGATAAAGAAAAAATGAACCTTTTATTAAAAGGTGTCCAAACTTCAATTGGACAGCTAATTCCCATGAATCATGAATTAGTGGGTAGGACTGAGCTAGAAGGTTCATTCCTTGTTCGATATGGGGTATTCATCGGTTTCTCAGGGGACATAGCTGGTAAATTGTTCATTGGTGGTGATCGTTCACTTTTTTCATTGCTGGGGAAATCTATGTTCGGGATGGACTTAGAAGGTGAAATGTTAACATCTTTTAGTGGGGAACTAGGGAATATGATTGCTGGTGGTTCAGTATCAGCCATCGAAGGGAAGGGAATGGAAGTAGATATTACCTCCCCGACAATATTGGATGGTCATAGTTTTATATCAGGGTATACAAAAGGGTATATTCTTACTTATAATTTGCCAGATAATATAGAACTTCTTGTCCATGTTTTGATTGACTAACTATTGTTGATACGATAAGTATTCATATTCATCCAATGGAATAGCTTTAATGACTTCCTGCTCGTCATTTCTATAAACCTCGAATTGTTGATATTTTTCAACAATGACATCATCTTTGTAAACTGTGTCCACTAGTTGAAGCTCTAAAGTAGGAGCTAAACCTTCAAGGTCAGTTTCATCAACGGTTTGACTTACTTCTTCGCTGTCATTATTCTCATTAATTACTGGAAAATAGGGATATTTACTTTCTCTTTCGTTCTCATGGTGGAGGATTGAATTAGGGGATTCAGCTAATGAAACAAAGCAAATAATGATGGCTACTCCAACTAGATAAACAACTTTATTCATCATTTCTCCTCCTTAAATAGTCTCCTATTTTAGTTTATGCATGTCCTATTAGTGATAGAACGTTAATAAAGTCATCGCCTATCAATAGAGGGGATACAAAAAAGGGCTATTCATTAGCAGAACACCCCTTTTTTATTATTAGTTATGAAATTAAATTTATTTTTGTACTTATAGTTGTTGAGGTAAAAACTTCACACAAACTGGTTCAGGTACAGGAACATTTTGTTGCAATAGTTGAAGTAACCCTGATTCAGCCTCTCGTTTAAATAAAGTTAAATTATTTGACCGTTCATTGGCTGCGATTAAGTATTCTTCAGTTGGATCTAATACAAAGTCACGTGGCCAATCTCCATATGTCGATGTATGAGCAACAAAGGTTATATGCAATCGATCTTCGGCGACTGCAAATATCGCAATTGAATTATGACCTCTATTGCCAGCGTATAAAAATTTGCCGTCTTGAGAAAGATGGATGGCGCTACCTTGATTGTTTTCTAAAAAATCCTCAGGTATCGTCTTATAATAAGAAATTTCCTTCAATTCTCCTTTCTCAGTGTCATATTGAAGTGCAATAATTTCTGAGCTTAGTTCAGTCATGCAGTAGGCCCATTTCCCATTGGGGTGAAAGGTGATATGTCTTGGTCCAGAGCCTGGCTGTGTTGCCAAAGTAAAATGTTTGGTGAGTTTATCCCCATCCCTACGAAATAGAATGATTTCATCTGCCCCTAAATCGACAGCAACAACATACTTCTCATCCGGTGTGAGTCCAGCGAAATGGGTATGTGGTTTTTCTTGGCGCTCATGTGGTCCCGAACCATGAATCTCTTTTGAAGTTAGCAGGTTTTTAATCTCGCCATTTTGTAGTAGTGAATAATAGTCAACCGTTCCTTTATGGTAATTCGCACTTAATAAGTATTGACTCTTTGGATCTAGACTTACATGACAAGGCGAGGCACCTGGAGAAAGGTGTTTGTTTAATAAAGTGAGCCCACTATGTCTGCTGTCTAACTCATAAGCGGCGACACCGCCTAAATCTCCTTCTTTCATCACAGCGTATAGATGTGATTGATTCGAGCTGATCGTTAAATAAGTTGGGTTTTCAAGTTTAGCAGCAAGTTCTATATTTTTAATTTGATCATCCTCTAAATGAAATGAGTAAATTCCTTGGCTATCCTTTTTTGTATAGGTACCAACATAGCCTGTGTAAGTAGTTGATGTCATAAGTATTCCTCCAACATTTTATGTATAGCTTTACTGTATCATATTTAAAGAGGAGAATGAAAAATAGAAAGAATCGGGATAAATTTATGGTAAGCGGAGAGGAGAAGGATGGTTACAAATTTTATTTAAAGTAATTTGATTTAAAGATTTGTATGTTTTTTGAATTTTTAACAAATACATTTGCTTTTACTTATTAAAGAATGATATCCTTTTACATTATATTGACAGGAGGCCGCGAAAGAATTATGTCACTTGAAAGTGTTAAAGCTCACTTGGGGAAATATGGTCGAGATAAAGATATATTGGAGTTTGATACGACAAGTGCAACTGTTGATCAAGCTGCCGAAGCAATTGGTGTTATTCCAGCTAAAATTGCCAAAACACTCTCTTTTCGAGGTGAGGGAGAAAAAGCACTACTAGTTGTTGCTGCAGGTGATGCCAGAATAGATAATAAAAAATTTCGTCATACATTTGGAATGAAAGCGAGAATGCTCTCTGCTGAAGAAGTGCTTGATCATACAGGGCATGTGGTTGGTGGTGTCTGTCCATTTGGTTTATCAAAAGAAATGAATATCTTTCTTGATACTTCCCTACAGCGTTTTGAAATGGTATATCCAGCATGTGGTAGCAAAAACTCAGCAATTGAACTAACTTGTGAGGAATTATATCAATATGCAGGGGCAAAACAATGGGTGGATGTAACTAAAGATTGGAATGGCGAGGCTAGGGAACAAACTGCGGCTACAACGGAAAATTGATTGTATTTGATGTAATGAAAGAAGGAGAGGTACTTGCCTAACAAAGGTTGGTACCTTTTTATGTGGAGAAGAATTTGAAATACGTGGTGCTTCCTCACTTGGGAATCTTAATAACACACACTATTATTAAGAGGAAATAGCTTAATTCTTTTTTTATTAGAGAAAAAGACCTGAATCTGCGTGGTGTTCTTATGTTACTATAGTACTATTCATGTTGTGTGAAAGGGTTTAGTCATGAATGAAACGTATCTTATTTTCTAGATTAATAGTAAGATAAAGGTGTATATATGCAAAAGGGGTTGCATTTATGGGAGTTGTCGTCACTGGAATGGGATTGATTGGCCCTAACATTACATCAATCAAAGATTTTTCAAATATATTAAAAGATAAAAAGACAACATTAAATAGAGAAGAATTTAACGGTGAGCACATTTTTACTGGAAGAGTAAATGAGAATGATATTAGCCACTCTTATTTAAAGGCGAGTAAATTACCGAAGTCAGCGCAAATGCTCCTTCATGCAACAGATCGGGCAATAGAAATGGCACAGATTCAACCGAGAGATTATGCAACTGCTATCATTGTTGGCTCTTCTGGTGGTGTAATAACGGAGGTTTTTAACCATTCAACTAAGTTAAACAAAGGAAAAAGGATGAGTCCCTATGCCATAGGGAATATGAATGGGCATACTTTGGCGAATTGTTTAAGTACTTCATTGCAAATTGAAGGACCAGCCTTTTCTTTAGCAAATAGTTGTACTTCAAGTTTAGACGCCATTCATATGGCTAAAATTCTTCTGCAAGCAAACGAGGTAGATGTGTGTATTGTCGGTGGGGTAGACTCTACCATTAATGATTTGGTATTGGCGGGATTTCTGCCACTGAGAATCTTGCAAACGGGAGAGACATTCATGGGTCCCTTTTCAACAGGTGAGGGTTTTGCTATGTCTGAAGGTGCAGGCGTATTAGTATTGGAATCAGAGCAAGGAGCGGTTAAACGAAAAAAAGAGATAATAGGGTATTTAGCGGAATCTAGCATGTTCCAATCCGCATATTCATCTTACATTGCTGATCCAGGAGGTCGGGCAATGGTTAAGGCTGTTGAAAGAACAATTAAGAAAGGGATGCCGACTTATATTAATAGTCAGGCTTTAGGTTCCGAAGCAAACGATGATATTGAGGCAATGGTTTATGGAGAGTTTTTTCTAGATAAGGGTGTGCCCATTACTTCTATTAAAGGGAATGTTGGTCACGCGATGGGAGCATCGGGCATGTTTCAAGTAATGGCCGGTTTAATTAGTATACAGGAACAGTTCATTCCGCCAACCATCAGAGTAGATGTCGGTAAGTATGAGCAGCTTCTGGTTGTTGACGAAGTGATTCATAGCCCAGTGGAACAAGTACTTGTTACTTCACAAGGCTATGGTGGGAACAATAATGCTGCCCTTTTCTCTAAGGAAAGGATGACATAAGATGGAGTTTGTTTTATTATTAACTGTTTCTTTCATCCCCTTGTTTATCTCTGTATCCATATTATTCTATTCTAAAACCTCCTTAACAAAAGCTTTGTCCATTTTCCTCTTAATGTTGTCATTTTGGCAAATGGATATTGCCTTTCTTTATGCTGACCAGATGCTTTCTTTACAAGCGATTGATTTGTTGTTCCGCATTTTACGGATGGGTCCGATTTTTATAATGCCAACGATGTATTATTTCTCATACTATTTAGTAAAAGAAAATCCTTTTTTACATCGCTTTGGGATATTGTTTAATAAACCGGGAATGTGGTTATTTACGATCATTAGTATCATAACGTATTTGATAAACTTTACTTCACTTGGAGTCGAGTCTTACAGATTTGTTGAAGCGGTAAACGTTTCACCTTCTCATTGGATTCCTATCTATGGTCCATTGAATTTTACGTTTATCATTAATGTTTTACTTGTTTTTATTAATTGGTTTTTCTTGTTTATCGTCACCTTACAGTTAAAAGGTGTTTATTATCGAAGCTTTTACTTACAATTAGTAATAGCAGCAATGATTATTTTTATTAATGGTGTTATAAGTGGTTTTTCTTTTGCGCCGCTTTATTTTTCTAGTTTTAACTCTATCATTGCAGCCTTAATCTTATTTCTAGGTTTTTTTCAAATGCAATCGCAAAGAATTCGCAATATCAATATTGAGTTAATTAAACAGAGTGAACTATTAGAAGAAATTATGGATATTAATCCTAATTATCTGCTTGTTACAGGTAGTGATCAGCGAATTGTGAAGGTGAATCGCTCCTTTTGTCAATTATTTGATGAGAAAGAACGTACTTTATTAGGTAAAAAAACATCTACACTTATTCACTTTTTGCCAATGGTTGCATACGGGTTTGAACAACCTTACCGCTATACAGATTATAAAGGAAAAAATTATTATATTCAGTGGGGCATGAAGCAACTATATCAAAATTCCGGTCAATCGTTCACCATCTATTTTGGTAATGATGTAACAGAGCAGAAAAAGAATGAGCAATTGCTTCTTTCATCAGAGAAAATGAAAGTAATTGGTGAAATGGCTGCGAGTGTAGCGCATGAAATAAGAAATCCATTAACGACGATTCGTGGTTTCATACAATTGTTAAGAGAAAGAAACCCTGACTCGGCTTACGAGAGAATTCTTATTGAAGAAATTGATCGGATTAATCAAGTATTAAAAGAATTATTAATTCTCGGGAAGCCTGAGGCTAAATCTGATGAACTGCCTTCTGTTGAGCCATTTGATGCAGTTGATGAAGTGAATAATATTAACCTCCTCTTCAATGCTATGGCGACAGAACAAGGGAAGAAGATTCAACTTACTAACAAATTAAAGCAAAAACATTATATAAATATGGATAAGTCCCATTTCAAGCAAGTTATGATTAATATTATTAAAAACAGTTTGGAAGCCATTCATGAAGGTGGGAAGGTTAAAATTGTTTTAGATGAGCATGAAGAGTATATCCGTATCCGCGTCATGGATAATGGAGAGGGAATTTCTAAAGAAAGATTAGCTAGGATTGGCGAACCGTATTTCACAAGTAAAGAAAAAGGAAATGGCATTGGCTTAACGATTTGTTTTAAATTAATGAACGAAAATAAAGGGAAAATGTTTGTGAAAAGTAAAGAAAGATATGGAACAGTTGTAACAATGCTATATAAAGCACACTAAAAACTCCGAGGGCAATTGGAGGTGGTTAAATATCCTTTGTCTTCGGGTAGAAGTTGTGTTGACATTGACATTTTCTTAAATCCATTTTAAAATGAATGATATTCAGTCATGTTTAAGGAGTTTGATAAATGGACAAAAAAGAGCGTATTGTGCATGCCGCAATTGAAGTTTTTCAAGAAAAGGGCATTGAAAAAACAAAAATTGCCGATATCGTGAAACTAGCAGGTATTGCTCAAGGGACTTATTATTTGTATTTCCCATCGAAACTTTCTGTTATGCCGGCTATTGCAGAAGTGATGGTAGAAAAATTAATTGCCAGAGTACATCATGAAGTAAATAGTGAAGCGATATTTGTTGATCGATTAAAGCAACTGGTCGACAGTATCTTTTTATATACGAGTGAGTATCGAGAAGTGCTTGCCTTAGTATATGCTGGTCTTGCTTCTAGCGAACATATTCGTCAATGGGAAACTGTTTACCAACCATTTTACGAATGGATTAGTCATTTTTTGCAGACGGCTAAAGAAGAAGGAGTCGTACGTTCCAACCTTAATATAGAAAGTACAGCAAAGATTTTGATTGGATTAGTGGAATCGACAGCGGAGCAAATTTACTTGTATGATCACACAGATGAAGACAAAGCAAAGCAACAAAAAGAAGAAGTGCTAACCTTTCTAAAATACGGTTTAGGTTATCAATCTTCTGCTATTTAGCTTATGATTTTTGTAGGTTAAATAAATCTCACCAGTGGTGGGTTTCTGATAAAAAATGACTGAAATTCAGTCATTTGGAGGGAAAAAGATGAATCGATCTTGGTTTTATGTTATATTAACGTGTTTATTTGAACTTGTTTGGGTTTTTGGCTTTAATACAGCGTATCTTTGGTGGCATTGGCTACTTGTAGTTGCAGTGATTTTATTAGATTTTCACTGTTTATCCAAAGCATGTGAGAATCTACCAACTGGCACCGTTTATGCTATCTTCGCCGGAGTAGGTACTGTAGGGACGTCTTTAATGGATGTCTTTCTCTTCAATGGAGAAATGGGGTTAGCGAAAGTAGTATTTATTATATTCATTTTAGTCGGTGTTATCGGTTTGAAGCTAGCTGATAATCAAATAGAAGAACATAGTAGGGAGGATCAAGTAGCATGATGGGCTGGATTCTTGTGATTTTAGCAGCAATAAGTGAAATTACTGGTGTTATTGGGTTAAAAAAATATAGTGAACAAAAAAACATTCAGAATGGTGTCATTTATATGGGTGGTTTTGGGATATCCTTTGCGCTCCTGTATGCCTCCTTTCAATATTTACAAGTGAGTATTGCTTATACGGTATGGATTGGTATTGGTACAGCAGGGGCTGTTTTACTTAGTATGTTCCTTTTCGGAGAGCCAAAAAGTAAAAAACGTATCATCAGCGTGTTGTTTATCATTGTCGGCGTAATTGGTTTGAAGGCGACTTCATAATATCCTTTGCAAGGAGGAGGAAGCACCATTCTGAAGTGAAAAAATGAATAATTTGGGTGCGCAAATAAAAATGCGCACCAAAGTTAATAAAAGGGAGTGATTGCCTTTTTCTGTGCTGGGAAAACTCTGTAATCAACGTTTCCCCCTTTTTACATTGTGATATTCATTTCGTACTTACTCCATTTTTTCTCTATTATACTAAACAACATTATTCCTCTTTTATTTATTCAATGTATAGTGCAGGCAGAGTGAAAGAATTAGACTAAAATATTTGCTTTCGTTGTACCTTTATAAACCCGTTATTTTTTACGGTTAACCGCTGATCGATCATATAAAGCAACTCGAAAGCCGATGATAATGGATAGTAAGATGACAATAAACGGCGCATAAAAAATAATAAATGTACTCATCTAAAATGTCTCCCTTCTTATACATGACTATCATTTCGCCCTTGTACATACTCCTTATTAAATAAGAAAAGCCGCAATAAAAGATAGAGCGATGGTAGGAGCAAACCTAAACCGGCTATAAAAGCTATAATCAAAGCGATGGCCATTGCTTCATTTGTGAAACTATCAAATATTGATAAATGGGGATACAGTAAATACGGATAATGTGAAATGCCATAAGCAAAGAAGGCAAGGTAATATTGTCCGCATAACAAAGTGAATGCGAGCCCATAGTTCATCCTCTTATATATAAGGATAAACGTCCCGATGAAAAATAGTACAGACAATGCAAACATCCACCATAAATCAACAAGTCGTTCAAAATGCTCTGGGTTGTGGAACTTTAATTCAACGATAATCCCAATTGCTGTAATGAGTGAAGGGATAGCCCATATTAGTGCATATTTCCTTAATAAAATAGTTGCCTCTTCGTCCTTGGCATAATGGGCATACCATGTTAAGAAAACAGCTGAGATATAAAGAACTGCCGTTATACTCAGTACAACAATACTCCATGTGAGTGGGCTTGTGAAAAGGGAGACTATATCAAGCACAGGTCCATTTTGTTCGATTGAAATAAATCCGCCTTCTGAGATTGTAAAAACAATTGAAAGAGAAGCTGGGATAAATAAGCCAGATAATCCATAAACATATGTATACCTCTTGGGCATACGATTTCCGTATGTTGAAAAAGCATAATAAGATCCACGAATGGCTAATAAAATAATGGCTAAGCTAATCGGCACTAACAGAGTGGTCCCATAATAATAAGCGGATTGTGGAAAAAACCCAACGATACCGACAAAGAAAAAGACGAGAAATACATTGGTGACTTCCCAGACTGGGGATAAGTAACGTTGAATGATTTTATTTAAAATATGTTGATTGCCTCTATATAAGCTGTAGGCATTAAAAAATCCTGCGCCAAAATCAATAGATGCAACGATAACGTAACCAAACAAAAACAGCCAAAGTACAAAAATACCAATTATCTCAAGACTCAAAAGTGTCACCGCCTTTTTCTATTTTTCGATCAGCTAATTCTTGTTCAACCGTGTTTCTATTGAACATACTAGTGAGTACGTAAATACTCCCTGCACCGAGCAAGAGGTATAAACAGGCAAATAGAACAAGCATCCAGCCTACATATTCATTACTAGTTGCCGCTTCAGCTGTCCGCATCAACCCATGTAGAATCCAAGGCTGTCTACCTACTTCGGTGAACCACCACCCTACCTCAATGGCGATCATTGAAAGTGGACCGGAAAGCACCATAATCCATAAAAACCATTTTGAATGAATAAATGACCACTTTCTAATAAGCCCAATAATATAAAGTAAAGCAATTAAAATAAGGAGCATACCTAAAGTCACCATAATATCGAATAAATAATGAATATATAAAGGTGGCGTAACATCTTCATCAAACTGGTCCAAACCGATGACTTCGGCAAATGGATTGCTGTGGGCAAGTATACTTAAAGCGTAAGGTATCCGAATGGCATATTTAATCTCTTCATCATCTAATACACCATAGAGAATAAGAGGCGCATTTTCTTCTGTTTCAAAATGCCACTCGGCAGCCGCAAGCTTCTCTGGTTGATATTCGGCTAAATATTTTCCAGCGAAGTCACCTAACAGGGCGGTGGAGATGGAGAAGACGAGTGCAAGTTTTAAAGTTAGATAAAGCGCTTTTTTATGATAGAGATGTGTTGAACCTCTAAGCATGCGATAAGCAGCAATACTAGCAAGTATAAACGCTGAAGTCATATAGGCCGTGCTTAAAACATGTGCTACCTTTGTCGGCATAGCTGGACTAAACATAGCAAGCAATGGAGAAATATTAACAATCTGTCCATCGACAATATCAAATCCTTGGGGTGAATTCATGAAAGCATTGACCACAGTAATAAAAACAGCCGAAAATGAAGCACCTAAAGCAACAGGGATTAACAATAGTAAATGTTTTTTTTGATTTTCAAATCGATCCCATGTATATAAGTAAATTCCAAGAAAAATTGCCTCAAAGAAGAAAGCAAATACTTCCATAAATAATGGCAGAGCAATAATATGTCCTACTAGTTCCATAAAGTGTGGCCAAAGAAGAGAAAGCTGCAAGCCGATTGCCGTTCCTGTCACAACTCCAACAGCTACGGTAATGACGAATCCTCTTGCCCAACGACGAGCAAGTAATATGTAATGGTCATCTTGCTTTTTAATTCCGATCCATTGGGCAATCATAATCATTAGTGGGATTCCTACACCAATGGTTGCATAAATGATATGGAAAGTTAATGTTAACTCTGTCAAAGCACGGCTATATAAAACGCCTTGTTCGCTAGCCAATAGAATCCCTTCTTTCGTTATTATCTTTTATAATTAGTGGAACAAGCGTCCGAGGATGGATAAGCCGAGAATAAAAGCGATTGAAAAGGCTAAGAGAATGAGCTTTTTCTCCTGTTTTTTATACATTTTGTCTCCTCCTTTATTTCAAACTAAGTTTGCCCATAATATGGGATATTATTAAGAATCAGACAGAAACTTGTTACAAAGGATGAGAATAATTGAGTTATAATAGAATTAACTGTTTTTTAGGGGTAAATTTTCGTTAGAAAGGGATGATAAGGAATTTATTCTAGCCATGTATCAATTTGAAAAAGTAAAGAGGAGATTATTATGGAAACAAAAAGTAAAAAGAAAAGTAAACAAAGTATACTAAGAATGGTGATTAGATGTCTGATTGTTATTATAGGTGGTTTTATCGCTGCTTATGGACTAGAGGCAGTCTTGATTCCTAATAATGTATCAGATGGAGGCGTTACGGGCATCAGCATTGTAGGTTCGCAACTATTTGATGTCCCATTAGGTGTTTTAATCGCAATTCTTAATATACCTTTTGTTTGGTTAGGTTATAAACAAATTGGTAAAACATTTGCCATCTATTCAATTATTGGTATTGCTTCATTAGCTGCAGGTACAAGCCTCATGCATCACATACCAGTCATTATTCAAGGTGATACACTCCTTGTCACAGTTGTAGGTGGAATTATTCTTGGTTTTGGTATGGGGTTAGCATTACGTAATGGTGGGGCACTTGATGGAATCGACATGCTTGCTGTGCTACTTTCACGAAAGCTCCCATTCGGAACAAGTGATTTAATTCTATTCTTAAATTTATTTGTCTTTATAATTGTTTCTACTGTGTTCGGCCTCCAGGGGGCGTTCTTATCTGCGATTGCTTATTTTATTGCAAGTAAAGTGATACATATCGTTGAGGAAGGGTTAAGTGGATCGAAAACATTTAAAATCATTACAACTGAACCAGTGGCTATGGTTGAAACCATTCGCGACCGTCTTGGGCGTAGTGCTACGTATAAAGAAGCTTATGGCGGTTATTCGCATGAAAAGTTCATCGAAATCACTTGTGTCATTAACCGTTTAGAAGAAAGCAAAATGAAAGAAATCATTTCTGAAATTGATGACGGCGCATTTGTCACCGTTTATGATGTAGCAGAAGTGAAAGGTGGAAGCTTTAGGAAAACGAATATTCACTAATTCAGTTTATGACTCATCCTTTCCCAAACTTGACTGTTTGGGGGGATGAGTTTTTTCGTTTTAGAAATAAAAAAAATAGATTTTTAGTGAATAACAATCCTACTTAAATGAGAATTATTAAATTTTCATATGTAGAGTATTGCGATTCATATCGTATTTAATTATTGGTTAAGAGAAGGACATTTGATTATAACCATTAAAATTAACGGAAAATTATAAAAATACAATCCTGTTTATGCAGGGAATGAATGGGTAAAGGGGAAATAGTAGATAGGTAAATAAAGGGATTAAGGGGGGCTCATAGTGACAGAGAAGTTTGAGGTCACAATTAATGGAGAAACAACAAGTGTGAGTAATCAAAAGTCGGTTATGCAGCTATTAAATACAATGAATATTGAGGTACCATCACTTTGTTATCATCCTAGTTTAGGAGCTATTGAAACTTGTGACACTTGTATTGTGAAAGTAAATGGGGAATATGTCCGTTCGTGCTCAACGACCATACAGCCAAATGATAAGGTTGAAACAGTAGGTGAAGATATCCATGAAGCACAGATGATCGCTATGGATCGCATATTAGGTAATCATGAATTATATTGTACAGTTTGTGACTTTAATAACGGCAATTGCGAAATACATAATACCGTCAAGGAAATGAAGATTTCCCATCAAGAGACTGATCATACATCAAAAGATGCAGAAGTACAAAGAAATGAGTTTTATCGATATGATCCTGATCAATGTATCCTTTGTGGTAGATGTGTCGAGGCATGTCAGAACTTACAAGTTAATGAAACGTTAACAATTGATTGGGATTTAAAGCGACCACGAGTAATTTGGGACAAGGATTCTCCGATTGAAGAATCGTCATGTGTAAACTGTGGTCATTGTTCAACTGTTTGCCCTTGTAATGCCATGATGGAAGTTGGGATGGAAGGAGAAGCCGGATTCTTAACCGGTGTTAAACAACAATCTCTTCGTCCGATGATTGAACTAACGAAGAATATTGAAACAGGTTATGAGTCTCTTTTAACCATTTCGGATATAGAAGCAACTATGCGAGAAGAAAGAATTAATAAGACGAAAACAGTTTGTACATATTGTGGCGTAGGCTGTTCGTTTGATGTGTGGACAAAAGGAAGGCAAATATTAAAAGTAGAACCGCAGGAGGAAGCACCAGCAAATGGTGTATCAACTTGTGTGAAAGGTAAATTCGGCTGGGATTTTGTTAATAGTGAAGAGCGCTTGACCAAGCCATTGATAAGAGATGAAGAAGGTTTCAAAGAAGTGGAGTGGGAGGAAGCGCTTACTTTTATTAGTTCAAAAATGACTGAGATAAAAACGAATCATGGACCTGATTCATTAGCTTTTGTTGCATCTTCTAAATGTACAAATGAAGAGTCCTATTTAATGCAAAAATTAGCGAGAGCTGTCATCGGGACAAATAATGTTGATAATTGTTCCCGTTATTGCCAATCTCCAGCAACAAAGGGACTATGGAGAACAGTAGGTTACGGAGGCGATTCTGGCAGCATTAGTGATATTGCTCAAGCAGAGTTAATCATTTCTATCGGCTCCAATACAGCAGAATCCCACCCTGTTTTGGCGACAAGAGTAAAACGAGCGCAGAAACTAAACGGTCAAAAAGTGATTGTGGCAGATTTACGGAAGCATGAATTAGCTGAACGAGCAGACCTTTTCGTTCAACCTGCACCGGGCAGCGATCTTGTTTGGCTTTCAGCAGTGACAAAATATATTGTCGATCAAGGCTGGCATGATGAAGCGTTCTTAGCTGCGCATGTCAATGATGTAGAAGTTTTCTTCGAAAGTTTAACGCCCTATACATTATCATACGCTTCTGAAGTGACGCACTTATCAGAAGAAGAGCTGATCTCAATCGCTGAAAGAATTCATGAAGCAAAAACAACATCTATCCTTTGGGCGATGGGTGTGACACAGCATGGTGGAGGGAGTGACACAAGTACAGCTATCTCTAATTTGCTTCTTGTAACAGGAAACTATATGAAACCAGGTGCAGGTGCTTATCCACTTAGAGGTCATAATAATGTGCAAGGAACAAGTGATTTTGGCAGTATGCCAGACCGTTTTCCTGGTTATCAATATGTAACCGATGAAAGTGTCAGACAACGTTTTGAGGAGCAGTGGGGTGTGGACCTCCCTAGTGAGCCTGGTTTAAATAATCAAGAAATGGTAGAAGCCATTCATGAAGGGAAATTAAAGGCTTTATATATAAAGGGCGAAGATATGGGGATTGTTGATACGAATATCAATCATGTACAAGCAGCTTTTGAAAAACTAGAACTGTTTATTGTGCAAGATATCTTTTTCTCGAAAACATGCCAATATGCGGATGTAGTATTACCAGCCAGCCCTAGTTTGGAGAAAGAAGGAACGTTTACCAATACTGAAAGAAGAATTCAACGTTTATATAGAGTAATGGAACCGCTGGGTGATTCTAAGCCTGATTGGGAAATTATTATGGCTATTGCTAATCAACTAGGTGGAGATTGGAACTATCAACATCCAAGTGAGATTATGGATGAAGCCGCATCTCTTACCCCGTTAATGGCTGGAGTCAATTATGATCGGTTAGAAGGCTATAAAAGTCTACAATGGCCAGTAGCAGCAGATGGCAAGGATACTCCACTCTTATTCACAGATGGATTTTCACTACCGGGTGGAAAAGCTATTCTCCATCCAGTGAAATGGACACAACCGCTTACTTTCAATGAAGAATATGATATCCATGTCAACAATGGTCGACTGCTAGAGCATTTTCATGAAGGGAATATGACTTACAAATCTAAAGCGATTTCCGGTAAAACACCTAATGTCTTTCTGGAGGTTTCAGGCGAATTGGCAGCGGAAAGAGGGATTAGAGATGGTACGAAAGTTAAGTTAACATCTCCCTATGGCAGTGTAAGGGTAAGCTGCCTCGTCACTGATCGAGTAAAAGGTAAGCAGGTCTATTTACCAATGAATACATCTGGAGAGGGCGCTATTAACTATTTAACTAGTTCGCATACAGATAAGGATACAGATACGCCTGCATATAAAGAGATTTCAGCTAAGCTTGAGGTAATAGAAGAAGATGGAGAGTCTCCATTACCACGGAAGAATCATCGCTTCGGTACACCTCAACCGCAAGTAGGTGTGAATGTGGAAGGGAAATGGCAGAGGAGCGACTATATTTTTCCTGGAGATCTTGTAAGAGAGAGGAGGAGGAGGAGGAGGAGACATGGCTAAAGCAACAACAGTTATACGAAAAATCGAAGTGTCGCCTGAAGAGCAGAGAAATAGGGAATTAAAGGAACTGGAAGATAGTATTGTGAATAACCGCCGAGCAATTATTGATTCTATACACTTAATACAAAGAATCCACGAAAAAGGCATCCTTCATATCGTAGAAAGTATGCTGGGACAAAGTGACAAAATTCTTGATCGTGTCCTGTTATCAATGGAGCATCCTGAAGTTACAGGATCAATTAAAAATTCGTTCCTTCTCCTTGAAGTCTTAGGAAAAATAGATTTAAAGGAATGGGAACCGATGATTGATAAAATAAATACTGCACTTACCCGCATGGTAGAGGTTCAACAATCAGATAAGGAAAAAAAGGAAGTGACCATGCTATCTATGCTAAGGGATTCAGAGGTAAGGGAAGGAATGAGTATTCTACTTGCTTTTGTGAAAGGACTTGGATCAAGTGAGGGTAAGGAAAAGGAAGAGATAGTAAAACAAAATTTGGGCACCAGAAAGTTTAATAAGAATTGGCTCTTTTTTATAGGTGGAGCAGCAGTTATGTCTATCCCGTTATTTTTAAAGAGAAAATAAGAATGAATTTCCGGCCAATGTGCCGGAAATTTTTTTTGGGGAGGGGAGAAAAGAGGGACGGTGCCTCTGATAAGAATAAAATGCGCATATAAGCGGCTACGGAAGTAGCGAGAAGTGTGGGCAAAAGACCTCACTCATAAAAAAAGGTCCCCATAGTACGTATATGGGGATTTATTGTCGTTCTTTATTCGGCTTGCAACCATTCTTGAGACCACTTCTCTATTTCGCGTAAAACGGGCTCTAGGGCCATTCCTTTGTCTGTAAGCGAATACTCTATTCTTACGGGCGTTTCCGGATACACCTCGCGTTTAACAATACCTTGTTGTTCAAGGTCCTTTAATCTTTCGGACAAGACTCTACCGCTAATGCTCATTGAAGATTCTAATGTACAAAAGCGTTTAGGTCCTGCTAATAGTTGATAGATTACTAGACCAGTCCAACGTTGGCTCATGATACTCATGGCTTTTTCGAATCGAGGACATATCAGTGCTTGATTCAAAATGGTCACCCCTATTCGATGATTTCCTTATATCTTAACAATACATGATTATTGTACTTGACACAAGTAGTTAACAAAAATATAATTACTTACATAAAGTAACTAACATAACTAAAAGACAATTAAAGGGGTTAATGCAAATGAATACGTTTCATGCAGAGCCAAATATCTACGCACAGAAAATAGATCTTAAAGTAACAAATTTACAAACATCACTAAGATTCTATCAAGATATATTAGGTTTCCAAGTATTGCATCAAAGCAAGCATGAAGTGTCATTATCAGCTGATGGGAATCAAACTTTAGTGCAATTACATGCGCCAGAAGGTTTGCAGAAAAAAGAGCTGAGAAGAACAGGGCTATATCATTTTGCCATCCTGCTTCCAACGAGAAATGACTTAGCTAAGATCATTCGCCACTTTATTAAAGTGAATTATCCTTTACAAGGAGCGTCTGATCATGATGTGAGTGAAGCCCTTTATTTAGCAGACCCAGACGGAAATGGGATTGAAATTTATGCTGATCGCCCAAAAACGTCTTGGGATTGGAAGGGCGAAGAAGTTGTCATGGGCACCAATGCCTTAGATGTTCAAAGTATTATGAGTGAATGGGACGGTAATGAGTGGAATGGTATGCCGAATGAAACAATTATGGGACATATTCATTTACATGTAAATAATATAGAAGAAGCAAAAACTTTTTATTGTGAGGGTCTAGGCTTTGAAGTAGTTACTCATTATGGTAATCAAGCATTGTTTATTTCTACTGGGAAGTACCATCATCATATTGGCTTAAATATTTGGAACGGAACCATGGCTGTAGCGCCTTCAGCTAATAGTGTTGGGATGGCTTTCTATACGCTCGTTTTCCCGAAAAACAAGCTTGAACAGGCTGTTGAAAGACTTCAAACGATGAATATAGAGGTCGAAAGGCAAGCGGACAGTTATATGGTGAGTGACCCCGCTGGAAATAATATTAAGTTAGTCGTTGAATAGAAAGGTGAGCCTTATGGATGTTAACTACGATGTATGTATTGTTGGTGCCGGACCTGGCGGCGCATTATTGGGATATTTATTAGCGAAAAAAGGCATCAATGTCATCGTGCTAGAACGTAATGAAAATATGGATAAAGAATTCAGAGGAGAACATTTAAATCACTTAGGTGAAAATGTACTTAAAAAATATCAATTGTTTGATCAGGTCAAACAATTAGGTATATTGCCGATGGAAGGAATAGAGTACTGGCAGAACGGGAGAATTCTTAGAACTGTCTCACCAGCTCCAGATGAAAGACATGTTGGCATCCATGTACCGCAAAAGCATTTATTATCAGTTCTATTAAAAGAATCTTTACAGTTCTCCGCCTATCGCCTATTAACAGGTACAAGGGCTACTGAATTGATGCTCTCAGATGGGAAAGTAAAAGGGGTAAAAGCGAAAAGGAAAAATGGAGAAGAAATAACGATTCACTCCTCCATTGTTATTGGTTCAGATGGTAGGCATTCAACGATTAGAAAGCTAGCTAAAATTCCATTTGAAAAAATTGAACACGATTACGATTTACTTTGGGCAAAATTCCCTGCACCACAAAATTGGCAACCTGTTATACGACAAGGCTTAGTAAACGATCATCAACTAGCGCTATTTACACAAACGAATTCTTATATTCAAGTGGGATGGAATATAGATAAAGGTGCTTTTGCAGAGATTAGGAAACAACCAGTGGAAACATATATAGAAAAGTTAATTCAGGCATTTCCAGATTTACAACAATCTGTGTTAAAGTATATTCAATCGTGGCAGGATTTTATTTTACTAAATGTACAAAGCTGTCGTTGCCAAACTTGGGTTAAGGATGGCTTAGTACTAATGGGAGACGCAGCTCATACGATGAGTCCAACAGGCGCATTTGGCTTAAATAGTGCCTTGATTGATGCAGAAACTTTATATCCAACGATAGTTAAAGCTTTAGCTGCAAACGATACAAGTGCAGCATGCTTAAATGAGTTTGAAAGATATAGAAGAACAGATATTGAATCTTTACAATTAGAGCAACAAAAGATGGAGGCTTCATACAGAGAGCAGTTTGTCTCTGCCTGAGTCTTAGGGGGAGAAATAAATGAATCAAATAAACATAGAAACAAAAGCAATTGAAATATTAGAAAAAAAGATTCAGAGAATTGATCGAGGTGATCGTTCTGTTTATTTAGTAGGGCCGATTCGCTTACCTGTAAACCTAGATGGAGAAACTGTGCATTTTAAATGGTATTGCTGGTTAGATAGTGCTGAAGTGATGGAAGATACGAGCAAGATTGTCGCTCATTTATCTTCTGCTAATCTTGCTGATTCACAGCAATCAAGTGTCCTTGTTTACGGTGATTTTGAGGATAGTGAAGATGCATTGGTGCGTTTCCACTCGATTTGTCATACCGGGGATATTTTTGGCAGCAAGCGTTGTGATTGCGGATACCAACTTAAGCAATCTATGAAAATGATGGTGGCAAATGGTTCGGGCGCATTGTTTTACTTAGCTAATCATGAGGGAAGAGGCATTGGGTTATTTAGTAAAGCGATGGCTTATGTACTGCAGGAAAATGGGTATGATACCGTCGAGGCAAATGAAGAGCTTGGCTTTGTGGATGACTCTCGAAAATATGATGAAGCAATCACTGTATTACAACAATTGAGGAAAAAGCCTATTACATTAATCACGAATAATCCCAAGAAATTAGATGCTTTAACAGATGCAGGAGCCTTATTAGTAGGTCGGACACCACTATGGGGGGATATCTCTGATTTTAATGAAAAGTATCTGCAAACAAAGGTGTTAAAATCCGGACATCTTCAGGCAGAAGGGGTGTCGAGAGATGAGTAATGATCAATTTTACATGGAGTTAGCATTGCAAAATGCCAAAGCGATGAAGGGACAAACAGATCCCAATCCGCTTGTAGGTGCCGTAATTGTAAATAACCAGCGGATTGTGGGTATCGGCGCGCATATGAAAGCAGGTGAACCACATGCAGAAATTCATGCTCTCAATATGGCAGGTGATCAAGCGAAAGGGGCAACGATTTATGTCACCTTGGAACCTTGTTCCCATCATGGACGAACGGGTCCCTGTGCGGAGGCCCTTGTTCAAGCGGGGATAAAAAAATGCGTTATCGCTTCATTAGACCCCAATCCTATTGTTAGTGGGAATGGAGTAAGGATATTAGAAAAAGCAGGTATCGAAGTAATTATTGGTATTTGTGAACAAGCAGCAATAGAGATGAATGAGGTATTTAATCATTATATAACTGCTGATCGTCCTTTCATTACCCTGAAATCTGGTATTTCACTGGATGGTAAAATTGCTACACATACAGCTAGCAGTAAGTGGATTACTTCAGAAGAAGCAAGATTAGATGTACACCAGTTAAGAAGTAACCATCAAGCGATTTTAGTTGGAATCGGAACAGTGCTTCATGATGACCCAGCTCTAACGTCTAGAATACAAAATGGTAGAAATCCCATTAGACTTGTGTTAGATTCAACTTTACGTATCCCTATGGAAAGTCAGCTTGTTAATGATGGATTAGCACCAACATGGATTTTTACTGGTTCCTACTATGATCAAGAGAAGAAAACGCAGCTAGAAGAGAAGGGCATTCGTCTCTTTCATACAGCAACAGAAAAAGTAACTATCGCTGAAGTAATGACTATGTTAAAAGAAGAGCAAATTTCTTCTGTTCTGATTGAAGGCGGCGGCAATGTCAGTGCGTCCTTTTTAGAGGACGGTTATATTGATAAAGTAGTTATTTATTTAGCGCCTAAGTTAGTTGGTGGAAAAGAAGCACCAACCTTTTTAGAAGGTACAGGGGTTGCTCTTATGAGTGAAGCGGTAGAATTAGAGCATGTAACGGTGACTCCGATTGGCAAAGACTTTAAGTTTGTTGGATATCCTACTAACAAATAAAGGACTGAAATGATGAGGTTTGGTTTTGATATTGATGATACTTTAATCGATTTAAGAGGACATGCATTAAGTATTTATAATCGGAAATTAAAGAAGGAGATTGAAGCATCTGCACTTCAACAATTAAACACACTTGAAATCCATTCTTTATATGATTTGACTGATGATGAAGGTTTCAAAATGTGGAATCAACATCAAGAGGAAATCTTTTTTACGAACTGCAAAGCTTTTCCTGGCGCACTTGAGCTTTTACAGAAGCTGGCGGCAATGGGGCATGAGATCTTTTATATTACCGCAAGAGATGCGGACTATTGCCAGCAAACGAAAGCTTGGATGAAGCAATTCGGTTTTCCAATTGAAGAAGGTCACTTTTTCTGTGGAATGAAGGATCACGAAAAAGTGAATATCATTAAAGAGCTTCAGCTAGATTATTATGTTGATGATAAACCACAAATATTGCACACACTCAAAGAGACAAAGGTCACATGTTTTTTAAAGGATCAATCATATAATCAAGAGGCTTGTGATTGGGAAAGAATAAAAGACTGGCAAGTGTATTTAAGAAATATCGACCAATAAAAAAACTGACTCAGATTGTCGTATACATACGACAATATAGAGTCAGTTTTTTTAGCATCTCGTGGAAATAGTAAAAGTGAAGGAATCTAATGAAATGAAATACGAAATACAATTATTGCTTGATGTATACACTTCCAAAAGGTTGATAGAAGTGCTCCATATCGTTAAAATATCATGACTCATTTCCGATAGACTCTCGATTTTTTAAAAATTTGCTAAGAAGTGATATGTTTGTTGAAAAAGTGGAGGGAGAGTTTTGAGTAATTGAAAAAGATATTCACTGTTTGGAACAGCCGCCAGCTCCCCATGGAGAGGCTAGTTTTAAGTGGAGTAAAATTAATCACAAAAGGCTGTAACACAAGATGTGTACAACTCTTTGTGAATAAATTTACTTAAATTGTAGTGAATTAGCTTTACTTCATTTTATCTACTAAAGGTTGTTCAGATGATTGAGTCATGGCTATGAACCCATTAACAATTAATATGTAAATAGGATAGAGAATGACACAAATAAGAATAATGATACTGGTGACTGGGTTAGGTGATTCGATTGTCATTGAAAACGGTAAGAATATTGCAGTGATAAGCATCATGATGGAAAAGAAAGGAATCCAAGTAATGCTAGTAAAATATCTTATTCTTTTATGGTGTAGCCATTTTGTAGTTAAATGAAAAATATAGGCAGTACCTAAGAGAAGGATGATCAGAATAAGTGTATTACTAATAATGATAACCATACTGACATTTATGCCTGTCCAGCGACTGATTCTATTAACATTGCTTGAAAGTTGTACGGGGAAATAAGCGATGAGTGCATAAAATAGGCTCAGCAGATTCATTTTTTTAAATGTAGTCATGGGGGTTCTTCCTTTCTCAATTTTACAATTACACTCGACAAAACCAATGTAGTTCGGCCAAAATAAGGATAAAGCGTAATGATAAGAAGGTGTATAGGATATGATAAATAATCAAATACAACAGTTATTAGCAGATGATTCACTTATTAAAAAGCTAGTTAAATATGAACCAGTACTATGGTTGAATCAACAATATGATTCTACGATTCGTGGTCCTTTATCTAGTGTACATGTTGAAGACGCTATAAGACGTTTAGAAAGATTTGCTCCATATATTGCTAAAGCTTTTCCTGAAACAAGCAAGCAGAAGGGTATCATTGAATCTCCTCTACTCACATTGTTCAATATGAAGGAAAAACATGTAAATGTCAAAGGAGACTTACTGCTAAAGGCAGATAATGAACTTCCTATATCGGGATCTATTAAAGCTAGAGGTGGGATATATGAAGTATTAAAGCATGCAGAACACCTTGCTTTATCTGAAGGGATTCTTAACCTTACTGATGATTATAGCAAATTATTTAATCAGCAGGCATTTTTTTCACAGTATAGTATAGCTGTTGGTTCTACAGGTAATCTTGGTTTAAGTATCGGTATAATGGGTGCAAAACTTGGATTTCGCGTATATGTACATATGTCGAGTGAGGCAAAGAAGTGGAAGAAGGAATTATTGAAGCAAAAAGGTGTACAGGTCATCGAGCATACTTCAGATTTTAGCGCGGCGGTAGCTGAAGGTAGAAGACAAGCAGAGAGCGATCCGACTATGTATTTTATAGATGATGAGCATTCTGAACACCTTTTTCTTGGATATGCAGTTGCTGCCTTTCGTCTAAAGAAACAGCTAGAAGAACAGCAAATTAGCATCTCTCAAGAGTATCCATTATTTGTCTACTTACCTTGTGGGGTAGGAGGGGGGCCAGGGGGCATTACCTTTGGTTTAAAACAAGTTTTTGGTGAGCATGTACATTGTTTCTTTGCTGAACCGACACACGCACCGGCCATGTTATTAGGTTTGCGAACAGGCCTGCATGAGAAGATTTCGGTACAGGATATTGGAATAGAGCTGAAGACAGAGGCGGATGGACTCGCTGTTGGACGCCCCTCTCAATTAGTTGGTCATATGCTAGAAAAAGCGATAAGTGGTGTATATACTGTTTCGGACCGTGAGTTGTATGAAATGATGCATTTTTTGAAAAACGAGGAGGGTATTTTCTTGGAGCCTTCAGCTTTAGCAGGGTTCTTAGGTCCGAAAAAAATCCTTCAATCAATGTATTCTGAGCAAGTTGGTATTACTAATATGAGTAAGGCAACTCATCTCGTATGGGGAACAGGTGGCAGTATGGTCCCTGATGAAATACAGCAACAATATTTACATTTGGCAAAAAAGGCGGGGGAATAAAGAGATGAATTTCACAAAAAAGCTATTTTATAATGATGCTTATACACAAACATTTACAACAAATATCTCTAAGGTAGGTAAAGATACAGAAGGCAGCTACGTCGTATTAGAAGAAACTGCGTTTTACCCGACCGGTGGTGGACAACCTGCTGATAAGGGATGGCTAAATGGTGTAGAGGTAATGAATGTTGAAGAAAAGGAGGGTGAGATTAGGCATTATTTGGCGCAGTTGTTAGACGAAGGGGAGAAAGTCGATGGTAAAATTAACTGGGGCCGTCGCTTTGATCATATGCAGCAGCATGCTGGTCAGCATATTCTTTCAGCTGCCTTTGCTGAAACGTTTCAATATCAAACGATTAGCTTTCATTTAGGCAAAGAAATTGTTTCAATAGATTTAGACATTGAAGACGTAACGGATGAAGAACTCGAAAGGGTGGAAAATGTAGCGAATCAAATCATTCTTGAAAATAGAGAAATAGAGACAGTATGGGTAGAGAAAGAGGATCTTTACAAGTATCCACTTCGAAAAGAAACAACGGTCTCTCATCATATTCGTTTAGTGATTATTCGATCATTTGACTATAATGGATGTGGTGGTACACACCCTTCTTCAACTGGGGAAGTAAGTGTGATTAAAATTCTCGGAACAGAGAGACATAAAAAGAAAACGCGAATTTACTTTGTTTGTGGTGCAAGGGTATTGCAGCAATTGCATCAAAAAAATAAAGTTTTGAATGAAGCAACCAAGTTATTAAGTGCACCTGAGGAAGATGTAGCACAAACAATTAAAAAGCTTTTAGTGGATATGAAAAGCTTGCAAAAGCAATTAGAGGTAAATGGAGAACAACTTTTGCAATTTGAAGCACGTCAATTAATGACTACAGCAAAGACAAACGATAACTGCTTGGTTGTCGGTAAGGTTTTTCTTAATCGTTCAATCAGTGAATTGCAATGGATGGCCAAATGGATGACAGCAGAGAAAGAGAATAATCTTATTGTGTTTATTAATGAAACGGAAGACAAGCTTCAATGTATTTGTGCAAGTGGAACACAAGTAGACTTTAGCATGAAGGAAATTTGTAGCAAGTTACTCTTTGAGATAAAAGGTAAGGGTGGAGGCAACCAAACTTTCGCTCAAGGTGGCGGAGAGCGCAGTGTAGAGGGAAAAGTCCTGCTAGACAAGGCGCTTTCATATGTTATATAATCTAACATAAATAAGACAAAATTAAAAAAATATTACGAAAAATATTGAAAATTGATTGTCAAAGCTAGGACGAATGGTTTACAATTCTAAGTAAGGGTCTTATGCATTACAATGAATGTTTAT
Organism: Cytobacillus sp. FSL M8-0252; assembly: GCF_038007345.1. Classification (NCBI taxonomy): domain Bacteria; kingdom Bacillati; phylum Bacillota; class Bacilli; order Caryophanales; family Bacillaceae; genus Cytobacillus; species Cytobacillus sp. FSL M8-0252. The sequence goes on from NZ_JBBOWZ010000001.1 coordinate 461,792, forward strand.
GTTTTTACATAAGCACCTCTTGTAATATCCATACTGGCTAGGAGGAAGAAAAATGTTTCCGCCAAATACCCTCTATATTATTGGAGAGAGTAAAACCTCTTCTAACAATGCGATCATGCAACAATACAATGGTTTTTTCATTGCCTTTGTGGTTGAGAAAGATTCTGGGAAGATTATCGATGCTGAATGCTCTTCAACCATAGGTTTAACATCAGCTTTCATCCAATCTATTTTCGTTGGGCAAAGTTTGTTGGAGTCGGATTTCTTATTAAATGAAATCGAAACGAGATATTTTGGATCATCGCAGAAAGCCATAATGGTAGCGTATCGCAATGCACTTATTAAATATAACCAAATTAAAATGAAATAGCTGCTTTTTCTGTTTATCGCAGATAAAATCCAGCGACTAAAGGTTTATTTCACTCTGCCTTGGTCGTTGGATTTTTTTGATTTCTAATGATGAAGGTATGATATTTATTTGTAAAATATTTTCAATTTTCTGAGAATCATAAGCTGGAGGGGACAAAATGAAATTATATGTGTCAGTCGATATGGAAGGAATTACAGGGCTTGCTGATTATACTCAAGTAGATTCAGCTAAAAACAACTATGAACGTGGTCGGAGAATTATGACTGATGAAGCGAACTATGTAATCACAGAGGCCTTCAATCAAGGTTGTGAAGAGGTGCTTGTGAATGATAGTCATTCGAAAATGAATAATTTAATGATTGAATATCTCCATCCAGATACAAGTTTGATTACTGGGGATGTAAAGCCCTTTTCAATGGTAGAAGGCTTAGATGAATCTTATGCTGGAGCAATTTTTGTCGGATATCATGCCCGCGCTTCCATGAAGGGCGTAATGTCGCATTCTATGTTTTTTAATGTGAGAAATATGTTTATTAACGATGTTGTTGTTGGTGAGTTGGGGTTCAATGCATATGTAGCTGGATACTATGGTGTCCCTGTCATCATGGTGGCTGGTGATGACCAAGCAGCGAAAGAAGCAGAAAGCTTAATTCCTCATATAACGACAGCGATAGTGAAAGAAACGATTACCCGTTCAGCAGTGAAGTCACTTACGCCAGCAAAAGCAGAGATTTTATTGAAAGAAAAGACAGTGCAAGCAATAGAGAATAAAGAAAGAGTTAAGCCGCTTGTGCCTCCAGATAAGCCGCTCCTTAAAATTGAGTTTGCTAATTATGGTCAAGCAGAGTGGGCAGCATTAATGCCCGGAACTCATTTGGAAGAGGGAACAACAACGGTGCAATTTCAAGCGAAAGACATCTTAGAGGCTTATCGTGCCATGCTTGTCATGACTGAATTAGCTTCGAGAACATCATATTGCTAAGGAGGTGTGTCTATGCTTAAGTACATTGGAAAACGACTCGGGGCGATGGTCATCACCTTATGGGTAATCATCACACTTACATTCTTTCTTATGCATGCTATACCAGGTTCGCCATTTAATAATGAACGTGCAACAAGTGAAGCTGTTCAAAGGAACTTAGAAGCATTCTATCATTTAGATGAACCACTATATGTCCAGTATTTTTCTTATATCCAATCTGTCGTTACCTTTGATTTTGGACCTTCGATTAAAAAGCCGGCGCAGTCGGTTAATGATATGCTCGGTCGGGGCTTTCCTGTTTCTTTTGAATTAGGGATGGTAACCCTCATAGTGGCCGTTATATCCGGGATTACCCTCGGCGTGATCGCCGCCCTTAGACATAATGGCTTTATAGATTATTTAGCTATGACTGTAGCTGTTTTAGGTATTTCCATTCCGAATTTTGTCATGGCAACCATGCTAATTCAGCAACTTGCAGTTAACCTTCCAATTTTTCCTGTAGCAACATGGTCGAGTCCAATGCATATGGTGCTACCGACTCTAGCGCTTGCGACTGGACCGATGGCAATTATTGCTAGGCTTACAAGATCCAGCATGCTAGAAGTGTTAACTCAGGACTATATTCGCACAGCGAAAGCGAAAGGTTTGAAGCCTGTAACAATCGTTTTTAGACATGCACTGCGCAATGCGCTTTTACCGGTAGTAACCGTGCTAGGTACATTAGCTGCCAGTATTCTTACAGGTACATTTGTGATTGAGAAAATATTTGCTATCCCGGGCATGGGGAAGTATTTCGTTGAGAGTATCAATACGCGTGACTATCCAGTCATTATGGGGACTACGGTGTTTTACAGCTCGATATTAATCGTCATGTTATTCCTTGTCGACATTGCTTACGGCATATTAGACCCTAGAATTAAGCTTCATAAAAAGGAGGGGAACTGATGGAGATACAAAAGCAAACGAACGATACATATACAGATATTCCAGATGATTGGTTTTCCCCGAAAGAAAAAGATGAAAGAAAAGCGGAAGCGGTAGTTAGACCAAGTCTTTCTTATTGGCAAGATGCATGGAAAAGGCTATTGAAGAATAAATTGGCTATGTCAGGGCTCGTTTTTCTTGTTCTTTTAACCATTATGTCTTTTGTAGGACCGTTGATTTCCCCTCATAATGGATCGGAACAAATGCTGGCGAATCAAAACTTAGCGCCATCTTCAGAATTTTGGTTTGGCACAGATGAACTAGGTAGAGATGTCTTTACTCGAGTGTGGGAAGGGGCCCAAGTTTCCTTATTTGTTGGTCTTGCTGCAGCACTTATTGACTTTGCCATTGGTGTTGCTTATGGAGGCATTGCCGGTTATAAGGGTGGACGCACAGATAATGTAATGATGCGGATTGTAGAGGTATTATACGGTCTTCCTTATCTTTTAGTTGTGATTTTAATAAGTGTGGTCATGGGACCAGGATTATTCACCATTATTTTTGCCCTGTCGATCACAGGCTGGGTAGGAATGGCAAGGATTGTCCGTGGGCAAGTTCTTCAGGTGAAAAACTATGAATTTGTAATGGCATCGAAAACCTTTGGTACGAAAACGGGGAGAATCATTCGTAAAAACTTACTTCCGAATACGATGGGACCGATAATCGTTCAGATGACTTTAACAGTACCATCAGCCATTTTCGCTGAAGCCTTTCTTAGTTTCTTAGGGTTAGGGATTCAACCCCCACTAGCTAGTTGGGGATCGATGGCTAATGATGCACTCACTTCCATATTAACTGGAGATTGGTGGAGACTATTCTTCCCAGCGTTATTTATTAGTTTAACGATGTTCTCATTTAATGTGTTAGGTGACGGTTTACAAGACGCATTGGATCCTAAGTTAAGGAGGTAACAATCATGGAGAAAATACTTGAAGTGGAAGATCTGCATGTAACGTTTAAGACGTATGGCGGAGAAGTAAAAGCAGTAAGAGGTGTTACCTTCGACTTAAATAAGGGAGAAACATTAGCCATTGTTGGCGAGTCGGGTTGTGGGAAAAGTGTGACCTCACAAAGTATTATGAGGCTCATCCCCTCACCACCAGGAAAGATTGCGTCTGGTGCGATTCGATTTAAAAATAAAGACCTCGTGAATATTTCTGAAAAAGAAATGAGAACTGTACGCGGGAAGGATATTTCAATGATTTTCCAAGATCCAATGACGGCATTAAACCCGACATTGACTGTAGGAAAGCAGCTCATAGAAGGCATTATACAACATGATGGTTCAACAAAAGAAAAGGCAAGAAAACGGGCACTTGATATGTTAAATCTTGTCGGTATTCCTGATGCAGATATGCGTATGAAAAACTACCCTCATGAATTTAGTGGGGGGATGAGACAAAGGCTGATGATTGCCATCGCCCTGGTGTGTGAGCCGGAAATTCTTATTGCTGATGAACCAACAACAGCTTTGGATGTAACAATCCAAGCGCAAATACTTGATTTATTTAAAGAAATACAAAAGAAGACTGATGTATCCATTATTTTGATCACACATGATTTAGGTGTGGTCGCCCAAGTAGCTGACCGCATTGCCGTTATGTACGCTGGTAAAATCGTTGAGGAAGGCACGAGGAGAGAAATTTTTTATCAGCCCCAGCACCCTTATACGAAAGGGTTGTTGCAATCTGTACCGAGACTCGATCTAATTGGCGGGGAACTGGTTCCTATTTTAGGTTCACCCCCTGATTTATTTTCACCACCAATTGGTTGTCCATTTACAGCAAGATGTGATTTTGCTATGGAAGTATGTGATAAGATCATTCCTCGTGAAAAGAAACTTTCCAATACACATAAAGTGGATTGTTGGTTGCAAGATGAAAGGGCGCAAAAATTAAAAATGATGGTCAAGTAAGCAGTCTTAATATTTATCAGCTGAAATAGCTGAAAATATAAAATTTTATAAAGATGAAGGGGGAAATATGATGAAGAAGCTATTCTCACTTGTATTATTACTAGTTTTCGCTCTTGTTCTATCTGCTTGTACAGCGAATGAGGAGGCAGGGAAGGAAACAGATGGTGAAACTGGAGGAGGAGAAGAGGCGGCAGAAAAAGTATTGTATATGAATAATGCCCAAGAACCGACCTCTTTTGACCCGCCAATCGGTTTTGATAGTGTCTCTTGGTCGGCATTGAATAACTTGATGGAAGGCTTAACAAGATTAGGAGAGGATCACCAACCAGCTCCAGCAATTGCTGAGAAATGGGATGTTTCTGAGGATGGTAAAGTTTATACATTCCATTTAAGAGACGATGCGAAATGGTCTAATGGCGATGATGTAACAGCGGGCGATTTCGTTTATGCGTGGAAAAGGCTACTAAACCCAGATACTGGTTCGGCTGCCGCGTTTTTAGGTTATTTCATTGAAGGTGGAGAAGCTTTTAATAACGGCGATGGTTCTGCAGATGATGTTCAAGTAAAGGCTGTCGATGAAAAAACATTTGAAGTAACATTAACAAGTCCACAAGCTTACTTCTTAAGCGTTATCACGAATCCGGCGTTCTTCCCGATTAATGAAAAAGTGGCTGAAGAAAACCCAGAATGGTTCGCAGAAGCTGATTCATATGTTTCAAATGGACCTTTCAAATTAACAGAATGGCAGCATGATAGCCACTTTGTAATGGAGAAAAATGAGAACTATTGGGATGCAACTAATGTGAAGTTAGACAAGGTTCACTGGGCGATGGTGGATGATGAAACAACAGAATATCAAATGTATAAAACTGGTGAACTTGATACATCAGCTGTTCCAGCGGAGTTGAGCGAAGAATTATTTGCTGATGGTTCTGCACAAATGGTCGAACAGGCGGGAGATTATTTCTACCGTTTTAATGTAACGATGGAACCATTCCAAAATGTGAATATTCGTAAGGCGTTTGTCATGGCAATCAATCAACAAGAGATTGTTGATTACGTTACAAAAAATGGTGAAGAGCCAGCATATGGATTTGTTTCCCCAGGGTTTAAAGATCCATCAGGTAAGGATTTCCGTGAAGCTAGTGGTAATCTGGTAGAAACTAATCTTGAGGAAGCGAAGGCTCTTTTAGCAAAAGGAATGGAAGAAGAAGGATATGAAACACTTCCTGAAGTCACGTTAACTTATAGCACAAGTGAGAATCACAAAAAAATGGCAGAAGCGATCCAACAAATGCTTAAAGAAAACTTAGATGTTAGTGTGAAATTGGCGAATATGGAATGGAATGTCTTTTCAGAAGAACAAACAGCTCTTAAGTTCCAATTCTCTAGAAGTTCTTTCTTAGCTGACTATGCTGATCCAATTAACTTCCTAGAAAATTTCCAAACAGGACATTCAATGAACCGTACAGGTTGGTCTAATGAAGAATATGACAAATTGATTAAAGATGCTAAGAACGAAGCAAACGAAGAAAAGCGTTTTGAAATGATGTATGAAGCCGAGAAAATCCTTTTTGAAGAAATGCCGATCATGCCGATTCACTTCTACAATCAAGTGTATTTACAGAATGAAGATATAACTGGTATTGTTCGCCATCCAGTTGGCTATATCGAATTGAAGTGGGCAGATAAAAAATAATTTTATTAAGATATGAGGTTTGAATGGTGAGGTGAGCCCTTTCGAGGGTTCACTCTTCACATATAGTAAGAAATGATAGCTGAACAGCTCTTATATTTCGACAATATTTCCTGAGAAATAAATAGATTGATGTCTAGATTTGCCTAATCGCGCTTAAAAGATTGCTTGTGATGTTAGGTAGTGATGAAATAACAGAATACACATACGCATATATTGAAGTAATGACAATGAAAAGGATGTGGGGAAATGATCATCAAACCGGCTAGATTACGCATGGGGGATACAGTCGGGGTAATCGCACCTGCAAGCCCACCAAATCAAGAAAACTTAAAACGTTCATTTGCTTTTTTGGAGAAAGAATTAGGATTGAAAATAAAGCTCGGCCAGTCTCTCTTTGAACAATACGGTTATTTAGCTGGGCCGAATGAGAATAGATTAAAAGATTTACATATGATGTTTGCTGATAAGGAAGTCAAAGCCATTATCTGTGCAGGAGGTGGCTATGGAACAGCTAGAATTGCTGATGATATTGATTATAAAATGATTGCTGAAAATCCAAAGGTTTTTTGGGGCTATAGTGATATTACTTTTCTACATACAGCTATTCGACAACAGACGGGGTTAGTTACTTTTCATGGACCGATGCTAGCTTCAGATATCGGCTCAGTGCAAGAGGATCAAACGTTATCGAAGACTTTTATGAAGCAAATAATGGAACCAGAAGGTAGGGTATATCCTAAAACATTAGGGAATCTTGAGACAATTGTTTCAGGAGTAGCAGAAGGTGACATTGTCGGAGGTAATCTGTGTTTGCTCACTAGCACAATAGGAACTGCATTTGAGATTGATACGAAGGATAAAATTATCTTAATCGAAGATGTTCATGAGGAGCCGAGATCGATTGACCGCATGTTGAATCAACTATATATGGCTGGGAAGCTCCAACAAGCAGCAGGGTTCGTCATTGGGAATTTTAAGAATTGTAAGCCTGAAAGAGAACAATCATTATCACTAGATGAAGTGTTAGATTACTATTTTAAACTTATCGGAAAGCCAGCTGTGAAAGGCTTCATGATTGGTCATTGTACACCGCATTTTTCTTTACCACTTGGTGTACCTGCAAAGCTTAATGCCGAGACACAAGATTTAACGATTGAACATGGAGTCTTATAAAGGTGGATGTCAAATATGAAAATCAAAAGAATTGAGACACATCGCGTAGCTATACCACTCATAAAGCCATTTAAAACCGCGCTGCGCACAGTAAATACAGCGGATAGTGTCATTATCAAAATAATTTGTGATAACGGAATTGTTGGTTGGGGAGAAGCGCCGCCTACAGCTGTCATTACAGGTGATACGATGGGGAGTATTGAAGCGGCTATTAACGAAGTGATGGCTCCGAATCTAATGCATACGGATTTTTCCCAATATGAACAAATGCTTTCAATAGTTCAAACGGCAATAGTTGGTAATGCAAGTGCGAAGGCAGCAATCGATATGGCTATTTATGATTGCTTATCACAATTATGTAAGCTACCACTCTATCAATTTTTAGGTGGATATACGCATGAAATAGAAACCGATTATACAGTAAGTGTAAATGGCCCCGAAGAAATGGGGGAAGATGCGGTAAACTATGTGCAACAAGGGTTTGATGTATTAAAAATCAAGGTAGGGAAAGATAGTATTGCAACTGATATCGAGCGTATTAAAGAGGTACGCCGTAGAATTGGTAATAAAATTAAGTTAAGACTAGATGCTAATCAAGGATGGGGCAAGAAGGAAGCCATTTTTGCGATACGAAAATTGGAAGATTTAGATTTAGGCATTGAGTTAGTTGAGCAGCCAGTGAAAGCTTGGGATATCGACGGCCTAAAACAAGTAACGGATCATGTTGATACATTAATCATGGCCGATGAAAGTATTTTTACACCGAAGCAGGCGTTGGAAGTCGTTAAAAACCGTAGCGCAGATCTCATTAATATTAAGCTGATGAAGGCTGGTGGGATTTATCAGGCCCAGATGATCAATCAATTGGCAGAAGCAAGCGGAATAGAATGTATGGTTGGTAGCATGATCGAAACGAAAGTAGGTATTACTGCTGCCGCTCATTTTGCTGCAAGTAAAAGAAATATTACGCGATTTGACTTTGATGCTCCTTTAATGATGGCGAAAGATATCGTTGATGGTGGTATTCAATATAGAAGCAAAAAGATCACATTTCCGAACGAATCGGGGTTAGGCATAATAGATGTAGATATTAAAGGAGGGGTTTCTCTTGGTAAATAAATGGATTACGAATGTCCCTGTTGCTACGTTATGGACGTCTGCCCAATCTCCTAGAGCAATAGATGAGCAAGGCATCAAGCAAAATCCTGACCTTAATGCTTGGATTGCATCACTAGATTATGAGAAAGCTTTAGAACTATGTAATGCCAATCTCGTACAATCACAACTTTTATATGGTGAAGAAGTCGTCGTGATAGAAGAGACAAATGAATGGTTTCATGTGGTTGTACCTACTCAACCTTCTTCCAAAAATAGTGTTGGTTACCCTGGTTGGGTACCGAAATGTCAAATGACGGCTTGTGAAAGCTGGGATGTCATGCAAGGACCGATTGCTGTGGTCACTGCGAAAAAAGCCAATTTAACTAAAACAAATGAAATCCTCACTCTAAGTTACTTAACGGTCTTACCATTAATTTCAGAAAAAGGTGAGTTGGTTACTGTACAAACACCTGACGGAGAAGGTGCTTTACAGCGGAGTGACGTTGAGATTTTTTCATCTAGATCCGATTGGTCGGTGAAAGATGGTGAGAAAGTGGTTGAATCAGCTGAACAATTTCTTGATTTACCATATTTTTGGGGTGGGATGAGTAGCTACGGTTATGATTGCTCTGGATTAAGTTATACTGCGTGTAAAGCGAATGGTGTCATCATACCAAGAGATGCACATGATCAGTCTGTTGAAGGAGAAGAAGTTTCACTTGATTCCCTACAACGAGGGGATCTTTTATTCTTCGCTTATGAAGAAGGTAAAGGAGCGCTGCATCATGTCGGTATTTATTATGGGGATGGTAAATTACTGCATTCACCAAAGACGGGAAAGAATGTTGAGATAATCCCACTCGCTGGGACGGTATACGAGAAAGAACTAATGGCAGCAAGGCGTTTCTGGAAAAAAGGAGAAGATTCACATGCAAGCTGAAACGATTTTATCAGTCCAACAATTAAAGAAGCATTTTCATTTAGGGAAAGACCGCGTTTTAAAAGCTGTTGATGGGGTTTCTTTTGACATTAAAAAAGGAGAAACTTTTGGGATTGTAGGCGAGTCAGGTTGCGGTAAATCGACTGCAGGCAGAACAATCATTGGCTTATATGATCGTACGGCTGGAGAAGTTTTATATGATGGTAAAAATATTCATGAAATGAATGAAAAAGAAAAATTTCAATTCCATCGCAAAATGCAAATGATTTTCCAAGATCCATATGCTTCATTAAATCCTCGCTCAACTGTACAAGAGATTATTTCTGAACCGATGGAAGTCCAAGGACTTTATCAAAATAAAAAAGAACGTCTAGAACGGGTATATCAATTACTGGAGGATGTCGGGTTAAATCGGGATCATGCAAACCGCTACCCTCATGAATTTAGCGGGGGGCAAAGACAAAGGATTGGTATTGCTAGAGCACTCTCGTTGGATCCAGAATTTATTATTGCTGATGAACCTATCTCTGCATTAGATGTATCTGTTCAAGCGCAAGTTGTGAATCTATTAAAAGATTTACAAAAGAAAAAAGGCTTAACCTACCTTTTTATCGCCCATGATTTGTCCATGGTTAAGCATATTAGTGACCGAATAGGCGTTATGTATTTAGGACATTTAGTAGAGTTAACTTCAAGTGAAAACCTTTATCAGAAACCCTTACACCCATATACACAAGCACTACTATCAGCAATCCCCATACCTGATCCTGATGTAGAAGATAGACGGGAACGAATTATTTTAAAAGGAGAGTTGCCAAGTCCAGTCAATCCACCAAGTGGCTGTGTGTTTCGGACGAGGTGTCCACATGCTATGGAAGTGTGCGCGACACAAGCTCCTGTTTGGCAAGAGGTTGATGATAAACATTTTGTTGCTTGCCACTTATATAATGAAGGCCTGCAAGACGGTAAGAATGGTAAGCAAGCAGCTGCATCGAGGGAATCATGAGTAAATTGGAGGTAATGAAACAAGCTGTTAATGAGTTGTTGCAGCAACATTGTCTAGATGCAGCTGTACATATAGAAACCGACGAAGGTATTTTATCAGTCAATTCCCATCAAGTGTTTTCGTCAGCAAGCCTAATAAAAGTGCCCATTTTATTAACAGCATTACGTGAAGTGGAAAAAGGTCGTTTACACTTAGAAGAAGAAGTAAAGGGTGGTCTTTCTGTTGGAGGGGCAGGGGTTTTATCAGCTCTATCTCCCAATCCTTCCTTTACATGGAAAGATATCCTTACATTAATGATGATTGTCTCTGATAATAGTGCAACAAATTGGATCATTGATCGCTTGGAGATGGAGACAATCAATCGTTTGATTAAAAGCTTAAATTTAGAACAAACATGTTTAAACAGAAAAATGATGGACTTTCAAGCGATTGAAAGAGGAGTGAATAATCTAACAAGTGCTTACGATATGGTGCAATTGCTAAGAGTAATGAAAGACAAAGGGCGATGGATAAAAGATAGCTACATGCTCATGGAGAGTATAATGGCGAAACAACAATTCACATTATTAACGGCAGAATTAGAGGAAGAGAGCCATCCAAATATTAGTTACGGAAGTAAAAGTGGCTCGCTACAAGGTATTCAACATGATTGTGCTTACTTCTGTCATGAAAATAAGTATGTTCTTGCCGCTGTTTTAACAGCTAATTTACCTAATCAAATGATTGGTAAACAACTTATTAGTGAAATAGGAATGGCGATTAAGAGGTATATAATATAGTTGTTATAGCAAATTAGGCTCTGAATAACCATTGTGTTCAGAGCTTTTTTTTGTTTAAGTCGGCGATATCAGTATTGCTGTACGATTTGAGGATGGGAGCAGGGAATTACTGCATTCTTCGCATATAGAAACGTGAAGAAATGTGAGTCGATGACAAGGATACGGTAAAACCGTCTTTGCTGAGAAATAGCCAATTCGGATTTGCAAAAGCGGTTGAATTAGCTCCGAAATGAAAGTGAGGAATCAGGTCAAGCATGAAGAGAAAATCGAAAGTCTACCTCTAAAGTATAAGAATCCCCTGAGTCAAAGTGCACACTTCCCCATGCCCCATAAGACCGGAGCCTTTACCGCAATCAATCCATCTTTTGTAAAACATAATGGTACTAAAGATGCCAACAAGTAACTTTGATGGCACAAAATATATTCTCCTTTTTAGATTGAAATTGTCTAACTTTTCTTTCTATCTAGAGGAATTCGCTGTTGTTTTAGGGTTTTTTATACTATATAATGATAAATGGACTTAGATTGATAATCATTTTCAGTTGTCATGATGAGAATAAACAGATAATGAGGTTTACATATGAGAATATGGATGTTAATCTGTGCAGCTATAGTCCTGTCATTTATATCACTATTTATCGGTGCGATTGATATTAAACCAATGGATTTGCTAGATTGGGAGTCTGATGAAACACAAATTTTCCTGATTAGTCGTGTACCTAGATTAATAGCGATTATTTTAGCTGGTGCAGGAATGAGTATTGCTGGTTTGATTATGCAAAGTTTGAGCAGGAATAAATTTGTTTCTCCGACAACCGCGGGAACGTTAGATGCTGCTAAGCTAGGTATTATGATTTCCATGCTATTTTTTACAAACGTAACGTATACCCAGCAAGTTCTTTTTAGTTTTGCTTTTGCGCTTGTCGGTACGATGGTATTTATGCAAATACTTGATCGTATCAAATTTAAAGATGTTATATTTGTTCCTCTTATTGGAATAATGTACGGGAATATTTTGTCTTCTATTACCACTTTCTTTGCGTATGAAGCTGATATCCTGCAAAATATATCTTCATGGTTAATGGGGAGTTTTACTTTAGTAATCTCGGGCCGATATGAACTTTTATATGTAAGTATCCCAGTATTCATTTTGGCTTATTTATATGCTAATAAATTTACCGTTGCAGGTATGGGAGAAGAATTTGCGAAAAATTTAGGATTGAGCTATAAGTGGGTTTTAAATATTGGTCTCATCCTTGTTGCTATCATTGCTACGACTGTTGTACTAACTGTCGGTGTCATTCCGTTCTTAGGCTTAATTGTACCTAATATCGTGTCTCTGTATATGGGAGATAATCTCCGAAAAACGATTCCACATACGGCTCTTTTAGGCGTTGTGTTCTTATTAATTTGTGATATTATTGGGCGCATTGTGATCCACCCTTATGAGATACCGGTGAACGTAACAGTTGCGGTAATCGGTAGTGTCATCTTCTTAATTATGTTATTTAGGGGGAGAGCATATGCGAAAAAATAGTACCAAATTAATCGTTTTGGCGGTCATATCTGTCGTTTGTATAGTACTGTATGGTTTTTACGATATAAAAGGTGGGTTTGATTATGCTTTCCCAAGGCGTATGATTCGTGTGGCAGCTATGGTTGTTACCGGAGTTGCGATTGCTTATTCTACAGTTGTATTCCAAACAATCACTAACAATAGAATCTTAACACCTTCTGTGATGGGGATCGATTCTATGTATGAAGTAGTTCAGACGATGATTTACTTCTTCGCGGGTTCGATGTCGATATGGGTATTAAACAAATATTTAAATTTTGGTGCAGCTATATGTGCCATGGTCATTTTTGCATTGTTGTTATACCGCTTCTTATTCAGAGCAGACAAACACCCGATTTACTTACTTTTATTAATTGGGATGATTATTGGTACGCTGCTTGGTAGCTTGGTGACATTCTTACAAGTAATGATCGATCCCGTTGAATATTTAAGTTTACAAAGCAAGTTATTTGCAAGTTTTACAAATGTAAAAGCTGATTTACTAATGATTGCTTTTGGCATATTGTTACTTGCTTTTATATACGGATATTTCATCATGGATAAATTGGATGTTATGTCGCTTGGGCGTGAAAATGCGATTAACCTGGGGATTAACTATGATCGTATGGTTATGAATGTACTAATTCTATCATCAGTCTTGATTGCCACTTCTACTGCGTTAGTTGGGCCAATTACATTCTTTGGGCTGATTGTTGCTAACCTGTCCTATCAATTTCTCTCGTCATATAAGCACTCTACGCTCATTCTTGGTGCTAGTTTAATTAGTATCATAGCTTTAGTCGGTGGACAATTCCTAGTTGAGCATGTATTTGAATTAAAAACAACATTAAGTGTTATCATTAACTTTATTGGTGGTATTTACTTCATCTATCTATTATTAAAAGAAAGTAGGTCAGCCGGATGATTGAAATAAAAGGATTAACGAAGCGTTTTAATAAAAAGCCTGTTGTTGAAGACGTTACAGTCGCAATTGAGCCAGGGACCATTACTTCTTTTATCGGACCAAATGGTGCAGGGAAATCTACACTTCTATCGATGGTTAGTAGATTGTTAGAAGCAGATACAGGAGAGGTATTGCTTGATCAAAATGATGTGACGAAATGGAAGTCCAATGAATTTGCGAAACGCGTATCGATTTTAAAACAAGCCAATCACATTAATGTCAGGTTAACAGTGAGAGATCTTGTAGAGTTTGGAAGGTATCCATACTCTAAGGGTAGATTAAATGACGCTGATAAGAAATTTGTTGATCAGGCAATTGAATATATGAACCTTTCAGATATGGAAGATAAGTTTTTAGACGAGTTATCAGGGGGACAAAAGCAGCGAGCTTTTATTGCTATGGTTATTGCACAAGATACTGATTATGTCTTGCTTGATGAGCCGTTAAATAACTTGGATATGAAGCACTCCGTCCAAATTATGAAGATTCTCCGTAAATTAGTTGACGATCTTGGAAAAACCGTCGTCATTGTATTGCATGATATTAATTTTGCTTCTGTTTATTCCGATCGGATTGTCGCATTAAAAGACGGCAAAGTTGTAAAGAATGGACCGACTGAAGAAATTATTAATTCGGTCGCATTGCGAGAAATTTATGATATGGATATTCCTATTCAAGAGCAAGATGGTTGCCGTATATGTGTATATTTTAATTCGCAAATTTCTTAAAGAGATTCCTTATAGGAAGGGTTACTATCACCCCTTTTTATAAGGAATTAACATAACTTTAAATGCATATTTATTCATTTTTATGCTTCTTTTATTAAAACATCTTAATTTATGCTTCTTTTTTAGCAAACGTTAAAAATCTAAATTTGGCAAGTGTTTCGATAGGTGAAATAAACAGTCAGTAAAATAATTAATTTCCAATTATAGAATATTTTTCTAAAAAAATTCAAAATAATTATGCAAATGGTATTGACGATTTGTCTAAATCAATCTATAATGATTATTGTTATCAGTGATAATGATTATCATTGCTAATAAGAGATTATACAATAGGGAGAGGTCATACATATGAAGAAATGGAAGTTAGCTAGTCTTTTTCTAGCGCTTGTTTTAATGCTTGCTGCATGTGGTTCCAATGACGATACTGCTGAAGATGCAGGCAACTCAGAAGATAAACAAACAGAAAATAATGCAGCGGAAGGTTCTGCTTATCCAATGACTGTGTCTCCGACTGTTGCTTCGACTGAAAGTCGTGATGCCGGAACAACAGTTAACTTTGAAGATGTAGAATTTGAAAGCATGCCTGAAAAAATTGTTGTTTTTGACTACGGTTTCTTAGATACACTAGATGCACTTGGAGTTGAAGGGGTAGTTGGTTTACCTCAAGAGTCTACTTTGCCATCTCACTTAGAGGCATATGCATCTGATGAGTATACAAATGTTGGTTCTTTAAAAGGTCCTCTTTTAGAAGATATTGCTGAACTTGATCCAGACGTTATCTTTATTTCTGGTCGTCAATCAGCATTTTATGAAGAATTAAAAGAAATTGCACCAGTTGTATTTGTAGGTACTAGCGAAGATGCTTATTGGGATACATTCCAAAATTCTGTTGACGTAGCTGCAAAAATGTTTGATAAAGAAAAAGAAGCAGAAGAATATCTTGCAAAATACGATACAGCACTTGAAGAAATTAACGAGTTAGCTGGCAACTATGAAACTTCATTAGTGACTATGTATAATGAAGGAAAACTTTCTGGATTTGCTGAAAACTCTCGTTTTGGTTATATCTATGATGTTTACGGCTTCAAACCAGTTACACAAGATATCGAATCTTCATCTCACGGTTCAAACTTCGGTTTTGAAGCGATTCTAGAATTTGATCCAGAAGTATTATTTGTTATCGACCGTACAGCGGCTGTAGATGGCAATTCTAATATCGAAAAAGATCTTGAAAACGATATTATTAAGAAAACACAAGCGTACCAAAATGATCGTGTGATCTACCTTGATGGTGCTCTTTGGTACTTAAGTGGTGGCGGCTTACAATCTGAGCTTGCTAAAATCGAAGAAGTATTAGCTGAATTAAAATAATCTGCTGTTAGAGTAAGCGATTATCCTATAGAAAAAGAAGCATTCTTAAAAAGATGCTTCTTTTTTGTTTTAAGTATATCCTTTTTGATGGGATTTGCTGTTACAACGATAGCGGAAATACCAAGGATAGCAGAGCAAAAAGGTTTTGTTCGTACATTAAGAGTAGAAAGCCTCTAAAAGGTCTTGTATTAAAAAATCCCTATTTTCACAGTTTGTTAAACAGTCACAACTAAAGAAGGATAGGGTGGGCAATAATTGTTGCACCACCCAAAGCAAAAATAACTAGTAATATAAGTTGGTATGCACCTATCAATGTAGAATGATTTCAATTTAATAGACAAATCTATGTATAGCTTATGTGTTCATTTTATTTAACAATGGCCTCTCCCAAGCTGGTTGAGTGAAGGAAAGAAAGTCTTTGAGCCATTTCCTCGGGAGTTGTTTGGAAGTCTTCTTTTATCCAAAAGATAAATAGTCCTAAAAGGGCGTAGGTTTCATAGAAATTAATCGCTTCTATATCAAACCATACTTCTTCTTTTAATTGTAACTCACTGCGACTAATGCTAGTAATGGTTTCACAAAAATGGTTTTGTGAACCTGGTATCACTTCGCCAATCAACATAAGGGAGAAAACGAATTGATTTTTTTGTACGTATTCGAAGATGGGAACATTACGTGTTGGGTCAGATAATAAGAAGCTTTTTTTTCCTTTAAAGCTATCACGGAAATATTGAGCGAGTTGTTCTAGGTAGTCTTGAAATATATCTTCTAATAAATGAGAGCTATCTTTATAATGCGAGTAAAATGTCACACGATTACAATTGGCCACTTTAGATATTTCAGTTATTGAGATCTCTTTAAAGTCTTTTTGGGATAACAGCTTTAACATGGCACTTTTTAAATTTGTACGTGTTCGCACGACTCGACGGTCTTCTTTTACCACCATGACTACCACCTTTCATACTGTGTCTTAATAAAGAGTATAACATGAAAAATAGAGCGTTAAGCAAATATTATTTTCATACTCGAAACATTTATTTTGACAACGGATTAGAATTCTGTTAATTTACATATGTAGTATAAAAAAACGGTGACAATTTTCCTGGTTTCATGAATAACTTTTGATAGTTAGAGGAGGAATTATACATGGCAAGATTAGAGGGGAAAGTAGCAATTATTACTGGTGCGGCTCAAGGGATGGGTGCGGCTCATGCGCGTCTTTTTATTGAAGAAGGGGCAAAAGTAGTGATTACTGATTTAAACACAGAAAAAGGTGAGGCTGTTGCAAAGGAATTAGGTGAAAATGCTTTATTCGTAAAACAAAACGTAACAACCGAAAGAGACTGGGCAACAGTTGTAGCTAAAGCAGAGGAAGTATTCGGTCCTGTTAATGTGTTGGTAAATAATGCGGGTATTACAATGTCTAAATCATTACTTGAAACAACGGAAGAAGAATATCGTCGTATTGTAGATATTAACCAAGTATCTGTTTTCTTAGGGATGAAAGCGGTTATTCCTTCCATGCAAAAAGCAGAAGGTGGCTCGATCGTTAACATTTCATCAATGAATGGTATTGTTGCCGGTGCAGTCGGTTATACAGATACGAAATTCGCCGTTCGTGGGATTACAAAAGCCGCAGCAATGGAATGCTCTCACTATGGCATTCGTGTAAACTCTGTACATCCTGGAGTAATTGAAACACCAATGATTATTCAAGAGGATACGAAAGCACAAGTAGAAGAATTCGCTAAACATATTCCACTTAAACGCATGGCAAAACCTGAAGAGGTTTCTAACCTGGTATTATATTTAGCATCAGATGAATCAAGCTATTCAACAGGTTCTGAATTCATCGTTGACGGTGGATTAACTGCAATGTAATCAATATAAAAAAAGCGGGGTCTCATATTGACCTCGCTTTTTTTTTTATGAACGCAAAGAGCGTCTATATTTATACTGATTGTACTGAAAGTGAATAAAACAGCCAATACAAAAGCCACAAAGAGCAATGGTTGCTGCTAATCCAACAATAATGGCGAAAGAGTAAGATAGTATGGTCCATCCAATGATAGAGCTAATGAATGCAATACTTAAACATACTACAGCAATTAGCTGATTGAATTGTTGTTGTGCTTTATCTTCAGGTATATAAGAGGATAAAGGTTTTTTGAGAAACTTTTTAGCTATCATCATCACCGGATTATTCCCTGTTAGTAAGCCAATCAATCCAGCAAGTAAGGGAATAAGTAAAATGAAGAATTGCCCAGTTATCAGTGTCGCAATTACACTTAAGACGATTACCCACTGATTCGTTTTAACGAGAGGACGTGGAATAGAAGCGATTTGTTGGTTGTTCATTTTAAAAACCAACCTTTCCAATGTGTTTAGTTCATTATATCATGAAATTTAGTTGATTATACCTATTTTCGCTTCTTTACTAGGACTACTCTTCTCTATCATTCTCGACAATAAACTTTAATTTAGTGAGTTTGTTATTCCAGAATTGTTCATAATAATGCAGCCACTGGCTTACTTCTGTTAAAGGTTCTGGATTAATATGATAGATGTTTTCTCTGCCTTTCCTGTGGCTCTTCACTAAGTTGGCATCAGAGAGAATATGCAGATGTTTGGCTACCGCCGTGCGACTGATTGGAAAATGAGCACTGATTGCAGCGATAGATAGTTCTTCTTTTGAAAGTAGCTGGAGAACATGTCTTCTAGTAGGGTCAGCAATTGCCTGAAAAACGTCGTGCTTAATTGCTGTCATGATTGCTCTATTGCCGTCCTTAAACGTTTTTGCACGATGGCTTCCCATCCATTATTCATACGTTCACGAATAATTTCGCTTTTTTCATTTGGTTTAGTAAGAATTGTATTCGCTTCTTTCCAACCACTATGAATGAGTGTGAATTTTGTGCTATTGTCTACTTCTTCTAGTAAAAAGGTGACAACCCATCCGTCAGTATCCCAAGAGAAAGATAATTTATTTGGCTCATCGATTACTTATTTATATGGATGTCTATGTGCTTTTCAGTTCACTAAAAAAGCTGCGTAAATAAAATAAACGTTTCACTCAGATACTAAATATAACTCATTTAATGATCTATAATGATTATGATTCTTATTTAGGCCATCCTAGATAAACAGCAAAAAGAATGAGAATAATTCCTAGCGCTAATAAAAACTTATACAACAAATGACGTTTTCTGCGAGAAGTGCCAAGAATGGTGAAGAATATGCCAAGGATGAATGACATGACCATTGTAAGGAATCCCATTTTATTCATTCCTTTCGAGAGTAATTATTCGTTCATGACGATTGGCTACATCTAAATCATGAGTCACTGTAATGATAGTAGTATTAAATTCTTTATTCATATCAAATAGTAGATTGATAATTTTATTTTTATTTTCTAAATCTAAAGATGCAGTTGGCTCATCTGATAAAATTATTTGGGGATTCATAATTACAGCCCTAGCAAAAACAGCTCTAGATCGCTGACCCCCAGAACAATCAAGTGGTTTTTTTTCCAAAATGGACTCTATCCCAATTTTATTAGTAATCCGTTTAAATCGCTCTTGTACAGTTAGGTCTTTTTCAACGTTACCATACATAAGCGGCAGTTTAATATTGTCCTCTATGGTTAAAGAATTAATAAGCGAGGACTCCTGGAGAACAAAACCAATTTTTTGATTACGCCACTCAGCTAGTTTATTTCGGGATAAATCATTAACAGGTGAATCAAAAAGCTTATAATTCCCTTGATAGTCTGTATCAAGTAGACCAAGAATATTAAGCAAAGAAGTTTTTCCAACTCCAGACTCTCCTATAATAGAAAGTCTTTCCCCAGGTTTTACTTCCAAATCAAAGTCATTTAGAATAGAAAAATTTTTCTTCTTGAATGTTTTTTTCTGGATTTCTAGCTTAATTATACTATTCATTGTAACACCCCTACGGATATCGGAATACTTTTGATTTTTTTTATCGTAAGTTCAACAATCACAAATGCAATAATAACATCTATAAAAAGAACAATAAGTAAAGCCATCCAATCCATACTTATTAAACCAAGTATTCCGTAAGTAGCAAAAGTTGAATCGTTTCTTAACCAAGAGCCGTATCTATTATAAGCGGTGATCACAGATACTATGACTAGAATAATAGAGAACAACATTCCAAAATAGCTATAGAAAATTGCTCTTAGTTTTGAATAACTTAATCCAACTAATAAATTGATTGTAAAATCTCTTATCATTAATCGAACACTCACTAAATTATTCCATATAGCTAGACCTACAATGATTATAGTTAAAATAAGGGTGATAGTACAGATGATTATTAATGAATTTAAATAATAATCTTCAAAAAACTCAAAATTTTCTTGTTGATTAAAAAAGTTAAATTCTAAACCTAGATTTTCCTTGATATTTTCTCTTAAATTCATTGCTTCTTCTTTTGTAGAATTTAGAAGTATAAGATCCATTAAACCATTAACGTGGAGGTCAAGACCCGCATTTTGAATAAATTCTTCATTAATAGGTAGAAAAATTGAGAAGTTATGATAATTCTTTGAATTGGGAGCATAAAAATTAGAACTTTGAGCATTCTTCTTCAAAACTCCTTGAACTTTTAAATTAACTAGTTGTTGGGTCACAGGATCCGTAATCTCAATATTTGACCCTACAGGATATGTTTTGGCTAAACCTGCACCTATTAAAACAGGTATGTCATCTTTATTAAATTTATAATTGAAATTTAAGTGGTCTCCTTGAGATAATTCCAATTGATTTATCTTATAAGCCTCTTCATCGATATAATTAAAAGGAACTTCCATCTGATGTTCATTAGGCAATAAAGTAACAAAACCATCGACTCGCAGAGCATAAGTGTAATTGTTGTTTAAGTATTCATATACTTTTTGTGTATCTTCAATCTTAATTCTATTAAAATCAGCTTCACTATCTGGATCTAGATTAGCAATAATAGTCCCTTCTTGATTCAGTTTTTCCATTTCTTCATAGCCTTGAAAAGTTGATATAACTGAACGAACAGTAGTAAAAGAAAGATAATTGGCTAACAAAAGCAATGTTATCATACCCAAAACAAGTAACGGTCTTTTTAAAAATATTTTAAGTATAAAAAAACGTAAAATTCTCATTCTTTTTCCACCTTACCTGCACTAATTAATATATATATAATAAAAATAAAAACTAAGTAGAGATTACTGGTTATATTCAACTCTAAATAGAAGTTTAATAAGAGTGATAGTAAAAAACTAAACACTAATATAGCTAGACTATTCAAGATATACCGAATCACAACATTTACCATAGTATCTCCTACAAGTATTCGGCAGGATATTTCTGTTTTCTTACGATTTAAAAATTGATAGTGAAATACTATCATAACAAATGTAAGAAAAATATTTATTAAAAGCTGATACTCTATAATACTTTCTAAAAAAGTTCTTAAAATATAAGAATCTCCTAAATCCAAAGTTTTTACATAAGTAAATATTAAATTTGTAGAAAAACACATTAGGTAAATAGCAAAAGCCTCGATAACGTCGATAAATCTAAATAAAGAATATTTCAATAGTATCACCTTTTAGTTGACATCAACTACGTAGTTATTATTCATAATTAAAGTAATGCGGTATTTTATAAGATTTAAAAGTCGAATCGGGCCCTGTAGAAAAGTACCTATCAGGCCCGAACGATTTCCTATATTATATTACAAAAAAATTATGAATATTAAAATTATAGAAAATTATTTTTTTGCTCCACGACTCCAAGAAAATTTCGTAGTATACTTGTCTCCCCATCTTAAATCGTCCCAAACAGAACCTGTCACTTTACTAGAATAGGCGGTTTTGTTCATTAAAGTTTTACCATTTCGTGAGTATTTAAACGAAGTAGACCTATAAGCCGAACTAGAGTAATTCCAGGCAGCCCCATTATACCTAATTTCAAGAACTTCTTTAGTAGAGGCTCCACTAGAAGAATTTCCGAAAGAGGCCCCAAACGCTGTATTTGCACCTAATCCAATTGAACCAACTACCAATGCCGAGCAAATAAGTTTTGTCATTTTCTTTTTCATATTTCATCCCTACTTTCTATTATTTGTTTACCACGAGTATAAAAATAACATAAATTTCTTTAAATTACAATAATTAGGAGTATAAATAATAATAATTTTCACAAATAGTGTAATTATTAACAGGTGCTGCAATTGTAAGTGTCAAATAATCCCCACCTTTTCATTAGGTGGGGATTGTTTTATGATTTATTTATTCGTTTTCGTAAAACAAGAGGCTGCCAATGACTTGGACCATGGAAGAATGGCGTCTCTGTAAACAGGAACTTCAAATACTCATAAGGAATTATTCCATTTTCTTTCGTCTTTTTCTACAATACTATACGTTACAGCACTTGCTTGAGCTTCTTTTGGCGTATTGGCAAACATCCAGGCCCGATCCGATTATCTTGTTTGATTATCATTAAACAAGAGCGAGTAAGCATCCGAAGAGATTCCTCTCTCCGTTTGAAGGATATCTATATGTGGATGGATATGCGGGTTATCACGGCATTCTTTTAAAGCGATGATGAGGGAAGTAAGATAAGAGAGGAGGTGTTGGTATGATTATCTTTCGAGAGGCAAAAAGAGAGGACTTAGAAAGAATTGTTCAATTATTAGCAGATGATATGTTAGGAACAGGTAGAGAAGATGTGTCCATCCCCCTGCATCAGGCATATGAGCAGGCGTTTGAAGCGATTAGCAAAGATAAACATAATGAACTAATAGTAGCAGAATGGGATGAGAAGGTTGTCGGTGTTTGTCAATTGACCTATATCCCTTATTTAACCTATCGTGGATCCTGGAGAGCAATCATTGAAGGTGTCCGCATAGCAAGTGAATTTAGAGGAAAAGGTTTTGGTGAAGCCCTTATAAAAGAGGCCATAGTTAGAGCGAAAGAAAAAGGAGCGCGGCTCGTACAATTAACAACAGATAAGCAACGCTCTAAAGCGAAACATTTTTATGAGAAAATAGGGTTTAAAGCAACGCATGAGGGGATGAAGTTGGAATTGTAAATCCGTTTCATTTGGGATGTACTAAAAAGTAATGAGGTTCCTCCTAAAAGATCATTTCAGCAGGAACCTATAAACCTATTAAAAAAAAATTATACTTTTTCTATAACATTTGTAGCAATATGTGCAGCGAACATTTCCGCGGGTGAAGGAAGGTCCTCTTTTGCAAGCCAAGTTTCAGGCTTCCAAATACCGGCTCGGTTAAATGAGTTAGCGCAATGGAGGAAACACTCTTCAACTTCCACAGCGATTCCTAAGAGAGGTGCCTTTCCTTTATCGGCCATTTTAGCTAAGATATCTTCATCTTGAATAATTGCAGCTTTTCCGTTAATTCTTAATGTTTCATTTAATCCAGGAATGATAAATAATAATCCAACATGTGGGTTCTTTAATATGTTGTGCATACTATCTAATCTTCTGTTACCAGGTCTATCAGGTATAACTAGATGCTTCTCATCTAATACTTGTACGAACCCAGGATAATCTCCACGTGGTGAGTTATCACATTGCCCGTCTTTATTCGTTGTTGCTAAAAAAAGAAACGGTGAACGAGCAAGAAAGTCTTTGCAATGTTCATCGATTATAGATATGACCTTATTAGCAGCTCCTTTACTTGGGGGAGTGAATAGAGCTTCTAATTCTTCTTCTGATTGAATGACATTGTTGAACATTTGTTGCCTCCTTTAAACAGTCGTTGATTGTCTTATGTTTATTATAAGGGGGAACAGCTAAATAAAAAAGAAGCGATTGTGAATAGACTGAAAAACTATTAGTCTATTTCGCTCGCTTCTTTTTTATTTCTATTGTACTTAGCCTAGATAGGCATTAAGCATCCAAATATGTTTATCTAAAGAATTAATTAAGCCAACTGCATAATCTTCAACTGCTGGTTCCTCTTCTTCATCTGCCAGCTTTGTAATCTCTTTTAATTCAGCACGTAACTGTTGATAATCACTGATTAAGTTCTCAACCATTTTTTCTGCTGATTTTTCATCAAGGTTTTCTTTTAGTGTAGCTACCTCAAGATATTCTTTCATTGACGCAACTGGTTTGCCACCGATTGTAAGAATGCGTTCAGCCATTTCATCGACTACCTCAGCTGCCTCATTATATAACTCTTCAAATTTTTCATGTAGTGTAAAAAAGTGTGGACCTGTTACATACCAGTGATAGCGATGCAACTTCGTATAAAGTAGGCTCCAGTTAGCAACTTGTGTATTTAGGGCAGCGTTTAATTTCGTATCTAATGTAATCATTATTTAGTCATCTCCTCAAGAATGTTTTGTCTTAACTATATTATAACTGATTTAAAATTAAAATCAATACTTAATTATAATAATTATAATTAAGGAATTAATTTAATCTGTTTTTGATATAGTGTGTTGTGATGAAGATAATAATAATGAATATAGCCATATAAATGGTCAATGCCGTAAAGTGGTCTTTTATGAAAGGTACAGCTTTATTGCCTAATTGATGGATGAGAAAAGCTTCAAAATAAAACCTTGCGCCTCTTCCAATCGTTGCCCATAATACAACGGTCTGTATTTTCATTTTTGAGATGCCAGATAAAATCGTAAATATCTTAAACGGTAAGGGTGTAAAGGCAGATATCAGAATGGCCAATGGACCAAGCTTTTGAAAGTACAGTTCTACTTTCATGATTTGTTGCTCTTTAAAAAGTGCTCGTAGGACAGGCCTGCCAACTCGTAATCCGATATACCAGCCAAAGATTGCACCGATAACAGAAGCGAAAGTAGTGAGAAAAGCGTACCAATACACATGATCACTGTCTGCTAGTCCCATTGGAATCAAAAGTAAATCAGGAGGAATGGGGAAGAAAGAAGAGTCAGCGAACGAAACGAAAAAAAGTCCAAACACACCATATTCCAATAACCATTCTTTAAGTAAATGTAAAATTTCTTGCATATATGAAAACCCCTTTTTAAGATTACGTGGTTTGTCCTTTAGAAATTATATGTGCACTTTTTCTTTTCATTACTATGGGGTATGATGGGGATGGTTGTTTGATAGAAAGGTGATGGAATTGTGGAATTGATATTGTTTTTTCTACTAGGTGCCTTAATTAGTGTGTTGTCAGGTTTTTTTGGCATCGGTGGAGGGTTTATATTAACACCATTATTAATGCTCATTGGACTTGCCCCTATTGAGGCAATTGCGACAAGTTTGTTATTTACAATTGGGAGTTCATCTTCTGGGATTATCGGTCATATAAAATTAAAAAATATTAATTGGAAAGCAGGGATTATTTTAGGGGTGAGTGGGATCATTGCTACCCAAATTGCCCATCCTTTTGTTGTCTTTTTAGATGCTCATCAGTTAGATGAATGGGCGATTCCTGTTATGTATATTGTGTTGCTTTCTTTCTTTTCTGTCCAAATGTTTAAGAAGAAAAGTGCGCAGCAAGGAGTGAGCGGGTTAGTTCAACCTTCCATATTAAAAATGGTTTTAATCGGCTTGTTTGCAGGGTTTGTTTCCACTTCTTTAGGTGTAGGTGGAGGGTTTATTATTGTACCAATGTCGATTGCCTTTCTAGGTATGTTACCTAAGGAGGCGGTAGGAACGAGCTTATTTGCAGTCCTATTTATTGTTTCAGCAGGTTTCTTATCCTACGCATTCACTGTAGAAATTAATTATTTTATGGGGATATTCTTACTTGCTGGTGGGCTACTAGGTTCTCAATTCGGAGCTAGATCAACCGATGTTTTTGAAAACAAAGAAATTACTACATTACTATCATTTCTATACTTAACGACGATTTTGAGTGTGGCACTTAAGGCATTTGAACAAAATGTTTTTGGATTAATCATCGTTGTTCTTTATCTTCTCTACTTTTTCACTGTTCTAGGGAAAAGACATATTGCTCATTGGCGAGAAGAAAAAGGGTACTCTTAAACAGGGACATACAGGGTAGGCTTTGGTTTAGTATGGATTAGAAATATGACGAAGTAAGCCTGTTTCTAGCTCTTTCCTGGTAGATTGCATTTTTTAAAAAGGCTACATATTGTAGCCGCCGGATATATAGTGGTAACTAACTGTAGACTTTTGTTTCATTCAATCATATAGCTCCCAATTGGCTAAAGAGGGAGCTGATGTACAAGGTGAAATTACATCTCCTGAGGTGCCTTCATACCAAGTAAATGCAGGCCGTCAGTTAAGATGATTGTTACTGCTTTGACAAGACCGAGTCTCGAAGATAAATGTTCATCTTTATGAAGTATTTTTTCGTTAGCATAGTATTTGTTAAAGCTTTGCGCTAGACTAATTAAATATTTGGCAATGATGGACGGTGCTGATTTTTCATGGGCAAGGACGAGCTTATCTGGATAAAGGGATAAAAGTTTAGCTACTTGCCAAGCGTATTCACTTGATAGACCTTCTATTTTATAAGTCTGTTGCTGACTTTTGTGTAAAATAGATTGCGCTCTAGCTTGGGTATACTGTACATACGGACCGGTTTCCCCTTCGAATGTTAACATGTCTTCTAAAGAAAATTCTATTTGTTTCATTCGTTCGTTCTTTAAATCATGGAAAATGATTGCTCCTACACCAACAGCTTTAGCTACCTCATCTTTGTTCTTTAGATGAGGATTTTTTTGTTCAATATTCTCTGAAGCTAATTGTATGGCATCTTGTAATACTTCCTCTAATAATATGACACGACCTTTTCTTGTCGACATCTTCTTACCTTCTTGTAAATACAACCCAAATGGGATGTGATGGATATGTGTCGCCCAGGAATGCCCCATTTTAGATAATACGGCTTTGACTTGTTGGAAGTGGATGGACTGCTCTGGACCAACGATATAGAGAGCCTCATCAAATTGGTATGTTTGTTTACGATAAATGGCTGCCGTAATATCGCGTGTAGCATAAAGAGTCGCTCCATCTGATTTCTTAATTAAGCAAGGAGGTAGATTTTCATCTGATAAGGGTACGATTTCTGCTCCATCAGAGGTAGATAGCAAGTCAGATTGTTGCAGTGTATCGACAACCGCGTTCATTTGATTGTTATAAAAGGCCTCCCCATAATTAGAGTCAAAAGAGACACCGAGCAGTTGATAGGTTTTCTCGAATTCTTTTAAAGATTCGTCTCTAAACCAAGACCAAAGTTGCTTTGCCTCCGCATCATCAAGTTCAAGTTTTCTGAACCAAGCTCTTGCTTCTTCATGCAAGTGGGGATGTTCCTCAGCTTTCTGGTGAAATTTTACGTATAATTGGAGTAATTCCTTAATTGGCTCCTTTTTAATTAAAGCTTCACTTCCCCAATGCTTATAGGCGGTAATGAGTTTGCCAAATTGTGTGCCCCAGTCGCCTAAATGATTAATCTTAACTGTATCATATCCATGCTTTTCTGCTATAAGTGCAAGGGAATGACCAATGACTGTCGAACGTAGATGCCCCATTGAGAATGGTTTGGCGATATTTGGGCTAGAGTAGTCTAATACGATTGTCTTACCTTTACCGCTTCCTGATTGTCCGTAATTCTCTCCTTGATGTAGTACGGCTTGAATAATGAGTTGACTGATTGCTTTTTTATTAAAAAATATATTTACATATGGCCCAACTGCTTCAACATGATCTATCCATTCATGAGTTAGCTTTCCTGTTAAGTCTTTTGCTAATAGATTTGGGTTTTCTTTATAAATCTTTGCTAGTGCAAAACATGGGAAAGAGAGATCGCCATGTTCGGATGTTTTAGGCGTTTCTAACAAGCGACGAATCTCACCTTCACTTAAGGCGTTATCTATTGCAACTTGAATACATGAACTGATTGTCTTTTTCATATCTATCACCTTTTTCACCTCCAAAAATATAGGAAAACATAAAAAAGCCCGTCTCTCATAATTTGAGAGACGAGCCTTAAACCCGCGGTACCACTCTAATTGTTCGTGACGAACCCCTTTACTACTTGCCTGTAACGGGGCGAACAACCGACATGACCTACTTGGATTCTGCCATGCTTCTATCGAAGTGCGCTTCAATGTGGCTTTTCTTGCAGGCTCTCACCATCCCTGCTTCGCTTTAGAATTCACCTACATCTACTCTCTTCGTCACTGAATTTCCGTTTGATTTTCCATTATTATACGCTAAATTGTTAAAAAAGCAACCTTAAGATGCACGATAATATTTAGAGCTGTCTTGGAACATATAACTCTTCTGGTGAAATCTAATGCTAAAAATAAGCCCCATAGCCATCATATTTCCGATTAAGGAGCTACCCCCATAACTAATGAAAGGAAGAGGAATACCTGTAATCGGTAATACTTGAATGGTCATCCCGATATTTTGAAATACATGGAACGTTATATAACTAATAACGCCAACGCAGACATAAGTATTAAATGGGTCATTGACTGATAAGGCAATTTTCGTTAAGTGGAAAATAAGTATAAAATATAAGCATATCACGACACTTGCACCAATAAAGCCGTATTCTTCGCCAATGACACTGAAAATAAAGTCTGTGTGAACATCGGGGATATAAACTTGTCTCTCATAAAAACCTTTACCACCCAATTCTCCCGAGCCGATAGCATGAAGAGAATTGTACAGTTGTAAGCCAGCTCCTTGTTTATGTGTATACGGATCTAACCAAGCATAAATTCGCATCAATTGGTAGTTATCCACTGATAGATACTTTAATAATGTTTCAGGAGCCCAAATAATGTAATAGATGATGGTTCCACCTACAGCAGCAACTGTTCCGTAAACAGGGAGGATAATTTTCCAAGTAATACCAGACACAAGTAGAATCCCCGTGAAAATAGCGATAATAACGAGCGCCGTACCCAAATCTTCTAAAATGATTAGTCCTAGCGGAACACAAGTAACGAGCCCAAGCTTAATAAACAGTATAAGGTCATTTTTTACCGTTTTCATGGTGTATTTTGCATAATGATCTACAATTACTTTACTTAGTGCGAGGATAAGAAATATTTTAAAGAACTCGGATGGCTGCAAAGAAGGTCCTGGTAGACCGTTGTACCAGAGCTTAGCTCCTTTTACTTCATATGCAAGGGACTCTGGTGCGATAAAAAGTCCTGCTTGAAGTATTGTGCCGATACCGAATAAGATCCAGGTCATTCGCTTTATCTGATCAGAATCAAAGTACATAATGGTGGCGATAACAATCATACCTACACTATAAAAGATTATTTGTTGTAGCACGAAGTTATCTGGATACTGCGCTGTTGTTTGCCCGCTATAAATAGCAGTGCAACTAATGATGCAGAACAAAAATAATATCAGGGCTAATGTCCAATCAAAGCGATCATTCTTATTTTGTATACGATCCATATATAAACACCTATCTTTATTTTATACATTCAGGTAATGCTACGAACAGAAAAAAACCATTAGGGATCTTCTGCAAAGGAATATGTTTAAACGTATATATAGACGTACCGAATTGAGAAAGAGTTTCCTTATTTACAATATAAAATAAAAAAGTAATGTTAAGTTAAGTAGGAAATAAACATTGTGGCAATACCAAAATACGTAACAAGTGAGAAAATGTCATTTAATGTTGTAATAAGAGGCCCGGAAGCTATGGCTGGGTCTATCCCGAATTTGTATAATAGTAAAGGAATAGTTGCTCCCGAAAGTGTCCCGATAATTAAAGTAAGAAGTAGGGAAACTCCGACAACTAAGCCTAAATAAATATTTCCTTGCCAAAAAAATGCAATCAGTGCGATTAAAATACCACAAGTGACACCAATAATCACGCCTACCCCTAATTCCCTAAGAATCAGTTTCGTAACCAC
The DNA here is from genome assembly GCF_038007345.1 of Cytobacillus sp. FSL M8-0252. Taxonomy (NCBI): domain Bacteria; kingdom Bacillati; phylum Bacillota; class Bacilli; order Caryophanales; family Bacillaceae; genus Cytobacillus; species Cytobacillus sp. FSL M8-0252. The sequence goes on from NZ_JBBOWZ010000001.1 coordinate 491,232, forward strand.
TTTTTTATTTAGATCATTGGATACAAGCCCTCGGACAACTACAGCTAATGATTGCGTACCTGTGTTACCTGTCATACCAGAAATCATGGGCATGAAAAAGGCGAGGGCTACGACTTGCGATAAAGTAGCCTCATACCCGCTTATGATACTGCCTGAAATAATGCCGATGAATAATAAAAGGATGAGCCACGGTAACCTTCGATAAGCGGCGACGAAAGCTTTCGTATCAAAGTCAATTGCCTTACCGGAAGCGGATAGTTTTTCAATATCTTCATTCGCTTCTTGGACAACAACATCCATCAAGTCATCAACAGTGGCAATACCCATTAGCACATTTTCTTCATTCACAATTGGAATAGCAAGAAAATCATATTTTAAGACCATGTTTGCAACTTCTTCTTGGTCTGTCGTCACTGCAGCTGAGATGACCCGTTCATACATAATGTCTTGGATAACCTCGAGGGGCTCTGCGATTAGTAAGTCACGGTGAGAGACAACCCCAACTAATTTTCTGTCTTGATCTATCACGTATAAATAATTAATCGTTTCAGCATATTCTGCAAAGGATTTTAACTTCTCTACTGCTTCTCGGACTGTGTAATAATCACGAATCCATACAAAACGGTTAGTCATTAAGCGCCCGGCAGTTTCTGGTGGATAGGTCATCATATTCTGAATGATGCGAGATTCACTTTGTTTCATACCGGCAAGGAGACCTTCTATTTTCTCAGCTGACATATCATGAAGTAAAAGGGCGAGGTCGTCATTGTCCATTAGATCCAAGACTTTTCCTGTTTTCTCATTTTCTAATTTATTTAAAACCTCAAGCTGCATGTCTTTATTCAATTCCTCTAGCAACTGGGCAAGGCGGTCAGCAGTCATAAATAATAAGAAGCGCTTCTTATGCTTTTCAGGCAGATGATCATAAGCTTGAGCAATATCATACGGTTGCAGTTCATCTAAAATCCTGTTAAATTCTTTTTGTTTATTATCTTTTAATGCTTTGATGATCAATAAAGCGATTTGGTTTTCTGTCATCGTCTGAATCATAAAGCTCAAGTCCTTTCAACCGAGGATATACCTTAAATTGTAAACGGAGATTATATGCTTATCTTACCATTCTTTTACTGGGAAAATCATGATTTCTTAAAGTAATGTATGATTTAAAAGTTAAGATTGTATGCTAATCCATTAGTTATTTTCATAGTATGTGTTAGAAGTGGATTGTTATCATTGGTTTGATATAAAAAGGTTTTTTAGGGTATGAACAAAACTCAGGAATTGAAATAGTTATTTTGTAATGTTTTTTTAATAATCGTATTTCCTTATCTTTGCTAAAATGAAATGGATGAAATGACGCATTGTATCGGTTGTTTATGATTTACATGTAGTTAGTATAAATTATTGCAGTAAAACGAAATAGTTGTGTGGTATGAGGGTAATAACAAAGGTGGTACAATTTAATTTGCTCTTCGTCTTTCTATTTTCAGTTCGGAGGTTTCTAAATTGCGAAAGAAAAATCATAGTGTTCGAGATCTCATCTATATCTTATTAAACGAAAAGGACCAGTCCGTTATTTCTTATGGAATTGAATTTTCTGAGTTTATGCAATCATTACAGAACAGGACAGGGCATCTTCTATTAGTGAAGCATCAGTATGATAATGGGGAACTGAATGTACATACCATGTTTGATTGGGTGGCTCATGAAGACCTGCCAGCACTAATAAACGAAGATGTTTATAGTTATGGTGATTTTTGCTGGATAGATTTCGAGGAGGAAGAATCGTTAAATGAATTGCCTGCTCAAGCAATTGCTGAGCTCCTATATCTTAGTCATGTAAAGGAGCATTTAAAGAAACCTTTCTATAACCATTTAAGCAATCGTTATTGTTATTTAGCGCATGATGACGGTTGGTTAAATAAGGTCTATTACCGAGACTGGCAGGACTTTTACAAAATGCTTGGCGACGTTGCTGCTATGAAGATGGAGCATTTAAAAGTAGAAAAATCTTTATTAGGCCTAAAAAAGAAAAAAACATATCCGCAAGTTCCAGAAGGCGCGTTAAGGGCATTAAGAAATTTAATGAAGGAAGGCCTGGTAATTTCTTTTGAACAGAGTGAGCAGACACGTACAAAAATTAATATACCGCTCTGGACAGTTGGAGATTTCGCTAATATGGATGATATGTATGATGAGTTCGAAGCAATGAGGAAGGAAGCCACTCCAGACGCGAGATTGGTTTTTGATAAAAAACTGAAAGAATGGCAAGTAACTGATTCATAAAAATAATAATGCACCACAAAATATGATAAGGTATAATAAAATCGACAGAAAATTGTAGATTTAAGGAAATAGGTGTCAATTTTTGACTTAATAGGGGAAATTGGTGTAAAACCAATGCGGTCCCGCCACTGTAACTGGTTAATAAACAAAGAAAACTGCTATATATGTTGTATAGGAGGAGCCTTTGATTATAAACCATAAGCCAGGAAACCTGCCTATCTTCCATAAACACTGTAACCTACGAGGATAGGGGGTGTTTGGTAAGGCTTCTTTGTCGTGATTATTCCTTCCAAACATCTCCTACTAATGGGGATGTTTTATATTTTAAGGAGGGTCAATCATGAAGAAATGGTATTTATTTTTAGTCTCGATTCTACTATCAGCAGGTATTCTTGCTGGATGTGGGAATGACACAGCTGAACCGAAAAAAGATGGAGAAGAGAAGGTTGAAGAGAGTACTGAAACTAGCGCTTTTCCTGTAACATTAACGGATGCTGCGGATCAAGAAGTGGTGATTGAAGAGGAACCAGAAGCGATTGTTTCATTAATCCCGAGTAATACTGAAATCGCTTTCGAATTAGGGTTAGGTGAGAAGGTAGTCGGTGTATCTGATTTTGATAATTATCCAGAAGAAGTAGCTGATATTGAAAAAATCGGTGGACAAGAATTTAATGTAGAAGCAATTATTGCTTTAAATCCAGATGTTGTATTAGCACATAATTCAGGAGCGCATAATAGTACTGAAGGCTTAGATCAATTAAGAGATGCTGGTATTACTGTTCTTATTGTCAATGATGCACAGAATTTTGAAGAAGTATATGATTCCATAGAAATGATTGGTAAAGCAACAGGAGCAACAGAAGAAGCAAATCAAACAGTTGAGGAAATGAAAACCCGTTTGGCAGAAATTGAAGAAAAAGCAAAGTCTGTTGAAGAGAAAAAATCTGTCTTTGTAGAAATCTCTGCAGCTCCTTCTTTATATACTGCCGGTCAAAAAACATTTATTGATGATATGCTCAATTTGATCCAAGCGGAAAATGTAATTGAAGAAGAAGGTTGGCCACAAATTGACGAGGAAGCTGTCATCGAAAAAAATCCTGATGTGATTATTACTACATACGGGTATTATACGGAAAATGCGGTAGAAACCCTTTTAAGTCGAGAAGGTTGGCAAGATGTAACAGCCGTTAAAGAGAAGCAAGTCTATGATGTGCACTCTGATAAGGTAACTCGTACAGGTCCTAGACTTGTAGAAGGAGTAGAGGAGCTTGCAAAAGCGATTTACCCAGAAGTATTTAAATAATAGAGGTGTTGCTTATCTCTGTGCGTTCGTTTTCTTATGTGTAGCAATGATGATGGGGATTTCTATAGGGACTGTTTCAGTGCTACCGTTAGATATATTCAATATCATTGGAGCGGAAATCTTACGTTTACCGATAAGTAATGATGTTAATCCAATGCATAGTAATATTGTTATGAATATTCGCTTGCCTAGAGTCGTATTGGCGGGCTTCGTCGGGGCATCACTTGCAATAGCAGGTGCTGCCTTTCAAGGTTTATTAAGGAACCCTTTAGCAGACCCTTATACATTGGGGGTGTCTTCAGGAGCTTCTGTTGGTGCTGTATTAACGATCTTTCTCGGTTTATCCATTCCGTTTGTTGGCACCTTTACTTTACCGTTATTTAGTATTACAACAGCTTTTCTAACGATAATTGTTGTCCTTTTCTTTGCGCGACAAATTGATCGTGGCATGAGAGTAGAGACAATCATTTTAACCGGTATTATCTTCAGTTCTTTTCTAGGTGCATTTATTTCCTTAATGATTGCTTTAACCGGGGATGAACTGAGACAGATTATTGGGTGGTTGTTAGGAAGCGTATCGATGAGAGGTTGGGACTATGTTCAAATCATCCTTCCTTTCTTTATCATTGGTTCTGCGATGCTTATTGCCAATAGCAAGGAATTAAATGCGATGTCATTCGGCGAAGAAAGAGCTCGTCATATCGGGGTGAATGTACAGAAACGTAAGATGATGGTCTTAATTGCCGGATCGATTTTAACTGGTGCCGCTGTAGCAGTGTCAGGTACAATCGGATTTGTCGGCTTAGTCATTCCGCATCTGACCAGATTGCTATGGGGACCAGACCATAGACACTTGCTTCCTTTATCGATGATGACAGGTGCGGGGTTTTTAATACTTGCTGATTTATTTGCAAGAACAGTCATTTCACCTACTGAGTTACCTATTGGTGTCATTACTGCGTTAATTGGTGCACCAGTTTTTGCTATCATTCTAATTAAAAGAAGAGCGGAAGGCAGAGGATAATGTGATGATGTATAGCTTACGAAAAATTAACGGTGGTTATGGAGGCAAGCAGGTCATTCATGATGTTTCCTTTGAAGTAGAGAAAGGACAGTTATTCGGCATACTTGGACCGAATGGGAGCGGCAAGTCGACAGTTTTAAAGATGCTAAGTGGTCTTATACCGGTCACATCTGGTGAAGTTTATTTAAAAGATCAACCAGTACAAAATTATAACACGAAGGAAATAGCGAAAATCGTTGCTGTCCTACCTCAACATGCCGAACATAGTTTTTCTTATACAGTAAAGGAAATTGTATCACTTGGTCGCTATGCTCATCAAAGTGGCTGGTTCCAAACATGGTCTGAAGATGATGAAGAAGTGGTTCAACGATCGATGAAACAAACAGGCGTACAGCATTTTGCACATAAAAATATTACTGAGCTATCAGGTGGAGAGAGACAACGTGTGTTTTTGGCACAAAGTCTCGCACAAGAACCAGAAATATTATTACTTGATGAGCCAACCAATCATTTAGACTTATCCTATCAAAAAGAATTGCTAGATATGTTAAAAGAATGGACTGAGAAAAAGGGTTTAACGGTCATATCCATTTTTCATGATTTAAATTTAGCCGGTTTATATTGTGATCAAATCGTTTTATTAAATGATGGAAAAATAGTCTGCAATGATAAACCTAATGAAGTATTGCAAGAAGCACGTATTATAGAAGTTTATGAGACTGAAGTGAAGAAGCACGGCCACCCGAAAGTACCAGCACCTCAAGTAGTCCTAATACCTGAGGAGAAATGGCATAATGAAGAGATTATTACACCTGCTATATTAATGGTGAATGCAGAATATATTACACTTCAGTCTGCCCAACCTCTAAGGGTAATGTCATCAGGTGTTGTTGGTTCTGGTATTGGCTGGTATCAAACATTTGTTAATCGCCATGTTGATAAAAGTTATAACTGTGATGATTTTTATGAGGAGATGGTAGATTTTCTTATAGAAAAAGGGTTTGAGCCTTCGGAAACGGTTGGTATGATGACAGCGGTATATACGGATGATGTGATCTACGAATTTTACGAAATGGATCTGTTCTCTGTGTTGATCGTGGTCACAGCAGGTGTAGGAAACGCTGTCGATGCTTCGATGGCGAGCAAACATAAAGAGGTAGTAACCCCAGGCACTATAAATAGTTGGATATTTGTCAATGGTCATCTTTCTGAAGAGGCATTTATTCAAGCAATGATGACGGCAACTGAAGCGAAAGCAAAAGTATTAATGGATTTAGAAGTAAGAGACAAAGAAACGGGGACAGTTGCCACGGGCACATCTACGGATAGTATATTAGTTGCTGCAACACAAAGTGGAGAGAAAATAGATTTCGCTGGAACAGTTACACCCCTAGGAAAAATAATTGGAAAAGGTATTTACGAATGTACACAAAAAGCGATTCACAAGAGTCGTAAAAGAAAAAAGGAAACAGATGATGATTGAACATTTAATCGCATTAACAATAGCAGTGGTCATTGACCGATTCATAGGTGACCCACCGCAATGGCCGCATCCTGTAAAGTGGATGGGTTCTTTAATAGGATTTTTAAGGAATAAATGGAATATAGGGGCGCATAGAAAATGGAAAGGTGTAGCTATGATAACAACAGTCTTATTGATTGTATTAGTTATATCGATAAGTATTGTGGTGATTGCTTATGCTGTCCACCCTATCGTTGGAATATTATTTGAGGCGGTGTTAATCGCAACTACCATCGCCCAAAAGAGTTTAAAGGAAGCGGCAATAGAAGTGTACGAGCCTTTAAAGAAGGAACAAATAAGTGAAGCAAGGCAAAAGCTTTCATATATTGTTGGTAGGGATACAGAAGAGCTAGATGAAGCGGAGATTGTTAGGGGAACAGTTGAAACAGTAGCAGAAAATACAAGTGATGGGATTACTGCCCCGTTGTTCTTTGCATTAATTGGTGGTGCACCATTTGCATTAGTTTATCGCGCTATTAACACTTGTGACTCAATGGTCGGTTATCAAAATGAGAAATACATTGATTTTGGCTGGGCGTCTGCAAAGCTTGATGATGTGGTGAACTGGGTACCGAGTAGACTGACAGCATTTTGTATGCTTCTCGTGAATAAGCCGAGATTTATTCGAAAGAAAGAGAGCTTCCGATTAGTGATGAGCGATGCGAAAAAACATCCAAGCCCCAATAGTGGCTGGGGAGAAGCAGCTGTGGCTTATTTATTAGGAGTTCAATTAGGTGGTAAAAATACATATGAAGGGCATGTTTCTTATCGTGCCACGATGGGGGAAGCTAATATGCCATTATCAAGGAATCATATTGTAGAGGCGAATACTATTATTACTAAGACCATTCCACTGTATCTCTTTATCTTATGGCTAGGGGGTGTTTTGATTGCAATGGCCTAAGCATGGTGCGAATCCACAATATTTATACGAAGTATTAAAGTTAGATATGCCCGCAAAGACAATTGACTTTAGCGCGAATATTAACCCATTAGGGCCTCCACAAGCTGTAAAAAGGCAATGGTCAAGCTTACTTTCATCATTATACGAATACCCCGATCCGTTTGCCACAAGATTAACAGAGCGTATCAGTAAAACCACATTACTTCCAAAAGAAAATGTTCTCATTGCCAACGGTGGAGCCGAAATCATCTCAATGATTGGACAGTTATTTGCAAGAAAGCGTGTAATGATTGTCCAACCTGCTTTTTCCGAATATGAGACAGCTTGCCGAGCGAATGCGTGTGAAATTGACTATTTCTTCTTAAATAAGAACTGGCATTTAGATATTGAAGGTTTGATAGCTACTTTTAAGGAGATTGATGTAGTTTTTTTGACGAACCCGAATAATCCGACGGGTAAATACTTCTCGAAAGCTTCAATCAAACGTTTGATTGAAGCTGCAGAATGTCTAGGTGTTTACCTCATTGTCGATGAAGCTTTTTATGATTTTGTGGATGAATATGAACCGATCTCTCCGTTATTACTGCAGTACGATCAGTTAGTTATTATTCGCTCTATGACTAAAATGTTTGCCATTCCTGGGATTCGCTTAGGATATGTGCTCGCGAATGAACAATTTATAACTGACTTAAGGGCAATACAACCGCATTGGAGTGTCAATAGTGTAGCGCAGGAAATAGGGTTACTGTGTATAGAGGATAATAACTTTCAGAAGGAAACACGTGAGTTGATGAAGGTAGAACGGAAGAGAATCTTTTCTTTTTTAACACATAATGATTACCTACATTCAGATTCATCTACCAATTTTTACTTATTAAAAGATCCATTTTCCAAAGAAAGCGAGAGACTTTTTCTTTTTTTATTAGAAAAGGGACTGATTCCAAGGCATACATACAACTTCCCCGGATTGGAAGGAAATTGGCTTAGACTAGCAATGAAATCACCGGATGAAAACAGTCGATTGATGGAGGCATTAAAGCGATGGCGCGAATCATCTTTATAAGCGGTGGAGTGAGAAGTGGTAAGAGTCGGCTTGCTGAGAAATTGGCCATTGATAGGGCTTACTACCATGGGAAGCAATTACATTACATCGCGACAGCTCAACCAAGCGATAAGGAAATGATGTTGCGCATTCAGCATCATCAAAAGCAGAGGCAAGAGAGTGGTAAGAAGTGGATGACATGGGAACAACCAAGAAAGGTTCACCAACTAGCTACCCACTTCTCTTCAAACGATATTATTCTTCTAGATTGCCTAACAACTCTGCTTAATAATGAGTTTTTTTATGAGAATCGCTGGTCTGATTACGAATTTCAACAACAAATTTATGCAAATCTTGTCCAAGGAATAAAAGAGCTTGCGAGTAAGGTCGATACGTTAATTCTCGTAAGTAACGAAATATTCCATGATGTGATAAGTGATGAACCACTTGTACTTGTGTATGGAAAGATGTTAGGACGACTCCATCAAAAAATCGTGACACTTGCAGATGAAGCTTATCTAGTAGATGCTGGCTGTCTCATTCAGATGAAAGGAGGAGAAGAATATGAAAGGCTTAATGGTCGTTGGAACCGCCTCTGATGTGGGGAAAAGTATGATTGCCACAGCTATATGCCGAGCCTTAGTAGAAGAGGGTGTGCGTGTTGCTCCGTTTAAATCACAAAATATGTCTAATAATTCTTATGTAACGAAAGATGGCAAAGAAATTGGACGGGCACAAGGTGTACAGGCAGAAGCTGCGAAAATAGAGGCAACCGTCTATATGAATCCAATTCTCTTAAAACCAACATCAGACTCGACTTCTGAAGTCGTTTTGTTTGGGAAAGCTGAGACGATTCAGTCTGGTCGTGACTATAGAGCCTCTTTCTATGAAAAGGGACTAGAGGCGATTAAGATAGCACTTAATAAACTAGAAAACACTTATGATGCGATCGTGATGGAAGGTGCCGGGTCTCCTGTAGAAATTAATTTAAAAGATCGTGAGCTAGTCAATATGAAAGTGGCTGAAATGGCAGATGTGCCTGTGTTGTTAGTAGCTGATATCGATCGAGGAGGCGTGTTTGCAAGTATCGTTGGGACGTTATCATTACTAGAAGAAAGCGAAAGAAGTCGAGTGAAAGCCATTATTATTAATAAATTTAGAGGAGATCTGTCTCTATTTGCGGACGGTAAGAAGTGGATAGAAGATCACTGTGGTATTCCAGTTATCGGTGTGATGCCATATTTACATCATCATATGATCGATGCAGAGGATTCCTTATCTATACAAGTTTCTAAAAAGGATAACCCAATAGATATTGCTATATTTAAACCACCGTATCTTTCCAATTTTACCGATATGGATCCGTTTTTATATGAAGATGATGTATCTTTCCGCTGGGTTAATCATAGTGATGAAATGGGCATGCCTGATGCTGTCATTTTACCAGGAACGAAAAGCACGATCCATGATTGGCAATATTTCTGTGATAGAAAGCTCGATAAATGGTTAAAGCATTATATAGAAAATGGCGGCAGAGTCATCGGAATTTGCGGTGGTTTTCAAATGTTAGGTAGGCGATTAGCCGACCCTTATGGTGCTGATACGGGAATTAAAGGGAAGGAGATAAATGGACTCGGGGTAATTCCAGCTGACACCACTTTTATCGCTGAAAAAACAACCATTCAAGTGGAAGGAACGCTTCATCCCAAGTTAAAAGGCTCATTTGTACAATCATTAAAAGGATATGAAATCCATTTAGGCGAAACAGTAGTAGAGAATCATGATAGGCATTATTTTCTGAAAAAAGCGGATGGCCATTATGATGGATATACAAGTAAAGGTGGCAAGGTTATTGGTACATATATGCATCATGTTTTTCATCACGATGAATGGCGTGCACATTGGTTAAATCAGATTCGCGTAGATAAAGGTTTGCCTTTAAAAGACCCGGTTTATATCAGTACCAAGAAGGACAAAAAGTATGCAGAACTAGCAGCACACTTTAAATCAAATGTTGACTTTAATCTTCTTAAAGAAATCATCGATATAGAGGATCACACCTTATGAAAATATGGCTAAAAGGATTATTAATTAATTTACAATTTTTCACTGCTATTCCGATTCCTCTCCAATTACCGATGGATAATAAGCATTTAAATGGCGCGATTAAAACGTTTCCATTGTTAGGTATCATACAAGGTGTCATCTATGCGCTTATATTTTATTTGTTATTAATGATTTCTCCTTTTTCGCCATTAGCATCTGCCATTTTTCTTTGGGTGACATTAATCGTTGTCACAGGAGGGATTCATTTAGACGGTTGGATGGATGCAAGTGATGCATACTTTTCCTATGGTGATCGACAAAAGCGATTAGAAGTGATGAAGGATCCAAGAGTGGGTGCTTTTGGTGTGCTATCGGTCATTCTCTTATTAGGTACAAAACTATTTTTTATTTATGAAATTGCTATTAAGTTAGAAAGCACATCTGTTTTCTTTTTTATTGCTTGTATTCCTTTTTTTAGTCGTATGGTCATGGGCATGATGCTAGTGAAGGTGAAGACAGCAAAAAATAGTGGGTTAGGTAAAATGTTTCAGGATGCAGCTACTTCGAGAAGTGTTGTGATATATGGTGTATATATTTTACTAGTTGCTATAGGGCTGTTCTTCTTTTTTCCTTCCCTTTTATTCGGATTTACTTGCATGTTAATCATTTCATTATGCTTATTTATGATCATGAAACAAAAAAGCGTAGGTTGGTTTGGGGGCACAACAGGTGATGTCATTGGTGCATGTGTGGAAGGAGTGGAATGGAGTTTATGGATGGTTCTTTGGTTATCACATTATTTCGTCATGGGATGACAGAGGCCAATAGGAGGAAAGCCTATCTAGGTTGGAGTGATTCTCCGCTTGTTTCGGCGAAAGCTATCGTCCCAATCGTCCCACCTTGCGATATCATTGTAACAAGTGATTTAGGTAGATGTATTGAAACGAGTAAGCAATTATTTCCTGATGAACCACTTGTCTTGATGAGTGATTTGAGAGAACTTAACTTCGGTGAATGGGAAGGCTGTACGTATGAGCAATTAAAGAATCATCAACCATATCGAAAGTGGTTAAATCATTGGCAAACATTATCACCCCCTAATGGTGAAAGTTATAGTGAATTTAGTCAACGACTTGATCACGCGTGGGACTCGTTAGTAGCAGAAGCGCTGAGGAAAGCAATTTCAACAATGGCGATTGTCACGCACGGTGGAGTGATCCGCCATATATTACATACGAAAGTGAAAAATAAAAAAGCTTTTTGGGACTGGAAGATTCCTTATAGTGGAGGCTATCAAATCGATGTTAAATTGAAAGGGGGAGAGATTATATGCACTTTGTTACAGGAGGAGCCTATAACGGAAAGGGAGAATGGGTAGAAAAACAATATGGTATTCACCGAGCAAGCCATTTCTGGTATTCCGCCTACCGTAGTTCATCACCACCTGAAGTAGAAAAATTTACAGATATTGATGGTGTAATTGTATGGGAAGGAATAGAATATTGGGTAAAGGATGTATTAACTTACAGTGGTGAAGAGGAGATACAACAAAGAGTACAGCAACTCCTCGTTGATTTTGCAGCATGGGAAAACAGCAGACGTACACGCAAGGTCATCTTAATTGGTACGGATATAACAAAGGGCATTGTACCAGTAGAAGAAAAAGATCGACTTTTACGCGATGTTTGCGGACGAGTGTATCAAAAAATGGCAAAACAGGCAACGCAAATGGATATTATTTGGTATGGTATAGCACAGAAAATTAAATAAGGGAGTGGGCGATTAGATGAGAATTTATACGAGAACAGGAGATAAAGGAAAAACGAGCATTATTGGCGGCAGAGTAGAAAAGGACGATATACGTGTTGAAGCCTATGGTACAGTTGATGAAGTCAATTGTTTTGTCGGTCAGGCTGTAACTGAGTTGGATCAAGCAAAATTCGCAGACGTCTTGGATGATTTAGAGAAGATACAACATGAACTTTTTGACTGTGGTGGAGACTTAGCAAACGTAACAAAGACACGTGAACTGAAGCTAAAACAAGAGTCCATTGATTATTTAGAAGAGAGAATTGATGTGTTTATTGCAGAAGCACCGGAATTAGAACGTTTCATCTTACCAGGAGGTGCCAAGGCATCTGCTTCTATCCACATAGCAAGAACCGTCACAAGAAGAGCAGAAAGATTAGTCGTATCACTTAAGAAAACAGATGATACTGTTCCAGATGTAGCTGTTATGTTTTTAAATCGCTTATCTGATTACTTTTTTGCATTAGCCCGCGTCATCAACTTTCGCTTAGGGAATCCGGATGTAGAATATGTACGTAGTGCGAAAGTGTTCCGTGGGGGTAAAAGAAAAGGGGAATAAGTGATGGGTCTTTTGAAAGGAATTAAAATAACATGGCTAAGTGTTTTTGTTGCCCTATCGGTGATTGGTGCAGCAATTAAGATTCCAGCTGGGATTGTCACTAGTGTGGCACTAGATTCATTTCCTGCGCTACTTGCTAGTGCCTTATTAGGAGGTCCGGCTGGTGCAATCGTTGGAGGGACGGGTCATTTATTGTCAGCACTATTAGGTGGGTTGCCAATGGGGCCATTTCATTTGGTAGTAGCGATTGAAATGGCCATTCTAAGTTATATATTTGCATTATTTTACCGCAATGGACATAGATGGATTGCTTCTATTCTCTTTGTACTTGGAAACTCGTTTGCTGCCCCACTTCCATTTCTTTTTATTATGGGGGAAGCGTTTTATTTGGCACTCGTACCTTCGCTTTTAGTTGGTTCTATTTTTAACGTAGCTATAGCGCTTATCCTCATTCCAAGATTGGCAAAAATCACACAACCTGTAAAAACATCCATGGAAAATACCAAATGAGAGATGTGCTAGTGATTCCATATAACAAGGAAGAATCACTTGTCATAGCAAGTGATAATAGCGGTGGTATTGGATTAAAGCATGAGGATTTAATTAAAGTTTCTTATGAGGATGTCGCTTATTATGCTTTAAGGGTATCGATGATGGAATGTATAGCTATAGGTGCAACGCCCTTAGCGATAATTTTACAGAATTTTTCTGGAGATCAAGTGTGGCAATCATTAGTAACAGGAATTGAAAAGGGCTTGCTGGAACTAGGCCTAACCGATTTATCTATAACAGGAAGTACAGAAAGTAACTTTGAGTTGAAGCAATCTGCAACAGCTGTATCTGTTATGGGAAAAATACATGCGAGTAAAGATATTCATACGATAGAGTTTACAGAAGAAAATCAGATAGCAGTTATCGGTAGACCGTTAGTAGGAGAAGCCGTCATTCATGATGCTCTACATATAGCTCCGCTAGCGCTATGTTCAAAACTCGCCAATATGGAAAAAGTGACAGTCATGCCTGTTGGCTCTAAAGGGATATTAGCTGAGTTAAATCAATTATTTGAGGATCGTGTCTTTGCCCTAACTGATATCACTTGCGAATTAGACTTACTCGCTTCTTCAGGTCCTGCAACCTGTTTCATTATTAGTTACACACTTGCGAATGAACAGAAAATAAAAGAAATGGCTACTGGTTATTTTTATCCTGTAAAGGTGAAGGAATGAGTTTAACTGTTTTTATAACAAGGCACGGGCAAACGGAATGGAATATAGAGAAGAGAATGCAAGGTCGATTAAACTCTCCTTTAACTGACAAAGGTAAGCAAGATGCTTTAAAACTTGGCCAGAGATTAGCGCAAACAAAATTTACAAAGGTTTTCTCCTCTCCAAGTGGTCGAGCATTAGAAACAGCACAAATCATTACAAATGGGGAAGCGATTGTTAAAGATGAGCGATTGATGGAGATTATGCTTGGGGAGTGGCAAGGGAAAACTGAAGAGGAAATTTGGGAGAATGATCCTTTATTATTTGCGCAATATTGGCAACACCCTAATGAATATGACAACCCATACGGTGAAAGCTTTCAAACTGTGATTGATCGCTTGCGTGCCTTTCTAGCAGAATTAACTTTAACAAGTGGGAATGTGTTAGTGGTCACTCATGGTGTCGCATTGAGAGCTATTTACTCTATTTGTCGCATGCTGCCAGTTCATCAATTTTGGAACGGCGCGCCAGATATTGAGGGAACAAGTTTAATAATCCTTACCTATGAATCACAGCGTTTTCAAATTGTGAAAGAAGCATGTACGGCACATTGCCAATAACTGGCGTGCGGATGCTTCTTTTTACTTTGACAGTAGTCAATGTGGCATGGTTAGAAAGTGAATATACATAAAGGTGGTAGGTCTTTTGGTTGATTTTATTTACCTAATGGCAAATCGTACGATTGTAATCGAAACGATGCGATGATTAATCTTGCCATTTATTTTAGCTAGTATAAAATATATAAATGAGGTAAAATGGGCTGGCAATCATTTGTCCTATTTAGTGAATGATACCTAATGTCAGTTCGTTAAAAAAGAAAATTTTTTATTATATATAGATAACGATTACAGATATTAATCTTTTTGTAATAGAAAACTAGAGCTTTTGTAACATAATGTTAACAGAGAAGTAAGTGAAAAAAAGTATAATAGTGGTATATCAGTAGGTAGAACAACTTCAAAGAACTTAGCATCTATATTGATGCTATCTATAGGTTGTAGCAGGAATGAAGGATATATTATTAAATATTTCAGGATAATGGGAATTAGGTCTTTATATCCTGACATGAGTTCATCTCATTGCCATTAATAGTCGATATGAGGACAATCTCCAATGACGATATCACTTTTTTTAAGAGAGAAATGGCTATTTTTTAATTGAAGTAAGCTCCTTTTCCCATGGTTATACATACATATACTTTTATAGGCATTTATCTTGTTGAAACATTTACTCTCTTATTTTATAAAGTGGTAAAATAAATATAAGTTACTTGTTAAAATTGGAGGTTTTATTGATGACAATTAAGATCGGACTTTTGTACGGTGGGAAATCTGCTGAACATCATGTTTCTATGCAGACAGCGCTTGCCGTGATTAAAGCATTAAACACAAATAAATTTGATATTTATCCTATTTATATTTCGGAAGAAGGTCAATGGATCAAGGGGCAACAACTTACTGGGCCCGTGGAGACAGTGAAAGAATTATCTTTTTCAGAAGGCCAACAGCTATCACCTTTAGCGTTAGCACCAACCCTTTTTGAGTCACAAGAAAGTCGACCTTTTGATGTGATTTTTCCTTTATTGCATGGTCCAAATGGGGAAGATGGAACGGTTCAAGGAATGCTTGAGCTTTTGAATTTACCATATGTCGGAAATGGCGTCCTTTCTTCTTCAGCAGGAATGGATAAAGTGATCATGAAAAATATCTTTGCTCAAGCTGGATTAAACCAAGTTGATTATGTTTGGTACCTTCGAGGGGAATGGGAAACTGCGGAAGAGGATGCTTATCGCAAAGTAGAAGATACCATCGGATACCCGTGCTTTGTTAAGCCAGCAAATTTAGGCTCAAGTGTAGGGATTAGCAAATGTACGAATCGTAGTGAGCTCCATGAGGCATTCGTTGAAGCATTTAAATACGACCGTAAAATTATTATCGAACAAGGTGTAGATGCAAGAGAGATTGAACTAGGTGTAGTGGGAAATGATTATCCTGAGTGCTCTGTTGCCGGTGAAATTATTCCGAAAGATAAAAACTTCTACGATTATACGGCAAAATATGAAGATGGGAATACAATTTTAATGATTCCTGCTGATGTTACTGAAGCTGAATATAGCGAATTAGAAGCGATGGCAATTAAAGCCTTTAAAGCATTAGATTGTTCGGGACTTGTTAGAGCGGATTTCTTCTTAACAAAGGAAGGAAAAGTCTATATAAATGAAGTGAACACAATGCCAGGCTTTACACCATACAGTATGTTCCCATTACTTTGGAAGCATTCAGGTGTTGAATATCCAGCCCTTATTGAACGTCTTGTCAACTTAGCAATTGAAAGACATCAAGAAAAACAAAAAATTAAGCATACAAAGTAACTGTAAGCGGAACAGCTAAGCTGTAACGTATACAGTTACATAGAAAGATAGGCTTTGCACCCCGCAGTGCACCTGTCAAAAAGGAGGCAGGAAAAGTTGATTAAGAGAACCTTGAATGATATAGCAGAAATGATTCAAATAGAGAATGATCTTTCACCATACGGAAAAAAAGAAATTCAAGGTGTAAGTATAAATTCTCGTGAGATTACTCCAGGACAACTATTTATACCCTTTAAAGGAGAGCGAACAGATGGGCATCAGTATGTGTCGGATGCTATCGAAAAAGGAGCTGCGGCTGCTTTTTGGCAAGAGGATGTACCAAATCCACCGACTCACTTACCCATTATCATCGTTAAAGATACGTTAACTGCATTACAAGAGCTGGCAAGAGCCTATCGTAATCAGTTAAGTATAAAAGTGGTAGGGATTACTGGTAGCAATGGTAAAACGACGACAAAGGATATGATGGCGAATCTTTTAGCGTTGAAATATAAAGTCCAAAAAACCGAAGGCAATTATAATAATCATATCGGTCTTCCGCTTACCATCTTAGCGCTAGAAGAAACAACAGAGGTAGCTGTATTAGAGATGGGTATGAGTGGTAAAGGTGAAATTGACTTTCTAACTAAGCTAGCACGCCCTGATGCAACGATTATTACCAATATCGGTGAATCACATCTACAAGATTTAGGCTCAAGAGAAGGAATTGCTGAAGCAAAGCTTGAGATTATAAATGGCTTAAAGTCAGATGGATTGATGGTATACATGGGGGATGAACCCCTTTTAAGAAATTACTTTGATTCATATGAAGGGCAAGCTACGGTTAAAACCTTTGGAAGAACCGAACAAAATGACCTATATCCTGTGAATATCCAACAATTAGACAACGGTAGTAAGTTTCAGGTCAATGCGAGCGAAGTAGAATTCACTTTACCTATTTTAGGTATGCATAATGTCTTAAATGCTCTATCAGCTATGATTGTTGCACAACACTTTAATGTGTCATTTGCGGAAATGGAAGCAGGATTAGTGAAAGTGAGACTGACAAATATGAGGATGGAAATACTACAGGGTCAAAATGGCGAGAAAATAATTAACGATGCATACAATGCAAGCCCTACTTCAACGCAAGCTTCGATAGAATTATTAGCGAATTTACCAGGATATAAGAAGAAAATACTTGTTCTAGGTGATATGTTGGAATTAGGGGCAGATGAAGAGAGATTTCATGAAGAAATTGGGTTATCCATCTGTGCGGAAAACATCGATGCCGTATTTACCTATGGTCGATTAGGACACTTAATTGCAAAGGGAGCCAAGGAAGTATTGTCTGAAGACCGTGTATTTGCTTTTGATGAAAAGGCGCCATTAATTGAAGAACTAAAAAAACATGTCAATGATGAAACAATTGTACTCGTTAAGGCTTCTAGAGGAATGAAGTTAGAAGAAGTCGTTGAGGGATTGCAATAATACTATACTAAAATTCAAAAAACCTTATTGTTTCACATGGAACATAAGGTTTTTTCTATCTTTTGAATTATATTATAATAATTAACATTTTTTGCGTTGTGAGGATTTAATTTTCCGTATAGAGGGTAAAAAATAAACTAGATGTTTATGTTAAAGTTGATAAGCTGTTCAATAGCCTGATAAATTTACCATTGGCGGTGTAAAAGATGATTGGATGTTTATGCATACATGGATTTACAGGTGCACCTTATGAAGTCGCCCCATTGGCGAATTATATAAAGGAACATACGGATTGGGAAATAGCGGTTCCAACATTACCTGGCCATGGAGAAAAGCAGTCCTTAAAGGGGATTGTATTTCAAAAGTGGATCAATCATGCAGAGGAAGAATTAAAAAACTTACTAGAAAAATGCGAAGTTGTTTATATAATTGGATTCTCCATGGGAGGCATGATTGCTAGTGAATTAGCGGTAAAATACCCGGTAGCGAAACTGGTTTTACTTAGTGCAGCTGCCTACTATTTAAATCCAAGACAAATTTTCCTTGATATTAAAGGGTTATTAAGAGAAGGACTTCAAGGCACAAGAATAACGCAAAATCCATTATTTATACATTACAAACAAAAGATCAGCTCCACGCCGTTTGCTGCAGCTAGGCAGTTCCAAAAGCTAGTAGCGACGGTTCGCCCACGATTAAAAGAAGTGAAGGTTCCAACTTTCATCGCTCAAGGAGAAGATGATGGCATCGTTCCTGTACGCAGTGCAGATTATCTTTATAAACACATCACCTCAGAACAGAAACACAAAATTATTATTAAACGGTCAAAACATTTAATTTGTCATTGTGATGAAAGTGAGCACCTGTTTAAAGAAGTACTTCAATTTCTTTCATAACCTTTTAGTTAAGGCGATTTTCTTCAAATGAACTCTCTTTTGTCAATTGTTTATTTTTATACTACTGTCATACTATGTCCTGCGAAAGCATTGCAAATCATGCGTTGAGATGGTAATATATACAACAAAGTGTCAACAGGAACTCCATTGAAACCCGGACATACTCCACTGGTAGGAGAATGTCTTTTTTCATTACATGTCTGAATAAAAATTTCTATTTGTAATTGTTCGTTAGATTTAGGATGCGGAAGTCATCATACATTTATTTTTTTATACAAATAAGCATAGCAATTCATGCATTGGTAATAAATTCTCCCTCATCCTCTCTATAGTGGGTTTCTCTTAAATCGTTGTAATTATAACAACTTTGATTGGGGAAATTTCCTGCCTACTTGATGAAATAAAATATTTTTCAAAGAACAGAAGGAGATTGGATACATTGACTAAGTTTCAAGATTTGGGTATAAGCCCTGAAACAATGAAGTCTCTTAAAAGAATGGGGTTTGAAGAGGCAACTCCGATTCAAGCAGAGACGATTCCTTTAAGCTTGCAGAATAAGGACTTAATTGGACAAGCACAAACAGGTACAGGTAAAACAGCCGCTTTTGGTATTCCTATGATTGACCATATTGACTATAATGATAGTTTTATTCAAGGTTTAGTCATTGCGCCGACAAGAGAATTAGCCATTCAAGTGTCAGAGGAATTATACAAACTCGGTTTTGGGAAAAGAACGAGAGTGTTATCGATTTATGGTGGCCAAGATATTAACCGTCAAATACGAGCGTTAAAAAATCGTCCTCATATTATTGTCGGTACACCTGGAAGAATTCTTGATCATATTAATCGAAAAACACTAAAATTAGATCATGTCAAAAAAGTGATTTTAGACGAAGCTGATGAAATGTTAAATATGGGCTTTATTGATGATATTGAAAAAATCTTATCAAGTGTCCCAGAAGAGAAGCATACTTTACTCTTCTCTGCGACGATGCCACCAGCCATTCAACGTATTGCTGAACGGTTTATGAAAGAGCCACAAATCGTTCGAGTAAAAGCGAAGGAAATGACTGTACCACTCATTGAGCAATATTATATTGAAGTACAAGAAAAAAATAAATTTGATGTGTTAACAAGACTGCTTGATATTCAATCACCAGAACTTGCGATTGTTTTCGGACGTACGAAAAGAAGGGTTGATGAACTTTCTGAAGCCTTAAGTTTAAGAGGTTACAATGCAGAAGGAATACATGGTGACTTGAGCCAGGCTAAACGTATGTCTGTCCTTCGTAAGTTTAAAGAAGGGTCCATTGATGTCCTTGTCGCAACAGATGTAGCAGCTCGTGGATTAGATATTTCTGGTGTTACACATGTGTATAACTTTGATATACCACAAGATCCGGAAAGTTATGTTCACCGTATTGGTCGAACAGGTCGTGCTGGTAAAGAAGGAATGGCCATGACATTTATTAACCCACGTGAGAAATCATACTTACGTATCGTTGAAAAAACAACGAAAAAGAAAATGGAAAGAATGGCTGCTCCGACGTTAGATCAAGCATTAGAGGGGCAACAAAAGGCTGTTGCAGAAAAAGTCGAGCAAATCATTGAGGATAATCATCTTCAATATTATCAACAATCTGCACAACAATTACTTGAACACCACGACGCAACAACGGTAGTTCAAGCATTGTTGAAGCTCATGATCAAAGAACCGGACACGACTCCGGTAAAACTAACAGAAGAGAAACCTTTACCGGCTAAACGAGACAGAAGATCCACAGATAGAAGTAACCGTCCTAGAGGTGGGTATAGCCCGAAAGGAAGACAAAGTAACTCCTATCGCTCCCGTGATGGTAAACCTTCAGGTAAAAGGAATTATCAAGGAAATAAGAAAACAAATGCAAATAGCTATAGATAATATATTGGGAGAACCGAGCATTGAAATGAAGCTCGGTTCTTTTGTGTTATGTAGACATGTAGCAAAAGGGGTCTGTGGTGGAAGAAAATGAAAAGTCCATATAAAACTTATAGACGTTAAACTAGATGTGTTTTTATCTATAGTATTTGCTGCTGCTTCAGTATAATGGTTAATAGGATGCCAGATAAATTTAAGATGAGGTGAACGGCAGTATGATTAAAGGTTTGAACCATATGTTATTCTCTGTTTCTGATTTAGACCGTTCTATTGCTTTTTATGAGAAGGTTTTTGCAGCTAAGTTGCTTGTAAAAGGGAGAACGACAGCATATTTTGATTGTCAAGGCATATGGATTGCCCTTAATGAAGAAAAAGACATACCTCGTCAGGAGATTGCCCAATCTTATACTCATATTGCGTTTTCTATTGATGAAGATGATTTTGAAAGTAGTTATCAACGCTTACAAGACTTAAAAGTGAATATTTTATCAGGCCGCATAAGGGACAAAAAAGATAAGCGCTCGATTTATTTTACTGACCCGGATGGTCATAAATTTGAGTTCCATACGGGTAACTTACAAGATCGATTAGCCTACTACCGGCAAGATAAAGATCATATGACATTTTATAAGTAAATGAAGTAGATAGGTAAGGGATTAATCAACTTCACTCTAATTGAAACCTTTTCTTTAGATTATCGTATAGAAATAATAAATAAGAATGAAAAAATATCCAAGTTTTTACTGAGAAATAGTATGGCTTTCATGTATACTATAGTTGTTCAATAAGGAATTTTAGGGGGTTTACATATATGTTATCGAAGCCGCAAAAGCGTATTTCTAAACGGGGTCTGACTGTTTGGAAAATATCTGGTGCACTACATTCCCTTATCCCATTTGTATTGGCAATTGGCGCTATTGTTTTAACATTCATTTTTGATTGGCCGATGTGGATAATTGGTGTTGCATTAATTATATTTGCTCTTTATGCCTATTTAGCGATTAAAGTTTTTCCGACTGTGCGGTGGAAAAGGTGGCGCTATGAAGTGAGAGAGAATGAAATAGAACTACAGCATGGAATATTTATCATTAAACGTACACTCGTCCCAATGATTAGAGTACAGCATGTAGATACTCACCAAGGACCTATTCTTCGAAAATATAAACTAGCTACCGTGACGGTTTCAACTGCGGCAACTGTTCATGAAATACCCGCATTAGATCTAGAAGAAGCAGAAGAACTGCGATTTTTTATATCTAACTTAGCAAGGGTGGCTGTAGATGATGTCTGAGCCGAGAAGACTTCATCCGATTGCAGCCGTATCAAATGTACTGAAAACATTAAAGGACTCCATTATTCCCATTTTAATTATTGTCGTATTTGGTAATAGTGAAGGGAAGATTCAGCTTTTTATTACAATAGGTATTATTGCTCTTATTCTTATATCCGGTATTCTTACTTGGCTTCGTTTTACCTACAGAATAGAAGAGGGAGAATTACGAATTGAATCAGGGTTAATTATTCGGAAAAAAAGATATATCCCTTTCGAAAGAATCCAAAGTCTTGATTTATCAGAAGGTATTTTACAAAGACCTTTTGGTTTAGTGAAAATGACCATTGAAACAGCTGGTTCAGGACTAGAGGCAGAAGCTATATTGACTGCTATTTCTAAAAATGAGGCACAGCAGATTCAAGATATCCTATCACAATCTAAAAATGCACATATAGAGTTAGATGAGCAAATCGAAACAGAACAAAAAGAGGAACAAATACTTTACCAAATTAAACCTGGAGAGTTGATTTTACTTTCTTCGACCTCTGGGGGAGTAGGTGTTGTGATATCAGCTGTCTTTGCCTTTTTATCACAATTTGCTGAAGTCATTCCTTATGAGAAGGTATTTGATGAATTGAGTGTCTTTATTACAGGTGGTGTTATGCTCATCAGTTTAATGGTTTTCCTTGGTTTCGTTCTTGCTTGGCTTATTGCTCTCATTGGATCAGTGTTAAAGTATGCTAATTTCACTGTAAGAAAAGTGGGAGAAGAATTAGTTATTACCCGCGGTCTATTGGAGAAGAAGCAACTAACGATTCCCTTACATCGGATTCAAGCATTAAGGATAAATGAGAATCCAGTTCGACAAGCGATTGGCTATGCATCTGTTTACCTTGAGAGTGCAGGTGGGTCATTAAAGGATGCGGATAGCTCGAAAGTGATGCTGTTACCGCTCATTAAGAGAAACCGAATTCGCGAGAAGATAGAAACTGGACTAAATGATTACCAATTGACAGATATGTTTGTTCCAGCACCAAAAAGGGCTTTACGAAGATACATATTGAGAGGATTATTTATCTCTGTTCCAGTCGCAGTTATCCTTCTTTATTTCTTCTCAGTGTGGGGTTTATTTAGTTTAGTGTTCGTTGGATTGATGCTTATTTTATCTTATTACCGTTATAAAGCAGCTGGTTGGACGATTATAGGAAATCAACTCGTTCTTCGTTCACGATTTATTTCTAAAACAACTGTTTATTTGAGGAAGAATAGAACACAATCAATTTCAATGAAAGAAACGTATTTTCAGAAGCAAAATCAGTTAGCTACTATTTCTGCTAAGGCTATGTCTGGTTCAGGTGCAACTGGAGGAGATGTAGTTGACCTAGAAGTAGAAGATGTATTATCTATATACAAGTGGTATTCTTATACTCCTGAGAATACAGAATGAGAAACAGCAAATCCGAACATAAATTGTTCGGATTTGCTGTTTGTTTGAACGATTTCATTAACGTGACAATAGACCGATAATGGCAAGAAGAATAATGCCCCCAAAGATAATAATGGTTGATAGGGGGACACCTTTTAATCGTCTAGCTGAAGATTTCCATTGGTTTGTTGGTCTCGTTGCACCGTATCCAGCTTTTAATTTCGTTTTAATCATTGCTGAACCAGTGAGGAAACCTGCTAATAGACCAAATAGATGGGCAATCACATTTACATTCGCTTGCAAGAAGGTCATAATTACACCAATAACTGTGATGGCAAGAATGAGCTGAGTATTTTGCTGTGAAAGTAAATCTCTGCGGTACACAATAATAGCAATAAAGAAACCGAAGATACCATAAATCGCCCCGCTCGCGCCAACGTGAATATATGTTAACGGTTCAAGGATGAGAGTTGCGATATTCGCGCCAATACCAGCTAGGAAGTAAACAAGGAGGAAACGCCCCTTGCCAATTGCTCTCTCAAGTGGGGGTCCAAATAACACAAGCGAGAAGCAATTAAATAAAAGGTGAGCAAATCCGCTATGCATGAAGATAGGTGTAACAAGTCGCCATAACTCCCCTTGCATAATATAAATATTAATACCTGCAAAATGCGCCATTAACCAATTGGTTGGTAGGATGGGCAAAACAGTAAGTAAATACAATACAATATTAATAGCGATAATAGAAGTAACGATGGGATAGAAGCGAATAAATTCTCTAAAGCTTTCTGTCCTGATAAACAATAATTGACTCCTCCTAAAATGTTCTCATACATTAAATATACTATAGTTTGTTTTATGCAGCATTTATTTTATTTAGAAGATGGTGATTAGAATGATTAAAGGCATTGGTATCGATATGATTGAAATACAGAGAATTAAACAATTAGTAAAAAGAAAAGAACGGTTTGTCGAACGTATTTTAACAACAAGCGAAAAAAAGAAATATGAGACTCTAACTGGGCATAGAAAAATAGAATATTTAGCAGGGAGATTTGCTGCGAAAGAAGCCTTTGCTAAAGCGAAAGGAACAGGCATCGGACAATCACTTTCGTTTCTAGATATTGAAACAGCTAACCATACGACTGGACAACCGATAATTGTTCTTCCGGTTGATGGCTGTCTTGTACACTTATCTATTTCCCATAGTAGAGAGTATGCCATTGCTCAAGTGATAATTGAAAAAGAGTAGTATTCATTAGGACAGGAAGTAAAGTTGATTATAGCTACTATTCCTTCAAATAAACGCCTGTAATTAATTACATACAAATCATCCCCAGGCTCGAAAAAATATTCTTGATCTATTAGAAGGTCTGGAATAATCTTTGAGGTTGTCTCATATATTCAATAGTGCAATGGAGGAGACAAGGCCACGGAAGCGTTTGACTGCACTGTTGATTATAAGAAAAAGGGGTTGAAGGAATGAAGAAGAAGTTTTTCTGGCTACTCATGGGACTGGCCATAACTGTCACACTAGCTGCATGTGGGACAAAATCCCAGGAGGATGTGACAAAAGATTTATCGAGCAAACTAGAATCATTAAAAAGCTATAAGGCGGAAGCGAAAATGACGCTGCAAACAGGTTCCGAGCCGCAATCCTATGATATAGAAATATGGCATAAGAACCCGGAATTTTATCGTGTGGCACTTAAAAACACTGAAAAAGATCAAAGTCAAATGATCTTAAAGAACAAAGAAGGTGTGTTTGTTCTTACGCCAGCTTTGAATAAAAGTTTTCGCTTCCAAAGTGACTGGCCAAACAATAGTAGTCAAGCGTACCTTTATGAGTCATTAATTGAAGATATTCAAAATGATAAGGAAGCAAAATTTAAAGCAACGGAAGATCATTATGTTTATGAAACAAAAACGAGTTATCAAAACAATCAAATGCTACCTCTCCAAGAGATTACCTTGAATAAATCGGATCTATCTCCAGTTAGTGTAAAGGTAATGGATGCAGAAAGAACACCAGTTGTGACGGTAGATTTCTCCAATGTGAAATTTAATGAAGAACTAGATAATAAAGATTTCGATACGAAGAAAAATATGACAGGTGCGCAGTTAGAATTCCCAGTCATGGCTGAAGTAGCAGAAGAAGAAGATTTCACTGTCTTCTATCCAGAATCGCTACCTGAAGTTGAACTTGTTTCTGAAAAAGAAGTAGAAACAGAAGAAGGTAAACGTGTCATTCTAACCTATGAAGGTGAAGACAAATCATTCACAATGATTCAAGAGAAGGCTGTTATTGTTCAAACCTCTGGTGGTGAAGAGGCGATGATGAATGGTGACCCTGTTGACCTTGGCTTCACGGTAGGAGCCGTATCAGATAATATGGTATCCTGGACGCAAAATGGCGTGGATTATATGATTGCATCGACAAACCTATCGAAAGAAGAAATGATCCAAATTGCACAGTCTGTACAAGGGGAAGTTGTAAAATAAATATAGATAAGATAAACCCGAGGTAGATTCCTCGGGTTTCTTTGCGTTGTTTGTGGTTTCTACGGATGATAATTTTGCCAATATTAACGCCATATCATCTAGATTAATTGGTAATCAAAGGTAACTTTAAGTTACCATGTTTAACATACTTCTTAAATTACATCTTACACTGCTTTTACTTCACTCGGTCTAAGAAGAAAGTTTGTCTTTTCTGTTATACGTTAATGTGACATAATCAAATAATAGAAGGAAAAGTATAAAGAGGAAGTGGACGGTATGAATCAACAGGTCCCATATTTTCGTGATACTTGGGCAGAGATAAATTTGGATTATATCACATATAATGTAGAGTCAATGATTAAACATATTGGAGAAGAAGCAGAGTTGTTTGCAGTTGTGAAGGCAAATGCATATGGCCATGGAGATATAGAGGTAGCCAAGACAGCTCTAAAGGCTGGTGCCACATACTTAGCGGTGGCGACATTGGATGAGGCTTTTGCTCTTAGAAATAAAGGGATTGACGCTCCGATATTAGTTTTAGGGCTCACACGACCAGAGGATGCTGGGTTAGCCGAACAAGCAGCAATTACTTTAACTGTTTGCCAAGCTGAGTGGCTGAAGAAAGCTGCACCATTCATAAGTAAAGAAGTAAAAGTTCATGTGAAAATGGACTCGGGGATGGGTAGATTAGGGATTAAATCAAAAGAAGAATGGGGAATATTTCAATACCAACTACAGCAAGGAAAGTTCCATGTTGAAGGAGTTTTCACGCATTTTGCGACAGCAGATGAACTTGAGACATCCTACTTTAATGAACAGTTAAGCACCTTTAATGAAATGATAAGCTGGATGGATGAACAACCAAGATATATTCATGCTAGTAATAGTGCAGCTGGCATGAGACATCCTGAGGCGAAATTTAATGCAGTTAGATTTGGGATTTCAATGTATGGCATGTCACCATCTTCTGAAATTAAAAATCATTTACCTTTTAAATTAAAAGAGGCGTTTTCACTTCACACGAAAATTGTTCATGTGAAAAAATTGCAACCGGGCGAGAAAGTGAGTTACGGAGCAACGTACGAAGCTGAAAAAGAGGAATCAATTGGTACCTTGCCAATCGGATATGCGGACGGGTGGATTAGGAGGTTAGCAACACAAGAGGTCCTTGTTAATGGAAGAAGAGTAAGTATTGTCGGCAGAATTTGTATGGACCAATGCATGATTCGTATTAGTGAGGAAGAGCAAATTGGAGATGTCGTTACGTTAATCGGGACTCAAAATAATCAGACCATCTCTGTAGATGACATAGCTAACACACTTGAAACAATTAATTATGAGGTAACTTGCCAAATAGGTATGCGCATACCAAGAATCTATATGCAGGATCAAACAAAAATTTCTACAAGAAATGGGATTCTTTAATGCATATCAATGAACATGTTGGTAGATAATAGTTATTAATAATTTGGGAAATTATCACTGAAATTCCTAGGAAGACATTGAAAGAAAATGCAACTGTTTTTATGGATAATTTCTTACTAAATAAAAAACCCCCTTTGCAGCCTAAGAGAATAATGGTAATATGAAAATTGGTAGATATAAAAAATATGGTGTGTAGTGATGGTGGAGGTGTATGTTTGTGTCTGAATCCAGCGCAACAACAGAAATAGTGGTGAAGCTGCCGCAACATCTATTAACGGAATTAGATGGTTATGCGAAGCAAGAGAACGTAAACAGAAGTGAGTTTATTTATCAAGCAACGAAAATGTATTTGCGTGAACGGAAGAAAAGACATATTCGTGAGTCCATGAGACGTGGTTACATGGAAATGGCAAAATTAAACTTGACGATAGCATCTGAAGCATTTCAAGCGGAATACGAGGCAGAAAACGCAGTTGAACGTCTTGTAAGCGGAGGCTGATCCTTTGATTGTTAAACGTGGTGACGTTTATTTTGCAGACCTATCCCCAGTTGTTGGCTCAGAACAAGGCGGTGTCCGTCCAGTACTTGTTATACAAAACGACATCGGGAATCGGTTTAGTCCCACAGTAATCATCGCAGCAATTACCGCTCAGATTCAAAAAGCAAAGCTGCCTACTCACGTTGAAATTGATGCGAAGCGATATGCTTTTGAAAGAGATTCAGTAATATTGTTAGAACAAATTCGTACAATTGATAAGCAGAGATTAACCGATAAAATCACCCATCTTGATGACGAAATGATGGATAAGGTAAATGAAGCCTTACAAGTCAGTTTAGGTCTTATAGAATTTTAGAAAACGCTCAAAAAAGTTGGGGCGTTTTTTTATATGCTTCCTAATCTTAAACAAGTCCATTTATTGTAATGATAGGACTTATTAATATATGTAATACACTTATTGAAACGGGCTTAAACTTTAAATCCCCCAATTTTATATTTGAGATATTATTCTGAACAAAAAGAAATAAAAGGAATTTAATGTTTTAGGTTTGATAATAAGCAAAAAAGGGTACACACTTAATTTGGATATATTGTTAAAGACGTTTCAAATAGAAAGCGTTATAATATAAGGCAATAGATGTAGATTTTTGCTGGATTTTTTACAATCATGTAGATTTTTTTACAATCAATGATAATAAGGAAAAACTAACCAATAGATGTGCTAGTATAGGAGGTAAGGGAAGACAAATGACTTTGAAATATATTCAACACAATAAAGAAGATATTTTTAAAGAATGGTTGAACCGATTAAAAGAGGATTCTGACGAAACAATTACCAATGTCATCCTAGATCAAAACTTCGAGACATATGGAAGAGAGTTAGTGGAGCTCGCTATCTTGAAAATTTCTGGCAAAAAGGACGAGTATGAGCGTCAATCAGAGAATTTTTCAGATAGAATTGTCAGTTTAGGCTGGCCTCTACGTTTTGTCGTAAATGCTCTAGATGTACTGGGCGATGTTGTATTTGATGAAATGGTCAAAGATAAGTATATTCGTCCAGAGAATGAAGCGAAAGTGATGCATGATTTGAATCATTGGTTAAAAGCGATGAATAGTGAAATAATTAATGATTACACTGTTTCTTGGGAAAGAACGATCGCTAATCAAAAGATTGCATTGCAAGAACTATCGGCACCTTTAATTCCTGTATTTGAAGGCATTACAGTTATGCCATTAATTGGGATGATCGATACAGAACGAGCGAAGCAAATTATGGAAAACCTTCTTCAAGGTGTGGTAAAACATCGTTCAGAAGTTGTCTTGATTGATATTACAGGTGTCCCTGTTGTTGATACAATGGTTGCTCACCATATTATCCAAGCAGCAGATGCAGTCCACTTAGTAGGCGCAAAATGCATGCTTGTAGGTATTCGGTCGGAAATTGCGCAAACGATTGTGAGCCTTGGTATCGACTTAAACCGAATTATTACGAAAAATACAATGAAATCTGGCGTAGAAGCAGCATTGGAAATGACTAAACGTAAAATTGTGCCATTGGAGGGGTGACGTTTTGAGAATTCCGATTTTAAAACTACATGATTGTTTACTTGTTTCTATTCAATGGGAACTAGATGACCAGACGGCACTTCAATTTCAAGAAGACTTGTTAAAGAAAATACATGATACGAGTGCAAATGGTGTTGTAATCGATTTAACATCAATAGATTTTATTGATTCTTTTATCGCTAAAGTATTAGGTGATGTGATTGAAATGTCCCATTTAATGGGTGCTAAAGTTGTCATTACAGGCATTCAACCAGCAGTAGCAATTACGTTAACTGAATTAGGAATCGGTCTGAATAATGTATTGACCGCCCTAGATTTAGAAAAAGGTTTGGAGAAATTACAACAGGAATTGGGGGAATAGCCGAATGGACAACCAATCCTGCGTTAAAATAATCAATGAATGGGATATCGTTTCAGCGCGTCAGCTTGGTAGAAATGTTGCAAAAGAGCTGGGCTTTGGGACGGTTGACCAAGCAAGAATTACAACAGCAATAAGTGAACTTGCGAGAAACATATTCTTATATGCAGGTCAAGGTCAAATTTGTATAGAGAAGCTCTATGAGAATGGCAAAACGGGACTAAGACTATTATCGATTGATAGTGGTCCAGGTATTAAAGATTTGCGCCAAGTAATGGAGGATGGATATTCGACATCGGGCGGACTAGGAGCAGGTCTCCCAGGGGTAAAAAGACTGATGGATGATTTTCAAATAGATTCAAGCCCGGGTGAAGGTACAGATATAAGGGCGATTAAATGGCTCCGTTAGGGGGAACTTGAGATGGATTTCAGACAGAAATTGGAGTCCAAATATAGAGAGATATTAACGAATTATTTAGCTGACCGCTCAGAGCAGGCATTATATCAAGGACAAAAGTTAAGTAGGAATGCAATTGAACGGAACATTCCTCCAGAGGAAATTGTCAGCATCCATAGAAATATTATGGCTGAGATGTTTCCAGAAAAATTTAACGATAGAATGCAGGAGTCTTTTGATATACTGCTTGAAGTGATGGTGGCATATGGTTTTGCTTACCGCGAACACCAAAATTTAAAGCATATTCAACAGGAATTAAGAACCGAAATGGAAATCGCGGCTAATGTGCAAAAAACATTGCTTGGGACAGAGATTCCATGTAAAAAAGACATGGATATTGGAGCAATCAGCGTCCCAGCAAAACATATGAATGGTGATTATTTTAATTTTGTTGAGGATGAAAATAATAGTGTGAGCATCGCAATAGCTGATGTTATTGGAAAAGGGCTACCAGCAGCCCTTTGTATGTCTATGATTAAATATGCTATGGACAGTTTACCAGAAAATCGTAAAACGCCTACTCTGGTGTTGGAGAATCTAAATCGTGTTGTGGAACAAAATGTTGATTTAACGATGTTTATTACGATGTTTTATGGCACATATCATATCGATCATCATATCTTTTCCTATGCCTCTGCTGGGCACGAACCAGGCTTGTTTTATCATGCGGAAACACAGACATTTTCTGAGTTGCCTGCAAAGGGTCTATTATTAGGTATTGAAAAGAACACGAAATATAGAAAGTATGAAAAAGAAGTGATGCCTGGGGATATGATTATTTTGATGTCTGATGGCGTAACTGAATCAAGAACAAAAGAAGGCTTTATTGAAAGAGAAGAATTATTAGCCTTAATTGAGAAAAACATACACTTAAAAGCACAAAATATTGTGCAAAACGTATATAAAGAACTTGAAAAATTACAAGATTTCCAATTAAGGGATGATTTTACTTTAATTATATTAAGAAGAAATGTTTAAGCTAAAATTAAAAGGGTAAATGAGGAGTAACCAGCTATTCCTAAAAGGTGGGCAAAATATGAACATTAATATAGATGTAAATCATAATCAAAATATTACTGAGGTAACTGTAGGTGGAGAGATTGATGTATACACTGCACCAGAATTAAAGAAAGAACTTATTCCGCTTTCTGAAAAAGATAATGTGGAGATGATTGTTGATCTTTCGGGTGTATCCTATATGGATAGCACCGGCTTAGGTGTTTTTGTAGGACTTTTCAAAAATGTACGTGCGCACGATGGTCAATTTAAAATCATTGGGCTTTCTAGTCGTTTAAAAAGGCTGTTCGAAATTACTGGTCTTGCTGACATTATTGATATCAGCACCAAAATGGAAGGTGAAAAGAAATGACCGAGTCGTACGACTACATTGAGATGAAAATCCCATCGAAGCCGGAATACGTCGGTATTATTAGATTAACCTTATCTGGTATTGCCAGTAGAATGGGATTTAACTATGACGAAATTGAAGATTTGAAGATTGCAACGAGTGAAGCTTGTACAAATGCAGTTCAGCATGCATACAAAAACAACGAAAATGGTGAAGTGCTTGTAGGATTCGGCCTTTATAAAAATAAATTAGAAGTCATGGTTGCGGATGAAGGTGAGAGCTTGGATTTTCAACAAGCAAGAGACAGTGCAGGTCCTTATCAAGCAAATGATTCTGTTGAATTTTTACGAGAAGGAGGATTAGGCCTTTACCTAATAGAAACATTAATGGATGAAGTGAAAATTCATCATCAAAAAGGTGTAACAGTCTTTATGACTAAGTACCTAGAAGGAGAGCAGGTGGAGAGTGATGCAGAAGCAATCTCAACCTAAACAACGATCAAAAGAAGAGATTAATGATCTCATACAACAATATCAATTACATCAGGACGAATACGCACAGGAACAACTTGTTGAACAGTATTACAAATTGGTTGAATCCATCGCACGAAAATACTCTAAAGGTAGACCTTATCACGAAGATATTGTTCAAGTAGGTGTGATTGGACTACTTGGTGCGATTCGTAGATATGACGCTTCTTTTGGCAAAACGTTTGAAGCATTTGCTATTCCGACAATCATCGGTGAGATTAAACGTTTCTTACGCGACAAAACCTGGAGCGTGCATGTACCGAGACGAATAAAAGAATTAGGGCCAAAGATCAAAGCTACGGCGGAAGAATTAACAACTACTTTGCAACGTTCGCCTAAGGTCGAGGAAATTGCGGATGCTCTAGAAGTAACAGAAGAAGAAGTTTTAGAAGCAATGGAGATGGGCAAAAGTTATCAGGCGTTATCAGTTGACCATTCCATTGAAGCTGATTCCGACGGTGGTACTGTTACGCTCCTGGATATTGTCGGTAATGTGGATGATGGCTATGAAAAAGTCAATCAAATGCTCGTACTTGAAAAAGTGTTGCATGTTTTATCAGATCGAGAGAAACAAGTTATCCAGTTTACATTCCTAGAAAATCTAAGCCAAAAAGAAACAGGGGAAAGACTGGATATTTCTCAAATGCATGTATCAAGGCTGCAAAGAAGAGCAATTAAAAAATTGCAAGAAGCCATCCATGCTGAAAATGAAGGTTCGGAGTATATTCTATGATGAATGATCCACATCAAATGGACGTCATTACCGATCAGCTTGCTAAACGTGGTCAGTCCGTTTGTGGTGATTCTTTTTATTATCACACAACTGATGATTATTTTATTTGTGTATTAGCTGATGGTTTAGGTAGTGGAGAATATGCAAATGAAGCTTCATCTGCTGTTGTCAATACCGTTAGAGAAAATCACGATTTAGATATTTCAACCATTATGGATTTAAGTAATCAGTCACTTTTACATAAAAGAGGCGCTGCGGTAGGTGTGATTAAGATTAATTTTCACACAAAAGAATTAGCCTACTGTTGTACTGGAAATATTCGTTTTTTCTTTTATGGGGATACTGAGAAGCTCATTTACCCACTGCCAACATCGGGTTATTTGTCAGGAAAGCGTCAAGCATTTAAAATTCACCGTTTTGATTATACAAACGGAATTAAATTCTTGATGTTTTCAGATGGATACCCCATTTCTGGTATAAAAAAACTGATGAATAAATATTTACCAATCGAAGCAACTGCGAAGTTAATTAGGGCGCAGAACATGAATCTTATAGACGATGCAACATTTATAATCGGAAGCTTGCAATGATTGTTTCAATCAGCAAGCTTTTTTTTGCTCTTTAAAACACGAATCAAGACGGGGCTATAGCCAAAAATGCTTTACCTTTAAAATTTTGGTAGAATAAAGCAATAGTACAGTTTGCACTCAGGAAGGTGAAGAGACATGGATGATAAGAAAGATATTTTTGGACGAATAGCAAAAGAATTTTCATTATCCACAAAACAAATTGATCGAACCATCGCGTTAATTGAAGAAGGAAATACCGTTCCGTTTATTGCGCGTTATCGAAAAGAAATGACTGGTGCGTTAAATGAAGTACAAATCAAAGATATTGTTGAAAGATGGCAATACATACAAAACGTGAAGCAGAGAAAACAAGAAGTACTTAGGTTAATAGAAGAGCAAGGGAAATTAACCCCGGAATTATCTAATCAAATAGAAAAAGCGGAGAAATTGCAGGAAGTAGAAGATTTATATCGTCCGTACAAACAAAAAAGAAGAACAAAAGCAACCGTAGCGAAAGAAAAAGAGCTAGAACCATTAGCTACTTGGTTATTATCCTATCAAAATGATGATACGCCTGAAGAAAAAGCAACACACTTCCTAAATGAGGAAAAAGGTGTCACAACAGTTGAAGAAGCGCTTCAGGGGGCGCGAGATATTATTGCAGAAATGGTATCTGATGATGCGCAAAGTAGGAAATGGATTCGCGAAAAAACATATAAACAAGGAATTATTGAATCAGCTGTTAAAGATGAAAGCATCGACGAAAAGCATGTGTATGAGATGTATTATGAATATAGTGAAAACGTAGGTAAAATTGTTCCTCACCGTATACTAGCATTAAATCGTGGGGAAAAAGAAGGCGTACTTAAAGTCAGTATTAAGGTGGAACAAGAGCCAATTTTACAGTATTTAAATCGAAAATGGATCACTGTATCAAAACATATCAATGCACCATTTGTGGAAGAAGCGATTGAAGATGGTTATAAACGCTTAATTCAACCATCAATTGAAAGAGAATTAAGGGCTGAACTAACCGAAAAAG
Source organism: Cytobacillus sp. FSL M8-0252 (assembly GCF_038007345.1). NCBI lineage: Bacteria > Bacillati > Bacillota > Bacilli > Caryophanales > Bacillaceae > Cytobacillus > Cytobacillus sp. FSL M8-0252. The sequence continues at coordinate 525,372 of NZ_JBBOWZ010000001.1, forward strand.
GTGAGGAACAGGCGATTAAAATTTTCTCTGAAAATCTTAAGAATCTCCTTTTACAACCACCACTAAAAGGGAAAGTCGTCCTTGCGGTAGATCCAGCTTATCGTACAGGCTGCAAATTAGCGGTCATTGATGAAACAGGTAAGGTATTAAAGATTGATGTTATCTATCCTCATCCGCCTGTTTCTAAATTAGGTGTAGCCAAAGACAAAGTCCTTTCCATGCTCAAAGCATATGAAGTGAAGATGGTGGCTATAGGTAATGGAACGGCATCAAGAGAGACAGAACAGTTTATTGCTGACTTGCTGAAAGAATTGAATGAAGAAATCTATTATTTAATCGTAAATGAAGCGGGGGCAAGTGTCTATTCCGCATCTGATATTGCACGTGAAGAATTCCCTGACTTTCAAGTTGAAGAAAGAAGCGCTGTTTCAATCGGGAGGAGACTACAAGATCCACTTGCTGAACTAGTAAAAATTGACCCTAAATCAGTTGGTGTCGGTCAATACCAACATGATGTCTCTCAAAAAAGGTTAACGGAATCATTAGATTTTGTTGTCGAGACGGCTGTAAACCAAGTTGGAGTGAATGTGAACACAGCCTCTCCGTCACTATTACAACATGTAGCTGGTTTATCGAAGGCTGTCGCAACGAATATTGTTAAGAAAAGAGAAGAAGAAGGCAAATTTACTAATCGGAAACAATTAAAGAAAATTCCTCGCTTAGGCGCGAAGACGTACGAGCAAGCCATTGGATTCTTGCGAATTGTTGATGGAGAGGAAGCATTAGACAGAACATCGATTCACCCTGAAACCTATGGGGAAGTAAGTAAATTGCTTAAAATGTTAAAGATGAATTCTAACCATTTAGGCTCTGCACAATTAATAGAAGCGTTAAGCCAGTTATCTATAAAAGAAACAGCAGAAGAATTAAATATTGGTGAATTAACGCTCAAGGATATAATTGATGCATTAATGAAACCTGGTCGAGACCCTAGGGATGAATTACCTGCTCCGCTATTAAAGAAAGAAGTATTAAAGCTGGATGATTTGAAGGAAGGGATGGAACTTCAAGGGACCGTCCGAAATGTAGTTGATTTCGGAGCTTTTGTAGATATTGGCGTGAAGCAAGATGGTTTAGTCCATATCTCAAAGCTAAGTAATCGGTTTGTGAAACATCCGTTAGATGTCGTATCTGTTGGTGATGTTGTGACTGTATGGGTCGATTCGGTTGATCAACAAAAAGGCAGAGTAGCGTTAACCATGCTCCAACAAGGTCAATAAATAAGCATAAAAAGCCGTGGGATTTTTCCAACGGCTTTTTATGTAAATCATTGTGGGTTTGAGAAGGAGTTTCCTACGTACCAGAACAATGCTTCTTTCTATAAAAGTACCAGCATTGATTCAATAATTTGATTTGATAACGGTCCTTCTCTAAGAAAGCACGTTTCATTTGGTTCTGTAACCAAACAGGCATGGAATAGCCTCCTTTCTCTCACTTTCCACGGTCCTTTATGCTATGCTAATGTATATCAATTGTATGCGCTTATAGGTTGTCACGTGCTAATTTTATCCTTGAAAGGAGTGAAGAAATGAGTGATAAGGAATTACAAAGGTTAGTTGAAGAGGTATCTTTGAGGTGGTTCGATCTTCCTTTTCGTCATACAGCGAAATTCAATAGTAGATTAAGAACAACCGGAGGACGATATATGCTGTCTGATCACCGCATTGAAATTAATCCGACATATTATCAGCATCTAGGAATGGAAGAATTAGTTGGTATTATTAAACATGAACTATGTCATTACCATCTGCATTTGGCTGGGGCAGGCTATCAACATCGAGATAGTGATTTTCGGAGGCTAATGGCTAAAGTAGGTGCACCAAGGCATTGTTCGTCTTTACCTCAGAAAGTTTCTTACATTATGTATAAATGCAACCAGTGCAATCAACTCTATAGAAGGAAACGTCGAATAAACACAAACAAGTATAGATGTGGCCAATGTATGGGCAAATTAGTGTTAATATCTACTGATAAAAATAATTGAAATTCATGCTTGACTTTTTACATGGTGGTAATTATAATTTAAAGAGTCGATAAGGCAGTGCTTGTTGACTACATATTCTCTTTTAACATATTCCGCAGTAGCTCAGTGGTAGAGCATTCGGCTGTTAACCGAACGGTCGTAGGTTCGAATCCTACCTGCGGAGCCATTTTGGAGAAGTACTCAAGTGGCTGAAGAGGCGCCCCTGCTAAGGGTGTAGGTCGGGCAACTGGCGCGAGGGTTCAAATCCCTCCTTCTCCGCCATTCTTATATACATATTTGTTTTTCTTTTTTTATGTTATGGCCCCTTGGTCAAGCGGTTAAGACACCGCCCTTTCACGGCGGTAACACGGGTTCGAATCCCGTAGGGGTCATCTTTTTAAAGGTTAGGTCCGGTAGTTCAGTTGGTTAGAATGCCTGCCTGTCACGCAGGAGGTCGCGGGTTCGAGTCCCGTCCGGACCGCCATATCTTAATAATGGGCTATAGCCAAGCGGTAAGGCAACGGATTTTGATTCCGTCATTCGCAGGTTCGATCCCTGCTAGCCCAGCCATTTTTATGAGCCATTAGCTCAGTTGGTAGAGCATCTGACTTTTAATCAGAGGGTCGAAGGTTCGAGTCCTTCATGGCTCATCTTAAACAATTTATGCGGTCGTGGCGGAATGGCAGACGCGCTAGGTTGAGGGCCTAGTGGGTGAATAACCCGTGGAGGTTCAAGTCCTCTCGGCCGCACCAAAAAGATTTAAAAAAATACTTGACTCATTAAAATTAGTATGATATTATAATAGAGTTGCTTCAAGGCGCCCGTAGCTCAATTGGATAGAGCGTTTGACTACGGATCAAAAGGTTAGGGGTTCGACTCCTCTCGGGCGCGCCATATACTTACGGGAAGTAGCTCAGCTTGGTAGAGCACTTGGTTTGGGACCAAGGGGTCGCAGGTTCGAATCCTGTCTTCCCGACCATGCAAAACCAACAAATTAATTAAATGCGGGTGTAGTTTAGTGGTAAAACCTCAGCCTTCCAAGCTGATGATGAGGGTTCGATTCCCTTCACCCGCTCCATTACCGAAAAGATTGTTCTTTGAAAACTGAACGAACGTAAAACGTCAAGCGTAATTCTAAAAAAAGCTGATTTATCAGCAACAAAGCACCATAGGTGCAAATGAGCTAATCAAACACTTTATTGGAGAGTTTGATCCTGGCTCAGGACGAACGCTGGCGGCGTGCCTAATACATGCAAGTCGAGCGAATCTGAGGGAGCTTGCTCCCAAAGATTAGCGGCGGACGGGTGAGTAACACGTGGGCAACCTGCCTGTAAGACTGGGATAACTCCGGGAAACCGGGGCTAATACCGGATAATATCTATTTATACATATAATTAGATTGAAAGATGGTTCTGCTATCACTTACAGATGGGCCCGCGGCGCATTAGCTAGTTGGTGAGGTAACGGCTCACCAAGGCGACGATGCGTAGCCGACCTGAGAGGGTGATCGGCCACACTGGGACTGAGACACGGCCCAGACTCCTACGGGAGGCAGCAGTAGGGAATCTTCCGCAATGGACGAAAGTCTGACGGAGCAACGCCGCGTGAGTGATGAAGGTTTTCGGATCGTAAAACTCTGTTGTTAGGGAAGAACAAGTACCGGAGTAACTGCCGGTACCTTGACGGTACCTAACCAGAAAGCCACGGCTAACTACGTGCCAGCAGCCGCGGTAATACGTAGGTGGCAAGCGTTGTCCGGAATTATTGGGCGTAAAGCGCGCGCAGGCGGTTCCTTAAGTCTGATGTGAAAGCCCACGGCTCAACCGTGGAGGGTCATTGGAAACTGGGGAACTTGAGTGCAGAAGAGGAAAGTGGAATTCCAAGTGTAGCGGTGAAATGCGTAGAGATTTGGAGGAACACCAGTGGCGAAGGCGACTTTCTGGTCTGTAACTGACGCTGAGGCGCGAAAGCGTGGGGAGCAAACAGGATTAGATACCCTGGTAGTCCACGCCGTAAACGATGAGTGCTAAGTGTTAGAGGGTTTCCGCCCTTTAGTGCTGCAGCAAACGCATTAAGCACTCCGCCTGGGGAGTACGACCGCAAGGTTGAAACTCAAAGGAATTGACGGGGGCCCGCACAAGCGGTGGAGCATGTGGTTTAATTCGAAGCAACGCGAAGAACCTTACCAGGTCTTGACATCCTCTGACAATCCTAGAGATAGGACTTTCCCCTTCGGGGGACAGAGTGACAGGTGGTGCATGGTTGTCGTCAGCTCGTGTCGTGAGATGTTGGGTTAAGTCCCGCAACGAGCGCAACCCTTGATCTTAGTTGCCAGCATTTAGTTGGGCACTCTAAGGTGACTGCCGGTGACAAACCGGAGGAAGGTGGGGATGACGTCAAATCATCATGCCCCTTATGACCTGGGCTACACACGTGCTACAATGGATGGTACAAAGGGCTGCAAGACCGCGAGGTTTAGCCAATCCCATAAAACCATTCTCAGTTCGGATTGTAGGCTGCAACTCGCCTACATGAAGCCGGAATCGCTAGTAATCGCGGATCAGCATGCCGCGGTGAATACGTTCCCGGGCCTTGTACACACCGCCCGTCACACCACGAGAGTTTGTAACACCCGAAGTCGGTGGGGTAACCTTTTGGAGCCAGCCGCCTAAGGTGGGACAGATGATTGGGGTGAAGTCGTAACAAGGTAGCCGTATCGGAAGGTGCGGCTGGATCACCTCCTTTCTAAGGAATATACGGAATTAACTTGATGTTAGACTGTTCGTTCAGTTTTGAGAGTATAATCTCTCATTTCAATCGTTCTTTGAAAACTAGATAATGTAATGAAGAAGATTACCGAGTAATCGCCACCTTAGTTATTTTCTCTCTATATAATAGTAATAGAGTAGAGATACTAAACTTTTTTTAAAAACACACAACCGTGAGGGTTGTGAGAAGCAAGCAGTTCAAGGAAGCGAGCGAGGAAACACCGGAGTGTGCGTCTTGTGCACATGAGGATGTTGACGAGTGAGCTGACGCCGAAATGCGTAGCTTATCGCAAGCCGAACAATGGTTAAGTTAATAAGGGCGCACGGTGAATGCCTTGGCACTAGGAGCCGATGAAGGACGGGACTAACACCGATATGCTTCGGGGAGCTGTAAGTAAGCTTTGATCCGGAGATTTCCGAATGGGGAAACCCCCTATCCGTTATGGGATAGGATCCATACCTGAATACATAGGGTATGGAAGGCAGACCCGGGGAACTGAAACATCTAAGTACCCGGAGGAAGAGAAAGCAAACGCGATTCCCTGAGTAGCGGCGAGCGAAACGGGATTAGCCCAAACCAAGAGGCTTGCCTCTTGGGGTTGTAGGACATTCTATACGGAGTTACAAAGGAACGAGATAGACGAAGAGGTCTGGAAAGGCCCGCCATAGGAGGTAAAAGCCCTGTAGTTGAAACTTCGTTCCCTCCAGAGTGGATCCTGAGTACGGCGGGACACGAGAAATCCCGTCGGAAGCAGGGAGGACCATCTCCCAAGGCTAAATACTCCCTAGTGACCGATAGTGAACCAGTACCGTGAGGGAAAGGTGAAAAGCACCCCGGAAGGGGAGTGAAAGAGATCCTGAAACCGTGTGCCTACAAGTAGTTAGAGCCCGTTAATGGGTGATAGCGTGCCTTTTGTAGAATGAACCGGCGAGTTACGATTACATGCGAGGTTAAGTTGGACAGACGGAGCCGTAGCGAAAGCGAGTCTGAATAGGGCGAATGAGTATGTGGTCGTAGACCCGAAACCAGGTGATCTACCCATGTCCAGGGTGAAGTCCAGGTAACACTGGATGGAGGCCCGAACCCACGTACGTTGAAAAGTGCGGGGATGAGGTGTGGGTAGCGGAGAAATTCCAATCGAACTTGGAGATAGCTGGTTCTCTCCGAAATAGCTTTAGGGCTAGCCTCATGCGTAAGAATCTTGGAGGTAGAGCACTGTTTGGACTAGGGGCCCTCATCGGGTTACCGAATTCAGACAAACTCCGAATGCCAAAGATTTATCCATGGGAGTCAGACTGCGAGTGATAAGATCCGTAGTCAAGAGGGAAACAGCCCAGACCACCAGCTAAGGTCCCAAAGTATACGTTAAGTGGAAAAGGATGTGGAGTTGCTTAGACAACCAGGATGTTGGCTTAGAAGCAGCCACCATTTAAAGAGTGCGTAATAGCTCACTGGTCGAGTGACTCCGCGCCGAAAATGTACCGGGGCTAAACGTATCACCGAAGCTGTGGATTGAACATCGTTGATGTTCAGTGGTAGGAGAGCGTTCTAAGGGCGTTGAAGCTAGACCGTAAGGACTGGTGGAGCGCTTAGAAGTGAGAATGCCGGTATGAGTAGCGAAAGATGGGTGAGAATCCCATCCACCGAATGCCTAAGGTTTCCTGAGGAAGGCTCGTCCGCTCAGGGTTAGTCGGGACCTAAGCCGAGGCTGAAAAGCGTAGGCGATGGACAACAGGTTGATATTCCTGTACCACCGTATTCTGTTTGAGTGATGGGGGGACGCAGGAGGATAGGGTAAGCGCACTATTGGATGTGCGTCTAAGCAGTTAGAGGGACCATGAGGCAAATCCCATGGTCATATACCTTGAGCTGTGATAGCGAGGGAAATTTAGTACCGAAGTTCTTGATTCCACACTGCCAAGAAAAGCCTCTAGCGAGGAATAAGGTGCCCGTACCGCAAACCGACACAGGTAGGCGAGGAGAGAATCCTAAGGTGAGCGAGAGAACTCTCGTTAAGGAACTCGGCAAAATGACCCCGTAACTTCGGGAGAAGGGGTGCTCATTAGGGTGTTAAAGCCTTGATGAGCCGCAGTGAATAGGCCCAGGCGACTGTTTAGCAAAAACACAGGTCTCTGCGAAGCCGCAAGGCGAAGTATAGGGGCTGACGCCTGCCCGGTGCTGGAAGGTTAAGAGGAGAGGTTAGCTCACGCGAAGCTTTGAATCGAAGCCCCAGTAAACGGCGGCCGTAACTATAACGGTCCTAAGGTAGCGAAATTCCTTGTCGGGTAAGTTCCGACCCGCACGAAAGGCGTAACGATCTGGGCACTGTCTCAACGAGAGACTCGGTGAAATTATAGTACCTGTGAAGATGCAGGTTACCCGCGACAGGACGGAAAGACCCCGTGGAGCTTTACTGTAGCCTGATATTGAATTTTGGTACAGCTTGTACAGGATAGGTAGGAGCCTTAGAAGCCGGAGCGCTAGCTTCGGTGGAGGCGTCGGTGGGATACTACCCTGGCTGTATTGAAATTCTAACCCACATCCCTTATCGGGATGGGAGACAGTGTCAGGTGGGCAGTTTGACTGGGGCGGTCGCCTCCTAAAGAGTAACGGAGGCGCCCAAAGGTTCCCTCAGAATGGTTGGAAATCATTCGTAGAGTGTAAAGGCACAAGGGAGCTTGACTGCGAGACCTACAAGTCGAGCAGGGACGAAAGTCGGGCTTAGTGATCCGGTGGTTCCGCATGGAAGGGCCATCGCTCAACGGATAAAAGCTACCCCGGGGATAACAGGCTTATCTCCCCCAAGAGTCCACATCGACGGGGAGGTTTGGCACCTCGATGTCGGCTCATCGCATCCTGGGGCTGTAGTCGGTCCCAAGGGTTGGGCTGTTCGCCCATTAAAGCGGTACGCGAGCTGGGTTCAGAACGTCGTGAGACAGTTCGGTCCCTATCCGTCGTGGGCGCAGGAAATTTGAGAGGAGCTGTCCTTAGTACGAGAGGACCGGGATGGACGCACCGCTGGTGTACCAGTTGTCTTGCCAAAGGCATCGCTGGGTAGCTATGTGCGGAAGGGATAAGTGCTGAAAGCATCTAAGCATGAAGCCCCCCTCGAGATGAGATTTCCCATAGCGCAAGCTAGTAAGATCCCTGAAAGATGATCAGGTTGATAGGTTAGAGGTGGAAGTGTGGCGACACATGTAGCTGACTAATACTAATCGATCGAGGACTTAACCAAACAGGCGATTACTCAATAAATATCTTCTTCAACATTACCTAGTTTTGAGGGAACGATTCCCTTACAATTTCATAGTCCGGTGGCGATAGCGAGAAGGTCACACCCGTTCCCATACCGAACACGGAAGTTAAGCTTCTCAGCGCCGATGGTAGTTAGGGGCTGTCCCCTTGTGAGAGTAGGACGTTGCCGGGCATATGATTTTTATAAAATAATATTATCGCGGGGTGGAGCAGTTCGGTAGCTCGTCGGGCTCATAACCCGAAGGTCGCAGGTTCAAATCCTGCCCCCGCAATCTGGTCCGGTAGTTCAGTTGGTTAGAATGCCTGCCTGTCACGCAGGAGGTCGCGGGTTCGAGTCCCGTCCGGACCGCCAGTTTAATTTTATATGTGAAACGTATCGAAACAGGGAACTTGTTTCGTTTTTTTTTGTGTAGAAAACTTAGGTTCTATAGGTTCAAGTAGAATTGTTTTGTGCCTCGTAAAAAAGTACATCATGACTAATTTGTAAGTCCTTGATAGAGATATAACGCATTATTATTTACAAAAATCCTTACGTTTAATCTATCCCAATAGCTGTAATGATCAGTTTATCCTTCATATTGTATATTACTAGAGAAACTATCACTTTAGCTCGCCATTAGGCGGGTTTTCTTTTTGTCAAAAAACAAATGCAAATTAGGATGCGTAAACCAAAAATATGTTAAGTAACTTCTAAAAATAGCTATTTTTAGTTGCCTCTACGGAAATAACCGTTAAATAGTAGATACAGGCAAAAGATAGTGTTGAAAAGTTTTAGGCGGGAACGTAAGATATGCGAAAAAGAAAAAGAAAAAGAGCCGGGAATTGCGCGCAAAAGGAAGATACGCGCAAAAGAAAAAGAAAGAGAGCAAGGAATTGCGCGTAAAAGGAAGATACGCGCAAAAGAAAAAGAAAAAGAGCCCGGAATTGCGCGCAAAAGGAAGATACGCGCAAAAGAAAGAGAAAAAGAGCCGGGAATTGCGTGTAACAGGAAGATACGCGCAAGAGAAAGAGAAAAAGAGCCGGGAATTGCGCGTAAAAGGAAGATACGCGCAAGAGAAAGAGAAAAAGAGCCCGGAATTGCGCGCAAAAGGAAGATACGCGCAAAAGAAAGAGAAAAAGAGCCGGGAATTGCGTGCATAAGGAAGATACACGCAAGACAAAGAGAAAAAGAGCAAGGAATGCGCGCAAAAGGTTACTGTCCCGACAAATCAAAGTGTTCTTTGATGTCTATGAAAAAATCATGTAAACTACATGTATATGTGTCATTATTATTGTAAATAAATGAAAGACCAAATGTAGGTGATAAAATGGATCAATTCCAGTGGAATACAAAAAATACGGAAGAAACAATGGCATTTGCAAAGAGGTTAGGAGAAAAAGCAGCTGCAGGTGATGTCATTTTATTAGAAGGTGATTTAGGGGCAGGTAAAACAACATTTACGAAAGGGCTTGCGTTAGGCCTTGGTATTGAACGAAATGTGAATAGCCCTACATTCACTATTATAAAGGAATATAATGGTCGTCTACCTTTGTACCATATGGATGTTTACCGGGTGGAGGATGGCGATGAAGATCTTGGGTTTGATGAGTATTTTCATGGGCAAGGTGTGACCGTCGTGGAATGGGCTCATCTAATAGAAGACCAACTGCCAGAAGAAAGGTTAAAAATTGTAATCCATTATACCGGAAATGAAGAACGAAGAATAGCGCTCCATCCAAAAGGAAAACGCTATGTGAAGCTGTGTGAGGAGTTAGTAAAATGAAAATATTAGCTATAGACACGTCAAATTATACACTAGGGATCGCTCTAGTAGATGACGACAAAATTATAGGGGAATATATCACGAATATCAAAAAGAATCACTCAGTTCGTGTAATGCCCGCGATAGAAATGCTTTTAAAGGATTGCGATACGTTGCCACAAGATATAGAAAAGATTGTTGTCGCAGAAGGACCCGGTTCATATACGGGGGTAAGAATTGGTGTAACCATAGCTAAAACATTAGCTTGGACGTTGAATATACCTCTTTCAGGCGTATCGAGTCTAGCTGTTTTGGCAGCAAGTGCAGGTAGTTATTTTAACGGTGTCATTTCACCGTTATTTGATGCGAGAAGAGGTCAGATTTATACTGGTTTATATCAATTTCAAGAGAGTCGGTTATTAGATCTAGCATCGGATCATCTAACGTTGACCGTTAATTGGACGCAACGTTTATTAAATAGAGAAGAACCGGTTTTATTTGTCGGTAATGATTTATCCATACACAAGGAACAAATTAAAGCAGACTTAGGGGATCGGGCATATTTTGCACGTGTAACCGAACAAAATCCTCGTCCTTCTGAATTGGCCATTTTAGGTAGAGATAAGGAAGCTGTTGATATCCATAATTTTGTCCCTAATTATATCCGTCTTGCTGAGGCAGAGGCAAAATGGATTGAAGCTTCGAAAGGGAGCAAGCTCCAATGACCAGTAAATTAACGTTTCGGTTAATGAACGAAGATGATATTGATGAAGTATTAAAAGTAGAACAGGCATCTTTTTCTTCACCTTGGAGTAGAGAGGCCTTTTATAATGAAATGACATTAAACCAATTCTCGGTCTACGTTGTATTAGAAGACGGAGAAGAATTGATAGGATACGGTGGGGCATGGGTGGTTACCGACGAGGCCCATGTAACAAATGTAGCGATACTACCCAGATATAGAGGGAAGAAACTTGGCGAGGCGTTAATGGTCCAGCTGATGGATGTTGTAAAAGAAATGGGTGCCCTTAAAATGACCCTAGAAGTAAGGGTGAGTAACATGATAGCAAGACGGTTGTATAGCAAGCTAGGTTTTCAAGAAGGCGGAATTAGAAAAAATTATTATTCGGATAATCATGAAGATGCTTTAGTAATGTGGGTGAATATAAAATGAAAAAAGATCAATATATATTAGGGATAGAAACAAGCTGTGATGAAACAGCAGTAGCCATCATTAAAAATGGTAGAGAGATCATCGCTAATGTTGTCGCTTCTCAAATTGAAAGTCATAAAAGGTTTGGCGGGGTTGTACCAGAAATCGCTTCAAGGCATCATGTAGAACAAATGACCATTGTGTTAGAAGAAGCGTTAAATAAAGCGAGTATGACGATGAACGATATCGATGCAGTTGCTGTGACAGAAGGTCCAGGGTTAGTGGGTGCCTTACTTGTCGGTGTAAATGCAGCGAAGGCGATTGCCTTTGCTCATCAAAAGCCACTTATTGGGGTGCACCATATAGCAGGGCATATTTATGCCAATCGCTTAATTAAAGAAATGACTTTCCCGGCGCTTGCATTAGTCGTTTCCGGGGGCCATACAGAGCTCGTTTATATGAAAGCACATGGTGATTTTGAAGTTATTGGCGAAACACGTGATGATGCTGCTGGAGAAGCATATGATAAAGTAGCGCGAGTTCTAAATATGCCATATCCAGGTGGGCCACATATTGATCGCCTTGCCCATGAAGGAGAAGCGACAATTAAGCTTCCTCGTGCGTGGCTAGAAGAAGGCTCCTTTGATTTTAGTTTCAGTGGATTGAAGTCTGCCGTTATCAACACAGTGCATAATGCTGAACAACGTGGAGAGACCATCTTACCAGAGGATTTAGCAGCGAGCTTTCAAGAAAGCGTCATTGAGGTATTAGTGACCAAGACCTTAAAAGCAGTAGAGGCATATGATGTGAAACAATTACTATTAGCAGGTGGCGTTGCAGCAAATAAAGGACTTCGTGAAGCATTAACAGAGACCTTTAAGAATAAGGAAGAGATAGACTTAGTCATTCCACCATTACATTTATGCACAGATAATGCAGCGATGATTGCTGCAGTGGGGGCAATTATGTTCGAAAAAGGGATGTTCTCAGATATGAGTATGAATGCAAACCCGGGGTTAGATATACAGTTTCAACAATAATAATGAAGACTAGTGAATCATGATCATCTATTCACTAGTCTTTTATTTTAGTGATGACAGAAAGTTATTCACAATATCAAGTATAGTCTTGGTGGCATATCATATTGTGGATAATATTAAAATTTTCAGAGTTTTTGTTGATAAGTATCATAAAAATTGTGGATAATGTGGAAAAGTGTTGTTTCACCTATTGTTAATCCGTTTGTGCTGTGAATAAAAATGTGGACAATTTACTTGTAGAAAGAAAAGCTGGGGATAATTAAATTATCCCCAGCTACGTTTAATTACATTAAATCTCCCAATTCGCTCCATTCTTCAAGTAACTGCTCGAGTTGTGCTTTTATAGCCTCATTTTTAGTTGTAATCTCGAGGACTTTCTCGTGGTCCTGGAAGATTTCAGGGTCACAGAGTTGTTCATCGTAAGTTTCAATTTGCGCTTCTAACTCTTCGATTAACTGTTCAATTTCTGTCAGCCTTCTTTTTCGTTGTCTTTCTAGTTTCTTCGCTTCTTTATCTTGTTGATAACTTTGCTTTTCTGGTTTAGTGATACTTTCTTGTGGCAGGTCTGCTGATTCAAAAAGCTCTATTTCTTCAATTTCCGCTTTTTTATCCACATAGTAATCATAATCCCCTAAAAATTCCGTTGCTCCACTTGTTGATAACTCAATCACCTTTGTTGCGATCCTATTAATAAAATAGCGGTCATGAGAGACAAAGAGGAGCGTACCTGGAAACTCAATTAGTGCATTTTCAAGAATTTCTTTACTATCAAGGTCTAAATGGTTGGTCGGCTCATCTAGTATGAGGACATTTGCTCTTTGCAACATCAACTTAGCTAGTGCTAATCGTGCTTTTTCTCCACCACTCAATGTAGAGACAATTTTCAGGACATCATCTCCAGAGAAGAGGAAGTTACCTAACACGGTACGGACATCTTTTTCAGGCATGAGGGGGTAATCATCCCAGAGCTCGTTTAATACGGTTTTATTTGAACTCAAATCAGCTTGCTGTTGGTCGTAATAGCCAATGCGGATATTTGAGCCATATTGAAACGTGCCACCTAAAGCAGGTAGCTTGTCTACAAGGGTCTTCAATAAAGTCGACTTTCCTATACCATTGGGACCTACTAAAGCAATGGAATCGCCTCGAGACATGCGAAATGAAATGTGATCACTGATCTTTTCTTCTTGATAGCCAATTGCTAAAGAGTCAGCGGTTAGCACATCATTGCCTGATTGACGATCAATTTGAAAGCCGAATGTCGCTGATTTCTCATCCCCTTGGGGACGATCCATTCGCTCCATCTTCTCAAGCTGCTTGCGCCGGCTTTGTGCACGCTTTGTTGTCGAAGCACGGGCAAGGTTGCGTTGAACAAAGTCTTCTAGTTTCGCAATTTCTTCTTGTTGTTTTTCATACATTTTCAAGTCACGTTCATAATTCGCTGCTTTTTGGTCAAGATATTTGCTGTAGTTACCAACGTATTTTTTAATATGGTTACGTGATAGTTCATATACCTGGTTGACGACTTTATCTAAGAAATAGCGGTCATGTGAGACAATTAAAATAGCACCATCATAACCACTAAGATACTGCTCTAGCCATGACAATGTTTCAATATCTAAATGGTTGGTCGGCTCATCTAAAATCAGTAAATCAGGTTTGGTTAACAATAATTTCGCAAGTGCAAGTCGCGTCCTTTGCCCCCCGCTTAATGCAGAAATTTTTGTATCATAGCTAAACGATTGAAAATTAAGGCCATGTAGTACAGAACGAATGTCTGCCTCGTATTGATAGCCACCTTGTTCTTTAAAGTTGACTTGCATTTGATCATAGGTTTTTAAAATTTTATCGTAAGCTTCACTGTTTTCGATGAGTGTTGCATCGCCCATCTGTGTTTCTAGTAAGCGCAGTTCCTTCTCTTGTTTGCGCAAATAATCAAACACGGTAAGCATTTCGTCCCAAATAGATAGTTCAGATTCTAGTCCTGTATTTTGTGCAAGATAACCGATTTTGGTTTCTTTCGATTGAATAATTTCACCGGAATCATAGGACATATGTCCAGCAATAATTTTTAAAAGAGTTGATTTTCCCGCACCATTACGTCCAACTAATGCAATGCGGTCTCTCGTTTGTACTTCAAGCTTTATATTCATTAATATAGGATCAGCCACAAAACTTTTCGAAAGCTGATTAACCTGTAATAATATCATTATATTTCACCTCTGTTATAGTGATAGTGTACCTTAATCAGGTGAGGTTCGGCAATAAAGTCACTATTTGGATAGAATATATAAAAAACTACATTACACAGATGAATCAAAATAGTGTATCATTTTCATGTGAGGTGTTATGAATGGCTGAATTTACACATTTTAATGAAGAAGGCAGAGCGAAGATGGTGGATGTGAGTGAAAAACCACAAACTGCCCGTACAGCAATTGCTCATAGTAGTATTGAGCTAAATCAAGAAATCTATCAGAAGATTACTGATGGCACGATGAAAAAGGGAGATGTGCTGGCTGTTGCTCAAGTGGCAGGTATTATGGCTGCGAAAAAGACATCTGATATCATCCCGATGTGTCATCCACTCGCCTTAACCGGAATTGATATATCTTTCAATTGGGAAGAGGTAGAGGATCAGTATGTATTACATATTGATTGTACAGTGAAAACAAATGGGCATACCGGAGTAGAAATGGAAGCGTTGACAGCTGCTACAGCTACCGCTTTAACGGTATATGATATGTGCAAAGCAGTAGATAAAGGCATGGTAATAGGACCAACATATTTAGTAGAGAAAACCGGTGGTAAAAACGGTGATTTTAGAAGGGCTTAAGTAAATGGAATGGAGTGGAGCCTATGTCCAATGAATCAACGAAAATCCCTCAAGCAACGGCTAAGCGATTGCCTTTGTATTATCGTTTTTTGAAAAATTTACACGCATCAGGAAAGCAGCGAGTTTCTTCAGCAGAATTAAGTGAAGCGGTGAAAGTAGATTCTGCAACAATTCGACGAGATTTCTCCTATTTCGGTGCTTTAGGGAAAAAAGGTTACGGATATAACGTAAATTACTTATTAGGATTTTTCCGTAAGACACTCGATCAAGATGAAGTGACAAAGGTAGCGTTAATTGGTGTAGGGAATCTAGGTACAGCGTTTTTAAATTATAATTTTTTAAAAAATAATAATACAAAGATTGAAGTGGCATTTGATGTTTCAGAAAGTAGGGTTGGCACGTCTGTAGGAGAGGTACCTGTCCGTCATTTAGATGACCTAGAAAAGTTGATTGATGAGCACCATATTCAAGTTGTCATTTTGACTGTACCGTCTCATGCGGCACAACCAATTACGGATCGAATCGTTAAAAGTCATGTAAAGGGAATCTTGAACTTTACGCCAGCGCGGTTAACGGTTCCTTCCCATATTCGCATCCATCATATTGATTTGGCGGTCGAATTGCAATCATTAGTATACTTCTTAAAACACTATCCATCATAAAAAAGGAGCTGACCCGCATGGAGTCAGCTCTATTTTTTATCCTCTTTCTTTTTCATACGATAATGCATAGCGATTAATTTAATCCCGCCACCAATATCAAAAGTGGCAAAAATCAAAATGAAGATCGTTAAAAATCCCCAACCTCCACCGTTTTGAAGGTTAATAATTGCAAAATAAATAAATACAAATCCAAAAAGAAGGGAGATAATCCCTGTGAACAAAGGTGTTCTCATCTAACATCATCCTAATCTGCTAAAAATCATTTGTACCGTTTCTAATTCTGTCATATATTTTTCTAGCTTATCCATATTCAATTGAATCACAACGACAAAGGTATTCATTGCTACATGAGCAATGATCGGTACGAGAATACGATTGGTTTTTACATATAAAAACGCGAACGTAAAGCCCATCGCTGCATAAAGAAGTAAGTGCTCAATTTCCCCATGCGCGAGAGAGAAAATTAATGAACTAATTAGTGCTGATAAAAAGAAGTTCAATCGTTTATGCAAGGAACCAAAAATGATTTTCCTGAAAATGATCTCTTCTAATATCGGACCAATAATAGAAACGACGAGAATCACAATAGCAGACGTTTCAATTAAAGACATAATTTGCTGTGTATTGTCTGACCCCATCTCAATGCCGAGCATTGATTCAATATTCGCTGCAACGGTTTGAGCAATAAATGCTAGCGGAATACCTGCAATCGCCCACCCGATAGAAGTAGATAATGGTGCTTGATTCCTCATTGGCATCTCTTTGCTTTCTTTCCGTAAAAACCACAAAGTTAAGAGAAGGGTAATTGTAAAACTAATGACAATCCAGAGTGGCGGTGCAATTTTTGCAACCTCATCAAAGCTGTATCCTAACATATTACCTAGAAAAAGAATGGCAGGAACGCCAACGATGGCTGATAATTGCATGGCTATATAAATCATAATGATAAACCAATACTCTTTTTTCAATGGCTAGTCTCCTATTCATAAAGAAGTTACACTAATATTTATTTTACCTGTTAAACACTATTAGTTTCAAATAGTACATCCTTATGAAGTGCATAAAACAAATAGAAGTTGTATAGAATGGAGAGGTTCGCATTTTTTTTTTGCAAAATTGCAAGGTTCTTACTTGCAAAAAAGAGTAGTTTTGATTAATATAATAATTGTGTTAGCACTCAAGACTAACGAGTGCTAATAAAATAATTTTTGAATGAATTGAGGAGGTTGTTTCACTTGTTGAAGCCACTAGGTGATCGAATTATTATCGAGCTTGTTGAAACGGAAGAAAAAACTGCAAGCGGTATCGTACTACCAGATAGCGCGAAAGAAAAGCCTCAAGAAGGTAAAGTCGTAGCAGTTGGTACTGGACGTGTACTAGAAAATGGTGAACGTGTAGCATTAGAAGTTGCAGAAGGCGACCTTATTATCTTCTCAAAATATGCAGGAACAGAAGTGAAATACGAAGGTACAGAATACTTAATTTTACGTGAAAATGACATTCTTGCTGTGATCGGTTAATAAAAAAACAGCTATATACTTATTATAAAGATTTTTAACTATTAGAGGAGGTACTTAATAATGGCTAAAGATATTAAATTTAGTGAAGACGCTCGCCGCGCGATGCTTCGTGGTGTGGATACACTTGCAGATGCAGTAAAAGTAACTCTTGGACCTAAAGGACGTAACGTGGTTCTTGAGAAGAAATTCGGTTCTCCATTAATTACAAATGATGGTGTAACAATTGCTAAAGAAATCGAACTAGAAGATGCATTTGAAAACATGGGTGCGAAACTAGTTGCTGAAGTAGCAAGTAAAACAAACGACGTAGCTGGTGACGGTACAACAACTGCAACGGTTCTAGCGCAAGCAATGATCCGCGAAGGTTTGAAAAACGTAACAGCTGGTGCAAACCCAATGGGTATCCGTAAAGGGATCGAAAAAGCGGTTGCTACAGCAGTTGAAGAGCTACAAGCGATCTCTAAACCAATCGAAGGCAAAGAGTCTATTGCGCAAGTAGCATCCATCTCTGCTGCTGACGAAGAAGTTGGACAATTAATCGCTGAAGCTATGGAGCGTGTAGGTAACGACGGTGTTATTACAATCGAAGAATCTAAAGGATTCACAACAGAAATGGATATCGTTGAAGGTATGCAATTCGACCGTGGATACAGCTCAGCTTACATGGTAACAGATACAGATAAAATGGAAGCAGTATTAGATGATCCTTACATCTTAATCACTGACAAAAAAATCGCAAGCATTCAAGAAGTATTACCAGTACTTGAGCAAGTAGTACAACAAGGTAAACCATTACTTCTTATCGCTGAAGATGTAGAAGGCGAAGCATTATCTACATTAGTAGTGAACAAATTACGTGGAACATTCAATGCAGTAGCTGTTAAAGCGCCTGGATTCGGTGACCGTCGTAAAGCAATGCTTGAAGATATCGCTATCCTAACTGGCGGTGAAGTAATCACTGAAGAGCTAGGTCGTGACCTTAAATCTGCTACAATCGACTCTCTAGGACGCGCTTCTAAAGTCGTTGTAACAAAAGAAAACACAACAATCGTTGAAGGTGCTGGTGCAAGCGACCAAATCGCAGGCCGCGTAAACCAAATCCGTAAACAAATGGACGAAACAACTTCTGAATTCGACCGTGAAAAATTACAAGAACGCCTTGCTAAACTAGCTGGTGGCGTAGCAGTCGTAAAAGTTGGAGCGGCTACAGAAACAGAACTTAAAGAACGTAAACTACGCATTGAAGATGCCCTAAACTCTACACGCGCAGCTGTAGAAGAAGGTATGGTATCTGGTGGTGGTGTTGCCCTTCTTAACGTATACAACAAAGTTGCTGCATTAGAAGAAGAAGGCGATGTTCAAACAGGTATCAACATCGTTCTACGTGCAATGGAAGAGCCAGTACGCACAATCGCTCACAACGCAGGTTTAGAAGGATCTATCATCGTAGATCGCCTAAAACGCGAAGAAGTAGGCACTGGCTTCAACGCTGCAACAGGCGAATGGGTAAACATGATCGACGCTGGTATCGTTGACCCTGCCAAAGTAACACGTTCAGCTCTACAAAACGCTGGTTCAGTTGCTGCCATGTTCCTAACAACAGAAGCAGTCGTAGCTGACAAACCAGAAGAAAACGCACCTGCAATGCCTGATATGGGCGGTATGGGTGGAATGGGCGGCATGATGTAATTTGATCTATAAAACCTTTATATATTAAGGTTTTTAGCTTAGATAATTATATCAGACCACCGATAAAACCACCGATATTAATTAGTGGGATTTTAGAGAGGTCTTTCATTAAGTTAATAAACTTAGTGGAAGCCTTTTTTTACATTTTTGAATAAAACAAACTGTGATAAAATAGTAATGGTGCTGTAGAAGGGGGAATAATGGGAAACCAATGAACACGTCTCTAAAGAGGAAATTAAATTTTAATGAAATGATTGAACATTTGGACGGAAAAAATGTGAAGTTTGATTTGATTTCTAAGGAGAATGCTAAAAAAATACTGCAAACCTCCAATTATTTTTATAAAATCACTGCATACAGAAAAAATTTTGAAAAAAATAATCGTGGTCAGTATATTAAATTGGATTTTAAACTCCTTCAAGATTTAGCAACTATTGATATGCGACTCAGATATCTAGTGTTGCACATGAGTTTAGATATTGAACATTCAATTAAAACTAAGCTTCTTACTGATATAACAAACGATCCTACTGAAGATGGTTATAGTATAGTCACTGACTTTTTAGCTTATGATGGCAGCTCTATCGATGATTATATGCATGCGTTAAAAAAAGAAAGTCATTATAACTATGGTCTTTATGTTAAGCATCATTCAAAACCTCCTATTTGGGTTTTGTTTGAGGTAATGACGTTTGGAAACTTTGTAAAATTCGTGGAGTATTATTATAAAAGGAAAAATCGACCTTCACCATATAAAGAAATTCAACAAGTATTAAAATATGTGAAGAATATAAGAAATACAGCAGCGCATAACAGTCCAATATTAATGGACATAGCTTGCATAAATCAGATTGAAAGGAATAAAATAGTAAAACCTATCACTGAATTTACAAAGACAATACCTGGGTTATCTTCTTCATCGAGGAAAAAACGGTTATCTAATCGCAAAATTCATGACTTAACAACTTTGATTTATGTTCATTATACATATATCGAGAGTGATGGGATAAAAAAGGCTAGGTATGGCGATTTTAAACAACTGTTGGATAGAACAAAAAGAGAGATTAATGCATATGATAAACAAGATGGATTAATAGCTGTTTTTAAATACTTCTCTAAATTACTTGACTTTATTATCTAGATAATGTAACATTCAATTTAAGGAAAAAATCGGTACGCCCGGTTTGTAATGGCGGGGTCTACTTCGCCTAAGTTTATCGTGTTAGCACCTACCTATTTGGTAGGTGCTTTTCATTTTATTTTAGATGTAAGATCCTTCATCAAGCTACTAAATTTATCCGAAGCCTCTTTTTTTATGTTCTTTGTCATATGGGCGTATATGTCCATAGTTGTATTAATATCACTATGCCCTAAGCGTTCTTGTATCTCTTTAATATGGACGTTTGCTTCAATCAGTAGTGATGTGTGAGTATGTCTAAATGAATGGGGTGTAACATGTTTATTTATTTTTGTCTTTTTCAATAAACGCTGCATTCTTATTGCAATGTTTTTAATGGTTTTAGGATACCCTTCATTAGTGGCAAAGATGAAATCTTTATTGTGGTAGAAGGCTTTGTTTTCTTTCTTCACTTTATCTTGTTCTTGTTTGTGTAGCTGGAGTAATTCGATTAAAATTGGATCAATAGATATAGTTCTTATAGATCCCTCAGTTTTAGGGGTCAATAATGTATATTTTTCTTTGTTGTTTGTTGGATTGTAATAAGTTTTTATAACTCTTAAGGTGTGTTTATCGAAATCAATATCGGACCATTTTAATGACATCATTTCACCGATTCTTAAGCCTGTATATGCTAGCATTGTGAAAGAAAGTAAATCACCTTCTAAGCCTTCATTTTTAGCAGTAGTTAAAAATTCCTCTAATTCTTCTTTTTCAAGAAACTTTTCTTGTATGTTGTCTTGTTCCAGATCTGAAACAGTTTTCTTTTTCTTTGGCAATGTAATGTCCTTTGTCGGTGTTTCTTTAAGTAATTTATTTTCCCGACCATATTCAAAAACCATATTTGCAGAGGTATGAATACTTGAAACATAATTATAACTAAACTTATTAGCCAACTTATCTATTGTATCTTGATATGCCTTTTTACTTATTTTTTGTATTGCTACATTACCGAACTCATTTTTAATATGCTTTAAAGCTTTAGTTCTTGCTCTCAAACTACTTTCCTTTGCTTGGGTGATGTAATGTTTCTCCCAGTCATCACATAAAGCATTAAATGTAATTTTTGAAGGCTCTATATATTCATTATTATTGATTTGCCGTTCAACTAATGCAGCAGCAAGTTTAGCGTCTTTTTGTGTTAAAAAACCTTGTTTGTATTTTCTCTTTTCTTTTCCAGTGATTGGATCAGTACCGACATAAACCACATAACCCCATCTAATGCCATTTTTTGTTTTCTTCTTGTATATACGAGCCATTTAATCACCGCCCATCTATTCCAATAATGTTTTAATAATATTTCTTAATTTTTGTTGTGTGTCATCATCAATTAATTCACTATCTTTAAAGAAATAAAAATTACCCTCATTATCCTTATTCAAATAAATCGGAATTGAAATTTCATTTTTATACAATTCTTTAGATTGCTCTATTAGATCCACTTGTTTTTCACCTTCATTGATTTGTGTTTTATATTTATCCTCAATTTCATTTAAATAATCCCACTCAGTATTAAAACCAGCTTTTTCTAATAATATTTTGTACATTGTACCGAATGTCGTTTCAGTATCTAAACTATCTGTTAATCCCGCAGCTATTCTATGAATTACTTTTCTTGATGGTGATTTGGTACCATTTTCAAGTTGAGAAAGATATGGTTGTGAAACCCCAGTTATTCTATGGAGATCACTGATAGAAAGACCATTAACCTCTCGATACTCCCTCAAATATTTCCCAAATGTATTTTCATTATCACTCATGATCAAACCTCCCTTATTAATAACTATAATATTTGGTTTATCAATAGAAAGCAAATATTTTTTAAAAAATATTATTGCTTTCTATTGCTTTTTATTGATATATGTTTTATTATGAAATTAGCAATAGAAAGCAATAGAAAGAAGGTGTAATAAATTGATCAAATATCGCCCGAAAAAAATTAAAATATTAATCGCTATGGCTGAAAAAGGGTTCAACCAAAAATCATTAAGTGAAGCGGCTGGATTAAACCAATCTACTCTTTCCAATTTTTTAAATGGTAGGTATGGAATATCTACACGAAGTGCTAAAAAAATTGCAGATACACTTGATCGTGAATTGGGAGACTTGTTTGAGATAGAAATTAGAGAATTGGCGGTAAGAAACTAAGAAAGGGGTGAATGTAGGTGTTAAGCGTTCAAATTGATGAAAATACAGTTAATACATTACTTGAAAAAGCAATCAATAAACGAGTTGATGAACTAGCAAAACAAAAATATTTCATGTCTTACAAGGAATTAACCGAGTATCTAAATATCAGTAAGCCTATTATTGAGGATCGTTTAATTAAGAACGGTTTGAAATATTACAAGGTAGGAACTAAATACTTGTTCAAGAAAAATGAGGTTGATGAATTTCTTGACGATATGACAGCAAGTATGACAGCTACCAATAATGATATTAAGTTTTTCAATAAATTGAAGGGAGCTACTACAAGATGAAAAAGCTACCAGTAGCAAAACATTTATCAGATGAAGAATACAAGCTTTTATTAGAAACATACGCAAGGCATAATTCAGCATTTGGGCTTGAGAAACGCAAAGATTATACGTTATCCGATATTGTCAAAGTCGAAAGAAATACTTCAGAAAACTGCTTAAACGTGCATTATCGTAATGGTGATTGGTGGCATTATTTGCCTAATAGAACGTGGTATTAAAAAGGGGGGTAATTAATATGCAGGTACCAAAAGTTAATGAATTAAATTTAGATTCAATGCTTGAAAGAGCAGAAATAACAACTGGTATTTTAAGAGTTGTATATGCACTTCAAGAAATTAAAGATTACACGAAGGAAAATGCAGTACAAGAACTAATAGAAGTGTTACATGATAGAGGTTATCTAGATCATGGGCTTGTTTGAAAAATAAAAAAAGGAAGTGGGCATTATGGAAAATAAAACGGTGAGAAACCTTGTACATGATCTTGACTTTGAATTAGGGGAAATCGGTCTTAGAAGTTCGGTATTAGATGATATTCAAACTCTTATGTACCAGCTTGTAACGGATATGAATGATAAAGTCCATTTAGGACAGGAAAGGCATTATTTCCGTGAGTGGCATAGAGAATTAAGGGTATTAAGTGAATTGCTCCATTATACCGTTAATGACCTTAAAGAAGAATATGAATCGACACGCAAGGTATACGGTACCATTTTTGAAAAGGTAGTTAAACAAGGTGAACACTATGAATGAAAAATTCATAGATCGTTTTTATCTAATAGCATTCGTTGGAACATTGATATTTTTACACATTGCACTAATAAACGCATGAAAAGGTGTATAAATCTGGGGAGATCCTACACCTTTTCTAGAAGGGAAATTAATATTCCTTATCTCCCATCATTGTAACAAATTGTGATGGGAGAAACAAGAATTGGGGGAGGTGATTTATTGATTTACATTTCAAAAGGCTTTAAGACAAATAAACTAACTAAGGTAGAAACAGATGACGCCTTAGAGTGGATTGCTAACTTTACCCCAACAATGGTAAATCAGTTTGATGTAAAGGATAAAAGAGCCACAGCGAAAGCAAAAAACAACATTCATTATTTTATTAGTGGAAACATAAAGCCTAATGAAAATGGGGAATTTATCCGAAATGACAGCAATGTTATAAGTAAGGATCTTATTATATTAGATTATGACGATGTCAACATGAATCGTAATGATTTTATAAAGCACATTGAAAATAAAATAAACGGTTATTCATATATCATCTATGAAACTATTAGAAGTAGGCTAGGTAATGAACGATACAGGTTAATACTAGAAGCCGAACGATCCTATAGCAAAGAAGAAAACGAACCGTTAATAAAACAAGTTGCCAATGTTATAGGTTTGCCGTTTGATAATTCTTCAATTACATGGAGCCAGTTACAAGGGCTACCAAGTGTATTTGATAAAGAAACAGATTCATATGTTAAATTCGGTGAAGCTTATCCAGTAAAAGTAGAAATAGAACAAGTTGAGGAACAAAAAAGCGAACCAGTAAAGGTTGGAAAACGTACACCTTTAAGCGCAAGAAGTACCACATTAACTATAAGAAATTACATTGAAAGAGAAAAAGAAAATTTACAGGATTACACTAATTCTCTTTCATGCATTATGGTACTAGCGAAAAGCGTTCAAACTGGTGAAATAACTATTGAAAATGCAAGGAAATACGCAATAATGCTTGCATTAGGTAATAGTGAATGGGAAGAAAATAACCTTTCAAAATTGGAAGCGGAAATTAAAAATAAAGACATTAGAACGGATTATTCATTTAATGAAAAATTCTCTAAAACTATTAAAAGTAATGATAAAATTTCTACTTTTGATTGTGCAAAAATATTAATGAAAAAACATCATTTCGCGGTTATTGGTACAAGCGAGGACGCAAGACTTCATGTTTATATAGAGGACGAAGGTATTTATACTTCAAACATAAATTATATTTACAGGTTGATTTATCCTATAGAACCGCAATTCACTGAAAAACAGGTGAAAGATGTTTATTTCAAAATTAAAATGCAATGCGACATAAAAGAAAGTATTAATTCACCAGATCTAATACCAGTTGGAAATGGTATCTATAATGCAGCAACAAAAAAGCTAGAACCATTTTCACCAAAAAAGGTGTTTACTACAAAAATATCAACAAATTATGTAGAGAATGCACCTAAGCCAAAATGGAATTTTGATTCATGGTTGAATGAAATTGCTTGTAATGATTCAGAAGTTGTTAAGCTACTATGGGAAATTATTAATGAATCGTTAAACGGCAATTATACCAGAGGGAAATATTTCATATTAGTTGGATCTGGTAACAACGGTAAAGGTACATTCCAGCAATTACTAATAAATCTGATAGGTGAAAAAAACGTATCCACTTTAAAAATGCATGAAATAGGTGAGAAGTTTAAACCGTTCCAGATGGTAGGAAAGACATTAAATATTGGTGATGATATTGCTGGTAGTTATATTGAAAATAACTCCAACTTACAAAGTATTGCTACTGGGGATTATATAACCGTAGAGCAAAAAGGACGAGACCCATTCACAGTGCAACTTAAATTGGCAATGTTATTCAGTGCTAATGAGATTCCTAAAATAAGAAACAAGAGTAACGGAACTTATAGACGAATGGTGATACTTCCATTCAATGCGGACTTTAATGGAAAGGTTGAAGATCCATCTATTAAAGAGGTCAAGTTAAAATCAAAAGACGTTTTAGAATATGTACTTTTTAAAGCGTTACAGATGGAATTTAAAAAATTCACCATTCCAGATGTTGTTAAACAACAACTAGAAGAATACAAAGAGTTTAATAATCCAATTGTTGAATTCTATAAAAATGAATTTAAAGACGAAGAAATAGCCGAAGTGGACAAGGTGCCTACAGACTATGTTTATAAAGAATATCAATATTTTTGCCAAAATAACGGATATAAGTTTAAGTCACAAAGGCAGTTTGTTATAGAGTTTCAAGAACTATTAGGCGAAAGATACGAAAAAAGGAGAGCAAGACCAGATAGAGAGTTTCTTGATCTAGTCCATTATAAAGAGCCGTATTTAAAATCAGTTCAGTGCTTTATTTTAAATCAATAATATTGTTCCACTTGTTCCACTTTTGTTCCAGATGTTTTATAGAAGTGGAACAAGGTTTAAATCAATAAGCATAAGGCTTTGATTAGGTTTGTTCCACTTGTTCCACTTTTACTTAACTTAAATATATGAATGTAGTAGTAGTGTAGTACAAATATGACTACTACCACTATATTAAAAGCGAATGTCAAATAGAAGTGGAACATGGAACACAAATAACTCAGTCCATTGATAGAGTAGAGTCGAAGCGTGTTCCACTTTGTCAAAAAAGAAGTGGAACAAATATAAAAAAGAGGTGAAAACTATGAAGGAATATCTATCTAAAATAAAAATAAATGAATTTGATAGTGTAGTTATATTTGCAGAAGGTGAAAACGAAGTGGAAACAATTACACTAAGTTGGGTTAGTGAAAATGATATTTATCCATTTATTACAGTGTATTTTGAAGAAGGAACGGAGCGAACATATTTAGGAAGTAATATTATCTGGTACGAAAAACTGTAAAACTACTAAAGATAAATATTCAAGTATAAGTATGGTGGTGATTTAGCTGTCTGACATTGAATTACAAGAGATAAATAAATCATTAGTAGGTAAGTTGTGTCAGGTGTTTTCCTTTGGAAATGGTGTTACTACATTTGTAGAAAATGAAATTATTGCTGTGGAGATTATAGAAAACGTCAGTGAGATATTGGTTATAAAATTGAAAAATGGTAAAGCCAAAAAAAATGGACCATTAATCAGATTACACGAGCCTTTTACATGGAAAAAAGAAGAAATAAGAGGAACTATAAGTTACAAATTTTATAAAGGCAAACAATTAATTTTACTTTGTGGCTATGTTGGAGATAGATAAAGAAAAGCGAGATAGTGTTTTCTCGAGTTACTTTGGATAAGCCTCCCTATCGAAATAAAAATTTTCTCCTTTCGGGGTGATAGGTAGTAGGGGAGGTAAACGTATCGGTAGGTGATTTTTTTAAAAAATAAAGGGGGTGTAAGCAATACCTGAAAGGGGGTGAGTAAATTTTGACTATGCGATATGAAACAGCTTCAGGAGTTATCGGAGAAAGCAGAGGAAGAGAGGAAGTAATCAAATTAACAGAAAAAAGAGTAAAGCTAATTAAACAAATTGAGCTGGCATTGAGAAAAGCTAAGTAAACCAAAACATAGGGTGTTGCCTACCAGCATCCTATGTAACTATTAACCTAAAGGGAGCTATACTAATGGAACCTCAAGAAATGAAAAATCAAGCGAAATTATATGCAGAAGTATTAGAAATACAGGCAAAAAGACCTCAATTGATTAAAGAAAGTGAACAGAAAATTGCTAAGTTAAGAAAGGAAATCGAGCAATTAGAATCAGATAACGCACAAGAAATGTTGACTAAATTAACCCCCAAAAAATTCTTCTTCAAGAAATCAGAACCTATTGATATTAGTGATCTAGTTCTAAAAAAAGAGCTTGAAATCCGAAAAGAAGAAAAAGAAATTGAAGGATTACAAAATGCAAAAATAACTAATTTAGTAAACCTTGATGAAATAGTAAAGGAAGCCCAAGACATTTTGAATAAACAGAAAAACGTACTCGATAATATAAAAAATGAAATTATCGATACTCAAAATAAATATCATAGTCTATTAGATCAGTACAATAACGAAATTAAAAACTACAATACTTTTTCGAGCAAAGTTAATTCAACCATTATTTCATTCAAAAAAGAAAATTTTACCCCTAGATATGCTGGAGAACAGCCCTCAGGGGATTCAAGGCTTACTACCCTATCAATGGCCAGTGAAATCATTTCAGGGCATAGACAGCGTCCTGATAGAGTAGGGAACATTCATTATTAAGTGTTATGAATAGCTTAGTAATTAGTGGGTATGCACTTTGTTGGAATGAGAAGTCATTCATTGAAAAACAGTGGAATAGGCAATTTTATGAGCAATTCCAACGAGGTGCGTTCTCTGATTCTATAAAAACAAGAAAACAAAGACTTCTATTATTTCATAATGATATTTATGAAATTGTAAATGATAAAGAAGGTCAATTAACCTTTCTGGAGGATGAAAAAGGGTTAGCGTTTAGAATTAACTTACCAAATAACAGCAATGGTCGTTTGGTATATAACTTAGTTCAAAGCGGTACAATAAATCATGTTTCCATTGGTTTCACAAATGGTATTTATAAACCTAATCAAAGGTATCGTCATTTTCCTTTTCACTACGTAAACAGAGCTGATTTGCATGAGATTAGTTTAGTTTCTAATCCAGCCTATAAAACATCAATCGTCCATACGGGGTGCAATAATGTTAGGTTGAATTTAATGTCTAATATTGATCAGTCACTGAAAATTTAAATATATTTTTTAAAAAAATAGGTAGATGCCTCTTCCAATTTAATAATCGGATAATTTAAAGAAAACTTTGTTTAAATGAGCATTTCTCGGTTAGTTTCAACTTCTAAAACATTAGTATCTTCCATAAATGAAGCTGATTTTTTCAGAAGTTGAGCCAAAGTTTATTTAATTTAAGTTTAAATTAATAATTAATTGACAAAAATATAATTATCGAGTCTAAAAGGTTGACGTTTTTTAATAATAATGTAAAATAGTTATATAATTACATTTTGGATGGAGTTGTTGTAGTTGCCTTTTAAACTCAATATTGATGAAGAAAGGATTAAGCAAATTATTAGAAGAGTTCAATTATCTTTAAACAAAGCTAGTAATCGCCTGGAAAATGATTATGGAATCAATAATGGTCATGGGATGGCGAAATGGAGTTTTATATATTCCCATCAAATTGGCGGTCATGCAGATGAGATATTTTCGTTTATAACGAATAGAAGAGGTTGGAAAGTTACAGGGCTTGTTGATATTGAGAATAAAACTTTATTTTTTTTCCTTTCTCAAAAAAACCTTGAGGATAGACAGAATGGAAAAATACAATCTAAGGCGATGTATTATATTTCTGCACTTTCTGGTATTATTAATGAAGATTTTGAAAGCGAGCTAGATGAAAATCAGAGAAGAGCGATACAATTATCATGGGGCTTAGATTTCGATGAAGAGGAAGCACGTCAAATTTATAACGAAATGCTGAGCGCTTGTCCATGTGAAATAGAGCGGTTTTGTGTAATTAGTCTAGATATGGTTCGATATGAACTGAATTCAGTTAAGGCAAATGTTTTAAATGCAAACTTTGATGTTCTATATGATGAAGATTGGAGCAACTATATCACTGTTCCATCAAATGATGATATTGAAGAGGAAAGCAGACAACAAGAGCAACAACAACATGACATGGCAGTTCCTTTAAAAAGAAAGCAAAAAAAAGTATCTGATTAAAGTCGCACTCTTCTCATAGGAAGGGATTTTTTAAGATGATTACATCTCAATTTAATGGAGAAAGATTAAAATTAGCAAGACGTTTTAATGCAATGAGTTTAATTGATTTAGCGGAAAAGTTATCAATATCAAAACAAATGATTTCTAAGTATGAAAAAAATTTAAGTCAACCTAGTGGAGAAGTTATGCTCCAATTAGAAGCGATTCTTGGCTTCCCTAGAAGGTTCTATTTTGAAGAAGACCTTAATAATGTAAAGGTAGGTAATGCCTACTTTAGGGCACTTGCGAAGACTTTAAAGAAGGATTTAGAAGCTCAAAAATTAAGGTTAGACTTTCTTTCAATCATTTATCGTCTTATTGATGAATATATAGAATTACCCCCAAAAAATTTCCCGACATTAGACAGTGATCGTATGGGAATAGAAGAGATGGCAGAAGTAGCCAGAAATTATTGGGGTTTGGGAGAGAAGCCTATAAAAAACATGGTGGAACTTCTAGAAGTGAATGGAATTATTGTTTCAACCTCTAGGATAAATGTTCCAGAAATAGACGCTTACACTCAGACAAGGAAAATAAATGGTTCAGATGTTTATTTTGTTGTATTAGGGAATGATAAAGGAAGTAGATATAGAAGACAATTTGATGCAGCGCATGAATTAGCTCATATATTAATACATGAACCGTATCTAGATTTATCTACTTTATCTAAAGATGAGGAAAGAGAAATGGAGAACCAGGCGAACGACTTTGCTAGTGCATTTCTATTACCAAAAGAACCATTTATAAGAGATGTTAGTATGTTTCCTACTAACTTAGAGCATTATGTCTTTATGAAGAAAAAGTGGCATGTTTCAGTAGGTGTAATGGTTAGAAGGGCATATAATTTG
The DNA here is from genome assembly GCF_038007345.1 of Cytobacillus sp. FSL M8-0252. Classification (NCBI taxonomy): domain Bacteria; kingdom Bacillati; phylum Bacillota; class Bacilli; order Caryophanales; family Bacillaceae; genus Cytobacillus; species Cytobacillus sp. FSL M8-0252. The sequence goes on from NZ_JBBOWZ010000001.1 coordinate 555,098, forward strand.
AATGTGATTACTTATAATCAGTATTCATATATGCAAAGACAAATAAGTAAAAATGGTTGGAGAAAAAGAGAACCATTAGATGATCAATCAATACCAACAAGTCCTATTCTAATAAAGAAATCGATTTTAACCTTGTTAGAAAATAATATTTTCAATGGTAATAGCATACAAGAAGAGCTTTCTAATGAGTTCGAGTTGACTCTTGGAGAAGGTATGATTGAAGCACTTACAGGGATTGAGGAAGGTACACTTTCAAAATATAAAAAACCTAAATCTAATGTTGTATTAGAGCTGAAGTCAAGAAAGAACAAGAGAGCAGAATAGGGTATTGAGTAGAACATGGAGACTATTTCCGTGTTCTATTTTATTTAACCCCCCCCATCAAAAAAGAAAAATCCCTCGTTTTGGGAGGATAGGTAGAGTGGGGGCAAGCGTGCACCTCAAAATGGTTTTTTGAAAATTTCTTTGTAGTACTACATTTTTTTAGGAAGTGTACTAATCCATAAAATTATTGATTTAATGCTATTAATTTGAATATAAAATGTCGTATTGTTTGTAGTACCCGACAAAAAAACCTTGAAGGCACTTAGCCATTCAAGGTGGTCATAACTAAATTGCTTTTATTACTTCATCAACAGAACTGCTAAACAAGTTTGGATCTTCATTCTTTATATCGTTTAACAAATTTATTACTACTCTTTTTGTCTCTTCATCAAGTTTAGATAGCACCTTACCATATGAAATTCTAACTTGATCATGATTTAAGATTCTATAATGCAAAACTTCCATCCAATCAGCAGCTCTATCAATTACATTTGGTACAGATATAGCAATAAGGTAGAGTCCTTCTTCAATATTTTCTTTATAAAGTTGCTCTATCCCATGTACTAGGCCGAACATTACTTCATATTGTTCTGTATCATCGTCAAACACCATGCATAATTCGCTAATGATTGATGTATCTCCTAATGTTATTAGATAACTTAATGCTTCTTCAAATTCTGAGATTTCTTTTTGTGATTGCAAAAGTCTATTAGTGTAAACCTTTTTTAATTCTGATTTTACATCCATATTTTCATCACCTTTACTTTTGAAATAAATCAGGATATAGCTCCCTATTTTTCTTAATTGTATTTAAAAGTCCTTCCCTGATTTCGGGTGTATATAAACCGTATTTGATGTATATCCTTCTTGCGTCCAATATATCATGTGCGAGAGCATCACGGTAATTTAAGTTTAGGTATTCTTCTAATTTATTTCCACTTAAACCATAAGTATATGTTTCTCTATGTCTTCCACCTTTTCCTGGATGAGGCTGCTCCATATTCATACTTACCCCGTTGCTTCTTTTTACTCCTGCTTCTTTCATTTTGGCAGCAGAGGGCATATGATGAGGTGTGATATTATCAAATGCTGTACCTTGTTTTGCGAGTTCCTTGAATGTTCCCACCTTACCTTCCTTAGGTAAAAGGGGGTTACTTATATTTTTAGTTCCGTATACCTCTTCTGTTACTTTCTTAATCTGTGTTAATGGGTTATTAATAACATTATACGGGACACGAGGGTGAGACAGACCTCCTGCCATAGCTGGAGTCGGTGTGTTAATATTTGATGGAGCTTTTTTAATCCCTTTAACTGCCGTGTCTACTGTTTTAACAATGTTGCCAGCTTTGCTAATACCTTTATCTCCAAGTAGCCCAATACCTAATGTAGTTAATCCATAAGAGAAGAATGCGGATCGACTTTCTGCATCTCCGTTGACTACATCTCTATTCCAAGCATCTTTAATTCCTGACCATATGTATTTAGGCATATCAATTAGTGGTTGTACGCTGGCTTTAGGGTCTTGAATGATTTGATTGATAAACCTATAATGTTCTAATAGTTTTTCCCCGTTACTCAACCGAATTACATTCTGTAAATGGACCGGATTAGTTATCATGGGGATGTTTCGTACCATCCCAAAGGTTGATTTTAATCCCTCCCATACGTCCGTAACAGCATTGGTAGATCCCTCTATAATCCCTTTAGTAATATCATTCAGCATACTTTGTTCCGTAGTTATATCTGTGTTATTCGATAGTTTATTATAAGTATCCTGCCATGTAAGTATCTCAGGTTTATATTGTGAAAGAGTGATTTCTCCGTTTCTGAACATGGATGTCATTTGCTCAATATATTGATTCATTTTTTGTAGATTCTGTTGTAGAGGTTCAAGAGAATCTGTTCCTCGTTGATCAAATTCTTGAAGCTTATCGATTGTTTTATAACTTATATCCTGCGCATGTCTTGTATCTCTGACAAACAATTCTTCCTCTAGGATTGGGAGGGATACAATATCTTGAACCGATTGCATGATGCTATTTGCTTCACTTGTTAATTCCCTTGTGTTTGTATCAGCCCTTCTTAATCCCTGTATCAGTTCATTTTCTAAAAAGGATTGTTGTATAAAACCTGAAGGAGAAGGTTCCAGAGTTTGGAGTGATTGAGACATCTTGTTTAGAGTAGACTCATAGTCATTAATCCAATCTCCCATAAATACTAAAAAGGGAAGGTGGCATTCTTGGTAAAAAAGTCGAATAGCATGACCACCTTTTCCTTTTAAGGCATCTTCAAGAGAGAAAAGGTGGTTTATATCAAGTTGTATATTATGTAGTTGCCCCTTTAGGAGATTAAGGGCTTTAAGTGTATTTTGAATGTCTATATCTAGATCCTTTTTATCTAGTATTTTCAATAATTATCAGCTCCATTATACTTAACTATGATAATACAATTATAAACAAAATTTCCCAAAAACGGAATAATAACTATAATCTTTGATAATACGTGGTAGAAATAAAAAGCTGGATTATTTTGTAATTAAGGTATCCGAGTATCAATATATCCACATGGGTAACACACATCGGAAGGCTACCAACAAGAGTTGATTCTCCAATCATTGTAGATTATAAAACCACCGAAAATACACCGATAGGATTTAATATTACTATTTTTCATATAGGAGGAATCTATATAAAAGTTGATTTAAAGGGGATTTTAACATGTATTTCTTAGGATTTTTAAGGTTGTAGTATGGGCGGCATGATGTAATTTAGCTGATAAGCCCTTTAGTGTTTAAAGCTAGAGTGAGTCAAAATGCTAACATTTTGCTAACAACATGAATTTAGTCGAGGCTTCTCATTAATTGACGAAATTTCTGAGAAGCCTCTTTTTTCATATCTTAGTTACATGAAGATATACTTTTCTTGTTGTATCATCCTCAGAGTGTCCAAGTCTTTCCATAATATCTTCTAATCCTACCTTAGCGTGAGTATGTCGTAGAGAGTGTGGTGTTAACTCTTCATTCAAGTTTATCATTTTTACTAAGCTACGCATCCTATTCTCTATAGTTTTTTATAAATATAGGTTAACCCAGTTTACGTTTCTTTTTAGCAAAAATAAACCCTTCATTGTATTAAGCATTCCCTAATCTTTTAATTACCTTTTTCTTGCTCTTCTTTATGGCTCTTGGGGGCTTCAATAATATCTTCATCTACGCTAATCGTGCGGATGGAATTAATTGTTTATGGTGGAACAAGTTCAAATTGTGCTGTGTTATTTCGAGGATTATTGTAAGTTTTTGTAATGCCTATTGTATAATCCACAAAATCAATATCCCTCCACTTTAGAGAAACAAGCTCACCAACTCGCATTCCGGTATAAGCTAATGTAAGGAGGATCTAGGAGTCTATTTCTAATCCTTTGTTATCGGCAACTTTAGAAAAAGTGCAAGCTCTTCTTTTTGCATGTACTTTGGGATTTCTGGTAGTTCTAATTCCTCAATGATTTTTCTATCTCTTTTAATATACGCAGTTTTGTTGGGTTCTTTTTTATCTTTTCCGTTTCAACTTCCTTCATAAAAATCATTCTTCCAGTAAGGTGAATCCCATCTACGGTATTGTCCGCGTATCCTTTTTCTTTTAAATCCTTTAAAGCTTCTTGATATTTTTCCCTGTGATATCCTTTAATTTCTTATGGACAAAGTAAGGCATAAATTTCCTAATTTCATGTTTTCTTATTCGGATGGTTCCATGTTTTAGGTTCTTTCGGCACTATATATTGTTATCCATTGTTTAGCGTAGTCTTTGAATAAAATGTTTGATTCCTCTATATATAGTCCATTTTTATATTCATACATTTAAAGCTGTACGGGAGGCCAAGATTTACAGTCGCAAGTTGAAATATTAAAGGAGAGGATGTGAAGTTATTTACAGTAAGAGGATTACGGGTACAAAAACGGATCCCCTGGAATTTCAAAAGGTGCTGGCCAATTTAAAAAAGGAGACATGCTAGTTGTTTCAAATCTGGATTGATTTACTCTTTCAGCAGGTGATGCAATACAAATTGTAAGAGAACTATTTGAGCAAGGTATTAAAATACAAATACTTAACATGGGAATAATTGAAAGCACACTGACGGGGAAGCTTATCTTCACAAACATAAGTGGGTTTTCTGAGTTAGAGAGGGATATGATAGTGGAGCGTACACAGGAGGCTAAAGCGATTGCCAGGCAGTGTTTTAATTTTCGTGAGGGAAGACCAAATAAATTCAACAAAGCAGGGATTCAACACACTTTACAATTACTTGAGACACATTTCTACAAGCAGGTGGAAAAGACAGGTATTTCAAAAAGTACATTAATAAGAGCAAAATGAAAAGAAGAAGCGACTAATACTTAATACTGAGTTTATGATTATTAAAGATTAAGATAGTATTACTACACGACGAAACATGTGTTTAACTACTTAATTAAGCGGTGTTTCAAAAAATTGTTGATATGCCTTTTTTGAGTTTTTATCACTATATTTAAATTCTTTATGATTACCTTGATCACCAGACCTATTTAAATTATAAATTCACCAATTACTGTTTGTGTGTAAGGGTAATAAAGCTCTTAATTTTTAATCTAATAAAGTCAAGCCTTTCATTCGCTTAATCGAGTGGAAGGCTATTAGAGTTATTTAATACACAAGTATAGTAGCAATTATGGCCATATTTGATAAAGAATAGAGTTTCTTAATTCGAAAGGATAATATCAAGAAAATGCTCCGATTATAATAATAAAATTATCATATAAAAAGTAATATTTCTTTAATGTATTGTTTTTTGCTGCATGAACGGCTAACGAGTTTTAGTTTAGTAAGAATCAAAAAACTTAATTCTAAACACCTTGCTAAGGAAAAAGTAATTGGACTTTTGTAACGATTAAATGAGTAAAAAGCAGAGTTTTTTGTTATTATTGTTATTAAAGGATTATATTGGGGGTTGTGGAAATGATTGAAATAGAAAAAATAGTTATAAAAAACTATAGAAAATTCTTTTGTGAGACGATAACTCTGGATAATCAAATTACTGCAATTGCGGGTGCAAATAACTCCGGAAAAACCTCTTTAGTGGAACTAATGTCTAATATTTTTATAAAAGAGAAAAGAAATTCAATAAACATTGAAGATATGAATAGTAAATTACGTTTAGAAGATGAAGCAATATTAGAAAAAATTATTAAAGATGACAGTATGGTTAACGAAGAAAAAATTGAAGAGTTACAAAAAATACATAAAAAACTAAATAAAATAACGATTGGTTTAGTAATTAAGTATGATGATGATGATGATCTTGAAAACTTTTCGAGTTATTTGGCAGATGTGGATATAACAAAAAGAAACTTTTATTTCATAATTGAATATGAATACACACCTGTTAAAGAAAAAGATATTATAGATATTTTAAAAGGCGAGGTAGATTTTAAAGAGATATATTCTTACCTGCAATCTAAGATTTATTATTGCGATGAGCATTTTCAAAACAAGGTACAGATTATAGATAAAGCTGATTTTTATAATTTATTTAATTATCATTGTGTGTATGCTGTAAGAAAGTTAGCAGATACATCGGAAGAGAAACAAAACTTTTTAAGCAAACATTTACTTAAAACGGTTAAAAATAATCACAATTGGAAAGAAAATTTAAAAACCTTAATCAAAAGCATTAATACATTATTGAATCAGCAAAATTTATCAAAAGAGATTGATACAATAACACTCCAACATGTAAAATCAACTCTTGTCAGCTTTTCAAAAACAAATGGGGGTAACACTGGAAAGCTAGGAATTGATTTTAGATTGGAAAATAAAGACATAGAAAAGGTATTACTTGATTTTATACATATTTACTTTGAACAAGACGAAGGGGTAAGAATAAAAGAACAAAAACAAGGTCTTGGATACAGTAATCTAATTTATTTATTATTAGAAGGACAGATTTTTAGTGAGAAAATAGATGCTAAAAAAGTGAATTTATTGGTATTTGAAGAACCTGAAGCACATCTTCACCCTCAAATGGAAAATATTTTTATTAGGTATGTAAGTGTTATTAATAAAACAGCAGAAATAGTAGCGGAAGTGGTGGAAGCAGCAGCAGAAGTAATGGAAGCAGCAGCAGCAGAAGCAGCAGCAACAGTAGAAGTAGAAGTAACAGAAGCAAAAGTAATGGAAGAGAACAGTGTTCCTTTCCAAATGTTAATTACAACTCATTCAAGTGAGATGACGAAAATAATTGGTTTAAATAATATACGTGTTTTAAGATCAAACGGACATGCTGAATCAAAAGTATATGACTTGCACAGTTTTATGAATTCGCCTGGTATAGACAGGAATTTTTATGAAAAATTCTTCCAGTTCAATATGGTTGAAATGGTCTTTGCTGATAAATTAATTTTATTTGAAGGAGATGCGGAAAGATTATTGTTTAAATATCTTATCTCTAATATGAAAGAGTATGAAAATCTTTCTTCGCAATATATATCGTATATCCAGGTAGGGGGAGCATATGCACATAAGTATTTGGAGCTGATAAATTTTTTAGAGATTAAAACATTAATATTTACTGATATAGACTATGAATATAATAAAGAAGATATTCAGAAGGAAACAGACTTAGTCCTTGAAGAAGTTATAAAGCGAGAGACGTCTAATGAAACAATAAAAAAAATTGTAGGAGAATTCATTATTTCTGAAATTTTTAAAAAATCCAAGGAAAAAAAGGGGGAATTTTTGTCAAATAATAAAGTCTGTTTAAAATTTCAAACAGATACTGATGGTTATGCACGTACTTTAGAAGATGCATTATTACATAAACTTTTAGATTTCGAAACAGTGTTTTCAAAGATTACTAAAAAAGACTTCCAATTAATAATTGAAGATAAGCAGTTATTATTATCTAATACTAATAAAGCAGAAACATCTTTAAGGGACAGGATTGATAAATTAAACAATAAAACGGATTCTATGTACGCCTTAATTGAATCCGGAAATATAAACAATGCAATCCCAAATTATATTGAGGAGGGATTAGATTGGCTGAAGGATTAAATATTACTGAACAGTTTACTTTAGTTAATGCACCTGCTGGAAGTGGGAAAACTACTGCAGTATCCAAAAGTATAAGAAAACTCCTAATGACTCCTAGCAAAAAAATATTATGTATAACATACACTAATAGAGCAGCTAAACAGTTAAGTGAGAAAATTATAAGTGAACGAGTAGAAATAAGTACTATACATTCATTTATTGGAAATTTCATGAAGGCTTTTTTTAAGCTAAAGCCCATAATAGAGTACTTTGTTGAATTTTTCGAAGAGAATATATGTACAATTCTAGAAAGTAAGGATGAAAAAGAAGTAGTTAAGTTAAAAAGATACAAAGAAAAAAATAACTTAGAAGAGAACTTTACAATCACAAAACAAACAATTATAGAAAATATTAATTATATAGAGTATGGAGAGACACAATTTACTTCTTTTCTCTATGGTAAGTTGTCCCATGATGATTTATTAATATTTTCGAAGGCAGTATTCGAAAAGTTTCCTAAATTAAATAAATCTATTTCTCAAAGATTTTCATATATTTTTATTGATGAATATCAAGATACACATTCAGAAGTTTTGGAGTTGTTTTACAATTCATGTTTAGATAGTGAAACAAAATTAGTTATATTAGGAGATGAAATGCAACAAATCTATAAAGATCGGGTTGAAGATTTTCAAGAAATAATTAATCATAGTTTCGTGAGAGAATATTCTTTGAAAAATAATTGGCGCTCGCAAGGAAATATTGTCAGGGTACTAAATAATATATATTATGATTCTTTATACCAGCAAAACCCTCAAAAAGTTGCAGAAGGGAAACCTAAGATACACATAGTAGAAGATTTAAGTAATATAAGAATACATCAGGATGCCTTGCAGCTAGTTTTGTATAATAGTGATCTATTTAAAGCAATAGGGGCATATAATTTATATCGTGCATACAATGAACGATATAAATTACACGATAAATATAATTCTAAAGAGATTTTGTTAAATTTGACGATGGATAATCCTGATGATTTAATGGTTCTTTTAAATTTTATTATGGAAGTAAGTGATTTATTCGATAATCAACAATTTGGACCATTAATCCAAAAAATAACAAACTTTAAGTTTGCAAATAAAGAACTATGGAATATTAAAAATCATTCAGACAAAATAAAAGTTGCATACCATCTGAGTGAATTGAGTAAAGAAACTAAAAGAGATATAACCTTGGAAAAATTATTAAGTTTTATGCGTGAAAATGAAATTATTGATACTTTGCATATTGATATGGTTATTAGTCATATTGATGAAGATTTAGAATTTAAAAATAAAATTTATTCGGTAAAGTTCAATGAGTTTGTAAATTGTTATAAAGAAATGAAAAATCCTAAATTTTCAACTCAACACGCAGTTAAAGGGGAAGGTTATGATTATGTTGCTTTAAAGGTTTCTGATGGTACAAGTAATCCAAATGTCAAAATGTATTTTTTCTTAGAGTTATTTTCTAAAAATTTGTTTAATTATCAAGAATTAACATTTATAAATAAAGAAATAAGAAGGCATATCAAATCCTTTAGTTATTCTACAGGAAAAAAAGTTTCAGAATTAAAAGCTGCTGATTATAAACAGTATGAGCAACAATGTACGTCATGTTTTTTTAATATGAAAAGTTCTCTTATGCAAAATAAGCGATTATATGAAGAGTTTTTTGGCAAGGAGTTTTCCGCGTTTGAGGATAAATCAAACGTTACAAACTTTATAAAATGTATTAGAACAGTAAACAGAGTTGATGGAGCGTTATTGGCATATAAACTATTTTATGTTGGATGTTCTCGAGCGAAAAAACAACTAGATGTATATGTTACACACAAAAGTATTCATGGTTTTAAAGAAGAATTTATTTCTACAATGGAAAATATATTTTTTGAGGTTGAATTTGTTGATAACGGAAGTAATGTATAAATTGGATATTATTTTTTATGATTAATCAGCTGAATTTGAAGTAACCTTCAAAAATATACATTATAAAAAGGACGAAAGCAAGGTCATTCTTCTCATTTTTTCTTGTAGCTTTTTCAAAGTTATTTAACTTATTTAAAAACACATTACACTGCAGCAATTGATATATCTGTTATTAAAGAGTACTTCATTAACTTATTTAATCCATTTAAATACTTAAAAATAACTCAACAATTTTGAAGGATAGAGTTCGTGGGTTCTAACCCAGTAGGAATCATACCAGTACAGAAGTCTGACTGCCCTGTTTTTCAAGGAAGTCAGGCTTTTTTACTTGATGATACGTATTCGTTAAAGATATTACACTTATTAGCTCCCTTAAGCCTGCTGTAACACCAATTCATGAGATGCTGTTAAAGATGTTAAGCATAAAACGTTATGGGCGGTATGGTATGATATAACGAATCCCTTAGTATATTAGGGATTGATGGATGATTTAAATATTAAAGTCCGGAAAAAGTGACCGAAACCTTATTAAAAGGAAGCTTTCATTAGAATTTTCTTAATGGAAGCTTCTTTTTGATTTAAACAAAATCAGTGGTATTGGTCTACTTACAGTACTATAATCGATATTGTAAACTAATAATAAAAAATTAATTTTTCTTTAACCTTTGTTAAAGCACCAATAAGTTTAAGTGGGGTGCGGAAACGATTCGAGGAATGATTGACTTTGAAAGGGAAAGAGGTGTACATATGTCAATCAAAGACAAGGTAATAGTGGAGAACCCGGTGCTATGGGACAACTTTAAAAAATGTACAGCTGACATAACTGAAGCAATATTGGAAGAAAATATTGGTGGAAAAATGTATTCGTATAAAGTTAAGCATCTTAGTGTTGAATATATAGAACCTTATATGATTTTTATTATTTTTTGTAAATTAAAGGGATTTGACTATAGTTATAAAGAAAGCGATAAAACCCTATATGACATTTCGTTTAGATATCAGAATTATTATTGTGTATTCTCATACGAAAAACTTGGACTTATTTTAACCACTGAGATACAAGAAGAGAATGTAATTGATGAATTGTTTAAAAAACTAAGTAGTGCAGGTAGAATAACCAATTTATTACTAAAATCAGTAATTGAGGAAGCCATTAATGATGGTAATTTCACATTAGAAAACAATTCAGGTTTATTACGACAGAGATATTTATATTTTAGAGAAAAGGTAAAAGAACTAAAACCTATTAGCCATGAACTAATGAGTCTACGTGATATAGAGAAACATAAAGAAGTAATTTTCAATACCCAATCTATGTTAGATGCCTATTTTAGCTTCCATGAAAACATTTTAATTTTATTACTACCCTTTAAAAAGTTTAATAAGAGTTTAGAAAAAATTACTGATTTACATTCAGCTAACTGGACAAAAAAATATAATCGTATATTTAATCCACATGATAATCCTGTATATATGCATTGGTTTGATAAATTAAAATATTTGAAGGAATTAAGAAATAAATATGCTCATGGAGGGTTTGAAAAGAAAAAAGGTTCTTTTTATCCCCATATTGAGGGTGTTGGAGTAATTCCTGTTCAACCTTCAGAAAGTGATAGAGGGATATACTCTATACTACCAGTTAATGATATTGACTTTGATGAGATATGTAAAATAATAGATGAATATGAAAGTTTTCTATTTGGGTCAGATTGGAAACGGCCATTAGCTATTTTAAAAAGCGGGCTAGACATTAGATATGACGATGAATATATTAAACGTCTTACAGAAGCTATAAAATCAGAGGAAAACCTTGAACTTTTCTTAACATATGAATTTAAATTGTTTGATCATGAAGTAAACATGGATTGGTGAATTCTTGAATAAAACAGTAATAACGAATAATAGTGGGACACAATATCAAGAAAATTGGCGTATCTTCATTTAGTGTTACTTCGAAATTTTAAAAAACCAAAAAAATATTTGAGAGTTATTTAAAGTTACACATTTAAAGAAGTTCTCTAAGGTTAGAGACTTCTAGTACGTATAAGCTTGAGCAATATATCTAAAAAATTTCAAAAGGTATAGGCATTCATTATTTAATTTAAGCGAATGGTTTGAGTGTGATGAATTTGCAATCAATTATTTAAAAAAGAGGCTGTATAAGAGAGACTTAAAATTTACAGAGTTCTTTCAGTACAGTATTGATGAAAAAAATTCAGAGAATAGTAATGAATAAATATTATTATTTGGTATCCGAAAAGCGACCGAGTTGGTAATGTTTTGAGTAAACCTATTTATATTTTTTATTGTTATTAAGATAATAAGGATTTTAACTGAAATTAGAAGGTATTTTAAATGTTAATAAATTAACAGCATGATGTAATTTTCCCGCTTCCCCCCTTTTTATATAAGTATTTGTAATTAGATTATGTTGCAACGATAACTTTAAAAATCGAGGCTTCTCAAAAGTTCATGAACTTTTAGAGGCTTCTTTTTTTTTCTTGTTGATCTTTTAACCTTTGTATCCCCTTTTTTTAGCAACAATAATTTTCCTAAGTTTTTAGCGATTATTAACAACAGGTTAAGCTAATCTTTTTCAAGTTATTTTAAATTTCTTTCCTTAAGTACCCTTCTTAATGATGTAACACTCCATTGGTTTTCTCCGGGCAATCCCGTGAAGAAAAATTGGTATTTTCGTTATTTAATAATCGTTATATCCATAATTCGATAAAGTGCAAAACTAACCTCTGCAAGAAGTGAGGTATGCTTATGGCGTAAAAGCTGAGTTGCGATCTTTATACTAAGGTTCGTTTTTATAGAATAATGTAAAAACTGTAAATTTTATTAATGAAATGCTGATAAGTAATATAAAGGCTTCTGAATATGCAGCTTAATATGTACAAAATAATAAATTGAGTGCAAAAATGCCAATAAATACATGGATAATCTAAAAGTGGATATTAGTATAATAGAATAGCATTATTGCATTAGTTATTAGAGAGAGATAGGGGGAAATATTTATGAAAAAATTAAGCTGTTTACTTGTACTATTGGTGATTTTCCTTGTTGCCTGTTCGAATGAATCAGCAGAAGGTGAAAAATCAACAGATCAAAAGCAAGAAGAAAAAGAAGGAGCAGTAAACGTCGATAAAGGTCTCTTAAATGTGGAATTAACACTACCAGCTTCTTTTTTTGAAGGAGAAGATATAGACACAGTTATTGCTGAAGCTAAAAAAGAGGGAGTAAGTGAAGTCACAAAAAATGAAGATGGATCTCTCACTTATAAAATGCCTAAATCTGAACACAAAAAAATGATGACAGAAATGGGAACATCTATCACAGATTCAATAGAAGAGATGAAAAGTAGCGAAGATTATGTCTCAATCAAGGATGTTACTCATAATAAATCATTCACAGAGTTTACTTTATTGGTAGATAAAGAATCTTATGAAAATAGCATGGATGGATTTGCTATATTTGGTTTAGGTTTACAAGGTTCTATGTATCAAATGTTTAATGGAGCGAATCCAGAAGATTATAAGGTAACGGTATCTGTGAAAGATGAAGTAACAGAAGAGGTTTTCGATGAAGTTATTTATCCTGATGCTTTAGAAGAAATGGGAGAAACAGAAGAAGGAACAGAGTAGAACCCTGGCCTTAAGTCAGGTTCGTTTTTTATGTTTTATGGAATAGGGTGTGGAATAGGGTGTTTTTCATTCAAGAGGAGGAAGAAATTTGAACAACAGTTTCAAACTACTTATTTTAGGATTAATAATGGTCGTTTTTCTCGCGGCCTGTGGGCAGGATACAAAAGGTACAGAAGTGAACGAAGAGAATCAACAAGGTGAAACTGCACAACCAGAAGAAGTAGAGAAAGAAGAAGAGTCAAAATCAAAACTTGGTTCACGAACAAATCCTGTACCTTTCCAGAAAACGGCTACAGTAGATGATGAGTTGTATGATGATGAAGGTAATACGTACGCAATTAAATTTGATTTAACAGTAAAAGATGTTATTCGCGGGGATGAAGCCTACCAAAAATTAAAATCCATGAATGAGTACAATGAAGAGGCTCCAGAAGGATATGAATGGGTATTAGCCGAAACGAAAGTGAAATTTGTTGAATCTGAAACAGAAGACTTATCCTTCTATATTGATGGGATCATGAACTTTGAAATGGTAAGTGAGAGCGGAGATATTTATAGTGGGGATGTTTATGGAACAACGGAACCGGATTTTAGCTTCGAGATGTATGTGGGGAACGAAAAAGAAGGTTATATATCTGGTTTAGTGAAAACAGGAGAAAATGCGCAACTTCGCTATGAAGAAATGTTAGGCGGACAGGTTTTCTTTAATTTACAGTAACTTAAAGTAGGGAAAATTGGATAAATAATTAGAGGTTATCGGGCGTTGTACAAACAGCTTGGAGACCTCTTTTTATTTTACAAGGTATAATTTATTTCCACAGGTAAACTAGGATTAAATATATTCGGTGCTATTGAGAAGGGCTTTTGTTAATGTGGAAGATAAGGTTTTAGGGGGGCAGTTTTAAATTTAAATTAAATCGTCCTTGTTAAAACACAGAAGCATCCTTTTTAATCTCTAGGAGGCTTCTGAAGTAGTAATAATTATTTTTGTTTTCTTTGTAATCCAAGTACAACTAAATATCCTGTTACGACAATAATAATACCTCGCAGGAAATTACCTAAAATAAGTCCTATTGAACCACTGTCTTGGTTTTCTACAAATCTACTTAGATAGTAAAATACTATGGTTGCAATAATAAAGTAAATTAAATACCCTAAATATCTCATTTTGTTATATCAATCCATCCGTTATTTTTATACCAATCTCTTCCATCAATAAATGTAGCTATTGCTGTCCCAGGATCGCCATAGTTTAATGCAAATCCAATAGCAGAACCGATTACTGTTGCAATAGCAACTCCTCTTATTGATTTAATCTTAAGTTTTTTAGCCTGGGCTGTAGCAACTCTAGAAAGCCCTTCTTTAGCTTTCTTCATACCCTTCTTTTTAATGTAATTTTAAGTGCTGATATACCTCCGCCAACCTACCCCAGCTATTGCTAAGTTAAAGGCTGCCCCCGTAACATATATACCAACAGCAACTTTTCCTTTTTCTTTTTTGCTCATAAACAGTATCTGCACCAAAAAGGACATTTTTCACTGTAGAGACAAAATCAATTTTTTCACCTTCTAATACTTCTGCATAATTCTCTTCTAACTGGATTTGAGTCGCTTCTAAATCATTAAATGTTTCAGAATTTCCATCAAAGAGACCTATTAGTGCCTCTTCTAATAGGTCTACTTCTTCTGTTCCAGAAATGGCTGCTGTTTCTTTAGCGAGTACTATGAATTTGTTTTTTTCATTCGCGTCCATTTTGGATATATCTAATTCATCAACAGTTGCTTCAAAATCAAAATTATCATTTAAAATCTCTTCATTAAATTTTTCTGAACCTTCTCCTGTATACAGTACTAAAACTTCAAGTTCATTATCACTTAACTTATCTAAATCTTCAAATGTTATATTTCAAGCGTTCCCTTATTAGAGAAAAAATCATCTTCAAAATTTCTTGATGGGTTGGTACGGCGTAAGATAGAAGTGGTTCTGAAACGGTTGAAAAGAAAAGAATAAGAATTTAGGTAATATTAATTTAATATTAATCCCTTTTTTAGTATTTAATTACATGTAAATATACATATTCCAACTATGGATCTGACAATAAAAATTTGAATATTATTCCAAATTAAAAGTTTTCATAATATGTAGAACTTAATTTACTGTACTTTTAATAGATTTATATGTGAGTATTTTGTAGTCTTTCAATATTTTTAATTTTATTCCCTCCTTAAAGCAATATATTGCTACTTCATTTTTAATGGCTTTGATATTCCTAGGAATTTCTTTTACCCTCGAGATTATGTTTGATATTTCGATAAGCTTCCACATCAATATTTGAGATGAACTTCTCTTATCACATACATAAAAAAATGGTGCTTTTAATAATAACCCTTTATAATCCTACAACAACTCTTCGTTATATATCATCAAATGGGATTTTCTGTATAAAATTATATACAAAACATTCAGAAAACACAGTCATAAAAAGCAATTGTTGTTGTATTTTTTCGTTGGAAAAGATTTTAAACTTAGTTTAAGAAAGCGATTTCATTTAGGAGTTTAATGGAAAGG
Source organism: Cytobacillus sp. FSL M8-0252 (assembly GCF_038007345.1). NCBI lineage: Bacteria > Bacillati > Bacillota > Bacilli > Caryophanales > Bacillaceae > Cytobacillus > Cytobacillus sp. FSL M8-0252. The sequence goes on from NZ_JBBOWZ010000001.1 coordinate 570,668, forward strand.
GTGGTTCTAGTTTATGAGTTTTAATAATGGAAATTGGACATCAGAATCGATTCATTCACTAGTGGATGCAGAGCAGGGGAAAATCGATCCACGTATTTATACGGATCAGGAGTTATATGAGTTGGAATTGGAGCGGGTTTTTGGTCGCTCGTGGTTGCTTCTTGGTCATGAGAGTCATGTGCCTAAGAAGGGAGATTATTTAACTACTTATATGGGAGAAGATCCTGTTGTGATGGTACGTCAGAGGGATGGCAGTATTAAGGTGTTTCATAATCAGTGTCGACATCGGGGGATGAGGATTTGCCGGGCTGATTGTGGGAATGCGAAGGCGTTCACTTGTACGTATCATGGTTGGGCATATGACACAGCTGGCAAATTAGTGAATGTGCCATTTGAAGAAGAGGCGTTTCCTTCTGATTTTAAGAAAGAAGATTGGGGGCCGTTGCAGGCGCGTGTGGAGATATATAAAGGATTAGTATTTGCCAATTGGGACCCAGAGGCACCGGATTTGTTGACATATTTAAGTGATGCCACACCATATATGGATACGATGCTGGACCGCTCTGAGGCAGGTACAGAGGTTATTGGTACGATGCAAAAGTGGGTGATTCCTTGTAATTGGAAGTTTGCGGCAGAGCAATTTGCAGGTGATATGTACCATGCGGCTACAACTTCTCATTTGGCAGCAGTAGTAGCAGGGTTGCCGGAAGATCAAGATTTGTCTGTTTTTCAACCACATATGAAAGGTCACCAGTTTCTTTCTGAATGGGGCGGTCATGGTTGTGGATTCTATCTTGATACAGCAAGAGGTTCGGTGCGTGTCGGTCCATTAGTAGATAAGTATTATAGTGAAGGTCCGGCATTTGAAAAGGCAAAAGAGCGATTAGAATCTAAAATGCCTTATCACAGAATGGGTGCAAGTCATATGACAATCTTCCCGAACTGTTCATTCCTTCCTTATGGAATGAATACTGTCCGCACATGGCATCCAAAAGGTCCGAATCAAATTGAAGTCTGGGCATTTGTCATTGTTGATAAAGATGCACCGCAGGAAATTAAGGATGAACTGGCTAGACAAAATGTCCGCACATTCAGTGCCGGTGGTGTATATGAGCAAGATGATGGAGAGAACTGGGTGGAGATTCAAAACGCTCTTCGTGGCTATAAGTCAAAAACAGCTCCACTAGCTATGCAAATGGGGTTAAATGTACAAGGGAAAAATAATCCGGAATTTCCTGGTCAAACATCCTATGTATTTTCAGAAGATGTGGCGAGAGGGTTTTATTCTCATTGGGTCCGTATGATGTCTGAGTCAAGTTGGGATACATTGAGACCGCAGCCGGCCACAACCGCAACTGTTAAGTGAGTAGTGTTTAGTCAAACAAAGGAGGGTGAAAGAGGATGGAAGTAAAAGAGCTGGTTAAGCCGTTTAAATGGGCAGACAGTAGCCCAAGTTTGGAACTGCAGCATGAAATTGAACAGTTTTATTACAAGGAAGCACAGCTACTAGACCATTCGGAGTTTGAGGCGTGGTTAGGGTTAATGGATAAAGATATTCATTATTGGATGCCGATTCGCATGAACCGTTTAGGTAGAGAAATGGCTCAGGAGTATACGGCTATAGGACAAGGTGGGCATTACGACGATACTTATGAAACGATGCGCGGACGTATTCGGGCAAGAGTATCTGGGGTGAACTGGGCAGAGAATCCAGTATCGCGCACAAGGCATCTCATTTCGAATGTGATGATTAATGAGACGGAGGAGCCGAACACGTATGAAGTCGTGTCATCCTTTATCGTGTTTCGTAATCGTTCTGAAAATCAGGCAGATATATTTCCAGGAGAGCGCAGGGATGTGCTGAGACGTTCAGAGGGAGGATTGGGTTTTAAAATAGCCCGCCGCACGATTTTAATCGATCAGAGTACACTTTTGTCAAATAACTTATCTGTCTTTTTTTGACATATAAGAAAGTGTAAAATTTTTTAGTGGGTTTTCAGATCTAGCTCCAGGCGCCATCGGCTCTATGGCCTAAGCCAATCCGCAGGAAAGGTTAAGGAACAACCTTTCCGCCGACTCATCTTATGCTTGTCGGCGATTACGGGCGCCTTGCGCTTTTCTAAAAACATGATTAACAAGGAAAGGGGATGTATGGAATGAAATATACAAAGGTTTGCACCTTGTCTGATTTACCAGATGATGAGGGATTAAAAGTAGTGGAAGGGGATACGGCAGTAGCAGTGTTTAATGTGAATGGTAAAGTACTTGCCACACAGGATCGCTGTTCTCATGCCAAATGGTCACTGTCCGAGGGTGGTTATTTAGATGGAGATGTCATCGTTTGTTCACTGCATATGGGGAAGTTTTGCGCTCATACGGGGGCAGTAAAGATGGCTCCACCTTGGAAACCTTTGAAGAAATATCCGGTAAAGGTTGAGGGGGAGGATGTATTTGTGGCATTTGAGGATGGTTACTTTGAAGCAGAACAAAGTAAGAGCAAAGTAATGGATGGTTGACTTATTTTCACGAGTGGGGAGCTACAATGATGAAATTGACAAATGAAGTGGCCTTTATCACAGGCGGAGCGTCCGGTGTTGGCCGGGCGATTGTAGAACGTTTCGTGTCTGAAGGTGCGAAGGTAGCAATATTTGATAAGTCAGTGGATCGTCTAAAAGAGCTTGAGCAGACATTTGGGAATGATGTCATGGGCATTGTTGGAGATGTTCGACAGCTGAGTGATTTGAAGTCAGCGGTCAATCAGTGTAGCGAACATTTTGGCAAAATTGACACCCTCATTGCAAATGTAGGCATTTGGGATTACAATATGGCACTTGTCGATCTTCCAGAAGATAAATTAGATCAAGCATTTGATGAATTATTTCATGTCAATGTGAAGGGATATTTATTAGCAGCTAAAGCCTGTCTTCCACAACTGGCTGAAACTAGAGGGAATATGATCTTTACTGTTTCCAATGCTGGGTTTTATACAAATGGTGGAGGACCGCTTTACACTTCCACAAAACATGCGGTGGTTGGGTTAATCCGCCAGTTGGCCTTTGAGTTGGCTCCTTATGTTCGTGTGAATGGAATTGCGATTGGCGGTGCCATGACAGATTTAAGAGGACCTGCTTCATTAGAAATGGATAGCCGCTCTGTCACAAGCATGTATAAGGAATGGTATGAGGACGAAGATTTGGAAGCAGGTAAAGAGAATATCGCAGCAGCATCTCCAGTCGGCCGTATTTTGCAAGGAGAAGATTATGCAGGTTCTTATGTGTTTTTTGCCTCTCGAGATGACAATATTCCCGCTACAGGCACTGTATTGAATTTTGATGGGGGTTGGGGAATACGCGGGATTCGTAGAAAAACAGGTAGTGAGGGTCTGTTGGAGAAATTAAAGGTTAAAGCTTTTGAAGGATTATAAATGAACGTTCGAGTAAGCGGATCATTGGTGGGCTCAGAGCAATAGAAACCCCAACTTAGCTAAGTTATTTGACTATAGTGTTTTACCTGTTTTGCTTAGGCTCACTAGTCATTAATCGACAGATACTTCCAAAAGAAGTAGAATAATTGTAAAATACTAATTTTTCGGGTAACTAATTCAACTAGTAACTTTCTTAAGTGGGTGAGTATATTGCAAAATAAGGTTCATTATCCTGAAGCTTTAGAGGCATTTGTACAAATGTCTTCAAATTTTGGCAACTTTAACTACACGGAGAAGGAATTCGAATCAGGATTGCCACAAATGCTTTTGAATTGCTTAGATAGAGTGTTAACAGAAAAAAATCATTTACAAGCTGCTGTAGATTTTAATAATGAAGCCATTGGACACTTCCTAAATGGTGTTGGCGAAGCACGATTGGCTGATGTATGTTATCAACTTACCAATAATCCTATTATTCTTGAAGATTTAGGATTTAATTACCTATATTCAGTCGGGTTAGATGCAGAACTGGCTAAACAATATAGTAATCAATTAAAGACCATTGTGAAAAACAATCAGAATAAAGCTATGCAGACGAAATTGAATGAACTGATAGACAATCAGCAAGTAGTCGAAATGGAGCAATCTAATCAACATAAGAGATTAATAGCACCGATGATTTCAAAGGGGAAGGTGGTAGGATATTGCTCCTTTATTAAGCCTTCTTTTACTGAACTCGATTGGTTGAAAATGAAACAAATGCATTTGGTTGGGTCAGTAAGTAACTACAATAAGGAGTCCATTTTAGATACAGAGCTTAGGTTAAACATTAAAGGTGGACTGTTAGAAGACATGATTCATAATCGTCTAAATCCTGTCGTGTTGTTCAAAAGGGCAAGACATATTGGCGTAGATTTAGGGAAAGAGTATCAATTTCTCGTTTTAAAAGTGGATGCAGATTTTTATCCGAGTGAAAAGGAACCAATTGGTGCAATGAATCTGATTGAAGTTTTCTCAAGATATTTTATGGAACGTAATCTGAATATTCTCATATCAGAGGGTGCACAAAACATTGCCGCTTTGTTACCTATAGATATGTTCTCGAAGCATTTTATAAACGTCGATGAATTTATACGGAAATTACTTCATTTTCTTAAAGAGAAATATCCTCAAAATCCTTTTAAAATAGGCATAAGTTCAAAAGCAACATCGCTTGAAGATATTCCTATTCTATACAATGAAGCACTCATTTCATTGAATGTGAATAATCAACAAAAAGACATCATGTACTTCGATGATTTGGGTGCTGTAGGAATATTATTTCGTACAGGCAAAAATGAAGATATCCGACATTTCTGTAACAAGATGTTGTCAAAGTTAGTTGAGTACGATCGCGGGAAAGAATCAGAACTTACCAAAACATTATACATCTATATTAAAAATGGACAAAATATGTGTAAAACAGCAAAAATCATGAATTTATCACTAGGTGGTTTACGTTATCGTATACAAAAAATCGGAAAAATTTTAGAAGCAGATATTAATGATCTCCAAACAAGTAGTCAGCTTTTCTTAGCATTGCAGGCAAGCATTATTTTAGGAGATCTACATTTTGAATAATCATTGGCGGGTTGATATGTGCCTGCCGTGATATGAACAGTAAAACATAAGAGGTGGGAGTTATGGCTGAAATAGTAGCAGGAGTAGCAATGTCACATAGCCCAATGATCATGACAAATGAAGCTGGCGGTGGTGAAAAAGGACAACGCTTTCTAAATACCGTTACTGAGATGAAACAATGGCTTAAGGATATGGGGACAGATGTGATTGTGCTTATATCTGATGATCACTTTAATAGTTACTTTTATGATCACATGCCCTCCTTCACGATTGGAGTTGATCGCTGTGAAGGATGGGGAGATTGGGAAATTCCTGAATATCAAATTCCAGTCGAGAAAGAGTTAGCGAAGCATGTACTTGATACAGGATTGGGTAATAATGTAGACTTTGCTTTTTCCATGAGAATGAAAGTGGATCATGGTCATACGCAAGCAGTCCACTTTTTAAACGATGATTTAAATATTCCAGTTGTGCCGATTGCGGTGAATACAGCTGCCCCTCCACTTCCGACAATGGATCGGTGCTTCCAAGTCGGAGAAGTGGTTCGTAAGGCAATTGAAACATGGGAAAGTGATAAAAAAGTAGCGATTGTGGCATCAGGCGGCATTTCTCATTGGGTGCCGATTCCGAAGATTGATAGTGAAAAACCTGAGGATCAAGAGCTAATTAAAGTTCTGACAAATGGTCGTCAGCAGATTGAAGAGCTGGATGAATATTTAAACACGCGTAAAACACGTGTGACAAGTTTGAAATCTGGACCGGTCAATGAAGAGTGGGATCGTAAATTTTTACGAAACATTAGAGAGAAAGATTATCAGGCACTTAGACAATGGTCTCCAGATTATATAGAAGAAAATGGGGGAAATGGCGGCCAGGAGATACATAATTGGCTTGTGCTGCTTGGAATTTTGCAAGAGTTTGAACCAGAGGTTGCCTGTTATGAACCCATCCCTGAGTGGGTGACAGGAATGGGTGTTGTTAAGTTCCATAAAGTATAAAGGAGGATGTTCAGATGACAATTTGGAATGATTTAGCCGATTTAGCTTTTAAAAATTATTATGTCGATGCCAATGGAATAAGAACGAGAGTGCTAGAAGCAGGAACTGGTGAACCACTTATTTTGCTTCATGGTACAGGTGGTCATATAGAAGCCTATGCTCGGAATATTAGAGGATTAAGTGAGCACTTCCGCGTCATTTGTATTGATATGCTTGGGCATGGATACACGGAGAAGCCTAACCACCCATATGGAATTGATAGCTATAGTGATCATCTATTAGGAGTGATTCAAGCTTTAGATTTGAGGGAAGTCTATTTATCTGGTGAATCCCTAGGCGGATGGGTTGCAGCCTGGTTTGCAGCCCATCACCCTGGCATTGCTAAAGCTTTAGTATTAAATACGCCTGGAAATGTGAATAACAAAGCTGAAGTGATGAAAAAACTGAAGGAATCTACCGTTAAGGCGGTGCTAGAAGCAAACTATGAAAATGTGAAAACGCGGCTTGAATGGCTAATGTATGATAAGAGTCAAGTGACGGATGAACTGATAGAGGCACGATACAACATCTATACCCAACCATCCTATCAAAAGGCAGTTGATCATATTGTCGCCTTACAAGAAATAGAATTTAGACAAAAATATAGCTGGGACCCCTCTTGGTGTGGAAAGATTGATGTGCCAACCTTATTAGCATGGACCGACCATGACCCAACTTCAACTGTTGAGGAAGCTATGCCGATTCAAGAGATGATACCCGGAAGTGAATTAATCGTTATTAACGACGCGGGCCATTGGCCGCAATGGGAAAAGGTTGATGCGTTCAATAAGGTCATTATTGACTTTTTTAGCAAAATACCTGTGAAGTAAGTTTGTTTTGTCTTACCTGACTTTGATAGTACAAGTGTAAAAATGTACTATCAAAGTTTTTTTGATATTCACAAGAAAGGGAGTTTAATCATTTGAGTAATCAAAAGACGATTAGTATACAGCAAATATACGAGCATTTACTTCATGCTGAACAAACGAAAACAGCGATTAAGCCACTAACTAATCAATATCCTAACCTAACTATTCACGATGCATATCAAGTCCAACTAAGAGCAATTGAACAGAAAGTGAAAGACGGTCATAAAGTTGTTGGTAAAAAGATTGGTTTAACATCCTTTGCGATGCAAGAACTTTTAGGAGTCGATCAACCTGATTACGGTCACTTATTAGATAGTATGAGCATACCCAACAAGGGATCAATCGATATCGATTCACTTTTCCAACCAAAAGTTGAAGGGGAAATTGCATTTGTACTTAATAAGGATTTAAAAGGCTCACATGTGACAGCCGAGGAAGTTTTATCCGCAACTGAATATATTATTCCTTCATTAGAAATTGTAGATAGCCGTATTCACAATTGGGAAATCAAATTAGAAGACACTGTTGCTGATAATGCATCTTGTGGGCTTTATGTATTAGGAGATGAGAAATTTAATGTTAGTGGTTTGGAGCTAAATAAAATCGAAATGAGCCTTTATAAAAATGGTGAATTATCGAATAAGGGAACAGGTGCAGATGTCTTAGGCCATCCAGCTGCATGTGTAGCATGGTTAGCGAATAAGTTATTTGAATATGATGTTGTTTTAAAAGCGGGAGAAGTAATTTTATCAGGTGCCTTATCCGCAGCAGTCGTTGCGCAAAAAGGAGATGTGTTTACTGCGGAATTCAGTAAGCTAGGAAAGGTGGAAATTGTTTTTCGTTAAAGGTACATACAAATAATCTATTATGCACCCTTATGAAGTATCAGTCTGATTACTCCATAAGGGTTTTTGCACTTTAATAGAATGGATATGGTTCTTTTGTTCATAATAAAGGAATAAATAACCATTTTAGGTTACGTTTTATACGTGATTATTACAGGTGATGTAAAAATTAAAGTATCTTAAATACAAAGTCGTTAAGTTAGGATTAAAATGCGTATGATGAATAGATTCTTTTGTATAATAAATGCGTTTTAATGCTAATAAAAGTAGGTGTGTAAATAATGGAAACCATCACAGATATATTTAAAAAACCAACTTCAAATAATGAAATTCAATTAATAGGGATGAAAGAAGAGGAAATTGCATTTGATCATTCGAAGGTGAAGTTTGTCGGAGAGGGCAATACATTAATTGTTGAACGTGGCGCCAAATTTAAAAATACGAATATTCATTTTAATGGCAATCATTCAGTTGTCATTATTGGTAAATCCAATCGACGTGCGACATTTAATGTTTCAGTATGGAATAATAGTGCCTTCTTTATTGGGCGCAATTATTCTTTTAATGGGAGTGCTAGATTTATTCTTTCAGAGCAAAAGAATCTTTTCATTGGTCATGATAATATGTTTTCCACAGGTGTGGTTGTAAGGTTAGCAGATCCACATTTGATTTATGATGCAGCAACGAAAAAGCGCATCAATCCAACTAAAAGCGTTTATTTAGGTGATCATATTTGGATTGGACAAGATGTGATGATATTAAAAGGTGTTAATATTGGGTCTGGTTCTATTCTTGGAGCAAAATCACTTGTGACAAAATCATTACCATCCAATGTGTCAGCAGCGGGAAGTCCGGCTCGAATTGTGCGCAATGATGTGTTTTGGGCTCGCCCATCTGTACATGCGTATACAGAAAATGAAACGGAAGCCGCAGAGCAATTTGCCGATGATCGGTTCATTTATAGCGAAGATGGAAGTATAAAGGAACCTATGAAGGTTATTGAAAAGCAATTAATTGATGCTGCTAACTGTGATGAGAAAGTAAATATCTTATTGCCTTACTTAGAAAATACTCCTAAAAATCGCTTTTATACTCCTGTGAAATCGAAACAGAAAGAGCCATTACTTAAAGGGATATTTTCAAAAGGAGAATAATTACTTCACATAAGTTGGTAATTGGTATAATATAATTATAAAATAATTGATGATTGATTAATCAATCATTTCAAGAAGGTGTTCAAATGCCATTATCGGAAAAACAAATTCAAAATATGGAGCTCCGGAAAAAGAAGATTTTAGAAGCGGCTATGGGGTTATTTGCGACTGAAGGGTATGAGGGTACGACAATTAAGAAGGTTTCTGTTGCTGCTAATGTTAGTTTTGGTAGTGTGTTTACTTATTTTAAAGATAAGGAAGCATTGTTTTATACCGTTGTTGTTGAACCATTAACAGAATTGAAGGAGCGCGTTTTATTTTTTGATGAGACGTCTGCTGATCCTTTATTGGAAACAAAACAGATGTTAAGAGAGCATTTTAGAGCATTTGCAGAAATGAATCGTTATTTGCAATTGGTTGTACAAGTTGTGGGACAGCATGAACGGTATGCTGATGTGTTTAAGGAATTAGATGAGTTCCATGATGTATTTCGTGGGAAGGTCGGGAAATTGGTACAAAACGGGCAGCAAATAGGGGTGTTTAAGAAACAAGATCCGCTTATTGTTGCTACATTGTATACGAGTCTCTTAATAGGCGTTCGTTTAAATTCAACTGATAATCGCTATAGTGATGTGTGGGAACAATATGCTGTCACTGCACTAAATCTTTTTGCACCAACTGAAAAAGTAACAGATAAAGGACTTTCTTAGTTTAGGGAAGTCTTCTCATTCGCTTCAATAATGATTGATTAATCAATCATTAAAAAGAGGAGGAATATGTATGAAAAATCTGCACCCAGCCATCCGTATTAGATTACTGTTACAATTCATTTCATCTATTTCAACAATGGCGATTTTACCTTATATCATTATTTATTTTGCTGAAGAAGTTGGGAAGGCCGTGACAGGTGTTCTATTTCTATGTGTGATGTTGGCAAGTGTTTTAGGCTCCTTATTAGGTGGATTTACTTCAGACAGAGTAGGGAGAAGGAAGGTAATATTGCTTGCAGAACTGTTTGTATTTATAGGGTATATAGGTGCTGCAGTTGCCAATACATCCGTTGGTGCCTATCCTTACATCACTTTTCTATTTTTTATGATCATTCAATTTAGCACAGGTGTCGTCAATCCAGCCTATCAAGCATTAATCATTGATGTGAGTTCCCCTGAAGAAAGAAAAATCATTTACACTTATGCCTATTGGGTTCGAAATTTAGGGATTGCTATTGGTAGTATGGTCGGCGCTTTCTTCTTTTTTTCCCACCTTGTCTTATTACTCCTTAGTGCAGCTCTTGTGTCCTTCCTTTCTATTTTGATGACAAAGGTGTTTATTAAAGAAACCTATCAACCTAACGTGCAGCGACAAAAAAGTAGTCAAACGATTCAAGTGTATAAAGAGTATTTAAATATATTAAAGCATAAATTTTTTATCATATTTATTCTTGCTAGTGTATTAATTGTAGCTGTGGAGGAACAATTAACGAATTATATTGGTATTCGTTTAAAAGAACAGCTCCCAAATCCAATACAAATCATTACCGCCATTCCTATGGAAGTAGATGGTGTGAATCTACTAGGATTTTTGAAGGCAGAAAATACTTTACTTGTTGTTGCGCTTACGTTCGTTGTTATCACAGTCATAAAAAAGTGGAAGGAACGTGTGACATTTTTGGTTGGACTTTTGCTATTTTTCACCGGTTATACAGTTCTTAGCTTTACAACCATTCCCATGCTGCTTATTGTTGCTATGTTCCTCGCATCAATTGGTGAGATGATGTATATCCCGATGCAGCAGACCTTGCTCGCTAATAGTGTGCCTGATCATGCGAGAAGTACTTACATGTCGCTGTATGGTGTTTCAATTTTCTTAGGTGTCAGTGCTGCAGGTGTCGTTGTCATTGTAAGTGAATGGGTTCCGCCTCTTGTTATTACTGGTGCAATTGGTCTAATGGGCGGGGTGAGTTTTATTTTGTTTGCGCGGTTAGTAAGCATAGCAAAGGAACAAGAAGAAACAAATATAACTAACCTAAAATCAGTCTCTAGATAGTAGGTTAGGTTAAAACGCAATATGTTTAAAAATCGACAAAAAAAGGGTGCCTACCTTCATCCAAACAATACTCGACCCGTTGCCTGTAGTTTTGCCATTCAATCATTTGTAATGCCTGGTCAATAGGGAAGTAGCCAACTGCTAAGCTTTCTGAGCTTGTGGTTAGTTCTCCGCCGGTAGGTTTGGCAAGGAATAAGGTGTTACAGATGGATTTTTCTACGTTTTGGAAGATGCCACAGAAGCGTAGGATCTCTACGTCGATTCCAGATTCTTCTTTTGTTTCGCGGATGGCTGCCTCTGTGATGGATTCACCTTCTTCTACTTGTCCACCAGGCATTTCCCAACCTCTTAGTGGCCCTTTTATGAGTAGGATTTCATTATGATCGTTTAAAACAATCGTTGCTGCTGAGACAATATGTTTAGGTGTAGCCATAAAATCTCCCCTTGTATTTTTTAGATAATTTATTCCATATTATCATGAATGGATGAGATTTTTTCTAAAAGTTAAATCTATTAAAACATTTCAGCTTTACCTTACTAAAGAGTTTTCTTTTTCTGCAAAAAGGTCTACAATTTGATGTAAGTAATCATTGTGGAGGATTTAGGATGATAAAGCGAAGTTTAGTTGAAATTCAAGATATGTTAAATGGTTCAGGTCTGCAAGAAGAGTACGCTGATATCCGTGTTGACGGGGTTTCGATAGATACAAGAACATTACATAAGGGGAATTTATTTATTCCTATTATGAGAATTGATGATGGTCATAACTATGTAAATACGGCTTTCGATCGGGGGGCTACTGCAACCCTTTGGAAGAAGGGGCATAAGCATCCACCCGAAGGCGTACCTGTGATTTACGTTGATGATCCACTTCTAGCATTACAAGAATTGGCAACTGCTTATCGTGAGCAATTAAATATAAAGGTTGTCGGTGTAACGGGGAGTAATGGAAAAACAACAACAAAGGATATGGTTAAGTCCATCTTACAGACGACATATAAAGTCCATAAGACAAAAGGGAATTTAAACAGCCAAATCGGGTTGCCTCTTACCATTCTTGATGTCGCAGAAGAGACAGAGGTCCTTGTTCTAGAAATGGGTATGAGTGAAAAGGGACAAATTCATCGTCTGTCAACCATTGCTCAGCCTGATGTTGTAGTTATTACGATGGTTGGTTTGGCACATATTGCGACACTAGGTTCAGAGGAAAATATCGCTAATGCTAAACTGGAAATTATTGATGGTTTAAGAGATGGCGGCTTATTTATATACTATGGCGATGATGCTCACTTAAAGCAGGCGTTAGCCAATGTTGATTTACCCATGCGTGTTAAAACATTCGGTCATGAGGTAACGAATAATTACTACTATGAAAAAGTAAAAGAATATAAAAAATATCTTGAGTTTGATATCGCAGGAGAGCAGTTATTTAAAGATCTAAAAGTATCGATCATTGGTAAACATAATGTGAAAAATACGTTAGCAGCGGTAGCTGTCGCTCTTGAATTGGGAGTGACACCTGAAAACATTATCGCTGGATTGAAGAACTTAGATTTGACTGCCATGCGAATGGAAACAATTCAAACAAAAAAAGGATACACCATTATTAATGATGCTTGGAATGCGAGTCCTAACTCTGTACAAGCTGCGATTGAAACAGTACAGGAAATGGAGGGCTATCATCAGAAAATATTAGTACTAGGAGATATGCTAGAGCTAGGTGATAGTGCTGAAACTCTCCATAAACAAATGGCAAAGGCAATTGACCCGAATGAAATTGATTTTGTCGTCACATATGGAATATTAGCCTCTGCAATTGCTAAAGAAGCGAAACAAATGATGGGGGAAGACAAAGTGGTGTCTCCTTATACAAAATCGGAAATCGTCCAATTTATTAATAAAATCGTGAAGAAAGAAGCCCTCATTCTATTTAAGGGCTCCAGGGAGATGAAATTAGAAGAAGTAGTGAAAAACTTAATCTAAGTTTAAAAGCAGCTCACTTAAAATTTATGTGAGCTGCTTTTTTATTTTCCTATTTGGTATAATTCTCCTTTCAATAACAAATAGTAAGGTCAGAATATTGTGAAGGGAAGTGCACGCATGACAGAAGAAAAGATTAACCTTTCTTCTTCGGAGTTAGCGTCTTTATGGACATCTTATATGCAAAATACGATGTCCGTTCAGTTTTTAAGTTATTTGCGAGAAAACGTTGAGGATAAGATGATATCTCAACTAGTACAAACTGCTTGTCAGATTTCAGAAGACCATATAGCAAAATTGAAAAGTATCTTTCAACAAGAGAAAATACCCATTCCAAAAGGGTTTACTGCTGAGGATGTAAATATTCATGCCCCGAAAGTGTATACAGATATTTTTATGTTAACCTACATTCATCATATGGCTAAAGCTGGCATGCTTAGTTATAGTGGCTTTCTTGCCTTAAGTGCAAGAAAAGATATAAGGAAGCTTTTTAATAAGACACTTTTTGCGACAGCTGATTTATTTGAGCAAAGTTCAGAAATACAAATCAATAAAGGTGTATTTGTACGATCGCCTGTTATTCCTTATCCAAAAGAAATTGATATGGTGGATGATAAAAGTTATTTCAAAGGATTAAATCCGTTTGCAGACAAAAGGGCGTTGAATGCTGTGGAAATCTCTCATCTTCATCTTAATTTTTTCAATAATGTTGTTGGGCTAAAATTAGCTACAAGCTTTGCCCAAATGTCACCAAGAAAAGAAGTACAAAAGATATGTATACAAGGCAAAGATATTTCAGAAAAACATGTGGAATTATTTGCTGTTACTTTGATTAACAATGGTCTTCAAGCACCAATTGATGGAGATGTTAGTATTACCAATTCAACTGCCGAAGTATTCTCGGATAAATTAATCCTTTTTCAATTAGGGATGTTAACAGCTGCCGGGAGTGGAAACTATGCGACGGGTGCTGCAGCAAGTCAAAGGCATGACCTGATCATCAATTATGAACGTTTAGCTATGGAAGTGGGTCAGTATGCAAAGGATATAGGGAATTTAATGGTGGAATTGGGTTATCTTGAACAACCACCTGGAACATTAGATAAAGAAACATTAGCCAAAAATAAAGAAAAACATTAGTAAGGTAAGCATCGTGAAGATGCTTACCTTTTTACTATCCGTGATTGGTAGAACGTCTACTTTACGCCATTGACCTAGCTCTATTTATTCTTAGGAGGCGATTAGATCTCTTGTAGATAGAGTAGTTTAATTTCACTAACCATCTTTGGATTAGATGAATCAAATGAGCAATAAATTCCAACGTCCATCCCTCCACACCGATATTACGTGACGAGCACGTAGCCCTATCTTTTCCTAAAGAATAAATGTTATACAGATGAAAAGTTGGTAATAAATGACGAATGTGACATGTTTAATAAAGGGGAGAAAGGGAATGGGTTAAGTAGAATCAATAATATCCCTAAAGGAGCTTGATTATACTTATGCGAAATTATACTAAGCAATATATTAATGGCGAATGGGTCACATCAACGGGATCTAAAACCATTGATGTCATTAATCCAGCAACGGAAGAAGTAATGGGAAAAATTAGTTCAGGAACAGAAGAAGATTTAGATAAAGCAGTGGCAGCGGCCAAAGCTGCATTTCCATCATTCTCTCAAACATCAGTAGAAGAAAGAATTGAGTTACTTGAGCGAATTTGTCAAGAATACGAAAAACGTAAAGACGATATTATAGAAGTGATTACAGAAGAACTTGGCTCTCCTGTTAAGCGAAGCAATAAAGTCCATTATCAAATGGGTTTACAACACTTTAAACAAGCGGTAGAGGAATTAAAAACGTTCAAATTTGAAGAAGAACGAGGAAACACATTAGTTCGCAAGGAAGCGATTGGTGTAGCAGGACTCATAACACCATGGAACTTCCCTACGAATCAAACCTCTACTAAACTGGCAAGTGCGTTTGCTGCTGGTAGTACCGTAGTGCTTAAACCAGCATCTAATACACCATTTGCAGCGATGATTTTAGCGGAAATCTTTGAAGCGGCAGGTTTGCCAAAAGGTGTCTTTAACCTAGTAACAGGTTCAGGTTCAACAATCGGTAATGGCATTAGTTCACATCCTGATATTGATTTCGTATCCTTTACAGGATCTGGTGAAGTCGGACAAAAAATTATGGAAAACGCAGCTTCAACTATCAAGAAAGTTTCTCTTGAGTTAGGTGGAAAATCACCACTTATCGTGTTAGATGATGCAGACATTAAAGGAGCGGCAAAAACAGCCGTTGCGCTCGTCGCAGGAAATACAGGTCAAGTTTGTACAGCGGCAACAAGAACACTCATTCCAAAAGGAATGCATGATGAATTCGTTGAGGCTGTAAAAGAAGTGATTGAAAACTTCCCAGTCGGTGATCCAACAAGTCAAGATGTTCAAGTGGGTCCTCTTGTCGATGCAGATCAATGGGAAAGGGTACAATCGTATATTAAAAAAGGATCAGAAGAAGGAGCAGAATTAATTGCCGGTGGTCCTGGAAAACCAGAAGGACTGGAGAAAGGTTATTATACGAAAATCACTGCTTTTACAAATGTGAAAAACGATATGACGATTGCCCAAGAAGAAATCTTTGGACCAGTAATGAGTATCCTCACATACGATAACTTGGATGAAGCAATCGAAATCGCTAATGATACCATTTATGGATTAGCTGGATACGTTTACGGTGGCGATCGTAACACATTACAAAAAGTGGCCAAAGGCATTCGCGCTGGACAAATCCAAGTCAATAATTCAAAAACTGATTTCTCAGCACCGTTTGGCGGCTTTAAACAATCAGGCATTGGACGTGAATGGGGAGACTTTGGTATCGAAGAATTTTTAGAACCTAAATCCATCATCGGCTACTATGCTTAAATCTAATAGGTTCCCTTGTACCGGGGACCTTTATTAATTTTTCTAAAGGTGTTGACAGAATGTAACACTAGATGTAAAGTGAACATGGCAATCCATATGAATCCTCGTTAGGTGAGGCTCCTGTATAGAGATATGCTACTGCCCAAAAATGTCCAAAGACGCCAATGGGTCAACAGGAACCATCGACATAAGGTGGTTTTTAATGTAGCTGGTATTTACCTATGCTGTACAGTGCTAAAGCTCTACGAATGGAGGGGTAATTACTGCTTGTACAATACGCGTACATGTTGTATTTTCTATGCATTTTATGCACCTCCACGGTTAGTTGGAGGTGCTTTTTCATTTTAAAAAAACAAGGAGGTGGTGCGGGATGGATAGTATTCCCAATCCGAGGTCGAGTAAACAGGAATTGATCAATAGGGAGAAAAGAGGAGGGTATTTGTTCTGCACCACTCATCTTATACAGAATAAATAGGCTCTTCTTCAGAAATGGAGGAGTCGAAATGAACCAATTATTAAAATTAAAACAAAAAAAAGATTACCAAAAACAAGTATTAAAATATATCACTGAACGCAACTTAAAAATGTTTCGTGAGACATTCCTTGAATTGCATCCGACGGACCAAGTAGAAGTGTTTAAAGAAATGGAACTGCCATTACAAAAACAATTGCTACTTTTTCTGACACCCGAAGAGTTCTCTGATATTTTTCAAGGGCTAGACTTAGAGGATCAATCTGAGGTTTTCACTCATATAGGCTTTCAATATGCTGTCGCGATGTTTAATTATATGTCCGCTGATGACGTTGCCGATTTCTTGCTTGAAATGGAAGTAGAAAATGCAGATGATATCCTTCAATCCATGGATCAAGAAGAAGCCAATAAAGTCATCGAGCTGATGACTTATGCACCGAGAACGGCCGGTGCCATTATGACGAAAGAATTCATTCGCATTTCAGTTGAGTCCACTGCCGCCCAAGTCATTGAAGAACTAAGAGAAACGGCAATGGCTGCTGAGACGATTTACTATTTATACGTCGTCGATATAGAGGAGCGTCTTGCTGGGGTTGTTTCATTAAGAGATTTAATTATTGCACAGCCTGATCAAATCATTGATGATATTATGAGCACACAAGTGGTTTCTGTACCGGTCAATGAAGATCAAGAAAAAGTGGCACGTTTGATTAAAGAATATGATTTTCTAGCGGTTCCTGTCATTGGGAAAGAAGGAAAGCTTGTCGGTATTATTACAGTCGATGATGTTATCGATGTACTAGAAGAAGAGACAGATGATGATTTTGGAGAATTTGCTGCTTCTAAAGGGGCGACAGATTTAAACTTAACGGCTTTTAGTGCCGCAAAAAAGCGTGCACCTTGGATTGTTTTATTGATGTTTTTCGGTATGATTACCGCTAACATCATCGGTCGCTTTGAAGAAACATTACAGCAAATTGTCATCCTCGCTGCATTTATGCCATTGATTATGGGAACGGCAGGTAACACAGGGACACAATCATTAGCTGTTGCTGTCCGTGGATTAGCCACTGGATCAGTAGAGAAAAACGGTGTATGGCAAATAGTGAAAAGGGAATTGGGTACTGGTTTGATGCTCGGTGTCGTATGTATGATCGTATTAACAGGTATTATTGGTCTATTCTACCAAGGAAATTGGCTGCTTGCTTTTATCGTTGGTGCGTCACTATTTTTAGCATTAAGTATGGCCGCAGTGATTGGAGCAGTTGTTCCGCTCATTATCAACCGCTTAAAAATTGATCCAGCCATTGCATCCGGCCCTTTTATTACTACATTAAATGATATTCTTAGCCTACTGATTTATTTCTCTATTGCAACGACCATGATGGACAAAATTATATGAAAGAACCAACACTTCCATTTAAGAATGGAGGTGTTTTTTTATGGGGAAAATACAATACAAAGCAAGCGGAGAAAGATAATTAGGAAATCGGGGAAAGATAACTTTGTATTATTCTTGGCGTGTGACAGTAAATTCGCAACGAGCCAGGATTTGTTGAGAGTACCGATTTTTGGAGCGTTTACTTCTTAAACGAATCAAATATAGAGTAACCCTATGCTATTTGATACGTTTTCAGCAAGAACGAGTCAGTATTCTGAGGGCTGTGAAAAATTTGAAGCGTTTGTCTGTTAAACGAGTCAAATATAGTAGAAGGTTCAAATGTTTGATTCGTTCCTTTCCAAAACGTGTCAAGATTTACAGAATGTCCAAATTTTTGGAGCGATTACTTGTTAAACGAATCAAATATAGAGTAACCCTATGCTATTTGATACGTTTCCAGTAAGAACGAGTCAGTATTCTGAGAGCGGTGAAAAATTTGAAGCGTTTGTCTGTTAAACGAGTCAAATATAGTAGTTGGTTCAAAATAATTGCCGCGTTTCCAACTATTACAAAAGCTAGCTCGCCTATTCTGATTCGAGTTCACTAGAACAAGCCAATATTTCCGGCTGAGTACAATTCAGGCACCGTCATCTCATCAGCCCGTTTATCATTCTATATCATCCTCCGAAAAGTATCATAGAGGTAAAATAATCAATCATATCTTTCTTTATCAAGTGAGAGATATATAATATGAAGTTTCTTTTTTTGAGATATCTGCTGTTATCAGTTAAAATATAATTGAGAATGGGGAGTTGTGGACTGAAAAAGCTACCACTTGATTTCAGTTACAGTCCATTATATAATTTTCTCATAAACTATAACGTAATAGTTTGTGTTTTTTCTTAAAAAGTTTCAACCTATAAACATAGGTTTTAGATAAAACTGAAACGTAATACTTAATATAGAAAGGGGGTTACTTCATTGGGAAGGCGTTATTGCGAATTGGTCAGGTGGCGAAATTGAGCGGTTTAACATCACGGACGATTGATTATTACACAAAAAAGAATTTATTGAGTGTCGAACGTTCCTCTTCAAACTACCGTCTTTATCCTGAGGATGTCCTGAATACGTTAGAAAGGATTAAAGCTTTGAAGAAAGAGAGATTATCAATTCTAGAGATTCAGAGAGTACTTCATACACAGGATAACCAAGGAGTAGACCCCATGGTAATAGAGGTCCAAGAGGAAATCAATCGTTTAAAAGGGAAGCTTGAAATCGTAGAACAACGATATCAACAATGTTCCGAAATCGAAAAAAAGCGTGTGTTTCGCTTACTTGAAAAAGAATTATCAGATTGTTTCAAACGATTGAATGAGTGTTAACTATTTTGGAGGTGAATCCCTCAGTTAAGAGGGAAATAATTGGACATAATAACCATTACGAATTTAATAATGCTTGTAATTTTACTTGCTCTGACGGCGTTTTTCGTTGCGTCTGAGTTCGCAGTAGTCAAACTCCGTATGTCGAGAATTGACCAGTTAATTGCTGAAGGAAATAAAAAAGCGGTTCTTGCTAAGAAAGTAGCAGCGGACCTGGATTATTATTTATCAGCTTGTCAACTTGGTATTACGGTAACAGCCCTTGGTTTAGGTGCATTAGGTAAACCGGCTGTTAGTGCTGTGTTGTATCCTGTTTTTAGTTGGTTAAACATTTCTGCTACTATTGCTGATGTTGCTTCTTATGCAATTGCTTTTGCATTAGTAACTTATTTACACGTGGTAGTCGGAGAGATGGCACCGAAAACTTTAGCTATTCAATTTTCGGAAAAAGTGACGTTAATGCTTGCTCCTTCACTTTACTGGTTCGGTAAGATTATGTCGCCGTTTATTTTTGCTTTAAATGGTGCTTCTCGTCTTTTATTGCGTATGTTTGGTGTCGCGCCAGCTCCGCAAGAAAAGGCATACACTGAGGAAGAATTAAAAATCGTTATGGCACAAAGTTTCCAAGGTGGAGAAATTGATCAAACAGAACTGAAGTATTTAGAGAACGTCTTTTCTTTTGATGAAAGAGTAGCAAAAGATATCATGGTTCCAAGAACAGATCTTGTGACAATTGATAAGGATATGACTCCAGATGAACTGATCGCCATTTTAGATGAACATAATTATACGCGTTATCCCGTTGTCGAAAATGGGGATAAAGACCGTATTATTGGTGTTGTCAATGCGAAGAAAATGCTCAGTCACATTGTGAGTGGCAGGGAAGTAAAGTTAGAGCAATATATGCGTGATGTTCCATTTGTTGTAGAAGTAACAAGTATACAAGATGCGCTGTTGAAAATGCAGCAAGAACAAGTCCATATGACTGTTGTTATGGATGAGTACGGCGGAACTTCTGGTGTTTTAACGATGGAGGATGTACTTGAAGAGCTAGTTGGCGAAATTCGCGATGAATTTGATGAGGATGAAGTAGCGGATATCCGTCCAGCGGGTGAACAAAAGTATATCATCAATGGACGTGTGTTATTGACTGATTTGGAAGACCGGTTTGGCCTAACATTTGAAGATAGTGAAGATATCGACACAATTGCTGGTTGGATACAATATAAAAACCTTGAAGTAGTAGAGCAGGGTGACGAGGTTCATCACGATAATCATGTGTGGGAAGTGGCTGAAATGGATAATTATCAAATTAAACAAGTCATGTTCCATCAATATTTAGAAGATCAAATAGCAGAGGAAACCCCTCAATCATCGTAATCATCTTGGAGGTGAATCCCTCAGGAAGAGGGAAATAATTGGACAGTATAATCATATTAAACTTGTTTTTAGTTGCATTATTTATTTTGTTTACGGCATTTTTCGTAGGTGCCGAGTTTGCTATATTGAAAGTGCGTATGTCTAGACTCGATCAATTGATCGCAGAAGGAAATAAAAAAGCAGTACTTGCTAAAAAAGTAGCTCATAATCTTGACTATTATTTATCTGCCTGCCAGCTAGGTATTACCATTACAGCGCTTGTTTTAGGTGCTTTAGGTGAACCAACTGTACAGAAGATTTTAGAACCTTTGTTTATTGAATTTGAAGTATCAGCCGCTGTAGCGACAATACTTTCTTATATCATCTCACTGACTATTGTCTCGTTCTTACACGTCGTTATTGGTGAACTTGCACCAAAAACATTAGCGATTCAATATGCAGAAAAAATGACACTTCTACTGGCGCCAGCTTTATATTGGTTTGGTCGCATTATGAAGCCAGTTATTAGTTTATTAAATGGTTCCGCAACGTTTATTTTAAGACGATTCGGTGTTGAGCCAGCTGGTCATGATACTGTGCACTCGGAAGAAGAGTTGAAGTTGATTGTCACACAAAGTTATGAAGGTGGAGAAATCAACCAAACAGAACTTGCTTATTTGGAGAACATCTTTGCCTTTGATGGTCGTCAATTAAAAGATATTATGATTCCGAAAGAAGAAATGATTACACTGCAGAAGAATCAGTCATTGGACAGCATGTTAAAGGTCATCGATGAACATGAATATACAAGATACCCTGTTACATCTAAGACGAAGGAATATATCGGCTTCATTAATACGAAGGAAATGTTAACGAGTTTAGCTGCAGGACGTAAGGAAGATTTTAAAGAATTTATGCATGAGATTCCAAGCTATAAAGAAACTATCTCCATTAAAGAGGTTTTCTTGAAAATGCAGCAAACACGTACACATATGGCCCTTGTAACAAATAATCAAGGCAAAACCGTCGGGTTAGTAACAATGGAGGATATTCTTTCTGAAATTGTTGGTGAAATTAAAGATGAATCGGATGGCAATGAAGTGTACGCCTAACAGAAAAGATTGACAGTGATCACAAGCTTATATAAACTGAGAAAAGTAAATGAATAGACTGGAAGATATCCAGAAGAGGTTCATAGCTTTAAACCCTCTATAAAAAACTATGGATGCATGAAAAAAACCATGTCCATATTCGGGCGTGGTTTTTTGTTTCTTAGTTGACAGATGGTTTTAGCTCCCTGAACGAAATTGATTCAAGGAGGCTTTTTTATGTCAGGAAGAAAAGAAGAACAAGGATTAACGGATTTAACTTTATTAGGTAATCAACAGACCCAATACCCATCAGATTACGCACCAGAAGTACTTGAGGCTGTGGACAGCTTACATAGCGGTAGAGATTATTTTGTCAAATTTAATTGTCCAGAATTCACAAGTCTTTGCCCCATCACAGGCCAACCGGATTTTGCTACGATGTATATCTCTTACATCCCTGATGAAAAAATTGTAGAAAGTAAATCATTGAAACTGTATCTCTTTAGCTTTAGAAATCATGGCGACTTTCACGAGGACTGTGTCAATATTATTATGAATGACCTCATTGATTTATTGAACCCCCGTTATATTGAAGTTTGGGGGAAATTTACGCCTCGTGGTGGTATTAGCATTGATCCGTGGTGCAATTATGGCCGACCGGAAACGAAATACGAAAAGATGGCAGAGCATCGATTAATGAACCATGATCTCTATCCAGAAAAAGTGGATAATCGATGATTCTATATTTAAACGGCATCTATGTGGGCTTGCTTATTTTAGCTAATATAGTTGCTGTGAAATTATTCAGCCTTGGCGATTTAGCGATTCTTCCAGCAGCAGTGGTCGTTTTTATCTTTACGTATCCAATCATTGATATTATCGTCGAATTATATGGGAAAGAAGCTGGTAAACAAACGGTGAAAGCTGGTCTTATCACACAAATATTGGCGATTATCTTTATTATGATCACCATCCAATTACCTGCTGCTCCCGTATTCGGCGAACAGGCATCATTTCAGGCGATTTTAGGTGGTAGCTTTCGTGTAATAGTTGCGAGTCTTGTGTCTTATTTTATTAGCCAGCATATTGTTGTGTATGTTTTTCATCAACTAAAAATGCGTCATGGTAAGAAGAAGTTATGGTTCAGAAATAATATGTCTGTAATGATTAGTCAAATCGTCGACACATCGATATTTATTACGATCGCCTTTTACGGAACGATTCCAACTACCGCATTATTGGGATTGATTCTCTCGCAATATTTATTTAAATTTATTGCCTCAATTTGCATCACACCGCTTGTTTATTTAGTTGTGCATATGATTCGTAAGCGTGAATTCATCATGGAAAAAGTGTAATTCGATGAAAAATTAGAGTCTTGCTTCCTTTTAATTGAAGCAAGGCTTTTTTTATACGGTTCTATTGGTTTTTTCCCCCACTTACATAACTGTTCTAAAATAGGTACAGACTTAGGTGGTCATCGATTTGTTCAAAGAAAAGTTTAGACCAAAAGGCGATAATTATGTAGATATCACTTCTTATCTTTCAGCAATCGTACCCAATAGTTTAAGAGCTAGGTATTTTCGCGTTTGCACCACCTTCTCTCAATTAAAATAATATGATGAAGAGGAGGGGAAGCCCTATGGAACGAGGAAATTACGGAAAAGAAACAAAATGTGAGGAGATTGTATTTAGCTTTCCGAAACAAAAGCAGAATAGACAGCCAGGGATGGAATACGAAATGGTACCAAGACCCATATATGATAATCCGCAATATAGAGGTACCGGCAAGCTAAAGGATAGAGTAGTAATTGTAACTGGGGGCGATAGTGGGATAGGGAGAGCCGCTGCGGTCGCTTTTGCGAAAGAAGGAGCGAATTTAGTAATTGCCTATTATGATGAACATCGCGACGCAGAAGAGACGAAACAGGCAATCGCTTATTATGGCGGGAAATGTCTTCTTATTCCAGGTGATCAAAGGGAGGAAGCGCATTGTAAACGAATTGTAGAAGAGACCATCCAAACCTTTGGCAGATGTGATGTGCTTGTGAATAATATCGCTGTACAGTTTTTGCAAGATGAATTTACAAATATTAGTTCAGATCAGTGGAACATAACCTTTGACGTGAATATTCGGTCGTATTATTATATGACAAAAGCAGCCATGCCTCACTTGAAAGATGGGGCCAGCATTATTAACACAACCTCAATTAATGCCTATATCGGTAGAAAAGATCTCATAGATTATTCGGCAACAAAGGGCGCAATTGTTAGTTTCACACGAGCGTTAGCTAATAATGTTGTAGACAAAGGCATTCGTGTCAATGCCGTTGCACCGGGGCCAATTTGGACGGCACTCCAACCTGCAAGCCAATCCCCGGAACAAATCCAAACATTCGGTCTCGATGTCCCAATGAAAAGAGCAGGGCAACCGTATGAATTAGCACCCGTTTATGTCCTTTTAGCATCTGATGACGGCTCTTACATCACAGGTCAAACCATCCACGTTAACGGGGGAGATTTTGTTGGCTCCTAATAAAAAAGCCGAGCGACTTTAACTAAAAGTGTTAATGTCCCCTTTAAGTAGACATTCAAAAAAACCTTCATGTTACCATGAAGGAAAGAATGCTACTTGGAGGGGATTTTTCTATGGCAAAGAAAGGACAAACTTTTAATAGTTATTCGGAAGAGTTTAAACATAATGCCGTCATGAAATATGTGAATGGGTCTAAAAGTTATAAAGCATTGGCAGAGGAACTGGGAATCCGTCACTGCAGCCAGCTTAAAGTGTGGGTTAAGAAATGGAAAGAAGGAGCCCCGTTTGATGAACGTAAAGGAGTTTCTAATCCTTTAAAAGGCAGGCCTAGGACTAAATTTAAGTCGGTTGAAGAGGAAAGGGATTATTTGAAAGCACAAGTTGAATTTCTAAAAAAGCAGTATCCAAATCTGGTAAAGGAGGAGAAAACCCCAGACGAATGAAATATGAATTGGTGGATGAGTTAAGGGTTACCTATCCGGTCTCCTGGCTGTTGGAGATTGCCTATATCAAACCGGCTAGCTACTACAAATGGAGAAAAAACAATCATAAACGCGAAGCAAAAGTTAGGGATGAACAAGAGGTTCGAGAGCACATTTTGGGCATACATTTTATGCATCCCGAATATGGACGACCCCGTATTACAGACGAATTAAATGAAAATGGGTATTTAATTAATCACAAAAAGGTCTACCGATTGATGACGGCAATGAACATACAATCAGTCATACGAAAAAAGAGAAAACGACATGGTCATAGTCCTTCTAACCTCTTTCCTAACCGTCTGAAAAGGAAGTTCAAGGCGGTAGGACCTAATCAAAAAATGGTAACGGATATCACATTTGTGTCTGTTGGCGAAGAATATTATTATTTATCGGTCATACAGGATCTCTTTAATAACGAAATAGTAAGTTGGGAGCTAGCCCAAAGAAATGATTTGGAACTTGTGTTAAAAACGGTAGAGAAATGGACAAAGAAAAAAGACGTGGCTGGAGCCGTTCTCCATTCGGATCAAGGCTTCCAGTACACGTCAAAAATATACGGCAACCGATTAAAGGATTATGGCATCAAAGGCAGCCACTCTCGCAAAGGAAACTGCCTGGACAATGCCTGTATAGAATCATTCTTTTCACACCTCAAAACCGAGAAGCTGTATATAAGTAAGTGTAAGGGAGAAGAAGAACTAGAGCAAGCTCTTGAGGATTACATTTACCATTACAATTACAAACGAAGACAAAAGAAACTAAAGAAACGCGCGCCGATTGAATATCGACACGCGCTCACTGCTTAGCTTTTTATGTTGTCTACTTGACAGGGGCAAGACCAAAGTGCTCGGCTTTTTTTAAGAGCTTTTCTGTCCAGATAGCTTCCCATTCAAAAATTCAATCGTTTCAGCAACAGTCTGTTTATACGCAACAGCCTTGTGAAGCTGATAAATCGCACGATCTTCAGCTGCAACTATTTCTTCAAAAGAAATTGTCCCAAGCAAATTCTTAAAAGGGTGGTCTTTTTTAAGAAGCTTGATCTCTTTACTTATATCTTCCGCATTAACTTCATTGATGATATAAAAAGGGAACTGCAGCTGTTTTTCATTCATGATCTCGTGAAGTTTTACACGTTGCCCCTCGTTCCACTCACCATCGAGTATTTCTGTTGTCACTTCTACGTTATCGAGGTCTCCGACAGGAAAGGCAAATTGGGTATCGTATGTTTCTTGACTTGAATTCTTATCCGTATAGCAGGTGACCGCATAATATTGGGTCGTTGCTTTTTTTAGTTTTTTTAAATTGAACATACCTTCCATTGTTAGCTCAGTCCTTTACACAGGGTGGTGCCCTTTTGTTCTTCTGACGACATCTAAAATATCGTTGATAAGTAATTCACCGAAAGCTTGTTTTGCTTCTAAAAACTCTTGATCATCATGTTGTATCATCTTTAAAGTCCAATTATAGGAAGGTGAACTTAACACATGTAATCCTTCGATATTCCATTGATTCTCTTGGTTATAAAACATCATCAATCGATTCGTATGAATCTTTCGTTGAATGGATCTCCTAAAATGTTGAATAACTGACGAGTCATTACTATAACCATTATAGGTAGCCAAGTCAGATAAGTTATGTATTTTATCATGCTTACAATACAATTGATAATCTTTAGGATGAACAAGAATCGTTTCTGAATCTCGTGTTGGTAGAGGCGTTATTCCCCTCAACATTTTTGGAAGTATAACATGTTGCCAAGTCCATTCCGGTGTATCATGGACATAAATCTGATAGTCTTCTTCATCAGTTACTCTTAAGCATTGTATAACTTGTTTTTCTCCAAAGTAAAATAAAGAGCGATCCTCCTCATCTGTCAATGTTTCTACAACTACATTTGTTCTCGCGATAATCCACATTGCATCAATAAAGGATGATTCAAAAGATAATTCCCCATCGACAAGATCCACTAAATTCATTTCTCGGAGTTTTTTAAACGTAAACTCCCACTCTAAATCCATCTCAGCATCCGTGTAATTTAAGAAGGGATTAGTAATGCCAATGAGTGTCTTTGCATCTAAGATTTTCATTAAAAGACATATATCTTTCGTAGATAAAGTAGTATACATATGTCAGCCTCCTTTACTACAGATATTTTTGGTTTCTTTTTGATTTTGGTAAACCGAATTCAGGGTAAACCTGCTTTACAACCTCTTTATGCTTCTTTATGTAAAAATATCTGTGTACATAAGTACTAAAATAAGCTGTTAAAATAGACAGTAGACCAAATAAAAATACATAAATGAGCATACGGAGAGAGTAGTCATAGATAAAGGTGATTATAAGTTGACTGATAATATAACCTATACCAGATGCCGCAATTATATGTGAAATCTGTATATTGTTACCTTTTTCTTGAAGCTTCTTATAAGTGCCAGTTTTAAACATTTTCATGTTAGCAAATTGCATAGCAATAATAAGAGCTAAAAAGAGTATAAATCCTATCACAAATATAATCGTATGATTGCCTTCAATTATATGTGCATCAAGTAATTTCTGAATGAGTAGGAAATACACATACGTATTAATAATTCCATATACGCCGAAAAATAAATAGTAAGAATGCTCATATTTATAAGGATCAAAAATATAGATAATGGCCCACAAATGAATAAAGATAATAGGAATGATTCCAGCTAGGAAATATCCATATGAAAATGGCTCAGATAGGAGTGGGAGAATTCCTAAAAGATCCAAAAATATAAGAAAAAAAATAATAATATTCCCTCTATTTTCTTTCGGTGTTTGAAATTTGAGATAAGAGAGGATATTCCCGTCAATTTCTTGATGTTTTTGCAATGTTTACACCTCTTGATTTTATTTAAACCACGACCCGACTTTATCAATAAGACCTTTAGTCCCTTTTTTAATTGCATCCCCAACAGAATCAGACTTACCATCTCCATCTACATCCATAAACTTGAAATCACTTAAAACAGATGTGACGAGAACACCAACTGCTGCACCAGCAACTGCGCCTACAGCTACACCAACAGGGCCACCAAATGTACCAGCCAATGCACCTACTTTTGCACCAGCAGCTGCTGAAGCAGCGATAGAGGCACCAGCAACGGCAACATCACCGACAACATTACCGGTAATTTCACTTGCTGATTGATTATTTTGTACACCGTGTGTAATATTTCCTGCTACCGTAACTCCAATACCAATATAGCCGAGCTTGTTGCTTGCCCATTTAAAAGAATCCTTCACAGCAGCTGCAGGATTAATTAACTTATTCAATTTGGGATGGTTAGTTACATTTGTGCCGGAATAGGTTTTTTTGTTAAAACCACCTAATTCAGGCTTATCAATTTTAACTACTGGCTTTCTAACGCCTTGAGCAGTTACCCTGTGTGTATATGTGATTCCAAAACCTCTTCTTGCCAAATCAACTCTTTTAGCCGCACCGAAAGCCGTCACAGAAGTGGCAAACAGGTTAGCACCTGCATTAATAGGCTGGTCTTTCCATTGATCAAAATTAACGCCAAAAGTTGGAGTTGGATCCCATTGCATATTTAAATGATTAGGGTCTGTTGCATCAACAGCATAGCACATGGCACGCGGGTGATTATAAAAAGATTGAGTATTAGAAGGATTATTATTAATCGTTGTGCTTGTCATCGGATAGTGAACATTAGGATTATATGTATCTACTGATAGTGTACCATTATTAAATAGTGTCTGTATGTCATTTACATAGTTTTTCATCATTTGTACATTTTGATCTAGAGAATCGATTTTAGATTGTTGTTGTTGGTCAAATTGATTTAATTTTTCAACTGTTTGCTCAACATGGTTTTGTGAGGTGCGGACATAAGTGTTGAACTGTTGATCATCTAGTCTAGGCAAACTGACGATATCTTGGACTGTACTCATGGTTTGGTTCGCTTCGTTTGTTAGATCAGTAGTCGTATTTCTTACCGCGTTTAATCCATTCTCCACATCATTCTGTAAAAAATGTTGCTTGATGACACCATTCTGAGATGACTCCATTGCACTAAGGTCACTCTTAATCGTTTGTAAATTTGACTTGTAATCATCTATAAATTGTTGAAAAAAAGTGATAAAGGGTTGATGCATATCTTGATAGAATAAGCGTATTGCCTGCCCGCCACTTCCTTTTAAGGAATCGGTAAGTGAACTGATATTTAAAATTGATGTTTCTATTTGACTTAGTTGTTCATTATAAACTTGAAGCTTATCTATTGTTTGGGAAAGACCATTATTAAATGTTAGCGCATCTAACGTTTTCATAATAAGTTATACACCTTCCTCTACCTCATTTTTATGTAAGATGAAATTTGCTCATCTGCTTCTGTTAAGAATGCTACAGATTGACGGGTGGATTGCTCGTTTTGTAGTAAAAGTGTTTTATATGTTTCAGTAACTTGGATAATCATTTGATTAAGCTGATTTAATCTTTCTACTGTTGTTAACACATTATTTTGACCGATCTCTGCAGGAAGGGAGGATTTTAGGGCATTAGCTGAGGTTTGTAATTTTGCTAATGCTTCTTCCACATCCCCTTTTATTAGTTTAATTTCTGTACTCATATTGCACCTCGCAATCTATATCTTATTTTTGGTTTTTTGCGCGCTCTTGCGCTTCTAGATAAGATATTGTTTGTTGGATAGACTGAATTTCACTTTGAAGGCTTTGCATCTTATTCTGTAAAGAATTAAAGACTTGATTGAATTGATTTCCTTGCAGGTCATCATAGCTAGAAAGCATGCTTTCTCTCTTTTGTTCAAATTCATTTGCATTTTGACCATGCCATGTATGTGGTGTAAGTTCCGGTTGTAACACCGTTCTACGATAGTGGGAAAATTCTTGCTGTGTACCTTCTAATTGCCCATTACAAGTATGTAATCGAGCTAGCTCATTTTTTTTCTGTTGTAATAAGGCAGTATAGTAACTGATAGACATGTAATCACCTCTTAATGACAAAAATATTAATCTTATAAAAACCACAGGGTAAATGTGATTAGAAAATTCACTGAATTAGTCACCCTTTTACTATATCATGGGAGAAATTGAACATAATGATGTAAAATACTTATTTTGGGAGATAGTCGATAGGTAAAATGAACTGTTTTTATAAAATGTGTAAAAAATCATCATAATGTGAAATATAACCTTTTTAATAAAGATGAATGATAAAAAAATTGGTCGCATTTTTAATTACCTATTCCTTAAAAAGAAAATAAATGGAGTAAAAGTGTAAATATACAAACAAAGATATTGTTATTGCTATATCCATTTTTAGAGATATTAAACCTTTTCTGTTAAAAAAATCAAATAAAGTGGTTTATAATTCTAATTATTGTGGTAAAAGATGGATGAAATGAGATTAGAAGGTAGGGTATATATTATACTTGAATGAATGTCCTTAATCTTAGAATGGTACAAAAATGAGTCCATGGAGTTATATATTACGAGTTTAAAAGCAATTGAATATTGTTAAAACGGATTTTGCACCATACTTAAGCATCAAGAACAAAAAGCGTAATAAAACAAAAGTACTGTATTGAAAATTAGTGAAAATCCATTCTGATGAATATGGAAATAAACGTCACTACTCCATTCAAAAGAAACCCTAAAGAAAATAAGGAGGTGGTACAACGGAAAAAAATTATAGGTAATATGGTAAGTTCTTAACGGAAATCTAAAGGTGAGTAACAAGTATTATAAAGGTCCTTCTACCGATTGCCATGTGCCTACATAATTATGGTAATCTGTTCTAATGAAGTGGATATGACGAATGTAGGAAATTAGATATAGGTCATTGGCTTTTTTATTGTTTTTTAAGCAAAAGAATGATAAGAATAGTAGTTAATTATTACTGTTTTTCAAATTTTTACTAGATATTGATTGACCTTGTTATTGTGTATTTTTACAATTAAAATAACTTTGAGAAAAGGAGATGTTTTTTTATGTCAGGAATTATTCGTGTTACCCCAGCAGAATTAGAGGCTATGTCCGCCCGCTATAATAATGAAAGTTCACAGGTAGAAGATCAATTATCCAGATTGGATAGAATGATTGATGAATTACAAAGCATGTGGGAAGGGGAGTCTAGCCGAGCTTTTGCTGATCAATATGTGGCACTAAGACCTTCTATTGTTGATATGCAGCGTTTATTAACTGAAGTATCTGTACAATTGAAAAATACTGGTCATGCTCTTGCGGATGCAGATAGCCAAATCGCAAGCCAAATTAGAAGCTAATTTTTTCTTAATAGTTGAGCGCCTTCCTAAAGGTAGAGGCGCTCTTTATCTGTATAAATGAGGTGTGTGTATGTACATAGAAGTGACGATTGATTTAAAGAATTATAATAAAGAACTGTTTGATATAAGACTATCTAACTATCATACTGTGAAGAATCTTGTACATATTGTCTGGCAAGCTCAATCAATTAAAGAACAGCCGAGAGAAGGATATTGGTTAAGGGTTATGAATAAAAAAATGGTTGTTCCTGGAGAAAAGAAATTGGTTGATTGTGGAATAACAAATGGGGATCGTCTCGAAATTTTGTAAGGGAGCTAAGGAAATGTCACAAGAAAAGCAGACCTATTTAGAAAAACAGCTAGGCGCAGAATATAAAGTAAATGAAGACAAAATTAGTATTATCTTTCAAAAAGAAAAGATTAAATTAGATGATGAATCCGAAATTGCCATGCTGAATGAAGTTGGATCATCAATAGAAAAGCAAATCATCTTCACAGAGGACGAATTGATCCTCGAGTTTCATAAACCTTCACATTTAAAAACCTTTTCCCAATTAAAGAAATCCGATGAAAGAAGTCGGATGATTTTTGCTGCCCAATTAATTAAAAAAGTGAAATCTCATCGTTTTACTAGACTTCATTTATTTATTTGTCCAGATAATCTATTGATTGACGAGAGTCTCACGCCGCATTTTCTTCATTATGGGGTGAAAGAGAGTCTTCCTCCCTATGAAAAAGAACCTAAAGAACAATTAAATGCACTAAAAGCAACCATTGCTGCAACAGTTGATGGGAAACATCAATTCGAGCAGTATTTGCAGTTTAATCAAACGATTGATTTAACCCCATTAGCAGCTGATATAGTTGCAGCTGAGAGTGTGGATGAACTGTTACTTTATGTACAAACAAAAATAAATCAACTAGAGAAAAATGACAAGCAATTCCTAAAAGTAGAAAAGAAAAAGTGGAAGGGTATGAAGTATACCGTTATTGGTCTAAGTGTTGTACTCATCCCGCTTATTGTCTTTTCCCTATATACTGCTTTTATAACTCAGCCAAAACAAAATGCTTATATTAAAAGCCAAGAATACTTTCTTAAAGACGATTATAGTCAGGTAATTAATACTTTATCAGGTTACGATGTCCCTGATATGCCTAGAGTGACACAATACCAGTTAGCGCATGCTTATCTTGTGAATGAATCACTTAGTGAGTCACAAAGAAAGAATATACTAAATACAATTACTTTCCAAGCGGATCAACGTTATAGCCAGTATTGGATCTATATCGGCAGAGGCGAACCTGAGGAAGCGTTAAAAATTAGTCGTGAGTTGGAAGATTATGATTTAATCATGTATGCATTGATTCATTTTGAAGAAGCAGTTAAAGCGGATCAAAGTTTGGATGAAGAAGAGAAGCAACAGCAATTAAATGATATTCAAAACGAAAAAGAAGAATATGAACGAAATATGGAAGAGCAAGAAGAAGGTTCGTTATTAAATAATGAAGAAGAGGCTCAAGAGGCATCGACGGAAGAAGAAACAACTGAAGAGCCACCTGTAGAAGAAAAAGAGCAGCCTCAACAAAAAAAGAACAATGATGAAAGCAAGGAATAGTTGGAACGGAGGTGATTGTATTGTTGAAAAAAACGTTATGGCTATTTTACGGAAGCCATTATCAATCATTGGATTTAGAAAAGGTGCAATCAGAATATATATCTATTGGAAATAGCTTGAAGGATACAATAACGATTTCTCAGTTTCCTTCTGAGTTAGAGGCATTGCAGTTAAAAGTAACAAGTGACGGGGTAAAAATTTTTCAACATGATGAAGAAGTAGGCCATTTATCAGCTAGTAACACAATAGAAGAATTGACTGTTTATCAGATTAATATCCGATTTGTCATCACGACGAATCATTTTCAATCAGCTACTTATTACATAGGTGATACTAATGAAATTACTTTATCGAGTGCACAAGAAAAAGCTGAAATAAGATTTAAAGAAGAGGCCAACAGTCAAGCTTATACTTTTACTCTCTTTAAGCGGGAAAATGAGTGGATGATTGAAGATGGCGAGAAGACGGTATATAAAAATGGAGAATGGCTAGAAGTAAACGATGCCGTTGCTGTAGGAGAATGGCTTTTTGTTCCTTTTCTGATGGTTCGTTTCCTTGAGAGTGATGTGATAGAAGTAGCCGGATTAGCAGCTGTTGAATCCACTTTACCTTTGATGGCCCTGCCTGAATCGGAAATGAAAAAGAAATACCCCACCTATAGAAGAACGCCTAGAATGATTTACGAAGCACCAGACGACAAGGTGCGTTTATCTTTTCCTTCTCAAGAGACAGATGATTCTAATCGAGGCTTGTGGTTGATTATTTTGCCGCCTCTCGTAATGTTGATAGTGATGGGTGTCGTTGCCCTTATTCAACCGAGGGGGATATTTATTATTATTACAATGGTGATGTTTATGACCACATTGATTACTTCTTCTGTACAGTATTTTAAGGATAAAAGTAATCGAAAAAGAAAAAAAGCAAGGCGTTATAAAGTATATACCAATTATTTGGAGACGAAGAGGAAGGAGCTTCATGATTTATCAGAAAAACAAAGACATTATCTAACCTTCCACTTTCCTTCCTTTGAAAGAATGAAATACTTAACAGCAGAAATATCTGATCGTATCTGGGAGCGCACGTTAGAAAGTGAAGATTTTTTACAGTTTCGTTTAGGAATTGGTAGAGTAGAATCAAGTTATGACGTGGACTTGAACGCAAGTGATATGGCGAATAGAGAAATGGATGAACTTGTTGAACAATCGCAAGCATTAGAGAAAGTATATAGCCATGTTGAAGATGTACCGGTAGTAGCAAGCTTATCTGAAGGCCCAATTGGCTTAATTGGTAAAGCATCCGTGATGAAAAAAGAAATCCATCAAATGATTGGTCAATTATCTTTCTTTCACAGTTATCATGACATTCGGTTTGTGTTCATTTTTAATGAGTCAGAGTATAAAGAATGGGAATGGGTGAAATGGTTGCCTCATTTAAAACTCCCCCATATGCATGCTAGAGGACTTATATATAATGAACAGACACGAGATCAATTATTATCTTCAATTTATGAAATTATTCGAGAGCGTGACTTGGAAGAAGATAAGGAGAAGATAAGGTTTTCTCCGCATCTTGTTTTTGTCATTACGAATCAACAATTAATTTCAGATCATGTCATATTGGAGTATTTAGAAGGCAATCATCAGCATTTAGGTTTTTCAGTTATTTTTGCAGCGGAGTCGAAAGAGAATTTAACAGATAATATTTATACACTTGTCCGCTATATTAACGCGCAAGAAGGGGATATTCTTATCCAAAAGAAAAAAGCGGTTACTATTCCTTTTCGCCTAGATGAGCATGAACAAACGAGTAATGAAATTTATGCAAGATGGTTAAGAACGCTCGATCATCAAACAGGGATGACAAATTCGATTCCACAAAGTGTTTCTTTCTTAGAGATGATGAATGTACGTGATGTAAATCAATTATCGATAACAGAGAATTGGTTGACGAGAGAATCTGCTAAATCTTTAGCTGTTCCGATTGGATTGAAAGGGAAAAATGATTTTGTGTACTTGAATCTACATGAGAAAGCCCATGGACCACACGGACTACTTGCAGGTACAACAGGGTCAGGGAAAAGTGAATTTCTTATATCTTATATTTTGTCGTTAGCTGTTCACTTTCATCCTCATGAGGTGGCCTTCTTATTAATTGACTATAAAGGTGGGGGAATGGCCCAGCCATTTAAGAACATGCCTCATTTGTTAGGAACAATTACAAATATTGAAGGAAGTAAAAACTTTAGTGCAAGGGCTTTGGCTTCAATTAGAAGTGAATTGAAGAGGAGACAGCGCTTGTTTGACCAATACCAAGTTAATCATATCAATGATTATACGCGCCTTTATAAAAAACAAAAAATAAAGGAACCATTGCCACACTTGTTTCTTATATCAGATGAGTTTGCTGAGTTGAAAAGTGAAGAACCTGAATTCATTAGAGAGCTAGTCAGTGCGGCACGTATTGGTAGAAGTCTTGGTGTCCATTTAATTTTAGCGACACAAAAGCCGGGTGGTGTCATTGATGAACAAATTTGGAGTAATGCACGATTTAAAGTGGCTCTTAAAGTTCAGGATGCCAATGATAGTAAGGAAATCTTGAAAAACGCTGATGCAGCCTCCATTACTACTACGGGTAGAGGCTACTTGCAAGTAGGCAATAACGAGGTATACGAACTATTTCAATCCGCTTGGAGTGGGGCACCGTATATGGAAGATCATTCCGAGGTAGAGGATGAGATTGCCATTGTTACTGATTTAGGTTTATCACCATTATCTGATATATCTGCTAGTGAAAAGGCAAAAAAGGATAGTGTGTCTGAAATAGAAGCAGTAGTGAATAGAATTGAAGATATTCAACAAAAGTTACATATCCAGAAATTAAGTAGTCCTTGGCTTCCACCATTAAAAGAAAGAATGATCAGAGAAGAATTTTTATCAGATGAACAGTCACAAATACATTTTGCACTTGTGGATGAGCCGGAAAAACAAAGCCAGTATCCGTATTCCTATCATGTGATGGACGGTGGCAATATCGGCGTATTTGGTTCTTCTGGTTATGGAAAATCTTATACAGTTCTAACGTTACTAATGAGTATGGCAGAGAGGTATAATCCGGAAGAATTGCATTATTATTTAATGGATTTTGGTAATGGAACATTACTCCCATTAAGGCAACTTCCACATACAGCTGACTTTTTCTCAATGGACGATGAAAGAAAAATTGAAAAGTTTATGAAGATGCTGAAGAGCGAGATTGCCAAACGTAAACAGCTTCTACAAGCTTATGAAGTAAGCAATATTAAAATGTACAATCAGATGAGTGAAGAAAAATTGCCAATGATTTATGTGACGGTTGAGAATTTTGATTTTATTAAAGAAGAAATGCAAGATTTAGAACCAATGATCAATCAATTTGTACGTGACGGTCAATCATTGGGCATTTATATGATACTAACAGCTACCCGAATTACATCTATTCGCCAAGCAGTGATGAATAATTTGAAAATGAAGGTTGTCCACTATTTACTCGACCAAAGTGAGGCATTCTCGATTCTAGGTAGGACTGAATTTAGCCCTGAGCCTATTCCGGGAAGAGCGATTATTAAAAGAGAAGATGCACAATTCACACAAGTATTCTTACCTGCTAACGGCAAGGATGATATGGAAGTATTAGAAAACATAAGGATGCAAGTGAGTGAAATAAAAGAGAAAAATCTTCATTATCAAGCACCAGCTGCGATTCCGATGCTTCCAAATGACTTAACGGAAGTAAACTTTAAAAATTATTTAAAAGCCTCTCTACCAACATGGTTGATTCCAATTGGTTTAGATGAAGAGTTTGTCCACCCTGTAAATGTGAACTTTGAAACAATGAAGCATTGTATTGTTATGGGTCAAGGACAGAAAGGGAAAACAAATGTCTTAAAAGTTATATTGAATGCATTATTAGATAGAGAAGTGGATAGATTAGCTATTTTCGATTCATTTGATCGATCATTAGCTAATTATGCTGACGATAATAAGGTTAGTTATATTGAAACGAAAGACCAAATTACGGATTGGCTAACATCTATCGAGGCGCTTCTTAAAGAAAGAGAAGTCGAATATGCAGCAGCTGTTCAATCAGGACAACTGAATATACAATTTAATCCTATTTCACTTGTTGTCGATGGCTATGCGAGGTTCTCTCAAACATTAGATAGTTTACTGCAAGATCGCATGGCAAGATTGATTCGTAACTATAGTCATTTAGGATTCAATTTAATTGTTGCAGGAAGTAGTAATGATGTTTCGAAGGGATATGATTCATTAACAACCGAGGTGAAACAAATTCGCCAGGGAATTTTATTAATGAAGAAATCTGATCAGACTTTGTTCACTCTTCCTTATGATAGAAAAGAAATAGATATTCAAGCTGGCTTCGGTTATTACGTTACAAATGGTAAGGAAATAAAAATGAAAATACCATTATGTCAAACAGAAAGGAAGGTGTACTCGTGACTGGCAAAGTTGGATACATCGTTAAAATGCTTATCGTGATGGTTTTAGTTCTAGGTACGCCAATCATATTTTTCAGTTCTATTGGTGATAACCCTCTCACTGTTCGTACGAATGAAACAAGGAATATTGCCATTGTTAATGAAGATATTGGCGCGGAAAAAGGCGTAAATGACATATCTTTTGGTAATGAAGTAACTTCCGTTTTATCTTCTGACTCGAAATTTGATTGGACAGTATTAAGTAGAAGCGCAGCTGTCAATGGGTTGAAGAATAAACAATATGATGCGATTGTGTATATCCCGTCAGATTTTTCTAGTAATATCTTAACCTATGAAAACTTAACGCCTGTTAAGGCTGAATTTCAATACACCGTACAAGATCAGTTAAATGCTGTGAACAGAGAAAGTGTCCTTCGTGAAATTGATAATGCAACAGCACGTGTGAATTCCAGTATTTCTACACTTTACTGGAGCTATGTCTCACAAGATTTAGAAGGCGTAAGAAGTAAGTTCGATGGCATTCTTGAGAAGGAAATCGCCTTTCAAAATACGATGTATGCTTTTTACGCTCCGAGCTCTGAAACATTAGCGACAGAGATTGAACGGCAAAAAAGCATGTTAGAGGGAATTCAATCCTCATTGGCATCTAATGAGGAAATGACGGCATCTAACACAGATCAAGTACAGCAATTTGAACAATCCTTAAGTGCCTTTGTTGATTATGTAGAACAATATAAGCAATACCAAACGGAACAACAAGAGCTTTTACAGCAATTGCAAAACGATAGCATGGGCATGGTAACAGCAGCTATTAATGAGCAAAACCCTCGCTACATGGAATTACGTAATTATTTAAAAGAACAAAGTGATGAACTATCGAAAAACTTTGGTGTATTAGGCACAAAAATGTCTGATAACAATCAAACGATGGCTGAATTGTCTGCTTATCGAATTGAACAAGTGGCGAAACAAAGAGATGCCTTTTTGTCACAGCGAAGTAATGAAGAGAGTGGCCAGCAAAGTAATCTTATTCAGCGTCTATCAGAATTAAAGGGGCAACTTTCTGATGGATCGCAAGAGGACCCTACCCTGCCAGAAGAGCCGGTAGAAGAAATTCCAGATAATGAAGATATCCCTGAGAACCCTGGAGAGGGAGAGGGGGAGCTACCTGGTGAAGAACAATCTATCGATACAGAACGAGCAAAGCTTGCTGAAGTGGCTACAACAATTAATGAGATTCAGGCGAGTTTAACCGGTGTTAATGACCCTCCGGTGGAGCAAATTACACTAGCAATTGATGCCTTATTGGCATTAACAGGAGAAATCAATACAGTTAATGAAAACTTAAGAATAATTGGTGAGAGAGAAAATCCTTTAGAAGGTACTGTCGAAGAATTAAGAACACAGGTTGAACAACTTCAACAGCAAGTAGTGGACCTGCAGACACGTAATCAAGAATTAACAGAGAAGTTCAGACAGCAATATTTAGACCTGTTTAGGAACCGTTTAAAACCTGTACTAGATGAGATTGAGAAGAAAGAGGGACAAATCATCCAGTCTAGTTATCTTTCAGAAGGTCAAAGAGGAAGATTGCAAACGGTATTTTCACAAGAAATAGTCAATAAAAATCCAGAAGTGGTCATGAATTATCATGCGACGCTTGTGAAATTTGAAAATGCCATCAATAGTAGCTTGAGAAACGACCAAAATTATCAAGCATTTATGACACAGCTCAATCAAGTGCTCGGTATAAAAGAAAAAGAGCAAGCGATTTTAGATGAATTATTATTAGAAATGCCAGAAGCGAATGAAAGGCTTACCGTATTAAAAGACGAAACGGCAACTTTCTTTGATGGCTACCAAAATAATATGCAAACGATGCAGGATAAAATTAATGAGGAGCTCGGTTCAATTCAAGAAAGTGCAGACGGTGTGATGCGAAAAATGCTGTCTGTAATTGGTGAAGCACCGGTACAAGGAAATGAGGCGCTTGGTGGTGTTTCATTAGTAAATAATCAGCAATCGATTAGCGAAGGCTTGCTGACAATGAGTGATGCCATTAATACGATTGGGGAGAGCCAAAGCAATGTGGTGTCGTATACCGATGAGTTACAAGGGAAAGTGGAGAGCGTACAACAAGATGCGAACCATTTAAATGAAAAATGGTCAGAGAATGTAGAAACGACACAAATGTATCGCGATGATATCTTCTCTGTGCTTGGAAATACATTCGTTGATGGGCAGAAGAACGGTCAAGTGTATCAATATTTAGCCAATCCATTACAGACCAACGGCGAAGTTGCTGCTAAACAAGAAGAGAAAAAAGTACCTCCTGTAGTTGTACTGGTCATTGTTTTAATTAGTAGTCTCTTAATCGGTTACTTTAGCTACTACTTTACTCATTCACCTAAATCAGTACGTGCAGCGATGTTTATTCTATTAAACTTAGTCGTTGGTCTTATCATCAGCATGTACGGAATGGATATTTATCCTCTAGCAGAGCGAGGAGCCATTCAATGGACGATCTTTACGACACTACTATTAACAGCCGCTGCTTTAGTTGTAACGATTAGTTTTTCTATTAGCCGATTAGTCGGTTGGTTAGCAAGTGTCGGTTTGGTCATATTCTTTATCAGTCCATTATTGGCCCTAACAGCGCCCAACATTGGCTATGAAGACCCAATGTCAAGTGTGTATTTGTCTATTCAATACGGACCAGATACATTATTTATGCCAGCGGTGTTGTTGTTAGTCTCGATTATGATTGTACTTGCTTGTATTCCTTTAGCAATTCAGTTCTTTAAAAATAGAGATAAAACGAATGATGATGTCGAAAATAATGAAGCTTCTTAAATTAATACCGATTGCTTGTTTCCT
Organism: Cytobacillus sp. FSL M8-0252; assembly: GCF_038007345.1. Classification (NCBI taxonomy): domain Bacteria; kingdom Bacillati; phylum Bacillota; class Bacilli; order Caryophanales; family Bacillaceae; genus Cytobacillus; species Cytobacillus sp. FSL M8-0252. The sequence continues at coordinate 610,554 of NZ_JBBOWZ010000001.1, forward strand.
AATCCTTACTTGTAACACTCACGTGGCAACGGCCTCTCCAAATATTGATTCCTTAATTCCTAATCTTTATGAAGAACAGGAATTTAATGATAATAAAGAGCTGCTAAGAAATAGAGAGACAAAGGAAACGAAACAAATCTCTGAGGAACAGCAAGCATTAACCTTTGAAGAGCGAAGTATCAATGATAATGGGGATTTAGTAGAAACATTATTCACAAATGTATCAGAGCCAAGAAAAACAGTGGCCCTTCAAGCAGAGCAATATCAATTGTTCTCAGATGAAGCTGCTTCCGTTTCTACTATCCAGCCGGATGGTGAAAACGAGAGTGGAGGATTACGTTTACAAACAGTCTATCTCATCATCCTCGCCATTGCGATTATTACTATCCTAGTTTTACTCATACCTAAAATGGCACAAGGTCAACCATCCTCTAAATAGTGGATGGTTGACTATTATCTGTAGAAAGCAAAACGAGGAAAAACTAACAAAATAGACTGCCGAAGTAACTTTTTAAGAAGTAAGAATATTTATATTGACGATGGAATGGTATCATTTGAAAATAATCTGCGGGGTGAAATATAATGAAGGTATTAGACGCAGAAGAACTATATACAGACATGGAAAATACGTTAAGGGGCTTGCGACATTTAAACAATCAGCTGGCAAAGACGGAAGAAAGCATTCTCTCACTTACAAGTTTAGAAGAGGAACTAAAAGGAGACGGAGGGAAATCAATTCGAGCGTTTTACAAGGATGTCCACCTTCCTTTCCTTCAATCAATGAAGGCTATGGTCGAACATTATGAAACGACCATAAGAGCGCTTACCCAATCACTTCGATCCCTAGATTCATCCAATCGCGCACTGATAAGAGAAAGCTTCATAGAACAAGACCTATCCCCAAGCATTAGAAGAACAGAAAACATCACAAGCGATTTAACCGACGAAGGCAACCGCACCATCCAATCAGTTGGTGATATCGTCTCCTTGCCACGACTAGATGATAACCGTTTACACCAACAAGCAGAGTCGGCCAACAACAAAATCACACAAACCGTGGAAAGATTACATCACTTCGATCAACAACAAACAAGTAAACTAGAATCAACTGCCCAAGACTTATCAAGGCTCAAAAGCACAATTAACGAGATCCAAACCTTATACCAAAATGGTAAACTAAGTCTATCAACCTATCAGCCCAACGAGCTCACTAACCTATTAAACAATCCAGTCATTGGGGGCATGTCATTATCACAAGCATACGGCCCAATGGCACTCGGCATGATGCCAGCCTATGGCCCACTTTCATCGATGAACTTTGCCTTTGGTGGTCAACCCGTCAAGGATGTAGAATCCAACCAATCCAACTTAGGTTGGCTTTCGACAGGTTTAGACTTTGTCCCAGGACTATCCAATATCAAAGCAGCAATCGAAGCCACCACAGGAACCGACTTCATCACCGGAAGAGAAATCGGCAACCTAGAAAGAGCCGCCCTCGTCGCCGCAATCTTCGGTGGACCACTCGTTAAAGGTGGCATCAAAGTCGTGAAGTGGGGAGGAAAACTCTTCAACAAGTTCAAGAATGTCCTCAACCCAAAGAAAGTCAAATCCGTAGTCGATGGTATCTTCAGTAAGGTAACCCAGGGATTTAACGCCCTGAGGAACACAGCCGCTGAATTGACGAAGAAGATGGCGGACATACGGATACCGTTGCCGGTGCAGCATCAGTATGCGGTGGCGGGTGGTGGTACATCAAACTGGGGCTTTAGATCAACAACAGTAGGCGAAATGGCGTCTAATGTGAAGGACACTTTAAGGATGAGTTTGGTTAGGGATGGGGTTGGTAAGGGTAAAGCAAATGGTACCATTGGAACAAGTGGCATTAAAATATTAGTTGGCGCAGGAGAGCAGTTTACAAATAGAAGGAAAAATAAATTAAAGCCTAACATTAAATATAAAACAGGAGAGTATGATTACTTTTACGAAACAGATAGTACGGGTAGAATAACAAAGTTTGAAACAGAAAATTTGCAACTAACTACAAGAACTGATAGATTGTCGCACAGCAAAAATACACCAGGTAAAGTAAAAGGACAAGACCATGCAGGACATTTGGCAGGTGATAGATTTGGAGGTTCACCTAAACTCGATAATTTAGTATCGCAGTTATCTGATGTTAATTTGAAGGAATATAAGAAGATTGAACATGAGTGGGCTACGGCTTCGAAGGAAACACCTCCTAAACAAGTAAAAGTTGATGTTGAAGTAATATATTCAGGAAGCGATATACGCCCAGATAAATTTAAAGTGACTTACTTTATTGATGGCGAGCCTGTTTCTAAAATTATTAAAAATTAATCTAAGGAGTGAGCATTAAGATGAAAGAATTTGAAGATAAATTTAGTGAGTTACAAGCAGATATGATATCTATATGTATGGAATATATTGAGGACAGGGCTGATAAAGTGTATGTTTATGCTTCATGTGAAGGAAACATTACTTCAAGTAAGTTCTTTTATTTAATAAACAACAAATATGTAAAATGTCATAAAGTAAATGATGCGTTAGGAGATGGAGACGAAAGATACGATGTATCTCCAAACAGAATGCTCATGGTATTGAATATAATAAATGAAGATATTGAAAAAGTAGAAAATTTATGTAAGGAATACGAGCGAGAGATGCCGACGGAGATGAAGTTAATCTATAATGTTCAGAGTGGAAAATTTAAGGCGGAATATAATTATGATTTAGTATATACGAATGATGATGTTAAAACAGCAAATCATATTGCTGATGAATGGTTTGAGGAAGTAAAGATTAATAATCTTTAAGTTAATTAGAGTCAGAGATACGTTTGAAGAGCTTTTGAAGTTTGTAGCAGTGGCTTAGAAACATGTATAGTTGAATGATTAGTAGAACATATTAGAAGGTGCCGAAAAGAAAAAGTCTATTTTAAAATAATGATATTATAATAGTTATCATCATAGGTTTTTACTGGTAGTTGAATATAAACTGATGAAATGTATATTAAACTAACACACTCGTAATTTTTAACCTAGTAGTTGTTTCAACATAAAGGGTGTTATACTATAAAACATGCAAATATTTGTATCAAGAACTCTGAGAACTTTATAGCACTTGATTGTCAGTTATAGACAATAAGTGCTTTTTTAACGTTTCTAGACCGTAATAATTCATTTATCCATAAATCTTATCCAGTCGCGCACTGATAAGAGAAAGCTTCCTAGAACAAGACCTATCCCCAAGCATTAGAAGAACAGAAAACATCACAAGCGATTTAACCGACGAAGGCAACCGCACCATCCAATCAGTTGGTGATATCGTCTCCTTGCCACGACTAGATGATAACCGTTTACACCAACAAGCAGAGTCGGCCAACAACAAAATCACACAAACCGTGGAAAGATTACATCACTTCGATCAACAACAAACAAGTAAACTAGAATCAACTGCCCAAGACTTATCAAGGCTCAAAAGCACAATTAACGAGATCCAAACCTTATACCAAAATGGTAAACTAAGTCTATCAACCTATCAGCCCAACGAGCTCACTAACCTATTAAACAATCCAGTCATTGGGGGCATGTCATTATCACAAGCATACGGCCCAATGGCACTCGGCATGATGCCAGCCTATGGCCCACTTTCATCGATGAACTTTGCCTTTGGTGGTCAACCCGTCAAGGATGTAGAATCCAACCAATCCAACTTAGGTTGGCTTTCGACAGGTTTAGACTTTGTCCCAGGACTATCCAATATCAAAGCAGCAATCGAAGCCACCACAGGAACCGACTTCATCACCGGAAGAGAAATCGGCAACCTAGAAAGAGCCGCCCTCGTCGCCGCAATCTTCGGTGGACCACTCGTTAAAGGTGGCATCAAAGTCGTGAAGTGGGGAGGAAAACTCTTCAACAAGTTCAAGAATGTCCTCAACCCAAAGAAAGTCAAATCCGTAGTCGATGGTATCTTCAGTAAGGTAACCCAGGGATTTAACGCCCTGAGGAACACAGCCACTGAATTGACGAAGAAGATGGCGGACATACGGATACCGTTGCCGGTGCAGCATCAGTATGCGGTGGCGGGTGGTGGTACATCAAACTGGGGCTTTAGATCAACAACAGTAGGCGAAATGGCGTCTAATGTGAAGGACACTTTAAGGATGAGTGTGGTTAGGGATGGGGTTGGTAAGGGTACGGGTAATGGTAATATAGTCAACGAAGTTAAAGAAATTGATTTTGGAAAGCACATAATAAAAGGTGAAAACGGTAAGAAACAACTACTCCCAAATACTAAGTATGTAACCAATGATAACTACAAATATACTACCGATGAACTTGGACGTATTGTAAATGTAGATGCTCCCGAACTTGTATTGAAAAAAGCTAATAGAAATAAATATGCTCAGGCAAATGTAGGGGGAAAAGACAGATTACCAGATGATGATGGTGGACATTTAATAGGAGCACAATTTAATGGACCTCCTGATATTGATAATCTTGTACCACAAAATAGTCAAATTAATAGGAGGGGTGGAGTTTGGTACAAATGGAGACAGAGTGGGCCAATGCATTGAAAAAGGTACCGCCCAAGAAAGTCTCTGCTAGTATTGAACCGATCTATTCTAATAATTCAATGCGACCGGATTCCTTTATGGTCGAATATGAAATTGAAGGCCAATTTCCAGTGATTCGCGAGATTGCAAATAAATTAGGAGGCTGATATTGATGAGTTTTGAAACAGAATTAAACGAGTTATATAAAGAAATTGCACAACAGGTTAATGATATGATTCCAACTGAATGGGATAATCTTTGGTTTAATGGTGAAGTTAAGGAGGAAGAAGGAGGAGTTTTCTTCTTTTTTACGCCCAAAGGTGAGGAACAGCACGTTTTTTCACATTATATTCCAAAATTATATAGTGTAGATAAGAGGGCTTATAATAAAGAACTACATAAATTATTTCAACTAACTGTTGAACTCCAAAAAGTTTTTACTGATAATGACCAAGATCCTTGGTTTTCAGTGACATTAATATTAAATGATACAGATAAATTAAACGTACATTTTGATTATATAAATTGGCATAAAAGTGAATTTGGTCCAACAGATAGAATTAAGTATTTTGAATATAAAAATATAAGTCAAAACAAAGAACAGCTAGATTTAGATTTAATAGAGAGAATGAAGGAATTTGAAGAAAAGTAAACAATAAAGCACTTGGTTGCCTTTTAGGCAACAGGTGCTTTTATTTGTGCGCCCGGCATGGATGTAATCTATAGGGTGAAAGTTCCGAGCCGTGAAGGCAGAAGTAGCGGGTAGCTTAACGCAAGGATATCCATGGTGATGCTAAACTCATGAGCGCACTAGCGATGAAACTCACTGATAAACCACTATTTAAGCTCATTCGAAAATATTTACAAGCTGGTGTCATGATAAACGGTGTTGTTTCAAGTACAAAGAAAGGAACACCACAATGTGGACTACTGAGATCATTACTTTCTAACATCATTCTTGATGAACTAGATAAAGAATTAGAACACAGAGGGCATAAATTCGTTCGTTACGCCGATGATTGTAACATCTACGTAAAATCGAAACGATCAGGAGAACGAACAATGGCAGGCGTTCAGCGATTCATTTAGGGAAAACTTCGCCTATAGGTGAATGGGAAGAAGTCAGCAGTAGAACGACCATGGAAATGAAAGTTTCTAGGGTTTAGCTTTACAGCTTTAAAAGAGCCGAAAATTCGTATCGTTAAAGAAAGCCTAAAACGAATGAAGAAGAAAGTACGTGAAATTACTTCAAGGAATCCTAGAAGCAACTGCCCAAGACTTATCAAGGCTCAAAAGCACAATTAACGAGATCCAAACCTTATACCAAAATGGTAAACTAAGTCTATCAACCTATCAGTCCAACGAGCTCACTAACCTATTAAACAATCCAGTCATTGGGGGCATGTCATTATCACAAGCATACGGCCCAATGGCACTCGGCATGATGCCAGCCTATGGCCCACTTTCATCGATGAACTTTGCCTTTGGTGGTCAACCCGTCAAGGATGTAGAATCCAACCAATCCAACTTAGGTTGGCTTTCGACAGGTTTAGACTTTGTCCCAGGACTATCCAATATCAAAGCAGCAATCGAAGCCACCACAGGAACCGACTTCATCACCGGAAGAGAAATCAGCAACCTAGAAAGAGCCGCCCTCGTCGCCGCAATCTTCGGTGGACCACTCGTTAAAGGTGGCATCAAAGTCGTGAAGTGGGGAGGAAAACTCTTCAACAAGTTCAAGAATGTCCTCAACCCAAAGAAAGTCAAATCAGTAGTCGATGGTATCTTCAGTAAGGTGACCCAGGGATTTAAAGCCTTAAGAAACACAGCCACTGAATTGACGAAGAAGATGGCGGACATACGGATACCGTTGCCGGTACAGAATCAGTCTGCGGTGGCGGGTGGTATTTCAGGTGGGGCTTCTAGAACATTAGGAGAAATGGCGTCTGATGTGAAAGATACTTTTGTAAGGATGAGTAGTTCGGTTAGGGATGGGGTTGGTAAGGGTACGGTTAAAGATAGACCGATATATACAAAAGGCTTTGAAATAGAGCCTAAATATAGCTCTTATGAGCAAAGGATAAAAACTACACCAGTTAACAAAGGGAAATGGAGTAGCGAACGTGCAGAGTCATTATTTGTCTCAGATAAGACTGGTGAAATAAAAAAATATCTTGATGAAGCTGGTGTTGATGGTGTTGAGTACAAAAACGGTATGCCAGACTTTTCTCCATTTTCTAAAGGAGAAATTAAGTTAGAAAATATGACTAATGATCGAAAATCTAATTTTTCAACTGCTGATGAAGAATTAGCTAAAAAATGGAGTACTCAAGAACAAAAGTGGACAGCAGACGACATAGCTGATTGGAGAGAAGATAACAAATATACTTGGCATGAACTTAACGATTTGGAAACAATTCAATTAGTACCAAGTAAGATTAATAGCGTCTTTAAACATTTGGGTGGAGTTGGCGAATATAATATAAAAGTTAAGTTGGGAGAGTAAATAAAATGACAAATATTAATGATGAGTTGTTTGGAGAACTTGAATATAAAAAAAATTTCTGGCGAGGCGAAATGACTATTAAAATGTTTAATGTTGAGAGAAAAATAATATTGAGTGTTGATGCGCATGAAGATGCTGATTTTTCAAATATACAAAGAGATGCATTCCGTAATTTTATTCAAGATATGAACCATATTATGAGCGAGGCGGAGAAGGAAGTCTATGAGTATTATAGTGAGAATGTCGATGAATATAGAGAAATGTTAGAAGATGAATCACAAGCAAATAAAATTGCTCCTAAAATAGATTCTTTAACTGGGTTAGCAGAATTAGTGAAACCTACTGAGTTAATTGTAAGAAGAGTAAGGAAGAATGGTAAGAGAAGATTGGGGTTATTGTGCGATGTGTCTTGGGATATTGAGGATGGATTGGGTATAAAAATTGAAGATGAAGTTGTAGAAGAAGTAGGATATCAAGATATAGTACTATAAACTTATAGAAAAATGAGTGGCATAAAATAGAAGATAGCACTTGATTCTGAATTTGGTATCAAGTGCTTTTTTATGTAATGAGATTGGTTGAAAACAATAAAGAATACTTATGTAAATAAGTGCCATCATGGAGTACCTTGTAAACTTTCTTCATCGAGAAAAGTGCGAGAACCGAGCGAGATGATATTTTATATGGCAGGGATACGTATGATGCTGCAAAGCCCTTAAACTAAAAATAAAGACAGTGCTCGTGGCAATAAACAATGATTAACCCAAAAGGTTACATTAACAAAACAGTATAAATAAAAATAGGTTGTACTTTTCTTGGAGAAACCCCGTATAATACTCGCTATTCGCTAAGAAGCGTTACACAAATTACATTTTTCGTAACAGGAGGGTCAAAGTTGAATGTTGTTGGGTATATTCGAGTTTCAACACAAGGGCATTGCGAAAGATGGATAGTTTGAAATGTCCAGAAGATGAGATTAAAACATATTGTAAAGAGCATGGATGATACATATTTATAGAGATGAAGGAATCCAGCGGTGTAAAATTAAATGTAAGAAGCATTAGAAATAGACAGGGTGGGCTTACAGGAGATGTGGGCTCGCCTTTCTTCTGTCCAAGTTAATTCTGCGGTGGTGTTAAACCCAAGCAGGCTTTGGCGCTCGGATATTGTTAAGGACTGATTAACGCGAGTTGTTGATGAGCAAATTAATTAGGATTAATACAGCTATTTGGGTTATATTAGACCTCAATCATTTTAGACTAGTAATAGGCATTTACAGCTTAAAACTACCATAGAAGCCGTCGCTTCACAGGAACTGTAAATGCATCTTAGAATGAAATAAGGCACTTAAGGTAGTCTCTAATAATAGTTTTAGATTATTTTTTTTTCAGTGTCGGCTCAGGGAAATAGAAAAAAACAACTGGAATGAGCCTTTCAAAGAATCCCAAAGTATTTGATTGTCAACTAAAGGAACCACGTACTTTTTGTAATTTAGGAAAAGTAACGTGAATATTAAACAAAATAACCAATACCCCACTCACACTTTTCCAACAAAAAATTAATGCAAAAATTGTAGAACTTTCAATACAGGAATCTTCATATCCATAGAGAATGTCTTGTGATAAAAAGAAATATCGTTATAAAGTTTATTGCTTTAAATCGAGAAAGAGTGTTATTATCAAAATATTAAAAAAGTTATCAAGTGGGGGTAGTAGGTTATGAGGAAATTATTGGCAGGTTTGATTGGTAGTTCAATGCTGCTTCTTGGTGCATGCGGTTCTTCAGGTGCTGATGAAGCAAGCGGCAGTGAAGGCAATGAAAAAGTGCAAGAAGTTGTTAAGATTGGCATTACACAGATTGTTGAGCATCCTTCATTAGATGCAGCGAGAGAAGGCTTTATTGCTGCCTTAAAGGATGCGGGTTATGAAGAGGGAAAGAATTTAGAATTGGATTATCAGAATGCACAAGGTGATGCTAATAATAATATGTCCATTGCGCAAAATTTGGTTAATGACGATAATGATTTAATTCTTGCAATTGCAACTGCTAGTGCTCAGTCAGTAGTACAATCAACAAAAGATATCCCCATATTATTTACAGGAATCACTGATCCACTCAGTGCAGATCTTGTAAAGGATTTGGACAATCCAGGTGAAAATGTAACAGGCACATCTGATACTCACCCTGATGCGATAAAAAATACAATAGCTTCTATTAAAAAGTTTGTCCCAGAAGCGAAAACGGTCGGAATTATTTATAACGATGGGGAAGCCAATTCAATTGTAAACGTTGAAAATGCGAAAAAGGCGCTCGAAGAGAATGGGCTTGAGTATGCACTAACAGCAATCTCTACCAGTTCAGAAGTCAAACAAGCGGCAGAGTCACTTGTCGATCGCTCCGATGTCTTTTATATTCCAAAAGACAATACCGTTGTTTCAGCTTTAGAATCAGTTATCACAGTAGCTAATAAAGAAAAAATCCCCACATTTGTTGGTGAAAGTGATTCAGTTGAAAGAGGCACATTCTCTTCTTATGGCTTTGAATACCATGATCTCGGTTATAAAACAGGTGAAATGGCTATCGAAATATTAAATGGGAAGAATCCCGGGGACATTCCCGTCGGATTTCCAGATAACTTGGAATTAATCGTTAATAAATCGGCTGCCGAGAAACAAGGTGTTGAATTGACAGATGAACTATTAGAGGGGGCTAAAGTCATAGGTGAATAATTTTAGTCATGTAAGAGAGGTGTAGTTACTAAGCTACACCTCTTTTTATATGAAATCGTTGTCGAACTATGTCAACAGTTTTCCGTATAATTAAACAGTTCATCCTAGAAATATCTTAAGTATTATAGAGTCTATAGAAGATAGATATTATTTCAATAAAATAATGCCGATTAATAGATAATTAAGTATTCCATTGAATTTAAAAAAACCGAAATTTTTTATGCGTTTTATTATCCATTTGAAGAGATTAAAACACATCGAGTGGAAAATTACTCTGAGTGAAGGGTTGGGATTTTTAAGAAAAGATTTTTAACATTTATATGAGTATATTTTAAATAAAAACGACGTTTGCTTACAAAATAATTCTAAAGAACTATAAAAATATATATTTGATTATTATTCGCCATTAGGTAATTGGAATTGTTTCTATGCGCCTGTACGCTTGCCCGTCTAACCTCACATAAAAAATCTCAAAAATGAGGGAAAGTTAGTACAAAAATCACAGACAAAATTCGACATCGACGATATTGAATTTGACGGAAATTTAAAGCCATGTTAGTAAATATATAACAGTAATAAAGAAAAATTTACAAATTATCATGTTTAAATCTCTTTAAACGAGGTAAAAAGTAATGAATTATTTTCCAAATATTACTTAATTATAGAAAATGAAAATATATGGGAGAGGAAGCATAATGGTGAGATCTAAGTAAATTTTATTTGATGTCTCTTACTTTGAAGATACAAGATGTTTCTTTTGTTGAATGCATCGGGAAGTATGCTTTGTCTTTTATAAAGGGGTATTGAAATGATTAACGTGAAACCAACAAAAAATCATAAAAAAAGCATCAAGGCTCATAAACGTTTATTTGAAAAATGGAATATGTGGGAGTTCGCATTTAAGCAAGGGCGTGATTATTATTTCATAGTTGCTTATATGCAAATAACCGGTAAAGTAACTGGTTATTTAATACTCGATCAAAATGGCAATGTTCCATCGTTAGATGAAGCCAAAATTCCTTCATATAATTTAGTTCTCTATAACACAAAAGTGAATAATGCTGTGACAGAGATGGTTATTCAAATGAAGAAAAGTATGAAACCATATGAAGAGATGTATGAAGTGCTAATGGCATACAAAGATTATATTCTTAAAGAGAAACCTTTATTGGAAAGCTCTATAAATTCGATTATAGAACAGAGTAGAGAAGGCATGAAGAGGCCAGTAAAGATTCGAGATATTGTAATGAAGTTGGGTAATATGCAAAGAGAGATAACAAGAGGTACAGGTTATTTTGAAATAGCCTTTTTAAATAGATTTGAAGAAGAATATGGAAAATATGCAGAAATAATTTATACCTTTATAAAAAGAGAAGAAGAACTAAAACCTGTCTATGAAGAATTAAGAACAGTTGTTTCTTTGCAAGAAATGGGGTTAGCAGCAAGTGGAAAAAAGAAGATTATTGGTATACTGGATGCATGGTTATCTTCATTTGACAGAGTATTGAAGAAATCTATCAGTTCTTTTGAATTAGATGATCGAGGAAATAAAATACCCATTGATTTAACTAATATTAAACATTCTATATCGAAATCCAGTGAGGAAATTGCGAAAAGGGATTTTAAGCGACTAATTTTACCTATTATGAGAAATCCGAAATAAATAGGAAAACTAAAAAATATTTCCCTGTTTATCCATCAAATGGCTTTTATTTTTAACTATTTCACATGATACAAAATTTTAGGATCTATATCAGGAGGATATTTATAATGTCAAAGAAAGAAAGCAAATGGAAAAGAATCTATTTATTTATTATGCTATTTGTCTACATCCTCTTCGTTCCCATTTCACTTTTTGAATGGTTACTTTCAGGTGATCGTTTCCCAATAGCCGCAACGGTAGTGGCTATTGCTCTGCCTTTTATGCGTAAAAATCATTTGAATACTATCAGAAGGGAAGAAACAGGAAGCGTACAGAAGTAAAGGCTATATCTAAAGAGATATGGCCATTTTTTGCGAAGAAAATGGCAGATAGTAAAATCTATCGATTGTCTTATCTAACAATATATATCTGGAGGATTCAATCATGAAAAAACAATCCATACTCTACCTCCTTGTTCTATTCTTTCTCTTGGCCGCCTGTTCAGCAGAAAAAGAGGCGAGTAATCAAAAAGAAGATGACCAAAAGAAAGCTGGAGCGGAAGTAACAGAGGAGCAACAAAAATCGGACGAAGAAAATGAATCAGTGGAAGACGTAGATAATGAAGAATTGGTTGTGAGAGAACTGCCTAAAAGTATTGAAGAAGTTGTTGAATATCCTATTGGTGTGTTAGGTGTTGAGGATATCATGTTTGTTGATGAGCGGATAGAGACGATCTTAAAAGATATTCCTGCTTTACCAGAGGATGCAAGTCATGAGGAATTACAGAACTTGACAAACTATTTGTATTCAGTATTTAAGATGCCATACGAAGACCCGAAAGTTTCTATTGAAGAAAGCAGTTTAAACAAGCCTAAGGAAGCCGAAGAATTAGCATCTAAAGAACAATATAATGTAGAAATTGTATTGGACGCCAGTGGAAGTATGGCGAATTATATGGGTTCTAAAACAAGGATGGATTTAGCTAAAGAATCGATCGAGGAGTTTGCATCCACATTACCGGAAGATGTGAATTTAAGTTTAAGAGTGTATGGCCATGAGGGGTCGGGTTCAGATGAAGATAAGAAAATGTCTTGTGCTGCCAATGAGTTAGTATATGAATCGCAAACATATAATGAGTCAGAATTGTCCTCTGCGCTTAATTCTTTTGAACCAGCAGGATGGACACCGCTAGCTCAGTCGATTAAGGAAGCGAAAGAGGATCTATCAAAGTACTCTGGAGGAGAACATAAAAACGTTGTCTATATAGTCAGTGACGGAATTGAAACATGTGATGGCGATCCGGTAGTAGCTGCGAAAGAATTAAAAGATTCGGGAATCTCACCGGTGGTTAATGTCATTGGATTTGATTTAGCCAGTAAAGATGAACAGCAACTGAAAGACATCGCCAAGGCAGCAGATGGTAGCTATGTAAATGTGAATAACCAAAACCAGCTTAATGATGAATTAAGTAAGACAGTAAATGATACTCTGAAATGGTTAAGCTGGAAGAGTGGTGAAACGCTAGATGCGATTGTTAAAAAGAGCAATGAAATAATGGATATTATTGCAATGAAAAATGATTGGAAAAATAAGTTGCGTAAAGAAAGAAATCTAACCACACAGTCTGTTTATAGCTTGAAGTATGATGATAAAATTTCTAATGAACAAGCGAAAAAAATGGTTGAAAATGTAGATGAATATTACAACAAACATAATGAGTCTATAGAAGAACTTGCAACCATCTTAATGGATTTATCAGAAGAGAACTTAGACAAAACGTTAGATGAAATAGATAAGTTATATGATGAAAATGCTGGAAAATAACAGCTTGTTCAGCAGAAGAAAATAGGAATAAGGGAAAGGATCAGGAAATGGGGCAATAACATGTCAATCTATTTAATTGATCAACATGAGGTGTGTATATGCTAAGGATGAGTAATTTACCAGAAGAAATCAAATCTAACCTAATGGCCTATTATAGTAAAAAAGAGAAGCCGGATGTATTCCCTTCAAAATTCGAAGTGAATGGTGAATATTATTATTTTTTCACCTTTGCTCCAGCTGCCGAGCAGGTAGTTATGAAAGAAAATGGTGAAGTTCCGTGGCATGATGAAATATCCAACGTAGCGTTAATTGCAACAAGTTATAATCACTCCATTGAAGTAACAGCCCATATAGGTTTCAAATGGGCAAATCCAGAAAGAATGAAAATCTTTACATCATTAAGAGATTTGCTAGAAGAAGTAGAACAACATTTCAAAGAAATGCCTATTGAAGTTAGGGAATCATTACACGTATATAAAAGGCTAGCAAAAGAATTAATTGAAAAACAAAGAATCATTGAAAACTCGGTAGAAGATGCCAAAAAATTGTGGGATCGTACAAATGAAAGTGAATTAGTGAGAGAAAATGATCTAAAAGTTATGAGAGCTTATGTTGTAGAGACGGTACAAGCGGGATATAGACAAAATGAAGCTCAACTAGAAACGGATAGTGATAGAAATACAGTTGAAGAATTTGTGAAAAAAAAACAAATCCTTATTTGACTTTAAATCAATGAAAAATATAACAATAATGTAGAATAATGAGTTCTATTTAAAGGTATGCCAGTTTCATTCCCTTGGGTAAAGCGATTTGAACGAAGGTAATAGCTGACAATATCCAACTTATCAATTGATATTTACCAATCCCAAACCATCTACCTCCAAGAATCAACCCCCAAAATCCACATTTACTCCTTTCTCCTTTTGTAAAGCAAAGGAAAATCTTTTATTGTTATTCATATAGTGGTAAAAGTGTGAAAAAAGGGGTAATTGGATAGAGAAACTTTTTACCTTTTGTATCGTAAGTATGATTGAACTGATTTTTGTAATGATATGTTTGATAATTAGGGTTCGTAAGGAGGTTAACATGTTAAAACGAGTTTCGTTGTTTCCTATATTACTTGTGATGGCAGGTATGTTGCTGATCGGCTGTAATGATAAGGGAGCCGTGAGTAGCGAAGAAGTGAAAAAGCAGGTTGATCCGTATGAACAGTTAGTGGAAGAAAAGAATAAGGAGTTAGAGCTAGAGCCTTTGACATTAACGACGTATAGTGATGAAATTGGTGCAACGTTTGATTCGCCGGAGTACCGGGAGTTTGCGGCGAATGGTACGGTGACGATTGAGGGGAGCATTGAGGATTATCGAGGATTGAAGTCTGGTTATGCTTGGATTAGTGTGACGGCAGAGGAAGACGGGGTTGCCGGAAGAGAGCATGAATATTATGCGCCTATAAAAGAGGGTCAAATCAAGCAGGATATTCAGTTTTTTAATGGCGAAGGTACGTATCATATAAAGGTACAATTACCCGATGATGAGCGGGAGAATTATTATTATGATACAGCACGGTTTACTGTTCATAATGTGAATCCGGATGTGAAGAGAGATGTGACGTATACACCATATGGTCAAGAAGCAGGACTTTCGTTAGGGTTGGATACAAGCTTCTTTGAAGCAGAAGAAGTTTTCCCATTAAAAGGTGTGGCAGAAGGATTGGATGAGGAAGATACAGTAATGCTTCGTGTGTCGAAGGGAACGGATAATTGGAATCATGTACTCGCCGTTAATCAAGAGCACCAATTCGCTTATGAGGTGCCTCTCTTTTATGGAGAAGGCTTGCATAAAGTGGAAGTCATGGTACCGGATGGTGACCGAGAGAATTATTATCAAACGGCTACGACTCTCATGGTGAATAATACATCTCAGCAAACGATGGAGCCAATCGAGTACTCTAGCCTTTATAATGAACGAGGGGTAACTTTAGAAACGCCTGCATACAGTGGAGATGAATCGAGTGGGGATTATACCATCAGTGGAATGATTCAACCTGAAGCTGAATTAGCGAGTGAGACAACACACCTTTATGTATCGAGTAAAAAGGGTGAGGATACGGCATTAGATGTGATTCCAGTTCAGGATTTTCGCTTTGACGACTCCTTTTATTTGAGGTTTGGACCAGGTACTTATGATATTACGGTTAGTGTACCTGAGATTACGAAAGAAAATAGTGATACCTTTCGCTTTTATAGCGTAGCTAAATTTCAGGTGGAAAATACCGGTGAAGATCGCCGGGATTTGTTACCGTCTCGTGGAGTTCAGTCCGACCATCCGAAGATTAATAGTTTAGCAGAAGAACTGCTTCAAGGGGTGGAAGGCGACCGTGAGAAAGCAAAGGCGATCTATGACTATGTGGCCGAACATATCGCTTATGATGTGGAGAAGTATAATACAGATGACTTTCATTGGGATGACAGTGCTATAAAGGCATTGGAAACGAAAAAAGGTGTTTGTCAAGACTATGCCTACTTAGCCATTGCTTTGCTGAGGGCAAGTGACATGGAAGCAAGGTTTGTTGAAGGTAATGCTGGTTCTGGTTTTACAAGGGGGGCACTCGGTGGCCGCCATGCGTGGGTAGAAGTGAAGGTGGATGGTGAATGGCTAACAATGGATCCTACTTGGGGTTCTGGTTATGTAGAAAATGATACCTTTGTTGCAGCTTATAACGAAGATTATTTTGACCCGGAACAAGCCTCTTTTGAGGAGACCCATTATCGTACAGGAATATCTTATTAATAAAGAAACGACATTCCCGAGCGAATGTCGTTTTTTTATGGCTCATTTATGTTGAAAATGGATGGATTCCTTGTTAAGAAAAGGATATTTTTTTACTTTTTTTGCGTTAAGATCATGTTTAAATAGATTGATTGCGTTAATCTGGTGATTATTGTAAGTATTATAGTAATAGGTACCTGATTGGGCACACATGGCATTTGTGTAGATGGTGTACCATGAGAGGTTATCACTTAATTCCGCTCCTTTTGCTACCTCACAGTATTCTAAAGTTTTGAATGTGTTCCGGACACCGCCAACCTCGTTAGTAACTGGCTCAATATGATTTCGCATGAATGCGGCTCTCACGAAACGGGAGGGGGAGGAGAAGTCGCCAGGTATGCCGAATGTACCGCTTAATAAATCCCCGCCTTCTAATGGATATCTACCCCAAGTGGCTTCTTCAGGATCATCTGCACTTACTGTTGAATAGATACCAAGGTGAGTTAATTGCCATTCAAAATCAGGACTGTTCGTCATCACACCAATTTTATTTGCATGAACCTTTAATCCCTTTTTAGTTTTTTCGACAACGATAGAACGACCAGATCGGTCACTAAAAATCCAATGCATGGGTGGGATGCTGTCAAGAACCTCGATTTTTGCACCAACTATATTCACCTGGGCGATATGTTCGGCGAGTTCTTCTATTGATTGAAATTGTGATAAAGCCCAAAAGAGTACATCATAGCAAGCAAGGTTGATCACGTTGTTTTTTGGGGTGCTATAGTAAGCATATCCTTCAAAATAGAGAACCGCACCCATCAGACCTTGTTCATTCATGCCGTCAATCATGGCGAATTGATTTTGACCCATTAATCCCATACCTATTATTGCATATGGGTTCGTAATGGTTTTTTGATCCTCACGATTTACCCATTGATAATTTCGAGGGAACACATAGATGTTATAATCCGCCGGAAGATCCACAAAGTCCATATTCCTACCAAGGAAACTCAAACGATTCTTCGTACGTAACGCTACGCTTGTGCACATTAATAAACAACTCCTTTCCTTTAATATCCTTATAACGATATATGATATGTAGGAAGGGGATTGTATTAGTCGTAACTTGTGAAGGGATGAACATTTATATAACCATTTATAAGCCAACTTAACCGAGTCTGAATGATTTATCTTAAGTGTTAAATCATATAAAATAAGAATTATAAATGTTAGTTCATTTTTATTCTTTTTTTCCTAAATCATAGGAAGAAAGAAGATGAATTTGTGCGAAGAATGGTAGATTTCACAGGAATTTAGCAAGATTTAGCGAATAGAAGTATAAGTAAGGAGAAGAATGCCCTTTATTAAAAAATCAGGAGGATGGTCAATGAATCATAAAATGAATCCGGTAGTCGAGCAAGTGCTCATTAATATAGATAAAGTAATGATCGGTAAAAGAGAAGTGGCAGAATTGAGCTTGGTTGCCTTATTATCTGGTGGTCATGTGTTACTTGAAGATGTGCCTGGTGTTGGTAAGACGATGATGGTTCGAGCGCTGGCAAAATCGCTAGGTGCGAACTTTAGGAGAATTCAATTTACCCCTGATTTATTACCATCGGATGTGACAGGCGTTTCAATTTATAATCCGAAAGAAATGGCATTTGAATTCCGCCCGGGTCCAATAATGGGTCAGATTATATTAGCAGATGAAATCAACCGGACATCCCCTAAAACACAGTCCGCCTTATTAGAAGGGATGGAGGAGAAGAGTGTAACAATTGATGGAGTGACTCATCAATTAGGTAGCCCTTTTTTTGTGATGGCGACACAAAATCCGATTGAATATGAAGGAACTTACCCGCTCCCAGAAGCGCAGCTTGACCGTTTTCTGTTAAAAATGCGTATGGGTTATCCTGAAGGAACAGAAGAGATTGAATTATTAAGTCGTGTTCAAAGTGCACTCCCGATAGAAGAAATACAGCCAGTAATGGAGTTAGAACAGCTGAGAGACATGCAGGCGAAAGTAAAAGAGGTGTATGTCGATCATTCCATTAAAAGCTATATTGTTCATATGGCTGAGCAAACAAGAAACCATAAACATGTGTATTTAGGCGTTAGCCCTAGGGGGTCTATTGCTTTAATGAAAGCATCACAAAGCTATGCGTTTATGCATGGAAGAGATTATGTCCGTCCTGATGATGTGCAATATTTAGCAAGTGCGGTCTTTAGTCATCGCTTAATTCTCAAGTCAGAAGCAAAATTTGAAGGGGTCAAAGCAGAACAAGTGATTGAGAAGATTATCGATGTTACACCGGTACCAGTGCAAAAGGCTGTGAAATAGGATGAGGCGATGGTTATTCGCAGTAAAGGGTGTATGGAAGTTAGTGTTATTGTTCCTTTTACTACTCATTACTTTTTCATATGCGATGTTTCAAGGAGGATTTGTCAGCTGGTTCTTATTTTATAGCTTTTTACCGTTTGGTTTATATGCATTTGCACTGGCAATGTATCCGTTGCATCGTATCCATGTAAAGAGAGGACTTTCCAGTCAAGAGGTGAGTGCAGGAGATACACTATCGATACGTCTTTCTATTCATATGGATACGATTTTTCCGTTATTTTTTCTTGTTATCGAAGACCATATAACATCTTCGCTACAGATGAAGAAATATCTGTTATTTCCTGGATTTCGTAAAAACATCGTTGTTTCGCAATCATTTAAGGAAATCCCTCGCGGAGAGCACGTTTTCCGATATGTTCGGCTGAAAATAGGTGACCCTCTTGGATTAATCGAACGTGAAGTAAACATGTCACTTGAAGACCGCATGATTGTGTATCCAACTTATGAAGAAATAGTTTATCAACCATTTAGTCACCAATTTGATCAAGGAATGACGGCTTCAGATGAAAGGGTGCAGAGAGATACGTCTATGGCTACAGGCGTCCGTGAATATCAACCAGGTGATCGTTTTTCTTGGATTAACTGGAAAACATCCGCCAAGCGTAATGAAATGATGGTTAAAGAATTTGAACAACGCAAATCGCATGATGTATATCTTCTCATCGATCGTTTTCCTGATGTACATTTTGAAGCAATCGTTTCTTTTACCGCTTCTCTTGTACATGCAATACTCCGAAAAGGGGCACAGGTAGGGTTCCTTTCAGCGGGGAGAAATCGAGTGGAGTTCCCAATTCTTGGTGGTGAAGGGCAGCTACAACGAATCTTTTATCATCTAGCTACAGTGAAGGCGGATAGTAAACGTCCTTTAGAACAAGTGTTAGACGTAGAAAGAAGTCTTGCCCAACAAAATGATCAACTACTGCTTGTTACTGCCAAACTAAACAAACGTTTGATTGAAAAGGCGAGCTTTTATTCTCAAAAAGGAAGTGTGACGATTTTTCTTGTGAAAAGAAAGGAAGAGCAAGCAGTACAAGAGGAAATTCGTTTAAAAGACACCGCTACTTCAAGAGGAATACGTATACAAATTGTGCATGAAGGTCAATTTTCTGCCGCATTCTCGGAGGTGAGGAGCGGATGATGAAGAGATTTTCTACTTTGGTTCTTTATCTATTTGGTTTTCTCCTCATTTGGGAGTGGATTAGGCCGTTAGAGCAATTAACGGATACAGGGAATGTGTGGGTGTTCTTACTTTTCCTATGTATTGCCCTTGCGATGGATTTTTTAAAATGGCATTGGGTCATCCGTTTTGTCATTAATGGAGCAATTATTTTCTTCAGTTTAATGTATATTTATTTTCTTGATCAATATGGACTGATTGGGTCGTTTCCTATGATGATTCAAGAGTTATTTGATAACTTTTTGACGATGTTACAAGCGCAATGGACCGCTATAACAGACATGTTTAGGACTTTATTATTCTTCATTCTTTTATGGTTGATGTCTTACCTTATTCAATATTGGCTCATCCAACGGAGACAAATTTTTATTTTCTTTTTCATGACATTGGTCTATATTACTGTCCTTGATACATTCACACCATATAATGCAGAAATGGCAATTATTCGAACCGTGATTTGTGGATTTTTAATGATGGGGATTCTCGCCTTCTATCGTCAACTAGAGAAGGAAGATATTGAAGCGAAAACATCGAAACTAAGCAAATGGATGATCCCTCTAAGTGGATTGGTGCTCATCAGTTCTCTCATTGCCTTTGCTGCACCAAAGGCAGATCCAATTTGGCCAGATCCTGTTCCTTATATCACCTCATTTAATGAAGATAGTAGAAATGAAGAAGCTGGAGGGGTGCGGAAAATTGGCTATGGTGAGGATGATTCTTTATTAGGTGGCTCTTTTGTTCCTGATGATACTCTCGTGTTTGTTGCGAAAACGGAAGATCCCCATTATTGGAAAGTAGAGACCAAAGATGTCTATACAGGTAAGGGGTGGGAACTTTCAGAAGAAGATCGTGGTAGCGAGTTTTTTGCATCAGGAGAAGAAGTGCCTTTGCAATCATTTTCAGAGAATGAAAATGTCGTTGTTGAGGAAAGAGTCAGTAATGTACAAATGAACAGAGCACGTCCTCAAATTGTCTATCCATTAGGGATAAAAAGTTTTCAAAGTGAAAACATCCCATTTGAATTGAATGAAGCGCTTGAGAAATTTTCAATTAGATATGCAGAGGATTCTCTCATGCCAACTTATGACGTAATCTATAATGAACCCACTTATAGTGTAAATGCATTAACGGCAGTTAATAATGATAATCACGGTTTAGATTCAGCGTTTTATGAAAGGTACACGCAATTACCAGAAGATCTCCCTGATCGTGTGCGTGAATTGGCAGAAGAGATTGTGGCAGGGCATGATAATTGGTTTAACCAAATTCGTGAGATTGAAGGCTATTTTGCTCGATCGGGTTTTGTTTATTCACAAAGAGATGTGGCTGTGCCAGGACCAGATGAAGATTATGTCGACCAATTTTTGTTTGATACGAAGTTAGGTTATTGCGATAATTTTTCAACAGCAATGATCGTGCTAGCCCGTTCTGCTGGTATTCCGACTAGATGGGTTAAAGGGTTTACTGAAGGTGAAAGAACCAACGCAAATGGATTAGCTGTTGGTACTTATGACATTACGAATAACAATGCTCACTCATGGGTGGAGGCTTATTTTCCTGGCGTTGGATGGATTCCGTTTGAGCCAACAACAGGTTTTAGTAATCCTGTAGAATATGAGTTTGATTTAGATGAGGAAACAACGCCTAATAACGCGGAGGAAACGGAAACACCGGAAAGAGAAGAGAGACCAGATGAAGCAGAAACGACTGAACAAACAGAAACAGCGTCAAGCACTTTTAGTTTGACGGAGCTATGGGATTCGGTAAAGGAAGCGGTTCAACAACACTGGAAAAAGATTATTTTTATAATCATTGTGCTTGCTTTCATCGGTTACCTAACGTATATCAAGCGGGGTAAATGGCTACCTTACTTCTATATTTGGACATACAAACATCGTAATAATGATCGGGATTTTGAGAAAGCGTACCTTGTTTTACTACATGAATTTTCACGGTTCGGGGTGAAAAGGAAACAAGGACAAACCTTACATTCTTTTGCCAAAGAGGTCGATCGTTTGCTTGGGCATCAACAGATGAGTCAGCTAACGGATAGTTACGAGGCTTATCTATATAGCGGTAAGCAAGAAAAGGGCATTTGGAAGAGAAATAAGGAATTGTGGGAAAATTTAATAAAAGCCACAATCGCTTGACCGTTAAAATAACCTGTTGTTAAAATAGTTGAATGAGAAGTCATGGATTCATATGCATGATGACTATCAATAATTTTAACGAATAACCTTCATATATCCTTGGTAATATGGTCCGAGAGTCTCTACCAGACTGCCTATAACAGTCTGACTATGAAGGCAGAATATATTTAGCCTAGCTAGATTTCTGCCTTCTGACTATATTTTCGGGGGGAAGAACTCTAGTTTTTTGTATGAAATAGTAGGTGTTGGATAACCTACAAATGATACATTCGGAGTCACTCTTCATATATGAAGTGGAATAAAAGAATGAGGGAATCATTCTATCAATGTTGACGAGGTGAACAGCGTGACGGGGAAAGTAGAATTGCATGACCAGGAAATGATCGTTGTACTAGACTTTGGTAGTCAGTACAATCAGTTGATTACACGCAGAATTAGGGAGTTTGGCGTTTATAGTGAATTACATCCGCATACCATTACTGCACAAGAAATCAAAGAAATGAATCCAAAAGGAATCATCTTCTCTGGTGGTCCAAACAGTGTTTACGGCGAAAATGCTTTTCGTTGTGATCCAGAAATTTTTGAATTAGGTCTACCAATCTTCGGTATTTGCTACGGTATGCAATTAATGACGATGCATTTCGGAGGAAAAGTAGAAGGTGCAAAGCAGCGTGAGTACGGTAAAGCTGTATTAAAATTACAAAATCAATCTAAATTATTTGCCGATCTTCCTGAAGAGCAAGTGGTTTGGATGAGTCATGGTGACTTAGTCGTTGAAGCACCAGAAGGTTTTGCAATTGATGGCACTAACCCTTCTTGTCCTGTCGCAGCGATTAGTGACGAAGCACGTGGGTTATACGGAGTTCAATTCCACCCAGAAGTACGTCATTCTGTATACGGTAATGATATGCTGAAAAACTTTGTTTTCGGTATTTGTGGCTGTAAAGGCGATTGGTCTATGGAGAACTTTATTGAAATCGAATTGGAAAAAATTCGCCAAACAGTTGGAGATAAGAAAGTCCTTTGTGCACTTAGTGGCGGAGTAGATTCTTCTGTTGTTGCTGTTCTTATTCATAAAGCGATTGGTGACCAATTAACATGTATTTTTGTTGATCACGGTTTATTGCGTAAAGATGAAGCAGAAGGCGTTATGAAAACTTTCTCTGAAGGCTTCAATATGAATGTCATTAAAGTAGATGCTAAGGAGCGTTTCTTAAGCAAACTTGAAGGTGTCAGTGATCCTGAGAAAAAACGTAAAATTATTGGTAATGAATTCATTTACGTATTTGATGATGAAGCACATAAATTAGAAGGTATTGATTATTTAGCACAAGGTACACTTTATACAGATATTATCGAAAGTGGTACTGCAACAGCGCAAACAATCAAATCTCACCACAATGTAGGTGGACTACCTGAAGATATGCAATTCCAATTAATTGAGCCGCTTAATACTTTATTTAAAGATGAAGTACGCGCACTTGGAACAGAATTAGGTATTCCAGATGATATCGTTTGGAGACAACCATTCCCAGGTCCTGGTTTAGGTATCCGTGTTCTTGGTGCAATCTCTGAAGAAAAACTTGAAATTGTCCGTGAATCAGACGCGATCCTTCGTGAAGAAATCAAAAATGCTGGTCTTGAAAGAGATGTGTGGCAATATTTCACTGTCCTACCTGACATTCGTAGCGTAGGTGTAATGGGTGATGCGCGTACGTATGATTACACAATTGGTATCCGCGCCGTTACTTCAATTGATGGAATGACATCCGATTGGGCACGTATTCCTTGGGATGTGCTTGAAGTTATCTCAACAAGAATCGTTAATGAAGTGGACCATATCAACCGCGTAGTGTATGATATTACTTCTAAGCCACCAGCAACGATTGAGTGGGAATAAAACAATACACCTTAGAATCCTAGTTTGGATTCTAAGGTTTTTTAATAAGTATTCTTTTTGGGAGGGTGTTAGGTGTTATATTTAAAACAGGCACAATTAGAAGAGTTGGATGAAATCATGTCCATTATTGACCGAGCAAGGGAAACGATTGTTAAAAGAGGTATTCCACAATGGCAGGATGGAGATGGACCCAATCGAGAAATCATTACACAGGATATTTCGAATAAGGAAGCCTACGTGTTGATGGCGGATGAACGAAAAGTCGGTACTGGCACGATCTTAACTGCGCCAGAAGAACCGTATGAGCAATTAGTGAATTGGGAGAAAGCAGAAACGCCGTATGCTTCGATTCATCGAGTAGCGATTGACCCAGAGATACAAGGAAAGGGTTATTCGACGATATTGCTTCAACATTTAATTACCGCTGCAAGGCTCAATGGATTTCGTGATATTCGCATTGACACCCATCCCGAAAATGAAGTCATGCAAAAGGTTATTCAGAAAGCTGGTTTTTCCTATATTGGGGATGTGGAGCTAGATGTTCCAAATGGTAATCGATTTGCCTACCAAATATTGCTTAAATAAAAGAAGTATTGCTTCATAAATCTAGTTGGTTTATAGTTAAACCAAATGAAATTACGTATATAAAGTGGAAAATAAACCTAATTCCGAACAATGGTAAAAAACGGACTAAAAATGTTCGTTTTTTATATTGACTAGGACTTTTTTAATTGCTAATATAATAGAGAATTAAATATTAAAAACATCTTCGTATAATGTTGGGAATATGGCCCAAAAGTTTCTACCAAGTTACCGTAAATGACTTGACTACTTGATGTGTGTGCGTAACAAAGGAATGTGCTTTAGATATTATACTAATCTTATTTTTTACATTCCATGTTACTTATACCATCCCTGTTGTCAAGACTTCGGTTACTTTCCGAAGTTTTTTTAATGCCAACTTTAGGGGGAAAATTAAAAATGAAAAAGTACTTCCAATTCGACGAACTCGGCACCAATTTTCGCCGTGAGATTATTGGCGGGATTACAACATTCTTAGCTATGGCTTATATATTAGCAGTCAATCCACTTACATTAACGTTAGCCGATGTACCTGATCTACCAGATCATATGAGAATGGATTATGGTGCAGTATTCGTTGCAACAGCTATTTCAGCCGCCATCGGTTCCTTGATTATGGGACTCATAGCCAAGTATCCTATTGGTCTTGCTCCGGGTTTAGGGTTGAATGCGTTTTTTGCTTATACAGTTATCTTAGTGAATGGCATGCCTTGGCAACACGCGTTAGCAGCCGTATTTATTTCCAGTGTATTTTTCTTAATTTTAACTTTAACAGGTTTGCGTGAAAAATTAATCAACGCAATTCCATTTGAATTGAAAATTGCTGTAGGTGCAGGTATTGGTTTATTTATTACCTTTATCGGCTTACAATCTGCAGGAATTATCGTAAATAATGATGCAACTTTAGTAGCTCTAGGAGATTTATCTGAACCAAATACATTACTTGCTGTATTTGGAATCATTGTAACAATTATTTTAATGACAAGAGGCGTAAAAGCTGGTATTTTCTTCGGAATGGTTATTACAATGATTGTCGGTATGATTTTTGGATTAATTCAAACACCTGAAAAAGTTGTGGACGCAGTACCGAGTGTAGCACCAACATTCGGATCATTATTCTCAGCATTTGGTGATCCATCATTCTATACAACTGCGATGTTAGGTGTTATTTTAACTTTCTTGTTTGTTGATTTCTTTGATAACGCAGGAACCTTAATGGCAGTAGCTAACCAAGCGGGATTTGTGAAAAATAATAAGTTACCACGTGCAGGTAAGGCGTTATTTGCTGATGCAACTGCATCTATGACAGGTTCTATTTTCGGAACTTCAACAGTTACTTCTTTTGTAGAATCGTCTGCTGGTGTTGCCGCAGGTGCAAGGACTGGTTTTGCAGCCATCATTACAGCGATTTGTTTCTTATTATCGTTATTCTTCTTCCCGTTACTAGAAGTGGTTACATCCGCAGTCACGGCGCCAGCTTTAATTGTTGTTGGTATCTTGATGGTATCGTCTCTTGGTCAAATTGACTGGAAACGATTCGAAATCGCAGTACCTTCATTCTTTACAATGGTGACAATGCCACTTTCTTATAGTATTGCAACAGGTATTGCAGTAGGATTTATCTTCTACCCAATTACAATGCTTCTTAAAGGAAAAGGAAAAGAGATTCATCCAATTATGTATTTCTTCTTCCTAGTCTTCCTTGCGTATTTGATTTTCCATTAATTGAGTGGAAGTAAAGAGCATCCTCTAGTAGGGTGCTCTTTTTGGTGTGAAAGATTACTTTCTTCTATATAAATATGTTTGTTGTGTGCATATTAAGGAAAGGTGAGTATCGTTAGTCCTTATTGCAGGATGAAAGTCGTGTTTTAATTTTGTGTTTCATTACAGGTTTAGTAAACTATTAAAAGGGAATGTATAATATATATAATTTTATTAAGAAAAATAATATTTTTTGTTGACGTATGTCGATGAGGGTGATATTATTATAAAGCAGTCGTTGATAACGCTTTCGAAGATTACTTTCGAAAAAAGAACTTTAAAAAGTTGTTGACAATAGATTGCGAGAATGTTATATTAACAAAGTCGCTTCTGAAGCGAATGAGATTGTTCTTTGAAAACTGAACGAACGTAAAACGTCAAGCGTAATTCTAAAAAAAGCTGATTTATCAGCAACAAAGCACCATAGGTGCAAATGAGCTAATCAAACACTTTATTGGAGAGTTTGATCCTGGCTCAGGACGAACGCTGGCGGCGTGCCTAATACATGCAAGTCGAGCGAATCTGAGGGAGCTTGCTCCCAAAGATTAGCGGCGGACGGGTGAGTAACACGTGGGCAACCTGCCTGTAAGACTGGGATAACTCCGGGAAACCGGGGCTAATACCGGATAATATCTATTTATACATATAATTAGATTGAAAGATGGTTCTGCTATCACTTACAGATGGGCCCGCGGCGCATTAGCTAGTTGGTGAGGTAACGGCTCACCAAGGCGACGATGCGTAGCCGACCTGAGAGGGTGATCGGCCACACTGGGACTGAGACACGGCCCAGACTCCTACGGGAGGCAGCAGTAGGGAATCTTCCGCAATGGACGAAAGTCTGACGGAGCAACGCCGCGTGAGTGATGAAGGTTTTCGGATCGTAAAACTCTGTTGTTAGGGAAGAACAAGTACCGGAGTAACTGCCGGTACCTTGACGGTACCTAACCAGAAAGCCACGGCTAACTACGTGCCAGCAGCCGCGGTAATACGTAGGTGGCAAGCGTTGTCCGGAATTATTGGGCGTAAAGCGCGCGCAGGCGGTTCCTTAAGTCTGATGTGAAAGCCCACGGCTCAACCGTGGAGGGTCATTGGAAACTGGGGAACTTGAGTGCAGAAGAGGAAAGTGGAATTCCAAGTGTAGCGGTGAAATGCGTAGAGATTTGGAGGAACACCAGTGGCGAAGGCGACTTTCTGGTCTGTAACTGACGCTGAGGCGCGAAAGCGTGGGGAGCAAACAGGATTAGATACCCTGGTAGTCCACGCCGTAAACGATGAGTGCTAAGTGTTAGAGGGTTTCCGCCCTTTAGTGCTGCAGCAAACGCATTAAGCACTCCGCCTGGGGAGTACGACCGCAAGGTTGAAACTCAAAGGAATTGACGGGGGCCCGCACAAGCGGTGGAGCATGTGGTTTAATTCGAAGCAACGCGAAGAACCTTACCAGGTCTTGACATCCTCTGACAATCCTAGAGATAGGACTTTCCCCTTCGGGGGACAGAGTGACAGGTGGTGCATGGTTGTCGTCAGCTCGTGTCGTGAGATGTTGGGTTAAGTCCCGCAACGAGCGCAACCCTTGATCTTAGTTGCCAGCATTTAGTTGGGCACTCTAAGGTGACTGCCGGTGACAAACCGGAGGAAGGTGGGGATGACGTCAAATCATCATGCCCCTTATGACCTGGGCTACACACGTGCTACAATGGATGGTACAAAGGGCTGCAAGACCGCGAGGTTTAGCCAATCCCATAAAACCATTCTCAGTTCGGATTGTAGGCTGCAACTCGCCTACATGAAGCCGGAATCGCTAGTAATCGCGGATCAGCATGCCGCGGTGAATACGTTCCCGGGCCTTGTACACACCGCCCGTCACACCACGAGAGTTTGTAACACCCGAAGTCGGTGGGGTAACCTTTTGGAGCCAGCCGCCTAAGGTGGGACAGATGATTGGGGTGAAGTCGTAACAAGGTAGCCGTATCGGAAGGTGCGGCTGGATCACCTCCTTTCTAAGGAATATACGGAATTAACTTGATGTTAGACTGTTCGTTCAGTTTTGAGAGTATAATCTCTCATTTCAATCGTTCTTTGAAAACTAGATAATGTAATGAAGAAGATTACCGAGTAATCGCCACCTTAGTTATTTTTCTCTCTATATATTATAGATTGATTTAAAATACTAAACTTTTTTTAATAAACACAACCGAGAGGGTTGTGAGAAGCAAGCAGTTCAAGGAAGCGAGCGAGGAAACACCGGAGTGTGCGTCTTGTGCACATGAGGATGTTGACGAGTGAGCTGACGCCGAAATGCGTAGCTTATCGCAAGCCGAACAATGGTTAAGTTAATAAGGGCGCACGGTGAATGCCTTGGCACTAGGAGCCGATGAAGGACGGGACTAACACCGATATGCTTCGGGGAGCTGTAAGTAAGCTTTGATCCGGAGATTTCCGAATGGGGAAACCCCCTATCCGTTATGGGATAGGATCCATACCTGAATACATAGGGTATGGAAGGCAGACCCGGGGAACTGAAACATCTAAGTACCCGGAGGAAGAGAAAGCAAACGCGATTCCCTGAGTAGCGGCGAGCGAAACGGGATTAGCCCAAACCAAGAGGCTTGCCTCTTGGGGTTGTAGGACATTCTATACGGAGTTACAAAGGAACGAGATAGACGAAGAGGTCTGGAAAGGCCCGCCATAGGAGGTAAAAGCCCTGTAGTTGAAACTTCGTTCCCTCCAGAGTGGATCCTGAGTACGGCGGGACACGAGAAATCCCGTCGGAAGCAGGGAGGACCATCTCCCAAGGCTAAATACTCCCTAGTGACCGATAGTGAACCAGTACCGTGAGGGAAAGGTGAAAAGCACCCCGGAAGGGGAGTGAAAGAGATCCTGAAACCGTGTGCCTACAAGTAGTTAGAGCCCGTTAATGGGTGATAGCGTGCCTTTTGTAGAATGAACCGGCGAGTTACGATTACATGCGAGGTTAAGTTGGACAGACGGAGCCGTAGCGAAAGCGAGTCTGAATAGGGCGAATGAGTATGTGGTCGTAGACCCGAAACCAGGTGATCTACCCATGTCCAGGGTGAAGTCCAGGTAACACTGGATGGAGGCCCGAACCCACGTACGTTGAAAAGTGCGGGGATGAGGTGTGGGTAGCGGAGAAATTCCAATCGAACTTGGAGATAGCTGGTTCTCTCCGAAATAGCTTTAGGGCTAGCCTCATGCGTAAGAATCTTGGAGGTAGAGCACTGTTTGGACTAGGGGCCCTCATCGGGTTACCGAATTCAGACAAACTCCGAATGCCAAAGATTTATCCATGGGAGTCAGACTGCGAGTGATAAGATCCGTAGTCAAGAGGGAAACAGCCCAGACCACCAGCTAAGGTCCCAAAGTATACGTTAAGTGGAAAAGGATGTGGAGTTGCTTAGACAACCAGGATGTTGGCTTAGAAGCAGCCACCATTTAAAGAGTGCGTAATAGCTCACTGGTCGAGTGACTCCGCGCCGAAAATGTACCGGGGCTAAACGTATCACCGAAGCTGTGGATTGAACATCGTTGATGTTCAGTGGTAGGAGAGCGTTCTAAGGGCGTTGAAGCTAGACCGTAAGGACTGGTGGAGCGCTTAGAAGTGAGAATGCCGGTATGAGTAGCGAAAGATGGGTGAGAATCCCATCCACCGAATGCCTAAGGTTTCCTGAGGAAGGCTCGTCCGCTCAGGGTTAGTCGGGACCTAAGCCGAGGCTGAAAAGCGTAGGCGATGGACAACAGGTTGATATTCCTGTACCACCGTATTCTGTTTGAGTGATGGGGGGACGCAGGAGGATAGGGTAAGCGCACTATTGGATGTGCGTCTAAGCAGTTAGAGGGACCATGAGGCAAATCCCATGGTCACATACCTTGAGCTGTGATAGCGAGGGAAATTTAGTACCGAAGTTCTTGATTCCACACTGCCAAGAAAAGCCTCTAGCGAGGAATAAGGTGCCCGTACCGCAAACCGACACAGGTAGGCGAGGAGAGAATCCTAAGGTGAGCGAGAGAACTCTCGTTAAGGAACTCGGCAAAATGACCCCGTAACTTCGGGAGAAGGGGTGCTCATTAGGGTGTTAAAGCCTTGATGAGCCGCAGTGAATAGGCCCAGGCGACTGTTTAGCAAAAACACAGGTCTCTGCGAAGCCGCAAGGCGAAGTATAGGGGCTGACGCCTGCCCGGTGCTGGAAGGTTAAGAGGAGAGGTTAGCTCACGCGAAGCTTTGAATCGAAGCCCCAGTAAACGGCGGCCGTAACTATAACGGTCCTAAGGTAGCGAAATTCCTTGTCGGGTAAGTTCCGACCCGCACGAAAGGCGTAACGATCTGGGCACTGTCTCAACGAGAGACTCGGTGAAATTATAGTACCTGTGAAGATGCAGGTTACCCGCGACAGGACGGAAAGACCCCGTGGAGCTTTACTGTAGCCTGATATTGAATTTTGGTACAGCTTGTACAGGATAGGTAGGAGCCTTAGAAGCCGGAGCGCTAGCTTCGGTGGAGGCGTCGGTGGGATACTACCCTGGCTGTATTGAAATTCTAACCCACATCCCTTATCGGGATGGGAGACAGTGTCAGGTGGGCAGTTTGACTGGGGCGGTCGCCTCCTAAAGAGTAACGGAGGCGCCCAAAGGTTCCCTCAGAATGGTTGGAAATCATTCGTAGAGTGTAAAGGCACAAGGGAGCTTGACTGCGAGACCTACAAGTCGAGCAGGGACGAAAGTCGGGCTTAGTGATCCGGTGGTTCCGCATGGAAGGGCCATCGCTCAACGGATAAAAGCTACCCCGGGGATAACAGGCTTATCTCCCCCAAGAGTCCACATCGACGGGGAGGTTTGGCACCTCGATGTCGGCTCATCGCATCCTGGGGCTGTAGTCGGTCCCAAGGGTTGGGCTGTTCGCCCATTAAAGCGGTACGCGAGCTGGGTTCAGAACGTCGTGAGACAGTTCGGTCCCTATCCGTCGTGGGCGCAGGAAATTTGAGAGGAGCTGTCCTTAGTACGAGAGGACCGGGATGGACGCACCGCTGGTGTACCAGTTGTCTTGCCAAAGGCATCGCTGGGTAGCTATGTGCGGAAGGGATAAGTGCTGAAAGCATCTAAGCATGAAGCCCCCCTCGAGATGAGATTTCCCATAGCGCAAGCTAGTAAGATCCCTGAAAGATGATCAGGTTGATAGGTTAGAGGTGGAAGTGTGGCGACACATGCAGCTGACTAATACTAATCGATCGAGGACTTAACCAATTCGAAATGCGGAGGCGCCTTGTTCAGGTGCGACAAGCATAAGACGGATTTGACAGGAGGTTGTTTTTTAACCTCATGACAAATTTGACTTATGACCTCGAGCACCTAGGCGCCGCAGCTGGACAGCACTACGTAAGTAGTCGCGTCAGCAACGCATAGGCGATTACTCAATAAATATCTTCTTCAACATTACCTAGTTTTCAGAGAATGATTTAAAATTTCTCTTGAAATTTTCATAAAAGACGTTATAATAATAAATGTCTTTAATAAGTCCGGTGGCGATAGCGAGAAGGTCACACCCGTTCCCATACCGAACACGGAAGTTAAGCTTCTCAGCGCCGATGGTAGTTAGGGGCTGTCCCCTTGTGAGAGTAGGACGTTGCCGGGCAAGATAAAAGAGCACATCATTTGATGTGCTCTTTTTTTGTGGTTATTTACTAGGTCTCTATAAGATTACAAGCTTTTTCTATTTAATCTGTAAATACCGATAAAAGTGATATAATTCTGTCCGCATTAGATAGTTTTCTTGTTGTAGGGTTGATGTAATGTTCTTTAGTTGATTCAACTCTTCTTGCATATATTGGAGTTGTGTTTGTATATTTGTCATATTGGTTTTTGCTATATTCTTTTCCCTTGCTTCTTCGCGAGAGATAATTTCATCTTCTCTAATCCCTTTTATAATGGATGCTGTTCCGATACTTTCTCCGGCAGCTACAATAATACTTCCAAGTAAGGCTAACCTAAATGACTCTAAACTAAGTATTCCTTCACTTTCCGATTCAGTTATGCCTTCTTCATCTTCTTCTAGTTGATCAAAAAGACCAATTGACTACGATTATGCTCCCAATTGCAGAGAGAGCGCCGCCTAGTAATGCCAGTCTCTCACTTTCACGAACCCCTTCGCCTTCAGTTTGGAAATTTGCATGATGTGCGTAAAATGGATACCAAAAGACCATCTCTCTCCACCTCTTTTCCGATCATTAGGCATACATCCTGTATAACAGAGTATTCTTTTTTATGTAGATGGTACATTGTTTCAAGCGTTTAATTTAGGAAATTTGGGGAATCGAACAGGAAAGTAGTCATTTAACCTTGAAAGTTTGGGTATAAAGGTAATAAGAAGGTTTGAAGTGAGATAGGAGTGTTAAAATGTTAGAGAATGGCCTTGTAATGGTAACGATTATTTTGGTTATTAATATTGTGTATGTGTCCTTTTTTACGATTCGTATGATATTAACATTAAAAGGGCAGCGTTACCAGGCAGCATTTATTAGTATGATTGAAATTGTTATTTATGTCATTGGTTTAGGCTTAGTGTTAGATAATTTAGACCAGATACAGAACATTATCGCCTATGCAGTCGGGTATGGTATAGGCGTCATTGTTGGGATGAAAATTGAAGAAAAGCTTGCACTTGGCTATATTACTGTTAATGTAATAACGAAGGAGTATGATAAAGATTTGCCAAAGGATTTACGGGCCAAAGGATATGGTGTAACGTCTTGGGCTGCGAATGGGCTTGAAGGGGACCGTATGGCACTGCAAATCTTAACTCCAAGAAAGTATGAATTAAAGCTGTATGATACGATTAAAACACTTGATCCGAAGGCCTTTATCATTGCTTATGAACCAAAGACGATATATGGGGGCTTCTGGGTTAAATCTGTTAAGAAAGGTAAGTTATTTAAGTGAGTCAAAAGAAAAAGAAATTTGAAGTGTTGGAAAATGAAACCATTGATCAATGCTTAGATCGCATGAAGCAAGAAGGGTATTTTCCAATAAGAAGAATGGAAAAACCGTACTTTAAAGAAATGAAGAAAAATGGGAAGACAGAATATGAACCTGCAGGGCAAAAAATAGTCTTTGAAGGACAACTTTTGTAGCAAAACACGAACATTAATTTTCTGACTTCTTTAATCGTTCGAGATTATCATTGACGGACAATTCGGAAGTTGTTAAGATGAAATTGAAAGAAAACCTAACAACATTTTAACCCCTCATATAATAATGGGAATATGGCCCATGAGTCTCTACCCGGGAACCGTAAATACTCGGACTATGAGGGAAAGCTTCTTGTTTGTCCAAGGGACTAGTGTCTCTAAATTCATAACATTTCAATTTATGAATGAATGGCTCAGACAGAATCTTTCTCTCTTAGATTAGAGCGAGGATTCTATCTGGGCTTTTTCATTTTTTGGACAAAAAGGAATGGAGGAGAAGGATGAAAATCGAAGTTGCCGTCATCATGGGTAGTACATCAGATTGGGAAACGATGAAACATACTTGTGACATTTTAGATGAGCTTGAAGTCGGTTATGAAAAAAAAGTCGTATCTGCACACAGAACGCCTGATTTGATGTTTGATTATGCAGAAAGTGCAAGAGCTAAAGGAATCAAAGTCATTATTGCAGGAGCAGGGGGTGCCGCACACTTACCTGGCATGGTAGCCGCTAAAACAACGCTACCAGTCATTGGTGTCCCAGTTCAATCTAAAGCGTTAAACGGGATAGATTCCTTATTATCCATTGTACAAATGCCTGGCGGTGTCCCAGTTGCTACAGTTGCTATTGGTAAAGCAGGGGCAACAAATGCAGGGTTACTGGCAGGGCAAATCTTAAGCGCCTTTGATGAGGAAATTGCTAAACGGTTAGAAGATAGGCGAGAAAGAACAAAACAACAAGTGTTAGAAAGTAGTGATGATCTTGTCTAAACAAACCATACTACCTGGTCAAACAATCGGCATAATTGGTGGAGGGCAGCTAGGTCGCATGATGGCATTATCGGCCAAAGCGAATGGTTTTCGCATAGCTGTACTGGATCCCACGGAAGATTCCCCATGTGGTCAAGTGGCTGATGTGAAGATTGTTTCAGCTTATGATGATATGAATGCAATAAAACAATTAGCATCTATAAGTGATATTGTGACATATGAATTTGAAAATATTAGTGCTGAGGCGCTTGATTGGCTTTGTGAGAATGCTTATGTGCCTCAAGGTTCACATGTATTATCACAGACACAGGATCGTATAAAAGAGAAGGTAGCGATCACAAAAGCAGGTGCGACTGTTGCCCCGTACGCAGAGATTCACGCAACGGAAGATATTTATGCTAATATAGAAGCGCTTGGCTTTCCTGCTGTTTTAAAAACAGCAAGAGGTGGATACGATGGCAAGGGACAATATGTAATTCATAACGAAGCTGACATAGAAAAGGCGAAAGAATTATTAAATCATGGTGCATGCGTCTTAGAGAAGTTCATTCCTTTTCAAAAAGAAATCTCAGTGATTGTTTTCAGGAATCCCAATGGTGAAACAGCTTTCTTGCCAGTTGGGGAAAATGTTCATAAAGATAATATTCTACATCAAACGATTGTACCGGCGAGAATTTCCAAATTAGCTTCTCAAACGGCCTTAGAAGAGGCGAAAAAAATTGCCGATGATTTTGAGCTAGTTGGTACACTTGCGGTGGAAATGTTCCTTGGAGAAAATGATGAGATCTATATTAACGAACTAGCCCCAAGGCCGCATAATTCTGGTCACTACTCTATTGAAGCATGTGAAACTTCACAATTCGAACAGCATATTCGTGCAGTTTGTAATTGGCCATTAGCAAATACAGAATTACTAAAACCAGCTGTAATGGTCAATATATTAGGAGAGCATGTTGAACCTCTTATTCGGTCCATTCCTACGGTAACGGATTGGAAGGTTCATTTATACGGGAAAGCAGAAGCGAAGTTTAAACGAAAAATGGGTCATGTGACATTGCTTCGCGACAATGTAGAGGAAGCTTTACGTGAAGTAGAACAAAGTGACATATGGCAAATTGCTGCAGAAAAGATCGGAGGATAAATCATGATTGATCGTTATACTCGCCCAGAGATGGGAGCTATTTGGACAGAACAGAACCGTTTCCAAGCTTGGTTGGAAGTGGAGATTCTTGCTTGCGAAGCCTGGGCTGAGCTTGGAGATATTCCTAAAGAGGATGTAGCTAAAATCCGTGAAAAAGCTTCATTTGACATTGAGCGAATTAAAGAAATAGAAGAAGAAACAAGACATGATGTCGTTGCCTTTACACGTGCCGTTTCCGAAACACTCGGTGAAGAACGTAAATGGGTCCATTATGGCCTTACTTCTACAGATGTTGTCGATACTGCACTTTCATATATAGTAAAGCAAGCAAATGATATCTTACTAAAAGACCTCGAGCGTTTTGTAGAAATTCTTAAAGTAAAAGCACAAGAGCATAAAAACACAGTAATGATGGGACGTACACATGGTGTGCATGCGGAGCCGACTACTTTTGGTTTGAAAATGGCATTATGGTATGAAGAGATGAAACGTAACTTGGCACGCTTTAAAGAGGCGGCTGCCGGCGTTGAGTTCGGTAAAATTTCCGGCGCTGTCGGTACGTATGCGAACATCGATCCATTTGTTGAACAATATGTTTGTGAAAAGCTTGGTATTCAGCCAGCACCTATTTCTACACAAACACTACAACGTGATCGTCATGCACATTATATGAGCACGATTGCATTAATTGCTACGTCCATCGAGAAGTTTGCCACAGAGATACGGGGCCTGCAAAAGAGTGAAACACGTGAAGTGGAAGAATTCTTTGCAAAAGGACAAAAAGGTTCTTCAGCCATGCCTCATAAGCGTAATCCGATTGGATCAGAGAATATGACAGGGATGGCAAGAGTCATTCGTGGTTATATGATGACCGCGTATGAAAATGTGTCATTGTGGCATGAGCGTGATATTTCTCACTCTTCAGCGGAGCGCGTGATTTTACCAGATGCAACGATTGCATTGAATTATATGCTTAACCGCTTTGGCAATATTGTGAAGAACTTAACGGTATATCCTGAGAATATGAAACGAAATATGGATCGTACGTTAGGGCTTATTTATTCTCAACGTGTATTGCTCGCATTGATTGATAAAGGCCTTGTGCGTGAAGAAGCGTATGATACTGTTCAACCAAAAGCAATGGAATCATGGGAAAAACAAGTACCATTCCGCAGCTTAATTGATCAAGATGAAAAGATCACTTCCCTTTTAACAAAAGAAGAGATAGATGATTGCTTCGATTATCATCACCATTTGAAGCATGTAGATACGATCTTTAATCGTTTAGGTTTATAAAAAATAATGGGGAGAAGAAGTTTTTCCTCCTCTCCCCATTCATTTCACCTAGTAAGAATATTGCTAATTTTCATGATTGGGAGGCGCAAGTCATGCAAAAAGGTTCACTTGTTTATGAAGGAAAAGCAAAAAGGGTTTACAACACAGATGATGCATCTATCGTTTGGCTAGAATACAAAGATGCTGCTACTGCTTTTAATGGAGAGAAGAAAGCAAGTATTGACGGCAAGGGCCGTTTAAATAATGAGATTACTAGCTTGCTATTTTCAAAACTAAAGGAGCTTGGTATTGATTCTCATTTTGTGAAGCAAATTTCTCCGAATGAGCAACTTGTAAAGAAAGTGGACATCATTCCATTAGAAACTGTTGTGAGAAATACTTCAGCAGGCAGCTTTGCAAAAAGGCTTGGCGTGGAAGAAGGAAAACCATTAACAAGACCAATTGTCGAATTTTATTATAAGGACGATGATTTAGGTGATCCATTATTAACAGAGGACCATATAGAAATCATGGATTTAGCAACCGAAGAAGAAGTCGCATTTTTAAAAGAAAAAGCATTGAAAGTAAATGAAGTATTATCACAATTTTTTAAAGAGTTGGGCATCCGCCTCGTCGATTTTAAATTGGAATTCGGTAAGGATGCATCAGGTGCTATTCTGTTAGCAGATGAAATTTCACCTGATACATGCCGCTTTTGGGATTTAAAAACGAATGAAAAGCTCGACAAAGATGTTTTTCGTCGCGACCTTGGCAATTTAACAGATGCTTATGAAAATATTTTATCCAGACTGGGAGGAAAACTTCATGTATAAAGTAAAGGTGTTCGTCACATTAAGAGAGAGCGTATTAGATCCACAAGGAAATGCTGTTAAGCACTCCTTGCATTCCATGAATTACAACGAAGTGTCAGATGTGCGCATCGGAAAATACTTGGAGCTTTCGATT
Organism: Cytobacillus sp. FSL M8-0252; assembly: GCF_038007345.1. Classification (NCBI taxonomy): domain Bacteria; kingdom Bacillati; phylum Bacillota; class Bacilli; order Caryophanales; family Bacillaceae; genus Cytobacillus; species Cytobacillus sp. FSL M8-0252. The sequence goes on from NZ_JBBOWZ010000001.1 coordinate 647,925, forward strand.
GAAAAGTCAGAGCGTCCTGTTGAAGAAGTAGTAAAAGAAATGTGTGAAAGATTACTTGCGAATGTCGTGATTGAAGATTATCGTTTTGAAATCGAGGAGGCTGTTGCTCAGTGAAGTTTGCTGTGATTGTTTTTCCAGGATCGAACTGTGATATTGACATGTATCATGCAGTAAAAGATGAGCTGGGCTGTGATGTGGAATATGTTTGGCACGATGAAAAAAGCTTAGATGGTTTTGATGGCATTCTATTACCGGGAGGATTTTCATACGGTGATTATTTGCGAAGTGGAGCCATTGCACGATTTAGTCACGTGATGAAGGAAGTGATTAAAGCGGCTGAGGCAGGGAAACCGGTATTAGGCGTCTGCAACGGTTTTCAAATTTTACTAGAAGCAGGCTTACTGCCAGGGGCGATGAGAAGAAATGAAAGCTTAAAATTCATTTGTCGTCCAGTTCAATTAAAAGTCGAGAACAATCAAACAATGTTCTCGCAAGGATATGAACAAGATGAAGTGATTACCATACCAGTAGCTCATGGTGAAGGAAACTACTATTGTGATGAAGTGACACTTGCTAGTTTAAAAGAAAACAATCAAATTGTTTTTACTTACCATGATGCCAACCCGAATGGTAGCTTAAGTAATATTGCTGGTATTACGAATAAAGCGGGCAATGTGCTTGGCATGATGCCCCACCCTGAGAGAGCGGTAGATGAGCTAATAGGTGGCGCTGATGGGTTAAAAGTTTTTCAATCAATTGTGAAACAATGGAGGGAATCACATGTCGTTAATGCTTGAACCAAGTCCAGAACAACTAAAAGAACAACAAGTCTATAAGGAAATGGGTTTGTCAGATGACGAATTTGCAATGGTTGAAAAGATTTTAGGTCGCCTACCTAACTATACTGAAATCGGACTTTTCTCTGTTATGTGGTCAGAACATTGTAGCTACAAAAACTCTAAGCCTGTATTAAGTAAGTTCCCTACAAAAGGCGAGCATGTGTTGCAAGGTCCAGGAGAAGGTGCCGGAATTGTTGATATAGGAGATGAACAGGCTGTTGTATTCAAGATTGAAAGCCATAATCACCCATCTGCGATCGAACCTTATCAGGGGGCAGCAACGGGTGTGGGCGGTATTATCCGCGATGTATTCTCGATGGGCGCAAGACCTGTTGCACTCCTCAACTCTTTACGCTTTGGAGAATTGGATACTCCTCGTGTTCGCTACCTTTTTGAAGAAGTAGTAGCGGGGATTGCTGGATATGGTAATTGCATAGGCATTCCAACAGTCGGTGGAGAAGTGCAATTCGACGCTTCCTATGAAGGGAATCCACTTGTTAATGCGATGTGTGTCGGCTTAATTGATCATAAAGATATTAAAAAAGGGCAAGCGCATGGGGTAGGTAACACAGTCATGTATGTGGGAGCCAAAACTGGTCGCGATGGCATTCACGGTGCTACTTTTGCTTCTGAAGAATTAACGGATCAATCAGAGGAGAATCGTCCGGCTGTTCAAGTAGGTGATCCATTTATGGAGAAGTTGCTATTAGAAGCATGCCTTGAACTTGTAAAATCTGACGCATTAGTAGGGATTCAAGATATGGGCGCGGCAGGATTAACGAGTTCATCTGCAGAGATGGCAAGTAAAGCTGGTTCAGGGATAGAAATGAACCTAGACTTAGTTCCACAACGCGAAACAGGAATGACTGCTTATGAAATGATGTTATCGGAGTCACAAGAAAGAATGTTAATTGTAGTGACGAAAGGAAGAGAGCAAGAAATTGTTGACCTTTTCTCCAAATATGATTTAGAAGCAGTGGCAATCGGCCGTGTGACTGATGATAAACAACTACGTTTGATTCATAAAGGCGAAGTAGTGGCAGATGTACCAACAGATGCACTAGCAGAAGAAGCACCTGTATACCATAAGCCTTCCAAAGAACCAGCTTATTACCGTGAATTCCAGGCGATGGAAAATGATATTCCCGCAGTTGATGATCATGGAGAAACTCTACTGTCATTATTACAACAACCAACGATCGCTAGTAAAGAGTGGGTATATGACCAATATGATTATATGGTAAGAACCAATACAGTCGTAGCTCCAGGGTCTGATGCCGCAGTTATCCGTATCCGTGGAACGAAAAAAGGACTAGCGATGACTACGGATTGTAATTCACGCTATATGTATTTAGATCCTGAAGTAGGCGGAAAAATAGCTGTAGCTGAAGCAGCACGTAATATCGTTTGTTCTGGTGGCGCGCCGTTAGCAATTACGGACAACTTAAACTTCGGTAATCCGGAAAAGCCAGAAATCTTCTGGCAAATTCAAAAATCTGCTGATGGCATCAGTGAAGCTTGTCGTACATTAAATACGCCGGTCATTGGTGGTAATGTTTCATTATATAACGAAACAAACGGCACAGCGATTTACCCTACGCCAGTTATCGGGATGGTTGGTCTAGTGGAGGATATTGAGCATGTGACAACACAAGACTTCAAACAAGCAGGCGACCTGATTTATTTATTAGGTGATACGAGAGCGGAATTTGGTGGCAGTGAACTACAGAAGCTAAGCTACAAAAAAATCTTCGGGCAAGCACCAGCAATCGATTTAACAGTAGAAGCAGCCAATCAAGAAAAAGTCTTAATAGCTATTCACCAAGGGTTACTATCATCTGCACATGATCTTGCAGAAGGTGGGTTAGCAGTGGCAGTAGCTGAGAGTTTATTTGCGAATCAATTAGGTGCAAAACTTAAGTTAACTGGTGAAGCGACAACACAATTGTTCAGTGAATCTCAATCTAGATTCCTTCTAAGTGTGAAGAAGGAGAACAAAGAAGCATTTGAACAATTAACAAATGCTACACTCATTGGTGAAGTAACAAATGAGCAAGCACTTGAAATTACTGTAAACGACGAACTTGTAATCAAAGAGCAAACAGAAGTGCTAAATAAGGCGTGGAAGGGAGCTATACCAGCATGCTTGCAGAAATAAAAGGTTTAAATGAGGAATGTGGTGTCTTTGGTATTTGGGGTCATCCGGAAGCAGCACAGATTACTTATTACGGATTGCATAGCCTTCAGCATCGTGGTCAAGAAGGTACAGGTATTGTTGTAACAGATGGAGATAAGTTGAAGGGTGTAAAAGGAGAGGGCCTCGTCACTGAGGTTTTCTCTCAAGATGCTATTCAAGAACTAAAAGGAACTTCAGCAATTGGTCATGTCAGGTACGCTACTGCAGGTGGCGGGGGCTATGAGAATGTGCAACCACTTTTATTCCAATCACAAAATGGTGGTCTAGCTCTATGTCACAATGGAAATTTAACGAATGCTACAGCCCTTAAATATCAACTAGAAGCACAGGGAAGTATTTTTCAAACGAGTTCAGATACCGAGGTATTAGCTCATTTAATTAAACGAGGCGGTGTATCTTCTCATAAAGAGCGTGTGAAGAATGCCTTGTCCATGGTAAAAGGCGCTTATGCTTTCTTAATTATGACTGAAAATGAAATGATGGTTGCGGTTGATCCGAATGGTCTCCGTCCTCTATCTCTAGGCAAAATTGGGGATGCTTACGTAATTGCTTCCGAAACATGTGCTTTCGATATTGTCGGAGCTGAGTTTGTTCGTGATGTATTACCTGGAGAGTTATTAGTCATTGATGATAATGGGTTCCGTTCTGAAATGTTCGCAATGGCTTCAAATATATCTATGTGTGCGATGGAATATGTGTATTTCTCCCGACCAGATAGCAATATTAATGGCATCAATGTCCATACAGCGCGAAAAAATTTAGGGAAGCAGCTTGCTGTCGAGGTTCCGATTGAGGCAGATGTCGTAACTGGTGTACCTGATTCAAGTATTTCCGTAGCCATTGGTTATGCTGAAGCAACAGGGATTCCTTATGAGATGGGTCTCATTAAGAATAAGTATGTTGGTCGGACATTTATCCAACCATCACAGTCATTGCGGGAACAAGGAGTGAAGATGAAGCTATCACCTGTAAGAGGTGTTGTTGAAGGGAAACGAGTTGTCATGGTGGATGACTCCATTGTACGTGGAACAACGAGCCGCCGTATTGTGACGATGTTAAAAGAAGCAGGCGCGACTGAAGTACATGTAATCATCAGCTCGCCACCGATCAAAAACCCATGCTTCTATGGCATTGATACTTCAACAAAAGAAGAATTAATTGCTTCTGATCGTTCTGTAGAAGATATTCGCGAAATTATTGGTGCTGATACACTTACTTTTTTAAGTCCAAAAGGGATGATCGATGCCATTGGAAGAGAAGAAGAAGGCGAGACAAGAGGTCTTTGCTTAGCTTGCTTCACAGGGAAGTATCCAACGGAGATCTATCCAAGCACGCTACATCCGTACGAAAAAGTATAAATAATAAAGTAGCAACATGGTTTGCTACTTTTATTCTTAGAAATTAACAATACGTTTTGGTGCGAATACTTGGCGTATGATGCTAGATTGAAAGAATACCTGTTAATAAATTGGTGAGGTGGATAGGAATGGCGAATGCTTATAAACAAGCTGGCGTAGATATTGAAGCGGGTTACGAAGCAGTGAACCGTATGAAGAAGCATGTGGAGAAAACGATGAGACCAGGTGTAATCGGTGGTCTTGGCGGTTTTGGAGGCATGTTTGATTTGTCATCACTTGGCTTAAAAGAACCTGTGCTTGTATCAGGGACAGATGGTGTCGGAACAAAGCTGATGCTAGCTTTTATGATGAATCAGCATGACACAATTGGGATTGATGCCGTTGCTATGTGTGTCAATGATATCGTTGTTCAAGGTGCAGAACCTCTTTACTTCTTAGATTATATTGCTTGTGGGAAGGCTGAGCCAGAAAAGATAGAAGCCATTGTCAAAGGAATAGCTGACGGTTGTGAACAAGCAGGTTGCGCGCTTGTTGGTGGAGAAACAGCGGAAATGCCTGGAATGTACAGTGAAGAAGAGTATGATTTAGCGGGATTTTCTGTCGGTGCATGTGAAAAGAGTGATTTAATCGATGGTTCAAATATTCAAGAGGGTGATGTTTTAATCGGCCTTGCATCGAACGGAATCCATAGCAATGGTTATTCTCTCGTACGGAAGATATTTTTAGAGGATGCGAAACTCTCATTGCAAGAGTATAGAGAGGAACTAGGGAACACGTTAGGTGAAGAACTCCTAAAACCAACGCGAATCTATGTGAAATCAGTTTTATCGGCATTAAAGCAATTTGATGTAAAAGGCTTCGCTCATATTACGGGTGGCGGATTTATCGAGAATATCCCTAGAGTGTTACCTCAAGGCTTAGGAGCTGAATTAATCGAGGGTAGTTGGGAGATTCAGCCGATTTTCAAGCTGATGGAAGAAGTAGGTAAGCTTGAGCGTAAGGATATGTACAATATATTTAATATGGGCATCGGAATGGTGGCAATTGTTTCTGTTAAGGATGCTGAAAAAGTAGTCAATTACTTTAATAAGATTGGTGAAAAAGCAAGTGTGATTGGTAAAGTTACACAGCAAGAGGGGATTTCAATCCTTTAAATAGACGGAGGTTATCATGAAAAATATCGCCATTTTTGCATCTGGCAGTGGAACAAATTTTCAAGCGATTGTTGATGCCTTTAAAAACGATGAATTGCAGGTAGACATTAAACTACTGGTAAGTGATAAGCCAGAGTCTTACTGTATTCAACGTGCTGTAAATGAAGGGATTCCAACCTTTGCTTTTCGTGCGAAAGATTTTACGAGTAAAACAGCATATGAAGAACAAATATTAGTAGAATTAGAGAATGCAAACATAGATTTTATTGTTCTTGCAGGTTATATGCGTCTTATTGGGGATGTTCTTTTACGTGAATATGGCGGAAGAATTGTAAATATCCATCCTTCTTATTTACCAGCATTCCCTGGTAAAGATGCTATTGGACAAGCGCTTTCTGCAGAGGTGAAACAAACAGGTGTAACCATTCATTATGTAGACGAAGGGATGGATACGGGTCCGATTATTGATCAAAGAAAGGTAGCCATCCTACCAGGTGATACGAAAGAAGCATTGCAGAATCGAATTCATAAAGTAGAGCATCAATTTTATCCAGAAGTATTACAAAAGCTTTTAAACGAAAACGCCTAAGAGGAACATCTTACAGGGAGGAAAATGGACGATGAAAAAACGTGCGCTTATTAGTGTATCAGATAAAAATGGTGTAGCAGCATTTGCGAAAGAACTTCACGAATTAGGGTTTGAAATTGTTTCAACAGGTGGAACAAAAAAAGCAATAGCTGAAGCTGGGGTTCCGGTAATCGGTGTAAGTGATGTTACAGGATTTCCTGAAATTTTAGAAGGAAGAGTAAAAACATTAAATCCGCTTATCCATGGTGGATTACTAGCTAAGTTCGATGATTCATCTCATCAAGCACAGTTAGAAAAACATCAGATTAATCCGATTCAAGTGGTATGTGTGAATCTCTATCCTTTCCAACAGACCATTGCTAAGCCAGATGTGACAGTGGAGGATGCAATTGAAAATATTGATATCGGTGGTCCTGCGATGTTACGTGCCTCTGCTAAAAACCACGCACATGTGACAGTTGTTGTAGATCCCATTGATTACGAAACAGTCATTACACAATTAAAAGAAAATGACATTGTAGATGCTGCAACCAAACGCAAGCTAGCAGCAAAAGTATTCCGTCATACAGCTGCTTATGATGCAATGATAGCTGAATATATGACAGAATTAGCAGAAGAAGAGCAGCCAGAAAAGTTGACAGTTACGTATGAATTAAAACAAGCATTACGTTATGGAGAAAACCCTCATCAAAAAGCTTCCTTTTATCGCAAACCATTAGGGTCGGTCTTTTCGATTGCTAACGCTACACAGCTACATGGCAAAGAGCTGTCTTACAATAATATTAATGATGCTGATGCAGCGTTACAAATTGTTAAAGAGTTTGACGGACCAGCTGCTGTTGCAGTAAAACATATGAACCCATGTGGTGTCGGTATTGGCACAGATATTTATGATGCTTTCTCTAAAGCTTTTGCAGCTGATCCTGTGTCTATTTTTGGGGGGATTATTGCCCTTAACCGTGAAGTAAATGCACAAACAGCAACGAAACTTCATGAAATCTTTCTAGAAATCATTATAGCGCCTTCTTTTTCAGCGGAAGCACTTGAGATTTTACAAGGGAAGAAGAATTTAAGACTATTAACTATTCCTTTTGAAGGAAACAAAAAGACGGAAAAACGTCTAACTTCTATTGAAGGCGGTTTATTAGCGCAAGATTACGATACTTATGGTCTTGAAGAAGCGAATATTACTGTGGCGACAACAAGAGAACCAACGGAGGAAGAGTGGCAATCACTCAAACTTGGCTGGAAAGTAGTGAAGCATGTGAAGTCGAATGCGATTGTTGTCAATAATAGCGACCAAACATTAGGTATTGGTGCAGGCCAAATGAATCGTGTCGGCTCTGCGAAAATTGCGATCGAGCAAGCAGGAAAAGCAGTTGAAGGAGCAACAATGGCATCCGATGCCTTTTTCCCAATGAATGATACAGTTGAAGCAGCAGCTAAAGCTGGTATTACGGCTATTATTCAACCCGGTGGTTCGATTAAAGATCAGGAATCGATTGAAAAAGCAAATGAGTATGGCCTGGCAATGGTATTCACTGGTGTGAGACATTTCAAACATTAAACTGGGGGAGAACATGAAATGAACGTATTAGTAATCGGTAGAGGCGGACGTGAGCATGCCATCAGTAGAAAGTTAAGTGAAAGCAGCCAAGTGGAAACAGTGTTTGTTGCACCAGGAAATCCAGGAATGGAAGATGTAGCAACGATTATTGATATTTCCGAGAACGAACAAGAAGAACTGATTGCTTTTGCGCTCGATAATCATGTTGAATTAACAGTTATTGGACCTGAAGTTCCTTTACTTGAAGGTTTGGCTGATAAGATGGAGGGAGCTGGACTTACTGTTTTTGGACCGAAAAGTCGAGCGGCTGAAATTGAAGGAAGTAAATCCTTTGCAAAAGAGCTCATGAAGAAATATTCCATTCCAACAGGAAGCTATGAAGTGTTTGATCAGTATGAGGCTGCAAGTGCTTATGTGAAAGAACAAGGAGCGCCAATTGTTATTAAAGCGGATGGATTAGCTGCTGGAAAAGGCGTCGTTGTTGCGATGACAGAAGATGAAGCATTAGCAGCGTTAGCGGATATGTTAGTTGGAGAAAAATTTGGTGAAGCTTCTGCTACAGTCGTTATTGAAGAATTTTTAGCTGGTGAAGAATTTTCATTAATGGCTTTTGTTAATGGAGAGACAGTTATCCCCTTAGAAATTGCTCAAGACCATAAACGCGCTTTCGATGGAGATAAAGGACCAAACACAGGAGGAATGGGTGCTTATTCACCTGTTCCACATATCAGCAAGGAGACGGTTGAAACAGCGATTGAAACGATTTTAATTCCAGCTGCAGAAGCATTAGTTAAAGAGAATCGCAGTTTTTGTGGCGTTCTCTATGCGGGACTTATCGCGACAGAACTAGGGCCAAAGGTGATTGAATTCAATGCCCGCTTTGGTGATCCGGAAACACAAGTCATTTTACCTAGAATGAAGTCAGACTTATCCCATGTCATGTTAGAAGTAATTGCTGGAGGTAAACCAGTGATTGAATGGGATGAGGAGGCAATGCTTGGGGTTGTGGTCGCAGCCAATGGTTATCCGGAAGCATATGAGAGTGGTGCCGAACTAAAAGGAATCGAAAAAGTAGCAGAAGAAGCATTTGTCTTCCATGCAGGAACGGCGAAAAATGCCCAAGGTGCATTCACAACAAATGGCGGCCGAGTCTTACTTGTTGGTAGCAAAGCAAATGACTTAGTATCTGCACAAAAGCAAGTGTATGATGCGCTAACGTATCTAACAACAGAAGAAGTCTTTTACCGCAGGGATATTGGCTATAAGGCGATAGCACATTCGACTATAGAAAAATAGATAGGGAAAATGAAAATGCCCCCCAAAAAAAATAAGGGGGCATATTTTTCATTCAAAATCAGTATCCTTTAATAACTTTTGCTCTTTTAAAAAATCCATAGGTGGTTTAAACTGGTGGTCAGAATCTTTTATATTCTCTTTCCCTTTTTCAAATAAGGCAATGATAGGACAATAGCGGACAATACCTTCTGCAACCTTCATTGCACCAAGTGAAATAAGAATGAGAAAGCGATCACTCCAAGGTTTTTTAACGAGCTTTGTGGCACTCCAAGCAATAATGGTTAATCCACAAGTAATACGGATTAATGCCTGAATGATACCAATATTGGGCTTAACATTCATAAAAGGACCTCCTTCACAAAAAATTAACAAATATTTGTTATTCTTTACTGCGTTAAAAAGTTATATATGTTATGATAATAGGCAACATGAATGCTGCTTCATTATCGTAAACGAAAAATAAAAATAGATAATTGTAGTTACCATAAAAGGAGGAAACAGAGTGCTAGAACAGCGATACCGTTGGAAAAACAAACATCTACGTGAACATGTATCTGTTCTAGATGGGCGTATTGCACCAACGATGTTACTGAAAAATGCTCGTTACTTAAATCAAGCAATTAAAAAATGGGTACATGCGAATATCTGGATTCTCGGTGATCGTATTGTTTATGTCGGTGAAAAGCTTCCTGACAAGTTAGAAGGCTGTGAAATTGTTGATTGTAATGGAATGACGCTTGTTCCAGGATATATTGAACCACATGCACATCCATTTCAGTTATATAATCCCCTTTCCTTTGCTCGTTATGCAGCGCAATTTGGCACGACCACTTTGATTAATGATAATATGGTGCTAGCATTACAATTAGAGAAAAAGAAAGCGTTTTCATTTTTGAAGGAAATGAGAAATATTCCTTCAACGATGTATTGGTGGTGCCGATTTGATGCGCAAACAGAAATTCAAAATGAAGAGACAACATTTTCGCATGGTAATATTAAATCTTGGTTAGAGCATGATGCGGTATTACAAGGTGGAGAGTTAACTGGCTGGCCAAAGTTACTCGACGGTGATGATTTAATGCTCCATTGGATGCAAGAAGCGAAAAGAATGAGAAAGCAAATCGAAGGTCATTTTCCTGGGGCGTCAGAAAAGACTTTAGCAAAGTTAATGCTGCTCGGGGCTGATTGCGACCATGAAGCGATTAACGGACAAGAGATTATGAATCGTTTGATGCAAGGATATACTGTATCGTTGCGCTATTCATCAATTCGACCTGATTTACCGCAGTTATTGGATGAAATGCATGAATTGGGCATTGATCATTATGAATCATTTATCTTTACGACAGATGGCTCTTCTTCATCCTTTTCCGATCAAGGGATTATTGATCAGATGATCCGAATTGCCCTTGAAAAAGGGGTACCGACAATAGATGCGTATAATATGGGTACAATTAACGTAGCTAAGTACTATAACATCCAACATCTGCATGGAAATATCGCTACAGGTAGAGTGGCTAATATCAATTTCCTAGAGAATGAAAGTAACCCAACGCCTGTTAGTGTGTTAGCAAAAGGTAAGTGGATAAGGAAAGATGGTGAAAATACACCATTTGAAGATAATATGCCATGGGAAGAGTATGGATTTGAACCGCTAGAAATGAACTGGGAGCTTACATCTCATGATATGCAATTTTCGATGCCGTTCGGTATTAAAATGGAGAGCGCTGTTATCACAAAGCCTTACTCATTAGCCATTGATATTTCCGGCGATGAGCTAAGTAGGGAGCATGACGAGTGTTTCTTCATGTTAATTGACCGCAAAGGCAAGTGGCGTGTAAATACGGTGATTAAAGGGTTTGCTAAGGAGCTAGACGGTTTAGCAAGTTCTTATTCTAATACCGGTGATATTATCTTAATCGGTAAAAGCAAGAAAGACATGATGAATGCTTTTAATCATATGAAAGAAATAGGTGGTGGAATTGTTATTTCTGAGCAAGGGAACATTGTTACAGAAATCCCACTTAAATTAAAGGGAATCATGTCGAATAAAAGAGTGGAAGATTTGATTGAAGAAGAAAGAACCTTATTAGCCTATTTGCGGGAAAGAGGTTATCGTTTTGCCGATCCAATTTATACATTATTATTTTTTTCCTCCACTCATCTCCCTTATATCAGGGTTACACAGCGAGGAATGTATGATGTCATGAATAAAACTGTACTCTTTCCAACTATGATGCGTTAAAATGTAAAAGAGGGTAATCATATAGTGATAAGGGGTGCATCATGCTGAACAAATGGGTGACTACGTCTCTCGTAGCAATACTTTTGGTGACAGGATGCAGCAAGAATGAAACAGTTGAGGATCCAGCAAACGAAGAGTTAAATGGTGTGGATAATCAAGGTGAAGAAAGTATGGATTCGCCTGAAGAAAAGACAGTTTATCCTCTCACAGGCATAGCTCAAGAGGGAAATGGGAATCAGCGTGCTATAGCAGTTATGATTAACAATCATCCGAAAGCAAGACCACAATCAGGATTGACTCAAGCGGATATTGTTTATGAATTACTGGCTGAAGGTGAAGTCACGCGATTCCTTGCTATTTTTCAAAGTGAGCAACCGGATAGAGTTGGGCCAGTACGCAGTGCCAGAGAATATTATATTGAACTGGCGAAAGGGTTTAATAGTCTTTATATTGCTCATGGAAATAGTCCAGAGGCAAAGAAGATGCTTGCTGATGAATATGTGGATCATTTGAATGGCTTATACTATGACGGTACACTTTTTGAACGTGTGAGCGATCGCCAGGCACCTCATAATTCATATATTTCTTTTGCGCATATTGAACAAGGGGCTAAGGAAAAGAATTATGAGCTGGACGGGGCACCAGCTGCTTTTGCTCATTTAACTGACGAAGAAGCGGATAAACTGAGTGGCTCTGTGGCGGGAGAGATTGCAGTGAGTTATGGAAAAGATGAACGTTTTGATGTCACATATGATTATGATGAAACAACGAAAGCATACAAAAGATCTTCAGATGGTGAATGGACAACAGACTATGACACAGGTGACCCTGTGTTATTAAGCAATATTTTAATCATAGAAGCGAAGCATACAGTGATAGATGGAGAAGGCCGACATGACATTGATTTGACTTCAGGGGGTAAAGGTTATCTTATTCAAAGAGGTATGATGTCTGAAGTGAACTGGGTGAATAAAGAAGGAAGAATTTATCCAGTAATCGATGGAAAAGAACAACCACTTGCTCCGGGGAAAACATGGGTGAATGTCATTCCACAAGAGCCAGGAATCAATCAGTCGGTAACAATTAACTAAAAAATGAAAAAGGGGTAAATATTATGCAAATTAATAAACTAAGAGGACAAGAATTAGATCAATTATTTCAGGCGGTATTATCACTAAATGATTTAGACGAATGTTATCGATTTTTTGATGACTTATGTACTGTGAACGAGATCCAATCATTAGCGCAAAGACTAGAAGTAGCTCGTATGCTTAGAGAAGGAAAAACTTATCATAAGATTGAAACAGAAACAGGTGCAAGTACTGCAACAATCTCGCGTGTGAAACGTTGCCTAAACTACGGAAACGATGCCTACGAAATGGCATTAGAAAGAATTAAAGAAGAAGAAACAACAGAAAAATAATAGAAACCACAGCAATGGAAACGACCGAACCGAGGGAATCAGCACCCACGGTTTTTTTTGTTTTGGAACGAAGATTTAGGTACTAGTAGAAAAAGCGCGATTGAAATAAGAGAGAAAGTGAGTCAGAAACTGGACTTCATGAGGAAATTTGATTGGATTAGAGGAGAAGCGGGTCAGAAACTGGATACCAAGAGGAAATTTGATTGGATTAAGGGAGAAGCGAGTCAGAAAACTGGACTCAAGAGGAAATCTGGTTGGAATAGGTGAGAAGCGCGTCAGAAAATGGATACCAAGAGGAAATTTGGTTGGAATAGGTGAGAAGCGCGTCAGAAACTGGATACCAAGAGGAAATTTGATTGGAATAGGTGAGAACCGCGTCAGAAACCTGAACCCAATGTGAAATCTGGTTGAAATAGGTGAGAAGCGAGTCAGAACCTGGACTTCATGAGGAAGTTTGATTGGATTAGAGGAGAAGCGCGTCAGAACCTGGACTTTATGAGGAAATTTAGTTGGAATAGGTGAGAAGCGCGTCAGAACCTGGACTTCAAGAGGAAATTTGATTGGATTAGAGGAGAAGCGAGTCAGAAACCGGATACCAAGAGGAAATTTGATTGGAATAGGTGAGAAGCGAGTCAGAAAACTGGACTCAAGAGGAAATCTGGTTGGAATAGGTGAGAAGCGCGTCAGAACCTGGACTTCAAGAGGAAATTTGATTGGATTAGAGGAGAAGCGAGTCAGGACCTGGACTTTATGAGGAAATTTGATTGGATTAGAGGAGAAGCGAGTCAGGACCTGGACTTTATGAGGAAATTTGATTGGAATAGGTGAGAAGCGCGTCAGAACCTGGACTTCAAGAGGAAATTTGATTGGATTAGAGGAGAAGCGAGTCAGAAACTGGACACCAAGAGGAAATTTGATTGGATTAGAGAAGAACCGCGTCAGAAACTTGGACCCAAGGTGAAATTTGATTAGATTAGGTGAGAAGCGAGTCAGAAACCTGAACCCAAGGAGAAATCTGGTTGGAATAGAAGAGAAACGGCTCAGAAACCCGGTCCCAACTGGAAATCTGATTGGAATAAATGAGAACCGCGTCAGAAACCTGAATCCAAGAGAAAATCTGATTAGCCAAAACAGAGTTTGCATCCGAATCCGAATGAATCATTTACATGGTGAATGGCAATGTCTGCAATGATGTTAATTTAGCCAAATAAATCCATTCTTACTTCATTAGCGGTTTCCTTTTTGAAATGCTTCTCAAATGATATAATGATTGAATGGAAAGATAGAATGGAGGAACTATGTATGTATGATGTTCGCGCGTGGCACCATGCGTTTAAGCTCGACCCTAATAAATATATATCTGATGAAGATTTAGAGAAAGTGTGCGAGTCTGGCACGGACGCGATTATTATTGGGGGGACAGATGGCATTACGCTTGAGCGGGTGCTTGATCTTATGGGGCGTGTTCGTAGATATACAGTTCCATGTGTGTTAGAGGTTTCCACAATTGAGTCGATTACACCTGGGTATGATTTGTTTTTTATCCCGACGGTTTTAAATAGTAAAGATTCCAAATGGATTAATGGAATGCACCATCAAGCAGTTAAGGAATTTGGCGAGATCATGAATTGGGACGAGATTCTTATGCAAGGATATTGCGTGCTAAATGAAGATTGTAAAGTCGCTCAATTAACGAGTGCGGATACGAATTTAACGATTGAAGACGTCAAAGCCTATGCCATGATGGCGGAAAAAATGTTTCATTTACCGATTTTTTATCTGGAATATAGCGGTACTTACGGCAATGTAGAAATAGTGAAAGAAGTAAGTCGAACATTAGAAGAAACAATATTATTTTATGGTGGCGGGATTACCTCTGTGGAACAAGCAAGAGAAATGGGCGCTTATGCAGATGTAGTTGTCGTTGGAAATGTCGTTTATGATGATATTAAAATCGCATTAAAAACAGTAGAAGCAGTGAAACAATAAATCTTGATTAACCAAATTAATCAAGATAGACTAAAAATAGAACAAATGTTTGTATGGTGGTGAAGAAAAGGAATGCAATATTTATCTAATAAATTATTAAATGGTTTGAATAAGGAGCAGCAACAGGCTGTAAAGGCAACAGATGGACCTTTGCTTATTATGGCTGGAGCAGGAAGTGGTAAGACGCGTGTACTTACCCATCGCATTGCTTATTTAATGGTAGAGAAGGGCGTGAATCCATATAATATTTTAGCAATCACGTTTACGAATAAGGCCGCAAGAGAAATGAGAGATCGTATTCGTGCGATGATGGGCGGTGTGGCTGAAGAAATCTGGATTTCTACTTTTCACTCTATGTGTGTGAGAATATTACGTCGTGATATTGATCGGATTGGGTTCAATCGTAACTTCACAATATTAGATTCTACTGATCAGCAATCTGTTATTAAGAATATCTTAAAAGAGCGGAATTTAGATCCGAAAAAGTTCGATCCTAGAGCAATTTTAGGGACGATTAGTTCTGCAAAAAATGAACTAATTGAACCAGAGGAATTCGCCAAGACTGCCGGTGATTATTTCTCCCAAGTGACAAGTGATGTGTATACAGATTATCAAAAACGTCTGCGAAAGAATCATGCATTAGACTTTGATGATCTTATTATGAAGACGATTCAATTATTTAATCGCGTCCCTGAGGTATTAGAATACTATCAACGTAAATTCCAGTATATTCATGTGGATGAATATCAAGATACGAATAGAGCGCAATACATGCTAGTAAAATTATTAGCGAATCGTTTCCAAAATATATGTGTGGTTGGAGACTCGGATCAATCTATTTATAGATGGCGCGGGGCAGATATTGCCAATATCTTATCCTTTGAAAAAGATTATGCGCAATCACAAGTCATTTTGCTAGAACAAAACTATCGATCCACACAAAGAATTTTAAACGCAGCTAACGGTGTCATTGATAAAAACATGAATCGTAAAGCGAAAAACTTATGGACGGAAAATCCTGAAGGAAATAAAATTCAGTATTACCGTGCAGATAGTGAGCAAGGCGAAGGACAATTTGTCGTAAGTAAAATAAAAGAATTAGCGCAAAGTCAGAATCGTAAGCTTGCCGATTTTGCTATTCTATATCGCACAAATGCCCAATCCAGGGTTATGGAGGAAATGCTATTAAAGTCGAATATTGAATATGCGATTGTTGGCGGAATTAAGTTCTATGATCGTAAAGAAATTAAAGATGTATTGGCTTATTTACGATTAATTGCCAACCCTGATGATGATATTAGTCTACAGCGAGTGATTAATGTGCCTAAAAGAGGGATTGGTTCTGGATCAGTTGATAAGATTGCTAATTTTGCAACCATGCATGATATGACAATGTTTGAAGCACTCGAATCCATCGAATTAATTGGCTTAAGCCCAAAAATCACAAAATCTGCTATAGAGTTTCGTGATTTAGTAAAGAATTATACACAAATGCAAGAATACTTATCTGTGACAGAATTGGTAGAGGAACTGTTGGACAAGTCAGGCTATCGTGACATGTTAAAAGCGGAGAAATCGATCGAGTCTCAAAGTCGTTTGGAAAACTTAGATGAGTTTCTATCTGTAACGAAGAATTTTGAAGATGCGTCCGAAGATAAAACACTTGTTGCCTTCTTAACAGATTTGGCGCTTGTTGCCGATATTGATAAATTGGATGATGACGGTGAGAAAGCGGATGCAGTTGTATTAATGACGCTTCACTCAGCAAAGGGATTAGAATTTCCAGTTGTCT
This sequence comes from Cytobacillus sp. FSL M8-0252, assembly GCF_038007345.1. Lineage (NCBI taxonomy): Bacteria > Bacillati > Bacillota > Bacilli > Caryophanales > Bacillaceae > Cytobacillus > Cytobacillus sp. FSL M8-0252. Next base: position 664,374 of record NZ_JBBOWZ010000001.1, read on the forward strand.
TTTTAATGGGTATGGAGGAAGGTGTATTCCCTCATAGCCGTTCATTAATGGAAGAAGCAGAAATGGAAGAGGAACGTCGCCTTGCTTATGTAGGGATTACGAGAGCAGAAGAGCAGTTATTTATAACAAATGCGCAAATGCGTACACTATTTGGCCGTACAAACATGAACCCACCGTCCAGATTTATTCAGGAAATTCCGGCTGATTTATTAGAAGGATTAGAGCCAAAAGCAAAACCCCTTAATCGAGGTCAGTCCACGTTTAATAGTTCTTCAGGAAATCGTATGCAACCTGCTCGTAAAGCGGTTGTTCGCCCAGCTGTACAAAATACAGGTGGTAGCGGTATGAATTGGATAGTTGGAGATAAAGCTGTGCATGGTAAATGGGGTACTGGAACAGTTGTAAGTGTCAAAGGTGAAGGTGATGGAATGGAGCTTGATATTGCTTTTCCAAAGCCAGTAGGTATTAAAAGATTACTTGCTAAATTTGCCCCGATTTCGAAAGGTTAAAGGAAAGGGTTGAACGTCTTGGAGGAAAAGAAGGTAGAACAAAGGGTCAAGGATTTGCAAAATCTCCTTAATCAATATAATTATGAATATCATGTACTTGATCAACCATCTGTGCCTGATGCAGAATATGACCAGCTTCTTCATGAGCTAATTGCACTTGAGGAGCAACATCCAGAGTTGAAAACAGAAGATTCCCCAACGCATCGGGTCGGTGGGCAAGTATTAGATATGTTTGAAAAAGTTGAACATCGCACGCCGATGCTCAGTTTAGCCAATGCATTTAATGAGCAAGACTTAAGGGATTTTGACCGTCGTGTTCGCCAGGCAGTGGGTGAGAATATCTCATATGTCTGCGAGTTAAAAATTGATGGACTGGCTGTCTCTCTTCGCTATGAAGATGGATTGTTTGCAATTGGAGCAACGCGTGGAGATGGCTCCTTATCAGTAAAATATAATTTGTCTAATACAGTATGGAATAGTATAAACAGTAGGGTTAAAATACCACCATTATTAGTTAGACATGTAGGGGGATGTAGTCCCGTAGCGGGTAGCGGTAATGATGAACTTACTTTCAACAGGAATAGAAAAAATTTTATTGTACTTAAACAAGTTGGGGGTATAGTGGCATGAATATAATAGAAAGAATTGTAGAGCTACGTAACCTTATCAAATACCATAATGATTTGTATTATGACAAAGAACAACCTGAAATAACAGATTATGAATATGACAGACTTGTCCAAGAGCTAAAAACTTTAGAGAATGAACATCCAGAATTTATTAGTCCAGATTCCCCTACTCAAGAAGTAGGGGGTACAGTTAAACGTGAACTAAGAAAAGTACAGCATGATGTACCAGTGATAAGTCTTCAAGATGCATTTTCTAAAGAGGATATATATGAATTTGTAAATAAGGTGAAGTCTCAAATTACTAATCCTAAGTTTGTAGTAGAAATGAAAATTGATGGCTTAACTGTCATGCTTAGATACCATAATGGAAAATTAACTGAAGGAATAACGAGAGGTAATGGTGAGGTCGGGGAAGGGGTTTACGAGAACGTATTAGAAATACAAACTGTCCCTAAAAGTATCCCAACAAAACTACCGTATTTAGAGGTTCGTGGGGAAGTTTACATGTCCAATAAGTCCTTTGAAATGGTACTGGAAAGAGAAAAGAATAAAGGTGGCAAGACATATAAAACAGCAAGGAATTTAGCATCTGGAACACTAAGACAATTAGATTCAAGTATAGTTAGGGAACGTAATCTTGATATTTTTGTCTTTAATCTTGAAATTTCAGAAGGTAAAAATTTTACTTCTCATAGTGAAACTTTTGAATGGATGAAAGAACAAGGTTTTACGGTTATACCTAATTATAGAGTCTGCACTACAGCAGATGAAGTATGGGAAGCTGTATCATCAATTGGTAAAGAAAGAAACAATTTACCTTTTGGAATAGATGGAGCTGTGATTAAAGTTGATAATTTAAACGACAGAAGAGTGTTAGGAAGTACAAGTAAAGTTCCGAGATGGGCTATTGCTTATAAATACCCACCAGAACAAAAAGAAACAGTTATAAAAGATATTAAGATACAAGTAGGTCGTACAGGGAGATTAACTCCTTTAGCAATTTTAGAGACAGTTAAGTTAGCTGGAACAGATGTCTCGAAAGCAACTCTGCACAACCAAGATTTTATAGATTTAAAGGATATTCAAATTGGTGATACGGTAGTTATTCAAAAAGCTGGTGATATTATTCCAGAAGTTATAAGAAGCATACCTGAGAAGAGACCAGCTAATGCCATAAGATATTGCATACCACCAACTTGCCCTATATGTAATTCACCAACTATAAGGGATGAAAATGGTGCTGATACACGTTGTATCAATACAGAGGGCTGTCCTGCACAACAACTGGGCGGTATAGTATATTTTGCATCAAAAGGTGCAATGGACATAGAGGGACTTGGACCAAGTTCTGTTGAATCACTTGTGTCAGAAGGCTATATCAAAGATATTGGTGACATCTATTACCTTGAACAGTATCGTGATGAACTAATTGAAAAAGGTGTAATTGGAAGAAAAAAATCTACAGATAATCTTTTAAAAGCAATTGAGAAATCAAAAGATAATGATTTAGAAAAGCTAATAACAGGGCTTGGAATAAAAAATGTAGGGAAACAAACTGCAAGAGTATTGGCTATGAATTTTCCTGATATTGACGCAATAAGTAATGCAACTTATGAACAATTAATTGCTTTACCTGATTTTGGCGATATAGTAGTAAATAGTGTTTTAACCTATTTCAATCATGAAAAAAATCAACAACTTATCTCTAAATTAAAAAGAGCAGGTGTAAATATAAAATCGAACACTTCAGAAGTTAGTGGTGACGATAGATTTTTGGGTAAAACATTTGTAATCACAGGAACACTTCCAACCTTAAAAAGAGATGAAGCAACTAAAAAGGTTCAAATGTACGGTGGTAAGGTTTCAGGTAGTGTGTCTAAAAAAACATCATACGTTCTGGCAGGAGAAGAGGCTGGAAGTAAATTAACAAAGGCTCAAGAATTAGGGATAAGGATAATTAATGAAGAAGAATTTATGGATATGTTGAAATAAAGTAAATAAAATAGAGAACGTACTATTGTCGTTCTCTATTTTTATACCTTTAAATCCTGAGTATAACTTTTATACAATATTTTAAATACCTCTTTTGGCAAGAATCCGAAGAGCTTTTTGATTCATTTTCCTAACTTTATCAGATAAAAACAATTCTTCTGGAACAATCATGGGTCTTTTGGTTGGATTAGTCGCTTTCTTACATTTTAGTGTCATCACAAATCACCTTCGCTTTCTATGCCTTTCGTTTTTAAAACTCTATAATGGGTATCGTATTTTTTGCGAAGCCTCGATAAATTGGTAAACCCCATGATGCCGATTCCTGCTTTTAAAATTTCATCCCATAAATAATTCTTAGGATATCCGTAATCTTTAATCGCTTCAAGATAAGCAGTTACACTCTTATCTAACAGTTGTTTAGCATCCCTATCCAGTGCATCTTTATCCTTAGATACACCATACTCCATAGTTAGTGGTTCGAGTGTTAATTTTACCCCGTTATAAACTGGTGAGTGTACATTGCCATCCAAAGTGTGCATAATGGCTGGGTCAAAGATTTCTCCATTTATTTCAACCCAAGAATGACTAAATTGGGTATTGGCTTCATAGTCTTCTACTTCCCCTATCACGAGTTCATTTTCAACTCCCTGCTCCGTTAATAAAATATGTAACATTGCAGAAATCAGATGACAGCCCCCCGATGCTTCTTCTGTTTTCGCTAAATAATCTAAAGTGGATTCATATGCCTTCTGTATCCCTACTGCTTGTGGATGATTAAGTTCAATTTTTTTCATATTACGAATACATTCAGTGGATAAGAATGTTAGAAATTCTAATTTGCTATTAAAATGTGGAATCATCTTTTTCTCCTCGTATTTGATATTTAATTAATGATTCTTGGATAGTTCATACACCTTACTTAACTTTTATATCCCAATTACATGAGTGTAAAGATTGGGATTAAGAAAGGGAAAAACCACCCCAAAGCTCCGCAAAGGCAAAAAGGATGGTCTTTCTGGTCGTTCTCGTAAATAATCCAATTTTTCGGTGAATCAAACCATTAAAGCTCGGTTAAAGGGACAACAATAAATGTCCAGTTATCGTTGTCCCTTTAAGATTACAATAAAAAGAATTAGGTTTCCAGTATATTAACCATATTGTTCCTTTGTAGGGGATTAATTACTTTTATTTATTTCATTATTTTTAAAGATAGAGGCTTTTGTTATTCACGCATTTGTTAAAGCTGTTAGATAATATGGAATAAGAAAAAAACAAGCCTCCTATGAGGCTTGTTTAGTTACGAGGACCAAAAAATCTATCTCCGTTTAAGTGAATCATATGGTCTGGATTATCAGCTACCCAAATTTCTGTCTCCCATGCAATTTGGTCAATGAACTTTTTGAATCCATTTTTTGCAGACATATCCAAGAAGGTTGTAACATAAACAATTCCACACTTACAATCTTCGAGCATAGCTTGGATTTCATTGATTCGTTTCATCGAAATTGGACCTACAGAAGTGACCGCTTCTATAAAATAGAGCCAATTCTTTTCTTTCACGTACAGAACCACATCAGGTAGTTTATCATGGTCAGTGATTACTACCCCTAATTCTTCCAACTTTGCTCTGTTCTTAATTAAATCTTTCTTTTTAGTATCCCCTACATAAAGGACTTCCGCACCAGGGGCAAACCTTGGAGCAAACTCTTCGATAATAGCCTTTTGAAGCTGATTATGTGCTCCAGGGCTGAAATGCAGTTTTTGTCCATTCGCAACAACTGGAATCATCGCCATTTCCCTAACTTGTGTATATTGTTCCACTAAGGTTTCATGGTTTTCTAACCATTCTCCCAACTTTTCTTCCCATTCAACCGTTCCATATGCTTGAATGACTTCCAAAGTTTCATCAGCTAAACGATAAGAATACTTCGGACTATTAGTAGCCCTTTCGTCATCATCATCATTTGAAACTGCAATCGCACCATCTACAAATTGATGGATGCTCTCTTTTCTAATCGTTTCTCGGCTATTCGGTTTGTATATTTTTCCGTAATGCCTTGCCATAAACTCCATCATATCTACAATCCGCAAGGAATTAATTGAGGCATTAGCCCAACTGTCCTCTTCTTTTACTCCAGCCAATGCCAACAATACATATCCACTTCTATCGTTGTATTGTTTTGGTGGCATACCTAATTGTTTCAATATGTCTTTAGCTTCTTGTAGCTTACCCATTGTAAAAACTCCCTTTTTATCCTGTGTTTATTCCCTGCCTTGGGTTGACTAAAAACAATTCTTCTATAATCGTATCACAAGTTTCTGTTGTAATGGAGTTTGTTTCCAATATTCTTTTACCCATTCTTTTAATATCTTTTAAGGAAGGAAGTGGGATAGCATTTACTTCTGTAGCATTTACTTGGGTACTGCCATTCAATATTCGATAGTACGTATCAATATATGAACTATTAAAAAGAACAAATAATCCATACATTTCTTCTTTTGTCATTTCACCTTCTAACTTCGTAATATAGTTTAAATGGTTCTCAATTCCAACTTTTGCATTTATAAAATCATCAGCAAAATAGAGGGAACACTGTACCCTTCTTCGTTCTTCTTTACTTGTAAATCGCTTAACCAATAAATAGTTTTTGCTATCCAATAATACGCTTTGACTTTCTTCTGTATCCACTATATATTGTGGATTCTTTGATACTGGAACTGGAAAAGAAATTCTATTATTAATAAAGTGATTCGCCCATAAAAGGGGAACTGTATTTTCTTCTGGTACTTCTTTGATTAAATCTAATGCTCGAAAATCAACAACAGGTCCAGTCTTTAAACGAAAGCCTAAAGATATCAAATTATATTCCCAAGAATTAACAAGGGTTAGTAATTCAATTTCTTCTATAGTTGATGGGATAAGCATAAACAAGTTGTCCGAATCCATATCTACGACAGTGCCATAAGGCACTTGTTGGATAAAATTTTCTCTCATATACATATTCTCAGAGGCAGAAATAGTAATAGTATCAGTTATTTCTGTAGTTTTAATAGCTCTTAATACAATCGCTTCCTGAAGTACCTTATCTCCATCAAATACATCTAATCTGGAATGGAAAAGGTGAATATTGGTTATCCGAACGGTATTTAAGAAATACTCACGAAACTTCCGAAAATAAAGACCAGAGGTAAAACTACGTGGAGTAATAAAAATCATCTCTCCATTTGGTTTTAGTAATTTAGCGGCCATTGCCATAAACAAGAAATATATGTTTGGTTGACCATGTACAACTGAACTCATAACAACAGATTCAGGTTCGGCTTTGGCAATCTTTTTATATGGAGGATTACTGATTATGACATTGTATAATTCTTCTTCTGATTTCTCTTCTCTACCATTCCAGAAGTCGTCATTACTCAAAATGAAATTTTGGTCATAAATGGTATAAGTAATCGTCTTTCCATTCTGCTCTAAAACTGTGCGAATAAGTTCCATGTTCTCCCTTAGGAGAGGAAGAACATTTTCATCATTTTCGTATAAGTCAATGTGTATATGTGTAATAGTGTTTTGCTCCAAAATTATTTGGCATAATCCACCAGCAAGTATTCCCGTTCCTGCTCCTGTATCTAAAATTCGGATACTTGATTGATTGTATTCCATCAAACTTCCCATAAATTTTGCAATGGAAGGGGGAGTGAAGAACTGTCCGATTTTCTTTCGGATATTCTTTCCTACTCTTTTTCCATAGTCGATGGTTTTATCATAAATTTGATTAACTAACATAACTGCACCTCAAAGTGATTCGTAATCTAACATCTTATTTTAACATAGAAAAAACATGCAGTTAAAAGAACTTATGATTTCCTTAATATTCCAAAAGTAAGTGGGACAATCTTCTGCTGATGGTCAGTAAAAGGTAACTCCTAATAATGTATAAAATGAAATTTAAAAAGAGAAATGAGATTGGAGGTCTCGTTTCTCTTTATAGTAATAAGGAGTTTGAGAGAAAAGTTAAATAACAGGAAATATGTTACAATCATACTAAGAAATTGAGTTTTGAAGGAGTGTTTTAAATGAGGCTGAGCTATTTAGAAATAAAAAATTATAAATCAGTTGATTATTTAAGGATTCATATAGACTCATTGACAGCAATCGTTGGCAAAAATAACTTTGGGAAATCAACAATTTTAGATGCTATTCAATGCTTTTATGGAGAAAAGGCTATTGAGTCAGATAATTTCCATTTAGGAACTGATGAAGACATTGAAGTGACAATTATCTTTGATGAGATTTCTGATTATGATATTGAAAGATGCTTTGGATATAAAACTATGGTTGCAAAAACAAATTTAAAAATAAAAGAGCGAATTGAAGATGGTGAGTTTGCTAAGAAACAATTAGAAAAATTAAAGAGTGATAGAGATAAGAAATTCATAGAAGTAAATGAAAAGTATAATATCGATTACCCAAATAAATGCACAATTACAGTTACTTTTTCATATTCAAAAAAAGGAAAAGGAACTTATAAAATAAATGAAAATACTAACATCGCTAAATCTGATTTATTAAAATTTTTACCACCTATTAAAGTCATTTCTGCAATAAGAACACCAGACAAAGAAACTACAGCAGGTACAAAATCCAATTTAAAAGAACTGATATCTTTACTTCAAAGCGAAAATGATTCTGAGGATTACATAGAAATGCCTAAAATAGATGGTAAGCTATCATATGGAGAAATAAAGACTCTGATATCCAAAAAAGAAGAAGAAAAATGCAAATACCTATCGGAAGATTTAACGAAGAATTTTCAAAATGCTATTAATACTGATTCTTTACTTGTAAAAGTTAAGATTGATAACTCTTTCAAATTTGATTTTAAATATAAGACAGTTTTAGAGGATAAGGATGTACCAGGTAGAGAGATAGATATTCTCTCTTGCGGAACTGGTTTACAAAGTATGATGATATTGTCCATTTTACAGTCCTATATAAAACTTAAGAAAGATGACGACTTTATTTTATTGATAGAAGAACCCGAAGTTTATTTGCACCCCTCATTACAAAGAAAAATGATTAGTACATTGCTAAAAATCAGTGAAAAAAATCAAATTATTTTAACCACTCATTCGCCAATAATCATAAGTAAAATTGATAAGGGAAACATACATTGCGTTAATAAGGATAAGGGAGTCACATTTATGGTAGAAGCATCTGTAGAAAATATCGTACAAGAGTTAGGTGTGCAAATATCTGATATATTAAATAAACAGGCTGTTATATTTGTAGAGGGTAAAGATGATTCTCGGTTGTTTAGTCTCCTTATCAATAAAATTGCAAAACAAAAAGGTTTGGAGACGAACTTTGCTGAAAAGTACATTGATATGATTCAGACTGATGGCTTTGATAAAATGAGTTTTTACGCTAATGCTCAAATATTGCATAAAGACGCTGTGAAGACCCCTTATTGGGTAATTACCGATTCGGATGGAGAGTATATCGAAGACAGAAAAAAAGATTTAATGGAAAAAGGAAAAGCAAATGGTCTGAACATAAGAGAAGAACAGTTTAAAATCTTATCAGAATATGCAATAGAATCCTATTTTTTAGCTCCTATATTATTGGAACATGTATTTGGGTTTAATGAAAAGGAATCCACTCTTTTACATGATACTTATTTTCAAAAATACGAAGAGGCATTATATAGTCTAAGGCAAGGAAAAGGAATTATAAATAAGAAAACCTTTAGAAATAACTATAAGCCTAAAATAATGTTCTCTAATTTAGATAAGCCAGAAGAGATTATCGAGCTTATTTTAAATAAATACTATTATACAGATGTTGAATTCAAGAGATTAAGAAAAAAACTTATAGAAGAATGGAATAATCAAAGTGACCCAATAGGATACTTTATCGACCAATTAGATTATTCAGTTCTTGTTAATTCTAAAATGAATGAAGTGATATGTCATTTAGACGAAATAATTGGCTCAATAGTAGGTAAATGAGTGAATTATGGATATTTAATACAACATTTCTATTTATTCTTATGGGAATTGTGATGCCCCTGCCCTTGCCCCTGCAACAGTAGGTAAAGCAATGGGTGGGGATGGAACGGACACTGCATTAGAAACTGCGGATATTGCTTTAATGTCTGATGATGTAAGTGAACTTCCATATACGATTAAAATTAGTTGGGAATCCTTGGGAATCACCGAGCGAAACATTACCTTTTTATTAGGTATTAGAGTTACTTGCCTTGGTACTTATTGTTCCTGGATGGTTGACATTATGTTTTAGCAATCCTTGCAGAACAGTCGCTTAATACGTAGTAGTTAAGGAGTATTTATATGAAGGATAATATGGAAAATTGCCCCCATTGTAATACGAATCTCCAAGGGGAATTAATACCAAAAGAGCAACAGGAATCCTATGGAGCGACTCATTTCACAAGAAAAATTGGCATATACGACCTTTTGAAGGACCAGACGGTTAAATGGAAATGTCCTGATTGTGGAGATGAATGGGATAGATAATAATTGTTAAGCAATACGAAGAGAAAAGTCTATCTTCACACTCAAACGCCTGAAAAAGCTGTTCTTCTTTAAATTCATTTGTTTCTTTGTTAAAAGTGTCTTTAATTTTCTTCTAAAATTCCCATCAACTCTCTTCGGGTGTCTTTGGACAAGTTTTTAACCATGGTTTCCATCCCAACATTTGTCATGAGAAGATAAAGCATTTTTAATCTTTCTTGCTCGTCAAAGAAGATATCGTTCTGGTACATTTCAATTTTTTCTGGAGTGTTTTCTTCGTACTGTTGATAGGTTATTTTTTGTGGTTCTCTGCGAGGAATAAGTTCCATTTTCAATTCTCCTTTACTGACTCTTTTCTCGAATCGCTCTTTGTGCATTTGTAAATGTTCTTTTATCTTGAAAGCTCTTTTATAAGATAATAGTGATATTACAAACAAAGAATACTGGTCATCTTCAACTAAAGTGCACGTTACTTTAAGTTTAATTTTTCACAAACTCGATTTGTAAAAAAACCCTTTAGGTGATTTAGATAAGATTTTTTGCAAATCCAATACTTTTTTCTACATAACCCATATTTTTATAAAATCTGTGTGCATTCTCTCTTTCTGGTCGGCTTCCGCTATTTAATCCGATTCCAGTAGCCCCAATTTTTCTTGCCCAACTTTCTGCATTCTCTAAAAGTTTTTTCCCTATTCCTTTACTACGATAATTAGAATCCACAACAAGGGCTACAATACGAACATAGAAGCCATCCATCTCATAATAATATCCCTTAACCATCCCTATCATCCCAACTATTTTGCCATCATAAGAAGCTAATAAGGTGTGATAATCAGGACTTGATTCAATATTACTAAATCGTGTTTTCATATTTTCAATTGTAGAAGGATAACCAAGTTGTTCAATCAGTGACGTTAATTCCTCAATATCATTCACTGTTGCTTCTCTGATTTCCATTAATCAAATCTCCCTTAATTTTTTATTCTTATTATATTTCGGTTCTTACCCAAAATTCCCCTTCTTTTTAGTAATCTGCTTCGTTAGTTTAATAGGGAAATCACCAACAGCTTTAACAGAGCTAACTTATGAAAAAAATCTTTTTCCTTTTAATTTCTCTAAGAAATGAAGAAGTTCCTTTATTTCTTTTTGCCGAGTGATTTCATTAGGGGAAGGAGTGGTCATAGGGATACGTACCCTGGATTTTCGTTTAAATTGTTTCATTTTCATAAACCTCCCTTAGCAAGAATTAGTAAAGCCTTCTTATTCAACTTTTTCAATTCAGTAAATGAATTTTCCATTTTTACAGACAATGGTCTTCTATTAGGATTAACAGTTTTTTTACTTGTTAAGTTTTAAAGACATCTAATTCACATCCACTAAGATTTCTAATTCATTCTAACAAGGGTCTTAAAATGTCGGCCGCACCTGCGGTTGCAATGACTTGTTCTCGTGTTACAACCTCCATTGTATCTTTATCCAAGTAATACTTAACAAACAAAATCGCCCCAATATCATTCATTAAAATAAAAATATCAAGGTAATGATTCTTAGGGTGATATAGAAAATCTGCTTTTAAATAAATATCCTTTCCAAATTGAGTTATTTCTTTGTGTAACAGTTCTTCGCATCTCTTTTTCCATTGTTCTTCTGTGACCACATTAATCACCCCAGTCTTACTATAGAAAAAGAAAACCACCCCGAAGCTCCAACATAGCAAAAAGGGTGGTCGTTCTCGTAAATAATCCAATTATAGATTATCGCAAAATGGCAGTAAAAACAATCTAAGTATGTATATTATGAATTATTTTTAAAATCTAAAATTAAGTAGGAAGAATTACCCAATAAATGGTATCCTTAATACAAGGAGGTTTAAAGATTGTGAAGACGAAGGACTTAAATAACTGTGATAATAAAGAAAAGTTAAGATGGTATCATTCAACGATGTTTATTGCTATTTTATTCGCTTTTTGGTTTCTCATTATCCCTTTAATTGTCGGTATAACTTTGTTGCTCCGTCAAAGAAAATTTGATTTAGAAAATCGCCAAAAAATGAAGACATATAAGCAAGATAAAGAAATCGAGTTGGTAAAACGAACTCTGAATTTAGAGAAAAGAGAGGAAACACTTGAACAAAGTGAAAACCGATTTGAGCAAAGAGTCGAAGAATTTAATAGTCAATTGGTTAAAAAAGAAAAAGAAGTAGGTATTATAACCTTAGTTCAACAACTTAGGATACTTTCAATGGTCAAAAATAAGCAACAAGAATTGGAGAATTTAGAGTCATCTATTATCGATAGGAAACATAGAGTAAAGGAAGTTTTTAAGAACAAGCATCATGAGATAGAAAAGTTGAATTCACAAATAAAAGCTCTTAAACAGGAAATAATTAGTTTAGAAGATGAAGCCTTATATCATTCATTTGGATTATATGAAAATAAGTTTGATTTCGAGAGTTCAGAAGAATACTTAGAATTCTTATTGTTAGTCAGAGAAAAGCAGAAATACCTAATAAAAAATCGAAATGCGACAAATCATCTTGATTCTTGGACTTTAAATGGAAGCACCAGAAAAGGGACAGCAAATAATAATCAAAATATAAAAATGGCAATAAGGTCTTTTAATCATGAATGTGATTCTATTATTGATAAAGTTAAGTTTAATAATGTTGAAGTTGCTGAGAAAAAAATACGAACTGCGTTTTATCAAACTAACAAATTAAATCGTTACAATTCCATTGAAATTTCGGAAGAGTACCTGAATTTAAAAATAGAGGAGCTTTTTTTGGCATATGAATATGCTCAGAAGAAGCATGAGGAGTTAGAGGAACAACGCAGAATTAGAGAGCTTTTAAGAGAGGAAAGACGAGTTCAAAAGGAATTAGAAGAAGAGTTAAAGAAAATAAAGAAAGAGGAACAGCATTTACTAAATGTTTTATCTAATCGTTCAACACAAATTAGTGAACAAGAAATGTTTCAATACATAAATAGATTGAATGAAATTAGAAAGCAAATTGAGGAAGTAGATTATAGAGTTAAGAACACGAAGGCTGGTTATGTTTATGTAATATCCAACATTGGTTGCTTTGGTGAAAATGTCTATAAGATTGGAATGACAAGGAGATTAGACCCTTTAGATAGAGTAAGAGAATTGGGAGGAGCATCAGTACCTTTTCACTTTGATATACATGCTGTTATCTTTTCAGAGGATGCTCCAGCTTTAGAAGCAAGTCTACATAGAGCATTTCATCATCGAAGAGTAAATCGAATAAACCAACGTAAGGAATTTTTTAAAGTTGAATTAGCTGATATAAAGAAAGTAGTATATCAATCACATAAAAAACCTGTTGAATTCAAAATGATTGCTGAGGCAAAGGAATTTAGAGAGACAAAAGAATTGGAGAAAAAATTGGCTAAACAACACATCATTTGATTTTATAACTATAACAAGAATCTATGCTAAACGTGATTCAAGAAAGATTCAATGAAAAACAAAGACCATATAAATAGGTCTTTGTTTTTCATGTATTCATCAAAACATTGCATCATTTCTCAATGCCTTTAATGACGATAAAATTAAGTAATTCTGATGGTTTAACACACAATATAGGACTTATGGCTTCAAAAGTAATTGCAATTGTTAATTTTGCAAATGCTTTAACCTTACTTTTAGCTTCAAAGCCATGAATGCTTAAGGTAACTTCACCAATAACAATCTGCAAATTACCATTCATCATATAGATATTGATTTGATGTCTGCTATCAATATATACTCTGTTTCTGTGCCATTGTAACTTCCCATCATCAGAATAATAAGAACAAAGTTCTCCTGATTTCCTCTCGATTTTAATTGCTTCAATACTTTTCATAAGTGAGTTGAAATTTCTTCCTTCTCCACTCATAGAAAAACACAAGTAGGCTGTGTTTTTATTTTCTTTTTCTATTGCCCATTTTTCAATTTTCAAATTAATCCCCCTGTAAAAAATAATTTACTTATTCCTTCAAGCAAGATAGGATAACAAAAAACACTTTACTGCCCGAAGGAAATAAAGTGTTTTTTGTTAAAATATATATCATTTACGATAATCAGCATTAAGCTATTCATATAATCAACCTCTTACTTTAGGAAAAGATGTTTCCAAAATGCTTCTCTATTATAGTCAACTTTTTATAAAATGTCACTCATAGTCTGTAGATATATAGTGTGCATTTTCATAAATTTATTTTATGGAAGATAAATTTATCAAAATCAAATTTGGACTTGCTGTAAAAGAATTAAGACTCTCGAAAAATATTTCTCAAGAAAAATTTGCAGAAATTGTAGGTCTTCATAGAACTTATATTAGTGAGGTGGAACGAGGAACAAGAAATGTTTCTTTGATAAACATTGTCAAAATAGCCGAAGGCTTAGAAATTAAGACCTCGGAACTTTTCCACAAAATAGAAAAGAAAATATAGAATTTATTCTAATTAAGGCTGACGAATCTTTTTCGTCAGCCTATATGTCTTATGAAGCGTTTCTCCAATGTAAATTAAAAAACCACCCACATTAGTCTGGGTGGTACTACTGTATGAGTTTATTGTATTAAATAATTTAGAACATGATTGACAGTCTCTTCGAGCCTATTTAACAGATTTTTAACTCATTGTACTACAACGCATGTTATTCTTCTTCTAAATACCTTAAATGGCTTTTGACACTATTTTAAATTAGGTAATACAGTAACTTTAGAGGTATTTGAATTTACGTTATTATTGCCTTTTGTATTTTTATTTTTTAAGTTGTTATATTTCTCATGCAGTTCTTTGTTTTCCTTCTTTACATTTTTTATATTATTTTCTAACAACGTGATTTTCCTTCGCATGATTTCCAGGCCTACATCTCTTTCTGACATGAACTTTACTTTATTTTCGAGTTCTGCTATTCTCTCTAAATGTTTTTCAATTTTCCTAATAGGGTCAGAGTCATTGTATTCACTTATCCTGAATTCAATATACTTCTTTAAAAGCTCATTATTATAAATGGTTTGTCTTGCGATTTTTGATTTTGTAGCTGTATTGTTAATGGATGGTCTGGTGTTTTTGATAGCATTCTTAAATTTTTCCTGTACTGTGAATGCCTCACTTAAAACACTCTCTATTTTTTTTAGATGTTCCCAATTTTTCGGTTCAATTAATTCAATTTGTATATCCATTTTTTCTAAGGTAAGAGTGATAGTATCAACTAATTCAGCCACGCCTTGACCTCCTTATAGATAGTTTTATAGTTATCAACAAAAAAGGATATTTGTGGGTACTTTTCTTTAATGTAGGTTTCACCTTTTAACTTTGTTTCTTTTTCCAACTCTTCAAGTTCTGGGATTAAAAACTTCTCTATAATATATCGCAACTTGTTGGTTTCTTTCTCAACAGCCTTCTTGAATCCTTTGTCTTGATTGTACTTAATTGTTTTTAATAAAGTGGTATATTTTTCATAGTTTATATCTACCATAAAAAAGGAGTGAAATAGATTAGTACACATACCGTATGCACAATACAAGTTATCCGTTCCATCGCTTTTACTGCACTCTCTAATAGGACCACTCTTTATGCAGATACCCCCATTTTTAGCTCTAACGGGCATTTTCTTTGTCAGTCCACTAATGATTTCATCTAAATCCGTAGCAACATTTAGTTTCGACTTTTCAATATACTCGTTAATACGTAGCATTAAGGTATCTTTACCATCACCCATAACTTCTGATTCGCCTGTAACAAGCATTTTCATTACTGATTCTGCTAATTCTTTTTCCTTGGCTAAATCCTGTTCCCGTCTATAATACCCATAGGTAATTTCTTTTGTTAAATGGTTCATATGTCTTTGAACGTAATATATTGGAACACCTTGATTAATTAAATCGTTGCACAATCTCACCCTAAATTGATGTGGGCGAGGGGTGCTTATAGTATCTGTTGGTTTATATTTTTTTAGATATTCAATGCTTACTGCATTACGCTCCATCAATATTCCGATATTTTGATGATGAAAAGTTGGAAACTTTTCTTTTACGTTAATACAACCAATTTCTCTTCCATGTTTTAAGGAGATGTTTACTAACATTCTGGATAAAGCATTTTCAGAAACAGGCAATGTTTTTGCCTTTAAAGGTACAAATAGTAGACTACTTTTTATTTCTTTTCTTCTGTCCTTATAAATTTTTTCTAAAGTTTTATAAGCCCTACATGCTAAATCTGTCATGGTGGTATTTACTTCCTTAAAGTTTCCATTTCCTTTTACACCTTTTGAAGTCTCATATCGCATGTAATAGGCTGTTTTCGTACCTTTAAGAATTTGTACGCTTTCTAAGCTATTTAACGGAATATCGCAAATTTCTCCGTTTCTTAGCCCAGTTTGAGATAATAAAATGACCATTGCAGAAATCCCTCTGTCATCAATTGGGGCATTTTCGTTATCCATAATATTACTTAGGCAAGATAATAAATTGTCCAAGTATTCATCTGGTATCGTATCCCATTTGTTAGATTCTCTTTGTGCTTTAAGCTCTTGACTTTCCTTTTTTGTAAGATTTAGGTGTTTATTTATTTCAATCCAATCAATTTTATTGTAGTTATTTGAATAGAATTGAAAAAACTCGTTAATGCAATTTTTATAACTCCGAATAGTATTAGGTGCAAGGTGACTTTTAGAATCAATGTATTTTTTAACTGTTTGAGGGCTGACATACTCAAGAGAATAGATGTCAAATGCTGATAGGTACTTTACAAAATCTTTTATATTCCCAAGAGTTTTGTAGATGGTCTGAATCTTATCTTTATCTTCCCACACTTTAGTCAGAGCAAAAAACTTTAATTGTTCTTTAAAGGAAACATCTACCTTTGAAAAATCAAAAGTAGATTTCCTCTTGGGAACACGTTGAAGTGTGACTGAATTGAAATCCCATACATCGTTTGAAAAGTAAATTTCTCCAGATACTATTGGTAACTTATCTATTCTTTTTATATGATTGAAAATTCTATTCGTAGTTACACCTTTTAACACAGAATCATCAAATTCACCTGGAAATAGCCACTGAATATTGTTAATTTCTTTTAAAGTGCCATTCATCCTAATGTATTCTCCTTAAGCTCTAATAACTTCCTTAAATAAGTAAGATAAAGACGTTTTATAGTGACTAAACGCTCTTTATCTGTAGGTAATTTAGCTAATTTGATTTCATTATCAATACTTCTAATCTTTTCTTCGTAAAAAGGTATTCTATCAATAGTCGCTATGAAACCAGAACACATTAAACAATCTAAATTATCATCTTTTTTGATACAAGATTCGTATGGACAGTACCCGCATTGGTCATTTACAAGGTCTTCGTTCTTGTGGTCTGTTTCAGCGACTATATTCCCTTTGATAGTAGGATTTCCTATGACGACCATGTGTGTTGCTTCAAGATAATCATTGATTTTTTCAGCAACATAGTGATTAGTGGTTGTGCTAATATTTTTATGGTTAGTTAAAGCCCGTAGTTTCATATCTGACAGGTTATTTCTAATAGCATATTCTAATGACTTAGTCATGTAGGTATCCCTTAAATTTTGTGCTGTAAAAGATTCAATGCCTAATTCTGAACAAATTCTTTTTAGGTAATCCGAAAAAGTTCGGACATTTATTACCTTAAAGTACAAATTTGAATATTCATGAATAAAAATGTGTTCTTTAATTGCATTATCTTTACATTTATCTCTTACTTCTTGAGTGAATTGTATAGCAGTTTCAATATACCTTCGAGTAAAAGGAGTAATTGGTATTTCTACGATTTTTCCACCTGAAACTTTTGTATTCGTTTCTAAGTAATATTCCTTTTTTACGCCCTTTTTTAAACAATTCACTTTTAGATTTATAATCTGAGAAATCCTAAATTCTGTAGCCAGAGCGATATGGAAGACAATATAGTATAGGGTGTTTAAATAATTGTCTTTTGATTTTTCCTTTAATTTAGCTTCTATTTTAAATAGATTTTCATTTGATATATCTTTGGCGGAATTTCTTACTTCCTTAGATTTAGTTACTAAATATTTTAATCCGCTTATTTCAACATTATAAAGATTGTGTTCCAGAACATAGTTGAGAAAAACCTTTACATTTATAATGTACTGAACATTTTTGTTATTTGTTTTTATGAATTGTGCGTAAGAGAATATTTCCTCTACACTAATAGTATCTTGTTTATCAATTGATTTTGTCATTTCTTTTATGCTGAATTTATTCTTCAGGTCATATATGAAGTTTAGAAATTTAATGATTATATATGCTTGGTCAATTCTTGCGGCCAAACTAACTTTAGAATTCCAAAACCAGTGCTTGACACAATATTTTAAAGTTTTATCTTTACATAAAGAGAAGTCGATTGGCTTATATGAAAAGCTATTTATTTTGGTTGTTTTATTTTCAGCACCGTTTGGCATGACTAACCATTTATCAAATGCTGGAATTGGGTCAAACGGATTAAGGGGGATAGGAAGAAATCCCTCTTCATAATTCCTGTTAAAACTTACAGTTTGAAGCATATTACCATCTATACCGTCTCTCCAATGTAATATGTTCTTACCTTCAGGAAGACTTAATAGCTTCAGATAAAACTTCTTTAATAAGGTTAATAGAGTGACCCTGTATTTAAAATTATTAAAAAAATAGAATTGTTGTTTAAAAGTTTCAGCATTAAAATCGGTTATCTGATTAATTTCCGTACCATTAAGGCTCTTTTGAAAGTTTTCGTAAAAATCAAAACTACGTGCTGTAGTATTATGAACAACAAAATCTCTAAGCAAATAAGAAAGATAGAGGTTAGTGCAATCATTTATATAACAAGATGTACGCTGTTTGTTTTTATAAACAATTAAATTGTGTGGCAAAAGTGAATTAGAGAAAAGCTGGAATAGTGCCTCGACCAAATTTTTTGTGTGTACTGATTTAAATGTTTCAACTAACTCGATAAATTCACCACTATAGCAATCATTTTTTATGAATTCCGATATTAGCCTACATGTACATTCTTGCATTTCAGTGTTGATACTCATATTAAATAGTTCCTGAAAAAACTCCCAAGTGACTGAATGGCAATCAATATCTTGAGGTACAAGTTCTATTACCTTATTTACAATTTGAACATCAAAACTGGAGTATCTAACATTTCCTTTAGCCTTTGTTTTGTTTAAAAATAAATCTATGATATTTTGTATTTTTTCATCTTTAAAAGCAAATACGATAGGGGTACTTGTTGACATTTCTTATCCACCTTCAAATGGTTAGTTCTGGAATAACTTCATAAATAGATTCAACTAAACTTGTTCTCTGCTCTATAATCTCTTCATCGGTTGGGCGATAATAATGTTTTACAGAATTAATGTTATTATGTCTTAGAAGGTTTTTTAATGTAAGTGCATCAACATTTTTGTATTTAACCATGAACATTGCGTATCCATGTCTGAATCGATGACTTAAATTATGCTCTCTCTGTTCTTTATCGACATTTAATCCAGCTTTTTTGAAAATATCCCTTAATGTTTTACCCCATAAATTTTGGCTTAAAGGTCTTCCAATACTGTTAATGAATACATAGAAATTTTCAGTATTATCATCTTCAACCGAGTCGGCATATGTGTATTTCTGATAATTGTTTTGAAATTTAAGGCTTTCGTTTAAATGAAATTCGTTTACGTAATCATTAATCTTGTCTAATAAGGCATCACTCAAATAAACAACTTGATAACCTATGTCCTTTGTTTGATATTTCTTTGTTTTATAGGTTTTTTTACTTTCAGGAATCATCCGCCATTTTGCTAATTGGTCAGATGAATCCGAACACCGATTACGTATATATAAAAAGTTACCCTTATCATTTACAACGATGTCTTCATTTGTCATTCCAAGTGCCTCACCAAGACGTAACCCATTCTCAAACATTAAACGGACTAAACATTCCTCTCGGAGTGTGTATTCCTTTCTGATTACATCAAGAATTCTCTTAAAGTCCTCAACACTTATATATCTGGGAGTGCTTATCTCAGGTTTGTAGTTTTTGAAACTAACATCATATTTATATATTTTCATAGGAGAATCCGTCTCGTCATTATATATGAGTTTATAATCTGTACCTTTTTTTAGAAGAGGTGACTTATCATGACCTAAATACAAAATGAAGCTCCTATATAGAGCGATATAAGTATTGATAGTTGAGGGGCTACGTAGGGTAACTAAGTCTAATTGATATAAAGTTCCCTGTTTTGAGATTCCTTCAAGAAATGAAAATAAGTTTTGAACATCATTTTTTGAAAGGGAATCAATTTTTAAATCGTATAGTTCTAAAAACGAATATAATAACTTTAAGGCATTTAATACAGTATAACGATGGTTGGGAGAAGCACCCTGTAGTTCAAAATTTAAGTAATCAAAGACTTCAGGTATTGGATTCATTTTCAAGTCGTATAGAAAGACATATTCTATACCATCATAAACAACCTTTGCATTTTGAAAATGTACTTTCTCTTTTATAGATACTTCTCCATTTTCCGTAATGAATTTTTTTTCAAAGTAGATACCATCATGAGAATGGCATTCAGTTATCAAATACATAGAATTATCCCCTTGAAGAACATTTTGTAAATATATTAGCATTCACAATATAATTTGACAATTTCTATTTTACCGATAAAGTTTTTAGGTGAAGATTAAACAATTTTTATGGGAAATAGTTGAAAGTGTATTTTATTTGGTTGTCTAAATCGTTATAATGTAAAATGGTTTAGTAAATTGTAGTATTTAAAGGCTTTTGATATAATTGTACAAAAAGTGTTTTACTGATAAGGTTTTATTGGTGAAAACATTACCGTTAACCTTCGCACCATTCGTTCCATTCCTCTGCGGGTAAAGGAAACGGTAACCTTTGAAGTACGCGGAGAGGCGTTCATGCCTAGAAAATCGTTCTTAAGTTTAAATAAAGGAAAAGAAGAACGAGGTGAGGAACCCTTTGCGAACCCTCGAAATGCTGCTGCGGGTTCACTTAGGCAATTAGATCCAAAAATCGCTGCATCAAGAAATTTAGATATATTCGTTTATGCTATGGCTGACGAGGGGAAAACGGGTATTCGTTCTCATAGTGAAGGTCTGGACTTTCTTGACTCTCAGGGGTTTAAAACGAACAAAGAGCGCCAGAAGTGTAAAAATATAGATGAGGTCATTCAATATATCGAGAAATGGACAGAAAACCGACCAGACTTATCGTATGATATTGATGGAATCGTTATTAAAGTCGATTCATATGACCAACAGGATGAACTCGGGACAACAGCAAAGAGTCCGAGATGGGCGATTGCTTATAAGTTTCCTGCTGAAGAGGTAGTCACGCAGTTAAGAGATATTGAATTAAGTATCGGTCGCACCGGTGTAGTGACGCCAACAGCATTACTTGAACCTGTTAGAGTTGCAGGTACTACCGTGCAACGTGCATCCCTTCATAATGAAGACCTTATTCGTGAGAAGGATATTAAGCTAGGTGATTACGTTGTGATTAAGAAAGCAGGCGACATCATCCCTGAAGTTGTCAATGTATTACCTGAAAGAAGAACGGGAGAAGAAGTTGATTTTCATATGCCAACTCATTGCCCGGCATGTGAAAGTGAACTTGTGCGTTTAGAGGAAGAAGTCGCACTTCGTTGTATTAATCCGAAATGTCCTGCGCAAATAAGAGAGGGGCTTATTCATTTTGTCTCACGAAATGCGATGAATATTGACGGGCTAGGGGAAAAAGTAATTAGCCAATTATTTGCAGAAAAGTTAATTGAAGATGTGGCAGATATTTATCATCTTACGTATGAACAGCTTATTCAATTAGAGAGAATGGGCGAAAAATCTGTTAACAACTTGCTAAAGGCCATTGAAGTCTCTAAGGATAATTCTTTAGAAAAATTATTATTCGGACTAGGGATCCGTCATGTGGGGGCGAAAGCGGCAAAAACACTTGCGCAAACATTTGGAGAGATGGGCAAAATCCAGCAGGCAACCATGGAGGATTTTATTAGCATTAATGAAATAGGCGATAAGATGGCTGATGCACTCGTCACATATTTTGAACAAGAAGAAGTAACATCTCTCATTCAAGAGTTACAAGATGTTGGAGTGAATCTGACTTATAAGGGACCAAAACCTGTAAATATAGCGGAATCTGATTCTGTTTTTGCTGGTAAAACCATTGTGTTAACGGGTAAATTAGAACAGCTTGCTAGAAATGAAGCCAAGGAAAAAATTGAAGCTCTAGGAGGCAAGGTCTCTGGCAGTGTAAGTAAGAAAACAGATTTAGTCATTGCCGGAGAAGACGCAGGCTCGAAATTAACCAAAGCTCAGGAATTAGGCATTACTATTTGGGACGAGGAAAAATTGATTGAGGAATTAAATTCGTAAGAGGTGAAAATCGTGAAAAAACTCATGGCAGTGTCGCTGTCATTCGTTCTTTTACTCGCCGGTTGTGCACCTAGTTTTAACCAGCAAGAAGAGGTTGTGCAAAATGAAAATGAGAGCAGCGAAGAAGAACAGGCGATCATACCAAACTTTAAAATATCCGATTCGTACTATCGGACAATCCTACCTTTTAAGCCAAGTGAGTCACGCGGTTTAGTCGTTAATAATGTGAATACAAAATATGATATTAATGAATTCGAAACAGGTTTAATGAGAGTGGCTCAGAACCATTTTGATACGGAAAAGTTCTTCTTCCAAGAAGGACAATACCTTGATAAAACCACGATTTCATCATGGTTAAGTCGCCAATATACGAAAGAACAATTAGAAGAAAAAGATATGACGGAGGAAGAGAATCTCGGTCTAAACCCTGTTGATGATGGGAAAGGGACTAAAGAAGAAAGAAACGCCCGTGCACCTCTTTATTTAGCCCATATTTTAGAACATAACTATCTTGTAAAAGATGGCGATAATAAGGTGAAGCTTGGCGGTGTCGTCATTGGTTTGGCACTTAATTCCGTCCATTATTATCAAAAAGAAGCCTACGGTGCCACGTATGAAGAAGATATTTCTCATAGTAAAGTAGAAGCAGAAGGCAAAAAGATGGCTGAGGAAATTATAAAGAGATTAAGACAACAAGAAGGGCTTGAGAACGTACCGATTACCATTGCCCTATTTGAACAATCGGAAAGAACGTCTGTCGTCCCAGGAAACTTCTTCGCCTATGCGCATGCCGCTGAGGGGAGTAACCAGCTAAGTGGTTGGGAAGATGTAAAGGAAGACTATATTTTATTCCCATCTAATACAGCCGAAGAGAAGTATCGTGAAGACTATACGAATTTCTTGAATTTCAAACAAGATGTTG
The DNA here is from genome assembly GCF_038007345.1 of Cytobacillus sp. FSL M8-0252. Classification (NCBI taxonomy): domain Bacteria; kingdom Bacillati; phylum Bacillota; class Bacilli; order Caryophanales; family Bacillaceae; genus Cytobacillus; species Cytobacillus sp. FSL M8-0252. The sequence goes on from NZ_JBBOWZ010000001.1 coordinate 687,404, forward strand.
AAAAATATTTCCCTAATTTTAACGGTGTCATTGGAAAAGGTTTCTATATTGGTGATCAATTGCAACAGCTAAATATAGATATACCTATACAATTTTACGGTAAGTCAGAAAGTATCGGATTCACCCAATATGTAACAAGCAAAGTTGTTAGTATGTTTCCAGAATATATCTCTGTCCAAGTAAGCGTCACATCAGTTAACGGACCAGAATCATTAATCGTCCGAAACGCAAACGAAGCTGAACCATTTGTTCATATTTATCAATAAAACGAAAAAACGCCGCTATTTTTAAACGGCGTTTTTTTATTTGCAATGGGATTAAGGTGGTTTGAACAAAAAGACAAGGATTAAGTGCCCCAACATACTTTTCGAAGATTTTTAGAGAGTACTCTAAAGGTAGCGGAACGAATTCCACCCGCAACTAGGTATTATTCCGACAGTGACAACAAATGATTTTGCCTGTGCACTTGTACACCCCGCGTGAATCGGTCCAACCAAGGTGAAAGCAATCGAAGAAATCCATCTATCAACATCGTCATTATTATCAAATAGGTCAGCTTAGCTGAGGAAGGAGTAATCTATGCTTCCGTAGAAGAAATAGTAGAACTTTAAGGTTATTTGTGATATCAACATTTATTGCATAGAAATGATAGACCGAAGGAGGTTTTGTTATGGAAAATAGAACAGATACAGCTTCAAGAGTGATCATGGCAGAATCACACACGATTTATGAAGCATTTCTCCATCCGAAAGCTTTAGTATCATGGCTCCCACCTAAAGGAATGTCAGGTTATGTTGAAGATTTTGATCCGCGGGAAGAGGGAACTTACAAAATGACACTCTTCTATGAAGGAAACCAACCCTCATATGGAAAAACAACTGAGAACAGTGATGTGTATCAAGGGAAATTTTTAGAATTAGTTCCTGATAAAAAGATAATACAACTAGTAATATTTGACTCAGAATCGCCGGAATTCACTGGTGAAATGAAACAGACATGGCTATTTGAACCTCTTGCAAAAGGGACAAAAGTCACCATTATATGTGAAAATGTCCCTAAAGGAATAAACAAGGCAGATCATGATATCGGTTTACATTCAACATTAGAAAATCTAGCTCTATTTGTGGAATAATTTTAGGTATGACCTTTACTAAAAAAACACCGACTAAATTTATGTAGTCGGTGGGTTATTTCTCATTCACTTAAGCATTTGTTTAGGATTTCGAACAAGGCGCTGAAATGTGTCCATAAAAAGAGCGGTGTGATAACCGTCACAGACAGCATGATGAACCTGTAGTGAAAGTGGTAAATAAATATTTTCATTCTTATTGAAAAATTTACCCGCAGTAACTATTGGCAGGAGGTAATTTGGATTTGTATTTATATTTAAGTTAAATCCAGTGAAAGTAGTCCATGGAATCATAGATATATTAACGACATTTTCAGGTACGGGTGCTTTAGGAAACAATTTTCCTGTACCAGTATATAACTCAGTATCGGTCACATAATCCATGTGGAACCTTTCAAAGCCTTCATCGATATCGGTGAAAATAGCGGAAAATAACGCTGACTCCTTGTCAAAAATCGTATACATAGGAATCACTCTGTTCCAGTACCCTAACTCACCTTTAGCAGTAACATTCATTCTAAAATGTTTATTTGTATTGACAACTTGTGTGATTAAAAAAATAAAAGCAGGATAAAATTGATATCCTTTTTCTTTAGTAAATTGGTATAGCTCAGTAATATCAATGTTATTAGTGATACTAAAGCTAGTTTGTTGGTTTAAGAAATGATTGAAAACCTCTTTACGTTCCCAATTATTTATGTCGATTTTAGTGAATTTCATCTTTTAATGCCTCCTAAAATATATTCTGATTTTAGGAGGCTATAAGAACTGCTTTTTTCATTGGTCCCATTCCTTTAGTTTATTTAAATAATCCTAACATATGTAATATGCTTTAGCACCTATATATATACAATCTATATTCAAAAAAGGAGTAGCCACCCGTTGGAACTCCTATTAACAATGAGATCATGTATATCACGGGTGGGTAGATAATAATTGTTTATTTTCCACATGCAAATATCCGGTAGCCCAATAGCTCATTATATTTCAATAATAGGTTAAAATGTTCGTTCATTACGGTATAAAGCTCTGGTTCAATGTGCTTTGAATAAAGAAAATCAGGGTTGGGATTGTATTGGAGCATCGACTGATTTTGACCACTTACGCGAATGTTCGTAAATCCTGCCCCTTCAAATAAACGCTGCCATTCTGCTTCGGTGAGGACAGAGTTGATCCCATAGAATCGATTGATTTCATCTGCTATCCATGGAGGGAGTGAGACATTGGCAGTAAACTCATTAGAAATAAACCGCCCCCCTTTTTTTAATAAACGAAAAATCTCTTTAAGCGCTTTCGGTTGATTGACAAAAGTAAGGACTGATTCGCACATAATTAAATCAAATTTCTCATCTTCAAGTGGGAGTGCCTCGATAGAACCTTGGAAAATACGTACTGGAAGTTTAGCTTCCTTCATTCTATGGGTTGCTTTTTCCACCATAATAGGATTAATATCAACCCCAGTTACGTTTGCCCCTGACTGAGCAGCCAAAAAGGCGGCTGTTTGGCCAGTTCCGCAGCCTACATCTAAAATTTCCGACATAGCGTCTAATTCTTCATTCATAAGAAGCGCCTTTGTTAGTTCAAAACCACCCGGGTGCGCTCCTCCAACACCAAACTTTGATAAGAAATCTAAATAAATGGGAACCACCTCCTTTTGTATTTCTATAAGGTATGAAAAAAACAAATCTAATGTTCTTTGCCAAATGGGCTTTTACATCAGTAACAACTACCTAAAAACATCATAGTTTGTTACAGAGAGCGGTTTTAGACTCTCTTTCTACGGACTAAACCTAAAAAGGGGAAGAAAAAATGCAAAATTTTCAAAATGAACTTCAATCACTTGGAATGGATCAATATCAGGTGGGTGAATTAACACCTATTCAATATCAAGCACCAGTACCAGTTCAATTTAATGATATGCGTCGCTGTGGCGGCTGTGGTGGTTGCGGAGGTTGTGGTGGTTTTCGCTGTGGTGGTTGTGGCGGTTTTAGATGTGCAGGCTGTTTTGGTTGTTTTGGTTGCTTCGGGTTCTTTATTTAACAATTCCTTTTTTAAAGGCAAGTGTCAGTGTAAGTTACCTTCGTTCTCTCGTCACAAAATGAATAATGAAGCGTGTGTAAACACTCTACAAGTCCCTATGTTAGGGGCTTCTTTTTCGTTATTCATAATGGACAAATACAAATACATAAATTATAAGGAATATTTAATGAATGCTCAGATCGAAGGAGGGGCTACATGACGAAATTGAAAGCAACCTCACGTCTCAAAGTGAAGAATGATACATTTTATCTACCAGACCCAAAGGGAGGCGTCTATTTTAGGAATAACGCCAGTTCATTTTGGATGGATGGAGGCACTATTTATCAATGGATTGAAAAGCTGATCCCTATGTTTAATGGAAATCATACTTTGGAAGAACTCACTGCGGGTTTGACCACTCCCTATCGAAACAGAGTATATGAAATTGGTGAGGCTTTACTGACGAAAGGTTATGTTAGAGATACGAGTCAAGATCAATCACACCAATTACCAGCAAGTGTTCTAGAAAAATACGCTTCACAAATTGAATTCATTGAGAGTTTTGTTGATTCAGGTGCGTATCGTTTTCAAAGGTATCGCCACGCAAAGGTATTAGTGATGGGATCTGGTTCTCTATTCGTTTCGCTGACATCTGCATTGTTGGAATCAGGGCTACCAACCTTTCATGTGATGAGGACAGAAGCAGTCCCAACAGACCATAAGCGGATTAATGAAATAGTGAATCATGCCAAAAAGGATGATCCTACCGTGAAAGTGGAGGAAATTCCTTACAGTAAGAATTGGAGAGAAGTAGTACAATCATTTGATTGGATATTATATGTTTCCCAAAATGGAGATATAGACGAAGTGAAGGAGATTAATCAGGTTTGTAAAGAAGAAAAGAAAGCCTTCCTTCCTGCTTTATATCTAAAGCAGGTGGGAATGGCAGGGCCTGTAGTTGATTCAGAAACAGAGGGATGCTGGGAATCTGCATGGCGTCGAATGCATGAGGCAATATTGGAACAAGAACGTAAGCAACAGCCTTATTCTTCGACCGCAGGTGCTTTATTGGCGAATATTATTGTTTTTGAGTTTTTTAAGCAGGTGACAGGAGCAATGGATAAGAAAGAAAACAATCAATTCTATTTGCTAAATCTTGAAAGTTTGCAAGGTGAATGGATTTCGTACTATTCACATCCATTAGTTGAAAATCTTACATTTAAACCTGAACTTGTCGATGATTTAAACACCCGACTTCTGAGAGAGAATACGGAACAGCCCAACACAAACAGACTGTTAGAATATTTTAGTTTATTAACTGCTAAAGAAACAGGGATTCTTCATATTTGGGAGGAAAAGGACTTAACACAGCTTCCGCTTTCACAATGTTATGTTCAAGCAGTAAATCCATTGGCAAAAGGACCGGCTACTCTTTTGAAGAAGGCTTTATGCTCGGGTCTAACACATGAAGAAGCAAGAAGGGAAGCAGGGCTTACTGGACTGGAGATGTATGTTTCACAAATAGTGAGAGGTAGAATAAGTGGATTTATGGGCATTGGTGCTGGTGAATCCCTTGCAGAAGCGGTTTGTCGTGGACTACAAGCGTATTTGGAAGAGGAAAGGCGAGGTCTTCCAGTTGACCAGCAACAATCGCTGTTACCAGTAAATCTTGAGAGGATAGAGGATCGTAGTTGTAGATATTATTTACAGTCACTGACCACCTTAAATGGTCCACCCACTATCCGTATGGGAAATGAAATATTAGGCTTTCCTGTTATATGCATAGAGTCAAATGGTTTTAAATATAGTAGTTCTGGTTTAAATATCACACTGGCACTAAGTCACGCTTTGCAAAAAGCAGTATCGAATGTACAAAATGAGGCAACGTTCCATGAGGGGGAAATAAACTCTTATTATGGTATAAGAGGGAAAGAGGCAAAACTAAACATTCCTTCATGTGAGCATTTGACAAAAAAGGAGTTATTACAATCTGCTGTTTACAAATTAAATGAGGGCCATAAAGAGATCGTTGTTTACGATCTTTCTTTTGAACCATTTTTAAGAAAAGAGTTAGCTGGAGTTTATGGTGTACAGATTTGTAAGGAGGTACGCTAATGATTGTCATCGTCGGTAATGGTAAACTGGCCGATTTTGTCTATAGGCAATTGTCTAGTAATTATACAGTCGCGCGGCAAGATCTATTAACGGATTTCCCTGAAGATACAACATTGGCGCTCGTATTGCATGATAATTGGCAGCCCTCCGTTCATCAACAAGCAGAAGAAAAATTCAGAAAGGAAAATATTCCATGGCTCCGTGGCTTTGTTTCTTTTGGTGAGGGAATTATTGGTCCATTTATACAACCGGGAAAACGGGGATGTTCACGTTGCGCCGATGTAAGGCGCATCATAGGAGGTACAGATTCTAAAGAAATGTGGGGGCTTTATTATAAATTATCAGGAGAAAGTCGCCCGCAAGACGCATGGGCATCACGAACGGGACTTTGGCAAATGACAACTTTATTATGTACAGAAGTGGATTATATTCTTCAAGGAGAGATCAATCATTTAGAAAATCAACTGTTCATTACAAATCTTAAAACGTTCATGCATTCATCTCATCATTTTTCCTTTGATCCAATGTGCCCAATATGTGGAGACATTCCAGAAGATTCAGCGGAATTAGCAGAAATTAAGTTGCAATCTAGTCCGAAAATTCAAGGTGCTGGTTATCGCAGTCGTTCAATTGAAGAATTAGAAACCGTGCTATTAAGAGATTATTACGATCATCGGACGGGGGTAATCAATGGAAAAATACAGGATTGGACACTTCCTTTTGCTGATGTTCTTATGAATATGCCACTGTTTGGTGCAAGCGAGGGAGTGGCTGGAAGATCTAACTCTTATCGAATGAGCGAGTTAACAGCTATTTTGGAAGGCTTAGAGCGGTATTGCGGTATCGAGCCTAGGGGAAAAAGAAGGGTTGTACGAGGAAGTTATCTAGATGTTATGGATCAAGCCTTAAACCCTTCAACTGTTGGTTTACACTCACCTGAGTATTATGAGAATCCTCATTTTCCGTATCAATCATTCGAACCTAATAAACCAATGAATTGGGTTTGGGGTTATTCATTCTTACAAGAAAGATCTATTCTTGTCCCAGAATTACTTGCTTATTACAGTTTAGGTTGTGGGGAAGGTTTTGTTTATGAGACTTCAAACGGATGTGCAATCGGAGGTAGCCTGGAGGAAGCTATTTTTCATGGAGTAATGGAAGTCGTTGAGCGAGATTCCTTTTTACTCACTTGGTATGCGAAAATGCCATTGCCACGTCTTGATTTAAGTTCTGCAGATGACAAGGAATTGCAATTGATGGTTGATCGGGTACGTGAGGTGGCAGGGTACGACCTTCATTTTTACAATTCAACGATGGAACATGGTATCCCAAGTGTGTGGGCAGTAGCAAAAAATAGAAGAGAAACAGGTATAAATATTATTTGTGCTGCAGGTGCTCATATGGACCCAGTAAGGGCTGTTAAAAGTGCCATCTATGAGCTAGCGGGCATGATGTTTGTTCATGATGAGAAATTAGCAACAAATAGGCAAAAATACGAGGAGATGCTTGAAGATCCGTTTAAAGTAAGAACAATGGAGGATCATGGCATGTTGTACGGTCTACCCGAGGCGGAAGAATACCTAACGTTTATTTTGAATAATCAAGGGCCATTACGTACATTTGCTGAAGAATTCAAGAAGCCACCAGTATACAACGATTTGAAAGATGACCTTCACGAAGTTCTTCAGACGTTCCGTGAAAATAATCTAGAAGTGATTGTCGTTGACCAAACAACACCAATTATTCAAGAGAATGGATTGTATTGTGTGAAGGTCATTATTCCTGGGATGTTGCCAATGACATTTGGTCATCACCTGACACGGGTGAAAGGATTAGATAGAGTACTAAAGGTGCCAAAGCAGCTAGGGTATAGGAAGAAGCACTTATCGTATGAAGAGCTGAACCCACTTCCTCACCCGTTTCCGTAATGGAAGGAGAGGAGGATGAAAGAATTGGAGTTAGATACATTTATACACAATCTCCACTTTGATACAGAGAAACTTGCTCCACCCGATTGGCAGGTCGATTGGGAAGGGGCCCCCCTTCCGTATAAATTGTACCGTGGGTTACCAGCTATTCCGTTAAACGCTAATGTACCTTCAACCCTTCACCAAAATCTAATGCCTACATTGAAGGAGATTGGGCATTTGCTATGGTATACCTATGGAATAACTCAATATGTCCGGCTCCCTCATGACACTCAATCATTGCGGAGATTTGTCCCCTCCGGTGGGGCGCTTTATCCTAATGAAATATATGTATATATGAAACTTGAAGATGCTAAAACAGGCATCTACCATTATGATGTTGCTCATCACCGCCTCATTTTGTTACGGGAGGGAAATTTTGATACATTCGTTTCCAAAAGTTTGGGGACAGTGATTGAAGATTGTTTTTGCACTGTTTTTATTTCAACCTTCTTTTGGAAAAATTTTTATAAATACAATCATTTTTCCTATCGATTACAGGGACTAGATACTGGGGTGCTCATTGGACAATTATTAGAAGTAGCAGATCAATTAGATTACAATACGAAAGTTTGCTATCAGTTTTTAGACGGAGCAATGAATCATTTACTAGGTCTAGCTGAAGAAGACGAAAGTGTGTACGCAGTCATTCCGATATCAACTAAAGCCATCGACCAAACGACTAAAGAAATGGTGTCCTCCCATACATTGTGCGCCGAAATAGCGCAATTAGGTCACCTACCTCATAACCTGTCAAAGACTATGGACTATCCGTTACTTAGAAAGCTCAATGAAGCTGCCATGTTCGATTCAACAGTGTCTTTTAGAAAGGTAAGGTGCCAGGGTGAAACATTCACTTCTGGTACTGATATAACCTTGCCAAATACACAAAACTATTCATATGATTTCTCATCGATTTGTAAGAAGCGGTTTTCTCCAGATGCAGACTTTATGATGGGGGAAATAAGGCAAACGACTCTAGCAACCTTGCTAAAGGAGACATGTTCCTTCACTTATCATCACGATCTTGATGATACCGACGGCCATGTTGCTGCGCGTGTAACTTTATACGGCAGCCTACACAATGTGGAGGGGATACCGAACGGGGCTTATGCTTATGACAATGAAAATCATATGCTTCGTCTATTGAAAGAAGGTGATTATCGCCCGTTTTTACATTCGGGCTTAGTGATGCCTAATGTTAATTTATATCAAGTGCCGCTTTGTATGCATGTAATAGGGGATAAAAGCCATTACAAAGATTCATTGGGTTACCGAGGATACCGTATTCAACAGATGGAGGCAGGCCTACTAACACAACGATTACTCTTGCATGCGTCTGCCTTAGATTTGGGAGGGCATCCACTATTGGGTTATTCTGTAAGTCAATGCGATCAACTCTATGAACTCGCTTCTAAAAGGAAAACGAGCTTAATTCAAATCCCGGTTGGCATGCACCGGCCTCGTGCTTGGTTGAAAGGAGGATTACGTTGATGTAGTTTACTCATCAATAACGTACCCTCTCAAATTCTTGGTAATGAAAACAAGCCTTCTAACTCAACTTAGAAGGCTTTATCAAGTATTAGTTTGCAACAAATATCTCTCTTGCCTTCTTTTCTTACCCTTTTAAACCACAATCATCTATAAAAAAGTATTTTCTATTAGAAAAAGCTTGCATCTCACGTTACGTTATCTTCTATGATTGGGTGTAGATAGAATGAGAGAGGCAGGGTATGAATGGAACAACGATATTCTTTAATGAGAAACACACCTTTTATTTTCTTATTTATAGGTAGCTTTTTGGCGATTATTGGATTTAGTATGTTTTTCATGACAACTACTTGGTTTGTAATTTCAGATTTAGGGTCTGCTAGTTCACTAGGCATGATTCTCATTGCCATTACTGTACCTAGAGTAGTTATGATGGCATTTGGTGGAGTACTTGCTGATAAATATAAGAAGACGACCATTATGTTCACTACGAGTACCATTCAAGGTGTTTTACTCGTACTCATTTTTTTACTAAACAATGCCGGTCAATTAACATTTGTTTATTTGCTTATTTTGGGGTTCTTTTTTGGAACACTAGATGCTTTTTCTGGACCAGCCGGAACCTCGTTAATTCCCAAGTTGGTACAAGTACAACAGATCAAACAAGCGAACGCAATCATTCAGGGGTTAGGTCAAATTGGTTTTATTGTTGGTCCAATTATTTCTGGGAGTATCATGGAGTTCGCTGGCGTAACAACAGGTTATTTAGTTTCAGCTATTATTGTTCTGTTGTCTGCTTTCTTTATGTTTCCACCATTCTTAAAAGAAGGTCCAGTAGACAATACAGTCAAACAAACACCACTGAAAGATTTGATCGAAGGGTTTTCTTATGTCAAAGCGAGCAAATTTTTGATTACAGGCATTCTTATTTTAATCACGTTAAATTTCTTTGCCTTTGGTGCGATTTCTATTGCGATTCCCATCTTAGTAGAGACGTACGGAGGTTCACCAATCAATCTTAGTTACATTGAATCAGCATTAGGAGTGGGGATGTTAGTTAGTACTGCTATTATTGGGATGGTTAAAATACGCCGTAGGGGGTTCACTTCTATTGTTGGTCTAATTGCAACACTAATTGTTGCGATAGCATTTAGCCAAATTCCCAATTTGTATATATTGACAGCTTTAGCTTTCTTTATTGGATTTACGATGACATTTGTTTCTATTCCATTCTTCACTTCAGCACAAGAAGATACAGACCCAAGGATTATGGGAAGAGTGATGAGTATTGTTTTCTTAGCGATGAACGGCTTTGACCCGTTGGCTTATGCCACTGTCACTTTACTCGTGTCTAAGGGAATTGATATCCAATTAGTCATTTTGTCCTTTTCTGTTATTGGATTAATCATTGCTCTAGTCACTTTATGGAAAGGAAAGACGTATAGAAATTACGAGTCAACTTATTAATGTATTTAAAACAAGAGACCACTTTAATATAAAAGAAGTGGTCTTTTGATCACTAACATACTATTGTGAATCAACTAGGTAGATCCTTGATCAATAGGAGAAAAAAATCAATTTAATAGAAACTTTATTATTTTTCTAAAAATAGTATTAGTAGAATCATTGCTGAATTTTCTCTAATTATGGTAGTATAATAATTGTTAGGGTTAATCTTTTCACAGTCTGAAATGTGCCAATTGTAGCAACATTTCAAAATGACTGATGTGAACTTATAGGAGGATGAAAAAATGGTACAATCTTATAAGCATGAGCCATTTACTGATTTTAGCGTTGAGCAAAACCGTGAAGGGTATTTAAAAGGTTTAGAAACGGTTAAAGGTTATTTAGGTCAAGATTATGATTTATTAATCGATGGAGAACGTATCTCTACTGAAGATAAAATCGTTTCTGTAAACCCAGCGAATAAAGAAGAAATCATTGGTCGCGTTTCAAAAGCGAACCAAGAGCTAGCTGAAAAAGCGATGCAAGCTGCAGTTAAAGCCTTCCAATCATGGAAGAAAGTGAAGCCAGAAACACGTGCAGATGTGTTATTTAAAGCAGCAGCCATCATTCGTAGACGTAAACATGAATTCTCTGCCTTATTGACAAAGGAAGCAGGGAAGCCATGGAATGAAGCAGATGCTGATACAGCTGAAGCGATTGATTTCTTAGAGTATTACGCGCGTCAAATGCTTGCAATTAAAGATGGTGTGCCTGTTAACAGTCGACCAAATGAATTTAATCGTTATGATTATATTCCTCTTGGCGTTGGTATCATCATTTCTCCTTGGAACTTCCCATTAGCGATTATGGCAGGTACAACCGTTGCTGCTATTGTTGCAGGGAATACCGTTCTATTAAAACCCGCTTCTACAACGCCAATTGTGGCTGCGAAATTCGTAGAAGTTATGGAAGAAGCCGGTCTACCAAAAGGTGTACTGAATTTTGTACCAGGAAGTGGCGCAGAAGTAGGTGACTATTTAGTAGATCACAAAGATACGCGTTTCGTATCATTTACAGGATCTCGTGATGTTGGCCTTCGTATTAACGAACGAGCTTCAAAATTAAATGATGGTCAAATCTGGATTAAACGTGTCATTGCTGAAATGGGCGGTAAAGATACCATTGTTGTAGATAAAGAAGCAGATTTAGAGCTTGCTGCTCAATCAATCGTAGCTTCAGCCTTTGGTTTCTCTGGTCAAAAATGTTCTGCATGTTCACGTGCAGTCATCGTTGAAGATGTTTACGACCAAGTGTTAAATCGCGTAATCGAAATTACAAAAGAGAAACAAGCTGGTAATCCGGAAGACACAAGCAACTTTACAGGACCGGTTATTGACCAAGCTGCGTATGATAAAATCATGAGTTATATTGAAATCGGTAAACAAGAAGGAAGATTAGTAGCCGGTGGAGAAGGCGATGACTCTAAAGGTTATTTCATTCAACCAACAGTGTTCGCTGATCTTGATCCAGAAGCTCGTCTCATGAAAGAAGAAATCTTCGGCCCAGTTGTCGGTTTCACAAAAGCAAAAGACTTCGACCATGCAATTGAAGTGGCAAACAACACGGAGTATGGTTTAACGGGTGCTGTTATTACAACCAACCGTGAACATATCCAAAAAGCACGTGAAGATTTCCATGTCGGAAACCTTTACTTCAACCGTGGTTGTACAGGGGCGATTGTCGGTTACCAACCATTCGGAGGGTTCAATATGTCAGGAACAGACTCAAAAGCGGGTGGCCCTGACTACATCATGCTACACATGCAAGCAAAAACAACATCTGAAATGTATTAATCTGTCTAATCAAAGGGTGCTCACTAAAAATACGGTGAGTGCCTTTTTTTATGTACGTACCTTTACCAAATCTACTGGCAAAAGTTGACGTAGTAGTGAGCGGATGACAAACATTACTCGGCAATCCTTAGCCAGGGTGGTTATGAGTAGACTTTTACTGAAATCTGGTTGGATAGCTAGTATTAAAGAGTTTGCTCGGATAACATTGTAGGAAAATGGCAAGATAGCGGAGGAAAGCGAGATAGCGCATGCAACTCTGTAAGAAGCCGGGAAGATAGCTGGGGAAAAGGGGATTGCGCGTGCAACTGTATGGGAAACTGGGAAGATAGCTGGGGAAAGTGCGATTGCGCGTGCAACTGTATGGGAAACTGGGAAGATAGCGTAGGAAAGGACGATTGCACGTGCAACTGTATGGGAAACGGGAAAGATAGCGTAGGAAAGTGCGATTGCACGTGCAACTGTGTGAGAAACGGGAAAGATAGCGTAGGAAAGTGCGATTGCACGTGCAACTGTGTGGGAAAATGGAAAAGGTAGCTGTGGAAAGGACGATTGCGCGTACAACTGTGTGGGAAACGGGAAAGATAGCGTAGGAAAGTGCGATTGCGCGTACAACTGTGTGGGAAACGGGAAAGATAGCGTAGGAAAGTGCGATTGCACGTGCAACTGTGTGAGAAATTGGAAAGATAGCGGAACAAAGTGAGATAACGCGTGCAAATCTGCAGAAACCGGAAAGATACCCGAGCAGAGCGAGTTTACCCATAAAAATTAAAAGAAAAATAGCAAAGCAAAAGAGGTTTGCTTCGCTATCCTTAAAGGATCTCCTACAGTCAAAAGAGCAAAACCCTCAAGACTCCTCATTAGCAACTTCAACTCTTCATTAAAATAGAACTAATTCCAAACAAATGAAAGTTTTCTAGTTTGTAATTTTGAATGTTTTTTAATCTGTATTATAACAATCTCAAATTATAATCCCTTTAAAACATTGGTATATCAATGTTTTGATCGTTGTTGTCGATATTTGTCGAAAATAATATCAGATTATTTTGAATAAAATAGTTCCAATAACGGATTGTCTGTTATATAATACAAATTGTTAAGAGGTTATTGTAATACAACAATAAAGACGGGTTTTTTATTCAAATGATTAAAGGGAGGATTTAACAGATGGCGAATGAAAGAGTTAAACAATTACAAGAGGCTTGGGCAAATGATTCACGTTGGATGGGGATTGAAAGACCTTATTCTGCAGAAGAGGTTATTAAACTAAGAGGATCAATTGATATCGAATATACGCTTGCTCGGAGAGGGGCTGAGAAGTTATGGAAGCTCATTAATGAGGAAGATTTCATAAATGCTTTAGGTGCATTAACAGGCAATCAAGCGGTACAGCAGGTAAAAGCGGGGTTGAAGGCGATTTATTTAAGCGGGTGGCAAGTTGCTGCTGATGCGAACCTTTCTGGACAAATGTACCCAGACCAAAGTTTATATCCAGCGAATAGTGTACCAAATGTAGTGAAACGTATTAATCAAGCGCTACAAAGAGCGGATCAAATTCACCATATGGAACAAGATGAATCAATTGATTGGTTTGCGCCAATTGTAGCGGATGCAGAGGCTGGTTTTGGTGGACAGCTGAATGTGTATGAACTCATGAAAGGCATGATTGAGTCAGGTGCAGCTGGGGTCCATTTTGAAGATCAATTATCCTCGGAGAAAAAATGTGGACACCTTGGAGGGAAAGTTTTACTTCCTACACAAACGGCAGTGAAAAACTTAATATCTGCTAGATTAGCAGCAGACGTGATGGGTGTACCCACACTAGTCATTGCAAGAACCGATGCGAATGCCGCTGATTTAATTACTAGTGATGTTGATCCATATGATGCCGCTTTTATTACTGGGGATAGAACACCGGAAGGGTTTTACCGGACCAAAGCAGGCTTAGATCAAGCAATTGCAAGAGGACTTGCTTATGCACCATATGCTGATCTTATCTGGTGCGAAACATCAGAGCCAAGCTTAGAAGAAGCAAAAGCATTTGCAGATGCTATTCACGAGAAGTTCCCTGGTAAACTACTAGCGTACAACTGCTCACCTTCATTTAACTGGAAGAAGAAATTGGATCAAGAAACGATTGCTAAATTCCAAGTTGAGTTAGGAAAAATGGGTTACAAATTCCAATTCGTGACATTAGCTGGTTTCCACTCATTAAATCACAGCATGTTTGAACTTGCACTAGGTTATAAGGATCGTGGAATGGCAGCTTACTCTGAACTTCAACAACGTGAATTTACTAGTGAAGCAGATGGTTACACGGCAACAAGACATCAACGTGAAGTAGGAACAGGTTATTTCGACCAAGTTTCCATGACTATTACAGGTGGTACATCATCCACAACCGCACTAAAAGGCTCAACCGAAGAAGAACAGTTTACGAAGGATGAAGAAGTTCAAGTGTAATTTTTTGTATTGCCCTAATAATAACTCCAATTTTTTGCCTCCCTATTTTAGATGGGGAGGTCTTTTTGTGTGCCAGGCATGTTCATTAACTTGGCGGTGAAAGTCCGCTATGGGCGTTGGGATATGCGAACCATTAGCTGAAGGCAAGGGTGTCCATGGCGACGTGGAATCTGAAGGAAGCCCTAGGCAAATCCTTGGTCTGAGGTACACGAATCACATTTGAGGTTTCCATTCCTGGATGAGTTTGCAAAACAAAACAAAGTCCAAAATATCCCCGGATGGGATGGGAATAAATGTGACAGATATATGAGGAGAAAGTGAATGAACTTACCCTGGGAGATCTCTTAATCCCCTTAATAGGAATCTATTTAGCGATAAATAACTGAATTAAGAGAAGTCAGCAGAAGTCATAGTACCAACCTAACGGTTGAGAAGGACTGAACGAAAGGAGAGAACATGTTAGAGCTATTTACAAAGGGACGATGAAACAGAAACCGATTGGGTTTCAAGGGGAGCCTTGGACGGAATCCAGGAGATTCTTTTGAAATGTAGAGTTACCTTTGTACAAACTTGACGACATGGGACCAATATGGAAACTAATGATAATTTAATTCGAAGAATTATAAGCCCAGATAATCTAAACCTAGCTTTTGTGAAGGTGAAAAGGAATAAAGGGGCAGCAGGAGTCGATGCGAAAGATATAGAAGCGACCCGTCTTCACCTTAAAGAACAGGGACAAGAAATTATAAGGCTTATACAGGACGGAAAGTACAAGCCCCAACCAGTACGAAGAGTCGAAATCCCTAAACCAGATGGAGGGAAAAGAAAACTAGGAATTCCTACGGTAGCGGATCGAGTCATCCAACAAGCCATGGTCCAAGTCTTGACACCCATTTTTGATAGACTATTCAATCCGAACAGCTATGGTTTCAGACCGAACAAAAGTGCACATCAAGCTATTGAACAGGCAAGGACATACATCGAAGATGGATATCAATTCGTTGTGGACATTGACCTTGAGAAATTCTTTGATAAAGTTCACCATGATAAACTCATGTCCCTAATTTCAAAAACAATTGAGGATAAACCGACCTTAAAGCTAATCCGACGATACTTACAAGCGGGTATTATGGAGAATGGGCTAGTTACAGTAAATAGAGAAGGGACTCCACAAGGAGGTCCATTAAGCCCTCTTCTTAGTAACATTATGTTAAATGAGCTTGATAAAGAATTGGAGAAGCGTGGACATAAGTTTGTTCGCTATGCGGATGATTGCAACATATACGTCAAGAGCCATAAAGCGGGAGAACGAGTGAAACAAGGTATTATGGACTTTATTGAGAAGAAATTAAAACTGAAGGTGAATGAGGGGAAAAGTGCAGTGGAAAAGCCAGTGGCACGTATATTCTTAGGGATGAGTTTTTACTCTTCGAGCAACACCACCCGAGTATACGTGCCAAAGAAATCGAAAAAGAGACTCGAGGAAAAGCTTAAAAAGTTAACGAACCGCAACTGGGGAATAGCCATGGAATACCGAATTCTTAAAATCAATCAATTAATCCAAGGGTGGGGCAACTACTTCAAAATAGCTGACATCAAGAAATATGCTGGAAAGATAGACGGGCATATTAGGAGAAGGCTACGTGCCTGCCGTTGGAAAGAGTGGAAGAAAGTCAGGACCAAATTTAGGAACCTGACGAGATTGGGAATCAAGAAAGGTAAGGCGTGGCAATATGCAAACTCCCGTAAGGGATACTGGAGAAATTCCAAGAGTCCTGCCTTGGACCAAGCCATGAACAATAGATATTGGCTTCAACAAGGATTAAAACAATTAACAAACATTATTACATAAACTTTCGAACCGCCGTATACCGAACGGTACGTACGGTGGTGTGAGAGGTCGGGGGTTAATCACCCCCTCCTACTCGATTGTGTAAAGGAGAAGGTGGCTACAAAAGTAATCTAATGCCGTTAGGGCGGAAAGAAATAGGGATTGCGAGTCACACAGAAGGAAAAGTGGAGCTGAGCGTGTAGCAAAAGAGGTTAGCGAGTCACTCAGAAGGAAACCGGAAGTTGAGCGCGTAGCAAAGGTGGTTAGCAAGTCACTCAGAAGGAAACCGGAAGTTGAGTGCGTAGCAAAAGTGGTTAGTAAGTCGCTCAAGAGGAAAAGAGGATATGAGCGCGTAGCAAAGGTGGTTAGCAAGTCACTCAAAAGAAAAGCCGGAGCTGAGCGCTTAGCAAAGTGGATTAGCAAGTCACTCAGAAGAAAAAGTGGATATGAGAGAGTAGCAAAAGAGGTTAGCGAGTCACTCAGAAGGAAACCGGAAGTTGAGCGCGTAGCAAAAGTGGTTAGCAAGTCACTCGGAAGGAAAAGAGGAAATGAGCGCGTAGCAAAAGTGGTTAGCAAGTCACTCAGAAAGAAAAGAGGAAATGAGCGCGTAGCAAAAGTGGTTAGTAAGTCGCTCAGAAGGAAAAGAGGAAATGAGCGCGTAGCAAAAGTGGTTAGCGAGTCACTCAGAAGGAAACCGGAAGTTGAGCGCGTAGCAAAAGTGGTTAGCAAGTCACTCAGAAGGAAAAGAGGAAATGAGCGCGTAGCAAAAGTGGTTAGTAAGTCGCTCAAGAGGAAAAGTAGATATGAGAGAGAAGCAAAAGTAATTAGCGAGTCACTCAGAAAGAAACCGGAAGCTGAGCGCGTAGCAAAGGTGATTAGCAAGTCACTCAGAAGGAAAACCGGAGCTGAGTGCGTAGCAAACGAGGTTAGCGAGTCGCTCAGAAAAAAACCGGAAGCTGAGTGCGCAGCAAACGAGATTAGCAAGTCACTCAAAAGAAAAACCAAACCTGAGTGCACATCGAAATCCAATTAAGCATATTTTCTAGGATGTTTTTGTCCAGTCTATAATAATCGATAATGTACATTTGTGTTCCTCTCATGACTGATTGTACTACGATTCCAAATCCTCCAAAGAAAAGTAAATAATTACAGGTCCACTAATCACCTTTTGCCCAAATTTTCATACGCTTAAGTGAAAGAGTTGAGTTCAAGTCAATGGGCACGTATACTAAAACGAACATATCCATTAATCAAACGTTTGATTGATGAGGTGGAGGTAATAACGGTATGGCTGAGAAGGTTGATGATTATATTACACAAGGAATTTATGGAAAAAAAGAAACGAAACCAGATGAACGTAGAAAATTTCTGGGCACATTGAGAGAAAGAACCGTTATCGCTTTGACACAGGCGCAAGTAAGGAAACCGGGTATCATGAAAGAAGTAAAAGAAGCGATGACAAAAAATAAACAAGCACGCGTATATTTAAATGGTCATATTGCTTATCGTGACATATCGAAGTATGCCAAACTAGCGTCTGAACAGCATATGTCATTTACCATTGTCACGAACAAGGACTACAACTCGGACCTTGGTCTTGTTCTCGCATATGATTATGCCATTGATCAAGATGACATTTATGTGCAAGAACAAAGTAAGGTTTATAAAGAAGCGAATCAAACTGAGGCTGGATTTAAACAGTGGATGAAAAAAATATTTAGAAAATAAAGGGAGAAAGGTCGTGGGATAACGGCCTTTTTCTAATTCAACTTTGTTGAAAAGAATGAAACTTTATTTGAAACCATCCAAACCTCATTATATAATTTTATTAAAAGATATGAGGGAGAGGTTTCTAATCGAGTTAAGGCAAATAGGTAAGAGAGTTAAGCAAGCTAGATTAAACAAGCAAATGACACAACAAGATTTAGCAGAAAAATGTGGGCTAACGAAAAGTCTAATTTCTAAAATAGAGAATGGTCAAACAGCATCTGCTGTGGCAACTTTGTTAAAAATTTCTAATCAACTAGATATTCCCTTATCTTGGGTGCTTGAAGAAAATGAAAGTAAAAATTTAGTGCTTTCTCCGAGTCAAAGCCGCACGACAAAGGTTGGCAATAAGGAAATGGGCTATCTATATGAAACATTAGCTAATCGATCTCCGTTCAGTAAGATTGATCCAGTTGTTGTGACGGTTTTGGAGGACTCAGCTAAAGAAGGTCCATACACACATTTAGAAGACGAATTTATATACATATTAAAAGGTTCAATTTATCTCTCTTATGATGGAGAAAAATACTTATTACATGAAGGTGATAGTGCGTATTTTGCTGGTACCATTCCACATGTGTTTTTACCAGTAGAAAAAAAGGAAGCAAAAGTATTAACCATTTTTATACAAGCAGATGAAAGATAATAGTAGGGTTTTGGATGATCTTCTCAAGAGATTCCAAAACCCTTTATAATTTTCAGATTTTTTATTTACTTTTACAGAAAGGGGGTGTAATATTTTATTTAATATCATTCAACTTAGTTGAATGATATTAAATAAAAGTACTAAGGAGTGAATGGAATGAATAGTCGTCTATCTGGTTTTCATCGATTTTCGGTTGAGGAGAGACTTCAAATAATATCAGAAGCGTGTCATTTGACAGAGGAAGATAAGGAAATACTTATTGGCAAACAACCCCTTTCTATTAGTACGGCTGATGCCATGATTGAAAATGTGTTAGGTTCAATTTCAATTCCTGTTGGGGTAGCAACGAATTTTAAAATTAATGGTAAGGACACTTTTATACCGATGGCAACTGAAGAGCCTTCCGTAGTCGCTGCCGCAAGTAATGCAGCGAAGGCATCCTATGATAAAGGTGGTTTTTTTGCATCATTAAGTGGATCGGTAATGATTGGTCAGATACAAGTTATAGGTGTTGAAGATCCATATGCTGCAAGATTAAGGGTGTATGATAAGAAATTAGAAATTTTGAAAATATGCAACGAAAAGGATCCAACTCTAGTAGCTATTGGTGGAGGCGCAATAGACATAGAGGTAAAGATTATCCAAACGGTGAATGAGGTTTTACTTGTGGTTCATTTATTAGTAGATACAAAGGATGCAATGGGGGCGAATGCTGTCAATACAATGGCGGAATCAATTGCTCCATTGATAGAGAATATTACTTCAGGAAAAGCGCTTCTTAGAATTATTTCTAACTTGGCTGACAGACGATTAGCTAGAGCTCATGCGGTATTTTCAAAGGATCTACTTGGTGGAGAAGAAGTTGTGCGAAAGATTGTAAACGCTTACGAGTTTGCAGATGCTGATCCTTATCGAGCGGCTACACATAATAAAGGAATTATGAATGGTATATCTGCCGTTGTACTCGCGACTGGGAATGATACAAGGGCAGTTGAGGCCGGCGCCCATGCTTTCGCTGCAGTAACAGGGCAATATCGTTCCCTTACGAAATGGGAAGAAAATCGAGCAGGTGACTTAGTTGGATCTATTGAACTTCCGATGCCTGTTGGCATTATTGGTGGCGCTACAAAGACTCATCCGGTTGCCAAAGTAAATTTAAAAATATTAGATATTCAATCAGCAGAAGAGTTAGCTTGTTGTATTGCATCCGTTGGTTTAGCGCAGAATCTAGCTGCGATGAGAGCTTTAGCAACTGATGGCATTCAAAAAGGTCATATGGCCCTTCATGCAAAAAACTTAGCTGTTATGGCTGGTGCAACAGGGGATGAGATTGGTCGAGTCGTTGCTGAAGCAGTAAAGGAAAAAGATGTAAGGTTTGATCGAATCCTACAATTAACAAAAGAGATACAAGGGAGGATTTAATATGGCTCCTAATTTACATGTGGATAAGGGGAAGCAAAGCATAGAACTAGATAAAATAAATGAAGCA
This sequence comes from Cytobacillus sp. FSL M8-0252, assembly GCF_038007345.1. Classification (NCBI taxonomy): domain Bacteria; kingdom Bacillati; phylum Bacillota; class Bacilli; order Caryophanales; family Bacillaceae; genus Cytobacillus; species Cytobacillus sp. FSL M8-0252. The sequence goes on from NZ_JBBOWZ010000001.1 coordinate 707,617, forward strand.
CCTAAATATCTTGAAATATTAGGTGATACAGTTTTACCTCGTAATATTATTCTAGCAATTATTATAAGTATCATTCTTAGTTTAAGTGGATACCTTTTAGGGGAAAGATTATTTCCTCTGTTTGCCAGCGAAAAGATGGTATCGTCGTATTCTTTATTGCTTGGTATTGGCGGTAGTGTATTATCACTTGCTTTATGTGCCTTTATATTTAATCCTAGTAGAGTGCTGACAGAAGAAGAAACTTCTCTTGAAAGTATGGAAGAGATTTTTAAAGATATGCAGTTAGATCCAAAGGAAGAATATTTATTAATTGAAGAAGATCCTGTTACGAGAAAAGAAATGGAAGCACTTGGCGTTCTCGATAAGTTTAGGACAATTGGGGAGGACGATAAGAAATGAGTATTCTCCTCATATCTATTTGCTTAGCTTTAATTGGTGCTATTCTATTTTCTTTAATTGGGTTAATCTCTGGAACAGATGAAACGGCTATAATGGTGCCATTTACCTTATTAGTTATCTTGTTAGGAGCTCCCCCGGCAGCTGTGTTTGCCTTTTTTATGGCAGCTGTACTTGCCAAACACTTAACTCATGCCGTTCCTACCGCGTTAATGGGTATTCCGGGAGATACAACTGCTGTCCCATTAATTGATCATGCCTCTGCTTTAAGAAGGCTAGGGATGCCTCATATTGCATTAAGGAAAATGGTATCGGGTGGTGTGATTGGTGCTTTTATCGCCTTACCGACAGCCGTCTTATTAGGACAATTCCTTGGACAATTTGCTGACTTTTTCAAATCAGCTTCAGGATTGATTTTTACGTTAGCGGCCATTTTAATTGCTTTTTTCTCAAAAGGAAAATGGGTAAGTGTTTTGATGATTATCCCGTTAGCTTTTTTTATTAAAAGTTTAGATGTATTAAGTTTTAGCATATTAGATAAGCATTTAACCATTAGTTTCTTTTTAGGAATTGCCATTGGTCCAATGTTTACTGATATTTTGTTTGCACTGTCAGGAAATGCACGACAGACCATTCAAAGAGATCGTCCTAAAGAGTATCATTTGGCACCAGATAATAAATCATGGGCAGGATTTTTTCCTAATCCATTTAAAATACTGACAAAAAGGCAAACGATGCAAACGACTGGTACAAGCTTTATTTCTTCTTTGACATTTGTATTTAGCCCTGTAGGAATGACTTCCTTAATGGGGGAAATTGTGGGTTCGAGATCGAAAGGGATTTATAAAAAATCAACGTCCAGTTTAACCACAATGAATGGAGTCACAGAGTCAACCTATATTGCCGAAGCAATCATTCCTTTAATAGCATTTGGTATTCCGTTGAGTCCTGTTGCATTAGGACCAGCATCGCCGTTATTTAATGCACCACCAGTGTTTACAAGTGATCCGGTTAATAATCTCCATAATTACCTAGATCCTTTAGATTTTCTTTTATATGGAGCGATTGGTCTTATCATTGCCACTCTAATTGCTTATCCGTTTTCAATGAATTACGCGAGAAAGGCAACCGTTTTGGTCATGCGCTTTATTAGTCAAGAGGCAATCGTTGCTATGTTTATTGGTTTAGCCTGTTTATTGGCTTTTCACGAAGCAGGATTAGTCGGTATCGTACTCACCTTTACAATGGCTGCAATTGGGGGGCTTTTGAATAAAATCCTCGGAATTGGTTCAGGCGTTCAGTTTATGGTATTTTATGCATCAGCCTGGTTAATTAGTGTTTTATTTGGTTTTTAAGAAAGGATTTTTTTATGAAAATGAAGAAATGGATAGAAAGTCGGGAGAGGGGACCGTATGCATACGGTCTCTTTTTAATGGTGATAAGAAAATGTCTCCGTCAGCAAAAAGTGAGGAGCCAGATTGCGGATATGGCTGAAGGGATGCTGTCAATTAGGCTAAAACGAGTAAATGCCTGCTGATTACATACAAATAAGAGATCCTTTTCAAGCGAATGAGGATGAAATGGATGCTTCCAATTATTTTTCTAATGTAATTCATTCGTTTTTAATATCTAGATAAGTTAAATGTTTTTAAAACCGATGAGAAAACTTTACACTTAGTTGTACATGAAGATAGTACTGAATTGTTAGAAGATAATTTTGTTGTGACCGTACAAGTGGTTTAGAGGAAGCGTTACAACTTTGGTATAGGTTTGCAAAAGTGGTAGAAAGGAAGAAAATGAATGGAAACGAGAATTTTTCATATTCGTAAAGCGACAGTGATGGATGCGGAACAATTATCTCAGTTAAGGTTGATTGTGGACGGTGAGACGGATAGCTTTGACAGGGAACGAGGAGAAGATTTTTTAAGTACGGCAGATTTTGAAGAGATGATACGATCTGAGTCAGTTGAAAAGAATAGTATATTTTTAGTAGCAGAAGTCAAAGGTCACCTTGTGGGTTTCCTAAGAGCTAAAGGGGGCAAATTAAAGAGGACTTCACATCGATTGGAGTTTGGTGTTGCTGTGAAAAAACAATATTGGGGACAATCTATAGGAAAAAGTCTTATTCAAGTAATGTTGCAATGGGCAGATCAAAAAGGGATTAGAAAAGTAACGCTGCAAGTATTAGAAACAAATAAAAAGGCGATTGCACTGTATGAACGACTTGGTTTTATCGTAGAAGGAGAATTAAAGGATGATAAAAAAATAGGCGATATCTATTATTCTACGATCTTAATGGGGCGGAGGAATGAGAGTAATGGATAAAAGGACGTTACTTACGGAAAATTTTTTAAAAAAGGTTATTCAAGGAAAGCGAGTGGGTGATTTCTACCCTTTTATACAAGGTGGTGATACCGAGATGGAACAATACATCTCCCATTTGGTAGGAGAGATAGGTGGATTAAAAGGGTTGTTGTATGAAGCAGATTTTGACCATTATGGCAGTGGATTTGCCTCGTATGTTAGTGTGTTTCTCTGGAAAAAGGAAGAGGAAGAAGTATTAGCAAATGGTGAAGTATCTATGAAGGGTTTATGGTTATATATTTCAAGGTTAGCGCCGGTAGTTATTATGGGTAAAGGTGAAATGACGAGACATGGTAGTAGTGGAAGTAGCGACTTTTTAGCAAGTCATACTGTGTGTGAATGGCCATCTGAGACATGGAGTAAACAAATTTGGGCAATAAAAAAAATCGTAGAAGCATATCATTATGTTATTTTGACAAAAGCAGATGTAGATCAGTATTTAGATTTTCAGATAGACATCCCAACAATACTCAGTGAACCGCCATACAAAGTCTTTGACGCGCATTTTTATTGGGAAGATTGATTAACTGTTGTGAAATAAAAGTTTACCAAAGATTATGCAATGAAAATCGTAAGACAATCGAGTATGATGAGAGAAGTTTGAGTTTGATCACGGAGGCTATGGGATGATTATTCGGAAAGCTAACTTCTCTTTATTATTGTTTCTCTTTATGATAGGAAATTTCTTATTATTTGCGATCGCCATTCACTCCTCATCTCTTGAGGTCTTTTTTTTCCATTGGGTAGTTCTACTAGCTAGTGTTATGGTTATACTTTTCCTTTCACCAAAATGGTCTTATATAGTTATAAGTGCACTCACTGTGTTATATGGTTTTCTATTATGTTATTTCAGTTATTTACAAACGGTTTTTAATCAGATGCAATTGATTTCTTTATTTATATCTTATGTATTATCTGTTGTCCCTCTCCTTTTTATCAGGCATAGCTTTTTAAGTATGGACATCCGCATGAAAGAATTATTAGCGGAAACGGTTGCTTTAAGAAAATATATGGACTCAGACGGGCTAATGCTTACAAAACAGGAGTTTTATGAACGTAGCAAAATAACATTGCGGGGAATGAATAGAAGGAATGAAACAGGTTTCCTATTAAAGGTATCTGTTTTAAGTAATGGAGTGACGCAAAAAGCTTGGCAAGGCTTAGTACAAAATGTAATAGAAGAAACCATTCGGAGTGATTTCGATTTCTTTATGAGTGAGGGTGCGTCTTTCATTATTTTCTTGCAAAATACGAATGAAGAAGGCGTCATTAAATTTCAAAACAGACTATTAAGTAATTTACGTCTGCAAATGAACATGATTCAGCCACCTATCCAATTTCGCGATTATGCTATAGTCGATTTTGACGAGGTCTATCAGATGTTGCTGGAGGAGAAGTCGAATGTTTAAGGTTGTGTTACTCTTGATTATGGCTTTCTTTTGGTTTTTGCTTTTTTATTATTCGATTTTATTAGTCTCTGGTGTTTTGCATTATAAAAGGGAAAGAGAAAGAAAGCGTAAACCTCTTTTGAAATATCCTTCTGTTGCTATTTTAATCCCTGCTCATAATGAAGGGTTAATTCTTGAGGATACGCTGAATGTTATGATGAAATTAAGGTATCCTGGTCATCTTGATGTATTCTTATTAGACGACCAGTCGATAGATCAAACAGCGGCAGTGGCTAGAAGTTTTGCAGAAAACTTTTCGCGTATTCACTATATTAAGGTCCCGCCTGGCGAACCTAAGGGAAAGTCGAGAGTGCTTAATTATGGATTGAGTATTAGCCAATCTGATTATTTTCTTGTGTACGATGCGGATAATCAGCCAGACTCGGATGCTGTGACAAAGCTAGTAGAAATAGCAGAACAAACAGAGAATGCAGCCGGAGCTGTCGGAGTAGTTCGTACCCTTAATCAAAATAAAAATTTGCTCACGCGGATGATTTCAATAGAGTTTCAAGTATTTCAATTGACAATGCAAAGCGGTAGGTGGAAATTGTTTAACCTTGGCTCTTTACCGGGAACTAATATGCTTTTAAGACGTTCTGTCATTGAAGAGCTAGAGGGGTATGACCCGTATGCACTTGCGGAAGATGCAGAGTTGACGATACGAATTACCCAGAAGGGATACGTATTACCGATTGTTCCATATGCACAAACGTGGGAACAGGAACCAGAGAATCTTCAAACCTTTTTAAAACAAAGAACAAGATGGCTCATTGGTAATCTTTATTTACTAGAGAAGAGCTTCAAGGATATTCATTTTTGGAAAGGTAAAACTTTCTTCCATAGTTTGCAACATCTTTTAACCTATTTTGTATTTATATTTTTCTTAATTACTTCAAATGTTATTTTTGTCGGTAGCTTATTCGGTATTAATTTTCCCGAAATGACCGCCCCTTTATTGATGATTTGGTTAATGAGTTATGTGGTATACTCCATCCAAATTATAAGCAGTTTAGCAGTAAATCAACAGCTCTCGCTAACAAGCCTATTTGTTGGGGCAATTATGTATTTTACGTATGCCCAACTATTCGTCATCTTACTTATTCGCGCGTTTGCGATTTATCTTTATCATCGTGTGAGAGGCTTAACGATTGGATGGGATAAAACAACACGCTTTAAAGCAGACGAGAAAGATGAAGCAGCATAAAATGGCTTCATCTTTTTTATATGGATGTGGTTCACTTTTATTGTCGAGTTGTGGTAGAGAGAAATGCTTGGGGCCTGATAAGAATTACTGGTTGCAAATGAAGACGCAGAGGTGAGTGCGTCCAAGGGGGAATTGTTGGTCACATGTAATGAATCAGAATTATTGAAGAAAATCTTGGTTTTCTGATGGTTCTTCAACCCTATGAACCACTCATCCCTACTTTGCCATTGATCTTACTCTATAGCTAACTAAACTACAAACTACGTAATCCTTCCCCTCTATCTGGAAGTTCTTTGACCCCTTTATCAAAAATCAATTTCTATTATTTGTCCATTAGGCGATCTATTGAACTCGTGGTAAAATAAAGGGTGGTGAAAACGATCAGATCTTCATGTTGCTTTAACGCGTGAAAGTTTGATATGATCAATATAATTGTGTATTTTTATTTGAATTTGGAGGTGTCTATATGTCTAGAATTACAATTGATGAGGTTAAGCATGTGGCGAACCTAGCGAGATTAGCGATTACGGAAGAAGAAGCAGAGCAATTCCAACATCAGCTAGATGCAATTATCTCGTTTGCCGAAGAGTTAAACGAGTTAGATACCGATCATGTGGAACCGACTTCCCATGTGTTGGATATGAACAATGTATTACGTGAAGATGAGGCAACAAAAGGACTGCCGCAAGAGGAAGTTCTGAAGAATGCACCTGATTCACAAGGCGGCTATATTAAAGTGCCGTCAATCATGGATTAGTTGGAGGGGAAACATTTTGAGTTTATTTGATCATAAAGTGTCTGAGCTTCATGAGCTTTTACATAAAAAAGAGATTTCAGCGACTGATTTAGTCGACGCATCTTATAAAAGAATTGCTGAAGTAGATGACAAAGTAAAAGCCTTCTTAACATTAGATGAAGAGCATGCACGTCAAGTAGCAAAAGAAATCGATGGTAAATTGGGAACGGACGAACAAAAAGGTCAGTTATTCGGGATGCCAATCGGTGTCAAAGATAACTTAGTCACAAAAGGTTTAAGAACAACTTGTGCGAGTCAAATATTAGATAATTTTGATCCAATCTATGATGCAACGGTTGTTTCGAAATTAAAAGAAGCAGAAGCCATTACGATCGGTAAATTAAACATGGATGAGTTCGCTATGGGATCTTCAAATGAAAACTCAAGTTACAGAGCGACACGCAATCCATGGAATATCGAAACGGTTCCTGGTGGTTCGTCTGGTGGATCAGCTGCAGCAGTTGCGGCAGGAGAAGTATTATTTTCACTAGGATCAGATACGGGTGGTTCGATTCGTCAGCCAGCATCTTTCTGTGGGGTTGTTGGGCTTAAACCTACATATGGTCGTGTATCTCGCTTTGGTTTAGTGGCGTTTGCTTCATCTCTTGACCAAGTGGGACCAATTACACGTACAGTTGAAGATAATGCGTATCTTTTACAGGCGATATCTGGCGTTGATCCAATGGATTCTACTTCAGCTAATGTGAGTGTACCGAATTTTGCTGAAGGCTTAACCGGTGATGTGAAAGGATTGAAAATCGCTGTTCCGAAAGAATACTTAGGCGAAGGTGTGCAAGAAGATGTCAAACAATCGGTGCTTGCTTCCCTTAAAGTATTAGAAAAATTAGGAGCAACATGGGAAGAGGTTTCCCTTCCGCATTCTAAATATGCACTTGCAGCCTATTATTTACTTTCTTCTTCTGAAGCTTCAGCTAACTTAGCACGATTTGACGGTGTACGTTACGGTTACCGTACTGAAAATCCAGAGAACTTAATTGACCTTTATAAAAAGTCTCGTTCTGAAGGATTTGGTGATGAGGTAAAACGCCGTATTATGCTTGGTACATTTGCCCTGAGCTCAGGTTATTATGATGCGTATTATAAAAAGGCGCAAAAGGTTCGTACACTAATTAAACAAGATTTTGAAAACGTCTTTGAAAAGTATGATGTAATTATCGGACCAACAACGCCAACACCGGCATTCAAAATCGGTGAGAAAACGAAAGACCCATTAACAATGTATGCGAACGATATTTTAACCATTCCTGTGAACCTTGCTGGTGTACCAGGTATTTCTGTACCTTGTGGATTCTCAGAAGGGTTACCATTAGGGTTGCAAATTATCGGTAAGCACTTTGATGAAAGCACGGTTTATCGTGTTGCCCATGCATTTGAGCAAGCAACTGATTTCCATAAACAAAAACCGGAGCTGTAAGGGGGGACAAGGAATAATGGAATTTGAAACAGTCATCGGACTTGAAGTCCACGTTGAATTAAAAACAGATTCAAAAATTTTCTCTGCGAGTCCGAACCATTTCGGTGCAGAGCCAAATACAAACACAACTGTTGTTGACCTTGGTTACCCAGGTGTACTGCCAGTAGTCAACAAAAAAGCAGTTGAATACGGGATGAAGGCGTCTATGGCCCTAAACTGTGAGATTGCACCAGTGACGAAATTCGATCGTAAAAACTATTTCTATCCGGACAATCCGAAGGCCTATCAGATTTCTCAATTCGACAAACCGGTTGGAGAACATGGCTGGATTGAGATTGAAGTAGATGGCTATAAGAAAAAAATCGGGATTACGCGTATTCATCTAGAAGAAGATGCGGGTAAACTAACACATGGCAAAGGGTATTCTTTAGTCGATTATAACCGTCAAGGAACACCTTTAATTGAGATTGTCTCTGAGCCGGATATACGCACACCAAATGAAGCCTATGCGTATTTAGAGAAGCTAAAATCAATCGTACAATATACTGGTGTTTCTGATTGTAAGATGGAAGAAGGTTCCTTACGTTGTGATGCCAATATTTCATTACGACCTGTCGGCCAGGAGGAATTTGGTACAAAAACAGAACTGAAAAACTTAAACTCTTTTAACTTTGTTCGTAAAGGATTAGAGTACGAAGAGAAGCGCCAAGCAGAAGTCCTTCGTGAGGGTGGTGTCATTGAACAAGAGACACGTCGTTTTGATGAAGCTACTGGGAAAACATTGTTGATGCGTGTGAAGGAAGGTTCTGACGATTATCGTTACTTCCCAGAGCCGGATTTATTAGATATTGTGATTGATGAAGATTGGAAAGCCCGTATTCGTGCGGAAATTCCTGAACTACCAGATGCACGTAAAACACGTTATATCGATACGTTCGGCTTACCTGCCTATGATGCAGGTGTCCTTACCGTAACAAAGGAAACAGCGGATTTCTTTGAGGCGACTGTTGCAGCGGGAGCAGAGCCGAAACAAGCTTCAAACTGGATCATGGGTGAGGTATCAGCCTATCTTAATGCAGAAGGGCTCGAACTCCATGAAACAAAGCTAACAGCAGAAGGGTTAGCAGGAATGATTGCGTTAATTGAAGATGGAACGATTTCTTCAAAAATTGCTAAAACTGTTTTCAAAGAATTAATTGAGAATGGTGGAGAAGCAAAGAAAATCGTTGAAGATAAAGGATTAGTGCAAATTTCAGATGAATCAGCGCTACTCGCTATCGTTACTGAAATCCTTGATAATAACCCACAATCCATTGATGATTTCAAAAATGGGAAGAAAAAAGCAGTCGGCTTCCTTGTTGGTCAAATGATGAAAGCAACAAAAGGACAAGCGAATCCACAAATCGTAAATAAATTATTAATGCAGGAAATACAAAAGCGTTAATCAAAAAAATCCGGACAATTGTTCGGATTTTTTCGTTTAGTAATGGCAATGCAATAAAGTTGATTAATTTAATAAAGTCATTACATTTTGTATAAATGGTGCCAGAAACTGAAATGAAAAGAGTAATTTTAACGGATAGAAATTTTGTACAGCTCAATAGCAGGAGTTTGGGAGTCAAAAGATGGAATCGCTTGAGATATAAGCAAATAGAGAATCTATACTAAAGAAAGGGTAGCTGCCAAATAAGTAGTGTAATCAAGGGAATCGCGACTGATAAAAGAGTCGCTGTTAAATAAGTAGGGCAACCAAGAGAATCGCGACTGATAAAAGGCTCCCTTGCCATATAAGTAGCGTAACCCGAAGAATCGTGACTAAAAAAAGAATTCCTTGCTATATAAGTAGGGCAACCAAGAGAATCGCGACCGATAAAAGGCTCCCATGCCATATAAGTAGCACAACCCGAAGAATCGCGACTGATAAAAGGATTCGTTGACATATAAGTAGCGTAACCTGGAGAATCCCGACTAAAAAAAGGATTCCGTGCTATATAAGTAGCGTAATCTGGAGAATCGCGACTAATAAAAGGCTCGCGCGTTATATAAGTAGCGTAACCAAGAGAATCGCGACTAAAAAAAGGATTTGTTGACATATAAGTAGCGTAACCCGAAGAATCGCGACTAAAAAAAGGATTCCGTGCTAGATAAGTAGGGCAACCAAGAGAATCGCGACTGATAAAAGGATTCGTTGACATATAAGTAGCGTAACCTGGAGAATCCCGACTAAAAAAAGGATTCCGTGCTATATAAGTAGCGTAATCTGGAGAATCGCGACTAATAAAAGGCTCGCGCGTTATATAAGTAGCGTAACCAAGAGAATCGCGACTAAAAAAAGAATTCCTTGCATATAAGTAGCGTAACCTGGAGAATCCCGACTAAAAAAAGGATTCCGTGCTAGATAAGTAGCGTAACCCGAAGAATCGCGACTAAAAAAAGGATTCCTTGCTAGATAAGTAGGGCAACCAAGAGAATCGCGACTGATAAAAGTCTCCCAAGCCATATAAGTAGCACAACCCGAAGAATCGCGACTAAAAAAGGCTTCCACGCCATATAAGTAACAAAACCAAGAGAACCGCTACTAATAAAAGCCCTCCTGTCATACAAGAACTGCAAAAAAAGAAAACACATGCTAACATAAACTGATCTTCAACGATAATCTATCCAAAACGAACACCTCAGTTGTATCTATCACCATTATCAACACCAGCAATTACTATTAATTCCCGTCTCTATACAAATATGAAAATTCCCCTAGCACTTAAGTTTATCATCAGTTGAGAGGATGACGCGCTTTAGCGAAATGTATGCTGCTTCTTCAGGTCCCTACTTACAATCATTGCTAATAAAACGGCACTAATGCCTGCCACTAACTTGCCAATAATCATGGCAAATACGACTTCTTTCTGAATACCGGCAACAAAGGCTAAATGACTTCCTAGAACAAAGGCTCCGCTTACAGCAAAAGCAACATTAACGACCTTGCCTCTCGGTTCCATATCTTTTAGCATGATCAACATGGGAATATTATGAGCGAGTGAAGCAATCAACCCAGCTGTTGATTTATCACTTAGTTTTAACCAAGATCCCACCTTACTGAGTGGTTTCCTGAAATATTTCGAAATAAAAGCTACTAAAGGAAAAGCTCCCGCTAAGAAAATAGCAATCGAACCGACTGTTTGAACCCCTTCCTCAATTGGCGTTAAATGGGGGATCAGTGTTAGGTCTGTTAATGTTTCAAATATAATCGCTGTAAGACCAATAATTGCAATGATTTCAATGAATTTACCGAAGATGGCAAATCCTCGAATCATGTTCTCAGGCTTTTTCCATAATCCCCAAGCAATTAGCAAAGAGAATACAATGGTAGGAATCAAGTTTTTGATAATCATAAAAAACGGCAATCCAGCAACTAGGCCTCCAGCTAAACAACCAAAAGGTACAGTAATAAGTCCCACTAGAATACCCCTCGCAAAATAAGGTTGGTCTTCTTTTTCTATGAGTCCTAAGGCAACAGGGATTGTAAATACGATAGTCGGTCCCATCATAGTGCCAAGGAAGACCCAAGCGAAAAGTTCTGAATCCACACTAATGGACATCTCAGTGGCTAGGGAATAGCCCCCCATATCAATGGCGAGAATAGTATTGGCGAACGCTGCTGGGTCAGCTCCTACGAATTCATAAACGGGAGAAATCACAGGTGTTAAAATGGCTGCTATGACGGGTGCTAAAGAAATAATCCCAATCATAGATAACGCGAGGGAGCCCATCGTCATCATTCCTGCAGTGAATCGCTCACCTAGTCCTAATTTATTCCCGCATATTTTATCAAGTGCACCGACACAAAGGAAAGCGGCAACAATAAAAATAATCAAATCATTTATGCTCATCTTGTTTCTCCATTCGAAATGATGTTTATTAGAAAATTGCAGGGGTTGTAATTGAAATAATGATTGTTTCTTGATTGAGTGGGTTTTCCCACATATGAGGTACGGTTGATGGAAAATGTATGGTTTCTCCTTCGTTTAGATGATATTCCTCATCCTCCACTCTTACAATAAGTGCCCCCTGTAATATATAGAAAAACTCTTCACCTGGGTGCCTTACCAGTTCAACATCTTTTTGTCGAGGTTTTAACTTTACGATGAATGGTTCCAATTTCCGTTCAGGAAAATGACCACTTAGTTTAATAAATGTAGAGTCCGAGCTTTCCATTTTAAATGGTCGTTGGTGCTCTTTTTTCATGACATAATGAAAATCATCATCTTCTTCAAAGAAATGAATCATTTTAACCCCAAAAGCATCAGCAATCCTTTTTAAAGAAGTGATAGCTAATGAAGAGGTACCTCTTTCAATTTGTGATAAAAAACTAACAGATAGCTCCGTTTTCTCACTTAGTTCTTTCAATGTCATGCCTTGCTCGTACCGAAGTTGTTTAATCTTCTTATATATATCATCCATTGAGGTGACATCCTTTCTTTTTTTGCTTTTTTATCTTATCATGTTTTATACAGTAATAGTATAATAATTTTACCTATACTATAAAAGGGGGAATTAAAAATGAGTATTTACCAAAAAAGGTTAAAACAATTACAGTTATATATAAATGAGCAGAAACTTGATTTTGCTATCGTAACTCAACCTAAAAACATATTCTATTATACTGGGTTTAATAGTGAACCGTATGAAAGATTCATGGCGGTTGTTATTGATCTACAAAAGAGTGAGGAGTACTTATTTGTGCCAGCATTAGACTATGAAGCAGCTAGCGAGCATTCGTATGTGAAAAACATTATTCCGATTAGTGATGATGAAAATCCATATGAAAAATTAAAATCAGTCATCCAAGTGAATAATCAAATAGTAGGATTGGAAATAAAAGAGATCACACTTTATCAACAAGAACAACTTAAAAACGTTTTTCCGCATTTTAATTATCAAGATATAGGTAGGTTCATAGCAAACCAAAGAATGCTGAAAACGCCAGCTGAACGGACAAAGGTTTTACATGCAGTAACAATTATTGAAAAAGTACTCGCTGAGGGATTGAAGAAAATTGAAAAAGGGATGACAGAGCTCGATTTAGTATCAGAGTTTGATTATTTAATGAGAAAATTCGGTGCCGATGGTCCTTCTTTTTCTACCACGGTCCTCTCAGGTGCAAAATCATCTTTACCACATGGGCACCCTGATCAGAACAAGCTCGAAAAAGGTGACTTTCTCTTAATTGATATGGGGGTTGTTGCGGATGGGTATTGTTCCGATATCACACGTACTTTTGTTTTAGGAGAACCAACGACTAAGCAAAAGAATATCTATGAAATTGTAAGGCAGGCTACACTTTCGGGTGTTTCAACAGCCCGTGCAGGTATCCCAATCGGCTCAATTGATAAAGCGGCTCGCCGAGTGATCCAAGAGGCAGGCTATGGACAATATTTTAATAATCGCGTGGGCCATGGATTAGGTATTGATGTTCATGAAGAGCCTTCTATTCATGAAAAGAACGATCGCTTAGTTGAAAAAGGTTTACTTTTCACGGTAGAACCTGGGATTTATATACCGGGATTTGGTGGGGTGAGAATTGAAGAAGACGTCTATATAAACGAAGAAGGAACGGCCGAAATTCTTACATCTTTCCCAACAGCATTGCAAGTAATTGACCGTTTTTAACTTAGTTTAACGATCGTTTTTATCGAAATAATTTGGATTACAACCACTTTACTTATGGTAAAAGGTAGTTTATAGAAATAACTTGCAGATCTTCTATATTAAAATGCCATACATATCTCGTTTGGATATTTTATCCTTTCTTAATCCACGTATAAGAGTACCTCGCTAGTTTATGTTATTATGGTTAAAACGAAGCGGAGGGAAGGTGTGAACCTTTTGCATTGGATGATTCTATTCATCATTGTTTCCGGTTTTATCACAGTTGCTTCTATGAAAAAAAGGATGGAGAATAAACTCGCGAGGCTAGTGGCTCAAGGTGAAAATGGGGCGTACAAAAGAAATAGAGATATGCAAGCAATTATATACTGGATTTTAGGTACAGTAGCCTGGGGTGTCGTAAGTATCTTTCTTATTATATGGTCATTTAATGATTTCTTCGAATAACAGATTGGTTTGTAAAATAAAACACTTTGATTGTTGAGGAGTTTATATTTTATATAATCAATCTTTTTTTTGTTAATTTTTCCTACACGACTACTTCCTTTAAGAGATTGTTAAACAATTGCAACAAATTTCGACAAAAGTCTTCCCGTTCCTGTGGTATATTGGCTAATGGTGATAGTATTTAGAAAATTAAATAAAAGAACACTTATAGTTTAGCATCTTGGAGGGGATAAAAATTGCATTACGATACAATTATTATCGGCGCAGGTTCGATGGGGATGGCTGCAGGTTATTATTTAGCGAAAGAGGGCAAAAAGGTTTTGCTTATCGATGCAAATAGGCCACCTCATCAGAAAGGAAGTCATCATGGTGAGACGAGAATCATTAGATATGCTTATGGTGAAGGACATGCTTATGTGCCACTCTTGTTAAAGGCTAAACAACTATGGGAAGAAGTAGAGAAAGAATCCGAAATGGAGTTGTTTTTACAAACAGGTGTTTTAAATATTGGTAGCGAGACTTCTCTTTTTATGAAGGAGGTCAAAACAAGTGCGGAAAAATATCAGTTACCACTTGATGTTTACACACATGAAACGGTCAATACTAAATGGAGTGCATTACATTTAGATGATGGAATGGTTGCTTATCATGAGCCGACATCTGGGGTTTTGAAGTGTGAAGATTGTATTGAGGCTTACCGGAGACTTTCTTTGTCCTATGGTGCTAAAATCGTGACTGATAGCGTAATTACTGACTTATCTATTATAGAAGGGATTGTTAATATTGCTACACAGGATGGTCATTATTCAGGAGACTCGTTAATTGTATCAGCAGGAGCTGGCACAAATTCCATCCTTAGTTATCTGGACTTGCAGCTTCCATTAAATCCGATTCGGAAAACTTTCGCTTGGTATGAAGCACAAGAGGATGTTTATGAGGCGAAACAGTTTCCAGCCTTTACATTTGAATCGCCATTAGGTCATTATTATGGCTTTCCTAGTATAGATGGTTCAGGATTGAAACTAGGAAGGCATGATGGAGATGTTCAGAGAATAGAGAGTAAACAAGAAGTGCAGCCTTTTAATGAGGATGATGAGAGAGAGCTTACAACATTTCTAGGGAGATATTTCACTGAAAAAACAAATTTACAATTTGGTAAAACCTGTATGTACACAATGACACCAGATGAGCATTTTATTATTGATCAACATCCTCAATATGAGAATGTTGCAATTGCAGCGGGATTTTCCGGTCATGGATTTAAATTTAGTAGTGTAGTTGGTCATGTTTTAAGCGAACTAATCCAAGGAAAAACTTCGTCAGTGGATATTTCCCCTTTCACAATTGAGAGATTTGCTGAATTGAAGCGATAATAATGAGGGAAATGTCGTTAATCAGATACTTTCCTGGGAAATAAGAGGAATTATGTCGGAGAGGGATAGAAGAAGGTTCAAGTTTCGACACCAGGTCATAGAGGAGGTGTAAGAGCATGCAAAAAATTGGTGTTCTTTCGTCATTACTACGTTATCCTGTCAAGTCATTTGGTGGTGAAAATGTTGAGTCCACTAGAGTCTTACCATACGGTGTGTATGGCGACCGAAGCCACGTCATTATAGATAGGAGTAGACAAGGAAAATACCTTACGATCACTCAATATCAAGAAATGGCAGCATATCAAGCCACTTTTGTCAGTGAGGAAAATGAAGATACATACCCGGAGTTACAAATACATACAGCAAATGGAGAGAGGTACGGGTGGAATGATGAGAGGTGGAGGCAAGATCTTCGTCTGAAAAGTGGAAGGGATTTATCTTTTCATTCTTTTACGCCATCCTATGTACCCATTGGGGCTATTGAAGAAGCTCCCCTTTTGTTAGTAACACATTCATCACTACAATATTTAAGTAAGCAACTTGGAAAAAGTGAAATCGATCCGAAGCGTTTCCGTCCCAACTTTATTATCCATACTGATTACGATATGCCATTTTCGGAACATGATTGGATCTCCAACCAAATGAAAATAGGAGAAGAAGTGGTGATAGAGATAACTAAGCCTTGCGAACGTTGTATGATTATTACTATTGATCCGAAAAATGGAAAAAGGACACCTACCATACATAAAGAGATTATTAGAACCAATCATAATCATTTTGGTGTTTATGCAAAAGTGATTCAAACGGGGAACGTAAAGCTTGGTGATGAGATTTGGCTATAAATGACTGATGAGGGGTGATACAGTGCAATCGCAAAAACAAGCGATGATCCGCCATCATGAACAGTTTATTAAATTTATAGAATCAATCCCAACAAGCCATTGGCGGAAAGAAATAAATGAAGGAAAATGGTCGGTCGCTGAAGTGGTAGGTCATTTTATTCCGTGGGATGAATTTATTTTAAAAAAGCGTCTACCATTTGTTTTATTACACCTTCCTCTACCAAAAGCTCCTTCTGCAGAAGAAATGAATCCAACAGCCGCGGAAGCAGCAAGAAATCAATCGCAGGAGACAATCATTGCAGAATTGCTTGTAAAAAGAAAACTAATAATAGAAAGAATCTCTAAAATTCCAGATTCGTATTGGCAAAAACCGTTAATCATTGGCAATAAGAAAATAAGCCTATATGATTATCTCATCGGGCTTGCTGCACATGACGAACATCATATGAAGCAAATTAGTGCCATACTTTAATCGTTCAATGGTATGATATGATTGGATAAAAACGTAAGAGGGATGTGCAAAGGAAATGGAATTAAGAGAATGGTTTGAAAAGGGTTTAACGAAAGAGCAATATCTAAATCATATGCAAGTAAACAAAGAAGGTATGCTTACCATTTATGAGGGTTTTTCACTTAGTGAAGAAGAAAAGGAAGCATTACAAGAGGTCAAGCAAAAAAATCTGCACGCCATTGTCCTTACTGAGGATTGGTGTGGCGATGCGATGATTAATAATCCTGTTCTATTAAAAATTGCTGAGGAAATCGGTATGGAAGTACGGTTTGTTCTAAGAGATAGTAATTTAGAATTAATGGATCAATACTTAACAAACGGAACAGCACGAGCAATTCCTATTTTTGTATTTATTGATGAAGCAGGTGCAGAACAAGCTGTATGGGGCCCACGTGCACCAAGATTGCAAGATTATGTGATGGAGAGAAGAACCTCCCTACCTGCTAAGGAAGATCCAAGCTTTGAACAGGCTCAAAAAGAGCTTTATAAAAGCATTGGAGAAACCTATCAATCTGATCCAAGTTTATGGCATAGTGTGGCTGAGAGCATTATTGCAAAATTAAAATAAGAGGTGAGGGGAAATGAGTTGGAACCAAAATAGAATAACAGATATGTTAAAGGCGAAATACCCAATATTCCAAGCACCAATGGCAGGAGGAGCGACGACTGTTGATTTAATTAGTAGAACCTCTATGTATGGTGGTGTCGGAAATATCGGAGCGGGTTATATGAGCCCAATGGATATGGAAACGATGATTCATGATATTCGTCAAAAAACCAATCACCCTTTTGGCATCAACTTATTTATACCTGGGAATGATATCGCTTTCACAAAAGAAGAAGAAGAAAGGGCGATTGAATCACTAGAAGTATTTCGTAACGAACTTCAAATTGATGCACCGCTTCAATTACCAAGAAAAGATCACCGCTTATTTTATGAACAGCAATTAGAAGTTGTGATGAAATCTTTTGTTCCGATATGTAGTTTCACATTTGGTATTCCAGAAGAAGCAGTGATAAAAGAATTACAAAAAGAAGGAACAAGAGTAATCGGTACAGCGACATCAGTAGAAGAAGCTGTTCTCTGGGAAGAGAGAGGTTGCGACCTTCTTGTTGTACAAGGGAAAGAAGCAGGCGGTCATCGTGGTACTTTTATCGGTGATGCACTTGATTCCCTTATTCCGTTAGTTGACCTTATTCCAGCAGTTACGGATGAAATCAGTATTCCAGTCATTGCGGCGGGTGGCATAATGGACGCTTCGGGTGCAGAAGTTGCCTTTCGCTTAGGAGCTGAGGGTGTTCAATTAGGTACTGCTTTTTTAGCAACAGAAGAAAGTGGTATTCATCCCGCTTATAAGAAAATGCTTGTCTCTTCTAATAAGAAAACAAGCTTGACAGAAGCCTTTTCGGGTAAATGGGCAAGAGGGATTCACAACCGTTTTATGGAGCAAATGAAAAACCAAACTAGCTTACCTTATCCACTTCAAAATGACTTAACACAAGCGATAAGATTAGTGGCAGCGAAACAAAATCAGACTGACTTCATGTCACTTTGGGCAGGAGAAAGTTATCAAAAGGCTACTCTTCAATCTGTAAAAGTACTCATGGATAATCTTGTTGCAGGGTTGGATCAGCAATTGGATGATGAATAAAGATTAAATTACTCACGCGTGGGAGATGAGACCACGCGTTTTTTATCTTGACAAAACCTCTTACACTTAAAAAAATCAAATAATTTTTAAAAATGAAATAGTTGGAGGTTACGATGTTATTAGAAAGAGCAGGGAAACGAAAAGAGCGCGCTAAACAAATATTGAAGGAGCTTTCTTTACTTGAAAGGTGGTCTCGAATAGGAGAAGTATATGTAGTGGGAGCCTATGCTTATGATTTAATGGTCGATTGTGATATTGATATCGAAGTCTTTTGTGATGAACCTAATGCCAATCAAGTGTTTAGTATGTTAGCGGAGATTGTTGACCACCCACAAGTAGTAGATATTAAATATCACAATTACCTGAATGAATCATTTAATGGTCTCTATTTTAAGATTTTATATAAGTATGATAATCTAGAAGTTTGGAAAATTGATATGTGGTTATTTCCAAAAAGTCATAAAGGACCTTTGTCTAGGGATCTTGTGAAGGAAATGCAATATTCGTTAACACATGAATCAAGAACACACATCCTATCAATAAAAGAGGAACTCTCTAAGAGAGAATTAACCTACCCTTCCATTTTTGTGTATCGAGCAGTCTTAGAAGATGGAATCATAAATAGTGAGCAATTTTACGATTGGTTAGCTGACCAAGATATAACGCGATGGACGCATTGGAAACCAGCAAGAAAAGGAGAGAAATATAGTGGAGATCAGAAAGCCAACTGAAAAAGAGGTAGAAAGTATTTTAAAGTTATCTGTTCAATCAGTGTATGAAGGTACATTAAACCGTTCTAAACCGGAAGAGCGTAAGCTGAGAGAGATGGTTGAATCTATAAGAAGTAACGGGGGAGAATATCTTGTTGCTGTAGAACATGAAGAAATAATGGGATGGGTGCTGCTTGGTGGAAAAAGAGACGAAATGACCGAGCAAGAAATTGGCTTCATTTATGAATTGTATGTGCAAGAAAACAATAGAGGAAAAGGAATGGGTCGGCAATTAATGATGGCAGCGATGAAGGAGCTAAGAAAACAACAGTTCAAAGAATTTCGATTAACAGCTTATCACGGTAACCCAGCCATTGGATTGTACGAGTCACTGGGATTCCAACCCAGAAATATTTCAATGGAATGGAAGCAATCATGATAATCTACGGTAAGTAAGATATTTTGTTTATTGAGACTCTCATCTGGGGAGTCTTTTTCTTGTCATAATAAGTTGGTGTGAAATATATAATGATGATAAAAAGATATCAAGCATATATTCTTTACAACCACCTATTGTTGTTTATTGCAACAACTGGTATACTTTCTTGGTTGGCATCTGGTATACCAGATGCAGATACCAAATTTTCAAAGGGGAGATTGTATGGTTTTTCAAAAGGTTGAACAACCACCTTCTTTTAAGGAACATGCCTATCGTGAAATAAAAAGAGCGATTATTCAACATGATATTGCACCAGGCTCAACAATTCATGAACGTACCTTGAGCGAAAGCCTAGGGATTAGCCGGACGCCTTTAAAGTTAGCACTTCAACAGTTAGAAATGGAAGGCTGGGTACAATCATTACCGAGAAAAGGGATTTCAGTGAAAGAGATAGAGCGTAAAGATGTCAATGAAGTATTTCAATTGCGAAAAGCGAATGAAGCGCTCGTCATTGAACTTTTAATCCCATTATTAAATCAGGAGATGCTACATAAACTAGAGGAAAAGGACCAGCAACTTTTTGAATTGAAAGAGGATCCAGTCGCATTTATGTATCATGATTCTGCTTTTCATTTATTTTTAGCAGAGTTAACAAATAATGAAAGATTGTATCAAATTATTCGTAATTTAATAGATTATGTGAATTGGTATGGGTTATATATATTAAATAAAAGAGTGAGTATCGAAACGGTTTATAATGAACATCAATTGATAATAGAAGGGTTAAGGTCAGGAGATATTGATCGCACAAAAACGGCTATGGTTAGACATCTTGATCATTTTTATTCTGAAATGATGGCCAATCTATCATCCTATTAATAGAAAGAAGGGCAGTTGCTCAGGAAAATAGAGCAGCGTGAATGATGAAAGTTTTATTGGTTATTTTACAAGTATGTATTTTATATATTTTTTCCTTTATAGGAATCTCTATTCAGCATTTTTTCTCATTAACCATACCAGGAAATATTATTGGTATGTTGTTATTATTTGTTTGTTTATGTTTTAACATTGTGCCCGTCAAAATGATAGAGAGCGGTGCGCAGTTTCTTCTTAGTATTCTGATGTTGTTTTTTATTCCAGCAACGGTGGGGGTCATGGATTACCCAGAATTACTATCTGTGCGCGGATTATTACTGATTATTGCGATATTGGTGAGTACAATAATTACAATGGCAGTATCCGGTAAAACAACCCAGTATTTTGCGAAAAAGACACAACAAAGAGAGGCGGATCAAGCATGCGAGACATCTTCTTCTCAATCTCTATGATTCTTCTCACTTTAGTTATCTATTTCGTTGTTTCATCGCTATATAAAAGGTATCCACTACCCATCTTGTTACCAATTTTGTCAGGTACAGTTCTAATGATTATCATTTTAGTAAGCTTAGGTATTTCATATGATAAATACATGGAAGGTGGGCAGTTCATTACATCATTATTAGGTCCGACCGTTGTTGCCCTAGCCTATCCATTATACAAACAACGTGATTTTTTGAAAAAATACCTTTTTACGATTATAGGTGGGGCGTTTATTGCAACTCTAACAGCGATGTTAAGTGTGGGTCTCCTTGGAAAGGCACTTCGTATTGATTCTGCACTAATCATTTCAATGCTACCAAAATCACTTACAACACCTGTCGCAATAGAAGTAGCTAAAGTGTTAGAAGGGAATGCTTCCATGGCAGTTGTCGGGGTAACGATTACGGGGATCTTCGGCGTAATAATTTCCCCCTATATTTTTAAATATTTGAGGATTTACACATCTATTGGTCGTGGAATTGCACTTGGCGGCACCTCGCATGCAATGGGTACGGCAAAAGCGGCTGAATATGATGAGCTCGCTTTTTCCATTAGCTCCATTACTATGTCTATATGTGCCATTATTGGTTCAATCATCGGACCACTCATCGTTTGGGTCTTGCAAATGTAAGCTTCTATTATAATAGAGGCTTTTTTTGTTTAACGAATTCATTCTGATTGTGTTAAATATATCTTAGACGAGGGATGAGATGCCTTTACTGTCAGTTAGGCTATTTATCAGTTCATTTATCGTATCAGTTTATACGCAAATTAAAGGGTTTTCAACGATCGCCAAGAATAGATACAGTACAGAGTCAATAAAGGAGGAAGCGATTTGCCACAAAAAACAGATGAGATTTTCTCACATCAGTTTCATCAAAACCCTTATGATTATTACAAAGAAATTAGACCACACCAGCCATTTACAAAGGTGAAGTTATTCAGTGGTATGGAGTCTTGGATGGCATTTAGTTATGAAGCGAGTGAAGCGGTGTTAAAAGATCCACGTTTTATAAAAGATATGAGAAAAGTCTATCCAGACGAAATAACAGATGAGAATATGCCACCGATTGCGAGTAGTATGTTATTTGTTGACCCGCCTGACCATAGAAGGTTACGCAATCTTGTCCAATATGGCTTTACGCCCAAAAAAATAAATGCGCTTAAAGGAAGAGTGGAAGAAATTGCTCTAGAACAAGCAGAACTAATGAAGGGAAAAGAGACGGTTGATTTTATAGAAGTGTATGCATTTCCGATTCCTATTCGTGTCATCTGTGAATTGATTGGTGTGCCTGAGGCAGATCAAATGGATTTTCAACGATGGTCACATGTGTTAGTAGATGTAATGGATCCCGAAGATCACGACGAAGCGATGGGCGAATTCATTGTTTACTTAGAAAATTTAATTGAACAAAAGAAACTTACTCCGCAGGCGGACTTACTTTCTGATTTAATTCGAGCGGAGGAGGATGGGGATAAATTATCGAAGCGTGAGCTAATCGGTGTCATCATGTTATTAATCGTAGCAGGGCATGAGACTACAGTAAATTTAATCGCCAACGGGTTACTCGCCTTATTGTCACATCCCGATCAGCTACAATTATTAAAAGAAAACCCTGACTTGATGCCACAGGCAATTGAAGAACTTTTACGATATAACGGGCCGGTTGAGTTCAGTACGGATCGTTGGGCGAGTGAGTCTTTTACCTTTATGGGCCAGGAAATTGCACAGGGTGATCATGTCATTGTTTCTCTTGCTTCAGCTGATCACGATCCGCAAGTTTTCTCAAATCCAGAGCAGTTAGATATTACAAGAGAGAAGAGCCCGCATATTGCCTTCGGAAAAGGAATTCATTATTGCTTAGGTGCACCATTGGCAAGATTAGAAGGGGACACCGCTTTACGTATATTATTGCAGATCTTTCCCAAAGTAAGCTTAGCTGTCCCCGAGTCTGAACTAGAGTGGAGACAAAGTATCATTATTCGTGGGTTAAAAACCATGTTTATTAACTTAAATAAAAATTAAGAGGATAAACAAAATCTCTTTGTTCTTGGATGCTTTATGGATAAATCGCAAAAAATGACGTGTGAACAGGTGCACGTCATTTTCCTTTTTTATTCCTATTTTAGGTTTTCATTGTTCTTGATTTTATATTTAATGTAGGACAAACCACCAGTATAAGAACACCTAAATAATCTAAATGGTGCAGATCAATGAAAAGTTGAAAATGAATAGGAATATCATTGTAATTTTCTTGTGAAGAAACAAGAATATGGTAATACTCTGCTAGCTACCTTCAATAGAAGAAATATTTATGTGTTACGCTATACTGTCTAACAATGGAGAAGGAAAATCAACAGAAACTGAAGTTTGGATTGGGAGTTACAATGTTTCTAAGTCATTAGCATTTAATGATTACTTAAAAGGTATTAACTTCATAAATATATTTCCTATAATTATTCCAGGAATTACACATAACATTGGTAACCAAACAGGTCCCAATAGTATACCGAAAATCGTGAAGTCTACCGAAAAAAGCAAACCAGCTGTAACAAAATAACCCGAAAACACAAATGGGATGAAAGAATATTTACTTCCTACACCAGATTCTTTATAAGCATCCCAAATCGCATAGAAATATAAACAAGGATAAAACATAAGCCAGTGATAATTTGCTTGTTCTATAGCCATAGGAATATTCCCTTTAAAGCTATATATAATGATTTCATTAAACTTTGATTTAATGTTTATAAATATTTCTAGCATGAGAAAAACGGTGCCCTTAAATAGTTTTCCATTTAAATATTGTCCAAGTCCTGGTAAAGCAATACTCCATAATATTTTCTCTAGTGGAGAATATTTCATACTGTTCCACCTTTACAAGCATTACTTCTTTTTCAAAGGATTTAAGCTGGAAAGTAATCTCTCTATATAATTGAGATAATACCTTCATTTGAGAGCGACCGTTTTTTCCAGAAGCGGTTAAAATCCCCTTATTTCTTTCGATTGTGGCACTTGACAAGAGATGAAGGTTTTTGACGACTTTCCTTTTTTAGCATCAGTTGTAAGACACTATGTCTTCGCCTCTTTATACAGTTTCATCACACGGAATTAATGTAATTTAATTATATGTGGATAATTGCAAAAACGATTTCATTAAGTCCAATTTGAACTGTAATACCCTAAATTTCGTATGATCTTGTTTCTCCTGCTTTGCAAAAAAAGTAACAACAAGTTAAATATTTCTTTAATGGATTTATCCACAACTATAGTCATCAGACTATCCATTAACTATATCTTTATTGTTTGATTCATATATGCTCCCCATATTTGTCCTTGTCTTTAGAGAAGTAAGTCTAAGATTATTATTCATATTATCACCTTAAATCTATCATTTTCAAACTCCCAATAAATTATGAGTTTAAGTTAATTATTACCTTTATCCTTTTTAAAACAGGGTTTTTACAATGCAATTGAATTTCCTTTTTATCCTTAATAACTTTGGCATCGAATATTACTTGGTGAATGGGACACCTTATGAGTAAAAACTGCGAGGAGTCAAAAATGAACAATACATCTAATGCAAAATTAACTTCTGCTGAGATTGCAGCATTATGGACACAGTATATGAACGAAACCGCAAGTATTTGTATTCACAAACATATGTTGGAACATATAGAGGATACTGAAATAAGAAGTGTATTTGAATATGCAATGGCCCTTAGCCACGAACATACACGAAAAATTAAAGAGTTCTTTAAGAGTGAAAGTTTTCCGATTCCCATTGGATTTTCTGACAATGATTACATACCAAATGTACCTCGCGTTTTCTCTGATGTTTTTTGTTTAAATTATTTAAACATTATGTCCATACATGGTTGTAATGGGTATAGTGGTGCAATAACTACATGTACTAGAGTAGATGTTCGAAATTATTTTAGTGAATGTATAACTACTTCGGTGGAATTGTGTAACCAAACGAAAAACTTACTTTTAGAAAAAGGTTTGTATTTGCGTCCCCCTGTGATTACCCCTCCAGATAGAGCAGAATACATAGATGATAAAAGTTATTTAACGGGATGGTTGGGAGAAAAAAGGCCATTAAGCTGCATTGAAATAGCAGATATTTATTTTAATTTAAAGAAAAGCATATTTGCTAAGGCGTTTGTAGTTTTTGCTCATCAAGTGGCAAAATCAAAAGATGTAAAAAAATTATTAAAGAAAGCTGTAAAGACAAAAGAGAAGCATGTAAGGACGTTTTTTGAAGTTTTTCTAGCAGAAAACCTCCCGAATCCGTCTATTTTTGATGCTGAAATTACAGATTCGACGAACTCACCATTCTCTGAAAAACTCATCATGTTCCAAGTAGGATTTTTATTTTCAACAGCAATGGTGTATTACGGGACCGGTTGGGCTACTTCACCAAGACGAGATTTATCACCAAAATACATGAAAGCAATTGCAGATGATTTAGATATTGGTAATGAATGGATTAATCTAATGATTAAGAATCGTTGGGTCGAACAACCCCCATTGTCTGAAGATAGAAGTAAATTAGCAGAACAAAAAAATGAATAGCTACCAATAGGTGGCTTTTTCTTCTTAATACTAATAGGAAGGCAAATAAAAAAAGAGCTAAGAAGCTCTTTTTTTATTCCCAATGACTTGCATGCTCTTGAACGATTTCCATCATACACTTTATCGATGGAGAAATCCATTTATCTTTATGATGCGTCATATAAGTTGAAATCGACGATTGCTTATTAGATACCTTTTCCCCCTTAAACACCCCATTTTTCAATTCTTCTTTCACTGAGAACAAAGGCACTAAAGATATGCCCAACCCATGTTTAACACAATGCTTAATGGCTTCAATGCTCTGAAACTCTAAACTAGCTTCAATATCTAACTGGTTTAATTTTATATACTCATCAAAAACAGACTTGTAACTACATCGTAAATCAGAATACAATGCGGTTCTGGAGAAGTCTTTTTCATTGGGGCTAATTAATACCATTTTCTCTCTAATCAATTCCTTAATAAATAAATCTTCTTTTATCCAATCTTCTTTTTCCAAAATGAGTGCTAAATCAATATCTCCGCTTTGTAGACTCTTAGTAACATCATAGTTCTCTAATGATTTAACATGTAAATTAACCTTTGGATATCTCTGTTTAAATTCAAGTAGAATAAGTGGAATTCGACAGATGGTCAACGATTCCGATATACCAATGGTTAGTTGACCCTGTGGTTCTTTATCTATATTTAAAGATTGATTGTAAAGTTCAATAATTTGGGTAGCATATGGATAGAATTGTTTTCCAAAATGCGTTAAAACTACCTTTTTTCCTAATCGGTCGAACAAAGGATTGTCTAACTCTTTTTCAAGCTCTTTAATGTGTGTTGTAATAGAGGATTGTGAATAGCCTAGGTGTTGGGCTGTTCTATTAAAACTACCTTTTTCTACTATAGTTTTAAATGTAATTAATTGACGTAGCTCCATATTTATACCCCTTGTTGGTTCAATATTATTGAATGTTTAATTTTAATATATTCATTTTACTAAACTACATACTTCATTTAAGCTATTTACTAAGAAGTTGTCAATTATCAAATCAACAGGAGGAATCTTAAGATGGATAAAAATATTTTGTTTCAATCATTCAACATCAACAATACAGAACTTAAAAATAGAGTAGCGGTTGCACCTATGACGCGAATTAGTGCAGACCAAGAAGGTTTCATTACAGACAGAATGATTAAATACTACCGTTCTTTTGCAGAGGGTGGCTTTGGGCTAATTATTACGGAAGGCACATATATAGATGACGAGAACAGTCAAACGTATCAGTTTCAACCGGGAATTGCATTGGATGGACAAGCGAAAGAATGGAAGAAAATTGTTGATGCTGTTCATTCAGAAGGTGGAAAGATCTTTATGCAATTGCAACATACCGGACCACTTTCCCAAGGAAATCGATTTACTGAAGAAACCATAGCGCCATCTGCTGTTCAACCGAAAGGAGAGCAATTAAAATTCTATCTTGGAGAAGGTCCATTTAAACGGCCAAGAACCATTACAAAAGAGGAAATGGTAGATGTTAAATACAGTTTTGTAGAGGCGGCAAAAAAAGCAAAATCTGCTGGTTTTGATGGTGTAGAATTGCATGGTGCAAACGGATATTTATTAGATGCTTTTTTAACAGAGTACACGAACGTTCGGACAGATGAATATGGGGGGAGCACCGAAAATAGAGTACGGTTTCTTGTTGAAGTTGCCAACGCTGTAACGGAAGCCGTTGCGGATGAGCAGTTTATTGTTGGGATGAGAATTTCACAATCACAAGTCAATGACTACTTTTATAAGTGGTCAGGCAAAGAAGTAGATGCAGAGATCATTTTTAGTGCATTAGGTAAGTCAGGATTAAATTATATTCACGTAACAGAATTTGAAGCTTGGCAACCTGCCTTCGAAGGTAGTGAGACTTCTCTTGTATCTCTTGCAAAAAAATACAGCGAATTACCGATAATCGCCAATGGACAACTCGAAAATGTAGATAGAGCAATTGAAATGTTAACCGATGGAGGTGCCGATCTAGTAGCTCTTGGTAAAGGAGCCTTAGCTGATCATGATTGGGTTAAAAAAGTTCAGCAAGGTGAAGTACTTTCTACATTTAATGCCGAAGCAACACTTCATCCCATAGCCAATATAAAGGATTTTGAAATAGAATAATACTAACTTGAAAAGTGAAATCGTCATGAGTTTCCTTATTGAACTAACAGTTAAATAAGGAAGCTCTTTTCTTATGGAACAATGGGGGCAGGTTTGTTGAATAAGATTTTTAGTAATGTTAAATTTTAACTTAAGATAGTCGGCAAAATGATAGGAGTGAACCAATGAACAATGAAATGTTTATACATATAAGTAAATGTAAATTATATGCTAAATTGGTGGGAGAAAATAATGGAAAGCCAACAGTCATAATGGATGCCGGATATGGAGACTTTTCTAAGGCATGGAATTCAGTATTAAGAGAGATTTCAATGCTCTCTAGTGTACTAATTTATGATAGAGCAGGACTTGGGAAAAGTGAACCAAGTTCTAGTCCCAGAACTAGCAGTGAAATGGTAAAAGAATTAAAGGAACTTCTTAGTGAAGCTAAGATTAAGCCTCCCTACATATTAGTAGGTCATTCGTTTGGTGGAGTAAATATGCGGATGTTTGCTACTGAATATCCAAATGAAGTTTGTGGACTAGTCTTGATTGACTCTACTCCAGAAGAATACAGAGAGCGTTTTCTCCCTACAATGTCAAAAGATTTTCAACAAGCATATAAGAGGCAATTCGTTTACGAAGGAAATTATGGAGAATTTATGGAAAGCCTGAAGCAGTTAAAAGACACTAGAAAAAAATTAAATGTCCCATTAATTGTTCTATCTGCGGGTCAGAAAGCTCATTATTCTATAGAATCACAAAAGTTATGGAATGAAATGCAGGGAGAGATTCTCGAAATATCCTCTGAAGGAGAATTAATAATTGCTGAAAATAGTGCTCACTATATACAAAATGACGAACCGAAAGTCGTAGTCTATGCAATAAAAAAGTTAATTGAGAATAATTAGTTCAGCTGCTAATTTAAGCAGCTTTTCTTATAGAATAAACGGGGCAGCATTCCTGTAATAAGTGAAAATGAAATTTGATAGAAAAAAGACCTCTTGATAAGATAAATGTGTCCTAAGCCGGCTAGCTAAAAGGGACAAAATATCTATTCGGAGGTCTCAAAATGAATTATAACCAAAATCATAAAATAGCTCAAATTACATCAAAAACCTTAATCATTGGTATTGATATTGCCAAACATCATCATGTAGCTAGAGCACAAGATTATCGTGGAATAGAGCTAGGTTCTACTTGCTTTTTTGATAATACTCAAGAAGGAATTAGGACATTTATTAATTGGATTAATCAAATAAAAGATTCATACAAAATGGAGTCTGTCATTACTGGAATGGAGCCAACAGGCCATTATTGGCTTAATTTAGCTCATATTCTAAAGGAGGAACAGATTAAGTTCGTCGCGGTCAACCCCTTACACGTCAAGCACAGTAAGGAACTAGACGATAATTCTCCAACTAAAAATGATGTTAAAGACGCAAAAGTCATTGCACAACTAGTCAAAGATGGTAGATACTCCGAACCAACGATACCACAAGGAGTTTTCGCAGAACTGCGTGTGGCTAAGAAATTGCGTGATCTATTAAATGTAGACTTACAAATAGTGCAAGGACAGATACACAACTGGATTGATCGATATTTTCCAGAGTTCTTTACCGTTTTTAAAAGTTGGGAAGGGAAGGCAGCTCTTCATTTATTAAAGCTGGAAGCATTACCGGAAGAACTGGTGAGATATACAGAAGAAGAATTACTAGAATACCTTAGGCAAGCAGTGAAGCGCAGTATAGGGATTAAGAAGATTCGTGCCTTAAAAGAAGCAGCCAATCGCTCGATTGGCATCCGTCAGGGTGCCATGATGGCTAAAATGGAGTTAAGAACGTTAATTCAAAAGTATGAACTCATTCAAAAAAAGTTCGAAGAGCTTGACCAAACTCTGGATACACTACTTCAAGATATTCCAGGCGTTGATCAAATGTTAAAAATAACAGGAATTGGCCGTGATACAGTGGCGGGTTTCTTCGCTGAAGTAGGCGATTTGAGTGAATACAATCATCCTCGCCAGATAACTAAACTGGCTGGACTTAGCTTAAAAGAAAATACATCAGGTCAGCATAAAGGGAGAACCAGAATAACCAAACGTGGTCGAAAGAAATTACGAGCATTGTTATTCCGAGCATCTATGATTCTAGTAGCCAAGAACAAAGCCTTTAAAGCCCTACATTATTACTACACAATGAGACCTGACAATCCGTTAAAAAAGATGCAGTCTTTAATTGCCTTGTGTAATAAGCTCATCCGTATACTATTCTCTATTGGTAAGAAACAGTTTGTGTTTCAAGAGGAGAAGATGTTGAAGGACATCCCTCATATGCATGCATTTATCCAAGAACAAATAGCAGCTTAATCACTATTAAACTAACGATTAACCAATAGATTTAACAAGATGAACAGACAAAATCAGCATGGGATTAGTTGGCAACGCAACTAACGTAAGGACTTAGATCCTGTGGGGCAGCATGACCGACATCCACCTTATGGAAAGGTTGAACGAAGGAATGTAGGAGCGTAGACTCTGTGAGACTTGGGAGGGTAGACCTCCATAAGAGATGTGGACATCCATTGGTGCGTACATACCTATTTATCCAACTTTTGGGAATCAACCGAAGGTTGGCTAGTTTCCTGCG
Source organism: Cytobacillus sp. FSL M8-0252 (assembly GCF_038007345.1). Taxonomy (NCBI): domain Bacteria; kingdom Bacillati; phylum Bacillota; class Bacilli; order Caryophanales; family Bacillaceae; genus Cytobacillus; species Cytobacillus sp. FSL M8-0252. The sequence goes on from NZ_JBBOWZ010000001.1 coordinate 737,618, forward strand.
CTCATTTTCTTCGTAAACAGCTTGATTGTGTACTTTTCACTCTAATCAAATCTGTAAAGTAAAACAAGTTAGATAGCAATACGGTGAAAAACTGCGTAATTAAGAGATAAGTGTTTGTTTATTGAGGGAGTTTAGTTAAAGGAGATAATATTATGAAGAGGTTAGTGGTTATTACTGTGGGCAAGACTCATTGTGGGAAAAGTACTTTTGCAAGAGAATTAGAAAATGAACTAGAAAACTCTTTTGTGTTAGATCAGGATAATCATGCTGAATTTGTTAATAGGCATTACAAAAAATTACAACCGAAAACTGGACCTAATACTCTTAAACATTCCATATCCAAGTTAATTGCTGAATATGCAATAGAAAATACGGATCTTCATATTATAGTTAGTAGTGCAAATAGAACTAGAAAAGGTAGAAAGTATTTGCTTAAAGAAGTCTATAATAAAGATGAGTTTATCCGTATCTTGGTAAATTTTGATATTCCAGATGAAATTCTAAAAGAACGGGTTATTAATAGTAAAAGAAATACCAATATATTAAGAGGTGCATATTCTAATTTTGAGCAAGTGCTTATTCGGCAACAAGCTGAATCTTTACATGAAGATGTAGTTGACCCAGGAGAAGGGGAAGCAGACTATTTATATATAATTAAAAATAGCAAGGAGGTTAATTCTACCATCAAAGAAATTGTTAAAATATCTAAATGTAAATGATTATCTCTCATTTTTATAATTAAGTTTCTTCTTGAGCTAAGGGGTGCTAATGTTCAAATTCAGCTACCAAATTAACTAACTAGGAATAAATTTATTGAAAAAAAGAAACTGTCATCTCACTTGAGGATTACAGCTTCTTCATGTTACGTGATGATATTTGATCGTTATTTGTTAACTCGTTGTTCCGCTGACATTCTCAGTTTTCTTACAATATAGGACTAAAATTGCAGATACAAATGAAAAGCCATTTTTTCATTTCATTGTCATTATTTACGGTTTTAATACTACCTTTATACATTGATCTTCGTGGTTATTAAAAATCTGGTATCCATGACTGGCATCTGCTAAAGAGATTTTATGTGTGATAATCTCTTTAGGATTAAGCTTTTCTTCTTGTATCATTTGATAAAGTTCTGGCATCAGATGAATGACAGGAGCTTGCCCCATTTTAAGCTGTATATTTCTGACCCAAAATGGACCAAGTGGGAATGCGTTATAATTGCCTCCATATACGCCAGTCAATTGAACTGTTCCGAATTTCCTTACGGCTTTTGTGGCAATTTGGATGGGTCCTAAAGTGCCGCCTTGTAATTTAAGTTTCTGTTCAAGAAATTCTACTGGAGATTTTTTTCCGTCCATTCCAACGCAATCGATGACAACATCCGCACCACCATTGGTGATTTCTTTCAAATGCTCCCCCATATCAGGATACTTTGTAAATTCAAATGTTTCTACTTTGTTCATTTTTTTTGCATGATTCATTCGATAGTCCAAATAATCGATTGCAATTACTCTTTTGGCTCCCATCATCCAGGCAAATTTTTGAGTCATTAGCCCAACTGGTCCGCAACCAAGAACGATTACTGTATCTCCTTTTTTTACTCCAGAGTGAAGTACACTCCAATAGGCAGTAGGTAATACGTCAGATAAAAAAAGCAGAGATTCATCTTCTAATTCACAATCTTTAGGCACAATAAAAGGGGTGAAATTTCCAAATGGTACTCTCAAATATTCTGCTTGTCCTCCAGGATAGTTACCGAATTTCTCTGCATAGCCAAAGTATCCACCTGAATCATAATGAGGGTTAGAATGATCGCATTGGCTTTCCATTTGGTGTTCGCAGTAGAAACAATGTCCACATGATACGTTAAAGGGGATAACAACCCGATCGCCTTTTTTAACCCTTGTCACATCTGGACCTACTTCTTCTACGATTCCCATTGGTTCGTGACCAATGATATAGCCTTCCGGTAGTGGCATATTTCCTTGATATAAGTGAAGGTCTGATCCACAAATAGCCGTTGAAGTTATTTTTACAATAAGATCGTCTTTCTTCTCTATCTTTGGATCGGCTACCTTTGTTACTGCTACTTTTTTAGGTCCCTGGTATGTGACAGCTTTCATGGTTATCACCTCTATATGTTTTAATGTTTATTCTTTCAAATGTGGAGGCTATTATGCAAAAAAATGCCTTATTCGGCGTTTTTGTTCGTTTCTATTTTTTCTTTAGGGTCATGATGTTTAAACTCGATTAATTCAACTTTAGAACCTGCCACAGCTTGCTGGCTAAATACTTTGTTGTTATCAAGTGGTGTGACACCAAAGCTGATTTTATCAATACCAGTGGGTTCCGTTTGATCACCTTCGTAAGTATTGACGATGAAAGTTAATATATAGGGGTGACTCAGTTTATTTTCTTCTTTAGATTGTACGATTTTTACCAGTGCATGAGGGTGCTGACCTTTTGTATGATACTGCACCTTCATGGAATCGTTTTTGTAATAGTTGCTGACGGCTTTATTTATTTCTTCATCAAATTGGTCGAATAGAAATTGGTTAAATGCCTCATGCATCCCGTGCATTTTATGACTACGGTGTTTATGGTGGCCCTCGGCATTCGCTATAGGAGTCATGACACTAATTGCAAGTAAAACAATGGACATAAACGTTAGGATTTTTTTCATCATATTACCTCCTTTTTATTAAAATTTGTATATATATCCTTTTTTATACATATATTTTTCCATAAAAAAAGTATCCTCATTTTGCAATGAGGACACTTTTTAAAAAAAATTAAGCTAATACATTTGTTAATGGTGGTACGATTTGTTTCTTACGAGAAACAACACCTTTTAGTAGAGCTTGATTATCTACTAGAATGACTTCAAATGCTTGTTCCACAGCTTTTACTTGAGATCCAAGAGCAATAGCCATTGAATCATTGTTAAGTATATCTGTTAATACAAATAGGAATAAATCTAATTCTTTATCAACAATCGCTGTCATCATTGCGGCTTCTATTTCCGTTTTACGTTTAAGGACATCGTCTAAATCGACAGCGTTTACTTGAGCGATATAAGCTTTGTGTTCACCTAATTGAAATTCTTTCGCATCAAGTGTGATCAATTGATCCACAGTTTTTTCACTTAAATCTGCACCGGCTTTAAGCATTTCCAAACCATATACTTGTGGGTTGACACCAGCAATTTCAGCCAACTCTTGAGCGGCTTTTACATCTTGTTCTGTGCATGTCGGTGATTTGAAAAGTAAAGAGTCAGAAATGATAGCTGAAAGCATCAAACCAGCAATTTCTTTTTTAATCTCTATACCATTCTCTTTATAGATTTTGTTTAAAATGGTTGCTGTACACCCGACTGGTTCTGCACGGTAGTATAGAGGATCGCTTGTTTCAAAGTTGGCAATACGATGATGGTCAATGACTTCAAGAATTTGGACATCACGAATATCATCTGCACTTTGTTGAAATTCGTTATGGTCAACGAGAATGACTTCCTTTACATCGCTAGCTACTTTTTCTACATAGCGCGGTGCCGCTTGCTTGAAATAGTCTAATGCGTATTGTGTTTCTCCGTTAATTTCGCCAAGGCGAACTGGTTCTGCATCCATACCTAATTCTTTTTTGAGGTCTGCATAGGCAATTGCAGAGCAAATCGTATCAGTATCTGGGTTTTTATGACCGAAAATATATACTTTTGACATCGTTCGTCTCCTTGATTAAAAGATTATTCATTGCTATTTTAACATAAATTTTAGCAGTAATCATGGCAAGAACACAATACATTCATGTTTAATTCGGAGAAAAGAAATGGAAGGAAGAGAGGGGGAGTTTTTAGTATTTGCTAAACCCTTTACTGCTCAGTGAAAGAGGAGTAGACTTTTCGTAATGAATTGTCCTTTGTTGGCAATAGAGAGGTATTGCCCTCCTTGGTGGTAAGTGAGGAAGTGGCAAATGAAAGGATGCGGATCTCTTAAAGGAATCTCAAGTCGCAAAAGAAGTAATCACTGACTTCAGGGAAAGAAGTACAATTGAGATAGTTACTGAAAGAAGAACCGTCCCTCTTGAACAAAGTAGAGTAACCAATTCAACAATAAAACTGCTATTATTTATGGCAAAATACTATAATCAACAAGCACGAAGGAGGAAATGACCATGGCCATTGCAATTATTTCAGATATTCATGGTAATTTGACAGCTTTAGAAGCGGTCCTACATCACATAAAAGAAAGAAAAATAGATAAGATTTTTTGCTTAGGTGATTTAATTGGTAAGGGTCCGAGTGGTTTAGAGGTAGTACATAAAGTAAGAGAAACATGTGATGTGGTACTGCAAGGGAATTGGGATGATTTTATTAGAAAGCCAATTGATAGTGAAGAAATCGAGTGGCATCAGAAGCAGCTTGAGGGAGAAGCTATGGACTATTTACAGAGCTTACCCTTCCATTTTGATTTTTATATGAGTGGAAAATATATACGACTTTATCATGCTTCAGCAAAAAGTGTTTATCATAGAGTCATCCCAATGAAGGCCACGACCAAAGAGAAAAATGAGATGTTTGAAATAAGTGAATGGATAAAGCCGCTTGAACAAGAGAGGAAGCCTGATGTAATTGGATTCGGAGACATTCATGCTGCGCTCATTGAACCAATTCAACCGCAAAGAACATTATTTAATTGTGGCAGTGTCGGTAATTCATTAGATATTCCACAGGCAACTTTTGCGATTATGCATGGGAATTATCAATCTAAACAAGAAGGTCCCTTCTCAATTGAAATAGTGAGAATTCCTTATGATATTGAAAGAGAAATACATCAAGCTGAAATAATGGGGATGCCCAATGTTGCAGCCTATGCTCTCGAGCTACGTGAAGCGAGATATCGAGGAGCACCAACAAAATAATAAAGGGAGCGATACAGTGGAATATCGGGGATCATCCGTTTATGAAAATGATGAATTTTTACAAAATTATTTGAAAAGAAGAATGCGTAAAGAAAGCCCTAATGAAATGATAGAAAAACCAGCTTTTTTGAATTTACTAGGTGACATGAGCAATAAAGATGTGCTTGAACTTGGGTGTGGTGCTGCCACTTTAGCAAAAGAGTTGGCACCCTTACTCGGGTCCTATACAGGGATTGATGGTTCGCAAAAAATGTTAGAATTGGCTCTGAAAAACCTCGCAGGCATTCCTAATGTGAAATTAACTCATGCTAGTTTAGAAACATATGACTTTAAAAAAGAAACTTATGATTGTATCTTTTCACAATTAACGCTTCACTATCTTGAAGATTTCAAACAAATTTGCGAGAATATTTATAACAGTTTGCGAACGGGTGGCGAATTTGTCTTTAGTGTACAGCATCCGGTCCTTACAAGTGCTTTCATTAGCGGTGGAGGTAAGCGAGAAAATTGGGTAGTGGATGACTACTTTCTAATTGGTGAGCGGGTAGAGCCGTGGATTGATGAAAAAGTTGTGAAGTATCATCGGACGATCGAACAGTATTTTAAAATATTGCAAGATTGCCAATTTAATATTATGAATCTTAGTGAAGCTACACCAATTCAATCATCATTCTCTTCAGAAAAAGAGTGGAAAAGACGCCAAAGGATCCCACTATTCCTACTCTTCGCATGTGAAAAAAGCCGCAAATGAGTTTAACAAAAGGAGATAGACAGATGAATATTGAGGTTCCAGCCGTTTTCCCTGTTTCATATCAAGCATTAGAACAAGAAGCAAAAAAACTTATGTCTAAGGGAGCATATGGATACGTCCGCTCGGCAGCAAGTAATGAGGAAACATTACGAAAGAATACAACAGCCTTCGAAAAATGGTCAATACTACCTCGAATGCTTAGAAATGTAGCAGATATAGATATGAGTGTGACATTAGGAGAGCATACTTATCCATACCCCATTTTTATTGCCCCAGTCGGCATGCAAAAATTGACACATGAAGAAGGTGAATTGGCAACTGCTAGAGCGGCGAAAACAATCGGAGTTCCTTTTATCCAGAGTACAGTCTCTAGCTACTCGATTGAGGAGGTCAAAGCGGCAACAGTAGATAGTCCAAAGTGGTTCCAGCTTTATTGGTCGAGGAATGAAGAGGTTTCATTCAGTATGGTAGAGAGAGCTGAAAGAGCAGGTTATGAAGCGATTGTCGTTACTGTTGATACAATTATGACAGGCTGGAGAGAAACGGATATCGCTACACAATTTTCTCCGCTAAAAGAGGGCTACGGTAAAGCAAATTACGAATCAGATCCAGCCTTTATGCATGCGCTTGGTGAGAAGACTGACCATGAATCTATGATTCAATCTGTTTTAGATAATATTCATTATCCTGAAATGAATTGGTCGCATATTGCAGCATTAGCAAAAAGAACGTCCTTACCTATCTATATTAAAGGTATCCTTCATCCAGAAGATGTACAATGTGCAATAGAGGCAGGCGCATCAGGGCTAATTGTTTCTAATCATGGTGGCAGGCAATTAGATGGAACAGTTGCTGCGCTAGATGCATTGCCTGCGGTTGTTAAAGCAGCTAATCAAAAAGTGCCAGTAGTATTTGATAGTGGTATTCGCCGTGGGACGGATATAGTAAAGGCATTGGCACTAGGCGCAGCAGCTGTATGTATTGGTCGACCATTTGTATATGGTTTAGGTATAGACGGCCAAGTAGGGGTTGAAAAAGTATTAGAAAACTTAATAGAAGAAACGAGAATTACCATGTCCCTAGCTGGCATTGCAAGAGTGAAAGACTTAAATCAGTTAAAATTGATAAGAGAATAATTTTAACCGTGCACTCAGCTCAAATCCAGCTGATTGATATAACTTGATCGCCTTATGATTATCAAGCGATACACATAATGTGATTTTATCTATGTTTTCAAACTGGAAGAGTGTTTCGAGTGCAGCCTCAATGAGCTGTCGCCCTCTTCCTTTTTTTCTTGCTTTAGGACATACAGCAAGGAATTCAATCTGCCCTTCACCAAAGTGTGGTGCAGCTTCGAGATATACATAGCCCTGTAATTGGCCATTTTCTGTCAATAGAAGCAGTTTATGATGCTGATCCAACAGTTTTAGTATCTCTTCGCCTGACAAATAAGTTTGTGGAAAAGTTGCTTCGTGTAGTAGCAGAAAATCGTTGCGATATTGCTCATGATAGCTGTGACAGATGTTTTGGAAAATCCCTCGCTTTGCTGCGAGTATGGCGTGATTTCCTTGGTGAGTGGCATTGATTGATTGTAAAAAATGTAAGGTACTATTATTCTTTTCGTTCACAAAAAACGATAATTGCTGTAGCTTATTTTCATAGGAGTTTACAACTTGGTTCCACAAATCTTTTTTTACCTCATGATTCTTGGCAAAGGGACCCCATACTTCGGCACTCCGGTCAGCTTCATCAATATCTAATCCTATTGCAGCTTCAATTTCACCCTCATATTCATAAGTGATAAAATAAGGCTTTATTTCTTGTATATCATGCAGAATGTCCTCTTCCTTTTCTCCACAATAGCCGATATGATGCTTGTCTAATTGATTTAAATCAGCGATGAACTTGGCTAACTGTTTAGTCATAACAGACCTCCTTAAGCTTGTTTAGGTGGCAGACGGTCATCTTTAATTTTCTTATCATTAATTTTAGGCTCCCTCTGCAGTAAATGGTTGCGAATATTTGAACGGTGTAAATAAATGAGCAACAATAAAAATAGGAAGAAAATCCATTCATTTTTTTGTAGTGGTGAAAGGGTGGCATATAAGAAAAGAGCAACCCCTACAGAAATGGAGCCATAGTAAAGGTATTTTGTGATAGAAACCACGGCAACAAAGGTGATATAGGCAATTAGAAATAACCAGATATTCGCGACCAATAGCACACCAGCAGTAGTAGCAATGGCTTTTCCTCCACGAAAGCCAGCGAAAATAGGGAAGCAATGCCCAACAACTGCAAACAAACCAATAATTAGTGGATCACCACCTGTTTGAAGTAACAGGGGGAGTGAAGCAGCAAGTGCACCTTTACCAATATCAATAATTAAAACAGTAACCCCTGCTCTTTTTCCTAAAACCCGAAGTGTATTCGTTGCGCCGGGATTGTTGCTACCATATTCACGAATATCAATGCCAAAGAAAAGTTTACCTACAAGCAAGGCAGTAGGTATCGAGCCAATGAGATAAGATAGTAATAAAATAAATAAGTCCATAGCTAAACTCCTTATCAAGAAAATTCTAACATTACTAATTTTACCATATTAGTCTATGCGAAAATATCCTATAAAATAATAAATAAATATTAAAATAATGTCTATCTTTGTCAAAAAGAAAGAAACTATTTAGTGTAAAATAACAGTGTGATAGAGTGGATGACAGAAAATTATAAAAATTTTTTAATCGTCTTAAGAATTACATCATTCAACTAGACTGTTATAAATCAGGGATTGAATAAGTTCTGCAATATCCTCATGGTGAGGAATAACAATTAAGTAATCGGCTTCTTTCTTGAAAGGGACGTTATGTTTTTTGTTTCTTAGTAGTTCCGTAAAACGTTTTTTCTCTCCTTGGATGATATCTGCTCTTCGATTACTAATACTATTCGTCTATTTTAAAAAAATGTAGCTTGAACAAAAGTTAAACCCTCGATAAAGACATTGCTTCAATCTACGGGAAAAAATTATTTCCTAAGGGTTATAAATGCCGATTCTTTTGTAAATAAATCACCCCAACTTAAACAAATAACAAAAAAACACCCCTTTTTGGGATGTTCTTTGTTGTTCTCTTTTAAACATAAACACTGTCACATGTGTTAGCGATTGGTTCATAATAGCAGTGATTTTTAAACTGGCCAGCAAAAGGTTGATTATACCAAGTAGGCGGGCAGGGAGCATATGGATTGAAATACCAGAGTGCATATTTAGCAGGGTGTTCACGCCAATATTTCAAATTTTTCTCGGCGAGTCTTTTTTCTGTGCTCCTTGCTCTGTTGTAAAAGAGGTTCCCCTTCTGCACGGCTTCGAATGAATAATTACCACCTTGCACATGATAAATGACATCCTCGATTGTTCGAACATCTTTAAAGTCAAGACAGTCAGCGATTGCACGATTAACGATTACATTGCCTACGTATAACATTCCTTGCTTTCCTTCACCCTCAGCTTCGGCTCTCATCATCCTTGCCATTAAATCTACGTCGGAACTTGTATAAGCTACTCTCATGCTGTTCTCACCCCATAGTTAAGAATATGAAGATAAAGTGATATTCATGATTGAAAATGTCTAGAACCCATTATTTTGCAAAATATAAGTATAGTCAAGCAGGCTAATTTTTGCTTGAATAAAGCTAGTGAAAATATTTTTATCTTTTGTGTAGGGGAAAGATGATTGTGTAACGTCTATTATGATGGAAGCTAAAAAGGAAAGGGGGAGAGTGACATTAGCGACCAAGTTCTTATCCAAAAAATATTAGATGGCAACGACCATGCTTTCCGATTACTTGTCGAAAAATATCGCAATGAACTTTTTAAAGTTACGTTTGCGGTATTACGTGATCGGAATGCTGCTGAAGATGCCGCACAAGAAGTGTTTTTGAAAATCTATCACTCTCTCCCCCAATATGAGGATCAAGGTTTTAAAACATGGATGAAACGAATCGCCGTCAATCACGCCATTGATATGAAAAGAAAAAAAGAACGACAGCGTGAAGACATAATGGATGTGATTGATTTTGATAGAAGGGAATCTTCACATGGTAATATTGAAACAAAGTTCCTTAGGAAAGAAACGGTAGAGTTAGTAAGACAACGTATCCATCAATTGCCAGAAGGCTATCGACATGTCATTTATGATTTTTATATAAACGAAAAAACCTATCAACAAATGGCAGATGAGCAAAATGTGCAGGTGAAGACCATCGAAACAAAATTATACCGAGCACGTCAATGGATGAAAAAGCATTGGAAGGAGGACGATTTTTCATGAAACATTACAGTTATGAACAATGGACGAAATATGTGAAGAATGAATTAGATGGTGAAGATAAAATTCTTTATGAGGACCACCTCTATACCTGTGATCAATGCTTGGAGGTCTATCTGACGGCAATTGAGGCAGAGGAACTCCCAGATATTATAGATGGAACAGCTTTTACCGACAACATTATGGCCCAATTGCCAAATGAAAATAATAAACAAGATACAAAGAATGAAAATTTCTCTCGCAAAGCCACAGCGTTCTATAAAAAAACAATTTTTCATTATGGGATAGCGGCAGCGATGACTTTAATACTTATGTCAACGGGCTTTTTCCAAACGCTCACACAATATGCTGGTGATGTGGAGAGTAAACAGTTTAAAGAGGATAAAGCATCTATAACAGAAGGAATTATGGATAAAACATTTGCTTGGATGGATACAAAGAAGGAGGAGGATAAAAAATGAAAAACCCTTTATTGGCATTCTTATTAGGTTTTTTCCCTGGAGGAGGTCTTTTATATTTAGGCGTATTCCTCCGCGGGTTGGCCTATCTAATAGGCGAATTTGCCCTTATTGCCTTTACATTTTTCATGCTTTCGGTTGGGGTAGGAGGCGAAATTATACTTGTTGTCTTTGCTGGTGTCATTCTTTATATTATTAATCTCGTCGATACAGCTATTATGGCTTCAAAGTTGCTAAAGAATAAACAAGACCCGTCCTCTAAAGTCGGAGAGGAACTGGACTATGAACGGTTCCGTACTATTCTTTTATCTTTTATTCCAGGGGTGGGACATTTTCATTTAGGATTAATGAATAGAGGGATTACCTTACTAACGGCTTCACTTGGTTTCTGTATTATGGTTTTGTTTGTCGCTTTTTTAACTGATCGTGGAGAGTTTATGGTCTTTCTTTTACTATTCCCAGTAATTTGGGTATACAGTTTCTTTGATGCGATTCAACAATTAAATAAAAAGCAAAAAGGGGAAGAGCTTGTAGACAGAACTTTATTAGAAGATATAGAAAGAGGAAGAGAAGAGGGCCGGAAAAGTAAAGGGCTTGCTACTTTCTTATCTATTTTCCCGGGAGCAGGTCATTTGTATTTAGGACTACAGCGAAGAGGGATTCAATTAATGGCTGCTTTTCTTTTCTCTATCTATATTTTGGACGTTCTGCGTTTAGGGATTTTCCTGTTTCTCATACCAATTATATGGTTTTATAGTTTTTTCGACGGTTTACAAAAATCCTCACGCTATGGGGAAGAAGAGTTAGAAGATGTACCGATTGTTTCTTATTTTGAAAATCATCAAAAATGGTTAGGTATAGGGTTGGTTGTAGTTGGTTTGTATTACATGACAACAAATGTCTTATTGCCGGCTTTTGCACCAAGTATTATTGAAGTGTTGAATATTGACGTCTGGTACTGGTTTAATCGCTATTTCCAAACAGCTATTGTATGTATCGTTTTAATTGGTGGCGGGTTAAAGCTCTTATCTGGAACAAAAGAAAAGAAAAAAATGAAGAAGGGGTGAAGAAAAAATGAGGACATGGAGAGTAGGAACCTTTTCAATGGGGGCATCACTTTTATTTTTAGGCGTATATTTGCTTCTTTCACAAATATTTAAGCTGGATGTCTCGAGTATACTTATTTCATGGTGGCCGATTATTTTTGTTATTTTAGGCGGCGAAATCTTGCTATTTTTATTCTTCTCAAAACAAGAAAAGCCTTACTTAAAGTATGATATCTTTAGCATTTTCTTTGTGGGTGTGTTAGGAACAGTTGGTATTACCATTGCACTTCTTAGTATGACAGGTATTGTTGATAAAGTGAGTGCCAATATGGACCTTGAACATAGGACAGGTGATTTACCAACATTCGATTTTGCTATGAATAATGATGTGAAAAGAGTTGTTGTTGATTCAGGCTCAACTGGCATAAGTGTGGAAGGATCGACAGGAAAGGAACTGTCTGTATTTGGTACCTACACTGCTACCCAATTAGAGAAAAAACCATTAATTACGGATGTTGAAGATTATATGACAACTACTGTAAAGGGAGATACCTTATACATTGCTTTTAAGGAACTACCACGTGAGTCAATCGCAATGTTTCAAAATTATAGTACTTTGGATCCGACACTCGTGATTCCACAAGATGTGACACTAGAAATTGACGGGAATTATAACGAAATTACGATGAAGCCTCGTCAACTAACAGCAGATTGGGACGTGAATAACAGTTCTGCAGTGAATGTGTACATGAGTAAAAACAGTAATGCCGAGCTTGTTATATCAGATGTTGGTGACCTTAACTCTGAAAAAGAACCAAATAATATCGTTTTTACAGAAAAACAGGATGAATATGATGAACAACAGAGAGTAGAGAAAGCCATGCTTAAGTATGGCGATGGTAAATACACCATTTCAATCAATAATAGTGATTACTTGCAAATAAAAGATAAAGAGTGATTTGAGGAGAAGCCGGCTTACAGTCGGTTTTTTTTGTTTTCTTAAACTTCAAGATGTTAAAATGAATTATTAAAAGCGTAGTTAGGAGAACAATTGATGACGACGATGGAATGGGAACGACTAGAAGGGGTATATAACTTCAGAGATATCGGAGGACTTGTTACGAGCAACGGACTAAGAATGAAATCAGGTCTGCTTTACCGATCAGATGAACTGTCTCGTTTGACTGAAGCGGATATGAATCTTTTTCGAAAGTTGAATATAAAAACAATCTGTGACTTAAGAACGGTGTCAGAAGGAGAATCAAAGCGAGCGAAAATTCATGAAGAACAAAATCTCTCAGTAGTAAAAATTCCTATTCAAGACCCTAGTTGGGAATTGACGCGAAAAGGGATGCTTAAATTTTTACTAACTGGTGCGAGACATATGAACTTTGAAGAGTTGATGCTTAAAATGTATCAGCATATGGCGTTCGGTTGTCAAAGGGAAATTAAACAAATCTTTGATCTGACAGTTGAAAAGGAGCACGCTCCACTGCTTATTCATTGTACAGGAGGTAAAGACCGGACAGGTTTTATGTCATCGTTAATTCAATTAACAGCGGATGTTCCATACGATATGGTCATGAAAGAATACCTCCAATCCAATGAATTGATTGCGCCCAGAATGAAGAAAACCGCAAAAGCACTAAAGATAGCTAGCCTTTTCCGTTTGAAGGAAGCAGATATTCAACCAGTGCTTGAAGTACGAGAAGCTTATCTTGAACAAGCCTATAAAGCCATATTTTCTAAATATGATACAATCGAGGACTATCTTATGAAGGAGTGCTCAGTTGAGAGCGAGGTTATAGAGAAATTAAGAAGAAGGTTATTGGATTGATTAGATGATACGGAGAATGGTGGGAAGATGCCTTTTGGGGTGAAAGACTTCTCCTTTTCTCCGTTCTATGTATTTTTACTTACTCTCTTTGTAAAAAATTATAAGTAAATAAGACTGAATATTTTTACTTTAATATTATATCTTCTATACACCCTTTTTATATTCTCTTCAAGTTCCTCCTTTATCATTTGATTCGAAAGATAAAATAAAGGAGTTGGGGAATTTGAAGAAAGTATTACTTTTCTGTTTACTAGCGACAGTGATTTTTGTGACTTTGCCTTTTGGTGAGGCTGAGGCAAGTAGGAAAGAAAAAGAAATTGCGAACGTAGCGCATCGGGGAGCTTCGGGCTATGCACCAGAAAATACAATCGCAGCATTTGATTTAGCTGTTGCGATGGGTGCAGATTATATTGAGATTGATGTGCAAAGAAGTAAGGATGGCAAGTTAGTCATTTTACATGATACGACAGTCGACCGCACAACTGATGGAACTGGCAAAGTAGGTGACCTCGATTTTAAGGAGTTAAGACAACTAGATGCTGGTAGCTGGAAAGGTGAGGAATTTGCAGGAGAGAAAATTCCTAGTTTCGATGAAGTCCTCGATCGTTATAAAGGAAAAATCGGTATTCTCATTGAACTGAAAGCACCCGAGTTATATCCTGGTATCGAGAAGCAAATGACGAAAGCATTAAAGAAACGGAAGATGGATAAACCGAAAAGAGAAGAAGTGATTGTCCAATCCTTTAACTTCGAATCTATGAAACTGGCAAATAAATTATTACCAAGAATGCCTATTGGCGTATTAACTTCCTCTCCTAACGATGTTAGTGGTGAAGCGCTCAAAGCATTTCGGAAATATGCTGATTATTTTAACCCGAGTATCGGTCTTGTGAATGAAGAACTCGTCAAAAAGGTGAGAAAAAACAAAATGAAAATCCAGTCTTGGACTGTTCGTACACCTGAAGCAGCACAATTCTTAAAAGAAATGAAAGTGGATGGCATTATTACTGATTATCCGGATTATGTATATTAAATAGTGGGGCAAGGGCGTTCTCAAACGTCTTTGTCTTTTTTAATTTCCAGAAAAGTAATTTATAGTAAAAATATTTAATGTTACGGTATACTTGAACAAAGTCAAGGAAGAAAGGTGTGATAAGGAATGCTTGCAAATGAACATTTATATTTAAGAAAGATGACTGTGGATGATATACCCATTTATCATAAATGGCGAAATGATTTAGATGTGATGACTTTTACGAGTTTAGATTTAGATAGATATACATATGAAGAAACAAAGGAGTTCATTGAGACAGTCATTCTCGGGGCGACGGATTCTAAATGCTATATCATTGAGGAGAAGAGTCATCAACGTCCAATCGGCATCATCTCATTAGTGAATATAGACATGAAAAATCGTAATGCTGAACTCATTATCGATATTGGTGAAAAAAATGAATGGGGTAAAGGTGTTGGTACGAGCGCCGTTCAAATCCTCTTAGAATATACTTTTATGGAGTTAAATCTTCACCGCCTTTCATTGAGGGTTTTTTCATTAAATAAGAGAGCACACCATGTTTACGAAAAATTAGGATTTATTGAAGAAGGTCGTGTGAGGCAATGTTTATTTAGAGAAGGCAAATGGTTTGATATGATCCATATGGGTCTATTACAGGAGGAATATATGAACAGGAGGACAGTATGAATATAAGGTCGTACAATCAACAAGATAAACAAAGAATCTTGCAATTATCATCTCGTTTGAGTGAGATTTCCTTTCTAGAACACCGTGATTCCGAGCAGATGCAGCAAAAACAATTGGAAATGGCACAGGCCTCCATTGATGAGAATAGTGATAATATATTTGTCGCAGAAGAAGAAGGTGTGTTTTTAGGATATATTGAATGTAAGGAAGAAGAGGATTATTTTTCAAAAGAAAAGCTAGCGTATATATCTGCTATCGCGGTCACTGCTGAAGGTGAGGGAAAAGGAGTTGGTAGGCAGTTGATGCGTTTTGCAGAAACTTGGGCACATGAAAGAGGAATCAAAGTCCTCGTTCTAGATGTGTTTTCCGAGAATCAACGTGCCGTCCAATTTTACGAACATATCGGGTATTCGCAAGAAATTGTGAAGATGACAAAAGTAATCGGGGGTTAATAAAGTGAAAGAAATCTATATCGTCAGACATTGCCAAGCAACAGGACAAGCACCTGATGCTGAACTAACCACAACGGGTCAGCAACAAGCAGAAGAGTTAAAGGCATTCCTTCAAGACATGCCAATTGATTGTATCCTCTCTAGTCCATTTTTACGTGCGACACAAACGATCGAACCGTTAGCTGAAAAAATCGGCGTTACAGTAGAAGTGGATAAACGTTTATCCGAACGTGTGCTGAGTACAACAAGCTTAGATGATTGGCAAGATAAGTTAAAGGCCACTTTCGATGATCTAGATTTATATTTTGCTGGTGGTGAATCAAGCAGGCAAGCGATGGACCGAATCTCTCAAGTCGTAGAGGAAATACGAAGCAGTGAGGCCGAGCGCACAATAATCGTAGCCCACGGAAATATTATTGCTTTACTACTAAAACAGTATCATGCTTCATTCGGGTTTGACGAATGGAAAGAATTATCGAATCCTGATGTTTATAGATTAAGAGAAAAACCCCGTGGATTTAGTGTAGAGCGGATATGGGTAAGGTGATTCATTTTGTCACATCTACTAGCGATTATTTTTTTAATTCTCTGTTTTTATAGCACGCTCACTTATTTCGAGTATGTCATCAAGAAGGAATTACGAGAAGCGAGACAAATGAAGATAATGGCACTGCTTTCGTTATTTATGACGATTGCTGTTTGGTTTTTGGGTGGTTAGGAGAAGATGTATGACACCAATATTTAAACAAATTTTAATAGAGTTAGAGAAGAGGAACAAGACAGCCCCTTTCATCATAGCCATCGACGGCTTTGGAGGAGCAGGAAAAACCACATTTGCGAAAAAGCTACAGCAATACTTAACACCCAATTACAATGTGAAGCTTTTTCATTTAGACAATGCTATCGAACCTGCAGCTAGGAGGTATGGTACCGGCTATGAAGAATGGTTTGAATACTATTATTTACAGTGGGACATAAAGGAGATAAGTAATCAGTTTTTTACTAGAGTGAAAGAATGTGAGCGCAAAGCCTTTTTTCCTTTTTATGATGAGGGGAAAGACCGGACCATGATGCAATCGTATTCCATTGACTCTTTTGACATTATTCTTATCGAAGGTGTGTTTATTCAGAGAGAAGAGTGGCGACCATTTATTGACTATAGTATATTCTTGCATGTTCCTAAAGATGTCAGGCAAATCAGACTTATGGAGAGAGATTAATGGCAGTAAGGATTTGTTACTTAAGTATCAGCGGCGTTATTGGCGTGCGGAAGATTATTATTGGACAACGGAGAAACCGCTTGAAGGATCTTCTCAAGTGGTGTTAGAAAATTGAAAATCAAGAAGGTGCAGAATGGAATTTCCTTTCGGAGACGGGATGTCGATTGTTTTACCTCCAATACCATATACCATTGCAATAATTGTAATTATTTTTTTATTAGTATGTTGGGCAAAAAAACTTGAAACGGAAAAAATTAGAATTTTATTTTATAATCAGTACTTATGTGCTACCGATTTATACAAGTTCTAGTGAAGAGGGATATTTTCAACTTTTCATACCAATCGGTTTTATCTTTATTCTTCTTCATTTAAAAACATCAAGGAAGTATCATCCCTCGAAATTAAAAGCCAGTATACTAGGTTTCAGTATAGCGGTGTATCAAATGGTGCTTCCATATATATAGCTACCTATTTACTACTGAAGAAGGTTACTCTTTATCAGCAAAGAATAACCTTCTTTCTCATTTATTCCTCAGAAAAAACAAATCTTTCTTTCAGTGGACGTCCTTCATTGCCTTTTTCTGTCCAGGTGATTTCAATTTCAAGTTCTGTTGCTTTTTCAGCTAGGATAAAGTTTGCGAAATTGTATGGGGAGCTATTATTTAATTGTGCCGCAAGCGTATGCTTTTGATCTTCTGAAATTTGCTTGCAATCTAATGCTCCCGGACAACCTTGTAGGGCATACTTTGTTGTGGATTTTGGTTCATTTCGGTACATTGAAATTTCAGCAGTTACGAGGTTGTTCTCTCCCATGTTTTCAACTTTCAAAGACCGTGTATCATAATGACCGAACTTGGATTGCTGTTTTGGATTATCGTCCACACCCTCACTTATTTCCACGGACCAACGTTGAGATGATTGCTCGACGGGTAAGGTGTCGAAGGTAAGGGCACTAACATTTGATACAAGGCCAATATAGATGAAAATGAAAAGTAATATGACCATTCTTCTTTTTTTACGCATATTGAACAGCTCCTTTTGTAATAAGATTCTTTTTATTATGTCGTTAGCTGAAAGGAATATTCTTCTAAAAGTAGAAATATAAAGTTAAATAAAAGAAGGGATACGACTGGTGAATGGTCAGGTTGAGGCAAGCAGGTGTATATGTCAGAATACGTCACGGATGCAACTGTTCGTTCAAAAGGAAATGGTGGAAAGCTAATGCAATTGGCGAAACATGGAGCGGGCTATATTTGTCTTGAATCAGCCTAGTCACGAAAAGTAGCTCATCGTTTTTATGAAGAAAAACTGGACTTTCCTAAATGGTGCTATTCTTTCGGAGAAGAATGATAAAGGAGGTAAACTATGATTATAGGGATTCATCATGTACAATTAACGATTCCAAAAGGAGCAGAAGAAAAAGGCAAGCAGTTTTATTGCGAAGTTCTGCAATTAAAGGAGATTGAAAAACCAGCTTCATTGAAAGGGAGAGGTGGTTTTTGGTTACAGGTAGGTGACCGTGCTGTCCATGTTGGCACTGAGAATGGATTTGACAGAACGACTACAAAGGCACATATCGCTTATGAAGTAGATAATCTATCCTTTTGGAAGGAAGTATTATCGCAGCAAAACATTAGTTTAATAGAGGGCGTCCCTATTCCAGGTTTTGACCGCTTTGAATTTAGAGATCCGTTCGGCAATCGTGTAGAAATGATTGAAGAGATTAGAAAATGATGCCGTTGATGACTGAAAGATGTGTATTAACTCCGCTCTCTATGAAGTATCTTCCCACAATGGTGAAATTGTATCGGAATGCCGAGGTCCGGGAGTATCTTGGTGGGATAAGGACAATTGAAGAAGTAAAGGAGCAAATGGAGAATATGTTGATGAACTTATCATCGTCTTATTGGATCGTATCAGATAAGTATACACATCATCACTTAGGATTCATCGCTCTTACCCCCCACCATTGTAAGGCGGATATAGAAGTCTCTTATCAATTTTTCCCCCATTGCTGGGGGAAAGGGTATGCAAGTGAAACCGTTTATGAAGTGTTGATGTATGCCTTTTTTACTCTTAAGGAGCAAAAGGTTGTCGCTGAAACACAAGTAGCTAACAAGCGGTCGTGTCAACTTTTAGAAAAACTTGGTTTCACTATTGATTGTTATATTGATCGTTTTGGAGCAAGGCAAGTGATTTATAAATTAGAAAAAAAGCTTAAACTGTAAGGTGTTTGCTAGAAACACGAGCCCCCTTAAAGAAGGAAACAATCGCTAAAAAGATGATGAGCCCAGCGATATAAAGGTAGATGTCCCTAGTTGGTAACGGCAAAGAAGCAAATAAAATCCCTAAAGGCATCGTTATTCTTAAAAACAGGAGGCGGATGGCACTTAATTCTACTAATTGATCCCCAGGAGCCACTCTTTGGAAAATGGCTACACTCTGTGCGTTGAATAATGGAAATAGTAAGCCGCCGAGTAGCTCGGAAATCAATGCAAAGGTTATGGATGGTGTGAGAGACAATAGCATAAAAGAGAGCCCTCCCCCAAACAACCCGAGATAAAGCGTTACATTGTTCTTAGGTAACTTCGCTAACAAGAATGTCCCTAGTACATAACCAAGTGGAAAAGCAGCGGCAAATAGGGCATACTCCCAGGAAGTGCCGCCTAATTCTTCACGAAAAAATGGGATCTTTATCACCATTGTTGCTCCTACAGCAAACTGCACCGCTGAAGAGAGAAGGGTTAACTTCCATAAAGGAGGATAAGAAAAGAAGGTTTGATAGCCTGCTACGAAGGCTGTTAGCCAACTTTTTTTATTTTTGTTAACTGATGACCTTGTTGTTGTGTATGGCAATTGGTGTATTGCAAAAGCGCTGAGAAGAAAGAGCAATGTTGTGAGTAGATAAAGAAAGTGTAGAGGGAAGACGAGTAAGAAAAAAGAAGCGATTCCTGGTGCGATAAAGCTCATTAACCTTATCGTTGCATCGAGCGAACTGTTGGCTGAAACAAGCTTGTTATCTTCACAATATATGGGTATTAACGCGAATGAGATACTAGCATAGATTGGTTGCAATATACCGATTGTACATTGCAGAATGACAAGCAATACTATGGTTATATTATTTATGCCTACTATGCTTCCTAATAGAGGTAAAAGATAGACAGCTGAGCGGAAGAGTTGGATGACAAATAACATTTTTTCTTTATTGATATTGTTTAAAAACGGGACACTCAAGCTTTGAATAAAGAGTGAAGGTAGGAAATAGCAGAGCCACATGGTTGCCATCCATTCCTTTGAACCTGTCAGCTCATAGAGTAATAAGCCATTAATAATTCCCCCGATGGCCCCACCAAATTCAGAGATTAAATTTCCTAACCATAATATTTTAAATGACCGCGTATGTAACATGAATTGATTCCTTTCCTTATAATGGATAAGTAGATTGTCTATATTCTATATTTTTAGAATTATTTATTCAATATATTTCGAATAAAAAGAAAAGGAATTTGTGTTTACTAAATAGAATATTTTTAAGAAGAGAATGTATCATTTAACTTTTAATGAGAGGCTTTAACTATGCGAATGACCCCTATGAGAAGGTGGACATAGGTAAAGTTAGGCAAGGGAAGAGAAGTGATAAGGATGGAAATTAACTTAATCAGACATGGCGCCTCCATTCATAAAGAGAATAAACGAATAAATGGGCAGCAGTATCGTTCGTGGGTAGAAGCTTATGATGAATCCGGAGTCGAACCAATGGAACAATATCCAGCACTGACAATCGAAAAGATTCAAAAAGCACATACATTGCTGACGAGTGATTTGTTACGTGCGACGGCGACTCTTCATTATTTAGCTGTTAATCAAAGTTATGCAGCTCATGCTCTTTTTCGGGAGGCAGAGCTTCCTCATATTTACTTAAGTAAGTTTATAAGGTTAAAGCCAAAACATTGGACACTCTTTTTAAGAATCGCATGGTTTTTAGGTGCCAAACATAGGTGCGAGTCTTATTGTGAAGCTAAAGAGAGAGCTATTGCCGCGGCTGATTTTCTCATTAATGAAGCGCGAGAAAAAGGATCGGTTTGTTTAGTCGGACATGGCATATTCAATCGCCTCATGGCTAAAGAGTTAGAAAAACGACAGTGGCACGGAATGATTCATCACACGCATTGGAGCTGTAGTACTTATATTTTGCCAAAGGGGGATACAATTGAAGCTTAAATATAGTCGGTTCATTTTCATGATAGTTTTACTTTTCGGATGCACAAAGGAAGCTGATTTTGAAGAATTTAAGGAAGAAATGTTAGCTAAACAATCTTCCTATCAAACTCATGTAGTGGCATATGAAGAAGCAAAGGAAGATAATCAAGCAGAAGAGATGTTAAAGGAACTAGAAATTTTATATACAGAGGCAACGAAGCTATCAAGTTTATACAGCCAATATCCGCCACCTGAAAATCTAACTGAAAGTATGTTATCCGTATTTGAAGGGGCGAGTGCCGACCTCTCTACAGCTTTCTCATTAAAGGCGGAGGTACATCAATTAGAGAAAGAAGTTTTAGAAACGGGATTAGATCAACAGGATGACATCAACCGATTAAAGACGGAAGCCAATGAGTTTGAACAATCGGGATTGAAAAAGCTTGATCGAATCGCAAGTTCATAATGGTAAAATTCATATAGTTTTCAAAATTATGTTATAATTAGGGTATCCAATTGCATGAGAGGTGGCAATATGTTTCGACGAAAATTGATTGCGGCTTCCATTACAAGCGTGCTTTATCCACTGACCTTAACTCTCATTTCTACAGTAGGAGATCATTCCTATTTCATAGAATTCCTTGGGTTTGTTATGATGTATAGCCTTCCAGTCATTTATATCTATGGAATAGCGACTTCTCTCGTTAGTGATTGGCTTGCCAGTTTACTTGCTAAAAAGAAAAATAAGTTAGCTATCATCCTTACCTTTCTCTTCCATACTATATTTGGACTCGTTCTCCTACATATTAGTTTAATTGCCGCATGGTTGTTTTTTGTTATCGATCGTTTGTTAAAAAGGAAGCAGGAAAACTATCAAACGAAGACAACGCTTTTAAGTTTTCTTTTACCGATATGCTTCTTTATATTCTTTCTAGTGTTAATCATGATGAATGAAAGGGGAGGTTAAATGGGCACAAGACCACAGGAACAGCAGGTAAACGTGTATGATAAAAAATTAACGATAAGGTTTGGTTTAAATATTTATGGTATTTTCGTTATTTTAGGTTTTATTTTATCGATATTTATCTCTCCCATTTCATTGAACGAGCAATTACAATTTGTTTATCATACAGAACATTTATTGAAAGAAGAAAAGGTTATCCAACTCATTATATTTTTGGTAATGGGTGCTGTGATTTATTTTCCGGCGACTAATATTTTTTATCATCAACTAAGTAAACGTGAAGAAAACAGTGAGATAGATTCAGCCTTAGCTTAAAGAAATTATTTAGGCTGGGTATGGTCACTATGTTCTTTTTCATCTCGATCCCTATTCTCCATTGTTTCTTCTTGTTCATCGGTGTAAGCTCGTTGCTCATTACTTTGGCTATTTTTCTGTCTTAAATAATCGGAGCGCTCACCGTAATAAATGAGGTCAAAAATCGCCCGACCGTTAGTAGGTTGCCCATCTGGCAAATAAACAGGGACAATATCAAAAAATACATAATAAAAGCAATAAAAGATAAATGTTTGCCAGAAAATATTATTTGGTAAGATCCCTTCTAATACAAGCGAATTAGCAATAATCGCGCAACCACCTGTCGTTAAAATAGGAGAAGCATATATGAACCCGTGCCAAAAGCGCCCGCTCGGATTTAATTCTTCATACTCCATCCAGCTATTCATAAAGAAGTATCTTCTCACTTCGATAGTAGGTATTTTAAATAATACCGGCCCACTTCCAATCACTAGTTTCTTTTCTTTACTCCCTAAAATGGTCGCTGCTAGGTAATACCCAAACTCTCGAACGATTGTTGTTAATGGCAAAATGATAATGGCAGATAATAAAAGTCTAAGCCAATCAAAAAGGTCAAACACGATATATGCACACTCCCTAGCAAAAATATATAGTTTCTATTTAGGCTCATTTATCATGAATTAAACTTTTTCCTATACATTTTTTAAAAAAATAGATAGAAGGTAGGAGGTCACATAGGTTGGTGGAGATCATTCTTGCTGTATTCCTTTGTAGTATTTTAGTGGTCATTGGTGTATTAATTCAACGTAAGGGTAGTGTCAGTTTTATCGCTGGTTATAAAGAGGGAAGAGTAAGGAATGAAAAGAAGCTAGCCAATCGAGTCGGGCTGACTATTATCTTGTTTGCAGTGGAGTGTTTTTTACTTATTTTGATTCACTTATTACTCTTTCCGGTAAATGGTTTATACATTGGGATATTGGCGGTTGTTAATTTATTTGTTGTCTTTGCTTTGTTTATTCATGCGGTTATGGTTTAAATTGATAGAGATATGCGGACAATGTTTTTGCTTTGTCCGTTTTTATTTCCTGTTTTTTATAAAAGTACTCATTTTATTGAAACTTTTTGACCTAGGTATTCCTCTAATAGGCAAAGAGAGGAGGAAAAAGGTTGAATGAACGTAGCTTAATTAAAAGAGCAATAAAAGGAGATATGGAATCTTTAGAAGAGTTGTTGCTTATACATAGTGACCAACTGTACCGGACTGCTTACTTATATGTGCAAAATAGAGAGGATGCCCTTGATGTCGTGCAAGAAGCTTCCTATAAGGCCTTCATTGCTATTGAACAATTAAAACAGGAGAAGTATTTCCTCACATGGTTAACGAGAATCTTGATCCATTGTGCTTACAGTGTATTAAAGAAGCGGAACAAGGAAGTGAGGATTCAAGCGACTGATGAGATTTTTAAGCAGCAGCACGAACCAACATCAGAGGCATTACTAGATTTACTAGATGTTATTCGAACGTTAAAAGAAAAGCAAAAACATGCTATTATTCTCTTTTATTTTCATGACCTAACAATAAATGAAATTTCAAAAGTAATGAAAATACCCGAGGGAACAGTTAAAACGTATTTACGTAGAGGGAAAGAACAGTTAAAGGAAAAGTTAGGAGGGGATTATTATGATGAAGGAAAAAGAATACCTAGAAGCTTATAAGGATATAGAAGTACCGCAGGATTCTCTCAAGCAGGCAATAAAAGTAGGTAAATATCGTGCTCAACAAAAAAAGCGTAAATCTCAACCCCGAATAAAAAGTGTCGTTATATTATCATCAGTCGCAGCTATTATTTTATTGTTTACTAGTTTTCTTTCTCCTACTTTTTCACAGGCTATGGCCCAAATTCCCTTAATTGGTAATGTCTATGCCGCATTTAATGATTCGGTTGGTAGGAGCTTACAATCTCAAGGGTTGGTAACTGAATTACACGAAACGTCTACACAACACGGTATTGGTATCGAGATGAATGAAGTTTATTATGACGGAACCATTGTTGGAGCGGTATTTTCGGTCACAGGTACAGATAGCAGGGAGGAACAGATTCAAGCATTATATGAAATTTTTGACGGAGATGAGAACATATCAGAAAGTCAAGAACTCGTTCATATGAAGAAAGATGGTGAACGGTATATTGGTCATATTCAATTTCCCTACCCCCAAAAAGAGCTCCCAAAAGAAACTACTTTTCCTTTGGCCTTTCTTAGCGTTGGTGAACAAGAAGGTAACTGGAAATTTGATGTGCCGATCAAACAATTACCTTATGAAACAGTGAAAGTGAACAAAAGTGTCACAGATGAGAAGTTGGATATGCAATTACATATTGACTCTGTCATAAAGGGAAAGGCCTCTACTACTATTGAATACACAGCTACTTTTCCAAAAGATGAGCAACATGATTTTGTAGAATTAAATGCATCCGATTATAGTGGGAAACCTATTGAAATATCTATTGATCATAGTATACAAAGGGGAGTGGCTGATGGCCGTTTTATAGTGAAGGGGAGAAGTATAATTCTAGAACGGCTTAATGAAGACGATTTAATTCTACAACCCTTTGTCCGATTATCAACACCTGATCAATTTATATCATTAAAACACAAATTACCATTTAAAATAGCATCAAAGCGTCAGGCTTTTTCAGTCGAAATAGATAAGTTGGAAGTTCATAAAGGGAAAGTCACTTTCGATTATCAAATAAATCAAGGAGAGACATTCGGTCGTGATTTTACCTTCTATAAAGATTTTGCTAAAAACGATATTACTATAGTAGAGAAGGAGAGAAAGGATATTTATAAGGCACCAATGAAGCACAAAACAGAAGTAATCGATCAAGGAGCCCTTCGTTTCCGTAGCACTTATGAAATAAAAGGTGATGAAGACGATTATATCATCCGTGTAAATTTAGGCTCCTTGAGTGCGAATATCCCACTACAGCTTGATGAGATGAAGATACCCCTAAAATAGTGAAAAAGGGAGCGGATGTCCGCCCCCTCTTTTTTACGTTTGCTTCACATTTCCTTTAACAAATACCTGTTGATTAACTTTTATTAAAATACTTATCACGGCCATTAAAGCGGCAGATAGGAGAAAAACAAGCTGAACATTGAATGTTTCAGCGAGCCATCCCATCAGTAAAGAGGAAAGGGCGAAAATACCTGTGCCCAAAGCGCCTAGTGCGGCGTAGACCTTTGATAACTGTGTAAGTGACACACTCGTTTGAATCATTGTATGTTGCGGTATGCCTTTTATTTGCATAGAAGCACCAAATGAAAAGGCAAGGATAAGTGCAAGAACGGGTAGCGTATTAAAAGCGAATAAGAAAGTACTAAAAAACGCTCCGATGGCCCCGAGCATAAACACCTTTCTTATTTTGTTTTCTACTAGTTTTGCATACTTCATACAATACAGACTGCCGAGAATGAGCCCAAGGAAAAAAGCGCCATTTATCCAGCCCCACCATTGATGGTCGGCTTGTAGCCTTTCACTCACAAATACATAGAGAATAGCAGCGATCCATACTGTAGCAGCGATGGAATCAAGCCCTTCAATATAGGCCATTTTTCGCAATATCGGTGTTCGATACAGGATGTGCCACCCTTCTTTCATTTCGACAAACGGAGACGGTTGTTTTTCGTTTGAGCTTTGTACGTTGTTTAAAAAAGAAAGGAAACAACTAGATAAGAAGAATAAACCAATCACTACCCACAATAAGCTGTTGCTGCCAATACGAATGAGCAACAAACTACTGATGAACCACATGCCAGCTTGAATGATTTGTGTAATCGTATCGAAAAACCCATTTGCTTTCACTAATTGCTCACTATTAACATAATGAGGAATCAGTGTTTGGCTGATCGGATTCGCACAGCCATCGAGCAACCCGATGCCAGCAATGAGTAAAAAGACAATGATAAACGGTACAGCAACCATTTCAGTTACAAGAAGGGTGAGTAGGATAATAATGATCGTTTTCCCAACTTGTGAAAAGGTGAGAAGCCATTTTAAGTTCCAACGATTCATCGCAAGCGGTGAAAGTAAACTTGATAGAAACATAGCTGATGTTATCGTAAAAGGAACAAATGCTGTATAAAAGCTTGACCCTGTCCATTGATATATCATACTAATGATTGATGTAATATAAAGAATATCCCCCATATTCGCAAGAGACTGCCCGGATACTAATAAAGCAAAATTTTTGTTTCGAAACATGATTATTTCCCCCAAGTTTTGTTCGTCTATAGTTGGATTTTTAGGGGTAAATCAAATTGGATTATTCAAGAATGCTTCAAACTCCTTTCGAACAATAGAAAGATAATGGGGGTCTCACTTTCTACAAATTTATCTATATGGAATAGAAGTGTTGTATATTTTTAGGTATTCGTTTAAAATACTTCATTTACCTTTATTTATTAAAACTTTCAATCTCTTGCTTGTCGTGCAGCTTGATAAGGATACCAGGGGATGAAACTTTTTACAGTTATAGTGCCAGTTGAAAATTATATAAGCTGAACAGCTTCTTCTAATAATTCACTTGTTAACTGAGGGGAAGAATTCATTTGATTCATCTCGACTAGTTCCTTCAAAGATGATTTCATTAAGGCAAAGTGTTGATGTTCTTTGAAATATGGGAATGCCTTTTCTGCTAAGTATAGTTGGTATTTGTCTTGTTCATCTTCTAATTTATACTCCAATAATTTAAAAAGGTGTATAAAGACTTCTTCTTCTAGTTCTAGTGCTATTCTTTGTCCTTCGATAATATTTTTTCTTAAGGTTTTTTTACTACTTAAATGGCCTTCAACTGCAACGAGAATATAATTGAAAAGGCGATGAATGTAGACTTTACCTTTTTTATTACATAGGCGTATAGACTCCTTCAGGTATTGATAAGCTTCATTATATTCTTTTCTTTTGAGAAGCGTGTTTCCAAGATTGTTCAGTAACATCCCTTTTTTGTCATTATCATTAATTAATTCGCACGCATAAATTAATCGGTTATACATAGGTTTCACATCGACATAAGGATCTTCAGATATGTGTAATAACAACAAGGACTCCGCCTTAATTGCATCAGCGTAATTATTGATTTCTTTAAAGTATTTTAATGCCTTTTCTGCATACATGTATGCCATTACTTGTCTGCCTACATATTGATAACCAAGTGCTAAATGATAATAGAATTCCTCATTTGGGTAATAGGCAATCTGGATTTTATTGAAAATAGCGATGGCTTCATAATGATCATCTTTTTTAGAAGAATAGCGGATGAGATGCCATCCTTTCATATGAAGTAAAAAGTTTTTTTCATAAGGATTCATCCATGCTTCTACCTTGTCTAAAGAACCTAAGAGGGCATCGATCTCCTTCTTCTCCTCCTTTACGAACCAATATCGTAGCATTACCAGTTGATAAAAATAGGCATACTTAGTAGATAGTAAGTACGGTATATTATTTAAAATTCTTCGGTAAGACTCTACCTGTTTAATCTTATTTAAAATCAAAGCTTCATTGAAAGAATGCAATGTTTTTTCGATTTCCTCGAACTTTTCACTTTCTTTTTGTAAATCAATTTGTAACTTTTGCGAAAACAATTGAATAATTTCTAATGAATAATCTGTTTTACCATTCTCAATTTTACTCACATGTGTTGCGGTACAAATACCGTCACCTAATTGTGATTGAGTCATACCTTCTTTTTCTCTATAAAATTTAATAATATGGCCTACTGACAATGGTACTTACCCCCTAGATCTATTTAATGATTAATGTATACAATTGTAATATAGATTTATTGAATTGGTATATTATTTTTAATATTCTAACTTTAGTGGGTGTTTTGTCTGATAAGCGTAGAGAAATATTCTTAGGTTATAAACAAGAAGATAGTAAACAGGAGGAACACAGCTGAGAATGAGCGCAAGTCTTGTATACGCGTTGCAAAAAAGAGTAAAAAAAGAGAGGGAATTGCGTGCAAGAGGGGTTTACGCGCAAAAAAGAGTAAAAAAAGATAGGGAATTGCGTGCAAGATGGCGTTTACGCGCAAAAGAGAGTAAAAAAAGATAGAGAATTGCGTGTAAAAGGCGTTTATGCGCAAAAAAGAGTAAAAAAAGATAGGGAATTGCGTGAAAGAGGCGTTTACGCGCAAAAGGGAGTAAAGAAAGATAGGGTATTGCGTGCAAGAAGCGTTTACGCGCAAAAAAGAGTAAAAAAAGATAGAGAATTGCGTGCAAGAGGGGTTTACGCGCAAAAAAGAGTAAAAAAGGATAGGGAATTGCGTGAAAGAGGGGTTTACGCGCAAAAGGGAGTAAAAAAGGATAGAGAATTGCGTGCAAGAGGGGTTTACGCGCAAAAGAGAGTAAAAAAAGAGAGAGAATTGCGTGCAAGAGGTGTTTACGCGCAAAAGAGAGTAAAAAAAGAGAGGGAATTGCGTGCAAGAAGCGTTTACGCGCAAAAAAGAGTAAAAAAAGAGAGAGAATTGCGTGCAAGAGGGGTTTACGCGCAAAAAAGAGTAAAAAAGGATAGAGAATTGCGTGAAAGAGGGGTTTACGCGCAAAAGAGAGTAAAAAAAGAGAGAGAATTGCGTGCAAGAAGCGTTTACGCGCAAAAAAGAGTAAAAAAGGATAGAGAATTGCGTGAAAGAGGTGTTCACGCGCAATAAAGAGTAAGAAGAGGTAAAGAACTGCGTGCATTAGGTACATACGCGCAAAAGAGAGCAAAGAAAAGGTAGGTAATTACATCCAAGAGGCGTATACGTAGAAAAGGCAGAAAAAAGATTGGTCACTCAGAGGAAAAACTCGAAATGAAAGCCGAACAGCAAAAGCGTTTTGCACGTCATTCGAATTTCAAATCCGGAAACGAAAGCCAGGCAAATAGGGTGTGTGAGCTATTCGTAGGTCCAGTCTATAAATCAGAAAAACCCCCAAATATGAGTGGGATCCTAGAATGGCTCTAAGGCACAACGAAATTTGAACTCTAGCCATTTCCACAAAAAAACGAACAAAGACTATTATTCATAGTGTTTGTTCGTTATGATTACCTCAGTACACAAGATTCAATGTTTATTCTAATACTCCAATTGAATCGTAAGCAGCCATTACAGCAGCTGTTTCAGCGGAAGGTTCTCCATTTCTATCAGGATATAAATCACGTGCAGATTGCACCATAGCTTCTCTCATCTCGGTAAAATTAGATGATGGTACTAAATAGACTGTTAATGCTTTATAAAGAATTTTGCCTAATTTATCTGATCCTATTCCATTAACTGTCGTACCGTAATGATCTCCACCCTCTGCAATAAGGTAGGCTGCTTTATTGTTAATGCTACTATTAATATGGACGCCACCTTTATCTAACTCTCCTAAATAGCGATCATCATAATGGTCAGGATATGCATTATCTTTCATCCCATAGTTCGGGTGAAGTGAATTGTCTTTCGGGTTCTCTAGGGAGCGAAGCCCTCCATCGCCTGGGATATTAGGAGTGTATACATCTTCACCTATTACCCAATTTTTATCTTCTTCGGCTTTGGAATGATTCTCAGCTAACACACCGAAAATATCAGCAATGGATTCATTTAGTGCGCCTGATTCACCTTCATACGTTAAATTAGCTGTATTTGTTATCACGCCATGTGTCATTTCATGTCCTGCAACATCAAGTGCCCCTGCTAGTGAACTGAAGTATGAACCATCACCGTCTCCATAAAGCATTTGTTTCCCGTTCCACGCTGCGTTATTCCACTTTTCACCAATGTGCACGGTGCTAATAATCTTCATACCATCGTTATCTAAGCTATTACGATCATGTACGTTTTGATAGTATTTGTTTACCTTTATCGAGTTTTGTTGGGCAGAAATAGCTGCTGGATCGTAGAAGAAGTTAGACGCTGTCTCTACTTCAAATCCTGTAAATCCTAGTAAGGCAGATAAAAGGATAAAAGGCGTTTCACCCATTCTTTGTGCATCATACGTATGAATAGGTACTGAACGATTTTTGACAGTTTCTAATGAATATAAATGGGTTTTACCCGTTTCAATATTCTTTGTCGCATTGAAATTTTGCATTTTTCCTAATAAGTCTAATCCACGAGCACTGACAGTTTCTGTTTCCGGCTCCGCAGAATGAAGAGCATTAAAGTGATGTTGTACTTCACCCGTATGCGCATCAATAAAATAATGGAAGTAACCAGGCTCAGGAATAGAAGTAGAGGCTTTTACTAAATAGGTCAGATGGTATTCATCATTTTTTGGAAATACCATCAGATCTGTTTCAATGCCATCATAATCTTTTATCGCACCAATTTCATTTTCTATCGCAGCTTTCGCCTGAGACTCAGCCTCTTCTTCAGTAATAGTAGGTGTTGTATTGATATTTACCTTCACTAACTCGTTATTTACTTCTCCGATAGAAGCATAAACATTTAAGTCCTCATCTAGTGAAATTGTTTGGCCTGAGCCGTAAACTGGGACCCCGTTAATTTGTTCAACGGTTTTCATATGAGTCGTTCCTATTTGTTTATCAACCTGTTCATCAATGATCTTAAATTGATTCACATTCTTTTTACTTGAACGTGCTTTAGGTTGGGGCTGATCTTTTAATTGGTCCTGTAAATAAGCTTGTACAACCTCCTCTTTATTTAATCCTTTCGGTGCTTGCCAGATGACTTCATTGGTCTCTGTTTGAATCGCTGCATATGTGGACAATGGAGAAAACCCCGTGAATGTGACGGACAAGGCTAATGCAGTGGGTAAAATCACTTTCTTAGTAAAATTTTTCTTCTTCAAAACAATCACCTCATATTCATTTTCTGTAAACAATTACAATTATTCTGAAAACTTAATGCTGCGTCAATATGTAAGCGATTGGGTTAATAAAACGCGACTTTGGACTCTCAACTCTATCATTTTCTATAGGAATCGCACGCTTTGTTAGGTCTAATTACAGATAAAAATAACCCAATTTATTTATCAGATATTTCAGTTATATTATTGGTAGCAGAGAAAAACGATGAAGTTTTATGAAAGGAGAGTCATTCATATTGTTAAGTCTAGCAAAATGGACACTGCGCTTAATTGGTAATCTACTATTTCTGCTTATCTGTGTTTTATTATTTATCATGCTTTTTGCTCGATTCACTGGTAATGAACCCAATCTCTTTGGATACCAGGTTAAAACAGTGCTTTCTGGATCAATGGAGCCATTATTTAAAACAGGTTCAGTGATAGCGATTAACAGAACAGAAGAAAATCAAACCTATCAAAAAGGAGATATTATTACTTACAAACTTGATGAGATCCTTATCACACATAGAATAGTAGAAACATCTTTAAAAGATGGGGCAATTATGTATAAGACTAAAGGTGATAATAATGACGCTGTTGATAGATGGGAAGTCCCAGCACATCATGTGGTTGGGGAATATGCAGGTGTGACTATCCCCTATCTGGGCTATGTTCTGCATACCGCACAAACAAAAGCAGGAGCCGCATTATTAATGATTATTCCAGGCATCATTTTACTCTTCTCTGCCTTTGTGCAACCAGGGGAGAGAAAACCAAAAGAGGTATATACGCAGTAATTCTCTTCTCTACTAAGGGGAAGTGAAACATATATTAGGAGGAATGTTTACATGGGATTAAATTTTAAGTTAACAAAAAAGAATCTGATGACAGCTGCACTTGGATTATCATTAATTACCGGAGGCACTTATGCGTATTTTAGTGATAGTTTTGCCACTGAAAATACTTTTGCAGCAGGAACATTAGATTTAGCTGTAAATCCGGATTTTGTTGTGAATATTGATAATATCAAGCCAGGTGATGAAATCTATCGAGAATTCACTTTAGAGAATAATGGTACATTAGATATTCATAAAGTTCTGCTACAAACAGATTACTCTGTAGTGGATGCAAATGGGGATAATGTAGAAGATTTCGCTGACCATATCAAAGTAACGATTATGTATAATACAAGCAGCGCAACAGTCCCTGTTGTCGAAACTACATTGGCAGAATTATCGAATACAGAGCCAGACTTAACGGCTATCGATACATTCGTTGGCGGTGGACAAATACCCGATGGTATCCTAGCAGGGGAGAAAGAAAAAATGTTTGTGTTATTCGAATTTGTTGATAATGGACAAGATCAAAATCAATTTCAAGGTGATCAACTTCGTGTAAATTGGACATTTAATGCTGAGCAAACTGCCGGGGAATACTATGATGAGCAATAATGAGGTTAAATGTCTTTATATAAAAATGTGAAACATTGCTCTTGAACGAGGGATCCGCTTTAAGAGTGTCGCATGGAAGTGAATTGCGGTCTCTCAAATCAGAATGGCACATTGAGGCCATTGTAAAACTAGATACGGCGGTCTCAAATTAGGCATGAAAAATAAGAGCGCCACAAAAAACTCATGTACTCGAATCAAGCTTTTCTGTATTAGTAAGCTTCACCTTCAAATAGAGTGCCTGATGAAACATGTCATCAGGCACCCTAAAAAGGGCATTTCCCTACTGCTGTTTTGGATGTTCCTTACTCAACCATTCATTTCCTCGCTTAAAGTTACCAGTGAGTTTTGCCAACAATAATTGAATGTTGCCCTCTTCGTTCTCGATCTTATTTATGAACTTCGCCGCTTCTTTTCCATTGATTGTTTTTATGACTTTATGGTTGTAGGAAATCACAACTGATTGATTTTTCATTATTTGAAAACTAAATGGCGCTTCTTTTAAGTGTTCTCTTTTATCTTCCACTCCCATTTCAATCTCCTTCTATTAAATTTTATTTCTTTGCTAATGATATGAGCGAAACATCGGATAGTATTCAGCGTCTTTAATAAAATTATTTACCAAAAAAATGAAACTTTACAATTGCCACCACGTATACATTATTGTAGCAAGTTTATAAAAAGGGGAGATTTTTTTATGGAAGCTGAATTAAAGCATGAGGTGGAGGAGCCAAAGAAACCACGTTTGTTTGGGATGATTGCCAATCCATCAGAGCAATTTGAGCGGATTAAGCAACAACCGAAGATCTGGGTACCACTATTATTAGTGACATTATTATTCACAGTGGGTATGATTATTACCGCTTCATCGATGGACCCAGCTTATCTTGGAATTGATGAGTTATCTCAAGCTGAACAAGATATGGTATACATGATTTCACTGATTATGTTTGTGATTATTGGTATCATTTCACCCATTTTTACGGTATTAATTTCTTCAGCTATTTATCTATTAATTTGTAAAATTGCCAGTTCTGATGTGTCATTTAAGCAGCTTTTCTCAATGAATACATACATTCTGGTTATCAGTGTCATTGGACTAATCTTGAATGGTGTCATTCGTATGATAATTGGTGGCAACCCAGAGTTAAATGTGACGAGTTTAGCATCTGTATTAAATGCAGAAGCTACGAGTGTTTGGGCGAGTATTGAAGTTTTCTCCATCTGGCAAACAATCCTTGTCGGTTTAGGTTTGCATAAAGTGGCGGGATTAAGTAAAGGTGTTGCATACGGTGTTGCCATTGCCTTCTTTATTATTAGTATGATTTTCGCATTAGTTACTTCTACGGCGGTCTAAGATAAATATGAAGAAAAAAACTTGGATCATTGTTGGAGTGGTAAGTGTAGTTTTGGTGATGATAGGCGCAAGCGTCTATCATCAAGCTTTTGCGAAAGGACCTTCTGTAACGACTGCAAATGTTGAGAATGAAGTAATTACAGATACGTTAATTGTGCCAGGTACATTATCTTTGAAAAATGAACAGAAAGTGTATCCTGGTGTAGAAGGCGAAGAAATTGCTGAAATCCTTGTAAAGGAAGGCGATGCTGTTGAAAAAGGTACGGCTGTCGCCAAGTATGATGATACACGAGTGGCGATGGAGCTTGAAAGGTTGAGTTTACAGATTGAATCTGGTTATTTACGAATCAATCAAGTGGACAAACAATTAGATCGACTCTCAGACCAAGAAAATGAATTGCGTGATCAAGTCGGCAAAAAAGAAGCCGCTAAGCAAATAGCACCGGAAAGAGATCAGCTGCAATTAGATTTAAGAATGGCAAATTTAGATGTTCGTCAGTTACTTCTAGAAAAGAAAGAAATTGAAGCACAACAAAAAGATTTAGAGATAAAAAGTAAATTAGACGGAACAATTTTACAAGTGAATGAAGACCAACCAACGGATTCAATGACTCAGCAGCCAGTCATCCATATTGGTAATACGGATGAAATGGTAGCCCGAGGGGTTTTATCAGAATTTGAGTCTTTAAAGGTCGAGAAAGAGATGAAAGCGACAATTCGCACAGATGTATTACCTGATAAAGAATGGAAGGGGAAGGTTAATTTCATCGGTTTAATGCCAGATGAAAACAACCAGTCTGTTGCTGGTGATGCGACCCCAGCGCAATATGGAATGACAGTTGAAATTGAAGATGATATTACTGAACTGCGCACAGGATTCCAATTAATTATTGAAGTGGAGACAAGTAGTAAGAAGGCACTTACTGTCCCATCTGAGTCTGTGTTATCTGCCGATGGTGAATCTTATGTATATCTTTTAAAAGATGGAAAAGCTCATCGTCAAGACGTGAGTGTAGGCGTTGCCACTGGTGAAAAGATAGAGATATTAGATGGTTTAACAGCTGAAGATGATGTGATTACTAATCCTTCTGATGAATTGAGTGATGGCTTGGAAGTGGAAGTCGAATGATTCATTTACGAGAAATCACAAAATCTTACCAGATAGGCGATGAAATGGTCGATATTTTACAAAGCATTGACTTAACGATTGAAAATGGAGAGTCACTCGCAATTATGGGACCATCTGGTTCTGGAAAATCGACATTAATGAATATTATTGGTTGTCTAGACCGACCGACGAATGGAACCTATCAACTAGACGGTGAAGATATATCGCAATATTCTGAAGTGGAACTAGCGAAAATTAGAAATCGGTCCATTGGTTTTGTCTTTCAACAATTTCACTTACTACCAAGGCTGACTGCTTTAAAAAATGTTGAACTACCGATGATCTATAGTGGTCTGAATAAGAAGGAAAGAATGGCTAAAGCTGAGCGGGCGCTCATTAAGGTAGGTTTAGAAGACCGGATGGAACAGCTTCCGAGTTTGTTATCAGGCGGACAGAAGCAACGGGTAGCCATCGCCCGTGCACTTGTGAATGAACCGAAGTTGATCTTGGCTGATGAACCGACTGGCGCGCTCGATACAAAAACGAGTGAAAATATTATGGAACTTTTTACCCAACTAAATAAAGAAGGTACTACGATTGTAACGGTAACACATGAACCGGAAATCGCCGCTTATGCGAGTCGTAGAATTCTCGTCCGCGATGGTATCATTGTCGAAAATGAGCGCCAAGTAGGGAGGCGATGACTTTGAGCCTTCTTGAAAGTATAAAAATGGCACTTAGTTCGTTAATGGCACATAAGCTGCGTTCCATTCTTACAATGATAGGGATCATTATCGGTGTTGGCTCTGTTATTATTGTTGTTGCTATTGGCCAGGGCGGGGAAGCCATGTTGAAATCGCAACTCACAGGCCCGGGAAATACGGTTGATTTATTTTATCAACCGTCAGATGAAGAGATAATGGCCAATCCCAATGCATTGTATGCCTCGGCTTTTTCACAAGAGGATATTCGCGCTTTAGAGGAAATTGATGAAGTGAAAAGGGTCGTTGCGTCAAGCTTAGAATTCGGCCCTGTTCAGTTTCGAGATCAGCAGATAGAAGCAACTTTAATGGGGATTAACGAATCTTATTTTCAATTGAACCCGTTAAATCTATCAGATGGAAGAGGTTTTACAACAGCAGATTTCTTAAGTGGAAAACGGGCAGTTATTGTTAGTCAATCACTTCAGGAAGAGCTATTTGAAGGAGAAGCAGCAGTGGGTGAGGTGATTCGCCTTGGTGCTCAACCGGTTGAAATTATTGGTGTGCTAGAAAAACCAACAGGGATTTTCTCCTTCGGTAGTATGGAAGTATACTTGCCTAGTTCGACTTGGTTAACGATTTATGGCAGTAGTGATATATCGCAAGTGACATTACAGACTGATTCGGCAGATGATCTACAGCAGGCAGGAGAGAAAGCAGTCTCTCTAATGAACAGTCGCTATAACACGGAAGAAGCATACCAAGTGTTAAATATGGAAGAAATCGCTGAAGGACTCGGTCAGGTCACAACAATTATGACGATGATTATTGGTAGTATTGCCGGGATCTCATTATTTGTCGGTGGAATTGGCGTCATGAATATCATGCTTGTCTCTGTCACAGAGCGTACGCGTGAAATTGGCATAAGAAAAGCGTTAGGCGCAACGAGACAGCAAGTATTAACTCAATTCCTCATAGAGTCAATTACACTTACTTTCATTGGTGGTGTAGTCGGTATTCTGCTTGGTTGGGGTGTGACAACATTAATTAGTCTATTTGCGGGTTGGCCGTCTCTCATGAGTTGGCAAGTCATTGCTGGAGGCATGCTATTCTCTATGCTAATCGGTGTCATCTTTGGGATATTACCTGCAAGTAAAGCATCAAAGCTCGACCCTATTGAATCATTGCGTTATGAATAATTAGAAGAAGTGTAGTAGATAAGCTGCACTTCTTTTTGTTAGAGGAGGAACCGTGATGTGGAACGATTTAAAAGCACTAGTATCAGAGCCGTCTATGCTCTTTAAACAGTTAAAGCAAACACCAAAGGTGAAAAGTGCCTTATTTATCGTCTTTATTTTATCCTTTATCCATATGTTTTTCGGTGCATTTTACGTAGAATCCAGTATATTTTCTGAAGTCGGTTTGGGTGAAATGGGAGGTATGTGGCTAAGTATCGTACCAATCTCTATTGCCAGTTTATTTGGTCCCATATTTTTTATAACAGTTGTGAGCTTAATAATTTGGGTCGTAACAAAAGTGGTCAAAACAGGTGCAACCTTTACACAATTATTTTCCATGTATACATATATTGTCATTGTAACGACTTTTGGTAATGTCTTGAATGTCATTATTCAAGCTCTAGTTGGTAGTGATGGCTTAATTAAGATAACAAGTATTGGTTATTTGTTTAACAGTGACGTGTCAAGTCCGCTACATTTACTCGAAGTATTCTTTATATGGGAACTTATACTCGTAGGTATAGGTCTTCAATATACAGCTGGAATTAGGAGAATGTGGGCGTGGATAATGGTTAGTCTTTATGTTCTTTTCATTTTCATTATAACGATCCTCCCATAATGAAGGAAGAGAGACGGTGGTAAGCTGATAGATAAGAGGAATGAGATGTCTACCTAGGCGGTTTCGCCAAATGAAAAAAGAAGTGTGGGCAAATGAGAAATGCCCACACAACTTCTCTTGTCTAATTAGGAGAGCAATAAGTGATTCACCTACTTAAATTTCTTCCCAGACACTAGATTCACCTGGCACGTCCCCTTTTGACCACCATTTAGCCTTATAAAGTTGCCCATTAAACAGTACTTGGTCACCACCATAGTAAATGACTTCGCTATTCCATTCACGGTTTTCCGCTTCGCTGATGAGTTGCCACACACTCGATATACCAGGTTGATCCCCTTTTGTCCACCACTGTGCCTCATATGTTAAACCGTTATAAATTACACGATCCCCTTCTACATAAATAGTGTCTGTCTGCCAAGTATCGCTTTCAATAGGCGTTTCGGGTTCTGGGTCAGTGCTTGGTTCTTCCGGTTCAGGTATTGGCTCAGGATCAGGTTCGGGTGTAGGTATATTACTTACACCAGAGAATTCGGCATCAATCACATGATAAAAGGCATTGCTTGTATTCGCCACATCCCATACAGCTAAGATCACATGATAGCCTTCACGCGCAGGTACGGTTACTTCATGTGAAACGGTTGAGCCTGGGACTGCCCCATGATCATTTTCTTCAAAGAAAGGGGTTAATTCAAATTGATCTCGTGTTAAGGGTGCATTAGGGTCCCAATCTTCTTTTGTTATGTAATAATGCCATTTGGCTGTTGAGTGAGCAGCAGTCAAATGCCATGTAAATGTTTGCTCCCCTGCATCCATATCGACTTTTGCCCATCGCGTTTCGGATTGTTCGTCCAATTCAGGAAATATCCCATTGGCAGAAGCAAATTGGCCATCTTCTAAACCTGCTTCAGGAAAACCTTTTGTTGTTTCGGTTGATTGTGGTTCATACTGAACTCCGCCACAATTTTCATTGACACCTTGTGCACATAAAAGGGCACGAGAAGGTTGTTGCTCGACATAACCATGTCCGAATGCTGCACCTGGAGCCATAAGCATGGCAGTCATAAGTATCGCCCCACTGAGGTACCGTTTTTTATTTCCATTCATATCCTTCATCTCCTTTAATAATTGAACGTACTAAAAGTGTATCGTTCTATTGGTTATGAATAAATGTCAGAAGGACCTAATTTTTCATTTAGATACGATAGCCCAAGTTTTGTAATATAATATCCAATTGATATCTGTATAGATAGAGGGAACAAGGGTAATGGTTTAACAAACGTTTGAGTTAGAGACGCTTTTATTGAAAAATAAATACTATAACCCTTGTTTTACAAGATAGTATCTTTTATACTGTTCCTATACCTTGTAAAACAAGATAGTGAAATGGGTGGAAAAGAAATGTCGCAAACACAAATGATGAAGGGAATTATCGATGGCTGTCTGTTAGCGATTATTGATGGTAAAGAGTGCTATGGCTATGAAATGGCTGAACGGCTAGGTGATTATGGCTTTGATGCGGTGAGTGAAGGGACGATCTATCCGCTACTCATGCGCATGCAAAGAGAAGGATTAGTCACTTCTGTTCGCAGAGCATCGACAGCTGGACCGCAGCGAAAATATTATTCTCTTACAAAAGAAGGCAAGCAGGCATTAGCAGAATTTATCTTGAGGTGGCAACAGCTAGAGAAAAGCGTCAATGCCGTCCTAAAAAAAGAAATGGAATAGTGGAGGTGGAAAAAATGGCATTAACACAGAAGAGTAGAAAATTTCTTGAGGACTTGCATATCTATTTACTATCAAGTGGAAAAAACCTCAACGAAATTAAGGAGATTACTACAGAACTCGAAGATCATCTAATAGAAGCAGAAGCAAATGGTAAATCGATTGACCAAATTGTAGGAGACTCCCCAAGTGCCTATATGGAGAGTATTTCAGGTGAAATGAAATCAGATCTTGCATCATGGGCAAAGTACTTTCCACTTGTCTTGCTGGGACCGATTGCTTTTACCATATTCGGAGATTTACTTGATAATGGAGTACTCGCTTATAGTCTATTTAATATCATTGGAATCATTGTTTATACCATCCTATTTATTATGGGTGTTTCCATTGTATTCAAATATACATCAAGAAAACAGACATCCGTCACAAAGGAAATAATCATCTTATCGTTACCAATCATCGTTAGCATGCTGTTTTATCTATTAGTCCTATTTTTGGATACAATGATAGACACACCGATCGTCAACTTTGGAGAAATCGGCAGTATTGTGTTGGGGAGCGTTGTATTCATACTCATCATCGCCTTCTCCATATGGAGCAAAACGATCATTATTCCAGTTGTTTTACTCGCACTGTTCTTACCAGATATTTTACTTAAGCAAACGGCGCTATCTGAATCAAGTAAGCTAATTATTGGCATGTTCATTACTTATAGCCTCATTGGACTGTACTTGTTTTATATTTTTGCAAAGGAAAAGAAGAAGCAGCAAGGAAGTGAATGAGGTACTAATAATGATTTATTTTGTTAGGCATACTCACTCTTTCTATTCGCAACAGGTCTTAGAAACAGGCAAGAGAGTTTAACATTAAGAGCAACCCAGGAGTATAGCGAAAAGATTAGATTTACTCAATTTGGAGAATTAAAGTCTAGAGCAAAATTATAGTGTTAAGTCTAAAAACGTTGAAGCTATTAAGTTAGTAGAACAATAAAGCTTTTTAGCTTCATTCCAATTCATACCATCTCTCAAGGAAAGCTTCCATCCAGAAATGGGGAGGTAGGAGATTGTGAATAATTCTATTTCATCTAACGGGGGCATACTTGATTAATGGTATTGTTCCTTTCTTATGTCACATAAGGGGCAGCATTCCTGTAATAAGTGAAAATGAAATTTGATAGAAAAAAGACCTCTTGATAAGATAAATGTGTCCTAAGCCGGCTAGCTAAAAGGGACAAAATATCTATTCGGAGGTCTCAAAATGAATTATAACCAAAATCATAAAATAGCTCAAATTACATCAAAAACCTTAATCATTGGTATTGATATTGCCAAACATCATCATGTAGCTAGAGCACAAGATTATCGTGGAATAGAGCTAGGTTCTACTTGCTTTTTTGATAATACTCAAGAAGGAATTAGGACATTTATTAATTGGATTAATCAAATAAAAGATTCATACAAAATGGAGTCTGTCATTACTGGAATGGAGCCAACAGGCCATTATTGGCTTAATTTAGCTCATATTCTAAAGGAGGAACAGATTAAGTTCGTCGCGGTCAACCCCTTACACGTCAAGCACAGTAAGGAACTAGACGATAATTCTCCAACTAAAAATGATGTTAAAGACGCAAAAGTCATTGCACAACTAGTCAAAGATGGTAGATACTCCGAACCA
This sequence comes from Cytobacillus sp. FSL M8-0252, assembly GCF_038007345.1. NCBI lineage: Bacteria > Bacillati > Bacillota > Bacilli > Caryophanales > Bacillaceae > Cytobacillus > Cytobacillus sp. FSL M8-0252. Next base: position 778,483 of record NZ_JBBOWZ010000001.1, read on the forward strand.
ACGATACCACAAGGAGTTTTCGCAGAACTGCGTGTGGCTAAGAAATTGCGTGATCTATTAAATGTAGACTTACAAATAGTGCAAGGACAGATACACAACTGGATTGATCGATATTTTCCAGAGTTCTTTACCGTTTTTAAAAGTTGGGAAGGGAAGGCAGCTCTTCATTTATTAAAGCTGGAAGCATTACCGGAAGAACTGGTGAGATATACAGAAGAAGAATTACTAGAATACCTTAGGCAAGCAGTGAAGCGCAGTATAGGGATTAAGAAGATTCGTGCCTTAAAAGAAGCAGCCAATCGCTCGATTGGCATCCGTCAGGGTGCCATGATGGCTAAAATGGAGTTAAGAACGTTAATTCAAAAGTATGAACTCATTCAAAAAAAGTTCGAAGAGCTTGACCAAACTCTGGATACACTACTTCAAGATATTCCAGGCGTTGATCAAATGTTAAAAATAACAGGAATTGGCCGTGATACAGTGGCGGGTTTCTTCGCTGAAGTAGGCGATTTGAGTGAATACAATCATCCTCGCCAGATAACTAAACTGGCTGGACTTAGCTTAAAAGAAAATACATCAGGTCAGCATAAAGGGAGAACCAGAATAACCAAACGTGGTCGAAAGAAATTACGAGCATTGTTATTCCGAGCATCTATGATTCTAGTAGCCAAGAACAAAGCCTTTAAAGCCCTACATTATTACTACACAATGAGACCTGACAATCCGTTAAAAAAGATGCAGTCTTTAATTGCCTTGTGTAATAAGCTCATCCGTATACTATTCTCTATTGGTAAGAAACAGTTTGTGTTTCAAGAGGAGAAGATGTTGAAGGACATCCCTCATATGCATGCATTTATCCAAGAACAAATAGCAGCTTAATCACTATTAAACTAACGATTAACCAATAGATTTAACAAGATGAACAGACAAAATCAGCATGGGATTAGTTGGCAACGCAACTAACGTAAGGACTTAGATCCTGTGGGGCAGCATGACCGACATCCACCTTATGGAAAGGTTGAACGAAGGAATGTAGGAGCGTAGACTCTGTGAGACTTGGGAGGGTAGACCTCCATAAGAGATGTGGACATCCATTGGTGCGTACATACCTATTTATCCAACTTTTGGGAATCAACCGAAGGTTGGCTAGTTTCCTGCGCTCATTTTCTTCGTAAACAGCTTGATTGTGTACTTTTCACTCTAATCAAATCTGTAAAGTAAAACAAGTTAGATAGCAATACGGTGAAAAACTGCGTAATTAAGAGATAAGTGTTTGTTTATTGAGGGAGGTTAGTGGAAGAAGGTATTTCTATATTTTCACTTGAATATATCTATAAAAAGACTATAAGATGGAGGGCTGTTTATGGCATTAGTGTCAATCTATACTGTTGGTAGGCTAAACCATCATTATGACCACCCTACCTCTCGTGAATTTTATCAAGTTGGAAATGGAGTATATCGTCAGGCAACTAAATCAGGACTTATAGAGGCATTTTCACCTGAAGGAGTCCCTTTCCCTGAAGAAACTGTAAAGGGAAAGGGCTCTCCTATTCTTACTCTTACGGTATGGAGAAATCTTCAATCCTTATATCGCTTTACCTATTCGGGACAGCATATACAAGCATTACGGGATAGAAGCAAATGGATGGAGCAATATCCAGAGAAACACCTTTCTTATGTAGTTTGGTGGACAGAAAACTTGAAGGATGTCTCATGGGAGGAAGCATTTAAGAGATATAACTATTATATTCAGCATGGCCCAACTCCTTTTGCATTTGATTTTAAGCATGCATTTGATGAAAAAGGGGAGAGGATCATGATTAGTAACGAGGGCTCACTTAGGAGAGAATTGTGAAGTGTTCCACTTAAACAAACAGGTGCTTTAGTTTAACAAAATTAAGTCTTATGAACAATGAAGATTTTAGTTATTCAATTAAAGGGTGCGTTTATTGTGCAACGTGTCTTTTTTTAGGACTAATTATTGTAATATTAAAAGATTGGATTGAAAAGTAGATGGAAATAAGATTAGCTAAGTTAAAGGAATTAGAGCAGGTGGTATTTATATTGAATGAGGCTACATTGGAATTACAACAAAAAGGGATTCATCAATGGGAATATCCTTGGGATAAGAATAAAATACAGAACCAAATAAAAAATAACTACTCTTATGTATTATTAAAACATAATAAAATAATAGGAACCTTTTGTATTAATGATATAGACTATATCAATGATTTAACAGTTGATGAAGAAAGTAAATACTTATCTCAAATTGCTATTTTACCCAAATTCCAAGGAAGAAATGTTGGTTCCGCAATAACCGACTTTACTTGTTCTTTTGTAAAAGGATTAAACCAAACTCTATATTTAGATTGTTGGGCTGGTAATGAGAAGTTAAAAGAATTTTATTTGAGGAATGGATTAGAATATATAGGCGATTTTCCAGAAGAAGACTATTTCATTAGTGTTTTTAAATATAGTTGTATTTCCTCATCAAAATAGAGCAGCTACCATACGAAGTCGTAGGAGTTGGTTGGTTCTTCAAGTCTCTATTTTTAATCGCCAACATAGAATGATTCCTGTATCTACGAAACCAAATGAGAAGCATCTAAGATAGTAGTTTCTAATATAGGTTCTTTCTCGTTTTCTGCAACTTCAAGTGCTATTACTTCATCTTATCCCCGTTGATTTTTCGTAATTCAATCATGTGTTTATCTCCCCTCTAATTCAAGCCACTTTCAATCACACATAACTGCACGTGTTGCTTTGAAATGAATTTTGATGAAAACATCGTTAGTTCATACTCTTTAAAATTTCAATTCCAATATAAACTTAAATATTTCCTTTACTTTCCTTTAAATTTTTCCAAACCAAAATGATACTTGCTTCGTCTAAAATGGGTGATAGGGGTGAAGCTTAGATGGCTGATGAAAAAATAGCAATAAATGTTGATGACATAGAAAATACTGAACAAATTATCGGCCAATTAATGGATAATTACAGCGATGATGTACTGCATCTTGTTTTTTCATATGTGAAGAATCGAACGACAGCTGAGGATTTAACGCAAGAGATATTTATTAAGTGCTATGAAAAACTAGGTCAGTTTAATCATAAGTCATCAATAAAAACGTGGCTATATCGAATTGCCATTAATCATTGTAAGGATTACTTGCGTAGTTGGCATTATCGCAAAATAAAATTCAGCGATAAAATTTGGGACCATATCCCATCCAAGTCAAAACATGTGGAAGAGGAAATAATCTCAAGAAATGTAGCGGACAGTTTAACAAGTGCTGTGATGGATTTACCAGTAAAATACAGGGAAGTTGCCTTTTTACATTACTACGAGGAGCTTTCATTAGCAAATATCAGCAAGATTACGGGTGTCAATAGTAATACATTAAAAACTAGATTAAAGCATGCCAGAGAATTATTAAAGAACAAGATGAAAAAGGAGGTTTAATCATGGGCGATCCATTCTATAAATTAAAGAATTCTATAAAAAAAGATTTTGCAGGTCTTTCTTTTTCCGAGGAGAGAAAAAATGCGGTGAAAGAAACGATCCGTAGGAAACAATCTCACCTAGAACTACATAATTGGAAAGTAGAAACCCTTAAAAATATATTAGAGTCACTGCAAGATGGAACAAAGCATGGGTACGATATTTCCACCCAACTATTTCGTAAAAATGAGCTTAGCTTCAAAAGCAATGAAGGCCAGCTTTATATCCTTTTACATCTACTTGAAAATAAGAAAATCATTACTTCAAAATGGATTGAAGACAGGAAATACTATTCCCTAACTACGAAAGGAAAAAAATATGTATCTTCTTGGGAGCATAGAGGTTCTAAACAATGCGCATCACTGAACTATTTAATTGAGGAGGCTTCTTTATGAGTTCTTCCAAATTTGAGGAATATTTAAGTAAAGTCATCTCTCAAGTGAAATCCAAGGAAGCTCACAGTATGATCAAAAAGGAGCTTAGTGATCATATGGAAGAGCTCAGCAAATCCTTTCAAGAGAGAGGAGTATCTATAAAGGATGCGGATAAAAAGGCAATGGAGGAAATGGGAGATCCCTCTACCGTTGGTAAAAACATGAATCATCTTCATAAACCGAGAATGGATTGGCTCCTTATTGTTTTATTTGTTATTCTTGCAGGGGTTAGTTTTCTTCCACTGATTGGTGGTTTTTCAGAACCAAGCATTTCTTTAATGAAAAAACAAGTAGTCTGGCTCGTGCTTGCAATTCTTGCTCTCGTAGGATTTCTATTCTTTGATTACAGGAAACTGAAAAATTTGTGGATGTATTTTTATGGAGGTGGCTTAATCCTTTTTCTTACAACTTTTTTAGTTGGTATGGAGGTTAACGGAGCCAAAAGATGGATTTCTTTCGGGGGTATGACGATTGATGGTCCAGCTATAACCTTATTTTTATTTTTCTTAGCGTGGGCCGGCATTTTTGCCAAAATCAATGAGTTTAAGGGTTGGAAAAAACAAGGAATGCTATTATTCCTATTTTGGACTCCAGTCCTTCTCTACATCATGGTCCCACAATTTATGTATAGTATAATATACTTTTTTTGCGTATTAGCGATGTATGTTTTTTCTTATGTTCATAAACAATTTGCCATTAAAGTAGCCGTGGGTAATTTGCTTATAGGTATCATTTTCATTAGTACAATGATCCTTTATTTCCCTAATAGCTTTCTCTCTGATACACTCATACCACTGAAAGATATCCTTTCAGAGGCTGGTTGGTTCGGCAAGGGACTTTACAATGATCTAAAGCTCCCTGAAGCACATACAGATTTGGTATTCCCATTTCTTGTCTATTCTCTTGGCTGGGCATTCGGAATGATCCTTTGTCTACTTCTCTTTGTATTTATTTTGCGGATTTCATTAAATGCTTTTAAAACAAAGGATGTATTCGGCAGATTATTAGCAATCGGTGGGGCTGCATTATTTATTGTTCCCGCTTGTTGGAACATTCTAATGGGTCTTGGAATCGTCCCAATCATGGTAGTTCCCTTGCCGTTTATTAGTTATGGAGGAAGCATGTTGCTAGTTTACTCTGCACTACTAGGCCTTATTCTGAACGTTTATCGAAGAAAAGATATTGTCGAACCTACAATAGTAAATTAATTTAGTGTATAACCGTTACCAAATACTTTATTAAAACACATATTGAAATCGAAAGCCTGTATCTTAGATTAAAATAACCTTTGATACAGGCTGATTTCTATTTCGCGGTTTGGTATAAAGTTTGATCAAGAAATATCTCGAAATCCATATTTTGCGTTAACTTAAAAAGCCCATTTTGAAATAAAGATTGATCAAAATGGGCTTTTTCTTTGTGAAGTATTATACAATTTTTATAAATAAGTTTGATCTTTACTGTAGTATGTTCTTCCAATAAAGCGCAATTTTCTTGAATAAGACTGATAGTAAAACAATCTTCAAAAAGGCTCTTTCAAACAAACATGAACAAAATTAATTAATCCAATGAGAAGTTCGATGTATATGAGAGGATAATGTTGTCTTTACATCACCTTTAGTCGAATTAATTTGCATTTGGGTCAAGAATATACTGGTGGACAGATCAGCGTCACTGAAATTAACATCTCGTAAATCCGCAACAATAAAATTGACTGCCCTTACTTCAATCCTTTAACAAAAAAGAGGTAACAATTTCTCGACTCTCCGGTAGTAGTTAAGAAGAAATATGTAATGGTTGATTTCTAAGTCGAAATGGCAAAAAAACTATATATGGTTCGAGACACAATACTTAAAGACCCTTTGAGCTAACGAAGAGAGATAGTCACACAAATTAGACTGAAAAAAATTAGTGCGTTTAAATTAGATTGCAAAAATTGTTTTGAATCTGCCGACATTCCTCAAAAAAGAAAGTGGAGTATCTTGTCGTTAAAATTATTTGTATTCATTTAATGACCAATAAGACAGTAAGTTAATAAAGATCGTTCAATAAAAGTAAAACAATACAGAGGCCAAAATTCTTAAAGTAAAGTTATTTGGCTTTTTTCGTGTTTAGTTGATACAGAATTAAATTGATAGACTTCATTATTAATTGGTAAATGGTAAATAAGAGGTAATAATAAAACACTTGGCATAGGTGAATAAACATGATAGATACAAACTTATCTTTGATGGTATGAAACGTGTAAAAGTAGAGCCGCGAATGCAAGTGATGGACAGTAGTTTAATCATCCAATATTTGTTAAAATGAAAATGTAAAAGGAGTGATTGTGTGAGAGCGTTAACAATAGGTATCCTGACGGGTTCTTTTGTTTTTATTCCCCTTTTAATTTTTAATGGACTCCATTCGGCAATGGGTGGTGGATTGCTAATTGGTTATTTCGCTTTTGAAATCACTTATTTTTATAAGATAGAAAATAATCGACATAAGAATATTGGAGAGATGAATCAGAAAAGGTGGAATCTCAGACGTTTATAAAAGAGAAAGACAGCTTCATTATTGCAATTGCAGCCGTTTCTGGTGGAGGGAAAACAGAGATAACGAAGGCATTGTTTAATCGCTGTACCTCTTTTACAATCGGAGTGTTGTCCTATACGTGAGGTCGCGCCATTTTCAATCCACTGGATGATACTACTCGGTCCTGCTAGCTGAAATTCATCGAAATGGAGCGTCACAGTATGCGGCAGCTGATTATATGGAGAAGAGGAGAGGCGCATATCCATATGCTTGAGACAGTCAGGATGGATGCAGATAAAATCATCGATGGCACTTTAAGCAAAGAGGAAACCACGCAACAAAAATAGAAGAAGTGAATAGGAGAATAAAAGATGAGTCAGACAGCAATAGATAAAATATGGCAGCAATATCGACAGCAACACTCAGAAGCACCAGATACTTATGCAGCATGGGCGTTCGGTGATAGTGAAGAAATGGCGGATGCCTTGGTGGAACTAGTTGCAGAAGGGAAGAAAACAGCAACAGCATCCAATTACCTTTTATACGAGTTAGAAAATGAAGATTTGCCGCAAGTCGGACAGTTGAATATTATTCTTGATGGCAAAGGGTCGCCGAAATTGATTGTTAAAACGACAAATGTGACGGTCGTGCCTTTTGACGAGGTAACAGAGAATCATGCATTTAATGAAGGGGAGGGTGATTGTTCGCTAGCTTATTGGAGAGAGGTACATGAAGCCTTTTTTAAACGAGAGCTAGCACCTTTAGGGAAAGACTTTCACGAAAAAATTCTCGTCGTATGTGAAGACTTTGAAGTTGTTTATAAAAAGGAGTGACAAAACAATGACGATTGTCTTTGAACTTGTAAGAATTATTGCTATCTTCTTAGTAGTAGGTTGGTTAGGAAGTGAGGCGTTAGCAGGTGTCTATACAATAGGAGGAGAAACGGTTACGCAACCTTGGATGGGCTTTCTTGGTATTTTACTTCTATTATTTGTGCTCTATCGGAATAAATGGCAATTTTCTGGTTGGTATAAAGGGGAAGGAGGAGAGAAGCTATCAAAGCCTCTGACGAAAACAATCACGATGATAGCCATCTTGCTTATCATTGTCCCATTTATTTATCACCCGTGAGGATGACTAGAGGGCGTATACGACAATAAAAAAGCACATCAATCTATTAAAATGTTGATGTGCTTTTTTCGCGGTGTTGATTAGTCTTTTTTAAAGCGGCTGCCTCTATTTAATAACTTCGCTTGTTTTTGCTTGATTCTTTCTTTGGCAGCTTTTGTTGCCTCGTGATCGATGATGATTTCAGTTATTTCTTCTTCCTTCATTGTAATAAGGAGCCATGTACCTTCGACTGAGTCAGGAGGTAGGAGATGAGCCGCAATTATTTTTTCCACTTGCTCATCACCGACTAGGAGCACAGCTTTGCCTTCTTCCATTCTATCTATAACAGCTTTATTCACTCGACCCCACTCCTCTTAGAAACAAATTATAGATTGATCTTCAATTTCTTTTGCTTTGGCAGGACCAATACCAGCAATGCGTTGCAGGTCATCATAGGAAGTGAAAGGTCTTTTCTCGATGATTTCCTCGGCACGATCTGGGCCAATTTCATGGATTTGTTGCAATGTTTCAGCATTCGCTTCATTAATCATAATATGATCTGCAGGACAGCTTTCAATGACAACTTCCTCGTTCGCTTTGTTATCTTTTTTCTCTTTTACCCCATTTATGGAGAGGTAGTCATGGCCATCTGTTTGAATGATAACCGTCCCATTTTCTATCGTGCCGTACACGTCTATATTCATTTGCTGAAGGCGGTTCAATACTTCTTGATTTGGGTGACCGTAAGAGTTATCTGCACCAGCAGAGTAAATAGCGATTTCAGGATGGATTGCTTCTATAAATGCCTCGCTATTAGAAGTATCTGAACCATGATGAGCGATCTTAAAAATATCTGCTTCTATGTTGCCTGAAGCGAGCATCTCATTTTCGGCTGATGTTTCCGCATCGCCTGTGAAGAGAAACGATTGTTCTTTATAAGTGATCTTCATCCCAATAGAGCTATTATTCAAATCTTCATCAACAGATGATGGATGAAGAATATCAATTTGTGCTGAACCAATTGTAAATGATTCGCCTGCTCTTGGTATATGGTAAGCTGCTTCACTTTCAATAATGGCATCTAATGCGTCTTCATATACTCTCGACGTTGATTCTGCTCCGCTCATCCACACTTCTTTGACAGGAAAAGAGTTAATTACTTCAGGCATTTGCCCAATATGATCAGCATGGGGATGAGAGCCAACGAGTAAGTCAATTTCCTTTACCCCAACTGATTGTAAATAGGGTACGACTTCATCGCCATCATGTCTCCCGCTATCTATTAAAATTGTAAAATCTTCACCTTGTAATAATGTCGCATCTCCTTGATCTACATCTATAAAGTGGGCTGTTAAGGTTGGTGAAAATGTTGTCTGTTCTTCAGTTGTTGTTTCAGTGGCACATGCAGTTAGTGTAACGGTGAATAGGATAACAACAATTAATAGTAATGATTTACGCCAGTTATGTATGGTCACGATGGTGTCACTCCTCTTTCGCACATTCGCTTCTGTGTTGATTATAATATAAAAGAAAAGGGAAATGTGGGAATCTGAATATTCCTTAAATAATGAAATAGATAGGTATGAAACTTGTCTAAACGGTCGAGATTAATTAGAATAGGATTGGGCTAGAGGAAAAGGTTAAATATTGCTATCTGATTGTGGACAATGTATGATGTAAAATGATGGAACGAATGGCTCATTACAGTATAAAGAACAGTAAAAACATATATAAGCACTTATTTTATTTTATAGGATGATGGGTAATGAAAAGAGCGAGAATTATATATAATCCAACTTCTGGTCGTGAAATTTTTAAAAGGCATCTTGCAGAAGTATTAGAGAAATTCGAACGCGCAGGATATGAAACCTCTTGTCACGCGACAACTTGTGAAGGTGATGCGACAAAGGCTGCAAGACTTGCTGTAGAGAGAAAGTATGACCTTGTCGTAGCTGCCGGTGGAGATGGCACGATTAATGAAGTCGTCAATGGACTCGCAGAGCAGGAATTCCGACCGCAACTAGGTATTATTCCGACAGGGACAACGAATGATTTTGCTCGTGCACTGCACATTCCACGTGATGTAGAAGCAGCAGCGGATATTATTGTCAAAGGCGAGAAAATCCCTGTTGATATTGGCCGTATGGATAAAAAGTATTTTATTAATATTGCTGGTGGCGGTCGTATTACAGAGCTCACATATGAAGTACCAAGCAAGCTAAAAACGATGATTGGTCAACTTGCCTACTATTTAAAAGGAATAGAAATGCTACCAAGTATTAAACCGGCGGATGTCACGATTGAATTCGATGGCAAAATTTTTGAAGGAGAAGCGATGTTATTCCTTGTCGCTTTAACAAACTCTGTCGGCGGTTTTGAAAAATTGGCTCCAGATGCCTCCATTAATGATGGAATGTTCACATTGTTGATTTTGAAGAAAACCAATTTAGCTGAGTTTATTCGCATTGCCTCACTTGCCTTACGTGGTGAGCATGTCAATGATCCACATGTCATCTATGCAAAAGCAAACAGAATAAAAGTTTATTCAAAAGATCCGGTTATGTTGAACCTTGACGGTGAATACGGCGGGGACACCCCAGCTGAATTTGTGAACTTGTATCGTCATTTGGATGTATTTGTACCACTCAATCAAATACGTAAACAAGATCGCCCTGATTATCAAGATTAAGAATGAATAAAAGCTACTGTCGTGATTGATGCCTTCAGTAGCTTTTTTTTAAAAACAAGGAAGGTGGGGGAACCATGAAAAAATGGCAATGGAAAGAATATAATTTGTCGATTCTTTTACCAGAAAATGGAATACCGCAACTGACGATTATTGTTCAAGATGGCTCTTATTTGTTTGAGTACTTCGAGCAACACCCGCTGAAGCATATTGCCTTTGTAGGTGTTGACCCGATAAATCGTAATAGGGAATACACTCCTTGGTATGCAAAAGTAGATGACTATGCCTATGAAGGTGAGGCAGATACATATTTAACGATGGTTAAAGATGAGCTGTTGCCTTTTTTACATAAAGAATTTCATCTATCAATAGAACCGAAGCATGTAGGCATCGCAGGAGCATCGTTCGGGGCGCTCGTCTCCCTTTACTCTTTATTAACAAGACGTGAGGAGTTCGACTATTATTTCTTACTATCGGCTTCTCTATGGTACCCTGACTTTCTATCATTCTTGCAAAAACAACCAGCCATTACGGATGAGAAACATATCTTCTGGTACGTAGGTGAAAAAGAAGGAGACGAATATCCAAATATCCTTAGAGAAATGGTACCTAATACAATAGAAGCAACGAAAGCACTTGAGGAGAAGCTCGTTCATCCACATGCGACCTTCCAGTTTATCACTGACGCGGAAGGGATTCATCGCCACCCTTATTTTGAGAAGTATTTTCGCGGGTTTATTCTTGAGGTGGAGGATCGGTTTGAAGCAAACATCACTAGTCATGCGTAATGCATGGCTTTTTTATTTAAAATTGAGGAAGAAACCTCCTTTCGTATTGCGCTTGTTTTTATGTTACAATCTGACTAGCGATTTGCACGGATTTTAAGAGAAGAGGAAGAATGAAATGAAGCAAACATTACCTGTTAAGAAAAACGATTATATAGATGTTACTTTTGAAGATTTAACCCATGAAGGAGCGGGCGTGGCAAAGGTCGACGGTTATCCACTATTTGTCCCCAATGCCCTTCCAGGTGAAAAAGCACAAATTAAGGTGCTTAAAACAAGCAAAGGCTATGGCTTCGGCAAACTAATCGAAACATACGAAGAAAGCCCTTATCGTGTCACTGCCCCATGCCCCATTTATAAGGAATGTGGCGGCTGCCAGCTCCAGCATTTAAGCTACGAGGGCCAGCTACTAGCCAAGCAAAAACAAGTCCGTGATGTGCTCACAAGGATAGGCAAGCTTGAAAACGTGACTGTTCATCCCACCCTTGGCATGAGCGATCCGTGGCGTTACCGCAATAAATCCCAAGTACCAATAGGTGAACATGAAGGCGGGTTAATAGGTGGATTCTATCAACAACGCTCCCACCAAATCATTGATATGAAATCTTGCCTTATTCAGCAAGAAAAAAATGATGAGGTTATTCAAAAAGTGAAAGACATCTGCAATAAAAATGGCGTTCGTGCATACGATGAGCAGCGCCATAAAGGCGATCTTCGGCATATCATGGCCCGCTACGGTTTAGTTACGGGGGATGTCATGATTGTCCTTGTCACAAAAGCGAAGGATCTACCGAATAGAAAGAAAATCATCGCGGACATCACAGAGAATATTGCAGGCGTCAAATCTATCGTTCAAAACGTTAACCCTAAGAAAACAAATGTCATCATGGGTGACGAAACCCGTGTACTCTGGGGACAAGAAGTCATCTATGACTATATTGGTGATGTGCGCTTTGCCATCTCAGCAAGATCCTTCTATCAAGTTAACCCAGAACAAACAAAAGTCCTTTACGACAAAGCTCTAGAATACGCAGCACTCACAGGAAAAGAAGAAGTCATCGACGCCTACTGTGGCATCGGTACCATCTCACTCTTCCTTGCCCAAAAAGCCAAATCCGTCTTCGGCGTCGAAATCGTTCCCGAAGCCATTGAAGACGCCAAACGCAACGCCGAACTCAACAACATAACCAACGCAAACTTCGCCGTCGGAAAAGCAGAAGAAGTCATCCCAGCCTGGTACGAAAAAGGACACAAAGCAGACGTCCTCGTCGTCGACCCGCCAAGAAAAGGCTGCGACGAAGCACTGTTGCAAACCATTATTGACATGAAACCGAAGAAGGTTGTTTATGTGTCATGTAATCCTGGGACATTAGCACGTGATTTAAGGGTGCTTGAGGATGGTGGGTATCGGACTGTTGAGGTGCAGCCGGTGGATATGTTTCCGCAGACTACACATGTTGAGGTAGTATCGCAGATGATTTTAAAAGTGTAACCCAATAATAAACTCCTGTGCCACATAATAAACCCCTATCATAATATAACCTTATTCTGGGAAAGATGGTATAATGGAGGCTACAAGAATAGAATATCCAAGCGGTTCACCGAGAAGGCCACCTTACTGGACAAGGGTGGTCTTTCAGAATATCTGCTAAGAAATAAGAATGACTTTGAACGAGTGAATCAATTAAAGAATTTGAATTGAAAAGAATTTTTGCATTTGCTACCTGGTCTGATGGAATGGGTTCAGGACATGCTTATGTTTATAGCTGATGGAGACGTAAGACTACAAAATAATGAAAGAGCAGGGAAGAACTATCACCCTGCTCATTAAACGATTAAAATTCCCCTTCGCTAAAGTAATCATATAATTGACTGTTTAAGCGTTTCAATTGAATGTTTTGCGAATGAGGAAATCCATCTTTTTTTGTCTTTTGGGAACACATCCAGCACGAACAATGAACTTTCCCTTTTGCGAAATATCCAGTAAAACGAGATTGCCATCCAGTTTGTTCTGCAATCTTTGTTTTACGATGAATCACTCTTTTTCGATGATGTCGATAATAAGCACGACTTCGATTTTTGATATGTGGCTTCACTTGTCATCAACTCCTTGGGATAAGGCTCAGCCTGTAAAAGTCCCCAAAGAATGATTAGACCATTACAGGCTGAGTATGATGACAATACGTGTGGTAAGAAAATTCAAGTTCTTCACCTCTTGTAAATGGTTTTCTATAATTATACAACAAATAGATTATTTGAATATCTTATCAATCTGTTCCCGGTCGTAGTCTAAAATCCAATTATTTAGTTCTTCATAAAGTAAATCTAAATCTTCTTGGTTTGAGGCGATAACGTCCCAGCCTGGGTCATCATATAAATACCAGGGCAGTATAACCCTTTTAGAATTTGGGATGATGTGGAAAATCCTCAAAACTTATAGCAGTAAAGAGCGGTTTATAACGAATATCCTCTTTTGACAAGGTAGAACAAATCGATGTGTGACCATGTCCTCATAATCATCTTCATCTTGATCTTCACCCTCTAAGAAAACACTTGGTAACATCTTATGTTTCAGTTTTTGCCTTAACTTCTTGTCATTTATATATTTTTGGTAGACTTCTGTGCGTCTTTTTTGCTAGAAAGTATCATTCCTCTCACAATTAATGTCAGTGACTAGTAACATTTCATCGGTATTATGAAAAACTTTATTGAATATGCAAGTTGCATTGAAGCATAAAGAAATAAGGTTAGGGTCATCCCCTTCAGATGGTGATGGATACGATTTATTTATCAAATGTGTTGAGGATAATTTTGAGTGGCAAGAGTTAGAAATGCCATATCACGATAGAGATTGTTATGTAACTGATGAAACGTTAGGGCTACCACCATACAAGGCCTTTAAGCAGTATAAACGTCATTTGCGTTAAATACTTAATCTGAATAAAGGGAGAGATTAGATTGAAACGTGAAAAGTGTCCTTGTTGTGGCTTTCTAACAATAGAAGGTTAGCCAAAGTGGTATGAGGGGCATAACATTAAATGTCTTATGATAAAGGGGGAATAACATGAATGTAGAGATATTATGGGCAGAAGAATTAGATGAATATTATAAAGGTGAAGTCGATTCTGAGTTAGTAGAAAACATTCAGAAGGAACTAAATATGGACTTGCCAGATTCCTATATTCAATTAATGAAGAAAAGAAATGGGTTCTATTTTAAAAATAAATACTTTTCTACGGATACCCCGAATAGTTGGGCTAATAACTCTGTCCATGTTGATTTTTTATATGGAATAGGGCAAGAGCCAGGATTATTAGATAGTCTTTATTTGCGAAAAGAATGGGGAATACGCAGTAAAAAATTGCTGATTATATCAGCAGACCCACCGATGTTTATCTGTTTGGATTATAGAAAGAGGAAAAATCCTTCTGTCGTTTTTATCGATGTAGAGCAGAATCAAGAGATAAAGTTGGCAAAGGATTTTGAAGAATTTATCAATGGTCTTGTAGATTACATAGAGGATGTAGAATTGGACTCGTATGATTCAGAGCTTTCCGAACAGGAAATAAAAGATTACTATATGAAGATTGACGAAGTAATACAAAAGGGAAAGCCAGGAGAGATTGAACGTTTTTTTACAAAAATTCTCTCAACAAATAACGAATTGATTCGATATATAGTTGAAAAAATGAGACAACACGAAAAACCAAAAGTGCATTTTAATTTACTGCTTTTTTTGTCATGCTGTGCTGAAGGTGATAATAAGGGAATTATAGAAGATGATTATTTATTGGAAATATTAAATGAACTATCCCAGAGCAAAAATAGGGATGTTAGGGACTTCAGTTTGCATAGCTTGAAAGCATTAAATAATAGACTTAACGTGTAAGATGTTCATTTGTTTTTAACAGAGATGCCAATGAGATATGATGAATATATAAAGTAGGTGTCATTTTGGAAAGTGTGATTGATTTAGTAACCTTGCTTAAAAAGAAAAAGGTAAAGGTAATTGAAATACCTAAGTGGGGGACATATCTACGAAAGCAATGGGAAGACAACTTTGTCAATCATCTTAGTGATAAAGAAAAGAAATCTATTTATCTTTATGAAGATGGTTGTTGTGGATACCTATGGCATGTATTTAGTTATGAAAAAAGGAAATATTTAAAAGAAGAACAAGCTGATACAGCATTTAAGAAAGAACCAAAACAGTCATGTTATGTTTTTTATCAGCATTTGGATGATGCTTATATACTTGAAAATGCTTCTTCTTTAACAGCCGAGGACTTTGTAAATGAAGAAGATGTTTACGTAGTAGATAAAGAGTTTAATTGGACTTACGTAAGAACGCATGAAACAGGCTGGTGCGGTCCGTATTTCAGTCGAAAAGACAAAACAAACTAAAGCTATATGGATTGGTTAGCAGTCAATCGTGATGACATTGATAGTTAAAATTGACGGATATTATCACCAAGTTCTAATTAAAGGGAAAAGTTGTTCAAAAAAGGAACTTATGAAAAAGTATATAAATGCCAAAGCTCTTACTTCAAATATTTTAGACCTTCCAGCTATATTTTGCCGAATTAACTGCTTTGACCAACTTGCCTATAATGAAGACATAGAGATTGATTATGTAATTGATACCGACACCGATAGAATCTATAAACCGTCTTATTAAGTGGGCAACTCTACTCATTTTGATGATAGAGGAGAGGAAATAGCTTGAAGGTTATATTCTCGATATTAACAATTTTATGTATGGCAATCGCTTTAATAGGTTGCCAATTACAACAAGGAGAAACAAAGGTTCTTTTAGATGAAAAAAACAGAAACTAAAATTTCAGAGTCGAACGGAACAGGAGAAATGAATGAGGAGATTATTCTATCAATTAGAGAAGAGGAATTATTGAATTTACCATTTTGTGACATAAGAAAAGGACAATACCACTGATTGTCCTACATTGAGTATTAAAAATCTAATTACCTACATATGGATGGATATGTACTAGTATACTTTCCTTTAACCATTTTCCTTGCTTATGATTATCCATTGTAATAACAACCCAACAAGTATCCCAGGTATAACACTTATCATTGGTAGCCATATAGGTGCTATATGTAAATCAAACAAAGTTATCTTCGTAGAAAAAATGGTTCCTACGGTCATAAAATACCCTGAAAACAAAAACAGGAAAGATGAATACGGCTTTTCACCACCGCCTGCATCTTTATAGGCATCCCATATTGCAAAGAAATATAAACAAGGAAAAAATAAAATCCACTTGTGGTTAGTTAGTTGAATTGCCCTTTCAACATTACCTTGTAAGCTAGATAGTATAATTAGATTTAGGTTCCCTTTTATAATAATTAAAACGATTAAAGGTATGAGTACAATGCCTTTAAGGTATTTACCATTTAATATTTGCCCAAAACCAGGAAATATAATGCTCCAAAGTAATACTTCGATTGTTTTCACGCCATTTATTTGTTTCCACTTTTCTTTATTATATTTGTCCGATTTATTGCCGTTGGTACTTCTTCCATCCATCCATTTTTTATCATGATATTTGCGCCATCATTAGCATATTTTACAATTTCAGCTGAGAGCCGATTGTAATTCAACACTAGATCGCTTCTTTGACTAACTGATGCGGCAACTCCATAATTACCTATACCACCTGCTACCAGCATATTAAAATGAAACATCATTAGCTTATCTGAAAAAACTGGAACTGTAGATTCTAACGTAGCAGCATCCCATGTCATTGGTACTTGAAGATCACTTTCAATTAAACAATCACCAAAAACTTTTATGTGTTTTTTAGCTATTTCTTTTCCTCTATTCATATAGTCTCTTACCTTTTGTGATTCTGCTGTTTGCCCGAAACCTATAGAAAGCATTACACCAATAACATTCGTTTGAATATTCGAGAATAATTGGGAAATTTCTATTACGTTCAGTGGTCTTTTCTTCCCAATAAACGAAATACCGTCAAAATAGTTTTTATCTTCAACAAAATTGACTTTATTAGGAATAGGTATATGTGGTGGCCGAATTAATAATCCTTTATTGAGTAAGCTATCAATGACTTGATCATAAAGGTTGGAGGTCTCCTCATGACAAGAACTAAAGAAAGTACGTATATCTTTTCTAGTTGACATAGCTTTCATCAAACTGTACTGCGCCATCCCTGCTTTACCAAGGTTTTGTAAATAACTTAGAAAGAAGATATCATCAAATAAACGAGGTGCTTGTAGGTTAACATCTTGTTCTGTAAACCCAACGGGGATTGGGATTTCTTCTTCGGTGAATATACCTTTTATATTGTCCAAACTTTGAAGAGATATATCATAGGCTATTTGAATATACGGTTCTATATCTGGATCTTGAACTTGCACTAGAAAGTAATTTAAAACATGTTCTGCCATACTATTTTGTAAGTAAGTTGCCCAGAGAGAACCAATTTCTGATGAGGTTAAGGGTATATAATTTGTTTTACTCAATATGATATCCTCCCAAAAGTAACAAATTTAAACATAGTATTTGATCGATAAAAAAAACTATTAATGGTAAATAATGAGATAAATAACACCACTAACTGAAAAGTTTCCCATCAATGTTTATAATGCCGTACTAGGAAATAGATGAGTTTTTTATACAAAAGTGGGAAGACAAGAAAGACAGAGAGAACCTACTCGAGAAATATAAAGCCAAGCAGTTCATCGAGATTATAAGAGATGCTACACCAATTACAAAGTTTAATTTATTCTTTAAACTAGTCGAGAAGATGACGGTTTATAAAGTGAAGAAAAAAGTAATAGTGACCTTGTTAGAAGGAATAGAGTAGAGTGTCAAGAAATATAAGAATATGTTTGCCGGTTGGGGTTAATTATCTTGACCGGCTTTTTAATTTTTATTTCGAAAACAATTCATAAGTATCCTTTAATACGGAGTAGAAGTATATTGCGTAGCAGTATCACCTGACTTGGTGACTATGTAAAAGCATGTAGTGAAAGTCGATGGTTATAGAATATCTGTGATCCCTCGGCGGCTTATTCAGCAGTTACGCCTTAACCAACAATTGGTTGGTTATCATCGCTTAGCTATATGAAGGCAAAGCATATGATATCATAGACCTATACTTAAATTTAGATTTAGGTTGTTCTAACTTAAAAGGTGAGTGCGGAAAACCTAAGACTCTTAAAATTGCATTTAAAATAGTTAAGCCGTTGTCTATTCAATTCAAATGATTCGATTTAGAAGAGGCATTTAAGTTTAGACGTGGAATTATTTATGATATAGATTAAGGATTGATTAATGAAGCAAGTGCCATCACCTGTTTTAATTATCATACATACAAATACTTTGTACCAACGATCAATTTGATAGATTGAAGAGTTAAGTAAATTGAATTCTATAACTATAAATTAAAAAATAGAGGAGTGAGACAACAATATGCAATATGATGCAAAGAATTCGGAAGAATATCTAGAATTGCTTGAAGACGATTGGAGAAAAGAGAAATTGCTTGCGGTTAGACAAATGATTTTTGCTTATGCACCTGAATTTGATGAGGTGATTCGCTATAAGATGTTGAATTATGGTAAAGATGATACCTATGTGTTTGCATTAAATGCGCAAAAACATTATGTCAGTCTCTATGTGGGTACAATAGATAAGGTAGAAAATGCAGAGACCCTATTAACTGGTTATAATTATGGAAAAGGCTGCATTCGTATCAAAAAAACGATAAAGATGGAAGAAACGGGATTGGAACAATTTATTCATAAAACCGTTGATATGTGGCGCGCCGGTGAAAATACGGATTGTTAAGCTTGAGAGATAAGAAGGTCACAATCCCCTTGTGATCATATATGTAGATGTCTGACCGTGTTAAACATAAATGCCAAAAAAACGCTTCAGAATTCCTCTGAAGTGAATTTAATGTAATCATATGTGGAGGAAAGCGATGACTTATGAAGAAATTATGCAAAAGCTTGAGAAATTAGGCAGTGACCAAACAAAGAGAATCTTCTTGAACCACGGAGTAAAGGAACCTTATTTTGGTGTGAAAATTGGAGATTTAAAAAAGCTTGTTAAGTATGTAAAGAAGGATCAGAAGTTAGCATTACAACTATATCATTCAGGAAATCATGATGCGATGTATTTGGCAGGTCTATCTGTTAATCCAAAATTAATGGCAAAAGAAGACTTACAAGACTGGGCTAAGAGAGCTTATTGGTATATGGTCGCTGAATATACCGTTGCGCAGGTAGCAGCTGAAAGTGAGTATGCCCTTGAATTGGCTAATGAATGGATGAGCTCAGAGCAAGAGATGAACGCAGTTGTTGGATGGAGTACATATGCGAATTATTTATCAATTACTCCTGATGAGGAGCTAGACATAGGTGAAATTAGGACATTGTTGTACAGAGTGAAAGATTCTGTACATGAGGAACGCAATCGAGTTCGTTATGTTATGAATTCCTTTGTTATTTCCGTCGGCTCCTATGTACCTGAATTAACGGAAGAAGCGAAACAGGTAGCTGATTTTATTGGGAAAGTACATGTGGATGTAGGAAATACTGCTTGTAAGGTACCGCTCGCAAAAGACTATATAAAAAAAGTAGAAGAGAAAGATCGAATTGGAATAAAGCGTAAGACATGTATTTGTTAATATAATAAAGATGGTCCTGCTCATTACCCATGTGTGTTTGAGGTCAAAAAATAAGTGGGAAATTATCATTGAAAAGTTTGACATTCCTCCACAACCGAGTGCTTTTCTTGCAGCAAGAATTTCACTCTTTTTATAAATGGAAGTATATATAAGAAGATTTTATGAAAGTCCCAAAAGAAACCGTTTGGAAATGAATGTGATCAATTTTATGATAACAATGAGAAAGGGTATTAAAAATGAAGGAGGAATAGGTCATGAATGTTTCATTCCATATTGAAATTCAAAATCTTTATCAAAAACTAATAGATGCTTGGAACAATCGTGATGCCCAGGGAATGGCTGTACTCTTTGAAGAACAGGGAGTCCAAATTGGTTTTGATGGAAGTAAGTTAATAGGGTCAGAAGAGATTTTATCGCACCTTACACCCATATTTGAAGGTCATCCTACTGCTCCTTTTGTTACTAAAGTTAAAGAGACACGGCTTTTAGGTACTGATGTAGCAATTTTACAGGCTATTGCAGGTATGATTTCACCTGAAACATCAGATATTAACCCATCAGTAAATGCTCATCAAACGCTAGTTGCCGTGAAGAAAGATCATGAATGGCAAATTGAACTGTTTCAAAATACCCCGGCTCAGTTTCATGGCAGACCAGAGTTAGTGGAGGAAATGACAGAAGAGTTAAGGCAATTACTTCATAACTGAAGTCGTAGCCTTGTTCAGCAAAAGGGCGCTTTCTGCAACAATGGAGGCGCCTATTTTCATTTAAGTGAGAAATAACAACTACATTACATTAGGTGATTAGGATAAAAATATGGTGGTAAACCGCATAATAAAATGCGCATTAAACAAGAAGCGATGGCAGTGGTAATTCTAGGTTAAAAAGGTCAATTGTTAGAAGTAGTGGATAATCAATTAAATCAGAAGAGAATATTTCATCACCAGTTATTCAAGAACAGAAAATCGGTAGAAATGATTCTTGTCCATATGGTAGTGGGGGAAAATATATATAGTTTTTGCAGAAGAACAGCATCGATGTAATGTTTCTGTTATTAGGTTTATAAACGGTAGATTTGAATGGACTTGTAAAGGTTAAAAAAGCATGGATTTTCCGTTCAAACTGTCCATGCTTTTGCAATCTATCTTATTTAAGTTAATTAATGCTACTTGTCTTCACGTAGTAAGTAGTTGTTCCCGTCTTGGTCTTTAAAAGAGAACATTGTACCAAAAGGAAGTCTTTGCATTTCATCTACTTCTACTCCATTTTGGTTCATTTTTTCGTAAGCGGATTCTATATCAGTTGTGCTGAAAAGGATAGAAGGGTGAGAAACAGCTGAAGGGTTTTGTTGTTCCATAGCTGACTTGGAGTAAAGAACAAGTGTTGTAAATTCGTCTTCACTTGGACCGACTTCTATCCAAGACATGTTTGGTCCCATAGCTTGTTCAAATTTTAAGACAAAACCAACTTTGTTTATCCAGAAGTCTTTCGCTAGTTCTTGGTCTTTTACATAAACAGTTACCTTACCAATTTTGTTAATCATAGAAAACTCCTTTTTTATTTATTACTTTAATCCTAGTAATTTTATCATTTAATTTTAGCAATACCAATTTTTTTCATTTCCTTTTATGCTGTTCCAATTCATTTGATAGGAAAAAGGATGTTGTATTAGGATTTAAATATCACATATTGTCTCCATGATTGTCTTTAGCTAGAAGGTATTACTGATGGAAAATAGAAATATTATGTAATCTATTAAAAGGGGGAGACACGATGAAACTAGGAGCATTTTCTATTAGTTTAAATGTAAAAGATATTCATCGATCAAAAGCATTTTACGAGGATTTAGGATTCAAAACGCTAGGAGGGGACATTAATCAGAATTGGCTTATATTGAAGAATGAACAAACGGTCATAGGTCTCTTTCAAGGAATGTTTGAAAAAAATGCCCTTACATTTAATCCAGGGTGGGATAATAACGCTGAAAATCTAGAAGATTTTACAGATGTGCGAGAACTCCAAAAAGAATTGAAAGAAAAAGGAGTAAAATTAATACAAGAAGCCGATGAATCAACAGAAGGACCGGCATTTATTACTCTGGAAGATCCAGACGGCAATCCAATCTTAATTGATCAACATCGATAAGGAACTCATCTGAAAAAAATCACACCGAAAAATAGAAAGAAAAGGTGCGATGAAAAAATACCTTTTCTTTCTGGTGAGATTAGTCTATTTCGCATTTGCATCTGGTTGATGAATGCCGAAAATATTTCCTTCTGTATCCTTATAGTACCCCTGCCAAGCCATGCCAGGGAGAGCATATTTGGGCAATGCTACTACACCACCATTATTAAGTATTTTTTCTTCAATCGCATGGTAATTTTCTACTCCTATTGTACAGGCATAACCATTTAATGGCTGATTTGATTCAGGAGGAGGACTTTGACGTTGCATTAAAGCACCGTTAATTCCAGGCTCATCCTTACCGCCAGTTACTGCCCCAAAATAAGGCATACCTGCAAATTCGCTCCAATCTTCAAATGCCCAGCCAAATACCTCGCCATAAAACTTTCTAGCGCGGTCCATATCATCTACATGAATTTCGAAATGTACTAATCTACCCATGATTACCTCTTGATTTTTCTTAAAAAAATGAATCCCTGATGTATGTAATTTCTACTAATCTGTAGGGCGCTCCTTCTCAATATGGAATTTAATTTATCTTTTATACATTAATGCCAAGCACTAGGAAGGTACCTTTTATAAAAGAGAGTCACTTGCTACACAGCAGAAGATTATTGTGCAGCAAAAAACTTCAATGCTAGGTGAAAGAATATAAAGGAGGGAAAACAATGAATCATTCGTCTTTTGTTATAAGAAAAGCGGTTCTTGAGGATGCCATGGGCTTATGAAATTGTTATCTCAAATCTGGATTCGGAAGAAGTTACATTTGTTGAAGAATTAATATGAAAGAGTGGTTTATTGACCATGCTTCAAATTATAAACATTCGTTTGCTAAATCCAAGGATACAAGAAGCAGTGAACGATGCTCTTACATCCAGGTTACTATACCAATGTTAAGGCGATAAATCGGTATGAATAATCCTTTTGCAGCCTTTTTACAATTGTTTCTCCGTGTATTTCTTGTATATCCTTCTGATATAGGTGTTTCTTCTTTCTGAAAAACAAACGATGCTATTATATGGTATCGAGTAGAGGGTGGTTTTTAAGTTGTTAGGTTCATATCCTTTAATAAAATGAAAAAGCAGTAAATAAGAATCGCCATATTAGATAGCGCAAGAGTGTAAACATCTAAATTAAAAATCAGTTCTCCGAGGTGTATTATTCATCTCCGCCTTATAATTCTCAATTGATATGGCAGTACAAAACCATAAACAATAAAATAAAACAAAATAGAGAAAAAATTAAACCATCCTTTTTCTATCATGTAACCAAAGTATTCTATTCCAATTTCGATACCAAATGAAATGAGGGTGAAGAATATGACTAATATCCATTTGTTTTTTTATTTGAGAAATTTAAGAAGATACAAGCTAATGATGAAGGGATGAAGGTAAAAGAGAGAATATCTCCGAGCCCTAGCTTTTTAGGGGAACCTAAATCAACTAAGTCGAAAACGCGTAAAATAAATGCATCCATGATCCATGTTGCAAACCCAACAATACAAAAAATGATATATAATTCTGTTCGATTTATTCTCTTTTTGGGCATGAGGTTAAGGATAAATAATAGCGCGACAACAACGATGATTGGAAACCATAATCCTTTTGCTCCAAGGTCTAAGTTACTAAGTGCAGTAGAAAGCATGGTATCTCCTCCGAAATTACTAAAACTTAGTATGCGTATTAAAGGATGGAAAATACATACATTCTAGATACAGTATGTTGGAAATAAAGGAAACCGATGCTGACAATATGTGTGAATGGAGAGCAGAGAAATGGAACTCATGTTAGGATCAGGAATTCTTCTTAGCTACATGTATGCAGTATATTTTCTATTTAATCAGTTACCAAAGGTCATTGCCAGAAGAAATACTGATTTTGTGAGGCAAATTCTGTCTTCTTGGATCATTGTCGTTATTTCTTCCTTCATACTTGCTCAAATGACCAAGGGGCGTCTAGCAGTGTCCATCCTATTCGATGGTATTTTTTACTTTTCTATAGTCATTACTTTAGGCTTGTTTTATTTGTTTGTTATCATAAGGAACGTTAACCTCTTACTCTATAAGAAAATAATCAATAAAATCCAAGTAAATATGAAACAATAGTTCCATTTAGAGTAAGCGGAACTTAAAAGAAGCGAACTTTTTTGCAATTAGTAACGGATTACGACTGCCGTCCAATATATAAAGCTCATAAAGACAAAAACACTTATAAAGGTGAAAACGGCAGAAGGTAATTTTTTATACGTAAATATAAGGAACCAGCCAACGATTATATGGATTAGTAAAAAGATGAGTATCATGGCATTCGACTTCCTTTCGATAAAAATATTCGTGCAAGCTCATAGCACTTCTGATCATCGTCCCTAGCCTTTTTTATAGTCCAGCGCTCTCTAATTCACTAATGGTGGTAAATATACGAGAATATATGTCTTTTACATGTTCCACTTTTAATTCATCGTTATATAATCCATACCCTACACTATTCACTGCATCTTCTTCTTTTGAGGGGAGAATGCCGACCGCATAGTTTACGCCAGGCGACCATTGCCAGTCTTTGTTGAATGTATTTTCTTCTATATAAAAAGGAGCAACACTATTGGCTGAGATAAAAAAGAATGGAATGGTTGAATGTAAGTAAACATTGGCATATTGTTTTTTAGACGCTTCTGTTAGGTTTTCTTCAGTAACGATCACGGCATCAAGAGAACGTTTGGTTGTTTCTAGTTCATTAAAGGACATTTCAATGAATTTGATGGTGTCTTCTTTTATTTCAGGTGTTTCCCCAATTACGGCAATCTTTAAGGTGCTTCCTTTATAAACATCAAAGCTAGGTGTATCGCTACAGGCGCTAAGTAATACTATAAAGCTGAAGATGAAAATAGTTAAAGAACTTCTTCTTTTCATACATACTCCTCCTCTTATAATTGAATATTAGCATAATATTCCATTTTTGTTAAAGGGATATTTAAAATATAAAACGAATTACTTAATGAACATACATAGAGGAGGAGAAAACCTTGAACCATTCTTCATTTATCATTAGAAAAGCGGTTATAGAGGATGCAATGGGCATCGCAAGAGTACACGTCGATAGTTGGCGCAGCACCTATGCAGCCATTTTCCCACAAGAATATCTAAATGGACTTACGTATGAAAAGAGGGAAAAATTGTGGTTAAACAATATACCTCTTGGTGGCGTGTATGTGGCTGAAAATGAGGTTGGTGAAATCATTGGGTTTTCTTCAGGTGGGGAAGAGAGAAGTGGGAAGTACAACGGTTTTGATGGCGAACTGTATGCAATTTATTTATTAGAAGAGTATCAAAGAAAAGGAGTGGGATCGGCTCTGTTTGCAGCCGTTACTACTGAACTGAAACAAAAGGGATATCAAGGGATGCTTGTCCTAGTTGTGGAGGATAATCACTCTTATCGATTTTATGAAGCCCTTGGTGGTGAAAAGATTGATTCTATTGAAATGAGTATGGCTGGTGAGAAATATGGGGAGATTGTGTATGGATGGAGAGATATTACTCCTTTGACATTAGAAATCAATAAACGTTTTACATATCGTTAAAGTGAGATTCATACTCAATTGTTATCTTATTGATAGCGGGGATAGCATCAGTGGCTATCAGTACATTTGGCGAAGGAGGAGCCAAATGTTTTTTTTGATTATTTCTAAAGAGAAAAATTACCATATTTACTGTATAATAGGCTTATATAAATAGAAGGTGGGATAGTGATGTCTTATCCAGTGAGAGTGAGGGCATGTGCGCTAATCATCGAAAATGATTCAATTCTTTTGATTGAATATGAAGATGAGAGAGGCATTCATTATAATTTGCCTGCAGGGGGCGTAGAACCGAATGAATCAGTCATTGAAGCTGTAAAGCGAGAAGCGAAAGAAGAAGCATCAATTGACGTGAAAGTAGGTCCTTTAGCATTTATATATGAGTATGCTCCGCACTTGAATGCGAATAAATACGGTGATATTCATTCGTTGCAGTTAATTTTTGAATGTACCCTTACCGATGAATCTATTCCTAAACAACCAAAGTATCCTGATCCTAATCAAACTGATGTAAAATGGATTGAATTATCCGAATTAAATAACATCTTACTTTTCCCCCATTTAGGAGAACATATTCTTACCTATCATCAACAGAAAAGAAATATCGGATTAATAGAAGAACAAACGCTAAGTTGATAGGAGGAGAATCTTGAAAAGAAAGATATTCGCAAAATTTGTTACTAGAATCATTATGAAAGTAAGAGGTTCAATATTTAAATGAAGTACAAAAAAACGACTGTCATAGTTAGTGTCATTTTGGTTAGTGTCGTTTGTGTGATGTTATTTAACTTTCTAAAGAAAGATGTCTGGGATGTGAATGCTGAGTTATTGAAAGAAGAGGTATTGTCCATTGAGTCATCTGTAGAAGAAGTAAATTTATTGGATATCACACCATTTGAGTGGGATAAGGTTTATTTCTTTGAGCCTTATACTCAGAAAGAGTGGATATATGAAACGGTAGGATATAAATGGGATACTATTAGTGAAACAGTAAACGAAGGAATGAACCAAATAGTATTTATAAAGAATAATCAAGTGGTTTGTTATGTATATGGATACCCAGAAAATAACGGATACGGCATTTCTATGAGTGAAAAAACGACTCAAGTCCCTGGTGGCTTTCTCCTTAAAGCGGATGAACAGCGCCCATTTGAAGTGGTAAGGCATGGTGGTGTGGTCTATTTAAAAAGCAACTAGCAGATTTAATGTAGATAAAAGGAGAAAATGAAATTGATTACATCTGGAGAAGTTCAATTAGGGTTATATCGTGAGGAGCACTTAGAAATATTAAATAGATTTGAATTAC
Organism: Cytobacillus sp. FSL M8-0252; assembly: GCF_038007345.1. Classification (NCBI taxonomy): domain Bacteria; kingdom Bacillati; phylum Bacillota; class Bacilli; order Caryophanales; family Bacillaceae; genus Cytobacillus; species Cytobacillus sp. FSL M8-0252. The sequence goes on from NZ_JBBOWZ010000001.1 coordinate 805,258, forward strand.
CGGAAAATCAAGCGAAGTTTACAGCATTACCAAAGGAAAAAGTAGCTGTTTCTGATGGGCAATATCGAGTAGTTATCCTTTCAAAAGACGTACCAGTAGGCTTTTTCCTGCTACACAGTACAAAAAGGGTAAGTGAATATACCGTTAATCCTCATGCTATGTTATTAACAGCCCTTTCTATAGATTACAAACATCAGGGCAAAGGGTATGCTAAGCAAGCGATGCTGGCGTTAAAAGCATTTATCACTACTCATTTCCCCGATTGCAATGAAGTGGTTTTGGCGGTCAATCATAAAAACATTCCCGCACAGCAATTGTACTTAAAAGTTGGTTTTGTTGATACTGGTGAGCGGAAAATAGGAAAAATTGACGAACAGTTTATATTGAAATTAGAAATGAAGTAATTGACCATGTTCATCTCAAACCACCTTCTTATTTTGAAGGAATACTAGCGTTTCTGTTTATGCAGAAACGCTTTTCTTTATTGTAATAAAACCTGCGCGAATGATGGGGTCTATAAGATTAAAACGTTAATGTGTTCGTCTCGATTTTCTTTCTCAATATTGCACTAGAAAAACCAATAGTATATTGTTCTCTTAAGTTATTTGGTTTATCAACTTAATCGATTCAACAAACAATTGGAGGAATTTAGCTGAATGAATAAACAGGTCCAACTGAATAAGATTAAAGAGGATTTTATTCTAAGTCAAAAGGTGCTATCAGCCATTGGTGATGAAACGCGTCAATCAATATTATTAGTGCTTATGGGGACGGATTGTGAAACGGGAATGCGCGTGGGTGAGATTACTAATCAAACGCATCTTTCAAGACCTGCCGTTTCTCATCATCTAAAGATCTTGCGTGAAGCTGGAATCATATTAATGCGTAAAGAAGGCACAAAGAATTTTTATTATATAAATGTACGAACAGAATTAGGGTTATTAAAAACGCTTGTAGGGGATATTGAAAAATTCATGGATGATTTTTATAGATAATGAAGGAAAAGGAGGATGAAATATGAGAGCAATGGTTATTGATCAATATGGAAAAGTGCCCATGCAATTGGCAGATATGTCTATACCAGAAATGAGTGATCATGAGGTACTCGTAACCATTTATGCCGCTAGTTTTAATCCCATTGATTTTAAGATCCGGGATGGGAAAGTGAAACTATTAGTTAAATATAGTATGCCACTTATATTAGGTAATGATTTTTCTGGTGTTGTTACAAAAGTCGGTAAAAAAGTGACGCGTTTTAAAATAGGTGATGAAATATATGGCCGCCCCCGCAAGAGTAAAATTGGCACTTTTGCGGAATACCTTGCCATTCATGAAGATGACATTGCATTAAAGCCAAGAAATTTGACCTTTGAAGAAGCAGCATCAATTCCGTTGGTAGGGCTAACTTCTTATCAAGCGTTAATAGATATTTTACAATTGCAAAAGGGTCAAAAGGTGTTTATTCAAGCTGGAGCAGGTGGAGTCGGCACCTTTGCTATTCAGTTGGCAAAAGAAATGGGTGCTACCGTGGCAACGACTGCGAGTCAAGCTGGTGAAGATTTAGTAAAATCTCTTGGAGCCGATATCATTATCAATTACAAGACGGAACAATTTGAAGAGATACTGAATGACTACGATGCAGTCTTTGATACGCTTGGCGGAGAAATATTAGAAAAATCTTTTGAAGTGGTAAGGCCTGGAGGAAAGATTGCTTCCGTTTCGGGACTACCCAATGCTCGCTTCGGTAAAGATTATGGCTCAGGTTTTTTTAAGACGTTATTGTTTTCCGTGGCAAGCCATAAACTTACGAGTCTTGAAAAAAAATATCAGGTTCATTATACTTTTTTATTTATGAAACCAAGTGGCAAACAATTAAAAGCCATCGCAGACTTGATTGAGGCTAGTAAAATAAAGCCGATCATAGATAAAGAATTTTCATTTGACGATGCACAAAAAGCGATGGAATATGCAGAATCAGGGAGGGCAAAAGGGAAAATCATATTAAAAATTAAATAGGTGCTAAATATTCTTTTAGTGACTGTAAAATACTAGTCCCTCACATATGGAACTAGTTTTTCCCTTTCTTAAATCGTATTTATTTGTCCGTTCTCTCTTAGAATGGAGAGGGAAGAATTTTCATTTGAAGCTATCCATTCTCAATTGAAGACTCTTTTTTTCTATTTTATAGTTTATTTCACAATAATGTAATATTTAGTTGAAAACGTATACATTTCTTATATAGCCTATATTTAGCGTTGATTCCTCATAATATTTAACCGATTAGGAATGATTGATATAAATTAATTCATGCGCTTTAATTGACAAATATAATATTAGTAATATAATAATAATCAATGCTAATTAATAATAATTATAGATTATGAATGTGATCATTCTGTTAATCTATGATTAAATTTAAACAACTTTTAGGAGGACTACAACATGTCATTAATAGGAAAAGAAGTATTACCATTTAACGCACATGCATATAGAAATGGAGATTTTATTGAAGTATCTGAAGCAGATCTTAAAGGTCATTGGAGTGTCGTTTGTTTCTACCCAGCTGACTTTACATTTGTTTGCCCAACAGAGCTTGAAGATCTTCAAGATCAATACCCAGCTCTACAAGAACTAGGTGTAGAAGTATTCTCTGTTTCAAGAGACTCTCACTTTACTCATAAAGCATGGCATGATACATCAGAAGCAATTGGTAAAATCACATATACAATGATTGGTGATCCATCACATACAATTTCTCGTAACTTCGATGTTCTTATTGAAGAATTAGGTCAAGCAGATCGTGGTACATTCATTATCGATCCAGATGGTATCATTCAAGCAGTTGAAATCAATGCAGATGGTATTGGTCGTGACGCAAGCATTCTTATCGATAAAATTAAAGCAGCTCAATATGTTCGTTCTAATCCAGGCGAAGTTTGCCCGGCAAAATGGAAAGAAGGATCTTCTACACTTAAGCCAAGCCTTGATTTAGTCGGCAAAATTTAAGGAGTGGAACCCCATGATATTAGAAGCAGAAATTAAAGAGCAACTCCATCAGTATCTTCAACTGATGGAGGGCGATGTATTACTGAAAGTAAGTACCGGAGACGATGACGTATCAAAAGATATGCTTTCTCTCGTTGATGAACTTGCCACAATGTCATCTAAAATTAAGGTAGAAACAGCTACATTAAAAAGAACACCAAGCTTCAGCGTGAATCGCATGGGTGAAGATACAGGTGTAGCTTTTGCTGGTATTCCTCTTGGTCATGAATTTACTTCCTTAGTATTAGCCTTATTACAAGCAAGTGGCCGCGCGCCAAAAGTAGATGATAAGGTGATGGAACAGGTAAAGAATATTCAAGGAGAGTTTCATTTCGAAACTTACGTTAGTCTGACATGCCATAATTGTCCTGATGTGGTACAGGCCTTGAATATCATGAGTGTGTTAAACCCAGGCATTACACACACAATGATCGATGGCGCGGCTTTTAAAGAAGAAGTCGATAGCAAAAACATCATGGCCGTACCAACTGTTTTCCTTAATGGAGAAGTGTTTGGCAGTGGACGTATGACTTTAGATGAAATTTTAGCGAAGATGGGTAGCACAGAAGATCCAGCCGAATTTTCTAATAAAGATCCATTTGATGTACTAGTTGTTGGTGGTGGCCCAGCAGGTGCGAGTGCAGCGATTTATGCTGCTCGTAAAGGTATCCGTACTGGAGTTGTTGCTGAGCGATTCGGTGGTCAAATCATGGATACGTTAGGTATCGAGAACTTTATCGGTACGAAGTATACAGAAGGTCCTAAGCTTGCAGCTAGTCTTGAAGAACATGTGAAAGAATACGATGTCGACGTGATGAATCTACAACGCGCGAAAAGCTTACAAAGAAAAGAACTCATTGAAGTGGAATTAGAAAACGGTGCAGTTCTTAAGAGTAAGTCAGTCATTCTTTCCACAGGTGCAAGATGGAGAAACGTTGGTGTACCTGGTGAAGCAGAATTCAAAAATAAAGGTGTCGCTTACTGTCCACATTGTGACGGCCCATTATTCGAAGGAAAAGACGTTGCGGTCATCGGTGGCGGTAATTCAGGTATCGAGGCAGCAATCGACCTAGCGGGTATCGTTAAACATGTAACAGTTATTGAGTTCGGTGCAGAACTAAGAGCCGATTCGGTCCTACAAGAGCGTCTGTATAGCTTACCGAATGTAAAAGTGATTAAGAACGCACAAACAACAGAAATCACGGGTACAGATAAAGTGAATGGTATCACTTATCTAGACCGTGAAACAGAAGAAGTACACCATATTGAACTTCAAGGAATCTTTGTTCAAATTGGTCTTGTTCCAAACACGGATTGGTTAGGCGATACGATTGAGCGCACAAGAACAGGCGAAATCGTCGTCGATAACCATGGTGCAACAAACGTCCCAGGCGTATTTGCAGCAGGTGACTGTACGAACAACCCGTATAAACAAATTATAATTTCTATGGGATCAGGTGCCAACGCATCATTAGGTGCATTTGATTATCTGATTAGGAATTAATATATATTTGCGGAGAAAGGTCAAGTGAGTTGAAACTCATCTTGGCCTTTCTCTTTTTTTATGGAGTGGATGTATTAATATTGTTTGGGCTGGTTCAATCATGCAATCGAAGAAAAAGAGTTTTGCTCGTACATCTAGAGTAAAATCTTCAAAGATAGCCGAACAAAAAGTTTTCATTCTCTCCTATTTAGTCCTTATTTGTTGACTAAGCGTTTATCAACTAGGTTATTTTTACAATTTTTACATATATTTTGATACAATTATAGTGAGATCAAAGTATTTCTAGAGGGTGGATGACTATAAATATGTGGAGACCTTTTTACGCTAGTGGTGTAGATTTAAAATAAAATCGCGACGTTTGTAAAAAAGATGCGATGTTTAAAACAAAGGTACGATATTTATAAAAAAGATGCGAAGATTTACCCCTTTGAATATGCATTGTCCGAAGAGGGATTTTATGGTGAAAATAACATGACGATCTTCAACAATCGGGCCATTTAATTGAATGAACTAGGTTAAAATTGAATCAATTTAAAAGCAAAAGAAAGGGGGGATTATAATATGGGTTTAGCATTGGATATTGCGCGTGTCATATTGCCTCTTGTAATAGTGGGTGGGATTGCAGTATTTGTAATTCTGAGAATGAAGCATAAATATGAGAAAGGCACCCTGGGTAAGAAAAAAACGAAAGACGCTCAAAATTTATTGGATAGCTTAATACCATTCGGAATGATGATTGGTTTTGCTATTGCTATATTTTTAAGTGTATTTTCACCAATTTCCTTACTATCTGCAATGACTTGGGGACCTGGAATAGGTTTTTTATTTGGATATTTTGCGTATGAAATTTATAGCAAAAAAGAAGAGAGTCATTCGTAATAACTGTCTTCCTGAAAAGGGTGCAGTTTTGGAATAACCTGTATAACATGAATACTTTTTAGTCAGATGTTCTGATACGAAAGGAGGTCTATGACTTGAGTAAATATGTCAAATACGCAGTAGTTATTGGTATCATAGCTTTTGTTTTGGCTTTGGTCTTATTCTTAACAATCGATTCTCCGTACCCATACCTTGGTGGTCTTGTTGTAGCGTTTATTATATTTGAAATCAGTTTTTTTCACTTATTTGGAAAGGAAAGACAAAAGAATAAACTGTAAAATGACTCTTGGGACATTTAAGCAAACGGGCGCATTTCAGGAGTAAGAATTAGCCTCTTCGTTTTTATATCTGTATTGGATCTCTCGTTGTTTTTGGATAATTATGTTAAAATAGATGAAGGTTATGAAATTTGTGCACTTAAACTCTAGAGCAAGTTTCTATTTTAAGTGAAGACACCTTTTTTATTAAAAGGTCAGGGTTTTTAGGTAATAGCAATTTTGTGCCTAATATAGTTTTTATAACTTGAGGATGGATGATTATGGCATTAATAATCTTGTTATTATTTATTTTGACAGTTGTTATCATAGGAAGGCTTTATAAAGCTAAAGAGGTTATTCGTAAACTTTCTTGGTGGGAACGTATTTATACGGTTATATTATATGTTGGATTATTTGGTGGTTCAATTATAGGGATGTCTGAATTAACGGATTGGGTACGGCAATTCGATTTAATTTGGATATATGAATTTAGCATTCAACTTATCTTATTATTAATAGGTATTTGGATTGTTACCAGCATTTTAAGTAGATTATTACCTGAAGGTATAATGAAAAATCTGTAATGTTGAAATTGAGGATGATTGCATAGCAAGAACAGTCGCTTGTTGTATTAAAGGTTTTGGTTAAAGTTCCATTTTAAATGTTAGCTGTCCATGTTCTAATAACAATCTTCAAGAATCGGGCGTAATTCTTGAAGACTGGAATTGTGCCTTTTTCAGTAATGGGCCATTTAATGGAGCAAGAATTATCGAGTAAACGGGACAGTTTGATAATGAATTTAAATAATTCTGAATTTTCTATAGTAAAATGAGGAAGGTAATTGATACAGAAAGGAAGCTTTATATGAACAAATATAAGATAATTTTATTTGATTTAGATGGAACACTTTCAGACCCAAAAATAGGTATAACTAAATCTGTTCAATATGCGTTAAAGAAAATGGACATTGATGAACCTAACATCGATAAACTTGAATGTTTTATCGGTCCACCACTTCAAGTGTCATTTTCTGAATATTACGATTTTGATGAAGGGAGTACACAAAAGGCAATTCATTTTTACAGGGAAAGGTTCAAGGATAAGGGTATGTTTGAGAATGACCTATATTCGGAAATTCCTTTTCTACTAAAATCATTAAAAGAACAACAATATATTTTAGTTGTTGCAACTTCAAAGCCTACTGTATTTTCTGAACAAATACTAAAGTATTTTAACATTGACCATTATTTTGATCTTGTTGTTGGAAGTAATCTAGACGGAACACGAACATCAAAAACTGAAATTATTCAATACATACTTGATAAGTACAATGAGCATAGGCTAGATGATTTTATTATGATTGGTGACAGAAAACACGATATGATTGGTGCAAATAATATTGGTATTGACTCTATCGGAGTAACTTATGGATATGGTTCATTTAAAGAATTAAGTGATACTAACCCTACACATATTGTTAATTGTGTTGACGAGATAACAGATATTTTAATAGCAAGTAAAGTTGGATAAATAACGAAATTATATTTCCGAAATAAGGAATTGGCAGCTATTCTGCATGAAAAGGGTGCTTTTCTTAGGTTATAAATCGTTTTATTTTCTTTTGTATATTAAAAATAGTTGACCAATATGAATACAAGGTGATTAATCATGAGTGATTATCAATGGGTAGGAAGCCAAAAACATTATGTAGATGAAGTTCACACTAAATTGTTGAACAACGATATTGTAATAGGTCATTTTGGTGGTAACTCTTCAACTGGGCAATTTAAGAATGAAGATGGATGTTTAATTTGGGTTAATCAAGAAGAAGATTGGGAGTTTGTTATTATTCTTGATGCTCATAATACAGCACAAAGTGCAGAATTAGTTCTTAAAACCTTTGAAAAAGAAAGAGACTCAGTGCAACAAATCTTAAAAATGCAGACAGTAGAAGCTTTCGACACCATATCCACCTTCATTCTAAATATTTTTATGGGTCAAAGCTTTCGAGAAGCTAATCAAAATGTCCAAGGAGAAACTGCTTGCCTATTTGTTGTTAGGAAAGGAAAATTCCTTTGGTGGCTGTCGATAGGAGATTGCATTCTTTATTTGTTTCATCCTGAACTTAAAGCACTAGGAGAATTTCAACAGAATCATAGAAGTTTTTATGAGTGGGTAGGACAAAAGAATACTTTTAATTTAGCTGTACCTTGTTACAGTTCTGGAAGGAAAGAATTACGGAAAGGAGAAAATCATATTTTCTTAACAACAGATGGGCTTATTGAGTGCCCAAATACTAATTTTGACAACCCATTTGAAATATTTAATACCTTCGAAGGGATAACCAATCAATATGGTGTTAAAAGATTATTAGAAGAAATTAAGGAAAATAATGTACGTGATAGTACAACAATAATTTCATGGAAAGTAACTATCAACAATTCAGCTACTTTACCCAGTGATATTCCGCAATAGGGCGCAATTATTGAATAAGGTTATACCAGAATAGGGACAAGATTCTTGAATAAATCATTTTAGTTCTTAGGAAAACTAAAATGAGGTGATAATTATTAATAAATTTGCGGTCTTGCTTATGGTTGGAATGCTTTTAGTAATCTCTAATAGAACAGTAAATGCAAAAACAGAAACAATAAATGAAGCCGATACGGAATTATGTGAAACGGTTAAAATGGCACTTATAAGTAGCCTAAGAGAACCAGTAGATAAAGCAATTGTTGAAATCTACAAAGACGACAAAAATGTACCTGAAGGTCTTACTTGGGCTTCATATGATACAGAAATCCTTAAAATAAAACAGTTATATGGAATTGGTGGATTATATGAGATAACGCTTAAAGTATACCCTTACTATCGTGCTCATATGGGTTATGGGGAAGATGAAGTCGTGATAAATACAAGAGGGAAACTCATAAATTATAAACACTTGAAAACATATCCTCGAACTGCAACTAAAGGGAGCGATTCATTAATATGAATAAGCGCCCTTTTTATATTTCAGACAGATATTTGAAGAAGGTATTTGAGGGGGGAACAACTAGGTAATTAAAAGAAATTTGTGGTAAAATGGAAAAAAATACTAGGGGGGTTAGTGTGCAAGCATTTTGGGATTATTTCGGTGGAATGGGTTTTTTAAATATGCTATTTGTATATTTTCCAATTGGGGTAGCTATTATTAGCGTTTTGCTCACTTTACTATTCAGAAAAACTTTTGTCCCAGTTATTGTAGTTTCTCTTATATTTGGATCATTTTTCATTTATACCTACACACAATTCAATGCTACTTTTGAAAATTTCCTTATTCCTTTGATTATTTATATTTTAATTGCGTTTCTGCTTGGTAAAATTACTAAAAAATTTGTTATCAAAGCCTAACCTTTCTATTCCGTATAAGGGCGATTTAATGCATAAGTTGTGTCAGAATCCGGCCATTTAGTTGAATAAGTTTTCTTAGGGAAGGGAGAAAAAGTAATGTCTAAAGGTTTAAAAAAAATGTTATTTTGGTCACTTGGATTTTCAGTTATTATTACTATACTCCGCATTATTACGGATTACTTTTTTGATCGTGATATTGAATTATTCTCATATTCGGCAGTCTTCTTGGGGACAGTTGTCGCGGGATTAATTTTTGCAGGACCATTAAATTATTATATATCAAAATCTCGAGAAGGATAAAAATAGCTTTTTGAAGTTCTTCTGTTATCGGGCGCGATTGTTGAGCATCACAGGTAGAAAATGATCAAACTTTTTTATAAAAACCAAACTTAAATCTGCTAAAGAAGAATCCTTTTTGATCAATCTTTTGTTCAAATGGATTCTTCTTATTTATCGTAAAATAAGGATTTGCGAGGTATTTTTGCTAAAACTTTATTTCAAAGCTACAAGTGGTATCGTGTTAGAGAAATTAACACAAGAAGATGTATTGAAAGCTGCTGAGGAGCATTTTGGTGTGAAATTACCAAGGGAATATGTGGATTTACTTTATATACAAAATGGCGGCTACCTTTTGAAAGATAGCATCAACATAGACATAGAGATAGATAATGAGCATACGCTTCCAATTGATTATCTCCTCGGTATTAAAGAAAACAAAGGTATCATGGAGACGAAGTGTCTATTTAATGAATGGGAAATTGATCATAATCAACTTATCGTTATTTCTGGCGATGGCCATTATTTTATTGTGTTAGATTATAGTAAGAATCAACATAACCCCAATGTCGCTTATTTAAATTCTGATTCAGGTGAGCTAATCGAGTTATTCCCAACATTTTATGAATTTATGAACGAGCTCTTACCAGAAGATGACGAAGTTTCATATGACCATGAGGAAGAAGAGATCAATCAATTCATGCGTAATCCTAATTTAGTACATGCTAAAAAGCTGGTAAGCTCGGATAATGAAGATTTAATATATCAAGGAATAGAATATTGGGGTCAAACAGGCAAAAATAAAAGTGAATTCAATCGTGGAGAAAAGTAGCATCGGAAGAGATAAAAGAAAAGTCTGCCATTCAGGCGGTTATTGATAGTATTCCAGATTCACCGTTAGATTTAGTGAAAGAATAAAAACAAAAAATAGTTGAAGAATTGAATGGATGATTGTTTCCTCGTTCTTATTGTATAAGTGATTAGTTGGTGTATATACGAGGGTCCCACTCCACAAGTGTCACCGAATTTATGGAGGGAAATGGAATGTGCGACGTTGTATAGCCACTTGAAATTGTATGTTAAGCTTAATTGTACATACAAGTAAGAAACGTTACTATCAATATAAAAGGAGCAATTAAAATGGAAGCAGCAAAACAATGGCTTGCTATCCCTAAACATACTAGAGAAAAGATCGTAAGAAATGTATTTTGTAGCAATTGTGGGGAAACGGAGATTGTGAAATACACGATTGAATCGGGTGATTATGGACCTATATTAAAAGGAAAATGTAAAACTTGTGGCACTGAAATTGCTCGTGTAATTGAGTAGTGCTAAGCATGGAGGGGTGGTCTTAGGTAGACTGTCCTTTTTCTTTGATATACGTTGATTTCAACATAAGTGGATTGCATAGCAATGACAATGTTAAAATAAAACAATGGCTTTAATACTACATAGCAAAGTCTGTTGAGATAGGAGCGATAATTATGGTTGATAATAATGATCTTTTAATCCGATTGCGATATGCGTTGGATATTAAAAATAGTGAAATGGCAGAGATTTTCAAACTAGGTGAGGAAGAGGTTACAGTGCCAGAGGTGGTGAAGATTCTTAAAAAGTTTGATGAAGATGAGGCGGAAAACCGAATTGAATTAACTGATGCGATGTTGAATTCGTTCTTAAATGGCCTCATTATTTATAAAAGAGGAAAACAAGAACCGAAACCCGGGCAAGTGAATACACCGGACCCGTCGATCACGAGCCATCGACATATCAATAATATCCTCTTAAAGAAAGTCAAAATTGCCTTGGCATTAACAACAGAGGATATGATTGATATCTTTAGAAAAGCGGGGCTCAACGTTTCAAAAGGAGAAATAGGCGCTTTTCTTAGAAAAGAAGGACATAAAAATTATAAAGTGTGCTTAGATCACTTTGCTAGGAACTTTTTGAAAGGTTTGACTGTTAAATATAGGGAAGCATGATATAAAAAAAGCAGTGGGAGTAATCCTGCTGTTTTTATTTTGTTCGAAAATAAAATAAATTAAATAAATATAGATAAAAAATTAATTATATTAATTTACATATTAATATAATTAATATATAATCAAATAAAATTAAATGAAGGGAGTGCGTTATGGCTTATAAAGTGATTACGAGTTGCCCTGTATGTAGTGAAACATTGAAAATTACTAAATTGCAGTGTGCACATTGCCAAACGACGATTGAAAATGAGTTCGAATTATCTAAGTTAGCGTCTTTGTCTAACGATCAGTTGCATTTTGTGGAAGTGTTCTTAACTTGTCGAGGTAATATAAAAGAGGTTGAAAAGGAATTGGGGGTTTCTTATCCGACCGTTCGCAGCAAGCTTTCAGATATCATTTCATCACTTGGTTATAAACAGGCTAAGAAGAATGAAGTGGATGAGAAGAAGGTCATCTCGATGTTGGAAAACGGTGAAATAAATTCAGACGAAGCAATTAAGCTCTTAAAAGGAGAATAAGGAGGCGTATTGTATGAAAGAGGAAATCACAAAAGTGTTAACGATGGTGCAAGAAGGAAAAATAGATGCCGATAAAGGGGCAGAGCTGATCCAGGTGTTAAAAGAAAAGGAGGAGATAGAAAGTAAGCAGCCCGAATCATCAAGTAAGTATATGGAAAAAGTTCTGAAAATCCGTGTGAAATCAGCTGAAAATGATAATGTCACAGTTAATCTACCAATCAAACTTGTCAAAGTAGTGTTGTTAGCAGGGCATAATATTGCAGCGAGTATACCTGAGTCTGCGAAATACGTGAAAGATATTGATATTAACTTAATTATCGAAGCGATAGAAAATGAATTGGACGGCCAAATTGTTGATGTGAAGTCAGCAGACGGAGATACCGTTTCAATCTTTATTGAGTAGTGACATCCTATGCTGAAAATTACGGTGAGAACAGAAGGTATGCGATTAACGATTCCAGTTCCTCATGCTGCATTGAATATTGGGTGCTCTATTCTTTTATCCAAAGTGTTTCAACGGCATGTATATGCGGGAATCAATCAACAACTGCAAAAGAAAGAAGTTGATTTTATCATCCCACAAATAGATAAAAAATGGCTGAAACCTATTCTGAAAGAAATGAAGAGTCATAAGGGCTTGGTATTAGTAGATGTAGTAGCGAATGATGGAACTGAAGTGAAGGTGAGACTGTGACTTTAAGGGAAGTGGTTATATTAATTCCAGTTCCTTTTTTTATGTGTTAGCAGGGTAAAGAAGAATTTATGAAAATTGGTAACTAAAAAAAGAAGTAATTAATAAAAAAGGTTATACCCATAACTTCCTCCTAAATAAATCTAATCGCCATACTAATCATATAGATGATATGTAAAACGACTCTTAATCTAACAGAGGAGAAGAAGTAAAAATAAAGGACGGTGTATTGGTGTGGAATGGAGTAAAGAGACGGAAATGTTTATTATCTTTATGTATTACGTCCTACCCGCAGTAGTGATTGGCTTGATTATTATTGGGTTTGTGATACTATTCCGTAATTTAATGAAGTATAAAAGCAATAAAAAATAGAGAAGATGTTTGAAGAAAAACCTGCATCTTAGTTTGACGCAGGCAAAGATTTAGAACGCTTTACTAAAAGATAAGTGGATACTGTTCCCCAAATAAACAATATGAAATAAAAGAGCCTTTGAAGTAATCCTGAAGGGAGAGGAAAGAGTGGAACAAGGGAAATCAGAATAGTAATAGATATTAAGCTTGCTGTGCAAAAATATGTCCATTTTCTAATGGCTGGCAGTTTCTTAGCGAAAATGAGTAGGCCTGGAAATACGGTTATCATAGCGATCCATACGAGAATAGAGTGCCCTAATAAATTGACATCAGCAGGGATTATGCCTGAGATAAAGGTAGAAATGCCTATTAAAAGGATAAACGATGTTGCCATTCGATTAATCAATGATTTGCACAAATATTGGGAGAGATATAGTACTCCGATACAAAAGGTTAATCCGTTAAACAAAAAGAGTCCATTCATTCCCACATGATGAGGGGAGCATATTTCATAAGGTGCGAATGCATAAGTGAATTCACCGCAGGTAGTTACACCAAGGTCACTCATAGCATGATGTAAATAGCTATAAGACGCTGTTGAGGTAAAAATGAAGAAAGGTTCAATAAGAAAGTATAGGCAAGTCATCCCCCAACTTAAGAAGCCTATTCTTTTTGATATATACATGAGATTCCTCCTGAGAGAAAGTTTATGTATATTTTATATCCATTATTTCCTAAATGGTATGGGCTATTTGTGTATATTGGTTTAAGGCTTGAGGCTGAAAAGCGTTAAGTGGCCACACTATTCCTCGCTTTTCATACGTTTATGTTTTTCGTGAATGATTTTTTTATTTAGTATTTTCACTGTCCCCACCATTAACAATCTCATATCTTCTACAATGTAGTCCGCTAGATCTTCATCTGAGATCGTATCTTCGTCAATATCCAAGCGAAAATCTTGTCCTTGTAAGCCTCCCCCCATTGGTAAATTCTATTTCGAAGTCGAATTGTACGCGTTTATCCATTATATTGCCCCCTCCCTTATTATTGTTTTATTCATATTCGTTTAGGGGGCATAAAGTGACCTTCTTATACAAACCATCTTATTCCCCGATATGATAAACTATAAATGTCAAAATTAACTGTTGTTTGAAAAGCAGTGTGTAAACATGCTATAAGTGAAGAAGGTAAATTTTATAAATAGATATCTCACTGTGAGAGGATTGAATACATGATGAAAGAAAATTTTTGGCGTGAGTTGCCACGCCCATTCTTTGTGCTTGCACCGATGGAGGATGTGACGGATGTTGTTTTTCGTCATGTCGTTAGTGAGGCAGCACGGCCAGATGTGTTTTTTACTGAATTCACAAATTCGGAAAGTTATTGTCATCCTGATGGACAAAAAAGTGTTCGTGGTCGCTTAACCTTTACAGAAGATGAGCAGCCGATGGTGGCGCATATATGGGGAGATAGACCTGAGAATTTTCGTGAAATGAGTATTGGTATGGCGGAACTAGGATTTAAAGGCATTGACCTAAATATGGGGTGTCCTGTTCCGAATGTTGCTGGAAACGGTAAAGGTAGCGGATTGATTTGTCGCCCGGATGTTGCTGCTGAGCTGATTGCTGCGGCAAAAGCAGGGGGACTGCCTGTTAGTGTTAAAACAAGGCTCGGTTATAGTGAAATCGACGAATGGCGTGATTGGCTTACACATATTTTAAAACAAGATATTGCCAACCTCTCGATTCATCTTCGTACGAGAGAAGAAATGAGTAAGGTAGATGCACACTGGGAATTGATTCCGGAAATTAAAAAGCTCCGTGATGAGTTAGCTCCTGATACGCTGTTAACAATTAATGGTGATATTCCTGACCGCCAAGTGGGATTAGAGCTAGCAGAAAAATACGGAATTGACGGTGTAATGATTGGCCGAGGTATTTTTAAAAACCCATTTGCTTTTGAAAAGGAAGCGAAAGAGCATAGTAGTAAAGAATTATTGGATCTATTAAGATTGCATCTCGATCTTCATGATCAATATGCAGGGCTGGAGCTGCGCCCATATACCGGCCTTCATCGTTTTTTCAAAATTTATGTTCGTAGCTTTAAAGGAGCGGGAGAATTAAGAAATCAATTAATGAATACAAAGTCAACGGATGAAGCACGTGCGTTGCTTGATGATTTTGACAGAATAAATCATTCATAAGAGAAAAGATGAATGTTTACTTCTTTTTATCGATATGATATGATACTGGTAATTAGATTCCATATGAATTTGGAGAGGTGCATTTATGAGTGCAGTAGGTTCTAAATAGGCAATTAAAATTTGAAATGAATGTAATAACAAAAGGGGAAAAAATTCTTAATGATTCCCTGATATTTGTTATGGATTGATTTCAACCTATGAAGATACCTACTATACTTTATAAAGCATGTGATGAACAGGGATAGCTATGCTATGGTTCATGACGTCTTCTTGCCTTATAAATGTAAAAGCTGCGGGGTATCCCTGCGGCTTTTTCTGTTTAAAATCTTTGGAATCTAATAAGTAGGTGTCTTCACAATTAAAAAATGAGTGAGGAGCATCGAAATTGAATAATATGACATTTGAAAAACTACAATATGACGAACTAAAACAAATTGTGCAATCTTATTGTGTGAGCGGTTTAGGTAAAAGGTTAATCGACAAACAAGAACCGAGTACAAATATAAAAGTGGTGAACAACCGCTTACAGGAAACTACTGAGGCCAGAGCAATCATAGATGCCGAGGGTCATATTCCTTTTGTAGGTATTACAAACATTGAAAGCATCATTAATTCACTTGATAAGGACATTATTTTGCAACCGAGTGATTTAGTTAGCTTATCCGACTTTTTACGAGGCTGTCGCAAAATCAAACAATTCATGGAAAGTAAAGAGTTTTTCGCACCAACGCTTGCTTCTTATGCTCAGTCGATGTCTGAAATGAAGACAATAGAGGAAGAGATCAATTTTACGATTAAAGGCAGTCGAATTGATTCTTCGGCAAGTAGAGAGTTAAAAAAGATCCGTTTTAAAAAAGAAGCGACAGAAGAAAAAATTAACGAGCGTTTAAATAAATTTTTAAACAATGGGACGAATAAGAAGTATATCCAAGAGTTCTTTATTAGTAAAAAAGATGACAGATATACAATTCCAATTAAAGCCTCTTATAAAGGTCAAGTGCCAGGTGCCATTATTGAAGTATCTTCGAAAGGTTCTACTGTATTTATCGAACCACAGACCGTTTCGAAGTTGAGTGCAGAATTAGCAAGCCTTAAAGTAGAAGAAGAGATGGAAGAATACCGAATATTAGCGACACTATCTGGGATGATAGTAGAAGAGTTACAAAAGATAAAAGTAAATATGGAGTTAATTAGCCAGTATGACATGGTATTTGCGAAGGCGAAATATAGTAAGCATATTGCTGGCATACAGCCAAAGGTCAATGATCATGGCTATATTAAAATAGTGAATGGTAAGCATCCCTTGTTGCCGAAAGATGCCGTACCCCTTCAGTTTGAGATTGGTAAAGATTATAGAAGCTTAATCATTACCGGACCTAATGCCGGTGGAAAAACAATTGTATTAAAAACAATTGGGTTATTAACTTTAGCGACGATGTTAGGAATTCATATTGCGGCAAAGGAGGGAACGGAGATCGCCATTTTTGAACATATTTTCGTTGATATTGGCGACAATCAAAGTATAGAAAATGCATTAAGTACGTTTTCATCTCATATGAAAAACTTGTCGGAAATCATGAACGCCTCCAATCATCGTACTCTTTTATTATTTGATGAAATTGGCAGTGGTACTGAACCGAATGAAGGGGCAGCACTTGCAATTGCGATACTAGAGGAATTCTATCATATGGGCTGTCTAACCATTGCAACAACCCATTATGGGGAAATCAAACGTTATTCAGAATTGCATAGTGATTTTATGAACGCAGCGATGCAATTCGATCAGGAAACTTTATCACCGTTGTATCAGTTAGTTATCGGGAAATCAGGAGATAGCAACGCATTATGGATTTCTCGCAAAATGAATATGAAAGAATCCGTATTAAAGCGAGCAGAAGCTTATATGGAGAATAAAGATTATCAACTAAAGCAAGTGAATCCAGATAAAGTACGTCAGCCTAAACACAAGGGCGAAGCAATTACAGCAAAATATGATTATAAAAAAGGTGATAGAGTAAAACTATTGGATCATAATGACTTTGCGATTATCTACAAAGAAATGGATCAATTCTATAATGTTGTGGTCTACTATAAAGGAGAAATGGTTGAAGTAAATGTTAAACGAATTACCTTAAATCTCCCAGCACAGGAACTATATCCAGAAGGTTACGATTTAGAAACCTTATTCACTGATTTCGCTACAAGGAAATTGGAACACGATATTAACCGCGGCTCGAAGAAAGCCTTACGGAAAATTCAGAAGGAAATGCGGAAAAAATAAAACAATATTGATGTACCCGAGTCCATATATAAGGATTCGGGTTTTCATATTTAGTAACAACTTAAAATGGTGAGGAGTTTAAGAAGTGAGCTGAGCCAAAGGAATTAGCGCGTTCATCCAGAGAGAAATCGCACGTGTTCAAAAAATGGTATATAGGCGAAATCTGATTCTATTTGATCTTCATTACCGCACCCTCACTCCATGCATTCCTAAGAAGCATCCAATAACTGAAAAGGTATCGTTTGATGAATTACGACCAAAGACCTAGCGGAACTTTAGACTCTAGCTAGTTAATCAGTCACGATTCCATTTGTATGATTATCTTAAGCAATCGGAAAAAATGGTGGCTATCGGGATTTGTTTATATTTCCTTCGTTGGCTAGAGGAGAGACGGTTATGGGTTTAAGTAACAAAAAGGTTTATATTTTACTAACAGATACAGGTACGTACTTTACGAAATTGATAAAAATCTATACAAAGAGAAGTTATAATCATGCATCTATCGCCTTTGATCATGAATTAGCAAAAGTATATAGTTTTGGCAGGAAAAAGCCACGGAATCCTTTTATCGGTGGGTTTGTAGTAGAGAATATTAACAAAGGGTTGTTGAAACATGCGGATTGCATCATTTATTCTTTCACAGTAAATAATGAAGAACTGAGGAAAATGGAACAATATATTGCTACAATCGAATCCGAAAAGGAGGATTATCGTTATAATCTCTTTGGTCTATTTGGTGTGCTGTTTAATAAACCTTTGAAAAGGAGAAAAGCTTTCTTCTGTTCTCAGTTTGTAGCTTCAGTCATCCACGCTACTGACAGCATCGAATTTGAAAAACCGCTATCATTAATCACTCCGTATGATCTCCGCAATATCCCCTTTATACAGGTTGAATATGAAGGGAAGCTGAAAGAGTATTTGTATAAGGAAATAGAACAACCTGAAGGAGAAGATTCTTTTTTTGTCTCAATATAGTGAATGGGTTTTAAATTTTCCTTGTCATATTTTCTAACAGATTCATTGCGTCTCTCTATGTGATAGGTATCATAGAAGCTATAACTGTGATCACATATCACATAAAGGAGGTGACGATCCCATAAATGCGTAAAAGCGAAGTAATTACTGTCCCCACATTATCTCAAGAAGTGTATAAGCGTCTCCGAAAAGACATCATGAATGGTATATTCCCGCCAGGTAAAAGAATTTCTATTAGAAAATTAGCCTACCAATTGAATGTCAGTACAATGCCGGTTAGAGAAGCATTAAATAAATTACAATCAGAAGGATTTGTCCATTTTGAACGGAGGAGTATTTTTGTTAGGCAGCTTTCATCGCAAGAATTAATTGAATTATTTGAAATTAGATTAACATTAGAGAAAATGGCCTTGGAATGGTCGTATAAACATATTGATAGTGTAGCGTTAGCTAGGTTAAGCGAAATAGTATTGGAGATGGAAAGGAAACTGACATCACCGGCGGAATGGAATGAGTTAAATAGACAGTTTCACACGTTGATATATACGTATGCCCAGTCGAAACCGATGCTTGAGATGTTGAGTATTGTCTGGGGAAGGGTGGAGCCATATATGAATATATACTCTACCAAACTAGACTATTTAATTATCTCTCAAAAAGAACATGAGCAATTGCTAGAAGCACTCATTAAAAAGGATATTGCAACATTACACCATGTATTAACGCTTCATGTTCACCAAACAAAAGAAGCAATCTTAGAAAAACTAGAAAAATAGCAAATTACATAGAGTAGGTGAAAAAGAATGAAAGAAAATGCAAGTGCCTTTGTGAAAGATAATCTTATACTGGAACCAACAGGTAGTGGTCCGCTTAATGGGTTGACGTTTGCTATAAAGGATGTTTTTGAAATCGAGAATTACAAAAATACTGCAGGAAATCCTCATTGGTATCATACCCACGAACCCGGACAACAACATGCAACAGTTATAGAATCCTTATTAAAAAATGGCGCACGCCTGCAAGGTACAACACATACGGATGAACTAATGTACAGTTTAAACGGGGAAAATTATCATTACGGTACACCGGTTAATCCTCGTTCGCCTAACCGTATTCCTGGAGGTTCATCGAGCGGTTCAGCTGTTGCAGCTGCATCAGGACTTGTAGATTTTGCAATAGGTACTGATACAGGTGGATCTGTCCGTATTCCTTCTTCTTACTGTGGAATTTTTGGATTCCGTCCGACGCATGGGGAAGTAAATATGAATGGTGTAATTCCGCTTGCTAAAAGCTTTGACACAATCGGCTGGATGTCGCAAAACTTAGATACCTTATTAAAGGTAGGAGAAGTGCTGATAAGTAATGAGGAAGTAAAAGATAACCCTTTTTCGCATGTCTATTTTGCAGAAGAGGCTTGGCAGCTAATTGATGAAGAAAACAAAGAAATATTGCTAGACAGTTTAAAAGGTGTCTCTAAACAAGTTGTAAACATTGCCGCTGATGGATTAGCAAAATGGTCAGAGTTGTTTAGACTCATTCAAGGAACGGAAATCTGGCAAGCGCATGGTGAATGGATTAACGAGGAGCGCCCAACTTTCGGACCTGGTATCGCCGAAAGGTTTCAATGGACATCCACTTTAAATCCAAGTGAACTTCCAGCACTACTGGGAAAACAAAATGTAATTAGAGGTCAGCTTTCATCGCTACTTAAAGAGGATGGTATCTTAGTCATTCCTACGGCACCAGGCGTTGCCCCGTTGAAAAATTTACCAAGTGAAGAGTTAGAACAATATCGAAACCAGTTAATGCAACTCACTTGTATCGCGGGAATAACGGGCCTTCCGCAGGTCACTATTCCGTTTGAAAATAAAGACGGCCTGCCAATAGGCCTCTCTTTTATCGCCAATCACCACCAAGATATTGCTCTCATTAAATGGGTTAGGGAAATGATGTTTGCTAAAAGGAAGGTGAAAAGATGAGTAGTTCCAAACAATCGTACCGTCCAACAACGATGGCGACAAATGGAATGATCACAACGCCACATTATTTAGCTTCTCAAGCGGGATTGAAGGTATTGCAAGCTGGCGGTAACGCGGTGGAAGCGGCAATTGCTGCATTATCCACCATTGGTGTTGTTTACCCTCATATGAATGGGATTGGTGGCGATAATTTCTGGCTTGTGTATGATGCGAAGCAAAAAAACTTAAAGGCATTAAATAGTAGCGGTCGTTCGGGCGAAGGGGCAACAATCCCGTTTTATCAACAACAAGGTTATAGCAAGATTCCTTCAAGAGGGGCTTTGGCTGCCAATACCGTTCCTGGTGCAGTCGCTGGTTGGGAAAAGGCCTATCAATATTCACAGAATCATATGAATGGCACGGTTGAATGGTCTGAGTTATTGCAGACATCTATTCATTATGCCAAAGATGGATTTCCTGTCACTCCTAGTCAAGTGTATTGGACTAATCTCAATTTAGATGACAAGGATAATGAGTTCCGTCATCTCCAACGTTTTACTGAATTTCAAAAGGTTTTTTTACAAGCAAATGGTCTTTCTTATCGGGCCGGTGACATTATGAAACAGCCTGATTTAGCAAGAACATTAGAAGGGTTAGCTGCGGAAGGTGGTTCGCTTTTATATGAAGGTGAATTAGCGAAGTTGATGACCACTGACCTGCAACTTCACGGGGGAGTGTTAACCATTGACGATTTGAGGCATCATCAGTCCAATTGGGTAGAACCAATCTCTGTACGTTATCGCAATCATCAAGTATTCAATGTCCCACCTAATTCTCAGGGCTTTGCATCATTATCCATCTTAAATATTTTGAATCAATTTCCACTATCAGACGTAGAAGAAGGCTCTGCTGACTATTATCATTTATTAGCGGAGGCAACAAAGCGGGCTTTCGTTGATCGTGATCAATACTTGACTGACCCGGATTTTGCTACGATCCCTTTAGATGAAATATTGTCTCTGAGAAGAGGAATCCAACTTGCCGAATCAATTGATTTTACTAGCGTAAGGGCATTTGAAAAACAACTTGATCCTAAGGGGGATACGATTTGGCTAGGTGTTGTTGATAAAGAAGGCAACGCAGTTTCGGTTATTCAAAGTATTTATCATGAGTTCGGATCAGGCTTTATTCCGAAAAATACAGGTATCGTACTGCAAAATCGAGGCAGTTATTTTTCTTTGGACGAAAGTCATATCAATTGCCTGCAAGCAAGAAAGCGAACATATCATACATTAAATCCCGCGATGTTATTTAAAAATGAACAACCTTATTTAATTTATGGAACGATGGGAGGGGAAGGGCAACCACAAACACAAGCGGCTCTTGTTACGAGAATAATAGATTACAATTTTCCGATTCAATCAGCCATTGAGGCACCGAGATGGTTATATGGCCGAACATGGGGCGCAACATCTAACAGCTTGAAAGTAGAAGGAAGAATAAGTGCATCCATTTGCTTAGAGCTCGAGAAAAGAGGACATGAAGTAGAAGTATTAGAAGACTTCACAGATGTAATGGGGCATGCAGGTGCTATTCAAATTAATCAACAGACTGGTGTAAAATATGGCGGAGCCGATCCTCGCGGTGATGGAGTTGCCAGTGGATATTAGTAGATAAGAGCAAGAACTGGCGAATAAAGAGGTCGCTGAAAAAAGGTCTTTATCATCTTTATTGATGGTAAAGACCTTTTTAGTTGCAGTGAAAATGAGAATTTGCTCAAAATTTGCTGTGTGAATGATATTTGCGCATAAGTCTCAAGTTACAATAGATTATTGCGTGCAAATTAAATAAACGCGCAACAGGCATGGGAAAAGGAGAAGAATTGCGCGTAAGTCGAAAATACGTGCAAAGGCCAGGAGGAAGAGCAGAAGAACTGCGCGTAAATTGAAAATACACGCAAAGGCCAGGAGGAAAAGCAGAAGAACTGCGCGTAAATTGAAAATACACGCAAAGGCCAGGAGGAAAAGCAGAAGAACTGCGCACAATTCGAAAATACGCGCAAAGGCCAAGAGGAAGAGCAGAGGAATTGCGCGCAAGCCGAAAATACGCGCAAAAGCCAAGAGGGAGAGCAGAAGAAGTGCGCGCAAATCGAATATACGCGCAAAAGCCAGGAGGGAGAGCAGAAGAACTGCGCACAAATCGAAAATACGCGCAAAGGCCAAGAGGAAAAGCAGAAGAACTGCGCGCAAATCGAAAATACGCGCAAAGGCCAAGAGGAAGAGCAGAAGAATTGCGCGCAAACCGAATATACACGCAAAGGCCAGGAGTAAATGCAGAAGAACTGCGCGTAAATCGAAAATACGCGCAAAAGCCAAGAGGAAGTGCAGAAGAACTGCGCGCAAATCGAATATACGCGTAAAAGCCAAGAGGAAAAGCAGAAGAACTGCGCGCAAATCGAAAATACGCGCAAAGGCCAAGAGGAAGAGCAGAAGAATTGCGCGCAAACCGAATATACACGCAAAGGCCAGGGGTAAGAGCAGAAGAACTGCGCGCAAATCGAAAATACGCGCAAAAGCCAGGAGGAAAAGCAGAAGAACTGCGCGCAAATCGAAAATACGCGCAAAGGCCAAGAGGAAGAGCAGAAGAATTGCGCGCAAACCGAATATACACGCAAAGGCCAGGAGGAAAAGGAGAAGAACTGCGCGTAAATTGAAAATACACGCAAAGGCCAGGAGGAAAAGTAGAAGAACTGCGCGTAAATTGAAAATACACGCAAAGGCCAGGAGGAAAAGTAGAAGAACTGCGCACAAATCGAAAATACGCGCAAAGGCCAAGAGGAAGAGCAGAAGAACTGCACGCAAGCCGAAAATACGCGCAAAAGCCAGGAGGGAGAGCAGAAGAAGTGCGCGCAAATCGAATATACGCGCAAAAGCCAGGAGGGAGAGAAGAAGAACTGCGCACAAATCGAAAATACGCGCAAAGGCCAAGAGGAAAAGCAGAAGAACTGCGCGCAAATCGAAAATACGCGCAAAGGCCAAGAGGAAGAGCAGAAGAATTGCGCGCAAACCGAATATACACGCAAAGGCCAGGAGTAAATGCAGAAGAACTGCGCGTAAATCGAAAATACGCGCAAAAGCCAAGAGGAAGTGCAGAAGAATTGCGCGCAAACCGAATATACACGCAAAGGCCAGGAGTAAATGCAGAAGAACTGCGCGTAAATCGAAAATACGCGCAAAAGCCAAGAGGAAGTGCAGAAGAACTGCGCGCAAATCGAATATACGCGTAAAAGCCAAGAGGAAAAGCAGAAGAACTGCGCGCAAATCGAAAATACGCGCAAAGGCCAAGAGGAAGAGCAGAAGAATTGCGCGCAAACCGAATATACACGCAAAGGCCAGGGGTAAGAGCAGAAGAACTGCGCGCAAATCGAAAATACGCGCAAAAGCCAGGAGGAAAAGCAGAAGAACTGCGCGCAAATCGAAAATACGCGCAAAGGCCAAGAGGAAGAGCAGAAGAATTGCGCGCAAACCGAATATACACGCAAAGGCCAGGAGTAAAAGGAGAAGAACTGCGCGTAAATTGAAAATACACGCAAAGGCCAGGAGTAAAAGGAGAAGAACTGCGCACAAATCGAAAATACGCGCAAAGGCCAAGAGGGAGAGCAGAAGAATTGCGCGCAAATGGAAAATACGCGCAAAAGCAAAGAGGAAGAGCAGAAGAACTGCGTGCAAATCGAAAATACGCGCAAAGGCCAAGAGGAAAAGCAGAAGAACTGCGCGCAAATCGAAAATACGCGCAAAAGCCAGGAGTAAAAGCAGAAGAACTGCACGTAAATCGAAAATACACGTAAAAACCAAAAAAGAGCAGAAGAACTGCATACAGCACCAATCTACTTACATATTCCAATATGTACTTCGTTAGTTAGACATCAAAAAGCGAGATTTTAAAGCCTTTTTACTTCTTTTTATCAGATTTTATATTGGCGCGAGTTCAGGCTAAGTTAAAGCTCAAGATATTGCCACATTCGCCTGTAACAGACTTCAAGAGCCAAAAGGATGAGTAATAAACGATGAACCTTTTGGGCCGCCTATAACATTAGTTTCTTTTTTTTGTTAGATAATCTTACAATAAAAAACTTAATTTAGTCATGATAGACAAAAATAATATTTAAGTTTGTACTGTCTGTCTAATGTGTATAAGAAAGGTACCATATATAATGAGAGTATAAATTCACGTTAGTTTTTGTGACATCAAATGTGATTTATTTCCTATTGAAAAGGAGAGGTGTGACATGGAAGTAGTTAAGGAAGAAGTTGTCTCTTTCCAACATGTTGATAAAGTGTATCAGTCAGGAACAGTGGCTTTGAGTCAGTTTGATTTATCAATAGCAGATGGAGAGTTTATTAGTTTTCTAGGTCCTTCTGGTTGTGGAAAATCGACTGCCTTACGAATGGTTGCTGGTTTAGGGGAGGCGACAAATGGTCGAGTGAAAGTTTTTAACCAAAGTCCTAAGGATGTAATCAAGCATTCGAATGACATTGCTTATGTCTTTCAAGAAGCTAACTTACTTCCATGGCGTACTGTGCTTGATAATGTTCTTCTTCCCCTTGAGATACGGGGGATTAATAAAGAGAAAAGAAAAGAGTGCGCAGTCGAGGTGTTAGAGATGGTTGGCTTAAAGGATTATTTGCACGCTTATCCTCGCCAACTTTCTGGGGGCATGAAAATGAGGGTTTCCATTGCTCGAGCTCTTGCTGCTAAGCCTAAATTATTGTTAATGGATGAACCGTTTGCTGCGTTAGATGAAATGACTAGACAAACATTGCAAATGGATCTTTTGCAAATATGGCAAAAAGAGAAAGCAACCATCTTATTTGTTACACACAATGTCTATGAAGCTGTATATCTTTCATCAAAAATTGCCGTTATGTCCGCACGTCCGGGAAGGTTAGTTACCATGATCGATGTGGATTTACCGTATCCACGAAACCGAGTAAACAACCAATTTAATGCGTATGTAGACAAGGCAGCTAAAAGTTTAGAGCATAGCATGGGTAGAAAGGAGGCTTGATGAATGGCGATTCAAACTGCTTCATCAAAAACAATCACAAGTCCTCTAGAGCAAACAAATAAAAAGAGAAATAACTATCTAAAAGGTTCAATTGTTGGACCAGTAATCGCGTTTCTTGTCTTTATGGGGTTATGGCAACTCATACCTACGATTCTGCAAATTCAACCTTTTCTATTACCGAAACCAACCGATGTCCTCACTGCTGCCATTACAGATTGGCATCTCTTATGGCCAGCGATTAGAATAACTATTTTTGAGTCAGTAATTGGTTTTCTCTTAAGTGCGGTCATTGGTATTGCTGTTTCCGTGCTATTGGCCAGTTCAAGAATACTAGAAATTAGCCTCTATCCATATGCAGTTATATTACAAACGATTCCAGTTGTGGCGATTGCTCCAATTGTTGTCATTTGGTTTGGATCAGGTTTTAACTCCATCGTAATGATTGCTTTTTTAATTGGCTTTTTTCCTGTCGTATCCAACACTTTGATGGGCCTGCATTCGGTTGATAAAAATATGAGTGATTTATTCACATTATATAATGCTTCTAAATGGCAAACGATGTGGAAGCTTCGTATTCCAGCTGCTCTCCCATACATTGTTTCTGGTTTGAAAGTTTCTTGTACATTAGCAATTGTTGGAGCGATTACAGGAGAGTATATTGCTGGAATCGGTGGAGGAAAAGGGGGATTAGGTTATGCGATAACTGTTGCTGCTGTTCAGTTAAAAACACCTTATCTATTTGCTTGTGCCATATCAGGTGCTATTTTTGGTATCGGATTTTATCTATTAGTAAGCTGGGTATCCCGTTTATTGCTACGGTCTTGGCATGAATCAGCGATAAAATCGGAAAGGTAAATGCATGTTAAAATAACTGAATATTTGGATAAAAAGGGGAAGAGATATGAAATCAAATCGACTTGTTCAATGGGTAATTTTAAGTGTTTTAGTATTGATTGTACTCGCTGCTTGTGGAGGAGAAGAAACGAATAGTGCTGTAGAAGAAGGAGAGCGAGAGGTAAAGGATGTTAAGTTGGTCTTAAACTGGTTTGCCAAAGCACAGCATGGGGGTGTTTATGCCGCAGAGGAAAATGGTCTTTTTGAAGAAAATGGCTTAAATGTAATGATTGAACCTGGGGGACCACAAGTATCCTCAATTAATATGGTCGCATCTGGAAAGGCTGATTTTGGTTTAGCACATGGCGATCAAATTGTGATGGCTAGAAACGAAGGCATTGAATTAGTCGCTGTAGCTACCGTCATGCAAGGGAGTCCGCAAGCATTTATGTTTCATAAAGGCAAGGGTATTGCTGACTTTGCTGAGTTAAATGGAAGAAAAGTTTATGTGCAGCCGGGCATTGTATACTGGGAGTATTTAAAAACACAATATGATCTCAGTGGTGTCGAAGAATTGGCATATTCCGGACAACATGTGAACTTTGTTGATGAGAAGGATTCTGTTACACAAGCATTCCTAACATCAGAACCTTACTTTATGCAATTAGAGGGGATTGATGTAGAAACGAAATTAGTTTCGGACGCAGGTTATGATCCTTATAATGTTGTCTTATACGTGACAAAAGATTACTTGGAAAACAATAAAGAAACGGTTGAAGCTTTTACGACTGCTTTTATAGAGGGATGGAATTTATACGAAGGTTCATATGAAGAAATCAATGAGTTGATTCAAAAAGATAATCCAGACATAGAACTTGCCTCTCTAAAATTTGAAGCAGAATCACAAGCAGAGTTTGTTTATGGAATGGATGCAGCTGCAAATGGAATCGGCACGATGTCAGAAGAGCGTTGGGGGACGCTGATTGACCAGCTATATGATTTAGGATTGGTGGATGAGAAGTTCGCTGCAGAAGAAATCTTTACAACAGCGTTTTTACCCGACAAGTAAATGGCGGCCGAAAGAAGAGTGAGTGATATCGAATCACTTACTCTTCTTTGCTGTTTCTCCTCAAACGGTTTGTATGGAAAAAGCCCACAATAGCCCTTCTTTTATTTAGCTCTCTTTTGGAAACGGTAGTACTTCGGTTGTCTCTGAATAGATGGAATTTTTTTATTTATCCTCTCGTGTGACAAGTTTATTCGGCATGTAGTATAATTCACGGGTCACTCTCTATAGGTTTCCTTAGAAGAAAAATGGGGAAATTAAATGAAATACAAAGGGGATGAATAAATGGACTTAACGATTGCAGCTTTTTCAGTTCTTATCCTGGCGATTATTTTAGTGCTTGGTAAATGGGTAAGAATTAAAGTGAAATTACTTCAAAGGTTGTTTTTACCAACATCATTAATTGCGGGTTTTATTGCACTTATATTAGGACCAGAAATACTAGGAAGGCTATTTGGACTTGAAGGTGGAATTTTTACATCTGAGATGGTCGAAGTTTGGGCTAGTCTGCCGGGTCTTTTAATTAATATTGTTTTTGCGTGTCTTTTTATAGGGTTTAAATTACCTAATCCCAAAAAAATGTGGCGGATTGGTGGGCCGCATATTGCTTTAGGTTATACACTCTCTTTTGCCCAATATGTAGTGGGTATTTTACTTGCTATCACCATCATTACACCTCTTTTTGGACTTAGTCCTGCTGCAGGCGCCTTAATTGAGATTGCCTTTGTTGGTGGGCATGGAACAGCCGCGGGTTTACAAGGGACATTTACTTCTTTAGGTTTTGAAGAAGGTTATGATTTGGCAATTGGTTTGTCGACAGTCGGTATTCTTGCAGGTATCATCGTAGGGATGATTTTAATCAATTGGGGAGCACGTAATGGCAAATCTAAAACATTGAGTCACCCTGATGAGATTTCTGTAGAGGAGCAGTCAGGTATTATTAAAGTCGATAATCGTTCATCAGCGGGTTTGCAAACAACTTCGCCGATGTCTATTGAGCCGTTAACGCTTCATATTGGATTTGTTGGGTTATCTATTTTTATTGGGTTTTTATTATTGGAAGCGTTTCAATGGCTTGAGGCTGTTACTTATGGGCAAGCTATAGGTGTTTATTTATTTGAATATGTTCCATTATTTCCGTTCGCCATGATAGGAGGAATATTGTTACAATTATTCTTATCCAAATTTGATCGTTATCAATTGGTTGATCGCGAATTAATTAATCGTATTCAAGGTGTAGCTCTTGATTTCCTAATCATTAGTGCGATGGCTTCACTTAGTCTACAGGTTATTGGTGAGAATTTCATTCCGTTCATTATTTTAGCGATTGCTGGAATTGTCTTGAATGTAGGGTTATTCTTATATCTAGGTCCTCGTATGATACCTGAGTATTGGTTTGAACGAGGATTGGGAGATTTCGGACAGTCTACAGGTGTGGCGGCAACAGGAATTATGTTAATGAAAACAGTCGATCCAGAGAACAAATCGCCAGCACTCAATGCCTTTGGCTATAAACAAATTGTATTTGAACCGATGGTAGGTGGCGGGCTTATTACAGCTGCAGCCGTTCCATTTATTATTCAGTTTGGAGCAATTCCTGTATTAATTGTCAGTACAATTTTAATGATTATTTTTTGGATAATGGGTGTAAAAGTGTTTGGTAAGAAGAAAAAGTGAGTGATTGACAATCCATGTACAAAATGATAAATTATTTTTGTTTATAAATGAATAATGGCGACATGGCTATGGGCGTCATGTTAGCGAATTCGCATAGAATATGTTTGAATGCAGCGCCTCCCGCTTTTATAGGGAGCGCTGCCTTTTTGCGTGGAGGGAAGGTCAGATGGATAAAAGAGTGTATTTACTAACCATAATTACTTTTATTGTCGGTTTGGTTGAGTTAATTATTGCGGGCATCTTGCCACTTATTGCAACTGATTTAGGTGTGTCGCTTGGTGAAGTGGGAATGTTAATCTCCTTGTTTTCTTTAAGCTTTGCCATATCTGGTCCTGTACTATTATCTTTAACAGCGAAGATAGAGAGAAAGCGGTTATTTCTATTCGTTCTCTTTGTTTTCTTCTTATCTAATTTAATGATCGTCGTTATGGATGGTTATGTATCTTTGTTGGTTGGAAGAGTATTATCGGCTATGTGTGCGGCTCTTCTTATTTCATTATGTCTCACGATTGCTTCACAAATTAGTGGTGAGAAATATCGAGCGAGAGCGATTGGTATTGTACTGATGGGGGTCAGTGCGTCCCTTGTTTTTGGGATTCCATTCGGTTTGTGGTTAGGGAATGAATTTAGCTGGAGAGCGCCGTTCTTGTTTATTTCGATTCTGACATTAATCATCATGATTGTTGTTTATTTTGCATTAGGTCCAATAGAGGCGAAAAGAGGTTTACCTTTAAAGGAACAGTTGAAAGCATTAAAAAATAGAAAGATTGTACTCGTTCAACTGACATCGATTCTCTTTTTTGCCGGTCATATGAGTCTATATGCGTATTTAACACCCTTTCTTAGTGAGACGATGAGTATTACTGGTAATTCGCTTAGTTTGATTTACCTTATTATTGGTATCGTTGCTGTGTGTGGGAGTTTTTTAGGTGGGCAGATTACGGATCGCTTAGGTGCGAAACGATCTATTATCATCGTACTTTCTGCTTTTATTGTTACGATTATCCTTATCCCGTATTTGCAGTTTTCTCTTGCTTTGTTTATTTGTGCACTATTGTTATGGAATTTATTAAGTTGGTCTTTGCAGCCCGCTATCCAGAGCTATCTTGTATCTGCTGCGCCAGAAACATCTGATATTCAACAAAGTTTAAATAATTCAGGGGTTCATGTTGGTATGGCTATTGGTTCAACTGTTGGTGGAATCATCATCGATCAATATCATGTGGAGATCAACCCTCTTATTGCTGGAGGTTTTACATGCATCGCCTTGCTCATTATCTTGGCCGCATTTAAGCAAAAGCGTAAATGAAAATAAAAAAGCAGCCTTCAAATTGAGACTCTTAGAGTCACAATTGAAGACTGCTTTTCTTTTCCTTAATTAATTCCAAATTTCTTCAACCCATTCAGGGTGATCGATAAATGGATTACGATTATGTTGATAGTCATTATAGATAATATCATTTCTTTGTCGTTCTAAGTCATCTACAGGGTCTAAGTTATGCCACTCAATTAAGGTTGAGAGTTTGCCGTGATATGGAGCTGAACCGTTGCTTACGCGGTCATTCACCTCTAAATCCAGTTCCCCACTGTCGCCTTCATAACGGACATCCATATAGAAAATCATTCTCGCGACATCCCCTTTTACTTCATCACGTGGTTCCCAAGAATCATTATCCGTATAGGTATCAGGTGCTTCACCTTGTGGAGAGCCGCCATTATCAAAATCTTTGTTACCGCGAGAGCCATTCACTGATACATCTGTTGGGCGTAGATGATGTAGGTCTGTTCCAGGGCCCATAGATGTTCCGAAATCACCATGTGATTTAGCCCACACATGTTCTCTGTTCCATTCATCTGGATTTCCACCGTTCGTTGATTTACTTTGTGATCTGCCAGTGTATAAAAGGATGACGTTATTCGTATTATTTGGATCTTCATCCGTTGCCTTTAATGCTTCCCAAACGGCACTATACGAAATTTCGGTATGGTCATCAATGATATTGTGTAACGCGGTTTTTAATGCTTCGCCTGTTTTTCCAGTAGCAGAATCATAATAAGAACCAGGGGCATTATTTTCCTCATCAGGTCCTTCAGGTTCCTCTTCTTCGGATTGTTTGATCATTTCAGTTGTGTTTTTCAATCCAGGATGTGAATAGTACGCTGTGAGATTGCCGGTTACTGTTATCTTCTCACCAAGTAATTCGGGGTTGCTCTTAAGGCCGAACTGTGTGCGGAATTGTGAGGGAATCTGAATATAAAGCATATTAGCAGTATTTGTTTCTGTGCGAGAATCAGCAATAGCTAAGGAGTAATCAGCTGGATAGTTGCCAGTAATTACTGTATTGGTTGAGGTAGGCTTACCTACTATATAGCCTTCCACCGATTGTATAGTGTTATTTTGCCTGTCGATGGCTTGTGATACTGGTAAGGTAGCAGCAGATGTTTGCGAAGAATCGAATGATAGAGTAGAAAAGGAAACGAGAAAAGCGACAATTGATAACTTAAAGAATCTACGCATATTATCCTCCTTTAATTTTTTTATTGTATTCTGCTTCATCTTACCATTTTTCTGTTAAAATATTTATAATAATAAGTAAATTTAGGAGGCATTGATAAAAATAAGAAAATCTACTCGGCTTGTTTGCAGGAGAATAGAACTTGTTTAGAGGGAATTTATGGTGAAAGTAGGTTGTAAGGAGGTAGAGGGTGAAAATCTTACGAGAGTATCTCATCTGTACTTTAGCTCTTTTCCTCATTATTAGTATTGGAGGATTTCTTTTCTTTACTTATACGCCGACCTACAAGGGTGTCATTATAGAAAGTGGCCAATCTATTTGGGTTGTGGCGGATGCTGAAAATATTAAATACAAATCAAAACAAGAGTTAAGAGAAACATACATGTATCAAGGGGTTGAATTTACATTACCAACTTATATGCCAGAAAAAAAGGTAGGTCAATTGTCAGTCGGTGATGAGGTAATCATCTACTTTAGCGGGGAGATAAGAGCTTCTGCACCTGGGGGCGGAGACGCCTATTGGGTCTCTTTAATAAAAAAGTGAGAGCGAGGAATCAACTTGATTAATTATAACGGAAAGAAATTTGTATCAATAGAGAATACAAATAATGGCGAAGTCTCTGATCAAACTTATTTTGATTATAGCCAAGAAGGAAATATCATTTCTGCTAGTTATTATGGCGGACAAATTAGAAAAGGAACGTTAATCGGTATTGTAAAGGAGGATGGTTCTTTATTGTTTAACTATAATCATGTAAATATCAAAGATGAAGTAAGAGGTGGTACTTGTTCTTCAACGCCTGAATACCTACCAGATGGACGAATGAGATTACATGAACAATGGCGATGGAATGATGCAGATCAAACCGAAGGACAATCGGTTATTGAGGAAATGAAAAAAGAATCGAAAGTATATTGATAGGAAGGCTAGTGGATTTCACTTTTAGTGCAAAAAGAGTCCACTAGCTATTCAAATTCTGATTATACAGAATGAGGTTGATACCTTTTAGGTTTTGTCACTTTAAACCATTGATAACAGAAAATAATAATAATCACTAGGTCAACAATATCGCCTCCATAATACATAATCATGCTTCCTTTTTCAGCTTCCGTTCTTCCTACACTTGAAGGAGGGTAACCATAGAAAGATTTGGCTAAAATCTGATGCCCAGCGAGAGCTAAAATAAGTATAATGGCTCGAAATTGAAAACTATAACCTTGTTGAAATTTATCAATATAGATGATTGATGCTGTAAAAAAATAACCAGCTAGGAAGATATGTGCATGAATGACGATGTACAACAGCATTGAATGGTGCATCATTGTGAATAATTCCGTTCGATATAATACCCATAGTCCACCAATATTTAAAACCGTAGTAAATAGGGGATTTAATAAAAGGTGAAATGGTCTCGTTTTTAAGGTAGTAGTCACTTTTCTAGCCGTTTTTACAGGTAATGAACGCAGTAGGAGCGTTACTGGTTTTGCTAGCACCATAAAAAGTGGGCCAATCATGCCTAAAAGTAAATGGGCAACCATATGGACACTGAAAAATTGGTGTGAAGCCTCTGCTAAAGGGCCAGCAACTGCTACTATACAAAGTACATTTCCACCAATCCAACATGCTGTGTGATACCATGACCACTGACGGTAAGATTGATTAGATTTGATGACAGCGATTCCATAGAGAATGATTAAAAGAAAAAAAGGAGTCGCTAAAATATATGAGAGAATGGTTATGTCAAAGTGTTGTTGATCAGGCATAGTGTCCCCCTTTTTAGCTTTACTTACTTTGTGACTGATTAGTTTTACGGATGATAATGATTCCGATAATCGTAATCACTGCAGCAGTGATATTCCATACCAAATCATAAGGTAGCACATCAACTCCGTAGCGAATTTGATGTAATTTGAACACTTTATGTTGGATTAAACCATCGTATAAATTAAATAAACCAATACCTAATAAAGCCCCGCCAATCCATCTTTTTTTCCACCAAGATTCTCTTCTGCGTAAGTCAGCTACCATAAATAGACTTGCTACTGTAGCGAACCAGCTAAACGCATGGAATAACCCATCAGAAAGTAATCCAATCTTTGTTGTGGATTGATCGTAAAAATGATGCCAACTTAATAGTTGGTGAAAAACCATCTCATCAATAAATGCAACCAAACCAAGTCCGAAGAGAATACCAGAGATGAGATTGTATGTTGAGTGCTTAGTTATGTTCTGTTGGAAATTCCTATGTTCGCCATTGATTGGATTATCGATAGTATCAACTCATTTCTGTAAGGTATTTCCTCTATTTTTCCCGAGTGTTTAAACTCTAAACATATATAGAAGTGTAAGTTTATAATGAATTAGAAATTGATTCGATATTCATAGGAAGTATCTATTGTAATTGGTTCTTATTGTGAAATAAAAAGAACCTAACTACGCTAAGGTAGTTAGGTATTGTGGAGTAGCTATGAAACTTTCATTACTAGCTTCCACGATATACTTGGTATCCCCAAGGTGAAATGAGAAGGGGGACGTGATAATCCTTATCTATATTTGACACTCCGAAACGAACAGGGACTGCCTCTAAGAATGGTGGGTCGGGGAGGGCGATCTCTTTTTCACGGAAATACACCCCGACATGGAAGATCAGTTCATAGCTTCCTATTTTCATTTCTTCTCTAGTAAGTAGTGGAGCATCTAAGCGACCGTCTGAATTGGTCTTTACTACTTTTATCTTTTTCCAACTATTGCGATTTGCTTCTTGGATGAAAAGCTCCACAATTACATTGGAAGCCGGTGTACCGTGGGTTAAATCCAATATATGTGTTGTTAGTCCTGCCATTTTAAACTCCTTAATTATAGTAGAATGTTTCTCTCGAGAAATATCCTTTTAATTTTCAATAGCTGATATTGTGTTACTTTGTCTGGTTTGAGGGTTGATTGGCCACGTTCCTGTAAATTCAGTCACTTGATAATCAAAGTAATCCTGCAAAATTTGCTCTTTATGATCTTGGAAAAGTTCATCAGCAATCGCCTTAGCTAGTCGCGGTAAGCCGAATTTCATACCAGAAAGAGCAGCGGCAGTAATACCACAGCTGATTAAAGCAGAATAATTAAATGTATAAAGTCCATGAAGATATTTTTCTCCTTCCTTATCGCGACTCGTAAAGGAGTAACCTGTGCTTAAATAAGGATGTGCATCTAGAACTGGGCTTGCACTATTCTTTGGAGGGTGGTATTTATCCTCCCAACGAGCAATATATTTTTCGACTAATTTTAGCTCTGGTCTTAAGGCAGGATCAGTGAACAGTCCTGTACTAATAATGAGATAATCAAATGAAAAGGACCCATGAGGGGTTGTGACTACCACCTGATTATTTGCTTGACTTACTTCTTGCCAAGGTGAATCCAAATGAAGGTTAAAACCTGGCCAAGCAGAAGCGCGATTATATGTATCATTCGTCGGTGGTTGATTATTTTGAAAGAAATGAGTCATGACCGTATATTTATCCACATCTGATAACGAGTGATATCTTTCTATCATACCTGAGGCTTCCATTTGCCGTATCGGATTGATTCTAGGCATTTCTTTACGACGAACAAAAACATGCGCTTCTGCTACTCCTGAACTAAGGGCGTAATTGGCATTATCGAATGCGGAGGCGCCACCACCTAGAATAGCGATTTTTTTATTTTTTAATGAGTTAAAATCGATATTTTCGGAAGTGTGGGCATAGAAATTTTTCGGTAGATTTTCAGAGACAAGTGGTGGTATATGCCACTCTCCTCCACCTTGAATACCTGTCGCTAAAATAACTTTGCGCGCAAGAAGGGGAGCGGCAGGTTCTTCTGTTTGGTTGATATGGAGTCGGTGTAAACCACCTTCAAGAGGTTCTACGAGTTGCAATTTGACATCGTTTATGACGGGTAAACGCAGGACTTTTCTATACCACCTGAGGTAATTCATCCAATCCTGACGTGGTATTTTATCCACTTGATCCCAGCCATTCTTGCCTGTTTGGGCTTCCCACCAAGCACGAAAGGTGAGGGAAGGAAGGCCTAAATCAATTGAGGTGATATGTTTCGGTGTTCTTAAAGTAACCATTCTTGCATAAGTCTCCCATGGCCCTTCATAGCCTTCGTGATTCTCATCGATAATGAGAAAGTTTGTGATTTTTTCTCGTAAAAGAGCAAATCCAGCACCTAAACCGCTTTGCCCGCCTCCGACAATGACGACATCATATATATGATTCTTAATATGTTTAGTTTGCGGTACCCATGTATCCGTATAGTTTATGTTCAAATAAGAAAGGTCCATTTGTACTCTCTCATGTAATCTTTCTAAGCTCATTGTTTTTCATCCTTTCTAGTTTGTTGTGAATGAATCTTTAATAATGACCTCTTCAAGTCGTAATAAGGCGATTTTATAGATTTCTGCCAGTGCTTGATGAAACTCTTCTTCTTTTTCGTTTTTGACTCTCTCTACCATTGATTGATAAATTTCATCCTTGTTTTTCCCGCGAACAGCTAATATAAATGGGAATCCAAATTTGTCCATATAAGATTGATTCATATAAATAAATTGTTTATACTCCTTCTCTGTGAGCTGATTTAAACCAGCGTTTTCTTGTTCGTTAACGGAATTTTCACTCATTTGAACGCGATCGCCTAAGTTGGGATGTTCTTTAATAAGTGCAAGCTTTTTTTGATTTGATGTTTCCTCCACTGTGTGAACCATCGTTTGATAGAGGTGATCAAATGATAAAAATGGTTTCGCCATGAGCGTTTTTTCTGCGACCCATGGGGAATGCTCGAAAACACCTCCAAATATTTGGATAAATGATGCATCACTGATTCTATTGATTTCTTGAATTGTATACATGATTGAAAACTCCTTTCTATGAACTTTTTAATTGGGGTTCCATACTCGTCTCTTTTAACGGCTGTGTTTCCTTTGTTTTTCTTTTGGTTAAAAGAAGGTTTAAGATAATGGCTGCTAGGCTGCCGGTAATAATTCCATCGCCGACGATAATTCGAAGGGTTTCAGGTAAATGGGCGAATAATTCCGGAACAACGGATGCCCCTAGTCCTAGTGAAATCGAGCAAGCAATAATGAGTTGATTGTTATTGTTCGTAAAATCGACTCTTTGAAGCATGCGTATACCAGAGGTGACGACCATTCCAAACATGACTACAGTGGCACCGCCGAAAACCGAAGGAGGAATGAGTGTAGCCAAAGTAGAGATTTTAGGAACTAAGCCTAGTACAATTAAAATAAAACCAGCAGCAATTGTGACTTTATTTGACCTTACTCCAGATAATTGGACAAGTCCGACATTTTGAGCAAATGTACTATAAGGGAAAGCGTTGAAAATTCCACCTAAAGTAAAGGCCATTCCTTCAGCTCGATATCCACGAGCGAGATCCTTTTCTTTTAACTCTTTATGATCCATTTTCCCTAGTGCAAGAAAAGCACCAGTGGATTCGACAAGAATGACTGTGCCTACTAAGATCATTGTTAAAATAGGAACAATTTCAAATGTAGGGTATCCGAAATGAAAAGGGGCCGGAAGGTGTAACCAAGAAGCTTCTTGAACGGATTGAAAATCTACCCTCCCCATTAGTGCCGCCGTGAATGTCCCAATGAATATCCCAATTAAAACAGAGATAGCACGTAAGAACCCTTTAAAGAAGCGGTTCATTAGTAAAATAAGTGCGAGAACACCAAAGGAGAGCAATAAGTTTTCAGCTGAACCAAAATCAGGATTATTCGTGCCTCCTCCCATATTTTTAATTCCTGTAGGGATGAGTGAGAGGCCAATAATGATGACGACGGTACCAGTTACGATTGGAGGGAATAATTTTACAAGCTTGCCGTATATATTTGAAGAGAAAATAATGAACAATCCTGTTATAATAATCGCCCCGTATATGGCTGATATCCCATAATTACTACCGATTGTAATCATGGGAGATACGGCTACGAATGAAGTACCCATGACAATAGGGAGCCCTGTTCCAAAGTATTTATTTTTGACAGATTGAAACAGTGTAGCAACCCCGCAAGTTAACAAATCAATAGAAATGAGGAAGGCTTGTTGTTCAGGGGAGAAACCTAAAGCGCCGCCAACTAAGATTGGTACTAAAATGGCACCAGCGTACATAGCAAGGACATGCTGTAACCCTAATGAGAATGTTTTTGATGGATGAATATTTTCTCCCAAAGTGAACCCTCCTGTTTATAATGTTAAGAAATATAACATTGAATGTTGTTATATTTAACATAATAAACAATATTCTGATTATTGTCATTGTTCAATATGCCTAAAAATGACTAACTTATTTGTGTAAGGTGCATGGTTGGGCTGTTTTAAGCTTCTAATAGTTTTTTCATCCGTAATGCTGTACGTAATTGTAAGGTTGTTTCTGGATCCTTTAAATCTTTACCGAGAATTTCTTCGCATTTATCTATTCTATAGACAACTGTATTCCTGTGGACAAATAACCTTTTTGCTGTTTCGGAGATTTGACAATGTGTTTCTAGATAGACAGAAAGTGTTTGTAGTAATGATTCTCTTTCATCAGGTTTAATCGATAAGAACCCCTTAAATGCATGGGTGTAAAAATGACTCAACTCTTTTTCGGGAATAAGGCGGAGTAATTCTAATATATCCCTTGTTTGAAATGATTGAATAAAGTTGGTTCTTTTTGAGATTGCTCCTTGAGAAAGAGATTCACTTGCTTCGTGATAGGCTGTTCTCACTTGGACAAAGGAATGGCTCACATTACTTACACCGAAAGAAATGGTTTGATTAAAGCGGTTTGTCATTCGTAATTGGATGTCTTTTAATATATTCATATAAGGTGATAACCCTTGATGGGCTTCAAAGAGCAAGATACATTCATCACTTTTGGTAAAGAAATGAACGTTGACAGTGGTTTGGTGTATCACTTCTTCCAAGTATTCAAATATATTATCAGATTTTTGTTGGCGTTGTGTGAAAGAATCGTGTGGATTTGCTTGATCGACCTTTCCGACAACACAAATATAGTCACAATCATTTTGAAGAGAGAACTCTTTGGCGCGATTAATAATTTCATCTTGTAACTTGAAGGTCCCATCTAAGAAGTGGAGAAAAAAATCGTTGCGTATATTTTTTGCGTGTGTATTTAGTGCATGCTCTTTCATAAGGGCGAAGGAGAGTACATTCGTCGCTTGTTCAATCGTTAAGATATTGAGGTGATTCTCCTGAGGGATTTCTCCTTCTATAATTAAGAAACCTTGCTTCTTTTCGCTAATGTTTATAGGAAATAGATGATAAGTTTTTTTGGATACAAGTAGTGAAAAGGAAATAGAGATAGGGCTGGATGATGAAATCCGTTTAATTTCTCTCTCGATATCTTCTCTCATTACGAATATTTCTAGTTGGTGTTGTTGGTCAGAGAGAGAATGAAGATGCTGATCGACTAAATGAACAGAACAATCAATTATCTTGCTTAATTCTTTCATCAATGTTTCTATACCTTTTCCTTGAAGAATGATGTTCGTAAAATGTTTATGTGTTTCTAAAGCAGCAGTTAATTCATTCGCGCGGCTATCTAAAATCAGTCTTAAAGTATGGTTGATTACATCTCCAAGTGATAAGGCGAGTGGCAGTTCGATGATGGGGAAATTTAATTCATTTGCCAGCTTCAATGCAGATGGAGGAACAGAGTCTAAGAACCTTTTTGTTTTTATACCAAGTGCTGCACATCCTTGATTAGCCATCGCTTGTATTAATTCATTTAGTAAATGTGGCTGGTCTTTTAAATGATAGGCTGTTGTCACTAAAAATTCATGGCGATTCAAAAAGGGAATAATATCAGGTGCATCCATCATATTAACCGTATGTACCTCACGTTTGATCCCGCTTTCTCCAGCTACAACTCTCATCCCTTCTAATGAAGGGGAAGAGAGTAATTTAGAAACTTTCATGTGGCTGACTCCTTTCGTTTGCATCTTCTTTTTTATATGGATTAGTTAATGTGCATAAAATTGTATGAAAATTTGTACATTTTTGCTGATGATGTTTCGATGCATAAAAAGTAAAATTGTTTTATATAACATAATTATGTAAGAAAATATTCCATAAGTAAAGAGGGGAGTGAAAGGATTGGCCATTCATGTAAGAGAATTTCATGATACAAATAAGGAAAAGATAGCAGAATTGATTGAATGGCTTTCGTCATTTGGTAAAACAACCAATGAAGGCGTTACGAGATTACTATATTCTAAAG
This sequence comes from Cytobacillus sp. FSL M8-0252, assembly GCF_038007345.1. Classification (NCBI taxonomy): domain Bacteria; kingdom Bacillati; phylum Bacillota; class Bacilli; order Caryophanales; family Bacillaceae; genus Cytobacillus; species Cytobacillus sp. FSL M8-0252. Next base: position 845,010 of record NZ_JBBOWZ010000001.1, read on the forward strand.
CTTGGTGTGAAGCGCAATCAGCTTTGAAAAATAAAATGAAGGCAATCGGGTTAGATGCTTATTTTGATTGTGTTGGTAATTTATTTGGCCGGCTGCAGGGAACAGATGAAGATAATGCAGTCATATTGACAGGTTCCCATATTGATACGGTTATTGACGGCGGAAAGTATGACGGTGCTTATGGGATTGTTGCTAGCCTGCTTGCGGTGTCGAGGCTCTATGCCTCTTATGGCAAGCCCAAAAAAACAATTGAAGTCGTTTCTTTCTGTGAAGAAGAAGGGAGTCGGTTCCCTTTAACCTTTTGGGGATCAAGAAATATAACCGGCATGTACGATATTGGTCATACTAGAGGATTAGTCGATGCAAACGGTGTTCCTTTTATGGATGCGATGAAGGAGGCGGGCTTTGAAACAGAAAAATATATTCAACCAATTAGAAGTGATATTGCAAGATTTATAGAGGTACATATCGAACAAGGGATGGTACTAGAGAGAAATCAAAATGCGGTTGGTATTGTGACACATATCGTTGGACAGCGACGTTACAATATACGGATAAAAGGAGAAAGCAATCATGCAGGCACAACACCAATGAACCTTCGCAGGGATGCGGTTGTGACAGCCTCAAAACTTATTTCTTTCTTAACGAAAAAAGCAGAAAGTATCGACTCCCAGTTAGTAGCTACGGTGGGAAGAATTGAAGCGCAACCAAATGTACCCAATGTTGTGGCAGGGGAAGTCGAGTTTAGTTTAGATATTCGCCACCATAAACAACATGTATTGGATGAATATTGTATGTCCGTGTTTTCTTATTTTGAAGAGGTAGCTAAGTCTAATGATCTGATCATTGACTGGAAACAATGGATGAATGTAGAACCTGTCGCAATGGATGCCATGATGCATAGTAAAATCAAGACGTTAGCGGAACAGAAGCAAATTTCTTTCCAAGATATCGTTAGTGGCGCCGGTCATGATGCACAAGTTTTTGCAAGTACACTTCCTACTAATCTTATTTTTGTCCCAAGCAAAGGCGGCATTAGTCATAACCCGCAAGAGTTTACGAGCTCAGAAGATTTGGAAGTAGGAGTAAAACTGTTAACAGATATTTTATATCAATTAGCTTATGAATAGAAGGAGTGGATATATATGGGGTTTAATAGCTTGAATACACCTAGTCGTACGATTATGACACCAGGTCCAGTTGAGGTAGATCCTCGTGTGTTGAGAGCGATGAGTACACCTATATTAGGTCAGTTCGATCCAGCTTTTACAAAATTGATGAATGAAGTCATGGAAATGATTCGTCAAGTCTTTCAAACAAAGAACCGTTGGGCCTTTCCGATAGATGGTACTTCAAGAGCAGGAAACGAAGCGCTCTTAGCAAGTATTATTGAACCTGGTGATAAAGTGTTTGTTCCAATTTATGGGCGTTTCGGGCATTTACTTGTGGAGATTTGTGAAAGGTACGGTGCTGATGTCTATTCGATACAATGTCCTTGGGGAGAGGTATTTGACCCAGATGTAGTCATCGCAGAAATGGCAAAAATCTCACCTAAAGTGGTCGCTATTGTCCATGGTGAAACATCTACAGGGAGAATGCAACCTCTAGAAAAAATCGGAAAGGCTTGTAGAGAACAGGATGCGATTCTCGTCGTAGATGCAGTCGCATCTATTGGTGGCGTAGAGGTAAAGACAGATGAGTGGTTTATAGATGGGCTAATAGGGGGAACGCAAAAATGTTTATCCGTTCCTGCTGGGATGGCACCCATTACATTTAACGAGCGGATTGAGAAGCTTATATTAGAGCGGAAAAAGGTAGAGGCAGGTATTGCAACTGCAGAAGATGAGCAGTATCAACGTAGTCGAATGGCAATTGCAAGTAATTATTTTGATCTCGCCATGCTTATGGATTATTGGAGCCCAAGGAGATTGAATCATCATACAGAAGCAACATCGATGGTTTATGCGCTCTATGAAGGTTTACGACTTGTGCTAGAAGAGGGGTTAAAGCCTCGTTTTATCCGCCATCTCCTTCATGAAAAAGCTTTGGTGACAGGTATTCAAGCAATGGGGTTAAAGCTATATGGTGATTCTGAACATAAGCTTCCATGTGTGACATGTATAGAAATCCCTGCTGGTGTTGATGGTGAATCCGTACGGAAAATGTTGCTTAAGGAGTTCAGTATAGAAATTGCTTCATCTTTTGGACCATTACAAGGGAAGATTTGGCGTATTGGTACAATGGGATATAGCTGTCGAAAAGAAAATGTGCTTGCTGTTCTCGGCGGATTAGAAGCAGTCCTTATCCGTCACGAAGTCCAAGTAAATCGCGGCGAAGCGCTTCAGGCAGCAATGGATATATATGCAGCTGAGGAATCAGCTATGACGATACTTTAAATAAACAGGGAGGTGTTGGTTTTGGCTACATATGATCTCATTATTCGCAACGGCAATGTTGTTTTACCTCATGAAGTGAAGAAAACCGATATAGCCATTAAAAATGGTATCATTGTCGCCATTGAGGAAGGTATTACAGCCACAAGTAAAGACGAGAAAAATGCGGCAGGTTATTATATTTTTCCAGGTATGATAGATATTCATGTTCACTTTAATGACCCAGGCAGAGACGAATGGGAAGGTTTTGAATCGGGCTCTCAGATGATTGCTGCAGGAGGAGGAACAACTTTTTTTGACATGCCCTTAAATGGGATTCCTTCTACTACTGATTCGCAGGCATTGTTAAATAAAGCGGAGATGGGAGAAAGTAAGTCAGTTGTGGATTTTGCTTTATGGGGTGGCCTTGTTCCAGGAAATATCCTGGAGCTGAAGGGATTAGCAGATAATGGGGCAATAGGTTTTAAAGCGTTTTTATCTGAAAGTGGAAATGAAGAATTCGAACGTGTTGATGATTTAACATTAATTGCTGGTATGAAAGAGATTGCTTCATTGAAAAAAATACTTGCACTCCATGCGGAAAGTGCCGCAATGACAGATTTCTTAACGAAGGAGAAAGTGACGAATGGTCAATTAACTGCGGATGATTATTTAGCATCTAGACCGATCGCCGCAGAAGTGGAAGCGGTGGAACGTGCCATCGCATATGCAAGAATAACGGGCTGTCCTCTTCATTTTGTCCATATTAGCTCTGAGGAGGCTATTTTAAAAATTACAGCTGCCAAGGCAATGGGACTAGACATTACAGTTGAAACATGTGCTCATTACTTATTGTTTAATCATAATGATTTGCAAGACAAAGGAGCGGTAGCCAAATGCGCCCCGCCATTACGAAAAGTGGAGGAGCAAGAGAAATTGATTCGTTTATTAATAGAAGGCGCAATTGATATGGTCTCCTCCGATCACTCACCATCACCTTATCTATTGAAAGATCCAACCGTCCATCATTTATTCTCCGCTTGGGGTGGAATTAGTGGCGGGCAATTTACCCTTTTAGCATTAATTGAACTTGCAATAACCTATGACATTCCTTTTTATAAAGTGGCGGCACTCATAGCAGGTAATCCAGCTGACAGATTCAATTTAAATACAAAAGGGCATATCGAAGTGGGCAAAGATGCTGATTTAACATGGATCTCACTTGAAGAATCCTTCACTGTTGCAGAAAAGAATTTCTTCGCTAAGCATAAGCACAGTTTGTATATGGAGAGAACTTTCCCATGTGCAGTCAAACTTACGATGAACAACGGAGTAGTAGTTTTTGAAGACGGACAATTAGTAAACATGAGAAATAGAGGTCATTGGCTAAAGCCAGAGCAAACGAAAATGGGGACTAGTAGTTAACTACATCGCTGTAAGAAATTCATTTCTATTGTCAGAAAATCTAACACACTAGTAGCGGAAAAGGAGAAAATGGAAGATAATACATTTTAAACCTTTAGCAGCTGAGTGAAAGAGGTGTGTGAAGATGGATAATATTCATCAAATATTCAAGGCATCGCCTACAGAAGGTGATGTGTTAGCGACAGTGATTCAAGTGAATGGGTCTGCTTATCGAAAAGAAGGCACAACCATGTTAATCAAGCAATCTGGTTCAACTATTGGTGTCCTTAGTGGAGGATGCTTGGAAGAAGATATTAAGTATAGGGCAGAAACGCTAATCGATGGTCAATCAAAATCTTTTTTATACAATTTAAAAAGTGAAGATGATCTTGGGTGGGGACAAGGTTCGGGATGTAATGGTGAAATTCGTGTCCTGTTAGAGAAGATTGATGCAAGTTATCAAGCTCATCTAGAAAAGGTTAATGAACAGCTTTTACAAGGACGATCTATTTTAACAGTAAAGAAGCTTTCCGAGGATTATGAGGTTATAGGTTACACAGTTATCGTTGATGATAATAACTATTGGACCAAAGCATTAAACATAGATGCCAATATGGAATTAAAAGAGATGAAGAGTGGTATCCACTACTCAAAAGAGCTATCTATTTATCGTTATTTTCAGTGGTTTCATCCAAAGCCTCGTCTTTTTATCCTTGGTGCAGGGGAAGATGGCGTCCCTCTTTGTGATTTTGCTCATAAAACAGGCTTCCATGTAACAGTAGCTGACTGGCGCGAAGCTTTATGTAGTAAAGAAAGATTTCCTCAAGCAGATCGTTTATTAATAGGTTTTCCACATGAAGTGTTACCAAAAGCGCTTCATCCCCAAGACCATATTGTGATTATGACCCATCATTTTGAACGAGATAAAGAAATTTTACAATATGTGCTCAATCGACCATTTAAATATATAGGTATCATTGGTTCTAATAGACGGACGATGAGGTTATTAGAAGGGGAATCGGTACCATCGAATGTCTACACGCCTGTTGGTTTATCGATTGGCGCAGAGGGACCTGAGGAAATTGCGATTAGCGTTATGGCACAATTAATTGCGGTTAAACAAAAGGTGGTTACGGAAAATGGAAAACAAGCCAATTGTAGGACACTTGTTTATACCAAATAAAGGGAGCTAGGAAATGTAAAAGGAGAGTAGTTATCATGAGGATATTAGAAACAACCGTTGCTTCGCCTACTACCATTGAGGAAGCATGGACAATGTGGAAATCATATGATGAGGCGATCACATTTATCGCTGGAGGCACATTTTTACAAACCAAATGGGAAAAAGGGGCCGCCGTTCCTTCAAAAATGCTTCATCTAGGTGGCATTTCGGAATATAAACAAATCTACATGGACACGGAAAGTCAGATTCACATCGGTTCTTTTGTTAAGCTAGCGGAATGTAAGAATCATCCTCTGATTATTAAAAAACTACCCCAATTATCACAAACGATTGAGAAAATCGCTGCGCCTGCTGTTCGAAACTTAGGTACGATAGGAGGCAATATTGCCAATCAGGTGGGTGATACAATCCCCCTTTTACTAGCCCTCGATGCAGAAATACTATATTTAAATAAAGATGGAAAACAGCGAATAGATTTGCAGGATTGGTCAAAAATGACTGAAGATTCTATTATATTAGAGGTTATTATTCCATTTGATAATAGAGAAAGCTATTTATTTACTAAAAAAATCGGTCGCAGGGAGGCATTCTCAACATCTGTTGTTACATTGGCTGGCAAGTTAACAATAAAAGAGAATCAGCTATGTAATGTTCGAATAGCAGCGGGTGGCGGGGAGAAACAACCTATGAGGTTAAGAAATGTAGAATCTATTTTAAAACATGCACCAATTGTGGATTCAAATATTTTAAAAAAGGTGTATCAAACGGTAATGACAGAGTATCAGCCAGTTGAAGATGCTTTTTATTCGAGTAATTATCGTTTGAAAGTAGCGAGTAATCTCTTAATCTCAGAATTAGAAAAATGGAGTGGAGAATATGGCGGATTATACAAGTAATTTATCGTCTTCCCGTCCAAGGCCGGATGGAATGGGAAAAGTAACTGGTGGATTAAATTATTTAACAGACTTGCAAGTTCCAAATATGCTTTATGGAAAAGTGCTGCGTAGTGAGTACCCTCATGCGAAAATTCAGCAAATAAATATTGAAAAGGCAGAACAATTATCTGGCGTCCTAGCCGTAATAACAAGTAAGGATGTACCTGGATTAAATGGATTTGGTCTGATTACGCAAGATCAGCCTGTCTTTTGTGATCAAGTTGTTCGCTATGTAGGTGATGCGGTGGCAGCAGTAGCGGCAATCACTCCTGAAATTGCTGCAAAAGCACTTAAACGAATAGAAGTAATCTATGAACCATTACCGATTATTGATGACCCCGATGACGCAATGAACCCTGATAGTATCCCATTACATTCTGGTGGCAATATCCTTCATGAAGCATCTTATGAAAACGGTGATGTTGATGAAGGCTTCCAATTATGTGAGGTTATTATAGAAGAAACCTATCTACTGCCCCGGCAAATGCATGCTTATATGGAAACTGAAGGTGGGGTTTTTGTCCCAGAAAAAGATGGCAGGCTGTCTGTATATGCGGGCACGCAGCATGGCTACAAGGATAGACTACAATTAGCGAGAATATTAAATTTACCAGAAGAGCGTATTCGTGTAATTTCAAGTCCGATGGGAGGGTCATTTGGCGGTAAAGATGAGTTAAATATTCAGCCTTACGGAGCCATATTAGCATTGAAAACAGGAAGACCGGTGAAAATTCATCAATCACGTAGAGAATCAATGATCTCTGGTATTAAAAAGCACCCAATGAAAATTACGATGAAAACAGGAGCTAAGAAAACGGGGGAGATTGTTGCTCACGAAGTAAGAATTATTGCAGATACAGGAGCATATGCCACACTTGGTCCAGCTGTATTAGATTTTGCAGTGGAACACGCTATTGGCCCTTATGCCATACCAAATGTAAAAACAAAAGGCTACTCTGTTTTTACAAATAATGGTGTGGCAGGTGAATTCAGAGGGTTCGGTGGTAATCAGATTACATTTGCTCTAGAAGGGCAAATTGATCGGTTGGCAGATGGCTTACATATTTCACCACTTGTATTAAGAAAGAAAAACTTGCGACAAGGAACAGATCCTGGTCCAGTTGGACAAATTATTGCACCGACTAATGGAGATGCGCTTGTTTTAGATGAGATCGCGCAGTCACCGCTATTAGCGATAGATAAAAGTGAGAGCGACAATCCATGGAAGAAAACGGGAGTAGGGTTAGCGCTAACCATGCATGGAGGAGGGTTAGGTTTTGGTAGATTGGATCCTTCTGGTGGAAAAATTAGTCTGAACCATGAAGGGAAAATAGAGATCGCCTTTGGATTTGAAGAGGTAGGTCAAGGTTTGTTAGCGGTTATTGAAAATGTAACAACAGAGGCTATCGGGTGTTCTTCAGAGGATTTACACATTGTAATAGGGGATACAGACAAGGTGCCACACTCAGGTTCTTCCACAGCATCAAGAGGCACGAGTATGATTTGGCACAGTTTACAAAGGCTAAAGGGGCCCTTTATAGAAAAACTATTAGATACAGCAACCAAAATATCAGGTTATCAAAAAGAACAATTATATGTTGGAGGGAAGGGGATTTGGCTAAATGGCCAAAGGATACTTACTTTTGAACAGCTTTTTCTTGAGAATGAACCCATTAGTATAGACACGAAATTCGACTTTCCAACCACGCCAAATAGTATTCCGGGTGGTCATTTCTTGTACTCATTTGCAGCGGTGGCAGTGAAAGTAGAAGTCGACCTTATAACGGGAGCGATCAAGGTTACAGATATCGATCAAGCTGTTTCTGCCGGACCTGTTGTGAATCCTACTGGTTATATTGGGCAAATCGAGGGCGGTACGATTATGGCGCTAGGCTACACATTGTTAGAAGAAGCAGCCATGAAGCAAAGTCGCTATACTGCAGAAAACTTTGACACCTATATTCTGCCCACGATCCAAGACATTCCACCAAAAATGAATGTGAGAGCAATCGAGGACTTATGGGAGGGAGATATATATGGCCCAAGAGGCGTTGGGGAGATCGGAACAGTAGCATTAGCTCCTGCAATCGTAAGAGCCATCTATGATGCGACGGGGCATTGGGTGACGAAATTACCTGTCAGTCGAGAAGAGATATTACATGGAGGGAGAGGGTTTTTTGATAGAAAAGGTAAAGGTGAATTCGCAAAAAATCAATATTTCTTTCACTGTTAATGGTGAACAGCAGAAACTACAAGTTGAAGCAACAAAAAGATTAGTTGATATATTACGTGAAGACCTCTCATTAACAGGCGCCAAAATCTCTTGCGAAATTGGTCGATGCGGTGCCTGCTCTGTAGAAGTAGACGGTGAACTCGTCAACTCTTGTCTCATGAGAGCTTATCAACTAAACGGAAAGAGTATTCATACGGTTGAAAGCTTAAGTGAAAATGGACTGCATGAAATTCAAAAGGCATTTCTAGAAGAAGGTGGATTTCAATGTGGCTATTGCACACCGGGGATGATTATGGCTGTGAAAGCATTATTAGAGAAAAACAAGAAACCAACAGATGAAGAAATATTAGAAGCACTCTCAGGAAATATATGTCGGTGCACAGGTTACGCAGGCATTATCCGAAGTGTGAAAAAGGTGATTCAAGCAATATAAGTATGTCTTAAAGGAGGAATTGAGGGCTCTATCTAGGCTAACGGTGAAATCCTTGCAGTCAATAAGCCAAAAAAACAAAGAGGTCTGCCTCGAAATGTGAATCGAGACAGACTCACCCCAAAAATAAGAAATCTGCTTAAAATCGACCTGAATCGAGTCAGGCCCACCAAAACGAAATAAAGTATCTCGAATTGCATCTATCAGATCAAACAAATTGCAAAGCCAATACTCTCCATTTTTCACAGTCCACCGTCCTCTCTTGAGCATAATCAAAAATAAGATGTGTATTCCTCAAATCATTGTTCTCATTAAAGGTTGTCCATAATGGTTTCAAATAGTGTTTCTCCTGGCTACACAGTAAGAATGAACTCACCCTCGGTATGGTTGTTTCCCTTCTAAAGCAAAGAAGGCGCCAGTTCCGGAAACCTCGTAACTTATTAGGAGCGTAGGTTGATTGGTTGGATAACTGTTTGCAGGTATAAATAATCATCCTTCTAGGTCATTATCGCCAGTCCCTAAGTTTTCATCAAGATTACGTGTGGAGAAGTATATTTCGTAACGAGCTTCCGAGGGATTCGTAATGTCATAGATAAATAGTCTCTATTCTTGCAAAGAGTTTATGAATCAGGATCAGTTGAATAGTAAAAATGAATGATTTAGTTAACAATTTTTCCCTCAATAGGTTATAATTATATTTGGATGTTAATTAAAATGTTTAGGAGAAAGACAAATGAAAGAAATACAATGTTATAGATTCGAATCAGAGATTGAGGCAGATATAGATTTAGTTTTTGAATGTCTTAATAAAGATCAACATGTATTAAAATGGAATACACAAATCATTGAAAATCATTATGATGGAGCTGAAAGTGATTTAAAAGAAGGATCGATGTTCACTACAAGGCAGAAAATTGGAAAAAAGGTGTATGAGTTACAAGCTGTTTATTCTAAGTATGATCCACCTTTTTATGCTGTAGTAGAGACGAAGACGAAAGAAGGAATAAGTAGGACAGAATACATTCTCGAAATCCTCCCAGAAGGAACAAAGTTTATAGCGAATGTTACATTGATTCCATCAAACTGGATATATAAATTAGTTACAAATATGATGAAATGGTCATTTAAATATGTTTATGATGAGCAGTTTAATCAATATATAGAATATATCTATCAAGTTGAATATGAGAGAAGATGAATAGACTGAGAGTAGCCCTTTTTCTGGCTACTTTTTTTATGATAAAAAAAAGTAACAGCTTGATTGTACGCTAAAGCCAGTTCATATAGAGGATGACCCTTTTACATGTTACTTCGTATAGGTCTATAGGGAGGAGGATTGTGAAAACTAGTGAGCATAGGAGAGGGAATTTATCTTGTATTTGAAAAAAATTAAAAAAAGAAAGATAAGAGCTAATAGTGAAAAAATAGCTCTTATTCACATTTACTGAGTAAATATTATATTTTCTATTTCTTTAAGAATTTCAAAAGCCCCTTCTGATTTATTTGAGCAGACAACTATGGTAAGAGCTTGTTTTGGATAATGTACTGAACGATAATTTACTCCTGGATCATATCCCATCTGAATATATTTCACGATACCCAGTTCATTTGCTTCCATATAACCACCGTAACCGTAAAAGATATCTTCTGACACGTTTACTTGAGGAATCAATAAGTTGCGAGTCATATCTTTTGTTAAGAGTTTGCCATTCATTAACGATTCCCAGAATATCCCCATATCAATTGCAGTAACATAGGCACCGCCATCAGGTCCACCTTTTACAGGTAGAGAAAAAATATTCGATCTCAACGTTCCATCTGGTTTTTCCAAATATCCCAATGAAACGCTTTCGGGTAGTTCATCCATTGAAAAATATCCTGAGTCAGTCATGCCAGCTATTTCAAAAATATTTTTATTGATATAGTCAACAAAATTCATGCCACTGATATGTTCAATAATAAGGCCTAAAATAATATAGCCAGTATTATTGTATTTAAAAGGGCTATCCACTTTGGTTTTCATTTTTTTATATTGAAACATTGGCAAAAAGTCTTTTACAGAACGAATCTGATACATTGGCCTATCTTTCCAAAGGTCTTCATAATCATCCATTTCATCTTCGTCAAAATAATCCGGAATGCCAGATGTATGAGTTAGTAAATGATGAATGGTAATTTCTTTATCAAAATATGGAAATTCAATATCTAAACAATCGATGATTTTCGTGTCAAATGTGATACTACCTTCTTCTACCAACTTACAAATTGCAACAGATGTAAAGATCTTACTACCAGATGCAATTGAAAAGCGAGTATGTGAATGATTTTTGATTTTTTCAGAATGGATTGCGTAACCAAAGTTCTCTGTAAATATTGTACGATCATGCTTCTGTACACAAATACTCCCGGAAAATTGCACTTCCTGTTGCTTTTTTGTTAGACTATTCCATTTCGTTTGTTTATCCAATTTTAATTCCTCCTGAATGTGTATTTCATGAATTCATTTAATGAGGCACATTCAATTAACTTCTTCAATTTTGATAAAGAATCATTTTACTCTCCTCCTTCTCTTTTGAGCATAGCATGTTTCAATTTGTTAATACGATGATATATATTAATTTTATATAAAAATAGACAAAAAGAGCAGGAATTCATAGAGCAGATAAGTAGATTCAAACGCTACTCACTCAATACATAATAGAAATGACATTCAGTACCAAGGAGGCAAGTTTGTTGAACAAAAGATAATAGCTTTGTCATGTTTACAAAAATGTATAAGGTTTATAGAGTTTTGTACTAGTAAAAAAACTTTATATTTCTTTTCGTTTTAAGTCTTGTTACTCTGATTATATCTTGCAAAATGATAACAGATGAAACTAACCCCGCTTCTAACCGTATATTAGTAAAATCAGTCAGAAGGAGAATAAAGATGGATATAGATTTACCAATACCAAAACAGAGATTATCTAAGAATAGTATAAAAGCGATGCTAATTAGTGAACTAATTGGGAATGCGATATGGTTGCCAATTCTTGCTATACTTTTTTACGTTGACGCTCGATTTGATTGGTGGGATTGGGTAGGATGGGTTCTATGGATTGTCCTTGGTCTTACTGTTTTATCTATGATTTATTCGTTAACGATTCAACCCTACCTATTATATAAAAACTTCCGTTATGAAGTAGATGAGGAATTCTTGCAGATTAAGCAAGGAGTGTTTATAGAAAAATATGAATTAGTACCAATGACAAAGATTCAATCTGTGGCAACGAATCAAGGACCAGTTCAGAGAAGGTATCAATTATACGGTCTTTCTGTCGAAACGATGAGTTCAACCCATACAATCCCTATGCTATCAAAGGAAATAGCGATGCAACTGAGAAATACGATTGCTTATTATGCAAAAATAAAGGAAGTAGATGAATAATGGATTACAGACGATATTCTCGCTTAACCATTGCTTTTCATATATGGGGTGTTTTGAAGTTTTTCTTTTTTGCTTTTCTTTACTTATTTATTTTTAATCGAGAGGCCGATTGGATTGGTTACGGTAGAATTATTGCCGCCATACTACTTATTCTTTCTATTATTTTTGTTATCTTTAAATGGCTGACTACAACTTATAAGATAGATGAGGTCGCTTTTTACTTACGTGAAGGCTTTTTCACAAAACATAAACGAACCATTCCTTTTAGTAAGGTTCAAAATGTAAATAGACATACGACTTTTCTACATAAGTTAATAGGAAAGACCTCCTTGAAGTTTGAGACAGGTATGTCTGGTGAAGGTGGGACAATAAAATTCGAGGTGCTTTCTAAAGAAGAAGCGGACCATTTGGAAGACTGGATAGAAAAAAGTACACGTAATATCAAAGTGTCCGAAGGTGAAGAGGAAAAGGTAGAAGAATATATAGAAGATAGAAAACTGCATTTTGCTGCCAGCAAGAAGGATATTATAAAAGCTTCAATGACGTCATTAAGCTTTTTGCTTTTAATTCCTGCTTTAGGCTCACTGTTTTTTATGATCAATGATTTTATTAATGTTGAGAAAGAAGCGGAAGGTGCCATTCACTTTATATTAAGTGCCTGGTGGTTAACGGCACTTGTTGTTATTTTTCTTATTGTGACTTCAACCATATTTGGCATGATAAAAACATATATAAAATATGGTAATTATCGAATTTATTCAGATGTTGATAGGATTTATATCTCTAGAGGCGTACTAGATGAAGTCAGCTTTTCTATTTCAAAGGAAAAGGTCCAAGCTGTCGAAATAACGCAAACGTTAATGAAAAGAATTTTACGTATTGCAGAAGTGAAACTAACGAGTGCTGGTCAGACAGGAGGAGGAGGCGGGGATTCCTCAATGGAGACAAGCTCTTTGTTCCCTTTTTTACCGCAGAAGGATGCCTTTCGTCTAATATATGAAATATTACCAGACTATGAAGTAGAAGAAGAGATGCACAAGCTTCCGAAAAATGCTCTTTTTGCCAGGTTGTTGAAACCTAGTTGGCTCTGGATCATTGCAACGGCATTATTATATTATTTCCAACCAAATGTGTTAAATATGAATATTCCATGGTGGTTGTTTTCATTGCTTGTACTTATTTTAGTTGTTTTACTAAGGTTCCTAGATTACTATAATAGCCGCTATGTGTTGAATGAGCGTTTTATTCAATTAAAGACTGGGAGCTTAGCGACGACGTTATTTCTAACTAGACGTGATAAAGTGATTGAAATTGAAATGAATAGGGGACCCCTCGAGAAAATACTAGGCATTGCTAAGATTACGACTATCAATCGAGCGCAACCTGTGCGACACACTCACATGTATGGTGTACCCGAATCCTTCCGTTTAGCGTTTTATCAATGGTATAAGAAGAGAGGATCAGAAATTGAATTAAAACAATAGATAGGGTGAATGTAAAATGAAAGCCGTAGTGATAGAGTCGTATGGTTCCTCAGACGTATTACAAGTAATGGATATAGACATACCACGGCCTTCTGCTCATGAAGTGCTCATAAAAGTGGATAAAACAAGTGTGAACTACGCTGATATTAAAAATCGCCAAGGGTTGAAGAAGAAAATAGAAGGTCCCACGATTCTTGGCCTTGAAGCGGCAGGAACGATTGCCGAGGTAGGTTCTGAAGTCAAAAAATTTAAAGTGGGGCAAAGAGTAGTAGCTTTTCCTGAAAAAGGATCTTATGCGCAATATACTGTGGCAAACGAAGCACTTACATTTGCCATCCCAAACGAGATTGATTTTACTACTGCAGCAGCAAGCCCTATTGTTTCCTTTTTATCCTACCAATTATTGAAGGACATCGCACGGATGCAATTAGGAGAGACTGTACTCATTCATGCAGCAGCTGGTGGTGTAGGCTCTACAGCCATCCAAATGGCAAAGGTATTTGGTGCGAAAACTGTAATTGGCACTGTTAGTAGGGAAGAGAAGTTTTCCACTGTGTTGGCAGCAGGAGCTGATTTGGCCATCACGTATGAGGATTTTTCTTCAAAAGTAAATGAATACACCGATGGAGATGGGGTTAATCTTATCTTAGATTCTGTTTCTGGCTCTGTATTTGAGGAAAGCTTTGCATGTTTAGCTCTATATGGAAAGATTGTGCATTTTGGCAATACGAGTAATCAAACGGGTAGGATCCCAACAACTGCTCTCCATAGCAGTTGTCGTTCAGTCCTTGGCTTTAGTTTTGGTACGACAAGAAAGAAAAGGCCAGATACAATCAAGCCCGTTGCCGATGAAGTATTTAAGTTATTGGTAAACGGGGATGTCCAAGTGAAAGTAGGGGCAGAATACTCCTTGTATGAAGTGAAAAAAGCACATGAGATGATAGAGAATAGAGAGAATACTGGGAAAATCGTTTTAACAGTATCCTAGAAGAGGAGTGTTTTAGTTGATGGATTTCAAAGAGGTAATGAATGAATTAGAAGCATTAGGAAAAGAGCGAACGAAAAAAATTTATCTCTCAAACGGTGCACATGAGCCACTTTTTGGTGTCGCAACTGGAGCGATGAAACCGTTTGTGAAAAAAATAAAGATTGATCAATCATTAGCTGAGGAGTTATATGCAACAGGAAATTATGATGCGATGTACTTTGCGGGCATTATTGCCGACCCAAAAGCAATGACAAAGGAAGATTTTAATCGTTGGATAGACGATGCGTATTTTTATATGCTATCAGACTATGTTGTAGCGGTTACTTTAGCTGAATCACCGATTGCCCAGGAAGTTGCCGATGAATGGATTGCCAGCGGGGATGAGCTGAGAATGTCTGCTGGTTGGAGTTGTTATTGTTGGTTATTAGGTAATCGGAAAGACGACGAATTTGACAAGAGCAAATTATCGGATAGGCTAGATCAGGTGAAGGAGAACATTTATGACGCACCTTTAAGAACAAAGGTATCAATGAATAACTTCTTATATACCGTTGCGATCTCCTATATTCCTCTAAGTGAAAAAGCAGCTGAAGTGGCAGAGGAAATCGGAGCCATCGAAATCAAAAGAGAGAGAAAGAAGAATGGCGTCCTTCATGCGTATGAAAATATTCAAAAAGACTTAGATAAAGGTCGTTTAGGTTTTAAGCGGAAATATGTGAGATGTTAGAAGTAAATGAAGTTAGGATCAATTCTATTGATCCTGGCTTTTTTGTTAGTTTTCTAATCATTAACACGCTTACATATATCTTTGCGAATATATCAAGCCATAAATCAGAAGAGAAGTGTTCAAATTTAGGATTTACGAACACGCCATGCATTTTTATAATTTAACATAAATTTCTAATTTCATTAAAATATATGCAATCCCCGTATTGTCTACAATGAATGGACATCCCATATGACTAAGAAAAGATAATTATCACCTCTTTAAGTTCTTCTCGTAACATTGCAATAACCAACCTTTTTTTACTCTTAGTTTCCCTTACATTTCATAATATTCCCCTTCTGCAGAATTTCTTTTGTTCGTATTAAAATCTGTTTGAGAACATAACCTTAACGATTTTTATCATAGTTTTGCTTACACGTTTATAAACTGATGAAAAGGGCTTGCCTATAAAAATAAGCGTATAGGGGGAAACAATTTGAAGCGAAGTGTTTGGAGGAAGATTGTCCTGTTAGTCGTTGTTGCCATCGCTCTAGCTGGTTGTTCGGGAGGCGGTTCTGAGACTGGTGGAGCAGTCATTGAGAAAGGAAATGATCGAGTATTAACCGTTGCAGTTGGAACGGATATGGTGACATTTGATATTCATGACCATAATAATACGTCGACGGAAGCGATTCATGTGAATATGTTTAATTATTTGTTTAAAAAAGATAAGGATGGCAATATTCATCCAGAGCTTGCCACCGGCTATGAGAAAATCGATGACTTGACCTATCAGGTAAAACTAAAGGAAGGTGTTACTTTTCATAACGGTGATCCTCTCACAGCGGAGGATGTGAAATTTACGTTAGAAAGAGTAGCAAAAGATGACACTTTGCAGGAGTACCCCAATTATAAGCAGATAAAAGAAATTCAAGTGATTGATGAGCTCACTTTCAATATTGTGACACAATCACCAGAGCCTTCCTTATTCCACCGTTTATCCAGACTTGGTTCAGGTATCTTGCCTAAGAACTATATTGAAGAGAATGGTTGGGAGCATTTTCTATCTAATCCTGTTGGTACAGGACCATTTCAATTCAAAGAATGGAAACGTGATAATCGCATCGTTTTCACACCATATGAGAATTATTTCGCAGGAAAAGTAGAAGAATGGGATGAGCTTGTTTTCCGAGTTATTCCAGAAAACTCAACAAGAGTGTCAGAGCTTTTAACAGGTGGGGTTGATATGGCTGTTAATATTCCTCCGTCTGATTGGGAACGAGTGAATAGTAATGAGGGGACATCTATTGTACAAGAAAGGTCAAACCGAGTCGTAATGCTAATTTTGCGGGCGACAGAAGGGCTTCCAACTGCTGATGTCCGTGTACGTCAGGCTCTAGACTTTGCTATTAATAACAAAGCGATTACCGATAATGTCTTGCAAGGTGGAGGTATTCCAACAAGAACAAGAGTAGGTCCAGGTAATTTTGGGCATCATCCTGACCTTTATGATACTTACAATTATGATATTGAAAAAGCAAAAGCATTACTAGCTGAGGCAGGTTATCCAGATGGCTTTGAGATGACTTTGCATTCACCGAAAGGGCGCTATTTACAAGATGCAGAAGTGGCAGAAATGATAGCGGGTATGCTTGCGGAAATTAATGTGAAAGTAAATATCGAGTTCATGGAATGGAGTAATTTTGTAGAAATGCGTACGGCTAACGAGAATAAGGATGCTTATTTAATCGGTCTAGGTAATTCCATGTTTGACGGTGCTTACTCGGTCGATTGGTATCGTGCTGAACGTTTTGAAGGGCATACAGATTATAAGAATGATCGAATAGAAGAATTGCTCGCAACCTCTGCCGTCAATATGAATGAGGAAGAACGAGCCAAGCAAATACAAGAAATTGAAGCGATTGCCGCTGAAGAAGTGCCACATATTATGCTTCATGAGGAAAAAATCAATATCGGTGTAAATGATGCGATTGATTTTGTTCCTACCCCAGATGAAATGATTTATGCACCAACTATTAAAAGGAAAGCAAGTGAATAAATAAAGCTGATATTCGTGGGTGAATGGATGGTTCCATCCATTTCCCCATCTCTATTACTTTTCGCTATAGGGGGACAATAGTGGGCAAATATATTATGAGACGATTACTTCAAATTATACCGGTGCTGTTTATCATTTCTTTTATCGTGTTTTGCCTTGTTTATGTGGCAGGCGATCCTGTTGCATTAATGTTACCTGAAGATGCGAGTCAAGAGGATATATTACAACTTCGCGAATCACTAGGGCTAAATGAGCCTTTTTATATTCAATATTTCAACTATATGGTCGGACTTGCCCAACTTGATTTTGGTGAATCATTTCGTTATAACACGAGTGCCTTACCTATTGTGTTGGAGCGCTTACCGGCGACAATTGAATTAGCTGTAGCAGCTATGATTGTGGCCATAATGATAGCTATCCCTCTTGGTATTTGGTCGGCGACGAAGAAGAATTCTGCTATCGACGTCGTAGCGACAGGGGGAGCGGTAATCTGGAAGGCGATGCCGAATTTTTGGTTAGGGATTATGCTCATTTTGATTTTCTCCGTCATGTTAGGATGGTTCCCGGTTTCAGGGCGGGGTACATGGAGTCATCTGATCTTACCGGCAATTACGCTTGGCACAGGGATTGCTGCTGAGATGACCCGGTTTATTCGCTCAAGTATGTTAGAAATTATGAACCAAGACTATGTTCGTACGGCAAGAAGTAAAGGGTTAAAAGAGTTTTTTGTTATCCATAAACATGCTTTTCGTAATGCCCTTATTCCAGTTGTTACGATTACCGCGCTACAAACCTCAACCGTTGTCGGAGGCACATTAATAACCGAGAGCGTATTTTCATGGCCAGGGTTAGGACAACTACTCATTCAAGCAGTGAATACAAGGGATATGGCAATCGTACAGGCTAGTGTGTTTATTATTGCATTTATTGTTATTGCTATGAACCTACTAGCAGATATTCTTTATAAATTATTGGATCCCCGCATTACATTTCGCTAAGGAGGAGTGGTTGTTTTGGAATCAAAGGAAAACCAATTGTTAGATGTCTTAGTGAAAAGTAAGCAGGGTCACCTCAAGCGGTGGCTCAGATTATTATTAAAAAGTAAGACGGGTACTATTGGCTTACTAATCGTATTACTCATTATTTTTATAGCGATATTTGCGAAGTTATTAGCACCCCACGATCCGAACCAGATTAATGCGGCAATGATGTTGAAACCCCCGGCTTGGGTAGAAGGTGGGGTTACTGACTATATTTTAGGAACAGACAATCTTGGTAGAGATATTTTAAGCAGAATAATTTATGGCTCACAAATTTCTTTAGTTGTTGGGGTTGCCTCTGTCATCTTGGCAGGTATTATTGGTATTTTTATCGGTCTAGTTTCAGGTTTTTATGGTGGTTTCCTAGATAATATTTTAATGAGAATAGTTGATTCCTTTTTAGCGATACCAACCATCCTCTTTGCGCTTGTAATTTTGACTGTTTTTGGCCCAAGTGCGTTTACGTTGATTGTTGTATTAGGTGTAACGAATTGGGTGCAGTACGCTCGTTTAATACGAGGAGAGGTACTGTCTTTAAAAGAAAGAGAGTTTGTCAGGGCTGCAAGGTCTATGGGAGTGAGGGATCATAAGATTATCCTAAAACATTTATTGCCAAATGTAATTTCCCCGTTCATTGTCATTTCTACATTAAGCGTGGCAACCACGATTATATTAGAAGCTTCTTTAAGTTTTCTAGGTTTAGGAATTCAACCACCGACCATTTCTTGGGGGGGCATTTTAAGTGATGGTAGAGATTATGTAGCAACCAGTTGGTGGTTGGCGGCATTTCCTGGTTTAGCGATAACAATCACCGTCCTAGGCATGATTTTCTTAGGTGATTGGCTAAGAGATGTGTTAGACCCGAGAGAAAAGAAAGTGTAGGAGGAGGGAATTGCGTTGGACCGAGAGAGCTTGTTAGAAGTGCGTGACTTGAAGACTTATTTTTATACGGAAGATGGTGTGATTCCTTCTGTTGACGGAGTGTCATTTACGATAAAGAAAGGCGAGACTGTCGCTGTTGTAGGAGAGTCAGGCAGTGGTAAAAGTGTAACATCTTTATCTATTATGGGGTTGCTAGATGCTGCTGGAAAAATTGAAAGTGGCACCATCATATTTGAAGGTAATGATGTAACAAAACTATCAAAAAAAGATCGAAGGAAATTGCGCGGAAATGAGATGGCGATGATATTTCAAGAACCACTCACCTCTCTTAATCCTTTATTTACAGTAGGTAATCAAATTTCTGAAGCAATTAAAATCCATCAAAAAGTAGATAAAAAAGAGGCGAAAAAGAGAAGTATCGAGATTTTAAAAAAAGTAGGCATAGCTCGTGCGGAGAAGATATATCATTCTTATCCTCATCTATTAAGTGGAGGCATGCGTCAACGTGTAATGATTGCGATTGCCTTATCATGTAACCCGAAACTATTAATTGCAGATGAACCGACAACCGCACTCGATGTAACTATCCAAGCGCAAATACTCCAATTAATGAAAGAGCTGATAAAAGACAAGCAAACTTCTATTCTATTTATTACACATGATTTAGGCGTGGTAGCTGAGATGGCTGATCAGGTGATTGTCATGTATGCTGGTCAAGTTGTTGAATATACGGATGTGTTTACACTGTTTAAAGAAGCTGCTCATCCTTATACGAAGAGTTTATTAGCTAGTACGCCTAAAATCCACGAACAAACAGAAAAACTGCAAGTCATCGAAGGAACTGTACCCAATCCGAATGCTATGCCAAGTGGATGTCGCTTTCATACACGTTGCCCATATGTAATGGAAAAATGTATGAACAATGAGCCCGTACTTACCAACATCCATAACCGTCATCAAGTGAAGTGCTGGTTATATGAAGAGGAGGGGTGACAAAGACATGACAGTTATTTTAAGTGTAAGGGGTTTAAAGAAATATTTTGATGTGACTGAAGGGTGGTGGAAGAAGGAAAAACAATACTTAAAAGCAGTTGACCACATATCCTTCGATGTGAACGATGGGGAAACATTAGGGATTGTTGGGGAGTCTGGTTGTGGGAAATCGACAACAGGTAATTTAATTATGCAGATGTTAGAAAAAACAGAAGGAGAAATAATATTTCAAGGAGTAGACCTTTCCACTCTATCCAAACAAGAGCTAAGAAAGAAACGGGCGGAAATGCAGATGATTTTCCAGGACCCTTTTTCCTCGTTAAACCCTCGGATGAAAATATTTGATATTATTGCAGAACCGTTATTGACCCATCTTAATTTAAGTAGTGAAAGATTGAAGGAAGAAGTTTTGTCGTTGATGGATCAGGTAGGTCTTGATCGTTCATATATTCACCGCTACCCCCATGAATTTAGTGGTGGTCAGAGACAAAGAATCGGCATTGCTCGGGCCATTGCATTAAAACCTAAGCTCATTATTTGTGATGAGCCTGTATCTGCATTAGACGTTTCCATTCAATCACAAATCCTTAATTTAATGTCTAAATTACAGAAAGAGTTACGATTAACCTTTATCTTTATTGCACATGGCCTACCAGCAGTTAAATATATTAGTGATAAAATTGCGGTCATGTATCTTGGGAAAATTGTTGAACTAACGACAAAAGAAAAACTCTTTTCAAAACCCCTTCATCCGTATACAGAGGGACTTTTATCAGCAGTTCCCCTTCCTGACCCGATGTTAAGGAATAAAAAAGAAGGTGTTATTTTGGAGGGTGATATTCCAAGCCCAACCAATATTCCTTCTGGCTGTCGTTTTCATCCACGATGTCCACATGCACAAGAAAAATGTAAGAAAGAGGAACCAACATTTATTGCCCATGAGGAAGAGCACTATGTTGCCTGCCATTTTCCATTAAAAAAGGGTGTTGGTGTGTTGGAAAAATAGATAAAGGAGATGTATAAAAGGTGGAGGGATATATACAACAGCGAAAAACAGAAATGCTGCAATTAATTGAAAAACTTGTCAATATTGATAGTGGTTCATATGTAAAGAAAGGGATAGATGAAATCGGGAGAATTCTACAGAAAAAATACGAAGAAATTGGATTTGTTGTAGAGGTGAAAACAGAAGCAAAATACGGCAACCACCTTGTTATTCGACATGAGCATAGTCTGCACCCCAAAATTATACTGGTAGCCCATATGGATACGGTTTTTCCTGAAGGTACGGTGAAGAAGCGCCCGTTTCAAATGAAAGGAAGCAGAGCTTATGGACCTGGTGTCGTTGATATGAAGTCGAGTTTAGTTGAGCTTTTATATGCTATGAAAGCATTAGTACACTGTGGGTCAAATGCCTGTGAGAACGTGCAAATTATCTTAAATGGTGATGAGGAAATTGGTTCACCGTCATCGCGTGAATTAATAGAGGAACAATCGATGGGAAAAGAATATGCACTTATTATGGAGCCGGCAAGAAAAGATGGTTCACTTGTGACAGCAAGAAGAGGCGGGGGAAGATATAAGCTCATTATTAAAGGCAAAGCCGCCCATTCAGGTATTGAGCCAGAAAAGGGAAGGAGTGCGATTGAAGAACTAGCTTATAAAATCATCCAGCTGCATAATTTAACAAATCATGAACAGGGAATTAGTGTTAACGTAGGCATCATTTCTGGTGGTTCTTCTGTTAATACCATTTCTGATAATGCCGTCGCTCATATTGATATTCGCATCACTGAGAAAGAACAAGCACAAGAATTAGAAAAGAAGATTAAAAGAATATGTGCCAATACAGAAGTGAGAGGAACGGAAATTCAATTAGAAGGGGCAATTAGCAGACCACCAATGGAATACAACGAGCAAACAGAAAAGCTATTACACATTATTCAAGAAGTAGGCGAAGAAATTGGTCTTCATGTCCATAATACTGCAACGGGTGGGGGTGGCGATGCCTCTTTCACTTCAGCAACGGGTGTGCCTACAGTTGATGGTCTAGGTCCAGTTGGTGGGAATGCTCATAGTAAAGAGGAGTATATTGAAATTGACACATTAACAGAAAGAACCATTCTTCTTGCAAAGACAATTGAGCGTTTGTCCCGATGATTTTTTTGGAAGCTACCACTCGTTTGGTAGCTTTCATTATGGAGTTGTGAGGTCATATCCTAAAGGTCATTCAGAAGTATAAGTTGTAAATTTTTTGTATCAATTATTACAGGAAAGTAATTTTCTTCTCTATATGTATACATTTTTACTTGAAGGGACCTTAAAATTTGTAGGTGATGGCCTTTCTATACTAAACTACTCTAAAGCGAACATCATAAAGTTATGTTGTTCCTTCAAATGAGGTGATTAGAATGGAATTTAATCAGCTAGCGAGCAGTGTAGTAATTGAAATGGTAGAGGGACGCCCCTCTTTAAGATCATATAGTGACCAGCTAGAACTGATTGGTGTTGGAAGAAGCGCTTTTGTTTTCAAAATTACGAAGCAAGCGATTGCTATAAAAGTATACTTCCCACAAATGGAAGATATCGCAAAGGTGGAAGCGGCAAATTATCAACGAATTCAAGGTAATCCCTATTATCCACATCTTTATGATTATGGTGATTCTTATATTGTCATCGACTATATAGAAGGCTTTACGCTCTTCCAATGCTTAGAGAAAGGTATTCATATAAAAACTGAACATATAGAGTCTGTCCAATTAGCCTTACGTTCAGCTACAGAAGCAGGCCTGAAGCCGTCAGATATCCATTTGCGCAACATTATGATTGATCGAAACGGTAATATAAAACTGATTGATATTGCTCGTTTTAATTCGAAAAACATCGATAAACAATGGACAGACTTACAGAATGCGTACTACCGATATTACGCCAACAAATGGTTCCCGAAGAAAATCCCTACAGTCATCTTGAATTTCATAGCCGACATATATAAAAAGAGATTCCTTCCAATGTCTGTGAGAAAAGTAATCTTTCAGGATAAAAATGGGATACATGTATAATAGAATGATAAAATCAAACATGAACAACTCTTGTATAAAAAGGAGTGTTCATGTTTTTTTGTTGTTTTAGACTGTGAGATTGATTTTGGAGTCATAGGGGATACCTGAAGCCCAAGCAAAACCAAGTGAAATTGAAAGCTATGAAAAGAAATTGTTAGATCTGTAAACAGTGTAATGTCTAAGACTATGTATGTTGATGAAAATAAAGTTGAGATGAGCAAAACAGAACAGTCAGGTGAATTGAAGACGGAATCTTTTTAAGATGCGATATCATACAAAGGAACTGTTAAGGAGTAAAATATGATGATGAAGTTGAATATTCAGTTTCCTTCAAATCTGTTAAGATGAACAATGAAGATGTCGTAGAAGATGTTGACTCATTGAATATAGATTTGCAGTAGACAGGGAATATAAAAGTGTTTTCGAATGAAGCGGAAATATGGATGAAAACCATATGGTTGCATCCAAGGTTTGGGCTATTGCTCAATAGTATAAAAAAAGACATTAGTGAAGAAGTCCATGTTTATGAACATGCTTCTACAGAAGAAGTATTAAGCTCATTTAACGAACAATGTGTAAGCTAGGGTTTAAGTACAGTTGGATAAGATAAATTTGACGATCAAATGATAGCTAAAGCAAGTTTAGGCGAAAGATGGGATTGTACTCAGTCTTGTGTAGCGTCTAAAGTGTTTGTATTTATAGCAATTGTTGGTGTTGTGGAGTTGCTTGTACAGTTGGTGTTCCGGCTACAGCAGGAACAGCTTGCTATGCATGTATAAACACTGCTGGTATTCTCGGAGCTACAACAGTTCTTAACTGTTTCCAAGATTGTAGTTGATTCACTAAACAGTTAGGGTGATAAGAATGATGAAAATCATGTTTTTGCTTGGAGCATTCAGTGTAGGCCTATTTGCATTCTTAGATAAGCATTTTTGGGGCTTGATGCTTGGGCTTGCATTCTTTTTTATTGGTTTATATTTCATTAAGCCGCGCTTTAAAAAAATGAATGATTAACGTAAGTGCTAATTGGGGTTCTGGTGTCAAAACGAATGTATCTATACACTTACGAGGCAGGTAGTGAT
Source organism: Cytobacillus sp. FSL M8-0252 (assembly GCF_038007345.1). Lineage (NCBI taxonomy): Bacteria > Bacillati > Bacillota > Bacilli > Caryophanales > Bacillaceae > Cytobacillus > Cytobacillus sp. FSL M8-0252. Next base: position 869,290 of record NZ_JBBOWZ010000001.1, read on the forward strand.
GTTTTAATGTATAAATGCTATTATTAAATTGATTTAAAGGATGGAAGGAGCATTACTTATGTGTTGTGCATGTTTTCCAGTTGTGAAAGAACACTCTATCTTAAATTGAAAAATAAACAATAGATAGAGGGGTTTATATGTTATTTCAAAAAAAATTAATTGAGCGTGTTAAAAATAAATGTGAGTTAGACAATCATATAGCTTCTGCACTGATGTACGGCTCTTTTACCAAAGGTGAAGGTGATCAATATTCTGATGTTGAGTTTTATATCTTCATTAAAAATCACATGAACGCTAATTTTGATTCAAATACTTGGATTAAAGAATTATTTCCAGTCGAACTAATATTCTTCAATGAATATGGTACACAAGTAGCTATATTTAGTAACCTTGTGCGTGGAGAATTTCACTTTCTACCTGAACAAAAGATGGGTGTCATTAAAGACTTTAAACCTACAGGGGTATTTCCAAATCCAGAGAAAATGTTTATTTATGATAGCACCAATAAACTGTTTCCTCTTTTAGAATACCTTAATGAAGACGATCCAATAAGAAAAACAGATGAAAATATAAATTTTGCTTTTAATAGTTTTGTTAATTATTGGATATTCGGTATTAATGTGCTAAAAAGAGGGGAATATGCTCGATCACTAGAAATTCTCAATGGTGTTCAAAAACAAATTTTACAACTCATGAGAATACAAGAAGATACTGTAGAACGTTGGCTAAATGCCACTAAAAATCTTGAAAAAGACTTGAGTAAACGTTCATATGAAAAATTTAGGGCGATTACTGCTAATCTTAATGAGAAAAGTATAAAACAAGCATATACTAATTCAATTGTATTAGCCGAGAGTTTACACGTAGACTTATCAAAAGAGTATACAGTAGGAATTGAACAACGACTACTATCCCAGCTTCATACACTTTTAATAGATTAATTTAGTGAGCTTCCTAAACATTAGGGAGCTCTTTTTTTTAATGATTAAACTAAATCACACTCTTACTTATATCATATTTATCCTTACTATTGAATCAATTTGGTTTCTGATTAAATATGATTTAAGGGTGAAATAAAAGAAGAAGTGAAGAAGGCCTTATTTGCAGGCTCTTTCACTTCTTTTATTTTACCTATACTATTCACTTCATTAAATGCTTATTTTCACTCCAAGTTTTTAAAAATTTAAGAGAGTTTTAAGAGAATGATTATATAAAGGATATAAACAAAAAATTATGAAGTGGGTGAACGGTATAATGAGTATGTGCAAGGATGACAAACAATTAGACGCTGAATGGGTTCATCTAATATTAAAAGCGAAAGAGATTGGTTTAACGATAGATGAAGTAAAGACATTTTTAAAAACGGCCAAGACTGAAGCCAAGTAAATAATCGACTTTTCTTATTTATTAATTTCTTGGTATAAATTAATTAAAATTGGGTCCGGGTCTATATTTAGATCGGTAGAGAGTAAGGCTTTATAATTTTTATATAATATGATCGCTTCATTCCGATTTCCTCTTTTTATTAAAAGGTTCATGGTTTGCTGAATATTTTTATCCATATATGGATTCAATTTGCGTTGCAAGCTAAGGTAAAACAGGGCTTTATCTGTATGGTTAATGTAATAATACTCAATAATACTGTCTAACAAATACATAGTAATAGTAAGTTTTTCCTGTGCGATATCATTTGCCCAATCGTAATAATTCCATTGCATGTATGAACCGGTATATTGACTTATTGCTTCTTCTGCACTACTAATGGATTTAATATCATTCTTTTTGAAACTATGTATAGCCTCATTAAATATTTTTAAATCTGAATGGATATTCGGAATGGATAAGATATAGCTCTGATTGGCAAACTTAATGCAATTTGAATAACCAAGAGTGTTTAACATTTTTCTTAAGTATGTTAGACATGTATGAAGGTTTATCTTGGCTTTTTTACTATCCTGATTTGGCCATATGTTTTCAATTAGATGATCTCGGTGGACGTATGTATCCATATAAGTAAAGAGGAATGCAAATAATTCCTTTACTTTAGATGTTTTAAATTGAAGTGGCTCTTTATTTAGAAAAACGTTAAACTCGCCGAAGCATTGAATATAAAGTGGTATTTTTTCTTTTGGAGCTTCATCCTCTCTATTTTTCTTGATTTTTTCTATTAATCTGTCAACCGTCGTTTTTAATCTTTTGGGCATAACAGGTTTCAATAAATAATCAATAGAATTGATTTCAAATGCTTTGACAGCATGCTGGGCATGGGCTGTAACAAAAACAATAAATATGGATTCATTAATCGATAAAATAGATTCAGCTAAATCTAAGCCGCTACCTTCAGTTAACTCGATATCTAAAAAAGCAACATCTATCATTTCTTGTTTTATATCTTCTAGAATATTTGTCTGATACGAATAAGCCTTAACAATTTCAATTTCCGGAAATGCATGCAATTGTTTAGTTAATAAATCAAGAGAAAGCTTCTCATCATCTACTAAAATGGCTTTAATCATCTAACGACTCCTTTGAAAAATTATTGGTGATATTATACAATGAACGAAAAATAGGGATAATTAAGGCGTTTGCAACTAATTGAAACTTTCATTCTCCCGAGTGGACCTAGAGTATTTGTGTTATAGGATTAAGAATAAAATACTTAACTTAGTAATTGTAATCTAGGTTACTTTGCTTCAGTAGAATCATTGATTTTTATAAAGTAGTTAAAATCAAACTACTCATTATTAGGAATAGAAAAACTAACAACGGTTCCTTGACCAGTTTTACTTTTCAATACTAGCCCTTTTCCATATAGTTGTCTTAATCTACGGTCTGTATTAAGTAAGCCGATGCCCTGTTCTTTTGAGTAATCATCTTTTTGATTAAAAATATTTTGAAGTTTATCTTCAGGTATCCCTTGGCCATTATCAATTATAGAGATAGTAGTAAAAGTATTCTGTTTTCTTATTTGTATACGAATCGTACCTCCACTTGTTTTTTTGAGGATGCCATGTTTCACAGCGTTCTCCACAAGTGTTTGGATAGAAAGTGGCGGTACATGTATATCAATAGGGTCATCTATTTCCCAAACAACCGTTAGACGGTTGCTAAATCTTTCATTTTCGATATAAATATAAGAACGAACAAGGGAAAGCTCATAATCAAGTGGAACAGTAGGTTCAGTATTTTTAAAGTCAAAACTTAGGCGTAAATAATTGCTAAACTCTTCAAGTAGTAGTTGCATTCTTGGTGTATCCATCATACTAAGGGCTGCAATTGAGTTTAAAGTGTTAAATATAAAATGAGGTTGGATTTGGGATTGTAACCAAGCTCCCTCCATACGTAGCCTTTCTTCAAAAGTCAATTTTAATTCCGATAAAGCCCTCACTCTTGCTTTTAACTCCCAACTATCAACTGGTTTTGTTATATAATCATTTGCTCCTGATTGTAACCCTGTCAAGATATCTTCAGACCGTGTTCTAGCAGTTAATAAAAGTACAGGAAGTTCAATTAAGCTAAAACGGTTTCTAATAATTTTGGTAAGTTCATAACCAGACATTTGAGGCATCATTACATCGGAAATGACCAGGTCATAGGATTCAATTTCAAGTTTAGCTACTGCTTGAAAACCGTTTGATACTGTGGTTATTTCATAACCATCATTTTTTAAAACATTTTGTAGAACATATAAATTAATGGGGTCATCATCGACTGCTAGTATCTTCATTCTTTTATTCAGATGAATATCTTTTAAATCACAAAATTGATCTGGATGAACATGTTCGATAGTTGCAGCAACTTTATCCATCATTTGATTCTCTATCTTTGACGGAGAAGTGCCTTCTGCTTCTACACTCTTATTTAGTATGGGAAGAGAAAATGTAAAAATAGAGCCTTTTTCTGAAGTTGATTTTAAGGATAAATCTCCATTGTGCAGTTTAACTAATTCCTTACAAATACTAAGACCAATACCTATGCCACTACTATCCGTTCTATTATTCTCACTAGCTTGTTCAAAAGGCTTAAAAATTCTCTCTATTTCTTCAGGATTCATTCCTACTCCCGTATCTTCAATTTCAATATGAGCCATTCCATTTATTCTTGAAGCACGAATTATAATGATACCTTCATCGGTGAATTTCAAAGCATTATGTAATAAATTGAACAAGATTTGTATGAGTCTATTCTCATCTGCTAGGACTGGAGGGAATGTGTTTGATATTTCGATTTTAAATTTAACCGGTTTTTTATCTCCAAGGAATTTCAACATATCAATGACCCCTGCTGTTACGACTTGCAAATTAACTCTGTTCATATTTAGTTGAATTGTTTTTTGTTTTAAACGAGTGACATCAAGTAGATCATTCAAAAGTAGGGAGAGCCTCTTACTTATGTCAATGGCTATACTTAAATGTTTTTTGTGCTCGTTACTAGGTGGTTTATCTTTATCATCAAGTATTGTTTGAATCATATTCATAATTCCATGTAATGGGTTCCTTAACTCATGAGAAGTTTTAATTAAGAAATCATCTTTCCGTTGATCTGCCAGCTGTAATTGCTCAGCCAGTTTTTTTGCATCTGATGTAGCGATAAAAAAACGTTTAAACCAAAATGCCGTAAAAGATAATATTGCAAAAATAAGATCAAAAGGATAATGCATCACATCAATGGAAGCATCGCTCAAATTACTTGTCCATATTAAATTAACAGCTATACTTAAACAACCTATGATAATGAAGATGATTCCTTCTATTTCATTTATAAACTTTCGAAGGATATTGATGGATATCATTACAGATATTATTAGCACACTACCAAGTACAATCTGGATTAGATTAATAATGTCCTTGGATGATGAAATTAAGACAAAGCCTATATCCAACATACAATATAAAGAAAAGTAACTTATCATTCGTTTATTTCTCGGGTTAGGAAATAGATTGTGAATAAAGGGCGGAATAAAAGCCGCAATACCAATATATGATAAAAAGGTGATTTTTACCTGGAGTTCATAATCGATACTCAACCATGTAAATAACAATCTATCATCGGATGCTAATACACTAATAACCGCAGAAAATAATAATAGCGAAAAATAAACCATCACTTTTCTTTGAGTTGATCCAATAAAGAATAAAATGATTCCATATATTAGATGTAAAGTTAAAACAACACAAAGCAATAATTGTAAATTGTTTGAAATGTAAACTCGGTGGTTAATGGCATCAATCGTTCCCAAACGAATGGGTTTTAAAATTCCTGCTTCTTTAAGATTACTCGATACATGAATCAGCAATTCAATTTCACTCTTATCTGTGTCAAAACTAACGGAATAAGGTATTGTATCTGCTTCATGCTGATTTTCTTTTATAGCTGGGGTCCCTGAGCCCCCTATAAGTTGTCCATTCACATAGATTAATGTTGCATCTTTGACAGAATTTAGCCGTAATCCAAGAGTAGGAATATCCGTATCATTAATCAAAATTTTTAACCTATATGTGCCATACCGGAAGTCATCCTTCCCTTCAAATGATCCATCCCAGGAACTAATGGAAGGAATGCGCAGATATTTTTTATTATGTTCGGGAAGTGAGTTTGATGTTGCGAGAGAATGTGGATAGAATTCCCATTCTCCATTTAACATAAATGTTTGTTTACTCGAGAAATCCCAACTCCGTAAATCTAATTCCCCTTGTTTTGCAGTAGGAGCCGATGGATAATCTAATTTCTCTATGAAGTTCATCCAAGACACGCGGATAATTGTAATAACTATGAGAAAAAAAATAATAAAAATCCATTTCCTCTTTGTTAGTATCTTCATTTGTTTCATCCTTCACACAGAAAATTTATTAAAATGAATCTATCAATCTATAGATAATGAGATTTGAAAAAATTATTACGATATTCTAAGATTTAACCAAAATATGCTATATCCATTTATAGAGTTTTTTTCCAATTATTATCATACAATTCTTTAATGAAGTAAATCATTATTTTGGATTTAATTGTAGTAATTTAGTTGTTGTATAATTTTGAAAACACAGATAATATTTAATGAAAATTTCGAAGGTTATTAATTATTACTGTCATTTAAACCACAATTGAGGAATAAAGACTTATAAGGTGTAATAAATCAACTATGAAACACTACTGCTATAGGGGATGCCACTGAGGGTTTTGATAGGTGTCAGATTAGAAGAATATTTGGTTTATTGTTCATCTATTAAGAATGAACGCTCTCGAACATACGAGGCTGTAAATTGTTTTGGAAGTGTTCTTTTGAAATCTTAGTCTAATAAAGTGAAGTGAGGGGATTACATGGGACCAGCTTTGCAAATTAGCCCAATTGATTCGTATATTGATGAAGATGTAATGATTAAAGTAACTGGGTGTTCGGCCGATGCAGAAGTCCTTATAAAAGCAATAACATATGATGAAAAAGGAAAAATGTTTTATTCGTATGCTAGATTTGTAGCTAATAATGAAGGTGATATCGACGTAAATTCTCAGAAGCCAATGGAAGGGACATATAATGAAGTGGATGGTTCTGGTTTGTTTTGGTCTATGAAACACGCTGATTCAAAATTGGATGATTATTATGAGAAAAGCAACATGGATAAAGTTACGATCAATTTGTTTTTAATAGTAAATGGGGAAGAGGTAGATTCATTAACTATTTTCCGATATTTTTATAAATCTGGCATAAAAAAAGAAGATATCCAGTTTGAAGAAGTTAAAGGAACGTTATTTCGTCCTGAATCACAAGGAAAATATCCTGCTATTATTATATTAAGTGGTTCCGATGGTGGATCGAAGGAACATGCAGCTGCTTTATTAGCTTCAAAAGGTTATATAACATTAGCCTTGTCTTATTTTGGGGAAGTAGGTGTACCGAAGGACCTAGAACATATCCCATTAGAGTACTTTCAAAAAGCAACTATTTGGCTGCAAGAACACCCTTTTGTGAAGGGAAAGGTAAGCTTAATTGGTTATTCGAGAGGTGGTGAACTTGCCTTACTCTTGGGAGCTACATTTGATTACTACAAATCAGTCATTGCATGTGCACCTAGTGCTTATGTAACTGCGGGTATGAAAAATGGGATTTTTGCACCGATACCCTCATGGACAATGGAAAAACGGCCATTACCATATATAAGGTTTAAATATCGCTTTTCCACCATGTTCACTTTACTTAAAAACTGGATATTAAAACAACCCATTTCCTATCTTTCGATTTGGGATAATACGTTGAATGAAGAGGGTGGGATTAGGGAATCAAGAATTCCCGTTGAGAATATAAAAGCCCCTGTAATGTTCATTTCAGGGGAAGATGATCAACTATGGCCATCAGCAAGGTATGTAAAAATGATGGAAGAGAAGTTAAAACACGCTAAAAATAATTCTAGTCAGAATCGTTATTTGTATTATAAGGGTGCAGGCCACTTTATATCTTTTCCGTACAGCTTCGTCAACCTTCCTGCCAATGTATTAATGAACGTTGGGGGAGGCATGACAATGACTTTTGGTGGTACTAAATCAACCAATGCAGCAGCCGCAAAAGATTCTTGGAGAAAAATATTAGATTTTCTCAATGAGTCTAAAGACGTTTAATACGATATACTTTAGTGACCAGAAGTTTAGAAAAACCTTGATGCTAATAATCCAGACTTAAATGAAAGTCAATCCATCATGATTGGTTGCGTTATAAAATGATAGGGTGAATGAGTATAAAAAGCAAAAAAGATTTATTTACTCATTTTTTAAGGATTATATAAACAGATATAAAAAAAACATTAACAAGGGCTGGGACATAACTAAATGAGCTAGCCTCAAAAACGAACAATAACAAATTATGGTTTATAAGATATCATTGCAAAAAAAACGTTCCATTGCGCTCGCGTACACTCGCTTTCCGCGGGGAGGGGCTGAGCCTCCTCGGCATTGCCTACGGTGCCTCAGCTTTCCCTCTATTTCTCGCAGTAGTCGAGTGCCTTCTGTTTCATTCCACTATTACTTCACATCAAGAGATAAATTACAAAAATATGAGTGATTAGATGTTGGACTACTAATTATTCGGATAAAATCCTTAGCTAGAATACCTATGTCCCAAACCCCTTATCTTGTAACTTGAATTTAAACAACTTTATTATATCTATACATTGAATACTTTTGCTGGCATGAGTGGATATTCATGTTTAGCTATTTCATATTCCAAAAACATAGGACGGTAAGAAATAAATATTTATTGTTTTTCAATAAATAATGAGGTAAGATAGGCATAATTAGAATTTGTGAGGTGTGTTTATGAGACAAGGGAAAGTTCTTTTTTTAAAAGTGGTGATTGTGATTCTTGGCTTGATTGTGTTAGGGATCTGCATCGGCTTGCCTTTTTTAGCAAAAGAAACAGCAGAGCTGAATCCAGCACATGCTTATTTAAAATATCCCGTATTATTTGGGATGTACCTAACTGCAATCCCGTTCTATTTTACTTTGTATCAAGGATTTAAGCTGTTAAGATATATTAGTGTAAATGAAAGTTTTTCTGAGCATTCCGTAGCTGCACTAAGAGCTATTAAATATTCCTGTGCTAGTATTAGTGTAATCTATCTAATTGGTATGATCTTTTTATTTACGCAAGATGCCCTACATCCAGGAGTGGCTTTGATGGGATTTGCTATTATATTTGTAACAACGATTCTCTCGATTTTTTCCGCAGTCCTTCAAGAACTTTTATATAATGTATTAAAAATAAAGTCAGAAAATGATTTGACCATCTGAGGTGAGAATGTGGCCATTATCGTCAATATCGATGTAATGTTAGCAAAAAGAAAAATGAGTGTAACAGAATTATCAGAACGAGTAGGCATCACGATGGCGAATTTGTCCATTCTAAAAAATAGTAAAGCAAAAGCAGTAAGGTTCTCCACGTTAGAAGCAATCTGCAAAGCATTAGATTGCCAGCCTGGTGACATACTTGAATATCAAGAAGATAAACAGACCGATTCTGCTACATAACGCAACTACCACAAGCGACTTTTCATAAGGAAAGTCGTTTTTTTTCGAAGAAGAAAATGTAAAGTTAACTTGACGTTAAGGTAACTTTACTATAAAATGGATATAATTAGGAGTGGTACATATGGAGAATCGTTTAATGCACTATAGAAAAGAGTTTGGTTATTCCCAAGATCGTTTAGCTTCCACTTTAGGCGTTTCAAGGCAAACAATTATTTCAATTGAAAAAGGAAAATATAACCCCTCCTTACCACTCGCCTTTGAAATTGCTCATTTATTTCAAGCAAAGATAGAAGATATTTTTATATATGAAAAGCCATTGAAAGGAGAGGAGTAAAATGGAAGGTTCAAGAAGAATATTTATTGTTATTGGATCTTTTCATCTCATCATTTCGCTATTTTTACTGACTGTATCGATTTTAGCGACAGAACTGACCATGACTTTCTTGATGCCCCTTGCGATCGCAATTATGTGCTATTGTTTAGGTTATTTATATCCAGAATGGAAGCAAAAGGATGAACGAATGCGTTTAATCCGGACAAAGGGGTTATCAGCTTCTTTTATCGCTCTTTTGCTATACTATTTTGTTTTTAGCGGATTATTGCAATTCAGTGTCATCAGTATAACAGCCATACAATTGTTAAACTTGCTAGGTGCCCTAATGATTATCACCGTTTTTCTAAGCTTTGTTATTTTTGCAAAAATCTATTAATCAATGAAAGTGGTGAAACGATGAATGTCTTTTTCCCGTTTCTCGTCTTTATGATTGCCTTCCTCTCAATCGCATTTTTAATTAGAAAAGATAAAAACGAGCAAAAGAAATTAACGAAGAGGGGCTGGGTGAAATTCGGTTTATTATTAGCTGTCGTTTTTGTTCTTGTTGCTTCCTTTGTTCTTAAGTGACTCACAAACCTCATTTGCGAAGCGCTCAGTTTCTTTTCTCACCTTGAGAGACTCGCAAACCTCATTTGCGAAGCGGTCAGTTCCTTTTCTCTTACTGAGAGACTCGCAAACTTCATTTGCGAAGCGCTCATTCTCTTTTCTCATCTTAAGTGACTCACAAACTTCATTTGCGAGGCGCTCAGTTCCTTTTCTCTTACTGAGAGACTCACAAACTTCATTTGCGAGGCGCTCATTCTCTTTTCTCACCTTGAGAGACTCGCAAACCTCATTTGCGAAGCGCTCAGTTTCTTTTCTCCTACTGAGAGACTCGCAAACCTCATTTGCGAAGCGTTCATTCTCTTTTCTCATCTTGAGAGACTCACAAACCTCATTTGCGAAGCGCTCAGTTTCTTTTCTCCTACTGAGAGACTCGCAAACCTCATTTGCGAAGCGTTCATTCTCTTTTCTCATCTTGAGAGACTCACAAACCTCATTTGCGAAGCGCTCATTCTCTTTTCTCATCTTGAGAGACTCACAAACTTCATTTGCGAGGCGCTCAGTTCCTTTTCTCTTACTGAGAGACTCACAAACCTCATTTGCGAAGCGCTCATTCTCTTTTCTCATCTTGAGTGCCTCACAAACTTCATTTGCGAGGCACTCATTCTCTTTTCTCACCTTGAGAGACTCGCAAACCTCATTTGTGAAGCGCTCAGTTCCTTTTCTCAACTTGTTTCGAACTAAAGAAGTGTGACTGCCTTCTAAATGCTCAATGAAAACCTTAAATGGATGAAATAGATCAATTAGATAATTAGCAGCGATAAAAGATTTTTAGAAATCGGAGCCACAATCATTTTCATAGTGTACTATTATATTATTATTCGATATCAACTGGAGGTAAGAATGAAAAAACAGCGATTGTATGGTATCCGCAGTTCAGTGAATACGAATTAAGTGTGGTACAATCTGTGTTAATGCAAGGAAATAAACAGATTATTACTGTGGGAGTGAGCGAGGAACCGGTTCGAGGTGAAGCTGGATTAGTCTGTGTTCTGGATATATCTATTGTTTTAGAAGAAGAGCGGTTACTACAATTGATTAAAACAAGCTTTTTAAACATGACTATAAAATTGGGAGCATTTCAAGTTCTCCTCATTTATTGGCATCGGCAGGTGGGCTGAAGCGGAGAAATTATATAGTCGGTTTACCGCTTGAATATCTAGAAAATTCTGATGTGTTTAATGAAACGAAATTTATCGCAAACGGATTAATACAGAATGGGTCGTTATTAACGCCAAAGGCTCAAGTTTCAACACATGCGGTTTACTTTTCGGTTCTATGTTAGGTCTAACCTTTAATGAAAGGTGGTATGGTAATGGAAGGTTTTCCTGAATTAGAAACAAGTCGTTTAAAATTATTAGAAGTAAAAGAAGTATATGCTTGGGAATATTATGCGGTTTTATCGAATGAAAAAGTGACGAGATATTATGGTATGGATACTTTGACGGATTATAACCAAGCAGTAAATATGATTAAACTCATGAAGGAGACTTTTCAGAAGCAGCGGGGAATCAGATGGGCAATCGTACTGAAAGATTCTGAGAAACTAATTGGTACAGTTGGCCTTAACTTATTGAATAGAGGTCAGTCTAGAGCAGAAATCGGTTATGAGCTCCATCCAGATTTTTGGAGAAAAGGGATAGCAAGTGAGACTCTAGAAAAGGTATTACAATACACATTTGAAACATTACAATTAAATCGTGTTGGTGCAATTACTTTTCCTCAAAATAAAGCTTCGATTGAATTGCTTAATCGTTTCAGATTTCAGCAAGAAGGCATACTGAGACAATATCTCTATCAGAATGGAGAGTCACATGATGCTTGTATTTTTTCCTTATTAAAAAATGAATGGATGACAAGATAATATGAAACTACAAATGTTGACCCACCAAGACATTGATGGCATCATTCGACTATCACAATCTGTTGGCTGGGATTATGATCAAGCTGAAGTAACGACTATTTTAAATTCAAGTAAGGTTTTTGGACATAAAAATGAAGCTAATGAGGTAGTGTCGTCTGCAGCAATTATTCCATACGGGGAGAAGGCTGCTTCGATTGGTATGGTGATTGTTCATGAGGAGTACCGAGGAAAGGGGTTAGCAAGGGCCTTAATGAAGGAATGTATTGGCCAAGTAGATGAGCAAACAATCATTCAATTAATCGCAACTGCCAATGGGCGGCCGGTGTATGAAAAAATCGGTTTCCACATGGCAGGGGCAGTAAAGAAATTGATTGCGCCAACTCATTTTTTAAACAATCATAAGCTTATATCCTCGCCACAAGTGGTGCCATTTCAGCAAAAGGATTTTCAAGAAGTGGTTGCCCTAGATGAGAAAGCCTTTGGTGCTAATCGAACACAGTTCCTCTCGGAGAGAATTAGACAAAGTAAAGATTGCTTAATCCTTAAAAGTAAGGAAGGAAAGATAACCGGGTACGGTCTTTCAATTTTTGGTCCAGTTTATACGATTCTTGGCCCAATCGTTGCACCAGATACCCACTCAGCATTTCAAATCATCAGTCAGCTTAAGAAAAGAGAAGGAAATGGCGTAAGGATAGATATTTTATCACAACAAAACGAGCTGCAGGAATTGCTAGTAGCAGCCGGTTTTGAGTTGATTAATGAGCCACCAATGATGATGTTACATTCAAATAAGATACCAACAAGAACGGATCAACTATTTGCCATTGCCTCGCAGGCTTTTGGATAAATAATTTAGGTTATTCTTTCTTTTCCTTTTCCTTCAATAACGCAATCATTTCTTCATGCAATTCATTAGATTTAGCTAATTTACGTTCTATAGAAAATAAAGTAGCCATGACAAAGATAAACCCTATTACGGCAATGAACATATGGATTGCTCCTTTTTTACACCTATTTTATAATGGGACAGGTTTAGATATATAGTGAAAAAGGTAGGGTTTGTATGGAGTTATTGCTTTTTAATCCCAGCAGCATAGAATGGTCCATTCAGGGTAATGGTGGATAATATATGAGCTATTTCTTCAGGTGTTTCATTCTTATCCCCAAGTAACCATTGTTGCAGGACACCAATATGTGCTGAAGCGATATAAGATATTAAGTATTCTCTTGGAACAAGTAGTTGATCTTCTTTAATCAGTGGCCCATTGGGGTCATCGAATAGCTTTTTGAACATAAATTTTTTTACCTTTGTTTGGAAAGAAAGATCACCTTTTGGTCCTAAAATGGCTTTCAGAAAGTCTTTATGGTGTTCAATGTATTGGAAAATACCTATGATTAGTGAAAACGAACCACCAGGGTATTGATTGACTTGTTCATATACTTTAGGGATGTTTTTCTGAGCAATCTCAGATAATCCAAGCATAATTTCTTCCTGACATTTATTCATCAAATCGTATTTATCCTCATAATGTGCATAAAAGGTTCCTCTATTGATTCCGGCTCTTGTTGTAATATCTTTCACTGTTACTGCTTCAAAACCCTTTTCTTCAATTAATTCCGCGATTGCTTTTCGAATAGCTTGTCTTGTGCGTGTTACCCGTAAATCTTGATTCTTGTTTGTCAAAAAAATCCCTCCATAAGCGACAGATTATAAGAATAGGTTCCATAAAGAACAGATTCTCTCTTTTTGATTATTGAATGGCCAACCTCTTGATATTTATAATTATAACCAACAACGTGTTGTTTAATATTATATCTTAAAAAGGAAGGCGACCATATGAAAATTTTTAAAGATAAATTAACATTGGCTACACCCATTCTCGCATTTGTTATAATGTTTATCTTTTCACTGACGTTATTTCCAACAGTTAATCCCACACCTGAAAACTTACCTGTTGCGATAGTCAATGAGGATGAAGGGATGGAAGTAAATAATCAAGGATCTATCAATATAGGGGAGACGATGGTTGAAAACATCAGGGAAGCGGGTAGTAGTACAGATGATGATGAAGCTGCAGTGAAGTGGGTCGAGGTAAAAAACAAGGAAAAAGTAGTAGAAGGTCTCGATAACCAAGAATATTATGCTGCTCTTGTCATACCAAAAGATTTCAGTGAAAAACAAGCTTCATTAAAAACAAATCATCCAGCAAATCCTGAAATCGATATCATCATTAATCAAGGGATGAATGCCGCTGCCTCCTCTATGGCTAATCAAATGCTTAATCAAATGGTTGATCAATTAAATCAGCAGTTACGTGCGCAAATTTTTGCGGAGTTAAAAACGGCAGATACAGCTGTTTCTGTTTCACAAGCAGAGGTGTTAGCTGAACCGATTGCAGTGAATCATCAGAACGTGAATGCGGTTGGAGAAAACAGCGCAAATGGTAATGCACCAGTCTCTTTATTCCAGCCACTTTGGATTGCAGTCATGGCAATTGCAGCAATATTGTTTATTGCTGTGAACAAAATGACCGTACATTCACGTAAAGAAAACATTACTATAAAAGTGGGCCAAATTGTAATTGGTCTGTTTGCTTCTTTAATCATTGGATTTGGTCTGCCATGGTTAGCGGAAGACCTAGTTGGAATGAACATTCCATCATTTATGGACACGGCGTTATTTTTATCAGCTACATCCTTCTGTTTCTTTTTAATGATCTTAGCTGTTTTATCTTTGTTAGGCATTAAGGGTATTGCTATTTTCGCGCTTCTATTATTCTTTGGCGCCCCATTATTATCTATGGCTCCTGAGATGATGTCTTCATTCCATCAAACTTGGATCTATTCTTGGTTACCAATGAGATTTCTAGTAGAAGGATTGAGGGAGTTATTCTATTTTGGGCAATCGTTCTCATGGGATTTGATTTCCGTCCAGTTTTGGATTGGTTTAGTCAGTATAATAGTGATTTTCTTAACAGCACTAAAGTTGAAGCCCAAAAAATAGTGAGATGAGGGAGTACTTGTGAATAATCAAGTGTTAATTGTAGGCGCAGGTCCGACCGGGTTAGCTTTAGCATTAGGCCTTACTAAACAAAACATTCCATGTAAAATTATCGATAAGAATAAGGGCTCTGGTGAGGAATCGAGAGCAATGGTCGTTCAGGCAAGGATTCTTGAATTTTACGAACAACTTGGTATTGCTGATAATGTTATTGATAGAGGAATTAAAATTAAACATTTACAATTCTTCAAAAATGTCAAACGTAAAGCAAAATTAAATGTGGAAAACATGGGGGAAGGGCAAAGCCCCTTTCCATATATTTTAAGCTTGCCGCAAGATGAACATGAAAAGGTACTCATTGAGTTACTTGCTGAACATGGTGTGGAAGTAGAATGGCAAACCAAACTAGAATCTTTCACGGATGGTGAAAATGAGGTATGTACTCTTCTGAATAAGGAAGGACAGAAGTCAGATGAAGTGTTTCAATATGTTTGCGGTTGTGATGGCTCGCATAGTACAGTGCGAAAGGCTTTAGGTTTTGATTTTATTGGAGGTTCCTATGAACAACTCTTTTATGTGGCAGATGTCTATTGTGAATCAAATGAAACAAACGGTTTTCAGATGCGATTATTTGACGAAGGATTTTGTATTATTTTTCCTATTCGTACAACCGGTTCATTTCGTTTAATTGGTATTGTCCCAGAACTATTGAAAGAGAAGGACGGATTACAATTTTCCGATATAGCTCCGTATTTACAAGAAAAGTTGTCTATAGTGATAACAAAAGTAAACTGGTTTTCCACTTACAAAGTCCATCATCGTATGAGTGAGCATTTTCGTAAAGGGAGGATATTTATTGCTGGTGATGCCGGTCATGTTCATAGCCCCGCAGGTGGACAGGGGATGAACACAGGTATTGGTGATGCGATCAATCTTTCCTGGAAATTGGGTGCTGTCATTGATGGAAGAATGGATTCGTCTGTTCTTGACTCGTATGAAGAGGAGAGAATGGCTTTTGCGAAAACATTAGTCTCAACCACTGACCGCTTATTCTCCATCATGGTCGGAAAAGGCAGGTGGAATCAGATGATACGAAGTATTGTGCTACCTACGCTCATTCCTAAATTGACGAAGTTTACTACTGTTAGAAATATGTTATTCAAAGTGGTTTCACAAATACGGATTCATTATCGTGATTCTATGCTTTCAACTGGCGAAATTGGAAAAGTAGCTGCTGGGGACCGCCTACCATGGGTGGCATTTACTACTGGTACTAACTATGATCTGTTACAGTCTTTTAACTGGCAAATTCATGTATATGGAGATGTAATATTTAACACAAAGTCTGTTAATATACCTATTACTTTTTTTCCATATTCAAAGATTGTGGAAAAAGCCGGTATAAAAGAGGGGACAATCCTTCTGATTCGTCCTGATGGTCATGTGGCAGTAGCTTGTGAAGAGGGAGTGGATGAAATCAACGCATACGTTAAAAAATGGCATGTGAGAATCTGATTCCTCGAGGTAAAGTTTTTATTGAAAATAGTATAGCCCCTAACGCTTCTAAAGGGGCTATAGTGAGTTTTGTTATATCATTGTTATACCCCTTTTCCAGCAACAAATTCAAAAGTGCTGACCACTTCTATATTTACAATAATTGGCTTCGCTCGCTTAATTAGGTTTTGAAAAACTTCTAGTGTAAGTGACTCTTCGTGGGCCTCTTTACTCGACCACACTTCATATACATAAACGATATTTTCTTCTTTTTTTGCCGTATTAATAAGATAAATTTGACAAGGCTGATGGCGTTCCATTTCTTCAGATGCTTGTAATAGAAGATTAACTAATACATCACCTTGGTTATCTTTCGTCATAAATTTCGTAAATTGGCTATACTGGTTCATGTATATCCCTCCTAATCGTCTCATACTTCATATAGTTCTGCCTTCATAAAACAAAACCCTTGAAAAGATTGGAAATATATTTGTATTTATCTTTGGGAATTCCTGAGGTTTATGTAGGTAAAAAAGAATCGGAGCCAATGGGGTATTCTTTCAGAAAATGAAACAGATTAAGAACTAATAAGCAAGGAAAGGAGAGGATGAGCAACGTAAAAGGAAAAATCGAAGCTAATAAGAAGTTAGACAATTAAAAAGAGGAACTTGAATCCTTGATTATGATAAAGAGTTTCAGTATCAGGTTTATCCACTAATCAAAAAACTTTCCTTTTATAATCATAGGACAATCCACTATTGCAATGCACCGCTACTTCAAGCAAATTCCCCCTAGATTCCTTCAATAAGAGTTCCTTCTCTAAATAGTTTTAACAATATTTTGAATATTAACCAAAAAATTATAATGATAAAATTTCCAGTTGAGAATATACTGAGAATATTTTTCTAAAACAAAGTCAATAAAACTCTATATTTAAAAGGTTTATTGAATATTATTCCATTTAAATGATATTGATAATCTTTCTCAACTATGATAATCTACTTATTGAAAAATGATATTAATATATTTTATATAAAAGAGAGGGGAAATAGGGAGGATGTTTAAGAAAGTATTAGGTCTTATTAGTCTTGCTGTACTAATGATTATCGCTGGATGCAGCTCTAGTGAGTCATCATCTGAAGGAAAGGCTAGTAGCGAGGATAAAAATAATGTAGAAGTAGAGGAATTGAAAATCGGGGTCCCAAGTGATGTAGGTCCCTTGAATATTTATACAGGAAACATGGATTGGTTAACAGATCTTGTGTACGATAAATTATTTTCGCCATCCCCTTATGTAGATGAGCCACAACCATGGTTAGCAGAATCAGCAGAGCAGTTAGATGATACAACTTGGCGTGTCAAAATTCGTTCTGGTATTAAGTGGCATGATGGAGAAGACTTTACGGCTGAAGATGTGAAGTTTACATATGAGTACTACCGTGATGGACCACCAAACCGTCACACGCACCATGTAAGTGAAGTGCCAAAGGTTGATACTATTGAGATTTTAGATGATGGGGAAACATTAGAATTCAAATGCGCTTATGCTTGTCCTTCAATGGCAACCATCACATTTGCCGATTTACCAATCTTACCAAAACATATTTGGGAAAATGTTGAGAATCCACGCAAACATACGGATTTAGCTATTGGAACAGGCCCTTTCAAATTAACGGCATATGAACCAGATCAATATTATCAATTTGAGGCAAATACTGATTATTTTATGGGTGCACCGACTGTGAACAAGTTGAGTATGCCAATCATTAAAGATTCAACAGCGATGTTCAATGCTTTGACATCTGGTGAGATTGATACAACGACAAGAACTGTACCAGCTGAATTACAAGAAACTTTACAAAAAACAGACTCTATGAAGTTGGCAAGTACATCGCCGCTATCAATCGTACAATTTGGATTGAATTATGAGATGGAACCATTTAACTCAGAGGAGTTCCGTCAAGCAATCTCTCTTGGCATTGATCGTGAGAGTATTGTTAGTACAGTTCTTTTAGGACAAGGAAGAGCGGGTGAAAAAGGGTATCCGCATCCAGATTCACCACGGACAAATCCTGAATTATCAACACCATTCAATGTAGAAGAAGCTAACAACATGCTAGATGAACTTGGATATGAAGATAGCAATAATGATGGCTATCGTGAAACACCAGAAGGAGAAAACTTAAAACTTGATATTAGTGTTTCTTCTGCAGAGCCATTATATATCCGTACAGCGGAAATGTTACAAACTCAAATGAAAGAAATCGGCATTCAGTTCGAAGTGAAAACAATGGATCCAACAACTTATACAGCGGCTGTATCTGAAGATGACTTTGATTCTTATGTAAGTTTAATTGGTCCTCATGGTGTAGCTGACCCGGATCAGTTCATTATGTCTCATCGATCTTCTTATCTTTGGACGAAAGATCTACCTTATCCAGAAATGGATGAGTTAGTATCGAACTGGATGAACGCGACTACAATCGAAGATCGTAAAGCAATCTCTTTTGATATGCAAACACTATATAATGAGCAACCAACTGCGATTGCCCTTTATTATCCAGAAGAAATCTATGCGTATAACGCCGATGTATATGATCAATATGTTGAGTCTTTAGGCTTTGGTATTATAAATAAATTCAGCTTTTTACCTGAAGAAGCACGTAAAGTTTCCTCCACTACACCAGTGCAAGTAGTAGAGTAAGGAAGTTAGATAGAAATGAAGCATTTGGCGAAGGTGAAAAACAAAATAGGTCAATATATATTAGTGATATTTGTTACTTTAACGATAAATTTTGCTTTGCCACGTCTCGCTCCGGGTGACCCGTTATTATATTTCTTTGGTGAAACAACAATCAATGAATTAACAGCAGAACAAAAACAAGAGGCCCTACATTCATTGGGCCTCGGTGGTTCTTTATGGGAGCAATATTGGACGTACTTAAAAGGCGTTTTCACTTTAGATTTTGGCACTTCAATAAAATATGGTGTCGCGGTAACAGAAGTGTTAGCAGAACGTATTCCATGGACATTATTGTTAGTAGGGACGGCTTTAATTCTTAGTCTTGTAATTGGTGTAAGTGCGGGAGCATATTCGGCATGGAACCGAGGGAAGAAACGTGATTTAACCATATTAACCGGCATGCTGACATTGGAATCTATTCCTGGATTTTGGATCGGGATGATGTTTCTATCGATATTCGCTGTCCAGCTTGGTTGGTTTCCTACTTTCGGAGCGGTTTCAATGGTACAGGATGGTACCACTTGGGGTTATATCAAGGATGTCATCAGCCATGCCATATTACCAGTGATTACGATTACGTTAGCTACAGTCGGCTCTAATTATTTACTCACTCGCTCCAGTATGTTGGAATCATTAGGACAAGATTATATGACCGTGGCTGAAGCGAAGGGAATTAAGAAACGAGCACTCGTATTTAAGCATGCTTTAAGAAATGCTTTGTTACCAATTTACACCCATTTCACATTAAGTGTGGGAACATTACTTGGTGGAGCGGTTGTCATTGAAACGGTCTATTCATACCCTGGGATTGGCCGCTTGTTGTATGAAAGCGTAACGGCTAGAGACTTCCCTATGCTACAAGGTGTCTTTTTACTTGTGACAATGGGTGTCATATTGGCCAATTTAATTGCCGATTTAACGTATCCATTATTTGATCCGCGTGTGCGGAATAGGAAGGAAGAGAAGGGAGAGGAGATCACTCATGCGTAAAACAACAAAGTGGATTGGCTTAACGGGTTTAGTTTTATTCTCAGCCATGTTGGTATTTGCCCTTTTTGGACCTATGCTTATTCCTTACGATGCCTATAAAGCATCTGGACCTCCCTTTCAATCTCCTAATCTTGAACATCTATTAGGTACAAATGATATGGGGCAAGATATATTGGCGGAGTTGGCTGTTGGCGCTAGGACTTCGCTCTTTATTGGTATTGCCTCTGCTATTCTAGCAGTTTTTATCGGTGGTTTAATAGGTGTGTTAGCTGGATATATAGGCGGTAGATTTGAAACAGTAGTATTACGAGTAATAGATATCGTTCTTACCTTACCTTTCCTGCCATTAATGATTGTTGTAGCAGTTTATATGGGAGCTGGGATTTTTACTTTAGTGTTTGTTATTACATTAGTTATGTGGGCAGGTAAAGCGAGACAAATTCGCGCACAAACCCTTTCTATCAAACATACTGGCCCTGTTTTAGCAGCAAAAACAATGGGCGCAAGCCACTTTTATATATTTTATAAACATATTTTACCTGGCGTGGTACCAATTTTTATTCCTCAGTTCGTAACAGGAGTGAATGCAGCTATTTTAATGGAATCGTCTTTAAGCTTTTTAGGAATGGGTGATCCGTTAACAAAGAGTTGGGGAAGTATTTTATTTTATGCGAATAGCCGAAGTGCTTTTTTAACAGAAGCTTGGGTGTGGTGGATTATTCCTCCAGGCGTATGTATCGTGATTGTTGTTTTAGCCTTTTCATTGATGGGCTACTACTTAGAAGAAAGATTCAATCCACGTTTAGGCGATTATTCTGTAAGAGAAAAAAGGAAGAAACAACCTGTCAAAACAAAAGAACATCAATCTTCAAAAGGTATTCTGCTGTCTGTTGAGAGTCTTACAGTTGCATATCCAAAATCAGGTGATTATCGCTCTGTTGTTGATGATGTTAGTTTCGTAGTTAAAAATGGTGAAGTGCTAGGTATTGTTGGTGAGTCAGGAAGTGGCAAGTCAACCATTGCTACAGCGATTATTCAACAATTAAAGAGACCGGCGAAAGAGTCAGGTGAGATTTACTTTGAAGGTAACCTCATACAGCATTTTGATGATGAAGGGCTTAGACAAATACGAGGGAAGGAGATTGGCTATATTGCACAAGCGGCCATGAATGCACTAAATCCGGTTATTCGTATTGATAAGCAGTTGCAAGAAGCCGTCAGAGCCCATTATCAATTAAGTAACAAAGAAATGGATGTGCGTGTTATTGAAGTGTTACAACAGGTTGGTTTGGATGAGAAATGGCGCTTCGCCTATCCGCATGAATTATCAGGTGGAATGAAGCAGAGAGTAATCATCGCGATGGCTTTAATTAATAAGCCCAAACTCGTTATTGCAGATGAACCAACAACAGGACTTGATGTCATTGTCCAGGTAGAGATTGTGCAATTATTACGCAAACTACAAAAAGAGTTAGGTATTTCAATGATTTATATCTCCCATGACCTTCCTTCCGTTTTGAGCGTGACGGATCGACTTATGATTATGAAGGAAGGGCAAAAGGTAGAAGAAGGACCATCTGTTGAGTTGTCTAAGGTATCTACGAACCCTTATACGAGAGTGTTAATCGATAGTATACCAACGCTATATCCGAAGAAAGAAACAGTGGAGGTGAGCCGATGAGTGCGGATTTATTACGCATTAATTCTTTAAAGAAATCATTCTATCGTTCATCTTCCTTGCAAACAAAGGTATTATCCAATGTCTCTTTTTCCATGAAGGAAGGGGAAATTGTCGGTTTAATTGGTGCAAGTGGGGCAGGCAAGAGCACGATTGGTCGTATAATAAGTGGCTT
This sequence comes from Cytobacillus sp. FSL M8-0252, assembly GCF_038007345.1. Classification (NCBI taxonomy): domain Bacteria; kingdom Bacillati; phylum Bacillota; class Bacilli; order Caryophanales; family Bacillaceae; genus Cytobacillus; species Cytobacillus sp. FSL M8-0252. Next base: position 891,187 of record NZ_JBBOWZ010000001.1, read on the forward strand.
AGAAACAGCAGATAGTGGAAAAATCCTTTTTGCTGGTGATGACCTAACTAAAATGAAGACGAAAGTACGTCGTCAATTAGCGAAAGATATTCAAATGGTCTTTCAAGATCCATATGAGGCATTGTCGAGTCGAATGAAGATTCATGAGATTGTTGGAGAGTCCCTACATATTTTACAAATTGAAAAGGGCAATCTTGAGCAAAGAACGCAATTAGTTAAAGAGGCCCTTCGTAGTGTGAATCTCGACCCGGACTATTATATGAATCGTTATCCACATGAATTATCCGGTGGAGAAAGACAAAGAGTGGGGTTAGCAAGAGCATTTGTGTGTAAACCGAAACTGATATTAGCTGACGAGCCGACCTCTATGCTAGATACATCTTTACGCCTGGATTTAATTAGGTTAATGAAAAGGATGAATCAACAAGAAGGTACATCCTATTTATTTATTACACATGATATTGCGTTAACACGTGACTTTTGCGATCGATTGATTGTTCTAAAAAATGGAGAAATCGTTGAAACTGGAGAAACGTTAGATGTCATTATGAATCCAGTACATCCTTATACGAAAACTTTAATAGAAGCCTTATTAATACTAGAAAATCATGGAGGTTAAAAAATGACTATTCAATTTATCTCATTAAACGCTGGTGGTGTTTTTGCCCAAACTCGTTTAGAAAATCAAGATTCAACTGGCTTTACACATGTAGATATTTACCAGTTACCATATACAGACTTCACTCCTTATGCATGTTTAGTTATTGGGGGTATGTGTGATCAGGACTTTTTATTAGAGCATAAGGACATAATTTCATCATTTTTAGATGAGGGGAAAATTGTCATATTCTCAGGCAATCTAGTCACTGATTGGTTACCAGGCGGTCGCCCGTTTGTGCCGAAGGAGATTAAGAGTTTTCAAGATTATGCAGTCAAAATTGAATCAGCTCACCCAATTTTTGAAGGAGTACTAGAGGATGATATGACTTTTAATAAAGGAGTTGCTGGATTTTTTGCTCGCGGTCATCATCCGTTACCAGAAGGGGCAGAGGTGCTTCTTACATTGGATGGAAAAGAACCGATTACATATATCGATCGACAAAGTACAAACGGGACGATTCTTGTTCATGTAGGCTTTGATTTATTCGGCTATATGGGAAGTAATGATCTAGAGAAAACTACGTCACGCATTTCTCCGCAATTAAGAAAATGGGTAGAAGAGGAATATAGTAAAACAATTCAGGGGGTACAATCATGAGAAAGATTGCTGTTGTTTACGGAGGAAGTTCGCAGCACCACCGCACATACAAAACGTCTGAGTTCGCTAAACATTTCCATCAATTAATCCCTATTAGAGAATTAGCAGAGGCATCGTTTGAAGAAATCGATGTTTTGCTCATTCCATCACAAACGCATTTAGGACTCTTAAAGGAAAATGTCGAGAAAATTCATGCCTATGCAGATAATGGTGGGATTGTTGTGACGTTTGGTCCGCAAGGCTTTGATTGGTTACCTAAACATGATTGGGAATTCCGAATTACGAATTTTTGGTGGTGGTTAGAGAAAGATGCGAAAAGCGGTCTTGTATTAGCAGGAGAAAACCATGATCTATTCAAAAATTATTTAACATTATCTGATGCAACATGGCATCAACACGGTGTGTACTGGCCACCCGAAGGCAGTGAAGTATTAGTAGCGACAGAAGATGGTGGAGCGGTATTTTATATTGATAAAGTAAGTTCGAAAGGAACATGGATTAATACGACGCTCGATCCTGATTATCATTACGGTTCTTATTTTATGCCGGCAACAGAACGTTTTTTAAGGGGATTTCTTCCTTGGCTTGAGGAAGGTAAGATTTAATCGTGATTGTATTAAATCGTGTATCAAAGAGTTATGGAGACAGAAAGGTTTTACAGGATGTCCAATTTCAGCTTCAATCGAATGAGTTCGCATTTTTAAAAGGGAAATCTGGATCTGGAAAAAGTACGTTAATTAAATTACTTTACAGAGAAATAGAGAGAGATAGTGGAGACATTCTGATTGATGGGCAAGAGATTGGACAAATGAAGAAATATGAATTAAGGAGAAAAATGGGTGTGGTTTTCCAATCCTTTGAATTATTAGAGCGAAAGACAGTGTTAGAAAATGTCATGCTCGCAGGAAAGATTTTAGGAAAACCACAAAAGGAGATAGACAACGAAGCGGTTCGTCTTCTAACAAGAGTAGGACTGGCAGACCATCTCCACCATTTTCCGAAGCAATTATCAGGAGGGCAGCAACAACGCACAGCTGTTGCTCGTGCCTTATTGAATAAACCAAAGCTCATTCTAGCTGATGAACCAACTGGTAATCTTGACAGAGAAACTTCTCTCGAAATATTAACCTTGTTAAAAGAGCTACATGAAGAAGAAGGTGTATCGATGTTGGTCATCACTCACTCTGAACAACTGATTCAACAAATGAATGAGATGTCATGGGTGATTGAGGGAGGTAAGGTTTATGAGCTTTGAATCATTCCGCTATATATGGGACGATGTCCAATCTGGACTGAAGCGCAATAAAGGTGCATCGCTTGCATCTATTATTCTTATCTTTGTAGCTGTCACTTTAATCGGTGGTCTGCTTTTAATGAGGCTTGCTCTTGAAGATACTATCACTTATGTGGAGTCGCAAATCTCAATGAAGGTGTACGTGGAGAAAGGGTATGATACCGAACAACTATCTTCTGTGCTTGTAGAGAATGATTTTATTCAATCTGTCGAAGTAGAAACAGGCGATGAAGTGTTAGCTGGTCTCTCACATTTTTTTATGAATAGAGAGCATTTGTTGGATTCCTTTACCAATGGGGCGATGAATGATGCTATTAAAGTCCATGTGACAGATGCAAGTCTAATAGAGGAAGTGGCTCGGTCTTTAGATGGTATGCAGGGCATTGCAGAGGTCATCTATCCACAAGAGATGGCTCAGACACTGTACGAGTGGATTAAGAAAGTTGAAACATATGTTAGTATCATTGCTATCATACTTTTAATCATTGCTTGTATGGTTGCCTACATTGCCTTTCATCTAGCATTATATCAAAGAGAAAAAGAAATTCGTGTAAAGCTATTAGTAGGAGCGAATCCTGCTCATGTTAGATTACAATTCTTAATTGAAGGGTTTTTATTAGGGTTAGTGGGTGGTATCTTGAGCCTTTTCTCTACCTTTGCTCTATTTAAACTTGTCCTACATCCAATTGAACAAGCAGTGCCTTTTTTAATACAGTTAGATAGCTCTAATCGGATCATCGTCTTTAGTTTGCAATGTATTGTAAGTATAGTGATTGGCATTGGGGCAAGTTTTCTTGCAACAAGAAAGTTGATTCGTGATGTTTAAAAAAGTCATACTCACTATTATGCTTGTTATGGGACTCGCACTTCCTGTTTATGCTCACCTGACAGGCGCTTTTGCTGACTTTCTTGCCATTGTCTATGATGAATCAACGATTGATAAGCTAAAGGATGAGATGAAGGCAACAGAGAAGGAAATTGCAGCACTAGAGCCACAGGTAGAATCACTAGAAACAGCATTTAAGCAAGATCAAGGACTAGCCGTTGATCAGCTGCAATTTTATAGTGATGTTGGTCTAGATACATGGCTAGCTATGACTGAAAATGGTGAAGATATAGTTGATATCCAAGGGAATTATTGGCTGATAGAGCAGCAGATTGATGCGTATTTAGAGGAATTAAATACACTCTATCTGTCGTTTAAGCAACTAGAGGCAGCAAAGAATGCGTTAGAAGGACATCAAGAGTTGTTAGGGATGATTGAGAAAAATATCCAAGCTAGAGCGACCTATTTAGCGGAAAATGAAGGGTTAGGATTAGAACAGATCGCTAACTATTTAGATATTGATTGGACGGCTGAAATAGAGGATCATATTATTGCCGGTATTGAGCGCGATAATAAGCGAATTAATGAGGAGTTGACTCATTGGGTAGTGGCTCAACCTGATGGTACGTATCGATTGTCAGGAGAATGGTTAAATACTGAAAGTGATTTATCCTATTATTTTCGGGCGGATCATGTGTATATGGTTTACGAGCGTCCAGAGGGACATGTTATTTTAATCGGGCAAGTCTTACAGAATAAGGATGGACAATCCGCAAGCTTGATATTAGAAGAAGGCTTTTATAATGGATTTTTCTTACCGAAAGAGTTATTAGAAGAATTGATTCCATTTACCTTATCCTATGAAACTTTAAAAAACTTAGATGGCGTGGAACAACCATATCTTACACAAAAAGATGGTTATCTACAATTACAAACCAAATAAGGAGAGAAAAGAGATGTGGAAGAAAATCGTCAGTATATGTGCGGTGTTATTTATACTGATAACGTCACAAGCTCATGCACATGTGATGAATGCTGATAATGCTTATAATGATTTAAATTATACAGAGGCAAAAGGTGAGATATTGTTTATTACCGCTTTAGGGATGACGAATAGTCAAGATGAAACTGCCATTTTCAGACCAAATGACAGTTTGACGATGGAAGAATTGGCTGAGTTTGTCGCAGCATATTACCACCTTGAAGGAGAAAATACGGCCCAACAAGTAGTGGAAAAAGGATGGATCTCTTCACTCAAGGGGAACGCGACATTTGCTGATGTAAATGAAGCTTTCTTTGCAGGTGAACTGGCAATTGAAAATGGTTCTGAGGGCTTAACAAGAGAAGCATTTGCTATGTTTATTAGTGAACACGGAAGTTCGCTAATAGAGGAGGCTGGCTTTACTGAAGGGCCAGTTGGTCAAGTTGAAGCTGTCGAACAAAAAGAGATAAGTGTTGATGGGAAAGATACTCACCAATATCAAATTCAAATAGGTGATGAAACAATCATACTTGCTGCTCACCCATATGTAGATGCACCATCTGTTGATCCTACTGTTTGGGAAGGAATGTATGTGACAACTTCATTACTAATAGAAGACCCTCATGATAACGGTGAAGAGGTGGCACAGTTCTTATCTATATCTGAAGAGCAGCTTGTACAAGAACAAGTAGTTGAGGAAGAAACATCTTCTATTGATGAAGAGAGTAAGAAAGAAAAAGCTGAAGTAGTGGAAGAAGAGAAAGGTAATCATTATGCCAATTGGTTGTTTATCGGCTTAGTTGCTGTTGTCGTTCTTATCGTTGTCGGTTTGTATATGAAAAAAAGGAAATAGTTAGAGAGGGATTATAACCGTAACAAGAAACTGATTAAACGTTTCTGTTACGGTTTTTTATTTGTGTAGAGGTGGTGATAAATTAGTGATATTTGAAGAATTTAAAAGATATTAAGTCGTTCTTATCATTTGTTCACACAAGTTAAAGAGTTGGGTATTTAAGATATACGCATTATTCAAAGTGAAGAAAGAGATTGAAAGCCGAGTAGAAGAAAGTTGTTGCATGTCACTCAGAAGAAAAAATTCAAACGAGAGCGAAGCAAAAGAGGAGAGCGAGTCACTCAGATGAGGAAACCAAAACGAGAGCGAAGGAAAAGGCGATAGCGAGTCACTCAAATGAGCAAACCGAAACGAGAGCGCAGCAAAAGGGGAGAGCGAGTCACTCAAATGAGCAAACCGAAATGAGAGGGAAGCAAAAGGAGATAGCGAGTCACTCAGAAGAGCAAACCAAAATGAGAGGGAAGCAAAAGGAGAGAGCGAGTCACTCAAATGAGCAAACCAAAACGAGAGCGAAGCAAAAGGGGAGAGCGAGTCACTCAGAAGAGCAAACCGAAACGAGAGCGAAGCAAAAGGGGAGAGCGAGTCACTCAGAAGAGCAACCCGAAATGAGAGCGAAGCAAAAGGGGAGAGCGAGTCACTCAGATGAGCAAACCGAAACGAGAGCGTAGCAAAAGGCAATAGCGAGTCACTCAGATGAGCAAACCGAAATGAGAGCGCAGCAAAAGGAGATAGCGAGTCACTCAGAAGAGTAAACCAAAATGAGAGCAAAGCAAAAGGCGATAGCGAGTCACTCAGATGAGCAAACCAAAATGAGAGCAAAGCAAAAGGAGATAGCGAGTCACTCAGATGAGCAAACCAAAATGAGAGCAAAGCAAAAGGAGATAGCGAGTCACTCAGATGAGCAAACCGAAATGAGAGCGCAGCAAAAGGAGATAGCGAGTCACTCAAATGAGCAAACCGAAATGAGAGCGCAGCAAAAGGAGATAGCGAGTCACTCAGATGAGTAAACCAAAATGAGAGCGCAGCAAAAGGAGAGAGCAAGTCACTCAGATGAGCAAACCGAAATGAGAGCGAAGCAAAAGGGGAGAGCGAGTCACTCAGATGAGTAAACCAAAATGAGAGCAAAGCAAAAGGAGAGAGCGAGTCACTCAGATGAGCAAACCAAAATGAGAGGGAAGCAAAAGGAGAGAGCGAGTCACTCAGAAGAGCAAACCGAAATGAGAGCGCAGCAAAAGGAGATAGCGAGTCACTCAAATGAGCAAACCCAAACGAGAGCGCAGCAAAAGGGGAGAGCGAGTCACTCAGAAGAGCAAACCGAAACGAGAGCGAAGCAAAAGGAGAGAGCAAGTCACTCAGAAGAGCAAACCAAAATGAGAGCGAAGCAAAAGGAGATAGCAAGTCATACACAAATCCGAAAACAGAAAAGAAAGCGTTGCAAATGTAGTTTGCGCGTGACCCTGGTTCAAAAAATCATTCCCTTCAGCCACACAAGTAATTTCACTTATTGTTGCAATTAGTCTTCTGTTTAGGCCTCTCCTCTGCAATTTAACTCCAATTTTTTTGTGATTGAACAATTAAAGCCACCAAAAAAACATGTATCTTCCAACTGAATATTAATTTAAGTTTATAGGAATAAGCTAGCCAATTAAACAAATAATACCAATATCTTATGGAAGATAGAGAGGGTGGATCAATGAAGTTTTCTCGCCTTCAACTTGCTTTTGTCATTATTTTATTTATAGGCATATCTAATCATGTGCTCATTTTACCCCATTTGTTGGGTTTGGCTAAACGAGATGCTTGGTTAAGCGTTTTAATCGCCTACGGTATTATGTTTGTTTGGATATTTTTATATAAGATCATCTTATCTAAAAATCAAGCTGGCGAACATACCTTCCTTTGGATGAAAAAAAGAGTTGGGACATTTCTTTCCTATAGTATTATGAGTTTGTTTCTCTTGTATTTTAGTGTTGCTGGTATTGTTTCATTTTTTGATTTGATCCAATCAGTGCATATTTTTTTCCTACCATTTACACCTATATGGATTGTCGCCCTACCCTTTATTTTGTTATGTGTGTGGGCAGCCAGTTCAGGCATAAAAACGATCATCTATACTTCGACCATTCTCTTGCCTATTGTATGGGGATTAGGTATGTTTGTCGCGATTGCCACATTAGAGGAAAAAGATTATTCCTATCTTTTGCCGTTATTTGCTGATAAAGACGCTTCTGTTATTGAAGGTGTAATCATCGTGCTAGGTGGGAGTGTGGATTTACTTATCTTCTTTATCATTCATCACTATTTTGAAAAGAAGATACCATACTGGTATTTAATGTTGTTATTAACTGTTTTAACGATGCTTATTATGGGACCAACCATTGGTTCATTAACATCATTTGGTCCAAGTATGGCTGCTAATATGCGGTTTCCTGCATTTGAACAATGGAGACTTGTATCAATTGGGGATTTAATATCTCATGTGGATGCTTTAGCTGTGTTTCAATTATTAAGTGGTGTAACCATCAGAGTCTCACTTTGTTTATTTCTTATTCCGGAAATAATCCATATTCAAAAAATGTGGTGGAAGGTTATTCTCATAACTTTAACAGCTCTTATCTTATATGGCATCGTTTCCTTACAGACGAGCGATATTCTTGTTTTTCATATCATTAAATATTATTTTTACAAGGTTGCCCTATGTTTTGGGGTGGTTATGACCATTATTCTATTGTTCGTCAGCTATCTTCCAAGCCGAAAGGGTGAAAAAGAGTATGACCGTGGAAAGTCAATATAAACAATTAGATAAACTTTTAGATACTGGAAAGCTAAACAGTCGGCATTTAGAAGAATTATTTAATCAGACATCAGATATCCATTTGGTTACACAACAAAATGTCCTCACCTTATACGCTGATGGAATGATTAGTAGAGAACAATATAACCGTTATGTACATGCGATTGTGACTTATTTCAATGAAGGATACCGCTCGAAAGAAATGGCATCACAATGGCCAACATTTTTAAAAATTCATCAAACAAAGGATATGGTGAGTCATTTACTAGGTGGTTATGTTATTTTCTATGTAAACGGAGGCAGGAATTATTTTGCCATCGATATCGCTCAAATTCCACATCGCTCACCTGAAGATTCACAAACGGAGGTTGCCTTAAAAGGTGCAAGGGACGGATTTACGGAAGAATTGCATACAAATATGGCTCTGATTAGAAAAAGAATTAAAACAGAAAAGTTAAAGAGTGAAGTCTTTCAAATTGGAAGTGAAACAGAAACAAAAACAGTGCTTGTCTATTTAGAGGGCAAGGCTAAGCAAAATGTGATTGATGAAGCGAGAAAAAGATTAGAAAAAGTTGATGTAGAAAGCCTTATTAGTGCGGGGCAACTTGAACAATGGATATCAGATAAGACATTTTCGCTCTTTCCTCTTTTAGATTATATAACGAGGCCGGATTTTGCAGCGCAATGTTTACTTAGAGGTCGATTTGTTATCATTGTTGAAGGGTCACCTACGGTATTAATAGGGCCGATGAACCTATTAGGAATAATCAAATCTCCTGAAGATGTTCACTTTCCTTATTATATTGTTGCCTTTCAAAGATTGCTTCGAGTAGTTTGTTTATTTATTGCTATATTCGTGCCGTCTTTCTTCCTTGCTATCTCGAATATTAATATTGACCAACTACCTTATCCTTTAATTGCAACCATCGTCATTTCGCGCCATGGATTACCCTTTTCCTTACCATTAGAATCGTTTCTCATTCTCCTTCTTTTTGAATTACTAAAAGAAGCGGGAGTTCGGATGCCGACTGCCTTAGGGCAAACGATTTCTATTGTAGGGGGTATAATTATTGGAGATGCGGCAATTAGAGCAGGGCTTGCTTCTCCAACATTGCTTGTTGTTTTCGCTGTGGCGGCAGTCGCCACTTTTACATTAGTAAATCAATCGCTTACTGGTACTGTAACGATCCTCCGATTATATACGATGCTTTTCTCTACTTTTTTAGGCGTTTATGGATTTGCCTTAAGCTTCATCAGTATTGTTGTTTACTTAACAAGACTTGAATCGTTTAAAGTGTCTTATTTAGAGCCGATAACATCTCTGAATTTTGGTGAGTTTTTGTCCGCTTTCATGGTCAATCCTTTTCGCAGAAGAAAGAATGAAAACTGGATTGCAAGTATAAGGAGAAAGAGCAAATGAAAAAGCTCTTCCTTTCGTTATTATGTCTCCTTCTCCTAGTGACATGTGCATCCTGTAAGTCTGACATGAAAGAAATACAGAATTTGAATTTTGCAACTGCCTTAGGTGTAGACTTTAAAGATGGGAAATACCAATTATATATACAACTTGTTGGACTTGATTCTGTCGCAAAAACCGAGGGTGAAACAAGCTATGCTCAAACATATATTTCTATATCTTCTGGAGAAACATTATTAGATGCGTATTTTGAATTATATAAATCTGAACAGGAAGTTATTATATTTTCGCATATTTCAACAATAGTTGTCAGTGAAGCGATTTTAAATCATGGTCTTGACCATGTGTTGGACGAGTTGACGAGATATTATGAATATAGGCAAACGCCTTGGATATTTGCTACCAAAGATCCAATCGATAAGGTGTTGTCCACACTAGGTTTATTTAAACAGTCTTCTCTAGAAACCTTATTACATCATCCGGATCGTTCAAGTAAACAAAGTACAATGGTAAGACCGATCAAGCTTTATCAATTCTTTAGAGAAATATTTGAACCTGGGAAAACGACTTATTTACCTGGTATCACAATCACAGAGAGCCAATGGAGGAGTAACGAAAAGAAAGAGCCTAAATTGACTTATAGTGGCGCCTTTTTTATTAAAGATATTAAATATATAGGTTTTTTTAATTTAGATACAATTAAAGGCATAAGGTGGGTATCCAAGGGTACAGAAAGGTCTTCATTGAAAGTGCCTGATGGGGGAAATCAGGAAACGATTATTGTTATTGATAATATCAAGACGAAGAAGAAACTTGTAGATAGTAAAGAGGGCAAATATCAATTTGAAGTACAACTAGAAGTAAAAGCGAGTCTTGGGAATAAGGTAAATGACCAGACATATAACCAGTTACTTAGAGAAACAAAAAAAAACTTGTCAAAGGAAATTAAAGATCTATTCCAATTAGGGGTAGAGGAAGGTATAGACTTTCTTGACCTGGGTCATATTCTCTATCGTAATGACTTTAAAAGCTGGGAAAAGGACAAGGAAAATTACTTAGCTAAAAGTGAGGTAGAAGTAAGAGCAGATGTAACGATTCAACATGCAAGTGCATTTAAAAACAAACGGTTTGAAGAACTGAAAGAAAGAGGGAAGACAGACTAAGAACCTGGTTGAAACTTAAGTAGATTGGCTCCCTTATAAGTAGACAGAGATTATAAAGATGCTACTTATAAGGGAGTTTTATCAATATCTATTCGTACATGTTTAGTGTACGAATTTGTAGTTGTCGCCCATCCTTTTTTTCAATGGACATTTTATTGATATACTTTACTGTCAATCAATTGCAATTGGTGTTGCTGAATAATCTGCGCCAATTGGTCGCTATAGATTTTTTCGCCTTGTTCATTTTCAATTGTACTGTATCCAGCGTCTTGTAATGCTACTGCTTGCTCCATATAAGTTGTGCCATTGAATAGCCCATTTTTTTTGTAGCGATCGTGAGTGGCTAAGAACTCTCCGTGATCTTTTACGGAATCCTCCATTTGATCATATACCCTAAAAGCATCCTCAATTGTTTCATCATAGTACTCTTTCGTTTCTAGGTTTACTGATTCTCCGTCCCAATTATGGCTCTTGATGCCAAAGTAGTTATTATATTCGGATGAGAGGGTCGATCTACCCCAATCGGATTCAAGTATGGCTTGAGCAATCGTAATTGATGGCAGGATACGATAGGTTTCATAGTTTTCTATTGCAATTGCTTCAATATCATTGATAAAGTTTCGTTGCATTTTTTTTAGGTTATTATTGTCTGCTGCTTCAATTTGATCTGTTAATTGATTATAGTAATTTTTCACTTCTTCTTTTTCTTCTTGGCTGTACTCATTTTCGGTTAATACTCTATCAATCTCTTTTATTTTAAAATCATCATTTTCTTCGGTAATAAATTGATTTGTCAGTTGTTTTATTTCCTCATTACTTATTTCTTCAATGCCATACTTCACTTCTGCCATAGCTGAAACATAGCGCCAATCAACTTGAGCCTTCCCACGACTCGTTTCGTCAACAACTGCTTGAACTTGTCCTGTTTGGTCAATGGAGATACTTTTTTCTTTATTCATAGCGATAAAGTAGATGCCCACTATAAACAAAACGAGTGTAAATAAAATCCACTTGCTCTTTTTCATTCGAATGTCCCCTTATTCCATATTACTTTCTACTAATATAACTTGAATCATGTTCATTCTTCCAGTGACACCTCTTTATAAGAGTAATAAACTAAATTTTCTGCCATTATAGATAAACATGAAAGGATATCCTAGTCTGCCGATAAAAATAACAGGACAAAAGATGTGGTTATTTATTTTTGATAGGTCATTAATCACGCATTTTAGATAAAAAGGGGAATATTTATGGGCAAGTTATACGATCGAAAGGGGAAGGAAAACTCATTCCTAAACCGCTTAACATCCACTATTCAATTTCAAATATTGCTGCCGTTCTTAGCGCTAATTATCATTGCAGTCATGACGGTTAGTTATGTTAGTTACCATTTTAGTATTAAAAATACGACAGCGATCCTCAACCAAAAAGTAGAAGAACAATTAACGAGTTTAAATGATACTTTTGAGATGTTCTTTACTCAGAAACATCAAATCATGACTCGAATGACGATGAATGAGGACATCATTCCCTCAGAAGGTGACAATGACGAGGTATTAGCCTATTTCCGCGAAACACAAGAAACAACAGACTCTGTTATCAACCTTTATTCAGCTAGTGAGAGTACGGGTGAAGTGGTGATTTATCCTGAAGCTGATTTAGGGAATGATTTCCTTGCAAAGCAAAGAGATTGGTATAAGGAGGCAGTTAATGCAAAAGGTGATCCCGTATGGACAGCACCATACAAAGATGGTAGTACAGGGGAAACGATTATAACGATTTCTGAAGCCGTTTACCAAAATGATCAATTAGTAGGTGTTGTTGGGGCTGATGTACTTGTTGACACATTAATTGAGATGGTCAATAAAATGGACGTAGGTGACACAGGATATGGCATGATTGTCGATTCTTTTGGTAAATATGTTGCTCATCCTGATTCAGCACTTATTGGACAAGCCGCTTCATTAGATTTGTCCACAGACTCTAATGAACAATCACTTGGAAGTATTGAGTTAGAGGAGGAAATAGTTCATTATATTGAGAATCCTACAACCGGATGGACTATAGGCGGTATAGTCAAAACGAGGGATTTAGAAAAACAAGGGGAAGCAATCGTGTTACCTAATTTAATTACTATTGGTGTGGTTTTATTGTTAGCAATTGTTACTTCGTACTTCATTACCCGAGCTTTAACAAAGCCGATGCATGATGTAGTAGGCAGAATGAAAAGTATGGCAGATGGAGATTTTACTCATGAACCACTTCCTATTAAACATAAAAATGAGATTGGTCACCTTGTAATAGCAACGAATGAGATGAATCAACAAATAAAAACGCTTCTCGTTGATGTTCAAGATGTATCTCACACAGTAACAGCCAAAAGTGAGGAATTGAAATTAATTTCTGAAGAAGTAAAAGCAGGTACTTCACAGATTGCTACAACAATGGAGGAGCTTGCGTATGGTTCAGAAGCACAAGCGAAAAGTGCGAGTGACATTTCTTCCTTTATGAATGATTTTGTTGTAAAGATTGATGAGACCAATGCGAATGGTGAATGGATTCAAGAAAAGACAAAAGATGTTTTTGTTATGACGGAAAAAGGCACGTTAAATATGCAACAATCAACGAAACAAATGGAGACAATTCATGACATTGTCAGCCAAACAACAGCAAAAATGAAAACATTGGATCAGCAAACACAAGATATCACAAAGTTGGTTGCTGTGATAAAAGAAGTAGCTGAGCAAACGAATTTACTTGCATTAAATGCTGCTATTGAAGCAGCGAGAGCGGGAGAACATGGTCGTGGGTTTGCCGTTGTTGCAGAAGAAGTTCGTAAACTAGCAGAACAGGTGGCAGCATCTGTCCAAGATATCACATCTATTGTCATGACCATCCAATCTGATTCAAAAGAAGTCGTTGTTTCCTTGCAGACGGGATATACAGAGGTTGAAAAAGGAAAAGAGCAAATGGATGAAACCAATCAAACATTTGATGATATCCGCCTATCACTGCAAGAAATGGGAGAAAGTATTGCTCAAATTGCAGAAAATCTTAACGATATTACAGCAAATAGTCAAGAAATGAACGGTACAATTGAAGAGATCGCCTCTGTGACAGAAGAATCAGCAGCGGGCATTGAAGAAACATCTGCATCGGCAGAAGAAGTAAGCGGTTCGATGGAAAATGTGACTGAAAGTGCACAACACTTAAATAACTTAGCGACAAAGGTTCAATCATTAATTGGTCGCTTTAAACTTTAACATAGAAGAAGAAATCCTGTGAAAGCAGGATTTTTTTCTTTTTTTAACGAATGTTAGGGGTTGGTATATAGTGAAGTATTTTAAGGTTTGTTAATAAAAATTTGTAAAAGGATGATATGAATGATTTTGATCGAGGAGGCTAAAAAAGTACTGAATATTATCGAAGTAACACTAATGTTGATATAGTATAAATTTCTGAATCTGTTTCCCGTGTAGGGAAGACGAGTATTCCGATATTGAAATCAACGTCTTATGGAATAAAGATCATACGGATGATGAACGACTTTACCCAATAAAGGAAAGAGGGGGTAAAGTTCTCGACTTTTTCCCATTTGAAGATGAAGAATGGTCCGAATCGTATATAGTCTCTAAAGTAAAATATGAAATAAGTAATTTTCGCACGATAACTTTTCAGCGGATCATCGATGACCTTCTAATCAAGCAAGAAGCAGATATTGAAAAACAAGTATTACTTGCAAGCCTACAAAGTGGTATTCCACTCATTGGTAAAGACATATTTAAAGCTTCAAGAAGACAAATTGATAGATATCCAACAGCACTCACAATAAATTTGATTAAAGAGTATAAAGAAGTAACAAATAGCTGGCATAGTAGATATGGATTACTAGCGCGAAATGATTGGTATATGTTACAACAAGTTCTTTTTTCAGTTGAAAAGAATATTTTAATATTATTATTTGTATTGAATAAAGAGTTCATTCAACACCCTGGTTTTAAATGGTTAAGGAAATCGGTCAACGCATTGAAAGTTAAACCATCAAATTTTCTCGAGAGGTTAGAGAAAATTCATATAGGGCAATTAACTTTGAAAGATTTACAAGAACTTGAAAAAATATTAGTAGAAACATATAGATTAGTAGAAAGAGCGTATCCCGAGATAGATTTAAATGAAGCGAAACAAAAAAGTATGTTAACTTGCCCTACAAACAATAAACAGTCATTATAACTAAATAAATGGATGAATGGAGGAAAGTTCAATGGATTACGATGTGATTGTGGTTGGCGCAGGATTAGCTGGTTTGGTGGCAACGGCAGAAATAGCGGATGGTGGGAAGCGGGTATTACTTTTAGACCAAGAGCCAGAAGCATCCTTAGGTGGCCAAGCATGGTGGTCATTTGGTGGACTGTTTTTAGTCAATTCCCCTGAACAGCGTCGAATGGGAATCCAGGATTCTAAGGAGTTAGCATGGCAGGATTGGCAGGGGACAGCTGGCTTTGATCGGATAGAAGATGAGGACTATTGGGGATTGCAATGGGCTAAAGCTTATGTTGAATTTGCAGCAGGAGAAAAGCGGGCATGGTTACACAAGATGGGGGTTCGTTTTTTTCCAGTAGTCGGTTGGGCAGAGAGGGGGGGACAGTTAGCTGATGGCCCTGGTAACTCTGTACCACGCTTTCATATTGTCTGGGGAACAGGTCCAGGAATCGTTGAGCCATTTGAACGCCGAGTACGGGAACATATGAAAAAAGGCTTGGTCCAATATCAACCGCGTCACCGTGTGGAGCAATTAATAACAGACGGTAGTATGATTGTTGGATTAAGTGGCTCCGTATTAAAGGCTAGCCAAGCGAAACGTGGGGAAGGAAGTAATAGAGAAGTAGTGGGTCGCTTTAAATATGATACAAAACTCGTCTTAGTCGCTAGCGGAGGAATCGGTGCGAACATGGAGCTGATTCGTAAAAATTGGCCAAGTAGACTTGGAGAGCCACCTCAACAGATGATTTCTGGAGTTCCGGCACATGTGGATGGAAGGATGCTTTCGGTTACAGAGGCAGCAGGCGGAAGGATTGTGAACCGTGACCGCATGTGGCATTACACAGAGGGAATTAAGAATTGGCAGCCTGTATGGGAGAACCATGGGATTCGTATTCTTCCTGGACCATCTTCTATTTGGCTTGATGCAAATGGAAAACGTTTTCAAGCGCCTAACTATCCAGGTTTTGATACACTTAGTACACTAGAGGCAATTAAAAAAACAGGCTATGACTATTCTTGGTTTATTCTTTCTCATAAAATAATTGAAAAAGAGTTTGCCTTATCTGGCTCCGAACAAAATCCAGATTTAACGGGTAAAAGCATTAGTAAAGTGATTGGCAGAGCATTAAAACGTGTACCAACGCCTGTAAAAGCATTTATGGATAAAGGGGAAGATTTTGTTATTGCTAGTCAACTAGGTGATCTTGTCACTGCAATGAATAAACTTTCTGGCAATGATTTGCTGCGTGTGGATGAAATTGAGAGACAAATTCAAGCAAGAGACCGTGAGATTGATCATGCTTTTACAAAAGATTTGCAAGTGACAGCTATTAGAGGAGCAAGAAACTATCTGGGGGATAAATTAATACGAGTGGCTAAGCCTCATAAAATTCTTGATCCAAAAAATGGCCCGCTTATTGCCGTTCGTTTAAATCTCTTAAGTAGAAAAACACTAGGTGGTTTGCAAACCGATTTATCAGCAAGGGTGTTAAATGAAAAGGGATCCCCTGTTCACGGCTTATATGCAGCAGGAGAAGTAGCCGGCTTTGGCGGAGGTGGAGTGCATGGCTATCGCTCATTAGAAGGAACGTTTGTTGGTGGCTGTCTTTTTACAGGAAAAGTGGCAGGCCAAGCAATCGTGGCAGCATTAGATAATGAAACGATATGAGGAGCTTATACGATGACATATAGACTGACAAGACTTGCTAATGATGACGCAAAAGAACTGTTCAAATTTGAAAAAGTGAATAAACAATTTTTTGAGAAAAGTGTTCCACCTAGACCTGTAAGTTATGAGATATATGAGCAGTTCCTACAAGTCTTAATAGAATTATTAGGGGAGCAAGCTGAAAATAAATCATTATTCTATCTTATTAGAAATGAAACAGATGAAATTGTCGGTAGAATAAATATTGTAGATATAGACTGGCGAGAGAAAAAGGGTTATCTTGGCTATCGCATAGGTGAGACATACACTGGGAAAGGGATAGCGAGTCATGCATTGCAAATTCTTCTACAGCAAAATAAGAAAATCAATCAATTCTTGGCCAAAACAACGAAAGATAATATTTCTTCTCAAAAAGTATTAGAGAGAAATAACTTTGTCATGCAAGGAGAAGAGGGGAATTTTATTTACTATCAGTGGGATCGGTAGTTGGATACAAGTTACTAGGTGAGAGGAGATTACGGCATTTATGTTTGAAAAAATAGGAAGGGGTGAGGGAGTTGTATAAAGAGAAACCAATGCTCTCATATAAATGATAACCTATCGACCCCAATTTTAATAAGGAAGAACAAAAAGATTTGGTTCTCCGGGGATTTATACCATATATTCAACTGCTTTTCTTGTGGATTTTGTGTGTCAACATGACATACCCCTATTTCCCCACACATCATTCTAATTTGCTTATTATCTTTCGAAGAAGCACATCTTTCAACTCTAGTATGTAGTCTTCAAAGAAGTCAAATTAACAAAATATTAATAATATTGTAACTTCAATTGATGTTAATTATGATATACCATAAATAAGTAGATACATAATTATTTCAAAGTGATTATTACTTGCTAAAACTCATAGAAAGTCCTATCTAAGATTGGTATTAGCAGCTCTTATTAGAGTGTTGATATAGACAACCATTATAATGAGGAGGAATTCTATGTTGAAAAAGTCGTTGCTGTTCTCTTTGTCTCTTGTTTTATCATTGCTTGTTTTTCAGTATGATTTATTACCTGCTTCTGCTTTGCCTCCAGATTTGCCATCCAAATCTACTACCCAAGCACAACTTAATTCGTTAAATGTACAAAATGAGGGATCCATGAGTGGCTATAGTCGAGAAAAATTCCCTCACTGGATTAGTCAAGGGGATGGTTGTGATACAAGACAAGTAATCCTTAAGCGTGATGCCGACAATTATAGTGGTAATTGTCCAGTGACTTCAGGTAAATGGTATAGCTATTATGATGGCATCACTTTCAATGACCCCTCACAATTAGATATTGACCATGTCGTTCCACTCGCAGAAGCATGGCGTTCTGGGGCAAGCAGTTGGTCAACTGCTAAAAGAGAGGACTTCGCCAATGACCTCAATGGACCACAACTCATCGCAGTATCAGCCAGCTCCAATCGTTCCAAAGGTGACCAAGATCCATCCACATGGCAACCACCTCGTGCAGGTGCAAATTGTGCTTATGCTAAAATGTGGATCAATACAAAATACAATTGGAGTTTGCATTTGCAGAGTTCTGAAAAAACAGCTCTTCAAGGAATGCTCAATAGTTGCTCCTATTAAACAATCAACCAATGAAAGGAGTCAATTAAATGGATACAATCTCATCTGTGTTTAAGGCAACTCATGGTGTTATGACTACTGAGGTTGGTGTCATCAGTGGGGATCTTGAATTACGAACGACATCTGACAAAGAAGGTAACCTCACTCTTGAGATTACTTATGTAGATGCGGATGAATGGTACACACTTCCAGGGGGAAACTATCAGTTACATGACACTCGGGACCATGATGTGATACACCGGATGTTAATTGCAGTATTAAACAGGCAATAATCATATATGTAATGTGGCGTTCTTGAATGTGGAAGTCGGCGTGAAGGTATTCAAGCTTTAATTAAATTGAAGGATAGCCATATTCAATAAACCATGGAAAGGAGTACCGATGTTTAATTGGCTAACTGAAATAGAAGGACATCCTTGTTCAATAGATGAGGGAGAAATAAAAGATTTCAGAATGAGGAAAATAATTGTAAAGAAAAGTCCGAAAATGATGAGTGCTGTTTGTCAGTTATTCGCCGCCGTCGATATCATTAATGAAGAGTCTAGTATGATGGTCTATCCAATACCTGATGAACAGGCGAGATTGCTTGTGATGGAGATGGCTGCTCCTCATTATGAGGAAATAAAAGAAACCATTATTGCTGGACGGGTAAAGGAAATGAATTTATTTCATTTGAAACCAGAATCAAGGATCATTATAGAAAAGAATCTCCAAAAGAATGGGTATCCGGCTATCCAAGATTTATATAGAAGAAAACGAATAAAACTCTCAGATACACCACAAAAAATAAAATATTATCTCATCAATAAAGAGAAAATCGCACAATTAAGCTCAAGAGAAACGGAAGAAGTTTTCTCCTTTTTTCATGCAACCTTTTTTGTTCAACAGGAATCGATTCTCCTTCAGCCTACTGGTTGGCAACTAGAGGATGAGTTAATCACATCTTATACTATTCGCACATTTAGTAGAATGGCTGGAGATCTCGTTCTTTGGGTAAATGAAAATTCGAATGATGTAGTTGGATTAGAAGTGTATCGTAATAAAATTCCACTTCCAATTGTTTCTAATTTAAGCTAATATGAATTAGATAATAAATAATAGATAATAGGAGAAGATGCTTATGTTTAACCGTAATCGTAATAAAAACGTAGAAACAGTTGACCAAGAAGTGGAAATAGATAATATTTATACCATATTACCCCCTCCAGGTACAATTATTGCTGAAGCAACAGAAGAAGAGATGGAGCAAGCAGCCGAATTAGAAATACGTCATATGGCTTTTATGAGATTACAAGAGATGTATGTACAGTTCGATGGTTCTTCTTATAAAGAATTATTGCAAGATTTCCAAGAGTTCGAAAGAGATTCAACAAAGTTTTGGAGAACAGTAGCAAAAAGACTGGCTGTTCCTTATGAATGGCCGATTAGAATTGATCATGCCAATGGCCCCATTTATATAGGTGAACATGAGGTAGTTGTCGAAGAAGAAGAAGAATAAAATAACTTGTTAGAGATAACCTATTACCTTCATGGATAATAGGTTTTTTTTTGCGGATGGCAGAAATAATCATAGTAAATGGACAACTAATCACTAGATTAATCAGGTCGCCTTACTTCTACATTTTATTGTGGAGGATTTTTAAGGGTTAGAGTAATCCAGTATTCTCAAATATTGTATAATCATTCATTATATGCATTTTGACGTTAGTTGATTAATTTTGTTAAAATTAATGTTAAGATTGTCTTATAAATGTCATTCAAAGTAAAAGTTGAATGTGTTACTGTATAAGGAGGAAACGAAAATATACAGGTTAATAGTATAAATATTAATAAATAAGAATAGGTGGGGGAAACAACAAAGAGTATGCATACAATAAAAATAACCAACAACAGTGAGCAATTAGTTGAGTGTATAGAATACGAGCAGGAGAAAGATTTTCATAGAGTCTTAGAACAATTTAAAAATAACCCAATTTATAAGGAATGCTTATTGGAAGAATCTAAGGGACAAAGGGTAGCGAGTTTAAAAGTGGATAGTGTGAATGGTAACATCCATCCTAACTAAGCAACTCTAGAATTGAATGAAAGTTCTGAACAAAGAATAAGCATCAGTTATTGTTTGAGGCAACAATAACTGATGCTTATTCTTTATTTCGTGTAGCGGTGATTACCTATGAAAAAGCAGATCCTACTCATGACGTTGACTTCTTCTTCGTTGTGACAAACAAAGCGACTAAGCAAAAGGCGGCAAATATGTTGAAACTAAAAGGATAGGAAGTCATTTCAATGGATATACCGGCGAGATAGGAACCTAATGATTGCCCGATTCCCAGTGCGAAAAAGGATAAACTTACTCCTAAAGCCGGCAAAACGGGAAAAATCCTCGTGGCCCAGACAATACATAGTCCCGTGAGGAAAACGTAGGTACTGCCAAATAGACCAGCTGAAAGGTAAATAGCCACAGCGCTTGGAATTGTTAATAGAAAGATAGACGTTGCTAGTAAAAAGACAAGTAATCGGTAAGACAGGGACAATCCCAGTTTTTGAATAAAGTTTCCTGAAACGCCTCCAAGTATGCCAGCCAATCCTATGATCATCCAGAATATCACACTTTCATTGATTCCTAGTCCATAGCTTGAAGTTATGAAGCTTCTTGAAAAAGTCCAGTAAATTGAAGAACTTCCGCCGATTAAAAGGGAAGCAACTAATAAATATTTAGCTGTTTTTATAGCAGATAGATATTTAATATTGTTATCTGATACCGATTCCTTTTTCTCATCAGGAGGAAGAGAAAAATGATTCCAAATCAATACAAGAGCAGCAATAACAGCAAATAGTAAGTAAGCTAATCGCCAATGATCAGTCAATAAAATAACGATGGGTCCGGTCAAAATAATACCAAAGCTGGTTCCACTATTGATCCATGTGTTTCCTTGGTCGAGCTTTTCTTTTGATAAAGTGTTTTGCACCATTTGACTTAATGCTGGAGAAGCTAATCCACTACCTAAACCAGCTATAAATAGGCTTATATTTAAGTATAAAATAGATGGCGCACTAGCCATCCCTAGTAGTCCAAAAACGGCTGTAAAACCAGCAAAGAGATTCACTTTCCGGTAGCCAAAATGTTTAATCAATAAGGCTGAAAGTAATAAAGCAAGTGCATAGGCGATAAATGCAATGGAACTCCCTAGCCCAGCTTCACCTTCACTCATGCCCAATGTATTCGAGATATTTGGGAGAAATAAGCCATAACTTAAGCGGGCAAGTGCATATGTGACAGCAATCATTGCTAATCCAGGTAGTATTACTTTTCTCATGTTTATTCACCTCATTCAAATAGATATAACGTTCATTATATTTTCTTGAAATAAAGAGCGAGACCCTCTATTCCGAAAACAAACTCGATACTGAATGATGAAATTCTGTTGCTACAGTCTCTATAGCAAATACTTCTGCCAAAGCGGTAGCTCCTTCAAATAACAATTCAAGCCTTAGTGCCTCGTTGCTATTCAATCCTTTACTTGTGAAAAAATCAATGAGCCGTCTTTTATGTTGTTCAGTAAAACTGACAATCTCACCATTAAATGAAGGTTCTAAAGAATACTCCTCTTTAGCCCGCAGAAACATACAACCATTTGAACCGTTTATTCTTAACCAATTGATGTGTGCCTCGGCTAATCGAATAGCTAAGTTGCCCTGATTGGATATGGCATTTTCTAAAATGTCAAAATATCTTTCTTCTCTTCTACGTAATACTTCTAAAATAAGCGCTTCTTTCGATGTAAAGTGGTTGTACATTGTCATAAGAGCTACATTAGATTCTTTAATAATTTGTTTTAAGCCAACTGTATGAAAGCCGTGCTGATCAAATAATTTCTCTGATTTTTCAAGTAATTGCTCTTTCTTTTTACTCATTTACCCACACATCCTTTAGATATAACGTTCATTATATAAATAGTAAACCATTAAAAGGGGTTTTTCAATTAAGCTGATTCTTTTGGATAAAGGAGGTAGGAACATAACAAAATGAGCTAAAATCAAAAACGAACAATTACAAATTATGATCTATAAAACTCCTTTTACCAAAAATTCCATTGCACTCGCGTACACTTGCTTCCCGCGGGGAGGGGCTTGAGCCTCCTAGGGCATTACCTGCGGGATCACAAGCTCCCCCTCTATTTCCCACAGGAGTCGAGTGTCTTCCGCTCCGGTCCACTATTTACTTCATATAAAAAGATAAATTACAAAAAACCCGAATGATTAGCTGTTAGATATACCTAATCATTCGATAAATCCTTAGCTAGCATACTGATATCCTAACCTCTTTTCCTTCTTACTTTTCTTGCATTCTTTTTACATTCTCTGAATGATACGGTGAATCTTTTACTTCATTTACTACACTAAATGGATTACCATCTATATCGAAAAAATCGAAGAACGCCATCTCTCCCATATGTTGAATATCAGTCGTTATGACTCCATTTTTATTAAAATACTGATGAACTGTTACGATGTTATCCACGACAAAATTATAATAGGCGTTTTTTTGGTTATCTTGTATAGTGAATTCCGTCGGTTGTGGACGATTCACTTTGATTAAAGCTAACTGAGTTGACCCAGTAGGTAAATAAAATCCCGCGCCCCCTTCCCAAACGTCAATTTTTGTCGCACCTAAGTATTTTACGTACCAGGAAGAAGATTTTTCAATATCTGACACAGGAATAAAAATGCTACCGACTTTAAACATAGGTTTCCTCCTAAAAAATTGGCTTAATTATAATAATAATATAAAAAGTGTAATATTTTAAATTTTTAAATATCAATTGATTTAAATATGTATGATTATCTATTCGGTGTAGATGATATGAATGAAGATGTATGTTAAAATATACGAACAATTGTTCTTTTTAGGAGGGTTATGATGAGAAAAGTAGTACTATATATTGCTCAAAGTTTAGATGGTTATATCGCAACAAAAGAAGATTCGCTAGATTGGTTATTTAGTGTGGAGTCAGAAGGAGATAATGGCTACGGTGAGTTTATCAACGGTGTGGATACAATCTTAATAGGAAAGCGTACGTATGATTGGGTAATGGAACAAGAAAAGGGAGAATTTCCATACAAGGATAAGGAATGTTTTGTGTTCTCCCGATCAGTGAATGAAGATACGGAATATGTGAAATTTATTCATCCAGATATTAAAGTATTTACAGATCATTTGAAAAATGGTGAGGGAAAAAGCATATGGCTAATCGGTGGAGGTGACTTACTTTATACATTCTTACAGGAAAATCTTATAGATGAAATGATTGTTACTGTTGCACCAAGAATCATTGGTGAGGGCATTCCCCTTTTTAAGGCAGGTGATTATCAATTCAATCTTTCTTTAAAAAGCACGAGAACCTTTAATCAATTTGTTGAATTACATTATGTTGTGGAAAGGTAATGTTTCGAGAATTAATGTTCTGTCACAATCATTCAATCGTGTTTAATTAAAAAGGTTTTGACAGTATTAATTGTATTTTTTCCGGCACTTGTGAAGGTAATGATATGGCAAAAAGAAAATGTTGAACCATCTGACATAGTATAAGTGCCATCCGCTGACGCAAGTTTTCCATGGGTGATAATTCGCTCAATATGTAGAGATAAAACATGATTATTTTCAGTGTTAGCAAAGAAATGAAATAGGCTCTCTTTGCCAATGATTGACTGATGGTTCACTCGTTGCCATTGGATATCCTCTGACAAATAGTGAGAACCTTGGGAGGGATCTTTACGAGCAAAAGCATGTATCATTTCTTTAATCGTCTCTTTTTTTGGTGCATTGCTACAATCTTTTGGGTAAGTAAAGGTAAAGTCCATTATACTTTCACTCCTTTTTATGTATCTTACCGGATTTTTTGCCTGATTGACAAATCTATGGAGAACATAATATAGTTATTATTAATAAAAGAAGGGAGGATCATTAAAAATGACTGCAAGTATGAGATTACGCCACGTTACTTTGAACAGCTAATTGAATAATGTTCAAAGGCTCTGTTTTCATAAACAGGGTAAACGGGAGTAGTCTGCACATTTTTAATGGTTTTCATCGTGATAATTTCGAACAGAAAACGCAGATTGTCTGTGTTTTTTTGTTATCTCTAAAACAAATACCACCATATACGTTTACCCTAAACACAGACAACCGAGCGCGTCTGTGTTTTTTTATGATCACATTCCTTTAATCACTCAACTAAAGGAAGTGGCAGCGTGGGACAATTAACATTAGAAATAAAAAATATTGAGGTGACATATCTAGATCGTATTATTTTAGAGATTCCTTATTTATCAGTCTACCAGTATGATCGAATTGGGATTGTTGGGAAGAATGGTAGTGGTAAAACGACCCTATTAAAGCTTATGTATGGGGATATCTATCCTTTAAAAGGAAGTGTGAGTAAACAGATTGACTTTGGCTACTTTGAGCAAAAAGAAGTGCCGGAAACAAGGCAAGCAGACGGAGAGTTATTATCAAGGTTATCCGTACCAAATGAGGATGTGAATCATTTAAGTGGTGGTGAACAGACACGATTAAAACTTGCTCAACTTTTTTCCACCTATTATGAAGGATTGCTTATCGACGAACCGACAACCCATCTGGATAGTGAAGGCATAGATTTTTTAATAGATGAGCTTATGTATTATTACGGTTCGCTCATTATTATTAGTCATGATAGATACTTGCTCGATCAATTGGTAACAAAAATATGGGAAGTTGAAGATGGACACGTAACAGAATATGTGGGCAACTATTCTGACTATGAGTCACAGAAACAACTAGCTCACAATCAGCATATTCAAGCATTTGAACAATATAAGAAAGAAAAACAAAGATTAATTCAAGCAGCGGATGAAAAAATGAAGCAAGCAGAAAAAGTGAATCAAGCCAATCGTTCAATGTCGAAAAAAGAGGCAAAAGCAAAAGCGAACCGAATGTTCATGACGAAATCAAAAGATACAAGTCAAAGAAACATTCATCGTCAGGCGAAGGCAATAGAACAAAGAATAGATCAGTTAGGAGAGGTAAAGACACCGGAAGTTGATCGTGTGCACCACTTCCCACAATCAAAAATTCTTCAAATGCATAATAAATACCCAATAATGGGAGATAGAGTCTCTTTATCTGTTGATGGCAAACGATTATTAACACATGCCAGTTTCCAGTTCCCATTAAGAAAGATCATTGCCATTGAGGGAAGGAATGGTTCCGGTAAAACGGTTTTACTTAAACATATCGTCTCCAATGGGGATGGAATAGTTCTATCTCCTAATGTATCATTTGGTGTTTATCATCAGCATAATTATTTATTAGAAGGTGTACAAACGGTTTTAGCATTTATGAATGAAAACAGTGTATATGCTGAAAGTAAAGTTCGTACAGTCCTTCATTCTATGGGTTTTGAAGGGAATGACTTGCAGAAATCGGTAATGACCTTAAGTGGTGGAGAATCAACCAGACTTGTATTATGTCAGCTATTTTTAGGAAGTAATAATGTACTCATCTTAGATGAACCAACCAATTTTCTAGATATAAGAGCCATACAAGCATTGGAAAGTTTTCTTCATGCATATGAAGGGACTGTACTGCTGGTAAGTCATGACCGAACTTTCGTGAAAAGAGTGGCGGATCATATTTTTAAAATTGAAGAGCAACAAATAAAACAAGTGAAATAAAGGAGAGATAAAAATGGATAAAAAAGAAGTGAAAAGACTAGCTAACAAACATGGATTAATGATTGATGAGGAAGAAATTAAAATAAATGAATCAGGTATGGATTTCTTAGTTGCACATGTTGTGGATAAAGAAAATAATCAGTGGATATTACGTATACCACGCCGTGAAGATTCAATGACTCGTTCAAAACAGGAGCATGCGGTACTTGAAGTACTTTATAAACATACGAGCATTAAAGCACCGCATTGGGAGGTTTTTACGAATGATTGTATGGCCTACAAACAATTAGACGGTATACCAGCTGGCACAATCGATCATGAGATACAAAACTATATTTGGAGCTTCGATAAGGAAAGTGATTTGACAAGGTATCACGCAACGTTAGGTGAAATACTGGCAGAACTTCACCGAACGCCGATTCCCTATGTAGAAGATATTGGTATTAAAATTTTTAATAGTTCCCAAGCAAAAGAGGAAATGAGTTCAAGAATGAATAAGGTAAAGGAGATTTATGGGGTAAGCGATGAACTTTGGAGACGTTGGCAGAAGTGGTTGGCGAATGATCGCCTATGGCCCAATCATACAGGATTGCTTCACGGTGACGTGCATCCAGGGCATATTCTTGTGAATAAAGAGAAAGAGGTAACAGGATTGATAGACTGGACTGAAGTAGCTGTCGGTGATGTATCTATAGACTTTACTTCTCATTATTTAATTTTTGGAGAAGAGGGGTTAGATGCAGTCATCTCAGCTTATGAAAAAGCGGGCGGCAGGACATGGCCATTTATGAAAGAGCATATCATCGAACTTGTCAGTGCAGCAGCCGTTGGAGTAGCTGAATTTGCTCAACTCTCTGGCTTGGAGGAAATGGAGAAGATGGCAAAAACGATGCTTGGTGTAGATGGGGATAATGAGGAGAGCAGCAAATAAATCCTAGAGATACTCAACAAGCGAGCAAAGACTGTGAAAAGATTTGCTCGTTTGTTTTTACTATCATTCGTTTGAAATCTACAATCGTCATTTGAAAACAGGGTGAAGCAACATACGACGATTATCCGTAGGTGATCCATAGTTGAACTGAACCATTAAGAATAATGAAGGTAATAGAAGAATAATGTCGAATCCCACATAGGAAGAACAGCAAATGGAGGTTTTTCGGGTGGCACATTTACTCTATCAACTCTGTATTCAGGGTGAGATCACACAAATCTATCAACAATTAATAAGAAAGGAGCATCGTACTGCAGAAGAGGAAGCCATGTTGAAAAGTTATCAACAGCGCTTCTTTCAGAAGAATGAACCTTTTCAACATGTTGATAAGTGGATAGCAAATGTAGTTAATTGTTATCACAGCTATTTTATAGATGTTTTAACTAGGAGAAAAGATGTTTCTCAAGCGGAAAGTGATCTATTAATAGGTTTAGGTAAATCAACATTTAGCCATGCTCAGTCGATGGAAGAAATAGAAGAAGAGCTGAGACAAATATTTAAAGAGAAAGGCTATTCATTCGTCGGAGGAAGGACATTTCCACATTATGGTCCATATATTTGGCAAACTACAGAAAGTAAAAAGGTAGATGTTGAACTTTTAAATGAAATAGAAACGGTTCAAGTATTTTTCCTCGATGATTTTTTGATGCTGGGTTGGCTAGACTATGCCACTTTTGGAGAAATAGGAGCAGGTGGATGGGCATCGAAGGAAGGGATCTATTGTATACTTCCTCGCTATAGAGAATATTTAAATGAAGATCAGTTCCTCGTTTCATTTTTAAAGCATGAAGCTCAACATAT
The DNA here is from genome assembly GCF_038007345.1 of Cytobacillus sp. FSL M8-0252. Taxonomy (NCBI): domain Bacteria; kingdom Bacillati; phylum Bacillota; class Bacilli; order Caryophanales; family Bacillaceae; genus Cytobacillus; species Cytobacillus sp. FSL M8-0252. The sequence goes on from NZ_JBBOWZ010000001.1 coordinate 918,833, forward strand.
CAACGATTATAAACATTATCCGAATTTAAGCGGGAAGGAGCTGGAGTATCGCGCAAAATTAATCGAGCTCATCTATTACTCAGACCATCGTTTGCTAGAAAGGTTAATCCATCAAGCCATAAATAATGATATTCCACATAACTATGCATCTTACCAAATCATGCAGCAACTATCTACATTCTTTTTCAAGAAAAATGAACAAAAAGATATGGATAAATGGTTGAATATACATTATAAGGAAATCTGTCAATATGGGAGAAAGCTATATTGTCAACATACAGATATGTTGAAAAGGTTAAGGACAGGAGGTAAGAACAGTCTTTAAAAAGTTAGCTTATTTTATTATTTTATTTAGCTGGGTTGTATTATTTAGTTATTTCTATAACCTTTTGATGCCAAAGAGCTGGCTTTATCTAGTCATTGGTATACCAGCCCTTTATTTTAGTACAAGTTTTTTAATAGATAGAATGAAAGGTGAAAAAACTCCTTGAAGCGAAAGGTTTATGATTTTTATTCCAATGCTTGTAGGTCATCGACAGTAACAAATCGATAGCCTTCTTCTGTTAAAGCTTTTAAAATTTCTTCGATCACTTGAAGTTCGTCACCAGATTGATCATACATTGGATGAAGGAGAATAATAGAACCAGGGTGGATTGCTTCTAATACATAGTCGATTTTTTCCTCTGGTGTAGTGAAAAAAGTATCAGGTTCAATATTCCATGTAATCGTTTCTTTTTCTTGTTGCTTGAGATAATAAGGTAAGAAAACTAATTTTTTGCCGTTTGGTGGTCTAAAGTCTATTTCGCCTTTATACCCCGCTTCATGGATGAGCGCATCGGTTTTATCAATTTCCTCTTTAATAAATATCGGTGACTTGAAAATCATTCTTGCATGTGAAAATGTATGATTACCAACTTGATGATCAGCTTCAATAATTGCTTTCGTTTCTTCGGGAAACTTCTCTATATCTTGACCAATCAGAAAGAAAGTGGCCTTTGCATTGTATTGATGCAACAAGTGAAGAACCTGTTCCACATTTTTAGTTGGACCATCATCGAAAGTAAGGGCAACAACTTTTTCATCGGTTTCAATGCTATTTGTTATGTTTCCGAATAATTGATAGGATCTTGCATTCATTAATTCATAGCTACCGAATAAAAGCAGACAAAGTAACAGTAATGACAAAATGATTTTAAGGTATGTTTTTTTTCTCACATTACTATTTCCTCACATTTTAGATTTCATTAGTCTTGATTATAACAAAAAAATGAAAAAGGACTGAAACTATTTCTGTGTAGATTCGTATAACATAGTAGAACATTGCAATAACGAAAGGGGATACTCCATGGGAGAACTATTTATATTCTCACTCATAATCGCTGTGGTAAGCGCAGTTATTTTGTTTCCAGTCTTATCTTTATTTCAAAAGGGGGAAGAAAAGAAAAAAAACCCTTCATTTAACGGGTTCCTTTTTATCTTCGTTCTTCTCTTTATTATTATCTTTAGTATTTATTATTTCACTAATTTAGATCGCAACATGAATGGTCTTGTTATCGGTTTAACAGTGTTAGCTGTACTAGGCGGTTTCTTTGCTAAAGGTATAGAACGTAAGGTTAAATTAGTATTAGGTTTAATAGGTATCATAGCTATCGCTTATATGTCTTTCGCATTTGTCTTTAATGCAGATAAAAAATTTGAAAAAGCACAAATGCAGGTCGAAGAAGAAATTGAAACATTTGATGAGAATGAAACACCAGCAAGTGTGCCGCCTGATTTTGCTCGTAATAAAATGAAGAAAGCTTTTGGGCAAGTGCCAAACACGAGCTATTATGAACTTGGGAGTTTACAAATACAAAAAGTAGATGGGCAATATGTGTATATTGCACCAGTTGAATTTTCCGGTTTCTTTAAATGGATACAAGGTGATACTACACCAGGGTATTTTACTGTAAGTGCAACAGACTCTAGTGCCAATCCAAAGTTTATTAAATCGGAAATGGCTTATACACCATCTTCCTTCTTAAACAAAGATATTTATCGCCAGATTCGAATGCAATACCCTGATTATATTTTCTATGGTGATGTGCAATTAGAAATTGATGATGATGGTAAACCTTTTTATATTCGCACCTATGGTGAATTTATTAGCGCAAGAAACGGTTTTAATCCATTGGGGATAGTGATGGTTGACCCGTTAACAGGAGCTGCTAAGCAATATAAATTAAAAGATGTACCTGCTTTTATTGACGGAGCTGTTTCGCCGGAGACAGTTAGCTTGCATAATAGCTACTTCGGAAAATATGTGAATGGCTACTGGAATAGTTTATTTGGAAAATCTGATGTGAAGTTACCATCAGATGAAGGTACAGAAGCGAATGTGAGTCCTATTTTTGATGAAAAAGGCGATATGTATTATTTCACTGATTTCACCAGTCCGAAAGAGGGCGTTGACTCTATGCTAGGATATTCTTTGACGAACTCTCGAACAGGTGAAGCGACTTATTATACGGGGAATCTTGAAGAGTCTTATATGGATTCTCAAGGGGCATTACAAATTATCGAAAAGAAATTCATTGAGAAAAAATGGTATGGTAAAATGCCAATCCTATATAATTTCTATGGTGAAGCAAGCTGGTTAACACCGGTATTAGATACAAATGGCTTCTTGCAAAACTATTTTATCGTTTCAGCTGCGAATCCGGAAATTGCTGTTTATGCTAGTACACCAAATGATGCATTGAAGCAATATAAAACAGCTCTACAACGTGGTAGTGGAAGTGTTGAAGGAAGCTCTAGTGCTGAAGAAGTCCAATTAACAGGAAAAGTAGTTAGGGTATATAAAGAAAGAGTAGGGGAATCAACAAACGTATCCTTCCTTTTGGAAGATGGTAAGAATTTCATTGCCTCTACTGAAAACAATCCGCTAGCGATCTATTTGCAAGAAGATGATGAAGTAGAGATGACCTATTTAAATACAGGTGAAATGTTTTTACCTGTTAAAGAAATGACCATTAATGGATTAGAATAACAATGCTTTACTTAAAACGTGCACAATTCTGTTATGAAAACAGAATTTGTGTGCGTTTTTTTATTTGGTAGCCAATTTCATCTATTTAACCATTGTCTAACTATTTTTTACTCTTTCTTTAGTGAGGATGGTTTTTCACCCGTTATTTACTAAATTATTTTATGAATAACAAATTTATAGAGGATTAATAGGTTGAAATCGAGGAATTTAGGAAAAATAAGTATGCAGTAACTGCCTGAGACATTATAAAAGAGATTTGCCGTTTAGAGAAGAGAACTTGGGACTCCGCCCATCCTGAACAGCTCGCTATGGGATTTCTTTGTTTTGCTACTGCTTCATGTGTGAACAAAATTTTGTTACGCATCATGCAAAAAAGGGGAGTCGAAAGGATTGGAATTGTTATTACCATATTTAGGTGTATTAATCGTTATCATCTGTCTTGAAGGATTACTTGCTGCTGATAATGCGGTCGTATTAGCATTAATGGTCAGTCATTTACCTGAGAAACAACGGAAAAAAGCCTTATTTTATGGCCTAGTTGGTGCAATGGTTCTTCGTTTCGGGTCATTATTTATTATTTCTTTCTTAGTGAACGTCTGGCAAGTTCAAGCCTTAGGTGCGATATATTTATTAATCATGTCAATTAAAAATCTATATACTTGGTTGAGAATGAAAAAGAACAATCATTCTCAACAACAGGAAGAAGTCATAGAAGAAGCTACTCAGAAAGAGTTTTGGTGGACTGTATTTAAAGTAGAATGTGCAGACTTAGTCTTTGCCATTGATTCTATTTTAGCTGCCGTTGCTTTAGGTGTAACCTTACCTGAAACAGATTGGGGTCATATTGGTGGACTGAACACAGGGCATTTCCTTGTTGTATTTATTGGTGGACTGATCGGTGTCCTTCTCATGCGTTTTGCTGCTAATATCTTTGTTGATTTACTTCATAAACGTCCGAACCTTGAGGGGGCCGCTTATCTGATTGTCGGTTGGGTAGGGATTAAGCTACTCGTAATGGTCCTTTCACACGAAGACATTGCTTGGTTACCAGAAGGATTTGCCCATTCAGCCCTTTGGCAAATCATATTTTATGGCATATTACTTGCGATCGCAGTAATAGGTTGGTTTTCTTCTAGTAAAAACCCAGCATGAGTTGTGTTTATAGAGGATGTTTTAAGTACATGCTAAAAAAGAAAAGCAGTGGATATAATGAAGTATTCATATCCACTAAGAAATTTGTTGTGTCTTAATTAATGGGAAGGATAATCCTCACTTTTGTCCCCATACCGACATCACTGTGTACTTTAATTGACCCTCCATGAAGTTTGACGAGTTGTTTAGTGATTGCCATTCCTAATCCGGTACCAGTAGAAGAATCAGTCGTATTTGTCCCACGATAGTAGCGATCAAACAAGTTATCTAATGTTTCATCGTCCATACCAATTCCATTATCCTCAATGGTAATGATGACCAATCTCTCTTCTAACGTCTGCGTCGTAATCGTTATAGTCGTTCCTTTTGGGTTGTATTTCACAGCATTCATAATGAGATTATCTAAAATTCTTTGGAACCATTTAGGATCGAGAGAAATAATCAATTGCTTTGTTTCTGATTGCAGATCAAAAGTATAGGCATACTCATCTTGATATTCATTGTCTGAATAATTGTCCTACGTATCGTTTCGTTCAATTCTATTGATTCTTCTATAATAGGTAAACTGTTATTCTGTAAACGATAAGTTAAAGTTAGGTCTTCGATAAGCTCCATCATGTAATGGGATTTCTCATCGATTGTGTCAATGAAATGTTTTTTTTCATCTAGGCTCCATTGATATTGATCGGAATTTAACATTTTTGTGTAACCTACAATAGAAGAAAGCGGTGTTTTCAAGTCATGTGATAAGCCACTAATCCAGTCTTCTCTTGTTTTAGCTTGTTTTTTTCGCATTTTTTCATTTTCTTCTAGTTGGATGGTTACAGCAGAGAGTGTTTCCATTACTTCTTTATAAAGTCTATATTTATGCTTAATAACTCCAGACTTATTATAGAGCTTTTGTTGATGTCTAATATTTGTAGGAGACGTATATTGTTTATTCCCTAAATTTTCAATCCATTGGATCACTGTCGTTACAGGTGATGCGAACTTACGCGAATATAAAAAGCCACTAATAATAAAAGTGAGTAATAAAGCGATTAGGAGAGCGATCAGTGGATATTTTAAATGATATATAAACGTTGTTGCTTCAACATCCTCTTTTATCGGATTAGGGACAGAGACAATGAGTGTCTTATTAGATTCCTGATTGGAAATACTCTTTGTCAAAAAGCTATTATTGTTACCTAATTGATAAAGTTCTTTAATAGACAGTCTCTGCTCATTGTTGAAGGTATTCAAGACTGTCCCATCCAGTGTAGATAAAAACACGGATCCATCTACACTCATTACTTCATGTTGAAGATCCCTTGGTAATTGCAATTCATCTGTTGTCCAGTTCATATGTGAGGCGATTTCATCAATGAGCTTCTCAGCTTTATTTCTTTGCCCAAACATGACAATGAGTGGCTGTTCACTATCATTATATAACTGCCAACTATAATATCGATCGTAATCCTCCTTATGATCTATCAAAGCTGAGAAGTTCATTTCTAACTCTTTAGGCGAGTATAAATGCTTTATTAGCTGCCCTTTATTATCAAATATTAATAACCATCCAGATTGCTTTTTTACTAGCTCTTTTAACTCTGATTGGATGGTGACATGCCCATTGTTTAGTTGTATTTGATCCTCTAAAAATAGTTCGTCAGCTTTCCCAACATTCCCTTCAATCTCCGCCTTTGATAAATAATAACCAAAGAAAACAGTAAAGGTTAAAAGAATAAAAGAAATGAAGATAAAATAAAAAAACAACTGCAAAAGAAATTGAGTAATAAAACGTCGATGAATACTCATTTTGGGGTATCCCTACTAACAAACTTATAGCCAAGCCCTCGTACAGTCACAATCCATTTTGGATCACTAGGATTGTCTTCGATTTTCTCTCTTAACTTTCGAATATGAACCATTACCGTATTATCTTCTCCTAAGTAAGGCTCCCCCCAAACTTGCTCATAAAGCTGTCCTTTACTGAATAGTTGATTAGGGTGCTTACATAAGAAAACGAGTAATTGGAATAATTGAGCTGAGAGATCGATTTTTGTCTTGTTCTTATATACTTCACCTGAATGAATGTTGATCTCAAGGGAGCCAAAGTTGAATTGCTTTAATTTTTTTGATGGTAAATGAGTTTGTTGTCTACGTAAATGGGCAAGTATCCGTGCCACGACTTCAAGTGGATTAAAGGGCTTAGTAATATAATCATCAGCGCCTAAGGCAAAACCTGATAACTTATCTAGATCGGATGCTCTCGCCGTTAGAAAAAAAATGGGTGCATTAGTGATCGCACGTATACTTGGACAGATGTCAAAACCACTTTTACATGGAAGCATCACATCTAAAAGGATTAAATCATACTCGTTATTTTCACATAATGATAAAGCATCTTCTGCTGTGCCAGTCGTATGTATATGGTTAAAGCCTTCTTTTTTTAAAATCGTCACTAACATCGTACAGATTGACTGTTCATCGTCTACTATTAATAGTCTGCTATCATACAATTTCTATCATCCCCTAGCTAGTATTCCGCATATATCATATCATTTTTAAGAAGCGATTGTGGAAATTTAAGGTAGAATTAAGGTGATGTTACTCATTAGGTAAGGTGAGTCTATTATAGTAGTTCGTAAGGAGGGAATAACATTGATGGCAATTACAAAGAAGGAATTCTTTCAATTATTCAAAAGTGTGAAATCGATTATTATGATTGTTGTTCTTTTAGTCAGTTCTTATTATTTTGCAAAGTATACGGAGCAATTAGTACCAATTCTGGAGTTAGAACAAACTTCAAGTTGGTATGCGGGTGGTCTACTGATAATCTTGCTACTTTTTGGTCCATTATTCGTGATGTCATTATCACATGATGTCTTAAATCGAGAATTGAGTGAGCGTACGATGCGCTTTCTTGTCACGAAGACATCCAAAGCAAATATTCTGTTTGGTAAATTTTTAGGAGTATGGATTTTTTGGTTTGTCTGTTTTACTGTCTGTTATGTAATAACGTTGTTTTATTCTAAGTCATTTGATGGGCGATTATTTTTGGAAACAGTAAGTTTATTAACTTACCTTGTCGTTATTACATTATTGTTATCAATTGTCATTAAGAGTCCACAATATACAATGTTTATTGGTGTGATTTTTGGGATGGCCTTTTCAATCTTTCAAATGGTTATATTAGAATCTACAGCATGGTATAGCTATCTAAAATATTTGATGCCGCTATTCTATATGCAAGACGAAGATTTTAAGTTTCTTATCGTTTTTTTACAAGCTGCTGTTATGTATAGTATGACTTATTTTATTTTTAAAAGGACGGATTGTTAAATGAATGTGATAGAAACGAGAGATATAGTAAAGCGCTTTGGTAAAGTCGATATTGTAAAAGGGATAAACTTAAAAGTAGAAGAAGGAGAGGTTTTCGGTTTTCTTGGTAGAAATGGGGCAGGAAAATCTACTTTTATAAATATATTAACAGGTATTCTTCGACCAACTTCTGGCTCATTTAGTATTCTAGGAGAAAAGGTACCAAATGAAGAAGTGAAAAAAAGAATCGGAGTATTGCCTGACTATACGGCATTCTATCATCATATGAATGCAATTGCTCATTTAAAATATTTTGCCAATATTTCTGGAAAAAAAGTGACGACTGCAGAATGTTTACGTGTCTTAAAATGGGTTGGACTTGGTTTAGATGCGAATAAAAGAGTGGGTAAATACTCATTTGGGATGAAGAAAAAACTAGGGTTAGCTCAAGCGATTATTCATGATCCGGAAGTATTATTTTTAGACGAACCAACCTCGGGATTAGATGTTGAATCTGCGATAGAAATTCAACAATTAATCATTAAGTTAAAGGAAATGGGGAAAACGATATTTTTAACTTCGCATAATTTATATGAAGCTGAAAAGCTCTGTAACAGAATTGGAATTATGAAAGATGGCAAGCTACAGAAACTTGGTACAATTGCTGAACTTAAAGCGTATTACCGGTCGAAGCTGATTGTGACAATGAAACATTCAATTTTTCCGCAAGATCAAGAACATACGGTCATCCAATGGTTAAATAATATGAGTGAAGAGATACAACGAGAAGATGAGAAAACAATAATAACTTTAGAAAAGGAGGAACAAATTGCTCAAATTGTAAGAGCTTTTAACCAATATAAAATTGATATTTTTCGTATTGAGGTAGATGAGCCTAGCCTTGAGGAAGTATTCTTAGAAGGATAGACCGGATTTTAAGTATCATAAAGGTAGCCTATAAAACCATTCTTGGTTCGGGCTACCTTTTATTTTTTACATTTGAGCTAAAGAAAAAATTAACAAATAATTTCAAAATAACACTAGATTTTTTTTTCATTCCATCCTATAATGAAAATGATTCTCATTATCAAACAGAATCTCTGAATGAAAATCGTTTTTTATATGGGAATGTTAGTGGCAGCAACTGTAGGGAAGGTTGAATAGTAATGAGTGAGAAGCATCTTTGTATAGGGTTATCATTATCACCTACTTGGTTAAATGGCTGGGGTTGGCGCAAAAAAGATAGTAGTGCAGAACGTATATTTTCTGCTGATTTTTACATAGAGCTGACGAAAAAAGCAGAAGAAGCAAAGTTGGACTTTGTATTCAAACCAGATGCATTATTTTTGCATCCAGAAAGAGTCAATATATCACCAGCGATGGGAGGATTAGATCCGACATTGTTGATGACGATGCTAGCAGAGCACACAAGTCAGATTGGATTGGTCACAACTGTTTCGACTACTTTTAACCCACCATACGTGATTGCAAGGCAATTACAGACTCTTCATCGATTAAGTGAAGGAAGAGCAGGGTGGAACATTGTCACTTCTATTGAAGGTGGAGATAATTTTGGCCATAAGAATATGCCTTCTTCAGAGGAAAGATATAATCGTGCGAAAGAGAGCGTAGATGTTATTCATAGGTTGTGGAGGAGTTACCCTGCTGAAGCTTTCTTAGTTGATCGGGATGAAGGGATATTTGCTGATAAAGATAAAATTCATCCAATTGATTATCAAGGTGATTTCTATGATGTGAGAGGACCGCTGAATTTACCTGCTCATCTTGCTGGAGAATTACCATTATTTCAAGCAGGTGCTTCTGATGCTGGGCGTGAGTTTGCTTCTGGTGTAGCATCAGGAATCTTTGCTGCCACACCTACAATCGAATCAGCGATAAGTTATCGTCAAGATTTGCGCAATCGTGCAAAGTCAAAAGGTAGAAAAGCTGATGATATTGTTGTATTACCAGGATTATCACTTTTCTTAGGAAATACAACTGCTGAAGCAAAAGCGCTTTATCGTGATGCTTTTGCACATCTAAGTCTGGAGCAACAATTGGCAATGGTACGGCGTATACTGGGCCTGGATCTGAGTGGATTTGCTAAAGATGACAAAGTAACTGCAGCGCACATACCGCATAATGATCGACAAGTGTATAGCAAAACACATGCAGGACTGTTAAAAGATTACATTATCAAAAATGAACCAACAGTTCAGCAATTACTATCAAGGCCAGAGGTTATCAGTTCGGCTCATTGGATAATCATCGGCACAGTCGAGGAGGCTGCACAGCAGATTGAATACTGGCTGGATAAAGGAGCAATGGATGGTTTTATTGCTTTACCAGGTGGTTCAATAAGGTCACTACAACTATTTTTCGATAAGCTGCTACCATTACTTGTAGAAAAAGGATTGTTCAGAGAAGAGTATGAAAGTAATACATTTATAACAAATCTAACAAAGAAGAAGAACTAGAAGGAGAGAATAATAGTGAATAGAAAGTGGATGTTAGCTAGTTTAATGATGTTCATCATGTTAGTATTAGCCGCTTGTGGTGGAGGTAGTAGTGAAGAGTCAAATGCTTCGAACAAAGAGGAAGATGATGCAAAAACCGAAGAAAGCAGTGAAGATGGTACAAAAACAATTGAGTACTTAGGTAAATCATACGAAATCCCTGCTAATGCAGAGCGAATCGTAATTACTGGTGCCATGGAAGCAATGGAAGATGCGTTAGCATTAGATGTACATCCAGTGGGGGCTATTTCAGTTGGAGGAGAATTTCCTGAAATTTATACTTCTATCACAGATAAAGCTGAATCTATCGGTGAAAAAAGACAACCGAACTTTGAAAAAGTGCTTGAGTTACAACCAGATGTTATTTTAGCAACATCTAAATTCCCTGCAGATGTAACAGAGAAATTAGAGAAAATTGCTACGACTATTCCTGTTTCTTATATCTCTACTGATTGGGAAGCAAACTTAAAGTTAATGGGTGAGATTTCTGGAAAAGAAGATAAAGCAGAAGAAGTATTAAATGCATATAAAGAAGATGTAGAAACTGCAAAAGCATCTATTGCTGGAGAATTAGAAGGTAAAAAAGTAGCAGCTGTACGTATCCGCGCAGGTCAAGTATTTGTTTATCCACAAGATGTATTCGTCAATCCTGTTTTATATAGTGAATTAGGATTAGAAGTACCAGCAGAGATTGAAGCAGCAGAAAACCAAGCACAACTTTCAATTGAGCAGTTAGCAGATATGAATCCAGACCACCTATTCATCCAATTTGCTGAAAGTGAAAATGCAGAGGCGAAAAACGCTTTAGAAGATTTACAAAACGATCCTATTGTGAAAAACATTACGGCATTTAAAGAAGATCAAGTATATGTAAATACGATTGATCCACTATTAGAAGGCGGCCCTGCAAATAGCCGTGTTGAATTTTTAAAAGCATTACAAGAAGATTTATCTAAATAATATCGCAGGAATAAGGAATATCATCAAAAGATGATAGTACTCTAGCAGTTATTGTCCCATATACACACCATCCATATTTTTTTTCGCTCTCGCCTATGGACCCCCTTTTCGACGTGCTGAGCTATATATCCATTATGGACAATAATTGACTAGATTACCTTTTTCTATATAGAATTTCGAGGCCACCCAATATTTTGGGTGGCCTCATTTGTCTCCGCCGGTATTTAATCATTTTTTAAGAAGAAGGCGTGTTTGCAATTCACTCAGAAAGGAATCCGGGAATGAGTGCTTCGCAAAAGGTGTTTGCAGGTTACTCAGGAAGAAACTCGGGGATGAGCGCTTCGCAAAAGGTGTTTGCAGGTCACTCAGAATGGAAACTGCGGATGAGTGCTTCGCAAAGGTGTTTGCAGATCACTCAGGATGGAAACTGCGGATGAGCACCTCGCAAAAGGTGTTTGCAGGTCACTCAGCAAGAAACTCGGGGATGAGCGCCTCGCAAAAGGTGTTTGCAGGTTACTCAGCAAGAAACTCGGGGATGAGCGCTTCGCAAAAGGTGTTTGCAGATCACTCAGAATGGAAACTGCGGATGAGTGCTTCGCAAAAGGTGTTTGCAAATCACTCAGAATGGAAACTGCGGATGAGTGCTTCGCAAAAGGTGTTTGCAGATCACTCAGAATGGAAACTGCGGATGAGCGCCTCGCAAAAGGTGTTTGCAGGTCACTCAGCAAGAAACTCGTGGATGAGCGCTTCACAAAAGATGTTTGCAGGTTACTCAGAAAGAAACTCGTGGATGGGCGCATTGCAAAGGTGTTTTCAAGTCACTGAGGAAGAAACCCGGAGATGAGCGCTTCGCAAAAGGTGTTTTCAAGTCACTCAGCAAGAAACTCGTGGATGAGCGCCTCGCAAAAGGTGTTTTCAAGTCACTCAGAAAGAAACCCTGAGATGAGCGCCTCGCAAAAGGTATTTGCAGATCACTCAGAATGGAAACTGCGGATGAGCGCCTCGCAAAAGGTGTTTGCAGGTTACTCAGAAAGAAACTCGTGGATGGGCGCATTGCAAAGGTGTTTTCAAGTCACTGAGGAAGAAACCCGGAGATGAGCGCTTCGCAAAAGGTGTTTTCAAGTCACTCAGCAAGAAACTCGTGGATGAGCGCCTCGCAAAAGGTGTTTTCAAGTCACTCAGAAAGAAACCTTGAGATGAGCGCCTCGCAAAAGGTATTTGCAGATCACTCAGAATGGAAACTGCGGATGAGCGCCTCGCAAAAGGTGTTTGCAAGTCACTCAGAAAGAAACCCTGAGATGAGCGCCTCGCAAAAGGTATTTGCAGATCACTCAGAAAGGAAACTGCGGATGAGTGCTTCGCAAAGGGTGTTTGCAGATCACTCAGAAAGGAAACTGCGGATGAGCACCTCGCAAAAGGTGTTTGCAGGTCACTCAGCAAGAAACTCGGGGATGAGCGCCTCGCAAAAGGTGTTTGCAGGTTACTCAGCAAGAAACTCGTGGATGAGCGCTTCACAAAAGATGTTTGCAGGTTACTCAGAAAGAAACTCGTGGATGGGCGCATTGCAAAGGTGTTTTCAAGTCACTGAGGAAGAAACCCGGAGATGAGCGCTTCGCAAAAGGTGTTTTCAAGTCACTCAGCAAGAAACTCGTGGATGAGCGCCTCGCAAAAGGTGTTTGCAGATCACTCAGAAAGGAAACTGCGGATGAGTGCTTCGCAAAGGGTGTTTGCAGATCACTCAGAATGGAAACTACGGATGAGCGCCTCGCAAAAGGTGTTTGCAGGTCACTCAGAAAGAAACTCGTGGATGAGCGCCTCGCAAAAGGTATTTGCAGATCACTCAGAATGGAAACTGCGGATGAGCGCTTCGCAAAAGGTGTTTGCAGGTCACTCAGCAAGGAAGCCGGGGATGAGCGCTTCGCAAAAGGTGTTTGCAGATCACTCAGCAAGAAACTCGGGAATGAGCGCCTCGCAAAAAGTGTTAGCAAGTCACTCAGCAAGAAACTCGGAGATGAGCGCCTCGCAAAAGGTGATCTGAGTATAATTTTTATCTTTGGAACAAGTTCCAAATAAATGAAGCCCGTAATTAATAGTTTCTTACTATAGAAAAATTATATAATGATATTAATTTATTATTACTTATTTTACTATATTTACAATTATATGGATTATTAATCATTACAATGGTAAAGATCGTTGCCCTTAAAAAATTATTCGAAAGTATAAGCGACGAAAAACAGACAGTATCTTGAATCTACCAAGAAATAATTCGCCATTTAAATAAGACCACAAAAAATATTAGCAAGGTTTATATATTACGAAGTGAGCGAACTATTTTACAAGAATAAAACCCGAGTACGCAAGGTACCCGAGCAATTAATTCTTTATGATTCAACGGGCACACCGTTAAATGGTGTATCACTCAATTTGATCGAATCTGTTGGACATCCATCGATGGCGTCTTCAACGTCAAAGAGGAGATCTTCTGGTATTGGTTCATTTCCTTGGTTATCATCGAGAATGACAAAAGAGATTCCTTCGTCATCATAATCATACACATCTGGAGCGGAAGCACCGCAAGCGCCACAAGCAATACAAGTTTCTTTGTCTACAATCGTATATTTGGCCATGATATAACCTCCAATAAAAGTTTAGATACTAATTATAACTAAAAAAATACGGTTAACTTAATAATGTTATATACGGAATGATAATTGGAGAATTATGATTTGTCAAATATTTTAGAAATAAATAATTTACGGTTATAACCCTAATTACCAATGTTTTTGACTTATTATAATTATATTACCTCTATTTTAAAATATCTGATTTTTGTTTACATTTAAAAAATTTTGTGATAATTTAAGTGAAAATAAATATAACTTTTTTACGGTTGTAAACTTGTAAAAGGTTATATTTATATATGTTTTTTAAATGAAAGCGTTTTAAAAACGGGCTTTTTCTATAGAAGGCTGGTGCTCAAAAGCTTTTTTACAAAAATACTTACACAATCTCCACATAACAACACTGTTCATTGGGGTGTTTCAAAGATTAAAATAATTTACTTATATGAGTAGCTATCAAAAAGAAAAAGCCACAATAACCAATAAGGAGATAAAAAGATGATTCTACACAAAGCTGAAACCTTTAGTAAGTCTGAAATGGAAGCGCTACAGTTAGAAGGATTAAAGAAAACTGTGAATCGAGTATTTGAACATGTCCCTTTCTATCAAAATAAGTTTCAAGAATTAAATATTACTCCGAATGATATCCAAACGCTTGATGATTTAAGTAAACTTCCTTTCACAAAAAAATCCGATTTAAGAGATAACTACCCTTATGGCTTGTTTGCGGTAGAGATGAAGGATGTCCTTCGCGTACATGCTTCATCTGGTACAAGTGGGAAACCAACGGTAGTTGGTTATACTAAAAATGATGTTGATAACTGGGCTGATTTAGCTGCTCGTGCGATTGCCTTAGCTGGTGGTGAACCGGATGGCATTTTCCAAAATGCCTATGGCTATGGGCTATTTACTGGGGGATTAGGGATTCATTTTGGTGCAGAAAGGTTAGGAATGGCGACAGTTCCGGTATCTGGTGGCAATACCGATCGCCAAATAATGATTATTGAGGATTTCAAACCGACAGTGATTGCAGGTACCCCTTCTTATATTTTGAAAATTGCAGAAGAAATGAAAGCGCAAGGCAAAGATCCAGCTAAGAGTTCCTTAAAATATGGCATTTTTGGTGCAGAACCTTGGACAGAAGGTATGCGTAAAAAACTTCAAGAGTTGTTCGGTATAAAGGCAAGTGATATTTACGGATTAAGTGAAGTGATGGGACCAGGTGTAGCGATGGAATGTCATGAAGAACAACAAGGTCTGCATATTGCTGACGATCATTTCTTGGTAGAAGTAATCGATCCTGATACGTTAGAACCAGTAGCTGAAGGAGAAATCGGCGAACTTGTTTTTACTAGTTTAACGAAGGAAGCGTTTCCAATTATTCGTTATCGTACAGGAGACTTAGCTTCAGTAAAATCTGGTACTTGTTCTTGTGGTAGAACAACGAAAAAAATGTCCCGAATTAAAGGGCGAATCGATGACATGATGATTATTCGCGGTGTAAATGTATTTCCTTCTGAAATCGAGCATTATTTATTACAAATAGAAGAATTGGCACCTATCTATCAAGTACATTTACTCAATGATGGGGTACTGGATAGTGTAGAACTTCATGTAGAAATGGATGAATTTATGTATCAAAAATCGAACGGTGTCGATTTAGAGGGATATACTTTAGGTTTAATGAAAAAAGTACAGCATTCCATGAAAAATAACTGTCTAGTTTCGATGAAAGTTAAAGTACATCCACCAAGGAGTATCCCGAGATCAGAAGGAAAAGCTGTTAGAATCGTTGATAAGCGACAAGTCGAAGTCATCTTGTGAAAAGATTAAAATGAATAATCAGAAAAATAAATTTGCTTTATAACATAACTATAATATATAATATCGTTATATAAACGTTATATAAAATATAAAATAACTCAAAGAAGAGAGGGAAGGTAGATGAGTAGTTCAGTTGTAGCGGAAACAGAAGAACAAAAGTATGAACAGTTTATGGAACGGATCAATCGCGGTGAACAAATCGAAGCTGATGATTGGATGCCTGAAGATTATCGCAATACATTAATTAAATTGATTTCTATGCATGGAATCAGTGAGATTATGGGAGCGCTTCCAGAGAAAGAATGGGTACCTAAAGCCCCGTCTATACAAAGAAAACTCGGCATCATGGCAAAGGTACAAGATGAAATGGGGCATGGCCAATTACTATTGCGTGTCGCTGAAGACTTACTTAAGCCTACTGGCAAAACACGAGATGACATTATGCAGGATCTTTTTACAGGAAAATTGAAATTTCACAATGTATTTCATATGCCGGCACCGAGTTGGGGAGATGCAGGTTTAATTGGTTGGTTAGTAGATGGTGCGGCTATCATCACACAGACCAATATGCTTAACAGTTCGTATGCACCCTATTCGAGAGCATTGCATCGTATTTGTGCGGAAGAAGTCTTCCACGCTCAACACGGTGAATCGATTATCATGGCATTAGCAGAGGGAACAGAGGAACAAAGAGAAATGGTGCAAGATGGTGTGACAAGATGGTGGGAGTCACTTCTGTTATTCTTCGGACCCCCAAGTTCCCAAGTAGGCAAGTCAAAACAAGATATTACCATCAAATACAAAATCAGACCAAAAACAAATGAAGAATTGCGTCAAGCGTTCCTCACAAAATATGTACCTAGAATTCTATCTCTTGGCTTAGAGATTCCTGATCCAACCATCCGTTTTGATGAAGAGAAGCAAGAATGGACCTATCAACAACCTGATTGGTCGAAATTAAAAGAAATCATGAGAAATAATGGTCCTAAATCTCAGGAACGCTTAAATCTTCGCCGCGTATCTTACGAAAATAATGCTTGGGTGCGAGAAGCATTAGGTCAGATTAGCTAAAGGAGGAAGTCAGATGGGTAGTAATAAATTTTTTCAAGAATTCGAAGTATTTAGTAAAAAGACATCAAAAGCAGCCTTTCAACATCAATTTAGCTTGCTTGCCCCTAATGCTGAAATGGCTATGGTTATGGCACAGGAGAACTTTTTGCGCCGTGAACCTGTAGCAGATATTTGGGTGGTTAATCGTAAAGAAATTCATGGTTTAAATTATGAAGAAAAGCAGATGTTGAACCGGTTAGATAATAAGGAATACAGAACAACAAAAGGGTATGGCTACTTAAAGAAAAAATGGCGCCATTACGAGCAACAAATGTTAGATGAAAAAGAGATTCTATCATGGGGGGAGAAGTAAGATGAGCACAAATGCAGTGGAAATGACACCAGCGCATAAAGAAGCACTTGCTGAGCTTTTATTTCAGCTTGCTGATGATGACTTTCTCCTATCTTACCGCGGTTCAGAATGGCTAGGGCTGGCGCCTCATATTGAAGAAGATGTTGCTTCATCTTCCATCAGTCAAGATACGATGGGTCATGCGAAAATGTATTTCGGTTTACTAGAAGAGCTGGGGTATGGAAAGATAGATGATCTAGCACATGGACGATCGGCGAAGGAAAGAAAGAATAGTATATTAGTAGAACGCGAAAATGGTGCAGGCTACTATATGGAAACACCAAGATATGATTGGGCATATGCAGTTGTTCGCAATTATTTCTATACGCTAGCGAAAAAAGTAAAAATAGATTCATTGAAAAAAACCACCTATCAGCCACTGGCTGAAGTAGCCACAAAAGTTAGCATGGAATTGTTTTACCATCATATACACTGGAGAACATGGTTTACGCAATTATTGTCTTCATCTGACGAGGCTAAAGAGCGTATGAACAAAGCAATTGAAGGAGTAATGGCTGACTTTGGTGATGTTTTCTCTTATGGTAATGCATCTCAAAGCTTTAAAGAATTTGCTTTAATTGAAGATGCAACGGTATTAAAACAAAGATGGGAAGCAGCACTTGAAGAAGTAGTGAAAGCGCTTCATATCGAATCGCCTATCATACAGCAACCAGATCGAAATGGACGTTTAGGGGAACACACTGAGGAACTTGACCGTGCGTTAAGTACGTTATCAGAGGTTTATCGCCTCAATCCTACTGTTCCTTGGTAAGACTTTTTAGAACATGTGAGGAGGAATAGAGATGTATCAACCGACTTTAGTAGCTGAAAAGGACATTATGGAAGCGCTCGAATTAGTTCAGGACCCTGAAATTAGCACAGTGAGTGTGGTAGACCTAGGGATGATCGAGGGTGTAGAAATACATGATTCGCATGTATCGATTACGATGCTTCCAACCTTTTTAGGGTGTCCAGCGCTTGAAATCATCAAGAAGAATGTGGTCGAACAAATCCAAAGTGTAGCGGGGGTAGAAGCAGTAGAAGTATTATTTAAAACTGCACCTCCATGGACTTCAGATCGCATTACAGAAAAAGGACAAAAAGGACTAAAGGCGTTTGGTATTGCTCCACCTCCAAAGCATTTTACAGAAGACGGTTCTTGGCATGTGGATTGCCCCTATTGCGGATCAACCTATGTCACGCTTGATAATATATTTGGACCGACAGCCTGCAGAAGTATTTTATATTGTAAATCATGTAAAAATCCATTTGAAGCAATGAAACCAATATCAAACTTAATGTAAAGGGGAATATAAACAATGGTCAAATTAATCGCATTTTACAAGCAACCTGAAGATAAGGCAGCATTCGATGAGCATTATTACAATGTACACGTGCCAATTACTGAAAAAATTCCTGGATTACAAAAAATGAAAGTAACAAAAATGGTCGGTACACCAACCGGTGATGAGCCCAAATTTTATTTAATGTGTGAAATGTACTATGAAAATCATGAAGCATTGAAAAATGGTATGAAGTCACCTGAAGGTAAAGCATCAGCGAAAGATGTAATGGGGTTTGCAGGTAAACTGGTTAGCTTTGCTATCGGTGAAGAAGACGAATGAGTGAATACGCGTTTATAGAAACAAAAGTGGAGGATTATATTGGCATCATTGAGCTAAACCGTCCGAAGCAATTGAATGCTCTTAATCGTCAAATGATGAAAGAAATTGTTCAGGTAATGGAGCGTTATGATCAGGACGATACCGTGAGAGTCATCTTACTCAAAGGC
Source organism: Cytobacillus sp. FSL M8-0252 (assembly GCF_038007345.1). Lineage (NCBI taxonomy): Bacteria > Bacillati > Bacillota > Bacilli > Caryophanales > Bacillaceae > Cytobacillus > Cytobacillus sp. FSL M8-0252. Next base: position 937,494 of record NZ_JBBOWZ010000001.1, read on the forward strand.
AAAGGAAGAGCTTTTTCAGCAGGCGCAGATATTGACGAAATGTCGAATGATGATCCCATTCATCTAGAGCTGCTAAACCAATTTCAAGATTGGGATCGTCTTTCAGTGATAAAAAAACCGATTATCGGCGCTGTACAAGGCTTTGTTTTCGGAGGGGGATTTGAACTGGCCTTAAGTTGTGATGTATTGATTGCAGCTGAAGGTACGGAATTCTCCTTTCCTGAAGTTAATCTAGGTGTGATGCCAGGTGCTGGAGGTACACAGCGTTTAACCAAACTTGTAGGTCGCACGCTCGCATTAGAGTGGATATGGAGTGCGAAACGTATTCAAGTAGAAGAGGCGCAATCTCATGGCTTTGTAAATAGAATTGTATCTGGCGAACTATTAGAAGAAGAAACATTAAAGTTTGCGAAAATGATTGCAGAAAAGCCGCCACTAGCCATCCGCCTCATTAAAGATTCCGTTAATAAAGCGGTTGATTATTCTTTATATGAAGGCATGCAATATGAGCGAAAAAACTTCTATCTACTCTTCTCTTCAGAAGATCAAAAAGAAGGAATGAATGCTTTTATTGAGAAAAGAAAGCCCAAATTCCACGGAAAATAGAAAGAAGGTTGGCAATGTTCAATACAATTAATTATGAATGTCATGAAGGAATCAGTTGGATCAAGCTGAATCGTCCCGATAAATTGAACGCTTTTATTGCAGAAATGAATCGCGAAATTACACAAGCAGTAAAGCTAGCGGGTAAAGATGAAAAAGTACGCTGCATCGTTATTACTGGTGAAGGTAGAGCGTTTTGTTCCGGGCAAGATTTAGCTGAGGTAAATGATGATACGAATCACGGTGATTTACTAAGAAATCATTACACACCGATGGTAAAAGCAATAATGGCTTGCGAAAAACCTATTATTGCGGCGGTGAATGGCGTAGCTGCAGGTGCTGGATTTAGTTTAGCTTTAGCGTGTGATTTCCGTCTTGCTTCAGAAAAAGCTAGTTTTATCAATGCTTTTGTTAATATTGGTCTAATTCCGGACTCTGGTAATTTACATTTTCTTAGCCATTTAGTTGGCCGAGCAAAAGCGCTAGAGATTTCTGTTCTAGGGGAAAAAATCCCTGCACAGAAAGCCTTGGAGCTGGGTGTGATTAATCGCGTCATTCCACAAGATACTTGGCAAAAAGAAGTAGAGGAATTTGCAATTAAATTAGCGAAAATGCCTACAAAAGCCATTGGCTTAATTAAAAGATACTTAACACTGGCAGAGAATCTCCCGCTAGATGCTTATTTAGAAAAAGAAGCAGAAGGGCAACGAATTGCTGGTTTAACAAAGGATGCAAAAGAAGGCGTTCAAGCATTTATAGAGAAAAGACAACCTGAATATATCGGACAATAAAATTAGGAGTGGTAGACATGGCAACAGTTCAAGAAACAGCTAAAGAAGCAGTATCAATGAAGAGAGATTACTATCACCTGATAATTAATGGCGAAAAAGTAGAAAGCACAGGCGGAGCAACAATCAAAACTTATAACCCTGCTACTGGTGAATTATTGGCAGAGGTGGCAAAAGCGTCAAAAGAAGATGCAGAAAAAGCAGTTTTAGCAGCAAGAGAAGCATTTGACAACGGAAAGTGGAAGAAGTTTCCCGTTAATAAAAGATCGCGTATTATGAATAAAATCGCTGCTATTATGCGTAGTCGATTTAATGAACTTGTTGAATTAGAGATGCTTGATACGGGTAAAACATTAAGCACAGCACAAGGACAAGTGATGCAAGCGATTGAGGATTTTGAATTTTATGCAGGCGCGATTGTTGGCCACCGCGGAACAGTCAATCCAATGGCAGGACAATTTCACAACTATACTGAAAAGGAACCTGTAGGGGTTTGTGCACAAATCATCCCCTGGAACTATCCTCTAATGATGGCTGCTTGGAAGGTTGCTCCTGCGATTGCAGTTGGATGTTCAATCGTTGTGAAACCAGCTAGCTTAACACCACTTACAGCGATTATTTTAGGAGAAATCTGCATCGAAGCAGGTGTCCCAGCAGGAGTAGTAAATATCGTTCCTGGATCAGGTAAAGATGTAGGGAATTACTTAGTAGAGCACGATAGAGTGGATAAAGTGGCTTTCACAGGATCAACACCAATTGGTAAAGATATTATGGCGAAAGCTTCAGATACATTAAAACGCGTGACATTAGAGCTAGGTGGAAAATCACCAAATATCGTTTTCGATGATGCGGATATTGATGCAGCAGTTGTAGGATCAATCTACGGAATTTACTATAACACAGGTCAATCTTGTGAAGCTCGTTCTCGTCTCTATGTACATGAGGATATATACGATGAATTTGTAGAGAAATTTGTTGAAAAAACAAAGTCATTAACATTAGGTAATCCATTTGATAAAGGGACACATGTTGGTGCTATTATTGATCAGAACCAATGGGATGTCATTGATGGTTATGTGCAATCTGCCAAAGAAGAAGGCGCTGAAATTCTTGCGGGTGGGAAAGGTGCGCAAGTAGAAGGATTTGAAAATGGCTTTTGGTATGAGCCTACAGTGATTGCTAATGTGAATCATGAGATGAAAGTGGTTAAAGAAGAAATCTTTGGGCCAGTTGTTGTCATCATGAAATTCAAAGATGAAAAAGAAGCAGTTAAACTGGCGAATGATACTGTGTATGGTTTAGGCTCAGCTGTTTGGACAAAAGACGGAGCAAAAGCAACTAGAGTAGCAAACAAAATTGAAGCAGGAATTGTTATGGTGAACTGCCCATTCTCTGCTTTCCCTGGTACACCTTTTGGTGGTTACAAACAGTCAGGTTTCGGTCGTGAACTATGTATTGAAACATTAGATCTTTATACAGAAACAAAAAGTATTATTTCTTATTTTGGGAACAAACCGCTGAACCCATTCGGCATTTAAGGAATACACATATGCGGATGCCAAGACTATTGACGCTTGGCATCCGCCTTCATTTATGGGAAATAGAGGAGGAGAGCATGATGAGTAAAATTGTTGTTGTCGGATCAGGTGTGATGGGCAGAGGGATTGCTTATGTGAGTGCAGTCGGTGGATACGAAGTTGTCTTGAATGATATAAAGGAAGAAGCGTTGAACAGTGCAAAAAAAGAGATTGAAAGTATTTTTGCAAAAGGTGTTTCTCGTGGGAAAATTACGGGTGAACAATCAGCCGCGGCTCAAGCGAATCTAAGCTATGCAACAGACTTGAAACAAGTAGTGGCTGATGCGGATCTTGTTATTGAGGCTGTTCCAGAAATTGCGAGCATTAAAAGGGACATTTTTGAAACGATAGATCAATTTGCACCTGGACATTGTCGTTTTGCCTCCAATACATCAACAATGAGCCCGACGGAAATTGGCTCTTATACGAACCGTCCAGAAAAAACAATCGCCATGCACTTCTTCAACCCGGTACATAAAATGCCGCTAATTGAAATCATTCGCGGATTAGAAACGAATGATGACACAGTTGCTTTTATTGAAGGTGTTGCTGGCAAAATGGGTAAGGAAACAGTTGTTGTAAATGAGTTTCCAGGGTTTGTAACGAGTCGAATGAGTGCGCTCGTCGGAAATGAAGCATTTTACATGCTTCAAGAAGGATTAGGGACGCCAGAAGATATTGATAAAGCGATTAAGTTAGGTCTGAATTATCCGATGGGGCCATTCGAATTAGTCGATTTGGTAGGTTTGGATGCAAGATTAAACAACTTAAGGTATTTACATGAAAAATTAGGTGAAAAATACCGTCCTGCTCCATTACTAGAACAATACGTCAAAGCTGGCAGATTGGGAAGAAAATCTGGCAAAGGCGTCTATGATTACACGAAAAAACCCGAGGAGGCCCTGTAAAATGAGAGAAGTTGTTATCGTTGATGCAGTAAGAACACCAATTGGTCGCTATAAAGGCGCATTAAAGGATGTCCGTCCCGATGATTTAGGTGCAACAGTCATTAAAGCATTGGTCGATCGGAACCCTGGGTTACCTGCTGAGCAAATAGAAGAGGTTGTCCTAGGCAATGCCAATCAAGCGGGAGAAGACAATCGGAACGTTGGGCGTATGTCAGCCCTTTTAGCAGGTTTACCTATTGATGTTGCAGGTACAACATTGAACCGCCTCTGTGGGTCCGGATTAGATGCTGTTTTATATGCAGCACGTGCGATTGCCATTGGTGAAGGTGACGTTTATATTGCTGGTGGTACAGAGAGTATGACGCGTGCACCATTTGTGATGGCTAAACCGAGTAAAGACTACCCAAGAGGTAATATGGAAATGTTCGATACAACGATTGGTTGGCGTTTTACGAATAAAAAGCTTCATGAAATGTATGGTACAGACTCGATGCCACAAACAGCTGAAAATGTAGCCAAACGTTACAATATTTCTCGTGAAGATCAAGATAGATTTGCTTACGAAAGCCAACAACGTGCAAAAACCGCTATGGACGCTAATATTTTTAAAGAGGAAATGGTCCCTGTTGTCTATCACGATCGTAAAGGAAATGAAGTAGTAGTGGATACGGACGAGCACCCACGTCCCGATACCTCATTAGAAAAGTTAGCTAAACTACGTCCCATTTTTGAAGGCGGAACAATTACTGCAGGCAATGCTTCTGGTGTCAATGATGGTGCAAGTGCATTGTTAATTATGAGTGCGGATAAAGCAAAAGAGTTAGGACTAAAACCATTAGTATCCTATGTTGCTGGTGCAACAGCCGGACTAGAACCAGCAGTCATGGGACTCGGCCCAATCTATGCATCAAGAAAGGCGCTAGACCGTGCCAATTTATCTACAGCTGATATTGGCTTGGTTGAACTAAACGAAGCTTTTGCATCACAATCAATAGAATGCGTGAAACAACTTGAATTAGATACAGACAAAGTCAACGTCAACGGAGGGGCGATTGCCTTCGGTCACCCATTAGGGGCAAGTGGTGCGAGAATTCTTACGACATTGATATATGAAATGAAACGTAGAAAAGAAACATATGGACTAGCAACGATGTGTATTGGAGTGGGACAAGGTATTGCTGCTATTGTGAAAAATGTAGAGGAATAAAGAATGATATTGTTTGGCAATGTCCCCTTCATGTATAAGGGGACATTGCAGCATTTAATAGGGAGTAAATCTTGTGTTATTAAGTGAAAAGGCAAGAACCATTATCAGAGGAAAGTGATCCACGCTATGTCGAAAGTGTAAAATTTTCGTTCTTGGTAAATGAGAGCCTCACAAAAGAGGGCATTATAGCAATGGCAAAATCCTGATATTAACAATCCATAAATTATGGTGTCACTAGGCTAAACATCCAGCGATTAAATCTATCAAATAGTATCCTTTAAAGGAGGAAAACTCAATGACAAACGTATTATTCAAGCTAGAGAATCATATTGCAACGGTTACGATTAATCGTCCAGACGTCCTTAATTGTTTTGATTATGCTACACTGAAACAGCTTCAAGAAACGGTAGCGGATATGCAAATAAATCCAGATGTACGTGTGGTTATTTTCACAGGGGCAGGAGATAAAGCCTTTAGTGCTGGAGCAGATTTAAAAGAAAGAAAAACATTGAATGAACAACAAACAAGAAGAAATGTCCGCTTAATTCGTGATGTGTTCAATGATATTGCAAATCTACCGATGCCAACGATTGCTGCAATAAACGGATATGCCTTTGGTGGAGGGTTCGAACTGATTCTTGCTTGTGATTTTGCTCTCGCAGTAGAAGATGCTAAATTAGGTTTAACTGAAACGAGCTGGGCAATCATTCCAGGTGCTGGTGGTACACAGCGCTTACCGAGAGTGGTTGGAGAAATGAAAGCGAAGGAGTTAATCTTCACAGCCGCGAAAATATCTGCCAATGAAGCATATGGATTAGGAATTTTGACAAGAGTAGTAGAGAAAGAGGCTTTACAATCGACTTGCATCAACTTCGCACAACAAATGTTGAAAAGCGGGCCTGTTGCGCTCATCCAGGCAAAATATGCAATCTCACAAGGGATGAACACGGATATTCAAACTGGGATGGCGATTGAATCGAAGGCATATGAACTAACGTTACCGACAAATGATCGTGTCGAGGCACTGCAAGCATTTAGTGAAAAAAGACAACCGGTGTTTCAAGGGAAATAACTATTGCGTTTCTTTGTCTTTTTTAGATAAGATAAAAGATAAAGTACGAATGGAAAAAGAGTGTGATAGAAATGGGCAATAATACGCAATCTTTAATCTTTACGATATATGGAGATTACTTGCGTCATTATGGCAATAAGATTTGGATAGGTACGCTCATTCACCTACTGAAAGAATTTGGCCATAATGAGCAGTCAACAAGAGTAGCCATGTCCCGAATGTACAAGCAAGGCTGGGTTCAGTCTGAAAAGAAAGGGAATAAAAGCTATTACTATTTGACCCCGCGTGGAGAAGATCGGATGGAGGAAGCTGCGGGTAGGATATTTAAACTGAACCCGCATAGTTGGAAAGGTAAATGGTGTTTTCTTATGTATTCGATTCCAGAGGAAAAACGGCAGGTTCGTGATGAGTTCAGAAAAGAGCTTGTTTGGAGTGGATTCGGTAGTTTTCAAAATGGTTTTTGGATCTCACCAAATAACCTAGAAAAAGAAGTCAAGCAACTTGTTAAGAAGTATGAGATAGAGTCTTATGTTGACTTCTTTGTTTCGGAATATAAGGGGCCTCAAGATAGCCTGTCATTAGTGGAGAGAAGTTGGCCTGTAGATGAAATTCAAGCAAAGTATGAAGAGTTTATTTCTACATATAGTAAGCAATATATTATTCATCAAAGTATGATTCAAGATGGGAAAATGACGAAAGCAGAGTGTTTTGTCGAAAGGACATTACTTGTTCATGAATACCGTAAATTTCTGTTTATCGATCCAGGTCTACCGAAGGAGCTCCTTCCTGTAGAGTGGAATGGGAACCATGCAGCACTTTTATTTACGCAATATTATAAATTACTTGCAGAACCTGCAAATGAATTCTTCGAAGAGATTTTTCGGAAGGATAATGATATCAAACGAAAAGATGCCGATTATGATGTGTCGAAGCATCCTTTAATGAGTGAAGAATAAAACGATGGCTATTTCTGGCCATCGTTTTTTACTTGTTGCCCTTGAAATTCTGCGCCTTTTTGCACATAACTATCAATAGAAAGTTGTATTAACGCCAGATCCTTATCATCGATTGCACGTACAACTTTTCCGGGTGAGCCGATCACAAGGGAGCGTGGTGGAATTTTTTTATTGGCTGGTATAAGCGTATTGGCACCAATAATACATTCTTCTCCAATGTGTGCCCCATCTAAAATGGTTGATCCCATACCTACAATTGAGCGCTTACCAATATGGCAACCATGAAGAATAGCATTATGGCCTACTGTTACTTCATCTTCAATAATTGTTGGTGAACCTTCATATAGATGAATGGTTGCATTATCTTGAATACTACACCGTTCTCCAATGATTATTCTATCTTCATCTCCTCTAATGACAGCATTAAACCAAACAGAGGATTGTTTCCCAATGATTACATCGCCAATAATATAAGATCCTGGTGCTTGAAATACGGTTTGATCTACAGAAGGTTTCTTGTCTCGGTAAGGTATGATCATTATTTTTTCCTCACTTTTATATTTTTTAGAATTGTCATACATTAAAATTTATTATAACATAATTATTACAGGTGGTGAAAAAATGAAATACTTAACAACTCTTTTAAATATTCAATATCCCATTATTCAAGGAGGGATGGGCAATATCAGCTCTGCACAATTAACAGCGGCTATATCTGAAGCAGGGGGCTTAGGGACGATCGGTTGTGGGACATCATCCGTTGAAGAAGTAGCCGAAAAGATTAAAGCAGTGAAAGAAATGACAACAAAACCGTTTGCCGTCAATATTCCCCTGACTGTTACAGAAGACGTAATAGGGATGATGAAATTGGTTATAAAAGAGCAAGTGCCGATTGTTTCTCTTTCAGCAGGGAATCCAGCACCATACATAGCTAAGCTACATGAGGTGGGGATAAAAGTCATTGTCGTAGTCGCTTCAGTGAAGCATGCTATGAAGGCGGAACGAGCAGGAGCGGATATATTAGTAGCGGAAGGTTTTGAGGCAGCGGGAATTAACTCAAGCTTAGAACTTACGACTTTTACGTTAATTCCACAAATCGTCAAGGCTGTAAATGTTCCGGTTGTTGCAGCTGGTGGTATTGGTGATGGGAGTGGATTAGCAGCAGCTATGATGTTAGGAGCAAGTGGTTGCCAAATGGGAACGAGGTTTATTGCCACAGAAGAAGCACCTTTTCATGAAAACTATAAGAAAAAAATCATTCAGGGTGATGACCTTTCAACAATGATATTAGGCAGACCACATGGGAAAGTAAGAAGAGTCATCACTGTGCCGTATACTCAAACAGTACTAGCAGAACAGGAAAATGATTCAGTTGAACAATATTTAGCAAAAACATCGGAAACACAGCATGTATTAGGCGCTATTGAGGGTGATTTTGAAAACGGCTTCATAAATGGTGGGCAGGTTGTTGGGCTTATTGACAGAATCCCGACTGTGAAAGCCTTAATTGAACAAATGATGAAGGATTTAGAAGCGCAGGTAAGTAAAATTCATCAGCAGTTATTTAAATAAGTAAAAGAGTCACGACATTACTAGATGAACTAATTTCAAAAACGAACAATAACAAAATATAGTTTATAAAAAATCATTTGCAAAAAAGTCCGTTCCATTGCACTACAGACACTCGCTTTCCGCGGGGAGGGGCTGAGCCTCCTCGGCATTGCTGTAGTGACCCCTAAAAGTTAGACACAGTTATTTCATGAGGCAACTTGTTCAAAATGAGTTCGGTATTGTACCGGACTCATTTTCAATTTTCCCTTTAACCGTTTCCTATTATAGTATTCTATATATTTTTCTAATTCTAGTTTAAAGTGGTTCACACTTTCAAATTCCTTAAAATAAAGCAATTCTGACTTCAGTATCCCAAAGAAGTTTTCCATTACAGAGTTATCGTAACAGTTACCTTTACGTGACATACTCTGTTTAACCCCTTTTGCTTGAAGCAAGTTGCGATATTGGTTCATTTGATAATGCCATCCTTGGTCGGAATGCATGAGTAATTGATGCCTTTCTGGTAAGGATTCTAATGCTTTTTCTAACATGTCCGAAACTAATGAATACGTTGGTCGAGAACCGATGGTATACGTAATAATTTCACCATTAAATAAATCTAATACAGGCGATAGATATAGCTTTTCACCAAATAGCTTGAATTCTGTAATATCTGTTACCCATTTTTCATTCGGTGCGTCCGCACTAAATTGACGGTCTAAATGATTTGGCGCTATTTTACCGACTGTGCCTTTATAAGATTTATACCTTTTCATCCGCACTAGGCATCTTAAACCCAGCTCTTTCATGATTCGTTGAACCTTCTTATGATTTACTTTTTTCCCACGATTCACTAGCTCATCCCGAATACGACGGTAACCGTAACGACCTTCATGTTCTTCATAAATGGCTTGGATTTCTCCTTTTATATCGGTGTCTGGATCAAGTCGATTCATTCGTTTTACTAAATTATAATAGGTGCTGCGTGGAATGCCAGCGAGTTTTACGAGTGACTTCACCGAATACTTATGCCTTAACTCATAGACTACTTGTGCTTTGTCTTGTTTGGTGATTTTTCCTTGTTTTGAACTAAGGCATTCAACTTTTTTAAATACTCATTTTCCATTTCCAGTTGTTTTATTCGATTTTCTAGTGCTTCAAAAGAACGGTCAGTAGAACTTTGTTTATTTGAATCTTTTTTCATGGATAGACGCCCCTGTTCCTGTGACTGAAGGGCATCTATCCCTTGTGTTTCAAACTTTCTTTTCCATACAGCTAGAGTGGAATGCGCTGGGATATTAAAAATAGCTGCCGTTTCACATAGAGAAGTACCATTTTCAGTCATATATTGTAGTACTTCTAGTTTAAACATTTGTGTATAACTTGTACAACGTTTCACCAATGCCTCTGCACCATTGTAGTTGTATTGTCTTACCCATTTAACAATCGATTTGTGATCTATTCCAATAGATTCTCCAATTTCTCTGTAACTTTCTTTTCCGCTTAAATAGCGAGTCACGGCTTGTAGCTTCATTTCCGCAGTAAATTTGGACAAAAAAACTGCACCTCCAATAGTTGTAGATAGTGTCTAACAATTGGGGTGCAGTTCATGCCTGCGGGGTCTCAGCTTTCCCTCTATTTCCCGCAGGAGTCGAGTGTCTTCCGCTTCATTTCACTATTCTTATTCATATAAGGATTCAAATCACAGAAAAAAACCGAATGATTAGATGTTAATCATTCGGATAAATCATTAGCTATATACTTATGTCCCAACCTCTATGCTTTATGCCACGTGATTTTGTTTGCGTTTTTTTGCCTTTTCTGCAGTCGCAGTAAACAATACATCAGAAGATGAGTTCAATGCGGTTTCACAAGAGTCTTGTAGAACTCCAATAATGAATCCAACTGCAACGACTTGCATGGCTACATCATTAGAAATCCCGAACAAGCTAGCTGCTAGAGGAATTAATAATAGAGAGCCCCCAGCGACACCTGATGCACCGGCAGCAGATACAGCAGATAGGACACTTAAAATAATGGCTGTCCAAAGATCTACTTCAATACCTAGAGTATGGGCAGCGGCTAGTGTTAATACGGAGATAGTCACAGCAGCTCCTGCCATATTAATTGTAGCACCTAGTGGGATAGAGATAGAATAAGTATCTTCATCTAAATCCATCTTTTTACAAAGATTTAAGTTTACAGGGATATTAGCAGCAGAGCTTCTAGTGAAGAATGCAGTAATCGCACTTTCTCTTAATGTTTGTAAAACCATTGGATAAGGGTTTTCTCTTGTGAAAATGAAAACGATCAATGGGTTAACTACAAGTGCAATAAAGAACATACAGCCAAGCAACAAGATTAAAAGCTGTCCATATTCTGTTAATGCGGAAAGGCCATTAGAAGCAATCGCATCAAAAACAAGACCTAAAATACCGATTGGTGCTAACTCAATTACCCATTTAACAATAGTAGTAATCGCGTCTGAGATGTTTGCTAATGCCGTTTTGGTTGTATCTGCAGCAATTGATTTTAAAACAATACCTAATACAATTGCCCAAGCTAAAATACCAATATAATTCGCATTCATCAATGCGTTAACTGGATTATCTACTATATTAAATAATAATGTTTGTAATACTTCTACAATCCCGCCAGGTGGTGTTACATCATCTGCTCCCGTTTGGAGTGTAAGGCTTACAGGGAAAATGAAGCTAGCAATTACGGCGATGACACCAGCTGAAAATGTTCCTATTGCATATAGAAAGATAATCATTTTCATATTCGTTTGTTGACCTGTTTTATGACTAGCAATGGCGTTTATAACTAGAAATAAGACTAAAATTGGTGCAACAGCTTTTAAAGCACCGACAAATAGAGAACCAAATATAGAAATCCAACTAGCTTGTGGAACAACTAAAGCTAATATAATACCAATAATCAGACCAGCTAGAATACGCTTTACTAAACTAATTTCGCTCCATTTACGTATGAAGTTTTTCATGATGCTCCTCCAAATTCAAATTTAATATATTAATATAATGTACAGTTGTCGCGTCCACGTGGACAATATCTTTCAATAAGTGTATCACGAATTGTTCATTAACGGAATAAGAAATTATTTCGAAATATTCATTTTTGATAGATGATTTTCCTTCAAAGAGTCTATGTGCTGCTCTTTCTTTAATAGATATAAAATAAAAATAGTAAATGATGGCATTCGCAAGATATGTTACTTCCCGTTCGCTAGTTTGAGATTTTTTGTGATCGTTTTACATAATGATTAATTGTCTTCCTTCCTTTTTATTACATATTTAATATATTTATAAAGCAGCGACGAAGGTATTTGAATTTACCTAGGTTTATAAAAACGTAAGTTCCTGCTTTATTATTTTTCATTTTGATTATATAGATATTTCACAGGTAAATACCATTGAATGGAATGTTATTGTAAAATATTTCATATATTAAATACTATTGACTGCAGCTTGATTATCTGCAATAATAAACTCAATTAAATACTGGTACCTTTAATTCAGTCCAGAGAGGCTGGCAAGGGCAGCGGATATCATTATTTCTGTAGTGATATAGTATTTTCTAGAGAGAAATACTATATATAATCATATACAGATAATGAAATTAGGGGCTAATTGTCAGATCTAACTGATGATTAGTCTCTTTTTTTTCTGCTTTTTGGTATCAGAAAACTGATGGAGGGATTTACAAATGAGTAAAATCGATCAAGAGTTTTCGTGGCAAGCGGTGCCAAAATCGCAGAGAAATAATTTCTGGAAGACATTATTTGTTATGTTAGGGTTCACGTTTTTCTCAGCAAGCATGTTAGCAGGAGGAGAGCTTGGTATAGGACTCAGCTTTAGTGAGTTTATTATCATCGTCCTCTTAGGGAATTTACTATTAGGCATATATACAGGTGCTCTTGCACATATTGCTGCCAAGACAGGATTGTCCACACATCTTTTAGCTAAATATGCTTTTGGAGAGAAAGGGTCGTATTTACCTTCCTTTTTACTAGGATTTACGCAAGTCGGTTGGTTTGGTGTTGGTGTGGCTATGTTTGCTGTTCCTGTAGCAACAGCGCTAGATTGGAATGTGTATGCACTTATCTTTGGTTTCGGTATTGCGATGACAATCACTTCTCTCTACGGGATGAAGTCATTGGTTATTTTAGGGTTTATTGCAGTACCAGCAATCACACTCTTGGGTGGTTATTCAGTTATAGAAGGAATTTCAGCTTTTGGTGGCTTAGAAGGCTTAATGGATTATACACCTGCGCAAACGATGACAGTTGCTGCAGCATTGTCCATCTGCATAGGGTCATTTATAAGCGGCGGAACATTGACACCTGACTTTGCAAGGTTTGCTAGGACTTCTAAGCAAGCCGTAACAGCGACGGTCATCGCCTTTTTCTTAGGAAATTCACTTATGTTTTTATTTGGTGCAGTCGGTGCGATGGCATATGGTTTAGCTGATATATCTGAAGTCATGTTTTTACAGGGATTGATGATTCCAGCTGTACTTGTATTAGGACTTAACATCTGGACAACGAATGATAACGCCTTATATGCATCGGGGCTTGGTTTTGCCAATATTACGAAGATTTCCAAGAAAGTATTTGTTGTCGTAAATGGTTTGGTTGGTACCATCTTTGCTATGTGGATGTACAATAACTTCGTTGGTTTCTTAAATATCCTAAGTGCTGCCGTACCATCTATCGGTGCGATTATCATAGCCGATTACTTCTTCATTAAACGTAGAAACTATGAAGGATTTGAGCAAGCGAAATTTAAAGTCATTAATTGGGTGGCCATGGGAGCATGGGCACTAGGGGTTACTTTTGCTCAAATTATGCCGGGCATCACACCTCTTAATGCACTGTTTGGCACAGCAATCATTTATATCGTTTTAACCTTCATTGTAGCAAAAATATCAAAATCTAAGGAGATGACAACTAATGATCATACAGAACGCGAAATTACGGGGTAAAGAAGGGCTATGGCAATTAATTATTAAAGATGGTGTTTTTCACGAGATTACACAAAAAACAATTGAAGTTCCAGATGGTGAACAAGTAATTGATGTTGATGGGGCGCTCACTTTACCTCCATTTATTGAACCTCATATTCATCTGGATACAACTTTAACAGCAGGTGAGCCAGAATGGAATAGAAGTGGTACTTTATTTGAGGGAATCCAAAGATGGTCAGAGCGGAAAGCATTTTTAACTCCAGAAGATGTTAAAACAAGGGCGACGCAAGCGCTAAAATGGCAAATTGCCCAAGGGATTCAGCATGTTCGCACACATGTCGATACCACAGATACAACCTTAACAGCTGTTAAAGCTTTATTGGAAGTAAAGGAAGAAATGAAAGACTATGTTAATATCCAGCTTGTTGCTTTCCCGCAAGAAGGGATTTTATCGTATCCAAGTGGGGCAGAGCTGATGGAAGAAGCGTTGAAAATGGGTGTCGATGTCGTTGGTGGTATTCCACACTTTGAATTTACAAGAGAATATGGCGTAGAGTCGATGAAGATTGCTTTTGACCTTGCCGAAAAATACAATCGTTTAATTGATATTCATTGTGATGAAATAGATGATGAACAGTCACGTTTTGTTGAGGTTGTTGCTAAAGAGGCGTATGAGCGGGGTTTAGGAACACGAACAACAGCAAGTCATACGACAGCGATGGGTTCTTATAATGATGCTTACACATATAAGCTATTCCGCTTACTGAAGATGTCTAACATTAATTTTGTTTCAAACCCATTAGTCAACATTCATTTGCAAGGAAGATTTGATACGTATCCAAAAAGAAGGGGATTGACTAGGGTAAAAGAAATCCAAGAAGCTGGACTTAATATTTGCTTTGGTCATGATGATATTTTTGACCCTTGGTATCCTCTAGGAACAGGAAATATGTTACAAGTACTTCATATGGGTATTCACGCTTCACAGTTGCTAGGTTATGAACAAATTGTCAATTCAATCGATTTGATTACGAAAAATAGTGCAAAGACATTACAAATCGAGGATGAATATGGTATTGAGAAAGGTAAACCGGCGAATTTTATTATCCTTGAAGCAGAAAATGAATATGAGGCCGTTAGGAAACAAGCGACAATCCTTTATTCTATTCGCGGAGGTAAAGTGATAGCTGAAACGAAGCCACAAGTAACCAATATTACATTTGGAGATCATGTTGAGCAAGTTAATTTTAAAAAATGAATTTCAAGATAATGACCACAGAGAAAATCTGTGGTTTTTTCTATAAGAATTTTTGAATGAAGCACACAAAATTATTTATCGGCAAAAGGAAGAGGAGTGGTTTTAGTAAAAGGGTATGAATAATATCTAGTTTTTAGATGTTTAACCCTTCTATTATTAACTACTAAGACCATTCCACAACCTCAGCCAGTATTCTGTTGGATCCACCGCAGGTAGAGCGGCTGATAGTGCTTTAACTTTCCCCGTCAATCATTTCCCAAAAGTGCCAAGAGGCTTTGGACATTTGTTTCTCTTTGAGGCGCAAAATAACAGGTTCCATTTGATATTCATAAGATTGTATTGCTCGAACTTCAATATTTTCAAACAGTTGAGGAGAATTGTCCATTTGCGGAATCATTGATATCCCAAGACCTTTACTGACAAGTTGGATGGCCATCATCACATCTTTACATTCAATAATGATATTTGGAGTTATATTTCTTTCTTCAAAGGACTTAAGAATATTTTCAGTGAAAGTCAAACCCTCTAGTGCTCCTAACAAGATGAAAGGAAAGGAAACCATTTCTTCAAAAGTTGTTCTTTCAGGAGACAGTTGATCTGCCCATTCACTTGGAATAATTGCTATACAAGATCGTTTGTTCAAACTTTTTATTTTGTATTGCTCATTATTCATTGGTCTTAATAGAAAAGCCATATCGATTTCTCTTTGGTCGAGTCTTTTCAATAATTCCTCGGTATTACCGTTTAAAATACTGACCTTGACATTAGGAAATTCCTTCCGATACAAGCTGATATAATCAAGCAGCAGATTTGAGCAAGAAGAAGATACCCCGATTCGGACAGTCCCAGCATCTCCTCGTTCGATTTCTTGTATTTGTTCTTCTACAACTTGCATTTCCATTAACATTTGTGTGGCATATTTGTACAAAATGATTCCTGTCTCTGTTAACTCCCATTTTTCCCGGTAACGATGAATTAAGGTAGAACCTAAGTCGGTTTCTAGCTTCTTTAAAACTTGGCTCAAAGGGGGTTGCGCCATATGCAGAACTTTTGCTGCTTTAGAAATACTGCCTTGATCGACGATTGTTTTATAATATTGAAGCTGTCTGATATCCATAATTTCTCCCCTTTCATCATATGTAATTTGATATAACTAGTTTATCATATATATATTTTTTATATATTTGTTCTGATGATAAAATGAGTAAGTGAAACATTGAACAAATTTAGAATCGGGTGAAACAAATTATGGCTAAACGACTAGTTCTTTATGTACTAGGCTTATTTTTTTTATCACTAGGCGTTAGTTTTTCTATTCAAGCGGATTTAGGAGTTTCACCAGTATCATCATTACCTTATGCGTTAAGTTTAAGTACTGGTATGAAAATCGGTATGATGACTGTCGCTGCGAATATTCTATTCATTATTGTTGGAAGCATTTTGACTAAATCTTTTATCGTAAAAGAGGTTGTTGGTCAACTGATTATTTCGTTCTTATTCGGTGGATTTATGGATTTAACTTTGCTTTTAGTTCAAATTTTTCCAGCACCACAAACAATTGGGATGAAAATTATCTTTTTGCTTATTAGTTTATTTGTAGTGGCAGTAGGCCTGTTAGGTTATTTTAATGCTAAGTTACCACTTATGCCTTATGATGCCTTAACCTATGCCATCAGTGCGCGTTTTAAGATGATTTTTAGTAAGGCGAAAATTACAAGTGATTTATTGAATGTCTGTGTCGCCGGTGCTGTTTGCCTCATCTTTGTCCATTCACTAGGAGCTATCGGGGTTGGCACAGTTATAGCCGCTTATTTTATTGGTAAGATCCTTGGTTGGATGACAAAATTATACGAAGTACCGTTAAAAGAATGGTTGTGGGCAAAGCCACAAGAGGAATTAAGTAAGATCAACTAAGGGGTAATATAAAATAATTCATTATAACCAGTGAGGGATGGGGATGCCTTGCTGGTTATTTTTTAGTTAAGAAAGATATTTTGTTGTTTACGATAATCTAGTTGGAGGAGAATAAAAGCCAAACCGGCAATATAACCGGTTTGGCTTTTATTCTCCCTCTTCCAATTGCTTTAATTTCTCATGATATCTTTTATGGGCTCCTTTTAAGGCAACAATTACTGCTGTGGTGGATGGTGCGAAATAGTGCTTTTCTATCCGGTTGATAAGGCCTTGAAGGTCGGTACTCATGTCAAATCCAATCATTAATCTCTTAAAGAAATCTTGCGTCAGGCCAGTTATAAAGGTAAATTCTGCGTTGATAATCTTA
The DNA here is from genome assembly GCF_038007345.1 of Cytobacillus sp. FSL M8-0252. Classification (NCBI taxonomy): domain Bacteria; kingdom Bacillati; phylum Bacillota; class Bacilli; order Caryophanales; family Bacillaceae; genus Cytobacillus; species Cytobacillus sp. FSL M8-0252. The sequence goes on from NZ_JBBOWZ010000001.1 coordinate 954,681, forward strand.
TGGTTAGTAGAATTGATTTCGAGAACAATACCTGCGTGTTTGTATACTTCATACATCGCTGTTCCTTGTGGAGCTTTGGCATAAGCAGTAACAAGTACGGAGCTAAGTTCATTTTGTGCCATGATAGTGGCTCCCTTCTATTTCGGTTTACTAAACAGTTCTATTTTATCATATAACTTCAAAGGTTTTTAGAATTGAAAATTTTCCATTGACTATCTAAATCTTTTAAAATATGATAATACTATCAAAATGATTTGAATATATTATTCTTTCTGAAGAAAAGCGTCTTCTTAACGATGAAATTCACCTTTCATAACACTTAAGGATACCTAGCTTTTTCAAGGAGATAAGAGTCGAGTAATTTTCTTATTTTCCTGGGATAGCTAGGTTTTTTGTTTTTGTTAAATTAAGGTAATTCGTATAAATGCTGGAGGGGGGAGTTATTAGAGTGACTAAAAGAATCGCTGTTATTGGTGGAGGAACAATGGGGATCGGGATTGCCCAATTGTTTTCTACAAATGGGTATCAAGTTACGTTAGTGGATGTGAATAAAGAAGCATTATATTTAGCAAAAGAGAGAATGGAATATCAACTTTCTACTCTTCTTTCCAATTCAGATGATGTTAAAAGTGTGTTGGCATCTGTCTCTATGACTGTTGAAATGAGTGAAGTGAAAACAGCTGAGTTCATTATTGAAGCAGTTCCGGAAAAACGAGACCTGAAACAACAGGTGCTACAGGAAATAGAGAGGTTTTGTGCGGAGGAGACGATCATTGCAACAAACACTTCTGGGTTGTCTATTGATAGCTTAGCTGAAAGCCTAACCTATCCACAAAGGATGATGGGTACACATTTTTTCATGCCAGCTCATGTCATTCCACTCGTTGAAGTGGTAAAAGCAAAAGCAACATCGGAAGCAGTTGCAGACAAAGTGATGTCACTATTAAAAGAGGTTGGCAAAAGGCCAGTACTGATTAAAAAAGACATCCCAGGATTTATTGCCAATCGCATTCAACATGCAATGGCAAGAGAGGCCATTTCACTATTAGCTTCAGGTGTCGCTTCAGCAGAAGACATTGACACAGTTATTCGTTATAGTTTAGCGCCTCGGTTATTATTTAGCGGACCGCTTGAACAACGAGATTTAAATGGACTAGATGTTCATTTTCATATTGCTTCATACTTATATCCAGATCTCGAAAATCGGACAGATCCTGATCCATTTTTTGTGAAAAAGGTAGAAGCAGGAGAACTAGGTATAAAAAGTGGGAAAGGTTTTTATAATTGGCAAGATAGAAATGTACAAGCAATTGTAGAAGAGAAGAATAACGCAATTTTGCAAATAATGAAAGCGCTTAAAGATAGAGACAACAAGGAGGGGAACTAGATGGAAAAAATGACAAACTTTTTCACAAATTTAATGAGGAAGTATTTACCTGATGCATTTGTATTTGCTATTGGATTAACGATTTTAACAATGATTCTAGCCATGTTGATTGAGGGACAAACACCAAAAGAACTTGTGCTAGCATGGGGAAATGGGTTTTGGGATTTATTAGCGTTTACGACACAAATGGCTGTTATTTTAGCTATGGGTTATGTTTTAGCAACTGCACCACTAACGGATAGGTTATTAAATAAAATTGCGGCTAAAGTAAAAACACCTAAGGGTGCAATTATAGTGGCCACTTTAGTTGGGTCGATTGGTAGCTATCTAAACTGGGGATTTGGGTTAGTTATTGGAGGAATTATCGCTCGTAAATTAGCAATGAATGTAAAGGGTGTGCATTATCCCTTAATTATTGCAGCTGCATATAGCGGTTTTACCTTTTATGGTTTAGGTTTATCAGCTAGTATTCCTGTGCTCATTTCTACACCAGGTCATCCAATGGAAGCAGCAATGGGCATAATCGGTTTAAGTGAAACCATTTTCTCTTTACCAATGGTAATAACAACGGTTGTCTTATTAATTACTTTGCCACTTGTGAATGCTGCTCTTCACCCAAAGAATAAAGAGAATGTAAGAGAGATAAATCCTGCATTATATGAAGAGAAAAAAGAAGCATCAGTGAATATATTAGGCGATGATACTTTTGCCTCAAAGATTAATAATAGCCGATTACTTAATTATGCTATTGGTATCATTGGTTTAGTTTATATCCTTTTCTATTTCATCGATGGTAACACAATGAATCTTAATATTATTAACTTTATTATCCTTTTCTTAGGAATTATTCTTCTAGGGACACCTGCGAAATATACGCAAAGCTTAAATAGTGGAATTGGTACAATATCAGGAATCATTCTACAATTTCCGTTTTATGCAGGAATCATGGCGATTATGGCATCATCGGGTCTAGTTGATACAATTGCTGCTATATTTGTTAATTTTTCAACTGCTGAAAGTTTACCATTCTGGGGAATTATTAGTTCTTTCTTTATTAATTTCTTTGCTCCATCTGGCGGCGGTCACTGGGTTGTTCAAGGACCATTTATGATTGATGCGGCGAAGGAGTTAGGTGCAAGTCTTAGCCAAACATCTATGTCTGTTATGCTTGGTAATGCATGGAATGATGTGATTCAACCTTTCTGGATTTTACCAGCGCTCGCTTTATCGAAACTAAAGCTTAAAGATATAATGGGTTATTTAGTAATGATTATGTTTTATGTAGGAATTATTTATATTGCAGCTTGTTTAATATGGGGTTACTTACTATAAAAGGAGGAGCTAATAATGAAAGTAGTCGATTTATCTGTTGTTTTATACGACGGTCTGGTATCTTTCCCGTCTCACCCAAAGGTGGTATTTATGGATCATGTTACACATGATTTTTCAAAACCGCGATATCAAGCGCCGTGTGAAGGGTATGCGAGTAAAACGATAATCATGTCAGATCATAGTGGCACACATATGGATGCTCCCTATCATTTCTTTAAAGATGGTTGGACAATTGAGCAAATCCCTGTGGAGGCAACAATGGGGAATGCAGTGTTGGTAGATGTTTCTCAAAAGAGTGCAAATGAGCCTGTAACAAGAGATTTGGTTGAAGAGGTTGTTCGTCGTGACAATCTTAAAGTGAAGAAGGATGATATCGTTTTATTTCGCTGCTGGCCAGGAGAATGGAATGCTGCAGGTTTTCATGACTGCTTATCATTAGATCCTTCTGTCGCTAGTTGGGTAGTGGAACAAAAAGTAAAAGCGATTGGTCTTGATCTTCCTAATGCTGATATTAATACAAATATGCAACGTAATGTTCATATGGAGTTACTTGGCCGAAATATCATGATTTTTGAGAATGTAGTAAATCTAGAGAAGTTAACAAAGAAACATTTTTATTTTATGGGAACGCCACTAAACCTAAAAGGAATGACGGGCTCACCAATAAGAGCTTTAGCGATAGAAGAATGGTAAAAGAAAGGAGGAGAGCTTTTTATGAAAGCAGTAGTAAAAACTAATAGATCACGAGGTATTGAAATAAAAGATGTAGAATTGCCTACTTTAAAAGAGAATGATGTACTAGTACAAGTGCTAGCTGCCAGTATTTGTGGAAGTGACCTTCATATGCACGAAGGGATGAATGCGTATGAATGGGTATCTACCCCTGTCACACTAGGACATGAATTTGCTGGAGTGGTAGTGGAAGTGGGTCATAAGAATCACGCTCATTTGATTGGAAAAGATGTAGTCATTAATCCGTATATTCCTTGTGGTCATTGTGAGAATTGTTTGAAAGGGCAAACGAATCTATGTGACCATGGCAAAGGTTCCATGAGTAAAGTGCCGGCAGAATCATTACGATACGGTTTTAGAGAAAATGGTGGAATGGCAGAGTATGCTTCTATCGATTATCGGAATGTACTCCCGCTTCCCGAGGAAGTTACTATTGAAGTGGCAGGTATGCTAGAAGCAATTGGAATTGGTGTGCGCGCAATTGAAAGGGCGAACATTCTGCCGGGTGAAACAGCAGTTGTTATTGGACCTGGACCCATTGGATTATCAATGGTTGCCTCCCTATCAAACTATGGATTTAAACAATTGATTGTCACTGGATTAACAAAGGACAAAGGCCGTTTGGCATTAGCATTAGAGCTAGGTGCTACTGATATAGTGTATGTTGATGATGAAAACTTATTAGAGGCAATTGCTCATAAGACGAACGGAAATGGCGTAGATCATGTTTTTGAAACGAGTGGGTTTAATGGTTCGCTGACAGATGCTGTGAGAATATGCAAAAAAGGTGGGGAAGTCTTACTTATTGGGATTAGCCCGCAAGAAAGTACCATAGCTACTAGTGAAATTGTACGTGGTGAGATTGATATAAAAGGAATATACGGAGTGACAGAACAAACGATGAAGCGTGCGATTGCCATGGCAGCATCAGGAAAGTATCCATATGAAAAACTTATTACACATACGTATGCTTTGAAAGAGGCAGAAGCAGGATTTAATGCAGGCATAAGAAAAGAAGCGGTAAAGGTAATATTAAAGCCATCAGGAGAATGAGCTTATATAAGATGGCAAATGCAAACGAACAATCTCTAAACTTGGGTTGTTCGTTTTTTTTTTTTGAGTTAGTGATTATTTCATTAGGAATTTTCGGTAAAATCTTACGCTATCAATAAAATATAGGTTGTATCATTTTATCGTCTTATTTCGTATGGTTATGCCCACCCTATAGAGAATTGATTGTATGAGTTGATAGATTATTCAGAAAGAATCCTGCTATAATGTAAAGAATCTATAAATACTGGAGAACTGTATGAAAAAGTTATTAAAAGTTCCTATAAAAATTAAGATTCTCGTCCTTATAGTCATTTTAATTATTTCTATTATTGTTTTGTTATCTGCGATGTATATCGTGATGAAATTAAATGATGATATGGCTAAGGCTGAAGAGTTAACAATGCAGACAGCAAAGACCGTTTCTTATATGCCGGCATTACATGACTTTTACAACCCTTATAAACTAGTAAATACTTTAGGAAATGTAGTAAATCAAGTAAAAAAGATAGACAATATGGAAGTGTTTTTTCAAAAACGCAATGGCATGATTATCGCCTCGACTGATGATGAATCTACTTTTGGAGAATTAACAATAGAAGAGCATGAAAAAGCACTTATTTATGGAAGCTCTTATGTGATGCAAACAGTAGAAGAAGATAAAAAAGTGATTAAGGCCGTTGCCCCTATAATGGTCAATTATGGTGAATATAAAAAAGTAGAGGGAGCAGTCATTGTCCTTTTTGAAGTGAACCAATTATATGAAGCCATTTGGGAGGATATAAGAGAAATACTTAAAGTATCTGTGATAATCTTGTTTCTTGGCATCTTTGCCGGCTATTCATTGACTAATAGTATTAGGAAAGACACATTAAATTTAGAACCTTATGAAATTGCTGCCATGTTCAGAGAGAGAAACGCTATACTCCATTCAGTGAAGGAAGGGATCCTTTCTATTGATGAAAAAGGGATGATTACGATGGTCAATACTTCCGCTGCTCAGCTATTGACATTAGAGAGTGAAGTAGAAGGGAGATTAGTAGAGGAAGTCATTTCTTCAGAGGTAATGATTGAAGGACTGAAGAGTTGTAAAAAACAAGTAAATGTTGAAATACAAATTGATGAGAAAGCCATTATCATGAATACACAACCGATTATAGAAGCTGGGAAGAGAATAGGTACAGTAGCTAGCCTCCGAGATCGTACTGAAATTAAACGAATGATAGATGCCATATCTGAAGTGAAACAGTACTCTGATGATTTACGAGCACAATCACATGAATTTACGAATAAGTTATATGCCATCTTAGGCTTACTTCAATTAGATAAAAAGGAGAAAGCGATTGAATTCATAAATAGCGAAGCAACATTAGTAAAAAAAGAAGAAAAAATCATTTTTACAAAAATAAAGGATGAACGCGTGCAAGCGATATTATTAGGAAAATTAGCACAAGCTTCCGAAAAGAAAATAGACTTTGTAATAGATAAAGAGAGTTCTTTAGAAGGGTTACCAGATAACCTCAATTTATCGTCACTTATCATTATTCTAGGAAACTTAATTAGTAATGCTTTCGATGCAGTAAAAGAGAATGCGCCCAAGGAAGTGAAATTTTTTGTTACCGATATTGGAGACGAGGTTATTTTTGAAATCCAAGATAATGGAACAGGAATTGCTGAAGAAATGACACAACAACTATTCGAGAAGGGACAATCATCTAAAGGGAAAAATCGTGGTTACGGGCTCTTTAATGTTCAAGTAGAGATAGAATCTCTAAATGGTGTGATTGAATATAGCAGTGATGAGCATAAGGGTACAATCTTTACTGTATATTTACCAAAGAAAGAGGGGAGTAAAAATGGGAATCATTAATGTAGCAATAGAAATAGCCGAAGATGATTATCGGATTGCGCAACTTCATGAAGAGTATATAACTAGAATAGATGGGATGAAGGTAATTGGAACAGGTTTAAATGCTCATGCAATGATGGAACTGTTACAACAGCATCCAGTTGATTTATTACTTATGGATATATATATGCCGGATCGTTTAGGAATTGATCTATTAGAGGAAATAAGGGAGAAGTATCCTCTTGTAGATATTATTTTAATTACAGCAGCGAATGAGAAAGATTATTTATTGAAAGCACTAAAATATGGAGTAATCTCTTACTTAATTAAACCGGTTTCATTGGATGTATTTATTGCAACCTTAGAAAGGTACAAAGAAGAAAAGGGGAAATTCGCTTCTGTCACTGAAGTCAATCAACAGGTTGCTGATTATTTCTTTGGTCGCACGCAAACAGACATATTACATAAACAAACCGGTTTGCCAGCTGGAATTGATCACGTTACGCTTGAGAAAGTGCGCTCCATTCTACAAAAGGGAGGAACAGGTTTAACAGCTGACAAGGTCGGAGAGAAAATGGGAGCATCTCGTACAACAGCCCGCCGCTACTTAGAATATTTAGTTAGTATAAACAAAGCTTATGTGGAACAAGTATATGGAGTGGTGGGGAGACCCGAGAGGAACTATTTTTATCGTTGAAAAACTGGTCGTAAAGGGACCGGTTTTTTTATGTATAAGAGGGAAAACATACGTCGGTGAATGGTATGTCGTATTGCCACTTATAGTTATTGTGAAATAAAGCACAAATGAACACAATGAATTTAATTAATTTTAAGTTTTTAATAGACAATTTTTAGAAAACGTTTACATTTATTTATTCAGAATTTAATATTAACTCAGAATTTAACAAAATAAGGGGAGTGGATATAGTGAAAAAGCTGGTAGTTTTCGTTCTAGCTGTTCTTATATTGACAGCGTGTTCTTCCAATTCAACTTCAGGAAATGGGGAATATCCAACAAAAAATATAGAAGTAGTTGCTCCTGCCTCACCTGGTGGCGGATGGGATTTAACAGCTCGATCTGTGCAAAAAATTCTTAAGGATAATAACCTGGTGGATAATAACATTAATGTCATTAATAAGCCAGGTGGCGGTGGTGAAGTTGGATGGAGCTATTTACATACGAAGGATAGTCATTATCTTGCGGTAAACTCTAGTCTGCTATTAACCAATCATTTCTTAGGACAAAGTAAGTTAACTTATGAGGATTTTACACCTCTTGCGACCTTAGCAACCGAATGGCAGGCCATTGCTGTATCAGTAGATGCTCCATATGAAAATATAAATGACTTGTTTGAAGATATTAAGAATGATCCAGCATCTATAAAAATTGGCGTAGGACCAGGACTAGGCAATGATGATCATCTATCATTTGTGCAAGCGGCAGGAATGAGGGATGTCGCAGCAAAAGACTTGAATTTCCTCGTCTATGATGGCGGTGGTGGGGACGTAGTTACAGCCCTTTTAGGAAATCATGTAAACGCGGTCACGACTTCATTATCAGAAGTTAAGGAACAACATATAGCTGGCAAGCTAAAGATTTTAGCGGTGTCTTCGGAAGATAGATTAGAAGAATTAGAAGATGTACCTACATTAAAAGAAGAAGGTATTGACATGGTTTTCCCCCATTGGCGAGGTATTATGGGGCCACCAGATATGACAGAAGAAGAAATCAAATATTGGGATGAAAAATTGGGAGAGATGGTTAAGAGTGAAGAATGGGCTGAACTTTTAACAAATAATGATTGGGATGATTTTTACCAGAATAGTAGTGATACGAAAGCGTTTTTCGATGAACAAGCAGAATTATATAAGGATTTAATTGGCGAATCAGGGCTGGTTCAGTAAGGGAGGATTTGTTAAGTGAGAATCATCAAAATAGGTTTACCCATATTAATGATAGCCGTTAGTTTAGTTTTTCTAATTAGCTCATTTCAGATCCCAAAAGCTACATTAGGTAGTGCCAATGGGCCTCTATATTTTCCTATTGGCATCAGTGCACTGATGCTTATCCTAAGTGTTATTTATCTGGTGAATGAGCTGAGAAATATCCATGAAAAAGAAGAGAAACTGACAGATGTCTTTAGTAAGAGGGCCATACAGTTAATTGTTGTCACGATCATCCTCGGTATCATTTATGCCTTGACATTTGAAACACTAGGATTTTTAATTTCAACGATTTTATTCTTAGGTGTCTTATTATTTTATCTGAATGGTTGGAGAAAATGGCTCGTTAACGTCATCGTTACTGTGAGTTTTTCCTTCATTACTTGGTACGGATTTAGTCAACTATTAGGTGTAAGTTTGCCATAGAAAAGGAGGGAATCATATGGAGGGTTTTGTAGAAGGATTGATGACAGCCATACAACCAATTAATATTATTTGGATTGTAATAGGAGGATTCTTGGGGACAGTTGTTGGTATGTTACCAGGGTTAGGTCCAGCCACGGCTGTTGCGGTTTTAATCCCAGTTACTTTTGGAATGGACCCAACAAGTGCCATTATATTAATGGCTGCCATTTATTATGGTGCGATGTACGGCGGATCTAGAAGCTCTATATTATTAAATACACCTGGCAATGGTTCGGCAATTGCTGCCACCTTTGATGGTTATCCGATGGCAAAGAAAGGGCAAGCTGGTCAAGCAATGGCCATATCAGCAGTAGCTTCTTTTATCGGGGGGATATTAGCCACCTTTGGATTTATTGCCTTAGCTAAGCCGTTAGCAAGCTTTGCCTTGCAGTTCGGTCCATCGGAATATTTTTTACTTATGCTATTAACCCTCTCAGCTATTGTTTCGCTATCAACAGGAAAAATGATTAAAGGTTTTATAGCAATGTGCTTAGGGTTATTATTAAGTACAATTGGCATTGATCCGCAAACCGGTGTTCATCGTTTTACCCTTGGGATGCCACATTTAGCAGAAGGTATTGATTTTCTAATTGTCATCATTGGAATCTATGCGGTAGGTGAGGTATTTTATAATTTCTTAACGATTTATAAAGAAAAGAAAAAGCAAAAAGAAAATCAAGACATGGGTAAAACATGGTTCACCAAAGAGCAATGGAAACGTTCTAAATGGCCAATTCTCAGGAGTGCACCTCTTGGATTTATTGTTGGTGTACTTCCGGGAGCGGGGGGAACCATTGCATCAATGATTAGCTATTCTACTGAGAAGCAGTTATCTAAAAAACCAGAGGAATTTGGTAAAGGAGCTGTAGAAGGTTTAGCAGCACCAGAATCGGCAAATAACTCTGCCTCAGTTGGGGCGATGATTCCGTTATTAACAATGGGGATTCCAGGTTCAGGAACCACTGCTGTTATGCTCGGCGCATTAATCATGCTCGGCGTTAGACCTGGTCCGATGCTTTTTGAAAATGATCCGGTTATGGTTTGGGGACTTATTAACAGTATGTTTATCGGTAATATTGCTTTAGTGATTATTAATGTACTATTAGTTGGGTTACTCGTAAAGGTCCTTCACACGCCAGCTAAAGTACTGTATCCGCTTATCATTATGTTGGCTTTTATCGGTACTTACACGTTGAGTTATTCTACAGTTGACTTTTACTTATTATTGTTATTCGGTCTCATTGGTTTAGTTATGAAAGTGTTAGATTTTCCTATTGCTCCATTAGTTCTAGCGCTAATTGTGGGAACAGATATGGAACAAAATTTCCGTATGGCTCTGACATCATCTAATGGAAGTCTAAGTATTTTCTTTTCTTCTGGGATTTCTATTATTTTGATGATTCTTACAGTATTATCTTTATGCTATCCACTTATTTTGAAGTTGATTAAAAATAGAAAAAGAAAAGAAGACCAAACAATATCAGGTTAAATAACAGCTCGTCATTGATGGCGAGCTTTTTATTTGCCTATAATGTTGTATAGATACTTCCTGTAAAAAGAAAATAAAAAGCCTAGAGAATCACTGGATAAAAGGAGGAAGAAAACATGTATCAATTAAAGACAAAAGAGACGGATGAAGACGTCATAATGTTTATCGAAAAAGTGGATTCAGTAAAGAAGCGGGAGGATGCTTATCAGTTATTAGATATCTTTATTGAAGCGACCGGTTATCAAGCGAAAATGTGGGGAACGAGTATTATCGGATTTGGAAAATATCATTACAAATACGAATCTGGGCATGCTGGAGAGGCTCCGTTAGTTGGTTTTTCACCGCGTAAAGCTAAAATAAGTCTTTACTTAGCTGCATGTGATCCTAATCGCCTAAACATATTGAATGATTTTGGTAAGTATACTACCGGAAAGTCATGTGTGTATATTAATAAAGTTGCTGACATTGATATAGAAATATTAGCGCAACTAATTAATAGTTCAATCAGTTATTTACAGAAGAAATATCCTCTCTAAACTCGTTGCAATGGCTGGGAAGTCACTTCGATAAAAGGGGAAACTAGGGAAGTATTGATGCATAATTTCTTTCCTAGTCAACTTTATCAATATGCTGTTTGATTTCCGATCCAAATCAGTTACAACCAAAATGTTTCGCCGATTAATAATTTTTTTAGTTGATTGGCATCTAATTGTTGCTTTTCCCATTCAGCATCTAGTCTAGCAATAGCTTCTGGTCCGGTATCGTCTGCTAAATGATAAGTACCATAATGCATAGGGATAAAGGTAGCGCCATTTAATTCTATATATGCTTTCACTGCATCTTCTGGGTTAATGTGACTGACTTTCATAAACCATTCTGGTTCGTAGGCGCCAATGGGCATTAATACAGTTTTGATGTTGAACTTTTCGGCGATCTCTTTAAACCCACGAAAGTAACCTGTATCACCGACAAAATAAATAGAGTGTGGCTCATTTTCTATTATCCAACCACCCCAATGAGATGTATTCGTATCCGTTAGTGATCTTTTCGTCCAATGTTGAGCGGGTACAAAAGAAAGGGACAACGAATTGAGTCTAAAAGAATCATACCAGTTCGCTTCAAATATATGCTGATATCCCCGTTTGCTAAAACTTTTCCCTAAACCAATTGGTACATAGAAAGTGGGGTCTCCTTTTAGTTTTTTAATTGATGGAAAATCTAAATGATCATAATGACCGTGAGAGATTAAGACAATATCGATATCTGGTAAATCAGTTATAGAAATACCGGGAGCTGTTAATCGTTTACCGAGACCCATACGTTTTGCCCACACGGGATCAGTAACGATATTTAATCCATCTATTTGAATGAAAAAAGTAGAATGGCCAATCCATGTAATAGAAGCTTCTTTTCTATTTTTGTTTAATCGTATAATTTCTTTTGTTGGGGATTGCTCAATTTGGATAGTAAGATCTTTTTTATTTTGTCTTCGTTCTTTTTGCCAACGACGAAAATCATTGAATGATTTAGTGTTTTCTACATTATCTAGATTAATAAAACGTTTTTTGCCTGTCATTCTAATCCTCCAAACTTATCTTCCTTTAAAAACATCTGTTAGCAACCATTATATCTGTCTATTTTTTAATATCAAAGTTTTTGTATTCATTTAAACGTAGAAAATGCCCCGTCATTTTTAACTCATGAAAGTACATCTAAATTTAAGTTTTGTAGAGGGAAAAAAAGATTTGATGAAAAAAAGCTGCCAGTGGATTCTTTATGAGGTTCCTGCGTATTTAAATAAGATTAATTCTTATGAATGCAACTCTTGTTATGTAAATTCATTGTATTTCTTATAGTAGGCATAGGACAAAATCTCTTTACGTAACTTTTAGTATGTCTAGGTGAAAGGTGCGTGAGCCGCGCTGAAAAGAGTACAAGAAAACCAAGTCGTATTTTATTCGATAAAAGCATCAACGATTAAACGTTTCATTATTTTAGACTGTGTGACTGGCACAGCGTTTTATTATGCTATTAAAGCCATTTCGACTAGTATGATACTCGCACTTATTGGTTGCGTTGTTGGGACGGAAGGAATTAAAAAAGTGAAAAGAGAAACGGATAGGAAGCATTAGCGAATACTAATTGTCTTTTAACTTCTCCCTTTTTTCAATGCTAAATAGAGTAGTGAATTTTTATGTTATTCATTTCACTCAGAAAACAAAGTACTATTCCATTATTAAATAAGTTGGTTACACTATATGTATTAACTAAAAAGGGATGTATATCATGGATGAAAAAATCAACCGTAAATTAAAGAAGCCGATTTATAAACAAATTGCCGATGAAATAGAGAACGGAATCTCTGACGGTACTTTTCCAGCTGATAAAAATCTACCATCGGAAAGACAGTTAGCTAAAACTTTTCAAGTTAATAGAAGTACGATTGTTGCTGCTTATGATGAACTTGAATCAAAAGGATTAATTGAACGGAGAATCGGAAGTGGTACAGTCATAAGTAAAGATATTTGGGGCATGACAAAAAAGCGTATGCCAAGTTGGAACAGATATATTGAAGCAGGTTCGTTCTTACCTAATTTGCCGATTACGCAAAAAATTCGTAAGGAAATGGAAAAAAGAAAACTTATCAATATGGCGAGTGGTGAGTTGTCAGAAGATTTATATCCAACCGATATTTTAAGAGAAATTACGCAAATGCAAGCGTTTATTGGGAGACTAGGTTACGACCATCCTCAAGGTAGTGAAGCATTAAGATATACCATTATGAAACATGTGGAGAAATACAGAAATATTCAAACAACACCAGCTTCTATCCTTGTTACTTCTGGAGCACAACAAGCCCTGCATCTTGTTGTGCAATGCTTATTAAAACCTGGTGATGCTGTTGTAATTGAAGATCCTTCTTATCATTACAACTTACCCATTTTCAAATCAGCAGGCATTCAAGTCTTTACCCTATCAGCACTAAGCAATAGGGCTCTTTCTGCCGAGCTTCTTTCATTACATAAAAAACACCGGATTAGTATGATTTTTTTAAATCCAGCATTTCAAAATCCAACAGGGAGGCTGTTTAGGAAAGCGCAATTGCAAGAGATTTTGGATATATCTTCTGAATACGGGATCCCAGTGATTGAGGATGATCCATACAGCTTAATTGCTTTTAATAACAATCCTGTCTCTACATTGAAATCGATGGATCAAAACGGAAATGTATTGTATATCAGTTCGTTATCAAAATTAGTTGCTTCTGGTTTAAGGATTGGCTGGATTATCGGGCCGAACTCGGTAATAGAAAGATTATCGGATGCAAAGCAGCAGATTGATTTTGGTCATGCTAGCTATACACAATGGATTGCTAATGATTTTTTGGAGTCAAAGCATTTTCCTGTACATTTAGATAGGATCAAAACAGAACTAGTGCAAAGAAGAAATGAAGTAGTTGCTAGTTTAAAGAAATATTTAGGGGATCAGGTGGTGTTTACCATTCCTCAAGGTGGTATTCATATTTGGTGTGAAATAAACAGAGACGTTGATGAAATGAAGTTGTTAGAGAATGCTATTAAACAAGGGGTTATTTATTTTCCTGGAATGATGATGGGATCAAAGAAGTTATTTGTGCGGTTTACCTTTGGACGAGCAAATGAAGAACAAATAAGAACGGGTATCCAACGCTTTAGTGCTGCATTGGCACTTACTTAAATGAAGTGGATGGTAAAAAAATAGATGAATTGGCTGGTCATAAATATGCTCGTTTCAATTAAGATAAAGGAGAAAGCGAAATACATAAAAGAGGAGCATAAAAGATGATCATATTATACGGCGTAATTATATGCATCCTAATGATTGCGATTATTGCTACCCTATTGATTACGAATAGGAGTGATGATAATTATCAATCATCTTCAAGAAAAAATAATCTAAACTTAACAATGATTTATATAGTGGTGATTGCTTTGTCCATCATTGCTTTAGCTATATATATTGCTTATGACTAAAAGTTTTAGGAGGATCAAGGCATGACATGGACAATGGGTTTTGTATTAATACTAGGTATTTTAATCAAGATGATTACTAGCCCACCAAGTGCGGCTGTCGCATGGGTATTAAAAAAATTTGCCATCCATCAAGAAATAAATGAAAAAGAGATTACATTAGTATATGATAGCCAACTGATAGAGGGACAGGTTAAGGAGAAAGTAGTTACTATGTATAATGAAGCTAGTTTTTTGAAAAGAATTCATATTTATCCTGGTAATGAAGACTTATTTATGCCGCATAATCAAAAAACAGTTCCCTATCATATTTGTTATAGTAAAGGAAAGAAAAAGATACAATTATACCTTTATATTGAAAAAAAATATCTAACTGTTGTAAAACAAACGAAGAGGAAACTAATTGCCTATCAAATGTCTGCTAAGGAACAATATATTGAGTGTGAAGAAAATAGCATATACTCAAATAGTAAAATAGATAACATGTGATCCCCTAAAAAAATTATTCTAAAAATGAGGGCTACCTATTTATTGAAGCTATCCTTGTTTTATTTTTCCTATAAAGGGTAAATACAAAAGTAATAAGGAAGGTGGCTATAAAGATGAGTAGAGAATCTGTTAAAAAAGAGCAAAAGAAAAAAATAGAACAAGATCCTCATGTTGATCCATTACCACTTAAAGATATTGAACTAGAAGTAAAAGAGGAAAAAGTAGGCAAAAAACAAAAAAATAAATCGAGTTCATCATCGAAGAACGAACATGATTATAGTAGTAAATAAAATAGATATGAACACAAGGTTTCTCAAATTTTTTGAGGAGCCTTTTTTGAATGCTGAGGTTCTTCTTGATTTCATTAGATCGAGTTAGTGCTTAAGAAATGTGAAACAGCACATACTACATCTGTAAATATTGAAAATATGGAGGGAAAAGAGATGGAACAACAATCAAATATGGCAGAATCCATTCTTCAATTTAAAGAGGGTTTGGCTCATTTATCGCACACTTTACCAACATATGCAGAGAAATTTAACGAGTTTACAGAGGAATGTTTCAAAGAAGGTGCAGTTAGTGCCAAGCAAAAGCAGTTAATTGCACTAGGAATTAGTGTGCAAGCACAAGATGAATATTGCATCATCTTTCATACAAAAGGCTGTATCGATCAAGGGTGCACAGAACAAGAAATTATGGAAACCATTGCTGTTTCGTCAGCCTTTGGTGGCGGAGCGTCAATTAGTCAAGGGGTAACTTTAGTGCAAAGTTGTATCAATGAATTCAAACCGTTAAACTAGGAGTTGAAGTTGATGTCAAATGAAAAAGTAATGAAAAAAGCAAAAGAAATCATCAAGAATCATCCTATCGGTGTATTGGCAACGGTAGAATCAAATGCGCCACATATTCGTTATATGGCTTTTTATTGTGAAGATAGCGAGGGATTCACTCTTTATAGTGCGACAAAGAAAAATACAGAAAAGGTTGAAGAGATTGAGGAGAATGGACATACTTCTATTCTTTTAGGTTATACTGGTAAAGGTCTGAATGATGAATACATTGAAGTCAAGGGACAATGTCGAATTAGTGAAGATGAAGAGATAAAAAAGAAAATTTGGCAGGATTCTTTCTCCCGTTGGTTTGAAGGGCCTGAGGATCCAAACTATGTCATATTAGCCATTACCCCTCAAACCATTCGCTTTTTAAATAATGACCATCAGCAAACAGAAGAAGTAACTCTATAGAAAAGAGATCCCGTTTTATTTAGCGGGATTTTTTTTCATTGAATAGAACGTATGTTTGTGTTACCTTTTAAAAAAGGAGTGATATATAGTGACTGCATTAAATATAGCAGAAAGAATGAAGGCGTTACACATACAAGGATTAACAATAACAATGATTAAAAATAAGAAAATCTTTCAAAGTGAATATGGAGTGCGTAATAAACACGACCAATTTCCTGTTATGGGAAATACGATGTTTAATGTGTGCTCTATAAGTAAATTGCTTACTACGGTCTTAGCTTGCAAACTAATAGATGAACAGCTCCTCCAACTAGATACACCAATAAATGAAGTGGTCACAACATGGACAATACCCTCTAATACACCCTCAACCACACTCACCATTAGACAATTATTAAGTCACCAATCAGGTATCATTGATCCGCCAAATAGTTTTTTACCCTATCAAAAACGTTGGGGTTACCCTACAGTAGAACAACTTTTTCTTGGGAAAACTGAATATTGTCGAGAGCCTATTATCAGACAAGAGAATCAGGTGGGGAGATTTGGTCAACATCTCAAGACATTAGTATGCTGATGATTGAACTCATGAATGCAATCGTTGGTGATAGTAAGCTCGGCCTCTCACCCCTAACTATAAATGAAATGTTTACATCACAGGGTGAGTGTGAATGGTCAGGGCTTGGCTGCTTTTTAGGAAATACATCCAATGGATTTGAATTGAGTTCCCTTGGTTGGGGAGTAGGCTTTCAAAGTTTGCTTGCTCTATACCCGCAAAAGAAGGAAGGGATAATAATTTTGACGAATACTGAGCTTGGTATTCATCAAATGGATGGGCTCATCGGTGAAATTTATCGGGCATTTATAGGGAAAGAGTAAGAGAATAAATAAAAAACGTAATTTACCTCCAATAAATTTTCTAAGCATTAATCATAAGTAATTAATTTCTCAAAAGAACAAAAGAGCTCAGGGATAGAGTAACCTTCTTGGAATTTTTAGTGGTGATCATCTCGTGATGCTACTTTCTTTAATTAAAAAATAGCCCAAGTTGACAAGAATAATCACAACTTATTAGAGGGGGGAGTATGCGCATTATCGGATGCTAGAACTTTTAGTAGTAATTATTATATATTGGTAAATTTTTTGATATTATCAAAGATGTTTGTGCGTTTTTTAAAGCTAATAGCTTAAGGTAAAAAAATATAAAAAAAGAAAAATATACAATTGATGTCATTTTTTTCTTGTGTTACAATATGTTGGTTGTGAAAGGAGAGAAACGAGATGAAAAGTAAACAAATTAAACAACTTGCTCTCGCATCATTGCGAGACAATTGGGGAAAGGGTGTATTGCTCTCATTCTTATATTTTCTAATTACGTTCATCCCCGAATTTATTATTGAAATACTATTAATTCCTTATCCTGAATGGGAGTATGCTGCAGGGTATAATTTAATTAGTATTGCAATTAGTATAATCTTAATTCCATTTGGTGTAAGTCTTTCATTGTCGTACATTACATTAATTAGAGAGTCTAAGCTTCCAGTGGAGGAATTATTTACAGGCTTTAAGTATTTGAGTTTCTTAAGAGCTTTGGGATTAACGATTTTACAAAGCATTTATATTTTCTTATGGTTCTTATTATTGATTATCCCAGGCATCATTAAGTCGCTTTCGTATTCTCAAGCGATGTATATTTTACGCGACCGCCCAGAATTATCTGTGAACAAAGCGATAACTGAAAGTCGAAAAATGATGAAGGGTCATAAGTGGAGATATTTTTGTTTGAACTTAAGCTTCATCGGTTGGGCTTTTCTATGTATCTTAACGCTTGGAATTGGGTTTCTTTGGCTTGGCCCATACTTTTTAACAGCGCATGCACACTTTTATGAAGATTTAAGAGACCGAGAAGGTGCTGTTGCTGTGAAGGAAGCGATTATATAATTGTTTAGAAGACCTTCATCTGATAAAGATGTTGGTCTTTTTATCTTTATATAATGTCTTGTATATACCTAAGGTTTTCTTTTTAAATCAATAGGGAACACTTTTAATCTGGATTCAGTGAGTATCTAGCTTTCTTTTTTTTGTGTAGAAGATGCTTTATAATGAATGAAGCCAAAGATAAACAATTAAGACAGGTATTTAGTGTAATTGCTTTTTTCTTTACCTGTTTCTATTATTAATGGATAGATATGAGCAATGAAGAAGGAGTTGATCTTAGTGATCAAACAATCAATCCTACCAGCTATTCGTAATATGAAGGATTTCGAGAAAGTCATCTCTTCGCAATATGAGTATATGATTTTACTGGATTCTCACATTACACAAATAAAAAGTGTTGTAGCAACAGCTAAGAAGCATAATAAAAAAATCCTCATTCATATGGATATGATTGATGGTTTAAAGAATGATGAAAGTGGCACTTTATTCGTTTGCCAAGAAATTAAACCGGCTGGGATTATTTCGACCAAGAGACAAGCGATTATTACAGCCAAGAAAAAAGGGGTACTAGCCATTCAAAGGCTTTTCTCCATTGATACCCTGGCGTTAGAGAATGGACTAGAGTTGTTGAAGAATACAAAGCCAGATTATATTGAAGTGTTACCTGGCATTATTCCAGAAATCATTCGCGAAGTTCATGAGAAAACGGATATAAAAATAATTGCTGGTGGCTTGGTGAGGGAGAAATCAGAGATTGAATCAGCCCTCGAATCCGGTGCTATCTCTGTTTCAACATCTAACAGGGATCTATGGGAGCTATAATTAACTGCGATCTTTTTCTACTTACAGCAGGTTGGTAGAAAAGGATGGCTTTTTTTATTACTGCAAAAAGATTGCATTTTCTATTCGCTGAAGAAATATAATGACTTGGAAGGGCGCTCATCTTCAGTCAGATTTGTTTACTTATCGACTCGGATTGCTGTGAACATGGGGATAAGTATCTTACTTGTTGTTAAAAACCGATCGGTCTGGTGATTTTTCTTTACATGTCTCTTATCTTATTCTTCTAAAAAATTTAATTATTTATTTGCAATCGTTTTCATTTTATTATAATATGGTTCGTACAAGTTAATTTATTTTGTCGGAGATTTAGAGAGGCATGCGAAATAACGTTTGATCGTTATTTTCTTTCGCATGCCTCTTTTTGTTTTCTCTTGAAAGGGTAATGTAAAAAGTAGTTTTATAGTCTATTAAATGATTAGGAGGATTACTGAATGTCTGATATTTTTATAGGAGAGCTAATTGGCACTTTCATATTAGTCGTATTCGGTGTTGGTGCTGGGGCCAATTTGAATTTAAACAAGACATTTGCTAATGGTGGTGGCTGGATTGTCACTTCGTTTGCATGGGGGTTTGCTGTCGCGTTTGGTGTCTACGTTTCAGATTTCTTTGGTGCGGGTGGCCATCTCAATCCAGCGGTAACATTGGCGGCAGCTTTAGCTGGTAGTATTGAGTGGGGAGCTGTTGCATATTATGTATCAGGACAAATGATTGGTGCATTTATTGGTGCAGCGTTTGTTATCTTATACTTCTATCCACACTGGAAAGCTACTAGTGATCAAGGCACGAAACTGGGCGTTTTCTCAACAAGCCCAGCAATTAAAAATACGCCATTTAACTTCATAAGTGAAGTACTCGGAACATTTATTTTAGTCTTTGGTTTGAATGCGATTGGGCTAAATTCATTTGCTGAGGGATTAAATCCTCTTATCGTTGGGTTCTTTATTGCCGCAATTGGTATGAGTCTTGGGGGAACAACAGGTTATGCGATAAATCCAGCTCGTGATTTAGGACCGCGTCTTGCCCATGCATTACTACCCATCCCAGGCAAAGGGTCTTCGGACTGGGGCTATGCTTGGATTCCAGTTGTAGGTCCATTAGTTGGGGCTGTTCTTGCAACATTTGTATTTCAATCTTTATTCTAATAAATAGGGGGATGCCGACATGACAAAAAAATATATCTTATCACTAGATCAAGGAACAACAAGTTCAAGAGCGATACTTTTTAATAAAGAAGGTCATATTGTAGGTGAATATCAACGGGAGTTTAAACAGCATTTTCCAAAGCCAGGCTGGGTTGAGCATGATGCGATGGAAATTTACGCTTCTATTCTTTCTGTTATGGCGGGTGTCATAAGTGAAAATAATATACAAGGCAGTGAAATTGCTTCTATTGGGATCACTAATCAAAGGGAAACAACGGTTGTATGGGATAAAAATACCGGTTTACCAATCTATCACGCTATCGTATGGCAATCCAGACAAACGAGTGAAATCTGCAATGAATTAAAAGCAAAAGGCTTAAATGATACTTTTCGTTCGAAAACGGGCTTATTAATTGATGCATACTTTTCAGGTACAAAAGTAAAGTGGATATTAGACAATGTTGAAGGAGCACGTGAAAAGGCAGAAAATGGCGACTTGCTTTTCGGAACGATTGATACATGGATTATTTGGAAGTTATCTAACGGTCAAGCACATGTAACAGATTACACGAATGCATCAAGAACATTAATGTATAATATTTACGATTTGAGCTGGGATGACGAATTATTAGATATTCTTACAGTTCCTAAGTCTATGCTGCCTGAGGTGAAATCCAGTTCTGAAGTGTATGTGGAAACAGCGAAAGAGATTTTTGGCGATATCACGATTCCCATTTCCGGTATTGCTGGTGACCAACAAGCTGCTTTATTCGGTCAGGCTTGTTTTGAGAAAGGCATGGCAAAAAACACGTACGGCACAGGGTGCTTTATGCTTATGAATACAGGGGAAAATCCAGTGCAATCAGAAAATGGTTTACTCACAACTATTGCATGGGGACTGGATGGTAAGGTAGAATATGCATTAGAGGGTAGTATTTTTGTTGCTGGCTCGGCTATTCAATGGTTGAGAGATGGCATGAGAATGATTAAGACTGCCCCAGAAAGTGAAGACTACGCAACGCGTGTAGAATCAACTGATGGTGTTTATCTTGTACCTGCATTTGTTGGACTTGGGACACCCTATTGGGAAAGTGATATTCGAGGAGCTGCTTTTGGAATGACGCGTGGAACGACGAAGGAACATTTTATTCGTGCCACATTAGAGAGCCTCGCATATCAAACAAAAGATGTGTTAACAGCAATGGAAAGTGATTCAGGTATTGAGCTGAAGAAGTTACGTGTCGATGGTGGCGCTGTGAAAAACAATTTCTTAATGCAATTCCAAAGTGATATACTAGACACTATTGTTGAACGCTCAGAAATTAATGAAACAACGGCTTTAGGAGCTGCGTATTTAGCCGGCTTAGCTGTTGACTTCTGGACAAAAGAAGAAATCATTAATAACTGGAAAATTGGAGATTCATTTGAAAATCAAATGGAATCAAGCAAGCGTGACGAATTATATAACGGCTGGAAGAAAGCAATTAAAGCAACAATCGCATTTCAATAAAACAAGTTAATATAAAATGTTGGAGAATGAGAGACCGCAAATCAACCCTGTACATAAGGGCTATTTGCGGTCTTTTCTTTTATCCAAGGAAGGATGGATTATGATGAATAGAAACGCAAACTTAAACGAATTGAAAAACAAAAAATTTGATTTACTTGTACTCGGAGGTGGGATTACCGGAGCTGGAATTGCTCTTGATGCCCAGTCACGTGGCTTAGATACAGGGCTAATTGATATGCAGGATTTTGCTGCTGGCACAAGTAGCCGCTCAACTAAGCTTGTTCATGGCGGGCTACGTTATTTAAAACAAATGCAAATAGGCGTTGTGGCAGAGGTCGGGAAAGAAAGAGCCATCGTTTATGAGAATGCACCCCATGTTACCAATCCTGAATGGATGCTGCTTCCGTTAATTAAAGGAGGTACATTTGGACCGTTTACTACTGGTATTGGATTAAGGGTTTACGACTTTCTTGCAGGTGTTAAGAAGAGTGAAAGACGGAAGATGCTATCTAAAGAAGAGGCAATTAAAAAAGAGCCATTACTTGTAAAAGACACCCTGAAAGGTGCAGGTTACTATGTAGAATATAAAACAGATGATGCCCGTCTCACACTTGAAGTCGCTAAAAAAGCAGATGAACTCGGTGCAACCTTAGCAAACTATGTCAAAGCAGACGACTTTATATATGAAAATGGCAAAGTCATTGGTGTAAATGCAGTTGATGTATTTTCAGGCGAAGCTTTCCCTATTTATGCGAAGGAAGTTGTTAATGCTACAGGCATCTGGGTAGATGGACTAAGAAAAAAAGATGGCTCTCTAAGCGGTAAGAAATTATTTCATACAAAGGGTGTCCACTTAGTATTTGACCAAAAAGACTTTCCGTTACAAAACGCTGTTTACTTTGACACACCAGATAAAAGAATGGTATTCGCCATTCCACGTAACGGAAAAACATATCTAGGCACAACAGATACTAAATATGAGGGAGACCTCGTAAATCCAGAAATGACAGAAGAGGACCGTGATTATCTACTAAAAACAGTAGAACTGGTTTTTCCAACATTATCATTGTCTAAAGACCAGATTGAATCACATTGGGCGGGTGTTCGTCCACTCATCTACGAAGAAGGAAAAAAAGAATCCGAAATCTCACGTAAAGATGAAATATTCTATTCTGATACTGGGCTCATCACCATAGCAGGTGGCAAACTAACAGGCTACCGCAAAATGGCCGAAAAAACAGTCGATGTTGTCGCAGAGAGATTAGGAAACACCCAATCATGTCAAACAGATCACATCATTTTATCAGGCGGTGATGTAGGTGGTTCTAATGGCTACCAGTCTTTTGTGGAAGAGCAAATAAAGAATGGTACAGCAATCGGATTTACAGAACAAGAAGCAAAGCGCATAGTCGAACGCTATGGCTCTAATATCAAAAACGTATTTGAAATTGCTAAAAAAGCTAAGGGTGAGCATGATAAAGTCAATCTATCCCTTGAAGCCTATGCTACATTAATCTATAGCTTAGAAGAAGAAATGACCGAAACCCCAACCGATTATTTTATGCGACGGACAAGTGCCATATTGTTTAATAAACAATGGGCAATGAACTATAGTGAAGCAGTTGTGACATTTATGAGTGATTATTTTGCTTGGAATGCACAAAGGACAGAGAAAATGAGAGAAGAGTTGAAAGAGGAAATAAATAAGGCATAATCATAGAAAATCGTACGGCTTGAGCCGTGCGTTTTTTTTTTGAATTGGAATAAAGTTAGAAGTTTAAGGTTGCAATTATCAAGTTTGCTCACTTTTTAGTGGTTGTGTATTGATTACGACATGTCAAAGTAAACATGATCAGGATTTAAACGTGTGATTGAACATACTTAGGACACAAAGGATTATTTGCATGTCCACCTCTTACACCCTACTAAATTCGTTGGCGAATGATGTACTATAAAAGATAAAATGGGCTTGGAAGATAATCCAAACCCAAATGTCTTATTAATCCATAATCGCTACTAAACGTCCTGTCACTTCATGACGTTCTAAACGAGCTAAACCTTCCCCAATTTCATCAAAGGTGATTTCAGTAATGGCTGGATCGATATCGCCTGAAGCCATTAATTTATATACTTCTGCAATATCGTATTTATCTCCACCAACACTTCCGAGTAGGCTTGCAGCTTTTAAGATAAGTGGATCAGTATTAATTGTAGATTCTAGTTTCCCCATACCTACTAATACAACTTTACCACCTGGTGCAACTATATCAATTGCGCCAGCTGTTGTGGTACCGAAGCCAGCATAATCGACTACTAAATCTGGTGCAATATCGGCTAATTCTTTAATATCTTCAAATACATCTTTTACACCAATTTCTTTGGCTAATTCACGTGCTTTAGGGCTTACATCTACTGCATACGTTTCAATGCCAGCCACAACAGCTGCACGAGCAGCAATTTGACCTAATCCTCCGATACCAATTACTGCTACTTTCATTCCTGGTTTAGCTTCACCACGTTTGAACATTGCGTGATAAGAGGTCATTCCTGCATCGGTGCCAGCTGCCGCTTGTGCATAAGTTACACCATCAGGAATGGGTACAAGGTCAATCGCGGGAGCAGATACTTTATTTGAATAGCCTCCATCATAACCATATCCAGGTCCCATACCAACTAAGCTAACAGGACAAACACCAACGCGGTCACCTACTTTGAAATCGGTTACACCTTCGCCAACTTCAGTAATCATACCTGCTACTTCATGTCCCATAATGATTGGTTTTTTCTCGATAATATCCATCCATTTTGGATCATGTAAAGCTCCTACATCAGAATGACAAAGTCCAGCTGCCTTCACATCGATAATTACACGACCCTCAGTTGCTACTGGATCTGGTTTTTCAACTACTTTCAATGGTACATTGGTTGCTGTAAATTCCCAGCCTTTCATATTAACCCCTTCTTTCTAAAAGTTTTACCATGGTTCCTACCTAGGATTTGCCGATTAAATTGATATTACAATTGTACATTGTCGACAATATAAATTATAACGCTATTTGTGTATTCTGTATACTGAATCAAAAATAGCAATATATTACTGGCTTTCCTCTATACTTACTTTTCTATAAGAAAAGTTTGTCACCAATGCAAATGAGAGAATATTATTTAAAATATTCTCACTATTTATTGACCATTTAGTTTATTTGTCTTACAATAATACAAAATGAGGAGGGATGAATTATGCGATTGAACACAGAACGAAAAGAAGAGCCCCTTTTTATAAAAGTCCATGAAAAAGACAATGTAGCAATTGTTGTTAATGCTGGTGGGGTAAAGGAAGGTACAACCTTTTCTAACGGGCTGGTTCTTACTAGTAGAGTACCAGAAGGACATAAAGTAGCACTTAAAGAAATAGCTGAAAAGGATGAGATTATCCGTTACGGAGAGGTGATAGGGAAAGCGTTGAAACCTATTAAGAAAGGAAGTTGGGTAGAAGAGTCAATGGTTGAGCTTCCTATTCCACCAGATTTACATAAGTTAAGTATAGCAACTCGTGTGCCTGATGCCCTCCCACCATTAGAGGGGTATACATTCCGAGGATTTCGCAATCCTGATGGAAGTGTAGGAATAAAGAATGTTTTGGGAATATCAACAAGTGTGCAATGTGTTGTAGGTGTACTTGATTTTGCTGTGAAGAGAATAAAAAATGAATTACTGCCAAACTATCCAAATGTAGATGATGTCGTAGCTATTAATCATCAGTACGGATGTGGAGTAGCCATTCAAGCGCCAGAAGCAATCATCCCGATAAGGACTTTGCAGAATTTAGCTAAGCACCCGAACTTTGGAGGGGAAGCTTTAATCATCGGTCTTGGGTGTGAAAAGTTATCACCATTAATGCTCGCACCTGATGGTAAAGATCGCGACATATTGTCTTTACAAGAACAAGCAGGTTTTTCAGATATGGTAACAAATATTATGAATATGGCCGAAGAAAAGTTAGAGAAACTAAACCTTCGCAAAAGAGAAATCTGCTCAGTAAGCGATTTAGTGGTTGGCTTACAATGTGGGGGAAGTGATGCTTTTTCAGGTGTTACAGCTAATCCTGCTGTTGGTTATGCTGCTGACCTTTTAGTAAGAGCTGGTGCTACAGTCATGTTTTCTGAAGTAACTGAAGTAAGGGATGCAGTCCATCTTTTGACACCTCGGTGCGAAACGAAAGAGATTGGAAACGCTTTAATTAAAGAAATGCAATGGTATGATGAGTATCTTCAAAAAGGTAAAGCAGATCGAAGTGCGAACCCATCTCCTGGCAATAAAAAAGGAGGCCTATCTAATATAGTAGAGAAATCATTAGGTTCAATTGTTAAATCTGGTAGTAGTGCTATTTCTGGTGTGCTTGCACCAGGAGAAAAAGCAACACAGAAAGGTCTCCTTTATGCGGCTACTCCGGCAAGCGATTTCGTATGCGGTACATTACAGTTAGCTTCTGGCATGCATCTACAGGTATTTACAACTGGTAGGGGCACACCGTATGGATTAGCAATGGCACCTGTCATAAAAGTATCCACAAGAAATGCTTTAGCAGAACAGTGGAATGATTTAATTGATGTAAATGCGGGAACGATTGCCACAGGTGAATCAACAATTGAAGATGTGGGATGGGAAATATTCCATCACATTATTGAAGTAGCAAGTGGAGAAAGAAAGACTTGGGCAGATCAATGGGGGCTTTATAATGATTTAGCTCTATTTAATCCTGCACCGATTACTTAATTAGATAAAAAAAACGAACCCAGTACCGTTCTTTACATACGGTTTGGGTTCGTTTTTTATTCTAATACTTTTCCTTCAACAAACTTCAAATGATTGTACATTGCTTGAAATGCAGCCTGAGGATCTTTTTTCTTGAGTGCTTCATAAATGGCTTTATGATGTCTGATTGTTTTTTCTTTTTCTCGATATTTGATTTGTGCGTTGATTTTTACATGTGAGAGTAAAAGCGAATCAATCATTCCTTGTAAGACAGGATTATTTACACTAAGGGCTATAATTCGATGAAACATAAGATCATGTTCACCATACTCGTTGTCGACTGAATTTTCCATTTTGATAATTGTGTCATTCAAAGCTTCAAGAGTTTCATCTGTCATTTTTTCTGCTGCATATGTAACAAGACCTAGTTCTAAAGAGGTGCGTGCTTCAACGATTGCTTCAATATTGTCACTAACAAGGGAAAGCATGGTTGAAAATGGTTTATTACTTATACTCTCAGTAAAGTAAGTACCATCTCTCGTTTTTCTTTTTACAATACCAAGAGATTCCAGTGAAGTCATCGCCTCTCTCATGACGGGACGACTGACACCTAGAAGTTCCATTAATTCCATTTCCGGAGGTAGTTTGTCACCGGGTTTAAGTTTATTTGAAATTAATAAATCAATTATTTGTTCCTCTACTTGCTGAGCCAATGTTTTTCGTACGACTTGGCTACTAATTAAATCAAGCGCATCTTTCTTCACAATTGTCCACCATCCAAATTACAATAGTTTAATTAATCTAATTGTAATACAAATAGAATTAAAAGAATAGCAAGCCCTTTAGAAAAATAAATAAAAATTTTCAAAAAACATATTGTCAGTTAATTTAATTTGTCTTACAATTATACATAACAAATTGAAAGGGGAGGAATGAAATATGCATTCACCTAGAAAAGCACCTACAGGTATTCTCGGATTTCCTGTAGCTCCATTTGATGAAAATGGAAAGTTAGACGAAAAAGCGTTAGAAGTTAATATTCGATATTTGATTGAAGAAGGATTAGAGGCAATCTTTATCGCATGTGGGTCAGGAGAGTTCCAATCATTGAGTAAAGAGGAATATGAAATCATGCTTGATGTTGCCATCCAAGAAGCAGGTGGTAAGGTACCTGTTTATACAGGTGTAGGTGGAAATATTCAGGATGCCCTTTCATATGCGCGCTTATCAGAGGATAAAAAAGCAGATGGCTTTCTTGTATTACCTCCCTATTTAGCAGAAGGTGAACAAGAGGGATTATATGATTATCTGTATCAAGTAATCTCAGAAACATCACTTAATGCTATTGTTTATCAAAGGAATAACGCGATTCTACAACCTAGCACATTAGAGAAATTACTAGATTTAGAGCAACTGGTTGGCCTAAAAGATGGTGTAGGGAATATGGAACTGAATATTTGTTTAACCAATCGTATCGGTAAACGTTTAAGCTGGTTGAATGGCATGCCTATGGCTGAGGTAACAATGCCAGCTTATATTCCATTAGGGTTTGATTCGTATTCCTCTGCAATTTCAAATTATATCCCTCATATTTCTAGACAGTTTTATGATGCTTTGTTACAAGGGAAAAATGAAATTGTCCACGAGATATATAAAGATATTATTTTACCAATAAATGAGATCCGTAAGCAGCGAAAAGGCTATGCAGTCTCCTTAATTAAAGCAGGTATGGAACTGTCAGGGTTACCAGTTCAGAACAAGGTTCGTGCACCTTTCACACCTGTAGAACTTGAACATTACAAACAATTAGAAAGTATTTTGCAACGAGCAAAAGAGAAGTATCCAAAAAAGCAAAAGATTGTCAGGGGGTAAGGGAATGAGTACAGTGACAACGGCAAACTACTTAAATTATATTAATGGGGAATGGATAGAGTCGAATTCAAATGAAACAATTGAAAGTATCAATCCGGCGGCACCGAGTGAAATAGTTGGTGTGATTCAATCGTCAACAACAGATGATCTAGATAAAGCTGTTGAAGCAGCGAAGCATGCTCAGAAACCTTGGAGAAATTTAAGTGGTGCCCAGCGTGGTGAAATACTTTATAAAGTAGCTGGATTAATGGAGGAGCGGTTAGAAGAAATTACTGAATGTGCTACGAAGGAAATGGGTAAAACACTTGCGGAGACGAAGGGTGAAACGAAACGTGGCATAGCGATTTTAAAATATTATGCAGGAGAAGGAATGAGAAAAGTAGGTGATGTCATTCCATCTACCGATAATGAAGCATTGATGTTTACGACAAGAGTACCACTTGGAGTTGTGGGCGTTATCACTCCTTGGAATTTCCCTGTTGCTATTCCAATATGGAAAGTGGCACCAGCACTGATATATGGAAATACAGTAGTCATTAAGCCTGCTAGTGAAAGCGCAGTTACTTTTGCGAAAATTGCTCAATGCTTTGCTGATGCAGGATTACCAAAGGGTGTACTAAATATGGTCACTGGCTCTGGCGCTGTAGTCGGTGGAGGGATTGCTAAACATCCAGATATAAAAGGAATTACTTTTACTGGGTCAAATGCAGTTGGTAAATCAATCGCACATGAGGCAATGAAACGAGGCGTGAAGTATCAACTTGAAATGGGTGGTAAAAACCCAGTAATCGTTGCCAAGGATGCTGATTTAGAGTTAGCAGTCGACGCTGTTATTAAAGGTGCTTTTCTCTCTACTGGACAAAAGTGTACAGCAACGAGCCGAGTGATTGTAGAAGAAGCGGTATATGATAGATTTGTAGAAAAATTGGTGATTGAAACGAAAAAGATTACGATTGGATCAGGTCTTCATGCAAGTAGTTGGATGGGACCATGTGCAAGTGAGTCGCAATATAAAAATGTATTACAAGCTATTCAAACAGGGGTAAGTGATGGTGCAAAGCTGCTTCTAGGTGGTAAGCCATATGAAGACAAGGAGAGTGGTGGCTATTTTGTCGAACCAACGATCTTTGAAGTAGCAGATCAAGAAATCGCTATTGCTAGAGAAGAAATTTTCGGACCGGTTATCGCTCTCATAAAAGTTTCGTCATTAGAGAGCGCAGTTGAAGTAGCTAATGATTCTGCTTATGGCTTAAGTGCTTCGATTTTTACGCAAAATATTACAAGAATGCTGAAATTTGTTCAAGAGATGGAAGCGGGATTGATCCGGATTAACGCTGAAAGTGCTGGTGTTGAATTACAAGCACCATTCGGTGGTATGAAGGAATCGAGTTCACATTCACGTGAACAAGGAGAGGCAGCAAAAGAATTCTTTACATCTATTAAAACTGTGTTTGTAAAAGGCTAGCATCAGGATGGGTGGGCAGCGCGACCTACTCATCATTTAAAAAAACAGTAGATTGTTTACGCTTACATTCAATAAAATAAAAGAGGGTGATTACCATGGCAGTCCTTAAATCGGAAAGACAAATAACACCAGCAACAGGAAAGAAAACAAAAACGAGATGGTTAATTGTTCTAATGATCTTTATTGTCACAGTTATCAATTATGCTGATCGTGCTACTTTATCAATTGCCGGTCCAGCGCTATCAAGTGATCTAGGTATAAATTCAGTGATGATGGGGTATTTATTTTCAGCATTTGCGTGGTCCTATGTATTAGGGCAGATTCCTGGTGGATGGTTGCTTGATAAATTTGGCTCTAAGCGTGTTTATTTTTGGAGTATTTTCCTTTGGTCTTTGTTTACTTTAGTACAAGGGTTAATAGGTTCATTTCAATCAGTCACAACAGTTGTTATCATTTTATTTGCCTTAAGATTTTTTGTAGGGTTGGCAGAATCACCATCTTTCCCTGCAAATAGCCGAATTGTAGCTGCATGGTTTCCGAGTGCGGAAAGAGGGACTGCCGCAGCAATCTTCAATTCAGGTCAATACTTTGCTACTGTACTATTCGCACCTATCATGGGGTATATCACCTTCACATTTGGTTGGGAATATGTCTTCTTTTTCATGGGGGCCATCGGAATCATTGTAGCCTTTGTATGGTTAAAAACGATATACAACCCAAAAGATCACCCTAAAATTAATCAAGCAGAGTTGGATTATATAAAAGAAGGTGGCGCATTAGTTGATATGGATACTGCGGCCAATCAAGTAGAGAAAAAGCAAGGGCCGAACTGGCAATATATAAAGCAATTATTAAGCAATAAAATGCTTCTCGGCGTCTACCTAGGACAATATTGCATAACGACCTTGACCTATTTCTTCTTAACATGGTTCCCGGTCTATTTAGTGGATCAAAGAGGTATGAATATATTAGAGGCAGGTTTAGTTGCTTCATTACCTGCTATCTGTGGATTTATTGGTGGTATATTGGGAGGAACGTTCTCTGATTTCTTATTGAAGAAGGGTGTCTCGATAACGGCAGCAAGGAAAATACCAATTATTACTGGTTTACTTCTCTCTATGAGCCTCGTTATTGCTAACTATGTGACCACAGAATGGGTAGTTGTTTTTGTAATGTCCCTAGCTTTTTTTGGCAAAGGATTTGGGTCTCTGGGATGGGCCGTTGTTGCGGATACTTCTCCGAAAGAGATGTCAGGGGTGAGTGGAGGATTGTTTAATACTTTTGGTAATGTAGCAGGTATTACTACTCCAATCATTATTGGCTATATTGTAGGCACAACTGGATCTTTTAATATGGCGTTGTTGTTTGTTGGTGCGAGCGCTTTAGTCGCAATATTAAGTTATTTATTCCTTGTAGGTGAAATTAAGCGAGTAGAATTGAAGGAAGTTTGATAGGGGAGGAAGAAAGGTATGGAAGCAAATATAGTAGATAAAATGATAGCCAAAGAAGCACCTGTTATCACAAAAGTGGAGGTCATCCCTGTTGCAGGCAGAGACAGCATGCTCTTGAACTTAAGTGGCGCTCATGCCCCTTTTTTCACTCGGAACATCTTAATTTTGCATGATCATTCTGGCCGAATGGGAGTAGGTGAGGTTCCTGGAGGAGAATCTATTCGTCAAACGCTAGAAGCTGCAACAGAGATAATTATTGGGAGTTCAATTGGTGCTTATCAACAAGTGCTTAAACAGGTCAATGAAGCATTTGCTAACAAGGATGTAGCAGGAAGAGGACAACAAACTTTTGATTTGCGTACAACCATTCATGTAGTTACAGCTATCGAATCGGCGTTCCTTGACTTACTTGGTAAATATCTGAATGTACCTGTATCGGACTTGCTAGGAGAAGGTAGGCAGCGTGATCAAGTTGAAGTATTAGGCTATTTATTCTATATTGGTGACCGTCATAAAACAGATCTCCCGTATGAATCACCAACAAGCGATAATAATCGTTGGTTTCAGTTACGCCATGAAGAGGCCGTAACACCAGAGCAGGTGGTAGCCCTTGCTGAAGCCGCATACGAAAGATATGGATTTAAAGACTTTAAACTAAAAGGCGGCGTGTTTAATGGAGAAGAAGAAATGGAATCCATTATAGCCATTAAAGAACGCTTCCCTCATGCTAGAGTGACACTTGATCCTAATGGGGCTTGGTCCTTAAATGAAGCCATCGCATTATGTAAAGGGAAAAATCATATACTCGCCTATGCAGAAGACCCATGTGGGGCTGAAAATGGCTTCTCATCTAGAGAAATTATGGCTGAGTTTCGTTTAGAAACAGGCTTACCAACCGCAACTAATATGATTGCCACAGATTGGAGACAAATGGCACATAGTATTCGCCTACAAGCTGTTGATATACCTCTTGCCGACCCCCATTTTTGGACGATGCAAGGTTCTGTGAGAGTTGCCCAAACATGCAAGGACTTTGGCTTAACATGGGGTTCCCATTCTAACAATCACTTTGATATATCGCTGGCGATGTTCACCCATGTCGCAGCTAGTGCACCAGGGAAGGTAACAGCTATTGATACACACTGGATTTGGCAGGAAGGTCAGCATCTAACAAAAGACCCCTTCATAATAAAAGAAGGAAAAATCGAAGTACCAAAAAAACCAGGCTTAGGCATTGAGATAGATAGAGAGAAACTAGCAGATGCTCATCAACTCTATAAAACATACGGACTTGGCAGCAGAGATGATGCCAAAAGTATGCAATACTTAATTCCAAATTGGCAGTTTAATCCGAAGAAACCTTGTATGGTTAGATAAGGATAAATAAACGGTTCAGATAACACCAGGATTGTGTCCTGGTGTTTATTTAGCTTTTCTAAAACTTACTATTATGTAAGATCTAAGACCAATTGTGTACGATCAAATAAGTCTTGTCAGTATGAAGGCGATAAAGGTGAATAACTAGAAGGATTTAAGTGCTAGAGTTAAAGTAAATAAAAAAAATGAAAAAATATGGCGAAATATATTTTAAATATTTAGAAAAATATGTATAATTACTAAGATAAAGGTCTTGGTAGTTAATCATATTTATAGTATTGATGTACTAGTCACAGTGAAAGGCTTGTGCGTGGGTTTGAGTCAATAGGTGGAGATACGACAAAATGTCTTTTAGAAACGATGAATATCTTTATTTCTTTTGATGAGAGTGTGAAGAGAAAGATAGAGATAAGTGAGCGGTGGGAGATGAGGGACTTTATTCGAGTATTAAAGAATAACGAACCATTTTATTTCTCACTTTTTATTTTAACATGAAGACAATGTCAGGTTGAGAATTTGTTCCATATGTTATAAGGGCTAAGATTAAAGGTCTTCATAGAACGCGCCATTTTTAAAAAGTAATAACACAGTTACGTATAGAGTAAGAGTTAGCGGAGAAATATCGAGATGAGATGATGGTTCAACCATTAGTTGCCGACATGAATCATTGGGGGATAAAGGACTCTTCATTTCATTTTGGCTCCTGTTGGCAAAGAAGCAATGGCCATTAAACAAAGTCTAATCTATGAATATTGTTTATAAATCTCCTCTTTCAAATACGAAGCTCATAAAAAAAGAAATGGAGGGATTTATGGGGTAGTTCGAGTATACAATATCCAGTTTGTAAGTCATTTAAAAGAGTATTGAAAGCAAGTGATTAGATGTTTGTAATCTCATTCTTTGGTTCGATAAACAAGGAGGTGAAGCTTAGGGAGAGCTAATTAAAATAAAAGCACTCAAGTCAGTCCTGGCAGACATAGGACTTGAGCGCTGTGCAGTTGGTATACCAACATGATGTTAGTATACCCTTAATTTACTTAATTGAAAATAAGTAAATAAGAAAGGGGATAAAAATGTTAAACCGTACTGATTATTTACTGAAGGGAAAAACCGAAGCTTTAAAAGCGATAAATGTACATAATAACTATATTCATACACAAGTAATCGAAGGAAAGAATACAACTTTTATTGTGGAAAAACCACCAATAGCCATTGTAAAAGACAGTTTGAGAGAGTATGGAATGACCTATAAAGGGGCTCTTCAAGCTGCTAAGTACAAGCTAGATAAAAAAAGTACACCTCCTATTCGTATTTGGGGGGCTCAGGATATGTATTGGTTCTATTTTTCATCTCAATACGATATTGATAATACATTTGTTTCTCTAGCACATATTCATGAAATGCAACCATTCAATAAAAATATGACAAAGATAATTTTAACAAGCGGTTATTATTTCAATCTTTCTATTAGCTGTAACAAAGCTAAGAAAAGGTGGGATCAAGCACGCCTTCTTCGTGGACAAATTCAAGATTCAATAAATAAGCAATCATTCGTTCCTTTAATGGAGCTCCCTGGAATGATTAGTGAAGAAAAGGAAGAGTATAAATCAGAATGAAAATATACGTACGAAGGGTCAGTTCGAGAATCAAGGAGTTATTGCCATATAAGCAGGACAACCAGTAAAATCGCTACTAATAAAAGAAGAATTAGAGAGATAAGTAGGGTAAGCAGTGAAATCGCTACTAATAAAAGAAGAATTAGTGATATAAGTAGGGTAACCAGTAAAATCGCAACTAATAAAAGAAGAATTAGTGATATAAGTAGGGTAACCAGTAAAATCGCAACTAATAAAAGAAGAATTAGTGATATAAGTAGGGTAACCAGTAAAATCGCTACTAATAAAAGAAGAATTAGAGAGATAAGTAGGGTAACCAGTAAAATCGCTACTAATAAAAGAAGAATTAGAGAGATAAGTAGGATAACCAGTAAAATCGCTACTAATAAAAGAAGCATTAGAGAGATAAGTAGGGTAACCAGTAAAATCGCTACTAATAAAAGAAGAATTAGAGAGATAAGTAGGGTAACCAGTGAAATCGCTACTAATAAAAGAAGAATTAGAGAGATAAGTAGGGTAACTAGTGAAATCGCAACTAATAAAAGAAGAATTAGTTATTAAGTAGGGTAACCAGTGGAATCACTACTAATAAAAGAATAATTAGTGATATAAGTAGGGTAACCAGTGGAATTGCTACTAATAAAAGAAGAATTAGAGAGATAAGTAGGGTAACCAGTAAAATCGCTACTAATAAAAGACTACCCTGCCATTGAATTCGCAGAAATGAGTAGCGCTAAAGCTAGTTCCGTGAATTTTGATTAGTATTAGCGTGAATCAATCTCGATTATGATAGATAGAAAGGAGACTTCTCTTGCCAACTTATAACAAACTAGTACGTGACAGAATTCCCGACATCATCCAAAAGTCAGGGAAATTATACAATACAAGAATACTATCTCACTCTGAATATACAATGGCACTTAAACGTAAACTTCAAGAAGAAGTGAATGAATATCTACAGGCAGGGCACTTGAAGGATCAAGGTGAAGAGCTAGCTGATATTCTCGAAGTCGTTTATGCATTATCAGAAGCTCAACAAATGTCAGTTGATGAATTAGATGCGATTAGAAGGACAAAAGCTCAACTAAGAGGAAGGTTCGAGAGTAGGGTGCTTTTGATAGATGTGCAAGAATAAGCTTATTATCATCTTTAAGGCAAAATCAATGGCATTACAAAAGGATACATAAGAAAGCACATGATGCATGCATCATGTGCTTTCTTAATATATGT
The DNA here is from genome assembly GCF_038007345.1 of Cytobacillus sp. FSL M8-0252. Taxonomy (NCBI): domain Bacteria; kingdom Bacillati; phylum Bacillota; class Bacilli; order Caryophanales; family Bacillaceae; genus Cytobacillus; species Cytobacillus sp. FSL M8-0252. Next base: position 989,871 of record NZ_JBBOWZ010000001.1, read on the forward strand.
GAAAAAATCTAACAAGTTATCCTATATAACAACCAACAAGTGCTTTTATATCCATAAAAAGTACCTGATAGCGCTCTCATAAAAGCATTGTAATAGGAAAATAATCTGAATTTTCTTGTTTTGTAGTGTTTTTATGTCACATTTCCTTACAAGTTTGTTGACGTTGCCTTTTATAACAAAGATAATTAACGACATATTAAAGACAAGGAAGTTGGGAGGTGTGTTTTTATTGAATTGAAGATGGCGGTTGTTGGTCCTGTTCCACTTGGTCAAGAGATTTGTCACATTGCCTCAGAGTTTGAGGGGATAGATGTGATTCCACTATTTTATGAATCTGCAGAACAATCACCAAGGTTGATTGAAAACTATAAATTCCCAGTAGATATGTATATTTTTGCTGGTCCTTCACCATTTCAACTAGCATTAAAATTTATTCCAAATTCAAGTATGGCTTATTATATTCCTTTTGAAGGAGCGGATATTTACCGATTACTTTTACAGGTATATGAGCAGTATAACCGATTTCCAGTCATTAGCTACGATATTGTAGATCAAGACTATTTAATAGAAGTATATGAGGAAAATAATCTGACTCTTATTCCTTATTTTTTACATTCTCACAAGGATGGTTTTTTAGATAGTAACGCTTTAGTCCGTTATCATTTAAAGTTATTAAAGAATCAACAAGTTGAAGTGATTGCAACGACAATGAACGCGGTTTATGAGCAGCTAAAGTCGCAGGACGTTCCCGTTTTCTTAATAAAACATACGAAATCCACAATCCGCGATATGTTAGTTAAGGCGATATTAAAGGAGCAAGACATAAAGAAAAAGGAGCTTCAGCTGACGGTATTACGTTTTGAAATTAAGGCTATAGGGGTCCATGATAAGCAGGCTGTAAAGGAAATGATTACTGAAATTATTATTTTCGGACAGAACTATTTATTGAGTACAAGTAATGTAGAGAATATGGTCGTTAGTTTGTTTTCAACAAGAGGTGTGTTTGAAAAGGTAAGTAAGGAGCGAACAGATTTTACATTTATTGAAGCTATCAATCGCAAGAAGCAATTGCTAGTTCACTTAGGGATTGGTATAGGCGATACAGCAGAAAGTGCTAATTTTAATGCACAGAAGGCACTTGAACACGCAAGTTCGAATGAGCATGGGAGTTGTTATCTTATTGATGAGGATAAGAGAATTTATGGCCCGTTAGGAACAAAGGAATCAGTTAGTTATCCATTATTGTTCAGTAACCGAAAGAATATTACCTTAACACTAAGAAGATTATATGCATGGTTATTCTTGGTGAGAAAGACAAAGGTAACAACGCGAGATATTAGTATGGGCATTAATACGAGTGAGAGACATGCTTCGAGAATACTAAAAAGCTTATGTGATCAAGAGGTAGCAGAAATAACGGGAAAGGAGTCCATGAATCAAAAAGGAAGACCACGCCATATTTACTTCATTCATTTAGATAAATTAAAGGAAGCGGCGAATTAGAGGTGAGGAGGCTTAAACGGTAATGAAGAAGATGTACCACTATTTTATCCTACTATTATTTGTCACAACGTTAGCAGCTTGTACCACTATGCCTAGTGCAGCAAACAATGGAAAAACATATGGGAATGAATTAATCATTGGTATGGAATCAGAAGCGGATGTGTTAGACCCCCACCGGGCAGGGGGGTGGGTAACGATGAGGATTAACTATCAAATGTTTGAACCATTAATCGGGGAAGATTTGAGCAAATCTTCTGGTGAAGCATCTGTACCAGAGCTCATTCCAGTGTTAGCGAAGAGTTGGCAAGTATCTGAGGACGGAAAGATGTATACTTTCCACTTAAGAGAGGGTGTCAAGTTTCATGATGGGACACCATTTAATGCAGAGGCTGTGGATTTTAATATAAAAAGATTAACGGATGAGAATTTTGAATATTTCGATAAAATTGGGTCGAGTCGTACATTTAGAACATGGAAGTTTTTTGATAGAAGTGAAGTGGTGGATGAATATACCCTCAATATTCATTTGAGCTCACCTTTTTCTGAGTTTCCAAGAATGCTAGCTCAGATTAATTCATTACAAATTGTTAGTCCAGAATCGATCATTACAGGGGGCAATGATAGCGTCGGGGAAAATCCCGTTGGAACGGGACCATTTAAATTTAATAATCGTAATCGTGGAGAGAATATAACGCTAGTAAAAAATAAAGACTATTGGGGCGAAAAAGCGAAGTTAGACACAGTTATTTTTAGACCAATGTCTGATCCAGCTAGTAGAGTATTAGCCTTGCAAAATGATGAAGTGGATATCATTGCTGTACCACCGCCTGATGCGATTGAAAATTTAGAAGAAAAAGGATTCGATATTTTATCGGGCACACCACCACATGTATGGTACTTAACATTTAACTTTGATAACGAATATATGCAAGATCAAAGGGTTAGACAAGCGATTAATTATGCAATTGACCGAGAGGGAATTGCCAATCAGTTGTTAAAAGGAACGGTTTCTCCTGCCTATACCATACAATCTCCAGGGTCGGTGAACTTTGATCCGAGTCGTAAATGGTATGAGTATGACCCAGAAAAGGCAAAGGATTTATTAGCCGAAGCGGGTCTAGAAGATGGTTTTAACATGATATTACAAACTTCTGTAGATGGTTCGGGGCAATTAATGCCTGTTGATATTGCTGAATGGATTCAAAGAGATTTGAAAAAGGTAGGTATTGACGTCACATTGGATACGCAGGAATGGATTACTTATTTCTCAGGATATAGTGATGGCATGGATTCTTCTATTGCTATGAATCAAATGTCTGCTGGTAGAACATCGCCATTCTTTTTATCAATGGTCGCTCATTCGGACTTTGTTGCTCCCGGTGGCTTCAATTCAGGTAAGTATGCAAGTGCAGAAACAGATGAATTGTTAGACCGTGCGTCTACAGCAACAGACGATGTCGAGGCATTAGAAATATGGAGACAAACAGAAGAAAAGATTATGACAGATGCGGCTTTCGCACCAATTGTTCATGATACGGCACCTTATGTAGTGAATAAGCGAGTGAAAGGCTTTGTGGTTCCATCAGAAGAATGGTATACGCTCGCACCTGTTTGGATTGATCAATAAAAAGTGCTGGGAGGAGAAGTAAATGACAAGGTTCTTATTCAAACGAATATTATCAACAATTCCTGTACTTTTAGGAGTAACCATCTTTGTCTTTTTATTAATTCAATTAATTCCTGGTGATCCTGCAAAGTCGATTTTAGGAGGAGATGCGACAACTGAAGCGGTTGAGGCATTGCGAGTGGAAATGGGATTGAATGAATCGATGATTGTGCAATATACGAGCTGGATGGGGGATCTGTTACAGGGAGATTTAGGTTATTCACATACACTTCATACACCGATTACAGAAGAGCTTCTCCCACGATTTTTGAACAGTATGATTCTCACTGTTGCCAGTCTCTTCATATGTGTGGTTCTTGGAGTAATCTTAGGACTCATTAGTGCATTAAGAAAGGGCAGTATTTTTGATAAAGCAAGCATGGGTGTAGCTTTAATTGGTGCGAGCATGCCGGTGTTTTGGATTGCGCTTATGCTTATGTGGCTTTTCTCTTTAGAAATGGGATTATTCCCTGTAAGTGGCATGTACAATATGAGAAGTCCTGGAGGATTACCAGATTTACTACATCATTTACTATTACCAGCTTTCGCAACAGCAACAGTTTCATTAGCGGTGATTGCTAGACTGACTAGAAGTACAATTATTGATACGTTGCAAAAGGATTATGTGAAGTACTTTCAGTCATTCGGATTATCAAATTCGAAGATAAATATTGTACATGTATTAAGAAACTCCTTGCCTCCAATCATTAATATTTCTGGTATGCAAGTGGGTTACCTAATGGGCGGCGCCCTATTTAGCGAAGTTGTTTTTAATTGGCCTGGCATTGGGCAAGCGTTATATGTTGCTGTGACATCAAATGATTATCCAACGATACAAGCAGGAATATTATTGATTGCCATTACATTTGTCATCGTTAATCTCATTGTTGATCTCTTAAATGTATGGCTTAGTCCAAAGTTACAGGATTCAATTAAATCTAATGCGGGGTGAAGATATATGAAGGGATGGAAGATAGCCTATAAGGCTTTTTTAACAGATAAAGTAGCAACAATTGGTGCATTGATTATAATTATTGCTTTCTTAGTCGCATTATTCGCTCCATGGCTCGCACCTTATCACCCGAATGAAGTGGCTGATGGTAGCATAAGGCTCATGCCACCAGGTACAGATGGTCATCTATTAGGAACAGATCAACAAGGAAGAGATATTTTAAGCCGAATTATCTTTGGGACACAAACATCACTCATATCAGCAGTTGTCCCTGTCGTAATTGCGGCAATGATAAGTATTGGATTAGGAATTATTGCAGGATTTTATCAAGGAATTGTTGGCAATATCATTATGCGTTTAATGGATATTTTCTTCGCATTTCCTGCCGTGTTGTTAGCAATCGCAATTGCTGCGATTTTAGGACCGGGTTTACTTAATGTAATTATTGCGATGATCATTGTCAGAATTCCTTATATGACTCGTGTTGTATATACTGATACCCTTCAAGAAAGTCAGAAGGAATACATTGAAGCAGCGAAGGCTTTTGGTGTGAGCCGTACGGAAATTATGTTTAAACAAATCTTACCGAATGTCCTGCCATCACTAATTGTCTATAGTACAACACTTGCTGGGGTAACGATTGTGACAGTAGCTGGTCTGAGCTTTATCGGGCTTGGTGTTCAGCCACCTGAAGCTGACTGGGGCAGAATGGCTAGTGACGGTAGTGATTTACTAATGCTAGGACATCCCTTTGTTACTTTCTTTCCAGGAATTGCGATTTTAATTCTGTCGTTTGCCTTTAGCATGATTGGTGATGGATTGAGAAACGCACTCGATCCATATGAAAGGTCGAAGGTGAAAAAGGAAAATGTGACCGCTAAAAAACCAATGGTCGCTTGATAATAAATGAAGGATGTGGTGGTGAAATGATTCAGGCGGTAGGAAAGAAGCAAGCGTTTCTAGATGTAAGCCATTTAACGACGAAGATTCATACACCAGACGGTTCAATGACAGTACTTGATGATATTAATCTATCGATTGATTATGGTGAAATCATGGCAATAGTAGGAGAGTCAGGGTCGGGGAAATCGATGACTATCCATTCCATCTTACAAATGATAACGAAGAATTTACTAGATAGCTATGAAGGTGAAATTCAAGTGGAAGGGAAAAGTATTTTGGACATTGGGCAGAAGGAGATGCAGAAGATTAGAGGAAAAAAAATCTCACTCGTTGCTCAGAATGCAATGACTTCTCTAGATCCTTCTTATCGTGTAGGTAAACAGATTATCGAAATTATTTTAGATAAAACAAATTTATCTAAGAGGGAGGCGATAGAAAAAGCCATATATTTATTAGAGGAGATGGGGATTGATGAAGCCAAAAGAGTGTTTCAATCATTTCCACATCAATTGAGTGGAGGACTGAGACAAAGGGTAGTTATTGCCATGTCTCTCGCCTGTGATCCAGATCTTATTATTGCAGACGAACCGACTTCTGCTTTGGATCCCACTGTACAATTGCAAGTACTTGAGCTATTCCAAAAGATTAATCGTGAGTTAGGGACAGCTATTCTTATCATTACACATGATTTCGGCGTAGTTGCTAGAATAGCAGAAAGTGTGGCTGTGATGTATGCTGGACAAATTGTTGAGCAAGGGAAGACGAGTAAGGTGATTTACAATCCACAACATCCTTATACAAATAGTCTGCTCAACTGTATACCCGATTTAGATTGGATTTTCCAAGATAATGTGGGAAAGAAACCGTTATTTCAAATTAAAGGGGAGCCACCCAATTTAATGAATATAAGTAGTGGTTGTCGATTTGCAAGTCGCTGTCATATGGCTAAAGATATTTGCCATGCTAAACAACCAGACCTTAAAAGAGTGCATTCACTTGATTTGAACCACGCCGTTCGTTGTCTATTAACTGAAAGGAGAGAATCCTATGCAAAGTGAGTCCTTATTAGATGTAAGTGGTCTAACAAAGGTATATGGTAACAAAGGTTCATTGTTCGTACCGCGAAAGGAAATACTAGCTGTTAATAAGGTAAGCTTTTCTATTAATAGAGGAGAGACGTTTGGTTTAATTGGTGAGTCTGGTTCCGGGAAAACAACGATTGGTCGGATGGTGATGCGATTAATTGATGCAACGGCTGGCGACATTCAATATAAAGGTAAGTCCATTCTGTCGATGAAGAAGGGAGAGATGGATAAGTTAAGAAACGAGATGCAAATCATATTTCAAGACTCTGGTTCGGCATTCAACCCAAGAAAAACGATTGGGGAGCAAATTCTTCATCCTTTGAATAAATTCTATCCTGGTAATGAAGCTCAGATTCAGTATAAAAAGGTGATTGAAATGCTTGATGTAGTTGGATTGCGTTCAGACTTTTACCACCGATATCCACATGAATTATCTGGTGGTCAAAGGCAGCGAGCAGGTATTGCAAGGGCATTGATCGTGAAACCGAAATTTCTTGTCCTAGATGAACCTGTATCAGCTTTAGATGTTTCAGTTAAAGCTCAGATTATGAATCTCTTAATAGAGCTACAGAAAGAATTTCAATTAACCTACCTTTTTATAGCCCATAATTTAGATTTAGTTGCTTACTTCTGTGATCGTGTAGCTGTCCTTTCAAAGGGGAAAATGATAGAAACGGCACCTACAATCGATTTGTTTAGAAAGCCTCAACATGAAGTGACACAAAAACTATTAAGTTCCATTCTAACATTAGATGGGGATTTAGGAGATTACTATCGCAAGCAATCTGTCATATAAAATGGAGGGGTTTTACATGGAAAATGTGTTTTTCAAAGATATTGAGTCCGTTGCACAGATGTTAAAGGTTCAGGAAGTATCGCCTATAGATTTAACGAAAAAGTTACTTGAACGGATTCAATCAATTAATCCTGTATTAAATGCATATATCACTTTGGTGAGTAAAGATGCATTAGAGCAGGCTACGGTACTTGAAAAAGAATTAAAAGAAGGGATTATTAGGGGTCCACTCCATGGCATACCAATTGCCTTAAAAGATATATTTGAAACGAAGGGGAGCGTGACTACTTCTGGTTCTAGAATCTTTGAAAACTTCATTTCCCAAAAGGATGCCGAAATCGTAAAGCTACTAAAAAAAGCAGGGGCAATTATAATAGGGAAGGCAAATCTTCATGAATTCGCGATGGGGGCGACAACAGAAAATCCTCATTATGGTCCTTCAAGAAACCCATGGAATATATTGAAAATTCCTGGTGGATCGAGTGGTGGATCTGCTGTAGCCGTTGCAGCGGGGATGGCATTTGCTGCTATTGGTACGGATACAGGAGGTTCCATTCGCTTACCGTCTGCTTTATGTGGTGTTGTTGGTTTAAAACCAACATATGATTTAATTAATACCGATGGATGTACGCCTTTAAGTAAGAGTCTGGACCATATTGGGCCAATGACAAGAACGGTTGCTGATAGTCGTATACTCCTTCAAGTCATGGCAGATGCCAAAAAGTTAGAACGAGTCGATCTTAGTATCCGACTGAAGGATTTAAAAGGTGTAAAAGTAGCTATTTGCAAAGAGTATTTCTTTGAAGGAATGGATGAAGAAATAGCCATTCATATTCATCAGGCATTAGCTAAGCTTGAAAATCTCGGAGCAGAAATAATTGAAGTAGATATTGTTGGTATACAGGAGGCGCTACAAGCACAAAAAATAATTTTCAAAGCAGAAGCCTATGCTTTTCATGAATCTATGTTTATGGATAAATCACACCTCTATGGAGAGGATATACAGTTCCGCTTACAAGCTGGAAAAGATGTGTTAGCAAGTGAATACATTCAGGCCAAACAATATCAGCAAGCCTTCCAACAACATATCGAACATAAAATGCAAGCAGAACAAATTGATGTCTTCTTTTCACCAACGAATATAATACCGCCTTTTGATATTGGAAGTGTTGGTCCCGAAGAATCGGTGAATAATATTTTTCGATTAGGCAAGACACCACTAGGGAATTTGTTAGGGCTACCTATATTGTCGGTTCCTTGTGGTTTTACATCAGAAAGACTACCTATTGGGTTCCAAATCATGGGAAGGATGTTTGAAGAAGGGAAAGTATTAGCCATCGGTGAAGTATACGAACAATCAGAGGGTTGGGTATCATATTTAGAGAGAAATGAAGTATATCAAATAGAGAAAACGATGTAATTTGCAAAGGGAAACTCTAGAGGGGTTAAGGCTCTAGAGTTCTTCCTTTTGTTAAAAACGCTGCTATTTCCTTGCTACTTCTAAGTGTGATTATCTTCAAATTTGGCTTAGTATCTTTATATTTACGAAACCGCTCATGCATTTTTGTCTTTCTTCTATAATAAGTAGTCACGATAAACTTAAAGAATACCCAGTCAATTTTTTCATGACAGCCTTCAGCTATATCAGGTCTTGATCTTTTATGAAATTGGATACGGCGTTTAAAAATCCGGTAGAGACAGGTGGAGAGAGGGAGTTCTAAGTAGATGATTGTATCTGCTGCTGCTGTTCTAATGGGGAAGGTACTAGTGTAATTCCCCTCAATAATCCATTCAGGTTGTTTTATAATGCCTTGTTGAAGGTGTATGAATCTCTCTTCTGTTGATTCTTTCCAATTGGGGAGCCAGTATAAGGTATCTAAATGATGGACATCTATTTGTAGCTTCTTGCTAAGTTTTCTAGCAAAAGTGGACTTGCCAACACCTGCAGATACACCTATAACCATGATTTTTTTCATACAATACACTCACTCCTCTTCTACATAAGCTTATTTACGCTATTAGAGAGCTTCATTTTCCTTTAAAATGATAGTAACTGTCAAGTAGGAGGAAAATAGAATGATTGAAGAAGAAATGTACAATCGAGCCATCACATTTATTGAAGAGCGCTATCCTAAAGGGTGGGGTGGAGCGGCTGTGATTCATACTGGTGATGAACGTTATCTCATTAGTGTCGCACCAGTCACGTTTAACGCTAGTACGGAGTTATGTATTGAAGTTGGTGCCATTTGTGAAGCACATAAATTCAATATTGATGTCACACATTGTTTATGTGTCGTCCGTGATATTGAGAATAGCCCCTTTAAAGTTCTTTCACCATGTGGTATTTGTCAAGAGCGTTTGCGCTATTGGGGACCGGAAGTGAGAGTCGGAGTAACGACAAAAGAAAAGCTACTTAAGTTTGTTCCTTTAGGTGAACTTCAACCTTTTCATTGGACAAATGCTTATCCAGCTGAAGAAATCGAGAGCTTTACTAGCAATGTAGAAAAGTTGCGTTGATTAAGGATTAATGTATAGATATAATCAAATAAAGACATTTGTGCAAGTAGTAATAAAACCACACCCTTCATAAAATCATTTTAAAAATTGATTTTGTGCTAGGTGTGGTTTATTATGGAAAATTATAGTGTCAAGCCACCATCAACCATCACTGTTGTCCCAGTCATGTAGCTTGATGCATCAGATGCTAAGAAGCTCACCACGTTCGCGATTTCTTGAGGTTCAGAATATCTACCCATGCGCATCACACTGATTTCAGCAGGGACATAACCAGTTGTTTTCATTTGCTCTTCCACTCCTTTAGTCAGCGGAGTGGCTACGCCACCAGGACAGATGGCATTTACACGGATCCCTTTTGATACATATTCGAGTGCAGCCCCTTTTGTTAAACCAACTACAGCATGTTTACTTGCAGAATAGGCTGCAGCACTATGCTCAGAGCGAACGCCTGCAGTAGAAGCGGTATTGATGATGTGTCCATGGCCTTGTTGTTCCATCACTTTTAAAACCGCTTTCATACCAAGGAATACTCCTTTAGTATTAATATTCATCACACGATCGAATTCGGATTCTTCGATATCAGTGAACATCGAGAATTTTTGTACAACTCCAGCATTATTGAAAAATACATCAATGGTGCCGAAAGTATCCACTGCTTTTTGGACATAATGATTAACATCATCCGCATTAGATACATCTGCTTTAATGAAAATGGCTTCCACGCCTTTTTCTTTTACTAGATCGAGTGTTTCATTGGCAATTGTTTCATTGAAGTCAACGATAACTAAGTTAAAACCGTCTTCTGCTAATTTAATCGCAGAAGCGCGTCCAATTCCTCCACCTGCACCTGTTATAACTGCTGTTTTCTTACTCATATAAACATCCCCTTTTGCGAATAAAATTGGTCGACAAGTTCAGTGTTAGACACCTTGTCTATTTAAATGATAAACTATTTGAGATGTTGTTAGGTACAAAGAAACCTTCTTTTCTAAGAAGATAGACATAAATAAAGTATGTGTTGAGGATGGTGGTTTCGTGATAAAAGACCCAAGGGTGTTGCAAACTTTTGATTTGTTGTGCAAAGGGTTTACAAATTTACTCCAATCAGATGCCCTCGAGCAAATCAATATTAAGAAGCTAACGGAAGCTTCGAAAATCAACCGCACGACCTTTTATTTACATTTTGCCGATTTACAAGCTTTTGTTACCTATTATGTTAATCGCCTTTTCCAACATTGGTCGGATATCGTAAATAGTGTTCCTTCTCTTCCAGAACATAAATCACTACAAGAGCCTTATCCAGGTTTAGTGCAATTATTAGAATATATTAAAAGTGAACAAGAGCTTTATCATTGCTTATTAGTTGAGCATCGTTTGCCATTATTTACAGTAGCTTTAAGAGAATGGATGATTAAATTTACTAACCAAGGTTTTGGTACGGTCACACAAACTCCTACCTTAAGCGAATCGGAGAGAAAAGTAAGGGAAGTTCATATTCTAAGCGGTACGATTGGGTCCATTGTATGGTGGCTAGAAGAGGGATTTCCGATATCATCGCAAAAACTTGCAGAAGAATTGACCTTAATAGCGGCGAAGGGACCTTTTTATTTAAAATAGAAAAAAGTACTTGAAAATTCAGAATTATAGATTATAATAGTAACTAATCAAACTTAATGCCTATTCATTAGCTATTAGAGAATAACCTTCTTTAATAATAACTAATGAACGAATGGCTATCTTAAACTATAACTGTCAAATGTATGGTGACAGTTGTATTTGAGATAGCCTATTTATATTGGTATGGGTAAACGAGAGTAGTTAGTTTTGTGACAATAATCATGTAAGCGCTTTGAAAAGTTAATATGTAATCAATATATTAAATGAAAGCTTCAGAGTGGAAATACTCCATCATGAAGCATGTACGCATATCTCCAATTACTAGTTTTGAAAAGAGCATAGGAGATAAATGGAATCGTTAGAGATGCATGAATGATGTAACCAGATATGGATTTAATTTTAGGAACAATGATTTTAAAAAAGAACTTCTGTAAAGCAGCCTGTTTATTAACGATTAAAAATTCCCTTTTTTAATCTCCATTAGTAAACGCCCGTCCTTTGAAATATAGATGGTGTACTGCTATCCATTTATTTAGAAGGTTTTTTATGGATTGTCAAAGGGAGAGAACAGAATGAAGATTCGTTCAGTTAACAGTTTTATTTTAGATATTCCAACAATTCGACCACATCAGTTGGCGATGCACACAATTACTAAACAAGCGATAGTATTGGTTTGTATTCAAAACGAAGAAGGTCAAGAAGGTTGGGCAGAAGTAGCTACGATCGGCGGTGCATCTTATGGAGAAGGTACACCGGAAGCGATTAAGGTCAATATTGATACTTACATTACACCGCATTTGATTGGTAAAAATGCAAATGATTACGCGAAAATAATGGCCGATTTAAATAAAGTGGTTAGAGGGAATTATTTCGCTAAATCTGTAGTCGAGTCAGCGTTAATTGATTTAGCTGCAAAAGAAAAACAATTACCAGCATATGAATTACTTGGAGGGAAAATCCATTCTTCTCTCCCACTTGCGTGGACATTGGCAAGTGGCGATACAGCTAAAGACATCGCAGAGGCGGAACGATTTTTAGAGGAAAAACGTCATAGAATTTTTAAATTAAAGATAGGGAAGGGCGATCCATATAAAAATGTGAACCATGTATTGGAGATTATTCGCTCCGTAGGTGATCGAGCAAGAGTAACGGTAGATATTAATCAGGCATGGGATGAAACAACTGCTGATTATTGTATTGCAGCACTTCAAGAAGGTGGTGTTTCAATGGTAGAGCAGCCATTACCCACTTGGAACTTAGAGGGAATGGCTAGATTAACAGAGAAATATGCTGTTCCAATTATGGCTGATGAAGCAGCTAATTCTATCCATGATGTTTTTCAGATTACTAAACTGCGTGCGGGGAATAGCATTGCCCTTAAACCGTGTAAGCATGGTGGATTATTAGAAACGAAGAAGGTAGCAGCTATTGCTGAAGGTGCTGGATTTGGCCTTTATGGTGGGACAATGATTGAATCAACATTAGGAACAGCTGTCTGTGCTTCGGTTTACTCTACAATAGGTGAATTTACATTTGGTACTGAATTGTTTGGTCCTTTATTATTTAAGGATCGTATAACAGTAGACAATTTGCGCTTCGAAAATTTTGAGTTAATTATTCCAGACGGTCCTGGATTTGGAATGGAAATAGATAAGGATAAAGTTGAATTTTACCAAAGATAAAAAAGTGGTTAGGGCAGAATATTCTGATAGAATATAATTAACTGTATGGTTAAAGGAGTGTTATAAATGGCGATGTCAACAGCTTTCTTAACTGCGTATGCGAAGGCTCCCCAAAATACGCCTATGTATGAAAATAATAAACAGATTGGAATCATGCTAGAGATAAATAAACAAAGTCATACAATCGTTAATGTCGATTCTACTTTTATGACAGGACTTGCCAAAGATTATTTGAAGAGAATGATTATTGGGACAGATTTTAGTATAGATATATCAGACTTGATTTTAGATATAGAGATGAACTGTATTATTCCTTCACAACAAGCTTTAATTGTAGCCTTAAAAGTCGCGCACCAGAAGTATCGTGATACGTTTCTAAAAAAACCTATTGAATAATTGCCCGTTTATTTACGATTTCAAGACTCTACTTGAAATAAAACTAGATAAACTATTCGGCCTTTTAAAAAGAGCACTTATTAACTGTGTTGCTTTTTGGAGGGCCATTTTTTTTACCCATAATGAAAGCGTTTTTAAAAAAGGAGTTAGATAAAATGAGTAATCTATTTAAACAAGTGAATCAAACGCTTTGGCAATCGCATAAGCGTTCGAAGGATTTATTAACATTTGCTAGTTTACGTGAAGTGAAAGAGACAAGTGTGACATCAACCTCATCAATCGCTAAAGAGGAAAAGAATAATCGTAAAAACAATCCAGGTTCGTATAAAACTAGTCAGGTTATCGGATTACTATTAGGTCCTGTTCTATTCTTCATGATCTGGTTGATACTTCCATTAAATGGATTGAGTGATGAAGGAAAAGCAGTCCTGGCTATTACAGCCTGGGTGTCAACGTGGTGGATTTTGGAGGTCATGCCTTTAGGATTAACCTCCTTGTTACCGATTGTATTATTACCTTTATTAGGAGCAATATCTGGTAGTGAAGCAGCAAGTAGTTATGGCGATCCTAATATTTTCCTCTTTCTTGGCGGGTTTGCGATTGCGCTTGCGATTGAGAAATGGAATCTTCATGAAAGGATCGCGTTGTCAATCATTAGTCTTGTAGGAACAAGTACGTCAGGTTTAGTATATGGATTTATGTTCGCAACAGGTTTTCTTTCTATGTGGATTTCTAATGTGGCGACTGTAATGATGATGTTACCGATAGGAACAGCGATTGCTTTCAAAGTAGGAGAATTAATGAAAAAAGAGGGACAGTATACTTTTGCAGAAGAAAAGAAGTTCACTCAATCTATCATTTTCTCTATTGGCTTTGGTGGAATTATCGGAGGAAGCGCGACACTGATTGGAACGCCACCGAATCTGATATTGGCAGGATTAGTAACTGAAATGTTCGGTATAGAAATATCATTTGCTAAATGGTTTTTGTTTGCTTTTCCAATGATCCTCATTCTAGGTATTGCAACAGCTTTTTATTTAACTAAAATCGCCTACCCCATGAATGTTAAAAGCCTGCAATCAGGAAAACAATTCGTAATAGATGAGAAGGAAAATCTCGGAAAAATGAGTTTTGAGGAAAAGGCAGTAGGGTTAGTATTCACGTTAACGGCTTTTATGTGGTTAACAAGATCTTTCCTCTGGACGGATATCATTCCGGGCATAAGTGACACAATGATTGCGATTACCGGTGCCTTATTACTTTATTTAATCCCAGCATCTAAAAAGCACGGAGGAAGATTACTCGGTCAGGATTCTCTTAAGAAAATGCCTTGGGATGTCTTGCTTTTGGTCGGAGGAGGTTTAGCCATTGCGGCTGGATTCAGTCAAACGGATCTATCATCATGGGTTGGTAGTCAGCTATTATTGTTAGAAGGAACGCCATATATTGTCATTCTGGCTATATCGACCTTATTAGCAATTGGTATTACTCAGATTGCACCTAATACTGCTGTGACAACTATATTTGTACCTATTGCGGCTACGCTTGCGTTAGCAATTGATGCACATCCGTTACCATTAATGACAGCTGTTGCTTTAGGTGCTGGTTTTGCTTTTATGCTACCGATTGGTACACCATCTCAAGCAATTATATTTGGTACAGGGAAAGTAACGATTGTTGATATGTTAAGAAGAGGAACACTAGTTACCATTTTAGCCACTGTACTGATTATTTTATTTGTATACTTCCTATATCCAATGGTATTTGATCTGAACTTGTTCGAATATCCATCAGCTTTGAAATAAAATAAAACAAAGCCTTGCTCCTTATATAGGAGAAGGCTTTTGTTATACTTATATCCCTTTTTTATAGAGCACAAAAGAATAAACAGTTGGTATGATGACAATAATCACAACTAAAATAATCATGATCAGAATCTGAGCAAAGTTGATAAATCCAGTGAGTATCATACCAAGCCCACCAATAATCCACAAATAACCGGCTAATCGATGGGTTTTATTCCAATTTTCCTCACTTGTAAGTGTCCAAGGTAGCTTGATTCCTACCGTGAAATTTTGCTTACTTTTAGGCATATAATTTCCACAAATGATGAAAATGAGTCCTACCAGAATAGGGGCAATAGATTCAATACGGATGTCATAGCCGAGTGCTTTGAATAAGGTGATGGGTACGATGATAAGCGTCATAATTGGAATTAACCATATAATTAATTGTTTGAGTGCTTTAGCGGTATTTTCTTTCTTTGGGTCATTATTTATCATAAAAATAGTAAATAAGTGAATGGCGGCCATTAATAGGGGCAATCCCCACACAGCAATGGCCTTAGAGGTGAAATTATCAGCTTCACCTGCTGTATTCCAGTGGATGGCGATTTGATCAGGTAAATCAGGATATACAATCAAGCCAGGAATAATAGGAAGTAAACAAAGTAACGTCGTAATCACAAGTGTCCTATTCATTTTTCTTGTCATTTTCTTTCCCTCCAAATTGTGTAAACCACAGCATAATTTCTTCAAATACAGAAATATTTAATTCGTAATAAATGAAGTTCTTATACTTGCTTTCAAGTATAAGATCTGCCTTTTTTAGCTGTGATAAGTGATAAGAAATGGTTGCTCCTGTCATTTCAAAATGCTTCCCAATCTCACCGGCAGATAGCTTTTTATCTTTCAGCAAGACAAGAATCTCTCTACGCACAGGGTCTGAAAGAGCCTTAAATGTATCTGGAAACCCCACGATAACACCTCTTTAATCTATTTAGAAATATCTCTAAATAAATTATATAACATGATATGTAAAAAATCACTATCTGTTTCGAAAAATTTCTAAATAGGTTTGCGAGGGGCTCTAGGTTTAGGAATATTCATCCCCCATTATGAATGTATAGATCGTTTTGGAATGAATCATAATCGTTATATAAGTGATTGTAAAAAGGGGGCCATGTATCATTCAAATTGAAAGGGAAGTGTATTAAGGAGAATGACCTGAATAAGAAGAAGTAATAGGCTAAAAAATGAGGTCAAACATTGCTTTAATCATATGAAATTGAAAGAAGCGAAAAAAAATAACACGAAAAAATGTTAATGTTAAACCAACATTTTTTCGTGTTACAGATAGTTGCAATGTTAATTAACTGCGATGCTTTGTATCATTGCGAAGTAAGCCATTAATACAAATAAAACAGAAGCTAAAAAGGAAAGTGCAACATGTTGTTTCATTTTAAAGAGGACTAAGCTTCCACCAAGGCAGCTAAGGGCAAGAATGCCGAATATGATGCCCACTTCAGTGAAAATAAATGAAACTGAAATTCCTTCAAGTGTTCCTTGATAGAACAGATTTAATATCGGTGCATAGCCACTATGAGCAATTAGATTGTCAATGTTCATTGGGGGAGACTGCTCATTAAAAATACCTGTAAGGATAAAGATAATGGTTATGATAAGAAATTCTGCACGAACCCATGGCTTCGGGTTGAATGAAGACTCTCTTTTTAGGCGGTGTTTCATCCAAAACCCATTGATCAAAGCGAATACAGTTAAAGGCATAACAAAAAGTAGTTTTAGCAATAGGCCTTGACCATATGAAACCAATAAGGCATCTTTATAATCTGTTTCAGCAGTCGTCACATTCGTTAGAAGAATACCACTTAAAACAATTAGTAAAAAGCAGATAATGGCTGTTAGATGGAACCATTTTAGAAAAGGCAACCAACTAGTTGTTTGCCGTGAAAACCAGGATACGACGAGTAATACCCCTGCCCAAGTAGAAACGGCAATTAGATGAAGGGCATGAATTCCAATCCCATAAACTCCTTGTATACTGCCAGCATGGCTTGACCAGGCTACACCGATGGTAAGAAGGAAGAGAAGAATCATTTCTCCAATAATGGAAATCTTTCTTTTATCCTCACCAAAAAGGGTAATGTAAAATGCCAGAACGATACAAATGATGAATGTGAAAAGCCAAGCATTCCCTACGCGGAAACTGAGTAATATATTTTCAAAGGCAGAACCCAGCCCATCAAGTTTGGTGAGATGGGTAACTAATTGTATTAAGGGAATGAAAGATAATACGGCAATCCCCATTGTCGCCACTAATTGTATTGAGATGGATACATTTACAGGTGGCTTAGAATTTGCAGGCACCCATCGTAAAATAAAGGTGCCTGCAAGGAGAGCAAAACATAAATAGAGAAGTGCCTCACTCAAAATGGTTATAAAAAACATCGTTTATTTTTTCCTTTTTAATAAGATGATCGCAATAATCGCAACAATGGCAACAAGGATGATACCAATCAATAACCCGTTTGAGTTTGATTCCGTTTCATCCGCTGTTTCGTTGGATGGTGTTGTCTCGTCTTCTTCTACAGTTGGCTCCTCATTTTCTGTAGTTGGAGCAATTTCTGCTGTATCTTCTTCTACCTCTTCTTCAGGAACATTGACTTCAAAGCCGTAAGATTCTTGCATAATATGACCATCTACTCCGATGATTTCCCAGCTTACCGTATAATTACCGTTAGCGATTGGTTCAGAGAAAGTAGCGATTAACTCATCTTCCTTAACAGTGATGTCACTCGCCTCGACTACTTCGCCTTCACTATTTTCAATTTGCAAAGAAGCGTTATCTTCTATAACAGTGTCAAAATATAATTGAATCGTATCAATTGATTCCGTAACAGTCGCACCATCTTCAGGGTTTGAACCATTTAAATGAGTATGTGCAAAAGCGGTATTTGTGCTAATTAATAAACATGTCACTACGAACAGTAGCATAGATAATTTTTTCATATCATGACCTCCAAAACTTTTTTTCGTAATTAGCGTACTAAATTGGGAAAGGAGATACAACCTTTTACCTGTGTACGATTGGTGTCGTTTTTGTGAATTTCTAAAATACTGCTATGACAAAACAATCTCTTAAGTATCGATAGGCGGCCCCTTTACTTAACAATTAAACACAATCAATTAAAAATGAGAACACCAATGTAGAAAAAATGTTAGATTCATGACATTAATGTGTAGAAAATATGGAATTTGTATGTAAATATCCTGTAACTAATTACCTTAGGTTGTACTCGAATTCTTTTTATCTTTCCATAAATCCCTCATATATATTTCTTGCCAATTAAAATATTGTTCTTATCATTTTTTGTCGTTAAAATCTAAATGATGAAAATATTCACAAAAGGAGAAAGGTTAATGAATCGAGTAGATGTAGCTTATTCACTGATTGTCGATGAAAACGAAGAAAATATCTTGATGGTAAAGAATATTAAACATAATAATTGGTCCCCACCTGGTGGAGGGGTAGAGAAAGGAGAAACATTGTTAGAGGCAGCAATTAGAGAAACGAAGGAAGAAACAGGTTTGGATATTGAACTTGGTAATATTGTCTCAATTAATGAAGCTTTTATGGAACAGGAAAATTTTCATGCGATTTTCTTTACTTTTAAGGCGAAAGTCATTGGTGGAGAGATTGAAATAAATGATAGGGAGACGATAGAAGAGGTGAGATGGATGAGTATCGCAGAAGCGGAATCTTGGATGCCTTATCATCAAAAGGGTATTCGATATTTATTAAAACAATCTGCACTTTATTATTTTGAGGGAAATTAGTTTCGTATAAAACGGTCTCCATTAGCAAAAAATGTTAAAAAGGAGATGTTTTTCATGAGGAAATTCGCCATTTTTCTGCTTATATATTTACTCGCTTGCCATGTAAGTCTGGAGGAGGTACATGCTGAAGAGTATAAACAACATGATGCCAAAGATAAGGAACAAGTGGTAGACCAGTTTGTATTAGCTATATTGAATGATGAGGTAAGGAATGCAGTAAATGATTATTATAAAAAGGATACTGTAATCCAATTTGACTGGCAAGCAAAAGACTATAACGTTGTTGAAATGAAGCAATGGAAGAAAGGTAATGAACTAGGACATTCTTTTCTGATTAGTTTAACGGTATTGCCATATGATAATAATAAGTCTAGTCAATTGGGTATTGATACAATTACTTTTGGCATTTCGCCTCAATCCTTAAACACACAGAAAAACAATAAAAGTTTAGCATCTACGGAAGTTGAGTTATTAGATTATAAACATAGAGAGGCTGTGTATAAGGGGAGTTAGTTCAATGGAAGAGAGGAGATTGGGTTGAAAGAGATATCTAGAGTGGTCGGGTTCATAGCGGGATTAATAAGTATGATAATTTGGGGAATGTTTACTTTTTTTAACCCTTATTCTTCTGACTTTGTAGGAATAGGTACAGCCTTATTAACCTTCTTCTTGTTGGCACTCCCTGCTTTGTTCATTATTATATTTATAAGGGTCTCGAATCAGTTCATCATGCTCATTGCTGTTATTTGGTCATTGCCCTGTTCACTTTACTTTGCATTAACCCCAGGATTCTTCGCTATAGCTGGTTTAGCTTGGTTATTATATTTAATAAGTTTGATTTTGATGACTCTTCATAAGAAAAAATATAATTCAGTCAATTCAATTTGATAAATGAAGGAATATATGATAGATTAATAAAAAAATTGAGGTGAAGAATGATGCCTATAAAAGATAATTGCTCATTTTCACAATTGCATCATCATATAATCTAGCTTTGCTATTTCGATCTTGAAAATCGTAAATAGGAAGGCTATTTTTCATTCAACCGTATTTGATTAAGTTCACACTTATATCAAGTGCGGTTTTTTTATTATATAAAAAAGGAGAATGTAGAATGAAGAAAATGCAAGAACAAAACGTAAAAGGGACGCAAGATTATTTACCGGAAATTGCAAAGGTGAGAAGAGACATTACTCGAACATTGGAGGAGGTATTCGTTCAATACGGATGTGAACCGCTAGAGACACCGATACTGAATTATTCAAAATTAATGGCTTCCAAATATAGCGGTGGAGATGAGATCCTTAAGGAAATGTACAATTTATCCGACAGAGGACAAAGAGAGCTGGCTCTGAGGTATGACTTAACCATTCCATTTGCTAAAGTGATAGCGATGAACCCTCAATTGAGGATGCCTTTTAAACGTTACGAAATTGGGAAGGTTTTTCGGGACGGTCCTATTAAAACGGGCAGACTTAGAGAGTTTACCCAATGTGATGTAGATGTAACTGGCATTGAAAGTCAGATGGCAGAAGCCGAATTAATGCTTATGGCCCTTGATGCGTTTGAGAGAATTGGTCTTCAGGTGGAGATTCAATATAATAATAGGAAATACCTAAGCGGAATGTTGGCACTCTTTGGAGTCGATAAAGGCCAACTCAATCAAGTGATATTGGTCATTGATAAGCTGAATAAGATTGGTGCCGATGGCGTGATGAAAGAACTTAATCATCTCAATCTCTCAGGAAATACATTAAGTAGTATTCAAAGGTTTTTAGAAGATGAGGAAAACTCAACGTTATCTTCTTTTGAATCTTATGAATCCACTCAAGTACAAGAAGGGGTCAAAGAAATCGCTGAACTAGAAAGTTTTTTGCAGGCCTTATCTATAGAGGGACAATGTAATTTTAATCCTTTTTTAGCGAGAGGGTTAGAAATTTACACCGGCACAATTTATGAAATCTTTCTTGTGGATAAAACAATTACATCAAGTATTGGTAGTGGAGGAAGATACGATCAAGCGATTGGAGGTCTTATTGGCACAAATGAAACCATGCCAACAGTGGGAATATCCTTTGGTTTAGATGTCATTTCTACAGCATTCATAGCGAGAAATGTTCAGGATTTAAGCCCCTCTCCAGTTGATTATTATGTGATACCACTTAGTAAAAATATCGAGGCATTAACAGTTGCCAATGACTTAAGGAAAAAAGGATACAATGTATTGCTAGAAATGAGTAAAATGAAGCTTCGCAGAGCACTTGAACGTGCAAATAAAGAAAACATAAAAAAAGTCATTATTATTGGCGAAAATGAAGTGAAGAACAATAAGTACAACGTGAAAGATATGGGAACGGGGGAGGAGATAGAGGTAGTTTTTCTTTTTAAATGAAAAAATTTGAAACGAAAAAGAACTTTGGTCGTCTTAAGGGTATGAGGAAATAGAGGTGATGAGGTGACAGGGAATACGGAGAGTTCTTTTAATCATGAACATGATATTTGGTTCGAAAAGGTTATGGATAATTATGGAGAAGATTTGACAAAGTTAGCCTTTAACTATTTAAAGGATTGGAATTTAGCAGAAGATGTGATTCAAGATGTTTTAATTATTTGCTATAAGCATTTTGACATATTAGAAGAAATACACTCTTTGAAGGCTTGGTTATACAGGGTGACGATTAATAAGAGTAAAGATATACTAAAGCACTCGAATAGGTTTAGAATGATTTTTAATTCGAGTATATTGGAGTTGAAACAAAGTATATAGCGACCTCCTGAGATACAAATGATTCAGAATAATGAACGATTTTTCTTATCAGCCTCTGTATTATCACTTCCTATTAAGTATCGTGAAGTCATCATCTTATATTATTATGATGGGCTTTCAATTGTGGAAATTAGTCATATCCTCAATGTGAATGAAAATACTTTGAAAACAAGATTAAAAAGAGCGAGGGGAAAATTAAGGGTATTGATGGAGGGGAGAGAAGTGCATGGATAAGGAATTAAAGAAGTTGAGAGAAGCAATGGATACTTCTCTGCTAAAAGGAGAGCATTTTACCACTACACAGAAAATAAAAATTAAAGAAAAAATAAAATCTGAGTATCAGCCAAGGAAACCAGTTAAACATAAATTTCTTCTTTACATCGCTACAATAGCAACTACTTTTTTTATTCTATTTGTATTATCTAAACAGCCTATTTTTACAAAAATGAATGATATGATGATAAATGGAACATGGGATGTTAGACATACTTTTAGCATTAATAGTCGTGAATTGTTTTCAGTCTTCCCTGATCCAAATTTAGCGGTTAATGGTGAATATAGCTATTTATTTTCATTTAAAGAACCTTTTAAAAAGTATGAGGGAAAGGAACTAGCCATCTATGCCATAAATAAAAGTAATGGGGAGAGGATAACTGTATTAACAACAGAAGCCATTACCCAACCTTCATCTGGATACGACAGCTTAAATCGATTTACTACAGTATTTGCGTTACCCGAAACAGGCATATGGAAATTAGAAATTCAATTTGATAATCAATATTATGGGGATGTTGTTCTATATGTTCCAGATTACGATCTACCTCTTTTCGTAAATAAAGATGAGATTCGAAATATTGATTGGAATGAGAAAGCGATAGAATTTAATGAAAATATGATAGGTAATGAAAATAAAACTGGTATCATTGGTGCCGACTTACCAAGTGTTGAACACAATCAAAAGTGGATGTGGCATTTTTGGGGGATAAAGGACCCGACAAAAACAGAATTAACTGTTGTCGGATATCATAAAGATTCGAAAACCGTGCATCAAATATTAACGACAGGATGGTCAATGGACTTATCGGGTAGTAATAATAAAGCAGCTGCACATGCCCCTTCATCTGTAAGGTTACCAAAAACTGGACAATGGGCACTACTTCTATACACTAATGAAAAACTATTTGATACTATCATATTAAATATTAAATGAAGTTGAATGAAGAAATAGTTAAATAGTTCTGTTTATTCAGGACTATTTTTCTTATAATTTAATTATTAACGAAAAGGTAAATAGATAGTTAACTCATGCTTATTGTTAAGCAAACTAGAATTCTGATATTTGTATTGAAGGAAAAATACCTTAGTAGGGTTTTGTAGAGAAATAAAAAAATAATGTAGATAGTAGATATATATTGAAGTAAAGTATGATTCGCTGGTTACGAAGGTTAATTCTTTGTTGGTTGTAAACTGTATAGCTTTTTATTTAGTAATACACTATAGATTATTATGTAATGTGTAAAAAATGTAAAATAACATGTAGGAAGCCCTATAAAAAGAATGAACCCTGATAGGGCTCTAGGAGAAAATAGTATTAAATCTATAAAGTAGTAATGATGCTTCTCGCACCGATAATTACTGTTATGCCCAAGCTAGTTGTGAGTAATTTGAAGATAATTTTTAACAATTTACATACCACCTTTGTATGAATTTATTCCTAATAATGATAATATAAATAAATAATAATTCCTGTTTTTTTTCATATATGAAAATCGGAGGATACTATGAATAAAATTGGTCATGTATTTAGAACCATACGGCTGGCAAAAAACCTCTCATTAAAAGATATAGCACAAGGAGATATTAGTGTCTCATTTTTATCAAAATTCGAACGTGATGAATCAGATATTTCTCTTTCTAAGTTTTATTCATTACTTAATAAGATGAATATAACATTAGAAGAATTTCGTTTTATTGCAAATGATTACAAACTTATGGAACACGAAGTAATGTTAGATAACGTAAGATCTGCGTATGAAAGTAATAATATTATTTTATTAGAAACCCTTAAAAAAAAGGAATTAGCAAAATATAGTGAAACCAAAAGAAATACATATAAACTTAACTCAATAATGATTAGTGCCTTAGTTTGTGATTTGAGAAATCAATACGATATATCAGCCGAAGATAAAACCTATTTGAGTGATTATTTGCTGTCTGTTGAAACATGGGGTTATTATGAAAATATTTTGTTTGGGAATTCTTTGAGTATATTAACACTTGATTCAGTTATTTTGTTTTCGAAAGAGATACTTAAAAGGTCTAAACTTTATATGAATTTAAATGTAAATAGAGATGAAGTTGTAGGTATATTGTTAAATGCAACTGTTTTTTGTATTGAAGGCAACAGAATTTCAGAATCATTATATTTTATCAAGATAGTAGATGAAATGCTTGAAAATAAAGTCCTATATTTTGAGAAAACCAAACTATTATTCTTAAAAGGTTTGTACGATATAAAAACACAGAAAAAAGAAAAAGGAATTGAAAAATGTAAAAGTGCAATACAAATTATGCATGATTTAGGTTCAATCCTATTAGCAGTAAACCACGAAGAATATTTAGAGAAGTTTTTAGAACATTAGTGTTTTCAAATATGACATGAATTTATCCTATCTAGAAAATTGAGTTAAAATATTGAATAAATAAAACTCATACTATACCAAGTAGGGAGGTAAAAAATATATTAAACTCATTTTCAAGTGGAAATAAGAAACTCAATTCAAATATAGAAAGATGGACTCGTTATGTCACAGAGATTGAATGAAAAGGAATTAGATGCCGTTATTGATATTCTTAAGGATGTTGTAAATGTTCATAAAACATTGTTTGATGATTTACGACCAATGCAAGAGGAGAACCCTAATCATCAGATGTTTTTGTTGCAGAAGGAAAAAGTGGAGTTTTATCAGACAATTATCCAGAAGTTAAATCAGCAACATAGAAAAGTGAATTGATGTTCGGTAGCTAGTCAAATGAATCTATCTTCATTGTAGAACCACACAAATCTTGTGTGGTTCCCTTTTTTCCTTTACCCATGCCGTTTTGACTGTAATCATGACTGTTTTGGCGATTAAATCTATTTCCTCTTTAATTATGTAAATGACAATACTTTTCAACTTTGTTGTCCACGTGCTTTTATCAAGATTTTTAAAAGGGGATAAGGTTCTAGCCAGTTGGTTTGTGGCAAGTTGTAGCCAAGCGTTTTCGCTATATGTATCCCTTGTTAAGAGTTTTTTCCACTGTACTTATTTAGAACCGGTTATATCAATGATACCTACAATCAAGATAAGGACTCCTTTAAGTAAAGTATATTGAACAGGGAGCTGCTTTTAATAGGTTAATTGAGTTCATGCCTGAGCACTTTTAAGGGTTATAGGGTTGTCTTTGTCCAATCCTAGTAAAAATATGATGATACTTCTTAGTGTCCTTACTATTCGAACCGTCCGTTAAAGCTTGTCCTTCTTAATTAAGGTAATTTTATTTCATTTTACTTCTATCAGTTAAATGTCTAATATTAAGTTAATAGGAAAGGGATGAAGCAATGCATTCATTAGTTTTTCAAGAAAAATGGGCCTCAACCTTATCAGAAAAGGACCGTAAAGAGATTGAGGGGATCTATAGTCAATCTGTTCCTCATCTACAAAAGGGAATGATTGGTTTTACCTCTATTTGGCAAGCAAAAAATCATCGAGAGGACTTATTGATATCGGTACTGATTCAAAATACAACGAAAGAAGCTTTTGTTTTAGAGCATACTGTTGTGTCTTATTTAGCTGAGGATGGAACCCAACTTGCTCAACATATTTTTACAACGAATCAAATACATGTTGAGCCAAATACGTCAATGCCATGGACGTTTATATTTCCGGGTGCAGGGGATGTACTAGAAAGAGGCGCAGGAAGGTTAGTTTTAGTAGATTAAAAAGCCATCTCCAACTGATTGGAGATGGCTTGTTTCATTTTTATTTTCCAGGCTTAAAGTTCATTTTCATCGCTTTTGCCATGTTTACTGGTAGGTCTGTATTTTCCATTGTGCCAGTAAACAGTTCTGATCCTGGGCCATAAGTATAAACGGGGATATCAATTCCTGTATGGCCGGTACTTGTCCAACCGACAGATGCTCTTTCTGAAATGATTTGATTGATAGATGAAGCTGGATTATCAGCATTTTTGATTGCATTGACTTCAGCTTTCGTTAAATCAATCGCTGCATATTCTTTTAGCACTTTCTTAGCGTTTGTCCGTTTCTTATTAAGTTTGGATGCCATATAGTCACCTGTAGCCGTCACATCTCGTAGCATTTCCACATTTGCACTACCATTTCCGTAACCGCCAACAGACATTCCGCCTGTATCATGATCTCCAGCAACAACAACAAGCGTATTGCCATCTTTCTTAGCGAAATCCATTGCTTCAATGACAGCTTCTTCAAATGCTTCGCTGTCTTTCATTGCCCATGCTGCATCATTCGCATGCCCTGCCCAGTCAATTTGACTTCCTTCCACCATTAAGAAGAAGCCGTTTTTATTCTTTTTCAATGTATCGATAGCCGTTTCTGTCATGTCTGCTAGACTAGGCTGTTGTGTGTCTTCGCGATCAAGCTCCGGTGCCATTCCTTCTTCGGCAAATAAACCAAGCACTTTATTCGTTTTCTTCACACGATCCAATTCTCTTTTATTTGTAACTAATTGGTAGCCCTCGTCTTTCGCTTCATCAATTAATTCGTCAGTAAAGTATTTTTGTCCTCCACCTAAGATGACATCCACATCATTGTCGAGTAATTGAGGGGCAATATCTGCTTCATCTGCACGAGAAGCGACATGTGAAGCAAAAGCTGCTGGAGTCGCATAGGTAATCGTTGAAGTGGCAACTAGCCCAGATGATTTCCCTTTCCTTTCTGTTTCTTCCAAAATTGTTTTTAGTTCTTTACCAGTCGGATCGGTGCTTATCATACCATTATTGGTCTTTACGCCAGTTGCCATCGCCGTTCCGGCAGCTGCTGAATCTGTAATATTGGAGTTCGCTGAGTATGTACGTTGCATCGCGATGTTCATCGAGTCAAGAACGGTATCCTCACCTTTATACCAACGATAGTTTGTTGCATAGGCCGCGGAAAAACCGTCAGGAATAAGGAAAATGACATTTTGTGCTTTATCTTTCCCCTTTGGCTTTCCTTTCGCTTCTACTTCTTGCTCAGGTAGTACGGTAGAGATGCCCCCGACAGCAATGGTAGATACAAGTGCGAGTGACAATAGTTTCTTTTTCCAAGTCTTTTTCAACATGTTTCTTCCCCCCTAAAATGGTTTGTACAAGATAACTATAAGGTCGAATTTTTAACGGTTGATAAAGAGAGGGTGAAAAAAGAGTAAAGAAGAAAAAATGGGTAATTAGTGGCGGAAAGGAGTGATTTGGAAGGGTTTTTACGATTGAAAGGAAAGAATGCTTGCTGAATTTGTTGTGGCAATCGCACTTTTGTTCTAATTTATGTAAAAGTTGCGTGAAGGGGGTGTAAAGGACTTTTACACACATGAATGATTATCGCGATTAGTAGATGGGGGACCACTACAAATCGCGATTGTCTGTCAGGTCATATTTCTAAGCTGTTGTTCCATTATAGAAACAAATTCATCTTCTTTCCAAATGGTGAATGTTTCTTTTATATCATACTGTGTTAATAATGCGTTAACGATTTGATAGCCAAGGTAATAGCCTAAGCGGGTCTGCTTGAAGTTTTTCCCTCCATTAATAGAGAACCATTCTTTATAAATTGTATGACTATCGTTAATGGTCTTCATATCATAAAGAAACTGTTTCGCGATTAAACTTTCATTTTTTTGAGTGAAGTCAAGCCACTTTCTGTCTTCTTCAAAGGCGAAATGTTCGTCTAATCGTGCTTCTACTAATAGCGTGGAAAGGGTCGTTGCGATGCCTTCTTGTAAGAGCCATGTATAGGGATGAGTCCAATTGACAAGATGCCAGTCTTGCAAATAGATGTCATTATATAAATAATGCATGACATGTCCAAACTCATGGGCAATAATAATTTTAATATAGGTTTCGTTATAGGGGAGTTTTTCTAGACAAAAGGCTACATCAGGTTGATATTGCTGATACACAAAGGCATTGCTCCCATATAAGCCGACGAGCAAGCGGACTGTTTTAGTATATTTCACATTAAACATCGCTTCATATCGTTGAAGTATATTTGGTATGTGTTCAAGAAATAAGTCTCTCATCGGTAAAAGTTCTGGTAGCTTAGGTGGGTGTTTCTTCAATGCTGCTCGTTTTTTTGTTTCAATATGTAAACAATGATGGGCGAAATAAACTTCATAGTCTGCTTGAAATTGATGATAGTACTGTTCTAAGTATTCGGATGTTGGTTGATAATGGCTCACAAAATCTCCAACTGTATCAACGATTCTCAAATGATGCTGCCTCCTTATTAGTTTTAATGCTAATAAAGTGTTCGCTTCTCAACTGTTAGAATCCTTCCATTTTCATTAAGTGAAAAGGAAATCTAAGAGCAAAGGCGAATATTTTAGCAATAAGGAGCTGATAAAGAAATGAAGGAACGTCTAGTAAGAATAGGAACGACTTATCTACCTGTAATAGATGTGGAACAATCAGCAAAGTGGTATCAGAAACATCTGGGTGCAGCTGTTAATTATAGGGATCAACATAAAGCTATTCTAGATTTAGCGAATCAAAGTATCTTTTTAGTAAAAGCAGAAGGTGGAGAGCGTTCCCAATTTGTTGACATAGAAGGCAGAGAACATTTTTCTGTTACTTTTGAAGTGGACGGGTTAGCTGAGCTGGAAAGATTGCATACCCTTTTTATAGAGGAAGAAGTGTTGGTAGGAGCAATTGAAGATCGTGGTCATGCGGGCAAGAACTTTATTTTCTACGATTGTAATGGCAATCAATTTGATGTTTGGAGTGAGTTAAGTCCAGCGTTTAAACAATGGAGAACGGATGTTATCTATGATTGAGATGATAGACGAGGATAATAGAGAAAAAGTGAGTGATTTTTTCGCGAATCATTGGGGAACGACAGAGATGGTTCTCTCCTCTGGCGTCTATCATTGTGATGAGCTGGATGGCTATGTATATAAGAGTGCTAAAGGTGAGATTGTTGGCCTAGTGACTTACATTAGGCATAATGAAGATATATGTGAAGTCATTTCGTTAGACAGTGTATATGAAGGGCAGGGAATTGGTTCAAGTTTGATGTGTGTTATTGAAGAAAAGGCAAGAGAATTGGGGGCAAAGGCGGTTCAGCTCATCACAACCAACGATATTCTACATGCATTATCTTTTTATCAAAAACGCGGCTATGTATTAAAAGCAGTTTATCCAAACGCAGTAGAGAAAGCGCGAACTGTAAAACCTTCCATACCATTTGTGGCAAGTAATGGTATTCCTATCCGAGATGAATGGTTATTATATAAACTGCTTATATAGCACCCTATTTTAAGCAATATTTTATCAGATTGCTCCAACTCATTGGTTATTTCACCAAAGAAAGGGTATGGTAATAGAATCATAGAGTAGTAGGTGAAAGGCAGATGGAGAGCTGGATTACAAGTGTGATGGAGCAGTTTGGTTATGTTGGGATTTTTTTGTTGATTATGTTGGAAAATATCTTTCCGCCCATTCCATCTGAAGTAATCTTAACTTTTGGTGGATTTATGACGACTACTACGAATTTAAGTGTAGCTGGCGTTGTCGTAGCATCGACCTTAGGGTCAGTAGGTGGCGCAGTGGTTCTTTATGGTGTTGGCTTGCTGATTGACATCAGAAAAGTGGAGCGAATCGTAGAACGTTGGGGTCATATTTTAAGATTAACCAAAAAAGATATTCATAAAGCAAACGGTTGGTTTTCAACATACGGAAAGTGGACCGTTTTCTTTTGTCGTTTTATCCCTTTAATAAGGAGTTTAATATCTTTACCGGCAGGGATGGCGCATATGAATTTTCTTGTTTTTCTTATTTTGACAACGGCTGGGACATTGATTTGGAATATCGTCCTCGTCCTTATTGGCGCTGCGGTAGGAGAATCATGGGAGTCCGTGGTCGGTTATATGGATATGTATTCCTATATTG
Organism: Cytobacillus sp. FSL M8-0252; assembly: GCF_038007345.1. NCBI lineage: Bacteria > Bacillati > Bacillota > Bacilli > Caryophanales > Bacillaceae > Cytobacillus > Cytobacillus sp. FSL M8-0252. The sequence goes on from NZ_JBBOWZ010000001.1 coordinate 1,019,554, forward strand.
TCTATGGCGCCATTGCTCTTGTGTTTATTGTTATAGTGATGATTTTTTTGAAAAAGAGAGTTTTTCATAAAAAGTAAGGTTGTTACGAGAGGGGGAACAACCTTACTCTTTATTAGTTGTTAAGGTGAAAGCCTCTATTTGTTCTCCCCACTTGACCGTTACATCAATCTTTTCATCCTTTAGTAAATGCAAGCTGTTGTCTAAACTACCACTATCTCTAAATACCCGCGGATTAGGTATATCTTCATTTTCATCGAAAGCTCTCGTTCCTCCACCAGCAAACTGACTTGTCTCGAAGCTAAAGCTATAATCTAAAACATTCTTTAACCCTTCTGGATTCCCCTTATATTTAATCGTAAGCTTATACTCTCCACGTTCGTCTGACAGTATGATATAACGAAGCTCTCCTTCCGAATGTTCACTTTCTCCCTTATATAAATAAGGCGAGTCATTGCAGGCAGACAGGATGAAAACTAATAACAAAAATGACAATTATTTTCTTATTCCCTCATACCTTGTTTCATTCTTTCATTTATTGATATATATGATAAAAAGCAAGGGATATTTCCTGCCATTTTAGCTGAACGTTTTAGTAGGTTAAAAGTTCGATACTACTAATCTTCAACATTCACTCGTATAAACCTTTCGACATCAAACCAAATAAACCCATTTTTACGTTATAATGGTGAAAAGATAGGAGGGGGAAAGATGGAAGATATCATTCTTGATATTCAAAATTTATACAAAAGATACGGATCTAAGTTGGTGTTGAATGGTGTCTCACTACAGGTAAGACGTGGAGAAATTATTGGTTATATTGGACCGAATGGCGCGGGAAAGAGTACAACAGTGAAAATTCTTCTAGGGATCGAAGGAGATTTTAATGGAGAAGTAAAGATTTTTGGTCGTGATATTGCTGATGGAGACGTTAATTATAAAAGAAGGATTGGCTATGTGCCAGAGATGGCAGAAGTGTATGATAATTTAACGGCACAGGAGTATTTAACCTTTATAGGTGAGTTGTATGGTTTGCCGTTTGACTTTGCGGAATACAAAGCGAAGCGTTTAATGGAGCTTTTTGGGATTGGAGAGGTCTTTCGTTCTCGTATCTCATCCTATTCGAAAGGGATGCGCCAGAAACTATTAATTATCTCAAGCTTACTACATAACCCTGATGTGTTGTTTTTCGATGAACCTATTAATGGATTGGATGCTAATAGTGTAATGATATTCAAGGAAATTATGACGAGACTTGCCCAGCAAGGGAAGACAATCTTTTATTCTTCTCATATTATGGATGTCGTTGAGAAAATCAGTAGTCGAATTATTTTGCTCCATGATGGGAAAATCGCCGCAGACGGTACATTTGATGAGCTGAAAAGTCAGAATACAGAAGGCACGCTTGAGCAAATATTTAATCAACTTACAGGATTTAATCAACAAAAGGAAATCGGAGAACGATTTGTTTCAGTGGTAGAGGAGATGGCATAATGCAGGACATCCCAACACTTAAACTACTCGATCCTTTGAAAAAAGTCTTCGAGAAATTTGATATTGATTATGAAGTGATGAGAGCAATATTAAAGGTGAAGTTAACGATGGATGGTCGTCGCACACCGACAATGTTAGCTCAAAACTCGCAAAAGAAGGATAAGGGTAATCAATTTATTAAGTCATTATGGTTATATGTATTATTTGGGCTCTTTATGATCCCTTTGCTTTTTATTGGTGAGCATTATTTATTTCAAATGAGTATGTTTTTCGGTATGTTTACTTTTTTTATTATGACTTCGATGATTTCAGACTTTTCCAGTGTATTGTTAGATATTCGCGACCGCAATATTCTTTACCCTAAGCCTATTAATCGCAGAACAGTTAGTGCGGCGAAAATGATGCATATCATTATTTATTTAGGGTATTTATCTATTGCCCTTGTGACGATTCCATTAATTGTTGGTCTGATTAGACATGGCATTCTTTTCTTGCTGCTTGCTGTTATTAATCTTATTTTCATTAATTTATTTGTGGTTGTTCTTACTACCTTATTTTATTTCTTAATCTTACAATTTTTCGATGGTGAGAAACTTAAAGATTTAATCAATTATGTACAAATTGGGTTGTCATTGATGATTATGGTTGGTTATCAGCTACTAGCACGATCATTTGAAATCATCAATTTAACCATCACAATTGAACCGCAGTGGTGGCAAGTATTTATCTTTCCTATGTGGTTCGCCGCCAATATGGATTTACTCTTAAACCAAAGCACAGAGGGATTTTATCTTCTGTTTGCCGCCTTAAGCATCATCGTTCCATGTACAGCGATCATCCTATATTTAAAATTCAATGATATGTTTGAACATAGCCTGCAGAAGCTGACTTATCAAGGGAAGTCAAAGGGGATGAAAAAGGCGAAATGGCGAAAATGGTTACTTCAACTTTTCTGTCGCACACAGGAGGAAAGAGCATTTTACCGTTTTGCTAGTGCGATGATGAAAAATGAAAGAGATTTTAAACTGAAAGCTTATCCGTCGTTAGGGTTTTCAATAGTAATCCCTTTTATCTTCATTTTCGGTGTATTAGGTGATAATGGGGAAGACCTAGCAAATAGTCATACCTATTTAACAATTTATTTTAGTTTACTTGTCATTCCGACGATTATGTTGCTAATGCCGTATTCCGTTAAGTATAAAGGGGCCTGGATTTACAGAACAGCTCCAATTATTGAGCTAAAGCCGATTTTTTCTGGAACGATTAAAGCCTTCTTAGTGAAACTGTTTTTACCACCGTTTTTACTCCTAAGTTTGGTTTTTACTTTTTTGTATGGTCTGAAGATTATTCCAGAATTAATCATTGTATTACTTAATGCCTTTACATTTGTTGTTATTTGTTTTGCGATTCTTAAAAAAGCCATTCCGTTTACAGAGTCTTTTGATCAATATACTCAAACAGGAAATGGAATCATCGCATTCTTCCTGATGTTCTTGGCTGGTGTATTCGCTATTTTGCATTATGTAAGTACGATATATCCTTATGGAACCTATATCTATTTAGGTTTAGCAGTTCTATATTTAATGGTTAGCTGGAAAGTTGCCTTTAATATTGGTTGGGAAAAAGTAATTGAATAGTCATATTGTTGGAAGGAAAAGCGCTCTATTAAGTGGGAGATGCTTTTCTTTTTTTTGTATTTGTAAAAAGTATTGCATACCTTCATTTGTTTGTGTATATTGTATATAAAGTATATATACAATATGTTGGTGAGGATTAATGATGCAAATAATCATTTCTAATCAATCGAAAGAACCGATTTATGAACAAATTTGTGGGCAAGTGAAAACGCAAATACTGAAAGGCGAGCTTGGAGCAGGGCAGGCTTTGCCTTCTATGCGGCAGTTAGCGAAGGATCTTGGCATCAGTGTCATTACCACAAAGCGTGCTTATGAAGAGCTTGAAAAGAATGGCTTTATTTATTCTGTAGTTGGTAAAGGGTCATTCATATCCGAACAAAATAATGAAATGATGAAAGAACGAAAAATGAAGGTAATTGAAGAACAATTACTGTCTGCCGTGGAAAATAGTAAGGAAATAGGCATTCCACTTACTGAATTAATCGAATTACTTTCATTTCTATACAGGGAGGAAAATTAATGGAGAATGTAATTGAGTTAAAAGGTGTCCATAAATCATTCGGGAGTTTTCAATTAACAGACATGAACCTAACTGTGAAAAAAGGGTTTATTACTGGGTTTATCGGGGGAAATGGGGTAGGGAAATCCACAACAATCAATTTGATGATGAATTTACTGCAACCGGACAAAGGCGACGTGAAGGTATTTGGACTTGAATATAAACAATTTGAAAAAGAAATCAAACAACGGATTGGCTTTGTTTTTGATGAGAATGTCTACTATGAACATATTACTCTTGCTCAATTACGCAAACTTCTACGCCCTGCTTATCGTAATTGGGATGATGCATTGTTTGATGAGTATGTAAGAAAATTTGAGCTGCCTTTAAAGAAAAAAATTAAGACATTCTCCAAAGGCATGTTAATGAAGACTTCTTTAACAGTTGCTTTGTCGCATCATGCTGAACTGATTATCATGGATGAACCGACATCTGGCTTAGACCCAGTTTTTCGGCGAGAATTATTAGATATTTTACAAGAAATTATGGAAGATGGGACGAAGACGATCTTTTTCTCTACTCATATTACTTCGGATTTAGATAGAATAGCAGATTATATTACTTTCATTCATAATGGTGAGCATATTTTCACAAAAGAAGCTTTTCGCATTGAAGAAGATTACGCTATTGTTAAGGGTGGCATCGAGTTATTAGATCGCGATACGGAAAAAGAGTTCATTGGTATTCGCAAATCCTCATCAGGTTTTGAAGGATTAACAGCGAACAAAAGAAGAGTACATGACGTATTTGGTGATTTAGTCGTCACTGAAAAGCCAACAATTGAAGATTTAATGTTTTATACGAAAAAGGGAGAAGAGAGGCATGTTTAACTTGTTAAAAAAAGATTTTATCTTACAAAGGAACACGATGATTTTTTTGCTACCAATTTTTATTTTATTCTTAACCCAAAATTCTTCAAGCATATGGAATGCGCTCATTTTCAGTATTGCCTTGGCGATGAATGCATTTGCCATTGATGAAAAACCGGAGATTAACAAAATGCTCAATGCATTACCTTATACAAGAAAAGAAATCGTAAGCTCAAAATATTTTGGTACACTTATATACACCGCATTAGTCGTTCTGGTAGTATTTGTTTGGAATATTTCAATTCATGCGACGTTTACAAGCTGGAAAGAGGCATTACTTATTTTTGGTCTTGTAATGTTGGCTATTTCTTTCCTATTTCCGTTTTCTTATCAATTTAAGAGTCAATATTTATTAATTGGTACACTGGGGTTATTTGGGGTAACTATGGTAGTAGCGAGGGTTTTCGACTTGAATATGGCTGGGACTTTAATGTCTACTTTTGAGTATATGGTTTCATTAAATGGTAGTGAAATACTGCTCCTCGCTGTATTAGTGAGTTTCGTTTATTTGATTTCTTGGGCGGTCTCATTGACTATTTATAGTCGTAAAGTATTCTAACTCATAATGGGGTGTTGGGAAGATGACAAAAGAGTATCTTTATAAACAACCGAAGACGATTCTCAATAAAGGAACTGGCTATCTTTCAGGATACACACATACTCTGAATCCTTATACGGGCTGTACATTTGCCTGTGAATATTGTTATGTAAGACAAATGCCTGTTTCCCTTTTTCGAAAAGGAGAATGGGGTGAGTGGGTCGATGTAAAAAAGGAAGCTGCTCTGTTGTTAAACAAAGAATTGAACAGGGAAAAGAAGAAAGGAACCGTCACAATCTTCATGTCTTCGAGTACAGATCCTTATCAACCGGTGGAGTATAAGGAAGAAGTCACAAGGTCACTTTTAGAGGTATTTGTTAGCAACCCAGCAGATTTTCTCCTTATACAAACACGAAGCCCGCTTGTTACAAGGGATATTGATTTACTAAAGAAATTAGGAAACAGGGTTCGAGTCAGTATGACGATTGAGACCGATGATGAAGAAATACGTAAGCAGTTTGCAAACGAAGCACCGCCTATTCAGGCGAGAATGAATGCCTTAAAAAAACTAGCAGATGCCAATATCCCCACACAAGTAGCAGTTGCCCCCATACTGCCTAGCAGTGAGGAATTTCCCACAAAATTAAAAGAATATGTTGATCGTGTATGTATCGATGATTATTTTTTGGGTGATGGCAGTGGTGGAAAACGGACAAGTCGTTTAGGGATTGAAAAGAAGTATCACGCATTAGGATTAGAAAAATGGTATCAACCGTCTGTTATCACTTGCGTAGAGAAAAGATTAAAAAAAGTTTTCCCACCAGAACAAATCTATATCAGTCAAGCAGGATTTGCCCCCTCATAACTATAAACATATATAGAGGTACACTTTAAAGATGGAGGTTAGTTATTGTGAGTTTACAATTAATAAAGGCAGCTAGAGATGGAGACAAAGATCATTTATTAACATTGTTAAATATCGGGGCGAATATAAATGCACTAGATGACGAGGGGAATACAGCCGTTATGGCTGCGACCCAACAAAATCAAGTGGAAATTGTGCAAGTGTTAATAGCGCATGGTGCAGATATCAATATTCGAAATAAACGATTAGATAATGTGCTTTTATACGCAGGTGCTGAAGGACTCCTTGAAATTGTTCAATTAGCTATCCAAGCAGGGGCCGATACAACAATCACTAATCGCTACGGTGGCATTGCCATTATTCCGGCATGTGAACGGGGACATATTGAAGTTGTAAAGGAACTGCTCACACATTCTGATACGGATGTGAATCATATCAATAATTTGCACTGGACAGCATTACTCGAGGCCATCATTTTAAGTGATGGTGGGAAAACACATCAAGAAATTGTTCAATTACTTATTGATCATGGAGCAGATATTACGATTACAGACAAAGATGGGGTAACACCTTTGCAACATGCGAGGGATAGAGGGTATCGAGAGATGATTGAGATAATGGAAAAGGTAAAAAAGTAAGTTAGTTAATTACTCTCTTAAAATTGTAGATATACAATTAAACGATAAGCTGACTCCTCAAAAGGTGTCAGTTTTATTTATTTTTCCTTCGATTAGAAAGTACAAATAGTAATTAGACATGTTTTCTAGTAATGATATTTCTAAAGTCAAGGGGAATCATGATGAGGCGATCTTGGTCTTAGCTAATAGACAACCTTTTCAAAGAAGTCATCTGCATTTTTTGACCTCATCAATGGTTACTTTCACATGTGCAACCATCATTTATTCCCGAGTTAAGCTCTTTTTCATGATGGATAGAGGAAGAAACCACTGGGGTTTTTATTCATTAGGTCTTTAGAAAAGGCAGATGATCATTTTGCTCGATTGTTGAGCCATCATTTTCTAATATAGAGAAGATATACAATGATAGATAGGAAGAGTTGATTATCCATAGGCATCATCGTCCTTACCCTCTTTTCAAAGGTGATGAACAGACATATCCTTAATCCGGTTTTTGTTAGGGTATAGTTTTAGCTAACTGCCCCGCACGCTGTATTGACGACTGATAACGGAAAGTGGGATGTATTAAATGAAATGCTCCTTATAATAACCAATCTTTTTCACTGTCGTATGAGAAACTTCAAATTCCTTATGATACTTGATTCTAAAGAATTTTCATGGAATCAAATCACAGAATAAAAAGTATTCACCTCTTACAGCCCAGCCCATATACTAAAGCGAATGAGATTTAAGGAAGGCGAGTGAGTGGTATGGCTGTTTTATATATAGATTATCAATCACCTAATAACCAATATATGTATGACTTACGAAATAACCAACTTTTCAAAAGGGATAACCAAAACTATATTAATGCTTTAGGGAGGGATCAGCTAAACACGCTTGGGAATGTGTCAATGTTAGATATTTTTCTTAGTAAAGAGAAATATGTAGAACCTCATATTCATCAAAATGCTTCAGAACTGGTCTATTGTGTGAGAGGTTCTGCGGTCGTTTCTTTTATTAATCCCTTTACGAATGAGTTGAAAAATATACCAATTCAACCAGGGCAAGTAGCAAATGTCCCTCAAGGTTTTTGGCATTATGAGGTAGCGACCGAGGATAACACGCAATTATTAGCTATTTTTGATGCTCCTTATCCACAAGCTATATATGGCTCAGATATTTTGCGATTAACTCCAAGTAAAGTGATGTCTGCTAACTATTGTCTTGATCAGAATAAATGGGAAGAAGCGATTTCACCTATTACTAACACAGTAATCATTGGCCCATCGGCGGATTGTCAACGACAAACAACCCAACATCATTATCCCCATCAACACTATTACCAACCTAATTCTCAAACTCAACATACTCAACAAAAACAATTTCACCCTATTCAGTATCAACCATATGATTGAAGCTTTTAGAATTAGCTGCCTGCTGAGGCAGCTCTTTTATTTTGAATTGATATGACAAAGTATTAGCCTATAGGCAAGAATACAATCAAAAGGAAGTTGTACAAATAACATAATTATATAGATTAAAAAAAGGGAGGTTTCATCGTGTTAGTAAGTAGAGAGAAAAAGAAATATTGTCGTAAATGTAATAAAAGATATTACTCCCATTGTGATAACTGTAATATATGTTGTCCTGGTACAATCATTATCGGTATGACTGGTGTAACGGGTCCAACCGGTCCAGTTGGAATTGGAGTTACTGGTATGACTGGTGTAACGGGTCCAGCCGGTCCAGTTGGAGTTGGGGTTACTGGTATGACTGGTGTAACGGGTCCAACCGGTCCAGTTGGAGTTGGAGTTACCGGTTTAACTGGTCCAACAGGCCCCACTGGTCCGGCAGGAATAGGAGTAACCGGTCCAACTGGACCATCAGGAGGACCTCCAGGACCAACAGGAGTCACAGGTCCCACTGGTCCATTCGGTGGTCCTACCGGTCCTACTGGTCCCACCGGTCCAGCAGGAGGACCTCCGGGACCAACAGGAGCAACCGGCCCGATTGGTCCCACAGGACAAACGGGTCCAACCGGTCCGACAGGAATAGGAATTACAGGCCCCACAGGACCATCAGGCGGCCCTGCTGGTCCAACAGGAGTTACAGGTCCCACCGGCCCAGCGGGAGGTCCCACCGGTCCGACGGGTGCAACCGGTCCAGCGGGAGGCCCACCAGGTCCGACAGGAGCAACAGGTCCCATAGGTCCAACGGGCCCCACTGGTCCAACAGGAATAGGCATACAAGGTCCGACGGGTGCAACTGGTCCAAGTGGTGGAGGTGGTGGAAATTTCCTTCAAACATTAACAATGGGTAGCATCAATGCAGAATTACCATTTAACGCAGGTGGAGGGAACTTTCAGGCAGTCGGTGCATTAGTATTTAATCAAACAGAGCAAACGGTATCAGAACTTTCCTGCTACATTGTTCAAGATGGGAACGTAACAGGCGATTTTCAAATGGCTATCTTAAGTCCTGTGGGTAATAATAATGCAACCGTAATAGCGGTCACACCTTTTGTTACTACAATTACACCAGGAGTATTCAACTTACCACTCGTTTCACCAGTCACATTACTAGCAGAAGAACAATACTATTTAGCTGTATATAATCAAGTAAATGGATGTAATATTGGTGCTGAAACGGCAGGTTATGCGAGTACACAAGATGCACCATCAATTAATTTCAGAGCACAAAATTTGCAGGGGTTTTTTATTGGCCAAAACATTAATACAAGTGATGTAAGTCTGCAACTATCGCCATGGGTTGCAGCTCAATAAAGAAATGATGAATGGAACAATTATATGCTATGAATTCAAAGAACAAAGCTAAGATAGTCTTTGTTCTTTTCTTAATTACCATCTCACCTAAGGGTTGCAGCTCAACTTGGATATTTCCCTATAGAACTCTTTTTCTTAATAATAGAATAACCCCCACTATATAAGGCAAGCAATCCCTTATACTTCACACGGCATCGATACCAATTTAGCACTCAAAAGTTAGAGTTATTACATTATTTTCCATTATTAATTTAATAGAAGTAAAAAACTATGGTATATTTGTAAAAAAATACAAAAAAGTAAATTGTGATATATAATATAGTTATCTGAAAAACCTTCTAAAGAGAGAATGACAAAGGAAAGAAATACAAATGGAGGTGTATTTTTAATGGAGAATATCATACCCATTGCGATTATATTCCTTGTATTTGGTATTAGTTTATATATGGTATATTGGGGAATTTCGCAGCTTTATCGGTTGTTTTTTCAACCAAAAGTACAAGATCAGCAGAAATTGCTGACGGAGATAGCAGAGCTAAAAGAAATGGTCCGTTCAATTGAAAGAGAAATGAAGCAACAAAATATCGAAAAGTAGGTTAAGAGATGACTATTATTCATGAAAAAAACAATAGCTGGATTTCAATGATTGCTGAGCCACTCCATTTAAGCTTCTATCCCTTACAAAGTGGTAAGCGGTATAAAGTAGAGCTTATTAGGCATTCAGTAACGAAGAATAAGCTCATTAAAAGAATTTCTTATGCTCAATTTATTGCAGATGAACATGGAAAAATTGACTTAGCAACCGCAAAGCCATATGAAGGCACTTATACCGAAACGGACGCAATGGGTCTTTTTTGGTCGATGCAAATAGAAGAACAAACAGAAAATAAAGGCGAGCCGTACATAAGATTAAATCCTCATGAATATGAAATTGCTCTTTATAGAAATAATATTTGTTTAGATAAGAAAATAATAATGAAGAAATGGTATAAAGATGAAAAAGTGGATAGTATCCCAATCAATGGTGATGGCTTGATCGGGAGGTATTATTATCATCGGGATCATAAAGTAAGACCTTCCCTTATAGTCGTTTCAGGTTCTGAAGGGGGGACAAACGATTTTGCTGCAAGTGCATTAACTGCATATGGTTTTAACACATTGGCTTTAGCTTATTTTGGTGAAGAAGGGTTAAATGATAGATTGGTAGAGGTCCCTCTAGAACTCATTGAAAATGCAATTATTTGGTTGACAAATAGAAGGGATGCTCACCCGAACTGGATAGGAATCCATGGAACATCAAGAGGTGGTGAACTAGCTTTATGGTCGGCTGTCTTGTTTGATGAAATCACAGCAGCTGTCTCTCTTAATGGTTCAGCCGTTTCTTTTGCAGGCATTGTGCCATGGTCTGAAGAAAGAACGTTACCGCCTGCTTGGAATTTTCGCGGACAAGCCTTACCCTATGCCTCTAAAGAAAACCCTGTAGAGGTAGCATCTTACTGTAGGGCACGATGGATGAAAGGAGGGAATCCATTATCGTACTGGTACGATTGTTTGTATGAACTCAATAAAGCCATTATCCCTATTGAAGAAACCAAAAAGGAATTCTTATTGATATCTGGAAAAGAAGACGCTAATTTTCGTTCTTCTGTTTTTCATGATGTATGTACACATGAAAATATTCAAAAACATTTTTATGAAGCCGCAGGCCATGAAATTGGAATACCGTATTTACCGATTGTAGCCAATGGCTTTACCGGTGGTACAAAAGCACAAACAGCAAAAGCGAGCGTGCATTCATGGGAAGAAACAATCGATTTTCTTAGGAGAAGTTTCGCGAAAAAACTGGGAGATGAATGATCAATATGATTTGTCGGTTTGAGTTGGATTAGCTAGTGCCTAATGGGTTGGAATCCTTATGTATTTATTGTATTAGCAATATTATTTATTGAAATTCGATAAATATATTGCTAATATACAGTTATATATTTACCGAAAAGGAGTGCAATTCTTGCAGAACTTTTTCCGCATAAATGTCATTAGCATCTGTTTAGCTCTTATATTTTATCTTCCAATAACACTTATGGCAAACGTTTATCGATTTGCACGGTTATCAGGTTTTGAAACTGGAACAGTGAATATCATTATTATAAGTGCTATATTGATCGGCTTTATTGCTATCACAGTATGGCTTATTTTTCTTATTCTTCAATGGTTTGAAAAGAGAAAGATTCATTATTGGTCGCTACTCTTATGGCTTCCTTATCTAGTTGTTTTCTCTTATGCAAACAGCGTCTTGTTTCCTATTACCTATCCTGGAGACAGCCCTAATCCCTCTACAGGATTATTTATTCTTGCAGGCTTTTTTGTCTATCCAATATACATATTTTCTCTTAATTCTGTTGCTTGGATGAGGGACTAGAGTTAATCAATTGTTTTTGGGGAGTGAAATAATGTGTCAGAGATTTTTATACACATTTATAAAAGAAGGAGGTGGCCAAAGCTGGCCCCTTCTTTTTCTCATTTATTGGATTTCCTTTACAGCGAGGTGGAGACTAGAGTAGGTTTTTACTTTAAAACTAACGCCAAGTGAAACCATTGTCTGAGCGATTTCTGGGCGAATACCCGAGATTTTCGCTGAAATGCCGACTAATTGAAGTGCTTCAATTACATCGAATAATTGCTTGGCGACCATCGTGTCAATAATGGGTACGCCTGATAAATCAAAGATGATATGCTCTAATTCAAGATTAGAAGCAGACGTTATTGAGACATGCATCAGTTTTTGTGCACGATTTGTATCCATAATACCAATCAAAGGGATGACCCCGAGTTTTTCTGTAATTCTTACAATGGGAATTGAAAGTTCTTCGGCTGCAGTTTCTGCACTAAGGATTCGCTGATTAAACTGTTTCGAGTAAGACATACTCAGCCAATAAACAGCACGATCTACTACAGCATCAAATTTTGAAATGATATCGTAAAATACATCAATACTTAGAGCGAAATCATTGGCCGTTTTCTTGATGATTTCACCGATCAGTGATCGATAGTATCTTACTTCCTCAATTGCAGTTTCAAGATTCAAGTTAAGATTTGCCCATAAATTAACCGTTTCTTTTCCCCATTCTTGTAAGGTTTCAAACGTGTGCTCTTCGGATGTTGAGATAGATTGAGCATAAATATTTATTAACTTTTCTCGCCAAAGTTTGATATCCACTTGTGTTTTCTTTGTATAGGATTGATTAGCTGCTATATGTCGCTTTTCTGCTAATAAAGGTTTTTGAGTAATGATTCTTTCAGTTATTTGCTGTAAATGTTCTTCTATTTGTATTGTCAATAGTCACAGCCTCCAATTTATGTCACTTTTAATGGTAGCATGTGTGAGAGGGATGACTCAAGAAAAAGGCAAGTGAACATTCACTAGCTACTAACAGTCACCCATATAATCTAGATTGACTTAATTGTATACGTTTGTATACAATTGTAATGTACGAAGGAGGTGAGATAATGAAAGATAAACAAAGTGAATTCGAGGATCATCCTAGAGGTGAGCGAAGGGGCAAAAGAAACCGCCCGCATAAAGAGGGGGCTAAAACATTTCGTAGAGGACGAGCGCTCACTTTTTTAGAGAGCTTAAGGCTCAAGGAATCGATTTTGAAGAAACAATTAACATCACCAGAATTGCAGACCATTAACCCTATATTAGTGGGAGAGTTGAGAGCAATAGATATGATTATTGAAGAATACATCCATCATTTTCATTTGAACGAATTAGCGAGAGAGTCAGAACTGAATACGGATAAGGGGGATGAGCATGAAACAAATTAATCGATATATTGATAAGGTGTTTTATCAATACGATGAGCTCCTAGAGGAGGTACTTCAATCAATTAATGAAAATGGAATGAGAGCCATTTCTGTCTCTCCTTCTACCGGGAAGCTTTTAACATTGCTCGTATCAACATCAGGAGCAAAGAATGTTCTAGAAATTGGTGCGCTCGGTGGATACAGTGGCATTTGTTTAGCACGAGGATTTGGGAAGTCGGGAGAACTAACATCTTTAGAAATAGAAGAAAGCTATGCCGAACTAGCTTCAGGCAATTTAGCTAAAGCGGGGTTTAATGAGCAAGTATCTTATATCGTAGGTCCAGCTCTTACAAGTTTAGCAGTACTTGAAGAGGAACGGAGACAATTTGATTTCTTCTTTATTGATGCCGATAAAGAAAACTATGAAAATTATTTAATTGCTTGTATTAAGCTTGCAAAGGATGGTGCATTAATCGTCTGTGATAATGTACTTGCAAATGGAAGTGTAGCGGATGAAAGTAGTGAACCTAAACGTTATACAGAAAATATGAAGAGATTTAATCAAATAGTCGCTAGTCATCCTCAACTAGAGTCTACTTTAATTCCAATAGGAGATGGTTTAACCATTTCAAGGGTGAAAAGATAACCCATAGATAAAAGTGCTCACCAGCTTCTTACCTCGTAAGCCGGCGCGCACTTTTTGCTTATTAATCGTAAAAAATTAAATGAATATTACTACTGGTACGAGATTTAGCGAAAAATTCTGCTTCATTTCCTCCGTCAACAAATTTACCGATACTACGGAAAATCCCGCATTCTCCCCTTGCAATATTGCGATAGCCGACATAATCATTATAGCTTTCGGGATCGTACTCCCATAACTCTACTTTCACTTTTCCTTTTGGACCAACATAGTTATCACGGCAAATCATATAGTCGCCACCAGTAGAAGCATAAATTTCACTTTCTGCTCCGTTACTTGATAAACTCTGTTCACCTAAATAATCCCATCCACTACTAGCCGTAGCAGTAATAGGGATAAGACAAATAACTAATAATGCACATAGAGAAGCTTTTACTTTACTCATCGCCATTCCTCTTTTCTGTTCGAATTGTAAAATAATTTCCTGTTTATCCTATCAGTATTTTATGGTAAATATGCCGAATCGTATGTTATCATGCTTGCTTTATCGATTAGGATGAGCTCCCTAACCTTACGCCTCTTTTGATTGAGGGTATAAAGTTGGAATTATATTTTAGTAAAATAATCTTGTCTTTCTTATACATGCAATGACCATTAAACAATGTTATAGTCAAAGAAAAAAAGTGAGGCATATATATGTATAGATGTTCTTGGTCAAATAGCAATCAATTAATGCAGACTTATCATGATAAGGAATGGGGTATTCCTAGTAAAGATGATCGCTATTTGTTTGAAATGCTTTCATTGGAAGGTGCTCAGGCAGGTCTATCTTGGCAGATTGTTCTATCTAAAAGAGCTAACTACCATGAGGCGTTCCATAATTTTGATATTGAATATTGTGCAAGTTTAACAGACGCCGACCTATTAGCCATTAAAGAGAACCACGGTGTGATTAAGCATTTAGCCAAACTACAATCAGTTAGAAATAATGCTCGCGTTTTATTGGAAGTTCAAAAAACATACGGCAGCTTTGCAGCGTACATTTGGAGCTATGTAGATCATATACCTTATCAGAATGAGTGGAAATCCGAAGATCAAGTCCCTGCTCAAACGGAATTATCTAGCCAGATAAGTAAAGATTTAAAAAAGAAGGGATTTAAATTTGTAGGTCCTGTAACCATATATAGTTTTATGCAGGCTGTGGGAATGGTTAATGATCATGTGACTAATTGTATATGCTACGAACCAGTAGGAAAATAAAGGGATGGCGACTGTCATTCCTTTTCTCATTTATAACAATAAAAGTAAAGCTATTTAAGTGGTAACCTTAACGAAAATTTAAACCAATCAGCTCATTCTATATTTATTATTGCTACTGAATTAATCAGGAATAGGAGTTCAAAATTAGGCATGTAATTAGAAAATCCATCTTCTTGATAGTAGCAAAGAATAATCGTAAACAAGTTTGCTTGAACGAATAACAACAGATATATAAGAATATAAGATCCGTATTCATTCAAGCAACGAGGAAACTAAGATGTAATAAAACGTCTTTCATATGAAAAAAAGGTAGAGAAAGGACAAAACTACTTAAGAGTGAGTGTAAGATATTCTATTTTAATAGCTCTTCCAAGCACGTTCATATTTCTCGATTAAGGTTGGATGGATCAAGGTATTCACTTCCGGCTCAATAGGCATGCCTTTACTATCTATCATTTTCTCATCGATATCTTTTCCGAATGCAGTGAGTCCTTCTAATATCTCATTCGTAAAAACTTTGTCTCAACAGAAATATCGACATCTTCAAGTGAGATGGGCTTCCGCTTAGCTAGGACAAATCCCCAATCGCCAAAACTTGGAGGATAACTTCTTCCCGATAATATTAGTGCAAGAATTGTCGGACTCTTACTTAGTATCTGTTGCTATTCTATATTTATGGGAGGTCAGATAATGAATCAAATGAAAGGGTTAAATGATGCTCTAGCTTACATCGAAAAAAATTTAACTGAACAAATGAATGAAAAAGAGATGGCTAGGGTAGCTGGGTGTTCACTTTATCATTTTAAAAGAACTTTTTCTTTCTTAGCGGGTATGCCCTTATCTGAGTATATAAGAAAAAGACGTTTAACATTAGCAGCAATAGATATACAAGATCATGTGAATCTGAAAGTAATAGATATCGCTGTAAAATATGGATATCGTTCCGCTGATGCCTTTTCTAGAGCATTTTATTCATTTCATGGAGTTACTCCAAGAATGGTAAGACATAATCAACATGTTTTAAAAGTTTTTCCTAAGATGACCTTCCAATTAATCATACAGGGAGGAGTAGAAATGGATTATCATATCGTAAAAAAAGAGGCTTTTTGGATTATCGGATTACAAAAAAGAGTACCAATTGTATTTAAGGGTGTAAATCCAGCAATTAAAGAAATGTGGCATCAACTAGATGAGAAAAAGATTCAACAGCTATTAACATTATCAAATGTTGAACCAAATGGCATCATCCAAGCCTCAACCAATTTTTCTGAAGGAAGAATGGAAGAAAAAGGAGAGCTCGATCATTATATTGGTGTTGCTTCTATCTCAAATAAAGTGGAAGGATATTCAGCACTTGAAGTGCCAGCTATGGAATGGGCAATTTTTGAAACAATCGGCCCATTTCCAAAGACATTGCAAGAAGCTTGGGGAAGAATATACGCAGAATGGTTTCCTTCAACTAACTACCAACAACTTGAAGGACCTGAAATTGTCTCTATCCAAACTAAAGACTTATCTGCTGATCAAGTGAAAACAGCTATTTGGATACCAGTGACACAGAACAGTTCTGTGTAATATATTCAAGAAAAACGATCACATAGTATCAGAAAGATGAAGCTGGCACATGTGAAAAATCTCTGGTTAATGTTTCAGTAAATGTTGGAGCCAATGAGGAAAGAAAATGAAATGACTAGAAAGGGTAATGGCGATAAGTAACGAATAAATAAATGATAAAACATCCAGAATGAAAATCAGCAGGATGATATGGAAAATTTTGAAAAATGAAATAGGAAAAACAAATACAACTGAGTGGAAAGTCAACCAGATCACACCCCAAAAATAAGTTAGGGAATTGTCAAGCAAAGTGTGTATGTCCTAATTTACTTTTGGTAAATTAGGACATGAATCTTTGAAATGCTTAAAGATGACTTTTAAGAATAACAGAGACGAGAAGCTACTAAATTAAATATAGAAAATGACGTGAAAAGAGGTGAACAAAGAATGACCGAACGAATGTTGCCGCTCTCTCGTTTATCGGAAAGAATTAAAATTGAACCGTACTACTACAAAATGGGACTAAACGGTACTCATAACGAATGCTATGTGAGAAGTGAGGTTGCTACTCAACTTTTGAAAGTAGTTACTTTTCTACCGGAAGGAATCGGGGTTAACGTATGGGATGGATGGCGCTCTTTTGAAACACAGCTTGCCATTTATGAAGCAACAAAGAAGGAGTTAATGCTAAAGGGGTTTCAAGGTGTTTCTTTAGAAAGGGAACTAGCAAAATATGTGGCTAAGCCTACAAAAGATGTTGATCACCCTTCTCCGCATTTAAGTGGTGGAGCAGTTGACCTTACCTTATTTGATGGCAATGGGCTCTTACCAATGGGAAGTGAATTTGATGAATTTCATGAAAGGTCGCAGTTAGATTATTTTGAGGAAAAAAAACCATTGACCTCGCTCGAAAATATTTACCTAGCCAATAGAAAACTATTAAAAAGAACGATGTTGAAGGCTGGTTTCATCTCGAATATAGATGAGTGGTGGCATTATGAATATGGAACAAAAAGCTGGGCAAATAAGGTTGGAGTAAAACAATATTTTAGAGGGATATTAGAAATTTAATATTTTCTTTTTACTTCCATTTGACATTATACCTATAGGGGTATATGATGGTTGTTGTAAGGAGGGAGGCATTAATGAAATATAATCGACAAATGATCAACCGTGTAAAACGAATGGAAGGACAATTACGCGGTATCGTAAAAATGATGGAAGATAATAAAGATTGTCGGGAAATTGTAACACAACTCTCAGCTGTTCGTTCTGCAGCAGATCGGACGATTGGTTTAATCGTCAGCAATAATTTAGTTGAATGCGTACTAAATGGGACTGAAGGATCAAGTAATGAAGAAATGGTAAAAGAGGCTGTATCGATGTTAGTAAAAAGTAGATAGAGTTCTCTTGACAATATATTTTTTTATCTTTTATTATACCTATAGGGGTATATGTATATCAAAAAGGAGGAAATAATAATGAATGCAAACAAAGTATTAGATGCCAAAGGGCTCGCGTGTCCAATGCCGATTGTGAAAACGAAAAAGGCAATGAATGACATGCAAAGTGGTGAGGTTTTAGAAATTCACGCAACAGATAAAGGAGCAAAAAGTGATCTAACAGCATGGGCTAAATCTGGTGGCCATGAATTAGTCGATCATACTGAAGAAAATAATGTTTTTAAATTCTGGATTAAAAAAGGGTAAGAAGGAGGCTATTATGGTAGAAAAGAAAAAAACAACTATTATCTTATTTAGTGGGGACTATGATAAAGCTATGGCGGCTTACATTATTGCTAATGGTGCAGCAGCTTACGATCATGAAGTAACAATTTTTCACACTTTTTGGGGACTAAATGCTTTAAGAAAAGAAGAGTTAGTACCAGTAAAAAAAGGTTTTATGGAAAAGATGTTTGCAAAAATGATGCCTAGAGGTGCCGATAACATGGGGCTATCTAATATGCACTTTGCAGGTATGGGCCCAAAATTAATTAAAAATGTGATGAAAAAACATAATGCAGTCCCTCTCCCTAATTTAATTGAAATGGCACAAGAACAAGATATCAAACTGGTTGCTTGTACAATGACAATGGATTTGTTGGGGTTACAACAGGAGGAACTATTAGACGGTATTGAGTATGCAGGTGTAGCTGCTTATTTAGCAGATGCTGAAGATGGGAATGTGAATTTATTTATCTAATCAATAGGGGGATATGAAATGGAAATGATCAATTATGTCCTTTTATTCTTTATTACTGCCTTTTTTCTTACACGTTTTATATCAGTGAAAGGAATAAAGCAGATTTCAACTGCCGATTTACGAATGGTGCTAAAAGATAAGGAAAAACAGTTTGTTGATGTTCGAACTCATTCAGAGTTTAAAGGTAGGTCTATTCCTTCTTTCCAAAACATTCCGTTGCAGCAATTGAAGGATCAAGCAGAGAATTTAAACAAAGACAAAGAAGTAGTAGTCATTTGTCAAAGTGGTTTGAGGAGTATGCAAGCAGCGAAACAATTGAAGAAACTAGGGTATACAAAAATCACAAATATAAAAGGCGGGATGAATGCCTGGTAAGAGAGGAGTTTTATTATGATTCAAGTATCACCAGAAAGTGTCAAAGACCTCTTGCAAAACAACTATGATGTGAGCATTGTGGATGTAAGAGAAGTGGAAGAAGTAGAACAAGGAAAAATTCCATCAGCCATTCATATACCATTACGATTATTAGAGTTCAGAATGCATGAATTAGATAAATCAAAAGATTATATAATGGTTTGTCGTTCAGGGGCAAGAAGTGGGCAAGCAACAGCTTTATTAGAACAACATGGTTATCGTGTGAAGAACATGTCAGGTGGAATGCTCGCATGGGATGGCAAGGTAGTATAATTTTTTTTACATTTAAATATACCCATATAGGTATATAAGGAGGGCCAAAGAGATGAATGAAGTGAAAGCAAATCAAACAGTCGACGCAAAAGGGTTAGCTTGTCCGATGCCAATTGTCCGGACAAAAAAGGCCATGAAGGAATTAGAGGCAGGGCAAGTAATGGAAATTCTAGCAACTGACAAAGGGTCTAAAGCTGACCTCAAAGCTTGGTCTGAAAGTACAGGACATCAATATCTAGGTACTGTAGAGGAAGGGGAAGTACTAAAGCATTATGTTCGTAAGGCTTCTGATTATGAGGAACAACCAGAACGGCACCATCCACATGTCATTAAGAATGATGAGCTGAAAGAGAAAATCGCTAACGGGGAGTCTATACAGATTCTAGATGTTCGAGAAGAAGCGGAGTATGCTTTTGGTCACATACCTGGTGCGTTATCTGTACCTTTTGGACGTTTGCAGCAAGAACTAAATAAACTTAATCAAGATGAGCCTATTTATGTTATTTGTCGTACCGGTAACCGAAGTGATATGGCAGCACAACTTTTAGAAAGTAAGGAATTTAAAGCAGTCAATGTTGTGCCAGGTATGAATAGTTGGAATGGGAAAGTGGAAGGAATTTAAAAATAATAAATGAAAATATGGTTGTAGCACAAAAAATTTTGAAATAATAAATACCATTGGGGGTATAATGATGTCTTTTAATAAAATGAAAGCAAGTGAATTAACAACGATGGTAGTAAATAAAGAGCCATTATTTATTCTAGATGTTCGTAATGAAGCTGATTTTCAAGATTGGAAGGTAGAAGGTCATGATTTTAACTATTTGAATATACCTTACTTTGACCTATTAGACGGTGTAGAAGGAATCATTGAGCAGCTGCCTAAAGATCAAGCTATCTTAGTTGTATGTGCGAAAGAAGGCTCTTCTATCATGGTGGCGGAGATGCTATCAGATGAAGGGTTGGAGGTCAGTTATTTAGAAGGTGGAATGAAAGCGTGGAGTGAGCATTTAGAGCCTGTTAAAGTAGGGGAATTGAGTACAGGAGGAGAAATGTATCAATTCGTCCGTATGGGTAAAGGCTGTCTATCTTATATGGTCATTTCAGATGGTGAAGCAGCAATTATCGATGCTACGAGAATGATAGATGTATATCTTGATTTTGCCAAAGAAAAAAAGGTGAAAATTACGCATGTTTTTGATACGCATTTACATGCAGACCATATTTCTGGCGGACGTGACATCGCAGCAAAGATGGACGCTGTTTATTGGTTACCACCTAAAGATGCAGGGGAAGTAACATTCAATTATGCCAAACTAGAAGATGGTAGTGAAGTAAAAATTGGGGAAACATCTATCAATATTCATGCCCTTTATTCACCGGGACATACCATTGGCTCGACTTCATTTGTCGTAGATGAACGGTATTTATTAACAGGCGATATATTGTTTATTGATTCTATCGGTAGACCCGATTTAGCTGGGCTTGCAGATGACTGGGTTGGAGATTTACGTGAGAGTTTATATAAGCGATATAAACAACTATCAAGTGAACTCATCGTTTTACCTGCCCATTTTATGATGATTGATGAATTGAATGATGATGGCAGTGTTGCCAAAAAATTAGGTGTTCTTTTTAAACAGAACCATGGGTTAAATATTGAGGACGAAAGTGAATTTAGAAAGATTGTCACTGAAAATCTCCCACCGCAACCCAATGCGTATCAAGAAATACGTCAAACAAATATGGGGAAAATCACTCCAGATAATGATAAACAAAGAGAGATGGAGATTGGACCCAATCGCTGTGCGGTGAGATAAAGAAATATTCATATAGAGGGACCGGAGATTGGTCCCTTTTTTAGGTCAGCTTTAAGGAGATGAGCATAATGGATTTAGCATTTATTGTGACGATATTTTTAATTGGTTTTATTGGCTCTTACTTATCAGGATTACTTGGTATCGGTGGTTCTATCATTAAATATCCGATGCTATTATATATTCCACCATTACTAGGTGTCGCGACTTTTACTGCGCATGAAGTGTCAGGTATTAGTGCTGTCCAGGTTTTCTTCGCTACGATTGGCGGGGTTTGGGCATATCGTAAAGGTGGATATTTGAATAAAACATTAATCATTTATATGGGGGCTAGTATTTTAATAGGTAGTTTTATAGGCGGTTATGGATCGAAGCTCATGTCAGAAGGTGGCATTAATCTCGTATACGGTATACTAGCTTTAATTGCTGCAGTCATGATGTTTATACCTAAAAAGGGATTAGATGATATCCCATTTGATCAAGTGACTTTTAATAAATGGTTAGCGGCAGCTCTTGCGCTTGTCGTCGGTGTGGCAGCAGGGATTGTTGGGGCTGCAGGTGCCTTTTTATTAGTCCCGATTATGTTAACCGTATTAAGAATCCCAACAAAAATGACGATTGCTTCTTCTCTTGCTATTACCTTAATATCATCCATTGGTGCAACTGTTGGAAAAGTCACTACTGGGCAAGTTGACTATTATCCGGCAATCATCATGGTTATTGCTAGTTTAATTGCTTCACCTTTAGGTGCAATGGCAGGTAAAAAAATGAATACGAAAGTGCTGCAAATGATTCTCGCATTATTAATACTAGCTACAGCTGTGAAAATATGGGTAGATATATTTTGAAAGGTAGTAATGAGCCGATGAATCACTGCTTTCAGAATGATACGAAATTGAGTAGGGAATCGCCGCATTTGAAGCAAAAGTAGAAGCTGAGCGCGGCGCAATTTGAGTAGATAACGAACTAATGCTTCATCCATTATTAAACATGTCATTTCATACCATGGAAGCCTCCCATATATAATCATCCCGAAAGTTTCTAAAGGTAAAGGTTCATGAACCGTTTGAAAGGATACTTTTTCCGAGCTAGAACCTTCAACGTGAGCTAAAAGATTTTGGATTTATATAAAGGGAAGGTTGTTGCATTTGTAAATGTTGGGATGAAGTGAAAATAGTCGCTATCCTAAACCATCATCCCAAGTTCAATATAAATGAAGAGGCATTACCCACTCTGCCTCAGCTTATGATTGTCTTTGCTTTAAAAGAGTAGACTATTTAATAAGCACCGAAAATAGAAACAGCATGTGCTCCTTCTGTATTTGCTCGAAGGAGTACATGTTTCCATTCCAGCTCGTTTGATGGAATCCCGTGATAATAAATATCGTGCAAAATACTTGATAAGAAGGCATCTCCTGCTCCAGTTGTGTCAACAACATCTACGGTAGGTGCTTCAACGGTTATACTCTTCTCTTTATGAAGTAATTTTGCACCTAAACGACCCCTAGTAATCAGTATCCACTGATTAGACCATGAAGAAAGCTGTTGTAATGCTGTTCTATAATCTTTGGCTTTACAAAGAAATAGCAGCTCTTCCTCCGTCATTTTAATTAGATCTGCCTCTTTTAAAAAGGAATTGATTGTCTTTCTACAATCTGATTCATTCTTCCATCTCTTTAAACGGATATTTGCATCCATGACGATGAAATGCTGATATTTCTTTGCTAATTCAAGTGCTTTCAAGCTTGTCTTCTTTGCGATGTCATGAAAAAGCGTCCCGGAACCGAAATAGGAGATCTGCGTTTTTCGATAGATGCTTTCATTCAACTCGTCTGCTTCTAACCATATATGAGGGGTGTCATTTTCGTAAGATTGAAATTCACGCTCTCCATCCTCTTGCACAATTGATACTATACATAACTTTTTATTAACTGAAGTAATGGTACCAGACAGATTGATACCTTCATCTTCTAATTGCTGTTTGGCATATTGACTATGCTCATCAGTACCTATTTTTGTCATATAAAAGGTAGGAACACTTTTCCTAGCTAGACGGATGGCTACATTAGCGGTTGCTCCTCCTACTTTCATGAATGATTGGCTATTAGGTGAAATAATGCGATCCATGATTACTTCACCGAAAGAAATCACACCTTTACTTTTCACAAACAGGTCTCCCATCGTTTTTGATAAGGCTGATTATACTATAACTTTGTATTTATCTCTGCCTTCCAAGCTGCTAAATGTCCTCCACTTTTTCCACAAACCATTCGTTTTTATTTTCAAAAAGTTATCTTTATAAGAACTTAGAAAAATCACTTTATTTATATTAATTAAAAACTGACTGGTACAACAAATTTTATCAGGGTAAAATCACAATTTTTCATTGACAGCTTAGGTGGAAAGTCGTATATTGATTAAATAAAATTAATAAATATTCATATCTATGCAATTGGATAGAAAGGGTTCTTTCTAATGAAAATAACAGTAGGTACACCGGAGTATATAAGAGAGCCAAACGCACTTATGAAAATTGGTAGTAATGTAAAGAAATTTGGAGAAAAAGTCGTCCTTATTGGTGGGATAAAGAGTCGTGAAATAGTGGAAAGTCATATAAGAGACAGTTTCAATAATGAGGGAATGACACTGGATGCTTCCATTTGGTACGGTGGAGAATCTTCTAGAGAAAATGTTGAGAGATTAATAGAAGAACTCAGTACAATCGATTATGATGTCATCCTTGTATGTGGTGGAGGGAAAGCGATTGATACTGTTAAGGCAGTAGCCGCACACGTAAATAAACCTCTTGTTGCAATCCCGACGATTGCAGCGACATGCGCAGCAACGACTCCTATTTGGATTACATATAGTGAACAAGGTGAATTTCTTGCCATCAGTCGAGATGCGAAGGTGCCAGAAATGGTTGTTGTTGACTCAACAGTTATTTTGCACTCGCCTGTTCGATATCTGATTGCTGGAATTGGTGATACGTTAGCTAAGTGGTTCGAAACGAAGACTTCAGTTAAAAAAGCAACACCAAATGCAAGGAATCAAACAGCGATTGCTATTGCTAATCAGTTATACAAAACGATGTTAGCAATCGGTGAGCAATCAGTTGCATCTATGAAAAATAAGGAATTGTCAACTGAGCTTGAAGATATGATTGATGCGATTCTGTTAATTAGTGGAAGTGTAAGTGGGTACGGCGGTGATGATTGTCGAACTGCAGGTGCGCATGCCATTTACTCTGGGTTGACGATATTCCCAGAAATACATGAAACGTATCATGGTGAAATTGTTGCTTTTGGTATTTTATCGATGCTAGCAATGGAAAATGAAGAAGAAAGCGAAATCAAAGAGTTAATTGCTTACTATCAAAAAGTGAATCTACCATATACACTACAGCAAATGAATGTGCCTGAATTGTCTGAATCACAGTGGCAGGAACTTGGAGACGTTTCAGTGACTATTGAAGATATGGAGAATATGCCATTTGCGGTGACACCAGATATGGTTATCACAGCTGTCAAGCAAGCAGATGAATACGGAAAAGACATGTTAAAAAAATAAATAGAATGGTTAATGGAGGAAAATAAGTCATGAAAAAATGGTTTTTAGCAATCACAATGATGGTCCTTGCTGTAACATTAGCTGCTTGCGGCGGATCTGGTGAATCTGAAGAGGGTTCTGGCGAAAACAAAGAACCATTAAAAGTTACTTTACCAACATGGACAGGTTATGGACCGCTATTTTTAGCAAAAGAAAAAGGCTATTTTGAAGAGAATGGAATAGATGTTGAACTTTCAATTGTTGAAGGTCTTGGAGAAAGAAAACAAGCCCTAGCAAGCGGACAAATCGATGGAATGGCAACTGCACTTGATGTGCAAGTATCATTAGCTGCATCAGATATTCCTTTAAATGTGGTATGGTTATTGGATGATTCTTACGGTGGAGACGGTATTTTAGTCAAAGATGATATTAAAGAAATCAGTGACTTAAAAGGCAAGCAAGTTGCTTTTGAAGTCGGGTCTACAAGTCATATGTTAGCTTTAACCGCGCTAAAAGATGGAGGCTTAACTGAAAAAGATGTTGAAGTTGTACCAATGTCTGCTGGGGATGCAGGAGCAGCATTTGCAGCTGGTAAAGTAGACGCAGCAGTTACATGGGAGCCTTGGTTATCTAACGGTTCTGAAGCGAACGGTAAAGTATTACTAACAACGAAAGATCTTCCTGGTATTATTGTTGATACAGTTAGTTTCACGGAAAAAGTCATTGAAGAGCGTCCTGAAGATGTACAAGCATTTGTAACAGCCATGGGTCAAGCAATGGACTACTGGAAAGAAAACGAAGATGAAGCGAATGAAATCATGGCAAAAGGCTTAAAAATTGATGTAGAAGAATTTGTTGCAACGGCAGAAGGATTAAAGTTCTTGGATAATGAGGCGAATAAGGAACTATTTGGTACAGAAGACGCTAAAGGCGGCATTTACCAATCGACTGAAAACGCGGCAAAGTTCTATAAAGAACAAGAGATTATTACAGCTGAACCAGCAGCAGAAGATATTATTAACCCCACTTTTATCAAGTAATGATATGAATCATTTGGAGCCTAACCGCAAGCAGTCAGCGGTTAGGCTCAGGTTATTTTTATCTCTGGTAAATGGATGAAGAAGGAAAAATTAGAAAATGGGTGAGAAAAAATGTTAGGAAAATTATTAACCCCGAATAAAGATATTCCAAAGTCCCTTTATTCATCAGTGGGCATTATCACTTTTCTTATTGTATTAGGAATATGGGCAGGGATTACTTATACTGGGCTCGTTAACCCGTTGTTTTTACCAACACCTACGGCGGTATTAACTACAGGCATAGATTTATTTACCAATGGAAATCTTCTTTCAGATATAGGCATTAGTTTTTCAAGAGTATTAGTCGGTTTCTTAGTGGCAGCCTTAATTGGTGTACCGCTTGGGATATTAATGGGTTCTTTAAAAATTATGCAAGGCGCATTTGAGCCACTCATTGGTTTTATTCGTTATATGCCAGCTTCAGCGTTTATTCCATTATTAATTTTATGGATTGGTCTTGGAGAAACGCAAAAAATGAGTGTTATCTTTCTCGGAACTTTCTTTCAATTAACGCTAATGATCATGGATGTAACAAAGAATGTGCATAATGATTTAATTGATGTTTCTTATACATTAGGTGCTTCTAAGTTACAAGTATTTACGAGAGTAATACTCCCGGCAACCATGCCTGGGATTGTTGATACATTAAGAATTACATTTGGATGGGCGTGGACTTATTTAGTTGTGGCAGAGATTGTTGGTGCT
This sequence comes from Cytobacillus sp. FSL M8-0252, assembly GCF_038007345.1. Taxonomy (NCBI): domain Bacteria; kingdom Bacillati; phylum Bacillota; class Bacilli; order Caryophanales; family Bacillaceae; genus Cytobacillus; species Cytobacillus sp. FSL M8-0252. Next base: position 1,046,218 of record NZ_JBBOWZ010000001.1, read on the forward strand.
TCCAGTGGAATCGGCTATATGATTATGCAGGCATCAAGATTCCTACAACCTGATAAAATTATTGTTGGTATTTTGATTATTGGTTTATTAGGATTATTGACTGACCTCATCTTTAAATGGATTTACCGTAAATCTTTTTCATGGATGAGAAAGGAAGGATTGTAATATGACTACACCGAAGCTTGAAATTAAAGATGTGGATAAAATATTTAGAACAAAAAGCGGCGACACAACCGCACTACAAAAAACATCCTTTACCATTGATGATGGTGAATTTGTCACGATTCTTGGTCCCTCCGGTTGTGGTAAATCAACGGTATTAAGAATTGTTGCTGGTTTAGAAGAAGCGACAACTGGTGAGGTATTATTAGATGGCCAACCTATCGATGGGCCTGGCCCAGATAGGGGCATGGTATTCCAATCGTATACTCTATATCCTTGGTTGACGGTGAAAGAAAATATTTCTTTTGGCTTAAAATTAAAGGGAGCAAAACAAAAGGAAAGAGATGATCTCGCTCGCCATTATCTTCAATTAATTGGATTAGAGGGATTTGAGAATCATTATCCTGTTCAACTTTCTGGAGGGATGAAACAGCGTGTGGCCATCGCTCGTGCGTTAGCAAATGACCCGAAGGTATTATTGATGGATGAACCGTTTGGTGCACTTGATGCGCAAACAAGAAATATTATGCAAGAGGTTTTATTAAAGGCATGGGAAAAGTCGAAGAAAACGATTCTCTTTATTACGCATGATGTCGATGAATCAATTTTTCTAGCTGATTCGGTTTATGTAATGACAGCTAGACCAGGAAGACTGAAGAAAAAGGTGCCGATTGATATTGCTAGACCAAGAGACTTTAGTGTGAAAGCGACAAATCAATTCGCACAATACAAAGAAGAACTGTTATCATTAATACGAGAAGAAAGCTTAAAATCTATTTAATTTTATAAATGAAAACAGAAAGGTGCTTGGTACAATTGAAGAGAGAAGCCTATTTCCCTGAGGTCGTTAAGCAGGCCCTCAGCAATATACCTCCAGGGTCATGGATGTCGGCAGTACCGGAAGGATGTATTCGCCTGAACTCGGGTTATCCGGCTGCTAACCTTGTTCCGTCAACTGAATTAAAGGAAGCTACAGACCGATTATTGACAGAAGAACAAGATTTGCCGCTTCACTATATTGGTAGTCCAAGAATTGATCAATTAAAAACACAATTGATTGAGCGTATGAACGAACGAAAGATGGAAGTGCAAGAGGATGAAGTACTTGTGACTTCAGGTGCTTGTCAGGCCATCGATCTTATTGCTCGTATTTTATTAGATGAAAATGCCTTCATTATCGTCGAGTCACCGACTTATATGGAGGCATTGGAAATCTTCCAAAATTACACGAAAAACATCATCACAATCCCTATTGATGCAGATGGTTTGGACACGAAACAATTGGAAGGTATATTAATCGAACGGACGAAGAAGGAAGAACCTCTTCCAAAGCTTCTCTATACAATTCCAACCTTCCAGAATCCAACAGGCACGACGTTATCTTTCGCTAGGCGGGAGAAATTAATCAAACTAGCAAAAGAGTATGATTTTCTCATTCTTGAAGATGATGCTTACGGGGAGCTTGCGTTTGGAGAGAGTCCAACAACATTAAAATCATTAGATGAAGAGGATCGTGTGTTTTATGTCGGCTCGCTATCGAAAATAGTCGCTCCAGGCATGCGTATTGGCTGGATCGCTGCACATAGTGAGTGGATAGAAGCGCTTTTCTGGTTCAAGAAGGATTTAGAGCATCCCTTTGCCCAGTCGGTAATGTCTGCTTATCTAGAAAAAGTGAATTTAGCCCATCGTTCTGTTTTACTAACAGAAAAATATGAAGAAAAAGCAGTCATTTTATACGAAGCATTGATTCATTTCATGCCTGAGGGTGTGAAATGGTACCGCCCAGAAGGTGGCTACTTTATGTGGATTGAAGTGCCTGGGGTCGATACAACGGCTATGCTTGCGAAAGCGAAAAAAGCAGGCGTAGCATACGTACCTGGCCAATACTTCTTCTTACACCAAGATGAAGGCAAAAGCTTCTTACGTTTATCATTTAGCTATGCGAGTAAAGAGGAAATTAAAAAGGGAATCGAAATTCTAAGTCATGTAGTGGCAGAAGAGATCAATAAATAAGCTAGGAGCGTGCACAATCCTGAGGTGCACGCTCTTTTTAGGTTTGTAGGTGGGAAGGTGATTTATAAAGTGAGCCACTCTTTCAACTGTAAAGGAGAATCAGAGCGAATCGCTACTTTTTTATAGGCTTTCTTAAATCCCATAAAATAAGTTACATGAACAGGTTCCTTTAGTTCTAGAATGATATCTGGGTACACTTTTTCTAAATCTCTAGTCATAAATTCAACGGTATCCTTTGATAATTTCCCTTGAAGTACTGATTTTTCCTCCATCAGTGTTTTAATATTTTTAATTGGAATAACCACTCGTTTCACTAATCCGAGTGATAGGTATAGAGTACCGTTTTGATAATAAATAGGGTTTAATTTCATTGCTTGTATGTCACCAATGAAAAAAATAACAGCATACACATTGCTGATAAATAGGATCATTGATAAAACGATAGAATATTGATGGATTAACCAATGAATCGCGATAGTTTCAATGAGGATGGCATGGATAAGCATTATCTGAAAAGCAATATAACTGGAGTTTTTATAAAGTGTTATTCCCTCTCGCGGTGTTTTTTTCCAACTAGCAAAAGCATAATAGAACATCAAACATTCCGAACAAACAATACGAATAATCTGATACTTCTTTGTGTAGTGATCAACAGCATTTGAATATGAGAACACAGTAGGTAATGAGCTTTGTTTTACTTCCTTAATAATTTTTGGCATATACTTTATAAAGGTTACAATAAGTAAAAGTTCTAAAGAAATAAATATAACCTCAATTAAAATAACGCCCCATACAAAAGAGGAATATGGCGCCAGCAATTCCGCTGGTATAATCAATCTTGCCAAAAGGCAGCCACTCGCACAAAGTAACAATGCAGATTTTAAAGAAAACTTCCCTTTATATAACATGGAAAATAATGGCAACATGATCATGAAGTCAATCAATGAACCTAAAACAACGTCTTGCGCATTTGCCGGTAGAATCAATGCACCAACTGAGGTCTGATATAGAAGGGTATTGAAAAAGAGAACCGCCATTAATAAGAAAAGCCATAGATACTTCCCTTTGCTTATGGTTTTCATGTCTTATCACTCCCATTTAGTTAAATTATACCATATGAACAGAGAGGGCTTCCAAATAAAAAATGAAGTAAACTGATAGTAATAGCCCTCATGAGCAGGATAATTGAAGTACTGATTTGAAGGGAAAGTACAAAAGAAAACAGAGCCGTAAAATAAAGGACTAATCCTTTTGTCATTTAAAGTGTTTAATCAGAAGTCTTTGAGTTTCGCGTTTTCGGACGGGGAAGAACTTCTATAAAAGAAGTTCATATTGATTCTACTTTTTAAACATTTATTTACAATATATGAGCAACAAGTAACCATCGAATAAATTCCCCCTGTAGGATAATAATTAATTATTTTAGCAATCCCCATCAAAAAAACCTCAATCAACTATCGTAAAATAAAGGTGAGGTGAGTGAGAGTGCAGTATAGTGAAACGACGCAAAAAACAATTTGCTTTATAGAAACGCATCTACTAGATAAGATTCAACTTGATGATTTAACAAGGAATGTAGGATATTCCAAGTTTCATCTAATAAGGGTATTCAAACAAGAAACAGGTCGGACAATTGGTGAATATATTCGTTTTCGTAGGCTTGCTTTAGCAGTGTCGTTATTAATAGAAAGTGATGAATCTATTCTTTCGATTGCTTTTTTGCTTCATTTTCAATCTCAAGAGGCTTTTACGAGAGCTTTTAAAGAGATTTATTCTCTACCACCGGGCAAGTACCGTAAGTTATTTAGTCTTATCCATTTAAAGGAGGAGAACAATAAGATGACGAAAGAAACAATTATTCATGGCTGGATATTAAGTGGAAGCGCCCCAGAACATTATCAAATGACATTGGATCAACAAACTTTCCATACTGGGCATCAATCTGCTCTACTTAAAGATATTAGTGATGTGAATAGCCAGCAATTCGCTACTATTATGCAACAGTTCCAAGCTGAGAAATATAGAGGGAAAAGACTGAAACTAACATGTTATATAAAGACGGAAGATGTAGAGAAATGTGGGGCTTGGATGAGAGTAGATGACAATAATGGTGATGTACTACAGTTCGATAATATGGATAATCGCCCCATTACGGGTACAAATGAGTGGAATCATTATACCATTGTATTAGATGTGCCTGAAGAGAGTATGTCCATTCATTTCGGGGTATTACTCATTGGAAAAGGGAAGGTCTGGATGGATGGGTTTCAATTAGTAGAAGTCAGTGAACATGTGCCAACAACGAACCTTTCTTTTCAAGAGAGTCTACCAAAAGAACCGCAAAATCTTGATTTTAGTGAATAGATGCTAAAGGAAAGGCTACATGCTTTTCCTATTTTTTCTGTGAACTTCATCTCCTGTTTATGCCATAATAAAAGCTGAGTAGTATTGGGTGAGAGGTGAAATGATGAATAAACAACAATGTCCAGTTTGCGGTGAGCAAAACAACTGTGGGCTTGAAGAGAGCAAGCTCAAGAATTGTTGGTGCTTCCATATTGGTGGTATCCCACAAACGCTCTTAGAATTAATTCCTCAGGAGAATAGGGGAAAAAGTTGTGTTTGTGAGAGATGTATAAGAAAATATAACAAGTGAGATGTATATATTTTACATTCAGGAGGAGTTTGCTCGCCTGATAGCGAATAGAAAATGGAGAAATATTAGGAGGTATTGTGTGTGCAAAAAGTCCGAACTGAAATGTTTGAGTGGATCAAAGCATTGATAATTGCACTAATTATTTCTTTTCTTATCCGTATTTTCATCTTTTCTCCTGTCGTTGTAGATGGGGCTTCAATGGAACCGACATTACATGACCAAAGCCGAGTTGTTATGAGTAAATTAGGTGAACCTGATCGCTTTGATATTGTAGTGTTTGATAGTGATGGAGAGCGTAATTTTATTAAAAGAGTAATTGGCCTGCCAGGAGATGAAATTACCTATGAAAATGATCATTTATACATAAATGGTAAGGAATACGATGAACCTTATTTAGATGAGTTAAAAGAAGCACTAGAAAGAGGCATGCTTACAGATGATTTTGAGCTCAAAGATACGAAAGTAAGTCAAACCGTTGTTCCTGAGGGGCATTATTTTGTATTAGGAGATAATCGAAAACGAAGTCTTGATAGTAGGGTCATAGGTGTCATCTCTGAAGAAAGAATCCTTGGGAAAGCCAAAGCGGTTATTTGGCCGATGGATCATATGGAGGTCGTTAAATAAGGGAGAAGGAAAAACCTAGTTTATTGATCCGCTAGGTTTTTTTCGTGAATAGAACTTTATTGATAACGTCATGTTAGGGTTCTAACATTCACTCGAAAAAATGTTAAACTATAACATATCAAAAGGATTAGGGGTCGAAAAAACAGTGAGAAGGATAGTATCGGCGATAGAAGTGGCGAGGTTGGCAAATGTTTCGCAGTCAACTGTATCAAGAGTATTTACTCCAGGTGCAAGTGTGTCCGAGAAGACAAGACAGCGAGTGCTTGAGGTGGCTGAGCAGTTAAACTATCAGCCGAATGCTCTTGCACGAAGTCTTATAACGAAACGAACAAATATGATTGGATTAGCAATGAAGGATATTCAAAACCCATTTTACCATGAAGTATTAGGGATTTTTACGAACAAGCTAAAAGCGAAGGGATATTCAGTTTTATTTGTCTATACAGAAAATGAAGAGATACAGCAAGAAGAAATCAATCACTTTCTTGAATATAATGTCGAGGGGATTATAATTACAGATGCAATGCTCTCATCTAACATCGTGACTAAACTAAAAAATAATCATATTCCCGTGACATTGTTTAATCGCTATGATAAGAATCTTGAGTGTAATTCTGTCAGTTGTGATAATATCAATGCAGCAAATGAAATAGCAAAATATGTCGATCACCTGTACTGTGAAAAAATCGTCTTTATTACAGGTAAAATAAATACATCAACTAGTCAGGAAAGACAAGAAGGTTTTGTTAATTACTTCAAAAACAAAGGAATCCCCGTCGAGATTCTTGAAGGTGACTATACATACGAGAGAGCCTTTTTCTTAACAAAAGAATTGATTGAAAAAGATTATGTACCAGATGTGATATTTGGGGCTAATGATATTACGGCATTAGGTGCTCTTGATGCATTGAAAAGCAAGGAAATAAAGGTGCCAGAACAGACAATGGTGATTGGTTTTGATGATATCAAAATGTCCTCTTGGCCTAATTATAATCTTTCTACATGGGTTCAACCTATTGAAGAGATGGTGGATGAAACCATTCGCCTTCTTGAACGAAATCAGCGGGAAACCGGACATAAGACAGTAAAGGTTCAAGGTAAGTTTATCCATCGTCAAACGACAAAATAAAAGAAGGAAAGTCCTTGCAGCCCAAGGATTTTTCTTTATGTAAAAATTTCTGAATATAGGAAAATAACAAAATATATATTTGACAAATGAAAACGCTTCATTTATCATCTATTTCATAACCTTTGCATACGTATGCAAAATGGAATGATATATTTTTTTGAATGCTTTTGCATACGTATGCAAAAATCCAGAAAGTGAGGAAATTAATGATGGTCATTTACCTAAAACGAGGAAAAGTAGAAGAGGATATTCAACAAGAAGATTTAAAAGTTTCTGAGATTGTAAGAAACACAATTAATAAAATTGAAAGAGAAGGGGATCAGGCTTTAAAAGAACTATCGGAAAAATTTGATAAATGGACTCCAGAAACTTTTCGTTTAAGTAAGCAACAAATAGAGGAGATTTGCGCTTCGATTCCTGAACAAACTATTTTAGATATTGAGTTTGCTCAAAATAACATTAGAAATTTTGCCGAAGAGCAAAGAAAATCAATGAAAGACATTGAAGTTGAAACAATGCCAGGTGTTATTTTAGGTCATAAGAATATTCCAGTTAATAGTGTAGGTTGTTATATTCCAGGTGGACGTTATCCAATGGTGGCTTCAGCACATATGAGTGTTTTAACTGCGAAAGTTGCTGGGGTAAAAAGGGTCATCGCTTGCACTCCTCCCATCAATGGTGAAATCCCTGCAGCAACTGTGTACGCTATGCATAAAGCAGGAGCAGATGAAATTTATATTTTAGGTGGCATCCAGGCAATGGCTGGTATGGCAATTGGCACGGAAACAATGGAAGCGGTTGATATGATTGTTGGTCCAGGAAATGCTTTTGTTGCAGAAGCCAAACGTCAATTATATGGTCGCGTGGGTATCGATTTATTCGCTGGACCTACGGAAACACTAGTCGTGGCTGATGAAACCAGCGATCCTGAAATGATTGCTACTGACTTATTAGGTCAAGGAGAGCATGGACCGACATCTCCAGGTGCATTAATAACTACCTCTAAAAAAATTGCAGAGGAAACAGTGAAAGAAATTGAACGCCAATTAAAGATATTACCGACTGCTGATGTAGCACGTGTTTCTTGGAATGATTATGGACAAATCCTTTTAGTTGAGGACGAACAGGAAGCTTTAAAAGAAGCAGATAGACTTGCATTTGAACATGTAGAGATATTAACGAAAAACCCAGACTTCTTTTTAGAGAATATGACGAATTATGGCTGCTTGTTCTTAGGACCAGAAACGAATGTAGCGTACGGTGATAAGGTGATTGGTACCAACCATACACTACCAACAAAAGGGGCAGCGAAGTATACTGGTGGCTTGTGGGTAGGAAAGTTTCTTAAAACAGTGACCTATCAAAAGGTAACATCAAAAGAACAAAGTGCCTATATTGGTGAATATGCTGCACGTTTATGTCAATTAGAGAATTTCGCAGGTCATGCAGAACAAGCTTTACTACGTGTGAGAAGATACGGAAATCAACAGTAAATGAGCTTTTAACTTGATAAAAAGTAGGTGATATTCAATGTTAAGTATGATCGGTTTAATTGGAGGGTTAGTCTTACTTACTGTCCTTGTGATGCGTGGGATGAACCTTTTAATTGTGGCGCCACTTTCAGCACTGTTTGTTGCAGTGCTGAACGGTGTTCCGTTATTTCCACAGTTTGCAGGTAAGGATGAAGTAGATTTCATTACGGGTTATATGGATGGTTTTGCCGGTTTTATTACTTCTTGGTACTTGATGTTTTTAGCCGGGGCAATATTTGGGAAGGTAATGGAAGATAGCGGTGCTGCTGAAAGCGTTTCCCATTGGATTGTAACTAAAATCGGGATGAAGCATGCTGTGCTTGCAGTAGTCCTTTCTTGTGCAGTATTAACCTATGGTGGTGTTAGTTTATTCGTAGTTGCCTTTGCTGTTTACCCGATGGCAGTAAGTTTGTTTAAAGAAGCCGATTTACCTCGGCGATTTATTCCGGCTGCACTTGCTTTTGGGTCAACGACTTTTACGATGACATCTGCAGGTTCACCAGAAATACAAAACTGGATTCCAATTCCTTATTTAGGGACAAACCCTTATGCCGGATGGGAAGTTAGTTTAATAACAGCGATATTTATGCTTATATTTGGCTATTGGTTATTGATGAAAGTGATACGGAGGGCGGTAAGGAAGGGGGAGAAATTTGTTGGAAGAGATACGGATAACAATGAAATAAGAAGTGAATTACCTCATCCTTTATTAAGCCTTATTCCTTTATTAGTTGTTCTTATTGTTGCATTTGTTTTCCACGATTCTTTAGCGCAATCTGCATTAATTCTTGCCTTAACAGGTGGTGTTATCGCTACATGGTTACTTAATCGTAAATATTTCAGAAATTTCTGGGAAGCTGTTGGCGAAGGAACAATGGGAGCTCTTATAGCAATTGGAAATACGGCTGCTGTTGTTGGTTTTGGCGGTGTAGCAAAAATCACTCCTGCGTTTTCTTCTGCTGTAGATTTTATGACCAGTATTCCCGGTTCACCATTAATTGGAGGGGCATTGTCTGTTATGGTTATCGCTGGATTAACCGGTTCCTCATCTGGCGGGCAAACAATTGCTTTACCAATCTTAGCACCTCATTATTTAGATATGGGTGTGAATGCAGAAGCGCTTCATAGAACGGTATCCTTATCTTCAGGTACGCTTGATTCATTACCACATGGAGGATATGCGGTGACAACCATTCGTTCTATTGCTGGGGAAACGCATAAAGATGCCTATCCTGCATTCGGTTTAATGACTGTAGTGGTACCAATTGTTGCTGTTGTACTAGCGGTTATTCTTTTTTCTCTTGGTGTTGGTGTATAATCTAGAAAAAAGTAAATAGATTCATAGGAGGTTATCGTCATAGCTTATTTTGCGGCAATACTGCATATGGTAGATATTGAAAAAAGTAAGGAGATTCGTCCAGATCACCTAGCGTATTTAAACAAACTGGAGAAAGAACAGAAAATCTTCGCTAAAGGTCCCTTTGTTGATGGAACTGGCGGGCTAGTCGTATACAATGCTGATAGTTATGATGAGGCTGTGACATTAGCAGAAAATGACCCATATATTGTCCATCATGCTCGTCGATTAGAGCTAAAGGAATGGTCTATCATCGAGTAATCATATATTGGAATAAGAACATGCATATCTCTATGTATGTTCTTTTTTTTATTTGATGAGTAAATAGGAAGTAGGTAGCTGGATGGGGTAACGGCGATGTGAACAACCGATTATATTATCTGTTCTCACCACTGTTTTTACCGTACATCCATAAAGTTAAAGCGTATTTAACATTATTATACGAGAATCTAATATTTCCTTCATATTCCAAAAGTATCATGAATATATAACAAGTGGAAAGACTTGCCTTCCTTCAAAAAGCCGTATATTCGACGAGTAAAGGGTTTTTACTTCATCGGTATATGGCTTTCTTTAGGGGGCGGTAAAAGGGGTGAGAGAATATGCGTGCTTTGGAATTAAAACAGATGAGAAAGTCTTACCAAGCGGATATAGAAGTGTTAAAAGGGATTGATATTGTGATTGAGCCTGGGGAATTTTTTGTGTTAGTCGGGCCATCTGGTTGTGGAAAAAGTACGTTGTTAAGGATGATTGCTGGATTAGAGGAAATAAGTAGTGGTGAGCTTTATATTGGCGGGGCTTATGCAAATAAGTTAAAGCCAAGTAAGAGAGAATTATCTATGGTGTTCCAAAATTATGCTCTGTTTCCTCATATGACAGTTGAACAAAACATTGCCTTTGGTCTACATGTGAAAAAACTGACGAAAGTTGAACAATCACAGAGGTGTAAGGAAGCGGCAGAAACGCTTGGACTCACACCATATTTGAAAAGGAAACCAAGAGAATTATCGGGTGGTCAAAGGCAGCGTGTAGCACTCGCTAGAGCAATCGTTACACAAGATCCTATATGTTTAATGGATGAACCACTCTCAAATCTTGATGCAAAATTGAGAACAAAAATGCGTTCAGAGATAAGGCAGTTACAAAGAAAATTGGGTATTACGATGATTTATGTCACACATGATCAAACAGAGGCGATGACGATGGCCGATCGCATGATGATTTTAAATCAAGGTGAAGTGCAACAAGTGGGGAAGCCGCTTGATATTTATAATCACCCGGCGAATACTTTTGTGGCATCGTTTATTGGCGCACCGCCGATGAATATGGTGAATGGATATATTCAAAATGGAAATGTCCATCTCCCATGCGAGACAAGGCTCCCACAAATTCATCAGAATTTAGCTGGTGAATTCACGATTGGAATTAGACCTGAGCATCTAGTAAGAGCAACGAATACGGATGAGGCCACATTGCAAGCTATCGTTACGAATGTAGAAATGCTTGGGACAGAAACACTAATTAATTTTCAGTTAACGGATAAATTGCAGTGGACAGCAAGGTGGCAAGGTCAGCATGCGATTCCTTTAGGAGAGAAGGTTTCTTTTGCTATTAAAATAGAGGACTTAGTTTTTTTTGATGATCAAACGAAACAGAATACTTTTCTTGAAGGTGTGGAGGTGATTTAGTTTTATGCCATCACTTAATATGAACGTTGACCCAAAGCGGCCATCTCTAAGAAAAAATCGATTTTCCCTTGCATCTTTAGAGGGCTGGTTATATGTACTACCATCTTTTATTTTATTTATTATTTTTCTATTTTATCCGATGGTTAGGACGGTATATTTGAGCTTTTTCTATACTGATACACAAGGAAAACCGTTGTCTTTTGCGGGTTGGGAGAACTTTACCACATTGCTTTCTTCAACTAGTTTTTTAACAAGTGCTAAGGCCACTTTCTTATTTGTTTTATACACGGTACCAGTTGGCGTGATTCTCGCTCTTGCTTTGGCGTTACTAGCTAATCAGAAATTGAAAGGCATTGGTTTCTTTAGAACCATCTTTTCCTCAACGATGGGCATGAGTGTAGCTGCCTCATCAGTCATATGGATGTTTATTTATAACCCATCGATTGGTATAGCAAACAAAATACTAAACTTTTTTGGTTTTGCTGATATGCATTTCTTATTAGATCCGAATACTGCTTTGCTCTCAGTCGCAATCGCGACGATTTGGATGAATACAGGGTTTACGTTCCTCATTTTGCTAGGGGGGTTACAAAATATCGATTCCCAATTATATGAAAGCGCAAGAATTGCTGGGGTAAGTTCTTCTTATTCCTTTAGAAAAATCACACTCCCAATGCTATCACCAACACTTTTCTTTGTTCTTACAGTGACGATGATTAATTCATTTCAGTCATTTGGGCAAATCGATATTTTGACAAAGGGAGGACCAATCGATTCGACCAATGTGATTGTGTATTCCATTTATAAAGATGCCTTCATTAACTATAATATTGGCTCTGCCAGCGCACAGGCGGTTCTTCTCTTTCTATGTGTCTTCCTCTTGACAGTGATCCAGTTCAAGCTCGGTGAGAGGAAGGTGCATTATCAATGACATTCGGGAAGAAGATCTTATTATATTTAGTCCTTATTCTCTCAGGTTTTATCATGTTTTTCCCCATTGTTTACGCTTTTATGATTAGTTTTATGCAAGGGGGAGAAGCTCTGCAAGGAAAGCTCATACCAGAAAACTTCACACTAACCAATTACCTTCATGCTTTCGAAAAGGTTCCATTACTGCGGTATTTGATTAACAGCTTGGTCGTATCCACAGTCATTATGTTGGGACAATTACTACTCTGCAGTTTAGCGGCCTTCGCTTTTGTTTTTACAAAATTTAAAGGGAAAAACCTTTTGTTTATGCTTTTTATTTCCACGATGATGATTCCTTGGGAAGCGACGATGGTACCAAACTTTCAAACGATACAGTCACTAGGATGGTTAAATAGTTTTCCAGGATTAACGATTCCTTTCTTCGCTATGGCCTTTGGGACTTTTCTGCTTAGACAACAGTTTAAGACGATTCCTATTGAATTATATGAAGCTTCCCAGGTTTCGGGGGTGAGTCGCTTTAAGTTCTTCTTAACGGTTGTCTTGCCGATTTCGAAAACAAGTTTAATTACGCTTGGAATCTATTGCTTCTTGACGGCTTGGAATATGTACTTATGGCCATTGCTTGTCACGAATGATGAAAAGGTAAGGACCGTCCAAATTGGCTTAAAGCAGATGCAAACACAAGAAATTGCGTCTGAATGGGGGGTGGTAATGGCAGGGGTGATGCTCGTCATTTTGCCAACTTTACTATTAATCTTTGTTGGTCAAAAACGTTTACAGGAAGGGTTAACTAGAGGAGCAATAAAGTAGAAGTGGGGAGAGGATGAAAAGAATGAAGAAGCTTTGGGTGGTCAGTATCTTATGTATGCTCATATTCATGACGGCATGTTCAAATGATTCAGCAACTACAGAGGAAGCTAGTGGAGATGGAAAAACAGAAGTGATATTTTGGCATTCGATGAGTGGCGAGCTTGAGCGTGTTGTGCAAGAAGTAGCTGATGGTTTCAATGCGGAACAAGATGAGATTACAGTGACACCAGTTTTTCAAGGGACATATGAAGAAGCGATTACGAAGTTTAATACGGTAGCTGGAACAGAAGATGCACCAGCAATCATGCAAACTTTTGAAGTCGGGACGAAATATATGATTGATTCAGGGAAAATACAACCAGTGCAGAAATTTATTGATGATGAAGGATACGATATGAATCAATGGGAGAAGAATATCACTAATTATTATTCTGTAGATGACACGCAATATTCCATGCCATTTAACTCATCCACTCCGGTACTTATTTATAATAAAGATGCTTTTAAAGAAGCTGGATTAGATCCAGAGAAAGCGCCTGAGACGTATAGTGAATTAAAAGAGGCGGCTAAGAAATTAACGAACGATGACCAGGTGGGCTTTTCAATTTTAAATTACGGCTGGTTTATTGAGGAATTAATCGCGGTCCAAGGTGGATTATTTGTTGATAATGATAACGGACGCACTGGTAATGCGGAAAAGGCAGTATTTAACGGTGAAGAAGGACTAAAAGTCTTTGAATTAATTAGTGAGATGCATAAAGAAGGTACCTTCTATAATACTGGACAAAATTGGGATGATATCCGGGCTGCTTTCCAATCTGGCAAAATTGCTATGTATCTAGATTCATCAGCAGGTATTAGAGCTACAGTTGATAATGCACCGTTTGAGGTTGGCGCAGGATATTTACCTGTACCGGATGGAGTAGACAGACAAGGGGTAATTATTGGCGGCGCTTCTTTATGGATGGCGAAAGATATTGATGAGGAAAAACAGCGTGCTGCATGGGAGTTCATGAAGTATGTGACTACACCTGAAGTACAGGCACAATGGCATTTAAAGTCAGGTTATTTTTCTATTAACCCAGCAGCATACGACTTACCGCTTGTACAAGAAGAGTGGGAGAAGTATCCACAGCTAAAAGTAACAGTTGATCAGTTGAAAAATACAATTCCATCTGAGGCGACTCAAGGGGCATTAATTTCTGTCTTCCCAGAAGCGCGTCAAAAAGTTGTGAGCGCAATGGAAAGCCTATATCAAGGTGTTGAACCGAAAGAAGCATTGGAGCGTGCGGCAGCAGAAATAGATCAGTCATTAGAGGCAGCGAACAGAAAAAATGGGAGTCAGTGAGAGGGTGGAGGAAGTTTCTATTTTTGCTCATCGTGGAATGAGTGGTACCTTTCCTGAAAATACAATGACTGCATTCCAAGCAGCCTTAGATGCTGGAGTTGAGGGAATCGAATTAGATGTGCAAATGAGTAAGGACGGCCACCTGGTCATTATTCACGATGAACAAATTAATCGTACTACGAATGGCAAGGGTTATGTTAAAGATTTAACTTTAGACGAACTCCTTGGCTTAGATGCAGGAGGATGGTTTTCTTCTAATTTTATCCGCGAGGGTTTACCATCACTTCAACTAGTATTAGAGTGGCTTTTAGAGGAGGGCAATGACCTTACATTAAATATAGAATTAAAGAACGATATCATTGCTTATGAGGGGATGGAAAGAAAAGTTTTAGATTTGATTGATCGGTACCAATTACAAGACCGAGTAATTATTTCTTCATTTAATGCACCTAGTTTAAAGAAAGTAAAAGCGATAAATCCGAATATCTCGGTTGGTTATTTAATTGCTGGTGTGAAACAGGATGCTATTAAAGTAGCAAGGGATATAGGTGCCGATGCCATTCATTGTCAACCAAGTTTCGCTCTTTCTACTTATGGAAGAGATGCGATAGAAAAAGGATTTCCTCTTCGTGTCTATACGGTAAACGAAAGAGCAGTAAAGGAACAATTAGTTGAAACAGGTGTCGAGGTCATTATGACAGACGTACCGGAACAACTTAAATAAAAAGTAAAGCAGGTGTAGTGTGATTGTATGCTCCCCTTTAGTAGTCAAATTTTTCAAGAAATCTGACTGTTAAAGGGGAATTTTTCGTGTCTAAAAGAACTATTACTCAGGAGTTTAAAATTGAAGTTTTACAAGCATAAATAAGGAAGCTTTAGTTAGTGTGATAATATAGGATTTAGGTGTAAATAGCAAACTGTTATTAAAGAGGAGGGCTGAAATTTGTCTGCGATATGGGATAGCGATGTTGAAGTTACTATAGACGAAGCACAACAAATAATTAGGGAACAGTTTCCGATACTTGAACCTGTCTCTATTAAAGAGAGCGGTGAAGGATGGGATAATAAAGTCTTCGTTGTAAATGAATCGGTCATTTTTAGATTCCCACGAAGAAAAATTGCTGTACCCTTAATAGAAAGAGAAAATAGATGGTTACCACAATTAAAGCAACACTTACACAGTAATATTCAAATTTCTACACCTATATATATTGGTCAACCAAGTAGTAAGTTTCCATACCCATTCACAGGTTATCCGTTGATTAAGGGTGTTTCTACCAATGAACGAGAGATAAGCTCGAAAGATCGTGGCGCTATCGTTGAGGACATTGCCTTATTTTTAAAAGCCCTTCATCAAATACCAAGTAGTCATTTTCATGGAATCATAGGGGATGAAATTGGCAGGCTAGACGTTCATGCAAAAAAACTAGAAGTTATTCAACGATTAGAATGGATGGAGGCAAATGAAGTTATTGACTCCCGAAAACCTTTTTTAGCCATTTTTCAACTAGCAATAAATACGAGTGTAACGGCAAGGAATACATTGGTTCATGGGGATTTTTATTTCCGCAACTTTCTGATTTGTAATAATTTAAGACTTGCAGGTGTAATTGATTTTGGGGATATGCATCTTGGCCATCGAGCGGTTGATTTAGCTGTTGCTTATACGTTCGTTCCATCATATATGAGGGAAAGCTTTTTTTCTATTTATGGTGAAATTGATAAAGAAACGGAATCGTTAGCTATGTTCAGAGGGCTGCATGTGATGTGCTATTTACTTTTTTATGGGATGGATAAACAGGATGAAGGCATTATAAGAGAAGCGAAAGTAGGGTTAGCGAATCTCATTTCCAATCATTAATAGCTAGCTTAAAGGTTGAAAATACGCTAAAATACAAGGGTTATCAATTTAGTTAGAACATTTGAATGCTACCATTAGTAACTCGCCAATGGGTGAGTTTTCTTTTTGTGTCATGAAATAAGAGAGGAAGGAGTTTTTTATAATGAAGAAGTTATTTTCGACCTATCGTACGACTATTTTGTTATTAGCTGCTATTCTTATTGGCGGTATAGCAGGGGTAGTGTTTGGGCCTGCGACATCAGTTGTGAAACCTTTTGGAGATTTATTTTTAAATTTAATGTTTATGATTATTGTTCCACTCGTCTTTTTTAGTATAGCATCGGCTATTGCGAATATTAGTGGGATGAAACGTTTAGGTAAAATTATGGGAAGTACATTCCTCGTTTTCTTTTTAACAGCAGTCGTTTCTGCTGTATTAGGATTCGCAGGTACCTCTCTATTCGATCCATTAAAAGATACGGATACTTCAAGTATTATTGCTATGATGGATGAGGCGGAAGTGGCAGAAGAGGAACCTGAGAATATTTCGTTACTTGCAAAACTAGTTGAGACGGTGACTGTTAATGATTTTCATCTTTTATTCTCTAAGAGCAATATGTTACAGCTTATTGTTTTCGCAATATTATTTGGCTTGGCTACCGCACTAGTAGGTGAGAAAGGCAGACCAATGGCTACCTTCTTACAATCAGGCACAGATATTATGATGAAAATTGTAAAGATTGTTATGTATTATGCGCCGATTGGTCTAGGGTGTTATTTTGCAACGATCATTGGTGAATTAGGACCGCAGATTTTAGGTGGGTATGTTCGTGCTTTTGTTTTATATCTAGGTATAACACTTGTCTATTATTTTGGCTTTTTCACATTGTATGCCTTTATTGCTGGTGGGAAAGAGGGAATCAGTGTATTTTGGAAAAATGCGATTTCACCCTCAGTGACTGCAATTGCAACATGTTCAAGTGCGGCAAGTATTCCAGTTAATCTTGACGCGACGAAGAAAATGGGCGTACCTAAAGATATAGCTGAAACAGTTATCCCATTAGGAGCAAACACCCATAAAGATGGCTCGGTTTTTGGTGGCGTGATTAAGATTGTTTTTATATTTAGCTTGTTTGGGCAAAGTATGACAGATCTGCCAACAATATTAAGTATCATTGCAGTCGCCTTTTTAGTAGGTGCGGTTATGGGAGCGATACCTAGTGGGGGATTAATTGGTGAAATGCTCATCTTGAGTGTATTTGGATTTCCGCCTGAAGTACTGCCGATTATAGCTGTGATCAGTACAATTATTGATGCGCCAGCCACACTTCTGAACTCAACAGGTAATACGGTGTGCGCGATGATGGTTAGTAGATTAGTAGAAGGAAAAGATTGGTTGAAAAAGGCGTTCCATGTAAAAACAGTTTAATTTAAAAAAATTTATAAAAATAGGTTTATAGTTTTAGGTGATTGGGTATAAGAATTCTGGTATCATATTTTGGGGAAAGTGATACTGACAATGTTGATGATTAGGAGAAAATGCGGATGAAATCATTTTACGAGTACTTTAAGGAGAAAACTTGGGATTTAACAGAGAATTGGTATGCGGAATTAGATAAGAGTAAAGATGGTGTCTATAGCACAACAGACAATTCTCAAATTACTATATTAAAGAAACAAAATCATGCATTCCATGAAATCTTTGCAGAGTTATTTAACACAGAATCTGAGGCACCAACAGAAGCATTCGATGAATGGGTTACTTCTATTGCAAAGGACCCTGCCCATTTAAGCACGCCCTTAGATGAAATCATTAGTGAATTTCTTAGTGTGCAAGAACAATATTTCGATGTAGTTCAAAATTATATTGAAGAATCAACGACGGTGTTATCACATAAAGAGGTTAACACGCTTAATCGATTGATTTCGCAATCATTTAGAAAAATTATGAGTGAATTTAGTAGAAGAAATATCGAAGAATCTAATCGTATGTTAAAAGCACAGCAAGAGATGATTATTGAACTTAGTACACCAGTAATAAAAATTAAACAGGATGTAGCTATTCTCCCTCTAGTTGGAGATATTGATACTCATCGTGCTCAAGTCATTTTTGATAAGACACTCGAACAATGTAACGATATGCAAATTGAAGAGCTTGTAATTGATTTATCTGGCGTAGCAATCATAGATACAATGGTGGCTGCTCAAATTTTTCAGGTTATAGATGGCTTGAAATTAATTGGTACCGTCGCCAGTCTTTCAGGTATTCGACCAGAAATTGCGCAAACAGCTGTTCAATTAGGTATTAATTTCCGTAATATTAAAATCTATTCTTCATTGGCACAAGCCATTCATCATACAAAGACATTATAAATAGTTAAACTAAAATAGAACACGAAAAATTTTTCGTGTTCTATTTTAGTTTCATAGTGAGTAAACCTGTTTTCTTTTCTCTTACAAACCTAGCTTTTATATATCATTTAGGTCTTAATGTACGATCGTGAACAATTTCTTCTCCACCCAAATCTGATGGATCATAAGTTGGCCCATTTGTTCTTCTAGGAGAGTTTTCTGATGTCATTACCTAGATACATATGAAAATGAGCGCTTGGTGTTGGATAAATACGATGGTCACTAAATTGCACAAACTTTGGTGCGGCTTGATCTCCATCCACTCGTTTGAACGAATACCGAACCACCTGATTACCAGCTTCATAAGTAAGAACCTTTAATCCATCCTATTCTATGTTCCAGAAAGTGTAGTTTCTTCATGATGAAATATCATTTTTTTCACCAGCTATTTCTATTCTATCAATCTCTGTTTCGTAACCTACCGTATAATACTCTTTGTATTTTTTTCTACATGCTCTTTAACTTTGTGCTGTTATACCTCATCTAGTGTTCCAGATTACCAGTCTCCTTCCCAATCAGAAAGGGAGCGGTCTTTTACTTGGTCCTCACCGAAAAATCCTTCATAAATTTGCTGGTCATTGTCTTCTTGGTGATGACTATGACCACGAGTATCTGTTTCATCTACAGCCTAATTTTTTGCAGATGAATCTGTGACTTCCTTCACTGCACAAGCAGCTAAAATAAATAGATGGAAGCTCCCAAAGAAAATAAATTTCATTTTTTCATTTTGTTCTCTCATTTTTCGTAATCCTTCTTTTTTTGCACTTGTTGATATATTTTGGTATGCAGTTTTTTTAATATAAGTCGTAATTATTATTATTTATGGCGGGTGGAAAAAATAAAATATTGCTACCAGATTACTAATGATTTACTATATACTGGAATTAAGATTTAGTAGATTAATTCGTTTTTGAATGGAGTGTAGACGAGCTTGAAAAAAGTCGGTCTTAGTATGATGTTTATTGGTTTATTATTTATCGGATTTAGTGTTTGGACAATTGTTGCTGGAAATGTGAAGGAATCCCAGTCATTACAAGTGGCCAAGGCAAAGGTAGCTGAAGGGGCGAAAAAGGCAGAAGCTTATTTGCCGAAAAAAGGAGAAGCAGCAGGGATACTTTTGATACCGAAGCTTGATGCAGAATTACCCATTATTGAGGGAGTTGATGCAGATGATCTGGCTAAAGGAGTTGGCCATTATTTAGGGAGTTTATATCCCGATGAAGGAGGTCAAATTGTACTTTCAGGTCATAGGGACACTGTCTTTAGAGGGATGGGCAAGTTAAAATTAAATGATATTTTCACTATAAAAGTACCATATGGCGAATTTGATTATAAAATTACTAAAACAAAAATTGTCGATAAAGAAGATACAAGTGTCATTACATTGCAACAAACAGAAGAAGAATTAATTGTTACTACTTGTTACCCTTTTAGTTTTGTGGGAGATGCACCTGAGAGATATATTATTTATGCCGAGCGAGTTAAATAGTCTTAAGACGAAAATATAGAGCAATAAATAGGTAAGAAATCCTTATTCATATAAAATTATTAAACTAACTTTCTCTAGCCCCTTATTTTTTTAGAATTTTGTGATAAAATTTTCAATAAAAGTATGAAAGGGTTAGATGAATGGGGATTCAATCAGTTTCTTTTATTGGATTGGGTGCGTTGGGCGTTCTTTTCGGTAGCCAAATGAACCTTTCATTACCAAAAGGTGCACTTACATTTGTTGCTGATGAGGCAAGAGTGAAAAAATATAAAGAGAAAGGAGTTTATGCAAACCAACAGTTTTGCGATTTTGATTATAGAACACCAGAAAGCATAAAAAAACCAGTTGATTTACTCATCTTTTCAGTTAAAGCAGATGGGTTGGATGCTGCCATTGAATTAGCTAAGCCAATTGTCAATGAGCATACAATCATTCTTTCTTTATTAAACGGGATTTCAAGTGAACGCATATTAGGTAGTGTATTTGGAGAAGACAAAGTTTTATATAGCGTAGCCCAAGGGATGGATGCTGTTAAAGTAAACAATATACTAAGCTATCATCATATGGGGATGATTTGTTTTGGCGATCAGGAGGCTGGTGAGACATCAAAAATGACAAAGGAAGTAGCTGAATTTTTCGATCGCACAGGTATTCCGTATGAAGTAGATACTAATATGATAAAGAGACAGTGGGGCAAATTCATGTTGAATGTGGGTGTGAATCAGACAGTTGCAGTCTATCGGGGGAATTATGGAACAATTCAAGTAGAGGGAGAGCCGAGAGAAACGATGATTGCAGCAATGCGAGAAGTGATCCGTATAGCACAGTATGAAGGGGTCACTTTAACAGAAGATGACTTATCGTATTGGCTAAATGTTCTCGATCAATTAAATGCAGAGGGTAAGCCGTCTATGGCACAAGATGTCGAGGCTGGAAGGAAAAGTGAAGTGGAGCTTTTTGCGGGAACGGTAATAGCATTGTATAAAAAGCACAAGCTAGCACAACCAACCACAAATCAAATGTTATATGAAAACATTCAACATATTGATAGTCATGTTTAAGACCACTGAAAAGAAATAAAATTGTAGAATAAACTGGGTTAGAGGAAGTTTGGAGGTTTCTATGTCAAAGAATGATGCGCTTTTTCAAAATCATAGTAGCCTAAAGGTGGTTTACCCAATTGAGGTTACTCACTTATTAATGAACCATACATCTGCAGCTATCGTTTTGACAAGCATAAATCATCGGATAAATAAAATTAATCCATCGTATACGGACTTATTGGGCTACCGTGAACAAGATGCACTTGGTACGAATTTATATACTCATTTGCGGTTGAAGAAGGACAATATATTAAAGCCCTTTCAAGATAAAGCGGAAGCAAAGGGTATTCATAAAGATGGCCATCTTATTAATTTGGAATTATCGCATTATCCCATTTATGATTCGTTAGAGCAAATTGCTGGTGGGATTACATTTATTAAAGAATTGGCGGATTCTGAATGTATAGAGGATATTGTCTCAAATAATTTAGGGATCAGTCGATTAATTACAGAGCACACGTCAGATTTAATTTTACTGTACGGACTAGATAAGAAGGTAATTTATGTATCCCCGTCCTTTGAGGAATTATTAGGGTTGGAAAAAGGCACCTATCTGGGGAAAGGTGTAATGGATCATATGAATAAAGAAGAAAGAGAGTACAGTGAGTTATTGTATAAAAAAATTAATGATACCGGAGAATCCCAAATTCTTCAATCACGCATGAAAACGAGTAGTGGGAATATCATATATATTGAGTCTAATATTTCTCCGATTTTTAATGAATTTAATGAAATTCAATTGTATGTTTGTGTCGGTAGGGACGTCACTGATCGTGTGAAAAATGATGATGCTCTAAGAAATTTAGATCGCCTATCCATTATTGGTCAACTAGCAGCCAGTGTGGCACATGAGATCAGAAATCCACTGACATCGTTAAAGGGTTTCTCAAAACTATTACATTATATGGAGGAGAAAGATAAACAGAAAGAGTATTTATCAATTATTTCTCATGAACTAGAGCGTATTGACGGAATTGTCAACGAATTTATGTCTTTAGCTAAGCCGCAAGTAGTTGATTATGATTATTTTGACCTTTATGAGATTTTAGAAGCTACATTCAAATTTCTTCACCCACAAGCCATGATGTGTAATGTTCAAATTCGATTCTTAAAGCCAGATCAACAAATTGAATTACTTTGTAATCAAAATCAATTAAAGCAAGTATTTATTAATTTCTTAAAAAACTCTATAGAGTCAATGCCAAATGGTGGAGAAGTAATTATAGCTATAGAAGTATTAAGAAATAAAAGAGTAAGAATAAATTTTAAAGACGAGGGTATAGGTATAAGCTCAGATCGTTTGCATTATTTAGGTACCCCTTTTTATACTACTAAGGATAAAGGAATCGGTTTAGGACTAACTGTTAGCAATAAAATTATCCAAGAGCATAATGGAACGATGAAGATTGATAGTAAACCAGGTGGCGGTACAATAGTAACCGTTGAACTAGGCTATTCATAAAAGGATTCATCGTTTTAAGAATGATACATAAATGAATGCATTAATATTTTGAAAATGCATTTTTTTATATTTGATCATTATTTCAGCCTTTCTCGCTATTTAAGCGAGTTTTTTTGTAAATATTTGCTTTAAGACTTAAGGCTTAGTTGGAATTACAATCTTAGTCCATGGAAAAAACTCCTTCAAATGTTGTATTCTTATACTGTAAGGGTAAGTAAAAATAAGTTCACTTATTTTGAAACTTAAATAAGACGAATTACGTAAATAGTATAAGCGGTAAAGTCAGGAGTCGATAATTTTGAACCCGTTCTATGTGTTTTTTCTACGGATACTTATCACTGTACCTGTGTCTGTGTTGACATGGTTAATTAGCTACTTTTTTATGAATTACGGTTTTTGGATGAGTGGACTAATTGGTGCTGGTGTAGGTGTATTTACGTATTGGTTGAGTGGAATAATTATTGTCCATCGTTGGATGAAAAGTAAGGGACTCAAGCGGAAAGAGTTTCGTTTTATCCAAGATAATTTAGATGATGCCCGAATCAAGATGAGTCGTTTACATCGTGCTTTAATGGCAATTCGCCATTGGCCATCTGGTCGTCAACGTAAAGATTTTATTAAAGTGACAAAAAGGATTTACCAGCTTGTGCAAAAGGAGCCGAGACGCTTTTATCAAGCTGAATCATTCTTCTATTCGCATCTGGATTCAGCGGTAGAACTCGCTGAAAAATATGTTTTTCTTTCCTCACAACCGAAGAAAGATTGGGAACTTGAGCAATCATTAACAGAGACCAGAAAAACTTTGCAAGAGCTAATGGTTCATGTAGATAAGGATTTACGTTCAGTGCTAGCGAATGATATTGATGATCTTCATTATGAAATAGATGTAGCCAAACATAACATTAAGAAATTAAAAGATGAGAAAACGAATGATGAAAGTAGGCGATTAAAATGACAAAAGAAAAAAATACGTCAAATCAACCTACCCTTGGTGCAGATATATTGGATGATCTTTTAGCGGACCCTTTTGGTAATGACGACGAGACAGTCACAAAGGTTAAAAGTGAGGACTCATCTAGTCGTGTAAAATTGATTGATGTCATTCCAGAGGAAAACCGGCAAAAAGCTTACCAATTAGCTGAACAAATCGACCCAAGTAATCATCAAGCTATGATTTCATATGGTACGCCTGCTCAATCAAAGTTACTCAATTTTTCACATGCGATGCTTGACCATGTGCAAAGAAAAGATGTCGGCGAAGTAGGCTCAATTTTGGGCGAACTTATGCAAAAATTTAATGAAGTGAACCCGGATGATTTAAAGCATGAAAAACAAGGCTTTTTCTCAAAAATATTTGGCAAGCTTTCAGGTTCTGTCCATGAAGTATTGTCGCAATATCAAAAGGTAGGCGCACAAATTGATCGCATCAGTGTGAAGTTAGAGCGAAGTAAAAACCTGCTTCTCTCAGACATTGTTATGCTAGATAAGCTGTATGAAAGCAATAAAGAATATTTCCATGCCTTAAATATTTATATCGCTGCAGGGGAACTAAAGCTCGAGGAAATGAGAGAACAATCGATTCCGGATCTAAAAAAGAAAGCTGAATCATCACAGGATCAAATGAAAGTACAGGAAGTGAATGACTTAGTCCAATTTGCTGAAAGATTGGATAAACGTTTATACGATTTAAAGTTAAGTCGAGAAATCACCATCCAAAGTGCGCCACAAATTAGACTGATCCAAAATACAAATCAAGCGCTAGTAGAAAAGATACAATCATCCATTATGACTGCTATTCCATTATGGAAGAATCAAGTCTCTATTGCTTTAACTTTGATTCGCCAACGCCATGCAGTAGAAGCGCAAAAGCATGTCTCAAAGGCAACGAATGACTTACTATTGAAGAATGCAGAAATGCTAAAAATGAACACTATAGAAACAGCGAGAGAGAACGAACGCGGTTTAGTAGATATAGAAACATTAAAGAAAACCCAGCAAAACCTAGTCGAAACGATTGAAGAAACATTGCGCATCCAAGAAGAAGGTCGACATAAAAGAAAACAAGCCGAAAGTGATCTAGCCCATATGGAAAACGACTTGAGGCTAAAACTATTAGAAGTAAAAGATAAATAATTTATTAGGCACGGATAAATGCTAATTTAGTATTTATCCGTGCCTTTTTAGATGGAAGAATAATTGAACTGAAAGAGCATGTCTAGAAAGTATCAATACTTATGTTAAAAGACTAAAGAATAGCCAAGCCAAAATACCGATGTTCTTCTTTAAACCGGCATTTTGGCTGTTTCATTATCCAACTGGTACACGCGAAGCGATTTGTATCGGCAGCTTGACAGTTACTGTTGTTCCCTCATGTAAAATACTTGAGAAATGAATGGAACCATTGTGGCTTTGAACTATTTTATTGCTGACTGTTAAACCAAGACCAGTACCTTTTTCTTTGGATGAATAAAAAGGTTCGCCGAGTTTTGTTAATAATTCTGGAGACATGCCATCGCCATTATCAGATATTTTTATGATAGCAGTATCCTCTTCCTTTTCTAATGAAATCATGATTTCACCGTCTCCGTCAGTTGAGGCTTCAATAGCATTTTTTATTAAATTGATAAATAATTGTTTAAGTTGATTAGGTTCACACAGTATAGAAATTTGCGTACGTAAATATGACTTTAATTGAATTTGGATATTATGGAGTGATGCTTCCGTTTTTAATAGTGAAATGACATTATGGAGTAATTCATAGATATCTGCTTGAATGAATTTAATCTCTTGTGGTTTGGCTAGTAGTAATAGTTCGCTAACAATATGATTGATGCGATCCAATTCTTCTTCCATAATGCGATAATAAAATTCATGTTTACTGTCTTCTGTCGTTAATACTTGTACAAATCCTTTTAACGAAGTGAGTGGGTTTCTTATTTCATGAGCCACACTCGCTGATAGTTCACCAACTACAGATAATTTTTCCGTTTTTCTTAATTGTTCTTCAGCTAATCGTAGCTTTGTGACGTCTTTCCCATAACAAATAATACCAGCTTGTTTATTATTAATAATCATAGGCACAGCTGTACATTCTAAGATGATTTGAGGACCATTTTTATGGTTCATCGCCATCTCACATTGTATATGTTGATTCGTTTGTCGTATGTGTTCAAGACTTTTAAATAATTCATCATGTAAGTCTTTAGGAAATAGGTGGGTGATGGGTTGTTGGAGTACTTCTTCTGGCTGATAACCGGTTATCTCCTTAAATTGGGGGTTTGCTTGAGTAATCCGTCCGGATAAATCCATCATGACGATCATATCTTGGCTGTACAAAAACAGCGATTTATATTGCTGTTGACTTTCTTGTAATAATTCATCCAATCTCTTTTTTTCGGAAATATCTCTACCGATAATTACAAGCCCTTTTCTACTTCGGTCTTCATGAAAAAGAGGAACTTTAATTGTGTCGAATATCTTCTTTGTTCCATCGGGTTGTAATATATTTTCCTCGATTCTCGCAATTTTTCCACTATCCCATGTTTCCTCATCTGAAATCATACAATGAGCGAAGGAGTTTTTGTAAAAACTTCTTGCTTGATCGCCGAGTTCAATATCTGTTTTTCCTCGATATTGGTCTTCTTCAAGATTAAATAGTTCAAGGGCGACTTTATTTGCTTCGATCCATCTCCCTTTTTCGTCTTTAAAATTTACGAAATCGACCATTGCATTAATAAGTGTGGATAATCTCTCTTTATCTTCTTTGGATGTATTTAGTTCTTCAATTCTTTTTATAAAATAGTAGAAGAGACAAGTTGTAAAGGAGATATATAAAATTTCTTTTATATGTATCATGGAGATTAAGTTGGATGATGTATGAAATTCCCTAATGAGTAGGTTTGTTGAAATGACCCAAATGATACTTCCTAAAAAAAAGAAGATTAAGAATTTTGTTTTCATATCTATGCTCCTGTTCTGTAAAACAAATAATCACTATACTTTATAGTAATCGATTATGAAAAATTTTGCCATTAAAGATTGAGTATTTTAATAATTAAGTATGATAGTAGGAGAAATAAGCGTTAAAGAAATAAGTTATAATAGTAGAAACTAGTTGGAGGAGATGAAGTAATCATGTATTTAACAATAGAAGAGACAGCTCAATATTTATCGGTATCAGTCAGTTATGTAGAAGAGTTGATCCTCCAAGGTAAAATTCGTGTCATTCATGATAGCGAGGGAGCAGTACTCATTTATAAAGATCAATTTAAAACCCATTTTCAACAATTAGAAAAATATAAGAAATTGGTGGAAGAGTTATCGAAGGAACCAATTCCAGAAGATCGGGATATAAAGGATGAAGATTAATACGTAAGGATGTGACATGATGAAGTTAAAGCTCGTTAATGAAGGTAAGAAAAGATATATAGATCTGCTACTGCTTGCAGATGAACAAGAGAATATGATTGATCAGTATTTAGAGCGGGGAGACCTTTATATTTTCGAGGAAAAACAAAAGTTAATCGGCGTTTGTGTTGTAACAAAGGAGAATGAAGATATATATGAAATAAAGAATCTGGCTGTTGCCCCACATTTAAAACGAAAAGGATATGGCAAAAAGATGATTCAGCTTGTGGAAGATATCTATAAAGGGAGAGCCCACAAGCTTCAAGTAGGAACGGGAGATAGTCCCCTTACGATCCCTTTTTACCAGGCGTGTGGATTTCATATTTCTCATCAGATTGATGATTTCTTTGTGAAACATTATGACCGCCCTATTTATGAGGGTGGTAAACAACTCATTCATATGGTGATTTTACAAAAGCAGCTTTGACCTCTAAAAGGATAGAATGTTTTACATTTCTAATTATTTTGTCTATTCTAGAAAAGAGAGAGTATTTCTTGAGGAGGAATGGAACATGTATGATATTCTAATCGTTGGAGCAGGGCCTTCTGGTGCGAGTGCAGCTTTATTTGCTGCTAAAGCGGGGAAGAAAGTGATTGTTATTGATAATGACAAAGGTGTAACAAAAAGGGCTTGGGTTGAAAACCATTATGGTGTATTAGAGGTATCAGGTCCGGATTTGGTTAGCACAGGGAAAAAACAGGCAGAGAAATTTGGGGCAGAATTAGTAGATGCAACAGTAGAATCTATTGAGAAAAAAGAAGAAGGTTTCGTTGTTACTACTTCTGAAGGTAGTTATGAAGCGAAACATGTCATTTTAGCAACAGGGTTCTTGTCTGATTTAGCCGAAAAAGCAGGTGTACAAACGAAACCGGGAACAGAGCCAAGAGTAAAAACCATTATTGATGTAGATGCATCAGGTCAAACCAATATTCCTGGCATCTGGGCTGCAGGTACGACAGCAGGTGTAAGTGTACATACAATTATTACTGCTGGTGATGGCGCGAAGGTAGCTATTAATGTAATTAGTGAGATAAATGGTGAGCGTTATGTTGACCATGATGTATTGAAATAAATAGTAGTTGTTTAAGAAGGCTGACTGTAATAGTCAGCTTTTTTGATTTGAAATTGATTGTTGGAGAACATGCCTATTTACTTAGAATTGAAGGCTGATTTTGCATTCTTAATGTATTAGAAAACTATTTATTTTGGAATTTTATGGAATTGAAGGATCTATGAAATTGTTTAAATATAAGCTCTCTATTAAATTACCTTCTCATTATCACTCCTTTTTATTTATATTTACCTGAGAGTAACCCTCCTCTTCTATCCATCATTTGTCATCTATCATTTGTAGTTAAAAGGTTCGTATATGAGAAACTAGCATTTTTTCCCTATTGAAAGATAGTGAATACTACACTTATTAACTCGGAATTAATAGTCTAAACTTTTAGAAAATCGATTAATAGGAGGAAAAAAATGAAGAAATCTATCTTAAAATTTAGTTTGGCTACTACTCTCGTATTTGGTGCATTAGGGGTTCATGGCTATGTTGTTAAACCTGTTGAAGCTGCTGATACACAGAGTCATTCACATCACTTCTATGACTATTTAATTACAAAGTTAGTAAATGAGCACAAAATCTATCGCAATATTGCTCATCTTGCAAAAGAGCCGAGAGTTGCGGGAACAGTTGAGGAAGATGAGGCTGTCGAATTTATCAAAAGAGAGTTTAGGAATTACGGTTATCGTGCAGATATTCAACCGTTTACCTATGTTGGGTATACACCCCCACATACGATTGAACTACAAGTCGATGGATATAATGAACAACTAAACCCTGACTACTTTACGTATTCTATTAGTGGGAATGTGAATGGGGACATCGTCTATGGCGGTCTAGGTAAACCAGAGGAATTAGGCGATGTTACAGGAAAAATTGTTTTAATCAAACGCGGAGAGTTAAGCTTCAGTGAGAAAGTGTTGAATGCAGGAGAGGCAGGGGCAGCGGGTGTAATTATTTATAATAATAGTGAGGGCTCTTTAAATGGAACTTTGGGAGCACATAATGATCAATTTGTTCCTGCGATTTCTTTGTCAAAAGCAGAGGGAGATGCGTTGCTTGCTAGTATAGAAGCCGGAGAGGTTACAGAAGCGACTATCAATATAGAAGGGGCAAATACAGGAGAAAAAACATCTCATAATGTCATAGCGACGAAAAAACCAACCTCAAAATTAAGAGATACGAATGATATTATTGTGATCGGTGCTCACCATGATTCTGTAGCTGGTGCACCAGGGGCCAATGATGATGCTTCAGGAACAGCGATGACTCTTGAATTGGCAAGGGTACTTAAGTTATTCCCAACTGATACAGAAATTCGTTTTATTACATTTGGTGCTGAAGAAGTAGGATTACTTGGTTCTACACATTATGTAAATAGTTTACCTGAAGATGAGCGAAATAGAATTGTGGCGAATTTTAACTTAGACATGGTCGGGAGTAGAGATGCAGGTAATTTAGTTTTGGCCACAATCGATGGGGAGCCAAACCTTGTTACCGAGTTAGCTCAAGAGACTAGCTCGAGGTTAAATGGAGAAGCGACACCGATTAGAAGTGGCGGCAGCAGTGATCATGTGCCATTTGCCGAAGTAGGTATTCCAGCAGCTTTATTTATTCACAGCCCTTCAGAACCTTGGTACCATACACCAGATGATACGATTGATAAAATTAGTAAGGAAAAACTAAAGGATGTAGCTAGTATTGTTGGAACGGCGGTATATCAACAAGCGCAAATTGATCGGATGATCAAACCTAGAAAGCAACAAGAGAAAAAGGTAGAGCCACAAATGTTTCTTGAAGAGGATTTAAAATAGGTAAGGTTCAGTTCTGTAAAGGTGGGGGCGGATGCTTCCACCTTTTCTTGCTCATCAATTGCTTACTTTCTATCCATATGAAGAAAATATATGTTAAAATTTACTTCATTACAGAGACGGAAAGAAGGATGGGAATGAACAAGCTCGGTCTATTTTTATTTATGACAATATTAATGATGATATGGGGATTTAATGTTTCCGCTATTAAAATCCTTGTCTCATCTTTCCCACCGATTACGATTACTGCTATCAGGATTCTAGTTGCGGGATTTTTTGTTTTTCTTATGCTCGGAGTTATAGGGAAAGTTAGAAGACCAAATCGGAAGGAATTTCAATATATTATATATGGTGGTCTCTTTAATATTACGGCTCATCATTTTTTCCTAGCACATGGGTTAATGGAAACAACTGGTGCTAACGGAGGATTAATTTTAGGTTCGGGGCCAGTCTTGACGGCTATTCTCTCCGCCATTATCATTAAAACCATGCCTTCACGTATGCAGATTATAGGTTTTATCTTTGGCATTATTGGTGTTTCTTTTATCGTTGTAATCGGTAATGGAGGGTTATCTGGTTTTTCTTTTGGAGATATTTATATTTTCTTATCGATTTTATCCCAAGCGTTCAGCTTTATTCTTATCAGTAAGGCAGCGAAAACTATTGATAGTAGACTACTCACTGGATATATGCTGGTTTTTGGGGGCATAATTCTCGCCATCATAGGTTTGATTTCAGAGCCTTTTGCATTTACAAATTTATTAGATGCTCCAAGTTCTTTATGGATTTTATTCTTAGCATCTGCCATTTTAGCAACGGCTATTGGACAAATGGGCTACAATTATGCGATTAGTAAAATTGGTCCTGCTGAAGCCGCCATCTTTTTAAACTTAAATACATTCTTTGCTCTTGTCGGGTCGGCATTATTTTTAGGGGAGCAAATCACGGTTTATCATTGGGTTGGTCTTGTCTTTATCATTCCTGGTGTACTCCTTGGATCAGGTGCGATTGAATCATTATTAAGAAAAAGAAGAACAGAGAAGATGAAGCCAATAAAAGAAAAAAACGTGGCAAACAAATAGGGTTGTAAATGAATTTCCTCTTAAAAGGGGAGAAAAATCCGAACGATTATTCGAAGCTTTAGCAGCGTTTAAATAATCGTTCGGACTTTGTTTTTTAATATCCTTTTTTGTAATCCACTACATTCGTATCAAGAGCATCGCCATTCAAATATTTTTTTAGGTTAGGAATGAAGATGTTTTTAATGACTCTTTCGTTGTAATGTTCGGTTGAGCCAGATGTATGTGGGGTGATGATTAAGTTATTTAATCCCCATAATGGACTATCTTCAGGGAGCGGCTCTTTTTCAAAAACATCAATACCAGCACCTTTAATTTCTCCTTCTGAAAGAGCATGATAAAGTGCGTTTTCATCAACAATTTCACCGCGTCCAATATTAATAAAAAAAGCTGTTTGTTTCATGCGTTTGAACTGTTCTTTACTGAACATATGGTATGTATCCTTCGTTAAAGGCAGGGTGACGACAATATAATCACATTTAGGTAGGATGTCGTCAAGTTCCAGTGAAGTATACATTTCATCTACGTAATCGACAGGTTTGCCTGAATGTCTAACACCAATGACATGCATATTAAACGCTTTGGCAATTCGAGCAGTTTCTTGTCCAATCATTCCAACACCAATTATACCGATGGTCTTTCCATGCATTTCGAGTTTGTTACCAGTTCCATTCCATACTTTTTCTTGTTGTTGTTTAACATAACGGTCGATACTTCTTGTTAAACCTAACATCAATGCAAAAATCGTCTCCGAAATTGGATAAGCATGTACCCCGTTTGCACTTGTTAGAAGGATGTTTTTCTTGTCAAAGTCTTCGAGTGGCAAATAATTCACACCAGCACTCCATGTTTGAATCCAACGAAGGTTAGCATTATTCGCATAGGTATCATGCATACGATGTTTCCAAGCAACAATCACTTCTGCATCCTTCATATGACTCTCCCAAACCTCGTTATCCTTCCCTATGATGTGTTCCCAATCAGGAGTGATTTCTGTAATGGCTGTTTTAAGTTCCTCGCTTAAGTTTTGTGTGATAATCATTTTTCTTTTAGACATAAGGTATCCTCCATCGGTAGAAATTTTTCAAGTCTACCCTTAATAATAGCAAAATCTTCAGGATACCGAAATAAAAGATATTGAATATTACTATTATTCGTCGTCTTTTATATATCTACCAGTTTCAGGCATTGCGATGTCATCAAACTCCCTTACAAGAGTAATAAGGCTTTGTTGGAGAGTTTGTTCAGCCATAGGAATACCATGTCCTGTGATGGCGATATGAGGATTAAGGTCAGAGAGTTTTCTGACAGATTCTCTTGCTAGTTGCCAATCAGTGGTTAAATACCTTGGGGGACCACTAATTTCTTGCTCCTGTGTCATCACTTTAAAAAGGGACTCTTGTTTAACGGTACAAAAGGCATCTCCAGCAATTAAGACACCATCGCTTTTGCGGTAAAGCGAGATATGACCTTCTGTATGTCCAGGAGTATGAATCCACTGCCAACCGGGCATTTCGTCAATATGACCGTCTCTTGGTAACGGTTTTATATGTTGTGAAATATTAATACCTTCATTAGGGAATAAATTCGAAAACTTAGCTAATAATCCACCATCAACTGTATTATCAGGTTCTGGATAATCTTTCCGACCAGTTAAATAAGGTAATTCCATCGAATGAGCATAAACAGGGACATTCCATACTTCTAATAGCTCATGAATCGCACCTACGTGATCAAAATGTCCATGTGTTAATATAATCGCAACAGGTTTCGCACCCCTTCCATATAATTCTTCTGCAGCTTCAATAATTTTTTTGGCTGATTTTGGCATACCAGCATCAACAAGGACCCATGCATCCTCTGCTGTTTTAACAAAACAAACATTAACGATTTGAATGTTTATATAATCAACACCTTCTGCAGAATTAACAATCATACCGCTCGTTGTTGAGGTGATAGGCATATAATGTTGCTCAGAATCATACTCTCTCATAAGATTTTATCTCCTTTACATGTCTTTATATGAGAGTATACCCTGCTTACATTCGATTAATCTTTAACATCAATAAAAAGGAATTTTTTACAAACGATTCATACTGTGTTTAAATAATTTTTATACAATTGTAGAAAAGGGAGAGGATGGTTGAGCAATGATATTTGCCCACCGTGGATTAAGTGGTCGCTTTCCGGAGAATACAATGCTTGCTTTTGAAGCTGCAAGAAAAGCTGGTGTTCACGGAATCGAATTAGATGTCCAATTATCTAAAGATGGTGAACTTGTCATCATTCATGATGAGAAAATCAATCGGACAACAGATGGTACAGGGTTTATCAGGGATTTTAAATATAAAGATATTGTGCAATTTGATGCAGGGAGCTGGTTTAACACCGAATTTAACCATGCGAGAATCCCACGATTAGAAGAGGTTTTTCAATGGGCGAAAGAGGAGAATAATGAATTGGTTATAAATGTAGAATTGAAAAATGATGTCTTTCGTTACGATGGTATGGAAGAGAAGGTGTTAACTTTAATTGAGCAATATGGTTTAAGAGATCGAATCATTCTTTCATCTTTTAACCCTGAGAGTGTGAAGAGAATACGAACATTAGATAATGAAATAAATACAGGGTATTTAATTCTAGGTATACATGCTAATGCAATTAAGGTAGCTCAGAATATTGGAGCCGATGCTATTCATTGTCAAAAAGAATTTGTGCAATCCATACATGGTATACAGGCAATAGAAAACAAAATCCCATTACGTACTTATACAATTAATCGATGGTCCGATGCTCAATCACTACTCAACCAAGGCGTTGAGGTGGTTATGACCGATTTCTGTGATGAATTTGTATCCAACTATCAATAAATGGAATAGACAAAAAAGTGGCTGAATTGGCCACTTTTTTTTATTAACGTCGAATGGGGCGTTCTAAGGTTAATACCTCATCTTCAATACTAGCAAACTGTTCTTTTAGCATGGATTGAGTCTCTTGGATAGCTGCATTGTAAAAGTGAGGGGCGAGTGATTCTTTAAAAAAATCTAACACACGTTCAGCAGCGAATTCGGAAAGATCCTCGTCTTTTTCCTGAAGAAAAAACTGTTGGATTTCTTCAATCATTTGTTGTTGCTGTTCTTTTGTCAGTCGATAAAACATGTAATGGCCTCCATTTCTATACGACCATCATACACCATGAATGATTAAGATGCATGTTATGAATAACGAAAAACGGCAGTTATTATGGCTTCCACGATGATTTCACCAGGTTCAATGGGCGGAGAAGCAATAGATTGAAGAGCGATTTTCTGTGTGAAGGGCTGTATTTGTCTGCTGTCTTCGGTAATCTTTATCGGGGTAAGATCTACTGTTACATTTAAAACATTAGCTATAGATTGGGCTTTACTTATCGCATCCACTAATGCCTCATTTAATGCCTTATAATACCACTTCTGTTTCTCCGTTAATCCAAATTCAAGACTATTTATTTGATTGGCTCCGTGTTCCATTGCTAAAGCAATAATTGTACCTATTTGATTAAGTTGACTGACGGTAACGCGGACTTCATTTGTCACTTGATAGCCTGAAATCTGCGAAGAATCATCTTGTTGATGGTAGATGGGATGTACATTAAAGTGAGTCGTTTGTATTTGCTTTTCATTGATACCGGCTTGTTTTAAA
This sequence comes from Cytobacillus sp. FSL M8-0252, assembly GCF_038007345.1. Taxonomy (NCBI): domain Bacteria; kingdom Bacillati; phylum Bacillota; class Bacilli; order Caryophanales; family Bacillaceae; genus Cytobacillus; species Cytobacillus sp. FSL M8-0252. The sequence goes on from NZ_JBBOWZ010000001.1 coordinate 1,080,809, forward strand.
GCAGAAAGGAAAGATTCTGTGGCTTGTGTATTTTCCTTTTCAGCTATCTGTATTTTTTCATTTTCCGATATGACACCGATATGAATAGTGGCTATATCAGGTTGGACGGAAAGTCTTCCTAAACCATTCACATGTAATCTTCGTTCTTTGTTTCGCACTTCATTATATGAATAAGGGTACATGGTCATCACCTTTCAACTCTTTATCTTATTAAGTGTATGTCGTATCACATTTTTTAGAAATGATTGTATCGCTGTGATGCAAGATAAAGATTGGAAAAATTCAAAAATATATTGACCTTGTAGTAAGCTCCAATGTTATCTTCAAAATAAGAAGAAAAGGAGGAAGGAAATGTATATTAAACAAATCGCTTCTCAATATGATATTTCTAGTGAGACAATCCGTTACTATGAAAAAATCGGTTTAATTACTCCAGAAAGATCTGAAAATGGCTATCGATTATATACAGACAAAAATGAAAGAGAACTCAAATATATCATTGTGTTAAAACAATTAGGATTCTCTTTACAAGAAATCAGTGAACTGTTTATATTAGATCGGACTCAGCCGTCAGAGGATTGTAAAATAAAATCGGAGCAGTTAATAGGTGTAAAGGTTGATAGTGTTGAAGAGAAACTTCACTTTTTGACAGTTGCTTTGGAAGCTTTAAAAGAGATTCGTTTCATGATAAAGGAAGGAAACTTTAAAGAGAACCAAAGAAACTTAGATCAACTCATTCACCATGTATATGAACAGATGAAAATAGGTGGTGTGGAAAATGAGTAATCGCATTATTGTTAAATGGGAATATATTCTTTTACTATTATTAACAGTAGTAGCTTATATTACTTGGGAATTCTCAATACTTGCCTTTGTTATTTTTTTGTTTTTACCAGACGTCTTTATGTTTGGCTATCTCCTCAACAAAAAAGTGGGGGCGATTCTCTATAATATAGGCCATACATTTATTTTCCCCCTATTGATTTTAGGAATTTATTTTGTAATAAAGGAACCTATATTATTGATGGTATCTTTGATCTGGTCTGCTCACATTAGTATGGATAGAGCCTTAGGATACGGTCTTAAATATGAAGAAGGGTTTAAAGTAACACATATACAAAAAATATAGAAACAAAGTCAATGGTTATTTTGAGCATTATTTGTAAATTAGGAATCACTAGTCAGTAAACCTCTCCTATACAGCTGATGGGGAAAAATCAGTTGCTAAAAAATTAATTATACAACTAAGAAGGGGAGGGGTTTACAATTAAAATACAGCGATTAATAATGACAAAAAATTAGTGATTTTATCTTACGCTAGGTATTTTGTTCTTACCTTTGAGTTGGACTAAAAGCTGGATCTTTAGCATAAACGCAACATTGTATAATTCCTATGCCATTTTACGATTTCTAATTTAATCTAATAATAAAATGGAAGAAGATACAATTATTTTTGTCCCACGATAATTCCCAATCAAAAATATCCGCAATAAAACATCCCATTCTACCGAAGTTTCTCAATAACCTAGTGATTATTCCAAAAAAGTATTTTTATTCTGCAGGTATCACAGAGAAAGGGTACTTATTCACAAATCCTTGTTTAGCTTACATGACTATATGTCTTGTGTTCCGTCGTTTTAAGGTGCACATATATCAGTAGTGTCTTTCTTAAAAATCTCACTTAACCTAACATGCACTATTTTTTTATCTCGATTGTGTTTTGGAAAGTAGGATGACTAAGGTAAAGATTATCAATAAAGTAATACTTTATTCATTCCTTACAATTTGTATTTCGATGTCGATTAGGACAAGTGGTTATTTGTTGTATCACTTGATAATGAAATACCACTCCTTTATAAAATTAGTTTTTGACTTTTAATAATTTAAAATGAATAGAAAATTGTAAAAAAACCGTTTCCGTGTATCGTATATAGGTACAATGGTATTATATGTGTGACGGTATTGTGTTAAATTGGTTTTAATAGTTCGAAAATTCAAATATGTATACTGCTAGAAGGAGGGTAAATTCTTGTTTCAGAAAGTAGAAAGTTTTATTTATTTAGAAGCAGCTAAATTAGATAACGCCCAATATGAAGATTGGGCAGAGATGTACGATGAAAATTGCAAATATTGGATTCCGAGTTGGCAGACTGAAAGTCAATTGGTGGTGGAGCCGAGTCAAGAACTGTCTTTAATATACTGGAATAAACAAAATATTAATGAATATGTTCAGAGGCTTAATTCAGGTGATGCTCATGTAATGGTACCGTTGCCTAGAAGTACGCGATATATCACTAATATAAGAATTGAACAAAATAATGTAAACGAATTCAAAGTCAGTAGCAAATGGTTTTTACACGATTTTCGCACAGGTTTTAATCAGGGGGTCCAACAATTCTTTGGTGGAGATATGGAGCATCACCTTATAAGTAAGGGGGATTCCTTTCTAATAACATATAAAAAAGTGATAGTGAATAACGACAATATTAAGCGTGGTCATCTCATGATTATATAAAAATTCTAAAGTAGGAGGGAATTTAAATGAATAGTGACGTGATAGAAATGGCATTAAAAAATCAATATTTTATCGATGATACTGAACGAAAAGAATTTTTGGTGAATTCTAATATATATACAGACCCAGATTTATTTGAGAGAGAAATGGAGCAGATTTTTTCAAAGTCTTGGGTTTACGTTGGTCATGAGGATCAAATCAAAAATGCAAACGATTACTTTTTAACCAAAATTGGTAGGGAACCTATTATTATTTCTAGAGATAAATCTGGTAATATCCATGGGCTAATTAATCGCTGTCCGCATCGGGGAGCGACTGTTTGCCGAGAGCATCAAGGTAACTCTAAAAATTTTCGTTGCTTTTATCATGGTTGGTCATTTAGGAATAGTGGTGAATGTGTAGGTGTTGCTGATCAGGGTGCTTATCCGTCACAATTTGATAAGAAAAATCACAATTTAACAAAAGTAGCACATGTAAAGTCTTATAGAGGGTTTATTTTTGCAAGTCTAACTGATGATGTCCCTTCATTAGAAGAGCACTTAGGAAATGCAAAACCATACTTGGATATAGTAATTGATCGGTTTGCTGATGGGATTGAAGTAGCTAAAGGTGTAACTAAATACGGTAATATAGGTAACTGGAAATTGCAAACAGAAAACGCTTTAGATTATTATCATCCATTATTTGTTCATAAAAGTTACTTTGATATTGTTGCAAATAGAGGTGTCAAAAGAGATAATGCCTCTCTGCAATTTAAAGAGAGGAAGAGTGATCATCAATTTTATCTTGGAAGAGGGCATGGCGTAACAGTCCATTATAGAGATTTTTTGAAATCAGGGTATGCAAAAGAAGAGTTATTTAACAGTAGTTTTCGAAATGATGAATGGGAAGAAAAAGTTGGCCCATTAATGGCAAAGTGGACAAAAAAGATTTCTATGCATTTGTTGATTTATCCGAATTTATTGATAATGGAAGGCCCAGCTTTACAAATTAGAGTGATTCAACCTCAAACTGTGGATAGAACTGAAATCGAAGGGCGTGCATATTTTCCTAAAGGCCAAACGGAAATGTATAAAGAAAGGCAATTAAAGGCTTATATGGATTTTTTAGGTCCAGTAGGCCATGGTACTCCAGACGATATTGCAGCCTTTGAAGCGTGCAACACAGGATATCAATCTCAACTCACCAAATGGAATAATTTATCTAGGGGTTATGAGAGGGAATTGAGTTACTCTGATGACTTGGAAATAAAAGAACTTTCAGGGTTTGAAGTTGGTGGGAATATAAGTGATGATACGATTTTTAGAGCTATGATAAAACATTGGCATAAGACAATAATAGAAGACTAATTGACAATAAGCGTATGTTAATCTAAAGACTATTTTAAATACGAATGTAGGATGATTGTATGGAGAATAAATACCAAACGATAAAAATAAAAAATGAATTTGCAACAGTAGAGGTATATATCGAGAACAGCGCAAATGGACCAAGATTATGTATAACAGATGTTCTTAGAGAAAGAACGGTTTATCTTGATCCTTTGCAAGTAGAATGTCTAACGCGATTAGATTTAACTTATTTAGAAAACTATTTACCATATTAACAAGGAGGGGAGATATTTGGAGAAAACATGTGAGGCTGCAGTAGCAATTGCACCAAATATAACAGAAATTCAACAATTTAATCTACCAAAAATTGGCCATGATGATGCATTATTAAAAGTCGAATCTGTAGGAATATGTGGAGCAGATATATTCTTGTATAAAAACATTACAAAGCCCATGATTTTAGGGCATGAATGTGTTGGTATAATCACAAAAATAGGAAAGAGTGCACAGAAGAAGTGGGGAGTAAAAGAGGGGGATCGTGTTGTCATAGAAGAACCTCTTCCTTGTGGATATTGTAGAGAATGTAAGTCTTTAAATTATCAATTATGTAAGAATGGTGGGAGATATGGACAAGTACCGATATCAGTTAAGCCATCATTATGGGGGGGGTTTAGTGAATATATGTATCTTCATCCCAATACCCAGGTTTATAAAGTCGCAAACCATGTGAAAAGTGAAGTAGCACCTATGTTTATCCCGATATCAAATGGAATTAGATGGGTACAAGATATTGGGAAATTGAAGCTTGGTGGAACAATAGTCATTCAGGGTCCAGGCCAGCATGGATTAGGATGTGTCATTGCTGCCAAACAACTTGGTGCAGGTTGCATTATAGTCACAGGGATGAATCAAGATAGTAAACGATTTGAGGTTGCGAAAGAACTCGGAGCTCATCATATGATTAATGTTGAAGAAGAAGATCCAATTGAGGCTGTCTCTAACATTACATCCGGGGAAATGGCGGACGTGGTTATGGATATAACTACTGGAGCTACAATGGCAGTTTCCTTATCGCTAGAGTTGGCTCGAATAGGAGGCACAATTGTTTTAGCTGGAGCAAAGAATAAACCTGTTCCAGACTTTATGAGTGATACTATTTTTAGGAAAGAACTCACGATAAAAGGGGTATATGGTAGAGATTTTAGAACGGTAATACCAGCGATTGAATTAATAGAATCTAATGTTCTTCCACTTGAATTATTATCTACACATGTTTTTCCGTTAGAAAAAACAGATTATGCAATGAAAGTGTTCTCAGGTGAAATAAAGACGGATACCCCACCCATCCATGCATCTGTAACTTTTTGAATATTTTTTATTTATCGAGGTGATTGTTTTTGAGTGTATATAATGACGTTGAGATAAAGCGTTTTTCAGATTCTTTACTGCGGGCAGAAAGAAATGGTATAGGAGTTCCCCCCATAACTACCATGCATTCAGGTATCAAAATACATGATGCATATAAAATTCAATTAAAGACAATTGAACAGAAGGTTAAAGAAGGGGAAAAAGTTGTTGGAAAGAAGATAGGTTTAACTTCTAAAGCAATGCAGGAGTTATTAGGAGTTAACCAACCTGATTATGGACATTTAATGGATGGAATGACAGTGCCTAATCTGGGGACTATTCAGTGGGAAAAAGTTATAAAGCCTAAAGTAGAGGCAGAGATAGCTTTTATATTAAAAAATGAAATAAAAGGGCCTAATATTACTAATAAAGACGTAATTGAAGCGACGGATTATATTTTACCTGCTCTTGAAATAGTGGATAGTCGTAATGATTGGAAGATTACTATACAAGATACCATAGCGGATAACGCTTCATCAGGTCTATATATTTTAGGTGATAGAAAATTTGATATTTCTGAAATTGATTTAATTAATGAGGAGGTTACATTATATAAAAATGAAGTAATCATGAATAAAGGAGTGGGTTCTGCATCACTAGGAAATCCTGTAACAAGTGTTGCGTGGCTTGCTAATACATTACATGAGTATGGAGTTGCACTAGAAGCAGGTGAAGTGATATTATCCGGCGCACTTTCAGCTGCCATTGAGGCAAACAAAGGAGACAACTTCAAGGCGAGCTTCGCAAATTTAGGCGAAGTTAAAGTGAGTTTTTCTATTTGATGTACACAAAAAAAAATAAAGAGAGTGGTTCAAACACTATACCAATCTATCTTTTTGCTGGATTTTTGGGAAGTGGGAAGACTACTTTTTTGGTTAATGTTTTGAAATATTTTCAGACTCAAAATAAAAAAATGGCGGTCATTATTAATGAAATAGGCATGGTCAATATTGATGGGGAATATATAGATGATGATATTCCGAAAAAAGAAATATTAGGTGGGTGTATTTGTTGTTCAGTTGGAAACGATTTGGGAGATACGATTATTGATTTACAACAAAATTACCATATAGATAGTATTTTTATTGAGTTAACAGGTGTTGCAAATCCACAGGAAGTTATTAGTTTATTATCAGAAGTGGCTTTAAGGGTGAAAATAGATTTGCAGTTGATTACTACTGTTATCGATGCTGCCTACGTAATTGATTTATTTAGAAGAAGTGAGTCAAATTATACAATTTCTTTAATTATAGAACAAATCAAAAGCGGTGGTTTAATCCTTTTGAATAAAAGTGATAAGGTGAGTTTCGAGGATATTCATTTTTTAAAAGGAATTATACGAAAGCATAATCCACATGCTTTGGTGAAAGAGACTTCACACTGCCAAATAGATTACACCATATTAGAAAGTAATTTGAAACCGAAAGCAATTAATAATGGGTATCATCATGAAAATCTCCATACACATGTCCATGTTTATACTCACTATTTTGATTATTTCTTAACAGTCGAACAGTTCAAAAGCCTGTTTAATAATCTTTCTAAAGAGATTTATAGAGCCAAAGGGATAATTCAATTTAAAGATAAAAAGGGGCCAATGTTATTTCAGTATGCACATGGTGAACTAGAAATGATGAGGATTTCTAGTGGAAAGAAAGAGAATAATGTAGCAGTTTTCATAGGGGAAAACTTCAGTAAAAAGCAACTAGTTGAGGAGATAAATAGATTATGAAATACATTTATATAGGAGGCTGATTAGTTTGGCGCAAATTATATCTGGCATTGCGATGTCACACAGTCCGTTTATTATGACTAATAAAGAAGCTGGTGGAGTAAAAGGTCAAATGTTTTTAGATAAAGCTGAAGAAATGCAAAAATGGATAAAAAGTGAGTCACCAGATGTTATTGTTTTAATCTCAGATGACCATTTTAATAGTTATTTTTACAATCATATGCCATCATTCACCATTGGAATTGGTGAATGTGAAGGGTGGGGGGATTGGAAAATTCCTAAATATAAAATCCCTGTAGAAAAGGAATTGGCTAATCATATATTAACAAAAGGATTATCTCAAGGGGTGGATTTTGCATTTACGATGTCTATGAAGGTTGATCATGGACATACCCAAGCCATTTATTTATTAAATTCGGATTTAGATATACCTATTGTTCCAATCGCAGTAAATACATCTGCACCACCATTACCCACGATGGAACGATGTTTTCAAGTAGGTGAAATTATACAAAATGCTATTGAATCATGGGAAGATGATACGAAAAAGGTAGCAATCATTGCTTCAGGGGGATTATCTCATTGGGTTCCTACTCCTAAAGTAGATAGTAAAAAACCAGAAGATCAAAATATGATCAATATATTGGTTCATGGACATTCAGTTATAGAGAATCCTGAAGAATATAAAAAAATAAGGAAGAGAGGGTAACAAAAATTACTGAAGGTCCAGTTAATGAAAGTTGGGATAGGGAGTTTTTAGAAGCTATTATAGCTGGCAATCATGATACCCTGAAGAATTGGAGTTATGAATCCATTGAGAAAAGTGGTGGGAATGGAGGCCAAGAAATTCATAATTGGCTAGTACTACTTGGGATACTAAAAAACTTTAAAGCACAAACGGTCTATTATGAGCCTATTCCAGAATGGGTAACAGGGATGGCAATAGTTCAATTTAGTAAGAATTAGAAAAGGGGAGAGTGGATATAAAATGGGTAAATATGATGTGAGTATATGGAATGAACTTTCGGGGATTGAGTTTAAACAATATTTTATTGATGCAAATGGAGTGAATACCCGTGTAGTAGAAGCAGGGATGGGTGAGACATTGATATTATTGCATGGCATCGGAGGGCATATTGAGGCGTATGCAAGAAATATCAAAAGTCTAAGTGAACATTTTCGTGTTATTGTGATAGATATGTTAGGGCATGGTTATACAGGAAAACCTAATCATCCCTATACGCTAAATGAGTACTCAGATCATTTACTGTCAGTTATTCGTACTCTTTCCTTGGAAAAAGTACACTTGTCTGGTGAGTCTTTAGGTGGTTGGTTATCAGCGTGGTTTGCGGCACGCTATCCGGAGCATGTAAGAACGTTATTATTAAATACACCCGGTAATATAAAGGGTAATAGAGAAGTTATGAAAAAATTAAAGGAGTCTACTTTAAAGGCAGTTTTATATGCAGATAATCAGACTGTACGCAGTAGATTAGAGTTTTTATTTTATGATACTAATTTTGTTACACAGGAATTAGTGGAGTCCCGCTATAAAATTTATACGCAACCGGAGTTTAAGGAAGCTGTGAAAAATATCGTTGTTTTGCAAGAGTGGGAAACCAGAAAACATTACATGTGGAATTCAGTATGGACAAATCAAATTACAGCGCCAACCATTATACTCATGTCTGATCATGACCCTACAGCTACAATTGAGGATGCAGAATATTTACAACAACTTATTCCAAATAGTAAACTTCAAATAGTAAAAGATGCGGGACATTGGCCACAATGGGAAAAACCAGATGAATTTAATCAAATTCAGATAGAATTTGCAAAGGGATTAGGCGACTACAGTTATTCTTCATGAAATGAATCAAATTAATTAACTGAACAGTAAATTTAAATGAAATAAGGCACCAGTTTATATGGTGCTTTATTTCATTAATTATTCATCTTTATTGGTAATAACCTAAGTTTTTAGATATGATTTTTGCTGCTTTTTTCACTTGAGAAATATTGTAATCTAACATAGATTGGGTTATTTTTTCTGCAATTCCAACTAAGGAAACGCTTGCAAAAGCTCTTCCAGTGTAATCAAATATTGGTGAAGCTATTGATAGTATCTCACCTTCTTTTAAATATTCCCCATGGCTTATTGCAAACCCTTTACTTTTTATTTCTTTCAAATGATTCCTAAACTCTTCAGGATCAGTAATTGTTTTATTTGTATAAGGTTTTAGCCCTTCCGCAATTACGCTCTCTATTTGATCTCCTGTTTGATGTGCCAAAATCGCTTTACCACCTGCTATACAATAACAAGGTGCAGCCTTTCCGATTTCTGTGAAAACACGGATTGATTTTATTGGCTCAACTTTATGAAGGTATACAATTCCATTTCCCTCCAATACAGATATATGAGCTGTTTCATTTGTTTTTTTGACTAATTCGTTCAGAATAGGTAGAGCTTCTTGATGAATTTCTAAACTGTCTGTAATAATTTTATTAAAGCCTAAAATACGAGCCCCTAATCTGTATCTTTTGGTTATAGAATCTTGATTTACAAATCCTTCACTACCTAATGTGTACATAATTCTTTTAATGGAACTATGTGAAATATTTAAATGTTTAGCTAAGTCCCTAATTCCCCATTCAGGTTGTTCTATAGTAAAAGCATTTAGTACTTTTAATGCGTTTTTAACAGAGCTAAGTAAATAACTATTTTCAGTTTTAATAATGATTTTCTCTCCTTTTTCTTAATATTAGTTAATTATAGCATTAATGCTAATACATTAATAAATTTAGAATAAAACGAAAAAATAAAATTTTTATATAAATTGTACCGTATATAGTTACAGATATATTTTATTCGATACATAACTATGTTAGTCTATATTCGAAAGTGAGGGATAACGTAAAGGTACAGCTGCTGTATTTAATTATATTTTGAAAACGCTAACATACTCTAAATATGGGAGGGAGTATCCAATGAATTAATAGGACTGAATTATTTGTTTAATAGATTTAATAGTTTTATAGAAGGAGGGTTATCATGGAATACATTTCGAGAAAAATTATTTTAATATTTATTATATTTAGTTTACTTTTGTTTGGGTGTGAGATTAGTGAAACTGCTAAAAAGGATTACCCAGTAAAACAAATTAAATTAGTAGTATCATATGCTCCCGGTGGGGTTACAGATACATTAGCTCGTATCGTTACAGAGGAGGCTAACAAACATTTACCTAACGATCAAATAATGGTGATTGAGAATAAAGCTGGAGCTGCTGGAATACTAGGAGTTTCAGAGGTTTTAAGATCTAAGAATGATGGATATAGAATTGGAATTACAGGATTAAGTCCTGTTTCGATACTACCCCATTTTGGGCAAACAAATTATGGTCTAGAGGATTTTACACTGATATCTCGTTTAACTTCAACACCCTTAGTGCTAGCAGTTAAAGCTGACTCGGAATTTAAAACATATGAAGATTGGTTGGCGTTCGTTGAGGAAAACCCAGGGGAATTTAGATATGGAACTCAAGGAACAGGTGGAATTAGTCATTTAGCAATGGAGTCAATTAGTAAAAGTGCGGAAGTGCAAACTACTCAAATTCCGTTTGAAGGTTCTACTCCAGCTTTAACCGCGCTTTTAGGGGGGCAAATTGAAGGCGCGGTAGTACAGGACTCAGAAGTGACAGCTTATACAGAATCAGGGGATTTAAGAGTTATATTTGCTACATCTCCATCTACTATTTTCCCTAATTCGGTAGTTCTCCAAGAAAAGGGAATTGATTTTGAGACAGAAACCTGGCTAGGAGTATTTGGGCCAAAAGATTTGCCACTGGAAATTCAAGATATTATATCTAATGCATTTAAAAAGGGGTTAGCAGAGGAAAAAACCATAGATATGTTAAAAAAGCAAGGGATGAATGCCAAATATGCAGATGCGGATGAATTTAAACAAGTAGCTGAAAGTGATTATGAAAAATTTGGTGAAATAATAAAAGAAACGGGCTTAGGGGAATAATTCTTTAAAATAAGAAGTCTTTCAGATAATTAAAAAGGGGAAAGAGTATGAACGAAAAAACTTTGAATTATATGGCTTTAATCGCTCTGATTGCTTTAGGTGTGATTTATTACATATCTTCTAGTAGTCTTGCTCCACCACTTACAGAGACGGACTTAGGTGCTGACTATTTACCCAATATATTATCAGGTGTTTTGATAGTATTGTGTTTGATAAACATATTTCAAGTTGCAAGAAAAAAAGAGAATAAACAAATAAAGTTTGCTTCTTTAAAGAAAGTTACTACATTAATTTTGTTCATCTGTCTGTATATCTTTTTTTGGCAAGTGGTTGGTTACTTTTATATAGTGACTTTTTTATTTCTTTTTCTTATGTTTACGTACTATCAAAGGTCTTTGAAAGAAAAGAAAAAATTAATAATAAAAAATTTATTTATTTCTGTACTGTTAGTTTTATTTGTCTATATCATATTTGACCAGATGATGAAAATAACTTTTTAATGGGAGGTGATTCACTTGGAATTACTTAGTTTAGATTTCATGAGTATTATTGTTAGTGTCTTGGTTATTTCAATAGGCTTATTTGTAGGGATGTTTTTAGGTGCATTGCCCGGCTTAGGGTTAATGTTAGCAATATCATTACTGTTACCGTTATCTTATGCTCTTAGTCCGCTCCATTCTATATTATTATTGCTAGCTTGTTATCAAGGATCTGAATATGGAGGTTCAATATCTGCTATATTATTAGGGATTCCCGGTACTGCAATGGCAGCAGCTACAAAATTAGATGGACAACCTTATGCTCAAAAAAAATCCCCTGGCAAGGCTCTTGCGTATTCTTTGACTGCATCAACAATAGGAGGTTTATTTGGCGGGCTAGTACTAATTTTCTTATCTAAGCCGATAGCTAATGTTGCTTTAAAATTAGGGGATCCTGAGTATTTTTTAATAGGTTTATTAGGGTTAGTCGCTGTAGCTTCATTAGGAGTTAAGGATAAAATAAGAGGGTTTATCTCAATTATATTAGGCTTTATGACAGCGACTATTGGACTTGATTTATTCACAGGGCAAGCCCGATTTACTGGTGGATTTATTGAGTTGATGGGTGGCATAAATTTAATAGCTGTAGTTGTGGGTTTGTTTGCTTTTACCGAGATTTTTCAAATGTTAAAAAATGATATTAATAAAAATAGAAAGATAGTTGCCAAGGATTTGAAAATAAAAATAAGTATTAAAGAGTATTGGAAGGTAAGAAAAGCTACTACGACTGGATCAATTATTGGAGCAATTGTTGGTATTATTCCAGGGCTTGGTGCTAATGCATCTAGTTGGTTTGCTTATTTATTGGCAAAGAAAACTTCCAAGAAGCCAGAAGAATTTGGGAATGGTAGTGCTGAGGGTATTGTCGCTCCCGAATCAGCAAATAATGCAGTTGTTGGTGGTTCCCTTCTCCCTCTTTTGACCTTAGGGATACCTGGTTCTGCATCTATAGCCATTATTGCTGGTGCTTTTATTATTCATGGCATCCAACCAGGACCTCACGTTTTAGAAAAAAATGCTGATTTGATTAATGCAATTTTTATTGGTTTTCTTTTTACAACCATCGGGATGTACATCATGGGTAAATTTATGACAGGGATGTTTGCCAAGGTTTTAGTCATAAAAGACTCATATCTCATACCATCTATAATCATGTTTTCTTTAGTGGGAGTCTATACTTCGTATGGGGTTTATTTTGATCTCTGGGTTGCTTTAGTGTTAGGAGTACTAGCATATATTTTAAAAACACTGAATTTTTCGGTTACTTATTTTATACTAGCCTTTGTTTTAGCGCCAATTATCGAATCGAGTTTAAGAAGATCATTATCACTTTCACAAGGAAGTTATATGATTTTCGTTGAAAGACCTATTTCACTCGTCCTTTTATCAATAGTAGTAGGTGTATTTCTTTTGACTATAGTGAATAATTTTCGAAGTAAAAATATTGTTAACAAGAAAGGGATTGATATCTAGTTTTAGCATTTAGAGTGATGGTTTTCACTATTAGTATAGTGGATAACTTAGTAAAAATGTTTATTAATATGCTTGAAATTACACGTTGAGATCTTAAGTAATTATTAAAAGAGGGAGATAATTCAAGTGGCGAGTTATATATTAATTGATAAAGAAACTTGTATTGCATGTGGGGCATGCGGAGCAACAGCACCTGAAATATATGACTATGATGATGAGGGGATTGCTTTCGTTCAACTAGATGATAATTTAGGAATGGCAGAGATTCCCGAACACTTATTAGTAGATGTTGAGAATGCCATTGAGGGGTGTCCTAATGATTCAATAAAAATAGCTAAGGAACCATTCAAAATAATGGAAGAAATGAATACCTTTATTTATCTAATTTAGAATAGCTTTGTGATCCGATTCCTTTTTTATTTTCCTAATTATCTAATGAGTTTATAGTTGAGTTTAAAAAGGGCATTGTCATTTTGAAATGCTCCCTTTTTCGTCAACTTTCGAAAGAGTGAGTGGATACTCTTTACGGTATTTGTTGTGAAATTAATTTACAAATGGCTCCATAATAAAATAAGTGTTCCACTTGTTAAAGTCTGAACCTATAGATCTATACTCTGGTATAGGAAAATCACTGGTTTGAAGGTTTAAAACGCAATATCGCTTGATTTAAGGTTAGGGAGAAATTCTTTACTTAGTACATATTTTAGAATGGTTAGGAATCAAATAGATTACATTGTTCAGCAATAATATCAGTAAAATGCAAGAGTACTATTCTTTAATCTACTGTCACCATCCATCAATAAAAAAGTATACCTTCTACACCTCTAGTTTTGATTTCATCAAATTTGAATCCATTTCTGGTTATTTTCTGTTCATTAAACCATAAACCAAGAGTATCTTTTGATTATTCATCATAGCCTAGAAATCAAACATACGATAATAAATTATTTAAGTATTTTACATACTTTCCACCTTATTCTGGTTGATACCTTTCTAAGATAAGTTCACTAAATCAACGACTCTTGATTATGCTTCCTATTAGTAAAATAAATCTCCTAACTTTTATTTTACCAAAAATAATAAACTGTGCAGTAAAAGCCACACATTCTTTTACTTACACAGTTTATAATACACACCCGAATGTTCATCAATCTCAAATCATTCGTGTAAAATATCTTACTTATTTAGCTTAAAAGAGCTTTTTAACGATACAATTCGGTTGAAGACTGGTTTTTCAGGTGTACTATATTTAGAATCGACATTGAAGTAACCGTGACGGAAAAACTGGAATTTATCTTGTGGTTGAACATCTTTCAAGTTTGGTTCAATAAATCCTTGCACCACTTCAAGTGAATTTGGATTAATATAGTCTAAGAAATCTTTGTCTTCTGATGCTTCTTCTTTCATTTGCTCGTCTAATACTAAAGGTTCATATAGACGGAATTCAGCAGGGATGGCACTTTTTGCATCAACCCAGTGTAATGTACCTTTGACTTTACGACCTGTAAAACCTGTACCACTTTTCGTTTCAACATCATAAGTGCAGTGTAATTCAACAACATTACCATCTTCATCTTTAATCACATCATTACATTTGATGAAATAAGCATGCTTTAAGCGCACTTCATTTCCAGGGAAAAGACGGAAATATTTTTTTGGAGGATTTTCCATAAAGTCCTCTTGTTCTATATATATTTCACGAGAGAATGGAATTTGTCTTGTACCCATTTCCTCGTTTTCAGGATTGTTTTCCGCTTCTAACCACTCGGATTCACCTTCAGGGTAATTGGTAATTACAACTTTTAAAGGTTTCAAGATTCCCATTGTTCGTGGGGCACTGAGTTTTAAATCTTCGCGCACATAGTGCTCAAGCATCATTTCATCCACTGCACCACTACCTTTAGAGACACCAGTTTCTTGAACAAATTCACGAATGGCACTAGCAGTATACCCTTTGCGACGCAGACCCGATATCGTTGGCATTCTTGGGTCATCCCAGCCATCAACAATTCCTTCATCTACTAATTGCTTTAGTTTTCGCTTACTCATTACTGTATTTGTAATATTTAAGCGTCCGAATTCAATCTGTTGTGGTTGGTTTTCCATTTCACATTCCGCTACAACCCAATTATAAAGAGGACGTTGATCTTCGAATTCTGTCGTGCATAATGAGTGCGTTACACCTTCGATTGCATCTTCAAGCGGATGGGCAAAAGCGTACATAGGATAAATACACCATGTATCACCCGTATTGTGATGAGTCGCATGAGAGATACGGTAAATGACAGGGTCGCGTAAATTTAAGTTTGGTGATGACATATCTATCTTTGCACGCAAAACTTTTTGACCGTTTTCATATTCCCCGTTTTTCATTTTTTCGAATAGGTCTAGGTTTTCTTCAATTGAACGGTTACGATAAGGACTTTCTTTACCAGGCTCAGTTAAAGTCCCACGGTACTCACGAATTTCATCTTGGTTTAAATCATCGACATATGCTTTGCCTTTTTTAATTAAAAGCACTGCACGGTTATACATTTCATCAAAGTAATTAGATGCATAATGTAGCTCTTCCCAATCATACCCGAGCCATTTTACATCTTCTTTAATGGCATCGACATATTCTTGGTCTTCTTTTAGTGGGTTTGTATCGTCAAAGCGCAAGTTTGTTTGCCCGTTAAAATCGTCTGCTAAACCAAAGTTAATAATGATGGATTTGGCATGTCCAATATGAAGATAGCCATTTGGTTCAGGTGGGAAACGGGTTACAACAGTGTCGCGCTTTCCATTTTCTAAATCTTCTTTAATAATTGTACGAATAAAGTTTGATTGTTCCAATCCGATATCAGCCTTTCTACCTTGTTCTTTACCTTATTTTAATCTGAATAAGCCTATAAATAAAGTGCCTGTTGATTCTATCTATTATATACAAAAAAAGCGCGCTTAAAAAGTTTTTCTCCATATAAATAAGGAGGGGATCGTCTTTTTGTCATGAATATATATAAGGGTTGGACAATGAAGGGGAGAGTTATATGGCGAAAGACTGGCGAATCATTGCTTATGAAAAGAAGTATGCCCTCTCGACAGTTAGCTTTTGGAGGGAGAGTAAAGAAGCTGCTATTGGTCAAAAGGAAATACATAGTTTGACAGAGCATATCTATTTTCTCAATCATATGTTAACAAAACAATTTCAAGTAGATTTAGCGGTGCTAAATGAAACGCCAATTGGCATGATTGCTTATAATGAAGGCGAGATTAATCAACTATATGTACATTTAGCTCATCAAGGATTGGGAATTGGTGGGGCATTATTAGAGCATGCGAAAGCTCGTTCATGCGGGCGTTTAAAATTATATACTTTCGATGTAAACAAAAAAGCACAGCAGTTTTACGAAGGCAAAGAATTTAAAAAGATAGCCTATAGTAGTGATAACGAAGAAGGGCTACCTGCTATTGAATATGAGTGGATCCGATGTTTAAGTAGAGGGAGTGAGGGGTGAAATGCGCGTCATTTTAAGTGTGAGCATGATTGTAGTTGGAAGCTTTTTGTTATCTTTAACATCTGATCAATTAGGTAGAAACGGAAATGGAATTATGCACATTATTGCTTTAGGAATGTGTTTCTTGGCTATTATTGTAGTAAGAAAAAGGAGAGTTTCTTTAAAAACGACTATTTTGAAAGATAAGAAAGTCTTACTTGGTATCGTTTTTTCCTTACTAATGTTTATCATTGGAGCAGTTTTTCTCTTTCATAATACAAGATATTGGCACTTTTGGGGCATAGGATCAATGCTTGTTTTATCTATTAGTTTGGACAGAGTGGAGAGGTTATTACAAAATATATCTGAGCAATGAAGGTACTTTATTCAGTCGCTCTACAGGGTAAAAGTCATTTTCATAAAAAAAGGGAACATTTAATAGTCGTCAGACGTATCTTAGATAACTTTACGAGAAAAGGAGACATTCGATGACCTTTGATATCCTCTTTTTATTGTTTATTCAGTTTGTTTTACCTGTTGTTTTTTCTTTTTCATTATGGAAAGGAAAGGTTCATAGTAAGCTAGACTGGCTTTTACAGGCTACGATGACAGGTTTACTCATCCTTTGGGTGTTCTTTTCCTCTCCTTGGGATTTGTTTAGTTACTACTTACGATTTCTTATTTTGGTCTTTTTCATTGCTGCTGTATTTTTATCTTGGAAGAAAGTGAACAAACTACCGTTTAAGACAGAATTCAATTTATCGCAAAAAATATCAATGGTCATTTACGGGCTTCTTATTCTTGTTTTTGGTTATTATAATGTATCGACATTTAGTGGGTTCTCAACGAATATGAAGGCAGTACAGTTAGATTTCCCGCTGCATGATGGGGTTTATTATGTTGGGCAAGGTGGCAGTCATGTCCAAATCAATTATCATCATGCTCATGAGAGTCAAGCCTATGCGGTAGATATCGTGAAATTAAATGCGCTAGGTAGTCGAGCAACTGGAATTTATCCCAATGAGTTGGATAAATACGAAATATTCGGTGATGAGCTAACAAGTCCGTGTACTGGAGAGGTTGTCCAAGCGGAGAATGATTTAGCAGATTTAGTCCCTCCCAATGCAGACCCTAAAAATGTAGCAGGTAATTCAGTTGTTATATCCTGTGAAGGTGTAGAGGTTTTGCTAGCACATATGCAAGAAGGTAGTGTACGTGTTCAATCAGGTGACAGGGTAGAAGTAGGCGAGCCAATCGGTTTAGTTGGCAATTCAGGTAATACATCAGAACCACATCTACATATTCATGCTGAAAAAGACGGAAAAGGCGTTCCGATTGAATTTGATGGCAGATTTTTAGTTAGAAATAGCATCGTTTGGTGATTGTCAATGAAGAAAGGCTATATGTCAATCGTTTGGTCCCCTTGGGTGATTAACAAAGTTATGGAGGTTTGCTGCCAGAAATTCAAGTGATAGCCAAACACATGAGTTTTGCCCAGCTAAGTAAGCTGAAAACTCTAAAGAAACCCAAGCAATCTCGGTTTGCCCAGCTAAGTAAGCTGAAAACTCCCAAGAAGGCCGAGCAATTTCGATTTGTGCTCAGCTAACTATGCTGAATACCCAAAGAAGCCCGTGCACCCTCGATTTCCCCAGCTATCTATTGTGATTACCCGCATGGTGTCTCTTCACTTATATATTGTTAGTTAGCTATCATGCATTTACTACTTTAGAAATAAAAAAGTAAGTGAGTTTCACAAAATTGGTCTTGTTTGTCCTACCGAAATCTTTCAAAAAGAGAAGAACCAACTCCGTAATTGGAGTTGGTTCAAATTTATTAGGAGAAAATTCCTTTTATAGAATCGATTAAATTCTTAAAGAAGTCAGATACAGCTTGAAGAAAACCTTTATCACCAACTGCTTCTGAAATTTTTTCCTGTACACTATTGGCCAAATCCTCTAATTGGGATTTGACATTATCAAAGTTAATATTAAGTTCTCGCATTTTTTCAAAAAGGTCATAAAGGAGCTTGCGGTCTTCTTCGCTAAGCTGTATTTCTAGCTTTTGCATTTGTTCATCAACAATTTGTTGGATATCTTCCTTTGTTGCAGGGTTTTGCTCAGCTATTTCTTTTTTGATTTCAGTGAGCAGTTCGGTTACCTTCTCTTGGTCCATACCTTCTTTTTTTGCTAAATTTGTCGCAATACTTAGTTCTTCGTTAGCTACTTCTGTTCTTTCCTCATCTAACTTCTCGCCTTCACCTTGGTCATAGGCTTTGTATATTCCAACTAAAGCTGAGTGACCACTGACTTTTACCGGAGAAGCGATATCAACTATGGCTTCTTCTATACCAGCTGTAAGTAAGGCATTGGCATACATTTCATCAGTTACTTCAGTAATGTTTTCAGGTGTCATTTGGTTGATGATTACACCCTTACCTGTATCTGTGCGCGTAATCTTCGCGGAGGAATACATATTAGAGCGGGGATCACCTTTAATATAATGAACAATATCATCAGCAGTAATAATAATTTCTTCTACTTTACTGTTTTCTTTTACACCTAATAGCTTTTTGGTTTCCTCTTTCTGGCTTGAACTTAAAGCCTCACCATAGGCAACAATTGGTAATCCGTATTTCTCATTAATACTTTCCTCAGAATCGGCTGACCCTGTTGAAGCAAAAACAGTGGTTTGTAATGAGAATAATAGGGTAATAGTTGTAATAATAGTTAAAACCCTCGATTTTTTCTTCATCGTATGACGCTCCTTTCACTAAGATTATAGACGTTTCAGGATAAAAAAGGTTTCATTTTAAAGAAATTGATGAGAGGTATGTATAGTATAAACTCGGCATACTCTAAAAAATATAATCCTATCAAAAACTAATTCCTATTCAACGTGCAAAAAAGGTAACAATGCAACGAATAATATAAATGTAAGTTAAAAATATTACATTCTTCAACATTTATGTATCAAAAATGATAGCTAAATGAAATTATTTGCAGTGATTATTTTGTTAGAATAACAGGATAGAAGCAGATAGGATAATGGTTCTATCCTAAATTGCAAAGAGAGGGAACAATCATGAGTATAGAAAATCAATTAATTAATAAACAATTCCATGACACATTTACAATTAATCATGAACATACACATCCCGTTGAAGTATTAGGGAATGCTTATATGCAAGAGAATTTAAAAGAATCGCCAGACCTGACAATGATTCGGTTTGCACAAGGTGAAGTATATTTTCATCATAAAGATTATGAAGCGGCCATCTTTAAATGGGAAAATATAGATAATGAGTTTCAACCATGGGCACGGAAAAATGTCGCAGATGCCTATTTTGAATTAGACCTATTAAGTACTGCAGAGGAAATTTATTTATCAATTGATACAGATTCAGATGTATTGAAGATAGAAGTACTCCTCAAATTATTCTCTCTATACATACAACAGGGAAAATTAGAGAAGGCAGTAGATGCTATTAAAAAAGCAGTCTTCTTAAATCCGGATTATCCAGATGTAACAAGAATCGCACGCGTCTTTTTTGAAGACCATCAAGATTGGCAAAATGCAGTGGAATTAGCTGTAAATGAAGCCATGAGAACGCAAGAAATTAGCTGGTTCCACACATTAAAGGGATATGTTATAGAAGGGAAAACGAAAAAAACGGCTCCCAAGTATTTTATTGAGGCGTTAACGATTCTTTATCAAAATGATGTTCGCCAGTTCGAAGCTGTATCTGTCGCATTTTGGCAAAGCTATAAAGGGGAAGAATACTATTTTAATTGGTTAGATGAATTTAACCAACTTATGCAAAAGTTAGATACACAAAGCGGGTATCATTGGAACGAATTATCGGTTATTTATCATGATACTTATTTCGAATTAATAAATGGCGAAAAACAAATAAAAGAGATTTCTAAAATCGTTCCACCTCATTTGCAAAACTGGTTGAGAATCTCTTCAGATACTTACCGCCTTATTGCATCGGCTTCAGTTCTTGCATGGAGTGATCTATTTACTAAGAGTTTTGATGCTGAAGTGATGAATGATGCGGAAAGAATGATAGAAGAAGCAGCGCCAGTGGAGCATACACTTGAAGAGAATTATCAATTATTCCAATCCATCATGGAGTGGGCAAGAAAACACGATGTATTAATGGGTGCAAGATTTGAATGGATGGTAAAAGAACTACTTGATTTAGAAACAAATCATGTCATCATTGCGGGGATGTCTGGGAGTGGAAAGACTGAGTTTGTCCAAGAATTACTTGGAGATTATGTGAAAGCAGAGAATACAACGGCAACTGTGATGTATAAGCATGCTGATTATAAAGAACTCACTTCCATTTCTGATACTGCTATTATCCCGCTTGACTCTATGGATGATTTAAGAACAGGAGAAAAACGATCGGACCAAGTATTGGTCGATTATAAACATTCTCTACCTTTCCTATCGCAACAAAGAATGGCGGTTATGGATACACCAGGCCTTTCTAGCAGTAACAAGTTTAGAAATGATGTATTTCAATATTTGCATTTTGCCGATAGCCTGTTATTTATCTTAAATGCAGAGTATCCGTTAACAGATAGAGAATTAGATGTTGCCGTAAAAATTAGAGAGCAATCACCTAGTCTACCGGTGCATTTTATTTTAAATCATATGGATGCAGCTAGTAGTGAGGAAGAAGCCATGCAGTGGATGGATGAAACTGCTGATAGAGTTTCTACCTATTTTCCAAGAGCAACAATCTTTGCTTACTCACCGCAATATGATCCAACAGAACAGTTGAAAGATTTTGCAGTATTTTTAGCTGGATTGAATGAAGGACGTCATTTAATGCAAGAGCGGACAGAGAAGATGCTGCATTATATTCAAAAATCGATTAAGTTTCTTCTTGATAAACGAATAGAAAAAGAAAATGCGCTAATTGATGATATGAACTGGCATGAAGAAATGTTAACAAAGTTGAATGGTGCTATTCATCAATTAGAAGATATGGAAGAAGAAAAAGTGAAAAATATCAGTCACTCTTATCGTGATATTAAAAAGACGATGGAAGATAAGCTAGCCGCAGCTATTCCAGATATTTTACGTGAGTGTAGCCAATTGATTCGAGAAGATAGTGACTTTAGTAAGCTTCATATCGAGTTGAATAATGAAATGAATGAACGAGTCCAACAGTATATATCCGAAAAGGTATTACCGGAATATAGGGAATCCATTCAAGCTTGGATTATGGAAAGTGAGCAAGAATTTTTGACAGGCCAGGCTTTCTTAGTAGAGATGGCGGATAGCTTCAATGAATTATACGGCTTTGAAAAATTACAATTAAACTGTGATTTCCGTATTCTCGAAGATTGGAAGCGCGATGCTGACCGCCTGACTCACGGTACTGTAAGGTTAGATAAAGCGAATATTATGCTACGTCATACACCAACGCAAATGCTATTGAAAAGCGCAGGGAAGATCTTTGGACTCATCCCACAAAATAAAACAATGCTTTACAATAAGTATAAACAATTTGTTGACAATGAGGACTATCGTGAAGTAGCAAGTCAAATTACAGACAACTTTATCCAGCAATTTGAACTTTTTGAGAAAGCGTTGGATCGTGATATTCAAATGTTTTTCCAATCACCATTTGCGGTATTAGAAGAAACAGTAAAAGAATCTCATATGACAATTGCAAATGATAACAAAGAACTAGAGATAATGAGAAGTAATCCAGAAGTCTACCATGATCCATTAAAATTATTTGAGTTAAAATGGAAGCAATATGAATGGATGACGGAGAAGTCTCAAACACCAAAGCAATATATTTAATCAATATAGCTGATAAAATACCCGTATGAATGAACTGAAGCACCGTAGACTATGTCTACGGTGTTTTTAGATAAGTTTCCTAAGGTCAGTAAAAGACAAAAGTGCTGAAGTAAGGAATGGAGTAATAGTTGCGATAGGAAAATATCGATTAAAGATTGTTTAGAAGTAGTGCTTAAATTATTTCAACTAGCTGTTGTTAAGAAAAAGCATATCATTGGAATTTGAAGAAAAATGAGTGGTATTTCACTGGTTTTCTTTACAAAAACAAGAATTTTTCGCATTGGTATCTACTAACAAATTGTTCATTTCATCACATTTATGTCCTTTCTAAAAATACATTTGTTCTCACTCAGTAGAAAAAGTTCTTGATTATTTCTCATTCAGTAGTAGAATGAAGATATAAAATAGAGAATAAATTGGGAGATGTCTTGATGAAAGTTGTTAAATTTGGCGGTTCATCGCTTGCAGATGCTAAGCATATAAAGCGTGTGTTTGATATTGTGCATTCTGACAATGAAAGAAGAATAATTGTGGTGTCGGCTCCGGGTAAAAGACATGAGAATGATACAAAGGTGACTGATTTACTTATTTCATGTGGTTTGCATGCAATCAATAATGAAGATCCGAGTCCTTATATTGAGCAAGTGGTCGCTCGGTATAAAGAAATTGCTGACGACCTTATACTACCGCCAACCATCATTGAGACGATTCAAAATGATTTATTAGTGAGGCTGGCTGGAGATAAAAACAACCCTGAACAATACTTAGATTGTATAAAAGCAAGTGGAGAAGATAACCATGCTAAATTGGTTGCATGCTATTTCCAAGAACAAGGCGTGAAAGCTAAGTATATGAATCCTAGAGAAGCAGGGCTAATTGTTTCAAATGAGCATGGCAATGCGCAAGTGTTACCTAAATCTTATGAAAAGCTTAGACGTCTACGTGAGTCTTGTGAACTGATTATTTTTCCAGGATTTTTTGGTTATGGCCAAAACGGAGGGATATTTACTTTTTCTCGTAGTGGTTCTGATGTCACCGGTTCGATTTTAGCCTATGCGGTAAAGGCAGATGTATATGAAAATTTCACCGATGTGGATGCAGTCTTTTCAGTAAATCCAACTTTCGTTGAACAGCCAAAAGAAATTAAAGAATTAACTTATCGAGAAATGCGCGAATTATCGTATGCAGGTTTTACTGTTTTACATGAAGAGGCGCTTATACCTGCCATTCAAGCAGGAATCCCTGTGCAAATCAAAAATACGAATAATCCAAGGGCAAGGGGCACGACGATTTTACGGACAAGAGAAAATCAAAATGGGCCAGTTGTCGGTATTGCGAGTGCTACTGGTTTTTGTAGTATTTATGTCAGTAAATATTTATTAAATCGTGAAATCGGATTTGGTCGAAAATTATATGCCATTTTAGAAGAGTTCGGGATTAGTTATGAACATACACCATCTGGTATAGACGATGTGACTGTGATTATTAAAGAGAATCAACTACAAGAAGATGAAGAAGAAGTTTTACTTAAACGTTTAGAAAGTGAATTAGTAGCCGATGAAGTACATATTCAACATAGTTTGGCGTTGATTATGGTTGTTGGCGAAGGTATGCGTCATAACATTGGCACGATGGCTCGGGCTGCGAATGCTTTAGCCAAAGCGGATGTTAATATTGAAATGATTAACCAAGGATCTTCAGAGGTAAGTATGATGTTTGCGGTTAAAGAAGTAGATGAGAAGAAAGCTGTTCAGGCATTGTATGAAGAATTTTTTGCAGAGGTCGCATTACCAATTGGATAAAGCTATGTTAGGGGTCTGTAGGGAAACCTGCATATACACTGGTAGAAAAGTGTATATGCAGGTTCTTTGTGTTATCTATACCTAAGTTACTGAATGTGAATGAATACTGCGAGTAGTTTCTGTTAAAGTTTTTAATTGTTTAACATATACCCCGTTTTCCAATTTTCTAAAAATATATTTACTTAGCTGGTACAAAGGACTAATATATTCTTTAAACAGTAGTAAAAAACACGCATCATTATACTAATTCATAAGCATATAGTATCTCAGGGCAACAACCTAGGTGATGAAAATAATAAGGGGGGCAAGTGATATGAGCACAGAAATGTTTATTCAATCTAAAAGTCAAATGTTGGCCACTTTATTAGAGCTTGTATCCATTGATAGTGTTAGCCTTTCACCAGGAGAGAAATACTTTCCTTTAAGAGTGGAACAAGTATTAAAATCTTTACCTTATTACCAAAAATATCCCGGGTATGTAGTGAATCATCCGACTTCAGATGGTCGTTCTATATTAACGGCTCTATATAAAAATAACTTAGCAGAAAAAACGGTAGTGATGATTAGTCATTTTGACGTAGTAGATATTGAAGACTATGGTGACCTGCAGCATCTCGCTTTTAATCCTGTTGAATTGACGAGAGAGCTGCATAATCGTCTTGATACCTTACCGGAAGATGCAAAAGAAGATTTAATTAGTGGAGATTGGTTGTTTGGTAGAGGTATGATGGATATGAAATGCGGATTAGTTCAACATATGTCTTTGTTAGAAAAAGCGGCGAATGAAGACTGGAACATCAATTTGTTATTAGTAGCTGTCCCAGACGAGGAAGTGAATTCAGTTGGTATGAGAGAAGTGATTCCAAGATTAGTTTCTCTTGGAGAAGAACATTGCCTCAATTATACATTATATTTAAATTCCGAGCCGATGTTTTCTCAAGTTCCCCAAGATAATAATCATTATTTTTATACAGGAACGATAGGCAAAATTATGCCGGGAGCATTGTGTTTTGGGAAAGAATCTCATGTCGGTGAGCCGTTTTCTGGGATGAATGCTTGTTGGATGTCATCTATTTTAACGAATGAAGTTGAGTGGAATGAAGAGCTTTCAGAACAGGTAAATGGTGTGATGTCTCCTCCACCGACATTGCTTTGGCAAAGAGATTTGAAAAAAGGCTATACGACACAAATTCCTCATCGTTCAGCAAGTCTTTATAATGTGTTATTAATGAAAAGAAATCCTGTTGATGTCATGCATGAAATGAAGGAAGTGGCTATAAAGGCCGCTGATAAAATGGAAGCATTTATAAGAGATAAATATCGATTAAATGGTTTGGATGAGTCACAGTTATCACATATTCACGTTTATTTGTATGAGGAAATCAGGGCTTACGCAGTCAAGAAAACAAGTGCAGAGTATATAGATATACTAGAGCAATCGATTGCCAAAGAGACCGAGGGCGATATTCGTGATCAAACGATACAAATTGTCGACCAATTGGCAATGCTGTGTCAAGAATTAGGTCCGATGATTATTTTATTTTATGCCCCACCGTATTATCCTGCTGTTAATTCTAGTGAGAATGAGTGTATTGCTGAATTATCTTCTTCTTTAATAGAGTTTGCTGACACAAAATATCAAGAGCGTATTCACCCAGTCAATTATTTCAATGGTATATCTGATTTGAGTTATGCGGGCCTACATGCTGATTTAAAGGATATGGATATTTATAACGATAATTTGCCAGGAGGAGAGAAATTGTATTCCATCCCATTTAAGGAAATGGCAAAGATAACTGCCCCTGTAATAAATGTTGGACCAATGGGAAGGGATGCACATCAAAAAACAGAGCGTCTGCAAATTCCTTTTGCTTTCGAAACTTTACCAAAACTATTAGCACATTTAATAAAAATACATGAACAGCAAAAAAATGATTGACAGCTGAGGTATGATTGCATATGATAGAGGTATCAAATGAATAGTATCTCCAAAGGGGAGTAGCTTTTACAGCAAAGTCGTCAATTCGGAGTATCATGCTCTCGGCTTTGTTGGCAACAATTCTGATCGTTGTTAGCAAGACCTTTACCAAATTCGGTGAAGGTCTTTTATGTTTTAAACCTTTACCAAATATCGGTAAAGGTTTTTTGTTTTTAAGTGAAATAAACAGGGAAGGTTAAGCAAATGCTAATACTGTTTTTCTTACTTGAAGATGATATTCGCAGGGGATGTTACATAAATTAAGGAGGAAATTCATTTGGAAGCAGCATTATTATTAGAGTATGGTTGGGTGCTTTTAGTTCTTATCGTATTAGAAGGATTATTAGCAGCGGATAACGCACTTGTTCTAGCCATTATGGTCAAACACTTACCTGAAAAGGAAAGAAAGAAAGCATTATTTTATGGTTTAGCTGGAGCGTTTGTATTTAGGTTTGCTTCATTATTCGCTATTTCATTTCTTGTTGATGTATGGCAAATTCAAGCATTAGGTGCAATTTATTTAATCTTTATCGCAGCGAATCATATATTCCGGAAGTTTCTGGTCAAAAAGCATGACGTGCCTGATCCTTCAGCCAAGCCGAAAAAGAAATCAGGTTTTTGGATGACGGTTCTTAAAGTTGAGTTAGCTGATATTGCCTTTGCAATAGACTCAATCTTGGCAGCAATTGCTTTAGCGATGGCATTACCACCAACTGGTATTGGTACAATTGGAAGTATGGATACAGGACAATACCTCGTTGTATTTGCAGGTGGTATGATTGGGCTAATTATTATGAGGTTTGCAGCTAATATCTTTGTAGACTTACTTCATAAACGTCCTGGGTTAGAAATTACTGCCTTTTTGATCGTCGGTTGGGTAGGTGTAAAGTTAGCAGTTACGACTCTTGCACACCCTGCACTGGCTGTATTACCGGAGGGGTTCTCTCATTCAACCGCTTGGAAAGCAACGTTCTACATCGTTCTTATTCTTATCGCAGTAGGCGGTTGGTTCTTATCTAAAGAAAAAATTGATGAAGATGGAGCTGGAGACGACGACCGTTTAGATCAGGCATTAAAGGAAGAAAAAGAACAATTGTAAAATTTTGATTGGAGTTATTAAAAAAGCGTTCACCTCTTTAAAAGGTTGAACGCTTTTTCATATCATTAGATAAATCTAAATTACTTTTATACAACTGCTTATATAAAAAGTAAATAATAGGCATCCCGATAATTAAAACAGCAAATTCGCCAATGGCAGTTGTGAGCCATGTGAATAAGAATGGAAGGCCAATAGCAATTTTTAATTGTAAGGCAATAATCCACATCATTACAGTAAAGACGATGGTGTTTACTAACATCCGTAACCAAATATTTTTAACAAATTTAAAAAGTACTAAGCTAATTAGTAAACAGATAATGGAATGGGCGACCCCAAATGTTAAATCAAATGGCTTCATTGGTGAAAATAATAGGTTCGTTAAGAAAACACCAAGGACAATGCCGTAAATAAATTTACGATTTAAAACAATGAGATGATTAAATATCTCAGCAAAACGAAACTGAATAGCTGAAAAAGCAATTGGCTGTAATACCATTGATATGGCAATATACATAGCAGCCAAAAGACCATTAGCTACAATCATTCTAATATTCATTTGATTACACTCCTAGTTTTTTATCGTGGGATGGTTTCGAACCACGTCAACAACAGCTTATAATATCAGGTTTAAGGAGTGTTTGTAAATGGTATTTTTTAAAAGAATTATAAAGCTGCTAGAACTTTCACTGTAAAATCCTCATCAACTTTTCTTAATTCCCTTATTAAACTGCGTGTATTGGTTGTATCTACATCAGCATGCCTTAGAGAGAAATACCTTTATAAAACAAAATACTTCCGTGTGTAGTCCGTGAATTGAGATTTCATCTATATCTTTACGTTTTTCAAGTGTTACTTCAAATAAGTTCTTTAAAAATATCCATAGTACGTTTATCCATCTTGAGTTTTTAGTCTAGTTGACTTCACTTCACTTCATCTTCTATCGGATACTTAACAACCAGCTTGGCTCTGTCATATTACTCTTTTAGTACTAAAATCTGAATGCGTTTTTCTGTATTGGATGCACTAACAAGAAGCGATGTCAACTTCAATTATGGTGATCAATATTTTAAGTATGAGTAATAACCTTATTAAAAGGATACTTTCTATACCTCAAGAACATACTATTGGTGTATAACTCCTTCCAAGTAGATCTCCTCTAAGTGGGAGGTTTACTTTTTTATAAATATTTTTCTTATAAAAGGGGAAAATATTTACGACTTAAGAGTCAATAATTTAAAAGGAGTTGAAAGTTATGGCAAAAAGGTTTTTATTCATTCTTTCAAGTATCTTATTGTCTTTCTCGTTAGCAGCATGTGGAGCGAATGATGATCAAGATCAGAATCCACCTCCAGAAACCAATAATGGTGTAGAAAATGATAATAATGGTGATGAGAACATACCTGGAGTAGATGAAGATGATACTATGTTTAAAGATGATGAAAAAGATAGTGATCCGGATCCAGAAGATGCGGTGGAAGACCCGGAAGATATGAATGATAATGATAATCGAGATGAATAAACCTAAAGCCCTTCTCAATCGAGATGGGCTCTTTAACTAAAGAAACTCTGGTTAGTAAAAGACCTTCTTTTACAATTTGGGTGTTTATATCAATAATTGGTTATAACACCAGTCTTTTCTTATCCAATTAAAATGGATAAATCTACTTCTAGAACTAAAGTTGGATGTTCTTATGCAAGAAAATGATTCTTTCTATTTCTTCAAAACCATTTTTCTTATAAAATTCTTCGGCAGGTATACCTCTATCTGTGAGAAGTGTAATGTTACTTATATTACTGTTATGAAGCTCTTTTATTAAATGATTTAACAGCGCTTTTCCAATACCCTTATTTTGACTTTGTGTTTTTACACACATTTCATTAATAAAAAACTCATCTCCGCTCCACCATACTCTTTTTATACCAAGAATAAAGCCGATAATTTCGTCGTTTTCTACTGCTAAAACGCCTAAAAATCCAGGTGTCTGATAAAAACTCAGTAAATATTTTTTAGCCTTTGTAAATGTCCATTCATCATTCCATGGCTCATCATTGAATACTTCAATAAATGTTTCCGAGCATTTAGTTAAATCATTCATTTCTAATAGTTTAAATTCCAAGGTAAATTCTCCTTATCGCTAAATGTATTATTAAACCAGCCAAACCGGTTATTTATGGATTATTCTACCACAGAAAATTTGCTTATTTGGCTTTCATAGTTAATTTTCTATGTCTGGGACCTTAGCTAAAGAGGGGAGGTTACATCAATAAATAAGAAAATGTAATATAAAAGGGTATTTATGTCAATATGTTTTTGATATACCAGATATTTGATGGGTCTAAGAAAATTCTCCTATATGAATACAGCTCAATATTGTTTGAATATGTTATAAAACAGTATTTAATAAGGTTTGTTTAATTGTTAAAATTTTGTGAAGGTTTTATGACATAATTATATAAAGATAGCATTTTGGTTCAAAAGTCTTGACATTTCTTCTGTTTCATATTAATCTGAATTTAAAGAAAACTCAAAAGGATTTTGTATGGACAATTAATTTTGTCAGAAAATCTTACAAAACTGTTTTCTTCTAAAAAGATATGTACTTTATTTTCAGAAAATAAAGTCATTTAAATAAGGAGAGAAATATTTATGAGAAAGAAAAAGTTATCATACATCGAATTAGTTCGTCGTAATAAAGAAGAGTTATTAAAAAATCCAGATCAGCTTGAAGTCATCGAAAAACGTTTAGAAAAAAGGCATGAAAAAGCGAAATAAAGCTTTTATATAGAAGGGGACCAGGATAATTATTCTGGTCTTTTTACTTGTAGTGAATGGGCGACCTTGTTTTATTGTTTAATTTAATATCTAGTTCTATCTCAACAGTATGGCTGGATGGATTTTGCCCATTTTTTACTATACCACCAAAGCCCATTAAAAATATCTAGTGGTTTATGAGGCGAATCGCAATGACTTTAGAATAATAATTAGTTACCCTGCTAATGGTTGTTTCTAAAAACAAGGAATAGAAGTGATTAAAATAAAAGCCGCTCAAGTAAAGTGAGCGGCTAAATTAACGTATTTATTTATTTTTATAATAGTCAAAGAAAGCTTGAAAAATCTCTAATCCTTGGAAAAATAAAAGTGTAGTTGCAGTTATTGAAAACATACTAATCATAATCATACGAACAATCATTATCATATCCTCCTTAAATTTGTGTTATATTATTACAAATTTAAGGAATAATTAGAGATAATTAGATTGGAAGAAAATCGGCTGCTTATGTCTACTGTTTTGCATAGAAACATAAGCGAGTTGGCAGATGCCAAGTAAGAGTAAGCTGATGAGTATCAGTGAAACATGCTCGAAAACAAGAGGATGTTTTTTGAGCTCATCTTTTAATGGAGAGGTATCACTTAAATGGGAGTCGTTAAAGACTGCATGCTGATGGTCTCCCCAAGTGCTCAAACTTGAATGATCGCTAGGATAGTGGACAACTAAAAATGCACAGAACATGATAAGTAATCCAAAAGAGTATATCTTTTTGCCAGTCATCCTTACCCCACCTTTCTTTCAAGTTACTATTCATTATACCCACTTTAGCTGATTTGTAAAATAAAAGATTAAGAGAAATCATCCATCTGATTCTTCCACTTTCAATATAATTTATTAATCAAATTCGAAAAGATGACTAAAAGTAAATAGTTAAACGTATCATTTTTTATTCTTATAATTGCTCAAAAAAACAAGTAGTATTTATAGTATAACCATCAACATCAGCAAGGGATTTTACAGGATATAACGATGGGGAAAGTTTTTGACATTTCAAATAATAAGGAGTATAACTAGTTTTATATTTTTATAAAGAGGTGTCATAATGGAATGTTATCAAAAAAATATTAATGGTCGAAGTATACAAATAGCTGATTACCCAGGTGAGAAAGGGACGATAATTGCTGTCCATGGGTTAACGGGTAATTATATGCAAATGCACTATTATGCAGAAAGTTTAAAAGATTATCGTATTGTAAGTATTGATGTCAGAGGTAGAGGGCAAAGTGCGGATGCAGATGAGGATACGAGCATATGGAAGCATGCTTTAGATGTTGAAGCATTGATTAAAGAGTTAAATATTGATCAACCAATTTTGATGGGGTATAGTATGGGCGCTTTTATCTGTTCTATTGTGGCCAGTAGACTTCAATCTGAAGTTCGAGGATTAATCTTGCTAGATGGTGCAGCGACATGTACACCACACCAAAAGAAGATTGTTGAACCCTCTCTTGC
The DNA here is from genome assembly GCF_038007345.1 of Cytobacillus sp. FSL M8-0252. Taxonomy (NCBI): domain Bacteria; kingdom Bacillati; phylum Bacillota; class Bacilli; order Caryophanales; family Bacillaceae; genus Cytobacillus; species Cytobacillus sp. FSL M8-0252. The sequence goes on from NZ_JBBOWZ010000001.1 coordinate 1,112,303, forward strand.
CCGATTGAGCAAAGCGTATGAAAGTGAACAAGCATACTTAGATGAGATTAAACAAATTTATCAAAACTTAGGTGTGCCTTGGGATGAGCATATGCAAAACGTTGGCTTATATGAGATTCATCAAATCGGTCAAAAGTGGAGAAATCATGCAAGTGAAGGAAAGATTAAAACCGATTTTGACAGTTTCTATACATTTGATCCTAAAGAAATATTTAAAGAAGTGAATTGCCCAGTCTTTCTTGTTCATGCAGAGGGTGGAATTGGTGCAATGGACCCGTTATTTCATGCAGAAGATTATATTGATACAATGGTATATGCTAAGCAAATAGAGAAAATAACGACGCCATGCAATCACTATACATTAGTGTTTACTTCAAGACCAGAAATTTACAATAGCATAAAAGCTTTTTTAAGAAATATTGATGCGACTAGTTGAAATTTTTCAAAAGTGGTGTAAAATAAAAACAAACAGAATGAAAGCCTATTCATTAGCCGTTAGAAAACGAACTTTTTTAATTAAGCTATTGGACATACTGGCTACTTTAAACTCTTCAGACTCTTACCCTTTTTGTAGGCGTCTCGTTTAAAGTAGCCTTTTTGCGTATAAATAAACATTTATAAAAAGGTGGGATATTAATATGAGTAGTAAGGGATTGGACTATTTTAAAAAAGTATATGATCAAGTTCCTGGATGGGTACAACAGATGCATGATTATAGTCCAAACATGCTCGATCAGTATACAAGTCTCCGTGGGGACATTATGAAACCGGGGGCTTTGTCTGTAAAAGAAAAAGATATATTACTTGTCGGTATGAATGCGGCGAGATTATATGAAAGGAGTATGGTCTACCATACGAAGGGTGCTATAGATGGTGGAGCTTCGTTACCGGAATTAGCAGAATATTTATTAGTTAGTTATTTATATAATGGACAACAAGCTCTTCTAACTGGTTTAAAGTCCATGCAATATGCTTGTGAGTTAGTCGGTGACGAGACATTAGACCGAATAAATATAGATACTGTTGAAGAAATATTGTGCCAATATATACAAATGATCGGTAGTGAGAATGCTGCGTTTATTGAGAACGTGCTACAAACGAAAAAAGATGGCGGAGATATGGAAGAGGTCATTCTCCGAGATGGTCATGTTTCTCGTAAGAACAAGCTTTTATTAATGAGCGGTATTTATATTACTGTTCTCAATGGTAAGATAGCGGGAACGTGGATGGAAAAAGCGAGACGAAGTGGGGCAGAAGAGCCCGAGTTAGCTGAAACAGGTGCCATTTGTTTATTGACAGCCGGTATTCCAGCTTGGTTCGAAGCAAGCGACTCTTTAAGAATGGGGCATGAGCAATGAAAATTTTTTCTACGGCAAAAGAAGCAATTGAAAAATTGGAAAGCAATCAAACAATCATGGTTGGCGGCTTTGGCTTGATTGGTGCACCGCTGTCATTAATTGATGAACTTACACAAAAAGACGTCTCAGGATTAACAATCATTTCTAACAATCTCGGTGAAAAGGGAAAAGGCTTAGGTATACTCGTTAATCAAAAGAAAGTAAAAAAAGGAATTGGCTCTTATTTTACGAGTAATCGAGATGTGGGAGATGCCTATCAAAGAGGTGAGTTAGAGCTAGAGCTTCTTCCACAAGGAACTTTGGCAGAATCGATTCGTGCAGGTGGTGCAGGTATTGGTGGCTATTACACGAAAACCGGTGTAGGCACTGAACTTTCCGTAGGAAAAGAAGAAAAAGAGATCAATGGTGTGAAATATATTTTTGAACCCGCATTAAAAGCAAATGTAGCATTAGTTCGTGCGTGGAAAGCTGATACATTAGGGAATCTTGTTTATTACAAAACAGCTAGAAACTTTAATCCGATGATGGCGACAGCTGCTGATTATGTGATTGCCGAAGTGGACGAAATTGTGCAACCTGGTGAACTATCTCCAGAAGAAATCATTACACCCCATCTATTTGTAAATGGGATCGTGAAAGCAACGAAGATTTTAACGAAAGATGGGGTGAAGAGTGTTGGATAAAAATGAAATGCAAAATTTAATTGCTAAACGTGCTGCTCAAGAACTAAAAAGTGGCTCAGTTGTCAATTTGGGGATTGGTATTCCGACTCTTGTTGCCAATCATATTGCAGATGGTGATATATTTTTCCATACAGAAAATGGCTTATTAGGGGTAACGGATGTTAACGAGGCTGATATTGATCCAAATATAGTGAATGCTGGTAAGTTACCTGTAGGTGAAGCAATTGGAGCTTCATATTTTAATAGTGCGGAGTCCTTTGCTATGATTCGAGGACAACATGTAGATGTGGCGATATTAGGTGTATTACAGGTAGATGCCAAAGGGTTAATTGCCAATTGGGCAGTTCCAGGAAAAAATATTATGGGTGTTGGGGGTGCAATGGATTTACTTACAGGGGCAAAGAAAATTATTGTGACCATGTCTCATACATCCAAAGATGGTACGAGCAAAATTTTAAAAGAATGTACTTATCCAATAACATCCACAAGAAGTGTCAATTTAATTATTACCGAGCTCGCTGTTTTTGAGGTGAGAAATGGAGAATTATACTGTATAGAAATAATGCCAAATAGCACTATTGAAGAAATAAGAGAAAAGACGGAAGCTCCTTTTAATGAAGATTGCCATAATAACGGGGGGCAAACGCGATGAAAGATGTAGTGATTGTAGAAGCGAAGAGGACAGCGATTGGGAAACTAGGTGGTAGTTTAGGTAATGAAACGGTCGATTTCTTAGCTAGCCATGTACTTAAAGGGTTAATGGAAAAGATGAAGGTACCTAAAAATGAAATCGATGAAATTATTATCGGACAAGCAAAACAAAGTGCAGATGCCTCTAATTTAGCCAGGCTAGCTACATTAAGAGCAGGTTTTCCTGAAAGTATACCAAGTTATACTTTACATCGCCAATGTGGCTCAGGAGTACAATCCGTTCACTCAGCTGCCCAACAAATCATGAGTGGATTCGCCGATGTTGTTATTGCAGGTGGAGCGGAATCTATGAGCACAGCACCATATTATATGCGGAATATTCGCTTCGGCCTTAAGTCAGGAAATGGGCTTTTACTTGATCCTAATACGGAAAGTCAGCCTGGTTCACAACCTGTGGAAGAATATGGGCAATTAACGATGGGGATGACCGCTGAAAACTTAGCAGAAAAGTATCGAATTTCAAGAATGGAACAAGATGAATTTGCGCTAAGAAGCCAAGAAAATGCAAGATCAGCTATTACTGCTGGCTTTTTTGAAAAGGAGATTCTTCCTTACACTGTGAATGAAAGAAAAAAATCGTCAACTTTTATGGTGGATGAGCACCCCCGTGTAACGACAATAGAAAAACTCTCACAGCTGAAGCCAGTATTCAAACAAGGAGGGACAGTCACTGCAGGTAATAGCAGTGGTAGAAATGACGGTGCAGCTGCATTACTCTTGATGTCAAGGGAGAAAGCAGATGAGTTCTCAATTCAACCGAAAGTGAAAATCATTGCTCAAGCAGCTGCTGGTGTTGACCCTAGATATATGGGGATAGGCCCTGTACCTGCCACACAAAAGGCGTTAAAACAAGTTCAATTAACAATAGAGGATATGGATATTATTGAGTTAAATGAAGCTTTTTCAGCTCAAGCTCTAGCTGTTATAAAAGAGCTTGGATTATCCATAGAAAAAGTAAACCCGAACGGAGGGGCCATTGCTATGGGGCATCCAATTGGAGCAACTGGATCAATTCTTTTAACAAAGGCTATCCATGAACTTGAAAGAACAGGAAAGAAATATGCTCTTGTTACACTTTGTATCGCCGGTGGACTCGGTATATCCACCATTATTGAAAATTTACAAATTTAACGAATGGACATCGATTGACGGTGTCCTTTTTATTTTGAAATAGTCATTTATACCTGAAAGATGAAACTTTTTTTCGCACAAACCGTATATATAGAAAGGTTCGTACCAAGAAAGTAACTTCATATTTTGAATTAATATAGGTCAGGACTTGCCTTTTGAAAAGTGAAACATTATCTCATTTGTTGTTTAAGGGTAAAGGAAATGCTGTTTTGAACATAGAATATAGTAAATAAGATCGATTTGTTAGAGGAGGGATAGGCAGAATGATTATTGGATTAGTATCAGTCATAATGATTTTTGGTATACCGATCGTTGCGATTATTACTAGCCATTTAAGTTCTCAAACCGAATTAAAGGCGAAAATAATTGAAGATCAAATAAAATTAGAAGAATTAAAACATCAAAATTATTTATTAGAAACGGATAAAATGAGAAGAGAATTAGAAGAACAGCTCAAACTCGATGATAAAAAGTTAGTATAAGTGAAAACAAAGAGCCGTTCATTAATCAATAAGCGGCTCTTTGTTTGTCATGATAGGATCATCCATTTTTTTTACCTCGAGATAATGTATTTGGTGACCATCAATTTCGGTTACAGTAAACAAGTATCCATCCAACTCTAATTGACTACCAAGTTTCGCATCAAAATTTAATGTGAGGAACCATCCTCCAATTGTATCGATCTCATCATCTGGCAAGTCAAGGTCTAACAAATGGTTAACATCTTCAATTAATACTTTAGAATCAAGAATATAATGGCCTTCCTTTATCTTACGAATTTCAGGAATTTCATCTTCGTCAAATTCATCACGAATTTCACCTACAATTTCTTCAACAATATCTTCAACGGTTACTAATCCAGACGTTCCACCATACTCATCCATTAAGATTGCGAGGTGTATACGATCTTTTTGCATTTTTATTAATAAGTCGTTAATTGGAATGGTTTCAATAACACGCAACACAGGATTAATGAAATCATGTATAGAAAGCTTCTTTGCTTGTTCAGGCTGAAGGTTTGCGGTAAGAAACTCTTTAACATTAACAAAACCGACAATATTATCTTTATTACCATCGACAACTGGATAACGAGTGTAACGTTCTTGTTTAATAATATTTCTAAGGTTTTCAAAGGAATCATCGATAGAAAAAGTAATAATTTCTGTTCGTGGTACCATGATTTCTTTCGCTACTCTTTCGTCGAATTCAAATATATTATTCATGTACTTTAATTCGTTTTTGTTGATTTCACCACTCTTATAACTTTCAGACATTAAAATTCGTAACTCTTCTTCCGAGTGTGCTGCTTCGCTCTCAGATGCAGGTTTGAAACCGAAAAGCGCTACAATTAGACGGGCTGATCCATTTAACACCCAAATAAAAGGATAGGTAATGCGATAAAACCAAATAATAGGTTTAGCAAAACCAAGGGTAATGGCTTCTGCCTTATGAATAGCGATCGTTTTTGGGGCCAATTCACCAAGGACCACATGTAAATAAGTCACAATCGCAAATGATACACCAAACGAAATCACATGTGTAAGAGAGGCATTAAGATTTAAATTATTAAATAATGGCTGTAATAACTTGAGTACTGTGGGTTCACCTAACCACCCCAATCCAAGTGCTGTTACAGTGATTCCAAGCTGACATGCGGATAGATATTCATCTAAATGGGTGACTACTTTTTTTGCTGAAACAGCTTTACTATTCCCTTCCGCTATCAATTGATCAATCTTAGACATTCGAACCTTAACTATTGCAAATTCCGTCGACACGAAAAAAGCAGTTAAAGCAATAAGTATAACAAGTAATATTAAATTTAACGTTACCGTCAAAATGTAATCGTCTTACTTTTGGTAAGACTTTCACCTCCTATTTTTTTGCTTCATGAATGTAAGTCTCAGGAAGTGACGAGAATTCATGTCTTACCATTACATTGTCCAACTTTCCTATAAGCAATGCCTTTTTATTTGTTTATTTTAAGAGTAAAAGCAATGTTTGAATAAGGGACATACTTTCGGAAGAGACATTCTTCTTAATATACTCCTGACTTGTTACATCAGTCTTGTTTAAATGGGCAAGCACTTCTGAAACATCATCCTTTAACCCATTAATCTTAATTCTTAATTCACGTACATCAATTTCTTCTGCTTCGTGAACATCTTTTTCATCCAACTTTTTCTTAATATCCACTAATGACATACCCTCTGATTTCCATTTTTCAATTAAATGTAATCTTTCTATGGCTGATCCGTCATAATAGCGATAATTTGAAGGAGAACGTTCTGCTTCAAGTAACCCAAGGTTTGTATAATGATCAATGGTTCTTTTAGTTAAATTTACTCTTTCTGCTAATTCACCGATTTTTAGTTTCTCGTTCCCAATATGATACCTCCAAACTATAACGTTATGGTTAAATTATACTCCTGTCCAGTTTAGTTGACAATAGTTTCGACTTACAAAATAAATCCACTCGTTTTTCAATTGACAGATGACACGTTGTCATTTAAAATTAAAATTAATTATGACACACTGTCATTTTTGGGAGGGGAAATATTGAATACGCCATTAAACCAAATCGTTAAGAAACTTCGTTTGCAAGGTATAAAGGTTTCTATATGTAAAAAGCCACAAGGTTTAAGGAATATGCACAGCTGATTTTGGTAACATCGGCATGTATTTACCGGCAGTATTCCCATTAGGTGAGGGGAAACTATAGATAGGGGAAAATCCTATTTGTGATTAAATAAAATAGAAAGGATGGCATTCACATGAATATGAATCCTTTTACTGATATGCCTGTATTTGTTAAGAAAGAAATTGAATTATTAAATGAACGTTTAGCGCCAGCGATGAGAGTTGCTTCTCGATTTTCGTTATTTTCATTTCCGCTTGTTGTTTTCTCAATCATGAATATCATCATTGTTCTTTTCACCATGCCCATGGATGAAAACACTTGGATTACTTTGCTCATCTACTCCATTTTAGGTGCTGTAGGTATGGCTTTATCTAAGGAATCGAAAATCCGCAGAAAAGCAATTGAGAAAACAAGCGTTGATTATATGATCCAACGTATTAATGACAGCAAAATAGCAACTGAACAAATGAAAAAAAGATATATCATAATAATTAATGAGAAGCCTGTTATGGCGCTTGCACAATTCATGGAATTTCTGCGTGAAGAACAGCGCCGTTCCTCGTTTTAGATTGATTCCTTTAGGGAGGGGAGTATAATGCCAAAAATCACTTTTTATAATTTATCAATTGAAAAACGCGAAAAGCTTATCAATGCTGTAAAGCAAGAGTTTTCTCGTGTTCCACTATCGCAAGCATCTATTAGTAATATTGTAAAATCTGCCCGTATTCCAAGGGGGAGTTTTTATCAATATTTTGAAGATAAGGAAGATGCTTTTTTTTACTTGCTAGAAGAGAGAGTAAAAAGGAATCAAAGTGAAGTTTACTTTTTATTGAATAAGCACAATGGGGATATTTTTGAAATGATGATTGCTTTTTTCGAAAAGGTGATTACTGAACAAGATGAGAATCGGAACTTTCTCAAAAATTTATTTTTAAATATGACATATGAAGTGGAACATGAATTTGGTCGAAGTTTCAATGGATATGAAACGAATCAGCAGTTTATCCAATTCGAATCAAAGGTAAATAAAGAAATATTGCATATCTCAAATCAGGAAGAGTTTAAGTATTTAATGAAAATACTTACATCTGTTTTACTAAGGAGTATTATCGAAACATTTTCTAAGGATCAATCAAAGGAAGAAGCACTAAGAAATTTTAAGTTAGAAATCACTCTCTTAAAACGGGGACTTAAGAAATAATCATGAAATGAGAAGTAGTTGGAATGAAAAATTTATTCTTTCGTTTCAACTCTTTTTTTGCTGAATTGCTATTGAATGATCGCATCTATGTGATTTTTTCACAAAATTCCAAAAATATACATAGTGGTGCTATAATAAGAATAGCAATAGTCAATTTAGCCATTATTCCCCGTAGAAGGGGGGTGTTGCTTTGTCAGTTTTTGAGGCATTGGTGTTTGCTTGTACATTTACAAGTTTAATAATGGCTGTGCTACAATTCAAAAACGATGATAAAAAATAATCCACCTCATGTATAGGTGGATGGTGTCAATTGTTCATTGGCTAATGCTATTGCGAGATCGGACGGTGTTGCCGCACCACCGATCTTTTCTAATATATGCCTTTATCTAGTCCTATTATACAATAGAATGATTTTTTGGAACAAGCTTTGAGTAAAAACTTACGTTTGTTTATTTTATGAACAATACCATTCTTGCCTTTGCCTTTTTCTTAACCTCATTTCCTGTTACAATTATAGATAAAATACGTTTAAGGAAATTTCCTTCCTTTTAGTGGGTATTGAACATGAAAATTAGATTATTCTCAAGAAAAGATAGTACACAAATCCAATCTGTTGCTAGGGAGAGTTGGAGTTACGCATATGAAGGCTTAATTCCCGAGCGAACACAGGTTGATTTTTTATTATCTGTATATACTGAAGACGCTTTAATGAGAAGTTTATCTACTTCGGTTTTATTGGTTGCTGAAGAAGAAGGAGAAGTTATTGGTTTCGTTCATTTTTCATTAATAAATATTAAGAAAGAAATAGAATTAGGTGCTTTATATATATTGCCGAGTTTTCACCGCCGAGGTATTGGTACAGCCCTACTAAAAGCGATGTTTGAATATTTTTATGATGTCAATAAAATTACGGTTTCTGTTGTGATGCGAAATGATTCTGCTTTGGATTTTTATCATTCAAAAGGATTTAAACAAGTAGGAAAAATGAATGATTCCATTTTCGGATTTAGTATTCCAACCATTGTAATGGAATGGAGAAGTAACACAAGTCCAAATGTGTAGGGGGAAGTTATGTATACCGTATTCTCAACTTTTGATGTAAATGAAAGTAAAGCAGATGAAGTGATTGAAATATATAAGAATCGTTCACGTTTAGTCGATAAAGCAGATGGGTTCGTCGACTTTATGTTGCTTCAGAATGATAAACGTAAAGGAGAATTGACAGTACAATTAATTTTTGAAACAAAGGAAGATTATTTACGCTGGGTAAGAAGTAAAGATTTTCAACGAATTCATGATCTTGAAAAGAAATATCCAGATAAAGAATTAGCAGCAGTCATTCCAAAAGTGTCGCAATATAAGGTTGTGGTAAAGTGAGTAAATATGAAATAATCGCAGAAGAAGTAACAAAAAGGATATTTCGAGAAGACCCTACATTAATTGAACGATATGGTGAACGTGGGAGAAATCAAACATTTATTGATAATATGCATCACTTAGATTATTTAAAGACGGCAATGGAATTAAATACGTCAAAGATTTTCACTGACTATGCCCTTTGGTTAAGAGGTATCTTAATTAAATATGGTATGACGACGCAAACCTTGATTGATAATTTTCTTTTTTTAGAAGAGGAATTAGAGAAATGTACGGTGGTAGAAAGTGAAATTAGTTCTGCATATATTGGTTTGTTAGGAGAGGCTGTGTCTATTTTAAGAGATGTTCAAGGAGGCGAGGCACAGTGACGAGAGGAGAAGATCTAGCAGAAATCCTTTTATCTGGAGCTGTTGCTGATGCTTGGGAATATATTGAGCGATTCGATTATTTGACTAATGTAGAAATTTATCAAGATATTATTACACCAGCTATGGTTAATATTGGTCTTAAATGGGAAAATTTTGAGATAACAGTTGCAGATGAACATTTGGCATCTGGAGTTTGCGATTTCATTCTTTCAAGATTAGCTGCAAAGCACAAGTTTAAACCTGTTAAGGATGCACCGACCGCCATGTTTCTTTGTTTATCAGGAGAGCAGCATTATTTGGGATTAAAGATGGTAGCCAGTATATTTGCAGAGAATGGATGGAGAACCAAGTTTTTAGGAGCAAATTTACCTGTACAATATGCATTGCAGGCTGCGAAGGATTGGAAACCAGATGTAATTGGCTTATCAGTTTCGATTGCTACCCATTTACCGGCACTTACGGAATATATGGAAGCTTTTTCTTATTTACCAAAGAAACCTAGGATTTTATTAGGTGGAAGATTGACAAATTTATATGATTTAGCTTCTTTTACCGCTATTAAGCCGGAAATTATTTCAAACTTATATGCTGTAGATAAATGGATCACTGCTTTTAATACGGAGGGGAGGAAAAATGCGATTAATTGATCTACATTTGCCGATACCGTATATACTAGCTAATAAGAATGGTGAAATCATTAGCTATACATCTAAAGCGGATGAAGTCTTTGATTTATCAGAAGGTATGATTAAAAGTATAGTTGATGAAGGGAGTATCTCTAAGTTTGAAAGGGTAGCTGCCATACCAGAAAAGAGTATGAGATTTGAAGCTAATTTAAAAACAAGAAGTATACCGATAGCACTATTTGATATTCATATCAGTTGGGATTTTCAAGGTAATGCGTCCATGCAATTTTTATTCAAAGATGATGATAATGAACCATTAATGGAGAAATTACAGGCCCTACAAAACAGATTAGCAAAGACAGATTTTGAGCTTTATGAGCAGAAGGAAACATTAGAAAAAACATTGCAAAGGTTGGATGAATTATCAGGTCCTTTTATCTCTTTAACAAAAGAGATCTGTTATATTCCTTTGTTTGGCGATATGACGGGCGATAAATTTACAACGATTATGGAGCAAACGCTTGCCCGTCTGTCAGATCATGATTACAGGTGGATACTGATTGATTTAACAGCGGTTGCTAAAGTATATAAAGAGGGAACGAGCGGCTTAGAGCTTTTAATCAAGAGCATTCTTCTAATGACAGGAGGAGAAGTGAGACTCATTGGTATAAATCCGAGTCTAGCAAAAGCACTTCAGCCTTATCAATTAAGAAATGTTGTTCATACGGAACAATCGTTACAAAGTTTTCTTCAATCAGTGATAAATGATCATGCTATATGAACATTTATTAAACTGAGAGCCTACTTGGATAATGTATATGTTTGTACATGTGTTTATAGGTTGGCTTTGTTAAAAGAAAAGATTGTCGGATAACGATACGTTCCGAAAAAACTAAGTAAAGACATATGTAACAATGAAGATGATACCTTGTAACGGGAATGCGAATTTAAAAGGAAGAGAATATGAAGCTTTAGTTCGTTCATAAAAGCCTCCAAGTTACACAACCTAGCCCATAGGAACATAAGTTATACATGTTTCTATGGGCTAGGTTTGTGGCTGCCATACCTCTTATATTAAAATAATTTGAGTTGGCCAATTCTTTCTACTGCCTCAATTAATCGTTCTTCATCGACAAGTAATCCCACCCGAACATAACCTTCTCCAAAGGTCCCAAAGCCTTTTCCTGCGGCAACAGCTACATCAGCTTTTTCCAGTAAGTAGTCAGCAAATTCTTCACTATTGTATCCTTCAGGCACTGGCATCCAAGCAAAAAACGATCCTGAAGGAGACTTGCCGTGCCAGCCAACCTTTTCACAAGCGTTCATGAATGCATTTCTACGTCTCTCATATCGAGCAACAAGTTCGTCTACACTTGTTTGATCCCCATTTAATGCATCGGCTGCAGCTTTTTGAATCGCAGGGAATAAGCTTACATACATATGGTCTTGAAGAAGGTTGATGGCTTCAATGATTTGTTCATTTCCAACTGCAAATCCAATTCTCCACCCAGCCATATTATATGTTTTTGATAATGTATACATTTCAATACCAACGTCTTTCGCTCCGGCTGTGGCTAAGAAACTTTCAGGTTTCTTTCCATCAAAGCCGATAGCACCATAAGCAAAATCATGCAAGATGGTAATGTTGTTTTCCTTAGCAAAAGCAACAGTTTCTTCAAAAAATGTGGAATCAGCTGTCGCGCCTGTTGGATTATTAGGATAATTCAAAAATAGTAGGCGGGCATCCTTTTTTTGTTTTTCTGTAAATTGCGAGTAATCAGGTAGAAACTGATTTGCTTCTTTTAAAGGAAAGGTTTCGTATTTTACATTTGCCAAAACCGCACCAGATTCATAATCAGGGTAACCTGGATCTGGTAAGAGCATTAAATCTCCCTCATTGAGTAGGCATAATGGAATTTCTACTAAACCTGCTTTTGCGCCAAAAAGGATAGCTACTTCTTTTTCAGGCTCAATTTCTACCCCATATTCACGCGCATAAAAGGAAGCGGCGGCCTTCTTTAATTCATTAATTCCTCTAAAAGGAGAATATTTATGTGTCATTGGGTCTTCTGCAGCTTGCTGAAGTGATTGTACAATATGTGCAGGTGTTGGCTGGTCGGGATTGCCTTGTCCTAGGTTAATAACATCTCTGCCTTCAAGTTTTGCAGCAGCAACTTTTTGAACAAGGGAAGCAAAAAATTGTTGAGGTAATTGCTTCAAACGATGCGATAATTCCATTTTAATCCACCTTCATTCATTTAATCTATATACGAACGCATTTTATAACCAAAAAGACAAATTGTCCAGTTAATTTTATATAAAAGGAAATATTCGATTTCCTTTTTTGTTTTAAAAGAATAAAGGAAAGGTAGTTGGATCACTAAACCCATTTTCTTGGGAGATTGGATGTAGCATTATTTCGAACATTGACAAAAATAAAAGAGAGTAGTAATATCATATCATAAAAATTAAATGAAAAGCTTATCCAGAGAGACTGAGGGACTAGGCCCTATGACGTCCGGCAACCCCCAATATTGGGAAGGTGCCAATTCCTGCAGAATGATATCCATTCATTCTGAAAGATAAGGCGGAATAAAACCAATGCCTCTTTCAGATGATGAATAGTGGCTTTTTTTATTGGTTAAAATTCTGGTTACAGCTATGGGGAGGAAACATAATGAGAAAGTGGCTAATTGTTTTATTCATTGCAACTGTTTGTTTACTAACAGCATGTGGCGGAGGTTCAGACACGAGTGGAGAAAAGGTGGATGAAACGAAAGAACTAAAAATTGGTGCTACTGCCGGTCCTTATAGTGATATGTTGAAAAAAGCTATTGTACCTGGTCTAGAGGAAAAAGGATATAAAGTAACTGTCGTAGAGTTTAGCGATTATATCCAACCTAACAAAGCTTTAAATGAAGATGATATACAAGCTAACCTTTTCCAACATACAATTTACTTGGAGAATTTTGAGAAAGAAAATAACATGGACTTAGCACCATTAATTATTGTACCAACAGCCCCAATGGGGATTTACTCGAATGTGTTTAATTCAATTGATGAGATTAAAGACGGTGCAACCATTGCTATTCCAAATGACCCAACGAATGCAGCACGCGCTTTAAATACGTTAAATGACGAAGGTCTAATTACGATTGATGAAAACGCCGATCCACTAACAGTATCTGAAAAAGATGTGAAGGAGAATAAAAAGAATTTAGTTTTTCAACCGATTGAAGCAGGACAATTACCAAGATCTCTTGAGGGTGTGGATCTTGCTGCAGTTCCTGGTAACTTTGCGTTGGCAGCCGATATGGACTTATTAAGTGCATTAGCACTAGAAAATATGCTTGATGATTATCGCAACGTGGTTGCAGTTAAAGCAGACTTTGAAGATAAACAATATGCGAAAGACTTAAAAGAAGTGGTCGAGTCTGCAGAATTTGAAAAAATTATCGACGAAGAGTTTCAAGGATTTGGAAAGCCAGCGTGGATGAAATAACGAAGTAATAATAAGCAAGAAACCGGACAAAATTATATGGATTTGTCCGGTTTCTAATAATAGTTGTAGAATACTGTTAAACTTATCTGTGCATAATTTGTATTTTGGTCATTCCTGTACTTATGGATTGTCGAACAACTTTTTCATCCTGGTCATTGACGTTTTTCAACCATTTGTGAAATATTGGTTGTAAGCCGTAAAAGGAAGTGACTCTTCTATACATTTCATCTTTATTGAATTTTGTTTGATAAGATGCGAGAGCTTCTTTGGTGAATTGATCTCCGAAATCCCAATATAGCCCTGCAAAGTCAAACGCCGGGTCCCCTATTTGCGTATCTGTAAAGTCTATAATTCCTGATATTTCCTTTTTGCTTGGATGATAAAGGATATTGGCACTTGTTAGATCACCATGAATCACCACTTTTGCTTCTTTAAATTTTGACACCGCTAAAAACATTTTATCAATTTCTTCTTTTTCTGCGTCTTTTAAGAACGGAAATATTTTTTTAATCAGGGCTTGATGTAATTGCGCCCAATAATTTTCACTATGTAGTTCTTCTATATTACATTTCTTTGCTTCATCTATATCCAGACGATGTAATTCTGTAAGAAATGTTCCTAACCGCTTGGCTTCATATAAAGGAGGAGTAATCAATGAATGAGATAATGCTTGTCCTTTAATGAAGTGGTAAAAAACACCAATCATTTGTCCGTCTTTATTATAAAATGGAAGATAATTTGGTATTTCAATAATGGAAGAAAGATATGAGAGCTGGTGAAGTAGCTTTATTTCCTTTTTTATTTTCACTAATACTTGTTTTGTTTTTGGTATTCGGATGACATATGTTTGATTAACAATATAAATATGATGATCCCAACCAGAATGATTGCTTTCAATCTGTATTTCCTGAAGATGCGGGAGATGGTTTTTAATTAATTCCTTCATGGAACAGTCTCCTTTTTTATTATTTTGTATAAATCGTTTTTTGAGGGGGAAAATAGGCGAGACATCTTATAAAAGGGGAGTGAAAGCAATGGAAAAAAAGTATGATAATCAAGTGGATGAGAAAATTATTGCTGCTCAAAATGAAGCTCAACAATACAATCAAATGGATACAGAATTAGAACAGTCAGAAGAAGTACAAGCAGCAATGGAGAAAAGTTATGAGTATGAAGTGACGAATCAACAACCGACATATGAACCGAATAAACCATTTTAATTAGAAAGAAGAGACTTCCATTACGTGGAGTCTCTTCTTTCATTATAGCATACCTTATTTTACATTGATGCTGTTTGATGTGTCTGTTTACTCCCATTATGTTCGGTTCGTCCATAAACTAAAAAGTAAAGAATAATTGAAGCAATCGACACTATCCCCATGTAAATGTATAACATACTGTAGCCAGTTATAGGAATCAGTAAACCTAATAAATAGGGTCCAAAACCTAAACCACCATCGAGAAAGATAAAGAAGGTGGAAGTAGCTAGCCCCATGCGATGGGATGGCGTTAATTTGACCGCAATCGCTTGTGTACAAGACTGCATATTACCAAAGCCTAAGCCAATCAAAGCCCCCGCCACTAATAACATAACACCATTTGATGAATTACTAAGTAAGAATAGACCTACTCCAAATAAAATGAACGCTGGATACATCACGTAATTTGCCCCTTTGCTGTCCATTAATTTACCAGTGAAAGGACGGGATAGTAAGACAGCGATGGCATAGACAAAGAAGAAAAAGCTAGCAGCATTTACTAAGTCCTTTTCAATTGCATAAAAGTTAATAAAAGACAAGACGCTTGAATAACAAAATGCGACTGTTAATGTGACGAGTGCAATTGGAAGTGCCTTTGGTTCAATAAAGCTAGATAATTGAAAACCAGATGATTGAAATTGAGCTTTTTGATCTTCAGTTAACTCTTTCACATTCACAGTTAACCCGATAAGTAGGCCAATAATACCAAGAATCAAACAAAAAATGAAAATCGTATGAAAAGTTGTGTATTGACTCATTAACATACCGATAAAAGGTCCTATTGCTGTCGCTAAAGTATTACTCATACTAAAATAGCCGATTCCTTCACCTTTCCTTGTTTGCGGTATAACTGAAGCGACAATTGTACCACTTGCTGTACTTGCCATCCCTAATGTTAAACCGTGGATAAAGCGGGTAATAAGTAAGAAATTGACATCAATTTCAATAAAATAAAGACTTGTTGATAAACTAAATAATAGTAAGCCAATGATTAAAGTCTTCTTCCGTCCAATACGATCAATATATTTACCGATAAACAATCTTCCTACCAATGTTCCTATAATAAATATGCCAGTAACTAAGCCAGCTTGGCTGGCGGTCGCATGATGTGCTTCAACGGCATACACCGCAATCGTAACCATTAATAAATAAAACACTAATGTTAGAAAAAAGTTTACGGAAGAAACGGTGATAAAGTCCTTGGTCCATAATTTTTCTTTTGTTGAACTCATATTCTTTTCTTCCTCCTTACAAATTGCTTTTAATACTATCAAAAATACGAATACATTCTTCTTGTTCCTCAGGTGTGATTCCCTCTAATATTTCCATTTCGAACTGATCAATCGGAATGCGGATTTTTTTGTATATGCGTTCACCTTCGTTCGTTATTTTCATTTTCTTTTCACGTTTATCCATGCTTGGGATTTTTTCTACATATCCATATTCCTCAAGCTGATTTATGGTCCTCGTAACTGTTGGCTTTTCGACACCTTGATATGCAGCAATCTCTACTAAAGTTGTTGGACCAAAATGGTAGAGATAATAAAGAATTGTCCACTGTGCCCGTTGTAATTGATGTTTCGTTAATAAGCTGTTTAGTCTATTCTCAAAAGGGCGATAAAGCATCATAAAGTGATGAAAGAACCTTTGGCTAGCAATAATAATATTCACCTCATTTAAAATAGTTATCAATGGTAACTAATATACTATAACAAAAAGCCGTCTTGTCTGTCTATGGGCGATAGATTTTTTTCTGTAAAATGGTAAATGTTATGTTAAAATTGTATTTCTTTTAAGAGATGTTTGTAGGCGACATTTAAATTGTTATAATAACAAGTGTTAGTTAAAAGTGAAAAGTAGTACAATTAAGAAAATAATTGTCAATTTTCTAAAATATTGATATATTTAAATAGAACAATTGAATATTTTCAAAAATAGGTGTAAATAGAATGCTAGCTTGTCTATTTACTTAAAAGGGAAGTACGGTTGGATTCCGTCGCTGTCCCGCAACTGTATTTGCGAGTGATATGAAAGATACCACTGTTTCCTAAAAATGGAGATGGGAAGGTTTCGTATCATGTTGACCATAAGCCAGGAGACCTGCCTGTTTAGTGTAAACATCAATTCCTACGTGGATATAGGAGGTGTTAAGTACGGGTAATGAATACATGCCAAGGTCGCATGTTTATTTTAGTATTCGTTTGAACTTAACAACTTCTTTCTAGAAGTTGTTTTTTTAATGGATTGATATGGTAAAAAGGTGAGCAAGAACGGAGGAAAAAGCTTTGTTTGGAACCGTTCCTTATTATGTGAACATAATGAAATCAACGATCATGATGAACAGCTATTCTGCTGAGAGTTATAGTTTAAGAAAAGTATTAGATCAGTATAAAGAAGACATCCGAACACTCTCTGTAGAAGAAGAGAAGATCCAAATATATTTAAGGAATGCTGAAAGGGCTTACAGCATTGTCAGGCACGATGTAATTGGATGGGAGGAAAATGATTGTGAGCATGGAGGAGAAGTATATACCAGGGTTAGAGGGAATCATAGCTTCTGAGACCAGCATCTCATTTTTAGATACTGTTCATGGAGAGATTGTCATAAAAGGTTATGACTTAATTCAACTTTCAAAAACGAAAAGCTATTTAGATATTATCCATTTACTTCTAGAAGATCAATTACCAACAGACGAGGAAAAAAATTCATTAGCTAATACGTTAAAGTCCTATTATGAAATACCAACGGCCGTAATGGAGGTTTTTACTCATTTACCAAAAGGAACACATCCAATGGATGGGCTCCGCACTGGCATCTCAAGCTTGGCTGGATATGATTCGACCTTAGATGATAGGTCGAAGCAAGCAAATAAAGAAAGAGCTTATCGTCTACTTGGCGGAGTTCCGACAATTGTAGCTAACAGTTATCGTATATTACAAGGTCTGGAGAGAATTGAACCGGATAAATCCCTATCATATAGTGCCAACTTTTTCTATATGTTAACTGGTAGAGTACCTTCCGATTTAGAAGAAAGAGTATTTGACCAATCATTACTTTTATATAGTGAACATGAAATGCCAAACTCAACATTTGCAGCAAGAGTAATTGCTTCCACGCAATCCGATCTATTTGGAGCGTTAACGGGCGCAGTTGCAAGTTTAAAAGGTAGCTTGCATGGCGGTGCAAATGAAGCGGTTATGTACATGTTGAATGAAGCGGAAAGTGTCGCTGGCGTGGAAGGTCTCTTCTATAAAAAACTATTTAAAAAAGAAAAGATTATGGGCTTTGGTCATAGAGTTTATATGAAAAAAATGGACCCAAGAGCATTAATAATGAAGGAAGCTCTACAGGAGTTATCCATACAAAATGGAGATGATTCGTTGCTTCGAAAATGTGAAGCAGGAGAAAGAATCATGGAAGTTGAGAAAGGGCTATACCCTAATTTAGATTATTATGCCGCACCGGTTTATGGCATGTTAGGAATTCCTATCCCACTTTACACACCGATTTTCTTTAGTGCAAGAACGGTTGGTTTATGTGCCCATGTCATTGAACAGCATGAAAACAACCGCTTATTTAGACCGCGGGTCATTTATTCAGGTGCACGTCATACTTTACCAAATTGAGGAGGAGTACGAGTAAATGCTGAAAACGAATGAAAAGGTTGAAACCGATGTTATTTTAACGGAAATTGCTGATTATGTATTGGATTATGAAATAACAAGTGAAGAGGCTTATCGCACGGCACATTATATCTTGCTCGATACAATTGGTTGTGGAATATTAGCGCTTGATTATCCTGAATGTACAAAACTACTTGGTCCTGTTGTGCCAGGAACGGTTGTACCTAATGGAACAAGAGTCCCTGGTACATCATTTGAATTAGACCCCATTAGAGGTGCATTTAATATTGGCTGTATGATTCGCTGGCTGGATTACAATGATACATGGTTAGCTGCTGAATGGGGGCATCCTTCTGACAACCTTGGTGGTATTTTGGCAGTTGCAGATTATTTAAGTAGGCAACGTCTTTCAGTTGGTAAAGAGCCAGTTAAAATGATTGAAGTCCTGGAAATGATGATCAAGGCTCATGAAATTCAAGGAATATTAGCGCTAGATAATAGTTTAAATCGCGTGGGTTTAGATCATGTACTGTTTGTTAAAGTGGCAACAACTGCTGTTACGGCAAAGATGCTTGGTGCAACAAAAGAAGAGGTGATTCATGCATTATCACTTGCATGGGTGGATAATTCTGCATTAAGGACATATCGTCATGCGCCAAATACGGGTTCAAGAAAATCATGGGCTGCTGGAGATGCGACAAGTAGGGGTGTTCAGTTAGCTATGATGGCTGTGAAAGGTGAAATGGGCTATAACAGTGTCTTATCTGCACCTAACTGGGGATTTGAAGACGTTCTGTTTAAAGGGCAAAAACTTACCCTACAAAGAGAGTTAAGTGCTTATGTAATGGAAAATGTGTTATTCAAAGTTTCTTATCCGGCAGAATTTCACGCGCAAACTGCAGCGGAATGTGCCGTTTCACTTCATCAAAATGGCGATGTGGGTGATTTAAACGATATCGATCGAATTACGATTACCACACATGAATCAGCGATTAGGATTATCGATAAAACAGGTCCATTACATAATCCAGCTGACCGCGATCACTGTATTCAGTACATTACAGCTATTGGTTTATTAAAAGGAAATATTCGCGCTGAGGATTATGAGGATGATGTAGCTAGCGACCCCCGAGTAGACACCTTACGAGAGAAGATGGAGGTAGTGGAAGATCTGCAATACTCGAAGGATTATTTAGATCCGAACAAGCGCTCAATCGCTAATGCAGTTCAAATCCATTATAAGGATGGAACTTCTTCTGAGAAGATTGAATGTGAATATCCATTAGGTCATCGATTCCGCCGTGACGAAGCGATTCCAAAAGTATTGCAGAAATTCGAGTATAATATTAAAACTCATTTTTCAAACAAGGCACAAAAAAGCATTGCTGGAGCTATTTCCGATCAAGAAACGTTAAAAGAGATGGCAGTAAATGAATTTATGAATTTATTCTTAATCTAGGAGGGGATGCAAGATGGCATGGATTGTTCATAAACCTGTGACTCAACAAGATTTAGCTGAGCAATTTCGTTCAAAAATGCTAGATAAGAATATATTGCAAATACCTGGGGCGCATGATGCAATGGCAGGCTTAATGGCAAAACAAGCAGGCTTTCATGCTCTGTACTTATCAGGCGCTGCATATACGGCAAGTAAAGGACTGCCAGACTTAGGTATGGTTACATCTACTGAGATGGCAGAAAGGGCGAAAGAAATTATTCGAGCAACTAATTTGCCATTACTTGTTGATATTGATACAGGGTTCGGTGGGATATTAAATGCGGCAAGAACAGCTGTAGAAATGCAAGAAGCTGGAGTGGCTGCTGTGCAGATAGAGGATCAAAAGTTACCGAAAAAATGTGGCCATTTAAATGGAAAACAGCTTGTAACATCAGAAGAAATGATACAAAAAATTAGAGTAATTAAAGAAGTTGCCCCTCATCTTATGATAATAGCAAGAACAGACGCACGAGCGGTGGAAGGACTTGATGAAGCGATTGAACGAGCGAAAGCATATGCAGAAGCTGGAGCGGACGCTATTTTCCCAGAAGCATTAAAAACGGAAGAAGAGTTTAGTCTATTTTCACAAGCGATTTCAATTCCTTTACTAGCAAATATGACTGAATTTGGTCAGACACCGTACTACTCAGCGGATGAATTTTCACAAATGGGCTTTCAAATGGTTATCTACCCTGTTACTTCATTAAGAGTGGCAGCGAAGGCATATGAAAACGTTTTTAAGATCATTAAAGAAACAGGGTCACAAAAAGATGCGCTTGCTAATATGCAAACAAGAAAAGAACTATATCAAACAATCAGCTATGATGATTTTGAAGAATTAGATGATACATTAGCAAAAACTATATTGACAGAAGAATAATTGTATAGGCGTTCGGTTATACAGCCGAGCGTCAACCTTCCTTAATTATTTTACTTCATAAAAGATTAGGAGAAATGAAAAAATGAACGCAAGGAATGAAATAATTATACAGCACCTAATTGGGGAAATGGCCAGTAATAAATACTTTATTAATGTGTTATTGCATAAACAAGAAACGCTCAATGATAACCTTATTTGGCTTATGATGAAGTTGAAAAAGCGTGGTGAAATGAAAATCACGGATATCTCTACAGATTTCTATATGTCCCCAGCAGCTGCAACGAATATGAGTGATAAATTAAAGGTACTTGGTTTTGTAACTAAAAGTAGAGCACATAATGACCGTCGAATTGTTAGTGTTCGTTTAACACAAGAGGGAGCGGCCTATATTAATGCCTTATTTAATACTTATTCGTATGAACAATTATGTTCTCTTCAACAGCAAATATCTACCATCAATACTTCTCTTGAAAAAATAGCAAAAATTATCTAATGCTTTTTTTCCCGAATAAAAGAGGATAAGGTCATTTAACAGTAGGTTCTGTTTTACTCACCTTATCCATTTTTATATATTCTTTCGGATATCGTTCATATAATACTTGAAAGCCATAATTAATTAATGCATAGGCGAAGGCAGAAATAAATAATGAAAATGATGTGAATTTATACAGTTTATAATGACCAATTTTTTGAAAGAAAGCATTGAAAGGATAGGCAAATAAAAGGTCAATAATTAGATTAAGACCGACATATCGAAAAAACTTCCCGTATGTTAAATGGAACACCCAAATATTAATTGTGAATAAGGGTCCCAATATAAAGGCAATTGAATCATAAAGCATGTATTTCTTTCCGCCCTTTACCCTCCACCATTTAAAAACAAACGAAAATAATGTTTCAATTAAAAGGATGCAAGAGCAAAATAAAGTAACAGGAAGAAACCTTTTAATTGATTTACCAGGAATAAAAAACATCGTTCCCCATAAGATGATGGCATTAAATACACGAAAGAAATTAGCTGCACTCAAGTTTACCCTCCTCTAAAAACATTATTATCATTAGAATGTGATACATCAATAAAATTATGTGTGCAAGATGTATTTTTAAGAATATATCTAGTTGGTAAAAATGAACAATATAAACAGTAATAATAAGCGGAGGCATTCTATGAAGGGAATTGGCATTCTTCAATATGGCGATATTCACCAATTACGTGAAATTGTATTAGTAACACCACCAGTTGGTGATGACGAGATATTAATTCAAATAAAAGCGAGTGGCGTGTTAGAGAGTGACTGGCAATTAAGGTCGGGGCAACGTTTGAGTGACAATCTTAACTTACCGGTCATTCTAGGAAGTTCGGGAGCCGGAATCATTAAAGCAATTGGAAAAGACGTCTCCCAGTTCAAAGCTGGTGACAAAGTTTTCTTTCTAACAACTATTTCTACATATGGGACATATGCCAACGAAACGTTAGTACCATCATCTAATGTTTGTCTCATGCCTAATAATTTAACATTCATTGAATCGGCTGCTCTATTAGAAAGTAGTATAGCGGCATGGCAAGCAACAGTTGAAGGGAGGGTGAGGGAAGGAAGCCATGTTCTAATTTTAGGTAGTCAAACGAATGTAGGTTTGATGCTCATTCAATTATTAAAGGCAATGGGCACAGTGGTAGGCATACTTTCCGAAGATGTAAAGCAGAAAGATGTCATTCATATTGATGGGGATTGTCTGGATCCTATTCATAAGCAACAACGCTTTGATCTACTAATTGATACAATTGGACAAGGCTATCCATATTTAAGTGCGTTAAGGTGGTTGAAGCCAGAAGCAGAAGTGCTAAAATTCACAAAACCGAAATTTCAAGTCGTTGATAAAGAATGTTTGTCAATAAGATATATTACTACATATTCAATTAAGAAGGGGTTAGAACAGATAAAACAATTAGTAGAAAAAGGTAATCTAACCCCAGTTTTGGCGCATGTGTATCCGTTGAATATTGAAGGTATACAAAAAGCCCACATAAAAAAACAATATGGTCACTGTCAGGGGGAAATTGTTGTCTGCCATCGAGGATAAAAGTAGTTAAGATTTTTTAGAGTTTGATAAAATAACTACAATCATTTCGTAACGCGAAGTTTTCTACCTACCAATCACCTCTAGGCATGTTATAATAATTTATGAAAATTCAGAATAAGGAGGTCGCTACCTTTGACACTATTGCAAGATATTTATCAAAAATCACTCTACACTTTAAGCGGTCATGGAGTGCGACAAGTGGAAGTGCTTAAAGAAGCCTTCCGTCATGTACCAGAAGATGTCACTAGCGATTTTTACGGGGAAGGTCAAATCATTGCAGAATTTGAAAAAAAGATGGCAACATTATTAGGAAAAGAAAAAGCAGTCTTCTTTCCGAGTGGAACAATGGCGCAACAAATTGCTCTGAGAATCTGGAGTGATAAAAAACAATCAAAAAAAATTGCCTATCATCCATTATGCCACCTAGAAATTCATGAACAAGATGGCCCTAAGATGCTACACGAGTTTGATGTAACATTCGTCAGTGAAGAAAGTAGACCTGTAGGCTATGAAGAGATTAGTCACTTAGATGAGTCGTTCGCTGCATTGTTATTAGAGTTGCCGCAGAGAGAAATAGGCGGGTCCGTACCCCCATTTTCAGAACTTCTGCAAATGGCGAATCATTGCCGCGAGAATAATATTAAACTACATTTAGATGGTGCGAGATTATTAGAAGTGCTTCCTTATTATGAAAAGAGCGCAGAAGAAGTAAGTGCATTATTTGACAGTGTATATCTTTCTTTTTATAAAGGTGTAGGTGGGATAGCTGGAGCAATTTTAGCAGGTGATGAGTCTTTTATTGAAGAAGCAAAGATTTGGAAAAAAAGGTTCGGCGGAGATCTCATTAGTCTTTACCCTTATATCATTCCAGCAGACTATTATTATGAAAAAAGAAAAGATAAAATGAAGAGATATTATGAAATATCACGATTCTTCGCTGTGCGATTTAATCAAATAAATGGTTTATATACAAAACCAAAAATACCCCAATCAAATATGTTCCATCTTTATTTTGAAAAAGACATCGAGGATATAGAACAATTGTTGAAATTGGTGTATGAGGAATGCGGTGTGGGTATCACATCTAGAGTTCAAAAGAAAGATAACGAGTATTTTGCTGAAATTAGTTTTGGTGATGCAGTTACGGTTATACCAGAAACAGTAATAGAAAAAATGTTTTTAACAATCAAACAAAATATATAATTCTTATTCATAGAATGAGAGAAAAAAATATATACAGGAAAGCAAAAAGCTGCTTATGCAGGCTATTAGGAAGAAATATTGATGACTCCCTTTTAGGAAAAATATAGAAATGCAAGAGGCGATAGATATGAGAAGAAAGACAATGCTATCAAAGTACTGAAAGGTGAGTTTTCTGAAAAGTAAGCTTATCAAGATCGAAAATAAAAAGATGAGAAGGATAAGTAGAACTTTAAAAGATATCAATGGACATTCCTCCTTCTATAAAATTTGTAATGGACCTCTGAAGTAGCCTTTATATTAGTATATGTATACATAGTGAATCCTCTCAAAAAAAGGGTGCCGTTCATAAAAAAACGGCAAATATCACAGTTTGATTAAGGAGATGTTAACAATTAAGGTGATCATTATCGGATCAGGCATAGTTGGAGCGAGTGCTGCTTATCATTTAAGTAGAAACGGCATCAATGTTACTGTAATTGATGCGAACCACGAAGGTAGGGCATCTGCTGCAGGAGCTGGAATTGTTTGTCCATGGATTACTCATCATAAACATCCAGATTGGTATACATTGGCTCGAAGGGGAGCTTTGTATTATGGAGAGCTCACTAAAGAATTAGAAAATGATGGTGAATGGGATATAGGATATAAACAGGTTGGTGCACTGGCAATAAGCAAAGAGGATGAGGTAATAAAACAATTTCAAGCGGAGGCAATGAGCAAACGAGCTGCGGCTACGCCTGAGGTAGGAGATATTAAGCGCTTATCAGGGGAGGAAGCACGAGGTTTATTCCCGCTATTGAATATAGAATATCAAGCACTTTATGTGAGTGGGGGAGCTAGAGTGGATACACATTTACTTTGTCAAGCGATGCAAAGAGCGTCTTCCTTACATGGGGCTCAATTTGTAGAAGGCAAAGCATGTCTTACTCTAAAGAATGGGCATGTAGTTGGTGCAGAGGTAAATGGAGAATTATATGCGTGTGACCAAATCATTGTAACGACTGGCGCATGGACAAATGAGTTTCTTTCACCCCTTCATTGTTCTATTGCTATTAAACCACAACGTGGGCAAATTATTCATTTCGGTGTAAAGGAACATATTACTTCAGACTGGCCAGTTGTTATACCGGATTCTAGTTACTATATGCTTGCCTTTGATGATCAAAGAATCGTTGTAGGTGCAACGAGAGAAACGGGGGCAGGATTTGATTATCGATTGACAGCTGGAGGAGTGAAAGAAGTAATTGAAGCAGGACTGGAGATGGCAGCATCATTAGAAAATAGTTCAATTTCCGAGATGCGTGTAGGTTTTAGACCAATGGGACCCGACACCCTTCCGTTATTAGGTATACTGCAAGGACATCATAATGTCACTATAGCCACAGGCTTGGGGCCTTCGGGGATAACAATGGGGCCTTACATAGGCGTAGTAGCTAGTGAAATCGCTTTGAATCATACTTTACCATTTGATCTTACTCCTTATGACCCCTTAAGATAATGAATGATGTTTTGCCTTGGTCATTGATACCAAGGCAATTATTTTTGGAAAGGATGAGGTTTGTGATTTATAAAAAAGAGATAAAGGGTCAGGTTATAGAAGTGAAAATGGAATGGCCGTAAAAGTAGAAATGTCGCTTGAAATAATCTCAATGTAATCTGCCGTTCATTGTAAGTGGAAATTGATTACGTGAAAATATAAAACAGATGTATATCTTACTCAAGAAGAAAAAAAAGGGAGAATTGTAGCTAAAAAGAAGATCCGAGCAGAAAAAAATTAGGCGTCATTCGCTAAGGAAAAACGCGCTAAAGATGATATGGGATAAGGGGAAGAAAATTCTCCAAAACTTTGTTCAATATTGATTCATAGGTTAATTACTTAATATGATATAGATGTTATTACCCACTTGCTTGATCTCTCCCAAAAAATGACCAATCCCTTCTATAAAGATGCCATCTATTGTCTGTTCCGGAGGGTGATTAATGACAAATTGTAGCTGTAACACATCGTTTAATCTATTTTCTGTTAAGGCTAATACAGGTCGTGAAAAATATATGGACTGCTGTTGAAGACGTATGGTCATACCGTTTTTATGAAGGAAGTTTTTATGCGATTGTATGGTATTCATAGGGTCAAATTGTTGAATCCTTCCTTTGCCTATCAGTGTTAGAAGGAACCCATTTGTTTTTTTAAAACTGCTAATTTCAAGCTCTTTATTCATTTCAGCTTCCTGAATAAGATCGTCTAAGGAAAATGGCAGATGCATTTTCTTTGGTGCTCTAGCTATTGGTTCAAATTCTTTTTGTAAGATTTCATAAATAGTTAGTTGATGTTCGAATAATCCTTCTTTCCATTGTGGAGAGAATTTCTCAAGTAATAAACAAAGAGCTAAACCTGAGGGATAGCAACTATGTCTTATTCTATTTGTCATAATAGAGTAGTCTGTTAATGACTTAATATAACGCTCAAGTACCAGTTCATCTGTTTGGTTGACGATATCTTTATATGCAAGGAATTCGATAAAAAACGCCGGTCCTTCAATTGTTTCAATACGGCTTTCATACTGTACCAACTCATTGTACTGCTCTTTTCTTTTTTCTCGCCAATATATGAAGGCTTGAATCGCTTCTCTTTGTCTATTGATATTAGTAATACGTAATGCGTGGTTAAGACACTCTCTTTCTTGGATTCTCCATTGAATATTTTCTCTTTCAAGAGGATAAGCAATTCCTACTAATTCATTGGGAAAACGTTTTTCTTTCTTATGATATTGATGGCAATGAAAAAGCTCATGAATAAGGGTGGCGTATACTTCCTCTTTATTAAGATTATTTATGTCGACAATGGCTGTTACTTCATTTTCGAAAATTATTGAGGTAGAGCCCGTAAATTGATTGTTCCATGGTAGTATGACTTCTTGACCATTAAAATGTGGATGATGATATAAACAAACAGACTCATGATCATAATAGGCATAAGGTGAAGCGATAAAATGTGGCCAATAGTTTGGGAGCATTGTATGAATGGTAGTCACTTCAGTTAATTGTTGGTTGATCATAATCATCTCCTTCATTAGAAGTATTAGTAAATGATAATATATAAACCTAGTGCAATAATAGATAGGATAATCAGGATAATATATATAAGTGAAAGGTTTCTACTGTTTTTCTTTGTAGAAGATCGATAATTGTCATCACTGCGACTTGTCAATAACAAAGTACCAACAATAGCAACAATGAGTAAAAAGATTATAATGCCGTATAATACAGTCATGAGGTTCTCCTTTTCTCATACTTATTCAATCATCTAGGGGTATCTAGTCAAATGTCTTTCTTATGATTATAATGGAAGAGGTTGTATTTTTATAGCTATAGATTGTCACTTCTTTTTGAAGATATTGTGAAAAGGTTTACTTAAAAAGTTATAAATACTTTTTTAGTGTTACAATATAATTGAAATTTCTTATGGAAGGGAAAGTTCCTCTTGTTATGGAGAAAGGTATTAGCATGAATAATTCAATGCAGCAACTCGAAAAGCGTCAACCAATTACAAGAATTCTAGCTGCTACCATTAAAACAGGGATTATAAAATCCAATTTGTTTCCGATGTTCGCAGGGTTAACGCTAGCCTTATATACGTATGATTATAGTATTTTAGACAAGATACCAGCAATATTATTTGCCTTATTTGGCTCTATTTTTATTATCGGCTCTGCCGGTGCCTTCAATAATATTTATGATAGAGATATTGACTCTATCATGGAGCGTACGAAGACTAGGCCAACAGTAACAGGAGATATTACTACTAAATCAGTGTTAATTCTAGCGACAGTGATGGGATTAGTAGGTATTATTTTGTTATCATTAGCAACTCCGCTAGCAGGATTGCTCGGTTTTTTAGGTTGGTTTTTTTATGTTGTACCTTATACTATGTGGACAAAAAGAAGAACCATTTATAATACGGAAGTTGGGAGTATCTCCGGAGCAATGCCTCCTTTAATTGGATGGGCTGCTATTCATCCAGATATTTTACACCCGGCAATATTAGGCTTGTTCGTCATTCAAGTTATTTGGCAAATGCCACATTTTTATGCGATTGCCATTCGTAAACATGATGACTATAAAGCGGCAAATGTTCCGATGTTACCTGTTGTAAAAGGAATACGTCGCACCTATTTACAGACAAATGTCTATCTTGTTTTGTTAATTTTAACAAGCTTTTTATTTTGGCCATTAAGCCCTGGGTTAACGCTTGTATCATTGTTACTTGGTATTGGTTGGTTAATTCTTAGTATCTATGGTTATAAGAAGATGGATCCGAAGAAATGGGCAAACGCTTTATTCGCCTATTCACTTATCCATATGACAGTCCTTTTTTCAACGGTAATTATTTATTCTTTAGTAGGGATTATTTTTAATTTGAAGTAATTAAGTATGCGATCTTAGCATCATTTGAACTCGAACAATACAGTGTTCGAGTTTTTTTTATTTGCTGTGCAAGTTGGGCAGTGGGCAGTTCGATGTTTGTTCTTTCCAGTTCGCATTTAGTGCATTTGATGATGATCAGAATAGGGGGGAGCGTGTCAAAAATTCATGTCGATGGTGAAAATTGATTGGAAAAGGTAAGAACCGCGTCAAAAACCCGTGTCGAGAGAAAAATTTGATAGGAAAAGGTAAGAACCGCGTCAAAAATCCATGTCGAGGGTAAAATTTGATAGGAAAAGGTAAGAACCGCGTCAAAAATCCGTGTCGAGAGGAAAATTTGATAGGAAAAGGTAAGAACCGCGTCAAAAATCCATGTCGAGAGGAAAATTTGATTGGCAAAGGCAAGAACCGCGTCAAAAATCCATGTCGTGAGTAAAATTTGATTGGCAAAAAGGCAAGAACCGCGTCAAAAATCCGTGTCGAGGGTAAAATTTGATTGGCAAAGGTAAGAAACGCGTCAAAAATCCGTGTCGAGAGAAAAATTTGATTGGCAAAGGCAAGAACCGCGTCAAAAATCCATGGCGGTAGAAAAAATTAATTGGATACCTGACGAGTAGGCGACTAAAAGTAGTGTCAAGTCGCCGAGTTATTTTCTTTAACCATTATTTATAGATCAGATGCTACCGGATCCTTCAGGTGAGCGAATTGAATTTTTAATAAATACAAATAGTTAATGGCGTAAAAGTAGCGCCCTGACTTCCGAATGTTTTAAGGTTTTCTTTCTTCCTTCTGTTTAATATTAACGATTGGCAGCTTAGAGGTATAATTCAGCATTTCTATCAACTGTTCCGTCATATGAGTCGGACTATATTTAAAGCCTCCTTTTACCCAGGAAATAATAAGTCCATAGAGGCCATATACATGATAGTTTGTTAATAATTCATGATTAATGGCATTTGGGATATGATCAAAGCCAATTTCATCATAGGAAAGCTGTGTTAAAACGGAAATAATCTTATCTTGAAATCCAGAGAGTGCGTGAGAATGAATCATAACTGAATAGAAACTTCCGTATTGATATACATGTTCAAAAATCTTTACACTTGATGTTGTTAAATTTTCAATATGTAATTTTCCAATGCCGATATATGGTTCGCGATAGCTCCGAATAAGGTCATCTAGTATATCGTTAGTTAATTCTTCCAATAATTCTTCTTTCGTCTGAAAATGTTTATAAAAGGTGCCGCGATTTAAATCCGCTTTTTGTACAAGGTCAGTCACTGTGATTTTTTCAAACTCTTTTTCAGCCATTAGAGTAATAAGAGCATCTTTTAGCCCTTTTTTAGATTTATGAATTCTTCGATCATTTTTCATCAACAATTCACCTTCCCTTTGTTGATTAACTTTTATTAATATACAAGTGATAGCCAATGTATTTATTATTGAACAAATGCTATCTGTTTTGCATATTGTTACTTAAATTATAGAAGATTAAACTGAAAGAGTACAAACTATTTTGATAGCGCTTTAATGAAAGTGCATAAATGAAAGGGGTAATTTTCTATGAAACTAAAAGATCAAGTAGCCATTGTAACAGGTGCAGCATCTGGTATGGGAAAAGCAATTGCTGAGTTATACGCAAAAGAAGGTGCAAAAGTGGTTGCAGCCGATTTAAATAAAGAGGGTGTAGAAGCAGTTGTGGACACCATTAAATCAAATGGTGGTCAAGCAATAGCTCTTAGTGTGAATATTGCTAAATTAGATGAAGTTGAAGGAATGATTGATGCTGCGGTAAAAGAATTCGGTACGTTAGATATTCTAGTCAATAATGCAGGTATCATGGATGCAATGGAACCTGTAGGAGATATTACAGATGAAAAATGGGATCTTATCTTTGATATCAATACAAAAGGTGTGATGCGAGCTATGCGCAAAGCTATTCCGATTTTCCTCGAAAAAGGAAAAGGCGTGATTGTAAACACAGCTTCAACAGGTGGTTTAAACGGTGCGCATGCTGGTGCAGCTTACGGTGCATCTAAG
The DNA here is from genome assembly GCF_038007345.1 of Cytobacillus sp. FSL M8-0252. NCBI lineage: Bacteria > Bacillati > Bacillota > Bacilli > Caryophanales > Bacillaceae > Cytobacillus > Cytobacillus sp. FSL M8-0252. The sequence goes on from NZ_JBBOWZ010000001.1 coordinate 1,142,909, forward strand.
CATGCAGTTGTTGGCTTAACAAAAAACACTGGTTTCATGTATGCAAAAGAAGGAATCCGTTGTAATGCTATTGCACCGGGTGGGGTGGCAACAAATATTGCGTCAGCCTTAAAACAACCAAATGAATTCGGAATGAGTCGTACAAGTTTAGCGTCTGCAGTCATGCCACGTGTTGGTACGCCGGAAGAAATTGCGAAAGTGGCTTTATTCTTAGCTTCGGATGAATCTAGCTTCGTGAATGGTACGGTCATTACTGCTGATGCTGGTTGGACAGCAGCATTCTAATATACTATTGATATTAATGGATATAATACTTGTTTAAAGAGGATAGTTGAGTATAGAAAATATGCTCAATCTATCCTCCCTTTGTACAACAAATGGCCTCATTTACAATAACAACCAAAATCATTTATGGTTGTGCTAACGCTGTCTGTTGTTGGAGAACATAAATTTAGAAACTCTTTTTAAACCTCTATATACCCCTCTAAATAAGCTACAGCTTCTCCAGCTATTTTTACAATCTCACCTAAATCAGTACAATATAGTTTTCCTCCTCTTTCTGATAATTGTAATGCGATAAGCTTATCTTTATTCAATCTATCTTTCCAAAAAGGAACTAAAGTACAATGAGCAGATCCTGTAACGGGATCTTCGTCTACTCCAGCCTTTGGAGCAAAAAATCTTGATACAAAATCTACTTCTTTTCCTTTAGCTGTCACTATTACACCAAAACCATCTAATTTTTTTAGTTCATCCATATTTAATTCAAGAGTTAAAATATCCTGCTCTGTCTCAAATACTGCCATGTAATCTCTAGATTTATAGACCTCTTCAGGTACTTTACCTAAACCTTTAATCAAAGCTTCTGGGGGATTAGATTGTTTCCCTTTTCTTGAAGGGAAACATAAAGTATAAAGGCCGTCTTCATTAATAACCTCTAGAACTCCACTTTTAGTTGTAAACTTTGTATTTTTTAAATTCTCATCTAAATATGAGTTTATGACATAAGCTGATGCTAATGTGGCATGCCCACATAAATCTATTTCTCCTTTTGGAGTAAACCATCTTAACTCATATTCATTCTCCTTTTTTACAAAAAAGGCTGTTTCAGATAAATTATTCTCATTTGCAATTTTTTGCATGAGTTCATCCTTGATCCACTCATTTAACGGACATACCGCCGCTGGGTTTCCTCTAAAACGTTCATTAGTAAATGCATCAATTTGATAAATCGGTATTCTCAATTCCAAAATCTCCTTTACAATGAGATACTTTTAAACATTCATAGAAATTTTATTACACCATCCATTTTAATTATAAATTATTCCTCAACTAATTTGCGCGGGGGAGTTTCTAATCAAACTGCTTATGGTATTTATAATTGAATAATAAAGATTGTCTTATTGTATTCGTTCATTCACAAAACTTTTGTCGAGACAGTATTAAAGCAATTTATTACCGGTTATCCCACTATTCACGTGGCATGTGATAAACTAAAAATATTCAAAATGGAGAGAAGTGTTCGAGATGAAACAGGAAGTAATTATTAAATATGTGCAGGTGACAAAATAATAGAGGTACGGGGGAATGTTAATTGGTATTAAATCATAGAGGGTTCGATGAATGGGCGAAGGATTATAATCAATCCGTAAGATTATCTGAGGGAAAAGAGGCTTATCCTTTTGCTGGTTATCAAGATGTAATTAATCTTGTATATCATATGGCAGGACATAAACCGTCATCAACCATTTTAGATGTTGGGTTTGGCACGGGGACATTAACAAAGCGATTGTACGATGACGGTCATAACATCTATGGAATTGATTTCTCAAAAGAAATGATAGCCATTGCTAAGGAAAAAATGCCTAACGCTAATCTTTTTCAAAAAAATATGGAAGAAGGTCTTCCATTCGAATTTGAGAAGGAAAAATTTCATACCATTATCTCTACCTATGCACTTCATCATGTAACAGATAGAAAAAAAATTGAATGGATTCAACAGCTCTCCTTTTCGTTACATGAAGGAGGGTCAATTATTATTGGAGATATTGCCTTTGAAACAAGAAGTGCGCATGATCAATGTAAAAACAGAAGTTATGAGGATTGGGATCATAGTGAATTTTATACCGTCTATGAGGAAATAAAGGAAGAATTAATAGCATTAAAGTTTAAAGTAGATTATAAGCAAATCTCTCATTGTGGAGGCGTATTATTAGTTCGACGTTAACTATATAACCCACTAAATTGAGAAAGGAATGAACCATGAATAAAAAGCAGAAGAGAATTGAGCAAATAACACGTTTGCATTCACCATTAAGATGTCCTATTTGTAAGGGAGATTTGAAGGTAGAAGACAATAGCCGACTAATCTGTAGCCACCTTCATAGTTTTGATATTACAAAGCAGGGCTATATCAACGTCCTAACTCATAAAGTAAACAGTCATTATGATAAGGAGTTATTTGAAGCAAGAAAACAAATCATCACAAAAACAAAACTATACAATCCGTTACAACAATTAATCATTTCGCATATAAAGGAGCTTAGTCCAGGACAGATGATTGCTGATGCTGGTTGCGGTGAAGGCTCGCATTTACATATGATCTTAGAAAAGCTAAATGTAACTGAGCAAAAGTATGTAGGAGTCGGTTTAGATATTGCTAAAGAAGCAGTTAAAATGGCAGCGGGCAATGATGATGAGTGGATATGGCTTGTTGGGGATTTGGCGAATCTACCCTTCACCGACCATTCTGTAGATGTGCTATTAAATATTCTATCACCTTCTAATTATCAGGAGTTTAAAAGGGTGTTACGAGAGGGTGGCATCGTAATTAAGGTTGTCCCCCGTCCTAATTATTTATTTGAGTTAAGAAGTGCGTTATCGAAAAATAATCACTATGATAATCAAGAGATACTACAATTGTTTAAAGAACATTTTCATGTTATCAGTCAAAAAAGTTTGCATTACACTGTAGAACTTAGTAGTGAAGAGAAGAAACAACTTGTAAAAATGACACCCCTCACATGGAGTGGGCAAGAAAATACGAAGAGGTTATTTATTGAGGGTGATCATAATCAAATTACGGTTGACCTTGAAGTGATCGTCGGAAAAATAAAATAAAATTGAAGCTGGTGGAAATACATTATAATCCCTGGATTTATTTAAACATTCTGCCTCATAGAGTCTAAATGAAGGGAGGAGGCAAGTATGCAAGATGAGATAATGGAAGCGTTAAGATTAAGAAAGCAAGGTGAATGGTTATTATCTAATCAGCTTTTTTTGAAGATGTTGGAATCTTTTCCCGATGATGCAAACCTTTTATACCAAAGTGCTTGGAGTTACGACTTGCTCGGTGAAGAAAGAAAAGCCGTGCCCCTCTATGAAAAAGCCATTCAAAAAGGATTGAAAGAGGACCTGGAAGGGGCTTATATTGGTTTAGGCAGTACACTTAGAACGTTAGGAGAATATGAAAAATCTAAAGCAGTATTAGAGGAAGGATTCCATCAATTTCCCCATAACGGAGCACTAGTGACATTTTTAGCGATGACTTTATATAACTTAGGGGAACATGAATTAGCGATGAATCATTTGTTGAGATTATTGGCTAATACTTCAAGGGATGAATCAATTACTGCTTATCAAGAAGCGATTCATTTTTATCGCGAGCAATTGAATAAAACATGGGAGTAGGTAAGCATCGAATGATTAATATAGCAGAGTTACAAAAAGAGGTTGGACAATTTAGTAAAGAAAAAGGCTTTGATAAAAACAGCGTCGAGGCTCGTGCACTCTTTCTAATGACGGAGGTAGGTGAAGTGGCAAAGGAAGTATTATCACTTTCATGGGAAGAGGATAAGGAAGTGGTGAAAGAACGCCTAGGTTTAGAGCTATATGATGTAGTATGGAATGTGTGCGAGCTAGCGAATAAATTAGATATAGATTTAGAGAAAGCCTTTGTACAAAAGAGTGAAATTAATCGCAGCAGAACTTGGGAATAAAAAAAGTGGTTGAATGAAAATCAACCCCTTTGAATAATTAGTAATGATCTTGAATCGTGAAACGAATGGAAAAGGTTGTCCCAGAAGAGTCTGTAGTAAAATCAATATTAGCATTATTTCTTTTGGCAATGGCAAACGAGATAGCTAGCCCTAGACCAGTTCCCTTTTCTTTTGTTGTAAAAAAGGGGGTAGAAATCTTGTTCATTACTTCAGGGGCAATTCCTGTACCTTCGTCTGTTATAGATAATACGACTTGACCACGATCTAAGTATGTACTGATATGTATAGATGCTTTCGCATGCATTGCATCTAAAGAATTATTTACCATATTAATAATTAATTGACGAATCTCGTTTTGATCTAAATTTAATAGTGGTAAAGGGTGCAGCTGAAGATGGATTTTTTTATTTTCTTTAATGGCTCTCGTCTCTAGCAATGGATAGATAGATTGAATAATTTCGTTGAGATGTTCCTTCTCTTTTCGACTAGGCTTATTCTTGGCCATATCTAGAAATTCACTAATAATGGAATTGACACGATCAATTTCATTAATCATTAATAGAAAAATTTCTTGGTATTTTAGTAAATCTTCATTTTTTTCTACTAACTGAAGAAAGCCTTTCACAGTTGTTAGTGGATTACGCACTTCATGCGCTACACCAGCTGCCATTTCCCCAATCAACCGTAATTTTTCATAATAAGCTCTTCTTTCATTTTCTTTCTTCGTCTCTGTTATATCCTGCATAATCACTAGAAGACCTTTTGTATCGGGTATTGTTTTCACTTTAAAATAATTAGTATTTGCGTATGAGAGGTCAAAACTAATCCCTCTTTGCTTCTTGTATGATTGATATAACTGTTTACATACTTTCCTACATAAATCTGGTATAGCCTCACAAATATTTCTGCCTAGTATTTCGTCTTTTACGATATTAAACATATTTTCTGCTGAACGATTAACAAATAAAAGTTGCATATCCTTGTTTAAATAATAGCAGCCATCAGAAATATTTAGGAGTATCTGGTGGAGGTGAATATTATTTAATCGATTCTCTTCGGGCAAGATAGAAAAGTTCTTTGTCGTAGTCATCTGATGTAAAATCGCTCCTCTCAAATGATTGTTAGTTTAATAGAGAGGCTAAGAGAATTACTCGAAGCCTCTTTATAAAACAATACTTCTCTATTCTATTGTGATGGAGTATAGACCAAATCCATTATTACTTGGCCCAATATATTGAATGGGGCTATTTTCATTAAGTAAATCTTTAGCCTCTATGGACGATTCAAATTGAATATTTGGTGTATTTAAAACAGACGTGAATGTCCAGTTATTATCTGCCGTAGGATCGATGGTGCCTTGCTCAAGAATGTAATCAATGATTACTTGTCTGTTTTCATCTGGATACATAGTAACTGATTGTTGGTTTCTTACACCTGGGAACTGCCCACTTGCGCGATAATTATTAGTCGCTACAATGAAGTTTTGCTCAAGATTAATCGGTGAACCATTATAGCTTAAACCTTTGATTCTATTCGCATTTTCATTGATCAACTTTCCTTCAGTATCATATTTGGCAGGCTCTGTTACATCAATTTCATAAGTGACTCCGTCTATCACATCAAAGTTATATGTTGGAAATTGCTCATTTATTAAAGGTTGTGTTTGTTCCTCACCAGGTAAGATTTGATTAAACTGACCAGCAGACATTTCTAACCATTCTTTTATATCAGCGCCGGTGACTTTAATGGCTGCAACCGTGTTTGGATACAAATATAAATCAGCGACATTTTTAATCGCTATCGTTCCTTCAGGTATATAAGTATAATAATTTGCTCCATTACGTCCGCCAGCTTTAAAAGGAGCTCCAGCAGATAAAATCGGAGTACCCTCTTCTGGTGTGCCAGCTAGTTGTTTTTCTAAATACCATTTCTGTGCATTTGTAACAATTTGAATGGAGGGATCATCTTTTATTAATGCAAAGTAACTATGAATATTGGCAGTCGTATTGCCAACAGGTTGTCTTACATATTCTAAAGTTTGTGCATGAGAAAGTTGGATGGCATCGAGTATGTCTGGATCGGCAATTGTATTGGTTTCGCTTTCTGAATTATATACGCTTCGCAATTCAGACTGGACATTGTTTACTTTCCAATGTCCAAAGGAAGTGGTAAGTGATAAATCAATGACGCCTAAATGATTACCCCAGTTACCAGGCATAACAACGGGTACACCATTAATTGTCCCTTTCTCTTCATTCACTCCTGGTAAGTCTGAAAAGTCTCCTGGAAAGAGCTTATGGTTATGACCAGAAATAATAGCATCGATTCCTTTTACCTTTGTTAGCGCATATGTAGCATCTTCATCCATCTCTGTATAATTTTCCGTTCCCATTCCAGAATGAGCGAGGACAATAACTAGATCGGCACCGGCTCTTTTCATTTTAGGAATGGTTTCTTTAACAGATTGGACGATATCTTTCGTATAGACTTTCCCTTCTAAATTCGCTCTATCCCATTCAGTTATTTGTGGTGTCACAACACCAGTTACACCGATATTTAATAAGTGAGGAAATCCCCTCTCATCTCTTACTATTTTTCTAATGATTTTGTATGGCTGGAAATACTGCTTTTCCTTCCCTTTCCCTTTTTTTACGTGATAGACATTGCTGTTCACATAAGGGAAGGGGGCATCATTTAATGTTTCATTTAAAAATGATAATCCATAATTAAATTCATGATTCCCTACAGTAGCAGCATCATAATCTAGAAGCTTCATAGCTTGGAATACCGGATGTAATTCTCCAGGTTTGATCGGATTGATCTTAGCTTTATAATCCCCTAATGGATTCCCTTGAATCAGATCACCATTGTCGAAAAGAAAGCTATTGCTCTCCTCCGTCCTTGCTTCTTTAATTAATGTGGCTGTTTTTGCTAGTCCGAAATCCTCCACTTCTTTGTCTTGATAATAATCGTAGTTGGAAAGGTTGGTGTGAATATCAGTCGTCCCCAATAAGCGAATATCTACTTTGCTTTTAAAAGGATTTGGAAAATGATTCGTTTCTGCTGCCTCTGCCTGATAAATTCTTGGTAAAGAAGAAATTACGAGGATAATAGTAAGACATAAAAAAGTAATTTTCCTTATCAAAATCGACACAACTCCTCTGTATTCATTTTTTAATCTTCACTCGAAACCATATAATAAATAATCTATTTTTCAACATAATAGTAACTATTTTCTATTTTTTTTGATAGAGGAGAAAAGAAGGGTTTTTGTTATAGAATTTCCTTAGAATAACAAAGAAGAACAAGAATTTTTGTATAATGGGGGACTTTTATCGTGAGTATTTCCAAAAAAATAGTTCAAATGTTTTCTTCATTTCTTTTTCAGTGCATCATCACGATTACTTAGATTTTTTTGATGGAATTCAGTTTAGTTATTAATATTAACGATGTTCGAATGCAAAATATGATTCTAAGTAAAAGGAGAGGATATTTTAAAATGCCGTTGCATAGGATGGTAAAGTAGCTTTTACTGAATGATATATAAGGGGGTTGGACGAGCATGATGTATGATTGTATCATTATAGGCGGTGGTCCTGCGGGGTTAAGCGCAGCTTTAGTATTAGGTCGAGCAAATAGAACTGTACTGATACTTGATCATCATCGTCCGAGGAACCGATTTACCACCTATTCACATGGTTTTTTGACACGTGATGGCATAGAAGTAGAACAGTTTAGACAGACAGCTTATGAGGAAATCATGCATTACCCTTCTGTTACAATAAAAAATCATGAAGTAATCCATGCAAGGAAAAATGACCAATCTTTCGTTATAGTGACGTTAGATAAAGAAGTATTCGAAGGAAGAAAAATCATCGTTTCAACCGGAATTAGAGAAAGACTACCCCAAATTAAAGGATTAGCCTCTTTGTATGGAAAAAGTGTGCATAATTGTTTTTATTGTGATGGTTGGGAGTTGAGAGAGAAGAAAATTGCTGTTTTATACGATCATCTTGGTTCGCTACATTTGATCAAACTTATTCATCAAATAACTAAACATATAGTAGTATGTACTAATGGTTTTCCGATAGATAGTAGAACAAGGGATCAGTTACAAAGTAAACAAATCCTTATCATAGATTTTCCGATTAAGGAATTAGTTGGAGAAGCAGGAAGTCTTTCTGCTATACTCTTTACAAATGGTAGAACTGAAAGGGTTGATTCCCTTTTTGTCAGTCCAAGATGGGAACATAATGGCACCATTTTATATGGATTAGGCTGCAAGAAAGATGTAAATGGTAGAGTAGTTCGTGATACTCATAATCGGACGACTATATTTGGTGTGTATGCGACTGGTGACGCTGCATTTATATCTCCTTCTCAAGTAGCGATTGCTGTTGGCGATGGTTCGCGTACTGCTATAACAGTTTCAGGTGATTTAGCAAATGAGGATTTTAAATAAAATTTCATTTGGCTCACGTTTTTTGTAGGTTATTGTTTGTCCCCCTTTCACATCCTCCCACAATTTCTTCATAAAAAATAATCGATTCCTTACATTCTTTATTGTTATTTTTTTATTAAAGTACGAATTATTGGGACATATGTCCTTTTCAAAAAATGTTTGTTATCTTTAAATAAGAAAAGGAATGAAGAGGAGATGGGTGTTGGACATGAGTCGAGTGGACGTTCAGTTTTATATGGATAAATATAATCTGCACGAGGTGTTACCGGAAAGGCTGTATCCTCATCTGAGCTTGCATACTGTAGAAAAGGGAGAGCAGCTTTGTAGACAAGGAGAACAGGCGAAGGCATTGTACATCGTAGTAAAAGGAAAAGCAAAAGTATTTACAACATCTATGGAAGGAAAAACACTTGTACTTTCATTTCAAACACCGATTGAGTTGATCGGGGATATTGAATATATCCAAAACATTGATATTATCAATACAGTTGAAGCGGTATCTTCAGTAACAGTTATAAAAATCCCATATAAATTTCTCCGTAAACATTGCGAACAATATTCACCGTTTCTTATGTTTTTGCTAAAGGTTATTACGGATAAATTTAATGCAAAGTCAAATTTTTTAAAATTGAATGTGCTTTATCCAGTAGAAGTCAGACTAGCTAGCTATTTATTATCGCATTCATTTGATGAGGAACACTCATTAGTGACGGGTATGCATAGTACAAAAAATTTAAAAGATACTGCTAATCTCATTGGAACGAGTTATCGCCACTTAAATCGAGTGATTCAACAGTTTAGTGAACTTGGTTTAGTTGAAAGAAAAGACAAATGGATTCAGATTAAAGATTGGGAGGGCCTGCGGGAAATGGCTGGTTCGTCCCTATATGAATGAAACAACAGGAGAGGCTATATATGAAAAAGTATCAATATTTATTTTTTGATGTGGACGACACATTATTAGATTTTAGACATACGGAAAAAAGGGCATTAGAGCGTTTGTTTGAACAAGAAAATATCGTATTAACTGATGACATAAAAGGGGATTATCACCGCTTTAATAAAGGGTTATGGCATGCGCATGAACGGGGAGAGATTGGCAAAGAGGAACTTTTAAACACGAGATTTACCGAGTTCTTCCGACTTCATGGAAAGCAAGTAGACGGCTTAACAATGGAACGGAGTTACCGCAATTTCTTATCCGAAGGACATGAACAATTAGATGGAGCGCTTTCGCTTATTCAACAACTATCGACACAATATGAACTTTTTATTATGACGAATGGTGTAGCGCAAACGCAAAATCGCAGGTTACGTGATTCCGGGTTGTTTCCTTATTTTAAAAATATCTTTATCTCAGAAGAAACTGGTTTTCATAAGCCTATGAAAGCATACTTCGATTATTGTTTCCAGCGTATAGATCAGTTTAATTGTGGAAAAGCACTCATTATTGGTGATTCTTTAGTAGCTGATATAAAAGGTGGTCTTGCTGCTGGAATGGATGCTTGTTGGATGAATGTTGCAAAAGTAGCTAATGACACAGACATTACACCCACTTATGAAATCAATAAGTTAGTCGAGCTCTTACCTATATTAGAAAGGAGGGAGTTCATTGACTCATAATCCAAAGGGTAAAGAACGATTGATACTAGCATTACTTTTAGGGATGCTAGCGACATTAGGACCATTAAATATAGATATGTATTTACCAAGCTTTCCGAGTATTGCTTCGGACTTAGAGACATCGGCTTCTATGGTCCAATTGAGTTTAACGGCTTGTTTAATTGGTTTGGCTTTTGGACAATTGGTGATTGGACCGATTAGTGACGCAAAAGGAAGGAGAAAACCACTTTTAATTTCTATTCTACTTTTTGCTGGTGCCTCTTTTTTATGTGCAGTTGCCCCTAATATTACAACCCTTGTTATTGCAAGATTTTTGCAAGGAGCTACTGCCTCTGCGGGAGTTGTCTTATCGAGAGCGGTTGTTAGAGACACATTTAGTGGAAGAGAACTAACGAAATTTTTTGCGCTATTGATGGTCATTAATGCGGTTGCTCCGTTAGTCGCTCCCATTGCAGGGGGAGGCATTTTGCTTTTTCCTTCTGCGAGTTGGCATTGGATATTTATAAGCTTAGGAATCATAGGTTTAATCATTTTCTTAATTGTATTTTTAAAACTTAAGGAATCCTTACCTGTAGAGAAGCGTAGACCAAGCTCTTTGAAATCCACGTTTCGGACAATGGCAGAGTTGAGTACAGACCGTTCTTTTATTAGCTATGCTTTAATCGTTGGATTTGTTCATGGAGGAAGTTTTGCTTATGTCTCAGGTACACCGTTTGTTTATCAAGGGATTTATGGTGTTTCACCGCAAGTATTTAGTATTCTATTTGGCATAAATGGACTTGCAATTATAACCGGGAGCACCATCGTAGGTCGTTTAGGTGGAAAAGTGACAGAGAAAAAATTGTTAAAAATCGCGGTCACAGTCGCTGCATCGTCGACATTATTCTTACTTTTGATGACGATTATAAAAGGACCGCTTGCATTAATCGTCATTCCAATCTTTATTTATATGCTCTCAATGGGAATGGTTTTGACAAGTTCGTTTACATTAGCAATGGAATTCCAAGGACATCGTGCAGGCAGTGCAAGTGCCATTTTAGGAATGCTTCCTCTTGTGGTAGGAGCGACGGTTTCTCCATTAGTAGGGTTGAATGAATCAACAGCTATACCGATGGGAGCCATTTTGTTCGTTACATCCTTTATTGGTTTTACCCTCTTCTTCACTGTTGCCAATCGTGATGAAAAGACACAAATAAATGTATAGAAGCATAGGATGAATCATTCATCTGAACAAATTGGACTGCATCTCAATTGTTAGAATCTAACAAATGGAGGTGCAGTTTCTTTATGGACAAATGATAGGAAGAATATGGAGGGGAACTCTTCTTATTAGAATTTGAGCACCTATTTAAAAAGTCATGGAAAATCTGCACAGATTGAACTTGTATTGATTAATCAATAGTTACGAAAAGGTATAAAGTGGGTAGGTAATGGAGGAGTTAAGTAGGTTTAGGGCATAGGAAATTAGAAGTTTTCTTTGTCATAGAAACATCTATGGATCAAATAAATGTCTCGCTCAAGCAATAAAAGGACAAGTTTTTTAAAGACTACGGATTCTAGAAAGTTTTTTTGACATTGGGAAACCACCACATTTAATCGACAACTTGATCAGTATCGATCACTTCTTGCAAAAGAGAGATATGTTCATCGATAATATGAATTCTTGGATCTTGGGGGTTAGTAATATGTTTTTTCATATCTTGCAAAAAATGCAATTCTCTTTCCATCAATTGTCTTTCTATTGAATCAAGCATATATGAAAACTCCTTTTTAAAGAAAAATAATAGAGGTTGTCCCTTCTTTCTATTATTATATGCACGGCAGTCTATTATATACATTACATTATTGCCACCTTTATTATTATACCTATATTTTTTTCCTAGATACAGTGCAAATTTCCTGATTGATAGTGAAGAAAGAGAACTTCATTTAATTTTCAATTTTTCTTTAAGTAAAGAAGGAGTATTTCAATCAGAGCAGGAATGAGTATAGTTTAAGTAATAATAGAGAGGAAGATGTGAAGTGAATCAAGTTTTATTAATAATTGATGCACAAGAAGCATTAATTGAGGGGGAAAACGGTCAAACGCCCGTCTATCAAAAAGAGCAGCTGATTACTACAATAAATATATTAATTGAACAAGCGGAGAAAAATGATATTGACGTTATATTTGTAAGAGATCTAGATGTAGGCGGTGGGAGTGGAGATGGCTTTCAAGTACATCACTTAATTAAGGTACCTGAAAAATCTTCCAAAAAAATGTTTAATAAACTTGCGACGAATGCTTTTTACGAAACTGGTTTATTAAATTACCTAAAAGAGAGGAATATTCAACATCTAATTATTGCAGGATGTCAAACGGAATATTGTATTGATACAGCTGTCCGATATGCAACTGTTAATGGTTTTGATGTTACTTTAATTAAAGATGGACACTCGACAATTGATTCAACAGTTTTACCTGCTGAGAAAATAATTGCTCACCATAATCAAACCCTTCATGGTCACTATAATGTTGATCATTTTTCAGTCGTAAGAGGTAGTCATGAAGCTGTCTTTATCCCACCTCACAATGAATACAGGAAGGAGTGGGCAGTTGAGCAAGAGCAACTAAAATAAGAAACTTATCCTTACTGAGTTGCCAAGAGAGTCTGCCCTACTAAATATTTGTTGAGCAGACTCTCCTAGTCAAACATCGCCGACTACCATTGTCATATGTTGAGGTAAGATAGAAATTGAAGTGGGTGTTTCGGCAATTAATTCTCCATCACAATCAATTTTTTGAATTGGTTGAGCTTCTATCTTTAATGATTTTGTTCGGAAATAGACGATTTCATCATTATTTTTATCTGGATAATCGTCTTTTACTTGTGATTGGAACCAGGTCCAAAAATTTTGCATACTGGCTTGTTTAATAATTAACACATCAAGTAAGCCATCTTGGATATTTGCTTGAGGAAAGAAGGATTGCATACCGCCTAAATAAGAACCATTTCCTATTACCATCATGACAGCATCATCATCATAGGTGCAATGATCACTTTCAATTTTTAAATGGAAGACTTCGTTTTGAAAAATAAGCTTAGACGCTTGAATATAGTAAGACATTTTACCAAGTTTTTTACTATTATTATCCATTTGCTCTGATACTTTTGAAATTAAGCCAATTCCCCAGAAGTTCAAAAAGTATTGATTATTAAAAGTACCGATATCTATTTGTTTTATCTTTTTTTCTTTAATCTGTTTAGCGGCTAATATTGGTTCTTGACTTATGCCAATGGTTCTTGAAAAATCATTACATGTGCCTCCAGGTAAGATAGCAAATGCTGGTCTCTCTTGCAATGGTGCTAATGCATTGACTAGTTCAAAGATTGTTCCATCTCCGCCAGCGCCGATAATTAAATCCACTGAAGACGCAAGTTTTTCCACGTATTTAGCGCCGTCACCCTCCTGTTTTGTTTGATATATTTTCACATTTGTAAAAGTTTCTTTTAATTCTGTTTCAATTTCTTCAATTTGATTCATTAATTTCTTGTTCCCTGCATTAGGATTTAAAATAATCGCTACAGTATTCATAACTACATTCCCCCTTTCATATGTACATACTTCCCGTTTTATTTGTAAATGTAGCATGAAATAGAAAAAAATATATTATTAATTCGAGATATTTCACTTGAAGATAAATCATTTGAGTGGTAAAGTGATAAATATAACGAGGTGACTTTAAAAATGAAAAAGCATACTTTAGGGTCTTTATTATGGATGAGGATAGCTAGATTTACACATCAAAGTAACTTATTATCTAATGAGTTTTTAAAAAAATATCAATTAACTGCTTCCCAATTTGATGTTCTTACACAGGTAGCAGCTTACGAACCCATTACCCAACAAGAGCTAGCTGATAAATTAACCGTAAGCCAAGGGGGGGTATCTAGAATGCTTTCAAAACTAGAAAAAGAGGGATTGATTATAAAAGAAGTAAAATGGAAAACAAAAAAAATTTCTCTTACAGCAAAAGGGAAGACAAAACTAGCTGCTGCATATGAGGCTCAATTACATTTTCAAACCTCCTTTTTTGATGAATCACTATCACAGGATGAGCAGAAGATTCTTTATCAGTTATTATCAAAACTACAAAAAAATAGTGATCAGAAGAAAAAATCCATTATATAGGAGAGGATTAAATGACGTACATTGCAGGTCATCATCATACATCGATGATTACAAAGGATGCGAATAAAAATAATCACTTTTATAAGAATATACTTGGTTTAAGACGGGTTAAAATGACTGTAAATCAGGATGATCCCTCTATGTATCATCTGTTTTTCGGAGATGAAATCGGAAGTCCAGGCACAGAATTAACATTTTTTGAAATACCGATGGCAGGTAGAACCCATAAAGGAACAAATAGTATTACCCGCATTGGATTACTTGTTCCATCCTATGAGAGTTTACTGTTTTGGTCTGAACGTTTTAAGCAATTAAAAGTAAAACATGGAGAAATTACAGAATATACGCAACGCCCCAGTCTATCATTTGAAGATCCCGATGGCTTGCAATTAGTGCTTATTGTCTCTGAGCAAAGCCTGTCATTTTGGAGAGGTTGGTCTCAATCACTTATCCCTAAGGAGCATCAAATTATGGGCATGGGCCCAGTTGAAATGACAGTGAGAAGACCCGAGAAGTTACAGGACACGCTAGTGAATATGTTTGGCTACTCTATTTCTTATCGAGAAGAAAAATTAACGGTCTATCAATCATTAGCAGGAGAACCGTTCGGAGAAATTGTGGTGATTGAAAAAGATGGACCAGATGAGAGACCAGGAAGAGGTAGTGTTCATCATTTAGCAATCCGAGTAAAAGACGAAGAGGAACTGAAATATTGGGAAAGTAAAGTAAGAGAAAAAGGTTTTTTAACAAATGGTATTATCGATCGCTATTATTTTAAAAGCCTATACTTTAGAGAATCTAATGGTATCCTTTTTGAAATTGCGACAGATGGTCCCGGGTTCACAATTGATACCGATCTCGTGCATTTAGGAGAAACTTTAGATCTTCCGCCATTCCTCGAAGAACGCCGAGAAGAAATAGAAAAGATGCTTAAACCTATAGAGGAGAATGAATAATGGAAAAATACCGGATAAATAAAGAGAATGGTCTGGAGTTCGGCTTGTACTCATTGGGTGATCACATTCCTAGTGGTAAAACAGGCAAACGAATATCCGCGCAAAAGAGACTAAATGAAATCATTGAGGCAAGTCAATTAGCTGAAGAAGCAGGTATTGATGTATTTGGCCTAGGTGAGAGCCATCAAACTTATTTTACAACTCAAGCACATACCGTTGTACTTGGTGCGATTGCCCAGGCAACGAAAAAAATAAAATTATCAAGTTCAGCAACAGTATTAAGTGTATCTGATCCTGTTAGGGTATATGAGGATTTTGCTACAATTGACTTGCTTTCAGGTGGCCGTGCTGAAATTGTCGCGGGTCGAGGTTCTAGAGTAGGAGCTTATCAATTATTGGGTATAGACTTGGCTCATTATGAAGATATCTTTGAGGAAAAGTTGGCTTTATTAAAGCAACTGAATGAGGAAGAAAGGGTGACATGGTCGGGAAGATTCCGTGCGCCATTAGATAATGCTGAAGTGCTTCCACGACCTCTGAATGGTTCACTTCCTATTTGGAGAGGTGTTGGCGGTCCACCAGCTAGTGCCGTTAAAGCAGGTAAAATGGGCATTCCAATGGTATTAACAACATTAGGTGGTCCAGCAGATAATTTCAAAATATCGGTAGATGCTTATCGCCAGACGTTAGAGGAGAATGGATTCCAAGCCAACCAATATCCAATTGCAACAACGAGTTTGTTTTATGTTGCAGATACAACTAGAGAAGCGCTTGAAGGAATGTATCCTTATCTAAATGGTGGCTTTCAAGCGATCAGAGGTGGAGGGGGTTACCCTATTCAGCAATTCACACAAGCGCCGGATGTAAGGGATGCTTTAATGGTTGGGAGTAAGCAGCAAATTATTGAGAAAATCCTCTATCAATATGAATTATTTGGGATGCAAAGGTTTTTAGCACAAATCGATTTTGGTGGAGTACCTTTCGCTGATGTAATGAAAAATATAGAGATTATTGGGAATGACATTATTCCAGCAGTGAAGAAGTATACAAGAGAAGAAAAGTCGTCCGAAAGTTAATAGAAGCAAAGAAGCCACCCTATTGAAGGTGGCTTCTTTTTATATCTTATCAGTATCGATAATATTCATCTCTTTTATATGATTTTTTGCCTCTTGATCACCTAATTGATAGATCATCTCATAAAGACGCATCAAAATTTGATCATATTCAGGGTTAGGCGATTTTTTATGATACTCAAGAAAAGGAACTTGAGCTCTAGCAAAGGTTTTTAACTCTGCATTATAGTTCTCATCTAAAAAGCGGTTTAGCTCAGCAATTTCAGCACCTGTTGCATATACTCTAAACTGCCAATCATGACCATCCATTGTGTCAAGTATTGTACCGTTTTCAAGGTTGATATAGTAAGCTTCTCTATTACCGTCCATTTAAACCTCTCCTTTTTCTCGGATAGTCATGTTATTCCCTGTTGGACTTGTAGATAAACAAACTATTAAATAACTATTTTTATTAGTATGCCATTGAATCAGTTGTTTTTAACTTAATTGTTCTAAATATCGGTATAATGTAGATTTACTGATCCCTGTTTGTTCTTTAATTTCTAATAAAGTGTAATTTTTTGTTTGATACATTTCGATCGCTTTTTTAACATTCTCATCAGGCTTTTTTGGTCTACCACTCGATTTTCCATTTTCTTTTGCTTTTGTTAATCCCCTTCTGGTATTTTCACTGATTACGTCACTTTGAAAGGAAATAAGCTTATTTAACATTGGTAAGAAATGCTTACCCGTTTCATCACCTGTATCGATTTCTTCATGTATTGCTTGGAAATAGATTTTTCGCTCATCTAACTCATTTAATAATTCTGCGAGATGATTAGTGGAGTCAGCTAATACGTTCAGTCTAGCGACAATCACTGTATCACCTTTTTGCAAATGGTTTAATAAATCCTTTAATTTATTTCTTCTTTTTGGTGAGGTATGTGCTTCTTGAAAGTATATATCGCAATCTTTTAAGTAAGTATATTGCTCATCTATATCTAAATCATGTAGAGGTCGTAAATATCCTGCGAACATAATCATTGCTCCTTTTCTTCTTAAAATGAAATAAGAACTAATAGTTGCATACGTAATTAAAGATATCATATCACATCACCTGAAAATTTCTTGATATGACATAATTAATCCCAAAAACGTTCCTTTATGAAACTTTTTGTGTTAAAATCTTCTCATTGCCTAAAAAAAGACGTGAATGAGGTGTTTAGGATTGATCACATGGAAAGAACAGTGGTTTTCAAATATTAGAGGAGATATTTTATCAGGCATTGTAGTTGCACTCGCACTTATCCCAGAGGCAATCGCCTTTTCTATTATAGCTGGTGTTGATCCAATGGTAGGGTTATATGCATCTGTTTGTATTGCTATTATTATCTCTGTTACAGGTGGGAGACCCGGAATGATATCTGCAGCAACTGGAGCAATGGCACTCTTAATGGTTCCTTTAGTAAAAGAATACGGTTTGGATTATTTACTTGCTGCAACTATTTTAACAGGAGTCATTCAGTTTTTATTCGGTGTATTTAAAATAGCTAAGGTAATGAAATTTATCCCGAGAGCAGTCATGTGGGGTTTGTTAATGCACTTGCCATTCTCATTTTTATGGCTCAGGTGCCCCATATTTTAGGAGAGTCTTATATGACTTTCATCTTTTTAGCTATTACTCTTTTAATTATTTATATTGTACCAAGATTTATCAAGGTCATACCGGCTCCACTCATTGCGATCGTTTTCCTTTCAGCCGCCGCTATCTTTTTTCAAGCTGATATGAAAACGGTCGGGGATTTAGGAGCGATTTCACAAACATTACCAAGCTTCTTCATACCGAATGTCCCATTTAATTTAGAAACATTGATGATTATACTCCCCTTTTCTGTTGCTTTGGCAATTGTTGGGTTGCTTGAGTCATTATTAACTACTCAAATTGTTGACGATATGACTGATACTGTTGGAGATAAGAATAAAGAAGCAAGAGGGCAAGGGATTGCTAACTTTGTAACGGGTTTCTTTGGGGGAATGGCAGGTTGTGCAATGATTGGACAATCCGTTATCAATGTGAAGTCGGGTGGTCGAGGACGTCTATCAACGCTTATAGCTGGACTTGTATTAATGTTTTTAATCCTTGTGTTAGGAGGGGTCGTTGTCCAAATTCCAATGCCTGTGTTAGTAGGTATTATGGTTATGGTCTCTATAGGTACCTTTGATTGGTCTTCTTTTGCTTATTTGAGAAAGGCACCATTATCTGATTCGTTAGTGATGTTAGTTACAGTCGGGATCGTTGTGTACACACATGACTTATCTAAAGGTGTTATTGCAGGTGTCATATTAAGTGCTATATGCTTCGCAGCGAAAATATCAAAGGTAAAAATAACAAAGACAATCGACCACACAAATTGTTTAACAAATTATCAGGTTCAAGGCCAAATATTCTTTGTCTCTGTTGATGCTTTTTTAGAAAAAATAGATTTTGACGTAAAAAAAGAGACGATTGTATTGGATTTCACTCAAGCTCATATTTGGGATGATTCAGGTGTTGGTGCGTTGGATAAAGCGATCTTGAAGCTCAAAGAAAACGGAAATTCCGTTAGAGTTCGAGGTTTAAACGATGATAGTGAACAAATAGTTAAGCGATTAGCTGTCAGTCAACATGAGATACAAAAGAGTTAGGTAAACTATATCATCATTTAAGATGTGTGAAAAAGTTGCGAGATGCTCGGCACTCGCAACTTTTTAATTGTAGAAAGTAATGATAAGTTTTTTTCCTTACCTTTGAGTTAAAAGATAATTCATAATTATTTTTTAATGAATGATTTTCATTCATTATTTCTAAAATCTATTGTCGTCACTAATCACCCCATGATAAAATGCAGTGGTGCCTCAAATAGAGAGCGAATTGAATGATGGAGGATAGAAGCCATGAAAAAATATATATGGGATAGTATTGTCATTGTCTTTGGTGCGTTTCTTTTTGCATTAGCTATTAATCTGTTTGTCATCCCGAGTGAACTTAGTGAGGGCGGAGTTACTGGATTGACAATTATATTCTATTATCTTTTTGAATGGTCTCCAGGATTAGTGAGTTTCATATTAAATGCCATTTTATTGATTGCAGGTTATAAATTTTTAACGAAACAAACCGTTATATATACGATTATTGCTGTTATTTCGCTTTCTCTTTCCTTACATTTAACTGAAGGGTGGAACATTGATTCGAATGAGATATTAGTTAATGCCATTTTTGGAGGAATATTCTCTGGAGTTGGTATCGGATTAATTATTCGTGTTGGTGGTACTACAGCTGGAACAACCATTCTTGCGAAGATGACAAATAAGTTTTTAGGATGGAGTATTAGTTATAGCTTATTATTTTTTGATATTCTTGTTGTCTTAAGTTCTTATTTCATTATTGGTGCAGAGAAAGTAATGATTACACTTATTATGTTATATGTCGGTACAAAAGTGATGGAGCTTATTATTGAAGGATTAAATCCTAAAAAGGCTGTCACAATTATATCAAAAGAGTCAGACACGATTGCCCAACAAATCAATCAAAAACTCGACCGTGGAGTAACAGTAATGAACGGAAGAGGATATTATACAAAGCAAGCAAAGGAAGTACTATATATTGTCATTAGTAAACAAGAAATTATGAAATTGAAAAAAATTGTTTTAGCAACGGATCACACAGCCTTTGTTGCCATACATGATGTACGCGATGTGTTTGGTGAGGGGTTTGGAGATATGTCAAAAGGATGAGAAGTCGGCGATGAGCTGGCTTTTTCTTTTGGAAAGTTGAAAGTCTATAATATGTTGGAGTATTAGAGTGTAACCATTTAGAATATGATTCTCAAAAAAGGAGAGACTACGGCTCTCAGGAGAAGCGTAGTTACCTCAAGTGGCTTAAAAGAAGTCAAACTTGTTGAAAAAGCAGAAGAGCTTAGCGCAACCGTCTTATATAACCGTAATTTAGAACACTAAAAGGAAATTGACTTTTCTATAGAGACGAAAGTGGCATATATTTGCAAATTGAAAAGATGAGCTAACTGATAGGCAAATTCGGCGTGAATCATGTAGAATAGGAGGGATGGTGTTTTATTCGAGATATTATAGAAGGAGAAAGAAAATGACAGAGAAGATAAATGATTTACAACAAGTCGAGATCAAGCCTTTGCCGATTGCAATTGTGTTAATGATTGCTGCTTTTATTGGATTATTTAGTGAAACGGCACTTAACATGGCTTTTACGAATATTATGGTGGACTATCAGATTGAACCTCATGCGGTTCAGTGGCTGACAACAGGGTTTTTATTAGTACTTGGTGTTTTAGTACCAGTTTCGGGATTACTTATTCAATGGTTCAGTACGAGGCAATTATTCGCTGCTTCCCTTATATTCTCGATTATTGGTACATTGATTGGCGCGTTATCAATTAGTTTTCCTATGCTATTAATATGTCGTGTGATCCAAGCGATAGGGACAGCATTGCTATTACCATTAATGACGAATGTGATCCTACTTATTTTCCCTGCAAATAAGCGTGGAAGTGTGATGGGACTTATGGGCTTAGTCATTATGTGTGCACCTGCTATCGGTCCGACCATTTCAGGGTTATTAATTGATCAATGGGGATGGCATTCTATATTTTGGTTATCATTACCTATATTAATCATTACTTTAGTTGTTGGAATGGCTTTTATGCAAAATGTTTCTACCATTACGAAGCCCCGAATTGATTTTGTTTCATTGTTATTATCGACGATTGGTTTTGGTGGCGTTGTATACGGGTTTAGTAGTGCAGGAGAGGGAAATGGTTCGTGGGTTAGTCCTTTGGTACTCTTACCAATTGTAATTGGTGTAATTAGTTTATTGTTATTCTCTATCCGCCAGTTACGTAGCCCAGAGCCAATGCTCGATTTACGTGTTTT
Organism: Cytobacillus sp. FSL M8-0252; assembly: GCF_038007345.1. Classification (NCBI taxonomy): domain Bacteria; kingdom Bacillati; phylum Bacillota; class Bacilli; order Caryophanales; family Bacillaceae; genus Cytobacillus; species Cytobacillus sp. FSL M8-0252. The sequence continues at coordinate 1,164,117 of NZ_JBBOWZ010000001.1, forward strand.
CGCTCATCCAATGTTTTCTTTAGGAACCATTATGGTTTTCTTATGTATGATGATGATTTTATCGTCTGCTATCCTATTACCACTCTACTTAAAAGGTGGATTATTACTAACTGCACTAGCAGCAGGTCTTGTATTACTACCAGGTGGTTTAATTAACGGTTTAATGTCTCCAGTTACAGGGCGACTTTTTGACCGGTTTGGTCCAAGGTATTTAATTATACCTGGTTTCGTTTTAACAACGATTATGACCTTTTTATTTACTAGAGTAACGACGGAAACGAGTTCAGCTTTGATTATTTTCCTTCATACGGTGATGTTAATCGGCGTGGCGATGATTATGATGCCAGCTCAAACGAATGGATTAAATCAGCTGTCAAGAAGGCATTATCCAGATGGATCAGCTATTATGAATACACTATCGCAAATTGCTGGTGCTATTGGTACTGCCGTTGCTATTAGTTTAATGGCAGCAGGCCAATCCAGCTATATACCTAAAGAAGGTATGGCAAATACAGCTATCGCAGCTGAAGCACTAACAACTGGTGTTCAAACAGCGTTTTATCTTGGGCTAATTGCTTCAATCATCGGACTGGTTTTATCTTTCTTTGTAAAAAGAGTATATGTTGAGGATGAAACAAAATAAAACTCGCCATTTGGCGAGTTTTTTTAACTTTGATTTACTATAATTGTTCTACTGCATGCGGTTCTAAGATGACTTCGATGTTATTGCGTACAGCTTTAGAATACGGACAAGTTTCATGCGCTTTATGAACCAGTTTTTCTAATGTCGCTTGATCGGTTCCTTTTGCTTTAATATTTAATTTCACTTGTAAGCTATAGCCTTCTTTTTCATCCTTAAAGAGACTGACATTGCCAATTACTTCCGTATCTATCGGTGTCCGATCCATTTTAGATACACCTTGCAGGGCACTTTCAAAGCAAGCAGCATATCCTGCAGCGAATAATTGTTCTGGATTTGTCGCTTCGGGCATTTCTTTCGCTCTAGGTGTTCCTGGCATTGCTATTGCGACATTAAAGTTACCATCCTCCGATACCGCTGTACCTTCTCGACCACCACTTACTGTAACTGTTGCTGTAAATAATTTCTTAGCCATTTGGATCGTCTCCTTTTTAGAAATAGATTGTACTATATATATAACCTTTTTTTGATGAGTTACACATTTTTTTTAAATCTATTCAAAAAAATGAGGGTTTAAGTTTGGCTCTTTCTAATAAATGTTTTGACCTCAGGAGGCGTATAAGTATAAAATTGCTGAATTAAATCAGCAGGACTCTCGCTAACTAGTGCCATTTTTAAAAATTTGTCCTGTAAAAATTGTTGTTCATTCATATGAGCAATCAGTGAAATTAAGAGGTCAAAATAGTGATCAATATTGAGGATACCAATAGGTTTTTGATGTAATCCTAACTGTCCCCAAGTAAATACTTCAAAAAACTCTTCTAATGTTCCGCAGCCACCTGGAAGCATAATAAATCCATCGGCAAGTTCTTCCATTTTATGTTTTCTTTCATGCATAGAATCAACGATGACTAGATCACTTAAGTTCGGATGGGCAATTTCTTTATCTTGAAGGAATTTAGGAATGACACCAATTACTTTTCCGCCGTTGGCTAATGTACTATCTGCTACTGCCCCCATTAAACCAATACTTGAACCGCCATATATGAGTGTGATGCTTCTTTTAGCTAATTGCTCTCCTAAAACCTGTGCCCCTTTCATATAAGAGGGATGTGCCCCTTGGCTTGAACCACAAAAGACTGCGAGTGCTTGCAAATTTTTCTACCCCCTTTTTATTTAATGAAGTATACTTATCTAAAGTATAGCAAATATTCTTATAAAATTTGAAGCGGCAGGTGGACCTATGAATGGTGTCGACATCATTACAGATTGTATGGCGACAAATTTTGAAATACAAAAGGTACAAACAGTACATCGGTTGAAATTGGCAGAATTTTGGGGCATTAAAGAAGGCGATCGTGTTTTAGAAATAGGTAGTGGCCAAGGTGACACCACAGCAGTACTAGCTTATTTAGTCGGTGAGGAAGGGTTTGTTCACGGTATTGATATTGCTTCTCCTACTTATGGAACCCCTATTACACTCGGTGAATCCATATCTTATATGTTAAATTCAAAAATTGGCAAACAAATTCATATCGATTTCCATATGGATTTATTATCTGACCAAATTGAGTTCTTGGAAAAATCTTTTGATCATATCGTTTTCTCACATTGTGCATGGTATATGAACTCAATTGAGGAGTTTGCCGCATTAATGAAAAAAGTGAAAAAATGGGGAAAGAACTTATGTTTCGCTGAGTGGGATACGAGAATAAGTGTGGTTGAACAGTATCCACATTTATTATCCGTTCTTATTCAAGCCCAATATGAGTCTTTCAAAAAAGAAAGTGATGCTAATATTCGTACATTGTTTACCCCATTTGATATACAAAAAGTGGTGAGAGAGGCAGGCTGGGATATAGAGAAAGAACATATTATTTTCTCACCAGAGCTGCAAGATGCAAAATGGGAAGTGACTAAATTAGTAAGGGACTTGCATACTGAGTTAGAGCAATTAGGAGAAATACCTGAAAAGCTAAGGTCGCTTATCTTGTCACAAATGTCCATGTTAGAAGATTTTCGCGTGACGAATGAAATCACGCCATTATCTGTTTATGCGTTTACAGCTAAATAGCAATTGGACCGAATGAAATTTCTGTACTTAATATAGGTGTTTGTATTAGACAACTTATCACCTTCCAACATACCTTATTAAGGAATAAAACAGAATGGAGGTCTTAGCGTGAGCTATAAACAATGGAATAACCCAAATCAGGTGGCAGGTGCGCAATCGGGTGCACAATTGCCTCATCAAGTGGCAGGTGCGCAAACAGGTGCACAATTGCCTCACCAAGTAGCAGGTGCTCAAACTGGTCCATGGGGTGGTCAACCGCAATTCTTATCCCCATCTCATTCACCAGCACAACAAGGTCCAACTCAAGTTTCTCCAACTCAGCAATATGTAAAGCCGAATTATTCAAACACAAATATCAATCATGTACACCCTAGTCATACTACAAATGTTAATAAACACTGTATTACGCACAAACATTACTTCCCACACACTGAATCCGTTGTAAATGAGTGTAAAGAACAACATATCATGTGTGGTCAGCCTTACAACCCTTGTCAAACAGGCGGTTGGGGTCCTAAAAGACCTTGGTAAATTTTTTTGAGAACTGTCATTAATGGCAGTTCTTTTTTATTTTTCTTATATTTTCTTGATAGTGATCAAAAGGTTATTACAAATAGTATTCACGTTGACTTTACAAGGTACATAAAATGATGTATAGTTGGTTACACGAGTAATCAACCTATCAACTAGGTAGGAAGGGGTTAAAAGTGAAATCAGTCTTTGATGATTCTAAGCCAATATTTCAACAATTGGCGGAAACGATAGCAGATGATATTGTTGATGGTCACTTAAAAGAGGGAGATCAAGTACCTTCGACGACAGAGCTTTCTCAGTTTTATCAAATCAATCGAGCAACAGCACAAAAAGGTTTAGGGCTTCTTGTAGATAAGGAGCTGGTATTTAAACAGCGAGGTGTTGGTATGTTTGTAGCGAAAGGAGCGAAGGCGTTGTTATTAAAAGAAAGGCAAGCAGATTTCTATAAACAATATGTGCTACCTATGTTAGATGAAGCGAAGCGCATCCATTTAAAAGAAGAAGAAATTCTTCGACTTATAAGGGGGGGGAATAATGATTAAGATTCAAGGGATCGATTTTAACTACGGATCCACACTTGCTTTAAAGAATGTAAACTTAGTAGAAGAAGAGCCCATTATTATGGGACTTTGGGGTCGGAATGGCGCAGGTAAAACGACATTAATGAAGCTGTTGGCAGGTTTGGAGAAACCCAAAAATGGCGTCATTGATATTCATGGAATCTCGCCCTACAATCATTCAGAAGGGATGAAGTATATTGCTTATATGCAGGAAAATCATCCGTTTTCTGAGTTTTGGAATGTGAAAGATGCATTAATGTTTGGAGCGTATTTCAATCCAAATTGGGATCAGCAATATGCTGAAGAGCTGGTGGAATTATTTGAATTACCTAAGAAGAAGCTGATAAGGAAATTTTCTAAAGGGATGCAAACAATGATAAAAATCGTCATTGGCTTGGCTAGTAAGGCGCCAGTAACAATTATGGATGAACCGACAAATGGGTTAGACGCATTTAGAAGAAAACAATTCTATGATGTATTGTTAGAGACATATGAAGACCATCCACGTTTGTTTATACTTTCCTCTCATCATATAGAGGAAATTGAACCACTATGTGAGAAAATAGCTGTTATTCATAACAAAACATTAGCTAGTTATACCGATACGGAAGAGTTAAAGCGAAGGGGGCTCATGTTAACTGGGCCTGTAGAAGAAGTGCAAAAGCTAGTGCAGAGTCACCACCAAATACTTCAACAGAAAAAGTTACGTAACCAAATGCAAGTAATGATTGATGATGTAATAACAGATGAATGGCACACAATCGCGAATGCAAATAAGGTTCGTCTAGAAAATGTTTCGTTGCAAGACTATCTGGTGCAAAAAACAATGACGCAGGAAGGGAGAGATTAACATGTTCTCTACATTTAATGGACCGTTTAAATTAATGTTCGAAGATTTGAAGAAACAGACAATTATTATTCTCTCTATTACTGTGAGCATACTTATTCTTTTTTCTATTAGTGGCTATTTAATTGGTGAGAATTTCACTGGTGCGATTTTTGGACCTATATATGGATTTTTTCTCATTTATCCGTTTTTACTCTATAATAAAACATATAAGTATGTTCTTTCACTAGGAGGAACAAGGCGGCAGTATCTTTTAAGTACAATAATTAATACAGTTTTATTTATCTGTATTAATACGGCTTTTCTTAATGTGATGTATCAGTTAAATTTATATTTATCAGAGAACAATGTTAATCCAGTTCAATTGCAACATGTTGGCTTATTATTTCAAAGTGATAATCCAGTTCTTTATTGGTGGGCTGATGTTGTGCTGTGTGTTTTTTTATTTGGTGTCTTATTATTAGTCAATAGTCTATGGTTTTATTTAGGTACAATTAGGCTATTAATTGGGATAACGATTTTCGGTGGCATATTGGTTGTTTGGTTTACAAATGAAGGAATGGGTAAAATAATTGACTTATTTATTAATCATTTACTTACATTCATTCACATATTAGGATTCGCTGGTTTATGCGGTATGGCTTTATCCTACTTGATTATGCGAAACGGCCCACTGGAAAGAGGTGGCCATTTAGTAGGGATAAGATTAAAGAATAATTAACAATTATATTGAAAAAGGTACTGCATGTCGCAGTGCTTTTTTTTTCGATGATATATAGTGAACACCTAACAACAATGAGAATGAGGGGTGAAACCATATAAGACATGATTAAGGTTAGATATGGTAATTGGAATGTGGAGTGAAAGAATGGGGAAAGTAATGACGATATGATTAAAATCTTATATTCGGAGTAAAGTAAGAAGCATAGTGACGTTGTAGTACGGGATAATAGATAAACGCTTGAAAAATCGATTTTTTCCATTTGGAAAAATAAAAAAGCTGAAAAAACTGTATGATATGTTAAAATAAACTCAAGAATTGAAAATGTTAAGGTTAGTGAGGACAAAAAGTTGAATAAACAATTAACAAAGGATTACTCACCCTATTTAACTTTTAATCGAAGTGAATGGTCAGCACTCAGTAGGAGATCAACCATTCCTTTAGAGGATTTGGATTTGCAGTCATTACAAGGGGTAAATGACCGATTATCATTGTCAGAAGTAACAGAAGTATATCAGCCTATTTCCCAACTTTTGAATTTGTACTATTTAAATGCAAAAAACATGCATAAAGATAGCAATCATTTCTTACAGATGGAGACAAAGAAGGTTCCTTATATTATTGGTATTGCAGGAAGTGTGGCAGTTGGTAAAAGTACAACGGCTAGAATGATTCAATATTTGATTTCTGAGTGGCCTGAACAGCCTAAGGTAGACCTAGTAACAACGGATGGATTTCTCTACCCAAATGAAATATTAGAATCAAAGGGACTTATGAAGAAGAAAGGCTTCCCAGAAAGTTATGATATCAGTAAGCTCTTCAAGTTTCTTTCTGAATTAAAATCGGGTCAATCAGTTGTGCAGGCACCTGTCTATTCACATTTAACGTATAATATTGTTCGTGATGAGATGCAAACGCTTACGGAGCCTGATATTGTCATTGTTGAAGGAATTAATGTCTTACAGCCACCTAAAAATGTGAGAGGTAAAGATAAGCCCTTTATCTCAGACTTCTTTGACTTCTCTATTTATATCGACGCTGAGGAAGCGAATGTTGAGAAATGGTACAAAGAAAGATTCCAACTACTTAGGAGTACGGCTTTTAAAAATCCGAAATCTTATTTTAATAAGTTTGCCAAAATGAGTGAAGGGGAAGCTTTAGCAATTGCTGACCGAATTTGGAAGGAAACGAATCATACAAATTTAAAGAAGAATATATTACCCACGAAGAACCGTGCTGATTTAATTATTGAAAAAGGCGAAGGCCATAGTGTGACAGAAGTAAAAGTTAGAAAGCTATAAAAGGAATCCCGACAATACCTGTACTAATAAAAAAACTGAGTGATAATCATCACTCAGTTTTTTTCTATTTAACAATGGCTAATACAAATCCGTCGTAACCTTTTTGACCAACTGTTTGTATAGCTGTAGATTCTACTTGGGGATGATTTTCAAGAAGGTCGAAGAAGGAGCGTACACCTTGTATGCGAGGGTCCGTACTATGTTCTTCAATGATTTCTCCATTTCTAACGATATTGTCGGCAATAATTACTGCTCCCTTATTAGCTAATTTTAAGGCCCAATTTAAGTATGCTGGATTATTCTCTTTATCAGCATCGATAAATATTAAATCAAATTGCACTTCTCTTTCATCAAGAATAGGTAATGTTTCTAAAGCTTTACCCTCAATGATTTCAACTTGATCTGAAAATGGAGTCTGTTCAATGTTTTTACGAGCAACATTGGCATATTTTGAATTAGCTTCTAATGTATAAATTTTAGCCCCTTTATTGAGTGCTTTTGCAAACCAAAGACTACTATAGCCTCCAAGGGTGCCAATTTCTAGAATGTTTTTAGGGGAACGTAACTTTGTGATTAAGTAAAGAAGCTTTCCTTGAGTTGGTGATACATCAATGGCAGGTAAGTCTGCTTCCTCATTTGCTCGTAGTATATCTTCGAGCTCACTATCAATTGTAATTAATTTGTCGATTAAGTAATCATCCACATCAGACCACACAATTTTATCTTCCATCATTATCTCCCCTTTTATGAAAAATGTATGTTTCTTTATTTTAAGTATATGTTATGATTTATAATAAAAAAAATATATTATTTTTATAGTTTTATAAATAATAATTATAATAAAGGGTGATTGAATGAACACACATGGATTAAGACTATTTTATCAAGTGGCAAAAATCGGCAGTTTCACTAAAGCGGCTGAGCAATTAAATATTAGCCAACCGGCTGTTTCTAGCCAAATTAAGAAATTCGAACATGAAATTGGTGTGCCTTTATTTCAACAAAATGGTAGAAAAGCCGTTCTTACTGAATTTGGTATAGCTTTGGCTGGTAAAGCAGAGCATTTGTTTTCTTTAGAAAAGCAAATTGAAGCATTTATAGATGATTACCGTAATGGTGAGGAAGGAACGATAAGGATTGCTACCACCTATTTACCTGCAAACTTATTATTACCTAAGTTAGCAGCCAGTTTTAAGCGTGAACATGAAAAGGTCAATTTGGTCATTTCTACAAGTAATACGAAAGATGCTTTTGATCAACTTCAACATTATAAAGCAGATATTGCTATATATGGTGGAATTGGTGAACGCCCGGAGAATGTTGATTGGTACGAATTATTAGAAGATGAACTATGGTTTGTTGTAGGGGCAAATCATCGATTAGCCAATCAAACGATTAAACTTGAAGAAATGGTCAAAGAGCCATTCATTATGCGAGAAGAAGGCAGTTCCATGCGTGAGCATTTGGTCTCGCTTTGTTATGCTAACCAATTAAATCCGCCGAAGGTTGCCCTGCAATTTGATGGACTAAGTGAAACAATTTCTACGGTCATATCCGGATATGGAGCAAATTTTATTTCCTCACTCGTTGTCAAAGACCATATCAAAAATGGGCAACTAGCAAGGGTTTATGTAGAGGGCGTTTCTGTACAACATAGAATTGCCATTTGTACACGTAAAAACGAGGAACAATCCATCCTTGTCAAACAATTTATTGAGAAATGCAAACAGAACATTAGGAAAAATTATTGAAAAACATAATAAATATTGAATTTACTTATGGCCTAGTGTTGCTTAAGCTAAGAATAGAAGGTTTATAATGGAAAGGTGTTTTTCTATATGACATTTTTTATTGAGATATTCTTGCAAATTATTTTCCCTATTCTTCTTTTATTGGCATTAGGTGCTTTCTTGCAAAGAAAGTTTTCTTTTCAATTGAAGCAACTATCTACGTTAGTAACCAATTGTTTTATGCCAGCAGCTATTTTTTTACATATTTATCGCTCATCTTTTGATGCGAGTTTATTAGGCCAACTGTTGAGCTATTTGTTTATTTTTACGGTGGCTTTAATGATTATCGGGCAAATCATGGCGAAGTGTTTATCTTTAAATAAGGGAGAGGCAGCCACGTTAAAAAATAGTATTTCCTTGATGAATTCAAATAATTATGGTTTGCCTGTGAGTCAACTTGTTTTTACTGTTAATCCACTAGGTGTTTCCGTACAAATTATTATAATTGTAGTGCAAAATATTTTAACCTTTACATATGGTATGTATAATCTTCTTTCAACTAGCCGATCGATAGGTTCACTTCTATTGTCGCTCGTAAAATTGCCTGTGATTCATGCCCTTCTATTAGGATATCTCTTCTTATTATTCAACATCCCTCTTCCCACTTTTATAGAGATTCCTTTAGATCAATTGGCAGCTGGTTTTATTGGTTTAGCTTTATTATTGTTAGGTGCGCAGTTATCACAAATACAATTAAAAACGTTTCATCGTGTGATTACGTGGAGCTTAATTGGACGTTTATTATTAGGGCCAGCTCTTTCATTTCTTATTATTACACTTCTTGGAATTGAAGGGATTTTAGCACAATCATTATTTATTGCCAGTGCTTTTCCTACTTCAAGAAATACAGCTACAATTGCTCTTGAATATAACGTGGAACCTCAGTTGACTGCTCAAATTGTGCTCTATTCTACATTATTAAGCAGTTTAACTGTATCTTTAGTTATCTATTTATCTTACCTTTTATATGTATAATATAATGGTCTCAATCAACAATTATTTGTTATAGCATGCCGCAATTTTTTGGAAGTATGGCGTCTTCTCCTAAAATTGTAATTATATTTTCAATGCGGGTCATTTAATATTAACCTTTTGCTATAAGGAAATTTTTTCTATACAGACCTGCATAGTAAAGGATCTGTTTATATATATGGCGTAACTTTAGTTTTGGACTAATCGGTACTTAATTGGTATACTACATTTATTAAGGAGGGAGGACATTTTGGCTCGTCCATTAAATTTTAATCCGCAATTAAAATTAAAAGCTGTCATGATCTTGTTTTGGAAAAAAGGATATCATGCAACATCTCTCTCTGATCTACAAGAAGTCACCGGTTTAAGTAAAAGTAGTATTTATCAAGCGTACGGTAATAAATATGACTTATTTATAGCCGCCTTTCGTATGTATCATGAGGAACAGCTCAAACAACTTCAGGACATCATACAAAATGGCGTTAATGGTTATGAGGCAATAGAAACCTTCTTATTAAAAATTGTTCATGCAGAGGATGGTTTACCATGTGGTTGCATGACAAGCAATGAAGCGATTGAAATGGGTCCACATGATCAAGCGTTTTGTCAGCTCATTAATGAGCAATTTCAAGAAATAGAAGAAGTATTTATTAGTGCTATTGATAGAGGAAAGAAAGATCAATCAATAACTTCGCATACAGACAGCTTGTTGTTGGCGCGGTTTCTTATGGTGATCATTCAAGGTATAAATGTAATGAGCAGTACGAAAACAAATAGTGATCGTGTAATGGATGCACTATCAGTCACTAAACAAATACTAAAAGGTTTATAGAAAGTAGGGAATAAAATGAAAGTAGAAATTTGGTCAGATATTGCTTGCCCTTTCTGTTATATTGGCAAAAGAAAGTTTGAACATGCACTTGATGGCTTCAATCAAAAAGATGAGGTAGAAGTGGTGTATAAAAGCTTTCAATTGGATCCAAATGCTCCACAAAATACTACAGAAACGATGAATCAAATGCTGGCAAAGAAATACGGCCAGTCTGTTGAGCAAGTTGAACAAATGCAAAAACAAGTAACGGTACAAGCGAATGAGGTAGGCTTAGATTATCATCTAAACGATGCTAAAATGACAAATACCTTAGATGCTCATCGCCTAATCCACCTAGCAAAAGAAAAAGGTAAGATGAGCGAAATGAAAGAGCAATTACTTAAAAGTTATTTTGTCGAAGGAAAACATGTAGGGGAAATAGAATCATTAGTTGATATCGCAGCAGCTGTAGGATTAGATAAAGAAGAGGTAACATCTGTTCTAGCTTCTGATCAATATAAAAAAGAAGTAGAGGCAGATATGCAAGAGGGTGTACAGTTAGGTGTGCAAGGTGTTCCATTCTTTGTCTTTAATCGCAAGTATGCCGTTTCAGGGGCTCAACCTTCAAATGTTTTTTCTGAAGTATTAACAAAAGTAATCGAAGAGGAAAAGCAAAGCCAACCATTGAATGTAATTAAACAAGGCGATGCTTGCACAGATGGCAGCTGTTAAATTTTATTTTAAGGAGTGTTTAACAAATGAGTGAAGCAATCAAGTATCAACTAGAATTAACAAGAAACAATCTATTAAGAGAAGTAAAAAACATCCCGCAAGATTTATTAGATGTTCAACCTGAAGGCTTCAATAACACAATCCATTGGCATATTGGACATGTTCTAACAGTGACTGAGCAATTCATAATGAATTATCCAAACAACACAGATCATCTTTCTGAGAATTATTTGCAGTTATTTGGTTACGGCACAAAGCCGAGTGATTGGACAGGAGAAGTCCCGTCTGTAAATTTTTTAATTGATCAACTACAAGATCAAATCGTTCGAATAAATAAAATCCCCAATGATGTATTCAATCAAGAATTACCTGAGGCAATATTAGGGCAAAAAACTGTAGGCCAACTAGCAATGTTGTCTGCTTACCATGAAGCAAATCATCTAGGTCAAATTCATGCAATGAAGCGCATAGTTGAAAAATAATAATACAAAGTTGCAGATAGCTTTTTAGCTATCTGTATTTTTTATTTGAATTTTCCCTTTTTTCATATTATTATATTGAATAAAAATCCGTTATGATGTATTTTTATTATATTACACATAAAAGGGGTTCACGGCAATGGAAATTTTAAATGCAGTTAGTACGGATGTGAAACAAATTCATCAATTAATCAAAGTATACGCTGATAAGGGCATTGTCCTGCCAAGGTCATATCTATCACTCTATCAACATTTACAGTGTTTATATGTAATGAAAGAAGAGGGGAAGATTGTCGGCGTTGCCGGTTTACATGTATTGGGAGAAGATCTAGCTGAAATTCGCTCCCTTGTTGTAGATGATCAATATGCGGGTAATGGAATCGGCCGTCTGCTAGTCAATAAAGTGGCAGAAGAAGCTGTGAAATTAGGGATACAAAGGCTTATCTCATTAACCTATGAGCAAGAATTCTTTGCTAAATGTGATTTTACTGTAGTGTCTCGCCATTCACTACCAGAGAAGGTTTGGGTAGATTGTATGTCATGCCCTAAAAATGATGCTTGTGACGAGATTGCCATGATTCGTTTTATCGCTTAAATTTAATGTGAATGCTGCAGTCACTAGCTACTGTAGTAGTTTTTTTGGTCTGCTAGTCGGGTTTACACATTATAGGATGTGCGGAATGCACAATTCTCTATTGAAACCCGTTACGGGTGCGGTATTAATTATGATCGCAATCTTAATTGCTGAGCTAAAGCCATCCCTCAATAAAAACCAATCTGCTAAAAAAATTGTACTAAGCGACTCATAAGAAACTCTTTAATTTAAACATTACATGAACACATTGTGAAACATCGTACTTAAGCAGGGGGCGGGTTTGTTTTAGAAGGGGAAAATATTATTAGATTGATCTAAGGAATGTCTACAAAAGTTAGACATTCCTTAGAGTACAAAATAACTAAAACGAAGAACATCAGGTTTATGGGTCTAATTATTGACATAGGTGTACAATAATTACATTTCAATTTTCAATCATTTCTTTGAATTAGAGAGATAACTCGTTTCTTCCTCAGCCAGTTACTTCTTTTTAACTTTTGGCCATAAAGGTCGTTGAACATAATTAATCATCGTATTGAACACAATCCCCCATTGCGTATTTGTTAAAGAACCAATGGGTGTTCCATTTGAAATACCTAAGCTTTTTTTTATATGTTTTAACTGTGGAAGTGTAAATATTCCTCGCAAAGCAATATCTAAAGGGGCATTAGATTGCTTTAGGGCATATTGTGCCAGTCCAAGGAAAGCTAAATAATATTTTTTCTGGACAATGGGTTCTTTCCTTCTAGTTATTAGAACCATTGCAGAATCTACTTTGGGTGGGGGAGAAAAATTATTTCTTGAGATGTCTTTGATATAGTGTATATCAAACCACATTCTCCAAGCTAACACATAAGAATCTTTGACTGACTTTGAGGTAAAGCGTTTTGCAGCCCCTTTCTCCATTACAATGACCCCTTTTTGAAATCCACTTGATGGATTATTTAAAAGCATCTTCATGATCGGAGTTGTAATGGAGTAGGGTATATTCGAGACAACGACAAAATGCTCATTGGGTAAAAAAACCTTCATAATGTCCTTATGGATAATTTGCGTGTTAATATTCTGTGCCGTTTTTTTCTTTAGAATTTCGACATACTTCAAATCATATTCTACTGCAAGGACCTTTCCTGCACTGTTCGCTAATAATGAGGTTAAAGCTCCTTTCCCAGCTCCTAATTCTAAAACTATATCACTACTATTTATATTTGCTCGTTCAATAATTTCATTAAGTAATTTCTTATTACTCATCAGATGCTGGCCAGAAAAATTGGGGAACTTCATACTTTTTAATTTTTTTTCACAGTATTTATGGGTCTTCTTACTCTTCCTCGTCATCTATCTCTTCCCTTCGAAAATTAATAAATCAAAGGGATCTGCCTGTGATTCAGAGTAGAGGGAAGAAAGCCTATCTTCATAAGATAAGGGGAAATCCTAGATAGTCGCAACCAAATAAACCTACTTTTTGCTAAAAAAGAAAGGTAATCATACGTAAAAAAAGAAAAGCATAACTCAGCCTTTCTTCACATTACATATTTTTTGTAGGAAATGAAGATTATTTAAAAAGGGCAGACTAATCCCGTTTACTCTGTATACACAAAACAGAGCCTTTGAACGTATTAAATTTATGAGTTCAAAGTTGAGATACGAAGTCTGACATATGAATGACCCATTTTTAATAATCCTCCTTATAATAATTTAATGATACATTGTTTATTATAACTCGTTCTTCAAAATAAATCAAAATATTTTGAATTTTTTACCGTGCAAAGTTTTTATGGAAGTTGTATTTTTACTTCACTATCAATATATACCTTCATAGAGCCATAGAGTAAAAAGAGCCAAACTGACAAAGTAAGTTTTCTGCAAAAATGATGACTTATTTTCAAATTTAACCGATAATAGAAGAGAAGTATACCGGTTAATATCATCCTATATTGTGAATGCCTATCCTATTATCATTTTCTAAAGGAAATCTTCAGTCAACGAAAGCAGTGATATCATGTTTTTACTTCCACAACCAACATCTCGAATTGAAAAAGACAGATTCATCGATATTGTGAAGGAACGTTTATTAAAAGTATATGATGAGAAAATCATGGCTATCGGTGTCTATGGCTCATTTGCCCTTGATGAGGATGGTCCTTATTCAGATATAAATTTTCAAGTGATTGTTTTTGATGGACAACGAATCGATGATTTTCAGTTTATTTATCCGCCGTTTAAGGTGACCATTGAGTCGCTGCAAAAACAGCAATACATAACGTCTGCGAAAGAAATAAATTCAGATTGGTCATTAAACGTTGCACGTTTCATACATACGATGCCTATCTATGATCCGATTATGTTTTTCTCAAAAATGAAAAGCATCCCCCTGCAAATATCTAGCTACGAGATAAAAGATGTAATGAAAAAGTGTATGATTGAAGAGTTGTACGTGAAGATGGCTAAAATAAGAAACTTAAGGCTCCTTCAGGATGAAACATCATTGTTGTTAAATGCAGTGGAGTTTTGTGAACAAGGTGCTAAGTTAATTGGCTTAGCTAATCGTTATTATTTTCGTTCAAAAACAAGGATGCTTGAAGAATCATTAGGAATTGCCACCAAACCTCATGGCTATGAACAATTAGTGAAACTTATTCTTCAAAGAGATTGGGACATTAGTGAAATTGTATATGAAGCTTGTGAGCATCTTTGGACTGGAATCAATCAGTGGTTCAATGAACTTGGAATTAACTATCGCTCACATTCTTTTCCATTTTAAAAGTCATCTTCCAAAACGAGAGAAGATGACTTTTTTTGTAATGGAGACTAGTTCTTATTTCTTTTATTCTTGCTGATGACAAAAATAATACCACTAATCCAAAGTAAGAAAATAACGACATAGATTAGATAAATCCATATATCAGGCGTTTGGAAGGTCAATAAGATCGTCCTGGCGTTAGTAAGGACAATAAATCCACCAACGAGTACTCCTAATAGATATGGTGGCAACACTTTAACTAACCAAGCTGCAATAGGAGCAGCAATAATGCCACCGATCATTAAAGCAATGACCCAAGTCCAATTCAGTTCCTCCCAGCCTAAAGCAATGAAAAAACCAACGCTAGCAGACAGTGCAATGGCGAATTCACTAGTATCCACTGTGCCAATTACTTTTCTAGCAGATATCCCTTTTTTGGATAGTAAAACAGGTGTGGCAATTGGTCCCCATCCACCACCACCTGTTGCATCTGCAAAGCCGGCAATAAGTCCAAGTGGAATTGCTTGCTTTCGCGATAAATGTAAAGTTTGTTTTTGTCTTTTTACTTCGTATTGGAAAAGAAACCGAAAAAAAACAAATAAACCTAAAAGAAGTAGAAATCCAGCAATATAAGGTTTAACCACATCACCAGGTAGTTGACTTAAGAAGCAAGCTCCTATAAATGCACCAATTGATCCCGGAATAATTAAACGAAAAACCGCTTGTTTGTCAACATTGCCAAACTTTATGTGTGATGCACCTGAGGCAGCAGTCGTTACAACTTCGGCTAAATGGACAGATGCTGAGGCGACAGCAGGAGCGATTCCAAAAGTAAGTAAAAGAGTTGATGAAGTTACACCATACGCCATGCCAAGGGAGCCATCTATTAACTGTGCAAAAAAACCAATAAAGGCAAAAATAATTAGTTTCCTCATAGTCCTTCCCCTTTAAAAGTAATCTAATTTAACATATGATTTTTTTGTACAAGAGTGCATGGAAAGTGTATGAGATGAGGTGTTTCTCAAATGGAATACCTCATTTATGGGGAAATGATATAGAGGATTTTGCTAAAGAGAAATGAATCTAAATTCATATAAAAGTAGCCAGCTAAAATAGCTGGCTAGGGTGGTAATGTCATGATTGTTCAGATTTTACTAAAATTTTGACCTGTGCTTTTTCTTTAACCAATGTTTCAAAACCTTCTTCAATTACCTCGTCTAAGGTAATCTTCTTCGTAACGAGTTGGCTGGCTTGGAAGTAGCCTTTTTGCATAAGTGATAATACGGCAGGGAAAACATCACGATATCCGATGATTCCTTTAACAGTCCGTTCTTTCATTACAATATCATTTGGAAGGATCTCTGCCCCTTTTTCCCAAATGCTTACGATAATTGTTTCCCCACCAATTCCAGTAGATTGAATTGCTTGTTTAAGTACAACTGGTACGCCAGTAACTTCAAAAGAGACATTCACACCACCATTAGTTAATCTAGCAATTTCCGCAACAGTGTCATCTACTTCGGCTGGGTTTATTATAGTTGCCCCTAATTCTCTTGCTTTTGCTTGTCGTTCAGGTGAAAGTTCAACAGCATAAATATCTGTTGCGCCAGCGGCTTTTAAAGCTTCTATTACAAGTAAACCGATTGGGCCGCAGCCAAATACAGCTACCTTATCTCCAGCTTTCACTTTACTAGATCGTACTGCATAGAGAGCTACTGCAGCAGGTTCGACAAGGGCTCCTTGTTCAAAAGAGAGATCATCTGGCAGTTTAAAAAGTAGCTCTTCATCAACGGCTACGTATTCACTAAAACCACCGCCACCTCCTGCTAGGCCTAAAAATCCCATTTGTTCGTCTAAGTTATAAGCACCTTGGTGTCCGTGTGTCGCAAAAATTGGTTCTACTACTACTCGGTCACCAACTTTGAGCTTACTTACACTGTCGCCAATTTCGACAATCTCTCCAGAGAATTCATGTCCTAGTGTAATCGGGGCTGTTTCATTTGTTAATGGATGTGGCTTATCAACAGGTATAAAAATAGGTCCGCCTAGATATTCATGTAAATCGCTTCCGCAAATACCGCACCATTTGACTTTTATTTTTACTTGCCCTGATTGAACGATAGGTTCGTCAATATCTTCTAGACGAATGTCTTTTTGGTTATGCCATCTTAATGCTTTCATATCATTACATCCCCTAAATATTTTGTATAATTTGTTACGATTAAAAGTATACAACTAATTTACCTTATGATAAATTTAGTTATTATTAACTAAGGTTAATCAAAACTTAACTAAAGAGGATGCTTCTTATGAATATTGAACAATTGAAATATATTGTTGTGATAGCTAGAACAGGTTCTTTAAAACAAGCAGCAGATGAATTACATTTGACTTTACCTGCATTAAGTCAATCGATTAAAAGTTTAGAAAGTGAATTAAATATTACTTTGTTTCATCGTTCACGAAGGGGATCTGTACCTACTGAGGAAGGGCATAAACTTATCGAAAAAGCAAAGTATGTCCTATTAGCATACCAAGATTTTATTGATGAAGCAGAAGCTTATACAAATACAATGAGTGGGGAAATAAGAGTTGCTACTTACCCTGGCCCCATGGGCATTTTGGTGGAAGTTATTTCAAAACTAAAAATGGATTTTCCGGATATTAAAACGGCTGTTTATGAGAATAGTACAGAAGCAATTATTAAAAAAGTTCAAGATGGTGAGGTTGATGTTGGCCTTATTACATATAACGAGAAGGAAGAACATAAATATCGTACGTTGATCTTTAATAAGTTATTGGATGGACATATGGTAGCTGCAATAAATAAGAATTCTCAACTAACAAAATACAGCCAAATTACTGAAGAAATGCTTAAAGGACAACCAATCATCTTGTATGATGATATTTATATATCTGATTTTATGAAAAGGTTTAATTTACCCGCTTTAGATATTCGTCTTATAACAAATAATATTGATACGATTAAGAATTCACTAGAGAACAATACAGCAATCAACATTGGATTTGATTATGCTTTTAAGACAGATGTCGGTTTATCAAAAAGTAGTGAGTTTGTTATTGTCGATTTCGCTCCCCCACTTAATAATACGTATGCATTTGGTTATATTTATCATAAGAATAATGGGCTTTCAAGAATTATAAGGGAGTTTATTAAGAGGATGTCCAATAAGCTAAGAACAAATCCTCCAGATAAGCGGATTGATTAATGGCAGCATAGGTAAAGATGAAGGAGGTATTTGCTCAAAGGCGATGGTACTAATTGTTTGAAATCAGCCAGGAACCCTTAGATAAATACTATATACATGATAACTATTTAGAGCTGGTTGAGATTTTAATTCCTGGCTTATAAGGACAAGGTACCAATAGCAAATGCATGTATGAAAGGGTCTACAGAATTATATTTGAGACGAAGTTATCTCCATGAGGAATGGAAAAACCCAAAACATTCTTTAATCCTTCTTTTTCATAGCATCCATAATTATTTCAATAACCTCTGGCCTACTAAATTGCTTCGGGAGAGTAGTTCCTTGTTTTAACATTTCCCTTACCCTTGTTCCTGAAAGATGAAGGTGTAAAGAAGTATCATGGGGACATGTTTTATGTGAGGCCATGCCATCACATTTAATGCAATAAAAGGTGTGTTCAAAAGGTAATATGGTTATTCCTAGTTCTTCCTTAGGGAATGTTGAAAATATCTTCTGGGCATCATATGTGCCATAATAATCACCAACACCAGCATGGTCTCTGCCAACAATAAAATGTGTACATCCATAATTTTTTCGTGCAATCGCGTGATGAAGTGCTTCTCTTGGGCCCGCGTACCTCATTGCCTGTGGATAAGATGACAATAAAACTCTTTCTTGCGGATAATAATGTGCTAGTAAAACTTGATAGCTTTTCATTCTTGTTTCTGCTGGAATATCATCTTTTTTTGTTTCGCCAACAAGGGGATGAAGCAGTAAGCCATCGACTAATTCTAATGCTAATTTTTGAATATATTCATGTGCGCGATGAACGGGGTTTCTTGTTTGAAATCCCACAACCGTCTCCCATCCTTGGGTAGCAATATATTTTCTTACTTCTGCTGGTTCTAATTGAAACCCTTGAAGAAAAGATGGTTTTTTGATTTCTTTTGTCAATGTGACGTTGCCACCCACATAAACTTCACCACGATTAAAAAGTTTGTCGACACCTGGGTGATTGCGGTCGAGTGTTTGATAAATTATACTGGCTTCTTTTTGTTTATCTGGCAGAAAAATATCGTTAATTTCAATATATCCATAAACACAACCATCATAGACTAAATTCGCTTTATCATTGATTTTTAACAACTCGGCTTCTTTTTTTGATAGAGGTAATGTAATTGGAATGCTCCAGATAAGGTGATTGGCTAGTCTCATTTCATGAAGGACAGAATAATAGTCATCTGAACATAGAAAACCTTCTAAAGGGCTATAAGCACCATTACTAATTAGTTCAAGGTCAGATAAAGAGGTACCATCGAGATTGATATGCTTAGTGATATGGCTCGTGTTTGCATTTAGGTTTTTTCTATTTATTAAATGTCCACCATGTGGAATAGAGTTTGTCATTTCTATTATTCCTCCTTTACTTAAGTCGCTCAATTAAGTAGTTTACAAGTTCATTTGCACACTCTTCAGGTGATTTTGAGTTAGTCGAAATAACAAGGTCTGGAGACTGCGGAGGTTCATATATTTGATCAATGCCAGTAAAATTTTTGATTTCTCCTAAACGGGCTTTCTTGTAAAGTCCTTTAGGATCTCGCAATTCACATTCTTCTAAAGAACATTCCACATATATTTCAATAAACTCATCTTCGGTAAAAAGAAAGCGGGCTAGCTTTCGATCTTCCTCGAACGGGGAAATTAGTGCTGCCAAAACAACAATACCTGCATCTACAAATAATTTGCCTATTTCAGCTGTGCGTCGAATATTCTCTTTTCTATCTTCACTACTAAATCCTAAGTTTTTATTGATACCGTGCCGTAAGTTATCACCATCTAATAGATAAGTACTCATATTTAATTCGTATAATTTAGTTTGTACAATATTTGCTATGGTTGATTTACCAGAACCTGATAATCCAGTTAACCAAACCATACAACTTTTATGATTGTGTAATTTTTGCCGATTTTCTTTTGAGACTTGTGATTGAGACCAAGTGATGTGTTTTCTACGATCCATTTAAAAATAACCTCCAATCTGATATTTGTCTCACTTATTATTATGCATATGTATTTCAGGTCAGCTTGTACAGGTCATTCGCCTGAAAATCACCAAATTCGTAACCGCTTATTCCCTTTCTCATATTCTATAAGTAGGAGAAAGGGGTTCGACGAACATTGACAAAAAGAATGCCTGAAATAGTAGCAAAAAATATGATGATGCCTTTTTATATCCCGCTTTTTTCTACCAACTTTCCATACGTTCTCTTATGGGTACCGAAAAACGGGTGCACAATTGTAAATAAGTGGTTTATGTACCATATTGGAGCTGCTGGGGATTTGTCTCAGTTGAATGTCGAAATGACGCATAACTATCGTGAATTTGTCCTTCGAAAACGATCAGGTTACGACGTTGAATTAAAAGAGGAACTTATAAATGGTGAAAAACCAATTGTGAAAATTGTTAGAAATCCATATAGGAGAGCGGTTAGTTCCTTTTATCATGCATTGAGTGGGGATTGGCTAATTAAACAATTAGGCAGTACTGTTCTAGAAGGTATGTCCTTTACAAGCTATCTCTTAAAATTGAAATCTTTCGGCGAAAGTATACATGAATTAGACAAACATATTGCACCTCAATATACCATTGGAGAGGAACAGACACCTATTCATTATGTGAGATTAGAGAATTTACAACACGAATTAATGGATTTAGAAAGAATTGCAGGGCTAAAAGCCTCTCCAATGAATGAGATTGCACGATCTTCACATCATTTTTCATCAAGAATGAAGCTAGAGGGTGATTATGCAAACAGAGTGATTAGTTTTGTCTATGATGAAGATTTACCTACAGTTAATAGTTTATTGAACGAAGAAACGAAGGCATTAGTAGAGGAAATCTTTGCGGTCGATCTGCATTTTTATGGATATAAGCTAGGGGAATATTGACTTTTTGGCTATCAAATGAAGAGATATCCTCAGTTGTGAGAAAAGTACATCTGAGGATTCCTTCTAATTTAAGAAAACATTTTACCTAACGGACCCTCATCATTAATCATATCTTGAAAAGAATAAAGTGAAATTGGGAAATAAATTGTCCCATAAACATATGGAAGTAAGCTATACACATCAAAGATTATGACCAATGTGAGGTCAGCGGTATAAAAGGATTGTGTATCTGTGATTCCGGGATAGGGTACGAGAAGGTCGGTGGTTAAACCTCTTTCCTGCAACTGCTGTTTGATTAGAGTGTTAAGCCTTACTTTGTAATTACTATCCTTTTTAAAGAGTTCTCCAAGTGTATATTGCTTACCAGTCAAACTGTTAAATGTTAACCCGCGTGTAAAAGTAAGGCCATGTGCACCCCCTGAGTATGAATAAACTGTAAGAGTTAAACTTAAGACACCTTTTTGGTTGTTTTTTAAGTCAAATCCACCAGTTAATTCAGTTTGTGGTTGTCCGTAACCTTGATCTTTCATTAATTGATTTAGGCTATCTGATATGGCATGATTCATTTTTTGTTGGGCAGCTGGTGGCGTGTAAGAAGATACTTGTGGTTTGAAAATATCTACTCGATCATGTTTGATATGAATCGGTTGAATACCAACTGGTAATTTAAATGTATTCATCACATACACCTCCTAGGAACTAACATATGAAGGGGAATGAATCGTTATGTTGCGATGATAAGTTTTATATATGATAATAAAATGATGACAACAATTTAGGATGATAACTGTGTATGAAAATGAAAAAATAAAACAAAGATTAAATACATTTATCAACGTATCAAGAAATATTACATCGAATACGAGTTTAACAAAATTAGTACAAGAAATTATTGAGGCCGTTATTGAATCAATAGACAAGGCCGATGCGGGCTTCTTTCTTATATGGAATGAAGAGATGGAATATTTAGAAATAGAAGGAGCTTACAACTTTAAAGAGGAGATGTATTTACAAAATAAGCTTTTAGCAGGTGAAGGTATTAGTGGCTCTGTTTTTGAAGAGGGTTGTAGCAAAATGATTCATACGGCAGAGAAGATTAAAGAGGCAATGGGAAATATGCGTAATCAAACTTTGCATTATTATTTAGAGTCAACCGTACATGCAGCCATTCCTATAAGTTGTATGTCTGTGCCATTGATTCATCAAAATAAGAAAATCGGTGTTTTAACGATAGATAATTTTAAAAACGATGGTTTTTTTAGTGATGAGGACTTAGCGTTCTTAGAAGCCATCGGTCACCAAATTGCAATTTCTATAGTAAATGCTAGAGCTTTTCAAGAAAAGGAAAAACAAACAAAAGAACTAGAAACCATTTTGTCTTTACATAATGAGTTGAATCATGTGGCTTTAAAAGGGGACGGTACATTTTCTTTAGTAAAGAAGCTAGCGGAAAAGTTCGGCGGATCGATTCTTTACTTTGATTCACTTTACCGCTTGAAAACATCTTATCCGCCTTCTGAAGATCATCATTTCTATATAAAAGAATGGTTAAAGAAAAATGCAAAGAAATTAAGTATTCCAAGATTGCTTGATATCTATAAAAAAGAAGAATGGGTAGGTCAAGCAATCGGGGTGATGTCTTCTTTCGGTACAATTGGTTTTTTGGTGGTAATTGAACAGGAGAAGGAATTAGATTTAATTGGTGAATTGGCTTTTAAGCACGCAGCATCTATTATGGCCATTGAACAAATGAAACAACAAGAACAAATGAAGCATCAACTCACGGAAAAAGAAGAATTATTAAAAGATATATTGAAAAATAACTTTACTCAAGAAGTACAAAGAGCTTTGAAGAGATATGGGATTAGTATTGAAGACAAGTGTATCTTTATTGGTATCGAACGGTTGATGAATGATGAAGTATTAGAGAGCTTTAGTTCAATAGAAAATCAGGTGAAAAGAGTATTTCAGGATCGCTTTCTAACTATTTGTTTTCCAGGTAGGGATATGGTTTATGTGATGCTCACTTCTAAAGATTCTATATTGGATAGGGAAGAAGAATTAAAAACGAGGTCAGAGAGACTTCAACGGTATTATCATCCGAATTTAATATATATAGGACGACCTGTCGATTCATTAAGACAAGCTGACATTTCATTTAAAGATGTACAAATCATGCCTGATTTTTTAGTTGAGCAAGGAAAAAATTCCAGTAAAGTCATAGGGTTTAGAGAGATAGGGTATAGAAGATACTTAAACGATGTATCAGATGATGATGCTACTGCTTTTGTGATGATATTCTTAGAAGGGATTGTACAAGCAAATAAAAATGATTGGCTAAAAACGCTTACCGCATACTTACAAACAGATAAAAACGCAGTGAAAACAGCCGAAGAGATGCATCTACACCCTAATACAGTCTATTACCGCATTCAGCAAATAGAAGAGAAGCTTAATATTAATCTTGATTCATTGGAGGATTGTATGAATGTGAAAATAGCACTTGATCTTTATCAACTAAAGCATTTGTAAAATGAAAATAAATGAAAGGCTCTAGATAGTGAAGATTTACGTTAGCAATGGCAAGAAAGGTGTAAGTCTGCTGCAGAAAAAGTGATGCTAGGATAGTAATGAAAAATAAACACGAATGTCATTCTATGTTCGGTATGCAAAAACATGCTCCCTAAGTAGAATGCATTCGTGTTTGATTTTAAGGTGAAAAAAGTATATGTCTAATTAATTGTAATTTATGAGGTCTAAAGGCCAAGAAGTCCATCCAGGAGGTCAAAGTCCTGGTAGCCCCACCAGATATATACCTAACCAGCGCCATGGTATATGTGTAATCATAGAAGCGAGGTAGATACTATTTATGATTTGTTTGGTCATTGGATTCACCTCATTATTTCATATGGGTCATCAGATGAACCAATATGAAATAGGAGAAAAACAATCGTTAAACGCCGCGCTTATTTCCCCATATATATGTGTGTAATTGGGGGAGAACTCTTATATTTTTAAACTCACTATCATGCATTGTTTTCTCTAGTAACCATTCATATTTAGCTAGTAGGTTACTTCTTAGCACATCGTTATTGGTTGTCATGCTGTCATCGTTGCCAACTTGTAAGCAGAAGGAAAGTTTTGGATAGCGTAAGTGGACTTTTTTTGCATAAGCTAAATCTTCTTCATTAAAGACCACAACTTTTAAATTGGGTTGCTTTTCTTCAAGTTGAGCAATAATCTCATCTAGCTTATTGAAATCTGTTTCCATTTGTGAGCTTGGTGGTTTCGGGGATAATGTTAAAAAATCGATATCCTTAAACCAATCTTGCCACTTGCTACCTTGTGTTTCCAAAGCCGTCTGCACTTTTTTGTCTTTAAGAAGCGTCACTAATTCACCTAGGTTTTTTAGTAATGCTGGATTGCCTCCGGAAATAGTTACAAAATCAAAGTAATCTCCACCGATGTTTTTTAACTCATGCCAAATTTCTGTTGCTGTCATTTGTTTAATCAAATGTTTACTAGAACCATCCCAAGTAAATGAAGAGTCGCACCAAGTACAAGCGTAATCACATCCAGCAGTACGAACGAACATCGTTTTCTGGCCAATAACAATGCCTTCACCTTGAATGGTTGGTCCGAATATTTCTATTACAGGTATTTTATTCATCTTCCATCCACTCCCTTCTTACTTCAGCAAAGCTTGTAGGAGTTTCATAGAGTTTGACATATTCCACTCTAAGTTGTTGCGGGCTATCTATTAGTGATTCTTTCATTTTTTCGTAAACCCATACAACGATGTTTTCTGCTGTTGTATTCATGGGTGGTAGTGTTTCATTAATATATTTGTGATCGAGGTGAATTTCAATTTCTTCTTTCCAAAGTTGCTTAATATTTGCGAAATCAACAACGATTCCACGATCATCAGTAAAGCCACTAATACCGAATATGACTTCATAAGTATGACCATGTAGATTTTTACATTTCCCTTCATAAGCATGAAGATGATGGGCTGCATCAAATGTAAAGGATTTACTCACGAGTACCCTTTTGTGATGATATTTTAATTGGTCTTTCTGAATATCCTCATCTATTTTCTGGAGTTCCTCAACTATACGAAAGCCATATAAATCCTTCATGACATTTTCACCTGCAAATACTGAGTCAAGCCTTGCATTCTAAGCTCACAAGCAGGACATTCGCCACATCCGTCTGCAATGACACCATTGTAACAAGTTAGTGTTTTATTTCTAACATAATCAAGTTTGCCAAAATCATCAGCCATCGCCCATGTTTCCGCTTTGTTTAGCCACATAAGGGGCGTATGTATGACAAAGGGCCTTTCCATAGATAAATTTAAAGTGACATTTAATGATTTAATAAATTGATCACGACAATCCGGATAACCACTAAAATCTGTTTCGCATACACCTGTAATAATATGCCTTGCCCCTATTTGGTAAGCGAGAATGCCAGCGAAGGATAGAAATACTAAGTTTCTACCTGGTACGAAGGTTGAAGGTAATGCCCCATCTTCACCATTCTTGACATCGATATTTGATCGTGTCAACGCATTAGGCGCTAATTGATTTAGCAGTGTCATATCTAAAATATGATGTTCAATTTGTAAATCAGCTGTAATTGCCTTGGCGCAGTCAATCTCAATTGCATGCCTTTGGTTATAATCAAACGTTACAGCGACTACTTCAGTAAAATGTTCCAAAGCCCAGAATAAACAAGTAGTACTGTCTTGCCCGCCACTAAATACGACAATGGCTTTTTCATTTTTTTTCATAATTAATCTCCTTTTAAACAGAAAAACAGCACCACTAAGAAAATGGCGCTGTTTTTCCTTAGTTTTTTTGAGAGGGTTTAGCTAGAACCTCTACCGCTAAGCGGAATTTGACTTAAGTTGTCGCTAGTCATTATAACATAAATAATGAGCAGTATTCGTCTTTTTTTAGGCTCTTTTCGCTTCGATTGTTGTTGTTCAGCAAAAATTCACTTAGTATTACCTTCAATTTACTAGGTAAGATATAAAAAATGAGAGAGTTAAGGAGCTTGAAGAAAAAGGGATAATAGTTGGCTATAAAGCAATCATTAATCCAGAAAAAGTAGAATAACCCATAAGGGCTTTTATACTATACGACAATACCAAATGTGAACAATTTGTAGAGTTTTGCAAAAATCATTCTAGTGTTATTGAATGTCATCAACTGGCTGGATCATATAATTATTTAATTAAAGTTTTAACTGATTCTGTCCAATCTTTGGAAAACTTTATTGATGCTTCCATGTCATTTGGACAGACCTCCACATTGATTAGACTCTCTTCACCTGTTGAGAGTAGATTAATACAGTAAGACTTTTTGATGAGAAAAAGTGCTGTATTATTGATCATCTTTTCCAATGTATTTGTTTTGATTATGGATATATTACTAAAGGCTCTCGTAAGTCATCATTGCAAGGTCATATACTCTTGTAGGGAGAATAAAAAGGGAATACAAAATTATATTAAAAATAGCAAATCTTATAAATGATATTGCCTTTTTAGCATTCCTTCTTCAGCTAACTTACTTTTTGTTCCATAAAAAACGAGGGCAACCCATAATTCCCCCAAGGCCCGTCCCATATAAAACTCTATGTTTACACTTTTTTGAAAGTCGAGAATAGATTACTATATTTATAAGATGGATAATTTGGCAAAAGAGGTGAAGTCCTGATGAAATTAAGGGAGCATAGAAGCTTTGTTCGTTTTTGGATTGCATCGACAACTTCAAGCTTTGGCACATATATTACAACTTTGGCTCTTCAGGTATTAGTGGTTAGTAATATGGGAGGCAGTGCTGTTGATGTTGGCTGGGTTTCAGCATCTAGATGGCTTCCGTATGTACTATTGGGATTAATAGCGGGGGTTTTGGTTGATCGTTTTCACCGAAAGACGGTATTGGTGGTAACAGATATAGGACGCGGCATGATTCTTACCTTCATTTGCTTTATGTCTATTACAGAAGTAATCAGTATTGGCTTACTCATGTTCCTGCTGGTGCTCTTTGGTACTTTGTCTCTTTTTAATGATTCTGCCTACCAGTCCTTTGTGCCACAATTAGTTCCTCGTCCTTTATTAACACGTGCAAATGCACGATTGGAACAAAGCTCAGCGGTTGCTGAAACGAGCGGTCCAGCCATTGGGGGCGGACTTGTCTCATTGATTGGCGCACCATTTGCCCTTCTTTTTGATGCCTTATCGTATTTGTTTTCGAGTGTATTAATAGCATCAATTAAACACCAGACCTCAAAAAAAGTGAAGACTGGATCACTTGGTCAGCAAATCAAGGAAGGTTTGCGATGGGTTTATCAACACCAATACCTTCGTCCTCTCGCTCTAAACACCCACGCCTGGTTTCTCTTTCATAGCATGACAATGACGATTCTAGTATCCATTTTTTTAATTGAACTTGGCTTCGATGCCTTACTCTTAGGGTATGTCCTTGCCGCTGCAGGTGTTGGTGCTGTCGCAGGAACCTCACTATCTTCTCGAGCCGGGGTGCGCTTTGGTATCGGGCGTGCAATGGCTTTTTCTCGAATTCTCTATGGCCCAGCAGTGATCTTGATGGCTCTAGCTCCAGCAGCTAACAACTCCGATTCGTCGTACATAGCTCTCATGTTTGTGATTATAGGCCAGCTCTTTTATGGCTTTGCTATGGGAATTGAAGGTCCTCTTGAAATGGGATATCGACAATATGTCACGCCATCACATTTCCAAGGTCGTATGAATGCCACACTACGATCCATCAACCGTAGTGCAGTCGTTATTGGCGCTCCACTAGGAGGAACCCTCGCTGACGGACTAGGTTTCAAAACAGCTTTATGGATTTCGATAGGTGGCCTCATTTTATGCGGATTATGGTTTAGTCTTTCATCGATGCGAAAAGCTCGAATAGAAGACGCTGAAATCTAAAAAACTGCCGCGATAAATCTATAAATAATGCAAATACTACCTTATAGTACCGTGTTTAAAAATTTCTATAATTTAAAGGCATGAGAATTCTATTTTTAACTTGCTTATTTCTTATGTCATTCTAATAATTTCCAGTTGATACCAAAGTATTTCTACATAAAAGCAACAATCTTTACGATTTAAAAAAGCAGAAGGGATAAAAAAGTCAATGCTATTCTTAATCTATTCTGAGGTACTTCATGAATAAAAGGGAAGGAGTTTTTTAGGAGAGAAGAGAAGTAAAGTATTCAGGGGAAGTCTACTAAAAAGATAAGAACTGGCTTTAAGATTATTTCGTGAAAGATGGTGTAAAGGAATGAGGTGGAAGCTTAGAATTCCTTTAATCTTAATGACGATGGGGCTAATGTCTAAACTCTATCAACTATTCATAGGTAATGGTTCCTTTTTCAATAGCTTACTCTATATCTTCTTAACAGGTGGAGTGATTTTTATATTGGAACGAACGGGCATTAACAATCAGAAGGTACATTTTTCATTTGGTGTGCTGATTATAATTGCCGGTATATTGGTAGATTATTTCTCATAATAAGATATGATTTTTAGTAAAACGAATTCTCGTACTAAGATGGAGGTGTTTCTAATGAGTTTAACGATTGATAGTAAGATTAATAATGTTTTTATTCATGTATCGAACTTAAAGTACTCAGCCACATGGTATGCGACTTTGATGGGGTTAACAATTAATCAGGAAAAAATTCAATCTCCTGTATTTAATCTACCTGTTACAGGTGAAACAGGATTGACCCTTGATGATCATACAAAAGACCCAAGCTTTGTTTTTAAACCGGCTTCACATGCGATGTTTAATTTGTACACCAGTGATATTGATAAGGCTTATCAATTTGTCATCTCAAATGATATAAAAATAGTAAAAGAAATGGAATGGGTAGGTGATTTGGCTTATTTCCTCATTGCTGACCCTGATGAAAATGTATTGATGCTATGCAATAAGTAAAAAATGAACCCAGTTCGCAAAAAAGAAGCGGACTGGGTTCATTTTTTTTATTTGGTTAGTGAATCTTGAGTTGTTTCTGTTGTTGCTCCTTCAAGAAACTTTAAAGCAGCTGTTCCTAGTGTTTTAGCTGCGATAAGAAGGGAGCGCTCATCAATATTAAATCGTGGGTGATGATGGGGATAGGTAATTTGCCAATTAGGATCCTGTGCCCCTGTAAAGAAGAATGCTCCTTTTACATGTTGGAGATAATAAGCGAAATCTTCTCCACCCATAAGCGGATCACATTCTACTACTTCTGTTACTTCTTCAATTTCCTTAGAGATATTCGCAATAAAAGTTGCCTCTTCTGCATGGTTAACAACAGCGGGGTAGCCCCGTTTGTATTGGTAGTCATAAGTTGCCCCAAATAGCTGGCATGTTGAACTTAAATAGTTATCAAGCTCTTTTTCTATTAAATCACGTGTATCCTCATCAAAGGTTCTTACTGTACCGATTAGTTTAGCTGTATCAGCAATGACATTAAAAGGGTTTAATGCCTCAAAATGACCAACTGAGACGACTGCTGGATGAAGAGGGTTCGCTCGGCGAGAAATAATTTGCTGTGCACTTGCGACAAATTGGGAGCCAACCATCACTGCATCTTTTGTTAAATGTGGTTCAGATCCATGACCACCTTGTCCTTGGATGAGAATATCGAATTGGTCTGCTGCAGCCATAATAGGTCCTTCTTTAACTTGTATCGTGCCAAGAGGGAAGGTTGACCAAATATGTGTGCCAAATATGGCGTCAACACCATCTAAGCAACCATCTTCAATCATAGAAATTGCACCACCAGGGGCAATTTCTTCAGCGAATTGGTGAATAAAAACAATTGTTCCTTCAATGTCTTCCTGGATTTTATTAAGTGCTTTAGCTAAAACGAGTAAAGTTGCTGTGTGTCCGTCATGGCCACAAGCATGCATCGCACCGTCGATTTTTGATTTATATGGAAGGTCATTTTCTTCTTGAATGGCTAATGCATCGAAATCAGCTCGAAGCGCAACTGTTTTACCTGGTTTTCCACCACGAAGCGTAGCCACAACACCCCTGCCACCAACACCGGTACGGACGTCATGACCGAGGTTTTCATGATAATCGGCTATATAAGCAGGTGTTTTCACTTCTTGATACGAGATTTCAGGATATTCATGTAGAAACCGGCGGATAGAAATCATTTCTTCTTCGTACTCTTTTAATAAAGCAAATAATTTTTCCATTACGTGAACGCCTCTTTTCAAAAAGATTTAAATAATTGAATAGTATAATTATAGGAAAATTGAGTCACCAGGTCCAACTGGTAATCCAAGAAGGTACCAAATGGAGAACAGAATAATCCATCCGATGGCAAAACAAATTGAGTAAGGTAATAGGGCAGAGATTAATGTTCCAATCCCAATTGATTTATCATGCTTTCTAGCGAAAGATAATAAAATAGCAAAGTAGGCGAGCATTGGCGTAATCGGGTTCGTTATGGAATCACCAATACGGTAAGCCATTTGTGTAAATGCTGGACTATAACCTAAATACATAAACATTGGTACAAAAATAGTGGCTAAAAGTGCCCATTTGGCTGATGCACTGGCAATTAAAAGATTAATAAATGCACAAATAATAATAAAACCAATTAACATTGGTAATCCTGTGAAATTCATTGCTTGTAAGAGCTCAGCGCCTTTAATAGCAAGAATAGGACCAATATTACTCCAATTAAAGAAAGCAATCATTTGCGCTGCGACAAATGCCAATACAATAAATGGAGCTAAATCAGCAATGGATTTGAACATTTTATCTGCGACATCTTTATCAGATTTGATCGTCTTTGCTCCGATGCCGAAAGCAATAGATGGTAGTAAGAATAAGAATAGCATAATCGGTACAATACCTGACATAAATGGACTATTGATAAAAGAACCTGTTTCAGCATCTCTTAACCATCCATTTTCAGGAATAACAGCGATAAGTAAAATGGCGATATAAGCAAAAACTGTGATACCAGCCCATTTTAATCCCCGTTTTTCAGCGCTTGTAATTTCTGCAATCGCTTCTACTTTACCATCGTATTTACTAAATCGTGGTTCGACAAACTTAACGGTTACCCACGTAGCTAGTCCAACGAGTAGAAAGGTTGAGGCAATCAAGAAATAATAGTTCATTGTCGGATTACCGATATAATTAGGATCGACCATTTTTGCAGCTTGTTCGGTAATACCAGCTAACAATACATCAAGTGAATTTAGTAGAATATTAGCTGAAAAACCACCACCAACTGCAGCATACGTAGCAATTAAACCTACTAGCGGGCTTCTGCCGACACTCATAAAGATAAGTGCAGCAATAGGTGGGAATACAATAAATGCTGCATCAGCGGCTACTCCACCCACAATTGCTGTAAAAAGAACGACTGGAAGGATGAGCTTCTTAGGTGCACTTAAAACTGATTTTTTCATAACAAGTTGTATAAGACCAGTGGCTTCTGCAACGCCTACGCCAAGCATAGTGACAAGTACTAGTCCTAGTGGAGCGAAGGTGGTGAAATTGCTAACCATATTGGTGAGAATCTGTTCTATCCCTGCTCGGTTGAGAAGATTAATTACTTCTATCGGTTCTCCAGAACTAGGGTCAGTAGCAGAAACACCAATCTTAGCAAGTAAAAAAGATAAAATAAGTATCATACCTGACATGATTACAAATAGTGTGATAGGATCTGGTAATTTATTTCCTGCTCTTTCAATGCTATCGAGGAATCGATCAGTTAATTTCTTTTTAGCAGGTAAAGGTGCTTGTTGTTTTGGAATTGCGCTCATATATACCCTCCTTGTTGATTAACTTTTTTGAAAATTATAAGGGTATTACGAGGAAAAAACTATGTGATGAACTCTAAAAAAAATATATTTATTTAGATTATACTACAAAATTATACACTTTCTGATGATTAAAAGAAGTAGACAAACCTACATATATCATAGGAAGTATGTAATTTCTAACACTTTATCTCACTAATGAATTTAAGTGGTGAAAAATATAAGACTATGGAAATTAAATAGTAAGTAATAAGGGTTTTCTTGTGAAAATTGTAATAAATGGTTAGAAGTTGAAACTTTCACTTGTGGGATTCGTACATCATTATGATGGGAGGGTGTTTGATTAATGAGGTTGATCAAAAGAAAAAAGAGCAAAAAGAAGAAAGAATCCATTTGGGATGTTTTATTTGAAATCGTCTTGTGGATCCCTGAGATTCTATTATGGCCATTAAGAGCTTTATTTTTTCTTGGAAGGAAAACCTACCATTTCTTTATTTCTAATTAAGGAATAAGGTTCTTACTTCCCTTTCTTTCTTTTTTATTATAATATGGTATTGGTGAAAAGAATAGGACATTGTTTACAGCATGATAAACAGTTTATAAATAAAAGGTAGGTATAGGATGGAACAATTGATATTAGATCTTGTAAATTGGTTTAAAGATTTATCATATATAGGTATTTTTCTTGCTCTTTGTATCGAATTTATTCCGGCTGAAGTTGTTTTACCATTGGCTGGTTTTTGGGTGTCTGAAGGAGACATGTTATTCTGGGGTGTAGTCATTGCCGGCTCTTTAGGTGGTGTTGTCGGCCCGCTTACATTATATGCAGTGGGTCGTTACGGTGGTAGACCTATATTAGAGAAGTACGGCAAGTATTTTTTTATGTCCCCAGAGAATTTAGAGAAAGCGGATGCGTTTTTTGCTAAACACGGGGCATTTGTTGCTTTTTCTGCTCGTTTTCTTCCAGGGGTGAGAACAGTGATTTCTGTCCCTTGTGGGATGGCAAAAATGAATCCTTGGGTTTTCTCACTATATACATTATTAGCGATGACCCCGATTACATTCTTTTATGTTTACTTAGGTGTACAATTAGGCGAAAATTGGTCAGATGTAAAACCAATACTAAACCAATATCTTGTTCCAATTGGTATAGTACTCGTTATTTTGTTTGTCATCTATTTGCTGATTAAAAGAAGGAAAAATCAAAAAGCAGAATCCCTTTCAGATTTCTTAGGAAAAAAATAAAAATGAAAAGCAATGACTTCAACTGATTGATTAGTGAGGTCATTGCTTTTTTATTTTAAAAACAAAAATTCTCGAAATTTAAAAGTCGATCAGTTATTTGCAGAATGTGACCAATCAGATTAGCAGGCACACACGGAGACAGATACAAGTAGTGAATACGCGCAGAAAACAAAAAGAGAAGGAAAAGAATTGCGCGCAAGTAACGTATACGCGCACAAATGATAAGGAAAGGGAAGGGAATTGCGCGCAAGTAGTGAATACGCGCACAAGACAAAAGAAAAAGGCAGAGAATTGCGCACAAGTAATGTATACGCGCACAAGACAAAAGAAAAAGGCAGAGAATTGCGCGCAAGTAATGTATACGCGCACAAGGCAAAAGAAAAAAGGCAGAGAATTGCGCGCAAGTAGTGAATACGCGCACAAGACAAAAGAAAAAGGCAAAGAATTGCGCGCAAGTAGTGAATACGCGCACAAGACAAAAGAAAAAGGCAGAGAATTGCGCGCAAGTAGTGAATACGCGCACAAGACAAAAGAAAAAGGCAAAGAATTGCGCGTAAGTAGTGAATACGCGCACAAGACAAAAGAAAAAGGCAAAGAATTGCGCGTAAGTAATGAATACGCGCAAAAGATAAAAGAAAAAGGCAAAGAATTGCGCGCAAGTAGTGAATACGCGCACAAGACAAAAGAAAAAGGCAGAGAATTGCGCGCAAGTAATGTATACGCGCACAAGGCAAAAGAAAAAGGCAGAGAATTGCGCGCAAGTAATGTATACGCGCACAAGGCAAAAGAAAAAGGCAGAGAATTGCGCGCAAGTAATGTATACGCGCACAAGGCAAAAGAAAAAGGCAAAGAATTGCGCGCAAGTAGTGTATACGCGCACAAGGCAAAAGAAAAAGGCAGAGAATTGCGCGCAAGTAATGTATACGCGCACAAGGCAAAAGAAAAAGGCAGAGAATTGCGCGCAAGTAGTGAATACGCGCAAAAGACAAAAGAAAAAGGCAGAGAATTGCGCGCAAGTAATGTATACGCGCACAAGGCAAAAGAAAAAGGCAAAGAATTGCGCGCAAGTAATGTATACGCGCACAAGACAAAAGAAAAAGGCAGAG
The DNA here is from genome assembly GCF_038007345.1 of Cytobacillus sp. FSL M8-0252. NCBI lineage: Bacteria > Bacillati > Bacillota > Bacilli > Caryophanales > Bacillaceae > Cytobacillus > Cytobacillus sp. FSL M8-0252. The sequence continues at coordinate 1,198,241 of NZ_JBBOWZ010000001.1, forward strand.
AATTGCGCGCAAGTAATGTATACGCGCACAAGACAAAAGAAAAAGGCAGAGAATTGCGCGCAAGTAGTGTACACGCGCACAATTCAAAAGAAAAAGGCAGAGAACTGTGCGCAAATTATGTAAACGCGCAAAAGACAGGCAGAGAACATGCACAAGTCGTGTTTATATGCCAAGATTACAAGCAAAGTAGAGGATGCTATGGGCATAAATAAAATGTATATCGATAGCTTGAGGTTTTTAAAAGGAGCTAGATCGACAGAAGGATTCTGTGTAATTTAATTATTTTCCATAAGCTGTTGAATTCACTCATCTTTCTTTCTTCTTTCTAAAAGAATCACATCTCTCCATCCGTCTACATGCTTGGCGATTTTCTCACGGATTCCTACTTGGCGAAATCCGTGTTTTTTATGTAAAGAGAGACTTGCGTGGTTTTGTGGAAAGATACTGGCTTGCAAAGTCCAGATTCCATGCTTCTCACTTTCAATGATTAAATTTGATAATAATATTGAGCCAATCCCTGTTCCTTGATATCCATTGAGAATATAAATACTTATTTCCGCAACGCCCTTATATACCTCTCTATTCGAATAAGGGGTGAGGGCAGCCCAGCCAACCACTTGCTGTCCATCTTTAGCAACTAAACGAGCATAAGGTAAATGTTTCTCATGCCAGTTATGCCAGTTTGGTGTTTCCTGCTCGAAAGTAGCTAAGCCGCTATCTATCCCTTGTTGGTAGATCTCTTTTACTGATTCCCAATCTTCAACTACTAATGATTCGATTTTCATAGCTATTCTCTCCTCTATATCTCCTATTTTTTTAAAAAAGTCTTTTTATAAAAGGAGATAATTGTTAATAGTGTAATATCTCTTATAAGAAAAAGATATCAATCATTTCTAAGGAGGAGTATAAATGAGGAGTTATGTATCGAAAAGTAAGCGTGGTATTAATCGTGAATCTCTCCCGTTTAAATTGTACGAAAAGGCAAAGAAATTTGGTGTGTGGGACCCTCGTGACATTGACTTTAGTCAAGATAAGAAAGATTGGCATACTTTATCAAAAGAACAACAGGATTCGATACTCAGACTAGTTGCTTTGTTCTATAGCGCTGAAGAGGCTGTAACTAAAGATATTCTGCCACTGATTTATGCGATATCAAAACAAGGTCAATTTGAAGAAGAAATGTATTTAACGACCTTTCTTTTTGAGGAAGCAAAACATACAGATTTCTTTCATTTGTTTTTAAAAGAAGTAGGTATAGAAAGAGATTTGAATAATTATCATTCTGAAGCATATTTAAATGTGTTTGATGAGATCCTTCCGCAAACGATGGAAAAGCTATTGGTAGATCAGACTCCACAAACAATAGCTGATGCAGCAGTTGTATACAATATGTTTGTTGAGGGTATATTGGCGGAAACAGGGTATTGGAATTTCTATGAAAACCTACAAGACTTAAAAAAATAACCAGACTTACTTGAAGGGATATCTTATATTAAAAGAGATGAGTCGAGACATATTGGCTTCGGCACTTTTTTGCTACAACGTCTTATTACTGAAGATGACTCTATGTTTGATTATATTATGAATAAACTTCATCAGCTCATGCCAATTGCCGAGGCAATTAATCAAATGCCTGAAGAAGTTAACCCATTTGGGGTGAAATTAGCAGATAGCAGAGCTTTTATGCTGAAGCAGTTACATGCAAGAATAGAAGTTTTACGTAGAGCGAAAGGTAAAACCTTAGAAGAAATTTATAAAATGGAACTTGTTGTAGAGTAGGATATGCTGTTCTTTTAAGCCGTTCATAAAGAATGGCTTTTTATTTTGAAAAGAGTAAATTCCTTCTTTATATTGAATTTAGTGACATGTTTTCTTAAGCTTGCTTTATATAAATAGAGGTTGGATATGAATGGATATGGATTGTTGAGTAGTGTTAGAATAAAGAATGAATCAATATAGAGAGGTCATTATGGATATATCTTATTTAGGATTAGCACTGGTAGAGTCATGGGGGATTGAAACGAGCACAAAATGGAAGATGGAGAATCCTGCTTTAGGACAATGTGGTGTCACAGCCTTAGTTGTTCAAGAATATTTAGGTGGAGAAATTGTGAAAACATTGATCGGCGAGATGTGGCATTTCTACAATAAAATAGGAGATAACTATATAGATTTTACAGTTAGCCAATTCAATCCTGCCATTGATTATAAGCCTGTTATTTCTAATAGACAGGAAGCATTTGAGGATACCAATATCAATCAGTATCGTTATTTAACAAAGGAAATGAACAATCGACTTTATTACTACTTAGAGAGGTAGGAAGAAATGATGGTAGATAGCCTTATTTTTGATTTAGATGGCACGTTATGGGATTCTAGAAAAACAGTTGCTGATTCATGGAATATCGTTATTCGAGAAGATGCAGAAGTGAAGAAAGAATTAACAGTAGCAGATTTAAAAGCAACAATGGGGCTAAGAATGCATGAAATTATGGAAAGACTGTTCCCTTATTTAAGTAAGGAGAAAAGAGAATCGTTATTAGAAGATCTTAGCAAAGAGGAACTAGAACATATCCGGAACTATGGAGGGACACTATACCCAAAAGTAGAGGAAACCTTGTCAGAGTTGGCTAAGACCTATCAATTGTTCATCGTAAGTAATTGCCAAGAAGGTTATATTGAAGCGTTCTACGAAGCACATGGATTGGAAAAATATTTTCAGGACTTTGAAAACCCAGGAAGAACTGGATTATCTAAAGGGGAAAATATACAACTCATTATAAAGAGAAACAATCTACAGTCTCCCATTTATATTGGCGATACAGATGGAGATAGAGAAGCTGCAAAATATGCCGGGATACCTTTTGTGTATGCGAGTTACGGTTTTGGAGAAGTGATAGACAAAAATCATATAATTGAACAATTTCAAGACCTACTACATATGAGGCTAGAGAGGGGATAGCTTATGAAAGCATTGGTCATATTATTCTCGGCATACGCTGATTTTGAAATTAGTCATAGTTTATTTTTACTTCGAAAAGTCGCAAAAATGGAAATTGTTACTACAACGGTTGATGGATCGCCAGTCACAAGTATTGGTGGTTTAAAAACAGCAATTGATGTCTCATTAGAAAATCTGAATATAAATGATTACCATTTTATTTTAATCCCCGGTGGTGATGGAATTGATAACGAGCTACTGAATAATAAATGGTTAATTCAGCAAATTCAATCAGCATTCCATTCACGTATTCCGATTGCATCTATCTGTGCATCGGCATTAATTCTCGGAAAAGCAGGTATATTGTCTGGTGAGCAATTCACTTGTTTAGCACATACTTATGATAAGTATCAATCACTCTTTGAATCAAGCTTCTATACAGGACAACCAATTGAAGTAAGTAATCGCATAATTACGGCTAAAGGAACATCCTTTGTTGCTTTTGCAATTGCCGCGCTTAAACTAACTGGTGTGGAACTCACTGACCAAGAGTGGGAAAAATGGCGCCAGTTTTGCATGATAACATAGTATTTATTTGATATGAAGTAAATCAGAAGAAACTAGTAATCACTTATATATTGGTTTTGAAAGAAAAAACACAAGGGGTGTGTTATTTTTGGATGAACGTAATGATTTAATTGGTGATATGTTAAAAAGCAAAAAATCTATGCCACTGCCAGGACAAGGTAAACCACTTCCTAAAGGCTATCTACAGAGGGATATTTTTCAAAACTTCCAAAAAGTTGCCAAGGATGCTGGTTACTTACCTCCATGGTTAACACTTCAAAAGGAAATCGCAGTGCTTGTACATCAAGCACAAAGTAAACAAGATATTGCCACCATTAATGAAAAAATTAAAAAATACAATTCGATTTGTCCACCACAAATGCAGCGCTACCCAATTAGTCTAGAGGGGCTAGAAAAAGCAAAAACACTATGGTGAAAAAAGTCCACTCGAACAGATTCTTATTCGTTTGATAGTCAGCCTGTTATACTTGCAAGAAAAGGAGGCGATCATTTTGAGTAAAATTATATTATTCGATGGGGAATGCAATTTTTGTGATCAGAGTGTGCAGTTTATATTGAAGAGGGACCATCAGGGTGATTTTTATTTTGCCTCCTTACAAGGTGAAAACGGGCAATCTCTATTAAGAAAACATGAAATAGATCCTGCAACTGATAGTTTTATATATATAGAAGATGATCGTGCCTATGATCAATCAACTGCTGCAATTAAAGTATTGCAACAATTAAGGGGAATGTGGAAACTAATAGCTGTCTTCCGTATCATTCCAAAACCGATCAGAGATAAGATGTATCAATTTATTGCTAAGCGGAGATATAAGTGGTTTGGTAAAAAGGAAAGTTGCCGTTTACCCTCACCGGAAATTCGAAAAAGATTTCTAGATTAATCTGATTGATTGGTAATCAAAAAAATAGGCATACATTTCATTTTAATAACATATATTGTGGTTTAGTTGTTAAAAGACACGGTCAATCTACAAAAAAAAACAGAAGGTGTTCTTCTGTTTTTTTTAAGCAGTTGGTTTATTAAAATACTTTGTTGTAAAGGAAGTTAAAATTGCAAGAACTGTGTACAATACTGTCCAAATCATAAAGGTTCCATTATAGATTGTAAAGGAGAGTAAAGTAAAGATAATTGCTGTTAATAAAGGAACGAGATACATATTCCGTTTTTTCCAAGCCACAAGAATAGAAGCGGCTAATACAATAGTTGGATAGATAAGTATGGTTAATACGAGTGTCATTTTAAATCGCCTCCATTATCTCTATACCCGAAAAATAAAAAAAGAACCATTTTCGGTTCTTTAAAATTCTTTTTGGGAGATAGGAAGAAATAATTTAATACCCCTACGATTAAAAGGAAGGAGTTTGGAGTCAAGCGCAAGATGACTAATATATCCCGTCATACAAGCAATATAAGCTCCATTTATGCCCGTCGATAATTGAAAAAAATCAGCAATAAAATGAAAGAATACTACACCTAAAATAGAATGAGTGTAACTCCTGTGTGGGACAAATGATGCTATAAGAATATAGCAGCCCATGAGCATAAGCCAAACTTCTTGTAATAATATTCCGCACACAATGACTCCTATACCAGTAATGATAAGCATATGTCGCTGCTTTATATAGGAAGATAAAAGAAACATCGCAAGTCCAATCCCCATGCTTACCCATTGATCTAAGGCTGTAGCTTCATAAAAACTATAAAAAATAATTAACAATCCAATCATTTGCGCAGTTGCTTTAATAAATTTGTGAGAGAGGGTGATTTTATTTCTCAGTTTACCATCGATATCTAGATCTGGTAAAAGTGCAGATATTGTGCCAATACCAATAAGCGCTAATGTGGCCGATGGCGTTGCTTGGAGTGTATTTGCGGTCACAAAACCTGCAACAGCACCAATACTCGCATGAGCGGTACCATTCACTTTAATTCCACCTTTTTCTAAGTTGTCTTTTTCTATTCTACAATAAAACATCTGTTCTGTTTATCCTTTTTGCAGGAAAAATGTCAAATGAACAAGAATTTATGTTAAATACTTTAATTAATGGGAATCAACCTCTCTTTTTTTCATCTTTTAAAACAATTTTGCCATAAGGAAGGTTAGGTACGATCCTCTTTATGGGTAAATACATTAAAATAAGTGGAATAAAAGGTTATGGTCACAAGAATATTTAAACGAATGACTATCGTTTTTATGTTTAAGATACAAAAAAGAGGAGAGGGACAATGAACTGGACACATCCATTTGCACTGGCAGTATTAGCTTTCTGGGCGTCTTATTTTATGAATGATTCATTAAGCATCTCTTTATTAGTGGCGTTGGGTGGATTCATCATCGGTTTGATATTCTCATTATTGATCTTTAAGAAGGCAAAAAGAAAACATATATGACAAGGAACTAAGAATTTATATTCCTATGAAGAGGGTGATGACGATACAAGCGGTTTTATTTGATTTTGACGGGACATTAGCTAATACATTGCCACTGTGCATTTATTCATTGCAAGAAGTGTTTCTTAAATTTGATCAGCGAGAATTAGCTGTGAAAGAAGCAAAAGAGTGGTTAGGAAATTCTGAAAAGAAGATTATAGAAGAGCATTTAATAAGCAATCAGAAATTAGACGCAATAGAATATTATTATAATGTTTATAAGAACAACCATTCAAGGCTAGTAGATAATAATAGAGAAATTGACCATTTATTGTCTTATTTGAAAGAGGAAGGAATTAAGCTGGCGATCGTTACGGGGAAAGGGAGAAGAAGTCTGCAGATTTCTTTAGAATGTCTGCATATGACAACCATTTTTGACTGTATAGTTACGGGAGATGATGTAGTGCAAGCAGAACCTGATCCAGAAGGTATCACTCTAGCCTTATCCATGTTAGATGTACCGGCATCCGAGGTGATTTTTTTAGGGGATAGCAATTGTGATATCGAAGCAGGGTTAAAGGCGAATATTTATACAGCGGGTGTGCATTGGCTACCTGATGGTAAGACAACTGAATTTAAGGTGATACCAGATTCAGCTTTTTTAACGGTGGATGAATTTTTAGAATTTTTAAAATTAGGTGCTTTACACGAGAGTTAACAAAATAAATAGATGAATAGGAGGTAAGGAAGCAATGAGTATTCAATATCCAATAGGCGAATTTTCTGTATGTGAAGAGGAAATTAATGAGAACAAGATTAATACTTGGATAATGGAAATAGAGAAATTTCCGCGCCTACTCCGTAAAGTTGTAGAAGAGCTTACTGAAGATGAACTAATTATACCCTATAGAACAGGGGGATGGACAGTGCGGCAGCTCATTCACCATTTAGCAGATAGCCATTTAAATGCTTATTTAAGGGTAAAGTTAGCGTTAACAGAAGAAAATCCGATGATCAAGGATTATCAACAAGATCAATGGGCACGTTTAGAAGACTATCATCTACCAATTGAAGTGTCTTTAAGTATGATAGAAACTGTTCATTTGCGTTGGACTGTTGTGCTAAAAAGTTTGTCTATTCATGATTGGGAGCGCACGTTTGTTCATCCTGAATCGGGACAAATTTCCATTGGGAAAGCAATTGGAATGTATGCATGGCATGGGCGCCATCACCTTGCTCATATTACGACTAAGCATAAAGGTGAGAAATGAATGAAGGATAAAAAATGGGGAGAATTTACGATTTCTCTTAATAAATCATATTTAGATAGAGAGTTAATTTATCAGTTTTTACATAATGAAGCGTATTGGTCAATCAATATTCCTAGAGAAGTCGTGATGAAATCGATTGATGAAAGTAGGCTAGTTTTTGGGCTGTATAGAGGTAGGTTCGACGGTGATTTTGAGCAAGTAGGGTTTGCAAGAGCAGTCACAGATTTATCTACATTTGCTTATCTATGTGATGTTTTTATTTTACCTCAATACAGAGGAAAAGGCCTTTCGAAATGGTTGGTCGAAACAATCATTTGGCATCCAGATTTACATGATATTCGTAAATTTATGTTGGCAACAAAGGATGCCCATTCGTTGTACGAAAGATTTGGGTTTGAAACAGTTGAATTCCCTGATTTGATATTGCAAAGGGTAAAGAAAGTACCTTATTAATCGTTCTTTAGAAAGGTGTAATCGTTTGTGAAAAGGTTACTATTTACATGTTGAGATGCTTTTTTATACATTAACTAGTTCTTTTGGTATGGTAAATTACCATTATTATTAAAGCAATATTCTAAAAATATTGAATTATAAAGATGGAATCGATAAAATGTATAAATATAGAAATAGAAAAGGGGTGTCACATGAAAATGGAACTGATTAGACATACCATTCGTGCAAGAGAAACATATGAAGTGAAGATAGAGTCATCGTTATTATGGGAGTGTGCCCTCGGAATCGCAGCCGTGACAAATACGCGTTTAATTTCACATATGGAAAAGCCGATGGAGGAATGGGATAATATTAAAAAAAAATTATCAAACGAGCTCCTAAATGAACTAGATATCGTCCAAAAGCACAATACATGGAAGGCATTGCTACAATTATTACATCAAAAAGAATTTGATAGTTTACATATGTTTGTTGATTATATTAATCATTTATCAGATAGAACGTTACGCTTTATATGTTTACCTTATATCGGATCGGATTTCCAACAATTAAGGTGTGATGCTTCAACAACAGATGAAACAGCGATAAAAGATATGCAGGAAGTAACGGAAAATAATTCTTTCTTTCCAAAATATGTTGAATATATTAGCTCTTCAGATGCAGATTTTTTGAAAAGGCATTTGGTTACAGTAATGACAGGCTGGTATGAAGCAATTATCAAACCAGAAGAAAAGCAGCTACGAAACATTCTCGAAAAAGATAAAAAGCTAAAAGAGTCTATGTATAAAAAGATGACAGCTGAAGAATTAGTAGAATGGGCGACAGGAGGCATCATTTATCATCCCGAACCAAGTGTAAAGAATGTGATGCTCATTCCCCAATATACATACAGGCCGTGGAATATTGAAGCTGATATAGAAGAAACAAAAGTATTCTATTACTCAGTATCGGATGAGAGTATAAGAGATACGAAGCCCTATGCAGTTAATCCATCATTAGTTCTTAGATACAAGGCATTAGGCGATGAAACAAGAATGAGAATGGTGAAATTACTTTCTGAAGGCGAATGTAGTTTACAAGAAATAACGGAGCGGTTAGCACTTGGGAAAACAACAGCTCATCACCATTTAAAAATTTTAAAAACAGCAAAACTAGTCGATACTGAAACATCTAAATATAAATTAAAACAACAAGCACTCCATTGGATGAATGAGGAAATGGGCATCTATCTTTCACAATAATGTTGAAATCAGGTGAGGAACGATAATGATAAGGTTAAAGATTAACAACGAGCTAGAATTGAAGGGTTTTATGTATGAAGAGGCGGATGAACTATTTGCGCTTATTAATGAGAATCGTACATACTTACGCGAATGGCTTCCATGGGTAGATGGAACAATATCTGTTCAAGATTCAAAAGCGTTTATTGACCATACAGTTGAACAAATGGATCGAAATACTGGCTTAACCGTTGGTATTAGAGAAAACGGAAAGTTAATCGGCATCATTGGCTATAATAAGTTGAATCATGCCAATCGGATAGGTACAATCGGGTATTGGCTTTCACAGCAGGCAGAAGGTAAAGGTGTGATGACAAAAGCTGTGCAAGCGATGATTTCCTACGGATTTACTCAGCTTAATTTAAATAAAGTAGAAATTCATGCTGCAGTTAAAAATAGTAAAAGTCGTCGTATACCTGAAAAGCTTGGTTTTGTATATGAAGGAACGATTAGAGATGGCGAATGGCTCTATCATTATTATGTTGACACAGTTATTTATGGTTTGTTGAAAAGAGAATATAAGTGATGAGCTACCATTGATGCAAGAACAAATTCTATTTAGAAGAATTTGTTCTTTTCTTTATGAATAGAGTAGGAAAAAGGATTTACTTCTAGAATCTTATTAAAGATAGAAAGTGGGTGGAGGATGAGAGATGGAAATTAAAACAGAGGCAAAGAAAAATGTAAGATGGAAGCGCTTGCTACTATGGATGGGAGGGAGTCTTCTTGGGCTCATTCTACTTGTAATCATTGGCGCTTATTATTTCTTGAATCGCCCGTTACCTCAAGTTAATGGTGATATTCAACTGAAAGGGTTACAACAAGCTGTTGAGGTGGTCCGAGATGAAATGGGTGTTCCTCATATAGAAGCAACGAATGAGTATGACCTTTACTTTTCCCAAGGATATGTACAAGCGCAAGATCGTCTATTTCAAATGGACTTAAGTAGGCGGCAGGCATCTGGGAGATTAAGTGAAGTAATTGGTGAATCGACAGTAGATACAGATAAGTATTTCCGTACCTTGGGCTTAAGAAGAGCAGCAGAAGAATCAGTAGCTGAATATTCAGATGAGGGGATGCGGGTATTAAATGCATTTGCAGACGGAGTAAATGCCTATATAGAGGAATTACATACCACTGGAAAGTGGCCAATAGAATTTACGATACTTGGCTATAAACCGGAAGCATGGAAACCAATTGACTCATTAACAATTGGTAAGTATATGGCCTTTGATTTGGGCGGACATTGGAAAGATCAAGCTTTTAGACAGTATCTGTTGCAAACATTTCCTGAAGAAAAAGCGTATGATTTATTTCCGACCTATCCAGAAGAGGCACCAACTATTATTACTAAAGAACAATTAGATTTTTCAACCGCCTTTGCTCAAGCTGTTATCCCACATGAATTCAATGGGAGTAACAATTGGGTGGTAAGCGGAGATAAAACGGCAACTGGCAAAAGTCTTTTAGCAGATGATCCCCATTTAGGGTTGGCGACTCCTTCTGTATGGTATCAAATGCACTTACAGTCTGATGAAGTGAATGTAGGTGGAGTGATATTTGCCGGAGTCCCTGGAATTATTTTAGGACATAACGAAAACATCGCATGGGGTGTGACTAATACTGGTCCTGATGTGCAAGATCTTTATATTGAAAAAAGAAATCCAGAAGATCCTCACTTGTTTCTTTATAACGACAAATGGGAGAAAGCTCAAGTGATAGCTGAGCCTATAAAGGTAAAGGATAGTGAAACAATTGATTATGAAGTCATAGAGACAAGACATGGGCCTATTATTTCAGAGTTTGCCGCCGATGCTGCTACTAGTGAAACGGCACTTTCATTACAGTGGACAGCATTAGAGGCAACGACAGAACTAGAGGCGATTTTAAATATGAATCACGCTGAAAATTGGAAAGAATTCGAAGAGGCATTAGCAGCTTTTGAAGCACCAGCACAAAATTTTGTTTTTACAGATCGAGAAGGAAATATTGCTTATAAGGCGAATGGAAAAATTCCTATCAGGAAAAAAGGAAATGGCCTATTACCTGTACCGGGATGGACAGATGAGTATGCTTGGGAAGGTGCGATTCCTTATGACGAATTACCAACTATCGTCAATCCGGAAGAAGGTTTTATTTCTACAGCCAATAATAAGGTGGTAGGAGATGATTACCGTTATCATATCAGTCACAATTGGGCGCAACCATATAGACAAATGCGTATTCAAGAAGTATTAAGTGGAAGCAATAAATTAACTGCAGAAAATATGATGGAACTACAAATGGATGAAAAGAACCTTCAGGCAGAAGAATTTGTGCCTGTGATGCTTAAGCAATTAGCAAACGAAAAAGGTGAGAACATCCAATCAGCCCTTGACATCTTATCGAAATGGGACTATCAAGATCATCAAGATCTTGCTGCTCCTTATATTTTTAATCGCTGGATGGTTGAAATAGGAGAAGCATTATTTGAAGAGCAGATTCCAAAAGAAACGTTAGAATTATTTGGTGGTAAAAGATCGGCTGTTGATCAGCTTCTGCGTAATGCATTTGCAGGTAACCCGGGGCCATGGGTGAAGGATGTAGGGGGCATTAATGAATTATTAGTTGTATCGTTAACGGAAACACTTTCACAAATACAGGAAGATGAAGGCGGCGATATGGCAAATTGGAACTGGGGAGATTATCACCAAGTTTCCTTCACACACCCGTTATCTAGCGTAGCTCCTTTAAATTATTTATTTAATTATCAAGGTAGTATGGCAACAGGAGGAAGTGCTGTCACTGTTAAGGCAGCTGCATTTAAAAATGATGGGACGGTGAATCACGGAGCATCATGGCGATTTGTTATGGATATGAACAATCCAATGCAGGCTTATCATATCGTCGGTCCAGGTCAATCTGGGCATGTATCGAGTGACTGGTATCAAAATCAAATGGCGGATTGGGTAGAGGGAGATTATCATAAGACTACTTTAGGGGAGCCTGAAGGGAAGAGACTACTCTTAACACCAGAAGAATGATTATCTAGGATTTTTGAGTTGATAAGAAGAAGATAAATCCAACGCATTTTTTTAATCGATTAAGATTTTACCCTTTTTAATATGTACGGACTAGAGACAGGTGAATGAGAAGAGAAATAGCCAGCTAAAATAACTTTTTGGCTGGCTAAAAAATGTAATTAAATGATTACAAAAGAAAGCTTGCTATCCAAGAAATCAAAGGAATGGTTAAGATAGAAATTAACGTGCTATATACCGTTACCATAATGGCTTCGTTTTCTTCTTGTGTGTAGCGGGAAAATAATACTGAAGCCAGCATGAAGGTAGGCATACTTGTTAAAATAACTAATAAGAAAGTTAAATCTGTTTGTATTGACGTAAAACGTAAACAAATGATGCCGAAAAGTGGTAATATCAACAATTTCATTAATAAAGGAAACCATAAACCTTGAAAGTAAAACCGTCGTCCAACTTGAAAGAAAGTTGGAAGCAGAAAGCCTATATATAACATGGCTAATGGCGCAGCTAAGTTAGATAGCATTGAAGCCAGTTGCTTGAATATGATCGGTGCTTCCCAACCACTGATTACATATAACAACCCCAAACTAATGGCTAATAAAGGTATGTTTAATAAAGCTTTTAATTGTTTAAATTGGAATTTTTGATTGCTTTGTAATAAGTAGATACCTAATGAAAAAAGAACGACATCTAACCCTGCATCAAATACAGCGGCTAATAATCCACCGAGAGGCCCAAATAATGTAGCACTAAGAGGGATGCCGATGAAACCTGTATTACCTAGGGCGGCGAGTAAAGCCAATTGTTTAGGCTGATTAAGGTGTAAAAGACGGCCTAGAACTAATGTAAGGATAATACCTCCAGCATTAAATACAATGGATATCCCGAATACGAGAAAGACTTGTTGGAAAATGACGTCCGTAATTTTAGTATTGAAAACACCATTCAATATAATAAAGGGAACAGCTAGATTTAAAATAATCATCATTAATATATTTTTCATTTCTGCTGTGATTGATATCTTTAAAGCGATTAGTGCTCCGAAAACAATGATTATACCCATTGTTGAAATCGCAAGAATAACAGAGGTGACTTCCATATGACACTCCTTTCAGTATAAATTATACTGAAAATTCTTATATTTTTATAGTTCATAAAAGCAGAAAACTATAAAAATATCATTGGACCATTTATACTTAACGACAATAAGAAAGGTGTGGGTAGCTATGGTTGCTAAAGTAGCGATAGTAACAGGAGCGAATTCAGGAATGGGCTTAGAAACGACAATCGGTCTTGTAAATAAAAATGTAAAAGTAATCATGCTCTGTAGAAGTAAAATAAGAGGTGAAGCCGCGCTACAAAAAGTGAAAGCCATTACAGGAAAAGAAAATGTAGATTTAATGCTCTGTGATTTAAGTTCTATCAAAAGCATCGATGATTTTGTGGCAACCTTTTTTAGTAAGTATCATCATTTAGATCTTTTAATCAATAATGCAGGTGTAGTGACAATAAAAAGGCAAGAAACAGTTGATGGATTTGAGATGATGTTAGGGGTAAACCATCTCGGTCATTTCCATTTAACCAAGCAATTATTAGCAGCTTTAAAGGCTTCGGCTACTGCAAGAATTGTCATTGTATCTTCCGGTGCTCATAAATGGGGGAAAATGGATTTTGCAGATCCGTTTTTTAAAAAGGGTTTTAATGTAGCAAAAGGTTATGGAAGATCGAAGCTAGCCAATTTATTATTTATGAAAGGTTTACATGAAAGATTAGCACACACAAATGTGACAGTGAATGCACTTCATCCAGGAGCTGTTGCAACAAACATAGGTGTGGATAGAGAAACAGGATTTGGTGGCAAAGTGGTAAAATTACTGGTGCCATTTTTTAAAACAGCAGAGCAAGGGGCGGAAACGGCCATCTATTTAGCCACGAGTCCGGATGTAGAAGGGATATCAGGTGAGTACTATATTGACAAGAAAAAAGCCCATGTCTCTAAAAGGGCGAGTGATCCCCAACTAATCGAGCACTTCTGGAGATGGAGCATAGAACAGACGACGCTTTAATGATGACATCTAATAAAAAAGTTAACAGTGGGGTGAAATTTGTCTTCAATAGGTGAAATTGAAGAAGTACACGGTATATTAGTTTTGGAATTAAAATAATATTGAGTGAATCCCTTGTAGGACAAGGAATCAGGGTTTAAACAAACGAATAAAACTAATTTGAATGGTTTCATGCTTTAAGGAACGGGAATGAGTGTGAAAGAACGGCAAAAGAGGGGATGTTGCTATGTCTGAAAAAGGAGATTTCATGCTGGCGCATAAACAAAAGTTGAGGAACAAATTTACGTTGATAAGCATTTAGAAGCCGTGATAAAAGCGATTGCCATGTATGAAGTAGAAATGAGTATAGGGTCAATGAAGCCAATTTGAGAAGTTAAAGGGAAGGGTGGAGGAAGAGTAATGAGTTTTAAAGCAATAGTTGTAGATAAAGATGATAAAGATTTTTCTATCCAGTTGCGTCAACTTGAGGTAAGGGATTTACCTGCAGGAGAAGTATTAATTCAAGTAAAATACTCCGGAGTAAATTATAAGGACAGTTTAGCTAGTATACCTAATGGAAATATCGTTAAAGACTATCCAATGGTACCGGGCATTGACTTAGCGGGCATCGTTGTTTCATCTCAACATCCTGATTTTTCCAAAGGTGATGAAGTCATTGCTACGAGTTATGAAATTGGTGTATCCAGATACGGGGGGTATAGTGAATATGCACAAGTACCTGCACATTGGGTACTGCCACTTCCAAAAGGACTTACATTAAAGAAGGCAATGACGATTGGCACAGCTGGATTAACAGCGGCTCTTTCCATATTAAAATTAGAACAGAATGGTCTAACTGAAAATAGTGGGAAGGTGTTAGTTACTGGGGCTACTGGTGGCGTTGGGAGTTTTGCCGTTGCCTTGTTAGCTAACCGTGGCTATGAGGTCGTTGCAAGCACTGGAAAGAAGAATGAACGTGATTACTTAATGAACTTAGGAGCTTCTTCAGTGATTACAAGGGAAGAAGTGTATGATGGGAAGATAAGCGCATTAAGCAAGCAAAAATGGATAGCAGCGGTTGATCCTGTCGGTGGAGAGCCATTGGCATCCTTGTTAAGCCAAATTCAATATGGGGGTGCCGTAGCGGTTAGTGGTTTAACTGCTGGAACGAATTTACCTACGACGGTTTTTCCTTTTATTTTACGTGGGGTGAGTCTCTTGGGAGTTGATTCCGTTTTTTGTCCAATGGAGATGAGGAAAGAAGCTTGGGAACTATTAGCGGAAGAAAGTGATAAACTTCCGTTTGATCAGTTTATTTTTCAAGAAGTTTCATTGAGTGAAGTTGAGCATGTCTTGCCATTGCTTTTAAAAGGAGAAACGAGAGGAAGAGTACTTGTACACATATAGTATCTACTCACAATAACTTATAAAAAGGCGGTCCTAATTTCTGATAGAATGGAGCGAAAGACATGCAGTTGAAAAGTAACCGTCTCGTCATTCGATCGTATATGTATGAAGATTACGAAGCTTGGATAGCGGGATTAAAGAACCGTTTAGTATCGCAATCACGTCATGATGAAGGACGCCCACAAGATTTACCTGCTTATACTAAAGAAAAATTCAAGAAGAAAATCGAGCAATGGAGCAAGCAAGATGATGCCTGGCAATTATCTGAGTTTGGTATATTTAGAGAAAATGATGGTGCACATATAGGAAAAATAGAATTGTATCGAACACAGAGGAATGGCAAGGAGTTAGTACTACTTGGTTATGCAATTCACAATCAATATTGGCGAAAAGGATATGGAAAAGAAAGCGTAGTAACGATCATACCTTTTATTTTTGAATATTTACAACCTGAAAGAATAGAATTACATATTGATAGTGATAACCTCGCCTCCATTCATTTAGCAGAATCTATTGGTTTTAAATATGAAGAGAAACAGTCTCAATTTTCATTTGATAGTGGAGAATGGAGCGAATTTTTTATCTATTATTTAGAGAAATAAGGAGAGGCCCCCGATTATGAAGGAGCCTCCCTGATATTAAGCGTTCAATTTTTCTTTCTCGTAAACAGGTACCCAACCTTCTGGTGTAACAAAGAGGCGAATAGCAACAACTTTTCGATCATCAGCTAAAGTAAAATAGTGGCGCGTGTTTACGGGTACAGAAATTAAATCACCTGGATCTAAATGGACTTCAAAAAACGATTCATCTTTTCCTTGGATAATAAAGACTCCATGCCCACTTACGATGAAGCGGACTTCATCATCGGTATGATGGTGTTCTCTTTGAAAGTTAATTAATAATTCATCTAAATTTGGCGTACTGTCTGAAAGTGAAATAACATCTGCAGCTTTGTAGCCGCGCTTTTCAGAAATGGTTTTGATTTCAGTTGAAAATGCATCTAGTATGGCTTGCTTTTCATCATCAGATAAATCGTATTTTTCGTGTAATGTCACTTCTAATTGCTCAATGTTCCAATTTTCATAGATGACTTCTTGTGCAGTTAAAAATGTAGATACCTCTTGTTGATCAGTAATCACTTTTTCTTCGTTTTTGAATTTAATAATGGCCATGTAAAACGCCTCCTTTTAATTGAATAAGAGATAATTTATATTGAAATAAAAATTCGCAAGCCTCTAATAATTTTTTCGCTTCAAACCCATCGACTCCCCAAACAGTAATCCCGTGGTTGTGAATTAAGACTGCACCTTTCTCTTTGCTGACGTAAGCAGAAAAGTGATCCGCTAATGTAGGGATATCCGCATCATTGCGAATGATCGGGATGGTGAGTATATCATCTTCTCCCCATAGTCCAAATGCTTTAATTAACTCTTGATGCTGAAAAGATACTACACCTTCTTGATAGAAAAGCTCAGAAATAACATTATTAGCAACTGTATGAACATGAAGACTTGCTCCTGATGACGTTTTCTTATAAATTTCACAATGTAATAAAGTCTCAGCTGAAGGTTTAGATGACGTGTTTTCTAGGGGCTTTCCTTCTAAGTCTACTAATAAAAAATCATTAGCTGTTCTCTTTCTTTTATCAAGTCCGCTTGAAGTGACTAAAAAGCTGTTTTCATCTACGCGAATGGATAAATTACCACTAGTACCCATAAACCAATCTCTGGCTGCTAATTCATCTTTAATATCAGCTAATGTATCCCACTTTGTTTCATACGTTGTCATGATTTCGCACCAACTAGTTCATCGAGGTATTCAATGCAATCATGGAAGGTTTCGAAAGGTGTATAAGAAATACCAGTTTCTTCACATTTTTGAATTAAGAAATCTCTAGCAAGTACGGCATCTGCTATTTTGGCTGCTTCAAAGTCTGTAATCGAATCTCCAATAAGAATATTAAAGTGTTCAGGAGAAGAGTGTTTTCTAATAATGGTTGGTTTACAACAGCCGCAACCTTGTGAAGAACATAGTTCATCACACTGGTGTGGATAGTGAATATCTATTGTTTCTAAAGCAAAGCTTGCGTGATTGCAAAATACTTTCGTAAATGGCCCATAAGGTTCAAGTACTGGTTCTAAAAAAAAGTCAATCCCACCACTAACAATATAAAGAGGGATACCGTTTTCATGTGTATATCTAACAAAAGCTGAAAATCCTTCACGAATTTCTGCACTATTTAATACAAAATGGATAATCTCTTCTTTTTTACTTGTTGGTAAAAGTGAGAAGAGATTTTTAACACCCTCTTGGATAGAGATATTTTGAGCTAAAATATCTTCCTTGATCTGTTTTGCCTCAATAGGACCGAAATGCTCCATAATCTTTACAATGTTGTCGTTATTCGTAATTGTTCCATCGAAATCACAAAAAATCATTGGTTTTGTCATCTTTTATGACGTACCTCCCCATTTTGCTAATGCTGCTTCTAATTCTTGCGCTTTTGTTGCACGATGAGTATTTTGTTGTATGACGTGATCAATGGCTTGCCTAAAAGCTCTCACGCCAGCTGCTGCTCCTTCAGGATGACCATGGACCCCGCCGCCAGCATTAATTATACAATCATTGCCAAAGTCATGATAAAGCAACGGAACTAAACCTGGATGAATGCCTGCTGAAGGGACCGGGAATGCCTGATTCAAGCCATTTTCTTCGGTTAACTGTCTAGCGATAGCTAAGGTTTTTTCTTTTTCCATGGCAACAGAACCATATGGAGAAGGAAATAAAGAGAAATCTGCGCCTGCTAAGCGAGTAAGATTACCGAGTAATAAATCAGGAGCCACACCATAGAAGTTTGAAGAAGTATAGGCCCCACTATATGCAGGATGTGCCATGATAGGTAACTGCACTTCATTGTTTTCAGCTAGTGTTTGGAGCATATCTAGACCGTAAGTGTGAACATTGAATAATAATGCATCCGCACCTAATTCGCTCGCATGTTTTGCTTTATCTACTAAATCCATTGTTCTCCCAGATAAATTGACTGCATAAAGTGTCCTTTTTCCAGTCTTTTCATAGACTTCATCTAGTATTTCTTTACCTGCGATAATTCGGTCTTCAAAAGAGATGTTGACATCAAAAAGAATTTCATCATCTTTTACAATATCAACGCCTCCCATAGCCTGGTCTCTTAACTGTTCTCTTAAAAAGTGAATATCCCTGCCGATAATGCCTTTAAATATACTCATAAGTAATGGGCGGTCTTGAATATTTAGTTTCGATCTTATATTTTTTATACCGAATTTTGGTCCAGGAAAACGGGAAAGATCCTCATTATCAAATTCCAGATTTAATAATTTTACTTCACCATCTAGAGATAACTTTCCAAATACAGTTGTTAAGATTGCTGGAATATCAAATGTGAAATTATATGTAGGGTAGGCGATACTAATTTCGCACCTTACTTCACCGAACCGATTGGGATGTTCATCATCATAAAATTCTTGTAGTGCAGTGACTCTGCCTTTATGTTTTAGTAATTGTTTTTGCTCAAGTAATGGTAACGCTGTCCACGAGCCTATCGTTAATCCTAAAGCGATATCCTCTGCTTTTTTCTCTAATGAACCGGGTCTTGCGTATACTTGATAAGTTGCAATTACATCTCCCATATGAGAACCCTCCCTGATGATTTCGAATTAACATTGACAATAAAAAACCCTCTTCTTAATCAATAAGAAGAGGGTTAGTTCGCAGTGATAGAACCTTCTCCTTATCTGTCAGCATGATTGCTGCAAGAATTAGCACCGTGTTCATTTAGAATCGGTTGCCGGGCTTCATCGGGCTCGTCCCTCCGCCTGCTCTTGATAAGAAAATTTATAATTATCGTTTTAAATTTTTGCACAATTGTATTATGTCACCAGGTGTTTTATCTGTCAACAGAGAATTTTTTACGTTATATGACAAAATTCTTTTAACCTTAAAAAGATGAAAAGTTTTAAAAAAAAGATTGACACTTTTTTATAAACGGTGCTAGTATTTGCTCAAGATATTTCAAAAAATGAATCTTTTATACTCTTATCAAGAGCAGGTGGAGGGAAATATGGCCCGATGAAACCCAGCAACCGACCGTAATATCGTTGTGAAACGAGGCGCAGCTAGAGAATTTCTGCGCCTAATGTAAGGCACGGTGCTAATTCCATTCAGAAGTTATTCTGAAAGATGAGAGGCAAAATCGTAATGACGAATGCCTCTTTCTGTAAAGGAAAGGGGCATTTTTGTTTCTGTAATGACAAAGCAGGTCCGACTACATCTCTTCATGTAGTCACCCCTGTTTTGTGCCACAGATAAATAAAGAAATAAGGGGGAAGAGATATGGCTGTTTTAGATAATATAGGTTATCGCGCTTTGACAGAGGAATCAGCGTGTGAATACGTGAAGAGTTTAAAACTGTTTTTACCGGATGAAAAAATGACGGTGGAAGAGATTGGTGATGGTAATTTGAATTATGTTTACCGTATTACTTCTAATCATAAAAGTGTAATTATTAAGCAAGCACTCCCTTATGCAAAAGTAGTCGGAGAAAGCTGGCCTCTAACACTTAAACGTGCAAAACTGGAGGCAGAAGTGCTTAAGAAGCATGGTGAATTCGTTCCTCACCTCCTCCCAGCAGTACTAGCATCAGATGAAGAGCTAGCATTAACTGTGATGGAGGATCTTTCCCATTTGACAATTGTAAGAGACGGATTGATTCAAGGGGATCATTATCCGAATTTATCAGCTCATATTGGTGAGTACTTAGCAAAGACATTGTTTTCAACTTCAGATTTTGCTCTTCATCCGTTTGAGAAAAAGAAATTGGTCGCTAAATTTTCAAATCCTGAACTATGTAAAATCACTGAGGATTTAGTATTCACCGATCCATTTTTTGATGTGGAAACGAATGATTTTGAAGCTGAGTTGGCTGAAGTGGTTCAGCAACTATGGGCTAATGACAAGTTGAAACTTGAAGTAGCCAAAATAAAATATGCTTTTCTCACAGAAGCAGAGAGCTTACTACATGGTGACCTACATACAGGGAGTATATTTGCGAGTAAGAGTGAGACGAAGGTGATCGATCCTGAGTTCGGCTTTTATGGTCCGATTGGATTTGATGTCGGTCAATATATTGCCCATCTCATTTTCCAAGTACTTGTACGAAACGAAAACGATAGAATCGTTATTCTTCAACAGATAGAAGAAGTATGGGATGTGTTTTCTCAATATTTTTCAGAAGCTTGGCAAAATTCTGTTGTTAATCCTTTTACGAAAGTACCAGGCGCTCTAGAGTCTTTTCTAGCTAAAGTATTTAAAGATGCTATCGGAGTAGTAGGGTGTGAATTAATTCGGAGAACAATCGGATTGTCGCATGTGAAGGATCTTGATGGAATAGAAGATAGTTCAATTAGATTATATGTGAAGAAGGCAACGATTCAATTAGGTTCATCCTTGATTATTAATCGCAAAAACATAGTAACAATCTCGCAACTTCTTAAGGAACTGGAGGCGTATACATCATGAGTATACCAACACCAATTGAATGGCAAGAAGGTAGATTGAAAATTCTTGATCAAACCTTATTACCCCATCAAACAAGATGGATAGAACTCGAAACCATTGAAGATGTCTTTGAGGCAATTATTCAGTTGAAAGTAAGAGGGGCGCCAGCTATTGGAATTACTGCTGCTTATGGTTTAGCGATTGCTGCAAAAAAATACGAAGGGGTCGACATTGAAACTTTCCATCTTAGAATTCATGAAGATTATCTTTATCTAGCGGGCTCTAGACCGACAGCTGTTAATTTGTTCTGGGCTTTGGATCGAATGATGAAAGTAATAGAAACGCTGTATTCAACAGAGGAGACAATTATCAGTTTGGAGCAAGAAGCAAAGAAAATACATCAAGAAGACGAGGAGATTTGTCGCCAAATTGGTGAAAATGCACTAAGTCTATTGAATGGAAGGAAAAAGGTATTAACGATTTGCAATGCGGGGACGATTGCTACGGGAAAATATGGTACAGCGCTAGCGCCGTTTCATTTAGGCAAGGAGAAGGGTGTTGACTTTCAAGTATATGCTTGTGAAACGAGACCGGTTCTCCAGGGAGCGCGCCTAACTGCTTGGGAGCTTCAACAGTCCAATGTGGATGTGACGGTCATTACTGATAATATGGCTGCTCATACCATAGCAACCAAGGGGATTGAAGCGATTATAGTCGGGGCCGATCGTATTGCCAGCAATGGAGATACAGCGAATAAAATCGGTACATGGCAACTAGCTATTTTAGCAAACTATTTTCAAATTCCTTTCTATGTAGCTGCGCCATTATCGACATTTGACTTTTCTATCGCATCAGGGGCAGATATTCCGATTGAGGAGAGGTTGGCAGAAGAGGTGACTCATATTGGGCCAAACCAGATCACACCAGAAGGAACGAAAGTGTTTAATCCGGCGTTTGATGTGACAACGGCTAATTTAATTACTGCAATTATTACTGAAAAAGGCATTTTTGAAGCTGATCGAAACAAATTGGCACAATTGAATAAAGCAGAAGAGGGAGTTAGGGCATGAAGAACAATCGTATACTATTAGCGTTTCTTATTATTTTTATTTTAATCTTGGCAGGCTGCCAGCCAAAAGGAAGCAATTCAAGTAG
This sequence comes from Cytobacillus sp. FSL M8-0252, assembly GCF_038007345.1. Lineage (NCBI taxonomy): Bacteria > Bacillati > Bacillota > Bacilli > Caryophanales > Bacillaceae > Cytobacillus > Cytobacillus sp. FSL M8-0252. The sequence goes on from NZ_JBBOWZ010000001.1 coordinate 1,220,310, forward strand.
TGAAGCAACTGCATCAACTAAAGAGAATAGTGTACATCCGTTAGCTAATAAAAAGATCGCACTAATCATGCAAATTAATTTAGGAACTTTTTCTGCACAATATATTGAAGGGGTAAAAGAGCAGGTAGAAAAGTTTGGTGGAACCGTTCAAGTATTTACTTCTGAAGGTGACTTAGCAAAAATGGCTTCCAATTTAGATGCAGCGATTAATCAAAAATTTGATGGGATATTAATTGATCATGGAACGAAGGAAGCGTTAACGCAAGGAGTAGAAAAAGCGGCTGCACAAAATATACCTGTAGTGGTCTTTGATGCTGATATTGCAGTGAAAGATGTAACTGTACTTCAACAAGGCGATGAAGAAATGGCGAAGTTGACATTAACCAAGCTTGCTGCAGATGCAGGAGGGAAAGCAAATATTGTTAAGATTTGGGTAGCTGGATTTGCACCGATGGAAAGAAGACAAGTAGCTTATGAACAATTTTTAAAAGAGAATACAGATATTAAGGAAGTAGCAGCATTTGGTGCTGCCACCGATAATACAGCATTAGATACTCAAGCACAAATGGAAGCAATCCTAAAACAATATCCAAATGAAGGTGAAATAACAGCAGTTTGGGCAGCTTGGGATGAGTTTGCTAAAGGAGCTGTCAGAGCGCTAGAGCAGGCAGGAAGAGAAGATATTAAAGTCTACGGGATTGATATGAGTGACGAAGACCTGCAACTGATACAAAAAGAAAACAGTTCATGGGAAGCGACAGCTGCCGTTGATCCAAAAGATATTGGTCGTATTCAAGTTCGATATTTGTACCAAAAATTAAACGGTGATTCGCCTAAAGAAAAAGTTATCCTTGATCCTGTTTTTGTAGAGAAAAGTCAATTACCTGATGAGGCAATTACAACAAACGAACTGCATGAATATATAGATGGTTGGGGAGAAAGTGAACAAGGCTATACGGAAGAATTAAAAGCACTTGAGGGCAATTGAATGAAATGGTTTGTAGCTAGTCAACCGACTTTTAGAGAGTCGGTTTTTGTATCTATGAAGGAGGTCTCCTTTAAGTGAGTGAAGTTGTTTTGGAAATGAAAAAGATTAGTAAGAGTTTTGGAAAAGTTACGGCATTAAAGAACGGGGAGTTAGTGGTTCATAAAGGAGAAATACATGCCTTGCTTGGAGCAAATGGAGCTGGGAAAAGTACATTAATGAAAATTCTCTCTGGGGTATATAGACAAGACCAAGGAGAAATTTTGATTAACCACGAAAAAGCAACTTTTCAACACCCTAGTGACGCGAAAGAAAAAGGAATATTTTGCGTTTATCAGGAGGTTGATACAGCCATTGTTCCACAGCTTACTGTAGCGGAAAATATTATGCTTGATCGCTTTTCACAAGAGAAAGGGTGGTACTTCTCTCGTAAGGATCTACATCGTCAGGCACAGGAAGCATTAACATTACTCGAGGTGAATGATATTGAGCTAAATCAAGCAGCTTCAAATCTAAGTCTTGCTAAAAAGCAATTGGTTCTCATAGCTCGGGCGTTAGTGCAAACGACTAAAGTCATTATTTTTGATGAGCCAACCGCTCCATTATCACATATAGAAGCAGAGAAATTATTTCATGTAATTAGGCAACTGAGAGTAAAGGGAATTGGTTGTATTTTTATTACACATCGATTACCTGAAGTATTCGCCATTGCAGATGTGGTAACGGTTATGAGAGACGGATGTCGGATTTCAACCGTACCAATTGCTCAGATAACGCAGGAAATGGTAATTGAACAAATGCTTGGAGAAGTATGGCATGAGGAAAGAAACGTTATGCACAGTTATAAACGAGGGGAAGAGGTTTTAGCACTTAAGAATATCAATCTAGGAAAGTTACAAAATATTAGTTTAAATGTATATGAAGGTGAAGTTGTAGGAATTGCGGGCTTGGTAGGTGCTGGAAAAACAGAACTAGCGAAAACAATATTTGGAAATACACCAGCCACTTCAGGAGAAATCAGAGTCTCTGGTAAGAAGATACAGGTGAAGCATCCAAAAACAGCTATTGCTTGTGGTATCACTCATATTCCTGAAGAAAGGCGGAAAGAAGGTCTATTCATTAATGAAACGATATCGAAGAATGTAACTTTCCCACAGCTGAAAAAGTACGTAAAAGGGGGTTTTATTAACAGAAAGGCTGAGAGAAAAGCTACTGAAGAAGTGATTTCAACTTTGCAGGTGAAAGCAAATGATGTGGACGTAGAGGTGAATCATTTAAGTGGGGGAAATCAGCAAAAGATCGTTATCGGTAAGTGGTTATCAAGTGAAGCGAAGGTTTATTTATTTGATGAGCCTACTAAAGGCGTGGACATCGGTGCGAAAAGAGAGATTCTTAAACTAATTCAACAGCTTGCAAAGGAAGGCAAGGCCATTTTGTATTTTAGTAGTGAAATCCAAGAATTATTAACAGTTTGCCATAGAGTATTAGTGATGTATGATGGCAAAATCGTGAAAGAATTTACGCAAAAAGAGGCAACGCAAGAAAAGATTCTGTTATATGCAAGTGGTGGAAAGGAAGTCAATCATGAAGGACCAATTGATCGCATTTCTATTTAAATACGGGGCAATTACTTTACTTATTCTTATTATTTTTTATTTTACAAGTGTGAGCCCATTCTTTTTAACCTATGATAATTTTTCGGATATATTACGTTCCATTTCGATTGTCACTGTGCTCGCGCTCGGGGTCACATTTACATTAGTAGTTGACGGTTTTGATTTATCTGTTGGCTCCACGATGTCATTAGCAACTGTTTTTACAGCTTCATTGATGGTTTGGTATGATTTACCGCTATGGTTAGTTCTACTATTACCAATTATCGTTGGAGTGGCAGTTGGATTATTTAATTCGTTCTTAATTGTTGTGATAGGTATTCCCGATTTATTAGCAACATTGAGCAGTATGTACATCGTAGCGGGATTACATCGGACTTATACAGAAGGATACTCAATTTATAACCATATGCCACTGACTTCTGGTGGGACAGCAATTGGTGAGTTTTCTAATGCCTTTCTATGGATTGGTCAAGGCCATTTATTAGGTATCCCTGTACCTGTATGGATCATGGTCATTCTAGTGTTAGCTTCCTACTGTTTTTTGAATTATACGAGATGGGGCAGAATCTTTTATATGACAGGAGGGAATGCCGAAGCTGCGACCTTATCTGGTGTAAAAGTAAAGAAAATCAAATGCATGGCTTATGTAATTTCAGGAATTTTTGCTAGCATAGCAGGCATTTTATTTACTGCTAGGGTAGGATCAGGGCAAATCGATGCAGGTGCACCACTACTGATGGAGGCTGTTGCAGCTGTATTTGTTGGCTACTCGGTACTAGGGGCTGGAAAACCAAATGCGTTAGGTACATTTTTTGGCGCAGCAGTCATCGGTGTATTATTAAATGGTTTAACTATTTTGAATCTACCTTATTATGGTTTTGATATTATTAAAGGGACTGTACTCGTTTTAGCATTGGCAGTGACTTATATGTATGCGAAAAATAAGTTTTCAACAAATAGCTTATAGAAGTAGTAGTAGTGGGTGAGGCACTTTTGTAGTTGCAGGTAGGCTAATCGCTTACTTTGGAAGATACAAATATTTGTTTTAGTTGATAAGGCAAAGGTGGTTTGTGTCTCATTTAAACGGAGAAATAGTGATGAAAGCTTTAGCAAATGCCGTTTACGAGTGGCTCAGATGAGAAATAGGAGACGAGAGGTGAGCAATGGCGATAGCGAGTGGCTCAGATGGAAAATAGGAACCGAGAGGAGAGCAAATGGTGTTTGCGAGTCGCTCAGATGGAAAATAGGAACCGAGAGGAGAGCAAATGCCGTTTACGAGTGGCTCAGATGAGAAATAGGAGACGAGAGGTGAGCAATGGCGATAGCGAGTGGCTCAGATGGAAAATAGGAACCGAGAGGAGAGCAAATGGTGTTTGCGAGTCGCTCAGATGGAAAATAGGAGACGAGAGGAGAGCAAATGGCATTTGCGAGTCGCTTAGATGGAAAACAGGAAACGAGAGGAGAGCAAATGGCGATAGCGAGTCGCTCAGGTAGAAAACAGGAACCGAGAGGAGAGCAAATGGTGTTTGCGAGTCACTCAGATGGAAAACAGGAACCGAGAGGAGAGCAAATAGCGATAGCGAGTCGCTCAGGTAGAAAACAGGAAACGAGAGGAGAGCAAATGGTGTTTGCGAGTCACTCAGATGGAAAACAGGAACCGAGAGGAGAGCAAATAGCGATAGCGAGTCGCTCAGGTAGAAAACAGGAAACGAGAGGAGAGCAAATGGTGTTTGCGAATCGCTCAGATGGAAAACAGGAACCGAGAGGAGAGCAAATGGTGTTTGCGAGTCACTCAGATGGAAAACAGGAACCGAGAGGAGAGCAAATAGCGATAGCGAGTCGCTCAGGTAGAAAACAGGAAACGAGAGGAGAGCAAATGGCGATAGCGAGTCGCTCAGATGGAAAACAGGAACCGAGAGGAGAGCAAATAGCGATAGCGAGTCGCTCAGGTAGAAAACAGGAACCGAGAGGAGAGCAAATGGTGATAGCGAGTCGCTCAGGTAGAAAACAGGAACCGAGAGGAGAGCAAATGGTGTTTGCGAGTCACTCAGGTGGAAAACAGGAGACGAGAGGAGAGCAAATGGTGTTTGCGAGTCACTCAGGTGGAAAACAGGAGACGAGAGGAGAGCAAATGGTGATAGCGAGTCGCTCAGGTAGAAAACAGGAGACGAGAGGAGAGCAAATGGTGTTTGCGAGTCGCTCAGGTGGAAAATAGGAGACGAGAGGAGAGCAAATGGTGTTTGCGAGTCACTCAGATGGAAAATAGGAGACGAGAGGAGAGCAAATGGCGATAGCGAGTCGCTCAGGTAGAAAACAGGAACCGAGAGGAGAGCAAATGGCTATAGCGAGTCGTTCAGATAGAAAACAGTAAACGAAAGCAGAGCAAAAGTGTTTTGAACATTACGTTGACCGGGAATCGGTGCTTGAGATAGGAAAACAGATAGGACAAACATAGAGGTGAGAATAGATACGGAGGAGTTCGCTGGAGGTAAGTATTTGTCCTAGTTTTAACTGGAGCAACTTTTTCTTGTTACCTCTCTTAATAGGTGCAGATATTTAACTTTGAAGATTCTCCACCAAGTGAACGAGCAAACGGGTTACCATAGCTCACCATTTTAGAATTTGCACCCGAGAAAACACAAGTCGTTTCTTCTATATTTTTTATCGGAATTTCACTCTCCACAATGGTTCAACAATTAGCATGCAGCTGATATAAAAAAGGCCGCTGAACATTTTTGGGTTCAGCGGCACTTTGTTGATTATTTTTCTTCTATGGATGCTTCAATATAGTTATTCATTTCTGTTTCGATTAGCTCAGCTAGTGATTCTGCCCCTGTTTTTCCTACATGGACGCCATCACCTCCGAAGTATTCGGGATGATTTTCTCCGAGTTTGTGCCAATCGACTAGTGTGACATGGTCTTCAACTTCCGCTTTTTCCAATAAAGCTTTATTTACATCTTCTTCCCATGAACGTGGTACCTTTGTATTTACAAGGTAAATATCTGCTTCACTAAATAAATCAACCAGTTCATCTAAATGCTTTTCACGGAAAAAGCCGTTTGTACCTAGCATGAAAATGATCGCATTTCCTTTTTGGTTAAAGGAAGTGTATTGCTGGCTAACATCGACTGCTTGATGAACTTGACGCCCTACCTTTGCATCAATCGTAATAGCAGGAAAGCGTAACTGTAGACTTGGTGCAACATCAAGCATTAATGAATCACCAATGGCAAGAATTTGGTTATAATGCTCAGCGGCAGGGAGTGGCTCTGCCTGTTTTTCTGCTTCATTCTCAACTTCTTCCGTACCTTCTGTATTCTCCTCTGGTGCTTCTTCAGAGGAGTCATTTTTCTCTGGAACGTTGGAAGCTTCTTCTTTCGTTTCTTCTTTCGGTTGATCTTCACTGTTTTCTTGGGAAATAACTAACTCTGTTGGTTTCTCTTCTTGCTCTTCTCCCTTGACAACTCCCGTCATACCAGCAATAAAGATAATAGCTACTAATGGGACAAAAGCTGCACCAACTCTACATTGTACATTTAAACTTTTCCATTTGAGCGGATTTATTTTCTTGAAATTTTTAAAGAATGCTCTAAAACCATACTTTCTAATCGGTTGCTCTAAGAATCGGTAGGAAACTTCTGCTATTGCAAAAATAGCAATGAGCTGTAATAGCACTCTCCATAACTGCGGTGCCGCTATTTGGTCGAGAGGCGTTGTTAAAATAATAATTGGATAATGCCATAAATAAATACCATATGAGCGAGTACCAATCCACCTAAGGGGTTTCCATGATAGCCATTTGCTTAATATACTTGATGGGTGACAGACACAAGCAATAACAACCGCTGATAGGAGTGCAATAAGGAACAAGCCCCCAATATATAGAAACGGATTATATTCATTAATGGTAAACATGCATAGTAACAAAATCACTAGCGCACCGACACTGGTTACATTAAGTGTTTGTTTTAGTTGGGGTGATAGCTTTTTGGCTGATAGCCTTTTCATTGGCCAAACAAGTGCTAGCCAACAACCAATTAATAATTCAAATGAACGTGTATCAGTCCCATAATAAACTCTGCTAGGATCACCATTGGGATCATATTGTAATGACATCCATAAACAAGATAATAAAGCACCTAAAAAGATAATCTTTGAAACAGTTGCTCGATGCTTGAAGATATAAATTAGAGCCGTTAGGGCAAGTGGCCATAATAGATAGAATTGTTCTTCAATTGCCAGTGACCATAGGTTTTTTATTGGAGATGGAGCAGCAAAACTATCAAAATAGGAAACCTCGTGGAAAATAAACCACCAGTTACTTACATAAAATAGAGAAGCTAGCGCATCACCACGCATAACGGATAACAAGTTTTGATGAAAAAGAACGACCCACACAAAGGTAATAAAAATCATTGCATAAGAAGCGGGTAATAAGCGGCGAGCACGGCCAACCCAGAACTTCTTCAAATCTAATTTCATGCTTTTGTTTTGATCCGGTAATAGAGTGGAAGTAATAAGGTAGCCAGATAGAACAAAGAAAAGGCTAACGCCTAAAAATCCACCTTCTGCCCAATCAAAGCGAAAGTGATAGGCGATGACGGCTAAGACTGCAATCGCTCTCAGTCCGTCGAGCCCGGTAATATAATGTGTGTGTGTCTTTTTTTTCATATGTACGTCCTCCATTTTTGATGCAATTAAACTCTAGCTGACGGAGGGAACCTTCCTCCGTTTTAAAGTGAACCTCTAAATTATTTACGTATTTTCTATTAAACTTTATGTATATAAAAATAGACGATGATTATGTCGTAATTAGTTTCAAAAAGCTTGTAAAAAAATTTGCAGAATAGCGATAAAAAAGCACTACAATTATTCATTTTACTCTTATTATGTAATGATTTGGATAGGTGGAAAGAATGATATATTATAAGGGGGAAAAGTCCTGTTTAATAGGGAAAAATAAGCAGTTAACAGGAGAAAAGAATCTTGAAATGATCAATGATATATTAGAAAAGGTCATTTAAAATTCAAGTTTACAATTATGGCTTCTTCCCAAAAAGTAAGACCCCTCTTTTTTAAGTAGGAGAGGCCTCATTTCTATTTATTCAAATCATACTTAGTTTATATAACGGTCACTTACTAGTATTTCATCGATGATCTCAGTTGGAATTTCAAACTGAACAACGCCCATATAACCAGGTGCCACTTCATATTCATTAAAAGAGATGATCAGGTGGTTATCTTCGTTGATAAAGAATGGTTGATCGCGATTAATAGTAGTAAATGATTCGACATCATCTAGCCAATAAATAAGATTTTCATCATTGGCCATATTCTGCTTCATTTGCTTTTTAATTTCTTCACTTATTACCTCTACATATGCTTCTGAAGTAAATAAACTAGGTAAAGTAATAACGGTTTGTAATTCTTTATCAATCGTAAGGAAATCTTTTTGTTCATATCCAGATGCTTCAGCTTTAAACGTATTAAGTTCAATAGAAAGTATCTGATTATTTTCATTCACAATGGAGTAATCACTTTGAATAGCTAGGTGACCATTACTATCCATATATTCTTGATATAATTGCTTTCCTTTTTCTAGAAAAGCTTGATTTAAATGAGTTTCTAGTTGGTGATTTTCTAGACCAGAGATTTCTGGTATCTCTACATCAATGGATTTACTTTCTTGTTCCTCGTGTATTTTATCAATGGTAATAACCTCAATAATTTGTTTTAAAATAGGTACTTCTGACATTGCTTTTGCCGCCTGAGGGCTAAAGTTTACTGTTGCTGTAAAAATACTCGCAGCTGCCACAATACTAGTTGGCCATATCCAACGCTTTTTCGTATGCTTTTGTTGAGTGTGACTAGTTAGTGCACTTTCTATAATATCATCTAACTCTGTTGGTATAGGTATATCATTATATTGTCTACGCCATTCTTTCAGTCGGTTACTCATCCATTTCATCTCCTTCTGTCAGTTCAAGCTTTAATAATTTTAAGCCGCGATATAATCGAGTCTTGACTGTATTGACATTTTCATCTATTACAGTAGCAATTTCTTGAATCTTTAAGTCTTCAAAATAGCGTAGTAAAATGACCGTTTTATATTGTAAGGGCAATTGTGCTAATGCATCATGTAAGTCAAAATGCATATAATCATCATGTTCTCCACTTTGCAAATAGGTGATTGTGTCATGATCTGATACAGTCATGCGTTTATGCTTTTTTAAGAAGTCGAGCGATGTACGTACGATAATCTTATAGAACCAACTTCTTAATGCATCTACATTTTCTAATTTATTCATTGAAAGCAATCCTTTTTTTATGGATTCACTGACAATATCTAAGGCATCTGCTTGGTTTCTAACATAACTATAAGCAAGCCGGTAGTAATCTTGTTTATGCTCTTCAATCATTTGTACAAACAAATTTTGGTTATTCATCTTTCAAGGAGCTCCTTTTAAAAAACTTTGTACAATGGATAGACGATTGATCTCATAGAAAAAGTTTGTGCGGAAAAAAACTTTTTATTTATTAATTATGCTAATGTTTGCTTAAGAAATAGAATTCGTAATGTAAAAGAAAAGTTGAAGAAACTGGAGGTGTGTTTATGGATCAACATTTATTTTTATTTGGTGGAAGTCCGCCCTTTGGAAGAATTCATGGAAAGCAGTTTGCTAGTCTCTGTAATCAAAAAAATGGACATGTAGCGATATTTTGTTTAAATCGTAAAGGCTGGCAAACTTATATGCCTAAATATCAGCATATTTTAGAAGAAGAAGGTGTAACTGATTTTCGCTATTATTTATTAGAAGAGACGAACTCAATCCGTAGTGAAAAAATAACTGGCATTATTATATGTGGCGGTGACACACTGTCCTATCATCACTATATCGTAACTAAAAGGGTAGGGGAGGAAATAAAGCAACTTTTTCAAGAAGGAGTGCCAATCGCAGGCTTTTCTGCCGGTGCTTTGATCTGCTCAGAATATTGTATGGTTTCCCCGAGCGATTATAAAGGAGATAAGCTGATGATTTTAAATGGCTTAGGTATTTTACAAGATTATATTATCGCTGCTCATTATTCAAAATGGAATGAAAAGCAGAACCTACTTGCTGTGATGACTGAAACGAAGACAGAGAAGGGGTTGGGCTTGGATGATGAAGCAAGTGTATATTTGAAAAATGGCCATATTGAATCGTTAGAAGGTAAGAATGTACATATCGAGAAAGGTTGGAGTTTTGAATGATAATCAAAGAGCTTTCCGTAGATGATGCGAAACAACTTGTACAATTAATGGAGGATGTAGAGGCAAGCAGTCCTTATATGTTGATGGAAGCAGGGGAAAGAACATTAACAGTTGAAGGAGCAGAGGCCATTATTAATAGAGATAATATAACGGTTATTGGTGCCGAAGATGAAGAACGATTGATTGGGTATACACTTGTGATCAAAGAAACGGTACGAAAGAAAAAACATTGTGCGAGTATTGTTGTCGGTGTTCATAAAGATTACAGAGGAATGGGAGTTGGAGTACAATTATTACAGGCGGTACTAGCATGGGCCAATCATCAAGCTATCATGCGGATTGAATTGACAGTAGTATCAGAAAATGAAGCAGCACTTGCACTATACAAAAAAATAGGTTTTGAAGTAGAAGGGGTGAAGCGAAGATCGTTATTAATGGACGGAGAATATTATGATGAGTATTATATGGGGAAATTATTTTAAAAGAATTGAATAAAAAGAGAGAGATGATAGAACTCAACCTAATATAATTCAAGACACTTGAAAACATAAGAGATAGGTAAATAGAGAATATCCACTCAAGTGGATACACCACAATAGAAAAAGCAAGTCCACATAACTCTTGGCGATTGCTAAAAGATATGTGGACAAGATATTATGCTATGATTCAACTTTTGATTATACTAGAGCCGATTTGCTTCTTATCTTTCTAATTCAGCTTCCGTAACCCATTTATGGTTTTTGACTTTTTCCACACCAGTGGTTGGCGTATAGTCAATCATATAAACGGTTGTGTCTTCACTTGAAGCGATTTCTACTTCTGCGCCCTTCATACCTTCCATATGATCAGCAGTAGTCACAGCGGTTTCTCCCTCTTGTAATGGTGCTTCACCTGGTTCTTCAAGCTCTTCATGAATAATCCATTTGTGATTTTTCACAGGGTCACCACCAGAAGTAGGGGTATAGTTTACTGCATAAGCTGTTGTATTATAGGCGCCAACAATCTTTGCCTCCGCACCTTCCATGCCTTCCATATGTCCATTTTTTATTGTAACTGTAGAGCCCACAGCGTAAGTGGGTTCATCCGCTTTTTCTAGGCCTTCCGGGATTTCACCATCACTAGAATGATCCATTCCTTCATGGTCCATCTCTTCATGATTCATTTCTTCTTGTTCGTTCGTTTCATCATTAGTTGGTGATGAATCATTGTTGTTAGTACAAGCAGCTAAAAATACCATTGCCAACAAGGCAATTATTCCAACGGTTAGTTGCTTTTTCATTTAGGTCATCTCCTTTAATGGATTTGCAATTATTATAAATCGTAAATTTGCAGATTATATGAAGGAATATTGTCTTCTTCATTCTGAACAAAAGGAAAGATTATGATACCCATTTATATCCAATTCCCCATACGGTTTGTAAATGCTGATCAATAGGGAAGTCGACTTCACGTAGCTTTTCTCTTATATTTCGTATATGTGAATCAACTGTTCGATCTTCGATATATACACCGTATCCCCAAATTTTCGTAATGAGATGTTCGCGAGAGAAAACATGATTTTGATGAGATAAAAAAAGCTCAAGTAACACAAATTCTTTTTGCGTGACAGGGATTTTTTTCTTTTGATAGTAAAAATCATAGGATTCCTTATTTAACTGTAGTTCTTTAAATATGATTTCACTGCCAGTTGATTTTGTTCTTCTTAAGACAGCTTCGATTCTAGCGATAAGTTCTTCTTCATCAAATGGTTTTGCAATATAATCGTCGGCACCAATGGTTAGCCCCTTGACGACATCTGGTTTACTTCCTTTCGCTGTTAACATAATAATCGGCACATCACTTTGTTGTTTAATCAATTGACATAGATCCCACCCGTCCATATCAGGCATCATTACATCAATGATAACTAGTTCAATAGCGTGATCTTCCATATAATTAAGCGCACATGCACCGGAAGTTTTTTTTATACAAGAAAACCCGTTCTGTGATAAATATAGGTCTAATAAATCAAGCATCCGCATTTCGTCATCTACTAAAAGTATCTTTCTCATTTAATACCGCTCCTTTTAACATGATAGTAAAAGTTGTCCCGGTTTTTGAGTTGCTTTTGACAGTAATCTCACCATTATGGGCGTTGACTAATTCTTTCACAATCGAAAGACCAAGACCAGAACCTCCTTTACATGAATCGTTGCTATATGTTCCACGATAAAAGCGTTTAAAGATATGTGGGAGATCTTTTTCTTGAATGCCACTTCCGTTATCAATAATTCTTAAGTATAAATCTTTTGTATTCGTCCATATTTTTAATGTTGTTTCCGTAGCTGTTTGACTATATTTCAAAGAATTATCCAAAAGGTTATAAAGCATTTGTTCTACTCTAGCAGAATCGATATTCACATTAATATCTTTTTGGGGCATTTCCACATGTAATCTCATGGATTGATGCAAGAAAGCTGGTTCAAATTTATGATGTAAATGGGCTATGAATTCGCTTAACTGAATGGTTTGTTTCTTCATTTCAAAGCCGTATTGATCTATTTTTGCTAATTCAAATAAGTCTTCTACTAGTGTATTTATTCTTTTGGCTTCTTCCTGAATGATGGATAAATATTTATCACGTTCTTCAATGGAGAGATTCTTTCTTTGAACAATGTCAGCATATCCTTTAAGGTAAGTGAGCGGTGTTCTTAATTCATGAGAAATAGTAGCTAAAAATTGACTGCGTTCTTCCTTTAAATGCATTAACTCACTTGCAAGTAGGTTGATGGTTTTTGCTAGTTTACCAAGTTCATCATTTCCTATATCAGGTAGAGATATGGAGAAATCGCCACTTTTTATTTGTATCGTGGCTTCTTTCATCTTATTAAGCGGTCGAACTAAAGCGATAGAAAGCAATATTATAATCACAATCGTTAAGATAGCTGTGATTAATCCGGTAATAAAAAAATGATTATTTAAACGATCAATCAGTGTTTGAATAGAATCAGTGTTTTGGAACATGAAAACGTATCCTTGATTAGGAATAGAGCTTACAGTAACAATATAAGGTTGATTTTTCCAATCATTTTCTACGACACCGTTTTGTAGCTTCATTCCTGATGAAATTATTTTTTTTAAATCAATTGAAAGTGAGGAAGCAAGTACACTTCCCTTTAAGTTTGTAACCATCACATCCGTATTGGCTTCCTTTTCCATTAGGGCTACATGCTCAATTGTATCTGCTTCAAAACTTGTCTTTAACGTATCTCTATGAGCGTCTCCCCTAGATTGTAAGGCAAAAAGTTCCTCTTCCACTCGCGACTCAACTAAGGAAGAGTGAAGAAAGAAAAATAGAAAGAGTTCTAAAGTAAAAATAATCAAGAAAAATATAAGTCCTAGTTTTACGGATAAATTCTTCATAGCATCACCTATCGCATATTATAGAGAATAGTTGTGGAGAATGTGTGCAGAGTGACTTGTCATATCTTAGCTTGTTTCGTACATAAGTATAGAGCAGAAAGCAAAAGAATAGTCACTTTCGGAGTGGAAGGTTGTGAAATGATGTACCGTGGTAAAAATAAATTCACCTCAATTATTATCGTGCTTGCTTTAACACTAATGATATATTTAATTATGAATGTATTTAAGCATACCGATGTCTATATCGTATATCGAGCAGGAATTGGGACATTTGTAATCACGGGGTTTATCATTACTGCAATTGTTGTTCTATATATAAAGGGAAATTCATTTGGTAAAAGACGATAGAAGGGAGAGGTAATTCAAGTTTAAAAATTTACGTACTTCCTGTATGCCTAAGTTCCTTTTATTGTCCTTGCATACTTTATCATATGCTGGTTGAAGATTGGCATGGAGAATAAGTAACGGAGATTTACTCAAAAGGGTTTGTATTTGTTCAGAACTCAAGAAGAGAAAAATAGCTAGAAGTTTTAGCATATTGGCACACGAGAAAAGGAATGTACGACATGATACGTGGTGTATCATATGCATATCTAATCTAATACAAAGCAAGATTTTGTCTTGCCATACTTAGAGGCTTCCAAATATTTAGTTGGAAGCCTTTTTTGTGTAGATATAAATTAATCTTCAACAATTATAAGGGGTTCAATCTATGTATGAAAGGTGTGATTCTGGAGACATTATGTGAATACGATGCAGGGGCTAGGAGGATTGTAGATATGTTTGGATTACCGATAAAATGTTTGCCTCTTTCAACATTTTTTTATTATCCCTATTTAAATTCAATTAGCCAAAAAGGTTGCTATAGACCCACTCGACTAGTGATTGCTATGATAAATATAGCTATTGAAGGGTGTGTTTTTTAGTGGATGAACAAAAATATAAGAATTTAAAAATTGGTGAAAAAGGTGCAAAGTTAAGTATTATTGTCTACATAATACTATCGGTTTTTAAGTTGACCGTTGCCTATATGACAAACTCAGCTGCGCTAAAAGCAGATGGATTAAATAATGTGACAGATATTATTGCGAGTATTGCCGTATTGGTGGGCTTAAGAATTTCACAACGGCCTCCCGATAAAGATCATAAATATGGACATTGGAAGAGTGAAGCAATTGCCTCCTTGATTGCTGCTTTTATTATGTTTGCTGTCGGTGCAGAGGTAATTATTGGAGCGTTTTCCTCTTTAGTAAATCAAACATCCGAAGCTCCTAATGCGATTGCTGGATATGTGGCTTTATTGGCTGCTGCAATAATGTTTGTTGTGTCTACTTACAACCAAAAGTTAGCAAAAAGCATTGATAGTAAATCACTATATGCAGTGGCAATGGATAATCGCTCTGATGCTCTTGTTAGTATTGGTGCTGCAATTGGTATATTTGGATCTCAACTTGGATTACCTTGGTTAGATACTGTGACAGCTGTAATAGTTGGGTGTTTGATTGTTAAAACAGCTTGGGAGATCTTCAGGGACTCTACACATCAATTAACAGACGGCTTTGATGAGGATAAGATTGAGGAATATGAAAATGCCATTCATGCGATTGAAGGTGTGAAAGAAATAAAGGAAATCAAAGGGCGTTTGTATGGAAATAATATCGTTGTAGATGTGATTATTTGTGTAGAAGGAACGATGGATATTAATCTTGCCCATGATCTTGCTACATTAGTTGAAAAAGAATTAATCGAGAATCATCATGTTTATGATGTCCATGTTCACGTTGAGCCTCATGAAACTTGTGAAGATGGGGGCTAATCGTAAATAAAAGAAGCTCATCTGAATAAATTCGGGTGAGCTTTTTTACTATTGTAGAACAAAACAATTTACAAAAGGGGAAATTCTAATTGACCAAATACAGTCAGTAAGCGTTAAAATAATTAAGTTAGAACAACAAGAAATAGAGGAGAGAATGGATGCAATCATTTGGAAAATTATTAAATTACATAAAGCCATATTGGTTTTTTGCTTGTTTGGGCCCTTTATTAATGTTTATTGAAGTAAGTATGGATTTACTTCAGCCCACAATCATGCAACATATGATTGATGACGCAATTGCTAATAATAACACGGAGCTGACGATTCAGCTTGGTATTTCTATGATCATTGTCGCCATCATCGGATTAATTGGTGGGATTGGTTGTTCTATTTTCAGCACAAAAGCTGCTGTCCATTTTTCAACAGACATAAGAAAGGATGTATTTAATCGTATTGTCCAATTTTCAAGTAGGGACGTGGATCGATATGGTTCGGGCAAGCTCATAACGATTGTAAGTAATGATATCAGTGTTTTACAGCGTGCGATATTAATGACGTTAAAAGTTTTTGTAAGGGGACCATTATTGTTCATAGGTAGTGTCCTAATCGTCTTTTTTACTGCAAGAGAACTCTTTCCAATTGTTATGATTGCTGTGCCGATCTTATTTATTATTATTATTTATTTCACAAAAAAATCAGCAGCTTTATTTAAAAAAGTGCAAGAAGCAATCGATGTCATCAATACGCGCTTACAAGAAAATTTAGCCGGTATTCGCGTTGTTAAAGCATTCGGAAGGGAAAACTTTGAAAAGAAGCGCTTTGCCGAAAAAAACAGCATGTTAACGAAGGTCAATATTTCAGCAGAACAATTGATTGCTCTCATGATGCCATTGTTGCTTTTTATTGTGAATTTAGGCATTGTGGCTGCTTTATGGCTTGGTGTAATAAAGGTTGATGGAGGAGCAATTGAAGTGGGAGCAATCCTTGCTTTTATAAACTATATGACAATTATTATGAATGGCTTGATGTCCAGTAGCCATGTGTTGATGTTGATAACAAGAGCTTTCCCTTCAGCTAATCGCATACAAGAAGTACTCACGGTTGAGCAAGATATGGTTGACGGTGAATATACCATTGTTAATCAAAAAGAGGATCATTTACTATTTAAAGATGTTGCTTTTAGTTATAGCAAAAATGGGGAATATGTGCTGAAAAATTTGAACTTCACTATTCAACGAGGTAAGACATTAGGAATCATCGGTCCAACTGGTAGTGGAAAGACAACGATAGCCAAACTAATTCCTCGATTGTATGATGTCGATCATGGGCAAATCTTTTTGAACGGTGTTGATATAAAAAATTACACCAAAGAAACGTTACGGAAACAAATCGGTTTTGTCAGCCAACGTGCACTATTATTTTCTGGTACTATTGCAAACAATTTAAAAGATGGGAAAACCGATGCATCACTAGAAGAAATGAAACAAGCGGCAAATGATGCATGTGCAGTCGAGTTCATTGATAAATTGGATGAAGGTTATGAGTATGAAGTGGCGCAAGGAGGGAAGAATTTTTCCGGTGGTCAAAGACAAAGACTTTCCATTGCTAGAGCATTTATTAGGGAGCCAGACTTGCTCATTCTTGATGACTCAACATCCGCCGTTGATGCACTATCTGAAAAGAAGATTCAACAAGCATTAAAGCAGCGTCATTCGACGAAAATTATTATTTCATCAAAGATATCTTCCATAAGAGAAGCTGATGAGATTCTTGTTCTTCATGAGGGTGAGGTTGTGGCTAAAGGTAATCATGATACGTTGTTAGAAGAAAGTGGAGTGTACAAGGAGATTTACCAAACACAAGGGGGAGCCGGCCATGAATAATCAACCAAAAGAACAAAAAACACTAGATTTTGGCCGAGGACCTAGCCGCATGAATGGGAAAGGTGCAACACCGAAAAAATTTACAGGGACATTGCTACGTATATGGCAGTATATGAAACAACAAAAGTTAAGAATGATACTTGTTGTTTTTATGGTGTTATTATCAACTTTATTTACATTAGCTGGTCCTTATTTAATCGGTGTCACTATTGATGATTATATTTTAAAAGGTGATATTACAGGTACCATTGTCATGTCCGCCATACTTGCATGTATATATATCCTTATATCTATTACCACATGGGCACAAGCGCTCATAATGGTAAATGTGTCATTATTAACAATAAAAAAAATCCGCCAGGAATTATTTGATCAGCTCCAAAGTTTATCATTGAAATTTTTCGATAAGCGTTCTTATGGCGAATTAATGAGTCGAGTAACAAATGATATTGATCAATTACATGCAGCACTTAGTCAAAGTGTGATTCAAATAGTTTCATCCGTTTTAACAATTACCGGGGTAGCGATAGCGATGATTGCTTTAAATGGTGTGATGGCCATTGTGGCATTCTTGGTGATTCCACTTATGTTTTTAGCAACTAAAGCGATTGTGTCTTATAGCAGTCGTTATTTTTCTGCGAGACAGCGAGATCTTGGCGAAGTGAATGCGAAAGTGGAGGAGTCCATCTCTGGATTGGAGATCATTTCATTATATGGCAAAGAGGATGATGTTCTTACTTCGTTTAATTATCAAAATGAGTCGTTACGAACTTCTTCTATTCGTGCTGAAATATCTTCAGGATTTCTTGGCCCAGTGAATAATTTTATGAATAACTTGGGGTTAGCCTTTATTATATTTACAGGCGCGTTACTAGCGATTGTAAATATGGCTTCGATAGGGATGATTGCATCATTTGTGACGTATTCTCGTAATTTTTACCGTCCAATTAATCAGTTGTCAAATTTGATTACCACCTTCCAATCCGCCATTGCTGGTGCAGAGCGTGTATTTGAAGTTTTAGATGAAAAAACTGATATAGTTGATAGGCCCAAAACTTTGAAGGTGTCTGCATTGTTAGGAAATGTTGAATTTAGGAATGTTTCTTTTGCTTATGAGAAGAAAGAGGTTTTATCATCGCTTAATTTTAGTGTGAAAGCTGGAGAGACCATTGCCATCGTTGGTCCAACTGGTTCGGGTAAAACAACAATCATTCAATTACTCGCTCGTTTTTATGATGTTACAAAGGGTGCAATCTATATTGATGGTGCAGACATAAGAGACTATGAAATCCGTCTACTTCGTAAAAATATCGGAATCGTCCTACAAGATTCTTATTTATTTTCTGGAACAGTTATGGAGAATATTCGTTATGGGAAGCTTAAAGCAAAAGATACAGATGTAATAGAGGCAGCCAAGCTTGCGTCAGCTCATGCCTTTATAAAACATCTCCCTAAAGGATATGATACGTTAATAGAAAGTGGCGGCAGCAATTTAAGTCAAGGTCAAAGGCAGCTTCTTTCTATCGCAAGAGCTATGCTTTCGAATCCCAATATTCTAATTTTAGATGAAGCCACATCGAGTATTGATACAAAAACCGAAATTCAAATTCAAAAGGGGTTAGCACAATTAACGAAGGGGAAAACGACATTTGTCATTGCCCATCGCCTCAAAACAATTGAGAATGCCAATCATATTATGGTCATTAAGGATGGAGAAATCGCTGAACAAGGGACTCATCAGCATTTGTATAATCAAAATGGTGTTTATGCAGAAATGTATAACCAGCAGTTTTTAAGTCACTGATGTTATATACATACAATAATAAGGTGAAGGATTAAACGAGCACAAATGATAAACTTGTGTTATTTAATCACATATTGTATGAATGCGAATTTAAGGTGTCTTCATCTTAATCAATATCTTATGTAGAGAGGATTGTTCGTCCAAAGGAGGACCAACATCCTCTGTTTTATTTAGAACATGCTATTAGTCATATTAAACGGTGTTTTTTTATCCTGTATTGTAGATTTTGTCTACTCATACCAAGTTCTTTTGCCGTATTGGTAATATGGTGCTGGTTTCTTATAAGTGCTTGTTGAATAAAATGGCGCTCGGCTTTTGTTAAATAGTCATTTAAAGTGTGGCCAATGTGTTCTTGCTTATTACTGTCGACAGGGTGATCGAATACTTTCTCTTTTTTTAAGAATGGTTGGGATTGTAATCGATGTCGATAATGAAAAGGTAAGTGATGATAGGTAATCGATTCTTCATATTCGATTAAGTTCATTGCGCCTTCAATAAGATGCTCTAGCTCTCTGACATTACCTGGCCATTCGTAATGAAAAAGGTTTGATAAAAGGGATGAATCAATATCTTTTACGCCCATTGCAAACTTCTCATTGTACTTATGAATGAAATGGTATACCAGTTCCTCTATGTCTTCTCTGCGCTCTTTTAACGGAGGGATGGATAAAGAAACAACACCTAACCGATAATATAAATCTTTTCTTAAATGTCCATTCGTAATTGCATCAATCGGATCCTCATTGATTGTAGCGATAATACGGACATTAAATGAACGGTCTCGTGTATCTCCCACCCGCCTTACTTTTTTCTCTTGTAGAACTCTCAATAATTTTGCTTGTAAGTGAATATTTAAAGAATTAATTTCATCCAGTAGAAGTGTACCACCTTCTGCTTCTTCAAATAATCCAGGCCTTTCGATTGCTCCGGTAAATGCCCCTTTTTTTGTGCCAAAAAGCAAGCCTTCTATCAGATTATCTGGTATGGCTGCACAGTTTTGCGAAATAAATGGTTTATGTGCCCGCTCACTTGCGTTGTGAATACTCTGAGCAAATAGTTCTTTTCCTGTACCTGTGTCACCGATGATTAAGATAGAAGAATCCGTACGCGTTGCTCTTTTGCTTGCTTCGATCACTTCAGTTATGGCTGGACTATGACCAATGATACTTTGGAAAGTAAAGCGAGTTTCTTCTCTTTGTTGTCTATTCTCTCTGATTAACTTTTCTAATCTTGTAATATCACGGGCAATCTCCATTGCGCCAATACGCTCGTTTTCGAAGAAAATAGGTAAAGTATGATTAACCGTAGTAATTTCTAGTCCTTGATTATTGTAATAACTTTGCTTTGCGTTCTCGATTTTAATGCCCTTTTCAACAGCTTCAAGCAAACGACTTTCTTCATTATGTTCAAATGAAAAAACATCATGTAAGTTTTTATATAGTACTTCGGCTTTAGCCATCCCTTCAATTTCAGCCATTTTCCGGTTATAAATGACCGTATTTCCGCCTTCATCAACGACATGGACACCAGCGTCAATTTCATCTAAGACTTTATCATAATAGTAATTCATTCGTTTTAGAAAGTTGTTCATGAATGTCCCCCCTGTAATTATTTATTATACACATTCGCAAAAATATTTTGCAGGACATAGAAAAATATTTTTGCGAAAAGAAAAATATTTTTGCACCCAATAGGACGAAAATATTGTTAATTCGCATTTTTGGTAATTGGCACGTTATTTGCAATAATAATGGGGAACGATAAAAATAGAATAAGAGAAATACAATATAGAGTAGGAGGAATTTCGAATGGTACAGCCATATAAACATGAACCATTTACTGATTTTAGCGTAGAAAGTAATCAAGCGGATTATTTAAAAGGACTCGAAACGGTTAAATCCTATTTAGGTCAAGACTATGATTTATTAATTGATGGCGAAAGAATCTCTACAGATGAGAAAATCGTATCTATCAATCCAGCAAATAAAGAAGAAGTTATTGGTCGTGTGTCAAAAGCAAATCAAGCATTAGCAGAAAAAGCAATGCAATCGGCTGTGAGGGCATTCCAATCTTGGCGTAAAGTAAAGCCAGAAACGCGTGCCGATGTTTTGTTTAAAGCAGCTGCAATTATTAGAAGACGTAAACATGAGTTTTCCGCTCTTATGACAAAAGAAGCGGGTAAGCCTTGGAATGAGGCAGATGCTGATACAGCAGAAGCCATCGATTTCTTAGAATATTATGCACGACAAATGCTAGCGATTAAAGATGGTGTACCTGTCAATAGCCGACCGAATGAATACAATCGTTATGACTATATTCCACTTGGGGTAGGAGTTATTATTTCTCCTTGGAACTTCCCGTTTGCCATCATGGCTGGTACAACAGTCGCTGCAATTGTGGCGGGTAATACAGTGCTTTTAAAGCCAGCTTCAACTACACCAATCATTGCGGCTAAATTTGTAGAGGTATTAGAAGAAGCTGGATTACCTAAAGGCGTACTTAACTTTGTACCAGGAAGTGGTGCAGAGGTAGGCGACTATTTAGTTGACCATAAGGATACTCGTTTTATTTCATTTACAGGCTCAAGGGATGTGGGTCTTCGAATTAACGAACGTGCATCGAAACTAAATGATGGTCAAATCTGGATTAAACGTGTGATTGCTGAAATGGGAGGTAAAGACACGATTGTTGTTGATAAAGAAGCTGATTTAGAGCTTGCTGCTCAATCAATCGTCGCTTCTGCTTTCGGATTTTCAGGCCAGAAATGCTCAGCCTGTTCGCGAGCAGTCATTGTAGAAGATGTTTATGATCAAGTACTAGCAAGAGCAGTAGAAATCGCGAAAGATAAACAAGCGGGTAATCCTGAAGATCGAAGTAACTTTACAGGGCCGGTTATTGATCAATCAGCGTTTAATAAGATTATGAGTTATATTGAAATTGGAAAAGAAGAAGGAAAGCTTATGCTCGGTGGAGAAGGCGATGATTCTAAAGGTTATTTCATTCAACCAACGATATTTGCGGATCTAGATCCACAGGCGCGTATCATGCAGGAAGAGATTTTTGGTCCAGTAGTCGGTTTTACAAAGGCAAAAGACTTTAATCATGCAATCGAGATTGCGAACAATACAGAATATGGCTTAACCGGAGCTGTTCTCACGAATAATCGTGAACATATCCAACAAGCAAGAGAAGATTTCCATGTGGGTAATCTTTACTTTAATCGTGGTTGTACGGGTGCAATTGTTGGTTATCAGCCATTTGGTGGTTTTAATATGTCAGGTACAGATTCAAAAGCAGGCGGACCAGATTATATTATGCTTCATATGCAAGCAAAAACAACGTCTGAAATGTATTAAAGTCAATCAAGGTTAGAAAGGGATGATCATCCCTTTCTAGCAATCTATTAATCAACTGGAAGGATGTCGATAAAGATGAAAAATACAGTACAAACAAAACACCTGATCGAACAATCTGAAAAATTTGGTGCGAATAACTATCATCCACTACCAATCGTAATTAGTGAAGCTGAAGGGGTCTGGGTAAAAGATCCTGAGGGTAACAAATACATGGATATGTTAAGTGCTTATTCAGCAGTTAACCAAGGGCATCGCCATCCGAAGATTATTCAAGCGTTGAAAGATCAAGCAGAACGCGTGACATTAACATCAAGAGCTTTCCATAATGATCAATTGGGTCCTTGGTATGAAATGATTTGTGAGTTAACAGGCATGGATATGGCTTTGCCAATGAACACAGGTGCTGAAGCAGTGGAAACAGCTATAAAAGCAGCTCGTCGATGGGCTTATGATGTAAAAGGAGTAGCTGAGAACCAAGCAGAAATCATCGCTTGTGTAGGAAACTTTCACGGCAGAACGATGACAGCTGTCTCCCTTTCTTCAGAAGAGGAATACCAAAAAGGTTTTGGCCCGATGCTTCCAGGAATTAAGCTAGTTCCTTATGGAGATATTGCTGCGTTAAAAGCTGCTATTACGGAAAATACGGCAGCATTTTTAATTGAACCGATTCAAGGGGAAGCTGGAATTGTTATTCCACCAGAAGGGTTCTTAAAAGAAGCGCGTGAATTGTGTAAAGAGAAGAATGTCTTGTTCATTGCCGATGAGATTCAAGCTGGGCTTGCACGCTCTGGAAAAATGTTTGCTTGCGAATGGGAAGGCGTAAGTCCTGATATGTACATTCTAGGTAAAGCTTTAGGTGGAGGAGTCTTCCCAATTTCTTGTGTTGTTTCAAGCAAGGAAGTTTTGGGTGTCTTCAATCCGGGCTCACACGGCTCAACTTTTGGTGGGAACCCGATGGCATGTGCGGTTTCTATGGCTTCCATTGAAGTGATTAAAGAAGAGAAACTTGTAGAGCGATCTTTAGAGCTAGGTAACTATTTTGTTGATCAATTGAAGGAAATTAAAAATCCAATGATTAAAGAAGTGCGTGGACGTGGGTTGTTTATCGGGGTTGAGCTTACTGAACCTGCACGTAAATATTGTGAAGCGTTGAAAGAAGAAGGGCTTCTTTGTAAAGAAACACATGATACGGTTATTCGTTTTGCACCGCCACTTATTATTTCTAAAGAAGATCTTGATTGGGCAATTGAAAAAATAGTAAAAGTTTTAGGATAAGACAGTTTTTAATAAATTATTAGAATAATTTTTCTATATATGATATTATCTTAATAATCACTTTAACGCTGTAAGAGGAGAAAGATACAGTCAATCACTTTTATCTTTCTCCTAAACCTTTATTTCATGGAATTTATCAAACTTTTAAAAACGTAAACGCTTTCTTTTTTTAGAAAAATCCTGTTCGCATTTGTTTATTGGTAAAGAGTATTCATTAATAAAACATGATAGTAATATAACTTATTGCAAACAAATTCAGCTAGAGATTTCTCACCAAAGAAGAACTGGCCATACTGTTCATTCGTGAGAAGTCCTTGTACATATGTACAAGGCTTTTTGTGTATCTATAGAGTCAGTCAAAGGTGAATTTTTGTAAAATTTTCTAAAGTCTAAAAGGGATGATTTTATGAACTATAAAGATCAAATTCAAGAATGGTTTAATGAATTTCATAACCATCCAGAACCTAGTTTTAAAGAGTATGAGACAACCAAAAAAATTGCGGCTATTTTGAGTGATTTAGAGGTTGATTATCAAACTTTTGGGGATTTAACTGGTGTAATAGCAGAGGTGGGAAGTGGAGATGAAGTAATTGCTGTTAGGTCGGATATAGATGCCCTCTGGCAGCAAGTAGATGGTATGTATCGTGCTAATCACTCATGTGGGCATGATGCACATATGGCTATTGTTTTAGGTAGTATTCTTTATTTGGATAAGCAAGCTTTAAGTAAGCGCATACGTTTTATTTTTCAACCAGCTGAAGAAAAAGGAAATGGATCTCTAGAAATGATTAAGCATGGCGCGATGGAAGATGTCACACATTTGTTTGGCATCCATCTCAGACCACATGAAGAATTATCTTTAGGACAAGTATCCCCATCCATCCATCACGGAGCATGTGTCACATTAGAAGGGAAAATTAGTGGTGAAGATGCCCATGGCGCCAGGCCTCATCAAGGAAGAAGCGCAATTGATGTAATTGCTACGATTTATCAATTTTTAAAGAATATCTATTTGTCTCCGTTTGATGCGTATTCTGTCAAATTAACTAATATTCAAACAGGTGGAGCAAGCTTAAATATCATTCCAGGTCATGCCACCTTTGGTATCGATATAAGAGCGCAAAAAAATGAACAATTAAAAGAGCTACAAACAAAAGTGAGTAAAGGGTTAGGCGATATTGCGACATTGTTTGATGTCGATATTTCATTTGATTGGATAGATTATACCCCTGGTGCAGTCGTCTCTGAACAAGCAGAGGAGATGGCAATACAGGCAATAACAGAGGTATTAGGTTCAGAAAGTGTGGCTCCCCCACTCATTACCCCGGGAAGTGATGACTTTCATTTTTATACGATCAAACATCCAAATGTCCATGCAACAATGATTGGTTTAGGTGCTGACTTAAAGCCGGGATTACATCACCCGCAAATGAATTTTAACCATACAGTATTGGACCAGGGTGCTCGAATAGTAGCAGCCTTGTTGAAAGCATAATTAAAGTGAAAAATATAAATGGGAGGATTTCTATGAAAAAGGATCAAAAAATGACATTCGGTATGGCGCTAATTCCATTAGTTGTCATGATAGTAACAATGATGATTGCGGTAATTTATTTAGATCAAGGACCTCATATTCCATTAATTATTGGAACAATTACGGCTGCATTAGTTGCTTGGAAAGCAGGATATAATTGGAAGCATATTGAGGAATCGATGTATAAGGGGATTAAACTGGCATTACCTGCGGTCATAATTATCATGTTAGTTGGTTTAGTCATCGGTTCTTGGCTTGGTGGTGGTATTGTAGCAACAATGATTTACTATGGATTAAAGATTATCACCCCATCTTTGTTCCTCGTCTCTATTACGATTATATGTGCAATCGTTTCTTTATCAATTGGCAGCTCTTGGTCAACAATGGGAACGATAGGTGTAGCGGGAATGGGCATAGGCATGAGTATGGGCATCCCAGCTCCGATGATAGCTGGTGCGATTATTTCAGGCTCTTATTTTGGTGATAAGATGTCTCCGTTATCAGACACAACAAATTTAGCATCCGGCTTAACAGGTACTGATTTATTTGATCATATCAAACATATGTTATTTACAACCGTTCCTGGTATTATCATTGCATTAGCGGTTTATTGGTTCTTAGGCAAAGACTTTGGTAAAGGAGGAGCCAATCCAGCAGAAATTAATCAAACAATCCTTGCCTTACAAGATTCTTTTGTTATTTCACCATGGTTATTACTTGTTCCCCTTGTAGTTATTATTATGGTAGCAAGAAAAGTTCCGGCAGTACCAGCATTAATTGTAGGTATCCTCCTAGGCGTTCTTTGTCAAATCTTTGTACAAGGTGGTTCGCTATCTGAGGCAGTATCAGCTTTACAATCCGGTTACAAAATGGAAAGTGGAAATGAGATGGTTGATGGTCTCTTTAATAGAGGAGGTCTCGATTCGATGATGTACACCGTCTCCATGACGATTGTGGCCATGACGTTTGGTGGAATATTAGAAAATACAGGTATGCTACAAGCGATAGTCAATCAAATCTTAAAGCTAGCTAAGTCAGCAGGTAGTCTTGTTGCAACCACTATTGTATCTGCCTTTGCAACAAATGCGACGGCATCAGAGCAATATATTTCAATTGTTGTTCCTGCAAGGATGTTTTCCAAAGCATATCGCGATAAAAATCTGCATTCAAAGAACCTATCCAGGGCCCTAGAAGATGGGGGAACTTTAACCTCTGTATTTATACCATGGAATACATGTGGAGTGTTTATTCTTGCCACACTCGGAATAGGTGCATTAGAGTATGCACCCTATGCTATCCTGAATTTCATCGTTCCGATTATTTCTATCATTTATGCTTTTATAGGATTTACCATTGTTAAAATCACTGATGAAGAGAAAAGGGCATTGGAAAAAGAAGAAGAAGCATCATTAAATGCATAAACATAATGAAAGAGGGAGCCGAGTTTTTTCTTCGGCTTTCTTCTTTTATTGATAAGGAGAGAGAAATATGAAGATTACATCCATCGCTATCTATGCGATTCGTCTACCATTAAAACAACCGTTTGTCATCAGTTATCATACATATAAAGATATGCCATCCATTATCGTAAAAGTGGAAACGGATGAAGGGCTCATAGGCTACGGAGAAGCAGTACCTGATGAGCATGTGACAGGAGAAACATGGGAAGGCACTTATCAAGTAATTAAACATACACTTGGACCTGCCATATTAGGTATCAATCCAATGGAAATTGAAAAGGTACATGAAATCATGGACAAGCTCATTTATCAAGCACCTGCTGCTAAAGCTGCGATCGATATTGCTTGTTACGACTTAATCGGTAAAAAACTACAAGTGCCCGTGTATCAGCTCATCGGTGGACGTTACCATGTGCAATTTCCCATCACGCATGTGTTAAGTATTGGTGAGCCAGAAAAAATGGCGACAGAAGCACTGGAACAAGTCTCTAAAGGTTATACATCATTTAAAATTAAAGTAGGTAGAGATGTGAATGGGGACGTAGCAAGAATTAAGGCAGTTGCTGATAGCGTTAAAGACAAAGCCGTTATACGAGTGGATGTAAACCAAGGTTGGCAAACAGCGGCTGCTACTTTAAAAGGAATTAAGGCATTAGAAACGGTAGATATAGATTGGCTAGAGCAACCGGTAAGAGCAGATGATATTGATGGTATGGCATTTATTAGGTCTCATTCAACAGTTTCCCTTATGATTGATGAAGGACTAAAGGGAGCAAGAGAGTTGAAAGAGATTATTCAGAAAAATGCCTGTGATCGTATAAACATTAAGTTGATGAAGTGTGGTGGTATATTGCCAGCAGTTAAGCTTGCATATCAGGCAGAACTAGCCGGGATTGAGTGCCAGGTCGGATCAATGGTAGAATCATCGATTGCTTCAAGTGCAGGTTTTCATGTGTCATTTTCTAAAAAGAATATTACAAGTGTAGAATTAACCGGACCACTGAAGTTCTCTAAGGATATCGGTGACTTACATTATGATATTCCTCATATTTCTTTAGAAGATCAACCTGGATTAGGCGTAAATATTGATGAAGAGATTCTAAAAGAATTGACTGTATTTGAAGATGTATTAAAGGAGAGTTGAAGAGATTGAATGTAATCATGAGAGAAATGACAAAGCAAGGCCCATCTTATGAAGTTACAAATCTAAAAGAACAGCATATTGAACAAATTTTACAATTGCAACAAAAGGTTATCCATGCCCTTCCGGATAAAAAAGTATTACAGCCTTTAGCGAAAGAGGAGTTCCTCAATATTTTAAGGGGAAATGGAAAAATGGTTGGTGCTTGGGTCAAAGAGCAATTAATTGCCTTTCGCGCATTGCTAGTTCCACCTGAAAAGGATCCTGAGCACCTTGGTCTAGATGCTGGTGTAACGGATTTATCTACGGTTATCTATCAAGAAATATCTAATGTAGATCCTATGTATAGAGGGAATAAATTACAGCAAAAGCTTGCTCAAATTTTAATGGAACAATTGAAAAAAGAATCACATCAGTATAGATATGTTTGTTGTACAGTCGCTCCTTTTAATTACCCTTCACTTAAGGATAAGTTTGCCCAAGATATGCAAATCATTGATCTTAAGGAGAAATATGGGGGTAGCCTTCGCTATGTTTTTATGAAAGATTTGCAAGCTGCTAAAGTTGTCCAACAAGGAGAAGTGATTGAAATAAAGATGGATGATATCACCAAACAACAGCAATATTTACAGTCTGGTTGGCGCGGGGTGAAAATGATCATAGCAGAACAGGAGACAAAAGTGGTTTACGCCCGTTTTAATGAGGCGGATTTATAAACGAAATAGTTTGACATTTAGGGTGAAGCGATGTATCTTAAATAATAATATTCGAGAGCGTTGAGTTGGAGGAGTAGTTTGACACCCTTATTTATAAGAGAGCTGCTTATTTTAGCTGAAAGAGTGGCGATAAGGAGTTAGATGAAAGACACCAATGAGTTCCATCTGAAAAGTTTTTACTAAGTAGGCGTGGACGGTGGCCACCGTTAACGGGCATATAAGAGATTACATTGAATGATGTAATAATTAGGGTGGTACCGCGAGAACCGAGCCTCGTCCCTTCTGGGATGAAGCTCGGTTTTTTTGTGTGATAAGAAAGGGGTGATTCACATGGATAGTGATGATGACGATAACGAAGATACAAACAAAATAATAAGGAGTGTGAATGATGATGTTCAAGATCAATGATGGAATAAGCCGTGTGAATTGCTCCGATATAATGAAACATGTGAACAGAAAGATTACACTATGTGGGTGGGTTCACCGTGTTAGACATTTAGGAAGAATTACTTTCTTACAGTTACGGGATCGTAGTGGCATCATTCAATGTGTATTAGAGAATGAATTGGCTGAAATGAAACTTTCATTAGAGTCAGTTATTTCTGTACAGGGTCTTGTTGTAAAGACAATGAAAACCGATACGGGTGTAGAGGTAATTGTAGATAAGCTTCAGTTATTAAACACTGCTAATGCACCCTTACCAATTGAATTAAATCAAAAAGAATTAGATGTCCACATGGACACATTATTGAATAATCGTGTTTTATCACTACGGAACCATAAAGAGCATCTCATGTTTAATATAAAGTCGGCAATTGTTGACGCCTTTTCATCTTTTTTACGAAATGAGGATTTTATCCAAATTTTCACACCGAAAATTGTAGCAGCGGGTGCTGAAGGAGGGGCGAACCTTTTCTCAATAGACTATTTTAATCAACCTGCTTATTTAGGGCAATCACCACAATTTTATAAGCAAATGATGGTAGCAGCAGGATATGAACGAGTATTTGAAGTAGCTCCTGTTTATCGAGCGGAAGAACATGCGACATCTATACATTTAAATGAATACATTTCCCTTGATTTAGAGATGGGTTTTGTATTTTCGAGCAAAGAGTTGATGGAATTAGAGGAGAATCTATTACGGTTTATTTTTAACACCATTCGGGACGGTTATCAAAAAGAGCTACAAGAAGTCGGTGTAACAATTCCTTTAATTGAAAGAATACCCAGTATATCACTTCATGAAGCAAAGCAAATTTTAGCTCATGAATATCATAAATCCACTAGTGAGATGGAAGATTTGGATCCTGAGGGAGAACGGTTAATTTGTCAGTATTTTTCTGAAAAGGAAAACAGTGAATTAGTTTTTATCACACATTATCCAAAGACAGTTAGACCAATGTATGCCAAGCCATTAGAAAATCACTCATTATACACAGATTCTTTTGATCTATTGTTCAAAGGGATAGAGATTACAACTGGTGGCTTGAGGATTCATGACTATCAAGAATTAATCACTTCAATAGAAGAAAATCACTTAAAAGTTGCAGATTTTGAAAGTTATACGAATGTCTTTAAGTACGGTATGCCACCACATGGCGGTCTTGCAATAGGCTTAGAGCGACTGACAGCTAAAATAATGAATCGTCCTAATGTCCGCTTTGCGTCGGCATTCCCGCGAGATCGGCATCGATTAACCCCATAAGAAAATGCACGAACAAATGCTAAAGGTATAAGTATTTGTTCGTGCTTCTTTATAGAAGGCAAGCTATGACATGACAGAAAGAATATCAATCACTATCTACTGTCGTATCAGCCATCTCCACTAAATGTTGAGCGTTGCGACTAATTTCTTGAATCGTCGCTGAAAACTCCTGAATGGAGGCTGCTTGGGTATCTGTTAATTGATGAATTTGTGAGAAAGATTGATTAAGCTCAGTGAGTAACCCCGCTATACTTTTCGTAATTTGATCTATTTGCGAAACATGGTCTTTACTATTACTTGCAAGTTTACGAATCTCTTCCGCTACTACAGAGAATCCTCTTCCAGCGTCCCCAGCTCGTGCTGCTTCAATTGCTGCATTTAAACCTAAAAGGTTACTTTGATCAGAAATACTTTTTACAGCAGTGGATATTTTTCCGATTTCATCTGCACTATGGCTAACAGTCCCCATTTGTGAAGACATATCAGTCACTTTATCTGCAAGAATAGTCACTGATTTACTTATCTCTTCAATGGCTGCAGCTGTTTGTTCTGATACTGCTGAAAGACTTTCTGCTACATCGAAGAGCTGATTGGACTTTTCTAAACTAATTCCAATACCTACTCCACCGATTACTTCACCCTTCTCATTATGAAGGGGGATGGCTTTTGCAATAAGGGGAAAACCGAATAATTCTTTTGGTACCATAGATGTTTTGGTGCTATTTGTACGTATGGATTCTGTAATAATGTCACCGTCTATTAGAGGGTCCCCAGGAGAGACATTTAATGAAAATGTCTTTCCTGGATAATTAATGATTAATTTCTCTGTATCATATATACCAATAGTGATATCATCATGAATTAATGTATTTAAGTAAGGTGCTACCTTTAGAAAAGCGTCCATTACGTTTATTGATTGCTGTTCTGTTTCAATCATATTTTTATCTCCCTAATTATTAATATGGCAATTGTCTTTGACTATAATTAACAGAAATCCATTTCATTGTTGTAAACTCATCTAAACTCCAATCTCCATTTAATCGACCAAGTCCGGATTGTTTTTCACCACCAAAAGCAACAATAGGCTCATCGTTAATCGTGACATCATTTACATGAATCATACCCGTGTGAATTCTTTTTGCCATTTCAACACCGCGTTCTACATTGGCAGTATGAAGCGCCCCGCTTAATCCGAGTTGTGTATTGTTGGCAATATTAATGGCATCTTCTTCTGTATCAAAAGTCATAATACAAACAACAGGACCAAAGAGTTCTTTTTGTGCGACTGTCATTTCAGGGGTCACATTTGTTAAAATCGTTGGTGCAACTAAATTCCCGCTAATTTCTCCTAATAGGATAGGTTCTGCACCTTCTTGAATGCCCGTATGAATTAAATCCTCTAATGTTGATGCTTGTCGTTTATTAATAACAGGACCGATAACGGTTTCAGGGTCGCTAGGATCCCCGACTTTAAGTGCTGCTACCTTTTCTTTAAATTTGTTCATAAACGTTGGGTAAATTGATTTTTGAACGAGAATACGATTCGCAGACATACAAATCTGTCCTTGGTGTGTGAAACGGCTAAATGTTGCTGCATTAACGGCATAATCAATATCTGCATCTTCCATGACGATAAAAGCACTATTACCGCCTAACTCTAGTAAAGGTTTTTTAAAGTTCTTCACTGCTACTTGACCGATGTAACTACCTACTGTAGTAGAACCGGTAAAAGAAATGATTCTTGGAATCGGATGTTCTACAAAGCCATCGCCAATTTCCTTAATATCACATAATACAACATTTAGTAATCCTTTAGGGACACCAGCTTCTTCAAATATCTTTCCTATTAATGTACCACCAGTTACCATTGAATCTTCATGAGGTTTGAGGACTACTCCACATCCCGCGCCAAGTGCAGGAGCAACTGATTTCATAGAAAGGAAGAAAGGAAAGTTAAATGGACTAATGACTCCAACCACACCAGCTGGAACACGATATAATCTATTTTCTTTATGGTCTTCTGTAGACGGCAGAATTTTACCTTCCATACGAAGTGGGTAAGTGGCTGCCTCTTTAATCATATTTTTTACAAGGCCAATTTCAAAAGCCGCTTTTAATCGAGTACCTCCAAGTTCAGCAATAATTAACTGGACAATTTCTTCTTCATGTGAGTCGATAATGGCTACCGCTTTTTCTAATATGTCTCGTTTTTTATAGGGGTTGACACGATCCCATTCTAGCTTTGCCTTAGCACTTGCTTGATATGCTTCATCAATATCTTCTAATGTAGCACCATTTACTTCTGCAAGGATGTCTTCATTAAATGGATTAATATTTTGTAAGAGAGTTTGACTTTTTCCTTGGCGCCATTCTCCATTTATAAACTGCTTATTTAATACTGATAATTGAAAACTCATGGAAAAACCTCCTTAGAATATATGAATCTAAGATGTTTATCGACTATAAGAGTCGAAAATGATAGTAAGTAAATGTAAAATATATAGGTAATTATATCTAATGTTGTTCATGTTTCGTTGAATTGTCACAAACGGTAGTTTTGTAAATATTTCATGAAATCAATTTGTTGGGTATTTTCTTTTTTCATCCAAGCGTACGTATGGGCTTGGGGTAATGTAATTTTTGATTGGGGGACTTCTAATAACCATCCTTCCATTAATTCTCTTCTTACAGTGGACAGCGGTAAATAGGAAACACCCAATCCCTCAATAATGAACCGTTTAGAAATGTGTATTTGCGATACTTTCATTGTTTTGATAAAGGCATACTGATAGTGAAGATCATTTTTTAGTTTAGACCAGTATATGGGATGATTGTCGGTTATTAAAAGATGATGAAATAAAATATCTTCCTCTTCCAATGGTGGTGCGCTCTCAGCATCTTTTCCATCATGCGCGATGATTAATTTAACATCTTCAGAGTATAGTATTTGATATTGCACCTCTCTTGAATTAGGCAGATTACAGCTCAAGCCGATATCAATATCCTCTTCGAAGAGAGCTTTTTCCATTTCCTCGGATTCTAGTACATGTACAGCTACTTCAACAAATGGATGCTTTCGCATATAATTTTTTAATGCGAAAGGTAGAATCGTATCAGCGATAATAGGAGAAATTCCTATGCTTAGCGAGGAAGTATATCCTTGCGTATAATGACTAAGTGCTTTTTTACCATCTTCAAAACTTGCTAGAATTTGTTTAGCATACGGAAGAAATTGTTTCCCGGCCTTTGTTAAACGCATGGAACGTCCCTCTTTCTTGAAAAGAGTGGTTGCTAATGCTTTTTCTAAATGACGGATATGAACAGTAACTGACGGTTGCGAAATATAAAGAGCTTCTGCTGTTTGTCTATAGTTTAAATAGTTTGCTGCTGTAATAAAGGTTTTTAACCATTGGAACTCCAATTTCCTCACCATCCTATCAATTAATATTATTAAATGAATTGATAAAAAATATTTAATTTTCTTAATTATACAACGAGAGTATACTAAAAAAAAGAAGAGAGGAGAATGAAAATGTTCAGGAAAGGCTTAAAGGGTGTCGTTGCGGTTGAAACAAAAGTGGCTTCTGTAGATGGAGAAAAAGGAAGATTAACTTATCGAGGTTATGACGTTGGAGAATTGACGAAAACATTAACATTTGAAGAAGCAGCATTTCTACTGTGGTATGGGGAATTGCCAACGGATAGGGAAGTGAAGAAGTGCATTCAAAAGATCAAAGATAATAGAGCATTAAGTCCTTTGCAATGGGAAGTGCTGCAGGCATTACCAAGAGATATGAGTTTAATGGATGTCATTCGAACGCTTATTTCATTAGAAGGTGATCAAACTTACAGCGGTCCCCCTACAGTGGAACAAGCCATCAAGCTAACAGCGGTAATTCCTACGATTATTGCTCACCGTACGAGACTATTAGCAAACAAAGATGTGGTCCATCCAGAGCTACAATTGTCACATGTTGAAAACTATTTATATATGCTTACTGGAAAAAAACCGTTAATAGCTCATGTTCAGGCATTAGAGACGTATATGATTTTAACGATGGAACACGGTATGAACGCATCAACATTTGCCGCTCGTGTGACCGCTTCTACTGAGTCAGATATCGTTTCTAGTATTGTAACAGCAATTGGTACAATGAAAGGACCACTACATGGTGGTGCGCCTACAGGTGTTATCGCATTATTAGAAGAATTGAAGGTTAGTAACGATAGAAAGAAAACGATTAAACATAAGATACTAAGTGGTGAAAAATTAATGGGGTTTGGCCATCGTGTATATAAAACGGTTGATCCAAGAGCCGAGGCTTTAAAAGAAAAGTTACTATCGATGCAAGTAGAGGATTCTTGGCTTCATTTTGCAATTGAAGTTGAAAAAGAAGTGGTTACAATACTTGCTGAGTTAAAACCTGATAGAAAACTATATACCAATGTTGAATTTTACGCAACAGCAATTATGAGAGCGCTCTCAATGGATCCTACTCTTTTTACTCCCACCTTCACTGCTGCTAGAATGGTAGGCTGGACAGCACATATTCTTGAACAAGCTGAAGATAATGTCATTTTTAGACCACAATCGACGTATGTTGGATCGGAAAAATAATCTCTGTATGTAAATGACAAAAAAGTTGCCCGAAAAATGGGCAACTTTTTTTGTGTAATTTTACATTATTACCCATATATTAATGATTTAGAATAAAGTATATTAAGCGTATGTAATTTTGAAAATGATGGATGGGAGGGAAGGGATGAAGTATATTTATTCTTTTAGTGTGTTTATATTGGTTTTGTTAATGTGTTTTTATTTAGTTGCTACAAGCATTGTAGGTAGTTATCTTATTGGTGATGAGTTGTATAAGAATCATCTTATTTTTCCAACTGCACAAGATGGAACACCTACTGTGGTGGATCAAGCGTTGTATGCATTTAAAGTTTCAGGCTATCCCTATTATGCCCTTCTCTGCTTTATGATGATTATATTTACTCTGTATAGAAAAAAGAGGAAAAGTAAGTAGTTACGACTTATTCAAAATACTTCTCAATAAAAGCTTCTTCTTCTTCTGGGGATAAGATTCCAGTTGCCTTACCAATTGTGCCATTTTGCAATGACCAGAAATAATTGTGGTCATTATCTACATTAGAGAAATCCTCTTTGCACCATTTATCTAAAATAGTTAAAAGCTCTTCTTCATGTTCAAATTGATTGTTTTCAATCGTTTTTTTTACTTCTTCAATTGCTTGTTCTGACATTCGAACAGAACCCTACTTTTCACTTGCCTTGACTTTTTGATGTGTCATTTTATGCATCACATCAATTACTTCACTTTGAGTCGAATTTGTACTTAATCCTGTGTTTTCCGTATAGGCATTCATATCCCCATCTATACTAGCTTTTCTTGATGCTTTATTTGAAGTATCACCTTGAAGATTAGCTACTGAAAGAGAATCATTACTGAGATAACTTGCAGTAAACCAGCCTCCGCTAATAATCACAAATCCACTTATTATAATAATTACGAGCCATTTTTTCATATTAATTTGATCCCCTTTCAAAGTAGGAAGGTTTGTGAAGGTGGAAACTTTCTTAGAGAATTGATTTTAATACAGATTATTGTGAATATTTTACCATAACTTAAAAACATTTGTATATTTATCGTATTATACGATATAATCTTATTATAAGATGAAAAAGAATGAGGTTGATTATATGAATCCAACTGAACTAAATAAATACTGGACAGACATCTATTTTTACTTACGTTATCAAAATCAAAACGAGGATAAGATATCCCATCAAGGTGTAAGGATTTTGCAGCTTTTAGATAAGTGTGAACATATTGGAATAAAAGAAGTAGCGAAAAATATTGACGTCTCACACAATACTGCGTCTGAACATGTGAAGAGATTGATTCATAAGTCATGGATACATAAAGAAAGATCAACAGTAGATGAGAGAATGGTTATATTAAGGCTAACTGAACAAGGGAGGCAAGTACTAAAGAGAAATGCGAATCTTGACGAGGGAAAATTAGCGCATATTCTTGCTAGTATGACGCCTTCGGAGAAACAAATCATTGATTCAGCCTTACACTTATTAAGTGAGCGAGCGAAAAATGCAACTAATAGTTAAAATACTTCTTTCAGCAATCATTATTGGCGTTGTTACAGAAATGGCTAAACGTTTTCCTACATATGGTGGTGTCATTGCTGCATTGCCACTTGTCAGTTTATTAAGCCTTATTTGGCTCTGGGTAGAAAAAAATGATACAGGAGTGATGAGTGAATTCACACTTGGGGTTCTTTTAGGTTTACCAAGTACGATAGTGCTTTTGGCTATTGTCTTTTTTTCGCTAAAGTCTGCTTTTTCTTTTGCTGTTTCTATTCTTTTCGGTGTCATAGGTTGGGCAGTTTTTCTCGGGGCACAATTTGTCTTACTTAACCTATGGAAAAACATTAATTAATCAACGAGCTTTTTTCTCTTAGCGGTTTGCGTTATAATAATCAATGAATATTTAGTGCATCTAAAAAAATGATGATTAGATAAAAGTTGAAAGAGAGTGGGACATATGGGCCGTAAATGGAATAATATAAAAGATAAGAAAGCGGCAAAGGACGCCAATAATAGCCGTATTTATACGAAATTTGCCCTTGAAATCTACGTAGTGGCAAGACAAGGGGAACCTGATCCAGAATCGAATCAGGCATTAAAACAAGTATTGGAACGTGCAAAAACATATAATGTACCGAGAAATATTATCGACCGCGCGATTGATAAAGCGAAGGGTGGCGGGGAAGAAAAGTATGATGAACTTCGTTACGAAGGATTTGGTCCTGGAGGTAGTATGATTATTGTTGATGCCCTTACCAATAATGTCAATCGCACAGCATCAAATGTGCGTGCTGCATTTGGTAAGAATGGTGGAAATATGGGTGTAAGTGGCTCTGTTTCTTATATGTTTGATGCAACAGCTGTTTTTGGTTTAGAAGGAAAAACAGTGGATGAAGTGTTAGAAATATTGATGGAAGCGGATATTGATGTGCGTGACCTTCTTGAAGAAGAAGAATCAGTGATTGTTTATGCAGAACCTGACCAATTCCATGCTGTTCAAGAGGCGCTAAAAGGTGCTGGCATTGAAGAGTTTACGGTTGCAGAACAAACGATGTTACCACAAACAGAAGTGAACTTAGAGGAAGAACAACTCGCACAATTTGACAAATTAATTGATGCCCTAGAAGATTTAGATGATGTACAACGTGTTTACCATAATGTAGACATGAGTGAATAAATATAAATGATGGATGCGATTTTTTGTTTCGCATCCATTTTATTCTATTTTTAGGAGGTGGTCACAAAATGCAAATCACCTTTTTGCTAAATAATGAAACAGCTCACGCAAAGCCTATAGAGAAGGCGATACTTTGTGTGAGGTAGAATAAAAGCAATCGCCATGTCTCTTCATTAGGCTTTGCGTCCTTATTATCTACAAACAATAAGGAGCGAGCGTAAGATGAGATATCAAAAAGCAAAGAATGTGTTACCACCTGAATTATTAAAAGAGATACAAAAATATATTCAGGGTGAATCGATTTATATCCCTAAACCCGTTCACAATAAGGATGGTTGGGGAATGAAATCAGGAGCAAGACTCAAAATCAGTCAAAGAAATGAAGAAATTAGAGCATCCTATAGTATGGGGAAAACAATGGATGAGCTAAGCGATGAATACTTTTTAGCTCACGAGACAATAAGGAAAATTATTTACACAAAATAAATGATTTATGCCGACTTTAATTTTTATTTAAATTCGGCATTTTTTTATGTTTACATATAGGGTAAATTAATAAGGAAGAAACTAAGGCAGGAGTGAAAATAATGATAGCCTTTATGACCAACGAACAGTATAATCTTGTGAAAAAACAGGTGAATAAAATAATAAATGCCAAGGCCTCTGTCAATGATCCAACGATCTTAAAAACAGTAAAAACATTGGCATGGGAAGCGGTTCAGCAATCATTACCTGATATGGCGGAGGAGGAGGCTTCCTTACTGGGACAAATGCAATTGGTTGACGATCGATTAGCTGCAGATAAATTCTTCTATGAATTAAAGCGTTACGTTATCCCCTTCCCAGCTCTGTCAGAAACGAAACTAAGGAAGTTATTTCCAAAAGTGAAGAAGCTGAAGTTCCCATTAATTGATGCAGAAGATTATCAAACAATGACCTATCTATCTTGGGATGAAAAGGGTAGTCAGTACCGAATGATTGTTGCCCCATACGAGCAAAGCTATATTGGTTTAAGAGGAACTTTCCAACCTTCTGAACAAAAAGGGCTTTGTCATATTTGTCACCGTTTTACAGATATAGGCATGTTCATAGTCGAGACAAAGGGTGAAGTGGTTGGTACTTTTACCAAAAGAGGTAATACGGTGTGTAAAGATATGAAAGATTGTAATCATCATGTAGAAACTTTGCTTCATTTGTCAAAATTTATTCGACATATAAAAGGAAAATAGATAAATGTAGCGAAATACTTAAGTGGATATTGATTTGATTTTTAAGCGGCACTTCAGCGATGAAGTTGCCGTTTTTCTTTTGGTTGAGAAAATATAATTTGTCTAGTAAAATGCGCACATGCTGAAGGCTTCTAGGCTGACTGTATGTGTTTTTTTCTTCAAGGTATGAGAAGATTCGGTTTTTTCTCTTTTTATCTTGTCAATTGAGAGATGTTTTATTATAGTAAATGATAACGATTATCATTTTCGCCAAGAGTTTAGGTGGATTTTTTACATAGAAACAAAGACGGTAATATCTTAACTATTTCTATACATTTTAATAGAAAAATAAATAAAAAGAGTTGTGGGGATTGTGAAGAATAAAACAAGATTAGCAAAAATGATTATATTGATATCACCTATACTTATTATAATAACAACTATTTTATCTGTTATTTACGGAACTAAAGGGATATCTTTAGCAACGATTTGGGAAGCTTTTACTGCATACGATGAAGGTAATACCGATCATGCGATTATTATTACCTCAAGGTTACCGAGGGTATTAACGGCCATGTTAGTTGGTGCATTTTTAGCTGTATCAGGTGCGATTATGCAAGGGATGACAAGGAATTATTTAGCTTCTCCTTCCATTATGGGTGTAACAGATGGTTCGGCTTTTGTTATCACTATTTGCATGATTGTATTGCCGAATATGACTTCAATTGAAATGATACTGTTTTCAATGGTTGGCTCCGCATTAGGTGCAGGGATTGTCTATGGGTTTGGCTCATTAATACCAAAAGGTTTGACACCCGTTCGATTAGCGATTATTGGGACCGTCATAGGTACCTTTTTATCAAGTACTTCTGCTGCATTAGCATCGTATTTTCAAATTTCACAAGATGTTAGTTTTTGGTATAATGCCAAACTACATCAAGTAGATGTAGATACATTTCTTTTGGCCATTCCATTTGGTGTCATTGGTTTGATTATCGCTCTCATCACTTCTGGACATATTACCATTCTTTCTCTAGGAGAAGAAATTGCTGTTACTTTGGGGCAAAAGACGAAATGGGTGAAAGCACTTGCTTTATTGGCAGTCATTTGTCTGACTGGGACAGCAGTAGCCCTCGTTGGTAAGGTTGGTTTTGTAGGGTTAATTATTCCTCATATTGCGAGATTTTTAGTTGGTGTAGATTATAGATGGCTCATTCCATCTTCCGCAATAATTGGGGCGATATTTCTAGCAGTATGTGATATCATTAGCCGGTTTGTCAATCATCCGTTCGAGACACCAATTGGTGTTGTGACAGCACTCATAGGAGTGCCATTCTTCCTCTACCTGATTTATAAGAGAGGGGGCGAAAAGCATGCGTAAAACCGTTCTTATTGCGATTGCTTTATCTATTCTTATTTTAGTGAGTGCTTATGTAAGCTTAGTTTATGGAGTTATAAATGTAAATTTTACTGATGTCATCAATACTTTATTCCGTATTGATCCGTCTGATCAGCTTGATTTAGTTATTTTTGATTTTCGCTTGCCTCGAATTGTCATTGGAGCACTTGTTGGATTTGGTTTAGGTATAGCAGGTACGGTCATTCAAGGTGTAACAAGGAATGGATTGGCTGATTCCGGAATTCTAGGAATCAATGCTGGAGCAGGGGCTGCAATTGTTATATTTATGTTGTTTTTCCAAGGGCAGCTGGATTTAACTGGTTGGCTATCGATTATGATTATGCCGATTTTTGGATTGATTGGTGGACTACTTGCAGCGGTTATTATCTTTTTCTTCTCTTGGCAAAAGGGGACATTTGATACTGGTCGGTTAATTCTAACTGGAATTGCCATTAGTTCGGGTTTTGGCGCGCTTTCTATGTATATCTCTTTAAAAATGAATTCTTCTGATTATGAGATGGCTGCTGTTTGGGTATCTGGGAGTATTTATAATGCGAATTGGATTTATATTATTTCAATGATACCTTGGCTAGTTATTCTTATTCCATTAATTATCCGGAAAAGTTATTTATTAGATCTTTTTCGACTATCTGACATTAGTTCGAAGGGTGTAGGAGTACCTGTTGAACGTGAAAAGATTAAACTCATTATTTTAAGCATTGGGTTAATTAGTGCTTGTGTATCTGTTTCAGGAAATATTAGCTTCATTGGTTTAATGGCACCACATATTGCACGACAATTGGTAGGAATGAAGCATCAATATATTTTACCGATTTCGGGCTTGATTGGTATGTTTCTTGTGGTCATTGCTGATTTTGTTGCCAAAAATGTTTTCACGCCAGTCGAATTGCCGGTAGGAATTGTCATATCAATGATTGGTGTACCATATTTCTTATATTTATTAGTCAAGCAAAAAAGATAATGATGGGGGATGGGAAAGTGTTACATGGAGAAATACAACAATGGACAGTACATTCTAAAACAAAGCAAGACTATGTCATTTCAATTCATATGCCAGAGAGTCCACCCCCACCTGAAGGCTACGGTGTTCTTTATGTACTTGATGGTGATGCCTATTT
The DNA here is from genome assembly GCF_038007345.1 of Cytobacillus sp. FSL M8-0252. NCBI lineage: Bacteria > Bacillati > Bacillota > Bacilli > Caryophanales > Bacillaceae > Cytobacillus > Cytobacillus sp. FSL M8-0252. The sequence goes on from NZ_JBBOWZ010000001.1 coordinate 1,261,304, forward strand.
TCAGTTGATAAAGGAAGTTATTCGGCTGCAGGCGAAACGGTCTGCTAAAACAGGCGTATCTGAAGTGATTATTGTAGGTATAGGATATGGAGCTAAAGATTTTCATTCAAGGAGGGTCTTTGATTTTACCCCACCTGCAGAAAGTGACCAATTACCACTACGACCAGATGGTAGTGCTTGGGGAGATACTGGGGGAGCGGAACAGTTTTATAACTTTATAGAAAATGAGTTAAAACCAGCTATTAATAAAGAGTTTCCGGTTAATCAAGAGAATCAATCCTTATTTGGTCATTCTTTAGGTGGGTTATTCACATTAATGACGATGATGAAAAATCCAACTTCTTATCAGGCGTATTTCGCTTGTAGTCCTTCGATCTGGTGGAATGGTCAAGCTCTCATGCAAGAAGTGCCAGCTTTTATGGAACGATTTGAACAAAGGCATGAGAATCTTGACATTCGCCTTTTTCTAGCAGCAGGTGGGGATGAGAAAGAACATTTATTGATAGCTGTTAGAAAGTATTATGAGAAAATCAATGAAATGGAACAACTGTCAGTTATCTATAAGGAAATAGAAGGAGAAAATCACGCTTCTATTATACCAACAGTATTAAGTACAGGTTTGAGATTTCTTCGGTAATTCTATAAAAAGGGGTTTTGTGATGCTTTATCACAAAACCCCTTTTTTAAATTGTTGCGGTTGTAAAATCAAATATGTTTTGGAATAAAAACCAACTTCTTCCCTCATATTAAGAAAAAGGGAGGTAAGAGATGATGGTTCGAAGTATTACGGCTTTAAATTCATTTCCTGTTTTGGGCCTTGCCATAGGTTTGATGACCCATGTAATTGTATTGCCCTCTGTATTAAGCGTGGCAGGACGTAGTGCTTGGGTTAGTTTAATGATAGCTGGAAGTCTTTATATTATTTGGATTCCTCTCATTTACATAATAATAAAGAAAACAGGGCAACAAAACCTGATGAACTGGTTAAAAACAAACAGTCCTCCAATTGTGTATAATGCCATTCGAGCACTGATATTATTTCTTTTATTCATCAATGTCTTTGTTACATTATATACAACTTTTTCTTGGGTGAATACCAATTATATGATTCAAACACCTAAGTATGTTTTATTTATCATTTTAATCATTCTTTGTTTATTAGCTGCCCTCTCAGGTATAAAAGCAATTACAATTGCTAGTGGAATTCTATTTCCTATCGTTTGTTTACTTGGTTTTTTTATTATGATAGCCAATTTTAAGTTTAAAGATTATTCGTTACTTTTTCCCATTTTTGAAGAAGGATGGGCACCTATTCTTTTTGGTGTTGTTATTTTATCAGGAGGGCTTTTGGAGATTTTTTTGTTAGTTTTATTACAGCATCATATTCGTGATAACATATCTTTAAAATTTTTCATTCCGATATGTATTTTCTTCGTCTTTGTTAATTTTGGCCCTTTAATTGGTGCGATTACTGAATTTGGTCCTTCACAAGCAGCAGAGTTAACGAACCCTGCTTATGCACAATGGCGCTTAATAACCTTAGGGAAATTTTTAAATAAGTTAGATTTTCTTTCTATTTATCAATGGCTTTCTGGTGCGTTTATTCGTATTAGCTTGTCTATCTTTATCATTGGGGATTTATTTCATTTTAAGACGCAAAAAAGAAAGGTGATTTTATTAATTAGTGTGTGTCTTTTTTTAATAATCGGACTATCTTTACCGATTGATGGACCGACTTATAAAATCATGATTGATCATTACTTTTTTTCTATTACAGTTATTGGGATTCTACTTGTGACGCTCAGTATTCATCTAATCCTATTAATTAAAGGAAGAGTGGAAAAAAATGAAAACGCGATTAAACAATAAGAAAAGACTGCCGAAGACTGATAAATTGGATGAGCAATACTTAAGGCAGCAATTCGCAATCAATGGCGACGTGCAATTTGTTAATTATTCGTTTCAGTATTATCCACAACCAGGGAAAGTGGTTGTTCTCTTTTCTGAAGTAATGATCGATAAAGGTAAATTAAGTGAGGCTTTAGGTAGGTTAGAAGAAAGTTTTTTAGCAGACCGACGCCTAGAAGAAAAAAGGGAAGAAAATGAGCAATTACTGATGTATCAAGTGAATGTGGAGGAAGAAGATAAAGAATCAATAGCTGAAGATATTTTTTCTGGTATGGTTTTTGTTCTAGTGGAAGAATTAGATGAAATCTTTAAATTTGATCTCCCTCAAATTCCAAACCGATCACCAGAAGAGTCCAATTCAGAATTATCTTTTCGAGGACCAAGAGATGGTTTTGTGGAAGACTTGCATATTAACCTTGCGTTAATAAGAAAACGGTATAAAACCTCAACGTTAGTAAATGAAGCAATTGAGTTAGGGGTACGTGGGAAAACAAAAATTAGTTTATTATATGTGAAAGATATAATAAAGGAGCAATATGTCATTGATTTAAAAAGCCAGTTAGCAAAAATAGAAACAGATGTGATTATTAGTACAACCGATTTAGAAGAGGTATTGTCAGGTAAGTACTATACTCTTTTCCCCTTGTTTAATTATACCGGACGTCCTGATAACGTAGTTGCTAATCTAGATTTAGGTAGATTTGTCATTATTGTGGATGGTTGTCCTACTGTAATGGTTGGTCCAACTACATTATTTTCAGTATTAAAAACACCGGAAGATCGCTTCACAGAATATTATTATACGAATATGCAAATGTTTTTTAGGTTAACTGGTCTTGTCATATCAAGTATTTTGCCAGGATTTTATGTTGCTATGATTTCCTTTCATATGGATCAATTGCCTTTCCCATTTTTGGCGACTATCACAGTATCGCGAATGGGATTACCATTATCACCACCGTTAGAGGCATTTTTAGTCTTAGCTTTATTTGAGTTATTTAAGGAAGCAGGTAATACTCTTCCAAGGGCTATCGGACAAACATTAACGGTCGTAGGGGGCTAATCATTGGTGATGCAGCAATAAGAGGTGGTTTAACAGCTCCCACCATGCTTGTTATTGCTGGTGTCACTTCTGTTGCTGCGTATACCCTCGTTAACCAGTCACTCGGTGCCTCCTTAAGCCTTGTACGTTTCTTTATCTTGCTTTTTTCAGCAGTACTCGGTTTATTTGGCTTTTTTATCAGTATTTTTTCAGTGATATTGTATTTATCTAGACTAGAGATGTTTGGTTTGCCTTATTTAGCTCCACTTTCTCCTTTGTCATTTAAAGATACATTTGCAAGTATTTTAGAAAAACCATATCTTTTACGAAAAAAAAGGTCAAGTACTATGCGACCTAAGGATGACACGAAGGGTAGGCTAAAATGAAAAAAATCCTTATACCTATTATCGTATGTGCTCTTCTATTAAGTGGTTGTTGGGATGAAAAGGACATTGTGGAAATGCAATATATAACCGCCATTGGCATTGATTATGATAAGGAAAAAGAGGATTATATATTGTACGCACAGGTAGTGTCTTTTGCAGGTGTAGCAAAGTCGGAGCAAGCAGCAACAGTGCCGTCGAAAGTCTGGGTTGCTAAAGGGCAAGGAAAATCAATGGAAGCTGCTATAAATATGATTTACGATAAATCCAATCAAATAGTATACTGGGCACATATAGGAATCATTATTTTTCATGAACGATTACTGCAACATGGGATTGATCAAATAAGTGACAGTTTGGCTCGTTTTCAACAGATACGGGAAACTAACTGGATGTATGGCACGAAAGATTCGATTGAGGATATCCTACTAGTAACAAGTCTCTTTAGCTCTGCGGTTCAAACAACACTTTTTAATCCAGAGGAAGCTTATCATGTACACTCTATCATTTCACCTATCAGAATGCATCGGTTCTATTCAGACTTTACTGAGAAAGCTACCACCACAAAACTACCGATGATATCAGTAAAAGAGGATGTTTGGAGAACTAAGGGAGCAACAAATGATTCAGCTAAAAGCTCTGGAGTCTTCCTTTTAAAGGAAAAGAAATATTTAGGGGGTTTACCAATAAGTCAATTCAGAGGCTTACGTTGGGTAACAAAGACCACAAAAAGGTCTCCGTTAAGAATCAAATTGGAAAATAATGATGAAGTAAATCTCATTATTACCCAATTAGACCCACATTTGAAAATAAATGAATTAGACAAAGATAAATTTGATATCGATATTAATGCAAATGGAGGGATCATTGAGGTTCATAAAGAAATTTCGTTACCCATTCTGAAGGAAAAAATTATCGAAAAAATGGAGAAGGAAATTAGAGAGACCTATGAGAATGCTTTAAACATAAAAGCAGATATATATAATCTTGAAGAACTTGTGTATAGAAAAGATTATGACCGTTGGAAGCATGATTACAAAGGAAGGTTTACACTAACAGAAAATTCTATTGCGAATATAAATATCGATATTACTATTACGAAAACAGGAGAGTACGATTATCAATTTTCTTATTAAGATTGGGAGAGGGGAAGCAAGACGAAATGGAATACTATAAAAAGATAAGAGAGTATGTAGGTAAGGAGCCATTACTTTTACCTGGAGCTGTTGTTGTTATCGTGAATGACCGAAATGAGATTTTGCTACAACAAAGGCCGGAGTCTCTTTGGGGCTTACCCGGAGGATTAATGGACTTAGGTGAAAGTATGGAGGAAGTAGCGAAAAGAGAAGTTAGAGAGGAAACGGGGCTTGTAGTCGAGAATCTTTCGTTTGTTCAGTTGTTTTCAGGTAAGGAATTCTTTGTACGTACAAAAAACGGTGATCAGTTTTATGCCATTACTGCGGTTTATATGACAAATGACTATAGTGGGAAATTAACTACAAATAGTGAGGAAACCTTGTCTGCACAATTCTTTCCTATTGAACAGCTTCCAAGTGGATTAATCGAGAATTATCAAAAGTATATAGAACCAGTTAAACAATTATTAAAGCAACCATAAAAAAACAAGGCTCTCATTCTATACTTGAAGAGCCTAGTTTCTTAATCGCCTATTTAAAATGTAACAGTGATTGTTTGTTTCTAATTTCTGTTATGAGTGATTCTGCTGCTTTTCTACTAAGTACAATTTTCCCGTCGGCTAGCACTAAATTATCGTTCTCGATTTCACCAGTTATTTGACAAGCTTTACTGGCATTATACTTTTGTAATATAATTCGATCATTTTCAACGAATATTTCAAGTGGATCCTTCTCATAAATTTCTAAAGTATTTCTTAGTTCCTTTGGAATGACTATTCTCCCTAATTCATCAACTTTACGAACAATGCCTGTGCTTTTCAAAATGACTACCTCCTATTAATGGTTGTGGATTCCACTTATTTTTTTTAATAGTTAATTATTATACAATGTTAGCAAAAATCCTTTATTAAACTGGTTACATTTATATTACTATTTTTATCGTTTTTGTCATAAAAGTTTTTTTCTGTAAAATGGGATAGAGCAATCATAATAAGTTGACAGAAAATCGAATTCGTGATAATTTTATCTCAAGTTAAAGATATTTTAATTCAAGATATATAAATACTTTTAAATTATTATGTAGATATTAATTCTAGAAGGGAATGATTCGATGTACGGTATAAAAGGCGTTCATCATGTAACTGCGATTACTAGTAGTGCAGAAAAGAATTATCAATTTTTCACCTATACTTTAGGTATGAGATTAGTGAAAAAGACTGTCAATCAAGATGATATTCAAACATATCATTTGTTTTTCGCAGATGATACGGGAAGTCCTGGAACAGATATGACTTTCTTCGATTTTCCTAATATACCCAAAGGTGTTCATGGTACAAATGAAATTTTTCAAACATCTTTCCGTGTACCTAGTGATCAGGCATTGGCTTATTGGGTGAAAAGGTTTGACCGGTTAAATGTTGCCCATAGCGGTATACAAGAGCAATTTGGCAAAAGAGTTTTGCCGTTTGTTGATTTTGATGATCAGCAGTATCAGCTTATTTCCGATGAAAATAATAAAGGTGTCGAAGCTGGGACACCGTGGCAAAATGGTCCTATTCCTTTAGAGTATGCGATTACTGGCCTTGGTCCGGTCTTTGTACGTGTATCTAATATTGATTATTTTAAAGAAATGCTGATGAAAGTATTAGAGTTTAGAGAAATTGCCCAAGAAGGTGACTTGTACTTATTTGAAGTTGGCGAAGGTGGTAATGGTGCACAAGTAATTGTTGAGTATAATACCGTTTTACCGATGGCACGCCAAGGATACGGTACCGTCCATCATGCTGCTTTTAGAGTGGAAGATAGGGAAGCTATTGATCATTGGACTGGGAGAATGGCGCAATTTGGCTACCAATCATCAGGTTTTATTGACCGTTTCTTCTTCGGCTCTTTGTATACAAGAGTTGCACCGCAAATTCTATTTGAGCTGGCAACAGACGGTCCAGGGTTTATGGGAGATGAACCATATGAGACACTAGGTGAATCGTTGTCACTGCCACCATTCTTCGAATCTAAAAGAGAACAAATTGAAGGCCTAGTCAGACCAATCGATACAGTTCGAAGTACAATTGACTTTAAAAAAGAATGACGCACTCTATTAGTATTAATTAGGATTAAGCAAACGCGATCTCATTTGATCGCGTTTTTTAATTTCGTTAAAATTAATTATGCTTAAAACAATACATACTTATCTGAGATGATTATTTTTCAAGATGATACATAACACCCACCAATTAATAGGGATACTATTCATATGTTTTATCTAATTTGTGTGAAATACAATATTTATAACTAAAAGGAATAAGGGAATAACATGGAGGAGTGTTTTTTCAAAGAAATAAGAGAAATCAATTTTCATTTTGCATTTTCTAGTTTAGTATGGTTATATGTATAAAAAGTACGGTTAGGTTAGATGAAGGGGAAGATCGTTGCATGTCAGAAGAAAATATCACGAGAATACATATGTATGATAAAGAATATATCCTTATTGGTACAGCACATATATCCAAAAATAGTGCGGAGCAAGTAAAAGAAGTGATTGAAAGAGAGCAGCCTGACTCCGTATGTATTGAATTAGATAAAGGTAGATATGAGTCTATTACAGAAGGAAATAAATGGAAAGACATGGATATTTTTAAGGTGATTAAAGAAAAGAAAGCAACACTTTTATTAATGAATCTTGCTATCTCCTCTTTTCAAAATCGTATGGCTAAACAATTCGGAATTAAAGCAGGACAAGAGATGATTCAAGGCATTGAATCTGCTAAGGAAACCGGAGCAAAGCTTGTGTTAGCTGATAGAAATATCCAAATTACGTTTTCTCGTATCTGGAGAGGACTGGGTTTTAAGGGAAAAGCAATGTTACTTTCACAAGTATTTGCCGGTATATTTAGCAATGAAACGATAACTGAAGAAGAACTAGAAAAAATGAAAAATCAAGACTCAATTGATTCCATTTTAAATGATTTTACTGAGGTATTCCCACAATTAAAAGTACCTTTAATTGATGAACGCGATCAATATTTGGCAGAAAAAATAAAGAATGCGCCCGGTGAAAAGGTTGTTGCTGTATTAGGAGCAGCTCATGTTCCAGGTATTAGAAGGGAATTTGAGAAAAAACATGATCTCAAGAAATTAACGGAAGTACCACCAAAATCAAAAGCGCCAAAAGTAATTGGCTGGATGATTCCAGTAGCAATTTTAGTCCTTATTGTTCTTACTTTTCTCATGAATCCATCGGCTGGAGTACAACAAACAATTAGTTGGGCCCTTTGGAATGGAGGGCTCGCTGCTCTAGGGGCTGCTATTGCATTTGGACATCCTCTTACAATATTATCAGCATTTATTGCTGCGCCATTTACATCTTTAAGTCCGTTGTTGGCTGTAGGTTGGATCGCCGGATTTGTCCAAGCATTCATTAAGCGTCCGAACGTACGCGATTTCGAAAACCTCTCGGAAGATGTATTTACATTGAAAGGGTTTTGGAATAATAAAGTAACTAGGATTCTCCTCATTATTGTGCTATCCAATCTCGGTAGCTCATTAGGAACTTTTATTGGCGGAGCAGATGTCATTCGTTTATTTATTGATCATTTATAAGTTATACTAGAATTAGTAATGTTCATTGAAAGGAAGTATGACGTTTGAAGAAATTCCCAACAATTATTATTGTTGCTATTGTAGTTGCGATAATAGCGTTTAATATGCTGGAAGCTGATTCAGCAGAATTAGTATTACGTGATCGAACGTTGATTTCAGCTGGTGCAGGTGTTTTGTCCGGAACCATTATGTGGATTCTTTTAACACTTGATAAAAAAGATAAAAAGTAATGTAAGAGCGCCTTTTCTTTTGAAAGGCGTTTTTTTATATGGGCTTTAGTTGTGATGTTCTCTTTTTGTCATAACAGTTGAGGTTGGTCAATACAATGAAATAACAACGAATGAAAGAGGGGACAGCATGAATACGAATAGGGTGATTACCAATGAAATACTTGTACGCTATGCGGAGCTCAGCAGATTAAAAAAACAAATTGATGAAGAGTTAGGTGCTATGAAAAAAGTATTCAATGAATACTTTGATCAAGCGGTAGGGAGAAACGAAAAAGGTGAACTCATCCTCTCCCAATATAAATTACAGCGTCAAATTAGGGTGAAAGAGCAGTACGATAGAGAGAAGACGGTAAACAAATTAGAATCTATTAATCAGCATCAACTTATTCAAAAAATACCAGATGAGAAGAGAATTCAGTCTGCACTAGATTTAGAAATTATCGATGATAAAGATTTATCTGACTGTAAAACCACACAATATACGAAGGTGATTGTCGTTAAAGCAAAGGAATGAGGAGAAAAGATATATGGGATTTAGCATAGTTTAAAATATGTATTTTACACGAACAAATCCATTTTTTTGAATTTGTTCGTGTATTTGGTATTGTTCTGACTATTTTTTGAACCGGCTTGTCTTATTTAAAGATGGTAGAGATTTGCTCTATTTCTTCTCCGGAAAGTTGCACTTCTAATGTTTTTAAATTATTCAACACTTGCTCGGCTCTTTTAGCCCCTGGGATAATGGCGTCGATGCTGTCTTTTGTTAAATACCAGGCTAAAACTATATGGGCGACTTCCACATTTTTCGCTTGGGCAATACCTCGTAATTCATCTACTTTTGCTAAGTTATCTTCAAAAACCTCTTTTTGAAAATGTGGGGAGTTAGCACGCAAGTCACTGAATGTTGTATTTTTATCGTATTTCCCTGCTAATAAGCCAGATGCTAGTGGAAAATAAGGTATGAATGAAATATTGTTTTCTTTTGTATAAGGAAGTAAGTCTGCCTCGGCGTTTCTCTGTAATAAATTGTATTCCCCTTGGTATACATCTACATAACCATCTTTATTGGCTTCTTTTAATTGATCAATAGAAAAATTAGATACGCCAATAGCTCTTATTTTTCCCGCGTCTTTCAGTTCTTTCAACGCTCCAACTGCTTCGTCTTTTGGTGTTGATTCATCAGGAAAATGGATGTAATAAAGGTCAATATAGTCAGTTTGGAGTCTACGTAAGCTATCATCTACAGATTGTTTTAAGAAACTGGGACTGTTATCCATCACCACATCTTCTTTAACGAATTTATGAGCGCCCTTGGTCGCAATGACTGCTTCTTCACGTTTGCCTCTTTCTTGTAAAACCTCCCCAATGAGTTCCTCTGACCGCTCAGGCCCGTAAATAAAGGCTGTGTCAAGAAGGTTCACGCCATTATTCAATGCTTCATGAACCAGTTTTTTTCCTTGTGCTTCATCAAGGTTGGAGTATAAATTATGTCCACCCACTGCATTTGTTCCAAGACCAATAGGATTAACAAAAAGTCCAGATTTACCTAATTGTTGTTTCGACTTCATTTACTTCACTCCTTCTTTTAAGTTAATCTGATCATAACAAATAATGTTAAGATAACAAAGAAATGCGTTTGTCATTCTTTCTTTTAAGTTGACATCTACTTGACATGAAGCAGAACGATAATGAATAGTAAAACATACGTCAGGAGATTATGGTGAGTGAAATGAGAACTGTTTTAATAGTGGAAGATGAATTACCAATTAGCCAAGTATTAAAAGTTTATTTACAAAAGGCAAACTTTCAAACTGTCCAAGCATTTAATGGAACTGAAGCAATCCAAAAATTAAATGAATATCATCCATCACTTGTTTTATTGGATGTTATGTTGCCAGATCGGGATGGATGGTCAATTTTAAAGGAAATCAGAGCGCAAATGAAAACGCCTGTTATTATGTTAACCGCTCTAGCGGACGTTCAATATCGATTAAATGGATTAAATGAAGGAGCAGATGATTATATCGCTAAACCATTTAATGCAGAAGAAGTTGTAGCTAGAGTGCAAGCGGTCTTAAGAAGGACTGGTAAAAGTGATGAAAAAATCAAGAAGTACGGTGGTCTGATAATTGATATTAAGTCTCATAAAATTACATTAAATAGTGTGGTCATTGAGTTAACGCCTAGAGATCTTGCTTTGCTCATTTTTTTAGCAGAGCATCCGAATCAAACATTTACTAGGGAACAATTAATTGAACATGTTTGGGGTTGGGAATATGAGGGAAGCGATCGAGCGGTAGACTTAGCGATTAAACGAATTAGAAAAGCATTGCATTCATGGTCTTCAGAAGAAGGTGAAATCAAGACTTTACGTGGATTGGGGTATCAATTAAGTGTCTAATCAACAAAGTAAACCTAGAGAATCTCTACTTCGATATTGGACGACTCGCTATTTACTTGCACTTTGTGTCGGACTTCTAATTATCGCCTTTTTTTCTGTATTATGGATTAGGCATACCACAGTTGAAAACCGCCTCAATATTATGGAGTTAATGGCGGAAGAAATTGCTGACCGTTTTGTAGAAATGAGTGAAGGAAAGCCAATTCCAAAAGGAGATGTCCCAGGGTATTTGAATGATAGAGGACGTTTTATGGATTTGGAAAGTGATCCACTTATTTCAATTGTTGATACGTATGGAAATACTTTAACAACCAATCGGCCTCAAGATCGAATGTTACAATTTTCCGAAGTTCTTTTAAATGAGGATAAAACTGTTCAAGAATTAAATAATGATGCAACGAAAGAAGCTTTTTATGTTGTAAAAGTACCGATTACTTATCAAGATGCGCCTGTAGGCTGGGTAGTTATGCTAGAATCGAAAGCAAATCTAGCAGAAGTAAACCAAGAATATCGATTATTAGCTATGATGATTATTGGTTTGGCATTAATTGGCTGGGCAGCGATTTACTTCTTGTCGAAGAGATTGTCTAAACCTATCCAAGAAGTAGCAGAGGCAGCTAGGGAAATTCAAGCGGGGAATTATCAAATTGATTTAAAGGATTCATACCAAGAACAGGAATTATATGAGCTTGTACATTCTTTTAAAGAAATGTCTAAACGGTTAGAGAAATTAGAAACATTACGTACGGAGCTGTTAGCAGGTGTGACTCATGAATTAAAAACGCCGGTAACGTCAATTGACGGGTTATTGCAGGCTGTTCATGAAGGAGTGGTGGAAGGTGAAGAGGCAAAAGAGTTTATCAAACTGTCCATATTAGAAACAGAAAAAATGAAAAAAATGGTGGAAGATCTATTAGCCTTTAACACTTATGCCACGAATGTGATGCCAGTTCAACTACAAGAATATGAAATTAATCAATTAATTAAAGAATCAGTCTATCAATGGGAAATTACGCATGAAGTAAGTGAGGATTTTCAACTTGTTGTGTACCAAGCGAGCACGCCTTTATTTGTGCATATTGATCAGATAAGATTACAACAAATTCTAATTAATTTACTTAATAATGCCTTCCAGGCAATGGATGGAAAAGGGAAAATCGAGGTTAAAATAGATACGGGACCGAAGAATATCTCTATAAAAGTTAATGATAGTGGAAAGGGAATACCTGACGAAGAAGTACCATACATTTTTGAGCGTTTCTTTCGTGGACAAGAAAAGAAGCTTCGTGTAAGAGGGTTAGGTCTTGGCTTACCATTTAGTAAACTGATAGCACAATCAATGAATGGTGATTTAATTTTAGTTAAGACATCTGAGTGTGGTACTGAATTTATGATCGAATTACCTTATCAAAAGCACAGTTTTAGGAAGGATTGACCAAAGTGAAAGAACCTGATCATACAGCTGTAAGAGTGTCTTTATGGCGAGCATTACATTTAATTGTTGATGAAAAACCTTATATTTTTCATGATAATATCGGTTTAAAACTTATCTCTCCAAATGTTGATTGGCAGAAACGTCCTGATATGGATGTAGCAAATACAAGTGCTTTTAGAGCATCAATTGTCGCTCGCTCTCGTTTTGTTGATGATTTAGTTGTTGAACAATTTGAAAAAGGGGTAGATCAATATGTGATTCTTGGTGCGGGGCTTGACACTTTTGCACAAAGGCATCAAGAGTTATGTCCTCAGATGACCATTTATGAAATCGATCAAGTTGATACACAGTTATGGAAGAAAAAAAGACTGGAAGAAACAGGGTACCACATTCCTGATTGTTTAAAATTTGTACCGGTAAATTTTGAAGAGAAACAAGGGTGGTTAGATCAATTAAAGAAGAATGGTTTTGATGTTAAGAAGCCTGCCGTTGTTGTTTCAACAGGGGTTACTCAATATTTAACTATAGATGCCATTATGGATACATTGAAAATGTTTAGTAAGTTAGCAAAGGGCTCAAGGTTGGCGCTGACTTTCCTACTCCCATTTGAAAACATAAAAAAACAGGATGAACGGAAAGAGGTGGATGAAGCAGAAAAAGGAGCAAAAGCAGGTGGAACGCCATTTATCAGTTTTTTCACCCCTTCAGAAATGCTAGCACTAGCTGAAGAGGCAGGCCTAAAAGATGTGACTCATCTATCATCTATTGATTTAAAAGAGAAGTATTTTCGTGAACGGAAAGATCAATTGATGCTGCAAGGTGGAGAAGATTTTATTATAGCAACGATATGAAAATATGTCGTGCCCTACTTTTATAAGATATCTATTCACATTTAACCCGCAATTTCAGATTATACCTGAAAGTTTGCGGGTTTTTTCGTTCTTGGGTACTCGGCGATTGAGCTGTGTGCTTTGGAAAAGTATTATGTCAAAACGAGATAGAACTGAAAGCCGAGGATAATACGTTAGCACGTCATTCAGATGGAAAAGCGGAATTGAACACTTCGCAAAAGCTGTTTGCAGGTCATTCAGAAGGAAAAGCGGAAATGAACGCTTCGCAAAAGGTATTTGCAGGTCATTCAGAAGGAAAAGCGCAAATGAACGCTTCGCAAAAGCTGTTTGCAAGTCATTCAAAAGGAAAAACGGAATCGAAAGCTTCGCAAAAGGTATTAGCAAGTCATTCAGAAGGAAAACCGGAAATGAACGCTTCGCAAAAGCTGTTTGCAAGTCATTCAAAAGGAAAATCGAAAATGAACGCTTCGCAAAAGGTATTTGCAAGTCATTCAAAAGGAAAAGCAGAAACGAACGCTTCGCAAAAGCTATTTGCAAGTCATTCAGAAGGAAAAACAGAAACGAAAGCTTCGCAAAAGGTATTTGCAAGTCATTCGAAAGGAAAAGCGGAAATGAACGCTTCGCAAAAGGTATTAGCAAGTCATTCAAAAGGAAAAGCGGAAATGAACGCCTCGCAAAAGGTATTAGCAAGTCATTCAAAAGGAAAAGCGGAAATGAACGCTTCACAAAATGTATTTGCAAGTCATTCAAAAGGAAAATCGAAAATGAACGCTTCGCAAAAGGTATTTGCAAGTCATTCAAAAGGGAAATCGGAAACGAAAGCTTCGCAAAAGCTGTTTGCAAGTCATTCAGAAGGAAAATCGGAAATGAACGCTTCGCAAAATGTATTTGCAAGTCATTCAGAAGGAAAAGCGGAAATGAACGCTTCGCAAAAGCTGTTTGCAAGTCATTCAAAAGGAAAAACAGAAATGAACGCTTCGTAAAAGCTGTTTGCAAGTCATTCAGAAGGAAAAGCGGAATCGAACGCCTCGCAAAAGGTGTTAGCGAGTACGTTAACAAACAGAAAACGAGAATTAACCCAAGGTGGAACCAACCGCAGAGATAAAAGAAATAACCGTCTTATGGAATAAACATACATTTATGTTTCATACTAACAAAAAGGAGTATGGGAGGTGGCGTAATGTATCAGTTAACGACGAAAGAATTGTCGGCAATTGAAGATGAAATTCGGGCGGAGGAAATAACAGCGAAGACGTTTAACTGGTGTGCTTCTCTTTGTGAGGACGAAGAAGTAAGGATGTCATTGGAAAAATTAGCAGAGGAACATCAGCTAAGGATTGCAGAATTATCAACCTATTTCAACCGAGCGAGGAAATTACATTAATTTTATTGGAGGTGGTTTCATTGCCGAATAATATCAATGGTCGTGGATTAACAGAACGAGAAATGTTGCAATTATGTTTAGAATTAGCAAAAGGAAGAGTTCCCGCTATTAGCCACACATTAATGGAAACGACTCATGATGAATTGAGAGATATTTATGAAGGGTGCTTAAAAACAAGTGCAGAAGCCCAAAAGGAAATCTTTCAATTAATGGAAAAGAAGGGATGGTATGAAACGCAACTCGCTACAGTAGAAGAAATCGAAAATGTACAAAACTTTATGCAAAATAATTTAAACCCATCTCCCTCCGAATAATATTCGGAGGTTTTTATTTCTTTTTTTACATAAAAAATTATTTTGACATATGCCTGACACATTCACTGATTAAATTATAAAACAAGGCAAGCAAAATCAAATGAAAGAAGGGATTTTTAATGAATGAATTCAATCATTTTGAAGATAATCGCGAGTATCAATCGAAGCGAAAAAATACTTGGTTTAAAAGTGTAACAATGACTGTAGCAAGTGGAGTTATGGGCTCAGCCCTAACTTTAGGAGCAATCAATTATTTTCCTAATGAAACAAAACAGTCTACGGAGGTTGTACAGGAGCAAGCAGAAACTAATGTTTCCAAAGTTAATGCTGAAACGGTATCAACTACGAGTGATGGGTCGATTGCAGATATAGTAGAAAAAGCCTCTAAAGCAATCGTAGGCGTTGTCAACATGCAAGACCAGCAAGCAAACCCTTTTAGTCATTCTACAGGCAACACCCAAAGTGGGGAAGCAGTTGAAAGTGGTACTGGCTCTGGTGTTATTTTCAAGCAAACAGACAATGAAACGTATATTGTGACAAACAATCACGTCATTGAAGGAGCGTCTAATATTCAGGTTTCTCTGCATAATGGTGAAAAGCTTCAAGCTGAACTTGTTGGAACAGATTCATTAACAGATATTGCCGTGTTAAAAGTGAATGAAAAAGTAGACGCTGAAGTCCTTTCTTTTACTGATTCTTCAAACCTTCGTGCAGGAGATCAAGTGTTAGCAATAGGCAATCCACTAGGCTTAGATTTATCCAGAACAGTAACTCAAGGAATTGTAAGTGCAGTGGATCGATCGATTGAAGTCTCTACCTCAGCCGGAGAATGGGATTTAAATGTCATACAAACAGATGCAGCAATAAATCCTGGAAATAGTGGTGGAGCACTTATTGACTCAAATGGGAATTTGGTTGGTATTAATAGTTTGAAAATAGCTGATAGTGGCGTAGAAGGGTTAGGCTTTGCCATTCCAAGTAACGATGTCGAGAACATTATTGATCAGTTAATGAAGGATGGTAAAATCATTCGACCTTATCTAGGTGTTGGTTTGATGGACTTAAATCAAGTACCGCAGTTTTATCAAGAACAATTACCAAAAAATGTAGAAGAAGGTGCCATTATTACCCAAGTTGAGGAAGGTTCGACAGCAGAAACGGCGGGGTTGCAAGCTGAGGATATTTTAGTTTCAATTGGTGATCAAACTATTACAGCCGCTAATGACTTAAGAGAATCTCTTTATAAAGACTTTTCAATTGGCGATAAGGTTAAAATATACTTTTATCGTGATGGTGAAAAGAAAACAGTAGAAGTAACGTTACAAGGAAATGGGGAAAAGCAAGTTGAAAAAGAATAAATTATTGATTGCCACTGGTTGTATGTTTGTTGCGCTGTCATAGTTGCTGTTGTTTTATACAATAGCCATTCAAAAGCAGCGACAGTCAATGGAGAAAATATAAGCAAAGATGATTTGAATGAAGCGTTAATGTCTCAATATGGCACTTCTGTTCTAGATACATTAATATCTGATCAAATTGTTCTTCAAGAAATGGATAAGGAGAAGGTAACTGTAACTGAAGAAGAAGTGGCTGAAGAAATGGATGCCTATATGGAGCAATATGGGGGAGAAGAGGCATTTAAAGAAGTGTTAGATGAAAACGGGGTATCCTATGACTCTATAGAACATAATATCGAAATCTACTTAGGTTCAAAGAAATTGATCACACCAGGAATAGAAATTACTGATGATGAGATGGAAACATACTTTGAAGAAAATAAAGAAAGTTTTTCTCAGGCAGAAGAGATAGAAGCAAGTCATATCCTAGTAGAAGATGAGGATACTGCCAAAGAAGTAAAACAAAAACTCGATGATGGTGACGATTTCTCAGAATTAGCAGCTTCTTATTCAACCGATGATTCAAATAAAGATAATGGCGGTGAATTGGGGTATTTTGGTGAAGGTGAAATGGTAGAAGCATTTGAAGAAGTGGCTTTTGCTATGGAAGTGGACGAAGTGAGTGATCCAGTTAAAACAGATTATGGTTATCACATTATTAAAGTAACAGATCATAAAGAACCGAAAGAAGCCAATTACGAAGATGCGAAAGAAGAAATAAAAGAGATGTTAATAGAGTCTAAGCTTTCTACTGAATATACGGAATGGCTAAATGAGAAATACGAAGAATACGAGATTAAAACGTATATTTAAAGGAGGTGAACGATTTTGAAAGGAAGGAAAGAGCTCAAACATGAAATCTCAAAAATGGATGGGGTTATACTTAAAAAACGCTTAAGTTCCTTTATGAATGCGGACCCCCATTCAAATGGGAGAGGGGGATATAATGTTCGTAGCGTATACTTTGATAACTTTGAAAACAAAGCACTAATAGAAAAAAAAGAAGGCTATATGAACCGGGCAAAATATAGGGTTCGCACATATAATAATGATTTTGACACAATTAATCTAGAAAAGAAAAGTAAGAAGAATAATCTGACCTATAAAGAAAAATGTCGGATGACAGCTGAGGAATATGAGCTTATTAGAGCTAGCGACATTTTATGGATGGAGAATGATTCCAGACCATTAATGAGGGATCTTTTCCATAACATGATTCGTTATCAATTGAAGCCAGTAACGGTTGTCGATTATGAGAGGGATGTTTATATCTACCCATATGGTAATGTACGTCTCACTTTTGATAGCAATATTCGTACAAGCTTAAGGAATCCCGACTTTTTAAATACGACAATGCCTATGGTACCATCCCTTGATCATCAATTGATGATACTTGAAGTAAAGTATGATGAATACATTCCCGATGTCATTAAAATGCTTCTGCAAATGCTAGATCGCAGGAAGGGCACGTATTCTAAATATCAATTAAGTAGAATGTATGGATTATAGAGAGAATAGGAGAAAAGCAAAATGGAAAGTGTGAATTTTTCAGATGTATTTAAATCAAGCTTTTTAGAAAAGACAGAGAGTTTTTCAATTATAGATTCCCTAATAGGTTTATTCATGGCTTTTGCAATTGGACTTTTTATTTATGCAGTATATAAGAAGACATTTTCTGGTGTGATTTATTCACATACTTTTAATATATCCCTCATTATAATGACCATGGCTACAGCATTAATTATTATGGGAATTTCCTCGAATGTCCTGTTATCACTAGGTATGGTTGGTGCTTTATCCATTGTCCGTTTTCGTACACCAATTAAAGACCCTATGGATCTTGTTTATCTTTTTTGGGCGATTGTTGCCGGTATTCTTTGCGGAGCAGGCTTTATTCCGTTAGTGATTATTGGCAGTTTAATGATCGGTCTCGTACTTGTATTGTTCGTTAACAAAATTACGATTCAGAACCCTTACTTACTCATTGTAAAATATGGGGGTGAAGATGTGGAATCTCAACTAGAATCGCTATTATCAAAGGTCACTAATAAACATATGATGAAATCCAAATCTATCATGAATGGTAATCAAGTAGAAATTACTTATGAAGTAAGAATGAAAAAAGAGCAATCTCAAGTGGTGAATAATGTAACGAACCTTAGCGGGGTAGAGTCGGCTGTAATGTTAAGCTATGACGGTAATTTTACAGCGTAAATGAACAGGAGAAAGGAATATGATTAAACGCAAATATGTCGTTCTCGTTTTTCTAATGTTGGCTGTTTTATTTGTTGGTATTCTATTCTTTCTACCTCATTTACTTCCAAAAGGGGAAGTAGTTGATCACTCTTATGTTTCAAAAGTATTCAATAAAAATAAAGTGACTCAAGTTGAGTTAACCCTAGCAGAAGATGATTGGGAAGATATACTAGAGAATCCGACGGAAGAAGAATATAAGATGGCAAATGTGACGATAAATGGAACTAAATTGAACCAAGTAGCTGTTCGGACAAAGGGGAATTCTTCCCTTTCTTCCGTTGCTAGAATGGAAGATTCTGATCGTTATAGCTTCAAAATAGACTTTGATTACTATACCGATCAAACTTTATATGGATTGAAAAAGTTGAATCTAAATAACCAATTTAGTGATGCTACGCAAATGCGAGAATATTTATCGTATCAATTAATGGAGAATATGGGATTACCCACACCTGCTTATTCTTATATGTATGTGACCATTAATGGTCAGGAATGGGGATTATATTTAGGTGTTGAACAAGTAGACGAAGTGATGCTTGGAAGATATTTTGAAAATCCATATGGATCATTGTACAAGCCAGATGGTACAAATAGTGACTTGAAATGGGTAAGTGATGATATTGATGATTACTCAGGTTTAAACTTGAAATCAGAGGAGCAAGATGAACAAGCGTTAATAGATATGTTAGATAGTATCAATAATGGTGGCAATTTAGAAAAAACTTTAGATGTGGATCAAGTATTACGATATTTTGCAGTAAATACGGCTGTCGTTAGCATGGATAGTTACCAAGGGCAAATGAAGCACAACTATTATTTATATGAAAATGATGGTAAGTTCTCAATCATTCCGTGGGACTATAATATGGCATTTGGCGGCTTTGGAGTAGGTATGGGTGGCGGAGGACGCATGAACGGAGATTCTTCAATCGCTGAAGAAAACCAAAACAAAAATCAAAATCAGGAACAACAAGGTCTAGCACCAGGAGAAGGTGGGCAAGGTGAGGATGAACAAGGTCAAGTTCACCAAGCTGAAATGGGGAACTTCGATGGTGGCATGGGAAATAGTAATTTAATGAGTGAAGATACGATTAATTTCAGTATTTCCGAACCTGTAGCTGGTACTTCTTTAGATGAGAGGCCTTTACTTAATGCTTTATTGGCAAATGATGAATTTAAAAAGCAATATGAAGCATACCTTGAAAAGATTGCCGAAGAATATATGACAAAAGAGTCTTACCAAAATACAACTACACAAATTAGTACATTGATTCTTCCTTATGTAGAACAGGATCCTACCAAGTTTTATACAACAGAAGAATTTCTACAAGCAGTGCAAGGTGATGAGAGTTTACCAGCATTTGCTGAGGCGAGATCAGAATCGATACTTGCTCAGCTTTCAGGTGAATTAGAAGTAGAATCACAAGCTTCTGAAGTCAATAACATGTTCCCTAGCCGAGCAGGTGGTGATGACCAGGAAGGTCAAGAAAGAGGAGAAGTATTCCAACCGCCAAACGGTAATGAAGGAAACATTGATGGTGAAATGCCTGAACGTCCGCAAGGCAATGGAGACTTTCCGCAGGAAGGAGATTTTGAGACACCAGAAGGGTTTGAAGGTATGCCTGGTGGTGAGGGACGTGGACAAGAAGAGCAACCTAGTACAGTAAAGTTCAAAACGTCAGCAATCATCTTGTATGTGGGTCTAATCACAGCTTTATTAGGAACAACTTTTTTTATCTTCTTGTTTAAACGAAGAGGAAGATAAGTAAATGCATAAAAAATCAAAATACTATTGACAATTAATTCAATACCCGATAAAATTTCCTTTATCAAAGCAACACATTAAATTTAATATGATTCTTATCGAGAGAGACTGAGGGACCAGGCCCGAAGATGTCCGGCAACCTCCTTTTAAAGGGAAGGTGCTAAATCCTGCAGAATGATTTCATTCTGAAAGATAAGGTTTAATAACAATCATTTGTTGAGCCTCTTTCAAAGTGAAAGAGGCTCATTTTATGTTGTAGAGGATTTAGGGAGGGTGAGGTAAATGATTGAAGTCAATCATTTAGTGAAAATTTATAAAAGCAAAAAGAAGCAAGTAATAGGGGTTGACAATGTATCCCTTTCTATTAAAGAAGGGGAAATATACGGGATTATTGGCTATAGTGGAGCAGGGAAAAGTTCTTTATTACGCTGTCTAAATTTATTGGAGAGACCGACATCTGGTGAAGTGAAAATTGATGGCGTTGATTTAACATCTTTAACAAGTAAAGAATTAAGAAAAGCAAGGCAGAAGATAGGTATGATTTTTCAGCATTTTTATTTAGCGAGTTCGAAGACAGTGTATGAGAATATTGCCTTTGCTTTAAAAGCGGCAGGTAAAAGCCCGAAAGAAATAGATATCAGGGTGAAAGAACTATTAGAATTAGTGGGTTTAGCAGATAAAATTCATCAGTATCCCACACAATTAAGTGGTGGTCAAAAGCAAAGGGTAGGAATAGCCAGAGCACTCGCTAATGATCCAAAGGTTTTACTTTGCGATGAAGCCACGTCAGCTCTAGACCCTAAAACAACAAAATCAATCCTGAACTTATTAAAATCAATTAATAAAAAGCTAGGATTAACCATCGTACTTATCACTCATGAGATGGAAGTAGTCAAAGAGATTTGTCATAGGTTAGCTGTTATGCAAGATGGAAAGGTCATAGAAGAGGGACCGGTGTATGATATATTTGCGAATCCAATTGAACCACTTACAAAGGATTTCATTCAGAGTGTTCTTCAATTTGACTTACCACAACAATTGATTGAAAACAGGAAGGGAACAATCATTAAGATTCAATTTAAAGGTGCAATAGCAGAAGAATCTGTTGTTTCTGAACTGTTCCAAACATTCAAAGTAAAAGGAAATATTCTTCACGGCAAGATTGAATATATTCAAGAAGTACCTCTTGGTATTTTTATTATGGAGTTGACTGGCGAAATACCTGAAATAGAAAGAGCTATACAATATATTCAAGAAAGAACACAGAATTTGGAGGTAGTTGAACATGTTGCTTGAGTCCATTCAGGCGTTACTTCCTGAACTAAATACAGCTGTATTACAAACAATTTATATGGTCGCCATTTCTTTAGTTGCGGCACTTATACTAGGTCTTCCACTAGGGATCTTATTATTCGTTACAGACGAAGGATTGTTCTTAAAGAATAGATTTGTAAATGCTGTTACCGGTTGGATTGTCAATTTGATCCGCTCTATTCCTTATATTATTTTGTTAGTAGCTCTATTGCCGTTAACAAAATTAATTGCAGGTTCAACTATTGGTCCTACAGCGGCTTCTGTTTCATTATCTGTAGCAGCGATTCCGTTTTTTGCAAGATTGGTAGAAACATCCTTAAGAGAAATAGATAAAGGAGTCATTGAATCTGCAGTAGCAGTAGGCGCTTCCCCTTGGATGATAATTAAGGAAATTCTTGTCCCAGAAGCGAAACCTGGAATTGTTCAAGGTTTAACGATTACGACTATTAGTTTAATTGGTTATTCAGCAATGGCAGGTATTATTGGCGGCGGTGGTATTGGTGATTTAGCGATACGTTTCGGTTACTATCGCTATGATAATGTCATTATGATTACGACAGTAATTGTCCTCGTTGTATTGGTGCAAATCATTCAAATTGGTGGGGATAAATTAACTAAATATGTAGATAAGAGATAATAAATTCAAACGATAGATATAGTAAAGGGGATGGAGCCTTTACTATATCTATTTATCCTAATGATTGAGTATTAAAGAGAAGATGGAAACAGACGGGGAGGAAGGATTCTATGAGCACGATAACAGCTTCATCTAAGGAAGCGTATTTAGCTGAACAACTCGCTCGACCATTTATTAAGACGGCTCAACAAGAAGAATTATTTCATAAAGCTACGATATTAGCAGAAGGATTTAGTAAGAGGGCGCAAAAGATTGATGAAAATGCAGAATTCCCTTTTGAAAATTTTGAAGAATTAAAACAATCAAATTACTTAAGTTTAACGATTCCGAAAGAATATGGTGGTAAAGAGATTTCCTTATATGAATATTTCTTAATACAAGAAAGGATTGCCCAAGGTGATGCGTCTACGGCTTTATGTATTGGTTGGCACTTAGGTGTTATCTATGATTTAAGGGTTAAACGGAAATGGAAGGAAGAACAGTTTGCCAAGTTATGTGAAATGGTTATCAAAGATAATAAATTGATTAACCGCTGTGCAACTGAGGTAGCAACTGGCAGTCCAACCCGTGGTGGACTACCAGCGACTACTGCGGTGAAAAAAGGAACACAATGGATCTTGAATGGAAGAAAATCTTTTGCTTCGATGGCACCAGGGTTAGATTTTTCTCTTATTACAGCAACGATAGAAGCTTCAGGAGAAATTGGTATATTCCTTGTACCTCATGAGAACCCTGGTTTAAAAGTGGAATCAAATTGGAATATGCTAGGGATGCGGGGCACGCGTAGTGACGATCTCGTGTTAGAGAATGTAATTGTAGAAGAAACAGCATTAGTCGAATTAGAAGGTGTTCATTTTTATGCGATTCCTAATGCATGGTTACTACATTCAGCTGCTTGTTTTATTGGCGTTGCTATTGCAGCTCGGAACTATGCCATTATTTTTGCTTCTGAATATCAACCTAATAGCCTGCCTGGTCCAATCAGTGAAGTACCAGAAGTGCAACGTAAAATTGGGGAAATGGAACTCGAGCTACTAAAAGCGCGAACAGCACTCTATTCTATAGCGGATCGTTGGGATAATGAACCGAATAAACGAGGAGAATTAGGAGCAGAACTTGGAGCCATCAAACATCTTGTCTCTAACAGTGCTAATAAAGTGGTCGATTGGGCAATGAGAATAGTTGGTGCACAAAGCTTGCAACAAAGAAATCCTTTGCAGCGTTATTACCGTGATGTGCGAGCTGCGCTCCATAATCCGCCTATGGATGATGTAGTAATCACAAATTTAGCAAAAAAAGCATTATCATTTCAAAATAACAATGATTAATAAAACTATTTAAATCACATGCCCCTCTTCATATTTGGAGAGGGTTATTATTTGTATAGGCATATAGATTAGCTCCAATTTTTATCATTTTCATCGTATATGGGCTTCAAAATATTTCGTTTTTCATAATTCTTTTTTTAAAGGCTTCTTTCCTTTTGAAAATGAATTATACTAGTAGATGTGAAAATGAAAAACGTAGAAAGTGGTGTACAGATTGAAAAAGTTTATTTCATCAATGACAATGGTTTCTTCCGTACAATGGGTCTTTTTTATTTTTGCCAATACTGTTGTCATTCCGATTTCCATTGCCAATGTATTTGAGCTATCTAGTGAAACGATGGCAATGATGATTAGAGCATCACTCATACTTACAGGTATTACTTGTATACTACAAGGATGGAAAGGTCATCGTTTCCCGATTATGGAAGGGCATTCAGGGTTATTATGGGGAATTATCCTTAATCTTGGGCTTTCAGCACAAGCGCTTAATATTGGATTAGAACGTATTGGTGGTGGGATTGTTACTGGTATTGTTTTAGCTAGTCTAGTGACCATTTTGCTGATTGCTTGTGGTGGTTTTTCATTATTGCAAGCCATCTTTAGTCCGATGGTAATGACTGTATATTTGTTTTTGCTTACTTTTCAATTAATGTTTATCTTTTTTGAAGGTATGTTAAAGATGACCTCGACTGGCGTCATTGATATAGGTATAAGTCTTTATTCTGTAGTACTCGCTCTGATTGTCGCTACATTAAAAATGAAGGGTAATCAACTTATTAGCAATTTTTCTATCTTAATTGGCCTTTTAGGGGGCTGGCTTGGTTATGTCCTATTGTTTGGTAATGATGGGGCGGGTATGACAACATCGGCACCTTTCCAACTTTTTCCATTAGGGGCTCCTAATCTTGAAATGGGAATTGTCGTAGTCACTTTTGTTGCCGTATTATTAAACTTAAGTAATACATTTGCTTCTATTAACGCTGCAGAAAAACTTCTACAAAGGAGAGCAGCAAAAAAAGGGTTTAAAGGCTCAATGCTGATTACTTCAATTTCTACCATTATTGGATCTGGTTTCGGACTTGTTCCCTATACACCATTTACATCAACGATTGGTTTCTTGCAAAGTACGAGAATTTATGAAAGAAAGCCATTCTTTATCGGTGGTGCTTTACTTACGATCATTGGTATTGTTCCAATTTTAGGCTCATTTCTTTCAATGTTGCCTGTTACAGTTGGAAACGCAGTCTTGTTTGTTGCCTATATGCAATTATTTGGTACTGCATTCAGTAGTTTAAATGGAAAGACGTTTAATTCCAATACGATATTTAGGTTAGCAGCACCTGTATTAATTGGTATTAGTATTATGAATATTTCACCTGCTATCTTTTCGGAATTACCTGTACTCATTCAACCATTTTTAGCAAATGGATTAATAATGGGTGTTATTATCTCAATTATATTAGAAAAAGCAGTGAACTGGCTTAAATACGAAGATCAACCTATTAAAAGAGGAAAAGCAAGTTGATGTTTCCTTCTTTGGTATAAGACATATTCTTGCACGTTTCTTAACTAGGCAAATGAAAATAAAACACGTAAGATAGAATAGTAGCGAATCAAAAAAGGGGATTTTGTGATGGAAGGAATTACACTGAGTTCATTGCTAGATGTAATTGGGGAGTTATTTTCAGATGAAGTGTCAATTGTAGTTTCAAATACAACAGAGTATATTTACTATCGTCCAAGTAAACGTGTTGACTTGAAAATTCGGCCAGGGGATATTGTAAAAGAAGGAAGTATTGCTGACAAAGCGCTTAAGGCTGAACAAAAGGTGTCAGAGTTTATTAATAGGGATGTATTTGGTGTACCTTATCACGGGATGGCTGTTCCATTTAAAAATAATGGAAAAATTGAAGGGTGTGTGACTGCTATTTTTCCAACATTGACAGAGGGGAAATCTGTCGTTACATTAAAGACAAGTGATGGTTGGGTACCTGTTCCATTTAATGAAGTATATTTCTTGGAAGCCAAAGATCGTAAAACACATGTTCATGCTATTTACTCTTCTGGTACGCATAAAAATACGCTACAGGAGTTTGAGTATATTTTACCAAAGGAAAACTTTATTCGCTGTCACAGGTCATTTTTGGTGAATGTTAATCAAATACAAGAGATATTTCCTGACTCTCATTCTACTTTTTTATTATTAATGAGAAATGGTGCAAAAGTGCCTGTTAGTCAATCCTATTCTAGTTATTTTCGTAAGTTGCTCGGCTTCTAAATCAAAGGCATAAATGGATGAATAACATTTAACTCAATATTTTCTGATTATCTGAAAAAATCTGCTGGCTTATCGGCAGATTTTGCTGTTTTATCAAAATTTTTCATTAATTATACTAAAAAAATAATCCCATTCTGATTTATTAGTAAAATAGTTATTAAGTATTCTTTACAGAAAGAGGGATGGGAATATGGATAATAAACTTGGGAGAGTTAAAATTCAGACACTTCAGAACAATATCATGACTGCAGAAGGGGCTGCAGAAATGATTAAAGATGGCATGACATTGGGGTTAAGTGGATTTACTCGTGCGGGAGATGTGAAAGCGGTTCCTGTCGCATTAGCAGAAAGAGCAAAAACTGAAGATTTTAAAGTCAATGTGTATACAGGCGCATCTCTTGGATCGGATGTTGATAAGTTGTTTGCAGAAGCCGGTATTTTAAATAAGAGATTACCATTTCAAGCGGACTCAACAATGAGAAAAGGCATTAATAAAGGGGACTTCTTATTTGTTGATCAACATTTATCTCACACAGCAGAACTTATCCGTTCAGGGGTATTACATGTGGATGTAGCTATTTTGGAAGCGGTTTCGATTGAAGATGACGGAACAATTGTACCTACAACATCAGTTGGTAACTCACTGTCTTTTGCAGAACATGCCCATAGTGTAATTGTTGAAATTAATATGGCCCAATTACCATCACTAAAAGGGTTACATGATATTTATAGTCCAGATAAACAAGGTGAGCGTGGTCCAATTCCAATTACAAATGTAGCCGATCGTATTGGTGAGATAGGTATTAAAGTGAATCCGGAGAAAATTAAAGCGATTGTGTTTACTGAACAAGGCGATTCACCTTCAACTATTGTTCAGCCAGATGAGGAAACAGTTATTATGGCACAACATTTAACCAACTTTCTTCGCAATGAAATTGCAGCAGGGAGATTAGATGAAAAACTTGCCCCATTACAATCAGGCATTGGTTCGGTAGCAAATGCTGTATTACATGGCATGATTGACTCTGAATTCACAGACTTAGAGGTGTATTCAGAAGTACTTCAAGATGCAGTATTTGATTTAATTGATGCTGGGAAAGTAAAGTTTGCGTCAGGTTGTTCCATTACACTTTCAGAAGAAAAGATGCAAGAAGTGTTTGCACATTTCGATCAATATCGCGATAAGTTATTGTTAAGACCACAAGAGATCACTAATCATCCGGAATTAATTCGCCGCTTAGGATTAATCTCTATCAATACTGCATTAGAACTAGATATCTATGGCAATGTGAATTCTACTCATGTTCAAGGAACTAAGATGATGAATGGTATTGGCGGATCAGGGGATTTTGCAAGAAATGCAAGGTTAGCTATATTCGTGACAAAATCAATTGCTAAAGATGGAAAAGTTTCAAGTATTGTACCTTTTGCTTCACATATTGATCATACAGAACATGATGTTGACGTAATTGTCACAGAACAAGGCTACGCAGATTTAAGAGGATTGGCTCCTCGTGAACGAGTTGAGTTAATCATTGAAAATTGTGCGCATCCGTTATACAAGGATCAACTTAGAGATTATTATTATGAAGCATTATCAGCAGGTGGCCAAACCCCACATATTCTAGCGAAAGCTTTTTCTTGGCATTTAAACTATGTGGAAAATGGCACAATGTTAGCTTCAGAGAAAGTGGATGTTTAAGGAACAAATATAAATTATAAAATACGAGTTAGAAAAGTAACCTAAGTTAATACTCAGGTTACTTTTTGTCGTGTCTCACCATCGTCTTTGTCTATATATACTGGAAAGGAAAGAGACTGAGTCGGAAACGAGTCAAAAAAGGGAGCCCAGGCAAAAGTTTGATTGGATTCAAGCAGAAACGAGTCAAAAAAGCGAGTCCGCGGCAAAATTTGATTGGATTCAAGCGAAAACGAGTCAAAAAAAGCGGGCCCGGGCAAAAATTTGGTTGGATTCAAACGGAAACGAGTCAAAAAAGCGAGCCCAGGCAAAAATTTGATTGGATTCAAGCGGAAACGAGTCAAAAAAGCGAGTCCGTGGCGATATTTGATTGGATTCAAGCGGAAATGAGTCAAAAAAGCGAGCCCGCGCAAGAATTTGATTGGATTCAAACGGAAACGAGTCAAAAAAAGCGAGCCCGGGTAAAAATTTGGTTGGATTCAAGCGGAAATGAGTCAAAAAATCGAGCCCGCGAAAGAATTTGGTTGGATTCAAGCGGAAACGAGTCAAAAAAAGGGAGCCCGGGCAAAAATTTGATTAAATATTCAAGAGTAATTGCCTCACTCAGTCCGTTTCATCAGTTGTTTCGTTTTCGTATTTATCTCTGAGCTTTAAAGCCTTGTCAATCAGTGTACTGCCAATTTCATTTTTAAATTGAGTGTAGACTGGGTCTAGGACCTTTTTCCAACTGTTTTTTTCTTCATTGGTAAGTTCGTGAATGTGGATTGAACTCACTTTTCTTATTTCTTCGAGTTGATTTTCATTCATCTGGGCAGCTTGTTTTCGATTCCATTGCGTGACTTCAGACATAGCCTCAGTTAAGATTCGTTTTGTTTCACTTGATTGCTTATTCCAAACATTCTCATTCATTAAGACGGCATAACCGAGATAGCCATGATTGCTTATTGTCATATACTTTTGTAAGTTATAAAACTTTTTCGAATAAATATTAGAGATAGTGTTCTCTTCGCCGTCTACTTTCCCACTATCTAACAAGTCGTATGTAGAATTAAAAGATTCTTTCACTGAATTTGCATTCAATTCAAGAAATTGTGATGAGAGGACATCACTTTGCATGATTCGGAATGTTTGTCCAGCTATATCTTGCGGATAAATAATTGGACCATCATTGGATGTGAATTGCTTAAATCCATTACTCCAATGAGCTAAACCGATGAGTCCATCCCCCTTTACACTAGATAATAGTGTTTGTCCGATAAACCCGTCTAACCCTTCGTTAATGGCTTCATAGGAAGGGAAAATAAACGGCAAATCGAGTACCCCCCATGCAGGGTTTAACATGCCAAGTTTTGATGTGGAGGGAGCAATAATATCAACATTGCCTTCTTGAACCGCTCGTATTTCTTCTATATCAGAGTAGAGAGAGCCGTTAGAGAAGACAACAATTTTAATATTTCCGTCTGATTTTTCAGCAACAATCTCAGCAAATTTATCAGCGGCCATTCCCTTTGGCGTATTATTGGAGACAACATGACTAAAAGTTAAAACGATTTGATCATTGAGCCCTTCTTGTTCATCATCATAAGGAAGGTCTTCTGTGAGAATATATTGTTTAAAACTAAAAAAAAGTGCAAGCGTTATAATAATGGTTAATAGTATGATGCTATATTTACTTTTCATCACCTTCACCTCATACTAAATAGTATCATTATTTTCAGATTAAAGGTCAAGTGTAGGTGGCAATGAAAGGAAGATTTGTTTGAAGGAAATACCTATTCGTTGGAAAATAACGTTGCTATCATATGGGGTTGTTATCTTTTTACTGCTTATTTGCGGGCTTGTTGTTATCGCAAATATGCAACAACAAGAAGAATTGGACTTAAGAGGCGAATCAATGAGTACGGCTAGGACAGTAGCAGAGCTTGCAGATATAAAAGATGGACTTGAGGGAGATGAGGGCTGGAAGATTATTAACCCCATTGTTGAAGAAATAAGGGTCATTAATAATACGGATTATATTGTAGTAATGAATATGGATAGAGTCCGTTTCTCACACCCAGTTAGAAGTATGATAGGTCATGTGTCAACTGGTAGTGATGAAGATCCTGCATTTGCCGAACATATTTATTTTTCCAAAGCAAGGGGAGAAGATGGTACATATTTAAGAGCGTTTATTCCAGTATTAAAAGATGAACAACTAAACCAAATAGGTGTGGTAATGGTTGGTAATAAAATTCCAACATTCAAGGAAATCGTCTCTGGTTTTTCTAAAGAAATCCTATTTATTGTGTTCCTCACTTTAATTGTAGGGTTTATTGCCTCATATATATTAGCCAATCATATTAAGAAGCAAATGTTTGATTTAGAACCGTTCGAAATTAAACGAATGTTTGAAGAGAGAACAGCAACCTTTCATTCCATCAATGAAGGGGTAATTGCGATCGATTATCATGAGAAAATTACGATCTTTAATGAAAAAGCAAAAAAAATATTTAATGTGAATGGAGAAGTCACGGGATTATCGATTCGTTCCGTTTTAGAAGATACACGTTTACCAGAAATTGTTGAGAGAAATGAACCGGTTTATAATGAACAAATTATGGTGAGTGGAAAAAGCATCTTGAGCACGAGAATTCCTATTAATAAAGATGGCCAATTAATTGGCGCCGTTGCTATTTTCCAAGATAGAACGGAGGTAGCAAAATTAGCAGAGGAACTTACTGGTGTAAGGAGTTTTGTTGAGGCACTGCGTGTGCAAAATCATGAGCATATGAATAAATTGCATACAATTGCTGGGCTTATCCAATTAGGAAAGCCAGAAAAGGCATTTCAACTTGCATTTGCTGCTTCAGAAGAACAAGAAAGTATATCTTTATTTCTTCATGAAATAATTAAAGACGATGCGGTAGCTGGACTCCTAATTAGCAAAATCAGGAGAGGGAAGGAACTAGATATTATCGTGACAGTTGATACTAATAGTAATTTGGATCACTTTCCTCCTCATTTAGATCATCATGATTTTGTTCTATTATTAGGTAATTTGGTTGAGAATGCTTTCGGCTCCTTCGAACAACTCGATCAGGAAGAAAAAATGATAGATATAAGTATCGAACAAGATGACTACATTTGTTCCATCCTTGTAGAAGATAATGGGATAGGTATAGAAGAATCTAATTTAGAAAAAGTTTTTACAAAAGGATTCACGGAAGGAAAAGAAAATGGGACTGGTTACGGATTATATTTGGTCAAACAAATTGTGGATAAAGGAGAAGGGCAAATAACTGTCACTTCTAAGGTAAATGAAGGTACTTCTTTTTTAATTACCTTTGGGGAGGTTTAACTTATGAATGATATTCAAGTACTATTAATTGAAGATGATCCAATGGTACAAGAAGTTAATAAAGGTTTTATATCTAAGGTAAAAGGGTTTCATGTGAAAGCCATTGCTAATAACGGAGAAGAGGGCATTAGACTTGCTAAAGATTTCTCACCAGATTTAATATTGCTTGATGTGTTTATGCCGAAAAAAGATGGATTAAAAGTTATGTACGAATTAAGGAAACAAAAGCTTAATGCAGAAGTAATCGTAATCTCGGCAGCTAAAGATAAGGATACGATTAAAATGATGCTACAAAATGGAGCAATCGATTATATAATGAAGCCGTTTAAATTCGATAGGATGAAGCAGGCACTTGAGAAGTTTCGTCAGTATCGTGAAAGCTTAAAAAATGAAGGAACAATGTCGCAAGAGCAACTTGATCAATTACTTTATGCAGAACAAGTAACGAAAGTAGAGGTAGATTTACCTAA
This sequence comes from Cytobacillus sp. FSL M8-0252, assembly GCF_038007345.1. Lineage (NCBI taxonomy): Bacteria > Bacillati > Bacillota > Bacilli > Caryophanales > Bacillaceae > Cytobacillus > Cytobacillus sp. FSL M8-0252. The sequence goes on from NZ_JBBOWZ010000001.1 coordinate 1,292,472, forward strand.
AGGGCTAAATGAATTTACATTGAAAGAAGTCATTAATTATCTAACCGTTCAACAACAACCGCAAGCAGCTGGAGAAGTGGCTAGCGGTATTGGGATTGCAAGGGTGACAGCTCGGAGATATCTTGATTATTTAGAGAAAAAAGGTGTAATAGTACTAGATATACAATATGGTGGGGTAGGGAGACCTGTGAATCGGTATATGATTAAAACGTAGTGCTGAAATATAGAATAATAATCACATAATCATGAACTAAAAAGAACTGTTGAGTAAAAGCTATTCAACAGTTCTTTTTAGTTCATTTGCCCCTATAGTAAAACTACTACTTTCCATGCATTGACGATGAAAGGGAGAAAATTTACGATAGATTATATACTTTAATTAAAGTATATAATCTATCTCCAAATGATCAAAGAGGAGGAAATGTTAGATGAAAGAGATTATCTCATTACAAGACATTAAACATTTTGATTCAAGATCAGAACAATTCCAACCGTTAGAATGGTACAAATCGATGCTTGAAAGTGGGTCTATTAGTTATAATGAGAATTCTGATACTTGGAATGCATTTAAGTATGATGCCGTAAAGACCGTTTTAAGCGACTATGAACATTTCTCCAGTGAAGGAGACCGTACAACGATTTCAGTAAAGTTTAGTGAAGATGATAAGCAAATGAATAGTAAAGTGAACTTCTTGAAAATGGATCCTCCACACAACAGAAAAGGAAGATCCCTATTAGCATCAGCATTTACTCCAAGAAGTTTAGAAAATTGGAAACCGCGGATTAATCAAATTGCTGAAAATTTAATTACACAAATAGAAAAGGGCAAGACGGAAGATATCGTAGCGGCATTAGCCAATCCTATGCCTGCAATGGTAATGTCAGACTTATTAGGGATTCCGAAGCCCGATGTAATTAAATTTAAGAAATGGGTCGATATATTATTTCTACCATATGATAAGAGCAAAAAGGATGTAATCGATAACCAAAAAAATCAAGCAATTAAAGAGTTCTTTACTTATTTACAACCAGTCATCATTGAAAAGCGACAGCAGTTACAAGATGACATCATTTCTGACCTCATTAGGGCGGAAGTAGATGGAGAAAGACTAACGGACTTTGAAATTATTGAAATGACAATGGCTATATTAGGTGCAGGGGTAGAAACAACGAGTCATATGATCTCAACAAGCTTTTATGCCCTTTTATATGATGACAACGAGTTATTTTCAGAATTAAAAGCCCACCCAGAATATATTGATCGAACGGTCGAAGAGATGTTACGATATCGTTTTCATATGAGTCGAAGAGATCGTACGGTGAAGAAGGATAACAATATTTTAGGGGTAGAGTTGAAAAAGGGAGATGTCGTTGTTGCCTGGATGAGTGCGGCTAATATGGATGAGGAAATGTTTGAAGAGCCATTTCAATTAAATATTCATAGAAAAAATAATAAGAAACATCTTACATTTGGAAATGGACCTCATTTTTGTTTAGGTGCACCATTAGCAAGACTTGAGTTGAAGCTCATTTTAGAAAACTTAGTTAAGCGTTTTTCCAAAATCGAACCTATCGAATCATTTGAACTAGAGCCCAACTTAACTGATTCTGCGACGGGTCAAACGTTAACCTCATTGCCTCTTAAACTTTCTTGAAATAAATAGAGTGAAGATTCAAGGTAAAATTAAAAGAATGAACAATGAATAGTTTCTCGGAAAATACGAACAAATTCTAATGAATAGGTTCGTATTTTTATTTTTAAGTATACAGATTTTACCGATTAATTAACGAACATGCTCTTATTAATTGAAACTATAATGAAAGAATCAGATGCGTTTATCTCCCAGTATAAGTTAAAATAGCTATATACGTTTTTGGAGGTGAACGGGTGAATGATTAGAATATATATCTTAGGTATGTTAGCACATTCAGTAGACTATCCTTATAATATCCGCAAAAAACTAATGAATGCACAGCCTTTCATAAAGATTAGTGAAGGAAAGTTTTATTATGATTTTGAAGCATTACATAAAAAGAATTGGATAGAGCCTGTACAAAAGTTACAAGAAGGAAGTCGCCCAGAAAAAACACTTTATCGGATAACCAATGAGGGACGTGGCCATCTGGTAGAAGAACTCTATCTTTGTTTTCAAAAATATACGGAAGTGGCAGATTTGTATATTGCCATTCATTTCTTAAATTATATTAATAAAGAAGAAGCCGCTTCTATTTTGAAACAAACCATTCAAAAGGAAAAAGAAAAGTGGGATACATTAAAAACGAAAAAAGAAGAAAAGGAAAAATATAACAAAGTCTCTGACTCAAGCCAATTAATTGCTTCTCATGCATTTGATAAAGCGGAATTTAATATTAAATGGTTAGAGAGAGTACTAGAATTCATAAAATAAATTACTAGACGAAAGAGAGCTTAAATAAATTGTGGCTCTCTTTTGTCTAATCTATCCCTAATTTGACCTTAAATTTCACTTAGATGCTTATGGTAAGAGTAATCGGGGACTCTCCTCCTTTACTGGTTAAAATTATGTAACTTGGCAGTAGTCCATATATGCCAATCATTTTTACTGTCTCAACTAATAAGACCAAAATGAACAAAATGTTCACTATGACCATAAACTTCTTTTCATTTTCTGAAAACGCTATCATTCTAATTACAAAGAATAGTCAGATAGATAGTGTGACAGGAGATGATTAATGTGGGATTTTTAAGAATCTTTAAGAACTTAACCGTTCAAGTGTTAACAGCGATCGCACTTGGTGTGTTAGTTGGTTTAATTTGGCCAGATATAGGTAAAGAATTACAGCCGTTAGGAACTACTTTCATTAATGCAGTGAAGATGGTTATTGCCCCAATTATTTTCTTAACAATTGTTTTAGGAATCGCAAAAATGGGAGATATGAAAAAAGTTGGTAAGGTTGGTGGGAAAGCTTTTATCTATTTTGAAGTTGTTACCACGCTTGCTCTCGTTATTGGATTATTAGTCGTTAATATTGTAAAACCAGGTGACGGGTTAAATTTTAATGAGCTTGAACAAGGTGACGTATCTCAATATACAACCAATGCTGAAGAAGGCATTGATTGGATCGAATTCGTTACACATATCGTACCATCAAATATGGTGAATGCTTTTGCGGAGGGAGATATCCTTCAAGTTTTATTCTTCTCCATTCTATTTGGTGTTGCTCTTGCTTCTTTAGGTAAACGGGGAGAAGTTATTACTGATTTTCTTGACCGGTTATCCCATGTGTTCTTTAAGATTATCGGTTATGTCATGAAAGCTGCGCCAATTGGTGCGTTTGGTGCAATGGCATATACGATTGGACATTTCGGCTTAGGTTCTTTAGCACCGCTCGCTAAGTTGATGATGAGTGTGTATATTACAATGTTCTTATTCATCTTTATCGTTTTAAACATCATTTGTAAATATTATGGATTTAGCCTATTTAAATATTTACGTTTTATTAAAGATGAGTTACTTATCGTATTAGGAACGAGTTCTTCTGAATCTGTATTACCAAGAATGATGGATAAAATGGAAAGATTCGGTGCGTCAAAATCAGTTGTTGGTCTTGTCATTCCGACGGGTTATTCCTTTAACCTTGATGGGACTTCTATTTATCTTTCAATGGCGACGGTATTCTTAGCTCAAGTATTTGGAGTAGATTTATCTATTGGTCAGCAAATAACGATTATCTTAATTCTTATGCTTACATCTAAAGGAGCTGCTGGGGTTACAGGAAGTGGATTTATCGTGTTGGCTTCGACATTAGCAGCTATTCAAGTTATTCCGTTAGAAGGTTTAGCACTCTTACTCGGTGTTGATCGCTTTATGAGTGAAGGTCGTGCCATTACGAATATGATTGGTAACGGAATCGCGACAATCGCCGTGGCGAAAAGTGAGAATGAATTTGATGAAGAAAAATATCAACATGCAATTTCGAATATGAAAGAAATATCTCAAGAAGTGAATAAAGCAAGTTAAACGGTAAAGCCCTCTCAAGATAAACCTGAGAGGGCTTTGTCTGTAAGATGCTATTTGTGGTACGATAAATAAATCATTGATTGGTAAGGTGGAGCGTATATGAAGTTAACAGTAAAACCGTCATACATAAAGAAGTATAGGGAAGGTTTTCCATTAATAAATGAACAATCTGTTGAACGAATTCCTCAAATGGAAGAAGGGACGATTGTTGAGCTAGTGAATGAAAAGGGACAGTTTCTCTGTAAAGGTTACTATGGAATTCAAAATAAAGGTAGAGGCTGGGTATTAACGAAAAACCAGCATGAGCGAATAGACCAAGCCTTTTTTATGGAAAAGCTGAAGGCAGCAGTAAATCATAGACAAAAACTTTTTAACGACCCAGAAACGACTGCTTTTAGAATTTTTAATGGAGAAGGCGATGGCGTTGGAGGCGTTACAATAGATTACTATGATACGTATTATTGCATTAGTTGGTATAGTGAAGGTATCTATCAATTCAAACAAGAGATTATTAGGGCATTAGAGCAATGTATGCCGGTGAAGGCCATTTATGAAAAGAAAAGATTTAATCATAAAGGGTTGTATGTAGAAGATGATGATTTTGTTTGTGGTGAAAAGCCGACATTTCCTATTATCGTTAAGGAAAACGGGATAAACTATCCAATCTATCTTAATGATGGCGCTATGGTTGGGGTTTTCCTAGATCAAAGAGAAGTAAGGAAAAAAATAAGAGATCAATATGCCGATGGTAAAACAATCTTGAATACATTCTCATATACAGGAGCTTTTTCGGCAGCAGCTGCATTGGGCGGTGCAGTGAAAACAACGAGTGTCGATTTGGCTAATCGAAGTAAAGCGAAGACAATCGAAATGTTTAGTGTAAATGGTATTGATTATGAAGAACAGGATATCATTGTTGAAGATGTATTCAAATACTTTAAATATGCGGTGAGAAAAAATTTATCATTCGATCTTGTCATTTTAGATCCACCTAGTTTTGCACGATCAAAAAAACATACTTTTAGTGTTGCAAAAGATTATGCTGCTTTATTAGAAGAAGCTATCTCGATTACTAATCAAGGAGGGATCATTGTTGCTTCATCTAATGCAAGTAATGTGCCGATGAAAAAGTTTAAAACATTTGTCTCAAAAGCATTTGCAACAAGTAATGGAAAGTATAAGATTCTTGAAGAATATTCATTACCTATTGATTTTAAAACGATTCCGTCTTTTCCCGAAGGAGACTATCTTAAAGTTTTATTTATAAAGAAAGATTAATAAAAAGCTACAGGGTACAGCACTACAGTATCCTGTAGCTTTTTTTTACAAATAATTGTTAATTGTTTTTGTAGAATAAATTTTTAGAATAATTGTTGTTTTTTTAATTTTTTCTTGTATACTTGTAATACAAGATTGAAATTAAAACGTTTTCATTTGGTGAAAGGGGGAGAATTATGAAAGGTAAAAAAATAAAAATTACAATCTCAATCGCTGCTATTATTTTTCTTACCATTTTTGGTATTAAGACGGCTGCTGATAATGAAGATAAAACCTTTTTATCCGTAGCGACAGCTTCAACAGGTGGTACTTATTATCCGATTGGAGTAGGTATGGCCAATATATGGAGTTATGAATTAAAGAATAAGAAAATTCAAGCAAGTGGACAATCTTCTGCTGGTTCGATTGAAAATATCGAGCTTTTAAGAGAGGGAGAAGCTCATTTAGCTATTCTTCAAGGGTTAATATCTTCTCAAGCTTATGCTGGAGATGATGGTTTTGCAGGTAAACCTTATAAAGACTTACGTACTGTGGCTATGTTATGGCCCAATGTAGAACATTTTGTGTTAATGGATAATGCTATTGAAACCGGTAACATTTCAGACATTGATGGCACTCGTTTTTCCGTTGGACCCCAAGCAAGCGGAACAGAACAATCAACTGTAGTAATGATGCAAGGGTTAGAATTAACTAAAGCTAATATATCACCAGAGTATCTCGGTTATAACGATACTGTTTCTGCAATGAGAGATGGTAGATTAGACGGTGGGTCATTACCAGCCGGCATCCCAATCTCAGCAATTACGGATATGTTTGCTAGTAATGTCAAAGCTAGTATTCTTGAAGTAACAGATGAGCAGTTAGAAAAAATTAACGCTGTTTCAAACTCTTGGTACCCTTATACGATTCCTGGAGGAACTTATCCTCGTGTAGAGGAGGATATCCAAACCATTGCACAGCCTAACCTTTTATCTACAACAAAAGATATTGACGAAGAGACAATTTATACGTTAACAAAAACGCTTTATGAGAATCTAGACAAAATGTATGAAGTGCATAATTCTGCAAAAGAAATTACTTTAGAGACAGCACTTGATGGAGTGACTGTACCTTTACATGCAGGTGCTTACAAATACTTTAAAGAAGTTGGTTTAGAGATTCCTGAGGAATTAATTCCGCCAGAGGCAAAATAAGGAGGTTAGAAAATGTCGAATGTAAAAGGGGATGCCGTAACAGCAAATCAACAAGGCTTAGATAAAGAGGCTGGCGGAGGTATGCGTGTATTGCATGGTTCGTATGCCAAGGTTGTAGCGATATTAGCTATTTTATTATCTATATTTTCCATTTATTCAAATGGACTTTCTAATATTCAGGAGATTTATAGAAACTTAATATTTCTAGGTTTTATTCTCGTTTTAACATTTTTATTATATCCTGCAAGATCTTCATCAAAAAGTGGGCGTTTTACATTAGCTGATTATTTGTTTGTTGCATTAGCAATTTTGGGTGTAGGTTATTTAATTATTAATTATACAACCATTCATGTTGATCGTGGCTCACAGCCAATTTTAATTGATTATATTTTCGGTGCTATTACTATTATCGTATTGTTTGAAGCAGCAAGAAGAGCTGTAGGTCTATTTATCCCAATCCTTTGTGGTATTTCTGTTATCTATGCCTTATTTGGCACAATTTTTCCGTGGATATTTGGCCATGCGGGGTTCTCTTTAGAACGTTTGCTTTACCGTTTATATATGACCACTGAAGGCATCTTGGGTCTTACATTATCAACTGCATCAACCTTTATCGTTATGTTTATTTTATTCGGTGCCTTTTTATCTGCAAGTGGTGCGACACAACTATTTAACGATTTAGCATTAGCTATTGCAGGTAGAAAAAGAGGTGGGCCTGCACAGGTAGCTGTTATATCTAGTGCTTTAACAGGGTCATTAAGTGGGAGTGCTGTAGCAAATGTTGCCACAACAGGAGCTTTTACGATCCCGTTAATGAAATCAATTGGTTTAAAACCAAAATTTGCTGGCGCAGTTGAAGCAGCAGCATCTACTGGTGGAATGATTATGCCACCAATCATGGGTGCAGCAGCTTTTATCATGGCTGGATTTTTAGGTGTTTCCTATACTACTGTTATTCTCGCAGCCATTATCCCAAGCTTCTTATACTATATCGCTCTCATCTTTGCGATTGATATAGAAGCGAAGAAACAAGGGTTAAAAGGGATTAGTAAGGAGAATATACCAAATGTTTTACAAGTGTTAAAGGAAAGAGGCGTACTGATTGTTCCTATTATAGTGGTTATAGGAACATTATTGATTGGTAAAACAGCATTATTTGCAGGTTTTGCAGGTATCGGTTCCGTTATTGTTGCCAGTTGGTTAACGAAAGATAAGTCTAATAGAATCACAATTAAGAAAATGATTGAAGCATTTATCGATGGAGGGAAAGGGACAATACAAGTAGGTATCGCTTGTGCCGCAATCGGTATTATTATTTGTGTTGTTACCATGACAGGTATAGGTTCAACACTAGCTTTTAATATTGTTGATTTAACCGGTGGACAGCTTTGGTTAATACTTATTGTCGTTATGCTAACTTGTATTGTGCTAAGTATGGGATTACCTTCTACCGCACTATACATTGTTGTTGCTGTAACTGCTGCACCTGCATTAGTAGAGGCTGGCGTACAACCAATTGCAGCTCACTTCTTTGTATTCTGGTTCGGTGCTCTTTCAAATATTACGCCACCAGTAGCGCTTGCATCTTATACGGCAGCAGGAATTGCTGGAGCAAATGCAATGAAAACGTCATGGGAAGCTTTAAGACTTTCATTAGCAGGATTTATTATTCCGTTTATGATTGCATACAATCCAATACTATTACTCCAATCACCTGATGGCGGTAGTGTGGAAATTCTTTCTGTTATACTAGTATTAATTACTAGTACTCTAGGAGTCTATGCGCTAGCTGTTTCTATGGGGAATTACTTGAATACTTACTTACATGTAATTGAAAGAATTTTATTATTTTTCGGTGCATTGATGCTCATTAAACCAGGTATTATCACTGATGTTTCTGGTCTGGCTTTATGTGCACTTGTATTCAGTATTCATTTAATTCGTACAAGAAAGGAGACAAGTAAGGGTGTAGAGGTGAATATGTAAAGGAGATTAATAAATGAAAATTGAACGGAAGAAGATATCGGCACAAGTATTAGAGCAATTAAATGAAAAAATTAAAAGCAAAGAGTTTCCGCCCAATCAACCATTACCTTCTGAGAATGAATTGGCGAAATTATTTGGCGTAAGCCGCGCTCCTGTTAGGGAGGCACTCAGTGTCTTATCAGCAAGTGGGATCATTGAATCAAGACAAGGTGGCCGAAGTTATGTTAAAGAATTACATCTTGTCGATATGATGGACCGCTTAACATTGCAATATATTTCCTTAGAAGAGGTTTTTGAATTATTGGAATTAAGGATGATAATGGAAACAGAGGCCGCTGCTCTAGCTGCTAATCGTCGTGATTCTTCCGACTTAGAGAAAATAAAGAAAGCGCTAAAAGGGCTAGAGGAGACACTTACTAACCCTGATGAAGTGGGTCTTCAAGCTGATTTAGATTTTCATAAATATATGATTGAAGCAACAAAGAATAGCTTTATGGTAGGGGTCATGGATAATATCGGTGACCTTTACCGTAAGGCTGTCGCTTTTTCATTAAAGAAGAACTTAGGATTACAAAGAAAAAGGGAAAGCGTTTATCTTGAGCATGAAGCGATATATAAAGCGATTGAAAGTCAAGATGAAGAAAATGCAAGAAAGGCAATGAAGAATCATCTACAAAATGTACGAAAGAAATTATGGGAAGAAAAGTAAAGGAAGAAGGTGCCATCATGTTGACAGATGAGATGGTCGAACAATTTCAAAAAGCCATAAATTCACCAACGAGAATGTTAAAAGAAAAAGCGGATTTAGTCTCTTATTCATATGATGGGTCGTTCGGTACTTATTTACCTGAATTAGTCATACAGCCAATGTCAACACAGGAAGTTGTGTCTATCGTAAAGGTGGCCAATCAATATAGAGTGCCTTTATATCCAAGAGGTCGAGGAACAAGTCTAAGTGGTGGACCCTTGCCTGTTCATGGCGGAGTGGTCCTGGACTTTTCACAGTGGAATCAAAAATTAGAAATAGATAGTGATGATACAATTGCTGTTGTTTCGCCAGGAGTATTGACAGCTGAAATAGACAAAGCAGCGAAAAAATATGGGCTGATGTATCCCCCTGATCCGAGTAGTGCGCATGTGTCAACGATAGGTGGTAACTTAGCTGAAAATGCTGGTGGACCAAGAGGCTTAAAGTATGGGGTAACAAAGGATTATGTGTTGGGGTTAGAAGTCGTTACACCTGAGGGAGAGGTCATTAAAACAGGTGGTCGTACAATTAAAAATGTTACTGGCTATGACTTAACTAAGCTGATAGTCGGATCTGAAGGTACTTTAGGAATTATTACTGAAGCAACACTACAACTAGTTCCACGGCCACAAGCAACTGGAACGATGATGGTCATTTTCGACGATATTGTCGATGCAGGGAGAGCCATATCAAAAGTTCTCACATCTGGGATATTACCTTCTAAGATGGAGATTATGGATCAAGCATCTATTATAGCTGTTGAAGAATATGAATCAGTCGGACTTCCGACCGATGTTGATGCCATTATTCTTATAGAATTAGATGGTCATCCAGTGGCGATTGCTGATGAGTGTAAACAAGTAGAACAAGTTTGCCTAATGGTAGGAGCACGAGAAGTTCAGATAGCAGCGAATGATGTGGCTGCAGCGAAACTCTGGAAAGCGAGGAAACTTGTCTCCCCAGCGATTGTTAGAAAAAAACCAACGAAGATTTCTGAGGATGCGACAATCCCAAGAAGTAAAATCCCAGAAATGTTTAAACGGCTAAAACAAATTAAAGAAAAATACAATATAGATCTAGTAGTATTCGGGCATGCAGGTGATGGCAATCTCCATCCAAATATTATTACTGATAAACGGGATAAAGAGGAAATGAAAAGAGTCGAACTTGCTGTAGCTGAGATATTCGAAACAGCTATACAATTAGGTGGGACTTTATCAGGCGAACATGGCATCGGCACAATGAAGACACCGTTTATGAAAATGGAGCTAGGGGAGGCTGGATTAGATATGATGAAAAGAATGAAGAGCGCATGGGATCCTAAAAATATCATGAATCCTGGTAAGGTTTTTCCCGAAAATGAAAATCAAAGGCTCGTATTAGTCGATGAATAATCAATTAGCATACGAAGAAACATTTGATTGTGTCCAATGTGGGTATTGCTTACCTGCCTGCCCGACTTATACGACAATGGGAAAAGAAAGGCATTCGCCTAGAGGAAGAATTAATTTAGTACAGATGGCTTCTGAGGGTAAAATTTCGATTCAAGAAATAGAAGATTCGATGGAATTATGCCTTGGCTGCAGAGCATGTGAGACTGCTTGTCCGACCAATGTTCAATACGGGAAAATTTTATCTTCTTATAAAGAAGTGAAAATGGAGCAGGAAGGTAGTTCACTTATCAATCGCTTGGCGATGAAAAAAGGTCTTGCGAATAAGAGCATGTTGAATACAATGAATCTTTCCTTGAGGTTTTATCAACAATCTGGGATTGAAAAATTAGGCAAAGTAACAAAAGGGATTCGGGTACTACCTGAGAATTTACGTGCATTTGAAGCCATTATACCTAATATAACAAAGCCTGATAAGGAACTTAGAAAAGGCACACTTATCCCAGATACTGAAACAAAACTAAAAGTCGCCTTTTTTACTGGATGTATCATGGATGTGTTTTTTGCTAAGATCAATGATCTAAGTATAAAGTTGCTTCAGCATGCTGGATGTGAAGTAACCGTAATAAAAAACCAAACATGTTGTGGAGCTCTACAGCATCATGAGGGTGATAGCGAGACCACTAAACAATTAGCAAAAGAAAACATCGTTGCATTTGAAAAAGAGCACTATGATTATATTGTTAATAGTATTGGTGGATGTGGTGCGATGTTAGTTGAATATGATCAACTGCTTCAGTCTGAACCAGAATGGGTTGAACGAGCAAAACGATTTGCTGAAAAAAGTAAAGACATTAGTGTGATTTTAGCAGAGTTGGATATTGAATTTACGAAGAAGGTTGAAAAGAGAATTACATATCAACCCTCATGCCATTTATCAAATGTGCAAAAAGTAAAAAAATCGCCATTAGAGTTAATTTATCGTATACCAGGAACAACGTATATTCCCCTCCCGGAAATGGATATGTGTTGTGGCTCAGCAGGGACGTACAATGTTTTTCATTATCAAGAATCAATGGAAATATTAGATGAAAAAATGTCCTATGTAAAAGAAACGATTCCAGAAGTAATTGTCACTTCTAATCCTGGTTGTCATTTGCAGATGTGCATGGGTGTGAAGCGTGAAGGATTAGAAAGTAAGGTTGAAGTCGTTCATATTGTCGAGATACTAGCAGAAGCATGTGGTTTAAAGAAATGATAGAAGGTGAAAAGGATGTATGATTATATTATTATTGGTGGAGGAATTGTTGGTCTATCCGTTGGGTTAGAACTACTTGAACAAAAACCGGCACTAAAGATTGCTATCGTTGAAAAAGAAAGCCATGTAGCGGCACATCAGACAGGGCATAATAGTGGTGTTATTCATTCTGGCATATATTATAAGCCAGGTAGTGAGAAAGCGAGATTAGCTAAAATCGGCGGACAATCCATGAAGGATTTTTGTGAAAGTAATGATATCGAATATGATATTTGCGGTAAAGTAATTGTCGCTAGTGAAGAAGAAGAGTTGCCACTATTAGATAACCTTTATAAAAGAGGGATACAGAACGGACTTGATATTCAATTAATGGAAAAAGAAGAATTATTGGAAAGAGAACCACATGTAAATGGGAAAAGAGCCATTCATGTACCAATGGCAGGAATTGTTAACTATAGACAAGTGTCTGAAAAAATGGCGGATATCATTCGCCATAAAGGTGGAGATATTCTCCTTAATCATGAAGTTGTGGCCATTCAAGAGGATAATAATGAAGTGGTTGTTATTACTGATCAAGGAGATATAAAAGGTCAATTTTATATCAACTGTGGTGGTCTACACTCCGATCGGATTGCGAAAAAGGCAAAATTATTAACTGATATGAAAATTGTCCCCTTCCGTGGTGAATACTATCAACTGGTTGAGGAAAAACGTCATCTAGTGAAGCATTTAATTTATCCTGTTCCCAATCCAAAGTTCCCATTCCTTGGCGTTCATTTTACGAGAATGATTGGCGGTGCGATTGATGTCGGTCCAAATGCAGTATTGGGCTTCAAACGCGAAGGTTACCGAAAGACAGATATTCACTTACCGGATTTATTTGAAGTGTTAGCATATAAGGGCTTTTGGAAGCTGGCAAGTGGTTATATGAAGGAAGGGATTGAGGAAATGATCCGTTCAGCCTCTAAACAGCTTTTCTTAAAGAATGTACAAAAACTTATGCCAGAAATACAAGCGGCAGACTTGAAAACTGGACCAGCAGGAGTAAGAGCACAAGCATTGAAGGATGACGGCTCATTAGTGGATGATTTTTACATACTGCCGAGCAAGCGTGCGATTCATGTATTAAATGCACCATCTCCTGCTGCAACGGCGTCTATTGAGATTGGCAAGGAGATTGTCAGAAAACTGATATAAAAACTAAATTTCTTGGGTGTTTGAGAGCTATAGACTTTTTTACTATAGCTTTTTTCTTTTTGTTTTAAGGTGAATATGACAAAAGAACTTAGGGGATTTACATTAATCGCCTTTTTTCTATTTTATTTTTAAAAATTTCCCGGAAAATAAGTGGTCGAAGGAGATTAATGTCAAACAGTAAATAGGAAGAAATTACAGCCGTTACTTATATAAATGCGGGAGAGGATAAAGGATAAAGGAGTGTGTTTGCACATGAAGAAAACAGTAATGATTTTATTACTTATTTTCATTCTTTTTCCTAATAGTATATTAGCTAATGAAGATTCTTCCATCGTATCTGAGGCCCTTTTAACCTCTCTCGCTCCTGTGCTTACCGAAGAAATTCATCAATTTTATGGGTATGAAAAACAATACAATCTGTATGACACGGAGATAAAGAAAATCAAACGTAATCGAAAAGGGTATCATATTATTGTCAAACTTGAAATAACTACCTATGAAAAAGAGTATTTACCTCCTTATGGACAAGATTCTCTTGTACTGGACATAACGCCTTTAGGAGCAAAGGTCATTACCTATAAACATAAAGGAGACGCGGAGGAGAAAAAAGTGAATCACTTCTACCGGAAAGTTGCAAAGGACATTGAACATAGCTTCAAAAAAAAATGGCGCAGTTATCGTCAAACACGATTTAACCAATTTCAATTTCTAGCTAGCAACAATGGTTGGAATGATCGTCTTGGACCAGTAACGCAATTAGTTAAGGATATTAATGAAGAAGCAACATCAAAGTATAAAAATACCATTCAACCACTCATCTACTTTAATCAAGAGGAAATCTTAATTCTCTATAAAAATAAAATAGGATTGAATGAGATGATTACTTTAAAACATGTAGGCGATGGGTGGGTAGTAGACGAAAGAGAACAGAAACAAGGAAAGAAAATGACTGAGCAAATATTATCTTATATGTAGATTAATGATTGTTTCTTACCAACCCTGATGCTAAAATTTAATTACTATTTGATAGGGTTGGGGGTGTACATATGCCATCAAATCATTTCCATGATCAAAACATATCTGCGGATAAAATAGTGGCTGTTGCTAAAGAGCTCGTCACTGATAATGCATTTCAAAATATTACTTTAGAAGATATTGCTGTGAAAATGAGATGCCAAGTGAAGGATCTGACGGTTCATTTTAATCATATCGATGGTTTATTATATCGAATAATTGAGGAAGACTTCAATGATTTAACGCAGATGTTAGTCACTATTCAATATGGTGATGATAATAAAATAGATAAGCTTAAACAAATCTTAATTACTTTCATGGAATTTGGTATAAACCTTCATCACCGTTACGATGGGTTATTTGCTTTTTATACAAGCAACGATAAGCATTCGATTACAGAAATGGCCCAAAAAACTTATTACCGGTTTGAATATGCTGTTCTACAATTAAAAGATCAACAAACTGAAGAATCACTTATTTATTCTGCCTTCATTGCCCTACATGGTTTTATTCAACACCATAAAGGCTATGTTAAAGACTTTGAAGAAGTTCGAACTTATGCAGAGTCACATGCTTGGTTCGTTCTAAAGGGTTTATCATAAATAAAAGTCAGCAAATATTGAAGCGCTAAGAGCAGGGGATTTACTAGCTATGCTAGGATTCCCTGCTCTTTATAATATTGAAGTTAGGAAGAATGGGGATGGACGGAGGGAAAAGTAAAGATGAATACGGTTCCTTCATTAATTTTACTTTGTACTTTTATTGTTCCTTTCATTGCTCTGGCGATGCTAAAAACAACCATCATTCCTAATCCAGTCCCTTTTGCTCCTTTTGTGGAATAGTAAGGCTCTCCTAGGCGACGAATTTGATCTTCTGTCATACCGAGCCCTGTATCTTGAACTTCGATTCTAATGTGCGTAGAGGAATAATTAGAGCTTATGTATAGTTGGCCACCTCTTGGCATCGATTCTATGGCGTTTTTAATAACGTTTAAGAAGCATTGCTGAAACTTTTGTCGATCGCCTTCGATGTCACCTATGATAGAAAAATTAGTTGTTATTTCTACCGAATTTTGATTAGCTATCGGGCGTAGTATACTAATGACATGACCTAGTTCTTTCTTTACGTTCATTGTTTCAATTTTATCTAGTCCAGGTTTAGAAAAAGTTAGATAGTTTTGAATGACACGTTCTGCTGATGCCAGTTCATGTTGGACGATTTCTAAGTATTCATTTCTTTTTGAAGGGGAAAGTGTTTGTTCTTTTAATAATTGAACAAATCCTGCAGCAGCTGTGAGTGGATTCCTAATTTCATGTGAAATCGCTGCCCCCATTTGCTCAACGGCTTCTAATTTTTCTGCGATAATAAGCTTTTTCTGCATATCGATTGTTTTGAAGACAAATTCAATAATATATACTGCCATTCCTACACCAAGAGCTGGAATGGTAAGAAGAGCAAACCATAAATCAAGTGAGTGTAATTGTGGTACATATAATTCATATAAAATTAGTGAAACGATACTAGAGATAAACGTAATAAGAACAGCTAGAATAATTCTTTTATTGGCAGAAATCTGTTTAAATCTTGGGTATAAATATAAAAACAAACATCCCAGCAAAAGGTATTCAAACATAGTTACATAGAATCCTAAATTCATTCCGTAAAACCATCTTACAGCAATAACGACAATTATGAGTAAAGGGCCGACACCAACATACAATCCACCTAATATTACAGGTATAATCCTTAGGTCCATCATTAAACCAGGCACAGGTTCAAATGAAAAAATATAACAAATACCAATCATCAATGCCAGACTAATAGTTGCCGATGTTCTTGAAAAATGAAAACCGAGATTTTTTTCAGTCCATACAAGCAGAAAAAATAGGATGACAATTAACAGTGATAGATTAAGGAAAAAATGAGTGGTAATGACCATTTTTTCACATCCCTTTTAGTGTATAGGAAAATTTTATATGTTTTCCTTGCATCTGACAATAAAAATGCGGAAAATTAAGAAAAATATAATAGGTGATGCCTACTATTTTCTAAAAACCATAATGAATATGAATTAGATAAAGAATAAAAGATTTCCTTTCTTTTTCTCCTAGCAATTTTTATTTTTCTATTATATGCTAAACAAAAAAAGAAAATGGAGGGTTAGTGTGCAAATACATGAGGGGTTAGGGCTTGTTCTTGACGTAGAGACAACGGGCTTGTCGCCAATTAATGATGAAGTAATTGAAATCGCCTTGAAGTTATTTTCATTTGATCAACAGACAGGTGATATTCTTACCATAAAAGACGAACGAAGCTATTTAAGAGAGCCGGAAACCACCAGTGCATTAAGAAATTATAATCAAGCTTATAAAATTCACGGCATCCCTTTTGAAGAAGTGGTGGGGAAAAGCTTTGATGATCGTGAAATAAAGAAGATGTTCGCATATGCGGATATCGTACTTGCTCATAATGCATCATTTGATAGAAGCTTTCTCTATCAAATGTACCCTAATGATGTAAATGAACTGAAATGGTATTGTACGATGAGAGGGGTCCCGTGGAAAGAATATGGTTTCTATAACAGTAAATTATTGACGCTTTTAAAAGGTCACCAAATCACAAACTATCAAAATCATAGAGCAATGGATGATATTACATATTTACTAGAATTACTGAAAAACAAAAATCCAAATGGAGAATCATATTTAAAGGATGTTTTAAGGAAAGGTCCGATGCGTAAGTATCAGCCTAAAGTCAAGAAGTATATTTGATTTCCTCATAAATAATATCAAATCTATCGTATAAAAAGGTGTTTTCACTGTAAATGATCGTTGTGAAAGCACCTTTTTTACTATGAGCCTATGTCCATTTAAATTGTAATAATATAGAACTGACATTACTAACGATAGAGTCTCTGATTGTTAATCAGAGACTCATATAAAGATATGAAACATTAAGCTACACTATTATTCCAATTAGATATATCTTCTTCCAATGGAATTTTATTAGCTCTAGCTTTCCGTGCAGCAATAAAGAATATTGTAATTAAAACGATAGCGCCTATAGCTCCACCTATCCAAGAAGTAGTCATAGAGAGACCAAAGCCGATTTGGGCATTTAAGATATACGTAATTACCATCACTAACATAAAACTACCTGGTATTAAAGCGATAAAGTAATTCTTTTTAGCAATATATAAGTACATAGCACCGACAAACAATGCAATTACTGCTGTTGATTGGTTTGCCCAGTTGAAGTATCTCCATAATACATTAAAATCGACTTGGGTAAGTACCATGGAAATTCCAAATAACGGTACAGCAATCCATAATCGACTAGAGAACTTAACTTGAGGAAACTTAATATAGTCGGCAATTATCATTCTAGCACTTCTAAATGCGGTATCGCCTGAAGTGATAGGAAGTACCACTACCCCTAACACAGCTAATGTACCACCGATTGCTCCAAGTAAAGTTGTAGATACTTCACTAACTACTGCACCAGGACCACCGGCAGCAAGCATTTCATTTAAGCCACCATAACCATTAAATAAGCTCATTGCAGCTGCGGCCCAAATCATGGCAATAATACCTTCTGCAATCATCATTCCATAGAAAATCTTTCTTCCTTGCGTCTCATTTTGAGTTGTTCTAGAGATGATGGGTGTTTGGGTAGCATGGAATCCAGATAGCGCCCCACATGAAATGGTAAAGAATAATAAAGGTAGCAAAGGAGCATTGTCAGGGTGAAAATTCTGAAAAGAAAGCTCAGGAATAGGTGCACCTGTGACTAAAAGACCGATACCAACCCCCAATGCACTAATTACTAATAACGCACCAAAATAAGGATAAAGACGACCAATGATTTTATCAACAGGCAAGAGTGTTGCTAAAATATAGTAAAGAAAAATAAATCCGATAATAAGACCTAGTGCGACTTTTCCGTCCATTAAAAGGTGTAATAAACTAGCAGGAGTAGAAACAAAGACTGTACCTACTAATAATAACAATAGTATTGCAAAAGCATTTACGACATGCTTCATAACTTTTCCTAAAAATTTACTAGCTAACTCAGGCAAGTGAGCTCCGCGATTTCTTATAGAAATCATACCTGTTAAGTAGTCATGTACAGCACCTGCAAAGATACAACCGATAACGATCCAAACAAACGCGACTGGTCCATATAAAGCACCTAAAATTGGCCCGAAAATTGGACCTGTACCAGCAATATTAAGTAATTGAATAAGTGAGTTTTTAGATGTACTCATAGGTAGATAGTCGACATTATCTTTGTGTGTGAATGCAGGTGTTGCTCTAGCTCCTTTCACCCCAAAAACTTTCTCAACATACTTACCATAGGTGAAATACCCAATAATTAATAAGATAATACAAGAAAAAAATGTAATCATAGCATTGCCCCCTTTGTTAATGTATACGTTTTCATTTATTATAAATGACTATGATTCAAGGTTGAGTATTTTGAGCATAACATGTATAAATCCGTGATTAAGAGGTCCTTAAATTAAATTAAGATGCATTTTTTAGTGTAAATAGTCTGATAATTAATTGAGCTCCATGACCTATATTTCTAGTTTTGTTCTTAAATCTTTTACATAATTTCTGCTGACAGAAAGTTTTTCATTCGATCCTTTTAGCTCTAACTGAAATGCCCCATTGAACCAAGGAGAAAGTTTATTAATATATCTTAAATTAACAAAATAGCTTTTATGTATTCTACAGAAAGAATACGTAGATAGTCGATTTTCTAGCTCTTTTAATGATGCTTTTGTCTCATAGGCATTATCTACAGTTATGATTCGTGAAAATTTATCTTCCTTATAAACATAAATAATATCTTTAGGTTCGATGTAAATAATTTCTCCATTGTCTTCAATTGCTAGCTTTCCAGCTAATTTACTTTGCTTAGGTAGATCTATTGGTTTTAAATATTTGATAATCCGGCTGACCGTTTCAGAGATTTGCTCTTCATCATATGGTTTCAGTAAGTAATCAAT
This sequence comes from Cytobacillus sp. FSL M8-0252, assembly GCF_038007345.1. NCBI lineage: Bacteria > Bacillati > Bacillota > Bacilli > Caryophanales > Bacillaceae > Cytobacillus > Cytobacillus sp. FSL M8-0252. The sequence goes on from NZ_JBBOWZ010000001.1 coordinate 1,311,552, forward strand.
CGCTTCATAGCGAAAAGCTTCTACAGCAAACTGAGGGTAAGCTGTTGCGAATATGATTTTAGGTGGATTTTTGAATTCCATTAAACTTTTAGCTGTTTGCATGCCATCCATTTTGGGCATTTCGATATCAAGAAAAACGATATCTGGCTGTAATTGAATCGTTTGTATGATGGCATCTTCTCCAGAATCAGCTTCGCCAACAATATGAATAGAGTCAAATATGGATAACAAATGCTTTAATTCTTCCCGGCTGTACGGTTCATCATCTACAACGAGCACTTTAATCTTTGTCTTCATTTTTTTCCCCCATTGGTATATTAAAAGTTATTTCCGTTCCATTGTTTTCTTCACTATTTATGTGTAATCGGGCGTTCTCCCCAAATGTCATGATTAACCTTCTATTTACATTGTATAATCCAAGACCTGTGCCTATTTTTGATGCGATTGGTTCTTTCCCAATTTGCTTTAACCGATCATGATCAATACCAAGACCATTATCTTTAATAGATATAGCAACTTCATTGTTCATTTGTTTAATTTGTACTTTAATCATACAATTTTTGTTCATTTGCTTAAATGCATGTTTAATTGCATTTTCTACAATAGGCTGTAAGGTGAGCGGTGGAATCTTACTATTAAGAACTTCATTTTCAATATAATAATCGACTTGAATTCTGTTTTCAAATCTCGTTTGTTCTATCATTAAATAGGCTTTCATATGAAGAATATCTTGTTCCAAAGTGATACGGTTTGCGGTTGTTGCATTTAAGTTTTGCCTTAGAAATTGAGACAAAGTAATAAGCAGTTTTCTTGCTTTATCGGCATCAATACGGACGAGAGAGACAATGGTATTTAATGTGTTAAAAAGAAAATGGGGACTAATTTGCGCTTGCAAAGCTTTAATTTCTGCTTCTTTAGCCAATTGAAATGCTTTATCTGCTTCGGCTATTTCTAGCTGATTACTTAGTAACACACTTAAACCTGAGATCAACTCAATTTCTAAATTAGTCACTTCCTTCTCAGAGGTGAAATATACCTTTAAAGTACCGATGATTTGCCCGCGTTGCTTTAGGGGAGCAATGACAGCTGCTCCAAGTGGACAATGCTCATTTTGACATTGTATTTCTTCATTACCTACTACTATTAGTTTACCATTATTAATTACTTCCTTTGTGATTTCTGTTTGGATGGGGTGGTCTACTCGGTGATGATCATCACCTGAACCAACATGGGCAAGAATCACATGTTTATTTGTAATGGCGACTGCCTTTGCATGTATTTCCCTTAATAATATGGTACACACAGCCTTAGTGGAGACCTGTGTCATTCCTTTCCTAAGATGTGATAAAGTTTGATCAGCGATTCGTAATGACTTTTGCGCTTGTAGTGCTCCTGCCTTTTCTTCTTCATTCACTACATTTTTAATGATAAGGAGGAATAAGGCTGATCCTACACCGTTTGCAATAATCATTGGAACACCAATTACTTCAACTAAAGAGACGGCCTTTTCAAACGGCCTCGAAAGAAGGAGAATAAGAAGCATTTGAACGGCTTCTGCAGTAGCTCCTATAAAAAAGGCAGAAGATAGCTTTACATGGTCTTTCTTCTTATGAAAATAGCCTGCTATTAGTCCGGATATAATCGTTGCTAATCCACATGAAAAGGCAGTAAAACCACCTAGTGTAAAACGATGGATTCCAGCAATTAATCCAGCACCCAAACCTACTTTATAACCACCGAAAAGCCCAGCTAAAACAACACCTATTACGCGTGAGTTAGCAATTGCTTCTTCACTTGTTAAATTAGATGCCCATCTGTCTATATTAAATGTCTCAGCATTTAAAGATAAACCTGTGTACGTCCCGATTATTCCGAAAAAACCAAAAAATAAGATCGCTTTTAATTGTAGATCTTTTTTTACATTTTCCTTATAAATCATATCTCGAAAAAATTGGAACCGTGTTAGAATAAAGGCTATGGTAACAATAATACCTAGCCTCTCTAACATAGTAATGAACAATTCAAACATAAGAAAACTCCTTCGTCATATATACATCTATCATACATTAAAAGGGTAAAATATCTAAGTATCATAAAAATTTTCGAAAAATTCCCGCTTTTACCTTTGCATTCTTTTCCACTTTCTGCTATTATGAAAGAAATTATTTTTGTTCGGAATGTAAGTAGGATGCGTTTGTAGACGTTTGCTTCATGTATGTTCCACAAGAATAGTCATAATTTATGTGTTATACATAAGGAGGATTTATTCATGGCAGAAGGAAAAGTGAAATGGTTTAATGCAGAAAAAGGTTTTGGTTTCATTGAAACACAAGAAGGACAAGATGTGTTCGTACATTATTCAGCTATCCAAACGGAAGGTTTCAAAACGCTTGATGAAGGACAAAGCGTAACATTTGAAGTGGAAGAAGGTCAACGTGGCCCACAAGCTTCTAATGTAGTTAAACTATAATATGCTTGAAATACAAGCCTGATGAAGGGCTTGTATTTTTTTTGGCGAAAACAAGCGGTTGTTTTCTAAAAAATAGTACAATTACAAACTTACTGGAATCCTTTTTTTCTTAATGATAAATAGACTATAATATAGATAGAGACTAAATAAAGGTAGGAATCGTTATGATTGTAAAAACTGAAGAAGATTTAGCGGGTTTAAAGGAAATTGGGAAAATTGTTGCTTTAATCAGAGATGAAATGATTGCTCAAACAAAGCCTGGCGTCACAACTAAAGAATTGGATGAGATAGCTGGAAAGATGTTTGAAGAGCATGGGGCATTATCTGGTCCAAAGGGTGAGTATGACTTTCCAGGATATACTTGTATTAGTGTAAACGAGGAAGTAGCACACGGTATCCCTGGAAATAGAGTCATTGCAGATGGAGATTTAGTTAATATTGATGTATCTGGATCAAAAAATGGTTATTTCGCTGATACAGGTTTATCAATCGTTGTAGGTAATGGGGATGAGAAACTACACTCTTTATGTGAAACAGCGCAAAAAGCTTTTGATGAGGGCCTAAAAAAAATAAAGCCAGGTACGAAACTTAATCGAATCGGAAAATCTGTCTACCAAACAGCAAAAAATAATGGTTTTAATGTTATTATGAATTTAACTGGCCATGGAATTGGTCGTTCTTTACATGAAAAGCCAGATCATATTCTTAATTATTTTGATAACTGGGATAATCAATTATTACGTGAAGGGATGGTTATCGCTTTCGAACCCTTTATTTCCACTGGAGATGAAGAAGTTCGTGAACAAAGTGATGGCTGGACTTTCATTACACCTAATAAAAGCTTTGTTGCGCAATGTGAACATACAGTTATCGTGTCGAAGGAAGGCCCGATTATTATTACGAAGTAAATCAAATGAAGAGCGGTAGCGATATCTAGTCGTGCCGTTCTTTTTTTGTTTTTTTAAGATGAGCTATTGAATTGCTTTAATTAGAATCTCCCTGTGTTTGTTGAAACTGACTGGAGGAGATATGCAATTTTCTTAAGGTTTATCACTTTTCACAACAATAGATTACCCTTATGATAGATATAAAAAAGGAGTGTGGGAACGAATGAAAGCAGTGATACATAAAGGTGAAGCAGGATTGAATGGAACGGGTTATCAGGACGTAAATGATTTTACTGTTGGTGATAAAGAAGTAAAAGTTGAATTAAAGGCGGCTGGATTAAACCATAGAGATTTATTTATTCTTCATCGACATCAATCAACTGAACCAGCACTTGTATTAGGTTCTGATGGTGCGGGGGTCGTGGTGGAAATTGGTGCAGAGGTGACGGGTATTAAAGTCGGAGATGAGGTTGTCATTAATCCAGGATTAGGCTGGGAAAAAAATAGTGACGCACCACCAGAGGGGTTTGAAATTGTTGGCTTTCCGTATCACGGTACTTTTGCCGATCATATTGTTATTCCTGCCATTAATGCTTTCCCTAAACCTCCACATATGTCATGGGAAGAGGCAGGCGTGTTTTCATTAGCAGGTTTAACTGCTTATCGTGCCTTATTTACAAGAGGGCAAGTAAAGTCTGGGATGAAAGTATTTATCCCTGGCATTGGTGGAGGAGTGGCTACTTCTCTTTTACAATTTGCTGTAGCAGCTGGTGCGGAAGTATACGTTAGTTCTCGTTCAGAAGAAAAGCGAGAAAAAGCTTTATCATTAGGTGCTAAAGAAGCTCTGGATAGTGGGGCAGATTGGCAAGGGGAAATTGGGGGCAAAATGGATCTAGTCATCGAATCAGTTGGAGCTGCAACTTTCAACCAATCCTTAGCTGTTCTTCGTAAAGGAGGCACACTAGTAATTTTCGGTTCATCTACAGGTGACGAGGTGACAGTAAATCTTCGACAATTCTTTTACGCACAGCAAAACATTCTTGGTAGTACAATGGGAAGTGCTGAAGAATACAAAGAAATGATTACGTTTATGAACGATCATAAAATCAAGCCAGTAATGGATCAAGTTTATCAGTTAGCAGATTATCAAAAGGCATTTGCCAGATTAGAACAAGCAAAACAACTAGGAAAAATCGTTTTTCAAATAGGTAAATGAGTAATAAGGGTGAACGAAGAAACTAAAAAACTTCGTTCACTCTTTCTTTTATCCAACATAAAAAATCGTCGGATATTGTATCCACTAAAAAAATGAGTGCTTTTCTAAAGGGAAGGAGCTCAAAAATCACTTTTTCCTTCAAATTAATGGAAAATAATGATGTAATATTACACTTTTATACCTTTCTAGAGACCTAAATTCACTTTTAATTCCGAGTAATAAAAAGGGTAATTATCATGAATATTGATTTTATGGAAAAAAATACCTGATTTAATGTTGAAAAAAATGTCTGATGGCCTGCTACTTGGAAAAAAATATGTCAAATTTACTGTTTTTTACAAATAAATAAATGCTGAATTTTACACATTGTTGTAGTCTGAATTTTTGAAATATAATTACCCCTAAGTAAGACATTACAATTTGGGGAGGAACAAGTAAATGACGAAAAAGAAAACAGTAGCAGCTGCACTACTTAGTCTTACGTTAGGGATGTCCGTATTTACATCAGGTATTTCTGCACAAGTTTCAGATGAAGCAAAAGGGAGTGAAACATATCGCGTATTGATACAAGCCCCTAGCAATTCTGTTAATGCATTAGAAACAAAGTATGAAAAACGATGGGACTTTGGTAAAGAAGGCTTCACTGCAGATGTGAGTGCTAAGGAGTTACAAACATTACAAGCGACAAAAAATGTCGAAGTACAAAAGGTAAATGAAATGAGTATAGCAACAGTAACAGGAGAAGTGTCGAAAGCAGAAGTAACAGCTGTGCCAAGTTCACAAACACCTTGGGGAATAAAATCAATCTATAATAATCAATCTTTAACAGCAACATCAGGTGGTAATGGTATCAAAGTAGCTGTGCTTGATACAGGTGTTTATACAAATCATATTGATTTAGCAGGATCAGCAGAACAGTGTAAAGACTTTACACAATCAAGCCCACTTGTAAATGGCTCTTGTACTGATCGTCAAGGACATGGTACACATGTAGCAGGAACTGTTTTAGCACATGGTGGTAGTGATGGACAAGGTGTTTACGGAGTAGCTCCTGATGCGAAGCTATGGGCATATAAAGTGTTAGGTGATAACGGTTCTGGTTATTCAGATGATATCGCTGCAGCGATTAGACACGTAGCAGATCAAGCAACTAGCACAGGCTCTAAAGTAGTTATTAATATGTCTCTTGGCTCTTCCGGTAAAGATTCACTCATCTCAAGTGCAGTAGACTATGCATACAATAAAGGTGTATTAGTTGTTGCTGCGGCAGGAAACAGTGGTTCAGGTAGTAATACAATTGGTTATCCAGGAGCATTGGTCAATGCAGTTGCCGTTGCAGCTTTAGAGAATGTGCAACAAAATGGGACTTATCGCGTAGCGAATTTCTCATCAAGAGGTAACCCATCAACTGATGGAGATTATGTCATTCAAGAGCGTGATATTGAAGTGTCTGCCCCAGGTGCAGCAGTGGAATCCACTTGGTATAATGGCGGTTATAACACAATCAGTGGTACTTCAATGGCTACACCACATGTAGCTGGTTTAGCAGCAAAGATTTGGGCTGCGAATCCTTCTTGGAGTAAATCTACTTTAAGAACAGAATTACAAAATCGTGCCAAGGTTTATGATATTAAAGGTGGAGTTGGTGCAACAACAGGCGATGACTATGCATCAGGACTTGGTTACCCTAGAGTAAAATAATTAAAATAGGGGTTGCTATATTCAAGTAGCAACCTCTTTTATATATGATTATGACGTGCTAGAATTCTTTAAATACTTAGGATTTTTCATAACCGAAACGAGAAGGATAACCCCGCTTGCAATCAGTAATAGACTTGTAGTAATAAAAACGGCAGTAAACCCAAAGGCCCCAGCAACCATTCCTCCCATAACTGGTCCGATGACATTTCCTAGAAATCTTAAACTAGTATTATATCCCAGCACCTCTCCTTGCATGGCTATAGGTGCAGCCTGTCTAATATAGGCAATACGCACAGGTATAATTCCTCCAATAGTTACCCCGAGTGCAAAACGAATGATAATAAGCTGCCACATTTCAGTGACAAATCCACCTGGAAAATAGACGATACCAGCTAAAAACAATAAGGCCATTAATATTTTAATATAACCATAATTGTCCCCAAGCTTTCCCCAAGTTTTTGACATCATTAAGTTACCTACACCAGCTGCGGAAAAAGCAATACCTGCATATAGAGCTAAATTTTCTGGGCCATGTATTTCGCTGACATAAAGGGACAGAATCGGTTGAATACTAAAATGAGCGACTTGAATCAACATCGATAAGATTAAAACAGTCACAAGGACAGGGTTTGTAAGTATATGTTTTAATACTTCTTTACTCGTATAATTCTGCTTCTCTGATTTCTTCACTTCATTGATTTGAAATTCTTTCGTGAAGATAACAAGAATCGCAGAAATAAAAATGGCTAATGATGTCCAATTGAAAGTAGAAGAAAAACCGACCATGTCAGCTAGTGCACCACCGATTAAAGGTCCTAAAAGAGAGCCTGTGATACTTCCTGTTTGTAAGGTGCCAAGCACTTGTCCTGCCATTCTTTTTGGTGTTTGTGTAGAAATAAAAGCTTGTGAAAGGGGAATAAAACCTGTGAAGATACCCATAAATAGCCTTAGATAAAACAAATGCCATACGCTTGTCGCAAAACCTAATAGGAAAATACAAAGGGCCATTCCAGAAGCAGAAATGATTAACACCTTTTTCTTTCCATACAAATCACCAATTCTTCCCCAAATTGGAGCTACAATAAAGGCAGTAACGAATGTAATGGCAAAAATCCAACCCGACCATCTTTGAATATAAGCGTCGGAAAATTGACCAAAGGTTTCAATATATAATGATATAAAGGGCAAGACCATCGTCATACTAGCTGAAACAAAGAAGTTGGCAAACCACATAATTTTTATATTTGTCTTTACTTGTGGATGGATCATGAACGAACACTTCTTTCTCATTTAAACATTTCGTAACACTAAATTTATCATAAACGAACTCAACCAAAATAAAAAGGAAAAGGTTTTTACACGACATTACCTTATAAATAACGAAAGTCGATTTAACATGAGCCATTGTTATTTGAACAGGATACCTTTATATTATGTATTATAAACGTATTTCATCTGTATGAAGTCGTTTTAAACTGTTTATCGTTAAATAAAGGAGTTATATCATCTATGGAAGTTATTGGCGAACTAAAGCCGTTTATTAAAAAAGTATGGGAACAATCGCAATTTAAACAACCAACAAATATACAGCAAGAGGCGATTCCTGTTGTATTAGAGGGAAAAGATCTTATTGCTCAATCCCCAACAGGTACCGGAAAAACGTTAGCGTATTTATTACCTGTTTTAGAAAAGATTCAACCAGAAAGCAAGGATGTGCAGGTAGTTATTCTCGCATCATCTCAAGAGTTAATTATGCAAATCTTAAGTGAAGCACAAAAGTGGGGAAGAAATAGTAACATCCGTAGTGCATCGTTTATCGGTGGTGCGAATGTAAAGCGACAGTTAGAAAAATTAAAACAACGTCCACATATCGTTTTGGGTACCCCAGGTAGAATACTTGAATTGATTAAGCAAAAGAAATTAAAAATGCATGAGGTAAAAACAGTTGTCCTTGATGAAGGTGATCAGCTTCTCATTCCCGAACATCTAGAACATGTGAAAAGTATAATAAAGGCGACTTTAAAGGAAAGACAAGTAGTGCTGTTTTCTGCTACTTTACCTAAAACAATAGAAGTGGAAGCTAAAAGTTGGATGAAATCACCAGAGATTATCACCATTGAAAAAGATGAGACGATTACAGCAGGTGATGTGGGGCATATATACTTTAACGTGGAACAACGGGAAAAAGTTAAATTATTGGAAAAGCTTTCTCGAATGGATCATTTGAAGGCGCTGGTATTTGTTAAGGATATCCCCAATATCATGATTATGAAAGAAAAGCTAGAGTATAACCATATTCACGTAAATGTACTTCACAGTGATTTAAATAAATTCGAAAGATCTAAAAATTTGAATGGCTTTAGGAAAAAGGATGCTCGCTTACTTTTATCAACAGATGTAGCAGCGAGAGGTTTAGATATTAAGGGAATTACTCATGTCATCCACTTTGACTTACCACGTGAGAAAACGCAGTATATCCATCGCTCAGGGAGAACAGGACGTTTTGGTGCAGATGGAACAGTGGTATCACTTGTTACCATGAATGAAGAAAGAGATTTAAAGCGCTTTGCTAAAGAATTAAATCTTCAATTAGAAGAGAAAATAATGCACGGCGGAAAAATCGTCAATCCAGAACATCAATCAAACGAAAAAAGACGCTAAGGAGTAATGGTGTAAGACGCTACAATAAGAAATCATAGAAAATCCGCAACAAGGTTTGATGGTTGCGGATTTTTTTCTTTTTGTTCTATATCGCTACATTTCAAGATGAAATGGAAACATCTTCAATCTATCGATGCCGATTTTGATTAATTAAGAATGTACAATTTTTTTCAACCACTTATGTGACATTATTCTATCTGGAAGCCGCACTAATCCAGTTAAAAGAAAAACATTTAAAAAGTTTCCAAAACTTAGCTTACCTTACCTTTATGGTCATATGCGTTAATCCATCTTTTCCAATGGTTCAGTTGCTGGACCTTCAATGACCTCGCCATCATATGAAAAACGGGATCCATGACATGGACAATCCCAAGTGCGATCGCCGGCATTCCATTCTGTTTCACAACCTAGATGAGTACAAGTTGTGTCAACAATATGAAGTTGGCCATCATCATCGCGGTAACAGCCTCGGCGTTTTCCATCCACTTTCACCAGGCCGCCTTCATTATTTGCTAGATCCTCAGGATGCTTAAATTCTGGCTCGAGTTTCCCTTTTATTAATTGTCCTGCAACATCTGCATTATAAGTGATAAAGTTTTTAATACTAGGGTTCGCATGAAATCTCGATGGGTTAAAAAGTTCCTGATAAGGTGTATGCTGTTCAGTTATTAAATCTTTTAACAAAATTCCGGCAGCTGTACCGTTTGTCATACCCCATTTGCGATAACCAGTAGCCACGAAGATATTATTTTCATTAGATGTGATAGGACCAATATAAGGTATTTTATCTAATGAAGTTAAATCTTGTGCAGACCAGCGAAAGGTGATTGGCTTTTCCCCGAAGACCTCATTAGAGAAAGCCTGTAATGTCTCGTAATGTTGATAAGTGTTAATGCCTTTTCCTGTTTTATGACCCTCTCCGCCAATAAGAATAAGTTTCTTACCAGTCTCCTCTGAAGTTGTAGCACGGATCGAACGGACAGGGTTATTGGCACAATAGTACATGTTACCTTCAAAATCGTCGTCACTTTCGATAGCAATTACATAGGACCGTTCAGGTAAAAGCCTGGAGAAATATAAACCTTTCCATTTTAAAAATGGGCTATGGGATGCCATAACAACATAGTTACATAAAATACGATGCCCTTTATTCGTTATGACAACAGGTTGTTTACCTTCCTCGATATCAACGACCGTTGTTTGTTCATAAACAGTACCTCCTAAGTCGATGAAACGCTTAAGTAAGCCTTCTAAATATTTAACCGGATGAAATTGTGCTTGATTGTTCATTTCAAGCACACCTGTAGTTGGAATGGAGAATGGGATACTCTCTTTTAATTGCCCTATAATCCCCAATCTTTTATAGGCGTCATATTCAAAAGTTAATTTTTCACTGTATTGATCATTGGTTGCATAGATAAAAGAGCTTTCATTACTAAAATCGCAATTTATATTTGCTGCTTCTTTTTCAATCATTTTTATTGCATCAGCTTGGGCTTCATAATACAGTCTTGCTTGCTCTATGCCGAAATGTTCAATCAACTCGTCATATATTAAACCATGCTGTGCAGTCACTTTTGCAGTTGTATGGCCAGTCGTTCCTGCTAAAACTTCCCCGGCGTCTAATAAAATCACTTTCAACCCTTCTTTAGCCAATAAGTAAGCTGAAGTAATCCCTGTTATACCAGAGCCAATGATAACTACATCTGTTTTAGTGTTACCGTCCAATGATTGATATTGGAGTTGTTTTGCTTCCAACCAGTACGATTGAGGGTATTTCGGCATATTATTTTTTTCATTATTCATACAATCACCTCTAAAATATATATCTCCGTTTAATATAGCCTTATGGATGTTTCTTATACTTCTTTCCTCAATTGACGTAAAAAAGTACAGTGAGCTATAATGATAGAATTAAGAAATTTATGAAAATAAAACAAGGTGATTTATACTTTTGGTGTATAAAAAGGAGATTCAATAGGATGAAATTTGAGACGGCATTATTACATGGAGATAAAAAAGAAAAGCGCACAATTCAAAGTAAAGCAACACCGATTTATCAAACCTCTGCATTTACTTTTAAAAGTTTAGAAGAACTAGAGGGTTTTTATAGTGGAAACGGCAACTACTTGTATACGAGATCAGGCAATCCAAACACTGATGAGTTAGGAGAAGTTGTCGCAAGATTAGAAGGTGCAGCAGCAGGAGTTGCAGCTGCATCAGGTTTAGGTGCCATTATGGTAGGAATATTAGCAGTGGCTAAAAATGGTGATCATATTATTGCTACTGATGATGTGTATGGAGGAAGTTTTCATCTTATTGTGGAAGAGCTCACGCAATTCGGTATTGACGTAACAATTGTTCCTTTTAGCGATATGACGCAAGTCGAGGCGGCAATCAAAGAGAACACGAAGCTTTTATATACAGAATCAATTACTAATCCTTTATTAAGAGTAGAAGATCTTAAAGCTGTTGTATCATTGGCGAAAAAATACAATCTGAAGACATTGATTGATAATACATTTGCTTCACCGTTTCATTGTCAGCCGATTGAGCTTGGGGTAGACATGGTTGTTCATAGTGCGACCAAATATATTGGTGGGCATAGTGATGTCACTGCTGGTGTCATTGTTGGTAGTACTGAGTTAATCGAACTGGCTGCAGCAAAAGTCGTAAATCTTGGCGTGAACTTAAGTCCTTTTGAAGCATGGTTAACAGTAAGGGGAGCAAAGACATTAGCATTAAGGATGAAGGAACAATCTTATCATGCGAAAAAAGTAGCAGAAGCTTTACTTATTCATGAAGGAGTGGAGAGAGTTTATTATCCCTTCGAACAAAATGGAGCATATGGATACGGGGCAATGGTCACGATCGAACTGAAACAACAAGCTGATGTATCAACTTTTTTCCGTTCACTAGGGTGGATAAAAATTGTTCCTACTTTAGCTGGTGTTGAATCTTCTGTTTCACATCCAATTACAACTTCGCATCGTGCGGTACCAGAAGAAACTTGTGAGGCGTTAGGCATTAATGAGCATTTGATTAGAATCTCCATTGGTATTGAACATTACGAAGATATTATTTCACAGCTTTCCATGGCTATTGAAAAAGCAATGAATAAGTAAAAAGAAAGGCTGTGACGGTGGTGGTCACAGCCTTAAAATATTTAATTTAAGAGGTCATCTATCTCTTCTTTTTTTTCATCTATTTGGGTAGAATCTTTTGAATGAAGCGCGTACCTTAATGTGTAAACAAAAACGCCAGCAGCCAAACCAACGATGAGTAAATAAGCGCTTGTTGCTATCCATAAATAAGCGATAATGATCCACCCCTTTCATTACACTTATATGCAAGTCATCACTTTTTCTTTCCATTAGACAAAGGAAACTTTTCATCGGATGACGAAATTAATTAGTAGAGTGAGGAGGGATATCATGTCTTTTAAAACAGCAGATTTATGTGACGACCATCATGAATATGTAAAGGTAAATCAAGAAGTATTATATTCATACGGTAAGAAAAAGAGATTCCATGGTAAGGTTTCAACAGTTAAGGTTTTTGAAGATAATGTACTTGTACTTGAAGCACTGGAAAGTATCCCAGAAGGTCATGTGCTTGTTGTTGATGGTGGCGGGTCAAGGAGATGTGCACTTATGGGCGATCGATTAGCAAAAATTGCAGAAACGCGCGGATTGGCGGGTGTCATTATATATGGTTGTGTGCGAGATACAGCAGATATAGCATCAATGGATATTGGTGTATTAGCAATTGGTAGTAGTCCATTAAAAAGTAGAAAAGCTGGCAAAGGAGATAGGGATACGATCGTGACATTTGGGGGGCTTGATTGGTTGCCAGACGAATATGTATACGCTGATGAAGATGGTGTCATTGTTTCAGAAAAGCCATTGTTATAAAAGGGAATAATAAAAATAATCCTTGGTCTTGCCCCTTTCAAGTAGTCAACATAAAAAAACAAATCAAAGAACGCGTGTCGATAATATTCAATAGGCACGCGTTTCTTTATCTCCTTTTGTAATCGTAATAGTAAATGTAATCCTCGGGTAGTTTGTCTCCTGCCTCCCAATTACTTATATACAGCTATGCGGTTTTTTTAGGGTGAGGTGAAAAGAGTGATTCTATACAGCCTTCCTTTGCGTGAGTGGCTGCTCTTAATTTTGTAAATCCCCCTAATCGGCAGCTGAATAGCTTTAAGTTATATTCAAAGCCTTGATTTGAACGAAGAACAGCTAATGTAAGTTAAATCATTTCTGTTGGATAGCTTTCGAATGATGAGTGGTATGTTCATTGCCGTCATTAATCTGTGTAATTAAGCACCCACATTCATTTAAATCGGCAGGGGACGGCTGTTTTAGGTTTCTTTGGCATAGAAAAAATCCTCCAAGTAGTATTCTAATCTTCATGGAATCATGAAGGTTTTTTATCTACTTGAAGGGGACATGAACATTCGTTATTTAAGAATTTAGGCTGTCACTTTTAATCCCCAGAGGGTATAAAATAAGGTCGGATAATAATTCTCCGTTTTAAGTATCTCCGTTTGCACGTATTTCTTTTGGTAATATCTTTGAAGCGTTGGGAACATGGCGTGGTGAAGTCTCAATTTCGTCTGAAGATTTGATTACAACAATCATTTGACCACCATAAACGTGTGCGCTTATAAGTAAAGGAAACTCATAAGGGTTTGTAAAGGTAAAGTCTGGTCCATACCAACTTACTGTTGCGTCTCTTCCTTTTGGTACATAAGGGACTCTTTTGCTATGGGAGAATCTCTCGCCAATTTCAACACCGGCACGATCGACGACATTAAATAGTGTAGAAGAGACCTGGCATATCCCGCCACCAATATCTTCAGATAGTTCCCCTCTTACAATTACGGGCGCACGTAGGTATCCTTTATCCTTCGTTCTTCTCCCAACAACCTCATTAAAAGAAAATGTTTCTTCAGGAAAAATGACATAATTATTAATAGCCTCAGTAGCTAATGAAATATTATGAGAGCGATTTTGATTATTGCTATTAAAGTAAGTGACATACTGTCCAATTGTTTTCACATTGATTTGACTGATTAAGTCTTTATCCACTCTTGCTGGTACAGATATAAGAGGAAGCTGGATAGTTGAGACTCCTTTGGAGAAATAATAACGAAAAAATTGATTCTTGAATTCTTTACGGTATAAACGCTTTCCTTCAATTTCTGAGATAATCATATTTCCTTTAATATAGGCGTCTTTAGGGGCAATAAATGTTTTTTTATCGAGATCTTCCATAAATGTCTCGAATTTTTTCATTTCAATAAATGGCAAATTGGACTGTGGAATAGCAAAGTCCTCTCTCTGTATTTGTGTAATTACTTTATCTTCTTTTTTAATTGTGAATATGGAATCATCATTGATAGGTGAAATCATTAACAAAAATGAAAGCAATCAAGAATGAGACATTGTCACACCTCCCAATTGTAGTATGAACTTAAATTAGTTTTACATGTATAGAATAAAATGGACTCAGCTCTCGTTCAGACTTAAGTCTTAGAGCAAAATCAAGCTGTGGCACGTTATGTACGATCTTATAAATAGGTAAGATAAATAGTGAAAGGAGGATGAGAAATGAAAAAATTTCTTTTAATCATAGCAGGTGGAATTGCGGCAATAGTTGTATTGGCGAATTTAGGTTCACTTATCGCATTAGCGATTACAGCTGCATTACTTTATTTAGTATTTAAACAATTTATCAAAACAGATGGTTGGGAAAAAGTAGCTTGGGGTACTGTAGGTGTCGTTTTACTATTGTTCTCTATCAGTAATATCCCAGCAATTTTAGCTGTTCTAGCTCTTTATGTCATTTACCTGATTTATAAAAATTGGAATAAAGAAAAGCCAAAAACAAGACAAAGTGATGATCCATTTGTGAACTTTGAGAAGCAATGGTCCGATCTTCATAAATAAGCTTTGAAACAATAGGAGGAGACAATATGGTAAATCTATTAACAAGAATTAAAAACACGATTGTAACAGATATCAATGAGGTGCTCGACAAAAAGGATAGTAAAAATCCAATAGCGTTATTAAATCAGTATTTGAGGCAAAGTGAGCAAGAAACAGAAAAAGTGAAAAAATATATCGAAAGACAATTTAAGCTGAGAGAAGAATTTCGTAAAGAACTTGCCCATGCCATGGATATGGCTACTAAAAGAAAAGGACAAGCGGAAGTTGCTGAACGAGCGGGTGAAGAGGAGCTAGCAACATTTGCGAAGACAGAAGCACAGTACTTTTCTGAAAGAGCAGATAAATTACAAACGATGGTGGCAGAAGCATCAGAGGAGCTTGGAAAGTTAGAAAGACAGTATGAAGAAATGAAGCATAAACTAAAGGATATGCAAATTCGCCGGATGCAATTAATGGGGAGAGAAAATGTAACCCGTGCCCAAGTAAAAATGAATAAAGTATTAGGAGAAGAACACTCCCACCAAACTGCTTATGATAAGTTTAATGATATGGAGAAATATATTTCAGAGTTAGAACAAAAAGTGCAAAATCAATACTTCCATAATCATATTGATAAAAAAATTGCTGATTTAGAATTGAAAATGAAAAAGGATGATTCCTTGCAGTCATAAAAACATGGTATGCTAAAGATAATTGACCGAGAAACAAGCATTGAAAGGCGTAAGGCCGACTTGCGCCTTTTTAAACAACATGATTAGGAGGGATGTCACATGTTTGAAAAATGGAATGAGGACTATAAAATGTGGATATTCATTGCCTTGGCAATGATTATTTTAGAAATGTTCTTTTTTAATCATGGGCTGATCTTCTCAATTATCATTGAAATTGGTATGATCTATATTGGTCGTAAATGGATGCCGAAGACTAGGGGCAAGGTCCTTTTTTGGCTAGGGATTTTACTTTTTGCGATTACTATTTTTAATATGATGGCATTCAAGTTGTTAATCCTTGCACTTATTGTTCATTTTGGTTATCAATTTTACTTAACGAAAAAGAAACCAAAGAAGGTTCAGCCTAGAGCAGAACAGCGGAAAGCAGATGAGCGAAAAGAGGCTGTGGTTCAGAAGAAGAACTTATTAACGAATAAAATCAGTGGGCATCAAAATACTTCTGAAGAGGTATATGAATGGGGAGATATAAATATCCAATGTGGCTTAGGGGATACTGAAATTGATTTGAGCTATACGGTATTACCTAATCAAGAGAATATCATATTTATCAAAAACCTTATTGGAAATGTACGCATATATATTCCTTATGATGTAGAGGTGTCAATCAATCATTCTGTTATTGTTGGCTCTAGCCAAATTTTCGATTTGGTAGAGAAAAGAGCTTTTAACCGCAATTATATTTTTGAGACGGAAAATTATAACCAAACTGAACAAAAGGTGAAAATCGTCACCTCTTTAATTGTGGGTGATATAGAGGTGAAGCGCTCATGAATATGGCTCAACGTCAGATCTTATATGGAGTGCTTCTTTCATTACTATTACTTATCAGCATGATGTTGTCGTTTTATTTTGTTTTCCCTATTCGCCTGATTGATTTCTGGCATTTTAAAGTAGTTGATATTCCCTTTGCATTGTTTGCACCAATGATAAGCATCTTATTAGGTGTTTTTTATGGGTTATTATCTGGTTATAGATGGCAGAAGCAACTGAAAGAGATGGAAGGCTGGCTTCATGAGGTAGAAGAAGGAAGAGTACTCACGGTTAATCATGAGGAAGTAAGTGCTGATGTTCAAAACATATATCAAAGAATGATTAAAATACAGAAGCAAATATCAGAACAGGCAAAGTATACGCAACGGCTCGCAAATGAAAAAGCGAAAGATATTGATAATCGTATGCAAGAAATTATATATGAAGAAAGAAATCGTTTGGCAAGAGAATTACACGATTCAGTCAGTCAACAGTTATTTGCTGCATCTATGTTAATGTCAGCGATTATGGAACAAACAGAGGAAAAATCGGCCAATGAGGTTAAGCAATTGCAGTTAGTAGAAGGGATGATTCACCAATCCCAGCTAGAAATGCGTGCTTTATTGCTTCACCTACGCCCTGTTGCCTTAAAAGGAAAAAAGCTAATAGAAGGTATCGAGGAACTGCTGCTTGAGTTAAAACAAAAAGTCACAATGAATATCAAATGGAGAGCAGAGGACTTTTATTTAGATAAAGGGATTGAGGATCACCTTTTTCGCATTCTACAAGAATCTGTTTCCAATACTTTGCGTCATGCAAAAGCAGACACCTTAGATGTATTACTTATTCAACGTGACGGATTTGCTATTCTACGTATTTTTGATGATGGCATCGGTTTTAATGTAGATAAGGCAAAAGCAGGTTCATACGGTATTCAAAATATGTATGAAAGAGCACTAGAGATTGGTGGTACATTAAAAATGATCAGCCTTCCTAATAAAGGAACAAGATTAGAAGTAAAAGTACCAATTATTGAAGGTGGAGGGGGCGATGAAAAATGATACGCGTATTATTTGTAGATGACCATGAGATGGTGAGGATTGGTGTGACCGCTTATTTATCAGCTCAACCTGATATAGAAGTAATTGGCGAGGCGGATAACGGTAAACAAGCGATCGAGCTGGCAATGGAATTACGACCAGATATTATTCTAATGGATCTAGTGATGAAAGAAATGGATGGGATTGAAGCGACAAAGCAAATTGTTGAGCAATGGCCAGAAGCAAAAATAATAATTGTAACGAGCTTCTTAGATGATGAAAAGGTTTATCCAGCACTTGAGGCAGGAGCTACTAGCTATATGTTAAAAACATCAAAAGCAAGTGAAATTGCTCACGCGATTCGCAGAACACAACAAGGAGAATCTGTTTTAGAACCTGAGGTCACTGGAAAAATGATGTTAAAGATGAGAGGAAAAAAAGAACAACCTCTCCATGAAGAATTAACCAGTAGAGAAATGGAAATTCTACTTCATATGACGCAAGGAAAAACTAATCAAGAGATTGCTGATGAACTATACATTGCTTTAAAAACGGTTAAAACACATGTAAGTAATATCTTAAGTAAACTTGATGTCCAAGATCGCACTCAAGCCGTAATCTATGCATTTAAGAATCATATAGTGAAAGAATAGTTTAGAGAGAGTTTTGTGATGAAGCTCTCTTTTTTTGGTCTTAACCTGATTGGTGTAGAGATGCATTTATCTTAACTCTAAGTCAAATGTTGATGTCCTTTTAGTCAATTAATAAAGGGAAAGGGATATTGAGCTAGCTTTTGCACTGCTATTTACTGGGGATTTTTAATAGGATAGTTAACTTAGAAAATTTTACTCAGAATAAACGAGCAAGGGTACTTAACCAAGCCTACATTCATAACAGTGAGTAGATTATCATGATATTTATAAATTTGAAAGTAGCCAATGTAGATGGGTATATTAGCCTTTTCCCACAGCACAGAAAATCAAAAAATCGATAAAATATATGTTTGAAAATGATTGTTATTTTAGAATATTTCATTTAAACTAGTAGTAACTGAATGGAAAAAGGAGGTGTAGAAGAGATGAGAGGAACTGTTTTAACGCGTGGAAAATGGCTTGAACATTTAACTATTTTCTGTGCAATTTTTGGCGCAATGACTGCTAACGGGATACGTCTGTCCTTTTATAACAATTGCATAGCTAAAATAAGCAGTGAAACATCTCTTTACACCCGTCAAAGAGCACAATCATAATACTGAATATTTTCTTGTATGGATACAGGTGAGTATTTATATTTAAATGAGAAAAGGGTCACAGGAGAAGTTTATTCTCTGTGGCCCTTCTTTTCATTTAATCAAATTTCTGTCTAGCTCATGTTGCTTACGGTGGTAGGAAAAAATGAGCTTTAACGCTGACAAGTGACGAAATGAGCTATTCTTAATATGGAGGAAAATGAAATGATAACGAGCGGACAAAATATAACGAAATTGTACGGTGGTGATACAGTCTTCACTAATATTAGTTTTGACATACGGAACCACTCGCGAGTAGGTATTGTTGGGAGAAATGGTAGTGGAAAGTCTACGTTATTAAAAATCATGGCTGGGGTAGAACAACCTGACCAAGGTCAAATACATTGGCGTAAACATATTGTGATTGGCTATTTACATCAAATACCAGAATATAATGAATCAGTTATTGCTTTGGATGTAGTGGAGGAAGCCTTTTCTAATTTACTTGGGGTAAAAAGAAAACTAACAGATATGGAACAAAAATTAGCTCAATCACACACCTCGAATGGGGTGGAACAACTACTCAATGAATATGGGAAGTTACAAGATTATTTTATGAATGACGGCGGCTATGAAATAGAAGGAAAAATAAAAGTAGTCATTAATGGACTTGGTATAGAAACATTAATGGAGAAAAAGTTTCAAATGCTTAGTGGTGGAGAGAAAACAAAAGTTTGCTTAGCCAAAGAGCTACTTAAGAAACCAGATTTATTATTATTGGATGAACCGACAAATCATCTTGATCTCCAAGCTGTTGATTGGTTAACAAGTTTTATTAAAGATTATGAGGGGACAATTGTTATGGTTTCACATGATCGGTACTTTCTCGATCAAACTGTGAAGATGATTATGGATTTAGAAGATGAAGAATTAACGAATTATCATACCAATTATTCTGATTATGTAAAAGAAAAGGAAAGTCGACTATTACAGGAATTTCAAAAGTATGAAGATCAACAGAAGAAAATAAAAAAGATGAAAGAATCGATAAAAAGGTTAAGAGAGTGGGCAAATCAAGCCAACCCACCTAATGCCGGGCTCCATAAAAAAGCAAGTAGTATGGAAAAGGCACTAAATCGGATGGAAAAGATAAAAAAACCCGTTTCTCATCGCAAACTACATTTGCATTTGGCAGCAGAAGAGAGAAGTGGGAAAGACACGTTAGTTATAGAAAATATGACAAAGTCTTTTAGTGGAGAGATTGTGTTAGAAAGTATTGACATGCATTTACGTTTTCAAGATCGTGCAGTGCTTGTTGGAGAAAACGGCAGCGGTAAAACTACATTAATAAAATTAATTTTACAACGTTTACTTCCAGATGAAGGAGAAGTGCGAGTAGGTAGTAATTGTAAAATTGGCTACTTAGCTCAACAAATATTTACAGAGAGAGAAAACCAAGAAAAAACCGTACTACAATTGTTCAGGGAAATACATGCTGTAGCGGAGGGAGAAGCGAGAGGGATTCTCGCAAATTTTCTTTTCTATGGTTATGCCGTTCATAAGAAGGTGAAACAGTTAAGTGGTGGTGAGCGCATGCGACTGCGTTTAGCACAACTCATGTATCAAAATGTGAATTTTCTTATCCTTGATGAACCCACAAATCATCTCGATATTGAATCGAGAGAAGTACTTGAACAGGCACTGCAGGAATTTCAAGGAACCATTTTAGCTGTTTCTCATGATCGTTATTTCATCGAGCTATTATTCAACCAAACGTATATATTGAATCAGAGAAGGCTTTCCTATTTTAATGGTTCATTCACATATGCATGGGAAAAGTGGTGCAACCAAATTCAACAGTTGGCACCTCCAATTAAGGGAGCGATAAAAAAGGTTGAAAGGGAAAGTACAGTAAAACAAAATATTCATCAAACAGATGATATAGAAGAGGAATTGGAAAAGCTAGAAGAAAGATTACAGATAATAGAAAGAAAGATGATGACTGGTGAAGCCTTGAGCATGTTGCAAGACTTACAATATGAGAAGGAACAATGTCAAATAGAACTGGATTACTTATATAAGAAGTGGTCAGCATCTTTATTGGAAGAATAGATAGAAAGGTCGGTACTATCTGTGCCAGTTATACATGGGTAGCATGCAAGCTGAAGATTGGAAATCAGACTGACTATACCTGTGTATATGGATAAAAATCAGCAAAAAGTGTTGATGTAAGAAACATCGCCACACATCCATTGTCCATTTATGGTGTGTAGGCAGTTGATGGATTAGCAAACAGAATATCACATTAAAAAGGGTTGTCCAAAAAGTCACTTCTTCGACTTTTGAGCAACCCTTTTACTCTTTTCAAAGCCTTCGTATAGGACAAAGATACTAAAAATGAAGTGTTCAATTTACAGAATTATCCATGAGGTTTCTTACCCTTTTTCTTCATTAATATTTGATGAAAGACAAAAATATCCCTTCTCTAGCAAATGCAAGTGAACCGCCCCTGCAGTGGCTATATCGACTTTATCTACCATCCATTGTTCCATACGTATATCCCTTTTTAGGTTAGAAAAAAACAAAAATAGAGTGAAGTGATCAGTAAACAAATATTCAACTAGGTTAATAATTTTTAGGGTTGTCTCATAGGATAGAAGAGATTATTTATTTGTGGGGACAAAAAGGAGAGGCGAAATGAACAAGTTCTTCAAGGGATTGCTTTTATTAATTCTAGCGGCTTTTGCAGGTGAATGTATTGAATTTCTGATTAATATGGTGCTTGCTAGGCAGTTAGGTGAACATGGTTTAGGGCTTTATATGTCTATTCTTCCAACCATTTTTTTGATTGTTTTATTAGCAAGTTTTGAAATGCCTGTTTCCATCTCTAAATTTATTGCGGAAAAGGATAGAAAATATCACTATAGTATGCTCAATCATGTGATTAGAATGACGGTTATCTTTTCACTTATATTAATCCCGTTAGCATCAGCGATTCTCCCATTTATTACTGTTTTTGATGATTATCATCCACTATTAAGGTGGATGGCTATAATTCTCATACCGATTATTTCATTTTCTTCTATTGCTAGAGGTTATTTTATGGGCAACGAACAAATGGGGAAGATTGCTTCTGCCAATTTTTTGAGAAAATTCATTCAGCTTTCATTGCTGATTCTACTTTTTCATTTGTTTCGCTTTGAAACGGAAACGGCAGTTTTTATAGCTGTTTGTACATTTGTTGGCAGTGAAATAGCGATTTTTGCTTATTTCATTCATTTATTTGTCATCCAGTATCAAAGGATGAAGAAATTGCCGTTTGAGCAGATGTCTGGTATGAGTGTGTGGAAAAACTTGATGGGGGTGTCTATCCCTACAACTGGTCTACGGATATTTCATGCTTTAACCCATGCGATCCAACCATTTTTAATAAAAGCGGCATTGCTAAAGTCTGGAATCAGTACGGATATTGCCACTGAACATTTTGGGATGGTTGCAGGTGTAGCAATGACAATTGGAATGTTTCCCGCTTTTATTGCTCATTCCTTTATGGTTATGCTCATTCCTACTGTTTCAAGAGCATATGCTGAAGAGAAGCATAATTACTTACGGCGGTTACTTCAACAAGTATTTTTTATCACCTTCTTGTATGGTGTTCCATCTGTTACCATTTTTTATTTCTTTGCCGAACCTTTAACTAGTACATTTTTCCACTCAATAGAAGCAAGTATATATGTGCAATTACTGTGGCCATTCTTTCTGTTACACTTTTTTATTTTCCCTATGCAAGCATTTCTTATTGGTTTGGGTCTTATGAAAGATGCCTTTTATCATGCTGTGTGGTCAACACTTATATCTTTTGTTGCGATGTATGTATTTGGATCAATGGAAAGTCTGCAAATGCATGGCGTAATTTTAGGCATTAATATGGGAGCCATTTTATTAATGTTCATGCATTACATGACGATATGTAAGAAGATTGGTGTTACTTGGTTTCTTACAAAACAAACAAGTTTTTATTAAAAAAATAAAAAACACTGTAGGGGAAGAAGGTCTATCATTCGTCTATTAGGGTAAGAAAAGATATAAAGGAGGAAAGGGTAATAGACCCAGATGAAGTATGGAAGCAACAATTAATTACACATTCGAAAATTATGTGAGCGAGTATGCTCAATCATTATACAGATACATTTATTCTTTAATTAAACATCCCCAAAGAGCGGAGGATTTACTCCAAGAAGCCTTGATTTCAGCTTATTTAGCTTTCCCTTCCTTGAAAGAAGAAACGAATATTAAAAATTGGTTATATAAAATTGCATTAAACAAATGTAGGGATCAATGGAGAAAACAACAAAGTGAACGACAATTTTTAGAAGAGAGGCTACCTACTCTATATGAGGAAGCCAAATCTCCAGGGGCCGATGAATTGTTTGTTAAAAAAAGTAATCGAGAAGAAGTAGAGAAGATTATCTTTTGTCTACCTGAAAAATATAAAGAACCACTATATCTTTATTACTTCGAACAAATGTCATTAAAGGAAATAAGTGAAGCAACAAAGCTACCTCTCTCGACAATTAAGACAAGGTTGAGGAGAGGAAAAGCTAAACTTCATCCAATGATTGTAGAAGAAAAATAACCTAAGGAAAAATCCCTAGGTTATTTTTCTTCTTGTTGATTATTATAATAATTAACGGAAGTCATAGCACCTTCACTCACCATTTCATTATCGCGGGTGTCTTGTGGATCGGGATGTCCGGCTTTCATTTCATATTGATCCTCACTATTAGTTGGAAGATAACTTTTCATTTTATGTGTGAGTGTCTGTAACTTTTCACGATTTTCCTTCTTAGCAAGTAATAGTAAACTTGTTACGCCAACTCCTGCAATAATAAAGTTCTTTGGACGAGATTTCATATTAACTCCTCCTTCATTTTATGGAAAGTTTATTTCTTGCATGTATTATAATTACCCGTTTCATTTAAATATAAACATATGGTTTTGTTATGTTCATTTTCAGGGAATGTTAAAGTAGGAGGGTGAGAATGAATGGATACAAAAGAGATGAATAATTGGCGTTGGCTTAATTTTTTTGAACCAGAAGCAAACAAACATTTAGCATTCCCTTTTTATAAAGAAGAAATTGAAATGTGGATCGAGCATATATCTTCTCAAGAATCAAATCATCTCCATTTGCGATCAACGGAAGGGAAAAGCTACATTTGTGGATCGCTCATCTATGAACAAAAGCTTAATCAACAAAAAGAATATAAGCTTCTCCATTATTTTCTAACAGAACATGTACTGATAACGAGTGAATTTGAACAGGATAGTCATATAAATGATGATATGTTGGAAGCTGAAAATGCAGTTGCGGGTTTCTCTATTCTTTTAGCGGAGATTTTAAAGAATAGTATTAAAAGAATTGATGATTTTGAGTTGAAATTAAACGATTTACTTTGGGAAATCAAACAAAAGAACAGTATTGATCGATTAGAAGAAATTTTTCAGCTAAGACATGAAGTGTTAGTTTGGAAAAACTTTATGATTCCAATTATAGAATTATCGTTTGGCTTGGAAGAAGCATTTTCAAGGGAAATTGTTGAGACAAAGCATTTTAAAAATATGAGAAAAAGGTTAGAAAGAGGAAATATGTTAACGAAAGAGTATATTGAAGAAATTGATCACCTTGTACATTTTGAAGAAATGGTATCCTCCCATCGAGGAAATGAAGTTATAAAAACTTTAACAGTTATTACGACATTATTTACACCAATTAGTGCATGGGGAGCTCTTTGGGGGATGAATTTCTCATTTATGCCAGAATTAGATGAGAAATGGGGATACGCAGGTGCATTGGTCATTATTATTCTATCTACTGTAGCTGTCTATATGTTACTGGTGAAAAAAGGATGGACAGGGGACACACTCAGGCCAAAAAAGAAGAATTCATTTTTTAAATAACGGTAATGAGGTATGATATATAAAGGTATCCTTTGATACTTTTATGAAGGGAGAAAATAGTGTGAGTGAATCAAAGTTTTGTAAAGAATCATATGTTGTAAAAACAAGTATTGTTCAACCACCAGATACAAATGGACATGGAACGCTGTTTGGTGGGAAGTTAATGGCTTATATAGATGATATTGCTGGGATTGCAGCTATGAGGCATTCAAGAAAAGCGGTTGTAACAGCGTCAACTGATTCAGTTGATTTTTTACACCCTATTTACGCTGGTAATGCGGTTTGCTTAGAAGCATTTGTTACATATACAGGCAGGTCTTCAATGGAGATATTTGTAAAGGTTATATCAGAAGATCTCTTAACAGGAGATAGAAATATTTGTGCCCTATCTTTCCTTACAATGGTAGCGCTTGGTGAAGATGGGAAACCAGCACCCATTCCTAAAGTTGTACCCGTGACTGACGAAGAAATGAGCCTATATGAAAGTGCGAAAGAAAGAGCGGAACATAGAAAGCGCAGAAGGAAGGATAGTGAAAAAAGGGCACAAAGCTTTGGAACTGAACTTCCGTGGAGAGAATAGATTCCTTTCTTAAGTGTAATAACAGGGGTTATATGAATGAGTACTAAAAATAGCTTGCCAATGGGCGAGTTATTTTTATTTGAAAAGAACTTCCTCATGTAAAACAAGAAAAATGAATAATTATTCATTTTAGGCAGGAAGATTCATTTACCACATAGAATATTAATAAAGTTACTGCGATGAAATGAAAGATTTCGAGGACAATTAGATACTGAAATCATTACCGCTATACTGTAATCCTATTGAAAAATCATGTGAATTTTAGAGTAACGAATTTCTTTCTATTTTATGTTTGCATTTCCATGTCCTTGCTACAGCTTAAGGTATTTTATTGATAAAAGGGAGGCTTAACATGTCTGTATTACTTGAGCTTGAAGAAATGACGGATAAAATGAATAATCAACCAGAGTATATTGTAAATGAAAAAAATAGAGTGTTTCAAGTGGATTTAAAAGAAAGTGGCCCCATTCAAATTGTTTTATGCGATGGAAAGGTAAGTGTAATTGAAGGGGAAGCTGACGATCCTGCGGTTAAATTAAGAATGAGTGATAGCCACTTTTCTAGTCTATTAAAAGGTGATTTAAACACGACGGTAGCCTTTATGACAGGTGGTTTAAAGGTTGAAGGTAATGTTGGGTTAGCATTGAAGCTTCAGGAAATATTAAAAAAATATCAATCTTTATAAGAGGTAATGTGTTAAGGCAGGCGTTCAAGTAAACACCTGCCTTAAACTCATTTTAATTGTAAGACCATATGAATTTCATCATAATAATGTCCTTCCACTTTTAAAGCACGAGGTTCGTGAGCATATGAGCGGAAACCTAGTTTTTTGTATAATTTTATTGCAGGTTGATTATCTGCCATGACAGTTAAATGTAATTGTTCGATAGTCGTACTAACTTGTGCTTTTTCTATGACCGTGTTCATTAATTGTTTTGCCATTCCGAGCCCTCTAAATTCCTCTCGTACAAATAAACCAACGATATGTGCTTTATGGCGCATTTTTAATTTACTTTCATATAACAAAGTGATGATGCCGCCTAATTTACCTTCATGAAAAGCACCGTAAGTGATTGCTTGACTAGAGAGCAATTTCTTTTCGATATCTAGTATTGATTGCTGTACTTCTTCTTCAAAACTAGAGGCAAAACTTTCTGGATGTTCTTTAAGTCCAATGAGACGTATTTGTTTGAAACTTTCGGCATGTTCTTTATGTAAAGGTATGACTTTCATTTTATTCTCCTCAACGTTTATAAAAATTATGATAGAGCTCGTTTCTTTAAATGAAAATTAGGGTACTAATAATAACAGCAACTTACGGGATGGGGCATGGTAATGAAAGGTAGAAGAAGAGTAGAGTTTTTATTTGTATTCATTCTGATGGTTACATTATATATCGGACTTTTTATGGCAACAAGTATAATGACTACGATAATGTGCCTTGTATTTTATAGTTTGGCAATATTAGTGATATGCTATTCCATTATGCTGGAAG
The DNA here is from genome assembly GCF_038007345.1 of Cytobacillus sp. FSL M8-0252. Taxonomy (NCBI): domain Bacteria; kingdom Bacillati; phylum Bacillota; class Bacilli; order Caryophanales; family Bacillaceae; genus Cytobacillus; species Cytobacillus sp. FSL M8-0252. The sequence goes on from NZ_JBBOWZ010000001.1 coordinate 1,338,232, forward strand.
ATCGAACCCCACAGCATACATTATTATGGATGTATGTAATCGTATTCTTTCCGGTGTTTGGATATTTATTTTATTTATTTTCAGGGCAATTATATATGAAAGGGTATTTATTTAAAAGTAAACGTAGCAGAGATAGAGATGAATGGAAACGCTTAATGCATAGAGAAGAAGAACAAGACATATCATTCCTCCAAGATGGCCAGCTTCGATTTGCGGAATTTGCTAATCATTCATCATTAACTCCGATAAGTACGAAGTCTAAAGCAACCATTTTAAAAAACGGTGATGAAACTTTTTTTGAAATTAAGAGAAGGCTGTTACAGGCAAAAAAATTCATTCATATGGAATATTACATTTTTCGTTCTGATCGCTTAGGAAAAGAAATAATGAAGATATTGATGGATAAAGCCAAGCAAGGAGTAGAGGTGTTATTTATTTACGATGCAGCTGGGAGCTTAACACTGCATGCGGAAGATATCAACCAGATGTTAGATGCTGGCATCCGAGTAAAACCATTCTCGCCTTTAAAGTATGGTTTTTTTAATCAGAAATTTAATTTTAGAAATCACCGTAAGATTATCATCATTGATGGAGAAATCGGCTTTACGGGTGGATTGAATGTTGGAAATGAATATTTGGGTGAAGATAAGCAAATTGGATTTTGGCGAGATACCCATCTTTTATTAAAGGGTGAAGCTGTCTATATACTACACACGATATTTTTATTAGATTGGGAATATGTTGCTAATGAAGAGGTGTTGGATAAATATCGTAATGATAGGAAGCCTATACATAAAAAAGATGATGTGGTAGACGGAGCGCTTCAGGTCGTTGCCAGTGGACCAGATACGCAACAGGGTATTATGGGGGATTTTTATTATTCGATGATTTCGTCTGCTGATTATTCCATTTGGATTGCTACCCCTTACTTTGTACCAGATGAAGCCATTCGTACGGCATTAAGAGTAGCTGCGGCAAAAGGGATTGAAGTGAGAATTCTCGTCCCTGAAATCAATGATAGTTTTTTTACGCAATATGCTAGCCGTTCTTATTTTTCTGAACTTCTTCGCTATGGAGTAGAGATCTATTCATATAAAAAAGGTTTTCTTCATCAAAAAATAATTATTATTGATGGGAATTTAGCCAGTATTGGTACTGCTAATATGGATATGAGAAGTTTCCATTTGAACTTCGAGGTGAATGTTTTTCTTTACGGGACAAGTTCTATTAGAGATTTAGTTGCTCATTATGAAGATGATATGAAAGATAGTTTTAAAATAAGTCCGGTACAGTTTTACAAAAGAGGATTATTAGAAAGAACAAAAGAGTCATTTGCGAGATTATTTTCTGGTGTACTTTAATTCGGAACATTGTTTTGAACTGTTCGTAATCATATGAAAGAATCGGAAGCTGGTTCTTAAATGCAAAAAGAAGAGCATCCATTCTTTCTTTGCTTTTGATATTAAGTTTAACTGGCTAGAATACAGTTAAGATTTATTTGAGAAGTTACATAGGGGAGTAGGTATCAGCTCGAATTGAAACAATAAATAGTAACATTTTTAACGTTGCTAAAATGGTTTCTTTACTTTTAAGCAAATTATTATCGTTTTCATTAACAATCCAATAGAATGGAGATATTAAATATTGGGGGTTCGCCATTGGAACTTATAGCTAGTCTTACTTATATAAAAGTTGTGCGTAAAATTGATTGGAATGTCCAAAAGTATGAGGAAATAGAAAGTGAAATCAAACTTTTCGATGAGAAAATTATATGGAGTGAAGACGAAATAGATATCCAAGCTGTTTTTGATATTTCATTTAGAGAATCGAAAAAAAAGCTAGGTACATTGTATTTACATACTAATCGTGGTGTATATCCTTTTTATATGAAAGATGTACCTAAGCATTTTATAGAGCAATATCGAAATCTAATTAAAAAATAACTAAGATTGGATTCCTCTTCATACAATCCTTGTTCCTTATTAGAGATTATTCCTTCATTTACCTATTTTAAAAATGTCCACGAGAATATTAACGTTTTCACTTATCAATAAACTACCCTTTATTTAACTCTGCGTCCATGACCAATCGTTTTCTATAGCTAATCTTTGAAAGAAACAGTCCAAGTTCATATAGTCCAATTAATGGAAAGAGTACAAGTATTTGTGAGAAAAAGTCTGGTGGCGTAATGAGTGCAGAAACGACAGCAAGCACCACATATGCGTATTTTCTTACTGACTTTAGCATTTCAGGGGATACGACCCCGATATTTGTGAGAAAAACTAGTAATAATGGAACTTCAAATAGAAATCCAAACGGAATAGTAGAAATCAATAAAAATGAGAAATATTCTCGAGCAGTAATCATCATAGAAAAATTACTTTCGCCAAGGTGCATGAGAAAGCCATAAATGGTTGGGAATACAATGAATAAACCAAATGATAAGCCAATGGCGAAACTACAAATAATTCCTGGAATGAACATGATCGAGATTTTTGCTTCTTTATCATTCAATGCAGGTCTAATAAATAGCCATGCTTGAAACGCAATGAAGGGAAGGGAAATGCCGAGGCTAATGCTACCGGCAATCCCTGTGTATAGTCTAATGACATCTAATGGCCCTAGCATGACGAGATCATAGTCATTAGCTAGAATGGGAATAAGGTGGTTAATAAACACTAAGCAAAGGATAAAACAAAAGGTAAAGAAGACAATCGATCGAATGAGCACTTTTCTTAAATCAGTTAAATGCTCCACTAGTGTTTGGTCATTATTCTCCATCTTTACAGCCTCCATCACAGATGTTATTTAGATTCCTCTTCATTTTTAGCAGCCACTGTTAATGTTTCCTTGTCGCTATCGTCCATAATTTCTCTTGTCGATCTTTTAAATTCAGCTAATGTTTTTCCGAAAGCTGAGCCAATTTCAGGTAGTTTTTTTGGTCCAAATATAATCAAGGTGATGACAAGGATAATGATTAAACCTGGTATTCCGATATTTGTTAAACCCATTACAAATCAACCCCTTTCCTACTAATTAGGCGAGCAAGCCACCTTCTTTGCTATATTTGAGGATACCTTCTGCTGCTCTGAATGCGAGTGCACCGACAGTTGCCGTTGGGTTATAGCCCCCATTATGTGCAAAAGCAGAGGCACCTACAACAAATACATTCTCAGCATCCCACATTTGCAGATAATTATTAACAGCAGATGTTTCCGGTTCAGCGCCCATAATAACACCACCTGTATTATGAGTTGTTTGATATGGCACAATATCATAACTTTCAAGATTCGAACGTTCATTTACTTTATCTGCGCCCATTTCAAGCATAATTTGATCTGCAATTTTGCCGATATAGTTATAAAGCTCTTTATCTTGTTTTGTAAAGTCGTAAGTTAAGCGAAGCAATGGTAAACCATAAGCGTCTTTGTACGTCGGATCAAGGTCCATAAAGTTATGTTGTACAGGCATGGAAGCCCCTTGTGTTCCAATATTGAGTGATCTTGTAAAATACTTGATAGATTGTGCTTTAAACTCAGCTCCCCAGTTTGGTGTACCAGATGGAACGGTATTTGAGCCAATCGGTCGTTTACCTGATTGATTAATGGAGATAGAGCCACCATGGATAAAGTTTAGATCTGAGTGATCGAAGTTATCACCATTATAATCATCAATTGTTGCACCTAATGCTCCTGCTCCCATAAAAGTGTTAAAGCGTTCTTCTTCAAAAAAGCCTGTAGAGCCAGGGAGAATCTGATAACAATAGTTCTTACCAATCACACCAGTCCCGTTTTCCGGGTTATAGGCTTTGCCTATTTTTGAATGTAGAAGTAGTTTCGTATTATTCATGACATAGCTCGTAAGAACGACTGTATCAGCCGGTTGAATGAATTCTTCTTTCGTTAATACATCTACGAATTTCACACCTGTTGCTTTTCCACCTTCATGTATGATTTCAGTTACATTAGCAAAATTGCGTATATCTACATTGCCTGTTTCCATAGCATAAGGAATGACGGCAACAGTTGGGTCTGCCTTTGCACCGTATTCGCAACCAAAACGTTCACAAAATGCGCAATATTGACAGTTAGCAATCTTTGCACCGTACATGTTCTCATATGGTTCACTTAAATTAGCTGAAGGCATATGGTATGGATGCATACCTAATGAGGTTGTTGCATCTTTAAACCGTTTGGTTAATGGTGTCTCTTTCATCGGTGGTGTTGGATATGGATTGGATCGTTCCGGTCCAAAATGAGCCTCTTCACCACTAATACCAGCGACCTTCTCATATTTATCAAAATATGGTTCCAATTCGTCGTATGTAATGCCCCAATCCTGAATTTGTAATCCTTTGATTTTACTTTCACCATATTTTTCAATTGTTTTTGATCGTATTTCAAAATCATAAGGCAAAAAACGGAAGGATTGGCCGTTCCAATGAACACCAGAACCACCAGAACCCTCACCTAATAGGAAAGAACCAAGTTGACGCATGGGAAGGGCCCTTTCCTTTTGGTTATTACGGAAAGTTAAACTTTCCTTTGATAAATCTTGCATTAATTCATAACGAATAGCATAACGAAGCTCATCGTGTACGACATAATAATCTTTCAAGCCTCTTTCTTTACCTCGTTCTAATCCAACAACCTTTAATCCTTCCTTACCAAGCTCGGCAGCAATAATGCTACCAGCCCAGCCCATACCGACGATGACGACATCGGTTTTAGGTAATTTTTCAGCCATTGTATTTCCTCCTATTCAATCCACTTATTTTGTATAAGAATGTAGGGCTTGTGGTTCAATTTCCATAAATTCATCTGATTCAATTTTGTCGTAATAACTCATTTGATGCCCAGGATAGTTTTTCATTTTCCAGCCTTCCATATTAATATTTCCTCCATATGCAGGGTCAGCATATACACCTTCAATCGTGGCTGCTCTGAGAATATTAAAAAAGGTTTTGGATGTTACTCCTTTGAGCTCAACCTCATCATTTTGGAAGGAAGTTAAGATAGCATCTTGTTGTTCGCCTTCCAAGTCAGGGAAATTCTTATCGTGTTTTTCATTAGCCACTTTTTGCAGTGCCTTTATCCCGGTATCAAATACTTCATGTCTCTTAAGAGGGGATTGATAACCTTGGAAGTTAGAGCCTGGAAAGAATGGTCCTTGCATATATTCACGAGCATTGTTCCCCCAAGAACCAGCGAGCGAGTGATCTATATAATAGGCAACGCCTAATTCATCAGCTCCTGGACCGTTATCATCACTTGGGAAAATTCTTTCAGAAGCAGCGACTAAAACGGCAAACATTTCAGGGTTTGTAAAATAAAGAGGTGCTTGTAGATAGCTGGTTCCTTGATGTTCCCCTTGTGTATTTGTACCTTCTTGCTCATCATTCATATTGGCACCAATGAGCCCACCGATAATTCCTCCACCGACAAGTCCACCTGCTACGTAACCAGAGTTTCTAATAAAGCGCCTTCTTGACATTTTCTTTTCAGAGTGTTGTTCTGCCATTCGTAAAAAAACTCCTTTTTTCGTATTATGTTTATAAAGTGTTCCGATTATCCAGATTTATTCATTTTTGGGCATAAAAAAAACGACAGAAGTATTCTGTCATTTTTATCATGTTACTTGTTATTTTCTATCTTTCAGTAAACCAATTAGTCTAAGTAAGTTTAGGAAGAGATTAATAAAATCTAAATACAAATTCAAAGTGTAAGTTGGGATTTGACTTTTTTTAATACCGTATTTTTTCAAACGATTAAAGTCATATAGAATATAGCCACTGAATATAAGGACACCTATAAATGAATAAATGAGTAGTGAAGTGTCATCTAATGGCCAAAAGATTCGTATGATAGCAATAATGATAAAGGCAAGTAATGCAATTGATAATATACCGCCTAAAAAACTAAAATCTTTCTTTGTAATAGTGGCATAGCTCGCAATAAAAATAAAAATGATAGTTGTTGCTATGAGCGTCATTAGTATCGTTTGCATACCTATTGAAGACACATATTGATGTAGAATTGGATAAATAGACAAGCCAGATATAAAGGTAAATAAGAATAAGAAAAAGTAGGAAATCCCCTTTTTTCGTCTAAGAAAAAAAGCGATGATTAACATAATTACTTCAATTATCTTGATCGGTAGAAAATACTGGCTTGGAACAACTGTACCAAGAAAGACCCCAATAGTGGCAATAGCAAGAGAAATCATAAAAATAATAATAACACGACGAAAATATTGTTTTTGAATAGATGATGGCATTGGACCACTTCTTTCTATATAAGATTAGCTGTGTGAATAGATGCATGAGCATTTATGTGGCAAATAGGAAAAAGAACAAATGATATGATGAGATGTCTATCATTTGTTCTTTTTGCCACTCATATAAATATTCCTAGATTTTATTTAGGACTCATGATTTTGTTTTTTTGTTATATCAAGTGAGTTCTGCTCTTGTTTTTGCAACAAGTCACGAATTTCGATTAGTAATTCTTCTTTTGCATCTTTTTCTGGCGGTTCAGGCGTACTCTCTTCTTCTTTCTTCCTAATTCTTTTATTCATAAATTGGACAAAAAGAAAAATGGAAAAAGCGACAATCAAAAAGTCGAAAACGGTTTGAATAAATTGTCCATATAGTATAACAGATTCCCCAAATGGAGGGGAATAAGAGAGTTTTGTGAAATCGACTCCACCGATAAAGATTCCAAGAATAGGCATAATCAGATCATTCACTAGAGAAGTAACAATTTTTCCAAAAGCTGCCCCTATAATGACCCCGATTGCCAGGTCTAACACATTTCCTTTCATAGCAAATTTCTTAAATTCTTGTAACATAGCAAAAAATCCCTCCAAATCAAAAAGTAGTTCTTATGTTGAATTCTTTAAGAAACATTGTATATAAATATTTAAACATAGTAAACGGGAGAAATCAGGACATTAAGTTTACTTTACGATTATTTATTCTGTTTGTAGTATTGTTTCAGATTTGTTACAATTTAGAATGTCAATAAAGAAATGTATGATAGCTTAAAAATAGAATTGACGACTAGTCTTTCATAAAAAGGACTTTACTTAGAATATTAAGCACTTGGCAAGGGCCAAGTGATTTTTGTTGATAGGGAGATTTAAATGAAGAAATATTTATATATATTAATGTTAACTACTCTCATGTCTGGTTGCATGAATGAGTCAAAGGTGAATAAACAAGAAATGGAGCCAAGTTCAACTGTTGCTCATGAAGCGGATGAAGTAGAAAAACAACAGGTGGCAGTCCTTGAAGAAAATGCCATTTACGAAACAACAATGGTGGATGGGGAAAAAAGTTATGAAGTATATATTTCCTCAAATCAAGATGATAGCAATCAATATTCATTTTTTGTTGCTGAAGAGAACGGTAAACTGGCATATAGCCAAGAGCTTGCCTATGAGAAATTCAATAAAAATAATATCTATTCACTGAATACAAATAAACAAACTCTTATTATATTATCACTTGAAAAGAGTGAGGAAGTATCGTCACTTCGAGTTATTTCAATGGACCAAGGGATATTAAGAGAGGTACCGATTGAAGGTGGAGAATTGCTTAACTTAACAGATAGAAAACTTAAATCCTTAAGTCAAAATGTCCTTCAATCGGCCTATCCGGTTAATCAAAATGAATCGATTTTTCTCAGCTGGGAATTACAAAATGATCCATTAGTCCTTTCACTCCATGATGAAGCAACGGTAACTGAAGATTCTGGTGCTTATCAATCATTATTAGATCAGTCTTGGATGGATATTTGGAGCGAGACGGAAGAAGTGTTTTATCCTTATGAAAATATTGAGTTGACTAAAGAAGTAATTGAAAGAGCGAAAATGGGTATACCTATGGGTGGCCCTTATCCAATTGGTACGAACATAGAAGACATTAAAAAATCTAACCCTTATTACATTCAAGAGGGAATACTTCATGGTCAACAGTATTTAATGTATCCAGAAACAATCTACTACTATAACAGAGAAGATGGGGCTGTATCTACAGTTGCCATCCCAGGGGAAAGATTACAATCTTCATTAGCAGATCTCAAGAAGTTATTAGGAGATCCAGTTAGACAAGAAGAGGAGAACGGTTTAATCTATTCTGAATTTCTTGCTGATAAATATGTTCTTAAAACCTATACGGATGAATCAGGAGAGATCAAGCAAATCTCATTAAGTAAGCAATAAAACATTATATTTTGATCATAGGTAGGCTGCGAAATTTTTAAAAACAAGATAGTAGCAGCCTATTTGTGCTGCCTAAATTCAAAGGATTCTCGCATGGTAAGTCACTCAGAAAGAAAAACAGAACTGAGCGCTTTGCAAAAGGGTGTAGCAAGTCACTCAGAGAGAAAGCAGAGAGTGAGCGCTTTGTAAAAGGAGTTTGCAGATCACTCAGCAAGAAAACAAGAACTGAGCGCCGCGCAAAAGGGATCAGCAAGTCACTCAGAAAGAAACCAGAACATGAGCGCTTCGCAAAAGGAGATTGCAGGTCACTCAGCAAGAAAACAAGAACTGAGCGCCATGCAAAAGGGATCAGCAAGTCACTCAGAGAGAAAGTAGAGAGTGAGCGCTTTGCAAAAGGAGTTAGCAGGTCACTCAACAAGAAAACAAGAACTGAGTGCCACGCAAAAGGGAACAGCAAGTCACTCAGAGAGAAACTAGAGCATGAGCGCTTCGCAAAAGGAGTTAGCAGGTCACTCAGCAAGAAAACAAGAACTGAGTGCCACGCAAAAGGGAACAGCAAGTCACTCAGAGAGAAACTAGAGCATGAGCGCTTCGCAAAAGGAGTTAGCAGGTCACTCAGCAAGAAAACAAGAACTGAGCGCCACGCAAAAGGGATTAGCAAGTCACTCAGAGAGAAAGCAGAGAGTGAGCGCTTCGCAAAAAGAGTTAGCAGGTCACTCAGCAAGAAAACAAGAACTGAGCGCCGCGCAAAAGGGAACAGCAAGTCACTCAGAGAGAAAAGAGAGAGTGAGCGCTTAGTAAAAGGAGTTTGCAGGTGACTCAGAAAGAAAACAAGAACTGAGCGCCGCGCAAAAGGGAACAGCAAGTCACTCAGAAAGAAAACAGAACATGAGCGCTTCGCAAAAGGGATTAGCAAGTCACCCAGAGAGAAACTAGAGAGTGAGCGCTTTGCAAAAGGAGTTTGCAGATCACTCAGCAAGAAAACAAGAACTGAGCGCCGCACAAAAGGGATTAGCAAGTCACTCAGAGAGAAACCAGAGCATGAGCGCTCCGCAATAATCTGTTTCTCAAATAGCAATATTACTTAGAGTAGTAGGAATAACAATAAAGTATGATTCACAAAAAACAGAATGCTCAGGGGGCGTGCTTGCTCATTCACAAAAGATATTGTATCCCCAAAAAATCACGAAAAGTAGACCCAAACGCTAGCGTTTGGGTCTGAAGAGTGCTCACGCAATATTTCTTTGTTAAAATGCCCAATCCCCTTTACGGAATACAGGTTCTGTTGTACCATCTTCAAGGATACCGTCAATATCCATTTCAGAGGAACCGACCATAAAGTCTACATGGGTGATACTTTCGTTTAATCCGTTTGTTTCTAGCTCTTCACTATTCATTTTTTTGCCACCTTCTACACAGAAGGCGTAGGCGCTGCCGATAGCGAGGTGATTCGATGCATTTTCATCAAATAATGTGTTATAGAAAAGAAGGTTTGATTGAGAAATTGGTGATTGAAATGGTACAAGCGCGACTTCACCCAGATAATGAGAGCCCTCATCTGTCTCAACTAGTTGTTTTAAAATTGCTTCGCCTTCCTCAGCTTTATAATCAACTATTCTTCCATCTTTAAAAGTAATGGAGAAGCGGTCAATAATGTTACCACCATAACTAAGTGGTTTTGTGCTTGCGACAGTGCCATTTACACCATATTTATGTGGCACTGTGAACACTTCCTCTGTTGGCATGTTTGCCATGAATTCATGACCGTTTTCATTGACGCTTCCAGCACCAACCCATAAATGTTTTTCTGGTAATTCAATCGTCAAATCTGTTCCTGGTGCGGTGTAATGTAATTTTTTATAACGTTTTTCGTTTAAGTATTCTACTTTTTCGTGTAATGTTTGATCATGATCTTTCCATGCTTGGATAGGATCATCTAAATCAGTTCGTGTTGCTTTAAAGATAGCATCCCAGAGTAAGTTGACTCGTTCCTCTTCTTTTGCGTCAGGGAACACCATATTCGCCCAAGCTTGAGAAGGTGCGGATATTACTGTCCAGCTTACTTTATCTGTTTGCACAGCTTTACGATATTTTGCTAATGCTTGACCTGATGCTTTTTGGAATGTGCTGATTTTCTCAGGGTCAATTCCTTTCAGTAAATCAGGGCTAGAAGAGACAATCGCAATAAAAGCTGCTCCGTTTTCAGCTAATTCTTCCGTTTCACGCGCACGCCATTTCGGATACTCTTTAAAGGAATCAATCGGTGCTAATTCATACTTTGTACGAGAAACAATATCATCATTCCAGTTCACAATAACTTGATCAGCACCAGCTTCATAAGCATTTTTTACAATTTTTCGAACCAATTCGGCAGAATCAATAGAAGTATTGATGACTAATGATTGACCTTTTTGAATATTGACACCCACTCTAACTGCTAATTCTGCATATTTGTCGAGCTTTTCTTCAAAAGTACTCATACTATGTACACTCCCTTTGTCAAAAACTTCTTACTTATTGTAACTTTTCTATAGGAAAAAAGAAACTTTTTATCTTCATGACAAAATAGAGGGAAGAACTACACGGTTTACATGGTAAAACATATGCAAGAAGTTGCTCATGATATAACAAAAAAACTGCCAAAACAGCAAGATTCTTACTGGATTGACAGTGTTATGTTTACTCTTTATCTTCCATTGCTTGTTTTAACAAGTCACCAAGGCTCGTACCGAATTGATCATTTTTAGCAGAGTATTTCTGAACAAGCTTTCTTTCTTCACGTTTATTGACTTTTTGTTTCTTATCTGCCGCTTTTTCAACCACATTACATTTGCGACATTGGAAGTAGGTGCCGGCTTTCCCATTGTGAACTTCCATCTTTTTATGACATTGAGGACAACGACGATTAGAAAGCTTTGGATCTTTTCTTTTTCTGAAGTTACAATCAAGACTCGAACAAACGAGGATTTTTCCCTCTTTCGTATTCCGTTCTTTTAAGAAAGAGCCGCATTCAGGACATTTCGATCCGGTTAAGTTATGGGCGCGGTAAGACTTATCACTTTTCTTTACTTCGGATACAATTTGCTTCGTTTGTTGTCTAATTTTCTTTAGAAAGTCATCACGTTTTGCTTTTCCATGTGCGATTGCTTCAAGTTCTTTTTCCCATTTAGCTGTTAATGCTGGAGATGTTAATTCATCATTTACAAGATCCATTAACTGCTTTCCTTTTTGGGTGGAATGAAAGCGCCCGTTCTGTCTTTCCACTACTTCTGATGAGATAAGCCTTTCGATAATTTCGGCACGCGTTGCAGGTGTACCTAAACCGAATTTCTCCATCCCTTGTAACAGATCGGCTTCACTTAAGCGAGCAGGGGGCTCTGTTAATTTTTTTACCGTCTCGACTGTATGAACTTGCAGCTGTTTCCCTTGTTGTAACTGATTCAACGCAGTCTTTAAATTTTGTTCATTCGTAGATGAATGGAGCGTTTTAAACCCTAAGTCAATGATATGGGTTTCTTTAGCTACGAACGTTTCACCAGCTATATCTAACTTTAATAGTACACTCTCATATTGATATGGCGGATAAAATAAAGCAAGGAATCGCTTAGCAATGATATCAAATAATTTTTTCTCATCTGTTGATAAATCACTGAGATGTACTCTTTGTTCTGTTGGTATGATAGCATGATGATCCGTCACTTTACTATTATTAAATACCTTTTTGGCAAGTACCTTACCCTTTTTCGCAAGCAAAGGTTTTACTTCTGTACTATAAGCACCAGCAATTGCCTCTAATCTTTCCATCATTGTACTTTCCATATCGCTTGTTAAATAACGAGAGTCTGTACGTGGATACGTTACGATTTTATGTTGTTCGTACAATTTTTGCAGTACAGATGATGTTTTTTTAGCTGAGAAGCCGAATTTTTTATTGGCATCACGTTGTAGCTCAGTTAAATCATATGGAAGTGGTTGTGCTTCACTTCTTTCTTTCCGATTAATCGATTGCACTGTTGCTTTGGCTTTTGTTGTTTGTTTTTTAATCGTTTCAGCTTGATCACTATGAAAGATTCGTTTTTCACCATTGTTTTCCCATTCTGTTTCTAATACGCCTACTTTTGCATGAATCATCCAATAATCCTGTGGGGTGAATTTCTGGATTAGCTTCTCACGATCCATAATAAGGGAAAGCGTTGGAGTTTGCACTCTACCAGCAGAAAGAGGTTCTTGATACTTCGTTGTTAATGCACGTGAAATATTTAATCCAATGAGCCAATCTGCTTCAGCTCTGCAAACAGCAGAATCATATAAATTTAAAAAGTCTTTCCCTGGTTTAAGGTTTTTAAATCCTTGTTGTATTGCTCGATCGGTGACAGATGAGATCCAGAGGCGGTGGATTGGCTTTTTCCATTTAATCTTCTCTAAAATCCATCTAGCAACTAACTCACCTTCACGCCCAGCATCGGTTGCGATAATAAAGTCTCCTACATCATTTCGCTTGGAAAGATGCTCGACCGTTTTAAATTGATGACTTGTTTGCTTCATTACCTTGATGCCCATTTTATCAGGAATAATTGGCAGGTCTTCTAGTTTCCATTGTTTGTATTTGCTATCGTAATGTTCGGGCATCTTGAGTTCTATTAAGTGACCAAGCGCCCAAGTAACAATATAATGCTTGCCTTCTATATAGTTTTTATGCGACTGATTGCATCCTAATACTCTGGCTATTTCTCTGCCGACACTTGGTTTTTCGGCTAATACTAATGATTTCATATTTTCTCCCTTCCAAAAAAAACAATCTCCTAAACTAAAGGGTCGTTAATTATTATAGCGGAAAATGGAATGAATTTATATGGGTTGCTCTATTGCTTTATTTTGCTAACATGGTAATCAGGTAGAATATGGTAAAAATCAATTGACATGAATAAGTACCGCTTTATAATATAGATATAAGACAGATCAAATAGGTGACGTATCATGAGCGTAAATAAAAATGAATTTTTTTTAATAAAAAGACCCAAGTATCATTTCGGTGATACTCGGGTCTTTTCTTTATTTTGCTAATGTGATAAGGAGGTAATAAGATGATTGATTTAACAGGGGAACATCTGACGATAGAGCAAGTGAAAGCGGTTGTCTTTCATGGAGAAGAAGTTAAAATTGCCCGTAAGAGTATAGAAAATGTAGAAAGAAGTCATATGGCTGTAAAGAGAATCGTTGCGGAAGGAAAAACGGTATATGGGATTACGACTGGTTTCGGTAAGTTTAGTGATGTTCATATTGATCGCAAACATGTAGAGGAGTTGCAGATCCATTTAATACGCTCTCATGCATGTGGAGTCGGTGAGGCGTTCTCAGAGGAGGTCTCGCGGGCAATGTTATTGTTAAGGGCTAATGCGCTCATAAAAGGGCATTCAGGGGTTCGTCTTGCATTAATTAATAGACTACTTACTTACCTTAATCAACGAATTCATCCCGTCGTTCCTCAGCAAGGATCCTTAGGTGCAAGTGGAGATTTAGCACCGCTATCCCATTTAGCACTTACACTTGTTGGTGAAGGTGAAGTCTTTTTCAATGGACAAAAACAAAAGAGCGCAGAAGTACTACAGGCATGTGGTCTTACTCCGCTGACTTTAGAAGCAAAAGAAGGTCTTGCGTTGATTAACGGTACACAAGCTATGACCGCTCAAGGAGTTATCGCCTATATTGAAGCAGAAAACTTAGCTTTTGAAAGCGAAAAGATTGCAGCTATATCGGTAGAAGCATTAAATGGGATAATCGATGCATTTGATCATCTAGTACATGAAGCTCGTGGTTATCCTGAACAAATCGCAACAGCAAAACGAATGAGGTCATACTTAAGTGGTAGTAAGTTAACTACTGTTCAAGGAGAAATGAGGGTCCAGGATGCCTACTCTATAAGATGTATTCCGCAAGTGCACGGGGCTACTTGGCAAGCACTTAACTATGTGAAAGAAAAGCTCGAAATTGAAATGAATGCTGCAACAGATAACCCTTTAATCTTTGATGATGGAGAAAAAGTAATTTCAGGCGGGAATTTTCATGGTCAACCCATTGCGTTAGCTATGGATTTTTTGAAAATTGCCGTTGCTGAGTTAGCGAATATATCTGAAAGAAGAATAGAAAGGTTAGTTAATCCACAACTCAATCAATTGCCCGCTTTTCTTAGCCCAGAACCGGGGCTGCAATCAGGTGCCATGATTATGCAATATTGTGCAGCTTCACTCGTGTCAGAGAACAAAACACTGGCTCATCCTGCTAGTGTTGATTCTATTCCTTCTTCTGCTAATCAAGAGGATCATGTAAGTATGGGAACAATTGGTGCAAGGCATGCCTATCAAATCATAAAAAATGTAAATAAAGTGATCGCAATTGAATTGATTTGTGCTATGCAAGCGGCTGAATTTAAGGGAATAGATAAAATGGCTAATCATACCCGCTCACTATATGAACAAGGGCGAACCATTGTACCAACAATTAACCAGGATCGTATTTTTTCTAACGATATCGAAAATTGCACGGAGTGGCTAAAAAGTAAAGCTTATCATTAACTTTTTTTATTAAAAAGGCTGTAATCCCTAAGGTTACAGCCTAATAAGAATATTAACGGTTTTCACTTTGTTCAATGCGATTTTTAAAGGCTTCTTGAACGACTAAAAACTCCTCGTCTTCTTGCGCTTCAGTTGATTTTTCTTTTTGATATTGTTCATTAAACGCACCTGGATGCTGTTTGTTCTTATGATTAAAATGTTTACCTCTTGACATAGTGAATCGCTCCTTTCTATTTTATATTTCCCTTCATTCGTTAGGGATATGTAACTGCATGGAGTATAATAAGATGAAGGTGAGGTGTTCATTTAATGGATTTATTCTCAATTTTAGCAGAAGAGAAAATCAAACAAGCGCAAAGACAGGGAGAGTTTGCTCATTTAAAAGGGCATGGTAAGCCATTACCGAAAGATGAACTAAGTGGGGTACCAGAATCTCTAAGAATGTCTTATAAAATAATGAAAAATGCAGGATATACAACAAAAGAAATCGATCTTAGGAAAGAGATGCTAACAATTGAACAATTAATTGCAAGTTGTGAGAATGAAGAGAAAGAAGGAGAACTAAAAAAAGAGCTGAATGAAAAGAGGTTAAAATTCCAAGCTTTGTTATCAGAAAGAAAAGTGGCAACAAACACACAAATTTTCAAAAATTATGAACAGAAAATCGAAAACAAGCTTTTTAAATAACCATACAAAATGATGCTATTCATTCATTTTTGTGTGGTTTTTTTATGTATATAAACACAAAAAGACAAATAGGATAAAAGACCTTATTAAGATGCTTCAATTACATAGAAATATGTCGAAATAAAACAAAGAAACCAGTATCTGATAAAAAAGTAATGAGTAAAAAGTTTTGAAGTAAGTATTTTTTGAAGTAGGTGTGATAAGGATGGATAAAACAACTTGGATAGGTGTCATATTAGGAATTATTGCAGTTGTGTTAGGTATGTTTCTAAAAGGAGTAGGACTGGGTGTATTAGTAAATCCGGCTGCCGTTATGATTATTATCGTTGGGACAGTAGCGTCTGTTTTAATCGCTTTTCCAGTCTCTGAAGTGAAAAGAATACCTAAAATAATGGGCGTAATATTCAAAGAAAGAGAGACATTACCGATGTCTCAAATCATTAGCCAATTTGCTGATTGGGCTCAGCTTGCACGTAAAGAGGGGTTGTTATCATTAGAAGTAAGAATAAATGAAATCAATGATCCCTTTTTGAAGAATGGTTTATCACTTGCAGTGGATGGACAGAGTGCCGATTATATTAGAGACGTATTAAATGAAGAAATTGATGCAATGGAAGAGCGCCATCAATCGGCAGCGCAAATATTTTCTCAAGCAGGAACATATGCCCCCTCACTAGGTGTATTAGGTGCAGTAATTGGATTAATTGCGGCATTAGGAAATATGAGCGATATTAACGCATTAGGTGAAGCAATAAGTGCTGCATTTGTGGCTACGATGTTAGGTATCTTTACGGGATATGTATTGTGGCATCCATTTGCAAATAAGTTAAAGAGGAAATCTAAAATAGAAGCTAAACATAAGAGGATGATGATAGAGGGGATTTTATCTATTTTGGAGGGAGAATCTCCACGTGTAATTGAGCAAAAACTATCTTCCTATTTACCAGGAAAAGAAAGAAAAGAATTTTTAGAAGAAGGAAGCATAGAATCATGACTAGAAGGAAGAAGAAGAGTCACGAAGATGAGCATGTTGATGAATCCTGGTTACTGCCTTATGCGGATTTACTTACATTATTAGTTGCTTTATTTATCGTCTTATTTGCTTCTAGTGCAATCGATGTTCAAAAGTTTCAAAAAATGTCCACAGCGTTTAATGAGGTTTTTTCTGGAGGTAATGGTGTAATTGATTTTCCTAGCCCAATGCCAGAAGGAAGTATGGCCCCTCAAAAAAAAGAAAGTGTGTCAGCTAGTCAACTGTCTGGTCTTTCTGATGAGGAACAAGATACTGAGGAACTGAAAAAATTAAAAGCCAAAGTTGATCACTATATTATCAGTAATGATATTACTGATAAGTTTGAAACGGAGCTTACAACTGAAGGACTGCTTGTGACGATTCGAGATAATGTATTATTCTCTTCAGGTAGTGCAGAAGTAAGAGCTAGAGATATACAGACAGCAGAAGAAATCTCTGAACTACTTGTGATGAATCCTCCAAGAAATATTATTATTAGCGGACATACGGATAATGTACCGATACGAAATGCTAATTTTGAGTCAAACTGGGAACTCAGTGTAATGAGAGCTGTCAATTTCATGAAAGTCCTTTTACATAATCCAGAACTTAATCCTGAATGGTTTAGCGCCAAAGGCTTTGGTGAATATAAACCTAAAGAATCGAATGAAACGGTTACGGGAAGAGAAAGAAATCGTAGAGTAGAAATTTTAATACTTCCGAGAGAATTGACAACCAACAGATAAACTTCGAAAGAGTTTATCTGTTTTTTTATGTAAAACCCCATGATTATAATTAGAATTTGCAGAAATATCAAACTATTGTTTATAATATAGACAAATGTTTTAAGGAGGGGGAGCCATTGAATGAAAAAGAGCAGCAAATTTTAAATTCCATAAAAGATAATCCTTATATTTCACAGTCTGAGCTAGCAGACAGCTTAAGCATTTCTCGTTCTACCGTTGCTGGCTATATTTCCTCTCTTACAAAAAATGGCTATATATTAGGTAGGGCTTATATTTTACCAAAGCAACCATCTATTTTATGTGTGGGCGCTGCCAATATTGATAGAAAATTGCAAGCTGTGGACAGCTTAGATGAAGGGACATCGAATCCTGCGAAAACTGAACAATCAGGAGGAGGGGTAGCAAGGAATATCGCGGAGAATTTGGCTAGACTTGAAATGTCCGTTTCTTTATTATCTGTTATCGGTGAAGATCACGAAGGTACATGGTTGTTAGATCGCCTAAAGCCACTAGTAGATACAACACCATCGATTATTATACCTACTTGCCGAACAGGAACTTATACAGCAGTGTTGGATAAAAAGGGAGAAATGAGAATAGCATTATCTGATATGGAAATTAACGATGTCCTCGATATGGAGATAATCGAATCACGATGGGGGTATTTTACTTCGGCTAAAATGGTTGTTCTCGATACAAATTTCCCAAGTGTTATATTGACAAGAGTAATAGAAAAATGTAAACAATTCAACACACCATTATGTATTACGACAGTATCTACAGCGAAAATAAAAAGACTCCCTGCTCAACTATTAGGTGTGAGTTTTCTTATTGCCAATAAAGATGAGGCAAGTTTGCTTTCTGGAGTAAAACTTACAAGTGAAGGAGATTACTTTAAAGCATGTGAAATCATTTTAGCAAAGGGTGTAGAAAGAGTAATAATAACGAGAGGGGAAAAGGGCCTTGTTTTCGCCACACAAGATGGAGAGGCAGGAGCTATTATGCCCCCTTTTGTTCAGGTCGTTGATGTAACAGGTGCTGGAGATGCCTTAGCATCAGGAATTATTTATGCACATCATAAAGGCATGCATATAGAAGATGCTTGTAAAATAGGAATAATCTGTGCAAGTGTAACGCTTACAAGTAAGGAAACGGTTCATCCACAATTAAGCCAAAAGAAACTACAACATGCCTTTCAAGAATATTTTTAGAGGAGTTGTTACAAATGAGAAAAGATTGGTTAGATTACTCTGATGAGGTGATCGAAGCAAAAAAACAATTAAAACCAATTGTCGCACTCGAATCAACAATCATCTCTCACGGTATGCCTTACCCTCAAAATGTGCAAACAGCCAAAGAAGTTGAAATGATTATCAGGCAGAATGGGGCAATCCCAGCAACCATTGCTATTATAGAAGGTAGAATTAAAATTGGGCTATCAGACGCAGAACTTGAACTACTTGCAACGAACGATTCAATTATGAAAGTTAGCAGAAGAGATTTTCCCTATGTCATTGCAGCGAAGAAACATGGAGCGACAACTGTTGCTGCCACGATGATTTGTGCAGAACTAGCAGGGATTGAAGTATTTGTAACAGGGGGTATTGGAGGTGTGCACAGAGGGGCAAGTGAAACAATGGATATATCAGCCGATTTGCAGGAATTAGCAAAGACAAATGTCGCTGTCGTTTGTGCCGGTGCTAAATCGATCCTCGATATTAAATTAACAGCTGAATATTTAGAAACATATGGTGTCCCAATCATCGGCTACCGTACAGATAAGATACCCGCTTTTTATACGAGAAAGAGCCCGTATAATGTCAATATTCGTGTAGATGAGATAAAAGAGATTGCTGAAATGATGAAGGTAAAGTGGGGACTAGGCTTAAATGGAGGGCTAGTTATTGCTAATCCAATACCAGAAGCAGATGCTATGAATGAACTGGAAATGAATGAGATGATTGATCAAGCTCTTGTTCATGCAGAAGAAGAAGGTATCTCAGGGAAAGAGATAACACCATTCCTCTTATCTATGATTAAAGAATTAACCGGTGGTAAGAGCTTGGCAGCCAATATTGCATTAGTTAAGCATAATGCCGAAATTGGGGCAAAACTTGCTATGCAATTATAATTCAAGATATAAAAGTATCCAATTTTAAAAATCAAAGAGGAAGCTGAACATCAATCAAACTTTTAAAGGAGGAATTGATGTTCGGTTTTTTTATTTGTAGGTATTTTTTGACTCAAAAGTTCCGATTTTTTCCTCTATTCTACAAGTTTCATTATACACTTGTCGTTTTTTGATTGAAAATGAAGAAAAAAATTAGCAGATTTTAGAATGAACTAGTAGTAAAATGTAAATATCTACAATAGTCTGAAAATAAAGCGGGATTTATTGCAAAATAGGACTAATTGAGAATATGCTTCAAGTCTAAAGGGGGATTTAATTTGGAAAGGTCTTTAGTTATAGAAACACTAGATGAAGAATGGCTTGCCCTTATTGAAGAAGCAAAACAATTAGGTTTAAATAAAGAAGAGGTGAGAATTTTTCTACAAGCTAAAGAAGAGGAATAACATGACATTGAGGCCTCCGAATTAATGAGCTTACAAGATTATGGTTAAAATGGAATAAAAAAAATATAAGAAGAAAAAAACCTCCGATAAACGCGAAGATTATCGGAGGTTTCATTCATATCTCTTTTTATCTTTATAGATTCGTTTGTAAGCTTGTCTTATTTATTTCTAGTCTTCCACTTATTAAAGTCGAGAAACTCCCGAAATTCTTCTTTTGAAACCCCAGATTCCATCGCTTCTTTGACTATATTTATCCAATCAGTATCTAATTCTTCTTTATTAATTTGATCATGGATAAGGTGATCAACAGGTACATTGAGTACAGCTGCGATTTTTTCGAGGAATTGAATGGAAGGGTTCGTTTGTAAATTTCTCTCTAATGAGCTTAAGTAGGATTTAGCTACTCCTGCTTGATCTGCAAGCTCTGATAAAGACATTTTTTTCTCTTGTCTTAATGCTTTGACTCGATTACCAATCATCACGTTCACCCTATCTATCTTTGTTGTTAACAGTATCATATCAAAAAAAGAGAATCCAACCGCTTATGTCCGTAAATTGTAATCGCTTAGTCTTTTAATTGTAATAAAAAATTTTTAATCATTACATTACGGAGCTGCCGATATAAATGAGACTGTATAAACTGAATAGATTGAATTCTTACCGTTCTAAAAGAATTTTAACAGAAAATAAATATCAAGTATAGTTGTAGGGCATGTTTTCTTTAATATATTAATTAACATACATATATGTTTTAAGGGAAGACTTTCAGGGAACGGACATAATATAACCAACAATATAAACCATAAAGGAGAGATAGTAAATGAGTAAAAAAATTGCTTGTCTAATTACCGATATGTTTGAGGATTCTGAGTATACAGAACCAGCAAAAAGTTATAAGGAAGCAGGACATGAGGTTATTACAATTGAATCAGAGGCTGGTAAAGTCGTAAAAGGGAAGCAAGGAAATGATCAAGTGACGATTGATAAAAGTATAGATGATGTGAACGCAGATGAGTTTGATGCTCTCTTTATTCCAGGTGGATTTTCTCCGGATATGTTAAGAGCAGATGATCGCTTTGTTCAATTTACGAAAAAGATGATGGATGCGAAAAAACCTGTTTTTGCTATTTGTCATGGACCACAATTATTAATTTCTGCTAAAACATTAGAAGGTAGAGGAGCTACAGGCTATAAATCCATTCATGTAGATATGGAATATGCAGGAGCTAAACTTCAGGACAAAGAAGTAGTGGTTTGTCAGGATCAACTTGTGACGAGCCGCACACCTGATGATATTCCTGCCTTTACAAGAGAGTCTTTAAAATTACTCTGATAATTTAAGAAAAGCAATCGTTGCATGATTTTTGTAAAACTTTTCATTCAGCGCTAATATTAATAAGTAGAGTATAATAACTTTTAATATAACAGTGACTGAAAGAAGGTTTTGCTATTGATCGTGTTGAAATCACCTAGAGAGATTGAAAAGATGCATGAAGCAGGTAAGGTACTTGCTGAATGTCATAAAGAGATTGCCATGAGAATTAAACCGGGTATAACTACATGGGAAATTGAAGAATTTGTTGATGCCTATCTGAAGAAAATAGGGGCTACACCTGAGCAAAAGGGCTATCGCGGGTATGAGTATGCTACTTGTGCCAGCATTAATGATGAAATTTGTCACGGATTTCCGAGGAGGGAACCATTAAAATCAGGCGACATTGTAACGATTGATATGGTGGTCAATTATAATGGAGCTCTTGCAGATTCAGCTTGGACGTACGGCGTTGGAGAAGTGAGTGAAAAGGTATCTACCCTATTAGATGTCACAAAGGAATCATTATATAAAGGAATTGAGCAGGTGAAGATAGGCAACCGAATTGGAGATATTGGTTATG
Organism: Cytobacillus sp. FSL M8-0252; assembly: GCF_038007345.1. Lineage (NCBI taxonomy): Bacteria > Bacillati > Bacillota > Bacilli > Caryophanales > Bacillaceae > Cytobacillus > Cytobacillus sp. FSL M8-0252. Next base: position 1,359,941 of record NZ_JBBOWZ010000001.1, read on the forward strand.
CGATTCAACAGTTTGTTGAAGAGAAAGGATTTTCGGTAGTAAGGGAATTTATTGGTCATGGGATAGGGGCAAGCATCCACGAAAAACCGGATGTTCCTCATTTTGGCCTCCCTCATAAAGGACCGAGAATAAAAGAAGGTATGGTATTCACCATTGAACCAATGGTGAATACTGGAATGCATCATATGAAGATGGATCAAAATGGCTGGACTGCGCGAACAGTTGATGGTGGTTTATCAGCTCAATATGAACATACAATTGCAGTCGGTAAAGATGGAATCACGATTTTAACTGAGCAATAAAACAAAAAGCAGCTGCAAATCATGCAGCTGCTTATAATAAGGTCTTATTTATTCTTGCGCAAGTTTCCTAATTCTTCAGCGATTGCTTGCATTTCATTAGGACTGAAATGATTTTTTTTCATCACTAAATCGTAAATATCTTTTAGTTCTTCGTACATTTCTTCGTCAAAATGAGAAGATTTAATGGCGCCAATATTTAATACTTTTAGTTTTTCCTTGATTTTTTCGATCATATAATCGACATTTTCAGTTGATTTCTGTGATAAATTCACTTGATTTCCCCCCATAATACATCAGTAGTATAATCTTTCCATGGTTAAAGTGAAAAGTCAACCATTGATAGGTGCAAAGCTTGCATGTTTTTAGAGAAAAAAAGAAAATAAAGTATAGGTAGATTAAAAAGAATAAAGGAGTGAGGAAAATGGGAAAATCATTGTTTTGGAAAGGTGTTGTCCTTGGAGCGGTAGCGGGCGGTGCGCTCACGATGCTAGACCGTGATACAAGAGAAAATGCAAAATCTAAATGCAGAGAAACGACAGAAAGTGCAAAATATTACATAAAAAATCCCGATGAAGCCGTTCAACAAGTGAAAGGTGTCTCTTTAAAAGTTAGAACAGCAGCCCAGCAGATCGGTGAAGATGTGGCTTTCTTAACGACCACAATTGAGGATATTAAAACAAAGGCAATTGAAACAAGAGAAGCCTTAAATGACCCTAAAAGTGAAGTAGAGGTTTCAGAAGCGACGTTAGAAGGGAATGTTAGGAATAACTAACAAGGTTTGGGGGATCGCTGATGAAACAAGTCACTACTTTTGGAAAGGAACTATGGGAGCAAATAGATAAGGATGATGTTTTCGGCGTAGCTGCACAATTGGCCTACTTCTTTCTCCTATCACTTTTTCCATTATTAATTGTTTTGATATCATTGCTGCCTTATTTACCGATTACTCAAGAGGATATATTTGCTATCGTTAGAGATTTCGCACCAAAAGAAATTATGTCATTATTGGAAGACAATTTGAGTGCCGTCACAACGAAAAATGGGGCTCTGTTATCAATTGGTATTATCGGTACATTGTGGTCCGCGTCCGCCGCGATAAATGGCATTATGAGGGCTTTTAATAAGGCGTATGATGTCGTTGAAAGTCGATCATTTATTGTTGCAAGAGGCATTGCTATGCTTTTAACTATTTCTATGGTTTTTGTTTTCTTAGTAGCATTATTATTACCTGTGTTTGGGAGACAAATTGGTCTATTTATCTTTGATGCATTTGGATTGACTGAGCAATTTTTGAGCATATGGAATGCACTTAGATGGCTGGCGAGTCCGCTTATCATCTTTATTATCTTTAGTGGACTGTACTGGTTTGCTCCTAATAAGCGTTTAACGAATGTGACAGTTATCCCAGGTTCACTTTTTGCTACAATTGGCTGGATTCTATCTTCCTATGCGTTTTCATATTATGTGAGTAATTTTGGAAATTACTCGGCCACATATGGGAGTATTGGTGGAATCATTATATTAATGATTTGGTTTTATTTAACGGGTATTATTATTATGATTGGTGGAGAAATAAACGCATTGTTAAATAAATACAGCAAAGTGAAAAACACATAGTAAAAGTTACCTGATTGTAAGGTGCATCAATGGACAACCTAGGCTTAAGGAGGGTGATTACATTGACTGCAAATAAAGATGGTAACACAAGACAAAAAGGTAAAAATAAACCTAAACAAAAAACATCTAGTTCGGCTAATAAGCAAAACGGCTATCATTAAATAAAGAAGCAGCTATCCATTCACACACTTGGATAGCTGCTTTCTTTTAGTTCTTCAACAACCTTAAGCTATTTAATATCACTAAAATGGTTGAGCCTTCGTGACCGATTACACCGTAAGGAAGATCTAATATCTGTAGAAAATTAGAGCAAATTAACAGCATAATAACTGATATAGAGAAAACAATATTTTGTTTAATAATGGTGTTCATGCGTTTGGATAGGGCAATTGCATGAGCGATTTTAGGAAGATCGTTTTTCATTAAAACAATATCTGCTGTTTCTAATGCGACATCGGTTCCTTCACCCATGGCAATCCCAACATTTGCAGTCGCAAGTGCAGGCGCATCGTTAATTCCATCTCCAACCATTGCTACTTGTTGATACTGATTTCTTAATTCCTTAACATGATCCACTTTTTTTTCTGGCAAACATTCTGCAATAAAGTCTTCTACATTTGCTTCAGTAGAAATGGCTTGAGCGGTTGATTGGCTATCGCCTGTTAACATGATGGTGTATATACCTTGATCATTTAATTGTTTAACCGCAGCTTTCGTTTCTTGACGAACTTGATCCTTTAATGCGATTAATCCACACACCTCATGATCGCGTTCAAATAAAACGATCGTTTTACCATTCGAAGCTAATGTTTCTTGCTGTTCTTTTAATTCTGGCGCAAGTTCGTTATTGTTCAAAATAAATGATGGTTTACCAATTTTCCAAGTGACGCCGTTAATCACTGCTTTAATGCCCCATCCTGGTACATCTTCGATTGATTCGGGCTCTATAAGGGGAGAGCTCTGCTCTTCTTTTGTATACGAGACGATGGCAGTAGCAAGTGGATGGTTTGCATGGTTTTCAATTGATCCAACAATGCGTAAATAATCATCACGATGCTGAGTGTGTAGTGTAATAAAATCTGTTACTTCTGGGCGTCCTTTAGTTAAAGTACCTGTTTTATCAAACGCAATGGCTTTAATATGGCCTAAGTTCTCTAAATGTACCCCGCCTTTAAATAAAATTCCCTGTCTTGCTCCATTAGAAATCGCAGACAATGTAGCCGGCATAATAGAGGCGACAAGTGCACAAGGTGAGGCGACTACTAGGAGAATCATGGCACGGTAAAATGTTTCGTTCCAACTCCATCCAAGTAAGAAGTGTGGGAGAAATAGCATGAGTGCGACGGTCAGTAGTACAATTTTTACATATTTCCCTTCGAAATTCTCTATAAATAACTGACTAGGGGACTTTTCACTTTGTGCTGATTGGACCAGTTGAATGATCTTTTGAAAAAGAGTTTCATCCGCTTTTTTTGTGATTTCTACTTTAATGGCTCCATTCATATTGACGGTGCCGGCATACACTTCTTCAGATAACCCTTTTGTTACCGGAATCGATTCACCAGTAATCGTTGCTTCATCTATAGTTGTTTGTCCGTAGACAATGATTCCATCAGAGGGAACGCGTTCCCCTGGTTTAACTAGAATTTTATCTCCGATTTGTAGTGTAGAAACGTGAACAAGTTCTTCACCATCCTCATGAATTAATAAAGCTTCTTCAGGTTGCAACTCCATAAGGCTAGAAATTTCTTTTTTACTTTTATTCATTGTATATGTTTCTAGTGCGCCACTCATTGCAAAGATAAAAATAAGAATGGCACCTTCAATCCAATAGCCAATGATTGCGGAGCCGATTGCGGCAAAGATCATCAGCATTTCAACGTTTAATTCCTTATTAGCAATCGTTTCTTCAATACCTTCTTTTGCCTTCGCAAAACCTCCGATTATAAAAGATAAGATAAAGATAGTGATAGAAGTTGTTTCATAGCCTCCTTTACTAAGTAACCAACCGATAAGAATAAAAACACCTGAAGTAATTGCGGCTATAAGCTCGATATGTGGTAGTAACTTTTCGAATAATTGACTAGATGATTGCGATTGTTTTTGTACTAGGACATTTCCTTCCATATTTTCATTTCCTCCATTCTCATTGAGAAGAATAATCAACATCATTACCCTTAAAAACGACGAAAGCTGCCACCATATAGGTGACAGCAGAAAAAGTGCCGAATTGATAATATTTAATTGCTTTAATTTTACATTATATTGTAACTTTTGAAAAGGGTTATTCTCTATATTAGACGTTTTTTAACATAATTTAACTGTGAAACAATTGCTTGCTCATCTTATGGCGACCAAAATAAGCGATAATCGTAAAATTGATGAGCATCATCCCACTAATAACGGCGAAAAAGCTTAGTGATTGTATATATTGAATAAATAAACCGCCTGCGTAGGGTCCAATAAGACTGCCTAAGCTAAAGGCAACACCACAAAGAAGATTTCCGGTAGGTAAAAGCTGAGTGGGAGTTAAATCTGTCATATAACTAATTCCCAATGAAAAAGTACTTCCTACAGCCATCCCTGCTAAAAACAGTAGCAACATTAGAATGTTGACATTCTGTTCAAATATCGCAGCAGAAGAGAAAAGAATAAAGCCACAGAATAAAATAATCATTAAAATATTTCTTCGTCCATAGCGGTCACTTAACATCCCTAAAGGCAACTGAAAAATAATCGCTCCGACAGCAAATGAGGTAAGTAATAACGAAACTGATGAGACTTCTATTCCCATGCGCACAGCATAAACAGGGAAGCTCCCATTTATTGACGATTCTAAGAATCCGTAACTAAATGGTGGGATAAAGGCAATCCAAGCATAAGTAGATACTTCGTAAAAACGATGGAAAGTCCCTTTTAGTGATTGAACAGCGATTGTATGCTGTGGTTGCTCATTATCAAGAAAGAACACAAACCCCCATGCAATAAAACAAAAGAGGGAAGAAATAATAAATGGAAGAGATTCACTTATATGAACTAATGGTGTCATTAGTGGTCCAACAGCAAACCCAATCCCAAAGAATAATCCGTAGATGGAAATATTTCTCCCTCGATTGCGTTCAGGAGAAAATGACGTTATCCATGTTTGTGTTGAAAAATGGAGGGCGTGGTCGCCGATTCCAATCAATAACCTTAAAATAAACCAAAACCAAAAACTCTTCCATAGTGGAAATAATAAGAGGGAAGTAGCTACTAGAAGTCCCCCGATAATAATGACTGGTTTATATCCATATTTTCTTAGGGGATATTCCATGAAAGGTGAAATAAGTAATATACCAATATATAAACCTGCTGCATTTAAGCCATTTAAACTTGAAGATACACCATCACCTTCAAAAATAATAGCGATGAGCGGTAATAGCATTCCTTGACTAAAACCTGATATCGCAACAATGAATACTAAAATCCAAAACCTTACTCTTAGTTTTTTGTCCATAAAATAACCTCAATAAATGAAAATAATAAATCTTCTACCACAATAGATATTATATGTGAAAGATAAAATTGACAAGAGAATAATCATAATCTTTTCATAACAATCCTTAAAAATGTTTATCTTAAGAAAAGTAAAGCGATTTTTTTTGAGGAGGATGGGATGAATAAAGTATTTGCTATACTCGTATTTATTGGCGTACCGTTATCCGTAATAGGAAGTCTTCTACATTGGTCAAGTACATTGATGTTCATTATTTATTGTGTTGCTATCATTGCCTTAGCTAGTTTTATGGGACGATCGACAGAAAGTTTGAGTATTATTGCTGGTCCTAGAATAGGTGGATTGTTAAATGCGACATTCGGCAATGCGGTTGAATTAATTATTGCGATTTTTGCATTAAAAGAGGGATTAATTGGTGTTGTTTTAGCATCATTAACAGGAAGTGTATTAGGTAACTTATTATTAGTAGCCGGTCTTTCCTTTTTTATTGGAGGTATAAAGTTTAAAAGGCAAAGCTTTAATATCCATGATGCACGCCATAATGCGGGCTTACTCATCTTTGCAGTCATTGTGGCTTTCGTTATTCCTGAAATATTTTCAATGTCAATGAATGAAGAAAAGACGATGATCTTTAGTATTGGAATTAGCATCATCCTGATGGCTTTATACTTAGCCGCATTATTCTTTAAATTAGTTACACATAGAGGTGTGTATAATAAAGGAGATGAAGACGGAAAGAAGAAAGTGGAGGAAGTACCAGAATGGAGCAAAGGAAAATCCATTTTAGTATTAGCTCTTGCTACATTAGCTGTAGCCTATATTTCTGAAAATCTTGTTCACACCTTTGAGGAAGTAGGGAAGACATTTGGTTGGTCGGAATTGTTTATCGGCGTCATTATCGTTGCAATTGTAGGGAATGCCGCAGAACATGCTTCCGCTATTATTATGGCTGCGAAAAATAAAATGGATATTGCCGTAGAGATTGCCGTTGGTTCTACTTTACAAGTAGCTATGTTTGTCGCGCCCATACTTGTCCTTATCTCGTTACTTTTCCCTGTAGCGATGCCGCTCGTATTTACAGTACCAGAATTAATCACGATGGTATCAGCTGTTTTTCTAATGGTGGTTATCTCCAACGATGGTGAGTCTAATTGGTTTGAGGGTGGCACCCTTCTAGCAGCTTATTTCATCATCGGTATAGGATTTTATTTACTATAATAAAAAAACGACTCCTAGGTTAGCCGGGAGTCGTTTTGAAATATTTCGAATAAAAAGGAAGCGCTTGCAATTTTATTTTTAACTCATTAAGTATTTAATCGAGGACTGCTAGTGTGCATTCGCTTGAATTCATTAACCACTCCTTTATGGTGTTTGTTCATAAATAAAGCGAATCGTAATGAAGCTGCCCTCCTTTCGAGTGAGTGTATAAATAGTATAAAATATATAGAGACTTTTGTAAATATTCAAAACATTACAAAAATGTTACTTTTTTATTTTCCTTTATGGATAATATTCACATCATACGAAAAAACTAATGCATATAAGTTTGAAAGGAGTAAGAGAAATGAAGAAATGGCTATATGCTTTAGTATTGATGACCATTGGGGTGACATCCTTTCAATCAGCGATATCTGCTGAAGGAAAAATAGAAACAAAAGGGGAGACGATAGAGATACCAAGTTCTGTTCTAAATGTAGAAAAGGACAATACGTATCCAAACCCTGCTCAAGATTTACCAACATTACAGCCGAGTGAATTAACACAAGAATTAATGGAGACATCAAGAGTAAAAATAGATAACCCTGAATTAATACGTATGTTAAATGAAACAACAGTAAATAGTACACCTTTTGCCATCGGATACCGTGCGATTGTTTATTTAGGTCAATGGCCACTCAATTATCAATCACAAGAAACATCACCTAATTGGGAGTTTCAAAAGATCAATACGAACTATTTTGATAATCGCGGGGGAGATGCGGTCTATCAAATGAATTATGTTCAAGAAATGCAAAAGGTAGTGAAAGGTGGACTTACATCTAAGGTTCCACATGCGCAAGATGTTAAAAAGATGATGTTGTTGAAGGCAACAGAAAAAAGTGGATTACCCTTATCCTTTGAAACGGTTGTAGGGGCAGGAACGAAAAAAGATCATAAATATCATGTTGCAATCAACCGTCTGGGCTACCTATATGCATACGCACCTGCTATTAATGAAAAAGGGAAAGTTACTTATGGTGAAGTTTATATAATGTTGAAAGGAAGCAAAAAAACCTTAGTAGTGAAAAATATCACTTCTCAAGGAATTGGCGCATGGATTCCAATACAGGATCATGTCTCATTTGGCTTTATTGTTTCGGAACGACCACGTTAAATAGAAAAGTGCGCCATTTATATTGGCGCACTTTTCTATTTTTTAACTGAGATATTTGCTTTTTTAGTTTGGAAGTCTATTTCAGGGTAATAACTGTCTTTTACTAACACATTTGGCCCTAAACATCTTGCTTCACTACAATGGCAATTTAAAGACTTAGCAAGCTTTGTTTCCATCCACTTATCGAAAACAGATGGCAGTCCATCTGTCTGTATATTCCCTAAAGGAGGTGTATCACCAAAGTCCGTTACAATTACATCACCTGTAAAAATATTTACATTTAGTCTTGAACGACCATCAGGATCATTTCTGACAGTGACATTCTGTTCATTATGAAGACGTTGTAATAAAGCTAAGTCTTCTTCATTATTGCTGCATGGATAAAACGGCAATGTTCCAAACAACATCCAAGTATCTTTGTCTCGAATATCCAGGAGGTGATGGATTGCTTGGCGCATTTCTTTTAATGATAAAGTTTCGAGAGTAGATGCAAAATCTGAAGGGTACATTGGATGAACTTCATGACGTTGACAATGCATTTCTTCGGTTATTTGCTTATGGATTTTCTCTAAATAGGGTAATGTTCTTTTATTTAACATTGTTTCAGCAGAGACCATTACACCAGCTTGTACGAGTTCTTTACTATTCTCGATCATACGATCAAAGAGTACCTGTCTTTGCTTTATGGATGGTTTTCTTTCCATCATAGCAAAACCACCCTCAATAAATTCTTCTTCGGTACCCCAGTTATGAGAAATATGTAAAACATCTAAATAAGGGATAATGCTATCATATTTACCTCTATCTAATGTGAGGTTAGAATTAATTTGTGTTCGAATACCTCGTTCGTGAGCATACTTAAAAAGAGGAATCACATAGTTATTAACTGATTTCTTCGATAGCATCGGTTCGCCTCCCGTTATAGAGAGTGAACGCAATTGCGGGATTTCCTCTAAACGTTTGATTAATAAATCAACAGGAAGTCCATCAGGATCTTTTGGCTGCAGAGTATACCCAACAGCACAATGCTCACAACGCATATTGCATAAAACCGTAGTTGTAAATTCAATATTGGATAAGGTTAATTTTCCATAATCATCGATATCCATATAAGCTTCCCAAGGGTCATAACTTGGTGAAATTGGTAACGTTTGAGATATCATTTAAAAAACTCCTTTAAGTAAATCTGTAGTCATTATTCATCTAACGTAAGCTTCTGTCAACCTTTAATGAAAAATAAACCTTTATTGCAGCTCTATTGCATTTCATGTAGGATTAAAGTTGTGTAGAGAAAGGAGCGAATACTGTGGGCAATTCAATTACTGATAAAGACAATCAAGTAGCTTTCTTAAAGCAACGTCTTCATATGTTTATGGACGTATTAGATGCGATAGAACCTGAAAACACGGAGTTAGAGGATGTTGATCGTCTCATCGAAATGATCGATGATCTTGAATCTAAAGTAAGGGAATTTAATCATAGAGATTAAAAAGAAGTGGTGAAACCCTATGAAAAAAATTGGGTTTCACCATTTTTTTGTTTCTACAGTTGGTCTTTTCTTGACTAAAGAATGAGTATATAATGGTATACGATAATGATTCTAATTTTTCGCAAAAGAAATTGATCGGTCGCAAAGGGAAAGGGGAACTTTGAGAAATGAATATGGAGCAATTCCAAAAAAGTATGTACGACTTAATTGTAGAAACTTCGACGAATTTACCAAAGGATGTTCGTCGGGCAATTAAGGCAGCAAAAGAAAGAGAAAGTGCTGGTACGAGATCAGCGATGAGTCTGGCAACAATTACAAATAATATCTCTATGGCAGATGATAACGTATCGCCAATCTGTCAAGATACAGGATTACCGACATTTAAAATCAAAACACCAGTTGGCGTTAATCAACTAAAGATTAAAGAAGCAATTAAGAATGCTATTGCAGAAGCAACAAATGATAGTAAATTGAGACCTAACTCTGTTGATTCCTTAACAGGTGCTAATAGTGGAGATAATTTAGGTGGTGGCACACCAGTTATTAAATTTGATCAGTGGGAAGAAGAGTATATAGACGTTCGCTTAATTCTAAAAGGCGGCGGTTGTGAAAATAAAAATATACAATATAGTTTGCCTGCAGAACTAGATGGTTTAGGAAGAGCTGGACGCGATTTAGATGGTATACGTAAATGTATAATGCATTCGGTTTATCAAGCACAAGGACAGGGATGTAGTGCAGGGTTTATAGGTGTAGGGATTGGCGGAGATCGTTCATCTGGTTATGATTTAGCAAAGGAACAACTATTCCGTTCTGTAGATGATGTAAATCCAAATGAAGATTTACGAAAACTGGAGGAATATGTTCTTAAAAATGCAAACGAGCTTGGAATTGGGACAATGGGATTCGGAGGAGAAACGACTTTATTAGGATGTAAAGTTGGTGTGATGAATCGTATTCCTGCTAGCTTTTTTGTATCTGTAGCCTATAATTGCTGGGCATATCGTAGACTTGGGGTAAAAGTAAATCCTGACACAGGTGAAATTAATGAATGGCACTATCAAGATGGTGAAAAAATTAATTTTGCTGACGAAGCAGCGCAAGAAACAGCTGCAACAGCAGAAGCTGAACAAGAAACAAAAGTTGTTACGCTTCAAGCTCCAATAACAGAGGAACAAATCCGTGAACTTAAAGTTGGCGATGTTGTTCAAATCAATGGTCGGATGTATACAGGTCGTGATGCGATCCATCATCATTTAATGGAGAACGATGCCCCTGTAGATTTAAATGGACAAGTAATATATCATTGTGGACCAGTAATGATGAAAGATGATCAAGAAAAATGGCATGTAAAAGCAGCAGGTCCAACTACAAGTATTCGTGAAGAACCATATCAAGGAGATATTATGAAGAAATTCGGTATTCGCGCCGTGATTGGAAAAGGCGGTATGGGACCGAAAACATTAAAAGCGCTAGAAGATCATGGTGGAGTATACTTAAATGCAATTGGTGGAGCAGCGCAATATTATGCTGATTGTATTAAAGAAGTAGAAGGCGTTGATTTAATGAACTTCGGTATTCCAGAAGCCATGTGGCACCTACGTGTAGAAGGATTCACAGCAGTGGTTACAATGGATTCTCACGGAAATAGTCTTCATAGAGATGTAGACAAATCCTCGTTAGAGAAGCTAGCGAAATTTAAAGAACGTGTATTTTAATTTGTTTTTGAGACACCAACATATAGTGGTGTCTCTTTTTTTATGTGAATAATTATTTTGGAAACTTTTAGCGCTCGTAATTTATTGTTGCTAGCAAAGAATAAGAAAAAAAGAAGGAGAAGCGCTATGAAAAAATTGATGATATTAGTAAGTAGCTTTCTGTTTATCTGTTCAATCCCTGTCTCAGCAAGTGAATTCAGCCATGCTCCTATCCATTGGGGAATTAAAAAAGCACAGAATGAATCACCGGCGGAAGCGGGAAAAATGCTTGATAATCTTCTAACAAAGCATCAATCTGTTTATAAGGGAGATCCGACTAAAAAAGAAATTTATCTTACTTTTGATAATGGGTATGAAAATGGGTATACGGATAAAATTCTTGATGTGCTTAAAAAAGAAAAAGTACCTGCGACATTCTTTATTACGGGTCATTATATTCATACGGCACCAGATTTAGTAAAAAGGATGGCAAGGGACGGACATATAATCGGCAACCATTCTTGGACTCACCCAGATATGACAAGGATCAGTCGCGATAAATATAAACAAGAATTAGAAAAAGTGAGAGCTGAGACAGAAAAGTTAACAGGTGTTAAACATATGTCCTATTTAAGACCACCTCGTGGTATTTTTAACGAACAAGGATTGGCTTACGCAAATGAATTAGGCTATACCCATATCTTTTGGTCTCTAGCCTTTGTTGATTGGAAAACAGATCAACAAAAAGGCTGGAAATACTCCTATGACAACATTATGAGGCAGATTCATCCAGGAAGCATATTATTATTACACACAGTATCAAAAGATAATGCAGATGCTTTGCAACAAGCAATTGTGGATTTAAAAAAACGAGGATATGAATTCAAATCGTTAGACGATCTCATGTGGAGCCAAGCCTTGGATAGCTCTTACTTATATTAACAGTCACCACCTACAATGAACTTCATTGTAGGTGTTTTGATTTATAAAGAAAGAAAAATGGCAAACAGAGTGCCAACGGGATTAATAAGGGTGAAAAGGGAAACGGTGAGCAAACAACGAGTCTCTGGATAAGCCATGAAAAAGAGGAAAACAAAGCAAATAGAAAGTGCCCTGGATTTAAAAGCCATGAAAAAGGGGAAAACAAAGCAAATAGTGAACTTCTTGAATCTTGAATCTATAAGCCATGAAAAAGAGGGAAACAAAGCAAACAGAAAGCGCTCCGGATCTATGAGCCGTGAAAAAGAGAAAAACAATGCTAATAAAGTTCCATCAAAATTTATAAGCAACATAAATAATAGATGCAGTATTCATCATTTATTAAGAAGTAAAAATCCCCATTAAATCATTGTAAAATTCTTGTTATAATTATAAATAAGAACAGATATTCGTCTTGATAGAAGACAGTTGAAAAAGCTCATAAAAAGATCCTTAGTATAATACGAGAAAAAACAGTGAAGGATGAACGGTGAATGGAGATAATAAAAGAAATAGGTGGACCCTATAATTTTGATGCTGTTTTAAGTCGCTTATCAAGTGACCCGCTTATTTGGGTGAATCGAGACAAGAGAATGTTAAAGGTACCCCTTAAGTTACAAAATGAATCCGTCGTCGTTACAATCACAGGTTTGGGTACAACGAACAAACCTAAATTTCTAATGACAGGATTAAATGAAGTAACAAAAGAAGAAGCGTTGGTTAGATTAACAGATATTTTTCGGTGGAATATTCCCTTAGCAGATGTTCATCAACATTTTTTAAAAACGGATTTGCGCCATGTTTTTCTCGCTCATTATGGAACACCTTTTGTGTTAGATTTTGATTTATTTGGTTCGCTCCTCAAATGTATTGTTCATCAACAATTGAATATGAAATTTGCTTATACGCTTACAATGAGGTTTGTGCATAAGTTTGGTTATGAGAAAGATGGTGCTTGGTTTTATCCTGATCCTGAAACAGTAGCTAATGTAACAATTGAAGATTTAAGGGCATTACAATTCAGTGGTAGGAAAGCAGAGTATGTTATTGGGATTGCTAAAGAGTTATCAGAAAAGCAATTATCTTTATTGCAACTAAAAGAACTGTCAGATCGTGAAATTCATGATAAACTGATTAAATTAAAAGGCGTAGGTCCATGGACAGTGCAGAATTTTTTGATGTTTGGTTTAGGGAGAGATAATCTTTATCCAATGGCAGATATTGGCTTGCAAAATGCGTTAAAAAAGCTTTATCAATTAGAGCAGAAGCCTTCCTACGAACAAATGGAATTATATGCAAAAGACTGGACGCCTTATTTAAGCTATGCCACCTATTATTTATGGCGTAGTATCGAATAACTGTGGAGTGATTATTTTTGAATAAACAAACGAATCGTAAAAAAGAAACTGCCGTTCAGTTAAAACTCAAGCAACGGTTTCCTTTAACAATCAAAAGGTTAGGTATTAACGGAGAGGGTGTCGGATATTTCAAAAAGAAAGTGGTCTTTGTTCCTGGTGCCCTGCCTGATGAAGAGGTTGTGGTAGAAGTCACAAATGTTCAACCGAAATTTTCAGAAGCAAAGATAAAAAAAGTTAGGAAACCTTCTCCCTACCGAGTAGAGGCACCTTGTCCGTTATTTGGTGAGTGTGGCGGATGTCAGTTACAACATCTTCGCTATGATCGCCAGTTAATAGAAAAAAGGGATATGGTTATTCAATCACTTGAGAGACATACCAAAATAGATCCAAGCACCATTCAAATAAAACAAACAATCGGAATGGAGGACCCTTGGAGATACCGGAATAAAAGCCAATTTCAAGTAGGGATGAAGCAAGGTGAAGTGATTGCAGGATTATATAGCATGAATTCACATCAGCTTATTGATATTGATGAATGCATCGTGCAGAAGCCAGAAACAATATCTGTTACAAATACGATGAAGCGTATTCTTCAAGATTTAAACATTAGTGCTTATAATGAACGCACGCGCAAAGGTGATATCCGTACAATTGTGACGAGAGTGGGTGTGAAAACTGGGGAAGTGCAAGTTGTGCTCATTACAAGACAAAAAGAGCTTCCAAAGTCTTCACTAATAGTAGAAGAAGCTACCAAGCGGATTCCGAATTTACGTTCGATTATTCAAAATGTCAATGGCCAAAAAACATCTCTCATTTTTGGGGATGAAACCATACCACTTGCGGGTGAAACGTTTATATATGAAATGCTAGGGGATATTCAATTTGAATTATCTGCACGTACTTTTTTTCAACTCAATCCAGAGCAAACCGTCAAATTGTATAATGAAGTCAAAAAAGCAGCAAATCTAACTGGTAAAGAAACGATTGTTGATGCGTACTGCGGAGTAGGAACAATTGGATTATGGTTGGCAGATCAAGCAAAAGAAATACGTGGAATGGATATTATAAAAGAATCAATCACAGATGCAAAGAGAAATGCAGCTAAACATGGAGTGAAGCATGCTAAATATGTAACGGGTAAGGCTGAAGAATGGTTACCTAAATGGGTGAAAGAAGGCTTTCGTCCAGATGTTATCGTTGTCGATCCCCCAAGAACAGGTTTGGATCAAGCATTATTAAAAACAATCCAACAAGTCAAACCTAAAAAATTGGTTTACGTGTCTTGTAACCCATCTACACTGGCAAAAGACATCGATTTTCTCCACCGTCAATATAAAGTAAAAAGCATACAGCCGGTAGACATGTTTCCCCAAACGGCGCACGTGGAATGTGTCGTCTTATTAACCTTGATATAACAGAGTGATTGGCAAGGAATTGATGTGATTAATCGCGTTTTAACTACGTCAGAATGACCACATCAACTTCTTGCTTTTTTAGTGTGTAGCGACCGTATATTAACTTATTACAATTTTAATACTTCATCAAACTGTGCAATTCTTACCTGCATGTCATGAGTAATTATGATTAAACATGTCTAATGGTCATATACGAGAGCCAGAACCAGAGCCAGAACCAGCACCAGAACCAGAACCAGAGCCAGAACCAGAGCCAGAGCCAGAGCCAGAACCAGAACCAGAGCCAGAACCAGAGCCAGAGCCAGAACCAGAGCCAGAACCAGAGCCAGAACGGTTATCATTAGCTTTTGATCCTGGGTTTCTACTTAGGAATTCCTCATTTCCAGCGTCTTTTGCCTCATTTAGAAGCTTTTTTACGTCTTCTTTTCCCATCTATAAAAACCACCTTTCAATATAATCCTTAATATTTAAGGTAGTTTATTTTATGAAAAAATTTTTCATTGGTTCTAAACTTCCAATTAATTAATGATCATTTGCATTATTTTTTTCATATGATAATGGGTAAAGTGAGGGAGGCGAGGATATAAGATGCAGACGAATACTGTACCTACATTAAGTATTTCTATGCAACCAGAACTGATGGAATTTTTAGAAAAAAATATTTGGCATGATGAATTAATTCCTTCTCAATTAGTTATAAACAATCATTCATTTGATATCGGTATTAGTTATAGAGGAAATCATACACGTAAATTAAGAAAAAAATCTTACAAAATTGATTTTGGAACATATAATGAGGAGTTTCTTGGACGTGAAATTCACATTAATGCAGAGTATTGCGATCCTTCTTTCATTCGAAATAAGCTATCTTTTGATTTTTTTAAGAAGATTGGGATCAATTCACCTGATTGCAGGTATGTTTTAATTGAGATAAATGGAAGGTCCTCAGGAATTTACTTACAGCTTGAATCTGTTGATGATTACTTTTTACAAAAAAGACAACTTTCATATGGGCCTATTTATTACGCAACGAATCATCAAACTAATTTTTCTTTGTTAACCACCAAAGGTGAGCCTAAATCTTCATTAATTTCAGGGTATTTGCGTAAAATTGGGAATGTTGAGGACGATTCTGATTTAGAAAAGCTAATAATAAAAGTCAATACGATACCACGTAATGAGTTTGGCAAAGAAATAGTAAAGTACTTGGATGTCAAAAAATATTTAATTTGGCTGTGTGGTGTGATTTGCACACAAAACTACGATGCTTTCATTCAAAATTATGCCCTTTATCGAAATGGAGAATCAGGATTGTATGAGATGATCCCATGGGATTTTGATGCAACATTTGGAAGGGATTGGAATGGAGGGGTTATGAAGTTTAATCGAGTTCCTATCGAAGGTTTTAATACACTCACGGCAAGACTTCTTGATGTAAAGGAATTTCGTGTTCAATACCGCATTCTTCTAGAAGAGATATTAGAGAATTACTTTACAGTTTCGGAATTTGAACCAAGAATTATCAATCTTCATAAATTATTGCGTCCCTATATAGCATTAGATCCATATAAAAAGGATGCTATCGATTTATTTGATAAAGAACAAGAATTTATCCTGCAATTTATTTTAAATCGCAATCAGTATCTTAGAGATCATCTTAAAGATCTGGAATAAAGGGAAAATATTATTTCATGCCTAGACTCTCAGTATTTTAGATGGGAGTCATATTAGTGTGCAAAGGTAGTTAATAAACAGGGTATGAAAGTTCCCATGGAGTCAAAGTCGAGCATGTCTCGTCGTGTTATGCAGGATTTGAACGCAGCCCTGGACAAATCCTCTGTCTGAGATAAGAGGTATATTGTTGAACTAGTTTGCAAAACAAAACAAGGTTGAGATCAGGCTGCGGAATCTCTAAATATTTTGTTAAGTTCATTCGTTTTGTAGTACACCAATAAGGTATGATGGGACATTTAATTGCAGGATAACTCGAGCAATTCAAACAAGGACTATTCATCCTCTTTTTTAGAATTGCTCATTAATTTTTGAATAAGGTTTAAATATCCTTTATCCGTACCGATGTCATAGCGTTTTGCAGATACTTCCACACCGTAGCACTTTTCTAACTTTAATAATTTTTGGATTGCATCCGTTAGTTGAACTTCACCTCCAACTCCTTTACCTCCTTTTTCTAAATATGAAAAAATAGATGGTTCAAAAATGTATCTCCCACTTACGGCTAAATTAGATGGGGGAGTGGAGCGAGGCTTTTCTACAATATCAGAAATTTCATAGGTATTATCTTGCAAATCAATCGCTTTCACTACCCCGTAGTTTTTTAATAACTTTTCATTCAATTTTTCCAGAGCTATTACTGTAGATTGATAATTTTCGTATACGTCTAAAAGCTCTCGTAAAGCGGGCTGGCCACTTTGTAGAAATATATCATCAGGAAGAAGAACAGCAAAGGGATCTTTACTTGCAAATCTTTTACCTAAGAGTATTGCTGTACCTAGTCCATCTGCAAAGGGTTGGCGTACATATTGAATAGAAATAGCGGGCCCGACAATTTTATTCAATAAATGCTGTTTTCCTGTCTTTTCTAAAAAGGCTTCATATTCTAGAGATCGGTCAAAATAATCTAAAATCATATTTTTATTACGGGATACCACTATTAAGATTTCTTCAATTCCTGATTCAATGGCTTCTTCAATAATATATTGTATGGCTGGTTTACCTGCGATCGGGAACATTTCTTTTGGAAGCACCTTTGTTATTGGCAAATTTCTTGTACCGAAACCTGCAGCAGGAATGATTGCTTTTTTTACTGTCTTCATCATAACCTCTCCTCTTCACTTTCTATATATTAATCTAATATATTTTACTTGGTAATTTGTCCAATAAGAAAAGGTACTTAACCATATAGTTTTTGTTTTTTTTTACCATTTCCATCTTAAATATTTTTCCCACTTTCACGTTTTGTTTGAAGCTAAATAAGATAATGATAAATTGAATGTTTTTAACATGAGCAAGTAAGGATGATAATGGTGAAAATATGTGTCATTGGTACAGGGTATGTTGGTTTAACAACTGGTGCTGTGTTGGCAGACTTAGGTCATGAGCTTTACTGTGTTGATAAGAATAAATTGATAATAGAAAAATTAATTGAGGGAGAAATCCCTATTTATGAACCAGGATTAAAGGAACTGATTGTTCGAAATAAAAAAAGAGGTCTTCTTCATTTTTCAACGGATATCCAGCGTGTGATAAAAGAATGCCCAATTCTTTACATCACAGTCGGTACTCCTACAAAAGAAGATGGGAGTCAAAATCTAACTGCGATTAACGAAGTCATTGACACCTTGGTACAGACGATAACCTCTCATAAAACAATCATTATTAAAAGTACGGTACTACCAGGTACCAATGAATGGATTCATCAAACATTAATAGAAAAAGGGATCGACTCGCGTATGTTCGACGTTGTATCCAATCCAGAGTTTCTTAGAGAAGGAAATGCTGTATTTGATATGATGAACCCGGATAAAATTGTTGTGGGTGGAAAAAGCCCTCAATCTATTAAAATAATTCAAACTCTCTATGAGAAGTTACAAGCACCTTATATTATTACTTCATTAACAGGAGCAGAGATGATTAAATATGCCAATAATGCCTTGTTGGCAACAAAAATCTCATTCATTAATGAAATCGCCCGTATTTGCGACGCCTATAATGTGGAAGTAACGCATATTGCAAAAGCGCTAGGGACAGACAATAGAATTGGTCCCTATTTTTTGAATGCAGGATTAGGTTATGGAGGGTCTTGTTTTCCAAAGGATATTCGGGCATTAGAATACGCTGCCAAACGGAGAAATGTTAATCCTGAGATGTTAAGGGCCGTTCAAAATGTGAATGATTCTCAAATTGATTTGTATATTGATAAATTAACAAATCAATTAACAAACTTGGATGGGAAAAAAATAACCGTTTGGGGCTTAGCTTTTAAGCCCGACACAGATGATATACGTGAATCAAGGTCATTATTATTAATTGAGAAATTATTGGAAAGAGGGACAGAGGTCCACGCCTATGATCCTATTGTCAATTCTTTTGAACCTGCCATTACCATTCATCATGACATGTATGAAGCTATTAAAGGAGCAGATGCATTAATTATTGCAACAGAATGGAACCAGTTTAAAACCGTAGACTGGAAAAAGGTAAATGAGTTAATGAAGGGAAATATTTTAGTGGATGGACGGAATATCATTGACCCTAAAGTCGTAAGAAAACATCAACTTCAATATATTGGGGTGGCTAGACAATGAGGATTATCGTAACAGGAGCCGCTGGGTTTATCGGTTCTCATTTATGTGAGAGGTTATTAAGAGAAGAAGAGAATGTTGTTATTGGCATTGATGGTTTTATAGACCCATCCAAGAAGTCAATTAAACTAAGAAATATAGAAAATCTGTTGATTCATCCACGTTTTCAATTTATAAATAAGAATTTACTAGGCATTGATTGGAGTGAAATTCTTGCCAAAGATGATGTGATATATCATTTAGCTGCTGTGCCTGGTGTTCGTTCAAGCTGGGGTAACAATTTCAAGTTGTATGAGGAAAATAATATTCTTGTCACCCAACGGCTATTAGAGGCTTGTAAGAATGTCTCTTTAAAGAAGTTTATTTACGCCTCCACCTCTTCTGTATATGGAGAAAAGGTTGGTATGGTTTCAGAAGATTGCCCACT
Source organism: Cytobacillus sp. FSL M8-0252 (assembly GCF_038007345.1). Taxonomy (NCBI): domain Bacteria; kingdom Bacillati; phylum Bacillota; class Bacilli; order Caryophanales; family Bacillaceae; genus Cytobacillus; species Cytobacillus sp. FSL M8-0252. The sequence goes on from NZ_JBBOWZ010000001.1 coordinate 1,379,416, forward strand.
TTCACCACTTTCTCCTTATGGTGTAACGAAGCTAACAGGAGAGTATTTATGTAAGGTATACAGTGAAAATGATGGTCTTCCAATAACTATTCTTCGATACTTTACTGTTTATGGACCTAGACAACGGTCTGACATGGCATTTCATCGATTTATCGAATGCATTTTAACGAATAAACCTATTCCAATATACGGTGATGGCAAACAAACACGTGATTTTACGTTTGTAGAAGATTGTGTAGAAGGAACTTTTGCTGCTCTTTATGCAGAGGATACCCTTGGAGAGACAATTAATATTGGTGGTAAAGAACGGAAATCTATATTGGATGTCATTGAAATATTAGAAGATTTAACAGGGAAAAAAGCAACCGTGGAATTTATTGGAGAACCGCGCGGGGAACCGCGACATACTTGGGCAGATATTTCAAAGGCATTGAAGATTCTGCAATATAAGCCAGCTGTGCCGTTAAAAGAAGGGCTTCTCCGAGAAATAAATGATTTAAAGATTATTTATAAGGAGGAAGAGTAATGAGGCTTGCTTTAATTTGTACAGAAAAACTCCCTTCTCCTGCTATAAAGGGAGGTGCAATTCAAATGATGATTGACGGTGTAGTTCCTTTTCTCAGTAAAGAAAATAACTTAACTATTTTCTCTGTCACCGATCCATCTCTACCTGATTATGAAGTACGTAACGAAGTGCAATACATTCGGTTACCATCTGAAAGTTATGAAATTGATATTGCTAAAATACTTACTGAAAAAAGGTTTGACATCATTCATGTTTTTAACCGTCCATTAAATATTCCTCTCTATAAAAAAGCTTCCCCTTCAAGTCGGTTTGTTTTAGGACTTCATAATGATATGCTTTCTGAAAAAAAGGTATCACTGGAGAATGGAAAGGAAATTGTAAACTCTGTTGAAAGGATTGTTACAGTTAGTGAATATATAAAACAAACTGTGGTGGAGAGGTTTCCAGAAGCAGAATCAAAAACAAAAGTAGTTTACTCAGGAGTAGATCTAGTAGAATATCCTCCAGTCTGGTCAGAGAAAGGAAAACAAATTAGAGAAGAATATCGACAAAAATACAATATTGGAGATAAAAAGGTCATATTATTTGTTGGAAGACTCACTAAAAATAAAGGACCTCATCTTCTAATATCCGCCTTTAAAGCTATTGCTAAAAGATACCCTCATACTTTACTTGTGATTGCTGGGGGAAAGTGGTTTAGTGATGATGGAATAAATAACTATATTCGTTATTTGAAGAAACTAGCCGAACCGTTAGGTGACAAAGTTATTTTCACAAATTTTATTCCTGCAAGTGAAATTTCTAACATCTTTTTAATGAGTGATATTTTCTGTTGTTCTTCCCAATGGCAAGAACCCTTAGCTCGGGTTCACTATGAAGCTTTTGCTGCTGGTATCCCTATAATATCAACAAATAGGGGAGGAAATGCAGAGATAGTTTCTCATAAAGAAACGGGTTATTTAATTGAAAAGTATGATCAAGCTAGTGAATTTGCAAAAGGAATTAATTTCTATTTAAAGAACCCGGATACTATTAATAGCATTACCCGAAATGCAAGAGAATTAGTGGAATCTAATTTTCAATTTCATCATGTTGCTAGCCGGTTAACCAACGTTTATTCTGAGTTGATTCCAAAACAAAACAAAGATCATTATCGTAAAATGTTTCGGTCGCCACTCTTTCGATTCTAATCGATTAACAAAAAAGAGGGTGAGTAAGGTTGCTAGCTAACCTTTTGCTCACCTTTTTTATTGTTAGTAAACATGATGTTAATAATGACAGTTAAAAACAAAATTTTGCGACCGATAAAAACTGTTGGTGTGTAGGTGATCAGGTGATTTTAAGCATCATTCGTCGGTCATATTTTAGCAAGCCTTCTTGTACATAAGCAATAACTTTTAAAGAATATCATTTCTAAATCTAAAGGCAAACTGACTTTTCATTGTGTTTAATCTTTAAACAGTAGGACCCTTATTCCTAATTTTATCTTGTTACAGTCACTTTACCATATCAGAAGTTTTCCTTATTTCTATTTAAATAAAGCCGTTGAAATTTTATGATTGTAAAATTTCAACGGCTTCGTCATTTTCGAGGAAGTTTCTCTACCTCAACGTTGATTCAGTCTAAGATTCAATAGTTGCTTGCTTTATTAGCTAATATTTCTTTATTAATCCATGGTATCGAAGCAGTAGTAATCTTTTTAATTGGCTGCTTTTGTTTTGGTCGGATTGGTTTTTTCTCTATAGGGGAAATCTTCTCAGCTACAGCTTTTTTGGTAAACAGTTGTTCTTCTTTCTCGCCATTCATGTTAGAAGTACTACTAATGTCAACGTTATTTTTAATTTTATAATCAATCCCGCTCCACACTTGGGAAATATCGTCGATGACTCGATTCCAATTATGATTTTTTTCTACAAAGCTACGACCATATTGACCCATTTCTCTACAGAGAGAAGGACTGGAAAGTAATTTGGATAAATGAGCTACAAATTCTCGAGGGTCATCTGCTTGCTCAACGATAAACCCATTTTTTCCAATCTCGATTATTTCAGGGTTTCCTCCACGAGCAGTTGTCACAATGGGTAACCCAGCCGCCATTGCTTCATAATGTACTCGTGCTAACGGCTCTTCCCATTGAGAAGGACAAACGAATATATCAGCAGTAGCAAACCAGTCTTGAATTTCATCAGGGTGAACAAAGCCAGTAGTTATAACAGGTATAGGAAGGCGTTCTGCAATCGCTTTAATATAAGCAATGTAATCGGTCATTCTATTATCACTAAAGCCTTTACTTCCCATTAAAACCAAGGCCGCATTAGGATGCTTTTTAGCCAAATCTAGCATGGATCGTAAAAGTATATCTGCTCCCTTGTTCACTGAAAGTCGTCCAGCAAATAAAATTACCTTTTTCGATTCTAGTTTGTGTTTTTGACGCATGGAAGCTCTAATCCTTTGACCCTTGACAGAATACGTTGGAACAAATCGCTCTAAATCCACTCCTGAATAAATTGTTTGAATTTTAGGTTGGGCATCGGGGTAAAGCTTTACTATTTCATTACCAATATAATTACTAATGGTAATAATTTTATCTAATTGATCAATTGCTTTCTGGGCTTCTTCAGTATCTATTTTTTCCCTCTTGAACATATCATTGTGCATGCTTAATATGAGTCGTGAGTTTGGTGCCACTTCTCGTATTGGTAATACTAAACGGGGGCGGTTAAAAATGTGAATTAAGTCAAAAGTATTGTTTTTAAGATAATCTACAACACCTTCCCTGTAAGTCTCCAATAATCCTCCTGGAACCCTTACATAATGAACACCATCTTTTATTTCTTTATCGGGTAATGTGTCATCGTTTCTTCCGATTATTGTAATAGAATGGTTTTTACTTAAGTTTGGAATAGCTCCAGCGATGAATGTTTGTATTGCTCCTCCTTTTACCGGTGGAACTGGAAGTTTTTCTGTACAGACTATTAGCACTTTCATTTCCTTTTTCCCCCTCTCCATTCTTTACGTAATTGCTCAAGAATTGGCCATTTGGTCTTATCGATTTCAACGATTCGCTGGACAATAGCATCCAAATCGCTATTTAATGCTATGGTTGGTTCGAATAACATATCTTTTACATTTTTATAATATAAATTTGGTAATGAGAAATCGATCAAGAGAATCTCAAACAACTCGTCAGTGATAGGGTTAGCTTCATTGTACGCTTCTAGCATTCCTACTATCCAATCAATATCCCACCTTCCTAGATCATCCATAGAACCAGATATGAGTTTGCGTAAATCACGAATAGGCAAATCATAGGCTACACCATCAAGGTCGATAATCCACATACCTCCAGGTCCCATTTGTCCATTCGACCATCCATAATCCTGATGGACTAATCTCCATTCTTTATTTCCCTTTGCGACCAGCTGTTGATAAGAGGATTGCTCCAGCATAGTCAATGCCTTTTTTGCTTGCTCCTCAAACATATCAACTGTACTTAAGATCGTCTTACTCGTGGGTATTTCTGAATATAAGTTAGCTACATTTTTAAACCAAGATATTTTTCTCACTACTTTTTTATATGCATTTGGCCATCGTAAAAGTCTTGAAGCATTCTCTGCTCCTTTAGGAGGAACATACCCTTTGGAAAGTTGATGGAACTCTCCAATAGCGTTACTCAATAGCTTTGCTCCTTCAATATCGGCAGATACTTGATATAGAGGTTCAATCCAATCGGCAACAAACCAGATTTTCCCTCCCATTTCCACTATATTGCTACCCGATTTTGTCTTTACAATCGGTGGTATTCTAGCCTTTTTTTCATTAACTAAATATTCCTGTGCACCAATGCTAAATAAACTCCTGGAGGGTTTCCGATGGAGTATTTTTAAACTTTTGGGTCCTATGTTCGTATTGATCTTCCATATAAGTCCACCCTTATCTGCCTTTGTTGTAATAACTTCCATGCTACTCACATTAAAATTGTATTGTTTAATCACTTGTTGAGCCATTTCTTCAATAAATGGTGGCACATATAAATCAGCTAATGTCTCATCTAAATCCCATGGTGTAATAAGCTGCTCCAAACTAGTCATTCCTTTCCTTGGGTAATTTGTCTTTACATCCTATTCACTCAGGTGAAAATAGGTTGGACATTTGTCCATATGAAAATGAAAAATAATGTGTATAAGCCCATGTAATAAAAGTGGAATCAAGAAGGTATTTATTTTAAAGTTTGAATTACTTTCAATTTAACTTGTTCAATTGGAATAAATTTTTAAAAAAGTGTAACGAGTGAAGTAAAAGGGAGCATATGTAATAAGCAATATGGATAAATTTGGTGATAAGTGGCTATGAACAGAATTTCTTTGTGTGGGATGTGATAAAACACCCATACATTAACTTTAAATGCTTTAGTAAGTTAAGAGTTGTCAAGGATATGTCAGAAGGAGTTATGATACACTTCTTACCTTAAAAATTATGTAACAAAAGAGCATCGGTGTTTTTTATTTAAAACATTGATGCTCTTTTGTTTTTTTATATTTGTAATTATTTTTCCATTATTATCAGTATATTGATAGTTATGTAAGATGTTTTAACATGAGATTTAATAAAAAATATACTGTTATTTTCTTTTGTTAAATAATAAAAAGTTATGGAAAAACAGATATCTATTAAAAATTAATGAGTATAAAGATTTACTAATAAAACTTTATTCTAAATATATTTAATTTATAAAAAATTTAGTCTTTTCATACAATTTCTTATCCACTATAATAAATGACAAGAAAACACTGCGACAACAGTGTTTTTTATTCGAAACAAAAATTCCGTAGTTGGTTTGGTTTAAAAGATCTGAAAATTTTGAATAAGGGGGAAGGGTAAATGAAGAAAAACAAAAGGGCGTTATTGGCTATTATGTTAGTTCTAAGTATGCTTCTAGCAGCTTGTGGGAGTGGTGGTGGACAAGCGTCAGGAGATGGTGAAGGTGAGTCAATTAAATTAGGTTTTACACTTGCTTTAAGGCTTAGTGACAGGGTTCCTGCTGTAGACCGCAAAGTAAATTGGAAACCTATTTTTTTATTTCTTCAAGCTTTCTTCTATTGACTGTTCTATATAAGGAGCCTTGAGATATTCCAGTTGCCGAGACTATCTCCTTTATAGAATATTCTTTACTATCATACATCCGTAGCGCAACAGCAAGCTTTTCTTTATCCAACTTGGGTCTACCTAATGTTTTCCCACGTCTTCTACTTGCTTCAAGTCCTTCCTTTACTCTCTCAGCAATAAGGTTTCTTTCTAATTCAGCAATGACACACATCATTTGGAACATGGCTTTGCCCGTAGAGGTTCTTGTATCCATATTTTCTTTTAAAGAAATGAATTGTACCCCCATCTCTTCTAACTGTTGAATAATGTTGAGGATATCCAATGTTTTACGTCCTAAACGGGAGATACTCTCCACTACAACTGTATCGCCTTTCCGAACGACATCAAAAAGTTGATGAAGTCCTTTTCGATCTTTAACCGTACCAGTAAATTTCTCCTTAACTATTTTTTCACAACCATATTCATTAAGCATAGCAATTTGCCGATCTAAGTTTTGATCAATAGTAGACACCCGAGCATAACCATAATCATTTGTAACCTCCAATAAAATTGTATATTTTTATTTTACTAGAGGGCCACTTATTGTAAAGGTATTTGGTAATACTTTTGGTAATTATTTTTGGTAACTGTTAATCTTAATAAAATCAAAGGACATTAGGGCGATGGGCGTACATTACAAAAACACTGGTTTTTGGTAATAGCATGTATTAACATGTAGATAGGTTATTCAGCAATCGGGCCATTTAATTGAATGAACTAGGTTAAAATTGAATCAATTTAAAAGCAAAAGAAAGGGGGATTATAATATGGGTTTAGCATTGGATATTGCGCGTTCCATATTGCCTCTTGTAATAGTGGGTGGGATTGCAGTATTTGTAATTCTGAGAATGAAGCATAAATATGAGAAAGGCACCCTGGGTAAGAAAAAAACGAAAGACGCTCAAAATTTATTGGATAGCTTAATACCATTCGGAATGATGATTGGTTTTGCTATTGCTATATTTTTAAGTATATTTTCACCAATTTCCTTACTATCTGCAATGACTTGGGGACCTGGAATAGGTTTTTTATTTGGATATTTTGCGTATGAAATTTATAGCAAAAAAGAAGAGAGTCATTCGTAATAACTGTCTTCCTGAAAAGGGTGCAGTTTTGGAATAACCTGTATAACATGAATACTTTTTAGTCAGATGTTCTGATACGAAAGGAGGTCTATGACTTGAGTAAATATGTCAAATACTCAGTAGTTATTGGTATCATAGCTTTTGTTTTGGCTTTGGTCTTATTCTTAACAATCGATTCTCCGTACCCATACCTTGGTGGTCTTGTTGTAGCGTTTATTATATTTGAAATCAGTTTTTTTCACTTATTTGGAAAGGAAAGACAAAAGAATAAACTGTAAAATGACTCTAGGGACATTTAAGCAAACGGGCGCTTATCCGGAACAAGGAACAGGGCTCATTTTTCATTTAAGGGCCAGATTGTTGAATATCGAATAATGGACAAAGACCTGGCTAGCGGTATTAGAAACAATAAAAAGGGATGACTATTCATTTTGTTAAGTAAGCAAAACAATTAAGTTTTCCATGTTTTAAATATACTCATTTTAATGTTTATAATATATATTTTGTTCAATCTGAATCCTTACTTCAATGTGTTCTAAAGATCCCTTATCAATCGAATTAATTGTACTTACATCCCATTCTTTTAGGTGATATCGATATGCGTTTTCGCTTATATTTAATAGATCTGCATTTATTTCTTCACTTTTCTCCATTGTGTTTAATAGTTCATTTTTAATTTTCTTTTCTAATTCTTTTTTTATTTTATCTAAACTAATATCCTCCTCATTTTGGACCAATACTGCATTGGCTTTAATAATTAAGTGATAAGCAGGTTTATAGCCATTTACTACTTTAATCGTTCTTTTTGGATTCTGTATAATTACACTCACTTTTTCTTCAAAGAGGGAGAGAGGGATGTTAGTAGCTTTTTTTGATAACCATTTTAATCCAGACAGGTCTTTTTTATCTGCCCATCCTTTGTATTGCTGCTGTGAAGTAACAAAGCCTCCCGTAATGACAGCAATATTTTTCTTTTTTTTATCCTCTGAAAAACTTGCTTTATTTACATCTAAAGAAGGAATGAGCTGAGTACCAACTGCCTGGTAATAGGTCGAGATAAATTTATTATACTGTTCAATAGGAATGAAAAAATTGTTTTTAGTTAAGGATTTGGGATCATGGATGATTGTATATAAAGATGGGAAATTAAAAAAGCTCTCACTTGTTAAAATTTCTTTAATATCTTGTTCTGTACCAAAAAGCCATATATTGTATCTCAGTAAAGAATTTTGTCCAATAAATTCGATGACGGACTTCATTTGCTCCTTGATAACATTTTCACTTAATAGAACGGTTTCGATATGTCCGTAATAAAGAGGCAGTGCCACCTTTTGTTCTAATTTGCTTAAAGCTGACTGAATGTTTTTTCCTTTGCCTTCCCCAATAAAAATAGGGGATGCTTCCTGCAAAGCCGAAGCGCCTTCTTGCTTCCCTATATTGACAAAATTCAAAGCCTGAATATAGACTGTAAATTCTCCTTCCGCGTAATCTAGTCCTATAGCTGTAATATAAGTTTGACTTTGTAATTCTTTTGCACCCCAGCACCCAGTCAGGAAAAAGATCTGACTGCTTATTATGATAATCAATAATATCCTTTTCATAAATTACTCCTTTTGACTATCGCTATCAATAGGTCGGTATGCTTGATTTCGCTTCTTCATAAATCGATAAGGCAGCTTCAAAATATTTTTTATGATGTCTGCTGCATTGGGTCTGGATAAATACGACATATATGGCTGACCAAAGCTTTCTAATGAAACCACGGCTGTTAGGATGAGAAAAAAGGAAATAAAGAAGCCATATAATCCAAATAGTGATGAAAAGGCTAAAACAAGAAAGCGCAGAATCACGACATTGCCTGCCATGGTTTGGTTACTCAAGATATAACCTGATATTACTGAAACTGCAACAATGACCAGACAGGCTGGAGATGTTAACCCTGCTCGAATAGCAGCATCACCTATAAATAATCCGCCTAAAACAGCGACAGTCTGTCCAACAGCCTTAGGCAGGCGTACCCCAGCTTCTTTAAATAATTCAAATAAAACAAGCATAATAAAGACTTCCATAGGTGTAGATAAAGGCAAGCCAATTCTAGAAGCAGATATTGTTGCGATAAGTGAATAAGGAATTTGATCCAGTTGAAAGGTTGTTAACGAAATATAAAAACCAGGTAAGTATATCGTCGTAATTATGGCCAAAAACCGCAGAATTCGGACCATACTAACGTAAAAAAAACTATCATGTGAGTCTTCAGGTGAATATAATATTTGATTTAAATTTGCGGGACCTATTAAGCAAGTCGGATTTCCGTCCACTAAGAGCACAAATCTTCCTTGTGTTAAGGATTGAACAGCGAAGTCTGGTCTGCCTGAATTCTCCATCAAAGGAAATAAAGTAAAGGTTTTGTCGTATAGGAATTCCTCAATTTCGTAACTGCTGGCGACACTATCCACCTTTATGGAATCTAATCGCTTTTTTACAGTTTCCAGAATTGAAGGATTCATAATATCATCTATATAGAGTAATAAGGTTTTTGTTCTGCTTCTTTCGCCAAGTGTATATTCAATACTTTTTAATGATGACGTTTTTAATCTCTGACGGATTAATGCCATATTATCTGATACATTTTCTACTAATCCATCCCTTGGCCCTCTAATTGAGGATTCCATATTGGATTCTTCCGGACCTCTTTTGGGAGGATTAGATACGGGTATAAAGAAAAGCTCCTTTGAATCCTGACAAAAAATGAGTAATTCACCTGAAAATAATTTTTGCTCTATCTCTTCTTTCATGTTATTTAAATCTTTAAGCTTACTGACCTCTAAAACATTATTTAACAATTCATAATTTAAATGACCATTCTTTTCTATCACATCATGAATGGCAGGAAAAATAACCTCACTAATAAATTTCATATCCACTAAATTAGGACAATATAGGAAATCAATTGTATAACTGTGGTAAGTCCTTGTTTTTATTGCGATATCTGAAGAACCTTCGACCCACATTTTTAATTGGTCAATGCTGATGCCTTTTTTGTTAGTTTGAACTTTCTTCATGATGATCACCTTTTAAATGAATAATTAATAAAAAAAGAAGCATCGTGCAAATTTGAAAAATAAGGTTAATAGGGAAAAAATACTTTTGCAAAAAGTAAAAAAATGAGATGGCATCCCAAGGAATACATGCACCAATGATTAATATTATATAAAGGATAGGAAGAACCCATTTTCTCTTTTTGTTAAACCCAAAAATTTTGTCGGCAATAAATAATGATAAGCTTATCCGAACAAACGCTCCAGAAAGCCATTGGAAGATCGAAAGAAAATCGAGACGAGTAATATGTTCGCCAATTTTCAACAGCTTCCACTGCTCATAAGCTGGATTCCTCAATTTTGCTGCTTCTTCCAGACCAAATTCTGAGATGGCACCTACTAGTGGACCTAAGATTAAAAACACAAGAATGATCCCAGCCAATATAAGCCATTTAACCTTTAGTCTGTCTTTAATATAGGACGTTAAAAACAAAAGAAAGATAATTTCAAACAATCCGGAACAAGTATAAACCAACCCTTGAATAACATCTTTGTATCCATTCTCAAATATCGGAAACAGCAGTTCATAATTTTTATTTGGCGAATTTCCGATTCCTACTAAAAATCCAAAAAATGAAACAATAGGAAGCACTAAAAATGCGATCGTACTTATTGTCCGTATACCTTTTGCAGACGCATACAAGCAAATGAGAGCAAATAACAATACAATGACAAAATTAGGGATCTCAAAAGTATAATTAGCATTTGCCCAAAAAAAAGTGTACTTAAGAGTAATAAAGGCATTTATTAAAAAATAAGACCCAAATGTAATCGGAAAAATAATAAAAACCCAAGAATGAGAAAATTTTCGTTTAAGTAAAGAGAGAATATCCTCATGAGTATTTAACTTTTTATAAATATAAAAAACAAGCAGAATCCAAAGGATAAATGGTATTGTACTGAAAATAACACTTAACCAGGCATCCCTGTTAGAAGTTGATAATATAGTTGGGATAATTAGTACATGCACCATGAATCCAGTAGACATAATAAGTAGGATAAAAATATGAACAGATTGAATCACCTTTTGATTCATTAAAACCACCTTAAAAATAGCAATTTATTTACATAGTTTATCCTTAAATATGTAAATTATTCGCTATTTTGAAAAAAGTTGGTTAGACTCGTGACTGCATTAAAAATTTCGTTAAATGTTAAAAAGACGGTCTTGTGACTAAATTTGTCAGATACGCAAGCATATGTATTGTTTGTAGTATTGCCTAGTGTATTCGAGCATTGTACTAATGTATATTATTTTAATTGGGGGAATCACCGTGGGGGCGAATTTCCGATATCCCTACATATTAAAAAGGCAGAAAAAGATATCAATTTTTCTTGTTTAAAAACCAGCTAAATTAAGCTTATTGCTTATTCAAGAATAGGGCGCAATTTCAGGTGCGAAACGTTTCTGGCTCAAATGGGGCCACACAATTTCGGTAAAGGTCAGACAGTTTCAGATTTCTAAAACTGAAGGGTTATGTCGAGGGGTCGAATGAGGAGGTAACGCTCTGAAAGGCTCCCCCTGCGTCGAATAGCACGCTATTCGGTAAGGAATAGCCGTGTTATAAGCTCGGCTAATAGGCGTGAGAATTTACCGTAACAGTTTGGCTGACGAAAGCCTACCCGATGGGGTGGTGTAAATCATGGTGCTTGGGTTGAACAAATATGGTGAGGATGCAATGTAAAATACAATAACATACTGTATTGCTGACGAATTTCTGGATGTACGGGTCTAGATGCGCATTATATAGAAATGTATTTACTACTAAATGTAGGGTTAGCTGTGGATGAGTAAGAATCTGGAATATGAAAATCCATCTTGTGTTACAGGCATATGCAATGCTAACAGGCTCATAGGAAACACCTAAGTTTGTTCCATAATAGACATAATTCAACGTTGTAAGCTGATAACGTGGAGAGCTTACTCTCGGTGAGGCGTTGGAAAGGAAAACAGCCGTGAGAATAGCGACTGTATAACTTTTCTTCATATCAGTGAAAGTGGTGGCACAGTACCGTTGAAGCGTGTAATGAACGCGGAGGGATAGCCACTAGACTAATGAAGAATCATTTAATCCTGTAAGGCAAGTCCTTATCGGTTAATAAGGTTCTCGTAAGACTAATAGAGGTTCACCTCCCATGGGAGGCACCGACTTATTGAAACGGAAGAATTGAGGCACATTAAGTGCCGAGGATTAATGGAATTGGATTAGTTGGGGCGCCGTATGCGATGAAAGTCGCACGTACGGTGCTAACAGGGGGAAAAGGGAGCGATAATTTCAAACCCTTACCTACCTGTATAGGAAGGAGTGCGCTCTTTTCACGTATATGTATTCATAGCAAAAACCCAGCTAATGTCCTGTCAAGGGATTAGCTGGGTTTGTTACTAATCGAAATAATGAAAATTACGAGACTTTCAACTTAATAGGTATTCGCTGATCCATATCGAGTTCAAAAGTTCCGTATGGATTCACATGATGATAAAATAAAGGTGTTAATCCTCTAAAATCTTCTGGAGTCATTTTCTTCAACCAATATTGGTTGTTGTCATAAAGAACCTCTTGTACCATTAAGGTATTCATATAGACTAAGCAATTTTGCAGCAATTGAAGTGATAAAGCAGACACCTCTTGATCTTCTATAGAATTGGAACGAATCTCACTGTTTTTCCCATAGAAAATATAAGTATTCACTGAGTTCCATTGTTCCACTGTATTTAATCCTTCATGAATCTCCCTTCGAATCTCTTCATAGTGTAAATAATCACATAAAAAGATCGTTTTAATCGCTTTTCCTAATTCACATAAAGCCTGATAGGTTGGATGTTTCGTATCCCTTGTAAATCGCTTTAATATGGATTCGGCAGAAGCAGTACCTAACCGTAGAGCAGTTGCAAACTTAATGATTTGTTCATACTGTTGCCGAATAAGATCCCAGTTAATCGGTCTACTTAAAACCTGTTGCAGGTGAGGATATTCCTCATTCATGCCGGCTTCTGGACGATATAGCTTTTGAGATCCAATATTTTTAAACCGTGGCATCAGTTTAAAACCAAGTAGATGACAAAAAGCAAATGCAACGACACTTTGTCCGTGTGTATCGACATAATTTCTGTCAACCTCCATGTCCGTACAGTGACGAAGAACCCCTTCCATCATTGCTGCCACTTCCGAAGAAAGGCAGGACTTAAGCTGAGAATAGATACAAGCTGATTTTCGATCTGTATGCCAATAGATCATGACTCCATGCTTCTTATAACGAGGATGCCATTCTGAAAGCAAGTTCTGATCAAAAGAGCCAAAATGTTTTGAATCGGAAGCACATGCAGTGGTAGCTTCTCCCCATACCTCTTTCAGTCGATTGTAGATGATATGGTTGGTAACCTCGGCGTTGGCTTTTCGCAAATGATCCTTATGAATAAATTTTTGGCGTATATATCGAAGTTCTCGATAACTATCTAGATGGTTTCCAGCAGAAACTGTTTTCAAACCTGTATTCGTTCCTAATCCAAATAAACTTAGAAGAAGCCTTCGTTGGACGGTTTCTCGATCTAAAATCTCTCGATTGGCGGTGGTTTTAAAGTGTTTGGTAAACTCCGTATGAAAATCTGTTTCTTTTAGTAAATCCAATAGGTTAATGTCGGTCCAACGGTTCTTAATCTCCTGTTTAAGCATCGTCACATGTGGAGGTTCTGGTTGCTTTTCGAGTGGAGTGACTCTAATCCATCCTTTATTATTTCTGGTAGTAATGGCTACTTTTTCGTTACTATGATCTCCTAGCCCTTGATTCAATAAATGGAGTTTATCTTTCATCAACTGTATAATATCTTCAATAAAAGGCTCTACATCAAGTGGTGCTTTCAGTGCTTGAAAATATTCTTCCTTGTTCTCTTCAAAATCTTGAGGGAGATCTTCATCTGGGTTTCGATATCGATCAGCACCCTCAATCCAAATTTCTTTACACCGAAGTCGAGTGCGAAGCGATTGGATCACTGCAATTTCATAATTGATTCGATTTACTCTTTCTATCCCTTTGCTGTCTGTCTCGACAATAACATCTTTCCATTTCGGCTGAATTACACCTTCAATGGGAACTTCATCTCCAGCAGCAAAATAACGCTGCCCACTTTCTCCATACTCTCGTATGAGTTGGATAGCCTCAATAATTGGCTGATGAAATTGATTATTTGACCGAAAAGTAAGGTTGTTTAAAATCTTCGAAAGAGACTTCCGATAATGCCCTTGGTAAGAAGAATGCATTTTCGTATAGATTTTTTCTTTGTACTCCCGGTTATTTTTCGTCAAGTCCTTAATAATATCTCGAATCATATCAGAGCTAACAATAGGGAATAGAGTAACTTGAATGACCCCATCTGGGTGATCTACGGTTGCTTTTAATAAATTGACAATATGTTTATTTTTCCCTTGGACTTTTTCTAATTCTTCTACTGCTTCTTTTCGAGTTGTGTTCTTGGCTTTATTTCCGAATTTAAGCGTAATTTCATCCAATAAATCAGCTAAATAATCAATGACTTCCTCATGACGATGCGAAAATAAAATGGCAAGAAGGGTATAGCGAATGGGTGCAGGATGTGCGCTCAATTCCGTTACGGTTTCTGTAGCTGCACGAAGTCGATATTTCTTCCCTAATTTCGGAGTCAAATGATGAAATAATCTTGGAGGAATGTGTAGGTGCCGAATAGCTAACAATTTTTTAACTTCCATTTCCATAGTACTTACACTTGGTTTGCTAGGAGAAGATAAAAGTTGCCGAAAAGTTAAAATATCTGATTCCTTTTCCTTATGAAACCCTTCTTCAAAACCTTCTGCTGTTTCTTCATCAGTGAAAGATTCCAGTAACGCATCTAATCTCGAACAAGTCCTAGGAGATAGCTGCTGATAGATCGATTGATATAAATTCTTTTCAAAAGTGTCAATGGTGGAATCGATCATACGCTTTAAACTTCCATCTGAAAGGAGGTTCGACTTGCCACTTGCGAAACAGACTGTTTGCCTGACTTTTTAAATAGTCGATATCATGTGTAAACTGAACTTGTTCGTTTAACCACTCTATCAATAGTTCGTTATCTTTTGCCGTAAGCTCTCTAAAACCGAAGAATTCTCGAATTTGTTTTCGATGATAAGTAAAGTTTCTTTCACCCGCGCCCCAACGATATTCCTCAAAGAGCGCTGAAGATAATCCTAATTGCTGCGCTATAAATTCAACTACCACTTTGGGTATATCTTGTTTCTTAGAAGGAAATCTAGCCTCTTGTTGAAAGTACTTTAATAATATTGCAAATCCTAAACGACTTGCCCCTGTTTTATTACCAATTAGCTTTCTTTCAATGGGTAGTACTACAAAATGTTCTAGAAGCTCATCTTCATTCCAATTTCGTTTCATAAATATCCTTCCCCTAACTTTAGAATAATCACTATTTTGAGTGTAATCTATTGATTAGAGGATGAAAACAATACTTTGCGGTCTAGAGCAGCTACCCTGTCACTAGGCCAATAAGTAACAGGGATTATTAAAAGATACGAATAAATATTTGGTTACCCAGCTTAGGCAGATGCCTATTGGAATGTATTTCTGAACAATATGAGTCAACAACCTATCTATCATATCAATCCCTCATTTCTATCACGCCATTATCTAAATAGCGGATATCTGCATATCCTTTTTTTCGGCGGTACCAGATTATCAGGATCGACACAAAGATTAATACGACGGAAATGACTTGCGCCATCCGAAAATATTCGGTAAGCATTAAGCTATCCGTTCTCATTCCTTCGATAAAGAAACGCCCGAACGAGTAGTAGATGATGTATGTCAAAAACAACTCACCACGCCTTAAATTTGCACGTCGGAGGGACATCAACACGATAAATCCGCCAAAATTCCAAAGAGACTCATATAAAAACGTAGGATGATAATACGTTCCTTCTATGTACATCTGGTTTATGATAAAATCGGGCAAATATAGATTTTCGAGAAATTCCCGCGGTACGGGTCCCCCATGGGCTTCCTGATTGATAAAATTTCCCCAGCGTCCAATTGCCTGAGCCAGAATCAGGCTTGGTGCAAAAATGTCAGTAAGTTTCCAGAACGAAATTTTTCGTACCTTCGCAAACACTATTATCGTCAATACTGCACCGATTAGTACACCGTGCATGGCTAGTCCGCCTTCCCAGATAGCAATAATTTTATTGGGATGTACGGAATAATATTCCCATTTAAAAATCACGTAATATGCGCGTGCAAATAGGATAGAAATCGGAAGCGCAAAAATGACAAGATCAACAAAGGTATCTTTTGGCAAAAAACGTCGCTCGCTTTCACGCGTGGCGAGCCAGAGGCCAATTAAGGCCCCAGACATGATAATTGCACCGTACCAGTATATTTGGAACGGACCGAGAGTGATCGCAACCCTGTCGATAGGTTCAATCGTAGTTTCCATATTCTCACTCCTCACACTGTAAAAGTCACTAAGCATAAGATTCCCTTCAATATTTATATGTTAACTCTAAATCACACCTTTTTATGCACTTGGCACCTGGGACATAACTTGTCCTTCAATACGTTTAAAGATGTCATCTAAATCACGACCTGTAATTGTTAGACCATGATTCTTAAGTCCAATGATTGCCCTAGATGGATCATCGGCATTTCGTACTAAATCTGCTACAGTTTTCGCCAATTGAATCGTACCGCAAGGGTAGTTAATTTCCGTTGCTGGTACACCATCCATCCATGCATGAATATGAACAATTGCCCCCACTTTTGAATGCTCTTTATAAATCATCCAATGTTCAATTGCATCAACCGACGCTCTTTTTGGAGAAATACGAGGAGGAACACTTATTTCCATCGCATTTTTTTTGGAATTAAACCCATTGATATATAAAATATCTTGGCCAATTACTCGCATATTAGCTTTGTTGACACCGCTAGCACTCATCCAAAAGCTTTTATCATCGTGTCGGCTGCTTAGATTCCCATAGCTAAGACCACCTATACTGTATAATTTTTTTAACTGACGCATATCACGAGATGACAAATATTTATCAAGTGGAAAGGGTGCAGGTAATAAATTCATTTCATCTAATTTTTTGCCTGATACGTACATTTTTTGTGTGATATCGTTAACATGCCATAAATCTTGATCCAAATCATCCACAAAATGATTGTCAATCACTAATTGAGCCGATGCGACCGGTTCTAATCTTTCATAAATTTTTTGGAAAAAGTCTTTTTCTTCACTTTGATAACTTAATTTGTAAAATCCTTGTTCAGGAGTAATAAAATAAACATCTGTTTTTTCCTTATTATTCACAATGAAAATTAAATGGTTCGCTAAAGATCTAATTAGATATGGATAAGCAGCTTCAAATATATTTTCCGGTTCTTCATTTTTCTCTAGTATCGATACGACAAAAGTCGCTTGTGCCTTTCTACGAAACGGACGTGGTTTTTCTTGTTCGATCACATTAAATACAATCCTAATATTTTCAACTGGTTCTTCATAAAACTCGTATCCTTCAGTTGAAAATTTTTCCTTTAATCCTTCCGTATACCATGTGAGAAAAGGAGTTTTTTCGCCACCTGTTATTGTAAAGTTCTTCATTTTTGTCTTCCTCCTAACTTCTATCAAATTGTTACGGTTCAAAAACCACTTTGCTTGCTGCACGATTTTTCTTATTTGAAGCAGTACCAAGAGCATTTCGGTAATCTTCTATTGGAAATCTGTGCGTAACCAATGGTGATAGATCGACTTTTCCAGTACGCATTAATTCAATCGCTATTCAAACGTTCGTGTGCTTTTTCCTTGAAACACCTCCGTACTATAAGCAAAGCTTCCTTTGACATCTAACTCATTTAGCCAAACTGTCGTCCAATCAATTCCGTCCATTATGCCGGCTAGACCTAACAGAACAACTTTTCCACCGTTGTTAGAGAATCGAAGTGCATCATTGATACTCTGTTTTTTTCCAACACATTCAAAGACAATATCTGCACCTCCTTGAATTACTTGAGGACCAAAAAATGGTTTTAATACCTGCCCTTTAAGAATTCTTGTTAGGTCATCTACATAAGTATGTTTTCTAAGCTGGATTATATTGTTAGCCCCATAATTGGACGCCAACTCAGCTTGAAATTGATGTTTCACCAATGTAACAATTCTGCACGGGATTTCCAGTGCTCGAATAGCCGCAATGACACATATCCCAATCACTCCTCCTCCTATGACCAATACAGTGTCATTTTTACTTGGTGGATTTCTTAGAACACTATGTAAAGCGCAGCTAAAAGGCTCTACCATCACGCCGTTTAAATCATTCACAGCTGCTGGGAGTTTAAATGCTTGACTTTTGTGAGCCACTATAAACGAACTCCATCCCCCACCTGTGTCACGACAAGCTCCTATTAACAAACCTGGTGAAAGGTCTCCTTCAGTTTTATATGCGCACAAACTAAAATTACCCTTAAGGCAGGCGGGACAAGGATGTTCTATACCTCTTGATACACACGACAAAATAGGGTCTATAACAACTCGATCTCCGCTATTTAAATCAGTAACTTGTGAACCTACTTCCTCAATTTCTCCTACGATTTCATGACCGATTGTGAATGGGAACGAAACAAATGGTGAAGTAGCAGGACTATCATTTAAAAAAAGAAGATTAAGATCACTGCCACAAATACCGCCATATTTCACCTTTACTTTAACCCAGTTTTCATTCGGGAGCTCCGGCTCCGATTGTTCATGAAATCGTAAACAGGATAGCCGAGCATTCCAATAAACAGAAGGAATAAATCCTCCGATTATTTTACTGAATATATAGTGGGGTATTCTATAATCGAATTGCAAAACTTTCAACACATATCACCTAGTTTCTTCAACAATTTCATATAATAATTTTCCCCGACAATTTCCTTACTATTCATTTTTTTGATAAATATGGAAAGTATTTTCCTGAAAAAAGAAACTATTTTGAAGTGAGAAAGAGAAAAATAGTTTTATGGTTATAATATTTAAGGTCTTATGAATCGGAGGAATTTGACTATGAATACAATAAACAAACAGGCATTAATGGTTTATAACCCGTTTTCTGGAAAAAAGGGATCTCATAAAGCCTTTCCGATGCTACTACAAAAACTTTCTGAAATGGGGTATCGATTAACGATTCATCCCATTAAAAAAGCATGCCAAAACAGATGGGATGCGATTTTTATTGCCGGAGGAGACGGCATTGTGAACCAATCGCTCCAATTTTTAGCGGCAGAAGAATATAGGCCCACTGTAGGGGTATTTCCATTTGGAACGAGTAATGAATTTGCAAAATATATAGGTATGTATTGCAATATACAAGCTCTTTCAATTATTGAAAGAGGTAATACAAAACAAATTGACATTGGAAAATTTGGAAACCTATACTTTGCCAACATTGCAGCAGCTGGTTGGTTGTCGGATATTACCTATAAAACTTCTCCTTTCCTTAAATCGTGTTTTGGTGAATGGGCCTATTGCATTCCTTTTCTTAAAACATTTTTTTTGACAAAACAATCAAATACTATTTCAGTTGATGTTTCCACAAATGAAGTAATTTCTGAACTCTCTTTATTTTTAATCATGAATGGAGACTCCGTTGGTCCTTTTGAACGTCTTATCAAGAATTCAACACATAATGATGGTTATTTTCATCTTCTCACTTGTAAAAAAACCAATCGATTACAGTTGTTTTTTTCATTACTTGCAAATATGCTCGACATTCCTGATAAACCATCAATAATACATCATACTAAAATAAAATCTGGTTACTTTACGATTTCAGAGGACATCGCGCTCAATCTTGATGGCGAAAAGGCTGATCTAAAAAGCCTGCATTTTAACGTATTGCCCCAGCATCTTCATGTTTTTAGTTAACTTCATATTAAGAACGCCTTATGATGCTTGTATATTTACAAGTAAAATTGGCTATATTGTTAAAAACTTATAAATAGGTGAGATATTTGTATTGTTTTATTGTTAATAAAGTTTCGGGTAATGGCAGAGCACTAAAAATATGGTGTAAAATTGAAAAAAAACTTCAAGAAAAAAACGTTTATTACTGTGTTCATTTTACACAAAAACCAAAACACGCCACTTTATTAGTACAAGAACTTATCAGCAAGAAAAAAGTAACTGTAATTGTTGCGGTAGGTGGCGATGGAACTATCCATGAAGTGATTAATGGATTAGTCGGTACGAATATACCTTTAGGAGTTATTCCTGCTGGCTCAGGAAATGATTTTTCAAGAGGACTAGGTATACCTTTAAAACATGATAAAGCGTTAGAACGTATATTAAGTGGGAAACCAAAAATCATCGATATCGGATTTGTAAATTCCACATACTTTTGTACAGTAGCAGGAATAGGATTTGATGGGGAAGTAGCTCATGTGACGAATGCTTCAATATATAAGAAATTACTTAATTTAATACGGATGGGTCATATTTCATATATCATTAGTGCAATTAAGGTGTTATTCCAATACAAACGAACGGATATTTCTATATTGATTGATAAAAAGCTATACAAGTTTCAAAAGGTGTGGCTAATTGCCGTAGCTAATCTACCTTTTTACGGTGGAGGACTTGTTATTTGCCCAAAGGCTAAAAGCAATGATGGTTTATTTGATATATGTATTGTTCAAGGAATGTCCAAGTGGGAATTTTTAAGTATATTTCCATTAGTTTTTAAAGGAAATCATACATCCTCTCCTTCTATTAAGATAATTAAAGGAAAAGAGCTTGAAATTTATTCCCCAATTCCACTGATGATTCATGGGGATGGGGAAGTGATTGGCCAAACTCCTGCCCGAATTAGAATTCAACCATGTGCATTATATGTTATTTGAGAAACAATTAACAAAACGACGAAGAACCCTCAATTTCATAGTTTTGATGAAGTAAGGGTTCTCATGATTTAAACACAGATTATTTTTTTCATTTCTTCTAAAGCCTCTTCATAATCAAATTCAACTAATGCCACAAACATTTTGTTTATTTCTCCAATGATACTTTTTATGATTTCAATCATGATTTGAATGAAAAACTTCCTTTCTTAACTTGTATTGAATTACAATGATTAATCTTTTAATAATTAGTTACTGATTATTTTCATTGTTTTGTTCTTCAGAAGGTTCTTCAGTTGGATCTGGTTCATCTTCATCAACGCCATTACATCCAAATAGAAATCCTAGGGATAAAACAGAAGATATTAGTACAAGTAAGTATTTTTTTCTTTTCAAAGTTAATTTCTCCCTTCAAGAAATATATTATTTTCTCAGTATCAACCTAATCAAAAAAAATATTCCCTTTTTAAGGTAAAATCAACAATGATGTTAAGAATTTGTAGGGTATTCCCGGAATGATTAGAAAAGAGAAGGATTTAAGTTTAAATTTTCCAAAATTGAAAAAGCTCTTCAGCAAATTCTAGAGAAAAAAGTTCATTTCATACGGTGGAACATCATAATTCCATAATCGGGAGATCGTTCTCCATTTAAAGGGCTCATTTGTTGAAAAGATATAAAAGGAACATACATATTAGTCAAGCTAATATATATGTTCCTTTATTTGTGTTATTACGCAAAATAAGTATTAAAAAAAGCGCAAAATAAATATAAAAGTTATAGGGGGGATTTACTATCTTCAATGGAAAGTTCCATAAACGTCCATTTTCGGTACTTTTCAGGGATACTAAATTGGATAAATATGTTATGATAGGAAAGAGATTGTGAAGGAATGTATTAAGCTAAAACGATAGTTATCAAATATGTTGTTTATAAAAGAGGAAATTGATACTTCATTTATGGGGGCTTTCTTGTTGACAATTTTTAAAATTTGGCATATCTTATACTTAACTTAATAATCGGCAGATGTTTATTTTCGCCTTTTTAAATAATTTGGCCATTAGCATTCTTTTAATATTTAATATTTAATATTGACTGGTTGAAAAAGTATCCTAATAAAAAAAGGAAGAGTAACGTAAATCGATTTATTTCATAATCAAGGGACTAAATTAAAGTTATACCGATGTTTTCTTTAGAAGGAAGTTAAAACATAGTAATATAACCTATAAAAAGGTAGCTCTTCAAAAAACTTCGCTGAAGTTAGTTGAAGTGAAGCCGACAATTTTCAAGATTCAATGATTTAATATCATCATTGAAGTTTTGAAGTTGTCGGTTTTTTTTATTGAAAAACAACATTTAACCAATAAAAGAAGAAAATAAAATTGTATGAAATTCTAGAAAAATATCACCTTAATTAAAAGGATTTTTTGTACGTTAACATCATTTAAAAAAGGGAGAATTTGAAATGTTAGATTCGCTGAGTTTGTCATCATTGTTAACATTATTTTTTATTATGCTTATTGCTTCTGGGCTAAGTGGACTATTGTTTTTACATCCACGAGTACCCTTGAGTTTTGTTCGCATTCATATTGGTATCGTGGCATTACCGCCTTTGGTTTCCTTAGTGGCTCTTGTTAATAGTAGTGAGAATGGAAATCTTGGTCCTTGGTACCTAGATTCCTTAGCTTGGTTAATGGCTTTCTTTGTTCTTACAATTGGTTTAATCATTCAGCGTTTTTCTGTACGTTACTTAATGGGGGATCGTTCTTATCGAAAATATTTTGCGCTTTTTACTTTCACTACAGGTGCTGCTTCAATTGCATGGTTAAGTGGTGATCTCCGCTTGATGGTTATATTTTGGGGAGCAACTCTCGTCGGTTTAACCTTACTTATAAGGTTAAACAGTGCTTGGAAAATAACTAGTCAAGTAGCCAAGGTTTCTGGTCGATTATTTATGTTAAGTTGGTTTTCTCTGTTATTCGCGATGATTTGGCTTTTTCAAGTCACAGGTCAATGGCAGTTATCATTAGCTCTAACAAATGATAGTTTAGCTCAACTTGAATCATGGGAGAGAACAGGGATTAATTTATTGATTATATTAGCAGTGATAATTCCTGCGGCCCAATGGCCTTTCCAAAGGTGGTTAATTGAGTCTGTTGTTGCTCCTACTCCTGTTTCTGCGATTATGCACGCAGGTTTAGTAAATGCAGGTGGGATTATGCTAACTCGATTTTCACCTCTTTTTAATGGTGATATAGCTTCGATTATGTTACTTATTCTTGCAAGCATTTCTGTATTGATTGGATCTGGAATTAGTTTAGTCCAGGTTGACTATAAACGTCAGTTAGTAGGCTCAACGATTGGACAAATGGGGTTTATGCTCATTCAGTGTGCATTAGGTGCTTATATAGCAGCCATTATTCATCTTATCTTACATGGTTTGTTCAAAGCTACGCTGTTTTTACAGGCTGGTTCGGCAGTACGTCGTTTCGAAGTATCGACTCGCGTTAATGAAAAGTCATCCTATTTATGGATCATGGCTGGTCGGATTTTAGCCTTAGTTGTAGGGGTTGCTTTTTGGCTCATGGCTCCTGGAGAGGGGTATCAATTGATTAGTGCGCTAATCTTAGGGTGGTCATTGTCCGTTTCTTGGACACAGCTCGTAGCTTTTGGAGAGGGGAGAATTGGTCGAATTGCTGGCTTATCATTTTTAGGAGGAGCAGCCATCGTTTATTTTATCATTCATAACCTCTTCTATGAGTGGTTGCATACAACCGTTTTTCAAAGTGTTCAACCTCCAATTTCAGTTGTCATCATTGTCGTATGTCTCTTACTATTTGGTAGTGCTTTAGGTACGTGGGTTGTTCGTAATCGTTCATCTGTTTTCTTCGCAGTACTCTATCTTTGGTTAGTGCGATTAGGTGAAGCAAAACCAAAGTCAGTAGAGAGTCATCCAAACTACCTTAAACAATACTTATCATAAGGAGGTCATCAGTGATGGGTGTAACATCCGTATTAACGAAAGAAAATGCAAAAAAGAAAGATACAGATATTGATTTTCAAGAAAGTGATATTAACGTTTTAATTGAATCTGCTAGCCGAGTGATTGCACCACTTTGGCCTATTTCTACATTTGCAGCACGTAATCCATGGATGGGACTTGAAAAGCAATCTTTTGACCAGGTTGCAGCTTGGTTAAAAAATACTCGTGATGTTGATATATACCCTAGTGCGTCTATGATCCATTCGGCAAAGAGTAAAGGTGAGATTGATGAAGCTTTTGTGAAAATGGGGCTACAGCGTTGGCTTGATTCACATTCCTTTAATATCCCACGGGACGTGGCAGAGCGATTTTGCCATGCTGCACTAAAATTAGTTCCATTACCTTCTAACCTTTTATCATCACGCAAGCTGGAGAAATTGGTAGGTAAATTTAGTGGACTGAATACGGATAATATCGAGAATTTTCCAATGCAACCAATAAGTTCGCATGTAGAGAATAAAGATGGTGACAGGTTAGTTAATATTCTTGATCATCATGTCATCAAGTGGTGTAAATTATATCTTGATGACTCTCAGGCAGGTTGGACAATGCCAAATCGTGAGGAAGGTTTCTATCGTGCCTGGCAGCGTCTCATTCAATATGATCCGGCACTTAGTAAAAAGCAACGCGAAAGTTTAAAAGGTTGGCCACAAGAGGCACATATGGCTTTAAAAGAAGCGTTATTCGTACTAGAAATACCTGAATCAGAGATACAGACTTATCTTGAAGGTCATTTACTTTCCTTACCTGGGTGGGCAGGGATGATGCTTTGGCGCTCCCGACAATCGAGCCATGAACATGCACTCCTAACAGAATATTTAGCAGTTCGAATTTCTATGGAATTGGCGCTTATAAAGCCTTACTTACCTTTGACCAATCAACGATCTGGGAAAAGAGTTTCGATTACTCCCCTTATAGCATCTTGGATCCATTGGGGGGACCTTACAATCGAGGAATGGTCACAGATGTCAGCCGCTGAACAAAACGAATATTTATCATTTGCCTACAGCTTTGATGAGAAGCTTCGCAGGAAACTTTGGTTAGAAGCTTGGGAACAAACACACACGGATCGATTAGGTCAGAAGATATTCTCTAAACAACGTGAGACAAACGATAAAAAATCAGCATTAGCTCAATTTGCATTCTGCATTGATGTACGATCAGAACCTTTTCGTCGTCAACTTGAAAAAGAAGGTCCGTTTGAAACGATTGGAATTGCCGGTTTCTTTGGCTTACCAATAGCAACAAGTGAACTCGGGAGTAATCACAGCCATTCTTCCTTGCCAGTTATACTAAAGCCTCGACACAAAATAAAAGAGTCTGCAAATGAAAATGAACTCAAATCATATCAACAACGTAAGCAGGCAGTTAATTCCTTAAGCTATACATTTAAAATGATGAAACAGAATGTACTTTCGAGCTTACTTTTACCTGAGCTAAGTGGACCTTGGCTTAGTCTACAAATGGTAGCACGTAGTTTTGTGCCAAGAGGAGCAGATCGTTTTATTCGTAACCTTTGTGAGACTTGGTTACGCAAACCTAATATAACGCTCTCGCTTAATCATGTTCATAATACAGAAGCAGAGATACCTGTTGGTTTTTCTGAAGAAGAAAAAGTGAATTATGCGCGCCAAGCTCTGAAAATGATGGGGTTAACAAAAAATTTCGCACCATTAGTCGTAATATGTGGTCATGGTAGTAAAAGTACCAACAATCCCTATGCCGCTGCTCTCGACTGTGGTGCCTGCGGTGGGGCGGCAGGTGGATTCAATGCTGGGGTTTTAGCTGCTTTATGCAACCTTCCTGAGGTAAGAGAAGAGCTTTCTTCTGAAGGAATTAAAATCCCTGAGGACACCGTTTTCGTGGCTGCTGAGCATAAAACAACGGTGGATGAATTACACTGGATTTATGTTCCTGAGCTTTCCGAAGCTGCACAAGAAGCATTTGATCGTATCGAAGCTATTATGCCGAAAGTGAGCCATAAAGCAAATGCAGAGCGTCTAGCCCTATTACCGAATTTCCAATCGAAACTTAAAAATCCAAAGGCTGAGGCACACCGATTTGCGGAAGATTGGAGTGAGATACGTCCGGAATGGGGATTAGCTCGTAATGCAGCTTTTATTATCGGCCAACGTGAACTAACTCAGGATTGTGACTTGGAAGGTAGAGCCTTCCTTCATAATTATGATTGGAAGCAGGATGAAGGTGGTGATCTCCTAGCTAATATTATTGCAGGACCAGGAACGGTGGCCCAATGGATCAATCTACAATATTACGCTTCAACGGTAGCGCCTCATTATTATGGTAGTGGAAATAAAGTTACTCAAACCGTTACAGCAGGTCTCGGTGTTATGCAGGGGAATGCAAGTGACTTGTTAGCCGGACTACCTTGGCAATCCGTCATGCAATCAGATCACGAGGCTTATCATTCTCCTCTTCGTTTGCTGATTGTCATCCAAGCACCTAGCGAATATGTAGAACGGTTATTAAATAATGATTCAGTATTTCGAGAAAAAGTTCAAAATGGATGGGTTCGACTTGCTAGTGTTGATCCAGATGGACGCTGGGAAAATTGGTAACTGCTAAAATAAACATTTATATAATGATTTTTTACTCAATCAAAAAATTAAAAAAATAGGAAAGGTGTATTAAATGAATTTAGATAAAAATAAAAAAGCACTATTTTTAACGGACATTGAAAATGGGTTGGAGCCTATTTTACAAGAAGTGACTAATATACGAGCAGAAAACATGCTGACTATACAAAGCTATGATACCTTAATCTCACATCCTTATGGAGATATAATGAGGTCTGTTATCATTGCTATTTATCAGGAAAATGTTGAGGAGATTTTTGTTGTAGGAACAAATGATAAGAGGACTGACACAGTTAATGTACTAACTCAACTTGAATCAATGAAAGACAAAATACAAACATTGGATTATCTTTTTCAAAATTGCAGGCCTGAATTTTCAGGTGATACGGTCGATGAATGGCTAAATGGAAAAGAAAATGGTAGTGGCAATATCGAAAAAAGTGTTGATATCATTCGTCATCATCCATTAGTGCCGTCATATGTTAAAGTTCGAGGTTTAGTAGTTAATAATAAGGATGGAAAATCCTCAATTGTGGAGGTTCCTACTAATAAAACAGCGTCAAACCTTACCTGATCATCTGAAATGGAAGGGGGAGTTAACTTCTATGCACCCATACATGGGGAAAAAGGCAGTTTTATCTACAATGCATGGGAAACAGCAGGCAATTGTCCAACCTTTTAAAAAATTCTTAAATGTTTCTATACAAGTCCCTAATAAGATCAATACAGACATGTTAGGAACCTTTTCTGGAGAGATAGAGCGAGAGCTTACGCCCTTAGAAACTCTCCGGAAAAAAGCAAGAATGGGAATGGAGGAACTTGGTCTCCCTCTTGGAATAGCTAGTGAAGGCAGTTTTGGACCACATCGTTATCTTCCTTGGGTTGCAGAGGATCATGAGATTCTTTTATGGATTGATGAAGAGCGAGGAATAGAGGTTATAGAGCATGAGGTAAGCGGTGAGACTAATTTTGATGCAAAAACAATTTCTACATTTAATGATCTTAAAGATTTCTTAGATAAGGTACATTTCCCTTCCCATGCCTTAGTGGTTAGACCAAATTCAGGTTTCATTCAAGGTTTTACTTTTAAGGGATTAAAGAGAGCTTCTGAGGTAAAGGAAGCCATTGATCTTTGTACTTCTGCATCTGCAGATGGTTTAGTTTATGTTGAAACAGATATGCGAGCTCATAGAAACCCTACTCGGATGAAGGTAATCAATAAGTTGGCGGAAAAATTAGCTGTTCGATTGATGAACTTATGTCCAAATTGTTGTTGTCCAGGATGGGGAGTAATAGATGTGGTTCGTGGGTTACCTTGTGAAGCTTGTGGCCTTAGGACAAAACAAATTGCTCAAGAAGTTTATGGCTGTCCTAGTTGCAATTTTAAAAAAGAAGAACCCCGTCAAGATGGTGTTACAACATCATCTCCCACTTATTGTGATTGGTGTAATCCTTAAGAATCAGAAGCCAGGAGCTAGGAGCAATAAAGCTTTTAGCTTTTTATATAGTTTTTATATTAAGTGAATCAATTCTTTCTTATTAGAATTTAAATAATAGGGATAATGTTTTTCTTGGTTATAAGGAGAATTTAATGGACTCTAATTTAACTGATTTTGTAATTGAAACAATAGAAGATATTAGTATGTTTGATTATAAAGATTTAGAATGTATAAAAAGAGTTATTAGAAAAGCAATTGATGTTTATAATTTAAAATCTTATGAAGAACTTGAGGAAACTCAATCAGGTGTTATTAGATTTTTATATATACACTCTATGATGGAAGAAAACATTTTATCCAAAATTGTAGAGATCACAAGGAACAGTGAAATTGAATTGGATATTGAAGGTGTATATGAAGGTCATGTTATTAGAGATTATTAATTGATGGCTAGAATAATCAATTTTGTCAATATAGCATGTATTTTGGAAACTTTTGAATTCAGGATTGACGACAGGCGCTCAACTTTATTTTATAAGGATGAAAATCGTCATAAAGACTAAAAAAAGCATATGGAATAAACCAATTTTTTGGTTTGATAGGAGATGTAGTATATATGAAAATATCTAAAGGTTCTTATGAATCTGAGATAAGTAAGGCAATTACTCAATGGGAAAAGGATTTTCTTGGGCGTGGGTCTGTATCAGTTAAGACAGATATATTAAGGGATATGATTATTGTAAATCTAAAAGGTATTTTAACACCAGCTGAATATACCGTTTGTGAAACAAAAGAGGGAATGTTAACTATAAAGAAAACTCGTTCGGAATTAGTTGAATCAGGTATAGAAGATCTTAAGGGTATTATATTAACTATAACGGGAGAAGAAGTGAAAAGTTTTCATACTGATATAAGCTCTCGTACAGGTGAACGTGTGATGGTATTTAAATTATTTAATGATCTTGAGAAAAATCTTTTTATGTAAAAAAATAAAGGGATGTCACCTTGAGAATTATAATATTTTTGTAAACAGTACTATATCATAATGTCTACGATAACCATTGTAGAGGGTTGGTTAGACCGTATTGGCAATCGAAAGAGTAATGATACAACAGGAATTTCACCACAAGAACGTTGGTCTGAAGAGAACTAGGTCCGTTACCAAAGCTTGATTATGATACTAGCTACCCAGTTTATCGTAAAACACATTTTGATAGTACTTTGTCTTATAAAGGACATAAATGGCTACTACCTAAAGAATACGCTGTAAAGGAAATCCTGGTAAAAGAATCGCTATCTGGCGTAATGCGTTTTTATTGTCAAGGGGAAGAAATTACGGCTATACAAATATCCGAATCCGTTATTTCGTTAGCAGACCAATTAAAAAAGAAACAGAGTGCCGTGGTTGCCGCCCCGCATTCTGTTCCCACAATACCGGTAAACACTCGTTCTCTCAATGACGACCTTGTGAATGGCCCTTTTGTGGAACAAGGAAGCTAAAGAGCGATACATATTATTCATATTTATATGCATTCCCCTCAATTTTTAATGACTTTTTACGATTTAGGTCTTAATAATAGAATATAATAGTTTTATTGAAGTTCTTAGCTAGATAAAAGTTATAGTAATCCTTAGAACTAAAAAGTGAGAAAGAATGGTTGACTTAATATTTAAACTAAAGCTATACATTAATACTATATCCTTTTTAAAAGGGGAGTAGCTTTTACACCAAAGTCGTCATTTCGGAGATTTCTAATCTCTCGGCTTTGTTGGCAGCGAATTCGTTGTTAGCAAGACCTGTGCCTATTGGTAAAGGTCTTTTTGTTTTTCCAGATCTGAGTTGCATGAATAGGACTTTTTGATATCAAACTATAGAAAGAATGGTGAGAAGGATTATGAAAAGAAAAGTATCCTTTGTGGAGTTGGTCAAAAAAAATAAAGAGGATCTCTTGAAAGATAAAAAGCAGGTTGCAAAAATAGAGGAACGGCTCGATGCAAGACATGTAATGCCCAAAAAATAAGTGGCTAAAGATCCCGAAATAAAAACAGGAAGACATTCATGATTCTGAGAAATATAGGGCACTATTAGGAATAGGATCAACACAGATCGATCTTATACTTGAAAAGGAAACATATAGGGCAGGTGAGCAGGTAAAGGGATATTTCTTGATTAAAGGTGGAACTATATTACAACAACTGAAACGGATCGATTGTGATTTGGTCCTAATGGATAGGGAGGAGAAAAACGAAGAAATCGTTGATTCTGTTACTATTTTAACAACCAAGTGTATTCAGGCAGATGCTATCTTTTCCGGCTACCGAACTCTACCCGAGTATCGACAGCCACATTATCTTATCGATTTAAAACAAGACTAGCTTTCAAAAAAAGTCTAGAAAGCTTGGATCAGGATGCTATTCGGATCACTGAGGATATTAGAAATAATGACACAGCTAGAACTATTTTTAGACATAGAACTATTTAATAGGAGGAAAATTTAATTGGAACTTTCAATTTTATTAGAATATGGATGGGTATTGCTATTATTAATCGCCATCGAAGGCTTGTAGCAGCGGATAATGCGCTTGTACTGGCCATAATGGTAAAGCATCTTCCTGAGGACGAAAGAAAAAAAGCACTTTTCTATGGACTAGTAGGTGCCTTCGTTTTCCGCCTTGGTTCATTATTCATCATTTCTTTCCTTGTCGATGTTTGGCAGGTACAGGCTATAGGTGCTTTATACCTGTTATTCATCGCAATCAATCATATTTTGAGGAAACTCGTCATTAAAAATAAAGATGTGAATAAGGCAAAAAAGGAAGAAAAGAAATCCGGTTTTTGGGGAACAGTTTTTAAAGTAGAATTGGCAGATATTGCTTTTGCTGTTGACTCAATTTTGGCTGCTGTTGCGCTGGCTATGACCCTTCCGAACACAAATATTCCGAACATTGGGGGTATAGATGGTGGTAAGTTCCTCGTCATTTTTGCCGGTGGATTAATCGGTTTAATTATCATGCGTTTCGCTGCTAACTACTTTGTGAAATTGCTTCATGCAAAGCCAGGTCTTGAAATTGCCGCTTTTGCGATTGTCGGCTGGGTTGGTGTAAAACTTGCCATCTTTACATTAGGACATCCAGATGTCGGAATTATTTCATATGAATTTGCACATTCAACAGAATGGAAGCTCATCTTCTATACTGTTTTGATTGGGATTGCCGCAGCTGGCTGGTTTCTGACTAAAAAAACGGACGAAAAACAGCCTTCGGAATAACTTAGATTTTTAAAATACGAGATTTTTGAGGAAAGAGCCGGAAGGAGATTCAGATAAACCGGTTCTTTTTTTTGCATAACGCTTTGTTATTGATGGGGTACAACCGAGATACTTGTAAAAATGAGTCACAGCATGGTTTTTATTTCCACTTTTTAAACATAAGGGATTACCGGACATGCCCATCAGTTAACACCGATGAATTCTTAGGGTAGAGCTGTTTCCGCAAGACAACATTCACCACTACTAAATAAAGGTATGCCGAATTCCCTGAAATAGGGAAATATTTTAACGCTTTGTTACTTTCTTGTGACACATGGTACACTGATAGACAGTCACCCAATATATAAAAAACTGTCTTTTTCTCATAACGGTGGGATTTTTTCTCTTTTTTCTGTAGGATGGTAAACAGGCGAAGCACCTGTTGTTTACATAACACTGAATTATTAGCAAACAAAGAATCCTTAGATTTCATAGAATCTAAGGATTCTTTGTTTATAAGAGTATACTCATAATGAACAAAAACATTTTAAATCAATAACTGCAAATAAAGCCGAATCTCCCTTAGTGTAGGGGAATTCGGCTTAGGGTTTCTTATCTTTAAATAAAATCCCCAGCGCTAAGCGCCAGGGTACGTAGCTAATCTTTGAGTGCTGTCTTAAATATACTCAAGCCAAACTTTGAATAATTGATAAAGTGCTTCTTTACTAGTATTGCCATCAATTGCATCAAGAGTTAAATTGTAAACTACAGTTCTCGGGTTTAGTTCCATATCAGATTTGAACCCTACTAACACTGGGCTGTTAACATATTCTAATGATTTAGGTTTTGTAATGTACCCCCATTTTAAATTTTTTTCGAAATGTTTTATTAATGTTTCTGCAAAATAAATTGCTATATCCATTGCTAATGTAGTGCTAGCCACACTCAACCTTTTGTTGTTTCTTCTTACTTCATCTTTAAGCCAATCAGGAATATTTTGTAATTCATCATCTATCTCTTCTTTAGTCTTTAAGGTGGTTTTAATATTAGGCAAGAACCATTCCCATAAAATAATTAATGACTTAGGGGATAAATCTAGGTATTTCTTTTCTCCGCCCCCAGTAGCACCAAATAAATCAATCAATAGATTTATTCGATTAGGCACTTCTGAAACATACCATTCAAAGTGTTTCTTCGCTTCTTTGGCTGACATTTTCCCAAAAGGTTTTACCTCAAAAGGCGGATCCATTAAAGGGTAGTCCAACTTTCTTCACTCCTAATCATATATAATATAATCAATTTTACGATCTCTAAGGTAATTTAATAAGTTTTTTGATCCTCCGATTTTTCCAGTTACTGCACTTCTGAAGAAGTGCCATACAGCGCCTCTGATAGATTTCTTTTTTATTAGTTCCGCATCTTTTTGTACCTGTTCTTTTATTCTTTTTGAAAGCGTAACATAACCAACTTTTGACTCATGTGCAATACCATTGGCCAATTGGTCAACATACCTTCCACCTAGACTTGTTTTAAAATAAACTTGTGCTCGTCCTCCGACTAATTGTTTAAGGTACTTTTCACCGGCTGCTCCAGTTTTAAAAGAAGGTTCATCATCATCTTTAAATTCCTTTTTGATTTTTTTAATTAAAGCACTCGAAAGCCATCTTACCAATGTTCGGAATCTACCATCTTGATCAATATACATAGCAGGGTTATTTCCAGCGTAACTATATCTGTTTTGGGTAACTGGATTTTTTAGCTCTCCAAATACCGGATCTTCCGATAAAAATCGTCCATTTACAGGGGAATAATATCTTGCCAATAAGTAATATAATCCCGTATTTTCATCGTAGCGATATCCAGCATATCGATAGGGATTAGATTCAGCCATGGAGCCTGCCTTAGAAATGGTGTTACCCCAAGCATCGTACTCATACTGTGCAACCACATTCCCATTTTCATCGGTTAATGCAGTAACATCACTATGTCCATTAACATGATAGTAGTATATTTTACCACCCTTTGTCATGGTTACCGGATTCCCGTTGTCATCCCAAGAATATTCAGCAGTAATAGTATTATTAGCATCTGTTTCATAAATCACCTTATTCCCACTATAATGGAAATAGGTTGTCCCACTGGAATTTGTTATGCTAGTACGTTTTCCGTCATCGGTCACTTTTGTGAGGTTGCCAGAAGCATCGTATTCATAGCTCGTTACCCGGCCTGCTGGATCAGTCACACTTGATACATATCCGTTTGTTCCGTTAGCCAGAGTTGTTGCTCTCCCAGAAGCGTCTTGGACTTTTGATAATTTTCCAGAAGCGTCATACACGAAAGTCGTTGTGTTATCATTTGTGTCAACAATCGAGCTAATTTTGCCATCTTTGTTAAAATTCGTTTTTGTACCGTCAATTTCGGTAATGGTATAAGTTCCGTCACTATTCTTGACTAAATCAAGATAAATACCTCCGGCTGCTTCATATCCACCTCCGACTTTTTCTCCAAAAATATGACGCGTGTTATCTTCATCAATTAAGGTGATCGGTCCGCTCCCTGAATCAACGATTGATGGTTCCAGATTAGTAATCCATGCCTCGTGTATATTAATACACTCATGATTCAATCTGTATTATCGGAAAAGCAATGGCAGGATATGATGACACCTGAAGACTTGAGAGCGTTAAGTCCACTTATCTATAGCCATGTAAATCCTTATGGTATCTTTAAATTGGATATGATGGAGAGAATTCCAATCGTAGAAAGGCAATCAGAAATAGAAAATACTTTGCAAATTTAACCTTATTCCTTATTGCGGGTAGTGACAGCTTCGCTGGTACTACCCCAGCAAGTAATGCCTTGGGAGAAAATTGTAGAATCGATTGAAGAAGCTAAATTATTATCAAGACCAATGGATTATGATTATCTCGATTTAATAAAAACTCGATATAACTATTTAAGGAAATATACTCCAAGCCTGTTGGATTCTTTAGAGTTCAAATCTACTAAATCAGCAGAACCTTTAATGAAAGCACTAGATACCATACGAGAATTAAATGATTCTGGAAAAAGGAAAATCCCTGATGGCTCACCTTTAAGTTTTGTTCCTAAACGTTGGCAAAAACATGTTTTTGATGATGAAGGTAACATTAACCGTCAATATTATGAAATGGCTGCCTTAACAGAACTCAAAAACTATATCCGTTCTGGTGATGTTTGGGTTGAAGGTAGTCGATTACATAAGGATTTTGAAGAATATTTAGTGTCAAAAGATGATTGGGGAAAAGCACAGATTAAAGGGACTAATATAGCTGTTAATGTAAGTTTTGAACAGTATATACAGGAAAGATGTGAGACTTTAAATACTAAACTTCAATGGATTTCCAAAAATATTGATAAAGTTGAAAGTATCAACATTGAAAAACAAAAGATACATGTTGAGAGACTTCAAGCTGATACTCCTGAAGAAGCTAGAAATTTCAGCTTATCGCTTTATAATATGCTTCCAAGAGTTAAACTCACTGATTTATTAATGGAGGTAGCTGAATGGACTGGATTTGATGAATCATTTGTTCACGCTTCCTCAAATCAACCACCTAAAGGTGAAGAAAAGTCTATTGCGATGGCTTCGTTAATGGCGATGGGGACAAATATTGGATTAACTAAAATGGCCGAAGCAACTCCTGATATTTCATATCGCCAAATGGCCAATGTTATGCAATGGAGATTACATGAAGACGCTATGACTCGTGCTCAAGCTACACTGGTAAATTATCAGCACCGTCTATCATTAGCTTCATATTGGGGAGATGGGAAAGCATCATCTTCAGATGGTATGCGTGTCCCTTTCGGAGTATCATCATTACATGCAGATTCAAATCCTCATTATGGAACTGGAAAAGGTACAACAATTTATCGTTTTACAAGTGATCAGTTTTCTTCCTTTTATGCAAAAGTTATTAATGGGGTCCTGCCGACAAAACGCAGATATTATACGATAAGGAACTTTTCAGAAGGTAAAACCCTGATTTTTCTACGCTAAGCAGAAAAATCAGGGTTTTATTTATGTTCTGAGTGGACGTAGGGAATGAAAGGTCGAAATCTCAGGTTTAAATGAATATTCACCTAGAAAGTTTATGTGTTTCCATCCTAATGGTGATATGTGTGGAAGCAATTTCTCTTGATATTTTCCTGTAGTTTTAAAATGTTCAATTGCTTGTGATAGATACACGGTATTCCAAATACTAATAGCATTAATAATGAGGTTTAAGGCGCTGGCACGCTGCAACTGATCTTGTAGTGCTCTTTCTCTAAGTTCCCCATGTTTCCCAAAGAAAATAGCTCGTGCCAAGGCATTCATGGCTTCACCTTTATTTAATCCACGTTGGATTCTCCGACGTAATGTTTCGCTAGAAATGTAGTCTAATATAAACAAAGTTTTATCAATACGTCCCATCTCTCTTAGTGTAGTAGCAAGGCTATTTTGACGAGAATAAGAACCTAATTTCCCCATAATGAGAGAGGCAGATACCGTTCCTTTACGAATGGAATGTGCCAACCTTAATACATCATCATAATTTTCCTGAATGATCTTGGTGTTAATTCTTCCACGTAGCAACTTCTCCATTTCTGGATATTGGTCGGGCTTTTCAAATGAGTAAAGTTTTGAATCTGCAAGGTCTCGTAATCTTGGGGCAAACCGAAACCCTAACAAATTAGTTAGTCCGAATACTTGATCTGTATAACCGGCTTTAATTGTACTATCATTAGAAGTAGTTATTAACGTATCTTACGATAACAACTACTTCTTTTTTATTTCCTTATAGAATCATTATCTGTACTATGAAATTTATGTATATAAAGTATCCTAAGAAACCAGGGGGTGGTAATGTTGAAAGTACAAGAGGTTCTTATTCAAGAGAAGAAAAGATATCTGTTAATTGACAAGGATGGCTATCCTGTCATACCGGTTGCAAAGTATATAAAGTATTTAGATAACGTTGGAAAAGCTGAAAACACACTAAAATCATACTGTTACCATCTAAAGCTTTACTTTCAATTCCTAGAGGAGTGTGGATTAGAATATCAAGAAGTAAACCTTGATATTTTGGCTCAGTTCATCGGATGGCTGAGAATTCCTGATCAATCTACAAAAGTCATTTATTTTGAAGAAACCTTAGCAAAACGATCAGAAAAAACGGTCAATACCGTCATAACATGTGTCATGGGGTTCTATGACTATTTGACTCGTAATGAGGATTACGGAGGAAATGTAAATGATCAGTTAAAAAAACAAGCCCCAGGGCGTTTTAAGACTTTTAAACCTTTCCTCCACCACATTACAAAAGGGAATTCATACGATAAAAACATTTTAAAGATTAAGGAACCAAAGCGTTTAATCAAAACTTTGAGTAAAAATCAAATCCAAGTGATCCATGATGCTTGCAGCAATATACGGGATGAATTATTATTCCGTATATTATATGAAGGGGGATTACGTATTGGAGAGGCCCTTTCTCTGTGGGTAGAGGATTTTGATATAGGTAAAAATGCTATTACGGTGAGGAAATCCAAAACATCCGATGGGGAAAAACGAAAAATTTATGTATCTATTGAGACTATGAATCTCTTTCAAGATTATCTAATAGACTTTCATTCTTACGAAATTGATAGCAATTATGTTTTTATCACCTTAACTGGACCAAATCGTGGTAAGCCAATGACTGATGGTTCTGTACGTTCTTTAATTAAACGGATGAAGAAAAAAACAGGAATAGATTTTACCCCTCATATGCTTCGGCATACATATGCTACAGAGTTACATGAAGCAGGAGTAGATATTGCCATCATACAGAGGTTATTAGGGCATGCACACGTTCAAACAACCATACAGACTTATATCCATGCATCCGATGAAACCATACAGAATCACGAGATTGCCTGCCAGGGTTTGATTACTTAGGATATAACCTGATATCACTGTAACAGCAACAATGACCAAACAGGATGGAGATGTTAACCCTGCACGAATCGCAGCATCACCAATAAATAATCCGCCTAAAACAGCAACAGTTTGTCCAACAGCCTTAGGTAGGCGTACCCCGGCTTCTTTAAATAATTCAAATAAAACAAGCATAATAAAAACTTCCATAGGCGCAGATATAGGCAAGCCAATTCTAGAGGCAGATATTGTTGCGATAAGTGAATAAGGAATTTGATCAAGTTGAAAGGTTATTAACGAAATATAAAAACCAGGTAAGAAAATCGTCGTAGATATAGCCAAAAACCGCAGAACACGGACCATACTAACGTAAAAAAAACTATCATGAGCGTCTTCTGGTGAATATAATAGTTGATTTAAATTTGCGGGTCCTATTAGGCAAGTCGGATTTCCATCTACTATGATCACAAATCTTCCTTGTGTTAAGGATTGAACAGCAAAGTCTGGTCTGCCTGAATTCTCCATCAAAGGGAATAGTGAAAAGGTTTTGTCATATAGGAATTCCTCAATTTCGTAACTGCTAGCGACACTATCTACCTTTATGGAATCTAATCGCTTTTTGACATCTTCAAGAATAGAAGGATTCATAATATCATTTATATAAAGTAATAAGATTTTCGTTCTGCTTCTTTCACCAATTGTATAATCAATGCTTTTTAATGATGATGTTTTTAATCTCTGACGAATTAATGCCATATTATCCGATATATTTTCTACTAATCCATCCCTTGGCCCTCTAATTGAGGATTCCATGTTAGATTCTTCAGGACCTCGTTTTGGAAGATTTGATACGGGTAGAAAGTAAAGATCGTTTAAATGATGATTAAATATGATTAATTCACCTGAAAATAGTTTTTCCTCTGTCTCTGTTTTAACGGTATGTATATCTTTAAGCTTATTGGCCTCCAGAACATTATTTAATAA
Organism: Cytobacillus sp. FSL M8-0252; assembly: GCF_038007345.1. Lineage (NCBI taxonomy): Bacteria > Bacillati > Bacillota > Bacilli > Caryophanales > Bacillaceae > Cytobacillus > Cytobacillus sp. FSL M8-0252. The sequence continues at coordinate 1,417,415 of NZ_JBBOWZ010000001.1, forward strand.
TTCAAAATTTAAGTGACCGTTCTTTTCTATAACTTCATTAATAGTTGGAAAAATAACCTCATTTATAAATTTCATATCTACTAATTGAGGACAATACAAAAAATCCAAAGTATGATCTTGATAGTCCCTCGTTTTTATCACGGTATCAGAAGAACCTTCAAACCAAATTTTCAATTGTTCTATGCTGACGACTTTTTTATTAGGTTGAACTTTCTTCATGTTGATCTCCTTTTAAATGAATGATTAGTAAAAAAATCAGTAGCGTGCAAATTTGAAAAATAAGGCTAAAAGGGAAAAAATAATTTTGTAAAAAGTAAAAAAATGAGGTAGCATTCCAAGGAATGGAGGCACCAATGATTAATAGTAAATAAAGGATAGGAAGACCCCATTTTTTCCTTTTGTTTGATAAAAATAGTTTGTCTGCAATAAATAATGATAAGCTTATCCGAACAAATGCTCCAGAGAGCCATTGAAAGATTGAAAGAAAATCAAGTCGAGTAATATGCTCGCTAATTTCTAAAAGCTTCCACTGCTCATAAGCTGGATTCTTCAATTTTGTTGCTTCTTCTGGACCAAATTGTGAAATGGCTCCCACAAGTGGACCTAAGATTAAAAACACAAGGATGATCCCAACCAATATAAGCCATTTAATCTTTAATCTGTCTTTAATAAAAGACGTTAAAAACAAAAGAAAGATCATTTCAAACAAACCAGCACAGCTATACACTAAACCATGAAGAAAATCTATGTATCCATTCTCAAATATCGGAAATAACAGTTCATAATTCTTATTTTTCGAATTTCCGAAACCTACTAAAAATCCGAAAAATGACACTAATGGAAACACTAGAAAAGCAATCGTACTTATCGTTCGTATTCCTTTCACAGACGCATACAAGCAAATGAGTCCGAATAACAATACACTGACAAAATTAGGGACCTCAAAAGTATAATTAGCATTTGCCCAAAAAAAAGTATACTTAAGAGTAATAAAGGCAGAAATTAGAAAATAGGCTCCGAATACTATTGAAAATATTATAAAAACCCCGGATTGAGATAATTTTCGTTTAAGTAAAGAGAGAATATCATCATGAGTATTTAATTTTTTATAAATATGAAAAACAAGCAGAATCCAGAGGATAAATGGTATCGTACTGAAAATGACACTTAACCAGGCATCCCTGTTAGCGGTTGATAATATAGCTGGGATAATTAGAACATGTACCATGAATCCTGTAGACATAATAAATAAGATATAAATATGAACAGCTTGAATCATCTTTTGATTCATGGAAAACCCCCTTAAAATCAGCTAATTATAATTACTTGCATAGTTTAGCCTTGAAGCTGAAAAAAATTCACGAGAGTGTATAAAAAATTGTTTAAATTGTTAAAGTCAACAACAAAACGAACAGGATAATTTACAAAGCTTTAAAAATGACTTAATAATTTTGTTTCAGTTGACAATGGAATAAAAAACTTTCATTAGTAGCACATTATTAATAAAATTTTAAAAGCAAAAGTTTACAACGAAAGGATTTGAAAGATTGGATTTGATTAAAAAAAGATTAACTTCTGCAGAAATAACAAATTTATGGATCTATTATATTCAGGAAACTATGGCAATTCCAATCATTAAAATGCAGATTAAAGAAATTTAACTTGGAAATTTCCGAGGATAAAACCAAAATTATTTCTTTCGGACGTTTTGCGGAGAATTATGCAAAACAAAATCTCTTTTCGGAAATTACGAAGGGCTTTGTTTAACACCATTTCAGCAAATTCAAAACCTGAACTGAATTAATCGCAGTTCCTGTCTTTTTTGCTGCTTCCGCCAAAGAAAGCCTTGCTTGTTCACTAAGTGCAATCCCATATGCCATTCCACTGATCAAAAGTGGAATTTTTATTTTCATTGTTTTTTTTGCCTTTGGACCAATGGTAACGGCAACATCTACTACTTCTTCACCATCAATTGGAAATGGTGACGTTTGTGCGGGGAAGCTAGTGAAATCTTAACAGACAAAGACATTGATAGAGAAGAAGCAATAAGATTAGCTGAACAAGTCAAAAGGGATATGGAAGCTAACCCAGACAAAGTAATGTACGCTTCTCCAGTAGAAGAACCTATTATAAGCGATGAGAGATTTATTGAACTATTAAGTAAAGAAGGCGACTTAACAGAAGAAGAATCTAAACAACTTTCCAAAAGAGTTGAGCGCGATCAAAAAAACAATCCAGATAAGGTTTTCAATGCTTCTCCAGTTAAGGAAGATGATTTCTCCATCCAAAATGTTGGTTTTGAATTTGATTTCCTCGGTCCCTCTCTTCCTGGTAGGAATCATATAAGCGCTACGACTAGCACTTTAAAAGTTAGAATACAAACAACCATAAATTTGCCAGTAACTTTCAACCTATATAGAGTAAGCGACGGTGCCTTCATGGGTAGTAGGACATACCCTAAGCTAGCAACTACAGAGGCTACTTTTGGTGTGCAGATTTTATCAAGTTACAGATTTATATTAACAGGTAAAGATGGATCTTGGAAACGAGGGGTAGGTTTTATGTACCACTAAAACCATAAAGAAAAGTTATTATAATCCAACCGGGGTGATATATCATCCCGGTTTTTTTGTGGTTTAGATATCCCTCTGGAGAGCATGTAAAATCTACACCTTTTTCTTTATTCCGTTTAAATGGAGCGATTGTTCAATATAGGCAATCGTTTTTTCTTCTAACAACGAATGATAGGAGGTAATATAGAGTGCCTTAATTGTTAGTAAGGGAGATGAATACAATGTCAAACTCTAAGGAAGAAGAAAAGTTAGCTGGAGGGAATGTCTCAAATGTATATCGATTTGAAGATACTGTTCGACGAGAAATAAAACCTAATAGTTTGAAAATACATAAATTATTGCAGCACTTAGAGAGCAAAGGTTTTAATTATGCTCCGAAGTTTTTGGGTATTGATGAAAAATACAGGGAGATATTATCCTTCATTGAAGGATAGGCTGGAAATTACCCTTTGAAAAAATATATGTGGTCAAATGATGTGTTAAAAGAAATAGCACATATGCTTCGTCTTTACCATGACGCAGTTAGTGACTTTCCTTTGTTTGATGAATGGATTCCAATTGACAATACTCCTATAAATAGAGAGGTCCTTTGTCATAATGATTTTGCTGTGTACAATATTATTTTTAATCATGAACAGCCAGTAGGCATTATTGACTTTGATGTTGCAGCTCCCGGCCCAAGACTTTGGGACATAGCTTACACCCTCTATATATGCGTTCCTTTAAGCAGACTTTATCATAATGAAAAAGGTGAGACAGTCAATTATAATACTTTATATGATGCAGAAAGGATCAAAACAAGAATCAAGTTGTTCTTTAACTCTTACGATATTGAAGGTATAGATGAAGACTATTTAGAGATGGTATTGTTACGGTTAGAAGGGTTATGTAAATACATAAAGAGAAAATCCAACGAAGGAGACACTGCATTTCAAAAAATGATAGCCGAAGGACACCTTGAGCATTATGAAAAGGATATAGAATTCATTCGTGAACATAGGAGAGAGTGGTATTAATCAGAGTAATAAATTGATTTTAAAGGGACTAGACTATTTGATATCTCCAGATCACGCCTTAAACAATCTCGGAGTTTTAATCGAAGAACATATATAAGTTATCTCGAAATCGAGTCTTCCGCAATCGGGCGCGATTGCAGAAGATGATGGCTAACGACTTTGAATCGTTAGTCATTTTTAAATCATTCTTTAAATACATGTCTACAATGAAAGATCACATTATAATTCTAATTTTTTTATAAAAAGGTATTGATAACCGGCTGTGTCTGTATAATGTTCTTTAATATGCAAGTCGGTTTCATGATGCAATAAACCATCTATAACATGAACAGCGTCTCTTGCGTTTGTATTAATCACTTTCGTATAGAAGCTAGAAAATTGGTCACTAACAAAGCGATAAATGGTTGCTCCTTTTCCCGTTCCATAATGTGGATTTGCATCAGCGTGTAAGGATGAAACTCCTACTTGAACACGCATTCCATCTGAAGAAGAAGATGTACCATCTCCCCAGTACGACGACAAGCTTAACTGATGCTGAAAATTCACCATAATGGCTTGTGCTTTATTCATGGCATCTTCATATAAACGCCACTGTGAGGCTGTGGACATTTGCCGGTATGAAACTCCTTGTGTCGCTTCTGCCATCTTAGTAAGACCGATATTTGTTCCCATAGCCATAATCGCTGCCATGATCGCTGGCTTTTCTTCTTCTTTTGGAGGATGCAGTGTAGAAGCATGAAGAAACTGCTTGTCGAATCCCGTCCAACTTGCTACTTCCATAAGCAAATCTGTCAGCTTCACACGAGGTATCAGTTGATATAGAGATAAACTATATTCTCGTGCTTTTTCTGGAACGTTTTTCTCCAAACGATGGACATGCAGCCGTCCATCCTCAAAATTAACCCCATCTAATTCTGTGATATTCGCTTTAATCCATTCAAGCCGATTATGTAATACATCCATTTTTCCTTTTAAGTATTCATCAACAGAAGGTGGTGCGGTAAGTTCATTAAGCTGCTTGTTTTGCTCCCATGTTTCTTTTGTCACTAAATAATTATCAAAATCTTGATGCTGACGACTTCCTTTAATAGAAACGTTACCTGAGCGTACAAGATTTCTTAACTCGGTAAGAACAGACATCTCATAGTATTGGCGATTTATATTCCCGTCATCATCATAAACGTGCTTTTGCCAGCGATTCGAGATAAAGTCCAAAGGAGCACCTTCTGGAACCTTTCGTTTATTATTTCTGTTCATCTCTTTAATGGTCTCAATAGCTTGAAGCAATGGCTCTCCTGATTTTGTAGAAGTGAATTCCAAGGCTTCTAACAATGTTGGGGTATATTTACGTAAGTAGTTAAAGCGAAATTTTAGTAAGTCTAAGTAATCGTAATCCATTGGGCGTGACAATTGCTTCGCCTCTTCTATTGAGTTTACGAAGTCCTCCCAAGGCATAATAGCTTCTAATGCTTCAAATGGGTCCTTCCCTTGTTCTTTTGCTTGAATCAATGCTGATCCCAAATCTGCAAAGTGAATAACCTTTTCATTAACTGATTTACCATTTAACCTCTGAATCTCTTCTTGAGCTTTACGTCCCTTTGATAACAATAAGCTGATTTGCCGATCATGTATCTCAAAGGCATGATCAGTAAGGTTTTGGCTAAGTTGTAGGAGATGTAAAATTAAAAGTGTAAATTTCTTATTCTCTTTAAATCTACGGAATGAACGGGGTTCATATTTGGAACCCAATCGTGCTAACTGTAAGACCCTATTTGGATGAATTTCTTTAATATCCACATTAAGTTGTAAAGTTCGTATGACTTGAAGACGTTTTATAACCTTTAAGAAGGCATCTGGAGAAGATTGACCGGGAACTTCTCGTAACCAAGCAAGGGGTGTCTTTGAATAGGTGGAACTTACATCAAGTAAGTGATCTAACTTTGGTTTTTGAGATTCATTTAATGTAGAGCTGATAGATTTAAAAATTCGTTCTTCTGCCCGTTGACGAGCCTCCCATACAATTCTTTCTATTGTTGTCATAGCTGGCAAAATTACTTTTTGTCTTCGCAATTCCTTAATTGTTGAGCGAATCAAGTAATCTGTATTCCCGTTCCCAAGAGCGTGTTGAAGAGTATATTGTGCAATTATTCGATACATCCCAAAGGATAAATTTTGGTAGCCATAATGCTGTCGAAGTTCCTCTAGGTGTTCATTTCGAGTTGCTACCCGTTTTGCATACTGTGTATATTCTTGTGGGGAGACATCAATTTGTTTCGCAATATAATCGAGTATTTGGTTGGGAATGTCTTTAATCTGAAATAAAGTCCAACCCGGATACCGAAGAACTGCAAGTTGTAAGGCAATCCCTAAGCGATTATGGTCTCTTCGATGCTTATTAATAAATGCAAGATCTTCTGTGGTAAAAGTATAGTGCATTTCCATATCATGCTCAGTCATATCATCAGGAATAGACATAAACATATTTCGCTGATCAAGGGTTAATAGTTCTTTCCCTCTCATGTTACACCTCCTCGCTGGATAGCCCTTTCTTTCCCAAGTAACGATATAGCGTTGTTGCTCCTATTCCTGTGGCTTCTTTAATTTGAGATAAGGAGTAGTCTTTACTTTCATACATCTTCATGGCAAGCATAATTTTTTTTGATTCAACCTTCGGTCTACCTCCATTTCTTCCCCTAGATCTAGCTGCCACCAACCCATCTTTCGTTCGTTCACTAATGATATCCCGTTCTAATTCAGCTATGCTAGCCAACATTCTGAAAAAGAATCGCCCCATAGCTGTTGTTGTGTCAATTTTATCCTGAATAGACGCGAAATGGATTCCTTTTGCTTCAAACTGTTCCATGAGTTCGATTAAATGTTTGGTACTCCGACTGATACGATCTAATTTATAGACAACTACTGTGTCACCCTTACGTAATACTTTAAGAAGCTCCTCCAACTGCGGGCGATTTTTCCTTTTACCAGATTCTTTTTCTTCAAAAGTTTCGTCCACTCCATGACGATCCAATGCATCAAGTTGTAATGATAATGACTGATCTTGCGTACTCACACGTGCATAACCAAATTTCAATTTGAAACTCCCCTTTCCATACAAATTAATTATACCAAAAAGGGGGTTAAGGCTGATGTATTGGTATTCTGTTTTTGGTTATAGTTTTGGGTATGTATTTTAGCACTATTTGAGACTTTTAAAGACGCTCACTCACCATAACCATAAACGGTCGTTTTCGGTATTGGAATCATTTAATTGAAGGTAGTAAAAAATATATTGACCCTGTACTATGGTACAGGGTTTATATTATATGTGAGGTGAAGTAAATTGCATTTTCGAGTCGGGGAAATCGCTGAGAAGTGTAACGTTAACAAAGAGACCATTCGATATTATGAGCGTTTAGGCTTAATTCCAGAGCCTGATCGTACCGAAAAAGGATACCGAATGTATTCACAACAAACGGTCGATCGGTTGAATTTCATAAAACGGATGCAGGAATTAGGATTTAGCTTAAATGAAATTGACAAATTGCTAGGGGTCGTCGATCGCGATGAAGCAAAGTGCCGTGATATGTATGATTTCACCGTTCTTAAGATAGAAGACATCCAGCATAAAATTCAAGATCTCAAAAGAATTGAACAAATGCTGATGGATCTTAAAGAAAGATGTCCTGAAAACAAAGATATTTACGAATGCCCCATTATTGAAACATTGATGAAGAAATAAGAGGTGAAACAGGATGAAAAACACAATAAAAAGTTCAGGCTGGTTTCTTGTCGCACTAATCACATGCCCGTGTCATCTGTTTTTACTGCTTCCGTTGGTTGCAGGAACGGCACTGGGTTCATACTTCACGGACTTTAAAGATGTTATTTTCATCGTGATGGGTCTGTTATTTGTCTTTGCTCTTTTCAAGGGCTGGAGAAAACTTGACCCAGAAACAAAAAAGGAAACAAAAACGCATGATTGTTGCAGTATGGAGAGGTTTAAATCATGAAGGAAAAAGTGTCGCAAGTAGCTACTGTATTTTCAGCTTTTGTTATGGCTGCATGCTGCCTAGGTCCACTGATTTTCATTCCTCTTGGACTAACTGGATTTGCAGGAGCATTAGCCTTCTATTCACTAAAGTATCGGTTATTGTTCAGCATCGTTACCATTATCCTTCTTGCTTACTCGTTTTACATGGTTTATGGGAGAAAGGGCAAAAGTAAAAGTTCTGTCATTGGCTTATGGATTACGACGTTTTTCGTTTTCGGCATGTTTCTTTTTTTATTTCTAGTTGAAAGTTGACTATAAAGATTGGGGTGCTATATATGAGAGTACAGATAATCAGGATTATGATGGCATTATCCCTTCTGCTGGTGGTTAGTGCGTGTAGTAACGAAAAAAAGCACAAAATACTATGGATGCTAAGCAGGAAGCAAAAGCTACCATTGAAACATCTAAAACAGGGACATTCACGGTTTTGGGGATGGATTGTTGTCCGCCGTCTGTTGTAGAAAGCGTCCTGGAACAGGTAGATGGCGTTAGCAAAACAGCCATTAAAGTCAGTGGAAGCAAGGGCGAAGTAACGGTTTCCTTTGATGATAAGAAAACGGATTTACAGGCAATTAAGACGGCAGTTTCGGATTTCGGGCTTGGAGTCGAATAAAAGGAGAGGGTTAACATGAAAAAATATCGAGTGAACGTTCAAGGGATGACTTGTACGGGTTGTGAAGAGCATGTAGCTGTTGCTCTTGAAAACATGGGTGCAAGAGGGATTGAAGTAGATTTTCGTCGTGGCGAAGCTGTATTTGAGCTACCAAATGGCTTAGAGGTTGAAACAGCGAAAAAAGCGATTGCTGAAGCGAAATATCAACCAGGCAAAGCAGAAGAAGTACAATCGCAAGAAATGATGCAGTTAGGTGATGAAGGTGATTATGACTACATCATCATCGGTTCTGGTGGGGCTGCCTTTTCATCTGCCATCGAAGCCGTGAAATACGGAGCAAAAGTGGCAATCATTGAACGTGGTACGGTTGGTGGAACATGCGTGAACATCGGCTGTGTTCCTTCAAAGACTTTGCTTCGGGCTGGCGAAATCAATCATCTGGCAAAAAATAATCCATTCATCGGATTGCACACGTCAGCTGGCGACGTTGATTTGGCACCATTGATCAAGCAGAAAAATGAACTGGTGACGGATCTTCGAAACTCAAAATATGTGGATTTGATTGATGACTATGGCTTTGAATTAATCAAAGGCGAAGCGAAATTCGTAGATGAAAAAACCGTTGAAGTCAATGGCATGCAGTTGTCAGCCAAACGATTCTTAATCGCGACAGGTGCTTCACCAGCAGTGCCAAACATTCCTGGAATGGATGAAGTCGATTATTTAACAAGCACAACTCTACTTGAATTAAAGAAGGTGCCTAAGCGTCTTACGGTCATCGGTTCTGGATATATCGGGATGGAATTGGGACAACTCTTCCATAATCTAGGTTCAGAAGTCACGTTGATGCAAAGAAGCCCGCAATTATTAAAGGAGTACGATCCTGAGGTTTCAGAAGCAATCACGCAAGCCTTGACAGAACAAGGGGTCAACTTAGTGACGGGAGCATCTTTTGAACGAATCGAACAAGATGGAGACATTAAAAAGGTCCATGTTGAGGTAAATGGCAAGAAGCGAATCATTGAGGCAGATCAATTACTGGTTGCCACAGGAAGAACACCAAACACGGCAACCTTGAATTTACAGGATGCAGGCGTTGAAGTAGGCCCCCGTGGTGAAATCGTAATCGATGAGTATTCAAAAACAACGAATTCACGCATCTATGCAGCAGGAGATGTCACGCTTGGTTCCCAATTTGTATATGTAGCAGCTTATCAAGGTGGAGTTGCGGCAGGAAATGCTATCGGTGGACTGAACAAAAAGCTGAATTTAGAAGTGATTCCGGGGGTTACATTTACAGCTCCAGCAATTGCAACAGTTGGTTTAACGGAGCAACAGGCAAAAGAGAAAGGATATGAAGTGAAAACTTCCGTCTTGCCGTTAGATGCCGTTCCAAGAGCACTGGTTAATCGGGAAACAACAGGCGTGTTTAAACTGGTTGCGGACGCGAAAACGTTGAAAATATTAGGGGCTCATGTGGTGGCAGAAAACGCAGGAGACGTGATTTATGCAGCGACATTAGCTGTCAAATTCGGTTTAACCGTAGAGGATCTTCGCGAAACCCTTGCACCATATTTGACAATGGCAGAAGGACTGAAGCTGGCTGCTCTAACGTTTGACAAAGATGTATCCAAACTATCTTGTTGTGCAGGATAACCATCTCTTAATATCAAGCCGATGATTCCTTAACGTAGGAAAAATCGGCTTTTTTAGATGGAAATTTGCTTAGCGTACAAAATTTCCGAAATGTTGGCTGTACCCCTATCTACAAATGCTTTGTCTTGTTGATTGCGCAAGAAATTAATACGTTCTTTAAGCTCAGAATGGTTGTAAAGGGTTGCTTTACTAACTCCAGCTTCTTCTGCCACACTATTATAATTAATAGCCTTAGAAGCCTTTGTAAGACGTTTTATAGCTTCTTCAACCTTATTCTTAGTTGTTTGCTTTCTCCTTTTATGCAACTGCCTTAATTGCTCCTCACGGTCAAAATTAGCCATTCGTAACACCTTTCTTTTTCTTTCGTTCTAATTGTCTCTTCATACGATCAAAGCGTCCAAAAATGACATTCCCATTTTTGATTGTTTCATAGATATTTTGGTATCTCTCTAGGTTCTTTTCATTCGCTTTTACCATCTCTTCTCGACCATACTCTTTTGCAACTTGAATGTTTTTAGTCACAGACTCAATTAGTAGTTCATACTTTTTTACATCAAAACTATCCATACCAACAGCTAAGTCAAAACAAGGCTTTCCATCGTTTGCTGTCAGACAAGGAGGTTCGGCGGCTAGTGGGCAATTTCCGTTCACTCTTGCACGGCAAGTGCCATAAGGGTTGTCCAATGCGTTTAATTTCTCATCTTTCCACATCATATCTAATATGTCTTCTGGAATGTCCTCATTTTCTGCTACCTGTTGTATTTCACCATTTAAATCAAACGTAAATACACCTTGTTTAACAACCTTTTCAAATTCTTTTCTTTTTGTATCGTCTACTAAACGAGCATATCGCAACGTCATTTCGGGAGATGCATGAGCTAACAGGTCCTGTACGACTAAAATATCTGCTCCACCATTTAACATCTTTACAGCGTAGGTGTGTCTGAATTGATGGGTTCCGAAGTGAAAGACGTTACCCATTTCATTAGTAATATTCTTTTTAACAGCTAGTTCGTTAAGTTTATCTCTTACCCAACCTTGAGAGTATGGTTTACCCTTGCGGGTACCTGTATAACGAACAAAGATAAATTTTTCGGGATTGTTATCATCATTACTACGTTCTTTAGATTTATGTATTAAAACGGCAATTAAATCCGATAGTTCATCATCAATGGGTATTTTATGACCTTTAATATACAGCTTCTCAATATCTGTTTGTATAGAATATTTTCCATTTAACTGAATCAAACAATTTTGAGTCAACCCTAATGTATCGCTAATACGTAATCCGGTCTTAAATGCTACCAAAACAATCGGCTGAACATCTGGGTGAAGGTCGTTGATATGTCTAAAAAGTTGCTCCAGTACAAACTCCGGAATATAATCTATATCGTCATCTGATTTTTTACCAACATTTGGATAGTCTTCTGGATATATAAGCTTATACACAGGCTTTTCTGGTGCGATGCTATATTCTAAACGTTCAATCTACCTTAAAAAGTTATTAACTATAGATATGTTTTTGACAATATATCCATTCGGATCAGAATCTTTCCTTTTTAATCTATTCTTTGCATAGTTATAAAGTTGTGCTAAATAATTCTCGATATGTTCTCTAGTAGGGGTACCGTCAGGAAAATGTTGGCTGTACCCCGTTATGATTTTAAGCAACCTCTCTTTTTTGATGATAATGTGACGATATATTCAGAGATTAAAGAGATTCATAGTAAAGTTTTCTTAGTAAAGCATACTTTTCATAAGGGTCATGACATTATAGCTATTGGTACTGAATTAAGAGTCTGGGGAATCTGTCTGGTGAAAAACCTAAAGCTGTTGTGATCCCTAATGAAATTCGTCAGTTGTTGGAACATGAATAAAATTCTATAACGTAGCTTCAGTCCAATATAGGATTGAAGTTTTTTATTAAACTCTTTCCACAAATTTAACGAAACAAATTTCTTTTTTTCCTACATAAAGTAGCTAACTATTCTTTTCTTATTCTATTACAATAAATACAAGAAAACTGAATATTTGGATAAGCGGGATAAAATTGAAAGCGTTTACCAAAATATCTAATAGGGGGCTAACAAAATGAAAGTGATTAACCCGATGAATGTTATTGATAATAGTAAAATTTCTTCGTTTCATGTTTGGCTAATAACTTGGTTGTTTTTGGTTATTGCTTTTGATGGTTATGATGTTGTCGTTTATGGTGCGTCTGTTCCATCATTAATTCAAGAGTGGGGAATTTCAGACGTAACAGCTGGTGCAATTGGTAGTTACACTGTTATTGGAACAGCTTTGGGGGCAGTTATTTTTGGGATGCTGTCTGATAAAATAGGTCGTAAAAAAATTATTTTGCTGACAACGTTCTTATTTAGTTTCTTTACCATGATATCTGGTTTTGCGACAGGCCCAATTTTATTTGCTGTATTTAGAATCATTGCCGGGATTGGTTTAGGTGGGGTAATGCCGAATGTTATTGCTCTTGCTACTGAGTTTTCTCCAAAACGAGTTCGATCTGCTATTGTTTCTTTTATTTTCTGTGGATATTCTATTGGAGCACTTACAGCAGCACTTACAAGCCGTTCTCTATTACCAACAGTTGGCTGGGAGCCTGTATATTGGTTAGCGGGTATTCCACTTTTGTTTATCCCCTTTTTATTGAAAAGTATTCCAGAGTCGGTAGGGTTTCTTATTGAAAAAGGGAAAGAAGAGGAAGCTAGAAAAACGTTAATGAAAATTGATCCAAGCTTAAGAACTGGTGGAGAGTTTGAATTTGTTAAGCCACCGGCAAAAGCACCTGGTTCACCAGTAGTGAAGCTTTTTGCAGATAAGCGTGCGTTAAGTACCATTATGTTCTGGATATCTTGCTTTAGTGCCTTTGTTTTAATTTATTCTATGAATACATGGTTGCCGCGTCTTATGATGCAATCAGGTTATGATCTTAGCTCAAGTCTAGCATTTACGGCTGTCATGCAAATAGGAGCAATTGTAGGTACGATTATTTTTGGTCGATTGGTTGATAAAATTGGATTTAAAAAGGTTCTTGTTCCGTTATTCTTCTGCGGTGCTTTAGCGTTATCTTTTATCGGATTAACTAATAGTATGGCAATCGCTTTTGTATTAATTGCGATCATTGGTGCAGCTTCAGTTGGATTACAGAACATCTCCAATGCATTTGTTTCTCAATACTATCCTTCTAGCATGCGTTCCACTGCACTTGGAAGCACGATGGCATTTGGTCGTATTGGAGGAATTGTAGCGCCAACCTTTGTTGGGTTCTTATTAACAATGAATCTATTACCGCAATTTAATTTTGTCGCAATCGGTGGAGCTGCATTACTTGGTGGAATTGCTATGTTGTTTGTCCAGGAAAAACATGGAGATTATTATGAAGCAAAAGAAGAGATTAAACCAGCAAATCGCCCAGTGAATGTGGCAAAATAAATTGGTCAGGTTTTACCTTCAAATGGGTTAACTTCGCTACTATTCTTTATGAAATTTAAGAATGGTAGAAGGTTGCCCATTTGCTATTTTTGTTTAAGTGTCTAAAAGTTTTCAGCAAAGAAAGGGATTTTGTAGATGGAAACGACATTTGTTTTTAAAGCAAATATTCAGGTAGATAACCCAATTGAAGTTGGGGACGTTGGAACAGGAATAAGGAGAGTTATTCCGATTATTGGAGGTACTTTTGAAGGTAATGGTATAAAAGGCAAAGTCCTTTCAGGTGGAGCAGATTACCAGATTATAAGATATGATGGTGTAACAGAAGCTCTTGCTCACTATGTAATTGAAACGGACGATGGCGTACCCATTTATGTGATTAATAAAGGATATAGACATGGTCCTAAAGAAATCATAGATAAAATTATTCGTGGTGAGCAGGTTCCTGATGGTTCTTATTATTTCAAAACTACTCCGTCTTTTGAAACGAGCAGTGAAAAGTACTCTTATTTGAACCGAATGATTTTCATTGGTGAAGGAATTAGAAGACCAAATGATGTTCAAATTTCATTTTATCAAGTGTATTAATCGTTTAAACAATCACGATTACCTTTTCAATTAAGTTTTTCTTCTTTTATACTATTAGTATCAAGAAAAACGGAAATAGGGGGTTATTGTGTGTCATACAGTAAGAGAGAAATACTAATGAAAAAAGTAGAGCATCATCTACGAACCACATCCCGGCAGCTAATTAAAATTAATACAGAAGAAGAAGTGCTTCAATATTTAGCTGATTCGTTCTGTTCTGAATTATATTGTGATTTTGTTGGAGTCGTTTTGAGTAAGGGAGATTCTTTTATTCCTAAGGCATGGAGTGGAAATATTCCTTCAGTCCTTAGGCATTTCCCTCTTTTAGCGGCAAACTGTTCCTCCAAACTTCTTCGTCAAAGCTTAACATATAAAGCTTCTGCAACAAATAATTCTTGCAGGTTAACAGAGATCCTTAAGGAAGAAAATGTGAAAACATGGTTTACTGTTCCGTTAAATGATGACATTCATCACTTTGGTTTTTGTATCGTAGGCTTTTTAAGTTATGTTCCATTACTTGAGATGGAAAGTCATTTTGAGGAATTTGGAAAAGATATGGCCGTCGCTCTATCTGTGGCTAGACAAAAGGAAAATCAGTTGAAAAAGCTAGAGGGAATTGAATGGATTAGCAAAAATCAGTCTCTCGATTCTTCTCTAGACCAGCATTTTTCAGAAGTAACATATAGAGCTGGGAAATCAACAAATGCTGATTTTGCTTGTATGTATTTATATAATGAGAAAGAGAATTGCTTTGACTTACAAAAGCCTGTATATGGGGAAATGGAATATCCCGATATAATGATGATTGAGGATAACTATGCACTTAAGGAATACTTTCCATTTCTTGAGGAAACTGGATGCGCCCAAATGACAGTACCACTTTTAATTGATCTTAAACCAATTGGTGTACTTCATGTTCAGAATAAATACGAAAGACCTTTTTCTGAAGAAGACTTAAAAATATTAGAAATGCTATCAACACATGTTGCGACTCTCTTAGAGAATGCACGATTATATAAAAGTGAAAAAGATAATAAAAACCGTCTTCACTTTTTATTAGATTTTCAACAATCACTTGTGAAAAAAACAGTTGAAGATGATGATTTTGAAGGAATTACATTAAAGCTCTCAGATCTATTTCAAGAAACAGTTGTTTTATATGATCGATTTATGAGGCCGATTGCATTTAACTTCCGAAACAGTGATAACGATTACAATCTACCTGATAACCTTGCACTACAAGCGAATAGGTTAAGGCAAAATCTGAAAAAACAAGAGAAGTTTACTGTCGTACACCCTGAAAGAGATGACTGTGTGTTTTCTTTTTGGGTAATAAATGGTGGAGGGAATTTATTAGGATATCTTTCTGTTTGCAATACAGCTAGCGAGATGAATGAATTTGACCAGCTAACAGTTGAGATGGCACGAAATATATGCTCAATTCAGTTTATTAAGCAAAAGCTTGTTCTCGATACAAAAGAACAGGTCAAGGATAGCTTTATTAGCAAATTGTTGGTGGAAAAAATCGAAGATCAAGACAGTATCATTCAATATGCTAACCTGTTTCAATGGGATATTTTCAAATGTCATCGTGTTGCGGTATTGACGATTTCAATAGATGAAGATGACCTTTTAGAACAGCAAGCAAAAAAAGTGCTTATATGGGATGCGATCAAGTCACATCTTGCAAAGTTTGATTCTCGGATATTAACAGTGTCACATGATGAAAACTATATCCTGCTAATCCCAGTGGATGATGATGCCCAAAGTAAAAAGTATTGGAAAAACCTTTATGATCATATTGAAAAATGGTCATTAGAAGTGTTTTCTGGTTGTAAGATTTTATTGGGGATTGGTTCATCAACAAGCAATATGAAAGATTATTATGTAAGTTACCAACAGGCACTTCTAGCATTAAATGTTATGAATCTTAGGATGAAGCATATCGCTTTTTCACTATATGAAGATCTTGGAGCTTATACAATTCTCCACCATCTCGATCAATCTAATGCGGTAAACTTGTTTATAAAAAGTCAGCTGGATCCTCTATTAACTTACACAGAAAATAAAAACATAGATTTATATCATACTTTATACGTTTTCCTGCAAAATAACGGAAATATTAAAAGTACTTCAGATGAGCTTTTCATCCACAGGAGTTCCCTGTTATACAGACTTGAAAAAATTGAATCACTACTAAATGTTGATTTGAATGATGCTGAAATCAGGTTTAATTTAATGATGGCTTTCAAGCTGCATGATATGCATGGGGAGCGATTGAAGAAGATCTAGATTATTAGTAGAAGCAGTCCAACTTGTATGAGTTGGGCTGTTTTTTTTGACAAATTCCGGGAAGTGACCAGGCACTGCCCCTTCCTACAAAACATAGGAAGTTACACAATTTTATTCCTACATTGTGTAGGTACAATCCCTTTCCAGTGAAAGCTATAATAAACCTATAGAAAAAAGAGAATGGGGATGAGATGAGATGGCGATTCAAACAATTGGTGTGGTTGGTGCTGGATCGATGGGAGCGGGTATTGCGAATCTAGCAGCTATGAATAAGTTTAATGTTATTTTAAATGATATTGAGGAGCGTTTTTTAGATGGTGCTCTTAAACGTATTGATAAGTTTATGAGCAAAAGTGTGGAAAGAGGAAAAATGACTGAAGAGCAAAAGCAAGAAGCATTTGCCCGTATTCAAACAACTACTAGTTTAGAAGAAATGAGTGGAGCAGATGTTGTGATTGAGGCAGTCTTAGAAGATCTTGCTTTAAAGAAAGAAGTATTTTCAAAGCTTGATAATATTGTTAATGAAAATTGCATTCTAGCTACAAACACTTCGTCCATGTCTATTACAGAAATTGCTTCTTCAACAAAACGTCCAGACCGTGTGGCGGGGATGCATTTCTTTAATCCAGCACAACTCATGAAGCTTGTTGAAGTAGTTCGTGGCTATAAAACAAGTGATGAAACCATCGAAGAATTGAAAGCGCTATCCAAACAACTTTCGAAAGAGCCAGTAGAAGTAAAGAAAGATTCTCCTGGGTTTATCGTAAATAGAATTATGATTCCTCAATTTATTGAAGCAATTAAGCTATTAGAGGAAGGCGTTGCTTCAGCTGAAGATATCGATAAGGCTGTAACGCTTGGATTGAACTATCCAATGGGACCGTTCACACTTCAAGATTATGCAGGAGTCGAGATTGGTTACCATGTGATGGAGTATTTTAAAGAAGAATTTAATGATAACCATTTTGCTCCACCACAATTATTAAAACAGTTAGTGAGAGCAGGACGTCACGGTAAGAAAACAGGTGCAGGATTTTACGATTACGAATAATGAAGGGGGACTTAATAATGACTTATGAATTTTTATTATGTGAAATTGAAGAAAATGTAGCGGTGGTAACGATTAATAGACCACCGGTTAACCCGTTGAACACAGTTGTTTTTCAAGAACTTTCAACCTTATTTGATGTATTAGATGCAGACGATGAAGTCCGTGCCATCATTCTTACTGGTAGCGGTGAGAAAGCGTTCGTGGCAGGAGCTGACATCAACGAAATGGCTAGTCTTGATCTTGTTGGTGTTAATAAGATGAACAAAGTATCTAGAACCGTCTTTTCTAAAATTGAACAAACGACAAAGCCTGTTATTGCTGCCCTTAATGGTTTAGCACTTGGTGGAGGCTTAGAGCTTGCTCTAGCATGTGATCTGCGAATTAGCTCAGATCGAGCAAAATTTGCTTTTCCAGAGGTAGGTTTAGGAATCATCCCTGGTGGTGGCGGAACTCAGCGATTACAAAAAATTGTTGGTCAAGGTATAGCTAAGGAACTTCTTTACTTCGGTGATATGTTTGATGCAAATAGAGCACTAGAATTAAGGATTGTTAACAAAGTAGTTCCAGCTGAAGAGGTTCTTGGTGCAGCAAAAGACTGGGCAAAGAAATTGGCACAAAAGCCTCCAGTTGCGCTTCAAATGGTGAAAACAGCAGTAAACGTTGGTGGAAATACGGACTTAGAATCAGGACTTATCATTGAAAGTACTTGCTTTGGGAATGCTTTTTCAACTCAAGACAGAATCGAGGGACTTCAAGCTTTTGTGGAGAAAAGAAAACCTGTTTATACAGGGAGATAAGAAACACCATCACTAAAAAATGAGGTGAAATACCATGAAAGATATCGTGATTTTAGAAGGAGCAAGAACACCATTTGCCGAGATTTCCGGTTCGTTTCGTGAGATTACCGCAACTGATTTGGGTGCAATTGCAGCGACAGAAGCATTAAAAAGAGCAAAAATTACTGGTGAAGATGTAGATCAAGTAGTTTTTGGAAATGTTCAGCAATCAAGTAAAGACGCTCATCTTCTAGCAAGACATGTTGGGTTAAAGGCAGGAACACCGATTGATGTTCCTGCTCTAACCATTAATCGCTTATGTGGCACTGGCCTTGAATCGGTTTTAACGGCTGCGCGCTATATTTTAACAAATGAAGCAAATGTAGTATTAGCTGGTGGAACAGAAAGCATGAGTCAGGTGCCTCACGTTATTCGTGGAATGAGGTGGGGAAGTCAGCTTGGTGCACCAGTTGTTGAGGATTGGGTATGGGATGGTCTTTATGATACCTATGGAGATTGCATGATGGGAGAAACAGCCGAAAATCTTGCTGCAAAATACAATGTAACAAGAGAAGAAGTGGATCAACATGCACTCTCAAGTCATGAACGTGCATTGGCAGCAAGAGAAAAGGGCTATTTACAGGAAGAAATTGTTCCGGTAACAGTCAAGGAACGAAAAGGCGATAAAGTGATTTCAGAGGATGAACATGTTCGACACACAAGTTTGGAACAGCTTGCTAAATTAAAGGCACGATTTGTTGAAAATGGTGTGGTTACACCTGGGAATGCTAGTGGAATGGTGGATGGAGCTGCTGCAATAGTTGTTGCATCGGGTGACTATGCGGCTGAGCGTGGCTTAAAACCAATTTCACGTTTAGTATCTTGGGAAGTAGTCGGTGTTGAGCCAAAGTATATGGGAATTGGACCGGTTCCAGCTATTCAAGGTGCATTGAAAAAAGCAAATATGACAATAGAAGATCTAGATTTAATTGAGATTAACGAGGCCTTTTCGGCACAGTATCTTGCTTGCCAAAAGGTGTTAGGATTTGACTTAGAAATCGGCAATGTTAATGGTGGAGCGGTTGCAATTGGACACCCATTAGCTGCAAGTGGAACAAGAATTTCAACGTCCCTTATTTATGAACTAAGAAGAAGAAACAAAAAATACGGGGCTTCCGCAGTATGTATCGGAGGCGGTCAAGGAATTGCAGCTGTTTGGGAAGCATTATAATTGTTTTCTGGAATAAATATTTTGAATTTTCAAGGAAATGAAAGCGTTGTATCGAACGTTATTAATATGAAATGAGATCGATTTTAGGAAATATACCCTTATAAATATACTAATTTCAATATCTATCACTTGTTAAGAATAGAAACAAGGGAGAGGGATGCTAGGCATGAATCATAAAGAAGATCAAATGACCTTGTATGGTTTACTGAAAAGGACAGCTACCCAGTATGGAGAAAAAGAAGCCATATACGACTTATCGAAACGTGTTTCATACTCTGAGTTTTTTAAAGATGTGAATCGTATTGCAGCAGGGTTAAGGGCTAAGGGGATAAAGAAAGGTGATCGAATTGCTGTAGCATTACCTAATTTTTATGAAACGGCCATTATCTTCTTTGCTGTCGCTAAACTTGGGGGTGTTCTTGTTCCTTTTAACCCAAAGTATAAAAAACATGAAGTGAATTTTATTCTAAATAACTCTGAACCTAAAATTCTTTTCGCTACGAAAGAATTTGAAGAAAACATTGGATTCAAAGAAGTTCTTTATGTTGTACCTGAAGCGATCACGGTCAAATGCAAGCTGGATGGTCTTCCATCGTATGATGAATTACTTGTAAAACATGAAAATGAAGTAGAAGAAGCAAAAATTGATACAACTGACGATATTAATTGTATTCTATATACCTCTGGAACGACAGGAATACCAAAAGGAGTCATGATTACACATCGAAGTGTTGTACAATCAGCAAACACAATAAAAAGACAACTATATTGTACAGATCAAGACGTATTTGTGATTGCTGCTCCGTTTTTTCATATCTTTGGTATGGCGATTAATCTCTATTGTGCAGTATCATCAGGAGCGCGAATGGTGTTGCAAGAAAAATTCCATCCACAACAAATGTTAGAGTTAATCCAACAAGAAAAGGTAACAATCAAACAAGGTGTTCCAACCATGTTTATTAAAGTATTGGAAGCAGAGAATATTGATCAATATGATCTGTCTTCCTTAAGAGCAGGAATCGTAGGGGCTTCTGCTATTTCACCAGCAAAAATGAAGGAAATTAGAGAAAGAATGGGAATTAACCTTTGTCAATCCTATGGAATCACAGAAACTGTTTCAGTGACAATGACACCATACGATGATGAAGAAAATAATATCTGTGAAACTGTCGGCAAGCCAATTCCTGGTGTGAAATTAAAAATAGTGGATGATCAAAGAGAAGCGGTTCCAAATGATGAAGTTGGCGAGATTGCAATCAAAAGTTTTGGGATGATGAAAGGCTATTATAAGCTGCCTGAGCAAACGGCCCATGTATTGGATGATGAAGGATGGTTCTATACAGGTGATTTAGGCAAATTAAATGAACAAGGTCATTTAACATTTGTTGGTAGGAAAAAAGAAATGATTATTCGAGGTGGCTTCAATATTTACCCACAAGAAATTGAAGGTGTATTAATGAAGCATCCGAAAATTGCTGAAGCAGCTGTGGTCGGACTTCCAGATGAAACACTAGGTGAGATTGTTTGTGCTGTCATTCGGTTAAAAGATGGAAAAACATGCACAGAAGAGGAACTGAAAGACTATTTAAAGGAACAGCTTGCTATCTATAAATTGCCTGGGAAAGTAATTTTCACAAAGAACTTTCCAGTAACAGCTAGTGGGAAAATTCAAAAGCTAAAGTTACGAGATCAATTGGCAGGGGAAATAAGTCGCCCTGTCTAAAGTGAAAGTGGGGCCTTTATATGAAAAACAACTATGAATTTAAGGTGAGATGGGGCGATACAGATGCTGCAGGTATCGTATTTTATCCCAATTTTTATAAATGGATGGATGAGGCAACACATGAATATTTATCAGCCATAGGATATCCATCTTCCAAGTTATTCCAAGAACAGCAAATAGGCTGTCCGATTCTTGAGGCAAATTGCCAATTCAAACAACCTCTTTTATTTGAAGATTCTGTTAGAGTTCAAAGCACAGTTCAGGAAATTCAAAATAAAGTGTTTAAAATTAGTCATGTGTTCTTAAGAGGAGAAAAAGAAATAGCAAAAGGATATGAAGTTCGTGCTTGGACTTCTTTTAAAGAAAAGCCAAAAGCACAGCCAATTCCGGAAGAAGTTCGAGCAAAAATACTACAACCTGATCAGCCTGTGGAGGTTTAAAATATGCTCAGGGAAAAAAAGAAACAGCATTATTTAACGAATGATGTTGAAGTTGATGAAGTATTTATTCCGGAGGATTTTAATCAGGAACATGAAATGATGAAAGACTTAGTTGAGAAGTTTGTTGTGAAAGATGTAAGACCATCCCTAGAAAAAATAGAAAATCAGCAATTTGATGAAGCGGTACGACTGATGAAAGAGGCTGGTTCACTCGGATTAATTAGTGCAGATATCCCAGAGGCTGTTGGAGGTCTAGGTCTTGGTAAAGTCTCCGCAACGATACTTTCAGAAAAGATGGCACCTGCTCGTTCTTTTGCGATAACATTTGGCGGGCAAACTGGGATTGGTGCTCTTCCGATTGCTTATTTTGGAACAGAGAAGCAAAAAGAAAAATACTTACCAGACATTTTAACAGGTGATCTTATTACAGCTTACGCATTAACAGAGCCTGGAGCTGGAACTGATGCTATGAATCTAAACACAACAGCAGTTCCTTCTGAATGCAATCGTTACTATATTTTGAATGGAGAAAAGCAGTGGATTTCAAACGCTGGTTTTGCGGGTCTTTTTATCGTGTTTGCAAAAGTGGAGGGAGATAGGTTTACTGCCTTTATCATAGAAAAAAACTTCGATGGAGTATCTATTGGTCCAGAGGAAAAGAAAATGGGGCTAAAGGGATCTTCTACTTGTTCGATTATTTTAGACAATGTGAAGGTTCCTAAGGAAAATATCATTGGTGAAATTGGAAGAGGGCATATCATTGCACTTAATGTCTTAAATCTTGGACGACATAAAATAGCTGCCACATCACTTGGAACAGCCAAGCATGCGATTGAGTTAGCGGTCACTTACGCCAATCAGCGAAAACAATTTGGCCAGCCACTCTCTAGTTTTCATTTAATTAAAGATAAAATTGCCGATATGGTGATCAAAACATATGTAAATGAAAGTGC
Organism: Cytobacillus sp. FSL M8-0252; assembly: GCF_038007345.1. Lineage (NCBI taxonomy): Bacteria > Bacillati > Bacillota > Bacilli > Caryophanales > Bacillaceae > Cytobacillus > Cytobacillus sp. FSL M8-0252. The sequence goes on from NZ_JBBOWZ010000001.1 coordinate 1,439,825, forward strand.
TATCTATCGAACAGCAGGATTGCTAGAAAGTTCTTTTAGCCAATTAGCTGATCAAGAAGATATTGCAACAGCAATAAGCAATTTGGCGGTTGAATGCTCTATCAATAAGGTGATGTCAACAGAAACACTAGATTTTGTTGTAGATGAATCCCTTCAAATGCATGGAGGCTACGGATACATGGCCGAATACGAAATTGAGACATTATATCGTGATTCCAGAATCACTCGTATTTTTGAAGGGACAAACGAAATTAATCGATTAAATATAGCCTTAACAATACTTAAAACATATGAAAAGCCAATTGAGCAAAAAAAAGCGCAAGATGGAATTCTCATTCAGGAAAAACAAACTCTTCATCTATTAAAAAAATTGTATCATGCAATGATTTTTTCTATACAAAAATATGATTTGGTCATGTTAAACGAAGAACAAGAAGTTGCAGCATTCCTTGCTGACCTTGTTTCAAGTATCTATGCAATTGAGAGTGCGATATTGAGAACAGAAAAGGTGATTAAATTATCTGGCTTCGATAGAAACCAGCAAAAGCTCGATTACACGATATTGTACACACATGAACAATCACAGCAATTAGCGATAAGAGCATTAAACCTTTTGCCACATTTAGGTGATGAAGAATCGTTATCCCAACTTGCATGCCGACTTGTGAGAAGTAGTCAGAAGGATTTTGTAAAGATAAAACGCAGGATTGCTGACATCATTATCAAAGAAGAAAAATATAGATCGTAATCCTATATAGGGAGAGTGAATGAAGATGGCTAAAAACGATATGTTTGTTAAAGAAGAATTGGATCAGTATTACGAAGGGATGAAGAAGCAGCATTTAGGACCACTTTGGTATGATCTCGGACATATGGTAACAAAGGAGCCTGTTCATGATGTAGAACCATATTTGTGGAAATGGAAAACAATCCGAGAATATGTGTTAAAAGCCGGCGAATTACTTGAACCAGGTAAAGATGCTGAGCGACGCGTTGTTTATTTACAAAATCCAAGTTTATTAAAACGAGGTCTTGTGGGTTATGGTACTCATACTCTTTACGCTGGTATTCAATTGCTTTTACCAGGTGAAAGTGCACCATCACACCATCATTCACAGTCAGCCATTCGCTTTGTTATTGAAGGAGACGGAGCATATACAGCCGTTAATGGTGAGAAAACATATATGGAGCGCGGAGATATGATATTAACTCCGGCATGGACGTGGCATGAACATAAACACGAAGGAACGGAGCCGATGTTTTGGCTTGATGGACTAGATGTTGGACTAGTGAAAACAATGGCTGCCTCGTTTTTTGAACCATATGAAGAAGAAACCTATCCGATGGAAGCACCTGAAAATTATTCAACAAAGCAATTTTCAATGGGTGCTTTTAAGAAACTTAATGAATCAAAGGAGCCTGGTTATCCTTCACCAATCTTTGGATATAAGTTTGATCGAGTGAAGTATTTATTAGATGAAATGACAGAAGCAGATAACGATCCTTATGATGGCTATGCGATTGAATATATTAACCCAACAACAGGAGGCTCTGCAGATTCGCGAATTGGAACGATGATGCAAAAGCTAAAATCTGGTCAACAAACAAAAGCACATCGACATGTGCATAGTGCCATCTTCCACGTTCTTGAGGGCTCAGGATATACGGTCATTAATGGGGAGAAGTTTGAGTGGGAAAAAGGTGACTTTTTTATCTTACCGCCTTGGAGTTTGCATGAACATGTGAACACTGGAGAGAGTGATGTGTTTCTGTTTTCGTTTAATGATAAACCTGTTATGCAAAAATTAGACCTTGAGTACAGTGAAGTATACGAAGATAACGATGGTCATCAAATTGTAGAGAAAGTGTTTGTACCGGAAAACTAGCGTTAAGATAAGGAGGTAGCCTTGGATGAAAATCGCAATTTTTAATGAAAATTTACTTGGAATTGTTCAAGGAAATCAAATCATTGACGTATCAAATGCAGTTGAATGGAAGCCGTCTAATCCAGGTGAATCTTTTCAACATCTTATTGAAAACTTTGATGTGTTGAAAGGAAGAATAGAGGATGCCTTAGCAACGAGTACATCATATCCTTTATCTAGTGTAAAACTTCATTCACCTGTACCATCTACAAAGAAAATTTGGGCTGCACCAGTTAACTATAAAAATCATCAAATTGAAATGAATAAAATGTTTAATAATGCCCCGCGAACAATTGAAGATTTAGCATTATTTCTAAAATCTCCTGAATCACTATCAGGACCGACCGACCCGATTATTCTACCATTTAAAGACCGCAGAACAGATCATGAAGCAGAGCTTGGCTATATTGTTGGTAAAAAAGCGAAAAACGTAAAAGCAGAAGATGCGAAAAGTTATATTTTTGGTTATTTTGCTCTTTTAGATATATCAATTAGAGGAAATGAAGAGAGAACATGGAGAAAGTCGTTTGATACGTTTACACCAATTGGTCCATGGATTGTCACTGCTGATGAAATTGAAGATCCTAATGATTTAAAAATGACTTTGTGGGTAAATGAAGAAATACGTCAGGATGGAAGTACAAGGCATTTAATTTATGATTGCTATAAATGTTTTGAAGTCGCTTGTAATAATATGACGCTAAATGCTGGAGATATTATCGCAACAGGTACTCCAGAAGGCGTTGGACCAATTGAGCATGGTGACAAGGTGAAAATTGAAATTGAACAAATTGGTGGATTTGAGGTAGATGTTTGTTACGCAGTTGAGAAATAGAATGCTAGTTTTGAGGGCTCATGGTAGAAAGATTTTCTGCTATGAGTCTTTTTGTATGGATGTTAGTAGAGTTATTATGTTTAGAAAAATTTTAATAGAGGTTTTAGAAAAAAACTATTTTCCTGTTCCGTATAGAAGAACAAAAGGATAAGAATATTCACTATAATTTCTTATAATCAAGACAAGAAGAAAACATTTTAATTAAAGGGGAGAAGGATATGTCAAATAGAAAAAAATGTGATGTGATCGTTGTTGGTGCTGGTCCGGTTGGACTTGTAGCAGGTCTTGCTTTGCAAAAAAAGGGAATTTCATCTGTTGTGATCGAAGCTGAACGATTTGGACGTGCACGCCCAGGGAGTCGTGCTATTTATCTGCATAGTGCCACGTTAAAGCTCTTAGAAGAAACATCAAAAGGACTTGGTTTTACTCTAGCAAGAAATGGAATTATCTGGCCAGTAAAAAGAACTTTGTACAAAGGTAAAGAAGTGTATGTGCGTAATTATGGAATAACGAATAACAAGGATCCTCATAAACTACCACATTTTACAGCACTTCATCAAGATGAAATTGAAAAACATATTTATGAAGAATGCTTGGAAGCTGGTGTGGAGTTTTCCTGGAATTCACCTGTAGACAAATTAGTTATTGAAAAAGATCATGTTATTTTAACGACGAAATCTGGTGAAGAATGGGAAGCTAAATACATTATTGGTAGTGATGGGGCTCGTTCTGTAGTGCGGGAACAAGCTGGCTTAAAGTTTGAGGGTCCGAGAACAAATGATACTTTTCTTGTCGTCGATGTTAAAGAAGACGCGGAGAATCCTCTACCTCTTGAGAGAACATTCCATTATCAACACCCTGCTATGGGAGGACGTAATGTGATGTTTGTTCCTTTTAAAGGTGGCTGGCGTGTGGATCTTCAACTGTTAGAAAACGATAATCCAGAAGAGTTTTCTGATCTTGAAGGAGTGAAAAAGTGGCTGCCAAAAGTAATGGATTCCAAATACGCGGAAAGAATTACATGGGTATCAACATATCGTTTTCATCAGGTTGTTGCTAACTCGTTTACAGATGAAAAACACAGAGTTCTTCTTGCGGGGGAAGCAGCTCATTTATTCGCTCCATTTGGTGCTCGCGGTCTAAACTCTGGTGTTCCTGATGCACTGTTAGCGGTTCGTGGAATCGAAAAAGCCCTAAAAGCTAATTCAGAAGAAGAGCGAACAGAAGCTATTGAAGCGGTGGCAAATGAACGTAGAATTGCAGCTTTGTGGAACCGTGACGGCTCAAGCACAGCCCTACATCATTTACAAGGAAATGCTTCTGATATGAATATGAAGCGTGAATTAGCTGCATCACTTGTATCTATTATTCCTAGATTGGGACGTTGGTTAGATGAAGGTCCTTATGGTCCTAAATTTGGACCACCTGAATTAACAACAAAATATTAACATAAACCATCGAAGGGAGCGGAAGATACATGTCTGAGAATATGAATGTTGCAGAAGTTGAGTTGCAGAAAAAATCTATTGACGCAATGGTGAATAGATTACAAGCTATTCACTGGGGGAAGAAGGTTGGACAGCAAAACCTGGAGTCAGAGGAAAAAGTCATTGAATTTATGAATGATCTTAACGTGAATTCTTATGAAATAAAGTGGTTATTAAAAGAAGAAGTACCAGAAACGATTAGCCGTCTTACTTTTGAGGGAAGTGAAATATGGGAATCTTTAAAAGAAATTCCAGAAGAGTTAAGCCACAAGATTAAGGAAGATGGTCATGAAAAGTACCTTTTGGATTTAGGTGATCGCGTGCCGGAACTCGTCTTTCATGGTGCTTACTCACATCTGTTTCAGCAATTTGAAGATATGAAAACTTTAGAATACCTAGTTGGTTTAGCCATGTATGTGAGTGTGATGTCATGCACAGCGGAGCTAGCCGAGGGGAAAAATATCTTTTTATCAATTGTTAATTTAATTGAGGCTGGTCACTTACCGTTAGGACCTGAGGGAAATACGTTTTATCTAATATAATATTGAAAAACCATCCAGTGTTCTGTTGCTGGATGGTTTATTTAAAGTATCCCAGCATTTCAGAAATCTGCCTGCCTGCTGCTTTTATTTTAGCAATGAATAGTGGATACCTTTCCTCTGTTATTCGTGATGTTGAACTAATAATTGAGACAGAAGCAACTACGTTTTCTGTATAATCATAGATAGGGGCAGCGATCCCGACAAACCCTTTGTAAAAATGGTCGGGTGTAATGGCAAAGCCTTTTTTTCGGATTTTACTCATTTCATCTCTTAATTCCTTTGGATCTGTTAGTGTGAACTCAGTGTAAGAGTAAAAAGTATTCTTTAAAAAGCTGTTGATCCTCTTTTGTTTTTGAAACGCCATAATAGCTAATCCTTCACTTGTACAATGGATAGGATTTTTCCTCCCCATATATGTTAAAAGTCTTTCAGGTCGATCACATTCTTTTCGAAACAAATAAACAACTTCATGATCCTCGAGAAGACATATATGAGCGGTTTCTCCTAACTCATCTACAAGGTTGTCTACAATAGGTTGTGCTTCAAGATAGAGATCTCTATGACTAAATACAACACCACCTAATGTCAGAAGAGTTAGTCCTAAACGATAGTGATTTGTTTTTGGATTTTTAGATAGAAATCCTTCATCAACCAGCCCCGAAACTAATCGATGTGTGGTGCTTTTAGGCAAACCAATGAGTCTCGTAATCTCTGTGACACTTAATTCTTCCTGCCCTTTTTTGAACAAACGTAATATTCTCATTGCATTCTTAACAGAAGATAAGATGGCTTTTGCAGGGGGATCATTATTCATTGAGCTCCATTTCACCTCTTTCTAACAAATTCTTCTTCTATTATACTAAAAGAAGTAAGTTTCCTCTATTTAACAAAGGAATTGTTATGCCTTTAGTGAATTGATAGATAAGAATAAAATGTAAGAGTTTAAAAGAATGGAGTGAGTGTATTGAAGGTGAAAAGAGACTCATCTCTAGCAAATGCTTTGAGTATTCTGAAAAGCTTTACAATAGATCACCCTGAACAAGGTGTAACAGATGTTGCGAAACATTTAGGGTTAAGCAAAAGTACCGTTCACAGGCTGCTTGCGTCTATGGCGAGTGAAGGCTTTGTTTATAAAAATCCCCGTACAAATCGTTACAGCTTAGGAACCTCTGTCTTAACATTAACGAATCTTGTGAGTTCACAGCTACCAATTTTAAATGAATCCGTTCCTGTTTTAAATATGTTAACAGAAAGAACCGGTGAAACCTCACATCTTGGAATTCTTGAGGATCAACATATGATTTACCTTCAAAAGGTTGAGTGTGATAACCCAACTTCACTATTTACCCATATTGGGAAAAGACAACCTATTCATGCAACAAGTATTGGTCAAGCTATTTTAGCCTTTCAGGAGCAGGATGAAAGACACCAACTTTTGCCGGAAACGTTGGAATCCTTTACAAACCACACAATAACCTCCCATAAGAGATTATATGAAAAGATAGATAGTATTAAAGCAGAAAAATATGCTATATGTGACCAAGAATTACAGGAACATGTGATGGCGATTGCAGCACCAATCTTTAATGAGAAGGGCAATGTGCTAGCATCCATTAATATTGTTGGACCAGCAAATCGGATAAAAAGTAAGCTGAAAAGTCATCGATTAGTTGAAGAAGTCGTTCGATCAGGAGAGAAAATGACGGAATTAGTAAGGGTGCGAAAATTAAAAAATCGTTTCAAAAGCTGAGTATGACATGCTCAGCTTTATTTTATTGATTTTTTTCTTAATTGTTCCATATAGAAGAACGGTAGAATGTGACCTCAATATTCAACTCGATATAATATGAGCAAAAGTAAAACAATTTTATGATTTGGAGGGAATGAAATTGAAACTAGTGATGTTTACGAAAGATGGGATAACACGTTTAGGAGCAATCGAGAATGAAAATGTAATTGATTTAAACGCTGCCTATTGTTCGTTACTTGAGTCAGAAGGGAAGCTACGTGCTGAAAAAATTGCTGAAGCATTTGTTCCAGGAGAAATGACGGAATTTCTACAAGGTGGATCAGAAAGCATTGAGGAAGCAAAAAAGGCAATTGCCTATGCAAGAAGTAATGTTGAAGTAAAGGGACGTAGGCTTCTATTTTCCGTTTCTGATGTAAAAATAGAGGCACCTGTCCCTGCTCCTGGCAAAATGATTTGCGTTGGCCATAATTATAGTGAGCATATTTTAGAAATGAAACGAGAATTACCTCCACATCCGGTTGTTTTCGCCAAATTTGCCAATACAGTCGTTGGACCGCAGGATGATATTCCGTTTCATCCCATTTCAGAGCAGTTAGATTATGAAGCAGAATTTGCCTTTGTTATTGGACAACGTGCACGCAATGTTTCACAAGATGAGGCTCTTAAATATGTTGCAGGATATACGATTGTGAATGATGTTACGTATCGTGATTTACAACGTCGAACATTACAGTGGCTTCAAGGAAAGGCAGTTGATGGAAGCGCTCCAATGGGTCCTTGGTTAATAACAACAGACGAATTGACCGATCCATCTGGTTTAGAAATTGTTTTAACGGTGAATGGAGAAGAACGCCAACGATCTAATACTGCCAATCTTGTTTTCTCGGTTCCGTATCTTGTTGAATTTTTGTCCAATATCATGACGCTTGAGCCCGGTGATATCATTTTAACTGGTACACCCGGAGGAGTAGGTGTGGCACGAAATCCACAGGTGTTTTTAAAAGATGGAGACATTGTTCGTATTGAGGTCGATCAGGTTGGAGTCCTTGAAAATAAAGTGAAACAAACAATGGAGGTGCCCGTATCATGACCAAAACATTACAAGCGAGCTCTATTGAATCAGTACAGAACTCTATTGATAACATCATTAACCTTGTTAAGGGAATTTCAGAGAAGGAAAGTAGATGGAATCCATCTACGGAAGAATGGTCTATTATGCAAATTATTATTCATGTTGCCGAAGCCATTCCATATTGGGTGAGGGAGATTCAACAGATAAAACACCACCCCGATCAAACATGGGGTCGAGGATTAACGGATGAAACAAGACTGAAAACAGTGTCAGAAGAAAATGTGACCAGTTTGCAGATTGCGGATGTACTAGATCAACTTGCTTCTATTCCAGCTGAGGTAGAAAAAACGCTTCAAGCCCTTTCAAGTGAAGATTTAAAAATAATTGCTCCAAGCCGTAACCCGCGCTTTGATGGAAAACCTGTTGAGTTTATTGTGAATCATTTGATCGTAGAGCATGTTGAAAAGCACTATCATCAAATTCAGCGCAATTTATCAAAGTTTAATCAGGAATAGGAGGAGAAAAACATGGCTGAAAAAAATGAGTTTTTTAACAGTACGATTGTTCAGGATTTTAATAGAGATATTGAACAATACCATCTTGGTCCTTTATGGAATGCGATTCCGGATTTAATGAAGCATACACCTGAACCACATGCACAGGCATACTTATGGAAAAGTGAATTATTAATGAAAAAGCTACAGGAAGCTACACAAATTTTCACTCCAGATCGTGGGGGAGAAAGAAGAGCGATTTACTTACAAAATCCAGGTCTAAATTACAGAAAGCCATGGGGCTGGGCATCAACGACTCAAACATTATACGCAGCTGTTCAATTAATCCAACCTGGTGAAACAGCACCATCTCATCGACATGTGCAAAATGCGCTTCGTTTTGTCATGGAAGGTGAAGGGGCATACTCCATTGTTCAAGGTGAAAGAATTTTCATGGAAAGAGGAGACTTCTTAACAACACCAAACGGCCTTTGGCACGGTCACGGACATGAAGGTGATAAACCAATGATCTGGATGGACTGTCTTGATATTCCAACAATCTACTATCTTGGTGGAACATTCTTTGAACCATACCCAGATCGTATCGAGCAGCCTAGTCTTCCAGATAACTATAGTTCACAACGCTACCAAGGTGGAATGGTTCGTCCAATTTCCGATCGCTATTCGAAAAAAGCTCCTCTTGGCTCTTATAAATGGCAAGGAACAGAGACAGCAATCAACGGCTTAAGCCGATATGAGCCAGATCCGTATGATGGCTATGCAGTTGAGTATATTAATCCTTCAAATGGAGACACAGCTTGTCCTACTATTGCAGCTTGGATGCAAAAGCTTCCTGCTGGATTTAGAGGAAAAGCACACCGACATACACATGCTTCTATTTATCACGTTCATGAAGGTGAAGGCTATACAATTATTAATGGTGTTCGATTTGATTGGTCGAAAGGAGATTTCTTTGTTGTACCAAACTGGGCATTACACGAGCACGTTGCTTCAAGTGATAGTTATTTATTCTCAACAAATGATTTACCAATCTTGGAGAAATTCGGGTTGGAACGCAAACAAGAGTATGATAAGAATAATGGGTATCAGACGATTACTGGTGAGTTTTCACCGATTTTAGGGTAGTTGATATATGTTTTAAAGAGATATTTAATTTTTGAATGTATGTGGCTGAACCCAAAAGTCTAGCTAATGAAGAATATTCTAAAGATTACGATGCATTGGCTCCACTTAAAGGGCCAAATTCCGAATATTCGACTTATAACTTTCCGAGTTCTCCTGGAGGTGCCTTTGTAATTACAAATAAGGCAAGTGAAGAAGCACAGATTGCTGCTATTAAGCTAGTAGACTATATGTTTACAGAGGAAGGGCTAATTCGCAGTTTCTATGGTGAAAAGGATGTAAGCTGGAGGGAACCTAAAGAGGGAGAAGTAGCGATTGAGGAAAGTGCTGAACCTATACTTGCACAAATTCAGCTTGAAGAAGGTGAAGAACCACGTAATGATAATTGGACATCAATGGTGCAATTTTATCATTCAAGAGAACATAGAGATGGGCTAGTCCAAGCAACTGATATTTATACAGCAGAAGGGTATGAGCGCAGATTGCAGGAAGCAACACATTTATATGAAGGGAAAGAGCCTTCTGAGGTTTTCCCGCATTGGGCCATTTGGATTGACCCGGCTGTAGCAGATGAAGCTGCTATGATTCAGACAAATATTGTGGATTATATTGAGCAGAATTCACTTCAGTTTATAACAGGCACAAAAGATTTAGATAAAGAATGGGATTCATACGTGAAAGGATTTGAACAATTAAATCTAAAACGTTACCTAGAAATTATGCAAGAAGCTTATGACACTTCCAGTTTATAGAAGTTCCGATTTATTTAACTGAACAATTGAATAAAAAGCCGATGGAGGTCTCTTCACCGGTTCTAATTTTTTTGATTATTTATAAAAAATCACTAGTGTTGCATTAATTTAGTTTGATTATTAAAAATACTCAAAATGTTCCTTTTTGTCCCAGATTTGTGGAAAGAAAAGGCTTCGCTCCCAATTGAAGTAAAAACTGTAGGTAGGCAATTTCAATGAGTAGATTGAAAAATGAAAGAGGCAATGCATCTTTTTATGTCATTTGGTTAACTTTCATCCTAGGCCTAATGCTCATTCTTGTTATCAATATCGCAGATGTGTTTCTAGTAAATCAACAGGCTTCTATCGGAGTTGAACAAGCAAGCCTTGCCGCAACAAATTATGCGTATGATTGTGTTTATGAGGATGCCGTTGAGAAGTATGATGATTTTCTAAATGTAGTGTTTTTGTAATGTACGCCCATCGCCCTAATGTCCTTTGATTTTATTAAGATTAACAGTTACCAAAAATAATTACCAAAAGTATTACCAAATACCTTTACAATAAGTGGCCCTCTAGTAAAATAAAAATATACAATTTTATTGGAGGTTACAAATGATTATGGTTATGCTCGGGTGTCTACAATTGACCAAAACTTAGATCGGCAAATTGGTATGCTTAATGAATATGGTTGTGAAAAAATAGTTAAGGAGAAATTTACTGGTACAGTTAAAGATCGAAAGGGACTTCATCAACTTTTTGATGTTATCCGTAAAGGCGATACAGTTGTAGTGGAGAGCATCTCCCGTTTAGGACGTAAAACATTGGATATCCTCAACATTATTCAACAGTTAGAAGAGATGGGGGTTCAATTCATTTCTTTAAAAGAAAATATGGATACAAGAACCTCTACAGGTAAAGCCATGTTTCAAATGATGTGTGTCATTGCTGAATTAGAGAGGAACCTTATTGCTGAAAGGGTAAAGGAAGGACTTGAAGCAAGTAAAAGACGTGGGAAAACATTAGGTAGACCCAAGTTGGATAAAGAAAAGCTTGCTGTTGCGCTACGGATGTATGATAGTGAAGAATATTCTATAAAGGAGATAATCTCAGCAACTGGAATATCTCAAGGTTCCTTATATAGGGCAGTCAACAGAAGAAAGATTGAAGAAATAAAAAAATAGGGCGAGTTTTATTATTTCTTCAATTTTACTTTGCGGTCTACAGCAGGAACCCTGTCACTAGGCCTTTAACAGGCAATTTTGCTTTTATGGGTGAAGGGGTGAAAGAAGGGGTAGAGCTTTTCTTCGAAGAGAATGATTACAAAATTGGTGATAGACCGGTGGAATTATTTTTCGAGGATGATGCTGGAGATCCTCAAAAAGCCTTGAAGAACTATCAACAACTAACTCTGAATCAGGAAGTGGATTTCCTTGGAGGAGGTACAATTGGTAGTATTTCATATGCACTCACAGAAGCTGCTGAAAAAGATAAGCGTGTCCCAATTATTAATGTAGTCGGTTCAGGTAATAGCTTATCATGGGGAGACAAAAGTGATTATGTTTGGCGAATTGGTTTTTCCTCTCTCAATTATGCAGGCACATTAGGGGTTGATATGGCTGAAAATATTGGTAAAAAAGCAGTCGTTATTGCTTCTGACTATGTGGCTGGACATGAACAGGCGACTGACTTTTCTGCGAATTTTAAAGAGCATGGGGGAGAAGTGTTAGATATTCTTTGGGCACCTTCGGGTACTAGTGACTTTTCTTCTTATATTAATCAAATTAAACAGCATGATGCTGATGCTGTATTTATGTTTATACCAGGTGCGGACGGTCCGAGATTTGTGCAACAATTTAAGGAATTTGGATTAGCTAAGAATTACGCTCTTGTCGATGGTGGTTCTGTTTTGAATGCCCCATCAACAGTTGAAGCAGTTGGTGATGCAGTAGTTAATGGTTATACACTGTCTCATTATCATGTGGGTTTAGAAAATGAGTTAAACAAAAAGTTCGTTGATGATTATACCAAGAAGTATGATAAAGTGCCCGACAACTATGTTATTAACGGCTATGATACGGCCAAAGTGATGTCAGAATCAATTCAAAAAGCTGGTAGTACAGAAGTTGGCGATATTATTGAAACTTTAAAAGCTGGTTTGTCATTTGATAGCCCTCGTGGACCAATTGAGTTAGATCCAAAAACGAATCACCCAATCCAAAATCACTATATTTTAAAAGGTGCCGAGAAAGATGGAGAAATCGTCTTTGAACTCGTTCGTACGTATGAAAAAGTGCAAATGCCGGCAGAAGATCCTGGATACGAGAAAGCAAAATAAGATTTAAGAGGGACTCTTTACCTGTAAAAGAGTTGTAAGGGGAAAGGCATGATACTCCATCAATGCCTTTTCCAAAAAATATACAGAGGAAGTTATTTCTTCGTAGTTATTTATTCTGAAGGGAGTCGAACAAGTGGAATTTTTTATTGCTAACACCGTTTCAGGATTGGCGTATGCCATGTTGTTATTTTTAATGGCTGCAGGTCTCTCCATTATCTTTGGTTTAATGAAGATTATGAACCTTGCCCATGGATCTTTTTTTATACTCGCAGGATATGTTGCTTATTCGTTTTCTAGGAGCGGAATGAATTTTTGGTTATCGATGGTTTTGGCAGTCATTGTGATTTCCATTTTTGCTCTAATTATTGAAAAATTACTTATATCGAGAGTGCATGGAAGTGAAACTGATCAGGTGTTGCTAACTGTTGGTCTCGTTTTTGTACTCGGTGATTTAGCGTTATGGATTTGGGGAGGTAATTTTCTCTCTATCCCAGTACCAGCACTCTTTGACTATTCACTAGATTTTGTGGGAATGACATTCCCTGCTTATCGTCTATTTGTCATTGCTATGGGAATTCTGTTTGCTTTCGTTCTTTGGTATTTTGAGGCAAAGACAAGAGTAGGATTGATTGTGCGAGCAGGTGTAGATGATATGGAAATGGTATCAGCACTTGGGTTTAATGTGAAAATCATTTTTTCAGGGGTGTTTATCTTTGGTGCTGCTTTGGCTGCTTTCGGGGGTGTGTTAAGTGGACCTATACTTGGAATGTACCCGATGATGGAATGGGAGATTCTTGTTAATTCAATGATTGTCGTCATTATTGGTGGTTTAGGCAGTTGGAAAGGTGCTTTTATTGCTTCAATGATTGTTGGGTTTGTCGATATTTTCGGAAGAATTTATATGCCTACGTTTGCGATGGCTTTTATCTTCATATTAATGGTTGCAATTTTAATGGTTAAACCAACAGGTTTATTCGGAAGGGTGGAATCATGAAAAAAGCATTATTATCAACTATTCTTTTGCTTATCACTGTTTTAATTCTGCCTCACATCATTTCTCCATTTATGGTGTATTTATCAACAGAAATTCTTGTTTTCGCTATTTTTGCAATGAGTTTGGGTCTGATTATGGGTTTTGGAGGAATGCCATCATTAGGACATTGTGCACTATTCGGTTTAGGTGCTTACACCGTTGCTATTTTGAGTGAATATACAGCAAATATCTATTTACTTTTAGGTGCAGCTATACTAATTTCACTTTGTTTCTCACTCGTTACAGGTTATATTGCTATTCGTAATAAAGGGGTATTCTTCTTAATGATTACCTTAGCTTTTACTCAAGTCTTATTTTTAATTACTTCAAGAATGAAGTTCTGGGGTGGAAATGATGGCTATAGTGCAAGTTTGACAGCTAATTTTGGTTTTGGGGAGATTACTTCTAATATCGGTTTATTTTACATGATGGGATTTTTCTTTGTTCTTACTTATTTTCTCTTGAAACTTTTTGTTAATGCCCCAGCAGGCAAAGTGCTAAAAGGCATGATGGAGAATGAAGGCAGAATGATTGCTCTAGGCTATAACCCGAAGACTTATAAAATGTTTGCTTATTTAATTGCCGGTAGTATGGCAGGTTTAGCTGGAGGCTTATACATTTATAAAACACAATTTGTTTCTCCGGCACTGTTCAGTGTGCATATGGGTGCAGAAGTAATGATCATGGTTTTTATTGGTGGTATGGGTACGATTTTTGGTCCGGCATTAGGTGCTGGGGCATTTGTTTTCCTACAAAACTATATTAGTACGATGACAGATCGCTGGCCGCTTATCTTAGGATTATTATTCATAGCAATTGTTCTCCTAAAAAGAGGAGGGATATTGCATCTTCTCCAGTTTGTTGCGACATTTGGCTTAAAGTTATTTAAATCATCTCGGAATGCTCCTGTAGATAAACATGTTAAAGGAAAGGAGCAAGCAAGCTGATGACATTATTGAAAATTGAAGACTTAAATAAATCATTTAAGGCATTGCATATCTTAAAAGGTGTCAATATCGAAGTAAATAAGGGAGAACGTCATGTGATTATAGGCCCCAATGGAGCTGGTAAAACAACTTTATTTAATTGTATTTATGGTACATTGCCATTATCTTCAGGAAAAGTTTATTTAGCGGGCAAGCGTATTGATCATATTCCTTCCTTTAAAAGAACCGAGAAGGGGATGGGGAGAACTTTTCAGAAGAATAATCTTTTTGAGGAATTAACAGTTGAAGAGAATGTACGTTTAGCGATTATGGGGAAAAAGAAATATCGACTCAATATGTTTAAGCCTATGCAAAATTATAATGATTTAGCAGAAGAGTGTCATAGATTACTAGAAGAGTGGGAAATGACAGAGCGCCGTACTGTATTGGTCAAAGAACTTTCCTATGGTGAACAACGTTTATTAGAAATTATTTTATCATTGAGTACAAATCCGGAAATTATACTCTTGGATGAACCGACCTCAGGAATGTCGCCAACAGAAACAAGTAGATTTGTTAAACTAATCAAAAAAATACCTGATCATATTACTTTGGTTATTATTGAACATGATATGGAAGTTGTGTTTAGTTTGGCTAATAAAATCACTGTCCTTCACCATGGGACAGCAATGATGACGGCTAGCCCTGAAGAAATTCGAGGAAATCAAATGATCCAAGAAATTTACTTTGGTGGAGGAGCGTTGAGTCATGATTGAGCTAAAGGAAGTACATTCATATTATGGTCATAGCCATATATTACACGGTGTTAATTTACAGGTGAAGAAGGGTCAGTGTGTTGCACTTCTTGGTAGAAATGGTGCTGGCAAAACAACAACGATTCATTCTATCGCTGGGCTAGTTGTTCCTAAGGAAGGCACCATCCAGTTTAAGGATAAAGAGCTTGTTGGTAGAACACCAAATCATATTTCTAAAGCTGGTGTTGGTCTTGTCCCTCAAGGGAGACGGGTTTTCCCCTCTTTAACGGTGAAAGAAAATTTGTTAATAGCTGAAAGAAAAAGTATATCTAGTGAAAAACAATGGACAATTGAAGAAGTTTATCAATTATTTCCGATATTAAAAGAACGTGAAGAGAATATGGGCAATGAATTATCAGGTGGGCAACAACAAATGCTAGCCATTGGCCGTGCGCTCTTACTTAATCCAGATTTCTTGTTAATGGACGAGCCATCTGAAGGACTTGCACCTGTTATTATTGAACAAATTAAAAATATCATTTTAGATGTCAAGAAAACAGGATTATCCATGCTAATCGTAGAACAAAATATTGATTTAGCCTGTTGTGTGGCAGATGAAGTGATTATTTTAAACAAGGGAGAAGTCGTTTGGCAAGGGCTTCCTGCTGAGCTATTGCATAATGATGAATTATTAAAAGTCCATTTAGGTGTATAAAGTACCGATGTATAATGAAATGGATTAAGTGTATCGAATCAATCACGAACAGTTCACATTTGAACTGTTTCGTGATTATTTTTATACTGTTTCAAATTACCTCCTACCTTATTTGAGCTTTTTACAATCGAAAATGTTCTCTCGTTTTAAAAGGACCTTTGAATAGAAAGTTGAATTTGATGGGTATTTATATTTATGAAAGAATATGGAATTATTTCAAAAACAACCGATATTAATAGTATAATTTACCTATTAAATCATTCGGGGGAAGCATTCATGAGTTTGTTTAAAAAAAGAACGAGTAAAAAGTTAAATGAAGAGGTTGAAGAAGGAAAGGGTGTATTGGACCTTGGTGACGCATCTAAGTTCACACGACAAATGGAATTAATTCATTTAAGTGAAACTGATTTAGGTCTCATAAACAAGATGCAGCCAATCATTCAAACGCACAGTGAACAATTAGTTAATCAATTCTATGATAATATTTACAAAGAGCAATCACTTATTGAAATTATTGAAGATTATAGTACGGTAGAGCGTTTAAAAGGAACATTGAGGGTACATATTGAAGAAATGTTTGCCGGTATAATAAATGAAGAGTATGTGGCGAAGCGGTTACGGATTGCCCATGTACATGTGAAAATAGGCTTACAAACAAAATGGTATATGTCTGCTTTCCAAGGATTATTATTATCGATTATCCAGCTTGTAGAAAAGATGGAACTTACTTCGCGTGATTGCTGTCTTCTAATTGCTGCCGTAACGAAAATTTTTAGCTTTGAACAACAGCTGGTCTTAGAGGCTTATGATACAGAAATAGAGACTTTAAAAGCAAGAGAAGAAGATAAGAAACAAGAAATAAGGGGAAATGTAGCAACAGAAACAGAAACCCTTGCAGCCATTTCTGAGGAAACTAACGCATCTTTCCAAGAATTAATTGCTCAAGCAGAAGAAGTAGTCGAGCATGCTGAGAAGGGGCAAGATTTTTCTCTAAAAGCGAAGGAGTATGCTGAAAACGGCAAGCAATTTATCAATGAACAAGGTGAATTAATGTTGACGATTGTCGACTCTGTTGCAGAAATTAAACAAGATGTTAAAAGTTTATTGTATGTAATGGATGAAATGCATGAAATTACTACAATTGTAACGGATATATCGAGTCAGACGAATTTATTATCCCTCAATGCTGCTATTGAGGCCGCTAGAGCAGGCGAACATGGACGTGGGTTTTCGGTAGTGGCAGAGGAAGTGAGAAAACTTTCGGATCAAACAAGATCGTCTGTAGAAAATGTCTCACAATTAATCGCTAATACAAATGGACAAATCGATAAATTAAGTGAATCACTTCAAGAAGTAAGTAATACAGTCCAAAACGGTCAATCTCATATGAAGGCGACAGAAGAACATTTTGAATATATTGTTGGTACAATGAAAGATACGATGCAACAGAATCAAAAGATTATGGAAGAAATCGATGGAATTGTTAACGTAGTCCATCTTTTAGGAAAAGGGTTTGAAGAGGTAGCGTTTACAGCAGAGAATTTAACCTCAATTGCTCAAGATATGTGATGATTAGAAAGAATCTTTAATGGGTAAATGAAAAGGTATGCTAAATTTTTTATAAAAATGAGGACAGAAGTGTTGTTCAATCCAGTCTAACTTTTTATCTTAAACTGTACAACACTTTCTATCAATAGAATCTGCTCAGCTATTTGGTCCTTTGTCTTTCTTTGATGTTTGGGTGTTTTTTGTAGGAGTTTTTTTAAATAGTATAAATCACGAAGAAAAAGAAGTTGTTCCGCTGTTGTTAACATGATCAACACTCCTATTTATTTCTGTCCTACTTATTTACCCATTTGTGTAAAAATCAAACAAAATTTATTTAAGTAAAAGCTAGGTACACATAGTTGTACCTAGCTTTTATTACTTTTAACAAATGTGTAAATAGCTGTCTTTTTATTCATGAGAAAAGGTAAAAAAGTTAAAATAATAAGAGATAAGCCACTTACTAAGAATATAT
This sequence comes from Cytobacillus sp. FSL M8-0252, assembly GCF_038007345.1. Classification (NCBI taxonomy): domain Bacteria; kingdom Bacillati; phylum Bacillota; class Bacilli; order Caryophanales; family Bacillaceae; genus Cytobacillus; species Cytobacillus sp. FSL M8-0252. The sequence goes on from NZ_JBBOWZ010000001.1 coordinate 1,457,591, forward strand.
TTTGAATCCCAAAAAGGTGAATAAGATAGGCTCCCCCAAGAGGAGAGATGAAAATCGTCGAACTTGTTAATGACTGATAAATACCAGCAATGGAACTCACTTCGTCTTCCTGTGGAATTGTTTGTATACAATAGTTAGTAATAATAATAGAAATGCCAGTTCCTATTCCGCACAAGACACCAAGGAGGAGAATATAGCTAAGGGAAAAGCCCTTTTCTAAAAAACCAAGGCCAGTAAACCCTAAACCAAGACTAAGAAGGGCTAAACTAAGCCATCTCTCTAAGCGCACAAACCTTTCTTTTTTACTAATGATATAGATTGTTAATACTGAACCGCATCCAATGCTTGCAATCAATAATGTCATATATGCAGGTTTTGTTGGCGCAACTAGTTGAAATAGCGCAGGGAATTGTGCATCAACTAATTGGATAATGAACATTCCTACTATATTTAATGATAAGACAATCATTAAAGTTGGAGCACGATATAAACTTTTCCAACTGTTTTTCCATTGATTTAAAAATGTATTGTCAACTGTTTCACGCGGTGATTGTGTATACTTTGCTTTTGTTTGTATGATTTTTCTTAAAGAAAATAATAAACAAGCAGAAATCATAAAAGCGAATGCGTTAAATAGTAGTAAATGTTTTGCAGGTAATAAGGTGAGTAATGCACCACCTATTAATGGTGCAATGATTTTTGCTGCTTGATTCACACCTCCATTCCAAGAAACGGCCTTTAGTTTTAAATGAGCTGGAATGAGCTCATGAACTAAACCTTGTTGAGCAGGAAAGTGAACAGTACCGACAAAAGATCGAAGTGCCAATAAAATGAGTGCTAACCAAGGAGTGTTTGCAAAGAATAGCAAAATTGTAAAGAAAACCGTTACTAAATCAGCACATCCCATAAGGATAATTTTATTGCGCTTTTGTACAAAGATGCCAGAAAATTGAGAAAATAAAACTTGTGGTAAAGCATAAGCAATGGGTATGAAAGCAAGTAGAAAAGAACTCGTTTGCCATACATATCCAAATAGGACCATAATTGCTACCATATCAAACCATTGACCAATCATTGATAGACAATAAGAGATAAATAACCTACTGTATCCTCTGATTTCCCATATGGAACGCGCAACTTCTTGTGGTTGCCATGATGAAGGGAACTGCCGAGTGCGAGTTTCCACTGTACTCAGCAATTCTTCTATTTTGATTTTCGCTATTTCAAGAGTATAATGATCCATGGTTTATAAAACAAGTTCGCCAATATTAGTTGCTATTTGCTCATCATGATCTTGTAAAACATGTATTTCACCTTTAAAAGATTGACTGATCTTTTTCTTTAATATCACTTTTGTTGTTTCATCTACAACTAAAATATCCCCTGCTAAAATAATTTCTGAGATATGGTCAATATCTGCATGAGTTAACGTGTCATTTATTGTTAGTTGATCTTGTATGATTATTGTTGTTTGTGGATCTAACTGCTTAAAGTTAGTCGAAAACCATGTCTCCTCTTTTACTGCTATATAGTTTTTAACATAAACAAAAACTTCATTTTCGAGATTGGCTAATTTTTCAAAAAGAATATCTTCTGTACCTTCTGGGCACAAGATATAAGATAAAGAATGAATAGAAGAGAATGCTTCATTCAATCCTTCTCTAGTTATAGTTGAATCAATAAATATAGGTTTAGTTGTATAAATCGATTGTTGTTTATATCTCTTAATATTATGTTTATTTAAATGGGTTTGAGTTGAGAGTACTTGATAGCCTTTTGGGATAATGTTTTGGTTACCGTTAATACCTAATTTTCCTGAGATTAAAGGTTGTTGAAAATCATAATAACGAATCGTACCGTTAATATCTAACCTCGCGATCTTTTCCTTCAATAATGTTAAATCAACATGCTCATCAATTGTTATTATCCCGTTTACTAATAGATTTGTGCCTTCACGTAACCCTTCTAAATATCCTGTTGTTAAATGAAGGTTTCCATTTTCTAATTTAGGTTCTGGCCCTTCATAACTGACTAATGTACCATTTGTTGTTAATAATTTGGATTGAATAGCGCCGTTCAAGTGAGATGGAGAGTAGATGATACCGTTGACAATAAATGTGATGTTTTTTTGCAGAAGTTCTTCTAGTGTGACATCTACATTCACAATGACTGCTCCATTGATAAACACCGTTTCATTGTCATCTACAATTTTTAAATAAGCAGAATCAACCTTGTAGACACCGTTAGCCATTTTCACATTCTTCTCTACCATAATGGTTTGGCCAATATTTTTTACATTTAATTTTGGCACGAGGTATGCATTCTTTTGTGAATAGACGAGTAACCCTACATTATTAATCTTTTCTATTTCTTGAATGCTTTCCTCAGTTGCTTGGATAAGATTTAAAACCCCGACATTACTATATTTTTTTCCCATTATTATTGTTCCTCCTCTAAGATCTTTCGTAGTTTTTTCATTGCTTTTGCTAAATGATACCTAACAGTTGAAGCTGATAAACCAAGCTTTATAGCAATTTCATCACTTTTTAAACCAATCCAGTATTTTTTGAAAATGATATCACTTTCAATAGCTGATAATTGACTAAGTAACTCTACCGTTTCAATTGAGGTTTTCATAAAGGTAGGTAAAATTACTTCTTCATTTTGGTCAATATTCATTTCTCGTTTGAATTTTCTCCGCTGATCAATCAATTGATTTTTCATGACACGGTAAAACCAAGCTTTTTGCTTATATTTTGGCCAAGAAGACAAATCATCTAAATGCATGGCCTTTTCTAAAGCTTGTTGGATCAAATCCTGTGCTTCATGCTCATCATAAGCAATAGACGAAGCAAATTTATATAAATCATCCCGCAATGATATATAAATAGATTGCAATACAATCACCTTTATTCCATGGAAAAGTAGTTTTTCTTCTCAGCTTCATATAGATAACGAAATAGATGCTACAAATGTTGGTGGAGTATAAAAAAATTTTGAGAAAAGTGCAATTTCAAACAACAGATTTAGAAAAATGGCCTCAGCAACAATGTGAAATATAGGCATTTCATAAGAAGTGAATAGGATAATGTATGGCTCACTCACTCTAGCTGAAATGCTGGCACGCTTCCCGTAGAATCCACGTAACTGCAGGATTATCTCTGTCTTTCTCAACTGGAAAGTACAAAATGAAAGCTTTAGAAAAATGGGTTTTGCCGGTCTCCCTTCATTTTGTACATTCCTAAGTAATGAATGATATACATCGTTCTCTTCACCTTTACAATGGCTCCTTCATCTAGCTTACCATTGGAAACGTTCTTTTTACCTTAAAAGATACATCTTTTATTCGTCTTATGAATAGAACGTATTAATATTTAGAATTTAATAAATATACAAACAATGGTACGATAGATAGTAGTTATCTGATTATTTATTAGCGCGATAAGGGGGTTTTTAAGATGAAGGTTTCACTTTTTGCTACCTGTTTAGTCGATATGTTTAACAGTAAAGCAGGGATAGCAACTGTAGAATTATTAGAAAGGCTTGGCTGTGAGGTGGATTTTCCTGAAAATCAAGTATGTTGTGGTCAACCATCTTACAATAGTGGTTACGTAAAAGAATCAAGGGATGCAATGAAAAGGATGATAGAAACCTTTAGTCATTCTGAATATGTAGTTTGTCCATCTGGTTCATGTGCCTATATGTTTCATGAATATGAGCATATATTTAAAGACGATCCACATTGGGGGCCACAAGCGAAAAAATTAGCTAAAAAAACGTATGAATTAACAGAGTTTATCGTTGATGTGTTAAAAGTTGAGGATGTAGGCGCAAGCTATCAGGCGAAAGCTACTTATCACACTTCCTGTCATATGACACGATTGTTAGGTGTAAAAGAAGCGCCGATGAAATTATTATCACATGTAAAGGGATTAGAGTTTACAGAATTGCCAAATAAAAGTCAATGCTGTGGATTTGGTGGAACATTTTCTGTAAAGATGGGGGCCATCTCAGAGCAAATGGTAGATGAAAAAGTAGCCCATATTAATGAAACAGGAGCAGAGCTTTTAATTGGCGCTGACGGTGGCTGTTTAATGAATATTGGCGGTCGAATTGATAGAGTGGGCGAACCAGTGAAAGTGATGCATATTGCTGAAGTATTAAATAGTAGAACAGAAAGATAGGGTGATTGATATGCCAATGAGGATTGGAAATGAGCAATTTACTGATCGAGTAGCGTCTGGTTTAGAAAATCGCTTTATGAGAGGGGCGGTTTCAGGGGCGCAAGATCGCTTGGAAGTGCGTAGACAGGATGCAGCAAATGAATTAGGCGATTGGGAAGAATGGCGAGCACATGGGGAAGAAATTAGACAACATGTATTAGAAAATCTAGATTATTATCTGTTTCAACTAAGTGAAAATGTAGAAAAGTTAGGTGGACATGTTTTTTTCGCGCAAACACCAGAAGAGGCTAATGATTACATTAAAGGTGTAATTAAGAAGAAAAATGCTAAGAAAGTAGTAAAGTCGAAGTCAATGGTGACAGAAGAAATCGATCTCAATCATCATTTGGAATCGGTTGGGTGTGAGGTCATTGAAACAGATCTAGGTGAATATATTTTGCAAATCGATGATCATGACCTTCCATCACATATTGTTGCTCCAGCACTACACAAAAATAAAGAACAAGTAAGAGATGTGTTTACCAGGAAATTAGGTTACCAGGGGACAGATAGACCGGAGGAATTAACACAACATGCTAGGAAAATGCTAAGAAATGAATATTTAACAGCAGATATAGGTATAACTGGATGTAATTTTGCCGTCGCTGAAACAGGTTCAATCTGCCTCGTAACGAATGAAGGAAATGCCGACTTATCAACTTCTTTGCCCGATACACAAATAACTGTTATGGGAATGGAGAGACTTGTGCCATCGTTTACAGAATTAGAAGTATTAGTAGGAATGCTTTCTCGTAGTGCAGTCGGACAGAAATTACCAAGTTATGTTACCGTTTTAAGTGGCCCAAAAGAAGAGGGAGCAGTGGATGGCCCAGAAGAGTTTCATTTAGTTATTGTTGATAATGGTCGTTCAAATATTTTAGGTGGAGAATTCCAATCGATCCTCCAATGTATACGTTGTGCCGCTTGTGTAAATGTATGTCCCGTTTACCGTCATGTAGGCGGACATTCATACGGTTCTATCTACTCAGGTCCAGTTGGTGCAGTACTTTCTCCATTACTCGGTGGTTATGAAGAATATAAAGAACTTCCTTATGCTTCCACATTGTGCGGGGCGTGTACTGAGGTTTGTCCGGTGAAAATACCATTGCATGACCTTCTTCATAAACATAGGCAAGTCATTGTTGAAAAAGAAGGAAAAGCCCCCATTTCTGAAAAGTTAGCGATGAAAGCTTTTGGTCTTGGAGCAGCTTCTCCTGCTTTATATAAAATGGGTGGGAAATTTGCCTCAAAGGCTGTTGGGCCATTTTCTGATGGGACAAAGCTAACAAAAGGTGTCGGTCCATTAAAGGCGTGGACGGAAATCCGTGATTTTCCTGCTCCGCAAAAGGAAAGATTCCGTGACTGGTTTAAACAAAGGGGCAAGGAGGAAAAGAATCATGGCGATTGAAAATAGAGATATATTTCTTAAGAAAATTGCAGCACGATTAGGAAAAGAAGAAGTGAGGAAGAAGATAGAAAAACCCGAGTGGAAATATGCCCCACAAAAGCGGGTGTTAAAGGGGGCATCGCAGTCCGAATTAATTTCGGTCTTAAAGAACCAATGCAAATTAATTCACACGGACTTGATTGAAACAAATCTATCAAACTTGCCGCAAACATTAGAAGACCGAGTGTCAGATTACGGCGGTGAATCCATCGTAACTTGGCGTGATAGTAGATTAAAAGCATGGGGAGTAACAGCCAAGCTTGATGAATTGCATAAGCAAGGGGTAGCGTACTATGAATGGAATCATGAAGTTGAAGTAGAAAATATAGCAATAGCTGAAAAAGCAAACATCGGATTAACGATTAGCGAGATTACCCTTGCAGAATCGGGAACTGTCGTATTATTTAGTGATAAACACAAAGGCAGGACAGTCAGCTTCTTACCGGAAAAATCAATTATACTTGTACCTAGAAGTTCTATCGTACCGAGAATGACACAAGCAGCTGCCTATATCCGGGAAAAAATAAAAGAAACAGAAGTAATTCCTAGTTGTATTAACTTTATAACTGGACCAAGTAATTCTGCTGATATTGAAATGAACTTAGTCGTCGGTGTACATGGACCCATAAATGCAACATATATTATTATCTCTGATTTATAAGGTTACTGAGGAACAAGGGAATATGCGAAATGAGAATCCGAACAAATACTAGGGAATAGTGTTTGTTCGTTTTTTTTATGGAATTGATCATTTTTCTTCATTCGGTTGTTTGTTATGATTTTCGTCAATGCGCTTCCCTAGATTTCGTCCCACGCAATTATCATACATAAATACAACTATTAGAAATGGACATATTTTTATCTTCTTTTCCGCCTTTATTTATTTTTTAAATATAATTTTTTGGTTTGTTTCCTTTCTTTTAGTGGTACAGTTATTTTAAAGAAAGAAATCATTGTTTCTTCTTAAATATAGGAAAAAAATAATTATTCGCAAAATAATTTTTATTGCTAATTTATGATATAATGACCATGTAAAAATTAATAGACAAGGAGTAATCGCTATGCTGAAAGATCTATTTATAGGCTTATCTCAAAATCAATTTTTAAATAGTGCAGCAAAAAAATATGGTTTAAAACTGGGTGCTCAAAGTGTCGTTGCGGGTACAAATATTGAAGAAGCGATTGTTAAGATTAAAGAATTAAATGCCCATGGTATCGCATGTACAGTCGATAATCTAGGGGAATTTGTTAATCAAAAAGAGGATGCGACTGCAGCAAAAGAACAAATCTTAGCAGTTGTTGAAGCGATTCATGAGCATGAAGTCGATGCTCATATTTCGTTAAAACCATCTCAATTAGGTTTAGACATTGATTACTCCTTTTGTTTGGAGAACTTAAAAGAAATAGTAAGTAAGGCTCATGAATATGGCATCTTTATCAATTTTGATATGGAGGATCATGGCCGTTTACAACCTTCATTTGATTTATTGGATGAATTATCAAAAAGTTATGATAATATAGGGACTGTTATCCAGGCCTATTTTTATAGAGCAATAGAAGATATAGAAAAATATAAAAATTATCGTTTGCGTATTGTAAAAGGTGCATATAAAGAACCAGCTGAAGTTGCGTATACTGCGAAGGAAGAGATTGATAGCAACTATATTAAACTAATAGAATATCATTTGTTACATGGTAAATTCACGTCGATTGCAACACATGATCATCATGTAATTAATCATGTGAAGAAATTTGTAAAGGAACATGATATTCCAAATGATCAATTTGAATTCCAGATGTTATATGGATTCAGGAAAGAAATGCAATTAGAGCTTGCGAAAGAAGGCTACAACTTTACCACATATATTCCGTTTGGTGATGACTGGTACGGTTATTACATGCGACGTCTCGCAGAAAGACCACAAAACATCAATCTCGTTGCAAAACAAGTATTTAATAAAAAGACAAATACTATTCTTGGCGTTGCTGCTGGTGCATTCTTACTCGGTAGATTATCTAAAAAGAAAAAATAAACTGATATAATAAAAGGTTCCGAATGGGGGCCTTTTTTTGATCATAGAAAATAGAACATAAGGAAACTCCTATATTTAATAGGGGATTCCTTATGTTAATTTTAGAGCAATTTTTCAATGTCACTCGTTAATTTTTCCGGTTCGGTTGTTGGTGCGTATCTGTCGTATACTTCCCCATTCCGGTCAATAAGAAACTTGGTGAAATTCCATTTAATATTCTTTGAAAGTACACCTTTCTTCTCTTCTTTTAAATAAGAAAACAGTGGTTCTGTGTTATCACCGTTTACATCTATCTTTGCAAACATTGGAAAGGAGACACCATAATTCACTTGACAAAACTCTGTTGTTTCATCGATATTAGCGAATTCCTGGTTGTTAAATTGAGCACATGGAAAACCAAGGATGACAAAGCCTTTATCTTTATATTTTTCATATAGCTCTTGCAATCCTTCAAACTGAGGAGTAAGGCCGCACTTACTGGCAGTATTAACGATTAGGATTACTTTTCCTGCAAAATCTTTTAACTGTTCTGTATGACCATTTGTTTTTTTTACTTCAAAGTCATAAATAGTTTTCATTATTATTCCTCCAAACATCAAGTAGGTTTATTTTAGCCGACTTTATTATTTATAAGTAGGATTCTGCTTGTTCATTGAAAAGCATTGATTCGCTTAATTCTTTTCTTACCCTATTAATATGGTTACTCATTAATTGCCGCGCTTCATTCCCATTTCCTGATGCAATTGCTAAATAAATATCACGGTGCTCTTCCATAGTAGATTTTTCCCGTTTATTGTCTTCTGCAAACCGGTTTGACCTCGTTACTTTTATAGTATTTTTCATATGTTCAGTAAGGTTAGTCATGAGTTTGATAAATATAGAATGGTGTGACGCATAAACGATATGTAAGTGAAATTGAAAATCCGCGTGGATGCCGTCTTCGGGCGTGGATGCCGTTTCCATCGCTAAAAGCGAATGGCGGATATTGGCTATATCTGTTGATGTCGCTCTAGATGATGCCAAACCAGCACACTCCACTTCTAAAACTTTTCGTAAATCTAACATTTCATATATATTTGTCTTTGGATTAGCAGAAAGGATAGGTGCTTCAGAAGTTAAACAATCAACTGATCTAATGTATGTTCCACTACCTTGCCGAATCTCTAAGACACCTTTCATTTCTAAAATTTTCAATGCTTCTCTAATTGATGTTCTGCTAGAGGAAAAGAGAGTTGCAAGTACTCTTTCAGGGGGGAGGCGATCTCCTGATGATAGTTGTTGATTGATAATATATCCTTCTAATTGTTCTGTAATAATCATATGTATTTTTTTCTTTTGCGACATGATTTCCACTCCCTTTCATATCATCATACAAAAAAAGGGAAAATGCAGCAATTTTAAATTTTTAATTATTGATTTTTTTGAATTTTCTTGTACAATGAGAACATGTTAGACCAATTTTCTCAAAATTCAATAATTGGTCTGTGCAATTTTGATTTGTAAGGAGAGAGACTAAACAATGAAAACAACAGAGGGCAGTCAAACGAATAATCAAGAATTAGTAAGCGCTTTATTGAGTTTTTTAACAGATGAACAAGTATCTATTAATGAAACCATTCTTGACTTACATAGTAAAGATGAATCCTATCATAAAGGTAGTCATCCTGATATTGTTGTTTATCCCAAAAATGCTAGTGAAGTAAGTCAAATTATACAAAAGGCGGGAGAATTCCAAACGCCCATTATTCCTTTCGGGGTTGGGTCGAGTTTAGAGGGACATGTCATTCCTTACAAAAAGGGAATAACGATGAATTTTACTGAAATGAATAGAATTATAGAAGTTAAGGAAGAAGACTTTTTAGTAAAAGTTCAACCTGGTGTGACACGTTCGCAACTAAATAAAGAGTTAAAAAAATACGGTTTGTTTTTCCCTGTTGACCCAGGTGCTGATGCTACATTAGGCGGGATGGCAGCAACCAATGCAAGTGGAACCACTTCAGTTAAATATGGTGTAATGAGAGATCAAGTACTAGATTTAGAAGTGGTTTTAGCTAATGGGGAGATCATACATACCGGTAGTTTAGCCGCCAAATCTTCTTCTGGCTATCATTTAAATGGACTATTTGTCGGGTCAGAAGGGACTTTAGGCTGCTTTACTGAGTTGACGTTAAAAGTGTACGGTATTCCAGAATTCCAAATGGCTGGTAGAGCAACCTTTCCTACAATTGATGATGCAGTTGGTGCTGTAGTTGGTATCCTACAAGCTGGCATTCCGATTGGCAGAGTTGAATTGGTAGATGAAGCTTCAATTAATCAAGTGAATCTTTTTAGTGAGACTAATTACGAGATTAAGCCAACGCTATTTTTAGAATTTCATGGTAATGAAGCAGGGCTTCAACAAGATGTAGAATTCATGAGAGAAATTGTAGCTGATTTCCATTGTCAAGATATAACATTTGAAACAGATACGGCTGCTCGTAACCTTTTATGGGATGCAAGACATAATTTAGCCTACGCTTATGTACACGGTTATCCAGGAAAGAAAATGATGGTAACAGACGTATGTGTACCGATCTCAGAATTAGCGGGTGCCGTTACTTATGCAAGAAAATGCCTAGATGAGATTAATTTAATTGGTGGCCTGACGGGACATGTAGGAGACGGAAACTTCCATTCGCTTGTGATGATTGATTTGAATAATGAAGAAGAAGTAAACAAAGCTAAACATTTCAATGAACAACTTGTCTTGTATGCTTTAGAAAAGGGTGGCACTTGTACTGGCGAACATGGTGTTGGGGTAGGAAAGATGAAATATCAAGAACAAGAGCATGGGAAGGCATTAGAAGTGATGAGGAACATTAAGAATGTCTTAGATCCAAATCACATCTTAAACCCAAATAAGGTTATTCCTTTTAATTCGGAGGGGGAGAGTTAATTGAAGATTCTGGAAACCGTTAGTAATCTCGCAGGAAAGTATTTTGCTTTTCTTGTTATTATTGCTGCAGTTGTGGCTTATCTCTATCCACCGTTATTCGTAGTCTTCGGTGGATATATCACCTTGTTACTTGGCGTAGTCATGTTCGGTATGGGTTTAACATTAAAACCGGTAGACTTTAAATTAGTATTTTCTCACCCACTCCCAGTTTTACTGGGCTTTGTAGCACAATTTACAATAATGCCTTTGACAGCTTTCGCTATTGCCTACCTTATGCAATTACCGGCAGAATTAGCAGCGGGATTAGTATTATTAGGGTCAGTCCCGGGTGGTACAGCATCTAATGTCATGGTGTATTTAGCAAAAGGAAATGTACCCTTATCGATAACAATGACATCGTTATCCACTTTGATTGCACCAATAGCTACACCGCTCATACTTTTAGCTCTAGCAGGTCAATGGATGCCCGTTGATGCGTGGAGTATGTTTGTATCAATTGTTCAAGTAATTATCGTTCCTATTATACTTGGTTTAGTAGTGAAGAGAATATTCCCGGTTATCGTAGAAAAAAGTATAAACGTTGTTCCACTTATTTCTGTTACAGCAATCATTATTATCGTTACCGCTGTTGTAGGAGGGAATGCTGAGAAAATTGCTTCTTCTGGGCTTTCTGTCTTTATTGCGGTGATGCTCCATAATGCAGCAGGTTTACTATTAGGATACATGGCTGGCGTACTTTTCAAAATGGATGAAGGTACGAGAAGAGCGATTGCTATTGAGGTGGGCATGCAAAACTCAGGGTTAGGTGTTTCGTTAGCAACTGCTCACTTTGGTCCAGTTGCCGCTATTCCAAGTGCTTTAGGCGCTGTTTGGCATAATATATCGGGTCCTATTTTAGCTACGTACTGGTCAAAAAAACCAGCAAAAGAAAAAGAAGTAATCACTAAACAAACAAAGGTGATTTAACTTATATACCAATAATAAAAGAGCATCCTTTACGGATGCTCTTTTTACAAAACTTGTTTATTGTACAACAGCGATAATTCCTTGTTCATCGTCGAGTACGAGGTTTATACCTGCATATGGATCGCGATTAAGAAATTCATCTAACCATAATCTTAATGCTTCGATCATATTCGCTGTAATCAAGACTTGCTTGCGGCCGCCAACATGAGATTCGGCAGAGAAACCATAATCGTCATCATACATGAGCTCAATTTCGACTTCTTCTAGCTTCACTTGTTTTTTACGAGAAATGTACACACATAATGCATTGACAATATCTTGTTCAGGAATAATTAATTGTTCCATGGATTTGGTTCCTGTTTTTTCTTTTTATCTTTAATCATCGTAAAGATTTTACGAATAATCATAATGACAAAGACGATAGCTAAAACATTGACAAGTAAACCAAGAATACTACCTAACATACCCATATTTCCAAACAGGCCACCAAATAATAATCCCGCTAGTCCACCTAACATAAGTCCTTTCATTAATCCGCCAGAAAAGAAACCACCATTATTCTTTTGTTGTTGATTTGTTGCTGTGTTGTTTTTTTGTTGCTGATTATTTTGAACGTTCGATTGGTTATTATTGTTTGTCGTGCTTTTATTAAAGTTTACACCTTTTTTACCTGATTTATAAGATTTCGCCTCAACAGTTGAAACCTGGTCTTGGAAGATTGTTGTTCCTACTGGTGAAAAGACAAGTGCTGCAGTAAGTATAGCTGCAAAAATTTTCTTCATTATCTATAGTTCCCCCTAATAGTGTATTACTACTTATTATATCAAAATAGGTTAACAATTTGTAAGCAAAATTAGATTGTGCGTTTTTTGACATAAATGATTTAAACGGTTATTCATTGCAAAGATGAAAGAAGTTAGCTATAATTTTCGCGATATAGATAATTTTCAGAAAGGTTGTGTTTGCTTGAACAGATACTCACTTGCGTTTGCAATGGAGAAAGACCAACAAGATCAACTGGCAAAATATCGTAAGGAATTTTACCTGAGAGACGATTTAATATATCTAGATGGAAACTCTTTAGGGTTATTATCTAAAAGAGCTGAAAAATCACTAAATGAAGTAATTCAATCATGGAAGGAATACGCAATTGATGGTTGGACCGAGGGAGGGGCTCCGTGGTATTATATGGCCGAAACAATTGGGGAAAGCTTGGCCAAGCTCGTAGGAGCTAAGAAAGCAGAAGTTATCGCATCTAATTCTACGACAGTTAATTTGCATCAAATATTAGCTACCTTTTTCCAACCAAAAGAAGGTAAAAATAAGATTATCGCGGATGAGCTAAACTTTCCGTCTGATATTTATGCGATCAAAAGTCATCTTCGTATGAGAGGCTATTCAGAGGAACAATTTATTAGTATTCAAAGTAGAGATGGTCAATTTATTCACGAAGAAGATATTATTGCAGCGATGAATGAAGAAGTTGCACTCATTATTTTACCTAGTGTATTGTATCGAAGTGGACAAATTCTCCAAATGAAAAGGTTAGTCGAAGAAGCTCATAAAAGAGACATACTAATTGGCTTTGATTTATGTCATTCCATTGGAGCCATTCCCCATTCATTAACAGAATGGAATGTTGACTTTGCCTTTTGGTGCAATTATAAACATCTAAATGGTGGACCTGGTGCTGTAGGTGGTTTATATATCAATGAATGTCATCATGGAACAGCTCCTGGCTTAGCTGGCTGGTTTGGTTCTCATAAACAGAAGCAATTTGACATGGAACATGAGATGACTGTAGCAGATGACGCAAGTGCATATCAAATGGGCACGCCACAAATTTTAAGTATGGCACCATTATTGGGAGCGCTTTCTATGTTTGATGAAGTTGGGATTAATGCTATTAGGCAAAAGTCTTTGCAATTAACAGATTATATGATGGACTTAATTCACTATGAATTAAAACCTTTTGCCTTTCAACTATACAACCGCACGGATGAGAGTAGAGGGGCACATATTTTACTTGGGCATAAAGAGGCTGCGAGAATTTGCAAAGCTTTAAAGGAGGAAGGTGTTATTCCTGATTTTCGCATGCCAGATGGAATCCGTTTAGCACCTGTGTCCTTATATAATTCGTTTGAAGATGTATGGCGTGCAATAAACATATTGAAGAAAATCATGGAAGAGGAAACATATAAAAAGTTCGAAAATATACGAGGAGTGATTGCCTGATGGGACATTGGATAGATATTTCTCAGCCACTGCACAATGGGATGGCACATTGGCCAGGAGATGAAGCTTTTTCTTTTAACTTATCTGCAACGAGAGAAGAGACTGGTTCGGTTAATATTGGTCAACTGTCTACAAGTATACATATCGGTACCCATGTAGATGCACCGTTTCATTTTATAGAAGATGGTAAAAAGACAAATGAATTAGATATTAATTTGTATATTGGTAGAGCTAAACTGATTGATTTATCAGGTGAAGAAAGAATCACAACCGCCTTATTAGACCAATTCCCATTACAGAATGTAAAGCGACTATTAATCAAAACGAGTAGTGAGCCTAAGCCAAAGCATTTTCCAACAAGGGTCCCTGTCATCAGTGAAGATGTCCCGTTATATTTAAAAAAATGTGGGGTGGAACTGATTGGTGTTGATTTTCCGTCAGTGGATGAATTGGATAGTAAAGCATTACCTATTCACCATAAGCTCCATCAACATAATATTCATATACTAGAAAATATCGTTGTTCATGATATTGTACAGGGAGACTATGAACTGATTGCTCTTCCACTAAGAATTGAAGGCGGGGATGGCAGTCCAGTAAGAGCAGTAATAAGAAAATTAGAAGGAGGGGGTGCATGATGACAAATAAACAGGGGCAGCCCCCGTTTGAGAATGAAAATGGGATACATACCGCATTCGATGAGAATATGACATATGGTGAATACTTGCAACTAGATCAAGTACTGGGCGCGCAAAAAAGGTTGTCTGGTCACCATGATGAGATGTTGTTTATTATTATTCATCAAGTATCTGAATTATGGATGAAACTTATCTTACATGAAATTCAATCAAGTATTGCAGCCATTGAAGCTGATGACTTGTCGACAGCACAAAAATGCTTATCTAGGGTAACGAAAACACAATCTCAAATTATACAGGCTTGGGACGTTCTATCTACTCTCACACCATCTGAGTATATCGAGTTTCGACCTTTCCTCGGCCAAGCTTCAGGCTTTCAATCTTATCAATATCGTATGATAGAATTCGCACTAGGGTATAAAACACCGCATGTGCTAAAAATCTATCAAAAAGATGCTGACTTGAAAGAAGAGTTGTTGAAATCATATGCAGCAAAAAGTCTCTATGATGTCAGTATCCATTGTTTACAGCGTAATGGATTAACAATTGATGAGACGATACTTTGTAGAGATGTAGAAGATACTTATGAATATAATGAATCGGTTAAAGAAGCATGGAAATCGGTGTATTTAAATAACGAGAAGTATTGGGAGCTCTATGAATTAGCAGAGAAACTAGTAGATATTGAGGATTCGTTTCAACAATGGAGATTTAGGCATATGAAAACAGTAGAGAGAATAATAGGCTTCAAGAAAGGTACAGGTGGCTCATCTGGCGTCGGTTATCTAAAGAA
Source organism: Cytobacillus sp. FSL M8-0252 (assembly GCF_038007345.1). Classification (NCBI taxonomy): domain Bacteria; kingdom Bacillati; phylum Bacillota; class Bacilli; order Caryophanales; family Bacillaceae; genus Cytobacillus; species Cytobacillus sp. FSL M8-0252. The sequence goes on from NZ_JBBOWZ010000001.1 coordinate 1,472,861, forward strand.
AGTCATTGATCAACAGTTCTTCCCTGAGTTATGGATGATTAGAACAGAATTATAAATGAATAAATAGTAATAGTCCAAAAAGCCCTCTATATCATTTGAAGACAGGGGCTTTTTTCTACTTTTATAGCAAATTGTTACGTAAACGAATGATAAGATAGGAATAATAAATCATTAGGTAAAAAGTAGTGGTTTGTTACAGGTTTTGATTTTTATACTTAAATTTCTGAATATTTAGGTATTTACTCTCTTGTCATATTTTCCTAATATTACTATATTTATTCTTAATTGAAGAACAATTGAAACGAGAAGGGAGGAGGAAGTATTCGAAAGGTCATTTCGGTCATTGGTAATAGTTTATTTGTCCTTCTCATTTTATTAGGTGTTCTTTCTTTATACACGCTAATCACTAGTGACCAAAATCAAGAAAAGCCACCATCTCTATTTGGGAGAAGTCTTCTTATTGTATTAACAGGAAGCATGGAGCCGAGTATCTCACCAGGTGATGTTGTTGTGGTTAAACAATCTACGTTTAATCAAATCAACGAAAATGATGTGATTACATACCGAAATGGGGCAGACTTTGTCACTCACAGAGTAACTGAAGTAGCTAAGGATGAATCTGGCTCATTTTTTAAGACGAAAGGCGATGCAAATAATACTGAGGATGAGACGAAGATACGGTCTGAACATCTAACAGGTAAAGTAGAATGGGTGTTGCCGAAAGTAGGCTCTATTGCTGAATTCTTGATCAGTCCAATTGGTTTAAGTTTGATGTTTTTCATTGTTCTTGCCATTATTTTTTCAGACAAGCTATTTAAAAGGAACAAAAAAATCATAAATGAATTTGAGGGGGAGAAGAGTTGAAAACAAAATTATCGTTAAGTTCATTGGCATTATTATTAATTGCTACAGCTATTTTTGGGACAGTTGCTTATTTTTCTAAAAGCTTTACGAGTACAGGAAACACAGTTCAAGCTGCAAAATTTAATGTGAACGCAGTGAATGAAAGCGGTGAGACAATTGGGGATGGACAATTCTCCTTAGGTGAGAATTTTTACCCAGGGATGGATCCTGTCAAAGTTTATGCTTTTGAAATTCAAAAAAATGATACGAAGGTGCCCGTTGAGTATCAAGTAGATTTAATTCCATCGGGTAAATTATTCCCTGCCAATGGCAATTCGCCAATTGTTTTGTCATTAGAAAGAAAAGTGAATGGGGAGTGGAAGGAAATCGATCATACTTCAACATTTAAACCGACAGTGGATAACGAGCAATTTCGTATTTTCGCAAGGTGGCCACATGGTGATAATGATATTAACTTCCAAGGGAAAACAGGAAATTTAAAACTGAAAGTTGTCGCTACTCAAGTAGATGAAGAGGAAGGACCTCCGTATTATACTGGTTCAATCGCTTTTAAGGCAACACCTTCAGGGGATATCAGAACAACAGCAAATAAAGAAGTGAATTTTTATAAAAATGACCAAGGTAATAAGGTCATTGAAGTGAAAATGGGAGAAGGTAATGGGGACTTCGAGAAAAAGGTCGGTAATTTTACAATAACAGAATCACAAGAGGGTGGCAATACATGGTATAAAGTCGTGACAGATCATGAATATTACGCTGGACCAAAAGTTTGGAAATTAACAGCGGATCGTGTCAATACTTCTCAGGCTGGTGTAATCGATTTTAGAAAAGATACGAATGTTTACCTAACTATTGAATCGCAACAGTTATACAAATGGTTTACTTCAAACTAATACTGAAGGCAGGATAACCAGGGTTACTGTAGAATAGTTAGTTGAGAGAGTAAGAAAGGGGCAAGTTGTTTGTTATTATATGAATCAATATATATCTTCTTTTCAGCCTAATCTAACGAGAAAAGGGGTTAAAGAATGATATATACGAGTAATCTACAAGATATAACGATAGACATGCTATCAGGTTTTTTTGTGGGATGGGGGAATTATCCGCAACCGAAAACGCATCTATACCTAATGCACAATAGCTATAAAGCGATTGTGGCCATTGATGAAACGAACGATAGAGTCGTAGGCTTTATTACAGCTATCAGTGATGGTGTGATCTCGGCATACATTCCGCTGCTAGAAGTACGACCAGACTATCAACAGCAAGGTATTGGAGAAACACTTGTAAAGATGATGCTACAGGAACTGAGCGATATTTATATGATTGACTTATCTTGTGATGATGATTTAGTTCCGTACTATGAAAGATTCGCCATGACGAAGGGAAATAGCATGATTATACGCAATTATGAGAGGCAGTCTGGGAGAAATATTAATAAAACGATATAAAGAAGTTCTTGCATTAAAACGGGCAAATGCTATTTCAATAGCTTTGTTCGTTTTTTTTGTATTGGCAAAAGAATGAAATGGAAGGAGTTTACATTAATGATTATGAACACAACAAGTAGAATATTAGTTGAAAAGTTAATGGTTTCCTGCTTTTTAATTTGCACTGGCGAGTTGTCTTTATTTTCCGAAGGACTTCCAGTATGCTTATGTTGAGAGCAACTGTGAGGAGGATACATATGAAGAAAATCTATAGTGATATTATTCAATTTAGAGGCAATCATTATGATTATGGTTTCTTGCAAGGGGAGTTATTAAAGGACTCATTGTCCGTGAAAAATAGAGAAGACCAGTGGAAGGTAAGGAAGCCACGCTTTACTATCAATGTAGAAGAAGCAAAGTCGATGATTACACACTTTGCTCCAGGTGTTTGGGATGAACTAATGGGTTTACAAGAGGCATTAGAATGGCCAATAGAGCGGGTATTACAAGAATACGGTGGCTATCGCGTGAATCATCATAAATCAGGCTGTTCTATATATATAGGTGAGGATTATTTAATCCGCAATTATGATTATCATCCCAAAACATATGAAGGGCGATATACACTATTCCAACCGACTGATGGAATGGGCTATAGTATGATTGGTCCATCGCAACGAGTAACAGGGCGAATGGATGGTATGAATGAGTGTGGTTTAGCAATGGGCTATAACTTTATGAATAGAAGAAGACCAGGTGATGGTTTTATTTGTTGTATGATTGGCAGACTTATTTTAGAGTCATGTCAAGATGTTGAAGAAGCAGTTGCGATGTTAAAAGAAATTCCTCATCGTCATTCCTTTACTTATGTTGTTCATGATAAGAAGGGAAGAAGTGCGGCAGTGGAAACCACCCCAAGAGAAGTGACAGTGCGTGAAACTCTATCCTGTACAAACCATTTTGAGAAACTCTTATCAGAAAACCGTCATCAATTAGCAGATTCAAAGCGTCGTTTAGCTGTTATGGAAGAAAATCGCGCAGCAATGAGTAGTCCAGAGCAAGCTTTTCAATTGATGAATGGTATAGGTAAAGGTGTATTTTCTGATTTGTATGGAAGCTGGGCGGGGACTATTCATACATCTGTATATTTTCCGCGTAGCCTAAAAGTATGGATGGCATTGGGAGGAAATCAACAACCTTATGAGATTGACTTTGCTTCTTGGCTATTAGGAAAAGAGTTATCAATCGAGAGAATGACTGGTAAAGTGGACACGGATATTCCTTTTCTTCACATGGATGAAGGGGCGAATTGGTTTAAGTGAAATGATAAAAAAAGAAAAAGCCAGTTGTGCAAATGAAGAAATGCTCAAAACTGGCTTTAGGGTGGCCTGTTATGGTACTGATTTTGATTATAATTCTCTTCTCATCGCCTTAAGAACATCCACTTTTGTTGCTCTCTTTGCAGGGCGGAGACCTGAGAATACGGTAACGAGTAAACAAATACCGACACTAATAAGGGTCAGTGACCAAGGGATATATGACAATAATAGTCCTTCTGGAGCTGCCTCATCAAATGCTGTTTGAATAATAAATGGTACAGATAAATTGACTAGGAAGCTGACACCATAAGCAACAATCGTCCCAAAGATGGCGCCTAATAAGCCGATATAAGTACTTTCTAATAAAAAGATATTTTTAATTGTACGTGGATGTGCACCAATCGCTTTCATAATTCCGATATCCGGTGCCCTTTCCGTTACAGCCATTGTCATCGTATTGTATATACCAATAGATGCAATAATCAATGCAATCGTACCAATAAAGATAAGGCCGATTTTCATAATAAGGAAGATGACATTCATTTGTTTCATTTCATTGGCAATCGAATAAATCATATAGCCTTTATCTTCAAGAGTCTTGTTAATTCCTTCTACTTCTTGAACGTTATTTGCGTATACTTTTACATAATCATAGACGTCTTCCGATTGTTTGGCGTCAAGTTCGCCGCCTTCGTACATTTCAGTGGCACCGCGCATAACGCCAGTGAATTGTTCAACTTCTTGTAAGATTTCTTCGGAAATAAAGACATGTGCTTCATATGCCCAATCGCGAGCAGGCTTTTCAGCGATTCCTACAATTTTAACAGAAATGGTTTTCTTCGTTTCTTTCCCATCTGTTAATTTAATGACTTCCATGTCCATTTCTTTATTTAGCAAGTCATCAGTATAGACATAGTCCTCGTTGATATTTCCTTCATCATCGTACAATTTCTCAGGGTTAGCACCGTTTTTAATTAAGCTTTCAGTAAAGTGATAACCGACAACAACTTCATTCTCCCCCTCAGGTAAGCGCCCAGAGGCGAGCTTGAAGTCTGCTTTAATCTCTGATGGAAAGTGTGTGACGATGGCATTCGTATTAGATGTATAGTCATCTAGTTGGAAGAAAGGCATCTGCGCCAATTCATTCCTGCGGGTAACGGCTTCCACTCCGTCCATTTCTTCAAAATAAGTAATATCTTCATTTGTTAGTCCTTGTGAATCTTCTTTCCCGTATATCTCCACTTGGGTAACCAATTGGTTTTGCATCATATCAGAAATAATCGATTTATGAAGTCCGAAGCCGACAGAGGCAAGTACAATTAAGAATGCAACACCAATCGCAGTAGCAAGTACTGTCATAAATAACCTAGATTTATTTTTCTTTAAATTTTGTCTAACGAACTTAAACTGATCTTTAAATGTCATTTCCCTACTTCCTCCAATACACGACCGTCAACAATTTCTATTGTGCGATGACCGAACTCGGCAACCTCTTCATCATGAGTAATGATAAGAAAAGTAATCCCTAATTCTTCATTTAATTGTTTAATGAAAGCGAGTAAGCTTTTCTCGGTGTCACTATCTAGGCTACCCGTTGGTTCATCAGCAAGAATAAGAGGTGGATTCACTACAAGTGCACGAGCAATACTGACCCGTTGTTGTTGTCCGCCTGATAATTCGCTTGGGTAATGGTCCTTAAACTCTGCTAGTCCAACACGCTCAAGTGTCTCTAACGTTTTTTGTTTACGTTCCTTTTCATTCATCCCTTTAAAAGTTAACGGCAATTCAACATTTTGGAATGCTGTCATACTTGGAATCAATTGAAAGTTTTGAAAGATAAAACCGATATGCTGAAGTCTAAAGGAGGCAAACTCTCCTTCAGAAAGCTCCGTCACAGTTTGATTATTAATCTTAACTTCACCATCCGTTGGTTTAATAAATCCGCTAATAATATTTAGTAAAGTTGATTTTCCAGATCCGCTTTTACCTACAATGGATACAATTTCTCCTTTGTTAATTTGGAATGATACATCCTTCAGAACAGGTATGACCGTTTTCTTCTCTTTTTTACCTATTTCAAAAGAATGATAAATCTTATTTACCTCAATCATGCATTTTCCCACCTTTTCTTTTGAATACAACTTAATAGACGTAAGTGAAATGAAGTATCCCTACATATTTATCAAAAAAAATCTTTTTTAAATGCAAAAGTCATTCAATTGTTGATAGAGATTGAGTTGAAGTAGTGATGTTGTGATAAACTATTATCATTGAGAAAAAGTTGAGGTGTACGTAATGGAAACGGTGTTGATCGTCGGTGGTGGCATAAATGGTCTGTCAGCTGCCCATGAACTACAAAAATGGAAAAACGCAAACAATCGCGACATTCGCATTATATTAACAGAAGCACAAAATCATCTAGGTGGAAAAATTAAAACCGTTGAAGCGGATGGATTTATGATGGAAACGGGCGCTGATTCTATTGTCTCAAGGAAAGTAATGGGGAGAGAAATCTTTTCAGAACTGAATTTAAGTGATGAGGTCGTTTATAACGGGACAGGTCGCTCTTATTTATTTACCGATGGCGAGATAAAGCCCATCCCAGTTGATGCTGTATTTGGTATACCGACAAGTATCGAGTCATTGGCTAAAACTACATTAGTCTCTGCTGAAGGTAAAGTTCGAGCATTAAAAGACGTTTATCACCATAAGAATCCATTTACAGTTGAAGATAGTATTGGTGACTTTCTTACCTATTATTTTGGCGAGGAATTAGTAGAGAAGCAGATTGCTCCAGTATTATCGGGTGTTTATTCTGGAAAACTACAAGATTTGACGATTTCATCTACCTTACCAGCTGTTTTCGAATATAAAAAGAAATACGGAAGCATTATCATGGGGTTCAATGATCATAAGGAGAAATATCAGAGTAGCGGTGAAAGGAAGTTCCTCTCTTTCAAAAATGGTCTTTCAACAATTATTGACGCATATGAAAAATCTCTTGGAGCAGTGGAAATCAAAAAAGGATACGAGGCACAATCAATACAAAAAGAGAAGCAACATTATAAGGTGAGTTTTTCAAATGGTGAAGTGATGAAAGCAGATCATATTGTCTTAAGCACTCCACATCAAGTTGCGCAACAATTACTTGATGACGCAGCGTTGAATCAGTATTTTTCTAACATGAAAAACAGCTCACTCATTAGTGTTTACATAGGATTTGATGTTCCTGATGCGGTTTTACCCGAAGATGGAACTGGCTTTATTACTTCAAACAATAATGAGCTACATTGTAATGCATGTACATGGACAAGTAGAAAATGGAAACATACGTCTAAAAGTGGAAATCTCCTTGTCCGTCTCTTTTACAAAAGTAGCCATCCTTCATTCGGTAGAGTGAAGGATATGGAAGATATAGGATTACTTGATCTAGCAAGAGAAGATTTACAGAAAAGCTTAAAACTAGCAGCTGAACCCATTGTATGGGATATAACAAAATGGAATGAATTAATGCCTACTTATACACTGGACCACCCGCAATTAATCAAAGGGATTGAACAAACACTTATAGAGAAATATCCTGGTGTGTATATAGCAGGAAGTTCTTACTATGGTTCAGGGATTCCGGATTGTATGGAGAATGGTATTGAAGTGGCTAGAAGAATAACAGCTACATTGTGAAGAAGTAAAAAAACAAGAGGGGGAAGGTTATTCCTCCTTCTTGTTATTTAGTTCTTCCATTTTTTCTTTCTTTTTCTTTTTTAAGCGCTTTTTCTCTTCTTCCATTTTACTTTCAATCCAACGTTTTTCTTCTTTTAATTCTTGTTTGATTAATTGCTTTTGTAACCTTCTTGACATCAATTTATCTTTTGTTGCTCCTGAAAGCTCTATTTCTCTTTTCACTTGCTGAAGTTCCTTTATTAAGGATATAGTCATTAGAACCATTACAAAGGAAAATGGGAATGCAGCAATAATCATTGTATTTTGTAGTGCTTGAAGCCCTCCAGAGTAAAGCAATACAGTAGCAATGGCTGATAATAAGACGCCCCAAATGAGTTTATTACGATTAGAAGGATTTAACACACCTTTTACTGATTGCATACCTAATACAATCGTAGCTGAATCACCTGAAGTAATAAAGAAAATGGAAATCAAGATGAGAGAGAGGAGAGATGTGATAAAACTTATAGGCATCTCTTTCAATGTCCCAAATAGCATTTGCTCAGTATTCATCGAAGCCAAATCAGCTATCCCTGTCATTTGCATATCGATAGCTGTGCCTCCTAAGAAAGCGAACCAAATAAATGTAACGATGGTAGGTACAAGCAATACTCCAATAGTAAACTCACGTATGGTCCTTCCTCTAGATACTCTTGCTATAAAAGTGCCAACATACGGTGACCATGCCATCCACCATGCCCAATAAAAAATTGTCCAATTATTAATCCATTCTCTACTTTGTTCATTATTTGGTGTTAATCTAAAGCTCATTTCTGGCAGTCTTTGTATATACTTCCCAATCGTATCTGTGAACAAATTTAAAGAATAAACAGTCGAACCAAAAACAATAAAAAAGACTAGGAGTACAAGGGCAAGTATCATATTGACATTGGATAAAATTTTAATACCTTTATCAATCCCAGTAGTGGCTGATATTAAGAAAATGACTGTAATAATGATAATAATCACTAATTGGATAAGAAAAGAATTAGGGATATTCCAAATGTAAGAAATCCCACCATTTATTTGACTAGCTCCAAAGCCAAGAGTAGTTGCGATTCCTGCAACAGTGGCAATAATCCCGATAATATCCACTATTTTACCTAACGGACCGTCTGTATTTTTCATAATAGGAGATAGTGTAGAGCTAATTGAACCATCTCCCCCTCGACGGAAATTGAAAAAGGCAAGACAAAGAGCAATAAGGACGTATATACTCCAACCATGAATACCCCAATGAAAATAGACATACCTTAAAGCGTCCATAGCTGCTTGATCGGTACCCGTTTGCCCTGTAGGAGAATCAATAGCGAAATGAGAAATAGGTTCTGCTGTTCCCCAAAAAAGAAGACCTGTTCCCATCCCAGCACTAAACAAAAGGGCAAACCAAGTAGGATAACTATATTCTGGTTTTTCATCTGACTTCCCCAGTTTTAATTTCCCATATGGGCTAACAATTAAAAATAAGCAAACACAGACAAAAATCGTGACTATGATTAAATAATACCAGCCAAAAGTAGAGGTGATGGCTGATTGAATAGCAGCTGTATAGTTTTCCATCACTTTTGGAGCGAATGCACCGATAAAAATTAAAACGAGTAAAATACCGACTGACCAATAAAAGACGGCCCCGAATTTCTGATGTTTAGTTTCATTATTCACTATCATATACCACCTTTTTTATTGTCAAAGCGTAACTCCTGATATTAAATGGAAAAATCCCTACTGTAATTCTTTTACCTTTTCTAGTGTTTCGAATTAAGATAAATATTATGTACACTTATCATGTGAAAATGGTGTGTGGAATAAGGAATATTGCAGTAATAGGAAGTATTTGTTCCTTTATGCGACCGGAGTTAACCTATCCAAACAGAGCAATAAATGACAGGCGTAAATAAATGATGCGATATACAATCAAACTGAAGGGAGAAGAGTCTATGAGTTGGGTAACAGATATACAAAAAGCGTTGGATTATATTGAAGCAAACCTGTTGAAAAAGTTAAACAGTAAGGAGGTAGCCAAACAAGCGAATACTTCTCCTTATCACTTTCAACGAACGTTTGCGATTTTAACGGATATGACGCTAGGGGAATATATAAGGCGACGAAGATTAACGGGTGCAGCCATTGAGCTTGGTAATAATGATGAGAAAATTATTGATATTGCTCTAAAATATGGCTATGAAACCCCAGAAGCATTTACTAAGGCATTCAAAAAGCAACATCATATCTCACCATCAGAAGTAAAGAAATACCGTGGAAAGTTGAAATTATATCAGCCCTTAAAAATACATGTAACATTAGAAGGAGCCGAACCAATGAATCATACGATTATTTCAAAAGAAAGCTTTCAAGTAGTAGGCTTAAGAAAAAATTATTCCCTTGAAAAAGATGAAAACCTAGCAGAAATCCCAAAGTTATGGAATCAAGTGAATCAAGATGGGACTTATGATCGCTTACTTTCATTAAATAATGGCTCAATAAAAGGTGTACTTGGTGTTTGCGTGGATCATATAAATCAAAGGGAGATTGACTATTGGATTGCTGTCAATCATGAGGGCCATTCTACTAGCTTTGAAACAATAACGATTCCAGCCTCAACTTGGGCCGTATTTCAAGTGAAAGGAGAGATGCCTAAAGCAATCCAGCAAACGTGGAAACAAATATTCTCAGAATGGTTTCCAACAAGCGGTTATAGACATGCGGGAACCGCTGAGTTAGAGGTATATCCTGAAGATGGCTCTAATCGTAGCGATTTTTACTCAGAAATTTGGATCCCTGTAATCAAAGAGTTGTAAGTAAAAAAAGCTGGGTTGTAATCATGAACCCAGCTAAATGATTTAAGAGGTTTGCTTGAGGTTTGTGGTTTCCTGCACAAAAACATTTCTTCCAGCCCCGATCCCACATAAAGTAAAAAGAACGGCAATAGTAATAAGGGCAAAAAATGCTGTATGCCATTGGTGAAAAAGGTCATAAAGAAGTCCAAGTAAGAAAGGACCACATGCTGCCAATAAATAACCAAAAGATTGGGCCATGCCAGAAAGAGAGGCAGCCTGTTCACTGTTCATAGATCGTAGACTCATTAATGCTAATGAATGACTTATCGCAGCTCCTAAAGAAAGACCAATGAGGATAATACTTAGAAATGTGATCACCATATTTGAAGTGAGAAATAACCCGCATAAACCTGTAATAAGGGTTGTACCAATCCCTAACCCAATCCATTTTTGATGTGATAATCTTTCTCCTAAAATAGGAATAAAAAAACTCGCTGGTAAACCCGAGATTTGCATGATAGTTAGCATCCAACCACCCATTTCTAACGTGAAACCTTTTACTATCAATATCTCTGGTAACCATGTGGAAAAACCAAAATAGATAAACGATTGCAACCCCATAAAACCGGTGATTTGCCATGCTATTCCCGACCTAAACAATGTAGAGAATGAAAGGAGAGGAACAGGGTTTTTTTTAGGTGTCTTTTTAATAAATGGTATCCATAGAAGACAAGCAAGTAAAATAGGGATTACCCAAATTAGTAGACTGGTTTTCCATGCAATCCCATTGCTAGAAAGTGTTCCACTAATACCTGGTGCAAAGCCAGCAAATACCCCCATTGCTAACGTATATATGCCAGTAATTAGCCCTATTTTTAATGGGAATTGTGCTTTAACAAGACTTGGGAGTAACACGTTACAAATACCTATCCCTAACCCGATCATGAAGGTACCAAGAAATAGTATGAAAATAAAATTAGTAGAGCGCATGAAGACACCTAGACCTATCAGTGTTAGACCGCAGAAAAGCACCCTCTCAATTCCCCATTTTTTTGCAAAAAAAGGAGCAAAGGGGGAGATAGCTGAAAAGGCTAATAAAGGGAGCGTGGTTAGTAAACTCACTGTACTCGTATTAAACTGCAATTCATGTTGTATGTCACCAATAATGGGGCCAACTGAAGTAATCGCAGGGCGTAAATTGAATGCAATTGTGATAATCCCTATAAAAATAAGTATATTCCTACCTTGATCGCTTCTATCTGTCATAATTAACGCCTCTTTTCAAGTAATCCAAGACGCGTTAATTATAATGAATTTTCTGATATTTGTATAGGGCAACGAAATGTTTATCTATTATTTCTTTGTCTTAGGTGGTAATTGGAGGCTTCGTAACAATTGGGTCTCTATACTATTCTGAACAGTATGCTCGATGAAGAAATCACTAATCATTTTCTTATACTTCTCGTCTTCAAACATTTTTTTATTTTGCAATTCCATCTCGGCGAGTCCTTCATATATGGCAATGAGGCAATAGGTATGGTCATTACCGGAAATAGGGCAGAGAATTTCAACCTCGTGACTGTAGTTTTCGTTGCGAAAGCTTTTGATATTAGCGAGATTTTGTATGCCTTCTTGAAAGTTTTCTTGTTTTAGTTGAAATGATTGATATACATAAATACTCATAATGAACATTCCCCAATCTTCTTTTATCAATTTAAACTTCACTCATTTTTGGTCGATATAGAATGATATAGGAGTATTTTGACATTAATATATCACGATTATTCATATTCTTCTTAGAAACTTAAGCAACGTTAGAGAGTTATGTAGCTTTTGCTCTATTTTTTATCGAAATATCTTTATAAGTAGGGGAAAGTCGACTTTTGCTCAATTGAAGAATTTATGCTTTATGTAAGTGTAAATCGAGTTTGTGCAGCTAACATTGTAGAATGCATGATTGATGACTGAGCAAATCAAATTTGCGCAGCAATCTTTCCGATTTTTACACATGATGACCGACAAATTGAATACGAGCAGTTAACTATCTGAAATCGCTCTGATTGGTATGAGGAAACAGTTGCTACTCACTATTTGTTTATGAACGAAGAGTTAGGAAGGCAATAAAAAAGCACCTGATGACATCAGATGCTTTTCCCATGATGGTTATTTCTTAAATACCTTATTTACAAGTTCGTTCATTGACATGTCACTATTTACTTCAAAAGTCCCTGGACGTAGATCATTTTCTAGACCCTTTTTCTCTACGGCATCAAAGAAGTCTTTACCATTTTTAATGATTTTTGCAGACTCAAGTGCATTACCGACGTCGATACTAGTCATACCAGAGGTAACTGTGAGCATCGTACGGTAAACAGCTTTTTCATTTTCATTTTCTTTTGCATCGTTAAGTTGCTTTTTTAGCTTTTCATTTTCTTCTTTAACAGAAGCGATATCTTTCATATCTTTATTAATATTGTTCCATTCTTCTTCACTATGAATAATAAATCCTTGAGATTGTAAGGCTTTTTCCATCTCTTCAGTACTAAGTTCTTCTTTGGTTGCTTCTGCGGGTTGATCGACTTCTTCTGTTGCTTTTGGCTCGGCAGCTTCTGTTTGTTTGCTTTCGGCCGGACTAAGGAAATAAGTAATCCCGAGAATGACTGCTGCGACAATTAAACCACCAGCAAAGCTGCGCATCGTTTTCTCACTCATTGAGCTACTTTACTCCTTTCCGTACTACGTTTTTCGTATGGAGCTAGTAGGTTATTCACTTCTTGTAATGACATCTTTAGTTTTTGAGCGATGCTTTCGTTGGAGTATCCTCTTCTATGTAGGTCAATCATTTCACGTAGAAGTAATCTATGATCCGATTGTACTTCAGATGTACCTGCTTCTACCGCTGTTATCTCAGCATCTATTTCCATGAATTTTACTTTTTGCTGTAGTTGGTGAATTTCATCCATTAAGGAAAAAGAAACCTGGTCAATATGTTGTTCTTGTTCTGATTTCGATTGTTTACCCTTAACAAATGATAAAATGAGCAACACAACAGCTGCACCAAGTAAAATGGCTAATACCCATTCCATCTTATAATTCCTCCTTATATGAAACTATTATCCTGTGATTTTATAATTATACCTTCCTTTTTGTCGAAATACGATTATTTATGTCAAAAATGCCACTAAAGTCATATTTTTGTAACATAAAAACACAGGTTGCATGCTCCTATTATAGTATAAGAGAATGGGGTCTAAATTCAAGCAATGTACAATGAGTGTGTTTTTTTTTGCAAAAGGTTTGCGTCTTTATGAAAGAAAAGGTTAAAATGCAATAAATAGTTTGAAGGAGTGCAACATGAATACATTATTTAATAATCAAGCAAAAGTTTATAAAGAGAAAAATAAAAACAGGGGTCGCTTGCTCATCAAATGCCCTGATCAACCAGGGATTGTCGCCCACATTTCGAAGTTTTTATTTCAACACCAAGCTAATATTATCGAATCCAGTCAATATTCCACTGATCATGAAGGTGGCAACTTTTTTATGCGCATTGAATTTGAGTGTCCTGAACTTCCACAAAAATTTGGACAAATGAAAGAGTCATTTATAAATGTTGCTCAAGATTTTGAAATGGAATGGAAGTTACAACAAAATAGTGAATTAAAAAGAACGGCAATCTTTGTTTCAAAGCAGCTCCATTGTTTAAGAGAGATACTATTAGAATGGCAGAATGGCGACATGATGATGGAAATTCCATTAGTTATCAGTAACCATCTAGAGGCAAAAGAAATTGTTGAGTCATTAGGAATTCCTTTTTACCATATCCCTGCTTCGAAAGAAAATCGTGAAGAAGTGGAAACAAAGCAGCTACAATTACTTGAAGAGTATAATATAGATGTTGTCATTCTCGCTCGTTATATGCAAATTTTGACATCTCGATTTGTTTCTGCTCAAGCTAATAAAATCATTAATATTCATCATTCGTTTCTACCGGCATTTGTTGGTGCGAAACCATATGATCGTGCCTATGCTCGCGGAGTGAAGATTATCGGTGCAACTTCACATTATGTAACTAATGATTTAGATGAGGGGCCGATTATCGAGCAAGATATAAGTCGAGTTGATCATAGGGATGAAGTAGAGGACTTGAAGAGAAAAGGAGCCTCAATCGAACGCAGTGTTCTAGCGAGAGCAGTAAAGTGGCATCTTGAAGATCGCGTGATTGTATATGGTAATAAAACCGTTGTTTTTTAAAAATAAATCGTAATACCTAAATCGGGGAGTTTTCCTCGATTTTTTTATTCTAATAAAACGATGAAAGCGTTTTATTGTTCAAAAAGAATTATTAAAGTAAGTAAATATCCTTATCTTTGCGGAGTTTTAATTGTTAGATTTCCTTACATCATAATTGACAGCTTGTATAAATTGTTTTTCAATATAACTATCATAAAAAACAGAAAATTATAAATTTTAGGAGGATGATGATGGAGGAGGCAATAAAAATAGCAAGCCATCCAGTTGTGTGGATTATCTCACTTACAGTCATTGGTGTAGTCATTTTCCAAGGAATTAAATTTATTCAAATGGCAAAGAAAACAAGTGAAAGTGTAGGTCTAAGTAAGCAAGATGTTAACAGCGCTTTAAAAGTTGGGATGATTAACGCAATAGGTCCTTCATTTGGGATTGTGGTTGTAGCTGTATCTTTAATTACTTTACTAGGTGACCCTTTAACATTAATGAGAATAGGCATTATAGGTTCTGCTGCTACTGAATCGATGGGCGCCAATTTGGCTGCAACCGCTTATGGAACAGAACTTGGATCTGAAAGTTTTACTGCAGAAGCGTTTGCAACTGTCGCATGGGTTTTATGTATTGGTGGATGTGGTTGGCTACTCTTTGTCTTCTTATTTACTAAATCATTAGCAAAGATTGAAAGGAAAGTATCAAATAAACAACAAGCAGATGGCAAACTCCCCATTATGATGATTGTGTCAAGTGCTGCTATGCTTGCGGTTTTTGGTAACTTTGTTGCAGGTGAAATATTCAAAGGGGTGGAAACAGCTATTGTTGCTTTAACAGCGGCTGCTGCGATGCTAATCGTGAGTTTTATTGCAAATAAAAGTCATCAACTCAAATTTTTACATGAATGGTCATTAGGTGTATCGATTATTGTTGGTTTAACAGTTAGTTATTTTGTCCTTTAAGGAGGGAAAAGTATGGCGGTTTCCGAAAGTAATATAGCAGCTAAAAAAAATGAGGTGATTCATTCATATGAAATGTATACTTTTCATCAAAAATCACATTTCTGGGGACGCCTAACTATTGGGTTGGTCATTGTATTGACTATCTCACTTCCTCTATATCTATCCTTTGTATTAGGTATACATCCCGGTTGGCAACCAATTATTACTGGGTTGATAGCTTATGCTGCCGCCATCGGGTATGCCTGGTTTATGGAGCCAATATCATATTATCCAACTTTAGGGATATCTGGTACCTATCAAGCCTTTTTAACAGGAAATATTGCTAATATGTGCTTGCCTTCTGCTGCGGCAGCTCAAAATGCTGTTGGTGCTGAACCTGGAACGAAAAAAGGTGAAATTGTTGCGGCTCTTGCAATAGGAGCAACATCATTAATGAATATGGCCATATTAATTTTCATTATTGTTTCTGGATCTTATCTCGTATCAATTATTCCGGAATCGATTCAAGGAACATTTATATATATTGTTCCTGCTATTTTTGGAGGTATATTTGCGCAGTTTGCCCTTAAGAAGCCGTTATACGGAGGTATTGCATTATCAGTAGGATTATTTGTAAATCTAATACCTATTCCCACTTTTTTTAAAGGAATTATCTGTATCATCTTAACTATCATCATTTGTATATCATTAGAGAAAAGAAAGTAATTATAAAGGAGGAATTTATAATGATCAAAGAAGAACTTATAGATTGGATAAAAAATAAAGAAGAATTTTTTTCAGATATGGCAAAAGATATATGGAATCATCCACAAGTTGCTTATGAGGAAGAATACGCATCGAATTTACAAAAACAAGTCTTACAAGAAGCAGGGTTTGACATTCGAGAAAACGTAGGAGGAGCACAAACAGCATTCGTTGCCGAATATGGAAGCGGGAAGCCTGTTATTGGAATATTAGGAGAATTTGATGCCTTACCAGGACTTTCACAAGCGGTATCTACAAACAGGGAAGAGATTATTAGTGGTGGACCTGGACATGGATGTGGACATAATTTGTTAGGAACCGCTGGTGTGGAAGCTGTTATCGCGATGAGCGAAGCAATGAAAACGAGTGAAATAAATGGAACGATTCGTTATTATGGATGTCCTGCAGAAGAAGTTCTTTCTGGGAAAACATTTATGGCAAGAGAAGGAGTATTTAATGATTTAGACTGTGCATTAACTTGGCATCCAGGTGTAGCGAATTTTGTTGTCAATATGTCAATGCAAGCAATGGTTTCGGTAGAATATCAATTTAAGGGAATAACTGCTCATGCTGCTGGAGCTCCGCATGCAGGGAGAAGTGCATTAGATGCCGTGGAATTAATGAATGTTGGAGCAAATTATATGAGAGAGCATGTATTAGATGGCTCAAGGATACATTATGTCATTACTAATGGCGGCCTTGCACCTAATATCGTACCTGATCAAGCAAGTGTATGGTATTATTTGCGTGCAACTACGAAAGAACAAGTAGATAGTATGTTCAACCGATTAGAGAAAATTGCACAAGGTGCAGCACTAATGACTGAAACAAAAGTTGAGCATCAAGTGAAGGCATATGCGTACAATGTCTTGCCTAATGACACACTTAATAAGGTAATGTTAAAAAATATGGAAGGTGTGTCTTTTTCATTTAATCAAGATGAATTAAATTTTGCAGAAAAGTTGGTAGCAACAGTTGATAACGAAGTTGTTGAAATGTCCAAGAAGCAGTTCGGTATTGAACTAGAAGATCTATTACCAACGGATAAAAATCATTTCAAACATTTGAAAGGGCAATGTATAGGGGGATCAACAGATGTTGGTGATGTAAGTTGGATTACACCTGTAGGTCAAATCATGACAACTTGTGCACCAGTTGGTGTTCAACCCCATTCTTGGCAAGCTACAGCTTCTTATGGGTCCTCCATTGGACTGAAGGGGATGCATTTAGCAGCAAAATCAATGGCATTAACTTTATTTGATTTATTGACGGATACAAATTTAATCGATGTGGCAAGAGAAGAGTTTGTTAAAGAGACTGCTGGAAAGAAATATGAAGCAGCAATTCCTGATGATTTACGACCACCATCGTTAAAAAGCATGAAAGAATTAGTTCGTATGTAGCAGGGAAGTTGATTGGATAGGAATTATTGTGTAGATAAGCCTTAACAATATTCATTAGAATTGCTAAGGCTTTTTTTGTTTTGATTTCCTCATTCCTCTCCATATTTCTCACGATAATGTGATAAGGCTAAAAGAGGGAAAATGTAACGGTAACTGTGATAATGAAAATAAATCGCACCAGCGAGGCCTTGCCCTGCTGGGTAGTCTTCGCTCCAATCGTCATTGTCCAAAGATGTGAGGAGGTATTTTATGCCTCTTTTAATTGTCTCATCTGGCTTCTGACTTACCGAAATTAATGCATCTATGGCCCATGCAGTATGTGTGAGCGTACTATCACCTAATGGAATATATTTTTTTTGTTTATCACTTAAAGCGGATTCCCCATAACCTCCATCAGCATTTTGAATGGATCGTAGCCAGCTTGTAGCCTTCTTGATCATTTCACTTTTATTATCATATGCAATTGCTGATAATCCCGTAAGAGCTGCCCAAGTCCCGTATATATAGCAAATGCCCCATCTGCCATACCATGAACCGTTCTTTTCTTGGTGTGTTTTAAGCCATTCAATACATTTGTCGAAATGAGAATGTTGGTGTGGCATTTGTGTGTAATTGCCTAAAAACTCCATGGCTCTTCCTGTTAAATCGGCACTGCTTGGATCGGTGAGAATAAATTCACTATCTTGGATTGGTACTAAAGCTAGTAACTTATTATTGGTATTCTTTTCAAAAGCTGGCCAACCGCCATCATCATTTTGCATGGAAACGAGCCAATTCACGCCTAAATTCCAAGCCTCTTTTATGTTATCATCGATTTTTGCAGAGTTTGTAATTGCACGAAGAGTGGCTGAGGTATCATCAGTATCTGGCTGAAAAGTGTTAATGTTAGAAAATCCCCAAGCTCCTGGTTTTGTCTTGGGATTATGAATGATCCAATCTCCAAATTTATATTGTTGTCTACTAAGTAAATAATTAGTTGCTTTCTTTATCATTGGATCATTTGGTGTTAATCCAGCTTTTTGTAAAGAATAACTGAGCAAGCTTGTATTCCAAACAGAAGCAGTAGTGAATTGGATATGTGTATGACCCTTTACTTTTGTCTTGAATCCGTATAATCCTTTTACCGCATTCTCAATTAACGGATCATCTTTTTTATGTCCTAATGAAAGTAATGCAAACACCATTAAAAATGTCGAGCTAATATAGCCAAATAAGGTCCCGTCAGGTTCTAGGTGATTCATCATATATTGTTTTGCACGGCTCATACTCAGTTGGTGTAACTCTTGTGGTAGGCCTATAATTTTCTTAATACTTGATTTGATTGTTTTGTGTATGGTTCGCCATTCAGAGGAACGGGACCAACTAAAATTTGCTTCCTCTCTCGAAGTGAACAGATCTGATAAATCTGGACTGCTGGCTGTTCGAAAACGAAACTTCTTTTCTGCGATAATCATAATGGGAACTATATTTGCTCTGCCGTATACGGAGATGCTATAGAAATTAATTGGCATGATAGGTTGGATGAGCATTAGTTCAATTGGTAGGGGAAAGAACTTTGGCCATTCATACTGTCCTGTGATGGTAAGAATCAGCTTGGTTAGGAAATGGGTTTCCTCTATGCCACCTTGTTGTAAAATGAATCGTTTTGCTTTTTTCATTCGATCATCTTTTTTATCGATATAACCAGAATACAACAATGCATGATATGCCTCGACAGTTAAGGAAAGACTGCCTCCTCTTTCATCGTAATAATGTTTCCATGCTCCGTTTTCCTCTTGTTTACTTAGTATCCTTTTAACCAATTGTTTTATCATCTCTTCATCATCAATTTCCAAACTTCTTAATAAAATAATCATATACGTATCAGTGGATATACTAGATTCAAAAGGATATTCCCAAGTACCCGAAGTTGTTTGGTCAGCTCTTAAAGTAGTAATTAAATGATTGATTCCATTTGAGACCTTCATGATATTCACCCTTTTCGTTACTTTTCCTAACAATGTAAGCAATATTAATACATGAGTATTCATTGGACAAAATTATCATTCATAATGGTGGTGTTTTCCATATTTTTAATTCATAAATGGCGAAGAAAAAGCTTAAAATCATCTATTACTAGGAGAAAGCTAAAAAAAGAATTAGTGACCTTACTAAAGAAAAACAAGCAGAACACAATAAATGAACTTAATCTTGACGAACAACAGATCCTAGAAAAGATAAACCAACAAACAACAGCTTGTAATCTCAATAATGTGACAAGAACAAATGCTTATCTCGCGTTTTATTTGAAATACCCCCAAGTGCATTGGGCTTTGCTAGCACATTTCGTCTCCAGAAATGCGGGTTGGAATATGACAGATTTAAAGGGGGATTTATTATCAAAGATATTAAGTGAGACAGAACAGAATGCGTTCTTTCAATTTATGGAACGAGCCAATTGGTTGATTTTTCAAGATGCATATCCACAGTTATTGCTATACGAGGAAAGTGTCAGACAAAGTAAGCCGTTATTTCATTTGCTCTCTCATTTAGGAGTTTCTTCATTTATGCAAGCCGTATGGTCCATTTTTTGGCAGCAAAAGCAATCACATATCCTTACACATGCGCTTATTATTAATGAACAAAACTATATAGAAAAAAGAGTGGTACAAAACCCAATTTTTAAAGAAGAAGTGACTTCAACACTTGAGTTCAAATTACAAGATGTTTTTGCTTTTAACTATATTCTTTTTCCGTATCAGACGCATGGAATATCACAGTTAAAAGGGTTAGTTGTTCATTTATTTACAAAGTTGAATCAGAGAATAGAATTAGGGTATAAATTGTACACACTTCTATACGAAAACCCTTCTCAACTACGAAGCTATGTGAAGTGGGCGAACCAACATCCCCATACAGGGTCAAGAAGTGATTACTGGAGGAATGTCTATTGCGTCGTTCAGGAGGGAATACCGACAAAAACCTATAAGCCAAGAATTGCAGATGGTCATTTAAAAAGCGGTGCGAAAAAGTTATTTAGTCCTGTGCTTGTTCATGTATGGAAAGATACTAGTCATAAGAAGCCGGAGGTAGAAGATTGGTTTCAGAATGAGGGTATAGTGAAAATGCTATTTAAAGAAATGAATGTAAAAGATCATAACGTGAAACTGGCGTATATGAAATCCTTAGAAAGATTGGAGCTAGCAGTTGCTGCGAAAAGTTTATTATCGTAATGCAAAGACATACCTTTTTAATTCAGAGGGTATGTCTTTTTTTTGTACAACAATTTTAAATCTTACCATGCCTAGTAGTTTGACAGTAATCGTTTACCTTAACTTATGTTGAAGAGAAGGGATGAACTAGTTAACAATTATATGCTATTTAAGTGAATTTATAGAAATAAAAGCGCTTTCAAATAAAAAGATTATTAAAAATAATAACAAAAGACAAAATGTTCTTTTAATTTAAAAAGGAGCGTGATACTATTGTAAAATATCAAAATCGAATTTAAAGGAGTGGCATGTATGTCTCAGCTAATGGCTTTTGTAATTGTAATTGGAATTTTATTTATTGGGGATGTGGTAGCTACCAGAACAAAGGCATGGGTGCCATCCATGTTTATTTGTGCTTCACTATTTCTCCTTGGATATTGGACGTTCTTCCCTACGGATATTGTTGAAGTGGCTGGTATCCCATCGTTTGTAGCAACATTATTAATGTATTTGCTCATTACTAATATGGGTACATTGCTTTCTTTACGGGAATTAAAGCAGCAGTGGAAAACGGTAGTGATTGCTCTTTCTGGAATCTTGGGCATTATTGTCATTTTATTTACAGTTGGTGTACTACTTTTCGATTTTCAAACAATGGTAGTGGCTATTCCACCACTTGTTGGTGGTGTAGTATCGGCATTATTGATGTCAGACGCAGCTGCCGAAGCGGGACTTGTATCATTATCCGTATTTGCCATTGTTATTTACGTTATGCAAGGTTTTGCTGGTTATCCACTGACATCCTTTGTCTTGAAAAAGGAAGGGAAAAAGCTTCTTCAGCAAGTACGTAAAGGGGAATTGAAAATAAAGGATTCTGTCGAGGAGACAGCAGCCACAACTGAAGAAGTAGAATTAAAGTTGTTTAAATGGCTACCTGAGAAGTACAATACAGACTTTTTTAAGTTTTTCCGTCTAGGTATAGTTGCTTTCTTTGCCTATCTTGTGTCAACTGTATTAACCCCGGTCGTTTCAATTAGTCCGTTTGTCCTCTGTTTATTATTTGGTGTGATTGCTACAAGTTTTGGATTTTTAGAGAAGCAGTCGTTACAAAAAGCAAATGGGTTTGGTTTCGCAATTATGGCATTGATGTTATTTATCTTTGATGGACTAAAGCAAGCAACACCAAGTATGATGCTAGAAATAATTTATCCTTTAATTGCAACAATCGTCATTGGTGTAATCGGTATGTATATTTTCTCAATGATCGTCGGTAAAATTCTTAAGGTAAGTAAAGAGATGGCCTTTGCTGTATCTTTAACCGCATTATACGGATTTCCAGCAGATTACATTATTACCAATGAAGTAATTAAATCATTAACAGATGATGAAGAGGAAAGAAATATCCTCACTAGTCATATGTTGCCACCAATGTTAGTGGGCGGGTTTATAACCGTCACGATCGTCTCGGTTATTTTAGCAGGTCTATTTGTCCAATTCTTATAAATTCGCAATCGAAATGAAGGAGTGATGAATGTTGAGTAATGTATTAACTCGAATTGATCAACATATAAAAACACTTGGTAAGTATACAAGTACGCCCGGAAAAGGTACAACGAGACTTACTTATTCAAATGAAGATTTACAAGCAAGAAACTATTTGAAGGATGTCATGAGAGACTACGGATTAACTGTATCGGAAGATGGTGTAGGGAACATTTTTGGTAAATTGGCTGGAGAGGTGAATGGACCAAGCGTTTTAATCGGCTCTCATTTTGATTCTGTTCCACATGGTGGTGATTATGATGGCCCTGCTGGGGTGGTAGCTGGATTGGAAGTGGCAAAACTATTCCAAGAGAATGGCATTAAACCTAAGTATCCATTGGAAGTTGTGGCACTAGTAGAAGAAGAAGGGTCAAGGTTTGGTGGCGGGTTAATGGGATCTAGAAGTATAACAGGTAAGCTTACAGACCAGACATTTAGAGAGTTGGCGGATTCACAAGGAGTTTCCACAGTTGAAGCGATGAAGAGTATTGGTTTGAACCCAGACCTCGTAAAGAAGCGTGACAGAGATACGATGAAGGCGTACTTAGAACTGCATATTGAACAAGGACCGATTTTAGAAAATGAGAAGACCTCAATTGGTATCGTAGAAGGCATTGTGGGTTTATCACAATTGGAGATAACAATTAAGGGAAAGGCAGGTCATGCAGGAACAACACCAATGGATGGTCGTGCAGATGCGCTTGTAATGGCAGCACATATGATTGCTAAGCTACCTAAGATTGCTGAAATTTACGGAGAGGGGACTGTCGTTACAGTTGGTAAACTATCAGTCTATCCGAATGGAGCAAATGTTATACCTGGGTCGGTTACATTTACGATTGATTTACGGTCAACAGAAGAAGCTAAATTGAAAACTCTACTAGAGGAAACACAAACTTTTATTCGTCAGTTACAAAGTGAGAAAATATCTATCTCTATTGCAGAACAATTATATATGTCACCAACAATATTAGATGATGAGATGAAGAAGCAATTAGAAAAGGGCTGCGAGAAATATAAAATATCTTATCAATCTATTTTCAGTGGGGCTGGACATGATGCCATGGTATTTGCTGAACAAACGAAGGCGGCTATGATCTTTATCCCAAGCAAAGATGGATTAAGCCACTGCCCAGAAGAATGGTCAGACCATCAAGATATTGAAAAAGCAGTATATGTTTTATTTGAAGCAGCAAAACATCTCACGGAGGTGAACTAACATGAACAACTATATTAAAGAGGCAATACTTGCGAGAGCGAATGAAGTGATTCAATTAAGAAGAAAGCTTCATAGTGAGCCGGAATTATCATGGGAAGAAGTAAAAACAACAGAGTTTATTGCTAACTACTTGGAAGATTTACAAGTTCCATATCGGAGAATGAAACCGACTGGTATAGTTGCTGAAATTACTGGCGGTAAGCCTGGAAAAAAAGTAGCTTTAAGAGCGGATATTGATGCCCTACCTGTAGAAGAGCTAAATACAGAATTATCTTACGCATCACAAGTAGAAGGGAAAATGCATGCTTGTGGCCATGATGCACATACAGCCATGCTATTAGTAGCAGCGGATGTTTTAAATAGTATGAAGGAAGAATTAAGTGGAAGTGTTCGTCTTATTTTTCAACCAGCTGAAGAAGCAGCCAGAGGTGCACTAGCAATGGTCGAGCAAGGAGCAATGACAGAGGTTGATCATGTGTTTGGTATTCATATTTGGTCCCAAATGGAGACAAATAAAATTGCTTGTACCGCAGGACCTCAGTTTGCATCTGCTGATATTTTTCATGTAGCTTTTCAAGGCCAAGGGGGACATGGTGCAATTCCACATGATTGTATAGATGCAACAGTGATGGCTTCTTCCTTTGTGCTGAATTTGCAGTCGATTGTTTCAAGAACAATTGATCCACAGCAAGGAGCAGTTGTAACCGTAGGAAAGCTTGAGTCTGGAACTAGATTTAATGTCATTGCTGAAAATGCTAAACTTGAGGGAACCGTTCGTTGTTTTGAACCTGCAGTTAGAGATCACATAGAGGAGCAATTATCTCACTATGCAAATCATGTTGCTGGTCTATACGGTGGCAAGGCAGTGGTTGAGTATACGAGAGGGACCCAAGCAGTAATTAATCATGAGGAGAGTGCTGCGTTAGTCCAAGAGGTGGCAGTCGACTGTTTTGGCCCTGATGTCCTATTTGATGAAAAACCAACAATGGGTGGAGAAGATTTCAGTTTTTATCTGGATTACGCACCAGGCAGCTTTGCGCTTGTAGGAAGTGGAAATAAGGATAAGGATACCGAATGGGCACATCACCATGGTAGGTTTAATATAGATGAAGATGCTTTAGTAACGGGTGCAGAGCTATATGCACAATTTGCCTGGTCTTACTTATTGAAAGTTTAATAAGCTAGCTTCTGTAATCATAAGTAAATCTTAAATGACAATAAAGAAACCAATCATTCAATGATTGGTTTCTTCTTTTCCATTCATAAAGGATTATTATTGTTTAATCCTGAGTTTTGATGGTTGGCTATAATTGATTGTTTGCGCCTCAGTAATTGTAGATCTATAAATAATTGGCATCGTGTATTAAAGTCATCAAAATTAATCGTAGTTAATTGATGTATTTTCTTTAATCGGTACTTTAGCGTATTTTCATGAATGAACAATTCTTCTGCTGTAGGCTTGAGACGACAGTTATTGAGAAGGTAAGCTTCTAATGTATCAATATAATTCGTATGATTATTTTGATCCTTCGTCAATAAAATAACTAAATCTTCATTACTATAATTGGTTTGTTTATTATGTTGTTCAATGATAGCTAAATAGCGTAATGTTTTTAGTTTTCGATAATTGATTGGAAGAGACTGTTCCTTATTAAAAAACATAGCGGTTTGTAAAACCTCAAGAGCCTCTGTATAGCTTTGCCTTAATTTATAGATAGAAGAATACTTATTTCCAATCCCAACGACCAACGATGTATCTGCATATTGCAAACGTATTGACTGTACGAGGTGTTCTGCATTCTCTTCTAAAGAAACATCTTGTTGATCATGACTAGCAAGCAAAACAATCATTTCTAAGTGGTAGAAGAAAATATAGGCAGACTGAGTCATATTATTGACAGATAATCTTACCGTATTAATGATTTCTTCAAAGTTTTTATCATCGCCTTCTTCCACCTTAAATACAGCAACAATAAAAGCTTTAGGCAATGTAACCTTTGCTGAAGCTGCCTCTACCTTTAATTGATGTTTCGTTTGGAATGAGTCTTCGATGACTTTTTCATAAAAATAATGATCTTCTTCAACCTTACCATCTTTAGCGAGCTTGTCACGATTAAGCAAGAATGCGATATGAGAAGAAGCGGCATCCAGGAACGCTAACTCTTTTTCTTTTAACTTAGGTGCTGTTTCTTGTATCCATATATAACCGTAAATGTCATTTTGATAAATAGCGGAAACAACAACCCGTTTATTCAGTGAAATATCTTTCATTGCTTTTATACGAAAAGGTTTCTTATGCTTAGTTAACTGATCAACGATACCTTCATCTGTAAATCTTTCAAAGATTGAGATGGGCCATTGTTTATTAAAGATGGTTTGCTTATTCACTTCATCATAATCCTCGGTAAAATAAGAACTATAGGCAATTAAAGAAAACTGTGCATCTTCAATAACAACAGGTTTTTTAAGTTGGATACTAATCATTTCGGCTATTTCTTCTATATTGGTAGAGGATTCTATTCTATCTAATTGTAAATCCATGCTTTTATCCTCCTTACGATGGACATTCAAGTCACATACCCCATATTATATTAAAAAAGACCTATGAAAGCCAATAGTATAAAAAGAGCAAAAAAAAGACCTAGGCAACTCGCCTAGGTCTTTTCACTCTCTAGAAATTAAGATTTAATCACTCGTTGATATTCATCGAAATCTTCTTCCACTTTTTTAGGTGGTTTGCTCGTTAAAAGGCTAACCACAATTATAGCTAATAAGCTGATTAGGAATCCTGGAATTATTTCGTAAAGGGTATCAGATAAACCTGCTGCTGACCAAATGATGACTGTCGCAGTTCCGAAAATCATACCAGCTAGTGCACCCCAACTTGTCATACGCTTCCAATATAAACTAAGTAATACTAAAGGTCCAAATGCAGAACCAAATCCAGCCCATGCATAACCGACAAGATCTAAGATCGTAGAATTCTTTTCCCAAGAAAGATATAAAGCAATTACCGAGATAATTAAAACTGACAATCTACCGATAAATACCAACTCTTTATCAGTGGCCGATTTACGTAAGAAGGAATTATAAATATCTTCAGTAAGAGAGCTTGATGTTACTAATAATTGAGATGAGACAGTACTCATGATTGCTGCCAAAATCGCTGCAATAATAAACCCAGTAATTAATGGATGGAATAAAATCTCGCCTAATAGTATAAATACTGTTTCTGGATCATCGATTGAATATTGAGTATTATTGAAGAAACCAATCCCAACGAAGCCAATAAACATGGCACCAATAATACAAAATACCATCCAAATCATACCCATCCATGTTGCCTTTTTCACGTCTTTTACTGATTTAATAGCCATAAAACGAACAATGATATGAGGTTGACCAAAGTATCCAAGTCCCCATGCTAATAATGAGATGATCCCAAGAAATGAAGTTCCGCGAAAGACATCTAGTAGAGCAGGGTCAATTTCTTTTGCTGTATCAACAGCGACACCTAAGCCACCAATCTCAGTTAAGGCAACAATTGGTACTAATACTAAAGCGATAACCATAATTAAACCTTGAACTAAATCAGTTAAACTAACAGCAAGGAATCCTCCAAATAAAGTATAAGCAATTGTTACCCCTGCAATAATTAAGAGTCCAGTATGGTAATTAAGGCCGAAGATACTTTCAAATAAGACGCCACCAGAAACCATCCCGGATGATACATAAAATGTAAAGAATACTAAAATAACAACACCGGAAACCATTCGCAATATTTTGGCTTTTTCGCCAAAACGATTTTCTAAATATCCTGGAATAGTAATAGAGTCATTCGCAATTTCTGTGTACACACGTAATCGTGGTGCCACATAAATCCAGTTTAATAAGGCCCCAACTGTTAATCCTACAGCAATCCAGCCCGAACTTAACCCTGTGGCAAACATAGCACCAGGAAGACCCATTACAAGCCAGCCACTCATATCTGAGGCTCCGGCACTAAGTGCAGTTGTTAATGGTCCTAAATCTCGTCCACCTAGCATATAATCATTTAAATTAGATGTTCTTTTATAGGAGTAATACCCTATATAAAGCATACCTAGCATATAAATTGCTATAGATATTATAATTCCTGTTTCCATTCTTTTTCTCCTTCCACATTCCAATACAATTTTTTCTAGTTTAATAATTAACATTCCAAAAAAAGAGGGAATTTATTTATATAGAAAAGACAATAAAAAAAAGACGTACAAATAGGGCTTCTCCCTCAAAATTTTTTTAGAAAGTCAATTATAGTAACTACCCAAATGCTCACCTTATTAATCATATATTTTTATATGAGCTATATCAATATATTTTCAACACAATGATATGGTCATTCTTTTGTCCCATATAGACAAAAGAAGATAATATTTAGTATATTAATGGATTTGTGTACTGAATTTTTAAAATATTTTATTTACAATGCAATATATTTATATTTTAATAGTAATATAGTTTTGAAAAATGAATTAATTTCTCGGGGGGCAAGGAAAATGAGAGGTTTAATGAAAAAATTAGTAGGATTTACAGCGCTTTCAAGTGTGCTTTTTTTAACCGCATGTGGAGGCGGCGGTAATGAAGAATCAAGTGGTACTGAAGGAGGAGAGGTTTCAGCAGACGTTGGAGTGGTCTCCTTTTTAACTGGATCAGGTGCTGCATATGGTGAAGCTATACAAGGTGGTTTAAAGTTAGCTCAGGAAGAAATAAATGCAAAAGGTGATGTGAAAATCAATCTAATCTTTGAAGATTCAGCAGGTAAGCAAGACCAAGCCTTAACTGCTGCTCAAAAATTAATTAACTCAGATAATGTAACAGCAATTATTGGTCCGACACTTAGTACAGAAATGAATGTCGTTGGACCAGAAGCAGACTTAAGTGGTGTGCCGATTATCGGAACGTCTACAACTGCTGAGGGGATCCCTCAGATTGGCGATTATGTTTTCCGTAATTCTATTCCTGAAGCGTTGGCTATTCCTGCATCAATGCAACAAGCAATAGACAAATATGATGTGAAGAAGGTTGCTATTCTTTACGGGAATGATGATGTGTTTACAAAGTCTGGTTATGACACGATGAAGAAAACGGCTGAAGAAATGGGACTTGAAGTCTTAACGACAGAAACGTTCCAAAAAGGTCAATCGGATTATAATGCCCAATTAACGAAGATTAAAAATTTGAATCCCGATTTAATTCTTGCTTCAGCGCTTTATAACGAAGGGGCAGTCATTATGGACCAAGCACGGAAAATGGGGATTGATGTTCCGTTTGTTGGTGGTAACGGATTCAATTCTCCGGAAGTTATCAATATTGCCGGTGAGTCTTCAAATGGGTTGATAGTAGCAACACCATGGTATAGCGAAAAAGAAGATGAAAAGGTACAGGAATTTGTGACGAAATTTGAAGAGGAACATGGTCATGTTCCAGATCAATTCGCTGCTCAAGCCTATGACGCATTATACATTCTAGCAGATGCACTTAAAAATGCCGGAAGTTCAGATCGTGATGCTGTAAGAGATGCATTAGCAAAAACAAAGGATTTTGAAGGAATTCTCGGCAATTTCTCTTTTGACGAAGAGGGCGATGTATTAATGGACCCTACGGTGTTAGTTATTGAAGGAGAAAAATTCGTTGAATTTAAGTAAGAAGAAAAATGTGTTAGAAGGTGAGACACCGTGTTAATAGAACAATTAATTAATGGACTAACATTGGGCAGCATTTATGCAATTGTTGCCCTTGGATTTACTTTAGTATTTGGCGTTTTAGGTATTATCAATATGGCACATGGCGAGATCTTTATGTTTGGAGCATTTATTGGAGTAATGATTACATCTACATTAAATGCGCCTTTATGGGTTGCTTTTCTGGGTGCAATCATCATTACGGCTATTATGGGTTACTTATTAGAGAGGTTTGCTTTAAGACCGTTAAGGCATAAACAAGGTGTATCACATCTAGCCCCACTAATAAGTACAATAGGTGTTTCTATTCTTTTAGAGAACTTATCACACCATCTTTTTGGTGCAGGGAATCATCCATTTAGAACAAGCTTTGCTGAAATCAGTTTTCAAATAGGATCAATCACCGTTTATTTAGTACAAATCGTTATTTTCGTCATTTCTATCGTGTTAATGCTCGTATTAACATTTTGGTTAGGTAAAACAAGAGCTGGAAAGGCATTAAGAGCCACGGCAGAAAATCTAGAAACGGCGAGTCTCTTAGGTGTGGATACGAAAAAAACCATCCTGATGACAGTAATCATTGCTTCAGCCATGGGTGGAATAGCTGGTATATTGGTCGGA
Source organism: Cytobacillus sp. FSL M8-0252 (assembly GCF_038007345.1). NCBI lineage: Bacteria > Bacillati > Bacillota > Bacilli > Caryophanales > Bacillaceae > Cytobacillus > Cytobacillus sp. FSL M8-0252. The sequence goes on from NZ_JBBOWZ010000001.1 coordinate 1,502,618, forward strand.
ATGGCTTTTAACTCAGTAACGCCGCAGATGGGTCTATCAATGGGCTTAAAAGGTTTAGCGATTATCATTCTTGGCGGAATGGGCAGTGTGAGAGGAGCCATGTTCGGTGGCCTCATTTTAGGATTAGCGGAAACCTTCATCGTTGTATACGGAGATTCAGGCTATCGAGATGCTATTGCATTCTTAGCTATTATTATTATTCTTCTCATTCGGCCTCAAGGGTTGTTTGGCCAGAAAATTTCAACGTAAGAAGGTGAACGCAGGATGCTAGCAGAATTAATTAATCCGTACTATTTACAAGTAGGTTGCTTTATTTTAATTAATATTATTTTAGGTATCAGTGTATATATAACACTATCAACAGGACAGTTATCATTGGCGAATGCTGGTTTCATGGGAATTGGCGCTTATACATCAGCACTATTAACGATTCATTTTGAGTTGCCTATTATCATCGGTATTATCATCGGTGCATTAGTTGCCGCTTTATGTGGAGTACTTATTGGTATTCCAACATTAAGGCTTCAGGGTGTTTATTTAGCCATTGTAACCTTAGGTTTTGGAGAAGTTATTCGTGTGATTTTTGTCAATTGGGAAAGCGTAACGAATGGCTCAGTAGGTATATCAGGAATCCCTCATATAGGAAGAGAAATACTGAAAACATTACAAGGATTTGGTTTTCAACCGAGCTCTATTGGATTACAAAATAATCAATTTATATTTTTAAGTATTTTTATCCTTCTGTTATTAATTACCATTTTTGTGATTTGGTTTTTCAGAAGACAGCACCAATCAAGAGTGGGAAGAGCTTTTGCTGCTATCAAATTAGATGAAAAAGCTGCGGAATCAATGGGAATCAATATCACTTATTATAAGGTTTTAGCCTTTGCACAAGGTGCACTTGTTGCCGGTTTTGCCGGGGCAATGTATGCTCATATACTTGCTTATATTAGCCCTGCCGATTTTGCCTATCATCGTGCGGTTGAAATTTTAATCTTTGTTGTGTTCGGTGGTAGTGAAGTGATTTGGGGTCCAATATTCGGAGCATTCTTCTTAACATTAATGCCTGAGGTGCTAAGGTTTATTAGCGAGTATCGTTATATGATTTATGGACTGATTATCATTATTATGATGGCTGTCCGCCCACAAGGACTTATCGATGTGCCATTATTGAAGGCTTTAAGTAAAAAGGGTAGAAAAAGGGGGCAGAAGCATGGTACTGGAAATCACAAAAGTATGTAAAAATTTTGGTGGATTAAGTGCTTTGACTGATGTTACCTTCTCAATAAATGAGGGAGAAATATTTGGTTTAATAGGCCCTAATGGTGCCGGTAAAACAACGATGTTCAATTTGATTACGTCTATGTTTACACCAACTTCAGGACAAATTACTTTTAAAGATGAAGATATTACAACGATGAAATCACATAACATTACCGAAAAAGGGATATGCCGAACGTTTCAAAATATCCGTTTATTCCCTGAAATGTCGGCCCTTGAAAATGTCATGGTCGGGCAGCATTCCCGCACTCACTCAGGTGTGTTAAAAAGCGTCTTTCGTACAGCTTCACAAAAGAAAGAAGAAGCAAAAATAAAAGGTATAGCAGAAGAACTTTTAGACTTTGTCGGATTATCTACTTTTTCTGATGTTACTTCAGAAAATCTCGCCTATGGACAACAAAGGCGGCTCGAGATTGCACGTGCACTTGCTAGTGAGCCAAAAGTACTCCTGCTTGATGAACCGGCAGCTGGTATGAATGAGACTGAAACAAGCGACCTGTTTGATTTAATTAAGAAGATTCAACAGAAGGGCATAACGGTTTTAATTATTGAACATGATATGCCACTTGTGATGAAATTATGTGATCGCATAGCTGTATTAAACTTTGGCAAGAAGATAGCAGAAGGTACTCCGATTGAGATACAGAACCACCCAGAAGTAATTGAAGCTTATCTCGGTAAGGAGGAGGAAGATCAATATGCTTGAAGTTAGTGGTATTCATGCCGGTTATGGGAAAATTCAAGTGTTAAAAGATGTATCGCTAGAAGTGGAAGAAGGAACGATTGTCACCATCTTAGGGGCAAATGGCGCTGGGAAATCAACCACAATGAAAAGTGTATCCGGATTATTAAAACCTTCGGCAGGGAAGATCTCTTTCCTTGGTGAAGATGTAACGGGGTTACGCCCTGATCAGCTCTTAAGAAAGGGTATTGCCCTCGTTCCTGAGGGGAGACAGATTCTTGCAGGCATGACAGTGCTAGAGAATTTAGAAATGGGTGCTTATCATAGGAAGGATACGGAGATAGACTCAGATTTAAATAAAATGCTCGAGCGCTTTCCTATTTTGAAGGAACGAGAAAAGCAGCTTGGGGGAACATTATCTGGTGGTCAACAGCAGATGCTTGCAATTGCTCGTGCGATTATGAGTAGGCCGAAATTGTTGCTATTAGATGAGCCTTCAATGGGATTGGCTCCACTTGTTGTTGCCGATATTTTTAAAATCATTAAAGAGATTAATCAATCAGGAACGACTGTATTGTTAGTAGAACAAAATGCGAGACAAGCTCTGAAAATCTCAGATAAAGGTTATGTGCTTGAAACTGGAAAAATGGTTGCAAGTGGTAATGCAACAGAGTTATTAAGTGATGCGCGTATTATGGAAGCGTATCTTGGAAAGAAATCAAGTTAAACTAATGTAGTTCAACTTAGCATATAATCACATCCGAAGACTAGAGGAGATCGTTTAAAAAACGGTCCCTCTGGTCTTTTTATTTTGTGAATTTGTCTCAGTTTGATATTTGTAGTGATTATTGTCAATTTATAAAAACAAGTGACAATAAATTGGAAGCGAGATGAAAAAGGAAATTTGGAGATAATGAGAAGGTGGGGCTTCATAGGGGTTTGAGGAATTGATCAATTTCTGTAAGGCAAGATGGGCAATAATTGAAAGTGAAGTAACCAAATGTCATTATTGACTTTCATATTATCCTGTGAAATAATCTACCTAACGGTCGTTAGTTGAAGGGGTGTGATAATTGGTGAGTGCAGAACTTATTCGTGATGTTGCGCTAGTCCATTTCGCAGATAAGGGATATGAGGGAGCATCTTTACAGGATATAGCCACAGATGTAGGTATTAAGAAACCGTCGATATATGCTCATTTTAAAGGAAAAGATGACTTGTTTTTACATGTTGCAAACTATGTGTTTCAGCAGGAAAAGCGGAAGATGATTACCTTATTTGCTTCGAGGAAAGATCATTCATTAGAAGAGAATTTAGTTTATTTTTTTGATTGGATTGTCGAGGAAAACAAGCATAACGAGCATGCAAAATTCTTACTGAGGGTGTCTTACTTCCCTCCAGCGAAACTTTATAATGAGTTAATGCGAATAGTCAATCCATTCTTTGCAGATATGGAACGGTTGTTAGCAAAATATATGAGGAAACACTCGAGTGAAGAAAATGACCAAAAGAAGTATCTAAAGGAAGCACTTGCTTATATTACGATTGTTGATGGTGCGGTTATTGATCTTATTTTTAATGGAGAAGACAGCTATTACAGAAGAGTTCGTGCTATCTGGCCGATATACTTTAAAGGCGTACAATGATAAACAACTAGAAAGAAGGGGTATAGATGACTAGGCATTGGTTACTTGTATTTTTAGCAGGCGTGTTAGAGGTTGGTTGGGTTTCAGGATTAAAATATGCTCAAAACACACTGGAATGGATTGCTACTGGAATTATAATTACATTAAGTTTTATAATATTAATTCTTGCTACGAAGCATTTACCAGTAGGAACTGTTTATGCAGTATTTGCTGGTTTAGGTACGGCGGGTACAGTAATAGTAGAAATGGTCGTTTTCGGGGAGCCATTTAAATTGATGAAAGTACTATTAATTATTATGCTTCTAGCAGGTGTGGTCGGGTTGAAGTTATTATCTGACCGTGCACCGGTTGAGAAAGGAGGATCTCAATAATGTACTGGATTGCCTTAGTTGTTGCAGGGTGCTTTGAGGTTCTCGGTGTATACCATTTGAAGAAAGTAGCTGATAAGCAATGGAAATCTATTATTTTCCTTGCTTTATCATTTGCGATCAGTTTTTCTTTACTTTCATTTGCAATGACGGATATTGCTATGGGTACTGCTTACGCTATCTGGACTGGAATAGGTACCGTTGGAGCAGCGATAGTAGGAATGGTCGTTTTTAATGAACCGAGAGAATGGAAAAGACTTGTTTGTATTGCGCTTATCTTAGGCGCAGCAATTGGATTAAAATTAATCTCCTAGATGTTAAAATAAAAGGCAGCGAAGTTTACAGTCGCTGCCTTTTATTATGATGTTTTCTTTATTACTTTATTAACAGTTTCATTTACTTCATCACGAGTCATTTTTTCTCGACCGTCTACTAACGCTTTTAATGTTCCATGGGCAAGTGAAAGTGGTATTTGACAGAAATTCACGATTGTCTCTGTCTCGATACTCGCTACGTATTCCTCAGCTCGAGATAGATTTTTATGCGCATAATCAAACATATCGTCTAGGCTATAACTATCTGGGAAAAAGCTTACACCGCGTTCTGCATCTTCTTTATAATTTCTTAAAATGTTAACAGCTTGAAGTCCACGACCGAAACCAATTCCAAGCTCTTTATCAGCTTCAGTTCCGTCATACCATTTCCATATGTCGGTTAACATCACACCAACTAATCCAGCAACTGTATACGTATATTGATCAAGGTCCGCTTCTGATTGTATTTGCCAATCTTTATCAACCCAATCACCCATCCCAGATGCCATGATTGCAGTTGACTCAACTACTTTTACTCTAATTTCATCTGGACAGAAAGAAATCCAATCATATAGGCGAAGAGTAACTTCTGGTAATTCGTTTTCAAATGGCTTGAACATCTTAATAAAGGTTTCTTTATTGTATTGAGCGGATTGAAGGACGTCACCGATATTATGCAATAGTTTGCTTTTTAAAGCTGGTTCCAAATCAGGATGATCTTCAATTTCATCAATTGCGCGCATACAAAGGTAAGCAGATGCAACGGTTTCTCGTAACTCTGTTACTAATAAGCTGATTGGAATGAAAAAAGTACGGCTTGTCTCCCTTAATGTTTCAATAACATCATTATGTAATTGTTGGTCGTGATTCGTATTTTTCACCTTTTATCGCATCCTTTAGTTTTATAATTATAAGTAAGTTACTTTTTTAACCATTTTGAGAATACAATACACATGACATGATGCATGTTAGTATATGGATTACAAAGAAAATTTAGTCGTATAGTTAAAAAATCCCTTATGATTGAATAATAGGTTAAATGCTTAGTAAGCATTGAAAAATGTTCAAGGTAAGTATGCTAAATTGTGTTAAAAACGAAGAACAACTTTTGAAAAAGTCAATGTTCTCTACCTCTAAAAATTTTAACATAACATTAAAGAAATAAAAATCAGAATGAATTATTTAAAAATTATGTAAAAAGGTATATGATAGTTCATATCTATTTAGTTAAACGAAGTATTAGTTTGGGGGAAAGCTATGACAAAGATACTCAAATTTATTAAACCTTATCGAGTCGCGGCATATATTGCATTAATACTTATGCTTATTGAGTTATCAGTTGAATTGCTTCAACCATTATTAATCGGCAAAATTATTGATGAAGGTATTCTAAATAATGATATGAGTGTGGTCCTTTATTGGGGAGGTATGATGCTCCTACTATCATTAATTGCCTTCTTCTCAGGGATTACAAACTCATATTATGCAGCCTTCGTTGGACAAAATTTAGGATTTAGTATTCGAAAGAAACTAATGAAAAAGGTGCAATCTTTTTCATTCGCCAACTTTAATACCTTTCCTCACGCATCCTTGATTACAAGAATGACTAATGATGTGACACAAGTGCAAAATATCGTGTTTATGGGCTTAAGAATTATGTTAAGGGCTCCTTTACTCATTATAGGTAGTCTTATATTAGCTGTCCTAGTGAATTGGCAGTTAGCGCTTATTTTTCTAATTACCATACCGGTTGTAGTGATCTTCCTTGTTATTGTGATGACTAAAGGCGGTAAGATGTTTAGGTCTGTTCAACAAAAACTGGATACAGTCAATAATGTCATGCAGGAAAGTTTAATAGGATTAAGGTTGATTAAAGCGTATAACCGCAGAACTCATGAAGTAAAAAAGTTTATGAATGTAAGTAATAACTTAAAGGAACAAACAGCAAGCGCTCTAAGATTGATGGAAGCAGCTATGCCTGCATTACTATTCATAATGAATGTTTGTATTATCTTTATTTTATGGATCGGTAGAGAACAATTGCAAGCGACAAATATAGAAGTGGGGGAAGTCGTTTCAATTATTAATTATGCTACGAGAATGACTACTGCCTTTTCAATGTTTTCATTCATCATTATGGCTTTTTCGAGAGCGCGTGCTTCATCTGAACGGATTGTTGAAGTACTTGAGGCGAAGATTGATTTAGAAGATGAAGAAGATGGCAAAAGCCTTGAGCAGTTAAAAGGAGCGGTTACATTTGAGCATGTCTCATTTAGGTACCCAGGGATGTCTACATATGTCTTAAAAGATATTAGTTTTCATATTCGTCCAGGAGAAACTGTCGCTATATTGGGTAGTACAGGTGCTGGTAAAAGTTCTATTCTACAACTTATTCCTAGATTATATGATCCTACTGAAGGTGCAGTTTATGTGGATGGTATGAATCTGAAAGATGTTAAAATGGATGATTTACGAAAGAGAATTGGTTTTACCCCTCAAGAGTCCATCTTATTTAGTGGTACAGTGGAAGAAAACTTAGCATGGGGTAAATCAGACGCGACTTTATCTGAAATGAAAGCGGCGGCACAAGACGCGCAAATACATGAAACCATTACTGATTTAAAAGATGGCTATGAAACAAAATTAGGACAAAAAGGAATTAATCTATCAGGAGGTCAAAAGCAAAGATTATCGGTTGCTCGTGCTTTAATTAGAAAGCCTAATATTCTCATATTGGATGATAGTACGAGTGCTTTGGATTTACAAACAGAGTCCAAAGTATTGGATGCGATTGATAAATATAAATGTACTTTATTCATTGTCACACAAAAATTAAGTACGGCCAAGAGAGCGGATAAAATTATGCTTATAGATGATGGAAAAATCATTGAAGAGGGAACACATGATCAATTGATGAATACGTCTACTCTTTATAGAGAAATAGCGTATTCTCAGTCAGAACAGGGGGCTATGAATAGTGTTTACTAAAATAATGGCCCCATTCAAACAACCAAAGATACATAATCAAATAAATAACGATAGGAACAAAAAGCAACGTAAGCCCAATGACTTCAGTGCTGTCATTAAAAGAATTTGGTCTTACCTTGCCATCTATAAAATACGGCTATTATTACTCTTTTTTATGATTGTCATTAGTTCAGCGATGTCTTTACTTGGTCCCTTTTTAGTAGGAATAACAATAGATACTTTTATAGAAGAAAATGAAGCGGTTGTTTTCGTTTGGTTATTACTAGGTTTACTTGTAACTTATATCGTTCAATCATTGTCACTATGGCTACAAAACTATTGGATGATCGGTGTGTCTCAAGATACAGTATTTAATATGCGCGCAGATTTATTCCGGCAAATACACCGCTTACCTGTAGCTTTTTTTGACAAAAGACAACTTGGTGAATTGATGAGTAGGATTACAAATGATATTGAAAATGTTAGTGCGACTTTAAATAGTTCAATTATCCAAATCATATCTAGTGTTTTCACACTCGTTGGTACGATTGCAGTCATGTTATGGTTGAGTCCGTTGCTAACAATTCTAACTCTTTTAATCATACCGATGATGTTCTATGGAATGAAATGGATTACGAAGCGAACAAGTATGTTGTTTAAAGAGCAGCAAAAAAACTTAGGAGAAATGAATGGCTTTATTGAGGAATCTATTTCTGGGCAGAAATTAATCAAAATGTTTTCACAAGAAGAGAAAGTGATGGATGATTTTTTGCATAAAGCAGAAAACCTAAGAATTTCTGGATTTTGGGCACAAACATTCTCAGGGTTTATTCCTAAGTTGATGCATTTATTGAATAATTTCAGCTTTGCCGTCATTGCTGCGATTGGCGGAATACTTGCATTAAACGGTGGAGTGAGCATTGGTACAATAGTTGTTTTTACAGAGTATTCTCGACAGTTTACAAGACCACTCAATGATTTAGCCAATCAATTTAATACGTTATTATCTGCCATTGCTGGAGCTGAAAGAGTTTTTGAGCTGATTGATGAAAAAGATGAATTAACGAGTGAAAAAGATAAGCAGATGCTTGAAAATGTAAATGGTGAGGTTATTTTTGATAACGTATCGTTTACTTACGGGGAAGACAGAGAAATACTTTCTCATATATATCTTGAAGCCCGTCCTGGTGAGACTGTTGCTCTAGTAGGTCCAACAGGCGCAGGTAAAACAACCATAATTCAACTTATTAGTCGTTTCTATGAAGTGAGTAAAGGGAGAATATTATTAGATGATCGTGATATCTCCACAATACATAAAGAGAGCTTACGATCATATATGGGCTTTGTTCTGCAAGATTCCTTTCTTTTTCAAGGGACCGTCAAGGATAATATCCGCTATAGTCATCTTGAGGCAACGGATGAGGATGTTATACAAGCTGCAATGAAGGCAAATGCTCATTCATTTATTATGAAATTACCACAGCAGTATGACACGACTTTGAGTTTTAATGGCAGCGGGATTAGTCAAGGACAGAAACAATTAATTAGTATCGCTCGTGCTTTTTTGGCACAACCAAAAATTTTAATTTTAGACGAAGCTACGAGTAATATTGATACGGTTACAGAGGTGAAGATTCAACAAGCATTACAAAAGTTGATGATTAATCGAACATGTTTTGTCATTGCCCACCGGTTAAATACTATTCAAAATGCGGATAGAATCTACGTATTAAAAGATGGAAAAATAATAGAAGAGGGTACACATCAATCATTGCTGAAAGAAAAAGGTTTCTATCATCAATTGCAAAATAGTAAAGAAAGAAGTGGTTAATTAAAGATGCCAGTACATCAACCTTGTGTTTGATGTACTGGCATCTTTTTTGATGAGAAAATAAATCTAATGTCTTTGCTGAAGGGGGTTTTTGGCTGCACGATCAGCACGTTTAAATTCTTTTGCATATGTAACTTCTTGCATGCTTGAAAGACCACTAAAGCTCCGTTCTTTCCTCTTTTTATCATTTGCCATAACATTCACCCTTTCTTATTAGTAGTAAACTTTATTAGATTGCCCTATTTTCACGAGTACCATACGATTGAAGTAAGAGATGAGGAAGTAAATAGAGAATAAAAGTGTTCGAGAAGGGGAGAGAATCGCGAAAGTGTTGGCTTTTTAGAAGGGAAAGAAACTGAGAGTGTCGCAAGAGGAAGAATAGCCTTCCTGTCGTTCTTAGAGGAGAAAAAGGAGAACTGCAGACAAGACGTGTATATGTGCAAAATGCAGCAAGAAAAGGGGGAGAACTGCGCGCAAACAGTAGATACGCGCAAAAGGCAGCAAGAAAAGGGAGGGAATTGCGCGCAAAACGCGGATACGCGCAAAAGGTAGAAAGAAAAGGAAGAGAACTGCGCGTAAATGGTATATACGCGCAAAAGGCAGCAAGAAAAGGGGGAGAACTGCGCGCAAAACGTGGATACGCGCAAAATGCAGCAAGAAAAGGAAGAGAACTGCGCGCAAACAGAAGATACGCGCAAAAGGCAGAAAGAAAAGGGAGAGAACTGCGCGCAAAACGAAGATACGCGCAAAATGCAGCAAGAGAAGGAAGAGAACTGCGCGCAAAACGTGGATACGCGCAAAAGGCAGAAAGAAAAGGGAGAGAACTGCGCGCAAAACGAAGATACGCGCAAAAGACAGGAAGAAAAAGGAGGGAATTGCGCGCAAAACGAAGATACGCGCAAAAGGCAGTAAGAGAGGGGAGAGAACTGCGCGCAAAACTTGGATACATACGCGCAAAAGGCAGAAAGAAAAGGGAGAGAACTGCGCGCAAACAGTATATACGCGCAAAAGACAGGAAGAAAAAGGAGGGAATTGCGCGCAAAACGAAGATACGCGCAAAAGACAGAAAGAAAAGGAAGAGAACTGCGCTCAAAACGAAGATACGCGCAAAAGGCAGTAAGAGAGGGGAGAGAACTGCGCGCAAAACTTGGATACGCGCAAAAGGCAGAAAGAAAAGGGAGAGATCTGCGCGCAAACAGTATATACGCGCAAAAGACAGGAAGAAAAAGGAGGGAATTGCGCGCAAAACGAAGATACGCGCAAAAGGCAGTAAGAAAAGGAAAAGAACTGCGCGCAAACAGAAGATACGCGCAAAAGGCAGCAAGAAAAGGAAGAGAACTGCGCGCAAACAGAAGATACGCGCAAAAGGCAGTAAGAGAAGGAAAAGAACTGCGCGTAAATCGTATATACGCGCAAAAGACAGCAAGAAAAGGAAAAGAACTGCGCGCAAACAGAAGATACGCGCAAAAGGCAGAAAGAAAAAGGAAGAGGACTATACCTAAATAGATTTTAAATCCAAAAACACAAAAAATCGCGAAAAAGCAGTTTTGTATTAATTTCCATAGGAGTACAAACAATCAAAAAGTACTTTGCTAGCTTGAAATTTATACAGAAATTCACGAGAGTGAGGAAATAGGAGAAATCACCGTCCTCAGAAAAGAATCATGCCCCAGATCGTCCTAGGGAAGAATTTCTTCCCCGAAAAAGTTCAATTAACTTAACGGAGAAGCACGGCGAATGGATAAACGACCATTCTTAGTAGAAAAGTGGTTAAAAGAAAAAATCAGAGCAAAAAAAGTGAAAGAAATGGTCTATTTACGTAAACAAAAGATGCGTGACCACTCAAAAGAATCACTTATCTTCTGTATTTAATCAACAGAGTGTATTTGTAACATCAAAATATAAAAGCTACTTCTGATAAATATCTTCTAATGCTTCTTTTAAATGAGTAAAATGAAAAGGGTAATCATGACTCAGAAGCTTATTTGGTGTAACTTTTTGCCCTTCAGTTACGAGCTTACTCATTTCACCAAGGATAGCTTTTACTGCAAATGAAGGAACAGGTAGCCAATGTGGTTTATGGAGCACAGTGCTTAATGTATGGCCAAACTCATTCATGGTTACTGGGTTTGGAGCAGTAAAATTGACGGGACCTTCTATTGATTCATGTTCAATCATATAAACGATTGCGGAGATAACGTCATTAATATGAATCCAAGAAAGCCATTGATTACCACTACCAATTCTACCTCCAGCAAAGAGTTTATATGGAAGGGCCATCTTAGGTAACGCCCCTGCATTTTTATCGAGAATGATGCCAAAACGACAACATATCGTGCGTATATTCCAATCTTTTTCGGCAGTTTTTGCTATATCCTCCCAGTTTTTAACGACAGTACTTAAAAAATCCTCACCAGAATAAGGACTTGCCTCGTCAAATGTACGCTTTTCTGATGTGCCATAATAGCCAACAGCACTTGCATTAATAAGGGTGTATGGCTTTTCGTTTAGATGATCGATTAGGCGTATTACCTCATTTGTAGCATGCATTCGACTATGGTATATTCGTCTTTTTCTTTCTTCAGTCCAACGACCACTGTTGATTGATTCCCCAGCTAAATTAATGAGGACATCTATTCCTTCTAGCATTTCTTCTGGTTCATCCCCTTCATTTAACCATTGAACAAAGTGGAGACCTTGTTTTTCTTGCTTCTTTCCTTTATTTCTTGTAAGTATATAAACTTGGTGATTTTCTTGTAATAATTGGTCAGTTAGTTTTTGTCCAATAAAGCCCGTTCCGCCTGTTAAAGCAATTTTCATGTTGACCCCTCCGCAAAAATTCTCTTCTATTTCTAAATGAATTCAATGAAAAGTGGATTAAAACCTGTTTTTTTTGTGGTAAAGTTAAAGTGAGGTGAGGATATGCCTACAATTACTAAAATTACGATTCAAAAGAAAAATAAAGATCGCTACAATATCTATACCGACAGTGAGCATGGAGAGACGTATGCCTTCAGTGTGGATGAAGATGTGTTAATTAAATATAATATGAAAAAAGGGAAAGAGATTGATTCCTTACTCATCGGAGAAATTCAATTCCAAGATGAGATTAGAAAGGCGTACAATACGGCCATCCATTATCTTTCTAGTAGAATGCGTTCTGAATCTGAAGTTCGTACACATTTAATCAAGAAAGAGTATGCTGTTGAGTTGATAGATGAAGTGATCCATAAATTATATCAATACCAATTCTTGAATGATGAAGAATTCGCTATTGCATTTGTGAGAACCCAAAAGAATACGACAGATAAAGGTCCAAATATAATTAGACATGAATTGAAAGATAAAGGTATAGCTGAAAAAATCATACAAGATGTTATAGAACTATACCCAAAGGAAGAGCAAGTTGAAACAGCCATTTCTCTTTGTCAGAAATATACGCTTAAATATAAAAAAGATTCCTCAAGAATGATGCAACAAAAAATAGAGCAAATGTTAACGAGAAAAGGCTTCAGTTATGATATGATTCAGTTGGCACTTGAAGAAATACAATTAGATAAAGACGATGATGAGGAGATGGGAGCTCTGAAACGTCAAGCTGAAAAAATAAGTAGAAAATATAATCATGAAGAACCATTCATCTATGAGCAAAAGTTAAAGCAAGCGTTATTTCGAAAAGGGTTTCCTTTGCATTTAATTGATGCCTATTTAAAAGAAAATAAAGATGTATGAGGAGGTCTTTTTACTATGCAAGAAAAAAGGTATAGCCAATTGAGCGAATATGAGCTAAAACAAGAAATTGCTCAATTAAGAGAAAAATCTAGAAAAGCTGAGCAATTAGGAATGGTTAATGAATTCGCTGTACTGGAAAGAAAAACAGTGATGGCTAAGTCGTATTTGCTCAATCCCGATGACTTTATTACAAATGAAATATATGAAATAGAGGGAGATCCAGGCTCTTACTTTAAAATTGATTATATGAATGGCGTTTTTGCTTGGGGTTATCGCTTATCTGGAGATCAAGAGCAAGAAGCTTTACCGATTGCAATGCTCGGCAAGTTGAAAAATCTTTAAAAAGAGGATGACGTATTTATCATCCTCTTTCAGTGTTAAGGGGTTTTTTGTAAAGTTCGCTTGAGCTTAATAAGATTTTGCGTTTGTTGTGTCTCTCCATTTACTTGGTAATGTGCCTTTTTCGGATTGAAATGTCCGGATGCAAACGGACTGTTAAATTCGTTTTCACCAAAGATTTCTTTTTTGTTTACCATGTAAATTAACCCCCTAAGTTTAAAAATCAGTTGTATTGCTATTGCGATTTGATGATGCCTTCATCCGTTCCTGTGGCTGTGTTTGTATCGTTCCATCTGCTCTTTTGGATGCAAACTCAGCTTTGGCACGTGGTTCACCGTCAAACTTATTGTGGTTCTGATTAGGGAAATGAGCGGCTTTATTACGCATCGTTTTTGCCTCATTTCTAAAAATATTTGCGAAGCGTCATTTATTCAACTTCGCCTATTCATTAGTATAAGCAAATACGTATTTCACACACGGAAAAAATAATTTGGAAGTAGGGTAAAAGATGAATGAATTTCAAAATAAACTTCTTAATCGTTTATTGGAAATAAATGATCAATTGTCTGTTCACATTGCCAGAACATGGATTGAATTGCTTTGGGAGGATTTTGAAGCGACCTATGCGAAGGCAGGAAAAAAATATCAGGGTGAAGAGATGACTGCTAAAGTAGTCAGCCAATGGATTGAAAATCATGGGGCTAAATTACATGAGTTTATCGCAAAAAATCCAAAATATAAGCATTTACTTGAGGAAGATAAAAATAAAATGAATTAAGCCATAAAAGAGAGCTCCCCCGTTCGTTAATAGGAGCTAATGGGGGAGCTTATTTGTTGTGTTTGCACATTTACTGTTTAATTTGTAATAATATCTAATTTCTTCTTCAATTTCTCCTCACTAAATATCCAGCCCGTATATGAGTTGATGATCGTTAAATCCTTGTCTAAATGGGCAACAGCAACAAATGGATAATATTCATTGCTACGATATCTTAAATCGATAAATCTAATTTCTACAATGTTTTCGATTGTCTCAATTTCCCATCTATATACTGGAGAAAAGGAAAGAAAGGCAGAGATATTCTTATCTTTCGTTGCTGCGTTAAAAATCGGTGTTTTTGGTATAGGTACACGCTTAAACTGATCAACAATACGAACTTGACCTCTAAGGGCGCGTCCAACAAAAAAGCTATCTTTATTTTTTATAGCAATTCTCCATTGGTTGTATTTCATAGTTGGTGATATAATGATTTCTGTTGCGTCAGGGATGAGCTTTTGAACTTTCGCTTCAACGGATTTCTTTGCAAAATAACGTAAAATATAATAAATAAATAAAATACAATAAATAACTAGGAATGTATATCCTGGGTCCATTCCGAATATCCACAGAAACAAGCCAAAGACGTGCATGGCAAAAATAAACGGATCAAATGTATTGATCATACCTAATGCTACCCATCTCGATGAAAATGGCCTTAAAGCTTGTGTGCCATAAGCATTAAAAATATCGACAAATACATGTAAAAATACAGCTATAAAGGTCCATAACCAAAGGTGAAAAAGATTTGTTTCGGGAAAAAATAAATAAATAACACCTGTTATTAGTAATGGCCATAGTATCACCGCTGGAATGCTATGAGTAACACCCCGATGATTTCTTATATATGAAGCATTATTTTTTAATTTTAATATGGTATCGATATCTGGTATTTGTGATCCAATTATTGTACCGACCATTACACTTGCTGCTGTTATTGAACTATTGGCAACAACGGGGTCAAGTGTTGCAAGTCCTCCGAGCGCCAGTCCCATGACTACGTGAGTTCCGGTATCCAAAAGAGGAATTCCTCCTTTTTGTTTTTAATATTTTATTTAGTATATTCCCTAATTAACATAGTTTCAAATCATGGAGGTTAAAAAAAATGAACAATTCTCAACTAAAAGATAATCCTATAGATATTTATGCATTTCAACAGGATTTATTATCTTGGTTTGAAAAAGAGCAGAGAGACCTACCATGGAGAAAGGATAAAGATCCATATAAAGTATGGGTGTCTGAAATCATGCTCCAACAAACAAGAGTCGACACCGTTATCCCGTACTTTTTACGTTTTATGGAGGCGTTTCCTACAGTGAAAGATCTTGCAGAAGCGGAAGAAGAAAAGGTGCTGAAACTTTGGGAAGGTCTTGGTTATTATTCTAGGGCAAGAAATTTACAATCTGCAGTCAGAGAAGTACAGGAACAGTATGACGGAGTAGTACCTAACAATATTAAGGATATTTCTGCATTAAAAGGTGTTGGCCCTTACACTGCTGGTGCGATATTAAGTATTGCCTATGGCGAGCCAGAACCTGCAGTTGATGGCAACGTGATGCGTGTTCTTTCACGTATTCTCATGATCGAGGATGATATCGCTAAAGCTTCAGCGAGAAAAATATTTGAAGCAGCGGTAAGAGAGTTAATTTCTCATGACAACCCATCGTATTTTAATCAAGCTTTAATGGAGTTAGGTGCGCTTATATGTACGCCAACTTCCCCATCTTGCTTATTATGCCCAGTGAGGGATCATTGTCATGCTTTTTATGAAGGTAAGCAAGCGGAATTACCTGTAAAAACTAAAAAGGTGAAAAATAAGCATGTTCAGATTGCTTCCGCCATTCTCTCTAATAGTAAGGGGCAGTTATTAATCCGCAAAAGGCCAAATAAAGGATTATTAGCTAATTTATGGGAGTTTCCTAATGAAGAAATTCATCTTCAAATCGATTCAGATAAACAGCAACTCCAAAATCAATTATCTAAGTCATACGATACGCATTTGAAAATTAATCAGCGTATTGGTCAAATCGATCATGTGTTCACGCATCTTACATGGCATATCAATTTGTATGAAGGGGAAATTCATTCAGTAACCGAAACAGAAAATGTAAAGTTAGTATCCTTAGAAGACATAAAAAAATATCCATTTCCCGTCTCCCATCAAAAAATGTTCAAGCAGTACATGCAGTATAAGGGGATAATGGATGAATGAGATTGTCAATCATAACACAACAAGATAAAATGGGTACGATGGAAGAATTGAACATTGAAAGGAGCAAGTTTTTAGATGAATGAAGGAAAAGTTGCACTAATTACAGGAAGTAGCAGAGGCATTGGCAGAGCTACTGCATTGAGACTTGCACATGAGGGTTATGATATTGTTTTAAACTATGCTCGTAGTCGTTCACAAGCGGAAGAAGTCGCTCGGGAGATCGAATCATTAGGAAGAAAAGTATTAACAATTAAAGCAAATGTCGGCGATAATGAAAAAATAAAATCAATGTTTGCGCAAATAGATGAAACGTTTGGCCGTTTAGATGTTTTCATTAGTAATGCTGCATCAGGCGTACAAAGACCTATCATGGAACTAGAGGAAACTCATTGGAATTGGACAATGAATATTAATAGTAAAGCGTTGTTATTTTGTGCGAAAGAAGCAGCTAAGTTAATGGAGAAAAATGGCGGTGGAAAGATTGTCAGCATTAGCTCACTAGGTTCTATTCGCTACTTGGAAAATTATACTGTAGTCGGTGTTTCTAAAGCTGCTGTTGAGGCTTTAACAAGATATTTAGCTGTTGAATTAGCACCGAAAAATATATGTGTAAATGCCGTATCAGGTGGAGCAGTGGATACAGAGGCATTAAAACATTTTCCGAATAGAGAAGAGTTATTAGCTGAAGCAAGTGAAAAAACGCCAGCAGGTAGAATGGTCTCTATTGATGATATGGTCAACTCGGTCATGTTTTTAGTATCTGATGATGCTAGCATGATTCGTGGACAAACGATAATAGTGGATGGTGGCATCTCATTATTGGTTTGATGTAATATTCGGAATATAATTACTTCGAAAAAAATGGATAATTCCTCTCGCTCTGGTTAAATTAATGAGCGTGGAGGTGATTAGGATGGCTAAAAAGCAAAATCAACAACAACAAAACCAACAACAATATAATCAAGAATTTGCGAGTGAAACAAACGCTCAAGAAGTAAGACAACAAAATCAACAAGCTGAAGCTAATAAGCAAAAAGCGAAAAACCAAAACAACCAAAATCAACAATAGTTCTTCATTAAAAGGCGCTCCTTTTTTTCAAAAGGGGTGCTTTTTTATATTTAGTCTTCTTTTATTTCGACAAAAGTTCTATCTCATCAACAATAATCTGCAAAGGAATCGATACAAAAAAGATAGAATAGTTTAGAAAAGACTTTAAAGGCTGGTGTATTTTTATGAAAGAATTTCAAGCATTGGTTGAAGAACAAATGAAAACAATGGATCATTTACTTTATTTGCAAAGTGAAGTGGAGAGATGTCATGAACTTCAAAATGAACTTTCTCGTTTACGCTCTAGAACAGCTGTAAGCGATATTCACAGTGAGATCCAAAAAATGAATGATGAATTAGATGAAATAGTGGCTGTATTCGAACAGCAAACGAATGAAGTTGTGAAATTGTTTCGCAAACAAAATATGAAAAATGCAAAGATTATCGTTTAGTAAACATATGTTAAAGGCAAGAATGATACAATAGGATGAGCATTACATACCCAATTACTGCTGAATCTACCGACAATTAAGCTGTCTTTGTTTTAAAATTCATTTTTTAACGTTATAATAAATAGAAAATAGGATCTGCACTTTGTTACCTTTAATCATCAATCAACTTATCGGAAGCATTATAGAAGGTAATAAGTTTGAGAGGATGTCCTTTTTAATAAAAGGTTCCAAAGCTTCCAGAAAGGAAAGTAGGGGAAAAGAATGGCGGTACCCATAGAAGGTGAACCGGTACAAATTCATAGTTATAAACATAATGGGCACATCCATCGCGTCTGGGAAGAGTCAACAATCCTTAAAGGTACGCAAAACTTAATTATTGGAGCAAACGATCGTACAATGGTTACTGAATCAGATGGTCGAACTTGGATTACGAGAGAACCGGCAATCTGTTATTTTCACTCACAATATTGGTTTAATATTATCGGAATGCTGAGAGAAGATGGCGTGTACTATTATTGTAATTTAAGCTCTCCTTTTATTTACGATGGAGAGGCGGTTAAGTATATTGATTACGATTTAGATATTAAAGTTTTTCCGGATATGACGTTTAATTTATTGGATGAAGATGAATATGAGCGTCATCGGCAAGAAATGCGTTACCCCACACCGATTGATAAAATCTTGTGGGCAAATGTGGACAAGTTGATATTCTTAATCAGACAACGAAAAGGTCCTTTTGCACCGGATTTTGTGGATGGTTGGTATGAAAGATACTTAACTTACCGAAGATAAAATGTTTTATTTACGCCTGTTGATATGAGAAACAACAGGTTTTTATTTGGCATGAAAAATAAATGGTATTATCTTTACATAATGAATATCTAGAAGGCTTGAAGAAGAAATGAATCATGACAATCTGGATAGATTAAAAGATAAATGAACAAAAAGGGTGACAGGCTAAAATTGAACATAATTAAAAGATATATGCATTTTGTTAAGCCGTATCGCCTACAGATTTTCTTAACAATACTAATTGGTATTGTGAAATTTGCAATACCATTGTTAATCCCGCTGTTAATTAAATATGTAATCGATGATATAGTCGGAAATGATGCGCTTACACAACCTGAAAAAATGACACAACTTTTAACGATCATGGGTATGATGTTGATTATTTTTATAATTGTAAGGCCACCAGTAGAATATTATCGACAATATTTCGCACAATGGGTAGCGAGCAAGATTTTATTTGATATTAGAGATAAACTTTTTACTCATATTCAGAAATTAAGCTTTAAATTTTATGCGAATAATCGATCAGGTGAAGTGATATCTAGAATCATAAATGATGTAGAGCAAACAAAGAATTTTGTTGTTACAGGACTGATGAATTTATGGCTGGATATGGCCACCATTATTATAGCTGTTGCAATTATGTTTACGATGGATGTTAAATTGACGATTGTATCGCTTATTTTAATGCCGTTTTATGCATTAAGTGTAAAGTATTTCTTTGGAAATTTACGAAGGTTAACAAGAGATCGATCACAAGCTTTAGCTGAGGTTCAAGGTTATTTACACGAAAGAGTTCAAGGAATGGCCGTTATTAAAAGTTTTGCCACAGAAGATTATGAACAAAGAAATTTCACGAAGCATAACAGTAACTTTTTATCAAAGGCTATTGATCATACAAAGTGGAATGCGAAAGCATTTGCAGTCGTGAATACAATTACTGATATTGCTCCACTCCTAGTAATTGCCTTTGCTGGATATCAAGTAATACAAGGACAAATCACTTTAGGTGTTATGATGGCATTTGTAGCTTATATTGACCGTTTATATAATCCACTTAGAAGGCTAGTCAATTCATCGACAACATTGACACAAGCTATCGCTTCAATGGACCGTGTGTTTGAATTAGTTGATGAAAAATATGATATTGATGATAAAGAAAATGCTATCCCTTGTAGAAATGTAGCTGGCCATATTGAGTTCAAAGATGTTCATTTTAAATATAATAATGAAGATGGTGCTGTTCTTCGTGATATTAATTTAGATGTGAAACAAGGGGAAACCATTGCACTTGTTGGAATGAGTGGTGGAGGAAAATCTTCACTAGTTAGTTTAATTCCCCGCTTTTATGATGTTTCAGGTGGGCGAATATTACTTGATGGTGAAGATATTCGTTCTTTCCAAGTAAGAAGTTTACGAGATCATATTGGTATGGTACTACAAGATAATATTTTGTTTAGTGAATCAGTAAAAGCAAATATATTACTCGGAAAGCCTGATGCTAGTGATGAAGAGGTCATTAGAGCAGCTAAGGCAGCTAATGCACATGGATTTATAATGGATTTGCCTGAAGGGTATGACACGAAAGTGGGAGAACGAGGAGTAAAGCTTTCCGGTGGGCAAAAACAACGAATTGCTATTGCACGTATTTTCTTGAAAAACCCTCCAATTCTTATATTAGATGAGGCGACCTCAGCATTAGACTTAGAAAGCGAACATCTTATTCAAGAGGCATTAAATGATTTGGCAACGGATCGAACGACGTTTATCGTCGCTCATAGATTATCTACAATCACACATGCCGATCGCATTGTTGTTGTTGAATATGGTGAAATTGTGGAGACGGGCTCACATGAGGAATTAATGGAGAGACAGGGTCATTATTATAAGCTTTTCCAAGTACAACAACTCGAATCGTAATTAGATGGTAACGCTATCGAAATCACATTCATGTAAAATTCTTTTTAGAATTTAGACATGTATGTGATTTTTTAGTTTCTGTTGGCTTGAGTTAGTATCTGAAAACAGGTAGTTCCTAAGATACACTCGAATGTAAATGCAGATAAGGCTTGTGACTCCCGACTCTATAAAATATATAAATTGCTATTTTATTATATTAATAATTGGAAAATTCGGAATTATATTATAAAAAAATAACAAACTAGCGTAATTTTAAAGAATTATAATTATATTTAAATATTTCTGAAAAAACAATAGACTTATTCTTACATATTTTATAAAATATTAAAAAACGGAGGGAGAATGTAGAAGAAACTGATAAAGGGGTGACATAGTGACGCAATCTCCAGTATTAGAGGTAAGAAATCTAGAAACTTCGTTTGTAACTAAAGACGGAGAAGTAACCGCCGTCGATCAGGTAAGTTTTACTATTCATAAAGGAGAGGTAATAGGGATTGTTGGTGAATCAGGTTGTGGTAAAAGCGTAACATCATTGTCTATTATGAAGCTTGTGCCGCAACCACCTGGGAAAATAGTTGGCGGGGAAATACTACTTAACGGTGAGAATATAGTAGGGGCTAATGAAAAGAGAATGAGAGAAATTCGTGGTAATGAAATTGCTATGATCTTTCAAGAGCCAATGACTAGCCTCAATCCGCTTTTTAAAATAGGGGAACAAATGACAGAAGGCATCAAAATACATATGAAAAAGACAAAAAAAGAAGCAAATGAAATCGCACTTAAAATGCTAAAGCTAGTAGGCTTACCAAGGGCAGAGGCGATAATGAAAGAGTATCCGCATCAGTTGTCTGGTGGAATGAGACAGCGGGTAATGATAGCCATGGCACTGTCCTGTAATCCCGAAGTACTAATAGCTGATGAACCAACAACTGCTTTGGATGTAACCATTCAATCGCAAATTCTTGGTCTGATGAAAGAGCTAAATAAAACTTTGCAAACTTCTATTATGATGATTACACATGACCTTGGAGTAGTGGCGCAAATGTGTGAGCGTGTCATTGTAATGTACGCAGGACAAGTGGTAGAAGAAGCAAAGGTAGGAGATTTATTTAAAAACCCAAAGCATCCTTATACACAGGGGTTATTAAAGTCGGTTCCAGATATTAGGGGAGAGCATTCCAGATTATATTCTATTCCAGGCAATGTACCGAAACCAGGCTCAATTACAAAAGGTTGCCGTTTTGCTGAAAGATGTGAATTTGCTCATGAACGCTGCGTAATGGAAGACCCTGTATTGTTTATGGAAGATGGTGAAGAGCATACGGTAAGATGCTTTCTACATGAGAAGAGGAGGGAAGTCTCATGAGTAAAGCAATATTAGAAGTAGAAAATCTAAAAAAATATTTTCCGATTACTGCTGGCGTTTTTAATCGCAAAGTTGCGGATGTAAAAGCAGTAGATGATATTAGTTTTTTTGTTAATGAAGGAGAAACATTAGGAATCGTTGGTGAATCGGGTTGTGGGAAGTCAACAACTGGACGGATGTTGATGAGATTAATTGAGCCAACCGAAGGGAAAATTTCATTTAACGGTAAAGAAATTACGAAATTATCAGATTATGAGATGAGAAAATTGAGAAAAGACATGCAAATGGTCTTTCAAGATCCATTTGCTTCACTCAATCCACGTCACTCAGTCGAACAAATATTAGAAGAACCTTTAATTGTTCATGGGATTGGAGATAAAGCTACACGGAAGAAGCAGGTAAGAGAGATGCTTGAAGTTGTTGGATTAAGTGGTTACCATGCTAAACGCTATCCCCATCAATTTAGTGGGGGGCAAAGACAACGGATTGGAATTGCGCGCGCATTAATGACCAGACCCAAATTAATTATTGCTGATGAACCTGTGTCTGCTCTAGATGTATCCATACAGGCACAAGTATTGAATTTATTAGAAGATTTACAAAAAGAATTCGGTCTGACCTATATATTTATCGCCCATGACCTAGGGGTGATCAAACATATTAGCGACCGTGTAGGAGTTATGTATTTAGGAAGAATGGTTGAGTTAACAACCGCTAAACAATTGTATGATAAGCCACTTCATCCATATACAGAAGCACTTCTAAGTTCCGTTCCGATCCCTGATCCAGAAATAGCTGTTACTCAGGGAGTGCTATCTGGAGATATCCCTAACCCTGCTGATCCACCAAACGGTTGTGCTTTCCATACGAGATGTTCAAAATGTATGGAGATTTGTAAGCAAGAACGACCACTTTTGCAGGAAATAGAAGATGGACATATGGTGGCTTGCCATTTATATGAGAAAGAGATTGCAAATTAGAAGGGAGAGAATGAAGAATGAAGAAAAAGAAAAGTTTTTGGCTACTTATTGTATTAATGGTTAGTACGCTTATTTTTGCTGGATGTAATAGTTCTACTTCAGGTGATAATGGAGATGAAGGCGGAGAAGCAGATGAAGGGAGCACTGGAGGAACACTTGTTTTTGGTCGAGGAGGAGATTCAACTTCTCTTGACCCAGCAATTACAACTGAAGGTGAAGCTTTTAAAGTAACGAAAAATATTTTTGAAACGCTTGTTGAATTTGGTGAGCAAGATACGGAGCTTCATCCTGGTCTAGCAACAGATTGGGAAACAAGTGAAGATGGGTTGACTCAGACACTTAAACTACGTGAAGGAGTTAAGTTCCATGATGGAACAGATTTTAATGCGGAAGCTGTCGTATTCAACTTCGAACGTTGGATGGCAGGGAATAAAGAACAATTCTATTATTACAATTCTCAATTTGGAGATAAGGTTGATAGTGTAACAGCAGTTGATGATTATACGGTTGAAGTCAAGTTAAATACAGCAATTGCACCGTTCTATAAAAACTTAGCGATGTCACCATTTGGTATCGCCAGTCCAACAGCCATTGAAGAGCATGGTGATAAATTCCTTGAAAACCCAGTTGGAACGGGTCCATTTAAATTTCAAGAATGGAAAAGAAATGACAGAATCACAATCGTAAAAAATGAAGAGTATTGGGATGAAGGTTTACCAAAATTAGACTCAGTCATTTTCAGATCTATTCCTGAGAACTCTGCAAGACTAAATGCTTTAGCTTCAGGAGAAGTTGATTTAATTGATGGTGTGAATTTCAGCGACGTCCAACAAATTGAAGATAATCCAGACCTACAAACATTTGAGAGACCGACAATGAATGTTGCTTATGTTGGATTAACGAATACGAGAGGTCCTTTACAGGAAAAGTTAGTCCGTCAAGCACTTAACCATGCGGTGAATAAAGAAGAAATCATCGATGCATTCTATGCTGGCGCAGCGGACCCAGCTGTAAATCCAATGCCACCGGTAATCTCTGGTTATAATGATGAAATTGAAGACTATCCATACGATCCAGAAAAAGCAAAAGAATTACTTAAGGAAGCTGGATATGAAGACGGATTTGAGATGGAATTATGGGCAATGCCAGTTCCAAGACCATATATGCCGGACGGCCAAAAAATAGCTGAAGCCCTACAAGCTGATTTTGCTGAAATTGGCGTTAAAGCTAAGATTGTTTCATATGAATGGGGAACATATTTAGAAAAAGCTAATAATGGAGAAGCTGATTCATTCTTACTTGGATGGACAGGTGATAATGGTGATGCAGATAACTTCTTGTATGTATTATTAGATGAAGATGCCATCGGTTCAAATAACTACACTTACTACAAAAACAGTGAAGTACATGATTTATTATTAGAAGCGCAAGCAACTACTGATCAAGCGAAAAGAGATGAGTTATACAAACAAGCACAAGTAATTATAAAAGAAGATGCACCATGGATTCCGCTTGTACATTCACGTCCTATTTTAGCTGGGAAATCTAATATTAAGAATTTCCTACCACATCCGACAGGGTCTGATTTGCTTTCACATGTGGAGGTCAGTCAATAAATCAATAGAGATAGAAAAAGGGAGTGGCACACTCCCTTTTCTATTCATCTGATAATAATGTAGTAATAGAGGTGAGAAGATGTTTACTTACACAGTTAGGCGGTTAATTGCATTAATACCCGTTCTATTAGGTTTATCACTGATTGTTTTTCTAATGATTCGTGCAATTCCCGGTGATCCAGCTCAAATCATATTAGGGCAATTAGCTACGGAAGAGGCGATAGAGGCCTTAACGCAACAGCTCGGGTTAGATCAACCGTGGTATATTCAGTACTTTACATATTTGGGAGATTTATTGACTGGTGATTTGGGAGAATCAATCAAAACCAATACAGCGATAAATCAGGAAATTTGGCCATACTTAGCAGCAACTTTAGAGTTATCCTTTTGCGCAATGTTAATTGCCATTTTTATAGGGGTTAATGCTGGTATCATAAGTGCATGGTTTCAGCATTCTTGGTTTGATTACATAGCGATGATTTTAGCACTGATCGGTGTTTCTATACCTATTTTTTGGTTAGGTTTGATGGAACAATGGTTCTTCTCTATTCAGCTTGATTGGTTACCGACATCTGGAAGGGAAGAGGTAAGGAACCCTGTTACATCTATAACAAATATATATTTAATAGATACATTGATTCAAGGTAGGTTTGATCAATTTGTTGATGTGTTACGTCATTTAATATTGCCAGCGTTTGCTTTAGCTACAATTCCAATGGCCATCATTGCTAGAATAACGAGATCTTCAATGTTAGAGGTAATGAAATCTGACTATATTAGAACAGCAAGAGCTAAAGGAATAAGAATGTTTTGGGTTGTGTACAAGCATTCATTAAAAAACGCAGTGATTCCTGTTCTTACTGTGATAGGTTTGCAAACAGGATTATTGTTAGGTGGTGCGATTCTTACCGAAACGATATTTAGTTGGCCGGGTATGGGCAGATATATTTACGATGCGATTAGTGCGAGAGATTATCCTGTCATTCAATCTGGAATATTAGTGATTGCATTTATATTTGTCATGATTAATTTATTCATAGACTTATTGTACGCTGCAATCGATCCGCGAATTAATTATCGTTAAGGGAGGAATAGACGTGGAAGTGTCAGTAAATAATAAACCACCTATTCAGCCAAAAAATAATGAAGATAAAGTACAATCGCCTTGGGTGGAGGCGTTACAAAGCTTCATGAAAAACAAAATTGCCTTAGTCGGTACAGGGATTGTTGTATTTTTTATACTGTTAGCGATTTTTGCACCATTCATTGCGCCACAGGGCATTAATGAGCAGAATATGGCAAATAGGCTTCAAGCCCCATCAGCGGAACATTGGTTTGGAACTGATGATTTTGGGAGAGATATTTTTTCGCGAGTGATTTTTGGGGCGAGAATATCGTTATGGGTTGGTTTCTTAGCGGTAATGGGTTCGGCTGTTGTGGGTTCTTTATTAGGGATTATTGCGGGGTATTACGGGAGATGGATCGATACGATTATCTCTAGGATTTTTGATATAATGCTTGCTTTCCCAAGTATTCTTTTGGCAATTGCTATTGTGGCCGTCTTAGGACCATCACTGCAGAATGCATTAATTGCGATAGCTGTTATTAATATTCCTAATTTTGGGAGGTTAATTCGTTCAAAAGTTTTAAGTGTTAAACAAGAGGAGTATATTGTAGCCGCGAAGGCAGTTGGGATGAAAAATAATCGAATTCTATTTAGGCATGTACTTCCCAATAGTATGGCACCTATTATCGTTCAAGGAACTCTGGCAATTGGTACGGCTATTATTGAAGCAGCAGCTCTAGGGTTCTTAGGTTTAGGAGCAGAGGCACCGAATCCGGAATGGGGTAAAATGCTTTCAGATGCAAGAGTGTTACTTATCCAAGCACCGTGGACAATGATATTCCCTGGCATAGCCATTATGTTAACAGTTCTCGGCTTTAACTTAATGGGGGATGGATTAAGAGATGCCTTAGATCCGAGGATGAAGAATTAGAAAAATTTAGAGGAAAAGAGGCTATCGGAGATTTTATATCCGGTAGCCTCTTATTGATTATTGTTCGTCAACGGCTTCATCTAATGTTAAAGAAGAGTCTTCTTTATGGAACTTTTGAAAGCTACTAATAAGGCAATTCAATCGTTCCACTTGTTCATTATAATCCATCATTGCAGATACAATATGCATAGTATGAGCTAATTCTACCTGCCCATCATCTGAAATGAGATGTTGTTGTTCTAAAAAGAGCGTGAAAAGTTCCTTTCTGCTTAAAGTAATATCGCCTTCTTCAAAAACGACTTCCGGTCGAACTTTCCCAATAAATTTTAATACCGCATGTTCATGATAATGAGTAATAATATCCAATTGTTGCTGGATAAGGTGTTGAAAATCTTCCGGCATTTCTGCTAAATCATTCTCAAAGCGATGCATCTTTGTTAAAGTATCTAGAGCTTTTTTATTCGCGGCATTCATTTGCCGGTAAATGACTAATTTTCTCGGTTTGGAATGGTTCTTCTTTTTAAAGTAATTACGTTCTTCTTTATATAAAGAAAAAAGCGTATCAATCTTTGTTAATCCTTCTTGCATGGTCCGTATATCATTCTTTAATAAATGATGTTCAGAGGCATGCCTTATATTTAAGCGAATCCACTTTGTAATTTCTTCGGTTAGATTAGAAATCTTTACATATAACTTCTTCTCATATTTCGGTGGAATAAACACCAGATTAACAATAAATGCAGAAAATATCCCGAGGATAACTGTCGAGAACCTAAGAATGGCAAACTCAGTAAAGGTATCTCCTGGTGTGACCATAATCGCTACCATTGTAACGAGTGATAAACCAATAGTGTTATCAAGTTTTAATTTTAAATTAATCGTAATAACCACTATTGCTGCTAAACCGATAATGAGAATTTCATGACCAAATAATAGTACAAATAATACCGCGATTACTGCTCCGATTATATTTCCTTGAATTTGTTCAAGTACAGATAAATAAGAACGATAAATCGTTGGTTGCAGTGCAAAAATAGCTGCAATCCCTGCAAAAACAGGAGATGGGAGTTGAAAAAGTTCTGCTAAAAATAAAGATAGTATGATTGCGATCCCCGTTTTCAGAATGCGGGCGCCAAGCTTCATATTTAAATAATCCTTTCTGCTCAATCATTAGTATGGCTGTCATGATAAACACCCACTCTTACTTTATACGTTTTTTTTCTTTATTAAACAATTATGTACTATACATGGATATTAGTATAAGTTCAATAGACAAATATGAAAAGTCGTTAAAATTAATAAAAAATTAAAGTTGATTAATTCTAAATGAAAAAATAGAAATACATCAAAAGGCAAGCAAGAGGGAGAAATTTGTTTGGACTAGCAGAGAATCGCATCAAAATCCAGCAAGAGAGAATAATTAGCTAGAAATGAGGCGAAATATCAATTAACTTCAGATTGGCATTTAAAGACAAACGGATAACCGATAATGTTGAAGCCCGAATCTGTTTCCGCACTCCCAGTGAAATGAGTCACATAAATTCATAAAGAAACACGAGAAATTCATCATTAGAATTCCTCGTGTCTCAAGTTTAGCAGAAAAACAAAATCAAATTAGTATTTCTTAGCAAAAGAAATGTATGTTATATCACTCAGTTGAAACAGAAGGATCGGCTTGTTCTTTAACTGGAACAACTTGCAAAAAGTGACTACTTAAATCTGATAAAAGAGCTTTTAAACCAATTGCTTCTTCTTCTTGGTTTTGATCCATCAATAGATTGATATATTTTTCTAATAGTTCTTTTACATCATCTAGTCCATTTTGGTCAAGCTCGGTTACGTTTACTTTTGCACCTTTAGCTATTCTTCTTTCAATTGCCGCTTTTGTTAATCCCATTTCAGGTTGATGTCTTAAGTAGACGACGCCACCTGTCATCCCTGCACAAATCCATGGGCCCGGATCACCTAATACAAGGCCGCGACCGTTTGTCATATATTCAAACGCAAATCCCTTAATATTCGCATTTGTACCGATTTTCCCAAATTCCTTCTCTGGAATTGCACTTGTTAGTTGTCCACCGATAATCATATCAGCTCCAGATAGACGAATACCAGCTCTTGCATCAGCGTTTCCTTGGGCAACGAGAAGTCCCACTTGTGCACCATAGCCAAAACCTTTTCCAACAGATCCATTATAATACTGTCCATTCTTACCTTTCGATTTAAAAATTAAGATTTGACCACCGAAGGAAGTTTTACCAATACCATCTTGTGCACCGCCTGCTACTTCGATGTTTATGCCGAAACTGTTATAGGCTCCTAATCCGTTACCAGGGATAGACCCATCATTATATTTGAGGTCAACTGGAGGAAGGGTTTTATATGATCCATCTAAGCGTCCTCTTACACGGTGACAAGATACACGACTACCAAGCACCCTTTGCTCTGAAGTAACATTAGAGAAGGTACGCGATTGGTGTAATTCTTCTACACTCTTGTCTAGATATTCAGCACCAACAGCTACTTGTAATTGTGCCTCACTCACTTCTTTAGGTTGTTCATTATTTGTGAGCTGTGAAATCTCTAATGTACGAAGTAAGTAGTCTAAATTCAATTGTTCTTTTCCTTTTATTTGTTCAAGTAAATCTGTACGTCCAATGGCATCTTGTAAATTGCGAATACCGATGCTACCCGCAAGTGCTTGCAGTTCTTTACCGAAAGCAGAAAATAAGTTAACTAAACCTTGGACAGCAGATTCAAATTGACGAGGAACGAATCTTCTTAACCCATGTTCTTTTGCTTGTGCCTCTGAATCAATTTGCGTAGCAATTCCAACATGACAAGTATCTAGATGACACCCACGGCAAGTTGTACAACCAATGGCTAACATTGATAAAGTACCAAACCCGACTCTATTTGCACCAAGTAACATCACTTTTAAAACATCACTAACACTTTTTAAGCCGCCGTCTGCCCATAGCTCAACATAATCTCTTAATCCAGCTTCTAGTAAGGCGTTGTGTGCCGCTTTAACACCAATTTCAACTGGTAATCCAACATGTTGAAGCGCGTGGATTCTAGCTGCACCTGTACCGCCATCAAACCCACTTAAAGTGATAATATCCGCACCAGCTTTAGCGATCCCTACAGCAATTGTTCCAATATTAGGCACAACAGGAACTTTAACTGACACTTTCGCCTTATCGTTCGCTGTTTTTAATTCATGAATCATTTGTGCTAAATCTTCAATAGAATAAATATCATGATTATTTGAAGGTGAAATTAAATCAGATCCAATTGTTGCATTTCTAGCTTCAGCTATTTTAGCTGTTACTTTAGAGCCTGGTAGATGTCCACCTTCACCTGGTTTTGCTCCTTGGCCGATTTTAATCTCAAGGAGGTTAGAAGAGTTAAGAAGCTCAGCGTTTACTCCAAATCGTCCTGAGGCAACTTGCTGACCTCTTGTACGAGGGTATTTCCCGAGCATATCTTTTATTTCTCCGCCTTCGCCATTTAAACTAATCATATTTAGTCTTTCTGCACCTTCTGCATAGGCTCTAAAAGCAATTTCATTTTGAGAACCAAATGACATAGAAGAAATAACGAATGGTAAGTTATGATCTCCAACAGAAATATTAACATCCTCTGGTGAAATTTTGGTTTCTGATTGTTTAAAATCAGTTAGGTGACGGATGGTTGTTGGGTTCTGAGCTTCTTGTTCGCTTATCTTTTCACGGTAAGCATCATATTCACCTGTGGATGCAACTTCACCAATTGCTTTCCAAATTCTCGGGAATAGATGGAAGGTTTTCCCGATTCTGTTTTTCTCGTTAATAAAGTCTTCGGCTCTTAATAAAGCATCTTCTTTCATGTGACCAATATTGTATTTAAGCTCACCTGAACCAAAGAAATTGATGATATTTAAATATTCAGCGATTTCTTCGTTTAAGCCAATAGTTGAGAATAAGCGACCATATCCTCTTAGTTCATGAATACCGATTGTAGAGATTACCTTTTCCAACCCTTTTGTTAAAGCTGAATATAAGTTAACAAGAGGAGTTATTTCTTCGTTAGCAACAGTTACAAACATATAATATGGGCTAATTAAATCTGCACCTAAACCGTAAGCTGTAATAATATCATGTAATGACCTGATAGAAGCGGAACGTAAAAGTAAAGAACAGTCTCTTCTTATTGTTTCTTTTACTAATGCTTGATCAATGGCAGATACGACTAAGTGTGGATCCATCCAGTAGGAATCTTCTTGATGAGCACTAGCATCATTCAAGACAATAAGTGTTTTACCAGCTTTAACTGATTCAATCGCTTCTTTTGATAAGCGTGAAATTGCCTCTTTAATCGTTTCATCTTTTGAAAAAGTGATAGAAAGATAGGCAATTTTCTTTTGTGCTTGATAATATTCAGTTACTTGATCATAGCTAGGCTGATTGATTTCCTTAACACACTCGTATCCTAATTTTCCTTCTATTAATAATGGTGTTTGTAATTCAAGTACATCTATTGATTCTTCATTATTAAAGAGCGACGGTCTTTTACCGATAATTGTTCTAGTAGAGAAATGTTCTGTTTCTCTATCTCTATCGATGGCAGGGTTCGTAACAACTGCGACACTTTCTTTAATAAAATCAGCGATATTTGTTCTCTCACCATTTAAAGCAGCTAATGGAGCATCATGGCCAAGTGAACGGATAGGTTCCGCGCCTTTTTCTGCCATTTGTTCTACTAAGTTCACATGGTCTCTTTCCCAACCAAACGCTTTATATTGACCATTATGAATTTTTGTAGGGAAAGCCATTGTAGTTACTTTATTCAAAACTGGCGCACTTAAACGATCTTTATAATCTTTAACATTTACACGAGAAGAGAAGCGATTAAATGTTTCTTCCTGATAGTTTTCATGTTCATATTTTTCTAGTTTATTACCGTTCCATTTGAAGCCAACTTTTTCACCAGGAGATAAGGGCTTTGGTTCATTTACATATTCACTCGATGAAATAATCCCTGGTTCAGATGAGAATAAATAAGAACTTTCAGTCTCTAACATCCAAAGGGGTCTTAATCCAAGGGAGTCTACACTATATACTGCTTCGTCTCCGAATCTTGAGATAATTCCAGCAGGCCCTTGAGCGAAATGTCCCCATGCTTCCCTTATATAAGTATATAAATCTTGCAAATGCGGAGGGTATGACTTGATTTCGTTAATGATTGGAGGGAAGAGTACGTCCATCGCTTCAAATAATGAATAGCCATCTCTACAAATGAGTGTTTCAATGGTTCTGCTTAAATCTTGGGAATCACTACCTCCTCTAACGAGTGGTACATTAATCATTCTAGCTTCGTCGCGTAATTTTGCAATCGTATTAATTTCACCATTATGCCCTAAGACGGCAAATGGTTGCACACGAAAAAAGCTTGAGAGTGTATTAGTCGAATAACGATTATGGCCAAGAGTCATAGTCGAAGCTACCAATGGGTTTGCTAGGTCATGGTAGTATTTAGGTAAAATATCGCCAGCTCCCATTACTTTATATACAGCATGAAACTGACTAAGGGATGCTACGTGAATAAATTCATTTTTTTCTGCTTCTACAATAACTTCTAATATCGCTTGATTCAGATCTGTTTCATTTTTATCAACCATACATGCAATTTGCCAAAAAACAGGGTTCTCTTGAATCGCTATTGGGCCAAGTGCAGAAGAATCTGTCACTTCATCTGATTCGAAAATTAAAGAAAACCCTTTATCATCAAGAAGTTGGCGTACTTCTGTTTTGAAGGTTTCACTTTGTTCATTACGAGTGAAAAAGAGATGACCGACGACAAAATTGGGTGTGTCAACAACTGTTGAATCGATTTGAGCATTTTTAAGTTTTTCTTTCCAGAGTGTACGGGGGATATCGATATGAATCCCGACGCCATCTCCTTCTCCATTAATAAATCCTGCACGGTGGTTCATTGTTACTAATGCATCTATACAACTGAAAATATTTTCACGTGTTGGAATTTTTTCTTTTTCTAATGAAGAAACAATCCCACATGCATCGTGTTCTTGATTATTAAAATTTTTGAATTGGGAAGGGGTCCATTGTTGAGTCATAGTATTCGGCTTTTTGAGGCAATGCCTTAAGCCGTTCACCTCCTAGTTTAGTAATGTTTTTGAGGTTGCTAGATTGTTAAGATTTCTAGCGAAGTTAATTGAAATGTTATTTAACTGGGTAACGCATTAAAGTGTTTCGGTAACGAAGGAATTATACAGAATATTTTCATTATCATATCACATGAATTTTCAGAAATCAATTATTTATACATTTTTATGGATATGGAAAAGGTTGAGAATGTATAAAAATGTATAGCGGAATCTATATTTGTAAACGTTTTCATAGTATGTATCAAGAGAAAAAGAGAGCTAGTTGGCTCTCTTTTTGTGTATAAAAAATGAATATTTTATTTATTGGTTGGCTAATTCTTCGAAAGTATCATGGACTGCTTGAATGGTAGCGTCAATATCTTCTTCTGTATGAGCAATTGTAAGAAACCATGCTTCATATTTGGAAGGTGCTAGGTTGATGCCTCTATTTAACATAAGCTTGAAGAACTTAGCAAACATCTCACCGTCCGTATTTTCTGCTTGTTCATAGTTGATTACTTTTTCATCAGTAAAATAAACAGTTAATGCCCCTTTTAATCGATTAATTGATATGGAAATATTGAACTGCTTGGCCGCATTCATGATGCCATCTTCAAGCTTTTCACCTAATCTATCTAAGTATTCATATACCCCAGGTTGTTTTAATACTTCTAAGCAAGCAATTCCAGCTAAGATTGATGCAGGGTTTCCTGCCATTGTTCCTGCTTGATAGGCGGGACCTAGTGGAGCAACACTCTCCATAATCTCTTTTTTTCCACCGTAGGCACCAATGGGTAAGCCGCCGCCAATGATTTTTCCTAATGCTGTGAGGTCTGGTTGCACACCTAATAAATCCTGTGCACCTCCATAGTGAAAACGGAAAGCGGTAATAACTTCATCATATATAACGAGTGAACCATGTGCATGACTTATCTCATTTACCTCTTCCAAGAACCCTGGTAAGGGCTCGACAATACCGAAGTTCCCTACAATCGGTTCTACTAAAACTCCTGCAATCTCATGTCCCCATTTATCCATAGCTTGTTTAAATGAATCAATGTCATTAAAAGGAACGGTGATTACTTCTTTTGCAATCGATTGAGGTACCCCGGCAGAATCAGGTGTACCAAGGGTTGACGGACCAGAACCAGCTGCAACTAGTACTAGATCTGAATGTCCGTGATAACAGCCGGCAAATTTAATTATTTTATCTTTTCCTGTATACGCTCTTGCAACCCTTATGGTTGTCATCACAGCTTCCGTACCGGAATTCACAAATCTTACTTTTTCTAAATTAGGCATCGCCTCTTTTAGCAATTTAGCGAAGTCTACTTCATACGGAGTAGGTGTGCCAAATAGTACTCCTCTTTCGGCAGCTTCTTTAATGGCTTTCGTTATATGAGGGTGAGCATGTCCTGTAATAATGGGTCCATAGGCTGCTAAATAATCAATATATTGATTCCCATCTACATCAAAGAAGTAAGCACCTTGGCCTCTCTCCATTGCAACAGGTGATCCTCCACCAACCGCTTTATAAGAACGAGAAGGGCTGTTTACGCCCCCGACAATGTGTTCAACAGCTTCTTTATGTAGTCGTTCGGAATTGATAAAATGCATCAATATTCCTCCTTAAGTAATATAATCTCCCTTTATATTTTAACATGTAAGCTATCGATATGTTAAAAGCAAAATATTTTCATATCTATAGTCAGTAAGACAACTTGTCATACTCTCAAAAGGTTGAACGTATAATGGTAATACCGTCACGAGAGAGGTGAGGTTAGTCTTGCTATTTTTTTTCGTTATTTTTACTGTTACATTATGTATTTTTATGAGTATGCAAAGCCTCTTAACCCCTAAAAGAACGAAGGGAAGATGGGTGTCATTAGATAACTTTTTTTATTTAATTTGTCTATATGCTACGATTTTAATTGCTTTTGGGTTAATATATATTATTCTCGATTTAAATGGGCATGTTGTGCTAATAGATGAAACAAGCTATGGAGGTATTAATTTCTTAGATCGTCTTGCATCAGGTTTTTATTTTAGTGCTGTTACTCTTTTTTCATTGGGTTATGGAGATGTTATCCCTGTGGGTTTAGGCCGTATGGTTGCGATGGTTGAAGCGTTGATAGGTTATGTCATTCCAACAGCATTTGTCGCAAGAGTTGTTTTTAATATTGATAATAAGAATAATCAATGAGAAGAAGGGTGTTTACTTGTATTTCACTCTTGTTTTTTATAGTCTAAGAAAAACGTGGTTAAGGAGTGAACGATTTATGAGTATAGAACTTGGAGAAAAAGCACCCGCATTTACATTAGAAGCAAGTAATGGAGAAGTTGTTAATCTAGAAGATTTTCGCGGGAGAAATGTCGTATTATATTTTTATCCAAAGGATATGACACCTGGTTGTACGACTGAGGCATGTGATTTCCGCGATAAGCATAATGACTTTTCTGATGTGAATACGGTCATTATTGGTGTCAGTCCTGACCCAATTAAACGTCATGAGAAATTTATTGAGAAACATGGGTTACCATTTCTTTTGCTTGCAGATGAAAATCATGAAGTTGCAGAAAGCTACGGAGTTTGGAAGTTGAAAAAGAATTTTGGTAAAGAATATATGGGGATTGAACGCTCTACATTTGTGATTGACGAGGAAGGCAGACTAATAAAAGAGTGGCGAAAAGTGAAAGTAAAAGGACATGTAGAGGATGCATTGCATTTCTTACAGGATAGAAAAGGTTAGGCTTTTAAATAACATGATAATAACTTGCCCATTTTAAAAAATTTAAGGCTTTTGTCCACGCAAGTAAAGCTAGTTTGAATATGATTAAACTAGGGCATACCTCCTCAAATATATTTTCCGGACTTTTAAAATGAGTCCGGAATTTTTTATGATGACAGGTTAGATCTGTTGATTTGTGGGATGAGAAATACAAAGGTATTAACAAAGTTAAGTTTATTAAAGATGGAATATTAGATGAGTTTAGTCTATATGATAAAATAAGAAAAACATACTTCTTGAAACGCGGTTATTGACAACTTTCAATAATTATTAGTAAACTATTTATAAAGATTATAATTTAAGAATGAATAGAAGAGAGGTGCATGACGGTGGCGCAAACACATCTTAAAGAAGCATTGGATACGTTAAAAGATACAGGGGTTCGCATTACTCCACAGCGTCATGCGATACTTGAATATTTAATAAACTCAATGACGCACCCAACAGCTGATGACATATACAAAGCATTAGAGGGAACGTTCCCAAATATGAGTGTGGCTACAGTTTACAATAATTTAAGAGTATTTCGTGAGGTTGGGTTAGTAAAAGAACTAACCTATGGAGATTCATCCAGCAGATTTGATTTTGTAACAACACAACATTATCACGTCATTTGTGAAGGTTGTGGTAAAATTGTTGATTTTCATTATCCTGGTTTGGATGAAGTTGAACAATTAGCAGCACATGTGACTGGCTTTAAAGTAAGTCACCATAGAATGGAAGTTTATGGGGAATGTCCAGAGTGTTCAAAGAAAAAAGAAATGCATTAAAAAATGTCTAAAGCTGTCAGCGTACTGCTGCCAGCTTTTTCTCTGTATTTTTTTGTTTAGTTTTCTATACAAATGAGTAAACATATTGTTTGTTTTAAGATTTACATCCTTTTTGGCGTGTGAAAATCTACTGTTTTAATGAAGTATCTTTTCGATTATATTTTTCGTCAAAATCTTTTCCTTCTAGTGAGCGATCGAGCGTTAGTGGTTCACGACAATGCATGCACATATCAACCCGTCCTAATATTTTGGTTGGCTTGTTACAATTTGGGCAAACAACTTGTATTGCTTTAGTTGAAAGGATGCCAATCCACAAGTAAATAACCGTACTAGCAATAATGAATAATACACCAAGCAGCATACATAAAGACATAATTAATGGTGAAGTTCTGAAAAAGATACCTATGTACATGACAATAAATCCAACAAATATTAAGCTTAAAGCGAAGGTTCTTATTTTATTTATTTTACTCGAATATTTTTTTGCCATTTTGTTCCCTCCTAAACACTAACTATATCATATCATTGTAAGAAAAAATAAAAAAATTGTCACTATTTGTTGGTGTTTATCAAAGGAAATTTAGATGAATTGTCGAACTAATATATATTAATACGAAATTATGGGGGCGTTATGATGGAAGATATACTCCGTCCTATTTATCAAGAAAGAGCTAGTCAACTAAATACACTAGGTGTGTTAATTGTAGAGGGAAATGAAAAGACAATTTCAAATAGAGATACGTTTGATGCAATACTATTAATTATCGTAGAAAATGCGGATACGCCTATTTTTGTGAAGCATTACACATTTGAAGATAAGAAAGCCTCAATGCAAATAATAACGAAGCAACAATTGGATCAATGGATACTTATGGGGAGTAATAGGAAGATTTTTGACTGGCTTTATAGTGGGAAGGTTTTATTTGATCGCAATGAATATATAGGAAACTTGCGTGATAAATTAAACGAATTCCCTTTCAAGGACAGAAAGCTCAAAATGGGACTAGAGTTTGCTAAGCTGATAAGAAGATATACAGATGGGAAAACTTTGTTTGAAAATCAGAATTATTTCGATGCTTATAATAATGTTGTTCATTCTTTGCATCATTTAGCAAGGCTTTCAATTATAGAAAATGGTTTCCATCCAGAAGTAACATTGTGGAATCAAATTCGCCATATGGAACCAGAAATAATGAAACTTTATGAAGAGTTAGTACAAAGTCATGAGCCGCTTGAGAAAAGGTTAGAGCTATTATTTTTAGCTAGTGAATTTTTAATTCATTCACGAACAAAGGCTGGAGTTGGCCATTTACTTGAAGTTTTAGCAGAACAATCAGTTTGGACAATTCAAGAAATCATCCAGCATAAAGAACTGAGACACTACTCAGTGGATTTGGTGATTCTACTAGAATACTTAATTGATAAAGGGTTTATTAAAGTGATTAGTGAAGAAACAAAAGGAAAAGGGATTAAACACCGATATTACAGTTTGTAATAAATTATATTAAAAAAGCAAAAAGTGGTTGACCTAGAAGAAAAATGATGATATATTAATAACCGTCGCTAATAACTGTATGAAAAACAGCTAACGCGACGGATGATTTAAAAAAGTATTGACTCCATAATAATAGATGTGTTATTATTGGAAAGTCGCTTCTAAAGCGAACGAGATTGTTCTTTGAAAACTGAACGAACGTAAAACGTCAAGCGTAATTTTAAAAAGCTGATTTATCAGCAACAAAGCACCATAGGTGCAAATGAGCTAATCAAACACTTTATTGGAGAGTTTGATCCTGGCTCAGGACGAACGCTGGCGGCGTGCCTAATACATGCAAGTCGAGCGAATCTGAGGGAGCTTGCTCCCAAAGATTAGCGGCGGACGGGTGAGTAACACGTGGGCAACCTGCCTGTAAGACTGGGATAACTCCGGGAAACCGGGGCTAATACCGGATAATATCTATTTATACATATAATTAGATTGAAAGATGGTTCTGCTATCACTTACAGATGGGCCCGCGGCGCATTAGCTAGTTGGTGAGGTAACGGCTCACCAAGGCGACGATGCGTAGCCGACCTGAGAGGGTGATCGGCCACACTGGGACTGAGACACGGCCCAGACTCCTACGGGAGGCAGCAGTAGGGAATCTTCCGCAATGGACGAAAGTCTGACGGAGCAACGCCGCGTGAGTGATGAAGGTTTTCGGATCGTAAAACTCTGTTGTTAGGGAAGAACAAGTATCGGAGTAACTGCCGGTACCTTGACGGTACCTAACCAGAAAGCCACGGCTAACTACGTGCCAGCAGCCGCGGTAATACGTAGGTGGCAAGCGTTGTCCGGAATTATTGGGCGTAAAGCGCGCGCAGGCGGTTCCTTAAGTCTGATGTGAAAGCCCACGGCTCAACCGTGGAGGGTCATTGGAAACTGGGGAACTTGAGTGCAGAAGAGGAAAGTGGAATTCCAAGTGTAGCGGTGAAATGCGTAGAGATTTGGAGGAACACCAGTGGCGAAGGCGACTTTCTGGTCTGTAACTGACGCTGAGGCGCGAAAGCGTGGGGAGCAAACAGGATTAGATACCCTGGTAGTCCACGCCGTAAACGATGAGTGCTAAGTGTTAGAGGGTTTCCGCCCTTTAGTGCTGCAGCAAACGCATTAAGCACTCCGCCTGGGGAGTACGACCGCAAGGTTGAAACTCAAAGGAATTGACGGGG
Organism: Cytobacillus sp. FSL M8-0252; assembly: GCF_038007345.1. Classification (NCBI taxonomy): domain Bacteria; kingdom Bacillati; phylum Bacillota; class Bacilli; order Caryophanales; family Bacillaceae; genus Cytobacillus; species Cytobacillus sp. FSL M8-0252. Next base: position 1,541,394 of record NZ_JBBOWZ010000001.1, read on the forward strand.
GCCCGCACAAGCGGTGGAGCATGTGGTTTAATTCGAAGCAACGCGAAGAACCTTACCAGGTCTTGACATCCTCTGACAATCCTAGAGATAGGACTTTCCCCTTCGGGGGACAGAGTGACAGGTGGTGCATGGTTGTCGTCAGCTCGTGTCGTGAGATGTTGGGTTAAGTCCCGCAACGAGCGCAACCCTTGATCTTAGTTGCCAGCATTTAGTTGGGCACTCTAAGGTGACTGCCGGTGACAAACCGGAGGAAGGTGGGGATGACGTCAAATCATCATGCCCCTTATGACCTGGGCTACACACGTGCTACAATGGATGGTACAAAGGGCTGCAAGACCGCGAGGTTTAGCCAATCCCATAAAACCATTCTCAGTTCGGATTGTAGGCTGCAACTCGCCTACATGAAGCCGGAATCGCTAGTAATCGCGGATCAGCATGCCGCGGTGAATACGTTCCCGGGCCTTGTACACACCGCCCGTCACACCACGAGAGTTTGTAACACCCGAAGTCGGTGGGGTAACCTTTTGGAGCCAGCCGCCTAAGGTGGGACAGATGATTGGGGTGAAGTCGTAACAAGGTAGCCGTATCGGAAGGTGCGGCTGGATCACCTCCTTTCTAAGGAATATACGGAATTAACTTGATGTTAGACTGTTCGTTCAGTTTTGAGAGTATAATCTCTCAAAATAAGGTGAAAGTAGCGAAGGATTCAAGGAAGCGTAAGCTGACGAGAATACCAAAGCTTACCATTCATCAATCGTTCTTTGAAAACTAGATAATGTAATGAAGAAGATTACCGAGTAATCGCCACCTTAGTTATTTTCTCTCTATATAATAGAGTAGAGATACTAAACTTTTTTTAAAAACACACAACCGTGAGGGTTGTGAGAAGCAAGCAGTTCAAGGAAGCGAGCGAGGAAACACCGGAGTGTGCGTCTTGTGCACATGAGGATGTTGACGAGTGAGCTGACGCCGAAATGCGTAGCTTATCGCAAGCCGAACAATGGTTAAGTTAATAAGGGCGCACGGTGAATGCCTTGGCACTAGGAGCCGATGAAGGACGGGACTAACACCGATATGCTTCGGGGAGCTGTAAGTAAGCTTTGATCCGGAGATTTCCGAATGGGGAAACCCCCTATCCGTTATGGGATAGGATCCATACCTGAATACATAGGGTATGGAAGGCAGACCCGGGGAACTGAAACATCTAAGTACCCGGAGGAAGAGAAAGCAAACGCGATTCCCTGAGTAGCGGCGAGCGAAACGGGATTAGCCCAAACCAAGAGGCTTGCCTCTTGGGGTTGTAGGACATTCTATACGGAGTTACAAAGGAACGAGATAGACGAAGAGGTCTGGAAAGGCCCGCCATAGGAGGTAAAAGCCCTGTAGTTGAAACTTCGTTCCCTCCAGAGTGGATCCTGAGTACGGCGGGACACGAGAAATCCCGTCGGAAGCAGGGAGGACCATCTCCCAAGGCTAAATACTCCCTAGTGACCGATAGTGAACCAGTACCGTGAGGGAAAGGTGAAAAGCACCCCGGAAGGGGAGTGAAAGAGATCCTGAAACCGTGTGCCTACAAGTAGTTAGAGCCCGTTAATGGGTGATAGCGTGCCTTTTGTAGAATGAACCGGCGAGTTACGATTACATGCGAGGTTAAGTTGGACAGACGGAGCCGTAGCGAAAGCGAGTCTGAATAGGGCGAATGAGTATGTGGTCGTAGACCCGAAACCAGGTGATCTACCCATGTCCAGGGTGAAGTCCAGGTAACACTGGATGGAGGCCCGAACCCACGTACGTTGAAAAGTGCGGGGATGAGGTGTGGGTAGCGGAGAAATTCCAATCGAACTTGGAGATAGCTGGTTCTCTCCGAAATAGCTTTAGGGCTAGCCTCATGCGTAAGAATCTTGGAGGTAGAGCACTGTTTGGACTAGGGGCCCTCATCGGGTTACCGAATTCAGACAAACTCCGAATGCCAAAGATTTATCCATGGGAGTCAGACTGCGAGTGATAAGATCCGTAGTCAAGAGGGAAACAGCCCAGACCACCAGCTAAGGTCCCAAAGTATACGTTAAGTGGAAAAGGATGTGGAGTTGCTTAGACAACCAGGATGTTGGCTTAGAAGCAGCCACCATTTAAAGAGTGCGTAATAGCTCACTGGTCGAGTGACTCCGCGCCGAAAATGTACCGGGGCTAAACGTATCACCGAAGCTGTGGATTGAACATCGTTGATGTTCAGTGGTAGGAGAGCGTTCTAAGGGCGTTGAAGCTAGACCGTAAGGACTGGTGGAGCGCTTAGAAGTGAGAATGCCGGTATGAGTAGCGAAAGATGGGTGAGAATCCCATCCACCGAATGCCTAAGGTTTCCTGAGGAAGGCTCGTCCGCTCAGGGTTAGTCGGGACCTAAGCCGAGGCTGAAAAGCGTAGGCGATGGACAACAGGTTGATATTCCTGTACCACCGTATTCTGTTTGAGTGATGGGGGGACGCAGGAGGATAGGGTAAGCGCACTATTGGATGTGCGTCTAAGCAGTTAGAGGGACCATGAGGCAAATCCCATGGTCACATACCTTGAGCTGTGATAGCGAGGGAAATTTAGTACCGAAGTTCTTGATTCCACACTGCCAAGAAAAGCCTCTAGCGAGGAATAAGGTGCCCGTACCGCAAACCGACACAGGTAGGCGAGGAGAGAATCCTAAGGTGAGCGAGAGAACTCTCGTTAAGGAACTCGGCAAAATGACCCCGTAACTTCGGGAGAAGGGGTGCTCATTAGGGTGTTAAAGCCTTGATGAGCCGCAGTGAATAGGCCCAGGCGACTGTTTAGCAAAAACACAGGTCTCTGCGAAGCCGCAAGGCGAAGTATAGGGGCTGACGCCTGCCCGGTGCTGGAAGGTTAAGAGGAGAGGTTAGCTCACGCGAAGCTTTGAATCGAAGCCCCAGTAAACGGCGGCCGTAACTATAACGGTCCTAAGGTAGCGAAATTCCTTGTCGGGTAAGTTCCGACCCGCACGAAAGGCGTAACGATCTGGGCACTGTCTCAACGAGAGACTCGGTGAAATTATAGTACCTGTGAAGATGCAGGTTACCCGCGACAGGACGGAAAGACCCCGTGGAGCTTTACTGTAGCCTGATATTGAATTTTGGTACAGCTTGTACAGGATAGGTAGGAGCCTTAGAAGCCGGAGCGCTAGCTTCGGTGGAGGCGTCGGTGGGATACTACCCTGGCTGTATTGAAATTCTAACCCACATCCCTTATCGGGATGGGAGACAGTGTCAGGTGGGCAGTTTGACTGGGGCGGTCGCCTCCTAAAGAGTAACGGAGGCGCCCAAAGGTTCCCTCAGAATGGTTGGAAATCATTCGTAGAGTGTAAAGGCACAAGGGAGCTTGACTGCGAGACCTACAAGTCGAGCAGGGACGAAAGTCGGGCTTAGTGATCCGGTGGTTCCGCATGGAAGGGCCATCGCTCAACGGATAAAAGCTACCCCGGGGATAACAGGCTTATCTCCCCCAAGAGTCCACATCGACGGGGAGGTTTGGCACCTCGATGTCGGCTCATCGCATCCTGGGGCTGTAGTCGGTCCCAAGGGTTGGGCTGTTCGCCCATTAAAGCGGTACGCGAGCTGGGTTCAGAACGTCGTGAGACAGTTCGGTCCCTATCCGTCGTGGGCGCAGGAAATTTGAGAGGAGCTGTCCTTAGTACGAGAGGACCGGGATGGACGCACCGCTGGTGTACCAGTTGTCTTGCCAAAGGCATCGCTGGGTAGCTATGTGCGGAAGGGATAAGTGCTGAAAGCATCTAAGCATGAAGCCCCCCTCGAGATGAGATTTCCCATAGCGCAAGCTAGTAAGATCCCTGAAAGATGATCAGGTTGATAGGTTAGAGGTGGAAGTGTGGCGACACATGCAGCTGACTAATACTAATCGATCGAGGACTTAACCAAAAACGAAAAGCGAAAGCGCCTACCTAGGCGCTGTAGCTGGACAATACGAAATGCGGGCGGCTTCAAGCCGCCGCAGCTAGACAGCACTACGTAAGTAGTCGCGTCAGCACGCATTCAGGCGATTACTCAAAACAATCTTCTTCAACATTACCTAGTTTTCAGAGAATGATTTAAAATTTCTCTTGAAAATTTTATTAAAGACGTTATAATAATATATGTCTTTAAAAAGTCCGGTGGCGATAGCGAGAAGGTCACACCCGTTCCCATACCGAACACGGAAGTTAAGCTTCTAAAGCGCCGATGGTAGTTAGGGGCTGTCCCCTTGTGAGAGTAGGAAGTTGCCGGGCATACATACTATTAAATTATTCCGCAGTAGCTCAGTGGTAGAGCATTCGGCTGTTAACCGAACGGTCGTAGGTTCGAATCCTACCTGCGGAGCCAATGGAGAGCTGTCCGAGCTGGCCGAAGGAGCACGATTGGAAATCGTGTAGGCGGTTTATAGCCGTCTCAAGGGTTCAAATCCCTTGCTCTCCGCCATTAAACATATAAATTGGCCCCTTGGTCAAGCGGTTAAGACACCGCCCTTTCACGGCGGTAACACGGGTTCGAATCCCGTAGGGGTCACCATTTTGGAGGATTAGCTCAGCTGGGAGAGCATCTGCCTTACAAGCAGAGGGTCGGCGGTTCGATCCCGTCATCCTCCACCATTCATATTATCGCGGGGTGGAGCAGTCCGGTAGCTCGTCGGGCTCATAACCCGAAGGTCGCAGGTTCAAATCCTGCCCCCGCAATTTGGTCCGGTAGTTCAGTTGGTTAGAATGCCTGCCTGTCACGCAGGAGGTCGCGGGTTCGAGTCCCGTCCGGACCGCCACTACATAAATTCACACAAATTAATTTAAAACATATTGTAAAACGTATAAGTTTTGGCTCAGTAGCTCAGTCGGTAGAGCAAAGGACTGAAAATCCTTGTGTCGGCGGTTCGATTCCGTCCTGAGCCACCATTTGCCGGCCTAGCTCAATTGGTAGAGCAACTGACTTGTAATCAGTAGGTTGGGGGTTCAAGTCCTCTGGCCGGCATTGTTTTTTATGGAGGGGTAGCGAAGTGGCTAAACGCGGCGGACTGTAAATCCGCTCCTTCGGGTTCGGCAGTTCGAATCTGCCCCCCTCCACCATCTAGGGGTATAGTTTAATGGTAAAACGAAGGTCTCCAAAACCTTTGATGTGGGTTCGATTCCTACTACCCCTGCCAATTATGGCGGTTGTGGCGAAGTGGTTAACGCATCGGATTGTGGTTCCGACATTCGTGGGTTCGATTCCCATCAGCCGCCCCATTATTTTAAATTCACATTTTTTGCTTTCATGCATAGAATATACAAATGGGCTATAGCCAAGTGGTAAGGCAACGGATTTTGATTCCGTCATTCGCAGGTTCGAACCCTGCTAGCCCAGCCAGATCTGCGGAAGTAGTTCAGTGGTAGAACATCACCTTGCCAAGGTGAGGGTCGCGGGTTCGAATCCCGTCTTCCGCTCCAAGTAGTTATTTATATTGATGGCGGCATAGCCAAGTGGTAAGGCAGAGGTCTGCAAAACCTTCACCACCGGTTCAAATCCGGTTGCCGCCTCCAATACATATTCACTCATTTTTATACACCTCATGCCGGGGTGGCGGAACTGGCAGACGCACAGGACTTAAAATCCTGCGGTAGGTGACTACCGTACCGGTTCGATTCCGGTCCTCGGCACCATAATTAAATAAAAGAATATTTGCCGGTGTGGCGGAATTGGCAGACGCGCACGACTCAAAATCGTGTTCCATCACGGAGTGTCGGTTCGACCCCGACCACCGGTATTTGCGGGTGTAGTTTAGTGGTAAAACCTCAGCCTTCCAAGCTGATGATGAGGGTTCGATTCCCTTCACCCGCTTATATGGAAGTTAAGGACTGTAGACAATCTCTATTTATTAGCAGATTGTCTACAGTTTTTTTTAGTTGAAGTGATTAGTTTTGTTGTTTTTTACTAACCTTAACGAAGTGCATAATGAGTGAAGAGAATGGATGAAAGGCTTCAGTAACGAGAAATGCATTCTCCTTAAAAAATATATGCAGAATACAGGTTGGTTAACAAGAAATATGTTGGAAATGAAAACTTTTCGGATTGATGGTTGACAGGATAGCTTTTATTAGATAAAATTTTCTTTGAAGTTGATAATCATTATCAATGACATGATGATGATCTAAAATGTTCGGATGGAGTGAATGACCTTGTCTAGATTATTTACTGAAGACTTAAGAATTGCATACGGTGATAGAGAGATTGTGAAGAACTTAAACATGATGATACCAGACGGTGAGATTACGGCTATTATTGGGCCGAATGGTTGTGGTAAATCGACTGTCTTAAAGACGATTGCAAGAATTATCCAAGCCAAAGCTGGGTCTGTATATCTTGATGGTAAGCAAATCAGTAAGGAATCGACAAAAGCGATTGCACAAAAAATGGCCATTCTTCCTCAATCTCCTGATGCTCCTGAAGGCTTAACGGTTTCAGAGCTAGTATCTTATGGAAGATTTCCATATCAAAAGGGTATGGGGAGATTAACAGCAAAAGATCGCCAGGTGATAGATTGGGCACTCCAAGTAACAGGAATTGCAGAATTTAAAGATAGAGAAGTAGATGCATTGTCTGGTGGACAGCGGCAAAGAGTATGGATCGCGATGGCTTTGGCTCAAGAGACTGATATAATCTTATTAGATGAGCCGACTACATATTTAGATATGTGTCATCAATTGGAAGTATTAGAACTGTTAAAAGAGCTTAATCAATTAGAAAATAGAACAATTGTTATGGTTATTCATGATTTAAACCATGCAGCAAGGTTTGCTGATTATTTAATTGCTATGAGAGCAGGCAAAATTATTAAAAATGGTGCTGCGAAGGAAGTTATGAATAAGCAGATTTTAAGAGAAGTATTTAATATTGATGCAGAAATTGGTATTGATCCACGTACACAAAAACCAATCTGCTTAACTTATGATTTAATTGATAGTAGGATGGTAGTTCAAGAGCAAGTCGTTTAATGATTTGCTTCTTTTTTTGACTATAATTGAGAATGATTATTATTTTAAAGGTGGATGGAGAACTTGAAAAAGCAATTGGTATTTTTATTTTTTATTCTATTATTAGTTTTAACAGCTTGCGGAAATGGTGGGAATGAATCGTCAGGTGAAGGCAGTAAGGAAACGGAAAAAGAAACATTTACATATAAATCAGAAAATGGAGAAATGGAGTTACCAGCTAATCCTGAAAGAGTAGCATCTATGGCTTACACTGGTAATGTTCTATCATTAGGGATTACGCCAGTAGCAATAGATGAGTGGTCTAAAGCGAACAAATTTTATGGTGATAAACTGAAAGATTCTGAAGTCATTACAGCAGATAATGTAGAGAAATTATTAGAATTAGAACCAGATTTAATTATTGCATATTCAACTGACGAAAATTTAGATAAATACAAAGAAATCGCGCCAACCGTCACATTAACTTATGAAAAATATGGCTATTTAGATCAACACCTTGAAATAGGTAAGGTGTTAGGAAAAGAGCAGGAAGCACAAGCATGGGTGGAAGAGTGGAAAGAAAAGACAGCTGCTGAAGGTGAGAAAGTAAAAGAGGCAATTGGTGATGATGCGACTATTATGGTATTTGAGACATTTGGTAAAGACATGTATGTGTATGGTGAGAACTGGGGACGCGGAACAGAAATCATTTATCAAGCACTTGGTTTAAAAGCACCTAAAGCGGTAGAAGAAGAAGTATTTGGACCAGGGTACTTAGCTATATCTTCAGAAGTCATACCAAAATATGCTGGAGATTATATTTTCCTAGGAGATGGACAAGGAGCCGATAATTCCTTTACTGAAACAGATGTTTGGAAAGGCATCCCAGCAGTGGAAAATGACCGCGTGTTTACATTTGACTCTTCTTCTTTCTATTTCAATGATCCCATTTCATTGGAAGAAGAATTAGCATTTATCGTTGAAAATTTACTTGGGGCTAAGTAATATAATGAAAAATAATACTTTTAATGAAGCAAAGGAAAAGAAAATATATGCACGTCCTGCAATTGCTTCTATTATTCTAGTACTAAGCTGCCTACTTTTAGTAGGTAGCTTAGTTTTGGCTATTTCGGTTGGAGCAGCGAGTATTTCATTTGCAGATGTTTGGCAAGCTGTATTTGCTTATGAACAAGGAAACGAAGACCACCAAATTATAAGAAGTATACGATTACCTCGTGAGCTAGGAGCTGCTGTTGTCGGCGCGGCTTTTGCTGTTAGTGGTGCCATTATGCAAGGAATGACAAAAAACCCTTTAGCAGATCCGGGTTTACTAGGTTTAAATGCAGGTGCAAGTTTAGGACTAGCGATTGCCTTCTCGTATGTAGGCAATACAAATTATATGATTATTATGTTATTCTCATTTATTGGAGCAGGGATTGCTGCTTGCTTAGTATTTGGATTTAGCGCAATGAAAAGAGGTGGGATGAGTCCACTAAAAATAACGTTAGCTGGTGCGGCAGTTACTGCATTTCTTTCATCGATTGGAGAAGGGATAGCACTTATAAATAAATTATCACAAAGTATTGCCTTTTGGACTGCTGGTGGCGTTTCAGGAACAACATGGGCACAGTTGCAAATTGTTACACCTACAGTACTTTTCGGTATTATAATTGCCATCATGCTCTCAAGAAGTTTGACTGTATTAAGCTTTGGAGAAGATGTGGCTAAAGGCTTAGGGCAAAGAACTTTTATTGTTAAGGCTGTGCTCATGACGGTTGTGCTTATATTAGCAGGTGCCGCGGTCTCTCTTGTTGGGGCGATTGCTTTTGTTGGTTTATTAATTCCTCATATCGTGAGATTTTTAGTCGGTACGGATTATAGATGGATTATTCCGTGTTCAGCCGTAATAGGTAGTGTGTTTTTAGTTTTAGCCGATACGGCAGCAAGAATGGTTAATCCTCCTTTTGAAACACCAATGGGAGCAATTGTAGCAATACTTGGCCTACCTTTCTTCTTGTACCTTGCAAGAAAGGGGAGATCATTAATATGATTAGTGCCCGCCACTTTAAACGTTCAATTATTATCATTATCTCGACGTTTGTGTTACTATTGCTTATCTTTACAATTAGTGTAGCAACAGGATTTGCCTCTTTAAGTCCCGATCGTCTTTTGCCAACATTACTTGGTAATGGAACGGCGAAGGAAAACCTGATTTTATTTACCTTTAGATTGCCGAGGATACTGATTGCGGTGCTCGCAGGCATGGGTTTAGCTTTGTCGGGGGCAATCTTACAGAGTATTACGAGGAACCCGTTAGCAGATCCGGGAATACTAGGAATTAATTCAGGTGCCGGTTTGTTTGTCGTTTTCTTTGTTTTGTTATTTGGAAATAGTACAGGCAATCATTTATATTTGTTGCCACTATTCGCTTTAATTGGAGGATTAATTACCGCTATATTCATTTACCTTCTCTCTTACAAGAGAGGGGAGGGCATTCAACCTGGTAGAATGCTTTTAGTTGGTGTAGGATTAGCTGCTGCTATAAATGGTGCATTGTTAACTCTTGCTTCTAAAATGGCTAGAGAAGAGTATGATTTCTTCGCCAACTGGGCTGCAGGGAGAATATGGGGAGATGATTGGTTATTTGTCTTTGCTCTCCTTCCTTGGCTTGCAATATTAATCCCGTTCATTTACTTTAAATCAAATACGCTAAATACGATGGCTTTAAATGAAGAGCTTTCTGTAGGTCTTGGAGTTAAAACGAATAAGGAAAGGTATATACTGTTATTGGCTTCCGTGGCCTTGGCAGCTGCGTCAGTATCCGTTAGTGGCGGTATAGCATTTATCGGTTTGTTAGCACCCCATATTGCAAGAAGCTTAGTCGGTCCTAGACATCAGTTGTTTTTGCCTGTTGCGGCAATGTTTGGGGGCTTACTTTTACTTTCAGCAGATACGGTTGGCAGAGTTTTACTTGATACGATTGGCATACCAGCGGGAGTAATTGTATCATTTATTGGGGCGCCGTATTTTCTATATTTAATGGCTAAGAAATAATAGACTTAAAAATCGAACAAAATAAGAGTGAAATGCACCCCACTTGCTAGACACAATCTAATAAGTGGGGTGCATTTTTTCTATAGCCAAATTTAATGCTGTAGAAAAATAGGATATTATTTTTTTAAACTATTACCTCAACTTGACCATTACCTCCATGAACTTGGATAAACATATCTTTTAGTGAGTTGAGCAGTGCTTGTGCCTCAACTGTTTCAATTGAATGTCTTAAAAAGACGACTTGTAATGCATTGGTTGTCTGTTCATTAACATTTGTTCTAGTAGAATCTACAAATGGACTACCAAATGGCCCAAGTGAATCACTTAAAATAATTAAGTTTTTTAGTGAATTATCACGTCCGTTTAATCCTCCGTAAACTTCTCCATCAGCTCCGATTCTCACATCAATATTTCCGTTGATACAATCTAAATCGTATATGCCAATCGGGACTTCGTATTTTAATGAGAAAAAATTATTAATATCAGCGGCACTGTTGATGCTCTGTAGGTAGTTCTGTTTTTTAATTCTTCGATACATTGCTTCAGCAGAATGACGATATTTGTTGGGGTCTTTACCTGTTTGTTTGAAAATACTTCGCCATTCTTTTATCCCTGCAAATTCAGTTATATTCTTTTCTTCAAGATCAAAAAATAATGACTCTTGAAAGAGTTGTAAGCGGCCCTTTACCATTTGGGGAGAACCTGATATAGTGATATGATTGTATGTAATGATGCCTATTTTGAATTGAGGGAATAAGGTCTTTAAATCTTTTGAAATGTTGATTACCAATGTTTACACCTCCTGATTTTATAATAACTAGTTTATCATGAGAGGGAAGATGAATCACATGGAAAACCAAGGAGGAGTGAATAATCCTTGAATATAGCTGAACTAAAAGAAGAAATCATTCGATATAGTAAGACGATTGGAATAGATAAGATTGGATTTACCACTGCATCAACTTTTGATGGTTTGCGGAATAGATTAATGAAACAACAAGAGCTCGGATACCAATCAGGTTTTGAAGAGCCTGATATAGAAAAGAGAGTCAACCCTGCGTTATTGATGGATCAACCGATGTCGATTATTAGTATTGCCCTAGCTTATCCAACAAAGATGAGAGAGCGCGTAGTGAGTAAACCGGGTGAGAGAAGAGGTATTTTTTGCCGTGCTTCTTGGGGAGATGACTATCATTTAGTGTTGAAGGATCGTCTAAGTAAGTTAGAAGCCTACTTGGAAGAGCTTGTTCCTGATGTCCGATTTACATCAATGGTCGATACAGGTGCTTTATCTGACCGTGCTGTAGCTGAGCGAGCGGGTATAGGGTGGAGTGGAAAGAATTGTTCTATCTTTACACCTGAATTCGGCTCTTACGTCTATTTAGGTGAAACCATCACAAATATTCCTTTTGAACCGGACGAGCCACTAGAGTCAAAGTGTGGGACTTGTACGAAATGTATTGATGCTTGTCCTACAGGTGCACTCGTTCAAGGCGGGCAACTAAATGCGCAACGTTGTATTTCCTTTATTACGCAAACAAAAGGATTTATGCCCGATGAGTTTCGCGAAGAATTAGGGAATCGAATTTATGGCTGTGATACTTGTCAAACGATTTGTCCAGAAAATAAAGGCAAGGATTTTCATTTTCATGAAGAAATGGAGCCAGATTCAGAAATTGTCAAACCTTTGTTAAAACCGATACTTCATATGAGCAATAGAGAGTTTAAGGAGAAGTTTGGTCGTCTTTCTGGTTCGTGGAGAGGGAGGAAACCTATTCAGAGAAATAGTATTATCGCTCTAGCTCATTTTAAGGATGAATCAGCTGTGGGAGATTTAATCATGTTAATGAAAAAAGACCCACGACCAGTAATTAGAGGAACAGCAGCATGGGCATTAGGGAAAATTGGAGGCGAAGAGGCAGAAAAAGCTTTACAAGCAATGCAAGCTACAGAAGAGGATCCTGAAGTCCAACAAGAAATCGAAAAAGGTTTAAAGATGTTTAATCCTATTATGTAGTATGTGAGAAAGTAATGCGATTACTTTCTCTTTTTTTATCGTTAAACCCCTCTTATGAACATATGCATGTTAATGGAGGGAGTGATACGATGAAAGAACAATTGCAAGAACTATTAGAAAAAAGAGTCAGGCAATGTGTCAGCAATGAGAGAGAATCTATTCATACTTGTATGAAGATAAAAAATAAAAAAAGAAGTTTAGAAAAAAGGGGAGCAAGTATCGTAAAGGCAAAGGCAATTGGAAAAATCAAAGGAGAGCCGCACATTCAAGAAGATAGTAAATATATTTCGTATAAGGCGCATTTTCAATATTTAATTAAGCAAGGAAAGACTTTTTATATTGAAGAAGAGGTGGAAGAACGAGTGGCTGAGTTTTATAAAGAAACGCTCGTTGAGGATAAAGAAAAGTTGGTTCTTTATGATCAAGACACGGTTGATATCTTAGAGGAAGATTCGCGTTCATCTTATCCATTTCATTTTGACCGCAGAAAAGCGGTACAATACGCAGAAAAATGGTGGAATAGCCATAATCCACAGTTTCATGCATTTGATGTCGATTGTACGAATTATATCTCTCAATGTCTACATGCAGGAGGAGCCCCGATGCGCGGATTTCCTGCTAGGGGAACGGGGTGGTGGATGCGCAGTAAAAATTGGAGCTATAGTTGGAGTGTAGCTCATTCTATGCGTATTCATTTAGCTAACTCGACAATTGGATTACGAGCGAAAGAAGTGGAGCGTCCTGAGGAATTATTGCTAGGAGATGTCATTTGTTATGATTTTCAAGGAGATGGTCGTTTTGACCATACGACGATTGTGACGGCTAAAGATGAACAGAATATGCCGCTTGTAAATGCCCATACGACTAATAGTCGCAAACGCTATTGGGATTATGAAGACTCTACCGCTTATACTGAAAATATTAAATATAAATTCTTTACGATTTATGATGCCTAGCACTTACCTTTCGTAATGAGCTGAAGAAGTGTATAATAAGAGCGAGATATTATAATAGAGGTGAACAGTTAGTGTCAGTGAATGTTGTTTTATATCAACCAGAAATTCCAAGCAATACAGGTAATATCGCTCGTACTTGTGCAGCTACTTATACAACGCTTCATTTAATTCGACCATTAGGGTTTTCAACGGATGATAAGATGTTAAAAAGAGCGGGTTTAGATTATTGGACGTATGTAGATATTGTTTATTATGATTCGTTAGAAGAATTTTTAGAGAAAAATAAAGACGGCGAATTTTTCTTGTTAACAAAACATGGGAAACAACCGCATACTACTTTTGATTATAGTGATCAATCAAAAAATTACTTCTTTATCTTTGGAAGAGAAACAACTGGCTTACCAAAGGAATTTATTCAAGCGAATCTTGATCGCGCTTTAAGAATACCTATGAATGACCATATGCGCTCACTAAATTTATCAAACACAGCAGCTATTTTGATTTATGAAGCCCTGCGTCAGCAAGGATATCCACGAATGAGCTAGCGTGAATAAGAAGGTCTGCTCTTACATTTGGCAAGATCTTCTTTTTATATACTAATTTTTTTTACATAGGGGAGATGAGATGATGAATGAAATGATTCAATTGATGAAAGACCATCGTTCAGTACGCCATTTTGAGGATAAACGTTTAACGAAAGAGCAAATTAAGGAGATTGTGACAGCCGCTCAGTCTGCTTCTACTTCAAGTTTTGTACAAGCGTATTCTATTATAGGTGTTTCCGACCAACAGAAGAAGGAAAAGTTGGCCGAATTGGCAGGAAACCAAGGGTTTGTTGCAGACAGTGGGCATTTCTTTGTGTTTTGCGCAGATCTTCATCGTCATGAAGTCATTGCAGAACTAGAAGGGATAGATTTAACTGAGTCCATTGAAAGTACGGAAAAATTTATGGTGGCTTTAATCGATGCAGCTTTAGCAGCCGAAAACGCAAGCTTAGCAGCTGAATCCATGGGTCTTGGCATTTGTTATGTTGGTGGCTTACGGAATCAACTTCAAGAAGTAAGCGAAGTATTAAAAACACCTGATCATGTGATACCATTATTCGGACTAGCAGTTGGGTACCCAGCGAAAAGGAATGCGCAAAAGCCGCGTCTACCAATGAACCATATTTATCATGAAAATGAATATGAACAGGACAAGGACATATATATTCAAGAATTACAAGCATACAATGAAGTGATTTCTGCTTACTATAAAGAGCGAACAGCAGGTAAGCGTGATGATACTTGGACAAGTCAGATTGCTGGTATGTTTGAGCGTAAAAAGAGAATGTACATGAAGCAATTTGTTCAAGAAAAAGGTTTAGATAAACGATAAAAAAACTGCGGGAGTTAGACTCTCGCAGTTTTTTTTTGTGTTAGCGCATATTATTTAATGTGCTTACCAGGCTTATCATCATAGCCCGCTGTGAAAATTGAAACTAAAAATGCCACCATCACACCTAAAATTAGGACTGTACCCATTATGTATGGCCTCCTTTTTCCTAAAAATAGAAACACAACATATAACTTTATTATATCCTAATAAATTTAAATAGTGAATGCAAATCATGGATATTATTGGACAGTTCTGCATAGGAATGTGTATTAGATATTAGCGTTATTCAAGACCCACTTTTTATAGATCTTGGGGGATGGATAATCTAATGTTGTTTTTATTTGTAAAAGCCCTTTAACCGACTAAATTTTTTGTCATTTGTTTTCGGTAAGCATGTTTGTTTTTCTTCAAGCATAGATTGTAATAATCGTCTCTGATAATGTGACAGGGGGAGGTCCATATGGATATTCTAAAAAAAGTGGAGTTGTATAGACGAGAAGAGGAAAAGTTGAAATGGGAAGGGACTTTTGGAGAGTACTTAGAAATCATAAAAGAAAAGCCATGGGTTGCCCAGTCCGCACATTCACGGGTTTATAATATGATCAAAGACGCTGGTGTTAATGATGTGAAAGGGCAGAAAACATATGAATTCTTTAGCAATCAATTATTTGGCCTAGAAGAGTCATTAGAACGACTTGTCGAAGAATATTTTCATCCGTCGGCGAAAAGATTAGATGTGAGAAAGCGGATATTATTATTAATGGGGCCGGTAAGCGGCGGGAAATCAACCCTTGTGACGATGTTAAAGAGAGGGTTAGAAGCCTATTCATTAACAGATAAAGGAGCGGTATATGCCATTAAAGGCTGTCCAATGCATGAGGACCCACTTCATCTTATCCCACATCATTTGCGCAAAGACTTTTTAGATGAATATGGAATTAGAATTGAAGGAAACTTATCACCACTCAATATGATGAGGCTTGAACAAGAATATAATGGAAAAATTGAAGATGTAATAGTCGAAAGAGTGATGTTTTCAGAAGATAAGCGGGTAGGGATTGGTACATTTAGCCCCTCTGACCCTAAATCTCAAGACATTGCTGATTTAACAGGAAGTATAGACTTCTCCACAATTGCCGAATATGGTTCCGAGTCTGATCCAAGAGCTTATCGATTTGATGGGGAACTGAATAAGGCCAATCGGGGTATGATGGAATTCCAAGAAATGCTTAAATGCGATGAAAAATTTCTATGGCATCTCCTATCATTAACGCAAGAAGGAAACTTCAAAGCAGGCCGGTTTGCCTTAATATCAGCGGATGAATTGATTGTTGCTCATACAAATGAAACGGAATATCGTTCGTTTATAAGTAATAAGAAAAATGAGGCACTGCATTCACGGATTATTGTGATGCCAATTCCATATAATTTGAAGGTAACCGAGGAAGAGAAAATTTATGAGAAAATGATTTTTGAAAGTGATGTGTCAGATGTTCATATTGCTCCCCATACATTAAAAGTTGCTGCTATGTTTACAATATTAACAAGAATGAAGGATCCGAAAAAAGGCGATATTGACTTAGTTAAGAAGATGCGTTTATACGATGGTGAAAGTGTAGAAGGTTTTAATCGTGCAGACGTAGAAGAAATGAAAAAAGAACATGCAGATGAGGGAATGAGTGGCATCGACCCCCGTTACGTAATCAATCGCATTTCCTCTACCATCATTCGTAAAGAGATGACGTCGATTAATGCCTTAGATGTATTAAGGTCATTAAAAGAGGGATTAGATCAACATCCATCCATTACTGCTGAACTGAAAGAACGATATTTGAACTTTATTTCACTTGCTCGAAAAGAATACGATGAAATTGCGAAGAAAGAAGTGCAAAAGGCATTTGTTTACTCTTATGAAGAATCAGCGAAAACATTAATGGAGAATTACCTTGATAATGTTGAGGCTTATTGCAATAAGGCTAAACTAAGAGACCCACTTACTGGAGAAGAAATCAATCCAGATGAAAAACTAATGCGCTCGATTGAGGAGCAAATCGGGATTTCAGAAAATGCTAAAAAAGCATTTCGTGAAGAAATTCTCATTCGTATTAGTGCTTATGCTAGAAAAGGTAAACGATTTGATTATAATTCGCATGATCGCCTGCGTGAAGCTATTCAAAAGAAATTATTTGCTGACTTAAAGGATGTCGTCAAAATTACAACTTCTTCAAAAACACCGGATGAACAACAATTGAAGAAGATTAATGAAGTAGTAGCACGTCTTATTGATGAACATGGCTATAATTCCACATCTGCAAATGATTTACTTCGTTATGTGGGTAGTCTATTAAATAGGTAAACCGTCCAGTCTATTGTTTAAAAAAGACAGAAATAGGGTATTTAAACAATAGAGGTGACGAATATGTCAAAAGAAGAAAAAGTACCGGAAAATAGCTCAATGGCAAGCAATGAAGAAGAAATAGAAACTCTTGGAAAAGAAATGGAACAAATGAAATCGAAAGAAGAATTGAAAGAAATGCAAAAAACACCTGATCCTAAACAGGAAGTCGGTAAGCGAAAATCATAAAAGCTACAAACAATGAAAAAAGCAATGGACCCCATTGCTTTTTTCATTATATTCAATTTTGTATTAGTTGAACGATGGATGATAGATAGTAATCGCCCAACTTTAATAATTGTCTAAATAATATGTAAATAATTCTGTTTTAAAGCATAGGATAGAGTAATCAACATTTTTTGAACCTAGCTATAAGTAAATATTTTCAGGTTAGCAATGGACACTCGTCATAGTGTATGTTTTTGGGTGAGATATGTGAATGAATTCCGTAAAATCCTTAAAGTTTTTTATAAACAAAAAAGGAGGGCAAATGAGAATGACCGAAAAAAATCAAAACCATCAGTTTGTCGTGTCACAGGAAGATTGGTCCCTCCATCGTAAAGGGCATGATGATCAACAACGCCATCAAGAAAAAGTACAGGATGCCATCAGAAACAATTTACCTGACCTGATTACAGAAGAAAACATTGTCATGTCCAATGGTCGTGATGTCGTTAAAATACCGATTCGTTCCTTAGATGAATATAAAATTCGCTACAATTATGATAAGAATAAGCATGTCGGTCAAGGTGATGGCGATAGTCAAGTTGGTGATGTAGTAGCGAGAGATGGGTCAGGTCAGAAAGGGCAAGGTAAAGGGCAAGGTGCAGGGGATCAAGCGGGTGAGGATTACTTTGAAGCAGAAGTCTCTTTAATGGAAATTGAGGAAGCGTTATTTAAACAATTGGAGCTACCGAACTTAAAGAAAAAGGAACAAGATCAAATTGTCGTCGAGAATATTGAATTTAATGATATTCGCAAAACTGGTCTTATGGGGAATATAGATAAAAAGAGAACAATGATGTCAGCTTTTAAGCGAAATGCGATGCACGGGAAATCAGCTTTTCACCCCATTTATCAAGAAGACTTAAAGTTCAAGACTTGGAATGAAGTCGTGAAGCCTGAATCGAAAGCAGTTGTGCTAGCAATGATGGATACAAGTGGTTCGATGGGTATCTGGGAGAAATATATGGCGAGAAGTTTCTTCTTTTGGATGACTCGGTTTTTACGAACGAAATATGAAACGGTAGAAATTGAATTTATTGCGCATCATACAGAAGCAAAGGTAGTATCAGAAGAAGATTTCTTTTCTAAAGGAGAAAGTGGCGGCACAATCTGTTCGTCTGCTTATCGTAAAGCATTGGAGTTAATTGATCAAAAGTATAACCCAGTCAGATATAATATATATCCATTCCATTTCTCAGATGGGGATAATTTAACTTCAGATAATGCAAGATGTGTAAAACTTGTTGAAGAGTTAATGAAAGTATCAAGTATGTTTGGATACGGGGAAGTGAATCAATATAACCGCCATTCTACTTTAATGTCAGCATACAAAAATATAAAAAATGATTTGTTCCGTTATTATATTTTAAAGCAGAAGGCTGATGTATTCCATGCGATGAAAGGCTTTTTTAAAGAACAAGAACAGAAGGAAAAGTTAGCGTAATGAGAGCCTGTTTTGAAAGGTTCGCAACTAAGTTCTGAAGTGTAATAGCTTACTTACGAGCGTTTCGGAGGCAGGTTTTGAAAAATGATGAGAACAAAGCAATCGAGCTTTTTAGTTATATCACAGCGATTGATGCTGTGTTTTTTTTTTGCTCAACTGACTAAGCACTAGGTAGATTTGAGCACTTTTATCTGTAATTCTTTTAAGTAGCTCTCTTCATCTACTTATGTCATAATTTTCATAAAGAGTAATATGGAGGGGTTTCCTTTGCACAAAATTCAAGATTTAGGTAATGATATTCAACTGATTGATTTAATGGATTTACAAACACCTGAGCGTACGGGGGCGTATATATTAGGTGCTGAAGAATTAACAGTGATTGAAACAAGCGCTAGTCCTTCGATTCCTCACCTTATAGAAGGGTTGCAAGAATTGAACATTAACCTAGAAGATATCAAGCATATTATTGTCACCCATGTACATTTAGACCATGCTGGTGGAACTGGTTTGTTCTTAGAACAATGTCCAGAAGCAAAAGTATATGTTCATCCAAGAGGTAAACGGCATTTAGCTGACCCTAGTAAATTAATTGCTGGTGCTAGAATGGTATATGGCGATGAGTTTGATCAACTATTTAATCCGATTGTGCCAATTGATGAGAAGAGGTTAGTCGCGATGGAAGAGGGACAATCATTGGATATCGGTGGACGTTTGTTAACTTTCTATGATACCCCTGGCCATGCAAAGCACCACTTTTCAATCCATGATTCGAAAAGTAATGGCTTCTTTACTGGCGATACAATTGGCGTATTTTATCCTGGCATAGCAAGAAAAGGATATCCATTAGTCCTGCCATCGACTTCTCCTAATCAGTTTGATCCAGAGGCGATGTTATCTTCTGTTGAAAAAATCGAATCACTTCAACCACAACATATCTTTTTTGGGCATTATGGTGAGGGCCCTGAACCAAAGGATGTTTTTACACAAATTCGTTATTGGTTACCTATATTTACTTCAGTTGCAGATGACGTTTTTCTCCAAGGAAATGACATAATAAAAATGCAGGAAGCCATACAATCGGAATTGTTGGAACAAGTAAAACATTATTTATTAACAGCGCACGATGTTGAACTTAGTGCAGAGGATAAGAAGCTAATAGGCTTAGATTTAAATGTCTGCACAATGGGGATGATTGATAGATTGCAGAAAGAGAAATAAAGATTTAAGTCGTGTGGTTTGGAGGTAATTAACATGGATTTGGAAGAAATAAGATCAGAGATACAGCATCGTCAATCAGATATATTGGGTAGCTCTAGATTGGATAAATTCGCTGTTCTTCTTCCCCTAATAGAAAAAGATGGAGAAATACATATTTTGTTTGAAGTACGGTCTTTATCTATGAGAAGACAGCCAGGGGAAATTTGCTTTCCTGGGGGGAAAATGGATCAAGACGATGTGGATTTGATTGAGACGGCAAAAAGGGAGACCAGTGAAGAGTTAGGTATCCCAATTGGAGAAGTCTCTGTTTTTTCAGAACTTGATTATGTAGTGACACCTTATGATACAGTGATTTATCCGTTTGTAGGCACAATAGAGAGCATCAGTGATCTTAAGCTAAATCCAGAGGAAGTGGATCAAATTTTCACAGTACCACTTACTTATTTTTTGAAAGAGGGACCATCAATTCATTATATTGAGATGAAGCCAGAGCCTAATAGTAGCTTCCCTTATCATCTCATTCCTAATGGGGAAAAATATAAATGGCAAACGCGAAGGATGCAAGAAATTTTTTATACTTATAAAGGTCATGTGATATGGGGGTTAACAGCTAAGATACTGTATCATTTTTTGACACTTATCCAGGATGAAAATAAATAAATTTTCAAAATGTTATTGACGATTCCCTATAAAAGGGTATATGATGTTAAACAAATAAATAGAACTTCTTATCCAGAGAGGCGGAGGGACTGACCCAGTGAAGCCTCGGCAACCAGCAATCTTTTGTATGGTGCCAATTTCAGAGGATATTATCCAAAGATAAGGAGAAGGTGAGCGTGTGAATTCAAAGCCCTTCTGCCCTTCTTGGTGGAAGGGTTTTTTATGTGATAGAGCCAATATTTTATTGGAATATAAAATATATTCAGATTTTATATTGACGACAATTTGTTTTTTGGATATAATTCTATTTGTAATTAAAGTATTAACGCTTTAAAAAATAAAATATTTCTTATCGAGAGTGACGGAGGGATCAGGCCCTATGAAGTCCGGCAACCTTCAAGCAAATGCTTGAAAAGGTGCTAAATCCTGCAGGCAGTGAATGTCTGGAAGATAAGATGAGGCAACCCCCTCTTCTTATGAAGAGGGGGTTATTTATTTTAATTATCCGACTAAAAAGTAGAGGAGAGTATATAATGACGAATCAATTTAACACTTATGATGATGAGACGATTTTATTACATGGAGGTCAATCACCAGACCCGACAACGGGATCTCGTGCAGTTCCTATTTATCAAACGAGTTCATATGTTTTTCATAATACAGATCATGCGCAAAGCCTATTTTCATTGGATGAGACGGGAAATATCTATTCACGAATCGGTAATCCAACGGTAGATGTATTAGAAAAACGTATTGCTTTATTAGAAGATGGGGTAGCGGCAGTAGCGACTTCATCTGGAATGGCAGCTATAGCTCTTTCGATTATGAATATTGCCCAAGCGGGTGATGAGATTGTTGCAGCTTCGAACCTTTATGGTGGAACATATAATCTTTTTGCTATAACACTTCCGAAATATGGGATTAAAGTTCATTTTGTTGATGGTTCTGACCCTGAGAATTACCGTAAAGCGATTACGCCAAAAACTAAGGCTTTATATGGAGAGATTATTGGGAACCCAAGTCTTCATGTCCTAGATGTAGAGGCAGTTGCAAATATTGCTCATGAAAATGATATTCCTCTTATTATTGATAATACTTTCGCTTCACCTTATCTTTGCAAACCAATCCAATGGGGTGCAGATATTGTCATTCACTCGGCAACAAAATGGATTGGAGGTCATGGAACAACAATTGGTGGACTTGTAGTTGATGGCGGACGATTTAATTGGAATCATGATAAGTTTCCTGGTTTTACTCAGCCAGACCCAAGTTATAACGGTATTGTTTATGCGAATGAGTTTGGTACTCTCGCTTTCAGTACAAAGCTTCGTGTTCAGTTGCTGCGCGATTTTGGGTCATCATTAAGCCCACATAGTGCATTTCTTTTACTCCAAGGATTGGAAACACTCCATTTACGTATAGAGAAACATACGGAAAATGCAGCGAAGATAGCCCATTTCTTAAACGCTCATCCAGCTGTCGATTGGGTCGCATATCCAGGTTTAGCAGAGCATCCAGGGCATGAACTCGCGAAGAAATATTTAAACACTGGCTTCGGTTCCATTGTGAACTTCGGTATTAAAGGTGGCCGAGATGCGGGTAAAAAAGTGATAGATACCATTGCATTGTGGTCTCATGTAGCCAATGTAGGTGATGCGAAGTCACTCATTATTCATCCGGCTTCAACCACACATCAACAGTTAAGTGCAGAAGATTTAATTAAAAGCGGTGTAAGTGAGGAACTCATACGTTTATCAGTTGGGATTGAATCGGTTAGAGATTTAACCAATGACTTAGATCAAGCCTTCTATGAAGCGACTGGTATTTCTTCGAAGGGAGAACAAAAAGGAGAAACAGCAGTAAATGATGAAGGTGTTATTCGATGGGCATTACAATCATCCTCATTAAAAGAAGATGTGGATGGCAAAGAACTGCAAAGAGCAAAAAGGATAGCTGTTGTTGGATTAAGTGGAAATCCTGCTAGACCAAGTTACCGTTTAGCAAGAAAAATGCAAAGATTAGGTTATCAAATCGTGCCAGTTAATCCAAGAGAAACAGAAGTATTAGGTGAACAGGCATATCCAAATTTAAAATCCATTCCTTTTACCATTGATATTGTGCAAGTATTTAGAAGCCCTGAAGCTGCGATAGAAGTGGCGAAAGAGGCAGTAGAAATCCAACCGAAAGTTTTCTGGCTACAAGAAGGTGTCATTTCACCAAAAGCAGTTGAAATAGCAAAAGAAGCCGGACTTGAAGTGGTACAAAATCGCTGCACATATAAAGAGGCACAGAGATTAAGAGGTTCTATTGTAACCTTTGCTTGTGAAATTTAAAACCGAGATTGAGGAGAGTCATCGATGAAAAAATGGTTCGTATTTTTAATTGTCGTTTTATCAATTGGATTCATTAGTGCTTGCGGGGATAGTGAGGCAAACACCGATGATAGTAATGGCGAAGGAAAACCAGAAAAAATTGTTTTAGACTATGCCTATTATTCTCCAACAAGTGTAGTTTTAAAGAAATTCGGCTGGGCAGAAGAAGCGTTTGCCGAAGATGATATTGATGTTGAGTTTGTCCTCAGTCAAGGGAGTAATAAGGCACTTGAGTTTCTTAATAGTAGCAGTGTTGATTTTGGCTCAACTGCAGGTGCAGCGGCATTAATTGCAAAAGCAAATGGTGCTCCAATTGAATCAGTCTATATATACTCAAAACCAGAATGGACGGCATTAGTTGCACCGAAAGAATCAGCTATCAAATCAGTTGAAGACTTGAAGGGAAAGAAAGTAGCAGCAACGATTGGAACAGATCCATATATCTTTTTACTGCGCTCATTAAATGAAGCCGGATTAACATCAGCGGATGTTGAAATCGTTAACTTGCAACATGCTGACGGTGGAACGGCATTAACAACAGGGCAAGTAGACGCTTGGGCTGGTTTAGATCCACATATGGCTAAATTAGAACTTGAAGCAGACACAGAATTTATTTATCGAAATATCGATTTTAACACTTATGGCACATTAAATGTGAGAAGCGAATTTGCTGAGAAGTATCCTGAACAAGTGAAAAAAGTAATTGAGCTTTATGAAAAAGCTCGTACATGGGTATTAGAAAATCCTGAAGAAGCGGCAGAGATACTGGCAGAAGAAGCACAAATCACCCTAGAGGTAGCGAAAAAAGAATTAGAGAGAAATGACTTTAATGAACCAATACCTGGTGAAGTGCAAATAGAAGCATTAAATGCTGCTGGTGAGGTTTTAAAAGAAGAAGGCATTATTAAGAGTGATGACGTAGGTAAAGTGGTTGATGAATTAATAAACCCAGATTTCTCAACAGAGGTCATTCAATAGGGTTGGTAAAGGAGAATGAATATGAAGGAAGTCATAGCGATCCCCAAAGTAAATGAGGGTAAGGAGAAGCATAGAAAAATTAACCCTAGTATTCAAAGGGTATTACTTGGAAGTATCGTGCCAATCTTACTTATTCTTGCATGGGAGTACTTGAGTCGGATCGGTGTGTTCCCTCCTCATTTACTCCCGGCTCCATCAATCATTTTGCAATCACTTATGACAATGACGACAGATGGAAGTTTATGGACACATACGAGCATTACATTATATCGCCTTGTGCTTGGTTTCTTATTTGGCACTGCTGCAGCTTTAATTATCGGCGCCGCTGTTGGCTACTTTTCAACAGTTGAAAGTTTATTAGATCCGCTGATCCAAGCTTTTCGTTCCATACCTTCATTGGCATGGGTGCCATTATTTATTCTTTGGATGGGAATTGGGGAACCTTCCAAGGTGGTTTTAATCGCTGTCGGTGTTTTCTTCCCAGTTTATCTAAATATTGTTTCAGGCATTCAAGGAATTGACCGTAAACTAATTGAAGTGGGGAAAATCTATCATTTTAGCTCATGGCAATTAATTTGTAAGATTATCTTACCAGCAGCTTTGCCATCTTTTTTAGTAGGGCTGAGAAGCGGATTGGGACTTGGTTGGATGTTTGTTGTTGCAGCTGAATTAATGGGAGCTTCTACAGGTATTGGCTACTTGCTTGTTTATGGCCAAAACACTTATGCACCGGAATTAATTATTTCTAGTATCGTCTTATTTGCCATATTAGGAAAAATAACAGATGCCATTTTAAAAGGGTTAGAGACAAAAACATTGCATTGGCAAGATACGATCGTCAAGAAGTAGGAGGTGGCAAGATTGTTATCTATTGAGCGAGTGTCTAGAACTTTTTCAAATGGAACAACGGGATTCGAAAATATTGACTTAAAGGTAGAAAAAGGTGAAGTCATTGGAATCTTAGGAACAAGTGGTTGCGGTAAAAGTACGCTCTTACGTGTATTATCCGGCTTGGATAAACAATATGATGGCCAGGTTGTAATAGATGGCGAAACTGTCCATGATGTTCATAAGAAAATCGGGATGATTTTCCAAGAACCTAGATTGATGCCTTGGTTAAAAGTTTATGACAATATCGGATTCGGTCTACAAAAAAAAGTTCAAAGTAAAATAGCGCAATATATTAAAGCCGTTGGGCTAGAAGGATTTGAAAACCATTACCCGAAAGATTTATCTGGAGGGATGGCGCAAAGGGTGGCCATTGCCAGAGCCCTCGTTACCTCACCAGAAATATTACTTTTAGATGAACCGTTTAGTGCATTAGATGCTTTTACAAAAATGCAATTACAAGATTTATTACTGAATCTCTGGCAAACCTATCAATCAACTATCCTCTTAGTAACGCACGATATTGATGAAGCATTATATTTAGCCGATCGCATTATTATTCTTAGGGGACAGCCGGGAGAATTATATCAAGAAATAAAAATTGAAAAATCAAAACCAAGATCAAGAGGAGATAAAGATCTTGCTGCACTAAAAGATGAGATTTTGCAATTATTAGATTTATCTCATTCGAAAGCAATCTAAAGATAAAGGAGCTAATGAATTATGACAGTGATAGAGCGGCAACAGCTTGCCCCCATTGAAGGAGATTACAACTTAACAAACTATGAAGAGGCATGTCAAAATATTTCATGGGATGAGGTTAAACAACAGTTTAGCTGGAGCCAATCAGGTCTAGTCAATATGGCTCATGAATGTATTGATAAACATGTGGTTGACGGTTATGGAAACAAAATAGGGTTGCATTATGTGAATGGTTCATATGAAGAGACATACACATTCGCAGAGATTAAAGAAAAAACGGATCATATCGCCACCGTTTTAAGAAACCAAGGGGTGAAAAAAGGTGATTTCGTTTTTATTTTTCTACCTAAACATCCCGATTGTTATTTTACAATGATTGCCACCATTAAACTCGGCGCAATTGCGGGTCCTCTTTTTGAAGCATTTATGGAGGAAGCAGTAAAAGATAGAATCTCTGATTGTGATGGGAGATTTTTGATTACGGATACTGACTTACTTAACAGGGTACCAAAGAACGAACTGCCTTGTTTAGAGAAGATATTTCTTACTGATGCTGATGACGTACAATTATTAGGTGAAAAAGAAATTTCACTCATCAAAGAATTAGAGAAAACAGTAAAAGAAGAAGATATCACGACGTGGGTTGATCTCGAGCATGGTTTAAACATCCACTATACGAGCGGTTCAACAGGAAAGCCAAAAGGAATTATTCATGCTCATAGAGCGATGGTTCATCAATATCAAACAGGGAAATGGGTACTCGATTTAAAAGATGATGATGTGTATTGGTGTACCGCACATCCAGGTTGGGTTACGGGAACTGTGTATGGCATTTTCACACCTTGGTTAAATAGAGCGACAATTGTTGTTAATGGTGGCCGCTTTGATGCAAAGGGTTGGTATCATACATTAGAAACAACTGGAGTATCTGTATGGTATAGTGCACCGACCGCATACAGAATGTTAATGGCAGAAGGAAATGACCTACCAAATGATTATGATTTATCCAACGTAAGACATTTATTAAGTGTTGGTGAGCCGTTAAATCCTGAGGTCATTTATTGGGGACAAGAAACGTTAGGGAAAAGAATTCATGATACATGGTGGATGACTGAAACAGGGGCACAATTAATTGTCAATTTACCTTCAGAAGTAATTAAACCCGGATCAATGGGTCGACCTTTTCCTGGTATAAGCATCGCTATCCTCGATGATGATGGTGTCGAACAATCAAGAGGGTCGATTGGTCACTTAGCAATTAAAGCACCATGGCCAGGAATCATGAAAGAAGTATGGAAGAATGAGGAGAAATACCAGTCATATTTTCCTTTTGAAGGTTGGTATGTATCAGGAGATCTAGCTGTTCAAGATGAAGATGGATATATATTCTTCCAAGGTAGGAGTGATGATATGATCAATTCTTCCGGGGAGAGAATCGGACCTTTTGAGGTTGAAAGTAAGCTCATTGAACATCCTGCTGTAGCAGAAGCTGGAGTCATTGGAAAACCAGATGCATTAAGAGGAGAAATCGTCAAAGCCTTTATTGTCCTAAGAAAAGGATTTACAGGCAGTGATGTACTACTTGAAGAGATTAGAAGGTTTGTAAAAACAAGATTAGCTGCTCATTCTGCCCCACGAGAAATGGAAATTGTCACAGAACTTCCTAAAACAAAAATCAGTGGCAAAATATTACGCAGAGAATTAAAGGCAAGAGAGCTTGCCAAACTTAGTCAAAAAGTACAGTAATATGATGTAATGGGAGGTAAAAGGTTTGACGATTAATATCGCTTTACTTGGCTATGGTACTGTTGGTAAAGGCGTTTACCGTACAATTCAACAGCATCAAGGGCGTTTGCAAAAGTTATTAAGTGAAGAAGTAAAGGTTGTTGCTATTTTAGTGAGAGACATTGAGAAGCATACTGCCCCCGATCAGTCAGTTATTTTGACAAACCAATATGAAAAAATCCAACAACTGGAGAATATTGATGTAGTAATTGATGCAATTGTTGGTATTGAACCGGCTGCAACTTATTTACAAAGTGCGATTGAAAAAGGTCGCCACGTGATTACGGCAAATAAAGAGATGTTTGCTGAAAAAAGTAATATCTTAAGAGAATTAGCAAAAAAATATCACGTCTCAGTCGGCTACGAGGCTACTGTGGCAGGTGGTATTCCTATTATTCAAACTTTAAAAAAACTGCTAAATGCTAATAAAGTAACGAAGGTTGAAGGCATATTGAATGGTACATCTAATTTTATATTAACCAAAATGAGAGAAGAGCAATTATCATTTGATAATGCTCTGGCGCTAGCGCAAAAATTAGGTTATGCGGAAGTGGATCCGACGAATGATGTTGAAGGCTTTGATGCGTATTATAAAGCAGCTATCTTAAGTGAATTGATTTATGGAGAGAAACCAATAAGCGAACAGATTGAAAGAAACGGGATTACGAGTATTGCTAAATCAGATATTACTTTCTTTAATGAATTAGGTCTTAGATACAAGCACGTGGCAACTATTGAATACGCTCATTCTCAAGTGAAATGTGCTGTTCGGCCAGTGTTAGTTGAGGGTAACCATCCTTTATATCAGGTGGAAGGTGTGCAAAATGCTATCCATATCGAGGCGGATATTGTCGGGAGTATTAGTTTGCAGGGGCCAGGTGCAGGTATGTATCCAACAGCAAGTGCAATTATAGAAGATTTGATTCATTTAACAGAAAAGGATCAGGAGTATACTTTTAATGAAGAGTCCACCCTTGATCAACACCGTAGTGCGAAAACGAGTTGGATTGCATATGGACGTTCAGTCTTACAGCAATTACCTGAAGGAGCAGAAATTATGAAGATGATTGCTGATGATACATGGGTAGTAGAAATAGAGGGAGATTTACGTATAGAAGATGCTTCCTTTATTCAAATATTAGGTGATGCTACAAGATTAAAAGAAATGAAAAAAATCCATTAAAGTAGTAAATGATAAAACCTTATAGTTCTGTTGAAAAAACTAGACAATTGCAAGGATCATGGTCTATTTTACTTACCTTGTTCAACTTGAGGAAGCGTTCGTTGAACAAGGTAAGTATTTTTATGGCTCTGTTTGCATTGGTCAATAACAATAACTATGCAGTGAAAAGAAATCATCCATGAAATATTTGAATGATACGAATATTTATATGGTTCTTTTTGTAGTCCTGCTTACCTAAAATGAAGAAAAGAAGAATCCCCGTATTCATCAAAGTATATAAAATAATAGAGTTGAAATTCATTTGTGGCAATGTCATATTGTTAAAAAATAAAAATATCTAGTGAAAATAAGCGAAGGATGAATAAATTTTTTATGTAAACTTTTACATCATCAACAACCAACTGTTTTAATTTCATATATGTATCGTTCATTATCTAAATAAAAAAGGATAACTAGCCTTATTTTTATAGGCTAACTATCCCAGGAAATAGAATCTTTACCAGTTTTTAGACGGATTGCGATGGTGTTTTTACTGATTGTTTTGGAAGTAGCGTTTGGTTGATTTCTGAATATAAATCCTTTATATTGACAGTGACAATTTTAGCCCCGATCTGTACGTGAACCATATTATCAAAGACTGCTGTAACGAGACCATTTAAAGACACGCTTGTTCCGATACTTACATCTTTCTTTTCATTCTTTCTGATATTCGTAACTTTGTTATTTGCCATATTCTCCACCATCCATTCTTATAAATTATAAGTACAGAAGTTTTCTACTTCGTTTACACTATATCTCTTTATATTACCTGTTTATAGTAAAATAAACGTTTAAAGTGAAAATGTCCAGTAAAAAGGTTGGTCTTTTTATCGACAAATTTCTCTCATTCTATAATTGTAATAAATCATTCAGTTGCTTCTTTAAATCAGGATATTGATTAAAGTTAGTAATCATTCCTTTAATGACAGGAAGTCTGGGATATTCCCTTTGAGTTTCTTCTTCTATCATGTCGAGGGAAACCTCTAATGTTTCTTTATCATCGCATTCTTGTATTTGTTGTCTAATATCTGCGATGGTAGTCGATGGACTAGTATTTGGTAAAAATATATTAAATTTTTGCAGGAAACGGTTCATCTTAGCTTCAGTGATCAAAGGTTCTTCTTTTTTTAGACCCTCTGCTAAAGAGTCCATTCTATTTAATAAATAATCAGTCACATGCTCAGGCTTAAATATTTCTTTGTCAATAATTAATATTTTTACGTATGAATGAAAAAGACCATCAAGAAGTTGAGATAAATCCCATAAATAAGGAGTCATTTCTTCTCCATATATAGAAGATAAACTTTTGCGGTAAAATTCATTCATTTCAATTTGCTTTGTGAATAATAATTCTTTTATTGATTCATTAATAGGTATGGTTTGTTCTCTTGTTTGAGTAATAATAAAATCCTTATGTTGGATTAACATATCAATGGTTGTATTGATTTGTGCCTTGAATTTTTCTCTTGCAGTAAGGTTCTTGTTGTCCCACTGCATGATTTCTTCAGTTAATTGATCAAAATAATATATTAATAAAGACTCTAACAATTTTTCTTTCGATTTAAAATATAAATAAAATGCACCTTTGGAAATGCCGCTATCAGTGGCGATATCTTGTACAGATGTGGCAGTATATCCTTTTTTAGCGAATAATTTGATCGCAGCTTCAATAATTATTTTTTCTTTTTCTTTCATCTGTAACAACTCCTTAACCGAAGAAGTATCTCCGTGTTAACAAAAACTTCACAATAATATAATTGACACATGACTGACCGGTCAGTTATATTTATTGGTGATGTGACCCACTAGTCATATTCTATAGGATACCCGAGTTTGTCGTCAAGAAAACAAACAAAATAGATTCTATAGAACCAGTAATGGCTTCCTTTTGGGTATGATAGTTAGTATTCTTATTTGTTAGACTTCGTTTACACTGATTTCTACTATATACATAATGGTTATCGGGTAAAGGAGAATCGAATTTTTAAAAAAAGAGGTGTCAATGTGAAGGGCATAGTCAATTTCGTTTTAAAGAATAAGCTCGCTGTGTGGTTATTAACCATAATTATTACAGTTTCAGGTGTTTACTCAACTACACAGATGAAAACTGAAACAATCCCAGATATCTCTATTCCATTTTTAATGGTAAATGGTGTTTATCCTGGTGCCACCCCTGAGCAGGTGATGGAAGAAGTTTCAGTGCCAATTGAACAGGCAGTTGAAGGACTTGAAGATGTCAATGCTGTTTATTCTAATTCAAGTGCGAATGTAGGAAGTATTCAAGTAGAATATAAATATGGCGCTGATATGGATGATAAAAAGGTTGAGCTAGAAAGAGCGATTGCTAATTTAGATCTTCCTGAAGATGTGGAAGAGCCGACTGTGACATCTATCAGCATGAATATGATGCCAGTAGTTGCACTTTCAATTAGTAGTACAGAAGAAGATATTGTTGGACTGACTGAATTAGTTGAAGATGTAATCTTGCCTGATATTGAAAAGATTGAAGGTGTAGCATCTGCAACAATGACCGGTCAACATATTGAACAAGTTGAATTTACTTGGGATGAAGAAGAGCTAGCCAAGTTTGAATTGAATCAAGATGATGTAAAAGAACTGATTCAAGCAAGTGATATGGCATTATCTTTAGGGTTATTTGATTTTGAAGAAGCTGAAGAAGCTGTTTCGGTAGATGGGAAAGTAACAACTATTGATGAGTTGAAAGAAATGATGATCCCAGTAACACCAACTGCCGACCACCCACAACCATTTGTTGAGCTAAGTGAACTTGCTCAAATTGAACAAGTAGGTAAAGTAGAGTCTGTTTCTCGTACAAATGGAGAAAATGCGATTGCGATCCAAATTGTAAAAGGACAACAGGATAACACAGTAGATGTAGTTAATCGTGTAAAAGATTATGTTGAAGAAGAAACAGAAAAGTATGATGGCCTTGCCATTGATATTTCTTTAGACCAGGGTGAACCGATTGAAAAGTCTGTTAGCACAATGGTTGAAAAAGCACTTTTTGGTGGTTTAATTGCTGTATTAATTATTTTACTCTTTTTAAGAGACTTTAAGTCAACGATTATATCCATTGTTTCTATTCCGGTGTCGATTTTTATGGCATTTTTAGTGCTTAATTGGTTGGATATTACGTTAAATATTATGACTCTTGGAGCGGTTACAGTAGCAATTGGTCGTGTAATTGATGACTCGATTGTTGTTGTGGAAAATATATACCGTCGCTTACATTTGAAAGAGGAAAAATTAAATGGTCGTGCTTTAGTAAGGGAAGCGACTATTGAAATGTTTAAGCCGATTCTTTCGTCTACATTAGTAACTGTGGCCGTTTTTGCGCCGTTAATTTTCGTAGGTGGAATGGTTGGTGAACTATTTGTTCCGTTTGCTTTAACGATGACATTTGCATTGGGCGCTTCATTAATTGTTGCGATTACAATTGTCCCAGCCCTCTCTCATTTCTTATTTAAGAAAAAACTTTACGGTAAGAAAGAGGAGAGCAATCATAAAGAAGTAGGTAAACTTGCTTTATGGTATAAAGGCATTCTAAGTAAAGCGTTAAACCATAAAATTATTACGTCAGCTATTGCTATTCTTTTATTAGCTGGATCATTAGCATTGACTCCATTAATCGGTTTTAGCTTCCTTGGAAGTGAAGAAGAGAAGGTAATGTATTTAACATATACTCCTGAAACCGGCGAGAAGATGGATATAACGGAAGAGAATATTTCTGAAGTAGAAGAAGAATTATTAAAACGCGATGATATTGATATACTACAATTGTCCATTAATGACCCAGACAATGTAGATCCTGCTGCTATGATGATGGGTGGCGGCGCTAGTGGGGCTCTTATGTATCTGATTTTTGATCCAGATATGAAGAACTTCCCAGAGGTAAGAGAAGAAATTGAAGAATATGTATTTAATATTGAACAATCTGGTGAGTGGAAATCTCAGGACTTTTCTTCAATGGGTGCGAATACTAGTGAAGTAAGCTATACATTGTATAGTGAGGATTTAGATAAACTAAATGATGCCGTGGCACAAGTGGAAGATGTCATGCATGATACCGATAACTTAGAAGATATTTCATCTACAGCAGAAGATGCTTATGTAGAACATATCTTAAAAGTTGAGCAAGCAGACGTTATGCAGTATGGCTTAACGACAGGTCAAATCGTTATGGCGTTAAACGATAAAGGTAATAGTGAAGTGCTGACAACTGTTCAAAGTGATGGTAATGAAATAGATGTCATTATTCAAACTGAAGCCGCTGAGCCTGCGAAATCAATTGATGAGTTATTAGATACACAGGTTCCGACTGCAACAGGCCAAGAAATGCCATTATCTGAGCTTGTTAATGTAGAAGAAGGGACAACATTAAATACATTGTCTCGTAGTAAAGGTGAGTACTATGCAACTGTCTCTGCCACAGTAACTTCAGATAATTTATCCAAAGTTACGAGTGAACTGGATAAAGGTATCGATGATTTAGACTTGGCACAAGGGGTAACTCTTGATGTTGCTGGTGTAACTGCAGATATGAACGAAACGTTTACGCAATTAGGTTTAGCAATGCTTGCCGCTATTGCGATTGTATATTTCATCTTAGTTGTTACATTTGGTGAGGGTGTTGCACCGTTTGCCATTCTGTTCTCACTACCGTTTGCAGTCATTGGCTCCTTTGTCGGATTATACATTGCAGGGGAAACAATCTCTGTTACGGTTATGATGGGTCTACTCATGTTAATCGGTATTGTTGTTACGAACGCTATCGTATTAGTTGACCGGATCATTCATATGGAAAGAGATGGTATGACGATGAGAGACGCTATTCTAGAAGCGGGTGCCACTCGTCTTCGTCCGATACTAATGACAGCTATTGCTACAATGGGTGCGCTAGTTCCATTATTATTTGGTTCAGGCGGTGGAGGCTTAATCTCTAAAGGATTAGGTATCACAGTTATCGGTGGTCTTGCAAGTTCGACCTTATTAACTCTAGTCGTTGTTCCTATTGTGTATGAAGTATTATCAAAAATGTTTAAAAAGAATCGAAAAGATGTTCAAGATAATTAATTAATAAATAACCCAAAGCATTGATGCTTTGGGTTATTTTTTTCATGAAGTTTATCTAATGAATAAGGGTAGCTTATAGCAAATATGGTTATCATTTGTTCTGCGATTACCTTAAAGGAGTATATTAAACTTTTTTTCAATACAGCTGTGATAATGTTAAAATGAACCAGAGCATGGAAAAGGTGAGTGATAACAATGGAAAAAAAGATAGGGTTTATCGGTTGTGGAAAAATGGCACAAGCGATTATTGGCGGCATATTAAAAAACGGTTTAGTCAGTCATCATGAAATGATTTCAAGTGCAAGAACGAAAGAAACACTACATAAGGTAGAAGAAAAGTATGCGATTCATACAACCCACTCCAATAAAGAAGTGGCGAGAAGCGCCGAAGTAATCTTTTTAGCGGTTCCTCCTAATGATCATAAGGAAGTAATTGATGAAATAAAAGGGGAAGTAAATGAACATAGCATTATCGTAACCATTGCTGCTGGCATTACTCTACATGATATCGAAAAGTACTTTGAACGAAATGTAATGGCAGTACGTACAATGCCAAATACACCTTCATTGGTTGGTGAGGGAATGAGTGTGCTAAGTAGCAACCAGTATATTAATGAAGAGAAATTAAGTAAAGTAATACGCATCTTTTCTGCTATCGGGAAAGTGGAAGTAGTGGATGAGTCATTAATGGATGGCATTCCAGCAATTAGCGGGTCTTCTCCTGCATATGTGTTTTTATTTATAGAAGCATTGGCCGATGGAGCGGTAAAAGACGGTATACCAAGAGACACTGCTTATAAACTAGGTGCTCAGGCAGTATTAGGTGCAGCAAAGATGGTGCTTGAATCTGGTAAACATCCTGGAATGTTAAAAGATGAGGTTTGTACCCCTGGAGGTGCGACTATTGATGCGGTCAGCAAGTTAGAAGAAACAGGATTTCGTTCATCTGTTCTCACTGCTATGAAAGCATGCAGCGAGAAGGTAAGAAGCTTATAAGCAATAAGAGTTTTTATTTTAGCTGTAGCATCGTTAGCTTATTTTAAGCGATGCTGCAGCTTTTTGGCTTTCAAAGGGGATTAAAAAAATCGGCAAAAACAGTTGAAAATGTTAAGTAAGAAAGGCCTATAGATAGATTGGTATATATTCATGAAAAAAGCATATACCATAAAGGATAATTAAATCGTAATTCATACTTGACGTATAGGAATAATCGTATTATCATATAAAATTGTGCAAAAGTAAGATATTAGGAGGGGTAATGATGGATAATGTATGGTTTATTATTAACTTAGCATTAATGATTGGTTTTATTAGTTTATTATTTATTATGCAACGTAAACATATTTCATTTTCTAAAAGAGTCTTTACGGCATTGGGAATAGGTATATTGTTTGGTTTAGCATTGCAACTGATTTATGGATCAACTTCAGAAGTATTGGCAAGGTCGACGGATTGGTTTCAACTAGTTGGTGGGGGTTATGTTAAATTCTTACAAATGATTGTGATGCCACTCGTGTTTATTTCCATTTTAGGAGCATTTACAAGATTGAGCCTCTCAAGTAATATTGGTAAAATTAGTGTATTAATTATCGGAATACTACTTGGAACTACTGCTGTGGCTGCTATTGTAGGTATTGGTTCGGCAACCGTCTTTAATTTAGAAGCCATCCAAATTGAAGAGGGAGATGCAGAGGTCAGTAGAGGGACACAAATGGAAGAAACATCTCAATCACTAGCAGCTCAAACATTGCCTCAACAAATTTTAGAGTTACTTCCTGCAAACCCTTTTCTTGACTTAACAGGAGCGAGAGCGACTTCAACGATATCAGTCGTTATATTTGCAGCAATTTTAGGTATTGCCTACTTGGGCGTACGAAGAAAAACACCTGAGCAAGCAGAGATATTTGCAAAAATTGTCGATGCCTTTTATAGCATTATTATGCGTGTGGTTACACTAATCCTTAGATTAACTCCTTATGGCGTGCTTGCTATTATGACAAAGACAGTTGCGTTAAGTGATTTCTCTGCAATCTACAATTTAGGGAAATTTGTTATTGCTTCATATGTAGCGTTAGCGGTTATGATGCTAATTCACTTGTTATTATTACTATTTGTCGGATTAAGTCCACTACAATACTTAAGAAAAGCATTTCCGGTGCTTGCGTTTGCCTTTACGTCAAGAACAAGTGCTGGGGCATTACCTTTAAATATTAAGGCGCAAAAATCATTAGGGGTATCAGATGGAATAGCCAATTTCGCAGGCTCATTTGGTCTCTCTATTGGACAAAATGGTTGTGCGGGTATTTATCCGGCTATGTTAGCTGTTATGATTGCACCTACGGTTGGGATTAATCCATTACAACCAAGTT
The DNA here is from genome assembly GCF_038007345.1 of Cytobacillus sp. FSL M8-0252. Lineage (NCBI taxonomy): Bacteria > Bacillati > Bacillota > Bacilli > Caryophanales > Bacillaceae > Cytobacillus > Cytobacillus sp. FSL M8-0252. Next base: position 1,577,141 of record NZ_JBBOWZ010000001.1, read on the forward strand.
TTCTCCTTTCTGTTATCGCTATAGTTGTTATCAGCTCATTTGGCGTTGCGGGAGTAGGTGGAGGAGCAACTTTTGCAGCCATTCTCGTCCTTTCAGCCTTAGATTTACCTATTGCTCTTGCGGGTTTATTAATCTCAATTGAACCATTAATTGATATGGGAAGAACAGCGGTAAATGTAAGTGGATCTATGACTTCGGGTATATTAACGAGTAAAATGACGAAAGATATCGACCAAGAAGTTTATAATGACCCACATAATAAAATTGAAGAAGTAGAAGTCTAACTCATTCAATCCTATACTGGTAAAAAAGAAAATCCGAACACTCATCAATCAGATGCTTGCATTGCTTTAGCATTTGAAGAGGTGTTCGGATTTTTTATTTAGCCAATAGATGTTTCTATTCCTTCCACTTTAATGTGGTAAAAAGAGTAATTGAATGAGAAATAATACAGCGAAAATATAAACGAGTGGATGAACTTGTTTACCTTTGCCTTTAAATATTTTTAAGATGGGATGTGTTATAAACCCGAGTGCAATACCTGTAGCAATACTAGAAGTGAGCGGCATCGTCAAAATAATTAAAAACGCTGGGAAAGCTTCATCAAACTCACCCCATTTAACTTTAACTAAGCTTCCCATCATTAAGCTACCAACAATTATGAGTGCAGGCGAAGTAATGGCAGCAATGCCTGAAACCGCACTGACAAGCGGACTAAAGAATGCAGCAACGATAAAAAGGATACCTACTGTCAAAGAAGTTAGTCCGGTTCGACCACCGGCTGCAACCCCACTAGAAGATTCAATGAAAGCAGTTGTAGGGCTTGTTCCGAACATAGAACCGACAGATGTGGCTAATGAATCAGATAATAAAGCCTGTCTTGCACGTGGCAATTTATTCCCCTTCATTAAACCAGCTTGTTGGGCAACACCAATCATTGTTCCGGTTGTATCAAATATTGTTACTAATAAAAACGAGAAAACCACCGCATAAAGACCATGAGTGATGACGTCCCCAATAGCTGAAATGGGATTGAATACTAAAATGCCTTCTGGAAGCGAAGGTAAAGATGTTAGCCCGTCACTAAACTGTAGTTGCCCAGTAAAGAACGCGATTAAGCCTGTTATAATCATGCCGAAAAACAGTGCTCCAGATACATTTAATATGATTAAAATGAGTGTGATGACTAAACCAACTAGCGTTAATATTGCCGAAGTTGCTGTTAAATCCCCTAAAGCCACAAGATTGCTAGGATCACTTGTAATAATGCCGGACATTCGCAGTCCAACAAATGCAATAAATAAACCAATACCAGCAGAAATTCCTGCTTTTAAGTTTTCTGGAATGGCTTCAATTAATTTTTCACGAAAAGCAGTTAAAGATAAAATCACAAAGATGAGACCTGCTACGAATACGGCAGCGAAAGCTGTTACATAATCTAAGCCCCCACCAACGACAGAATACGCGAAATAAGCATTTAATCCCATACCGGGAGCGATAGCAATTGGATAATTAGCAAAAAGGGCCATCCAAAGTGTACCAACAACTGCTGCAATAATTGTTGCAGTAAAGACTTGATCAAATGGGACACCAGCGTCAGAGAGAATGACTGGGTTAACAACAACAATGTATGCCATTGTTAAAAAAGTTGTAAAACCGGCGAGTATTTCTGTTTTTGCTGTAGAATTGTTTTCTTTTAACTTAAACATTAGAATCCTCCAAGCTGTAAATACATGGTCGTGGAATAATACGAACGAAAAAAGGTCACATGGACTATAGTATTCGTTTTTATGAAGATTTTCAAGTTCTTTATAGTATTTGTTATATATGAGTTCTTATTAGAAGAAGACAAAAAAATCCTTAAGGATGTAAACCCTTAAGGATTTGTATGCATTATAAGAAAGAACTCAAAATCAAATAAGTTAACCCGGCTATTGTTGCTGAAATCGGCAAAGTAATAACCCAAGTTATTAACATACGTTGTGCTGTTCCCCATTTGACTCCTTTTACTCGATGGGCTGAACCTACACCGAGGATAGATGAAGAAATAACATGAGTTGTACTAACTGGCATATGCAGTGCGGTTGCACCAAAAATGACCATTGCCCCCGTAATGTCTGCTGCTACTCCGTTAACAGGGCGAATCTTCATGATTTTACCGCCAACTGTTTTAATGATTTTCCAACCACCAACAGATGTACCTAGTCCCATCGCGATTGCACAAGATAATTGGACCCAAAAAGGAATGTCCGTAGAAGTTACATAGTTATTGGAGATTAACGCTAGTGTGATAATCCCCATCGCTTTTTGTGCATCATTTGTACCGTGGGTATATGATTGCAATGCAGCGGTGAAAATTTGTATCGTTCTAAAATTTCTATTTGTCTTTGTTAAATTATTATTTCTAAAAACAACTTTAAAAATGCTATAAATAATAAATCCGGCTGCAAAAGCAATCAGTGGCGAAAAAATGAGTGCCTGTATGATACCGATAAATCCACTATAGTTTAATGCAGAAAACCCAGCTGACGCAATGGCAGCACCTGCAATTGAGCCAATTAAAGCATGAGAGGATGAACTTGGTATGCCGAAATACCAAGTCAATAGGTTCCAGAAAATCGCTGCTATAAGGGCAGATAGTATGACAATTGAGCCATTTTGTAATGTGAAAGGATCGACAATATCCTTCGTAATCGTTTTCGCTACACCTGTAAAAGTCATTGCACCTACAAAGTTCATTGTTGCAGCTAGTATAATAGCGTGTCTAGGTTTCAAAGCTTTCGTTGACACTGAAGTTGCAATAGCATTTGCTGTATCGTGAAATCCGTTAATAAAGTCAAAAATTAAAGCGAAAATGACGATTAATACTGTGATAATTAAAATTGCATCCATTAGTTATTGCTCCTCACGCGTTTTTCATTATAATTGTTTCGAATGCGTTGGCAACTGTTTGGCAGCTGTCAGCAATTTCCTCTAGGTTTTCGTAAATTTCTTTTTTCTGAATGATGCGAATTGGATCTTTTTCAACGGAAAAAAGATGTTTAATAGATTGGCGTAATACGCCGTCGCATTTTGATTCGAGGTCTTTGATTTTAATTGCATGATCTCGTATTTTTAGCAACTTTTTAGAGGATAATAGCTCAACTGATTTTTCAATTTCTACTGCACTTTGTTGAATAGCTTCTACAAACTTCAACATATATTCATCAGCATTAATGATGGAGTACATTTCAAATAAATCTGCTGTTTGTTCAAAACCATCTAATACGTCATCCATAGCCATTGCAAGATGAAGAATATCTTCTCTTTCAATTGGTGTAATGAAGGCATTGTTTAATTCTTTAATTGTTTCATGAACAAGTGTGTCGCCTTTTGTTTCGTATTCTTTCATTTTTTCTGAGAAAATTTTCAAGTCACTAATGTTATTTAGCTTATAATCGGCGAAATACATTGCTCCTTCTTTTAAGTTGATTGCAATATCACTTAACAATTTATTGAATTTATCTTGTTTTTTAAAAACCATCATTAATACCCCCAGTAATTTTCGGAAAATAAACCCTTCAAACGTTATTATTTTAAACGAAAAATTTTATTGTATAAAGCGTAATTTTCGGGTCTAGAAGAAAAATGTCGAATTGTGTTTAATTGTAATCATATTGTAATGTTTCTTATTATTCAATAAAAATCTTCATATCCCCTGTTACTACTGACTTTATAAGAGTGTGAGTGGGTAAAATTTATTCTATCTTTCATGAATTTGTTGTGTTCGCCTTTACAAAAAATTAATAAAGTTTTTCTTTACTTTTACATTATTCCTTAACTTAATTAATATCTATTCAAATTAGTGCGACTTAAAAGTACTGCGCATTTATTTGATTGTTATGTATTTTTCTGATAATATATATTTCTTCTCACTTACACAACGTCAGATTACTCTCCATCAGCGGCTAATTATAAAAATGGAGGTAAATGATATGACAACGGTACATCAACACCCCGATTACAATGAAGAAAACCAGCGCTTAGAATATACCAAAAGATATATGGAAGCTGTTATTAAAACAGCAGAGACATCGAAGGATAATTTTCAAGACAATATGAAAGCAGCCTTTAAAGATGTCGATTCCAGTTTGGGTTATTCGTCTTTATTAACGAATGCTCGCTTTTTTGATATGTCAAAAGAAGAGCTATCAAGCTTGAAAAAGTCCCGACTGAAACCATATTTTGCAAGAATTGATTTTTCCAGAGATGATCCACCAGTGGAAGAAGTCATCTATATTGGAAAAACATCTTTATACTCAAGAGAAAATCAGGATCAATTAATTGTCGATTGGCGTTCACCAATAGCAAATCTTTATTATGAAGGCAGACTAGGGGATGTTTCGTATGTCTCTAATGGAGAGAATTTTAACGGTGAGCTTTTATTAAAAAGACAATTTATGATGGAGCGTGGCCTCCTTACTGAGATTCGTGATATTGATTTGACAACAAATGATCAATTGCTACAAGAAACGCTAGCTGGAAGTGCAAGTAATCGCCTCACAGAAATCGTATCTACTATACAAGAGGAACAAAATAAAGTTATCAGAGCTGATTTGAATAAACCTATCATCGTTCAAGGCGGTGCGGGAAGTGGTAAAACGACGATTGCTTTACACCGAATTAGTTATTTTATCTTCCAATACAAAGAAAACTTTCAACCTGAGCAATTGATGATTATTGCCCCAAGTAATCTATTCCTTGATTATATTTCCGAAGCGCTACCTGAGCTTGGTGTTGAGAATATTAAGCAAAAAACGTACGAGGATTATGTCATAGGAGCATTACAAAAGAAAAATATAAAATTGAAAAAAGACGATAAGTTAATTCAATTGTTAGAGAAAAATCATCAAAAGGAAACAGTTCATGCGCTTCAAATATCAAAATTGAAGGGATCTAAAGTTTTTCAAACCATACTGAATGAATATATGAAAGAAATATTTCTAACTTTTCATCCGCCTACTGATTTTTATGTTGATAAGTATCGATTATATAAAAGTGCGCGATTTGTAAAATTATTGGAAGAAGATTTTTATTATTTACCTTTGTATAAGAGACTAAATAAGTTACGTTCGATTTTACAAAATGAAATAAAACATAAAAAAAAGAAAATGCTTGAGAAAATTGAAATGTTTTATGATGACAAAATTGAAAGAGCATTATATCAAGCGAAAGATCCCGTGAAGAGAAAAAAATATGTCTCACAAGCCCTTGATAAGAAAGAAGCAAGGTTGAAAGAGATGACAACGGCAATAAAGACATCGGTTGCTACATATATGAAGCAATTTCCTAAAAAGAATATTTGGACTTATTATAAAGATTTATTTCAAAACCCACAGCAATTAGTGAAACGTTCACTTAATCAGTTAACACAAGTAGAAGCAGAAAATATTATTCGTTATCAACAAGACTTGTTTAAGAGGCGAATGTATGAAAGAGAAGATTTAGCTTTATTATTGTATTTGCAGGTTCATTTGTTTGGAATTGAAAAAGAGTGGAAAGTAAAAAACATAGTCATCGATGAGGCGCAAGATTATACGTTCATGGAACTTCTTTCTCTTAAGAAAGCAGCTGATACCGATATGTTTACATTAGTTGGAGACTTAGCGCAAGGTATACACTCTTATAGAGGGCTTACATCTTGGGAGGACGTAAAAGCCGAGATTTTCCCTCGAGCCACTTATACAGAATTGCAGAAGAGTTACCGGACTACTGTAGAAATTATGAAAGCAGCTAATCATATATTAAAAAAACTGCCGTATACCTTTCCTGAAGTAAAGCCAGTTGTTAGACATGGAGAGCATCCGCAGTTTATTCCATCCCGCGAAGGCAAGCACTATATACATGTCCTAGAGGCTAAATTACTTAAAGTCAAAGAAGAAGGGTTTAAAACTTTTGCATTAATTGGGAAAACGATGAACGATTGTATGAAGCTTTATCAACAATTTGAAAAAAATGGCGAAATGCCGGTTTATTTACTAGGAGAACATGGACAAATTCCTAAAGAATCAGTCGTCATTGTTCCGGCTTATTTAGCCAAAGGTTTAGAGTTTGACGTAGTATTTATCTTTTCAATTGATGAAGTATTTACCTCAAAAGCTCCTTTAGAAATACAATTGTTATATGTGGCAATGACTAGACCGCTTCATCGTTTATATTTTTATGGAAATAAAAAAACAGACTTTTTACTTGAGGAGGATTAAGATGGTAAAAATACCTAATGTAAAATTAGCAAATGGGGTCTTGATGCCCCAATTTGGTTTAGGTGTATATAAAGTAGAAGAAGGTAAGGAAGTGGAAAATGTCGTAAGGAATGCGATTCAACTAGGTTATCGCTTAATCGATACTGCAAGCTTCTATGATAATGAAGAAGGTGTTGGTAGAGCAATTGAACAAAGTGGCATACCTAGAGAAGAGCTGTTTATTACGACAAAGGTTTGGAATGATGATCATGGATATGAGCAGACGATTGCAGCTTTTAAGAAAAGTTTGAAAAAATTACATTTATCTTATATTGATTTATATTTAATCCATTGGCCTATGCCAAATAAGTATAAAGATACGTGGCGAGCACTTGAGTATTTGTATGAAGAAGGGTTAATAAAGGCAATAGGCGTTAGTAATTTTCACGAACATCACTTAGAAGAAATAAAAAAAGTCGCAAAAATAATGCCAATGGTCAATCAGGTTGAGTTGCACCCGCAATTATCACAACAACCACTTCGTGAATATTGCTGGAGTAACAACATTCAAGTTGAGGCGTGGGCGCCAATTGCAAGAGGTGAACTTTCTTCGGAGCCACAATTTGTTACCTTAAGTAAAAAATATAATAAAACAGTCTCGCAAATTATTCTGCGTTGGCATATACAAAAACAGGTAATCGTTATACCTAAAACAACGAAATTAAAGAGGCTAGAGGAAAATCAAGCTATATTTGATTTTGCTCTGTCTGACGAGGATATGAGCGTTATTGACGATTATAATAAAAATAAACGGATGGGTAAAAATCCTGACGATTTGTAATTGCTATTTCCATATTAGGAAAAAACTGAATGAATGATTCGTTGAGTGCTTTCACAACCTAAGTGTACATCTAATGAAGATGAAATAGATGTAATGAAGGAGTGAAGAGCATTGTTTAGCTTTTTATGGTCATTAATTATAGGTGGACTTATCGGCTGGGTAGCGAGTTTAATCGCAGGTAGAGATATCCCAGGAGGAGTTATAGGCAATATTATTGCTGGCTTCATCGGAGCTTGGTTAGGGACTCTTATTTTAGGAGACTGGGGACCAGTAATCGCAGATTTTGCTATAATTCCAGCGATCATTGGTGCGATTGTGCTTGCCTTTATCGTAAGTTTCATCATGAGGTCCATGAGGAAATCGACAGATTAAAATAAGTAAAACGAACAATTTGAACTGTACTCCAATTGTTAGAAATGAGCTAACAATTGGAGGTGCAGTTTTTTTATGGCTAAATTTAAGGAGCACTTCACTTCGAATTTGCTCGTTGTTTTGTGTTTTTATTATCGATTGTAAATAGATAAATAAAAGAGCTGATAATAGACTTTGTACTTTGTTTCCTTTATGGACATAATGAGCGGAAGTCTGCTGGTGCCGGACAAGTGATCTCCTGTTTTTCTTTTGTGAAGGGGTGCTGCCATTCAAGTTTATAAGCATGTAATGCTTGTCTAGTTAGCAGGTTCTTTCCTCCATATAAATGATCACCAACGAGTGGATGTCCGATATGACTTAAATGGACACGAATTTGATGGGTTCTGCCTGTATCGAGTTGACAAGTAATGAGTGAAATATTTTTTTTGCTATCATAAGCTTGGACGTCATAGGTCGTTTTGGCATATTGCCCTGTAGTTGAGACTCTCCGCTTATTGGAATGATGGCGATCCTTTCCGATTGGGAGTTCAATACTATCATGTTTACTTTTTAGTTGGCCATGGACGAGAGCCATATACGTGCGCTTGATAGATCTTTGTGCAAGTGCTGTATCAAGGATAGCACCTGCTAAAGAATGTTTAGCAAACAGTATCACTCCAGATGTCTCCTTATCTAATCGGTGAATATGTCGAATGTAAGTAGATTCACCCTGAAGTTGCATATAATATTTGGCTGCATCTAAAAGGGTATTTTTTTGAACTAAGGTGTGTGGGTGTGTTTCCATCCCAGCAGGTTTGTTAAAAATGATTAAATGATCATCCTCGTACCTAACATCTACATCTGTATAGAAACCATCATTCTCAAGCGTTTCTACCTGAGGGTCCGTTAAAAGTTTGAATTGTAACCGATCTCCTTGGATTAGTGGCTTTTCCCATACAATAGGGTTGTTATTCTTTTTTACGCATCCCTCCATGCGCATTTGATGGGTCAGCTTTTTAGGGGCGCCCCAAATCTCTCTAAACAATTGCGTTGCAGATTGACCAGCCCATTTTTTTGGAATGGTTAATTCAAACCATTCTCCTTTTTTACTTACTGTTACCATTATTTACTTCCTTCCTTTTAAGCATATCATATAGTGTTTATTCATATAGATGAAAGTGTATTTAACAAGGATTATTCAAGTTCTCTTGTAGAAAACGATATTTGCATCAATAGTATATAAAATCATGGTGATAATTACCACCGAGAGGCAAAAGTAGTTTATGCTATTCTATTGGTAATCATGAAGTATTAGTGAACAAAGGTGGGTTACTTGTGAAAGTAGTTTTTGCGGCAACAACAGAACAAGAGGAGCAAATTGAAGCATTGGTCGATAAAATGTTTCATCATGTTTTACCTCATTATTTTTCAGAAAAAGAATTACAGACATTTGGTGACATGAATATTTTAAAGCCGACAGAGAAGTGTATGGAAACTTTAGGAGATGCTTATTCGGTATTGGCTAGCTTACAAACTTTAATGCACCTCCTTGAAGATGCAGGGCTGAAGAAAGAGCATTGTGAGTTATTTAAAAGAAATACTGAGATTTTAAATCGTTTTGATATCTCTTTTCCATTTTCCTTTCATCATTTCCTTCCTGAACAAACGAAAGAGCCAATAAATATAGACCAAGCATACTTACAGTAAGAATCATTTAAAAGGGAAATACAAAAAAACGACCAAATTTATTTATGAACATTGGTCGTTTTTTTATTTATCCGTTTTTATTCTGTTACGTTTTCTTCAAACCAATCTTGAAATACAGCTTCTTCTTGGTATCCTGTAATACGAGCTACTTCTTTTCCATCTTCATAATGCACAATAGTTGGTGTTTCTGAAATACCAAAGTCATTCCAACCTTGATCGAATTCTAGTAAGTTGTATTGTAATAAGTTAACGCCCATATCATCAGATAAAGGAGCAACAATCGGAGTTGTTCTTTGGCAGTGAGGGCATGTTGGGCTAAAAAAGTATACCGTAGCTTCGCCGCTTTCACTTAATTGACTCTCTAAATCCTCTGGTAACACAATATTGCTATAATTAGGATCATCTAACTGATCAATCGTTTCTTGCTCTAAATCAGTTGTTCCATAAGGGTTGTCCCCTGAAACTTTTTGATCGTTCTGCATTTTTGTTAACAGTGCAACTCCGCCAAAAAGAATAATAATGACTGCTAAGAATATGATGATTTTTTTCATTTGGTCTTCTCCCCCTTTGTTTTTTTCCATATCATGACACTACAAATAAAAATAATAATAAATGCAACCAATGCTAGAAATGGAATAGTGATAAAGCCAAACCAGTTAATATACTGTCCCGTACAAGGAACTCTGCCACATGCTGGAGCACTTTCAGTTAAAAAAGAAAGCTTTTGAATACCGTAATGGTAAATAGAGATGAGTCCTCCAATTCCAGATAAAATCATAGTATAAAAGCTGATTCGAAAGTCTTTTTTAACTACTGCTATGCCTAAAATGGCAATTAGAGGATACATAAGAATTCTTTGGTACCAGCATAATTCACATGGTTCATACTGTCTAATTTCCGAAAAATATAAACTGCCGAAAACAGCAATGACTGAGGCAGCCCATGCAGTAAACAGAATACTTTCCCTAGCATCCTTCTTTTCTGTTGGTTTCATAACGTTCTCCCTTTTTTCATATTTATAGGCGAAATGAAAAATATGTATACTAACGTATTTTAACAAATTATACGTCTCTTTAACGTAAAAATAAACGATGCTTGAGAAAATTCTATAAAAAGTCATAAAATCAACACAAATCAAGCATAGTTATGTGTTGACAAACGAATCTATAGGGAGAACATTTGACCAAGATTAGAAAAGGGTAAATAGGGGTATAAGAGTAACAAACGTTTGTTTCAATGAACATAAGGGGAGTATTTATGAGAAAATTAGATTTAAGCAAATTTGAGAAAAAAATGATTATTAGAAACATGAGAGAAGAAGATATCGATAAAATTATTGCGCTACAAGAGGTATGTTTTCCAGGAATGGATCCATGGAAAAGAGATCACCTTGAAAGCCATTTAAATATATTTTCGGAAGGACAATTTGTAGCAGAGTATGATGGTGAAATCATTGGTTCTTGTTCCAGTTTAATTATTAATTTTGATGAATATGATGATCGCCATACTTGGGCTGATGTCACTGATGACGGTTATATAACTAACCATAATGATGATGGCTACAATCTGTATGGTATTGAAGTAATGGTTCATCCTGAATATCGTAGAATGAAGATTGGTCACCGTCTATACGAGCAAAGAAAGGACCTAGCTCGGGAGTTAAATCTCAAGAGTATTATTATTGGAGGGCGAATCCCTAATTATCATAAGCATGCAAAAGAGATGAGTCCGAGAGAATATGTTAATGAAGTATCCCTTCATAAAATATATGACCCTGTACTATCCTTTCAATTATTAAATGGTTTTACACTAATGAGGATAAATCCTAATTACTTGCCAGATGATAGGCAATCCAATAAATACGCAACGTTAATGGAATGGAATAATGTTGATTATAAATCAACAACGAAAAGATTTTATAAAACAAGTTATCCAGTTAGAATTTGTGTTGTACAATATATGATGCGTCAAATTCAATCGTTCGAAGACTTCGCCAGTCAAGTCGAGTATTTCACAGATGTTGCCTCAGATGCAGAAGCGGACTTCGCAGTTTTTCCAGAGATATTTACGACGCAATTAATGTCATTTCTGGACGAGAAAGTACCGAGTCTTGCCATAAGGAAGCTTACTGAGTATACAGAAGAGTATATTCAATTATTCACTGATTTAGCAGTTAGGTATAACATAAATATTATAGGTGGATCTCATTTTGTAAAAGAGGATGAGGATAAAATTTATAATATAGCCTATTTATTTAGACGTGATGGTACGATTGAAAAGCAATATAAACTCCATATTACGCCTAATGAAAGAAAATGGTGGGGGATATCCCCTGGTGACGCTGTCCGCGTTTTTGATACGGATTGTGGAAAAATTGCGATTCAAATTTGTTATGATATTGAATTCCCAGAATTAGCGCGAATTGCGACTGATATGGGAGCAAAAATTATATTCGTTCCTTTTTGTACCGAGGACAGAGAAGGTTATTTACGTGTTCGATACTGTGCACAAGCTCGGGCCATTGAAAATCAAATTTATACAGCAATATCAGGTACAGTCGGGAATTTACCACAAACAGAAAATATGGATATACAGTATGCACAATCAGCGATTTTTTCACCTTCAGATTTCGAGTTTGCTAAGGATGGAATTGTCGGGGAGACGAATGCAAATATTGAAATGGTGCAAATTGGTGATGTAGACTTAGAGGTATTAAGAAGGAAAAGACAAGACGGTACAGTAAGACATTTGAAAGATAGAAGGCATGATATTTATCAAATTCAATATCGTAATCATAAATAAATTCTATAGACAGCTATCCTGCACGAACAAATTTATTTGTTCGTGTTCTTTTTGGGAAATGATGAATGTGGACTCTTAGGGATATATCCTTTAAAGAAATTGAAATAGAAACTGCAGTAATTGATTGAAAATTTTATAAAAATCCACTATTTTTAATAAGAGAGAATAGCTTACAAAATGGATTAATTTAGTCGATAATGGAAAGAGGTATTTAACTAGGGGGGAAAACGATGGATTGGAAAAGCAATGTAGATAGATGGAATACATATTCGCAATTGACTACTGAAATGAAAGAAGAATTAATTCAATTAAATGACAATGAAAACCACTTAGAAGATGCATTTTATAAAGACCTCGAGTTCGGAACAGGTGGGATGAGAGGAGAGATTGGTGTAGGCACAAATAGAATGAATATTTATACCGTTAGAAAAGCATCTTACGGTTTAGCCAAATACATAATTGAAAAGGGACAGGAAGCAAAAGCAAGAGGTGTAGTGATTGCCCATGATTCAAGACATATGTCACCAGAATTTGCTTTAGAAGCGGCAAAAACGCTTGCTTCAAATGATATTCAAACATATATCTTCGATGAGTTAAAACCCACACCTGAGCTTTCGTTTGCTGTAAGGTATTTGCATGCATATGCTGGTATTGTCATTACGGCTAGTCATAATCCAAAAGAATACAATGGTTTCAAAGTATACGGGCCGGATGGAGCACAATTGATACCAGAAGATGCCGATACAGTTATAGCAAAAGTAAATCAAATTGAAAACGAGTTACTTATTGAAGTAGAGGAAGAAGCACTGTTAAGAGAGAGAGAACTGATTGTTACAATCGGCGAATCTATTGATCGTGCTTATGTTCAAAAGTTACAGACAATTTCAGAAGACCGTTCTATAGGAGAAAAAACGGATCTTTCTATCGTATTTTCTCCATTACATGGCACTGGCAATAAACCGGTTAGAGAAGGGCTTGCAAGCTTGAATTATAAGCATGTTCATATTGTAGAGGAACAAGAAAAACCTGATGGTGATTTTCCTACAGTAGATAGCCCTAATCCTGAAGAAAGGTCTGCATTTACGTTGGCTATAAAAAAAGGGAAAGAGGTAAATGCTGATTTACTTATTGCTACTGACCCCGATGCGGACAGATTAGGAATAGCAGTTAAAAATGATAAAAATGAGTATGAGCTTCTGACAGGCAATCAGACAGGTGCTCTAATTCTTTACTACATGCTAGCACAAAAGAAGGATAAAGATAGCATTCCGTCAAATGGAATTGTATTGAAAACAATTGTAACTTCAGAGCTAGGAAGAGAAATTGCAGCTTCGTTTGGTTTAACTACAAAAGATGTACTTACAGGCTTTAAATTTATTGCTGAGAAAATAAAAGAATATGAAACAACAGGTGAGTATAAATTCCTTTTTGGTTATGAAGAAAGCTATGGTTATTTGATTGGTGATTTTGCAAGAGATAAGGATGCTGTTCAAGCAGCACTATTAATTGCTGAAGCAGCTGCTTTTTATAAAGAAAAGGGCCAAACCCTTTATGATGTATTAATGATGATTTATGAAAAGTATGGTTATTTCCGTGAAGGATTAAAGTCGATAACTTTAAAAGGCAAAGCAGGTACAGAAACAATTGCAAACATACTCTCTACGTTTAGAAATGCATCTTCAATTGATATAGAAGGTCTTAGTCATATCGCGACAGAAGATTATTTAATAAGTATTCGTACAGAAAGTGATCATCGTTCGGATATTCATCTTCCGAAATCTAATGTATTAAAGTACTTCTTCGCTGATGGTACATGGATTTGTTTACGCCCATCAGGAACGGAACCAAAGATTAAGTTTTACTTCGGTGTTAAAAGCGAATCATTAAGCTTGAGTCAAGAAAAGCTTGACCATGTTCAAGTGGAACTAATGAAGAAAGTGGATCAATTGATACAAGAGGAATTGAAAAACTAAAAAAATTCGAACATCATTCAAATCTTAAAGGATGAGAATATGTTCGATTTTTTTATTCAAGTAATGGCCTTGTTAATCCCTCATGAACCCTAGGGTAAATAAAAGTAAAGTTCATTAAAGAGATCATTGTAGTAAAGGTTTGTTTTAGCAGTAGCTTATTTAAAGCCAAACAAAGTGGATTCGCGTTTTGAGGATAATTGCTGAGGATTCACCAATTTTAGTTAAAAGTAGTAGCAAATAAGCTTCATATATACGACCTTAGGCTGAGATATTTTCATCGATGCGAATGAAGATCATTACATAAATACTCGTTATAATAGTCATAAAGAGAGGGTTAAAGAGAATGGCGGATCAACAAATTCGTGAAGCAGTCATACTTAAGGAAATAGCGGAATTACTTAATGAAGGAAGCGAAATGAAAGAAACATTGTCTGCTGTATTAGAAAGATTGCTACAAGTCACTCAATTACAAACAGGCTGGCTTTTTTTAATCAAGAACCATGAACCAACACTAATCGCACATCATCAATTGCCCCAAGCATTAACAACAAATCAGTTAGCTCCGATGTGTTCGAAAGAATGCTGGTGTGTAAATCGTTACAATAACGGTGAATTAAACCGTGCGAGTAATATTATCAATTGTAAAAGAATTGAAGAGGCAAAAAAGAATGGATATGCTGACATTGAAGGTTTAACCCATCATGCAACAGTTCCCCTTCGCTTTGGTGAAGAAATGTTCGGCATTTTAAATGTAGGAGCTCCGAATAAAATTCATTTCACAGAAAAGGAACTTTCTTTATTAGAATCTGTTGCTTTTCAAATAGGATCGACATTAAAAAGAATGGCATTAACTGAGAGGGAACGAGAAATGGCACTTATTGAGGAAAGAAATCGCCTTGCACAGGAATTGCATGACTCTGTCAATCAATTGTTATTTTCGGTTAGTTTAACGGCTCGAGGAGGAAGAGAGATAACAAAATCTAAAACTGTTCAAGAAACATTTACTTATATACAAGAGCTTTCCCAACAAGCACTTCATGAAATGCGTGATCTGATCTGGCAGTTACAACCAAAAAGTCTAGAAAACGGGTTGCTTACATCATTAAAAGAATACAGTGAAATGCTTGGGCTTCAGTTACATTGTCATGTTAATACATTAACAAATATTTCTCCACAAACAGAAGAAACTTTATGGAGGATAGCTCAAGAGGCAATGATGAATTGTAAGAAGCATTCTGGTCAGGATAAGATTGATATTGCAATTGATTTCAACCAGGATAAACAGATAATACAGATGAGTATAACTGATCAGGGTGTAGGATTTAATTACAGTCCATCTGTATTCTTACCTTCCCATGGATTGCGAAATATGCGTCAACGAGCTGAACGGCGGAATGGTACAATGGAAATAACTACTAGTGAAGGGGAGGGGACGAAGATCATTATACGCCTGTTCAATTGAGAGGAGGGTCTAACGGGTGAATGTATTAATTATTGACGATCATCATGTTGTAAGAAAAGGGCTTATCTTTTTTTTGAAAACACAAAAGGATATCCATATTGTTGGTGAAGGAAGTACTGGAGAGGAAGCAATAAAATTAACAGAACAATGTATGCCTGATCTTATTTTAATGGATCTTGATATGCCTGACATGAATGGAATCGAAGCAACTAAAGCAATTAGAAAGAAATTTCCTCAAGTAAAAATACTCATACTGACAAGTTATTCAGATCAAAGCCATTGTATCCCTGCAATAGCAGCCGGCGCATCAGGTTATCAACTTAAGGATGTTGAACCAGATGAGCTCGTAAAAACGATGAATGAAATAATGGACGGGGAAAATTATATCCACCCTAAAGCGACCACTCATTTAATGTCAAAATTCTCACATGAAAATGAGGACATACATTTATGGCATGAACTTACAAAAAGAGAAAAAGAAGTATTATCCGAAATGGGTAAAGGTAAATCCAATAAAGAAATAGCGACCGATTTATTTATAACAGAGAAAACGGTAAAAACACATGTGTCTCATATATTATCAAAGTTAGACGTCGATGACCGCACGCAAGCGGCCATTTTTGCAGTGAAAAATAACTTTGTCAAATAAAAGAAGAGCACTACAAATAGATAGTGCTCTTACATTATTTGGTGGAATTCTACATAAAATAGGGTGAAGCTGTTTTCATTTCTTCTTCCGATAATTGATTGGCGTGATCAATATAACGTAGAAGTGTATATAGATGCTGTTCGATAATCGTGTAATCTTTTTCAAAATTGTACGCATGTAGAAAATGCTCGATTTTTTTCGCTAAAAATTGATCACTTGTTCTAACCATAAGAATGAGTAAATTATCCCATTCGGATCGGTGAGTATAATATAACGCACGGTCATAATCCACTTTATTCATTTTCATTCTCCTCCCTTGGGAGTTAAGATTAGTTTGAGCCATAATGAATTATTTTTTCAACCAAAAATTTGGTCAACCTGTTATTGCACGTTTATCAAGTTTTACCTGTATAAAAATAAATTTCTTACATTGATACATAATCGAGTTACAATTTGAAAAAGATAGAAGTAGTAATTTTAGATAAACGGGGGTTTATTGTATGAAAAAGCTACTTTTATTGTTACTTACTGTAGTATGTTTAAACTACATTCAGGCACCAGTATTTGCCGACGTACATACACATGGAGAACATAAAGAAAAAGTCGATTATAAAAAATACGGCAGAATTGCAACAGTGGTTGTGAAGGAAGATTACCCAGAGGAAGAAGTTGTTGATTATCAGTATGCTGGAAGACGGATGATTTCAGAAAATGAAGTCATTGATACTTTTATATTTCAAGTAAAAGAGGATGGAAAAGATTTGACTGTGCTTGTTAAAGTAACTCATCGACTAGACGATAGTAAATTTTTAAATTTAACTGTTGAAGAGCAGGAGCGAAAGTGAAAAGAATGTAGTAAACGCCTAGCGTCTCCTTTAGAAAAAAATAATTATTTCACAAAGGATGCTCATTTTAAGGGCATCCTTTGTTTGTCTAAATGAGGATTAAATGGATCACTAAAAGTCTTGTTTGAAAGACTGAAGTATACTCATCATTCTCTTTTTTCTATCATAGATTATGTTAAAGGTGAAGATAGGGAGTGAGAGAATGCTTGGTAGTGAACATAAATCGTTAGAGTATGCAATAGACGAAATCACAGAAATCGCCACAGGTTTTGGGCTGGATTTTTATCCGATGAGATATGAGGTATGTCCAGCAGAAATAATTTATACTTTTGGTGCTTATGGGATGCCAACAAGGTTTTCCCACTGGAGTTTTGGAAAGCAATTTTTTAAGATGAAACTACATTATGATCTCGGTTTGTCGAAAATATATGAATTGGTGATTAACTCTGATCCCTGTTATGCTTTTTTATTAAATTCCAACTCTTTAATTCAAAACAAATTAATTGTCGCACATGTCCTTGCTCACTGTGACTTTTTTAAAAATAATGTTCGATTCCAAAATACAAAGAGAGATATGGTTGAAAGCATGTCTGCTACGGCAGAGCGTATTAGAAAATATGAAATTGACTATGGAAAAAAAGAAGTAGAGACATTTTTAGATGCCATTTTAGCTATTGAAGAGCATATAGATCCTTCTCTTATGCGCCCGAAATTTATTTGGGATCATGAAGAAGAAGAAGAGAGCTCGTCTTTCCATGTTGAAACGCCTTATGACGATTTATGGGGACTTGATCAAAAAGAAGTAAAACAGAAAAAGAAAAAAATGAAGAAGTTCCCACCTAAGCCAGAAAAAGATATACTTTTATTCATTGAACAATACAGCCGTGAATTGACTGATTGGCAGAGAGATATCTTAACAATGATGCGAGAAGAGATGCTCTACTTTTGGCCACAACTTGAGACGAAAATTATGAACGAAGGCTGGGCCTCCTTTTGGCATCAACGAATTTTAAGGGAGATGGATCTTACTTCTGGAGAAGCTTTGGAATTTGCGAAATTAAATGCTGGTGTTGTGCAACCATCAAAAACAAGTATTAACCCTTATTACCTTGGCTTGAAGATTTTTGAGGATATTGAAGAACGATATAATCACCCTACGGAAGAAATGATTAGGAGAGGAGTAGAGGTTGGCTCTGGTAGGGAAAAAATGTTTGAAGTACGAGAAATTGAATCTGATATCTCGTTTATCCGGAATTACTTGACAAAAGATTTAGTGATGAGAGAGGATATGTATTTATTTCAAAAGCAAGGAAAAGATTATAAAGTTGTCGATAAAGGATGGGAAAATGTGCGCGATCAGCTAGTTAGTATGAGAGTAAATGGGGGATTTCCTTATCTGACGGTAAATGATGGAGATTATATGAAGAATGGTGAGTTGTATTTAAAGCATTGGTTTGAAGGGATTGAGCTTGATTTGAAATACTTAGAGAAAGTTCTGCCTTATGTATATCAGTTATGGGGAAGAGCGGTTCATATGGAAACAATTGTAGAAGAGAAGGAAATGGTTTTTACTTATGATGGAAAGGCGCTTCATAGAAAATATCTATAAAGGTGACCACTGAAAATTCAATGATCATGACAAATACGAACAGTTGAGGATTCGCTTCTGTTCGTATTTTTATGGGTGGTGGTTAAACAGCAATAGATGAATGGCAGTATTTTAAAACTAATGAAGAGCAGATTTGAATTTACTACCTCGTGCTTCTTGTGTGTCCATTATGGTTGTAAAAGCAAGAGGATCAATCTCAGCAATGATAGTTTTAAGTTTAGATATTTCTAATCGAGTCACAACAACATAAATAATTTCTTTATCAGTATTAATATATCCACCTTTGCCGTTCAACTTCGTCACACTTCTTCCTAGCTTTGTAATAATACAATCAGCCATCTCCTTATAATGGTCAGAAACGATGAGCACAGCTTTCGTATCTCCTTCAAAACCTTGTACAACCATATCAATCGTTTTAGAAGCAATATAGTAAGTGATGATTGAATACATGGCTTGTTCCCACCCCAAGACGAATCCTGCCCAGACAAAAACGAAAATATTAAAGAACATGATAAATTCCCCTATAGAAAAGGGGATTTTTTTTGTTAAAAGAATTGCCATAATATCAGTTCCATCTAACGCACCACCATGTCGAATGACTAGCCCCACTCCTGCTCCTAGGATGACACCTCCGAATACTGTTGCCAGTAACGGGGTAGATGTAAAAGGAGAGGTATGATGAAATAGTGATTCGACTCCTGCTAAAGAGATAATGCCTATTAGGGAAGCAAGAAAAAAACTTTTTCCTAATAGCTTATAACCAGCAATTAAAAAAGGAATATTAAAACAAATAAATAATACACCGAAATGGATGGTTGTTAAATGGTTAACGATTAAGGAAATACCAATAATGCCACCATCTATAATCAGATTTGGTATAAGAAATAATTCAATTGATAAAGCAGCAAGTGTAGCACCAGCAATGATCATTAAGAACTTATAAATAAAATATGCTTTACGGTTGATGAGTGCTTTTATCATGAAAAATCCTACTTTCTGTTGAAGAAGCTTTAGTCGTATGGTTTTGTTATTATGTGTAAAATATTATTTTTGTAAACAATACCATATTTTGGACTATAAACAAACTTTTCATTCGATTTCATACAAAACAGTTGAACAATTTCGTTTAGTTCTTCATAATGTAATATATGAACATATATTCATATATAAGAGGTGAATTATAATGAGTCATGATCATTCCCATTCTCATCATCATCATTCGTCTAACAATCAAAATGTATTATTACTTACCTTCTGTTTAATTTTTGGATTCATGATTATTGAGTTTATTGGTGGTCTGTGGACGAATAGTTTAGCACTTTTATCAGATGCAGGCCATATGTTAAGTGATGCAGGAGCGTTAGGGTTAAGCTATATTGCCATCAAGGTAGCTCAAAGGGAATCAACCAACAAAAAAACATTCGGATTTAAAAGGTTTGAAATTTTAGCGGCGGCGATAAATGGGGTAACATTAATAGTCATCGCTATTCTTATCATGATTGAAAGTGTGAAAAGGTTTATCTCACCGCCAGAAGTAGCAAGCTTAGGTATGTTAACAATTGCTACAATTGGTTTTCTTATCAATATAGTAGCAGCTGTTATCTTAATGAAAGGTGACAAAGATGAAAACCTTAATGTGAAAAGTGCGTTTCTTCATGTAATTGGAGATTTACTAGGCTCTGTAGGAGCGATTATAGCAGGTTTACTGATCTACTTTTTTGACTGGGGTATTGCTGACCCAATAGCAAGTTTAATTGTTGCTATTTTGATTATAAATAGCGGCTATAGAGTGACAAAAGAAGCCTTTCATGTATTGATGGAAGGGGTACCTGACGGGATGCAAATAGAGGAAATTAAAGCCTCCATCAAAACACTTCAAAATGTAGAGGATGTACATGATATACATCTCTGGACGATTACTTCAGGATTCCCTGCTTTTAGTTGCCATATTGTCTTAAATGATGATGGGCACCATGATACTGTCCTCAAAGAAACAAAAGAATTACTTTCTCATCAATTTGGCATCAATCATAGTACAATCCAAGTTGAAGGCAGAAGCAGTGGTTGTCCAAACCATGAGGACGTGTGTAATTAAGAATGGCGAGTATGTTCTATTGTTTGTTTTAATAAATGCATAACATGTTCATCATCGTGACTATAATATAAAGTAGTTCCTTCACGTCGGAATTTAACTAGCCTCAAGTTTTTTAGGAATCTTAATTGATGGGAGACAGTTGATTGCAACAGAGAGAGCTTATCGGCAATCTCATTTACCGAGTGTTCTTCGTGAAAAAGTAAATGTAGGATTCTAAGCCTTGTCGGATCAGATAAGGCTTTAAAAGTTTGTGTGACTAAAAAAAGAGTTTCTTCGTCTAATTCGTTATAAGATGGATTGTCGTTCATTATTTTATTCACCTTCCTATTTATCATAAGTATACCTTTGTTAAAATCGAAAATAAATATCGAAGTCATCTTTCGATTGCATTTAGTGATGACGAAATGTGACTTTCATATTTTTAACACCGTTTTGACACATAAATGAGATATAATTCTTTTATTAAAATGAAAATATACCTATACAATAAACTTAGATTACCTGTTTAAAGGATGGTGGTTATACATGAATTTATTAGTAGTTGAAGATAATGAAAGTGTTTGTACAATGCTTGAAATGTTTTTCATGAAAGAAGGATATAAAGGAACCTTTGTCCACGATGGACAATCAGGATTTGAGGCGTTTAATAAAGGAGAATGGGATTTAATTATACTCGATTGGATGCTCCCAGCTATGGACGGTGTAACATTATGTAGAAAGATCCGTGATATTAGCAGTGTGCCCATTATTATGTTAACAGCGAAAGACAGTGAATCTGATCAAGTACTTGGACTTGAGATGGGTGCGGATGATTATGTGACGAAACCATTTAGCCCGTTAACTTTAATGGCGAGGATTAAAGCCGTATCTAGAAGATTTCAATCAGATACAACAGAGAAGGATCATCACTTTACGACAAGCCATTTTTTCAAAATTAGTAAAGAAGCTAGAGAAGTCTACTTTAAAGATGAACTGCTTTCAAATTTAACACCTAAAGAGTTCGATTTATTGTATTACTTTATTACCCATCCAAAACAAGTATTTTCGAGAGAGCAATTACTCGATAAAGTATGGGGATACCAATTTTATGGAGATGAAAGGACAGTCGATGTTCATATTAAACGTTTAAGGAAAAAGATAGGCAGTGCAGATCAACCATTTATCCATACTGTGTGGGGTGTAGGTTACAAATTTGATGAGTCGACGGATACCTATGAGAAATAAATATTTTCTTAAACTGCTATCCAGTCATGTTCTTATTCTAATACTGGCGTTTCTATTAATGGGTTTGATTTTTTCACAATTTGTAAGAAGTTATATATTCGAAAACAAAGTGGAAGAATTAAATGAATATGGCCAGCAGATTTTAGAAGATGTATCCATTCATGAAGAAAGTCCACAAACTTTTTTGAATAAATATAGTAAGCTACTTGAAGCAAGAAATATTCAATATATTTTATTCGATAGTAATGCAGATATCATCTACCCCAATGTTTCTATGGACCCTAGTATACGCCTTTCCCAAAAAGAGTGGGAAAAGTTGTCAAAAGGTGAGTCTGTAACAATCCTTCATGATATTAAACGGTTTGAACAGGAAGTATCATTAGTAGCTTTACCGTCAATGGAAGGTGAAAACATAACCGGTGGAATTTTATTACTTTCGCCGATAAGTACGTCTTTAAAAATGATTGGACAGCTTAATCAATATTTATTGTATACGATTGCTATAGCTGCAACGGCAGCAATCTTTTTAAGTTTAATCTTCTCCCGTAACTTATCAACTAGAGTGAGAGCGTTTAGAAAAGCAACTTCAATGATTTCATCAGGCGATTATAATGTAAATGTGCCAGATGATTCCAAGGATGATTTAGGTTATTTAGCAAGGGATTTTAATGAGATGGTTGTGCAATTAAAAAAATCTCAAGAGGAAATTGAAAGGCTAGAAAATCGCAGACAAAAATTTCTTGCCGATGTCTCACATGAATTAAGGACACCATTAACGACTATTAGTGGATTAGCAGAAGGAATTAAAAATCAATTGATTCCTGAAGAGGAAGTTGATAAAGGGATGAATTTAATTGACCGTGAAGCTAAAAGGTTGATTAGATTAGTAAATGAAAACTTAGACTATGAGAAGATTCGTTCAAACCAATTAGAATTACATATGATTGATATTCAAGCTATTGAGGTATTTGAAGTCGTAAGTGAACAGCTTCTAATGCAAGCAGATGAAAAAAATAACCAAATTTATATTGAGGCAGCAGATGATATCTATATTCATGCTGACTATGACCGCTTGATTCAAATTCTTATTAATATTGTTAAAAATAGTATTCAATTCACAGAAAACGGATGGATATCCATGCGCGCCTTTGAGAATGAGCATGATATTTGTATTGAAATTGAAGATAATGGAATTGGTATAGATCCAAAAGAAGTTGATTGGATTTGGGAAAGATTCTACAAGGCGGACAGTTCAAGAACGAACAGTTATTTTGGTGAATTTGGGATTGGTTTGTCAATCGTAAAACAATTAGTTTCTTTACACCGTGGTAAAATAGATGTTCAAAGTGAAACAAATAATGGAACCATTTTCCGATTGTTTTTTCCTAAAAAATGAATGGCAAAATAAAAAAATCGCGCTGAATTTCAGCGCGGTTTTTTATTTCATATTTGGACTTGTGATTCTGTAGACAAAGGAATTTGGGAAGGAGCTATTTCTTCAATTACTGGTTTCTTGTATACCTCCACTAATTTGATATGGTGATCTTCCATTTCTACAATAGTAAACACAAAGTTCTCCTGTTCAATAAAGTCGCCTTCTTTGGCTTCATAATTCTCAGTTAACAACCAACCACCTATTGTGTCAACATCTTCATCATTGATGGAAATATCTAAAATATCGTTAATTTGGCTAACTAAAACTTTTCCATCTAAGATATAATGATTATCTTTCACTTTTTGAACACTTGGTACTTCGTCCACATCAAACTCATCTCTAATATCACCGACAATTTCTTCGATAATATCTTCAACGGTCACCAATCCTGAAGTTCCACCATATTCATCCATCAATATAGCCATATGGATACGTTCTTTTTGCATTTTTAACAACAAATCATGAATCGGTGTAGAATCGATTACACGAATGATAGGACGAATATAAGTGGATATCGGTTTTATTGTTGACTGAGACTTAGAAGAAATTAGGTCCGTTAAGATTTCTTTCACATTGATCATACCGATGATATGGTCTTTATCACCGTCTATAATGGGATACCGTGTGAACTTTTCATTCTTGGCGGTAGGTAAAAATTCCTCTAGGGTATCATCTTTAGAAATAGAAATAATCTCTGTACGTGGGACCATAATTTCTTTCGCAATGCGGTCATCAAAATCAAATATTTTGTTCACATATTTAAATTCCGATTGGTTGATTTCCCCGCTTTCATAACTTTCTGAAAGAATAATCCTTAATTCTTCTTCAGAGTGAGCCATTTCGTGTTCAGAAGCAGGTTTTAGCCCAATCATTTTTGTTAACAATCTGGCAGATCCGTTTAGCACCCAGATAAATGGGAACATAATGCGATAGAACCAAATTAAAGGCTTGGCTACCATTAATGTGACCGTTTCGGCTTTCTGAATAGCAATTGTTTTCGGCGCAAGCTCTCCAACGACAACATGTAAAAATGTAACGATGGTAAAGGCGAATGCAATAATCAAAATATGAGATAATGAGGCAGGTATATGAAACAACTGGAATATCGGTAAAAGTAGATTTTCAAATGTTGTTTCACCAAGCCAACCGAGAGCTAATGCCGTAATCGTAATACCTAATTGACAGGCAGACAAATACTCATCTAAATGAGTAGTTACTTTTTTTACTGAGATGGCTCTCTTGCTACCTTCTTCGATTAATTGATCCACTTTTGAGCTTCGTACTTTCACTATAGCAAATTCTGAAACGACAAAGAATGCCGTTAAGCCAATTAAAATGGCAACAATAACCAAGTTTAATATGTCCAAATAAATTCCCCTAAACCCAATAAAGGGTAGGGTGTCACCTCCTGAGAATTGAAAAATAGATGAGCTCCTATAACAAGCAATCGAAGCAATCAATGAGTTAAGTATCTATTTGATATATACTTAAATTTTCCTATTTCAAATTTAGAGGTAAAGATTTATCGTCTTTAATTTAAAAAAATATGGAATAGCTTCGATTACCATGTAAATCACTGTATTTCTTTTCCATAGTAAGTTCATCATCATAATTAGAAAAAACTTCATTTAAGACTATTTCATGCAATAACTTAATTTTCGCTAATCCACCGATGCGATAGAATATCCCATTTTACCACCTCAGTTTGAATATTTTAAAAATAATTATACGTTAAGAAAATATAATCAGTCAAAGGGTAACTTCTTATTTAAGACTATTTTATTCGAAAATTCTGTAAATATGAAGGTCGAAAGAACGAATTACTGTTCCATTTAGGCTCAATTAAGGGTATAATATTCATACATCTTTTACCAATTGTGATCTGTACTTAACAGAGAATAAAGAACAAGGTCATGAAAATGGTTATTAATGTATTCGTTGTCTCTGAGAATACCTTCTTGAGTAAAACCTAATCTTTCTGGTATGTTACGGCTTTTTTCATTTTGTACGGCACATTTGATTTCTAGGCGATGAAGATGTAAAAGAGAAAACGTATAGTTAATGAGGTGATTAGCTGATTTCGTAATAAGACCTTTTCCTTGATGTGTCTGGTCTAATAAATAACCAATGCTTGCTTGCTTATTTTGCCAGTCTATTGTATGAAGACTAATAGAACCGATTAATTTTTGATTTATAAATATACCTAAAAAAATCCCGTTCTGTGTATGATATTGTTGGAGCCATGAGGAAATCATTGCACTTGTTTTTTCAATACTATCTGTGAATTGCACCCATGGCAACCACTCAGCTAAATACGCACGATTTTTTTCGATTAATAAATAAAAATCTTCTGAATGATAAGGCTCTAATAAGTGAAGTTTAAGAGAGGAATCGATACTCATTTTCCACTTCGACAAAAATCTCACCCTTTCGACATTTAAAAGTAAAATAAAACCATTATTATGGGTATAAAGTTCTATTTTTTATCACGAATGGACAAAATGTTTTGCAGAAACACACTTTTATATATTACGATTGTAATTCGAGTATATTATTTTATGGGAGGACTTCTATGAAAATTACCACAAAAATTATTATTGCGTTACTTGTCGGTGCAGTTGTTGGAATTATCTTAAATGTAACCGCTCCAAACGTATTTGAAGTACTAGATACGTGGTTATTTTATCCACTTGGACAAATTTTTCTTAATTTAATTAAGATGTTAGTTGTACCAATAGTTTTATTCTCAATAATTCTCGGATTTACTGGACTAGGGGATCCGAAAAAATTAGGGAGAATCGGTGTTAGAACCATTTCATATTTCCTTGTAACAACTGCAATAGCTATTGTCATTGCAATTTCTTTGGCTTTAATATTTAAGCCTGGCGAAGTTGGCACATTTGACACAGCTAATGCTGAATTCAATGCAGAAGAAGCACCACCAGTAAGTGATACCTTACTTAATATGATTCCTGCTAATCCATTTGCAGCGATGACTTCTGGTGATATGTTACAAATCATTGTTTTTGCAGCATTTATTGGTTTTGCTCTAACGATGTTAAGAGAAAAAACACAAGGTGTTATAAAGCTAATTGAACAAGGCAATGAGATTATGATGTATCTTGTTGGTGTTGTAATGAAATTTGCACCATACGGAACTTTTGGTTTAATTGCTTCAGCAATCGGAAGTCAAGGTTTCTCAGCAATTAAAGCAATGGGCTTATACTTCATCCTAGTTGTTGCTGCACTAATCATACATTTAATTATTGTATATGGAGGTACAGTATACTTCTTAGGTGGTAGAAAAAATCCTTTGAAGTTCTTTAAAGGGTTTACACCGGCAATGGGAGTGGCATTTAGTACATCTAGCAGTAACGCTGTTTTACCAATCTCAATGGAAGTAGCCCAAGAGAACTTAAAAGTACCTAAGCATATTAGTAGTTTCGTTCAACCTTTAGGAGCAACGATTAATATGGATGGAACAGCGATTATGCAAGGTGTAGCGACTATTTTTATTGCTCAAGTATATGGTATTGATTTAAGTATTGGTCAATTAGTGACAGTAGTTCTAACAGCGGTCCTTGCTAGTATTGGGACAGCAGGCGTACCGGGTGTAGGTTTAATTATGCTTGCCATGGTATTACAATCAGTTGGTTTACCTGTAGAGGGAATTGCGTTAATTCTCGGAATTGACAGATTATTAGATATGGCGCGTACAGCTGTGAATATTACAGGGGATGCAGCTTGTGCAGTTTATAATACAGCTGCAGAAGAAAGACGCGAAAAAAAATTAGCTAAATAATAATTAATAATGCATAAATAATTCATGCGTCATGCATTACTTCCGAACAACATGTGAATTCTTCTTAAAGGAGATTCACATGTGTTCGGTTTTTTTATGGGTTTTAAAGGATAAGTTTATAATTGAAATAATATTATTAAGCGGTTATGAATAGGAGAAGGATGCCATCATACATATGAGGAACGTACTTTTTGACAAAAAATAATAATATTTGATCAGTGGTAGGTGGTGGTGAAAATTGCCTGCTTCTCTTTAAAAATAATCCATTTTATATAGTCCGTATTTCTTAATTATTTGCAATTAGGTTATGTTCATTTGAGTAATCTTTCTTGCAATGTTAATATGATTATCAATCGATGTGGATTGGACTTTTAAATATTTTTATAACACAAAATGACATTTGTTGAAAAATGTATGATGTATATGTTGTTTATTCATTTCGATTTTTATTTGAAAGGTTCGAAAAATTTAATTATAATCGATATGAAAAGGTGTAAAAATACACGAAAAATAAATCAAGGGAATGAAATGATTTTGACTAGAGATGAAATCATATTAAAAGTTTCGGAAAAGATGCGCTTAATTCGTACTGAAGCTGGTTATACACAGGACAAAATGGCAGAAATCGTTGGTGTTTCAAAAAAAACACTTGTACAAATTGAAAAAGGCCGGGCCAATGCTGGTTGGTCGACTGTCGTTGCTGTATGTGCATTGTTTAGAGAAACAGAGACAGTAAGGTTTTTGTTCGGAAACGAGCCTTTAGAGGTAATTGAAACAGTAGTGAGAGAGGGAATTGATTTTCGTAAAGAGAAAACTCTAGGTGGAAAGATTTGGTGGAAAGAAATACAGAATAAAAGCGGCTATGTTTTGCAACAAAATATCATTAGTCAACATTACCGAATTATTGACGAAGAGCATTTCCGTATTTATAGTAGCTTTGATGAAACTTCTGCCAAGGAGAGATTCGCTGAAGTCATTGAAGAACTTCAACATCAATATTAATTCATTTAATACATAGCTGCAAAAAACCCAACAAAGTTGGGTTTTTTGCTTATTATTTGACGACCATTACGCTACATGGCGCTTCTTTTGTTATTTTTTCACTATTGCTTCCTAAGAAAATTCTTTTTAATCCTTCTTTTGAGGAACTTCCTACGAATATAATGTCTGCTTTTAATTCTTCAGCTAATTCGCATATAGCATCTGCCGGTTTGCCTCCCAATATTTTTATTTCTAATTTTTTTCCAGCTTCATCAGCAATTTGTTTAGCATGTGTAATCGCTTGGTCGACGCTGTTAATTATTGTTGAATGTGTCGTCTTTTCTTCTGCGTGATTACTAATATGGAGCGGTTGTATTTGCATGCCTTCAACAATCATATTATTCGATCTTAACTGAGGGTTTTTTTCAGTTGCTGAATAAGAATTTTCAATCACTTCTTCATCAGCATGAGCTAGAATGATTTTTGTGTCAGTCGTAGAGAAAGAAAGTGCTTTTTCCAATGCGTGACGGCTGTTTTCAGAATCATCATACCCGACAATAATTGTTTGAAAGTTTAACAATCTTATCACCCTTTCGTCTTATGTTATACTTTACCCTTATTGATGAAGTATAATCCTATAATAATAGAAATTTTCTTGCTAGGAACATAAGGTGGAGATGTTATGAAAAGGGAAAAAACACCATTTGTTTGGTTGAAAAACATGATAAAGAAATTGCATATATGGCAGGTAATATTATTACTCATATCACTGGGAGTCCTTTTTGGTTTAATCTATATCATTCCATTTGCAACAAATAATGATATTGAAGGTCTAAATAGTCAATTAAGCAAGCCAACGATTATTTATGATAAAAATGGTGAAGTAGCTAGTAAGGTTTCTGCTAACAAAAATGAAGGAGTAGCCTTTGAAGAGATACCGGAATCACTCATACACGCTGTTATTGCTATTGAGGATCATCGTTTTTTTCAACATGAAGGCGTCGATTATCAAGGGATTGGCCGCGCTTTTTTAACCAATATACGAGCTGGTAGAATTGTTGAAGGCGGAAGCACAATCACTCAACAACTTGTAAAAAATGAACTTCTCACTGCAGAAAAATCATATGACAGAAAGCTTCAAGAGTTTTTTATAGCTAGAGAAGTAGAACACCAATATAGTAAAGAAGAAATACTACAAATGTATTTGAATAGAATTTATTTTGGTGAGGGTGCGTATGGGGTGAAAAAAGCAGCTAATAAATACTTTGCTAAAGATTTAGGCGAATTATCGTTAAGTGAATCTGCAATGTTGGCTGGTTTAATTAAAGCACCTTCTACGATTAATCCATACAATGACAAACAAAAGGCAATAGCAAGAAAAAATCTTGTTTTAAAGCAAATGAAGCAACATGGATATATTAATGAAGAGGAAATGAATCAAGCAATAAATGTAGAAATGAGTTTTAAAGAAGGGGAAGCTGATCCAATGAAAGGAAAGTACCCTTATTATGTTGATGCTGTTCTCGAAGAAGCAATGAATCGATATGATCTCTCATTAGATGAGTTGTTAACGCAAGGTTATCAAATATATACCGAATTAGATCCTAGTATGCAAGCTGATATAGAGTCTACTTATCAAAATGATGCGATTTTTCCTTCAACAACAGGGGAGCGACCGGTTCAAAGTGGGATGATATTAATGGATCCTGAAACTGGTGGTATTCGTGCTTTAGTTGGTGGGAGAGGTGAGCATACGCTCCTTGGACATAATAGAGCCATTCACCCTGTGGGAGAACCAGGTTCAACGATGAAACCGATTATTCCTTATGCTGCTGCAATTGAAGCTGGATGGGAAAATACAGATATGTTGAAAGATGAGAAATTATCATTTGGTGAGTATGCTCCAAATAATTATAATAACCAATATCTAGGTGAAGTACCAATGTATGAGGCTGTGATGCATTCTATCAATTTACCGGCTGTATGGTTATATAATGAAATAGGTGTAGATAGAGGAAAGAAGATGGCCGAGCAATTCGGCATTCCGAAGAATGTATTGGATGGAGGCCTAGCTCTTGCTTTGGGTGGGACAAGCCGTCCTGTGTCTCCTAAAGTGATGGCTGAAGCTTATAGTGTTTTTGCTAATGGTGGTAAGAAAGAAGAAGCTCATACAATTATTGAAATAAAAACCCAATCTGATGAGCCTTTCGTTCAATGGGAAAGTAAGAAGGAAACAGTAATCTCTGAACAAACAGCAAATCAAGTGACAGCAATGCTATTAGGTGTCGTCGATTATGGTACAGGGAAAGCTGCTAAAATTGATGGAGTTGAAATCGCAGGGAAAACTGGTTCAACACAGTTAGGGATTGAAGGTTTAAGTGGGACAAAGGACCAATGGTTTGTTGGTTATACTCCTCATCTAGTAGGTGCCATCTGGGTTGGCTATGATCAAAGTGATCGTAATCATTATTTGACGACGAGTAGTAGTGAAGGCACAGCGCCAATTTTCAAGGAAGTAATGGAAAAAGTGCTTCAAGGAAAACCGATTGAAAGCTTTAATGTCGATAAAATCGATGATAAATATAAAAAGCAGCAACGTAACAAGGAGAAACAGGAACAGAGGGATGAAATAAGAAACTGGTTAGAAGATAAAAGGAATCAGTTTTTTGACTGGTTTAATTAAATATGATATTTAAAGGGAAATAATGAAAAATCTACTGAGAGAATCTTTATTCTCATGGAGAATCTTTCTTATTTCCCTATACCTTTACTAAAATAAGATATCTTATACATGTACACTTCTGTTCAATAATAAACTTTTAGGCTCTGCTGTAAAGTGAACATCATTCGTACACAACGTTTTAATTTGAATAAGTATTTCTTCTGGCTCAGTACCTTCCACAATCACTTTCAATTCGTCTTTCGGTCGGACCATCATCAGAAAGGTTACTAGTTTTGACAAGTGAGAAGGGATCACTACATTATGTTGATAAAGAAAATAAATTGTGCCGTCGTATTTATATGCAGTTTGGTATATAGCAATCATTTTCTTTATATTTAATGATTTTTCAAATTTTAAACTGGAAGAGATAATTTTTCTATTCATGATATGTAACTCCTTTTAAAAGAATTTAATAAAAAATTACCCCTTTATTTTTAAGTTAAACATTTTATAATTAGAATGTTTTACGTTTAATCTTTGTCGGATTTATTAATAGAAAAGTCGAATAACTTGATTCTGTTGATTAGGAATGTAAAACTAAGGATGGAGCTTTTATAAACCTATTTTAAAATGCTTTAAATTAGGAAAATAATAGATAGACAAGAATTTTTGGGAGGTAGTAAGATGACTGAATATCGTGTAGAGAAAGATACGATTGGTGAAATTAATGTGCCTGCTGAAAAATATTGGGGTGCACAAACAGAAAGAAGTCGCAATAATTTCAAAATAGGTATTGAAAAAATGCCATTAGAGTTAATTTATGCTTTTACTACGATTAAGCGCTCAGCAGCGATAGTCAATCATGAATTAAATAAGTTATCAGAAGAAAAGAAAAATGCAATTGTTGCAGCGTGTGATGAGGTGTTAGCTGGGAAATTTGATGAACATTTCCCTTTAGCTGTATGGCAAACAGGCAGTGGAACGCAAACAAATATGAATGTCAATGAAGTAGTGGCAAGACGGGCAAATGAATTATTGGATAATGAAGATATTTCCATTCACCCAAATGATGATATAAACATGTCGCAAAGTTCTAATGACACTTTTCCAACAGCGATGCATATTGCAGCACTGAACAGTGTGGATAAACATTTAATTCCTGCGCTTATTCGTTTAAAGGATGTCATTCTACAGAAGGAAAACGATTTTGCAGATATCGTAAAAATAGGAAGAACTCATCTTCAAGATGCAACTCCTCTTACATTAGGACAAG
Source organism: Cytobacillus sp. FSL M8-0252 (assembly GCF_038007345.1). NCBI lineage: Bacteria > Bacillati > Bacillota > Bacilli > Caryophanales > Bacillaceae > Cytobacillus > Cytobacillus sp. FSL M8-0252. The sequence goes on from NZ_JBBOWZ010000001.1 coordinate 1,609,073, forward strand.
AAATAAGCGGTTGGCGTTATATGTTAGAGAAGGATGAGCGCCTTATCAATGAAGCGAAACTAGCACTAGGAGAACTGGCTATCGGTGGAACTGCTGTCGGAACAGGTATTAATGCTGACCCGTCGTTTGGTGATAAGATGGCTAGTGAGATTTCTAAATTAACGAAGCTCTCGTTCACTTCTTCTCCTAATAAATTTCAAGCACTAACAAGTCATAGTGAGATTGTTCATCTTCATGGAACTTTAAAAGGTTTAGCTGCAGATTTAATGAAGATTGCTAATGATGTTAGATGGCTTGCGAGTGGACCAAGAAGTGGGATTGGAGAATTAACGATACCTGCTAATGAACCAGGAAGTTCAATTATGCCAGGAAAAGTAAACCCAACACAAAGCGAAGCGTTGACAATGATTTCAAGTCAAGTATTTGGAAATGATGCAACGATAGGCTTTGCTGCCAGTCAAGGTAATTTTGAATTAAACGTCTTTAAGCCAGTAATCATTTTTAATTTGCTTCAAAGTATTACATTACTTAGTGATGGTATGAATTCTTTTAATAAAAATTGCATTGTTGGTTTAGAAGCTAATACTGAAAAAATCTCTCTGTTTGTCAATCAATCCCTCATGTTAGTGACAGCTTTAAACCCCCATATCGGGTATGAAAAAGCAGCTGAAATTGCTAAGTTAGCTTTTAAAGAGGAGCTAACATTGAAGGAAGCGGCATTAAAAACAGGATATATTACTGAAGATCAATATGATAAATGGGTTGTACCAGAAAAAATGATCTAAACAAATAAAGCCCCCTAGGTGATAGGGGGCTAATCCATATTATTAAGTTTTGCAGCTTAGAACTTTCCGCCACCAAGTTGTTGTTCAGCCATTTGAACAAGACGCTTAGTAATTTCTCCACCTACAGAACCGTTCGCACGAGATGTTGTTTCAGCGCCAAGGTTAACTCCGAATTCACTTGCGATTTCGTACTTCATTTGATCTAAAGCTTGAGCTACTCCTGGTACTACTAATTGATTTGAAGATTGGTTTGCCATAATGTGTTTCCACTCCTCTAAATTTTTTTTTGGCTGGGTTAGTTGGCAATGAACCAACGCAATTTTCTTTGCACCATATTTGGTTTAACCCATCGATAGTAGAAGTTTTAAGCGTGTTTGCCGCTTGTAATAGTTATTATGGTTGATATTTAAAAGATTATGCCTGAATATTTTTAGGGAATTATTTCCTTATAAATGTTTTGTTGTCTTTTTATTGTGCATAGGGAGGAACAGTAGAAACATGATATAATATAAATCATCAATTTAATCGTCATTAAAATTATGGGTATGCTTTTACATTCGCTAACACAGATGATTAATGATGACCCTAATCATTGAAAATGAGGTTAGAAGGTGAATAAATGGATTATACAGAGGATATGAAAAACAGGCTTAAAAGATTAGAAGGTCAAATGAGAGGCGTATTACGGATGATGGAAGAAGAGCAACATTGTAAAGATGTCGTTACTCAGCTTTCAGCTATTCGCTCGGGCATTGACCGAACGATTGGTTATGTTGTCGCAAAGAATTTGGAAGCTTGTATAAGAGAAGCAAATTCAGAAGGTAGAAATGCAGAAGAAGAGATACAACAAGCTGTTAATATGATTGTGAAAAGTAGGTAAGATGTTTTTGGTAAAAGGAAAGGAACGATTGCTCACAATCGTTCCTTTCTAGTCTATTCTTCATCACAGCAATGCGGAGGTTGTTCTTTTTCTAGTTCTCTCGCTTCTTCGATATTCGTATGTCCTCCACTAACATGCACAGTACCTCCGGACATTCCTTCGTTAATATAACGATCAACATCGAGAAAGGCTTCATCGCGTCCTTCATATGGTAAATCTTTTACTAAATCGTCTTTTTTGTTTGCCATAAATGAACCTCCTTAATTTCAGAAGAATGGTTCATATTCTTCCACAATTCTTTACCGGTCATACACATGGTAAAGCATGAGTTCGTGAATATGGCTTTTTAACTTGTCTTCATGATTTTGGTCCGGAACAGTGGATAACCATTCAATTTTTCCATCACGATGATATATACCTAAATACTTTTTGCCATGATGAAAAAAAGAAAATTTCCATCCTGGTAATTCTTTGTTTTCATATAATGATTGAAATTGAAAATGTGAAATCATGATTATTCCCCCTTGTTCTCATTTTAACTTGAATCGAGGAGTTCTGAAAATGAAAACAAACATAATTTAATGAGGAAAAGTGGGAAAACCGCTTAATTGCATACATAAGTGACAAATTGCTTTGATTCGTTTGTTTTCAATATGCTCTTCATCAAAACTCATAGGCTTGGAATTTACTTCATACAAGTAGAATTTACCGTTCGCACCTACACCTATATCTAAAGAGAATTCCCCGAATAAACCAAGTTGTTTATTTAATAAATGACCCACCTCTTGTATGATTGAATTGAAAAATATATAGTCCTCTTCTTTAGCAAATAGTTCATAAGGCAATATCTTCCCACCATTGGGTACATGTGTTGTGACTTGTTGGTGACTGCTAGATTGCCTTATACCAATCCCAGAAATGACAAAATTGTTCCTCTCTTTATGTGATAATATTCTGAAATCATATCTTGATTCATCATATAATGCTGGTTCAATTGCTTCTTGTATGATATATCGGTCCTTAGCTAAATGAACTTTTAATTTATTCCATAATTCGTTTAAGGTAGCGAACTCTTTTGTTAGATGAACACCTTCCATTAAATAGTGATTTTCCTGTAGGGAGATTCGAAAGATTCCTTTTCCCTTTGCACTACTAACGGGTTTGATATATATTTTTTGTTTGTCTTTCAGCCAATCATGTAGCATTTCTTCAGAAGTTAATAACGAAGTTTCTGGTAATAAAGGTTTTAATGAGGAAGATTCCATTAATAAATGATGCATTTCCAATTTATTTATAAAACAGGGATTGAAAAAAGGAATATTATGTTTTTGTAAGAACGATGTAAGTGCAGTAAAATCAGTTTCTTTTTCTAGGTTGCGGAAAGGAATACGGTTATATATGACATCAGGTAGAGGGGATGAGACCTGTATCCATTTTCCTAGAGATGGATGAAATGTATAACCAGTTACAAATGAAACTCCAAAATCATCTGGCGTAAAGACAATAGGTAATGCGCCTATTTTTGAAAATTGTTGGACAAGAGATAAAAATAGCGGACCATTGCCCGCTAATTTTTTATTTTTTCCTTTGCTTGTTAAGATCCCTATAATTGGACCGATTCGATGAGAATCTTCATTTAATGAGAATGGCAACCATTTTTTTGAATAATGAAAGAGTTTTTCTGTTTTTATTTTATTGTTTCCAAACATTTTTTCCTGTGCGTGATACCACTTTTGAGATAAAGGGTCATAGTAGGAAGTAGTCATCTAAACAATGCCTCAGGGCTTTTCATTGCTTGTTCTGTTAGGTAGATACTATATGCTAAAGAAAGTTTTCGTGTTAAGAAATCAAATTTTTTCATACTTGGATGTGTAAAGATTGAACGTCCTGGTTTTGAATTCGCTTCGAAAAACCAAACTTTTCCTGACTGGTCTATGCCTAAGTCAAAGCCTATTTCTGCGACAAGACCTTCCATATTATTTTCTATTGCTTCGCTTAACTTTAAGGAAGCTGTTTGCAATTTATTAGCAATTTCTTCTCTTTCAATTGGATCCTCGAAAATTTCATCTAATGATTGAATCGTACCTCCACTTTTTACATGGGTTGTAACACTTCCATTTCCAGCTACTTTTGCTGCACAAGCAGTAACAATCCACTGTCCTGTTGAATCTTTATTCGTGTGTAACCGAAAATCAATGGCGCATTTCTCTTTCTTCAACAGATATATACCCTGTTGGATAATCATTCTTTCGAGGTTTTTACCTGCAAAAATATGCTTCATTAACCCTTCTAGACTAGAGAATTTCTTTAGTTTATTCATACCGGCTTTTAAATCTCTGTACCGACAATAATAAGCACTGTCTTCTCTGTTATAAATAATCTGATGAATACCTAATCCCAGACTGCCATTCATTGGTTTAATGTATATATGGCCATATTTGGCGAGCATGTTTTCGATGGCGGAATAAGAACTAAACGGCTGTGTTTCAGGTAAATACTCCGAAATTTCCTCGACTTGAAATAAACGATCATAAATATCCATTTTATTAAAAAAGCCTGGATTATACCAAGGAATTAAATATTCTTGTTCAAGTCGTGACTTTACTTCTTTTTGTTGTTTTTGCCGTTCACTTTTTCTATTTGGAAGGCGATCATAGATTACGTTTGGGAAAGGCACTTCAATTGTCTTCCACCCATTTTGTAAATAAAATAAACCTTGTATAGTACCAGAATCCCAATTGATATGCTTCTCTCCAAATACGAAAGGAAGTGCACCGACACTAGTACTTACAGATAAGAGTTTAGAAAAAATAATTGAGCGATCACCGATAGGCCGCATGGGAAATGATGTGAACCCTGACGTGAAAATGCCAACAAGGGGTCCGATTGTTAATGTTTCATCATGTATAAAAATATGAAGAGGGTGTTTGACATAAGGGAAGAAAATATCTTTAGCGAGATCTTCACTGATGGTGATTGCTTGTTTGGAGCTCGGTTGTTGCTTAAATTTAGCATCAATGGTAACTGTACCGAAATTTAATTTGTAAAGGGCAGTATTTAGATTTATATGGTTTGGCAAGAATACACAGCCTTTATAGTCTGAGGTGATATCTATCATAAATGTTTGATTCATCATTCTTTCACTTCCTTTCAGCTAATGCCCGTTGGGATAATAGGTAATCTCCATACTTAAATGGAGAAGTGTAAAGGACATCTGCTAATTGTGGATTTGTTTGTAAGACCAATTTCCTGCCAGGTTTAGAGTTAATATCAAGAATCCAGATGCCACCTTCTTGATCAATTCCGATGTCGATACCTAATTCAAATAGTGTTGAAAAGCATGATTCCATAATTGAGGGAAGAATAATTAATATTTCCTTTAATTCTTCCTGTAAAAACGACTTTTGGCTTTTTGGAATACTATCTAGCCAATGCTCATAGGAAGAGGTTGTTCCACCGGCACTTAAATTAGAAATTATGCCGTTTTCATGACCAGTTCGCATGGCTCTTGCTTGTTCTTGCCATTCACCGTTAGCATCCTTTTGCAGAAAAACGCGTAAATCAAAGGGGCGATTCTGTTCATCAACGAGTAATAAGAATGGTTGGATTAGATATTGATATCTTTTTGTCAGCCTCTCTAACCAAACCGTTGCTTTATGAATGGGAAGCGTTTGTTCAATCTGCTTAGAGCCTTTGTCTGTTTTGATAATCATTGAGTCACCTTTGATTGAGATAACATAAATACCTATACCTTGTGACCCATTTACTGGTTTTAATACGAGTGGTGACTGCTTTTTTAACTGTTTAATGAAAGATTTCGCTGAAGTGAAAGGCTCTGATTGCAGTAAATAAGGAGCGAGTCTAGAATGTTTTAGGGCATCATATATTTCGAGCTTATTTGGAAGTCCTTGACCTAAGAATTGGGTCTTACCACTCTTTTTTAACCAATTTGTTATGACTTTGCATTTTTTTGAATGATCATCTTCTTGATAAAAACAACGGTCATATAACAGTTCAGGTAATGGAAAAACCGTAGACTCCCATTGTTCGGTTACTTCATTAAATAGCTCTCCATTTACTTCATTATTGTGTGGTAGGATGTTTTTCGGAATAAAACGAAAGCATTGATAGCCGTGATGTTTAGCTTGTGAAGCAATAGCTGTTATATAGGTCCTTTCACTTGTTTCGTAAAGTGTCATAATACCAAGTGTTTTCATGCTGATTTTTCCTCCTTATTGTTATGTTGAAAAAGCTAAAAAAGTACAATACTCTACAAGTGCTCTTGCAGAAGGTCTGATCTGATTGAATTCACCATCAATTTGCTTAGATGGTTTAGAGTTTGCTTCAATCATCCACAAATGCCCCTCATAATCAACGCCCATATCAATGCCAAGTTCACCATATAGGCCAAATGTTTTTTGATCAATCATCGTGCATAGCTCTATTGAAATTTCTTTCATTAATGCTAATATTTGTATTGCGGTGGTTTTATCAAATAGTGTAGTTAGCAGTGCTAGTGGTTTTCTCATTTCCCCTCCTTGGGCAAGATTAGATACAAATTGTTCTGCATTAGAGATTCGGGCTACAGCAGAGGTAACTTTCCAAATGTTTTGCCTATTTTTATGACAAAGAATGCGAAAGTCAATCGGTCTATTGTTGAGTTGAATGAGCGGTATGCCTTCTTGGATAATATAGTTACTTGTTCTATGCTCTTTCTCGAATTGCGATATGAAGCTATCAAGATGATGGAATGGGTGGCTTGTTTTTGCCTTTTTCCCTGATGAGTAACCAACGGCGTACATATCTTTATTTTTACGTATGTGAATAATTTGTTTCCCTTGACTTCCATTTACGGGCTTTATGAAGATAGATGGATACTTTTCTATAAAATAAAGTAACTTTTCTTTCGAATAATCTTCTGTTTCTGGTAAATAGGTACGTAAATGAGTTTCGTCGAATAAGAAATCATATACATCTTTCTTTGATAAAAATTGTTCATTAAAAAAAGGGATGGCATTTTTATATAGCAAATTTTTAAGGTTTGCAAAGCTAGGTGAGCTTTCAATCTTTCTAGAGTGAACGCGGTTATAAATAACATCAGGAAGTGGCAGTAGTTGTTTCTTCCATTCACCCTCGATATTTATATAACCATGGACTTCAGTTTCTTTAATATCTTTGGGATGACAAACATAAGCAATTCCTCCTAAAAGCTCAACAGTTTGATTGATTTCATGGCAAAATTGATGGATGGTGCGAAAATGTGGAGGAGATTGATCTGCCATTTCAAAAAAGTCAGTCATGATAGCAATAATTGGCCCGAGTGACAATACCTTGCTTTGAACAATATAATTAACAAGCATGAGGTGCCCTTCAAATGGTATATTGAAATAATCGAATACTGATTGACTAATGAACAGTTCCTTTTCATCTACTTGACGATAAATGAGGCGAATGGTTAATTGTTTTTGCCCTAATGATAAACGGATATGTTCCTCATTAGAAATTAGTAAATGTTCTGCTAATGCTGGGTTGAGCTCTAGAACCATCTTATTTTCATACGGAAGTACTCTCATTTTAATGTTTGTATATCGTGTCATCATTAATCCCCATTTGCCCGCAAGAAGCGAGTAATTATATAATAAAATCTAGGCGAATGCTGATACGCTATCTTATGAATGGCAAGATAAATTGGTGCGATTGCACAAAGAATTTGGTGAAAGAAGAAAGGTAGAGAGCGGAATGAAAGAAATTTTTACGACCCTACTAATGATGGTTGCTACTGGTGCCATCATTGGAGGAGTTACAAATTATTTAGCTATTAAAATGATATTTAAGCCTTATAGAGCGATTTATATTGGGAAATGGCGTCTTCCTTTTACACCAGGGTTGATTCCTAAACGTAGAGGTGAGATGGCCGAACAAATGGGTAAGCTTGTCATAAATCATTTGTTAACACCAGAAGGGATACAAAAGAAACTACAAAATGAGCGTTTTCAAACAATGCTGACACAATTTGCCGTGGTAGAAGTAGAAAAGAAATTGAAAACAGAAAAAACGTTAGAGCATCTGTTGGAACAAATAGATATAAATGAACCTGCAAAAATGGCTGAGGATAAGATTGGTGCGTTTTTAGAGGTGAAATATGAGAATTGGATGCGTACAAATCAAGATGTAGCAATGAAAGAAATCTTGCCACAAAAACTTGTAGGTAAAGTGGAGGAACAGTTGCCTCAACTAAGCAATTGGATTGTGCAATCAGCAAAGAATTATTTCGCAAGTGAAGAAGGAAAAGAAAGTATTCAAAGGATGGCCGATGATTTTGTCCAAAAACGAAGTGGCATGATTAAAAGTATGCTACAAATGTTTTTAGGCAATGTGAAATTAGGGGAAAAACTACAACCTGAAATCGTAAAATTCTTAAATCATCCTGGAACAGATGAGCTTTTAACATCACTCCTTAGAAAAGAATGGCGAAAATTATTAGATAAAAATATTGCTGAGTTTGAAGATAAAATAGGAAGAGATAACCTCCTTCCATTCATAAAGCAGACTGTGTTTCGATTTGTTCAAGTTCATGAAATATTTCAAATGCCAATTAGTCAACTAACAGCAACAATAAGACCTTATATTATTACTGAACTTATCCCGAAAGCAACAGTAGGAATAAGTAAGTTATTAGCTGATAGAATATCTGTTTTAATGGAAAAAATGAAGCTCAATGAAATTGTAAAAGAACAGGTAGACTCATTTTCTGTTGAAAGGTTAGAGCAAATGGTGTTCTCGATTATTAATAAGGAATTAAGAATGATTACATTTCTTGGAGCCTTACTGGGTGGTCTAGTAGGTGTGTTTCAAGGTATTACTGCCATATGGATATTATAAATCCTTATATTTTATAGGTTTTTCCTCGATTTTACTTCCATTGTCTGTTATAGTGGTGGAAGTCTATGAAAAGGAAGTGTTCAATTTGGCAAATAATTTACAAGACGCAGCAATCGAATTAGAAAAAGCAATCCGTGAAAGCAATGAATATCAAAGCTTAAAGGATTCTTATGATAAGGTGAATGCAGATCCATCAGCTAAATCGATGTTTGATAACTTTAGAAATATTCAAATTCAGTTACAACAGAAGCAAATGTCTGGTCAAGAAATTACACAAGAAGAAGTGGATCAAGCGCAAAAAACAGTTGCCCTTGTACAACAACACGAACTGATTTCTAAACTTATGGCCGATGAACAAAAAATGAGTGAAGTTATCACAGACTTAAATAAAACAATCATGAAGCCTCTCGAAGATTTATACGGTGCAGCCGAGTAATTCATGAGTAATAGACTTGGTTCTATTTCATAAAAGCACAACCTTGCTTTCAATAGCAAAGTTGTGCTTTTTTTCGTGCAGGTGTAAAAACCTCATGCCTTCTTAAGGATGTGACGGCTTATATACAAATACAAATGTCGCGGAATTTTGATAAAAAAAGATTAAGGAACGGCAGGAAACGTAACTATGTTTAAAACGCAAAGAGAACAGACTTCTTTATCTCTATTCTTCCTGTTCTATTTTCTGTTGCGGGTACATAAAAGTGTCATAAGGACAATTTTCATCCAGAATAGGGGGCAAAAAGATGATTTATCGTCTCTTAGCTATAAATATTGATGGTACCCTTCTTCAAAGTAATGGAAGGCTGCATAAATCAACAAAGGAAGCAATCGAATACGTCCAGCAAAAGGGAATTTATGTGACGTTAGTAACAGCAAGAAGTTTTCCATCGGCTAAGAAAGTGGCTAAAGCATTAAAATTAAATTCCATCCTTGTAACATCAGCTGGAGCTTATACAGCGGATAAATTGGAACAACCAATTGAAGTAAAACGCATCAAAAAAGAAGTAACCTTTGATATTGTACGCTTATTAGAAGGATTCCCTTGTCAAATAAGACTTGTGCATGAAAAGTTTTCACTAGCAAATAAGACAAAAACAAATAATAATATCCTCGCTAAAACGGTGTTCTCAACAGGTGATCCTGTTTTTTATTCCCACCAGTTTGTTGAGTCTCTGAGTGAAAATTTGCTAGAAGATCCAGTTAAACCACCAAAAATTGAAATTTACTTTGAAAATACCAATGATCTTATACATGCCAAAAAAGCATTAGATGTCATGTATGATGAGGAAATTGCTATTACCCAACTAAATGACTCTCGTTTAGATATTGTCCCTTATGGTGTATCCAAATGGAATGGTTTACTCAGATTAAGTAAGGAACTTGGTATTGCACCGCAAGAAATTGTAGCCATTGGAGATGGCTATGATGATTTGCAGATGATTGAAGGTGCGGGTTTAGGTGTAGCGATGGGGAATGCCCCTCATGTCTTAAAAAAGCAAGCTGATTGGGTAACAAGAACAAATGATGAACATGGTGTAACATATATGGTAAAAGAGCATTTCCGCAAACAACATCCTATCCAATTTTTAAGGAAAATGAATCTCTTGAAGTAAAGTAGAAGCTCTGAAGGTGGTAGAACGGTTGCTACCTTCAAAGCTTCTTATTCGTTTTCCTTAATTTAAGGGGGGGTGGTCTTTTAGCAGCATATGCCAAATATAGCTAACAAACTGATATACTAAAATACAAACGACCTATGAATGGAGATTGACCCGTAAGGTCTTTTTTTTGTAAACTTAAAGAAGTTTGATCAAGAGAAAGTATAAAGGTGATTAACAATGAATATATCTATTTTAGGTTTGAATGATAACCGTTATATAAGACCATTGCAGTTAATTGGTAATTTATTTTTTGAAGAATGCTCTGTAAAACTTGATAAACATGAGGGTGCAGATGTAGTTATATCTTTCCACTATGAAGTAAGTGAAGAGATTAACATGAGTGTTCAGCTTACTACAAGCGAGGAAGAAGTCTATACCGCTAACTATAGAAAGAATCTTAAGGCGTTTGAGACAGAAAAGGAATTCTTTAATCAATTAAAGTATGCAGCTTCCCATGTGTATTTAACTGTATTACAAGATTGGACAGGTATTGTGCAGAAATGGGGCATATTAACAGGGATAAGGCCAACAAAGCTTTATCATCGTCATATGATGTCTGGAAGTAGTAAGGAAGATGCTCATCAAGCTTTGAAAAAAGATTATTTGATTTCAGATGAAAAAATTAATCTAATGGAAAAAATCGTTGCACGACAATTAACGGCGATTCCTGACCTTTATGATTTAAAAAAAGAAGTCAGTATCTATATCGGCATTCCCTTTTGCCCAACAAAATGTGCTTATTGTACATTTCCTGCTTATGCAATTGGTGGTAAACAAGGTAGAGTCGATTCCTTCTTAGCTGGTCTGCATTATGAAATGAGACATATGGGAGAATGGTTAAAGGAAAATGGGATCAAAGTGACAACCGTATATTATGGTGGAGGTACGCCAACAAGTATTACAGCAGAGGAAATGGATCTTCTATATGAAGAAATGTATGAGTCGTTTCCAGATGTGAGTCACATTCGGGAAATTACGGTCGAGGCAGGTAGACCGGATACGATTACTGCAGATAAGTTAAATGTACTAAAAAAATGGAATATTGATCGTATCAGTATCAACCCACAATCTTATACGCAGGAAACGTTAAAAGCGATTGGTAGGCATCATACGGTTGAGGAAACAATCGATAAGTTCCACCTGGCGAGAAGTATGGGTATGAACAACATTAATATGGATTTAATCATTGGCTTACCAAATGAAGGCACAACAGAGTTTGCACACTCATTAAATGAAACAAAGCAGTTACTACCCGAGTCACTGACTGTCCATACATTATCTTTTAAAAGAGCTTCTGAAATGACAAAGAACCGGCAGAAATATAAGGTTGCAGATCGTGAAGAAGCAGAAAGAATGATGAATATGGCAGAAGAGTGGACGGCTGAACATCATTATGAGCCCTACTATTTATATCGTCAAAAAAATATTTTAGGAAATTTAGAAAACGTTGGCTATGCGTTACCGAAACAAGAAAGTCTCTACAATATTATGATTATGGAAGAAATGCAAACGATTATCGGAATTGGCTGCGGGGCAGCAAGTAAGTTTATCCATCCGGAGACAGGTAAAATTACTCATTTTGCAAATCCGAAAGACCCTAAATCCTACAATGAAAGTTTTGTTGAATACACGGATAAGAAAATCGCTATGTTAAATGAGCTCTTTAATATTGAGGCAAACTCTATATAAGCAGAATAATATGAGCTGTACCTAGGTTAGAGGTGCAGCTTTTTTGTTTGTGAAAATAGACTAGATTTAATTATGGCAACTTTAATAGAGGATTTTAGTAAAAAAACAAGAATGTAATAGGTACAAAAGCGCATATACATCTATGATAATGTAAACGGTTACTATAAGGGAGGCGATTGGTGATGAATCATTCTTCTTTGACGATGGCACAGATGATAAAAAGAGCAGAAACGTTTTTCGCAAAAAAAGAGGTTGTATCTAGAACAGCAGGTGGTATTCAAACATTTACGTATAAGGAAATGGCAGAACGAACACGAAGACTTGCTTCAAGTTTACAAAGGCTTGGTATTAAAAGAGGGGAGAAGGTAGGGACATTTGCTTGGAATCACCACCGCCATCTGGAAGCATATTTTGCGATTCCCTGTAGTGGAGCGGTGTTGCATACAATTAATATTAGACTCTCATCTCAGCATATCACCTATATTATTAATCACGCAGAAGATAAAATTCTCCTCATAGATGAAGAGTTAGTTCCATTAATTGAACAATGTAGGGACGAACTTTCCAATGTAAAAGCATTTATCATTATGAGTGACCATAAGGAACCTCCAACTACAACTTTATCTCCAGCATATAATTATGAAAGTCTACTAGAAGAAGCAGATCCCAATTATCAATATCCCGATGATCTAGATGAAAATGACCCGGCAGGGATGTGTTATACTTCCGCGACCACCGGAAATCCTAAAGGCGTCATTTACTCTCACCGGGCAATTGTGCTCCATAGCTTAGCATTAGGTTTAGCGGATAGTGTTGGTGTAAGTGAAAAAGATATTGCCCTACCTATCGTCCCGATGTTTCATGTCAATGCATGGGGCTTACCTTTTGCAGGTGTGTGGTTTGGCACAAAATTGATCATGCCTGGACCTGCATTTACGCCTAAATTAATTGCCGAACTAATAGAAGAATATAAAATTACAATTACTGCAGGTGTCCCAACTATTTGGCTTGGATTATTGAAGGAATTGCAAGCGAAAAAATATGATTTAAGTTCTTTAAGAAGCATTCTGTGTGGCGGATCTGCTGCACCAAAAGGCATGATTCGAGTGTTCGAAGAAAAGTATAAGATACCGTTTCTTCATGCTTATGGAATGACAGAAACAAGTCCACTCGCAACTGTCTCCAATCTGAAAAGCTATCAAGAAAATATAGATTTTGAAGAGAAACTGGAGTTAAGAAGCAAGCAAGGATTATTGGTTCCGGGATTAGAAATGAAAGTGATTGACGAAAAAGGGGTTGAAGTGGAGTGGGACGGAAAGCAGATGGGCGAGCTCTGCTTAAGAGGCCCGTGGATTGTAACCGAATATTATAATGACGAGCGGACTGCCTCTAGTTTTAAAGATGGCTGGCTTCATACGGGTGATGTTGTCACGATAGATGAAGAAGGACTTTTGAAAATTGTCGATCGCACGAAGGATTTAATAAAAAGTGGTGGGGAGTGGATTTCTTCTGTTGACATAGAAAATGCGCTCATGGCTAATGAAGCCATTTTTGAAGCTGCTGTTATTGGTATTCCGAGTGAAAAGTGGCAAGAGCGTCCATTAGCCTATGTTGTATTACATGAACAATATAAAGGGAAAGTGACAGCTGAAGAAGTGCTTCAGTCATTAAGCGCTCAATTTGCAAAATGGTGGATTCCTGATGATGTCATTTTTATTGATGAAATTCCCAAAACATCTGTAGGGAAATTTTTAAAACGTGATTTACGAGAGAAATATCAAATGGATAAAATTAATCAGTAATTATTTGCAATATGAAGAGTCATTCATTTTCTAGTAAAAAAACTCAATTATATTTGGAAAATAAAAAATATTTTATTTATAATAGAGGTATCCAAACTTAAGGAGGAAAATGAATGGCGCTTGATTTTGATACAAAGACCGTTAATTATTCGATTGAGGGAAGAGTGGCGCATGTGGAAATGAACCGGCCTGAGTCATTAAATGCACTAAATGTGGAAATGATTCATGAGCTGGCTGCTGTTATGAAAGAGTTAAGTAATTTAGAAGAAATAGATATCGTTGTTTTGAAAGGGGCGGGTAGAGCATTCTCCTCAGGCGGAGACATTAAAACGATGCTGATGGATGCGAATGAAAACGATTTCCCCGTTGTAATGGATGAGATTAATGAGTTAGTTGTTACATTGTATAGTATGCCTAAAATCACCATTAGCGCAATAAAAGGTGCAGCTGCAGGGCTCGGATTAAGTTTAGCATTAGCTACGGATTTCATTTATGCTCATAAGGAAAGTAAATTAGCGATGAACTTTATTGGTATAGGGTTAATCCCGGACGGTGGTTCCCACTTTTTCCTTGAGAGTAAGTTAGGGCCCGACCAAGCAAAGCACCTCATATGGGAAGGGAAACCGATGACAGCTGAAGAAGCATGGGAGAGAGGACTTGTTCATGAAGTCGTAGATGATCTTAACGAAGCAGTAAATAAAAAAGTGTACCATCTGAGTCATCTTCCAATCCTTGCGATGATTAAAACAAAAAAAATACTGACAGATAAGAATCGCCCATTATTATTAAAATTATTAGAGCTCGAAAAAAGTGGTCAAGCACAAATGAGGAAAACAGCTGATCATAAAGAAGGCATAAACGCTTTTATTGAAAAAAGGCAGCCTCGATTCACAGGGAAATAACAGGAATGAAAGACACGCATGTTTTATCAGAAACATGCGTGTCTTTATTTGATACGTGGTGTATAGTATAACCTGAGGTCTACCGGTGAAGTAATATAAGCTTTCCTGCTGGAGAAGAGCAACGATGTGTTTTCTCATCTAATCCTTTTTCTTTCAGGAGGTTTTCTCCGGTCACCTTGGCTTCTTGATCATTTGCTGATTCGAATGATTCATCAAGAATTTTTTCACCGGTTGGTTCGAATGCCGTTAATTTATAAGTTTTCATCATAAAGACTCCTTGTAATGTAGTTGAATATTCCGATATTTAATTATATTTTGGCATAATTCCATCAATCTTGCAAAAAGAAACATCCTTATTTAATGAATCTTTTTTAGTTTTATACCGTAAATAAATGAAAGGGAGGGACAAAATTTATATGTCTTTAAAATTAGAAAATGTTACGAAGAAGTTTGGTCAATTTACTGCAGTAGATGATATATCTATAGAAATACCTGAAAAGGAAATGTTTGGTTTTTTAGGAGCGAATGGTGCTGGAAAGACGACTACTTTTCGAATGATTTTAGGGTTAATTGATGCAACCAAAGGAAACATCAGTTGGCAAGGGAAACCCATTAATTATTCAGTGAGTGGTCAAATTGGTTATTTACCTGAAGAGCGTGGGTTATATCCAAAATTACAAGTGAAAGAACAACTTGTATACTTAGCAAGGCTAAGAGGGATGGATAAACAATCTGCCTTAAAGGAGTTAGACAACTGGCTTGATCGCTTTAAAGTACCGGATTACAAAACAAAAAAGGTAGAGGAGCTATCAAAAGGGAATCAACAAAAGATACAATTTATATCTAGTATTTTACATAAACCTAAACTATTGATTCTTGATGAGCCGTTTAGCGGGCTAGATCCAGTAAATGTAGAGCTGCTAAAAGACGCAGTTGTAGACTTGAAAAATAGTGGTACATCAATCGTATTTTCTTCCCACCGCATGGAACATGTTGAAGAGTTATGTGAGCATCTTTGTATCATGCAAAAAGGTAGACCAGTCGTACATGGTGAATTGAAGGAAATTAAGCGTTCTTATGGAAAAAAAACATTAATCATTCATGGTGATTTTTCGATGGCTTTTTTACAAGACCACCCTGCTGTGAAGAAATTTAAAATGACAACAGAAGGGGTGCATCTGCAAATTGAAAATGAATTGGCAGCGGACGATATACTAAAAGATATTGTTGGCAAAGGATTTATTCGCAAGTTTATGCTTGAAGAACCATCTTTAAATGATATCTTTATCGAAAAGGCAGGTGCTTCTTATGAGTAATTTTTGGACAATTCTATGGCATACGTATTGGACAAAAATAAAAACAAAGTCTTTTCTTATTACGACAATCATTACGGCACTTTTATTTGTGCTGTTAGCCAATATTACAACCATTATCGATACTTTTTCAAATGAAGAAACACCGAAAGTGGCAGTGATAGATGAAACAAACAGTTCCATCCAAGCAATAGAACGCATAGAGGCATATACATCGGAGGAAGTTATCTTAGAAAGTGTACAACAGTCAGAAGCTGAAGTGGACGAGAAGGTAATATCTGGGGAATTTACAGGTGCACTTTACTTAACTTCTAACGGTGAAGATCTCATTAGCGGTGAATATAAATCCTTGAGTATAGCTGACACTACTATCTCTAGCTTATTGCAAACAGCTTTGCAGCAAATAAAGACGGAATTAACTGCAGAGAGTATAAATTTATCACCAGAGCAATTGCAAACATTGTATGCACCTGTATCGTTTGAGACGACTGCACTTGAGGAAAATGCGAAGTCTCAAGAAGAATTAAGTCAGGCAAGAGGTCTTGTTTATGTGGTCTTATTTTTAATTTATTTTGCTGTCATCATGTATGCGAGTATGATTGCTAATGAAGTGGCAACTGAAAAGTCATCTAGAATCATGGAAATTCTTATATCAAGTACCCCACCTGTTCAGCAAATGTTTGCTAAGATACTCGGGATCGCTCTGTTGAGTGTGACACAAATGCTGATTTTAGGTTCCATTGGTTTCTTTGCATTGAGAGAAAGCATGTCTAAGCTTGAAGGTGGCTGGTTCGAAGCGTTTGGGTTTAGCAACTTATCACTTGGTATATTGGTTTATGCAGCCATCTTTTTCTTATTAGGCTATTTTTTATATGCGACCCTAGCCGCTTTTCTTGGGTCTTTAGTTAGTCGGATTGAGGATGTTCAACAAATGATTATGCCAATGACGATGTTAGTAGTTGTGGGCTTTTTACTCTCAATGTATGGTCTATCTAACCCAGATACAACTTTTATTACTATTGCCTCTTATATTCCTTTTTTCACGCCAATGCTGATGTTCTTAAGAGTAGGAATGCTTTCATTGCCGGTATGGGAACCAATATTAGGCATGGCCGTTCTTATTGTGACGACAATTATTTTGGCGATATTCGGTGCACGAGTGTATCGTGGCGGTGTTTTAATGTATGGTCGCTCATCTTCGTATAAAGATATTAAAAAAGCGATTCAATTAACGAAGAAAGAAAAATAAGTAGTTATTTACATTCAAGCTTCTCATACTTGTGTATGAAGAAGCTTTTTTAGCAAAAAAGAATTGATAAATGTAGTAGTGACCAATTTACATTTATTAAAATAATGATAAGACAACTAATCTGCGGGCTCTGCTAATGTTTATTTATCGGTTCGTAACAACCTTCCTACTTTATTGAAAAAGAGGCAGTGAAGCAAAATAAATTAATGACAAATGTAACTATTTGCTTTTTGCCTTTCTTGACATACTTACACTAACAAGGCGAAAGGGTGTGAGCGGATGATTGCCTCACTAAATGGGATTGTGAAACGTTATGATTCGAAACTAGTGTTGGACTACATTGATTTGGATATAAATGAGGGTCAAATTATTGGTTTACTTGGTCCTAATGGAGCGGGAAAATCAACATTAATTAGATGCCTAACAGGAATGGAGACAGTTAATCAAGGGAATGTTACGTTATTTGGGGATGGAAAAAAACCATTTCAGAATAAAAACAAAGAAAAAATTGGTTTAGTCACGCAGGAAATATCGATTTTTCCAGAATTAACAGCACAGGAGAATGCGAACTTTTTTGCCGGAATTTACGGGTTAAAAGGGGAAGTGAGAAAAAGAAGGGTAGCAGAGGCCTTAGCGTTTGTTGGATTAGCAGAACATACAAAGGGAAGGGCACAAAATTTTTCTGGAGGAATGCAAAGGCGGCTGAATATTGCATGTTCCTTAGTTCATGATCCTAAGTTTTTAATTATGGATGAGCCGACGGTGGGGATAGATCCTCAATCGCGAAACCATATTTTGCAAGCTGTAAAGAAATTACAAAGAAACGGAACGACTATTCTATATACAACGCATTATATGGAAGAGGTTGAGGCGATTGCCTCAGAGGTTGTGATATTAGATAAAGGGCAAATCATTACAAGAGGAACAGTTCAAGATTTGATTCGCAACATTCAGCATGAAGAGAGAATCAAGGTAGAAGTAAGTCATCCTGAAGAAGTCTCTTTGGAGAGTATTCAGGCACTGCCAGATGTAAAACAAGTCATTAAAGATGGGAATCAAATTTTGGTTGTATCTTCTGCTAATTCAGGACACCTTGACCGTATTTTAACGATTATAAAAGAGGACTCTGGTGTTGTCGGCATTAATGTAGAAAAAGCAAATTTAGAGGATGTTTTCTTAACTTTGACTGGAAGAACCTTAAGGGATGGAGGTAGTGCATGATGCGTGTCCTAAGAACCATTCCTTATACAGTGATTCGAATGAGTAGAGACTATATTACGCTATTGTTGCTCTTAGTTGTTCCGATTATCCTTATTACCACTTTTTATTTCGTATTAGGAGACTTAAAAAATCAATACGGTGATCCTGCGTTCTATGATACAGCACAGTTAATGACACTTGTGTTTCAATTGTTTGGCGGTTCAATCGTGATTGCCCATATTCAAGATGATTTATTTTCTCCAAGACGGCAACGTTTAATGGTGGCGCCGATGAGTCGACCTTTTTATGCTCTCTCAATCTCATTATGTGGCATGTTATATTCCATTTTTCTGGGTTTTTTGTTATTTCTATTTACAGGAATAGGCTTAAAGGTGGAGTGGGGAAATGGATTTTGGGTAATGTACATCATTGGCTTATTGGCTGTACTATCAAGCCTTGTAAGTTTAATTCTTATTTTTGCTGTAAAGAACTTTAAATTAGCAGAACGGTTAAGTGAAGTATATGGCATTGGATGTATTGTGTTGGCAGGGTTGTTTTTTCCAATTCCTGATTATACGGTTATCACATTCATTAATGAATACCTTAATCCTTTATTGTTAGCTGCTAATGCAATTGGCTATGCACAAAGCAATTTATTTCCTGATGCTTATATTTATATGATTCGGTTAGGAGTCGGAATTGTAATTACTTTTATTATTGTGTTTGTGCTCGGTAGGAGGAAGATTTAAATGACTGTTTTCCACTTTGTTCTGAAGAGAAGTATTGCGAATAAAACAAGTTTGTTGATTCTATTTCTCTTCCCAGTTGTTGCGATCTTTCTGCCATCAGGAGAGTATTGGCCACATCTTCCATACGGATATCAATATTTTGGTATTTTTATTTTGTTTATTAGTTTGAAGCTCTCCGGATTAATTTTAGAAGATAGAATGAGAGGAATTGCTAAAAAGGTATCAATTGCCCCCATCAGTCATTTTAGTTATCTAGCACAGAATTTGCTAGCGTATTTTTCCATTTTAATATTACAATGTCTGATTTTAGTTTATGGAGGCGTATTAGTTGGGAAAGAACTTTATCAGCCCTTTTGGTTATTCATTTTATTTATTACATTTAGTATGGCATCGATTGCCTTTGCACTAATGTGGATTTCATTTTTTCGTAATAAAGAAATATCCATGTTAATTTTTATGTCAATTATCAGTGTCATTGCTTTAATCGGTGGCGTCTTGATTCCAATTGAGTTGTTACCTGAAATTTTACAAAAAATAGCGATTATGTTGCCGACTTTTTGGCTAGCTTGGGGAATAGATTGGGTTGTTTTTGGTGGCGAACTGAAGGAGTTTCTGCTTGTGAATGGAATGCTTATTTTGTATATGTTTTTATTTTTAATTACAGGAAGTGTGAAAAAATTGCATTGATAGCTGAGGAGAGGTGTGCATATGAGAGTGTACGAGCGATATTTTAGATTTGTGATATTTTGGCGAATAGCACAATTACTTATCCTAGCACATCTTTGGCTCATAAGTACTGCTGGCTTTGAGGCGATTGTTTTTATCCTGCTTTTGCTCATTGTTATGAGCATACGTATAAGATTTTCAATACCAAAATGGAGTTTTCTTATTGAAATAGTCCTCTGTATCGTTTTCATTCCATATTTTCCATTTGCCCTATATGGTTTAGCCATCGCTATTTTCGAAGCAGCAATAGTCGGGAAGTGGTGGTTGATTTTCCCAATGACGATTTTCATGATTGCTTACCCTGCCTTTGATATCACTTTGATTTCGTATAGTTTACTCACAGTATTAGTCGGAAGCTTCACTTATCAGTCAATGAAAGAACGTAAGCAACTAGAAAAGACTTTAGACAAGGAAAGAAAAGAAAAGCATGAGCTTGAACAGATCAAAATGGAGCTTTTAGAAGCTTATTTTGAGGTGGAAAAGGCAGCTGAATTGAAGGAGAGAAATCGGATTTCAAGAGAACTGCATGACCACCTAGGGCATGATTTAACAGGTGCCCTTCTAGCTATTCAGGCATATGAACAAGTAGAAAATGAAAATCAAGCGCACTCCCTTCTGGAACAGGTGAAAATTAGGCTTTCGAGGAGTACTACGAGATTAAGAAATACAGTTCATAATCTCACACCTGTTACTTATATAGGTGTTGATAAGTTGCAAAGAATCGTAGCAGATTCAGAGCCATTACTCATAGAATTTCAATATAATGGAAATGTGGATAATGTATCTTCTCAATATTGGCTGATGTTGGAAGCGTGTCTTAAGGAAGCTATTACAAATGTAAGTAAATATAGTAATGCGACGAAAACGAAAGTTGAACTTGATATTACTGAAACACTTGTAAGGTTGAAAATCCATGATAACGGCACCATTACCCAAAAATCAGTGAACGGAAGTGGACTAAGAAGTTTACAATTAAGAGCAAGAATGTTAAAAGGAAGCTTTACAATTGATCGTCAAAATGGGTACTTGCTCGTATGTGTTTTACCTATACAGAGAAGGGGGAAGTAGCTATGGATATATTAATTGTCGATGATGATCGTTTAATTTGTCAGAGCTTACAATTACTTCTCGATAAAGAAGAAGATATAAAAATTGTTGGTGTGGTTGAAAATGGGAGTGAAGCGATTTCTTTTTGTGAGAAAGTGCAGCTAGACCTTATTCTAATGGATATCCAAATGCCGGTGTTGAATGGGATAGAAAGTACAAAGGTTATAAAAAGAAACTGGCCACATATTAAAATAATGATGTTGACAACCTTTCAAGACGAAATGAATATTCGGCTTGCTTTAAAAGCAGGTGCTGAGGGCTACATCATAAAATCTAGTTCGATTAAAGATATGGCCAAACAGATCCATGCAATCGGATCAAATGCGAGGGTTCTTACTCCGGAAGTACTTGATAAACTTGTGCTACAAAATAAGTCAGATGGGTTCTGGTCATTAACCGAAAGGGAGAAAGACGTGATGGAGCTTGTGGTGGAAGGTTTATCGAATAAAGAAATATCGAAGCAGCTTTATTTAAGTGAAGGGACCGTTCGTAATGTTCTATCTATTGTTCTTGATAAACTGGAGCTACGCGATCGTACACAACTAGCCATTTACTATTGGCAACGGCAAAAATAGGGTGTCAACTCGAATCTTACACCGCATGTAGAGAAAAGCAGTTGATTATTATCTAAACAAAACCGGGAGATGAGTCCGGTTTTTCTTATGCGATAAAAAACGAATATTTCTTAATAGAATTTAGCAAGTTGATATAAAGGTCGAAACTACCATTATGGTGACGGAGCTGAGTCGTCTAATCCCTTCATTAAAATTGAACATTTTTAATTCTACAATCGACCAAGTAAGAACGTGCATTCGCTTTTGGTTTGCGTTAAAATAAAAGAAAAATGTAAGAGGGATAAAAAATGGAGCCTATCAAATTTATTCATGCTGCAGATTTACATTTAGACAGCCCTATGGTGGGATTAAAAGACTTACCCGACTTCATATTTGAGCGGTTAAAGGAAAGTACATTCCGTTCATTTATTAAGCTCATTGATGTTGCAATAAGTGAAAAAGTTGATTTTGTTATCTTAGCGGGAGATTTATATGATGCAAGTGATCGGAGTATAAAAGCACAAAACATCTTGCGAGAACAGATGTTACGTTTACATAAGGCTAGAATTCGTGCATTTATTGTTCATGGTAACCATGATCATCTAGGTGGAGAGTGGATTAAATTAACGATGCCAGAGAATGTATTTATTTTTGGTGAAATACCAGAAGTAACTAGATTTAAAAAAAACGATACAATTATTCATCTTTATGGCTTTAGTTACAAAGAACGACATGTCGATGAAAGAATGGTTCAGCTTTATCAGAAAGAAGAAGCGGCTGGTTATCATATCGGCATTTTACATGGCAATTTGGAAGGATTAACAGAACACGGGAACTATGCACCGTTTACGATTTCTGACTTGATAGAAAAGCAGTTTGATTATTGGGCCCTTGGTCATATACATAAAAGAGCTGAAATCAATACAGTGCCGCCAATTATTTATCCAGGGAATATACAAGGACGACATAAAAAGGAAACAGGTATAAAGGGTTGTTATTTAATAGAATTACAAGAGCATATTTGCGAGAAGCGATTTATTGAGACAAATGATGTGGTTTGGGATGAAGTGGTCCTTGATTGTAGTTCATTCAATTCTTTTGAGGTTTTATTATCAAATTGTATCAAATTGTTAGAATCAAAAAGAAGAGAAGGAAAAGCCATTATACTTAAATTAGAATTACAACACTTGAGTATGAGTGAAATAGAAGAAAAGGCCTTTAGGTCAGGTGAATTAATAGAATTTCTCCAAGAAACTGAACGAATACAACAATCCTTCGTTTGGGTAAATGAGTTAAAAGTTAAAAAGCAGTTAGTGTGGGATGAGGAAAGTTTACGAAGTCAGTCACCTTTTTATAAAGAAATGTTAGATATAGCAAATGAAGAAATAGTACTGAAGGCATTATCCCCATTATATAGGCATAAACAAGCAAGTCGATGGATAGATGAAATATCACAAACAGATCAAAAAGAAATTGTTGCAGATGCAAAGCAATTGTTACTTGAACTATTAGTGGAGGGGGTGAACGAATGAAGCTTAAAGGTATGGAGATCTATGGTTACGGAAAATGGGAAAATATCAAAATTAAACAGTTAAACGATTTTCATTGTTTTTACGGGCAAAATGAAGCGGGTAAATCAACACTGATGTCTTTTATTCATAGTATGTTATTTGGTTTTCCATCTAAAAAAGGAAATGAAAGAAATTATAAACCTAAGAATAGTAGTCAATATGGTGGAAAATTGATTTTCACTTTACCAGATGGTCATGAAGCAATGATTGAGAGAGTAAAGGAAAGAACACCGGATGAAGTGAACGTTGTGCTCAGTTCCGGAAGAAGCGGTGGTTCTACGTTATTAGAGGAATTGCTCCAAGGGATGGACCAACCATTATACCGAGCGATCTTCTCTTTTGACCTGTTTGATATTCAAAATGTGCAATCATTTAGTAAAGAAGATTTAGGGCATTTTTTATTTTCTTCCGCGGTTGTTGGAACAGATGGCATTTTAAAGGCAGAACAATATTTGCAGAAGCAACTCGATTTGCGTTTTAAGCCATCTGGAACAAAGCCAGTTTTAAACAGCGGTTTAAAAGAGCTAAAAAAAGCATATGAAAATCTAAAAAAAGCGGAAAAAACGAATAACCTTTATAAAGAACGAACTGAGAAAAAAGAAGAATTAATTTGTAATAACGAACTACTTGAACAAGAAGTGGAACAGTTAGAAGGGATGCTAAGCTCTTTAAGGAAGTGGTTTACGGTTGAGAAAGTATATCTTCATTATTTAAGTTTACTAGATGAAGAAAGTCAATTAGACGTAGATGAATTTCCAATAGATGGGTTAAAGCAATTAGAGGCTATACAACAGAGTAAGGAAGTATTAGAAGACCAAAGAAATGAACTCATCATGAAAAGAAGTACCCTTGACGAAAAATTAATGAATGCAGGATTACAGAAGCAAATACTTGAAAATAGAGCAGAAATCGAAGCTGTTTGCGAACTGAATACTGTCAGAGAGAATCAAGTGCAGACGAAGAATGAATGGCAACTCGAAATAAAAGCTTTGGAGGAAGAATTGCAGCATATGTCAGATAAGCTGCATATGCAAATATCTGACGAAGAGATTTTATCTTTTGATACGAGTATGTTTCAAAAAGAACTTATCTCTAATGTAATGAAGAAAAAGTCGCGGTTGTCCGATAGAAAAGTACAATTGGATGAAGAGTCGGAGACTATAAGAACTGAATTAAATGGATTAGAAAATAAAATAAATGAAAGTAGAAAGAAGTTACTATCAAGAGAAGAGAGAGCAAACATTCTTAAACAAATCACTACTTTTGAGCAAAAGGAAAGTCACCATCAGAGATTAACTGAAATCAATGTCAATATACAATTGCTCACAGAGAAACATAAACAAGCAATTACTAAGGATAAGAGATCCCAAAAAATTGAATATATGAAGATAAGTTCACTTTTATTATTATTTATTTTCATTGGCATATGGGGATTCTTTGAAGCTTCATTCCTCATCCAAGCATTAGCGATTGGTGGAATCTGTATTACTTTTATTAGTTCTTTTTTTAAACAGAAGGCAGTCTACTCTGATGGAATAAAGGATGAATTAGATTATTTAAGACAACAAAAAGTGGTATTAGAAAAACAAGAGCCCATCGCTGCTAAGGAGCAGGTAGATGAATGGAAGCAGCAAATTGAAAGGGATAAAGAGCAAGAAGCCGAAGTCGCCGAATACGCTCGGCGATTAGATTATGTCAATAGTCAGTATGAAAAAATCATTGCCGCATATGAAGTGTGGGAAGGTGAGATGAGAGAAGTTGATAGTAAGATAGATCTCATTGCCGAGCCATATAGATTAAATAAATCAACTATGAAAAATCAATTACTTGATGCCTTCTTATTGATTGAAGAGATGAAGGGCACGATTAGAAAAAGGAAGATAAAGAAAGCGAAATTGGATGACTTAAGCCAATCTATTACTAATATAGAGGAGAAACTATCTCATTATTTCTCGTTAGTGGTTATCGAACCACGCTCTTATGCTGATGGCGTGATTCAGTTAAAAGATATCATCGATAAAGAAAGAAACAAACTTGCAAACTTTGAAAAAAATAAGGAAATAAGAGAATCAATCCAATCAGATATTACGATTATAGACGAGAAAATAGCAAATAGAGAAAAGCATATTCAATCGTTACTAGAAGAAGCAGGTGTGTCTTCAATCATAGCTTTTAAAGAAAAAGGGATGGCTGCTAAAAGGAAGCAAGCCATTAAAGAAGAGCTACGAACCGAAAAATTAAAGTTAAATATGACAAACTTATCACAAGAGACATTAAATAAATATGTTGAATTAAGACCGACAGAAGAACAAATAAAAGAATACCAAATAAGCATTGATACGAAGAAAGAAAGAATAACCAAGCAACAAGAAATACTACATCATCTTTCTTATGAAATTAAACAATTAGAAGAAGGTGGAATTTATGCTGAACTATTACACAAATACAAACAATTAAAAGCAGAATGGAATGAGTTGGCAAAGGAATGGGCCGTGTATGCAACAGCAAAGAGCTTACTATCTGAAACGGTAAACACCTTTAAAGAAGAAGAATTCCCAAAAATATTAAAGAAAGCTGAGAGGTATTTTTCTGATTTAACATTAGGTCAATATAAGCGGATTTTTTATGATAGCGACAAAGAGCATTTATTATTAGAGCATAAGGAAGGGATGTTTTTTGAGCCAAGATCGTTAAGTCAATCAACAGCTGAGCAACTTTATATTAGTTTGCGGTTGAGCTTGGCAGAAATTGTGTTCCATCGGTATCAGCTCCCTTTTATAATTGATGATGGATTTGTGAACTTTGATCATAAAAGACTGGAAGAAGTAATGAGAGTACTAAGAGGTAAAGAGGAGCAGATTATTTTCTTTACTTGTCATAAAGGGATGTTGCAAAGTTTTAACGGGGATGAAGTGATTGATTTAAGTGAACTACAAACAGCAACAAGCTTTTAAAAATGAAGGCTTTAAGATAGATATGATATACTTTTACTTAAAGGTAAGACTTAGAGGAGGCAGGTGTAACGATGACTAAAGGAATTGTTTATTACGATACAGGAGAGCAGGTTGAATTGTTCTTACTAATAAAAAATGCTACAAAAGGTGTGGCAAGTAACGGTAAACCTTTTTTAACTTTGATTTTTCAAGATAAAAGTGGGGATATCGAAGCAAAACTTTGGGATGTTTCCGAACAGGATGAAAATAATTACGTGCCAGAAACAATTGTCAAAGTGGCGGGAGATATCTTAAATTATCGTGGACGACAACAGCTACGGATAAGACAGATTCGTACGTCAAATGAAAACGATACGGTAAAGTTAGCAGACTTTTTAGAAACTGCCCCTATTGACGCTGAAGAAATGATGGGGAAAGTCACACAATACATTTTTGAAATGAAAAACCCTAATATTCAAAGAATCACTAGACATTTATTAAAGAAATATCAAGCTGAGTTTCTAGAATATCCTGCAGCGACTAAAAATCATCATGAATTTGTCTCAGGTTTAGCTTATCATGTTGTTTCAATGTTAGATCTCGCTAAAGCGATTGCAAATCTTTACCCTACGTTGGATAAGGATTTATTATATGCAGGTATCATTCTGCATGATTTAGGTAAAGTTACAGAGCTATCTGGTCCTATATCCACAACTTATACAGTAAAAGGAAACTTACTCGGCCATATTTCCATCATGGTAAGTGAGATTGAGACGGCGGCTGAGGAGCTATCAATTCAAGGAGAAGAGGTCGTTATTTTACAGCATATTGTTCTGTCTCACCATGGTAAGGCAGAATGGGGTAGCCCGAAACCGCCTTTAATTAAAGAAGCGGAAATCATTCATTATATTGATAATTTAGATGCGAAAATGAATATGCTTGATCGATCATTATCTAGAGTCAAACCAGGTGAATACACAGAAAGAGTTTTTGCGTTAGATAATCGGGCATTTTATAAGCCGACCTTTCATGAATAACTTAGAAAAGCAAGTATGTGAAATGTAAGAATGTCACATAACTTGCTTTTTTTGCGGTTTACCAGTCGGGTGTATGTGTTCGTGATGGCTATGGAAATGAGAGTAAGGTGAGCAAAATGGTTATGAAAAATTTTTTGCATATTATGGGACGAGCAGACATATTTTCTAATAAGAGAGTAAGGAGGAGTCCAATGATACCTATATGGCTTTACTTTGTGATTGCAGGTATTTTCATTAGCGCATTTATGGCGATTAAGACAGGTAGGGATGAAAGAAAGGCGGAAACTGCTCAAATTGAGCAGGAAGGTGAAGTTTATATGCAAAGGTTAGAATCCGCTAGGGATGACAAACGAGAACAATATGAAAGGCAAGAAGGATAATAAAGGTCGAACCATAGATACGAAAGGAAATATACACATAAATAGTCTAATGGGTTCGAGACCAAAGAAAAGACCTGGTTATGTCATATAACCAGGTCTTTTATGTTATTGTTCTTCTTTTGCTTCAGCATCATCGGCTTCTGCTTCAGGAGCTTTGAATAACTCTTTAAAATCATTATCTTTTACTTCCACACCTGAATTTTCTAATTCCCTCTGCATTGCTTCTTGAATAATTGTACTGTCGACTTTCGCTACTTTCACTTGATATTCAATTTCTTCTTTCATATCTTCATATGATTCTTTTTCTTTTTTGTCAGTTACTTGAATGATATGGAAACCATGTTGTGACTCAACAGGATCACTAATTTCATCTACTTCTAATGCATAGGCAGCTTCTTCAAATTCTGCAACCATCTGGCCAGCTCCAAACCAACCTAAATCGCCACCATTGGCAGCAGATGCTGTATCAGTTGAATATTCTTCAGCCACTTTTGCAAAGTCTTCGCCATCATCTAATTTCTTTTTCACTTCTTCAGCTGTTTCTTTATCGGCTACAAGAATATGACGCGCTTGGATTTCTGGCTTATAATTCTCATAGTATTCCTTCATTTCTTCTTCGGTAGCTTCAACATCTTTAATTGCCGCTTTTTCTTGCATTAGACCTGTTCTTAACATTTCTTTTAGGTCTTCTTCACTTTCCATACCGTATTGTGCAAGTGCTAATTGGAAGTTAGAACCTAATTGTTCTTTCATTGTATCTACTTGTTCATTAAGTTCATCCTCGGAAACCTCATAATTTTCTGAGAGGACTTTCTCATAAACGAGTTCTTGAAGAACTTGTTCACCATATTGTTCTTTCAAGGCTTGATAAAAGTCTTCTTGTGTAATATTTCCGTTTCCTGTTTCGACTACTACTTCAGAATCTCCTGAACTACAAGCGCTTAAAACTAATACACCTGTTGCAACAGAAAGGGATAAAATCCATTTTTTCATGTTGAACACTCCCACGTTTATTGTTGTATATACACAGTAAATACTATAACACAAATCATTTCCTTAACAAAAATATTTACTACAAAATTAGGTTTATTTAAGAAAATTTTGGGTATTAGACTAACCATTCTGGAGAGTCCAACATAGGATATAAAGAAATTGAAAATGATATTTCGTCCAAAGAAGTTTAGAGAAAATATAAAAAGACGAGATACGCGCCTATTCGCACGACAGAGTGTTTGAATAGTATGTGGTAACAACCTAATAAGGGAGGTGTTATCATGGGTGGAGGATTTGGATACGGCGGAGGCTTCGCTTTAATTGTTGTTCTTTTCATTCTATTAGTCATCGTAGGTGCTGCTTGGTTATAAAAAATAGCGTTATAAGACAATAAAGAAAGAACTTATAACGGACGATAGAAGGGAGGAAAATCCATGTCACACGGCGGTGGAGGATTTGGATACGGTGGAGGTTTCGCTTTACTCGTTGTCCTTTTCATTTTATTAGTAATTATTGGAGCTTCTTGGGTTTGCTAATTAATTCATACCTCAAGCTTTTCCATAGAGAGAAAAAAGCGGCGAAAATCTCGCCGCTTTTTTTACATTTATTTTAAGTAAATGCAATTTCAACAAAGGAAGAAATAAGCAGTATCGTAATTAAAACATTAATTGTTCGATATACTTTAGGTTGTTTCTCCTCTGGGATTTCCTTTTGTAAACATAAGGAAAAAGTAAGTCTGTTAATATTGTATAGAATAAATACAGCAAAAATAATAAAAATGGAGATCATCGATGATTCCCTCCCCTAGTCAATCGTAGTCTATTGTTTTACAATATCAAAAATAATCATAAAAAGATAGTATAAAAGGTTGGAAGAGTGGATTTTATCTAGTTTCCTTGATTTGTATTAATATATTGAGTCCAACCTCATTCTCTTCAATATATGAAAATTTAGGTGTGTTCATTACGATTTTTATATAGATTAAATCACGGCATGATAATCCAATATGCAAAGATAAAAGAATGATGAAAAACGCTCCATATTGTTGAAATGATAACATTAACAACAAAAGTGTTCCATTAATAAATAGTATTGGTGCGATTAAAGCACTTAGATACATCAATTTAGGTACTGGTTCATTGACTTTTAATTGTATCATGGGTACACATTTTGATCGTAATTCCAACGATTTCTTTATATTTTTATTTACCGGCATTAATGGAATATAATGAATCAATTTATGGATAGGATACAATCCAATCAGAAAGAGGGTAAAGATACTTAAACTTTCTGTATTAATCACTGTATCAGGAAACAAATAATTCATTGGTAAATATGTGATAATAAAGACTGTAAATGCCAGTATAGCAGACATGAAGTCCAACCATAATTGTCCATACTGCTTGTTAACATTTATCTCCTTTACACAGCTCATAAACAAAATAATCCCTCGCAGTTCAGCGCTCATGTTTTAAATTCAAACACTACTTTACTCTCCTCTTTAAGAAAAATCAATACCATTTTTTCGATAAAAAAATGATTGTTATATTTCAACATAAAAGTGAAGGGATGTAAGGGTTTTCATTATTTTATTTTATAATCAATGAATATATTGTCTTTTATACCAAAATAAAAAAGCGGAGAAGTTTGTTTATAATTCCGCTTTTATGGTACAAAATTATACTAATTCTTTTGTATATTCTTTCTTCTTTAATAGTTTACCATCTTTTTCCTCAAATTCGTTATCAATATTTGAAAATGATTTTTCGAATATTTCCATAAAATCATCTCCGTAAATGTTGCGGATAATGGCCATCACTTCAATGATTTCTGGGAATTTTCCATATAATTCTTTTAAAGGCATCGCACCTGAAAAAACAGAATTTTTATCTGGATGATATGTTTCCATTAATTCTAGAAAAACGCTTTCACCTTTATCCGTTAATTTAATGTAAGTATTCCTTTTATCACTTTCTCTTTTTGAAAATTCAAGATATCCTCTTTCTTCAAGCTTTTTAGAAAAATTAAATGCGGTAGATACATGCATAACGCCAAACTTCGCTACATCAGAAATGGATGCGCCATTTAAATGATAAGCAATCCATAAAATATGGTGTTCATTGATATTTAAGTCATATGGTTTAATCCATTGTTGCCAATCTTTTTCAATAGATTTCCATAAAGCTTTACTCAATTGAGCAACCCTTTGACTGAAAAGCATGGCTTCCTTGATTGAGAAATTCGTTTCTGACATTTCGCTTCACCTACTTTTTTATTATTGTATATTTATTATGCCAATAAAGCAAAAATTAATAAAGATATTAATTTGCATAATTTTTAGATTTTGTTTCTTGTTTTTAGGAGTAATACTTCTGTTAGCATTTGGCATAATCTTAAAGCAAACCATTTTTATAACATAATATATTAGATTTCTTTTTTAAAATAAGAAATCCT
Organism: Cytobacillus sp. FSL M8-0252; assembly: GCF_038007345.1. NCBI lineage: Bacteria > Bacillati > Bacillota > Bacilli > Caryophanales > Bacillaceae > Cytobacillus > Cytobacillus sp. FSL M8-0252. The sequence continues at coordinate 1,639,934 of NZ_JBBOWZ010000001.1, forward strand.
TCTTTTTTTCTAAAATAATTAGAGAAAAAAGAAGGATTGTAAAATAGAAGGGTATTTATTCTTTGTCCATTGGATTGGCATGTTTTAATGTTTGTTCTAATTCAGCTATTGATTTTTCAATATTTGCGATTTCTTGTTGTAAGTTTTGCTGATGGGGCAGTATTTCACTTTTCCATTGTTTAATGGAAGATGATACGTCTTCGGTTAAAGTGGAAAGAGCTTCTTTCCCTTCTTCACCTACATGGACGATCTGATTCTTGATATCAGTTAGTTGTTTACCTAATTCTTTTATTTGAATAGAAGCCGATTTTGATTGTACAGTAATATATTTTCGGGTATCTTTACCAGAAGCAGGTGCAGTAAAGAGTGTAGCTGCAGCAGCTGCTACCCCGCCAACGACAAAGCCTAAAAAAAGTGATTTCGCTTTCAATCTAAACTCTCCTCTCAATTTTAATGTCTACGTATATCATACATGAATCCAGTAAAAAGAACATCTATTACCCCTTATATTCCACGCTTAGTAGCTATATTAAACATAAAAAAAACACCTGTAGTCTACTACAGGTGAGGACGTTTATAAATGAATCGCATGTTCATTTAATTTAGTCCTTTTATTAATAGATTTTGTAATTGGGAACAATACTGCCATTAAAACGGCATTTAATAATACGGTTGGTAAGACGCTTGCTGCAAATAACCCGATAAAGGCACCTGGTAGACCTACAATGATGTAAGCAGATGTTAAAAATATAAATCCAGATATCAGTGTGCCAATCGCTGTTAAGACAATAGCGACAATTGATTTAGCGCTGATATTCTTTAACAGTGACAAAAGACCATAAAAGATAAAGGCAGTTATCAGCTTATCAATAATATTAGGAATTTGTCCTCCTGGAAATCCTGTAGTCAAGGCTGAAAGAATACCACTTACAAGTCCAATAAGAACAACGCTTTTGACGTCGGTAAATAATAAAATGCCTAAAAACATCATGACTAACATCATGTCAGGCTTTACACCCATAAAAATCGGTGGAGTTATGGCATGTAGGACAACACCCATTCCTGCCAAAAGGGCAAGGGCCACAATATTTTTACTTTTCATTTTCTCATCTCTCCTCAAGCTAATCTCATTTTGAACTGTATTCTCCTACAATGCACTCATTGCTTGCAGCGAGAACTTTTATTAATTATAACATCACAAATATCATATGAACATATCTATTTTATGGTTAATATTTTTCTTTGAAGTTCTTCATAAATGATACTAAAGCTTCTACATGTTCTAATGGAACAGCGTTATAAATAGATGCTCTACATCCTCCAACAGAGCGATGTCCATTTAACCCAACAAATCCTATTTGTTTCGCCTCTTCAAGGAATTTGGTAGAAAGTTCTTCGCTTTTTAAGTTAAAAGTGACATTCATATGAGATCGGCTCTTCTCATCAGCATGCCCAATGTAAAAGCCATTGCTATTATCAATCATATTGTATAAGAGGGAAGACTTCTCTTCATTTCTCTTGCTTATTGCATCTATCCCACCATTTTCTTCTACCCACTCTAAAACTAGAGAGAGAAGGTAAATCGCTAGTGTTGGAGGTGTGTTATATAAAGAGTTATTTTTTGCAAACGTTTCATAGTTTAACATAGTAGGTAGTGCTGGTTGACTTTGAATGAGTTCTTTACGAATAATAACTACTGTTACCCCAGAAGGTCCTAAATTCTTCTGTGCACCTGCATAAATAAGGTCGAATTGCTCTATTTGAAGTGGGCGGGACAAGATATCGCTTGACATATCTGCAATAAGCGGGACTTGTGTATTTGGATATTGGTGCCATTGTGTTCCAAAGATCGTATTATTACTCGTTAGATGAAGATAAGCTGCATCTTCTGACAAATTAATTTCCTCTAGCTCAGGAATGCGATGATAGCCCGTTTCCTTCGTCGAAGCAGCAACATGGGTGGAACCAACCTTTTTGGCTTCTTTTAATGCTTTATCTGACCATGAGCCAGTAAGGATATAGTTTGCCGTCTGATCTGGCTTTAACAAATTCATTGGGATCATAGAAAATTGTAAACTCGCTCCACCTTGTAGAAAAAGAACTTCATAATCATCTGGGATGGATAGGATGTTTCTTAATGAGGCAATAGCTTTGTTATGTACTATTTCATAATCTTTACTTCTATGGCTTAACTCCATTAAAGCCATACCTGTTCCATTAAAATCTAGCCAAGCTTCTTTTGCTTTTTCTAGGACCGCAAATGGCAAAGTTGCTGGACCTGCATTAAAGTTAAATGCTCGTTTCATGCTTTTCCCTCCATCATTCACAATGTTGTACTATATCGCTGTAGCGAAATAAAGATATCATTATGTTATCAAAAAAAACACATTTGTACAGAATTAATTAAAAAGATTTTGAATTTTTTTAGAAATATTTTAAGTAAGGTTTCTTTCAGGACGATGGTTAAAGGAAAGTGAGATGGAGAGGAGAAAATATATATTTATTGGCTTTGTGGTCTTGAGTGTAGATACAACTACATGGAAGGTTGATAGAAATATTGTAAATAGGTTTTATCAGACACAGATCTTGCTGTGCCTGATAAAAGGTTTATGATAAATGACTATGTATTTGCTGTGACATCTTTTGGAGATCTTCAGGTGTATATTCTGAAGTATGTGTTTTCCATACGACACCTAAACCATCACCTTGGCCATATCTAGGAATAAGGTGCATATGATAATGAAAGACCGTTTGGCCAGCAATTTCCCCATTATTATTAATCGTGTTTAATCCATCAGGCTGGAACTCTGCTTTAAGCGCACGGCTAATGGCTGGAACAGCTTCAAATACGTGACGGGCTGTTTCTTCATCTAGTTCAAAGATATTTTCTTTATGAACCTTTGGAATAATCAACGTATGTCCTTTGGTTACTTGACTGATATCTAGAAATGCAACGACATGCTCATTTTCATACACTTTTGCTGAGGGGATTTCCCCAGCTACTATTTTACAAAAGATGCAGTCACTCATATTTTTTTCATCTCCCTTATACTTGAATTGACCATATTTTATCATAAATTAAGACCAATCATAAATAAAAGAAGCAGGATTCAATAAGAATCCTGCCGAAATTGAAGGGGAATGCTTCTTGGCTTCTACTCTTGGAAATACTCTTTAACAAACACCTCATTTGACAGTTTTGTTAAATGCATTGAATAACTACCATCACAAACTACTTGTAATTGGTATCTTTAATAAACACCTCATTTAGAAATGATGATTTAAACCACTTTCGGTAAAGCGATTTAAATGTTTAAAAAAAGCTCAATGCGTTTTCATTACATTTGTGCAATAAAAACATCTCCTTTAATAGTTGCATTTGAAGCTACAATCGGTTTGAAAGATTATTGTCTGCCGTAGACACCTCATTCAAGTTCATTCATTAAGATAATGAATGTTGATTTGTATTCCCCTTCATAAAATAGAATGCCCGTAATAAGAAGAGATATGCGTCACCCAAAAAAATAGTTGTTTTCTTTACAATATGGTTTTAATTTACTTACAATAAGAATAACTTTTTACAAGGAAGGTCGATCAAATGACTTTATTAAATATTAAAGAGGTAACAGGTGGTTATACGAGAAATCCCGTATTAAAGGGTATTTCCTTTGATGTCAAACCGAATGAAATTGTAGGATTAATTGGACTGAATGGCGCAGGTAAAAGTACAACAATCAAGCATGTTATTGGTCTTATGGAGCCAAATAAAGGTGAGATAACAATTAATGGGAAAACATTCTTAAGTGACAAAGATGCGTATCGTAGACAATATACCTTTATACCAGAAACGCCTATTTTGTATGATGAATTAACTTTAGATGAACATTTAGAAATGACAGCTATGGCTTATGGACTCGAACGTGAAACCTTAAAAGAAAGAAAAGCACAGTTACTTAAAGAATTTAGGATGGAAAAGCGCTTAAAATGGTTTCCTGCCCATTTCTCTAAAGGAATGAAACAAAAAGTAATGATTATGTGTGCTTTCCTTGTACAACCTTCCTTATATATTGTTGATGAACCTTTTGTAGGGCTCGATCCGCTCGGAATTCAATCACTATTGAATTTAATGGAGAAAATGAAAAATACCGGCGCAGGTATCCTGATGTCCACTCACATTTTAGCAACTGCAGAAAGATATTGTGATCGCTTTGTGATCATACATGAAGGTGAAATTAGAGCGAAAGGCACATTAGAAGAGCTAAGGGTACAATTTAATATGGCTGGTGCTACATTAGATGATTTATATATCCAGTTAACAAAGGAAGAAAATTATGAATGATATACAAAGTATCTGGAAGAATCGCTTAGCGAATAGAACAAAGGAACTAAGTCGCTACTTAAAATATATTTTCAATGGCCACATCGTTATTGTAATGGTATTTCTTATTGGTACAGTGGCCTATTATTATCAAGAGTGGCTAAAAACGCTCACTTCGGATTTTCCAGTGGCAGAAATTATGGCCATTCTACTTGGTCTTATCGTTACATATAGCCCGATTTATACCTTTTTAGAAGAAGCAGATCGTGTGTTTTTACTGCCATTAGAGAATAAACTAGGTAGGTATTTCAAGAAAGCAATTTTAACTAGCTTTTTATTATCCTCCTACTTAATTCTTATTGGGTTGGCCGTGTTAATGCCGTTGTATGCAAGTGTAAATCAAGGAGATTTCAGTTCGTTTTTTCCGTTTTTAATTATTTTGTTGTTAGTAAAAGGTGTGAATATGCTTATTCGTTGGCGAGTCCAATATGAGATGGATTATACAACCCATTTAATTGACTCATTTGTTAGATTCGTCATTAATGTTGCGTTGTTATTTTTCATATTTAGCTCAGCACATATTGGGTTCACGATCGCCACTATAGGTATTCTCCTATTACTTTATTTGTATTTTTATCAGAAAACAAAAGCAAAAGGATTAAAATGGGAATTCTTAATTCAATCGGAAGAGAGAAAAATGGCCAAGTTTTATCGTGTGGCAAATATGTTTACAGATGTACCACATTTACGTGATCAAATTAAGCGGAGAAAATGGTTGGACTGGTTATTACAATCGGTTTCCTATCAGCAGGAAAACACCTTTCATTATTTATACTTAAGAACTTTTCTCCGAACGGGAGATTATCTAGGCATCTTTTTCCGTTTAACAGCCATCGGCGGTGTGTTGATTTATTTTATTAATAATGGAATCGCGCAAATTGTTATTGCCATGCTTTTTATCTATCTAACTGGGTTTCAACTCGTGCCATTGTGGAGACAACATCAAAATAAATTATGGATAGATCTATACCCAGTCGATGTTAAAATTCGAGAAAATTCATTTAAATGGTTAATTGCTCGTGTGCTGATCATTCAAGCCATCATTTATGCGTTACTCATTATGATAAAAGGGAATTTCTTTGTAGGTTTTGGTGTGCTCGTTTTAAGTGGGTCAGTAGCCGTTGGTTATGCATATCTTTATATGATGAAAACATTGCGTTCTCAACCGTAAGCTGATAGAAAGTAATAATTGATAATGGAGTGTGGTGATATTATGGGGAGTTATGAGGAGGCTGTCTCAAGAGAAGTAAAAGATTGGCTTTATCAAATGCGGAAAAAGTCAAGATTATGGAAAAGAACCTCCAAACAGGCCCAAGATAAATTCAATGGATTAATCCCAGAAAAAGCTCATCACTTGATAACAGATGCGATAAAGCATATGGTAAAAGCTACATTATGGGGGAGTGAATATACAACAAAGAGACCTTCTCAAATAGTGGTTACATTACAGGAACAAGATGAAAAGTTAACAGAGACGTTGATTAAATATAGAAATACGGCTTCCGTTGAAGGAGCAGGAACAGGTGCTGTAGGTTTTATAGGTGGGTTAGCAGATTTCCCACTGCTTCTTAGCATAAAAATGAAGTTCCTATTTGAAGCAGCAATGATATATGGCTTTGATACTTCAGAATATGAAGAAAGATTATTTTTACTTCATATTTTCCAATTAGCATTTTCAAGTGATGATAAACGCAGAGAAACAATGGATATCATTGAAGATTGGGAAAATAGGAAAGCAGAACTTGTAGATATGGATTGGCAGGTATTTCAACAAGAATACAGAGACCATATTGACTTAATTAAAATGCTACAAATGATTCCTGGGATTGGTGCGGTCGTTGGTGCATATGCTAATTTTCACTTATTAGAACAATTAGGGGCGGTCGCTAAAAATGCTTATCGTTTAAGAAGAATCCAACAAAATAACTGAACTAAGTGCCACAGATGTTACTTCTGTGGTTTTTTGTTATTAAAACATATTTCCCGGGGAATTCCGACAAAAAAATTGGCCATGTCGAATGGTGATACACACAACTTTTTCTCCCAAACATATTTTAAAGTAATCCATTAGGGCAGATGCCTAATAAATGGATGAGGGGGGAGAATGACGAACATGGGCGTCGAATTAACAGCAATACATTGGATTTATGTTGTGTTTATTTTGTTAATTATTGGATTTATGGTCGCTAGAAGAGATACAACCTTTATTTGTATAGTCGGGATATTCTTAATCGCGATCACAGCAACGAATTCGATTAATTCTTCGATCAGTGGAATTTTTAACAGTTTTATTTTTGCTATTACGGAATTACTACCTACAATATTAGTCATCTCAATTATTGTAGGTATGAGTAAAACATTAACATCAACAGGCATTAATGATGTCATGATTTCACCATTTACAAAACTGATTAAAACACCAACGTTAGCTTATTGGGTAATAGGGATTTTAATGATGGGAATTTCATGGTTCTTTTGGCCGTCCCCGGCAGTTGCTTTAATTGGTGCAGTGTTATTACCAGTTGCTTTAAGAGCAGGTCTACCTGCACTAGCAGTAGCGATGTCAATGAACTTATTTGGCCATGGTATAGCATTATCAGGAGACTTTGTTATTCAAGCTGCTCCTAAACTGACTGCAGACGCAGCAGGGTTACCAGTTGGCGATGTCATCTCAGCAAGTATTCCACTCGTTATTGTTATGGGTGTTGTGACCACCTTAACAGCGTTTTTCTTTATTAAGAGGGATATGAATTCAGGCAAACTTAATATGTCAACTGCTATGACGGAAAGTGCAGATTTACCAACTGATTTACCGCAAGCAAACCTACTTACACCAATACAAAAAAAGATTTTTGCTATTCTTATTCCCGTTTTATTTGTGATTGATGTGGTTGTTATGTTTTTATTCGACCTTCAAGGAGGGGATGCAACCGCTTTAATTGGGGGTACAGCTATTCTCATTTTACTCACGATTACATTATTTTCTCATAGACAAAAAGGCCTCGAAAAAATAACCACTTATTTAGTCGAAGGATTTCAATTCGGGTTTAAAGTATTTGGACCAGTGATTCCAATTGCTGCATTCTTTTATTTGGGAGATGCTGGGTTTCAAGCAATCATCGGAGAGCGGCTTCCTCAACATTCACATGGAATCGTCAACGATTTAGGCGTTGCACTTGCATCTGTTGTACCATTAACTGCACAAGTTGGTGCGATTACATTAACGGTAGTAGGAGCAATAACTGGCTTGGATGGTTCAGGTTTTTCAGGAATATCATTGGCTGGATCTATTGGTAGTTTGTTTGGTACAGCGATTGGTGATGGTGCAGCAACATTAACTGCTTTAGGTCAAATTGCAGGAATTTGGGTAGGTGGCGGAGCGTTAATTCCATGGGCAATGATTCCCGTTGCCGCTATATGTAAAGTGGATGTATTTGAGTTAGCGAGGCGTAATTTTCTTCCTGTCGTCATTGGTTTGATTGTGACAACAATTGTAGCGATGTTTTTAATATAGTGATATAAAATTGATAGGGCTGAGGCGAAGTGAAGTAGCCTCAGCCTTTTTATAAACATTCTCGTCGCTGGCGTTTTTTTCTATTACTGTAATTGGCTGATGTTTTTTCAAGTGGGAAGCTTTTATTTATCTGTCGTTTGTATATAATAAAAACTGGTATATGCAGGATCTGATAGTAATTCTTTCTTATTACTTTGTTCTTCCTGTATTTTTTTTGCTATAGGATTTGTACTTTCCCAGTTCTTATATGAAGATTCGGAGTCCCAGGCTGTAATAATTACATAAGTATGACCTTTCATCGGAGTTAAAACCCTAGCTGCTCTAAAACCAATTGTATTTGTAAAGTTTGAAGAGAATTGCTGAAATTTGAATTCGAAAATGGGTTTTCCTTCATCAGTTAAGGGGATATATTGAATAGCAATAAATTTACTTCTATGAAGGTCTCCAGTTGAATCATGGATGTGATAAGATTTTGGTTGTTGAAACTTACTTTTTTTGCTTTCTGTTTCATGTACTAACAGGGTATTCTGACTATTTTGCATGAGAACGATATTCTCATTACTGAATTTTTCCATCAGGGGAAGTAGGAAATTTTTAGTGCCGCTTGTCATATAAAGATTCATTACTTTCACCTCGATTTTAGTGATAAAAACGTCAAATTTTCGACATTTGAAGCGGGTACTGTACAATAAACACCGAAAAAAGTTATAGTTAATGTGAACATTTACTAAATAAGAATAATTCTAAGCTTATTTGTATGGAAAATACATAAGGCAAATGAAAGGTGGACTTAATTTAATGACTATAAATGATACATTCCTAAAGGCGGCTCGAGGAGAGAAGACTGATTATGTGCCTGTGTGGTATATGAGACAAGCAGGCAGATCACAGCCGGAATATCGCGCAATTAAGGAAAAATACTCTTTGTTCGAGATTACACATCAACCTGAATTATGCGCATATGTAACAAGACTTCCTGTAGAACAGTATAACAATGATGCGGCTATTTTGTACAAGGATATCATGTCACCGCTTCCAAGTCTCGGTGTGAAAGTTGACATAAAACCTGGTGTGGGTCCAGTCATTGATGAACCAATTCGTTCGATGCAAGACGTTGAGAAGCTCGGCGAGATACATCCTGAAGAAGATGTTCCATATATTCTAGATACGATTAAGTTATTAACAAAAGAGCAATTAACTGTACCGTTAATTGGTTTTACCGGTGCACCATTCACATTAGCGAGTTATATGATTGAAGGTGGACCTTCTAAAAATTATTATAAGACAAAAGCGTTTATGTATTCAGAACCAAAAGCATGGTTTGCACTTATGGATAAATTAGGTGAAATGGCAATCACATATGTAAAAGCGCAAATTAAAGCAGGTGCTAGTGCCATTCAAGTTTTTGATTCTTGGGTTGGTGCATTAAATGTAGAAGATTATCGTATTTATATTAAACCCGTCATGGAAAAAATCTTCTCTAGTTTGAAAGATGAAGGGGTACCACTTATTATGTTCGGTGTTGGCGCGAGTCATTTAGCGAATGAATGGAATGACCTTCCAATTGATGTTGTAGGCCTTGACTGGAGGTTGCCAATTAGTGAAGCAAGGTCAAGGGGTATTTCAAAGACAGTGATGGGGAATTTAGAGCCAGCCTTGTTACTTGCTCCGTGGGAAGTAATTGAGAAAAAGGTCCGTGCTATTCTTGATGAAGGCATGAGTCAACCCGGATATATTTTTAACTTAGGACATGGTGTCTTCCCAGAAGTAAATCCTGAGACATTAAAAAAACTCACATCGTTTATCCACAGTTATTCTAAGGAACAATTTGGGAAATAATAAAAGAAAAAGTAATCATTTTTAAAGAGGTGTAAGAATGAATAAAGAAAAAATTGGTTTGTTAGTAATGGCTTATGGAACACCTTATAAAGAAGAAGATATTGAACGTTACTACACACATATTAGACATGGTAGAACTCCATCGGAAGAGATGTTAGAAGATTTAAAGAGTCGCTATAAAGCGATTGGAGGAATATCGCCATTAGCAAAAATAACTGAGAATCAAGCGCTATCACTTCAAGAACATTTAAATCAGATTCAAGATCAATATGAGTTTAAAGCTTATATCGGTTTAAAGCATATAGAACCATTCGTTGAAGATGCAGTTCAACAAATGCATAATGATGGGATTACTAAAGCTGTCAGTCTTGTTCTTGCACCACATTATTCTACTTTTAGCATCAAATCTTATAATGGACGAGCAGAAGATAAAGCTCAGACGCTTGGTGGTCCAACTATTTACTCAGTTGATAGTTGGTATAAGGAACCGAAATTTATTCAATTTTGGGCAGATGGTGTGAAGAAGCAAATCGCTAAAATGTCAAGTGAAGAAAGAGATCAATATATATTAATTGTCTCTGCACATAGCTTACCAGAAAAAATTAAAGAATATGGTGATCCATATCCTGATCAACTACAAGAAACAGCTGAGTTAATTGCTAAAGAAGCTGGCGTTCGTGAATTTGCTGTCGGTTGGCAAAGCGAAGGAAATACACCTGACCCATGGTTAGGGCCTGATGTGCAGGATTTAACAAGAGATTTACATGCAAAAAAAGGCTATAAAGCATTTATTTATGCACCAGTCGGTTTTGTCGCTGATCATTTAGAAGTCTTATATGATAATGACTATGAATGTAAGGTGGTTACAGATGAAATAGGAGCTGCCTACTATCGTCCAGAAATGCCAAATAGTCATCCAGCGTTTATTGATTCTTTAGCAACAGTTGTCTTAGACAGAATGAAAAATAAGTAATGAGTTGATTGCAACCGCTTTTTTTATTTTCATAAAGGAGCGGTTTCTTTTTTAAGGATTTTTTGACAATATGAACAGTTTGGTCATAGAGAGGGGAGAAGTAAATGGCCGTTGACCGTAAACAATTAATTATTCAAGCTGCCACAAAATCATTTTCTCTTTTTGGCTATAAAGCTACAACAATGGAGCAAGTAGCCAAAATTGCTAATGTAGGAAAAGGGACTATATACACTTTTTTTAAAAATAAAGAAGAATTATTTGATGAAATTATTACGGCACTTATTAGAGAAATGAAAATAGAGGCAGAGCAGGTTTTGTCACCAGATTTATCTTTACAAGAAAATTTACATTTAGCTCTATATCGCATTTTGGAATATAGACTAGAGCATCAATTAACAATTAAGCTGTTCCAAGAGGGAAAAGAAATGGGGACCACTGCAGTTATAGAGATGACGAACAAAATGGAAAGAGAAATCATTTCTTATATAGGAGAAAAGGTAAAAACATTAGGTATTGATAAAGGAGAAATCGAGCCGTGCGACCCTGAATTGACTGCCTTTATTATGTTAAAGTTATACATATCACTCATTTTTGATTGGGAAAGACAGCATGCCCCACTTTCGAAAAGTGAAATCGCTGAGCTTATGGAAAGGTATGTGTTTAAAGGGCTTATAAAATCATGAATGTAGGATGGAATCATCATCAAATCAGCTCGCACATCAAGTGTGGGCTGGTTTTTTTGTTTCTAATAAAGTGATTTTAGATAACAGTTATTTCACTGTGCTTATTTAAAAGGTAAATCTAAGCAGCGCTAAAATATTGTATGAATTAGCTCACTCCAGCAAAACCAATCTTCACTCAGCGGGGTAAGAGAGTCCGGACTTAAATAAGTCATTCTGTTTGAATAACACAAATGAAGCCGAGCAAATAGAGTTTCCAAGTCAGTCAAAATCGGAAATTGGAAATGAGAGCTGAGCAAAGGTGATTTGCGTCTCACTCAGATCAAAAACCAGAAAGAAATGCCAAGCTGAGGTTTCCTGTAACAGTATTTATTCTTTTTACACCTGGATTCAAAAGTCATTCATACTAGAAGGCTTGTTGGAGTAAAACAAAAAGAAGACTTGCTAAGGGGAGCAGGCCTTCTTCTTCCAATGGTTATATATTAAGGGATGGAAACTAGCATTCTATAAATCTGAGACACCTAAACAATGGTCACACTTATTACCGTAACATTCATGTTGCTCTTCGATGGACTTCCCGCATTCAGTACATTGCTTTTGTGGGAGATTCCTAAAGAAATCTAAAATGTTTTGAACCATGGTTGAAGCCTCCTAATCGTTAATTGAATTGTTTTGATATTTACATTGTATTATAACAGTTTAATATAGTCAACAACTGTTTCAATACAAATTAGAAAAAATGAAAAAATGGGCATTATTTAGTATAGTTAGAGATGAATCAAAAGGAGGGAAATGCAATGAAGTTAACGGTTATAGGTGCATGTGGAGGTTATCCAAAAGTGGGAGAAGCAACTGCGGGGTACTTATTAGAGCATGATGATTTTACATTATTAATTGACTGTGGAAGTGCTGTTATATCCAAAATGCAAGAGATTAAACAACCAGAGGAGTTAGACGCAGTCATACTTTCCCACTACCACCCAGATCATCATGCTGATATAGGTGTACTTCAACATGCTCGTTTAATTCAAGGGTACTTAGGAAAAAAAACAAGTATTTTACCGATTTATGGGCATGATGAAAATGAATATGAATTCCAAAAATTAAATTATAAAAATATCTCAGAAGGTGTACCTATTAAAGAGAGCCTACCATTAACAGTTGGCCCCTTTACAATTACTTTTCAACGGACTAACCACCCTGTATTATGCTTTGCGATGCGCATAAAAGTAGATAATAAAGTAATTGTATATACAGGTGATACCTCATATAAAGAAGAGTTAGAAGGGTTTGCTCATGAAGCAGATATACTTCTATGTGAGTGTAATTTTTATGGACATCAAGAAGGTAAAAATGCGGGACATATGAATAGCTATGATGCTGGTCGGTTAGCACAAATAGCTAAAGTGAAGCATCTTCTATTAACCCATTTGCCCCATTATGGTAATATAGAATCGTTAAAGGATGAAGCTTTAACAGAGTACAAAGGACCGATTAGTCTAGCCGCATTTGGCATGACTTTTGAAATTTAAAGGAGTGGTACCATGAAATTTATAGATAATCAAGGAATTACAGATCCTCGCATTAATTTAGCTATTGAAGAATATGCGTTGAAGAATTTAGATATTAATGAATCATATCTATTGTTCTACATAAATAAACCATCTATCATAATTGGTAAAAACCAAAATACGATTGAAGAAATCAATACAGAATACGTTGAAAAAAATGGACTGCATGTGGTGCGCCGTTTATCTGGTGGCGGTGCTGTATACCATGATCTTGGTAATTTAAACTTTAGTTTCATCACAAAGGATGATGGCGAAAGCTTTCATAATTTCTTAAAATTCACTGAACCAGTAATTACTGCTCTAAAAAAGTTAGGTGTAAATGCAGAATTAAGCGGTAGAAATGATTTGACAGTAGATGGGAGAAAGATTTCTGGAAATGCACAGTTCTCTACAAAAGGGAGAATGTTTAGCCATGGAACATTAATGCTCGATTCAGAAATTGAAAATGTTGTCTCTGCACTTAAAGTGAGAAAAGATAAGATTGAATCAAAAGGAATCAAATCTATTCGTAGCCGGGTAGCAAACATCTCTGAATTTTTAACTGAAAAAATTTCTATCGAAGAATTTAGACAGCTAATTTTACATCATATTTTTGAAGGTAGTGAAGTAAGTGAATATCGCCTAACAGAAAAAGACTGGGAAGAAATTCACAAAATCTCAGAACAAAGATATCAAAATTGGGAGTGGAACTATGGCAAGTCACCAAAATTTGATTATGAGCATTCTAAAAGATTCCCAGTGGGTTCTATTGACATTAGACTGAATGTAACAAAAGGACAAATTACTGAATGTAAAATTTACGGTGATTTCTTTGGTGTCGGAGATGTAACCGATATTGAAGAAAAGTTAGAAGGCATCCGCTACGAAAAAAGCGAAATTGAAAAGGCGCTAGCTGGTGTAAATATAAAACATTATTTCGGTAATATCACTATAGAAGACTTTGTAAATTTAGTTTATTAGAGCTGTATCAGTCTGTTTTTACTAAGGCATGAAAGTATTTTCACCGTTTAGGATGAAGAACTTTTATGCTTTTTATTTTATTATAAAGAAAAAAATAGAGTAGATATCCGTAGACTACTTGAATCCTGAAATTTCTTTTAATATAATAAATTTAGAAAATTTATATTATAAAAATGAATGACTATTCATTCAGAAAAGAGGGAGAAACTTGAATTTAACAAGTCAGCTTCACAAGATTGCCTTAGAAAATGGGGAAAAAAATGCGTATTATTTTATGGATCAAGCATGTACATACGCAAAGCTCGATGAACAAGTAACAAGGTTTGCATCAGGACTTTCGTCATTAGGTATTAAAGAAGGTGATCATATTGCCTTGCTACTTGGTAATTCGCCGCATTTTGTTATTAGTTTATATGGTGCGTTAAAGCTAGGAGCAAAGGTCATACCGATAAACCCTATCTATACGCCTGAAGAAATTGGCTATATTTTAAGAGATGGTGATGTAAAAGCGGTGATTATGCTTGAGCAATTATTACCATTAGCAGAAAAAATGCATCATTTATTAACAGATATTAAGCATTATACTGTCTGCGAAACCGGTCAAACAAGTGGACTTCCAGCTCTGGGAGATAAGTCGGTATTTCCTAAATTGAAATCGTTTTCAGAGCTTGTTTCCAATGGAGATGTAACATTTGTTGATGCAGATGTTACACCCGATGATGTCGCGATTATACTCTATACATCAGGAACAACAGGCAAACCTAAAGGAGCCATGTTAACTCATCGTAACCTGTATAGTAATGCGAGTGATGTCGCGGACTATTTGCAGATTAATGAACGTGATACGGTGATTACAACCTTACCTATGTTTCACGTGTTTTGCTTAACTGTTGCTCTGAATGCACCTCTGATAAGTGGAGCAACAATCTTAATAGACCCTAAATTTAGTCCGAAAGAAATTTTCCGTTTAGCGGAAAAATACAAGCCAACTGTTTTTGCCGGCGTGCCTACAATGTATAATTTTCTTTATCAATATCCTGAAGGCAACCCTGGTGTCTTCCAATCTATGAGATTATGTATTTCTGGAGGTGCTTCACTTCCTGTTGCATTGTTAGAAAATTTTGAGAAGAAATTCAATGTGGTTATTTCTGAAGGCTATGGCTTATCAGAAGCTTCTCCGGTCACATGCTTTAACCCACTAGATCGTCCACGGAAACCGGGGTCGATTGGCACATCTATTATTCATGTTGAAAATAGAGTAGTTAATGAATTAGGAGAAGAGGTCGCTGTAGGTGAAGTAGGGGAGCTTGTTGTGAAAGGCCCTAACGTTATGAAAGGATATTACAAAATGCCTGAAGAAACATCTGCCTGTTTAAAGGAAAATTGGTTATATACAGGTGACTTAGCTAAGAGGGACGAAGAAGGATACTTCTACATTGTTGACCGTAAGAAAGATATGATAATTGTTGGTGGCTATAATGTGTATCCAAGGGAAGTAGAAGAGGTTTTTTATGACCATCCTGACATTGTAGAAGCGGCTGTTTTAGGTGTACCTGATCAGAATACAGGAGAAAAAGTTTTAGCCTATATTGTACCTAAAACTGAAAATTTAACAGAGGCACATTTATTGACTTATTGTAAAGAAAAGTTAGCCAAATACAAAATTCCTTCCTCTATAGAATTTTTAGAAGAATTGCCGAAGAATACAACAGGAAAGATACTGCGACGTGCTCTTAAGAAAAAGGTACTAGAAAATCAGGAAGCATAAGTTAAAAAACATGTTGACAAAAGATTCTAAATATTTTAGAGTAACTATATCAATTAAATAACCACTATCTAGAGAGGTGGAGGGACTGGCCCTACGAAGCCTCGGCAACAGACTTAGCATTGCAAGTACTGTGCCAATTCCAGCAAGCTAGCATTTAGCTTGAAAGATAGGAAGAGAATGAAATATTTATGAGCGTACGTTACCTCTTCCTTTTTGGAAGAGGTTTTTTTATGGCTGATTGGACCACCAAAAGCGATAAACATTCTTAGCACAATTGATAAATACATTATTATGCTTCTTTTGTAGAAGTATTAGAGGAGGTAATGGCAGTATGAGTTATAAAAAACAAATGATATTGAATGCATTTGAAATGACAAGTGCAATGCACAATTCTCATGGGCTATGGAAGCATAAAGATTCCAAACGACATCGTGCCTATAAAGATATTAATTATTGGATGGAATTAGCCAAAACACTCGAGAAGGGAAAATTCGATGCTGTCTTTTTTGCGGATGTATTAGGTGTTTATGATACGTATAAAGAAAGTAAAGAACCTTCAATTAACGATGGATTACAGTTTCCTGTTAATGATGGGGCGTTTGTCATCCCTGCTATGGCAGCAGTGACAGAGCATCTGTCATTTGCATTAACGGTGAGTACAACATATGAGCCACCTTTTGGGCAGGCAAGACGGTTTTCCACATTAGATCATTTGACAAAAGGAAGAGTGGCATGGAATATCGTTACTTCTTATCTTCCTAATGCAGCAAGAAATTTTGGTTTCAAAGATATGATCAAACACGATAAGCGTTATGAAATTGCCGATGAATATATGGATGTCGTTTATAAACTGTGGGAATCAAGCTGGGAAGATGGAGCAGTGATAGAAGATACAGAACAAGGGGTATTAATCGACCGTAAGAAAATCCATGAAATTCACCATAAAGGAGAATATTTTGATGTCGAAGGACCGCATTTAACAGAACCGTCACAACAAAGAACACCTGTTTTATATCAAGCAGGGACTTCTCCTAAAGGACGTGCTTTTGCAGCAAAACATGCAGAATGTGTATTTGTAGGTGGGCCAACACCTGAAAGAGTAAGACATTATACAGAGGATATTCGAAAACAAGCGGAAGAATATGGCAGGAATCCGGAAGATATTAAAATATTCACTTTCCTAACAGTCATCGTAGGTAAGACAACTGAAGAAGCGGAAGAGAAATTTGCTGAATACAACCAATTATGGAGTGCAGATGCAGCGAAAGCACAGTTTGGGGGCGCAAGCGGTTATAATGTTGCGGAATTTACAAAGGATGAGTTAGATAACCCATTTGAATTTAAAGCTACAGAGCATGGGCATTATAAAGCTGCTTCATTAACGAAAGATGCGAAGAAAAAACTATCGATTAAAGAAGCGATTTCAAAATTAGAAGGATTAGATAGAGACAATATAATTGTCGGCAATCCATCAGAAGTAGCAGACCAAATTCAATATCAGTTTGAAGCCTCTGGTGTCGATGGTTTTAATTTAAATCATTTAGTAACGCCAGCAGATTTGGAAGATTTTATTGAGCTTGTTATTCCGATTCTACAAGAACGTGGTTTATATAAAAAGGAATACAAAAAGGGTACGTTAAGAGAAAAGCTTTTTACTCATGGCTCGCCCCTTTTACCGAGTGGTCATCCAGGAAGTAAATATCGTAAAGGTGAAAAGATAAATAATTAAAATAAGAGGTGAAGGGTATGAGAAAAGTTTGGTTATTATTTTTTGTACTGACTTGTTGCACTGTTTTAAGTGCATGTGGGACATCAGGTTCATCCGGCGAAGAAAAGAAAGAGATGGTCTTAGGGGCGACAGTTCCTTATAGTGATATGCTTGAGCAAGGTGTAGCACCACTACTTGAGGAAAAAGGGTACAAAGTAGAAGTAAAGGAATTTAATGATTATGTTCAACCGAATATTGCTTTAGATAGTGGAGATTTGGATGGTAATTTATTTCAACATAAAGTGTACTTAGAGAATTTTAACACTGAAAAAGGGATGGATCTAGTAGATATTATTTCTGTTCCTACAGCTCCAATTGGTATTTATTCAGAAAAATTCAACTCCCTTGAAGAAGTGAAAGATGGCAGCACGATGGCCATTGCTAATGATCCTACAAACTTAGCGAGAGGATTAACAGTTGCGCGTGATGCTGGTTTAATAGAATTGAAAGATGATATAAACCCAGTCAATGCAACAGTAAATGATGTATTATCTAACCCGAAAAATTTGAAATTCCATGAAGTAGATGCAGCCCAACTGCCAAGGTCTCTTGAATCAGTTGATCTTGCTGCTGTTAATGGTAACTTTGCGGTTGCTGCAGGATTAGATTTAACAACAGCAATTTATCGGGATCAAATTCCTGAGGAAATCCAAAATAGGATTGTTGTTCGTAAAGAAGATAAGGACGCCCAAATGGCAAAGGATATCATTGAAGCCATAGAGTCGGAGGAATTTGCAAAAGTAATTGAAGAAAACTTTAAAGGTTTTCATAAACCAGAATGGATGGGCGAATGAGTAAATCATCTTAATTTTTAAAAAATAATTGACAAATATTGATAAATATTATAGAGTAAATGATATAAAATTTAATATGATTTTTCTTATCCAGAGAGGTGGAGGGACTGGCCCTTTGAAGCCTCGGCAACAGGCAATTTATTGCACTGTGCCAATTCCAGCAAGCTGTTGCTTGAAAGATAAGGAGAGATAAAGAACGGAACTTTAACCTCTTCTTGTCAGAAGAGGTTTTTTATTTTGCATGATTTAATCACCAAGGGATGATCTCCTCTATACAAATGCTGTTTTTAAACTGATTAAACCTATTTGTTAAGTTGGAATTAAAGTTGCTGATTGGACCTCCAAAGGCAGTAGTGCAGCTAGATTTACATCAACGGGAAAAATCGGCAATGGTAGTCAACCATTGTCCACCAAAATGTTGCAATATAAAGGAGGACGAAAAAATGAAAAGAGTAGAATCAACAGTTATACCAGGTGCAGATTCTTTTTATTATGAAGGTGGGGACATTGGTATTCTCCTCATTCATGGCTTTGTTGGAACACCGCAGAGCATTGAGGACTTGGGTGCGGAACTTGCAAATAGGGGTTTTACTGTTCATGCCCCAAGGCTCACGGGACATGGAACAAAAAGCAGAGATTTAGAGTTATATGGTTATGATGATTGGTTCAATGATGTTGTTACAGCTTATAAGCAATTAAAGGAGAAGTGCAAACAAGTCTATTGTTTAGGTCAATCTATGGGCGGTGCATTAGCGCTGTTGTTAGCTAAGAAATATGGAGAGCTGGATGGTCTGATCCTAATTAATACTGCACTGACATTACCAGATTACGAGTATTTAAGATATTACGATGAGAAACACTATATTGACGAAGGTAGCCCAGATATCAAAAATCCGACTATACATGAAATTACTTACGATAATATTCCGGTAAAAGCAGTTCACTCTTTACAAAAGGTAATGAGTGACGCAGGAAAAAGTTTATCTCAAATTCATTGCCCAATATTATGCTTTAAGTCTATCCATGATCATGTTGTACCTCCAGAGAATACAGATCGTATTTTTATCGAAATTCAAACAGATCATAAATGGCTTCGAGTCCTTTACAACTCATACCATGTAGCATCCATGGATTATGATCAGACCAAAATTATTCAGGATACAACAGAATTTCTAGATACGATGAATGAAGAAAAAAAGAACACCGAGTGGGGGGGAAAAGAGGTTGGCTAAGTTTTTACAAAAAGCGATAGCAAAGAGAAAACAAACCTTAATCAACCTTATGCTTACTATAGATGAAATAAAGTTCAAGCGACATGAATTAGAACAGTTAACACTTACAGAAATAGAGGAGCTTGTAAAAAGACTAAAATAAGTCCCATAAAGGAGAATTTTATGGAAAAACACATTGATCAAGATAAAATTCATACCATTCTCACAACATTAAAGGAACTCGAATATGGTTGTGTCACCATTACTGTACACGAAGGGGATATTACCCAAATTGACATTACCGAGAAGAAACGATTTGCTCTGAAAAAGAAACAACAAAATAAAAAATGATGGAATGGAGCAAATGAAAAGGAGTGAGTTACATGCAGTCAACAATTAGTAATCAAGCACCCAATGTAGCTAAAAACCTATCAGGCTGCATGTACTTGAATCTACCTGACTTTCACTTTATTAGATGGTGTTGTCAATCTTTTAATATTAATAAAGGAATCTTCCATACGGTTGAACAATCGCTTTATGACAAAGGGTTGCATTCAATAATTGTTAGGAGACTGTTCGTCATCGCGTTTTTGGATTTTGCCTCGAATCAAATTGAAAATCGAAACAATAAAACGAGAATCAAATTTGGAAAAGGTGGTTTAAGTAAAGCACTTGATGAGTTTTTTATAAAATATGATCACTAAAGGAGAATTAAAAATGACCGCGAAAAGAATGTACCTCAATGCTTTTGATATGAACTGCGCTGGGCATCAATCACCAGGACTATGGACACATAAGGATGATCAATCTTCCACTTATAAAGACATATCATATTGGACACATTTGGCTCAAGTACTTGAAAAGGGACGTTTTGATGCCATTTTCCTGGCAGATGTGCTTGGTACATATGATGTTTATCAAAATTCTAGAGAAGCAGCGGTTAAACAAGGGGTACAAGTGCCAGTTAATGATCCTGCTTTCGTTGTTCCTATAATGGCGCAAGTAACAAAACATTTAGGGTTTGGTCTAACGGTTTCAACTAGTTTTGAACATCCATATGTATTTGCAAGGAGGATGTCCACTCTCGATCATTTAACAAAAGGAAGAATAGGTTGGAATATTGTCACATCTTATTTAAATAGTGCCGCACTAAATATAGGACTAGATCAACAAATCAGCCATGATGAACGTTATGAGATAGCTGATGAATATTTAGATGTCACATATAAACTGTGGGAACAAAGCTGGGAAGACGACGCAGTGGTTTTAGACAAGGAAAAAGGGCTCTATACAGATCCAAGTAAAGTTCACGATATTAACCATGAAGGGAAATATTTTAAGGTGCCAGGTGCACATCTATGTGAACCTTCTCCGCAAAGGACACCGGTTATTTTTCAAGCGGGTGCATCTACAAGAGGGAGAAAGTTTGCTGCTAAACATGCAGAGTTGGTCTTTATAAGTGTGCCCACAAAAGAAGCCGGTAAAGTAATAGTCGATAAAATTAGGGAAGCAGTAAGAGCGGAGGGGAGAGACCCCAGTGAAGTAAAGATTCTCTCTCTCGTCACGCCTATTATCGGTGAAACAGAGGAAGATGCTAGAGTTAAGTATGAGGACTATCAAAACCATGCTAGTTATGAAGGATCATTAGCGTTATTTGGGGGGTGGAGTGGTATCGACTTCTCAGAGTATAAAGCAAATCAACCAATCGAGTACGTTAAAAATGACGCCATTCAGTCAATCGTTGAAACATTTACGAATATAGATTCTACAAAGAGTTGGACGGTCGATGACATTGCCAAATTTGTTGGTGTTGGCGGGATGGGTCAAGTGGCTGTTGGTACAGCACACTCTGTTGCTGATCAATTAGAAGGATGGAAAGAAGAGACAGGAGTTGACGGGTTTAACGTTGCATATGCCGTCACTCCAGGTACATTCGAAGAGTTCGTTGAGCATGTCATTCCAATCCTACAAGATAGGGGGCTCGTAAGAAGAGAGTATGAAGAAGGTACTTTAAGAAAGAATTTATTTGGGTATGACCATTTGCCAGAGCATCATTATGGTAAAAAATTTGGTAAGTTGACAGTTACAAAATAGGAGGCATCTGAAGATGACAAATGTTGTAATCATATCGGGAAGCACATCAAACAATTCCCGTTTAAACGGATTAGAGCAAGAAGCGATTGCTTTTTTAAACAAAAAGGGCGTGCCATATGAGCAAATTACAGTAAGGGAGCTACCTGCTGAAGATTTAATTCATGCAAAATTTGATAGCCCAGCAATTATCGCAGCGAATGAAAAAGTAGAAAAATCAGATGCTGTAATTATATTAACACCAGTATTTAAAGC
Source organism: Cytobacillus sp. FSL M8-0252 (assembly GCF_038007345.1). Lineage (NCBI taxonomy): Bacteria > Bacillati > Bacillota > Bacilli > Caryophanales > Bacillaceae > Cytobacillus > Cytobacillus sp. FSL M8-0252. The sequence continues at coordinate 1,661,736 of NZ_JBBOWZ010000001.1, forward strand.
CTCTTATACAGGTGTACTAAAAGCTTATTTGGATTTATTACCTCAAAAAGGCTTCGTTGATAAATCTGTATTACCGCTTGTGATAGGGGGCTCATTCGGACATTTACTTATGATTGATTATGCATTGAAACCAGTTATATCCAGTTTAGGAGCAGAAACAGTCCTTCAGGGTGTATATGTTTTAGATAAAGAGATTGAAAGAACAGAAGAACATCGTTTTATTGTCGAAAATCATGTAAAGGAAAGATTAGATAAAGAATTAAATCGTCTGCATTCTTTATTGTCTATAAAGGAGTTACAACTAAAATAACTGAAAATATATTTTTTGCCGAACAACTCCTGTTTGTTCGGCTCCTTTAATTGTTTGAAAAAACTTTGAGATACAATATTTTTATAAAATTTAGAGTTATATAATAAATAAGAGAAGATAAATTTTAGCTATTGTTTTGCCACTACTTTTATAGATTGAGGCATAGATTATATTATTATTGAATTTTTTAAAATGGAGGTTGATGATGTGACAATAATGAAATTAAGTGACGGTACAAGTATTTATTTTGAAGATGTAGGTAATGGTGAACCAGTCATTTTTATTCATGGTGTATGGATGAGTGGTCGATTCTTTGAAAAGCAGATAGAATACTTTAAGACTGATTATCGTGTGTTAATACCAGATTTACGAGGACATGGTCAATCAGAAAAAATCCATCATGGCCATACCATTGCACAGTATGCCGAAGATATTAGACAATTTATCACAAATTTAAAACTAGAGAATGTGACCCTTGTTGGCTGGTCGATGGGGGCATTTGTCATATGGGAGTACTTAAAGTTATTTGGTGATAAACATATTAAATCGACAGTAATCGTAGATGAACTTGCCTCCGATTTTAAATGGCCTGATTTCTCAATAGGCGCCTTTGATATGGAGACTTTAACTAGTTTTATGAGAGAAGTGCAAAGAGACCAAAAAGCCTTTTTAAAAGGCTTCATTCCACTAATGTTTAAAAAAGAATTAAGTCTAAGCGAGCTAGATTGGATGCTTGAAGAAACGACAAGATTACCTGCTTCCGTTGCAAGTGCCATTCTGTTTGATCAATCAGTCGTTGATTATCGTAGCTCTCTACCCGATTACGACATTCCCACACTTCTATGCTTTGGTAAGGAAGAAAAGTTGATACCAGTAGCGGCAGGCAAGCATCTTTTAAATGCTTTACCGAATGCAAAGCTGCATATATTTGAGGAAAGTTGTCATTGCCCTTTTCTAGAGGAAACTGATGTTTTTAACAAAATCGTAGATAACTATATTAAAGGTTTATAAAGAAGGTAACTAGCTTTTCTTCATAGGGAAGGCTAGTTTTTCCTATGTAATTTTTTAAGGTGAATGGCTTTGTTTTATATTTGAAAGGGTTTTCATGATTTAGTGGCGAATATTGTTATGAATATTTTTTAAAAAAGAAAAGGAGCTAGAGTATGGAACAAATTCAATTAGATATCAACGATTATATTGCTACAATAAAATTAAATCGTCCTGATGCGTTAAACGCATTTAATTATGAAACGTTAATTGAGTTACAACAGCAAGTAGAAAATGTTCGAGCAAACCCAGAGGTGAGAGTAGTTATTTTAACTGGGACGGGCAATCGTGCATTTAGTGTTGGTGCAGACCTAAAAGAAAGAAGAAATCTTACCGATGAGGAAGTAAGGCGAAACCTATATAAAATGGGGGACGTTTTTAATATGATTGCAGAGTTGCCTCAGCCGACGATTGCAGCTATTAATGGTTTTGCGTTTGGTGGCGGTTTAGAGCTTGCTCTATGTTGTGATTTTAGATTTGCGGCGGATGTTGCTAAGGTAGGCTTAACTGAAACAGGTCTAGCTATTATTCCTGGAGCAGGAGGGACGCAGAGGCTTCCTCGCTTAATTGGTGAAACAAAAGCAATGGAATTAATACTAACAGCGAAGAGGTTATCAGCCATAGAAGCACAGCAATACGGTATCGTAAATGAGGTATGTAATGAAGATATATTGTTAGATACAGTCATACAATTTGCGAGTAAAATGCTTAATAATGGCCCAATCGCACTTAAACAAGCAAAGTTTGCTGTTAAACAAGGAATGAATACTGACTTACATACAGGATTACATATTGAAAGAAAAGCTTATGAAGTGTTACTACCAACAAAAGACAGAGTGGAAGCATTACAAGCCTTCGCAGAGAAAAGAAAGCCGAATTTCCAAGGAAACTAACTGTTTAAAAAACCCTTTAACCACTATTTGTTCATTAGTTGTTAAAGGTTTTTTTGTGGAGATAATAACAGCTGTAAAAAAACTAAATATATTTACTTCAGTACCAGAAGGAGAACCTAGCATACACCATATAAAACAATACCTTCATTTTGTTGTAAAGCGCGCAAAAGGAATTTTGTCGCATCACTCACGGAAATGAGAGCTGGGCAAAATCATGCGTAACGCTTTAGACCCGGAATAGGAAAATAAATCTAAGAAAATAGGAAGAAGTATATGGGAAAGTCACAAATAAGATACTTGCTATCTATAAAAGGTGAGTATGTTTTAGCTTAGTAATCAAGTAGATAGTAATGTGCTTCTTGACAAAGTAGGGTAGTATTCATTCGACCAAAATATAGACCAATATTTGGTGTTGAACGAAAGAAGTGAAAAAAATGTTAAATATTTGCGAAAAAACAATTGACTATGATAATCATTATCAACTACAATTACGTTGTAACGGTCATCATCCTAATTACCTAGTCCATAAAGGGGAAGGAGGCATATTATTTTTTTGTATAACGTTGAGAATGATAATCAATTAAATTCCTATGGCTTATTGTATAAGGGTGAAGATAAGTTTTTTTATTTCAATATAATTGAGAATGATAATCAATTATATAGAGGAGGGTATATTTTTGTTAGTCAAAAAGTTTTCGGCTCTACTTTTATCAGTAATTGTATTCTTAGTCATTACTCCAGCCCTACATACGTCAGCTGCACTAACTGATGGTACATATTCTGTGTCGTACTCAGTTATTAAACCAGATAGTGGCTCAGCATCCATGGCAGATGGGTATTTTGCTAAGCCAGCAAAAGTAAAAGTAGAAGGTGGCAAAATAACGGTCCAATTAACAACAACGAGCAGCATGATTAAAGATTTCCAAGTTGAATCAAAAAATGTATCTGTGCTATCAACTAGCGGTGAAAATGAAACAGTTCAGTTTACAGTAAATAGTATTTCTCAACCTGTAAATGCAAAAATTCATGTCGTTGCAGATGCCTCTTATGATCACTGGTATTCTATTAGACTGTCTTTTGATGAAGCGAATGCAAAGTTAATTGAGGCGGCAACGAATAATCAAGAAACAGCACCTGCTTCATCTGGTGGTGAAGAAGATAATAATACCAGCGGACAGAATCAAGAACAAGAAGTTGTAGCTAATCCAGAGACTGGAGACAATGTTCAACTTTATGTTCTACTAGCTATCGGTGCAGCTTTATTTATTTTATTCACTTATCAAAAACAAATGAAAAGGGGTTAAATATGAAACGCTTATTAAGAGTAACAGTTGCACTATTTGTCCTTGCCTTAGCTGTTTTACAAAATGCCTCACCAATAAAAGTAAATGCTGCGCAAGATTTAGCAAATGGGAAGTATACCATTAATTATCAAATTTTATATAATGGTCAGCCTAATGCAAGCTGGAATAGCTTTTTTGAAAATCCTGCATCATTAATAGCAAAAGATGGAGCATTAAGCATCACGATAAAAATTAATGGTGCCAACCAAGTAATGCAAAAGATCCAAACAGAGTCCAATGGTACCTATCAAGATGCCCAAGTTGTAAGTGAAGACCAGGCTTCAAGAGTATATCAATTTCCTATTGATGGACTGAATCAATCAACAAATGTGAAATTATTCATGTCTTACGGAACCCATAACATTCAACTTTCTTTTGATGAAAATTCAATTACTACTGTTGAATTAGATCAACCTGAAGAACCAAATCCAGAAGAGCCAAGCACGGAAGAGCCGGGAACTGAGGAGCCAGGAACGGAGGAGCCAGGCACAGAAGAGCCGGGAACTGAGGAGCCAGGCACAGAAGGACCGGGAACTGAAGAGCCAGGCACAGAAGAGCCGGGAACTGAGGAGCCAGGCACAGAAGGACCGGGAACTGAAGAGCCAGGCACAGAAGAGCCGGGAGCTGAGGAGCCAGGCACAGAAGAACCGGGAACGGAAGAGCCAGGAAATGAAGAGTTAGCAGATGGTCAATATACAATCAAATATCAAGTGTTATATGATGGGCAACCAGCACCTGCAAATTGGGCAGGATTTTTCCAAAGCCCAGCGACGTTAACGATTGCAAAGGGTGTTCCTTATATTTCTTTCAACTTAGGGGCAAGTCATGTAATTACTAATCTTCAATCAGAATTAAATGATGTTTTTGAAGATGTAGAAGTAGTAAGTGAGAACGCTGCAGAACAAACAAAACTAGTTAAATTCCAAATAGCAGATGTGAACCAATTGACTAATTTACGTATGGTTATGTCTTATGGTAGTACTCATGATGTAGCACTTGAGTATGATGTAGACAGCATCCAACCAATTGGAAATGATCCAGGAACTGAAGAACCTGGAGGAGAGAATCCGGGAACTGAAGAACCAGGCACAGAAGAACCAGGTGATAATGAGCCAGCACCAAATGATGATGTGTTAGCAGATGGTGAGTATCCATTACCATTATCTATTCTTGGTGTAGATTCTGATACGGAATCTGCATTTGCGAAATATTTTGCGAATGAAGCTTTATTAACTGTAAATGACGGTGAGTATTCCCTGCAATTTACACAAGTGACGGGGCTTGATACGTTAGGAACAATTGAATTTGATATTGCTGGTGAAAAGGTAGCTTTAGAAGAAATAAGTAGAGACGAAGAAGCTGAAGAACGTGTATTATCAGTTGATATCGAAGCAATCCAAGAAACATATGTAGCTGCTATTGAAGCCATTGGTGCACCACATCTTTATCCTGTTCGATTTGTGTTAGATGTATCGAGCTTGGATGTTGAAATTGACGATGATGGTAATGGTCAAACACCCCCTCCAATCACTCCTGGGGAAGATAAGGGTAGCGGAAGTGGAAATAACAATGATAGTCATTTGCCATTTGACCGTAATGATAATCAAGAACAACCAAAAGATAATCAAAAAAATGTAACCAATGTAAAAACAGGTGATTCATTAAATTATCTTCAAGTAGGCATTTATGCAGCATTACTTCTTTTGTCTGGATTCTATTTATTTAGAAAATACAGATTAAAAGGAATGGGTATGTAAGGAATTTAGTAATAAACTGCTGTTCGCATTTTGAACAGCAGTCCCATTTGGAGGTTTCTTATGAAAAGAATTCAACTAATATTTTACATCATGCTATTATTTTTCATTGCTGGGTGTGCAGGCGGACAGACTGCAGGTGAAGAGAAGGAAGCGAAAGATGAAGGTCAAACAGAAGAGGAAAAAGTAAGAATTGTTGCAACAACTACTGCTATAGCAGAAGTGATGAACGAACTGGAGCTGGATTTAGTCGGAATACCTACCACTTCATTTCCACTACCTGAACGATATCAAGATGTTGTCGAGGTTGGAAATCCTATGAAGCCTGATATGGAGGTCATTAAAACATTAAATGCTGATAAGGTTTTATCAGTGACTACATTAGAATATGACTTGAAGGACTCGTTTGTAAATGCAGGAATTGAAACAGAATTTCTCAACTTTCAAAGTGTAGAAAGTATGATCACAACAATCAAGGAATTAGGAGGTACATATCATCGTGAAGCTCAAGCAGAAGCTCTATCTCAAAACGTTGAAAGTAAAATTGAAGAGGTACAAGAAAAAACCGCACAATATCAATCTCCAAAAGTACTAATCTTACTCGGGATTCCTGGAAGCTACTTAGTGGCAACAGAAAACTCTTATGTAGGTAATTTAGTGAAGGTTGCTGGTGGTGAGAACGCAATTACTGGCTTTAACGAAGAATATATATCAGCAAATACAGAGTATTTACATGAAGCAGATGCTGATGTCATTTTGCGATTATCACATGGGATGCCCGATGAAGTAGTTGAAATGTTTAATAGTGAGTTCAAAGACAATAATATTTGGCAACATTTTAATGCAGTTAAAAATAATCGCGTATACGATCTGAGGGAACCTTTATTTGCCACAACCGCTAATTTGAATGTAACAAACGCACTTGATGAGCTTGTAGACATACTATACGTAGATTAAAAGGAAGAAGCTTATGAATAAAAAAAATTTCTATTTTGTAATAGTAACCATTCTTTTGTTAGTAGTGACGGGCTTTTCTGTTTTAAGTGGAAGTGTATCTGTCACGATCAAAGAATTAATAATGGACCTGTTTTATGGAGGAAATGAGGAAGTAGCTGTCATTCGCGATTTACGCTATCCCCGCATTATCGTTGCAATGTTTGCTGGTGCCGCCCTATCAGTAGCGGGTGTTCTGTTTCAATCAGTGATGAGGAATCCATTAGCTGATGCAGGGGTCATTGGGATTTCTGCCGGGGCGAGCTTCTTTTCTTTGTTTGGTATGTTGTTTCTTCCGGGCTTATATATAAGTGGGCCGTTATTTGCTTTCATTGGGGGAAGTATCGCTTGTTTTCTCGTTTATTCTATGAGCTGGAAATCAGGATTAAGTCCTTTACGTATTATCTTAACGGGTATTGCTGTTAGCGCAATGTTTACAGGATTAAGAGAAGCACTCTTAATGATCTGCAGTTATTTCAATATCGCCCTCGGTCCATCTAATAGCTCTACGTTAACAATGAAAACATGGGCAGAGGTTGAAATCATTGTCATGTACGGCATTCTTGGTCTCGTGCTAGCATTCTTAGTCAGTCCATGGTGTAATCTATTGGCATTGCAAGATAAAAAGGCTAAGAATTTAGGTATGAATGTCAATGTCTCAAGAATAATGATATCAGCCATCGCTGTACTTTTAGCTGCAGTTGCAACGTCTGTTGCCGGAGTCATTGTATTTGTTGGCTTACTCGTTCCTCATATTGCTAGGCAATTAATCGGTACGGATCATAAACGATTAATCCCATTTTCTGCTATTGCAGGTGCATTATTAATTTTGACGGCTGATACACTAGGTCGTACGCTAATCGCTCCACTAGAGATACCAGCTTCGACGATTATGGCTGTCATCGGTGGGCCGTTCTTAATATTTCTATTAAGAAAGAGTGATAAAGTTTATGGAATTTAAATCCATCCAATTTTCATACGATAAGGAAAAACAAATATTAAAAGACAATACTGGGGTTTTTCCAGCAGGGAAAATCTCTACCATTATAGGGCCTAACGGGTCCGGTAAATCAACGCTATTATCATTATTAGCAAGAGATGAAAAGTTGACAGCTGGATCGATAATGATCGATGGCAAACAAATACACCACTTTAAAGCAAAGGAGTTCGCAAAGTTAGTAGGAACAGTCTACCAGCAAAATGAAGCGCCGATAGATTTAACAGTAGAGAAGCTCATTGCTTTTGGTAGATTACCATATAAGCGAGCCTTTCAAAAGTTGTCCTTAGAGGATGAGGAAGTCATCGATTGGGCAATTTCATTAACCAAGCTTGAAGACAAACGAGAGCGGCAGTTGAATCAATTATCTGGCGGTGAACGGCAAAGAGTTTGGATAGCGATGGCGTTAGCGCAGAAAACAAAAATGCTTTTCCTTGATGAGCCAACAACGTATTTGGATATGTATTATCAGTTGGAATTATTAGAGCTGATTCAATTACTTAACCGAGAATACGGTTTAACGATTGTGATGGTGCTTCATGATATTAATCAGGCAGTACGCTATTCTGATCAGCTTATTGTCATGTGTGATGGTGAAATTGTTGCATCTGGTCTGCCCCAAGAAATCGTCAACGAATCCTTAATTAAAGATATATATGGCGTAGATGTTTGTGTAGAGCATAATATTCGTACGGGACTGTATTTAGTTCCTTTAGGAACATGACAATGAAAATGCTCAAAACATTAGTTAACCTTTTGGCTATTGGTGTTTTCCTCTATGCTGGTTCACAACTTTTTCTCATTTTTTATGACTATTATGAGAACAGGCAAAACATGAATAATGTGCAAGAGATTTATCGGGCAGATGAACATGAGCCAAATACGCAAACAACGGGATTAAGAGCGCAGTTTGAACCATTAAAAGAATTAAATGAAGATATTATAGGCTGGATTACGGTTGACGATACAGCGATTGATTATCCGATATTACAGACACGGGATAATGACTACTATTTAACAAGAAATTACTTGCGAGAAGAAACTAGAGCTGGAAGTATCTTCATGGATTATCGCAATAATATCAGCGATGAGGAGGATCTTAATACGGTCATATATGGACATCGAATGAAGGATGGTACAATGTTCGCTGGTTTGAAGAAGTATTTGGATTCATCTTTCTTTAATAAGCACCCAGTCATCTATTACGATACGCTTTATCAAGGCTATGATTTGGAAGTTTTCTCTGTTTATCAAACGAAGACTGATTTTTATTATATTGATACAGATTTTTCATCTGACAAAGAATATGGCGACTTTATTCATTCGCTAAAGGAAAAGTCTGTACATGAGACAGATGTGCAAATAACAGGAAATGATAGAATTGTCACCCTTTCAACTTGTGATTACTCTTTAGATCGAACAGAAGGAAGGCTAGTTGTCCATGCGAAGTTAGTAGAAAGGGGATAAAAAGTGATGAGAAAATGGTTAGGCGCTTTTTTGCTTGGCACATCCATTAGTTTAGTAGGCTGTGGTGTACAAGATATCGAACATGCGGTCTCCTCTTCAGTAGAATCGTCATATACAATAGAAGATTTTGCTGGTAGGGAAATCGGTTTTGTTGAGGAGCCGACTAAAATAGCCGCATTAAGCAATGGTGATGTCGATATTATTTATTCATTGGGAGAGAAGGTAGTTGGCAGACCGAATGCCGATACGTGGATTAAAGAAGCCGAGGGAGAACAACAAATTGGCTCCACACATGAAGTTAATTTAGAGAGAATAGCATTACTGAAACCTGACGTAATATTAGCCAATCGAACGTTGAATGAAAAAGATGTACCTTCATTGGAATCATTAGGAGCAGAAGTAATTTTAACAGAAGCTAATTCAATTGAAGACATAATGAATCAAATTTCACTTTATGGATCGATGTTAGATAAAGAAGAAGAGGCGAAGAGTGTAAGGTCAGATCTAGAAACGAAGTTAAAAGAGGTAGAACAGCCATCGACTGCAGCTCGCGTTTTACTTGTTTATGGTGCGCCAGGAACATATATGGCCGCTCTACCGAATTCCTTAAGTGGGGATATCCTAACATATGCAGGCGGTGAGAATATTGCTGCAGATTATCAAGCGTTAGAGAGTTTCCCACAATATGCGCAAATCAATACGGAGAGAATTATTGAAGCAAATCCTGACTTTGTCATGTTAATGACCCACGGGAATCCCGAAGAGGTGAGGGATGGGTTTATAAAAGAAATGCAACAAAATGCAGCTTGGAACTCTATTGAAGCTGTGAAAAACGGCAGAATTGAAGTGTTACCTGCTGACCTATTTGGTACAAATCCTGGCACAAGGGTTGTGGAAGCAGTCAGTTTTCTCTCAGAGAAGTTGAAAGTGAAGTGAACCATCATTGAAAGTAGTAAAAAATAGGAAAGTCGTGTTGACTTTCGTGGTCCTAATTGTCCTTACACTACTATCTATCTATGCAGGTATTTCCTTCGGAGCTATTTCCATACCGTTAGTTGAAATCCTCCAAGCTTTTCAAGGAAATGGGGTGGAAATGTATCAGACGATTATATTCGATTTACGTTTACCAAGGGTACTAGTTGCTTTACTAGTGGGCGCATGTCTTGCTGCCTCGGGGGCTTTGTTGCAAGGTGTGATGAAAAATCCATTGGCAGACCCGGGGATTATTGGTGTTTCTGCTGGTGGCGGTTTACTTGCTGTCATAACGATGCTCGTTTTTCCTGCTTACAGCTATTTATTGCCGGCAGGTGCATTTATTGGCGCATTTCTAACAACGATACTCATCTATTTACTAGCATGGGAAAAAGGCGCTTCTCCAGTAAAAATTATTCTGGCAGGTGTAGCAATGAATGCCCTTTTAGGTGCGTTAATGAATGGTGTTATGGTCATATATAGTGACCGAGTGCAAGCTGTTCTCTCGTGGTTATCTGGTGGCTTAAATGGGCGCAGTTGGTATCATCTTGAATTCATGTTGCCATATGCAGTTATTGGTCTACTGCTTTCTTTTTTTGCTATTAAGAAAGCGAATCTTATGCTTTTGGGTGACGAAACAATAAAACTACTTGGTCAAAATGTAGAGTGGGCAAGATTGCAAATGATATTGCTGGCCTCTTTTTTAGCAGGAACCGCGGTCAGTGTTGGAGGGTTAATTGGTTTTGTTGGTCTAGTCGTACCTCATATGATTCGATTAATTATTGGTGAAGATTATCGCTATCTTTTACCATTTTCAATCCTAGGTGGAGCTAGTTTAGTAGCTTTTGCCGATACTGTAGCAAGAACATTGTTTGACCCAATTGAGTTACCTGTTGGGATATTGCTCGCTTGCATAGGTGCACCATTCTTTCTTTATTTATTAAGGAAGAGGAGGGTTTCTGCATGATAGATTTGCAGCAAGTCGCGTATAATCAAGGGAATTTTCAATTAAAAGATATCCATCTGACATTTCCAACAGGGCAAATTACAGGGATTGTCGGACCGAACGGATCGGGTAAATCGACACTATTAAAATTGGTAGCGAAACTTATATCCGCTAACCGAGGAGATATTCTTATAAATCATGAGAGTATCAATAACTATACAAGAAAGAATTTAGCGAAAGAGTTAGCTATGCTCGTTCAGCTAAAGGAGGGGATGCCGGGGTTCTCAGTGCGACAAATGGTTGCGTATGGAAGAACACCTTATCAAAAAATGATGAAAAGTGAGAACGTAGAAGACAATGAAATCATTGATTGGGCAATGAAGGTAACTGGTATTACTCATATGAGCGATCGTCTTGTGCAAACATTATCGGGAGGAGAACAGCAACGTGTCCGCATTGCGATGGCACTTGCTCAAAAAACGAATATTTTGCTCTTGGATGAACCGACGACTTACTTGGATATCGGACACCAAATTGAACTGATGTCATTGCTAAAAGAACTGAATCAACAGTTTAAAATGACCATTGTCATGGTACTTCATGAGCTCCAATATGCAGCGATGTATTGTGATTCAATGGTAGTTCTGCAAGGAGGGGAAATTGTCGCAACCGGTCTCCCCAAGGAAATCCTAAATGCAGAATTACTTAAAAAAGTATATAAACTTGATGCTGATGTAATATTTGATGGTAAAGTGCCATTAATTAAACCAAATCAATTTTAAGGGGGAACCTGAGATGTATATTGTAACAAATACTGTTCACCTTCAACCAGGAAATGCTGATATGTTTGTTGAGAGATTTAATCGAGAAGGTAAGGTAGAAACGATGCCGGGCTTCGTTGGTTTAGAAGTGATGTTAACGGAAAATACGAAAGACTATGAAGAAATAACTATTGTTACAAGATGGGAAGATCCAACAGGCTTTAAAGGCTGGATGAAAAGTCGAGAATTTAAAGATGCCCATGTCCATAGAGGCGGAATCCCTGAATTTATTATTAAAAACAAAACGACCTATTATCAAGTAAAGTTACGTCGCAAGCCAAGGATAGAGACAGAAAGCTCTGTCGGGTAAATTTACTTAGCTCCTTACAAAAAGATTGTAAAGACATCCTATTTGGGGGGTGTCTTTTTTTGAATGTTGAAATAATCAAGAGAGTTAAATTTTCATTCACTGAGTATAGACAATAAGCGTTTAAAGGGGGTCAACCTGACTTAGAAATACGTGTTTCTTCATAAAATAACTTAGTGTTCTGGGGCATTATAATAAATATGAATGGTAATCTGTACATTATTTGAGCTCCTCTTTCTTCTTACTTGTCTACGACCTGGATGGTAAAAGCATAAGTGACCGTTCCTTCCTTCCAATGAGCAATAAGGTGATAATAATAGATCCCTGCTTTTGATGGTGAGGTTATTGTCTCTTTTGTCATATCTTTTGAGGTTATCATTTCATCATCTGTCCATTGTTCAATGGTGAAAGTATGATAGGTGGGTTTACATTTAAATTCAATGTAAATATCTTCATTAGGGGAAACGATTGTTGGCTTATGGACTTTGGCCATTTCTATTTGTGATGAGTAGACAACATCTACACATATCTCACTATTGAGACTATGCCAACAATAAGAACCTTGATTAGAAGGTATTTTATCTTTACCTACTGTAATGATAGGTACTGGTGGAGTAGAGTTTCTAAAAAAACAAGAATACTTGTTAGAACCAAAATGATAAAAACTAGACTTCCAAAAACCACTTCAAATAAATCCCCCCTAATAATACTTTTTTCATTAGACGACCAAATTCGTATTTCGTTACAGCCAACGACATTTCTTTGTAACTCTTTCGTAGTTTCTAGAAATTAAAATAGAGTGAGTAGATTTAAGGAGAAAAAAACGTAAAAAAATTATGCAATTTATTGGCAATTAGTTTATTATGAGTATGTAAGGTATTTGACCCTGTACCAAAAGAATCAGTACTAGCAGCTGGTTATAGTATTAGTGGATCATACGGCAGGAGAACTTACCTTATATGTGCCATCATCTTATGAAGGGAGTGATTAAGTTCCGTTAATGGTGATGTTGCATGACTGCACGCAAGCTGTTAGTCAATTTGCGACATGTTAAAATGAATGCGCTTTCATAAGGGGTTTTCTCGTTTTATATCCTAATAAAAGTGCTTCTGCTAATAACAATACTTGTTGGAATTGGTTTGAAGAGAGAAAAAATATAAGACTACTGAAAATGAGGTTCTTTTGCTCAAGGTAACTATTCAAAAGTTTTTGTAGGGAGCTCGTTGCTGATGGGGGAGGGGGGAGTAACAATAAAAGTGGTTGGCAAGTGGATGTATAAAGGCACGTATCGAGGCATCCTTTCATTTGATACAACGAGTGTACAAGAAGGTTACCACATAGCGAAACCCCAGGTGTGCCTTAAGCAATGACAGAGGGGTGTACCATAGCTTAGATTAGATTTAAAAGTAGGGATATTGGATTATGCCATGAATTAATATACAACTGTTACGGCGTCTTATATAGGACAAGCTACTATCCAACAAGATTCCTACGTAGATTATTCCAAGCAGTTATTAACTGTAGAAGATTACTACAGAAAAAGTACAACTTCGCTTAAAAGCGAAAGCACGGCAGGATTCAATGCAAACGATGTAGAATTGTATGTTGGGAAAAGGGTATCCATTAGCTGATCATTTTTATTCAATAGTGGTAGTAATATACATTAAATTAATTGAAAATTTATAATAATTAATTATATATTAATTGTAGTTCCAATTTCATGGAATTCATTCTATTTTTTAGTGTCAGATAACATAAATTTTTGGAAAATAATAAAAAGTTCTTGTCTCCTTAGTATTATATGTATATAATTTAATGAACCAAAGCACAAAAGCATAAAAGCGATAAAGTAAAGGGGATGAATGAATAGTGAAAAAGAAAAATAGGTGGAAAACATTATCGACAGCTGGATTATTAAGTGCATTAATATTGGCAGGATGCGGAAACTCTGAAGAAACAACGAATGAGGCAAGTGGAGAAAGCGGTGAGAAAAGCTATCAAGTCGGTATCACGCAAATCGCTGAACATCCAAGTTTAGATGCAGCATCTGTTGGCTTTCAACAAGCATTGAAGGATGAGGGATTAGAAGTAGAATTTGATACACAAGTTGCACAAGGAGATCAAAATAATAATCAATCGATTGCGAACAACTTTGTAAGTGATCAGGTGGATTTAATCTTTGCTAACTCTACACCAAGTGCACTAGGTGCATTAAATGCTACAAAGGATATTCCGATTGTGTTTACTTCTGTAACAGATGCTGTTGGTGGCGGACTTGTTGATTCTATGGAAGCACCTGGCGGAAATATTACAGGCACATTAGATAATCACCCAGATGCCATACCGAATACAGTAGAATTCATAAACAAATATTTTGATATTGAAACAATTGGCGTTGTGTATAATTCGGGTGAAGCCAACTCTGTATCGCAAATTGAGACAGTGAAAGAAGTTATAGAAGGAACAGGATTGAAATTAGCTGAAGCAACTGTTTCAACATCAGCTGAAGTAAAACAAGCTACAGAATCATTAGTCGGTAAAGCAGATGTCCTTTATATCATTACAGATAATACAGTAGTAACAGCTCTAGAGTCAGTCGTTCAAGTGGCAACAGATAAGAAAATTCCACTTTTTGTTGGTGAATTAGATTCTGTCGCTCGTGGCGGATTTGCTGCATACGGGTTTGATTATAATGATATCGGTTATGAAGCAGGTGTGATGGCAGCAGAAATATTAAAAGGTGAGAAAGAAGCAGGCGAAATGGATGTACAATATCCACAAAATCTAAAGCTTGTTATAAATAAGGAAGCGGCTGAAGCAATGGGTGTTGAACTAAATCCTGAATGGGAAGAATCTGCGGAATTTATTGAATAATGACAGGTATCTTAATCAGCACGACAGATGAAAGGGAGAGAGCATAATGCCTTCAGCAATATTTGGCTCCATTGAAGCAGGTGCAATTTATGCATTAATGGCGTTAGGTGTATATTTATCTTTTAGAGTATTAGATTTTCCTGATTTAACTGTTGATGGTAGTTTTGTCACTGGTGGAGCAGTTGCTGCCGTTTTAATTGTAGGAGGAACGAATCCATTCTTAGCAACAATTTTAGCTTTCGTTGCCGGTTTCCTAGCTGGCAGCGTGACAGGATTACTTCACACAAAAGGAAAGATCAATCCTTTATTATCAGGGATTATCATGATGATTGCTTTGTACTCTATTAATCTACGCATTATGGGTAAGTCGAATATCCCACTATTATCAGAGGAAACCGTCATTACAAAACTAACTGATTTTTGGCAAGGATTAGGTTTAGATAACGCCTTAGCTTTCATTGGCTTTGTGCCAAAAACATGGGCAATCTTAATTCTCATGCTGATATTGGCTCTTTTTGTCAAAGTAATTATTGATTGGTTCTTGAAAACTGATATTGGTCTGGCCATTCGAGCAACAGGTAATAATGAAACGATGATTCGTAGCTTTTCAGCGAATACAGATACATTAAAAATATTAGGTCTAGGGCTATCTAACGGTTTGGTAGCTTTATCAGGTGGCTTAGTGGCACAATACAATGGTTTCAGTGATGTCGGCATGGGTATAGGCATGATTGTTATTGGGCTTGCTTCTGTTATTATCGGCGAAGCGATTTTTGGTGCAAAAACAATTTTTCGAGCAACATTAGCTGTTATCGGTGGGGCGATTCTGTATCGAATTATTGTTACATTAGCGCTACGCGTGGAGTTCTTAGAAACGGGAGATATGAAATTAATTACGGCATTGATTGTCGTCTTCGCGCTTGTACTACCGAAGATTCTTGAGAAGCAAAAAGAGAGACAACGAAAGAAAAAACGAATGCTTCAAGCAGGAATGGAATAAGTAGAAGAGAGGGGTGACGACATGCTTGAATTAAATCAGATTCATAAAATCTTCAATGAAGGCACACCAGATGAGAAGATTGCACTAACACAGATGAATCTCGATCTTCATCAAGGCGATTTTATGACGGTCATTGGTAGTAATGGTGCAGGAAAATCGACTTTAATGAACATTATCTCAGGGAAGTTAATACCGGATGTCGGTCAAATAATTATTGATAGAAAAAATGTATCGAATGTAAAGGAAAATAAACGGGCACGTCTAATAGGGCGCGTATTCCAAGACCCAATGGCAGGGACTGCACCTGCAATGACGATCGAAGAGAACTTAGCCATTGCCTACACAAGAACGAGATCACGCGGCTTGCATATAGGCGTTTCGAAGAAAAGAAAATTGTTTTTTCAAGAAAAATTAGAGATGCTTCATTTAGGTTTGGAAAACAGACTGCAAGCAAAAGTAGGTTTATTATCAGGTGGTGAGAGGCAGGCATTGTCTCTTTTGATGGCAACCTTCACAGAACCTAAAATCCTTTTATTGGATGAGCATACGGCTGCTTTAGATCCATCCCGGGCAGAATTGATTACGAATTTAACGAAAGAAATTGTTGCTAAATACCAATTAACGACATTAATGGTAACTCATAATATGCAGCAAGCGATCGATCTAGGAAATCGGTTAATTATGATGGATAAAGGCCAGATTATTTTTTCTGCGGATGAGAAGCAAAAATCGCAGCTTACGGTTGAAAAATTATTAAATGAATTTCAACAAATTCGTGGTGAAAAAATGAACAGTGACCGTGCAATACTTGCATAAATGAAGATTTTAGTGTGAGAAAGAGTCCGTTAGTGGACTCTTTTTTTTGTGGTGGGGACTTGATTTTTGTTCTATCAATAGATTGTTTATAAATACGATAGCAGGGTGATTTCTATTTAATGATTTTGTCTTGGTGAAGGAATGTTGCGGTTGATCAAATCTTGTAATGAAACTTGATCTAAGATAAAGGCAATTTCTTCACGCAATAGTGCCCATAGTGGCTGAAGCACACACCCTTGATCTTCTAATGGACAATATTCATAAGCGGTGATACTGACACAACTCATCGGTGCAAGTGGACCTTCTAGTTGACGAATGACCTCTCCTATATTAATCTCATGACTTTCTTTCTTTAACATATAGCCCCCGTAGACACCTCGTTTACTTTTTACATAACCATGGCTTTTTAAAAGAAGTAGAATTTGTTCCAAATATTGAACAGGTACTAATGTTTGAGCTGAAATGTCTTTGATGGTTATAACAGTTCCTTCATTATTCCCGAGAACAATTAATGAACGCAGCGCATATTCACCTTTACTCGATATTTTCAAAAGTTCGGCCTCCTGTTAAACATCTTATAAAAGGGTATTAGTGCTTTCATAGAATTATAACCTAGGCTTCTACTCATTTTCTTGCATTCTAATCACGAAAGTACAAGCTTGTCATATTGTATTTTAGAAAGTTGAGAAAGTCGATCAACTATTCATAGAATTGCATGTAAAGGAGCGATTTACACCGTGACATTTCAAGAAAAAGTTCGCCAAGTTTTACAAGAAAAAGAAGTGCCTTTAGATAAGGCGATTCGTTCATTAAATATTTGTTCAAAAGAGTTGGAGCCTTATATTACACAACCGCAAGGGATGTTAGAGTATGGGAGAAACGTCATTTATCGCAATCAGCAGGTTGAGGTCATTGTTGTTTATCTTCCGCCATTTGCTAAAACGCTTGTCCATGATCATGGTTTTTCAAAAGGAGAAGTTTATGTTGTTCAGGGAAGCTTACTTAATCTCATTTATCATAAAGATTTATCGGTTAATAAAATTGAGTCATATAAGGCAGATGAGTCTTTTCATGTACAAGGGGATACCATTCATCTCATGTTTAATCCCACACCATTTGAGGTCATTAGTTTTCATGTGTATTCACCGCCATTAGCACATAATCAGACTTATCCTGCTGAAGGGAGAGAATAAGCTTGTTTATAGAAAGCTTAAAGGATGGCAGAAATGTGTGGTTGAACGGTAAAAGAATTGATATTACCGAAGATACAAATTTTAGAGGTACGTTGACGACGATTGAATCCTTGTTTTCGCAATTAACGAACCCAAAGTTACAGCCATTAATCGGTTATTTTGATGATGATTTACAGCAATGGGTGCATAAGGCTTTTTATTTGCCAAGAAATATCACTGAATTACAGGAAAGGCGCACGGCTTTTGAGGCATGGGCGAAAGATACGAACGGCATGATGAGTCGACTTTCCGATTATGCCCGTTCGCGAGTGGCAGGCTGGTATGCAAATAGAGAAGCGTATCGTGAATTAGATCCGCATTTCCCAGGAAAAATAGAGGCTTATTATCATATAGCCAAAAGAGAAAATCGTTTCATTGCCATTGTTCAAAGAGATCCGCAAATCAACCGGAGTGCTAATGAGTATTATAATACGAAAAAGTTAGGTTTATTGAGAATAACAAAAAAGACAAACGAAGGCGTATATATTAATGGGGCTAAGATGATTGGCACTTCCGCACCTTATGCCCATGATATTATTGTTTATCCCTTAGCACCTTTAGATGAGGCGAAGAAAGATTTAGCGCATATGCTGATTGTGCCCGCAAATGCTAAGGGCTTGCATATGGTTTGTCGTGAGTCTTTTGCAGAAGCGTCGCAAGTTGAACATTCCCTTAGTGCACAATACGATGAAATGGATGCGGTCTTGATTTTCGATGATGTCTTTGTTCCGTGGGAGAGAGTTTTACTGCATGATAACCCTATTGCTTTAGCTCAGTTAAAAGTTGATTCTATTTCTAATAGCTTAGCGTATCATCAAGCCATTGTGCGCTTGCAAACGAAGTTATCTTTTATGGCAGCAGTAGCAAATGCCATGGCACATGTGATTGGAGCAGATGGCTATTTACATGTACAAGAAAAGCTAGGGGAACTTATTATCCAAATTCGCACAATTGAAGGGTTAATCATTGCCGCTGAACAAAATGGAAAGTTGGAGAAAGACATTTATATTCCAGATTTTAATTATATTCAAACAGCGAGAGTACTGGGGACGAAATATTATCCCAATGCAGTTGAAATCATTCAATTAATAGGTGCTGGCGGCTTGATACAATTACCTTCGTCCATGGCCGATCTATCAGGTCAAATCAGTCAGTTGACACAACAGTATTATAAAGGGAAGAATGCTACTGCAGAAGAAAGGACGAAGCTATTTAAATTAGCTTGGGATTTAATAGGTTCACCTTTTGGTTCTCGTCATGAATTATACGAGCGCTTTTATTCTGGGGATCCGATGCTGCAAACAGCAGATATGTGGCGGAAATATGATAAAAAAGAGTGGACGAGACAGCTAGCTCCCTTTTGGAAAAACTGTTAGTAGAAGAAGCCTAAACATTGAAATAGCCACCTGATAAAAGGTGACTATTTTTAAATTACCTCACAACCTAATTCTTTAACAATAATTTCATGAATTTTCTTTTACCTACTGAAACAATCATATTATGGCTAATCGTAGTCGTTTCCATATCAGTGATGATTTTTTTACCATCTATTTTAATTGCGCCACCAGCAATCATTCTTTTAGCCTCGGATTTTGAAGGCAGTAAGCCTGTATCTACTAACAATTGCACAATGGTGATAGAAGTTGGGCCAGTCCATGTCATTGTCGGCAGTTCTTCAGGTACTTCTCCTTTTTGGAAAATCGTAATAAATTGTTGTTCTGCTTTTTCAGCTGCCTCTTCATCATGGTACATTTGTACAATTAGCTTTGCTAATTGCATCTTTACATCACGTGGATGGAGGGTTCGCTTAACTAGCCCTTCTTCTATCTCAGTTATTTCTTCAGGTGTAAGTGGAGTAATAAGTGTAAAGTACTTCACCATGAGTTCATCCGGAATGGACATCGCTTTCCCGTACATTTCGTTTGCTGGTTCATTAATACCGATATAATTATTCTTCGATTTTGACATTTTCTCAACGCCATCTAACCCTTCAAGTAGTGGCATCAGCAGTGCAATTTGCTTAGGTTTCCCAAATTTCTCTTGAAAGTGCCTACCCATAAGGACATTAAAGTGTTGATCAGTGCCTCCTAACTCAATACCACATTCAAGCACAACAGAATCGTATCCTTGCATGACTGGGTAGAAGAATTCGTGTAAAGAAATCGGCTTCCCGAAGGCAATTCTTTCTTCAAAGTCATCACGTTCCATTAAGCGGGCAATGGTAATTTTACCTGCTAATTGAATGACTTCATCAAACTTAAGTTGAGAGAGCCATGTTGAATTATAATGTAATTCAACTTTTTCCATATCGAGTACTTTACCAAATTGCTCAAAGTAAGTTTGGGCGTTATGCTTCACTTCTTCATCGGTTAATGGTTTTCTAGCGATGGACTTACCTGTCGGATCACCAATCTTACCAGTAAAATCCCCAATTAATAATTGAATCGTATGACCATTATCTTGGAATTGCTTTAATTTCTTTAAAACAACCGTATGACCTAAATGAACGTCAGGAGCTGAAGGGTCTAAGCCAAGCTTTATCTTTAAAGGTTTATTTAATAAAATAGATTTTGCTAACTTTTCTTCTAATTCTTCAGTGGGTATTATTTCTTGCACACCTTGTTTGTATAACTTTAATTGTCTCTGTAACTCTTTTAATTGCTGTTCTGATAATTTTTCTTTCACAATTATTCACATCCTTAAAAAATAATAAAAATCCACATCCCTGATAAAAGGGACGTGGATTTCACGCGTTACCACCCTAATTGAGAAGTATAATACTTCTCCACCTCAACATTTAACGAACGTAGCCGTTCATTGCAAGTAGCAATGAAAGTTCAAGAAGTTGTAATTCGCTTCATCCTTTATACCGACTCTCAGTCATTTGTCGGCTCTCTGTGATAGGGAGGAGGTTGCTACTAAGACTTCTATCATCACTTTTTCTTTATTAAAATTTATTGTCTTTAATGAGCCGGTAAAGGGTTGCAGCTAATTGCTTTTGATCGTCCGTTTTTAACCCTTTAACAATGGAGATTTCTCCCTCATGAAATTCGGGATAAAGCTCTTCAATGACGTCTCTACCCTTAGGTGTAATCACAACAAAAGTGTTTCGGCGATCTCTTGGGTCGGTTTCCCTTCTGCAAAATGACTTATTCTCTAATGTACGCATAATATTACTGATTGTTGCTTTTGATACACCTGCAGAAAGGGCAAGCTCTTTTGTTTCCATTTTTCCATATATCCATAAATCATAAAGAATCGAAAAGGAAGTCCAAGAGATTTTATGCTTGGCTAACACTTCTTGCTCTAGCTTATTTTTAATGCCTTGGCCAATGCGATATAGGCTAGTGACTACGGCTATTGCATTTGGCTCTATCGTTGTTTTTTTACTTATCTTTTGAATGACCGTTGACTCTTCAGGATGCAAATAGCCATCTTCGTCTAATTGGTGAATAGGATCACCCCTCTTTTATTTTCAGAATCATTAGCTATGAAATGATTCTACAAAAAAAGAAACAGAATTGCAACCCTTAAACTTAAGGGTAATACAAAACTGTTTGATAAATAATCATATCTTCCCCAATATTGCGATACGTATGTGCTTTGTTGGCGGAGAAACGGATGGAATTACCTGGTTGAATGGTGTATTGTTGTTCATTAATTTCAAGTTGTAGTGTACCAGTAATCACCGTTACATACTCTTCAACACCTTCATTATGTTTTTCTGATAGATGTTCATAACCTGTCTCAATCTCGACAGTAAAAATTTCAAACTTTTTCCTTGGGTCAAATGGGAAGACCGGATATACGCGATATTTCCCACTATACTCCATAATGGGGCTTATATCATGGCGATTAACCACATGAATAGGAGACTGCTGTTCCTTAATTAAAGATGAGAAGGAAACTTGTAATCCTGTGGCAATCTTCCATAATGTTGTCACTGTTGGGTTGGATTCACCACGTTCTATTTGCCCAAGCATCGCTTTACTTACATTAGTTAAGTTTGCTGTAGTATCTAGACTTAAACCTCGTGCTTTACGTAGATTTTTTAAGTTAACACCGATATTTTTTTGAATATTATCCATAATTCCTCCGAAAATGATTGTTTATTATAACGTACGAATGTATAATATATTGTACAAATAACTAATCAGTTTATTTATTCAATATTATACTATTTTTTGGGATGAAGGGTAGGGAGAAATCTTGGCGGAGCTATTGTTACAAACAAGAGAAGTACCATTTCGAAAAGGGGTGCAGGCTGGTGTAAGTATTGCGATTGGTTATGCCCCCGTTGCACTTACGTTTGGCTTATTAGCAAAGACAACAGGTTTATCTTTTATAGAGACTGTACTTATGAGTATGATTGTTTTTGCAGGTGCATCACAATATATGGCACTTAGCTTAATTAGTTTAGGGACGAGTACTTTCGAAATTATTTTTACAACTTTTATTGTTAATATTCGCCATTTTCTGATGAGTACAGCGCTTAATGAAAAAGCCGAAGATGACAGACTAATGAAAAAGGCACTCTATTCATTCGGCATTACAGATGAATCTTTTTCAGTTATTGCTACAAAAGATGGCGTGCAAAAAACTGGTTTTATTTTAGGTGTGAATATCATTGGGTATATGAGCTGGGTTACCTTTACTGCTCTTGGGTTCGTCGTTGGTGCAAACTTGCCACAAGTGTTACAAGAAAGCATGACAGTTGCGCTATATGCAATGTTTATTGGTCTACTTGTCCCTTCGATGAAAGGCAGTGCTAAAGTTGTTTACCTTGCTGCTATTGCTGCCGGATTAAACACTATTTTTACCTTTACCGGTGCACTTTCAACAGGATGGTCAATTGTTATAGCAACTTTAATTTCTTCCGTTCTTGTTGAGGTTATAGAAGGAATGAAGAGGGAGGATCGGCAAAATGAGCAATGAAGTACTTTGGTTAATTATTGGCATGGGTCTTGTTACATATCTTCCAAGGGTTGCGCCATTTTTACTTTTTAAAGGAAAGGAACTGCCTATATTTGTGCAATCTGTTCTGAAAAATGTTCCTTATGCGACTCTCGGTGCTCTTATTTTTCCTGGGGTTTTGCTTATTGGAGAAAGCATCTGGTACGGCTTACTTGGTGCAGCGATTGCGTTTATTGTTGCTTATATTGGCGCGAATGTAGTCTTTGTTGTCCTTAGTGCTATTATTGTTTTGTCAGGTTACTCCTTATTCATCAGTTAGTTATTTCTTTCCTCTTTTTTGCAGTTCTAAATATGGAAAAGTATACTAAACTAAGTATGAAGGGTTGTACTTTTTTCATTGAGATTAAAGGAGGGAACAAATTGGCAAGAAAAATTGGTCTTTATGGCATTCTTGGCTACTTTTTATATGGTTTATTCTTTTATTGGTATTTATTCCATTTTGCAAATACAGATTTACCATTCGAGTATCAAGGTACAGTTGCTGATCCTGCCACTTTTTTAAATGGTAGAGAACTTGTATTAACTGAGGAATATTCAAAAATACGTAATTTACTATTTTTCTTGTCTACACCTTTTGAATGGATGTTTTACTTATCAATTCTTTTATTGGGGTTATCTGGTGCATTTAAAAAATGGGCTGAGCAATCTTCTAAATTCAAATTTGTGCAAACGTCTATTTATGTTGCTTGGTTGTCACTATTCGCTTTTATCGCTACGACACCACTCAGTTATATCAGTTATCATTTTTCAAAGCAGTACAATATTTCTACGCAAAGCTTTGCTAGCTGGATGAAAGATGAACTTATAGACTTTTGGGTGAACTTTGGCATGATGGTGCTTATCGTTTATGTATTGTATCTGCTTATTAATAAAAGCAGGAAGCGGTGGTGGCTATATGCTTGGATGTTAACCGTTCCTTTTTCATTGTTTTTAATGTTCCTTCAACCAGTGGTCATTGATCCGTTATATAATGATTTCTCTCCTTTAAAGAATAAGGAATTAGAGAGTAAAATATTGGCGCTTGCTCATGAAGCAAACATCCCAGCTGACCATGTGTTTGAAGTTGATATGGCGGAGAAAACGAATGCTTTGAACGCTTATGTTACTGGTATTGGATCAAATTCCCGGATTGTTCTCTGGGATACAACATTAAATAGATTAGATGATGACGGTATTTTATTTATTATGGCACATGAAATGGCGCACTATGTTGAGAAGCATATATATATTGGCATAGGCGGATATTTATTATTATCTTTAGTTGGATTGTATTTAACTTATCGCATAATGGAATGGGCGGTAACGAAGTATGGAGATGCATTGAAGATTCCAGCAGTAAATGATATCCGTTCATTACCATTATTTCTTATAATTATTTCCATGCTTCTGTTCATTTCTAGTCCGTTGTCCAATTTAGTTTCACGCTATCAAGAAACAAGAGCGGATCATTATGCAGTTGAATTAACAAAAGATCCAGAAGCGGGGATCGAAACTTTTCAAGAGCTTACCAAAGCTGGTCTTAGTCAAGTGAATCCACCATTACTTGTGAAGGTATTTCGCTATGGACATCCGACAATGTTGGATCGAATCATTGACTTAGAAGAATATCAAATAAAACATCGAGACGATGAATAGATAAAAAAGAGGTACCATTTTGTGCACACAGCCTTTTGCATTTGCAACGGGGGGTGTGTATATTTTGTTTTTTTAATTTTTTCCCTTTCTTACCTTGATTCCCAGTATAATTCAAAAATAAAAAATCCCCCATTGGTGGTGGAGGATAATAGGTTACGAGCCATATTCTTTTTGCAGTTGAATATATTCATTTGATAGTGTAATGAACATTTTTTTATTTTTGCAGTCTAATGCTTTATCTAATTTCACTTTTACAGCTTGCAGTTTTCTGTTTAGGATAGCGTCGCTAATGACCATGTCGACATATAAGTCTAAAACAAATGCTTCTTTCTTTCTTTTGCGTTTCATGGCGCTTGCTTTCATTAATTCGGCGTATGATTTTTCTTTCATAAAAATCACCCCAATGGCTTTTTATTAGTATATGTAAAGAATTGTATTTATTCAACTTATTTTTGAATTTTTAAAAAATTAAATATATTATTTTCAAATAAATTGTCAATTAAATAGGGAAAAAGACTGGTTATCATCTTCTCTTTCTGGTAAAATAGAGCTAATTTTAAAAATATTTAGTTTATTTTTCAAAAAAAGTAAAGGGGTGTACCGTTTTATGGCTGAGAAGGAAACGATGATTGAAGAGTATGAAATTAATACAGAAACAATGATGATTTTGCCTATTGAATATGGTAGTAAGATTTATTCTCATATTTATGAAATCGAAGGTGAAGCGGTTTCGCCTTTTAAACCGCTTGAAATTATTAAGAAAAGTTGTCGCTTTTTTGGTGCTAGCTATGAAGGTAGAAAAGAGGGGACAAGACAACTGACAGGTATTACACATAAAGCACCTATTACGATTGATCCCACTAATCTCATTTATTTTTTTCCCACAGCTTCTGCTACAAACCCCAACTGTATATGGATATCTAATGAGCATGTGCTCCATTATCGTCCGCATGAGGGAGGACAAACAGAAGTAACTTTTAGAAATAGGCGTACGCATATTATCCCTGTTTCACATAACATATTTCAAAATCAAATTCTAAGAACCGTTCTGTTAAAAGATACGTTATCGAGCAGAATTGAAGAAACGGAACGAAAATCGCTTTACTTTCTAAAAAGGAAAAAAGCTGAGAAAGTTTCAGAAAACATTAACTTCCTTCGCAGATTATGATGGATATTATTGGCTAATTTGCGATGAAGTATAACGTTTGAATAAATAAAACTCCAGTAATTCATGGACTTTATTTCGTATACGAGGGTTAAAATAATTATGCTGCTCTTCATATCCTTTATAAAGAAACATGAACATTGTAAATGCTTCATCGCGCTTAATTTCTTGTACACTCAACTTTTCTTTATTCATATAGTGCTTCACGCTTCTTAATTCCTTCTGAATTACCCTCATTGATTCATCAACTAAATTCACATAAGGTTGCTTCAACTTAAACGGACTTGCATCAATCACTTTTAAATCCCTATTAAGTATCGTAAGCACCATTGGCAAATAAATCGCTTGTTCCATAATATTCCGGTCTCGCTCAGGAATTCTTGTCATCGTAAATACTTCTCCTTTTTTTGTTATAGAACATTTGTTCTTATTATATTCTACTCTCATTAAAATATTCATGCAACTGTATCCATTTTTTGTTATTTGATTTTTAGCTTGAAAGAGAGGTATGAATTACTCACAATAAAAGTGGGTAAATAAAGGGGAATATTCCTTACGTCACGAATAAAAGTGAGAAGAACCTATAGAGGAGTGAAGAGGATGAATGCAAAAAAACGAATCAAGCCGGAGGATCAATATCAACTGAAGTCGGTAACTGATCCACAATTAAGTAAGAATGGCTATGATTGTATTTATATAGAAACGACCATGTGTGAAGAAGAAAATACATATAGCTCTCATTTGTTTTACATAAATACCAATCAACCTGCAGAAACGCAACAATTAACATACGGAAAAGGGAGAAACTTGGCACCAAGATGGTCACCAGATGGGTCACAAATCGCATTTGTTTCTAATCGTAATAATGAGGTGAATCAAATATTTATGTTATCAATGAATGGAGGCGAAGCAAAACAGCTGACAAATGAACCGAATGGTGCGACCAACCCTATATGGTCACCGGATGGTAAAAGAATCGCTTTTCAATCAACTGTAGAGAAAGAGAACCTTCCAGAAAAAAACAAGGATAAACCAGAGCCGGTTGAAATAGAAAGGATGAAATATAAGTCTGACGCCAAAGGTTTATGGTCTGGTGATTATCAACATATTGGCGTAATTGATATTGCTTCAGGAGAGCGTGAATGGCTTACAACAGGAGAGCAGGATTATTATCTCCAATGCTGGTCTCCGGACAATCAATCCATCGCATTATTAGCCGATTTGGCAACAGATAAAGATCATTCCTTCAATAATGATGTTTACATATTAGATGTTGAAAGTAAGCAGATGGAGAATATGACAAAAGGAGTTGCCAGCTTCTCTCATGTATCATGGTCCCCTGATGGCAAATGTTTAGGGCTAATTGGGTCGAAGTCGACTTATAAGAATGCTTCTTTGTCCAAGATATGGACATTAGATGTATTCTCAGGAGAATTGACTTGTTTAACAGAAGAATGGGATGTACAAGTCGGTGATTATGTTGTTGCTGACTTCCATCAGTCTGCAAATGCTTCACAGATTTTATGGGCTGAGGATAGCTCGAGCTTCTATTTTCTAGCATCTGACCATGGCAATACAGTACTGTATTTTGGCACAGTTGAAGGAGCGATGTATCCCGCATTATTAGAAGAAAGGCATCATATTTATGGTGTTTCTACAGGGGGCACGATAGATAAAGCGATAGTAGCGATTAGCACACCTACTAATCCAGGAGATTTATACTTGTTGAACGTGACTAGTGGGGAAAAAACAAGACTGACAAATATTAATCAAGCGTTCTTTGAGGAGACGGCTGTTGCTGATGCAGAGGTCCTTCAATATCAATCGATAGATGGCTGGGAATTACAAGGTTGGTTAATAAAGCCGATAAATCACGAGACAAGAGAGAAGTATCCTCTTATTGTAGAGATTCATGGTGGTCCACACACGATGTATGCCAATACATATGTCCATGAGTTTCAAGTGTTAGCCGCAGAGGGCTATGCGGTGTTATATACAAATCCACGGGGCAGTCATGGATATGGACAAGCTTTTGTAGATGCTGTTAGAGGAGATTATGGTGGCAAAGATTATGAAGATATCATGACTGCTGTCGATTATGTTCTCGAATATGATGAGGGAATTGATCGTGAGAGGTTAGGGGTAACAGGCGGTAGCTACGGTGGATTTATGACAAATTGGATTGTAGGACATACAAATCGTTTTAAGGCAGCTGTTACCCAGCGCTCCATATCTAACTGGATTAGCTTTTATGGTGTAAGTGATATCGGCTATTATTTCACTGACTGGCAAATAAAAGGCCAGTTAAATGATATAGAAAAATTATGGAAACATTCACCATTAGCATTTGTGGAACAAGTAGACACCCCACTATTAATTTTACATAGTGAAAATGATTTAAGATGCCCGATTGAACAAGCAGAGCAATTTTACATTGCATTAAAACACCATAACAAACAAGCGAAGTTTATTCGTTTTCCACAAGCTAATCATGAACTCTCTAGAAGTGGTCACCCAAACTTAAGAATGAAGAGACTTCATTATATAAAAAATTGGTTTAATCAATATGTTTAAAGATGCTTACCCCGGAAGTGTGATCACTTTCGGGGTATTTGGTAATATTTCGTAAGTGAAACTTTTTTCATGCTGTATCAGTCATATATAAAGGGACGGAAATATCTTTAAAAAGATGTAAAGATAATGAAGAAATGATTTAGAAAAAAGGCTGTAACGTGTATAATTCTAGTATATCTTTTAAAAGAGTTACTGTTCTGTTTATTCCAAAAGTAACAGTATCGGGATAATCTGATATAATTTACAAAAAGAAAGAAAAGAATAATAGGATGAAAGGATACATCTAAAATGAGATCTGAAAGACATCAAGGAAAGAAGAAAAAGCGGAAATTTGGCAAAATAATAAGAAATTTATTTATCATATTCTTGCTTGTTGTTGTTGCAGTAGTAGGATATTCTTACTACCAATTTAAACAAGGTCTACAAACTTCTAAAGCAGATAATGATTCAAGTGTACCAGAGCAAGTATACGAATTTAATGGTGAAAAAGATCAATACGGTGGAACGAATATTTTACTCTTAGGTAGTGACTCAAGAGGAGAAGAAAATGCACGTGCAGATACAATTATGGTTGCACATTATCAACCTGATTCAGGCACTTATAAAATGATTTCTTTTATGCGCGATATGTATGTCGATATTCCAGGACATGGTCAAAATCGTATTAATGCTGCACTTGCTTATGGAGGTCCAGAATTATTAAGGCAAACGATTAAAGAGAACTTTAACATCGACTCGCAATATTATGCAATTCTTGATTTTGAGGGGTTTGAAAAGGTCATTGATGTGGCTTTTCCAAACGGTGTAGAAATCAATGTGGAGAAAGAGATGTCTCAGAAAATCGGTGTAACATTAAAACCGGGATTACAGAAATTGGATGGCGAACACCTATTAGGATATGTCAGATTCAGAAATGACGCGGTTGGCGATTTCGGTCGAGTTGAAAGACAACAAAACGCGATTAAAGCAGTAATGAATCAATTTACTAGTTTAAATACGATAGCTAAACTACCTAAACTAGTAGGAGTTGTTACACCTTACGTCAATACCAATATGAAAACAAGTGACATCTTATATATGGGAAAAGATGTTTTAATGAATGGAAGCCCGCAAGTAGAGTCATTAAGAATTCCAGCAGATGGCACTTACCAAAATGTTAGAATCAGTGGAATGGCTGTTTTACAGGTTGATTTAGAAGCAAACAAACAAGAGTTACAGCAATTTTTAACTAACTAAAAGAAGAATATCTATGTTTTTTCGAGCGAGAGAAGGAGAGTATGGATGGATTTAGAGAGTATCAGACAGTGGCTTACACTAGAAAATATATTAGCTCTAATTGAAGAATATCGTTCATTTGGCCCTCTTCCAGGAATTCTACTACCTTTAATAGAGGCATTTTTACCTTTTCTCCCGCTTTTTTTATTCGTGATGGCTAATGCGAATGCGTTCGGATTATGGGGCGGATTTTTTTATTCTTGGATTGGCTCAGTTGCAGGAGCTTTGCTCGTTTTTTTTATCATTAGAAAATATGGCCAAGCGCGATTCTTAAGTGTAATTAAAAACCATGATAAAGTAAAAAAATTAATGGCATGGGTTGAAAAGCATGGTTTTGCACCGTTATTTTTATTACTATGCTTCCCTTTTACACCATCTGCTATTGTAAATATTGTGGCTGGCTTATCGAGAATAAGTATTGCCCAATACGCATTGGCAGTCATAGCAGGAAAAATGGTGATGATTTTTACAATGAGTTTTGTCGGGCATGATATTGCCTCACTGATTACAAAACCGACGAGAACGGCCATCGTCATCCTCATCATTGCTATTCTTTGGTATGTAGGTAAAAGAATAGAAATTAAATTAAATACAAGTGTAGAAAAAACGAAAAAATAGATAGTTTAGAGGAAAGCCCGGCAGACGTTTGCTGGGCTTTTTAAATTTTTGAATAAGAACAGAAAAAGAATAGAGCACATGCATCTATCCTGCAACAATGTTAAGCACCAAGCAGAATTCCCTGTATTTACTTTAAACACAAAAAGGAGAAAAGTGTGAGAGATGTGCTAAAATAGGAACAAAGATTCTATAGGTCGATTCACATTGAAAGTGAAGGTGAAAATACATGACAGTAAAGATGTTAATTGGTCGGTCTCAGACAGGAAAAACCGAGAAGATGGTCAGTGAGATAAAGCAACTTATGAAAGAAAATCCTGAAGGCTCACCAATTATTTATATTGTTCCAGAACAGATGACGTTTCAATCTGAATATAAATTAGCTAGTTCTAAAGGTTTAGGAGGAATGATTAGAACACAAGTTTTTTCTATCACGAGATTAGCATGGCGAGTTCTGCAAGAGACTGGTGGAATAAGCCGTTATCATTTAAGTAGTATTGGTACAAACATGCTCATTCGCAAGATTATTGAGGAACAGAAGGATGAGCTGAAAATTTTTCAAAATGCAGCTGATAAAAATGGCTTTATCCAGCAGATGGAAAGCATGTTAACAGAGTTTAAACGCTATTGTGTGAACCCTACTGAATTACAAATGCGAATAGCGCAATTACAACAGAATGATCATGAGAAAAAAGTGTTAGCAGAGAAACTGCATGATTTAGAATTGATTTATTCGAAGTTTGAAGCCGGTATATTGGATAAATACTTAGACTCGGAAGACTATTTGCAATTACTTGCTGAAAAAGCAAATGAATCGGTTTATTTGCAAAAGGCAACAGTTTATATCGACGGTTTTCATAGTTTTACACCACAGGAATACCGCGTTATTGAAGCACTTATCCGTCATTGTCCAAATATGACAATTTCCCTAACGTTAGATCAGCCGTTTGATAACGAACCACCAGATGCCCTCCATTTATTTAGGCAAACAGGTGAGACGTATCAAACAATCCTAGAGATAGCTAAGCAACAAAAACATCAAGTCGAATATGAGTTACTTTCTCAAGTTCCGACAAACAAGCATGAATCATTGAGACATTTTGAAGCCAATTTTGAAGTGCGTCCGACTATCCCATTTAGTGGGGAGGCACGGGTCATGATTGCCCATGCAATGAATCGCAGAGCAGAAATTGAGGGGATTGCCCGGAAGGTTCGTGCCCTTGTTCGTGATGAAGGGTTAAGGTATAAAGATATAACCGTACTTATGAGAAACGGTCATGAATATCATGATTTAATTACAACCGTGTTTAATGATTATGAGATTCCTTTATTTATTGATAGAAAGAAGTCCATGTTACATCATCCTGTTGTCGAATTTATTCGTTCCAGTTTAGAGGTGTTAATGAGTAACTGGCGGTATGAACCTGTTTTCCGTACGATAAAAACTGAAATGATTTTTCCACTTAACTATTCGTCTCCATTATTACGTGAGAAGATGGACCGGTTAGAAAATTATGTTTTATCTTATGGCATACAAGGTAGTAAATGGACAAAGAAAGAGCGCTGGAAATATCGGAGAATTCGTGGCCTTGAGATGACAAATACAGGGCAAACAGATGCAGAAAGAGACATAGAAGAAGAAGTCAACCAATTAAGAGATATCGTAGCTGCACCACTATTGAGACTTTCAAGGCGAATGAAGAAAGCGGAAACAGGCAGGGAATACGCAGAAGCCCTTTATTTATATTTAGAAGAAACAGATATCCCAGCCAAAATAGAAAAACTGCAAATAGAGACGGAAGAAAGAGGAGAGCTTGTTAGATCTCGAGAGCATAACCAAGCATGGAATGCAGTTGTTGAGCTATTGGATGAATATGTAGAAATGCTTGGTAGTGAGCAGATGACGACAGAGCGCTTTGCGACAATATTAGATGCAGGTATTGAAGCACTACAATTTAGTATTGTACCACCTGCAATGGACCAGGTAATTGCTGCTGATATGGAAAGGTCACGAGTGGCTGATATGAAAGCTGCCTTTATTATTGGCTTAAATGAAGGGGTTCTACCAGCAAAGTTTCCAGAAGAAGGTGTATTAGCAGATGATGATCGCGAGCAGTTATTGTCACTAGGAATGAAAGTAGCTCCTTCAACGAAAACGAGATTGTTAGATGAAGAGTTTTTGGCGTATAAGGCATTTGTCACACCGTCAGATTATTTATTTGTTAGCTACCCAATGGCAAACGAAGAAGGTAAGGCACTCATTCCCTCTCCATTTATAAAGAGAATACAAGATCAATTTGTACAAATAAAAGAAGAGTATTTGATGTCAGATCCAGCAGAACTAAATGAAGAAGGACAAATAGACTATATCAGTCATATTAATACAGCATTAACGTTTTTAACATCGCAATTACAATTACAGAAACGCAATTATGCCATTTATGACATGTGGTGGGATACGTATAATATTTATTTACAGAAATCAGGCTGGCAAGATATCACAAACAAGGTTTTAGCAAGTTTACATTATGAGAATAGGACAGAACAACTAGATGAAGAGATTAGTAAAGCATTGTATGGTGAAACGATTCGTGCAAGTGTATCAAGAATGGAACTCTTTCATAGCTGTCCGTTCTCACATTATGCCCAATATGGTTTGCGTTTGAGAGAACGGCAAGTCTTTCGATTAGAAGCACCTGATATTGGTGAATTATTTCATGCCGCCCTAAAATATATAACCGAAACGGTTATGCATAAGGACTTGCAATGGTCAGATATGACAAGGGAACAATGCGAATTACTTGCAAAAGAAGCAGTTGAACTACTTGCACCTAAATTACAGCATGAAATCCTCCTAAGCTCTAATCGATACTTCTATATTAAGCGAAAACTGGAGCAAATCATTAGCCGTGCATCCTTTATTATGGGAGAACATGCAAAAGCCAGTGGATTCACACCCGTCGGTTTAGAGATGAGCTTTGGACCTTCTGGTGATTGGCCATCTCTATCTTTTCCATTGAAAAATGGCAGTATGATGGAACTAGTGGGACGCATTGATCGTGTTGATCAAGCGAAAGGTGAGAAGACAGGATCGTATTTACGCATTATTGATTATAAGTCAAGTGAGAAAGATGTGAATATTAACGAGGTATATTACGGATTATCGTTACAAATGTTAACCTATTTGGATATTGTCATTGCCCATTCAGAGGAACTCATCGGTATGAAAGCTGATCCAGCGGGTGTTCTGTATTTTCATGTTCATAATCCAATGATTAACTCAAGCAAAATGCTTGGTTTAGACGAGATAGAAAAAGAGATCTTGAAAAAGTTCAAAATGAAGGGATTATTATTAGGAGAAGAAAATGTTGTACGTTTAATGGACAAGTCTTTAACAACAGGCGATTCGCCGATTATTTCTGCTGGCTTTAATAAAGATGGGTCGCTATCAAAGCGATCCAAGGTTGCTGATAAAGCGGAATTTAATTACTTGCGACAATTCGTGAGAAGTAAATATATTAAAACGGGTAACCAAATGACTGGTGGTCAAGTGGAGATATCACCATATAAATTGAAAGAACGGACGCCATGTACATTTTGTTCTTTTAAATCCATCTGTCAATTTGATGAGTCATTAGAAACGAATACATTTAGATTATTAGATGAAAAACCGAGAGATGAAGTGCTAACTCGAATAAGAGAGGAGGCAGAAAAGGATGCCTAAATCTATCATTCCACCAAAGCCTGAGAATCTTACTTGGACAGATGATCAATGGAAAGCGATCCATGCGACAAATCAAGATATTCTCGTAGCGGCAGCAGCAGGATCGGGGAAAACCGCTGTACTAGTTGAAAGAATCATTACCAAAATATTAAACACTGACAATCCCATGAATGTCGATGAGCTCCTTGTTGTCACATTTACTAATGCTTCAGCAGCAGAAATGCGTCATAGAATAGGAGAAGCGCTAGAGAAGGCAATTCAAGCGGACCCACATTCCTATCATTTACGTAAACAATTAACTTTGCTCAATAAAGCATCCATCTCAA
The DNA here is from genome assembly GCF_038007345.1 of Cytobacillus sp. FSL M8-0252. Taxonomy (NCBI): domain Bacteria; kingdom Bacillati; phylum Bacillota; class Bacilli; order Caryophanales; family Bacillaceae; genus Cytobacillus; species Cytobacillus sp. FSL M8-0252. The sequence goes on from NZ_JBBOWZ010000001.1 coordinate 1,695,796, forward strand.
CGTTGCATTCTTTCTGCTTAGAGGTAATAAAGAAATATTATTATTTAATCAATATAGACCCAGGATTTAGAATTGCAGATGAAACAGAGGCTCAATTATTACGAGATGAAGTTTTAGATGATTTATTTGAAGAAGCTTATGGTAAAGAAGATAACGAAGCATTTTACCACTTAGTGGATACGTTCACAAACGATCGCAGTGATGTGGCGCTTCAAGATATGATTAGACAAATCTATGATTTTGCTCGAGCAAATCCGTCAATGGATGATTATTTGGACAAGATGATTGAGATGTACAATGTGACTCCTACTGTAAATATGGGCGATATTCCATTTGTCGGTTATCTCCTCTCGGATGTTCGCCTGCAATTACAAGGTGTGAGAAGTTTATTAACCCACGCACTTGAGTTAACAAAGCAACCTGGGGGACCAGCGCCAAGAGCGGACAACTTTGTAGCAGATATCCAACTAGTCGATATCTTAATACATGCGGCTGAGCAATCTTGGGAGACATTGTATGAGGCAATGCAGTCTTATAAATTTAAAACTTTAAAGGCTTGTAAAGGGGAAGAGTTTGAGCCAGAACTAATAGAAGAGTCGAAAAAAGTGCGAGATCAAGCGAAGGATGTCTTGAAGAAACTGAAAGAAGAGCTTTTTAGCAGGAAAGCAGAATCTTTTCTAAAAGATATGTTAGAAATGAAGCCACATATTGCAGGATTAGCACAATTAGTAAAAGCATTTGCAGAGAGGTTTGCAGCAGTTAAAACAGAAAAAGGACTAGTAGACTTCGCTGATTTAGAGCATTATTGTTTGGATATTCTTGGGGTTGTTGATCAATTTAATCAATTCATTCCTACAGACGCTGCCCTTGCCTATAAAAAACAATTTAAAGAAGTGCTTGTCGATGAATACCAAGATACGAATATGGTACAAGAGGCGATTCTTCAACTAGTCACAAATGATAATGAGTTAAACGGAAACCTCTTTATGGTTGGAGATGTAAAACAATCGATTTATCGTTTCCGTTTAGCAGAACCGAACTTATTTTTAAACAAATATAATCGGTTCACGACTGACGGTGAATCAACAGGTTTACGCATTGATCTGGCGCGGAATTTCCGCAGTAGAAAAGAAGTCCTACATGGCACCAATTTTATCTTTAAGCAAATTATGGGAGAAAATGTAGGGGAGATTGTTTATGATGAAGCAGCTGAACTTGTTCCTGGAGCTGCTTATCCTGAAGAAGTGAAGCACCCCATTGAGTTATCGATGATTGATCTTGAAGATGAAGATCATACGGAACAACCTGATTCGTTTGAGGAGGAAGAGCTCGCGCAATCACAATTAGAAGCAAGACTCATAGCAAAGAAAATTAAAGAATTAATGGCTAGCCATAAACAAGTGTATAATGCAAAGCTTAAGCAAGAGCAACCGATGAAGTATCGAGATGTTGTGATTTTATTGCGTTCAATGACATGGGCACCACAAATGATAGAGGAATTAAAACAGCAAGGTATTCCTGTTTATGCTGATCTTTCACAAGGCTATTTTGATGCTACCGAAGTTTCCATTATGATGTCACTCTTAAAAGTGATAGATAATCCATATCAAGATATTCCATTAGCCGCTGTATTACGTTCGCCAATTGTTGGTCTAACAGAGAATCAATTAGCGACCATAAGAGTTCCTCATCAAACTGGTGCTTATTATGAAGCGGTTCAACAATTTTGTTCTGAAGTTCAAACAGGAGCTAAGGTTGCCATTTATGACAAGCTAAAGCCGTTTTTATTGCAGTTAGAAAATTGGCGACAAAAAGCCAGACAAGGTGCTTTATCTGATTTGATTTGGCAATTATATAGAGAAACACGATTTTATGATTTTGCAGGTGGGATGCCTGGTGGAAAACAACGCCAAGCTAATTTGCGCGCCTTATATGATCGGGCAAGACAATATGAAGCTACATCATTTAGAGGATTGTTTAGATTTTTGCGCTTTATTGAAAGAATGAGAGAAAGAGGAGACGATTTAGGGGCTGCCCGTGCCTTAGGAGAACAGGAAGATGTAGTACGTATCATGACTATTCATAAAAGTAAAGGGTTAGAGTTTCCTTTTGTCTTTATGCCAGGGCTAGCACGAAACTTTAATACGATGGATTTGAAGAAGTCTTTCTTGCTAGATAAGGATCTGGGGTTAGCATATAAATATGTGAATGCAAATAAACGGATTTCTCTTGCTTCGTTACCGCAGCTTGCCTTCAAACGTAAGAAAAAAATGGAGATGCTTGCTGAAGAAATGCGAGTGCTCTATGTTGCATTGACAAGAGCGAAGGAAAAGCTTTTCTTGATTGCTTCACCGAAAAATATGGCTAAGAAGTTGAAGGATTGGCAAAGGGTGTCGAGGAAATCAGACTGGCTACTTGATGATTTTACTCGTGCTCAAAGTACAAGCTATTTAGACTGGATTGCACCTGCTATCATCCGACATCAAGATAGCGCAACTTTAGATACGGGGTTGAACCCGGTAGTAGCAGCCATTCATAAGCATCCATCTAGTTGGGAAGTTCAAATTGTTGCAAAAGAAGAAGCAAAGGCGATGATTGATGAAAATCAAGTTGAATCTGACCTTCTCTTAGAAAAAGTACAGCAGGGAGAAAGAGTCGATAAAGAATCTCGTTATTATGAAACGATTAAGCATCGTCTAGAATGGTCATATCCTTATCAATCAGCAATGAAATCAAGATCGAAACAGTCAGTTTCTGAAATAAAAAGGCAAAAAGAAATCTTTTCTCAAGAAGAAAGTGGACAAGAATTAGTTAAAGGGTTTAAAAAGCCAATTTTAAATCGACCGTTATTCATGCAAGAAAAGTCCATTACACCTGCTGAAAGAGGAACGGCCTTGCATACAGTAATGCAACACTTAGACTTACATGATCCAGCAGATGAAAAGCATATAATGGAAAAAGTAGAACATTTAGTGAAAAAAGAACTGTTAACAGCTGAGCAAGCTACGGTCGTTGACCCAGCTTTGATTGTTGACTTCCTTGAAAGTGAGCTAGCTGAGCGTATGAGAAAAGCAACGACTTTGCAAAGAGAAGTACCGTTTAACCTTGCTTTGCCAGCTAGTGAAGTTTACTCCCATTGGGATCAAGCAGAAGATACGGTATTAGTACAAGGAATTATTGACTGTTTGTTTGAGGATCATAAGGGCCTTGTTATCGTGGATTACAAATCAGATCGCATTACCGATCGTTTTAGAGGCGGAATGGATGAGGCAGCGCCGATTTTAATTGATAGATACCGAGTTCAAATTGATTTATATACGAAAGCGGTCGAACAGATTACAAAAAGGAAAGTCGCACAAAAGTACCTTTATTTCTTTGATGGCGGTTATTTTTTGCAAATATAAAAAGAGGGCAGTTGCCCTCTTTTTAGTGTATTCTTATAAGTTGCCTACAGTTGGTTGATCCAATAAGTTTGCATCTAATACATTACTTGCACTGAGCCCATTGTTTGTCATTATAAATCCACCAGTGTTCAAAGTTCCAGAGCCAGTAGTAGATTTAGAGTTACTTTTTGGTGATATTAAAAGTGAACCGCCGAATTGAACAATACCACCTGAAACATTGATTATCTGGACAGGGCCGATAATTGCCGGCATAATAAACACCCTTTATTCTTCGTTTTTCACAAATTGTCTAAAATGTTTCACACGAGATTCCATACTAATATCTTTCGTATTGCCAATATGAAGGACTGCGCTTGATGAAACGCCTAAAATATCTATATTCTTAACTTTAATAATGGGTTTATGTTGAATATAGTGAGTTTGGATATTTTCAGTTATTTTCGGAATAACTAATTCTTCTCTATAGATGTCATAAACGTTGTAATTACCTTCTTTACCATAACTGATTTCAGCGTCTCGCTGCAGTGCCAATGCCCGGGAATAACCTTGGATATAAGAAGTATCACCGATTTCGAAAATGGAGGAGAAGCCAAATGTGTCCACCTTAATCTGGTCTACAACTGATGTTCTTTTAAACATGTAATTACTCCGGTGTTAGTGGTACAAAGGGACCGATAATTAGTGATTCAGGTGGTGTATCAAAGGTAGAGGCAAGCTGTATCGTTTCCGCATCCCCGACAATAAATATGGATGAACTCGACACACCAATTATGCGCACATCTCCCACACAGAGCTCGCGGTTATATACTTGGAAATTCATTCTTTTTTCATCTCCTTCATATTCTTCGGTAAATGACTAAGGAAGGCATAAACACCATTTCGTATTTCCGTTTTTAATGTTTCAATCACTTTTGTTTTCTCTTCCTGGCTGTCTAGATTACGATTAGACTGCTGTTTCAAATAGTAGTCTACACGACTAGAAAGCTGCTTTTTAATATCCTCTTTAATAAATTCTACATAGGAGCTATCATTTGGCATTTTTAAGTTTGCTTCTGCTTCTTCAACAATTTGTGGGAGCTCCCCTTCTATAAAAGTTAATAATGCTGTTTCTATTTCCATATTTCTTTTAAACAATTTTTTGGGAGAATAAGGTGTTTGTAATTCTTTTTGATCGACAGAGAAATCATCAATATCTTGCAAATCTGATGGATTTAAGCCAATGTTTAATGTCCCTTCCAATGTCTCTACTTTTAACTGGTCAAATTTATATTCGATCCGGTCGATATGAATAGGCTGGCGATCATTTTGTGCCATTTCTTCCTTCATTTTTTTCATTGAAGATTCAAGCTTTTGAATCCGCTGTTCTTGCATTTGTACATAAGCTTGTAATTGTTGTAAATACGTGTAAAGATCTTGACTCATCCTAAAATCGCCGCCTCTCAAATCATATTATGGTTTCGATGGAGCAGTTAAGGGAACGAGTGGTGTCCCCACTGTTGTTCCTGGGGCAATTGGCGTTTCTTCATATTCAGGTGCAGGTTCGGTAAACCCTCCCGTATTATACAAGTGGGAGGCTGGTTTAATAATACCTGCACTGCCAATTTGAAATACGGAAGAGTTTGAGACCCCGCCGATTTTAATTAGCTGAATAGAAATAGATTGTTGAATATAATAATTATTCATCGCTCATCACCTTAAAGTTATGCATTAAAGTAGTTACCTTGGTCAACGCTATCGTTATCATATGTGTTGGTTGTGCTATTGTAGTTAACGACATCTAATCCATCCCCTGTATTAAAAGAACCGGCACCAGAAAACGTTTTGGCATTAGAGAGGGGCATTACCTTATAAATATCACCAATGTTAAAAACGGAACTACTTCCTATAGAAATCACTTGAACAGCTCCAACAATTGCTGGCATAAAAACACCCTTTGCGTACACTGAAGTTTTGAAAACGGGCGAATGCCCTAATTATCTATTTATCATTATCCTATGTGCCTAGTGTAATAGTGTGAAGAAACTTTATGATTAAGGGTGAAAAATATAGATGTCAGACTGTTGAAATGCTAAAATAATTATAATCAGAAAATTTTAATTATTTTAGCGAGGAGTGATTTACCGTGAAGGTACCGTTAATATTAACTGAATTTCTAGATCGTGCGGTAAGGTTATATGGAGATAAAGAAGCAATATATGGTGATACGCTCACACTTACATATAATCAATTGAATAAAAGGGTGAATCAATTATCACATGGTCTGCAAAGCATTGGTGTACAAAAGGGAGACCGCGTCGCTTATTTAGCGCCAAATACTGTGGAAATGCTTGAAGGGTTTTATGGAGTATATCAATTAAATGCAATTATGGTTCCTCTTAATATCCGGCTACAACCAAATGATTACGTTTTCATATTAAATCATAGTGAATCAAAAGTACTTTTCGTTGATCAAGAACTGTATAGATTGATACAACCAATTAAAGATCAGTTAGTAACAGTAGAAACGATTATTGTTCATGATATGGATAGTGATACAACTGAAATTGGTTATGACAATTGGTTAGCATCTTTTCCTGAAGAAAGTTTTTGTAGAGAAGAAATAGACGAAGAGGATGTATGTTCTTTGTTATATACGAGTGGAACAACAGGAGACCCAAAAGGTGTGATGCTTACTCATCGTAACAACTACTTACATGCATTAAGTACGATGCATCATTTGCGAGTGAGTGATCAAGATACACTTATTCATGTACTGCCAATGTTTCATGTTAACGGCTGGGGTTCACCATTTTATTATACAGCGAATGGGGCAAAACAACTATGTCTGCGTAAAACGACACCAGAAGTCATCTTTCAAGCAATGGAGAAGTATAAAGTGTCTATCGTACATATGGCACCGACTGTATTGAATAGCTTAATGCAATACTATGATCAGCATCAAACGAAGTTCTCACATCCTATTCGCGTAGTGATTGCAGGTTCTGCGCCGCCGCCTGCGTTTGTTTCTAAAGTGGAAGCTGAGATGGGCTGGGACTTTATCCAAGTATATGGGATGACCGAATCTTCACCACTAAGCACGATATCACAAATCAGATCTCATATCCAAATAATTGAAAAAGAAACATATAGAATGAAGGCAAAAGCCGGTTATCAAATGATTGGTTCTCAAGTGAAAGTTGTAGATGAATATGGTGCAGAAGTTGCAAACAATAGCAAGGATATTGGCGAAGTGGTTGTGCGTAGTCATGGGGTAATGAAAGGTTACTGGAAAAATGAAAAAGCAACGGCAGAAACGATTCGTAATGGCTGGCTATATACGGGGGATATGGGGACGGTTGATCAATATGGCAACATAGACATTGTGGATCGTAAGAAAGATATTATTATTTCCGGTGGGGAGAATATTTCTTCCATTGAAATTGAAGGTGTATTATACGAACATCCTGCAATTTTGGAAGCAGCTGTTATTGCCGTACCACATGAGAAATGGGGCGAAACCCCACATGCCTTTATTGTTTTAAAGGAAGGGATGGAAGCAGTGAACGAAAAAGATATTATTGCTTTTACTCGTGAAAATATGGCTCATTTTAAAGCGATAACTAGCGTAACATTTACAAACGAACTACCAAAAACAGCTTCAGGAAAAATCCAAAAAATTCATTTGCGTAACGATTATTGGGCTACAAGCGGGAAAAACGGTAGATATGTTAATTGAACAATTTGTTTTAAGTGAGAGCGTATGTTTTTTGGATTTATTTTAATAATGAGAAGTATGGGCATATCTTTTAAGGCAAAGATATGCTTTTTTTCATGTTCGGTAATGTACGTTAAGAAACTGCAAAAAAATAGTAAGAGAAAATGATTAAATTGATAGTAGAAAATATGCTATATTAAGGTAGTGTGTTGATGAATATTGGAATTAAAGGAAGAAATAGGTTAACTGTTTTCAGGTGGCTCTACTTTTATTCTCTAATCAGATTCTAATAGAAATAAGTGATCAGTTAACAAATTACAGTCCGGCAGTTGGAATAGCCTGGGAAAAAGAGAAGGGAGGTAAAAGCAACGACTTAGTTCAATTGTAAAAACAATTTCTTAGGAGGATGTTATGCAATCGCTTAACGAAAACAGAAGGATTCATTCTATCGATGCAATGAGGGGATTCGCTTTATTTGGTATTTTAATAGTCAATTTTTTATCTTTCCATTCACCATATACGCATATAGATCCGTTTAATTATTGGGATAAAGCAGGGGATAGTACGGTTTTTCCTATTATTGATGTATTTTTTCAAGCAAGTTTTTATCCGTTATTTTCTTTATTATTTGGCTATGGTGTCATGATTCTAAAAGAAAGGGCTGAGTTAAAAGGCGTTCATAGTCCATTATTACTCGCAAGAAGATTTCTATTTTTATTAATCATCGGGTTATGTCACGCATTATTCATATGGCATGGAGATATTTTAGTTACCTATGCTATCGCAGGATTTGCTCTTATTTTATTCATAGAACTGTCAGGGAAACTGTTAATTTTACTTGGTCTACTCATTTATATTATTCCTAATCTACTCTTAGTAGGGGTATTATTTCTTACGTTATTCATAGAACCAGATCTTTCGGTAATGATGACGACATCTGTTGCTGACATTGTTCAGGTATATCAATCAGGCACATGGCTAGAAATCGTCCGCCAGAATATAGATGACTGGTTAATGAATAATAATTTGGCCACAATGCCCATTTTAATGATTAGTATTTTACCATTGTTTTTAATTGGAGCAGGGCTACGAAAGCTTCAAGTGGTTGAAAAACTTGAACAAAGACGGATGACAGCGTTCGTTCTCATGATTGTATTTCTTACTACTGGGTACCTTATTAAACTATTACCATCTTTCATTAGTACTAATTTAGCAATGCAATATATACAAGATATCTTTGGGGGCCCATTGGTAGCGGTTGGGTATAGCCTACTCATCCTTGTGCTCGTTAATAGCAAGATAGGTATGATCACAAAACCTTTACAAACAATCGGGCGCTTGTCTATGACGAATTATTTAATGCAATCCATTGTAGCTACATGTTTATTTTACAGTTATGGATTTGGATTGTATGGCAATGTATCATTGCTGACAGGAACCATGATTGCCATTATATTATACGTATGTCAAATTGTACTCAGCATGATATGGATGAAATATTTTGTATATGGCCCATTCGAATGGTGTTGGAGATGGTTCACTTATTGGCAAAAGCCGTCTACATTTAAAAGAATCCAAAAGTAAGAGTCATCTATTATTCACAATCATTTGCTAACATTTCAGTTAATTTACGCTATACTTATTTAAAAAGGGGTGTAGAGAGTGAAGTACATTACATATGAATACAATAATAAACAAGCTTACGGCGTACTTGTGAAAGATGAAAAAATGGTCTTACCTTTGCAGGAGGCTGCACAAAACAAAGGGGTACCTTTGCCAGAAGATTTAGTGGATGCCATCGGACATGAAAAATGGAGCGACACATTCATACAGGAATTAATAAGCGATGAAAGTGAAACTGCCCAATTGATAGCCTTAGAAGACATTCAATTAAAAGCACCAATTCCAAGGCCGAAAAAGAATGTTTTCTGTGTAGGGAAAAACTATGCAGAACATGCAATTGAAATGGGAAGTGCAGCAGATATTCCTAAAGAAATGATTGTCTTTACGAAGTCACCTACAACAGTAGCTGCTCCAGACGAAGAAATCCCTCATTATCAACAACTAACAGAAATGTTAGATTATGAAGGAGAAGTAGGGGTTATTATCGGTAAAAAAGGCAAAGAGATAGAAGAAGCGGAAGCGTTAGATTATGTGTTTGGTTATACGATTATTAATGATATAACAGCAAGAGATATACAATCTAAACATAAGCAATACTTTTTAGGGAAAAGCCTGGATCAATCATGTCCGATAGGTCCGTGGATTGTTGGGAAAGAAGAGTTAACAAATCCTAATGATTTGCGTATTACGACTAAGGTCAATGGAGAAGTAAGACAAGATTCTCATACTTCAAAATTTATCTTTCCTATCGAGAAGGTTATTCACATCCTTTCAAAAGGGATGACGCTAGAACCAGGAGATATTATTGCCACAGGTACACCTGCTGGCGTTGGTAATGGCTTTAAACCACCACGTTTTCTAAAACCAGGTGATCATATTGAAATCACAGTTGAAGGTGTAGGACAGTTATCTAATACAATAATGAGTATTAATTAATCATTATTGTAAAGATTGATAGTAATCCTTAGGCTTTATCTATTTGATTATGGTATGATGTAAACGAATTATTCTCTAAGGATAAGAGAATAAGAAATTTAAGGGGGTTCTAATGTGACACATGCACATTTAACAACATGGATCGTTGCCTTTATTCTATTCTTTGTTGCCTTATCATTGCAGAAAAATGGCAAAGATAAAGTGGTACATATGATTCTAAGATTATTTTACTTATTAATCATTGCCACAGGTGTAGGTATGCTTTTCTCAATTAGTAATATTGATATTATGTATGTATTGAAAGCGCTTGTTGGCTTATGGATTATCTCTATGTGGGAAATGATCCTAATTCGTAATAAAAAGGGCAAAAAAACAACCATCTTATGGGTACAATTAATTGTCGCTTTTTTACTTGTCCTTTATTTAGGCTTAAGTTTGCCATTAGGATTCAAACCATTTATGTAGGTGAAAAGACTCTATTGAAAGCTGCTAAAACTAGCAGCTTTTTTCTTTTTTTGATGTCTTTATCTCGAAATTTATGGTATTTTTAATCTGATAGTACTATATTTATTTTCTTTTTTGGGTATTTACTACTATATAAGGCGAAGCTGCGCTATCTGACACAGGCTTTATTGTTTGAGGGTATGTTTAACCTTGTAAGGATAAGAACCTCCATATGATTGATTATGAAGTAAAAGATGTGGGCGGTTATTGAATTAAATGAGAATGAACCGATAAAAGATTTGTGAGTGTTAGAGGAAAGAGCTTTTTATGATCGTCAAAGATAATAAACGTTATTATAATGGTAAATCGAGGTTGGATTATAAAGTATCAAATGTTGACGAATGAAAGGTGGACATACACTCGCAGGAGGATACACGAAATGGCAGCTATACTATCAGGAATTGACAAAATGGACAAATGCAGCTTGAAAATCAGGTGCCATCGTTTATTTCAGTAACAAAGGAGGAGCCGATGATGGTCGATTCGTTTATTCAATTACCTGTCAATGATCGTAAACGAACAAAACAATTAATGATAGAGTGCCAAAACTTAAAGCAGTGCTATCATGTTTTGTTCCAAAATAACACAGAATCTATCTTTACTATTGATGGTGAGGATCGTTTTACAAGTGTCAATTCAGCTTTAGAGGAAAATTCGGGCTATACAGCAAAGGAGCTGATTGGTCTGCCATTTACTCGTTTATTTGATCATCGCCAACTTCCGATTATCAAAGCTTTTTTTGACCGTGCAAGAATGGGGGAAACACAGCAATTCCAAGCAGATATTATTGGGAAACTTGGTAAGAAAGACTTTTATGATATTAAACTCATCCCAGTTATTCGAGATGAAAAGGTAAGTTGTATATATGGAATTGCTAAAAATGTTACAGAACTAAAGAAGATCGAAAATAAATTAACCGAATTATCGTACTATGATCATTTAACTGGACTCCCAAATAAACATAGATTTACTGAACAATTAATCTCGTCAATGAAAAGGGCGAAAAAAAATCGACAATCTTTTGCTTTACTATCTATTGATATCGATCGTTTTAAATTGATTAACGAAAGTGTTGGATATTTAATAGGCGATCAAATCATTCAGCAACTGGCTAACCGTGTTAATCAGACATTACCAACAGATAGCTTTTTAGGCAGCTTTGGTGGGGACCGCTTTTTATGCTTATTACCTGAGAATTTACAGACAGAAGAAATAATGAGAATCACACAGACTTTGCTTGAGACCATCGATCGTCCCATTGTCATTCAACAACAAGAGATTCATGTCACAGCAAGTTTCGGCATTAGTTTATATCCAAATGATGGGATAGATTCCGAACAACTGATGAAAAATGCTGATATCGCGATGCATCTTTCTAAACAGAAAGGTGGCAATCAAGTAACTTTTTTTTCTGAAGAAATGAATGATGAAGTGTTAAAACGGTTCGAGATGGAAGGCTATTTAAGAAAAGCGTTAAAAAATAAACAGTTCACACTTCATTACCAGCCCCTCGTTTGTTTAGAAAGTGGAGAGCTTTTTGGTAGTGAAGCTTTGATTAGATGGTACCATCCGAAAATTGGAAATATCTCTCCGGCAAAATTTATACCTTTAGCAGAGGAAACAGGACTCATTAACGATATTGGTCGATGGGTATTAAATGAGGCATGTAAGCAGAATAAATTATGGCATGATCAAGGTTTTACCCATTTACAAATATCGGTTAATGTAGCTGCACGCCAATTTCAACAAAAGCATTTTTTAAAGGTTGTTAAAGATGCCCTGCAACAATCGGGCCTTCCACCGAAGTATTTAATTTTAGAATTAACAGAAAGTACGATGCTGAAAAATAAAAAACATAGTATTGCAGTTATGAAAGAGTTGCAAAGAATGGGCATTCAAGTATCGATTGATGATTTCGGTACAGGATATTCCTCATTAAGTTATTTGAAGGATTTGCCAATTGATACATTGAAAATTGATCGTTCTTTTATACATAATTTACGTATGAATACATCTGATGCTGCGATTGTGAAAGCGATCATTACGATGGGGAAAGGGTTGCAGTTAAAAGTGCTAGCAGAGGGTGTAGAAACAGAAGAGCAAATGAAAGTGCTGAAAAAACTGGATTGCCACTTTGCTCAAGGGTATTTTTTTCAAAAGCCATTAGTTAACCAGGAATTTGAAAAAGGGTTGCAGCAGCAATGATCATAACAATGGAAATGAGACTGTAGACGAGCTTGTAGGAAAGAGTGTCTACAGTCTTTTTTTGGATGCCCATTTTATCCGGAAGAAGAGATTTTTTCAATGACCATTCTTTTTCCACTATTTAAAGTAAATTCGAAACGGTCTGTCTCTTTTTCATAATAAAAGAAATGATGCTGTACGCTACAAATATGTTCTTGATTATCAAAGATCATAAAATTAACACCGCTTTTTCTTGTTTCATCACCGAAAAATGTTAATTGATTATAGCAGTAAATACAATCGAAAATGGAGAAATCAATGCTGTTTAAACTAGTGATGAATTGTACAAAGGCATCGTCATTTACTTCTTCTAATAATGATTCTAATGAGAAAACGAGATGCTTTTTAATTCTTATTTGATCTTGATCTTTTAAATGGAGCAGATCACTCCCGCAATGGATTTGGCCATTGAGTGATAATACACCTTTTCGCCACCGTTTCAGTCTAAATACCTCAATTTCTTGTTGGCGATATTCTTCTAATGAAGATGCTTCATCCGTTTCCTGGTCAAAAAATACCCACTGATTATTAATAAATTCAACATTCCCCTCCATATAGGCTCTTGATTGTTGTTCTATTAAATTGAGTCGTTGTTGTCTGTTCATCATAAACCTCCAGGTAAAAGTCTTTCACTCTATTTTTTGGCAATTTCCTATTGTTTTATAACCTTTATCTAGGACAATTAACCATTTATTTTAGCTCGCATAGAATAAATCCATGCATGATGTTCCGGGCAATTCCACTCGTTTGACATCATTAAATTATCCGATTAAATATTGCTGCATCTATGATGCTCGTAGAAAGGGTGAAGAAGCCATGTGTGGAATCACGGGCTGGGTTGACTTCAATACAAATATGCAAAATGAACGTCCGACACTAGAAAAAATGACGAATACTTTATCTAAAAGGGGTCCTGATGATACGAATATTTTTTCTTCTGGGCCAGCCGGATTTGGTCATAAGCGATTAGTCGTTGTTGATCCCGTTGGTGGGAAGCAACCAATGACCATTGATAATAATCAAAATCGCTATACAATTTGTTACAATGGCGAACTTTATAATACAGAAGATTTAAGAAAAGATCTCCTTATAAAAGGATATTCGTTTAAGGGTCATTCTGATACAGAGGTTCTACTAACTTCTTACATTGAATGGGGAAAAAATTGCCTTCAATATTTAAATGGGATATTCGCCTTTGCGATTTGGGATGAAAACGGTCAAGAACTTTTTATTGGTAGAGATCGATTAGGAGTTAAGCCGCTGTTTTATAGAGAGACAGTAAAGGGGTTACTGTTCGGTTCAGAAATAAAAGCGATCTTAGCACATCCAGAAGTAAAAACAGAAGTAGATAGAGAGGGATTAGCAGAGGTATTCGGCCTTGGACCATCAAGATCCCCAGGGTCAGGTGTTTTTCGCGGGGTGAAAGAGCTACGACCAGCTCATGCGTTAACACTATCACAACAAGGGCTAAAGATTTGGCGATATTGGAATGTGGAAAGCAAAAAACATGAAGACTCTTTAGATGAGACAGCTGAAAAAGTACGTCATCTTGTTACAGATGCAGTAACAAGACAACTCGTATCGGATGTTCCTTTATGTACGCTCTTATCTGGTGGATTGGATTCAAGTGCGATTACAGCCATTGCAGCCACAGCATATCAAAAAGAGGGAAAGCCACCATTAAAAACCTATAGCATTGATTACGAAGGCAATGATCAATTCTTTAAGGCAAACGATTTCCAACCAAATGCTGATGGTTTTTATATTAAGAAAATGTCAGACACTTTCCATACCGTTCACCAGAATTGCATTATTTCACAGGAGGAGCTTGCCGCTCATTTAGTTGAAGCAGTTCATGTAAGAGATTTACCAGGTATGGCAGATATCGATTCTTCTCTACTTTGGTTCTGTCGTGAAATTAAAAAAGAGCATGTGGTTAGTTTGTCGGGAGAATGTGCGGATGAGATTTTTGGAGGCTATCCATGGTTTCATCGATCGGATGATCTCAGTCGAACTGGATACCCTTGGATGCGATCAATCGATGAAAGACAGCGCCTTCTGAAAGAAGATTGGAGAAAGAAATTAAACTTAAAAGATTACAGTATGGATAAATTTAATCAAGCGATTGCTGAAACCCCCCTTTTAGAAGGTGAAACATCGGAAGAAGCAAGAAGACGGCAATTATTCTATATAAACATGCTCAGCTTTATGACAACGTTATTAGATCGTAAAGATAGAATGAGTATGGGAGCTAGTTTAGAAGTTCGTGTTCCTTTCGCAGATCATCGTCTAGTAGAATATGTATGGAATATCCCATGGGATATGAAAATGCATGGTAATCGAGAAAAAGGAATTTTAAGGAAGGCGTTGGAAGGGGTATTGCCAAACGAGATATTATATCGTAAAAAAAGCCCTTATCCGAAAACACATAACCCTGCTTATATTAGCATCGTGACAAAAATGTTGAATGACGTGTTAGAAGATTCATCCTCCGTCCTTTTTGAATTATTCGATGAAAAGAATTTACGAGAAATCGTGGCAACTGAAGGCTCTGCTTTTCAAGTTCCATGGTTTGGGCAATTAATGACTGGACCGCAGCTTCTCGCTCACCTAGCACAAATCCATTATTGGTTTAAAGATTATAATATTAATATTGTTGATTAAAAAAAGAGGTGTTCCCTTTTTAATTATTATGGGAGCACCTCTTTTTTTCTATGATAAAAATAGAGGTCTCACTCCAATTAATTAGTACGATATAAAAGAAATGTTACGATTTTAAATATTTTGTTCACTTCTGTTTGACGAAGTAACAACAAACCGCTAATCTATAATGGTTAACGTTTTTGTAAAATAGAGACAAACTATCATTAAGGAGGAGAAAGATGAAAAAGGTCATCACTCTCATCTTAATTCCGCTATTACTAGTGTCATTGGTGCCAAGTGTATTAGCAGAAGAAAAACGAAGCTTACAGGATGAACTTATTTATTATGTTATGATTGATCGTTTTAGCAATGTAGATAGTAAGAATGATTACCATGTGGATGTGAAGGACCTTGAAGCGTTTCATGGTGGTGATTTTGTTGGTATTATTGAAAGACTTGATCATATTGAAGATCTAGGTATGACGACGATTACCTTGAACCCGATATTTGCAAACGCCGATAAAGGTTATCATGGATATTGGGTGGAAGACTTCTATGAAACAGAAGAACATTTCGGAACGTTGGAAGAATTTAAACGACTAGTGGAAGAAGCACACAAAAGAGATATCAATGTTATAATTGATTTCCCACTAAATTATGTTGCAGCTACACACCCATGGGTAGACGACCCTACTAAATCAGATTGGTTGAAGGAATCTGAGGAAATCTCAACACCAGATATGTTCACTAAAGATTGGTTAGCTGGGTTGCCACAAATCAATTATGAGAATGAAGAAGCAGCACAATATATCATCGAAGCGGCTAAATGGTGGATAACAGAAACAAGTGTAGATGGTTATCGCCTAGAAGGCATCCAGTTAACGGATAAAGATTTTCTTGAAAGCTTTGTAGACAGTGTAAAAGAAACCGATAACGAGTTTTTTGTTTTAGGTGAAGTATGGTCCACAGACCCACAAGAAATTGCTAAATATGAAATGACTGGAATAGATAGCTTAACAGACTATGCTTCAACATCTAATATAAGGGAAGCATTTGTAAAGCCGGATGTGTCAATGACTGATACTATTGGTGACATCGAAAATAACATTGATACATATGAAGAACCAAATATGGTTACAAGACTAATTGATAGTAAAGATATGATTCGCTTTACAAATCAGCCAGTCGCATTAAATGAACATCCAGGACCAAGGTGGAGAACAGCGTTAACGTATTTGTTTACAACCCCTGGGATTCCAATGTTATATTATGGTAGTGAAATTGCGTTAATTGGGAATGAAACACCTGATAACCGGAGACAAATGGATTTTCGTACGGATCCTGAGTTAATTGAGTTCATCGGACAGCTAACAAAAGCAAGAGAAAAATTACCTTCTATTGCAAAAGGAGATTTCACTCTTTTACATGAAAGTGAAGGTTTTACGGTTTTTAAGAGACAATTTAAAGAAGAAACATCAATAGTAGCCATCAATAATACAAGTGGTACGAAAGATTTAGTATTAACAGGAGAAGAGATAGAGAATGATAAAGAGTTGCGAGGATTATTAGCTGGTGGGTTAGTAAGAAGCAATGATCAAAATGAATATCATCTCGTCCTAGACCGAGAAGAAGCTGAAATTTATGTTCTTACCGAAAAGCAAGGGTTTAACTTTGTTTATGGAGCAACATTGTTATCAGTGTTACTTGCCTTCTTTGCCTTTTTATTCTTGGCTAGAAGAAGAGGTAGAAATCGCACAGGAGAATAGAGAACAAAAGATGCCGAAACAGTCTCGGCATCTTTTTTTGATAGTAAATGTAATTTGATTGGTTAGGTGCATTTCAAGGTTATATTACACTACATAATAGTGGGGCAGAGAGAAAAAGATATGTAGCATTCTTTTTTAGTCTTGTCCCCCTCTTACTTTCCCTATCCATTAACAATTTTCCCGCCGTTAATATGCAACATTTGTCCACTCATATAACTAGAATCGTCGCTTGCTAAGAAGACATAAGCCGGAGCGAGTTCAAAGGGCTGTCCCGCTCTTTTCATTGGAACATTTTTTCCAAATGATGCAACTTCTTCAGCAGAGAAAGTGGACGGAATCAATGGTGTCCATATAGGACCAGGGGCAACACCATTCACTCTAATCTCTTTGGACGCTAACTGCAAGGAAAGTGACCTAGTAAAAGAGACAATGGCCCCTTTAGTTGAGGAATAGTCAACTAATAGTTCATTACCTGCATAAGCGGTGACCGAAGCGGTATTAATGATCGAGCTGCCAGCTCCTAGATGTGGTAGTGTGGCTTTTGTTAAATAAAACATAGCATAAATATTTGTTTGGAAAGTTTTTTCAAGTTGTTGACCACTAATGTCCTCGATATTTTTTTGTGGATGCTGATCACCAGCGTTATTAACAAGAATATCTATTTTCCCAAATTTATTTAACGCTTGCTTTACGACTTCCTGACAAAAAGGTTCTGATGAAAGGTCTCCGCTAATTAAAAGGCATGTCTTCCCAGCTTGTTCGACTAATGTTTTGGTTTCTTTTGCATCTTCATGCTCATTTAAATAAGGAACAATAACGTCTGCACCTTCCTTAGCGAAGTAAATAGCTGTAGATTTACCTATACCGCTATCTCCGCCAGTAATAATAGCTACTTTACCTTCTAGTTTTCCAGCAGGTTTATAATCTTCATTCACATAGATCGGCTTAGGAATCATTTCCTCTTCCGTTCCTGGTTGATGATTTTGATGTTGTGCCATAAAGCTTTTTGGCAATTGTTTATTATCCATCCTAATCCCTCCTTGCTGTTGTTTTCCCTTTTTATTATGTTGAAAACCTTACATTGTTATGAGGACAAACTTAAGTACAAAAAAGAGGCAGTGGAATCACTGCCTCTGTGCTGGTATGTAATTATCGATAATTAGAAAATTGAACATCGATTGTTAAATCAGCTTCTCTTACTAGTGAGATGATTTGTTGAAGATCATCTCTATTTTTCCCTGTGACGCGGATTTGATCATCTTGCATTTGACTCTTAACTTTAACACCACTATTTTTAATTAATGTATTGATTTTCTTCGCGTTATCTTTGTCAATCCCTTGAACTAAGCTTGCTCTTTGTCTAACTGTGCCACTTGAAGCAGGCTCAATTTTGCCATAATCTAAATTCTTAATCGGGATCCCTCGTTTAATCATCTTACTAATTAGCACATCTTTCAGTTGCTCTAGTTTGTATTCGTCATCAGAAATAAGGACGAGCTCTTCTTTTTCTAAAGTAACCTTACTTTTGCTTCCTTTAAAATCATAGCGTGTCTGTATTTCTTTCATTGCAATTTGAATTGCGTTAGTGACTTCAGCAAAATCTACTTTTGATACGATATCAAATGAACTTTCTTTAGCCATAAAATAATTGTCCTCCTCATGAAAAGAGTTTCACTTTATGTTCTTATTATAGTAGAATATAGCAATGCGAACAACTTTAGGAGGATTTAAATGGCTTTAATAGATGAGATCGGCAAAATTACAGAGTTATTAGTTTCCAGAGAAGCGGCTTTTGGTTATTTCTTAACAGATGGAGAAGAGGACGTTCTGCTTCATAAGAATGAGGTCAAAGAAGAAATTACAGAAGGACAAAAAATTTCTGTCTTTATTTATGTAGATTCTGAAGGTAGAAAAACAGCAACAATGACATTACCTGAGATTACCGTTGGAGTATATGGCTGGGCGAAAGTAGTAGATGTTAATCCTGAGCTCGGGGTATTTATAGATATTGGTATTAGTAAAGATATGTTACTGGGAAAAGAGGATTTACCTGTACACGAACGAGTATGGCCTACTGTTGATGATACGGTATATGTTACATTAAGGGTTAATCGAAACGGTAGAATATATGTGAAGCTTGCGACAGATCAAGTGATAGCTAGTATTTCACATAAGGCTGGAAGGGAAGAACTTAATAAAGATATCCACGGATTTATTTATCGTACAGCCAAAGTTGGAAGCTGGATTTACACAGCAGATGGCCTAAAAGGCTTCATCCATGAAACGGAAAGACGTCAAGAGCCAAGACTTGGGGAAAAAGTGAACGGTAGAATCATTGATGTCAAACAAGATGGTTCGATTAATGTCTCCCTCAATCCAAGAAAACAAGAAGCATTACTTGATGATAGTGAAATCATTCTTCATTACTTGCAATCACGTAATGGAGCTATGCCATACAGTGACAAAAGCGCACCAGAGGATATAAAGGATAGATTTCAACTAAGTAAAGCTTCTTTTAAACGTGCACTTGGTCGATTGATGAAGGACGGTAAGGTGTATCAAAAAGAAGGTTGGACTTATATAAAAGAGAATGAGTCAAAATAAATCAAAGCGGGAAGGTGTGAGAGCCATCCCGCTTTTTTTGTATGGGTTTCATCATACTCTTATGAAAGTCGAGCAAGACT
Organism: Cytobacillus sp. FSL M8-0252; assembly: GCF_038007345.1. Lineage (NCBI taxonomy): Bacteria > Bacillati > Bacillota > Bacilli > Caryophanales > Bacillaceae > Cytobacillus > Cytobacillus sp. FSL M8-0252. The sequence goes on from NZ_JBBOWZ010000001.1 coordinate 1,715,294, forward strand.
TAAGTTGTATTAGTTGATAGTAAAGGTGGAACTAAGATTTGGTCTTGGTAGAAGTCGTTGCTAAAAAAGAGCGAGAAAGAAATATAAGCAATGTAAAAGAGAGAAACAAAGAATTGCGTAAATAGAAAAATCGAGAACTAATAGTTTGAGGGAAGAAAGAATGAGTAGGGTAAATAGGAGAAACGCGACTTATAGTTGAGGGAAGAAAGAAATGAGTAGGGGAAATAGAGAAATCGCGACTAATAGTTGAGGGGAGAAAGAAATGAGTCGGGCAAAAAGGGAAATCGCGACTAATAGTTGAGGGGAGAAAGAAATGAGTAGGGCAAATGAAGAAATCGCAACTAATAGTTGAAGGAAGAAAAAAATGAGTCGGGCAAAAAGGGAAATCGCGACTAATAGTTGAGGGGTGAAAGAAATGAGTAGGGGAAATGGAGAAATCGCGACTAATAGTTCAAGGAAGAAAGAAATGAGTCGGGCAAAAAGGGAAATCGCGACTAATAGTTGAGGGGAGAAAGAAATGAGTAGGGGAAATGGAGAAATCGCGACTAAAAGTTGAAGGAAGAAAGAAATAAGTAGGGCAAATGAAGAAATCGCGACTAAAAGTTGAAGGAAGAAAGAAATGAGTAGGGCAAATGAAGAAATCGCGACTAATAATTGAAGGAAGAAAGAAATGAGTAGGGCAAATGAAGAAATCGCGACTAATAGTTGAAGGAAGAAAGAAATGAGTAGGGCAAAAAGGGAAATCGCGACTAATAGTTGAAGAAACAAAGAAATGAGTAGCGTAAATAGTAGAACCGCGACTAAAAAGACGCCCACCGACGAAAATAGCTTATCCTAACAATATGGTTAAGGATAAATACAAAAAATAAGCTTTGAAAAATGTCCATTGATCCCCATTTCAAGACAAAATTTTGTGAACTGTATAAGTCCTAAAATACTTGAGGTATCTTAGGACTTCACTTTTGTCATTTTTAAATTTTTGTTCAATCAAAGATGGTCTGTTTTCTTTGAAAAGCTTTTTCGACCTTCTTGCTTATTTTTTGTTTCTTCCATGTTTTTTTCATGGTTGAATGCGTTGTTATCTTTTGCTTTTTTGTCATTATCAGTTGTATGAGACATAAAATAAACTCCCTTCCATTCTTCATCTGTACACACTTAGTGTTTGAAAGAATGGAAGGAAGTATGTATAAGTGCATTAACCTTTAAGTTTATTTAAAAAGAAAATTGCAATTGTGCCGGCACCAGCATGGGATCCGACTGCTGAACCAATTGGAGAAATATAAAATTGTTCAACACCAAATTCTTTTTGAATCATCTCTTTCACTTCTAGGGCAGTGGCTTCATCATCACCATGACTAATAGCCACCATTTGTCTATCCAAGGCAACGCCTCTTTCCCTCATGATATCAATGATTCGTTTAAAGAGCTTTTTACGACCGCGATGCTTTTCAATTGGTACAAGTTTTCCATCTTCAACATTTAACAGTGGTTTAATATTGAGTAGCCCACCTAAAAAGGCAGATGCTTTAGAAACTCTACCGCCCTTTGCTAAATACTCTAAGTCATTAACCGTAAATAAATGTTCCATATGTTCGCAATTGAATGTTGCATTGCTAACAATTTCATCTTTGGTAAGTTGCTCTTTTGCATCTTTTGCAGCATTCAGTACAACTAATCCATAACCTAAGGAAGCACATTTACTATCTATGATGGTTAAGTTAAAGTCTGGGTAGGTTTCTTTTACTTGATCTAACACCATAACTGCAGTGGAATATGTTCCAGAAAGTGCGGAAGAAAAGGCTATATAGATACCATCTTCCTTGTTTTTCGCCATATTCGTAAAGATCTCTTCAAATAAAAGGGGAGAAGCTTGGGAGGTCTTAGGTACCTTACCTTCTCTTATGGCTTCATAAATATTCTTGGAATCGATCGTCAACAGGTCATCGTATTCCTTTCCATTTAAATGAACCTTCAATGGAATAAGTGTGACATCGTTTTCTTCAAAAAAACTTAACGGTAAGTCACATGCGCTGTCAGCGAGAATTTTAACTGACATTATTTCACCTGCTTTCAACTTATAGATGATACTAGTTTATAGAAACTTAGGAAAAAAAACAATGGAATGCATTGAAAAACCTAAACTTGGGTAAAGAAAAGATAGAGAGATGATTAAGGAGGTCAATATGAATTGGATTGAAACAAGAAAAATCATCATTATTGTTGTGGGGGCAATATTAAATGCGATAGCGATGAACTTTTTCCTCATACCCGCAAATGTATATGCGAGCGGCTTTACTGGGGTAGCTCAACTTCTTTCGAGTATATTAAATGGTGCAGTTTCTACTGGCATACTTTTATTTATTTTAAATGTACCAATAGCTATCTTTGCATGGAAACGTGTGGGTAAACTTTTTACCTTATATAGCCTTTTAAGTGTTGTGATTACAACTGTTTCTATGGAGATTATCCCTGTCATCAGTGTATCAAAAGATATTTTGTTAAATGCTGTGTTTGGGGGAGTCATTGCAGCCGTCGGTGTCGGTATCACATTGAAATGGGGCGCTTCAACAGGCGGTATGGATATTATAGCTATGTATCTCTCGAAGGCTAAGGATCGACCAGTTGGTACATACTTTTTTTCATTAAATGCTGTTATTATTATTACAGCTGGCTTCCTTTTTGGATGGGAAAAAGCACTTTATACATTAGTGACATTATATGCATCCACACGGGTTATTGATGCAATTCATACAAGACATGAAAAGCTTACAGCGATGATTATTACTAATAAGCAAGATGAAATGAAGAAGGCCATTCATAATAAATTGGTTAGAGGAATTACAATGATTCCTGCAAGAGGAGCATTTTCCAATGAACATCGGGAAATGCTAATGATTGTAGTATCAAGATATGAATTATTTGACTTACAAAGAACCATTCAAGAAGTAGATCCTAACGCATTCACTAATATTGTAAATACTGCCGATGTCTATGGTGTTTTTAGAAGAGATTAATGAAAGGGGGCAGTTATGCTACATTTACTGCTTAGTGCCATACTTGCGACGAATTTTCTTCCACAGCAGTCTGAAATGGAAGCAAACAACCATATGGATATTCAATTTGAAGTTCAAGCGGTTTCGGAAGAAAAATTGGTCCTTACTTTTACTGTTCATAATCAAACAAATGAATTGGTCGAATTGCAATTTAATTCTTCCCAAAAGTATGATTATGAGGTGGTGGATGAACATGGAAAAGTAATATATAGGTATTCGGATGGAAAAGCCTTTTTACAAATGATTCAAACAGAGAACCTTTCTGCGGGAGAAAAAAAGGAATGGAAGTCTACTTGGGATTATCAAACCGCAAATGAAAATACCTTAAACCCAGGAAGTTATAAGGTTGAGGCGAAATTTTTAGGACAGGTAATAAAGCCAGAAGGAATGGAAATAAACCAAACTTCACAAACCACATTTATGTATGGTAAAGATCAACTCTTTAACAATATTACAGTTGAGGGCAAAGATGGTATCTATGATATTAAGGGGCATTATAAGGGGCAGTTGCCGGTTATGTATTCTGTAGAAGATGGCCATTTTTTGCTTATAAAAGAACAGCCTGTTCAAGTGAATAAAGATGGTGATTTTAATATTGCTGTGAAAGTGAAGGAAGAAGATTTACCAAAAAACGGTTCTTTAATGGCTTACCTTTCTGAAAAGGGAAGTAAAGGAACTCCGATTATACTGCAAAGTTTTTAAGATGGAAAAAGAGCTAACTCGAGAAAAGTTAGCTCTTTTTCCTTCGAAATTTTATATTCCACCGAGGGAAGAGTCATTTACATTCTTTAACTTTTCAGCTTCTGCCTCCGAGTATGTTGAATGGTAGGGTATACGTGCATCATGCTGAGTGACACTATCGGCACCTTGCTTAATAAAGCGCTTCGATTTATTACGTTTGCCCATTTAAATCTCCCCTTAATGAAGAATATTGAAGTAGCTAATTGCTACGACATCCTTTATTTTGTACCATTTTTACTTTTTTTAAAAAGGGTAGATTTTGGTTAGTGTGTTTTTAAATTCAAATAATCATTTAAGAAGATACCAATCCCATCTTCTTCATTTGTTAAGGTCACTTCATTAGCCGCTGTTTTAACAGCGTCAATACCATTACCCATAGCCACACCAATACCAGCAAAATCAAGCATTTCTAAATCATTATCTTCATCACCGAAAGCAATCACTCGCTCTTTAGGAATATTTAAATAATCACAAGCTTGTTGAATGCCAATTGCCTTGTTTAAACCAGCCTTAACGATTTCGATAATATGGAAAGGTTCGCCCCAGCTCCGTTGATGAATAACTTCAGCATGCACATCATTCAAATGGCGCTGAATTTGTGTTATTTGCTCTTGATCTGTATGAATGAGCATACTTGTTGGGGAAGCAGGCAGGAAGTTTCTTAAATCCCCTGTAGTGACTTTAGGGTTACCGAGATTAAACATATTCATCAGTTTTTCATCATGATAATGATAATATACATCATCAAGCACTTCCGCAATAATATTATTGAACTTAAAATCTTGACTAGCATCAATAATGTCTCTTGTCACTTTCATATCAAGAGGCGTATGGCGTATTCCCCATTTTGGATTTGTTGGATGATGAATAAAGGCACCGTTGAAATTAACGATAGGTGTGGTCATTTGCATTTCCTTATAATACATTTCACTTGAACGATAAGGCCTTCCTGTAGCAATCATCACCTCATGTCCGGCTTCACGGGCTTTAAATAGGACTTCTTTTGTTTTTTGTGAGATGGTTTTATTATCTTTTAATAAAGTGCCATCTAAATCAAGAACGATTAAATGTTTTTGTGTCATAATATCTCCTTCAGTTTTTTATAGGAAAAAATCATTCATCTAATAAGCATTAAAGTATGGTAAGGCGCAAATAAATGTTAAACTTGAAAGGCAGTTAATATTTTCAAGTAGTACTTATAATCTAAGTTTACACTATATTACCAATGTATACGGTCATTTGTAAAAGAAATAACCTCTTTTATAAGATGTTTACATTTTCTTATAGTTTTTAACATAGGAGGAGACATAGTGGTTATTATTGATCATCAAGAATTAAAAGGTATTCCCGCTTTGCATATCGTGAAAGATGAGTTTAAATCTGAATCGTTGCCCCTCATTTTCTTCATTCATGGTTTTACTAGTGCGAAAGAGCATAACCTACATTATGCCTACCTTCTTGCTGAAAAAGGATTTCGTGTTATATTACCAGAAGTGAATGAACATGGTGAAAGAGGTCATGGATTGCCAGAGCCTGAATTGCAATTAAAATTTTGGGATATGATTATTCAAACAATTAAAGAATTACCTGAGATAAAAGAAGAGTTAGTAGCTAAAGGGTTAGTTGATGAGAATCGTATTGGTGTGGCAGGTACTTCGATGGGCGGAATTATTACACTTGGTGCCTTAACACAATATAAATGGTTGAAGGTGGCAGTTAGTTTAATGGGCATGCCATATTATGAGAAGTTTGCTGGTATGCAAATTGAAACAATGCGGAAAAAAGTAAAGGATTTCCCATTATCAGACACTCAAGTAGAGGCTGTTCTAGATGAAATTACAAAGTATGATTTAAGTAAACAAGAGGAAGTTTTATCAGGGCGTCCGTTGCTATTTTGGCACGGTAAAAAAGATACGACTGTTCCATTTGCGCCAACTTATGACTTTTTTCAAACGATACAACCTTTATACAAGGACCATCCAGACAGGTTGAATTTCATTGTTGATGAAAATGCAGGACATAAGGTAAGCAGAGAAGGATTATTAGCAACAGTTGAATGGTTTCAACGATATTTATAAGAAAAAGTGATAGTTAAAACAGCTATTCCTTTTTCATTGATGACTTTTTTGTTATGATAGCTATAACATATGATATGAGGAGTTGTGTTCGATGGACAAAGATTTAAAAGAAAGCATTATGGGCGCACTTGAACTTGTTGTTGACCCTGAATTAGGAGTAGATATCGTTAATTTAGGACTCGTCTATGATGTTACTATGGATGATGAAGGAAATACGGAAGTTGAAATGACTTTAACTTCCATGGGTTGTCCTTTAGCTGGCACAATTGTTGATCAAGTGAAAACAGCGCTTGCTGATATCCCTGAAGTAAAAAGCACGGAAGTCAATATTGTATGGAGTCCGCCATGGACAAAAGATAAAATGTCTAGATATGCAAAGATTGCATTAGGCGTTCGTGATTAATTAAGGTGTAAGAAAAAACAGCAAAGCATTGCTTGCTGTTTTTTTGTATGAAAAAATATTGAAATAAAATAGCGCTCCTTTGCCTTAGGTACAGGGATAAAGCTTAAAGTAGAGAAGCGAACGATATTTAGTACTCTAATTGGCATATGCCAATAGAAGATTTCATGTTATATTGGAATAAAATCATTTTACATTTTATTTATAGAAAAAGTTATCGACGTGATCGATAAGACGGAGTTGATTTACATGAAACAAACTCATATTAAGGATTCACTCAATCGGCCATTACGAGATTTACGTATATCAGTAATTGACCGTTGCAATTTTAGATGCCAATATTGTATGCCAGCAGAAATTTTCGGACCAGATTTTGTTTTTCTACCTAAGAATGAATTGTTATCTTACGAAGAAATTGAAAGATTAGCACGGATTTTTGTTGGTTTAGGTGTAGAAAAAATTAGGTTAACGGGTGGAGAACCCTTACTACGGAGAGAATTGCCTTTATTAGTGGAGAAACTATCTCAAATTGAAGGCTTAGAGGATATCGGCTTAACAACTAATGGCGTATTATTACCTAAATTTGCTACTCAATTAAAAGCCGCTGGGTTAAAACGGGTGAATATTAGCTTAGATAGTCTGAAAGATGAATTGTTCGGTGAAATTAATGGACGCAATGTTGGGACAGGTCCGGTGATAAAGGGAATACACGCAGCAAAAGAAGCGGGACTCGGTGTCAAAATTAATATGGTTGTGAAAAAAGGCTTAAATGATGAAGAAGTCCTACCAATGGCGAAGTTTTGTAAAGAAAATTCACTACAGTTAAGATATATTGAGTATATGGATGTTGGTGATACAAACGGTTGGAAAATGGATGATGTGGTGACAAAGAAAGAAATTTTCCAGCAATTAAATGAACATTATGATCTTGAGCCTGTTGATCCTGACTACTTTGGCGAAGTTGCTAAAAGGTATCGATACACTGGTACAGATATAGATGTAGGATTTATTACCTCAGTATCTGAATCTTTTTGTTCTAGTTGTACCCGCTCAAGATTATCTGCTAATGGGCAGTTATATACATGTTTATTTAATGGTGAAGGACATGATATTAAATCATTTATTCGGTCAAATGTCTCTGATGATGATATTGTCGGATATGTTACTGACATATGGAACCATCGGAATGATCGTTACTCTGATGTCAGAACAGACGAAACGAGAAAAAATCGCAAAAAACTTGAAATGTCTTATATTGGCGGATAAAGATTATTTAGGGGATGGAAAAAGATGCTAGAAAAGAGGAAGCCGATTCAGGTTGCTGAAGCAGTTGAAAAAGTAATGAGATATAAACAAAGCGGCGCCGTTGAATTTGTCTCAATTAAGGAAAGTCATGGTAGATATTTAGGAAAAGATTTAACGGCAACAAGTGATGTACCACATTTTAATCGCTCCCCATATGATGGCTTTGCAGTTAGGTCTATAGATACGAAAGAAGCTTCTTTACAAAATGAGGTCGTTTTTGAAGTAGTTGATCATATTGGAGCAGGCTACGTATCATCAAAGAAAATAGGACCAATGCAAGCAGTACGTATTATGACGGGGGCAAAAATCCCTGATTCATGTGATTGCGTCGTTATGCTTGAGGTAGCGAGATCGTTTGAAGATGGGGACCAATCGTATATGTCTATTAAGCGTAGCTTCAACGCTGGTGACAATGTTTCTTTTCAAGGGGAAGATGCAAAGAAAGGCGAGGTACTCGTTGAAAAGGGGACGAAAATCAATCCTGGTATCCAAGCCATTCTAGCGACATTTGGCTATGCTGAAGTACCTGTAGCTAAAGGTCCGGTTATTGGGTTATTTGCAACTGGAACGGAATTATTAGAAGTGGAAGAAGAACTAGAGGATGGAAAAATAAGAAATAGTAATAGTACGATGCTCATAGCGCAAATCGAGCGCGTTGGTGGTGATGTGAAATATTATGGTAAACTACCAGATGAATTTGATACATGTTACGAAGCAATTGCGACTGCAATTGATGATGTAGACATTCTTATCACAACAGGTGGTGTATCTGTAGGAGACTTTGATTATCTCCCTGCGATATACGAGAAGCTACAGGCGGAAGTTCTGTTTAATAAAGTCGCAATGAGACCTGGTAGTGTTACGACAGTAGCACAGATAAATGGAAAATTATTATTTGGCCTCTCTGGGAATCCTTCTGCTTGTTATGTTGGCTTCGAATTATTTGCAAGACCAATCATTCGTTATATGTTAGGTTGCCGCTCCCCTCATTTAAGAAAAGAAACAGCAATCTTACAGCAGGATTTTCCAAAAGCAAATCCATTTACAAGATTCGTTAGAGCCGATGTGTATGTCACAAATGGATCATTGATGGTGCGACCTAGCGGTGTTGATAAATCAAATATTGTCATGAGTTTAGCAAGAGCAAATGCATTTATGGCATTGCCAGGTGGTACGAGAGGCTATGGTGTTGGAGATATTGTTGAAGTTTTCATGCTTGAAGATTTTGTGGGTAGCAATTGGCCGTGGTAACACCTAAAATTATGCAAGTGGTTGGTTATCAAAATAGTGGTAAGACGACATTCGTCACTCAACTTGTACAAGCACTAGCAGAAAAAGACTTGAATGTTGCAACGATTAAACATCATGGCCACGGTGAACCTGATGTAGTATCAAATAAAGATAGTAGTAGACATATCGTATCAGGAGCAACTGCCACCATTGTCGAAGGTGAAGGCATGCTATTAATGCAAGCAAAAAAGCTTAATTGGACACTTGAAGAGCAGATTCAAGTACTAACTTATATGAATCCAGATGTTATTATTATTGAAGGACATAAAAAAGCAAACTATCCTAAAGTACTATTACTGAGGGATGAAAACGATCAAAACCTTATTGAGCAACTGTCAAACATCAAATATATAGTGACAAAAGATGATAGCAATGAAGTGGTTATAAAGGAAATAGTGAATAAACTTATACGGTAGTTAATTACATGATATTAGTACATAAGATACTCCCCTAAAGGTAGACAGGTTTTAAATAAACCTGCTTTAGCTAGGGGAGTATTTTATTATGCATTCAATTGTATAGAAGAATGGGGATGAACGAAAGAAGGTTAAGGTTAAAAAGAACAGTAAAAAGATTTTTTTAATAAATTAATCATTTTTGGTTTAATTGGCTTATCTTCGGGTAGGGGTTTAAATAAAAGTCCGAAAAATGTGTTAAATCTAAATTTTTATTTAATTTGTTAAAAAAACTTACAAAAACCTGTTGCATTTCTTTTCAGAAATTTCTATAATAGTAGTTAAATGTTTAATAAATATAAATAAAAATTTATAAATATACAAAATTAAAGGGTGACATGATGAAAGCTTCAATTATTGGTACTACAGGATATGGTGGGGCAGAACTATTGAGAATATTAAAAAACCACCCCGAATTTGAAATCTCTTCTATACATTCCACTAGAGATAATTTAGCCATTTCTGATGAATATCCACATTTAATCGGAATCATGAACAATCAATTACAAAAGATAGAGCCAGAGAAAATTAGTGAAAGTGCAGATATTGTGTTTTTAGCAACCCCCTCTGGTGTATCGGGTGAATTAGCGGCACAATTTGTGAATAAAAATATTAAAATAGTAGATTTATCAGGAGATTTAAGATTACCAGCATCAGAATATAAACAATGGTATAAGAAAGACCCTACTTCTGATGAGGTGATTAATCAGGCGGTATATGGATTAACTGAGTGGAATCGAGACCAAGTGAAAACTTCTGACCTGATTTCGAACCCTGGTTGTTATCCGACTGCTACATTATTAGGTTTAGCTCCTGTAGTTATTGAGCAATTAATAGAAAAAGATCAAATTATCGTAGATGCAAAATCAGGCATCTCAGGTGCGGGTCGTTCTCTATCAAGGACGTCGAGTTTCGCCGAGGCGAATGAGAACTTCTCGGCATATAAAGTGAATCAACATCAACATACACCTGAAATTGAACAACAATTAAAGGTTTGGAATAAGGAAATGGAAGCAATCACATTTACTACACAGTTACTACCAATCACCAGAGGTATAATGGCTACAAGTTATGTGAAACTGAAAGAAAGTTACTCGACTAAACAGTTAGTGGAATTATACGAGCATACTTACCAGCAAAGTCCGTTTGTACGTGTTCGTCCAGTCGGTAATTATCCATCAGTAAAAGAGGTAGCCGGTTCTAATTATTGTGATATTGGTTTACATGTTGATGAGCGCACAGGCCGAATGACAATTATCTCTGTAATTGATAATTTAATGAAAGGGGCAGCTGGTCAGGCTGTGCAAAATGCAAATTTAATGTTTGGAATGGAAGAAACGACAGGGCTGGAAATGTCCCCGTTATACCCATAAGGAGGAACGACAAACAATGGAAGCAACTAAAAACAGCCTTATTACATATATACAAGATGGCTCTATTACAACACCAAAAGGTTTTAAGGCTGATGGTATTTATGCAGGGCTTAGTAAAGGGAAAAAGGATCTTGGAATGATTGTTAGTGAACAACCAGCGAGTAGTGCAGGTGTTTATACAACAAGTTCCTTTAAAGCAGCTCCTTTATTAGTAACCCAAGAAAGTATTGCCGCTAAAGGTAAGCTTCAAGCGATTGTCGTAAATAGTGCTTGTGCAAATGCTTGTACAGGAAAGCAAGGGCTTGAAGACGCTTATAAGATGAGAAAGCTGACTGCAGAGCAATTAAATTTGACTGAGCACTTAGTCGGAGTTGCATCTACTGGAGTCATTGGCGAATTTTTAGATATGGAAAAAATCGACCAAGGGATAAAATCCATCCAACCACAAGCAACAAAAGAACATGCTAATAGTTTTGCTACAGCAATTTTAACAACTGATTTAATTGATAAGCAGACTTGCTACTCAGCTGAAATAGCAGGTGGGACGATTCATATGGCAGGTGCAGCAAAAGGGTCAGGAATGATCCACCCTAATATGGCAACAATGCTTGGTTTTGTGACAACGGATGCGCAGGTAAGTCCCAGTGATCTACAGATGGCACTTAAAGAAATCACAAACGAGACATTTAACCAGATTACAGTAGATGGAGATACATCTACAAATGATATGGTCCTTGTTATGGCAAATGGGATGAGCGAAACGGGAATATTGAGTCCAGCTCATAAAGATTGGCCCATTTTCATAGCGTTGTTAAAACAAACATGTGAAGAGTTGGCAAAATCAATTGCTAGAGACGGCGAAGGTGCTACCAAACTTGTTGAAGTAATAGTCAAGGGTGCCATTACAAACGAAGAGGCACAAAAAGCGGCTAAACAAATTGTTGGTTCTAATTTAGTGAAGACAGCTATTCACGGAGCAGACGCTAATTGGGGACGAATAATTGGTGCGCTAGGGCAAAGTCAAGTACAGGTTGATCCGAATAATGTAGATATTTCTATAGGCCCCATTCAAATGTTAAAAGAGAGTACTCCCGTTTCCTTTTCTGAAGAAGAAGCGAAGGCATATTTACTTGGTGAAATGGTGGAAATTCACGTTGATCTACATATTGGCGAATGCTTAGCAAAAGCTTGGGGATGCGATTTGTCGTATGATTACGTGAAAATAAATGCAAGTTATCGTTCCTAAGGAGGAATAGACAATGAAGCGTATTGTAATAAAATGTGGGGGAAGCGTGATGGATCAGCTATCACCTGCGTTCTTTGAAAGTTTACATCATTTACAGAAGAATGGTTACCAACTTATTTTTGTTCACGGTGGTGGTCCTGAAATAAACAAAATGCTGCAAATACACAAGGTAGAATCACAATTTATCAATGGTTTAAGAAAAACAACGCCAGAGACTATGAAGATTGTTGAAATGGTGTTATCAGGTGTAGCCAATAGGAAGTTAGCAACATTGCTTGATAGTAATGGTTTTAAAGCAGTTGGTTTGAATGGAAGTGACCACGGTTTCCTACAAGCTGATTTTATTAATGAAACAGAGCTTGGGTTAGTAGGAGAAATTACCAAAGTGAAAGCGGAGTTATTAGAAGTAATTCTTAATAAAGGCTATATACCTGTTGTAACACCTATTGCTACAACAGAAAGTGGCAAGAAGTTAAACATCAATGCAGATTTTGCTGCTGCATCTGTAGCAAAAGCAATTGAAGCGGAAATGTGTATATTCGTCACCGATGTTGAAGGTGTATTAATTGATAAACAACTCGTAGAGCATTTAGATACAGAAGAAATAAAACAGCATATTGACAGTGGTGAGATATCGGGCGGGATGATACCAAAGGTAAACTCTGCAGTGGCGGTGTTAGAACAAGGCCTTGCTAGTGTAATGATTGCTTCTGGGAAGCACAACTTTTTTAATGGAGAAGCTTGGATAGGGACAAAAATGACAAAAAAACAAGTAGAGGTGGTACAATAATGAATCATTTATTCCCCACATATGCTCGCTGGGAAGTAGAACCAGCAGATGCAAAAGGAACAAAACTAATAGATAAAAACGGGAAAGAATATTTAGATTTCACCTCCGGAATTGGTGTCACTAACTTAGGTCATCGTCCCGATTCAGTCCAAGCAGCGATCACAAAGCAATTAAATAAGTTTTGGCATGTATCCAATCTATTTACACAAGAACAACAAGCAGTGGCAGCAGAAAAGTTAGCTCATGCATCTGGTTTAGCTTATACATTCTTTGCAAATAGCGGAGCAGAGGCAAATGAAGGGGCAATTAAATTAGCCAAAAAAGCTACAGGTAAAGATAAAATCATAACTTTTAATAAATCTTTTCACGGTCGAACAATTGCTACGATGGGTGCAACAGGTCAGGATAAAGTAAAACAAGGGTTTGGGAGTATGCTGCCAACATTTTCGTATGCTACTTTTAATGATATCGAGTCGGTGAAATCATTAATAGATAATGAAACAGCGGCCGTGATGGTGGAAGTGGTTCAAGGTGAGGGTGGTATTCATCTTGCAGATTCAGCCTTTTTAGAAGAATTGCAACAATTATGTCATGAATACCAAGCATTGCTAATTATTGATGAAATTCAAACAGGCAATGGTAGAACAGGTAAACCATTTGCCTTTCAACATTATGACCTACAACCAGACATAATTACTTGTGCAAAAGGGCTTGGAAGTGGGCTACCAATCGGTGCTATCATAGGCAAAGAAAATTTAAAGGAATACTTTGGTCCAGGTAGTCATGGTTCCACATTTGGAGGAAATCCATTAAGTATTGCCTCAGCAATCGCTACAATGGAGATAGTCTTCAATGAGGATTTTTTGTCAGAAGTGAATGAAAAAGCAGAATATTTACTTGAACAGTTGAAGAAATCGCTATACAATATAGAAGAGGTAACTGCTATTCGTTCATTAGGATTAATGATTGGTATAGAGATGAATACAAATACGGCATCTTTATTGCAATTCTTAAGAAATGATGGCTTGCTTACGTTATCGGCGGGTGAAAATGTCTTGAGATTATTACCACCGTTAACAGTAACAGTAGAAGAGATCAATCAAGCAGTCGCTATACTAAAAAAGAATATAGTTCCAGTTCAGACAGCCTGAAATATGGCTGCATTTTTAAAACTAAAAATGCATAAAAATTAATTTTGTTTAATGAATATACAGAAGTTCACGAGGTGTTAAAGATGGAAGGGTATCTACATTTAAAAAGCGGTCATTGTTATAAAGGGGAATGGCTAAATACGCCACCACAAAATGAGGTTGCAGGAGAAATTGTTTTCTTTACAGGAATGACTGGTTATCAAGAAGTGCTAACAGATCCATCCTATAAAGATCAGATTATCGTTTTCACTTATCCTTTAATTGGGAATTATGGCGTGAATGAATCAGACTTTGAGAGTAAGAAGCCACATGTAGCTGGAGTGATTGTTTATGAGGGGACTAATGAACCTTCACATTATCAATCTTCCTATACACTGAAGGAGTATTTGCATAAATGGAATATTCCTGTGCTAGGGCATATGGATACAAGGTCAATTGTGAAAAAAATTCGGGCAGTTGGTTCCATGCCAGCAACTATGTCAACTCATTCTGTAAAAGAAACAACATGGAGTAAACAAGAGGATCATAAGGTTGAATTGGTTTCTAATCCTCAGATGCACACATATGGTGAAGGTGATAAACATGTTGTTCTTTATGATTTTGGCTATAAGAAATCAATACTTAATAGCTTATTACAGCAAAATTGTAAAGTGACCACTGTGCCATTTTCTACAACATTCAATGAAGTTGCTAAGTTAAATCCTGATGGTATCCTACTGTCCAATGGTCCTGGAGATCCGAAAACGCTTCAAAATGTCTTACCTGAACTTAAAAAAGTAATTACGAGCTACCCTACTTTAGGGATTTGTTTAGGACATCAGTTAGCAGCACTTGCACTTGGGGGGAACACAACAAAGTTATCTTTTGGACACAGAGGGGCGAATCACCCTATTAGTGATCTGAAAACAGGACGTGTCATGATGTCTTCACAAAACCATAGCTATGTTGTTGATACAGTAAGTTTAGAAACAACTGGGTTTAAAACAAGGTTCATTAATTTGCATGATCAATCTGTTGAGGGTCTTACTCATGAAATTTATCCGATTGAGACGGTACAATTTCACCCTGAAGCTAATCCTGGACCAACAGATACGCATTATTTATTTTTAGAATTTATTCAAACGATTGAAGAGAAGAAAGGGAGCGTTATCGCATATGCCTAAAGACAACAGTATCCAATCTATCCTGGTCATCGGATCGGGACCAATCGTGATTGGGCAAGCAGCAGAATTTGACTACGCAGGCACGCAAGCATGCGCGGCGCTTAAAGAAGAAGGCTATAAGGTAATATTAGTAAATAATAACCCTGCAACAATTATGTCAGATCACGCATTTGCAGATAAGATTTACTTTGAACCATTAACAGTAAATAGTATTGAAAAAATCATTCAAAAAGAAAAACCAGATGGCTTATTAGGAACTTTAGGTGGTCAAACAGGTCTAAATTTAACCTTTCAACTAAGTGAAGCAGGCGTATTAGATAAATATGAGGTGAAACTTTTAGGTAGCAGTATCGAAGCAATAAAAAAAGGTGAAGACCGGGAAGCATTTCGCCAATTAATGAATGACCTAAATGAACCAGTTCCAGAAAGTGAAATCGTTCATCATGTGGAAGAAGCGGTTACGTTTGCTGAAAAGATTGGTTTCCCTATCATTATCCGACCTGCTTATACCCTAGGTGGAACAGGTGGCGGTATTGCAACAGATATGAATGAATTAAAGCATTTCGTTAAGAGTGGCCTAAAAGAAAGTACGATTACGCAAGTGCTAGTAGAGAGAAGTATTGCTGGGTTTAAAGAGGTAGAATATGAAGTGATGCGCGACAGCAACAATACTTGTATCACCATTTGTAATATGGAGAACATTGATCCAGTAGGTGTACATACAGGAGATAGTATTGTTGTTGCCCCGAGTCAGACATTAAGCGATGTAGAGTACCAAATGCTTCGTAGTGCTTCTGTCAAAATTATTTCTGAGTTAGGCATCATTGGTGGATGCAATATTCAATTTGCTCTAGACCCAGAAAGTAAAAATTACTACCTGATTGAGGTGAATCCTCGTGTTAGTCGATCTTCTGCTCTTGCTTCTAAAGCAACTGGATATCCGATTGCAAGAATGGCAGCAAAGTTGGCTGTAGGCTATCATCTTTCTGAAATTATTAACCCAGTTACTGGTGATACTTTTGCTAGTTTTGAACCGGCACTAGACTATTGCATTGTCAAATTTCCAAAATGGGCGTTTGATAAGTTCTCTGATGCTGATCGCAAATTAGGCACGCAAATGAAAGCAACAGGAGAAGTAATGGGGATTGATAGAAACTTGGAGAGAGCGCTGATCAAAGCGGTTCATTCCCTTGAAGGAAAAGGACTTGATCTTCACTATCCTCGGATCAAAAAAGATACAAAAGAGACATTACTGAAGGAGTTAGCTGGCCAAACAGATGAAAGATTCTTCATTATATTAGAGTTAATGAGACGTGGGGTAAGCGCAGAAAAGATAAAAAACATCACTAAAATTGATTATTTTTATCTGTCAGCTTTCCAACGTTTAATCTCATTAGAAAAAGAGATTGCACAAGCTTCACTCGAAAATATTGAGCCAGAAATGATGCAACTGATCAAAGAAAAGGGCTTTGGTGATGCCTACCTTGCTTCAGTGTGGCAGGTCGATGAAAAAGCTGTTCGTCATAAAAGAAAAGAAATGGGGATAATCCCATCTTATAAAATGGTTGATACATGTGCCGCCGAATTCGCTGCGTCTTCCAATTATTTTTACTCTAGCTATTTTGGAGAAAATGAACAAATACCGAGCGATAAAAGAAAAGTTTTAATCATTGGTAGTGGTCCGATACGAATTGGCCAGGGAATTGAATTTGATTATTGTTCTGTACAAAGTGTCTTTGCTTTAAAAGATGAAGGTATTGAAACGATTATGATTAATAATAATCCAGAAACAGTCAGTACAGATTTTACGACAGCAGATCGTCTTTATTTTGAACCATTAATCATTGAAGACGTGATGAATGTAATTGAAGCGGAACAAGTGAATGAAGTCATTGTTCAAGTAGGGGGACAAACAGCGCTTAACTTAGCTAATCAGCTAGAGGATTACGGGGTAAAATTACTCGGTACTGATTCGAAAACTATTGATACCCTTGAAGATAGAGAATTATTTTATCAATTATTAGATGAACTTGAAATCCCACATATTCAAGGATACGTGGCAGAAAATGAAGTTGAACTCGAACAATATGTAAACCAAATCGGCTATCCTGTATTGATTAGACCATCTTATGTAATCGGTGGGATGGGAATGGAAACCATTTATAATGATGAAGCGTTTCAAGTTTATAAAAAGAAGGATATTCCATTTCCTGTACTTGTAGATCAATTTTTACAGGCGAAAGAGGCGGAGCTTGACTTAGCCGCAGACGGAGAGCATGTTCTCATCCCGGCAGTTATGGAGCATATTGAAAGGACCGGGGTTCATTCTGGTGATAGTATGTCAGTCTTACCGCCACAAAGCTTATCGAAAGAAGTACAAAATCTTATGATTAAGTATGGACAATTGATGGTTAAAAAGCTTGGATATAAAGGTTTAATGAACATCCAATATATTATTGATGATAACAAAGTTTACTTACTTGAAGTAAACCCGAGGGCAAGTCGAACGGTGCCAATTGTAAGTAAAGTGACTGCTATTCCATTGGTTCAAGAGGCAACGAAAGTATTATTAGGAAAGCAATTTTTCGAAAAAGACCAACTTCCAGAAGATACGAAGCAAACATTTGTTACTGTCAAATATCCGGTTTTCTCTAACTATGCACTAAAAGGTCTTGATGCTAAAGTAGGACCAGAAATGAAGTCAACTGGGGAAGGAATTGCGTTAGCAGCGACTTTACCACAAGCTTTAAAGAAAGTGTTCCAATTACATGGAGATAAAGAACGGTCCGTTTTGTATAGTGGTGAATTAACAGATGGAATTAGGACATTGGCAAAAGAGTCAAATACCAAATTGTTAGATGCTCAAGGTGCCGAATTAGATGAAACAACTGTTGCACTTTACAATCCGTTCACTGGTGATGAAAACCAACGTATGCGGGAATGGGCGGTTAAAAACAGACTACACACTTTTAGTGAATTAGAGTCGCTTGAGGCCTATTTACTTGCTTTAACAGAAAAGGATTGGCAAGCAGTAGCAATTGAGGATTGGCAAAAAGACAGTGTAAAGGAAGTGACGATATCATGATTACAACATCGACTGTATGTGGTAAAAAGTTAGATATACAAGGACAGGATATGCTAACATTAGCTGATTATTCTTCTGAAGAAATCATTGGTCTTGTCGAAAAGGCATATGAAATGAAGCAAACGGATCATCAAGCCGAAGAGCCATTGAAGGGCAAAATATTGGGAATGATTTTTGAAAAGTCATCTACACGTACAAGGGTTTCCTTTGAAGCGGGTATGTTACAACTTGGCGGTCATGCCCTATATTTAAATAGTAATGATATGCAAATCGGTAGAGGAGAAACGATTGCAGATACAGCAAAAGTTTTATCTAATTATGTTGATGGTATTATGATTCGTACATTTTCTCATGATATTATAGAAGAACTTGCAACACATGCTACTATTCCAGTGATTAATGGGTTAACGGACCAATATCATCCTTGTCAAGCACTAGCAGACTTGTTAACGATTAAAGAAGTAAAAGGACAATTAGCAGGTATCAGTTGTGTTTATGTAGGAGATGGCAATAATGTAGCTCACTCATTAATGATTGCAGCAGCAAAAGTTGGCATGCATATGACGATTGCATGTCCGAAAGGCTACGAACCAGATGAAAAAGTGGTTGCTTTAGCACAAGGATTTGCTGAAGTGACAGGTAGTAAAATTCTCGTCGAAAACGATGTGAAAAAGGCGGTTGATGGCGCTGATGTCATCTATACGGACGTCTGGACGAGTATGGGTCAAGAAGAAGAAAATGAAATGCGTTTACAAGTCTTTCATGATTATCAAGTGAACGAGTCACTAGTAGCCTGTGCAAAAGAAGATTATTTATTCCTTCACTGTTTGCCCGCACACCGTGGGGAAGAAGTCTCGGCGTCTGTTATTGACGGTGATCACTCCGCTGTTTTCCAACAAGCAGGCAATCGCCTTCACGCACAAAAAGCCTTATTAACTGAATTACTATAAGTTTCCTGAAGCATGAATTATTCTGTTCCTAGAATGGTTCGTGCTTTTTATCATTAGAAGAGAATTTAGGCAGTTTGAGGTGAGCAAAAAGGTATAGCTCTTCCATTGAGAGGAAAAATGGGCAAAGATAGCTGCGGAGTAAGAGTGATTTAAAAAGTACACCCAACAATAAAAGCGCCAAAGCCAGGCTTGCAATCTGATTTGAGTAAAACACAATACCTACAATTTCCTTTATGATTCCTCCTTCTCGCGGAAATAATAAAAGTGTAAGTTTGAAGGAGGTGCTCATTTTGGGACAAAATCGACAATTTAGAGCAGGGCAGAAAGCGCCGAATAATGGTAAATATATTGAAATTGGAGAAACTGGCAGTAATGTGAATAACCCACAAGTGGTAAGTCTTCGTGCGGGTGATCGATTTCCTGAAAACTCAAACCATAATCGATTATGGACTTATCAAAGAAAACCATAATAATGAAACCGATCAGATGCCATCCCAAAATGTGGATGGCTTTACATATGGTAGGAAATAATTTTATAATAAAACAAAGGTCAAAAAAGGTCAGGAGTGTGACTTGCGATTGGATATTAATCAAATGACAACCTCTTTGCAAGAAGGTTTAATGACTGCCAAAAGGATGGCGACAAATAAAGGTCACCAAGAGGTGGATACGGTGCACTTATTCCTTTCCTTCTTGCAGGAGGATCATCTTTTTACAAATATTTTAAGACGAAGTGATTTTACAATTGAAAATGTGAAACAATCATTGCAACATTTATTAGAAAGAAAACCCAGGGTTAGTGGAAGTGGTGTGGATTTAAATTCTTTTTATCTTACTAATGATTTAAGAAAAACCTTGTCAAAAGCAGAAGAATTAAGATTGCAATGGCAGGACAATTATATATCCATTGAACATGTTTTATGGGCAGTGATTGTGGCAAAGACGAATGTTACAGACCTCTTTTTAATGAAAAAGGAGGATATCAAACAAGCAATTGAAGAGATCAGGGGGAATCAAAAGGTGACATCACAAAACCCAGAAGGTACTTATGAAGTACTTCATAAATATGGTAGAGATTTAGTGGAAGAAGTGAAAACAGGGAAATTAGATCCTGTCATTGGCAGAGATCAAGAAATACGTAATGTAATTCGCATACTTTCAAGGAAAACGAAAAATAATCCTGTCCTCATCGGGGAGCCAGGTGTTGGTAAAACAGCAATTGTTGAGGGATTAGCACAGAGAATTGTTAGAAAAGATGTACCAGAGGGACTGAAAGATAAGACGATTTTCTCATTAGATATGAGTGCGTTAATTGCTGGTGCTAAATTTAGAGGTGAATTTGAGGAACGCTTAAAAGCAGTGTTAGCAGAGATTAAAAAGAGTGATGGTCGTATTCTTCTGTTTATAGATGAGATACATACAATCGTTGGAGCTGGTAAAACAGAAGGTGCGATGGACGCTGGTAATATGTTGAAGCCGATGCTTGCCCGAGGTGAGCTACATTGTATTGGCGCAACAACATTGGATGAACATAGAAAGTATATTGAAAAAGATCCGGCATTAGAGAGAAGGTTTCAACAAGTATTAGTAAAAGAACCTGATGTAGAAGACTCTATCTCTATTTTAAGAGGTTTAAAAGAGAGATTTGAAATTCATCATGGGGTTAATATTCATGACAGGGCTATTGTTGCAGCAGCTACTTTATCTGATCGTTATATTACAGATCGTTTTTTACCAGATAAAGCGATTGATTTAATTGATGAGGCATGTGCAATGATCCGGACAGAGATTGACTCTATGCCTACGGAGCTTGACGAAGTAACAAGAAAGGTAATGCTGCTTGAAATTGAAGAGGCCGCTCTGCTAAAAGAGTCTGATGAAATCAGTCAAGGTAGGTTAGAGAAACTAAGAGAAGAACTTACTAACTTTAAGGAACAAGCGAAAGAAATGAGAGCGAAATGGTTAACAGAAAAGGCTGCGATACAATCGATACAATCAAAACGAGAGCAGTTAGAAATTTTGAAAAGAGAGCTAGAGGAAGCTGAGAATAAGTATGACCTTAATAAGGCAGCAGAGTTAAGACATGGGAAAATCCCTGCATGTGAAAAAGAGTTACAACAATTAGAAGAAGAGGCGAATAATAAAGAAAATGATAACCGTTTATTACGTGAAGAGGTAACCGAAGAAGAAATTTCTGATATTGTATCGAGATGGACTGGTATACCTGTCTCTAAATTAGTTGAAAGTGAACGGGAGAAGTTATTGCGATTAGAGTCGATTCTACAAAAAAGGGTCATCGGTCAAAATGATGCCGTCACACTTGTCTCAGATGCGGTCTTAAGAGCAAGAGCAGGCATAAAAGACCCGAAACGGCCGATTGGTTCTTTTATTTTCTTAGGTCCTACAGGAGTTGGAAAAACAGAGTTGGCAAAGGCTTTAGCGGAATCTTTATTTGATAGTGAGGAACATATCATTAGAATTGATATGTCAGAGTATATGGAAAAACATGCGGTATCAAGACTAGTTGGTGCACCACCAGGGTATGTTGGGTATGAAGAAGGTGGACAATTAACAGAAGCGGTTCGCAGGAATCCGTATGCCGTCCTATTACTAGACGAAATAGAGAAAGCACATCCTGAAGTGTTCAATATTCTTTTACAAATGTTAGATGACGGAAGGGTTACTGATTCTCAAGGTCGAACAGTTGATTTTAAGAATACCGTCATCATAATGACATCAAATATAGGATCTCATATTTTGCTTGAACGCGATGAAGCGAAAGAGAAGGGTAATATAATAGAAGAAACTCGGAATAAAGTATTAGAAATGTTACGATCGCATTTCCGGCCAGAGTTTTTAAATAGAGTAGATGAGGTTATTTTATTTCATCCTTTAGGTAAAGAAGAGATGAAAGGAATTGTTGAAAAACTAATCCATGAACTACAACAAAGGTTAACTCATCAACAAATTAACTTAACGATAGATGATAAGGCAAAGGCTTTTATTGCAGAAACGGCTTTTGATCCCATATACGGTGCAAGACCATTGAAGCGTTACATGCAAAGAGAAATTGAAACAGTATTAGCAAAAGAAATGATTGCGGGAAATATCCAAGCGAAATCACATGTAGCTATCACTAGTGACAGTACAAAACTCATCATAAAACAATCATGAACCAGTAGAAAATAGCATAAACTGGATATATTAACGAAAGTAAAAAAACAAAAGTCATCCATATTGGATGACTTTTGTTGCCATTCTTAATGTAGTCCTTCCTTCTCTTCTGGTGCTGCAGGAATGACAGCAGCAAGAATGTAAAGAAGAATACTTACTACAACCGAAAGGACGGTTGCTGTTTGTAAATCATAACTTACACCATTCATGTTGCTTACTACATAAGTAACCATATTCATAAGTAAGAATGTCCAAATGAACGTCCAAATGTATTGCATTTTTACTCACCTCATACGTATGTCAGTCTATTTAATAGTATCATACAATGGTTGGATTATAAACGTGATTCACTGATTTTTTTTCATAGGATTATGTCTAAAATGTGAATAACAGTTGGAATCAAGCGTTTGAACTAATTCATTAAAAGCTAGGCAAATATCCTATTCAAATTACCTGTACAATCATACATTAGTATGAACAACAGTAAAGGGGTTAATAAAATGGATAGCCGAAACTTTCAACTGCATACAGAATGGAATATGATTCATTACCCAGAAAAGCCAAGTGGTTTCGGTATTCTTATCATTGGGGATGAACGCCATTTTGTTGATGAGAAACAAAGCTTCTGGACACAAAATGAAGGGAAATCATCTCTCATATCAGCATTAAGAAGAGATGGTTATACTATCTTTTATTCGAATCTATATGGGCGAAATTGGGGAAGTCGTAAAGCCATTGAAATGGCAAAAAGATTGTATGCCCATACGATTAGACATGAAATTATTAATGAAAGAATCCATATTATTGCTGAAGGTATGGGCGCACTTGTCGCTGGTGCATTAATGAATGAAATGAATGAGAATATACGGTCGATTACGTTTATCAATCCCATCTTTTCATTAAAAACACATTTGGAACAAGAAAAAGAACATAAATTTTTCTATAAAAAATTAAAGAAAGAAGTTGAGGCTGCACTTGTGAGTAATATTAAAGAGATAGATGAATCCATCGCAATAAATGAAGAACAATTCCTTCAAGTAGACCTCCCAGTAAAAATCATTCATATCCTCTCAAGTAGTCGTGCATATAAACAATCTCATCATTTAAAAGACTTATCAGTGAAATGGTCAGAAAACAATCAACAAGTCTCAATCAATTATTTATTACCAGAGAAAAGGCATAGTTTAAGCTACCATATTATTCGATTTCTCAACGAAAATGAGACGATATTATAAGTCTGAGGAAAAAATCCCTCAGACAATTTTTTTGTTATGTAAAACTTGCTAGTTTGTTATAAGTCATATTTGAGTGAGAGATTTCGATGATATATAAAGATAATTCCGCATAGTATACAATAAAACAGACGACTGGAGGCTGGGGGTATGAAGCAAGCAGTTGTAATTGATGGTTATAGTTTTGTAGGTTTTGCTACGTGTAAAGGGCTGTTAGAAGAAGGGACAGAGGTTTTACTGCTCAATTCATTGAAGGCAGATGATGCTTTAGAAAAACAATTATCCGTTGGGAGAAATGCGAACTTAACTGAAGTGGATATAGATAGTTTAAACACTTTGCTCGAAGATGAGGCCACTGTTTTTATTGATGGTTACAGTTTATATATTAAAGATATAAATATGGAGAGGTTTTTAGTTCCTATCTTAGATAAAATTTCTTTTGAAAAGCGAAAATGTGTGATTACTTTGCCCATTCAATGGTTGTATACAGGTCATTCAAAAAAATGGGTGCAAAAGACCTTTTCTCATGCTCATATCTATTACTTACCAACAGTATATGGACCGTTTCAACCGGAAGAAATGCTTTTTCAACAAAAGCTAATGCATAATAACCACAATAAAAGTGTCAGTGAAAAGGAATGGCGAGCTGATGCTGTTTATATTGACGAAGCCATCACCTGTTTATTGCATGATTTTTTATCAAACAATAAGAGTGGAGAAAAAATAATTAGCAGTGGAATTGAAAACCATTGGCAGCAATGTGTAGATTATTTACAAATTAATCTTGGAAGTCATACTGTAAAAGAAGATAACAGTTTAAGAGACCAACCTCAAACAATTCATATTAATAACCATCTATCGGTGGAAAAAGCGCTTAGTCAACAGAAAAGACATGTGGATATTCTCCCATAAATATAAAAGTACTTTCATCGGAAAAACCTTTTCAATCACTAGGATAAAAGGTTAGAATGATGTTAGTTGGTCTTTTCGAAAGAAAAAATCAACTAACATAAAGGGGCGAAAGATATAGAAATGAAGAGAGCTTTAATTAAGTGGGGGAGTTTGGTTCTATGCCTTCTTCTATTATCGTCATGTGGACAGGTATTTTCTGGGGGTCAGCTGCAAAAGGCTGGCTTATTAGTGCCGGATACCATTAATGATCAAGTGTGGGGTACGAAAGGGTATAAAGGCCTACTCAAGATACAGTCTACTTATGATATTGATGTGTATTATAAAGAAGGAATGAACTCACAACTCGTTGTCGAAAGAGCGGTAAAGGAATTTTCAAAAAAAGGGGTCAATTTAATTTTTGGACATGGAAATGAATATGCAGAGTACTTTAATCAAATATCAGCACAATATCCAGACATTCAGTTTGTAAGCTTTAACGGGGACGCACAAAATGAAAATACGACAAGTTTAAATTTTGAAGGATATGCAATGGGCTTTTTCGGAGGTATGGTGGCTGGTGAGATGACATCTACTAATATTGTTGGTATTATTGCGGCATTTGAATGGCAGCCAGAAGTAAAAGGTTTTATTGATGGTGTGAACTTTCAAAATGATGAAGCAAATGTTAAAATACATTATGTTGAAAATTGGGATGATGCCCATAAGGCTGCGGGGTTAATGGACAAGTTGGTCATAGAAAAAGCAGATGTCGTTTATCCAGCAGGTGATGGATATAATGTCCCTGTCATTGAAAAAGTAAAAGAGCATGGTTTATATGCCATTGGTTATGTTTCTGACCAATCCCATTTAGGAAAATCAGCAGTATTAACAAGTACAATTCAACATGTTGACCATTTGTATGAAATAGTAGCAGAACAATTTCATAATGGAGAACTGCAGTCTGGGAACCTTTCTTTTGACTTTCAAGATGATGTCATTTCATTAGGTGCGTATAGTCCAGAATTATCTCCAACCTTTATTCAACAATTAAATGCAGCAGTAAAAAAATATAAAGAAACAGGTAATTTACCGAAAGAACCATCATAGGAGGATCACAGAATGTCAAATGATAAAACAATGGAATTTATGCAAATCGCGATGAAATATCTACCTGAAGCAAAAGCGGAACTAGAAAAGTCAGGTGTAAATTTATCAATGGAAATGATTCAACCGTTTATGACGATGTTTACACAAGTGATGAATGAAGCTTATGAATTAGGGAAAGCAGATGCACAAAAAGAGCATGAATAAGAAAAAAGCTAGCGGCGTGGGATCGCCGTTAGCTTTTTTTATTCATAAAGACTTCAACGATTGGAGCAGCATGTTTTAAAAGTGGTTTTAATTCCTCTGCAGAATCCATTAATTGAGACATATTGACCATTAATTCCCCTAAATCTAATTGTTCGATTGTATTCAAAATAGAAGGTGATTTTTCCTCCTCCTGCTGATGTTTTCTTCCGAGAATCCAATCTTCACTTTGACGAGCATCTCTATTACCAAACATAAATTGATTAAAAAACGGTTCTTCACTCATATAAGCAATCCTCCTTTTGATCTTCTATTGTATAGGTTATTCCTTATAATATATGGGTGAATAAAAGAAAAGGTTGGACGAAAATAATAATTATGAAGAAAAATATTGAAACTATACCTGCTTATTTGATAAAATTAGTACCAAGTACTAATAATTGATATTAAATTTTATTTCTCGTAAACAAAAAGGTTGAATTTCTTATAACGACAAAGTGGAAAAGAAAAAGGGAGTGGGAAAGATGAATGCTGGAATTGTTGGCTTAGGTAGATACTTGCCCGAAAAAATAGTAACGAATGCTGATTTAGAAAAAATAATGGATACTTCAGATGAATGGATCCGCACGAGAACAGGTATCGAACAAAGGCGGATTGCCGATGACGATACAGATACTTCTGATATGGCATTCGCTGCTGCAAAAAAAGCATTACAGGATGCAGACTTGTCTCCTGAAGATATCGATTTAATTATTGTCTCAACTGTCACACCAGATCAGCCATTTCCAAGTGTTGCTTGTTTATTGCAGGAAAAGTTAGGGGCAAAGAAAGCAGCAGCTATGGATGTAAGTGCAGCTTGTGCTGGTTTTATGTACGGTGTGATTACAGCGAAACAATTTATTGAAACGAAAACGTATCAGAATGTACTAGTGGTAGGCGTTGAAAAGCTGTCTAAAGTAACCGATTGGTCTGATCGTAATACAGCTGTCCTTTTTGGAGATGGTGCGGGTGCTGCTGTCATTGCCCCTGTATCTGAAGGAAGAGGCATTTTATCATTTGAACTAGGAGCAGATGGGAGTGGAGCGAAGCATCTCTATCAAGATAAGTACATTGTGATGAATGGTAGAGAAGTTTATAAGTTTGCTGTTAGACAAATGGGTGAAAGTTGTATTAATGTATTAGAAAAAGCAGGTTTAACAAAAGAGGATGTAGATTTTCTTATCCCTCATCAAGCAAATATTCGTATCATGGAAGCTTCTAGACAACGTTTAGAGTTACCAATTGAAAAAATGTCAAAAACAATTGATAAATATGGTAATACATCAGCATCTTCTATACCAATTGCTATGATTGAGGAGATAGAAGCTGGGAAAATTAAAGATGATGATATTATCGTAATGGTCGGATTTGGTGGCGGATTAACATGGGGAGCCATCGCTTTAAAATGGGGAAAATAAGTATAAATATAATAGGTTTTATTGATATAAAAGGAGTGACATAATAGTGGAAAAAAAACGTGTCGTTGTAACAGGACTTGGAGCAGTAACACCGGTTGGAAATAATGTAGAACAGTCGTGGAGTAATATTAAAGCTGGAAAATCTGGAGTAGGACCGCTAACAAGATTAAATGCTGATGAATATCCTGCTAAAGTAGCTGCGGAAGTGAAGGATTTTAATATTCATGAGTATTTAGAGAAGAAAGATGCAAGAAAGATGGATCGCTTTACTCATTATGCAGTGGCTTCTTCAATCATGGCAGTGAAAGATGCTAATTTGACGATAAATGATGAAAACGCGCATCGTGTTGGCGTTTGGGTAGGATCAGGAATCGGTGGAATGGAAACATTCGAGAATCAATTTGAAACCTTTTTAAACAGAGGCTACCGCCGAGTGAGTCCATTCTTTGTACCAATGATGATACCGGATATGGCTGCAGGGCAAGTATCAATCACATTAGGTGCAAAGGGAGTGAATTCTTGTACAGTAACCGCTTGTGCAACTGGAACGAATTCAATCGGTGATGCTTTTAAAGTCATTCAGCGTGGTGATGCTGATGTCATGGTAACAGGAGGAGCAGAAGCACCAATTACGAGAATGTCTGTTGCAGGATTCTGTGCTAACACAGCGCTATCTACCAATCCAGATCCAGCTACAGCAAGTCGTCCATTTGATAAAGATAGAGATGGATTTGTTATCGGAGAAGGTGCAGGTATTCTCATTCTTGAAGAATTAGAACATGCACTAGCTCGCGGTGCCAATATTTATGCTGAAATTGTTGGGTATGGTTCTACTGGAGATGCCTATCATATTACCGCACCTGCACCAGAGGGGGAAGGCGGTGCGCGTGCAATGAAAATGGCACTTGACGATGCGGGACTCACTCCTGAACAAATCGATTATATTAATGCTCATGGTACGAGCACAGATTATAACGATAAATATGAAACTGTTGCAGTGAAAAGTGTTTTTGGTGAACATGCTTATCATTTAGCCATTAGTTCAACCAAATCTATGACAGGTCACCTTCTAGGTGCTGCCGGAGGCGTTGAGGCGATTTTCTCTATCTTAGCGTTAAGAGATAGTACGTTGCCACCAACGATTAATTACAATACAAAAGATCCAGATTGTGACTTAGATTATGTACCTAATGTATCAAGAGAAAAAACTATTGGAGCTGTTATGAGTAACTCATTAGGCTTTGGTGGTCATAACGCAACAATCGTCTTCAAAAAATATCAATAATAAAATGAAACACGGATAAGTTCTGCTTTGTTACATGGCGGAATTTGTCCGTGTTTTTTATATTTTTATGGTTTTCTTTTGAACCGATTATTTGTCTCTTCCATAAAATAAACAACAACATTTGATGGGAGAGAAACATATGCCGGTAATTAGAACAGATGAATGGTTAAATCAGCATTTTACTGATCCAGAAAAGTTAATTGAACCATTGTTAGATTCATTCCATGAAAACGAGCCACAAAGGTTATACCAATTCTTATCCTCCTTTGGCATGTATTCACCAAATAGAAGGAATAAAGAACAATTCAAACAGTTAAAAGAAAATAGAACATGGGAAAAGGTTGAATTGTTATTAAATAAGTATAGAAAAAACTGGAAAGGGCCAGATGTCCCAATTTACTTATTTCCAATTGCACAAGGCGGATTATTCTTTAGAACATCTTATGTGAAGTCTGGCTTGTCATTCCCTGACAAGATGTTTTTATTTCTCGCTCCATTAGAAGATGAGAAAGAGTTAGAAGCATTATTTGTTCATGAATACCATCATATCTGCAGAATGAAAAGATTAAAAAAAGAAATGGCTGAGTATACACTATTGGATAGCATAGTATTAGAAGGATTAGCAGAATGGGCAGTGGAGAAGAGTTGTGGAAAATCGTATCGTTCAAAGTGGTGCACAGAACATGATAGAGAAAGAATACGATACTATTGGCATAAATATGTAAAAAACAATATAGACATAAAGAGAGACAATGAATTACATGACCAAATTCTATTCGGTGAGGGGAAATATCCAAAAATGCTTGGCTATTCCATTGGCTATGAAATTGTCTCAATGTATGACAATGAAAAGAAAATCAAGCTTAAAGAAAGCATGGTTATTCCTTCGAAGTTATTTTTGCCTCAGTGGGAAAAAGAATAGAGTAGGTGAGAAAACATGTAAAGGAAATAAGGAAATTGTCAAAGTAAGTAAAATAGTATTTTTTCCTTATATTAACATACAAGTAACAGGATGTAAGAACTATTTCATGACCACTCCATACTATTTATAATATTATCAAAAGATAGATTTTTGAAAAAATTCCTTGTATTCGTAATCTATTTGTAATAATATACAGATAATTAATCCTAGTACTAAATATTTTACAATACTGTAAGATATTACGATTGAGGTGTTGAAATGGTAGGAAAAGAAGATAGTCCTAGCTTGGACACAATTTTACAAGTAAAAGAATTAAAAGCAGGTTTTGATATAGACGGAAAGGTCTATCACGCAGTAGATAATGTATCTTTTGACGTAAAGAAAAAACAAATTCTTGGTGTCGTGGGAGAATCAGGCTGTGGAAAGAGTGTCATGTCTATGTCCATTATGCAGTTATTACCGAAGGAAACAGGAAAAGTCACTGGTGGTGAAATTGTTTTTGAAGGTAAGAATATTGAGAATTACTCCATTAATCAAATGAATACCATCCGAGGTAATGATATCTCAATGATTTTCCAAGAACCAATGACGGCACTTAACCCTGTATTCACAATTGGTTTTCAATTACAGGAGATTCTCTTTAATCATCAGAAGATTTCGAAAAAGGATGCGCGAGAAAAAAGCATCCATCTTTTAAGACAAGTAGGCATATCAAGGCCAGAGAATATCGTTGATGAATATCCCCATCAACTTTCAGGGGGAATGAGGCAACGGGTAATGATTGCTATTGCGATTGCCTGCCAACCAAAGTTACTTATAGCTGATGAGCCAACGACTGCATTAGATGTGACAGTACAAGCCCAAATACTAGATTTATTAAGGGAAATTCAATCAATCAATAATATGGCAATAATTCTCATTACCCATGATCTTGGGGTCGTTGCTGAAATGTGTGACGATGTAATTGTTATGTATGCTGGGAAAATTGTTGAAAGAACAAATGTAGATGCACTTTTTCATAACCCTAAACACCCTTATACACAGTTATTATTACAATCGATCCCTAAATTGGATGAAGAAGAGAAAGAATTAGGGTCGATTGACGGCTTAGTACCATCCCTTAAAGATATGCCAGAAGTTGGTTGTAGATTTGCTGATCGTTGTCCAAAAAGAATGCCTGAATGTACTGAAATCACACCTTTATTAGGTTTTGTTGAAAATGGACATGAGGCTGCTTGTCTTTTATATGAGAACAGCTATCAGACTAATGGGAGGAATACATATGTCAAATAACACAGCTGAGAAGCGAGAAGTGTTATTAGAAGTAGAAGATTTAAAAACATATTTCCCGATTAAAGCAGTTTTTTTTCAAAGAACGGTAGGACATGTCAAAGCTGTAGACGGAGTTAGTTTTCAAATACATAATGGCGAAACATTTGGACTTGTTGGAGAATCGGGTTGCGGCAAATCAACGACAGGTCGAACGCTTTTAAAACTTATGAATCCAACAGATGGAAAAATTATTTTTGATGGACAAGATATTTCAAGTTTGAAAGGAAAAACTTTAAGAGCAATTCGCAAAGATTTTCAAATGGTTTTCCAAGATCCATACGCCTCACTTAATCCAATGCAAATGGTTGGGGACATCGTCTCAGAACCGCTCGTTAATTTTAGAGGGAAATCAGTGAAAGAATTAAAAGAAGAAGTCATGGATCTCCTTAATAAGGTCGGACTTCCGTCAGATGCTTATTATAAATATGCTCATGAATTCTCTGGTGGTCAAAGGCAAAGGATTGGTATTGCGCGAGCATTAGCACTACGTCCAAAGCTAATTATTGCGGATGAACCTGTATCAGCACTTGATGTATCTGTACAGTCCCAAGTATTGAATCTCTTAAAGGAACTGCAAAATGAATTTCAATTAACATTTTTATTTATTGCACATGATTTGAGTGTTGTTAAGCATATGAGTGATCGAATTGCTGTGATGTATTTAGGTGGAATTGTTGAAGTAACTGATAAGAATAGTATTTTTGCAGAACCACTTCACCCATACACACAAGCTTTGATTTCGGCCATACCTGAGCCGGATCCGAGAAAGAAGAAACAGAGAATTATCTTAGAAGGTGATGTACCAAGTCCGGCCAATCCTCCAACGGGTTGCCCGTTTCATCCACGCTGTTCACATGCCATGAAAGAGTGCATGGAAGTGAAACCGACTTTAAAGGAGGTGAAGGCTGGTCATAACGTAGCTTGTCATTTATATAACTAAAAAATCATTTAGGGGGAGAACAATGAAAAAGAAATCTTTTTGGTTAATTTCGTTATTACTCGTATTCTCTATGTTTCTAGCAGCTTGTAATAGCGGGAACGAAACGAGTGGGAATGAAAAAGATGGAGATAAAGAAGAAGCTAACACTGGTGAACCGGTTGAGGGTGGAAATGTGACAGTAGCAGTGACATCTGCTCCAGAGGGTGTATTAGAGCCAGCATATTATGGCAGTGCGATTGATGCCGAAATCTTGAATTTCATGACTGATGGTATTTATTCAGTAAATGACGAATTAGAATATGAACCAGACCTTGCCACTTGGGAAATTAGTGATGATAAGCTCACTTATACGTTCAAATTTAAAGAGGGCGTAAAATGGCATAATGGTGAGGAGCTAACAGCAGAAGACTACCAATTTGCATTGGAAACAATGGCTGATCCTGAATATACTGGCCCACGTTTTAATTATGTAGAAGGTATTAAAGGGGCTAAAGAAAAAAAGGATGGAAAAGCGGAGACAATTGAAGGAATTGAGTTAGTTGACAAATATACGATTGCAATTACATTTGAATCTGTAAAAATCAATAATCTTGAAAATCTTTGGTCTTATCCAATGCCTAAAAAGCATTATGAGGGAGTGGCTATAGCAGAGCTTGGTGAATCAGAACAGGTTAGACAAACACCAGTAGGTCTAGGAGCATTTAAAGTTAAGTCTGTTAAAGCTGGTGAATATGTAGAGTTAGAGAAGTTTGCAGATTACTATAAAGGTGAACCAAAACTTGATGGAGTAGTAGTTAAAGTGATTGATCCGGCAGTAGCAAATGGTGCCCTGCAGAATGGTGAAGTTGACATTATGGGCGTTGCTCCTGCACAAGTAGAAGAACTTGAAACGATGGAACATATCACAGTTGAAGAAACAAATGGTGTAGGGTATTCTTATATCGGTTTAAGGTTTGGTCACCGTGATCAAGAAACACGTACAAATGTTGATGATTTTGACAAATTTAAAAGCAAAGAATTACGCC
Organism: Cytobacillus sp. FSL M8-0252; assembly: GCF_038007345.1. Lineage (NCBI taxonomy): Bacteria > Bacillati > Bacillota > Bacilli > Caryophanales > Bacillaceae > Cytobacillus > Cytobacillus sp. FSL M8-0252. Next base: position 1,747,940 of record NZ_JBBOWZ010000001.1, read on the forward strand.
ATGCCTTAATTCATGCTCTTGATCGTCAAGCGATGATTGATGCGTTCTTATCAGGTAAAGGTACAGTATCTAACACAGTTATTCCTTCAACTTTCTGGATTGCAGCTGAGGAGTCAGAATTAAATCAATATGAGTATGATCCAGAAAAAGCGAAAGAGCTACTAGCTGAGGCCGGCTATAAAGACGTTGATGGAGATGGTTTTGTAGAAGATCCTGAAGGAGAGCCATTCTCAATTTCATTTGGTCATTATGCTGGGAATGCAACATTTGAAGGTCGTTCTCAAGCAATCATCCAATCATGGAATGATATTGGCGTAAAAACGGAATTAGCGACTGGATCATTAGTCGAATTTAACTTATACAATGATATGAAAGATAAAGATGATGAAGCGTTAGAAGCATTTTTTGGTTCATGGAGCACTGGTTCTGATCCGGATCCATCTGGCCTATGGGCAAATAATGCGGAGTGGAACTATGGACGTTGGGTAAATGAAGATAATCAAAGATTATTAGACGAAGGTCTAAGCGAGAAAGCATTCGATAAAGAGTATCGTAAAGAAGTCTATGTTGAATGGCAAAAACTTTTCAATGATGAGCTTCCAGGTATTCCGTTATGGGAGAACCTAGACCTTTATGGTATTAATAAGCGTCTACAAGGGGTTCATATTAATGCTGTAGGTTACCAAACCAATACACATGAATGGTATGTAACTGAATAATTAGACAAGCGAACTTTTAAATGATAAGGGGAAATGGAACATGCTGCAATATTCACTTCGAAGAATATTAGGTATGATACCGTTACTATTCCTTACCTCTGTTGTGGTTTTCTCCCTGGCGAAGTTTATGCCAGGGGACCCTTTTGGGGGGGAAATTGATCCATCAAATACGAATCCCGAATATATTGAAGATATGAGAGAAAAGTTGGGCTATAATGACCCTATACATATTCAATACTGGAGATGGATTACTAATTTCGTTCAAGGAGATTTTGGTAACTCAACAGCGCATAAAATGCCTGTATACGATTTAATCATTGACCGAATGCCAAATACGATTTTTCTCGCAATTATTGCACTGATAATTACATATATCTTTGCCTTTGCTATGGGGATGTATGCTGGTAGAAAGCCATACACCTTAGGAGACAATCTTATAGCAGGATACAACTATGTAGGTTTAGCGATTCCATCTTTCGTTGCTGGAATTATAGCGATTTATTTTTTCTCTTTTCAATTAGGTTGGTTTCCTTTTGCCGGTTCAGTAGAGGTAGGGTTACAGCCAGGCACATGGGAATACTATGTGAGTCGAATGCATCATGTGCTATTACCTGCATTGATTCTAGGTTTAATGGGAACAGCATCTTATACGCAATTCTTAAGAAATGATGTTATTGAGAACAGTAGAAAAGATTATGTCCGAACAGCAAGAGCAAAGGGAACCAGTGAATCATCCATTTATAATAAACATATTTTAAGAAACTCAATGATTCCATTAATTACATTTTTAGGGTTTGATATAGCTACATTAATAGGTGGAGCGGTTATTACTGAAACAATTTTTACTTATCCAGGAATCGGTCTATTGTTCCTTGAGTCTGTTAATAGAAGAGATTATGCGGTGTTGATGACAATTACCATGCTGCTTTCATTTTTAACATTAATAGGTAACTTAATTGCGGATTTACTCTACGGTATAGTTGATCCTAGGATTAGGTTAGGATAGGGGGCAATTATGGTGAAAGCTTCTTTAAATACAAATCAAGTAATAGTAAAATCAAACCAAAAACAACTATCTCCATGGAAAATTGCCCGCAATAAATTTCTCAAAAACAAGATAGCAATGACGAGTTTAATTATATTTACTGCGTTTGTCTTGCTCGCTATTTTTGGACCAATATTCACCACACAAGATATCTCTAGAATTAATTTTATGTCAATGAACCTGGAACCTTCAGCAGAGCACTGGTTTGGCACAGATACAAATGGTAGGGATGTATTCACCAGAATGGTTTATGGAGCTAGGACATCGTTGTTAATTGGCTTGTCTTGTATGGTACTAATTATATCTATTGGTACAATTGTCGGAGCTATTGCTGGATATAATGGTGGAAAGATTGATCAAATATTCATGCGTATTACAGATTTTGTTTTGAATTTTCCATTTTTAATATTTGTTATTGTATTAAATACGATATTAGTAGGGAAAGTATCAGGAGTATGGACATTGATCTTGGTCATCAGTTTCCTTAGCTGGGGAGGAGTTGCCAGAATTGTCCGAAGCCGTTTTCTTTCGGAAAAAGAGAATGAGTATGTTTTAGCAGCAAAATCAATTGGTACGAGGCCGATAAAGATTATTATTAAACATATATTACCGAATATAGCCTCAACAATTATTGTCCAGGCTACATTAATGTTAGCAGTAACAATTGTTGCTGAAGCAGGTTTAAGCTTTTTAGGTTCTGGTGTTCCAGCAAATATACCTAGTTGGGGTAATATGTTATTTGAAGCCCGTGATTCTGACGTATTAAGAAATAAAACGTGGATGTGGGTACCGCCCGCTGCAGCTATTACAATCACCATACTAGCAATAAATTTCATCGGAGAAGGCTTAAAAGACGCTCTTAACCCTAAATCTAGAAGGTAAAGGCCTAGCTGGTAAGTCTGAAAAAGAATGCAATTGACCTTTTAAGGTAATTGCATTCTTTTTTTTGGGGAGAAAACGGTTATATGCTTTGTAATGAGTGGGGATTTAATTATTTACTATTTATTCTAAATTATATTAATATTTATTTTAGTGAATAATAAATGAATATTATAACATTTAATTCCATATTAAATACGCTATATATAGCAAGTATATTTCAATATAAAGTACAAATTGCTTTCTAATCAAAGGTAAAAAAAGAATAATAATGGATTAGATTGTAAAAGAAAGGAATAAAAACAGAGTTGTTTGCCCATACTTATTGACAAATAATCATGCGAGTGGGGGTTAGGAAATGTTATATCTTCATGATGTTTGGGTGAACTGGTTTGAAGGGGAAGAGAATGGTTACAATGTTTGTCAATTTCATGAATGGCGAAAAGATGATGCAGTTGAATTATTGGATCAAGTACCATTACTAAGGATCACACCAGCACTATTTCATTATATTGAAAATGATTTATCTGAATTACCACAACAGCTATTGAATGACGTGTATCAAAAAGCGTATTTAAGAAAAAATCATGAAAGAGTGCAATTGGATTATTGTTTTGTCATTACTGATGGGACAAGCATTATGGCCGTTGATACAATAGGGTATCATATTCCAATTCGAAAGAGTAGATTGATACCAAGACAAGAACAACTTACATATGAAATGATTTCTAATCACGATGAAATGGAATATACTTTTGAACAAAAGCCGAGTCTAAAAAGTTTTCACATTCTTTCTCCAGATCCAGAATTAATGAAAGGCCTGACAAGGAAGGAAAGGCAGCTCAAACAATTAATGTTTATGGCACTAGATCAACTTCATAGTTCAGAAAATGAAGCGGAAATTCGCTATTGGTTTACAGAATGGATGCCTGAAGAGTATAAAAGTATTCAATCAATGGGTTTCCATGATGCATGGATGAATTTATATGAAGACAGTAAGATAGGTTGGTCTAAGAAACATGAAAGATTTTGTGAGAATATCATTAAAGGACAACCTTTTTTTGAAAAGTTATGGGAAATGGAAAATGGTTCAAAGGTAAATTAAATCAAAAAGGGACGCTCAATTTAATTTGAACGTCCCTTTTTTTTGTTTCCTTTTTCTTCCTAATCCCATAGCGTTTTCCATCTTTTTAACCATTTTACCTGCAACTTTATTGGCATTTTCTGCTCCTGCATCTAATATCTCATCTAATTCTGCTGATTCCATGAGATGATGATATTTATCTTGAATAGGTTTTAAGTGGCTAATAATTACTGTAGCTAAATCCCCTTTAAAATCACCGTACCCTTTTCCTTCATATTTATTCACAATATTTTCAATTGATTCACCTGAGAATATCGAGTAAATCGTTAATAAATTTGAAACGCCAGGTTTATTCTCTTTGTCAAAAGCAACGATGCCATCAGAATCTGTTACAGCGCTTTTAATTTTCTTCTCAATTTGTTTCGGTTCATCCAAAATAGAGATAAATCCTTTTTTATTAGGGTCAGATTTACTCATTTTTTTCGTTGGATCTTGAAGTGACATGATTCGTGCGCCCACTTTTGGAATGCTTACTTCTGGAATCGTAAAGATGTCATTGTATTTTTTGTTGAATCTTTCTGCTAAGTCTCTTGTTAATTCTAAATGCTGTTTCTGATCTTCTCCAACCGGGACAATATCTGTACCATATAATAGGATATCTCCAGCCATTAGTGGTGGGTAGGTTAATAAGCCTGCTGAGACAGCTTCTTTACCAGCAGATTTATCTTTAAACTGCGTCATTCTTTCTAACTCACCGATATAAGAAATACATTGTAACATCCATGCGGCTTGTGCATGTGCAGGTACTTCGGATTGAACGAATAGAGTTGCCTTATTAGGATCTAAGCCTACCGCAACATAAAGTGCTGCTAGGCTACGGATATTGTTTCTTAGTTGTAAGCGATCCTGTGGAACAGTGATAGCATGTTGATCGACGATACAAAAGTAGCAATCATACTCATTTTGCAGCTCAACAAACTGTCTTAATGCCCCGATATAGTTACCAATTGTTATTGTTCCACTGGGTTGAATACCAGAAAAGAGTGTTTTTTTCATCATAATCCTCCTATTTGCTATGAGAAATGAACATATAAAAAGACCACTCATCCCTAAAAAATCTAGGGACGAATGGTCCGCGGTGCCACCCTAATTATTCACATATGTGAATCTCTTAAAGACAGATAACGTTAGTCTAACGTGAATCGATATATTCATGCTCAAAAAGTCCATTCGATTTAATAGGTTGCTTATTCTCACCTACCATAAGCTCTCTTAAAACCATCTTAAATGTACTACTCTTTTCTCACAGCAATTTGTATTATTTATTTGTAATCATAATATAATATATGTAGAAGTAAATCAAGTGAGCGTTATAACAGCAAAAAAAATTTTTATTTGTTATATACCAATAAAAACTTATGAAAACCCTTACATGACAATAATAATACATGTTTCGACATTTTTTTGAAAAAATATAGATAATTTAGATTATTTAAAACGGGCTTGAAATAAACTTTTAAAGAAACTATAATAAAACCTACCAAACGACATCTTTACAAACATATTACATTTTGTTCGGTTACAGGTAGATGGAATGATGAAAAGGTGAGTTTATCGTAGTCTAATAGATACAAATTTTAATATTCAAGCTGAATTATCTGAATAGAGGGAATTTGTTCTATCAAAATAAACTTACTTTCCTTAGTATGCATAAAGGAATCAACTCTTTTTTTATAATAAAAATTGTTTGATTTTTTCATCAATCTACTCTATGTGAACAACTGTTATTTCTGTGAAGAATCGTTTGAATTAAAAATAGGGGGTTTCACCGTGAAAAAAAGATGGTCAATCTTTTTAAGTATGCTACTTTTAGCTAGCATGGTTCTAGCAGCTTGCGCTGGCGGAGGCGATGACAATGCAGATGGTGGCGATGGAGGTAGTGATGTACCTCAAGAATTAAAAGTAAATATTAATACTGAACCACCTTCATTAAATCCAGGTTTGGCTGAAGATTCTACTTCTGGTACTGTTCTTCGTAACGTATTAGAAGGATTAACTCGAATTGGTCAAGACGATAAACCAGCAGCCGCTATGGCAGAAGATTGGGAAATCTCAGAAGACCAAAAAACATACACATTTAATATCCGTGAAGATGCACAATGGTCAAATGGAGATCCTGTAACTGCAGAAGATTTCGAATATGCATGGAAATGGGCATTAGACCCAGCTAATCAATCAACATATGCGTATCAACTATATTATGTTGAAGGTGCAGAAGCTGCTAACACAGGAGAAGGTAGCTTAGATGATGTTGGCGTTAAAGCTGTAGATGAAAAAACTTTAGAAGTTACACTAGCAAACCCAACACCTTACTTTCTTGAACTAACAGCTTTCTATACTTATTTACCAGTAAATAGTAAAATCGCAAAAGAAAATCCAGACTGGGCAACAGATGCTGGTGAAAATTATACGACAAACGGACCTTTCCACTTAGCTGAATGGTCTCATAGTGACCAAATCACTCTTGAAAAGAGCGACACTTATTGGGATAAAGACACTGTAAAATTAGATAAAATTGAAATGTACATGATTAATGATCCAAATACTGAATTATCTATGTTTGATAATGGTGAATTGGATTGGGCAGGTTCTCCGACAGGAGCTCTTCCAACAGATGCAATGCAAGCACTTAAAGATGATGGTAGATTAGAAACACAAGCAATTGCCGGTGTTTATAACTACAAATTCAATACTACTATTGAACCATTAGATAATGAAAATATTAGAAAAGCTTTAACTCACGCAATTAATCGTGATTCAATTATTAATAACATTACACAAGGGGAACAACTTCCAGCTATGGCAATCGTTCCACCTACGATGTTCCCAGAAAATGAAGAAGGGTACTTCCCTGATAATGATGTTGAAACTGCTAAAGAATTCTTAAATAAAGGTCTTGAAGAATTAGGATTAAGCGATGCATCAGAATTACCAGAAATCAAGCTTTCTTATAACACATCTGAAGCACATCAAAAGATTGCTCAAGCCATTCAAGATATGTGGAGTGAAAATCTTGGAATTAATGTAACTCTAGATAATGCTGAGTGGAATGTTTTCCTTGATAGTGTAAATAGTGGAGACTTCCAAATTGCTCGTATGGGTTGGTTAGGTGACTTCAATGACGCTATGAACTTCTTGGAAATGTACAAAGATGCTGACGGTGGAAATAACAACACTGGTTGGGAAGATCCTGAATTCCAAAAATTACTTGAACAATCACAAACTGAAACAGATGCTGAAAAGCGTCAACAATTATTAAAGGATGCAGAGGCAATCTTTATGGAAGCAATGCCGGTTGCACCAATTTATTTCTATACAAATAACTGGGTTAAAGATGATAACCTAAATGATGTTTTTGTATCTGGATTAGGCGATGTTCAATTTAAGTGGGCTCACTTTGAATAATTTGATCTTTTAAATGTAAGGTATATGGGATGAAACTTCCTATATACCTTCGTTCTTGTAATAGGTATTATCCTTCTAATGGTAAAAATGTATTATATTATCTATTATGAGCTTTGCAGTTGTAGACATACTGACCTCAGTAAAATCAATTGGAGGTGTTGGACAATGACGAAATATATAGGAAAACGTCTGTTATATATGATAATTTCATTATGGCTAATTGTAACGGCAACATTTTTCCTTATGCGCATTGCACCTGGAAACCCGTTTGCTTCAGAAAAGAAACTACCACCAGAAATTGAAGCGAATTTACAAGCACATTATGGCTTAGATCAGCCATGGTATCAACAATATTTTGATTATCTAATCAATGTAGTAACATGGGATTTTGGCCCATCTTTTAAATACAAAAGTCAAACAGTTAATGATTTAATCACAGAAGGATTCCCTGTATCTTTTGTATTAGGCTTTCAAGCAATACTAATTGCCGTTGCCTTAGGTGTTTTATTTGGTGTAATCGCTGCTTTAAGGCAAAATAAATGGCAAGATTATTCAACAATGGCTGTTGCTGTTTTAGGCATATCCGTGCCATCATTCATTATGGCAACATTTTTACAATATTTCTTAGCAATAAAATTGCAAATATTCCCGGTAGCTCGTTGGGAATCATTTATGCATACCATTTTGCCAGCTCTTGCACTTGCAGCAGGACCGATGGCTTATATCGCAAGACTCACACGATCTAGTATGATTGAGGTATTAGCAAATGATTATATTAAAACTGCTAAAGCAAAAGGCTTGAGCGGTGGAGTAATTACAGTTAAGCACGCAATGAGAAATGCTCTTCTTCCGGTAGTTACTTATTTAGGACCATTAACTGCTGGTGTTTTAACAGGTAGCTTTGTTATCGAGAAGATTTTCGGTATTCCAGGGTTAGGTTTCCACTTCGTAACAAGTATTAAAAATCGTGATTATACAGTAATAATGGGTGTGACAGTGTTTTATAGTATTCTTTTACTATTAGCTATTCTCCTAGTGGATATTGCGTATGGAATCATCGACCCAAGGATTAAACTAGCTGGGAAGAAAGGAGAATAATAAATCATGCAAAGTGCGAATGATAAATTCAAAGTTGTCGGCACACAATTAGATGATGCCGAAAAGATTTCGAAGCCAAGTCTTTCATTTTGGAAAGATGTCTTCATTAGATTCCGAAAAAATAAGCTTGCTATGTTTGGTATAGTCCTACTTATTATTCTCATCTTCATGGCAATCTTTGGACCATATATGACAGAATATGACTATAAGTCAAATGATTTAACAAATAAAAATCAGCCACCTTCTGCTGAGCATTGGTTCGGTACCGATGATCTTGGACGAGATATGTTTGCTCGTACGTGGGAAGGTGCTAGAATTTCGATCTTTATCGGTGTTGCAGCTGCGTTAATCGATTTATTTATTGGTGTTGCCTGGGGCGGAATCGCCGGATACAAAGGTGGTAGAACCGATGAAATAATGATGCGTGGTGCCGATGTTTTATCAGGCATTCCTTACTTGTTATTAGTTATCTTGTTAATGGTTGTGCTTGGCCAAAGTTTAAGTACGATGATTATTGCTATGACAATAACCGGATGGATTAATATGTCCCGGATTGTTCGAGGGCAAGTACTTAGCTTGAAGAATCAAGAATTTGTTCTTGCTTCTAAAACTTTAGGTGCAAATACAACAAGAATTATGGGTAAACATTTAATTCCAAACTCAATGGGTCCAATTTTAGTTACAATGACATTAACAATTCCTTCTGCGATCTTTACAGAAGCTTATCTTGGATTCCTAGGATTAGGTTTAACACCGCCTCTAGCGAGTTGGGGTACAATGGCCAATGATGGTTTACCAGCGTTAAGATATTACCCATGGCGATTATTCTTCCCTGCGATCTTTATTTGTTTAACCATTTTTGCATTCAATGTAGTCGGTGATGGTCTACGTGACGCACTCGACCCAAGAAGCCGTAAATAAGGAGTGAGAACATGGAAAAAATTCTCGAAGTAAAAGATCTAAAAGTCTCATTCCAAACTTATGGAGGGACGGTACAAGCTGTTCGTGGTGTTAGCTTTGACCTTCATAAAGGTGAGACATTAGCTATTGTTGGTGAATCAGGTTCAGGTAAAAGTGTTACTTCACAAACACTAATGAAACTAATTCCAATGCCTCCAGGACAAATTACTGGTGGAGAAATTCTTTTCTATGGTGATGATATTGTACCTAAATCAGAAAAAGAAATGGAAAACATACGCGGTAAAGATATAAGTATGATTTTCCAGGATCCAATGACTTCATTAAACCCAACAATGAAAGTTGGTAATCAAATCATGGAAGGTTTGATTAAGCACCAAGGATTATCTAAAGCAGATGCTAAAAAACGTGCAATAAAGTTATTAGAACTAGTTGGTATTCCGATGCCTGATAAACGAGTAAATCAATATCCGCATGAATTCTCAGGTGGTATGAGACAGCGTGCAATGATAGCTATAGCCTTGGCTACAAACCCTAAATTACTGATTGCTGATGAACCTACAACTGCTCTTGATGTAACTATTCAAGCTCAAATTTTAGAGTTAATGAAAGAGTTACAAGCGAAAATGGACACATCTATTATCTTTATCACTCATGATCTAGGCGTTGTTGCCAATGTGGCAGATCGTGTAGCTGTTATGTATGCTGGTCAAATCGTTGAAATAGGCACAGTAGATGAAATCTTTTATGATCCGAAGCACCCTTATACTTGGGGACTACTTGCTTCTATGCCAAGTGTTGATAATGATACAAAAGATGAATTAGCTGCCATTCCTGGTACGCCACCAGACTTAACAAATCCGCCAATTGGTGATGCATTTGCTGCAAGGAACAAATATGCATTAGCCATTGATTACGAGGAAGAACCACCAATGTTTCAAATTTCTGAAACACATTTTGCGAAAACTTGGTTGTTACACCCTGATGCACCTCATGTTGAACCACCTGCAGCGGTGAAGTTGCGTCAACGTCAAATGTCCTCCAATTTTGATAAACCAGTAATTGTGAAGGAGGGTATTTAAGTTATGGCAGAGAAATTAGTTGAAATAAAAAATCTAAAACAACATTTTAATGTTGGTAAATCGAATATGGTTAAAGCGGTTGATGGTATTACTTTTGATATTTACAAAGGTGAAACCCTTGGTCTAGTTGGTGAGTCAGGTTGTGGGAAATCAACGACCGGTAGAACAATTATACGCTTGTATAATGCCACTGATGGACAAGTTTTATTTAATGGTGAAAATGTTCATGGTAAAAAGTCAACCAATCAACTAAAAGCATTTAACCGTAAAATGCAGATGATTTTCCAAGACCCTTATGCATCCTTAAATCCTCGTATGACGGTTGCGGATATCATTGCTGAAGGTATTGATATTCATGGGCTTGCAAAGTCGAAAAAAGAGCGTATGGAACGCGTCTATGAGTTACTTGAAACAGTAGGCTTAAATAAAGAGCATGCTAACCGTTATCCACATGAGTTCTCTGGTGGACAAAGACAGCGTATCGGTATTGCTAGAGCGCTAGCTGTTGAACCTGAATTCATTATTGCTGATGAACCGATTTCTGCTCTTGACGTATCTATTCAGGCACAAGTTGTTAACTTAATGAAAAAACTTCAGCGTGAAAAAGGGTTAACTTACTTATTCATTGCTCATGATTTGTCAATGGTTAAGTATATTAGTGATAGAATTGGTGTGATGTACTTTGGTAAGCTAGTTGAACTTGCCACAGCGGAAGAGTTGTATAGCAATCCTATGCACCCTTATACACAATCATTATTATCTGCTATTCCATTACCTGATCCAGAGTCAGAAAGAACACGTCAGCGAAAAGCATATGACCCAGCTGTTCATCAATATAGTGCTGATGAGAAGGTTGAAATGCGTGAAGTTCGTCCTGGTCACTTTGTTTTCTGTTCTGAAAAAGAATTTGCACAATACCAAAAAGATCATAAAAGTTAACTTAAAAGCGATCTCTTATTGAGGTCGTTTTTTCGTTGATTAAATCTGCTTAAGACCTGCCTCCAACCTAAAGAATTATTTTCGGAACAAATATTCAGTTAGGAAAAATATGAATATTAGGAATATGTTTAGTGCTTTCAATCACTAAAATGTATGAATATAGTATACAATAGTTTGTATGAAATTACTATCGCAAAAATTAAAATATTTCTCATTATTACTATTTTCTTTTGCATTGGGTTTAACTTCTAGTAGAATAGGAGATAAGAAAAAGAAAATATATGGATGAGGAGGGAAAAATAGTGAGGGCGATTAAAGTTGCTTTTTTCTTACTTTTATTAAGTGTAGTGCCACAATTAGACCATGCGAATGCTGAACAACAAAGTTATCAGCTTCATGCACAGAAAGAATATGCTGGTTTTTTTATGGAATTACCTGAACAAATGAAACGGTTTACATACGATTCAGGCTACGACTTTACCTACCCAGATGCTATTAGAGGTATTTATGTTACTGGTCCATCGGCAGGAGGAGCAAATTTTGAACGGTTATCAAATTTTGTTGATAAGACAGAATTAAATGCGATGGTTATTGATATTAAAGATGATTGGGGAAATCTTACATACCAGCCGGAAGATGATAGTAAATATAAGGATATTGTCGAACCTTATATAAAAGATACGAAAGAGATGTTAACGACATTAGAAGAAAAAGAGATTTACCCTATTGCGAGGGTCGTTGTTTTTAAGGATTCAACACTAGCCAAGTTAAAGCCTGAATGGTCGTATAAAGAAGGAAATAAAGTATGGACAAACGGAAGAGGAGAAGCCTTTGTTAATCCGTTTATGGAAGAAGTGTGGCAATATAATGTAGATATTGCTATAGAAGCAGCTAAAATGGGATTCCAGGAAATTCAATTTGATTATGTTCGTTTCCCTGAAGGATTTGAGCATATGGCTGATTCATTGAAGTATGGTAAAGGAAAGTATACGAACGGTAAAGATGATGTGCAGCTGAGAGTAGATGCTGTTACAGACTTCGTTAAGTTTGCGAAAGAACAGTTAGAGCCTTATGGTGTCAAAGTATCTGTTGATATTTTTGGTTATACGGCTACTTTACCAGAGGCACCTGGGATTGGACAGAACTTCTCAAAAATCTCAGAACATGTGGATGTCATATCTTCAATGATCTATCCGAGCCACTGGGGGCCATACTTTGGGATTCAAAAACCAGATTTAGAACCTTACAAGCTTATTAAAGAGTACGCAAAGGTAGAGAATGCCAAACGGGAGGAACTAGCTTCTCCGCCTATTTCTAGACCTTGGCTACAGGATTTTACTGCATCTTATTTAGGTACCGGTAATTACAAGCCTTATGGTAAGCAAGAAATAGAGGATCAAATTAGGGCTTTGAATGAGGAAGGAATTGACGAATTCTTATTGTGGAATGCCGGCAATCATTATACAGAAAATGTTGATTATACCCCATTAAATTAAAAAATAAGCAGCTGATAGTATGTTTATCAGCTGCTTATTATTTGACACTTATTGTGTATGCGTTATCATAGTATATAGGATGAGGATTATTTCTTCTTTCCGCCCACGTTTTTCCATCCGGTTTGCATAAATGCAGATTGGTCTACGAATTCGGATTTTTTCTTGCCGCCAAATAATTTTATTCCCAAGCTGTTTATTAGTACACCTAAGAGGGAAGTTAAACTGAGTATGAGCAATGAAACGATAATCAAGTCTGAAAAGTAACCAATCATTGATAAACCTCCAATTTTCTTTTCGGAAAATTCAAGTTATTCTGATGATGTTCTATTTCTAATAATAAAGCATTTATTAAAGAATGAAAAGAATGAAAATCACAAATACTTTGATAGAGCGTTACAACTTAGTTTATTTATACGTGAATGATGACTTATTTATACGATTTTCTTATACAAGAAGAGAAAGCTGGAAGTTTATCACGACTGGAAATATTTAAATAATAAAGGGGTTTGGTCCATGCATTGGTATGAAAAATTGAATCAGTATTTTCCTGTAGAAGAGATGAAGTCAAAAGAGCATATGGAAACACTTTTGAAAGAGCGACCTGATATTTATCATAAAGATGAGGGTCCAATGCATGTGTTAATGTATGTTGAACTTGAAACTTTTGTCTTTATCGACTACCTGTTTGTGTCCAAAGATTCAAGAGGACAAGGTTTAGGACATAAATTAATTGATCAATTAAAGGAAAAAGGCAAACCGATTATTTTAGAAGTTGAACCTGTTGATTATGAAGATACTGATACGGAGAAACGCTTGAAATTTTATAAAAGAGAAGGCTTTGAGCACGCTCAATCTATAGGTTACCGTCGTCGATCTCTTGCAACAAATGAAGTGAATGCAATGGAAATTTTATTCTGGGCACCTAATAATGAAACGGAAGAAATGATTTTCGATGCAATGATTAAAACATATGAATTGATTCATACTTACAAGGATACTCAATTCTATGGAGCATCATATCAACCAGTAGATGAAGTCCTTACTTTTTCTGAGAATGACAATAATAATGATCTTTTGAAAGATATTTAATCCAAAGAAATCCCGAACAACCTCAATGTTCGGGATTTCTTTTTAGGTAAAGAATGGCTCAACATCATTTTCTTATAAAGTTTTTTTCATTTAAAGTCGATTATTGAGAAAGTAAATGTTTATTCTTAAAAAAAAGGGGTAAATGTCTATCATAGTTATATAGGTTAAATAGTAACAGATTTCATTATTCTATAATTGAACAGTTTGTGAACAAATAAAAAAATCAATATTTCATGAAACCTTTTTTAAATGAAAACGTCTTATATTATAGATTCACTAAGGCAGAAGTTAATTGTTTAATTGGCATTTAAGTGTATGAAGAATAGAAAAATATATATCATCTGTTCCACAGATGGTGTATAATGAAGTGGAACAGCTTATTTAAATTAATTATAAATTACAACAATAGTTACAGCCTAGTGGATTATTCTCAATGAGAAAGTAAGCCTGTTCATTGAAAACGGAAACAAGTGTAACAATCAGTAAGAATAGCATAATTAAACAATTACGGCGAATAAAATATACTTTAAATTTCTAAGGAGTGTGAAATTGTAAAATGGTCACATTATACACTTCACCAAGTTGTACATCATGTAGAAAAGCAAAAGCATGGTTAGAGGCAAACGATATTGCATACAAAGAAAGAAATATTTTCTCAGAACCTTTAGCAATTGATGAAATTAAAGAAATCCTTCGTATGACAGAAGATGGAACAGATGAGATTATTTCAACACGTTCTAAAACATTCCAAAAATTGGATGTTAATCTTGAAACGATGCCTTTACAGGATTTATTTGAATTGATAAGAGATAACCCTGGATTATTAAGAAGACCGATTATCTTAGATGAGAAAAGATTACAAGTAGGTTATAATGAAGATGAAATTCGACGCTTCCTTCCTAGGAAGGTTCGTACGTATCATCTACGTGAGGCTCAAAAGTTGGTTAACTAAAACCAATCGTACTCACTTAACTTCACATTTAATCCTAAGTATGCTAAATGAAAACGAACAAATCCTTTTTTACGATTTGTTCGTTTTTTAGTTTCTTTCAAATAATTTTTGAATAAGTTTTGAAAAAAGCATTGCGCATCCATCTCCAGAGATACAGTAAAGATAGCCGAACCAAATTCTTTAGTCTATACACTAGAAGATATTTCTGATACATAATAGAAGAACCACATTTCTGCCCCATGATATTCGTACTAATCATTTTACTGTTATTCATACTCGATTATTTCCAAAGGCCATTACAGTGTTTTATCACAAATCAATAGCGAAAAAAAGCTTTTCATCAGCCTAAGCTTGTTTCTTGTAGGGGACAGGTTTTTTTGATAAAATACAAACACAATAAATATATATTGTATTAACGAATATAGGCATTCATTCGTTTTTTGCCAATTGTATTTTTGGGCATTCCCTTTACAGCATATTTATCATAAAATATAACAAAAGGTAAAACATAATAGGTATATCTGTTGTTACACATTATTTTCTCATTATTCTTGCTAGAATGATCACTAAAAGAATAATTTTCTTGAAATAGGGTAAATGGTAGTAAAGTAGTACAAATTAGGGGTTATAATCCCTTCACAAAAAGCAAGAAGGGAGAGTTGCTAAGTGGAAATCGAGAGAATTAATGAAAACACGGTGAAGTTTTATATCTCATATATTGATATTGAGGAAAGAGGCTTTGATCGTGATGAAATATGGTACAACCGAGAGAGAAGTGAAGAACTTTTTTGGGATATGATGGATGAGGTTCACACAGAAGAAGATTTTGTGATGGAAGGTCCATTGTGGATTCAAGTTCAAGCACTCGATAAAGGATTAGAAATCTTAGTAACGAAGGCGCAGTTATCTAAAGACGGACAAAAGTTAGAGCTCCCTGTTTCTGATGAAAAAATGAAGGATTTTGCTGTAGATGAAAGAGTAGAAGCAATGCTTGATCAATTACAGGAAAATGAAGAAGAGGAAGCGGAAGAAAAATTAGATTTCGTTATTGCCTTTAGAGACTTTGAGGATATCATTTCATTATCCAAGAGAGTGGAACTAGGAAATGTTCATACGCAACTGCGTTCATACAAGAATAACTATTATTTAATCGTCGAATTTCCCGAGGAACAATTCGAAGAGGATGAAATTGATAATATTCTAAGTATACTACTTGAATATGGGCATGAAACAGATACAACCATCCACGTGATTTCTGAATATGGAAAGGTAATTATCGCTGAAAATGCTTTAATTGAACTAAAAAAATACTTTTAATAAAAAAGCCGATTTCTTTAAGAAGTCGGTCTTTTCTTTTTATGCAGGAATAAAGAATGATAGGGGAGAAGATAGAATGTATAGAAAGGATGTGAACATACATTGTTAAAGGCAATAACGAATGATGGCAAACTTATTAATGCCCAAGATGTTCAATACGGTAAATATAAGGAAAAGTCTTTTTACTGTCCAGAGTGTAAGGATGTTGTCATTTTAAAAAATGGCATCTTTAAAAAGTCTCACTTTGCTCATAAACCGCATAGTCAATGCTTTGAATCATATGAAAAAGAGTCAGAAGTCCACTTAAAAGGTAAATTATTGTTATACGATTTATTAAGAAAATACTATAAAAATGTTGAGGTTGAAAAATATTTCGCTAACATCCATCAAAGGGCGGATCTCAGCTTTGAACATAACGGACTTGTTTATGCCATTGAGTTTCAATGTTCAATAATTCCTACAAAAATAGTTCATAAGCGTACAAATGGCTATATAAAGTCAGGAATAAAACCACTGTGGATATTATCCCACCAACAGCTCCATACTATAGGAAATCATTTATTTTCTTTAACCGCTTTTCATTATTCTTTTCTTCAGCAAACTTCCGCTAAAAAATTTATTATCCCTATTTTAAACGTTGATACAGAAAATTTGTATATACTTTCTCATCTCCTACCAATTTCTACGAAAAAGTCTTTTGCCCATATAGATCTAAAGCCACTTCGCTCGAATAATTTGTACGAATTATTGAATCTAAGAATTAATAGAATGAGAATGGACTTTTCTTCTTGGTTGCAAGAAAGGGAGAATATAAAAAGGTATGGAAGCTTTAAATATAGCTCATTTTCTAAACGATTTAAAGATGAAATCTACCGTTGCGGGCTTCATATGGGAAATCTACCAGATTTTTGTGGTCTTCCTGTAAGGGGGAGTGCTAAGCTGAGTACTTCACCAATTCAGTGGCAAACATATATTTTTATAGATATATTACGCCATGAAGAGTTATTTTCTATAGAAGATGCATATGATTCCATGCAATGCCGCTTGGAGAGAAAAGATATTCGTATACGTGTAGAGGTACCCATAGATCTTAAAGAAATAATCGATGCTTATTTACATCTTTTATACACTATAAAAATAATTGAGAAAATCGACGGTACCAAATTTCAAATCAGGTCTTCTGATATGAAAAATAAGAAAATAAGTAAGGCAGAAGGGGAAATAATTATGAAAATGGCATTAAGTTGATATTGAAGTATTTTAAATCAATTGGTGAAACATAATACTGAACAATTACTTTCATTTGATGTAAGATAGTAACAGATAGTAATTTTTAACATAATGAATGTAGGAGGAAAACAATATGGCTAACGATTCTACAGTTAAGAAACTACCAACAAGAAACGAGGTTCCAGTTGAAGAAACTTGGCGTCTTGAAGATATTTTTTCAAGTGACGATGAATGGAATAAAGAATTTAATGAAGTAAAAGAGTTATCTAAAGAAGCAGGCAAGTTTAAAGGGATGTTGCATGAAGGTGCAGAGGTTCTTTATGATGTTTTACAATATCAAGATCACTTACTTTCTCGTATTGTGAAGCTCTTTACATATGCAAGAATGAGATATGATCAAGATACAACAAATGCAACGTATCAAAGTTTAGATGATAAAATCAAAGGGCTGTATTCAGTGGTTGCTAGTGAACTTGCTTTCATAGTGCCAGAAATTCTTGCCATTGATGAAGATCAATTAGCACAGTATATAGCCGAGAAAGAAGAATTAAAAATGTATGAACATGCACTTGAAGAAATCAATCTTCAACGTCCTCATGTACTTACAGCGGAAAAAGAAGCCTTACTTGCACAAGCATCAGAAGTAATGGATGCATCAAGTAATACTTTTGGAATGTTAAATAATGCTGATTTAACATTCCCATCGATTAAAAACGAAGAGGGAGAAGAGGTTGAAGTGACACACGGTCGATTTATCAACTTCCTAGAGAGTGATGATCAGCGTGTACGTCGAGATGCTTTTCGTGCGATGTATACAACCTATGGACAGTTTCGTAATACATTCGCTAGTACGTTAAGTGGAAATGTGAAAAGAAATAATTTCAATGCAAAGGTACGAAACTATCAATCAGCTCGACATGCCGCTTTATCAGCGAATAATATACCAGAATCTGTTTATGATCAATTAGTAAGCACGATTAATGATCATCTTCATTTGCTTCATCGATATGTGAAACTAAGGAAAAAAGTTTTGCAATTAGATGAATTGCACATGTATGATCTCTACACACCTTTAGTAAAGGATGTAAAAATGGCGATTACTTATGATGAAGCCAAAAAGCTAATGATTGAAGGCTTAGCTCCTTTAGGTGAGGAATATCGCAGTATTTTGGAAGAGGGTCTACAGAATCGCTGGGTGGATGTTTGGGAGAATAAAGGGAAGAGAAGTGGTGCCTATTCTTCTGGTGCTTATGGTACGAATCCTTATATCCTCCTTAATTGGCAAGATAATATCAATAACCTCTTCACATTAACACATGAATTTGGTCATTCTGTTCATAGTTATTACACACGTAAGTCGCAACCATATGCTTATGGTGATTATTCCATTTTTGTGGCTGAAGTAGCATCAACTTGTAATGAGGCGTTATTAAATGATCATTTATTAAAAACGATTGATGATGATAAAAAACGTTTATTCTTACTCAATCATTTCTTAGAAGGGTTTAGAGGAACAGTATTCCGTCAAACGATGTTTGCAGAATTTGAGCATGAGATTCACCAAATGGCTCAAAATAATGAAGCTTTAACAGCAGATGCACTTACTGAAAAGTATTATGAACTGAACAAGAAATACTTTGGTGGTGAGGATATCATTATTGATGAGGAAATTGGATTAGAATGGTCAAGAATCCCTCACTTCTATTACGATTATTATGTATACCAATATGCTACCGGTTATAGTGCTGCAACGGCTTTAAGTGAGCAAATTTTAACAGAAGGAAAACCGGCAGTTGATCGCTTTATTGGTTTCCTTAAAGCAGGTAGTTCTGATTACCCGATAGAAGTGCTTAAAAAAGCGGGTGTGGATATGACAAGTTCAGAACCGATTAAGGCAGCATGTAAAGTGTTTGAAGAAAAGTTAAATGAGATGGAACAATTGTTAGAAACGATTTAATATTTTTATCTAGCAGCCTTTATCAAATGATTTAGGCTGCTAACTTTAAAGTAAACAAAAAGTAATGAAAAAAGACAAGATGTTTTCTAATAATAATGGCAGTTCACTATGAGTAGTAGAGAATTTGACAATAATGTGAAATGGTACACAAACTATTGCGAGCTTAAAAAAGCCATGGTATATTTGTATTGTGAAGTTAATCACAAACAAACAATTTACCCCTTTGTTTGATCGTGAAAAATTTCTCCCATCCCCTTTGTTAAATATATTTACATGAAAAACCCTACGCCTCATGAGAGAGTGTAGGGTTTTTTACTATGTGGATTGAAGGTTGATTGACTTATGTTTTTAAGAAAAATAAATATGACATACC
This sequence comes from Cytobacillus sp. FSL M8-0252, assembly GCF_038007345.1. Taxonomy (NCBI): domain Bacteria; kingdom Bacillati; phylum Bacillota; class Bacilli; order Caryophanales; family Bacillaceae; genus Cytobacillus; species Cytobacillus sp. FSL M8-0252. Next base: position 1,767,583 of record NZ_JBBOWZ010000001.1, read on the forward strand.
ATCCATAAACTGATTCCCCACTTGATTGGGTCTTACAAACCATTTTGACTAAGAAACAGGCATTGCAATTAACGATAAACAGCATTAGATAGAAGTTTCGTTTCACTTACAAGAGAAGCCAATGGTGTGAACAATAGAAGAGAGAACTAATTTTGTCATGTTAGGCGATTAACAGGGAGTGTGAGCATGAATAGGGGAGACGCTTCATACTGTAATGGTGAGGTTTTTCCTTTTAGTCCGCCCTTTACCACGGCATAAAAAAGACTGATGATAAGTATCATCAGTCTAGTGATTTCCAAAAAGATCCGTGCTTTGCAGGTACTTGCTCGACCACTTGCTTCAGTTGAAGTTTTTTCATTTCTTTATTTACTTCTTGCTCCGTCATATTATAGACGACTGCTATTTCTGAAGTTGCGACAAGTTTATAATGTTTAATAAACAGCTCTATGTCAGGTAATGGAGAAGGTTCGAGTCTATATGGAACCATTTCCTTTAGTATTTGCTCATACACATCAAAGCTGTACTGCCCTGTAACTTTTATGCCTTCATCTTCAATGTTTTCATTGAAGAACACCATCGTTGGAATTTCTTCTACATCCATCTCAGCTGTAATCTTTACATCACATTGAAATGCTTTTGCAGCACTTTCTGAATGTATATCGGTTACAAATTCAACTACGTCTAAGCCAATTTGGCTGGCGCATTCTTTTAATACATCAAAGTCTGATACGTTTTTCTTTTCGAGAAACAACTTCTCTTGAAGTTTTCTCAAAAAACGAATGCCGGCTTTTCTGCCCTGTAGTTCGGCTGCCTTAATGGCAATGGAGGCTAACTGAGGGGATAATACCGGATTTTCGTACCAAACAGAGCCGTCACATGACATCCCTGATCGACTAGCGGTTTTCTCCCATTGTTCAACTAATTGGTCGTAGTTTTGTCTTTTGCCTCTATTTAAAGCATTGAGCTTCCCACTTATTACATGCTTGAGAGAAAAATACCGACCATATTCTACAGACAGTTTTTTAATTATCGGCTCTAAACTCCAACATTCTGGGCATAGCGGATCAATAAACATATAGATTTCTAACGGCTTATTTTCACTACCATGACAATGTGGTGAGACAGATTTACTTTCAAATTCTTCATGATTCATTTGTCATCACCCTCTAATTCATCTTTTTCAGGTGTATTTACCATATGTTGTGCTGTGAGAGTCAGTCTCTCGAGAAATCCTTCTTTCAAGCGTGTATCCAATTCGACTTCATTCATTGCATCCTCCATACAAGAGAGCCATGCCTTCGCACGTGTCATTGTGATGGCAAAAGGTAGGTGCCGTGCTCTCAGCATCGGGTGACCGTGTTCTGAGGTATATAATGGCGGGCCGCCTAAAAATTGTGTCAGAAACTGCTTTTGTTTTCTAATTGTTTCAGTTAGATCGTCAGGAAAGATTGGGACGAGCTCAGGATGTTGTCCAACCCGTTTATAAAATGCTTCAACAAGTAGGTGAAGTTTTTCCTCACCTAACGCGTCGAACGGAGTATTGATATTCTCGACCATTGTGATAGAACCCCTTTAAACAAAAGTATGTTAATAAAAGCGATGATTATTTCATCAGCTAGACATAATTCCTTCATGTTTTGATATTATTTTATCAATGTAACGGCTATATCTCAAACAAATAGCTTTGTGCCACGAATTAATATTCAGTATGCAGGTATTTTCAGTTCTATTATATGGGGCAGATCTCTTGGAAAACAAGTACGGAGGATGATTCTCGAGGTTGGATTTCTAAAACAAAAAAGTAGTGACTCAAAAATGAAGTCACTACGATACTTAGACAAATTGTTTTTGGTTTAGTAAATTCTCTGTCACCTTTTGAACATAGTTTTGTGTTTCTTTAAAAGGTGGGATGCCATTATACTTATCAACATTACCAGGACCAGCATTATATGCTGCTAAAGCAAGCTCGGTATTATTCCCATAACGATCAAGCATTTGTCTTAAATATTTTGTTCCTGCCATAACATTTTGGGTGGCATCAAATCTATCATTCACACCAAGCCACTTAGCTGTTTCGGGCATTAATTGCATCAAACCACTCGCGCCTGCTGAACTAACTGCATTCGGATTAAAGTTGGACTCTTGTTGAATAACAGCAGTAATTAATTCAGTTGGTACGTTATAGGCGGATGCAGCTTGATGAATGATATCTTGAATTGATTGATCACTATTCTCTCCTTTAAACTTCGTAAGCTGTACAGGAGGAAGAGAAACAGGAGAAGAGGTGAGCATTGTTTCGGCTATCGTTTGAACTGCTCCTATCTCCTGTGAGAAATCAGCAGAAGAATCATTCATTCTTGCTGTAATTGAATTTGATAATAATTGTGAAAAATCAGTTGTATTGCTGTTTTGCGTTGTATTTGGAAGAAAGGTTTGTAAGCTTTGCATTTGCATTAATAGTTTAAGCTGATTAATATTCATTATGACTCTCCTCATATGTCCTTGTTAATCATCTATTCTTCTTTTCTGAACTTCCCGAAATAATCTTTTCACTTTGTTCTCTGTTTTTCTTATCGGTATATTCATCTCTTTTAATAGTTTTTTAAAGGAATTTAAGCCATTTTCCCTATTCAAAACCTCATATTCTAATTCAAAGTCCACCTTATTTAAATATTCACTATTATCTAGGACGATTAAACCGTCCGCATTATTTTTTTCTGCACGGCTTGTTAATAAAGAACCAAATAACTTAAACGTCTCCTCAGGGAAATGGAGGTCACTTTTAAGTGAAGCTAAATATTGCTTATCGATGTACCCTTGTTTGATGATATGCTTTGCTTCTTCCGGTTGAAGATCATGGTTAGTTTCTAATAAGCCATCTGGGTGAGGTTGCTTTAATGTGAGTTCGAATTGATTATTTTTTTCTCTAATTCGAAGCGCACATCCTTCGTTTTTTAAAAAGAAAGTTGGCGTATCAAAATAATAGTTGATTTGAGTGAAGAAATCTTTGTCTTCTATATGAAGATGCTTTCTTAATTGAGCAAATTCCTGTTCTGTAAGCATATTTTTAAATTCAATTTCTATATTTTGTGACATGATTAATCCTTCCTATTCTCTCGACTACATGTATAATCAAATGAGAGATACATGATTTCTTAATACTTATCATTATTATGGCGCTGTATCGCATAATCTGCAATGTTCTTTGAGATTTTTTCCCCTTCTATGGTAAAATGTAAGAGTTTGGAGGTAGATGAAATGAATAAAAAAGTAGAAGTACAAAGTGCGTTATGGAATGATGAAGGAAAGGAATTATTATTAGAAATTGACTCTACTTTATCTGTGAATGATTTCGAGCCAAGAGAACAGATGCTAGTAGATTCCGACCATTTATCATTTATATACATAACAGAAAAAAATAATGATTATACATATATCATGTTACATGAATCATTATGGCAACAATTAAAGCAAGCATTGGTTTTTAATGGTGAAGTGTATTTGCATGATGGAAAAGAAAAGCTTAAATTACCTTTATTTCAAGAGGAATTACAATATCTTATTGAAAATATACGGGGTAACAGTAATTATGGAGATGAAATGGTTGAGAAAGTCGAGGCTATGTTTGAGTAACTTCTCTACTAATGAAGAGTAAATCATGTACCTAAGTTTCTTTCGTCGCTTTATTGCAAAAATTTCTAACTAAATCAAGTTAGAGAAATGAACTTACATAAGGGTGGTGCATGTATGAAGCATTGGGATCAATTTTTAGGGCCATATAAACAAGCTGTAGAAGAGTTAAAAGTGAAACTAAAAGGGATGAGAAGTCAGTTTGATTTCGTCCCAGAGCACTCTCCTATAGAATTTGTGACCGGCAGGGTAAAACCTATAGCTAGTATATTAGATAAAGCCAACCAAAAAGGAATTCCACTTAATAGGTTGGATGTAGAAATGCAAGACATAGCAGGTATGAGAATGATGTGTCAATTTGTTGATGATATAATGAAGGTAGTAGAATTGTTACGTATGAGAAATGACTTTGAAGTGGTGGAAGAAAGAGATTATATTTCTCATGAAAAAGCAAGTGGGTACCGCTCTTATCATGTAGTTATCGCTTACCCTGTACAAACTATCCATGGGGAGAAAAAGATATTAGCGGAAATACAAATTAGAACGTTAGCGATGAATTTTTGGGCCACGGTTGAGCATTCATTAAATTATAAATATAAAGGCCAATTTCCATCTGATATTCAAATGAGATTACAAAGAGCAGCTGAAGCAGCATTTAGATTAGATGAAGAAATGTCATCGATTCGAGGAGAAATTCAAGATGCACAAGCATTTTTTTCACAAAATAAAGAAAAGCAGCAAAAGAATAAGTCATAGAATGAAAAATAAGAGGAGCTACTAAACAATGAGATTTGCGATTACGTCTAAAGGTGATACGAAATCGAATACATTGATGCATAAGATGAGATCGTACTTACTTGATTTTGATCTAGTATATGATGAAGAACAACCAGATATAGTCATTTCTGTTGGTGGCGATGGAACTTTGTTGTACGCATTTCACAGATATAGCAGCCGCCTTGATAAAACAGCATTCGTTGGTGTTCATACGGGCCACTTAGGATTTTATGCTGATTGGGTACCTGATGAAATTGAAAAGCTTGTAATCGCAATAGCAAAAACTCCTTTCCAAGTGGTGGAATACCCTCTTCTTGAAGTCATTGTCCGCTATTTGAATGGGGGCAAAGAAACAAGGTATTTGGCTTTGAACGAGTCTACAGTTAAAGCTGTGAATGGTACATTTGTGATGGATGTAGAGATTCGAGGTCAGCATTTTGAAAGATTTAGAGGAGACGGTTTATGTTTATCCACGCCTTCAGGGAGTACGGCTTATAATAAGGCGTTAGGTGGTGCGATATTACATCCGTCATTACCTGCTATTCAATTAGCTGAAATGGCATCGATTAATAATAAAGTGTTTAGAACAGTCGGTTCACCTTTAGTTTTACCAGCACACCATGCTTGCCTTTTAAAGCCTGTGAATGAACCGGATTTTAAGATTACAATCGATCATTTATCGCTTTTGCATAAAGATGTAAAATCAATTCAATACCGTGTAGCCGATGAAAAAATTCGCTTTGCTAGATTCAGACCATTTCCATTTTGGAAAAGAGTACATGATTCATTTGTTGCTGATTAACTGAGTGACTTTGGGTAAAATGGATGCTAGTTGAATGGAAATCCGAACAAGTTATTCTAATTCTGTCAAAGGGTTTGAATATGTTCGGATTTTTCTTTCCTGTAAATGCAAAATGTATAAGTTCAGTAATCCACAAGCAAAAATAGAAAAAGTCACTATGACCAAGCATCCAAGCGTTTGACAAAAGAGAATGGCAATATAATAAAATTGTTCGCACACTTAACTCTGATATTTTCTAAAGGAGCATGATATAGAAGCTTTGAGTTGCTGTCCACAGCAATATTCCTAAGGTAGGCTGGAAAAATAAGCTTCATTTCACTCGTATCCCAATGCTTCTTAAAGAACTGTCTTTGTTTGCATTTACTTCGTTTATAAGGAGATAAAAGAATGTTTACTTTACAATGGCAAATTGATTCACTTGATACACCAGTTAATATCAAATCATTCCTATCACAGCAAAATATTTCTAAAACCGCTTTGACAGATATAAAGTTTGCTGGAGGTTTTATAAAAGTGAATGGAGTAGTACAAAATGTGCGGTATATGATTAATAACGGCGATGTATTAGAGGTTGGCTTTCCACTTGAGAAAAGAAGTGAAGGTTTGCAACCTGAAAATATTCCTCTCTCCATTCTTTACGAAGACGATGCAGTATTAATCGTTGTGAAGCCAGCAGGTATGAGCACTATTCCATCGCGAGAACATCCAGGTGGGAGTTTAGCGAATGCCTTATTAGGTTATTATATCAACCAAGGAATAGAGTCCACTATTCATATTGTTACAAGACTGGACAGAGAGACGTCAGGTTTAGTATTAATTGCCAAGCACCGTCATGTTCATCATCTTTTAAGTCGTCAGCAGCAAAATAATGGTGTTCAAAGAAAATATAAAGCTTTTGTTTGTGGGTTAATGGCAACAAAGGAAGGGTGGATTGAGGAGCCAATTGGCAGAAAACCTGATAGCATTATCGAAAGAATGGTTAGCCCGAATGGTAAACATGCAGCGACGTATTTTAAACAACTATCTCAGCAAAAAGAAAGACAATTCACTGAATTAGAATTGTCTTTAAAAACGGGCAGAACCCATCAAATACGAGTGCACCTATCTCATATCGGCTTTCCTTTAATAGGAGATAATTTATATGGGGGTTCGACCAAATTGCTGCAACGTCAAGCCTTGCATTGTTTTTCCCTATCTTTTACCCATCCTATATCGATGGAAGTCCTTAACTTTTCAATTCCTTATCCTGAAGATATGCAAGCATTACTAAGTTAATCAAAGCGAGCAAATTTACCCTCCTGGAAGGGAAGCGAAGAGGAAACAGATACAGTCTGTAATTCAGGGTATTTAAGAGCCGTTAATTTATTGCCAAAAACTGCGCCAGTATCAATATTATATGTTTGATTGATTTTGCGCACTTCTCTCACAGGTGTATGGCCGTAAACAATTAATGTTTGTCCAGCATAATTTTGTGCCCAATCTCTTCTAATAGGAGATCCATCAGGATGGTTCTCTCCTGTAATATCACCATAAAGAGCAAATGTTTTTGCTTTTTTATCTTTTTTACCAATCCACTCTTCCTTCATTCCTGCATGTACTAATAATAGTCTTCCTTCGTCTAGTAAATAATAAAGAGGAGATTGTTCGTATAACTCGATAAACTTACGAAGTATATCTTTTCTTTCTTGTTTATTTAAGCTTTGTAATTCTTCTACTGTCGTTTCTAAACCGTGAGTAGTCTTTACAGGATTTCCTAGTGCATAGCGGTATAATTTATTGCAGTGATTGCCAGGAACATAATAAGCTCGATTCTTTTTTATTAATTGATATACGGTTTGAATGACTTTTAATGATTGTGGACCACGATCAGTTAAATCACCGATAAATGCGAGCTGCCTATCGTGTTTTAAAGGAATGCCTGAATGCCAGTCATAGCCTAGCTGAACGGTTAGATCCTTAAACTCTTTATAACAACCATGAATATCCCCAATTATATCTAGTTTCATTTACAGTCCCTCACTTTTAAAGTAGTTTGAATCGTTTAGATATGAAAGTTATAGAATTCTTATCGTTTGCATTTTTATTTTTCATATGTTTAGATTTTATTTCGACTAATTTTATTAAAAAGGAGTGATATAGAATGGAACATGGAAATTCAGTCGCCTCACTTGTAATTGTTATCGTGATAGCTTTCTTAGTACCGATTATACTACATCGTCTAAAAATCAACTTTATCCCAGTTGTAGTAGCAGAAATTCTAGCAGGATTAATTATTGGGAAAAGTGGATTTAATATAGTACAAGAGGATATGTGGCTTGAAACATTATCGACATTAGGTTTTATCTTCTTAATGTTTCTAAGTGGGCTTGAAATAGATTTTTCCGCATTTTCATCGAAAAAGAAAAAGCACCGATTGGAAAATGGCAAACCTGAACCAAATGCATTTCTCACTGCGAGCATCATTTTCGCCGGTATTTTTATCGTGTCATTAGTTTTATCATATGTATTTGTTTTAGTAGGCTTTATCGATAATGTGTTTCTAATGACGTTAATTATATCAACGATCTCACTTGGCGTTGTTGTTCCTACCTTAAAAGAAGGAAACATCATGAATACTAATATCGGGCAAATCATCTTGCTTGTAGCGGTCATTGCCGATTTAGCAACGATGATTCTACTCGCCGTATTTGTTTCAGTAAATGATGGCGGAGAAGGGAATACATGGTTATTATTACTACTATTTGTTGTTGGCGTGATCTTATACTTTGTAGGAAGAAGATATAAAAATAATAACTTCATACAGTCGCTATCAACTGGAACAATTCAAATTGGCACGAGGGCTGTTTTTGCACTCATTATTTTCTTAGTAGCTGTTTCAGAATCTGTTGGAGCAGAGAATATCTTAGGAGCATTTTTAGCAGGTGTACTTGTCTCATTATTGGCACCAAACCAAGAACTTGTTCATAAATTAGATTCATTTGGATACGGCTTTTTAATACCAATTTTCTTTGTAATGGTAGGTGTTGATTTAGATATTTGGTCACTTTTCGCTGAGCCAATGTTATTAGTGTTTATTCCATTATTATTATTGGCATTGCTCATATCTAAATTAATCCCGGTTTTTTATATGAAGAAATGGTATGATATGAAAACTGTTGTCGCGTCAGGATTTATTTTAACTTCGACGCTTTCTTTAGTCATTGCAGCTGCGACCATTGGTCAAAGAATGGGTATGATCTCTGAAGAAATGGGGGGGATGCTAATATTGGTAGCTGTTATCAGTAGCATCTTTACACCTATTGTCTTTAAGAAATTATTTCCAAAAGAAACGGTCAAAGAGAAGAAGATTAAAGTATCCTTCATTGGTGCGAACCAGATTACAATGCCGTTATCCAATGAATTAGCTTCAGATATGTATGAAACGAGTGTTTATCATACAGCTCAGCAAAAAGAGGAACCATTTATTACACCAGCCTTCGAGTTGAATGAACTTCCTGCTTTTTCAATGGAAGCAATAAAAGAAACAGAAATATTGCAAGCTGATGTTGTTGTGATTACAACTGGAGATGAGGATATTAACCTTGAACTGGCAGAAGCACTGAATGAATCAGGAATTAATCGTGTCATTTGTCGTTTAGAAAACCCCATTCTTGAAGAAAAGGCAATAGCTGCTGGTATTGAATCATTTTCAAGTATGTTGTCAACGAAAACTTTATTACGAGCGTTGATCGCTTCTCCGAGTGTAGTGGAGATATTTGAAAATCAAGAAACGACCTTATATGACGTGAAATTACGAAATTCTAAATTTGATGGAATGACAATCAGACGATTTCCTTTTGCCGGTGATGTTATATTTGTTCGTATCTTAAGGGGGCAAGAAACAATTATTCCCCACGGTGATACAGAGCTTTTATTAAACGATCGCTTAATCGTCACCGGTTCTCGGGAATATGTGGAAGAATTGAAGTGGGAATTAGAGCTTCACTAATTATTTCTAGGTACGAATAGATTCTATGACAGAGTCTATTTGTATTTTTTTTGTATAACCTCATGCGTCACATTCCTATTGAAAGTTGAATGTTTTTCATGTAATATTAGTACTAGGTACTAATAACATGTATAAATTATAGGGGGATTATAAAATGACGATCTCATTAAAAGGGAAAACTTACGTTGTAATGGGCGTAGCGAATAAACGTAGTATTGCCTGGGGAATAGCAAGGTCACTACATACAGCAGGTGCAAACCTCATTTTTACATATGCTGGTGAAAGATTAGAGAAAAGTGTCCGAGATTTAGTAAGTACCCTTGATGGTGCGGAGAACTCACTTGTATTACCTTGTGATGTGACGAATGATGAAGATGTAGAGAGTTGTTTTAGACAAATAAAAGAAGCAGTTGGAGAAATTAATGGTATTGCACACTGTATCGCATTTGCCAATAAAGAAGAGCTTCAAGGAGAGTATATGAATACATCTAGGGATGGCTTCTTGTTAGCGCATAATATTAGTTCGTATTCTTTAACAGCTGTTGCTAAAGCAGCAAGACCATTAATGGCTGAAGGCGGTAGCATTGTTACCATGACTTACCTTGGTGGTGAAAGAGCAATTAAAAACTATAATGTCATGGGTGTAGCAAAAGCTTCACTTGATGCAAGTGTTAAATATTTAGCAGTTGACTTAGGAAAAGAGAATATTCGCGTAAATTCTATCTCTGCTGGTCCTATTCGTACTTTGTCAGCTAAAGGTATTGGTGAATTCAATTCAATCTTAAAAGAAATCGAAGAGAATGCGCCATTACAAAGAACAACAACGCCTGAAGAAGTAGGAGATACAGCTGTGTTCTTGTTTAGCGACATGTCAAGAGGTATTACGGGAGAAAATATTCACGTCGATTCTGGTTATCACATTCGCTAATTCAGTACAATTGTTAATAAATGAATGGCTAGCATTCATTTAAAATTGCACAATTTATTTCATGCGCACACAACTCGTTAACTATAAGACAAGTTGTGTGCGCATTTTCTATATCCATAGCACGGTGTGTTGGAGTGGAAACGAGACGCGAAATGTCCAGCTAATAATATACATGAAAAAAAGAATCATGGTAATGTGTGTGTATCTTCGGTTTGCACATATTTTGCAAACGCTCTTAGCTCAGCTTACATCTTTGATTTTGTATTTCAGTGCCATGCCAATCCTATTTGCGGGGCACTCAAGTGAGATTGCGCATTTGAGTGCCGTGCAAATCGCATTAGCGGGCACTCAAGAGAGGTTTTGCATGTGAGTGCTGTGCAAATCCCATTAGCGAGGCACTCGAGTGAGGTTTCGCATGTGAGTGCCGTGGAAATCCCATTAGCGAGGCACTCAAGAGAGGTTTCATATTTGAGCGCCGTGCAAATCCCATTAGTGAGGCACTCAAGAGAGAATGCGCATGTGAGTGCCGTGGAAATCTTATTAGCGAGGCACTCGAGTGAGATTTCGCATGTGAGTGCCGTGCAAATCTTATTAGCGAGGCACTCGAGTGAAATTTCGTATTTGAGTGCTGCGCAAATCCCATTAGCGAGGCACTCGAGTGAGATTTCGCATGTGAGTGCCGTGGAAATCCCAATAGCGATGCACTCAAGAGAGTTTTCGCATGTGAGTGCCGTGGAAATCCCATTAGCGGGGCACTCAAGAGAGGTTTCGTATTTGAGTGCTGTGCAAATTGCATTAGCGAGGCACTCAAGAGAGATTTCGCATGTGAGTGCCGTGCCAACCCCATTAGCGAGTCACTCGAGTGAGGTTTCGCATGTGAGTGCTGTACCAATCCCATTAGTTGGGCACTCAAGTGAGATTTCGCATGTGAGTGCTGTGCCAATCCCAATAGCGAGGCACTCAAGAGAGGTTTCGCATGTGAGTGCTGTGCCAATCCCAATAGCGAGGCACTCAAGAGAGGTTTCGCATCTGAGTGCGGTGCAAATCCTATTAGCGAGGCACTCGAGTGAGATTTCGTATTTGAAAGCTATGCCAATCTCATCAGCGAGGCACTCAAGTGAGATTTTGCATTTGAGTGTCGTGCAAAACTCAGCTCTCATCATGCCATTTACATTGTGAAAGGCTTCACGCTTAGTTTCTTATTTCTATTATTCTTAATCTAACTTATGACACACTTCTTCACCATTGTCTACTGATCTTTTGGAAAACCTGAAAAAACGTTAGTAACATGTACTGATAATTAAAGAGGAGTCTGCTGTCTCATAAGATCTTTTTTCATTATTTTTTTGATCGATAAAGAAACTTTAAATAAGGTGATATAAGACAATCAGGGATATGAATATAAATTTATTGTAATAGGACTCTATATGAAAACATTTCGTAGATTGAAGTCTTCTGGCGAATTTTTTCCTTTCAGTTAGTTAAAATGAACGCCCATTTTTATTTCACATATAATATGTTGGCGCTTCGAATTTATTGAAGAGGGATAGGTGAAAGACATGGATACGCAAAATAAAAAAAAGAAGCCTTTATTATATGTACAACAATCTAATCTTCCTTCTCCTTCGACATCAATGCAGTCAACTTATTCCAGTAAAAATGAAGTTGAGGAAGAAGAAAAAGAGGTTATCACAAATTCTTCAATAGATGAACAAGGTGAGGTGGAGAAAAAAGAAGAACATGTACAGCAAGTTTTAGAAGAATACGAGGAAAGTCAGTCAGAAAGTGAGCAAGGGTTTAACCGTGTGAAAAGTTTTAAGGATATGAATGTCCAGGAAAGGATTGATTATCTCCTTCATTTTCCTAAGCAATTACCTCCTGTACCTTGCTTATTTATAAGTGATGATAAGCATATTAGGGGATTTATTGAGTTAAAACAAGGCAATGAGTTAATGATTAAAACATTAAGCGGCAGTATGCAAACCATTCATATTCATAGTATAAAATCGATAAAAATGGTCGGTTTTAGGTGAGTAGACTGTATATAAAAAGCCAGTCGAGTAAACGACTGGCTTATATACAATTAGTCTTCGAAATATTCAACACAATTATCTACTGGTAAATAAATATCTTGAATACATTGAACTGCACAGAAGCAATCCAAATCTACAGTGATACAGTTTTCACTAGAACGGAAACCATCTACTTTACAAATTTTAGATAAATCAATGCAGCAACCTTCTGTAATATCAGCTGTTTCATAGCAACCAGGACTTGTTTCAGTAACTGGTTCTAAAACTCTTAGCGTAGCACATGAATTATCGAATATCTCTTCTACTCTAAAGAAAATTGACGTACAAGAGCAATCATCAACATTTGTTAAAAATGCGTGGAATGGTGAACCATCAGCTGTACTTAACGTAAATACGCGCGTGTTAGGGCGTCTCACTCTCTTCTTTTTACCTCTCTTTGGAGAGATCGCACCGATTGGTTCTAAAAAACAATTAGAGCCACAATTACAATCTTCATCTTCACGAATTTGATCTTGGATATCTCTTATCGCACGTACGACTTCAGCTACACAGCTGCCGTATTTATTATCCTTTTTGTTACAACCCATATTCTTTTCCTCCTTATTCATTCTTTGATCTACATTAATAACATATTGAAGAAACAGGCTATGGGTTACGGACAAACGCCTTATTTTTTGAAAAAATAGGCATATTTTTTAAAGGAAGGGTGGAGATATGAATGGATCTTACCTTTTTTGAATTTCTTTTACTCTCATTTGCTTCTTTCCGTCTAACAAGACTAATTGTTTATGATCAAATCACTGAATTTATAAGAAGACCATTTATGTTAGAAGTTGATGAAGAGGATGAACATGGGAAAATAGAAACATATATCATTCCAAAAAATAAAGGTATAACTGGATTTTTTGGTAAGCTTCTTAGTTGTTATTGGTGCACTGGGATATGGAGTGCGGTGATTATATACTTAATGTATGCATATTTCCCTACAATAGGTGTGTTGTTAGTGGTGATTTTGTCAATTAGTGCATTGGCGGCAATTATTGAAGGGATCATTCAAAAAATGATTATTCAATAAAAATTGGGCTATTGGATTATACGAGCTCTTCCTCACTTGAATATGTTAAAGGTAAAAGGCATATATGATGAAGGAGGGCATTTGAAGTTGAACAAAAAAATATATACAAATAAAGAAGCTTTTAAAAAGAGAATTGCAGAATCAGGGGGAAGTAAAAAATCCTCCGGTTGTGGTTGTGGAAAGAAAAAGAAGAAAAGCAATTAATATAAAAAGACGAGCCATTAATAAATGGTTCGTCTTTTGTTTTTTTTGGATAAGAAATTAACTTTTAGAGAAAATAAAAAAATAATGAAAAAGGTAAGGAAGGGACAAGAATGCCAAAATACTTGCTACTATTTATAAGTTTATTTTTAATTGCTGGATGTAGTAAACATGATTCTAATGAAGCACCGTTATCACTTGTTAAAGCAACAAACCCTACTCCGTCATTAATACATAGTGAATCACGGTCAACTGATGAAGATATGCTGCAAAGTATAGAAAAAGATATCGAAAAACAGAAAGAATTATATGATGCAGCAATTGTAAAGAATGATGATACCGTTTTAGTTGTTTACAAAGTAAGACATTTACAAAGATTTCACATGAAAAAAATTGAGAAAAATGTTACAGGGAAACTAGAGGACAAATATCCTGATGTTAAATTTATTGTTTCAAGTGATTTTAAGATTTTTCTTGAAGTAGTCGAATTACATGAACAAATGAAGAATCCCAATTTTAGTGCAAAAGAAGCCGAAAAAAAGTTCGAGAAAATAGTTAAGTTGAAAAAAGAATTAACATAGGAAGGTGAATAAGGATGTGTGCTAAACCAAAAAAAACGCCTGACCAAGAGCAATATGATCAATTAGAAAAAAAATATGAAACGAAGCGCCCAGTCTTGAAAAATTGTCTTCGGGCATTTTGGGTTGGAGGATTATTCTGCATAGTAGGACAAGCGATTTCATATTTTTATATCTATTTCTTTAATTTCACAGAGCAAACAGCAAGTAATCCTACTGTAGCTACTATGATATTTATTGCGATGCTTTTAACTGGATTTGGTGTTTATGACAGACTTGGACAATTCGCAGGAGCAGGTAGTGCAGTGCCAGTAACTGGTTTTGGAAATGCGGTTATTTCAGCGGCAATTGAACATCGCACGGAAGGATTTGTCCTCGGTGTCGGTTCTAATATGTTTAAGCTAGCAGGTTCGGTTCTATTATTTGGAGTATTCTCAGCTTTTGTGGTTGCATTAATCAAAACTATTCTAATATATATGGGGGTAATTTAATGCTAAAGGGGAAGCAATCATGGGTTTTTAGTCAACGCCCAGCTATTATTGCTACCGGTGTGACTGGAGGGCCGTTTGAGGCAAATGGTCATTTAGCTGATGACTTTGATCTTCTCCATGAAGATTTATGGATGGGAGAAGATTCATATGAAAAAGCACATCGTGTGCTAATGGAAGGTGCTAGTCGAACGGCATTAAGAAAAGCAGAAATGGAAAAAAAAGATGTGCAATTCTTCCTAGGTGGTGACTTAATTAATCAGATCACCCCGACAAGTCTCAGCGCAAGATCATTAGAAATACCTTACTTCGGTTTGTTTGGTGCATGTTCCACATCAATGGAAGGATTAGCGCTTGGTTCATTTATGATTAATTATGGTGGGGCAAATGCAGTTATAACAGGAGCAGCAAGTCATAATGCTGCTGTTGAAAAACAATTTCGCTACCCTACAGAGTATGGAGGGCAAAAGCCACCAACTGCACAATGGACAGTAACAGGTGCTGGTGCAGCACTTCTCGTTCAAAATAATGGAGGAAATGATCCGGTTACGACAGCTGCAACAATCGGTAAGGTTGTTGACATGGGGGTGACTGATCCATTTAATATGGGTGGGGCAATGGCTCCTGCAGCAGCAGATACCATTTATAATCATTTTCAAGACATGCAAATAGAACCCTCTTATTATGACTTAATTGTTACTGGAGACTTAGGAAAAATTGGTCGTGTAACTGCATTGGAATTATTAAAGAATAAGGGGCTTATTATTCCAGATGAACAGTTCCAAGATTGTGGCATACTCATTTATAAAGAAGATCAGCCCGTGCAATCAGGTGGAAGCGGTGCAGGTTGTTCTGCATCCGTTTTATATGGTCACCTCTTAAATAGAATGAAAAGAGGAGAGCTAAAAAAGATCTTAATGGTCGCTACAGGAGCCTTATTATCGCCACTTACAGTACAACAAAATGAATCAATTCCATGTATTGCACATGCAGTGGCGATTGAAATGCCATAAAGTTAGGAGGATGAATATATGCTACCAATGTTTTTTTGGGCTTTTGTTGTTGGAGGCTTATTTTGTGTGATTGGTCAAATTTGTTTTGATGTATTTAAACTGACACCAGGTCATACTTTAAGTGCGCTTGTCGTGTTAGGAGCGATATTGGATGGGGTAGGACTTTACGAGCCATTATTGGATTTTGCTGGTGCTGGTGCATCTGTACCCATAACGAGTTTCGGTAACTCACTTGTGCACGGAGCTTTACAAGAAGCAGAGCAACATGGATTAATTGGCGTACTAACAGGGATGTTTGAAGTTACGAGCTCAGGTATTTCATCCGCCATCCTGTTTGCTTTTATTGGCGCCCTTATTTTCAAACCAAAAGGATAAGCCTGATTTCAATGAATTAAGGGCCAAGCGGGTACATGCCCAAACATTCTCACATAACCATACATAATGTATAAGGACAAATACATTAGTGAGGTGAATTTATATGGGCTTTGGAGGCTATGGCGGCAATTGTGGTTGTGGCGGTTATGGCGGCGGCTACGGTTACGGCGGTGGCGGTGGCTATGCTGGAGGTACTTTCGTTTTAATCGTTGTCCTCTTCATTTTATTAGTCATTGTCGGTGCTAGTTTCTGCTAATTGTCTTTTATTCTTTGGAGAGATGTGTAATAATAGCATCTCTTCTTTTTTATAGTTATAAATTTTCTGAAAGAAATTTTTATCACGTTTTTAATTGGGCGACATAAGATAAATGGAGTTCAAGAAGGAGCGTGAGGTAGCGGATGGATAATCATTTTTTTAAGAATATCGAGAAAAAAACAGGCGTGAATATGAAGGATGTATTTGAATTAGCGGGCTCGTTACAAAATGCGAATTTTAAAGATGAAGACACGGTTCGTGGCGTCATTCGCAGGGTGTCGCAAATCGCCAACAAACCAGTATCTCAAGAAATGGAAGACAAAATTGTCGATTCTATTGTAAAAGAAGGTAAGTCTTTAGACTTTAATACAATAAACAAAATGATTAATAAAAAATAATGAGAGTCTAACAAGAATTTTTTATCGAACGATTGATTGCCTGCGTGAGATGATACACACGCAGGTTTTTTATTTACTATATATTTTATTTTTGATATGGGGAAGAAAGCGTGATGGATAGGCTTTTTTTCCTTTTCTATGTTGCAAAAGTGATAAATGTAACTGTTCCTTGGCTCTAGTCATTGCTACATATAATAGTCTTCGTTCTTCTTCTAAACTCTGCTCTGTTCCTGTACGATATTCTTCAAGGGCATAATCGTGGGGAAGGCTGCCATCGACTACACTTAAAATATAGACAAAGGGATACTCTAACCCTTTGGCTTTATGAATAGTACTAAAGGTTACAGCGTTCTCAATCGTTTTACTTATTTGCTTCATTTCTTTGATTTTTGCACGCATATGATCCGCATACTCAATGAACTCAAGTAAAGTAGTAAACTTCTTAGCAATTAATTTTAGTTCTCTTAAATCCTCTGAACCTTTATCCATTTTGTTTCCTTCATTACCACGCTTCTTAATGAAATCTTGTATTTGTAGCTCTTTTTCGATTTTTTCAAGTGCTAATAAAGGTGATAGTTGTTTAATTGCTTTAATCGTAGTTACCGTTTTCTTTGCTTTGCTTTGTTGAAACGCATATTTGCTCTGTACCATAGATAAACATTCAAGTAAGCTGCAATCATGTAAGATACTATTCGCTTTCATATCTTGCAAGTGTGATTGTGTTAAAAAAAGAGCCGGTAAGATATCCTTAAGAGCCTGCGCATCTTCCTCATTAATCGCAAGTCTTAAAAAACTAAGCAGTGTCCGGATAATAAAGCGATCATAAAATGATTCGGCATCTTGTTCTATTTTAAATGGAATATTAGACCTGGTAAATCGTTCAAATAGTGCACGACTTGTTGAATGCGTTCGATAAAGGATGGCAAAATCATTAGGTTGGTGCCCTTGTCTTATTCTCTCTTGAATATCTGTCAAAATCATTAAAGCTTCTTCTTCTTCATCGTAAGGGTAGAAGAGTGTAGGGTATGCTTCGTTTTTAAATTGTGCGACCATGTTTTTTGCTTTTCTTCTTTTGTTTTTTTTGATAACTTGACTCGCAAATGCAGTGATTTCGTGACTAGAGCGATAATTTTGTTGTAATGTAATTTGAAAACTGTCATCAAACATCTGTTCAAACTCGGTTAAATACGATGGATCACTACCTCTAAAAGCATATATAGATTGATCATCATCACCTACTGCACAAATATGCTCACTTTCAGGTACTAGCATTCTAAGTAATTCAAATTGAACTTTATTTACATCTTGGAATTCATCAATTAAGATATATTTAAATCGCTTTTGATACTGTGCTAAAATTTGCGGATTTTTTTTAAATAGCTCATAACAGCTACTGAGCATATCATCAAAATCAAAGGTATTCAATCGCTGTTTCTCTTCTTCATAGGCTTGATACATTTGTAGTACCTTTTCCTCCCATGAATCATTCGCCCTTACATCCGTAGGGGATTGCAGCGAGTTTTTCCAAAAGCTAATTAACTGTAAGGCCATATCAAAAGGGAAATCCTTTTCATCAATATGTAGGGCCCTTGCTGATTGTTTGATCATTTGTTCCTTCTGCCAGTTCTTTAAAAGGTAACGGTGGTCCCATTTTTGATTATTATGATCATGAAAAGAAAGAATACGATAGAAAATGCTATGGAAAGTTCCGCAAACCATTTGATTAATATGCTTTGCTGTAACGTATGGATAAGTTTTTATCCGTTGTTTCATTTCGTTAGCTGCCTTAGCTGTAAATGTAACGAGTAGAACAGAACGGGGATCAACTTGATATTCATTGAATAAATAAGCCGTTTTCCCTGTTAAAACGCGTGTTTTTCCACTTCCTGCTCCTGCGAGAACAAGTAACGGACCATGACAATACGTAACAGCTCTTTTTTGATCATGATCAAAAGAAATCCCGTGCTCTTCAAGTGAACGAAGATACCCCTCTGTAGGACTAGCTTGAGAAGCTGTATTTTCTGCAAATGGTGGAATATTTTTAATACGTACAGGGGTTTTAAAAGGCTTTTCCACTTCTTCGAGAATTGATCGACCTTGAGGTAAACGAAAGCCATTGACTTCTTTTTCTTTCGTTTTCTCTGTTGCTTTCGGAATGACTTCGTCCACATAAGCGCACTCTTTTTCATTGTTATGATAAAATTTTGGTTCATCCTGAATACCTAAATAAAATAAAACGTTTTCACCACAATGGGTACAATAAAGGTTCCCTCGTTTTCCTTCTTCATGTATAAATGGATAGTCTGATCGTTTCAGTGTATGTAATTGAATTAGTTCTTGCATTAATCGTGCACTTTTCATCATTTAGCCTCATAACTTAAAAAATTTACTGCATAAAATTAATCATAACAAAGATTTTAGCGCTAAAAAAGAATAAATATGTTTGTTATCAATTGAAAAGGGTTAGTAGTAAAGTAAAGGGGGCAGTGTAATGATTTATCCAATCTCAACCGTTCAAACGGCATACCAACAATATGTAGAGCGAATGTTTATGAATCGAAATCGCTCAATGACTTATAGAAATATTGAAAGGGTAGATCCATCCCGTGGTCAAACAGAAACCAATCATTTATATAAGGACAATAGAAAAAACCATTTATCCTCTTCGCTAAAAGATAGAGAAACAAATGGTAAACAGGGAATAAAAGGAAAATACGTTGATTATTACGCATAATATTTCAATAGGTCTGGATATGTAACCCGTCTTCTTTTTCCCAGTCAGCATATAGAATTTCCTTCACATTCTCATAACCTTTCTTTTTTAATTTTTCATCTAGAAATTTGACATCCCAACCGAGAATGTTTAGGTTTTCATGAACAATCTCACCATCTAAAATGATATTAATTGGCACCTTAATCTTCGGATATTTTAATTGCAAGTCCTCAATGGTTGGCGTTGTATATTCAGGCTTTTTCAAGGCGGTAATTGTACCATTTGTCTCTAAGAATGCATATTCGCATTGTCTTAAAGAGAAAATATCTTTTGCCCTCAGTAATTCTTGCAGCTGGTTGAGGTCCAAATGATTCTTTTTCAATTGCCCATATTCAATTTTTCCTTTACGAATCACAATGGAAGGACCGCCTTCTAATAATTTTCTTGTTCTTCTGAACTTCTGTGTGATTTTTTCTGTAGTAAGAATCAAAATGGTCCAAAGAAGAACAGAGAAAAGCATTTGACTTATCCCTGTATTCTCATCATAAAGTGCATTTCCTACTAGTTCTCCTAATACGATGGCAGAAATAAAGTCAAAAGGAGTGATTTGGGATATTTGCGACTTTCCAAGAATCTTGGTCATAATGAAAAGGGCAATAAATCCAACAACGAGAACGAAAGTAATATGTATATATTCATGCATGGGAAACACACCTCTTAAACAAATTTACTGTGACCTTGTTATTGTGTGCTCTTCCCCATTTTTTATGATTAAAAAGACGTTCGGATTTTTATTAAATTCAAGCTTCTACATTGTTAATGAAGACAAAAAAGAGATGCGGAATGCACCTCTTTTTTTGCATTTAAATTTGTTTCTTCATTGTTCGGTGAGGTATTCCTGCATCAAGAAATTCTTCAGAGACGACTTCGTACCCTATTCGTTCATAAAAGGGAATCGCATGTGTTTGTGCGTGAAGTTTTAAAGCAGGTACACCTTTTTCTATAGCAAAAGATTCGATCGCATGCATTATTTCTTTGCCGGCTCCTGTTTTTCTTGTATTTTCTTTTACACAAATGCGTTCTACTTTACCATAGCCATCTACAATTCTGAAACGCCCAGCACCACTAGGTTCATTATCTTTATAAAGTACAAAGTGTGTAGCTTCGTCTTCAAATTGATCGATTTCTTCTTCTAATGGAACTTTTTGTTCGTCTACAAATACTTCTTTTCTTACTTGATAAGCTTCCTGTAGCTCTTGTTCGTTTTCTACTATTTTAACGTTCATATTGTTTTAACCCTTTCCGAGGCGGAATGTTTCATGTACACTCCAAGATCCGTTTTCTAATTGATATAATAGGTGGAATCGATCAACCGTTTCTTCGTGTTCTACATCAAGCATTTTCAGTGAACCATAAACATCAGAATGTTCATCATCGGAAAGTTTTTGTCCAATTGTAATATGAGGGACAAAAGCATATTCTGATTTTTCTCCAACTGTTTGTTCATTGATTTTTTCATGTAGTCGTTCGAGTTCATCTGTTGGGTTAATCTTTAAGTAAATAACGTTATTAACAGGTTGAAATGAACTCACCTTTTTAACGTTCATGTGAAAAGGTTGTTGAACTTTTGCAATTGCATTCAAAGCATCAGTTGTTTGTTTTACTTCTTCTTCTGTAGCTTCAAATGATTTTAATGTTACATGTGGAGGAATCAATGCGTAGTGAGGGTCATATCTTTTCCGATAAGAGTTCGCCAAGTCTTGAATTTTTTTTGACGGAAAAATAACGATTCCATATTTCATAGTTCTACCTCCAAAATAAAATATTTTAAAGAACTTGTCTTATTTTACTATTATAACAAATTTTCAAAAATCATCATATACTAACGAATGTATATAGAAGAAAAAGACAGTTTGACTAAGAAGTAGCCAAACTGCTGTTTCATTAAAGCATTTGCTTGAGAGCACGTTTTAAATCTGGTTGCCAATATGTCCATGTATGATCGCCATCAAATTCATCATAAAAATAAGGGAAGCCTTTATCCTTTATTAATTGTGAAAGTTCCCGATTGGGTGTAAGGAAATCTTCTTCCTTACCGTCAGTTGTTTTGACTGTTGTCTCACCCGTACCAATCACATGATATATATTTAACAGATGTGTATCTTTAAAGGATTTGACTTCTTCCATTACTTTTTCATTCGCTAATGGCGATTGTAAAATGACTGTCCCAAAAGTATTAGGGTATTGTAGAGCAGTTAAAAGAGATACAGTCGCCCCTAAGGAGTCGCCGATCAATGCTCGTCCCATTCCCATTTGGTACGTTGGATATTTTTCGTCAAGGTAAGGTACAAGCTCGTGAGCCAAGAATCTGATATAAGCAGCATTTTGTTCACCATCTGGATGATATTTACGACGGCGGTCTTGTACATTTTTATAAGGAATACCAATGATAATTGTATTTTCCATTTCTTTTGCATCAAGCAACTCATCCGCTGTTCTGCCGATTCGTCCTAATTGAAAATAATCTTTGCCATCTTGAGCAATTAAAATATTATATTTATATAGCGGTGAATAATTGCCCGGTAAGTATACAAGTATTTCTAAATCTTCCCCTAGTACCTCACTTTTAAAAGTAAAGTCCGTGATTGTCCCTTTTGCTGTATTCATAAAGTAGAACTCCTTTGTTAAAATAATAATCCTATATGGGGTTATATTATCACACAGTGGATGAAACTTCATATAGTAAGTCTTCATTTCCTTAATGAAGAAAGATTCACTCAATTAAGTATGTATGTTTATTTTCCACTTCTATTATATGTAAAGAGCTCTATAATTATAAAACTTCATGAAATTAAGCAAATACCAGTGAAATCAATTGACAGAAATACGCGTAAATAGTATATTTATAAATGTCTTAAATATATTATACATAAACGATTCCGTAGCTCAGCTGGGAGAGCGCTACCTTGACAGGGTAGAGGTCGCTGGTTCGAACCCAGTCGGAATCATTAATTGAGTTGTATCAAGAGTTTAACGCTGTTAGTAAACTGTATAATGTACTATGGTCGTAGCTGGAAATGCTACAATCCTGAAAGACCACTTCGCATATTTTGTGAGGTGGTCTTTTTTTATGCTTTTAAAGTTTGCTGTTCAGGATTTTCTTGATGATAGGCTTTTTTTAAAATGTAACTCCTAAAACACTAGAAAGTTACCGTATTATGATTAAACAATTTGAGGACTTTTGTTTAGATCGCAATGTTTTAAATGTTGAAGATATAACAGTAAACACAGTCAAACAGTTTATCCTTTTCTAAAACAAGATAACAATGCAACTACTATAAACTCCAAATTACAGCGTGTCCGTGCTTTCTTATATTATATGATTGATGAATGTGAAGTCATTACTGATAATCCTGCTAAAAAATAAAGAAAGGCACAGAAGATATAAAGATTGATGCCTTTACTGATAGTCAAATTAAACAAATGTTGAACTATTATAGAAGGCTAAAACATAAGGATAAAGCTTTTTAGATTGTGGGGTAGGGTACAATGTCCTAGAGGTCTGCGAGTTGAAATTATACGCAATAAATTTTTCAACTGAATCCACCATTTACCAACTTTGTATTACTTAAGTAGACTATTGAAATACTGAAAATGTTGCGGTACTATTATACTAGTAAGTTTACAATTTTAGTATTTAAGGGAGAAAACTGAATATGAAGAAGTTTTTTAAGATTGGTTGCATGGGATTTATTGCAATTTTTGTACTAGGTATTATTGGTGCTATCTTTTCAGGTGGGGATGATGAAACTACACAACCTACTGAAAAGGCTGAACCTGCAAGCACTGAAGAGGTAGCAACTGAAGAGACAGATAAAGAAACTGAAAAAGTAAAAGAAGAAGATGCAGAAGAAATGGCTGAAGAAACTACTGAAGAAAAAGAAGAACCAAAGGAAGAACCTAAAGAAGAAGTGAAGGAAGAAAAAGAACCTGAACTATCTCTTTCACAACAGAACGCAATTCAAACTGCTGTGAATTACCTAGACTATACAGCCTTTTCTAGAACTGGTTTAATTGAACAGTTAGAATATGAAGGTTACAGTAATGAAGAAGCAACATATGCGGTAGATCACATTGAAGTTGACTGGAAAGAACAGGCTGTTCAGGCAGGTAAGAACTATCTTGACTTTACTTCATTCTCTAGAAGTGGGTTGATTGACCAGTTAGTTTATGAAGGGTTTAGCCAGGAACATGCAACTTATGCAGTTGATCAAATAGGATTATAAGAACCAGGGAAGCGAAAGCTTCTCTTTTTTTATCTGAATATTTACCTTTCGTTGTTGTCATATGTTGTAATATATTTTGAAACTACTTGGTTAGATCAATTGGTTGAACAGGTAATTGAAACTGGTGCGGTGAAGCTTACATACTTTTCATTATTCCTTTAATGTCAGCTTCCATTTCACCAATATTTTCTATAATAAATTCAAGTGGTTTTCCCATATCATTCACTGCTATGTTTTCATTAGTTCAGAACTCTTGAATAACTCGTAACCAAGTTCTGAAGGGGGGGATAACTGCATTTTACAGTTCTATTTTCAGGAATTCCCGTAACAAGTATTTAAAATATTACTTGATAAAATCATTTTCTTGCAAATTTTCATATGAAAATGTCATGTTAATCCTGGGATATGAGAAAAGACCCCTATAGACTCTTAAAGGAAGTGAAATGAGGTAAATCAGCCACGTTAAATAGCGAGTGTAAACAAGTCTTACTGCGAAGAAAATGCGAAAAGTGAGTGGGGTGTAAATTAGTAAAAAAAGCACCTCATTTCGAGGCGCCTATAAATTATGATTCTGTTCCTTTACTCATGTGCAAAGGAGGCGGGATTAACCAACCTTTTTCCTTATTTAACTTTAACATTTTGGCACCAAACTGAGCTTTATTCATATGGAACTGACCATACATCATTGCGACATCTTCTCTGATTGATTGACCAATTGCTTGACTACATGCAACTAATCCAGCTGCAGTATCAGCAGAGATTGCAGCACTGATCTCTGGGTCAGTGGATCTTGCACCAACAGGAATATCATTTAAATCTGCATTAGGGCGGGCAGGTGGTGCAGGTGGTAACCCGATTCCATTACTTTTTAAAAGCTCTTCTAATTGTGGGTCTCAGCACGTAACCCTTTAATAGCTTCTTCTATTAGCTTTTTTAAGTCATCATCGCCAGCATGGTTCATAAGTGTCTCATAACCAGATATCGTTCCATTGTTTGTAAAAAGGTTAGTGAATAGTCCATAAACTTCACCATAATGTAGTGGTTCATCTTTTGGATTTCCGCTTAAAATTCCCATAATTGCACTCCCTATCTTATTAAGTTTCATGATTTTCTCCTTATGTAAGGGATTGGCCACGATAGATAGTTTGTGTATGCAATATATAAATTATTCATGAGTGAAAATAGTTAATAAAGGCCCGTTTTAAAACGAGGCGTTTCTTTAAGCTCTGCTTAATTGGATATAAGAATATAAGTAACAAAGCTCACGATATAAATGATAAAAAATAGAAAAGCGGTTTTGGCGGTTTTAGATTGGAGATATCCTTTTAAATTATTTTTAAAAATACCTGAAATGAAAACTATAAGCGAAATGACGAAAGCTACAATAGCAATTATAAAGGTGAGCTGTTCCATAAAAAATATTCTCCTTTCAAAATAGGTGTCAATAAAAGCTTAAATTGTGGAGGAATTCCAAACAATCGAAATACATTACAAAATATGTATTAGTGTGATAATTTCGTCATATTAAGAAAAAGTGGGTAAATAAATTATGATATTACAAAAAGGTAAATTTGAAGTTAAAGATTCCCTATTTTGCCTAGCTCACCTTCTTTGCAGAATTCCTCGGTTCAGGGTTTTAAGTGTGGTGAAATTCAGATTAAGTAGTAGGTGCCATGTTGTGTTGAGAAAAGTTATTCTGATGTTTTGGAAGATGGAGGTACGAACTAAGCCAAAAACATAAAGACGAATTATGAATGTAGGTAGGTCTATTGGAGAAACTTAAAAACATAATAAAGGAAGCCTCGCTAAACAAGGCTTCTTGGTATTTAGAGTAGGGTAGAAAGAGTTTGTATTCACAGTTTGTTTAAGGATACTACTTTTAGTAGTACCAGTAGGATAGAAGTTAACGCCATAAATACAGCCCGAACATATATGTCCGGACTTTTTTATTTATTGATCTCGATTTTCTCTATCTTCTTCTTTTATATCAGATAAATCATTTTCCTCAGCGAATTCTGTAGAGTAACTCACTTGTCTTCCATCAATAACACGATTATCGACGTCTCTGTCTTCTTCTTCTGTCATTGGTGCAAAGAGAAGAGATAGGCAAATGAGGCCGCTAATTCCGACTAATGTATAGACAATGCGAGAGAGGATGGCATCTTGGCCTCCGAAAATCGTTGCAACTAAATCAAATTGGAATAATCCAATAAGTCCCCAGTTAATCGCGCCAATAATAACAAGCGCTAAAGCGATGCGTTGTAATGTTTTCATTGTATGATCTCCTTATTCTAATTTTTATTACATCTATATTTTTTGATAACAGGATTTTTTTATACACGAAGACATTTGTGTCTATTTGATATTTTTTACTAATTATGGTATTATTAGAATAATCAAAAAATAATTATAGCAATTGTTCTTTTTTAGGATATCCTAATAAAGAGGTGATAAAAGAATGTGGTGGTTTCTTATCTTGATTCTTTCCCTTCTAGGATTTGGACTCGTGATTGACTGGGTAGCGAAGAAGAAAGGTTTAACAAAATTTGATCCTGAAGAGAATGAAAAAAATGTCCCAGATTCACAACGTATTTATACGGAGAATTATTTACAACAAATACGAAATCAAGACGATCAAGGTTTCCATTAAAATAATTAGAGGGTGTCCCACAAGGGCAGCCTCTTTTTTCATTAGTATTAGTAAAAATATTTACAAATCCTTGGGGTGTGTCAGAAAGTTAAATAGCATAGTTGAACTTAATTATAAGTATTGTGAGAGACAAAACAAATACAGAAGTGCATTTTACTTAGAATTACTGTATTTATTAAAGGAATAAAGACAACTTTGGCAAATAGTTCGAGGTTAATGTCGACAGTAGAGAGCACTCGATTATAAAAAGAAGTTAAAGGAATAATCATGAATAGCTTTTTGGTGAGTCTTCTAGCTTTATGAGGACTCACCTATTGTACTTTTAATTTGATTGCTCATCCATAACCGTACTTAACTTTCCTTTGACCTCAGAAATTAAGCTGATTTGAATAATATTAAAAATAATAGATACCGCCAGACTGCCAATAAAGAAACCGAGCAAGGTTTTTAGCTTTGCATTGATTATTTTCATCATCTTATTTGCCACTCCTTCCGTTATTATTAGGTATTTTTAGCTTTTATTTGTAAATTATGTATGTCGATAAAGCGATGAAAGGTGAATAAAAAACTATCTCTTGAAACATATTGAGAAAGAGGTTAATTGTGAAGGAGGTAAAGTTATGAGTAAGGAGGAATATCTAACAGCATTACATATAGATAGTAAACAATTTCAACAATTGCTATCTGATTATTGGAAGTCATATTCTGACTATACACATTGGCAATTTTGGATGGTACTCTTTCTCTTTATTGCTCCTTTAGTGTTCGTCTATTTTTTTATTGATCGAAAGCGGATATTTGAGGTGTTTTTCTACGGATATACAGTGAATATGTTATGGACCTTTATCGATACAATGTTATTGCGGAAAGGTTTGTTTATTCATAATTATTTTCTCATTCCTTCATTACCTAGTGCAACAAATATGACGACCTCTTTACTTCCGGTTGTTTTTTTATTTGTTTATCAATATTGTACAAATAGACAAAGAAACTTTTATTTATATACAATTATTGTGAGTGCTATTATTGCATTTGGTTTTGCAACGATTGAAGAGAAGGTAGGCTTCGTAAGCTTTTATGGAAGTATGAATCAGTTCTATATATTTTTGATTGACCTAGGGATATGTTTTACTTCATATTGGTTCACTATATTTTTTCTTAGGTTAAAAGAAAATGCGTTTGCCAATAATTGAAAAAGAGATGTTCTAATGCAGTTGGAGTGCTAATTATGGCTCCCCTCTAGGTAATTGACAATAGAAAGGTCTTTATCGTCATGGCTTTTACGATAAAGATCTTTTTCGCTTTGATATACCTCTCACTTAATATCGTTTAACAAGGAAATATAAAAAAAGCTGAACAAATAAGGAGTGTGCATGAGAAGTGGAATGCCGTAAAGAAGCCGAACGAGAAGTATATAATTATTAATTTTTTCATTTATCATTTGCATGGTAATGGTGAGTACATACAAACAAATTAAAAATAGCGAGGGAGTGAACGTTAAATCGATTCACTTCCTCGCTTTAAGATCCGTGGGAGACCTTTTCTTTGCCTCCCTAGGGCATTGCTTTTTACTTAATGGTTATTTTTGATTACGGAGCTGTTGTTCACCTAAAGCAACCAGTCGTTTAGTCATTTCCCCTCCGACTGATCCGTTAGCACGTGCAGTGGTTTCTGCGCCAAGTTGTACACCAAATTCTTGAGCGATTTCTTCTTTCATTTGATTTAATACTTGACCTGATTCGGGAACGACTAATTTATTTCTGCTCATTGAACAAATCACTCCTTCGTCATTTTGAGCAAGTGAAACATTGCTCTTTTATAAGGTTTCCTAATGTAAGGGCTATCATTCATATGGGTAAAAACTAACAGGTAAAAAGATGAGTAAATTTTCTAAAAAATATAAAATTGAGCATTGACTTATGAGAATTTTGCGATAAAATAAGAATAACTTAATAGATGTCATATAATCTAACATCTATTAGTTAAGTTATATGACGCGGGAAATGGGGGAGAAAAGATATGGATGAAATATTTTATCTGAACAGTGTGTGGACAATGATTGCTGCAATTTTAGTTATTTTTATGATTGGTGGATTTATATTACTTGAAGCAGGATCTACACGAATGAAAAATGCAGGTCATATTACCGGGAAAACTATTTTTACAGTGGGATTAACTTTCCTTGTTTTCTGGGCTGTAGGTTATGGATTTATATTTGGAGGAAACGCGAATTTCTTTGTTGGCATGACGGACTTCTTCTATTCAGGAGCTGAAAGTGGAGATTCAGGTTTATCTGATACGGTTTTCTTTGTATTCCAAAGTGCCTTTGCTGCTATTGCTGTTTGTATCGCCTTAGGTGGTTTTGCTGAAAGAGCAAAGTTCCCAGTCTATGTTGTTTTTACTATTTTATTCTCTGCTGTTATTTATCCGGTTGTTGCACATTGGATATGGGGTGGAGGCTGGTTAGCGGGACATGAGAAGCAAGATTTCGCAGGCTCAACAGTTGTCCATTTAACAGGTGCAATGGCTGCCTTAGCTGCAACTATTTTATTAAAGCCTCGTATCGGGAAGTTCAATAAAGATGGTTCTAGTAACAATATTGCAGGGCATAACCAAGTCTATACTTCATTAGCTGTGCTTATTCTTTGGGTAGGATGGTTTGGATTTAATGCAGGTAGTACAACATCAGTTGATGGTGCATTTTTCGGATTTGTTGCACTAAACACAAATTTAGCTGCAGCGATGGGTGCGGTTGCAGCATTAGCAATCTCTTGGATCGTTCTTGGTAAATCTGATATTGTTACAACATTAAATGGTGCACTTGCAGGTTTAGTTGCCATTACGGCATCGTGTGCTTTCGTTGAACCTTGGGCTGCTGTTGTTATAGGTTTAGTTGCCGGACTTTTAGTATTCTTTAGTGTAAAGTTCTTTGATAAAATGAAAATTGATGATCCAATCTTCGCATTATCTGTTCATGGTGCAGCTGGAGTATGGGGTACTTTATCTACAGGATTCTTTGCAACACCAGAATTAGCAGAGCAGGTAACTGGTCAAGCAGGATTATTCTATGGTGGCGGATTTGGCCAATTAGGCGTTCAAGCGTTAGGAGTTGTAACATCAGGACTTTTTGCCTTTGTTGCTTCATTTGTCATTCTCTTCGTAATGAAGAAAATGATGAATGGTCTCCGTGTTAGTGAAGAAGAAGAAGTGATGGGCTTAGACATGAGTGAACATGGTAACTATGGTTATCCAGAAGAGTTTATGTCAAGTGAGAAACAAACGAAATTAACATCATAAGGTGAAGCCTCCTATAGTGGGAGGCTTTTACCCTCTGTAAGGAAGTGTTGTTTTTGCCGACGGATGATTTTGAGACATATGAAGCGATTAGAGATTGGCGGGATTATGAATTAACTAAGAAAAAGTTTAATCAAGTGCAATTAAACAATTTTCATGATGAAGTAATGAGAGCTACGTTTCATTATGCTGTAAAAAGATTAGGGGAAAAACCACCGAGCGAGTTTGCTTGGTTTATAACAGGTAGCGGTGGAAGAGAAGAACAAGGTTATATAAGTGATCAAGATCATGGGATCATCTATGAAGAAAAAGACGCCACCTTGCAAAGATATTTTCATCAGTTAGGCAAAGAATTAGCCGAGGGGCTCAATATTGTTGGTTACCCATACTGTGACGGTAATATTATGAGTAGTAATCCCCTTTGGTGTAAGTCACAACCTGAGTGGTTTGAGCAACTACAGTCATGGCTAGATGAAAAATCTTGGGCAACCATGAGGCATCTGCAAATATTCTTTGATGCAAGAGTGTTAGTGGGAGAAAGCGAATATATTAATCATTTAAAGAGAAGTGTGCATGAGGCAGTTCAAAAAAATCCTTATAACTTAAAGAGATTATTGGATAATATACAGCATATAAAAACCTCTATTGGGCCGTTGGGGCAAATATTAACGGAAAATCATGGATCACATAAAGGGGAAATCAATATAAAGTACGCAGCATTCTTACCTTTCGTTAATGGCATTCGATTACTTTCTATAAAGGAGGGAATAGTTGAAAGCTCGACATTGTCACGGTTAGAAAAATTAATGTGTAAAAAGTCATATAAACACGCATTATTACCGTATCATCATGATTTCCAACAGTTACTAAAATTACGCCATTCACTACTTACCCCTATGTCAACCTATGAAGATGGCCATTATTTAAATGTGAGAAACATGAATAGGGAAGAAAAAAGTAAGATAAAGGTGATTTTGAAAAATGGCAGAAGACTTCATCAATATGTAGAAGATGTAATTGAGCAGGAAGTGAAATAATGGCTTTTGAACCCTTTTTTCAATTTGTCCGAAAGTTAAATCAAACTAGGTTCGGTGGGCTTCAGACGCAAGACTCTAAATCAATGGCTTTCATGAGACAGCTTCAAAAAGATTTAAATCAAGATCGATTGATACAAACGTCATTAAATCAAATGAGTGCTGTAGTTGTCGATATAGAAACAACGGGGTTTAGTCCAGATAATGGTGATCAGATACTATCAATTGGAGCTGTCAAAATCCTAAATGGAAGAATTGATCATGACAATTACTTTTACTCTTTAATACAATATGAAAAAGATTTAGCTTCATCAATAAAGCATTTAACGGGATTGAAGGAAGAGGAGTTAAAAAATGCGCCACCTTTAGCAGATGTGTTAATGGAATTTTTGAAATATACGGAGAGCTTACCTTTCATTGCTCATCATTCAAACCATGAAAAGCGCTTCTTTCAGCATGCGTTTTGGCAGCTTTATCGAACATCATTTAAACATCGCGTATTTGATACCTCCTTTTTATATCGTATCATTGATACAGTGGAACACTCTGTTAGGCTAGAGACATTATGTGAAAAAAATCAGATTGAAGTCAAACATCGCCATCATGCTTTAGGTGATGCCATGTTAACAGCTAAACTTTGGGTATGTTATGTTGAAAAAGTCAAAGAAAAGGGCTGCTTTACAATGCAAGATGTTTATGAAAAGTTAGCTAAATTACCTTAATTGAAGTAATGCCACAGATGATTGAACTGTGGTTTTTTTTATGAAAAGAATTTCAAGTAGTGACATTTGTCATGTGAGGGGGGTGACATCACACACTAAACGGACAAGTAAGCCATCTCATATAATTTTAGTAAGGAGATGGTGTTAATGGAAACAATCATTGCTACGAAACATTTGACTAAAAGGTATAAGGATTTATGGGCAGTTAACGATGTGTCTTTTGAAGTTGAAAAAGGGGAGTTATTAGCTGTACTAGGGAAGAATGGGGCTGGTAAATCAACAACCTTGCTGATGTTATTAGGGTTAGTTAAACCAACCTCAGGAAATATACTGATTTTAAATAAGAAACCTCATGAGCGAGCGGTGAAAGAAAGAATTGGTGTGATGCTCCAAGAGGTCAGTGTCATTGATGCATTGTCTGTGAAAGAAGTATTACTCATGTTTAGTAGTTATTATGAAAACCCTTTACGTTTAGAAGAAGTGTTGGAAATTACAGGTATCCCTATAGAGCTGCTTAAGAAAAAGGCGTATAAACTCTCGGGTGGTCAAAAAAGAAGGTTGAATTTTGCATTAGCCATTATAAGTAATCCACAAATCGTTTTTTTAGATGAGCCAACTGTTGGCATGGATAGTACAGTAAGAAAAAAATTTTGGCAAGCGATACAATATTTAAATGATGAAGGTAAAACGGTTATTTTTACCACTCATTACTTACAAGAAGCTGATGATGTTGCCAAGAGAATTATGTTATTTAATCAAGGAAAGGTGATTGCTGATGGTTCACCTTTACAATTAAAAAGTCATTTGTCTGATGGAGCTATCTCGTTTAAATCAGATCAGGTTGATATCAGCTTGCTACAAACATTTTCTCATGTCATAAGTGCGAAAATAACTGATCAACGGATTGTGTTAACAACTTCTTCCACTGATGCGCTTTTGGGGGAGTTGTTTGAAAAAAAGGTCGTTATGCGAGACATTCATTTACATCGGGCAAGACTTGAAGATGCGTTTGAATTATTAACAGTAGAAAGGGGGATCAGTGAATGAGAGGATGGTTGATGCAGACAAAAGTAGAGGTATTAAGGATATTTAGAAATCCTTATTTTGTTTTTTGGTCTTTATTTATGCCTATCGTTTTTTATTTTGTTTTTACAAATATATTTAATACTGGAATGGGAGACAGTTGGAACAGTCGGTTCTTAATGTCCGTTACTTGTTTTAGTGTGATGGGGACGAGTATTTTGACGTTAGGCATTCGATTAGTAGAAGAAAAGGCTCATGGTTGGTCCACTTTAATGAGAACAACCCCGCTTAGTTCAAGTGTTTATTTCTCAGCAAAAATGGTTGGGCAAACGATGATTCACATTTGTTCTGTAACCATTATTTTTGTTGTTGGTGCGGTGATAAATGGGGTTAATTTGAGCGTTTGGCAATGGCTGACAAGCGCGCTATGGATATTAATTGGCGCTTTACCTTTTCTCGCTATTGGAACAATTATTGGTGCAATGAACAAGGTGGAGACAGCTGCTGGAATCAGTAATTTCTTTTATATGGTCTTAGCTTTCATGGGGGGGTTATTTATGCCAATTGAAGTGTTGCCATCAATTTTTAAGTCCATTGCTAAAGCGATTCCTTCCTATCATTATGGAGCGGGTGTATGGGAGATTACAGAAGGTGGCAACCCTTCTTTGCTGAATATTGCTGTATTAGCAGGATATTTCCTTCTATTTGTAGTATTAAGTATTTATATTAGAAGAAAGCAAGAAGTGGTGGTGTAAGCTTTTTGGGTTATAAGTTATTTCCTGTCAAATATGGTTTTCTCCCATATGTTTTTTTGGTCTATTTAATGTTTCCGATTATTGTTTTAATAAATGAAACAGGGGTAAAGGCAGTGATTGGATGGATGCTTTTATTCCTTTTTTTTCTATCTTATAGGAAACTTTTCTTTGATCCACCAATGTCCTCTTATATGGGTTGGTTAATACTACAATTTATCATTATTATTATTTTTACCTATTTTTATCAACCTTCATTAGTATTGCTCGGGTTCTATTGTGCAAATTTCATCGGGTGGCTGCGTAATTCTAAGATGTTTACAATTAGTATGATTTTATTTGTATTCTCTTCGATTTTACCTGTTATTTTACAATATGAAATGTTGAGCGAATACTTTTATCTCGTCGTAATGGTTGTTGTTATGATTATATCTCCTTTTGGTATTCACTCCATGTCGACGAAAATGGAGTTAGAAGAAAAATTAAATGAAGCAAACGAACAGATTGAAGTATTAATTAAAAGAGAAGAGAGAATGAGAATAGCTCGAGATTTACATGATACACTCGGTCATACACTATCTTATATAACATTAAAATCTCAACTAGTAGCGAAAATGACTAAGCATCAAGCTGATCCCCAAATTGTCACCAAAGAGGTAAATGAAATCGAGCGGACTTCACGGATTGCCTTAAAACAAGTAAGAGAGTTAGTGGCAGACATGCGAGTTTTAACAATTGCTGAAACGATTAGTGATTGCAAAGGGATATTAAATTCAGCCAATATTACGCTGGAGGTAACAGGGCTGAATAGATGTGAAAATATAACATCAATGATGCAAAATATGATCAGTATGTGTATAAAAGAAGGAATTACAAATATCGTTAAGCATTCTCGGGCGACTCATTGTGTAATTGGATTATCGCAAAATAATTTAGGGATAGAGGTAACTATTTCAGACAATGGAATAGGATTTAATCGAGACACGAAATTAGGGAATGGTTTAAAAGGCATGTCTGAACGTCTAGAGTTAGTTGAAGGTAGCTTGAACTTTTTCCATTATGAAACAGGGTTATCTGTCAATGTATTCATTCCAATTGTAGAAAGAAAGTTCGGAGGTACTTAAATGATATGATAAGAGTTTTAATAGCTGAAGATCAGCAGATGTTAAGAGGAGCGTTAAGCACATTATTAAACTATGAGGAAGATATAGAAGTCATAGCGCAAGCGAATAATGGAAAAGAAGCAACAGAATTAATTCATCAAATGGCACCAGATGTATGTTTATTAGATATTGAAATGCCTATAAAAGGTGGATTAGATTTAGCAGAGGAAATATTTGAAGCAAAGTCATTATGTAAAGTTATTATCTTAACAACGTTTGCTAGAACAGGTTATTTTGAAAGGGCAATAGGAGCAGGAGTTCACGGATACTTATTAAAAGATGGACCGAGTGAAGAACTAGCTGAAGCCATTAGGCGTGTGATGAATGGTCAGAGAATGTTTTCTCCGGAACTGGTATTTAATCAATTGAGACAAGATAACCCACTCACTTCCAGGGAAAAGGAAGTGTTGAAGCTTATTGCGTCGGGTTTAACTTCAAAGGAGGTTTCGGCGCACCTTTTTTTGTCTGCTGGGACGGTGCGCAATTATATGTCAGAAATCATTAATAAGTTAGAGGCAAAGAATAGGATTGAAGCAATAACTAAAGCAAAGGAGAAAGGTTGGATATAGTGGCTTACATAAAAGGTGGAACGCCCTTACTAAATTCAGTTATTAATGTAGAAATTGATTGTAATTGTTGATCATCTAAGTCAAATGCTACCTTGACTTTATTTTCTAAATCCGATGTGACTCGTCTTTTTCCCACTTCAACAAGTGCGATGAGCGAGAAGCTGCAGCTCACAATTCGAGCGAAGTCTCGTTGTGTCATATTATAACTTTTTCTAATAAATTTAATCATATCTTTATTCATATTTTTACTCAAATTCATCACCTACTATAATTGCAAATTTAAAATCACGCTCTCTATAAAATTAGCACTTTTTTACGTTGTTTGTCAAAGTATATTGTTGACAAATAACATTTTACCTGTTAGTGAATGAGTTGTTTTCTCATTGTAAGTATATAGTAGACAACAGTTATCTTCATTTTAATTGATTGCCCATAATAATAAAAAGAGACTGGGATTCACACTTTCCCAGTCTGCTTCAGATTAGACAATTTCTATGTTAGTTGTCTTATGACTTCGTGTGTCAATTATTTTCTTGATGTAAATGATTAACACGATGATCGATAAGACTGTCCCAATTGTTAAAGATATTGGATAAGATAATTGCAATCCTTCAGGTGCGTAAAATATATAAGTAGCAGATACTCCTGTCATGAACATAGCTGGAATTCCTGTTATGAGGTGCTGCTTATTAGATTTTAGTAGGAAACTTGTTGCTGTCCAAAGCATAATCGTGGCAGATAATTGGTTGGTCCAACCAACATATCTCCATAAAAAGGAATAATCAATCGTTGCTAAAAGAAATGTTGGAACACCAACTAATAATGTGACAAGTAGTATCTGTCCATTCCCTTTAAAGTTCAAGTACTTCGAAATAGTTTCAGAAAGCATCATTCTCGATGAACGTAACGCTGTATCTCCTGTTGTAATAGGTAGAATAATAACACCAAGTATCGCTAAAATGCCCCCTAGTGTACCTAAAAGTGAAATGGAAATTTCATTCACCACGCCTGCTGGCCCGCCGGTCGCTAAAGCTTCCTGTAAGCCACCTGTTCCTCCGAAGAATGTCATTCCTGCTGCTGCCCAAATAAGGGCGATGATTCCTTCACCAATCATTGCTCCGTAAAATACTTTTCTTCCATCAGACTCTTTTTTTAAAGTTTTTGATACAATTGGACTTTGTGTTGCGTGGAAACCAGATATAGCGCCACATGAAATGGTAACCATTAATAATGGCCAAATTGGCAATTCTTCAGGGTGTAAATTGCTAAAAGTTAAATTTGGAATAGGTTGACCATTAAATAGTAAAGCGATACCAATGGACACAGCCATAAAGATTAATATCGCACCGAATATCGGATAAATTCTACCAATAATTTGGTTAATCGGGAGAACCGCTGCAATAACGAAATAAGCAAATACAATCATTAACGATACAGTAAAACTAAGTGGGGTAATAGAAGAAATCAATTGGGCTGGGCTTGCTGTAAAAGCAGCTGCTACCAAAATCATTAATATAATGGATAATATATTAATAAAAACTTTCATTCCATTCCCTAGATATCTACCAACGAGATTAGGGAATTGTTCTCCCTTATGTTTAAGTGAAAGCATTCCTGAAAAATAATCATGAACAGCTCCAGCGAAAATACAGCCAATAACAATCCATATAAACGCGACAGGTCCGTATAATGCACCCATTAATGCGCCAAATATCGGACCGGTGCCAGCAATGTTTAATAGTTGAATAAGATTTCCTTTCCACCAGCTCATTGGGACAAAGTCCATGCCGTCTGCTTCTGTATACGCTGGGGTTTTTCTACTATCATCGATACTAAAAACTTTCTCTACGAATTTCGAATAAAAAATGTATCCAAGAATAAGTAATACAATTGCTACAAGGAATGTTGCCATATTTAAGTGCCTCCTGCTGATGTGATATATTTCTGAAACTTTGGAATATATGATGTATTGTAAGTGCTTTTTTGCTGTAAAGCAATACTTTTTCAGAAAAATGTTATTTTTATATAATTTTCTAATAGATGAACTTATTATTGGCTATTATGAACCTCTGAACGGGGCAGAACATAATTTGGTATTATATGTTGTCAGAAGAAAATTAAATAAAGGGAGGTAAGTGTTTATGACCATTATTATTCAGTCACAGGAGAAGCCCCCTATTCATTCATTTAGTCCTATACAACAAGATATTTATAGAGCACTCGATTCTTCACCACAGCAATTTTTTTATGATTCTGCTTTTGTTTTTGAATTTGAGCTACTCTTAAGAGAAAAACTAATTCAAGCCGCTTACCAGTTACATGAAAGTAAAGCAGAATTCGCTCCATTTGATGTATCAAGATTTAACCCTCAGATTTGGACAAAAACGAAGTACGGTTATGTATTAAAACCATATATATTACCCTCGGATGCGATAAGGGATGTGTTTCATAATAGCCACTTATATGCATTTGAATGTTCTACAGCAATTGTATTGTTATTTTATAAATCAGTATTGGATTCAATTTCGATTAGTCGATTTAACACTTTATTCCAAGGTCTTTTAGTTTGGGATTGGAATTATGATCAAGACTTAGGTATAGATACACGGATAGGAAGAGATTTCATTCCAGGAGATGTTGTTTACTTTTATAATCCCGATTTCGAGCATCCAATATGGACGGGAGAAAATGCAGTCTATTTAGGTAATGACCGATACTTTGGACACGGAGTAGGATTGGAAAGTGAAAGAGGGATGATAGAAGCATTGAATACGCTAAGAAAGCCAGGAGCGACACAGGATGCGTATCTTATTTCACAACATAGTCGCTTAAGTTACAAATACCTTTCACAATTTGCACGTAGAGTACCACATCAGAATTACGATTCTTCTATTTTCCAATTACTTTAATAGTAATACTTAATATGTCTCATAAAGGCATATTTTTTTTGTTCGTGGGCATACAAAAAATAGTAACTTTATTGGTGCCTTAAGGAGTTTTTTATATGAAATTAATTGATGTATTTAACTTATTACAAACGGACTTAAAAGATAGTGGTCATGAAGTAGTGAAAGGTTTAACTACAGATTCAAGGAAAGTAAAACGAGGATATTTATTTATTGCCATTTCCGGTTTTGAAAAGGATGGGCATAAATATATAGAAGAAGCAATTAAAAATGGAGCGATTGCTGTGATAGGGGAAAAGCGATTATCGCTCACTGTTCCGTATATTGCAGTTCAAGATTCTAGGAAAACATTAGGCATTTTAGCAAGCATATTTTATGCCCACCCCAGCAAAAAACATCGCTTAATTGGGATAACGGGCACAAATGGTAAAACAACTACAGCCTATCTCATCCACCATCTCATCAAAGAAGCAGGGTATTCTTGTGGAATGATAGGCACGATAGAAAATAATATTAATAACCAAACAAGAAAAGCTAAAAATACAACTCCAGACGCTTTAGAACTACAATCTTTATTAGCTGAAAGTATGGATGATTTTATCATACTAGAAATTTCATCCCATGCACTCCATCAACATCGTACAGAAGGATTACAGCTTGATATAGCTATTTTTACAAATTTAACTCATGATCATATGGACTATCATCAGACGATTGAAGAGTATTACAGCGAGAAAAAGAAAATCTTTTCTTTATTAAAAGATGAAGGCGTTGGATTAGTCAACATTGAGGATACATGGGGGGCGAAAATAGCACTTGAGCAGGAACATAATAAAATAAAAACAATTGGTAAAGCTGGCGATTATGATCTGCAGCTCACGTTTAAAGATGCAAAATATCAGTTAAAAATATCAAGTGTTAAAAAAGATACTATTGTAGCAGATTCACCATTACCGGGGAAACATAATCTTTATAATACAGCTATCGCTATTGCTGCTTGTTTAGAATCGGGCATATCAAAAGAGGTAATATCGCAAGGATTAATGAATTTTAGAGGAGTACCTGGCAGATGGGAGAAATATTACAATAAGAAAGGGGCCGTATTTATTATTGATTATGCTCATACAGAAGATGCTCTCATCTACCTTCTCCAAACAGCTAAGGAAAATAGAGCGAAAAAAATATATATGGTTTTTGGATTTCGAGGAAAAAGGGATAAAAGCAAGCGAATTAAAATGGTTAAGGTGGCATCTACTTATTGTCGGCAGTTTATCCTTACATTAGATGATATAAATGGGGAGAGTAAAACGGTTGTAGAAGAAGAATTATATAACTTAACAAAACCATTTACAAATGGGGAAGTCATAATGGATCGCACTATGGCTATAAAGAAAATGTGGGAAATAGGAGGAAGTGGTGATTGGATATTTGTTATTGGGAAGGGGCATGAGAATTACCAAGATATTTTTCACCTTCAAACGAAAAATGACATTGAAACCATCCAATATTTAATAGAATGGGAAAAAGGTGAAGATCGTTAATATTTACTCCTCACTTTTAGCTAATAACTGTAAATGATCAGTGACAATTGCGTCTATATCCCAACACCTTACACTAGCTAATTGTTTTTTAGTATTAATTGTCCAGATAATTGTTCGTAATTGAGCTTGTTTTATTGCGGACATCACTTTTTTGTTAACCATTGTCCACTTCAAACTCACATAATCAAATTCCTGTGCTATTCTTTTTATGTCTTTAGTTTGAAGGGGGTAATTGACTAATAAGGCCAATTTCACCGAGGGCATGAGCGTTTTTATCTTCCTTAGTGAGTCGAGGTTGAAAGACTGAATTATGATTGAATCAGTAGAATATTGCATAAGTAAAGAATGTAGTAAGCTTTCAATGCCTGGGTTTTTTTCAGGCTTTTTTAATTCAATTAAAACACCTATCTGATTGTAATATTTATTCAATACATCTTTGAGTAATGGAATTTTTTCACCTTGGAATGTTGGAGAGAACCAACTTCCGGCATCAAATTGGCATAACTCTTCATATGTATAATCAGATACTTTACCTGTCCCATTTGTAGTTCGATCAATTGTTGCATCATGTATGACAACGATTTGTCGGTCTTTAGTTAACTGGATATCTAATTCAATCATGTCAGCACCTAATTGAAGCGCACGCTCAAAAGCAATCATGGTATTCTCTGGACATGTTCCGGCAGCACCTCTATGAGCAATTTTTTGAAAGCTGGGATGAAAGAACTTGTTTTGTTTCTTAAACATTAATGCCAATTTAGCATTAATCGTATGATAAGCTCTTCTCACTTGTCTCATTCTGATGCCCCTTTCTCATGATTTTTGCTTATCGTAAATGACGATGACACCTGTTGTCAATCCCAGTCCTCATATTTAATTTTACCACCAGTCAATGCGATTGTTTGATGTTCCCCTTGATATATTAGCTTACCATCCTTCTTTACTACTAATTTTTCATAGGTAAACACTTTTTGTCCTGAAGGTAGTTGAACAACAATTTTCTCGCCATAATCAGTCTTAGGTGCTTCAATAACAATGATACTTCTACTATAAAAGTAAAGGGATGTAATAGCAGTAATCATAAGTGTTATGAGAAGAATCAGTAATTTATCTAAATTAAAATGTTGCTTTCTATTCCTTTCTTGACGTGTCAAACAGTTCCCTCCTATTCTATATTCAACATATTCAGATGGAAGAAAATCATGACAAATAATGAAATATTTGAAACCTATCGCCCGCTCATTCGTATGTATGTTACAACCTATTTTTATACGAGGGGGAGTGTGAATTTGTGTGAAAGAAAGGAAAAGTATAGAAAACAAGGATGATGATGATGGAAGTTTTTAACCTATCCGTTGAAACACTGTATTTGTATGCGTTGATTATCTCAGGTGTACTAATTATTCTTTTATTCTTTTTTGGGGATGTATTAGGTGGAATAGAGGAAGCTAGCCCTTTTCTTAATCCAATATTAATACTTGCCTTTATCGTCTTTTTATCAGCAAGTGGTTATTTATTTGAAGTATTAACTTCGTTGAATAGTATTCTCATTGCATTAATCTCTGTAATTATTGCCTTTATTTTTTCCGTACTATTAAATGTGTTTATACTTGTTCCAATGTCATCTGCTGAAGAATCGCTTGTCTATTCAGAAGACTCGTTAAGGGGACGGGTAGGAGTTATTATCATTCCAATCCCAGAAAAGGGCTATGGTGAAGTATTGATTGAGAGCTATTCAGGTAGAATTTCTAAAACAGCTGAAAGCCTTAATGGGCAGGCAATCGCTAATGGCGAAAAAGTATTAGTCATTGAGGTAAAAGAAAGTCGAGTCATTGTTACGACACATGAACAGATATAAAGGAGGAGAAACCTATGCTTTTAATATGGATTGTTATTGGAATTGTAGCGGTTTTAATTGTTGCGCTATTAGGAATTTTTGTTACGAAATATCGTACTGCTGGACCAGATGAAGCTTTAATTGTGACAGGTAGTTATTTGGGTAGTAAGAATGTACATGTTGATGAAGCAGGTAATCGTATTAAAATTATTCGGGGTGGAGGAGCGTTTGTATTACCTGTTTTCCAGCAAGCAGAGCCTCTTAGCTTATTATCAAGCAAATTAGAAGTCTCAACTCCAGAAGTATATACCGAACAAGGTGTGCCTGTTATGGCAGATGGAACGGCTATTATTAAGATTGGTGGCTCGATTGGTGAAATTGCGACTGCGGCAGAACAATTCTTAGGTAAAACGAAAGAAGATCGTGAAAATGAAGCGAAAGAAGTATTAGAAGGTCATTTACGCTCAATACTTGGTTCAATGACAGTTGAAGAAATTTACAAAAACCGTGATAAATTTTCACAAGAAGTTCAGCGTGTCGCTTCACAAGACTTAGCGAAAATGGGTTTAATTATCGTTTCATTTACTATCAAAGATGTAAGAGATAAAAATGGCTATCTGGATTCATTAGGTAAACCGAGGATTGCCCAGGTGAGAAGAGATGCAGACATTGCTACGGCAGAAGCAGAAAAAGAAACGCGAATAAAGCGAGCAGAAGCCGATAAAGATGCACAAAAAGCAGAATTAGAAAGAGCGACGGAAATCGCTGAGGCAGAAAAAGAGAATCAAATGAAAATGGCGGATTATCGTCGTGATCAAGATATCGCTAAGGCACGTGCTGACCAAGCCTATGATTTAGAAACAGCGAGAGCTAAACAAGAAGTAACAGAGCAAGAAATGCAAATAAAAATTATTGAAAGACAGAAATCGATTGAATTAGAAGAAAAGGAAATACTACGAAGAGAAAGACAGTATGATTCCGAAGTCAAGAAAAAGGCAGACGCAGATCGTTATTCAGTGGAACAGTCAGCAGAAGCTGAAAAACGGAAACAAATTGCCCAAGCAGATGCGCATCAATATCGAATAGAATCAGAGGCGCGTGCAGAAGCAGAAAGGGTACGTGCAGATGGGTTAGCCAAAGCAGAAGCACAAAAGGCACAAGGTGAGTCAGAAGCAGAAATTATACGCTTGAAAGGTTTAGCAGAAGCAGAAGCAAAAAGGAAAATCGCTGAGGCATTTGAGCAGTACGGGCATGCGGCGATTATGGATATGGTTATTCAAATGTTACCAGCATACGCGAAAGAAGTGGCAAGTCCTCTTTCTAATATTGATAAAATTACAGTTGTAGATACTGGTAGTGGAGCAAAAGGTGGAGCGAATAAAGTGACAGGCTATGCCACTGACTTAATGACAACAATGCAAGAATCTGTGAAGGCATCGTCAGGCTTGGATATTAAGGAATTAATCGAAAATTTGTCAGGCAAATCTAATATTAAACAAAGCATTGAGCAATTAGGTATGGATATTAAAACGGAAAATCATAAAAAAGAAGCGTAATAGTGGGTAAAAAAACAGCAGTGAGCCTTAACTCACTGCTGTTTTGCATTCATTTATTCAGCTGTTTTTAAATCTTCAATAGAATCAATATCCATATATTCAGGTACAACTATTCCTAATTTCGTTCCTTCTAAGTTAGAACCTAGATCTTCAAATTTACCTTCAAATTTCTCATAATAATCAGCATGAGTTAAAGGTAACCATCCAGCAACATGGGCATCAAGACTACCTTCAGCAACACCAGTCCACATTGGACCCGCCTCAACTTGACTAATATTCACATCGTAACCTAAATCAGTCAAAACTTTACTGATAACATTCGTACTTGCGATTTCAGTATCCCAAGCAACATAGCCTAAGCTAAGTTTTTCACCATCAACTGAATCAACACCATCAGTCCATTCAGATACGAGGTCTTGGTTATTCTCAACCCATTCAGCCGCTGCTTCTGCAGGATCTTGTCCTTCCGAAATCTTCACCATCACATCATTCATGTGTTCTTCAGTCCAATTGAAAGCATCTAATACTTGATAAGCGCTTGGTTTGTCTTCAGCTAGACCATTTCTAACGATTGTATTGATATTTTCCTCTTCTCCAAAAGTACCTTTAGGGTCTTCTAAATATTTTAGATCAAATTGTGAGAACATCCAATGTGGACTCCAGCCTGTAATAATAATAGGTTCTTCAGCATTATAAGCCTTTTTCAATGAAGCTGTCATTGCCGCACTAGAGCCTTCAACTAAAGTCCAATCACTTAATTCATATTCTTCAAGTGTTGAATTTGCCGCCTTCATAATGCCTGCACCAGGATCGATACCGATAATTTCGTGATCAACCTGATCTCCTACAGTTGCATTTTCGTCGGTTTCATTTGATCCACATGCTGCTAAGCCTAATGCGACAGCTGGAACCATTAAGTAAGATAGCCATTTTTTCTTCATGTTAAAGTCCTCCTAGTTTTTTTTCTTTCCTATATTTTGAGTAAGCCTGTCAAGGATAATAGCCATAACGACA
Source organism: Cytobacillus sp. FSL M8-0252 (assembly GCF_038007345.1). Classification (NCBI taxonomy): domain Bacteria; kingdom Bacillati; phylum Bacillota; class Bacilli; order Caryophanales; family Bacillaceae; genus Cytobacillus; species Cytobacillus sp. FSL M8-0252. Next base: position 1,811,185 of record NZ_JBBOWZ010000001.1, read on the forward strand.
ATCGCAAGACCTGCTTCAAAACCTGTACCAATTTGAATCTGTGTTACTGCACGATAAACATCCGCACCTAAACCTGGCGCACCAACCATTGATGCGATAACAACCATTGATAAAGAAAGCATAATACTTTGGTTTATACCTGCCATAATCGTAGGTGTTGCTAACGGTAGTTGTACCTTTAGTAATCGTTGTTTTACAGTTGATCCAAAAGCTTCAGTTGCTTCAATAATATCGGTAGGGACTTGTTGAATCCCAAGAATGGTTAAACGGATAGTTGGTGGTACGGCAAAAATAACAGAGGCAACTACACCTGGTACAACCCCAATACTAAAGAAGAATATAGCTGGAATTAAATAAACGAATGCCGGCATAGTCTGCATAAAGTCAAGAATGGGTGTAACAATTTGTTGCACAGTTCTTTTTTGTGAAGCCCAAACACCTATTGGTAGTCCAATAATGACGGTAATAATAACCGATGTTAAGACAAGGGATAGGGTTTGTAACATACCTTCCCAATAGCCGAGATTTTGTATTAATAACAGTCCAATCAATGTGAAAAGAGCAATGCCCTTGCTAGCCAATTTCCACGCGAGGATTGCTAAAATAATGATTAAAATCAATGCTGGGATAGCCATTAACACTGTATTCATACCATTTACAATCGCTTCAAGTGCAATTGTAATACCGTCAAATACAATCGCAAAAGTAACAGTCAGCCAATCTACAAAGGCATCTATCCAGCTAGCGACGGGAATTTTAGGAATAAAGCTTTCTTCCATGATTAGTACACCTCCTTAATAGATTGATCTTGAGTTGTACTCGTATCATGTTCAAAATCATTAATGGCATCGTTATTGCCTGCGAGTGCAGCAATTACCGCACCACGAACGAGAATACCGTTCAAGCGGCCATTTTCGTTTACCACAGCTACAGGAATGGAGGCAGTAGAAACAATATCAAAGAGATCTGTAAGTACGGTATCTTCCGTTACTGTTTGATAACTTGTATCTAATATCTCTTCGATGGTTTTTCCTGAATCAACTGCTTCTTTTGCTGCTGTTGCATGGACAATACCGCGAATGTTTTTCTTTTTATCAACAGCATAAATACTTGAAATACCTAGTTTCTTCATTAGTTGTAGGGCTACTCTTGGCCCTTTATCTACCTGTACGGTTTCCGCTCTCTTCATTACATGTTGAGCTGTAAGTACTTTCGATAAATCCACATCTTCAACGAATCTTTCAACATATTGATTAGATGGGTTCATCAGAATCTCTTCAGGTGTACCAATTTGTACAATGGCACCATCTTTCATCAACGCAATTCTATCCCCGATTCTTAGCGCTTCATCTAAGTCATGTGTAATGAAGACAATCGTTTTTGCCATCGAGCTTTGTAAATCAAGGAGTTCATCTTGCATATCTTTTCGAATTAACGGGTCAAGAGCGCTAAAAGCTTCATCCATTAATAAAATATCCGTATCATTTGCTAAAGCTCTTGCTAACCCAACACGCTGTTGCATACCACCACTTAGTTGATCAGGATATTGATTCTCATAACCTTCAAGTCCAACAAGTTTTAATGCATCAAGTGCTTTTTGTTTACGGTTATCCTTGGCCATTCCTTGAATTTCTAAGCCATATTCTGTATTTTCTAGAATGGTACGATGGGGGAGTAGGGCAAACTTTTGAAAAACCATGCTTATTTTCTTTCTTCGAGTTTCTCTTAGTTCGTCCTTGGACATTTTTGTAATGTTCTTTCCATCAATAAAAATGTCTCCAGTTGTTGGTTCGATGAGTCGGTTGAGGGTTCTTACTAATGTAGATTTACCACTACCAGAAAGTCCCATTATGACGAAGATTTCACTATCATAAACATCAAAATTGGCTTGGTTAACACCAATGGTTGCACCGGTCTGTTTAAGAATTTCATTTTTACTTTGACCCTCATTTAACAGTTGAGTGGCCTTTTTAGTGTTTTTGCCAAATATTTTTGATACTTGACTCACGCTAATTTTTTTTGCTCTCTCATCCATTGTTTCACCTCGTTTAACTTGTATATGTTTGTTTTTACAGGATTTGGATCATATTCGAATGAAAAAATGGTTTTTTCTTATTAGGTACTTTTTGTATTTACCTACTTTGTGAAATATATGGAATCAAACCGTTATATTATTAATTATTTTGTAACAAAAACTACAAAATGAGACAATTTCCATCATTCTTAATTATGAATCCTCGTTCTATTTTCCTGTGAATTACGACCTCCTTAATTGTAGGAGTTTAAAGAAATAAGAGCAAAGTTCATATATGAGCATATTCTATAATATAGTTTGTACAGTAAAAACTGTACGAACTGTATACAGTGAATTCTTATAAATGCTCTTGAATGCTCGATATTCCAATTGATGTGCTTTCTTTACATAGGAGGAAAAAATGATAAGCTAAAATTATAAATTTCTCGACATGACAAGTTTTAGTTAACTATAATGAACAATAATAAATATCAATGAAATAAAAATGGGTGTGATGATGAAACAATGTATGAAGAAAGGTTAGACAAAGCCAGAGAAAGAGTAATTGAAACCATTTCTCAAAATATGAATCTTTACGGGATAACACCATCTGTAGGTAGGTTATATGGTTTATTATATTTTCAAGCAAAACCAATGACGTTAGATGAAATGAAAGAAGAATTAGGTATGAGTAAAACCAGTATGAGTACCTCTGTAAGAAATTTATTAGAATTAAAAATGGTGGAAAAAGTATGGAGAAAAGGGTCAAGAAAAGATCAGTATCAAGCTGAAGAAGATTGGCATCAAACTTTTGTTGATCTTTTTACAACGAAGTGGAGACCGAGTATTTCCATGAATATTTCCGCAATCGAGAAATCATTAAAGGAAATCAATTTATTAATAGAAGAGGAAAATGCCCCAGAAGAGGTTTTAGCAGCAGCTCGTGAAGATGTAACAAAATTACATGAGGCCCTAAATTATTATGATTGGCTAGGGCGATTAGTGAATAGTTTTGAAACAGGTGAAATTTATCAACTTGTGCCAAAGGAAAGAAATTCTTAAATAACGTTTTCTATAATTACTACCCCATCAATATATGTTGTTGTTACGTAACAACAACAATATAACTAAAAAAGAAACAAAGCTCCTTTTTCTTCAAATGAATTTTTGAAAAAGGAGTTTGTCTACACTCTGAAAGCCACAGCTCTTGTTTCTGTGGCTTTTTATGTTGGTTCACATAAAATGTGGTCTCAGTCACTGAGATAGAGGGGGTGGGCAAAAAAGGAGCGTCTCAATATGGAGAATCACGGTTCTCAGGAGAAAAGGAAGATAGCTTCATAGGTGCATACATAACTTATATATTGTTAGCTTAACATTAAACATGCGCTGCATTCAGAGAGGATTGAAATATTAGGAAAAGCCGCGCAGAATGGACATGCGCTATTCAGAAGGAAATCGATGAATGAGTGCTTCGCAAAAGGGATTAGCAAGTCCCTCAAAAGGAAACCGAAGAGTGATTGCTTTGCAAAAGGGATTAGCAAGTCCCTCAAAAGGAAACCGAAGAGTGAGTGCTTTGCAAAAGGGATTAGCAGGTCACTCAGAAGGAAACCGAAGAGTGAGTGCTTTGCAAAAAGGATTAGCAGTTCACTCAGAAGAAAATTGATAAATGAGTGCTTTGTAAAAGTGATTAGCAGGTCACTCAGAAGGAAATCGATGAATGAGAGCTTCGCAAAAGGGGTTAGCAGGTCCCTCAGAAGGAAACCGAAGAGTGAGTGCTTTGCAAAAGGGATTAGCAGTTCACTCAGAAGGAAACCGAAGAGTGAGTGCTCTGCAAAAGGGATTAGCAAGTCCCTCAAAAGGAAACCGAAGAGTGAGTGCTTTGCAAAAGGGATTAGCAGTTCACTCAGAAGGAAATCGAAGAGTGAGTGCCTCGCAAAAGGGATTAGCAGGTCCCTCAGAAGGAAACCGAGAAGTGAGTGCTTCGCAAAAGGGGTTAGCAAGTCCCTCAGAAGGAAACCGAAGAGTGAGTGCTTCGCAAAAGTGATTAGCAAGTCCCTCAGAAGGAAATCGAAGAGTGAGTGCCTCGCAAAAGGGATTAGCAGGTCACTCAGAAGAAAATCGGTGAATGAGTGCTTCGCAAAAGGGGTTAGCAAGTCACTCAGAAAGAACTCAAAGAGTGAGTGCTTCGTAAAAGGGAATAGCAAGTCCCTCAGAAGGAAACCGAAGAGTGAGTGCTTCGCAAAAGTGATTAGCAAGTCCCTCAGAAGGAAATCGAAGAGTGAGTGCCTCGCAAAAGTGATTAGCAAGTCATTCAGAAGGAACTCGAGAAGTGAGTGCTTCGCAAAAAGAATTAGCAGTTCACTCAAAAGAAAATTGATAAATGAGTGCTTCGCAAAATAGGTTTGCCCGGCATTCAGAACGTAAACCAGAAGAGAAAGCGGAGCAATTTATATATAAACCGGTAAGAGTTGGATGAAGGGGTTCGAGAGACAGAAGATACACTCCTCTTGGATAAGCCTATAGTTATTTGCCCTAAAAATGTGCATTTGACTATCGCACATATTAGGTTAGTTGAATAGGATATATAGAATCAAGATAAAGGAGGTTATTCAAATGTCAGAAGGATTTGGATACGGTGGAGGCTTTGCACTCCTAGTTGTTTTATTTATTTTGTTAGTGATTATTGGAGCTTCTTGGGGATACGGTGGCTGCTGCTAATCACCTAATGGTTTTGGGATAAAGGGTAAATATAAAAAATAGGAGGAGATCTTTTTATGTATGGTTACGGTGGAGGCTGCGGTTATGGCGGTTACGGATACGGTGGCGGATGTGGCGGTTTCGGTGGCGGTTTTGCACTGATCGTTGTATTATTCATCCTTTTAATCATCGTTGGAGCTGCTTGTTTTAGATAATTGCTAAATAAAAAGAGGGGATGCCAATAAAGGCATCTCCCTCTTTTTATTTCATTTGGGCAAAATAATTAATCTATTGGTGCATTAATATAAAGTTTTCCTTCAGCGATTTCCGTTGCTTTATTGCCAAAGCTATCTTTAACAGTGACTTCAATTTCTGCACCAGGAGCTACAACATTAGAAGTTGCAGTATAATAACCAACATAGTGACCTGGAGATGTTTCCATAATTGGTAGGTCATTTACGTTTGTGGTTTGTGCACGTAAGTTTGTTAAAGGCATTTTTAATGCAAATGTTGCTTTTAAGCCTGGCTCACTGTCAAATTCAATTTTCACTGTTTGACCAGCGGCTAATTCTTTATCTTCTCCTGGTTGAAGGTTTTCAATATCAAGGCTTGAGTATTTGGCTTCAATTGTTACAGTTTCAGTCGAAGAGTTACCCGCTTCGTCAGTAGCAACAACTGTAATTTCGTTTGTACCTTCATCTAATAAAATACGTTTTGAGAATGTACCATCAGATACATTTGCATTTTGGCCATTTACTGTAACAGTATCTAAGTGGTCATCAGAAACCGTTCCTTCTACAGTCACCGCTTCTTTATTTGTTTTCGAACCATCTTCAGGACTAGTAATAGCAAGTGATGGAGCTTCTTGATCTAATGTAATTGTCACTGGCTCTGAAGGATCCGTTTCACCAACCTCGCTTACACCTGTAGCAGTTAAGACATTTTCACCTTCATTTAATTCAACATCTAAGCTGAATTCACCCTCTGCACTAGCAGTTGTTGTTCCAGCTTCTTCATCACCATTGTACACTTTAACATCCACATTTGGTTGTGTTGAACCTTCCACAGTTACTGTTTCTTCATTAGTATAACTTCCATCAGCTGGGGAAGTAATAGTTGGTGATGTTAATTCATAGTTTACTACCGCACGAATCATATAGTTTCCTTCAGCAGCAGGTGAAGCTGACCAAGCGCCACCAACTAATTGGAAGCTTCGTCCAGCGTTATCTCCATTCTCATCTGTTCCTAATCCAGGAGCATTAGGGTTAGGGTCTGTTTGAATATAAACCATGAAGAAATCACCATCTACTGTTACACCTTCAGTGGCAAGATCGACATGTGTCCATTCACCATTTCTTAATGCTGTTGCATCAATAGGTCCAGCTAGTTTTTCACCAGGGGTACCATTGTCTGTTGCATCATAAATCGCAACTTGGAAATCTGTTCCACCAGGTGTTGGAAAAGATGTATCCCAGAATCGGAATAAACCGCCAGTAACCATTGCAGATTCTTGACCCTCTTCAAGACTCATACGAACACCCCAGCCATTGCCAGCATCATAGAATGCACGTGCGTTTTCAGCTGTACCATCATCATAGCCAATTTCACCTTCAAAACCGATGAATGGTTTTAGTTCGATATTTACTTCCACGTTTTCTTCATCAAGTGTAACCGTCACATCTTTACTTGAATAAGAGTTAGCCATTACACGTAGAGTGTATTCACCTTCATAAGCCGTAATTGAATAGTTACCATTTTCATCTGTTGTAACTGGTGTTACTTTTGCATCCTCAACAAGCAGGATAGTTGCTCCAGTAATTGGTTCACCAGTTCTTTCATTTGTTACGGAACCGTTAATTGTTCCTTGCGGTAGTTCATCTAAGACGAAGTTTGCAACTGCTTCTCCATCTGCTTCAACATTTACGGTTTGCGTTTCTGAAGCAAATCCATATGTTTCTGCTAAAAGAGTAAATTCTCCAGCCGCGTGTACTAATTGGTAAGAACCATCAGCAGGGTTCGTATTTACAGATCTACCTGATTCAAGGACACTCACCTTTGCACCAAGTGGTAAAGACATAGGAGTTGCTTTTTTGTCAGATCCTTTTTCAACTGTAGCATTTTCAGTATTAGGTTGGATCTTATCAGCGTTTACTGGTTTCGCGTCTTTTTTTGCTTCAGTTTTCGCATCTTTCTTTTCTAATGTAACTTTTCCAGTTTTCGCAGTTTCAAGTGGTGTGTCTGTTAATGCAACATCATCAATGTACCAACCAGGTCTGGTTACAGAACCATCAGTTGTTAAGTTAAAGCCGATATAAATTCTTTGACCTGCATATTCACTTAAATCAACCTGGCCATCAACCCAATCATTTGAAAGATTAGTATATCTAGCAAGTTGAGTCCAATTTTCTTGGTCTGTTGAGACGAAAACATGGCCATAATCATAATTATTTTCAATGTTATACCATTGTTTAAATTGTAAAAAGCTATTTCCTTCTGGTAAATCGATCGGAGGCATAACAAGTGTCATGTTTGCATTACTTGCATATTGACTGTCTAAGCCAGTTGCAAATACTTTTTCTCCAGAGAAAGCACTTTCAGGCCCTGTAGTCGGTACACCCCACTCCCAGTTATTAGCGGCGCCAGAAGAAGTCCAGCCAGCTGGAGTTGATTCAAAGTCTGTTGAATAGCCAACTGTAATACCAGGCAATACAGATACCTCATACATGTCACTTTCAACTGTGTTTCCACCGAAGTCAGTCACAATGAATTTATAGGAGACAGAAGGTTCAGCAATGTCATCTCCTGGAATAACTGTACTATACGTGCCAGATTTGTAATCCCCACTGTCACGTGCAGCTGTAACTGTTTTTGTGCTTCCATCAGCAGCTGTATATTCAACGGTTACATTTGTTACACTTACATTGTCAGCAGCTGAAACTTCTAATGGTAAATCCATACCAGCATAAGTTTCTTCAATTGCTTCATGTTCTAATGTTGGCGCTTCTTCATCTTCGCCATCTTTAGCGACAGTACCCTTAATTGTCCCCAATCCATCTAAGATAGAGTTAACAGCATCGTAAGCGTTTACTAATCCATTACCGAAGCCATTGTTAGGTACTTCTGTATATGTTTCATTTGTTAAAGGTATCGCAGTAGAAGAAATAATTTCTTCCATATCTTCAACAGTTAAACTTGCATTCACTTGTCGAAGAAGAGCAGCAACAGCTGCAACATGCGGACCTGCCATGGAAGTTCCGTTCCAGCCACCTTCATATCCACTGCCAGGTACCGATGAGCGGATATTTACACCAGGAGCTGAAATATCTGGTTTAATAATTCCTCCATAAGGGGAAGGTCCTAATAATGAAAAGCTTCCTAGGTTATCATTGATGTCCGTTGCTCCAGTTGTGTACGCTTCTGGTAAGTTACCAGGATTCGCAACTGAACCAGGACCACCTGGATTAAATAAAGTTGTATTTCCTGCAGAGAATTCAGGGAAGATTTCAGCAGCACGCCATGCTTGAACTACTTCTCTATACCAATCATCGATTCCAGGACCGCCGCCCCATGAATTGTTAACCACATCTGGCGCCATTGCTGGGTTTGGATTACCTTCAGCATCTGTAGGAGCTAAAATCCACTCACCAGCTGCAATTAATTGAGCATCAGAACCGCTACCGCCAGCATCTAATGCTTTAGCAGCAATCCATTCTGCGCCGGGTGCAACACCAATTTGGTTGCCACCGTCTGGCTCAGAACCAACCATAGTACCCGTTACATGTGTACCGTGACCGTGGTCATCATAAGATTCTTCATTGCCACTCACAGCGTCGAAGAAATTGTACTCATGATCTGGTGATTCTGGATTAGCAGGATCATACCCACGATATTTCTCTTTTAATGCTGGGTGATTCCATTGAACACCTGTGTCAATGGAAGCGACAACTGTACCTGAACCGTCTATGCCCATTTCCCACACAGCAGGTGCTCCGATATGATCAATATTCCATTCAATATTATTGATCTTACCAGCTTCTTCCGCTTTTGCTTGCTCTTCTACCGTTGGTGTATGTAGCTTTCTTGTTTCATTTGGTAGAATTTTTTCCACTTCAGGGAAAGTGGCGATTTGTTCCATTACATCTTTAGTCGCTGTAACAGCAACCGCATTTACGATAAAGAAAGATTGAACTTCTTTGGCGTTTCCTTTCTTTTCTTGTTTTTCAAGGTAAGAAAGCACAGTATCTTGTGATTCAATTGCCACTGTTCTCATATCTGAAACAATAGCTGAGCGTTTCATATATTTTGCTTGAGCAGCAGACTGTTTTTGAGCAGCTGCAGCTTTTTCTGCTTTTTGTGCTGATTTTTGAGGATCAGCTTTTTCTTTGAATTTCACTAAAAATGTTACTTGTTCTTCTTTTTTAAATTCTTTCGTTAATGTTTTGCTTATTTTGTTTTCTGCTACTTCACTAGCTGACTTTGCTACAGAGGTATTTACACCTTTATTACTAGCAGAGCTGATGCTAGGAAACATCATTGGCACGATTAAGAAAGCAATCATAGCCATACTTAGTAGACGAAACCAACCATTTTTTCTTTTACGCTTCAAGTAATTCCCCTCCTAAAAATGTTTTCATTATATTTGAATAATCCTTGGTATTCACCTCCTCATATATGAAGGAGTGTTTACTTTTCAAAATAAAAGTAGCTCTCCTTATGATTAACACTCTAGCTAACGAAGGGCTTCAAAGTTGTCGGAAAATGTCGAATTTTTTTGTTCGTTTTTTAAAATGAGTTAATCGTAATAGCGAACAAATCAATAATTAGTACATTTGAAACCAAAGCTATGAGAATTTTTGCCGATTCTTTGCTTGTTTTCAAAAAAAAGGACAGATAATTGATCAAATTTTTAGAAAATTAAGTATTTAGTAGTTGTGTTGGAAAATCTTACAAATTTTTATAAGTCTTTTGATTGCGTTCATAAGTATAGGGTCGATAGTAAGAGGGGAGAGATTTGATGTTCATTTGGTGGGTAAAAAGAAATATTTTTTTGCATATACAATAGTAGAAATAATTGTTACAGGGTATGTTTCACTTAAAAGGAACTAAATAGATAAAGTATAGGAAAATTAGTACGGAGGTTATGGAAAGTTTTTTGTATTAGGTAAATAGTTTCGATTAAAACTGAAAGTAATCTTGTCTTATTTTCTAGAAAAAACTTGTCGCTTTTTTTAGAAAAGGAAAAGAAGGAAAATTCAAGTTTCTTTGGAATTGTAATATGTAGGAAAGATAAAGAAAGGATGAAAAGGGGTTGGGATCAGACGGCCAATCATTTATTGAAATCTATCGTATTTATCATCATCAAATCTTTAGGTTTATTTATTCAATGATTGAGCAACAAGAAACAGCGGAAGATCTAACGCAAGATACATTTATTAAAGCTTTTATGTCAAAAAATCAGGTTGAGCACCCAGACAAAATCCATAGTTGGTTATTCAGTATTGCTAAAAATACGACGATTGATTTTATTAGAAAACAACAGAAGTTACAACATGAGTTATATTTAAATAAAGATTGGATAAAAAATCATTCTATTCCAGAAAATCAATTTATTCAGGATGAGGGAGTTCATGCGTTATATCAGGCAATAAACCACTTGAAAACGAATTACCGAAATGTATTAGTGTTAAGAAAAATAAAAGAATGTACCATTAAAGAAACTGCAGAAATTTTAGGTTGGAGAGAGGATAAGGTGAGAATTACCACAACGAGAGCTATTAAATCATTAAAGAAAATTTGGAAAAACACATATGGGGATCAATACCATCTATTATGATAGATGGCTTATTTTTTGTCATCAGTATTGTAAAAGTGTATATCTTATTCCTCTAGAGAAGACAAGATATGCGCTTTTAAATCACCTCGCTTTTTACTCCAATAATCGTTTGATTCTCTCCATTTCCTCCTTTTTATTTTCTTGAAGGAAATAAAAAACGCCCAAAGGATTCACTATGGGCGCATATCAAAAATATATGAATTGTTTTAAATATGTTCCCTACGCTGCTATGAGACAGATCAGGTTCAAAGGGTCATCATCTAAAACGGATGAAATCTCAACCAGCAATTACTGGCCCCCCCACATTTTGGTTTATTTGCGTTTTTATTTCCACCATTATTGTAGTAGAAGTTTATTATAATGCTAGTCTAAATTAATCTGGGAGAAATATCCTAATTACCCATGGAAAACATTGCGTTTGAAGTAGTCTTTCTATCCATGTTAGTCTTAATTTTGTTATTTTGATTTAAATGTATATATGAATGGAGGAAAAAATGTTGAAACTGATTGCAGTTATCTTTGCAGCAAGTACATTGTTTTTAGTCCATTTCATCCAATCTGCTGATTTACGCGTTTATGCTGAGACATTAGATGTTTATGATATATATGAGGTTAAAGAGGACGAAACAATTACTTCCATTGCTGATCAATTAGAAGTGTCTGAGGAAGAATTAACAATAATGAATCATTTAGAAGATCGAACGGTTCAGAAAGGTGATAAGCTTATCGTTCCAAAAGTAGAGGAAAAGGTAAAGGAAGAAAAGAAGCCTGACATTTCGTTAACATCTGAGGAGCAGGATCTTTTAGCAAGACTTATCCATGCAGAAGCGAAAGGCGAACCGTTTGAAGGAAAGGTAGCTGTTGCAGAAGTTGTGATTAATCGAGTCCAGGACGAACGTTTTCCTGATACCATTCGCGATGTTATTTATGAAAATAAGCAATTTCAACCTGTTGACAATGGTTCGATTAATAAGCCTGCAGATAAAGAAGCAAAAAAAGCAGTAAAACAAGCAATGAAAAATCATGCATTGCCAGATGAAACGGTCTTTTTCCACAATCCAACAATCGTACCGCAATCTTGGTTGAATACGAGAGAAGTTGTTACAGAAATCGGTAATCACCGTTTTTCTATGTAAAGCAAACCCTTCTATCTTATTGAACGAAGATGAACTAATGATAAGGAGCCAAGGGTGACATCAGTCACATTAGGCTCTTTTTATCGTGTTAAAAAGGATTGTTAATAAGGAATTTACTTGCCTTTATTTGGTGTTCAATTATAATGGGAATTGAAATATAAATAATCACCTTACGTTATGTCTTACATAAAGGAGTGATACTATGTTATCAAATATTGGTATACCGGGTCTCATTCTTATACTTGTACTGGCCCTCATTATTTTTGGGCCGAAGAAGTTACCTGAAATTGGACGAGCAGTGGGAGAGACGTTGAAAGAGTTTAAAAACTCTGCTAAAGGTTTAGCTAATGATGATGAGGACTCTAATGAAAAGAAGAAAAACAATTTAGAGAAGTAATTTCAACTAAAAGTTGGCATATCTTATGTCAGCTTTTTTGTTTGTAATAAAACAATATTGGATGACAATAGGATTATTATTGTGAATAAAACGTGCAAACTCATTGGTTATCTTTTTAAATAAAATGCCATATATTGAATACGCATTGCAAAGTTTCTAATACAAGGATAAAATTGAGGGTACGCAGTAGCGACAGATAAGAATTTATACATGTTAGTGAGGAATTTTATTATGAGTACATTTAAAGACGAAGTATTATCACGTCGAACATTTGCAATTATTTCCCACCCGGATGCTGGGAAAACAACCTTAACAGAAAAGCTTCTTTTATTCGGAGGGGCCATTCGTGATGCAGGGACTGTTAAAGGGAAAAAGACAGGGAAGTATGCAACAAGTGACTGGATGGAAATAGAAAAACAACGTGGTATTTCGGTTACGTCTAGTGTTATGCAGTTTGAGTATAATCAAGCTAAAATCAATATCTTAGATACACCAGGACACCAAGATTTCAGTGAAGATACTTATCGTACATTAACAGCAGTGGATAGTGCAGTAATGATCATTGATTCAGCAAAGGGGATCGAGGATCAGACTTTAAAACTCTTTAAAGTTTGCCGTATGAGAGGTATTCCTATTTTTACATTTATCAATAAATTGGATCGACAAGGTAAGATGCCGTTAGAACTTTTAGCAGAATTAGAAGAAGTAATGGGGATTGAATCATATCCGATGAATTGGCCAATAGGAATGGGGAAAGAGTTTCTAGGCATTTATGATCGTTTTAATAATCGCATTGAACAATTTAGGGTAGATGAAGAGGATCGTTTCCTTGAATTGAATGATGAAGGAGAAATTAACGAAGAACATTCTCTAAAACAATCGGGACTTTATGAACAAACGTTAGAAGAAATTATGTTGTTAAATGAAGCGGGTAATGAATTTTCGCGTGACCGCATTGCTTCAGGGGATTTAACACCTGTCTTCTTTGGCAGTGCTTTGACTAATTTTGGTGTGCAAACGTTTTTGGAATCTTATTTACAGTTTGCTCCTTCTCCTCAACCAAGAGAATCGACTGTTGGAGAAATCAATCCTTTAACAGAAGACTTCTCAGGGTTTATCTTTAAAATTCAAGCGAATATGAATCCTGCACATAGGGATAGAATCGCTTTTCTTAGAATTTGTTCAGGTAAATTTGAACGAGGGATGAGTGTAAATATTCCACGTCTGGGTAAACAAGTGAAATTAGCACAATCGACACAATTTATGGCAGATGATCGTAGTACTGTTAACGAAGCTGTAAGTGGCGATATCATTGGGATTTATGATCCAGGAACATATCAGATTGGTGACACATTAACAAGTGATAAAAATGGTTTCCAGTTTGAAAAATTACCTCAGTTCACCCCTGAATTATTTGTTCGAGTGACAGCAAAGAATGTAATGAAGCAAAAACATTTTCATAAAGGGATTCAACAGCTAGTGCAAGAGGGAGCTATTCAGCTCTTTAAAACTGTGAAAACAGATGAGTATTTACTCGGAGCAGTTGGACAATTACAATTTGAAGTATTTGAACATCGTATGAAAAACGAATATAACACGGAAGTATTAATGGAGAGGTTAGGCTCTAAAATTGCAAGATGGGTTGAAGGTGAGGACAATTACGATAACCTTTCTAGCTCACGTAGTTTACTTGTGAAGGACCGATATGAACATCAAGTGTTTCTATTTGAAAATGACTTTGCTCTTAGATGGTTCCAAGATAAAAATCCAGATGTACCATTATATAATCCGATGGATCAGCAGCAACAATAAATATAATTAAAGGCACGCACAATTTTTGTGCGTGCTTTTAATATGCATCTTTAATTTTAGCAATCAACGTACAAGGTTGACATGTTTGGCACGAACATCATCTTGCTTTTTAAAGAAGAAGGTTGATCCACAGATGAGTTTTAGCAACCGTGGTTGTCCGTAAAGTATAGGCTAAGGTCAAATTATTTATATAAAAATAATGATTGACAGTAAATGAAATACAGATTATAGTATAAATACGTTACAAAAATACTTTAGTGCATAAAAGCGTTTAAGTAAAATAGTATTCTTAGTTTTTATATAATTTAACCGGTAGTGCCAGTAGAGGATTTATGAACAGCTAAAGAGACTGAATGGTTGGTGAAAGTTCAGGTCATAAATTTTTCGAATTACACCTACCTATAAAGGTTAAAATAGATGAAGTGGACAAGTGTGGTGTCTTGTCAATTAGGGTGGTACCGCGGAGATCATTCGTCCCTAAATAAGGGATTTATGAGCTCTTTTTTTACGCTTTTAGAAATATTGGAGGTTAATTTATTATGCAACAAGAACCAAGCATCAAAGTAAAAACATGGGAAGCTATACTTATCACAATCATTCTCCTTAGTGGTATAAGTTATTGTATGATTGCCCTTGAGGCACCACCACATATTCCCATTGTATTATCGATGATCATTTTAATTATTTATGGATTATGTAAAGGCGTTAAGTATAGAGAAATAGAACAAGGCATTATGGATGGGACAAAGTCAGGGCTTGGCGCTACATTTTTATTCTTTTTTATTGGTATGTTAATAAGTAGTTGGATGGCAAGCGGGACAATTCCAACGTTCATTTATTATTCTTTAGATATTGTAGGACCGAATTACTTTTATGCCATTAGTTTTGTTGTTACCGCTATTATTGGTATGAGTATTGGCAGTTCATTAACAACAGCAGCGACTATTGGTGTTGCATTTATGGGATTGAGTGGTGCATTAGATTTAAACCCGGCTATTACTGCAGGTGCAATTATCTCAGGAGCATTTTTTGGAGATAAAATGTCTCCACTGTCTGATACAACTAATTTAGCATCCATGACAGTTGGGGTTGATTTATTTGATCATATTAAAACAATGAGTATGACAACAATTCCTGTATTTATCTTATCCTTTATTATTTTTTTCCTAATTTCACCGAAGGGAATGGAAGAAGCCAGCTTAGTAAAAATTAATGAGATGCAGGAAGGTTTATTAGCGCTAGGGTTGGTGAAATGGTATGCAATCATACCTTTTCTTGTATTAGTTGTACTAGCGATAAAGAAAATACCTGCTTTAATTACATTAGCAGCTTCAATCGTTACGGCAATTATTGTTTCATTCTTTGTGCAAAATGAAATGAATTTAGCTAAGCTTATTACTATTTTATTTAGTGGTTATACATCAAATAGTGGGATTGAGGATATCGACTCATTATTAACTAGAGGTGGAATGGAAAGTATGTTTTTCTCTATTTCACTGGTCCTATTGGCTTTAGCAATGGGAGGGTTATTTATTAAATTAGGGATATTAGCAGCACTTATTCGTGGGATTACTGACTACTTATCTAAACGTGGCCCATTAATTTCAGCAACAGCTTCAACGGCAGTTGGTATCAATTTTATTGTAGGTGAGCAGTATTTATCTATCCTATTAACAGGTAACGCTTATAAAGACTCTTTTAGTAAAGCGAACTTGCATCCTCGATATTTATCCAGGGTTTTAGAGGACGCTGGTACAGTGGTTAATCCTCTTGTACCGTGGAGTGTTTGTGGAATCTTTCTAACGACAGTGCTAGATGTTAATACATTAACCTACTTGCCATTTGCCTTATTTTGCTTAATAAGTCCATTAATGACTATTTTATATGGTTGGACAGGTTGGACAATGAAGAAGCAGTAATCATTCAATTTGTATAATATAAGCCATTTTCTCTTCTAGATTTCTAATAGATGAAGAGAAAATTGGCTTTTTTATTTTTTTATAAAAGGGATGTAAAATTATTGAAATAAGTTCATAAAATATTCTCGCTTTCCCATTATTTTAGTGAAAGTTGTCTTAGATTTTGATGACGTTTTGATATATTTTAATTTTTGATAACATTTTTTTAGTTATATTTCACAAGTATGAAAGTTGCACAACTTTTGTCATTATATTGTAGTGAATGTGGTATAAAAATATTCTTTACCCCTATAATTTTCTAATTTTACCCGTATATTTGTAAAGATAGGTTAATAAAGTTTGTGGCAAGTCTTCATGCTCAATTCATCTAAATTTCCTGTGTTATAATTTGGGTGAATAAAGAGGTGAATGCATGATTAAATCACTGTTTAGAGGCTTGAAGACACAACATAAAACCATTGAAGAAGAAGTTTTTGCAATTCAAAATGGTGATCGACAATTAAGAGATGTGTTTATAAATAAATTTAAACCTTTTGTAGCAAAGTCGGTATCTTTAGTTTGCAGGAGATTTATATATGATTCCGATGATGAATTTAGCGTGGGTTTAATCGCTTTTAATGATGCTATTAATAATTATAATCGAGCAAAAGGGACAAGTTTCGTTTCTTTTGCTGAGGTTGTTATTAAACGAAGAGTGATTGATTATATTAGACAGCAATCGAAACATCAGAACCTTAGTTTAGATGCAAGCCATCACTATGAGGATGGTTCGAATGAGCAAGCCAGTGCATTAATAGAATCAGAAATATCGATAAGGGGCTACTTAGAAATACAAGATCAACAGGCAAGGAAGGAAGAAATAATTAAGTTCACGAATGATTTATCTCATTTTGGTATTAGTTTCAAAGAGATTGTAAAATGCTCGCCAAAACATGCCGATGCAAGAAGGACAGCTATTGAAATTGCCCAATTAATTGCCAATGATGTGATGTTGAAAGACCTGTTATATTCCACCAAAAAATTACCCATCAAGCATATGGAATCAAGAATAAAAGTAAGTAGAAAAACAATAGAAAGAAATCGTAAATACATTATTGCAATGACATTAGTTCTATGTAATGACTTTGTCTATTTAAAGGATTATTTGAAAGGGGTGTTAGAAACGTGAAAAGAGGAGTGATTGTCGCTATTGATGAACGTTTCTTAACACTTTTAACAAATGAAGGAGAATTTTATTTTAGTTATAAATACGAAGCAATATATGAAATAGGTCAAGAGATTGAGTTTGAGCCTGTGATGAAAAACCATAAGGTAGAATCTGTTAAAAAACCGAAATATGTAAAAATGATTATGATTGCTGCTGTATTTATTCTTTCCTTTTTAGGCTTATCCTTATGGCCTAATCATTCTGAACAGACAATCTACGCTTATATGACCATTGATATTAATCCAAGTATTGAACTAGCCGTAAATGAACAATTCGAAGTGATTCAATTGAAGGGTTACAATGCAGATGGAAAAAAAATCATTCAAGAGATATCGGATTGGAAAAATAAACAGTTTGATACCATATTTTCAGATATCCTTTTAATTTGTAAGAGTCAGGGTTATATGCAAAAAGGAAAAGAATTAACGTTCGCCACAGTTGTCATGTCAGATCAATATTTTAAAGAAGAAAGATTAAGGAAACATACTGACTTTGTTACAAGGGAATTAAATGAAGAAGATGTAAGTTTGCATTTAATTGAAGGCTCTAAAACAGAACGAGAGTTAGCTCAAGAAAAAGGACTTACTCTAGGGGCATACATGGAGTTGAACGAGAAGACTGAATATGACAATACCGCAAAATCGGATGTAAATGAATCTGAGGAAGAAAAAAAGACTGCAAGTGATAAAGAAGAAAGTAAGGAAGATAACAAAGAAAGTGAAATAAAAAAAGAAAAGGAAACATCCATAGAAGTGAAGGAAGAGAAGGGGACAGTGCCCACTTCTGATGATAATGAAGCTATCGATCCAAATATAGAGACAAATGAATCAATACCAAATAATGAGGTTGAAGAGAAGAAGTTTCGTTATAAGAAGCATATTGATGATGAACACAATGACTCTTCGGCTGTCACTAATAAGGAGATTGAAAATAAAAAATTTAAAGGAAAACATAAAAATAAAAATGATGATGATGACGATGATGAGAAAGAACAAAATGATACCGATAATTCCGATGTTCATGACGACGATGAATGGCATAATAGGCATAATCAAGACAAGCACAATAATGAAAAAAGGGATAAACATAATGAAAGGAAAAAATATAATAAAGAATCACCATAATTGCAAGATTTATGGGTATAATAAAAAGTCCGAGTTGAACCTCGGACTTTTGCCATGTTATTTTTGTTTTCCAGAAAGTTCTGCTTGAGCTTGTTGGACTAATCTTTTTGTAATTTCTCCTCCAACTGAACCGTTAGATCTGGAAACAGTATCCGAACCTAACTGCACGCCAAACTCTTGAGCAATTTCATATTTAACTTGATCTAAATATTGTTCAATTCCCGGTACTAAAAGTTTATTACTATTCTTTGGCATGATTACACATCTCCTAAAGATAATTTACAGTAATTGATATCACTGTATTTGTATTATGATGTATTGCGTTTATTTCATGAGTGGTAAATTAGCTGTTTGTATCCTTGTTTTGGCAAAGAAAGAATAATTAGCTTTCAAAACAGGGGTAGATTATATTATTATAGAGTGTAATTGAGTTTAGTTGAGGTGAAAAACGTTTGTTAAAAGATTTAAAAGACTGGATAAATAGGCGTTCGCCAGCACAAATAATCACTGCATATTATTTCTTGTCGATTTCAATTTCTGTAGGACTCCTCTATTTACCAGGTGTGAATCAAAAAGGTGTAGAAGTTAGCTTTATAGATACTGTATTTACTGCTGTAACTGCTGTTAGCGTAACGGGGTTAACCGTTGTTGATTTATCACAAACCTATAGTGTTTTTGGTTATTTTGTGATTATGATTATTATGCAATTTGGTGGAATTGGTATTATGGCATTAGGTACATTCTTTTGGATGTTGTTAGGTAAGAAAATTGGATTGAAGAGTAGAAAACTAATTATGGTTGATCACAATCAGTATGCGCTTTCTGGGCTTGTTCAACTAGTGAAAGAAATAATTAAATTAATGATTCTTATCGAAGTAATAGGAATGTTTATACTTGGCTTTCATTTTTTAAAGTATTATCCTACGTGGGACGAAGCTTTTCTCCACGGATTATTTGCCTCTGTAAGTGCAACAACAAATGGAGGGTTAGATATAACAGGTTCATCAATGATTCCATATGCCCATGATTATTTCGTGCAGTTTATTACAATCATTTTAATCTCTTTAGGGGCAATTGGTTTTCCTGTTTTAATCGAAGTCAAAGCTTTTCTATTAAAACGTAAATGGGAAAACTCTCTCCCGTATCGTTTTTCTTTATTTACTAAAGTAACAACCGTTACATACGCTTTTTTACTCGTTTTTGGAACAATTATTATTTTAGTTATGGAGTTTCAGCATTTTTTTAAAGGGCTATCATGGCATGAAAGTTTCTTTTATGCACTATTTCAGTCAGCGACGACGAGAAGTGGTGGGTTAGCAACAATGGATGTTAGTGAATTTACTTTACCAACCCTCTTGATTATGAGTATTATGATGTTTATTGGTGCTTCACCGAGCTCTGTTGGTGGAGGTATACGGACAACTACCTTTGCCTTAAATATTTTATTTATCTGGAATTTTGCCAAAGGAAATAAACATGTGAAAATCTTCCGCAGAGAAATTCATCAAGATGATATATTGAAATCTTTGGTTATTACAATTTTAGCCACGCTTTTATGCTTTGTAGCAGTGGTGTTGATTAGCATTACCAATACACATTTATCACTTATTTCCATAATATTTGAAGTTTGCTCTGCTTTTGGAACGACTGGTCTTTCCATGGGGATAACAGCTGATTTAAGTAATACTGGAAAAATTGTCATTATGATACTAATGTTTGTCGGTAGAATAGGCTTAACCTCATTTTTATATATCATAGGTGGTAAAGAAGAAAAGCCACATTATCATTATCCAAAGGAAAGAATTATTATTGGATAATTAGGTTGATATGAAAACCAAGCTTAATAAAGAGCTTGGTTTTCTAATCTGCTTTATAACCTGCATCTTTTGTTGGGTGAGAGAAGGGAGCATCCGGTAATTCTTTTTCTTCTATAAGTGCGCGATTCTCAGGGGTATTAAAACCAATATCATTTGTTGGATGAACCCATTTGTCTCCAGCCATCACAGCTGGGTCTACGTCATCACTCCAATTCTCAAGTGGAGACTGCTCTGATACATAATTACTATCCCCAATTGTTACCCCAAATTCGTTTACAAAAGGTGGTTGAAGCTTCTTATGACTTTTTCGAAAGTCAGGTGAAGAAATTTGATGTGGTAAACTTTCTATTTCGCTTCGCTCTTGCTTGTTTTTTCTTTTCACTTATTATCACTCCTCTTTTTATCTTTCTCTTCTGTTTAATCGTTTATGAGATTGAACATGAAGAAATAAAAGGTAAGCATAATGACCCTAAATTAGGCGGAAAATATGTTTGTTCTTACGAAATATGAAGGAGGAGTCAGAAAATGAAGAGAAAAGCTAGCCATCGTGCTGTTGAAAAATATAGTAAGACACCAAAAGCCAATCAAGAAGATGTTGAATTTTCAGCTGAATTTACTAGTGGTGAAAATGTAAATAAAGGTGCCAACCGCAATTCAAAACAAGGAAGAAAAGGGAGAAGTTAAATGTACCAGTTGAAAAATGAGCGGAAACAGAAACAGCCTCCTCAAGTGAATGTTGAGTTCGGGATGGAGTTTGGCGATTTGAACGCTTCAAAGATTTATGAAGTTACAAGTAAAAAAGTCAAGGTTAATAAGAAATGAAAGTACAAGCCAGAAAAGTTCAAACTACTTTTCTGGCTTGTTTTTTCATTCTATGATGCAAACACAGCTGCCTGTTCTTTGGCATAATATACAACCATCACAGATTCATCCATTTCAATGAAACCGGTCTGAATATATTTCTCAAGATTAAATGGAAGCTTCTCTACAATGGAATGCTTATATAGTTCTTTTTCGTTTAAATGTAATTGAGCAAAGTCTTTGCTGACGGAACTTGGATCTTTCAGAAAATGTTGATAAAGCAAAGATCGTTCTTTTTTATCAATTGAGGATGGCCACCAAGGTTTTCTAGGTTTATATTTTTGATTAGATAGGTAATCATATTTCATTAAGCCTTCTATGACCTCTAAATTTTTCACTTTTGTATCCTCTAAGAAAGAAAATAATCGATGGAATAAATCTTCTAATTGGTGGCCAATTCTTGACCAGCCTTTCCCTTCCCAATAACTTCCGAACTCTTGGAAAAAATCAAAAGGGGTAGGGAAAATGTTTGTAACTAAGTATTCAATCGTATGATCCATCCGATGGTCATTCCAATATTTTTCTAATACATCTTCTACTTGTTTGATTCGGATAATATCTTGGAATGATAATACATTGTTTCCAAGGATTTCATAAGGTGATTGATCCATATAAATATATTGGTGATTGGCAGCACTTTGTCTTAACCCTGTACCCCTCAACATTTTTAAAAATCCTAGTTGTAATTCTTCTGGACGCAGAGCAAAAACATCATTGAAGGTCTTCTTGAATGATGCATAATCCTCCTCAGGCAAACCAGCAATTAAATCAAGATGCTGATCAATCTTGCCACCTTCTTTTACCATTGTCACTGTTCGAGTCAACTTCTGAAAGTTTTGTTTTCGCTTCACTAATTCATTCGTATAATCATTAGTTGATTGTACGCCAATTTCAAACCGGAATAAACCAGCAGGTGCGTGATCGTTTAGAAATTGAATGACTTCTGGCCTCATAATATCAGCTGTAATTTCGAATTGAAAAACCACGCCAGGCATATGTTCATCAATAAGAAATTGAAACATTTCTAACGCGTAACTCCGGCTAATATTAAATGTTCGATCCACAAATTTAATCGTTTTCGCACCGTTTCGCATTAAATAACGAATATCTTCTTTCACCTTTTCACGATCAAAATATCGAACACCAACTTCAATGGAAGAAAGACAGAATTGACAACTAAAAGGGCAGCCCCTACTCGTTTCAATATATGTAACCCTTTTGCCAAGTTCCCTCTTATCCTCTTCAAATCGAAAAGGAGAGGGGAGTTCACGAAGGTTAAGTTTGTTGTTTTGTGGATTAACATGCAATTTGCCATCTTCAAGATAAGCAATGCCGTTCACTTTGCGCCAATCCTTTTCACCATCTATTTGATGAAGTAGCTGTTTAAAAGTTTCTTCACCTTCACCTACAGCGATAAAATCAATCTCTGAAACATTCTCTAACCATTCAGGGACATCATAGGTCACTTCTGGTCCACCAAGTATAATTATTACTTCCGCATTTATTTTTTTGATCATACGAATGACTTTAATTGTTTCTTCAATATTCCATATATAACAACTGAAACCTATGACATCTGGTTGCTTATTAATTAAATCAGTAACAATATTCATAACTGGGTCTTTAATTGTATATTCAGCTAGTTCAACGTTGAAATCAGGCTCAGCAAATGCTTTTAAATACCTTATGGCAAGGTTAGTATGAATATATTTAGCGTTTAATGTTGACGCAATGACTTTCATTTTCTTCTCCTTTTATATGCATTAAGAAAAGCGGTCGAGGCATAAATACCTAACAGCTTCTTATCTTTGACTAACGTTTTCATTTGACAGTTTTCTAGGCAATACATTTTATTTTATCATAATTTTTATTAAAATCCTAAAGTTAAAAATTAATAAGTTTTAACATTGACTTCATATTGTCTTTAAATTGGTAAGGTATGATTAACCTATCAAAGGAGGAGTGATAAGATGTTAATCGCAGCGATTATACAGTGGCACCGCTTTTGGTTTGTTGGTATAAATTACTTTTTAGAAGGTGATATACCTGAGTGGTTGTTTCACCGACTATTTTCGAAGTCCATGCATCATCAAGAAAAGCTCATCTTTTTCTTGAAGAAACAGAAGGTCACCTCACGCACAAGGAGAGCATCAATACATGGGTAGTATTGTTATAAATAATATAAAAAAATGGCTATAGACATATACTCATCAAAAGTATAATATCTATAGCCATTTATTTATTCTTTACGATTGTTTTTTTCTTCTTCAATAATCCCATCATTTCCTTTATCAATGCCAGTAGCCTGATTGATCATCATGGAGAAAAGGTTTAAACCTTGATCCATTGGATCCATTTCATATTGTTTTTGGCCAATTTTTCGAGATTTTTCAATATCACTCATTAAAGGCACCTCCATGTTAATTAGGTTGCACTAGTTAATTTGGCACCATTCATAAATGAAAGAATTAATTATTTTTGGTTAAGGTAATGTTGTAAGCACATGGCACAAGTGATGGAATCTTTACTAATAAACTTTATCCGCCTTAAATCTGAACGATTAACTATTGTAAAGTGATGATAAGTAAAACCACATTCCGTCTTTTTTTGATTTTTAACAATATGAACTACATTATCTTGTTTACTTACAATTGTTGGAAACATCATAAACGTTTTACTCCTTTTATACCTGGTACTAATATGTGATAATGTAATGATAATCTATTTTGTGTTTTTTGTGAAATGATAAAATAAGGTAATCGAAAGGAAATTTGATACATAATTAGAAATTTATGAAGTGGATAGTGCCGATTAAAATAGTAGTGTTTATTAAGAAGATTTTAGTCGCAAATTTATTTAGATGACCAAATTAATCGCAGTGTTTTTATTAAATTTAAATAAACAGTCTGTTTATATAGGAATAAAAGACAATAACGGCAAGGAGATTTATGAAGTGGATGTCATTATAGTTACTGACCAAGAGCATTTTTAAGGTATTAAATTTTGATGAAGCATTCTTTCAACTGCTGAATTTGCCTGAATTAAATGAACAAAGGAATATAAAGAAAGAACTTTGTAGATTATTGCAAACAAAGGGGTACATACATCTAAAGAATTCTTTTATCAAAATGAGCACCAAGATCAGGGTCTAGGTGCTCCGGGAGGATGAAAGTAAGGGGGGATTTTTAGCCAGCCTCTTTTGTGCATTGTGTTTTTAAGATTCATACTAAATATCATTTTTTCTGCATAAAATCTAGCCCACATAAGTCCAATATCATTTCTAATTGATTGAGTCATGTTAGTTGAACACATCATGATATTTGAAGCGATTTTAATACTAATTAAATTTGCAATTTCATCATTTGTAGATTTAACACCTAATGGAATGTTATTCGGATCAGAGTTAGGCTTCGATTGAGCTGTATTTGAAAGAGGGATACCTTCATTTATCATAAAATTTTCTAAAGTTCTTTTTTGGTGTTCAGCTAATCTTTTCGATTCAGTTAATAAATCTAATAACTCTTTATCAGTAGTTGTATTTAAACAAGTTTCTAATGCAGGAATTTCTTCAGCAATTGAAGTGTAGTACAACCAACACCCCATGGCTTCTCCTATATGTGGATTTTGTTTAGGATCATCTTCTATCGATGTTGATTTTATGTAATTTATAACTGCTTGAAAAGCGTTAGGCAATGATCATCCCTCCGTAATCTTTAGTTATTTAATCTAAATTATCTCCAAAAGTTAAATAACTATGTGTGTAATGAGAATATAAGAAAATGTACCATGAAATAAATAAACTAAAGTTGCGCTCAATTGATCAGATAGGACTTATTAGCAAATTATAGTACTCGAACATAAAAACGTAGGAGGAACTTATTCGTTTTCATTAAGTCGGAGAACCCATAAAAACATGCTGATTCTAACAAAATGCTTGCAGATATGAAAAAATAGCAATGCATCGTTAGGAAATGCTACCAATAGAAAAGTTTGCTAACATGGATTAAAGTTGATTAGGTGATGCCGTAAATTAACAAAAGGTAGCTGGGGTAAATCCAGAGGGCTTGTACCCCTCTGGATCGAAAATTAAATGGCAGTGAATCTATTTACCTTTCCGCCGCTATCCTGAACAATAGCAAGTCCTAATATTGCATTGATTAAATCTGGTATATTAATATCTTGGGCATCTAAAATATAAGCAACAGTACCTCCACCTAATGGGAAACTATTACACCCAATGATATAAAGTTGACCTTGCTCTACTTGATATTCTTTTAGTGCAGGTGCTCCAGAACCTGGAAATGTACAGCTTGATTCAGCAGTTTCACCACCTGAGGTAAGAACAATAACATCACCTAAACCTGGAACAGGAACAGTTATAGCCATAAATATCAAACTTCCTTTCAAATCTAATTGCCAGCTGACTTTGTATCTTATGTTAATCAAATGTGAAAGATTGGATTTAAAACCTAAAGAAGTAAAAATGATATTAATGACCACTGTATATTAAACAAATAATCGATTGATTGAGCTAAGCTAGGTTTACATATAAATAAGTAAGTAGGAAGGGACATTTTTTGAATAAAAATATTAAAAAATTCATTCCGACCCTAACTATTATTTTTTACTGGAATGTAAGAAATGGAAATTAAAAATAAAAGGTCGATAACCCCCTTTAATACCAAGGGTTATCGACCTTTTATAATTAGCGTCCCAGATAGGAATCGAACCTACGACCTACAGCTTAGGAGGCTGTTGCTCTATCCTGCTGAGCTACTGGGACATATATTGTTTTTTTCTTTTGACAATATAAAATTATATACCTATATAAATAAACGGTCAATAATAAAGCCTTTGAAAATTTTTAATGATTTTTATGGTATTAAAATAATGGGGAAAGAGCGCCCATAGATGTATAAATTATAAAAGGCAGTAGTTACATAGCACTGTAACTACTGCCTTACCTATTTAACCAATTCGGTATTTTCTACGATAATATCGAAAGATCGTTCTAATCTGTCTCTTTAGTTGTTTAAACCGTGCAGTGCTTAACTCAATCAGCGGCTGAGTCACTGCGGTGACCCATTTGCTTGATAATAGCAAAGTAAGCACTAAGGCGAGTCCTGCTAACAAGAGAAAACTTCTTGCATCATTGAAGAAATCCTGCACTTCACTTTCTCTAAATACTCGTACGAAAAACCCGTGAAGAAGATAAACGTATAATGTGTTTTTACCTAGCTTTGTAAATGAATAATGTCTATTAGGCACAAAGGCAAAGAAACATGCCATCATCATCAAACTGAGTAAATAGAAACCTAATCTAGTTAACATGGACGAAATAGATGCATCATCAACGACGGAATATGGCTTTGACCCAAGTAACCATTCATAGTTGATGTTTGGATTAAAGTAGAATAACACAAAGACAGCTACAAAAATACCAATCGCACCGATGCGAACCGATGGTCTAAATAAAACTTGGAAATGCTCTTTCTTCATTAAATAACCTAGTAAGAAGAATGGGAAAAACACAAAAGTTCTAGATAAGCTCAAATAGTTTGTAACCCAATCAGCATATCCTACAGCTAGCCCAATCGCAAAAGAGAGGATAATGGCTACACTAGGTTTGAATTTGGCAAATATCAATAACAATAGATGCCAGAAAAATAAAGAAATTAAGAACCATAGCGACCAATGTGGATTAAGCGGATCCACGTTAAAGGCTGCACCTTGATGTAAGAAATAATAAAAGACCGAATAGATTAGTTGGAAAATAAGGTATGGCAAAATCAATTTTTTAGCTATTTTTTGAATATATCCCTTTTGATAATACCCTTTTGCAAAAAAGCCTGAAACTAATATAAATGCAGGCATATGAAATGTATAAATCACTTTGTAAAGCGTATAAATTGTTTCACTATCTTCAATAAAAGAGCGAATCAAATGTCCGAATACCACAAAGAAAATAAGAATAAACTTTGCGTTATCAAAAAAGTAATCACGCTGTCTCATAAATCCTCCTTTATTAAAGACCCCCTAAAACATCACTTATTATATACCCATTATGTAAGAAAATAAATCAATTCAAACATGTGAACGAGTGGATAAAAATCCAAAACATGGACATGTAAAGGTAATATGGCATTGAAGTGTATAGGTATATATAACTATTTTTAGTTAAAATACTACTTCAATATCCCCTTTTTATCGATTATAATGTTAGCAGAATCTAGTATAATAGAATCATTATTGTTAAAAGGGATACATTTTTTTAAAAGGAGGAATTATATTGAAATTACTGAAAAAATGGCGTTTAAAACAAAGTAGCATCCCCTTTTTAAATGCGATGTTAATACGGGTGTCCAAGTCAGATAAATGGAGAAAGTTAAAAATCGGTCAAAAGTATGGGGTAGCTTTGTGGCTTACTTTAGGCGTATTCACTATATCAACGATTTTGTCTTTTATTATGCTTGTCTACAGTACCTTTAAACTTAATGAAGCAGAGAAGGCAAGTGAAAGAGCGCTAGAAATCGCTGATATAGGCACAGATTTCTACTTAAAAGGCGGGACAATTGGGAATTATATTATTGATTCTAATCCAAAACATTTAAATACATATGAAGATTTAGAAACAGACATAAAGAATAAACAACAAGAAATACAAGCAATGATCCAATCGGAAACAGCACAGGAAATGTTTGTTAAAATCAATGAATATGATAAAGAAGTAAATCAATTATTTTATGATGAAATCGCACCAAATGTGAAGTTACAACATGTACGCGAATACCGCTTAGGGAAGTTGCAGGTGGATAATTACATCGAGCAAACAATGAATACATTAGATGAACTAACATCTATTATTAAGGAAGAGCAGGAATCTGCCATTAACCAAGCGAGTTGGATGATGATCGTTTCAATTGTTATCTTAGTACTGTCACTAGTACTATCAGCAATTTTCGGATTTTTTAGTCATAAAATCGTGAATAAACAATTAGCTTATCGTCTTACAAAGGTTGTGACAGCTTCAAAGGAAATAACAAAAGGAAACTTAAAAGCTAGTGATATTCATTCGAATAATCAGGATGAAATTACAGAAATCGCAGACGCTTTTAACCAAATGAAACACCAGTTGCGCCAAATGATTCAAGAAATGCTTACAGTTTCACAAAGTTTAAATGAGAGAAGTGTTCACCTTGGTGCCGTTTCATCTGAAGTCGCAGCTGCTAGTCAAGAAATATCGGCGACAATGGAGGAATTATCGGGAGGAGCAGAAGAGCAAGCAAGTGCAAGTGCGGATTTATCAAAAATTATGGAAGATTACTTATTTAAAGTGGAGAATGCAGAAACGAAAAGTGTTTCTATGCGTGAAGCAGCCTCAAATGTGAAGAATATGACATTAGCAGGAAATGAATTGATGGAAAATTCTAAAGAGCAAATGAATAGGATAGATGAAATAATTAATGATTCGATGCATCGAGTGAAAGGGTTAGATCAAGAAACGAAACAAGTAAATAAGTTAATATCTGTGATACATGAAATCGCTAACCAAACGAATTTATTGGCATTAAATGCGGCGATTGAAGCTGCGAGAGCAGGAGAGCATGGCAAGGGCTTTGCTGTTGTTGCGGAGGAAGTAAGAAAACTTGCTGAAAAAGTCTCCTATTCAATAAGTGATATCACTTCAATCGTCAATAAAATTCAGTCAGAGTCTGTTGGAGTCGTAGAATCGTTACAAGCCGGCTATGAGCAAGTAGAGATTGGTAGTAATAAAATTCATCAAACAGCCAATACCTTCCAAAGTATATCAACTGCCATCACTGATATCCATGGAGATATCGAACATATTTCATCAAGTATGGTAGAAATGCTAGATAATTCAGTTGGGATGAGCGAATCTATAGAAAATATCGCTGCGGTTTCTCAACAATCAGCAGCTGCAGTAGAAGAGACGAGTAATTCTGTTACACATACAAATGATTCAATGGAAAACATCCAGCTATATGTACAAAAGTTAGTTGAAATGGCTAATACATTAAGTAAACTTATAGAAAAATTTAAACTATAATGGGGAAAACAAGTATTCTGCTAGTTTAAGCGGGTACTTGTTTTTTTATTATGAATAAAAAGGATTATGGCGATTTTTGTAGAATAACCTCGTGGTAGAATAATTTGTTTTAGGGGGTAAGGTAGTTTGCCAACATCGAATAGTTCTTTTGAAAGACAAAAGTTGTTAGAAAAGCTCTCAAATGATGAAGGAATCTATTCAGAGCTCTTTATGGAAGCCATAGATGGAATCATCCTATGGGAGGATGGTGGTAATATTGTACATGCGAATGAATCAGCGTGTCGAATATTTGAAACTTCATATAATGAAATTACAAAATGTAAGATTGAAGATTTTGTTGTCGATAAAGATAAAAAGTACAAGGAAATCCTAAATGTATTATATAAAAGAGGGGCAATAAGAGATGAAATTCTATTCTTTATGCCTAACGGACAATCTAAGATTTTAGAATTTACAATGAAATTACAATCTTACACTGGTTTTCATATGGGTATTTTTCGTAATGTGAGTGAGCGAAACCAAATGGAACAAGAGTTAAGAAAGAGTGAATTGAAGTTTAGAAGAGTATTCGAGGGTACACTTGAAGGTATCATTTTATGGGATAACGAGGGAGTGGTACAAGACGTTAACCCTTCTGGAGAGAAAATATTAGGGGCAAGTCGTGAAGAATTAATCGGAAAGTCGTTAAAACATATGATGGCTAGATTTTCTGGGAATTTAGATGAAATGAGAGAGATCATCACACAAATAACAATGAACGGTTCTTATGAAGGAAGGATACAACTACAAGGTAAGGGAAATGAAAATAAATTATTTGAGTATTTAGTCAACTATAATTTGTTTTCAGAGTTTACAATTTCTACATTTAAGGATATAACGGATAAAGTCGAAATGGAAGAAAGATTAAGAAAGTCTGATACACTGAATGTATTAGGACAACTTGCTGCAGGTATTGCTCATGAGGTGCGCAATCCAATGACTGCAGTAAAAGGATTTATACAATTGCTTGAGAACTCATTAAAAAAAGAATCTGATCATGATATGTATTTTAATATTATTTCAACGGAACTCGCAAGAATCGATTCTATTATTAATGAATTTCTTTTTTTAGCAAAACCACAGGCCGTGAGATATATGGAGAATGACATAATTAACATTATGCGCGAAACGGTTAAGTTATTAAATGCTCAGGCCCTACTGAATAATATCCAATTCCGTACTTATTATGAATATGGTTTACCAAAAATGATGTGCGAAGGAAACCAACTAAAAAAAGTTTTTATAAATATTATAAAGAATGCAATTGAAGTAATGCCGGATGGTGGATATATCACAATTACCATTAAACGTCTTGAGGATCAAACTGTAAGAATTTCAATTCAGGATGAAGGTGGAGGAATACCACAGGATAAGTTAGAAAAGCTAGGACAGCCATTTTATACTACAAAAGAAAGGGGAAATGGTCTTGGATTAATGGTTTCATATAAGATTGTTGATGAACATAATGGGGCAGTACAAGTGGAAAGTAGTGAGGGAGTAGGAACAACTTTTCATATTATTCTTCCTATGAGTAATTAATTTTTTTTAAAATATAGGTAGGAAGAATGTAATTTATGTTTCAAAATTAGATATATATCTAATT
This sequence comes from Cytobacillus sp. FSL M8-0252, assembly GCF_038007345.1. NCBI lineage: Bacteria > Bacillati > Bacillota > Bacilli > Caryophanales > Bacillaceae > Cytobacillus > Cytobacillus sp. FSL M8-0252. The sequence continues at coordinate 1,841,712 of NZ_JBBOWZ010000001.1, forward strand.
AGATATATGTTAAAATGGATTTATTCATAACTGTTGTTAAGAAAAGGAGTGAAGGATTATGCAATTAAACCGCATTGTTGCTTTTCATAAAACCATGGGCGATCCAACGAGAATAAGAATTGTTTATTTGTTATCAAAAGGGCCATTACACGGACAAGCAATAGCAGGAAAGTTAGGATTAACACCACCAACGATTACACATCACCTTCATAAATTAAGAGATATTAATTTAGTTTATACAAGAAGAGAAAAAAATACGGTCTATTATTATTTAAACGAAAAGATTATTCTTCATCAAGCTGTTACATTAGAGAAAATCATTAGCCAAAAGGAGGAGTTAGAAGAAATGGAGCAAGACAACGCATATAGAAAGAAAGTACTAGAAGCTTTTATTCAAACTGATGGAAAATTAAAATCTATTCCTGCTCAAAGAAAGAAAAAGCTTATCATTTTTGAACATATGGTAAAAGGGTTGAAAAAAGGTGTGAAATATGAAGAGAAAGAGATAAATGAATATATTAAAAATTTTCATGATGACTTTGCCACGATTAGAAGGGAATTTATTACGAATCAATATATGTATCGTGAGAATGGGATCTATGAAGTAAATCCTCCAGAAATGTGGGCGAAAATAGAATAGTAGTAGTTGGCCTACTGTAGACGGCAAAATCCACTGCTGTGAGTGCTGGTTGGCATTCATTATAAAGAAGCTGCGAATCTAATTTGGCTCTAAATAGACGAGCAAATGCTGACAGATATATAACAGTATTTGCTCGTATTTGATTTTAGCTAATCATGTATAAAATTCAGGTTTGCGATCATCGAAAACAGGGATGGTTTTCCTGACACGATCAACCTCCGAAAGATCAATCGTTGCTGTGACAATTTCCTCTTCTTCGGTACCACTTTTGAGAACTTCCCCCCAAGGATCAATGATCATCGAATGTCCAGCGAATCTATTATTAGGATCCTGCCCTACACGGTTACAAGCAATCACATAACATTGGTTTTCAATCGCTCTTGCCCTTAATAATGTTTGCCAATGATCGACTCTTGGTTTTGGCCATTCTGCCACAACAAAAATAGCTTTGGTCCCGTTTAATGTATGTGCTCGAAACCATTCCGGGAAACGAATATCGTAACAAATCATACCGGCTACTTTCTCACCATTAATATTAAAGCTGCCTTTTTCTTCTCCCGCAGATAAAAATTTATGTTCATCCATTAATTTAAATAAGTGCATTTTATGATATTCTTGTAGCAATTCTCCGTTTTTATCAACTGAAATCATCGTATTAAAGTATTCCTTATCACGCTTAGTAGCAACTGATCCGCCTACGATATGGACTTGATATTTTTTTGCTAAGTTTTTTAAGAATTCAATTGTTTTTTCACCTTTAACATCAGCAGTGGACGACAAATTTTCTAGATCATATCCAGTTGTCCACATTTCTGGTAGGACAATAATATCTGGATATGGTTGAACTTCACAAGCTTCCTTTACTTTTATTTCTACATGCTTATAGTTTTCTTCAGGATGGCCAAATTGTATATCCATCTGTATACAAGCAATATGTAATTTCATCGTTAAAACTCCCTTATTTCAATCTTATTTATACTTTAAATATATACGATTTTTAAAAAGTTTACTACTGTTAATGATTTTAAGTACTTGTCGAAAAGTAATGCAAACTATTCTCAGAAAGCGTCGAATCATGTTGATATAAAAAAAGATTGTCTTATTTTGCGAATCTATTTACTTTTATAAAAATTCTTGTAATAATTTCTCAAGTAGACAAAAAATAATCGAAAGCAGGACAAATTTAGGAGGAGAAAAGTTGAAGTTAAATCAAAGGGAATTATTGGACAAGATTCAAATGAAAAGAGAAATTATGATGAAATGTGCGTGGAAAGTAGGTATTAATGACAAATTAACTATCCAGCATAGTCAGGAACTAGACATGCTTATATATGAATATCAGAAGGCAAAAATAAACTCCGAGCCCCGTAGGACCCGAGAATTTAAGTTAAATATTAAACAATACCATGTAAATATAAAAACAAAAGCTGTATGAAATTAAAAAAGGTCAATTAATAAGATCATGAAAAGTAAACCAATGATAAAAGAATAGGTAGATGTTCTTTCATGACCATCTCCATGGCTCTCTGGGATTAATTCCTTATAAATAATAAATAGCATGGCTCCTGCGGCAAATGAGAGCCCATAAGGGACAAGTGAAGCAACATAAGAGGTTAAATAAAATCCTAATAAGCCTGTGAAAATTTCAATTGTACCTGTTAAAGTGGCAACAATAAATGCTTTAAGTCTACTAATTTTTTGGTTGACCAAAAATAAAGCAACTAAGAATCCTTCAGGTGCATTTTGCAAACCAATGGCAAATGCAATTAAATTACCAGTGTCTCCTCCGTTTTCGGACGCATAACTAACACCAACAGAAAGTCCTTCTGGAATGTTATGAAGTGTAATAGCAGCAACAATTAACATCGCTTTTTCATCAAATTCAATCCCTTTTTTGTTATGAGCGATGTCAATATGTGGAATGTTTTTTTCTAGCAATGTTAAAGTTAAAACCCCTAGAAAAATTCCTACGACTAATGGTAAAAACCCTCCTGCATTTAATGCCTCTGGAATAAGACTCATTGTTGAAGCAGCCATCATAATACCTGCAGTAAATGCGAGTAATATATCACGCCATTTATGTGTCATCGATTGGCCAATAAACAAAATAATCAATGCACCAAGTCCTGTAGACATAGCTGAAAGGATTGTTCCATATAGCACTTCTGTCATTTTATAAATCACCTCTTTAGAATCATCCCTGATTTTTATCAATAAGATGCAGTAATCATTTAGCCTAGTATATGCATAATTAAGGAAAGAGGTCATATAAAAAATGTGACCTCTTCTTTAATGTCAATTATGAATAGTAACTAACATTCATTAATCATTCATTCCATTCAGCAATTTTTTGATCTGATGGTAATGATAGGGTGAGGAACCCGATTAAAGGAAGTAACCCAGTGAACATCATCGTCTGGTTTATACCAACCCAGTCACTTAAATAACCTAATGCAATCGATCCAATTGCACCCATTCCAAATGCAAATCCAACTGTTAAGCCAGACATCATACCGATTTTACCAGGTACTAATTCTTGTGCATAGACAACTGTTACAGAAAAGCTAAGCATCAGTATAAAGCCTGTAAGTGCCAAAAATACAAACGCAATACTAGCTGGCACAAATGGAATGAGTATGGAAAATGGACAAGATAGGGCCAATGATAAAAATATAACTGTCTTACGTCCAAATTTATCTGCTAAAGGTCCTCCGAAGAAGGTACCAATAGCACCAGCTAATAAAAATACAAATAGCATTGTTTGTGCGCCGCTGATAGAGAATTCATAATTCTCAATTGCGTAAAAGGCATAAAAGTTTGTCATCCCAGAAACATACCAAGATCGGGCAAAAATAAGAATGAGCACAATAGCTAATGCTATTTTTACTGATTTAGTAAGTGGTTTATGTGCAGCTACCTTTTTCTTTGCCTTTTTATTAGCTGCTTGCAATCTTAGATTTTTAGCATACCAAATGGCAATATAGGCGAGAAAACAAACAGCTAAAAAAGCGGCAATAGTAAACCATAAAGCTCCTTTTTGTCCAAAAGGAACGAGTACCAAGGCGGTAATTAATGGGGCTAGCGATTGACCGCTATTTCCACCAACTTGATAAATGGATTGGGCTAATCCTCTTCTTGGACCAGCGGCCATGTAAGCAACTCTTGAGCCCTCAGGATGAAAAATAGCAGATCCTAATCCTATAAATATGACGGAAATGATAATCCATTCATACTTAGGCGCAAAAGCCAATCCAATGATACCGAATAAAGTAATGGTTAACCCAATGGGTAAGGCAAAAGGCATTGGTTTTTTGTCTGTCATGTTGCCAATAACAGGTTGAAGAACAGACGAAACAATATTTAATGCAAATGCAATCATCCCTAATTGGGTGAAACTTAGTCCCATTGATCTTTCTAAAATAGGGAACATTGCGGGGATTATCGCCTGAATGGCGTCATTTAGCAAATGACAAAGCCCAATAATAAATAAAATACGATAGCTAGTATTTCCTTGTTTAGGAAGGGCTTTAAGAGAAATAGCTTGGCTCATTGGAAGGACTCCTTTTATGTAATAATAATTCAATATACGAAATAATTATTGGAGTTAAATGAACAAAAATCAAGTCTTTCTTTAAAAAAATTGAAATATTCTAAAAGACATCCTTTTCAGTTACCATTTGTACTTCTATCCTCAAACATTAGTTGTATGTGAAATTACAACTATTTTTCATCCTTTTTTATTTCTTATTGCTTGAAAGACTACGTATGTTAGAACTTAGTCGAATCCTATGACATTTAGCTATCATATAAAAAACAAAAAGTAGGAAATGGAAAAAATATAGGTTAATTCCTTTTTTATTAGCCTTTCCAGCAGAAGGAAACATATCCATCTTATAAGGGAAGCAAATCTTTTATAAGGCTTCCCTTATGATTGATATGTTTATGAATCAAATGAATGAGAATCTAGCGGTAAAATGATCGTCACAACTGTACCGTTAGAAGCACTACTTTCGATTGTGATTTCTCCCTTATTTGCTTCGACAATCCTTTTGCATACAACAAGTCCAAGACCTGTACCATAATCTTTAGAAGTGTAAAAAGGTTCAAAGATTCTGTCCATCTCTTTCTTTGGTATACCTACTCCAGTATCCTTAATGGTGAGATAACAATGATGAGCGCTTGTTGTGAGAGATATAGACAAATATCCATTACTACTCATTGACTCAAGAGCATTTTTGGCGATATTTAAAAACACTTGCTTCATTTGATCTTTGTTGCAATATATTCCTACGGGTTCTTCTGGTAAAGAATCTTCATAGTGGATATTGGCTAAGTTGGCTTCAGATTTAATAAGTGGTTCTAGTTCACGTATAATGTCTTGTACATAAATATGTTCTTTCTTTTCAATTGTCGGTTTCCCAAGAATAAGAAACTCACTAACGATTTCATTGATACGACTGATTTCATTATTTATAATAGAGAAATAATACTGATCTTCTTCTTGTTTATGTTTCTCTGATAATAATTGGATCAAACCTTTCACACCAGTAAGTGGATTCCTGATTTCATGGGCTGTACTTGCAGCTAAATTTCCCACTAGCTCTAGTTTCTGTATTTCATTTTCTTTCTCAGCATTTTTGGCATGTTTTTTTAACATGAAATATTTTATAAAGAAAAAGAAAATATGAAGTAATATAAAAAGGGGAAAGAAGAAGATTGCTGTACGCTTAAGTAAATTACCGCTAGCGACATCTGAAACACTCACTTCAATATTCCAAGGCAGACGATCAATTGGTAAAGTATAAACTTGATCATTCTTACCTATACCACCATTCATATTCATTATTTGCTTACCACTAGAGTTCGTAATGGAGATGGAAGCATCAGGAGTAAGCATCCTCATAATATTTTGCATGTAATCTACTCTTAAATGTGCACCTACAATTCTTTCTAGTTGGAAATTAACATCGAGAATAGGGTTTGCAATCCCGATGACCTGTTGTTCAGGTGTTAATGTTTCCACTTCTTCGGATATAATTAAATCATTCGTGCGCATAATTTCTTGGATATACGGATCATTATTAAAGTCATGATCCTTTAATAATTCTGATGTTCCTGTTTCGAAGGTACCTGTTGCGTCAAGGAGAAACATGCTGCCATATCTCATGTCAGTTAATTGTGTGCTTCTTACTACTTCTCGAACAGTTTCCATATCATTTTGAGCGTCAATTGATAATGCTAAAATATCTAATGTGGTAACTGTTTCAGAGATGAATTGATCCCAGTTTTTTTGATGAATGGTTGCAATCCACTTTGCGTCATTTAATCTTTCTGTTTCATCACGGTCTGTTACATAATGATAAATAGTAAGCATTCCTAGAATAGACGGCATAATAACTATAATTACATATAGGAAAAAATTATTCTTTCTTTTCATTTTCTTTTTCTTCTCCATAAAATCGGATCCATGAGTATTTTTAGTAAAAATATAGAAATTGACAGTATGCTGTTCGTTACTTATAATTAGTTTGAATTCAATAATCTCTATTTTAAATTATTTTTAGGAGGATTGGAGACATGACAGAATCTAGCCAATCACTCAAACTATATATTGTGCTTTCAAGAGCGAATAGAGCGATTAATGAAATTGTTAATCGTAAAATTCAAACCTATGGATTAAATCCAACTGAATTTGCTGTACTAGAATTACTATATCATAAAGGTAATCAACCTTTACAGCAAATAGGTGGTAAAATTTTGCTTGCTAGTGGAAGTATTACGTATGTAGTTGACAAATTAGAAAGTAAAGGGTATTTGCGAAGAGTTGCATGCCCGAATGATCGAAGAGTGACTTATGCTGAAATATCGGAAGATGGTAAGGCGTTTATTGAAGACGTATTTCCAGGCCACGAAGAGTATATTCATGAATTAATGAGTGAATTAGATGCAGAAGAAAAAGAGACAGCTATAAAATTAATAAAAAAACTCGGGTTATCTATTAGTAATCGATAAAAACGGTTCATACAGAATCGTTTTTTTCTTTTATTATAGAGTTTTGAACTTTAGTGAAGTAATTCTATGTTAAAAGAAAATTGAAAATTTCTAATTAAATTTAATCATTGTTGGCCGCTACTTAAGTCCTGAGCATAATTTAATAATAAATATGCAGGATTTTATAATCTATTATAGAAAGAGTTAACTTGCTTAAAATTTTTTTCTTCATGAAAAACATACAAATTAGCGATTATTACTTGGAGGTGTAGGGAATGAAATTTCCTGAATATGAATACAAAAGGCCGCAAATGGACAAAGCAAAAGTTCAATTTGATGCTGCACTACTGGCATTTAAACAAGCAAAAACAGCTGAGGAACAAATAGAAGCGATGAAAAAGATTAATCGTATACGAAATAAATTGTATACGATGTTAAATTTGGTTATGATCAGGCATTCGATTGATACGAATGATGAATTTTATCAACAAGAACAAGATTATACAGATGAGATAGGCCCAGAGATAGAAGGACTTAGTACACAATTTTACGAAGCACTAGTGCAATCTAAGTTTCGCGAAGAGCTCGAAAACAAATGGGGCAAACAGTTATTTGCTTTAGCAGATAGTGAATTGAAAACTTTCAAGCCGGTAATTGTACCATTACTACAAAAGGAAAATAAACTGACAAGTGATTATAATAAGTTGATCGCTTCCGCAAAAATAAATTTTGATGGCAAAGAATTAACATTAGCGCAGCTAGATCCATACATAGAATCGAAAGACCGCCAACTAAGGAAAGAAGCGAGTGCGGCTAAGTTCCAATTTTTGGCGGATAACGAACATAAACTAGACCAAATCTATGATGACTTAGTTAAAATAAGAACAGAGATTGCTCATCAATTAGGGTATGAAAACTTTGTTGAACTAGGGTATTATCGAATGCTTAGAATTGGATATGATGCCAATATGGTTGCAAAGTTTAGAAAACAAGTGGAAGAGTTTATTGTCCCGATGGTCGCTAAATTAAAAGAAAGACAGCGCGTAAGAATTGACGTGGATTCATTAAAGTATTTTGATGAACCGTTTAATTTTCTTTCTGGCAATCCAATGCCTAAAGGCTCTTCCGATTGGATTATTAATAAAGGGCAAACGATGTATCAAGAACTTTCACCAGAGACAGGCGAATTTTTTGATTTCATGATTGATAATGAATTAATGGACTTACTCGCGAAGAAGGGGAAAGAAAGTGGAGGCTATTGTACATTTATTGAGGATTACCAAGCACCATTTATCTTCTCTAATTTTAATGGGACATCAGGGGATATTGATGTTTTAACACATGAAGCAGGTCACGCTTTTCAAGTTTACGCAAGCAAAGGTTTTGAGATTCCTGAATATATATGGCCAACACATGAAGCGGCAGAGATACATTCAATGAGTATGGAGTTTTTCACTTGGCCATGGATGGATACGTTTTTTAAAGAAGATGGAGACAAATATCGCTTTGCCCATTTAAGCAGTGCCCTAATTTTCTTGCCTTATGGCGTAGCTGTTGATGAATTTCAGCATTGGGTTTATGAAAACTATCAAGCTACTCCAGCGGAAAGAAAAGCAGCATGGAGAAAGATTGAGAAAAAGTATATGCCTTATAAAGATTATGAAGACAACGAGTATCTAGAAAGAGGCGGTTATTGGCAAAGACAGGGCCATATTTATAGCTCGCCATTTTATTATATAGATTACACGTTAGCGCAAATTTGTGCCTTTCAATTTTGGCAAAAATCACAAGAGAACCATGAAGAAGCTTGGAATGATTATCTTCATTTATGTAAACTTGGCGGTAGCCAATCATTTACAGGATTAGTATCTGAAGCAAATCTGATTTCTCCTTTTGAAGATGGTTGTGTAGAATCCGTTGTTGGATCAATTGAGAAGTGGCTGAATCAAGTCGATGATAAAAAACTTTAAAGAATGATGTGAAAAAAAGGAGAGGCAACAAACCTCTCCTTTTTTGATGAAATTATCCTTTTATCGAATGACAATCATATCTTCTTTTAAAACTGCGGTTAATTCGCTTTGTTCTTCCTCATCAATAATTTTGTCTGCAATCTTATCTTCTAATTGTTCCTGAATGACCCTTCTGAGAGGGCGGGCACCGAATGCAGGGTGATAACCTAATTGTGCCAATTTTGCTTTTACCTCATCTGTCACACTTAGGTGTATATTAGATTGTGCTAAGATTAAATTCAATTCTTCTAATAGTAAATCAGTGATAATAAGAAGATGCTCTTTGGTTAATGATTTAAATTCAACAATATTGTCAACTCTGTTTAGAAATTCAGGTTTAAAGAATTGTCCTAATGAGTCGAGTATACTTGCTTCATTCCAAGCGTTGTTATCCGTTGCAAAGCCGACTTGGACTTCTTTTGTTTGAACACCGGCGTTACTTGTCATAATAATAACGGTTTCGTTAAAGTGTACAGTCCTACCTTGACTATCTGTTAAGCGACCATCTTCAAGTATTTGTAGAAAAAGGTGCTGCACATCGGGATGTGCTTTTTCAATCTCATCTAATAGGATAATGCTATACGGATTTCTACGTACTTTCTCTGTTAATTGTCCTGCTTCTTCATGACCAACATATCCTGGAGGAGAACCAATAATTTTCGCTACACTATGTTTTTCCATATATTCACTCATATCAAGTCTTATCATAGATTCTTTTGTACCGAATAATTCTTCAGATAATGTTTTCGTTAATTCTGTTTTACCAACACCTGTTGGTCCGACAAATAAAAACGATCCGATAGGTCGATGTTTAGATTTAAGACCTGCACGACTTCTTCTAATAGCTTTTGCTACTTTTTCGACTGCTACTTCTTGGCCAATAACTTTACGGTTTAGATTTTCTTGTAAATGTTTCATCTTAGATTGTTCATCAGTCATTAATTTTCCGATTGGTATACCGGTTTTATCTTCAATGATTTTTTGGATATGTTCGACTTCTACTTTCGCTCTTTCTCTTGTGTTTGAACCAAGAGTTTTCTCCAATTCTGTTTCTTTATCTCTTAATTGAGCTGCTTCTTCATACCTTTCTTCTTTAAGCAACTGTTCTTTTTGCTTTGCTATTTCTTTTAAACGCAATTCAATATCCTCATCAGATGAAACACCTAATGTTAGGTTTAATTTTGAGCCAGCTTCATCCATAAGGTCAATTGCTTTATCTGGTAAGAAGCGGTCTTGAATATATCTTGACGATAGTTCTACACAAGCTGTGATGGCTTCCTCTGTATAAATAACATCATGGAAGCTTTCATAATTGTCTTTTAATCCTTTGAGGATATGTCTTGCTTCCTCTAAACTTGGTTCTTTGACGTGAACTGGTTGGAATCGTCTTTCTAATGCTGCATCTTTTTCTATTTTTCTATATTCAGAAAGAGTAGTTGCCCCAATTAATTGCATCTCACCACGTGCTAGTGCAGGTTTTAAAATATTGCTAGCATCCATTGATCCTTCAGCTGAACCCGCACCAACTAATAAATGGATTTCATCAATAAAAAGGATTATGTTTTTTCGTGTTTGTACTTCATTTATTAGTTGTTTCATTCTTTCTTCAAATTGACCTCTAATACCTGTATTCGAAACAAGGGAGGCCACATCTAACAAGTAAACTTCTTTATTGAGTAATTTCTTTGGTACATCACTATTAGCTATTTTTAGTGCAAACCCCTCAGCGATAGCTGTTTTCCCCACACCGGGTTCACCGATTAATACTGGATTGTTTTTACTTCGTCTATTTAGTATTTCAATTACTCGTGCTATTTCTTTATCTCGACCAATCACGGGATCAATGAGACCCGCTCTAGCCATTTGCGTTAAGTTTTTAGCGAATTGATCAATGAATCCACCACTACCACTTTGTTTTCTTTGAGATGGTTCATTCGGTTGTTGACTTTGATGATGAGCATTTTGCTCATTTGTCAATTGTTTAAAAAGATCATCGAATGGTATAAAACCTGAGAAACCATTCATCGTCGGACCAAAGGCAGGAAGAGATTGTTTTTCATTCTCGTAACAGCTTTGACAAAGACGAATGGTTGTCTCCTTACCATTAATCGCATATCTCATATTGACATTCGCTTCATTTTGTTTGCATGCTTGACATTTCATTAAAGTTTCCTCCTTTTGACTTTGACTAACTTTGACCTTATGAATACAGTATACTTTGACCTTATTTGACTTTCAAGTATTTTGATTATCTTTTTTATTAAAATTAGAAAAAAGGTATTCCGTAAGAAAAAGCTCGTCTTTGTTTGTCCTTCTTTACATATATTGTGGAGAAGGAGGAGATCGACTTGACGAAAATTAATTGGGGAGCTTCCTTTCAAATCGCAGCAGTTTATGTAGGGACTGTTGTTGGCGCAGGGTTTGCAACTGGGAGGGAAATCGTCGAATTCTTTTCGAGATTTGGTTTTATTGGTTTAATTGGGATTTTAATGAGTGGATATATATTTGTGTTTTTAGGATCAAAACTAATGATCATTGCTGCAAAAATAAATGCAAGATCTTTTCAAGAGTTAAATACACATTTGTTTGGAAAGCATTTTGGTTTAATTATCAATGGATTAATGCTCATCATGTTATTAGGTGTCTGTGCTGTTATGCTTTCAGGTGCAGGTGCTGTGTTTGAAGAACAACTAGGGTTATCTAAATCAATTGGTGTGGTATTTACAATTGCTTTATCAATTATAACAATGCTTGTAGGTATAAAAGGATTATTTGCCGTAAACGTTGTTGTCGTTCCTATGATGATCAGTTTTAGTTTCATCTTATTGTTTTTCTCTATTCAACAGCCTTTCTTTTTAGAAAATATTTTATATATTCCTTTTGCTGAGGATGGTTGGAAATCAGTTGTATCTCCATTTACGTATGCCGCATTTAATTTAATGTTAGCGCAAGCTGTGTTAGTTCCAGTTGCTTCGGATATTAAAGATATACATACGATTAAATGGGGAGGATATTTTGGTGGGATTGCACTAACAATGATTTTAGTTTCTAGTCATTTGTCATTGGTGAATATTCCTAATTTAGAAAGTTATGAAATCCCTATGGCAGCTATTATGAAGTCACTTGCGTCTTCAATATATTGGATATTCGTATTTGTTATTTATGGTGAAATATTTACTTCAGTAATTGGAAACGTTTTTGGAGTGGAAAGGCAAATTCGGCAATATTTTAATATTCCTACGGTTGTAACAGTGATTGGGATTTTTACCATCTGCTATTTCGGTTCATTCATTGAATATGGAGAACTGCTTTCCTATTTATATCCTTTATTTGGTTATATTAGTTTAACATTTATCATCTTATTATGGATGAAAAAAGAGACTGACAGCTAGGACAGTCTCTTTTTTTATTAATTTGTATGAATCGTTTTTGCCATTTCTATAAAAGCATCTTTATAGTTAGTATCTTCATTCTTATTAAATAAAGTCAGCTTTACTTGGGCTGAATCATTGTGGATAATAAATGCCGTTACTGTATCGGTTTCAGATGAAGCTTCCATCATAACAGCATCTTTGAAAAAGTCATCTTGAGGAAGAGAAGGATGCTCTACTTCTTCGTTAACAGATTGAAGTTGGATCATTGTATTCTCCTCAAGTTGTTTCATGTCTACTTCTTCAGGAAGTACCTCAATTCGCATAAACACCTCAGATTGATCATTTAAATGAAGGATATCTTTATTTGGTTCCTCTGCAGTTAAGGTGAAATCAGGTAAAACATGTAAAGAAAACGCTTGATTGTCACTTTCTTTAAGAAAAGCAGTTTCTTCTTTTGTTTCACCGTCTATTTCATATGATAAATTTTCCTCCATCACGCGAATTTCATTTTCACTTTTTTGGCTATCTTCTTTGTTTTCATTTTGATTTTGATCTTCATCTTCATCTACTTCTTCATTTGGTGGATTACTATTATTATTTTCACCATTGCCATTGTCTGTTTCTGTTGTTCCGCATGCTGCTAATAGAAAGATAGCTAAGGGAACAGTTAACAATTTTAAAAAGTTCTTCAAAACAAATTTCCTCCCTAAGTTACGTGATCAAAGCATTAGACGAGAAATGCTGCGTACTTGTTACAATTTTCCTCTAATAATTTTGGATGGAGCTAATAGCTAAGAAATAGTAAATATATGCTTACGACTATTTTACAAAATCTTTCTGGTTATACTAGAGGAAAGAATACAAAAAGGAGCAAGGAAAATATAATATGTGAAGTGATAAGTAAAACAATGCTTCTTTTCCAAAGGTAAATGGTTCCCCAATATAATCCTGCTATTAATGCTGCCAGTACCAGAGCCCATGAGCCTGAATAAAACTGTACAGAAGCAAAAAGAATAGAAGAGATGCCAACAGCAAGAAAACCATTGGTATAGTTCATTACCCTCTTTTGTACAAATCCACGCCAGAAAATTTCTTCACCTGGAGCGAAAAGAACTATTAATAACAAATACTGCCATATATTCTTAGCTCCATAATAACTATAGAGCTTTGCAACAGGTTCTGTGATCGAGAGGCCAATAAAACTTAATCCTGTATAACCTAACCAAAAAATGCCATATAGAAAAACCCCTGATAAAGTACCCCATAATAAGTTTTGGGTAAAGGTTTCTTGATGATCTAGTTCTATACTTATAATGGCAAAACTAATAAGAAATAACATGGTGGCACTAAAGATATACCAGAAGATTGATTTGTCCTCAAATGTGAAATACATTAGTACATGTGCAAGGACGATCCCGACAATTAAGCGAATGTCAGGTGAATTCTTACGCATTTCATATAACCCCTTTCATGCAAGCCAATCATTATTCTATCAAAAAAGCAGTAAAAAAAATATGATTATCTCATTTGAGGATTATATTTATGACGAATATATGTCAAAGAGAAAGAAAAGGTTGAGTATATAGGTAGAACTGGAGTAGAGAGATGGTATGGGTGATAACTATATATTCTGTCTGAAGGAACTAGATGTTAGCATCGCAACTTTCATTGATGTAGGAGTAGCAGAAACAAAAAAATCCAAACAAATCTGAATTCTTATGAAGGAATTCACTTTGTTCGGACTTTTCTTTTTAATGAAATGTCGATTATTTTATAGTTATTTCTCGGATTTATATTAATTTTCTTGGACAATTTTATAGTTTTTATGATTTACTACTGTCCTGTGTTCTAATTCTAAATCTCTGTAGTTTTCCATATAGCTCAAGTCAACGATGACGGAGTTCTCATTTACTTTTTCGACAATGCCTCTTAAGCCATCTCTAAATTCAATAATGTTTCCAACTTCAGCTTTTTTCACATAAATTGCCCCTTTTCTTTCCAAATTTTTTGTTAATAACCATTTTGCACTAAAACTGTTTATTCGTAAAGGAATTTACACTAATAATACGAAAAATACAAACCCTTTTGTGTGACGCGTCTACATTTTCCACCTTTGCTGTCATCCATAGTTCTTACGTTGATTTATAGATATAACCTAAATCTATTTGATTCTCTTTAAAAGAGCGCATTTTTTTTATAAAATAGAAGGAAGCAGAGGTGAATAATATGGATGCATCATCAATAGATGAAATCATAAACAAATTAAAGAACAAAGAGATTGAAGAGTACTATGTGAAAAAAGAAGATTTTTTAACTTTTCGCTCCGTCATTGTAAAAAGGGAAGATTTTAAATACATTAGAGGAATTGCACAAAGAGGTGGGGATGTTATTTATCAATATTTAACTGAACCTAGAAGTTAAAAAAGGTTTGTTTTTTATACATGTGATATAGTAAAAGAATCCTAAAAAATATGTTATTCTAATGGATATCTATATTACATATAAGAGTGATGAAAAAGGAGATCGATGAAAATGATAGAGAAAAAATTTATTGTAACTTCACCAACAGGAATTCATGCTAGACCAGCCACACAATTGGTGCAAACAGCGAGCAGATTTACTTCAGATATTCAATTAGAGTATAAAGAGAGAAAAGTAAATCTAAAATCGATTATGGGTGTAATGGCATTAGCAGCTGGCAAAGGTGCGGAAATTACTATTATCGTTGATGGTAACGATGAAGAGGCAGCTATTGAACAACTTGCTACAATGCTTAAAGAAGAAGGTCTTGCGGAATAATGGCTTTCTTACAAGGGATACCTGCATCAGAAGGAATCGCTATTGCAAAAGCTTTTCGCTTTGAGCCAATTGATGTGAAGATCGAGTGTAAAAAGGTCGAAAACAGTACGAGAGAAGTTAACCTTTTTTATGAAGCACTCGAAAAAACCGTTGATGAACTAAAGCAAATTAAAGAGCATGCGAGTACCGAGGCAGGAATTGAAAATGCTACAATTTTTGATGCACATCTTCTTGTTTTGAGGGATCCGGAATTAATTGAACCAGTGATAGATC
Source organism: Cytobacillus sp. FSL M8-0252 (assembly GCF_038007345.1). Lineage (NCBI taxonomy): Bacteria > Bacillati > Bacillota > Bacilli > Caryophanales > Bacillaceae > Cytobacillus > Cytobacillus sp. FSL M8-0252. The sequence continues at coordinate 1,856,798 of NZ_JBBOWZ010000001.1, forward strand.
GGATAATGAAGAAACAGTATAATGCAGAATTTGCTGTGAAAGAAATAACCGATCACTATATTCATTTATTATTACAAACTGAGAACGAGTATTTAAAAGAAAGAGCAGCAGACATTAAAGATGTTGCCAATCGATTGCAGGCACATCTTTTAGGGATACCTGTTTTTGACCCAGCCATGGTGACGGAAAATGTAATTATTGTATCCGAGGATTTAACACCATCAGACGCAGCACTTTTGAATCCTAGCAAAGTGAAAGGGGCAGTGACAAATGTGGGAGGTAAAACCTCTCACGCTGCCTTCATTGCCCAATCACTTAATATTCCCTCTGTTGTGGGTACAAAAACGGCCTTAGGTGATATCGAGAATGGTGATGTACTTGTCGTTGATGGGTATACTGGTATCGTTCATATTAACCCGACGCCTGAATTGATTGAAGAATATGAAAAGAAACAGGAACAGACTTTAAGAGATTTGTCCGAACTATCTTGGTTAGCAAAAGAAAGAACGATTTCACTCGATGAGCAATATTTCTCTATTGTTGGAAATATCGGTAGTATGGAGGAAGCAAAAGGGGTTATCGAGCATGGGGGAGAAGGAATCGGCTTATTTAGAACCGAGTTTCTTTTTATGGAAAAAAAGCAATTACCGACTGAGGAAGAACAATTTCACGTTTATAAATCGGTTCTAGAGTCTATGGATGGCAAACCGGTAGTTGTTCGAACTATTGATATCGGTGGCGATAAAGAACTGCCATATCTAAAATTATCAAAAGAAATGAACCCTTTTTTAGGCCTACGAGGAATACGCTTCTGTTTAGGTGAACAATCAATTCTACGGACACAGTTACGCGCATTAATAAGGGCAAGTGCGTTTGGAACATTAAAGATTATGTTTCCTATGGTTGCTGTAATTGAAGAGTTTAGACAAGGCAAGCTTATGTTCAAAGAAGAATGTGAGAAACTGATAGAAGAAGGGGTAGAGATTGGTCATATAGAACTTGGTATGATGGTCGAAATTCCAGCTACGGCACTAATGATTGAGGCATTTGCAAAGGAAGTTGACTTTATCAGTATTGGTACAAATGATCTCATTCAGTATACATTGGCTGCCGATCGATCTAATGAGCAGGTTTCGTATTTATATCAACCTTACCACCCTGCTATTTTACGACTCATCAAAAATGTCATTGATGCTGCCCATAAAGAAGGGAAATCCGTCAGTATTTGCGGTGATATGGCGGGCAATGAGGTCGCAATACCATTATTAGTGGGAATGGGCTTAGATGAGTTCTCTGTTCACTCAGCAGCCATTATTAAGACCAGAGCGCATATACGTAAGTTAAATAAGGCAGAGATTGAGAAAAAAATAGATATTCTCCTTAATTTGCCGAATGCTGTTGAAATTGAATCGGCACTAGAGAATTTTTTCTATAAAAAGTTATAAAAAATGGTTTAGGTTCTGACTGATGCGGGTAATTCTTAAATATGCACTTAAGAAAACCTTAAGTCAGCTAAATCATTCTCATTTTCCCCTTATTAGCTAGCCGATTGGCTAGCTTTTCTTTTGTTCTAAATATGGTGTATTAGGGTAATTATGTGAGGATATTTTTTATCTCGTTCAATAAGAGTATATGGTAGATAAAAAAACCGAACAAAGGTATTGTTCGGTTCAATAATTTTGCTAAAAACTTATTAGTTACAACGATTTTATTGATTTATTTCTTTTGAATTGTGATTGTCCAAGCTGCATCTCCAAGTTGTTCATAGTTGGTTACTTGGTGACCAGCTTCTGCAGCCCAGCGTGGAAGACTTTCAGTTGCTTGTGTACAATCAAATTGAATAATTAGTTCATCTCCTGATTGGATCGATTCAATTGCAGACTTTGCTTCCACTAATGGAAATGGACAAACTTGACCCATTACTTCTAATGTTTTTTGCATGTTTGTTTCCCCCTATACAGCTTGTTGTGATGTCGTACTTTGAGAAGCACGTCTTTTCTGTGGTCTAACATAGACAAAGTAGGCAGCGGTCCAAGTACCTAAAATAATAAATAAGAGACCGATCCATCCTTGCCATGTCATCATTGAAGTCATTACTAGTCCATTGCCTATTGAACAGCCACCGGCAAGGCTAGCTCCAAACCCCATCAATAATCCACCAATAAAACTATTTATACCTGTTTTTTTATCAGGCATTCTAAAACGAAATTCTTTGCTGACTTTGGCTGCGATAAATGATCCTATGAAGATTCCTAATACAAGAAACACTCCCCAGTTAATAAATGCAGCATCACCAATCACTAAATATTGTAGAATGTTAGCAGATGGTGTTGTAATGCCTAAACCAAACATTCTACCTGTAGCAGCGCTTAGTGGCCATGCAAGGAGAGCGATTAGCCCAACAAGAATTGCAGTGACAAATGGATGCCATCTTTTTTCAAACAATAAATGGCTAAGTCCAGTACGTTTAGGTTTTAAAGATGGTATCGCAATTTTTGGCTTTCTAAGCTCTCGATAAACAAGACCGCCAGTTATAAGTAATAAAGCGATAATGAAAATCCAGTTGCTTATACCAAATGTAGCAGCAATTGAGTTTTCCGGTAAAGTAATTGAACTTATTTCTGTATTTAAAGGTGCGAGTACGCCTGTTTTCATAACCGCAGCCATTACCATATAAGCGAACAGAGCAATCCAGCTACCTAGTAAACCTTCTCCCGCTCGATACCATGTACCAGTCGCACAACCACCTGCTAATACGATGCCGATACCAAATACAAAAGAACCAAAGATAACTCCTAACCAAGCGAAATTACCAGCAGTGAAATCGATGATTCCTAATTGAATAAGAGTAAACACGCCAATACTTTGCACGCAAATAGCAATGAGTAAGGCATAAAACATTCGATTATCTTTTGCGATGAACATATCACGGAAGCCCCCTGTTAAACAGAAGCGCCCACGTTGCATAACAAAGCCTAATAACGCACCGCAAATCAATCCAGTTATTAACATTTGTATCATATTTATCCCCTCTAATTCCGAGTAAACTTATAAGCCTTTACGAATTATGATGATAAAGGATAGACAGAAATATTGTCAAGGGTTTTTTAAATAAATGAAAATAGATGTATGAATAATTGTTGTTAAGTTTGACAATAACTGGATTAATCGTATCTGGAAGGGGAGTAGAAAATGTTGAGTCGTCGAATATTTATCGTATGCTTTCTCTTTTTTCTTAGTGGATGTACGAGTAATGATCAGCAATCAATTATTAATCATCACGCAGATGCTTTATTGACGAAAACAAATGAATTACAATTTAGATTTCAGTTAAATGATAAAGTGTTATTAGAAGAAGAAGCTTATGTCATTAAAGTCAATATTCATAATAAAGAACTAGCCTTAGCTTTAGGGGCAGATGAAATCTTTTATGGTAATGAAAACGGGCAAGCGGTAGAAGTGATTGAACCTGAAGGGAATAAAGATTTCTTCATCTATATGGAACCCATACCACTACAAAAAGATTTACATGTTTTTGACATTGAAAATATGATTGAGAATCAAGCAGTTTCTATCGAAATAATCAATAATGAGCATAGTGTGGCGAAGGGTTATTTAACTCATTTTTCTTCACAACTTTGATAAACCGTTATCTTTCAAATAGTAAATATAAATGATAGAATAATCAATATATTTATTTTGAAGGAGAGAGAGAATGAATAAAGAAGAGACGAAGATTGGTTTTATTGGTACAGGAGTGATGGGGAAGAGTATGGCTCTCCATTTGATTAAAGCAGGCTATACAGTCCTGGTCTATTCACGTACAAAAGAAAAAGCAGCTCAATTAATATCTCAAGGGGCTAGTTGGATTCATTCACCTAAAGAATTAGCCAAGCAAGCAAACATTGTTATTACTATGGTTGGCTATCCTGATGATGTGAAATCAATCTATCTAGGTGAAGAAGGATTAATTGAAAATGCAAATCCACATACTTATTTAATCGATATGACAACGTCAACGCCTACTCTTGCGAAAGAAATTGCTGAAAGGGCAAAACAAAAAGAGATTTATGCAATTGATGCGCCTGTTTCAGGTGGAGATATAGGTGCTAAAAGTGGAAAATTGTCTATTATGGTGGGTGGTGAAGCTACTGCCTATCAGGCAATTTTACCAATTCTAAAATATATGGGCGAAAACATTGTCTATCAAGGAGTTGCTGGAGCTGGACAACATACAAAAATGGCCAATCAAATAGCAATAGCCTCGAATATGATCGGTGTTTGTGAGGCGATTATTTATGCAGAAAAAGCAGGATTAAATAGTGAGAACGTATTAAAAAGTATCACTAGTGGGGCAGCTGGGAGCTGGTCACTTTCTAATCTTGTCCCACGAATGATTTCTGGTGATTTCTCTCCAGGTTTTTATATAAAACACTTTATTAAAGATATGACAATTGCCTTAGATGAAGCGGAAAAAATGGGAATGGAAACACCTGGCCTAAGGTTAGCGCGAGAAATGTATGAAAAATTAGCTGCTGAAGGAGAAGGGGATAGTGGAACACAGGCATTATATAAATATTGGGAAAGATAGTTTTTTATAAAAAGAAAAGCTTTGTCGGCAGGAAGTGGGCCGACAAAGCTTTTTTATTGTTTTTCAAGAAAAGAAGCTAATCGATTTAAACCCTCTTCCAATGTAGTCATTGAATAGGCAAAAGATAATCTAAAATAACCTTCCCCGTAAGAGGAGAAAGCACTGCCAGGCACGACAGCGACACCTGATTGCTTCACTAATTGTAAACAAAAATCGAATGAGGATATTTGTTTCGATGGAATTTTTACAAAAAAGTAAAACGCTCCGTTCGGTTTAACCACCTCAAGATTCATCGCTTTTAGGCGCTGAAAAACATAATCCCGTCTTTTCTTATATTCTTCCTTCATGGGGAGAGCATCATCTATCCCTTTTGTTAATGCTTGTAGCGCAGCCATTTGCGAGATAGATGAGGCGCAAGTCACATTATATTGATGAACTTTTAAGATATGCTTAGCTATTTTCTCTGGAGCAAATAATAACCCGATTCGCCATCCAGTCATGGCATGTGATTTTGATAAGCCGTTAATGACAATGGTTTGCTCTTTTAATATTGAGCCAATGGAGAAATGTTGCGAATCAAAGCTTAACTCACTATAAATTTCATCTGCAACAATAAAAATATCTTTTCCTCTTATTAGATGCGCAATCTCTTCGATTTCACCTTTAGATAAACTGACACCAGTTGGATTTGATGGGTAAGGTAAAATAATTGCTCTTGTGTTTTCATTGATAAGAGGAAGTATGACGCTTGCTGTCATTTTGAATTGATTTTTTGTTATATCTGCATAGACGGGTGTTGCCCCGCAGAGGCGAATAATAGGCTCATAGCCGGGATAAACCGGGCCAGGAAGAATAACCTCACAATTTTCATCTAATATTGTTCTTAAAGTAATATCTATTGCTTCACTAGCTCCTGAAGTAACAATCACTTCAGTTGATTCATCATAATCTAACTGATATTTTTCTTTAACAAAATTAGTTGCTGCTGCTCTTAATTTCAAATCGCCCGCATTATGTGTATACGATGTATAATCTTCATCAATCGCTAATTTAGCTGCTTCTTTTACATGTGTGGGTGTGGAAAAATCAGGTTGTCCGATAGTCAAAGAAATCATATCTTTTGTATCTGAGACCATATTAAAGAATTTTCTAATACCCGAAATTTCAATGGATTTAACTTTTGGATTAACTAAATGTTCCAATGGATTCACCTCAAATTAAAAATAATGAGAACGGTTCAAACATATTTATATGTAGTGTAGTTATACAAACCATTTGCGAAAAAAGATTTATTTTAATTGATTTTGTTGTCTTTCTACATTGATTCTTTTCCGAATACATGGTTTTATCTCTTTATTGTACAAAAGTTTTCCTATAGGATAAACCTTTTTCTTATGTAGCTTTATTTACAATTTCTTAACTGCTAATAAATAAGGTTTTAGAAAAAAGAGATAAAATAAATTCTAAAAAATGGTATGATGAAAGAAAAAATTACCTAATTTTAATTTGCAAATGTAGAGGGGAGAATGAGAGTGGAAATAGAAAGAGGATTAAAAAAGAAAAAAGGAAATCAATCGTGGAAGGCATATTTAACCTTACCCATTATTTCATGGGCATTATATGATTTTGCCAATACGATTTTTTCCTCCAATATTAATACCATTTTTTGGCCATTTTATATGCAGGAAATTATCGGGAATAATGAAGTACAAGAACAATTAGCGAATACTTTTATTGCTTACGCGAATTCAATAGCCAGTTTTTTATTGGTGATTTTTAGCCCATTGTTTGGTGTCCTCATTGACAGAACAGGGAGAAAGAAAAAATATATCGTTATCTTTACCTTGTTATCTGTAAGCTTTACCATTTTAATGGGCATATTTGCAGAGGTAAATTTGACAAGTACCATCATGGGTGTTCCTTTGTATTTAGCCCTCGTAATAGTCTCATTTATTATAGCGAAGTTTTTCTTTCATTCAAGTCTTGTTTTCTATGACACGATGATAGCTGATTTAGGGAAAAAAGAAGATGTTCCTCTTATATCTGGATTTGGTGTTGCTATAGGATATTTAGGTACATTACTAGGGTTAACTGTATATTTATATGTAGGAAACAGTGATTTCCATCATGCTTTTATTCCAACTGCCATTTTATTTTTATTATTTTCATTACCTTTATTCTTTTTTATAAAAGATAATCCGAAAAAAGTACAGGTCGAAAACAAAGCTTCTTTCTTGTCAGGATATAAGGAGATTTATAAAACTTTTAAAGAAATAAAATCACATCGGGTAATTTTTACATTTATGATTGCTTACTTTTTCTTAAATGATGCCTTAGCAACAACAATCGCAATGATGGCACCTTATGCGAGCACCATTGTTGGCTTTTCTGCAGGAGAATTTATCCTACTGTATTTAGTTTCAACTGTATCAAGTATTATTGGCTCTTTTATTTTCGGTTATATTACCAAATCAGTTGGTGCTTATCGGGCCATTAGATATGTGAGTCTGCTCCTATTAGTTGCTTTAATAATCGGTACTTTTGCCGTTAATGCCTGGATGTTCTGGATAGCTGGTAGTATGTTTGGAATCGCTCTAGGATCCATGTGGGTAACATCGAGAACTTATATTGTCGAACTTACACCAGAAGATAAGAGAGGCCAGTTTTTTGGATTATTCGCGTTTTCCGGCAAAGTCTCATCGATTATTGGCCCGTTTATTTTCGGAACGATTACGTATCTGCTTGCTTCTCACGGTAGTATAGCTAGTAGGTTTGGGATGGGCTCCTTAATCGTCTTAACGCTAGTGGGATTATTCTTCTTAAATAGGATTAAGCCTGAAGAGAACTAAAAATCTACTTCTTCTTATCTATACTTATTGTTTTTAGCCGATATAAGCTAAGGGTAAGAAAAAGATTGAGAGGAAGACGTTTATATGATTTCAGAGAGACAATCAGTTGTAGAAAGCGGCATGAATGAACTAGAAATAATTGAATTCAAAGTAAATAATCAACATTATGGAATGAATGTTTATAAGGTGAAAGAAATTGTTGCACCATTGGCGATTACGCCTATTCCACATGCCCATCCATTTATTTTAGGGATTACACAACTAAGAGGTGAAGTTTTGCCCGTTATTAGCTTAAGAAATGCATTGGTTTCCAATCAAGACTCGTATACACAAATTGTTAAAGATGACAGTAGTTTTCTCATTGTAGAGTTTAATAAGCAAAAGGTAATATTTCACGTAGATGAAGTAAGGCAGATTCATCGTCTGTCATGGGATCAAATTGAAAAACCTGATGATATTTATAATAATGATAATAGTTATACACTTGGCGTAGTAAAACAATCAGAAAATATGATTCTAATGCTTGATTTTGAAAAAATCCTGACTGATATCAATCCCAATATTGGTTTCTCCAAAGATGATTTACAAGCGGATATTGCTGGTGATAAAAAGAATGCGAGAATTGTTATTGCTGAAGATTCCCCAATGCTACGCAGTATATTAAAAGAAACATTAAATAAGGCTGGCTTTCAGCAGTTACTTTTCTTTGAAAATGGAGAAGAATGTTATAACCATTTAGCATCTGATAAAAATAAAGTCGATCTTGTTATTACTGATATTGAAATGCCATTAATGAATGGTCATTTTCTGACAAAATATATTAAGCAAGATAGTAAACGGCAATCCACACCTGTAGTTATTTTTTCATCGCTTATTACGGAAGATCTTCTACATCAGGGAAAGAAGGTTGGTGCAGATGCACAAGTAAGTAAGCCTGATATCCAAAACCTTGTAAACGTCATTTTAGAGTTATTGTAAATAAAGTGACAGGTGCACATTATTGCTTGGCATTTTCTCATTTACTTGTTTGTTTAAGCTTAGAATTTAATTAGATTCCATTTTTATCTCTAGTAGAATTGGATTTTCTCCAATATAAAAACCGAACCATTTGCTGTGACCTCACGTAAGTAGACAGGTTAAGATATCTGAATACTTACGGGAGAGCGCCAATTGGTTCGGGTTTTTTGGTGTATAGCTTTGTTTAGGTAGAATAAACTAGACTTCAATCACTTCATTTTTATTTAAAAAGGTAAGGTACTATTTTAGAAGTAGGATTCCCCTAGTTTTTTAAATACAGGTTTTTCATATTTATTTGATTTACGATTATTTGGATGATGTTGGCCTTCTTTTAAACCGGTATAAGTCATGAGTAGCTTTTTGGCTTGGCTTAAAGAAATAGAGGAGCGTGGATTTCTTACTGACGAGTCCAGGTTTCCTAAATGGGGCAACGCTGTAAAATCCATTTTTGAAGGTGGTAAGTGAAAGGTGTAGGCACCACACTTAATTAATACGTCTGATTGTTGTTGGCTATTTTTTGGGTTTCGTGAATAATGTAGACCAATCTTTTTTGCTTTACCCTCCTTCAGAAGTTTTTGTAGCGAATCATGTTTCACTTTATATAAAAACTTCGGATTTGGAGCCGTTTTGGCGTGACGGTTAACGGTGAAGATTGCTTGTGAGAGGTTTTCTACCGTTGGTTTTAACTGAGGGTGGTGCTCATTGCTTGCAGAGTTCAATTGAAGTACTCCTTTCATATTTTAGAAAAAATTAAATTATTAGTATACATTATACCCCTTTTTAAGGAAATACAAAAGGGTAAGTTCAAATACGCTATAATTTATTAAGTAATAACGACTGAAGTTCCATTGGGAACTAAACTAGCTAATTCAAGCACATCACTATTATGCATTCTAATACATCCTTTCGAAACAGCTTTACCTATTGAACTCGGGTCGTTTGTGCCGTGAATGCCGTATCCCTTCTTAGAGAGTGATAGCCATAATGCCCCAAAAGGACCTCCAGGGTTTGGTTCACGGTTAACGATAACGAATTGACCTACAGGTGTAGTTGTTAACATCTTACCAACTGCAATCGGATATGTTTTCACTAATTGTCTGTTTTTGTATAAGGAAAGCGTTCTTTTTTCTTTGGATACAACAATAGAATAGGGAATATCTGATGAATTAGGGAGTCCAGGAATTATTATTTGTTGCCCGATATAAATAACTGATGGATTAACAATAGCAGGGTTTGCTAATAGTAATTGGTGATAGGGTATACGGTAATTTGCAGCAATCAGCTGCATCGATTCTCCAGGTTGAACAATATGATACATTTCCGATCCATCCTTTCTAGAGAAGGGTACCATATATATATGATAGGAGAAGTTGTAACATACATTTTTTTAAATGAATAGGAATGTGGTGGATTATTTTTAAGGTGAGCTTTCATTTTAATGAATAACTCACCCAATATAATAAAAAAAACGATGTTATTGACTTTTCAAAGTAAAGATTGTTAGTTCGGGCCGACAGAGAAAACGAAAAGGTAGTCTTGTTGTCCCAATTCCTCTATTAACGTATAATTTAAGTGGTTTTTCATCCCCTACATCATAAAAACCTTCATAATAAACTTCTCCAAAGGGTGGCTTTACCAGTGCACCAATGAAGGGGATTTGAATTTGTCCACCGTGACTATGGCCGCTAAATTGAAAGTCTACATGATATTGACTTGCTTCATCAGCTAAGTCAGGGGCATGTGATAGAAATATATGATACCCGTCATTAGGTATGTCCGCAAAAGTAGTTTGGAAATTTGGTTTACCGAGCATCGCATCATCAATGCCTGAAATATATATGCTCTCATTATTAATGGTTACTTTTTTACTCTCGTTAAGTAAAACCTCAAATCCCGACTCTTCCATTATCTCTCTGTAAATATCAGAACCATATCCACCGTGATCATGATTGCCATAGATAGCAAATTTACCAATCGATGCATGAAGTTTTGATAATATGGGACTAATTTGATTGATGTAAGGATACTCATTAGGTTTGTCCATTAAATCTCCAGTGAAGAGAATTAAATCAGGCTGGAATGAGTTAATTTTATTCATTAATTTTTTGAGTTCATTTAAGTCATAATGAAAGCCTAAATGTGTATCACTGAATTGTACAACTTTTAAATTATGAAAAGAGTGGGGTAATTGAGGTTTGATGATGTTATGATGAATTACTTGTAAATATTTCGGCTCAATATCACGTGCATAAAAAAAGCCACCAGTACCGATAGCGGCTAGAGCTACGAAAGATCCCATACTTTTTTTAAAAAAACTTCTCCGAGTCATTTTATCTGCCATTACATTATACCAACCAATCTCTTTAATATACTCTCTCATACTATCAAATATATGAACGAAAAAACAGCAAAGACCAATATTTCCAATCATTGATAACAATTTGTAATAATTAACTAGAAAAAATTGTAAGGGTGTATAGGTTAATAGTTTTTACACACATATATATAATTTTAATTTTCGACCTATTGGCAATATGTAGGGGAGAATATGATATAATGGGATATCGTATTAAAAGTTCAGATAAATGGGAGTGCCACTTTATGGAACCATTAGAAATCTTACAAGACAGCAAACATATTATGCCGTATTTTTTTCCGATATTTAGTGCGGATGAGCATAGAATTATCGGTTATGAAGTGATTGGTAAGTTTATAACTGAAAATAATGAGATTGATTTGAAGTCATTTTTAGCTGACGATTCCATACCAGAAGAATATCGTAATAAAGTCGATGATATTTTGCTGGAAAAAGCGTTAGAGCATGCTATTCAAATGAAAGATGATGTAATGATATATATTAATCGAAATGTTGATTTGCTATTAAATCAAGATAGTGAGCATCTACTGAATATTTTAAAACAATATGAGGATCAAGGTATTGCGTTAGATCGAATTGTCATCAGTATGACGAAAAGAACACCTATCGATGATGATTTTGACTATTTGGATCATTTCATTAGTTATTATCGTACATATGGCATTAAAATTGCCATCGATAATTTAGGAGAAGCGAATAATAATTTAGAGCAGATTGGGAAGTTAGCACCAAATATTTTAAGAATTGATTTAAAAGCTTTACGTTCTTCATCAAATAATCATCATTATCAAGAAATTCTTTATTCTCTATCGATGTTAGCCAGAAAGATTGGTGCAACATTATTATTTGAAAATATTGATATGGATTTTCAGTTACAGTTTGCTTGGAGAAATGGTGGGAGATATTACCAAGGAGACTATTTACATAAAGCTGGAAGTGTATTTGTTGATCGAGATATCTTGAAGGAAAAATTAAAAGAAAAATGTCATCAATTTATCACCTATGAAAAGAAAAAATTGCACTCATTACACACGATAACTGAAAAGTTTAACGAAACGATGACAGAATACTTACAGAAAAACCATGTATATGAATCTTATGTGCCATTCCTGACAAAACTAGCAACGAAGTTAGATCATGTTGCCTTTAGGTTATATATTTGTAATGAAGATGGTTTTCAACAAACACCAAATATTTTTAAGAAAAATAAGAATTGGATACAACAAGATGAATACATGCATAAAAATTGGAGCTGGAGACCATATTTTTTAGAGCATATAATGAGAATGAAAAGTAATAAAAAAGGTTTATTGTCAGATTTGTATACAGATATTGAGACGGGAGAAACAATTAGAACTTTTTCTTTTCCGTTAACAGCAACAGAGTATTTATTCGCAGATCTTTCCTATGATTTTTTATATGAGAGAGACGGGCTATTATAGGTAAAGGCAATATCAACCAGCATAATTCATACTTTAGCGCACATCCTATCTTTACTAGAACGTATTATGTAAAGGAGTGAAATAGGGTGAGCGGCTGGTTAATTGCTTTAATAGTTATTTGTTTAGTTCTCATCGTTTGGTCATTGATATCCACTTCATCTATATTAAAGGAAAAAGCATCAACGAATAAGGAACTGGATGCAGACATCCCCGATGAGGTGAAGAAAAGACCTTATTTATTCAATCCTATCCTTGTCGTCTATGTTGTTTTTTTTGTTGCCTTAGCAGCCATTACAATCTTTTACGTTTTTCGATAATTTCGTCTAAAAAGGCTTCCTCTTTTGACCTGGAAGCCTTTTTTATTCATTGATTATTCTTCTATATCTAATAATTCTTTTAGCTTTTCTAAATTAAATCCGCTAATCACTTCGTTTTCGATAACGACCGTTGGGGTTGAGTAGGAATGATATGTTTGTGTTAGTTCTTTCATTGCTTTAGGGTCTTTTTTAATATCTTTTTGTTCAAAAGAAAATCCGTAGTCTTTTAAAAACATTTTAGTAATTTCACACGGTGGGCATTCTGGTTGTGTATAAATAGTAATTGATTTCACGTACAATCATTCCTCCTGAAAAGTCGAACTTTGAAAAAATCTGGACTTTTTTTATTCTTTTACTTGTGTAATCATACCATATTAATTATCCTGTTAATATTGGCATGTGAAAAAAACGGTTTAGTAACCGCTTTTTTAGAAGTAGGATAAAAACATGCCTAGAGAGAAACCTTAAGTTAAAGGGTTGTTTTGGAAAGGAGATAAACAATTGTCACAATTACAAGGCATATTGACTAGATTAAAGAATTTACAAGAGCAGGCAACTGGCTCAGAACCCACACAGAGATTTTTTGAGGTGAATGGTGAAAGAAAATGCCAAGTTACTTATCATCCGAAAAACGAAACATTCGAATTGGAAGTTTACAATGACAAAGAGAAGCCTAAACGTTATCAATTTGATAATGTTGATATGATAACAATTGAAGTGTTCGAGCTCATTCAGTAATCATACCCTTATAAGCGGAGAGACCAACTAAATGGTCTCTTTTTTTTATTTGATATAAAAATTACGGGTAAGGAAGGCAAAACTTATCACCACACCACCTGCTCTTGCTTACGTAGGGATACAAAAAAGCTAACATTCAAGATGATATTCAATCCTCCAAAATACAATGAGGGGCTAATAAATGAATGAAGCAACAGATAAATTATATTTAGAGAGTAAAACATGTTATCGAGTTAAATAAGGATTTGTTTTCTTCATTCCCATCGGCTAAATAATTTCATCGTTCTTCGGTCATTCTATAAAAGAGGTGATGTTGATATGGTACCAGAGGTTATTTGTCCAAACTGTGATAGAAGAGCGAAGATGGATAAAACACTTACTGCGCAATCAAACCAAAACTTGATTTTTCATTGTCCTTACTGTCAATATCGTAGTAGAAATATTCATACAAGTAAAGGATAGGTTTATGGGGTAAATATAAGGCAGATATGAGGAAACTATGATAAAATCATAATTGAATACAAATCATTAAAGTTTGAGGAGTTTTCAAATTATGATCAGTCTCCACAGTGAAGAGTTTTTAGAAATTGATATTAAAGACTTGCTCATTCCTTCAGAGCGAGTGGCACATGTTCAAATCGGCAATAATTTAGAGCACACCCTTTTAGTTTTGACGAAAAGTGGTTACACAGCTATTCCTGTCTTAGATCCTCACTATAAGCTCCATGGATTGATTAGCACTCCAATGATTATGGAATCTATTCTTGGGTTACAGAGAATTGAATTCGATCAATTGGAAGAAAAGCGTGTAGAAGAATTTATGAATCATGATGTACCACGCCTAAATATTAATACTTCTCTTAGAAATGCCACAGGACTATTAGTCGATCATCCATTTATTTGTGTTGAAGATGATGAAGGGTACTTTGAAGGTATTCTTACCCGTAGATCCTTATTAGTTCAACTGCAAAAAGCATTGCATAGCAAAAAGAAGAAGGACTAAAGAGCTCCCAAAAGATATTGGGAGCTTCCGTCTGTCAAGATTATTCCCCCACTTGCCCGAATGTGAAGGTGAGTGGTGTGAGTTTTAGAGGTGGTGAACGTCAAAAGTGGCTTCTCTATCGGAAATCCATATGTTAAGTGTACTTGCACAAGAAATGAATATGCGTAAAGCAGCTGAACGTTTGTTTGTATCACAACCAGCTCTTTCTCAAAGGTTACAAAATATCGAGAAAGAATGGGGAAGTAGATTATTCGTACGATCTCAAAAGGGATTGTCCTTAACACCAGCAGGTGAAATGGTCATCAAGTTTGTAAATGAGGTCGTGATAGCTGAGGAAAAGGTAAAAGAATCGATTCAGTCTTTAAATACTGAAGTATACGGGACATTGAAAATTGCTGTAGCTTCCATTGTCGGGCAAAATTGGTTACCTCAAGTATTAAAGAAATTTGTTAATACCTATCCTCAAGCGAAAATATCCTTGATTACAGGCTGGAGTAGTGAAATTTTAAGGTCACTTTATGATGACGATGTACATATTGGGATTATTCGCGGTACACCAGATTGGAAAGGTGTTAAGATACCTTTATTTAAAGATAGTCTGTATCTTGTTGATACAGAGATTAAGGATACAAATCAAATATTAGAAACCGATCGGCCCTTTATTCAATTCAAAAGTGATTCAAATTATTATCAAGAGATACAAGACTGGTGGCTAAGGAAATTTAAGACACCACCGAAAAGGACGATTGTAGTCGATCAAATTGAGACCTGTAAACAAATGACCTTAAACGGGATAGGTTATGCGATATTACCTGCCATTACATTAACGGGGATGGAGAAAAATATATTTATTAGTCCCCTAGAGGATGAAAACGAACAACCTATTAGTCGTGATACATGGTTACTTGGATATGAATCAGCTTTTGAGCTGAAGCAAGTACAAGCATTTGTCGAATTAATTAAGCAACATATAGCTGAAGAACAAAAATGATAATATTACTTGTTTTCAATGCGTTAGTTTGTTAAATTAATTCTAGTTAGTTTATACATATATGAACATCAAAGGAGGAATTACAATGAAAATGATGGATGCAAATGAAATCATTTCTTTTATTCAAAATAGTACAAAATCTACACCTGTAAAAGTCTATATTAAAGGTGATTTAGAGAATATCGATTTTGGTAGCTCAAGTCAATCTTTTCTGAATGGTCAAAGCGGTGTTGTTTTTGGTGAATGGGCTGAAATTGAACAAGCAATTAAAAATAATGAAGCGAAAATTGAAGATTATGTAATCGAAAATGATCGCCGTAATTCTGCTATTCCATTATTAGATATGAAAAACATTAAAGCACGTATTGAACCAGGTGCAATCATTCGTGATCAAGTTGAAATTGGCGACAATGTGGTCATTATGATGGGTGCTTCTATTAATATCGGTGCTGCTATCGGAGAAGGAACAATGATCGATATGAATGTTGTTCTTGGTGGACGAGCAACTGTCGGTAAAAACTGCCACATTGGTGCAGGTTCCGTATTAGCAGGTGTGATTGAACCCCCTTCTGCAAAACCAGTTATTGTTGAGGATGACGTAGTAATTGGGGCAAATGCAGTTATTTTAGAAGGCGTAACAGTTGGTAAAGGTGCTGTTGTTGCAGCGGGTGCAATTGTCATTGATGATGTAGCACCTAATACAGTTGTAGCTGGTACACCAGCAAAGGTCATCAAACAAATTGATGAAAAAACAAAATCAAAAACAGAAATTAAGCAAGAACTTCGTCAACTTTAATCATAAGGTAAAATGAATATAGAAAAAGCGTGGAAGTTTATTTCCACGCTTTTGTATATGGAGGAGAATGGTAGTTGATTGATAATCTATTTGTGAGAATACGTCGAGACTTGCATAAAATACCGGAACTAGGATTTCAAGAAGTGAAAACACAGAAATATTTATTAGAATATATTGCCTCATTGGATCAAACGCGAATGGAAGTAAAAACGTGGAGAACTGGTATTATCTTAAGGATTAAGGGCTTGAATCCGTCCAAAACGATTGGTTACAGGGCAGATATAGATGGTCTGCCAATTGATGAAGAAACAGACTATCCTTTCCAATCTACGCATAAAGGAAATATGCATGCCTGTGGTCACGACTTTCATATGGCAATCGCACTTGGTGTAATAACTAATATCGTCAATCATCCAATTAATGATGATATGGTATTTATTTTTCAACCTGCTGAAGAAGGACCAGGTGGAGCCAAGCCGTTATTAGAATCAGCAGAATTTCAACAATGGAAACCTGACATGATTTTCGCTTTGCATATTGCACCAGAATACCCTGTTGGTACAATTGCTGTGAAAGAAGGACTGTTGTTTGCTAATACGTCAGAATTGTTTATCGATTTAAAAGGCAAAGGTGGCCATGCAGCGTATCCTCATCAAACAATAGATATGGTCGTAGCAGCATGCTCTTTAGTTAATCAACTTCAGACCATTGTTTCAAGAAACATTGACCCTCTTGATAGTGCTGTTGTAACAGTAGGAAAAATCACTGGTGGTACAGTACAAAATATTATTGCTGAAAATGCAAGAATAGAGGGAACGATCAGAACGCTCTCACCAACATCGATGAACAGAGTAAAACAAAGAATTGAGGCGCTTGTACAAGGAGTAGAAGTGGGCTATGAATGTCAAACAACAATCGATTATGGAAGTAATTATTATCAAGTATACAATGATGAAGTGTTAACAGCCGATCTCATACAATTCACAGAAGGCCATAATGAAGCAAACTTATTTATTTGTAAAGAAGCGATGACTGGTGAGGACTTTGGTTATATGCTACGTGAAATTCCCGGTTTTATGTTTTGGCTAGGAGTTAATTCTCCTTTTGGTTTACACCATGCACGTCTTAAGCCGGATGAGGGAGCAATTAATTTAGCGATTAACTATATCGTTGATTACTTGAATTATAAAGGGAATAGGGCGTAATCATTTCACATCAATCGAGCGCACGCTCAATTATTTTCATCGCCTAGCTCTTTTTGATAATATAATAATATAGATAATAAATTGAATAATTTAGAATAAATCCTAATTTAAATTCATTTTAATTTACCTTGACTATTATCAATAAGAAATGTATAATTATTATCGATGAACAAGTTGCAAATGAGAATATACATATCAATTCTTGTTTAGTACATAATTACTGGAGGGAATTAATCATGGCAGAACGTATGGTAGGAAAACAAGCACCAAGATTTGAAATGGACGCTGTATTGGCTAATAAGGAATTTGGTAAAGTAAGTCTTGAAGAAAATATGAAGAATGATAAATGGACAGTTCTTTTCTTCTATCCAATGGATTTCACTTTTGTTTGCCCAACTGAAATTACTGCAATGTCAGATCGCTATGATGAATTCGAAGATCTTGATGCAGAAGTAATTGGTGTATCAACAGATACTATTCACACTCATTTAGCATGGATTAATACTGATCGTAAAGAAAATGGACTTGGTGATCTTAACTATCCATTAGCTGCGGATACAAACCATGTTGTATCACGTGACTATGGTGTCTTAATTGAAGAAGAAGGTGTAGCACTTCGTGGGCTATATATCATTAACCCTGAAGGAGAGTTAATGTATTCAGTAGTAAACCATAACAACATTGGCCGTGACGTTGATGAAACCCTACGTGTGCTTCAAGCACTTCAAACGGGTGGCCTTTGCCCAGCTAACTGGAAACCAGGTCAAAAAACTCTATAATTCATTTAGAGTCTTATAAACCCATTGTTGGGTTACATAAGAAAAGAGGCCTAACATTCGTTTGTTAGGTCTCTTTTCTTCAGAGTTATATATTCATGAAGGGAGATTGACTATATGAAATTACGTGCGCCAATGCCTGAATTAACGGGAGCAACAGAATGGTTAAATGGACAAGTGACAAAAGAGGAGCTTATTGGTGAAAAGCCAACACTTATTCATTTTTGGTCTATCAGTTGTCATCTATGTAAAGAAGCCATGCCTCAAGTGAATCAATTTAGAGATGAATATAATGGAAAGTTAAATGTGATTGCTGTTCATATGCCAAGGTCTGAAGATGATCTAGATTTAGAAGAAATCAAGAAAGTGGCTGCAGAACACGATATCACACAACCAATTTATGTTGATAGTGAACATAAATTGAATGATGCCTTTGAAAATCAATATGTCCCTGCTTATTATGTATTTGATAAAGAGGGTGTTCTTCGTCACTTCCAAGCGGGTGGTAGCGGAATGAAAATGTTAACAAAGCGCGTTAATCGTGTGTTGGATGAAATGGAGAAAGCTGAATAAAGGGTAGCTTAAAAGCTGAGATTCATAAATCTCAGCTTTTTTTATTGAAATCGAAAAGATAAAATGAATCACTACATTTATGGCTTTTCCATTCATAAATGTGGTAGAATAATGTTCGTTAATAGGTGATAATTCGGAGGTTTACTTATGAGAAAAAACTTTGTTGTCATTGGTCTAGGTAGATTTGGTGGTAGTATTTGTAAAGAGCTAACGGAACAAGGGATGGAAGTAATGGCCATTGATTCGAATGAGGCAAGAGTGAATGAGTTTTCAATTATTGCCTCTCACGCAGTAGTAGGTGATACAACAGATGATGCTGTTATTAAAAGTTTGGGTTTACGTAACTTTGATCACGTAATTGTAGCCATAGGAGACGATATTCAAGCAAGTATACTGACAACATTAATGTTAAAAGAAAATGGCGTTAAAAAAGTAACTGTTAAAGCTCAAAATGATTATCATGGCAAAGTATTAAGTAAAATAGGGGCAGACGTCATTGTGCACCCTGAAAGAGATATGGGGATTAGGATTGCTCATAAGTTAGCCTCCAATAGTATACTTGATTATTTAGAGTTATCTGATGAGCATAGCATCGTTGAAATTGAAGCAAATGAAAGAATTGGCGGTCATTCGATTATTGATTTGGATATAAGAGCGAAGTATGGTGTGAATATAGTAGCAATCAAACGCAGGTCAAGTATTATTGTCTCGCCACAAGCTACGGAAATTATACAATATAAAGATGTACTTATTGTTATTGGGGCAGATAATGATATTAATCGTTTAGAGAAAAAGATGTTAAGCTAAAAAAAAGCATTCGAGGTAAACTCGAATGCTTTTTATCATACTTCCATAATGATAGGTAGTATCATTGGACGGCGTTTTGTTTTTTCATATAAGAACGGAGCAAGTGTATCAGTAATTTCATTTTTAATCTCAGACCATTGTGTTGTTTTTCTTTCCATCACTTTATTTAAATGTTTAGCGATTAAGGATTGTGCATCATTGATAAGGTCTCCAGATTCTCTCATGTATACAAATCCTCTAGAAATTAAGTCTGGGCCAGCAGAAATCTTAAACTCTTTCATGTTAATACTAACAACAACCACAACTAGTCCTTCTTCTGATAGAATGCGGCGGTCACGTAGAACAATATTTCCTATATCGCCAATACCATTACCATCGATATACACATTACCCGATGGGATTTTCCCTGCAACTTGAGCAGTCTGATCACTGAGGGCTAGCACATCACCATTGTCCATGATGAAAATATCTTCTTCATTCACACCACAATCTATAGCTAGGCCAGCGTGCATTTTTTGCATGCGATATTCACCGTGTATCGGCATGAAGAACTTTGGTTTAATTAATCTTAACATAAGCTTTTGCTCTTCTTGTCCACCATGTCCTGATGTGTGAATATTATTTAATTTACCATAAATCACTTCGGCACCAGCGCGTGAGAGACGATCAATTGTTCTACTTACACTAATCGTATTACCAGGTATTGGTGAAGAAGAAAAGACAACAGTATCACCAGGGTGAATCTGTATTTGGCGATGTGTACCATTTGCGATTCTTGAAAGTGCTGCCATCGGTTCGCCTTGACTTCCCGTACAAAGGATAGTGACTTGGTTAGCAGGTAGACGATTAATTTGCTGTGCATCAATAAATGTATCTTTTGGTGCAGTAATATAACCAAGCTCTTGACCAATATTAATTGCAGCTTCCATACTTCTTCCGAACACTGCGACCTTTCTTCCGTTCCTTACAGCTGCTTCTGTTACTTGCTGAAGACGATGAATGTTCGAAGCAAAGGTAGCAAAGATAATTCTACCCTCTACTTTACGGAAAATATCTTGAATGCTATCTCCGACTTTTCTTTCAGACATCGTAAATTCAGGAATTTCACTATTTGTACTATCTGAAAGTAAGCAAAGGACACCTTCTTTACCAATCTCAGCGATTTTAGTTAAATTAGCAGGTTCGCCAACTGGCGTAAAATCAAATTTAAAGTCTCCAGTATGAACGACTTGACCTGGAGGAGTTTTTACAACAATCCCATAAGAATCAGGGATACTATGCGTTGTTCTAAAGAATGTCACAGAAGTTTTTCTAAATTTAATGATATCATCTTCCTGAATCTCATATAACTTCGTCTGTCTTAGTAAACCATGTTCTTCAAGCTTATTTTTTAATAAGCCTAGTGCTAGTTTTCCACCATAAATGGGGATATTTATCGTTTTTAATAAATACGGAATCCCGCCGATATGGTCTTCGTGTCCGTGCGTAATAAACAAACCTTTAATCTTATCTTCATTCTTTTGTAAATAAGTGTAATCAGGAATAACATAGTCAATCCCTAATAATTCATCTTCCGGAAATTTAATTCCCGCATCAATTAGGATAATCTCATCTTGGAATTGTACTGCATACGTATTTTTTCCGATCTCTCCAAGACCACCAAGAGCGAATACAGCAGTCTGGTCATTTTTAACAAATTTCATAAATTATTCAATCTCCAATACTTTAAAATCTTGATGGTCTTGCTCATAAGCTAAGTAGTCACCTTCAACTGCTGTAACAAACTCAATATTGATTGGACGCGTTTTTAGTTTAGTTCGGACGTCCCTTTCATTTTTACCTTCTACATACACGGTTTTTGTGTGCTCACGTACAGGCACTTCTTTCGCGGACTCTTGATAGTAAACTTTAAATAACATAGGGTATCTCTCCTTATTCCGTAGTCTTTATCTATATTTTTAAAAAGTAACATGAGATATAGGATAAGAGATCGTCACATGTAAGTATATTAAGGAAAAAAGACTGCTCATACATTGACTAATTATTTATTCTTAGTATGGTTACCTACCAAGGTAACAAAGACCTTTTTTAAGGAATCAATGTTTAGCATTACTTACTCGACTTTACATCGTATGTTTAAATAATTTATAGACTAAGCCAAATAGTTGTCTTATATACTTAACATCGTTGGATTTCTTAACACAATCTTATGTATTTACTTAGTTAAAGCGTTAATTGTATAATAAAATTAAATCAGTCTAGAGGCTTTCATCATCATGCCCATTCTTATTTATGTCTAAAACAGTGACTTTTTATTTTACGAATTGCTATTTCATTTCTGAAGTCATGTATGTAATTAAGTGTATTGATTATAAATTTACAATAATGAAGGAGCCCTTCGCAAGTTTGAAGGGCTCAAAATCCGTTTTCACTACTATTTGTCATACTTTAAACACTCTTCGATTCAATTCCCTTAATCCTATTGTATACGATATGTCTGTAAAGTAAAGCCTTCGGTTAGAGTTTTAGTAAAAAATGTTATTGACTGTAGTTGTTTGACATATTAAACAAGAAGGTTATAAGGTTTTAGTGGTGGAAATCGTAATAAACCGAAATCATTTATCATGTAGGTAGAAAAAGGAGTTATAAAATGAAAATTGTATTTTTTGATATAGACGGGACTTTGCTCAATAAAGAAAATGTTATACCTGATTCAACGAAAAAAGCGGTCAAGCAGTTACAGGAAAATGGCATTTATGTAGCGATTGCTACAGGAAGAGCTCCATTTATGTTTAAGCATATTAGAGAGCAATTAGATATTGAGTCTTTTGTTAGTTTTAACGGTCAATATGTTGTGTTTGAAGGAAACGTCATCTATAAAAACCCATTAAATAAGGTCCAGTTAAGACAATTAGAGAAACATACACATAAAAATGGTCATCCGATGGTTTATTTAAATGAAGAGACAATGAAGTCATCTGTTTCTCATCACCCATATATTCAAGAAAGTATGGATAGCCTAGATTTTCCACACCCTGAAGAAGATGCTATTTTCTATGAAAAGAAAGAGATTTATCAGGCACTTGTTTTCTGTAAACATGAGGATGAAAGCCTATATTTAGATGGTTATGACGAGTTTGGCTTTGTAAGATGGCATCGTGTATCTACTGACGTTGTCCCAACTGGCGGTACAAAAGCAGAAGGGATAAAAGAGATGATTAAGAGACTAAACATCAGTATGGAAGATGTATACGCTTTTGGTGATGGTTTAAATGATATTGAAATGCTTGAGGCCAGTGGTGTCGGTGTTGCTATGGGAAACGCTTTTCCAGAAGTTAAAAAAGTCGCAAATATGGTGACAGAACATGTAGATGAAGATGGGATATGGAAGGGTTTAAGAAGGCTGGAATTAATATAACGAAAGACCTGGGTAAAGATTAAAATGGAGGGGAGTAATCATACTCTCCTCCATAACTCAAGTACTTTACATTCTTTCTATCGCAATAGCATTTTCAATCGGTTTGAAAGGGTCTTCTTGATTTATATGGTCATAGAACATCACACCGTTTAAATGATCAATTTCATGTTGAAAACAAATAGCAGGCAAGCCTTTTAATCTTATTTTAACTTCCTCATTGTCAATGTTATACCCTTTAACTGTAACTCGTGCATACCTTGGAACAAACCCTTCAATCGCCTCATCCACTGAAAGACAGCCTTCACCAGCTGTTAAATATGCCTTCTCAACTGAATGGCTAATAATTTTGGGGTTGAAGAGTGCGTAACTGATTAAGTTGTTTTTTTCATCCGAACAATGAACGGCAATCATTCTTTTTGATACATTTATCTGTGGAGCTGCTAACCCTATTCCTGGCCTTAATCCATATTGCTCCGCAATGACAGGGTTTTGACTATTTTGTACATACATCATCAAATCGTTTAATAGTTTCTTGTCCTCTAAAGAAGCTGGTAAAATAACATCTTCGGCTACTTTCCTTAACACAGGATGACCATCCCGGACAATATCATTCATCGTTAACAAAATCTCAACACTCCTTGAAAAGGTAAATATCATGTTTTTGTATTTTTTAAGATTTATTGAAAAGTTTTAGTGAAATAAGGATGTCTTATGTTCCCTATCTTTTCAATTGAAAAGGTAATGAAATAAGTTTACCAAACAAAATTGAAAAAGTTAATCTAATCATTGACTTATTCTGTATGTAAAGGTGTAGATAGTATCTACACCCTCCTAATACTAGTTCCAAAGAGCTGCCCCTACGATAATCAATAAAATAAAGAGAACGATAATTAAAGCAAATCCGCTTCCACCACAACCGTTTCCACAACCAGCATTACCGTTTCCACAACCAGCATTACCGTATCCATATCCATACATATGTTTATACCTCCAGCATTTTTCATTTTCATCCTTAGCGGACGATTAGTATAGGCTATGACCATGAGAAGCAAATTGTATGGGCCAGCGCCTAAAGCATAGTTCAAAATAACAAGAATATATATAGTACTAGTTAATAATTGTAAAATGTTTAAAGTATCGATATAGTAGAAGTGATAAACGACAAATATTTTTATAATTAGACAAGTTTATGCAAAGAGAGATACATAATGGTCTAGACAAATTTATGTGGAGGGATAGGATGTATAAGAAAGTAAAACTCATTGGACTAACAATGGTCGCAAGTATCATATTCCTAGGTGGTTGTAGTCAAAGTCCAAAAGAAGAGATGCTCAATACGTTAGAGGAAGTTGCGCAAGCTGAACAAGAATTCAAAAATCAACAGGAGCCTCTTGTAGAAATTGAGAAAAAAGAAAAAGAAATTTATGATCAAATCATTGCTTTAAGTATGAAAGAATTCGATCAAATTAAAGAACTATCAAATGAGGCGATTGAACTTGTTAATGAACGACAAGAATTAATGAAAAACGAAGAAGGTAGCATTAAAGCTTCGCAAAAAGAGTTCGAAAAAACGGAGAAGCAAATAAATAAAATAGAAGATGAAGATTTAAAAAAGTCAGCTGATGAATTATACGATGTTATGATGCAGCGTTATGATGTACACAGTGAATTATATAATCATTATATGAATTCAACTGAAATGGACATCGAATTGTATGAGCTATTTAAAAAAGAAGATGTTACATTAGAACAGCTTGAAACCCAAATTGAGAAAATTAATCAATCATATGAGAAGATTGTAGAAAATAATGAAACATTTAATGAGAAAACGAAAGAATATAATGATAAGAAGCTTGCGTTTTATAAAGATGCTGGTATAGAAATGGAAGAGAAAAAAGAATAGTATACGTTAAAAGAGTATATGTAACGAGCAAATTCAATAATATGGATTTGCTCGTTGTTTGTTTATATAATTATTTTCCTTAAAAAAGTGATCTTTTGATTAATAAAACTTTAAAAGTTACAATCTGTTTTTGTGAGGGAGATCAATATGTGCTCAAAGATTTTGGTAGAGTTTATTCAGACTAGTATACTGGAAAGTTTCGAAAAAGCGGATTATAAAATAATGAAAATAGTCTAATTATATCTCTTTTTATGAATATTACCTTTATTATAACAGATGGATAAAACCTCTCTTTTATATAGTACAGATTAAGACAGTTAAAGTTTTAAATTTTCATTTATTATTATTTGAAATGATTTAAAACCAAAAAAATAAAGGTTTTCACAATTGACGAATGAAAAACCTTATATTAAAATAAATGCAAACGAAGAAAAGTGTGTCATTCATTTTTGTGATACAACTAGTACAGTTTGAAGAAAAGAAGTTATAATAATAAAGACGTTTTTTTTGTTGGTATTTGTGGAAAACTATACTATGTGTTGTCATCAGACAAATATAAACGTGATATTCTCCATTTGATAATCAATTAAGCGTTTTTAAAATAAGAAAGGGTGACTTTTTATGGCTTCAAAAACGAAAAAGGCTAGTTTAGATGTAAAGAAGCAACTTGAAAAAGTAGAAGATCAATTTGAAACACTGCAAATTTTAGATGAAGAAGGTAAAGTTGTTAATGAATCAGCAATGCCAGATCTAAAAGATGAGCAATTACAAGAACTAATGAAACGGATGGTGTACACACGTATTCTTGACCAACGTTCCATTTCTTTAAATAGACAAGGTAGACTGGGCTTTTATGCACCAACTGCTGGACAAGAAGCATCTCAACTGGCTTCACAATTTGCTTTAGAGAAAGAAGATTTTATTTTACCTGGATATAGAGATGTCCCTCAAATCATTTGGCATGGCCTTCCGCTTGCTCAAGCATTCTTATGGTCTAGAGGTCATTTTGAAGGTGGAAACATCCCAGAGGACGTCCATGTGATTGCACCACAAATTATTATTGGTGCACAATACATTCAAACTGCAGGAGTAGCATTAGGAATTAAGAAACGTGGCGAAAAGAAAGTAGCGATTACTTATACTGGTGATGGTGGAGCTTCACAAGGTGATTTCTATGAAGGAATTAACTTTGCTGGTGCCTTCAAAGCACCTGCTATTTTCATTGTTCAAAACAATCGCTTTGCCATTTCAACACCTGTAGAGAAGCAATCTGCTGCTAAAACAATTGCACAAAAAGCGGTTGCTGCAGGAATTCCTGGTATTCAAGTTGATGGTATGGATGCTCTAGCTGTTTATGCTGCTGTTAGTGAAGCACGTGAGCGCGCTATTAATGGAGAAGGACCAACATTAATTGAGACATTAACTTATCGTTACGGTCCTCACACAATGGCTGGCGATGACCCGACGCGTTACAGAACAAGTGATCTTGATAATGAATGGGAAAAGAAAGATCCACTTGTTCGCTTCCGTAAATTCCTAGAAGGCAAGAAGTTATGGAATGAAGATATGGAAAACGAGGTCATTGAAAAAGCAAAAGAAGATATAAAAGTGGCTATTAAAGAAGCTGATAGCACACCAAAACAAAAAGTAACTGACTTAATTAATATTATGTATGAAGAAATGCCTTATCACCTTAAAGAACAATATGAAATTTATAAAGAGAAGGAGTCGAAGTAAGCCATGGCGCAAATGACAATGATCCAAGCAATCACTGATGCACTTCGTACAGAACTTAAGAATGACCCGAATGTATTAGTATTTGGAGAAGACGTAGGCGTAAACGGTGGAGTGTTCCGTGCTACTGAAGGTCTTCAAAAAGAATTCGGCGAAGAGCGTGTGTTTGATACACCATTAGCGGAATCTGGAATTGGCGGTCTTGCAGTCGGACTTGGTTTACAAGGCTATCGCCCAGTTCCTGAAATTCAATTCTTTGGATTTGTTTATGAAGTAATGGATAGTATTTCCGGACAGCTTGCTCGTATGCGCTATCGTTCTGGAGGAAGGTATAATGCCCCTGTTACTATTCGTTCACCATTTGGAGGCGGTGTACACACACCAGAAATGCATGCTGATAGTTTAGAAGGATTGATGGCTCAACAACCTGGTTTAAAGGTCGTTATTCCTTCTTCTCCATATGATGCAAAAGGTCTTTTAATTTCTGCGATTCGAGATAATGATCCTGTCATCTTCTTGGAGCATATGAAATTATATCGTTCATTCCGCCAAGAAGTACCTGAAGAAGAATATACAATTCCACTAGGTAAAGCTGAAGTGAAACGTGAAGGTAATGACATTTCAATTATTACTTATGGTGCAATGGTTCATGAAGCTTTAAAGGCGGCTGACGAATTAGAAAAAGAAGGACATTCAGCAGAAGTGATTGACCTTCGAACAGTTAGCCCAATTGATATTGAAACAATTATTTCTTCAGTTGAGAAAACAAACAGAGCAATTGTTGTGCAAGAAGCACAAAAACAAGCTGGTGTTGCAGCAAATGTTGTGGCTGAAATTAACGACCGTGCGATTCTTAGCTTAGAGGCACCTGTATTACGTGTAGCAGCACCTGATACTGTGTTTGCTTTTCCACAAGCGGAAACAGTATGGTTGCCGAACTATAAAGACATTATTCAAACTGCAAAAAAAGTAATTGAATTTTAAATAAAATAGGGAACGTGACCCCTAATTTTTTTAATAACTATGATACAATAGGATGGTGAATTTAATTGGCATTTCAATTTAGATTGCCTGATATCGGTGAAGGTATCCATGAAGGCGAAATCGTCAAATGGTTTGTAAAAGCTGGTGATGAAGTTCAAGAAGATGATGTTCTTTGTGAAGTTCAAAATGATAAAGCGGTAGTTGAAATACCTTCTCCTGTAAAAGGGAAAGTAGAAGAGATTCACGTAGAAGAAGGTAGCGTAGCCACTGTTGGACAAGTACTTATTAGCTTCGATGCACCTGGTTATGAAGACTTAAAGTTTAAAGGTGACCATGAAGAAGAAGAGTCTGAGGAAAAGAAAGAAACAGAATCTCAAGTTCAAGGAACTGCTGAAGAAGGAGAAAGTGTAGAAAAAGAGAAAACAGCTCCTAAAGATGAAGACAAGAAAGAAGGAAAAGTCATCTCTGAAACAAACACTGATTCTAATCAGCGTGTTATTGCTATGCCTTCAGTACGTAAATACGCAAGAGAAAAAGGTGTAGATATTCAACAAGTAAGCGGTAGCGGAAAAAATGGACGTGTGGTAAAAGAGGATATTAATCTATTCTTAGAAGGTGGAAATGAGCAACAAGCTGACACTGAGCCTCAACAACAAGACGCTTCGGTTGAAAGTAAGGAAGAGGAGAAATCCCAAACTCAGTCTATTCCTGAAGGAAGCTATCCTGAAACACGTGAAAAAATGAGTGGTATTCGAAAAGCGATTGCTAAAGCAATGGTTAAGACGAAGCAAACAGCTCCACATGTGACATTAATGGACGAAATCGATGTAACAAAATTAGTTGCTCATCGTAAGAAGTTCAAAGAAGTTGCCGCAGAAAAAGGAATTAAATTAACCTTCTTACCTTATGTAGTAAAAGCATTAACAAGTGCATTACGTGAATATCCAGTCCTTAACACTTCTCTAGATGAAGAAGCGGGAGAAATCGTTCACAAGCATTATTACAATATTGGTATCGCTGCTGATACTGATAGAGGGTTACTTGTACCAGTGGTTAAAGATGCTGACCGTAAATCCATATTCACTACGTCAAATGAGATAAATGAATTAGCTACAAAAGCAAGAGATGGAAAACTTTCAGGAAGCGAAATGAAAGGTGCTTCTTGTACGATAACAAATATCGGCTCTGCTGGTGGTCAATGGTTTACACCACTTATTAACCAACCAGAAGTAGCTATTTTAGGTATCGGTCGAATTGCTGAAAAAGCAATCGTCAAAGATGGAGAAATTATCGCAGCACCAGTTCTAGCATTATCATTGAGCTTTGATCACCGCATCATCGATGGCGCTACTGCTCAAAATGCACTAAATCACATCAAGCGTTTACTAAATGACCCAGAATTATTGCTAATGGAGGCGTAAGAAATGGTAGTAGGAGATTTCCCAATTGAAACAGATACTATAGTAATTGGTTCAGGTCCAGGAGGATATGTGGCAGCCATTCGTGCCGCACAAACAGGACAAAAAGTAACAATCGTAGAAAGAGGTGAAGTAGGGGGCGTATGCTTAAACGTTGGATGTATTCCATCTAAAGCATTGATCTCTGCTGGTCACCGTTATGAAACGGCTAAAGAATCAGAATCAATTGGTATTACAGCTGAAAACGTAAAAGTTGATTTCTCTAAAGTCCAAGAATTTAAAGCTGGCGTAGTTAAAAAGTTAGTAGGCGGTGTTCAAGGCTTACTTAAAGGGAACAAAATTGACATTGTTAAAGGTGAAGCGTATTTTGTCGATGCCAACACGTTACGTGTAATGGATGACAATTCCGCACAAACATACACTTTCAAAAATGCGATTATTGCAACTGGTTCAAGACCAATTGAACTACCAGCATTTAAATATTCTAAACGTGTATTAAATTCTACAGGGGCGCTAGCGCTTGAGGAAATTCCAGAAAAAATCGCTGTTATTGGCGGCGGTGTAATTGGTGTCGAGCTTGGTGGTGCATACGCAAGCTTTGGTTCTCAAGTAACTATTCTAGAAGGTGCAGATGATATTCTTCTAGGTTTTGAGAAACAAATGACAACACTTGTGAAAAAGAACTTAAAGAAAAAAGGTGCAGAAATTATTACTAAAGCATCTGCAAAGTCAGTTGAAGAAACTGAAAATGGTGTAAAAGTAACTTATGAAGTAAAAGGTAAAGAAGAAGTTTTAGAAGCTGATTACTTATTTGTTATGGTTGGTCGTCGTCCTAACACAGATGAACTTGGCCTTGAGCAAGTAGGTGTGAAAATGACTGATAAAGGCGTCATTGAAGTTGACAAACAATGTCGTACAAATGTAAATAGCATTTTTGCTATTGGTGATGTTGTGGCTGGACCTCAACTAGCACATAAAGCTTCGTATGAAGGTAAAATTGCTGCTGAGGCAATTGCTGGTGAACCGTCTGAAATTGACTATCTTGGCATTCCTGCTGTTGTATTCTCAGAACCTGAACTTGCAACTGTAGGCTATTCAGAAGCCCAAGCAAAAGAGGAAGGTCTTGAGTATACAGCTGCTAAGTTCCCATTTGCTGCAAATGGTCGTGCATTGGCTCTTGATAGCACAGATGGTTATGTGAAGTTAATTACGCGTAAAGAAGATGGATTAGTAATCGGTGCGCAAATCGCTGGTGCAAATGCATCTGATATGATTGCTGAGCTCGGCTTAGCAATTGAAGCGGGAATGACTGCAGAAGATCTTGCGATGACTATTCATGCTCATCCAACTTTAGGTGAGATTACAATGGAAGCAGCTGAGGTTGCTCTAGGTACACCTATTCATATTGTAAAATAATTATTTTACAAATAGCTGTTTATATGATGAACTGCACCACAAATGTTTGCTACATTTGCTGGTGCAGTTTTTTTGCATAAAAGTGGCTGTTTAAGATAAAATTCCCGGAATGCAAAAAAAATTCAGATTATTGATAAGAGTGACTTATGTTATTTTTCATAATGTAGGATAACCCAGATCTCACAACGACTAAAATTCTACATGAAATTAGCACTTTTTTCACTTAATTGGAAATAATACGGAAGTTTTTGGTATATGTTGTATGGTACAATGGAAATATCGTTCTGTTCGCATGCATACAATGATAGAAATAAAAGTGCAAATTTTCAGGACGGTGAGGGTATGAGGCTATATACGGTCGTTATTTTACAGTTAATCATATGGAGTGGTTATACATTTGTTGAATGGTTATCAAGATATGACAAATTAAGTATGAAGGTCATCATCCTGCTTATATTTGTTTATTTTGCTATGGTATTGGGTAATCATTTATTACATTCAAAAATGAGAACAGTATTAGCTACTTCTATCAGTATTACCGTATATTTATTTTTCTATTTCATTATGTTCTACATAGATGATCTAATAAGATAACTTTTAACAAAAGAATTACTTGAGAGGAATGAATGTGCTGAAGAACAGTTTTTTTATTTTTTTACTTAGTCTTGTTTTAGTTGTTACAGCATGTGGTAATGAAGAAAAAGAAACAACGAATGAGCCAAAAGGCGATGAAGCGATAGAAGAAACAGAGCATGAGGAAGAAACGGCACAAGAAGAAGAAAAGGCACAAGAAGAAGAAAAGGATGAAGAAGTAACTGAAGAGAAAGAAGATTTGGCAGAAGTTGATGTCCAACCATCATATATCGTTAATGAAAAAACATGGAAGGTTGAGCCGATAAAAGATGCTAAAGATAAAGTTGTATTGTTAACGATTGATGATGCACCGGACAAGTATGCATTGGAAATGGCAAAAACATTAAGGGAAAAAAATGTGCCTGCTATTTTTTTTGTCAATGGTCATTTCCTGCAAAGTGAAGAAGGTAAAAAGACATTGAAAGAAATAGCTGATTTAGGTTTCCCGATTGGTAACCATACATATCACCATGAGAACTTAACTGAGATTTCAGAAGATAAGCAAAGAGAGGAAATCATTTCTTTAAATGATTTAGTCGAGGAGATCATTGGAAGTAGACCACAGTTTTTCAGAGCTCCGTTTGGGGCGAATACAGACACTAGCTTGAGAATTGCTAAAGAAGAGAAAATGATACCAATGAATTGGACTTTTGGGTATGATTGGGAAGTAGATTACCAGTCAAAAGATGCATTAGAAAAGATCATGGTAGAGAACCCTTATTTGAGTAATGGAGCTATTCTATTAACACATGATCGTTCATGGACCAATGAAGCATTGGAAGGAATTATTAATGGCATACAAGAGAAGGGCTATGAGTTTCTAGATCCAAACAAAATACAAAAAGAAAAAGAGGCAGCTTAAGGCTGATCCTCTTTTTCTTTTCTTGTTGCCCGCCCATTAATAAATCGTGAAGTAATGGAGTAGATCGAGAAGAATAATAGAAAGTAGCTTAAAATATTTAAAAGAAATGGAACCCATTGGATACTCGTCTCAGCGTCAAGGGGTGAGGTGAATTCTATTACTTTCGGGTAGGATGATGTATCGTCTGAAACGGTTACGCTCTGTTTGGCATATGGAAATGGCCCCCCAAACAAAAATGATTGTTCTAATGGTTCTGGTACATCTTCGAGATATTTACTAAAAATAAAAGGCGAGATGAATGTGAAAATAAGTGCAATGATTAAAGTAATTATGACTGGTTTTCGCATGAAGATTATAACCCCTCTAGCTGAAGTATTTTTTTCATTGTAGTTTTCTTTTGTAGTAGTACATGACTCGTCCATTGAATAGATGAAGCTCGGCTTGTAGTTTTTTAGCGAGAAATTTGCAATATTCATTTGCTTTTCCTTTATCCCCGAACGTCGCTACTTCAGGCAATGTAAAGCAAATATTTGTTTGAATCCTCGGTGTATCATCATTATCCATTATTTTTTCTTTTTGAATAGAAATAAGGATGGCACGATATCTTTCATTTTCAGAATAGAGAGTAATTTGTTCCCCTTGTTTCTCATTAGAATCAATGATCTCATATGGGAAAGCAGCTTGACTATAGGCCCAATCCACCTGATTTCCAGTTTTCGCAGTGATGTCTTTATAATATTGGAAATAACCTCTTAGTTCAGTTGTTGTAATTGTGTCAATCTTGGATGCAGGCACTAGCTTAATCGATGCATATGCATTCATTTAAAAAAGCCTCCATTCAAAAATCCTTAGGGTATACACTATATCTATTCTATCACCAGTGAAATATATGTGACAATGAAAATGTTGCATAGAGATCAAAGGTAAATTATAATAATATTCAAATTATTTAAAGGAGGGTGGATATGAAGTTTTTAAATCAAATGTATGATGATTTAGAGGATGTACATGCCAGATTTGTTGGCTTTTCTTCTTCTATTACTCGCTACGATTTTGCCATTTTTGCGGTCCCTTTCTTTACAAAACCCCTTGTGGTTTGCTTGCAGACGAGTTGTTCTACTCTCCTCGATATAAAAGATCTTGATGATCGCCATTACCTCCAAAAAGCTTTTCAAATTGAAAGTAATGAACAAACAGCTGAACTTATTCAATTTTTTAAGCTTGAATTAAATAAGTAAGGTTGTAGATAAATCAAGGTTAATAAGGTACAAGAAATCAGTTAATGTGCTGATTTCTTTTTCTTTTGTGAGATTTAGTATGTCTTATTTTATCGTTATTAGTTAAAAAAAGGGCTTGATAAGTTAAATAGTATGTATTATTATAATATATATGATGAAAACGATTACAATGAATGATGAAAGGATGGATGAAGAATGGGTACCATCGTTTGTCAAATATGTGACGAAACTATTGAAGTTTTTGAAGATGAAAAGGTGACAGTTTTATACGGTCAATGTGGATGTAAAAACGAGCATAGCAAGATGCACATTGAAGAATAGATGATATATTAAACTATTAATCTTTATAATAAACAGAGTGCAAATGCCATAGATTAAATCTATGGCATTTTTTATTGGGTTCTTATCATAATAATTTTCCATAAAAAATGCGAATCAAATATGTCATTTGATTCGCGATAGAAATGTGAAACTAAGCCAATTATCATTTTATCTCGAGTTTTATTTTATCGCTTTATGTTCTTTAATTACTCGAATATATTTAAAATCATAATCTTCTGGTCCCTGGACTGGCAGTCCGGCTTCCATATTTGTTTTGATATAGTTAAGGTTTTCCTTTGTAATAATCTCCCCAGGAGTAAAGATAGGAATACCTGGTGGGTATACCATAATGAATTCAGCAATAATTCTACCTTCTGATTCATCAAAAGGAACAAGTTCACTATCAGCATAAAATGCATCTCTAGGAGATAGTGCTAATAATGGAATATTGGGTAATAACACTTGCGGGTTTACTTTCGCTGCTTTCCCGTGTCTTTCTTTAGATAGCTCTTTCAAGGCATGAATAAGCTTATCTGCATCAGTTCTATCATCACCAGCTGTGATGATACAGAGAATATTATATAGGTCAGATAATTCAACTTCGATATTGTAATGCTCTCTTAACCATACTTCTACATCAAACCCACTTATACCTAAATCTTTCACAGATATGATTAATTTTGTAGGGTCGTAATTAAAGGTTGCATTTGTACCAAGAATTTCTCTTCCTACACAATAAATATGTTCAATTTCGTTTAATTCTTTCCTCATATATTGAGCAAGCTCAATAGTTTCCTCGATAATTGCTCTTCCTTCAGTGGCTAAACGTTTTCTAGCAACATCTAATGAGGCAAGAAGTAAATAAGAGGTAGAGGTAGTTGTTAGCATGCTAAGTATGGACTGTACCCTTTTTGCTGACACTCTCGTACCCTTTAAGTTAAGAATGGAGCTTTGTGTCATAGAACCACCTAGCTTATGGACGCTCGTAGCAGCTAAATCTGCACCAGCTTGCATGGCAGACAATGGAAGCTCATCATGAAAATGAATATGAACACCATGTGCTTCATCTACTAATACAGGAATATCGTACGAATGGGCCAAATCAACAACTTCCTTTAAGTCACAGGCAATACCAAAATAAGTAGGGTTAATAACAAGTAACCCTTTGGCATCTGGATGTTGTTCTAACGCTTTCTCAACAGCATCAGTTGTAATACCGTGTGAGATACCTAACTCTTTATCAACGACAGGGTGGATAAAGATAGGGGTTGCGCCAGCAAAGATAATGGCAGACATGACAGATTTGTGCACATTTCTTGGTACGATAATTTTTTCTCCAGGACCACAAACAGCCATAACCATCGTCATAATAGCACCACTCGTACCTTGTACGGAAAAGAACGTATGGTCAGCACCAAAGGCTTCAGCTGCTAAGTCTTGTGCTTCTTTTATGATGCCTGATGGGCGATGCAGGTCATCTAGTGGACCTATATTTATCAAGTCAATAGAAAGTGCATTTTCTCCAATGAAATTTCTGAAATCAGGATCCATCCCTCTTCCTTTTTTATGTCCAGGAATATGAAATTGAATCGGTTCGCGTTTTGCGTGGGAGAGAAGTCCATTAAATAATGGTGTTTCTGTTTGAGACAATTAAATTCACACCTCTTTAAACAATCAATTTTGCAAACAAACAAGTGAATTATAGCATTTATCCTTCCTCCTGCATAGAAAGATAAACAAAAATTTTTATTGCGCTAACTTTGCACTCCATTCGTTAGGATAGATAGTTAACACTCCATCATCTTTATAGGATTCAATTATCCGTATGAAATGATTCATTTGAGTGGATTCTTCCCATACTAAGATATATGCATATCCACTAAATAATCTTGTCTATGTTTTTTTAGATTCTAAAATTTAGCATATGCTTGCTCTTCTTCGTTAACTCCCGTACAATCAGCATGTAATCTAAGTGAGAGGTGTTTATATGGAGTATCAATATCCAATGGAAAGCGATTGGTCAACAGAAGAAATTATAGATGCGATTGCTTTTTTTCAAGCAGTCGAAAAAGCTTACGAAAAAGGTATTCAACGTGAAGATTTCATGGCTGCTTATCGTCGTTTTAAAGAAATCGTACCGGGCAAAGCACAAGAGAGAAACCTTTGTAATGATTTTGAAGAAATAAGTGGGTATTCTTCTTATCGCACGGTTCAAATGGCAAAAAAAGCAGATGAGAGTAGTAAAATTAAAATGTAATAAGAAAAAGCAGTAAGAGACGGTTTGAACCAGTCTTCACTGCTTTTTTCTTTTTATAAAATGATTAAACTTTACAGAGGTTTATTACAATTTATAGAGGGGTATAACTTTTTTAAAAACACTCTCTGTGTAAGTAATAAATTCAGAAGCAGAAAGTTTAATTGCTTCTTCTTTTGTCATATTTATACCACAGAGTAACTCTGCTTTTTTGACATTCTGTAGTCGAACAAACATGTTTTCTAGCTCATCCTTTGTAAGGTCGCTATGTTTGATCACTTCTGGTTTCGTGTGATCTAATGACCAAACGAAGTCTTGTGGGATATCATCATAGATTTTATCTATTTTGGTTTGCAATTTTTCAGCAATTTCAGCTTTATTCGGTGCTTCATAAATAATGGCAAACCAGACAAATACATGCGTTTCCCACAGACCAATCTGAAAGTGAGGAAGCATCTTATAGCCTCTTGTATTATTGGCGAAAGCGACCCAAGTATCATTTGGTGGATTTTTTGTCCTTCTCGCATGCTTAGCCACATGAGGAATCATTTCATCACCTGTTTCTGCAGAGAGAAAAGGGGAAAATGTTTCTCCAAGTGCTTCAAGTTTGGGTCTTACTGTTGCAATTAAGGCTTCCATTCTTTCTTCTAAACCATCAATTGTAAAAACATCGAAATCTTCTTTCTTAAATCCATTAAATGTCATATGTAAACACTCCTTAAACCGTTTTACTATGTCGCATATTGTAGCATAAAACCGGGAGAGAGAACCAATTTTGTACACCAAAATAATAATCAATTGGGTAAAATCATCTTCTTCATAGGTAAACGTACAATTTTGTTGCACTGTGAAAAGAAGCTTCATATGATAAAAGTAAAAATAATCAGAAAACTTTTCTTGTGAAATTACTAAAACGAAAAGGGGTGCACTGTCTAATGAAGCAGCTAATTAATTCAATCAAAATGGCTACATTTGAAAAAGAAAGAACGGCAGTATTGCGATTAGAGATGGATTATGAGTTAGCAACACTTTTTGAAGCTTTAGAACTGAAAGATGAAGAGGAAGTAAAATCTACAAAGAAAAAGCTTGAAAAAATCAGACAGGAACTTCTCAAGCTTAATGCATTTTAAGTTGTGATGAATAAAGATGTTAAAGCGAACTTAACAGCAAGCAGTTAAGTTCGCTTATTGCTTTTTAAAGCTGTTCACTTGAAGTATTGCTATTTTTTCGATAAGCTAATGGTATTTTATACCGCTTAATAAAGAGTGGAGGATGAAAATGACTAATTGGAATGAAATACATAGATTAGCCACCACATGGGTGAAGGAAGCTGGAGAGAGAATCAAAGCATCATTTAGTGAAGAATTAACCATTGCAACAAAATCTCATCGCAATGACCTTGTCACGGATATGGACAAAGGAACCGAGCAATTTCTTATTGGTAAAATACATGACCATTTTCCATCACATCGCATCTTAAGCGAAGAAGGTTTTGGTGATGATTTTGCGGATGTAGGTGGGATTATTTGGGTGATTGATCCCATTGATGGCACCATGAATTTTATTCACCAACAAAGAAATTTTGCCATTTCCATTGGTGTATTTCATGAGGGAGTCGGTAAAGTCGGGATGATTTATGATGTGGTACATGATGAAATGTATCATACGATTAGTGGTGAAGGTGCATACATGAATGACACGAAGCTGAAGCCATTGACTAATGGTGAAGTAAAAGATGCAATAATTGGCATCAATGCCACTTGGGTAACGAGTAACAAGCGTATTGACGCTAGTTACCTTGCTCCATTAGTAAAGGATGCGAGAGGAACAAGATCGTATGGTTCTGCTGCGCTTGAAATGGCCTATGTTGCTTCTGGTCGCCTAGATGCTTATATAAGTTTGCGACTTGCTCCATGGGATTACGGTGGCGGTATGATTTTAATCAATGAAGTAGGAGGAAAAACGACTAATTTAAAAGGGGAAGCCTTGATGATTACACCTCAAACTTCAGTATTTGTTGCAAGGCCGGGTGTACATGAAGAAATTCTTCAGCAGTATTTAAACAGTGGAAATTGGTAATAAAAAAATGGTGCCAAGCTTGTCCAATTCAGGATAGTCGGCACCATTTTTCTTACTTGAGGTTGTGATTTAGCCTTTATAATTCTCCGTTTTCTCTCATTTTTTTCTTCAGCGTAAAGCCGTATCCCATAACAGCAACGATACCTACGATACATAGAAGAAAACCAAGAATACTTCTTTCTCCGATAGCAATACCAATTCCGCCTATACATATAGCCGCAGCAATCGCACAAGCTAATAATGGCCATTTAATATTTTTCATTTTAATCCTAACCTCCAATTTTGTACATTGGATACCATAATCGTCCACAGAACTTATTTTACACAAAAAGAAGTTAGTTTTCTACAATATATGTGATATAATGTATCAGTTATAGTATGAAGGCAGTGATTTTTAGTCAAAAATGAAAAGAAAATAAACTGATTATATATCTTCACATAGTAAGAAGGTTTACACAATCAGCTAGGAGGAAACATAGTTGAAACATAGAGATGATATACGTAATATTGCGATTATCGCCCACGTTGACCATGGTAAAACAACTTTGGTTGACCAATTATTAAAGCAGTCTGGAACATTCCGTACAAATGAGCATGTAGAAGAACGTGCAATGGATTCCAACGATATCGAGAGAGAGCGTGGAATTACAATCCTTGCTAAGAATACAGCTATCAAATATCAAGATACGCGTATTAATATACTTGACACACCAGGGCACGCTGACTTTGGTGGGGAAGTAGAACGTATTATGAAAATGGTTGATGGGGTATTGCTTGTAGTCGATGCTTATGAAGGTTGTATGCCACAAACACGATTTGTATTGAAAAAAGCATTAGAGCAAAACTTAACACCAATCGTCGTTGTCAATAAAATCGATAGAGACTTTGCTCGTCCTGAAGAAGTCATTGATGAAGTTATTGATCTATTTATTGAATTAGATGCAACGGAAGAGCAATTAGAATTCCCTGTTGTTTACGCTTCTGCTATTAATGGAACAGCTAGTCTAGATCCACAAAAACAAGATGAAGATATGAAATGCTTATATGAAGAAATCGTCAATAATATCCCAACACCAATTGATAATAGTGAAGAACCTTTACAATTCCAAGTAGCACTATTAGATTACAATGATTATGTTGGACGAATTGGGATTGGTCGTGTATTCCGCGGAACGATGAAAGTAGGCGAACAAGTTGCGTTAATGAAGCTTGATGGGTCTGTTAAACAATTCCGTGTAACAAAAATGTTTGGTTTCTTTGGCTTGAAACGCCTTGAAATTCAAGAAGCAAAAGCAGGAGATTTAATTGCTGTCTCTGGAATGGAAGATATCAATGTCGGGGAGACAGTTTGCCCAGTAGATCACCAAGACGCTCTTCCTGTATTACGAATCGATGAACCAACATTACAAATGACCTTCCAAGTGAACAATAGTCCATTTGCTGGTAAAGAAGGAAAGTATATTACTGCAAGAAAGATCGAAGAACGTTTGCATGCGCAATTACAAACAGATGTCAGCTTAAGAGTTGAAGAAACGGATTCTCCTGATGCATGGACTGTATCTGGTCGAGGAGAGCTTCACTTATCTATTTTAATTGAAAATATGCGTCGTGAAGGCTTCGAACTTCAAGTATCTAAGCCAGTTGTTATTATAAAAGAAATTGATGGCGTTAAGTCTGAACCAATTGAACGCGTTCAAATTGATGTTCCTGAAGAGTATACTGGTGCCATTATGGAATCTATTGGTGCGCGTAAAGGTGAAATGCTAGATATGGTTAATAACGGGAACGGTCAAGTGAAATTAATTTTCCATGTCCCAGCTCGTGGATTAATTGGTTATACAACTGAATTCTTAACACAAACTCGTGGTTACGGAATCATTAACCATACTTTTGACAGCTATCAACCAATGATGCAAGGTCAAGTAGGTGGAAGAAGACAAGGGGTTCTAGTTTCCATGGAGAGTGGAAAAGCATCTACTTATGGTATCATGCAGGTAGAAGACCGTGGTACAATATTTGTAGAGCCAGGCACAGAGATTTACGAAGGTATGATTGTTGGTGAACATACACGTGAAAATGATCTAGCTGTTAATATTACAAAAGTCAAGCATGCAACGAATGTTCGTAGTGCAACGAAAGATCAAACGTCAACAATTAAAAAGCCTAGAATTATGACGCTTGAAGAAGCACTAGAATATTTAAATGATGATGAGCTTTGTGAAGTTACACCTGAATCGATTCGTCTTCGTAAAAAAATTCTAGATAAAAACGAACGAGAAAAAGCAGCTAAAAAGAAAAAATACGCTGAAGCTTAAGCAAACATAGTCACTCGAAAAAGAGGAGGTAATTCATATTGCCTCCTTCCTTAATACATACTAAGGAGGATTTGGAGCATGATTGAAGATCGCCTTTCCTTTTTTGCAGCACTATATAAAGTTCATGAGAATTCAGATCTTGGGATGTGGTTGTTGTATCTCACCATTGTTGCGCTCTGTATTATTGTCTTTAAATTAGGATTTGCTAAAAAGCTCCCTTTACTAAAATCAATAATTATATATGCGTTCTTATTTATGGGATGTACAATGCTAACTTTCTTAGGGGTATTTTTACCAATTGCAGAAGGACTTGTCGTTGCTGCTGTCATATTAATTATATATAAAATCCGTCTTCATCAAGAAAAGAAACAACAAAGAGCCAGCGCGGAATAATGAAGAGTGGGGGAGATTTTAATTGAACGTGCATGATACCATTTATAATTGGCTTACCATTAAAGTTGTGACTGATGCCAGACCAGAGGATGAAGCAGCAACCGAAACAGAAGAAATGTTTTTACAAATGTTGAAAAATGATCATGGAATTAACGAAATCCAATATGAAAAAGCTGATCTATTCTATCATGTCTCTTATAGGGATAATGAAGATAGTAAATCCACAAAATATCCGATTGAATTAATAGAAGTGATGTTAAAACAAATATTAGCAGAACCTGAAAAATACAAAAACTTCCCCACGATATAAAAAAACGTCACCCGATTGTGACGTTTTTTTATATTGTAGTAGTACAAAGGAAAATAGTGCGCCTTTAAAGATTTGACGATGGGGCGAAGATTCAATCGCCTCAGAACTGAGAAAGAATAGGAGTGATAGGCTAGAATCTTGATTAGACGTGAGGAAAAAGGGTACATTATTATTTGTTCAAAACGGCTCTACCGGATTGAAGAGTATTTCGTTCATGAACATATTTTGAAGATAATTTCTTAAACCACCTTGGACAATGATAGTGCATTTTGTACAATTAATATCTTATGTACAGCTCTCTACTTTATCGATAAAATAAAGGTACTAAACAGTGCGCCTGCAAAAGTTAGTGAATGAAAGCTTTATTTTATATCGAAAAGGTAATTGTCGAGTTTGTCCCTTTTGTTTGGAATTGATAGTATGCTTCAGAAATTTTTCCATTGATTGAGCTAGACAATTTCATGGAACTTGTTATGGTTTGGCGTTTAGTGGTGAGTGGGTTATTGAAGGGATTGGAGAAAGCTTAGGGGAGGAAATAGATGATTCGAAATGAAGGCGATATTTTACAGTTAATTAGAGATGATAAAGAAATGATGGCCATATTAAAAGCCGCTAAACAACTTCATTTACCTGATTGGTGGATTTGTGCTGGTTTTGTTCGATCAAAAGTATGGGATACCCTCCATCATTTTCAAGAAAAGACGCCATTGCCTGATGTTGATGTAATCTATTATGATGATCAGCAATTGAGTGAAACCATTGAAAAATACTATGAAGAAAAATTACATAAAATACTACCGCATATTCCTTGGTCAGTTAAGAATGAAGCTAGAATGCATTCTGTTAATGGCCTGCTGCCTTATCAATCCTCAGAGGACGCTATTGCGAAATTTCCGGAGACGGCCACCGCTATTGGCGTAAAGTTAGATAACGAAAATCAATTAGTCATAACGGCACCATGGGGCATAGAAGACCTTATTCATTTTCGTATTAAGCCAACTCCTTTTTTTGCAGCTTCGAGGAAGAGAATGCAATTATATCAAAGCAGGATTATTTCAAAAGGTTGGAAAAAAAGATGGCATTTTGTTAACTAATATGAAATCCCTCCGTTTCATCTCTAACGGAGGGATTTTAAATTACCATTCTTCTTCTTCTTGCTTACTTCTATACAATTTAAAGTTGCCTGTAGCTGCTCTTTCATTCGTCTTCGTAGTTATTCTGTCATTGCATTCAACACACATATATGTGTGAATAGGTCGGTTTCTTAACCGTTTTGCTTCATAAGATTCATTATCAATTGATTCAATTTTATCACAAATAACGCATTGTACTTTCATTTATATACATCCTTTTCTAATAAACAAGCATTTTCCTTATTATAAACTAGCTGTTTTTGAAATGAAAGGATGCTGTTGTGAATTACTTATGATAATTCGATTGTTCTTCTTGATGTTTATTTAATTTTTTTGATTCTGTTTCATTAAGCTGTTCTTTTGATTCTTCCGTTTCCTCTGATTTATTCGGTTCAATGATATCACCAGGTACTTCTGGCATCATTCGACCAGAAATATCAGCTAACTCATTTAAAATCCCTTTTATCGGATGACCATTTTCCACATCCTCTTTTACTTCCTTAAGTCGGGCATATAAATCAGGATCGGCAATAATTACAGCGTTCGCACCGTAGGGGTCATGCTTTAAGCTTTCAGCAACTGCATATTTTATTGAGCCAACCTCAGACCGCTCAACATCTTCATCAATATCAATACCTACGATGCAATAGTCACCTAATACGACAGCAGTTGCATCGTTCACACGACGATTATCAGAAGCTAATGTGGCTAAGTGCTTAGAAGTCTCTTGTCCAGTCAATACTTCTTGTTCAGATATGGTACTATTTTTTACATTAACTGTATGAGGTGTACCTTTCTCATTTTGTGAAGATTGTGCGTTATTTTGTGCACCACACCCCGTTAAGTTGAGTACGATAAATAATGATAGTAGAACGTGAAAGTACTTCATTATACTACCTCCATCAAGATTAAACTTTAATAAAAGTAAATGTTTACAACTAGTGTGCGAAAGTTCTTCTATCTTTATGCGATAAATCATATATTTTAGCAAAGTTAGATTTGTCCATGTTGATATTTGAAAATGTTGAAACTAACAAGCAATGAACTATTTATGCACTAATGTATTTCTAATGGCGGGAGGCATCGGGTTGAGTAAAATATACGTGTTAGATACAAATGTCTTATTGCAGGATCCAAATTCCATTTATTCTTTTGAGGATAATGAAGTCGTTATTCCAGCTGTTGTGTTAGAAGAGGTAGATTCGAAAAAAAGGTATATGGATGAAATTGGGAGGAATGCAAGGCAAGTATCAAGAATGATTGACAGTATGAGGCAGTCCGGGAAATTGCATGAGCAAATCCTTCTTGAAAATGGAGGAAGCTTACGCATTGAACTAAACCATCGTTCTTTTCACCAGCTCCAAGAAATTTTTGTTGAAAAAACGAATGATAATCGGATTTTGGCTGTCGCTAAGAACCTCTCATTAGAAGAAGAGACAAAAGAAGGTGGTAGACCAGTTATTCTTGTGAGTAAAGATGCACTTGTAAGAGTAAAGGCAGATGCTATTGGTTTACTAAGCGAAGATTTTTTAAGCGATCGTGTGATTGAAAATGAACATATATATACAGGTTTTCTTGAAGTATATCTCCATTTAGATATGGTGAATGAATTTTACAGTCAAGGAGAATTATCACTAAATAAAGTAGGGAACCATTCATTCTATCCTAATCAATTTGTCATTCTAAAAGATGCGCTTGGTTCATCAGCTTCTGCACTTGGCATTGTTGATCAAACGAAAGGGAA
The DNA here is from genome assembly GCF_038007345.1 of Cytobacillus sp. FSL M8-0252. Classification (NCBI taxonomy): domain Bacteria; kingdom Bacillati; phylum Bacillota; class Bacilli; order Caryophanales; family Bacillaceae; genus Cytobacillus; species Cytobacillus sp. FSL M8-0252. The sequence goes on from NZ_JBBOWZ010000001.1 coordinate 1,900,435, forward strand.
GTTGAAAAAACTTATTTTTGATTATGATCATATTTGGGGAATTAAACCAAGAAATGTACAACAAACGATGGCATTAGAACTGCTTTTACGCAGGGACTTGCCTCTTGTGACTTTAATTGGTAAAGCAGGAACTGGAAAGACGTTACTCGCGCTAGCTGCAGGCCTAATGCAGACTGAGGATTTAGGAGATTTCAAAAAGTTACTTGTCGCTAGACCAATTGTCCCAGTTGGTAAAGATTTAGGGTTCTTGCCAGGAGAAAAAGAAGAGAAATTACGGCCATGGATGCAACCGATTCATGATAATCTTGAATACTTATTTAATGTTAAGAAGCCGGGGGAATTAGATGCCATTTTGGCAGGAATGGGTTCAATTGAGGTTGAGGCTCTTTCTTATATAAGAGGGAGAAGTATACCTGACCAGTTTATTATTATAGACGAGGCACAAAATTTAACAAAGCATGAAGTAAAAACGATTTTAACAAGAGTTGGCGAGGGTAGTAAGATTGTCTTAATGGGGGATCCTGAACAAATTGACCATCCATATTTAGATGCCTATAATAATGGTCTTACTTACGTTGTCGAAAAGTTTAAAGATCAGAAGATTGCCGGCCATTCCAAATTGATTAAAGGGGAAAGGTCAGGGCTAGCTCAACTCGCTGCTGATATCTTATAAGGAAACTCTTAAATAACTCTATATAAAAAAGACTGAACGAGCATAGTTGCTCTCGATTCAGTCTTTTTTTTTATATAATATGGAAATCTTGTACGTTTTTAATTGGCTGAAGGCGATTGCTTCCATCTTTATAATAAATATGCACTGGACCATCTTCTTTCAAAGGTTTACCCTTTAAAGAAAAGGCGAGAATGAGGCTTTCTGCCTCTGTCATAGGGATACTGACTGTTTCATTCTCACAATGTACTTCTATTGTCCTCGATCCACTATTTGGCTCGGCATTTGTAAGAAAAGGCAAGAAGGGAATCCCAAAAGTACCGGTTAAGACACGAACTTTTTCAAATTTCTTCTCCGTTTTAAGTGTTGGTGGGTAAACTGCACCTTCCATTATTTCACGATCCCAATGTTTAGAGGCTGCTTTCGTATATTCCTCCTTTTCATTCGGTAATTCTTCTTGATTCTCAAAATATGTATCAAGGTCAATTTTTCGATCATCAAAAATCCATACACTTGGATCGAGTGTAATTGTATATTTGACGTTGCCTGTAATATGGATGATATCCTTCATTTGTCATACCCCCTGCTTGTGTCACTAATATCTAATGTTCCTTATAAAGTATAACGCTTTTAACTGCAAATGTCATTTCAACTCGAATGGAATGTTACTAAATGTATTAAACTATAAGGAAATATTGAAGGAGAGTAGGGGTGTTATGGGTTGTCAGACTGATCAAGAATTGTTAGGAATAATTGAACGAGTAAAACCGCTTGTTGCTAAAGGTAAAGTAGCAGATTATATCCCGGCTTTGAAGGCTGCTGATCAGTCAAATGTTTCAGCAGCTGTCTTTCATATTACTCGAGGCAGTGATGTTTGTGTTTCAGCTGGAGATATTGAACAAAAGTTCACATTACAAAGTATTTCAAAAGTGCTTGTTCTAGCACTAGCATTAATTGATCAAGGATACACAAATGTGTTTCAAAAAGTAGGTATGGAACCAACTGGGGATCCTTATAATTCAATGATTAAGCTTGAGACGAGCTCACACTCTAAACCTCTGAACCCAATGATCAATGCAGGAGCATTGGCGGTTACAAGCATGGTAAATGGTAATTCTCCCGATGAGAAATGGCGCCGTATTCTCCACTTTGTCCAATGCTTATTAGGTGGTAAAGCCATCGGTTACAATAAAGAGGTAGCAGATTCGGAATATAAGACAACGGACTTAAATCGTTCATTATGTTATTTTATGAAACAACATGGAGTGATTGATGGAGATGTAGATGAGTTAATTGATATTTATACGAAACAATGCGCGATTGAAATGAATTGTTTAGATTTGTCAAGAATTGCAGCTGTATTTGCCAATAATGGTCGTGATCCGCAAACAGGAAACATATTAATTGAGGAGGAAGTTGCAAGAATATGCAAAACATTCATGGTAACTTGTGGTATGTATAATGCTTCAGGTGAGTTTGCAATTAAAGTGGGAATTCCTGCGAAAAGTGGTGTATCGGGTGGTATAATGGCAGTTGTGCCAGGGAAGTTAGGTATAGGCATTTTCTCTCCTGCCCTAGATGAGAGAGGGAATAGTATTGCCGGTGCAGAAATTTTGAAGATTATGGCAGAGGAATATCATTTTAGTATTTTTTAATCAGCGGATATCCCCTGATTATCCTTGCTTTTTTTTTCACTTAAGTTTAAAATTTATAGATAGGATAATCGCTCGGAAACGGGGGGATTGAAAGTTGGCTTCTGAAATGGTTATTGATCATAAAGAAAGAGCTAATGCTCTATTACAAGCAGATGCTGAAAAAATATTAAAATTAATCAAAGTCCAAATGGATAATTTGACTATGCCTCAATGTCCATTATACGAAGAAGTACTTGATACGCAGATGTTTGGCTTATCTCGTGAAATTGATTTTGCTGTGAGACTTGGATTAATTGCTGATAAAGATGGAAAAGAAATTCTTGATAAACTTGAGAGAGAATTATCCATTCTACATGAAGCATCGGTAAAAAAATAAAACATATTAAAAACTCAAGCTAAGGATATTAGCTTGAGTTTTTTTATTTATTAGAACTTGGTTAAGGGGAGAGAAGAGAAGAGTAGAGAAAAAATAAGAAGAAATAATATGTTATGCTGCTTTAAAATTAATAGTCAATATTATGCTAATCTATACAATTGATTCTATGAATTAAGCATATATAGTAGACAAATAAATAATTATGATGTATAAATATATTAATTAGTATGTCACATTAAATGAAATAATACAGAACAATGATGTAATCATTTAACGAGTTACGTTTTAATTACATTCCTTTTTATCTTTATTTTGGCAGGAAAATCAATGCTATAGTAGAATAAATATACTACTTAAGAGAATAAAGGAAGAGGCATATGTTTAAAAAAATTCTGAAATCTTATGATTATTCATTGATCGTTGTATTAGGTCTACTATGTATTTTTGGACTGGTTATGGTCTATAGTTCAAGCATGGTGACTGCTGTCCAACATAATGGAGTTGCTAGTGACTACTTTTATGATAAACAAAGAACACATTTAATTCTCGGTACGATTGCGTTTATTGTTGCTGCTCTATTCCCATATAAAGCATATAAAAGTAACAAGTTTCTCATTCCAATCGTCTTCTTTTCATTTTTTGGATTGTTACTTGTATCGATTATCGGGAACGCGGTTAATAACGCACAAAGCTGGATTGATTTAGGTACCCGTTCTATTCAACCATCGGAGTTTGTAAAGGTTATTGTTATTGTTTATTTGTCTGCCGTTTATGCAAAGAAACAATCGTATATTAATGAATTTAATAAGGGCGTTGTACCACCGCTTGTTTATTTGATTCTCGTTTGTGGCCTGATTGCGATGGAACCAGATTATGGAACGGCAGGAATTATCTTTTTAATTGGTCTAGCGATTATTTTATCTTCTGGTATGAATATGAAAAACCTATTAAAGTTAGCTGGTATTGGTGCTATTTTTTTAGTTCCAATGATGCTTATTTTAAGAGATAAAATCTTTACAGATACTAGGCTAGCAAGATTCGATTTCCTCCATCCGTTTGAAGCTGAAGGGGGATATCAATTGTCCAACGCATTTATCGCCCTTGGTAATGGTGGATTAAGTGGTTTAGGATTAGGACAAAGTATTCAAAAAATGGGCTACTTACCAGAAGCTCATACAGATTTTATTATGGCTGTTATCGTTGAAGAACTGGGTGTTTTTGGTGTGATGTTTGTGCTTTTTGCTTTAGGTTTTATCGTACTGAAAGGCATATTTGTCGCACTCAAGTGTAAAGATGCATTTGGAAGTTTATTGGCTATAGGTGTTTCTAGTATGATTGGCATTCAAGCATTTATTAACCTTGGCGGTATATCAGGAGTCATTCCTTTAACTGGGGTACCTTTACCATTTATAAGCTATGGTGGATCATCTTTATTAGTACTTATGGTTTCAATGGGCATTTTAGTGAATGTATCAATGTTTGTAAACTATGAAAAGAAATATAAAGATAAAGAAGAACAAGATGTAACGACTGACAAACCAGTAAATACAACAGCAAGTATGGGTGGTCGTTTTACATATAATAGACGATAAAAATATACGGGGTGTTATTATGGGTCAAAAGATTAGTAAGGTATTAGTCGCCAATCGAGGAGAAATTGCCATTCGCGTTTTTCGTGCCTGTACGGAATTAAATATCCGTACAGTTGCGATCTATTCAAAGGAAGACTCAGGGTCGTATCATAGATACAAAGCAGATGAAGCATACCTTGTTGGTGAAGGTAAGAAGCCGATTGATGCTTACCTCGATATCGAGGGTATCCTTAAAATCGCAAAAGATAGCGGAGTTGATGCGATTCATCCTGGTTATGGCTTTTTATCAGAAAATATTCAGTTTGCTAGAAGATGCGAAGAAGAAGGTATTAAGTTTATTGGGCCTGAATCTAAACATTTGAATATGTTTGGAGATAAAGTAAAGGCGCGGTCACAAGCTCAAAGTGCGAATATTCCAGTTATTCCTGGTTCTGATGGTCCGGTGCAAGCTGTTGAGGAAGTAGAACAATTCGGAAGAGATTACGGCTACCCAATTATTATTAAAGCCTCACTTGGTGGTGGCGGTCGTGGAATGAGGATAGTTAACAGTGGCGAGGAAGTGAGAGAAGCATATAATCGCGCGAAATCTGAAGCAAAAGCGGCATTCGGAAATGATGAAGTGTATGTCGAGAAATTCGTACAAAATCCGAAACATATAGAAGTGCAAATTATTGGGGACCAACATGGCAATATTATTCACCTGTTTGAACGGGATTGTTCTGTACAAAGACGTCACCAAAAAGTTGTCGAAGTCGCACCATGTGTATCGTTAGATGAGGAATTAAGAGGACGTATTTGCGAGGCAGCCGTACAATTAATGAAGAACGTCGATTATATTAATGCAGGAACAGTTGAGTTCCTTGTTTCAGGAGAAGAGTTTTATTTCATTGAAGTAAATCCTCGTGTCCAAGTTGAACATACAATCACTGAAATGATAACTGGTATTGATATCGTTCAAACACAAATTTTAGTTGCTGAAGGATATGAATTACACAGTCAAAAAATTGGTATACCTGATCAAGCAGATATCAAAACAATGGGATATGCGATTCAATCTCGTGTAACGACAGAAGATCCTTTGAACAATTTTATGCCTGATACAGGAAGACTAATGGCTTATCGTAGTGGTGGAGGGTTTGGTGTTCGTCAAGATGCAGGTAATGCTTACCAAGGTGCAGTAATCACACCCCATTATGATTCTTTATTGGTGAAACTTTCAACTCATGCAATTACCTTTGAACAAGCTGCATCAAAAATGGTTAGAAATTTACAAGAATTTAGAATCAGAGGGATAAAAACCAATATTCCGTTTTTAGAGAATGTTGTTAAACATAAAAACTTTTTGACAGGTGAATATGATACATCATTTATTGATCGTACTCCGGAACTGTTTATTTTCCCAAAAAGAAAAGACCGGGGAACAAAAATGCTTTCATACATCGGTAATGTAACTGTTAATGGTTTCCCTGGAATCGAAAAGCAGAAGAAGCCAGCATTTGATCAACCAAGAATGCCTAAAATTATTTTACCTAATGAGTATCAGTCTGGTACAAAGCAAGTACTTGAAGAACGTGGTGCAGAAGGGCTTGTGTCATGGATTAAGGAACAAAAGAATGTTCTATTAACAGATACGACGTTTAGAGATGCTCATCAATCCTTACTAGCGACAAGAGTCCGAACGAAGGATTTACAAAATATTGCTGAACCGACGGCCAAACTACTTCCGCAAATGTTTTCTTCAGAGATGTGGGGCGGTGCGACTTTTGATGTGGCTTATCGCTTTTTGAAAGAAGATCCTTGGGAAAGATTATTAACATTACGTCAGAAGATGCCAAATATTCTCTTACAAATGTTGTTAAGAGCATCTAATGCCGTTGGTTATAAAAACTATGCGGACAATGTTATTCAAGAGTTTGTAGAAAAGTCAGCACATGCAGGTATCGATGTCTTCCGAATTTTCGATAGTTTAAACTGGGTAAAAGGTATGGAGGTAGCAATAGATGCTGTTAGACAGACAGGCAAAATCGCTGAGGCAGCCATTTGTTATACAGGTGATATTTCTGATAAAACAAGAAAGAAATATGATCTAGCGTATTATAAAGAGTTGGCAAAAGAACTCGAGAATCAAGGTGCCCATATTTTAGGGATTAAGGATATGGCTGGATTATTGAAGCCGCAATCAGCTTTTGAGCTCATCTCAGAATTGAAAGAAACTGTAGATATTCCTATTCATTTGCATACGCATGATACTAGTGGCAATGGAATTTTCACTTATGCAAAAGCAATCGAGGCGGGCGTTGATATTGTTGATGTTGCCTTAAGTACAATGGCTGGATTAACATCACAACCTAGTGCAAATACATTATATTATGCGTTAGAAGGGTCAGAAAGACAACCTGAGATGAGTGTGGATGCATTAGAACAGCTTTCTTATTATTGGGAAGATGTACGTAAATATTATCAAGAATTTGAAAGTGGTATGAAAGCACCTCATACGGAAATTTATCAACATGAAATGCCTGGAGGGCAATATAGTAACCTACAACAACAGGCAAAAGCAGTTGGTCTAGGAGAGAAATGGGATGATGTAAAAGGGATGTATTCCCGCGTCAATCAAATGTTTGGTGATATTGTCAAAGTTACACCATCATCAAAAGTTGTAGGAGATATGGCTCTATACATGGTACAAAATCAATTAGATGAAGAAGCGGTCATTCAAAAAGGTGCTTCACTAGACTTCCCTGATTCTGTTGTCGAGCTGTTTGAAGGTTATTTAGGGCAACCGTATCAAGGATTCCCTAAAGATCTACAAAAGGCGATATTGAAAAATAGAGAAGCCATCACTGTTAGACCTGGAGAACTGCTAGAACATGTTGATTTTGATGAAATAAAAGCGACTTTATATAAAGATTTAGGTAGAGAAGTGACAAGTTTTGATGCAATTGCCTATGCACTTTATCCTAAGGTGTTCATGGACTACCACAAAACATATACGCAATTTGGTGATGTTTCTGTTCTTGATACACCTACATTCTTATACGGTATGAACTTAGGTGAAGAAATTGAAGTGGAAATTGAAAAAGGAAAAACGCTTATTGTTAAATTAGTGTCAATTGGTCAAGCGCGGGCAGATGGAACGAGAGTGATTTATTTCGAACTAAATGGACAACCTCGTGAAGTGGTGATAAAAGATGAAAGTATTAAATCTTCCGTTGCAACGAAAGTAAAGGCAGATCCTCACAATGAAACACATATTGCTGCGACAATGCCTGGAACAGTTATTAAGGCAGTAGTAAACAAAGGTGACGTCGTTAATCAAGGTGACCACTTGATGATTACTGAGGCGATGAAAATGGAAACAACTGTACAAGCTCCATTTACTGGTACGGTAAAAGAAATTTATGCAGCTGATGGTGAATCGATTGCTACTGGTGATCTTTTAATTGAATTAGCGCGATCATAATAAAAAAAACTTTTCCTCTTAAATAGAGGAAAAGTTTTTTTGCTTACTTTAATCAAAAGAAAATTTATGATAATGGAACGTTTTTGTCTTTTTTATTGTCCGTTTTCTTTGATTGAGTCAATTCATTTGCTTTGCTTCGTGTTGTGAGAAGGATAAAGTAGCTTAACACCCCAAACAAGCAAGAAATAAAAAATGCATGGGCGAGCGCAATGTATAAGTTTAATTGGGTAATTACAACTAGTGCACCAGCGATGACTTGCAAACTGACTAAAATAAACGAGATAATCCAGCCGATATAAATAACTGGCTGATGCTTATAATGTTTCAGTGCCAGTATCATGATATAGGTAATCCAAATAAATATGATACCAGCTGCTGCACGATGTCCCATCTGAATCCATTCATACATATTTAGGGGAAGACCGATGGCGTCATTCCTACAGAATGGCCAATCGATACAAACGAGACTAGCATTTACATGTCGTACGAGCGCACCTGTATAAACAACGATATAACTGTAGAGTGTAACCCCGATAATGTGGCGCTTCATTCGTTGATCGAGAACAAGTTTTTCTGCTTGGAACTTCTTATCCACTTCGAAAATTAACAAAGTAAGTAATAGAACAGCGGCAAATGATATTAATGAAATACCGAAATGGAGTGCCATCACAAAATCAGATTGTCCCCACATGACTGCAGCTGCACCGATGAGTGCTTGCAATACTAGAAAGATGACAGATGAAATGGCTAGAAATTTAGTTTCTCTTACATGACCAATCTTTTTCCATGACCAAATGGCTAAAATTAGAACCATAAATCCGACAGAACCTGAAACAAGTCTATGCGCGAGCTCAATAATTAATTCGGGTGAAATATTGCTTGGGATAAATTCACCGTGACATAATGGCCATGATGCCCCGCAGCCGTCTCCCGAATCTGTCTTTGTAACTAATGCCCCGCCTAATAGAATGAGTAGCATGCCTATTGTTGTTAGGACAGCGAACCATTTTAATGATCGTTGCAAATCTTTCACCTTCTTCTGAATGTATAGGTATGTATGAGCGCTATGGCTATAAGAATATAGGTTTACGCGGCGCGTGATTATACTTATAAATACCATTTAAATGCTGATATTAGTCATATTGTATAACCAAAAAATTGTGTTCATTATGTTTATTTACTTCATTTTATTCGGATAAGTTATGATTGAAGTAAATGTGAAAAAAATACGTCTATGTATACTCACTTTTTTGATACTACAGGATTCATCAAAATATTACAATACTTATAAAAATTCTTCCGTATTCATCCTTATTTCCCTTGAAAACATAAGTTTTGTCTGCTAGAAATATAGTTGTCATGTAAATATTTCTAAAAAGCATAAGTTGTGTTATTACCTTAATTTATCATTTAATGAAAAAATTATTAACTTAATTATCTCAGAAAAGTGATGAATATATAATGGAAAACAAACTTCTGACACAAATTAGTCATAATTAATTCTAGAAAATTTCACAAAATAACTAAAAAATGTGATTTAATATACAGTGAATGCATCACACTTGTTTTGTGTGGAATTGTAAATGATTTGGAATTAATTATTTTTACTGCTTTGGTGAATTTAATGACAAATATGGTAATGTAAACTAATTTGCTTTATAGTGGAGTTAGTGCTTAACTTTTAATCTGTCATTAAATGCTTTCCAGTATCACATACTAAAAGGGAAATAGGATGAAAACGTAAAATTAGCTTGAAATCTGTCTGAGATTTTTTTAATAATCTGGATATTATGTTTACTCATAAATACATAGCAAACACAATGAGATACTTACATATTTAAAAAAGTGAACATAATAGTAAGGAAGACAAGCTTTTTAAGAAAGTTGTTTTCTAAGATAGGAATACCTTTTCCAAAGTTTGTAACAATATGATTAGAAGTATGTGTTGGGCTTTACTTAATTTTACTGGTGGGTAGCTCATTTTTCATTTGTTGGGAGATTCTCTCTTGTTGAGAGATTTATCCATATTAAGTTTTAGCACTCAAAGAAATTTTCACGAAAGAGGGGTATGAATAAGCTATGAAAAGGCTTGCAAAAGGGCGTCTGCTATTTATGTTAGCTGTAACGACGTTATTTCTAGCCGGCTGTGGTGAGCCATTTATATCGGCACTACAACCAGCGGGTGAAGTTGCGCAAACACAATATGACCTTATGCTATTGAGTACATTCATTATGGTTGGTGTCATTATTGTCGTGACAGTCATTTTCCTTATCGTACTGTTTAAGTTTCGTCGTAAAGACGATAAGATTCCTAAACAAGTTGAAGGAAGTCACAAATTAGAGATTATCTGGACTGTTATACCAATTTTATTACTTCTAGTTTTAGCTGTACCGACTGTTGCAGCTACGTTTGACTTAGCTGATGTTTCTCCTATGGAAGATAAGAATGAAGAGGGGAAAACGGATGTAACGGTGGTAAATGTTAAAGCGAATCTTTATTGGTGGGAGTTCGAATATCCGAATCAAGGTATTGTAACTAGCCAGGAGCTAGTAGTTCCTACTGACGAAAAAGTATATTTCAATCTACTATCAACAGATGTGAAACATTCATTCTGGATTCCAGCTGCTGGTGGTAAGCTTGATACCAATACTGAAAATACGAATAAGTTTTGGTTAGAATTTGATAGTAAAAAAGCTGATGAAGTAGGTAATATTTTTTATGGGAAATGTGCTGAGCTTTGCGGACCATCACATGCATTAATGGACTTTAAAGTAAAAGCTATTTCAAAAGATGATTTTGATGCTTGGGCTGAAGACTTGGCTTCTATGGAAGAAGCAGCTCAACCTGAAACTGCGTCTGCAGAACAAGGGCAAGAAATCTTTAATCAAAGCTGTATTGGGTGTCATGCAGTTACACCTACAGGAGCAAATGCTGTTGGTCCTAACTTGACAACTTTTGGTGACCGTACGCATATAGCTGGATACTTAGAGCATACAGAAGAGAATCTGAAAGCTTGGATAAAAGATCCAGAAGAATTTAAGCCTGGAAATAAAATGACAGGTCAGTATGGTGACCTTTCAGATGAAGAAATCGATGCATTAACAGATTACTTAATGGGCCTTAAAGTTGAGGATTGATAAGGCGATTTGCGTTTAAGAAGGAGGTAAAATTGTGAGTACCTATGCTCAGAAAAAAGGTGTTGGCGCCGTTTTATGGGATTACTTAACAACTGTTGACCATAAAAAAATCGCCATCCTTTATCTAATTGCTGGTGGATTTTTCTTCCTAGTCGGTGGACTAGAGGCAATGTTTATCCGTATCCAGCTAGCCGTACCAGGCAATGATTTTGTAAGTGCTGGAGTATACAATGAAATACTCACTATGCACGGTACAACAATGATTTTCTTGGCAGCGATGCCGTTGATATTCGCATTTATGAATGCGGTTATGCCACTACAAATTGGGGCACGTGATGTTGCATTCCCTTTCCTTAACTCTTTAGGGTTCTGGTTGTTTTTCTTTGGTGGTGTATTTCTAAACCTTTCATGGTTTTTAGGAGGAGCTCCTGATGCTGGTTGGACTTCTTATGCGTCCCTTTCACTTGCGTCAGAAGGTCACGGGATAGATTTTTACGTACTAGGATTACAAATCTCAGGTGCGGGTACATTAATAGGGGGAATTAACTTCCTTGTAACGATTATTAATATGCGTGCACCAGGAATGACTTATATGCGTATGCCATTATTTACATGGACAACGTTTGTAACGTCAGCATTAATACTATTTGCATTCCCTCCACTAACTGTGGCACTTTTCTTAATGCTTTTTGATCGTTTATTTGGAGGAAATTTCTTTAACCCAGATATGGGTGGTAACACAATTATTTGGGAGCATTTATTCTGGATCTTTGGACACCCAGAAGTTTATATCTTAGTATTACCAGCTTTTGGTATCTTTTCGGAAATCTTTGCGATTTTCTCAAGAAAAAGATTGTTTGGTTATTCATCAATGGTGTTCGCTACTGTGTTAATCGGGTTTTTAGGTTTCATGGTATGGGCTCACCATATGTTTACAACTGGATTAGGTCCGATCGCTAATGCCATTTTCTCTGTGGCGACAATGGCAATCGCTGTTCCGACGGGGATTAAAATATTTAACTGGCTCTTTACAATGTGGGGCGGTAGCATTAAATTTACAACCCCAATGTTGTATGCTATTGCGTTTATACCAACCTTTACAATGGGTGGAGTAACAGGTGTTATGCTTGCGTCAGCTGCACAGGATTATCAGTACCATGATAGTTACTTTGTTGTTGCTCACTTCCATTATGTTATCGTTGGTGGAGTTGTCTTCGCATTACTTGGCGGTTTACATCTATATTGGCCGAAGATGTTTGGCACAATGTTGAATGAAGCCCTTGGAAAAGTAACATTCTGGTTATTTTTAATTGGGTTCCATTTAACCTTCTTTATTCAACATTTCTTAGGTTTAATGGGGATGCCGCGTCGTATCTTTACGTTTAACAGTGGTCAAGGATTTGATATGGCAAACATGGTAAGTACTGTTGGTGCCTTCTTTATGGCGGTAGCAACAATCGTATTATTAATTAATGTGGTTATGACCATTGCGAAGAATAAAAAAGTTGGTGGCGATCCATGGGGTGACGGACGTACACTTGAATGGGCAATACCATCACCACCACCGTTTTATAACTTTAAACAGCTTCCGCTTGTACGTGGGTTAGATGCTTACTGGATTGAGAAAATGGAAGGTAATAAAGAGATGACTCCTGCTGAGCCAATAGGTGACATCCATATGCCTAACAATTCATTTGTTCCATTTGTTATTTCAGTAGGATTGTTTATCGCGGCATTTGGTGCAATGTACCATAATGAACATTCATGGGGCATCCCAGTACTTATTATCGGCATGTTGGTTGTCTTTGGTTCTATGTTCTTTAGATCAGTGAAAGATGACCACGGATATCATATTCATAAAGAGGAATTAATGGATGATGATAAAGGGGGTAAGGCATAATGAAGGCAGATGAAAAATTCACATATGAAACATGGCCTGCAGCGCCTGAAAAGCAAACCCTCGACGGAAAGAATAAATTTTTAGGTTTCTGGCTATTTCTTGGTGGTGAAACTGTTTTATTTGCGACTTTATTTGCGACTTATTTAGCATTAAAGGATCGTGTACCAAACAGTGACCATTATTTAGCAAAAGACCTTTTTGAAATACCATTAGTGTTTGTTATGACAATGTTGTTATTAACAAGCTCACTAACAAGTGTTTATGCAATGTACCATATGAAGAATTTCAACTTCAAAAAAATGCAGTTATGGTTAGGCATTACCGTATTACTCGGTTTAGCTTTCCTTGGTTTAGAAGTTTATGAATTCAACCATTATGTACATGAATACCATCATACATTTACAAGTTCAGCATTTGGTACAGCTTTCTACACACTTGTAGGCTTCCATGGTGGTCACGTTGCATTTGGTCTTGCATGGATCATTACATTAATGGTACGTAATGCAAAACGTGGATTAGACCTTTATACAGCACCAAAGTTTTATGTTGCAAGTTTATACTGGCACTTTATTGATGTTGTATGGGTGTTTATCTTTACGGTTGTATATTTAATGGGAATGGTGGGATAACTGATGGCAAATGAAGAATTAAACTCAGGTAACCCAAAAGTTGACATTGAATATCGTCGCAGAAAAAGCGCAGAGGAAATGAGATATCAGGTTGTTTCATTTGCAATGATGATCTTTTTAACATTTGTGGCTTTCATTGCTGTTGGCTATGATATTTCCGGATGGTTTACCATTCCGTTTATCTTAGTACTAGCAATCGTTCAAGTAGGCTTCCAACTATATTATTTCATGCATATGAGCCATAAAGGACATGAAGCTCCTGCATTGTTCCTGTATTCAGGTGTCTTTGTAGCTTTCATTACTCTGCTGGCATTCATGACAATTATTTGGTGGTAAAATGAAAAACGGCTGATAAATTTCAGTCGTTTTTTTGTGGGTTAAAAATGGTTAAAATAGATTGCTAATTAATTCATGTAATAGATGAATAACAAAATTGAGCTACAATTCTTAAAAATTTATGACAGTTACAACAATCATGGTAAGATGTTGACACCGATTCCATAAAGTGGGTTGCCACGGTCTTTAAGACAAGCGTATAATAGACATTGATATCAGAAACAATAATGATGGCCTGTAGTATTACATAAAATGAGGTGACGTAAGAATGCCACTTAGTATTTTTGGATTTAGAGCATTATGGAGTCCGTATTTTCTTCTAGCATTGGTCTTGTTGTTAATTTTGTATTTTTTAGTGACCGTTAAGTTTCGCCACCGTTTTGCAAATAGTGAACCATTACATAAGAAAGAAGCGCTATTCTTTTCCAGTGCAATCTTAGTCTTATATCTGATTAAGGGATCTCCGCTTGATCTAATGGGACATTTGATGTTTTATGCACATATGATTCAAATGGGTGTACTCTATTTAGTTGTGCCAATCTTGTTTATTTACGGAATTCCTAAATGGATGTGGCGTTCCTTTATTGCCTTACCAATCATAAAACCATTGTTTCGCTTTTTTACAAAACCATTAATTGCTTTAATCTTTTTTAATGGCTTATTTTCTTTTTACCATATCCCATTGATTTTTGATGTAATTAAAGTAGATATGACTTTGCATACAGTTTATACAATCATCTTATTTCTCTTTGCTATATGTATGTGGTGGCCACTTATCACACCGTTACCTGAGCAGCAAAGAATAAGTGGGCTAAAAAAAGTCGGTTATATTTTTGCAGATGGTATTCTATTAACACCGGCTTGTGCACTGATCATATTTGCAGACGCACCGATGTATGCAACGTATTCTGATCCACATGCATGGGGACAAGCATTAGCTCTCTGTGTTCCCACAGGAACCCTCGCAGGATTAAATTTAAGTGGACCAGAAATGTTTAATAGTATGTCTCTACTGCATGATCAGCAGTTAGGCGGCGTTATTATGAAAATTATACAGGAAATTGTTTATGGCTATGTTTTGGCGCTTGTATTTTTTGAATGGTATCGCAAAGAACAGTCAGAGGAGAAAGAAGCTGAAAATCAGCTCATGAACCCAAGAACAGTGGAATAAATCTCGAGCCTACCTAGCTACTAAGGTAGGCTCCATTTTTGAACAATTAAAGAACTTTTACGAAAACCATTCAATCATGGTTGAAAAAGAAGGAATACTTTTATAAAATGAGCATAGCTTCTTCATGTAATTATATGAAGAATAAAGTACATATAGGAAGTTTGATAAGAGAAAGGAAGTTACTATGGAGCATTCATTGCCTGTCTTACCAACAATCAGTACAACCTTTATCGTGTTAAGTGCCATTATGGTGGCAATTGGTTGGGTTCAAATTAGTAAGAGAAAAATTGACGCACATAAAAAATCGATGACATTAGCTGGCATTTTTGCCATCATATTCTTTATTATTTATGCTAGTCGAACAATCTTTATCGGAAATACATCATTTGGTGGCCCTGATGATATAAAAATTTATTATACCCTTTTTCTTGTCTTTCATATTACATTGGCCACATCAGGAGCGGTACTTGGAATCATTAACTTGTATACGGGATATAAGAATAAGTTAAAGCTTCATAGAAAGATCGGTCCCTTTACAAGTATTATTTGGTTTGCAACTGCCATTACGGGGGTAGCCGTTTATTTACTACTATATGTTTTTTATCATGGCGGAGAAACAACATCATTAATCAAAGCGATATTCGGATTCTAAAAAGTCCAAAGTCATGTAAGTCCGAGCTTATTCGAGTGCTAGTATCATTCGAATAGGTTCGGACTTTTTTTGCTTGCTTGTATTTCCATGTCAATACTTGACACAGTAATACATAAAACTGTAAATGAAGAAAGAATAAATGAGAATAAAGTAAGTAAGACCATCAAATAGTAAGAAACAAGAAGTTTTTAGGTTACTGTCTAAAGAGTACTTTTTGTAAACATAGCAGAACAAAATGAGATCAAACTGCATTAACTATAATATCCTTTACTTAATAAGGTTGAATTCAGAAATGAATGGATGATTCAATTGGAAAAGCGAGATGTGGAAAAACAAAAAGTACGCAAATTTATCATTTCATCCATTGTAGAATCCAATATACGCTATCTTCAAATGGATGGTGCAGAGGAAAAGGTAAGGTTAATTAGAAGAAGTAGTGAAGATATTATTACGCGATTAGATGATCAGGTGATAATTGAAGTAAGATTAAGTATTAGACCTTATAAAGAAGTATTAACAGATTTGATGATTTTACAAAAACAAATTATTGAAGATATTCGATTATTGACTGGACTTCGCGTTGGTAAGGTGGTTTTGAAAATAGAGCATTGCTCTATCGACTCGATAGAAAAAACGTGAAGATTTGTTCTTCACGTTTTTTTTGCTTACTTAAGTATTTGTTCTAAATCATTATTAATGTCTGTTAGGATCTTTTCAGATTGCTTAACAAGTGATTGTGGAAAGTGTTCGCCATCCCCATATTCTACTCCATGAGGATAATAATGTTTGCCTAATAAAGGAGTAAGTAATTGAATCGTCGCCTTTCTAGCGCCAACGTCCCCTTCGACTGCATGTCCAAATACACGAAGATAGTAGATTCCTTCTTTTAATTCAAATTTTCGATCGTATGTAACTCTTTCATAATCCCACTGTCCTGCACGTACTAACTGATAAGAATCCATTAGGTCATCTAGTCGCTTTAGTTCAACTTGCTTGTTTTCTAAACCCGTATTTTCAAGCTTCATAATAATCAATCCCTCCTGAAAAAAACAATTGGTAAACAGAACCAATATTGAATCATCTCAAATTTAATAATAGTTGAAAAATGGACAAGTTGCAATCTTTTTCAAATGGATCATTATATTCACCTAACACTAGTATTCCCAACATCCTTCATATATGTATAATGAAAAAATTAGTGAAAAGAATGATACATATAGAGGTTAATGATATAAAGTTCATTTCCATGTATAATAAGATGTATAAACCTTTAAATCGAGATTTTTAAACAATTTAAATTAGCTTCTTTATTGAAGCGTACCTTATAGTTGTTGTAAAGGTTTTCTTAATTCATAAACAACTTGCTATTATCCATTTCTATGTGATGATATACTATATTTAAACATATGTTATAAAAAATACTTTTTCGTGTATTGGAAAGATTGGGAGTTATGTGATTCTTAACGATACTCATGTTTATGACATGGATATAATAGAAGTGTCCGGGTTTAAAAGAAGTCATGGGAGGTGCAAGTTCTCTGAAGAGTGTATTACGCGTATTTGTACTGATATTGGCTCTTACCGTTATATGGTTATACTTAGATTTTAGTAGTGAAGATCAACTGCTGTTGAGTGATGAGGGTACAGAAGTTGCTCAAGATGAGACGATAGGTAATCAACAGGATGAAGAGTCAATGGTTGCTGAGATGCCTGAAGAAGGGTTGCTTACTTTAATGGGGTCAAAAGCTTCGGATATAAAGAAAGAGTTTGGTGAACCGGAACGGATTGATCCTACACTTCAAGGCTATGAATGGTGGATTTATCCGAATGGCAACCATGAATATATACAAGTCGGTATATGGGAAGGGAAAGTTATTTCCATATATGCCACAGGTGAAGAAGTGGATGTTACCCCTTTTAAAATAGGACAACCATCAGGAGAAATTTATTCTTCGTTATATGCAGAAACAAATATAGAAATTGAATTCGAAGGTAGTGTTTATCGCTTTGAGTTATCAGAAGCGGACATGAATATGAGACCAATTATTAGAATTGGCGATTATTATGCATTACTTTATTTAGATAAATTTACAGGTACGCTTTCTAGTGTACGTTTTCTAAATGATGAGTCTTTCGTGATGTTAAGGCCTTATGAATTAGTTTATAGGGGCGAGTTATTTGTCGTAAATGATATAGAAGAAGAGGAAGAAGCCGCTATCAATCGAGGAATGGAGCAGCAGATTATTGATATTACAAACGTAATGAGAGAAAGATATAATGTGAATGAGCTTAGCTTAGATGAGCAGACCCAAGAAGTAGCATATAACCACAGTGTGGATATGTATGAAAGTGAAGCCTTTTCGCATACGTCGGATGAATATGGTGAACTGTCAGATCGCCTAAAAGCGGGCGAGGTTGCTTATCTATCTGCTGGTGAAAATATCGCTGCTAATTATGTAGATGCACCTTCAGTAATGGAGGGATGGTTAAATAGTAGTGCGCATCGTGAAACTTTATTGAACGAACAATTTACTCACATTGGTGTAGGTGTTCATAAGAAGCACTTTACACAAAACTTTATTGAAAAATGGGAACAAGAATAAAGACGTGGCATACTCATTGTATGATGAGTGCACGTCTTTTTTTTGTTCACTTTCCGATAACAAAAAAGTTAGAGGAAGCAGTTGCAACCTTCTTACCGTCGTCTCTTTCAACGACTGCAGAGAGGACCATCATACGACTTCCTTTATGAGTGATTGTTGCATGACAAGTAAGGTTGTTGCCTTTAATTGCAGCTAAATAATGAATGTTTAATTGTGTAGTCACTGCCACCTTATCTAACGGAGCTGCTTCATTGCTTAGAGTACCCATTGCAGTATCAATGAGTGTAGCAATCATACCTCCGTGAACAATACCAAGCGGATTATAAAGTAGAGGTGTAATAGGGATGGAAATTGTAACAGCATCATCTTCTAACTGTTCTTCTACATTCATAAATGCTTCAATATATGAACGATTAGCCCCATTTTGCTCTCTTTCTAAACTATCCACAATACTATCGATTAACGCTAAATCTTTGTCATTAGTCTCGGCAATAATTTGTGAAAACTTTTGAAGTAAGAAATCTTTCTTTGTCATAATTTGTGAAACTCCTTGTTATATCATTAACTTTAAGCATAAACCGTTTCATCCTCATTCCAATAAAATGAAGTTTTGTATATGTGCTTATCTTTATCGTAACAGAAACCTAACCAATAGAAATATAGAAATTTATCACTATTATGGAGGTGCACTCATACAATAAAGTAGGCATTTGTAACGAAAACGAGGTGAATAATAGTGGCACAGAAACAATTGCACCCAACTGTGGAACGGTTTAAGTCTTATGTGAAAAAGAATCCATCAGTACTAAAAGAAGTGAGGTCCGGCAAAAAGTCGATGCAGCAATTGTATGAAGAATGGTACCTATTGGAAGATGATGAGCAAGATGTGCGTGATCAGAAGAGTGATTCTTCCGAAACCACTACTGAAAACAAACAAGATTGGATCAATCAAGTGATGGGAACTGTAAAAAACATGGATGTTAATCAAGTACAAGGTTATATTACAAATATGAGCCAGGCTCTCGGAGCAATTCAAGGGGTGTTATCACAATTTCAAGGAGGAGCTACATCCTCTAAAAGCTCTACTAAATCAAATTCAATTGCTCAAAAGCCAAATCCATTTGCATTTAAAAAAGATTAAAAGAAGGTGAAAATCTTTGCGTAAAGATATAAGAGAGTATATTCAACAAAATGAAGAATTAAAAAAGTTCGTTAGAGAACAGCCACAGTGGTATCGAACGTTATCGCGAAACCCAACAGAAATACAGAAATTAGAAGTAGCGTCTTTACATTATCATAAAAAAACAATTCCTCATCATGTAGAAAAGTTTTCTAATGGGGTTCAGATGGCATCTATGATGATGAGCATGTTTCAAGCAATGAACAGTCAATCATAAATGGTCTTCTTCGCTTAGGAAGAAGGCTATTTTTTATGAGTAATTATTATGTAAAAGCAAATAATACATAATAAAAAGGGTTGATGAGCTTGCAGAAAATATATCAATACTTCTCGCTTTGTATTTTATTCATCTTATTAGTAGCTTGCACCAAAGATATTCCAGAGCCAGAAACAAATAGCATACTAGCTCCTGTTAAGGGGCTTGAAATTAGAGAATCTATTCCGGTAACAACGGCCATGGCAAAAGGGCCACAAGATTTCTTCGTCAAGCATTTAGTGGAAGGTAACGATGTATTTATTGAATGTATTGTTGATGGGATAACATTTAGAGAAGATCGACAAGGGGTGAAGGGAAAGTTTATTGTTTATGTTGATGGGGAGAAAACAGAAGAAATCAACCGCGCAGCTTTCAAAATAAAAGGGTTGTCACAAGGGAAACATCATATCAAACTAGAAGTAGTGAGTAGTGATCCCGCGCTTTACTTTTTGACAAAAGAATTTATCGTACAAGTGGAATAATTCTTCTCAGTACTTTAGATTTTAGGTATTCCATGATATGATGAAAAGTGGAGGTGAGCTTCCAGATGCTTGCTACTTTAGAAAGATTAGAGATATTGGACGTAGCCGATGAGATTGTCACGATGATTGTCAAGTCTGAGGAAGCTACTCAATACAAGCAATGCCTCAAGGAGATGCAATCAAATCCTGAAACTCAGGAAAAGATTCGTCAATTTGTTGAAATGAAAGATCTTTATGAGGATGTACAACGATTTGGTAAGTATCATCCTGATTATAAAAGAGTTACGATGTCTATACGTCAGTTAAAGAGAGAAATGGATATGGATCCGTATGTTGCAGCGTATAGGCAATCGGAAACAGAGTT
The DNA here is from genome assembly GCF_038007345.1 of Cytobacillus sp. FSL M8-0252. Lineage (NCBI taxonomy): Bacteria > Bacillati > Bacillota > Bacilli > Caryophanales > Bacillaceae > Cytobacillus > Cytobacillus sp. FSL M8-0252. Next base: position 1,920,902 of record NZ_JBBOWZ010000001.1, read on the forward strand.
ACAGAGTTTGCTTGACGAAATTAGCGTCATTATAAGTCACTCTGTGTCTCAACATATTAAAGTCCCAACAGGTAACCCATTTTTTGATAATGCTTGTTCGGGTGGTTGTGGATCAGGCGGAGCATGTAGCTGTTCTGCTTAACAGTGCGGTCATGACCGCACTGTTTTTTTAAAAGATAGAGAATGAAAAAATCAATCACATTGTAAAAATAATGAAATATATGCTAGACTAATAACAATCATTTGAACAAAAGGGGAAGTATTATGCTTGGAGAGAGGCAAGGTTTAATTGTTTGGCTTTATTCATTAAAGCAAGCGAAAATGTTACGTCGCTTTGGGAACGTTCATTTTGTATCGAAACGGTTAAAGTACGTAGTTGTTTATTGTAACATGGAGGATATCGACGCTTTAACTGAAAAGATTAGTTCATATTCGTTTGTTAAAAAAGTTGAACCTTCATACAAACCTTTTTTAAAAACTGAATTTGAAAACGCAAAACCAGATAAAGCAAAAGAGTATGATTATAAGATGGGCATTTAACAACTTAAACAAACCTAGGCACATATAGTAAATATAGTGCCTAGGTTTGTTTAAGTTAGTGCAGGTAAATAGTGATTTAACCTGAAAATAGCGATTAAATGTTGAAAATATAAGTCTTTCTCAGAGAAAAGTGTCGAAGGTTTCACATTGAATTGGATGAGTTCTTTATTTAACTCTTTCGCTGTATCCGCAAATAATTGAAAGCGTTTATTAGGTTTGATTGTATGATTTGGCACGCCTTCTCTGCATATATATATAGGTTGGAATTTACCTTCAGCAGGTGGGTTTAATATCACGATAAGTGAACTCATCGCCTTGTCATTTATGGTTGTATGTAAAACCATCATATGTTTAAGGCGGTCATCATTCCTTTTCGCTATCTCTATCAATTCATAAATGTCAGAAAACCCTTCTCCGAGTTCAATAAATCTTTGAATCATATTTGTTCTCCTTTTATGTTTAATCAACACTTCCCTACTTTATCATTTTTTTTTATTGATTAGAAGGATATTCGGTGTTTATATATAATTAGGTACAATTATCTCTTGAATGAGTAGTAAGGGAGCAAAAGATGAAAAAGGTCATTTCTATTCTTTTTGTTATCATTATTCTCTGTATATTTTTTAACCAATGGGACCAATTCATAACAGATGAGCAAACTGTCAATGCACAAGAAAGTGCACAAACAAATGTTACCATTCATTCAGATGAAAAATCTGTGCAAGTCTTTCAAACGATTTCTAGTTTATCTGACAAATCCATTTACGAAATAATCGTACCGGAGAAAGCTTCAAATTGGACATGTACATATAATGATAAAGATGAGTGTAAGAGAGTTTGGCGAGCTGAAAATATAATTGAAACTAAAGGTAGTCAGTTACATATTACCTATAGTTTGCCTCTAAATAAAAAGACTAACACTTTGATTCGTGATTGGTTATTTCAATTAAAGGGTGTCACTATAGATCATGTGGAATTAAAAATCATTGAATCTCACCATCGAAATGGAAAGTGGCTGGCTGGTATTCCTTTATCTGGGTTCGTAAAAGAGGATCTAATAGATTATTACTTCTTTTCTGGTAAGACCAACAATCCGGCACTGCTTTGGTATAATGAAGAAATAAACACCGAGCGAAACGAAACGCAGTATTCGTACTATGGTAATCACTATCCTGAGATCAAAGAACTGATACAAAAACATGAAGAAAAGGTAAAAGAAGCAAACTTTTTAAGTATCATTACAACTAATCAGTTGAAAAGTGGTCTATTTGGAGGCATTCTCATTTTACCTAGTGGAGAATTATTAGAAAGAGAATTAGTAGACTCTCTCTATTTCCATTCTATTGAAAGTGAAGAAATAGAATGGTTATTGGATTTGTTAACCTCATTTATTATTGATGAAAATCCTCGGTTTGATTTAAGTATGTATGCTTTTAACGAACTAAAAGAAAAGCTAACTTCAAGTGAGTTGGAACAGCTTGTTGCCAATATTTCCGACTTGGATGAAAGTTTCGTACCAGAAGATATGGATGAGATACTTTATCAAATAACGGGAAAACAAACGAACTTCTTTGCTGAATTATTAAGGAATAAACAACCGGTTTCTTTAGAATTATATACAATGAAAGATTATCATTGGAATAATAAAAAATTAACTGTGAAAGTAATTGAAATTGATGGAATAGAGTGGGTACCTCTACAAAAGACAATGTCATTCCTCGAGTTTGAAACAGAGCGTTTATCTGAAACGGAATGGGCAATCTTTAATGACAAAGATGTTTATCGTCTATATTCAGACCAGTCGATTTTTATAAGAAACGAAGAGGTTTTTGGCTTGTTAGAACATCCACTGAAAAAGATGAATGGAGAGTATTATTTAGAAAAAAAATGGCTCCAGTCTATTTTTCATATAAACTTCAGAGAAGAGGGTAATAAAGTTTATTTTGACATGTAAAAGGAAAGCATATGTGGAATGATAGAATCATTCCTATTTGAATGAGTTCACCGTCGATAAAAATAAAAAAATCCCTGTAGCAAAAACCTACAGGGTCCTTCCAACCATCTAATAGGCAGAAGGTAAAGGGAGAGGAGAAACCGGAGGAAGAACTTATGGGGAAACGTAAGTCTTCTCCGCGGTTGGCAACAACATCGTTTAGATGCTGTTAATTTCATTATCTCCATATAAGACATTGTTATACATTTTTATTCGACATCTCTTGAAATACTTAGGAGAATATGAGTTTGTTTCCTATAAAAAGTATGGTAGGATGATGAAGAAAAATTGAATTTAGAATAAGTGGTGAGTAGTAGTATGCGGGTAGTATCTGGTCAATATAAAGGAATGCAACTTAAAGCCGTTCCTGGCAAATCAACAAGACCAACAACTGATAAAGTAAAAGAAGCAATCTTTAATATGATAGGACCCTATTTTGATGGTGGCATTGCACTTGATTTGTTCGCTGGAAGTGGCGGCCTTGGGATTGAGTCATTAAGTAGAGGTGTAGAAAAAGCGATTTTCGTTGATCGTGATAGCAAAGCAATACATACAGTACATGAAAATTTACGAATTTGTAAAATCGAAGAAGACGTTGAAGTTTATAGAAATGACGCAGAAAGAGCTTTAAAAGCCATTATGAAAAGGGAGTTGCAATTTGATTATATCTTCCTTGATCCACCTTACAAAAAGCAGCAACTCGTTAAATTGTTAGAAATCATTAGTCAACAGAGGTTACTAAAGCAAAGTGGCATTATAATGTGTGAACATAGCTCGGATATACAATTACCCACATTATGCGGGGACTTAGAACAAGTAAAGTATGAAAGCTATGGTATCATTGCTGTTTCCATTTATCGTTATATTGTACCTAATGAATAAATTAGAAAGCAGGGGGAATAAAAATGAGCGGGATTGCCGTATGCCCAGGAAGTTTTGATCCAATTACTTTTGGCCATTTAGATATTATTAAAAGGGGAGCAAAAGTATTTGATGAAATACATGTCGTGCTACTTAATAATTCTTCTAAGAATCCACTCTTTTCTGTTGAAGAAAGAATTCATTTAATTGAAGAAGTGACGAAAGACATTCCTAATGTCAAGGTTGGGACTTTTCAAGGTTTATTAGTGGATTATGCAAAAAGTGTAAATGCAAAAGCAATCATTCGCGGTCTAAGGGCAGTATCTGACTTTGAATATGAGATGCAAATCACATCGATGAATCGCGTATTAAATGATGAGATTGAAACATTCTTTGTTATGACGAATAATCAATATTCCTTCTTGAGCTCAAGTATCGTAAAAGAAGTGGCAAAATATCAAGGAGATATTTCTGACCTCGTTCCAGCTGTGGTACAAGATGCGCTACATAAAAAATTCGCTAAGTAAAATAAAGAGGCAGATCAACTCAGGGAGTGTCTGCCTTTTTTTATACAATCTTTTAGTTTTAAGGTCGTGTACTAATGGGAAAGAAAATGCCTACGATAGTAGATGAAAATATATAAAATAAGAGAAAATAAAGTAATGAGAGGTCCAAGTGTTATCATGTAATCATATATGGTAAAGGCTTCGCCTTGAAAAACGGGTATGGCGTTAGATGGTTGCTCAAATGACACACGGTCGTAGAGTAAATGCCAAAAAAGGTAGGCGTAAAAAGCAGCAATAAATGAATGAATAATACGAGCGATGAAAAATGGCTTAAAACGAATATCGGATTGAGCGATAATGCTTGCGACTTGTGATTGAACACTAAATCCACAGAAGGCCAAGATAGCACTGGCGATCATTACTTTTTGTAGCAACGGAACATGATCGACTTGAGCAGTCATCTGATTTCCTTGAGTCAGTTCAAATATGCCAGAAAATAATGCTTTACTAAAATCAGGGGAGATTTGGAAAATAGATAATAATAAACCGAGCCCATGAGCGAAAAAGTCTGTAATGCCGATGTGGAATAATAATTTATTTATGACCGAAAATAAAATAATAAAGCCACCGATCATTAATAAAGTATGAATAGAAGATATTACAGCATCACCAACAAGTTTTCCTAATGGACGCTGTTCTTGTAATCTTGTTTCATGTAAGACATTAAATGCTTCCTTAAATGAAAATTTTCGCGCGGGGGGCGTCGCTATCTTAGTGTTCTTCTTTTCTTCCTTTCGTCCGTAAAACCGCATGATTAAACCTACAGTTAAATTACCAAGATAATGGGCTAAAGCAAGGATAATCCCTAATTTTGTATTATGAAAGAAACCAACAGACACTGCGCCAAAAATAAACAAGGGATTGGAACAGTTAGAGAAGGAAACAAGTCGCTCTGCTTCCAGACGTGATATTTGTTTCTCTTGTCTTAATCTTACAGTGAACTTTGCTCCAGCTGGATAACCAGATGCCATTCCCATGGCTAACACAAAGCCACCTACACCTGGAACTCTGAATAGTGGTCGCATGAGTGGTTCTAATAGTACACCAATAAATTTTACTACACCAAAACCGATTAAAACCTCGGCTATAATAAAAAACGGTAAAAGTGAAGGAAAAACAATCTCCCACCACATTTCGAGGCCCCTTCTCGATGCATCAACGGATTCTTGTGGATATAATATAAGTGAAACGGCGATTAATGATGCCGAAAGTGCAAGCATGACTGTTTTTAACTTTGAACGTGACACGAACGAGCCTCCCTTATGTAATACGGCTGGAACACAATGTAAGCATGTCCTTCTTCTATTGAATATACGACGACAGATGAAAAATTAGACCATTGATTTCAAAATGACATTTACTTACTATTGATGAATCTTCATTTTAAAAAGATTCGAACTTTACAAAAAAGTATGGAAATATCTGAAAATGAAATCATTCGTCTGTTAACTAAAGCAACTATTTATACATAAGATAATAAATAGTATTTTGTTGTTTGATATCAATACATTAAAGAAGAAAGACAATCATTTTATGAAAGGGATTGGAGGGAAAGATTTTGGTTCGACCAAAAATAGGTCTTGCTCTCGGATCTGGTGGTGCGCGTGGGTTTGCACATCTTGGTGTAATAAAAGCGCTTGTGGATGAAGATATACCAATTGACATGATTGCAGGGAGCAGTATGGGGGCAATGGTAGGCTGCTTTTACGCTACAGGAATAGATATTGAAACATTATATAAATTTTCCACTGTTTTTAAAAGAAAGTATTATTTAGATTTTACGGTCCCTAGAATGGGATTTGTCGCTGGTAATCGAGTGAAGGAATTCATCCGTGTATTCACACAAGACAAGAAAATAGAAGATTTAAATATTCCTGTTTCTGTAGTCGCAACTGACATCCAGAAGGGAGAAAAGGTTATTTTTCAAGACGGGCCAATAGCAGAAGCTGTTAGAGCAAGTATATCTATTCCTGGTATTTTTGTACCTGAAAAGGTTGAAGGACGGCTACTAGTTGATGGAGGGGTTATTGACCGTGTGCCTGTTTCAGTTGTAAAAGATATGGGCGCAGATATTATTATTGCTGTTGATGTCTCAAGAGTAAATGTTCAGACAGAGATACACTCCATTTATGATGTTATTATGCAGAGCCTAGATATTTTACAAATGGAGAATGTGATTAACCGTGAAATAGCATCCAATGTGATGATTCGACCAAGTGTAGAGATGTATAGTTCAAAAGCTTTTACAAATATAAATGAAATAATTAAGATAGGAGAAGAGGAAGCGCTCAAATATATCGACACAATAAAAGAAATTATCAAAAATTGGAAGGAGCCAAATGAATGAAAAGAAAAATTTGGGCTCGCTCCTTCTTCGTCTTAGCATTACTCGTCCTTGTTACTTCTTTTATACAACTTCCTTATTATGTCTCAAAGCCAGGTATGGCGAAAGAATTAGAACCAATCATTGAAGTTGAGAATGGTGACAGCGCTACAGGTAGTTTCATGCTTACGACTATAAGAATGGGCAAAGCTAATATTTATACTTATTTATGGGCAAAATGGCAAAAATATCAACATATTTATCCTATCGAGGATATTCGAAGAGATGATGAAACAGATAGAGAATATCAGTTAAGGCAATTATACTTAATGGATAACTCCAAGCAGTCAGCCATAGAAGTGGCATATCAACATGCTGGATTAGATGTGAATTACAATTATCAAGGTGTGTATGTACTTAATATTATGGAAGGTATGCCAGCAGAAGGGAAACTTGAAGCATCAGATAGGGTAACAAAAGTAGATGGAAAATCTTTTCAATCTTCGGAGCAATTCATTGATATGGTTTCATCAAAATCGGAAGGTGATAGCATATCCCTTACGTTTGAAAGAAATGGGGAACAAAGAGAAACCGATATCGAACTAGAGAAAATTGCTGCGACTGGGAAGGCTGGTGTGGGCATTACTTTAGTGGATGATAAAGAGATATCAGTAGATCCAGAAGTGGCGATTGATACAAGTGAAATTGGAGGTCCATCAGCTGGCTTTATGTTTTCATTAGAAATTTATAATCAGTTAGTTGAGGGAGATTTAACAAAGGGTTATGAAATCGCTGGAACTGGCACAATCTCACCAGATGGCACAGTAGGGCGCATCGGTGGAATAGATCAAAAAATTGTGGCTGCAGATAATGCCGGCGCAGACATTTTCTTTGCACCGAATGAGAATAATAGTAATAAGTCAAACTACAAAGAAGCTGTTAAAACAGCTAAAGATATTGATACTGATATGAAAATCATCCCAATTGACACTTTTGCTGATGCCGTGAAGTACTTAGAAGGGCTAGAAAATAAATCATAGATCCAAGGACCTGTCGTGTGGGGCATGTAATGTATAAACGGAGAGATTCTGCTCAATCATCAGAAATTCTCCGTTTTTTTTATGAGATTTATTTCTGCTTAGTTATAAGTAACACCAAATTATACAATCTATGTAAATTTATTCGAATTCTATTGCCTAGGTGTACAAGTAGTGTGAAGAATGAAGAGGAGAAGGACCTAGCTCGGTCAACTAGAAATAGCCAATCAAAGGAATTTATATGTACATCTGGAGTGGAAAACTTCAAGATAGATAAGCAAAACGGTCTTGCGCGTCCATCCAGAATTAAAATGATAAAGATAGCAGAACAAAAGGGAAAAGTGCGTCTATCCGTAGTGAAAAAAGCCAAGATAGCAGTCACAATCGAATTTCGCGTCCATCCAGATTAAAAAAATGAGAGATAGACGAGCAAAAGCAGTTTTATTCGACCATCTCTCAAACATTGTTTTTCGCAGTAAACATTCGGCACGTATCTATATCATTTGTCATAAATGATTGGTGGTTGGCTAAAGTCAAGTTTTAAAAGCTCCTGCTGTTGTGGAGAATTAGCTGCAAGCGCATATATTCTAGTTGCTTTAAGATCTAGTGCTAATGACTCTCGATTTTTGTCTGAGACCTTAGAAATGAGAGGAAGCTTAAACTCGCCTTTATATTTATTTAAGTAAACCCTTCCTTTTTTGGACATACCAAGGAGGCGAAGGTATGGTGCTTGTTTTAAATGTGACATAGATTGTTTACCTGCATTGATAAGTATATATAAACAAATTCTCTGGATGCGTGTCCAAGTATATCGTTTTGTTTTCACTGCTTCCATAAATGTTTGAAAAGAAGTTGAAGCCTTGCTCGCTTCGATTAAACGGAATTCGATTCCTTCTTCAACCTCATAAATTTCTCTAAGTTGAGCAGGTGACGAACTGAGCAAGCGGTATTGTAGCATAGGCCAATACAGTTCCCAATGATGCAGAACTCCAAACTTTTTATAATACGAATGCAAGGCTTCATATGAGGTTCTCGGCATATATTTAAAAGTTTCTTCTATATTTGCTTCTTGAGAAAATATCTTTTTTCTTATGCTAGTTGCACTTGCTATGGTTGATGAGTTAAAGTCTTCATCATGGTACTCGGCATTCTTTCTTGCGATGGTTGTTGGCTCCATTTTCGCATTTTGTTGCTTTATAGCTTTTATGTATTGGAAGCCAAGAATATTATTTGGTTTAGTTAGGTCCACTATTTCTTCATCGATGGTCAATTGTTGGAAAGCAAGAGATGCAGATTTAGGATAACTATAGCCTTCTTTACTATAATTTCTAATCAGTTGGTTATACTTCTTTTCATGTTGATGTAACTGACGATAAGTTGATAAAAAGGGCTGTATACTACCTTGCTCACTACCAAATGATAAATATTGACACAGAGTGGCATCGAGTATTGAAATGGCTCCATTTGCAAATATATCTGCTTGAGATGTCGCAAATGAAAAAGGAAGTTCAAAAACAAGGTCACAACCACCAGCCAATGCCATTTCAGCCCGTGCCCATTTTGATACGATTGCCGGCTCTCCTCTTTGCAGGAAATTACCACTCATCACACAAATCACCACGTCTGCACCTGTTTCTTTTTTTGCTTGCTCTACTTGATAGGCATGCCCATTATGAAAAGGATTATATTCAACGACAATACCAACAGCTTTCATCTGTTAACCACTCCTTCTTAAATCTTAATTATAAATGAAGAAATAAAATTTCACTAATGCTTACATAAATCGACGATAAAGGTTTGCAAATTGAACAAAATTGGTTACAATACTAAGAGAAAATGAGATAAATGAATCTCTTTTCAATAACCTTCTGACTGTAAAGAAAAAATATTGACAAATAATTATATGAAAGCTATAATTACCTTTGTTGCCTTGGGGTGATTTATATGAAATGGACTTTAAGTCAGTTACAGAAATATCGAAGCAAGGACTTCTCTTTTGATGAAATCGTCAATGTTGATGAAGTAATCAAAATGGATGCTGAAATCAGAGATGCATCGCCAATGAGAATTACTGGTCGAGCAGATATTGATTCTGAGAAAGTGATTGTCCATTTTAAAATGGAAGGTCATTTGATTCTCCCTTGTTCTCGCACATTAGTTGACGTTAAATATCCAATTAGTGTGGAAACAATTGAAACATTCCTCTTGAAAGATAGTGATTATGAAACTGAAGAGGAAGTTCATCAAGTGCAAGGTGATGTAATAGACATGATGCCTATTATACATGAACTGCTTGTGCTTGAGGTCCCTATGCAAGTATTCTGCGATGATAGCGGTGAAGAGGGCGCTCCTCAATCAGGAAAAGATTGGGAGGTCATTTCCGAGCAAGAGAAAACGGAAAAGATTGATCCACGTCTTGCTGGACTTGCTCAGCTACTTAATCAAAAGGATTCTTCTGATTCATAACTGGAAGAAAACAGTGAAAGCTGGTCTTAATAATTTTTTCTTCATAGTGTATGTTCAAAATATAGAGAGGTCTTTTCTACTCTATTTTATTAATAGAAGTTAATCCTCAAGTTTGAACGACTCTAAATCTCTATAAGGAGGTGGGAATAATGGCTGTACCTTTTAGAAGAACATCTAAAACTGCAAAAAGACAACGTCGTACCCATTTTAAATTACAGGTTCCTGGTATGGTAGAATGCCCAAATTGTGGTGAAATGAAACTTTCACACCGCGTTTGTAAAGCTTGTGGAACTTACAAAGGAAAAGAAGTTGTAAACAACTAATTTTTCATATGACAAAACGCTGGAGCAATAAAAGCTTCAGCGTTTTTTCTATTGTCAATTTAGCTGGCAAAAGTAGATATGTTATGCAGTGGAGTATTCTTGAGCACCCGTAATCACCTATTACGCATCTACAACTTGAGAAAAGGTTCATACTAGAGCGAGAAAGAACTGCATTTCGAAGTGGAATCTTATTAGGCTGAATCAGTAGGAATAATGGATTTAAACCCGTCAAACATAAAAATGATAATGAAAAACCAAGGTATAAGCCCAATGGACCTAAATGCTTTGCAAAACGGATTCCTAATTATTTTAGTTAAATTATACTTTTTAAAGGAGATTTGATGATAATGAGCAGTTATTCAATACATAAAGAAGAAAATTTGCTTGTATTCATGATTACTAGAGAACATAAGAGAAATGCCATTAATTATGAGGTAATGGATGGCCTACTTAAAGTAATTAAAATGACTAAACAAGAAGCAAATATAAAAGGGTTGGTCATCACTGGAGAAGGAGAGAGTGCTTTTTGCTCTGGTGGTGACTTATCCGCTTTTCAAAATTTGATCACTGCAGAAGATGCCTATAACATGCTATCTAAAATGTCAAAAATTTTATATAAGCTCACTACACTCAACAAGCCGACAATTGCCCTTATTAATGGAACTGCAGTAGGTGGTGGTTGTGAACTAGCTACAGCATGTGATTTCCGCATCGCTAAAAAAGGAACGAAAATGGGCTTTATTCAAGGTACTTTAGCCATTACTACAGGTTGGGGCGGAGGTAGCCTATTGTTAGAGAAGTTGGAGAACGAAGTCGCTTTAAAGTTACTGATGGAAGCTAGGCCACTCCCGGCAGAAGACTTGTATAATAAAGGTTTTATTCATGCTATTTATGATCAAGTGAGTATGGAAGTAGTGCAACAATTCTTTGCCAACATTAATAGAATTCATACAAATGTTTTATCTGCCTATAAAGAGATCCTTGTTCGTAAGTGGAAGGTCACACAATTAGAAAAAAGAATGGAAGAAGAAGTTCGCACTTGCTCGACCCTTTGGAGTATGGAAAGTCATCATCAAGCGGTAAATAAATTTTTAACAAAAAATAAGTAAATAAAGAAAACGAGTGAATATCCCATGTTTAAGTCTATCTTTTCTAGTATAAGCATAAGATGAAATAAAAACACTACTAGGAGGGGTTAGGGATGTCTTCTACTCGTCAAGATGCGTGGTCACAAGATGAAGATGTTTTGCTAGCTGAAGTCGTTCTTCGCCAGATAAGAGGGGGAGGAACACAACTTCAAGCATTTGAAGAAGTGGGTAAAAAGCTATCAAGAACAGGTGCTGCGTGTGGGTTTCGTTGGAACTCTTATGTAAGAAAGCAATATAAGAAAGCGATAGATGTAGCAAAGAAACAACGGAAAGAATTAAAGAACCGTAAAAAGGACCCAGAACTAACATCATTGGTTGTTGAAGAGGTGGCAAAAGATAAACATGTTTCAACAAGCCACCCGCAATTAAGCTTTAATGAAATTGTAGAGAGCCTTAAATCTGTATTTGAACAAGCGGAAAACGCCAATTCTGCTGAAAAAAACTCATTATCTCAGTATGAGGGGAAAATTATTTCTTTAGAAAAACAAACATTTTATTTAGCTGCTGAAAATGAAAGGTTATTAAAAGAAATACAAACATTGGAGCAGGATTATAAGGCGCTTGTAGAAATAATGGAGAAGGCAAGAAAAATGGTTGTACTAAAAACGGACGATCGCGAAAAGAATGTTCGTGTTTAGTTTCTATCCTACAATTTATTGATACTATTTATACTTAAATTTCCTTATCCATTTTTATTTTAAATTATAAACATAAAAGAGCACTCCATCCTAATGGAGTGCCTATTTATGTTTATTCGTCTTCTTTTAAAGATTCCTTTACCATACCTTCGGGAAACCATAGAACGGGATTTTCCCCTAAATCCCTATCCATATCATATTGGGCTGAAGTGAAGCCCATCTTTTCCCAGAATTCCTTTGACTTAATTCTTGTGTTTGTCTTAATAGGTAGGTTAAAGCTCTTGGCGAAGTTAACAAGTGCTGTTCCATAACCTTTTGATTGATAATCCTTCAATACTTCAAGCTTCCAAAGTTCTAAATAATCATGAGAAGGTTGGAAGTAACGGTCGAATTTAGCTTCTACTTTATAAAGACTCATGCGGGCAACAAGTAGGTCCCCAAAGTAAATGCCATAAAAAGGCGATTGGCTTCCGTTTTCTATTATATTGCCTTCGAGATCCTCGAGCATTGATAATTCTTGAAGACCATATTCTTTAAACTTTTTAAAATCTTCTAAGGTTCTGTAATTTACTTTTAGTCTTTCAACTTTATAGCTCATGATTCATCCCCCTAAAACACCTATGTAATTTATTGAATGCGCTTACTCTATATCATTATATAACAATATTAAGAAAATTTCTTTAGTAAACTGTCATTCTTTTATCATTCAAGACATAAAAATGTATTGTTCAAAAATAAACGTAAGCGTTTTCAATAAAAAAGAAGGAAAAAGAGCGAACCTTGTAGAAATAGGGAATATTGCGATAAATTAATTTTATTTGCATTTGGTTAATGTAACAACGAACGAAGGGAGAATAAATGATTGCAGAAAATTTTAATTGCCAATAGAGGAGAAATTGCCTTAAGAATTATTAAAACTTGTAAAGCACTGGGGATCGAAACGGTAGCAATATACTCAGAGGCAGATGAAGGGATGCCTTTTGTTATTGAGGCAGATCAAGCATTTTTAATTGGACCACCACCGGTCAATAAATCTTATTTAAATGTTGAGAAAATCATTCAAATAGCTTTAGCAGAGAAAGTTGATGCCATTCATCCAGGCTATGGTTTCTTATCGGAAAATGCAGAATTTGCTAGAAGAATTCATGCAGCAGGTATTATCTTTATCGGTCCAAACCCTGACACAATTGAAAAAATGGGAGATAAGATTATATCTAGGCAAACGATGGAAAAAGCGGGTGTACCTATTGTGCCCGGTAGCAATAGTGGTGTTGTAACAGTTGAAGCTGCTCTGGCTTTAGCTGAAACATATGGTTACCCTATTATGCTTAAGGCAAGTGGGGGCGGTGGTGGAATCGGTATGGTGCGCTGTGAAACTGAGCAAGCGCTCAAAAATGCCTTCTCCTCGACAAAATCAAGAGCGAAAGCATATTTTGGCAGTGATGAAGTATTTGTAGAAAAGTGTATAGAGGGTAGTCGTCATATTGAGGTACAAATATTTGGTGATGATAAGGGACAAATTGTTAGCTTATTTGAAAGAGATTGTTCTATTCAAAGAAGGCATCAGAAAGTCATTGAGGAATCGCCTAGCCCTTCTCTTTCAATGAAAACGAGGGATAAGATGCTTGAGACTGCTATTAAAGCAGGAGAGGCAGTAGGTTATAAAAATGCTGGTACCGTTGAATTTATCGTCGATGCGGATGAGAATTTCTACTTCCTTGAAATGAATACACGTCTCCAAGTCGAGCATCCTGTCACAGAACAAATCACCGGGATTGACCTTGTAGAATGGCAAATTGATATTGCTAAAGGAAATGAACTTCCCCTTAAGCAAAGTGAAATCAAATCAGTTGGACATGCGATGGAGTTCCGCCTGTATGCGGAAGACCCCGTTACATTTATGCCTTCACCTGGTACGATTAGTAAACTAAAATGGGGAAACCTTGATGGTATCCGTATTGATTATGGCTATGTTGAAGGTTCTAAAGTAACTCCGTTTTACGATCCAATGATAGCGAAATGTATTATAAATGGCGAGAATCGAGAGGAAACATTACAAAAGGCAGCACAATTTTTTAATGATCTAGAAATTTCTGGTATTAAAACGAATGCTCCGTTGTTTGTAGAAATTTTAGCTGATCAAGATTTTAGTAAAGGTAAATATACAACTGATTTTTTGAAAAATAAATCTTTAATAAAAAAACAGTAATACCATCCAAGGAGGAAAAGAAAATGAAAGAAATCGTAGCAAATATGGCAGGTACAGTTCTTAATGTGTTAGTTGCAAATGGTGATGAAATTACTGCAGGGCAGGAAGTGCTTGTCTTAGAAAGTATGAAAATGGAAATTCCTGTTGAGAGCAATGAAGGCGGTAAAGTAGCTGAATTAAAAGTTAATATCGGTGATTTTGTAAATGAAGGCGATTCTTTATTAGTTTTAGAATAAGGAGAGATAAATCATGACAACGATACAAACATTAACAGACGATTTAAAAGAGAGACGAAAGAAAATTGAAGCAGGTGGTGCACCTAAATACCACGAAAAGCTTGAAGGCCAAAATAAATTATTTGCACGAAAGCGTTTGGAACTATTATTGGATGATGGTTTTTACGAAGAAGATGGTAAGTTTGCTAACTGTAGTGAAGAAGGATTGCCAGCTGATGGAGTCATCACGGGAGTAGGAAAGATTAATGGGCGCACAGTTTGTGTGATGGCGAATGATTCTACTATTAAAGCAGGTTCATGGGGAGCTAGAACAGTTGAAAAGATTATTCGAATTCAAGAAACAGCTGAAAAACTTAAAGCTCCATTGCTATATTTAGTAGATTCAGCCGGTGCAAGAATAACTGATCAATTAGATATGTTTCCAAACCGTAGAGGTGCTGGGAGAATTTTTCATAATCAAGTAAAACTTTCAGGTGTTGTACCACAAGTTTGTTTACTATTTGGACCATCTGCAGCAGGCGGCGCGTATATTCCCGCATTTTGTGATATTGTCATTATGGTAGACGGGAATGCTTCTATGTATTTAGGATCACCAAGAATGGCGGAAAAAGTGATTGGGGAAAAGGTTTCCTTAGAAGAAATGGGCGGAGCAAGAATGCATTGTTCTGTTAGTGGTTGTGGCGATTACTTAGCATACAGTGAAGAAGAAGCGATTACGGTTGCACAAAACTATTTATCTTATTTTCCGGGGAATTTTCAAGAGTTACCTCCAACTAAAGAACCTGTAGCGCCTAAAGCTGGTAAGTCTTTAGAAGAGATCATTCCTGTGAATCAAAATGCCCCATTTGATATGTATGAATGTATTGAACAACTAGTTGATGAGAATAGTTTTTTTGAAATGAAGAAATTATTCGCTGCTGAACTTATTACTGGAATAGCGAGAATAGATGGAAAGCCAGTCGGGATTATAGCGAATCAGCCAAAGGTTAAGGGTGGCGTTCTTTTTGTTGACTCGGCTGATAAAGCAGCAAAGTTTATCTCACTATGTGATGCTTATCATATTCCATTGTTATTTCTAGCGGATGTTCCAGGGTTTATGATTGGCACAAAAGTAGAAAGAGCAGGTATTATTAGACATGGTGCGAAGTTAATTGCTGCAATGAGTTCCGCGACAGTACCGAAGATTTCAGTTATTGTCAGGAAAGCTTACGGTGCGGGATTGTATGCGATGGCGGGACCTGCTTTTGAACCGGATTGCTGTATTGCCTTACCAACTGCTCAAATAGCCGTTATGGGACCTGAGGCTGCAGTTAATGCTGTTTATTCTAATAAGATTAATGAAATTGAAGATATGAAAGAGCGCATTGCGTATGTACAAGAAAAACAAAAAGAATATAAGGAAACAATTGATATTTATAAATTGGCATCGGAACTCATTATAGATGATATTATCGCTCCAGGCGAGCTTAGAAGTGCCCTTATTAACCGCTTTGAGTTATACGCAACAAAAGATATACCAATCGTTTCTAGAAAACACCCAGTAAATCCAGTTTAAAGACCCTACCCTGACCTTTCTTAGGAGAGTAATCAGGGTTTTTTCTTTTATAGATATTGATTGATTGAATTTCTGGAAATGTACAATCTACCAATTGATCTTATCGGTGCTAATGTTTAAGTTTTGCTTTCTCAGTTGATTGATAAACTCAGTTTTGTTTTTAGGTGAAATGGCAATTGTTTTGAACTTCCCATAATTAATTTCAAGTTTATCAATAGACAAAGCAGGATCTGTAAACGGGTTTTTCGTTTCCGTAACGCTGTGTATTTCAGCTAACTTGATTGTCCACCTAAAAGGGCCATATTGAATAGTAAGAACATCGCTTTTAATTGTATACCCTGTCTTAAACCAAATCCACAGCAGACATAATCCAATGAGCGATAAAGTAGAGATTTTTATCCATTGTTTATCTAGGAACGATGGGCTTATCCAAACACCGAAGTTTGGAAAGAAGATGGGTGGAATAATAAAAAACAATGCACATAACCAATAGATTATTGACAACCATAAATCTTTCTTTGATGGAAAATACATATCATCATTTCCTTTCGTTATTATGCATACGCTTTTCTTGTTTAATCGGTTTCGTAAATGTTGAAAAATTCACAAGTATGTTCGTATTACCTCATTTCATTATTTATTTTAAAAGTGAAACGAATGTACTCTTTTAGATCTATATTGTTTATTTGCATGTAGAATTTTTAGTAATAATTATGTTATACCTAGTCAAACAAAAAAGAAAAATAGATGAAACTTTCAAGAAAAAAAGAATCGTCTCACCTTTCAATAGCGAAATTTGCTAAAATGAGACTAAATACATTGTGAGTGAAGTGATAATGATGAAAATTGGGATTATTGGCGGAGGTTCTATCGGACTATTATATGCCTTCTATTTAAATAAACAACATGAGGTTACTCTTTATGTGCGTTCAGATGAGCAAAAGGACATTATCTCCTTAGAAGGTATCTTTTTAAATACGAAAGAAAATCGGAGGAATGAACGTATTCATGTTGAATATATACATAATTGGAAAGGGCAAGATGAGATTACCTTTGTTGCTGTAAAAGAATATCACCTTGACACACTCCTTGCCACTCTTAGCATACATACAAAAACGTTATTTATCTTCCTGCAAAATGGTATGGGTCATTTAGAAAAGCTCGAACGGTTAAAAAATCAACAAGTCTATATTGGTACAGTTGAACATGGTGCACTAAAGGTAAATAAAAATGAAGTGAATCATACGGGGTTAGGAGTAACAAAGCTTGCTCCTTTAACGGAAAATGCTGAACCCATCCAACTTTCAAATGTAATGGCTAATAGCGAAGATTTTCCATTCATGCTTTATCAGAACTATGAGGACATCATGCTGAAAAAATTAGTTGCAAATGCTGTGATTAACCCTTTAACAGCCATTTTAAAGATTCGAAATGGTTTACTAATTGAAGACCCATCTTATTTTAAAGTATTTAAAATCTTATTTACAGAAGTAACAGCTGCGCTTTCAATTAAAGATAGTCAAGAGATTGAAGCATATGTTGTATCAATTTGTAGGAAGACTGCTCATAATCAATCATCTATGTTTAAAGATATTGTTGAAGGCAGGAAAACAGAAGTTGATGCAATTGTTGGTTACTGTCTTACCCAAGCAAATAAAAATCAAGAAAGTGTACCATTATTAACATCTTGTTATTTTATGATCAAGGGGATGGAGAAAAAGGGGGAGAAAGATTGAGTGTATTTTTATCCTCGATGATTGCGACATTTATTACTATACCATTTCTAGGGTATTTACTCGTTTTTATCATTTGTAAACAAGTGACGAAAAAGCATAAGAAATCTGTACATCTAGCTCTTGATTTTAGCACATTGTTGCTCATTCTCTCTGTCCATTTTATGATTGCTTCAATTTGGAATCGCTCATACATTTGGTTGATTTTTCTTTTCCTTATTAGTACTGCTATACTTTATCTATTGTATTATTGGCGGGTTAAGCAAGAAATAGATTACGGTAAATTGTTCAAAGGATATTGGCGCATTAATTTTTTGTTTTTTCTCACTGCTTACTGTGTTTTAATAGCAATTGGTATTTTTAACAGAATTAGTCATTTGATGTTTTAAAAAAGACTCTTTAGTTGACTAAGGAAATATATTATCATTATGAATGATGAAATCAAAAGAAGTTAAAATCTAGCCCATCATAAGCAAAGTTTTTTTCTTTTCTTTTCTGACAATGCTATACTCATAAAGATACTTGGAAAATGTGTTTAGAAAGGAAGTTCATAGATGGAGATTTTGCATCTCACAATACCGGCCACTAATCGGTTTGCAACAGAGTATACTGCTCAAGATGAGAAAATTCAGCCATACTTCCACTACCGTTATAATCATATTAGTGATTTAAAGAGACGTATAGAAGAACTTGGTCAGAGAAATTTTTCACGAGATAAGCTAGTAAGTCATATAAGTGATTTCATGAATGGCTTTCCAACATCTGAGAAGGTACAAGAATCTCTTAAAAAGCTAAATGATGATAAAAGTGTAGTTGTTATTGGAGGGCAGCAGGCAGGTATAATGACTGGACCTCTTTATTCCATACATAAAGTCATTTCTATCATTGCCTTTGCTAAGGAAAAAGAGCGGGAATTAAATATTCCTGTTGTACCTGTTTTTTGGATTGCTGGTGAGGATCATGATTATCAAGAGGTAAACCATATTTATCGTTATGAAAACAACCAAATGAAAAAGCTGGTTTATCCAGAATCACCGAATGATAAAAAGATGGTATCAAATATCGCTATTGATTCAGATGTTTGTATCAAGTGGGTTGACGACATCATTGAGTCATTTGGTGAAACCGCATTTACAAAAGATATTATGTCATTCATTCATAAGGCTATAGAACAATCGAAAACATATGTAGACATATTTGCTCATTTAATTATGGGGATGTTTAAAGAACATGGTCTTTTATTGGTTGATTCAGGTAATGCGCAATTAAGACAATTGGAAAAGGGCATATTAGCTGAGCAAATCAAAGCTGCGACAAAAATGACAACAGCTGTGCTTGAAAATCAACAGAGATTACAAGCTGATGGTTATGCAAAAATGCTAGAAATTAGTGAAAATGCTGCTAATCTCTTCTATTATGATGAAGTTTTTAAAGAGAGAATCCTACTTGATTACAATCATCAAACCCAATGTTTTGTGAATACAGATGCTAAAATAAGCTTCACATTAGAAGAAATGTTAACGATGGCTGAAACAACACCCGAGAAACTGAGTAATAATGTTGTTACCAGACCTTTAACACAGGAATTACTTTTCCCCACATTAGCGTTTATTGCTGGACCAGGGGAAATCGCGTACTGGGCTGAACTGCAAAAAGTGTTTGAGCAGTTCTCTTTAAAAATGCCGCCACTTGTCCCACGCTTGAATTTCACGATTTTAGAGAGAGCAATTGAATCGGAAATGACAGAGCTTGGATTACAATTAGAAGACGTATTAATGAATGGTACTGAAGAACGAAAGAATAAATTTCTTCAATCAGTCCAAAGTAAAGAACGAGATGAAATCTTAAGCGAATTACAAGCGAAAATTGAAGAATCTTATAAACAGTTGTTAGCTTATACTTCAGAGAAAGAAAAGGGTATGTACCCACTCGTAGAAAAAAATCAAGCACTTGTACAAAAGCAAATTGCATTTATACAAACTAAATTTAAACAATCGACTGAGCAAAAATATACAAATATACTCTCGAAATTTGATCGTATCCAATCTTCCGTAAAACCAGACGGTATCCCACAAGAAAGGGTTTGGAATGGACTTTATTTTATCAATAAGTATGGTTTATCATTCTTCTCCCGGATTCTCGATCATGAACTACCTTTTGATGGTACGCATAAAGTGATGAAGGTATAAAGCAAAAGACTTAAATACTTCTCAATATTAGAGGAGGATTTAAGTCTTTTTTTGTGCACAAAGTAAAATAATAGGCACATAAAAGGTGGGAGAGGTTTAGGCTAGCCAAACGACAAGGGAAGATTTTGTAGTTGTCCGTAAGAATATGTCTTTGTCGATTTTTAAAATGTGTGACTAACGAATCTTCTTCTTTTGACAATTCTCTTTCAGCTTAATTCAAAATGAAATGGATAAGGTAAAAAAAGCAAATATTTTTGTAAAAAGATAGCGAAAGAAAAATATTTGAAAAATAAAAAAACAGCAGGAATTTATTGGACGTGAGCGAATCATTTAAAATAGTGGAGGAAAGTGGGGGAATGTGGTACATTTGTGTTAGAAAGTGGGTGAAGCGGGTATGTTTATGGGAGAATACCATCATAATGTTGATACAAAGGGCCGCTTAATCGTACCTGCTAAATTTCGTGAGAACTTAGGAGAGACATTTGTATTAACACGAGGTTTGGATCAATGTTTATTTGGTTATCCCTTAACAGAATGGAAAGAGCTTGAAGAGAAACTTAAAGCTTTACCCATGACAAAAAAGGACGCCCGCGCTTTTACCCGATTTTTCTTCTCGGGTGCAACAGAATGTGAAATTGACAAACAAGGACGAGTAAATATCGCTTCCCCACTAATGCAATATGCAAAATTAGATAAAGAATGTGTCGTATTAGGTGTTTCCAACCGAATTGAGATTTGGAGTAGAAGCCTTTGGGAAGAATATTTTGCAGAGTCAGAAGAATCTTTTGCTGAAATTGCAGAAAATATGATTGGCTTTGATATTTAAACAAGGCCTAACCCGAATGAATACATAAGGGGACTTTTACACACAATTACAGGTTGGGAAGGATGAGCAACAATGTTTAATCATACAACAGTACTTTTAAAAGAGACCGTAGATGGACTAAATGTGAAAGAAAATGGGATATACGTGGATTGTACTTTAGGTGGAGCTGGGCATAGTGAATATTTATTATCACAGCTCTCAAGTGAAGGAAGGCTATTCTCTTTTGACCAAGATGAAACGGCAATTGAGAATGCGAAGGAGAAACTTGCTAAGTACAGTGGGCAAGTGACACTGGTAAAAAGTAATTTTAGTCATTTAAAGGAAGAATTGAATGCAAGAGGGATTTCTGAAGTGGATGGTATTTTGTATGACCTAGGTGTTTCATCTCCTCAATTGGATACACCGGAAAGAGGTTTTAGTTATCATCATGACGCTCCGCTCGATATGAGAATGGATAAGCAAGCGGAGGTTTCAGCCTATGATGTTGTCAACCATTGGTCATATAACGAACTTGTGAAAATCTTTTTTAAATATGGTGAAGAAAAATTTTCTAAACAAATTGCAAGAAAAATTGAGTTAGCAAGAGAAAAAGCGCCGATAAAAACAACAGGTGAATTAGTAGATTTGATCAAGGAAGGCATACCTGCCCCAGCTAGAAGAAAAGGGGGTCATCCAGCTAAGCGGATTTTCCAAGCGATACGCATTGCTGTTAATGATGAATTAGGGGTATTCGAGCAGTCATTAGAGCAAGCGATGGGCTTGCTAAAAAGTGGTGGGAGAGTGAGTGTTATTACATTCCACTCGTTAGAGGATCGTATTTGTAAAGCGGCTTTTAAAGAGGCCAGCTCAACACCAGATCTACCACCGGGACTGCCGGTTATTCCTGATGAATATCAACCTAAGATGAAATTAGTGAACAGAAAACCTATTATTCCATCTGAAGAGGAGTTATCCCATAATAATCGATCTCGTTCAGCTAAACTCAGGATTATAGAAAAAATATAAAATAAAAGAGACACACTCAGGAGGGGAAATATGGAGAATGTAGCTCGTAAACTACAGCAAGAACAACATGTATCTAATCAGCCGGCTCAAGCGCCAAAAAAGAAAATAAAAGATCGTAAATCATTGCTCTCGCCTGGAGAAAAAATAATGGGTATCGTATTTGCGGGTGCAGTTTTCTTTGGCGCCACAACAATTATTTCAAATCAAGCAGGTTTATATGAAGTAAATGCGGAAATTCAAGACACGCAAAAAGCAATCACTGAACAACAGAGTGTGAATAGTGATTTAAAAATGCAAATCGAGGAATTAAGTCGTCCAGACCGTGTAAAACAAGCAGCTGAAAAATCTGGCTTTGAAATGAATGAATCTCCTAAGGTTGTTGGTGGTGAGTAATGTATAAGAAGCAAAGAAATATGAATGTTGGAGCAGCGATATTGTTTATGATATTCAGTCTGCTCTTTTTTGTCTTGCTTTTCCGGTTTATCTCTATTCAAGTGTCTGGTGAAGCGGGTGGTAAAGTCATTGCTGCACAAGCTGAACAGTTGTACCAAGGTTCAACAACCATTGAATCTAAACGTGGGACAATTTACGATCGTAATGGCAATGTCATTGCTGAGGATAGTACAGCTTACACTTTAGTTGCCGTCTTATCAGAAAAAATGACCAAGAATAAAGATAATCCGAAACATGTGGTTGAACCAGATGAGACGGCAAAGCAATTAGCTGAAGTCATTGATATGGAAGAGTCTGAAATCTACGAAAGATTAACAATCAATGAGAGGCGAGGCAAGGATGAACAGTTATTCCAAGTGGAATTCGGTCGTGCAGGTCAAAAATTAACAGTTAGTCAAAAGAAGAAAATAGAAGAGTTAGAGTTGCCAGGTATTGTTTTTCAACCGCAAACCATCCGTTTTTACCCTAATGGAACTTTTGCCTCGCATCTTATCGGGTATGTTGATTCCGTAGAAGGTGAAGATGGAAAACTCGAAGACAAAGGAATTATGGGCTTAGAGAAGAGCTTGAATGATTTAATGTTAGGGGAAGATGGCAAGTTTTCTTATGAAAAAGATATTTGGGGATACTTATTACCAAATGGTGAAGAAGTCGTAGAAAAAGCAGAAGACGGAAATGATGTATATTTAACAATCGATAATAAAATTCAAATCTTTTTAGAAGAAGCAATGAGCAAAGTAAGTGAAAAGTATGACCCAGAAAAGATGGTCGCCGTTGTCGCTGACCCGAAAACAGGCGAAATTCTTGCGATGAGCCAACGACCTACATTTAATCCAGAAACACGGGAAGGCATTGACCAAACATGGCGTAATCTCGCTATTGAGGATTCGTTTGAACCAGGTTCAACAATGAAAGCTTTTACGTTAGCAGCGGCAATTGAGGAAGGGGTATTTACACCTAATGCAACCTTCGAATCTGGTACGTATAAAGTTACGGAAAAATCTCCACCAGTAAGAGACCATAATAATGGACAAGGATGGGGTTCAATTACGTATTTAGAAGGCATTCAACGTTCTTCTAATGTAGCGATAGCGAAAATGGTAAAAGATCAACTAGGCTATGAAACATATCGAGAATACTTGACGAAATTTGGTTTTGAAGAACCAACCGGAATTGATTTACCTAATGAAGCTGGAGGGAAAATCGTTTACGAATGGCCATTTGAAAAAGTAACAACGGCTTATGGTCAAGGAACCGCTATTACACCCATTCAACAAATACAAGCGGCGACTGCTATTGCTAGTAATGGGTCTATGAAGCAGCCTCATGTAATAAGTGAAATAATTAACCCAAACAATGATAAAGTGGTAAAAGAAGCAAAAGAAGAGATTAAGGGTCAACCGATTTCTGAGAATACAGCCAAGGAAGTTAGAAAGGTATTGGAAACGGTTGTCTCTTCTGAGAATGGGACAGGCCATAACCATTATCAAATTGATGGCTACAAAGTAGCTGGTAAAACAGGAACAGCACAAATACCCAAAGAGGGTGGTGGCTATATTACAGGGCGAGAAAATTATGTGTTCTCCTTTTTAGGAATGGCACCTGCTGAAGACCCTGAATTACTAGTATATGTGGCTGTTCAGCAACCGGAGCTTGAAAATACAGAAACAGGCAGCGATCCTGTTTCAGAAATTTTTAAACCGGTTATGAAGAATAGCTTAAGTTATTTAAGTATTGAACCTACTGACTACGATAAACTTCAAGTGAGTAAAGGATTGAATTTTGAAGGAAAATCTGTTGAAGAAGCGAAGAAGTCATTGGAGAAAAATGGTATGCAGCCAATTATTATCGGTGAGGGTAAAAAGGTTGTAGAACAATCACCAGGCGCTACAGAAAGTGTGTTAGAAGGTGAAAAGGTTATTCTTAAAACGGATGGGAAGCTTACTGTTCCAGACTTAACTGGTTGGTCGATGAGAGATGTGATGAAGTTCGTTAAGCTATCTAATCTTAAGCTTAACAGTGTGGGCAACGGTTTTGCTGTCAAGCAAAATCTAGCTCCAGGAAGCGCTATAAAAGAGAATGAATACTTAATCGTAGATTTTCAACAAAGTGGAAAGAAAACCTCTACTAATGAGGGAGAAGAACTGAAAGATGATAAAAGTGCGAGCGAACAGTAGAAGTTAAAGACGAGCTTCTGTTCTAAAAATAATGTACAAGCATAAAATGGAACGAGCCAGATAAAAAAGGAGGGTTCGTTCCATTTATGCGTGTATCTAATGTAACCGTTCGAAAAAGATTAATTGCTGCATTATTTATTGGGTTATTTGTTTTTTTAATTATTGATGTTCGCTTGGGCTATGTCCAATTTTTTATAGGAAATGTTCTCACAGATGGAGCCAAAGAATTATGGAGTAGGAATATCCCCTTTGAGCCTGAAAGAGGGGAAATTGTTGATCGGAACGGAGTCGCTTTAGCAACCAATGTAAGTGCTCCAACGGTTTACGTCGTCCCGAGACAAATTACCGAGCCTGACGATGCTGCTGAAAAGTTAGCCGCTACGCTTAATTTATCTAAAGAAAAAGTATTTGAAGAAATTACAGAGAAACAATCGAGTGTAAGAATTACTGGTGGCAGAAAAATCACCCATGAAAAAGCAAAAGAAGTAAGGTCATTAAATATAGATGGTGTATATATCGGTGAGGATTCTAAAAGGCATTATCCGTTTGGTGATTATCTATCCCATGTGCTCGGTTTTGCTGGCGTTGATAATCAAGGGTTGATGGGTCTAGAATTATACTACGATAAAGAACTAAGTGGAGAAAAAGGATCGGTTAAGTTTTATGCAAATGCAAAAGGACAGAGAATGAATGATATGGCTGATGATTATCAAGCACCCGTTGACGGTGATACATTAAAGTTAACTGTTGATACAAAAGTACAAACAATTATTGAAAGAGAACTTGACAATGCAGAGGCTAAGTATAATCCAGATGGATTAATAGCGATTGCGATGGATCCGAATACAGGAGAAATTCTCGGAATGTCTAGTAGACCGACATTTGATCCTGCAAATTTTCGTAATGTATCTGCAGATGTGTATAATCGTAATTTACCTATTTGGAGCTCCTACGAACCAGGATCAACTTTTAAAATTATTACATTGGCAGCCGCATTGGAAGAGGGGAAAGTTGATCTAGATCATGATCATTTTCACGATCCAGGTTATGTAGAAGTAGGCGGAGCCAAGCTTCGCTGTTGGAAAAAAGGTGGACATGGTTCACAAACCTATTTAGAAGTGGTACAAAATTCTTGTAACCCAGGTTTCGTTAATCTTGGTGAACGGTTAGGAAAAGACACTTTATTTAAATATATTCATGATTTTGGTTTTGGAGAAAAAACGGGGATTGACTTACAAGGGGAATCTACAGGAATACTATTTAACTTAGATAAAGTAGGACCAGTAGAGCAAGCGACAACGGCATTTGGTCAAGGGGTATCAGTCACACCCATTCAGCAAGTTGCTGCCATTTCTGCAGCTATAAACGGTGGAACATTGTATACACCATATATTGCTAAAGAAATCGTGGATTCTAAAACAGGCGATGTCCTAAAACAAGTCACACCTGAAGCGAAACGAAAGGTAATATCAAAAGAGACATCAACTGAGATTCGCAGAGCATTAGAAACCGTAGTTGCTCAAGGGTCAGGTAAGAATGCATTTGTTGAAGGGTATAGAGTAGGAGGTAAGACAGGAACAGCCCAGAAGGCTCAAGGTGGTAAATATCTAGAAAACAACCATATTGTTTCCTTTATTGGCTTTGCACCAGCTGACGACCCTGAGATTGTCGTTTATACAGCTGTTGATAATCCGAAAGGCACGGTCCAATTTGGTGGTGTTGTAGCTGCTCCGATTGTTGGTAACATTATTGGTGATAGCTTACGAGCTATGGGAGTTGAACCTAGGAAAGATCAAGTAGAAAAAGAGTATGCTTGGCCAGATACACCGCTTTTAGAAGTACCTGATTTAGTAGGTATAACAAAATTGGAGTTAGGTGAGATGATGATTAACCTTCAAATTGAAGCTAGTGGACAAGGAGATACAGTTGTAAAACAATCGCCTCTTCCTGGTACAAAAATCAAAGAAGGTTCCACCATACGCCTCTATTTCAACGATGAACAGCATGATGACACTGAGGAAGGCGGCGATTAAAAGCCGCCTT
Organism: Cytobacillus sp. FSL M8-0252; assembly: GCF_038007345.1. Classification (NCBI taxonomy): domain Bacteria; kingdom Bacillati; phylum Bacillota; class Bacilli; order Caryophanales; family Bacillaceae; genus Cytobacillus; species Cytobacillus sp. FSL M8-0252. Next base: position 1,947,223 of record NZ_JBBOWZ010000001.1, read on the forward strand.
TTTCTAAGTTTATGATTATAATCAATCAGCATATGTAACAAAGGAGCTAGAGGTTGAGTCCAATAATTAGTAGGGTTTAAATAGCGTATAATGGATGATAAGAAGGCTTTTGGCGGATCAAGTGCTATTATTTTTATAAAAAAAACCGTTTAAACGAGGCAATTATAAGAAACTCATAGAAAATTATCGCTGAATCATGTAAAATATTATACGCCTATCATCTTTAACGCATAGGTTAGACAAAATGATCGTAAAAATGTTTTATGAGAAGTTTGTATGAGAGGAATGGAGTTTTATGAAATTACATACGTTGCTACAAAAGTTGCAACCTTATCTTCAATATAATGATGTAGACAATATTGAAATTCAATCAATTGAAAATGATAACCGTAAAGTAGAAGAAGGTAGCTTATTTGTTTGTATAAAAGGCTACACAGTTGATGGTCATGACTTTGCTGCTTCAGCTGTCGAAAAAGGAGCAGTAGCCGTTATTTCTGAGAAAGAGCTCTCCTTAAAGGTACCCGTGATTGTTGTGAAGAGTACAAGAAGAGCACTATCTTTACTTTCAGATGCCTTTTACGGGCAGCCAAGTCAACAGTTACACTTAATAGGTGTGACAGGTACAAATGGGAAAACAACGACAACACATATCATTGATAAAATTTTATCAGATGCTGGTCAAAAAACGGGTCTGATGGGCACAATGTATACTAAAATTGGTCAGCAAAAATATGAAATTAAAAACACTACGCCTGAGAGTCTTACTTTACAGAGAACATTTAAACAAATGAAAGATACTGGCGTCACATCAGCAGTGATGGAAGTGTCATCTCATTCATTAGATGAAGGTAGAGTACATGGTTGTGATTTTGATGTAGCTGTATTTACAAATTTAACGCAAGACCACCTAGATTACCACCATACTATGGATGAATATCGTCGTGCTAAAGGCCTTCTGTTCGCACAACTGGGGAATGCCTATCATTATGATCGACCGAAATATGCTGTTTTGAACGTAGATGATCCAGCGTCATATGATTATGAAAAATCAACTTCCGCATATATACTAACGTATGGAATTGATCGAGATGCGGACTTTCGGGCAAGAAATATAGAAATGAATGCTTCTGGCACCACATTTGAATTAGACAGTCCAATCGGAACCTATTCTCTTCATATTCAGTTAATAGGAAAATTTAGTGTATATAATGTATTGGCAAGTATTGCTGCAGCTTTTGCTTCTAATATTTCTATGGAGCAAATTATCCAGTCTGTTGAAAGTGTAGCTGGCGTTGCAGGGAGATTCGAAACGGTAGATGCTCATCAAGATTTCACCGTTATTGTAGATTACTCTCATACGCCAGATAGTTTAGAGAATGCATTAAAAACAGTGCAACAATTAGCAAAGAAAAGAATCTTTACAGTTGTCGGTTGTGGAGGAGATAGAGATCGTACGAAAAGGCCTTTAATGGCTCAAATTACTTGTAAACATAGTACTGATGCTATATTTACATCTGATAATCCCCGTACCGAGGACCCTGAAAGTATTTTGAAAGATATGGAAGCTGGTGTGAAGAACGAATCTTATGTTTCAATTATTGATCGAAAAGAGGCTATACAATATGCAGTGAATCAGGCAGAACCTGGGGATTGTATACTAATAGCAGGTAAAGGTCATGAAACATATCAAATAATTGGTCATGAGCATTTTGATTTTGATGATCGATTAGTAGCGAAGGAAGCCATTGAAAAAAAGAAAACAAGTAGCAAGTGACTAAAAAAATAACATGATCATGAATGATTGAAAGGTTTAGAATATATGATAAAACGATTAAGAAAAAAACAAGTAAAACAATTCTCAATACCCGTTAAAGGTTGTGAACAATAATGATGGAGCAAGTGATATTATTTACAATAATCCTAGGTTTCTTAATTACCGTACTCATTTCTCCGTTGTTCATACCTTTTTTAAGGAGACTTAAATTCGGTCAAAGCATAAGAGAAGAAGGACCAAAATCCCACCAGAAGAAAACAGGAACGCCTACAATGGGTGGCTTAATGATTCTATTTTCAATTACATTAAGTACGCTCATTATGACTGCTAAATTCCAAGGACCGACAAGTACCACTTATTTGCTGCTTCTCGTTACTTTAGGTTTTGGTTTATTAGGATTCTTAGATGATTTTATTAAAGTAGTGATGAAAAGAAACTTAGGTTTAACTTCATTGCAAAAACTAATCGGACAGATTATTATTTCAATAATATTCTTCTTTGTATTAAAGCAAACCGGTTTTAGTACAGAAGTAGCGATTCCTTTAACCGATTTTTCCATTGATTTAGGATGGGGCTATGCCTTATTTATTATTTTTTGGCTCGTTGGGTTTTCAAATGCTGTGAACTTAACAGACGGGTTAGATGGATTGGTAAGTGGGACAGCAGCAATCGCATTTGGTGCATTTGCCGTCCTAGCTTGGAGTCAATCATTATTTGAAGTATCAGTGTTTTCAGTAGCAGTTGTTGGTGCACTTCTTGGATTTCTTGTATTCAATGCACATCCAGCCAAAGTTTTTATGGGTGATACAGGATCACTTGCATTGGGTGGAGCAATTGCAGCGATTGCCATCATGACAAAGTTTGAACTAATCTTACTAATCATAGGCTTCGTATTTGTTATTGAAACATTATCAGTGATTATTCAAGTAGCTTCTTTCAAGACAACAGGTAAACGTGTATTTAAAATGAGCCCATTACATCATCACTACGAGCTTGTAGGGTGGTCAGAGTGGCGCGTTGTTGTGACATTTTGGACAGTAGGTCTTCTTTGTGCCATTCTCGGAATCTATGTAGAGGTGTGGATGTAATGAAAACAGTGAATCATTATCATCATAAAAAAATACTCGTGTTAGGACTTGCTAAAAGTGGTGTCGGTGCGGCATCTCTACTACATAAGTTAGGTGCTTTTGTAACGGTAAATGACTATAAACCTCTAGATGAAAATCCGGAGGCCCAAAGCTTATTACAGCAAGGTATTACCGTAATTTGTGGAAGTCACCCAGTCGACTTGCTTGATGAAGGGTTTGAATATGTGGTAAAAAACCCTGGCATTCCATATAGCAACCCTATTGTCCAAGGGGCGATTGATAGAGGGTTACCGGTTATTACGGAAGTAGAACTGGCTTATCAAATATCCCAAGCTCCATTTGTTGCTATTACTGGTACAAATGGGAAAACAACAACGACAACGCTCATTAATGAAATTTTTCAGGCTGCTAATAAGTCTTCGCTTATTGCTGGTAACATCGGAAAGGTATCTTCTATCGTTGCGGAAAACGCGAAGAAGGAAGATACAATTATTATTGAGTTGTCTTCTTTTCAATTAATGGGAATTGAAGCATTTCGCCCGAAAATTGCTATTTTAACCAATCTTTATGAAGCACATATTGATTATCATGGCACAATGAAAGAATATATCAGTGCAAAAGCGAATATCACAAAAAACCAAACGAAGGAAGATTACTTCATTGTAAATGCTGATCAAGAAGCAGTGATGGAAGTAGCTGCCCATTCAAAAGCAACAATTATCCCGTTTTCTACCACTAGAGAATTGGAAAAAGGTGGATATATCAAAGACGGCATCATTTACTTTAATGAGGAAGCAATTATATCTATTACCGATATTGTTCTCCCGGGGGCACATAACTTAGAAAACATTCTATCAAGTATCATTGCTACGAAATTGTCCGGTATTAATAATGAAGCCATCTATCAAGTTTTAACGACTTTTCAAGGAGTAGCGCACCGTCTACAATTCGTTGGCGAAAAGAATAAAAGGCGTTTTTATAATGATTCAAAGGCAACAAATATTTTAGCGACAACGAAAGCTTTAGCTGCCTTTGATCAGCCGATTGTTCTTCTAGCTGGCGGTCTTGATCGTGGTAATGCCTTTGATGAGCTTATACCAGCACTTACAAATGTAAAAGCCGTCGTAACTTTCGGTGAGACGGCTGAAAAAATTGACGCTGCTGCTGCTCGTGCAGGGATAAAAAGCATCGTACATGCCAATAATGTGGAAGATGCTGTGCCACTGGCTTTTGACCTTTCAAAAGAAGGAGATATTATCTTACTTTCGCCCGCGTGTGCAAGTTGGGATCAATATAAAACTTTTGAAGTAAGAGGAGACATTTTTATAGAAGCGGTGCATAAGCTTAAGTAAAGGGCTTGTCTGCCGGTTCAAATGATCCTATTCCTTTAGCTAAGCTTGATTTTGTTCGGTAGAGGAAACTGCAAACAGCCCTAAAACTTGCATTTAGAGGTGTGTTGACTTTGCCAACTAAAAAAGCCACTCCAGATATGATATTAATTATTGTTACGCTCATGCTCTTAGCTGTTGGACTAACGATGGTTTATAGTGCCAGTGCCATTTGGGCAGATTACAAGTTTGATGACGCTTTTTTCTTCGCGAAAAGGCAGTTACTATTTGCAGTTGTGGGTTTAGTAGCCATGTTCTTTCTTATGAATGTCGATTATTGGACATGGAGAACATGGGCAAAAGTCATCATCATTGTTTGTTTTGTGTTGCTATTATTAGTATTAATACCTGGTATAGGAAATGTTAGAAATGGATCAAGAAGTTGGATAGGGGTTGGTGCATTCTCTATTCAACCTTCCGAGTTTATGAAACTAGCGATGATTGCTTTTCTCGCTAAGTTCCTTTCCGAAAAACAGAAACTCATTACCTCATTTAAGAAGGGGTTAGTACCTTCATTAGGTCTAGTATTTCTTGCTTTCGGCTTAATCATGTTACAGCCTGATTTAGGCACGGGAACTGTAATGGTAGGGACTTGTATTGTAATGATATTCGTGTCAGGTGCAAGAATTAAACATTTCGCATTTTTAGGTTTAATCGGTATAGGAGGCTTTGTTGCTTTAGTGCTCTCTGCTCCTTATCGAATCAAAAGAATTACTTCCTTCTTAGATCCTTGGCAGGACCCTTTAGGAAGTGGATTTCAAATTATACAATCTCTTTATGCAATTGGTCCAGGTGGATTATTCGGTTTAGGTTTAGGAGAAAGCAGACAGAAATTCTTCTATTTACCAGAACCACAAACAGATTTTATTTTTGCTATATTATCTGAGGAATTAGGTTTTATAGGGGGCACATTCGTGATTTTACTCTTCGCTCTTCTTTTATGGAGAGGAATTAGAGTAGCGCTTGGTGCACCAGATTTATATGGTAGTTTTTTGGCAGTAGGAATTATCGCCATGGTTGCCATACAAGTAATGATTAATATTGGAGTAGTCACTGGTTTAATGCCAGTAACTGGGATCACTTTACCATTCTTAAGTTATGGAGGTTCTTCATTGACCCTTATGTTAATGGCAATTGGTGTGCTACTTAATATTAGTCGGTATTCTCGTTATTAATGAAACCCATTTTAGGGTTTCTTTTTTTGCTGATAGGAAAATCGCAAATTAAAAAAGAATATATAGTTAAAGCTTCAATTATGTGGTATTACTTGGTTTAATTTGTTAGTGTAGAACATTCATTTATTTCAAAAGGGAAAGAGATTTTCCAAATTCATTACATTTGCATGACATTGTAGGTTATCATTTCTTCCTTTCAGTGCAAATATAGTAGAATAGGATAAAGTAAGACTAGTAAACAGTAAGGAAACTAACAGCTTTGTTTGAGGTGAAAGCATGAAAATTGCATTAAGTGGTGGTGGCACAGGTGGACATATTTACCCTGCGCTTGCCTTAATTCGAGAAATTCAAAAGCAAGATAAAAACGCAGAATTCTTATACATAGGTACTAAAAATGGGCTAGAGGCATCGATTGTTCCTCGTGCTAATATACCTTTTCAGTCAATTGAAATTTCAGGATTTAAAAGAAGCTTATCTTTAGATAATGTGAAAACGATTTGGCGGTTCTTAAAAGGTGTTCAAGAAAGTAAAAAAATGTTGAAGGAATTTCAGCCAGATGTCGTAATTGGTACAGGTGGTTATGTATGTGGGCCAGTTGTATACGCTGGTGCCAAGTTGGGGGTTCCAACAATCATTCATGAACAAAATAGTGTACCTGGTTTAACTAATAAGTTCCTTAGTAAATATGTTGATAAAGTAGCTGTATGCTTTGATGAAGCTGTGGCAAGCTTTCCTAAAGGAAAGGTAGTTATGACGGGTAATCCCAGAGCAACAGAAGTGCTTGGACAAAATGCCATTAATGGTAAATTATCTGTGGGTCTAGATCCAGCTAAACCATCTGTTTTGATTTTCGGTGGTAGTAGGGGAGCAAGGCCGATTAATGATGCCGTGTTAAAAACATTTACACAGTTAGCATCTAGGCCGTATGAAGTATTATATATCACCGGTGAGGTCCATTATGAAAGTGTAAAGAAAGAGGCTGAATTGGCTGGAAATCCCGAAAATATCAAAATCAAGCCTTTTATTCATAATATGCCAGAAGTATTAGCCGGAACGGACCTTGCTGTAACAAGAGCAGGGGCAACAACCCTAGCTGAATTAACGTCATTAGGCATCCCAAGTATATTAATACCAAGCCCATATGTTACGAATAATCATCAAGAAAAGAACGCGAGAGCATTAAGCGACCATGGCGCAGCAGAATTACTCCTAGAAGGAGATTTGAGTGCGAATAAATTAATTGAATCGATTGACCGGATTTTATTAGATGAGGACAAAATTGTCGCAATGAAATCTGCTGCAAAGAAGATAGGCGTCCCAGATGCAGCCGATCGGTTATATAATGTCATGAAAAAATTAATGAAAGACAAGTAGTAATGTAGCCCATTCTTGATGGTATTAGCATAATATAGAATGACGATACAGAGAGGGCGGATGTTATGCAGAGCGTATTTAGTAAGTTGAAAAACGCTATAAATGGAACGGTGAAAGAAAAAGAACCGCTTGCTTATCATACTACGATGAAAATCGGTGGACCTGCCGATATTTTTATTGAACCTAGGACAATAGAAGATTTGCGTAAAGCGATGGATGTTATTGTCTCGCATAAAATGAAATGGACTGTCATAGGAAGAGGCTCTAATTTATTAGTAGCTGATGATGGCATTGAGGGAGTAGTTATTAAATTCGGTAAAGGCTTTGCCCACCTCGAACTAGAACAGGAACTCCTAAGGGTCGGTGCAGGATACCCCCTTGTAGCATTAGCTACAAAAGTGAGTAAACAAGGGTATGCAGGGCTAGAATTTGCAAGTGGAATTCCTGGTTCTGTTGGTGGAGCAGTCTTTATGAACGCAGGTGCACATCAATCGGATATCGCAACTATTCTTGAGAAAGCGTATATCCTTTTTCCGAATGGTGAAATGCACTGGTTAACAAACGAAGAAATGAAATTTTCGTATCGTACGTCTATTTTACAAAAAGAACGACCTGGCATTGTTGTTGAAGCGATTTTTCGCTTAGTGCAAGGAGAGAAAGAAGCGATTATTGATAGGATGTTACGTAATAAGGCTTATCGAAAAGAAACACAACCATGGGATTCCCCTTGTGCAGGGAGTATTTTTAGAAATCCACTACCACATCATGCTGGTCAGCTGATTGAAGCAGTTGGTTTAAAGGGGCATTCACTGGGAGGCGCCCAAATCTCGCCAATGCACGGGAATTTTATCGTGAATAGTAATCAGGCAACTGCTGAAGATGTTTTGGGTCTGATTCAACATGCGAAGGATACGGTATTAGCAGAGAAGGGCATAGCATTGCAAACAGAAGTTGAAATAATTGGGCGTAAGTAGCGAAAAAGACCAACTTCCATTCCAATTATTGTGATATAATCATTCAATAGAATGATGATAAGTGAATAAAGATTTAGGTATATTATCTCATTATGTTAATATATTAGTTTAATTAACCGAAAATAAGGATATATGCTGTGAGTAACGATGTACGAGGTGATGATGCTGGAACAAGGAAAAATAGTATCCATAGAAGATAGAATTCCTAAATTAAAACAGCAGAGAAAAAAGAAAGCGAACCGTAGACTCATTTTCCTACTTATTTTCTTTTTATTTCTGATTGCCTTAGTAGTTTATTTCCAGTCACCGTTGAGCAATATAAAAGCAATTAAAGTATCAGGTAACACTGTCTTCAGCAATGAAACGATTGTAGATCAAAGTGGATTAACTGAAGATATGAATATATGGAAAGTTGATGAAGCTGAGATTGAGCAAGTGCTTTTAAAACTACCAGAAATGAAAGAGGTAAAAGTAGCAACTGAGTTTCCAAATACAGTCGTTATTTCGGTGAAAGAACATAAACGAGTAGCTTATATTATGGAAGGTGAGGATTATATACCCGTTCTTGAAAACGGTAAAACTCTCTCAGTAAAAGGTGAAAGTGAGTTCCCAGCCAGTGCACCTATTTTATTTCAATTTTCTGAAGGAAATGTGTTAGAGAAGATGATTGCGTCTCTTGGTCAATTACCAGAAGAAGTTCGTAATTCAATTTCAGAAATACACGCGACACCTAAAGAAACAGATAAAGAGGCAATTACGCTATACATGAATGATGGGTATGAAGTAATCGCTACATTAGCTACCTTTGTCGATAAAATGTCTCATTACCCGGCAATTGTCGCTCAACTTGATCCCGAAGTAAAAGGAATTATTGATATGGAAGTGGGCTCTTACTTTAAGCCTTATGGCGAAGGGGGAGCTAATGAGAATGAAAAAGAACAAGAAGAGGAAGTTGAAGAATAATCAGGTTATCTTTTCACTTGTTTTCATTGGATTAGGTTTTCTAATTGCTTATTCCTTTCAATTGGCGAAAGATACAAAGGGTGACAGTAGTATAACGAGTAACCAGTGGGAGAGGGATCAGCAATTAAGACGTGAATTGATTGATTTGGAAGAAAAAAATCTTAGCCTTCAACAAGAATTGTACAAGTCACAAGATGCTCTGCAAAAAATAGAAAAAGAATTCTCTCAAGATGAGCAAGTATATAGTAATCTTGCCGAGGATGCCGATAAATATCGAATGTATTTGGGCAAAGTCAAAGTGAGTGGCCCTGGTGTAAATGTCACTCTCTTGGACGGGGAATACAATCCTCAAGCCGATTCAGCGAATAATTACATCGTACATGAACATCATGTGTTTCAAGTTATTAATGAGTTATACATTGCCGGTGCTTCAGCTGTCGCCATTAATGGTCAGCGCTTAACGCATTCCTCTTATATTGTCTGTAACGGACCAGTCATTGAAGTGGACGGGAAGCAACACCCAGCCCCATTTGTTATATCTGCGATTGGAGATGCGGATGTTCTCACATCGGCACTAAATATTGCTGGCGGTGTTAAAGACTTACTTGTCAATGAAAATATTCAGTTTTCATTAGAGAGTAAATCAGAAATCATAATGGACCCGATAATTGGTAGTTAGTGCTTTTTCTATCATGATAGGTATAATAGTTGATGGAAAAAGAAGATAGGTGAAACGATGAACAAAAAGCAATGGGGTTTTACGATAATTACAGTCTTAATTGGTGTCATGCTAGCCATTCAGTTTAAAACGGTCAAGAATACAGATGTAAGAGATACAAGAGATACATGGCAATTGCGGGAAGATCTGCAAAATGAGGAAGCATTACGGCTTGAGTTGCTAGAGGAAATCAGATCACAAGAAGAAAAAATAGCGCAATATGAAAATAATATAGCTGCTAATAAGGAAGAGATTCTGAGAACAACATTGGATGAGCTCAAAACAGAAGTAGGGTTGACAGAAAAATCAGGTCCAGGTTTGATTTTAACGATACAACCTATTGCTGAGGAATTGATTATCGGCTCACAAGTGGGCAAGGTCACACCCGATTTATTGAAGAGGTTATTAAATGAACTCAACCGTTATGGTGCGAAAGAAGTAGCAATCGGTGGTCATCGGGTAATCAACTCTACTGTGATAAGAGATATTAATAATATAACTAAAATAGATGGTTATTCTATTCAGGCCTTACCGTTAGAATTGAGGGTTATTGTAGAAAATGAGCAGGATGCGGAACAAATGTATAAAAGAATGCAAGTTTCTAAATCTATAGAAGACTTTTTTATAGAAAATTTAACACTCGATATACAACTAGCGGAAAATGAGATTACTGTACCAGCCTACAATGAACCAATTCAAATGACTGATATGAAGGAGGCGGGCAAGAAGAGCGAAGGAGGACATTCATAATGTGGCTACCCATCTTAGGTTTATTTATCGGGTTGTTTATCGGGTTTATGACAGATTTTCAAATTCCTGATGAATACGCCAATTACTTATCAATCGCTATTCTTGCTGCACTTGATACACTTTTTGGTGGTATTAGAGCCCATTTACAAGATGTGTATAGTGAAAAGATCTTTGTATCCGGATTTTTCTTTAATATTATGCTTGCAGCAGGTCTTGCTTTTCTAGGGGTTCATCTTGGTGTAGACTTATATTTAGCAGCTGTATTTGCCTTCGGTGTGAGGTTATTTCAAAACATCGCTGTTATTCGAAGGATTTTATTAGCCAGGTGGACAAGTAAGAATGAAAATTTAGAAAAAAATTGATTTTAAAAAAGGGAATAGTTTAGTTTTGACGAATAATTTTATTAATATCAAATTTGGTTTATCAGTTTAATATATAAAGGTTTTATAATGAAAACTGCAAGAGTAAGTAACTAAAAAAGTAGACTCGCAAAAAGGGAGGTGCCACAGAATGAACAGCAATGAAATATATGTCAGCCTTGACATCGGTACATCCAGTGTAAAAGTAATCATTGGTGAGATGGTCAATGATTCTTTAAACATTATTGGTGTTGGCAATGTAGCTTCCGAAGGATTAAGAAAGGGCTCCATTGTTGATATAGATGAAACCGTTCATTCTATTAGAAGAGCAATTGAACAAGCTGAAAGAATGATTGGCATGGAGATTAGAAGAGTGATAGTAGGTATCACTGGTAACCATGTTATGCTTCAGCCTTCTCACGGTGTAGTTGCCGTGTCAAGTGAAAATAAGGAAATCTCAGATGATGATGTAGCGCGTGTGATGGATGCTGCCCAAGTGGTATCAGTGCCACCTGAGAGAGAAATTATTGATGTTATTCCAAGGCAATTTATTGTAGATGGATTAGATGAAATCAATGATCCAAGAGGTATGATTGGTGTAAGGTTAGAAATGGAAGGTACCATCATAACCGGATCTAAAACTTTATTACATAATACGCTTAGATGCGTTGAACGCGCAGGCCTAGAAATTATGGATATTACCCTTCAGCCGTTAGCAGCAGGTGCTTTCGCCTTATCGAAAGATGAGAAAAACTTAGGTGTGGCACTTGTTGATATAGGTGGTGGTTCAACAACGATTGCTATTTTTGAAAATGGGGTACTAAAGGATACAAGTGTATTGCCTGTTGGAGGAGAACATATCACTAAAGACTTATCGATTGGTTTACGAACTTCAACTGAAGATGCTGAAAAAATTAAGATAAAACATGGGTATGCTTTTTATGATCATGCTTCAGAGGAAGAGGTATTTAGTGTACCAATTATCGGCAGTGATCAACATCAGCAATTTAATCAGCTAGAAATAGCAGATATTATTGAAGCAAGAATGGAAGAAACCTTTGATCTTATTCAACATGAGATAAGAAGGCTAGGGGCATCAGACCTTCCAGGTGGTTATGTCTTATGTGGAGGGGTTGCAAATACGCAAGGGGTATTAGAACTTGCTCAAGTGGTCTTCCAGAATAGAGTGAGAATAGCCGTACCTGATTATATTGGGGTTAGAGAACCACAATATTGTACAGCAGTTGGCTTAATACAGTTTGCATATAAAAATGCAAAGATACAAGGAAAGAACATGGAGGCAATTGTCGATCAGCCTGAAGCAAATGAAAAGAGAACACAAAAGCAAACACAGCCGAAGAAAAGCACAGAAAAAGAGCCGGAACAAAAAGTGACATCAAGAGTTAAAAAGTTCCTTGGATACTTTTTCGAGTAGCAAAAACAAAACATTGTATTGTAATAGATTAATAGCAAGGCAGATTGTAAATTTACAGTAGATGTGAGTTAGCTATTAAACAGTTAATCATCAAGATAAATGAGCGAATCGAAAAAAAGGTGTTCTTAGGAATATCGACGAATTAGGAGGATTTGTCATGTTGGAATTTGATACGAATTTAGATTCATTAGCAACGATAAAAGTAATTGGAGTTGGTGGCGGAGGAAATAACGCCGTTAACCGCATGATTGAGCATGGTGTACAAGGTGTTGAATTTATTGCAGTGAATACAGATGCTCAAGCGCTAAACCTATCCAAAGCCGAAGTGAAGATGCAAATTGGTGGTAAATTGACAAGAGGGCTCGGTGCAGGTGCCAATCCAGAAGTAGGAAAAAAGGCAGCTGAAGAAAGTAAAGAGCAAGTAGAAGAAGCATTAAAAGGTGCAGATATGGTATTTGTTACTGCTGGAATGGGCGGAGGAACAGGTACAGGTGCTGCTCCTGTTATAGCTCAAATCGCACGTGATTTAGGCGCTTTAACAGTGGGTGTTGTGACAAGACCTTTTACATTTGAAGGTCGTAAACGTTCTACTCAAGCAGCTGGTGGAATAGCTTCTATGAAAGATGCTGTGGATACATTGATTGTTATCCCTAATGATCGTTTATTAGAAATTGTAGATAAAAGTACACCGATGCTTGAAGCATTCCGTGAAGCAGATAATGTTCTTCGCCAAGGTGTTCAAGGTATTTCAGATTTGATTGCCACACCTGGTTTGATTAACTTGGACTTCGCTGATGTAAAAACAATTATGTCCAATAAAGGTTCTGCACTTATGGGAATCGGATTAGCTGCAGGAGAAAATCGAGCAGCAGAAGCTGCCAAGAAGGCCATCTCTTCTCCATTATTAGAAAAGTCTATTGATGGTGCGCAAGGGGTTCTAATGAATATTACAGGCGGATCAAACTTAAGCTTGTATGAAGTACAAGAAGCAGCAGATATTGTTGCATCAGCATCAGATCAAGATGTTAATATGATCTTTGGTTCTGTTATCAATGAGGATTTGAAGGATGAGATTGTTGTAACAGTTATCGCGACTGGCTTCAATGAAGAAGTTATTCAAACAAAGCCTTCAAAGCCTGCATTCGGCCAGAATAAAGGAAATATTGGTGTCGGATCACAGGTGCAAAAGCGTGAAACGTATCGTGAACGTGAGCGGGAAGAAGCTGCCACACATGAGCAGCCATCAAGGAATACAGCAAAGGAACATCCAGAAGATACATTAGATATCCCAACATTTTTAAGAAATCGTAACCGCAGAAGATAATTCAATTTGTGTAAGAAAGCCAATGTCCTTAAGTTTAAGGACATTGGCTTTTTTTTGTTTTAAAAGAAGAATGCCCCACAAATATATGTACGATTAGTAAAATACTATTCTATATTTATGTTAATCAAAGATAAGAACTCTCTAAAAAGTTAGTAACATTAAAAACTTCCCCATTTTCGTCATTTTCCCCACGTGAGACAGACCGCAAAAAACTGACAAAAAAAGAAAAGAATAGTGAAAATTTCTGCTGTTTTACCAACAGAAAGTGACATCTTTATCTTGATGAATAGGCTATACTTTTTTTAGCACATCAATAAGACAGCCACCCATAAGAATATACATTGTTAGTTTTAGGGGGGAAGAAGGCAGATTGGCCATTTATTTAGATATTATTTGGGCATTAAATTTGTTGTTTGATAGTCTTCTCCTATATTTAACGTCTATTCTTCTGAAAATCGAAGTTAAATTATGGAGAATAGCCACAGGAGGTTTGGTAGGCTCAATAATAATCTTATTATCCATTACACCGATTCATGCATACTCCAGTCATCCAATAGGTAAGTGGTTATTTTCTATTTTCATGGTTTTTATTGTATTTGGTTTTAGAAGATTAACTTTTTTTATTAAAGCGTTAAGTACATTTTATGCAGTAACCTTTTTAATCGGTGGTAGTTTAATTGCTGTTCATTATTTTATTCAATTTGATTTAGATCTAACATCAACCGTGATGCTTGCATCCGTAAAGGGCTTTGGTGACCCTATTAGCTGGCTATTCGTATTATTAGGTTTCCCTATTGCCTGGCATTTTTCAAAGAAAAATTATGATTCTATTGAAATGACCAAGATCAATTATGAGTCGAATGTAAATGTGCAAATTCAACTAAAAGGCGAAACCTATGAGTTCCAAGGTCTAATAGATAGTGGTAATCAGCTTTACGATCCATTAACAAGAGTACCTGTGATGATTGTTTCGATTGACCAGCATAAAGAGTCTTTTCCAGAAGCGATTACAACAATGGCAAAAGATCCAGATGGTGCGATAGAAGGCAGGTGGGAAATCCCGAACGATTGGATGTCAGTTGTCCGAGTGATCCCTGCAAAAGTGGTCGGTAACGATAATCAAATGCGACTTGCCCTCAAACCAGAGAAGATTACTTTGGTTAAAGATAATGAAGTCATTGCAGTGGATAAAGGGTTAATTTCATTTACTATGCAAAAATTGTCCCCAGAGAATCGCTTTCAATGTATTGTACATCCAAAAATGTTAACAGGTGCAAAGAAGGTTAGTTAAAGTGCATGAGAAATAAACCATTATAGGGAGGAGAAAGAGTGCGTAAACTTAAATTTCGCTTATCATATTATTGGTATAAGCTTTTAATGAAATTAGGTTTAAAGACAGATGAAATATATTATATAGGTGGTAGCGAAGCTCTTCCCCCGCCACTTAGTAAAGAAGAAGAAGCAATATTGTTAAACAAGCTTCCTAAAGGAGATCAAGCAGCAAGGTCAATTTTAATTGAACGGAATTTGCGTTTAGTAGTGTATATTGCCCGCAAGTTTGAGAATACAGGCATTAATATTGAAGATCTCATTAGTATAGGAACAATTGGCTTAATAAAGGCAGTTAATACTTTTAATCCGGAGAAAAAAATCAAACTGGCTACATATGCCTCACGATGTATTGAAAATGAGATATTAATGTATTTACGTAGAAATAACAAAATTCGCTCGGAAGTTTCGTTTGATGAACCACTTAATATTGATTGGGATGGGAATGAATTATTATTATCAGATGTTCTTGGCACAGAGGAAGATATAATCACTAAGGATTTAGAAGCAAATGTCGATAAAAAGCTCTTAATCAAAGCACTTCATCAATTATCTGATAGAGAAAAACAGATCATGGAATTGCGTTTTGGACTTGGTGAGGATGAGGAAAAAACACAAAAAGATGTTGCTGATATGCTTGGGATTTCTCAATCCTATATTTCAAGATTAGAAAAAAGAATCATTAAACGTTTGAAAAAAGAATTCAATAAAATGGTGTAAAAAAATTTTTTTCGTCGTTGAAATATCTGTTAAATAAAGGATATTTCTTTTTTTTGCAATTTATGCGCATTTTTCTTGTGCATATTTTTCCTTCTCGCGGAGATACTGATTTTTGTACAGCAGCTCCTGTGAGGAGGGAATGGGATTGACTCGAAATAAAGTAGAAATTTGCGGAGTAGATACATCAAAGCTTCCAGTACTAAAGAACGAAGAAATGAGAGCACTCTTCAAGCAAATGCATAATGGAGATACATCAGCAAGGGAGAGCCTAGTAAATGGGAACCTCCGACTCGTTTTAAGTGTCATTCAACGGTTTAATAATAGGGGTGAATTTGTTGATGACTTATTTCAAGTTGGCTGTATCGGTCTTATGAAATCTATTGATAATTTTGATTTAAGCCAAAATGTAAAATTCTCCACTTATGCTGTTCCTATGATTATTGGAGAAATCCGTAGATATTTACGCGATAATAATCCAATAAGGGTATCTCGTTCCTTACGTGATATCGCCTATAAAGCCTTGCAGGTAAGAGAACGCCTAATGAGTAAAACTTCAAAAGAACCAACAGCTGAAGAGATTGCGAAAGAGTTGGATATTCCGCATGAAGAAATTGTTTTCGCCCTTGATGCAATACAAGATCCTGTATCACTTTTTGAGCCTATTTATAATGACGGCGGCGACCCAATCTTTGTAATGGATCAACTCAGTGATGAAAAGAATAAGGATATTCAATGGGTGGAAGAACTTGCACTAAAAGAAGGCATGAGACGCCTGAATGATCGAGAAAAAATGATATTACGCAAAAGGTTTTTTCAAGGAAAAACACAAATGGAAGTTGCTGAAGAAATTGGTATTTCTCAGGCTCAGGTCTCACGCTTAGAAAAAGCAGCTATTAAACAAATGAATAAAAATATTCAAAGCTAATATGCCAGGAGAGTTTGACACAAATGTGTTAAGCTCTTTTTTTATATAGATGTGAGTGCTAATCCAAAAAAGATCCTTCTGTTAGAGCTTGCATAGCATAAGAGGAAATGTAAGAAATCTCATAGAAAATACACACAAATAGGTAAAACTGGATACAAATATTTGTTTTATATAAACGGACAAAAGCAGAAGAACTATTACGCAAAAAAGTAGGATACACCTACAATAAATGCTTGCTTGACAAATATTATAAGTAAACATCTTGAGATCCACTTAGTCTCAAATCACACCAAATATGAACTCGGTATTTTTAATCTTTCTCAACATATATTGTATTAAAAGGAGGCGTTTAAAATGATGAGGATCTCAAGCTTTCAAATGAAAGATGTTATTAATGTTGCAGATGGTAAGAAGTTAGGATTTATTAGTGATATTGATATCGATGTAGCAACTGGGAAAATAGACTGTATTTTCATAAGTCAACAAAACAAAATGCTTCCTTTTTTTAATAAGCTGGAGGATATTGTGATTGAATGGGGCGATATTTTAAAGATTGGGGAGGACGTGATCCTTGTCCGTTTTCCTCATCAATATCAATTAAATGAACCAAAAGAAGAATATAGCAATCGATAGTTATAGCTGTAAACCTTAATCGCAATATGGTAAACTAAAGAAAAAAATGGGGAAAGTGTATGGAGCCATTTCAATTAACGAATGAAAAATATTTGATTATAAAACATTGGTTTGAAAAATATGGACTTACCTGTGGGTTTACAACTAAAAATGATGGGTATAGTGACAAAGCTTACACATCGCAAAACTTTGGCTTTCATGTAGGTGACCAACAAGTGCATGTTATTCAAAATCGAATAGCATTAGCACAAGAATTACAATTTCCGTTAGAGAATTGGGTGGGAGCAGAACAAACTCATGGTGTTCATATTGAATATGTTCAAACTAAAGATAGAGGTAAGGGCGCAAAAGAGTATGATACATCATTTGCTGCTACAGACGCCTTGTTTACAGATGAAAAAGATTTATTATTAACCATGTGTTACGCAGACTGTATTCCCCTATATTTCTTTCATCCAAAGAGTCAGCATATGGCTGTTGCTCATGCAGGATGGAAAGGGACGGTCTTTGAAATCGCTAAAAATGCGATTGATGCCTTCCGTGAAAAAGGAATTCATCCACAAGAGGTCGAAGTTGTTATAGGCCCGGGTATATGTCGTTCTTGTTATATTGTAGATAATTATGTAATTAACAAAGTGAACGATTGCCTAGGAGAAATAGCTCCTAGTGTATATAATGAAATAGCTAAAGGTCAATATCAATTAGATTTAAAACGATGTAATCAGCTCATATTGCAGAAATATGGTGTTTTACGAGATAATATTCATACTACTGAATATTGTACAAGCTGTCATGAATCCTTGTTTTTTTCACACCGAAGAGATGACGGAAAAACGGGTAGATTGATGAGCTTTATTGGTTTGCGTGAGGAGGAATAGCATCTTGAATGTACAAACAAACCTAGAGAATATACAGGAAAATATACAAGCTGTTTGTGAGAAAGTTAATCGTTCTAGTGATGAAGTGAAAATTATCGCTGTGACAAAATATGTATCAACAGAAAGAGCGCAGGAGGCAATTGCAGCGGGGGTTAATAACCTTGGGGAAAATCGCGATGAAGGCCTATTAGAAAAACAAGCTGTCATTAAAAATGGGGCTGTTTGGCATTATATCGGAAGCTTACAATCTAGAAAAGTAAAAAATATCATCAATAAAGTGGATTATATCCATTCATTAGATCGCATATCTCTTGCAAAAGAGATTGAAAAGCGAGCGAATAAACCAATTAAATGCTTTGTACAAGTTAATGTGTCTGGAGAAGATTCGAAGCAAGGGTTATCCAAAGAAGAAATCATTCCTTTTGTTAAATCACTGTCAGATTTTAAACAAATAGAAGTAGTTGGTCTTATGACAATGGCACCATTTACAAGTGATGAGACAGTATTAAGAAATTGTTTTCGAAATTTGAAGTTGATTCAGAAAGAAGTATTATCCCTTCAATTATCTCATGCACCGTGTAAAGAATTATCAATGGGGATGTCCAATGATTATCAAATTGCTATTGAAGAAGGGGCAACAATGGTCCGTATAGGAACGGCTTTAGTTGGAAAAGAAAAGTAAGGAGGCTAGGTGCAGATGAGTATAAAATCAAAGTTTAAATCATATTTCTTTTTAGATGACGAAGAAGACAACTATGAGACAAGAGAAGATGATTACGCTAATAGTAGGGATCGTAAAGAAGAGCAAGAAACAACCTCTGTGCGGACTTCTCAAAGGCAGCACGCTGCAACAAAACAAAATGTCGTAAGTTTACAATCCGTTCAAGGACAAGGCGGTCAGCAAAAATCATCAAAAGTTGTCCTTGTGGAGCCACGGGTCTATGCTGAAGCTCAAGAAATTGCTGATCAATTGAAGAATAGAAAAGCAGTTGTGGTTAATCTCCAAAGAATTGATAAAAGCCAGGCAAAGCGCATTGTTGATTTTTTAAGTGGAACTGTGTATGCCATTGGTGGAGATATACAAAAAATTGGAATGGACATCTTTTTATGTACACCTGAAAACGTTGAAGTATCTGGGAATATTTCACAAATGATTCAGGAACATGAAGAAGAAAACTCGAGGTGGTAAATTAAATATGGCAACTTTATTTTCGATTATTATAACAGCCGTGGAGATTTATTCATGGGCATTGATTATATACATACTCATGTCATGGTTTCCGAATGCAAGAGAATCTAGTATTGGGCAAATGTTAACAAAAATTTGTGAACCATTTCTTGAACCATTTAGACGTGTCATTCCGCCAATTGGTGGGATGTTAGATATTTCGCCGATTGTAGCGATATTAGTATTAAATTTAGCTACATCCGGAATAAGACAAATATTTTTTTGGATGATGTAAAAAATACGAGCTAATGCTTAGCTCGTATTTTGTTTTTATCAATAACAAATCATCGAATTCTAAGACAGTTGTAAAACAAATAAAAAAATAAATGTTATACTATTATACAATTGTAAACATAGGGGTAAGCGAGAAATTAGGCATTTCTTGCCTAACCAGTTTTAAAGGAGTAAGCTAATGTCAAATATATATCAACATTTTCGTATGGAAGAGAGAGAGTTTATTGATCAAGTGTTAAGTTGGCGACAAACGGTTGAACAAACGTATGCGCCTAAGCTTACAGATTTTCTCGATCCAAGGGAACAAGATATTTTACACACCATCATTGGTTCTCAAAGTGATGTGCGCGTCCAATTTGACGGTGGACATAGAAACGCTGAAAGAAAACGCGCGCTTATTTTTCCTGATTATTTTATACCGGAAATGGACGATTTTCGCTTAGAGTTATACCAAGTAAATTATCCGCATAAATTCGTATTAATCGAGCATCCCCAAGTACTTGGAAGCCTGATGTCACTCGGATTGAAAAGAAGTAAATTTGGAGATATTTTGTTTGAAGGTCATACGATACAAGTAATTGTCTCTAAGGAAGTATCCTCTTATATTTCTATGCAATTAGAATCTGTTGGGAAAGCTTCTGTTCAACTTGAAGAAAAGCCATTTTCATCTGTTATCGATGCAAAAGAGCAGTGGCAAGAAAAAGTTTTTACAATGTCATCCTTAAGACTTGATACGCTTATTGCATCGATTTATAATTTTTCTAGACAAAAGGCGCAACAACTCATTTCTGCAAAAAAAGTAAAAGTAAATTGGGCAATGAAAGAAAATGTAGCATTCGATTGCCGTGAGAGTGATACAATTTCAGTAAGAGGCTATGGGCGCTGTAAGGTTATTGCGATAGAGGGAAAAACGAAGAAAGAAAAATGGAAAGTAGTTGTCGGTATACAAAAATAATCTTTTTTAGCTATAATGATTATAGTGTTTTACCGATATAAAATTGAAAGTGTATCGAATTTTATGCAGGAATCTGCAAGAAACTGTCGAATTACATGTTAACAAATGTACATAATTTGACCAACTGATCTAGGAGGTGGCCTTATGCCATTAACACCATTAGATATTCATAACAAAGAGTTCAGCAAAGGTTTTCGTGGATATGATGAAGATGAAGTAAATGAGTTTTTAGATCAAGTGATTAAAGACTATGAAATCATTATTCGTGAGAAGAAGGAATTAGAAGAGCGTTTAAACGACTTAAATGAAAGAGTCGGACATTTTAATACGATTGAAGAGACGTTAAATAAGTCGATTGTTGTTGCGCAAGAAGCTGGCGAAGAAGTGAAGCGAAACGCACAGAAAGAGGCAAAGTTAATTATTCGGGAAGCGGAGAAAAACGCCGATAGGATTGTGAATGAATCATTATCTAAAGCAAGGAAGATTGCGCTAGATATAGAAGATTTGAAAAAGCAATCGAAAGTATTTAGAAATCGTTTTAAAATGTTAATTGAAGCCCAATTAGATATGCTTCAGAATGATGACTGGGACCACTTAATGGAATATGAGCTAGATACAACAGAATTAAAGTCTACAAAAGAAGAAGAGTCTAGAGTATAAGATACTTTTATCTTTTAAGATGAACGACGACTTGACGAAGTTGTATCCTATCGCATATAATCTAGAAAAAACATGATAAAACGATGACAGGGATAGTAGCATTCTATCTTACTTAAAAGAGTGGATTTCCACTTCAGCGATTCAGGGAAGGTGAAAGCCTGATATTAAGGAGAAGAATTTGAACATCACCCTTGAGTTCCTTACTTGAGCTAAAAAGTTAGAGTAAGGCGTAGACGTTCACGTTACGAATTGATTTTTGAGCGGATAGGAAATTTCTCTATCTACAAGGGTGGTACCGCGGGAATATATAACCTCTCGTCCCTTTTTTGGGATGAGGGGTTTTTTGTGTTTTTTCCGAGTACCTTATGTATGAACGCTACTTTGGTCATAATGTTATGTAGTATGTTGAGGAGGAAATGAGCTATGGATTACAAAGATACTTTATTAATGCCTAAAACAGATTTCCCAATGAGAGGAAATCTGCCAAAAAGAGAACCTGAAATGCAAACAGAATGGAATGAACAAGATATTTATGCAAAAGTGCTTGAGCGCACGAAAAATCAACCGTTGTTTGTCCTACATGACGGTCCTCCTTATGCGAATGGCGATCTTCATATCGGACATGCGTTAAATAAAATTTTAAAAGACTTCATTAACCGCTATAAGTCAATGAGTGGTTACCATGCACCATATGTACCTGGTTGGGATACGCATGGATTACCCATTGAACAAGCGTTAACGAATAAAGGTGTAAAACGTAAAGAAATGACGGTAGCAGAATTCCGTAAGCTTTGTGAAGAATATGCGTACGGTCAAATCGAAAATCAACGTGAACAATTCATGCGATTAGGTGTTCGTGGAGATTGGGAAAATCCCTATATTACATTAAAACCTGCCTATGAGGCCCAACAAATCAAAGTTTTTGGTGAGATGGCGAAGAAAGGTTATATCTATAAAGGGAAGAAACCTGTATACTGGTCACCATCATCTGAGTCTGCATTAGCTGAAGCTGAGATTGAATATAAAGATAAGCAATCCGCTTCCATTTATGTAGGATTTAAAGTGAAAGATGGCAAAGATGTTTTAACTGATGACGTACGTATTGTTATTTGGACAACTACTCCTTGGACAATGCCAGCTAACTTAGGTATTTCTGTCCACCCGAAACTAAAATATGTTGTCGTTGAAGTGGATAACGAAAAATAT
This sequence comes from Cytobacillus sp. FSL M8-0252, assembly GCF_038007345.1. Lineage (NCBI taxonomy): Bacteria > Bacillati > Bacillota > Bacilli > Caryophanales > Bacillaceae > Cytobacillus > Cytobacillus sp. FSL M8-0252. The sequence continues at coordinate 1,969,313 of NZ_JBBOWZ010000001.1, forward strand.
TTAGTAGCTGAAGACCTGCTAGCGGCTGTATCAGAAGAGATTGGCTGGGAAAATCCTAAGGTCGTTCAAACCATTCAAGGTAGTGACTTAGAATATGTGACTGCTGAACATCCATTATATGGCCGTGATTCACTTGTTATGCTAGGTGACCATGTAACTACAGACGCTGGTACTGGTTGTGTTCATACGGCTCCAGGACATGGTGAAGACGACTTTTACATCGGATCTAAATATGGTTTAGATGTATTATGTCCAGTAGATGATAAAGGGGTAATGACAGAAGAAGCGCCTGGCTTTGAAGGTCTTTTCTATGATAAGGCGAATAAACCAATCACTGAAAAATTAGAAGAAGTTGGCGCGTTATTGAAGCTTTCTTTTATCAAGCATTCTTATCCACATGATTGGCGCACAAAAAAACCAGTTATTTTCCGTGCAACGGCTCAATGGTTTGCGTCAATTAAAGATTTTAGACAGGAATTATTGCAAGCAATTAATGATACAACATTTACACCAGCATGGGGCGAAACAAGGCTTTATAATATGGTTCGTGATCGTGGCGATTGGTGTATTTCTAGGCAGCGCGCATGGGGTGTGCCAATTCCTGTATTCTATGCAGAAAATGGAGAAGAGATTATTACAGACGAAACCATTAATCATGTATCCAACCTATTTAGAGAGCATGGTTCTAATGTGTGGTTTGAAAAAGAGGCAAAGGAATTATTGCCTGAAGGATTTACTCATCCAGGTAGCCCAAATGGAGTATTTACAAAAGAAACTGATATTATGGATGTGTGGTTTGATTCCGGTTCTTCGCATCAAGCTGTATTGCTAGAACGTGAAGATTTACAAAGACCAGCAGACCTTTATCTAGAAGGATCTGATCAATATAGAGGTTGGTTTAACTCATCATTATCAACAGGTGTCGCTGTAACTGGTAAGGCGCCATATAAAGGCATCTTAAGTCACGGCTTTGTTTTAGATGGTGAAGGTAGAAAAATGAGTAAATCAATTGGTAATGTCATTGTACCTTCAAAAGTGATGAACCAATTAGGTGCAGATATTTTAAGACTTTGGGTTGCATCAGTTGATTACCAAGCAGATGTAAGAGTATCTGATCCAATCTTAAAACAAGTAGCAGAAGTTTACCGTAAAATTAGAAACACTTTCCGCTTCTTATTAGGAAACTTAGCTGATTTTGATCCAGCAGTACATCGAGTTTCTTATGATGATTTACGTGAAGTCGATCAGTTTATGTTAGTGAAGTTAAATAAACTAATCGAAACATCGCTTCAATCATATGAGAACTATGAATTTGCAGGTATTTACCATGCTGTGAATAATTTCTGCACATTAGACTTAAGTTCGTTCTATTTAGACTTTGCGAAAGATGTATTGTACATTGAAGCGCAAGATCAACATGATCGTCGTGCGATTCAAACAGTGCTTTATGATAGCTTAGTTGCCCTTACTAAGCTTGTATCACCGATTCTTTCTCATACAGCTGATGAAGTTTGGCGTCACATTCCAAATGTGGAAGAGATGAGTGTTCAATTGACAGATATGCCGTCAGTAGAAACTTTTGCCAATGCGGAAGAATTAACGGCAAAATGGACAGCATTCATGAAATTAAGAAATCATGTCCTAAAAGCTCTAGAAGAAGCACGAAATGAAAAAGTAATCGGTAAATCATTGACAGCAAAAGTAACGTTGTATGTCGATAACGAAACCAATTCATTACTTGATTCTATTTCAGAGAGCCTACCACAACTCTTTATCGTTTCTGCATTTGAAGTGGCAGGCAGCTTAGAACAAGCACCAAATGAAGCACATAAATTTGACAATGTAGCAATCCTAGTTTCCAAAGCTGAAGGCGAAACATGTGAACGTTGTTGGACTGTCACACCAGAAGTAGGGGAAGTAGATGAATTTTCAACACTTTGCCCACGTTGTGCTACTGTCGTAAAAGAAAACTATAGCCATTTGAGCTAAGTGGCAGTAGGTTAAAAAGTACTACCATATTTTTGGCCCGGACTAACCGTTCGGGTCTTTTTCTAATTATATAAAAAGGATTAATGAAGATAGAAAATGAAGTAAAGCTAAAAATGATTTTTACCATAAAGCAAGTATGTTAGTGCATGGTTTTTATAATGTCTCGGCTTTTCACACTTTCCATTTTAATCCTTCATGATAATGAGTAAAAACTAATAAAATTTTCCTCAACCTGCAAAACTTGTTCAGCTTGTAAAATCTTTAGAGGCGTTCAAAATTAGCCAGTTGCTCATAATAACTTTATGAACAATCTTGTAGGATGAAGGGGGATTTTTTTGAACAATCAACCACATGTTATTCCACTAATTGAAGAGCTTCGTAATACGAGACAAGAGTTACTTGAGAGGTTAATGCAAAGTAATCTTCACCCCTTTATAAATGAAATGATATTAGATGAATTATATGATGTTGAAAAGGCAATTGAGAAGTATGAAAATGGCCAATTCGGCACATGTGAAATTTCTGGTGAGTTTTTGCCAGAGGATTTATTAACATTAATCCCTACGCTGAAAACAATGGACGATTGTCAGTCTCTTAAAAGGTTCTATCGTAAAGCCCTATATGATTAAAACGATCGCTTAAAGAGCAAAGCTACCGTTTTTTATGGGTTTATGCTAAAATGCAAAGGTATACAAATGAATATTGGAGGTTGCCTTTGTGTTTTTCTACATAATCGCTTTATTGATTATTGCTTTTGATCAATGGACTAAATGGTTAATTGTCAAGAATTTTACGCTTGGTGAAAGTATTACTGTCATTGAAGATTTTCTGTATATTACTTCCCATCGGAACACAGGTGCAGCCTGGGGAATATTAGAAGGTCAAATGTGGTTCTTTTATTTGATTACTGTTATTGTCATCATCGGAATCATTTATTATATGCAAACACATGCGAAGGGAAAATGGCTTCTTCAGCTCTCATTAGCACTTATATTAGGTGGTGCAATTGGAAACTTTATTGATCGTCTTTGGCGAAAAGAAGTGGTTGATTTTATTCATACTTTCCCGTTCGGATATAACTTCCCGATATTTAATGTTGCGGACTCCTCTCTATGTGTAGGTGTCGTGTTGTTATTAATACAGATGATACGAGAGGAAAGAGAAGTGAAAAAGGAGAAAGCAAATGAGCAAAGTGGAACATAATGTCACCGATAATCAAGCGGGTGATCGAATTGATAAGGTGCTGGCTAATCTGAATGCAGAATGGTCAAGAACACAAGTGCAAGAATGGATAAAAGCAGGACATGTGCTTGTCAATGGTAATAAAGTGAAAACAAATTATAAAGTAGTAAATGAAGACCATCTTGATATTATTATTCCTGATCCAGAGCCATTAGATGTAGTTGCTGAGGATATGGATTTGGATATTTACTATGAAGATAGTGATGTTTTAGTTGTCAATAAACCGAGGGGAATGGTTGTACACCCTGCGGTTGGACATGGAACAGGTACATTGGTAAACGGATTATTGGCACATTGTAAAGACTTATCAGGTATAAATGGGGTTATGAGACCAGGTATTGTCCATCGCATTGATAAGGACACTTCCGGCCTTCTGATGGTTGCTAAAAATGATCTTGCCCATGAGAAGTTAGTAGAGCAACTAGTTAATAAGACGGTGACGAGAAAATACAAAGCGATTGTTCACGGCGTTGTCAATCATGATCATGGCACAATTGATGCGCCAATTGGCAGAGATACGAAAGATCGTCAAAGTATGACGGTTGTGGATGGTGGCAAACATGCTGTAACGCATTTTAATGTTATCGATCGTTTTAAAGATTTTACTTTGATAGAATGTCAGCTCGAAACGGGAAGAACGCATCAAATCCGTGTTCACATGAAATATATTGGCTTTCCATTAGCTGGCGATCCGAAATATGGACCGCGAAAAACGCTTGAATTCGGAGGACAAGTGCTTCATGCAGGTGTGTTAGGATTTAATCATCCAAGAACAGATGAGTACCTTGAATTTACGGCACCATTGCCAGCTGATTTTAAACAGCTAATTGCTATGTTGGAAAAATAATTGTTGACACATAAGTTGAAGTGTTATAAGATGAATTCAGTTAAATAAGTCCTTTAAGAACAGTCCCGTGAGGCTGGGAAGGAAACGGTATGAACATACGGTTGTTGTATGTTCAAATAAAGTACAATCGTTTACCCTCTCATCCTTAGGTGAGAGGGTTTTTTAGTATAAAATGAGGTGAAAAAGATGTCACAAAAAGCCATTGTACTGGACGAACAAGCGATAAGAAGAGCACTGACAAGAATAGCTCATGAAATGATTGAAAAGAATAAGGGCATAGAGGATTGTGTGCTTATTGGAATTAAGACAAGAGGAATTTATATTGCTAATCGCTTAGCAAAACGAATAGAAGAAATTGAAGGTGCCAAGGTTTCGGTTGGTGAAATTGACATTACGCTATATAGAGATGACTTATCAAAGAAGACAGCTAATCAAGAACCACTTGTTAAGGGTTCAAATATCCCGATTGATATTAACGATAAGAAAGTGATTGTCATTGATGACGTCCTTTATACTGGAAGAACGGTAAGAGCAGCATTAGATGCTTTAATTGATATAGGTAGACCTTCAGCTATTCAATTAGGTGTGCTTGTCGATCGTGGTCATAGAGAATTACCGATTAGAGCCGATTATGTGGGGAAAAATATTCCAACTTCAAGTTCAGAAAAAATAGTTGTCGAACTAAATGAAATTGATCAAACAGATCAAGTTAGTATTTTTGAAAAATAAATGAGCCCTTTTTAAATGCAGTCCAGAGAGGCTGACAAAGGGGGAAGTAATAGACTGCTCCTGTCTATGCTTACCAACCCTCTTTGTCCGCAGGCAAAGAGGGTTTTATATTAAAGGGGAGAAATACCACCATGAATAAACCAGTATTAGACATACATGATAAACCAACGCCAGTACATTGGCTCACTCTCAGTTTACAGCATTTATTCGCCATGTTTGGTGCAACCATCTTAGTACCATACTTAGTAGGATTAAGTCCGGCCATTGCACTAATCTCAAGTGGTATCGGCACACTTGCTTTCCTAATGATTACAAAATGGAAAGTACCTGCTTATCTAGGTTCGTCGTTCGCATTTATTATCCCTATACAGACGGCACAGCTCGAAGGTGGACCTGGTGCTGCTATGATAGGGAGCTTTATGGCAGGTCTCGTTTATGGGATTGTCGCTCTTATTATTAAGCAAGCAGGTTATCGTTGGATTTTAAAATTATTACCACCAATTGTTACAGGACCTGTTATTATCGTTATTGGACTTGCGTTATCAGGAACAGCAATAGACATGGCCATGAACAACCCCGTAACAGGAGAATATAGCATGCTTCACTTCTCGGCAGCTTTAATTACACTTGCTGCTACAGTAGTTATCTCAGTATATGGAAAAGGTATGTTTGGAATGATTCCGATTCTTGCTGGTATAATTATCGGTTATGTATATTCACTCATGATTGGTATTGTTGACTTCTCGGTTGTTGCAAAAGCTGCATGGTTTGAAATGCCTGAATTTATCTTTCCTGTAATGGATTATGATGTCAGAATTACTCTTGATCTTGCTCTATTGATGATTCCAGTAGCTGTTGTCACTCTTTCTGAACATATCGGTCATCAACTTGTACTCGGAAAAGTCGTTGGCAAAGACTATATTAAAGACCCAGGCTTACATCGCTCAATCTTAGGTGATGGGATGGGAACCATGTTATCAGCTCTCATTGGTGGGCCACCGAAAACAACGTATGGAGAAAATATCGGTGTACTTGCGATCACCAAAATTTACAGTGTTTATGTAATTGCAGGCGCAGCAGTGATTGCCATCGTCTTCGGTTTTGTCGGAAAAGTAACAGCTTTAATAAGTTCAATACCGACACCTGTTATGGGCGGTGTTTCAATCCTTCTATTCGGTATCATAGCTTCTTCAGGGTTAAGGATGCTTGTAGATAATAAAGTGGACTTTGGTAATAACCGTAACTTAGCTATCGCCTCTGTTATCCTAGTATTAGGAATTGGCGGCGCGCATTTACAACTTTGGGTATTCAACTTAGAGGGAATGGCGATTGCTGCAATTGCTGGGGTTATACTCAACTTAGTCTTACCGGGTAAACCGGATGTAGATGAAAATATGTTTGAAAACTAATTACGCCTTTTAAAAGGAATCCAGAGAGGTTCATAAGGGTGTTGAAGAGCTCAGTTCAAAGTGGGAAGAAAAATCCCACTTTTGTACACTCATGTTTATTCGACACCTTGACTTGTTTTTGTCAAGGTGTTTTTTAATAGCAAAGCAAAGAAGTCAAGGTTGATCAAGCTTTACGTTTCAATAAAAAAAGGAGGCTGTCTTTTATGGAACATTGTCTCACTACAACTGATCTAACAATAGACGAAATTCAAGGGATTTTAGCCGATGCAGAGCATTTTATTAACGGTAAAATGTGGAAACCTAAAAACAAAGTTTTTATCGCTAATCTCTTTTTTGAAAACAGTACAAGAACAAAGTGTAGCTTTGAAGTAGCTGAAAGAAGATTGGGCTTAGATATTATTCCATTTGAAGTGAGTACTTCTAGTGTGTCAAAGGGTGAAACGCTCTATGACACAGTAAAGACGCTTGAAGCAATTGGTGTTCAACTAGCTGTCATCAGGCATAATGAGAATTGTTATTTTGATCAACTGATTGGGAAAACCAATAGTGCGATTATTAATGCAGGCGATGGATGTGGCCATCATCCAACACAGTCTTTGCTTGACTTACTAACGATCAAACAAGAATTCGCTAGCTTTAAAGGGTTAAAGGTAGCCATCGTTGGTGACTTACGTCATAGCCGTGTTGCCAGGTCAAATGCAGAGAGCTTAAATCGGTTAGGTGCGAACGTAATTTTCTCAGGACCAGAAATATGGTTCGATCAAGACATGGCACAACATGGACAATATGTGTCTATCGATAAAGCGGTCAAAGAAGCTGATGTTATCATGCTGCTTAGGGTACAGCATGAACGTCATGAAGGTGGTAGATGGGACGCTGAAAAATACCATAAAGCATTTGGGTTAACACTTGAACGGGAGAAAATGATGAAAAAGGGCAGCATTATTATGCACCCTGCACCAGTTAACCGCGGCGTAGAGATTGCAGACAGTCTAGTTGAGTGTGGACGGTCAAGAATTTTTAAACAAATGCAAAATGGTGTATTTATTAGAATGGCGGTATTAAAAAGAATAATTGAACAATTTGAAAGGGGAGAGCGTAATGGGAATCATCATCAAAAATGGTCAATTGCTTACTAATGAAGGGGACTTACTTCAACAGGATGTGTTAATTAATGATGGGAAGATTGAAGAAATCGGTGAATCCATCGTAGTAAATGATCATGAGGTCATTGATGCAACAGGTCAACTTGTAACAGCAGGATTTGTCGACCTTCATGTCCATTTGCGCGAACCGGGTGGTGAACATAAAGAAACAATTGCAACTGGTACACAGGCAGCGGCACGAGGCGGATTTACTACAATTGCTGCAATGCCTAATACAAGACCTGTACCAGATAGTAAGGAACAAATGGAGACACTACATAAAAGAATCACTGAAACAGGCGTAGTAGAAGTATTACCATATGCATCTATCACTATAAGAGAAGCTGGATTCGAACTAACAGATTTTGCAGCACTTAAAGAAGCAGGGGCCTTCGCTTTTACTGATGACGGGGTTGGCGTACAGTCAGCTGATATGATGTATTCAGCCATGAAGAAAGCAGCTGAAGTAGATATGGCAATTGTCGCTCATTGCGAGGAAAATACACTAATTCATAAAGGAGCTGTTCATGAAGGGAAGTTTTCAAAAGCACAAGGTATAAATGGTATCCCTTCAGTATGTGAATCTGTGCATATTGCAAGAGACGTGCTATTAGCAGAGGCAGCAAATTGCCATTATCATGTTTGTCATATTAGCACAAAAGAATCGGTTAGGGTGGTAAGAGATGCCAAAAGGGCAGGAATTAAAGTAACGGCAGAAGTGACACCACACCACTTATTATTATCAGAAGAAGATATCCCTGGTCTTGATACAAACTATAAGATGAATCCTCCACTTAGAGGCAAAGACGATCAAGAAGCGCTGTTAGAGGGTCTACTAGATGGTACAATCGATTTTATCGCAACTGACCATGCCCCGCATGCAGCAGAAGAGAAGGCTGAAGGGATGACATTATCACCATTCGGTATTGTAGGATTGGAGACAGCTTTTCCACTTCTTTATACGAACTTTGTTAAGAAAGGTATTTTCACACTAAAGCAACTCATCGATTTCTTAACAAGAAAACCAGCTGAATCTTTCTCTTTAAATAGAGGACTATTACAAAAAGGAAGCAGGGCGGATATTGTATTGCTTGATTTAGAAAAGGAAGAAGCAATTGATCCTGATACCTTCTTATCAAAAGGTAAAAATACACCGTTTGCTGGTTGGAAGTGTAAAGGTTGGCCAACAACGACAATTGTTGCTGGAAAGGTAGTCTTTAAAAAGGGGAGTGTAACAGCGTGAAAAGACAATTAATTTTAGAAGATGGCACAGTATTTATTGGTGAAGGCTTTGGTAGTGGTAAACAAACGATGGGTGAAGTCGTGTTTAATACAGGCATGACAGGATACCAAGAAGTGTTATCTGACCCTTCATATTGTGGCCAAATCGTTACTTTAACTTACCCGTTAATAGGTAATTATGGTATTAACCGTGATGACTTTGAATCCATTCATCCAGCTATCAGTGGCTTCATTGTGAAAGAAGCAGCGGAATATCCTTCAAATTTTCGTCATCAACAATCGCTTGCTGAGTACTTTTCTATGAAAGACATTCCAGGCATCGCTGGGATTGATACGAGAAAATTAACAAGAATCATCCGTAAAGCAGGAACTTTAAAAGGGACGATTTGTAGCATGGAAGAAAATGTTGCCGAGATATTAGAAAAAATGAAAGCAACCAAACTGCGAGTCGATCAAGTAAAACAAGTATCAACAAAAACGCCTTACCCATCACCAGGGCGTGGCAGAAGAGTAGTATTAGTTGATTTTGGTATGAAACACGGGATTTTAAGAGAATTGAATAAAAGAGATTGTGACGTCATTGTTGTTCCATACAACACGACTGCACAAGAAATCTTAAATTTAAGTCCTGATGGCATCATGTTATCAAATGGCCCTGGGGATCCAAAAGATGTGCCACAAGCAATTGAGATGGTTAGAGAGATTCTTGGGAAAGTTCCACTGTTCGGCATTTGTCTTGGACATCAAATCTTTGCGCTCGCTTGCGGGGCCAATACGGAAAAGATGAAATTTGGTCATCGTGGATCGAACCATCCTGTAAAGGAATTGGCTACAGGTAAGATTGCGATCACTTCACAAAACCACGGCTACTCTGTAGATGAAGCATCGATTACACAGACAGACCTTGAAATAACACATATTGCTTTAAATGATGGCACGGTTGAAGGGTTAAAGCATAAAGTGCACCCTGCTTTCACTGTACAGTATCATCCAGAAGCTTCACCCGGACCTGAAGATGCCAACGGACTTTTTGAACAGTTTTTAACACTAATTGAAATGAACAGACAGGAAGGTGTTTATCAATGACAAAGCGTACAGACATAAAAAGCATACTTGTAATTGGATCAGGACCGATTGTCATTGGGCAAGCAGCAGAATTTGACTACGCGGGTACACAAGCTTGTATCGCTCTAAAAGAAGAAGGATATCGAGTCATTCTCGTTAATTCGAATCCAGCAACGATCATGACAGATACAGAGATTGCTGATGCAGTCTATATCGAACCTTTAACACTTGAGTTTGTGAGTAAAATTATTAGGAAAGAACGTCCAGATGCGCTCGTGCCAACATTAGGTGGTCAGACTGGTTTAAACTTGGCGGTTGAATTGGCCAAATCAGGCGTATTAGAAGAATGTAATGTCGAGATATTAGGTACGAAACTTTCGGCTATTGAACAAGCAGAAGATCGCGACTTATTCCGTACATTAATGAATGAGCTCGGTGAACCAGTACCAGATAGTGAAATTATTCACACGCTAGAAGAGGCCAAACAATTTGTTGAAATTGTTGGTTACCCAGTCATCGTCAGACCTGCTTTCACACTAGGTGGAACAGGTGGAGGTATTTGCCACGACGAAGAAGAACTAAATGAAATTGTTATAAGCGGTTTGAAAAACAGCCCGGTGACGCAATGTTTGTTAGAGAAAAGTATTGCTGGTTTTAAAGAAATAGAATACGAGGTTATGAGAGATTCAAATGATAATGCCATCGTTGTTTGTAACATGGAGAACATTGATCCTGTAGGCGTCCATACTGGTGACAGCATTGTCGTCGCGCCGAGCCAAACGTTAAGTGATCGTGAATATCAAATGTTAAGAAACGCTTCGCTCAAAATTATTAGAGCACTCGGCATTGAAGGGGGCTGTAACGTACAATTAGCCCTTGACCCTTACAGTTTCCATTACTACATTATTGAAGTAAACCCGAGGGTTAGCCGTTCTTCTGCCTTAGCCTCTAAAGCAACTGGCTACCCGATCGCGAAGTTGGCAGCGAAAATCGCTGTCGGATTAACTTTGGATGAAATGATGAACCCGGTAACAGGGAAAACTTATGCCAGCTTTGAACCAGCATTGGACTATGTCGTTACCAAAATTCCTCGCTGGCCCTTTGATAAATTTGAATCGGCTAACCGTTCATTAGGGACACAAATGAAAGCAACTGGGGAAGTCATGGCGATTGGTCGAAACTTTGAAGAATCGATTTTAAAAGCTGTCCGATCACTAGAAGCAAATGTTCATCATCTCGCATTACAAAATGGAGACGAAATAGATGATGCCCTTTTACAAAAGCGGATTCGTAAAGCAGGCGACGAACGATTATTCTATATCGGAGAAGCATTAAGGCGCGGTGTCACCATTGAAACCATTCATGAATGGAGCCAAATTGATTTGTTTTTCTTATACAAATTCAATAAAATTGTTAAGCTGGAAGATCAATTAGCGGCGAATATTGGTGATCTAGAAATCTTGCAGGCAGCAAAAAAACTAGGGTTTGCTGATACAACAATTGCACAAATATGGTCAATGGAAGAAAGAGAAGTCTATGAAAAGAGAAAAAATGCGGGCATTACACCAGTTTATAAAATGGTCGATACTTGTGCAGCTGAATTTGAGTCGGAAACACCTTATTATTACGGAGCATATGAAGATGAGAACGAATCTGTTGTAACAGATAGAAAAAGCGTGCTCGTATTAGGGTCTGGTCCGATTAGAATTGGTCAAGGGGTAGAATTCGATTATTCCACTGTCCACGCCGTTTGGGCAATTAAAGAGGCAGGATATGAAGCGATCATCATTAACAACAATCCAGAAACCGTGTCAACTGACTTCAGTATTTCGGATAAGCTCTACTTCGAACCTTTAACAATAGAAGACGTCATGCATATCATCGACCTTGAACGTCCTGAAGGGGTTGTCGTTCAGTTCGGTGGCCAAACGGCGATCAATTTAGCGGCAGGACTTGTTGAACGAGGAGTGAAAATCTTAGGAACCTCACTTGAAAATCTTGATCGTGCAGAAGACCGCGACAAGTTTGAACATGCATTGCACAAATTAGACATTCCGATGCCAGAAGGAAAAACAGCATTATCGGTTGAAGAAGCAGTGGAGATCGCGACTGATATCGGCTATCCTGTTCTAGTCAGACCATCTTATGTACTAGGTGGTCGCGCGATGGAAATCGTCTACAAAGAAGAAGAACTCCTGCTGTACATGAAGAATGCTGTAAAAGTAAATCCTGAACATCCGGTATTAATCGATCGTTACTTAACTGGTAAAGAAATCGAAGTGGATGCGATTAGTGATGGAGAAACGGTAGTGATTCCTGGGATTATGGAACATATCGAACGAGCTGGCGTACACTCAGGTGATTCAATTGCTGTCTATCCTCCGCAAAATATTAGCCAAAGCATTCAGGCGAAGCTGGTTGATTATACCGAGAGATTGGCAAAAGGGCTTGGCATTATCGGATTGTTAAATATCCAATATGTCATCTCAAAAGGTGAAGTCTATGTGCTAGAAGTGAACCCTCGCTCAAGTAGAACGGTACCTTTTTTAAGTAAAATTACAAATGTACCAATGGCAAAAATTGCAACAAAGGTTATTTTAGGAGAAACATTACAAAGTCAAGGGTATGAAAATGGTTTAGTGCCGGAGAAAGCCGGCGTATACGTTAAAGTACCGGTATTTTCTTTCGCGAAACTGAGGAGAGTTGACATTACGCTTGGACCAGAAATGAAATCAACTGGTGAAGTGATGGGCAAAGATCAAACGCTTGAGAAAGCATTATATAAAGGATTAGTTGCTTCAGGTATGAAAATTTATCCATATGGCACGGTTTTAATGACTGTAGCAGATAAAGATAAGGAAGAAGCTTTGAGTCTAGCAAAACGCTTTGCCTCTATCGGTTATAGATTGATGGCAACCAGTGGAACGGCAGAATATCTTCAAAGTGCGGGTATACCGGTTGATATTACGAATAAAATTGGCACAGATGAACCAAATTTACTTGATGTCATCCGAAACGGTCAAGCGCAAATTGTTATAAACACCTTAACAAAAGGGAAGCAGCCAGCAAGAGATGGTTTTAGAATTCGTAGAGAATCGGTTGAAAATGGGGTCCCATGTTTAACATCCTTAGATACAGCAGATGCCATTCTCCAAGTAATTGAATCGATGACTTTCTCTGCTGATGCAATGAATAATTTAGAAGAAAAAGCAGTACAGGAGGCGGTTTTCTTATGATCAAACAAGAATTATGTCAAGTGATTGATCAAACAGAAATCGCAACAAATATTTATGAGCTCACCGTAAAAGGTGAGCTTGTTCATGAAATGAAAGAGCCAGGACAATTTGTTCATTTGAAAGTGAATAGTGGTCTTTCACCGCTTCTAAGAAGGCCCATCTCGATTGCAAATATCAATCAAGACGAACAGACTTTCACGATGATCTATCGTGCAGAAGGAAAAGGTACACGCTTGTTAGCAACGTTACAACAAGGCGACCTTCTTGATGTATTAGGTCCGCTTGGTCACGGATTTCCTGTAGAGGAGACGGACGCTTCTGATACGGCATTGCTTGTCGGTGGCGGTATTGGAGTCCCCCCGCTATATGAACTTTCGCAAAGACTAACTGCCAATGGTGTAAAAGTTATTCATGTCCTCGGGCATCAAACAAAGAATGCTGTTTTTTATGAAGAAGAGTTTAAACAATTAGGTCCTACTTTTATCGCGACTGCTGATGGTAGTTACGCTTATTCAGGATTTGTCACAGATATTATTAAGAATGAAAATATAACGTTCGATGTTTTGTATACTTGTGGGCCAACGCCCATGCTCCAAGCACTTGAACAAGAATATAGACATAAAAAAGTATTTTTATCATTAGAAGAGAGAATGGGTTGTGGAATCGGTGCTTGCTTTGCCTGTGTATGCCATACAGCAGAAGATCCCACAGGCGTGTCTTATAAAAAGGTTTGTAGCGATGGGCCAGTCTTTAAGGCAGGGGAGGTTGTCATATGAGCGCTTTGAATATTAGTTTACCAGGGCTTGAGTTGAAAAACCCAATAATGCCGGCATCTGGTTGCTTCGGTTTCGGTAGAGAATATAGTGACTTGTTTGATTTAAGTCAGCTCGGTGCGATTATGATTAAGGCCACAACGAAAGATGCAAGATTCGGTAATCCCACACCAAGGGTAGCGGAAACATCTGCCGGAATGCTGAATGCAATCGGCCTGCAAAACCCAGGATTGACGAAAGTCGTAGAGGAAGAATTACCGTGGCTTTCGCAGTTTGATGTACCAATCATAGCTAATGTCGCCGGTTCAATGGAAGAAGATTATATCGAGGTGGCAAAAGAAATTTCGCAAGCGCCGAATGTCCATGCACTTGAATTAAATATTTCATGTCCCAATGTGAAAACAGGTGGTATTGCTTTTGGAACCGTGCCAGAAATTGCGCAATCATTAACGAAGAAGGTAAAGGAAGTATCAGCTGTTCCTGTATACGTGAAACTCTCGCCGAATGTCACAAATATCGTTGAAATGGCAAAGGCTGTTGAACAAGGTGGTGCTGACGGATTAACGATGATCAATACTCTTGTTGGTATGAGAATTGATATAAGGACCGGTAAACCAGTAATCGCCAATAAAACGGGTGGTCTTTCTGGGCCGGCCATTAAACCAGTTGCTATTCGCATGATTCATGAGGTAAGCCAACAAGTAGCGATTCCAATCATCGGCATGGGGGGCGTGGAATCAGCTGAAGATGTGATTGAATATTTTTATGCCGGGGCGAGCGCCGTCGCAGTGGGAACGATGAACTTTGTTGATCCATTTATCTGCCCAAAAATCATAGCAGAGTTGCCAGAACTTATTCATTCTTTAGGATTTGATCATATTTCTGAATGTACCGGAAGGAGCTGGAAAACAGTTGAAAAACTCACTCATCATCGCGCTTGATTTTGCTAACCGTCAACAAGTGGAAGATTTTCTCAAACCTTTCACAAATGAGCAATTATTCTTAAAGGTTGGAATGGAGTTATATTATCAAGAAGGTCCACAAATTGTGGAACGATTAAAAGCTGAAGGCCACCAAGTTTTCCTTGATTTGAAACTGCATGATATTCCGAATACAGTCAAAAGTGCCATGAAAGGACTTGCTCGTCTCGGTTGTGATCTCGTGAATGTCCATGCAGCTGGTGGTATAGAGATGATGCGGGCAGCTGTTGAAGGACTTGAGGAAGGGAAAGTGCAAGGAAAGGAACGGGCAAAGCTTATTGCTGTTACGCAATTAACGAGCACATCTAGGCAGCAAATGAATAGTGAACAGTTAATCCCTGTTTCTTTAAATGAATCTGTGTTGCATTATAGCCAAATAACAAAGCAAGCAGGCTTAGATGGTGTGGTTTGTTCGCCTTTTGAAGCCAAACAAATTGCCAAGAAGGTGGGCGCTGATTTTTTGACCGTGACACCAGGAATAAGAATGGAGACTGACGACAAGCAAGATCAAAAAAGAGTGGCAACACCTGATTTTGCCAGAGCTGAAGGTGTTTCAGCAATCGTCGTAGGGCGATCCATTACTAGAGCATCTAATTCCCTTGCTGCCTATTATCAAATCAAGAATCTTTGGGAGGGTATTTCCGTATGAAAAAACAAATAGCAGAAAGTTTATTAACTATTAAAGCAGTCGCACTAAATCCTAAAGATCCTTTTACGTGGTCATCTGGTCTTAAATCACCAATCTACTGTGATAATCGCTTAACATTAGCTTATCCTAAAGTAAGAAATGAAATTGCGCAAGGGCTACAAGCACTTATTGAGGAACATTATGCAGACGCTGAGGTGATTGCTGGGACAGCGACTGCAGGCATTCCACATGCTGCATGGGTAAGTGATCGGATGAATTTACCGATGTGCTATGTTCGGTCAAAGGCGAAAGCTCATGGTAAAGGCAAACAAATTGAAGGGAAAGCGGAGAAAGGGCAAAAAGTTGTCGTCGTCGAAGATTTAATTTCGACAGGTGGCAGTGTGATCAACGCTGTCGAAGCACTAAGAGAGGCAGGGTGTGAAGTTCTAGGGGTTGTCGCTATTTTTACTTATCAATTAGCAAAAGGCGAAGAGTTACTTCAGGCAGCAAATGTTTCCGTTCACACACTTTCCGATTTTGAATCATTAAAAGAAGTTGCAAAGAATCAAGGGACAATCGAGGCATCCGATTTTGCAGTATTAACTGAATGGAGAAAAGACCCGCAAGCATGGGGGAAAGCATTTGCATAAATAAGTGGCGGCGAAAAGTTAGCAATAGCAAACTTTTCGCTTAGCCTATCTAACAGTATACAGTTTTATCAGTAAAGAGGAATTAATGTAATAATCCCGATTGAAAAGCAATCGCCACAACTTGTGTGCGATTTTTTGCTTTTAGTTTAGTCATTAATTGACTGACATAATCTCTCACCGTATGCTCGCTTAAATAGAGCATGGAGGCTATGGTTTTATTATCATGACCATCAGCTAGTAGGATGAGAATAGAATGCTCCCTTTGGGTAAGATGAATGGAGGATTGGATCCTATCATTTCCACTTTTTCGAGAAAAGAATAAACCCAATAATATACCTACTTCATTGATATAATCTAACTCTTCTTTACTATATTCAAACGCCTCTCCCTTTTGGTCAAAAGTTAACCAGCCATATAATTGTTCTTCACATAAAATGGGAAGAAAGATAATCGAAGATAAGCCGAATAATTCAATATGTTCTTGTCTAATTAATTGCTTAGGGTCTTTTAAGAAAATTGGTTTCTTTGTAGAGAAGACTGAGAAATTCTCTCCTAATTGACCTTTCATACTCTGTACTTTGATAACTTCTGTTCCGACTGCACCATAAAATTCATTGGACCACGGAATATAACCATAAAAAACACAGCGTTTAAACCCAAACCAATCTTCACATTTTTTTAGGATATCGGGGAGTTCCGTCTTCGATGAACGAATTAATAATTGACTTAATTTAGTTAAGGGTGCTCTATGAGGTATTTGCTTCTCTTTTTTTGCTATTTGCTGATATGTTTTCAGTAAATCTGATTGTAAGTTAAATAAAAACATGATAAACCCATCGTTCTTATGAATTTTTTCTTTCTTTAATAAGGTTGTTACCGCTTTTTGTAGAATCAATGAAAACAAATATAATCGTTCAGTGGATAGAATGGATATTTGCGCATAAAGCCAATCTATTAACTGATTATGAATGTCTTCCTCCATTTCTCCCATGTGTATATGGTGAAACCATTCTGTAAAGGAACGGAGTAGCAGTGTAACCGCCTCAAAATGCTCTTCGTCAGAAATCCCCTCGACATTGAGGTAGATCCGGATATTTTCTTCTAAGTTTTGCCTATATGTTTTCATAAAGAATATAAATTCCCGCAATGTAACTTCTTCAAAACGATCATGAGATTGAGCCATGAAATTCCCCCTATATATGACTGTAAAATAGCTACTCATAAACAGTATCTTATAGGATAGCGCTAAAAAGTTAAAGTTTGTATCATTGTAGATGTGGGGTGAACAATGAATGAATTGTTGATAAGTAAGGATATTCATGTAAATATGACAGCAGAGAAGGGATAAGATTATGAGATTAAATGAAAAAGTGGCTGTTATTACTGGTGGTGGCACGGGGATTGGGAAAGAAACGGCACTTCTTTTTGCACAAGAAGGAGCAAAAGTTATTCTGACAGATATTCATGAAACGTCTGGTCAAGGTACCGTCGAAGAAATCAAGGCAAATGGTGGGGAAGCAATATTTGTTCGCCATGATGTAAGTAATGAAAATGATTGGCGTAAGGTCGCTGATGAGGCGATAAAAGCTTATAACCAGGTAGATATTCTCTTCAATAATGCAGGGATTTATCTTATTAAACCACTAGCTGAAATTGAGCTAGTGGAATGGAATAAATTAATGGCTATTAATGTAGGGGGTGTGTTTTTAGGAATGAAGCATATTATGCCATTAATGGCGGAGCGGCAGAAAGGTTCTGTGATTAACGCTTCTTCTATTGCTGGCTTAGTTGGCTCTCCAGGCCATGTTTTATATGGTGCAAGTAAAGGTGCTGTACGTGTCATGACTAAGGACGCTGCCATTGAATATGCTCCAATGGGTGTTAGAGTAAATTCTATCCATCCAGGGTATATTGATACTGGCATGGCTGATTATGCTTCAGAACAGACTGGTCAGTCAAAAGATGCACTAGGAAAGAACCTATTTCCACTCGGTTATTTAGGTAAAGTAAAAGATGTAGCTAATACAGTGCTCTTTTTAGCTTCAGACGATTCAGCATACACTACAGGGGCAGAGTTTGTCATTGATGGTGGAGCGACAGCAAGATAATGAAAAGAAAGAGGAGATTAAAATGAAATTACAAGATAAAGTAGCAATCGTAACAGGTGGAGCAAGTGGTATTGGTGAAGCAGTTGTCAAAGAATATGTAAAAGAAGGTGCAAAGGTTGTCATAGCTGATTTCTCTGACAAGGGACAAGCTCTTTCTGATACTTTGAATAAAGAAGGATATGAGACTTTATTTGTTAAAACAGATGTATCAAAAGAAGAAGATGTGAAAAATGTCGTTGCACAGACAGTTAATCGGTTTGGAAAATTGGATATCATGTATGCCAATGCGGGGATTGCCAGTGATGGGCCAGCAGCTGAATTAGATTATGATAAATGGAAAAAAACGATTGATATTAATCTTTCTGGTGTGTTTCTATCAGATAAATACGCAATCGAACAATTCCAAAAACAAGGAAGCAGCGGTGTAATAGTGAATGCAGGATCTATTCATAGCTTTGTCTCACTCCCTAATATACCAGCATACTCATCTGCAAAAGGTGGCGTGAAACTGTTAACACAAAACTTATGTACGGCATATGCGAAAGAAAATATCCGTGTAAATGCGGTTTGTCCGGGATACATTGATACGCCTTTATTATCGGAATTAGAATCAGATGTGAAGAATCACCTGGCCTCCCTTCACCCACAAGGTAGACTTGGAAAACCAGAAGAAATTGCTAAAGCTGTTTTATTCTTATCAAGTGATGATGCGAGCTTTGTAAATGGTACAACCTTATTAGTAGATGGTGGTTATACAGCACAGTAACTTTTAACTAATAAAAAACCCAATTGGATGGAGCGCCTGGTAGAGTAAGGCGTTCATCTCAATTGGGTTTTGTTATTTCTTTTTACTAAGTGAAATGACTTTTTCTTCATCAGGGGTGACAAAGATTGTTTGTTGTTGATCATAAATGACAAACCCGGGCTTAGCACCACTCGGCTTTTTTACATTACGTACCTTTGTGTAATCGACGGGTACACTACTTGAGTTACGCGCTTTACTAAAATAAGCAGCTAAACAAGCAGCTTCTTGTATAACTTCATTACTTGGCGCTTTATCTCTAATGACCACATGTGACCCAGGGATATCTTTTGTATGGAGCCAGATGTCGTCTTTTGCAGCTAACTTATTCGTTAAGTAATCATTTTGTTTATTGTTCTTACCAACAATGATTTCTGTCCCATCGCTAGCGACAAAATAATCCAGGATAGGTTTGGCATTGACCGGCTTTTTCTGTTTTTTTTGTCTTTCACGTAAGTAACCGCCTTCAATAAGTTCCTCCCGTATCTCTTCAATATCTTTCGGTGAAGCGGCTTGTATTTGTTGTAAAAGATGATCGAAGTAGTTAACTTCTTCATAGGCTTGATCTATTTGTTCTTGTACAACTTGTTTAGCGTGTTTAGCTTTTTGATATTTCTTAAAGTATATCTGTGCATTTTGCGAAGGTGTTTTTTGTGTATCTAGAGGGATAAGCACATTGCTGTTATTTTCATCATAATAATTGTTCACTTCAATCTCATCCATCCCTCTTTGAATGGCGTACATATGAGCTGTAATTAATTCACCGTACAATTGAAATTGCTCGGCGTTTTTTGCTTCTTGCATGGTTAGTTTTAATTTCTCTATCTTTTTTGTGTTTTTTTCTTTTTCATTGCTAACAAATTTTTCCAAGTCATTGCCTTGTTGTTTGACACGATCTCTTTCTGCTTTGCCGAAATAATAGCGGTCAAGCATTAGACTTAAGCTCTCAAAATGACGCTGCTCTCCCTGAATATGATCTAACTGGAGGAAATAAAAAGTCTCTTTATGTTCATTTATTGTAATGGTCGGTTGAACTTCTTTGTTTTTTATTTTATCCATTGTCTTAATAAAGGCAGCAGGTATTGTTGTACGGTTGGCTAATCCAGATTGGAATACAACTTCTTTTGCAAGTAGGGGAGAAAACCCGCTGTAATGTTGGACAAGTTGTTTATCTAACTTCCCACTATTAAAGTCCATTCTTCGTAATACATCCGTCTCATCAGCTTCTAATGGGTTGGCTTTATTTTGAGCCGGAGGAGCCACATAAAGTTGACCCGGAAGCAGGGCACGATGACTATTTACCGCATAAGATACATGCTTGATACAATCTAAGATCATGTTTCGTTCTTGATCGACCAATGTAATATTACTGTGACGTCCCATGATTTCGACGATGAGCCTCTTATATGAGATATCGCCAATTTCATTACGACCTTTAACGTTAAATACTATGATACGATCTAGGTCCATTTGTTGAATATCTTCTAATATATATCCCTCTAAATGTTTTCTTAAAAGCATGCAGAACATCGGTGGAATACTGGGGTTATCATATGCTTCATTTGTTAATTGTACGCGTGCATAGCTTGGATGCGCAGACAATAGTAATTTATGATTTTTTCCGTTAGCTCTAATTACTAAGATGATTTCATTTTTATATGGTTGGTGAACTTTATTAATTCGACCACCTTTAAGAGTAGCTTGTAGCTCCTCTACCATCGCTTTTGTAAATAATCCATCAAATGACATCTCTAACATCCTTTTCTACGCTCTTAGTTATCCGAAAGGCGTCTCTTTACTTTATGGAAGCTATTTTCCCATAAACAAATGGTTTTTAAAAGCTTTCTGTTTATGTAAAATACATTCTTTCTCATAATAGCATAGCATTTTTTAGGACGAGACTGAATAAGCTTTCATGAGAGCCTTAAAAATAGGACAGCTCTCCATCGAGATAGTAGGGGAAGCAGGACGGTTCGCATGTAGTAGATGCGAATTCTCTTAAAATGAAAAGGAGGAAGTGTGATGTCCGAATGAAATACCATGAGATGGAAGCGAGAGAGGTTGAAGACACGTTAAACACAAATAGGCATGAAGGCATGTCTGAAGAAGATGCGCAAAAAAGATTGGAGCAATTTGGATATAACGAATTAGCAGAAGGAGAAAAGCAATCCGCTTTACTCTTATTTTTTAGTCAATTCAAAGACTTTATGACTTTAATTCTATTAGTAGCCACATTGATATCTGGGCTACTGGGTGAATATATTGATGCAATCGCCATTATTGCGATTGTGCTTATCAACGGAGTATTAGGTTTTTTTCAGGAACGAAAAGCAGAGAAGTCATTAAGTGCGCTAAAAGAATTATCCACACCTCATGCAACAGTATTACGTGATGGAGAATGGAAGAAAATCCCCTCAAAAGAAGTCGTTGTTGGTGACTTATTGAAGTTCTCCTCCGGTGATAGAATTGGGGCGGATATCCGCTTAATCGAGTGCAATAACTTAGAAATAGAAGAATCGGCCTTAACAGGTGAATCATTACCGGTGCAAAAAACAGTCGCAGCAATTAAGCAAGATAACCCCGGAATCGGCGATATGGAAAATATGGGATTTATGGGTACGATCGTAACGAAGGGTAGCGGAGTGGGGGTTGTCATTGGCACAGGAATGAAAACAGCGATGGGACAAATCGCTGATATGATTCAAAGTGCGGAAACGATGACAACACCGCTGCAAAGAAGGTTGGAACAATTAGGGAAAATTCTCATTGTTGTCGCACTATTCTTAACGGTTCTTGTCGTAGGTATCGGTGTGCTACAAGGACAAGAATTATATACGATGTTCTTAACAGGGGTATCGTTAGCTGTAGCAGCTATACCAGAGGGATTACCGGCGATAGTCACCGTGGCCTTATCGCTAGGAGTCCAACGCATGATTAAACAAAAGGCGATTGTCAGAAAGCTCCCAGCAGTAGAAACATTAGGCTGTGCTTCTGTCATATGCTCCGATAAAACGGGAACCTTGACTCAGAACAAAATGACTGTCACCCATTTATGGAGTGGTGGGAACACATGGCAAGTAGATGGCATTGGCTATACACCAAAAGGAGATTTTTATCGCAGTGAAAAACGTATAGATCCGAAAAATGAAAAAACATTACAACAATTATTGATGTTTGGTATGCTTTGTAATCATGCTGAAATTCATAAGAAAAATAAAGAATTTGTCATTGACGGTGATCCAACAGAAGGTGCATTGTTAGTCGCTGGGATGAAAGCAGGATATAGTCGCCCCTCTTTATTAAATCAATATGAAATTCTCGAGGAATTTCCTTTTGATTCAACTAGAAAAATGATGAGTATCGTGTTAAGGGATGCCAGTGGCAGAAGATTTGTTGTCTGTAAAGGAGCACCGGATGTGTTGGCGCAGAACTGTGAGAGTATCCTGTGGGAAAATCGTAAGCAAGCAATGACCCAAGAGATGCATAGATCAGTTAATGAGGCAATTCACGGTTTAGCCTCCCAAGCACTAAGAACAATTGCAATAGGATATAAGGAATTGACTAATGAGGGCAGAATAACATCAGAAAAAGATGCAGAAAATCGATTGACGTTTATAGGTTTACAAGGAATGATTGATCCACCAAGGACAGAGGTACGAGCTGCGGTTAAAGAATGTAAAGAAGCAGGAATTAAGACAGTGATGATTACAGGCGACCATATTACAACTGCTCAAGCAATTGCTAAACAATTAGGTATTCTTAATAAGTCAACAAAAGTAATGGAAGGAAAAACATTAGCTACATTGAGTACAGAAGAGTTAGAAGATGTAGTGGATGATGTATCTGTGTTTGCGCGCGTATCACCGGAACATAAACTAAAGATTGTTAAAGCTCTGCAAAATCGCGGTCATATTGTAGCTATGACAGGGGACGGAATCAATGATGCGCCAGCTATCAAAGCTGCCGATATTGGCATTGCGATGGGCATTACTGGTACGGATGTAGCAAAAGAAGCATCTTCTCTTATTTTACTTGATGACAACTTTGCAACCATTAAATCAGCAATAAAAGAAGGGCGAAATATTTACGATAATATTAGAAAGTTTGTAAGGTATTTACTTGCATCTAATGTTGGCGAAATACTGGTTATGCTATTTGCAATGATTTTAGCGCTACCTCTGCCGCTAGTACCTATACAAATACTTTGGGTGAATTTAGTAACAGATGGCCTGCCGGCGATGGCGTTAGGTTTAGATCGACCAGAAGGTAATGTCATGAAGCGAGAGCCGCGAAATCCTAAAGAAGGCATTTTTTCAAGAGGGCTTGGCTGGAAGGTTATTTCAAGAGGTTTTTTAATTGGTGGAGTAACCTTACTTGCGTTTATGCTCACATATAAAGGCGATCCTAGTGAGCTCGCATATGCGCAAACCGTCGCTTTTGCGACATTAGTCCTTGCTCAATTAATTCATGTGTTTGATTGTCGAAGTGAAAAATCAGTTTTTGCTCGAAATCCATTCGGTAATATGTATCTTGTCTGGGCGGTTATTTCTTCGGTTTTACTTATGCTGATTGTTTTATATTGGCCGCCATTGCAACAAATTTTCCACACAGTACCAATCGCTGGTCGTGATTGGTTAATGATTGTTGGCTTATCAGCTGTCCCAACATTTTTGCTTGGCTTCACATATTTGGCAAGAAAATCGAAGTGAAATATGATATAATCCTTTAGGTAGTAGAGTGAAACTCTATTACCTTTTGGTTTTTTAAAGAAAACTACATAATATATGAGTGTAAGAAAAGGTATGGTTAGTGCCAAATTTGTATAAGAAAGTTGTAGGTACTTCCCGCAAACGGCGAAAGGAAGTGTGGTTAAACGATGGTAGCGAGTATGACAGGGTATGGACAGGGTAAAAGGCAAACTGACACCTTCTCTATCACGATTGAAGTAAAAACGGTTAATCATCGTTTTACAGAATATTTCCTGCGCATTCCAAAGCAATTTCTCAAGCTGGAAGATAAAATAAAAAAAACGCTTAATCAATATATTAAGCGTGGTAGAATAGAAGTCTATGCAACCATAGAACAAACGGGATCGAAACAAAAGAAGATACGTGTGGATTGGGATTTGTTAGACGAATTTTATCGTTCAATGACAGAAGTGAAAGAAAAATATAAGTTAAGTAGTGAGCCTGGGCTAAAAGATTTACTTAATGAAGATGTGTTTGCTATTGTGGAAGTGGATGAAGAAGACGAATGGCTAGATGAGCTGATTCTTGAAGCGACAAATGAAGCTGGTAAAGAGCTGCAAATGATGCGGTTAGCTGAAGGTAAGGAGCTAGAGAAGGATCTTTTTAAACAGCTCGGTTTACTAACTGAATGTCTTAACCGCTTATATGACCTAGCCCCTAACGTGGTAAAGCAATACGAAGACCGTTTGCGAAAGCGAATGGAAGAATATGCTGATGGTCATATTGATGAATCAAGAATTATTACAGAGGTGGCAATTTTTGCAGATAAGGCCGATATCAATGAAGAATTGACACGACTCGCATCACATCGTAATCAATTTCAATTGACCCTTTCCTTGGAAGATGCAATTGGCAGGAAGCTTGATTTCATGATTCAAGAGATGAATCGCGAAGTCAATACAATCGGTTCAAAAGCGAATGATTCTACCATTGCTGGAGAAGTAGTTGAGATGAAAGGTCTATTAGAAAAGATGAAAGAACAAGTACAAAATATTGAATAAAGCGGTTTAGAAACGCGTGATAAAGGTCAAAATAGTTAACTGATGACGGGGGGACGCATATGTCAATAAAATTAATTAATATTGGCTTCGGAAACATTGTTTCTGCCAATAGAATCATATCAATAGTGAGTCCGGAATCGGCACCAATTAAGAGAATTATTCAGGATGCAAGAGACCGTGGTGTACTGATAGATGCAACATATGGCCGTAGAACGAGAGCAGTCATTGTCATGGATAGTGATCATGTCATTTTATCTGCTGTTCAGCCGGAAACAGTAGCTGCACGACTGAATGACCGCGATGATGTTATCGATGAAGGGTAGGATTTTCTAATGAAGGAAAAAGGTTTATTAATAGTACTCTCAGGTCCATCTGGTGTAGGAAAAGGAACAGTGAGAAAAGAGATTTTCTCGCAGCCTGATACGGCATTTGAATACTCTATTTCTATGACAACAAGAAAACCGAGACAAGGTGAAGTTGATGGAGTAGATTATTTCTTTAAATCTCGTGAAGAATTTGAAACATTAATAGAGCAAGATAAATTATTGGAGTATGCTGAGTTTGTTGGCAACTATTATGGAACCCCTGTTGATTATGTGAAACAAACGTTAAACGAGGGCAAGGATGTATTTTTAGAAATAGAAGTACAAGGTGCAAAGCAAGTGCGTGAGAAGTTTCCTGATGGCTTGTTTATCTTCCTAGTTCCACCTAGTTTATCTGAATTGAAAAATCGTATTGTTACACGAGGCACAGAAACAGAAGATATAATTAATAATCGTTTAAGTGCAGCTAAAGAAGAAATTGAAATGATGAAATTATATGATTATGTTGTAGAAAATGATCAAGTGGAAAACGCTTGTGACAGAATTAATGCGATTGTAGTGGCAGAACATTGCCGTCGCACTCGCGTTGAACCTAGATATTTGAAAATGTTGGAGGCTGAATAATATGTTAAATCCATCAATTGATTCATTGATGACAAAAATTGATTCAAAATACTCTCTTGTGTCTGTGGCTGCTAAAAGAGCACGGAAATTACAAAATAATGAAGAGCAATATCGTTTAGAAAAATATGTATCACATAAAAATGTGGGTAAAGCGTTAGAAGAGATTAATGCAAACGAACTATTTTATCGCTTAGGTGATACAACGCATGAAGGGGAAAAAAGGTAAAATACACATATATGAAAAAATAACAACCTGTATGGAGGTTGTTATTTTTGTTCATAGCCATAATATTTATAAAAAACAAGAAGAGATAGATGAAAAAGTGAGCGAAATTATTCATAATAAAAGAAAAATAACCTTTTGAATATTGGGGGTTTGTATAGATGTTGAATGGTAAAAAAATCCTGTTGTGTGTAACCGGTGGTATTGCTGTTTATAAAGCGGTAGCTTTAACAAGTAAGTTAACGCAAGCGGGAGCTTGTGTGAAAGTAATGATGAGCGATTCAGCTAGACAATTTGTGTCACCATTAACTTTTCAAGTGATGTCACGTAATGAAGTATATTTTGATACCTTCGATGAAAAGGACGCTAGTAAGATTGCTCATATTGATTTAGCAGACTGGGCAGATTTGATATTGATTGCACCAGCAACTGCGAATATTATTGGTAAGCTTGCAAATGGCCTCGCAGATGATATGATTTCTACAACATTGTTAGCACACACATCGCCGGTATGGGTTGCACCAGCGATGAATGTCAATATGTACAATCATCCTGCAGTGATAAAAAATATTGATACACTTCATCAGTTTGGTTATCAATTTATTGAACCGAGTGAAGGCTATCTAGCATGTGGTTATGTTGGAAAAGGTAGATTAGAAGAACCGGAAAAGATTGTGGAGCATATGAATCATTTTTTCAATCAAAAGGAACCGTTGTTAAAAGGGAAAAAGTTATTGATCTCAGCAGGGCCGACAAGAGAAAAAATTGATCCTGTTCGTTATTTAACCAATCATTCGAGTGGTAAGATGGGCTATGCGATTGCAGAAGTCGCAGCGAAACTTGGTGCGGATGTGACATTAGTATCAGGTCCTGTCCATATTTCTCCACCTCATGGTGTAAAAGTGATACAAGTTGAAAGTGCGGAAGAAATGTATGAAGAAATGATTGCGCGTTTTGCTGATGCTCATATTGTGATAAAAACGGCTGCTGTAGCAGATTATCGGCCTAAATATACTTATGATCAGAAAGTGAAAAAGAATGATGGTGATCAACAATTGGAATTAGAAAGAACTAAAGATATTTTAATGGCACTTGGTAAAAGAAAGAAAAATCAAGTGTTGGTGGGTTTTGCGGCAGAAACAAATAATGTGGATGTATATGCGAGAGGAAAGCTGAAAAAGAAAAATGCTGATATGATTGTAGCCAATGATGTAACAAGTGCGGGTGCCGGATTTGGAACAGATACGAATGTTGTTACTCTCTATAAACGAGATGGGACTAAAACAGATCTCCCGTTGATGTCAAAACATGACGTAGCAGAAAGCATTTTAAAAGAAGCACTTTATTTATATGAGGATGAGGGGAAATGATTGCTGAGGTCATTGTTGATGTACCGGCTAAGCAAACAGATCGACCTTTTGATTATGTTATTCCGCAATCACTTGAGACGGTCATTCAAATTGGGATGCGAGTCGTTGTCCCATTTGGGCCAAGGAGAATTCAAGGTTTTGTCATTGGGATCAAACCTCAGTCCACGCTTAATAAATTAAAAAAAATCATTGAGCCGTTAGATTTAACACCTGTATTATCTGAATCGCTCATTTCATTAGGAAATTGGCTATCAGAAGAAACTTTAAGTTATCGGATCTCTGCTTATCAAGCGATGTTACCAGCAGCACTTAAAGCAAAATATCAAAAAAAATTACAAGTTTCAACTGAAAACAAACAGTTGTTGCCGCAAACCTTACAAGGCTTATTTACTAACCAAGATAGCATCCTGTGGGAAGAAGCGAAAGAAACAGGCTATTTATCATTGTTACAGCAAGAAGTAACGAAAGGTCATATTCTAATTATTTATGAAGTGAAAGATAAAATAAAAAAGAAAAAACGCCTCGCCATTAGAAGCGCTCTTTCAACAGAGGAATTAAAGACTTATCAATCGTCTCTTACCCCACGGGCACAAAAACAACATGACGTGATTAATTACTTTATCGAAAATAAAGATTGGATATTCTTAACTGACTTAACGGCAACACTACAAATATCGAATGCCGTTGTAAAAGAACTAGTGAAAAAAGAAGTATTAGAGGAGAGCGAACGTGAAATTTATCGTGATCCTTATGAAAATCGTTATTTTGCACGAACAGAACCATTACTGTTAACAAATGAGCAACAAGAAGCCATCGATCCAATCCATGATCGCATCGCAAAATCCCTTCATGAAGTGTTTTTATTGTATGGCGTAACAGGGAGTGGGAAAACAGAAGTTTACTTACAGTCGATACAGAAAGTACTAGAGAGAGGTCAAGAAGCGATTTGTTTAGTGCCAGAGATTTCACTTACCCCACAAATGGTTCATCGTTTCAAAGGAAGATTTGGGAATCAAGTAGCTGTGATGCATAGTGGATTATCTGCTGGTGAGAAGTATGATGAATGGCGAAAAGTTCAGCGGGGAGAAGTGAAAGTCGTTGTTGGAGCGCGATCAGCTGTATTTGCTCCGTTTGAAAACCTCGGTCTCATCATTATAGATGAGGAACATGAGACAAGTTATAAACAAGAGGAAAACCCAAAATACCATGCAAAAGATGTAGCAATAAAACGAGGGAAGCAAGGGAGTTTCCCCGTTATTTTAGGTAGCGCTACACCTTCACTCGAATCATTTGCTCGTGCTAAAAAAGGTGTATACACTTTGTTAAGTTTGCCGAAGAGGATGAATAATCAAGATTTACCACATGTGGATATTGTAGATATGCGTGAAGAGCTAAGAAGTGGAAATCGCTCAATGTTTTCTTCATCCTTATTAGAAAAGCTTCAATTACGTCTAGAAAAAAAAGAGCAGACTGTACTTTTCTTAAATAAACGTGGATATTCTTCTTTTGTCATGTGTCGTGATTGTGGCTATGTTGTTAATTGTCCGAACTGTGATATTTCACTAACTTATCATCGCCACCAGCAGCAAATGAAATGTCATTATTGTGGATATGAGGATCATGTCCCCTCTGTTTGTCCAGAATGCCAGAGTGATCATATTCGTTATTTTGGCACAGGGACACAAAAGGTAGAAGAAGAACTCCATAAAGTATTGCCTGAAGCGAGAGTTATTCGTATGGATGTGGATACAACGAGTAAAAAAGGCTCTCATGAGCGACTGCTAAATGAGTTCCAAAAAGGCCATGCAGATATTCTACTTGGGACCCAAATGATTGCCAAAGGACTCGATTTTCCAAATATAACGCTTGTCGGTGTATTATCAGCTGATACAATGCTTCATTTGCCAGATTTTCGGTCATCAGAAAAAACGTTTCAGTTATTGACGCAAGTGAGTGGAAGAGCAGGGCGTCATCAATTACCAGGAGAAGTGGTCATTCAAACATACAGTCCTGAACATTATAGTATTGAGTTAGCAGCTGAACAAAATTACGACCAGTTTTATGAGCGCGAAATGATGATCAGAAAAGGTTTAAAGTACCCACCTTTTTATTTTATTACACTTATTACGGTCAGTCACGAGCAATTGATGAAAGCGTTAGATGTCACAGAAAAAATTACCACATTTCTGACTAGTCGCTTAACTAAAAGCGCCCTCTGTCTTGGTCCGGTCGCATCACCTATTCCACGAATCAACAATAGATATCGCTACCAATGTTTGATAAAATACAAACGGGAGCCAGAGTTAAATCAATCATTAAAAAAGATATTAGATCAATATCAGCAAGAAGTGACTTCGACTTCTTTGAAAATATCTGTGGATGTTAATCCATTTATTCTGATGTAAAGAAAAATAACTAAAAAAGGTTATAGATAGAGAAAATCGTCGAGAATGGTAATAATTTTAGTCTAGCTATGGCTGCCTGTTGAATGAGAAGATGTTATGGAGGATTTATATTTTGAGTGTTAAACAAATAGTGATGTACCCTAATACAATTTTAGAAGAAAAATGTACACCGGTAACGGTTTTTGATAAAAAATTAGTAAGGCTATTAAATGATATGTATGATACAATGATTGAATTTGATGGTGTAGGACTAGCTGCTCCTCAAATAGGTCTCAATAAGAGAATAGCGATTGTAAATATTGAAGATGAACATGGCACGATTGAGATGATAAATCCCGAAGTAATCGAAACATCAGGTGAACAAACAGATCCAGAAGGCTGTTTGAGCTTTCCCGGTATTTATGGTGATGTCACACGACCGTCATTTGTGAAAATAAAAGCATTCAATCGAAAGGGAAAGCCATATGAGTTCGCAGCAGAAGGTTTTCTTGCTAGAGCCATTTTACATGAGATTGATCATTTGGATGGAATCCTATTCACCACTAAAGTTAGCAGATATATAGAGGCAGAAGAGTTAGAGAGGTTGGATGAAGAATGACGAAAATTGTATTTATGGGAACACCGGATTTTTCAGTTCCGGTATTACGAAGTGTTATTCAAGCAGGTTATGAAGTCATTGCAGTTGTTACACAACCTGACCGGCCAGTGGGAAGGAAAAAGGTGTTAACTCCATCCCCAGTAAAGGTGGAAGCACAAAAACATGGTATTCCAGTGCTACAGCCTGAGAAAGTTAAAAATAAAGAGGACTTGCAAGCTGTTTTAAATCTAGAGCCTGAACTTATTATCACGGCTGCATTCGGGCAAATTCTCCCTAAGCAATTGTTAGATGCACCTAAATATGGTTGCATTAACGTACATGCTTCATTATTGCCAGAATTAAGAGGTGGAGCACCGATTCATTACAGCATCATCCAAGGGAAAGAAAAGACTGGTATTACGATTATGTATATGGCTGAAAAATTGGATGCAGGCGATATTTTAACACAGGTAGAAGTCGAAATCGCTAAGGATGATACTGTTGGTAGCTTACATGATAAATTAAGTGAAGCTGGTAGCAAACTATTGCTAGAAACATTACCACCATTATTAAAAGGTGATTTGCTTCCGAAACAACAAGATGAAAATTTAGCAACATTTGCATACAATATTAAGCGTGAAGAAGAAAAAATTCAGTGGAGTAAACCAGCATTAGAAATTTATAACCATATTAGAGGGATGAATCCTTGGCCAGTTGCTTATACGACTTTGTCTGATGCAGTTATGAAAGTGTGGGCTTCTGTGATCATTGAATCAAAATCAAATCAAGTGCCTGGAACGATTGTCGGATTAGAAGAGGATGGCATCAATGTCTCCACCGGCGATGGTCAGATATTGAAGCTAACGGAGATTCAGCCATCAGGTAAAAAACGCATGAAAGCGAAAGATTACCTGCGCGGCGCAGGTGCCCATCTTCAAGTTGGCATGAAGTTAGGGGACAATCGATGAAAAAACAAAGAAAGAAAAATGTAAGAGAAGTCGCGATGGATTTGTTAGATGCAATTGAAAAGAACCAATCGTATAGTAATCTCCTGTTAAACCATGCTATTAATCAAAATCATTTAGAACAAAAAGATATTGGTTTGCTGACAGAACTGGTTTATGGGACGTTACAACGTAAAATGACATTAGATTATTATTTACAGCCCTATATAAAAAAACCAAATAAAGTGGAGTCTTGGGTAAAGCAATTATTAAGGATCACGGTTTACCAAATGGTTCACTTAAATAAAATTCCTGATCACGCGGCATTAAATGAAGCCGTAGAAATAGCAAAAAATAAAGGCCATAAAGGCATTGCTTCATTTGTGAATGGGATATTACGAAATGTACAAAGAACTGGGATTAGACAAGTGGAAGAGATCAAAGATCCTATTCAAAGAATTTCAATAGCAACAAGTCACCCAGAATGGCTCGTTGCTAGATGGGTGGATCAATTTGGGATAGAAACAACGGAGGAAATGTGTAAGCTTAATTTACAAGCTCCGACTCAAACAGCGCGTGTAAATATTACGAAGGCTACGACAGAAGAAGTGATTACATTATTAGAAGAGGAAGGATATGCCGTGAAACGGAGTGAATGGGTTTCAGAAGCCATTCATGCTCTTCGAGGAAATCTTGCCAAGTCTACAGCATTCAAAAATGGACTTATCACAATACAAGATGAAAGTTCAATGTTAGCTTGCTTGGCCCTAAATCCTCAAAAGAATGAAAAGATCCTTGATGCTTGTGCAGCTCCAGGTGGGAAAACGTCTCATATAGCTGAAGCGATGTCGGGGAGTGGAGAGGTTATAGCGATAGATCTCCATGAGCATAAAGTTAAGCTTATTGCACAAACAGCAGACAGATTAGGATTAGAGAATATTGATACTCTTGCTCTCGATAGTAGACAAGTTCAAGATCATTTCCCGCAAGAGTCGTTTGATCGTATTTTGCTAGACGCGCCGTGCTCAGGTTTAGGTGTGATGCGTAGAAAACCTGATATGAAATACACAAAAAAACAAGATGATTTATCACGCCTGCAGTCCATTCAATTGGATTTATTAAATGCCATCACCCCATTATTAAAAAAAGGCGGTATGCTAGTGTATAGTACATGCACTGTTGATGAATCTGAAAACCATCAAGTCATTTCACGTTTTTTAAGTGACCATAAAGAATTTGTTGGAGACTCAACACTTAAGGCAAGGCTACCACAAGCGTTACAAACGTTTGTGAATGATTTTGAAATACAAGTATTACCGCAATATATTGGTTCAGATGGGTTTTATATCGCTTGTCTGAGAAAGAAGGTGTAATCACATGGAAAGAAGTGCAACAAAGAAAAATACAGAAACGAATCATCAACCATCCATTTATTCATTACAATTAGACGAACTAAAGGACTGGTTAAAAGAAAATAATGAAAAAGCATTCCGCGCAAGTCAAATTTTTGATTGGTTATATACAAAAAGAGTAACAAACTTCGATGATATGACAAATTTATCAAAAAGTTTGCGAGAAAAGCTCGATGCTTCATTTACTTTAACAACATTAAAAACGATTATTCAGCAACAATCTACTGATGGCACGATTAAATTTTTATTTGAGTTACACGATGGCTATTCAATTGAGACGGTTTTAATGCGTCATGAATACGGTAATTCTGTTTGTGTTACAACACAGGTAGGGTGTCGTATTGGTTGTACATTTTGTGCCTCGACTTTAGGAGGATTAAAACGTCATCTAGAAGCAGGAGAAATCGTTGCTCAAGTCGTAAAAGTACAACAAGCGTTAGATGAAACAGATGAAAGAGTAAGTTCTGTTGTCATTATGGGTATTGGGGAACCGTTTGATAATTATGATCAAATGATGTCTTTCTTGAAAATTATTAATCATGATGATGGCTTGAATATTGGTGCTAGACATATCACTGTATCTACAAGCGGAATTATCCCGAAAATCTATAAATTTGCTGATGAAAATATGCAAATCAATTTTGCTGTCAGCTTGCATGCCCCTAATAATGATATAAGAGGAAGATTAATGCCAATCAACCGCGCTTATAAATTGCCCGATTTAATGGAAGCTATTCATTATTATGTGAACAAGACAGGTAGACGTGTAAGTTTTGAATATGGTTTATTTGGAGGAGTCAATGATCAAGTAGAGCATGCAGAAGAGCTTGCTGATCTCGTTAAAGGATTGAAGTGTCATATTAACTTAATCCCAGTCAATTACGTACCTGAGAGAGACTATGTAAGAACTCCTAGAGAGCAGATTTTTCAATTTGAAAAGGCTTTGAAAAATCGTGGGGTTAATGTGACCATCCGTAGAGAACAAGGTCATGATATTGATGCAGCATGTGGACAACTTCGTGCAAAGGAGAGAAAAGAAGAAACGAGGTGACAGTATGAAGGCTGTTTTTATGACTGATGTAGGGAAACTTCGTCAGCGAAATGAAGATAATGGTGGCATTTTTACAAACGCCAGTGGTGATCGCTTAGCTATTGTAGCTGATGGTATGGGCGGTCACCGAGCTGGTGATGTAGCTAGTGAAATGGCCAAGGAAAAGCTAAAATCTATGTGGCTGCTTGCACCAAAGATTGAAACCGCGGACCAAGCAGAAAAGTGGTTGCATGACCATATTAATGAAACCAATAAGGCTATATATGCTCACAGTAAAGAAGTAACTGAATGTGAAGGTATGGGTACGACCGTTGTTGCTGCTATTTGTACTAGTCGATTTGCTACGATTGTAAACGTAGGTGATAGCCGGTGTTATATTAGAAATGAAGCGGGTTTTCAGCAGCTAACTGACGACCATTCCCTTGTTAATGAACTGCTTCGGTCAGGGCAAATTACAAAAGAGGATGCTGAAAATCATCCGATGAAAAATTTAGTGTTACGTGTGCTCGGTACGGAAGAAGATGTAAACCAAGATATTAAAACAATTATTTTTGAGGAAGATGATAGACTATTGCTATGCTCTGATGGTTTGTCAAACAAAGTTTCAGAACAAGAGATGGAATCGATTATAAATGGAAATGACTCATTAGAGGAGAAAGCTACTGAGTTGATTAAAAGAGCAAATGAAAATGGAGGGGAAGATAATATTACCCTCGTAATCATCGAGTATGCAGATGATTGTGAGAGAGGGTGATAAACGTTGATGATTGGTAAGCGTATAAACGGCCGTTATAAAATTTTGGAAATGGTCGGTGGAGGCGGCATGGCCAACGTTTATTTAGCTCATGATATGATTCTAGATCGAAACGTGGCATTAAAGATGTTGCGTCTAGACTTCGCTGAAGATGATGAGTTTATTAAACGATTTCACCGTGAAGCTCAATCAGCTACAAGCCTAACTCACCAAAATATTGTGACGATTTATGATGTTGGAGAAGAAGATACCCTATATTACATCGTCATGGAATATGTTGACGGTCAAACATTAAAACAATACATACAAAAAAACGGGCCTGTCCCTTTGGAAACAGCGATTGATATTATGAAACAGCTGACATCAGCTATTTCTCACGCCCATCAAAACCAGATTATTCATCGTGATATTAAACCACATAATATCTTAATTGATCATGAAGGCAAGATAAAAATTACTGATTTTGGAATTGCAATGGCTCTAAGTGCAACTAGCATTACCCAGACGAATTCCGTATTAGGGTCGGTTCATTATTTATCACCAGAACAAGCAAGAGGCGGTATGGCAAACCGTAAATCAGATATATATTCATTAGGGATTGTCATGTTTGAGCTGTTAACTGGAAGATTACCGTTTTCAGGAGAATCAGCTGTTTCTATTGCATTGAAACACTTGCAATCAGAAACGCCTTCCTTAAGAAGATGGAACCCAGATATACCACAAAGTGTTGAAAATATCGTATTGAAGGCAACAGCAAAGGACCCTTTCCATCGCTATAATAGTGCCGATGAAATGGAAGAAGACCTCTCTACATCTTTGAATGAAGAGAGGATGAACGAAAGAAAGTTTACTGTACCTGATGACGATGATGCTACAAAAGCAATTCCGATCATTACTGCAGATAAAATGTACCATCCTACTGACGAAACGATTATTCATAAAATTGAAGAAAAAAATGAAGATAGTCCTGTACCTATTGTAAAAAAGGAAAGTCCAAAAAAAGAAAAAGAAGATACGAAAAAGAAGAAAAAACGAAAAAAAGGTCCAATGATCCTTATATCTACTTTTGTTCTATTAGTTGTGCTATTTGTTCTTTCCGTCACTGTTTTACCTGAGATGCTTTCACCTGATGATGTTACTGTACCAGATGTATCAAATATGAGCGTTGATGACGCGAAAACATTGATACAAGAAGAAGGATTTACGATTGGTGAAGAAATCGAACAAAACAATGATGAAGTGAAAGCAGGGGAAGTTATAAGAACCGAACCGAGAGCAGGGAGGACACAGAAAGAAGGAACAGCAGTAAATATTTATGAAAGTATCGGTAAAGAACGCTATTCAATGGAGGATTTTACTGGTCGCCCATATAGTGATATAGAAGAGTTACTAAAAGAAGAGGGTTTCCAATCTATCCAATCAGAAGAAGAATTTAGTGAGGAAGCAAAGGGAACAATTCTAGAACAGAATATTGATCCCGGAGAAGAAGTGATTCCCCAAGAAGAAGAGCTCATCTTTGTCGTCAGCAAAGGGGAGGAACCGATAGAATTAAAAGATTTAACCGGTTATAATGATAAGGCCCTAGCAGAATACGAAGCATCTAGTGGATTAACAATTGAAGTAGCTGGAGAAGAGCATCATGCTGAGATTGCTCAAGGTGAGGTCATTCGGCAGGAACCTGGAGCTGGAGCATCTTTAAATGACGGGGACACAGTAAAAGTTTATCTATCAAGTGGGCCGGAACAAGTTCCTGTAGAAGTGAAAAGAGAAGTGAATGTACCGTATAAGCCAAATCCTGATAATGTCGGACAACCTCAAGAAGTACAAATCTTTATAGAAGATATGGACAACAATATTGATGAGCCATTTAATACGATTCATATTACTGAAGATCGAGTTATTTCCTTTTCACTGCAAATACAACCAGGAGAAACCGCTTCTTACCAAATTATGAGGGATGGACAAATGATTATTCAAGAAAATGTTCCGTATGAACAGTGATGTAGGAGGACTACTATGCCAGAAGGCAAAATCATAAAAGCTTTAAGTGGCTTTTATTATGTTTTGAACAAGGATAAAGAAATCATCCAATGTCGTGGACGTGGTGTCTTTCGTAAAAATAAAATAACTCCATTAGTCGGAGATGAAGTACACTATCAAGCAGAAAATGATAAAGAAGGGTATATTTTAGAAGTGAAAAAGCGTAAAAATGAACTTATTCGCCCACCTATAGCGAATGTAGATCAAGCTTTTCTCATTTTCTCAAGTGTTGAACCTACCTTTAGTACAGCGTTATTAGATCGTTTTCTTGTCCTGGTAGAATCGAATCATATTACGCCTATTATTTGTATCACTAAGATGGATTTGGCAAGTAAAGAGGAACAAGAAACACTAGCTGTATATGCTGATAACTATCGAAAAGCAGGCTATAAAGTTGTTTTGACTTCGTCCGAAACGGCGGAAGGGATTGAGGATCTTTATCCTTTCATTACGGGAGAAATATCCGTATTTGCTGGTCAATCAGGTGTTGGTAAATCTTCACTTTTAAATGTATTACGTCCTGATTTGCAATTAAAAACAGACGATATATCCTCTCATTTAGGGAGAGGAAAACATACAACAAGACATGTGGAGCTCATTGAGATTAATGGTGGACTTGTTGCTGATACACCGGGTTTTAGCTCTTTAGAGTTTACTGAAATTGAGCAAGAGGACTTACAAAATTATTTCCCTGACATCCAAGAACTAAGCAGCTCATGTAAATTCAGAGGTTGCATGCATTTGAAGGAACCTAAATGTGCAGTTAAACAAGCTATAGAATCTGGAGATTTGCCACGTTATCGCTATGAGCATTATATTACTTTTATAGACGAAATAAGAGACAGAAAGCCGAGGTATTAACGCATGGTAAAAATTGCACCATCGATTTTATCTGCAGATTTTTCTAAATTAGGAGAAGAAATTCTTGATGTCGAACGTGGGGGAGCGGATTATATTCATGTAGATGTGATGGATGGTCACTTTGTTCCTAACATTACGATTGGTCCGTTAATTGTTGAAGCCATTAGACCGATAACGAACCTACCATTAGATGTTCATCTTATGATAGAAAACCCTGATCAATATATTCCAAGCTTCGCCTCAGCAGGAGCAGATATTATTACTGTTCATGCTGAGGCGTGTAAACACCTTCATCGTACAATACATCTCATTAAATCCTTGGGTGTTAAAGCAGGAGTTGTGATTAACCCAGCGACACCTGTCGAAGCGATTAAGCATGTGATAACTGATGTTGATATGGTGTTATTGATGACTGTGAACCCTGGCTTTGGTGGACAATCATTCATTGAAAATGTTTTACCTAAAATTGCTGAAGTAAAAGAATGGAGTAAAACATCTAACCCCTCTCTCGAAATCGAAGTGGATGGTGGGGTAAATGAGGAGACTGCAAAAAAATGCATTGCTGCAGGAGCGAATGTTTTAGTAGCAGGCTCTGCCGTTTATAATAAACAAGACCGTAAAGAAGCAATCGCTAGACTGCGGAATTGACCTGAAAAAGCTGATTTTAAGATTATACTTAGAGTCAGCTTTTCTTATGTTTCTTGCATTTTACGATAGTTAACAATTAAAAGAATAAATAGTTCATAACCTAAAAGGTAAGGAAAAGTGGAGGGCGTAGAGATGAAAATCAATATATTAGCAGGGGGACCACAACAGTATCTACCCAATCTCAATGACTATTGTTTTGATGAAGTATTATGGATAGGTGTTGACCGTGGCGCCTATACATTAATTAAAAAGGGAATCGCAATTGATTATGCATTTGGAGATTTTGATTCAGTTGATGAAAGTCAGTACAGTATGATTAAGCAGCATGTTCCTCATCTACAAAGGGTAAAACCGGAAAAGGATGAAACGGATATGGAACTAGCACTTTTATGGGCGATCGAACAAAAGCCAGAAGAAATTACGGTATTTGGAGCCACAGGTGGGAGATTAGATCATTTTTTTGCTAATACTCAACTGTTAATTCAACCACTTCTAAATGACATTCTAGTACCTATTCGTTTAGTTGATAAACAAAATCAAATTATGGTTAAAAAGAGCGGCCATTATCAAATTGCTAAGGAATCATCTTATCCATATATATCTTTTATTCCGGTAACAGAAAACGTGAGGAACTTGACATTAACGGGATTCAAGTACCCATTAACTAATCACTTCGTACCTTTAGGGTCAACTCTTTGTATAAGTAATGAACTTATTGATGATAATGGTACTTTTTCTTTTGATAAAGGCATATTAATGGTGATAAGAAGTAAGGATGAAAAATAACTAATATTGATTCCTTTGTTCTAATATGAATAAAAAGAAGTAGTGCGTACGTTTATTACTTAAGGTGTGAGACTTTGAGGAGGGACTTAAATGAGATTTTATACAATCAAGCTGCCTAAATTTTTGGGAGGCATTGTGAGGGCGATGCTAGGGACATTTAAAAAGGAGTAAAGAGTACAATCTTTTTTTCTAACGTCTTTAGTGCGAATATTGTATAAAAAAAGAGGGTACCAATACTGGTACCCTCTCATTCATTATACGCGTTCAACTTTACCTGATTTCAAAGCTCTTGCAGAAACCCATACACGTTTAGGTTTACCGTCTACAAGAATGCGTACTTTTTGTAGGTTAGCACCCCAAGTACGTTTGTTAGCATTCATCGCATGAGAACGAGCATTACCTGTTTTTGTTTTCTTTCCAGTAATTACACATTGGCGTGGCATCTATATTCCCTCCTTACTAAAACATGACATCATTATTTTCATGTTTCGATCACAATTGTCAGTTACATCTAACTTAATATGAAAGTAGCTCGCACTAATTTCATACTAAAAAGATACTTTAATAATTTATCATACAAACACCTACAATGCAATAGTTTGCCTCTATTCTATCAAGAAAAAAACCTTGACATATATGCTGTGAAAATACGTTATAATATGAAAGAGGTAAGTATGGCTTTTAAAATGCTTACATGTATAGTAAAATATTCTTTATGAAAAGTGTAGTACATGCGTCTATTCGTTCCATGGCTTCATCAAACAATGATTGTCATTCATTAGATATTCACAATGAAAACGAAGACTAGCTAAGAAGAAGCAGTAATTTACCAGAAGGGGGAACAACAAAATGTCCATCGAACTAAAGAATAACTACGGGCAAATTGATATCTCAAATGACGTAATTGCGACAATTGCAGGAGGAGCAGCAGTCGACTGCTATGGTATTGTTGGCATGGCCTCTAAACATCAAATAAAAGACGGCTTATCTGAAATCCTGCGTAAAGAAAACTTTACTAAAGGTGTCATCGTGCGTCAGGAAGAAGATGAAGTACATATCGACATGTATATTATTGTTAGCTACGGAACGAAAATTTCTGAAGTTGCTCATAATGTGCAATCCAAAGTTAAATACACTTTAGATCAAACAGTCGGTCTAAGTACTGAGTCTGTTAATATTTTTGTTCAAGGTGTTCGTGTAACGAACCCGTAATGAGGAGGAAAATTTCGTGTCAATTAAAGTTTTAGAAGGAAAACAATTTGCGAAAATGATTGTCCAAGGAGCTAATCATTTATCTACAAATGCGAATTATGTAGATGCATTGAATGTTTTCCCTGTTCCAGATGGTGATACTGGGACAAATATGAACTTGTCAATGACTTCTGGTGCAAAGGAAGTTAAAAATATAACAACCAATCATATTGGTAAAGTTGGGGTTGCTCTTTCAAAGGGTCTATTAATGGGCGCTCGTGGTAACTCTGGTGTAATTCTCTCTCAGCTTTTTCGTGGGTTCGCAAAGCATATTGAGCAGAAAGAAAGTGTAAATGGACTTGAATTTGCATCTGCATTTGAAGCGGGTGTAGAAACTGCTTATAAAGCGGTGATGAAACCTGTTGAAGGAACAATATTAACTGTTGCGAAAGATGCTGGAAACAAAGCAGTACAAGTAGCACAAACAGAAGATGATATTGTTCAAATTATGCAAGCAATCGTTAATGAAGCTAAAGCTTCTCTTGAGCGTACACCAGAGCTACTACCAGTGTTAAAAGAAGTAGGGGTAGTTGATAGTGGTGGACAAGGTCTACTTTTTGTATATGAAGGCTTTCTAGCAGAATTAAAAGGAGAAGCATTACCTGACTCCAGTGCATCTCTTCCGAAAATGGAGGAGCTTGTAAGTGCGGAACATCATAAAAGTGTACAGAGCCATATGAATACAGAAGATATTGTATTCGGATACTGTACAGAATTTATGGTTAGATTTGAATCTGAGAAGATAGCTACGAATCCATTCTCTGAAGACAAATTCCGTCAAGACTTAAGTCAATATGGTGATTCCCTACTTGTGATTGCTGATGAAAACCTTGTGAAGGTTCATATTCATTCTGAACAACCAGGGGATTGCTTATCCTATGGACAAAAGTACGGAAATCTTATTAATATGAAGATCGAGAATATGCGTTTGCAGCACACAAACATTCTTGACGAAGATGAAAAGGCTTCCGCATCACAAAATGATGCTAAAGTTCCCAAAGAAAAACGTGAATACGGAGTGATCACTGTTTCAATGGGAAGCGGAATTGCTGAGGTTTTCCGTAGTATTGGGGCGCATGTAGTAATTGAAGGCGGCCAAACAATGAATCCAAGCACAGAGGATATTGTCAAGGCGATTGAAGAAGTGAATGCAGAAAAAGTAATTATCTTACCAAATAATAAAAATATTATTATGGCTGCTGAACAGGCGTGTGAAGTATCAGAAACCGATGCCATTGTTGTTCCTTCCAAAACGGTTCCTCAAGGAATGAGTGCGCTACTTGCCTTTAATCCATCCGCGGAACTATCAGAGAATAAGGATTATATGTCTGAAGCGTTATCGCATGTGAAAACAGGTCAGATCACTTTCGCAGTCCGTGATACGAGTATCGATGGTCTTGAGATTGAAAAAGGCGACTTTATGGGGATTGAAGAAGGCAAAATAATCGTTAAAGATAAGGATAAGCTTCAATCTGCTAAAAGTTTAATTGACCAGATGATAGATGAAGATTCGGAAATTGTCACAATTATTCAAGGTGAAGATGCCTCAAAAGAAGATGTAGAAGTAATTCTTAACTATATAGAAGAGAAGTATGATGATGTCGAAGTAGAAGTGCACGACGGCAAACAACCATTATATGCATTTATCTTCTCGGTAGAATAAATAGAAGAGAATGACCATGGGTAGCTTCTTTTACACTGCTCCCGTGGTCTTTTTTCATCAAATGACTCACTGCCTTCTCCTACTTACTGCAATTGGAATTTGATATCGATGGTTAGGAGGGTAATTAGAGGTTAGTTATTTAATCATTTGGTTTATGAAACTATGCCTCTGTCTTCGCCTTAGTGCTCGCCAAAAGGGCGAGTTTTCTTTATTTCTCGTAAAGAAAGGCTGTTTTGAAAAGGAGGGTCAAGTATGTTAAGTGACAAAGTAGATCATATAAAGGGGTTGGGTCAATCTGCTGCAGATAATCTGAAAGATATGGGGATCACCACTGTAGGCGACTTGATTGAATACTTGCCTTTTCGTTATGAAGATTATCGTCTAAAAGATTTAAGTGAAATCAAACATGAAGAAAGAATTACAGTTGAGGGGAAGGTCCATTCACAGCCCACACTTAGTTTTTATGGACGTAAACGTTCGCGCTTAACATTTAGAGTTTTAGTCGATCGCTACCTCATACAAGTAATTGCTTTTAATCAACCATATTTAAAAAAACAAATAGAATTAAATGATACAGTTACTATTACGGGAAAGTGGGACCAACATCGCCAAACGATTACACTAGGTAAACTCAGCAAAGGTGAGGTTACGCAAACGAATGCATTTGAACCTGTTTATGCTGTTAAAGGCAAAGTCACAGTGAAGTCTTTACGTCGCTATATTAAGCACGCACTTGATCAATACGGACACGATATAGTAGAAACACTACCTTCAGAATATATTGGGGCATATCGGTTGATGGCGCGTGAAAAAGCGATTCGTACATTACATTATCCTGATACTCCGGAAATGCTAAAGCAAGCAAGAAGAAGGTTAGTATATGAAGAGTTCTTTTATTTCCAATTAAAAATCCAAGCAT
Organism: Cytobacillus sp. FSL M8-0252; assembly: GCF_038007345.1. NCBI lineage: Bacteria > Bacillati > Bacillota > Bacilli > Caryophanales > Bacillaceae > Cytobacillus > Cytobacillus sp. FSL M8-0252. The sequence continues at coordinate 2,011,758 of NZ_JBBOWZ010000001.1, forward strand.
TACGAAAAATAGAAAGAGAAAGTAGTGCAGGTGTGAACATTGATTATGATCTGCAACGCTTAAAGTCATTTATAGATACACTTCCATTTGAACTGACGGGTGCACAAAAAAGAGTTGTCAATGAAATTCTCTTTGATATGAAATCTAACTATCGTATGAATCGACTGCTTCAAGGTGATGTTGGATCAGGTAAAACAGCAGTTGCTGCTATTATGTTATTCGCTGCTAATAGTGCGGGTTATCAAGGTGCATTAATGGTACCAACAGAGATTTTAGCTGAACAACATGCAGAATCACTGGCTATGATGTTTGCGAATTATCCAATAAGGATTGAAAGATTAACAAGTTCAGTGAAGGGGAAAAAGAGAAGAGAACTACTTGCAGAATTAGAGGCTGGTAACATTGATATTGTTATTGGTACACATGCGCTTATTCAAACGGAAGTTGTTTTTAAAAAATTAGGACTTGTTATTACAGATGAACAACATCGCTTTGGTGTTGAGCAGCGTCGTGTATTAAGACAAAAGGGTGAAAACCCTAACGTGTTATTCATGACTGCGACGCCGATACCGAGAACTTTGGCCATAACCGCATTTGGCGAAATGGATGTATCCATCATTGATGAAATGCCAGCAGGTAGGAAAGTAATAGAAACGTATTGGGCAAAACTAGATATGTTAGAAAGGGTATTAGGCTTTATGGAGAAAGAATTGCGTGGAGGACAGCAAGCTTATGTGATTTGCCCACTCATTGAAGAATCAGAGAAACTTGATGTCCAAAATGCAATTGATGTCCACACTATTCTTATGCAATATTTTCAGGATAGGTATAAAGTTGGTTTAATGCACGGGCGTCTACACCCTGATGAGAAAGAAGATGTGATGAAGAAGTTTAGTGACAATCAGACGCAAGTACTAGTATCTACAACTGTGGTTGAGGTAGGTGTCAATGTACCGAATGCCACAATGATGCTCATCTACGATGCTGATCGTTTTGGGCTAGCTACGCTTCATCAATTAAGAGGAAGAGTTGGTAGAGGAGATAAACAGTCCTATTGTATATTACTAGCTGATCCTAAGTCAGAAGTTGGTAAAGAAAGAATGCGGATTATGACAGAAACGAATGATGGGTTTGTTTTAAGTGAGAAGGATTTAGAGCTACGTGGTCCAGGTGATTTTTTTGGTCGCAAGCAAAGTGGGCTTCCTGAATTCAAGGTAGCTGACATGGTGCATGATTACCGTGCGCTTGAAGTGGCAAGAAATGATGCTACTCAATTAATTCAGACAGATAGCTTTTGGTATGAAAAAAAATATCAAATATTGAGGGATTACTTAAGGGATAATGGTGTGCTTGAAGGTGAGAAGTTAGATTAATAAAAAGGGAATGAAAGGAGATATGCGGACTAGAAGCAGCTATCTATTTGAATAAATAGTTTGAGGTAAACATTGCCTAGATGCTCGCTAGTAAGCTTAAGACTTTAAAAGGTCAATAGTAGCAATAATTACTTCTTGCAATATAATAGCTATAATTATATACTACTATTAGTACCTAGTCTTAATTTTCTTGGACGGTGTATAAAAAATGAAAAGAAATAAAAAGCAACGACAATCATTGTTAGTAGAAACGATAAAAGAGAACCCATTCATTACGGATGAAGATTTAGCCGATAAGTTTTCTGTCAGTGTGCAGACGATTAGGCTTGATCGGTTAGAGCTCTCAATACCTGAATTGAGAGAAAGAATAAAAACAGTCGCTGAAAAAAATTTTGAGGACGAGGTTGTCGCGCTGCCTATCGAGGAAGTAATAGGGGAAATCATTGATATTGAGTTAGATAATGTAGCCATTTCTATATTCGATGTCAAAGAGGAGCACGTTTTTAAACGAAATCAAATTGCGCGTGGACATCACTTATTTGCTCAAGCAAACTCTTTAGCGGTCGCGGTTATTAATGATGACCTTGCCTTAACAGCGAAAGCAAATATTCACTTTACTCGCTCGGTAAAGCAAGGGGAACGAGTAGTATGTAAAGCGAAAGTGATAAGTATCGATAACGATCGGACAAAGATAGAGGTTATAAGTACCGTACATAATGAATGTGTTTTTAAAGGTGAGTTTGATATGTATCGCTCGCATCAATAAAAATATTAAATGAGACTAAAGGATGAATAGATGTGAAAATTGCCATAGATGCAATGGGTGGTGACAATGCACCAGAGGAAATTGTTGATGGTGCTATGAAGGCTGCGTTAGACTTCAATGATATTGAAATTACTTTAGTAGGTAATGAAGATGAGATTAGAAAATATTTGACATCAAATGATGACAGAATTCAAGTGCTTCATACGAACGAAATGATTTTGGGCACTGATGAACCTGTTCGCGCTGTAAGAAGAAAAAAACAAGCATCAATGGTGTTAGCTGCACAACTTGTTGCAGATGGTAAGGCTGATGCTTGTATATCTGCAGGTAATACTGGAGCCTTAATGGCTGCTGGATTATTTGTAGTTGGTAGAATTGAAGGGATTGAAAGACCAGCGCTAGCCCCTACTTTGCCAACCATAGGAGGAGAAGGTTTCTTACTTTTAGATGTAGGAGCAAATGTCGATGCTAAACCTGAGCATTTAACGCAGTATGCCTTGATGGGGGCGATTTATGCAGAGAAGGTAAGAGGAGTTAAGAACCCTAGAGTTGGTTTGTTGAATATTGGTACAGAGGAGAAAAAAGGAAGCGAACTAACAAAGGATACTTTTACTAAATTGCAACAAGCTGATATCAATTTTATTGGAAATGTTGAAGCGCGTGATTTACTAAATGGCGTAGCAGATGTGGTAGTGACCGATGGTTTTACTGGCAATATGGTATTAAAGACCATTGAAGGGACAGCGATGAGTCTGTTTAAAATGTTGAAAACGGCAATGACAAGTAATCTGAAATCAAAACTAGCTGCAGCAGTATTAAAGCCTGATCTGAAAGAGTTGAAAGGAAAAATGGACTACTCTGAATATGGTGGAGCAGCATTATTTGGACTAAAGGCACCAGTTATTAAAGCACATGGATCGTCTGATCGCAATGCTTTGTACAGTGCTGTAAAGCAGACAAGAATTATGGTAGAGCATGAAGTAGCTGAAAAAGTGAAAGCGTCGCTTGAAATTCAATCATAATGGGAGGCGGATAATATGGGGAAAATTGCATTTGTTTTTCCAGGACAAGGTTCACAAACTGTTGGAATGGGGAAATCACTAGCTGATGAGAATGAGAACGTTTTAAAATTATTTAAACAAGCTGATGAACGTTTAGGATACTCTCTTTCACAACTTATTTTCGAAGGCCCACAAGAACAGTTGACGCAAACGATGAATGCTCAACCGGCATTGTTAACAACAAGCATCGCGGTTTTGGAAGCATTCAAACAATCTGGCATCACAGCAGATTATGTTGCTGGCCATAGTTTAGGAGAATATTCAGCACTTGTTGCAGCAGAAGCCATTTCTTTTACTGACGGTGTTTATGCTGTTCATAAACGTGGTGAATTTATGGAAGATGCTGTTCCTAATGGAGAAGGGACAATGGCTGCAGTTCTTGGTATGGAAAGAGAAGCACTGCAAGCTATTACCGATAAGATTACTGAATCAGGTCATTCTGTACAATTAGCCAATTTGAATTCACCTGGACAAATTGTCATTTCCGGTACAAAACAAGGTGTAGAACTAGCTGGCGTAGAAGCAAAGATGGCAGGTGCGAAAAGAGTATTACCATTAGAAGTAAGCGGTCCCTTCCATTCGCAACTAATGAGACCAGCAGCTGATCGTCTATTAAGCGTATTAGATGAAATCAAATTACAGGATGCAAGTGTGCCAGTGATTGCGAATGTTTCAGCAACGCCAATCACTGCGTCTGGAGAAATCAAAGAAAAGCTATTGCAACAATTATATTCACCTGTTCTTTGGGAGGATACTGTAAGGAAGTTACTTGCTTTAGGTGTAGATACTTTTATTGAAATTGGACCTGGAAAGGTTTTATCAGGCCTTATCAAAAAGGTAGACCGTAATGTTCAACTTTTTGCTATTTCTGATAGTAAGTCCATTGAGTCAACTATCGAAGCCATAAAGGAGGCTGCAAAATGAAGTTATCAAATAAAATTGCAATTGTAACCGGTGCTTCTAGAGGGATTGGTAGGGAAATAGCTTTAGAGCTTGCCAGAGAAGGGGCAAAAGTAGCTGTCAATTATGCAGGTAGTGAGGCGAGAGCCAATGAAGTAGTTGATGAAATTAAATCATTAGGGTCAGAAGCATTTGCAATTCAATGTGATGTTTCTAATAGTGAATCAGTTACAAATATGATTAAAACGGTCATCGAACATTTTGGCCGTATTGATATTCTAGTGAATAATGCAGGCATTACAAAGGATAACCTATTGATGAGAATGAAGGAAGATGAATGGGACGCTGTCATCAATACCAATCTTAAGGGAGTATTTCTGTGCACGAAGGCTGTAACTAGACAAATGATGAAGCAGCGGAGCGGACGCATTATTAATATTTCCTCTATTGTTGGAACAACAGGAAATCCAGGCCAAGCAAATTACGTAGCTGCTAAATCTGGTGTCATCGGCTTAACTAAAACAACAGCCAAAGAATTAGCATCGAGAGGCATTACGGTTAATGCGATTGCACCTGGGTTTATTACGACAGAAATGACCGATGAATTAAATGCAGAAATTAAAGAGCAAATGCTTGCTAATATTCCACTGGCAACATTCGGAGAGCCAAAAGATATTGCAAAAGTAGTTAACTTCCTTGCTTCTGAAGATAGTAAGTATATGACTGGTCAAACTTTGCATGTTGATGGTGGTATGTATATGTAAACAGTAAGTCCTTTTTTAAAGGGTTTACATATAAATGAAAGATTTATGATTACGTGATTGTTGCATTTACTAAAAACATCTTTCGTATTTATTAACTTTCATCTATAATATCTTGAGGGGAGGTGAACAAGCATGGCAGAAGTATTAGAACGTGTAACAAAAATCGTTGTTGATCGTCTTGGTGTTGATGAAGCAGAAGTAAAAGAAGAAGCGTCTTTCAAAGATGATCTTGGTGCTGATTCCCTAGATGTAGTTGAACTAGTAATGGAATTAGAAGATGAGTTTGATATGGAAATCTCTGACGATGATGCTGAAAAAATTGTAACAGTGGGTGACGCTGTAAATTACATAAAAGCAAAAAACTAATCGTTAGATAAGTATGAGTGAGGGATATCCCTCACTCAATCTTTCTATATAAATAGCAGTTAATGAGCCAGATGTCACTTTTGTGCTTATTGTCCGCCGTGACTTGAGTTAATCAGGTAGTGACGGACAGTAAGTACATCCAGATTTATCCTCATTAGCGCTTTAAACTTGGTTAAGAATTCTTTCTGCCAAGTTTCTTTGTGTTTTTATGTAAAATTGCTTAAACTAAGAGAGAATGATGTATATAAAAAGATAAGGTTTGTCATCAGTAATAAACCACGTCTAATAATGTAGACAAATATGTGTGGTTATCACCATTTAGGATAAATTTATTTAAGGTACAAGGTGGCTGTTAAAATGCGTAATTACAAAGAAAAAGAGAAAAGAAAACGTGCGGATGAAAAGAAGTTTAAAGAATTACAACAGGTATTATCTATTGAATTTAAAAACGAAAAATTATTAAGACAAGCTTTTACTCATTCTTCATATGTGAATGAGCATCGAAGAAAGCCTCATGAAGATAATGAACGACTCGAATTTTTAGGAGATGCGGTATTGGAATTAACAGTATCCAAATTTCTCTATATTAAATATCCGATGATGAGTGAAGGTGAATTAACAAAATTAAGAGCAGCGGTCGTGTGTGAACCTTCCTTGGTTGAATTTGCTAATGAAAGAGATTTTGGCCAATATGTTTTACTAGGCAAAGGAGAGGAAATGACTGGGGGGAGAATGCGTCCGGCACTATTAGCTGATGTCTTTGAAGCCTTTATTGGAGCACTATATTTAGACCAAGGGATTGATGTTGTTGTTTGCTTCTTAGAAAAATATGTTTTTCCTAAGATAGACTCTGGCGCATTTTCTCATGTAATGGATTTTAAAAGCCAATTACAAGAATTAGTGCAGAGAGATTCAGCGGGAATGATTGAATATAAGATTCTGCAGGAAAAGGGACCGGCTCATAATCGTGAATTTGAGTCAACTGTTTATCTAAACGGTGAAGAGCTTGGAACTGGTACAGGTCGTTCAAAAAAACAAGCGGAACAACATGCAGCGCAAATGGCATTAGAAGTACTTAAAAACCATGTGAACTAAATCTTTATAAAGGTGAAAAGGAGATTTAGTAAGGGAGGAGCAGAATTTTGTTTTTAAAGCAACTCGATATCGTCGGTTTTAAATCTTTTGCTGAACGAGTAACAGTTGATTTCGTTACTGGTGTAACTGCAGTTGTTGGCCCTAATGGAAGTGGTAAAAGTAATATTACGGATGCCATCCGTTGGGTATTAGGTGAACAATCAGCTAAATCGTTACGTGGCGTGAAAATGGGTGATGTTATTTTTGCAGGTAGTGATACACGCAAACCATTAAACTATGCAGAAGTTACTTTAACGCTAGATAATCATGATCAATTTTTACCACTTGACTACAGTGAAGTTAGTGTAACAAGAAGGGTTTTTCGTTCGGGAGATAGTGAATATTTAATTAATAAACAACCTTGTAGATTAAAGGATATTGTTGAGTTATTTATGGATTCGGGGCTAGGGAGAGAAGCATTTTCGATCATAAGCCAAGGAAGAGTAGAGGAAATTCTTAATAGTAAGCCGGAAGAAAGAAGAACGATTTTTGAAGAGGCTGCAGGTGTTTTAAAATATAAAACACGTAAAAAGAAGGCGGAAGTCAAACTAAGTGAAACAAAAGATAATCTAAACAGGGTAAACGATATTCTTCACGAATTAGAAACCCAAGTTGAACCATTGAAGATGCAAGCTTCTATTGCTAAAGATTATTTACAGCAGAAAGAGGAGCTTGAACAGTTTGAAGTCGGTTTAACAGTTTATGAAATAGAGGATTTGCATAAAAAATGGGAACAGCACTCGAATGATTTTGATCAACAGCAACAGCAAGAAATAGCCCTTTCAGCAGAGGTACAAACGAAAGAAGCGAAAATTGCTGAAGTACGAGACCGCACAGTCGCATTGGATGAATCAGTTAATGAATTACAAGAAGTACTCCTCCATGCGAGTGAAGCATTAGAAAAACTTGAAGGTCGTAAAGAAGTGCTTAAGGAAAGAAAGAAAAATGCTTCGCAAAACAAAGAACAGTTACAAAAAAACAAAGAAGTATTAACCATACGTGTAGAGGAACTTAAAAAGTTAAGACAAGAACAAGATCAAAAAACGCTTGCTTTAAAGTCTGAGGCCTCTACTTATGAAAAACAACTTTCCGAGAAGTTAGAACAGTTGAAGTTATATAGCGTTGATATTGATGAACAAATTGAGAACTTAAAAAGTGAGTATATTGATCTTTTAAATACTGAAGCAGCAGCAAAGAATGAACAGCAGATGTTGCAAAAACAACTTACGCAACAAGCAACGCGTGAAGAAAAGTTGATTGGTGATAATAGTCGATATATTGAGGAAAGAGAAGTATTGCTCGAACGTAAAGCGGCGTTATTGCATGATCATGAGGCAGTTAAGGCACAGTTAGACAACCATATACACCAATATAGGCAAAAGCAAAAAGAATATGAAATGTTGCAACAAACCTATGAAAAGGATGAAAAGAAATACTATCAAGCCATTCAATTTCTACAACAAGCACAGTCTAGAAAAGAAATGTTGGAAGAGTTGAAAGAAGATTATTCCGGGTTTTTCCAAGGTGTGAAAGAAGTACTGAAAGAAAGAAACAATCGCCTTACTGGTATTGAAGGAGCAGTGGCGGAGTTAATTGAAGTTCCTAAAGAATATCAAACTGCAATGGAAGTTGCGTTAGGCGCGGCAATGCAGCATATCGTTGTGCAGACAGAAGCTGATGGGCGAAAAGCCATTCAATATTTAAAGAGCCAATCCTATGGTAGAGCGACTTTCTTGCCACTTGATGTGTTAAAAAAGAAAACATTGAATGAAGCGCAATTAAAAATTGTGAAAGAACACGAAGCGTACATAGGGACAGCTGCTTCTTTACTGCAATATGATGCTAAATATGCTCCTGCTATTGAAAGCTTACTAGGCAACGTAATAATTGCCAGTGATTTAAAAGGAGCTAATACGCTAGCCAAGCTATTAGGGTATCGCGTACGAATAGTCACACTCGATGGTGATATCGTTAATCCTGGTGGCTCAATGACAGGCGGAGCGGTTAAACAGAATAAATCATCGATATTAAGTAGAAAAAATGAGCTGGATGATTTGAATGATAAAATCACTCATATGGATCAGCAAACAAAAGAACTTGAGGCACGTGTGAAGAAAATGAAGCAACAGTTCAAAGATGCTGAGCATATATTAGAAACGCTTAAGCAAAAGGGAGAACAATTACGCGAAGAAGAGCAAAGCCGTCTTGGTCTCCTTAAAGATATGGAGTATGAAGAGAAAAGAGTAAATGATCGCCTTTCTTTGTATGACCTGGATAAGGCACAATTTGTTGAAGAGAAAAGCCGCTTCGTCAATCGAGAAAACGAATTAACAGAAATACTGCGAAATTATGCTGAAGAAATTATCTCATTAGATAACCAAATTAAAGAATTAACGCAATTAAAGAATGTACAACAAACGTCAAAAGAAAGCTTACAAGAAGAGATAAACGAATTAAAGGTGCAATTTGCTTCTAAAAGTGAGCAACTAAAATCTGCACAAGATCGTTTGCGTTCAATCGTCTCAGAAAAAGCAGACACAGAAGAGAAATTACAACTCGTTATAGATGACTTGCATTTATTATCATCAGAAATGACCAATAATTCCTCAGGAGAACAACATCTCGAAGAAGAAGCAATGAGAAAGCGTGAAGATAAGAATCAAACGATTGAATTAATCGCTAAACGCAGAGAAGAAAGATTTTCATTGCAAACAGTACTTGAAGATATCGAAGTGGAGTTAAAAGAGTTAAAACGTCTTCATAAAGGAAGAGTAGAAGGATTAAAAGATCTTGAAGTGAAAATTAATCGATTAGACGTAGAGTTAGAGACCCGTTTAACACATTTGCGTGAAGAATATATGCTCTCTTATGAAGCAGCGAAAGAGGCATTCCCACTAAGTATTGATGTGGAAGATGCACGCAAAAAGGTAAAGTTAATCAAATTAGCAATAGATGAACTTGGCACGGTTAATTTAGGTGCCATTGATGAATATGAACGTGTTTCAGAACGTTACGAGTTTTTATTAGAACAGCAGAACGATTTACTAGCTGCAAAAGACACGCTTTTCCAAGTCATAGATGAGATGGATGTGGAAATGAAAAGGAGATTTCAAGAAACATTTGAAGGAATTCGTTTCCACTTTGAATCTGTTTTTCAATCATTATTTGGTGGGGGACGTGCAGATCTTAAGTTTACAAATCCTGAGGACTTATTAAATACTGGTATTGATATCGTCGCGCAACCACCAGGTAAAAAGCTGCAAAATTTAGGGCTTTTATCTGGTGGAGAAAGAGCTTTAACTGCGATTGCGTTATTATTTTCTATATTAAAAGTCCGGCCTGTCCCATTTTGTATATTAGATGAAGTAGAGGCAGCCTTAGATGAAGCTAATGTGCACCGCTATGCGAAGTACTTAAGAAACTATAGCCATGAAACACAGTTCATTGTGATTACTCACAGAAAAGGAACAATGGAGGAAGCGGATGTATTGTATGGTGTTACGATGCAAGAATCCGGCGTTTCAAAAATGGTATCTGTAAGGCTTGAAGAAACAAAAGAGATGGCGATGAGCTAACATAATGATAAGTCCCATTAGTAATTAGTTAGTGGGGCTTATCCTCATACATATTAATAGTAATTATTAGCAGATTGGAGTTATGAAAATGAGTTTTTTTAAGAGGTTGAAAGAAAAAATCACTTCACAAACGGATACTGTTACAGAGAAATTTAAAGACGGGTTATCAAAGACAAGAGATAATTTCTCTGGCAAAGTTAATGATTTAGTTGCAAGATATCGTAAAGTGGATGAAGATTTCTTCGAAGAATTAGAAGAAATTCTTATCCAAGCAGATGTTGGTTTTGATACTGTCATGACATTAGTAGAAGAATTAAAGATGGAAGTGAAAAGAAAAAATATTCAAGATCCGAAAGAGGTCCATGCAGTTATTTCTGAAAAATTAATTGATATTTATGAAAGAGCAGGCGAATCTTCTGCAGATTTAAATATTCAAGACGATGGTCTAACAGTTATGTTGTTTGTCGGCGTCAATGGTGTGGGGAAAACAACGACAATAGGAAAACTTGCTCATAAGCTAAAAGGGGAAGGAAAAAAGGTCATGTTAGCCGCAGGAGATACGTTCCGTGCTGGGGCGATTGAACAGCTTGAAGTATGGGGCGAAAGAGTCGGAGTTGAAGTAATTAAACAAGGGGCAGGATCTGACCCTGCTGCAGTGATGTTTGATGCTGTACAGGCAGCAAAGTCAAGAAAAGCAGATGTACTTATTTGTGATACAGCTGGTCGCCTGCAAAACAAAGTGAATTTAATGAAAGAACTTGAAAAAGTAAAACGTGTCATTGAACGAGAAGTACCAGGTGCACCTCATGAAGTTCTGTTAGCTTTAGATGCGACAACTGGGCAAAACGCAATGGTTCAAGCGAAAACGTTTAAAGAAGCGACAAATGTAACAGGTATTGTTTTAACGAAATTAGACGGAACAGCTAAAGGCGGCATCGTCTTGGCCATTCGAAATGAGTTGGAAATCCCAGTGAAATTAGTTGGTTTAGGTGAGAAAATGGATGATTTACAAACATTCAATGCAGAACAATATGTGTATGGATTATTTGCCGAAATGGTTGAAGCAGAAGAATAAGAATAAGAACAAAGCTCATTGCTGAAGAATGCAATGAGCTTTACTTAATGAAATCGGTTATTTTAAAATGACGGAAGCTTGGCTCACTAATATAGCTTATATATAAGTTGACACACTATAAAAGTCAGTCTATGCTTGACAATTCAGTGTGTGATAGGTAAACTTTACATTGTAAAGGCTTTTCACTTAACAAGGGGGTTTAGAGATGCTTGAAAAAACAACGAGAATGAATTATTTGTATGATTTCTATCAATCGTTGTTAACACCAAAACAAAGCAGCTATATGTCCCTTTATTATCTTGATGACTACTCCTTAGGTGAAATTGCAGAAGAGTATCACGTGAGCCGTCAGGCAGTTTATGATAACATAAAGCGTACAGAAGCGATGCTTGAGGAATACGAAGAGAAGTTATTATTGTTTCATAAATTTCAAGAGCGCGCTAAAATTATTGCAAAATTAAAGAGTAATTTTCAACCAGAAAGCTTAAAAGAACAATATGAAGCCTTGCTGGAAGAGCTTGAGAAATTAGATTAGGAGGCGGCGTGCATGGCATTTGAAGGTTTAGCCGACCGACTGCAGAATACAATTCAAAAAATCCGTGGAAAAGGAAAAGTAAGTGAAGCGGATGTAAAGGAAATGATGCGTGAAGTTCGCTTAGCATTACTTGAAGCCGATGTTAACTTTAAAGTAGTTAAACAATTCGTTAAAAAGGTAAGCGAACGTGCTGTCGGACAAGATGTAATGAAAAGTCTGACTCCAGGACAACAAGTCATCAAAATTGTTAAAGAAGAATTAACAGAGCTTATGGGCGGCGAACAAAGTAAAATCGCTGTTAGCAATCGTCCACCAACTGTTATTATGATGGTTGGGTTACAAGGGGCAGGTAAGACGACAACGACAGGAAAGCTTGCAAACTTATTAAGGAAGAAATATAACCGTAATCCAATGTTAGTGGCAGCTGATATTTATCGACCAGCGGCTATTAAGCAATTGGAGACATTGGGTAAGCAAATTAATATGCCTGTGTTTTCCTTAGGAGATCAAGTTAGTCCTGTTGAAATTGCCAAACAAGCCATTGCTAAAGCGAAGGAAGACCATCATGATTATGTGCTAATCGATACAGCTGGTCGTTTACATGTGGATGAAACCCTGATGACTGAGCTTAAAGATGTAAAGGACTTGACAAATCCAGACGAAATCTTCCTTGTAGTTGATGCAATGACGGGACAAGATGCTGTTAATGTAGCGTCTAGTTTTAACGAACAGCTCGGGCTCACTGGTGTGGTATTAACTAAATTAGATGGTGATACCCGTGGTGGAGCAGCACTATCTATTCGCTCAGTCACGGAAACACCGATTAAATTTATTGGACTTGGTGAGAAGTTAGATGCAATTGAAGCTTTTCATCCAGAGAGAATGGCCCAAAGAATTTTAGGTATGGGTGACGTGCTTTCACTTATTGAAAAGGCGCAAGCTAATGTAGATGAGGAAAAAGCGAAAGAGCTAGAAAAGAAAATGCGTACAGCTTCGTTCACGCTTGATGATTTTCTAGAGCAACTTGGTCAAGTGAAGACGATGGGGCCACTTGATGAATTATTAAAGATGATGCCTGGTGCAAACAAGGTAAAAGGGCTGAATAACTTAAAAATTGATGATAAACAAATTGCCCATGTTGAAGCCATTATTCAATCAATGACACAAGAAGAAAAAAGTCAGCCTGAGATCATTAATGCAGGTAGAAGAAAACGAATTGCAAAAGGTAGTGGGCGAACGGTCCCTGAGGTCAATCGCTTACTGAAGCAGTTTGAAGAAATGAAAAAAATGATGAAACAGATGTCAGGAATGCAACAAAAAGGGAAGAAAAAGGGCGGTTTAAAGCTTCCTTTTAACCCTTTTTAATAAAAAAATACTATGTAAAGAAAAAAACCTTTACAAACCAGGGTAGTATCTGATAATATACTATCTTGTGTGAAACTATTCGGAGGTGCTTTAAAAATGGCAGTAAAAATTCGTTTAAAACGTATGGGAGCTAAAAAATCTCCTTTCTATCGTATTGTAGTAGCTGATTCTCGTTCACCACGTGATGGACGTTTCATTGAAACAGTAGGAACTTATAATCCAGTTGCTCAACCAGCAAGTGTTGATATCAATGAAGAACTAGCGCTTAAATGGTTACAAGATGGTGCTAAACCGTCTGATACGGTTCGTAACTTATTCTCAAATGCTGGTATTATGGAAAAATTCCATAATGCAAAGCATGCAAAATAAGTGATTAACTTATGATCAAGGACCTTATCGAGACAATTGTGAAGCCCCTGGTTGATTTTCCTGAAGATATTCAAGTGAGTATTCGTGAAGAAAACCGAGCGGTGACCTATTTGCTTTCTGTCAACAAGAATGACATGGGGAAGGTAATTGGTAAGCAAGGGCGCATTGCAAAAGCGATAAGAACTGTTGTTTATGCAGCAGGTACTTCTCAAGAAAAAAAGATTTTCTTAGAAATTAAATAATCGATTCTATCGATATAGCTGAATAAACAAACATGAGAAAGGAGGGGATACCCTCCTTTTTTCACCATTAAACAAAATTTCACATTCTATTATTGAATGGAGGCTGGTTGATCTTGCAAATTATTCAAACGGTTACTGTGAAACAAGTTTTAACTGAAACGAGTAAACAGGAATTATTAAATAACTATGAATGGAAAAAACAGCAACTACAAAAAGAATGTGATCAATTTAAGTTTGAAATGAGAAAGTGGGAGAAGAACCAAAAGGCCCAAAATGGCCATCTTCGCTCCTTTTTTGATAAAGAAATAGAATCAAGAAATGAAAAAATGAAATTACTTGATTTTCAAATAGAGCAATTACATATGCTTCCACTTGGAAGTGAATTAAAAGAAAAAGAAGTTCAATCGTTAATAACCATCGAAAAGGGAGATAATTGGGAAGAGATCGAAAAAGGAAAAACGATTATCATTAAAGATGGATTGGTTGACGATATCCGCTAGAGGTGAGTATGAAATGGAAACATGGTTTAATGTTGGTAAAATTGTAAATACCCATGGTGTTCGTGGTGAAGTTCGCGTCATTTCTCGAACAGATTTTACAGAAGAACGCTATTCACCAGGAAATAAATTGACCTTATTTATGCCTGATAATAAACAAGGGAGAGAATTAACAGTTTCATCCCACCGCAAACATAAGTCTTTTGATTTACTTACTTTTGAAGAGGTTGTCGGTATGCAAGAAGCTGAAAAGCTTAAAGGTGGCATTTTAAAGGTAAATGAATCGCAATTGAGTGCATTAGAAGAAGATGAGTTTTATTATCACGAAATCATTGGGTGTAAAGTCTACACGATGGATGGTGAAGAGCTTGGTGAAATTAAAGAAATTCTTTCACCAGGTGCGAATGATGTTTGGGTGATTAAAGGTAAGCAGAAAAAAGAAATCCTCATTCCTTATATTGCTGATGTCGTTAAGGAAGTAAATATCGCTGATCAGAAGATTATGATCGATTTGTTAGAAGGCCTATTATAATGAAAATAGATGTACTATCTCTATTTCCAGAAATGTTTGCAGGTGTATTCGGTCATTCTATCTTAAAAAAAGCAAGTGAAGCAGGAGCTGCATCTTATAATGTAGTGAACTTTAGGGAATATGCGGATAATAAGCATCAAACAGTCGATGACTATCCCTATGGTGGCGGAGCGGGTATGGTGTTAAAACCACAGCCGATTTTTGATGCTGTCAGTGATATAAAGAGTAAAAGTGATGCAAATCCTCGTGTTATTCTTCTATGTCCTCAAGGAGAAAGGTTTACACAGAAAAAGGCTGAAGAGCTTGCCGAAAGTGAGCATCTAATTTTTATATGTGGACATTATGAAGGTTATGATGAACGGATTCGTGAACATATTGTAACTGATGAAATTTCCATTGGTGATTATGTGTTAACAGGTGGAGAATTAGGAGCTATGGTTGTCATTGACAGTGTGGTGAGATTATTGCCTAATGTTTTAGGAAATCAAGAGTCACATATGAAAGATTCTTTTAGTACTGGGATGCTTGAACACCCTCATTATACGAGACCAGCTGATTTTCGAGGATTGAAAGTCCCGGACGTATTAACCTCAGGAAATCACCTTCATATTGAACAATGGCGACAGAGGGAATCGTTAAAGAGAACGTATCAACGACGTCCTGATTTACTTGAACAAATAGATTTGACTGATGAAGAAAGAAATTGGTTAGAAGAAATTAAAAAAGAACAGATTTAACATTGATGTTCTGCGGATGATATGGTATTATAATCTTTGTGACTTGGGCTTGTTAAAAGTCTTTTGTCTGATAACGATGTTCCGCTGTAACACAAATGGTTTGCATGAGCGTCTTGGGAGGAGTTGAAAACGATGCATAAATTAATTCAAGAAATCACTCAAGAACAACTTCGTTCGGATCTACCTGAATTCCGTCCTGGTGATACTGTACGTGTACACGTTAGTATCGTAGAGGGAACTCGTGAGCGTATCCAAGTATACGAAGGAGTTGTGATTAAGCGTCGTGGTGGTGGAATTAGCGAAACTTTCACAGTTCGTAAGATTTCTTACGGTGTAGGCGTAGAGCGTACATTCCCTGTACACACACCTAAAATTGCGAAGCTTGAAGTAATTCGTCGCGGTAAAGTCCGTCGTGCGAAACTTTACTACCTACGTAACCTACGTGGTAAAAAAGCTCGTATTAAAGAAATTCGATAATCGGTTTAACAAAAGGGATGTAAGTTCAACTTATGTTACCTTAGTTAAAATGAAGAAAGGAGAGCTTGTATTTTTACAAGCTCTTTTTCTATACATATTTCTCATTTCTGATATGATAATAACATACTTATAGGCTGTTTTTTCAGCATTGGTAGTGTTAAGAAGCAGTTTGATTCTACTAAATCAAACAATAGTTCATTGTATAGTTGCATCGTCTACTTCTTTTATGTATAAAATAAGAGTATGTCAATAATTGAGAGAATAAAACGCAGCTGTATAAGTGGCTATGCTTTTAAAAGAGAAAGAATGGTGGGGAAACGATGGCTAAGAAGAAAAGTGAATTATGGGAATGGACAAAGGCATTAGTTGTCGCCGTCTTGCTAGCAGCAATTATTAGATATTTTCTTTTTGCACCGATAGTGGTAGACGGATTATCGATGATGCCAACACTGCATGATCAAGACCGAATGATTGTCAATAAATTCAGTTATAAAATTGGAGAGCCTGA
This sequence comes from Cytobacillus sp. FSL M8-0252, assembly GCF_038007345.1. NCBI lineage: Bacteria > Bacillati > Bacillota > Bacilli > Caryophanales > Bacillaceae > Cytobacillus > Cytobacillus sp. FSL M8-0252. The sequence continues at coordinate 2,028,034 of NZ_JBBOWZ010000001.1, forward strand.
TCGGTTCGATATCATTGTTTTTCATGCACCAGAAAATAAAGATTATATTAAAAGGGTCATTGGTTTACCTGGAGACAAAATTGAATATAAGGATGATACATTATACGTAAATGGGGAACCTTATGAGGAGCCATATCTTGACGAGTATAAGCAACAAGTAGCTGACGGTCCATTAACAGAGCCATTTACGCTAGAAGAGAAAATCGGCCAAGAAACAGTGCCTGAGGGCCATTTGTTTGTAATGGGTGATAATCGCCGCTTTAGTAAAGATAGCCGTCATATTGGCCCAGTTCCTATGGAAGATGTATTAGGAACTGCTGGAATTATTTATTGGCCGATTGAGGATATTAGATTAATTAAGTAGATTTGAATGAATGATAACATCTAAAACACAATATGGCGCTTAAGGTGATTGCATGATTTCTCTTAACTTAAAGGATGAGTTTATCCTTTTCCTTAAACAAGCGCCATGATTGTGTTTTTTTAGTACGTAATAGGTAATTTAAATGTTTAATAAAGCGTAAATTTGAAATGTGAATTTAAAGGTGATGATACGTAATGACAATACAATGGTTTCCAGGACATATGGCGAAAGCTAGACGAGAAGTAACAGAGAAGTTAAAATTAGTCGATATTATTTTTGAATTGGTTGATGCAAGGATTCCTCTATCTTCACGCAATCCAATGATTGAACAGATTATTCAACAAAAGCCTAGATTAGTATTGCTTAATAAAGCAGATATGGCCGATCCTATCCTAACGAAACAGTGGATTGAATATTTTAAAAGCAAAGGATTAACCGCAATTAGTATTAATTCACAAGATGGTCAGGGTATGAAGGATATTACTCTAGCAGCCAAACAATTACTTCAAGAGAAATTCGACAAGCAAAAAGCAAAGGGAATAAGGCCGCGAGCCATTCGAGCGATGATAGTTGGCATACCTAATGCAGGTAAGTCAACCTTAATTAACCGCCTGGCGAAGAAGAATATCGCTAAAACAGGTAATAAGCCTGGTGTCACGAAGGCACAAAGTTGGATTAAAGTTGGCAAAGAGATGGAGCTACTTGATACGCCAGGGATTTTATGGCCGAAATTCGAAGATCAAGAAATTGGTTTAAAGCTTGCATTAACTGGTGCGATTAAAGATACGATCTTAAATCTACAAGATATTGCTGTTTATGCTCTGAGATTTATGACAGAACACTACCCAGAGAAGTTAGTTGAGAGGTATCAATTAAATGAGCTTCCTGAAGAAATCGTAGAACTATTTGATGAAATTGGCCAAAAAAGAGGCTGCTTAGTGAGCGGTGGTACAGTTGATTATGATAAGGTGACAGAGTTAATCATTAGAGAGTTCCGCTCAGAAAAATTTGGTCGCTTAACATTAGAAAGTCCGAAAGATATAATAGAAGAAGAGTAATGTGTTCATTGAATGGAAAGAAGAATGGAGTAAGTACATTATCCGAGTATAAAGGTCTTAATCATAGGCCTTTATTTTTTCGTCCATAAATGCAAATGTTTAAGAATTTGACCAATCTGTCGATGAAATAGGAGAGTGCAGATATGAAATCGATTAAAGAAATAGAGCAATTATTAAAGAATAGTGATAGAGAAGATGACTACATAAAAACATTAAGATTAGATGAAAGAAAAGGTGTGCAAAAAGCATTAGGACGCTGGGAAAAGCAAATAGAAAAACGAGAAGCCTTACTAGAGAAGTACGAGCTCATGCAAAAATACGAAAAGCTATTTAATAAGGAAGGTTATCGGTTGATCGCCGGTATAGATGAGGTGGGACGAGGACCGTTAGCTGGACCGGTTGTAGCAGCCGCCGTTATTTTACCTGAGAACATTCAGCTTCTAGGTATTGATGATTCAAAAAAACTCTCTGAAGAGAGACGTTTGTATTATTATGAAAGAATTATGGAGGAAGCAACTGCTGTTTCAACATGTATGATCGATCATCATGAAATTGATACAATGAATATTTTAGAGGCATCGAAAAAAGCGATGATACATGCGGTAAATAGTTTACATACTCAACCTGATTTTTTGCTTATTGATGCCGTTAAATTACCCACACCCTACCCGAGTGAATCAATTATAAAGGGCGATAGCAAAAGTATTAGTATTGCTGCTGCATCTGTTGTAGCAAAAGTAGAACGTGACAGGTTGATGAAAGCTTATGATAAACAATTTCCTGACTATGGATTTGCAAAGAATATGGGCTACGGTACAAAGGAACATTTGCGTGCAATTGAAGAAAAAGGAATATCGCCCATTCATCGTCGTAGCTTTGCTCCAGTTAAAGACTATCTAATTGACAATAGAAGGTGATAAGGTTGGTGGAAGTGAATGAATTAACGCTGGTTTCAAAAGACCCAATAAAAAACCAGCCACTCATGTTACGGCCAGGGCAATTGTTAAAGGGCAAAGTTTTGAAGGTGAACGAGGAAAACATGGCTGAAATTCAAATAGGGGCTCAGAAGATTTATGCGAAAACCGCAATCAATCTAATTAACAATAGTGATATTTGGTTTGTGGTGCAAAAGAATGGTGAAGGAATTAACTTACAAATTATCGATGAAAATCAACTTTTAAAAGGCATATCTCCCCAAGCGATTTTACAAACGATGGGAATAAATGCTACACAAGAAAAGGTTGAGCTAGTTAAATGGTTTCAAAGTCGAGAGATTCCACTTACTCAATCACTTGTAAAATCATTTACTCATTGGATGACAGGAGATACAAAACAAGATATCGCTGTGTTTAAAACACTTTTAGATAGACGATTACCATTAACTAAAGAAGTTTTCAACGCCGTACATAGCATGAAAAATGAGCCAACAATCACGTTCGCAATAAACAATCTTCAACATAAGCTTACGCCCTATCTCAATAACGAAACAGCTCAAACACTTGATAACCTTTTAAATAAATTTAACCATCTTTTCAATGATAAAATGTTAACAAGTTTAATGGATGGCTGGCTGAAAAATAGCGTTCAAGCAAAAGAAAGTTTCTCCTTGTTACAAAAGTTAGGTGTATTTTCGTCGAAAAGCAGTGAAGAACAAATCATTCAGCAGCTGTTATATACCAGTTCAGATGAAAAAAATAAAGCAATATTATCTCTTTTACAAAATATACAAAGCGGGGGATTACAAAAACAAACGGCCCCTTTTTTGCTCACATTAACAAAATTGAATCATGCTTTTTCATTTACATGGGAGAGTGGGACTAACTTACAGGCTAGCATAAAAAATGGAGAAATTACATTGCCTTTAAATGCTAACCAGATAACAAGTTTAATAAAGGATGGTCTGGCGAAATTATATGACCATCCATCAATCCCCACCAAGCAAACCTCATTACCACTTGTAGATGTTTATTCTCGTATGCAAGAACAACTTCAAGTGCTAGAAAACATAAATAAAAACGCTTATTCAAAAACGCAACAACTTTTGTATAATATTGAGGAAGAAAACAGGCAGCAATTACATAACCCAGTGATGATAAAGGGTGAACTAAAGCAAATATTAGCTATATTCGGTTTAACTTATGAACAGCAACTTAATGAAAGACAGCCAATTAACATTCAGGCGATTAAACCACTCATTTTACAGTTGATCAAAGAAATCCAGCAACCTGCTCTGAGTGAAGCTGCTAAGGAGTTATTAAATAAAATCACTGGGATGCAGCTACTTTCACATGATACAAATGGACTCTCCCACTTTGCCCTACAGTTGCCATTTCCACTAAGCCCATTCAGTAAACTCCTTTCAATGCAGTGGTCAAGTAAAAGGAAAAAGAATGGGGAAATTGATCCAAGTTTCTGTCGGGTGCTATTTCATTTAAATATGGAAACATTGGGTGAAACCTATATAAAGTTGCAGATTCAAAACAGAGTAATCACGATGAATATTTCAACTGAAAACAAAAAACTGCTCCCAGATACCCAGCCATATGAGGAGCTGATTAAACGTAAATTAAACGAAACGAATTATCAATTAACACAAATTAATTTTTCCGAAATAACAAGTAAAGTAGAAGAGGATAAGACGGATAAGACGGATACATTTCAAATTACAGGTGTTGATATGCGAATATGAATGGACAAAACGCTAAACAAGCAGTTGCCTTAACTTACTCAGAAAAGATGGATGCACCGGTCGTTTCTGCAAAGGGAAAAGGGCTTATTGCAGAAAATATAATAACTGTTGCACAACAGCATGAATTACCGATTCAAGAAGACCCTTCTTTAGTGGAGTTACTAGGAAAATTAAATATGAATGAAAAGATACCTGAAGAGCTGTATCAAGTAGTCGCGGAAGTTTTCGCGTTTATTTATCAAGTAGATAGAAAAGCGAAAGACAAAGAAGTGCGAAATAATGGTGTCCGTTCACTGAATCAACAGTAATACTTTTTGACCCATTCAAGTGGAGTATGGTAATTATTCATCTTTTTGAAAAGGCAAAGTAGTTGAAACAATAATATTTTTTTGAAATAGAAAAAATGCGATGAGATAAAGGCTTAAAGCACTTTTTTTGAATAAGTATTGAATCAGCTGATTGAATATTTCAGCTAATACAGTAGACAACTTTTGTCACATTATATAAAATGTAAACGCAGTCTAATTTTTTGAAGAGTTAGTTAGGAGGATGGGAAATGAATATACATGAGTATCAAGGAAAAGAAGTCCTCAGACAATACGGGGTTGCAGTACCAAATGGTAAAGTAGCATTCACTGTTGAAGAAGCAGTAGAAGCCGCAAAAGAATTAGGTACTGACGTTTGTGTTGTAAAGGCGCAAATCCATGCAGGTGGACGTGGAAAAGCTGGCGGAGTAAAAGTAGCTAAAAACTTGGAAGAAGTGCGTACATATGCTGAAGAAATTCTAGGTAAAACGCTTGTTACTCACCAAACAGGACCAGAAGGAAAAGAAGTAAAACGTTTGCTTATTGAAGAAGGTTGCGACATTCAAAAAGAATATTATGTTGGACTAGTTTTAGACCGTGCAACTTCTCGCGTAACGCTAATGGCTTCTGAAGAAGGCGGAACAGAAATTGAAGAAGTAGCAGAAGCTACTCCAGAGAAAATCTTCAAAGAAGAAATTGATCCAGTTGTTGGATTAACAGCGTTCCAAGCACGTCGTATTGCTTTTAATATTAATATCCCTACAAAGCTTGTAAACCAAGCTGTTAAATTTATGATGGGTCTTTATCAAGCATATGTAGAAAAAGATTGTTCAATTGCTGAAATTAACCCATTAGTTGTAACAGGGGACGGTAAAGTAATGGCCCTTGATGCAAAATTAAACTTCGATAGCAACGCATTATATCGTCGTAAAGACATTTTAGAAATGCGTGATTTAGAAGAAGAAGATACAAAAGAAATTGAAGCTTCTAAATATGACTTAAGCTATATCGCACTTGATGGTAACATTGGTTGTATGGTTAACGGTGCGGGCCTTGCTATGTCTACAATGGACATTATCAAGCATTATGGCGGCGATCCGGCAAACTTCCTTGATGTTGGGGGCGGTGCGACTGCTGAGAAAGTAACTGAAGCATTCAAAATTATCCTTTCTGATGAAAATGTTAAAGGTATTTTCGTTAATATCTTTGGCGGAATTATGAAATGTGATGTTATTGCTACAGGTGTTGTTGAAGCGGCTAAACAAGTTGGATTAGAAGTTCCTCTAGTTGTACGTTTAGAAGGTACAAATGTGGACTTAGGTAAGAAAATTCTTGCTGAATCTGATGTTGAAATCGTTGCAGCAGACTCTATGGCTGACGGAGCGCAAAAAATCGTATCACTTGTAGGATAAGACCTATAGGTAGATGGCGAAAAAAGTGATAATGGGCATAGTGCCTTAGTTATTATTTTTGAGATACGGAAATCAGGAAGGAGAAAAAAACATGAGCGTATTTATTAATAAAGATACAAAAGTGATTGTACAAGGAATTACTGGTTCAACTGCGCTATTCCATACAAAACAAATGCTTGAATATGGTACTAAAATTGTCGGCGGTGTGACTCCTGGTAAAGGTGGCATGGAAGTCGAAGGTGTACCTGTTTTTAATACTGTGAAAGAAGCTGTTGAAGCAACTGGTGCGACTGCATCTGTTATTTATGTCCCAGCACCTTTTGCTGCAGATTCAATCATGGAAGCAACTGATGCTGAATTAGATCTTGCTATCTGTATCACAGAACACATTCCAGTACTTGATATGGTGAAAGTGAAACGTTACATGGAAGGTAAGAAAACGCGTCTAGTTGGACCTAACTGTCCTGGTGTTATTACAGCAGATGAATGTAAAATTGGTATTATGCCAGGATACATTCACAAAAAAGGTCATGTGGGTGTAGTTTCACGTTCTGGTACATTAACTTATGAAGCAGTGCACCAATTATCAGAAGCTGGAATTGGACAAACAACTGCTGTAGGTATTGGTGGAGATCCTGTTAATGGTACAAACTTCATCGATGTACTAAAAGAGTTTAATAATGACCCTGAAACTTATGCAGTTATCATGATTGGTGAAATCGGTGGTACTGCAGAAGAAGAAGCTGCTGAGTGGGTAAAAGCGAACATGACTAAGCCAGTTGTTGGCTTTATTGGTGGTCGTACAGCGCCTCCAGGAAAACGTATGGGCCATGCTGGTGCGATTATTTCTGGTGGTAAAGGAACAGCTGATGAAAAAATCCGTGTAATGAATGAGTGCGGAATACAAGTAGCTGATACACCTTCAGTAATGGGTGAAACACTTATTAAAGTGTTAAAAGAAACTGATCTTTATGATAAATGTAAAACGCATTAATTAATAGATAAAGTCCCCTTTTTAAAGAAGGGGACTTTATTAAATAAAATAATATACTTAAAATTCAGAAAAAAGGAGTGCGTTCTTATGAATGATTTGATGACAACTAAACTACTTACTCTCCATCATTGTCGATCTGTATCGTGGAAAACGCTATATCAAATTGTAAAAGCAGATCCCACCCTTTCCTCCATCTCTTTTCAGCGACCAAACCCTCTCCCTTATTTTCACTTCCTAAATGCAGATACGAGAAAGAAAATTAATGATGAAATTCTTACCTTAAACATGGAAGAGCTACTTTCACAGTACGTATACAACGACATAAAAATCATTTCTATTATGGATGAAAATTATCCTAAGCTTTTGAGAGAAACGTATCAGCCACCTTGGTTTCTCTATGCAAAAGGAGACTTGTCGTTACTCAATATGAAACCAATTCTTTCTGTTGTCGGAAGTCGAAATATGACTGAATACGGAGCGAGAGTCATCGAAGAAATTTTTCCCACACTCATAAAAAGAGGATTTATTATCGCAAGTGGTTTAGCAAAAGGAGTAGATGCCCATGCTCATAAGGTAGCTATGCACTTGAGTGGGCATACGATTGGTGTATTGGGAAGTGGATTTTTTAATATGTATCCAACTGGTAACCGCCATTTATTTCAGCAAATGTCTCATAATCATCTAGTGTTATCAGAGTACCCACCGCATACAAAAGCGGAAAGATGGCATTTTCCAATGAGAAATCGCATAATTAGTGGTATTAGCCGTGCGACTTTAGTCATTGAGGCAAAAAGGAAAAGTGGTTCTCTTATTACTGCTAACTTTGCTGTTCAAGAAGGTAGAGATGTGTTTGCGGTACCAGGAGGCATTCTTTCACCTTTTTTCTCAGGAACGAATGAACTGATTCAAAATGGTGCGAAATTAATACTTTCAGCGGAAGATATTATAGAAGAGCTGGTATATTAGGGGCAAAAATCATAAATTTTACAGGAATTTTTATGAAAAAGGTTGAAATTATTGTAAAACTGTTATACATTTTGCTTCAGAAGTTTGTTTGTATGACAGCAAATGGAGAGGCGATAGTAGCGGTTTAGATTTGACAAAGCTAAATAAATTGATTAATAATAGTGGATATTTCGAAGAACAAATACGATTGAGCATTTAAATAGGTAGAAAATGGTCAATAAATAAGAATAAACATTTATTTAAATGAAAGAAACAGCGGGTTTAGCAAATTTATTCCCTCTTGAGGAGGACAACTGGATGTCAGATTTTCTAGTAATCGTAGAATCCCCAGCTAAAGCAAAAACAATAGAAAGATACTTGGGGAAAAAATATAAAGTGAAAGCATCCATGGGGCATGTAAGGGATTTACCTAAGAGCCAGACGGGTGTAGATGTTGAAAATAATTATGAACCAAAATATATAACGATTCGCGGTAAGGGACCCGTATTAAAAGAGTTAAAAACAGCTGCAAAAAAAGCGAAGAAAATTTATCTCGCAGCTGACCCCGATCGCGAAGGGGAAGCAATTGCATGGCATTTGGCGCATAGCTTAGATATGGATATTGATTCAAAATGTCGTGTTGTATTTAATGAAATCACAAAAGATGCCATTAAAGAATCTTTTAAACATCCAAGAGCGATTAATATGGATTTAGTTGATGCCCAGCAAGCAAGAAGAATGCTAGATAGGTTAGTGGGCTATAATATTAGTCCACTACTATGGAAAAAGGTTAAAAAAGGGCTTAGCGCCGGTCGTGTACAATCAATTGCCGTTCGTTTAATCCTTGATAGAGAAAAGGAAATTAACAAATTCGAACCAGAAGAATATTGGAGCATAGATGGAGAGTTTGTCAAAGGTAAATCTACTTTTGATGCAAGCTTTTTTGCCCTAAATGGTAAGAAGTTTGAGTTGAAATCTGAAGAAGATGTGCAAGTTGTTTTAAAAGAGTTAAAGAATAATGAGTTTGAAGTAACAGATGTAACGAAAAAGGAGAGAAAGAGAAACCCTGCAGTTCCTTTTACTACATCTTCTCTTCAACAGGAAGCAGCAAGAAAATTAAATTTCCGAGCAAAGAAAACAATGATGCTTGCTCAGCAGCTTTACGAAGGTATTGATTTGGGAAAAGAAGGTACAATCGGATTAATTACTTATATGAGAACGGATTCTACGAGAGTATCTGAAGTTGCTCAAAGTGAAGCAGTGGATTATATTACAAACCAATATGGCAAAGAGTATTTGCCAGCATCAAAAAGAAAAGAAAAGAAAAACGCTAATGCTCAAGATGCACATGAAGCCATCCGACCTACCAGTATATTAAGGGAACCGAATTCGCTGAAAGAGCATCTTTCAAGAGATCAGCTTCGTTTATATCGTTTAATCTGGGAACGTTTTACTGCTAGTCAAATGGCTCCTGCCATAATGGATACAATGAGTGTTGATTTAATCAACGGTCAAGTGACCTTTAGAGCAAATGGTTCAAAGATTAAGTTCCCTGGGTTTATGAAAGTTTATGTCGAAGGAACAGATGATCAGACGGAAGAAAAATCTAATATGCTTCCTAATTTAAAAGAGGGAGATAAAGTCGTTAAGAAGGATATTGAACCGAAACAACACTTTACTCAACCACCTCCAAGATATACTGAAGCAAGGTTAGTCAAAACGCTTGAAGAACTAGGTATAGGTAGACCATCAACTTTTGCACCGACGTTAGATACAATTCAGAAGCGCGGCTATGTCACATTAGATAATAAACGTTTTGTGCCAACTGAATTAGGAGAAGTTGTTTCCGTACTATTAATGGAGTTTTTCCCTGAGATATTAGACGTGGAATTTACTGCAAAAATGGAACAAGATCTGGATTATATTGAAGAGGGAAAAGAAAATTGGGTTAAAATCATTGATGAATTTTATCAAGGTTTTGAAAAACGATTAGAAGTAGCAGAGAAAGAAATGCAGGAAATAGAAATTAAAGACGAACCTGCGGGAGAAGATTGTGAACAATGTGGAAGCCCGATGGTATACAAAATGGGACGCTATGGCAAGTTTATGGCTTGCAGTAACTTTCCAGAGTGTCGCAATACAAAGGCAATAGTGAAGGAAATCGGTGTGAAATGCCCTACTTGTAAAGAAGGTAATATCATTGAGAGAAAAAGCAAAAAGCGCCGTATCTTTTATGGTTGTGACCGCTACCCTGAGTGTGAGTTTATTTCATGGGATAAGCCGATAGCAAGAAGCTGTCCGAAATGTGAATCACTACTTGTTGAGAAAAAACTGAAAAAGGGTGTACAAGTACAGTGTGTTGACTGCGACTATAAAGAAGAGAAACAAGGATAAATTGAAGTGAGCAATGGTTTGCTCATTCCTAATAAAAAAGTATATGTGCACATAGAAACGAACAATTATTAATTATTTATATTAATTGTTCGTTTTTTTTATATTAAAAGCATATTTTTGTGTGTTCAAAAAAACGAATTGGTTTTAAAGAAGATAGGGTTTTTTTCGAAGTCATATAAAGATCTTGTTTAATTGAATTTGAGAGATGTGAATATGAAAGTAAAGATAAATCGTCGTTCCTATTTTAAAAACAACTAACTATTTAATATCTTATAACTGTTCTATATCAGTAATAATGAATGATGGAATCAAAATACAATTTGAAGTTTTTGTGAAGTATTAGAATGAAATGTTATCAAATGAGATGATAAAAATGCGATGATTGTGGTAAAGATGGTTAAGAGACTGAAAGCAATAACATCATGTATTCTATGAAAAAACGGTAAAATCACACAGTGGATGGACAAATGATTTTTTGAGATAGACAACGGTTAAAAAAATACTTTATGCTTTCAAATTTTTTTGTAATATTGTACAATGCAATTTGGGATTAAAAGATTACACTCGTTTATGATTTAGTTAAAACGAACAATTAAATGAATGATATAAATTATTTTACAATAAGTAAGGAGAATTAATTAATGACTGAACAGGTAGTAAACGTAGTTGGGGCTGGGTTAGCTGGAAGTGAAGCCGCTTGGCAAATTGCTAAACGAGGCATTCAAGTACGCTTATATGAAATGAGACCAGTTAGACAAACAGCAGCTCATCATACAGATAAATTTGCTGAATTAGTTTGTAGTAATTCTTTAAGAGCCAACAATTTAACGAATGCTGTAGGTGTATTAAAAGAAGAAATGAGACAATTAAATTCTGTGATTATTTCTTCAGCAGATGAAAGTGCAGTTCCTGCAGGTGGTGCTTTAGCTGTTGACCGCCATGACTTCGCTGCGAGGGTAACTGAAGCAGTGAAGAATCACCCGAATGTGACAGTGATAAATGAGGAAGTAACGGATATTCCTGAAGGGATTACTGTTATTGCGACAGGCCCATTAACAAGTGAATTACTTTCTGAAAAACTACGTGAACTGTCTGGGGAAGATTATCTTTATTTTTATGATGCAGCGGCACCAATTATCGAAAAAGATTCCATTAATATGGATAAAGTCTATTTGAAATCTCGTTATGATAAAGGGGAAGCAGCTTATTTAAATTGTCCGATGAACGAGGAAGAGTTCAATGTATTTTACGAAGCGTTAATTAATGCTGAAACTGTGCCGTTAAAAGAATTTGAGAAGGAAATCTTTTTTGAAGGTTGTATGCCTATCGAAGTGATGGCATCTCGTGGAAAGAAAACAATGCTCTTTGGACCGATGAAACCTGTTGGTTTAGAGGATCCTAAAACAGGGAAGAGGCCATATGCTGTTGTTCAATTACGTCAAGATGATGCAGCAGGTACACTTTATAATATTGTTGGATTCCAAACGCATTTAAAATGGGGGCCACAAAAAGAGGTACTTCGTTTAATACCAGGTTTAGAAAATGCTGAAATTGTAAGATACGGTGTCATGCATAGAAATACTTTTATTAATTCTCCTAAAGTGCTTAAATCAACTTATCAATTCAAGAATAGAGAATCTTTATTCTTTGCTGGGCAAATGACTGGCGTAGAAGGATATGTTGAATCAGCTGCTAGTGGGTTAATTGCAGGGATTAATGCTGCCCGACTTGTGAAAGGGCAAGAAACAGTAGAGTTTCCGATTGAGACTGCTATTGGGAGTATGGCAAGATATATTGCTAATGCCAATCCGAAGAATTTCCAGCCTATGAATGCCAATTTTGGTTTATTCCCAGAGTTAGAAAAAAGAATTAAAGGTAAGCAGGAGAGAAATGAACAACATGCTAATCGAGCATTAGAGGCAATTCAGAACTTTGTGAAAAATATGTAAATTTTCTTGCGTGGGTTGCTTAAATATGATAGTATGATGAAGCCCTTGTGAGGTGAGTACAAAAAATGAGCGAAAATGTGAACATTTCTTTAAAGTTATTTATCGAATATTTACAAATCGAAAAGAATTATTCACAATATACAATTGAGCATTATCAGACGGATATAAAAGGATTTTTTATGTTCATGGCTGAACAAGGTTTGAAAATGTTAAATGATGTCGAATATATGGATGTTCGATTATTTCTAACAAAGCTTTATCAAGAAGGTTTAGCTCGAAAGACTATTGCTCGTAAAATTTCCTGCTTAAGAAGCTTTTTTAAGTTATTAGTACGAGAAGGTATGGTTAACGATAATCCTTTCCAATTAACATCCATCCCAAAAGGTGATAAAAGACTACCGCAGTTTTTTTATGAAGAAGAGATGGAACAACTCTTTAATAGTGTAGAGGTAGATACAGCACTTGGCCAAAGAAATATGGCGATTTTAGAAGTGATGTATGCAACAGGCATAAGGGTAGCTGAATGTGCTTCTATACAGCTGAGTGATATTGATTTGGATATTTCCGTTATTCTTATTCATGGAAAAGGGAAAAAAGATCGATACATACCATTCGGAAGTTTTGCTCACGATGCTCTTTTAAAATATTGTCATGATGGACGTCTAAAACTCCAAAAAGAGAAGAGCAACCATTTATTTTTAAACCACCGTGGTGGCGCATTAACTGACCGCGGTATAAGAGGTATATTAAATAAATTGATTGAAAAGTCGTCTCTAGAAGGTGGCATCCATCCCCATAAGATTAGGCATTCATTTGCTACACATTTAATGTCAAATGGGGCTGATATGAGAACAGTTCAAGAGCTTTTAGGTCATGCTTTTCTTTCATCAACGCAAATTTACACACATGTTACACCTGATTACTTGAAAAAGACATATAATCAGTATCATCCTAGAGCATAGATTTTAAAGAAGTTTAACTATATGATGGATAAACGAATAGTCATACTCATATATAGTCTATAGTGGATTATTAACATACTCCAAAAGGAGGAATAAACATGTCACAATTTCATGCAACAACAATTTTTGCAGTACAACACAATGGCGAATATGCAATGGCTGGAGATGGACAGGTTACATTTGGTGAATCGGTTGTCATGAAACATACTGCAAGAAAGGTAAGAAAGCTTGCAAATGGCAAAGTGATCGCCGGATTTGCAGGGTCTGTTGCCGACGCATTTACTTTATTCGAGAAGTTCGAAGGAAAGCTTGAAGAATATAACGGTAACTTGCAGAGAGCGGCTGTAGAGCTTGCTAAAGAGTGGAGAAGCGATAAGGTTCTTCGGAAACTAGAAGCGCTTTTAATTGTTATGAATAAAGACGGTTTATTACTCGTATCAGGAACAGGTGAAGTCATTGAACCTGACGATGGTGTACTAGCAATCGGTTCAGGTGGTAATTATGCATTAGCAGCAGGTCGATCTTTAAAGAGATTTGCAGGTGAACATTTAACAGCTCGGGAAATTGCAAAAGCTTCGCTTGAAATGGCTGCAGAAATTTGTGTATATACTAACCACAATATTATTGTGGAAGAACTGTAAAACAAAGGAGTGCTAAAATGGTTAAAATGACAAGTTTAACACCCCGTCAAATTGTCGAAAGACTTGACCAGTTCATAATCGGTCAAAAAAATGCCAAGAAAGCTGTAGCAGTTGCATTAAGAAATAGATATCGTAGAAGCCTACTGCATGAAGAGCTTCGTGATGAAGTAAGTCCTAAGAATATTTTAATGATTGGACCAACAGGAGTTGGTAAAACTGAGATTGCTAGAAGGATTGCGAAATTAGTTGGTGCTCCATTTGTTAAGGTAGAGGCAACGAAATTCACTGAAGTGGGTTATGTAGGTAGAGATGTAGAATCTATGGTTAGAGATTTAGTTGAGACATCTGTACGACTTGTGAAAGAAGAAAAGGTAGCAAGTGTGCAAGAAATAGCAGAGAAAAATGCTAATCGCCGCATTGTCGAATTGCTCGTACCTAGTAATAAAAAGTCCGCCAATTATAAGAACCCATTAGAAATGTTTTTTGGTGGTGGGAATGATCAACAAGAGAGCGATCATGAGCAACAAGATGATCAGTCAATTCAGCAAAAGCGTAAAGTAGTGAAAACAAAGCTTGAAAATTTAGAGCTAGAAGATGAAATAATCACTGTTGAAATAGAAGAACAGCAACCGTCTATGTTTGATATGCTCCAAGGTTCGGGTATGGAACAAATGGGGATGAATATGCAAGATGCACTTGGTGGATTAATGCCAAAGAAAAAGAAGAAGCGAAAACTTACAGTAAGCGAAGCTAGAAAAGTTTTAACGAACGAAGAAGCACAAAAGCTTATTGATATGGATGAAGTAGGTTCTGAAGCCATCTATAGAGCAGAGCAATCTGGTATGATCTTTATCGATGAAATTGATAAAATCGCAAGTAAAAACTCAGGTGGCTCCTCAGCAGATGTTTCTCGCGAGGGTGTGCAAAGAGATATTCTTCCTGTCGTTGAAGGATCAACTGTTGTAACGAAATATGGTACAGTAAAAACCGATCACGTCTTATTCGTTGCAGCTGGGGCATTCCATACCGCTAAACCGTCTGATTTAATACCTGAATTGCAAGGACGTTTCCCAATTAGAGTCGAATTGACAAAATTAACTGTGGATGATTTTGTGAAAATATTAGTTGAGCCTGATAATGCCTTGATCAAACAATATCAAGCTTTATTAGAAACAGAAGGTATACAAATTGAATTTTCTGACGATGCTATACGTAGGATTGCAGAATTTGCTTATGATGTAAATCAAAATACCGATAATATTGGAGCAAGACGATTGCAAACGATTATGGAAAAAATGCTTGAAGACCTTTCGTTTGAAGCGCCTGAGGTAACATTAGAGAAGATTGTGATTACGCCACAATATGTAGAAGAGAAGCTCGGGGAAATTTCTAAGAATAAAGATTTAAGTCAATTTATATTATAATCCTTATTTGATGAAATTTCATTGTACTCCTAATCAAGCAAATCTTAGCAAAAAAAAAAGTAACGAAACATTCAAGGGATTGAAATAATGTTCCAAAGTTATAGGAGGAAAAATCAATGAATTTATTAAAAAAATCAAGAACAATTAATGCAATGCTACAAAAGGCTGCAGGTAAGCCAGTTAACTTCAAAGAAATGGCAGAAACTTTAAGTGTTGTTATCGAAGCAAATATCTACGTAGTAAGCCGTAGAGGTAAACTATTAGGATATGCTGCGAATCAACAAATCGAAAATGAGCGAATGAAGAAAATGCTTGAAGATCGTCAGTTCCCAGAAGAGTACACTAAAAACTTATTTAACATTCAAGAGACATCATCTAATTTAGATGTGAATAGTGAATATACTGCATTCCCTATCGAAAATAAGGAGTTATTTGGCGCTGGCTTAACGACAATTGTTCCTATTATCGGTGGAGGAGAACGTTTAGGTACCCTCATTCTTGCAAGAGTGGAAGATGCCTTTGAAGATGATGATTTAGTTTTAGCTGAATATGGTGCTACAGTAGTAGGTATGGAAATTCTTCGTGAAAAAGCAGAAGAAATTGAAGAAGAAGCTAGAAGTAAAGCAGTTGTACAAATGGCGATTAGCTCTTTATCATACAGTGAGTTAGAAGCAATTGAGCATATCTTTGAAGAGTTAGACGGAAAAGAAGGTCTATTAGTTGCTTCAAAGATTGCCGATAGAGTAGGAATCACACGTTCTGTTATCGTTAATGCACTAAGAAAATTAGAAAGTGCTGGCGTAATTGAATCAAGATCATTAGGGATGAAAGGTACTTATATTAAAGTATTGAACGATAAATTCCTTTTCGAATTAGAAAAATTAAAATCTAACTAAGAAGTAAAATAAAAAAAGTTTAAAAATAACACGGAGACGCAGTGATGCGTTACCGTGTTATTTTTATGGTGTCAAATTTTTCTGTGTTACAACTTTATTACGAACGAAATAATAAAGTAATAACGAATAAAGTAGAACTTTAAACCTATTTTTAATAAACATAATCATTATAGTTCTTTATACCTATTAAATAATATATTCGAACGCTTGATTCAACTGATAATGAATAGCGTTTTAAAAAAAACGGAAAAATGAAGCGTATTTTTACCTAGGAAGAAAAATGTCGAAAATAGGACAAAAGAATTACCAAAAAACCCTTCTAGGTCATAGACTTATTATTTCATATTCTTTACAATGATGATAGATGAATTTATTAGTAAGTGCTAATTGGGGAGAATTTTGGAAAAAACGAGGTGAAGTTTGTGAAAGTCTTCTCACAATCCATGTCGATTATTGAAAACGCAATTCAACAAACATCGACAAAACAAAAGGTGATCTCGCAAAATATCGCGAATGTTGACACCCCAGGATATAAAGCGAAGGATGTAAGCTTCAAATCTGCTTTTGATTCCGCATTATCTAACATGAATACATATAAAACGGATGAAAGGCATTTTGATTTGACGCCATCTAATTTAAATACCACAGTCTTAACGAAGAAAAATGTAACATATAACGAAAGTGGTAACAGCGTAGATATGGATCAAGAAATGTCAGAGCTTGCAGCAAACCAAATTCAATATAACGCATTGGTTGATCGCATGAGTAGTAAGTTTAATGGACTTGAAAACGTAATTAAGGGAGGTAGATAATTGATGACTATCTTTCATAGTTTGGATACAACAGCTTCCGCACTGACAGCGCAAAGGTTAAGGATGGATGTCATCTCTTCAAATATGGCGAATGCTGATTCTACTCGCAGCGTGACTGGGGAAGACCCTTATAGGAGAAAATCCGTCGTGCTTCAAGCGAAAGATAACGGCTTTTCAACATTTTTACAAACCGCAATAAATGAAAAAAGTCAAACAGGTAATGGTGTAAAGGTAACGAGAATTGTTGAAGATGAAACACCTTTTGAACTCGTCTATAATCCATCTCATGCTGATGCTAACGCAGAAGGGTATGTAGAAATGCCAAATGTGGATCCATTAAGAGAAATGGTAGATTTGATGAGTGCAACACGTTCATATGAAGCAAACGTCACTGTATTTAATGCGAATAAGAATATGCTCTTGAAGGCATTGGAAATAGGTAAATAAGAAGGAGACTAAGAGATGAATATTAATAGCTTCTCTCCCGTCGTACATACAAATAGTCCGAATAATGCTCAAAATGTAAAAGAGATTACACCGAGTGATGCACATAATAGCTTTGCTTCGGCTTTGAAAAATGCAATTGGTAGTGTAAATGAAAGGCAAATAGCATCGGATGAAATGACGACAAAGCTTGCTACGGGGCAGGATGTTGATCTCCACGACGTAATGATCACCGCTCAAAAAGCGAGTGTATCCATGTCTTTAACACTAGAAGTGCGTAACAAGGCAGTCGAAGCATATCAAGAGATGATGAGAATGCAAGTGTAAATCATGCATTCTCGTCTAATGAATAACCAAGGACCATCGGGGGATTTTTAGATGAAAGATTCTTTGCAAGCATATGGTACAAAGGTGAGAACGTTCTGGGATGCGAAAACAAAGGGGCAAAAGGCTTTAATAATCGGTGCTCCGTTATTATTAATCATTGGTATTAGTATCATTGTTTTTCTTTCGACCAGAACCACCTTAGTCCCACTATATAGTAACCTGACACCCTCAGAAACAGGCAGTATAAAGGAAAATTTAGATGCTAAGGGGATTAAGTCAGAAATCGTTGAAGGTGGTACAGCTATTAAAGTACCAGAAGAACAAGTAGATAGCCTCATGGTAGAGCTAGCTGCAGAAGGAATCCCAGATAGCGGTAATATTGATTACTCATTTTTTAGTCAAAATGCTGGAATCGGGATGACGGAAAATGAATTTGACGTGATGAAACTAGATGCGATGCAGTCTGAATTAGCAGAGTTAATGAAAGGTATTGATGGTATTAACAACGCTAAAGTCATGATAAACATGCCTGAATCTGGTGTGTTTTTAAATGAAACAGAGGAACAAGCATCGGCGTCTATCGTTTTAAACACGGATCCAGGTTATAAATTTGAAAATCAACAAATCCAAGCACTCTATCATTTAGTGTCTAAAAGTGTACCTAATTTACCTACTGATAATATCGTCATAACTAATCAAAACTTTGAGTACTTTGATTTGAAAAACAGTGAAGAATTTTCGACAGGCAATCAATTTGCTGTACAACATGAAATAAAAAAAGAAATCGAAAAGGATATCCAACGTCAAGTGCAAACGATGCTAGCTACATTAATGGGTCAAGAAAAAGTAGTGGTGTCTGTTACAGCAGATGTCGATTTCACACAAGAGAATAGAGAAGAAAATCTTGTCGAACCAGTAGATGAAGAGAATATGGAAGGAATAGCCATTAGTGCACAAAAGCTAACAGAAACCTTTACAGGGAATGGAGATACAGAAGGAGGTATCCCGCAAAGTGAAGATGGTGCGGATGCACTCGGCTCTTCTTATGTTGAAGGTTCAAATAGCAACGGCGATTATGAAAAAATAGAAGAAACAATTAATAATGAAGTAAACAGAATAAGAAAAGAAATTGTTGAAAGCCCATATAAAGTAAGGGATTTGGGCATTCAAGTAATGGTGGAACCACCTGATGCTAATAATCCAAATTCATTGCCACAAGATCGGATTAATGATATAACGCAAATCTTATCAACCATTATCCGTACATCCATCGATAAAGACACATTGGATGAAACGTTAACCGATGAAGAGCTACAAAATAAAATAGCTGTCTCCGTTCAAGAGTTCAATGGAAAAGTTGAGTTTCCAAATGAAGAAACAGGAACGATTCCTTGGTGGATATATTTGGTTGTAGGGTTACTATTATTGGTAATTATATTATTACTATGGTTATTCTTACGTAATAAAAAAGAGAAAGAAGAAGATATTGTAGAGTATGAAGTGGAAGAGCAATTAAATGATTCTATTCCTGATGTACATCAGGAAAAGGAAACAGAGGCAAGCATCCGAATCAAGCAATTAGAGAAGCTAGCTAAAGAGAAACCGGAAGACTTTGCCAAGCTCCTAAGAACATGGATTACGGAAGATTAGGAGGCCAGTCAAGCGTGAAAAGGGAGAAGAAAAATCTTTCAGGACGGCAAAAAGCAGCCATTTTATTAATATCTTTAGGTCCAGATATTGCTTCTAATGTGTATAAGCATTTAAGTGAAGAAGAAATTGAAAAGTTGACTTTAGAAATATCCGGTGTAAGAAAAGTAGACACTGAGGCAAAAGAAGAAGTGCTAGATGAATTTCATCAAATCGCTCTTGCTCAAGATTACATTGCGCAAGGGGGTATCGGATACGCGAAGACTGTGCTCGAAAAGGCATTAGGAAACGAGCAAGCAACAGCGATAATAAATCGTTTAACTTCCTCGCTTCAAGTGAGACCATTCGATTTTGCCAGAAAAGCTGACCCAACACAAATATTGAATTTTATTCAGAATGAACATCCGCAAACCATTGCGTTAATTCTTTCCTATTTAGAACCACAGCAGGCTGGTCAAATACTGTCGGAATTACCTCAAAATACGCAAGCGGATATTGCTAGAAGAATCGCAGTAATGGATGGCACTTCTCCTGAAATTATTAATGAGGTCGAACAAATTTTAGAAAGAAAGCTGTCCGCTACTGTTACACAAGATTATACGCAAACTGGTGGAGTCGAGTCTGTAGTAGAAGTGCTCAATGGCGTGGATCGTTCAACTGAACGTACGATTCTTGATGCATTAGAAATTCAAGATCCAGATTTAGCTGAAGAAATAAAGAAAAGAATGTTTGTGTTTGAGGATATTGTTACGCTTGATAATAAAGCCATTCAACGAGTGATAAGAGATTGTGCAAGTGAAGATCTCATGCTTTCTTTGAAAGTGTCTAGTGAAGAAGTAAAAGAGATTATTTATAAAAATATGTCACAGCGTACTGTAGATACATTTAAAGAGGAAATGGAATTTTTAGGACCAGTTCGACTTCGAGAAGTCGAAGAAGCACAATCAAGAATTGTCGCAATTGTACGCAGACTGGAAGAAGCTGGGGAAATCATCGTCGCTAGAGGCGGAGGGGATGATATTATTGTCTAGGTTATTTAAACATTCTACTCACGATTACTTAAGCGAAGAGGAGCAAATAACAATCTCTATTCGGCCGATGTTTAAACAATCAGAGGATCATCCATCACAGCAGATGTCTGCCTATTATGACCAGGTGATTAATGAAGCAGAGAAGAGAGCGGAAGAAATTATCCAATCGGCAAATCAGCATGCTGATCGCATATATCAAACAGTTCAAGAAGAAAAGGAAAAGGCAAAAGAAGAACAAGAATTGGTACGTAAAGAGGCATATGAGGAAGGTTACCTCACCGGGATGAGTAAAGGTAAAGAAGATGGATTTAACTCATATACCTCTAGATTAGCAGAAGTAAAAGAGATAATTAATGCAGCAAAAACTGATTATGAAGAAACTATTCAGTCAGCGGACCGAACGATATTAACGATTAGTATGAATGTAGCAGAAAAAATCATTGCCACGGAATTAACTCATCATTCGGAGCACTATCAATCTTATGTAAAAAACGCATTAAGAGAAGCAAAGCATTACAAAAACATTAAACTTATTGTTCATCCTGATAAATATCTAGAGTTATTAAGCTATAAGGATGAACTTAAGGCAATGTTACCTGTTGAAGCTGGCCTGTATATCCTTCCCGATGAAGAACTTTCTGTAGTAGATTGTGTAATTGATTCAGATAATGGTCGAATTGATGCCACATGTAAAAGTCAAATAGACGAGATCAAAGAAAGACTATCAGAATGGTTGGAGACCCATCATGAACTTGGATAAGTTATTAGAGGAAATTCATGATACAGATAGTTTCAAAAAATACGGGAGGGTCAAGAGAGTTGTTGGCCTAATGATTGAATCTCAAGGGCCGGTTAGTTCCATTGGTGATGTTTGCTATATTCATGTGCAAGGTAAGAAGAGTAGGAAGATACGTGCAGAAGTGGTCGGATTTAAAGATGAGAATATTATTCTTATGCCATATACAACAGTTACTGATATATCACCTGGTAGTTTAGTAGAAACAACAGGAAAACCGTTAGAAATTAAAGTTGGGACTTCTCTTGTAGGGAATGTCCTTGATTCCTTGGGACAACCATTAGACGGGTCTCTACTTCCAAAAGGATTAAGAGAGGTGCCAACAGAACAAGAGCCACCAAATCCTCTCTTGCGACCACCCATTAGCGAACCAATTGAAGTAGGCGTTCGGTTGATTGATAGTTTACTAACAGTTGGTAACGGCCAAAGAGTGGGCATTTTTGCAGGTAGTGGTGTTGGTAAAAGCACTCTACTCGGCATGATTGCCAGAAATACAAAAGCAGACATTAATGTCATCGCTTTAATTGGTGAAAGAGGAAGAGAAGTCCGTGAGTTTATCGAGAGAGATCTTGGTCCTGAAGGATTAAAACGTTCAATTGTCATTGTAGCTACCTCGGATCAACCGCCATTAATGAGAATAAAAGGTGCCTATACAGCGACAGCCATTGCAGAGTATTTTCGTAGCAAAGGCATGAAGGTTATGATGCTAATGGATTCTGTTACTCGGGTAGCAATGGCACAACGGGAGATAGGTTTAGCAATTGGCGAACCTCCGACAACAAAAGGCTATACGCCATCAGTTTTTTCTGTTTTACCTAAGCTGTTAGAGAGAACTGGCACCTCCATAGAGGGCTCTATCACTGCCTTTTATACAGTGCTTGTTGATGGTGATGATATGAATGAACCAATTGCTGATACTGTGAGAGGTATATTGGATGGTCATTATGTGTTAGATAGAGAACTCGCTAATAAAGGACAATATCCTGCTGTAGATGTACTCAAAAGTATCAGTCGTGTAATGAATCAAATTAGTAGTAAGAGGCATATAAAAGCAGCTGAGAGCTTAAGAGAATCACTTAGTACTTATAGGCAATCAGAGGATTTAATTAATATCGGTGCATATAAGAAAGGGTCATCACAAGAAATAGATCGAGCGATTGCTTTATATCCACAAATTTTAAATTTTCTTAAACAACAAACGGATGAAAAAGTGACGATTGATGATGGAATTGAACAACTATTTGCGCTAGTTGGAGAAGGAGCACAGTAACAAATGTCTTTTAAATATAAGTTTGAGAAAATTATGCATGTAAAAGAACGTGAAAAAGATGAAGCTTTGGATATTTATAATCAAGCGACGAGACGTTTTGAAGAAGCTGCGACCAAACTATATGAATTGCTAAAGAAAAAAGAAGATCTAGATAGATTGCAATCTGAAAGACTAGTTAGTGGTTTACAAGTAGTGGAAATGCGTTATCAGCAACAGTTTATTTCGAATTTAGAAAAGACAATTAGTCATTATCAAAAAAGAGTAATGAATGCTCGTACACAAATGTATTATTATCGAGAAAAGCTTGCAGAAAAAATGACAGAGTACAAGAAATATGAAGTCATTAAAGATAAGAAGAAGATGCAATACGTATCAGAAATGAAGAGATTAGAAAATATTGAAATGGATGATATTTCAATCCAGCAATTTATCCATAAAGAACTTTAGGTGATAAGATGGAAAGTCACAAAGAGAAAAGGTCTAGACCGGTCATTAAGATATTTATGATCATTGCCACCACTTTAATTGGACTTATCGCAATTGGATTATTAATCCTAACTGTAAGTGGATATAACATCTTTGAAGTGGCGAAAAAGTATGGTCAAAATGTTCCTGTTCTATCTACCCTTTTTGAAGAAGATCAAACAGAAATGATGCAAACAATGGAAAATAGACTGATCGAACTAGAGGCAGAGGTCAATGACCGTGAGGCAAGAATTGAGCAACTGCAAAATCAAGTAGAAAGTAAAGACAATGAATTAAATAAAGCAAGCCAAGAAAAAACACGATTAGAAAATAGAGTAGACGAATTAGTTTTAATGAAAGAAGAGAATAAGCGGGCTTTTAGTGACATTATTAAAACTTATGAAGAAATGGCTGCTAAAAAAGCTGCGCCTATTTTATCTAATATGAATGAAGAAGAAGCGGTGCGAATCCTGGCAGAGGTAAAACCTGAAGTACTTGCTGATATACTGGCAAAAATGGAACCAACAAAAGCTGCTTCATTTACAAGCCTGGTAACAGCGTCTGTAGAAAATACTTCTACCACAGATGACGATGAGAAAGCCGCTGAATAAAGAGGGAGATGTTTCATGGAACTCATGTCACTGTTACCTATAAATAATAACCATCAATCTACTAAAGAAGTATCAGCTAATGAGAAGGTGGGGAAAGGCGATTTCGCTCAATTTTTAGGGAGTGTTCTGTCAACTGTGGAAACGGTCAGTTCGAATAGCGACGTCACGAAAGATGCAGTTACAAAGCAAGATGATTTGCTTTCTCTTCTCGGAGTATTAGAGTGGGAAGATTTGCCGGAAGAATGGCAATCGTTTATGTATATCGACTTACGAGATGAACCGCTAGTTGTAGAAAAGGCTAGTCAGTTATTAAACATTGAAGAAGAAGAGATGGAATTGATTTTTACTCATATCCAGTCATTGTTGAAAAATCAAGATGATATTTCTATAGATCTTCAAACGGCAGAAGCTAGAGAGAATTTTCTTTCAAAGTTAGTTTCAGTAGTGGAAGGTGGGCGTGCGCAAACACAAACACAAACAACTGACCTTATCACTCAGAACAAAGCCGTCTTCCAAACAATAAAGCTTGTGCAAATGATGAATCAACAAACGGAACCATCACCATTTAATCAACAACAATTAGCTGGACTCGTAAAAGACATCGTGAAAATACTAGAAAACGAAGCAGTTGTACCGATACCTCAATCCATTTCTTTAAAAGCCCGAGAGACACAACTTCGAACACAACAGTTGGTCAATCATTCACCACTAAGCATGACGTTAATAAATAGTGAGCAGAAGCAAATGGAAACAGAAGTGGAAATACTTTCAACAATTAGTAAAGGAATAGAGGATCAAAATCCGGATATAAAGACTGTGCAAGTTCCTACAAATCCGGTTGCAATCTCTAAGAACGATACTTTGCAATTACATATTCTACAAAATGGTAAACCAATTCCGGCAGAACAATTAGTAAAACAGTTTGAGAATACCTTATCCCGTGCCAAATTTACGACTGTTAATGGGATACAAAAACTGAGCATACAACTCACACCAGAACATTTAGGCACATTGAAGATAGAAATTGTCCAAAAAGATCAAGTGATGATTGCTAGAATTATTGCAAGTACACAGGCAGCCAAAGATGCATTTGAATCTAGCGCACAAACTCTCAGACAAGCATTTCATTCACAAAATATCAATGTCGATAAGATCGAAATTTATCAAACCTCCTTAGAACAAAAGCATGCAGAGGAATCGTTCAGTCAAAGAGAGAAGAATCAACCAAATCAAGATGGTGATGGTCATAACCGAAGAGAAGAACAAGAGGATAAAGCAACCTCTTTCTTCGATGAATTAGAAGCAGAATTATTAAATCTAAAGGTTTAGGTGGTAAGTTATATGACAAACAGTATTGATTCTTCTTTATTGCTATCACAATCACAAGCAGCCAATACCAATAATAGCAATACATTAGGCAAAGATGACTTCTTAAAATTATTAATGGTTCAACTTCAAAATCAAGACCCAACAAGCCCGATGGATGATAAAGAATTTATATCACAAATGGCTCAGTTTTCTTCTTTAGAACAAATGACTAATTTGACAACAAGTATGGAAGAAATGATCAACATTCAAGAGCAGAACCAATTACTATCTTATTCTCAATTTGTAGGTAAAGAGATTACTTGGCATAAATTAAATACTAATGAGGCTAATGTGGAAGTTGAGCAAGGAACTGGAAAAGTTGCTTCCATACAGTTCAAAGATTCTACTGTCACATTTATTCTTGAAGATGGAACCGAGTTATCACCAAGTAATATTTCTGAACTAAATCAGCCAACGATTGATGAGAATACATTAGTTCAATCTAGTTTATTAATCGGAAAAGAAATTACTTATCAGGATGATCAAGGGGAAAATCAAATAGCTAAAGTGGAGTCAGTGTCCTTTAAAGATGGACAAACATATTTTCATATTTCAGGTTCTGAAAAATTAATTACCCCACAGCAAATTATGAAAATTGAATAAAAGCGAAATGATATATTTGATGATTTAAAGGAGGAAATGCAATGCTACGCTCAATGTATTCAGGGATCAGTGGAATGAAGAATTTTCAAACAAAATTAGATGTAATTGGTAATAATATCGCCAATGTTAATACAGCTGGTTTTAAGAAGAGTAGAGTCACATTTAAAGATGCAATGAATCAAATGGTGGCTGGTCCATCCTCACCGACAGAATTACGTGGTGGGCGAAATGCAACACAAGTTGGCCTAGGGTCTACTTTGGCTACGATCGATGTTATTCACTCTGGATCGAGTATGCAAACGACCGGTAGAGCATTGGATTTGGGCATTGAAGGAGATGGTTACTTTATCGTTCAGCAAGGTGGGGCCCAGTATTATACGCGTGCAGGTAATTTTTATTTGGATGATGATGGCAGTCTAGTGAATAGTGAGGGGTTAAAAGTACAGGCATATAATAGCAACGGTGTATTAGGTGATGTGGTTGTAAATGTGAATGCCACCCTTCCTGCAGTGACAACAGAATCAATCACAGTTCAAGGAAATCTAGCAAAAGATGCGAATATTGGAACGGTATTTAATCAACAAATAAAAACAATTGATAGCAATGGTAATGCCCATGCGTCAACTGTTTACTTTAAAAAGATGGGCGACAATAGCTGGGGTGTCTTTTTTAATGAAGAGCCAAAACCATCTTCTGTTGGTACGATCACAAATCCAGATGAAGACGCTGGAAATATTAGTGTGAAAAATCCAGAAGGTTACAAGGGGACACAAACAGGAGATTGGGAAGTTGAGTTAAAAGATGATGTATATACGATTTCAACACCTGATGGTGATGTAACTGTAAATGCGTCTCAAGTTAAGAATGGCGTCTTATCCGCCCATGGCTTACAAATTGA
The DNA here is from genome assembly GCF_038007345.1 of Cytobacillus sp. FSL M8-0252. Lineage (NCBI taxonomy): Bacteria > Bacillati > Bacillota > Bacilli > Caryophanales > Bacillaceae > Cytobacillus > Cytobacillus sp. FSL M8-0252. The sequence continues at coordinate 2,054,339 of NZ_JBBOWZ010000001.1, forward strand.
TGTATCAAATGTGAAAGAAGATGGTACTTGGACGTTTAATGTTACGGCACCAACCCAACCTGAGGATAATCTTACATTAAGCTTTGATGCCAATGGACAAATCGTAGGTGCTGATGCGTTAAAAGAAGGTATTAGAATACCAGTTCCTTCAGGTGTAACAGATAATATGGCAACGGATGAAGATGAAAGTCAATTATTAGTTAATCTTGATTTTTCTGCACTTACACAAGTAGAAGGAGCATCGAATGCCAATGTATTTCCTGATGGTTATACGGAAGGGAAACTGGAAAGCTTCAATATTGGTGCATCTGGTGAAATTAATGGTGTCTATTCAAATGGTCTTATCGATATTCTTGGAACGATCGCTTTAGCCAAATTTAGCAATAGCTCAGGGTTAACAAAAGCTGGTAATAACCTTTATCAAGCTTCTGCCAACTCAGGTGTGGCTAATATTGGTATGGCAGGTGACGGAAGAGGGAGCTTAGCAGCAGGATCACTTGAAATGTCTAATGTTGATTTATCAGAAGAATTTACTGAAATGATTACTGCCCAAAGAGGCTTCCAAGCAAATACAAGAATTATTACGACGTCTGATGAGATTCTTCAAGAACTAGTTAACTTGAAACGTTAAAAAGGGAGGTTTAGGCAAGCTTTGGTTTGCCTATTACAATAAATTGATAAAATTATCGAGATTAAATGGTCAATCGTTTAGGTTAAATGCGTTTTATATCGAAACAGTCGAATCATTTCCTGATACAACAATCACACTTACCAATGGTAAAAAGTATGTTGTGAAGGAAAATGAATTAGAAGTAGTGGAAAGTATTCAGCAGTTCTACCAGGCTGTTGGTATGATTAAAGCTCATTCTATGTGGGAGGAGAACGGTGAAGATGAATAAAAAATGGCTCATCGTTGGAATTCTGTCATTGTTACTAGTAATTAGTGGTTCGTTATTTTACTTTACGGATGTATTTGCGAAGGATGCAAACGAGTCTTCTATTGATGATATTCTTGAACGCACTGTCTCTATTGACCAGATTACGACAAATCTAGCAAGTGACGATTATATACGGATATCTTTTACTATCCAAGTGGAGAGTAAAAAGGCGAAAGAAGAGTTAGAGAAAAGAGATTTCCAAGTGAAGAACTTAATGATCCAAGAGTTATCAGAAATGCAAGCAGATGATTTAAGAGGTAAAGATGGTCAACTATTATTACAGAAAAATTTAACAAAAAAAATAAATGACCTGATGGAATCGGGCAAAATTGAAAAAATCTATATAACTGAATCAATCCTCCAATAACATAATTGCTGACAGATTACTCATCTTTTAAAAATAAGAGTTTAATTCAAAGATATGGAGGTGACTTTTTTGCCAGGAGAAGTTTTATCGCAAAGTGAAATAGATGCGCTTCTATCAGCCCTTTCAACTGGAGAGATGGACGCTGATCAACTGAAAAAGGAACAGAGTGAGCGCAAAATTAAAACATATGATTTTAAACGTGCTCTTAGGTTCTCTAAAGATCAAATTAGAAGCATAACAAGGATTCATGAAAATTTTGCTCGGTTATTAACAACGTACTTTTCAGCACAATTAAGAACTTATGCGCAAATTTCGGTGACATCTACTGATCAAATTCCGTATGAAGAGTTTATTAGTTCAGTTCCTAAAATGACAATCCTTAATGTTTTCGATGTTCCACCACTTGATGGAAAAATATTGATCGAAGTAAATCCCAATATCGCATACGCATTAATGGATCGCATGATGGGTGGCAAAGGATCTAGCTTAAATAAAGTAGAAAACCTAACAGAGATAGAAACAAAGATTATGTCTAATACGTTTTCGAAAGCTTTTCTTCTCTTGAAAGAGGCTTGGAGCAATGTAATAGACATCGAGCCAAGTTATGCAGATTTTGAAGTCAATCCCCAATTCTTGCAGATGGTTTCACCTAATGAAACAGTTGTCGTAATATCTCTCACTGCCACAATAGGCGAGGCAAGTGGAATGATCAACATTTGTATCCCGCATGTGGCATTAGAAGCCATTATGCCAAAGTTATCAGTAAGATATTGGATTGAATCAGATGTAAAGAACAGAGAGCCTGAAGAGATAGAACGATTAACAAAAAATATTGAGATGGCCAATATTCCCGTTGTATGTGAATTAGGATCGACGGATATTAGTATTGAAGATTTCTTAGATTTAACAATTGGTGATGTGATTGAATTGGATCAAGGCATTCACGAACCGATGCAGATTAAAGTTGGCGAAATTCAAAAATTCACAGGACAACCTGGGAAAGTCCATAAAAAAATGGCTGTACAAATTTTGGATTTTGTGAAAGGAGAAGAAGAAAATGAGTAATGATATGCTTTCACAAGATGAAATTGATGCATTGTTAAAAGGAACGGGAGACGAGAACGAAACATTTTTTCGTTCTGCTCCAGAAGAGCAAGACAAAGGGCAAGAACTAACGCTTATTGAACAAGATGCTCTTGGAGAAATAGGTAATATTTCATTTGGTAGTTCGACGACAGCTTTGTCTACATTATTAAATCAGAAGGTAGAAATAACGACTCCTTCTGTTTCTGTTATCGAATATGATAAATTAATTGAAGAATTCCCCCATCCTTATGTTGCCATTAAGGTGAATTATACAGAAGGGTTCAAGGGAACGAATATTCTTGTTATTAATCAACATGATGCATCGATCATTGCCGATTTGATGCTTGGTGGCGATGGAAGTCAACCATCACCAGACATGGGAGATATTCATTTAAGTGCGGTGCAAGAAGCAATGAATCAAATGATGGGCTCAGCTGCTACTTCAATGTCCACTATTTTTGCGAAAAGGGTGGATATATCTCCTCCGACAATTGATATACTGAATTTATCGACAGGTGAAGGGACAGAAACGATCCCTAGGGAAGATCCTCTAGTGAAAATCTCTTTTCGCATCATCATTGGTCAATTAATTGATTCTCATATTATGCAAGTATTACCTTATCACTTTGCCAAAAGCTTAGTGAAAGAGTTATTACAAACAACAGCTGAAGAACAAAGTGACAAGGAAATGGAACAACAAAAAGTAAGTGATGTACAACCGCAAGAGATTGCACAGATGGAAGAGACAAGCTCATCTTTATCAATGAGTGATATGCCTCATAGCTCTACTGAAAATGTTGATACATATAGTCAGCCTAATTATTATCAACCACCAACTGAGCCAATGCAAAAACAAGCGGTACAGGCGCAGATTCAGCCGGCCAACTTTTTAGAGTTTGGTTCGCAACAACCAGCTGAAAAGCAAACGAATAATTTGGATATGCTCTTAGATATACCATTGCAGCTAACAGTCGAATTAGGACGTACCAAAAGATCTGTAAGAGAAATTTTAGATATGACGCAAGGGTCAATTATTGAATTAGATAAATTGGCAGGCGAACCAGTAGATATTTTAATAAATAGTAGATTAATAGCAAAAGGTGAAGTGGTTGTAATAGATGAAAACTTCGGTGTAAGGGTCACTTCAATAATCAGTCAACAAGATCGTCTTAAAAAGTTAAGGTAACCAAGGAGGAATAGAAAATGTCTCAAAAAATATTAATTGTCGATGATGCAGCTTTTATGAGAATGATGATTAAAGATATATTGGTGAAAAATGGTTTTGAGGTTGTAGGAGAGGCAGCAGATGGTTTACAAGCAGTTGAAAAGTACAAAGAAACAATGCCTGATTTAGTTACAATGGATATTACCATGCCAGAAATGGACGGAATCACAGCATTAAAGGAAATCAAAAAAATTAATAGTCAAGCTAAGATTATTATGTGTTCTGCTATGGGACAGCAGGCGATGGTGATCGATGCCATTCAAGCAGGTGCTAAAGATTTTATTGTTAAACCATTTCAAGCAGATAGGGTTATCGAGGCGATTTCAAAAACATTGAATCAATAAGCCGTAAGAAGTGAGATGTAATGAACATGTATAAACAAGTAATAGGAAGAATATGTATACTAGCCATTTCCTGCTTATTTTTGACGCAGTTACTTCATGTGACTGCGTCAGCTGAATCTAGAAGTGTTGAGGAAATGGTGAAGGATGAGGAAAAATCCACAGAGAAAAATGAGGTTGAACCAAATATACACTCAGAAGAAATAACAGCAGACACTACGGAAGTCGGGTTAAATGCTTGGGATTTTATTCAGATGATTTTTGCTACAGTGTTTGTGGTTGGCTTGTTATATGGCTTGTTAAAGTTTGTTAATAAAAAGAGCCGCTCTTATAAATCAACCAATGTCGTTAATCACCTTGGTGGGACTGCCTTAGGTCAAAATCGCTCGGTGCAAGTCGTCAAAATAGGTGAAAAAGTGTATATACTAGGCGTTGGTGAAAATGTACAACTCATCAGTGAGGTCGCTGATAAAGAAGAGCGGGATACTTTATTAAAAAATTATGAAGAACAAGGCGACCAGTCATTGCAAGCAAAACAGTTTCTTACTCAACCTTTCAAGATAATGAAGAAGTCGGAAAGTGAACAAGTTAAGAACCAATCTTTTCAAGATATTCTTAGTAAACAACTGGCAGATATGAAAAAAAAACGTTCCGACCAACTTGAAAATTTGAAGAAGGGTAAACACGAACATGAATGAAGTAATGGAGATATTTAATAACAGTTCACCCGATAATATTTCAACATCTATTAAACTGTTACTAATGTTAACAGTACTTTCTTTAGCGCCAAGTATTTTAATATTAATGACATGCTTTACGCGTATCGTGATTGTTCTCTCTTTCGTAAGGACGGCATTAGCTACTCAATCTATGCCTCCCAATCAAGTGATAATTGGACTTGCCTTATTTTTAACTTTTTTTGTGATGGCGCCTACTTTTCATGAGGTTAACGAACAAGCATTATCACCCCTATTCAATGAAGAAATTGATCTAGAGGAAGCATATGATAGAGCTTCCCTTCCCTTTAAAGAGTTTATGAGTGCTCATACGAGAGAAAAGGATCTACAGCTATTTCTAGATTATTCAGGAGCTGAAAAGCCTACTTCTATCGAGGAGATTCCATTAACAGCACTAGTGCCAGCATTTGCTATTAGTGAAATTAAAACAGCCTTCCAGATTGGTTTTATGATTTTTATTCCTTTTCTAGTCATTGATATGGTCGTAGCCAGTGTATTAATGTCGATGGGAATGATGATGCTTCCACCTGTAATGATCTCATTACCTTTTAAGATTTTATTGTTCGTGTTAGTTGACGGTTGGTATTTAGTAGTGAAATCACTACTACAAAGTTTTTAAGTAAGGGAATGTTAGAGAAATGACTTCGGAAACCGTAATTTCAATCGCCGAGCAGGGGATAATGGCAGTACTAATTGTATGCGGACCATTATTATTACTAGCTTTAGTGGTCGGCTTAATTGTGAGTATCTTTCAAGCAACAACACAAATTCAAGAACAGACGCTAGCATTTGTGCCAAAGATTGTCGCTGTGTTAGTTGGTATAGTCGTCTTTGGACCATGGATGTTAAATTATATGGTTAGCTATACGAGTGATATTCTTTCTAATTTAACAAGGTATATAGGTTAAAGTTATTATGCAAGAATTATTCAACTATTTTCCAAGTTTCCTATTAGTATTTGTAAGAATTACCTCATTTTTTGTGATGATGCCGATTTTTTCATATAGGAATGTTCCTAATACAATGAAAATAGGGCTTGGCTTTTTTATTGCATGGATTATGGTATTTACACTCGATTTACCATTACTTGAAATAGACAATATGTATATTTTTCTCATTCTTAAAGAAGCATTGGTTGGTTTGTTTATCGGCTTTCTTGCTTATTTATTATTATCGGCGATTCAAACTGCAGGTGGTTTTATCGACTTTCAAATGGGTTTTGCTCTAGCGAATGTCATTGATCCACAAACTGGTGCACAAAGTCCGCTAACGGGTCAATTTTTATACATTATCTCACTCCTATTTCTATTATCGGTCAATGGTCATCATTTATTATTAGACGGAATCTTCTATAGTTATCAATATGTCCCACTTGATCAACCGTGGATTGCGTTTGGAAATGCTAATATGGCTGAATATATGGTGAAAGCTTTTAGTAGAATGTTTGTTATTGCCTTTCAAATGGCTATTCCCGTTGTCAGCTGTTTATTTCTTGTTGATGTGGCATTAGGGATTCTCGCTCGAACGTTCCCTCAGCTAAATGTTTTTGTAGTCGGGTTACCGTTGAAAATTGGTGTAAGCTTCATCATCTTATTTATTATGATGGGTGTGATGATGTTAGTTGTTTCAAAACTGTTTGAAGAAATGTTGTATTTCTTACGAGGCTTGATGAACTTGATGGGAGGGGCATAAAAAAATGTTTCTCACACTCGATTTACAGCTTTTTGCTGGAGAAAAGACAGAGAAAGCAACACCGAAAAAGAAACAAGATAATCGTAAGAAGGGGCAAGTTGCAAAAAGCCAAGATGTAAATACTGCTATTATGTTACTAGCTGTTTTTACGTTCTTTTTCTTTGCCGCAGATTTTCTGCAAACTTCCATCATCACAATGCTTGAGCATTCTTTTAATGAATATTTATTACTTGATGTAACGGAAGCATCTGTTTTTAAGATTTTATTGGACATCTTAAAAGAACTAATTATGATTGTAGGTCCAATTATGGTAGTGGCCCTTATCGCAGGAATCATTGCTAATTATATACAAGTTGGCGTGTTATTTACGACAAAACCAGTTGAACCGAAGCTTGAGAAGTTAGACCCGATTAAAGGCTTTAAGAGAATTTTTTCTCTCCGTGCTATCGTTGAAATGTTAAAATCGATTCTTAAAATTAGTATCATTGGCGTCGTTGTTTTTTCGATTTTGTGGTTAAGAATTGACGAGATTCTCATTCTCTCACAAAAAACAATTGGGGCTGCAATGAAAACAGTCATTGATTTAACCATCCAAATGGGGATATTTGCTTCCTTAGCGTTATTGGTTCTAGCAATATTAGATTATTTATACCAAAAATATGATTATGAAAAGAATTTACGAATGTCAAAGCAAGATATAAAAGATGAACATAAAAGTTCGGAGGGAGACCCTTTAATTAAATCTAAAATTAAGCAAAGGCAGAGGGAGATGGCGACAAGAAGAATGATGCAAGAAGTGCCAAAAGCAGATGTCATCATTACCAACCCCACTCACTATGCTATCTGTTTGAAATATGATGAGTCGAAAGCAGACGCACCAATTCTTACAGCTAAAGGGGTAGACCATGTCGCACAGAAAATAAAATTAATCGCTAATGAACATAAAGTAATCATGGTAGAGAATAGACCGCTTGCTAGAGGTCTTTATGATCAAGTTGATATTGGCGAGAGTATACCTGAAGAGTTTTTTAAAGCGGTTGCTGAAGTTTTAGCTTATGTATATAAAGTGAAAAACCAATTGGAGAAATGATAACTATTAAAAATAACCATCTATCAAAAGATGGAGAGATAGATTGTTTTATATATCGTTAGGAGAGAATCAGATGGCTGTAAAAGATTTATCGGTGTTGTTGAGCGTTATTCTAATTGTTGCTATGCTCATCATTCCTTTTCCCCATTGGCTATTAAGTATTTTAATTATCATTAATATGGCGCTCGCACTTATGGTTTTACTCATGGCCATGAGTATGAAGGAAGCACTGGAATTTTCTATATTTCCATCGCTTGTTCTTTTAATGACTTTATTTCGCATCGGGTTGAATGTCTCTACGATGCGTGCCATCCTTTCCGAAGGTGATGCGGGAAAAGTTGTTGAAACGTTTGGTTCCTTTGTTACTGGAGGTAACGTAATCGTCGGTTTAGTTGTGTTCATCATTCTCGTAATCGTTCAGTTTATTGTTATTACAAAAGGGACTGAGCGTGTATCTGAGGTTGCAGCAAGATTTACTTTGGATGCAATGCCTGGAAAGCAAATGAGTATTGATGCAGATTTAAATGCTGGGATGATCTCTGAACAAGATGCTAGAAATCGTCGTGAAAAAATCGGGCGGGAAGCAGATTTCTATGGAGCAATGGATGGTGCGAGTAAATTTGTAAAAGGCGATGCCATTGCGTCTATTATTATTACATTAATTAATCTAATCGTTGGAATAATCATTGGTGTCACGCAATTAGGTTTACCAATAGGAGAAGCTGCCACTCATTTTTCTATGTTAACAATTGGTGATGGGTTAGTGAGCCAAATACCAGCTCTTCTAATGTCTACTGCTACTGGTTTAGTTGTCACTAGATCAGCTTCAGAGGGGAATATTGGATCAGATATAACTGGGCAATTATTTTCATATCCTAAAATGCTCTATATTGCCGGCGCGACTATTCTTTTCTTAGGTGTGTTTACACCGATTGGCTTGTTATTAACACTTCCTATCGCAGGTTTGTTAATAGCAGGCGGGTATTTTATTTCTAAAACACCAGCACCTGACAAAGAGCAATTACAAGAAATTGAAGAAGAAGTGCAAACAGATGAAATGAAAAGCCCTGAGAGTGTGATTAATCTATTAAATGTGGATCCGATAGAATTTGAATTTGGCTACGGGCTTATCCCATTAGCAGATGGGAATCAAGGTGGCGATTTACTTGATCGAATCGTTATGATTAGAAGGCAATTAGCCATAGAGTTAGGAATTATCATCCCTGTCGTTCGCATTAGAGATAATATTCAATTACAACCTAATGAGTATCGACTCAAAATAAAAGGGAATGTTATGGCCAAAGGGGAGCTTTTGTTAGATCATTATCTAGCCATGAGTCCAGGTGTCGAGGAAGATTCTATTGAAGGAATTGATACAATCGAACCCTCATTTGGTTTACCAGCTAAATGGATTAATGAAGACACGAAAGAGCAAGCTGAAATTTACGGTTATACCGTTGTTGATCCCCCCTCAGTTGTGTCCACTCATTTAACTGAAGTGATCAAAAATAATGCTCATGAGTTAATAGGTCGTCAAGAAACGAAGCAATTAATCGATCATTTACAATCAAGTTATCCTATTTTGGTGGAAGAAGTCACACCGACGCCTTTAACAACGGGAGATATTCAAAAAGTGCTGGCGAAATTACTTAGAGAAAACATCTCTATTAAGAATCTACCAGTGATATTTGAAAGTTTAGCAGATACTGTTAGATCGACAACTGATACAGATTTATTAACGGAGTATGTTCGTCAAGCACTTGCTAGACAAATCACTGATCAATTTCATGATGAAGGTGAATCGTTAAAAGTGATTACTTTATCTGGAAAAGTAGAAAAGATTATTGCTGATGGGATTCAACAAACAGAACAGGGGCGTTTTTTATCGGTAGATCCGACACAAACACAAACGATTTTAGAGTCTCTGGCAAACCAAATCGAACAAAGCTCTATGTTGAATCATACACCAGTGGTCTTATGTTCACCTGCTGTTCGTTTATATGTAAGACAATTGACGGAAAGGTATTTTCCTCAAGTGCCTATTCTCTCTTACAATGAGATAGAAGCTAATGCAGAAGTACAAAGCGTTGGAGTGGTGAATCTATAATGAAAGTGAAAAAATTTACTGTTAATACAATGGCAGAAGGATTAGAGAAAATACGTAAAGATTTAGGACCAGATGCCATGATTTTACAAACGAAAAAAACTAAAAAAGCAACGGGATTTCTCGGTCTCTTTAAAAAGGAGCAACTAGAGATTATGGCAGGTGTCGACCCTGAGGCAAAGCAGCAGAAATCTGATCAACCACCAGCCTTTCAGACGCAGACTTCTTCAAGTGAGTTAGAGAATATGCAACAAATTATTACGCAGTTGAATGAAGTGAAAGGGCTAATGAAAGAAAAGCGAAACAATTTACATAGGCAAACTGAAACCGTGCCAACAGATGTTAAAACAATGATTGAACGATTACACAATATGGAATTGCCAGCATTTCTTATCAATGAGATGACAGACCATCTATTATCGAGATGGTATAAAGAATCAGAGCAATTACGTGATAGCAAGGTGACAGAATGGATAGAAGAATATCTGACTAGTAAACTAGAAGGTATTTCATTTGGCGGTATTACTTTTAACAATAAATTAATTAAACTGGTAGGTCCAACAGGGGTTGGGAAAACAACTACCATTGCTAAACTGGCTGCTGAAGCGGTATTAAAACATAAGAAACGGGTAGCATTTATTACAACTGATACGTATCGTATTGCTGCTATTGAGCAATTAAGGACATATGCTGATATTTTCCATGCACCTCTAGAGGTTTGCTATTCTGCCGAAGATTATCAGCAGGCAGTAGAAAAGTTTGCTCATTACGATGTGATATTTATAGATACAGCAGGAAGGAATTATCGTCTCGAGGAAAATATAAAGGAGCTTTCCTCTGTAACAAAAGCCACTGATTTTCCGACTGAGACGTTCCTGGTGCTGTCACTTACTGCAAAAGTAGAAGATATGAAAGAGATATATGAGCAATTTACCAGAATGGACATTGACCGTTTCCTATTTACTAAAATAGATGAAACGAGCAACCTTAATGCAGTAGGAGAAATGGTGCTTCGTTTTCAAAAAGGGATTGCTTATATGACAAATGGACAAGAAGTACCCGAAGACTTGAAAGAGATGACAAAGGAAAAATTTTTGAATATCGTTCTCAAAAAGGATTCGGCTTATGTATGATCAAGCAGCTAAACTACGTGATCATTTAAGGAATAATCAACCCTTTATCGATCAAGAAGGTCGTGTCATCTCTGTGATTAGTGGTAAAGGGGGCGTGGGGAAGTCAAATATATCCTTGAATCTTTCCATTTTATTGAAAGAGCAACAGAAGAAAGTCTTGTTAATTGACATGGATATAGGTATGGGGAATCAAGATATTCTAATCGGTCGTTCTTTTCCATTTACTTTAGCTGATTATTTTCATGAAAAGCGCTCATTTAATGAGTTAATAGAAAAGGGGCCATTAGGTATTGATATGATTGCCGGTGGTTCAGGACTCTCAAATATATTGCAACTGGATAAACAAAAGGTGGATAACTTCCTTGATGATTTAAGTGTCGTTTTAAGGACATATGATTTCATCATTTTAGATATGGGAGCAGGGATGAGTTTGGAAGCTGTTTCATTTATTTCATCTTCTAAAGAAGTGATTGTTGTTACAACACCAGAGCCTCCAGCTATAATGGATGCTTATGGTGCGATAAAACAAATTGCCCGAAATCAGTCGGATATTCAATTTTCAATGATTATGAATCGCGTCGATGACATACAGCAAGCTGGTGAAGCATACGAGCGTATTTCGGCAGTAGTAAAGAAGTTCTTACAATTGGAAATTGTATATTTAGGATGTGTGTTTGAAGATAAAAAAGTGAAAAAAGCCGTTCAACACCAAGTCCCTTTTGTCCAATTGGATCGACAGGGACAAGCTGCTAAACAATTAGCACTCATTACTTCTCAATTATTAAATGAAATAGAAAGAATGGAACAAGGAAGCGGTACTTCTTTTATCCAGCGTTTAAAACATTTGCTTTTAAGTAGGAGGTGATGGGTGTGAATAAGATAAAGGTAGTTGTAATTGATGACTCAGCATTTATGAGAAAGCTAATTACCGATTTTTTATCTGGAGATCCACTAATAGAAGTAATAGGTGTAGCGAGAAATGGTGAAGAGGGCGTACGTGAAGTGATTCAAAAACAGCCTGATGTCGTTACACTAGATATTGAAATGCCAATTATGAATGGACTTGAGGCGCTGCAAAAAATAATGGCAAATAAACCTCTACCAGTTATCATGTTATCTAGTGCCGCGAAAGTAAGTACAGATCATACGATACTAGCATTTAAATATGGCGCATTTGATTTTATAGAAAAGCCATCGGGTCCGATTTCCTTAGATTTATATAAAATCAAACATGATTTAATAGAAAAAGTGAAAATAGCACGACAAACAAACATGAAATCGTTAATTAGTCCTATAAAACAACCTCACAAAAACATAAAAACATCTGCCGATTATAGTAATATAGAACTAAAGGGTGAGCATTTAGTATTAAAAGAGAAAAAACCTTTACTCGTTACAATTGCTGCATCAACAGGAGGGCCACGAGCCATTCAATCTATTTTACAAAGTTTTCCGCAGGATATAAATGCAACAATGCTGATTGTCCAACATATGCCACCGTATTTCACCCATTCTTTAGCAAACCGATTGAATCAAATGACTCATATTACGGTGAAAGAAGTAGAAGATGGAGAAAAGTTGGAGAAAGGTGTTGCTTATATTGCTAAAGGCGGCTTACATTTTACTATAAATCAAAAAGGCAGTTTTCTTTTTGCTCATTTATTACCACCGGAGAAAAAAGTGGGGCATTGTCCATCTGCTGATATGCTGTTTGCTTCATTTAGTGAATTGCAGGGCTATAGACAAGTAGCTGTCGTATTGACCGGAATGGGCGTAGATGGAAAAAAGGGAGCACAAAAGTTAAAAGAGAAAACGAAAACAACCATTATTGCCGAATCGAAAGAAACAGCCATCGTTTACGGGATGCCAAAAGCGATAGTTGATAATGGATTAGCTGATGAAGTAGTAGAGTTACAAAATGTCTCATCTACAATCTTGAAGTATGTTTAATGGAGGTGTCCTTAGATGGAAATGAACCAATATTTAGATCTTTTTATTGAAGAAAGTAAAGAACATCTACAAAATTGTAATGATTTGCTGCTTAAATTAGAGCAAAGTCCAGAGGATTTATTCATTGTTAATGAAATTTTTCGCTCTGCTCATACTTTAAAAGGCATGTCAGCTACGATGGAGTTTAATGATTTAGCCCAATTAACTCACCAAATGGAGAACGTGTTAGATCTTATTCGTAATGAGAAACTAGCTGTATCTTCACAAGTACTTGATGTATTATTTTTAGCAGCTGATTACTTAGAAGAAATGGTAGAATCTATTGCCAGTGGAGGCAATGGACAATTGAATGTAGAGACTGTAGTGAAACAATTGCAGAGCTTAGATGGCAAAGAACAGCTTGAGAATGTAAATGCACCGGAAACTATGCAATTTGGGAAGCTGACCTACGATGATTATGAATGGACTGTATTAAGTCAATCAAAAGGTACCGATTATCACCCCTATGAAGTGACGGTGCAATTACATAAAGATTGTTTATTAAAAGCAGTTCGAGTATTTATGGTTTTTGAAACACTAGAGAAAAATGGAGAAATCATTAAATCGCACCCTCAGGCAACTGCTCTTGAAGAGGAACAATTTGACTTTGAGTTTACAGTAACTATTCTCTCCTCTAACACAAAAAAAGAGATTGAAATGGAGCTGTTGAAAATATCTGAAATCGACGCTGTCGAAATCATAGCGATAGATTTGTCTCAGGCAAGTGAAGAAGCGGCGGTAGCTGTAGAACAAGTGGTATTGCCTACAGAAAAAGAGGTTGAAGTAGCACAGCAACAGACTTCATCATTCAAACAGCAGAGCAAACATGCAACGAAAACGATTAGGGTAAACATAGAACGACTAGATATCTTGATGAATTTATTTGAGGAATTGGTGATAGATAGAGGACGTCTACTACAAATTTCTCAAGATTTAGACCATCAAGGGTTACAAGAAACCGTTGAACATATGTCTCGTATTTCCGGAGATTTGCAAAATATAATTCTCAATATGAGGATGGTTCCAATTGATACAGTCTTCAATCGTTTTCCTAAAATGGTAAGACAACTAGCGAAAGATTTACATAAGTCTGTCAACCTAGAGATTATTGGTGCCCAAACGGAATTAGATCGAACAGTCATTGATGAGATTGGTGATCCACTCGTTCATTTGATTAGAAATGCAATGGACCATGGAATTGAAAAGCCCGAAGAGCGTTTAGCGAAAGGTAAGTCACAACAAGGAACAATTATCTTGAAGGCTTATCATAGTGGAAATCATATTTTCATAGAAATAACGGATGATGGGGCAGGAATAAATAAGGACAATGTGTGTCGAAAAGCCATTTCCAAAGGGATTATTAAAGAAGAAGAGATCGCTTCTATGGAAGATCAAGATATTTATCAGCTTATTTTTTCATCAGGCTTTTCTACAGCTAAGGAAATTTCCGATGTTTCGGGCAGAGGCGTCGGTTTAGATGTTGTTAAAAGTACAATTGAATCATTAGGTGGATATGTTACGATTCAGTCTAATGAAGGAAACGGCTCAACCTTCTCCATTCAATTACCTTTAACCCTTTCAATTATTTCCGCTATGTTAGTAGAAGTAGAAAATGAAAAGTATGCTATTCCTTTATCCTCCATTATTGAAACAGCAATTATAAAAAAAGCTGACATTATGAAAACACATAATCAGCAAGTAATCGATTTTAGAGGTAAAGTCGTTCCGCTCGTTTCTTTACAATCTATTTTTGAAGTGAATGATGAAAGTGAAGAAACACCAGAGACGCTTTCAGTTGTTATCGTTCGAAAAGGAGAAAAGCTGGCTGCATTAATCGTGAGTTCTTTTATCGGGCAACAAGAGATTGTACTAAAATCATTAGGTGATTATTTAACGAATGTTTTTGCCATATCGGGTGCGACAATATTAGGCGATGGACAAGTAGCGCTAATTATTGATTGTAATGAGTTGATAAAATAATAGGAAGATGGTGATTGGACTGTGGAAAATAACCAACATACTGTTCAATTAATTGTATTTCAGCTTGGTGATAAAGAATATGGGGTACCTGTTGCAGATGTACTCTCAATAGAAAAAATAGAACATATTACGAGAGTGCCAGGAACAGAGAAGTATATTAAAGGTGTCATTAATCTGCGTGGTGTTATATTGCCAATTGTCGATTTACGCACGAGATTTAATTTACCCGAACACCCCTATTCCGAACATACTAGAATTATTATTACGAAAAAAGGTGAAAAGGAAGTGGGGTTAATTGTCGATGCAGCTAATGATGTGATAGATGTTGCAACATCACAATTAGAGCCCCCGCCTGAAGTGGTAGGAACAGAGTCGTTTGATTATATAAAAGCTGTCGCCAAAATGAATCAACAAATTCTTATTTTGATTGACTTAGCTAAAGTATTAAATATAGAGGAGAATGTAGAAGTTTAATGGCTGATTCTTATTCTATTAATAATCGACACCATCTCCCAAAATTTATAGATATGTTAAAAGAAGTAGCAAATATTGGTGCAGGTAATGCAGCAACAGCACTTTCTTCTTTGCTGGATAAAAAAGTAAATATGCGTGTTCCCTCGGTTCACATCTATACCTATCAAGAGGTAGTCGAGGCGAACGGTAATGACGAGAATGTAACGGTTGGGGGTCTGTCGCAAGTATCAGGCTCTCTTTCAAGCCAACTATTATTATTAATGTCTTATCAAAATGTAGAACGGTGGATAGCAAACTTGCTACAAAGCCAAAATGAAATGTTTAGTAGTCTATACGATCACATGGAACAATCAGCATTAGCGGAATTAATGAATATGTTAACAGGCGCCTACGCTTCAGCACTTGGGGATTTTTTTGAAGAACCACTCTTTTGTTCACTTCCTGCTATAAGTATTGATATGTCAGCTGCATTAATCAGTGATGCTTGTATTACACAATCATACGACTATGATGAGTTATTAGTTATTCAAACGAGTATGGAGATTGTTGAAGAATCGAAAGAAGAGCTTTGTCACTTATTGATCTTCCTCGATAATCACTCGTTATCTGAAATCTTAAAGAAATGTGACGGATAAATATAATGAATACAAGTGAAGTCGTGAAAGTTGGGATAGCTGACTGTCATATTGTTCAGGCACCTCAGTTAATTAGGACGTCAGGTTTAGGTTCTTGCGTAGGTGTCGTACTTTATGATCAAAAAAAGAAAATAGCAGGATTGGTTCATATAATGCTCCCTGACTCATCCTTAGCAAAATCAAAGGTATTTAACCCCGCTAAGTTTGCTGATTCAGGAATTAAGCATTTGTATGATGAGTTAATTAAAAGTGGTGCGCATCGTATTTCCATCATGGCTAAGTATGCAGGTGGGGCACATATGTTTAAATTTTCATCCGGTCAAGATGTGATCCGTATTGGCGAAAGAAATATAGCCACTACAGAACGAATATTAAAAAACTTGCAAGTTGAAGTGACAGGTAAGGATGTAGGTGGTCACTGTGGACGAACGATAGAGTTCAATCCAGAGAATGGCAAGATGATGGTTAAGACGGTTAATCAAGGAGTGACATATATATAAATATTTGTTAGAGGAGGTGAGTATCTGGTTTAAATCATGTATTTAACCAGATTCAATCAATGCTACAAGTTTCAGAAGAGAAAGCTTGGGATGAGTGGGTATGTTCACGAAATCAAGACGCGGGTAATTTTCTCGTTAAAAGATATATGCCACTTGTGAGTTATCATGTTCAAAGGATTGCAGCAGGTCTCCCTAAAAACGTGTCAAGGGATGAATTAAAAAGTCTTGGCATGATGGGTTTATTTGATGCACTAGAAAAATACGACCCCAATCGTGACCTTAAATTTGATACGTATGCATCCTTCAGAGTTAGGGGTGCCATCTTAGATGGTTTAAGAAAAGAAGACTGGCTATCTAGAAGCACGAGAGAAAGAACAAAAAAAGTGGAAGCGGCGATTGAAAGATTAGAGCAGGCCTATATGCGTAATGTCACAGTTGAAGAAATTGCTCTTGAGGTACAATTATCAACTAAGGAAGTATATGCTACTCTAAATGAACAATACATGGCCAACTTATTATCTATTGATGAAAAACCGAGTGACTATGATTATGATGATTATTCATTTGTTCTTCAAGATGAGAGAGCTATTTTACCAGAAAAACAGCTTGTTAAAAATGAATTAATTGAAGAATTAACATCACAAATTAAGCAATTAAACGAAAAGGAACAATTAGTGGTTAGTTTATTTTATAAAGAAGAACTGACATTAACCGAAATTGGTGAAGTTTTACAGCTTTCTACATCTAGGATTTCACAAATTCATTCAAAGGCAATTCAAAAGTTAAAGAAAACATTAGAAAAAATCGTCTAATGTTCTTTGAAGGAGGGTTTTTCTATGGTAGGAGGGCATATCATTTCTGTATCACCTGATAGGTTAACTGCTTTGTTACATCTACAGGCAAGTGAGATACAAGATGATAATATTAAACAAGTAATAGAAAAAAGTATTCGTAAAGCGAATATTACATACGGACTTGACCATGCGCTAATCGCGAAAATAGTTGAAGACCCTCTAGCCTACACTTCCCCAATCGAAATTGCAAAAGGCGAGAAACCAATCGCTGGAAGAGATGCTTATTTAGTAAAGGAAAAGTTAAATATGCATAGTGAGAAGCGAGAGAAGCTTAATGACATACATGAGCATATGGTCACAGTAGCAAATGGAGAGGTGATCGCAACTATTTTTCCAGCTACACCTGGAACGGACGGAATTGATGTTCATGGACAAAGGGTTAACAGCATGAATGGAAAAGAATTACACATCACTCCAGGGGAAAATGTGATCTTACATCATGAGCAATATTATTCTTTAATTGATGGTGAAGTCTTACTGTCAAAAAACAGCTTGTCTGTGTTGCCGATACAACTGATAGATGGTGATTATCATCCAGGAAAAGGTATAATGAAATTTGATGGTAACGTGGTTGTGAAAGGGAATGTCTTAACAGGAAGCCATATAGTGGCAACAGGTAATATAAGGGTAGAAGGAACAGTTGAAAACGCAAATTTAGAGGCACAAGGCTATATTTATATTGAAGGTGGAGTCCTCGGAAATCAATATGGTAAAATTCAGGCTCAAGGTAGTATAAGAGCCCATTTTTTAAATCAAGCAGTAGTAGAATCTGAAAGTAATATATATATAGAGCGTTCAATCCTTCATAGTGTAGTGTTTGCCAAGGAACATATTTATGCTAATAATGCATCTGTCATCGGGGGGCATTTATCAACATACGGTGAAATGATTGTCAAAGATATTGGCAATCACCATTTTACATATACTGAAATTGAATTAAAAGATGAGGATTATTCACTACAAGAAAAGTTAGGGGAAATCTCGAACAAACTTGCTGATTTAAATATCGTAAAACAAAAGTTAGTTTCTATTGAGTCTAAATTGCAGGAGGATCAACAGGGACATCCGTTGGCATTAAAACATAAAAAGACTAAGAAGCATATCGAGCAAGAAATCTTAAATCTAACGAAAAAGAAACAAGAGATAGAAAGTCACCACACTTTTCAAAAGGATAAGCTAGCTATCAAAATTCTTGGAGATCTATACCCTCAAACAAAGATAAAAAAAGGTAAGTACGCCAAGCTTTTTAAAAAGCCGAATGCGCATATTACCATTCATTTTGATAAATCAGAATTTATTGTATTACCTATTGAAAATTAAAAAGTAGAGAGTCACTAATAGTTGACAAAAAAGAAGGGATAAATAATGATTGTTTTCTTCCTTATCATTAGTCTCATATTGAATATACTCGCAATCACTGCGATTCTTCTCCTTTATTTACGGCAAAATCGTTTTGTTTCTTTAGAAAAAGAACAAAAAAATAATATAGAACAAATGGATCAATTATTAGCGATATACATAACGGAAATGCGTGAAGAGAACGAAGCTTTTTTGAAGCAGGTCCAGCAAAGAAATATATTATCTCCAGTAAATGACGAATCTAACGTACAAAATGAGCCAAATCCACAAGAGTTGAATAAACGCTATCGGACAACAACAGCTAAAAAGAAGGCTGCATCTATTTATCAAGCTAATCAAGCCAATAAGGATACTCATATTGACCGTCAAAAAGAAAAGAATGAAGCGACTACCCATTCTTCTATTCAGGACCTTTATCATCAAGGGCACTCCGTCGATGAAATTGCAAAACGCATGAATAAAGGAAAAAAAGAGGTAGAACTTTTATTGAAATTTTCTAAGGAATGATGATAAGTCTTGCTTACTTACTGGAGTTATGCTATATTATAAAACGGTGTTAATACACACGCTTATTGATTTAACTAGTTGGTGCTGTCAATACAGTTTCTAGTTAAAGATGATATGAGCGGAGGAAAATAAAAACCATTAGGAGGAAACATCCATGTCAGTAATTTCTATGAAGCAATTGCTTGAAGCTGGTGTACATTTCGGACACCAAACTCGCCGTTGGAACCCAAAAATGAAAAAATACATTTTCACTGAGCGTAACGGCATCTACATTATCGACCTTCAAAAAACAGTTAAGAAGGTAGAAGAAGCTTATAATTTCGTTAAAGAACTAGCTGGTGAAGGCGGAACAGTTCTTTTCGTTGGTACTAAAAAACAAGCGCAAGATTCTGTTAAAGAAGAAGCAATTCGTTCTGGTATGTACTATGTAAACCAACGTTGGTTAGGTGGTACATTAACAAACTTTGAAACAATCCAAAAGCGTATTGCACGTCTTAAAGATATCGAAAGAATGTCTGAAGATGGCACTTTTGAAGTACTTCCTAAAAAAGAAGTTGTTCAATTAAGAAAAGAGCAAGAACGTTTAGAAAAATTCTTGGGCGGAATCAAAGATATGAAAGCTCTTCCTGATGCTTTATTCATCATTGATCCTCGTAAAGAGCGCATTGCAGTTGCAGAAGCGCATAAATTAAACATTCCAATCGTTGGTATTGTTGATACGAACTGTGATCCAGATGAAATCGATGTAGTAATCCCTGCAAACGACGATGCAATTCGTGCCGTTAAACTTTTAACTGGTAAAATGGCGGATGCAATTTTAGAAGCTAAACAAGGTGAAGAAGTAACGACTGCATAATTGCTATGAAATGCGTTATTTTTGAAAAGGTGATAATAGGGAGCACCCTTTATCACCTTTTTTTAAAAAGAATGACGTATTTGTTGCCTGCAAATCAAAAGAACGATTGGCATACGCAATATTTGGAAAAGATAATGTAATAATAAAAAATCATGCTGAATGTTCATATACGACATTTACATATTCAATAAGGAGGATTCCATAATGGCAATCACTGCACAAATGGTAAAAGAATTACGTGAAAAAACAGGTGCTGGAATGATGGATTGTAAAAAAGCACTTCAAGAAGTAGACGGAGATATGGAAAAAGCAATTGACTTTCTTCGTGAGAAAGGTATTGCAAAAGCTGCGAAGAAAGGCGATCGTATCGCTGCTGAAGGCTTAACTTCTATTAAAGTAGAAGGAAATGAAGCTGTTATTCTTGAAGTAAATGCTGAAACAGACTTCGTTGCTAAAAACGAAGGTTTCCAAACACTTGTAAAAGAATTAGGAGAGCACTTGTTAAGTGTAAAACCTGCGTCAGTTGAAGAAGCACTTCAAGGATCTATGACAAATGGTAACACAGTTGAGTCTCATATCAATACAGCTATTTCTAAAATTGGAGAAAAACTATCATTACGCCGTTTTGAAGTTAAAACAAAAACAGATAACGATGCTTTTGGCGCATACCTACACATGGGTGGACGTATTGGTGTACTTACAGTACTTGAAGGTACAACTGATGAAGAAGCAGCAAAAGACGTATCTATGCATATTGCAGCATTAAACCCTAAATATATCTCTCGTGATGAAGTTTCACAAGAAGAAGTTGAACATGAGCGTCAAGTTCTTACTCAACAAGCGCTTAACGAAGGTAAACCAGAAAAAATCGTTGAGAAAATGGTTGAAGGTCGCTTAGGTAAATATTTCGAAGAAGTTTGTGTAAACGATCAATCATTTGTTAAAAACCCAGATGAAAAAGTTGGGAAATTTGTTGCTTCTAAAGGCGGTAAAATTAGCGAATTCGTACGTTATGAAGTAGGAGAAGGTATCGAAAAACGCGAAGATAACTTTGCAGAAGAAGTAATGAGCCAAGTGAAAAAATAATAAATCTACCATAGTAGATGAATTTGTGGGGAACACTGTGTGTTCCCTGTTTGTTAGAATAAATGTAATTTGAAATTTTAAGCAAAAGCTTTTTTTGCTTACTATTCATTATGGAGGTTCTTATGAGCGACCCTAAATATAAAAGAGTTGTTTTAAAATTAAGTGGTGAAGCATTGGCTGGAGAACAAGGTTTCGGCATTAATCCATCAGTAATTAAGTCAGTCGCACAGCAAGTGAAAGACTTAGCTGAGCTAGATGTTGAAGTAGCTGTCGTTGTTGGTGGCGGAAATATTTGGCGTGGTAAGATTGGTGAAGAGATGGGTATGGAACGTGCTAATGCAGATTATATGGGAATGCTTGCAACGGTAATGAACTCCTTAGCACTTCAAGATAGTTTAGAACAACTTGGGATTGAAACAAGAGTACAAACTTCAATTGAAATGAGACAAGTTGCTGAGCCATATATCCGTAGAAAAGCCATTCGTCACTTGGAAAAGAAAAGGGTCGTTATTTTCGCTGCAGGCACAGGAAACCCTTATTTCTCTACAGATACAACAGCTGCACTAAGAGCGGCAGAAATTGATGCTGAAGTTATATTAATGGCAAAAAATAATGTTGACGGTGTATACTCTGCTGATCCACGAATCGATAAAAATGCAAAAAAATACGATGAATTATCCTATTTAGATGTCATTAAAGAGGGATTAGCAGTCATGGATTCAACGGCATCATCACTTTGCATGGATAATAATATTCCACTGATTGTCTTTTCTATTATGGAAAAAGGAAATATCAATCGCGCTGTATTAGGCGAGCCAATCGGTACAATCGTAAGGGGGAAAAACTAAATGCCAAAAAATATCATAGCTAATGTAAAAGAACGTATGACAAAAGCAACACAATCTTACTCACGCGAATTAGCCGGTATCAGAGCTGGGAAAGCTAACTCTTCTATATTAGATAGAATAACAGTAGATTACTATGGTGCACCAACACCTATTAACCAATTAGCTGGTGTTTCTGTACCAGAAGCACGTTTATTAGTCATTCAACCCTATGATAAATCTATATTAGGTGACATTGAAAAGGCAATCTTGAAATCAGATTTAGGACTTACTCCAACAAGCGATGGAAACCTTATTCGTTTATCCATTCCACAACTAACTGAAGAGCGCCGTAAGGAACTTGTAAAAGTTGTGAAAAAAGAGGCGGAAGAAGCAAAAGTAGGCATCCGTAATATTAGAAGAGACGGTAATGATGATCTGAAAAAACTAGAAAAAAATGGAGAAATCACTGAGGATGATCAACGTGGTTACTCAGATGATATCCAAAAAGCAACAGATGAGTTCATTAAGAAAATTGATGAGCTTACAAAAGATAAAGAAAAAGAAATTTTAGAAGTATAATCTTATTTACATTATATAGGACATACTTTTTCGATTGTAGGCGAAGCCCTCTATGATAAATAGGGGGCTTTTTCTATAATGGACCGATTCTAAAACTTCGTGTTTTATGAATGAAGTGAAAAAGGCAGTAGCGTAGAAGAAAATGGAACTATTTTCTTTACTGATAGAATTTGTTGGCAGATAAACCAAAACGGCAATCCTTGAAATCGAACTCTTAATTTTAATTAATATCTTAAAAAAATATCTTATTGCATCGTTTTGTGGTAATCTTTAAAATGAGGAGCACAATTGGAGGAAAGTTATTGATGTGCTTACTTATTCTGCCTATAATGAATATATCTGAAATGGCAAAAGCGTCACTCGTTTAATCATCGAAGTAGTATGAACGGAAAAGGGTGCTTATCCATTAAATACATGGCATTACTTATTTAATGGTAAATCAGCCGATTAAAAGGAGTATTCAAATGTTCGATAAAATGAAACTTTGGAAAAATAATAATGACTCAATAGATCTTCAAGATAGAATAGATAATATTAAAGCACAGCCAATTCCAGAGCATGTAGCTATCATCATGGATGGTAATGGTCGCTGGGCTAAAAAAAGAACGTTGCCACGTGTTGCAGGTCATCATGAAGGGGCAAAAGTCGTTAGAAAAATCACACGATTCGCCAATCAACTGGGTGTTAAAACGTTAACATTATACGCCTTCTCTACTGAGAATTGGAAAAGGCCGAAAATGGAAGTCGATTTCCTTATGAAGTTGCCATCTGAATTTCTGCAAACGTTTTTACCCGAATTAATTGAAGAGAATGTTCAAGTGAAAATGATAGGAAATAAATCTATTTTACCGGCAGCGACATTAAAAGCGATTGACGAAGCGATCCAATCTACTGCTCATAATGATGGGTTAGTGTTAAATTTCGCTATGAACTACGGGAGTCGAGCGGAAATTATTGAGGCAGTTAAAAACGTCTTAATTGATGCGCAAAGTGGTATAATAGATGATGAAAAGTTAACAGAAGAAGTTTTTTCATCATACTTAATGACAAATGAGTTGACCGATCCAGACCTACTGATACGAACGAGTGGGGAAATTCGTTTAAGTAATTTTATGCTATGGCAACTAGCTTATGCTGAGTTTTGGTTTACAGATGTTTTATGGCCAGACTTTGGGGAAGAACATTTTGTTGAAGCAGTTGAAGTATTCCAAAAGCGTCAAAGGCGTTTTGGAGGAGTTTAATAAAGGTGTTGAAATGAATGAAAGAAAGAGTAATCACAGCAATCATTTTTGGAGCAGTTCTCTTGCCACTAGTATTTATTGGTGGGTGGCCATTGATGCTCCTTGCCTATTTTTTTGCAACAGTAGGCTTATACGAACTATTAAGAATGAAAGGGTTTAATCTATTTTCCCTTCCAGGACTCATATCTACGTTTATATTATGGATGATCATGATTCCTACAGAATTTTATTTTGCTTGGTTAATACGAGCAGGAGTTGGAAAGACAGATATTTTAGTACTTGGTGTACTTCTTTTGCTTACATATACAGTATTAACAAAGAATCGTGTTACATATGATGATATTGCCTTTATGCTCATTTCTACTATCTATATAGGTTTTGGTTTTCATTACTTTCTAGAAACGAGAGCGATGGAGAATGGTCTTATTTGGATCTTTTTTAGCCTATTTATTATATGGGCTTCTGATTCAGGTGCGTATTTCTTTGGAAAGGCATTTGGAAAAAGAAAGCTATGGCCAGATATTAGTCCTAATAAAACAATAGAGGGTAGTGTTGGCGGTGTTATTTCATCTGTTGTTGTTGCTTGTTTGTTTTTGATTTTTACAGATATTAGTGAACCCGCTATTCTCATTATTCTTATGACCTGTCTATTAGCTGTCTTTGGACAAGTTGGCGACTTGGCAGAATCAGCATTTAAAAGACATTACGGGGTAAAAGATTCGGGTAGAATATTACCTGGTCATGGTGGGATCCTTGACCGTTTCGATAGCTTGTTATTTGTTTGGCCATTTATGTATATTATCTTATCTATCATGTAATAAAAGACAGGGTAGAGAAACGATTATATAGAGACGCCGTTTTTAGCGGGGAAAGTGTAATCATACTATATGATATGTGGCTTAGTAGACACTTTTCTTAATAGGAGATGTTTTAGAAATGAAAAAAATTAGTTTAATGGGTGCTTCAGGTTCTATCGGTACACAAACGTTAGATATCATTAGACAGCATCCTGATGAATTCCAATTAGTAGCTTTTTCAGTAGGAAAAAATATTCATTTTGCCCGTCAAGTAATCAATGAATTCCATCCAGAGCTTGTTTCCGTCTTAGAAAAAAGTTCGATGGAGATGCTTAAAGCTGAGTTTCCAAGCATATCATTTACATATGGACAACTCGGTTTAACAGAAGTGGCTGTATACAATAAAGCAAATATATTGGTAAATGCTGTTTTAGGTCGTGTCGGACTAGAACCAACATTACAAGCAATTGAGGAAAGAAAAACGATTGCTATTGCAAATAAGGAAACATTGGTAACAGCGGGGCATTTAGTCATGGAAGCAGCAAAAAACTATGGTGTTGACCTTTTACCTGTTGATAGTGAGCATTCAGCGATTTTTCAAGCATTACAAGGTGAGAATGCGAAGAATATCGATAGATTGATTTTAACCGCTTCTGGAGGATCTTTTCGTGATTATAGCAGAGCGGATTTAGAAGCAGTAACAGTTGAACAAGCGTTAAATCATCCTAACTGGTCAATGGGAGCTAAAATCACAATTGACTCGGCAACAATGATGAATAAGGGCTTAGAAGTAATCGAAGCTCATTGGTTATTCTCATTACCATATGATAAGATTGACTGTCTTCTTCATAATGAAAGTATCATTCATTCAATGGTTGAATTCCATGATAGTAGTGTCATCGCACAATTAGGTACACCGGATATGAGGGTACCTATCCAGTACGCACTTTCATACCCAGACCGTTTACCATTAAAGAATAAGCGATTAGATCTAGCCAAAATTGGCCAGCTCCATTTTAAAGAGATGGATTATGATCGCTTTCGTTGTTTAGCGCTTGCTTACCAAGCAGGAAAAGAAGGTGGATCGATGCCTGCGGTTTTAAATGCAGCAAATGAAGCAGCGGTTGCAGCATTTTTAGAAGGAAAAATAAGCTTTTTAAAGATTGAAGAGTTAATTGAAAAAGCTTTAACAAGACATTCCTGTATAAAAGCACCGACATTATCAGAAATACAAGAAGTAGATGAGGAAACAAGAGCCTATATCTATTCGCTTTTATCAAGCTGATTCGTTTTTGATTCAGAAAAAAAGGTGGTTAAAAATTGAGTACAGTCATAGCCTTTATTATCATTTTTGGGGCACTAGTATTTTTCCATGAACTTGGACATTTAATCTTTGCGAAGCGAGCAGGTATCCTATGTCGTGAGTTCGCGATTGGTATGGGACCAAAAGTTTTTTCATTTACAAAAAATGATACACTTTATACGATCCGGTTGTTACCGATAGGTGGCTATGTTCGGATGGCTGGTGAAGATGTTGAAATGGTCGAATTGAAAGCAGGTTACCGTGTAGGATTAGTCTTCAATGACCAAAATGAAGTTCAGAAGATTATTTTAAATAACAAAGATAAATATCCGGATGCAAGGATTCTCGAAATCGAACATGCAGATATTGAACATGAATTGATATTAAAAGGGTATGTCGAAGGTGAGGAAGAAGAAAAATTAGAAACTTTTAAGGTGAATCGCCGAGCAGTATTGGTGGAAGATGGAACAGAAACACTGATTGCTCCTTATGATCGCCAATTTTCTTCTAAAACTTTAGGACAAAGAACAATGGCTATTTTCGCTGGACCGATGATGAACTTTGTTTTAGCTTTTGTTATTTTTGTCATCATCGCTTTATTACAGGGGATGCCATCAAATGCGCCGATGCTTGGGGAATTAACAGAAGATGGTGCAGCGATTGATGCAGGATTCAAACAAGGTGACATTGTTCATTCAGTCGATGGTGCAGAAATTTCAAGCTGGCAAGATGTTGTAGAAATCATTCAGAAAAACCCTAATAATGAGCTTGAATTTCAAATTGATCGCGGTGGGGAAGAAATGACGATCCCGGTTACACCTAAGTCACAAGAAATAGAAGATGGTCCGACAATCGGTGTGATCGGTGTATATAGTCCGATGGAAAAAAATCCATTAAAATCAGTTGTATACGGTGCTGAGGAGACCTTATTATGGACAAAAGAAATTTTTGTTATTTTAGGGAAGTTAATCTCTGGGGAATTTACGATTGATGCCCTTTCAGGTCCTGTTGGTATCTATGTTTCAGTTGACACAGTTGCTCAATCAGGTATATTTTATTTAATGAAGTGGGCAGGCGTCTTAAGCATCAATTTAGGTATCATGAACCTATTGCCTATCCCTGCTCTCGATGGTGGAAGATTAATGTTCTTTGCTATTGAAGGAGTTAGAGGAAAACCGATAGACAAACAAAAAGAAGGTATGGTTCACTTTGTAGGCTTTGCGCTATTAATGCTGCTTATGTTAGTTGTAACATGGAATGACATTCAGCGATTCTTTTTATAAGAAGATGAAACCTGAGGCTCAGAGATCCGTTTTCACTAAATGGTTTCTGAGCCTTGATAATGAAAATAAATAATAGAGGTGTATAAATTAAGATGAAACAAAGTCAGGTATTAATTCCAACTTTAAGGGAAAACCCTGCTGATGCAGAAATTAAAAGTCATCAACTTTTATTAAGAGCAGGATTTATTCGTCAAAATGCTAGTGGTATTTATAGTTATTTACCAATGGCAAGAAAAGTGTTACAAAATATTGAAACGATTATTAGAGAAGAGCTTGAAGCCATTAATGCCGTAGAGATGCTTATGCCTGCACTTCAGCAAGCAGAGTTGTGGCAAGAGTCTGGTCGCTGGTATACATATGGTTCAGAGTTAATGAGAATGAAAGACCGTCATGAGCGAGAATTTGCTCTTGGGCCAACACATGAAGAGGTTGTGACGAGTCTTGTACGTGATGAAGTGAAATCATATAAAAGGTTACCCCTTGCTCTGTATCAAATTCAAACGAAGTTTCGTGATGAAAAGCGTCCGCGTTTTGGTGTGCTAAGAGGTCGAGAATTTATTATGAAAGATGGTTATTCTTTCCATTCAAGCCAAGAAAGTTTAGATGAGATGTACGACCTTTTTTATCAAGCTTATTCCAATATTTTTTCTCGCGCAGGTTTGAATTTTAGAGCTGTTATTGCGGATTCTGGAGCAATGGGTGGTAAAGATACTCATGAATTTATGGTTCTGTCCGAAATTGGAGAAGATACGATTGCTTATTCTGATACATCTCAATATGCAGCAAATATTGAAATGGCAGAGGTAGTTTCAACATATGAAAAATCTAATGAAGAGTTAAGAGAAATTGAAAAAGTTAGTACTACGAATCAAAAAAGTATTGCAGAAATTGTGGATTATTTAAATGTCTCAGCAGAAAAATGCATAAAATCATTACTGTTTAAAGTAGATGAAGATTATGTATTGATACTTGTTCGTGGTGATCATGAAGTCAATGATATTAAAGTAAAGAATCTGCTCGCTGCCAATGATGTGGAATTAGCTGATGCTGAGGAGACAAAATCCGTTATTGGCTGTGAAATTGGTTCCATTGGTCCGGTTCATACAAATGTACGGATCATTGCCGACCATGCTGTCAGTGCAATTGTAAATGGTGTCTGCGGTGCAAATGAAGCTGGTTACCACTATGTCAATGTAAATGTGGATCGCGACTTTACCGTAGAACAATATGCAGATGTTCGCTTTATTCAAGAAGGAGACCCATCACCTGATGGAGAAGGTAGTATTCTTTTTGCAAAAGGAATTGAAGTTGGTCATATATTCAAGCTTGGTACGAGATATAGTGAAGCTATGGACGCGACTATTCTTGATGAAAATGGCCGTTCACAACCAATGATTATGGGTTGTTATGGCATCGGGGTTTCTCGTGTAATGGCAGCTATTGCGGAACAACATAGTGATGAAAATGGACTTGTTTGGCCGGAGAATATCGCACCTTATCAGCTTCATCTTGTTTCTTTAAATATGAAAAAAGAAGACCAAGTGCAATTAAGTGAAAGAGTATACGATTCTTTGAAAGATTTAGGGTATCGTATTTTATGGGATGATCGCGCTGAACGAGCTGGCGTAAAATTCGCTGATAGTGATTTAATCGGTTTACCTTTACGAATTACTGTTGGTAAAAAGGCAAATGAAGGCATCGTAGAAGTTAAATTAAGAAGTACAGGCGAGCAATTTGAAGTATCGGTGGATGAATTACCACAATTCATTCATAATCAGTTAGCATAAAAAACCTAAACATTCCTATATAAAAATATTCCGACCCCATTAGTCGTCAAATGTTAAAGATGAGAATGGGATCGGTTTTTTATTTATCATCGATAGAATTAGATTGTAGTCCTATTAATAAATTGCGTCACTTTCCGAATTATAGCTTGATACTTATGCTTAATAGCCTACGCTTCATTCATTTTTGAAGTGTTAAATAACCTGTTCATTCCTCGGGGAAATAATATACATTACCACAAAATAGTTGACAATTAGCGTGATTTTTACTTTATCAAATCTAGTATTTAATTATGATATAATAGTGACCGATTGAAAAAAATAGAACGTTAATGAAGGGGGAGGGCTGAAATGAGCGATGTAAAAGGAAACAAAGAACGTTTTCAGCTCCTGTTACAACAATTAGAATTAACAGAAGATGCTTTTGTTCATTATTTTGAACAAGCCGAAATCATGAAAGTATATATTCAAAAAAAGGAAAAAAGGTGGCATTTTTCCTTTAGCTTAGAACAAATCTTACCGGCAACTGTTCTTCAAAGATTTGCAGCTCAATTGCACCACAAGTTTTCTCATATTGCACGTACCTCTTTTTCTATTACTGTTACGAATCAACAATATGATGAGAGCTTAATTCAAGATTATTGGACATTTTGTATGAAAGAAATTGAAGGCATCTCACCACCGATGCTTAAGCTTCTTCATGAGCAATTGCCGAAAATAAAGGGAAATAAGGTAATCGTTACCGTTAGTAATGATATGGAAAGTCAGTCTATTAAAAATAAGTATGCGCCCCTTATTCTTGATAGCTTTCAATCATTTGGATTTCCACCATTTCAAATTGAAACAGAATTGTCAACCGAAGAGAGCAATGAAGCATATGAGCGTTTCTTAGAAGCAAAGAGAAAAGAAGATCAAGAACGCGGCATGCAAGCAGCAATTGAAATGGAGAAGAAAGCATTAGAGCAAGAATCAGATACACCGATACCACAAGGGCCATTGACAGTTGGCCTGACAATTAAAGATGATGCTGACTTCCGCAAACTAATTGATATAGTTGACGAAGAAAGAAGAATTGCTGTGGAAGGTTACGTCTTTCATGCAGAAACAAAAGAACTCAGAAGTGGTCGGACATTATTAACTTTCAAAATTACTGATTATACAAGCTCGATACTTGTAAAAATGTTTTCCCGAGATAAAGAAGATGCTGCACTCTTTCAAATGGTACAAAAAGGCATGTGGCTGAAAGTTCGTGGTAGCATTCAAAATGATACCTTCGTGCGTGACCTAGTCATGATTGGTAATGATTTAAATGAAATTAAACCAATTGAAAGAAAAGATACAGCTAAGGAAGATGAAAAGCGGGTTGAACTTCATCTTCATACACCAATGAGCCAAATGGATGCCGTTAGTTCGGTTAGTGCGCTTGTTTCACAAGCAAAGAAGTGGGGACATAAAGCAATTGCGATTACAGACCATGCTGGTGCTCAATCCTTTCCAGAAGCATTTAATGCCGGTAAGAAAAATGGTATCAAAATACTTTATGGTGTTGAGGCGAACTTAATCGATGACGGTGTACCAATTGCTTATAATGATGCTCATAGACGAGTAGCTGAAGATACTTATGTTGTGTTTGACGTTGAAACGACTGGATTATCTGCTGTTTATGACACCATTATAGAACTTGCAGCCGTGAAAATTCACGACGGCGAGATTATTGATCGTTTTGAATCCTTTGCTAATCCGCATCATCCATTATCTGCTACGACAATTAATTTAACGGGCATAACAGATGATTTAGTAGAGAATGCCCCTGAAGTAGCTGACGTTTTAAAAGATTTTTACGAATGGACTGGCGATAGTGTGCTTGTGGCCCATAACGCTTCATTTGATATGGGTTTTTTAAATGTAGGGTATAAGAAAATAGGTCTTGGAAAAGCAACAAATCCCGTTGTAGATACACTTGAATTAGCGCGATTTTTACACCCTGAAATGAAAAATCATCGCCTCAACACATTGGCAAAGAAGTTTGATGTTGAACTAACTCAACATCACCGGGCAATATACGATGCGGAAGCGACAGGCTATATATTAATCAAAATGCTGAAGGATGCGATGGCTAAAGGCATTGAATACCATGATCAATTTAATGACAATATGGGTAAAGGAAATGCTTATCAAAGGGCTAGACCGTCCCATTGTACTTTGATAGCGCAAACGAGTGAAGGATTGAAGAATCTTTTTAAATTAGTCTCGATTGCTCATATTAATTATTTTTATCGTGTGCCACGTATTCCTCGCTCGGTATTACAGAAATATAGAGAAGGTATTATTGTTGGTTCTGGATGTGACAAAGGTGAAGTTTTTGAAGGGATGATGCAAAAATCGCCTGATGAAGTGGAAGAGATAGCTGAGTTTTATGATTATCTAGAGGTTCACCCTAAAGAGGTCTATGCTCATTTATTAGAATTAGAGTTAGTTCGTGACGAAAAGGCGCTCGAAGAAATCATTACGAACGTTGTACAACTTGGTGAAAAATTAAATATCCCAGTTGTTGCCACAGGGAATGTTCATTACTTAAATCCGAATGATAAGATTTATCGTAAGATTTTAGTAAATTCTCAAGGTGGGGCAAATCCGCTCAACCGTCATGAACTGCCTGATGTGCATTTTCGCACGACCAATGAAATGCTTGAATGCTTTGCATTTTTAGGAAAAGAAACAGCGAAAAAAATCGTAGTAGATAATACGAATAAAATTGCTGAGATGATTGATGAAATCAAACCAATAAAAGATGATCTCTATACGCCAAAAATAGAAGGCGCAGACGAAGAAATGCGTGAAATGAGCTATAGCATGGCGAGAAGTATTTACGGAGAAGAACTACCTGAAATCGTAGAAGCTCGTTTAGAGAAAGAATTAAAAAGTATTATCGGACATGGCTTTGCCGTTATTTACTTGATCTCTCATAAACTTGTTAAAAAGTCACTAAATGATGGCTACTTAGTAGGATCAAGGGGTTCGGTAGGTTCCTCATTTGTTGCGACAATGACGGAAATAACAGAGGTTAATCCACTGCCTCCTCATTACGTCTGCCCTGATTGTAAACACTCTGAGTTTTTTGATGATGGTTCAGTAGGTTCAGGGTTTGATTTACCAGATAAAGATTGTCCAAACTGTTCTCAGCATTATCGTAAAGATGGCCATGATATTCCATTTGAAACTTTCTTAGGCTTTAAAGGGGATAAAGTACCAGATATTGACTTGAACTTCTCCGGGGAATATCAGCCTAGAGCTCATAACTATACAAAAGTTCTTTTTGGTG
The DNA here is from genome assembly GCF_038007345.1 of Cytobacillus sp. FSL M8-0252. NCBI lineage: Bacteria > Bacillati > Bacillota > Bacilli > Caryophanales > Bacillaceae > Cytobacillus > Cytobacillus sp. FSL M8-0252. Next base: position 2,086,428 of record NZ_JBBOWZ010000001.1, read on the forward strand.
AAGAATATGTATATCGGGCAGGAACGATCGGTACTGTAGCAGACAAAACGGCATTCGGCTATGTTAAAGCGTATCAAAATGATAATAATCTTCAAATTCGAGGCGCAGAAATTGATCGCTTAGCTTCTGGTTGTACCGGTGTTAAGCGAACAACTGGACAACATCCAGGCGGCATTATTGTTGTTCCTGATTATATGGATATTTATGATTTTTCACCTATCCAGTTTCCGGCTGATGATCGTAATTCAGAATGGAAAACAACTCATTTTGACTTCCACTCCATTCATGATAATGTGTTGAAGCTAGATATACTTGGTCATGATGATCCCACTGTTATTAGGATGTTGCAAGATTTAAGTGGGATTGATCCGAAGACCATTCCAACCGATGATCCAGAAGTAATGAAAATCTTCAGTGGAACGGAATCGTTAGGCGTCACAGAAGAGCAAATTATGTGTAAAACAGGGACATTTGGTATTCCGGAGTTCGGAACAAGGTTTGTTCGACAAATGCTAGAAGACACGAAACCAACGACATTTTCTGAGCTTGTTCAAATTTCAGGTCTTTCACATGGAACTGATGTATGGCTCGGCAATGCCCAAGAGTTAATTCATAACAATACATGCACATTAAGTGAAGTTATTGGATGTCGTGATGATATTATGGTGTATTTAATTTATCAAGGCTTAGAACCGGCTTTCGCTTTTAAAATTATGGAATCAGTCCGAAAAGGAAAAGGCCTGACAGAAGAGATGGAAGCGGAAATGAGGAAGAATGAAGTACCTGAGTGGTATATTGACTCTTGCTTAAAGATAAAATATATGTTCCCTAAAGCCCATGCCGCTGCCTATGTCTTAATGGCGGTACGTATAGCCTACTTTAAAGTTCATCATGCGCTTTTATATTATGCAGCTTATTTTACCGTTCGTGCAGAAGATTTTGATATAGATGCGATGGTAAAAGGCTCACAGGCGATCCGAGCAAAAATTGAAGAAATCAATGCGAAAGGCTTAGATGCTTCTACAAAAGAAAAAAACTTGCTGACTGTAATGGAGTTAGCGCTTGAAATGAATGAAAGAGGATATAGTTTCCAAAAAGTTGATTTGTATAAATCCAGTGCAAGTGACTTTATTATTGAAGGTAATACACTGATTCCGCCGTTCAACTCTATACCAGGATTAGGTACGAACGCAGCACTGAATATTGTAAAAGCAAGAGGAGAAGGAGACTTCCTATCGAAGGAAGATCTTCAGCAAAGAGGTAAGGTATCTAAAACAATTATCGAGTACTTAAATAATCATGGTTGTTTAGAAGAATTACCAGACCAAAATCAGTTAAGTTTGTTCTAAGTCGCTTTTACAGCTATTCCATTTGCATAAAAATTATGGTTATGGTATAGTTTTATTGGAAATACTAACGGATATCTTCGCAAACAAGAGTGGGGCAACCCACTCTTTCGTCTTGTTATTAACCAAAATTTTCATCGGTTACAAAGATGATCCGGTATATCTCGATTAGCAGCAACTCTAGTGTTTGCTGCTACATTTATAATGAATAGGCATCTTGCTAGAAGGAGGGATAAAGATGAGTAAAGTGACTGAAGAAGTTGAACAATTAGTCACTCCTATTTTGAGCGATCTTCAGTTGGAATTAGTTGAGATCGAATATGTGAAGGAAGGAAAAGACTGGTTTCTTCGTGTCTTTATTGATAAAGAGACAGGCGTTGATATAGAAGAGTGTGGAGTAGTTAGTGAACGCTTAAGTGAGAAATTAGATGAAATTGACCCAATTCCTTACAACTATTTCCTTGAGGTCTCTTCACCAGGAGCGGAACGCCCTCTAAAAAAAGAACAAGATTTCATGAAAGCAATTGGTAAAAACGTATTTATAAAAACGTATGAACCAATAGATGGAGAAAAAACATTTGAAGGTGTATTAACAGACTTCGATGGCCATATCGTTAAAGTTGAAATGAAAGTTAAAACAAGAAAGAAAACGGTAGAATTACCGTATGAAAAAATCGCAAAAGCTCGCTTAGCTATTGTCTTCTCATAAAGCAATTGGCGTAACGCAACTTATTTAAAGGGGGATATGAATCACATGAGCAGTGAATTATTAGATGCTCTTATTTTGCTTGAAAAGGAAAAAGGAATTTCACGAGATGTCATTATTGATGCAATGGAAGCCGCGTTAGTGTCTGCTTATCGTAGAAACTTTAATCAAGCACAAAATGTCCGTATTGATTTAAATTTAGGTAGTGGCACTATGAAAGTATTTGCCCGCAAAGAAGTCGTTGATGAAGTGTTTGATCCAAGATTAGAGATTTCTATCGAGGATGCACGCAAGATTAATCCTAACTATACGGTTGAAGATATTGTAGAAATGGAAGTAACGCCAAAAGATTTTGGTAGAATTGCTGCACAAACAGCCAAACAAGTCGTTACTCAACGTGTTCGTGAAGCAGAAAGAGGCATTATCTATTCTGAATTCATTGATCGAGAAGAGGATATCATGACAGGCATTGTCCAAAGACAAGACGCAAAATTTATTTACGTTAGTCTTGGTAAGATTGAAGCGATTTTACCTGTAAGTGAACAGATGCCTAGTGAACAGTATCGCCCACATGATCGTATTAAAGTGTTTATTACAAAAGTCGAAAAAACGACAAAAGGTCCACAAATTTATGTTTCTAGAACACACCCAGGACTTTTAAAACGTCTTTTTGAAATTGAAGTACCAGAAATTTATGACGGTACTGTTGAATTAAAATCTGTTGCGCGTGAAGCGGGAGATCGCTCAAAAATCTCTGTACATTCTGATAATCCAGAGGTAGATCCAGTTGGTTCATGTGTTGGACCTAAAGGTACACGTGTGCAAGCCGTTGTTAACGAGTTAAAAGGTGAAAAAATTGACATTGTGAAGTGGTCTAGCGATCCAGTTGTCTTTGTAGCCAATGCATTAAGTCCTTCTAAAGTGTTAGATGTTGTAGTAAATGAAGAGGACAAAGCGACAACGGTTGTTGTTCCAGATTATCAACTATCGCTAGCTATTGGGAAACGCGGACAAAATGCAAGACTTGCGGCGAAGCTTACTGGTTGGAAAATTGATATTAAATCAGAGACAGAAGCAAGAGAAGCCGGCACATATCCAAGAGATGAAGCTCTTTTAAGCTATCATCAAGATGATGAAGATTTTACATTCCCTGAAGATAAGGAATAAGGGGTGAATGGCTGGTGAACAAAAGCAGAAAAATTCCGATGAGAAAATGTATAGCGACGGGAGAAATGATGCCGAAGAAATCACTCGTACGCATTGTTCGCTCAAAAGAAGGCGAAGTTTCGGTTGATGTTACAGGTAAGAAATCTGGTCGTGGAGCGTATCTTACAAAAAGCAAGGAAGCCATCTTACTTGCAAAAAAGAAAAATATTTTAGCTAGTCATCTAGATGTACAAGTGGATGAGGACATATATAACGAACTTTTAGATCTTATTGAAAAGGAGAAATGACCGTCCAAAATGAATGAGAGAAAATGGATGTCATTACTTGGCTTGGCCAATCGAGCGCGTAAAATCACTTCAGGTGAAGAGCTTTCTATAAGCGATATTAGAAAAGGGAAAGCGAAGCTGGTTTTGTTGTCTGCAGATGCTTCTGCTAATACGACAAAAAAAGTAACAGACAAATGTAAATCTTATGCTGTTCCTTATAAGATTGTCCCAGACAGAGAATTGTTAGGGCAAGCAATTGGCAAGGAAGCAAGAGTAGTGGTGGCTGTTTTAGACGCTGGATTCGCCAAAAAGCTATTAACGTTGCTCGATTAATTCTAGCGGGGGTGAAAGCATGAGTAAAATTCGCGTTTACGAATATGCTAAAAAACATAATCTATCTAGTAAAGATGTAATTACGAAATTAAAGGAAATGAATATAGAGGTTTCGAATCATATGACAACATTAGAACCAGGTGAAGTAACAAAATTAGACGGTATTTACAATAAGCAAGAAGAGAAGCAACCACAAAAACAACAATCAGCGCAAGCACAACCTGCAAACAATCAGAAAAATAAACCAGCAGGTGCACCAAAAGGCAATAGAAATAAGCCAAATAATAATAATAATAATAAGAATCAAAAACCTAATCGCAATAATAATCAAAAAAATAAACCAAAGAATAAAGGGCAGAAGCCACCTCAACCACCAGCACCTAAAAAAGTAAAAGAATTACCAGAGAAAATTACTTTTACTGAATCACTAACAGTTGGTGAGCTTGCTAAGAAGCTCCATAGAGAGCCTTCAGAAATCATTAAAAAGCTATTTATGCTTGGTGTGATGGCAACAATTAACCAAGAACTAGATAAAGATTCCATTGAGTTAATTGCAGGCGAATATGGTGTTGATGTAGAAGAAGAAGTATTAGTAGATGTGACAGATTTAGAAGCATATTTCACTGAAGATGAAGAGACTAATCTTGAGGAACGTCCATCTGTTGTAACGATTATGGGTCACGTTGACCATGGTAAAACGACATTACTTGATTCCATTCGCCACACAAAGGTAACTGCTGGCGAAGCTGGTGGAATTACACAGCATATCGGTGCCTATCAAGTAGAAGATAAAGGTAAGAAGATTACATTTCTAGATACACCTGGTCACGCGGCATTTACAACAATGCGTGCCCGTGGAGCGAAAATAACTGATATTACAATTTTAGTTGTTGCAGCGGATGATGGTGTGATGCCGCAGACAATTGAAGCAATTAACCATGCTAAAGCTGCTGAGGTACCAATTATTGTTGCTGTTAATAAAATGGATAAAGAAGCGGCAAATCCTGACCGTGTAATGCAAGAGCTAACAGAACATGGATTAGTTCCTGAAGCATGGGGCGGAGATACAATCTTTGTACCGATTTCAGCCATTAAAGGTGACGGTATTGATGAGTTGTTAGAAATGATTCTCCTTGTTGGTGAAGTAGAAGAATATAAGGCGAACCCTAATCGTAATGCTGTCGGAACAGTTATTGAAGCACAGCTTGATAAAGGTAGAGGATCAGTAGCCACATTACTTGTACAAAACGGAACATTGAAGGTTGGTGATCCGATTGTTGTCGGTAATACATTTGGACGCGTACGTGCAATGGTTAATGACCTTGGACGTCGAGTAAAGACTGCGGGACCATCTACTCCTGTAGAAATTACAGGATTGAATGATGTCCCTCAAGCAGGTGACAGATTTGCTGTTCTAGAAGACGAGAAATCTGCGCGCCAAGTAGGGGAAGCACGTGCACAATTAGCTCTACAAGCACAAAGATCTGAGAAATCTCGTGTTAGCCTTGATAACTTATTTGAGCATATGAAAGAAGGGGAAATGAAGGACATAAACATCGTTGTAAAAGCTGATGTCCAAGGTTCTGCTGAAGCCCTAACTTCCGCATTAAATAAGATTGATGTAGAAGGCGTAAAAGTACGTATTCTTCATACAGGTGCGGGTGCCATTAATGAATCAGATATTACGCTTGCTGCTGCATTTAACGCAATCGTTATCGGCTTTAACGTAAGACCAGATACGAATGCAAAACGTGCTGCTGAAGCAGAAGATGTTGATATTCGTCTACACCGCATCATTTATAACGTAATTGAAGAAATTGAATTAGCAATGAAAGGGATGCTAGACCCAGAGTTTGAAGAAAAAATTATTGGTCAAGCAGAAGTCCGTCAAACATTTAAAGTATCAAAAATTGGTACAATTGCTGGTTCTTATGTTACGGAAGGTAAAATCACAAGAGATTCTGGTATTCGCCTAATTAGAGATGGCGTTGTTATTTTCGAAGGTGAAATTGATGCGTTAAAACGCTTCAAAGATGATGCGAAAGAAGTAGCAACAAATTACGAATGTGGTATTACAATTAAGAACTACAATGATGTCAAAGAAGGCGACATCATTGAAGCTTATATTATGCAAGAAATTGAGCGTAAATGATTGTAGGTTTGGTTTCGTGTGAGTGTATGATATATGATGCTCGTTCATTAAAGGAGAAGAGAAGTGTATTACAGCGAATCCTCACTCGTCTGCAACAGAAGTTTAACATTTCTGTTGCAGAAGTAGGGTTTCAAGATACATGGCAACATACGCAAATTGCCATAACTGCTGTAGCTTCAAGTAAGCAAGCCGTTGAGTGGGAGCTTTCAAATGCGCTTAAATTAATTGATTCTTTTCCTGAGATTGAACGGACAATTACAGACATTGAATGGCTTTGAAAAAGAGGTGTAACAATTGAGCCTAAGATCAAATAGAGTTGGCGAGCAAATGAAAAAAGAGCTCGGAGAAATTATCGGTCGAAAAATTAAAGATCCACGAGTGGGATTTGTAACAGTAACAGACGTTCATGTGACAGGTGATTTACAACAAGCTACTGTCTATATTTCTGTTCTCGGTAATGAAGAGCAAAGAGAAGATACATTGAGAGGATTGGCTAAAGCTAAAGGGTTTATCCGTTCTGAAATTGGTCAGAGAATACGTTTGAGAAAAACCCCTGAAATCACTTTTGAGTTTGACGAATCAATCGATTACGGTAATCGTATTGAAACACTCCTTCATCAAATTCAAGATGACGGTCAATCCAAAGATAAGGAATAAATAATGATTGGCGGATAGACGTTTGTCTATCCGTATTTATTTCACCTTAATTTGAATTTGAAAGGGGGCGTACAAAATGGAAGGAATATTACCTTTATTAAAGCCAAAAGGAATGACTTCTCATGACTGTGTATTCAAGTTACGCAAGATTCTAAGAACGAAAAAGGTGGGTCACACAGGAACATTGGACCCTGAGGTAACTGGCGTATTACCTATTTGTATTGGACGTGCTACGAAGGTTGCCGAATATATTACGGATGCAGGTAAAGAGTATGAAGGAGAGGTCACAATAGGTTTCTCTACAACGACAGAAGATGCCTCAGGTGAAGTGGTTGAAGAGAAGAAGGTGGATAAACCGATTACTCGAGAAGAGATTATCGCGGTGTTCCAGCAATTAACTGGAGAGATTGTCCAAACACCACCCCTGTATTCTGCTGTTAAAGTGAATGGTAAAAGACTTTATGAATATGCACGACTAGGGCAAGAAGTGGAGCGGCCAAGTAGAAAAGTGCGCATTGATCGTATCACCTTGCTAAATGAGCAGGAAGTATATAATGGGGAACGGATTACTTTTCGTTTTCGTGTTGCATGTGGAAAAGGAACATATATTAGAACATTAGCAGTTATGATGGGTGAACTTCTTGGTTATCCTGCCCATATGTCTGATTTAACTCGCATCCGGTCTGCAGACTTTACTATTGAGGATTGTTTGACATTACCACAAGTGGAGGAAGTGATGAACGAGGGAAGAATAGCTGATGTGCTCAAACCTTTAGAATGGGGGATTAGCTATTTGCCGAAATATCAAATAAATGATAAAGTAGCAATGAAAGTGAAGAATGGCGCAGTTCTTCCTACTCCCGAAGAACTTGAGAGTGTATCTGGTCCTATTGTAATGGAGACTGTGAACAATCAAGCGTTAGCCCTGTATATCCATCATCCTGATAAACCAGGTATAATAAAGCCAACTAAAGTTCTATACATAGGTGAATAGGGTAAAGGTAAACGTTCTTTAACATAAAGTAGACGTTCTATGCCTATCTTCATGTTTAAACAATATAAAAAGGTGAATGATCATGGAAGTTATAAAAATAGTACATCCACATAACCATACTAAAGATAGCTGGCCACCTCTTTCAATGGCATTGGGCTTTTTCGACGGTGTTCATCTTGGTCACCAGAAAGTGATGCAAAATGCAAAGGAGAAGGCAGCTGAACTAGGGTTGAAAAGTGCCGTAATGACATTTGATCCTCATCCATCAGCTGTATTAGGTGATCCACAAGAACAAATTAGATACATCACACCGATAAATGAGAAAATTAAGATTGTTGCACAGTTAGGCATTGATTATTTATTTATTGTGCACTTTTCTAAAGCATTTGCTAATCTAGATCCAGAAGCTTTTATCGATCAGTATATTATTGATTTAAATGTATCACATGTATCTGCTGGATTTGATTATACGTATGGTAAATTCGGAAAAGGCACTATGGATACGATAAAGACACATGCTAAAGGGTATTTCTCTACAACCACGATTCCACAATTAAAAAGAGATAATGCCAAGATTAGTTCCTCGCTTATTAGGTCTTACTTAAAAGAGGGGAGCGTTGAAAAAATCCCTCCGCTTTTGGGAAGATACTATACAGTTAGTGGTCCGGTCGTGCAAGGTGATCAAAGAGGGAGACAATTAGGTTTTCCAACAGCAAACGTTGCTGTTAGCGAAGATTTCATCACCCCGCCTACAGGTGTTTACGCTGTAAGAATTTTTGTTCAAGGAAAATGGCGTAAAGGGGTCTGTAATTTAGGCTATAAGCCAACTTTCCATGATGACTTAAAGACCCCTTCTATTGAAGTTCATATTTTTGATTTCGATCAAGATATATATGGTGAAGAGGTTGAAGTAGAGTGGCATCAACATATTAGAGATGAACGAAAGTTTAATGGAATTGAAGCTTTAATAGAGCAAATTGCTAAAGATAAGCAAGCAACACTCGATTATTTTGCAAAAAACAACGGTTAATTCTTGCATTTTGTCTAAAAAAGTTGTATTCTTATAAACGTATTGATTGATGAACCTTTGCTTGGCAAGTCGAGTCACCGACGCTTGCTCAGTAACAGGGGATTGAAATTTTAGGAGGTGAATCGGATGGCAATCACTAAAGAACGTAAAAATGAACTTATCAGTGAGTACAAAACTCATGAAAATGATACTGGATCTCCAGAAGTTCAAATCGCTGTCCTTACAGAAGAAATCAACAATTTGAACGAACATTTACGTACTCATAAGAAAGATCACCACTCTCGTCGTGGTCTATTAAAAATGGTAGGTAAACGTCGTAACCTATTAACTTACCTTCGTAACAAAGATGTACAACGTTACCGTGAGTTAATCAATAAGCTTGGTTTACGTCGATAATAAGAAGCTTGTCTTCTTATTTGAAGAAGCGGGATTTTTTCCCGCTTTTTTATTAGCCTAAAAACGCTATTCTACATAAAATTTTGTTATTTTATATATTTGAAAAAGTGTGCATAATAGTATTAATGATGAAAATATGTCATGGCATTTTGCTTTAGTATATATGATTTTGTAAGTGAAATGGTAGAGAGGGGTACAAATATGGGACAAGATAAGCATATCTACAGCATAGATTGGGCTGGACGCAAGTTGTCTGTTGAAATTGGACAATTAGCAAAGCAAGCAAACGGTGCTGTATTGGTTCGCTATGGTGATACAGCTGTACTAAGTACAGCAACGGCATCAAAAGAACCGAAGAACTTAGATTTCTTTCCACTTACTGTGAACTATGAGGAAAGATTATACGCAGTCGGTAAAATACCTGGCGGCTTTATTAAACGTGAAGGCCGTCCAAGTGAAAGAGCCATTCTAGCTAGCCGATTAATTGATAGACCAATTCGACCACTTTTCCCGGACGGTTTCCGCAATGATGTTCAAGTTGTCAGTATGGTTATGAGTGTCGACCAAGATTGTTCTTCGGAAATGGCGGCAATGTTTGGGTCATCTCTTGCATTAAGTGTTTCTGATATTCCGTTTGCCGGTCCAATTGCAGGTGTAACTGTTGGCAGAGTTGACAATGAATTTATCATTAACCCTTCTGTAGAACAAACAGAAAAAAGTGATATTCATTTAGTCGTTGCTGGTACGAAAGATGCGATCAACATGGTAGAAGCAGGGGCAGAAGAAGTTCCTGAAGAAACGATGCTTGAAGCAATTATGTTTGGTCATGATGAGATAAAACGATTAATTGCCTTCCAAGAGAAGATTGCTGAAGAAATTGGTAAAGACAAGATGGAAGTTACACTTTATCAAGTCGATGAAGAGATTAATGCAACTGTGCGCGCTATGTGTGAAGCGGATATGATTCCTGCTATTCAAGTTCAAGAAAAACATGCTAGAGAAGCGGCCATTAAAGTTGTCAAAGATAAAGTGATCACCCATTTTGAAGAGCAAGAAGTTGATGATGACTATCTTAAACAAGTAAAGCAAGTACTTGATAAAATTGTTAAACAAGAAGTACGCCGCTTAATTACTGAAGATAAAGTAAGACCTGATGGGCGTGGACTAGAGGAAATTCGTCCGCTGTCATCTGAGATTGATTTACTTCCACGTACACATGGATCAGGACTGTTTACACGTGGTCAAACACAAGCGTTGAGCATTTGTACATTAGGTGCGCTTGGTGATGTACAAATTTTAGATGGTCTTGGCATTGAAGAAGAAAAACGTTTTATGCATCATTATAATTTTCCTAATTTCAGTGTTGGTGAAACTGGCCCGATGAGAGGACCTGGTCGTCGTGAAATCGGACACGGTGCTTTAGGAGAAAGAGCTTTAGAACCAATTATTCCATCAGAAAAGGATTTTCCTTATACGATTCGACTTGTTTCTGAAGTGTTGGAATCTAATGGTTCCACCTCACAAGCAAGTATCTGTGCAAGTACTTTAGCAATGATGGACGCTGGGGTACCAATTAAAGCGCCAGTTGCTGGTATTGCGATGGGTCTTATCAAATCAGGTGATTATTACTCTATTCTAACCGATATTCAAGGAATGGAAGATCACTTAGGTGATATGGACTTTAAAGTAGCAGGTACAAGTAAAGGCGTTACAGCACTACAAATGGATATTAAAATCGATGGTCTTTCTAGAGAAATTTTAGAAGAGGCATTACAACAAGCAAAAATCGGTAGAATGCAGATTCTTGATTCTATGCTAGCAACAATTGCTGAACCTAATAAAGAGCTTTCACAATATGCACCGAAAATCTTAATGATGTCAATTAACCCAGATAAAATCCGTGATGTTATTGGACCAAGTGGAAAACAAATCAATAAAATCATTGAAGAAACGGGCGTAAAAATTGATATCGAACAAGATGGTACAGTATTTATTTCTTCAGTCGATGAAGCGATGAACCAAAAAGCGAAGAAAATCATTGAAGATATCGTTCGTGAAGTAGAAGTTGGACAAATGTATTTGGGTAAAGTGAAGCGCATAGAGAAATTTGGTGCTTTCGTAGAAATCTTTAATGGGAAAGATGGACTTGTTCATATTTCTGAACTAGCTGAAGAGCGGGTAGGAAAAGTCGAAGATGTGCTTTCAATAGGTGATGAAGTCCTTGTAAAAGTGACGGAAATCGATAAACAAGGTAGAGTGAACCTTTCTCGTAAAGCTGTATTAAAAGAGCAGCGTGAACAAAAAGAAAAAGCTGAGAATAAATAAACTTGTAAGAAAGTCAGGGTTGTCCCCTGATTTTTTTCTTTCTTTTTTTGTTAGAATATAAAATGATGATGTTTTTTGTGAGCCCTTGGCTTGTTTCTTTTACTTGTCAAAGGGATTGTTATTATGTAAGCGCTTTATCAAATAGTTAAACTGTTCTACCTTGTCCTCCTTTAACATATTTTAATGAAGAGGGAGGCTGGTGTTATGAGAAAAATTGGATACACGCTGGTAATAGTCATTAGTGGATTTTTAATCGTTGCGAACCCGTTAACAGATCAATATATGTCTTTAGCCCTGAATGAAAGCATATCGGTAAGTAAAGTAGATGATCCGCTTTTAATAGAAATAAAGGAGCAAGCGAAGACGTTTGAAGTACCTGCCAAGGATGCTGTTATAGATAGAGTATGGAAGGCGATTCCAGGATTAAATGGACTAAAGGTTGATGTGAATGCATCTTATAAAAAGATGAAAAAGGACGGGTCCTTTGATAAAGAGAAACTCGTATTTTCCGAAGTAAAACCAAAAATCCATCTAGAAGATTTAGAACCTTCACCGATTTATAAGGGCCATCCAGACAAGCCGATGGTTAGTTTATTAATTAATGTAGCTTGGGGAAATGAGTATCTTCCTAAAATGTTGGAAACATTAAAGAAACATAATGTAAAAGCAACGTTTTTTTTAGAAGGAAGATGGACGCAAAATAACCCTGATTTAGCAAAAATGATTGTTGCCGCAGGGCACGAAATTGGCAATCATTCTTATACGCATCCTGATTTGAAAGTTGCTTCTGATCAAAAAACGAAAGAAGAAATTGCGAAAACTAACGAAGTCATAGAGGCGACGACTGAACAAAAGGTGAAATGGTTTGCCCCCCCAAGTGGTAGTTATCGTAATCAAACCGTCAACATTGCTAATGGGCAAGGACTACTTACTGTGATGTGGACTGTCGATACGATAGATTGGCAAAAACCATCACCTGAAACGATTATTAATCGTGTAGTCAATAAAGTAGAAAATGGTTCAATGGTCTTAATGCATCCAACAGAATCAACAGCAAATGCACTGGACAGAATGATTGTAGGGATTAAAGACAAAGACTTACAAATTGGGACAGTGACATCTTTATTATCAGAGGAAAGAATCGGATCACACGAAAAGCCGAAAAAATAACAAGCGAGATTTTGCAAAAAATAGCAACAATAGATACACTTATGTTATTCTACCATCATGAGTCTTTTTTTCTAATGAATGATAAACAGTTATTTTGAAAAGCATTTCGTATCATTCGGAAAAAAGACAGCTTGCAAACAGAACAGGAGGAGCATGCTTGATTAAAAGATATACTTGCAAAAATGGAACAAGAATCGTATTAGAAAATATTCCGACTGTCCGCTCTGTTGCCATTGGCGTTTGGATTGGAACAGGATCAAGAAATGAAGATAAAGAGAATAATGGGATTTCCCACTTTCTTGAACATATGATTTTTAAAGGTACAGAGTCAAAAACAGCTAGAGAAATAGCGGAGTCTTTTGATAGTATTGGTGGACAAGTGAACGCTTTCACATCAAAGGAATATACATGCTATTACGCAAAAGTACTGGATACTCACGCCTCATTTGCGTTAGATGTACTAGCAGATATGTTTTTCAACTCTTCCTTCGATAACGAAGAGTTGAAAAAAGAGAAAAATGTTGTCTACGAAGAAATTAAAATGTATGAAGATACACCGGATGATATTGTCCATGATGTTTTAAGCAAGGGTGTATATGAAAGTCATTCATTGGGGTACCCTATACTCGGAACGGAAGAAACACTAGAAACGTTTAACGGGGACACATTAAGAGACTATATGCATAATCACTATATACCTGAGAATGTTGTCATCTCCATTGCAGGTAATGTGCCTGAATCATTTATTAAAGAAGTTGAGTCGCATTTTGGTACATATACAGGTGGTAGTCCGGCAGTAAACGAAACAGTACCTACTTTTCACAATAATAAGATCGCCAGAAAGAAAGAAACGGAACAAGCGCATCTTTGTTTAGGGTTTAACGGACTTCCAGTCGGTCATGATGATATGTATCAGTTGATCGTTCTAAATAATATTCTTGGTGGTAGCATGAGTAGTCGCTTATTCCAAGATGTTAGGGAAGATAAGGGGCTCGCTTACTCTGTGTTTTCTTATCACTCTTCTTTTAAAGATAGTGGCCTGGTTACAATATATGGCGGTACCGGTGCGAAACAAATGAATGTTCTTTACGAAACGATTCAGAACACATTAGACGTTTTAAAACGAAACGGAATAACAGAAAAAGAATTAGTCAATAGTAAAGAGCAATTAAAAGGTGGTTTAATGCTAAGTTTAGAAAGTACAAATAGTCGCATGAGCCGTAACGGCAAAAATGAACTATTGCTTGGATCTCATCGTACATTAGATAAAATTATTGAAGAAATTGATGAAGTATCAATGGATGAAGTCAATGAAATGGCGAAAAAGATCTTTACAGATGACTACTCATTAGCCTTAATTAGTCCAGATGGTGAATTACCTCAAGGGCTATAAATAAAAGAGAACAATTTCCCGTTTGTTAAGATAGGAAATTGTTCTTTTTTTATTATAAAAATTATATTTTCTTTAGCCTTTGTTCTTTTTTAAAACCGCACGAAAACAACTTAATTCTCCCCATATAGTTGATGTGAGGACATTAGAAGGTCGGGTGAAGGTCACATGATCAAAAAAGGTTAATCCAGCTTCGTGAATCATACGATTGAACATGTCTAGATCGATGGTAGGATAATCACATGTTAAAATAATAAGTCCATCCTCTTTTAATACACGTTTAAACTCTACAAGGCTTTTATATATATCCTCAATACTTAAATGTTCAATAACGGAAATACAGAAGATTTTATCAAATAGTTGCCCACTGTATGGTAAATCAGTTAAGGAACAGCAATTCATAGATAAGTTGTTTAACAATCGCTGTACATTTCCTTCTTGTATGTCGTCATGTGTATATGTTTCCTTCATATCTAACAAAATGGCTTTACTGTCTAATAATCTCTCATCGATATCACAGGCAAAAGTGTGTTTGCATATCTCACTTAGATAAAATTTTAAGGGATGCCCCAATCCACAGGCTGCATCGAGAACAATTTCATTTTTGTCTGCAAAATTTTTTGCCCATTCATACTCATAGGGTCTTGTTTCCCATTCCTTAGGTAACTGGAAGATAAACTGCTGAGATTTCGGATCGTCAGTTGTAATAAACCTAGAATCTGTTATGTTTTTCATTTTATTTCCTCCTCACTTAGCATTTTATTGTATGTGAATAAAGATGAGTCGCTACCTCACTATTTAATAACTTTTCTTATTTAAAGTGTTTTTTAAAAGTAAGGAGTTTCGTCCTTCATTCTTTATCAATCTTCTCTTCACAACTAAGGTTCAAACTTAGAGTCTATTCTTTGTTAGAGAACTCACCGAATAGGTCATTTCTACATAAGATGTTGAAGTAATTGAGTAAAAGAACATAAAAAGTTCTTTAAAAGAAGGTGAGTGTTGCATGCTGACAGGATTACAAATTGCAGTGATCGGCGGAGATGCAAGGCAGCTTGAGGTCATTCGTAAGCTGACAGAATTGGATGCAAAATTATATTTAGTTGGTTTTGAACAGCTTGACCACGCTTTTTCTGGTGCAGTAAAGGAGAAGTTAGATGAAGTTGACTTTACATGCATTGACGCCATTATATTGCCAGTGCCTGGGGCTGGGGTGGATGGACAGATTGATACAATTTTCTCTAATGAAAAAATTACAATAAATGAAGAAATTTTAAAGAAAACACCGCAACATTGTAAAATTTATTCTGGTATTAATCCTCCTTATCTTCAAGAAATTTCAACCAAAGCAGATCGTGAAGTTGTTCAATTATTTAATCGTGATGATGTCGCAATATACAATTCAATCCCCACTGTTGAAGGTGCATTAATGATGGCCATTCAACATACTGATTTTACAATTCACGGATCAAATGTGACTGTATTAGGACTAGGAAGAACAGGTATGAGTATAGCTCGTGCATTTCATGCTTTAGGAGCTAAAGTGAAAGTAGGAGCTAGAAAAAGCGAGCATATAGCGAGAATAACTGAAATGGGTCTTACGCCTTTTCATTTGAGTGATATTGAAGAAGCCGTTGTGGATACAGATATATGCATTAATACAATTCCCGTACAAGTCGTGGTGGCGTCAGTAATAGCGAAAATGCCAGTTCATACGCTCATTATTGATTTAGCTTCTAAACCGGGTGGTACGGACTTTAGGTACGCAGAGAAACGCGGGGTCAAAGCACTATTAGCACCTGGCCTTCCAGGAATCGTTGCACCAAAAACAGCGGGACGTATTTTAGCTAATGTTCTTTCACAATTGATTTTGGCTAATTTTGATGAAAGGGAGGATAAACAATCATGAATTTAAAAGGGAAAAAAATAGGATTCGGGTTAACTGGGTCGCATTGCACATATGATGCCGTTTTTCCGGAAATAGAGAAGTTAGTCGGGGCAGGAGCTGAAGTAATACCAGTCGTGACTTTTACAGTTCAAAACACGGTGACAAGATTTGGCGATGGAGAAGATTGGATTAAAAGAATAGAAGAAGTGACTGGGAATAAAGTCATCGATTCTATTGTAAAAGCAGAACCATTAGGTCCGAAAATCCCATTAGATTGCATGGTTGTTGCCCCATTAACAGGAAACTCCATGAGTAAATTTGCAAATGCTATGACAGATTCTCCAGTGCTTATGGCTGCCAAAGCAACATTAAGGAACGAAAAACCAGTTGTACTAGGTATATCGACTAATGATGCACTTGGCTTAAATGGCACAAATCTCATGCGTTTAATGTCAACAAAAAATATTTATTTTATCCCATTTGGGCAAGATGACCCGGTGAAGAAACCGAACTCAATGGTCGCCCGTATGACCGCATTATCTGATACAATAGTGAAAGCAATAAATGGTGAACAGATTCAGCCAGTCATTGTAGAAAGATACAAAGATGGTAACTAAGTTCGAGATTTATCATAGTTCCTTTTGTTAACTCATGAATATTTAGCAGACGACGGCTTTCGCCAGTAGACTTGGCGATAAGCCATGTTTTCTCATAAAATTTTATTTTTTAATGCGGGAATATGATAAAATATAAAATAATCTTAGTATACTATCTCTAGCTCGCTCTCATAGCTGAAATACGACTGAAAGATAGTCGCTCACTTGTTTGTTAGCTGAAAGGTAAACTAAAAAATATCAATCATTATGTTGGCCGGAAGGAGAAATGGTTATGACAGAGAAAAAAGACTTCCATGTAGCTGTAGTAGGAGCAACAGGAGCAGTAGGTGAACAAATGTTAAAAACATTGGAAGAGCGTGCTTTTCCGATATCAACGTTGAAAGTATTATCTTCGTCTCGCTCAGCTGGGAAGAAGATTCAATATAACGGTAAGGAATATACTGTAGAAGAAGCTACACCTGATAGTTTTGAAGGTGTAGATATTGCCTTGTTTAGTGCAGGGGGAAGTGTATCCAAACAATTAGCTCCAGAAGCGGTAAAGAGAGGAGCAATTGTGGTTGATAATACGAGTGCATTCCGTATGGATGAAAATACTCCACTCATCGTACCTGAAGTAAATGAAGAAGACTTGCATAACCATAATGGCATCATTGCCAATCCCAATTGTTCAACCATTCAAATGGTTGTAGCGCTTGAACCGATTAGAAAAGCATTTGGTTTAAATAAAGTGATTGTCTCCACTTATCAAGCAGTCTCTGGCTCAGGGCAAGCAGCTATTGATGAATTGCAAGAGCAAACAAGAGCGATCCTAGATAATCAAGCATACACGCCTGAAGTATTGCCAGTAAAGGGTGATAAAAAGCATTATCAAATCGCTTTTAACGCCATTCCTCAAATAGATAAATTTGTTGATAACGGTTATACATTTGAAGAAATGAAAATGATTAATGAAACGAAAAAAATTATGCATCTGCCTTCTTTACCAGTCGCTGCGACTTGTGTTCGTCTACCCGTAGGAACTGGTCATTCTGAATCTGTGTATTTTGAGATTGATCAGGAAGGCATTAACGCAAAGGATATAAAAGCTTTGTTAAGTACCGCACCAGGTATAGAACTACAAGATGACCCTGAACAGCAAATTTATCCAATGCCAGCAGATTGTGTTGGTAAATCAGAAGTGTTCGTCGGTCGGATTCGCAATGACTTAGATGAGCCAAAAGGGTTCCATATGTGGGTCGTTTCTGATAATCTACTAAAAGGTGCAGCCTGGAATTCTGTACAAATCGCAGAAAGTCTTGTTAAATTAAAGTTAGTGAAATAAATTGCAATTACTCGAGGTGTTAAGATGAAAATCGTCGTTCAAAAATTTGGCGGTACATCGGTAAAAAATGAAGAAGGCAGGAGTCATGCATTAAGGCATATTAAAAATGCCGTTCAGGAAGGGTTCAAAGTGGTAGTTGTTGTTTCTGCAATGGGAAGAAAGGGAGACCCTTATGCAACAGACACGTTATTATCACTTGTTGGTGCGCCCCTTGCCAAAATCAATAAACGTGAAACAGATTTATTACTATCTTGTGGAGAAGTTATTTCAAGTGTTGTATTTACGAATATGCTTTTAGAAAATGAGCTAACGGCGACCGCATTAACAGGTGCGCAAGCTGGTTTTCGTACAAATCATGATCATATGAATGCGAAAATTATTGATATGAAATGTGAACGTTTAAAAAACGAGTTAGAATTACATGATGTTGTTGTCGTTGCAGGCTTTCAAGGATCAGCTAGAAACGGTGATACAACGACGATTGGACGTGGCGGTAGTGATACTTCAGCAGCTGCGCTAGGTTCTGCCCTTAATGCAGAGTGGATTGATATATTCACAGATGTTGAAGGGATTATGACAGCTGATCCGCGGATTGCACAGAATGCACGTTCTTTGGATGTCGTAACTTATACGGAAGTTTGCAATATGGCTTATCAAGGTGCAAAGGTTATTCATCCACGAGCAGTTGAAATCGCGATGCAATCAAAAATTCCCATTCGTATCCGTTCCACTTATACAGACGGTTTAGGGACGCTAGTTACGGCTGTTACGAAACAAAGTAGAGGAACAGATATAAAAGAAAGGCCGGTTACCGGGATTGCACATGTAGCGAATATTACGCAAATTAAAGTGGTTGCTAAAGAAAATCAGTATGACCTACAATCAGAGGTTTTTAAGGCAATGGCTAAAGAAGGCATTAGCGTTGATTTCATTAATATTTATCCACATGGAGTAACCTATACAGTGACCGAAGAAATGACCGATAAAGCGATACAAATTTTAAATGGATTAGGTCATGAACCAAAAGTGGAAAGAGGCTGTGCGAAAGTTTCAGTTGTCGGTGCAGGTATGCAAGGTGTACCTGGTGTTGCCTCTAAAATTGTAACAGCACTTTCGGAACAAGGCATTAGAATTATGCAATCAGCAGATAGCCATACGACTATTTGGGTTTTAGTTGAACAAGAAGATTTGCCGAAAGCAGTCAATGCACTCCATGATGCCTTTCATTTAGAAAAAGATCAAGTAGAAATGATATAAGTGATTATTAAAAAGAGGTGTAAAAATGGTTTTATTCGGAAGAGTTTCAACAGCAATGGTTACGCCATTCGATATCAATGGGCATATTGATTTTGCAAAGACAACTCAGTTGATCAATCATTTGATTGAGAATGGGACAGATTCTCTTGTTGTTGCTGGGACAACAGGCGAATCACCTACGTTAACGAAAGAAGAAAAGCTAGCTTTGTTTAAACATGTAGTGAAGGTAACGGATGGACGCGTGCCAGTTATTGCCGGTACAGGTAGCAATAATACTTACTCATCCATTGAATTAACGAAAAAAGCAGCAGAAATTGGTGTAGATGCCATCATGTTAGTCGCTCCTTATTACAATAAGCCAAACCAAGCTGGCTTATATGAACATTTTAAAGCGATCGCAGCAAGTACAGATTTACCTGTTATGTTATATAATATTCCAGGTCGATCATCTGTTAATATTGCACCTGAAACAATTATTGAACTATCCAAGATTAAAAATATTGTCTCTGTAAAAGAAGCGAGTGGTGATCTTAATGCAATGACGAAGATTATCGCTGAAACAGATGACGATTTCTTGTTATATAGTGGCGACGATGGTATCGCTTTACCAGTCTTATCCATTGGTGGAGCAGGTGTTGTATCAGTGGCCTCACATATAATCGGCTCTGAAATTCAAGAAATGGTGCAAGCATTTTTAGATGGACACTATCAAGAGGCTGCAAAATTGCACCAATCCTTACTACCAATAATGGAAGCGATGTTTGCAGCGCCAAGTCCTGTACCAGTTAAAACCGCTTTGCAGGTCAAAGGCCTTGATGTCGGTTCGGTGCGTTTACCAATGGTACCACTTTCTGAACAAGAAAGAGCTACACTGATTGCCATTATTAAAAAATAAGCAAAAAAATCTGAACGTTCATTCCCACCTTAGGGTTTGAATTGTTCAGATTTTTTTTGTGATGCCATAACATATTTACACTGGATAGTGGAGTAAAAAGGGGGCTCTTCGTATATTTCACACAAATCTAAAATATATTGAGCAAACATAAGTAGTGCAGCTATCCTTGGAGAAGTTTTCACATACTAGCTGAACTAGAGATATTTAAATCTTTGATTACTACTATTTAGTCCTTGTTAAATCCAAACCCAATATATCAATCTGGATGAAGGAAGTTTACACGTTTCTTGAGTCTTTTACGTTCTCTTTTTTAAAAGCAAGACTAACTGAATTATTAAAAACTTGATATTAGGTATCACTTTTTGAGGAGAGTATTTGCTAAAGTAAAATTATCCTTTATTGTGCCGTCTTCTTTAATTACTAAAGTGTTTAATTACTTAATTTAACAGGATAAATTGCTTAATAACCGCAAAAATGCATAAATTTGGTTGTTATTATTTTCTTAGTTAAAGTATAATGGGAATAACTGATTTTGATCGGGTGAATGAACTATAGGAGGATACATAAGTGAAAAGACAGAACGAAAGCATCAAGTTAGCAGCACTAGGTGGAGTTGGTGAATTAGGAAAGAATATGTACATAATCGAAGTTGATGAGGATTTATTCGTAATCGATGCAGGTTTAATGCTTCCAGAGAATGAAATGCTTGGAATTGATACGGTTATTCCAGATTTCACCTATCTTATTCAACAAAAAGATCGTGTGCAAGGAGTATTTTTAACCCACGGACATGAAGACCATATTGGAGCTTTATCTTATTTGCTTCGTCAAATTGAGGCCCCGGTATACGGAACTAAGCTTACGATTGCGTTAGCAAAAGCAAAAATGAAAGAGCAAGGATTTAAAGGGAAAGCTAAACTAGTGGAAATACATAGTGATACTGAACTACACTTTGATCATTGTGAAATTTCATTTTTTAAAACAAATCATAGCATCCCAGACAGTGTTGGGGTATGTATTCATACCTCACAAGGCAGTATCGTCTACACTGGGGATTTTAAATTTGACCAAGCGGCTGGCCCACTTTATAAAGCCGAAATTGGAAAAATGGCTAAAATCGGAGAAAATGGCGTTTTGTGCTTATTATCTGATAGTACAGAAGCAGAAAAGCCGGGCTACACAAAATCTGAAGCTGAAGTATTAGATGATTTAGTGAAGCATTTTTATCAAGCAAAAGGGAGAGTCGTAGTAGCTACATTTGCGTCTGAGTTAATTAGGATTCAACAAGTATTTGACGCTGCGAAACAGACTAACCGAAAAGTAGCAATAGTAGGAAGAAGTTTGCAAAAAATATATGATATTGCCATCAGATTAGGGTTTTTGGATATTTATGAAGACGTAATGGTTTCTATGAACGATGTGAAAAACTTGGCAGATGAAGAAATCATTTATTTAGTGACAGGTACGCAAGGAGAGCCAATTGATGCGCTGTATAAGATGGCGAAAAACTCTCACCGTCAAGTGCATATTCAATCTGGAGATTATGTGATATTCTTTGCTTCTCCTTTGAGAGGTTCGGAAGTTTATTTATCAAAAACAGTTGATGTATTGTTCAGGGGCGGAGCACATGTGGTCTCAGGTAAAGGGAGTTTTAATACATCTAGTCATGGTAGCAAAGAAGAGCTTAAATTCATGATTAATTTAATGAATCCGAGATATTTCTTTCCTGTTCATGGAGAATATAGGATGTTAAAGGCACATGCAAAAGTAGCTGAGTCGACTGGTATGGAAAGTGAAGCTATTTTTATTCCTGAAAAGGGAGAATTATATGAAATAGCAAAAGGAACCATGAAAAATGTGGGGAAAATCCCAACCGGACATGTATTAATTGATGGCAGTGGTGTAGGTGATGTTGGTAATATTGTCCTTAGAGATCGTAAGTTATTATCTCAAGATGGGATATTACTTGTGGTTGTTACGTTAAACAAAAAACAAAAAATCATTTCAGCAGGACCAGAAATTATTACAAGAGGCTTTGTTTATGTTAGAGAATCTGAAGAATTACTTGCAGAAGCAAGCAAATTGGTAAAAGAAATTGTTGAAGCCAAACTATCGAAAGAAGCTTTTGACTGGTCAGGTATCAAACAAGATATGAGAGAAGGTCTCAATCAGTTCTTATTTGATAAAACAAAACGTCGTCCGATGATCTTACCGATAATTATGGAGTCCTAAAAAAGCAGGCAATTACGTATTCGTGGTTGCCTGCTTATATTTTTATTTCGATAATAGATATCTTCGTTTCTAAAAGCATTAGTAGAATGAAAATCCCATCCCTGTTCATACTAAATATATAAAAGTTTGAAGGGAGAAGTCTTATGGATTTTGAAATGAATGGGAATGATCAAGAGCAACAACCTAAAGAAGATAAACAATCGCCTTTAATGGAAAAGATACAGCAATTAGGTCAAACAAATGTACCGCAACTATCTCAAGATTCCAAAATTCACTGTTTGACTATCGTTGGACAAATAGAAGGGCATTTACAACTACCGCCACAAAATAAGACAACAAAATATGAACATCTTATCCCTCAGATTGTAGCCATTGAGCAAAATCCAAAAATAGAAGGTTTGTTAGTAATATTAAATACTGTAGGTGGAGATGTAGAAGCAGGATTAGCGCTTGCTGAAATGTTAGCATCATTGTCGAAACCTACAGTTTCAATCGTGTTAGGTGGTGGACACTCAATAGGTGTACCTATAGCCGTATCTTGTGATTATGCCTATATTGCTGAATCAGCAACGATGACCATTCACCCCATTCGGTTAACCGGCTTAGTAATTGGGGTGCCACAAACTTTTGAGTATTTAGATAAAATGCAAGAACGCGTCATTAACTTTGTAACAAAACACTCACAGATTACTGAAGAGAAGTTTAAAGACTTAATGTTTGCTAAAGGAAATTTGACAAGAGATATTGGAACGAATGTGATTGGTGCTGATGCTGTTGAATTTGGTTTGATTAATGAAGTAGGTGGTATTGGCCCAGCATTAAAAAAACTTGAGGAGTTAATTGAAAACAATGAACATCAGGAGGGGCTTGTGCAATGATATTATATACAGCCATGCCAAGTGAATGGATATACCAAGCTGAACCATCTGAATATGCGAAACAAAAAGTGGTTAACTTTGAAGGTATCCCGTTACTAGTGGAATTAACTAGTGGTTCTGAATATCGTGTAATCCAAGTAATGAGTACGGACCCAAATGATTTCATGAATGAAAATATTGGACCTGGAGTAAAAATCACCCTCAGTTAAGTAAAAGATGGATGAAATTATGCTATAATAAATGAACAAACGTAGAGCAGCCACTAAAAGGCTGCTCTCTTCTTTCATGCATCATTCAAGTACTTATAAATCAGGTGATAAAATGGCGAAAAAAAAGAAGCGTAAAACGCGAAAAAAGCAACAAGTGAGACAAACTTTAAAATATGAATTAACTGCTCTAGTGATGCTCGCATTAGCAGTGATTGCTATAGCGAAATTAGGGGCAGTAGGTGGAGCAATCGTACTTTTTTTCAGGTTTTTTACCGGCGAATGGTACATGCTTTGTTTAATTGGATTAGTGATTTATGCAGGATTTCTAATGTGGAAAAGGGAGAGACCTGATCTCTTTCATATGAAATTAGTGGGCATGTACTTCATCATTAGTGCACTTCTTTTATTAAGTCATGTAACGTTATTTGAATTACTTTCAAATGGGGGAGCATTTACCGACCCAAGTGTAATCATGAATACATGGCGTCTCTATTGGGGTGAGGTGACAAATCAAGCCAGCACTTCAGATTTAGGTGGAGGCATGATTGGAGCATTAATGTTTGCCGTTTTCTATTATTTATTTGATGAAGCTGGCTCAAAAATTATTGCATTCCTCTTGATTATCGTAGGAATTATATTAATTACAGGGAAAACTTTTGGCCCTGCGATGGGCGATATGACCATTTCATTTGCTCAATTTCTAAAAAAACAATGGCTAGCATTTCTTGATGATGTAAAAGGTTGGGTAAGTAAAAAGAATAAGCGCAATGCTAAACCTCGTACGAGAAGAAGTAAAGAGAATCAAGAAGAGCGGGCAATAACAATCCATAACAGCTCAGAAGACATGGATAAAGACAATACACCAGAAGAACCAATTATTTCTAGTTTTTCTCAAAATGCTTATGATCAAGAACAAGATGTTACAGTCCCGGTACAAGGGATAAGCGAGAGACAACCGGAGGACGAAGAGCAGCAAGATGAGACTGTACCACCGATTACATTTACAGAAGTGGAAAATAAGGATTATAAACTACCACCAATGAAATTATTAAAGGCACCTAATCACACCGACCAAAGCGGTGAATATAAACTTATTCATGATAATGCAGCAAAGCTTGAGAGAACCTTCCAAAGCTTTGGTGTCAAAGCTAAAGTAACCCAAGTTCATCTTGGACCGGCAGTAACCAAATATGAAGTACATCCTGATGTAGGTGTGAAAGTGAGTAAAATTGTTAGTTTAAGTGACGACTTAGCACTTGCTTTAGCAGCAAAAGATATCCGAATTGAAGCACCAATTCCAGGAAAATCAGCTATCGGGATAGAGGTACCGAATTCAGAAGTTGCGATGGTTTCCTTAAGAGAGGTCATTGAACCTAAAGGTAAAGATCGCAATGATTCAAAACTATTAATCGGTTTAGGAAGAGATATTACTGGCGAAGCTGTCACGGCAGAGTTGAATAAAATGCCGCATTTGCTCGTCGCTGGAGCGACAGGAAGTGGGAAGAGTGTTTGTATTAATGGCATTATTACTAGTATTTTAATGAGAGCGAAACCTCATGAAGTGAAATTGATGATGATTGACCCAAAAATGGTAGAGCTTAATGTATATAATGGCGTCCCACATCTATTAGCGCCTGTTGTGACAAATGCCAAAAAAGCTTCTCAAGCACTGAAAAAGGTTGTAAGCGAAATGGAGAGAAGATATGAATTATTCTCCCATACAGGCACAAGAAACATAGAAGGTTATAATGAATTTATAAAAAGGCAAAATAAAATAGAGGAAGCTAAGCAACCACTACTCCCTTACATCGTTGTTATTGTTGATGAGTTAGCGGACTTAATGATGGTTGCTTCATCGGATGTTGAGGATGCAATCACTAGATTAGCACAAATGGCTAGGGCAGCTGGTATTCATCTAATCATTGCGACTCAACGTCCTTCAGTAGATGTCATCACCGGTGTGATAAAAGCAAATATTCCATCAAGAATTGCGTTTGCTGTTTCTTCTATGACGGATTCAAGGACGATTTTAGACATGGGCGGAGCAGAGAAGTTATTAGGAAGAGGCGATATGTTATTTATGCCAGTCGGCGCATCAAAACCTATTCGGGTACAAGGCGCATTTTTATCGGATGATGAAGTAGAAGAAATTGTTGATTTTGTCATTGGTCAGCAAAAAGCGCAATATCAAGAAGAAATGATTCCCGATGATTTACCAGATTCACAAGCAAGTGAAGTTGATGACAAATTATATGATGAAGCAGTTGAGCTTGTCATTGAAATGCAAACAGCCTCTGTTTCCATGTTGCAAAGGAGGTTCCGTATCGGTTATACGCGAGCAGCGAGGTTAATTGATGAAATGGAGCTGCGAGGAATCGTCGGACCTTATGAGGGAAGTAAACCAAGAACAGTACTCGTCAGCCAAAGTATGGATGAGGCATCTTCTTAAAAATATATTTAACGCTTTTTAGCAACACAGCTTTAATCAACAATTGAAAGAAAGTATGTACAAAGAATAGGTTAATATTTATTATAAATATGACCTATTCTTTTTTTAAAAGGTTTCTAAAATATTTTAGTAGCATTTGATTTTTATCAAAAGAAGCCTATAACGAAAGGGAAAATAAATAAACAAAACTCTTTAAGACATCAACTATGAGTCAACAAATGTGAAAAATATTCACTTTTTTCACTATCTTTTTCGACATTTTTTGAAAAATATGTTTCTTTATATTTAGAAAAATGGTATAGTATTTTCGATTAGTAGAGATGATTGAACATCAGAGGTCTGATGTCTTGAGATTTGGATTTGGAGGAGCACAGCATGTCTATTAAGTCAGATAGCCGCCATTTGTATTTACAAGTAATTGATCGTTTGAAGCAAGATATTGATAAAGGAATTTATAAAGAGAGAGAAAAATTACCTTCAGAATTTGATCTTGCCAAACAATTAGGTGTCAGTCGTGCGACATTAAGAGAGGCATTAAGGATATTAGAAGAAGAGAATGTCATTATTCGTAGACACGGTGTCGGCACGTTCGTAAATACAAAGCCATTATTTACATCAGGAATTGAACAGTTAAATAGTATCACTAATATGATTACCCAAGCAGGTATGCAACCTGGGACTATATTCCTTAGCTCAGAGACGCAATGTCCAAGTGAGGAAGATATCAGACTTTTTTCCTGTTCAGCAGATGAAGAAATCTTAGTAGTAGAACGGGTGAGAACGGCAAATGGTGAACCTGTTGTTCATTGCTTGGATAAAATGTTGGCGAAGCATATTCCAGACTCTATCTCTTGGGAAAAAGAATCTATTTTTGAAAATTTGGAAGAAAAAACAGGCAGAAGAATTACATATGCGGTCTCTGAAATTGAACCGATTGGTTATCACGAGAAGGTCTCACCTATTTTAGATTGTAGCCCTGAGACAGCTCTACTCGTTCTTAAGCAGATGCATTACACTGAACAAGACGAGCCATTACTCCTCTCGGTTAACTATTTTAGAGCAGACAAATTTAGCTTCCATGTTCTTAGAAAACGGATTAACTAATCAATCATACTCATCTACTAATGTAAACCAATTCCTTAAGGGGGAGCAAAATGAAAAAACGTAAACTTGGATTAGTACTTTCTTTTGCACTAGCAGCAGGTACCATTTTAGGAGCATGTGGTTCTTCAGAAGAAAACGAAAAAGGATCAAGTTCAGAAGGCAACAAAGAAGAGTCATTCACGGTTGCAATGGTAACAGATGTTGGTGGCGTAGATGATAAATCATTTAACCAATCTGCATGGGAAGGGATTAAAGCTTTTGGTGAAGACAATGGCTTAGAAGAAGGTAAAGGTGGATACACTTACCTTCAATCCCAATCTGATGCTGATTATGCAACAAATTTAAATAACTTAACTCGTCAAAAATTCAATTTAGTGTTTGGTGTTGGAGCGATGATGCATGATGCGATTGCTGAAATTGCCGAACAACAAAAAGATAGCCAATTTTCAATTATTGATTCAGAAGTAGAGGCAGATAATGTAGCTAGCATTATGTTTAAAGAACAAGAGTCAGGTTTCTTAGCTGGTGTCGTTGCTGCAAATGCAACAAAAGGGGATACAGTTGGTTTTATCGGCGGTATGGAACTTCCTGTTATTGAACGCTTTGAAGCAGGGTTTATTGCAGGTGTTAGAGCTGTAAATCCAGATATTAAAGTAGAAAGCAATTACTCAGGTGCATTTGACAAAGCAGAGCTTGGTCAATCAATAGCCTCTAAGATGTATGCTTCTGGCATTGATGTCATCTTCCATGCGGCTGGTGGAACAGGTAATGGATTATTCAAAGAAGCACGTGACTTAAAAGGAAAAGATCCAGAGAGAGAACTTTGGGCAATTGGTGTTGACGCAGACCAATCAGCAGAAGGGGTAGTCGGAGATCATAATATTATCCTTACATCTGCTATGAAACGTGTAGACGTTGCTGTACAAGATATCGCTACTAAAGCAAAAGATGGGAACTTCCCTGGTGGCGAAACTACTGTTTACGGTTTAAATGAAGATGGAGTGACTTTGGCACCAATCAACGAAGAGTTCGCTGCCAAAGCGGAAGTTGAAACACAAGTAAACGAATGGATTGAAAAAATTAAGAGTGGAGAAGTTACTCCTCCTCAATCAGTAGAAGAAGCGAAGGCATTTACAGCAGAGTAATGAGGAAAGGAATAAGGGACTTGAAATCTCTTATTCCTTTTTAACTTAAAAGGTTAATTGAAAAGAATAACAAATTATCCTTTTCAATTAGGTTTTTAAAGATAAGCCTAAAATTTCATTCATGGATGTTCAATCAATCATAAATAAAAAGCGAGGTCTGACCTCTAACTACATAAGGGTAAGGAGTGGAGAGGGTGGAATATGTTATTGAAATGCTCAATATTCGTAAAGAGTTTCCGGGTATTGTAGCGAATAATAATATCACACTTCAAGTTAAACCAGGAGAAATTCATGCGCTCCTCGGAGAAAATGGTGCAGGAAAATCAACGTTAATGAATGTTTTATTCGGTCTTTATCAACCTGAAAAAGGGGAGATTAAAGTCAGGGGAAACATTGAAAAAATCACCAATCCAAATGTCGCGAATGAGTTGGGTATTGGGATGGTTCATCAACATTTCATGTTAGTTGATAAATTTACAGTAACAGAAAATATTATTTTAGGGAAAGAGATCACATCAAAAGGTAAAATTGATTTAAAAGAAGCGGAAAAAGTAGTTAGCGACATTTCACAAAAATATGGTTTATCGGTAGATCCAAAAGCAAAAATTGCAGATATTTCTGTAGGAATGCAACAGCGTGTTGAGATTCTAAAAACACTTTATCGAGGAGCAGATATCCTAATATTCGATGAACCTACTGCAGTGCTAACACCACAGGAGATTGCAGAGCTTATTCAAATAATGGGTAAGCTGATTAAAGAGGGTAAATCTATCATTCTGATTACTCATAAACTAAAAGAAATTATGGAAGTATGTGACCGAGTAACGGTTATTCGCAAAGGTGAGGGAATCGGAACGCTAAATGTATCTGAAACAAATCCCGATGAATTAGCTAGTTTAATGGTTGGTAGGGAAGTGACGTTTAAAACTGAAAAAACAGAAGCTATGCCGAAAGAAGCGTCATTAGAAATACAATCGCTTACAGTAAAAGATTCTCGCAATATCGCAGTTGTAGACAATTTAAACTTAACAGTCAGAAAAGGGGAAATTGTCGGTATTGCAGGTGTAGATGGTAATGGACAAACAGAATTGGTAGAAGCCATTGCAGGATTAAGAAAAGTAGAAAAAGGGTCAATTCTGTTAAACAATAAAGAAATTACTAAATTAAATACAAGAAAAGTAACTGAATCAGGTATTGGACATATCCCGCAAGATCGCCATAAACATGGCTTAGTATTAGATTTTACAATTGGTGAAAATATGGTGCTACAAACCTATTACCAACAGCCTTATTCGAAAACAGGTTTGATGAATAAGAAAGCGATTTATGACCAAGCAAATAGATTAATAGAAGAATATGATGTACGAACACCAAGTGAATATACACCAGCTCGCGCTCTTTCTGGAGGTAATCAGCAAAAAGCGATTATCGGCAGAGAAGTAGATCGTAATCCAGATTTATTAATTGCCTCACAACCGACTAGGGGGCTTGACGTGGGTGCAATTGAATTCATCCATCGCAAGTTAATTGACCAAAGAGATCAAGGTAAAGCCGTGCTGTTAGTTTCTTTTGAAATGGACGAAATCATGAATGTGAGTGACCGTATTGCTGTTATTTTTGAAGGGGAAATCATTGCAATGGTTGATCCCAAGGAAACGACAGAGCAAGAGTTGGGCTTATTAATGGCTGGTTCAACGAAGAAAAAGGTAGGTGATGGAAATGTCTAACCGTATGCAAAACATATTAATACCAATCATTGCCGTGCTTCTTGGTATCATTGTCGGGACTATATTAATGATTGTAACAGGTTATGATGCTATTGCAGGGTTTATAGCTCTGTGGAATGGTGCATTTGGTGATGTTTATTTTTTCGGTGAAACCGTTAGACAAATCATCCCCTATATATTAGCTGGCCTTGCAGTTGCATTTGCTTTTAAAACAGGCCTTTTTAATATCGGAGTTGAAGGGCAATTAATTGTTGGTTGGTTAGCTGCTGTTTGGGTAGGTGTAGCTTTTGAACTACCGAAGATCATTCATTTACCTTTAGCTGTGCTAGCTGCTGCTTTAGCGGGGGCGATTTGGGCATTTATACCTGGTTTCTTAAAAGCACAATATCGTGTTCATGAAGTTATTGTCACAATTATGTTGAATTATACTGCACTTCATATTACGAACTATATTATTCGAACAAAATTGTCAGAAGGTAGTGATAGTTCGGACCCAATTGCTGAAACAGCAAGTCTTCGTTCACCTTTATTAGAATCTTTAACAGATTACTCTCGTATGCACTGGGGAATTGTTATTGCCATTATTGCTGTTATTATTATGTGGTTTATTTTGGAGAAAACAACGAGAGGATTTGAGTTGAAGGCTGTTGGCTTAAATCAACATGCTTCAAATTATGCAGGCATGAATGTTAAAAAGAATATTATTCTTTCCATGGTGATATCTGGAGTTTTTGCTGGTTTAGCTGGTGCAATGGAGGGGCTTGGGACTTTCGGATATGCCGCTGTGAAAAGTGGATTTACTGGAGTCGGCTTTGATGGTATCGCTGTAGCTTTATTAGGTGCTAATTCACCGATAGGCATTGTTTTGGCGGCGATTCTTTTCGGGAGCTTGAAGGTTGGTGCCCTTAATATGCCACTAGAAGCAGG
The DNA here is from genome assembly GCF_038007345.1 of Cytobacillus sp. FSL M8-0252. Taxonomy (NCBI): domain Bacteria; kingdom Bacillati; phylum Bacillota; class Bacilli; order Caryophanales; family Bacillaceae; genus Cytobacillus; species Cytobacillus sp. FSL M8-0252. Next base: position 2,117,006 of record NZ_JBBOWZ010000001.1, read on the forward strand.
CGTTCCGAACGAGTTGGTTGATATTATTATTGCTTTAATTGTTTTCTTTGTGGCTTCAAGTTATATGATTCGATTACTCATAAGAAAGATTAATAAGAAGGGGGTGAAGTAAGTGGGTATCATGGAAATATTAATGATTATTGTGCCAACTACTTTACTTTGGGCAGCACCCCTTATTTTCACCGCGTTAGGTGGAACTTTCTCAGAACGTTCAGGTGTAATTAATATTGGATTAGAAGGATTAATGGTAATAGGTGCTTTTACAGCAATTGTCTTCAATTTATCGTTTGCCGATGTATTAGGGGCATCGACCCCGTGGGTTTCGCTATTAGTAGCCATGCTTGCTGGAGTCATTTTTTCAGCTATTCATGCGGTAGCATCCATCACTTTTAGAGCGGATCAAACTGTTTCTGGTGTCGCAATCAATCTGTTAGCAGTAGGAGTTACCTTATTTCTAGTAAAATTTATTTATGATAAAGGGCAAACAGATATCATTCAAGAGAGCTTCAGTAAAATAGATATCCCGCTTTTAAGTGATATCCCGTTTATTGGCCCGATATTCTTTTCTAATACGTATTACACTTCGTTTGTAGCAATCATTTTCGCTGTGGTTGCTTGGTATGTCATTTATAAGACAAAATTCGGTCTCAGATTACGGTCTGTTGGCGAACATCCGATGGCCGCAGATACTATGGGGATTAATGTGACAAAAATGCGCTATTATGGCGTATTACTTTCGGGAGCGCTAGGTGGTATAGGTGGTGGTGTATATGCCCAAGCGATCTCTTCTGATTTTGGTCATGCGACAATTAGTGGCCAAGGATTTATGGCATTAGCTGCAATGATATTTGGGAAATGGCATCCCTTAGGAGCAATGGGTGCAGCGATATTCTTTGGCTTTGCCCAAAGTTTGAGTATTATTGGTTCTAGCTTACCGCTATTAGAGAATATCCCAAATGTCTATCTACTTGTTGCACCATATGTATTAACGATTATAGCACTCACTGGATTTATAGGTAGAGCAGATGCGCCAAAAGCTTCTGGGATACCGTATATTAAAGGAAATAGATAATAAGTAAAGTCTCGGGAGATTGGCCCTGAGACTTTTATTTTACTTATTTTCTCCTATAGATGTCTGCAAGATTAGCATAGGATGGTTATTAACGTATATAATAGAAAATATTGTTTTCTTTTCATACATATACTAAAAAGATGACAAAATAGGAAGAAGTGCGATTCAAATAGTATGTTTTAAGGTAAAAAGGAATAAGGAGGTTTATTAATGAATATTACAACAGAAACAGTTAAAGAAATTGATGGTGTTAAGCTCCATCAAATTAAAACAGATAAATATAAAACAAATACGATTGTTTGGAAAATGAAAGCGCCTTTAAGTAAAGATACTGTCACACTAAGGGCTTTATTACCGCATGTGTTAGAAAGTAGTAGCGCTGCATATCCTACCACGGCTAAGTTGAGGGCATACTTAGATGAGCTTTATGGCGCTTCCTTATATGTGGACCTCTCAAAAAAAGGGGAGTACCACATTATTTCCATGACTATTGAAATGGCAAATGAAAAATTTCTATCTGATCAGACCCCATTACTTAGAAAAGCTTTTGAATTACTTTCAGAGCTTTTACTCCATCCATTATCCAATAATGGAGCTTTTGACCGAGAGGTGGTTGAAAGTGAGAAAAGAACATTAAAGCAGCGGATACAAGCAGTTAATGATGATAAAATGAGATATGCTAATTTACGTCTTGTACAAGAAATGTGTAAAGATGAAGCCTATGCGCTCCATGTACACGGTGAATTAGATGATTTACCATTAATTACAGAATCGTCTCTTTATCATTATTACGAAAAGGCTCTAGCTGAAGATGAGCTTGATTTATATATGATTGGTGATATTGATACGAATGAAGTTGAACAATATGTTCGTGAATTATTACCTTTAAAAACTCGATCTATTAAAGAAACCTCAATGGCGAGAGCAAACGATTTGATTGAGCCAGAAACGATTAAGGAAGAGCAGGATGTGAAACAAGCGAAATTAAATATTGGTTATCGTACTGGTATCACTTATGGTGATCCTGAATATAGTGCGTTACAAATATTTAACGGAATTTTTGGCGGATTCTCCCACTCAAAATTATTTATTAATGTAAGAGAAAAAGCTTCTCTAGCCTATTATGTCGCCAGTCGTTTGGAAAGTCACAAAGGTCTATTGATGGTGATGTCTGGAATTGACAACAACAGCTATGGGCAAGCAACTTCTATTATTGAAGAACAATTAGAGGAAATGCAGAAGGGTGCCTTTACAGAAGAAGAGATTACGCAGACAAAAGCGGTTATTAAGAACCAAATGTTGGAAACGATGGATACGGCAAGAGGTGTCGTAGAAGTGCTCTATCATAATATCGTTTCTCAACAAAAAATGGACTTAACTGAATGGATGAATGGAATGGAAGCAGTTACAAAGGAAGACATTATAACTGTAGCTAAGAAAGTTCAGCTTGATACAATTTACTTTCTTCATGGAAAAGAGGTGCAAAAATAATGGAACAAATCGCATTTGATCAGCTTCAAGAAAAACTCTATTATGAAAAAATGGCCAATGGGTTAGATGTCTATGTCCTACCGAAAAATGGTTTTAATAAGACTTTTGCAACATTTACGACAAAATACGGATCGATTGATAATCACTTTGTTCCGCTTGATAAAAATGAACCAGTTAAAGTACCAGACGGTATCGCCCATTTCTTAGAGCATAAAATGTTTGAAAAAGAAGATGGAGATGTGTTTCAACAATTTAGTCGCCAAGGTGCATCTGCCAATGCATTTACTTCATTTACTCGCACGGCCTATCTTTTTTCAAGTACTTCAAACGTTCAAGAGAATTTAACTACATTGATTGACTTTGTCCAAGACCCTTATTTTACTAAGGAAACGGTAGAAAAAGAGAAAGGCATTATCGGACAAGAGATTACAATGTATGATGATAATCCTGACTGGCGTCTATATTATGGTCTAATAGCAAACCTATATCATCATCACCCTGTGAAAATCGATATCGCGGGAACGATTGAAAGTATTTCTCACATTACAAAGGATATGCTGTATGAATGTTATCATACTTTTTATCACCCAAGTAATATGTTGCTTTTTGTAGTGGGTCCAGTTGACCCAGAAGCTATAATTGCTCAAGTAAGGGAAAATCAGGCTAATAAAAGTTATAGCGAGCAGCCTGCAATTGATAGAATCTTTGATCAAGAGCCGCAAACGGTTGCTGAAACGATAAGTACATTAAGAATGAATGTGCAAACACCGAAATGTATGGTGGGCATTAAAACAAACGACGCCAGCCAGCAAGGAGCGGAGATGCTTAAAAAAGAACTAAGCCTAAATGTTATGTTAGACTTGTTATTTGGAAAAAGTGGGCAACATTACAATGATCTCTATCGAGAAGGTTTAATCGATGATACTTTCTCTTACGATTACTCCCAAGAATCTGGGTTTGGCTTTGCTATGATTGGCGGAGATACAAGTGACCCAAATAAACTTGCTGAAAAAGTGAAAGAGATTTTATTGCAGTCTACGAATGGTGCAAAATGGGATGAAGCGGCACTTCAACGCTCAATCAAGAAGAAGATTGGTGGGTTTTTAAGGGCGCTTAACTCTCCTGAATATATAGCCAATCAATTTACTCGTTACTCATTCAATGATATGGACCTCTTTCAAATTGTTCCTTTTCTTGAAAAGTTAACGTTGGATGATATTAATGAAGCGGCAAAAGAATTAATTTCGGAAGAAAGAATGTCTGTGTGCCAAGTTTTACCAAAATAAACAATGCTAGCCCCGTTTTAGGTGGGCTAGCTTGATTTATGTATTTGTTTTTTGGAGGAAAAAAATGAAGAAATTTGTATTAATAACGGGAGCTAGTGGAGATATTGGCGAAGCAATTGCGCAGTTATTAGCGAAAGAAGGTTATTCCCTTTATTTGCATTACAACAAAAATCAGTCTCGTATTGATCAGTTAATGGCTGCTTTGAATACTTATGGCGGTGAATATATTGCTATTTCTGCTGATTTAACCTCAACTGAAGGATATCAAAAAATTGTTAAAAACATTTTTTCACTTGATGCGATCATTCATTGCAGCGGTCATGCTTATTATGGTCTATTAACTGATATGACAGATGCTGATGTCCAACATTTAATGAACGTACACGTCTTAAACCCGATTTTATTAACGAGAGCATTAATGCCAAAACTTGTAACAAAACAAAGAGGAAATATACAGTTTATTTCTTCGATATGGGGACAAACAGGCTCTGCCTGTGAAACTGTCTATTCAGCTGTTAAAGGGGCACAGATTAGCTTTGTGAAGGCATTGAGTAAAGAAGTAGCCTATAGTGGCATACGGGTAAATGCAATTGCTCCAGGTGCCATTGAGTCAAAGATGATGTCCTCTTTTAACGAAATGGAAATGGAAGATATTAAGAATGATATTCCTATCGGTCGGTTCGGTCATCCAAGTGAAGTAGCTCATGCTTGTGCATTTTTACTATCTGACGCCTCTTCTTATATAACTGGTCAAACCATAAGTGTCAATGGTGGCTGGTATACATAAAGAATGAATAATTTATTTCTCCTCGTTGCATGATAATATTGTACGTTCTAATATTTTGCATTTGCACCATCTACCTGTTGAGGCAAATGTCTATAACGAGGAGGAAATACAAATGTCTGTACTAGATAATTGGCAACAATGGAAAGATTTTTTAGGTGAGCGTTTAGAACAAGGTCAAGATCAAGGGATGAATCAATCTACGGTAAGTGAAATTGCTTATCAAATTGGAGATTATCTTGCTGGTTCAGTAGAGCCGAAAAACGACCAAGAGAAAATTCTTGCTGATCTTTGGTCTGTCGCAAGTGAGGAAGAACAACATGCGATTGCTAATTTAGTTGTGAAATTAGTACAAAAATAATTAGCGGGTATGGGAAAAGCAATGAAGGTGTATATGCCTTTAATTGCTTTTTTCTTATTTTACATATATTTTTACGAACGAAAAGGATTTTCCTTTCATATTAGTGGAAAATCATATATTATAGAACCTAGATTTAATTAAAAATAAATTAATATTGTGTAATAAGAATATCTGGAACTGTAGGCGAATAAGGAGTGTTTTAGGTGGAGAAAAAAGAATGGTATTTCGAATATGAAATCCAAAAAAACAGACCTGGATTACTCGGAGATATTTCATCATTGTTAGGGATGCTTTCCATCAACATTATTACGATTAATGGAGTTGATCAAGGTAGGCGTGGAATGTTGATCCTTGCTAAAGATGATGACCAAATCGTTCGATTGGAATCAATATTAAAGACGATGGATACGATTAAGCTCATTAAACTAAGAGAGCCAAAGCTTCGCGATCGGCTGGCTGTGAGACATGGGAGATACATACAGAGAGACGCAGATGATAAGAAGACTTTTCGATTTGTCAGAGATGAGCTCGGTCTTTTAGTAGATTTTATGGCAGAATTATTTAAGAAGGAAGGCCATAAATTAATTGGTATTCGTGGCATGCCTAGGGTTGGGAAAACAGAATCTATTGTGGCATCAAGTGTTTGTGCGAATAAACGATGGCTGTTTGTTTCGTCAACGTTGCTTAAACAAACGATTCGCAATCAATTAATTGAAGATGAGTATAGCGATGATAATTTATTTATCATTGATGGGATTGTTTCGACAAAAAGAGCAAATGAACGTCATTGGCAGCTTGTGAGAGAGATAATGAGACTCCCAGCTATTAAAGTAATTGAACATCCTGATGTTTTTGTGCAAAATTCAGAATATACTTTGGATGATTTTGATTATATTATCGAGCTTCGTCACGACCATGATGAAGATATCGTCTATGATGTAGTCGAACGTAACAATCATAATATGTTCTCCGATACAGGCTTCGGAGGTTTTGATTTTTAGTAATGTTGGAAGGTGTTAGTTTTGACAGAATTAGGTAGTCGTTTGAAAGAAGCACGTTTACAAAAAGGGATGTCTCTTGATGAGTTACAGACAGTTACAAAAATACAGAAAAGATATTTAATCGGCATAGAAGAAGGTAATTACCGTATAATGCCGGGTGAATTTTATGTGCGTGCTTTCATTAAGCAATATGCAGAGGCAGTGGGCTTAAATCATGAAGAGCTGTTAGATGAGTATAAAAGTGAAATTCCAGCAACATCCAATGAAGATATTCCAGAGAAACTTTCACGTGTGCAAACAAGTAAGAATATCTCTCCTTCAACTTCGAAGTTTTTAGATCTTTTACCAAAAGTTTTAATTATTGTCTTTATCATTGGTGTTATTGCTGTCATTTATTATTTTGTTGAAAATAACGTGTCTAATAGTGATAAGCAATCAAATGAAGACAATAATAATCCAGGTGCAATTGTTGAAAATAATATGCCTAAAGATGAGAAACAAAATGAAGATGCTGCTCCTGAGGAAGAAAAAGACGATGCAGCAGATGAAAATGCAGAAGAAGAGGAGAAACCAGTTCAAGAGTTAAGTGTACAAGAATCCTCGGGTAAAAACACTGTATATGAATTGAAAAATACGGATACGTTTACACTATCTTTATTAGCAGAAGGTAAAAGCTGGGTAAGAGTGGCTAGTGCTGATAATGAAACCTTCTATGAAGAAACAATGGAAGAAGGCGTTGAAAAAGAGTTAGATTTAACAGATCAAAAAGAAGTACAAGTAATCATTGGAAATACAACTGCTACTGAAATTAAAATCAATGATGAGAGACTCGAATATGAAGTCTCACCATCAGAGTATGTAAACCAAAACATTACAATCCGTTTTACATCGCTTGGCGAATAGTCATCAACCATTGATGACTATTTTCGTGTTTAGCCCCCTGAGGTGGGAAATATAAATAAATCCTAACATTGTATCGCAAATTTAGGCTTTATGACTTTTTTTTGATAAAATATGATCATCCCACCAAGGGAAGAATTACATAATTACCGGAGGGAACTTATGAATTTACCAAATAAGATAACGATTTCAAGGATTTTGTTAATACCGATTTTCATTATTATTATGTACAACCCTTTCTCATGGGGAGACATGAATTTTATCGGTGTGACGCTCCCAATTGCTCATTTTGTTGGCGCGCTTATTTTTATATTCGCTTCCGTTACAGATTGGATTGATGGATATGTAGCGAGAAAATATCAATTAGTAACCAATTTAGGGAAATTTTTAGACCCTTTAGCAGATAAGTTATTAGTTTCCAGTGCATTAATCATCCTTGTAGAATTAGGGATGGCTCCCGCTTGGATTGTGATTATTATTATTAGTAGGGAGTTTGCAATAACTGGTCTTCGCCTGATTTTAGCAGGTGGTGGTGAGGTAGTTGCAGCGAATATGTTAGGTAAGATTAAAACTTGGACGCAAATTATAGCTGTATCTGCGTTATTGCTGCATAATACAATCTTCGCATTGATTCCATTTGACTTTGCGACATTTGCTCTATGGGTGAGCATGGTGTTTACTGTTTGGTCTGGCGTTGATTATTTTATTAAAAACAAACATGCCTTTACCAATTCAAAATAATAGGAGAGTGGTCATCATGAATGCTGAAATTATTGCCGTTGGCTCTGAGTTGTTATTAGGACAAATTAACAATACGAACGCCAAATTTTTATCACAGCAGTTAGCTGACCTTGGTGTGAATGTTTTTTATCATACGGTCGTCGGAGACAATGCGGGGCGGTTAGAGTCTGCTATAAAAATTGCTGAAAATAGAGCTGAACTCATTATCTTCACTGGTGGGCTTGGTCCGACAAAAGACGATTTAACAAAAGAAACCATTGCTAAGCATTTGCAAACAAATCTCGTAATGGATGATACAGCACTGGCGTCTATTGAAGAATATTTTAAACGGACGAATCGACCGATGACTGAAAATAATCGTAAGCAAGCCTTAGTTCTTTCTGGTGCGAAAGTACTTCCTAATGATTACGGTATGGCACCTGGTATGTTTTATCAGACGGAAAATAAGCAATATATGCTTTTACCTGGGCCACCAAAAGAAATGGAACCGATGTTTTTGAAATACGGATTTTCTGCAATAAAATCACAATCAGTAGAAGAAGCAGTTATCTCGTCGCGTGTCCTTAGATTCTTTGGCATTGGTGAAGCAATGCTAGAGGCGGAAATAGAAGATATACTTGATAACCAAACAAACCCGACGATTGCGCCGTTAGCGGGAGATCATGAAGTTACATTGAGGTTGACAGCCAAACATCATAATCTTGATACTGCTTTAACACTTTTGGAAGAAAAAGAGAAAGAAATTATGGCAGTAGTAGGAGACTATTTTTACGGTTATGATGATACGTCGCTCTTTAAAGAGCTCTCAAAAAGAATGCAGGAAAAGAAATTAACCCTGTCTGCTGCGGAAAGTTTAACTGGGGGCATGTTTCAAGAAACATTTACATCGATTCCTGGAGCTGGTGGGCTAATAAATGGTGGCGTCGTTTGTTATACAAATGAAGTAAAAGCTAAAGTACTCAATGTAAAGCTAGAGACAATTAAAAATGAAGGTGTTGTCAGTGCTACATGTGCAAAGGAACTTGCGGAAAATGTCGCCAAGTTAATGGAAAGTGACATTGGTGTAAGCTTTACGGGTGTTGCCGGACCTGATGAATTAGAAGGCAATCCAGTCGGTACCGTTTATATAGGGATTTATCACGATGGTGAAGCAAGAGCTGAGAAGCTCAACCTTGGTGGTTCCCGCACATCAATCAGAAAGAGGTCATCTCTTTATGGCGCCTATTTTCTATTGAAATCCTTGGCGTAGTGAGGCGTTTTAGATACTGAAGGAAGTAAGTAGTTGAAGAAATCCGGACAATGATTAACGTTGTTCGGATTTCTCACTTCTAAAGAAGCAATAGATGCTTGTTATGATCGGCTAGGGTGCAAATATAGCTAAAGGAATAGTCGGAGATTAAAAGAAATTTGAAGTTTATACTGAGAAAGAGGTTTGATTAATGGATTTCTATCTGGCAAAACGATCATTTTTCCAAAAAAACCAACCGATAAAAAAAACGAATGGATGTTCGATTTTTTCCTCGACAAAGTCATAAAAAAAAGCTATAGTATAAATATGAAATCGAAAGACCTAATGATAAATTTATCATAGATAATCGAAATTTAAAGGAGGAAATAGCATGAGCGATCGTCAAGCAGCCTTAGATATGGCGTTGAAACAAATAGAAAAGCAGTTTGGTAAAGGCTCGATTATGAAGTTAGGAGAACAAGCAGAGCGTAAAATATCCACTATTCCAAGTGGTTCATTAGCTTTAGATACCGCTTTAGGAGTAGGTGGATATCCGAGAGGACGTATCATCGAAATTTACGGGCCTGAAAGTTCGGGTAAAACAACTGTTGCTCTGCACGCCATTGCTGAAGTACAAGCAGCAGGTGGACAAGCAGCATTTATCGATGCAGAGCATGCACTTGACCCTGTATATGCTCAAAACCTTGGGGTAAATATTGATGAGCTTCTTTTATCACAACCAGATACAGGGGAACAAGCCCTTGAAATAGCTGAAGCTTTAGTTAGAAGTGGTGCCGTTGATATTTTAGTTATTGACTCTGTAGCTGCTTTAGTACCAAAGGCAGAAATTGAAGGGGAAATGGGAGATTCTCACGTTGGTCTTCAAGCAAGATTAATGTCGCAGGCACTAAGGAAACTATCTGGTGCGATTAATAAATCCAAAACGATTGCGATCTTCATTAACCAAATTCGTGAAAAAGTAGGCGTTATGTTCGGTAACCCTGAAACAACACCAGGTGGTCGTGCATTAAAATTCTACTCAACGGTACGTTTAGAAGTGCGTAGAGCAGAAGCTTTGAAGCAAGGCAATGAGATTGTCGGTAATAAAACAAAAATTAAAATTGTAAAAAATAAAGTAGCTCCGCCTTTTAGAGTAGCGGAAGTTGATATCATGTATGGTGAAGGTGTATCAAAAGAAGGGGAAATTATTGATCTCGGATCAGAGATTGATATTGTACAAAAAAGTGGTTCTTGGTACTCCTATAATGATGAACGTTTAGGTCAAGGAAGAGAAAATGCAAAGCAATTCCTTAAAGAGAATACGGAAATTCGTTTGCAAATTCAAGAGAAAATCCGGGAGTACTATGGTTTAGACGTAGATAAATCTTCTAACAGCGATGATGAACAAGAGGAATTCGAACTAATCGATTAATTGAGAGAAAGCAGAGTACAGACTACTGTAACTCTTGTTACTTCGAAAAGAGATATTCACAACTTATAAATATAGTTGAATATCTCTTTTTGTATAGAAAAATCATGCGGTGAAAATCGTCATCTTCTTGAGCTCGTGATTATACATAATAACAGGCATTGTGGACTTATACTCTACCTTCAAGTACTTGACAATGAAATTCTGCGGCTTTACAATTAAAACTGTATAATTTACATTTTTTATATGTTAATTTGCATATTTGTTAAGGGAAGGTAGAAATAACCTTTTCAGAAGATATCTCTGTTGCAAACAATGGAGAATGCTTCCAAATAACTGTATTATTTGCAAACAATAAGAAGAATGAAAGCGTTGAAAAGCTTAAGTGCAGTATATTGTTAAAACGGTATACATGCCAACACTTTAAAAACGTAACAAAAAAGTTTATAGCAAGAGGAGGTGAAATGATGGAACTAGGTTATATCATCTCCATTTTGCTTGGCCTAATCGTTGCTGCTTTTGTTGGCTATTTCTTTCGAAAATCCGTTACGGAAGCAAAAATCGCTGGTGCCCGAGGAGCTGCTGATCAAATCTTAGAAGATGCAAAACGTGAAGCAGAAGCTCTAAAGAAAGAGGCATTACTTGAAGCGAAGGATGAGAATCATAAGCTTCGCACAGAGGCGGAACGTGAAATTCGTGAACGTAGGAATGAACTGCAAAAACAAGAAAATCGTTTATTGCAAAAAGAAGAGAATCTAGACCGAAAAGATGAAACGCTAGATAAGCGTGAAGCGGTTTTGGAAAAAAGAGACGACTCTCTTGGCAAAAGACAACAGCATATTGAAGAGATGGAAAGCAAAGTGGACAAAATGGTACAGTCTCAGCAAACTGAACTGGAAAGAATCTCCGGGTTAACTCGTGAGGAAGCTAAATCCATCATTTTAGATCGTACTGAACAAGAGGTTGCACATGATATTGCCATCATGGTAAAAGAGAGTGAATCAAGGGCGAAGGAAGAAGCGGATAAGCGTGCGAAAGAAATCTTATCATTAGCGATTCAAAGATGTGCTGCGGACCATGTAGCTGAAACAACGGTGTCAGTTGTTAACTTGCCAAACGACGAAATGAAAGGTCGTATTATCGGTCGTGAAGGGCGTAATATCCGTACACTTGAAACGTTGACAGGTATTGATTTGATTATCGATGATACACCAGAAGCCGTTATTCTTTCAGGATTTGATCCTATCCGACGAGAAACTGCTCGTCTTGCACTTGATAAACTTGTACAGGATGGAAGAATTCATCCAGCTCGAATCGAGGAAATGGTGGACAAGGCCAGACGAGAAGTGGATGAGCATATTCGAGAAATTGGAGAGCAAACGACATTCGAAGTTGGTGTCCATGGTTTACATCCTGACTTGATCAAAATATTAGGTCGCCTAAAATTCCGTACAAGCTACGGTCAAAATGTATTGAAACACTCGATGGAAGTAGCACAGTTGTCCGGTATGCTTGCTGCGGAATTAGGTCAAGATGAGACATTAGCTCGCCGAGCAGGATTATTACATGATGTTGGGAAAGCGATTGACCATGAAGTAGAAGGAAGCCATGTGGAAATTGGGGTTGAACTAGCGACGAAATATAAAGAACACCCAGTTGTCATTAATAGTATCGCTTCCCATCATGGTGACACGGAACCAACATCCATTATCGCTGTTTTAGTAGCTGCAGCTGATGCACTTTCTGCTGCAAGACCGGGGGCAAGAAGAGAAACGCTTGAGAATTATATTCGACGTTTAGAAAAGCTCGAAGAAATCTCAGAGTCATATGATGGTGTTGAAAAATCATTTGCTATTCAAGCGGGTCGTGAAATTCGCATTATGGTTAAACCGGAGCAAATTGATGATTTGGAAGCACACCGTCTTGCAAGAGATATAAGGAAGAAAATCGAAGAAGAACTCGATTATCCAGGTCATATAAAAGTAACGGTTATTAGGGAAACAAGAGCCGTAGAATATGCGAAATAAGAGCGATGCCTTTTAGGCATCGCTTCCTTTTTTGAAGGATAAAAAATCTTAAAGAGCTAACAATCTAGCATAGAGCTTGATTGGCGTATGTATGAATACAAGTATTTTTAGAAGGGGAATTTTATGAGAATTTTATTTGTAGGGGACGTTGTTGGATCATTAGGCCGTGAAATGGTAGAAGAGTATTTACCGAAGTTAAAGGAAAAGTATCGACCGCAAATAACCATTATTAATGGGGAGAACGCTGCTGGTGGTAGAGGCATTACCGAAAAAATATACAGGGAATTTTTATCGGCTGGAGCACAAGCGGTGACATTAGGTAATCACACATGGGATAATAAGGAAATATTTGATTTCATTGAGGAAGCAAAGTATTTAGTTAGGCCAGCTAATTTCCCTGATAATAATCCAGGGAAGGGTTTAGTTTATTTAAAATATAATAGTGAAGAAATAGCTGTTATCAATCTACAAGGTCGAACATTTATGCAACCAAGTGATTGCCCTTTTGAGAAGGCAGAGCAACTTATTGAAGAGGCAAAGCAAAGAACTCCGGTTATTTTCGTCGATTTTCATGGTGAAACAACAAGTGAGAAACAAGCAATGGGCTGGTATTTAGATGGTAAAGTGTCAGCAGTAATTGGGACTCATACACATGTGCAAACAGCAGATCAACGCATTCTGCCAAATGGGACAGCATTCATGAGTGATGTAGGTATGACTGGACCATACGATGGTATTCTTGGTATGGAAAGAGAAGCTGTATTAAAGCGGTTTATTACGAATATGCCGGTTCGTTTTGAAGTACCGAAAAGTGGAAGAGGAATATTGAGTGCCGTAACCATTGACATTGATATGAAAACAGGAAAAGCGAAGAAGATAGAAAGCGTTTTAATTAATGATGATCACCCATTTTATAGCTAAAAAAAACCTCCTCATTTTTTAATTTTTCTGGTCAAGCTGGAATATGTCTTTTTCATTATGAATATAGTAGCAGTGGAAACATTTATTGAAACCTGATGAACTCTTTAAAAAAAGAGCATTCAGGAGGGGGAAAAATGAGGAGGAGCTAGGAATGGAAATATTAAAAGTTTCAGCAAAATCTAATCCTAATTCTGTAGCTGGTGCGCTTGCTGGTGTTCTACGTGAAAGAGGAGCAGCAGAAATCCAGGCAATTGGTGCGGGTGCATTGAATCAAGCGGTTAAAGCAGTAGCAATCGCAAGAGGATTTGTAGCGCCTAGCGGTGTAGACTTAGTATGTATTCCTGCGTTTACAGATATTTTGATAGATGGGGAAGAGAGAACAGCTATAAAGCTGATCGTAGAACCTAGATAATGGCTGTCATGTCCCATCAGAAAAAGTAAAAGCTCATTTGATTATCAAATGGGTTTTTTTTCTCTTTGTAGAACGAAAAACAATAGAGAATGAATGAAATATTTTGTATATTTAAATAATAAGGGAGTGAGAAAGTGAAGATAGTTGATGGTCATTGTGATGTATTAGTAAAAATGTTTTTGGACCCTTCCATTGAGTTTCAGTATTCGCAGCAGCTTCAGGCTAATCTCAATCGATTATTAGCCGGTGATGTGAAAGTCCAATTGTTTGCTATTTATGTACCAGAGAAAATTCATCCAGAATTAAAGTTTAACGCAGCACTACAAATGGTTGATATTTTTTATGAGAAAATAGTTAAACCTCATCCTCAAGTGAAGGTAATTCAGTCGAGTGATGATCTTCAAGGATTACAGGAAAATGAAATAGGGGCGGTTTTAACTCTAGAAGGCTGTGATGCGATTTACAATGATGAAGTGAAATTAAAATCGCTGTTAAGGTTAGGTGTACAATCGGTCGGCTTAACTTGGAATTACGGAAATTTTGTTGCCGATGGTGTATTAGAGGAGAATGCAGGAGGACTATCACGATTTGGCAAAAAGGTTATAGAAATATTAAATGAACGCAATATATTATGTGACGTCTCTCATATAGCAGAAAAAGGCTTCTGGGATGTAATGGATATAGCTAAGAGACCGTTTGCTTCACACTCTAATTGTCTTCATTATTGTTCACATCCAAGGAATTTAACCGATGACCAAATTCGAGCTCTTATTAAGAAAGATGGTTTGATTGGATTGACTTTTGTTAGAGAATTCTTAAATGAGCCACATAGAGCTTCAATCAATGATGTATTAAAACATATTGATCATATCTGCTCCCTTGGTGGAGAAGACCATATTGGCCTTGGTTCAGACTTTGATGGCACTGAACCACCACTAAGAGGGCTTGAGCATGCTGGAGAATATCAATATTTGATTGACACATTATTACAGCACTTTCCACACGATGTCGTAGAAAAGATTACCTATTATAATTTTAAAAATATGTTATTTAGTAGATAAATAGATGAATTTTTCAAAACTATCTAAAAAAAATAAACAAATCTATCAATTATTTAATCTTAAAGGCTTGCAATTTTACATTGTTAGGTCTAGAATTGAAAGCGTTTAGTACGTTAAATGGTGAAATGGATGTATAAAAAGAGATTATACAAGTTATTTACATATTTCTCATGTAATAAAAGGGGTGTAGGACATGGTGAAACAACTTTCGTGGAAGGTTGGCGGACAACAAGGCGAAGGAATTGAAAGTACTGGTGAAATATTTTCTATTGCATTGAATCGCCTTGGCTATTATTTATACGGATACCGTCATTTTTCTTCTCGTATCAAAGGGGGGCATACGAATAATAAAATTCGTGTGAGTACCTCTCAAACTCGGTCTGTTGCGGATGATTTAGACGTTCTTGTGGCGTTTGACCAAGAAACGATAGATGTCAATTATAAAGAGTTACATGATGGTGGGATTATCTTAGCAGATGCAAAATTTAATCCAGTGAAACCAGAAGATACAAACGCGCTACTTCTATCCATTCCATTTACACAAATGGCGACTGATCTAGGTACATCACTGATGAAAAATATGGTCGCTGTAGGCTCAACTTGTGCCGTTTTAAATTTGGATGTGGAAGTTTTCAAAGAAGTGGTAGAAGAGATTTTTGCTCGCAAAGGACAAGCCGTTGTAGATAAAAATATGGAAGCGATAAAAGCTGGCTATGATACAACAGTTGAACAATTAGGTAAAACAGATGGCTTGATGCAGTTGGATGAAGCGGATGGTAAGAAAAGAATGTTCATGATCGGAAATGATGCCATTGCTCTGGGTGCATTAGCTGCAGGAAGTCGATTTATGGCTGCTTATCCAATTACACCAGCCTCGGAAATTATGGAGTATCTAATAAAAAAATTACCTGAACTTGGTGGTACTGTTATTCAGACAGAGGATGAAATTGCTGCTGCAACTATGGCGATTGGTGCTAACTATGCAGGAGTACGTGCTTTCACAGCCTCAGCCGGCCCAGGATTATCTTTGAAAATGGAATCGATTGGCCTAGCGGGTATTACAGAGACACCATTAGTTATCGTTGATACTCAACGTGGTGGCCCGTCAACAGGTCTACCAACGAAACAAGAACAGTCAGATTTAATGGCTATGATTTATGGAACACATGGAGAAATTCCAAAAATTGTTCTTGCACCAAGTACAGTACAGGAAGCGTTTTATGATACTGCTGAAGCATTTAATCTAGCTGAAGAATATCAATGTCCTGTAATTGTTTTATCAGATCTACAATTATCATTAGGTAAACAAACAGTGGAACCGTTGAATTTTAATGAAGTAGAAATTCGCCGTGGGAAGCTGCAAGGCGATCTACCTGAAATAGATAGCAAAGAATATTTTAAACGTTATGAAGTGACGGAGGATGGCGTATCGCCAAGGGTAATCCCAGGGATGAAATATGGAATCCACCATGTTACAGGTGTAGAGCATGATCAATCTGGAAAACCATCGGAATCAGCAGCAAATCGTATTCAACAAATGGATAAACGGTTCCGTAAAATTGAAAATGTGAAATTTAATACACCAGTATATAAAAATGCCCCTCATGAAGAAGCAGACTTGTTATTAGTTGGTTTCATTTCAACAAGAGGTGCAATTGAAGAAGCGATTACTAGATTAGAAGCAGACGGTTTGAAGGTTAATCACGCACATATTCGTTTGATTCATCCATTCCCAACTGATGAGTTAATGCCGTTAGTTGCATCTGCTAAAAAGGTTGTGGTGGTTGAAAACAATGCCACTGGACAGTTAGCAAATATTATCAAAATGAATGTTGGACATGCGAATAAAATCATTAAATATAATAAGTACGACGGGAATCCTTTCTTGCCGCACGAAATCCATACAAAGTGCAAGGAGTTGTTCTAAATGGCTACGTTTAAAGACTTTCGAAATAATGTAAAACCGAATTGGTGCCCAGGCTGTGGTGACTTCTCTGTTCAAGCTGCTATTCAACGCGCATCAGCTAATGTTGGTTTAGAACCTGAAGAGTTAGCTGTAGTATCTGGAATTGGTTGTTCTGGACGAATTTCTGGCTATATTAATTCATATGGATTTCACGGAATCCATGGACGTTCATTACCGATTGCTCAAGGTGTTAAGATGGCGAATAAGGACTTAACGGTTATTGCTTCTGGTGGTGATGGGGATGGCTTTGCTATCGGTATGGGGCACACGATTCATGCTATTCGCCGCAATATTAATGTTACGTATATCGTAATGGATAACCAAATTTATGGCTTAACTAAGGGCCAAACATCTCCGCGTTCATCTACCGGTTTTAAAACAAAATCAACACCTGAAGGTTCCATTGAACAAGCGATTTCACCAATGGAAATGGCTTTAACGGCAGGAGCTACGTTTGTTGCACAAAGTTTTTCAACCGACTTGAAAGATTTAACTGCTCTCATTGAACAAGGAATTCAACATGATGGATTTTCACTTATTAATGTGTTTAGTCCATGTGTCACTTATAACAAAATCAATACGTATGATTGGTTTAAAGCGAACTTAACTAAATTAAAAGATATTGAAGGATACGATTCTTCCAATAGAGAACAAGCAATGCAAACCTTAATGAAACACGAAGGATTAGTAACTGGACTTATTTATCAAGACACAGAACGTAAGTCTTATCAGGAAATGCTACATGGTTATTCAGAGACACCGTTAGCAAAGGCTGATTTAAACTTAGATCAAGCGTACTTTGATAAGTTAGTAGAAGAATTTATGTAAATTAAATAAAAGACTTAAGAGAATCCATTGTTGATTTTCTTAGGTCTTTTTTATTCTTTATAGAATGTACGCCTATTTTTAATACTTTCCTACGAAAAAGAATAGATCAGGTGCATTGCTATTGTGTTCAATAGAAATACGCTTTATACTATAGTAATGTGTATAGAAATAATGGATAGAAATCGCCTACAGTATCATAGAAAGGGGCATGTCGTAAATGAATGAAAAACAAAGATTAGAAAGTCAACAAGTAAAGGTCGCAAATCCTGCGGACAAAAAATCCGAAAAGGATTACAGTAAGTATTTTGAACATGTGTATACAGCTCCATCTTTAAAGGATGCGAAGAAACGTGGAAAAGAAGATGTCAAATACCATAAGGATTTTGAAATACCGAGTGAATTTGCCGGCTTAGGGGAAGGTCGTAAGTTCTATATCCGTACATATGGATGTCAAATGAATGAGCATGACACGGAAGTAATGGCAGGGATTTTTATGAATTTAGGCTATGAACCAACTGAATCCGTAGATGATGCCAATGTGATTCTTCTAAATACTTGTGCAATCCGTGAAAATGCGGAAAATAAGGTGTTTGGTGAACTCGGACATTTGAAACATTTAAAACAGCAAAATCCTGATTTACTTATCGGTGTTTGTGGGTGTATGTCTC
Organism: Cytobacillus sp. FSL M8-0252; assembly: GCF_038007345.1. Taxonomy (NCBI): domain Bacteria; kingdom Bacillati; phylum Bacillota; class Bacilli; order Caryophanales; family Bacillaceae; genus Cytobacillus; species Cytobacillus sp. FSL M8-0252. The sequence goes on from NZ_JBBOWZ010000001.1 coordinate 2,135,182, forward strand.
AAGAAGAATCTGTCGTTAATAAAATTCTTAAAACATATAACCAAGTAGATATGGTGTTCGGAACACATAATATTCACCGCTTGCCAAATATTTTACAAGAAGCTTATATGTCTAAGGAAATGGTACTTGAAGTTTGGTCTAAAGAAGGCGATGTGATTGAAAATTTACCTAAAGTGAGAAGAGGTAATATCAAGGCTTGGGTAAATATTATGTATGGCTGTGATAAATTCTGTACGTATTGCATTGTTCCTTACACAAGAGGAAAAGAGAGAAGTCGCAGACCGGAAGATATCATTCAAGAAGTTCGTCAACTAGCGGCAAAAGGCTATCAAGAAATTACTTTATTAGGACAAAATGTGAATGCTTACGGTAAAGACTTTAAAGACATAAAGTATGGTCTTGGGGATTTAATGGATGAAATTCATAAAATTGATATTCCTAGGGTCCGTTTTACAACTAGTCATCCACGTGACTTTGATGACCATCTCATTGAAGTGCTTGCAAAAGGCGGCAACCTTGTAGAACATATTCATTTACCTGTACAATCAGGTTCGAATGATGTATTGAAAATTATGGCTAGAAAGTATACCAGAGAACAGTTTCTAGAGTTAGTACGCAAAATAAAAGAAAACATACCAGGAGCAACTTTTACTACGGATATAATTGTTGGTTATCCGAATGAAACTGAAGAACAGTTCGAGGAAACGATGTCGCTCTATCGTGAAGTAGGTTTTGAAGCGGCGTATACTTTTATCTATTCTCCTCGTGAAGGTACACCTGCTGCGAAAATGAAGGATAATGTACCAATGGAAGTGAAGAAGGAACGCTTACAAAGATTAAACGCGCTAGTAAATGAAATATCTGCTGAATCTATGAAGAAATACCAAGATGAAATAGTTGAAGTGTTAGTAGAAGGGGAAAGCAAAAACAACCCTGATACATTAGCAGGCTATACAAGAAAGAACAAGTTGGTAAACTTTAAAGGACCGAAGACAGCAATAGGAAAAATCGTCAAGGTGAAAGTGACGGATGCTAAAACTTGGTCACTTAATGGTGAGATGATTGAAGAAAAAGAAAATCTTGAGGTGAGCTAAGATGGCGAAGTATTCTAAAGATGATATTGTAAAGCGTGCAAGAGAACTAGCTGTAATGATTGCTGAAACGGAAGAAGTAGATTTCTTTAAACGTGCGGAAGCACAAATTAATGAGAATGAAAAAGTTTCAAAGATTATTACGCAAATTAAAGGTCTACAAAAACAAGCGGTTAATTTACAACATTATGGGAAAGAGGAAGCTTTAAGAAAAACAGAAGCGAAAATTGATTCTCTTGAAGAAGAGCTAGATGCAATTCCTGTTGTTCAAGAGTTTAAACAATCTCAAGTGGATGTGAATGATTTATTACAAATTGTCTCTTCAGCCATTTCTAACAGAGTGACAGATGAGATTATTTCGTCAACTGGTGGCGATTTACTATCTGGTCAAACCGGTTCACAATTGAAAAATTCAGGCTGTCAACATTAAGAATGAAATTGAAGGGTGATCACAAGTCGATGTGATCACCCTTTTGATTTTTCACTATTGATATCAGCAGCTTTTAGAAACTTGTTTTATAAGTTTATGGTTCTTTAAGAAAGGAAGTGTTTATCATGGATTACTTTAGACTTATGAATATATTCTTAGATTTCGAACTTCTTATTGTTGAATAGAATGATTATCAATATAGGTTAAATATGTGGATTTATCACCCTTTCCTTCGTTGTGTAAGAGGAAAATAGGGTCTTTTTTTGCTTGTTAAAAAATACATCACATTCAATGCAACCGTATTTATAACCAATTGCCTGCAATCCATAATCGCCCTTTTTAAAAGCAATAATACATCTGCATCGTTGTCGCTTTGGGCAATGATTGAATCGGTTGCAGCTGCACAACCTTTGTTGATGAAAAACTGTAAAGTTATAAAGATATTGTAAAAAAATAGTCTAAAGACCAGCAATAGTACCCAGCGCTGCTGATCTGTGCTTATTTAAACGGCTAATCTCACTTATGCATGTATCTTATTTGTTTCTATTGAGGAGTAAATTTATATCTCTAATTTTGCGCCGTTTTGTGAGAAATGAAAAAGTGTACTATAAGAAAACAATATAATTGGGAACAAACTATACAGTAAGGTGAAATTTGAGAATTCAAATTTTCTACAAGTGAGATGCGTTTTCAAGATATTATTTAACTGACCAATTAATCCTTCGTAAGACAACTATCACAATAACGCCACTTCTATCCTCGTATGATTAATTTAACAGCTACGTGACAATCAATACCGGTATTTGAACCAAAATTGAGAGAGAATGTTTCAAGAGGTTGCTGAAAAATCTTTCCTAGATTGGGCCCTTGCCCACCTCAGTCCGTAACAATCGCCCGTATGCGGCATATGATAAAGCATGCTAATGGATTTGGCTAATTGCCCACAAGAAAATATGTCGCACACTAGTCTAATATCCCGCATAGGATGAATTGAAAATGAATGAGGAGGGTTCGCTCGCAATGGGAGACTATAGAGAGATAATAACGAAGGCAGTCGTTGCGAAAGGACGTAAGTTTATCCAGTCCAATCACACGGTTTGTCCTCAACACCACCCATCTAGTATTCTTGGTGCTTGGATCATTAACCATAAGTACAAAGCGAAAAAGGTGGGAAATACTGTAGAGGTTAGCGGAAGCTTTGATATCAATATCTGGTATTCTTATAAAGATAACACGCAAACTGAAGTAGTAACAGAATGCGTGGAATACAAAGATGTAATCAAAGTGAAGTATCGTGATGAAGAAATCCTTGACGATATTGAAGTTGTTGCACGGGTCGTTCAACAACCAAACTGTATTGAAGCAACAATCTCTAAAAATGGCAATAAAATTATTGTACATGTGGAGAGAGAGTTTATTGTTGAAGTCATTGGAGAAACAAAGATTTGTGTAGCAGTTGCTGATGCTGGTGACTGCGAAGATGAAGATTGGGGATTAGAAGCAGAAGATGAGGAATTTGAAGACTTAAACCCAGACTTCATCATTGGAACTGAAGAGGAATAAAAACTAACTAGGAGGTTTTACTTCCTAGTTTTTTTCTTTTTTCAAAGTGTTGAAGAGTTAAGGCGGGTAAGAGTATGAAGCATTTCTAATCGTTTGTTGACTTTCAAGTATGATATAATGAGATAAGAAAATAATAGATTATGAATTATGTGGAGGAAATTATGGCAGCAACATATACGCCGATGATACAACAATATTTAAGGGTAAAGGCAGATTATCAAGATGCCTTTTTATTTTTTCGTTTAGGCGATTTTTATGAGATGTTTTTTGACGATGCGATTTCAGCATCAAGAGAGTTAGAAATTACATTAACAAGTAGAGACGGAGGAGCTGAAGACCGCATACCGATGTGCGGGGTACCTTATCATTCAGCCCCGAATTATATCGAACGCTTAATTGAAAAAGGCTACAAAGTAGCCATATGTGAACAAACCGAAGATCCGAAACAGGCTAAAGGTGTAGTCAAAAGGGAAGTTGTTCAATTAATTACACCTGGGACTCGGATGGAAGGTAAGGGGTTAAATGAAAAGGAAAATAACTATATCGCTACAGTAAGCGCATTTGAAGATGATACCTATGGTTTTGCATATAGTGATTTATCAACAGGAGAAACAAAAGCGACCATTATAACTGATGGTTTTACTTCCATTTTGAATGAGCTTTCAGTTTCTAATGCGAAAGAAATTGTCGTCTCTTCGCAGTTCTCAGATAAATGGCTCAAAAAGATGAAAGAGAGAATGGTACTGACCATTTCTATTGAAGACGATATCCAAACTCGGGAAGTGTTTCAGGAAAGTGTAGCAAAGTTAGCAAATGATCGTCTGCGTGAAACAGTAATGAGATTATATAATTATTTATACAAAACACAAAAACGTAGCCTTGACCATTTGCAACTTGCTGAAGTGTATGAAGTGAACCAATTTATGAAAATTGATTACTTCTCGAAGAAAAACCTAGAACTAACTGAAACGATGCGTTCAAATGGAAAGAAAGGTTCACTTCTTTGGCTGCTGGATGAAACGAAAACAGCGATGGGTTCGAGAATGTTAAAACAATGGATAGATCGTCCGCTAATTAATAAGGATGCCATTATAGAACGACAATCAATGGTGGAAACTTTCATGAATCATTATTTCGAACGAGAAGAGCTAAGAGATACTTTAAAAGAGGTATATGACATAGAGCGACTTGCAGGTAGAGTCGCATTCGGTAATGTCAATGCTCGTGACTTATTTCAATTGCAAAAATCATTACAGCAAGTACCCAAAATAGGTCATGTAGTGAATCAGTTAACGAATGACGTTGCTAAACAGTTGGCAAATGAACTTGATCCTTGTGAGGATGTAACCGACTTGTTAGAAAGAGCCATTACCGATAATCCCCCGTTAACCATCAAGGAAGGGAATATTATTGCTGACGGTTTTAATGAAGCACTCGATCAATATCGTGACGCAACGAAAAACGGTAAAAATTGGATCGCTCAGCTTGAGAAGAGAGAGAGAGAGAAGACAGGGATTAAGTCATTAAAAATCGGATACAATCGTGTCTTCGGATATTATATTGAAGTGACAAAGTCTAATCTTCATCTGTTAGAAGAAGGTTTATATGAACGAAAGCAAACCTTAACAAATGCTGAACGGTTTATTACTCCAGAGCTAAAAGAAAAAGAGGCATTAATTCTACAAGCGGAAGAAAAATCGGTTGAACTAGAATACACATTATTCTTAGAGGTAAGAGAACAGGTAAAAGAGCATATTCCACGCATCCAGAATCTTGCCAAGCTAATAAGTGAATTGGATGTATTGCAATGTTTCTCTGTGGTTAGCGAACAGCGGCAATACCATAAACCGTCCTTTTCTAGTGAACGGAAAATCGTCATTGAGGACGGGAGACATCCGGTTGTTGAAAAAGTGATGAATGCGCAAGAATATGTAGCAAATGACTGTTATATGGATGATGAAAGAGAGTTGTTACTTATTACTGGACCTAATATGTCAGGTAAAAGTACATATATGCGACAAATTGCTTTAACCTCAATTTTGGCACAAGTTGGTTGTTTTGTTCCTGCCAAACAAGCGGTGTTACCTATTTTTGACCAAGTGTTTACTAGAATAGGTGCGGCAGATGATTTAATCTCTGGACAAAGCACATTTATGGTCGAGATGTTAGAAGCAAGGAATGCCATTGTTCATGCCACAGAAAATAGTCTTATCCTATTTGACGAAATTGGTAGGGGAACGTCGACCTATGATGGAATGGCCCTTGCTCAGGCGATTATTGAATATATTCACCACCATATTGGGGCGAAAACATTGTTCTCAACGCATTATCATGAGCTTACTGTTTTGGCAGAGGAGTTACCCCATTTAGAAAATGTGCATGTAAGTGCAGTTGAACAAAACGGGAAGGTCGTATTTCTCCATAAGATTAAAGAAGGCTCAGCAGATAAAAGTTATGGTATACATGTTGCCCAACTTGCAGAGCTACCGGAGACATTGATTCAAAGAGCAAACGAAATCCTTACGCGACTAGAAGCAAAGGATTCAACAAAAATAAATGCAACAGCAACAAAAATAGACGTACAAGAAGAAGCGGTTGGCCAATTGTCATTCTTTGAAGAAGAAACGCAAGCGAAAAGAGGAACAAATATTGCAACAAAGGAAAGAAAGTTGCTTGATCAGCTAAAGAAACTAGATATTCTAGAAATGACACCGATGACGGCATTAAATACCTTATATGAGATACAAAAAAAATTAAAATAAAGATTGAAAGGGTGAATCCTAATGGGTAAAATCAAGCTCTTAGATGATTATCTATCAAATAAAATCGCAGCAGGAGAAGTCGTTGAGCGTCCAGCATCTGTTGTAAAAGAATTAGTTGAAAATGCAATTGATGCAGGCAGTTCTGTTATAGAAGTGGAAGTAGAAGAAGCTGGCCTTTCAAGTATCCGCATCATCGATAATGGAGAAGGAATAGCAGAAGATGACGTTCTCCATGCGTTCCACCGACATGCGACAAGTAAAATCCAAGACGAGAGCGACCTATTTAGGATTCGCACATTAGGATTTAGAGGGGAAGCGTTGCCCTCTATTGCTTCCGTTTCCAAAGTTGAATTGAAGACTTGCCATAGTGATATAGGTACGAGAGTGGTGCTTGAAGGCGGAAAAGTTGTAACGATGGAAAAGGCAGCTAGTCGTAAAGGTACAGATATTACCGTGTCAGATTTGTTTTACAATACGCCGGCTAGACTTAAATATATGAAAACGATTCATACCGAATTAGGTAATATTACAGATGTCATGAATCGCTTATCTTTATCACACCCGGAGATTTCATTCAGGTTACTCCATAATGATAAGCAATTGTTAAAAACAACAGGTAATGGTGATGTTCGTCAAGTTTTAGCGGCGATCTATGGTTTAAATATTGTCAAAAAAATGATTCCCATTCAAACTCAGTCCCTTGACTTCAAGGTTTCTGGTTATGTAGCGTTACCAGAAATAACGAGAGCTTCGAGAAATTATATTTCAACGATGATCAATGGTAGGTTTATTAAAAACTACCCTTTAGTGAAAGCGATTCAGGAAGGTTATCATACATTATTGCCGATAGGACGGTATCCCATTGTTTTATTAAACATTGAAATGGACCCATTATTAGTAGATGTAAACGTTCATCCTTCTAAAATGGAAGTTCGGTTAAGTAAAGAGCATGAATTAAACGAATTAGTAACGGCCACCATTAAACAAGTCTTTAAAAAAGAAGAATTAATTCCAAGTGGCTTTACCGAAAAGAAAATAATTAAGCCAAAAGATGAACAAACATTCCTTCACCTCGATCATTTACCTGAAAGAAAACCATTTAAAGAGATCGAGCAAGAAAGGAAAGAAACAGAAGTACAATTCATCCAAGAAGATTCAGTAACACCAAATCAACAAGTAAAAAATACGATCTTTGAAACGGCTCCTGCAATAGAAGTTTCTGCTCCACCTAAAGAAGTGGATTCACAAGAAAAAGAAAATATAACGCTTGCAGAAGAAGAGGAATTCGTGCTTCCTTCTAGAGTCCCAGCGATGTATCCTATAGGTCAAATGCATGGTACCTATATTTTTGCACAAAATGATAATGGTTTGTATATCATTGACCAGCATGCGGCTCAGGAAAGAATCAAATATGAGTTTTTTAAGGAAAAGGTTGGGAAAGTAGAAAGTGAATTACAGGAGCTTTTGATTCCAATGACCTTTGAATATGCGAATGACGATGTGATAAAGATTGAAGAATATAAAGACGAACTTGAAAAAGTGGGAGTTTTCTTAGAGGAGTTTGGCCACAACAGTTATATCGTTCGTGCGCATCCACAATGGTTTCCTAAAGGAGAGGAACAAGAAACGATTGTGGATATGATAGAACAATTGCTGAATATGAAACGAGTGGATATAAAAAAACTGAGAGAAGAAGCGGCTATCATGATGAGTTGTAAAGGTTCCATAAAAGCAAATCGCCATTTACGTAACGATGAAATTCAAGCATTACTTGATGAGTTACGACAAACGAATGATCCCTTTACTTGTCCTCATGGTCGCCCAATTATCATTCATTATTCTATATATGAAATGGAAAAAATGTTTAAGCGTATTATGTAAGACTTGCTTTAAAGAGACCTTTGTTTTAAGAAGGATACAGGAAATCAACTTTAAAACGCTTATGGTCACATAAAAAGAGAGAACCGCAAAATTAGTGATACGCGGTTCTCTCTTTTTTAATTATTTCGCATTGGCTGTTTGTAATTTGTCCATGTATTTTAATGATTTTCCTGTTCCAATTGCGACGGATTCTAACGGATTTGGAGCAAGGTGAACAGGCACATCAATCTCTTGACTGATCCATTCTTGCATACCGTTAAGTAAAGCTCCACCGCCAGTTAAAATGACTCCACGGTCAACGATATCACCGCTTAATTCAGCAGGGCTATCTTCTAATGTTGCTCTTAGTGCTTCTAAAATACTGAGTAACGCTTCTTTCATCGCATCCCTAATTTCAAAGGAAGAAAGCTCAATGGTTTTTGGTAAACCAGTAACTAAATCTCTCCCACGTATCTCCATTTTTAATTCATCATGGTTAATCAGCGCATGGCCAATTTCAATTTTAATATTCTCTGCTGTTCTTTCACCAATAAGTACGTTGTATTCTTTACGCACATACTGAATAATATCATCGTCTAAACGGTCTCCGCCAATACGGACGGAGTGGCAAGCAACTACACCACCGAAGGAAATAATCGCCACTTCAGTTGAACCGCCACCTATGTCAACTACTACATTTGCGACTGGCTCATCGACTGGCATACCAGCGCCAATTGCTGCTGCAACAGGTTCCTCAATCACGAAAACTTTTTTTGCACCGGCGTTTCGTACTGCGTCTTGAATCGCTCTTCTTTCAACACTTGTCGACCCGGAAGGTGTACATACAACAACACTCGGCTTTCTAATTGAGAAGCCACCAGCTTTTGCAGCTTTTTTCATAATATGACGTAACATTTCTGTTGTTGTATCGAAATCGGCAATTACCCCATCTTTTAGTGGGCGTATGGCGACAATTCGTCCCGGTGTTTTACCAATCATTTCTTTTGCTTCAGAGCCAACTGCAAGCACTTTTTTTGTTTCTGTATCAATCGCAACAACAGAAGGCTCATTAAGAGCGATTCCTTTTGCTTTACTATAAACAAGTATATTAGCTGTTCCTAAATCGATTCCAATTTCAGCATTTCCTATCATTATCAATCACCTAATTTCCTATAATTCTGCTTCGTCTCAATCCATTTTCATAAGACCATATTCATAAGACATCTTATCTTAAACTCCGCTTTTTATAAGGTAACATGAAACGACTATAGAAGCCTGAATGTAAATAAAACGTTATAAAAATGTAATCTCCATTGTAAAAAAGAATCGAATCCGCAATAAAAAAGGTTTAATTTGTAGAAAAAGGGTGAATAATGTTTGAGTATTGATTGTCTTTTTTCCTTCCTATGCTTATGGTACGATAAGGTAGAAATTGAAAGACTAAAAGGCAGTGTGAGTGAATGACAAATCAAAAAGAAAAAATCATTATTCTTATAGGACCTACTGCTGTAGGGAAAACAAAAACAAGTATTGAACTGGCAAAAAAATATAATGGTGAAATTATTAGTGGTGATTCCATGCAAATTTACAAAGGTATGGACATTGGTACAGCTAAAATAACGAAAGAAGAGACAGAAGGTATCAGCCATCATTTAATTGATATTAAAGAGCCAGATGAAAGTTTTTCGACAGCTGAATTTCAAACAATTGTCAGAGAAAAGATAACTGAAATCAGTAGTAAAGGGAAGTTACCCATTATTGTAGGGGGGACGGGACTATATATACAATCCGTTCTATTTGACTATCAATTTTCAAATGCCCCCTCAGATGATGATTTTCGATATCGCTTAGAGGAAAGGGCGAAAGTTGAAGGGAATGTTTGTATACATAAGGAATTACAGGTGGTCGATCCGGTATCTGCGGGAAAAATACATCCTAATAATATTCGAAGAGTGATTCGGGCTCTCGAAGTATACCATTGTACGGGAAAAACGATGACAGAATGGCAAAGTAAACAGGAACTTGAATCGGTATATAATGCCGCTGTAATCGGTTTAACAATGGACAGAGATCTTTTGTATAAACGAATTAATCAGAGAATAGATATGATGATGGATAATGGCCTATTGGAAGAGGTGAAAGGGTTTAGTGATAAGGGGTTGCAAAACTGTCAGTCCATGCAAGCGATAGGATATAAGGAATTCTACCCTTATTTTGATGGTTTGATTACTTTAGACGAAGCTGTTGATCAACTAAAACAAAACTCACGAAGATATGCCAAAAGACAGCTAACATGGTTTCGTAATAAACTGGATGTTAGTTGGATAGATATGAGTGAAGCTCTCGATTCAAAGGGGTTCCATAAAAAAATAAATGAAATTTATGTAACGATTGAAGGAAAGCTGAAAATTAAATCGAATACATAATAATAGAGATAAAAGAGGAGGATTTGTAATGAAAACATCAATCAATATCCAAGATCAATTTCTAAATCAATTGCGAAAAGATAATGCCAATGTGACAGTTTTCTTGTTAAACGGTTTCCAAATTAGAGGGCAAGTAAAGGGATTTGATAATTTTACTGTCCTATTTGAATCAGAAGGAAAACAACAACTTGTTTATAAGCACGCGATTTCAACATTTGCTCCTCAACGAAATGTATCGCTAGATATGGAACAAAAATAATAAAGTTGCCTTGTCGAGTCCGCAAATGATGCGGGCTTTTTCTTATGCTTTGACAATCTTGTTGGAAGAAATTCTGTTGTTCTATAATTTATATTTAATTAGTAACAATTTTGTTTTCACTAAAAAAACTTTAATGATTTTCCTCCAAATTGAATATATATGAACAAGAAGACTCTAACTTCTAATAATAGAATAGGCTAAATAACGACTTGAGATAACGACTAGGCTTTTGTCACAATTAAGGCAATCTTAGCGTATACTGGTGCAAGAGAATGTGAGGTGAAAGCTATTGGATCAGCCGATTCGTTTGAAAAATAATGGACAAATCAGTATTGTACTAAATTCTCAAAAAAGAAAAGCCTTAACAAAGGAAATACCCGAACCGAATGTTGTACAAAAAACCTTACAATCAGAGCATCTTGCTCTTAGAGAAATTGAAGAAGAATTAGCTGCCTTAGTAGGCATGGAAGAAATGAAGAGAATGATTAAAGAAATTTATGCCTGGATCTATGTGAACAAGAAGCGAGAAGAAGCAGGACTGAAAGCGGGAAAGCAGTCCCTTCATATGATGTTCAAGGGAAACCCTGGTACAGGGAAAACAACGGTAGCGAGGTTAATAAGTAAGCTATTTCAAAAAATGGATGTTTTGACAAAGGGACATTTGATCGAAGCTGAAAGGGCTGACTTAGTAGGAGAATATATTGGCCATACAGCTCAAAAAACGAGAGATTTAATTAAGAAAGCAATCGGAGGCATACTTTTTATCGATGAAGCTTATTCCCTCGGTAGAGGAGGGGAAAAGGATTTTGGTAAAGAGGCAATCGATACATTAGTGAAACATATGGAAGATAAACAGCATGATTTTATACTGATTTTAGCCGGATATTCAAAAGAAATGGACTATTTTTTATCTTTAAATCCGGGTTTACATTCTAGGTTTCCGCTAGTTATAGATTTTCCAGATTATTCGATTGAACAATTAATGGAGATTGGGCAAAGAATGCTGAAACAAAAAGAGTACGTACTTAGTAGAGAAAGTGAAAGGAAATTAAAAGATCACTTACTTTGGGTGAAAACAGTCTTAAATCCACAAACATTTTCTAATGGAAGATATATAAGAAATATTATCGAAAAGGCAATACGCGCACAATCCATGAGGCTTTTAATGCAAAGTCATTATGACCGCCATGAATTAATGACTATTAGAAGCAACGACTTAGTTTTTGAAGAAGATGATTGACCTTGTTTTAGCTCCGATTAATTTAGGAGCTTGTTTTTGTTATTAATAGAGATGGAAATTGAATTAAGCAGAGCCAGTCTCCTACCTTTTATCGTGGGCTGAAACGTGGCTCTGTTTTTTTACTATTTTATCTTTAATTTAACTTGAATTGTTTTGTAGGAAGTTTCCATTTATAAGTGTAAGATAATACTCTAAGGGCTGTAATTGTTATGAATAATATTATGAGTTCTACTGCTGATGTGAAAATATTTAATCCAATTAATAGCCCAGTAATAATGGCCCAAACAGCATAGATTTCTGATCGTAATACTAAAGGTTTTCTTTGTGCTAATAAATCACGAATCATTCCACCACCACTACCGGTTAATACTGCGGCAACGATAATTGCGCTTAATGGATGATTCATATCAGCAGCATAAAGTGCACCTTGTATAGCAAATGCTGATAATCCGATGGCATCAGTGAAGTTTCCCCACTTATGCCAATGCTTCAATAAGTGATGGGGAAAAATAATAATCAATGTAATAGACAAGAGGGCGATTTGAAAAAAAGTTCCCTGTTCCCACAATGTTGATACGGGTACCCCAATTAATAAATTACGGATGGCTCCCCCACCAAAGGCAGTGACAATACCTAAAATATAAATGCCTAATATATCATAATCTTCTTCCATTGCTACGATAGCACCGCTAATGGCAAAAGCAATTGTACCAATCATACTTAAAAAATCCCAAGTTAACATCACATATCACCACACGTTCTTAAAATCCTGCTAAAACACAAACATATAGATTTTAACATGAAAAAGCATGAAATCAATGATTTTCAATAAATAAATTTTTGTGGTAAACAATAATTATTGATTACTTAGCAGGGACATTTTGGATAACCGGAAATTTTCTCCCTTTAACGTAAAGAATAATTAGTGAATTACAAAAGAATTTGATATGATAATGATATGTTAAAAAGAAAGTAGGGCTTTAATGGAACAACAGTCTTTTAAAGAAAAAGCGATACTTGTCGGCTGTCAAACGACTGAAGACGATTTGCAATATAGTTATTCAATGGATGAGCTTGTGTCTCTAACAAAAACAGCTAAAGGTGAAGTGATTACAAGTGTTGTACAAAAAAGAGAGAGAATTCATCCATCTACATATATAGGAAAAGGGAAAGTTGAAGAAATATCACGCCTACAAGAAGAGACCGAAGCAGATGTGATTATTTTTAATGATGAATTATCTCCTAGTCAAGTTCGTAACTTATCCGAATTCATTTCGGCAAGAATTATTGATCGAACCCAGTTGATTCTTGATATTTTTGCTGGCAGAGCTCGTTCAAAAGAAGGGAAACTGCAAGTTGAACTAGCTCAATTAAAATATTTACTACCGAGATTATTGGGACAAGGAACAGCACTTTCACGCTTAGGCGGGGGAATTGGAACAAGAGGTCCAGGTGAGACAAAGCTTGAATCAGATCGCCGTCATATACGAAGGAAAATTGATGATATTGATAAGCAATTGAGGGCAGTTGTTCATCATAGAAAGCGTTATCGTGAAAGAAGAAAGAAGAACCAAGCACTGCAAATAGCCTTAGTAGGTTATACGAATGCGGGTAAATCGACCTTGTTTAATCGCCTAACCGAAGCTGATTCCTATGAAGAAAATCAATTATTTGCCACACTTGATCCAATGACAAGAAAAATGTCTTTACCAAGTGGATATACAGCTCTTTTAACCGATACAGTTGGATTTATACAAGACTTACCGACTACGTTAATTGCAGCTTTTAGATCTACTTTAGAAGAAGTAAACGAAGCGGATCTCATTTTACATGTAGTCGATATGTCTAATCCGGACTACACCCAACATGAACAAACCGTACAACAATTAATTGATGATTTAGAGCAGGAAGAGATTCCACAATTGATTGTTTATAATAAAAAAGATGAAGCACATGAAAGGTTCATTCCAACAAAAGGTAGGCACACGTTACAAATGAGTGCATTAAATGATCGTGATCGCTATTTGCTAAAAGAAGCAATTGAACATGCGGTCACCCAATTAATGGATTCGTATACTGCTGCAATCCCTGCTTCAGAAGGAAAGTTATTATCGCTCCTAAATACGGTGACTATTGTGCGGAGTAGTGAGTTTATAGAAGAAAAACAAATGTATTTGGCTAAAGGTTTTTACTTCAAAGATCATCCAATCACACAAATGCTAAATCATTATAGAGTATAGAAAGTAAAGGTGTAAATCATGTTCCAAAGCTTAATAAATGGAGAATCTCTTTCTGAGATTGTTCAAGAAGTAGAAAAAAAAATTTCTTGTGTGACACATAAAATAGAGGAAAGAATAGATGAGAATCAATTTCGGGTTCTGCGGAGTTTTCAAAAACACCGTGTAAGTGATAGCCATTTTATACCGTCGACGGGATATGGTTATGACGATGCGGGTAGAGATACTTTAGAATTAATCTATGCAGATGTCTTTGGTGGCGAAGCAGCATTGGTTAGACCACAAATCATTTCTGGTACGCATGCTATATCCACTGCGCTATTTGGTATTTTACGACCGGGGGATGACCTTTTATATATTACTGGTAAACCATACGATACGTTAGAAGAAATCGTCGGTATAAGAGGTAAAGGGGTAGGGTCTCTAAAAGAATTTCGTATTGGGTATGATGCGGTTGAATTGCAAGAGGATGGTACTGTTGATTTTGAGGTACTCAAAGAAAGAATGACATCCTCAACAAAGATGGTTGGTATACAACGTTCAAAAGGTTATGCGGAAAGACCATCATTTACAATAAATGAAATTAAAGAAATGATTCATTTTGTTAAGTCCATCAACCCTAAAGTCGTTATCTTCGTCGATAATTGTTATGGTGAATTTGTTGAAGAAATGGAACCTTGTCATGTTGGTGCCGATTTAATGGCCGGTTCCCTTATTAAGAACCCAGGCGGTGGATTGGCGAAAACGGGTGGTTACATTGTTGGAAAAAAAGCCCTTGTTGAAGCGTGCTCTTATCGATTAACTTCCCCTGGCATTGGAGCGGAAGCTGGAGCCTCACTATATAGTTTACAGGAGATGTATCAGGGTTTTTTCTTAGCCCCCCATGTAGTAGGACAAGCTTTGAAGGGAGCGGTTTTTACAGCTGCAATTCTCGAATACTTTGGGATGAAAACTAATCCAAGATGGGATGCAGAGAGAACAGACCTTATACAATCAGTACAATTTGGTGATGCTAAAATGATGGTTGCCTTTTGTCAAGCGATTCAATATGCTTCCCCAATCAACTCTCACGTTACTGCCTATCCAGCATATATGCCAGGATATGAGGATGATGTCATTATGGCTGCGGGTACTTTTATTCAAGGAGCAAGTATTGAGTTAACAGCAGACGGACCTATTCGGCCCCCGTTTGAAGCATATGTTCAAGGCGGATTAACCTATTCTCATGTAAAAATCGCCATTTGTACAGCGTTAGACCAATTATTAGAGAAAAAACTCATTCAAAAGTATTAATAAATATAGGGAAAGGAGGCGGATATACGCTGCCTTCTTTCAGTATTAGGAAAAAAGTTTGAAAATTTCATGATTTCCATGTGATAAAACATAACATTTTGTTGACAGATTATCTAACACGACATATAATAGGATATAAGATACAAAGAAATTAAAAGTAAAAGAATGAAGGAGGAGAGATGGTTGACTGGAAGTGAAATACGTCGTTCCATGCCGCTCTTTCCAATTGGCATTGTGATGCAGCTGACTGAGCTAACAGCAAGACAGATTCGCTATTATGAAGAACACCAATTGATTACTCCAGCTAGAACGGATACGAATAGAAGGCTATATTCATTGAATGATATTGATAAATTGCTAGAGATCAAAGATTTAATTGATCAAGGTGTCAATATGGCTGGAATAAAGCAACTATTCACAGTGAAACAACAACAAGAGATGGATGAACAAGCATTTAAGAAGCAAGAAGAAAAAGTGAGACACGATTTGTCAGATGACGAATTGAGAAAGCTTTTGCGTAAAGAATTTATGCAAGCAGGTAGGTTTACTCGATCGTCTTTAAGACAAGGTGATTTATCACGCTTTTTCCATTAAAATAAAAAATCTTTTCTTGACTTTAAAGGAGGAAACACAAGGTGGCAAAATTCACTAAAGAAGATATCACACGAATTGCTGAAGAAGAAAATGTAAAATTTATCAGATTACAATTTACTGACATTTTAGGAACAATTAAAAACGTAGAAATCCCAATTAGTCAGCTTGAAAAAGCTTTGGACAATAAAATGATGTTCGATGGTTCCTCAATTGAAGGTTTCGTTCGCATTGAAGAATCAGATATGTATTTATTCCCAGACTTAGACACATGGGTAGTCTTCCCTTGGACAGCTGAAAAAGGAAAAGTTGCACGTTTAATCTGCGATATTTATAATCCAGATGGTACGCCATTCGCGGGAGACCCTCGTAATAACTTAAGAAGAATCCTTAAAGAAATGGAAGACCTCGGCTTTACAGATTTTAACCTTGGACCAGAACCAGAATTCTTCTTATTTAAGTTAGATCAACAAGGTGAACCAACTTTAGAACTTAATGATAATGGTGGTTATTTTGATTTAGCTCCAACTGATTTAGGTGAAAATTGCCGTCGTGATATCGTTCTTGAGCTAGAAGAAATGGGCTTTGAAATTGAAGCTTCTCACCATGAAGTGGCTCCAGGGCAACATGAAATCGATTTTAAATATGCTGATGCACTTACAGCATGCGATAACATCCAAACATTTAAATTAGTGGTTAAAACAATTGCACGTAAACACGGTTTACACGCAACATTTATGCCAAAACCATTATTCGGTGTGAACGGATCAGGTATGCACTGTAACGTTTCATTATTTAAAGATGGTGTAAATGCATTCTATGATACAAAAGGTGATTTAGAACTTAGTGATACAGCACGTAATTTTATTGCAGGTATCATTAACCATGCACCAAGTTTCACAGCTGTAACAAATCCAACAGTAAACTCTTTTAAACGTTTAGTGCCTGGATATGAAGCTCCTTGTTATGTTGCTTGGTCTGCGAGAAACCGTTCACCACTTATTCGTATCCCAGCATCACGTGGTGTCAGTACACGTGTAGAAGTACGTAGTGTTGACCCAGCTGCCAATCCATACCTTGCAATGGCTGTTCTTCTTAAGGCTGGATTAGATGGTGTGAAAAACAACCTAACACCACCAGCTCCGGTAGACCGTAATATTTATGTTATGAGCAAAGAGGAACGTGAAGCTGAAGGTATTAAAGATCTTCCAGCTACACTTTATAGCGCGCTAGAACTTCTTAAACAAGATGAAGTAATGGTTGCTGCACTTGGTGAACATATTCTTGAGCACTTTATTGAAGCAAAAGAAATTGAGTGGGATATGTTCAGAACGCAAGTTCACCCATGGGAACGCGAGCAATATTTACAAATGTATTAATAGATAATACCAAAGTGGTTTTTCAGACTGTAGGTAAACTCGGTGTAATCGAGGTACCTACAGTCTTTTTTTATTTGAAAATATAAGAGGTGAGGATCATCCTTGAGGCGTTTATTATGAACCTCTTTACATTTAATTTATAGAAGTAGCCTTAACATCTGATTTTTCATAAAAACTTAAGAAGATGTAATATAAAATGGTCTTTTAACAAGGTAATATAGCCCGTACAACTCTTCATCTTCCACATATAGTATTAACATAATCATAGAAAGGAGGATGAGAATATGGGATATAATAATCAAAACTATTCAGACTCATACGGATATGATCATAATGATTGTGGCTGTGATGAGTTCTTTAGGAACATTTCCCGTGGTGAGGATGTGAAAGTATTCCTTAAAGGTGGCGGCCATGTGTTCGGAGAGTTTATCGATGTTCGTGGAAATTTAGTTTTCCTAGCAAAAGCTAACTGTAATCGTCACGATGATCGTCATGATGATCGTCACAAAGATTGTTGCAACAAGAAAGATCGTGTAAGGATTACTACGATCTGTTGTGATGATATCATTGCAGTTGAAACTCGATAGTAAGAGTCCTTTTTATGAGTCTAAAAGAAGTTCTTGCAAGGGGTATAACTGCTTCGTATCATCATTCAACTAATTAATAGAAACTAAAAAGGGTCTCAGATTAAAGCAGCCATAATGGCTGCTTTTTTATATTTGCTAGGATAGGTTTGAAAAACAAAAAAGGTCCACAGAGAAAAATAAAATGGTTTTTCAACAGGGGGATATAGCCCGTACAACTCTAAGACCATCCACATATAGTATTAACATAATCATAGAAAGGAGGAAGAAAAATGGGATGTAATAATAATTTCTATGGAAGAGGCTCAAGATATTCAGACTCATATGACAACAACAATCACGGTTGTGGTAATTACAGTAAAAACGACAATAAGGATTGTGGCTGTGATGAGTTCTTTAAGAATATCTCCCGTGGTGAGGATGTGAGAGTATTTCTTAAAGGCGGCGACCATGTGACAGGAGAATTCGTTGATGTTCGCGGTAATTTAGTTTTCTTAGCAAAAGCTAACTGTGATCGTCACGATGATCGTCACGATGATCGTCACGATGATTGTTGCGACAAGAAAAATCGTGTAAGAATCACTACGATCTGTTGCGATAATATCGTTGCAGTTGAAACACGATAGTTAGTAGTTTCTTTATTGTGTCTAAACAGATATGTATGCAAGGAGTATAACTGTTGAGTATTAACATTCAACTTGGTATCTCTTTATTAGATACTAAAAAGAGTCCAACCAAAGCAGCCATAACGGCTGCTTCTTTATTTTAGTTAGGATAGGATAGCAAATTAAAAGATAGAAACAAAGAGAAAATAAATGGTCTTTTAACAGGGGGATATAGCCCGTACACCTCCAATACCCTCGACATATAGTATTAACATAATGATAGAAAGGAGGAAGAGATATGGGATATAATAATTGTTTTTTTGGAAGAAGACCAAGATATTCAGACTCATATGGATATGACAACAACAATCACGGTTGTGGTAATTACAGCAAAGACGACAATAAGGATTGTGGCTGCGATGAGTTCTTTAAGAACGTTTCCCGTGGTGAGGATGTGAGAGTGTTTCTTAAAGGTGGCGGCCATGTGTTCGGGGAGTTTATCGATATTCGCGGTAATTTAGTCTTCCTAGCTAAAGCAGACTGTGATCGTCACGATGATCGTCACGATCATTGTTGTTGTGACAAGAAAGCTCGTGTAAGAATTACTACGATCTGTTGTGATGATATTGTTGCAGTTGAAGTATAAGGAACTTAGGAACCCCGTAAGTTGAGAGTGCTTTTACTGTGTTTTAATGGAAGCTTATATATGGGAAAATAACTATTGCTGAAACTAAAAGGCATCTTCAAATACCGTTTTAACGGCTGCTTCAGACTGTAGATAAACTCCTTAAATGAGTTTGTCTACAGATTTATTTATTAATAATAGGAAGAAAAAATATAAGTAATGATGCGGATAGTCGAAATCAATGAGAAATAGTTATTTTAAGCGATTTAGTACTTGTGGGTTATTGGGTATGTAAAATCAAGGGGGGCAATTGATTCATTTATGAACTGAATTTAAGGTGTATGTATGATGAAGTAGGTCGTTCAAGTTACCAATCAATTGAATAATTGGCATTTAATCATCCTAGCTATTTGTTTTCATGAAAAATGCTTTAATATTTATTTACCCATAAAACATCATGTCAAGTAGTAGGTATCAAATTTAAAAACATTAGCTCGTATTGAATGGATGAACAGTACTTCAGGAGAGTGGTTCTATGGGCTGTGTAAGACATACATATTACAATTTAAGAAGCAACACAAAACGTTAAACGAAAATGTGTTATGTCCCTTCCATAAAGGTGAAATAGAACTGTTTAAGCGGGTATTTCTAGCGCTAGAATAGTAGGTAAAAAGCGAAGTTGTCTAAATAAAATTTGTTCTTGTTATATACAACAAAAAACCGTTCATAAGAACGGAATAAAATTTTATTCTTGATCTTTTACTTTTAGGGTATCTAATAATTTTAAGATACCCTCACCTCCCATACCAGATACGAGAGAGATGATGAAAACAGCAGTGGGGGAATCCGGTGTTGTTGTCACAATGACAAATACGGCCGCCAGTCCTCCTAGTAAGATGTCTTCTAAGAACCCTAAATAAATGAATTTTTTCGTCATCCGTGGCTTGACTAGTTTGCCTAATCTCTGCAAATGTCCTGCAACACCGACAATTCCACCAATCAACGCAGCGAAGAGAATGTTCATTAACATTTTTCCTTCACACTCCTAAAGCCGAGATTTTTTTGCGACCTTAGGTTGATTCTTGGTGTAAATTTCATTATAATATATTTTTGTCTCGATGTAATGATTCTATTTTACTGAATTTTTTAAATTTTATAATTGTATGAGTAACATATAAAGATAATTGCAAACTATTAAAAAGGAGTGTCAATAATGACACTCTTTTTTAATGTATTTGACGATAAACACCAATAACTTTGCCTAAAATAGATACATTGTGCAAGATAATCGGCTCCATAGTAGGGTTTTCTGGTTGCAAGCGGATAAAGTTCTTCTCTTTAAAGAATCGCTTAACGGTGGCCTCATCATCTTCTGTCATAGCAACCACGATTTCTCCATTATTTGCTGTTTGTTGCTGCTTGACTATGACATAATCACCATCTAATATGCCAGCTTCAATCATACTTTCTCCCATAATTTCAAGCATGAAGATATTTTCATCACTCGGAGCCATTCTTTCAGGTAAAGGGAAATATTCCTCAACATTCTCAATCGCAGTAATGGGGTGACCAGCAGTAACCTTACCGATAATAGGTACGTTCACCGTTTGCACTTTAGGTATTGGGTTGCTCTCTTCTAGATTTAATACCTCAATGGCACGGGGTTTTGTCGGATCTCGACGAATAAGACCTTTACTCTCTAGTCTGGCTAGATGGCCATGTACGGTTGAACTTGAAGCAAGTCCAACAGCTTCACCTATTTCCCTAACGGAAGGTGGATAACCTTTTTGTTTTACTTCATCTTTTATAAAATTCAATATATCTTGCTGCCTCTTAGATAATTTCACGCTATCACGCACCTTCGTCAATTTCATTAAGATTATTATACCATCAGTAGTAAATAGATACAAACATAAGTTCGAATTTTCTTATTGACAGAAACAAATGTTCGCATTATACTAAAATTATTAAATCGAACATATATTCTATTCAGGGGTGGCAATTAATGATAAAACAATTGTGGAATTCTTATAGTTATGCTATTATTCTTATCGCTTTTAGTTTCGGTATGGTTTTCTTATTATTTTTGAACACTGGTAATGCAAATCAGGAGGAATATGTAAAAGTTGAAGTAAAACAAGGAGATTCTTTATGGAAAATAGCGGAGGAGTTTAAAGATGCCCATAATATGTCTTCTAAAGACTTTGTTGCTTGGGTAGAAGAATTTAATCATATACATTTAGGTAAAATACATCCTGGTGATACGGTATATCTTCCCATTACAAATGGTGAAATAATATCTGAAACAAATTTAGCTAGTGTGATATTAGAAGACTAAAGGAATGAAAGAGAATGAATGTAATTATATATTGCAGGGTGAGTACGACGAAGGATACACAGGAAACGTCTCTTGCTAGACAAGAAGAAGAACTTTTACATTTAGCGAGAATGAAGGATATGAATGTAGTTGAAGTCATACGTGAGAAAGCAAGTGGCTATGATTTAGAAAGAATTGGTGTGTTGCAATTATTGGAGTTACTTAAACAAAATCAAGCAGAGGCTGTTCTTATTCAAGATGAAACCAGGATTGGAAGAGGAAATGCTAAAATTGCCATCTTACATTGTATACTTAAAGAAAATGGGAAGATTTATACAATTGCCCATAATGGAGAATTGCAACTTTCAGATTCTGATTCTATGGTATTACAAATTGTTAGCATGGTTGAAGAGTATCAAAGAAAACTACATAATGTAAAAATAAAAAGAGGGATGCAAAAAGCTGTTCAAAAAGGCTTTCGACCTGAAAAAAATTTAAAAAACCAAGGAAATATAAACGGAAGAGAACGAATAGAGGTACCAATAGAAGAAATAGTAAAATTGAGACAAAATAACCTTACTTTTGCAGAAATTGCTGCAACGTTAAGAGGCTTTGGTTATAAAATATCTAAAGCGACAGTAAACCGTAGGTATAATGAATATATAGATAATATAGAGCAGATGGATAATGAATCATCATGATATAGGCATAATAAGTTAAGTCGATTGATTAGTTGTAATTCAACTAAAAAACTAAGAAATATTAGTACTGATACCAAGCAAGATAAAGGCATACTAAAAGATTCTACAATCGTTCGTGGGTTCAGACAAGTGAACTGTGAATGGTTATTTGTTTCCGAGGATTCATCCGTGTTTTTTCATTTAACGTTAGTTGTTAGTGAAAGTATTATTCCCTTATTCCCCTTATTTACATACATACGCTCCCTATATTAATAGTCTCACATTTTTAAGTTGAGAACACTGCTACATTGCCATACCTAATAATAAAGCAAGACGATACCAACTTATTGGCGTCTGAAATGAAAATCAAAAGATGATTGTAAAACTGCTTTCTTGTAAAATGCAGTCATATTTAGTAATATGGCTATTAAGTATCTTCTCCATATGGAATGAAGAACTTTTTGGATGGGAAGGAGTGTAGCACAATGATTTCAAAAGAAAAATTAGCGAGAATTAATTCGCTTGCTAAGAAAGCGAAAACAGAAGGTTTATCAGAACCAGAAGCAAAGGAACAATCTAAATTAAGAAAAGAATATTTAGAGAAGTTTAGAGCTTCTATGTTAAATACATTAAAAGGTGTTACTGTTATTGACCCTGAAGGTAATGATGTTACACCAGAGAAGTTAAAACGTGAACAAAATAAACCACTTCACTAAGATTGTGTTTATAAATTTTTAAAAGGAAACTGTCACGAACAGTTTCCTTTGTTGTTGTTTTATATGACAATTATATAATTTTTTACCTTTCTGGTTGTAACTGAAGGTGAAAGTCTATTATATTTAATTTGTAGGATATATATTGAAAGGATGTCGTTCATGTTCAACAAAACAGATGCTTTATCAATTAGTGCCATAAGAACATTGTCTATCGATGCAGTCGAGAAGGCAAACTCTGGTCATCCAGGAATGCCAATGGGAGCTGCGCCAATGGCGTATACTTTATGGACAAAGTTTATGAATCATAACCCCAAAAATCCTGATTGGTTTAATCGTGATCGCTTTGTGTTATCTGCGGGTCATGGGTCTATGCTTTTGTATAGTCTCCTTCATTTATCGGGATATGGTCTTTCTTTAGATGATATTAAAGAATTTCGCCAGTGGGGTAGTAAAACACCAGGACATCCTGAATATGGCCATACACCAGGTGTAGATGCGACAACAGGTCCATTAGGACAAGGGATTGCCATGGCAGTAGGGATGGCAATGGCAGAAAGTCACTTATCAGCTGAATATAATAAAGATGGCTACAATGTAGTAGACCACTATACATATAGTATATGCGGAGATGGAGACTTAATGGAGGGAGTGTCTGCAGAAGCAGCTTCTCTTGCTGGTCACCTTCAATTAGGAAAGTTGATTGTAATGTATGATTCTAATGACATCTCATTAGACGGAGATTTAGATCAATCATTTTCTGAAAGTGTAGCCGATCGTTTTAAAAGTTATGGCTGGCATTATCTTCGAGTAGAAGATGGAAATAATCTCGATGAAATTGCCCAGGCAATTGACAGCGCTCGTCAAAATACTACACAACCGACGTTAATAGAAGTTAAAACAGTAATTGGTTATGGATCCCCGAATAAGGCAGGCTCATCTGCTTCTCATGGTTCACCACTAGGCTCATCTGAATTAAAATTAACAAAAGATGCTTATGAGTGGACATTTGAAGAAGATTTTCATGTTCCTGAAGAAGTATATGCACACTTCAAACAAAATGTAGCTATTAACGGTGAAAAAGCAGATAGTGAATGGAAAGATCTTTTCGCTGCTTACAAAAAAAATCATCCGGAATTAGCAGAACAGCTAGAAGGTGCAATCAAAGGTGAATTACCAAATGGTTGGGATAAAGATATTCCCGTATATGAAGAAGGTAAAAGTTTAGCCACTAGAGCGTCTTCAGGGGAAGCTCTCAATAGTATTGCGAAGAACTTACCATCTTTCTTTGGTGGTTCAGCTGATTTAGCAGGTTCGAATAAGACGATGATTAAAGATGCAGAAGACTTCTCAGCAACTAATTATGCTGGAAAAAATATTTGGTTTGGCGTACGAGAATTTGCTATGGGTGCCGCTTTAAATGGTATGGCTTTACACGGTGGTCTAAATGTTTTTGGAGGGACATTCTTTGTATTCTCTGACTACTTAAGACCAGCTATTCGGCTTGCAGCATTAATGAAGCTACCTGTTACTTATGTTCTTACACATGACAGTATTGCTGTAGGTGAAGATGGACCTACTCATGAACCAGTTGAACAATTAGCAGCGCTTCGTGCCATGCCAAATTTAGCAGTTATTCGCCCAGCTGATGGAAATGAGACTTCAGCTGCTTGGAAGTTAGCGATTGAATCAAAAGATCAACCAACAGCACTTGTGTTAACTAGGCAAAATATTGCTACACTACCAAACTCAGCAGAGTTAGCCCCTGAAGGAGTTCAAAAAGGTGCTTATGTGATTGCAAAAGCAGAAAAAGAGCAACCAGATGCGCTTCTTTTAGCGACAGGGTCAGAGGTAGAATTAGCGGTGAAGGCTAAAGCTGCTTTAAAAGAAGAGGGCTTTGATGTGGCAGTAATCAGTATGCCGGATTGGAAACGATTTGATGCTCAATCAAATGAATATAAAGAATCTGTATTACCTAAAAATGTAACCAAACGTTTAGCCATTGAAATGGCAGCATCATTTGGCTGGCATAAATACGTCGGTCTAGAGGGCGACGTTTTAGGAATTGATCAATTCGGTGCTTCTGCACCAGGAGATATTCTAATAAAAGAGTATGGGTTTACTGTAGAGAACATCGTAAGTAAATTAAAAAGTTTATAAACATGAGCGAAGAGGGAATTTCCCTCTTCGTTTTTTTTCGACAAAAAAAGTAGAAATTTATAACAAAAAGAGACAGAAAATACAGAAATAAAATTTTATAATAAGAAAAAGACTTGTCTAAAAAAGGAGTAATTCTATGAGAACGTATCAGCTATATTTAATAGATGAACCTTTTGCGTCTCATTATTTTGGTAGAGAGCAAATGTTTTATCAGCTGTTCAAGGAATATGAACAAGCGACTGGGACGATCCAATTTATTTTGGGAAAACAAATTGCCTTTATCACCAAGAATATTCCAAAAGATAAAGTAAATAATGATTTATATAGAGAATTATATGCAGAGAAAAAAGTTTCTTATAAGAGTAATGCGTTTTATATTAAAGAAAAAAATAGTCAAGCTAAGTTGATGATCTATGATCGTTTTCTTAGTTTAGAGGCTCAAGGAAACTATGATGCAGAGACGGTTTTCTTTGAAGTCCTACGAAAAGAAGAAAGTTCTTATTTAGCTATCGACCTTTTTCATAATCGATTTGGCTGGTTAAAGCCAATAAAAGAAAGAAAGTTTGTCTAAATTAGAGAAAATCATCAGCAAATATTGTATAATAACCTTTGGTCTAGTACACTGTATGATAGACAACATGAAGGAGGAAGTAGTATGTGGACATATATTCTAGTTGGTATATTAGCATTACTTGCTGGTGTAGCACTAGGATTTTTCATCGCTCGTAAATATATGATGAGCTACCTAAAGAAAAATCCACCAATTAATGAACAAATGCTTAAAATGATGATGATGCAAATGGGAATGAAGCCGTCTCAGAAGAAAATTAACCAAATGATGAATGCGATGAATAAGCAACAACCTGGAAAATAACTTACGAACTATAGTTAGATAAAGTTACTAGGTTCAATTGCATATAGATAGAAACAGAGCAAACTTTATTTTTCGGTTCTTCATTGCAACTAAGAAATAGACCAAAGCTAAACTTTAGCTTTGGTCTATTTCTTTAGTCAGTATCATATTGTCGAATTCTCTGATATCACGTCACTTGTTTAATCCAAGTGTTAGCCTTTTATGCTTGTCTATTTAATGTGAGTCTGCTCTCGTAAAGACGATTATATTCATTTAATAAAGAATCTAACTCCTGACTATATTTTATGGCAGAAGCAGAGTTGAGGCCGTTTCTCATAGCGGTTTGTATCAGTTCTCGTCTTTTTTGTTCAATTAATAGTAGTAAGTCTTGTTTGTTCACGCACCTAAAACTCCTCTGCGATTTTGTTCTAACCATGAAGTAGTTTCTATTTTGTCCCAAATATACTTTTATTAATTATAGCGAATAATGGTAATTAATTCAAAAGAAACTTATGTAAAACTTTTTACATTCATTATACATATCACCAAATGATTCAACGAGATTGATACAATATCGAAATAAAACTGGTGTTTAACGTGTGTGTTAAATGTTAGACACAAATTATTCAAAAAGATTAATTTCTTTTCTCATAATGTTTTGATAGAATGGGGAAGGAAAAAGGGGAAGGTATGGAGGTGTTGGTATGACTGATGTGAATTTTATTATTGCTCTTGGTGCAGGCTTTTTGAGTTTCATCTCGCCATGCTGTTTACCATTATATCCGGCATTTTTATCGTATATCACTGGAATGAGCGTAGGTGAATTAAAAACGGAGAATGCACTGCTACAAAAACGTAGTTTGATACATACGCTATGCTTTTTATTAGGATTTTCAATTGTGTTTATTGCCATCGGCTTTGGTTCTTCTTATATAGGTAACTTTTTTTATGAATATGCTGACCTCATCCGTCAAATTGGAGCCATTTTTATTGTTATATTTGGTCTAGTGATCTTAGGTTTACTTAAACCAGCATTTTTAATGAAAGAAAGGAGATTTGATTTTAAAAATCGACCGACTGGTTACTTCGGTTCAGTTTTAATAGGCTTAGCCTTTGCTGCTGGTTGGACACCTTGCTCTGGACCTATTTTAGCATCAGTTATTTTACTTTCAGCGACAAATCCTGGATCTGGCCTATTTTATATGATTGCCTATATTATTGGCTTTGCTGTGCCATTTTTAATATTGTCTTTCTTTATCGGTAAAATGAAATGGATTAAAAAACATAATGTAAAGATTATGAGAATTGGTGGGATTTTAATGATAGTAATGGGTGTCGTCTTGTTTTTTGATTGGATGACTGATATAATCTCCCTTCTCACTATGTTGACAGGTGGTTTTACTGGTTTTTAACAGTGATAATTGGATTAAAAAGCGAGGAAAACTCGCTTTTTGTTCCTTGCGAAAATTGTCGTTGGGTTTAAATTGAAATTATTAGAAAAATTAGATATATTGTAATGAGTGATATTACTTTGAAATCGTAGTTCTTTAATATGAGATGTTGTAGCGGATGTGTTTGGAGGAGGAATAATAGGTGGCAAAGATACTAGTAGTAGATGATGCAAAATTTATGAGGCTGACTTTAACAAATATATTAAAAAAAGCCAATCATGATATTGTGGGCGAAGCGGAGAATGGTAAACAAGCCATTGCTTTATATGAAGAATTAACACCAGACCTTGTGACAATGGATATTACAATGCCAGAGATGAGTGGATTAGAAGCAATGAGAAAAATTAGAGCTGAATACCCAACAGCTAGAATTGTTATGTGTTCAGCCATGGGTCAACAAAAAATGGTAGTAGAAGCGATCGAAGCTGGGGCAAAAGATTTTATCATCAAACCATTTGATGAAGTTAGAGTGATAGATGCAGTATCGCGAGTGTTATCTTAATATCATACATATAATTTACTATTGAATAGGAATTAGCTATAATAATAAGTGTCATTGATTTTATTGTAAAAGGATGTTTTTTATGGACATGGTGTTGTTGACATCAATTGGAGCTGTTTCTATGGCAGTATTAGCTATGTTCATCCGAATGAAGGCAGCTAATCATCCAGTCACGATTAAGAAGATAATTTTACCTCCCGTGTTTATGAGTACGGGGGCATTAATGTTTATTTTTCCCTATTTTCGCGTTACGCCAATTGAATTAATGGAAGCTGTTATAGTAGGGGCATTGTTTTCCTTAATATTAATCAAAACGACTAAATTTGAAAAGAAGGAAGACGAAATCTATTTAAAGAAATCGAAAGCGTTTATATTTATCTTGATAGGTTTACTTATTATTCGGCTCGTTGCCAAACTGATGCTAAGTTCGACTATAGACATAGGTGCACTTGCAGGAATGTTTTACTTATTAGCATTTGCGATGATTGTTCCATGGCGTATGGCAATGTTCGTTCAATTTCGCAAAATGGACAAAGCGGTAAATGTCAAACAAGTTAGATCAAGACCAACTACTTAACAAGAAAAGAAGCACCTTTAAGAGTGTCCTAACTTTTAAAGGTGCTTCTTTGTTATTGTGCAATTTCTGCTTCGTTTTAAAAAAGATGTTCATATGGTGTCATGTTGATTTCTTTTTGTGCCAATTTTTTTCTTAGAAATTTATGATCTTTTTTTGGAGTAGCAATTATGTAGCCGCGGATGAGAATTTCCTCTGTTATCTTTGTTGCTTTTTCCTTTACAGCTAATTCCCCAATTTTTCCAGCTATCTTTTGTCTGGCAACATCACGAAAAAGTTCTGGTACTGGACTAACGAGATCATTTAATAACTCTTTTTCTTGTTGGCCCCATAAATGCTGTGTTTGTCTTACGTAATATTCTTCCCAATCCATATCAGATTTACCGTCAGCTTTAGGCAGCCGTTTTAAAAACTTTCGGAACATAAAGAAACCACCAATGGACATAAGGATTACTAATATGACAACCCAAAAAAGTATAAACCACATAAACCAACCATCGAGCATGTTCTTTTCACCCTTACCGTTCTTATTCTCTCATTATTATAAGCCTTCTTATGCAATCAGACAAGCAAGCGTCACAGAAGAGGTTCGTTTTTCCCAATTTGTGAAAACAATGTGGCGTATTCCTTGTCAGTGATTAGTAATCGATGATGTAAATCATATGTTCTCAAGACATATTCTTTTACACCTATAAATTCAGATTCAGTAATGACGAGAAAAGGGGTACCTTTTTGAAAATTTTGATAGTCTTTTAATAGACGTACTCTCTTCATGATTTCCCTCGCAAACTATAGTAAATAATTTACTTTCTATTATATTAAAATTTCTTGTTATTGTCGAAACTTGTCTAAAAATAAATCTTTTCTTTTAGTACAAATACTATTGCATATATTAATTATATTTTTTAGAATATACATATATTTCAGAAAATGGGAGGGGATCCATTGGATAACTTAGCGAAAGCGCATGACCAAAAGGAAGAGAATGTAGATTATGAGGTTGTGGCAAGTAGTTCAGCTTTTAAAAGTTTATTAAGTGCTAAGAAAGCCTTTTTAGTACCAATGATTATTTTTTTCATGCTCTTTTATTTTATGCTACCGATACTGACTTCGTTTACGAATGTGCTTAATCAACCGGCAATTGGTTCTATTACATGGACTTGGATGTATGCGTTTGCACAATTTGTGATGACTTGGGTTTTATGCATGATTTACGTTAAAAAAGCTGCAAAATTTGATAAAGATGCAGAACAAATCATTGAAAGTCATAAAACACAAGGAGAACGTTAATTATGAGTGGAATTGGTTTAACTTTATTCGTATTAATCGTAGCAATGACATTGGTGGTCACTTATTGGGCAGCAAAACGCACGAATACAGCAAGTGAGTTTTATACAGCCGGAGGGGGATTAACCGGTTGGCAGAATGGCTTAGCGATTGCTGGTGATTATTTATCAGCCGCTTCCTTTTTAGGTATTGCGGGCGCGATTGCATTATTCGGGTTTGATGGTTTCTTCTATTCCATCGGATACTTAGTAGCCTATTTAGTCGTATTATATATAGTTGCGGAACCACTTAGAAATTTGGGTAAATATACAATTGCTGATATGATTAGTGCCAGATTTAGTGAAAAGAAAGTTCGAGGAGTCGCAGCAATTAGTACGTTAACGATTGTTATTTTCTATATGATTGCTCAATTAGTTGGAGCTGGTGCACTTATACAATTATTGTTGGGTATTGATTACTGGATTGCTGTTGTAATCGTTGGTGTCATGATGACAACTTATGTTTTATTTGGCGGAATGACGGCAACTAGTTGGGTTCAAATTATTAAAGCAGCACTATTAATGATAGGAACAGTCATTATTTCATTCCTTGTATTAAAAGAGTTTAACTTTAATATTCTCGGTATGTTTGAGCAAATGAAAACGGTAACATCCCACGGTGAATCTTATTTAAACCCAGGTGTGAAATATACGAACGGTGTTGACACATTGTCAATGATGGTCGCTCTTGTATTAGGTACTGCTGGACTTCCTCATATTTTGATGAGGTTTTTCACAGTGAAAGATGCTAAAACAGCGAGAAGTTCTGTTGTCACAGCTACTTGGATTGTAGGAATATTCTATATCTTAACGATCTTCCTAGGATTTGGAGCTGCAGCGTTTGTAGGCTCACAAGATATCGTTGCAGCAAATGCAGCTGGTAATATGGCAGCACCTCTATTAGCTGAAGCACTTGGTGGAGACTTCCTAATGTCATTCGTTTCTGCCGTTGCTTTTGCAACCATTCTTGCCGTCGTTGCTGGGCTTGTGCTTTCAGGAGCTTCAGCCTTCGCACATGATATTTATGGGCAAATTATTAAAAAAGGTAAAGCAACTGAGAGAGAGCAAATGCTAGCCGCAAGATATGCTTCCATTGGTGTTTCTGTACTTTCGATTATTCTTGCCCTATTTGCGCAAACGTTAAATGTTGCCTTCTTAGTATCTTTAGCTTTCTGTGTGGCAGCAAGTGCGAACCTTCCAGTTATCATTTATACAATATACTGGAAGAAGTTCAACACAGCGGGTGCCATTTCAGGAATGGTTACCGGTCTCGTTACTGCACTTGTTCTAGTAGCTATTAGTCCAAGTGTATTGAGCCCTGAAGGAACAGCAATCCTTGTTGGTGATCCAATATTTCCATTAACCAACCCGGCAATCATATCAGTTCCAGCAGGATTTCTAGCAGCCTATATTGGTGCAGTTGTTTCAAATAAACGAGATGAGAAGAAATATGCTGAAGTAACTGTTAAAGCGAATACAGGTGTTAAATAATATTTTTAATACAACGCACAAGAGCGGCTTTCCATTAGAAAGTCGCTTTTCTTATATTTTGCGAAATAATGGTGGTGGGGATTTAATGGATATGGAAAGAATAGAAAATTTATCGAAGCCTGCACTTATATTAGATTTAGATGCTCTTGATCGAAACTGCCAGGTCATCGCAATGCATGCAAAAGGCAAAAAAATAAGAGTAGCAACAAAGTCTATTCGTTCCATTGATGTAATCAAGCGTATTTTAGCTTCAAATGAATGCTATCAAGGTATTATGACTTATTCTGCTGATGAGAGCTTAGTATTAGTGAAAGATGGTTTTAATGACATTTTGCTTGGATACCCAAGTATGGATGAAAATTCTCTAATGCTAATTGCTCGAGAGCATCCTAAAGAAATAACTGTCATGGTCGATTCTTTAGCGCATGTTGATTATTTAATAAAACTAGCAAAGTCTGTAAATGGCCAGTTTTCAATTTGTGTAGATATAGATATGAGTACAAATATTTTTGGATTTCATTTTGGGGTTCGACGTTCTTCTTTAAGGAGCTCCTCTGAGGTCCTAGCTATAGTAGAAGCTATTCATGCTAGTGATGTGCTTCACTGGAAGGGAATCATGGGATATGAAGCACAAATTGCTGGCGTTGGTGATAACGTCCCGCATTCATATGGGAAAAATACCATTATCCGTTTAATGAAACAAAAAGCAAAGCGAGAAGTAAAACGGAAGAGGGAAGCAATCATTACAGCTTTACTACAAAAAGGGTATACACCTGCTTTAGTGAATGGTGGCGGGACTGGTAGTATCCATTATACGGCAACAGACGAACAAGTGTCGGAAATTACTGTCGGGTCAGGCTTTTATTCACCACTTCTTTTTGATTATTATCAAGAGATTAAATATGAACCTGCTCTCTTCTTTGCCATACCTATTGTTCGTCAAGCGAAAGCGGATATATATACATGTCTCGGCGGAGGTTACATTGCTTCCGGTGTTACTGATCAAACGAAGATGCCACTTCCCGTATATCCATATGGCATGAGACTTTTATCAATGGAAGGTGCTGGCGAGGTGCAAACACCAGTGTCTTATTCAAAAGAACGTTTATCCATAGGAAGTGCAGTTGTTTTTAGAGCTGCGAAAGCTGGGGAGGTATGTGAAAGGTTCACAGAGATTCATTGCTACTCGGAAAGTCAATCTACATCAACTGTAAAAACGTATAGAGGGGAAGGGATGTGTTTCCTATGAGAAAAACTTCGCTCGCATCTATCCGTAACTGGGCAGAAAATGTACAATTCAATGCTGAGCAACTATTTTTTCCACAAAGCATAGAGGATGTCATAAAAGTTATAAATAATGCAAGAAAGGAAAAGAAGAAGATTAGAGTGGTAGGATCTGGACATTCTTTCACAAATCTAATTCAAACCGAAGAGTGGTTCGTTTCATTAGACCGTTTATCAGGTATGATTTCTTTTGATGAGGACCAAGGTTTAGTAGAGGTATATGGTGGTACCAAATTATATGAAATCGGCAAATACTTAGGTGAGAAAGGTTGGGCCCAAGAAAACCTTGGTGATATAAATACGCAAAGTATTGCCGGCGCAATATCAACTGGTACACACGGGACAGGTATGAAATTCGGCAATATTTCTACACAAGTTGAAGAACTAGTGATGATTACAGCAGGAGGAGAGGAACTGTTAATCTCTCGTCAAGTAAACTCACAATTGTACGATGCATCGCTCGTTTCGTTAGGGTTGTTGGGCATCGTTGTAAAGGTGAAATTAAAGGTCATTCAAGCACCGACCTATGTTTATAAAAGTAGGAAAATACTTTATAGTGATTTAAAGTCTCATATTAGTTTATATATCCAACACAATCGCCATTTTGAATGCTTCTTATTCCCCTTTTCTAACCATGTGCAAATAAAAACAATGAATATAACAGACAAGAAGCCGAGGAAAAGAAAATGGCGTAAGATGGAAAGTATGATAATGGAGAATTATATATTTGGTTTTCTATCTGTCTTATGTCGCAAATGGCCAAATCTAACGAAACCAGTTAGTCGTATAAGCGCAAAAGCCATTAGTGATAGTGAGCAATATGCGCCAAGTTATGATTTATTTGCTACTCCACGAAAAGTAAAGTTTGTTGAAATGGAGTATGCCATTCCGTTAGAGCATATGGTTGCTTGTCTCGATGAAATAAGGAAAAAAATAGAAGAGCAGCAATACAAGGTCCATTTTCCAATCGAATGTCGCGTCGTGAAAAGAGACAATATTTGGTTTAGCCCATCTTTTGGGAGAGATTCAGCTTATATTGCTTTTCATATGTTTAAAGGTATGCCATATGAAACCTATTTTAACGATATGGAAGCAATTATGAATAAGTATAATGGGCGTCCTCATTGGGGGAAGATTCATCAAGCAAAGGTTTCAGAGTTGACTCGTAAATACAGCCACCTAAGAGAATTCCTCATTTGGAGAGCAAAACTTGATCCAAACCATTTATTTGTCAATCCCTATTTGGCGAAGTTGTTTCATATTGAAAAGGGCAACATGTACGGGAAAGAAACAATGACAGAAAAGCCATGATTTTTCTAACATACGAAAGGGATATGGTAAGATAGTATTATCGAATCTACATTCAGGAGGATTCAGTCTATCTTGTCTAAAGAACTATTTCAAAAAGCTCAGGAATTTATTTATCAGTTTTACGAAGAAACAAGGCAAACAAAAGAACAAGCGGATAGAAGATTAAGTATGATATTTGATGAAATAGAATCAACTGGAACATATACGCAATTACAGGAAGAATTGGCTTATGGTAGCAAACTTGCATGGCGTAATAGTAATCGTTGTATAGGGCGTTTCTTTTGGGAAACACTTCAAGTCATCGATAAGAGATTATGTAACACAGAAGAGGAAGTAGCAAAGGCGCTTTTTGAGCACATAAAACTAGCGACGAATAGTGGGAAAATTAAACCTTTTATTACTGTATTTCCAAGTAACGAAAGTGATACAACCTTTCGTATATGGAATCACCAATTGATTAGATATGCTGGATATGACACCAAAGATGGTATATTAGGTGATTCATCTTCTATTGAATTTACAAAAAAGTGCATCGAGCTAGGGTGGGAGCCAACCTATAGTCATTTCGATATATTACCGCTTGTTATTCAAAAGAACAATGAAGAACCCAAATGGTTTACGATACCGACAGAATTAATTGTTGAGGTAGAAATCGAACACCCCGAATATACTTGGTTTAAAGAATTACAGTTAAAATGGTATGGAATCCCCATCATTGCTGATATGAAAATGGAAATAGGCGGTCTTATTTATGAAGCGGCACCTTTTAACGGTTGGTATATGGGGACAGAAATAGGTGCTAGAAATTTAGCAGATGAAGATAGGTACAATCAGTTACCTATTATAGCAGAATTGTTAGAGTTAAATATTCGCTCGAATGCTTCACTTTGGAAAGATCGTGC
The DNA here is from genome assembly GCF_038007345.1 of Cytobacillus sp. FSL M8-0252. Lineage (NCBI taxonomy): Bacteria > Bacillati > Bacillota > Bacilli > Caryophanales > Bacillaceae > Cytobacillus > Cytobacillus sp. FSL M8-0252. The sequence continues at coordinate 2,169,690 of NZ_JBBOWZ010000001.1, forward strand.
ATTAATCGAATTAAATTTAGCTGTCATGCATTCTTTTCGACGGGCCGGAGTTAGTATTGTAGATCATCATACGGCTGCAGAACAATTCAAACAATTTGAAACGAAGGAAAGAAAACACAAGAGAGAAGTCACTGGAGATTGGACTTGGCTTATTCCCCCTTTATCACCAGCTACTACTCACATTTTTCATAAACCTTATAAAAATGTAAGTAAGTCACCCAATTTTTATTATCAGCATAAACCTTATTAAAAAAAGATAGATACTCTACCCTAAATGGTTAGAATATCTATCTTTTTTATGATGGGGAAGAAGTGTTGTGAACAATAGACTGAAGCCGTATTATACTACTTTTATTACATATTGAATCTGTCCGTTTTAATGTCTCTAAGGCACTATCAATAAGAAACTTCCTTGGTTTTTTTCTTAAAAGGAGTTCGTCTTGAATAAACTGTATCAATAATTCTTCGTCCTTAGTTAGTGCTTCCGTTTCTAAGATAAGTTCACATAAATACTTAATTTCATCCTGTGTTTCAGTACCTAATAAATCATTGATCTCTGTATCGATTAAAGAAGGTGAGAATAGTTGAACTTCTTTTGTCGCAACTTGATTTGTCATTTCTACAATTCTCTCAACACTATATTGAACAACCTTAGTAATACTGACCGATGATTGGAATAATTCAGTATAATATTTGCTCAACTGATGAAGAATACCAAGGAAGATAATTGACATATCAAGAAGGTATGCTCGCCGATTCTCTCCAAACAGATCAATAAAACGGTAATAAATCCACTTAATTGTCTGGAGCTGACCTTTTCTTATAAATGCTTTAAGTTCTATGTCATCTGATATGAACATTTCATCAAATAAGGAGATGAGCTGATGTTTATGATTAAACATGACTTGCTGTTCCACTTGCTGCTTGAAAACATCAATACTTTGTGGGCTTTTGCCGATAAGTAAAGCATCTCTCTCCTTTTCCATCAGTTTGTAACTATCTTTAAAGATGGCCATTAGTAATTCTGCTTTTGATGAAAAGTAATTATAGAATGTACCTTTAGATATACCTGTATAAGATAATATATCTTGGATAGAAGTAGCTTGAAATCCTTTTTCAATAAATAATTCATGAGCTAAATGAATGACATGTAATTTTCTGTCCTTCAAAAAATATCACCTTATCTTTAAGTTTTAAATAATTAGTATCATAACATAAAATTCTCCTAAGAAAAAATTCGCAAAGCGAAATATAATGATTGCATTCACTAATCATATCAGTTATGATAAGTCCTACGTGAAATAGTGGTATAAACAATTGAACAATGTGTATAGGGAGGGGAAACAATGACCGCAAATCACCAAAATTCAAATACACCACCCTATGGATTATTAGCAATCCTAATGGTGGGTGCGTTTATTGCGTTTTTAAACAATACTCTATTAAATATCGCCTTACCATCAATCATGGAGGATTTGAATGTAGATACAGCTACTGTCCAGTGGCTAACAACTGGCTATATGTTAGTAAATGGGGTCTTAATCCCTGCAACAGCGTTCTTAATCCGTAAATATAGTGTTCGTATTTTGTTTTTATTTGCGATGCTTATGTTCACATTAGGAACATTTGTAGCTGGATTTGCCGATATTTTTAGCATGTTACTTATAGGAAGAATGATGCAGGCTTCTGGTTCGGCTATATTAATGCCTGTTCTAATGAATGTGATGCTCGTTTCTTTCCCTGTTGAAAAGCGTGGTTCTGCGATGGGGATATTTGGTTTAATATTAATGGCAGCCCCAGCGATAGGTCCAACATTGTCAGGGTGGATTGTCGAAAATTATGATTGGCGAATGTTGTTTCATTTTATTTCTCCAATTGCAATTATCGTTTTACTATTAGGCTTTATATGGTTAAGAGATAAAAAAGAAAAGCAATCAATTAAATTAGATTTTCTTTCATTATTATTGTCTAGTATTGGGTTTGGTGGTATTTTATATGGATTCAGCTCAGCAGGTAATGATGGATGGAGTGCTGCAAACGTTTATTTAACCATCATTGTCGGTGCTATTTCTCTATTCATTTTTATAATTAGACAAAACAAGCAAAAAGAACCAATGTTAAACTTTGGTGTTTTTCAATTTCCAATGTTTACTCTCTCAACGATTATTACAATGGTTGTGAATATGGCGATGTTCTCAGGGATGCTACTCATTCCTATCTATGTACAGAATATCCGAGGTATTGCCCCTTTTGATGCCGGTTTAATGATGCTGCCAGGTGCATTAGTAATGGCAGCAATGTCACCCCTAACTGGAAAGTTATTTGATAAATTCGGTGGGAAAATATTAGCTTTAACCGGCTTAAGCATTATGACAATCTCGACTTTCTTTTTTAGTCGTCTTGGTATGGATACAGGAGCAATTCATATTATGGTATTACATACGATTAGAATGTTCGGTATGTCAATGGTAATGATGCCTGTGTCTACAAACGGTTTGAATCAATTACCACCACGGTTTTATCCCCATGGTACGGCGATGAATAATACACTTAACCAGGTATCTGGTGCCATTGGTACAGCGTTGCTTATTACAATTATGTCTAATAAAGCAAACGCAGTCGGAGAAGATTTAGCAAAAACTACTCTACGTGAAAATGGTGGAGGAGAACTATCTCAAGAAGCGATGATACAAATTGGGTTGCAATCTACATTAGACGGGATTAATTTTGCCTTTTTTGTTTCAACTTTTATTTCGGTTATCGCGTTGATTCTCGTCTTCTTTATGAAACGCTCAGTACCTGCAAAAGATCCCGAAGAACAGACTGAAGCATTAGAAACGGGACCTTTAAATGAAACAAAATCGTCAAGATGATAGAATAAAGTGACTGGAGATCCTCATCTCACAGTCATTTTTTTTGATTTTGTTAAAGTATGATTAATTGCATCTTTATACGAAATAATTGAGAATTTCTGATACCCGTGAAATAATAGGTACCATACATAATAGTTTTTATTAAAAGGAAGTGTTTTCTTTGAAAAAGATATATATTATTCACGAGAATGATGAATGGACAGACCATTTGACAAGAAGATTAGATGAATTACAAGTACCTTACGAAACATGGCACTTACATGAGGGAATAATTGATTTAAATTCTACACCACCAGAAGGTGTGTTTTATAATCGCATGAGTGCTTCATCTCACACGAGAGGGCATCGTTTCGCTCCAGAATTAGCAGCAAGTGTGATTACATGGTTAGAAAGTCACGGTAGACAAGTGTTAAATGGGAGTAACGCACTTTCGTTAGAGGTGAGTAAAGTGAAACAATATGCTCTACTAGAAAAAAGCGGGATTAAAACACCAAAAACAATTGGAGCAGTTGGGAAAGAAAATATTATAACTGCAGCTGAAAAAATAGGAACCACTCCTTTTATAACGAAACACAATCGTGCAGGAAAAGGTTTAGGTGTGCAGTTATTCCAAACAATCGATTCTTTAAGAACGTATGTTAATAGCAATTCCTTCGAAGAACCTGTTGATGGGATTACTCTTATTCAGCAATATATAAAATCGGAGGATCAGATAATTACAAGGGCAGAGTTCATTGGCGGGAAGTTTTATTATGCTGTAAATGTTGATACTTCAGAAGGCTTTGAATTATGTCCGGCAGATGCTTGTCAAATTGGCGATGCTTTTTGTCCAATGGGAGAAGAGCCACAGATACGTCCTAAATTCGAAATTACTGAAGAAGTGGATACTGAACAAATGGTTAAATATGAGAAATTTCTTGAATATGCAGGAATTGATGTAGCAGGGATTGAATTTATAAAAGATGGTGATGGTAACGTTTATACGTATGACATCAATACAAATACGAATTATAATGCAGACGCTGAAGCAATTGCAGGTAAATACGGCATGTTACAACTAGCAACGTTTTTGAAGGAACAGTTGAAGCTAGCATAATTCATGTTAGCCATCATATACTAATGAAGCTAGTCCATTTTTCTATGAACAGTTCTAAATAGAATGACATATGCTAATTCAAAATGTGTATGTCAGTAATACTGAAATGTTAGGTAATACATCTAAGGGCTGCTTAATTTTAAGCAGCTCTTGATTATGGAGGACTTTAACGTTATTTCTTGACATTTGCTCAAAAAAGAGTATATTTATAACTCGTGATAGCGTTAAGTTTAAAGAAAAATTTACATTGTCATAGAACGTTCATAATTATCGACTATAATCATAATATGCTATTGTTCAATACAAACGAGGAAAGTAGTTGGTGAGAAAAGGGTTTTTATTACCAATTGCTTATAGAATTTTTTTAAAAGCATGTTATAATAATGTGCTAGAAGGTAGGTGCAATAATGGATAATTTATCTAAAAAAGGTCAAAGTTTATTCTTCGATAAATATATTGGCTTCTTTATGTTAGCTGTATTCTTCCTTTGGATGAAAACGTATATAACACAATTAACTCAATTTAATCTCGGGGTTGACAGCCCAATACAGCAATTTCTCTTATTTTTAAATCCTTTAGGGTCATCGTTGATCTTTCTTAGTTTAGCTTTATTTTTTAAAGGAAGACGAAAGTATATTGCGACATTAGTGATATACAGCATAATGTCATTTTTGTTATATGCGAATGTGGTATATTATCGTTCATTTACGGATTTTATTACATTACCAACATTAACAATGACACAGAACTTTGCAGATGTTAGTAAAAGTGTAACCACTCTACTACGCCCATATGATTTCTTATTCTTCATAGACATCCTTTTCTTAATTGGTCTATTAGCATTTAAATTTGTTAAGATCGAGAAGAAAGATTATGGTAAGAGACGCATGGTTGCCGTATTATCTTTAGGGTTAGCAATCTCATGTGCAAACCTAGGACTGGCTGAAGCAGATCGACCACAATTATTAACACGTGGGTTTGATAGAAACTATATTGTTAAATATCTCGGTATGTACAATTATACTATTTATGATGCAGTACAAAGTACGAAAGCATCAGCTCAAAGGGTTATGGCAGATAGCAATGATACAACCGAAGTCGTGAACTTTACGCAATCTAATTATGCTGAACCAAATCCAGAAACATTCGGTATTGGGAAGGATATGAATGTGATATATCTTCACTTGGAATCCATTCAAACTTTCTTAATGAACTATGAATTGCATGGAGAAGAAGTTACACCATTTCTCAATTCATTAATTGAAGAAGAAAACACAACTTATTTTGATAACTTCTTCCATCAAACAGCTCAAGGAAAAACAGCTGATGCAGAATTTATGCTTGAAAACTCGTTGTACGGGTTACCACAAGGTTCTGCTTTTACTACAAAAGGAATGAATACATTCCATGCAGCACCAGCCATTTTAAAAGAAAAAGGCTATACGTCTGCAGTATTCCATGGAAATAATGGGACATTCTGGAACAGGAATGAGATATATAAAGGATTTGGCTATGACCGTTTTTATGATGCAAGTTATTTTGATATGAATTCAGATAACTTAACTGACTATGGATTAATGGATAAACCATTCTTTGAGCAATCAGAAGCTTATTTGGATGAATTACCACAACCTTTCTATTCGAAGTTTATTACCGTAACTCATCACTATCCGTATCCATTAGATGAAGAAGAAGCGACAATTGATAAACATACAACTGGCGATCCATCTGTGGATAATTATTTCCAAACGGCAAGATATGCGGATGAAGCACTTGAAGAGTTCTTTAATTATCTTAAAGAATCAGGACTCTATGATAATTCAATTATCGTTATGTATGGTGACCATTATGGAATTTCAAGTAGCCATAAGAAAGCAATGGAACAAGTATTAGATACAGAGTATAATGATTTTCTTGATACAAGTTTACAACGTGTGCCTTTATTCATTCGTGTCCCAGGGATGGAAGGTGGAACGAACCATGAATATGCAGGCCAAATTGATTTAAAACCAACGTTATTACATTTACTTGGTATCGATTCGAAAGAGTATATTCACTTTGGAACTGATATTTTCTCAAAAGAACATGATGATTTAATACCGTTTAGAAATGGAGATTTTGTTAGTCCAACAATTACAGCTATCGGTGGAAAATATTACGATTCAAATACAGGTGAACTAATAGAAGATGAAGAAGTTATTGCAAAAGGCGATGAGATGAATGAAAATGTTGAGCAAAAGCTCGCATATTCAGATAAAGTCGTCAATGCTGATTTACTTCGATTCTATGAACCAGAGAATTTCACTCCTGTAAATCGATCAGATTATGATTATGCCGACTTTAAAAAGTTGTTTACTGACACTGAATCAAGTACAAACTCAAACGATATGATTAGAGAATAAAAAGAGGAGCCATTAGTGCTCCTCTTTTTATTATTTCACGTTATTTTTTCAAAAACTATTGAATTTTTTAAAAATTTTAATTATTATATAATATATAAACCAATGACAGTAATTACCTTACTGCAAAAATGGTTTCCCTTTTTGAATTGTGAATATGAAAATCATTGACAATGATTCACTTGATTTTTCTTGCCGAAAAACAAGCCGTGAATAGGAGTCAGTAGAGTAAACTTTTCGGAGGAAAGTTTATTTTGCTGACTCTATTTTATTGTTGTAGAAATGGAGTGTATAAAAGATGGGGCTTGCATTAGAAGGGGTTAAGATTATCGACCTATCACGGGTGTTAGCAGGACCATTCTGTACGATGATACTTGGTGATTTAGGTGCAGAAGTCATTAAAATTGAACATCATCAGAATGGAGATGAAACAAGATTCTGGGGACCTCCTTTTGTTGAAGGTGAAAGCGCTTATTATTTATGTGCAAACAGAAATAAAGAGAGTATGACATTGAACTTAAAAGCTGAAGAAGGGAAGGAGGTTTTTCGTCAATTAGTAAAAGACGCTGATATCGTAGTACAGAATTTTAAGACTGGTACATTAGATAAATGGGGACTTGGATACGAGCAGTTAAATGAATGGAACAGTAAAATTATTTTAGCTTCTATTACAGGGTTTGGTCAAAGTGGCCCATATAAAGATCTACCTGGGTATGATTACATCATTCAAGCAATGAGTGGTTTAATGAATATTACCGGAGAGGAAGCTGGCTCACCAATGAAAGTTGGTGTTGCCATTTCTGATGTGATTACAGGATTATATACTTGTATTGGAATATTAAGTGCATTACAACACCGTCAGCACACTGGAGAAGGTCAAGAGATTGATATAGCATTATTAGATTGTCAAATATCGGCTTTAGTTAATGTAGCGAGTAATTATTTGGTCGGTCAAACAGAACCTAAGCGGTTAGGTAATCGCCATCCAAATATAGCCCCATATCAAGTATTTACGGTGGCTGATGGAGAAATGGTCATTGCTGTTGGCAACGATCAACAATTTGCCCGTTTCTGTAATATTTTAGAATTAGCTGAGTTGATAAACGATAAACGGTATGCCACCAATCGTAGTCGCGTTGAAAATCGTAGTTCGCTAATACCAATTCTTCAACGAGAGTTGTTAAAAAATTCAAAACAAAATTGGAAGCGTTTATTTGATGAACATGCGATTCCAAACGGTCCAATTCATACAATTAGCGAAATGTTTAATGATCCACAAGTTCTGGCAAGAGAGATGGTGATAGAGGGCAATCATCCTCATATACCGTCGTTGAAATTAACAGGTTCTCCATTAAAGCTGTCAAAATCTCCGGTCAAAGTAAGACATCATCCGCCGCTTTATGGGGAACAGACAGCCGAAATATTACAGAGAGTGGGATATACCAGAGCTGAAATAAAAGAAATGAAAAAAAATCAAGTGATATAGGAGGAATTATGATGATGAATTTCGAATTAACAGAAGAACAAGAAAGTGTAAAAAAATTAGTGAGACGGTTCGTTGACAATGAAATTATGCCAAATATTCAAGAGTGGGATCGTAAACAACATTTTGAACCTCGTATTTTAGAAAGGCTGTCAGAACTTCAATTAATGGGTGTATGTATTCCTGAGCAATACGGCGGGGCGGGGATGGATTATAACACCCTAGCAATTGTATGTGAGGAATTAGAAAGAGGAGATACAGCATATAGAACAGCAGTGTCTGTTCATACTGGATTAAATAGTATGACCTTATTGCAATGGGGAACTGAAGAACAAAAGCAAAAATATTTAGTTCCTCAAGCAAAAGGTGTAAAAATAGGTGCTTTTGGTCTTACTGAACCGAATGCTGGATCAGATGTAGCAGCAATGAATTCGACAGCGAAAAAAGATGGTGATTATTATATTTTAAACGGATCAAAGACTTGGATTTCACTTTGTGATGTTGCTGATCACTTTCTTGTATTTGCTAAAACAGATCATGATGCAGCTCATAAAGGTATCACAGCTTTTATCGTTGAGAGAACATTTGCAGGAGTAGAAACAAAGGCCATTAAAGGAAAGTTAGGTATACGAGCGGGTAATACTGGAGAAGTGTTCTTATCTGATGTAAAAGTACCAGTAGCCAACCGTTTAGGTGAGGAAGGGGAAGGCTTCAAAATCGCCATGTCAGCTTTAGATAATGGTCGATTCACAGTAGCTGCTGGTGCAGTAGGCTTAATCGCTGCTAGTTTAGAAGCAAGTGTGAAATATTGTCATGAAAGAAAAACATTTGGTAAAGAGATAGGAAAGCATCAACTTGTTCAACAAATGATTGCTAAGATGACTGCTAACCTAGAAATTTCACGCCTACTTGTTTTCAAAGCTGGATCGCTGAAAAATGCTGGTAAGAGAAATACAAAAGAAACGTCCTTAGCCAAATGGATTGCGTGTGATGCTGCGTTTGAGGCGGCAAATGATGCGGTACAAGTCCATGGTGCTTATGGTTATTCAGATGAATACCCCGTAGAAAGATACTTGAGAAATTCAAAAGCTCCGGTTATTTACGAAGGAACGAGAGAAATTCATACCGTTATGCAAGGTGAATATGCACTAGGCTATCGTGAAGATAAGCCATTGCGTAACCCACTGCCATCTTGGCCCTTTGAAGAAGAAGAGGTGGCAATTCAACAAAGATAAGGAGAGCAACTATCATGAATACATTTTTTCTAGCAGGACACGCTAAGCTTCCTCAAGGAATGGCGGCAAGGAACCTATATGATTCTATTACAATTACATTAGAATTGGATCAAAAGTATGGTGTAATCATTGATGCATCATGCACGTTAGCAACAGAGCATGGAAGAGAATTTATTCGCCAGTTATTAAGAGGATATAGTTTAAATGATGGTTTGGAACCTTTGATACAGAGAGTAAAAGATCATTATAAAGGCAAAGCGGGTCAAGCGATATTAGCTGCTTTAAAAGATGTGCACACACAATATGAAATGGTTTTATCTATGAAATAAGGAGGGGGGCTGCTTTCATGCAGACCCCTTTTTCCTATCATCGTGTAAAAAAGGAGAAGAGTGATATGGATACCATTCGTTTTAAGATCGGAGACAGTGCAGCCATAGCAAGAAAATTTACAGAAGAAGAAATTTTGAGCTGTCAGCAACTAACAAATGATTATAGCCCTGTTTACCAATTACACAATAAGAAATGGGATGAACCTTTTCATAAAGCAATCGTACCCGCATTGTTAATTGAAGGACTGATCCATCAAGTAGTTAGTGAAAAATTACCAGGTTGTCCATGTGTGCTCCTTCAAAAAGAACTGTTATTTTATGACCCTGTCTACCGTGACGAAATTATTACAGCTAAGTTAGATTTGCTAGACTGTCATAACGAACGTCATTGGTTGACGATGAAGGTATCATGCATAAACGAAGATAATCATGAAGTCATTAGAGGTCAGCTCGTGGTACAATTACTCGGGCATAGAGGTTGAATAAGATGAAGGATATTACATTGATGGAACAATCTCATCAAAATCCAATATTAATCGTAACTGAGCACGGAAGAATGGTTACTGCTAACCCTATATTTACCCAACGGTTTGCGATTACAATACAAGAATTGAAAGGTCAGTTGATAGAAGTTAGTAATTTTCCTTATCTGATTGGCAAACTTCACTGTCTAACGATCTTATCGGTTCTCTGTATCGTCAAAGTTAATAAAGAAAATGGTCATTATCGTTTAACTATTTTTTTAAAAGCAGATGAAATTTCTCTCCCTGTTTTAAAACAGTTTCTTTCTTTATTACAAGAAAAAGAGCAATATACACCTAAGACACATACAGCTAATTATGAATTTACGCATATTATCGGTGAAAGTCAAAAGTTATTAGAAGTGAAAGAACTAGCTGCTCGTATAGCTGTTAGTTCATCCACAGTTTTAATTACCGGTGAAAGTGGTACTGGTAAAGAATTATTCGCTCAAGCGATTCATCATGCCAGTCCAAGGAGAAAAGGCCCTTTTATTGCAGTCAATTGTGCAGCCATTCCATCAGAATTATTTGAATCTGAAGTATTTGGTTATGAAGAAGGCGCATTTAGTGGAGCGAAAAAAACAGGCAAACCAGGAAAAATTGAGCTAGCACAAAATGGCACATTGTTCCTTGACGAAATTTCTGAATTGCCTAAAGCGGCTCAAGGAAAGCTATTAAGGGTATTGCAAGAGAGAGAAGTTGAGAGGCTTGGATCCATAGGAAAAAAGCGAGTGGATATTCGGATAATAGCCGCCACGAATAGAGATCTATTTGAGCTCGTCTCGGCAGGGGAATTCAGACAAGATCTATATTATCGTTTATTCGTATTTGATCTGCCTATCCCCCCATTAAGAGACAGAAAAGAAGATATATTACCGCTTGTTCACTATTTTTTAGATAAATATAATCAACAACTAAATAAAAACGTAAATCAGATTCATCCACATTTGCTAAAATGCTTAATGGAGCATGAATGGCCTGGTAATATAAGAGAATTAAAAGCTGTGGTAGAAAGAGGGGTAACACTTTCTTTAGGAGAAGAGTTAGGCGACAATGCTATGGTGAAAAGAATAGCGACTCAGACTAGTCAAACCCAGTGTTTACCAAGCAATAATACTTCAAAAACCTTAGAAGAGATCGTGAAAGAAACAGAAAAAAAAGCTATTGTTGAGGCTTTAGAAAAATCGGATGGAGATAAAACGATGGCTGCTGTAAAATTAAATATTCATTTAGCTAGTTTATATAGAAAAATGGCTAAATATCAAATCAAAACCTAAGTAAGTAGAAAACGTAAGCAGATTTTGGCAGAGAGCCAATTTGTTTACGTTTTTTTTGTTGATAACACTCGTTCATCTACTGTATAATGACTCACTTTTGCAAATATATTTCGCAAAAGTGAGATAAATTCGCAATAGTAAGAAGAATGAAACTGAATAAACAGCTTCAAACAAATAAACTAATTTGGCATGGTTCTTGCTTAATAGTAACTGAGAGGAGGATGGATGATGTTACAATTTTCATTTACTGAAGAGCAAGAGGACTTTCGAAAAATTTTAAGAAAATATTCTAAAGAGGTATTATTACCTCAATATACAAAGTGGGACAGAGAAAAAAAGACGCCGAGACATTTATGGGAGGAGCTAGGGGAGTTAGGTGTAACAGGTCTGCGTATTCCAGAAAAATATGGTGGAAGCGCGGCAGATTGTATCACGACAGGTATTGCTGCTGAAGAAATAGGCAAAGGTGATTTTAATTTAACTTATTCAGTAATGTTAAATGCTTTAATAGGAGAAATTCTCTCCATTCATGCAAATAATGCTATTAAATCAGAGTGGCTTCCGAAAATTGCACAGGGAAAATCGATTGTTGGGATTGCAATTACTGAGCCACAAGCAGGTACCGATGCAGGGGGAATACAATCAACAGCTATTAGAAAAGGCGATCATTTCATTCTAAATGGTGAGAAATCGGGGATTAGTGTGGCAACAGTGGCGGATGCATTTATTCTTTTTGCTAAAACCGACCCAACTGCCGGAAATAGAGGAATATCCGCTTTTCTTGTACCTAGTGATTTACCAGGAGTAGACTGTAGAGGTTATGAAGATATGGGAAATATCCCAATAGGTAGAGGCTCCGTTTATTTAACTGATGTCATGATTCCTGAGCAATACTTGATTGGTAATCTAAATGAAGGCTTCTCTCAAGTGATGAATGGCTTTGATTTAAGCCGACTTTTAATAGGACTTCAATGTATAGGTACAGCCACACAAAGTTTGGATGAAACAATAGAACATGTGAAAACAAGACATTCTTTCGGCAAACCATTAGCTGTGAATCAAGCAGTCTCTTTTCCGATAGTACACCATTATACTCAACTGGAGCTCGTTAAATGGCAAGCTTATCGAGGACTGTGGTTGCGTGATGAAGGTTTACAACATACGAAGGAAGCAGCATCTGTTAAGTGGCTTGCACCTAAATATAGTAGTGAAGCGATTCATGAATGCCTCCTTTTAAATGGGCACTATGCTTATACAAAAGAAATGCCATTTGAACAACGATTAAGAGATGTCATTGGATTAGAGATTGGTGATGGAACAGCCCAAGCAAACCAAATGGTAATCGCCAAACACCTTATAGGGAAAGAATTCCGATCTTATCAAAAAATATAAATTCAAATCAGAAGAAAAGGAGAATCACTAATGGAATTAATAGATACGATACTAGAAAAGAAAAATGGCGTAGCGAAAATAACTATTAACCGACCAGAAGTTTATAATGCCTTTCGAGCACAAACGATTAAAGAATTAATTTGGTGTTTTCGTGAAGCTTGGGATGATAACACTGTTGGTGTGGTGATTTTAACAGGTACAGGAGAAAAAGCATTCTGTACAGGTGGCGATCAAAAACAAAAAGATGGAGAAAGTGGTTATGATGGTAAAGGTGGTCTAGGAAATGGAATTGGCCTTGAAATAGAGAATCTCCATCAAACGATAAGAAACATCCCTAAGCCAGTTATTGCTGCTGTTAATGGCTATGCAATCGGTGGGGGCCACGTATTACATGTAGTTTGTGATTTAACAATTGCTGCTGATACCGCAAAGTTTGGGCAATCAGGGCCAAAGGTTGGGAGCTTTGATGCAGGATATGGATCTGCCTATTTAGCAAGAATCGTTGGTGAGAAGAGAGCAAGAGAAATTTGGTACTTATGTGAACAATATAGCGCTGATGAATGTAAAGAAATGGGACTAGTGAATAAAGTTGTACCATTACATGAATTACAGCAGGCGTCAGAAGACTGGGCACAAAAAATACTGCAAAAAAGTCCAACAGCAATTAAAATGTTGAAACTGTCCTTCAATGCAGATAGTGCAAATATCCAAGGGATTACGCAGTTGTCAATGGCAAATTTAGCATTATTCTATCAATCTAATGAATCAGCGGAAGGAAAAAATGCTTTCCTAGAAAAACGCCCAGTAGATTTTTCTACGTTTAGAAGTTAAATGAAAGATGAAGGAGTGTTTATTGTGGAACAATTAGATGGATTAACATCATATTCTTCACAATGGCTCAATAAAACGATGATTGATTACTTAGATGAAGCAATCACACGTACACCAAATAAAACAGCGATTATCGATAGTAAAAGTCGATACACATACAAAATGTTAGGTTCAATGGTCGATCGCGTCGCACTAGGTTTATTGGACTTAGGTATAAAAAAAGGCGATGTCATTTCTATTCAGCTTCCGAATTGGAATGAGTTTGTTATTCTACATTATGCTGCTTCAAAAATTGGGGCGATTACGAACCCTCTTGTACCTATTTACCGAGAAAGAGAACTTACTTATATGGTTAAAGAGGCAGGGGCTAAATTATTAATTATTCCAGATTGTTTTAGAGGCCATGATTATATTGAAATGGTAGGAAAATGTCTAAACGAATGGCCGGAACTTGAGAATATTGTTGTTGTAGGAAATTCGTTACCAATACCGGAAAAAATGAAATCGTTTGCATCAATAGTCACTTCTATAGACATACTTCAAAAGCGTAGAGATGAGCTAAATATAGAAATAGATCCTAATGAAGTGACTGAGATTATCTTTACATCAGGTACAACAGGTCTTCCTAAAGGTGTCATGCATACTCATAATACTTTATGTATTACTTCCCATTATTGGATTGATCATTTGCAATTAACGAATGAAGATGTGTTATTTATGGCTTCAACTTTTGCCCATCAAACTGGGTTTGCATACGGCGTAAGGTTACCAACACAATATGGTGGTACAGCCGTCTACCAAGATACTTGGAATCCAGATTCATTCTTAAAGCTTATAGAAACAGAGAAAGTGACTTTTACGGCTGGAGCTACACCTTTTCTAAAAGACACAATCGCAGCGGCTAAAAAAAGCACAGCAGATATTAGTAGTTTGAAGTATTTTATTGCTTTAGGCGCCCCTATTCCGAGAAACTTAGTCAAGCAAGCAGAAAAGGTTGTATCATTCAAAATATTGGCCGGTTGGGGGCAAACAGAAAATGGGTTAGTTACCTTAACAAAGAGAACTGATTCCATTCAAAAATTGACAGAAACAGATGGTGTTGCTTTCACTGGCATGGAAGTAAATGTTGTCAATCAAGAAGGGGAGACTTGCCAGGCGGGAGAAGAAGGTAATATTTATTGCCGTGGACCGGCTTTATTTCGCGGTTATTATAAACAAATAGAGAAAACGCAGTCTGAATTCGATCGAGATTGGTTTATTACTGGTGATAGAGGCGTGTTGGATGAGGATGGTTATTTAAGAATTACTGGTAGAAACAAAGATATTATTATTCGAGGTGGGGAAAATATCCCCGTATCTTATATTGAAAATGTCCTATATGAGTATGAGTTGATCAATGATGTGCAGGTTGTGGCAATGCCAGATGAACGATTGCAAGAAAAAGCATGCGTATTTATTCAATTGAAACAAGGGGCTACTACGCTTACTTTAGCTATGTTACAACAGTTTTTACTGGAAAAAGGGGTAGCGAAACAATATTGGCCCGAACATTTTGTCCTTCTAGAGGAATTTCCACGAACAGCAAGTGGGAAAATCCAGAAGTTTAAATTAAGAGAATCGTTACTAAAGAATTGAATGTAACTTAAGTAAAAAGGAGTGTTTGAATAATGAGTAAAATTGCCTATATTACCGGTGGCGGTAGGGGGATGGGAAGAGCAATTTGTTTAGCTGTTGCAAATAATTATCAAGTGGTTGCCAGTGATATCAATATAAATAATGCGAAAGAAACTATTGAACTTGTGAAAGAAATAGGCGGAGAGGGGTTTGCTGTACATTGTGATGTTACGAGTTTAGAAAGTGTAGAACGATCAGTAAAGGAAGTGCAGCAGAAGTATGGGAGTATTGATTTACTTGTAAATAATGCGGGATGGGATAAAATTGAACCATTTTTACAAAGTGAACCCGATACTTGGAGAAAGGTAATAGACATTAATTTAATGGGTCAAGTACACACATGTAAAATGATCCTGCCATTAATGATAGAAAATGGGAAAGGAAAGGTAGTCAACATTGCTTCAGATTCTGGGAGAGTAGGTTCAAGTGGAGAAGGAGTTTACTCTGCTGCTAAAGGTGGTGTAATTGCATTTACAAAGACGATTGCAAGAGAAATGGCCAGATATCAGATTAATGTGAACTGCATTGCGCCAGGTCCAGCCGATACGCCACTTTTCCAGGAGATAGGATCTTATAATAAAGGGATTGCTGCTGCACTAGAGAAAGCCATTCCATTCCGAAAATTAGCCCAACCAGAGGATATTGCTGGTGCAGTCGCTTTTTTTGCTTCGAAGGAAGCGGATTATATTACCGGGCAAACACTTTCTGTTAATGGCGGTTTAACAATGTGTTAAACAAGATAAAAAAAAGGATAACCTTTTTCCTAAGATCTTAAGGATAGAAAATAAGTATAAGAGCATACAAACAAGCCGAAACCTTATTCGGCTTGTTTGTGTTTGTGCTTGAATAGGCAGTAATATATTGTTACTCATCTATGTCATATGAATGTTTCTCGTCAATGGTTCCATCTTTTTTATATATTACAAGATGTGTTTTTTTATTTTGAGCGATTTCCTTTGCTCTTTTGACTGCTTCTGCCTTCGTAGGAAGGATCTCAGATGGTTTTTTTCCATGATCAGTTGTAATTGCCCAACCATCATCGTGTGGTAGTACATGTTGTCCTTCTTGAACTCGTTTACTCTTTTCTTTATCCCCTTTTCCTTCGGGTTGTAACTCACTGTCAGTTGCTTGAATCATTTGGTTTCGTTCTTTCGTTGTTGCATCGCTATACCATTTTTTACTTTGTTCAATGGCAATTGGGATAGCACGACTTTCATTATAGCCATCACGAATAAGACTGTTAGCTATTTCAATGGCTTTTTTCTTCATCGCTGTTTCTAAGTTTTTGAATGAATCTGGAAAATCTGTCGTATGCCAGGGCATGTTCTCCACCTCCTAGTTTATTATTAAATTCATACCCTAGTTTGATAAAGATTACTCATAAAAAAAAGTAAGAGTAGTACATAACAATAGTGAAATATCTAAAAATTTAGAATAATGATTGACAAATGATGGGTATCTATTTAAAATTAAAACAATGTTTTGTTATAGAAACATAATGAAGAGGAGGAGTAAAATGCCTACCATAAGAGTAAGTAAAGAAATGAAGATTCATTACAGAGTGAAAGGTGAGGGAAAGCCGCTTATTATTTTACACGGGTTAGGTAATAATTCTCAGTCGTGGACAAAACAATTGGATGATTTATCAAAAGACTTTCAAGTATTCGTTTGGGATGCACCAGGTTATGGTCATAGTAGTGATCCGGAGGAAGAGTTTACAAGTTTCCGGCAATTTGCTGATATACTAAAGCAATTTGTCGATGCCCTAGAATTACAAAAATTTTACTTACTTGGTCATTCAATGGGTTCTGCTATTGCTATAGATTTTACCTATCGATTCAAAGATCGAGTTGAATTACTTATTATTGCTGATCCAACACGAGGGGCTGCTGGGAATAGTGAAGAAGAGAACAGGAAAAAGTTAACTAGAAGAGTTTATAATGTGACAAATCTAACAGGAGAAGAACTAGCAAAACAAAGAGTAAGAGAATTGTTAGCGCCAGAGGCAAATCTGGAGGTTGTGAAAGAAGCAGAAAGAATTATGGCGCAAGTTCGACCGAAAGGATATATTTCGGTTGCTAACTCATTATATTCCTTGGATCACACGGACATTTATGGGAGCATAACAACGCCAACTTTAATATTATGTGGTGAATTTGATAAGGCAACTCCTGTTGAAGAGGCAAAAATATTTCATCATGCGATTGCCGAATCACAGTTGGTGATCATTCCTAATACAGGCCATCTTTGCTATCAAGAGGACCCAGCATCTTTTAATGAAGCCGTTCGGACATTTCTGCAAAATCCTGTAAATATATAAATGAAAATGATTCTTAATATCTTTTTCATCGATTTTTTGTTAAAATAGTAATATAGCATTTACTGGGAAAGTGGGGTGATGGAGTGGCTAACGGTGAAAAAGAGAGATATAATGCCAATTCATTAGTCAGAGGATTAGAAATCTTGAAATTATTCAACGGTGGACGTCCAACGATGTCTCTAGCTGAAATTGCGAAGGAACTAAATGTAAGTCGTACAGTACCATACCGTTTACTTTATACATTGCAAACGTTAGGTTACTTACATCAAGATGAACATACAAAGCGCTATAGCTTAACACCAAAAGTGCTTGAGCTTGGGTTTGCTTATTTGAATAGTTTAAACTTACCTGAAATCATTCAGCCTTATTTGGATACACTCCGTGATACAACTGGAGCGTCATGTCATTTATCGATATTAGATGATTATGAAGTCGTATACATAGGTAGTGCACCTGTTCGCGGGGTATCTGCCATAAATGTAAATATCGGTTTAAGATTGCCTGCACATGCAACAGCTAATGGCAAGCTTTTATTAGCTATGCAACCAGAAGGGAAGCTACGTGAGACAGTGTATGGATCTAACTTAAAACCGTATACAGAAAAAACGCAAACTGATTTACCTGGGTTCTTTGAAGAATTAGAAACAATCAGGAAAAACGGTTATGCAATTTCTTTAGGTGAATTCCATCAAGGAATTCAATCTGTAGCGGCGCCAATATATGATCGTAGTGGAAAAGTAGTAGCAGCCATTAATATTGTCGCCACTGATGTTACATATCAGAATGATTTTATCGAAAAAGTTGCTTTACCGAAAATCCTTGATATATCCAAACAATTATCCGGACTTATTGGAAATTGATTCACTAGAAGACACGAACTACTCATTAACAATTGTTGTACCCGAATCTAATTGATTCGGGTTTTTTTATTGGATTTACCTTTTTCTTTCACATGAAACTTACTTCTTTCCAGTTTATCTTTCTTTAGGTATGAAAGAGTAATTGTTTTTTATATATGTACAATCTTTCCCCTAGTGTTGCTCTCATAGTAATAACTCTACAAATTAATCTACTAGATTAATATATTACTTCTCATCATCAACCTCTTCATTTGTCGTTCCTTTAATTGGCAGGGACTCA
Organism: Cytobacillus sp. FSL M8-0252; assembly: GCF_038007345.1. Classification (NCBI taxonomy): domain Bacteria; kingdom Bacillati; phylum Bacillota; class Bacilli; order Caryophanales; family Bacillaceae; genus Cytobacillus; species Cytobacillus sp. FSL M8-0252. Next base: position 2,188,260 of record NZ_JBBOWZ010000001.1, read on the forward strand.
CTTTTTATAAATAGTTCACAATAAAAAAGGTCATTAAATTAAATAGATTCTAAAAAATATATGAAATCACCTGATAAAGTGACTAAAATTTCGAATCTTTTTGGGCTTCTTTAAAAAAATACGTATTCACTATTAAAATAAGTGAAATCAGTTGGGATGTTCAATTTTTATTATAAGTATAGTGAAAATAATTTTAATTTATAACAATCTGTATTGACAAAATTTTTTAAAAATTTTAAGATTATATAAACTTTGTTTTGTATAAAAAACAAAGTTTTAAATGGATCGAAATTTATATGGAGGTGATTTTTGTTAATTAGTGATTTTTTCCACATATGATAGGAGGGTAAAGAATGTTAACAGGAAAGAAAAGATGGTTATATATTGCTGTACCGATATTCTTCTTTTGGTTTTTTGGCCAAATTGACAAGCTTGGTATTTCTATTATTCAAACAGATGCTGATTTTCTTAGTGACTTAGGGATTGCTGGTGAAAATGCCAAGATTGGTTTCATCACTTTTATATTCACAATTGCTTATGCGGTTTCAAACCTATTTTGGGGTGTAATTATTGATAAACTAGGTGCCAGAAAAACAGCAATGTTAGGTTTGGTTGTTTGGACCATTACGATGATTACCGCTGGCTTGTCGACTACATATGAGATGTTTATCTTGTCAAGAATCGTTCTTGGGTTTGGTGAGGGAATGATGATTCCTGTATGTGGAAAATTCATTGCTAACTGGTTCCATTATAAAGAATTAGGAAAAGCACAAGCATCATGGTTATCTGGTAACTATTTAGGGCCGGCTGTTGGTGCATTAATGCTAACCGCTATCATTGCTAGTCTCCATTGGCAAGCTGCATTTTTCCTACTCGCTGCTTTTAATTTATTGCTTGTACTGCCACTTTTTTATTTTCTTACAAGAGATATACCAGAAGAGCATAAAGGGATTACACATGAGGAGCTTGCCTATATACGTGAGAAAAACCCGATTGATAAAAAAGATGGATCGAAAAATTTTGCTCAAGACTATAGGTACTGGATTGTATGGTTTGGAATGCTGATGTCTTCCTTCTTATTTTTTGGTATTAGTATATGGTTACCTACTTATTTAATCGAAGCGAAGAGTTTTTCTAGGGAAGCAATGAGTAGTATTACATCCTTATCTTGGTTATTTGCCTTAGGATTTGTCCTTATTTGTGGTTACTTATCAGATAAGACAAACCGCCCAAGCCTGATGGCGACCATTTTATTTGCATTAACAACAATCTTTTTATGTGGTGGCATTATGTCGCCTAACGCGATAGTTGCAGGTATTTGCATGGGGTTAGCTATGGGTACACAAGGTGGCGTCTTCCATCTAAGTAATTTATTTATTGTGAAATTCTCTACACCTGAAACCGCTGGTAGAGCAGCAGGTATGATGGGGTTTACTAATATTATGGGTGGTTTCGCCAGTTATATTATGGGATATTTACGAGATTTATCAAACGGAGACTTTGGGACATCAATCATTGTGTTAATTTTTGCCTCCACTTTAGGTTTTGTTGCTTATTTATTTACTCTTAAGCGGGAATCAACTGAGTTAAGGGTTGTTCATAATAACCAGTCAATAGTAGGTTAATCGTTTCATTCCAACTATTTATCTTTTTAAAATTTTCTCAAAATTTGTTGACTTTTTTGTTAACAGATTTTAAAATTGATTTATAGGAGAAACAGTGTTTCTAATATAAAACATAAAGGAGTGTTTTTGAAAATGGCATTTGATGTTAAAGAATTTGAAAAGAAGCATGTAGCAAGATTACAGGATCGTTCATTAGATTGGAATGTTCTTAAATTCCAAGAAGAAATTGACCCAAGATTTAAAAGAGCACAAATGAGATATATTGGTCGTGGAGCCACTGCAAATGCTGATTCTAATGTTATTGCAGCTGAGCACTTTACATTAAGCACAATGGTATTACCTGCAGGTTGTATTGGACCATTGCATTTACATGATGATGTTGAAGAAGTTTTCTTCATTATTAAAGGAAGTGTAAAAGCGTTGATTCAAGAAGTAGATAGTGATGAGGTTCATGAAATTCGTTTAAACGAGCGTGATTGTATCAGTTCCCCACCTGGCGTATATCGTGGGATTCATAATGATGGTGACGAAGAAGCATTAATGTTGGTTATGCTTGGTGCAGTTAAACCGAATTTGCCAACTTACGTTAAAGGGAGCGAATTAGAAGAACTTCGTCTTCAAAGAGCGAAAGAAAGAGAAGCAATTATTGCAGATAAATAATTAAGTGAGGTAAGGAAGACCAATCTCATATGGTCTATCCTTACCGATTTTTATTAACATTCTATATTCACCAATAATTTGTAACGAGCGAAACATTTACCACGAACTTTCGCTTTATTTATAGAGGAGGTTTCAAGATGATTGGTATTACCCATTTAAGACATATCAGTCTTATTACTCCGAACATTGAAGAACAAGCAGCCTTTTATGAAAAAGTTTGGGGATTAGACAAAACGGCTGAGGATGAACAAACGGTTTATTTCAGAGGAGCAGGACCTGAGAATCATATTCTTAGCTTGCACAGTGGAGATAGAAGTGCTCTTCATCATATCGCATTTGGCATGGTGGATAAGCATGCAGTTGACCGTGCTGCAGAATATTTACAAGAAAAAGGCGTACCGATTGTGCAAGCACCGGGCTATTTAGATGAGGAAGGTAAAGGTTATGGTCTCCGCTTTGCTGATCCAGAAAATCGTGTAATTGAATTATCGACGTGGGTTGAAATTCATACATCTATTTGGAATCAAAAAAATGTAGATCCAGTCAAACTTAATCATGTAGTAATGAATACCGCTGATTTACAAATGATTACAGAATTTTATACAGATATTCTTGGCTTTAAAGTGACAGACTGGAGTGAAGATAAAATGGTGTTCTTACGTTGTAATCGAAAACATCACTCCATTGCTTTTAATCAAGAGGGTCATGCATCTGTCAATCATATTGCTTACGAAGTTGATACAGTAGATGAGGTCATGCGTGGCATTGCTAATGTGCGGAAAGCTGGATTGAATGAACTATGGGGACCAGGTAGACACGGACCAGGAGATAATATCTTTTGCTATTTCAAAGACCCAGGTAATTTTGTTATGGAATACACTTGTTATCTTGAAACGATTGAGGATGAAGCAGAATGGAAAGCAAGAGTATGGAAACGTGTACCACACTTAATGGATCAATGGGGGATTGCTGGGCCACCATCCAAAGAAGCACGTGCAGCAATGGGGGGAAAACCAGATCCAGGCTGGGCAAAATTACAATCTTTGATTTAATGGCTGACTTAAGAAAGGAAGAGTGTAATGGATTTAGGATTAAATAATAAAGTAGCAATTATTATGGGGGGGACTTCAGGTGTTGGATTGAAAACGGCTGAGATGTTCCTAGCTGAAGGTGCTAAAGTTGCTATTTGTGGTAGAGATGAAACAAGAAAAAATACGGCAGAGAAATATTTAAATGATTTAGCATCTGCTGATAGCATTTTTGCCGAAACATGTGATGTAACGAATAAAGAAGATGTACAGCGTTTTGTCAAAGGTGTGGCAGAAAAATTTTCAGGTATTGATATTTTAGTCAATGCAGCAGGGCAAAGTGTAATGGGACATTTCTTTGATGTTACTGATGATCAATGGGAACAACAAATTCAATTAAAGTATTTTGCTATCATCCACGCTGTAAAAGCTGTTCATCCCTACTTAGTTAAGCGTGGCGGCGGCCGAATAATAAATATAAATGCTACGCTCGCGAAAGAACCAGAAAGGCATATGATTGCAACAGCTGCGACAAGAGCAGGATTACTTAATTTAAGTAAAACATTATCGCAAGAACTGGCGAGTGATAATATTCTTGTGAATTCTGTAAGTCTTGGCTTAATTAGAACGGATCAATGGGAGAGAAGAAGGAAGAAAAATGCCCCCGATATGGATCCAGAAAATTATTATGCAGACTTAGCGAAGAAAAGAAATATACCACTTGGTCGTGTTGGAGAAGCAGAAGAAGTAGCTAGTGTGATTTTATTTTTAGCATCCAAACATGCAAGCTATGTCGCTGGCTCAACTATTGAAACAGCAGGTGCATTAGGAAAGGCGTTATAAATACACAAAAAAGGTAGGAAGATACTATGACAGAAACAAAGCAAATGGAGACAGCGAGTGTAACAGATAACTCGGAGATGAACTTTACGGTTGCTGATGCGATTGTTCAAGAGCTTGTTAAAGCGGGCGTTACGACAGCATTTGGAATTGTAAGTATACATAATATGCCGATTTATGATGCCATTTTACGAGAAGGAAGCATCCATCTTGTATGTGCACGTGGTGAAAGTGGCGCGGTAAATATGGCCGATGGCTACGCACGTGTTACAGGAGAGTTAGGTGTTGTCATTACAAGTACAGGAACAGGCGCAGGTAATGCAGCAGGCGCACTTGTTGAGGCTTGGGCAGCAGGTGTACCACTTCTGCATCTAACTGGTGAAGTAGCATCCCCCTATTTAGGTACTGGCCGTGGCTATATTCATGAATGTAAAGATCAATTATCAATGTTAGAAGGATGTTCTAAACAAGCGATGCGCTTAAGAGTGCCACATCAAGCAAAAGCAGTGGTAAGGCAGGCTGTTGTAACTGCTCAAACTGCGCCGGCTGGTCCTGTTTCGTTAGAAATCCCCATTGATTATCAATCTGCGATTATTCCTGACCTGCATTTACAAGACTGGTCGGTAAAAACTCTGGAAGTTAACTCAAATACATATATTCCTGAAGATATTCTCTCATTGGTTGCTAAAGCGAAACGTCCTGTGATTTGGGCTGGTGGAGGTGTCATTTCAGCAAATGCATCCCAAGAGTTAACAAGATTGGCTAATCAGCTAGGAGCTGCTGTTATTACGAGCCAATCCGGAAAAGGAAGCATCCCTGAAGATCATCCTCAATGTATTGGTCATTTTGCTGCCTATCCAGACACGAAAGAAATGCTCAAGAATGCGGATTTGTTAATTAGTGTCGGTGTGAGATTTAGAGGAAATGAAACGTCAAATTGGAAGGTTGAAGTGCCGAATAATCATATTGCAATTGATGCCGATTGGCAAGGAATAAATCGAAATTACCCTTGTAGTTATGGACTTGTTGGAGACGCGAAGGATATTTTAAATCACTTTGTCACGCAATTACAGACAAAAGATGTTCAAGATAAACCATCGTATAAGGCTGAAGTAAAGCAACTACGAGAAAAATTACGAGCAAATTTACGAGCAACTTTAGGTCCATATGAACAAATAATGGACGAAATGAGAGCAGCATTACCGAAAGATACAGTGCTCGTACGAGATGTGACAGTACAAGCTAATGTATGGGGCAGCAGATTGTTCGAGATTCTTGAACCGAGAACATCTATTCATGCTTCCGGTGGTGGAATAGGTCAAGGGTTACCGACAGCGATTGGTGCTCAAATGGCTGCAAAGGATCGCAAAGTGGTTTTAATGGCTGGTGATGGGGGCTTTATGGTGAATGTTGGTGAAATGCCGACTGCTGCTGAGGAGGCTCTCCCACTTATTGTTATCTTATTTGATGATGGTGGTTATGGCGTTCTTCGTAATATCCAACAAAATGCATACGGTCGTCAAGTAGCTGTTGATCTACTAAGTCCTGATTTTGTGCAATTGGGAGAGTCTATGGGATTTGATGCGGTACGAATTCATTCAAGTGATGAATTTGCCGTAGAAATAAATAAAGCGGCAAAAAGTGTTAATCCGACAATCATCGTTGTAGATATGGAAGCTGTAGGGCCAATGGCTAAACCTTTTGAGGGACCTCCTGGTGCTGCTGATGCGTTTAAACCGAAGAAGTTATAAGTAAACATCTGAGTAAAGGAGGAAGCATAATGATTTCAACATATCCTAAAGTTTCAGGAAAATTTTTAATTGATGGTAAATGGTTGGAAGCGGAAAATAAAAAAGAAGTCATTAATCCAGCAAATACGCAAGAAGTAGTTGGAGAAGTTGCCCTTTGTACAAAGGAGCATGTAGATAAAGCGATAACATCAGCAGTGACGGCATTCGAATCTTGGTCTCAGTCAGATATTCACGAACGCGCAGAAAAAATGAAGGTAGCAGCAGGAGCGATTGAAAAAATCGTTGAAGAGAATGTGAATTTACTCGTAAGGGAAAATGGTAAAATATTAGTTGAAGCAAAGAAAGATTTACTTCGATGTGTCGACATTATGAGAGAAGCGTCCGATGAATTATTAACTTGGTGGCAACCAGAGTCATTAGATGGAAAACAAAAAGTGCAAATTCGTAGAAGGCCGAGAGGGGTAACTGCGGTAATCTCTCCATGGAATTCACCGATGATTTTAACATTTAAGCGTGTTATTCCTGCTATCTTAACAGGTAATACAGTCATCGTTAAACCAGCTACAAGTTGTCCGCTAACAATTATGACATTTCTAGAAAAAGTCGCTTCATACTTTCCAAATGGTGTATTGAATGTTGTAACAGGGTCAGGATCAGTAATAGGAGATGCACTTTGCAAAGATTCTAGTGTACGAACAGTTGCCTTTGTTGGTAGTACGGAAACGGGTAAAGAAATTATGAAAGCGTCAGCTAGCAATGTGAAAAACATCTTCATGGAATTAGGCGGGAATGATGCAGCCATCATCTTGGAAGATGCGAAACTCGATGATGAATTAATAACTAAGTTAAGATTTGGTATCTTACGAGCAGCTGGTCAAGTATGCTCAGCAGTTAAAAGGGTATATGTGCATGAATCTCGTTATGAAGAGCTTGTGGAAAAATTAAGGAAAAAGTTCCAATATATTCGGATTGGTAGTGGGATTCAACCAGATGTAGAGATGGGACCGTTAAATAATCAATCACAATATGAATATGTGAAAGGGTTAATTTCGAGAGCGAAAGATGGAGGGGCAGAAGTCCTTACAGGTGGAATCAAAATTGATCCAGAAGGTTGGAATGATGGATACTTTATTGAACCTACTATTATTACTGGTGTTAATCAAAATAGCGAAATTGTTCAAGCGGAACAATTTGGACCAGTAATTCCGATTCTCTCATTTAAGACAAATGAAGAAGCATTAAAGCTTGCAAACGATAGCCATTTTGGTTTACGTGCGTCTGTTTGGACAGAAAATGAAAAGAAAGCGATTGCGTTTGCTGATCAATTAGAAGCCGGTGCTGTATTTATCAATAACCATACTGTATTCCAGGACCTTCATTTAGATTTTCCTGGTTTAAAAGAAAGTGGTATTTCACGCGAAACGAGACACTGTAGCTTGGAATTTTTTGCAGACACTTATGGATTCGCGAATTAGAAAGTAGGGTTAAAAATGAAGCTGGGATTAATAGGTGGAGGAAATATCGGAAAATTTTTGCTACAATCTATCAATAGCGATAAATTGGTAGATGGCGCACAATTCGTTGGATTGTATACAAGAAATCAAGAGAAAGCAAATGAGCTGGCTGAAGAGTATGATTTGCGAAGCTACCAATCAATCGATGAACTGATTGCTTCAGATATAGATGTGATAGTTGAAGCAGCTACTGTAGACGTTGTTCGAGCCCATGCCACATCGGTTCTCACACATGGTAAAGATCTTGTTGTGAGCAGTGTTGGCGCATTTTCTGATAACGACTATTTTCTCCAATTAGAAACGATTTGTAAAGAACAAGGGACAACGATTCATTTACCTTCAGGTGCAGTAGGAGGCTTGGATATATTAAAAGCTGCTAAGGCTATTGGTGCTTTACAAGAAGTATCGTTAACAACAACGAAGCCACCGCATGCCTTAAACGGTGTTACTCTCGAGAATAAAACAGTCTTATTTGAAGGTAATGCCTATGAAGCGATTAAACAGTTTCCTAAGAATATTAACGTATCAATTATTCTATCATTAGCTGGACTTGGTTCAAAAGAGACAAAAGTGAAGATTATTGCTGATCCAAAAGCAACGAAAAATAGTCATGAGATTACAGCTAAAGGGGCGTTTGGAAAAGTGAAACTAGTGGTTGAAAATGATCCGATGCCAAACAACCCAAAGACAAGTTACTTAGCAGCTTTAAGTGTTCTCTCAACATTGAAACATAAGGATCAATCTATCAAAGTGGGGTAAGAATTAGTACAATAATCTTTGTGACATCGATGAATCAATTGGTAAGAAGGGGGATTATTATGATTAAAACGGCAAAAGACATAGAGGATATGACAAAATCGGAATTATTGGAACATTTGAATGATACGGTCAAACCGGAAGTAGGAGAAATACCTGCCTACGTGTTGGCTGATCCCAAAGTTTATGATCTTGAACATAAAAAAGTCTTTATGAAAACATGGATATTTATTGGTCATGAATCAGAAATACCTAATAAAAATGATTATATGCTGAGAGATTTAGCCGGATATTCAATTATTGTATCTAGAAATGCAGATAGCAGCATCAAGGCATTTTACAATATGTGTACGCATCGTGGTATGAAGTTGTGTCGTGCAGACAAAGGGAATAAATCTGCTTTTGTTTGTCCATATCATGGATTTAACTTTAAAAACAATGGTGATTTAATTGGTGTTCCACTACAAAAAAACATCTATGGTGAAGAGCTAGATAAATCTACTATGGGTTTAACAGAAGTACGAATTGAATCCTATAAAGGATTGTTATTTGGTACTTGGAATGATGAGGCAGAATCATTAGATGATTTTTTAGGAGATTTTAAATGGTATCTTGATATATTAGTAGGTCGAGCTGAAATGGAAGTTCTCGGTGCTCCGCAACGTTTCGTGATTCATTCGAATTGGAAGATTGGTGCTGATAATTTTGTTGGTGACTCCTATCATACAATGGTGACACATGGTTCAATTGCTAAATTAGGAATGGTACCCTCTGCAACGTATTCCAAAATGGGTTATCAAATTCATAGTGAAAATGGCCATGGACTAAATCTTGGTACACCAAATCCTGATTTTGCTTTTCCAGAAGAATTAATAGAAGAATATAAATCGAATTTATCGTCAGAACAGTTTGAAGTATTAAGTAACTTGAAGAATATGATCGGGAACATCTTTCCACATCTATCTTTCTTAATTTCTCATACGAAAGTAAAAGGGCAATTGATTTCCAATACCACTGTTAGGTTATGGCGACCAATCGAACACGACAAAATGGAAGTGATTGCTTGGTTTTTAGTAGAAAAAAATGCACCTGAAGATTGGAAGAGACGTTCACGTGAATCCTTTGTCCTTACATTCAGCCCATCAGGCATTTTTGAACAAGACGATACGGAAGTATTTACTGACATTACTGCCGCAGCAAAAGGCCCTATGCCAGTAATGAAAAATTTAACTTATAACTACACAATGGGACTGCATAGAAAACCAGTAGACTTTATCGGTCCTGGAGTTGCTTATGATGATAAATTCTCTGAAGCGAACCAAAGAAATTTTTATAAATACTGGTTGGAGCTAATGAATAGCTAAATTTTCTTGAAGGAAGGAGATAGATGAAATGAGTATGGAAAAAATGCTTGCAAATTATGAATTTGAACAATGGCTATATAAAGAAGCACAATTATTGGATGATATCGATTTTGATGGCTGGTTCAGTTTGATGCATCAAGATTTGAAGTATCAGATGCCAGTCCGTATAAATAAGGAAGGAACAGAGCGACCTGATTATACGACAGATATGTTTTGTTTTGATGATGATATTGACTTGCTAAAACTCAGAGTGGATCGTTTAAAAACAGATTATGCTTGGGCGGAAATTCCACCTTCTCGAACTCGACGTTTTGTCAGTAATGTAAAACTGGAAGATTATAAAGAGGAAGAATTTGCGTCAGTGAATAGTTATTTACTTCTTTATAGAAGTAGAAGTACAGATATCCATCACGATATTATTTCAGGAGAGCGTCGTGATGAATTCAAGTTCGAGAACGGCAAATGGAAGCTATCGAAACGGGTATTTATCGTGGATCAAACAACAATTAATACTCGAAATCTAGCAATCTTTATTTAATTTATTCACAAGGAAGAGAGGAGGACAACTAGAATGGCAGAGTTTAGTGGTCGCTCGCTTTATGTAACTGGTGGGGCATCAGGTATTGGGAGAGCTGTGGTGGATTCATTTCTGAATGAAGGAGCAAATGTGACGATTCTTGATCGCTCAAAAGACGGATTAGCTGCTATCAAGGCACAATATGGTGAGCAGGTGATTTGTATAGAAGGAGATGTCACTATTTTTGAAGACCACGAAAAAGCGGTATATCAAGCGGTTGAAAAATTTGGGGGACTAGATGTCTTTATTGCTAATGCAGGGGTATTCGATGGATTTGCAAAATTCGAAAATGTGACTGCTGAAGCAATGAATGATGCTTATGATTTATTAATGAACATTAATGTTAAAGGATATTTCAACGGTGCGAAAGCTTCCCTTCACGAATTGCAAAAGACAAAAGGTAATATCATTTTCACCGTTTCAGGTGCAGGATTTTACCCTGATGGTGGTGGAGTATGGTACACCGCTAGTAAACATGCGCAAATTGGTTTAATGAGACAATTAGCTTTTGAGGTTGCCCCAGACGTAAGAGTGAATGCAGTTGCCCCTGGTGGGACATTAACAGCACTTAATGTCATCCCACCTTTAAAACCATTTGTGAAAGAAATCGACAATGATACGAAAGCGAAAAGCATAAAAACGAGAAATCCATTAAGAATCGCAATGAATGCTGATGATCATGTTGGTCCATATTTATTATTAGCTTCGAGTAAATCACGCGCCATTACTGGCGAAGTCATTTCGAGTGATGGCGGCCTAGCCATCAGAGGTCTTAGTTAAGAAAGGAGATAAATGATTATGGCATCAAATACGAAAATACAGCCACTTCTTGGTAGTACAGAGGTCAATCAATTAGCATTTGTTGTCAATGATATTGAAAAAGCCTCGGCTGATTTTTCAAAACTGTTAGGTATACCTAATCCTAGCTGGTTCTTAACAGGTGATGAGGAAGTCTCTAAAGTAATATATAAAGGAAAGTCGACCGCTTCACAAAGTAAACTAGCATTCCTAAATACACCGACTGTTCAATTTGAACTCATAGAACCTAATATGGAGCCGGGAACAATGCGCGAATTTCTCAATGAAACAGAAGAAGGAATCCATCATATTGCCGTTGATGTTGATAAGATTCAAAATCATTTGCCGAACCTAGAAAAAAATGGTTATCCGCTTCTTCAATCAGGTGAGTTTACATCAAGTGATGGAAGGTACATTTATGTTGATACAACGAATGAAACGAAAACTTTGATTGAATTATTAGAAAGTGCAGAACCTAGGGATACTACATACAAAGCGGGAGAAGAAAAGCCACTTTTAGGTACAAATGTTGTGGAACAACTTGCCATTGTGGTAAAAGATTTAGATAGAGCAGCAGATAAGTTTTGCCAATTACTAGGTGTGAAAAAACCAGCAGTGATTCAATCAGGTCATAGTGACATAACAAAAGTTGTTTATAACGGTGAAGCAACGGATGCGGATAGTCGCTATATGTTCATTCGAACACCATTATTAGAAATTGAGTTAATTGAGCCTGGAAAAGCACCAAGCACATGGAAGACACATTTAGAATCATATGGAGAAGGTGTTCACCATATATCCTTTGTAGTAAAAGATATGGATGAAAAGATTACACTTTTAGAAGAAATGGGCTATCCAGTTATTCAAAGAGGTAATTTTTATAACGGAAAAGGCAGATATGCTTATATGGACACAACTTCAACTTTTAAAGTCATCATTGAGTTGTTAGAAAAATATTAAACTATATTGGGAAGCACTTTGTAAATGAAGAGGTATACAAGGTTGCTTCTCTCAATTTTTTAAGTAAATACTTATCAGGTGATTTCATGACAAAAGTTGATGTCTTTATTATCTGAATTTTCAAATAAAAAATAAGCGAGGATTATATGATGGAATTAAAGGAGAAAGCACTAGCGCTTCATCGTTTGCATAAGGGAAAACTTAGTATTACCACAAAGGTGCCAGTAAAAACGAAAGAAGATTTAAGTTTGGCGTATTCTCCAGGTGTAGCTGAACCTTGCTTAAAGATTGCCGAACATGAAGAGTCAGCCTATGAATATACGAGTAAAGGCAATATGGTCGCAGTCGTTTCAGACGGTAGTGCCGTTTTAGGCCTTGGAAACATAGGTGCTCAGGCATCTTTACCTGTAATGGAGGGAAAGGCGATTCTTTTTAAAGAGTTTGCCAATGTCGATGCAGTGCCGATCTGTCTTCAGACCAATGATGTAGATGAGATTGTCCGTACGGTGAAATTATTAGAGCCCTCATTTGGAGGGGTGAACCTTGAAGATATTTCTGCACCTAGATGTTTTGAAATTGAACAAAGATTAGTTGAAGAATGCGGAATTCCTGTCTTCCATGACGATCAACACGGTACGGCAATTGTAACAGTAGCTGGTTTAATCAACAGCTTGAAGGTTGTGGGGAAAAAGCTTGATGAAATAAAAGTAGTCGTTAATGGTGCAGGTGCAGCGGGGATTTCAATTATTAAATTATTAAGAAAATTAAATGTTAGCGAAATGATTCTTTGTGATACAAAAGGAATGATTTATAGCGGAAGAGAGGAAGGGATGAACGCGATTAAAGAAGAGGTAGCCAAAATAACAAACAGTAAGTCTCTATCGGGTACGTTAAAAGAGGCAATGAATGGGGCGGACGTGTTTATTGGAGTCTCTGCAGCAGGTGTATTATCTAAAGAAATGGTACAAACAATGAATCGTGATGCGATAATTTTTGCGATGGCTAATCCTAGTCCAGAAATTATGCCAAAGGAAGCCAAAGATGCTGGAGCAGCCATCATTGGTACCGGCCGGTCTGACTTTCCTAATCAAGTGAACAATGTATTAGCTTTTCCAGGAATTTTTAGAGGTGCATTAGATGTAGGAGCCAAAGTGATTAATGAGGAAATGAAGATTGCGGCTGCTTATGCAATAGCAGGCATGATTAACGAAGAAAAACTTACTAGAGACTATATTATCCCAGATCCATTTGATATCAATGTAGCACATAATGTGGCAAAAGCAGTTAGTGAAGCAGCCATTTCTACTGGTGTCACTAGAAATGCATATAGAGAACCAATTTTTATATAAAATAATGAATACGCCGGGGATGTTTGTCCAAACAAAATAAAGATGTGGACATACTATAATTGTGTAAGATCTCCTCCCTATTAGATCTTTTGATCTACTTTGGCCACAAGCCATTTAAACTTGTGGTCTTTTTTATGTCCAATTAGAAAAAAGATAAAAGCTACCAAACATGCCGGTAGCCTTTACTCTCACGAACACCATACCTCCTCAAATATCAGCCCTCGTTATCTGTTTTTTTATTTATCACTATCCCTTCCTTTGTTTGTTTCAAAACCTGATGACCAAAAACAGCGATCCCTGCTGCAATAATACCGTTAACAATCGCCTCTAATGAAAAACCATATCCGATGCTCCCAATACCGATAGAACAAATAAACAAAATCCAAATGATTGTCCAATCAGGGATAATAGGGGTCTGTTTGAGTGCATGTCCAATGAGCCAAAGCGCCGGTATTAATACAAAATAATTTTGGTTCAAAAATTGCACAAGGTTCATGTCACCACCTCCTTATTCCGGCTATTAAATATAGTATGAAAACCGCATAAGATTGCTTGTTCGCTTGCACTAAGTTTAGAAGCAGAAAGGTATTATTTTTTGAGAAATACTAGAAATAGTATAAACAAATCCTTATTTTTAGGTGATCTGTTCTATGTAATAGGGGTGGAACAACCTCTAAGTTCTAATAAATGAAAGCACCTTGTAAGTAGCTCAATTTTAATTTATCTGATGATAACCTGTCTCTTTTGCATATTAACTTTTATATAAGAAGTGAAAGGGGGGAGAGAATATGGCACAAACAATTTTAGTTGATTCAAAGCTTCGTTTAAGTTTTGAAACAGGTGTAAATGAAAAGGGAGAAGCGGAGTATAAGGTGAAAACTTTTAGCCATGTGATATCAGAAACTACGGCTGATCAATTATATCGATTTGCCGAGGCATATGGATCTTTAGCACAATCACCACTCGTTTCTATCCAAAGAAATGACAACCATGATATTTTACAATAATACTATTTGAAGGGAGAGAGTAAAGAATGACGAAAAAATTAGAGTTAACTTTTGGAACGGCAGATGGAAGTGTTTCGACCATTTCAGTTGATGATCCTAAAGAACCTATTGACATCGCTGAAGTCATTACTGTAATGGAAGAAATGATTGCTTCAGAAGCGGTTCAATCAACAAAAGGAAAGCTTACAAATGTTAAAGGTGCAAGACTTGTAGAAAGAACCGTTACTGATTATGAGATAGTGTAATATAAGGTTATTGTAACCAAGTTGTAATTTTAGGTGAACCTCTATCTTTTGCAAGGAAAGAGGTTCATCTTTTTATTTATCTTCTATATTCTTATTACGCAAATTTAGGAGGGAACGAATGTGAGTGAGCTTGTTAAAATGATCAGTGAAGTCGGCTTTCCTATCATTGTGACATTGTATTTACTTTACCGCATTGAGGCGAAGTTAGATGTCGTTGTTCAATCGATTCAAAGCTTGCCTGAGAAGCTAAAAGATTAAAAGCGTAATTTGTTGACAGTGATGGGGATAGATGCTAAATTTAAATTAACCGTTACTCATTAGTGGTATATGAAGAAAGCTTTTCCTTTGATTGGATAGGTCTTTGTAAGTACAATGATTAAAGGTGAATTTTTATATGGTTGTTTTTTTAACCATAAGGAGGATTTTTTGTTATGAAAAACGGTAAAGTAAAATGGTTTAACGCAGAAAAAGGTTTTGGATTTATCGAAGGCGAAGACGGAAATGATGTATTCGTACATTATTCTGCAATCCAATCTGAAGGATTCAAATCACTAGATGAAGGTCAAGAAGTTTCTTTCGAAGTTGTTGAAGGTGCTCGTGGACCTCAAGCGGCTAACGTTAATAAAATATAATTCGATGATAAACAGTCTAACATTTGTTAGGCTGTTTTTATATATATAAATAATAGTTGATCTTTTCACTTAATGAGATGCTGAGCCCACTTACGAAACATCTCATCAAAATCAGTCATATTAAAAGTAATAGGAGGAAAGATGCTTCAATATATTTTAAAAAACATTTGTAAAGTATTACCTGCTGACTTCGTACTTGCCCACTTTCATTAATAATCTCTTGAGTCACATGCTTGCAAGGTTTTGCCCTCATATCATCATTGCTTCTTCATTTGGAATCTTTCATATGTATAACAATTGGTTGATTTTGACGTACACGGTTCATTTTTTGCACTCGGTAGGAGTAATCATCGAGATGATTACTCAATCACTATGATGAACCAATAATCATCCCCGTTCACTCCCTAACAAGCAGTACACCTTTTATATGATAATCTGATGATCCTTCCAATCATTGCGTTATTGTCCGTTCTAGCCCATCTTTTTCCTTAATAAATTGTTATGCTCACTCCTTTATTTGTTTTTATTTAAAAATATTCAAAAAAATGAAATGGAATATATTAATCTTTGTATGAAGAAAATGTTATTAAGATATAGCTTGTAATCATAGTAGATTATTTGTGATAATATGGTGAGAAAATTGGTTACAGAGTTAATGGTTCGATTATGGGAAAAGGAAGGCTTCGTCATTACTAACAATAAGACCTTACGAATCGATACTGTATGATTGATTGCAGATATGGGATGTAAGGATTACCTATGTGCCGCAGCATTCGCTTGCTATGAAAGTACGACTTTATTAAGATATATGGTTATTGAAGATAAGATAACATCAGTAGATGTTTTCACAATGTGGAAGAAAAGCAATATGAAGGCAGATTTGCCTCATTTTTATAAAAGGTTAAAGTAGGCAAACAAAGATACATAGAAGAGAGGGAAAATAAGTGAAATTTATTCATACAGCTGATTGGCATTTAGGAAAGCTTGTTCATGGGGTTTATATGACAGAGGATCAATCATATATGCTAAAGCAATTAGTTAAGCTTGTTGAGGAGGAACAACCAGATTGTTTAGTTATAGCAGGTGACCTTTATGACCGATCTGTCCCGCCCGTTGCTGCGGTAGAATTATTAAATGAAGTATTATTCACAATCAATGTAAAATTAGGTGTCCCCATTGTGGCAATTGGTGGAAACCATGATAGTGCAGAACGATTATCATTTGGCAGTTCGTGGTATCAACAAAGTGATTTTTACTTAGCGGGAAAGCTGAAAGACACGGTTGACAGTGTGAATATTAAGGGAGTGAATTTCCATCTTGTTCCCTTTGCTGAACCAGGTCTAGTAAAATATGCTTTCAATGATGATCGGATTATCTCACATGAAGAGGCAATGAAAGCGATTATCGAAAAAATAGAAAAGAAGATGAACCATAATGAGCCAAATGTGCTCGTCGGTCATGCATTTGTACTTGGGGGAGAAACGACAGATTCAGAGCGAATATTATCTGTAGGTGGTTCGGGCTGTGTAAGTGCCCGTAACTTCGATTTATTTGATTATACAGCTCTTGGTCATTTACATAGTCCAGATGCGATATCTCATAACAAAATTAAATATGCGGGATCTTTGATGAAGTATTCTTTCTCAGAGGCAAAACAACAAAAATCGGTTTCAATTATTGAGATGAATGATAATGGTACTTTTCAATTAGAGAGAAAAAGTTTAATGCCGCTCCGAGATATGAGGGAAATTGAGGGCTATTTAGACGAGTTATTAGACGAGCGTTTTTATAGCGAGCAGAAGAAGGATGATTATATAAAAGTAACCCTATTGGATGAAGGCGCGTTGATTGACCCCATCAATAAATTAAGACAAATATACCCTAATATTCTTCATTTAGAACGAAAGCGTACTTTGCAAGATATGAAAAAGAAGACGAAATTAAATGTTTTAACTGATGAGAGAAAAAGTGAACTTGAACTATTTTCGCATTTTTATCAAGAAGTAACAACAGCTGAATTCACTGAGGATAAGCAAAATATTATTGTTGATGTAATAGAAAAAATGAGAATTGAGGGAGTTGGCCAATGAAACCACTGTTATTAACAATGCAAGCGTTTGGACCATATGCCGGTAAAGAAAAGATTGATTTTACTCAATTAGGTGGTCGTTCAATGTTTGTTATATCCGGAAAAACAGGAGCGGGAAAAACAACTATTTTTGACGGGATAACATTTGCCATTTATGGGAAGGCGAGTGGGGAAGATCGAATGGGTGCAGACTTACGTAGTCAGTTTGCAGAAGAAGAGTTAATAACGGAAGTATCGCTCACATTCACAATTAAAGAGAAACGATTCTATATTGTTCGCTCTCCTCAGCAATTGAAGAAAAAAACGAGAGGGGACGGCTTCACAACCCTTGGTGCAAAGGCTGAATTATATTCGATCTCTAATGATGGTACAAAGCAACAATTAGCTGCGAATGTTCGAGATGTAGATGAAAAGATTAAAGAAATCATGCTTATTGATAGCAACCAATTCAGGCAAATACTGATGATTCCACAAGGAGAGTTTCGTAAATTACTCACTTCAGATAGTAAAGAAAAGGAAGTCATACTGCAAAAACTATTTCATACAGAGGTATATAAAAGAATAGAAGAAAGATTAAAAGATGAAGCAGCTGAACTGCGCAAAAATGTGGAAGTGAAATTCGAGCAAAAGCAGAGAATCGCGCAGCAAATTCATGCTGTTATGAATCAGGAGTTACAGAGCGTACTAGAAGAGGATAAGCTTGAGTCTATCAATCATCATCAGTTTGTAAAACTTTTATCAGAAGAATTAGCACAAATGGAAGAAAAAATAATTGACTGGTCAAAAAAGATAAAAGAGCTTGAAAAGAGAAGTTTAGAATTTCAGCAAAAGAAAATAGAAGGAAACCGGATTATTGAACAATTCACATTAAAGGAAAGATTAACTGAAAGGTATGAACAGCTAAAAGATACTGAGGAAATAATAGCGAAGAAAGAGAAAGATTTATCATCGGCGTACAAAGCAGCTGTCTTATTCGAACAGGAACAAAATTGCCACCGTTTAAAAAAAGAAATGAATCATATTTCCGAGCAAATGCAATCAGTCCAAAGTGAAGAAAAAATCCAAAAGGAACGGCTATTACATGCAAATAAAGCATTAGAGATGGAATTGCTTCGGGAGAAAGAAAGAGAATTAGTAGAATCAGAGTGGTTGTCATTAAAAAATTTACACGATGATATCCACATCTTTGCTGACACAGAGAAAAAGGTTTCATTATTAGATCATGCAATGACTAGTAAAAAGAAAGAGATTGATAAAAGCCAACAAAAACTTCATCATTTACAGCAAGAATTAAAAAAAGTAAAAGAAGAAAAGCAAGAGCTTGAGAAAAATCAAGAACATATGCTATCAATAGAACAACAACTTCATCAACACAAATATGAAATCAAACAATTACAATCACTTATACACTCAGAGCAAGAATTAGTTATTGAAAAGCAATCTTATGAAGAGAAAGATAAATATCTGCAGAATGCAATTGCGCGCTTGAATGATAGTAAATCACTTCAGCACGAACTCGAGAAGAAGTGGATAGAAGGACAAGCAAGTATTCTAGCAAGGCAGCTTAAACAGGGTGAACCATGTCTTGTTTGTGGTTCAATTCATCATCCATCAATTGCTAATGGTCATGAAACCATTCCAACTGAGGAGGATTTAAACGCAGCTAAACATCAAGTATTAGTCGTTGAAAAGGAAAAAATAGCGGCAGAGCAAGCTTTCTACCTAGTACAATCTAAATTACAACATATCGAAAAATCAATTGGAAAACTATTAACAGAAATACAATCAGAGCATCTACATCATTTAACATTAGATAATGCAAAAGAAGTTTTAGCAGAAGTGGAAGAAAACGAAAGAAAAAAAAGGCAACAGAAAAATCAACTAGAAAAAGAAAAATCAAAGCTAAAGCAATGTCAAGAAAAAATCATTTTGTTAGAAGAAGAGGTAAGTCAGTATGCAGAAAAAACAGATACGCTTAAGCAATCTGTTGTTGATTTAAACAATGAATATATAAAGCATCATACCTCGCTGCAAAGATTGATTAAGATTATTCCAGAGGATTTACGTTCTTTACCGCAATACAAAATGGCTTTGCAAAATAAACAGGACAAATTGCAGACATTAAAAGACCAATTAAAGTTGGCAGAAGAACAGAAAGATAAAGTGGCTAAACAATTAACCATTTTGAAATCGCGTTATGAAACATTCACCCAACAACATAACCATTTACAAGGACAATTACATCAGGAAAGAACGGACTTTGTTAATCGAATGCAGGAGCAAGGCTTTCAAAGTTATAGTGAATATGCCAATGCGCAAATTTCAGAAGAGCTTAGGGAACAAATTGCTCAAGAGATACGTTCGTATCGTGAAGAATTTCGTTCTGTTAATGACCGCTTAAATGAGCTGACGAAACAATTAAGAGATATAATGAAACCAGATCTAGAGCAAATTGAATTGAAAATAAATGAACTCGCTAATAAGATGCAATTTGAAAATGAGCAATACAATCAACTTATGTATAAGAAAAGAGATAATGAAAAGGCATATACACGTTTAGAAAGTCTTCATGAAGAAATTGCTGATTTAGAAGAACGTTATCGCCTCATTGGTCATTTATCCGATATTTCGAAAGGACAAAATACGTATAGATTGACGTTCGAGCGGTTCGTGTTAGCTGCTTTCTTAGATGATATCCTTATTCAAGCCAATGTTCGTTTATATAAAATGACGAACGGAAGATATGAATTAACGAGAAAAACAGATCGTTCCAAAGGGAATGTACAAAGTGGATTAGAACTACTTGTATTTGACCAGTACACAGGACAGGAAAGACATGTTAAAACATTATCAGGTGGGGAGAGTTTCAAGGCTTCTCTTGCCCTTGCACTAGGTCTTGCTGATGTGGTTCAATCACATGCAGGTGGCGTTTCGATGGAAACCATGTTCATAGATGAAGGTTTCGGTACACTTGATCCTGAATCATTAGAACAAGCCATTGAATCACTCATCGAAATACAGAGTAGCGGAAGATTAGTGGGCATTATTTCCCACGTCCCCGAATTAAAAGAAAGAATGGATGCACGCCTAGAAGTAGAGTCATCTAAAGGGGGCAGTACAACTAAGTTTATTTTTACAGCCTAAGTAATTTTGGACTCTCTTCATTGATAAGGGAGTCCTTTTTACGTAACAAAAAAGGTTTGGATTATGTAGAAACGACATCACTTCGTTTCGAATGATTTTTTTCGAGCGATTATTCACTATTATTAGGAGTTTTCGGGCGAATAGAAGTGTTTGTCTATAGTCAATTTTTCATAAAAAGAAAATACTTGTGCGAAAGCAACAGATAAGAGTATGGTAAAAAAGGTAAGTACTTCACTTAGAAGCACAAAAGGTGAAAAAGGCGAGCGTATGATGTTTGAACTTTACTCTGAACGAAAGATAGAAATGAAAGCCGTGCACACAAACAAGGCTAGCCTGAGTTAATTAGGTTCAAAAACTCCTAACAAGACCCCAGCAAAAATTGTTTATGTTTTCTTTCGAAAAGCGGAATAATAGGAATCAAAGTTTAATTATTGTATAATTATTAATAATCAGAAAATAATTAAAGGGGGTGAAAAGACATGGCCGTTGCATCCTTCACTCGAACGAGCGCTCATAAGCAAGAGAACCCACAATATAAAAAGTTAATTTTAGCACTCTGTTTTTGTAGCTGGTTTGTCGTTATGAACACAACAATGTTTAATATAGCCTTGCCCAATATAATAACAAACTTGCATATTACCCCGATTATCGGTTCGTGGATGGTTTCTGGATACTCCATCGCTTTTGCCATTTTTACACTCACATTTAGTCGATTATCCGATTATATTTCTATAAAAAAATTGCTCCTTATTGGACTTAGTATATTTATAAGCTCTTCGTTGGTTGGATTTTTTGCTGAAAATTTTATTATCCTTTTATGTTCACGAATCTTACAAGCGGTGGGTGCTGGGGCTGTTCCAGGATTATCTATGATCATTGCTAGTAGATATGTGCCGATATCAGAAAGAGCAAAATCAATTGCCATGATTGGTTCAGGTGCAGCATTAGGTTTTGGGTTAGGTCCAGTAGTAGGTGGGGTAGCAACACAATTTTTTGGCTGGAATTACTTATTTCTAATACCGCTAATGGTTCTTGTCTTTTTGCCTATATTAATGCAATTGTCTCCGGAAAATGAAAGAAGGGAAGGTAGCTTTGATATATTTGGTTGCTTTCTTACTAGTTGTACAACTATTGCCGCCCTTTTAACTATCTCGCAAACATCTTATTTATTCGGCGCAGTATTTGTAGGTTTAGCAATCATTACAATGTTCTATTTGATGAAGCAGAATCACCCATTTATATTTCCGCAATTACTATTAAATAAACACTATATCCGATTATTAGTCATTGGTTTATCAGGTTTTATTTTTCATTTTTCAAATTTATTTATGATGCCACTTATTTTAGGGAATTTGCATCATAAAGAGCCGATTACTATGGGTCTATTGATATTTCCAGGTGCCATCATCGCTATGCTTGCTGGACCCTATATTGGTAAGTTGATTGATTTATATGGAAGCAAGCGTTTTATTTCTCTTGGCCAATTAACATTACTGCTCGCCTCATTACTATTTGCTTTTTTACAAGCTTACAATTCGTACTTTATTATGGGTGCTTACATTTTTGCAAGTATCGGTTTTTCTATGCTAAATAGCAGCGTTGCCAATGAAACAGCCTATCTATTATCAGCAGAATTGAACAGTGCAGGTATGGGTCTGTTACAACTACTTCAATTTATTGGTGGAGGAATTGGAGTGACAATATGTGGATTATTAATGAATCTTCAGGGGGAATTGCCATTATATATTCAGTATGAACGCGTCTACTTTATGCTTGCTAGTATTCTCGTACTCGCTTTTAGCTATCAAATCATCTGTCGGAAAGTAGATATTGAAAACTAATCGTTCAAAACAATATAATAATAGAAAAAGAATTCAAGGGGACAATAGATGATGGAATTGAAGATTGATGATTTATCAGGTACAGATATTCAACAATTGATAATGGAACATTTAGAGGATATGAGTAGTCAATCACCTCCTGAAAGTACACATGCATTGAACTTAAATGGTTTAAAACAGCCTTCTGTGACCGTTTGGAGCTGCTGGGAATCTGGTCAACTTGTTGGTTGTGCTGCATTAAAAGAGCTAGACAACCAACATGGTGAGATCAAATCGATGAGAACAGCCAAAAACGCTTTACGAAAAGGGGTAGCAGGAAAACTATTAGATCATTTGCTTCATGAAGCAAAGGAGCGGGGGTACTTGCGTTTAAGTTTAGAAACAGGTTCGATGGAATCTTTTGAACCAGCTAGAAAATTGTACGAAAGTAGAGGGTTTCAATATTGCCAACCATTTGACCACTATAAGGAAGATCCCAATAGTGTGTTTATGACACGAACAATTTAGAATAAGAAAATTATTCTTGTTAGATAAATGGTTGCTAGTAAAGAATCTCTGTAATGAAACAGGTGCAAACCGAATGTGATTTGCACCTGTCTTTCTTCGCATTATGGAAATATTTTTTTAAAGGACAAAGGTGAAAATGAAAAATAAAATGTAAATGAAGATTAATAAGCCGATAATTGTAAAGGCAATAGTTGCTATTTTACTACTAGAGTATTTATTAAGAACAAACACCATCACAATATAGAGAATAAAAAAGATTAGAGCTGGTAAGAAAATAAAGAATGTTGAACTCAATTGGAAAACCCTTTCTTTTTGCAATATATGTACATTCTCTACTATCTTAAATGAAAGCTAGTAGGACATGCAATATTTCGTACAGAGCATAACCTTTTTGAGGTATTTTTAAGCGTATGATAAGTATATTCAAGACGGTTACAGAAGGAGATGTGTAAACGTGAAAAAATAGAAAGATGGAACACTGTACTGGGCAACCTCCTTTTCCATTGTTTTCTATCTTCTCTTTACTAACGAATGTGATATTGAATAATTTTCCCCCCTTATAATGAAAATTCCTGTGATCTCTTTTAAGCAGTTCAGTTCCGACCGCTTAATACACTAATTAAAGAGTGTATATTTTAAGAGCGCCAATCCTTTGTCGGTTCACACCCACAACCTCAGGCAATTATTGTTCTGTCCACTTTTGCTACCTAACAGATATGGAATCTTTGAGCAATTCCTTTCCCTCTTTTCATCAATATGTTTTTTACAGTATTATTTAATGTGGCAAAAAAGAAGTGTAAAAAATTCAGATAATTATTAACCTGTTTATTTTGTTGAGGATATTTATGGTATCATTTGTAAATAACAAAGGTCCTAAATTCTAGTTTAAAAGGAGATTTGCGCGACAATTGATATCATTACATAATTTGAAAGAATGGAAAAACCCAATCATTTTATTAATCTCACTTTCTAGTGCCCATATTGGTAGTTTTGTATATTTAGCAGCCATTAATGTATTGGTGTACAAAATAACAGATGGTTCAGCAGCGGCTGTCGCCGGTCTTTGGGTGATTTCACCAATAATCAACATGATGACAAAGTTGTGGACAGGTAGTTTTATAGATTATCGTAGTAAAAAGAAAATCGTGATGATTACTTATGTTTTACGTGCTTTATTAATTGTAACCATGTTCTTCGCAACGAAAATAACCTACTTGTATCTTATTTTAATTGCTTTAAGTGTGGCCCAATCATTTTTTGTCCCTGCGTCAGTAACCTATTCAACGATGATAGTCCCTGTTGAGAAAAGAAAAAAGTTCAATACATTCCGTTCGGTCACATCATCTAGTGCTTTTATTATTGGGCCAGCGATAGCTGGTGTATTTATCTTGTTGACAACCGTTGAGGTGACTCTTTTATTAACTAGTTTGTTTTTTGTCATCGCTGCCCTTTTTATTTGCTTTCTACCTGATGTGGATAAGAAGAAGATGGAGATCCCTCGATTAACAGTTAACAGAATAAAGGAAGATTTTACCCTTGTTTTTAGCTTCTTAAAAAAAGAGAAATATGTCAGCTTTGTCTACTTAGGTTATTTATATCTGGTAATTATTTCCTATATTATGGATGCGCAAGAGGTCGCTTTTATTCAAACAGTAGTCGGCCTTTCTGAGACTGATTATAGCTTTCTTTTGAGTATTACAGGTATAGGATCGGTTGGTGGCGCTTTAGTATTAACCATGATGGCAAATAGACTATCAATCCGATCAATGATTGCTTGTGGAATGTTCATGATGGCTATTGGATATGTTATCTACTCATTATCCACGTCATTTACGGCTGTGATGAGCAGTTTTATTCTATTAGGTTTTTTTAATAGTTTCTTAAATGCTGGAGCCTTAACTTTTTACCAAAATAATATCCCTGTAGAAATGATGGGCAGAGTGACAAGTATCTTTCAATTGCTGCAAAGTATGTTACAAGTAGGTTATTTAAGTATCATTATACTAATGACTCATCTCATTCCATTAAAAAATATTATCATTACATTGAGTTTGCTCCTATTTGCATTCACTTGCCTTTATGTTGTAGTTATTTTTCGCTATTCTTTTCAACGTTATTTTACAGAAAAAGGTGAGGAGATGTCTGCTGATGAATAACAGCAAATGGCTATGCTTGTATACAACTTTTCTGCAAACAGTTTTATTTGCTACCTAAGAGTGAAAGGAGTATGATGTGTTATAAGAATATTCAGTTTATTATAAGGGGGATTATATGGGAAAAACGGCTTTATCATGGAGTGGGGGGAAGGACGCTTGCTTGGTATTAGACTACTTATTGGCTAATGGAATAAGTGTTGAAGTATTGATTACAACAAAACAACCATCTGAAAAAAGGACATACGGTCATGGAGAAAAAACAAATCTGTTAGTAAAACAAAGTGAATCATTAGGTATACCCATTCATTTTATTGATACAGACATAAATAATTATACAGATAGATTTGTAGAAGAATTAAAGCAACTGAAGTTAAAATATGATTTAGAGGCTATTGCATTTGGGGACATTTATTTTACGCCCCATAAAGATTGGGGAGAGAAGCTTGCTTCAACAGTCGGGTTACAGGCTATTTATCCATTATGGAGAAAAAAAGAAGAAGTAGATGCACTTCTAAAATCGTTTATTCAGCGTGGTTATAGAGCTAAAGTGATAAGAGTCCGTCCGGATTGTTTATCTGATAGTTGGCTAGGCAGAGAGATTGATGATGAATTTTTTCAGAAGATTAAGTTAGAAGAAGTCTGTCCGATGGGAGAAGCAGGAGAATATCATAGCTTTGTTTATGATGGACCGATTTTTTCTAAAGCGGTTTCACTCCTTACTAAGGAAACAGTGTTATGGGAAGGATCTAAGAAGGTTGATTACCATTTAAGTCATGATGGGGAGGTAGAAGTATGAAAATAGGTGTGGCTGGGGCAGGAGCAGTTGGAAGTTTGTTTGGGGCATTACTTGCAAATGCTCATCATGAAGTGACCTTTCTTGCCAGAGGTAAGCATTTAACTAGGTTGCAAGAGAGGGGCATAAAAGTAGTTACTGAGCAATATCCTATCCTTAACTTAAATAATGAGCAAACGATTTTCACTAATGACATACATGCGTTAGCTTCAGTAGACATCCTTCTATTTTGTGTGAAGTCTACTGATACGAAAAAGTTAGCTGATAGCCTAAAGGGTATTATTAAAGATGAGACAATGATCGTAACGATGCAAAATGGGGTGGATAATGAAGAAATATTGGCACGTAGTCTAACGAATAATAAAATTTTTTCTTGTGCGACTTATGTGCAAGCAAGTATAACTGAACCAGGCTGTGTGAAAGAATCGGGGTCACATCAATTATTAATAGGTGCATTACAAAAAGAAGATAGCAATCAAGCGAGAAAAATGGTTGATTTATTTCAAAGAGCAGGAATAAGTGCAAAATTCACAGAAGAAATTCTTAACCATAAGTGGAAAAAGCTTCTTTGGAATATTACCTTTAATCCGTTGTCGGCTATAACAAAAGCAACAATTGGCGAAATATTAGAGAGTGTGGAATTAAGTGCTTTGGCGAAAAACGTGGCAGCAGAAGCCGTTTCTGTGGCAGCCAGACAAGGTTATCCATTTGATAAAGAAAAAGTGATTCAGTCTATTTTTAAAAAAGCGGCCTATGCCAAAGATCATCAGACATCTATGCTACAAGACCGGTTAAATGGTAAGGCAATGGAATACGAATCGATGTGTGGGTATGTTCTTAAACTTGCCCATGAAACAAAAATAGAAGTGCCAACGATTATGTCTTTATATAGTATATTGAAATTTTGGGACGAAAAAGAAAGAAGAAAGGACTACGGATATGTTGAAATCTTATAAACATGAAGGTGTGATTTGCGCCGAAGGGAATTTATTGAAGAATAGTAAAATTTCAAGAAAAATATTTTCTTTTATTATCGACGGTTTGGTGATTGATACTGGGCCGTATTCGATGTCATCTGCCTTCACTCAATTTTATCAATCCTATTTTGTTGATCAGGTCGTTTTAACACATAGCCATGAAGATCATTCTGGCAATGCCTCGTGGTTTGCCAAACAACAAATTCCTATTTTTTGTCATCGGTTAGGGGTAGAGATTTGTTCTGAAGAGGCGCCATACCCCTTATATAGGCAAAAAACATGGGGAGCAAGAAAAGCGTTTCCTGCTTATCCATTATCGCAAAAAGTTTCGTCAAGACAGCTTGATTGGGAGATAATAGAGACACCTGGTCATGCGGATGACCATGTGGCCCTATTTTGCCGCAATAAAGGGATAATGTTTACAGGTGATTTATATGTTCAGCCTCATACAAAGATTGCGATGGATACAGAATCCATTCCGGAAATAATGCAATCAATAAAAAAATTGTTAACTTATGACTTTGAGGCAATGTTTTGTTCTCATTCAGGGTATTTTCCTCATGGTAAAGAACAATTGCAAGCGAAATTGAATTATTTAGAGGATCTCAGTG
The DNA here is from genome assembly GCF_038007345.1 of Cytobacillus sp. FSL M8-0252. Classification (NCBI taxonomy): domain Bacteria; kingdom Bacillati; phylum Bacillota; class Bacilli; order Caryophanales; family Bacillaceae; genus Cytobacillus; species Cytobacillus sp. FSL M8-0252. Next base: position 2,215,484 of record NZ_JBBOWZ010000001.1, read on the forward strand.
GTGAAATCATGCAATTGTATCTTGAAGGAAAAAGTGTTTTAGAGATTCAGCAATTACTTTTTCCAAAGCACTATCAAATGATCGCGTTATCAAATGGTGAATGGGATACGCTTCATATTGTTACTTCTATCATTAATGGCAATCAAGAAAAATTCAAAAAATCATCAGTTTAGTCTTGGCAAGAGAAAAAATCTCTGATATTATAATGAATATTAAAAACATACTGACTAGTCAGATAATATTTTATGTTTTTATTACTCCATGACACATTTCCATTCAACTACTAAGAACTTTGCAAAATTACTGCGTGGTTTGGCTGTAGACACTTCTTTGTTTTAAGTTCCGTTACCTCTGCCAAACGTTTTTATCAAAAAATGAAAGCGTTTCCTAACTAATACGTTCAATGAAATTTAACACCATTGTTCTAAGCCGGTTGTAAAGTGAATAGATTCATAATGTCATTTATAGGTGGCTACTCTATGCTTCGCTACAGGCAAGAGTCAAACAAAATGATCATGTTGTTATTAATAATGTGAAAAAACTAACCGGTTAGTATGTAAAGAAGTTCTAACATACTAACTAGTTAGTATAAATAAATAGATAGAGGTGAAAAGAATGGATTTACGGTTAACAGAAGAACAAAAAATGGTACAACAAACCATTAGAAAGTTTGTGGAGAAAGAATTAATTCCGCTAGAAAATGAAGTGTTAAAGAATGAACGAGAAGGAAAGCCAAGCCTTTCTAAAGAAGTGCAGAAGAAACTACAGTTAAAAGCAAAGGAAGCAGGTTTTTGGGGAATTAACACACCTGAGGAATACGGTGGAGCTGATTTGGGACAAATGATGCAAGCCATTGTTTGTATTGAAGTAGCTAAAACGTTTGTGCCATTTAGTTTTGGTGGATCTGCTGACAACATTCTTTATTATGCTAATGAAGAACAAAAACAAAATTATTTAATTCCGACGATAAATGGTGAGAAAAAATCTTGTTTCGCTATGACTGAACCTGGAGCAGGATCTGATACGCAAAATATTCGCATGACAGCAGTGAAAGATGGAGATGAGTGGGTTCTAAATGGTGAGAAAACTTTCATTACTGGTGGTAATGAAGCAGATTTCGTAATGGTCATCGCGATAACGGATAAGGAGTTACATAAGAAAACAAAGGGTAGAGATGGTGTCACTTGTTTTATCGCTGACCGTGAAATGGGCTGGAAATCAGAATTTATCCATACGATGGGTGAATGGGGACCAGCTGGACTTGTATTTGATAATGTACGAGTGCCAGAGAAGAATATACTAGGTGAATTGCATGGTGGTTATAAACTTGGCCTTGAATGGATTGGATTTGCTCGTTGGATAGTAGGAGCAAGAGCAGTTGGAGCAGCAGAGAGACTATTGCAAATGGCATTAGATTATGCAAAAGAACGAGAAACTTTTGGGAAACCAATTGCTGAGAGACAGGCAATTCAATGGCAAATTGCCGATTCAGCCGTTGAAATTGAGGCAGCTAAGTGGCTAGCTTTAAATGCTGCATTTACTTTGGATCAAGGGGAAGATAATCGACACTATGCATCAATGGCAAAACTTTATGGGTCTAATATGGGGAACAGAGTCGTGGACCGCGTATTACAAATTCATGGTGGCATGGGGTATACAAGAGAGCTTCCGATTGAGAGATGGTACCGCGAGGCAAGACTTTGGAGAATATATGATGGCACAGATGAAATCCAACGTATGATTATCTCAAGAAACTTACTGAAGGGACATGTGAAAATCGGTCAACAAATATAAAGGAATGATACAGGGGGCATATGAAAATGACAAGATTCACAGGGAAAACTGCATTTATTACTGGTGGAAGCCGAGGAATTGGTAAAGGCGTCGCTGAGCTTTTCGCACAAGAGGGGGCAAATATTGCTATTATTGATATCAATGAGGAGGCATTAGCAGAAACAGCCGCAGAATTCAAGGAAAAGGGCTATCATATCTTCGTGAAAAAAGCGAATGTTGTGGAAGCAGGCGAAGTAGAAACAGCAATGGAGGAAGTTGTGCAACAGTTTGGTACACTTGATATTTTAGTTAATAACGCTGGTATCATCCGCGATAATTTACTGTTTAAAATGACGGACGATGATTGGCAATTAGTGATGGATGTACATCTGAAGGGTTCGTTTAATGCATCGCGTGCCGCACAAAAATATATGGTCAAGCAAAACTATGGCAGAATCATTAGTATTTCTTCTACTTCTGCTCTCGGTAATAGAGGTCAGGCTAACTATGCAACAGCAAAAGCTGGTTTACAAGGGTTAACAAAAACATTAGCCATTGAACTTGGACGTTATGGTATCACAGCAAATAGTGTCGCACCTGGTTTCATTGAAACAGAGATGACAAAGGCTACAGCAGAAAGAGTAGGGGTACCTTTTGCAGACTTTGTAAATGGAGCGATTGCGGCTATACCGGTTGCGAGAAGCGGAAAACCTGCGGATATCGCAAATGCAGTTGCTTTTTTTGCAGATGAGAAATCATCATTTGTGAACGGTCAAGTAATCTATGTTGCGGGCGGTCCAAAAAATTAAAATAGGAGTTGATACACAGGATGTACACGGATGTGATCGGCAAAGTATCAGATAAGGTGAAGAATACTGTTGAACGAGGGTTAGTCAAACGGTTCGCGCAATCGATTGGCGACCCCCATCCCATTTTTATTGACGAAGAATATGGAAAGAGAAGTAAGTATGGCACAAATATTGCGCCACCTACTTTTCCACGTGTGTTTGAATCGGGCACAATTGAAGAGTTACAGCTTCCTAAAAAAGGTTTGATTCATGGTGAGCAAAGGTTTCATTATGAAAGACCTCTCCTAGTTGGAGAAGATGTTTATGTTTGGACCGAAGTAAAGGATTATTATGAAAAGAAAGGGAGCAATGGTTTAATGGGTTTTCTTTCCGTAGTGAAGTATGGGGAAGATAAGGATGGGAAGCTCATTTTTAAAGAAGAAGCCATTACCATCATTACAGAAGCTGTGAGAAAGGCGATGAGTGTATGAGTAATATCTTGACATTAGAAAAAGGAAAAACATTGTCAGAAACCTTAGCGCCTGTATCGAGAATGGACTTAATAAAGTATTCAGGTGCATCTGGAGATTTTAACCCCATTCATACAGTTGATGAGGAAGCAAAGAAAACGGGACTTCCTGGAATTATCGCTCATGGCATGTGGACAATGGGTAATTTGGCCAAATTATTCACACCATATTATGAAGAAGGGTTTATAAAGGATTATCGCATTCGTTTTTCAGGTATGGTCTTCATTGATGATGTGATTACACTGGTTGCTACAGTGACTGCTGAAGAGGAGCAGGAAATTGCATTTGAGGTGAAAGCAGTCAATCAAGCAGGGAAGGCAGTTTTAAAAGGTGATGTCACGTTTGTTAAAACAAATGGATAAGAGGAGGTGCGGGTAATGAATTTTGAATATTCGGACAAAGTAAAGCGTTTACAAGCAAAAATTAGTGATTTCATGGATCAATATGTTTTTCCAAATGAGAAAACCTATATGGAGCAAATAAGTAAGGAAAATCGATTTAGTACCCATCCAACCATTATGGAGGAACTAAAAGCAAAAGCAAAAGCAGAAGGATTATGGAATTTATTTTTACCGGATAGCGAAGATGGTGCAGGTTTAAGCAATATCGAATACGCTCCATTATGTGAGTTAATGGGGAGGTCATCTATAGGAGCTGAAGTATTTAACTGTGCAGCACCAGATACAGGTAATATGGAAGTATTAGTACGCTACGGAACGGATGAACATAAGGAAAAGTGGCTAAAGCCATTACTAAACGGTGAAATACGCTCTTGTTTTTCCATGACTGAACCGAATGTGGCCTCATCTGATGCGACCAATATCGAATCCAGCATTATTCGTGATGGAGATGAGTATGTCATTAATGGAACAAAGTGGTGGTCATCAGGGGCAGGTGATCCTAGATGTAAAATTGCCATTGTCATGGGTAAAAACGATCCAAACGCCGAAAAACATAAACAACAATCGATGATATTAGTCCCACTTGATACACCAGGTGTAAAAATCAAACGCACATTAAATGTGTTTGGTTACGATCATGCTCCTCATGGTCATGCAGAAATTGAATATAACAATGTAAGAGTCCCTGCTAGTAATATGCTACTAGGTGAAGGGAGAGGCTTTGAAATTGCACAAGGCAGATTAGGACCAGGGCGCATTCATCATTGCATGAGAACGATTGGGGCAGCGGAAAGAGCATTATCCATTCTTTGTGAGCGTGTCCAAGAGCGCATTGCCTTTGGCAAAACATTAGCAGAACAAGGTGTTATTCAAGAATGGATTGCTGAAGCTAGAATGAATATAGAACAATCTCGTTTACTTACATTGAAAGCTGCTTATATGATGGACACTGTTGGAAATAAAGCTGCCAAAACAGAGATAGCCATGATTAAGGTAGTCGCACCAAATGTGGCACTTCAAGTTATTGATCACGCCATTCAAGCACTAGGTGCAAAAGGAGTAAGTCAAGATACACCGCTTGCTGCAAGTTGGGCGAATATTCGAACATTACGATTAGCAGACGGTCCAGATGAAGTCCATAAAAGAGCGATTGCAAGACAAGAGTTAAAAAAATATAAAAAAGTAGCACAGGGGGTCCAATAATGCATGTAAAAGAACTGTTCGATCTATCTGGAAAAACAGCTATTGTCACTGGGGGCGGAAGAGGATTAGGTGAACAAATTGCTGAAGGGTTTGCAGAAGCTGGAGCAAACATCGTGTTATGTTCCAGGAAAAAAGAGAATTGTGATGAAGTGGCCGATCGTTTAAAGGAACTTGGTGTTGAAGTACTGACTTTTAAATGTGATATTACTAATCCAGAAGAAGTGCAAACAGTCGTCGATGAAACGATTCAGCGTTTTGGAAAGATTGATATTCTTGTCAATAATAGTGGGGCAACATGGGGGGCACCAGTAGAAGAAATGCCTCTAGAAGCCTTTCAAAAAGTAGTCAATGTAAATGTTGTAGGCACATTTCTAATGTCACAAGCTGTTGGTAAAGCAATGCTGGTTGAAAAACAAGGGAAAATCATTAATATAGCTTCTGTTGCTGGACTTAAGGGGTCAAATCCAGAGTTAATGGACGCAATTGGATATAATTCAAGTAAGGGTGGTGTTATTTCTTTTACAAAAGATTTGGCTGTGAAATGGGGACCAAGAGGCATTCATGTCAATGCGATTGCACCTGGGTTTTTCCCAACAAAAATGTCCAAGGTTCTTATTGAAAGAAATAGCGATCGCTTCTTACAGAGGACACCACTTAGGAAATTTGGTTCCGACTCTGATTTAAAAGGAGTGGCTCTATTTTTAGCCAGTGGTGCGTCCGATTTCATTACTGGTGAAACAATTGCGGTAGATGGTGGAACAACGGCGATGTAAAGAGAAGGGGATGGGTGAAATGGGTAATAGAGAAGCAGTAATCGTTTCAGCTGTACGCACAGCGATTGGTAGGCAGGGAGGTGCTCTTGCCTCCGTTCCAGCTCACGTATTTGGTGGCGAAGTTATAAAGGCAGCAGTAGAGCGGGCGCAAGTGAATGTGGGAGAGATTGATGATGTGATTTTTGGTAATGTGCTAAGTGGTGGGGGAAATATTGCTAGATTATCAAGTCTTCAATCAGGTCTTTCTCTTAATCTACCTGGCTTAACAATAGACCGCCAATGCGGATCAGGTATGAATGCTGTTGCACTTGCTGCAGTAATGATTAAAGCCGGTGAGGGAGATGTCTATATTGCAGGTGGAGTAGAAAGTATGTCAAGGGCACCTTACTTGATGGATCGGGCTGATCAACCGTATAGTCCAAGACCCCCTCAATTTAGAAAATCACGACTTTCACCTGATGAAGTTGGAGATCCTCCTATGGGGATAACAGCAGAAAATTTAGTAGAAAAATATGATATTTCTCGTCAAGAGCAAGATGAATATGCCAATCGTAGTCAAGCAAGAATGGCTAAGGCGATGGCAGAAGGCCGTTTTAATGAACAAATTGTTCCGATAAAGATTCCTACTAGAAAAGGTGAGCCGATTACTTTTAATGAGGATGAACACCCAAGACCACAAACGAATATAGAGGGGTTAGCTAAACTTAAACCTGCATTTAAGCAAGCTGGCAGTGTGACAGCCGGTAACAGTTCAGGCTTAAATGATGCGGCTTCGGCGCTTGTTATCATGTCAAGAGAAAAAGCGAATTCACTCGGTTTACGTCCATTAGCCGTCATAAAAGAATCAACTGTCGCTGGTGTTGACCCTAATATTATGGGAATAGGTCCTGTACCTGCTGTTAGAAAACTATTAAAGAAAACTGGAAAAACACTTGAAGATATTGATTTAATTGAATTGAATGAAGCATTCGCCGCACAAGTCATTGCTTGTGACAGGGAGTTATCATTCAATCCTGAAAAGTTGAATGTGAATGGCGGAGCGATTGCTCATGGTCATCCATTAGGCGCAACAGGTGCCATACTTGTTACGAAAGCAGTGTATGAATTGCAACGGTCACTGAGCCAGACGGCTTTAATTACCGCTTGTATTGGTGGAGGTCAAGGGATTGCCCTTCTCATTGAAAGAGAACTAGTCTAAGAATAGGCATAGTCATAGTCAGGAGGGCTTTTAGTGAAAAATCAAATTTTAAAGAAAAGCATCGATTTGTTTGATGATAAAGGCTTTAAGGAAACGACCATTCAAGATATTGTCGATCAACTCGATGTGACGAAAGGTACTTTTTATTATTATTTCAACAGTAAGCAGGAAGTATTAAGGGATATCCATTTAGAATATATCGAGGGTTTATTACAAGAACAAGAGGAAATCTTACAAAATCAAACATTAAGTAATAAAGAAAAGCTCTACGAAAACATTTATTTAACATTAAGTAAGATTGACACCCAGGGAAAAGAAGCACGAATTGTGCATCGGGAGTTAAGGCATTTACATGAAGATCATGTCAAACAAATTAAATTAAAGAGAAAAGAATATCGATTAAATTTTGAAAAAATTATTGATGAAGGTAAAAAGACAAGAGAGTTTAGTAATCATATTCGAACGGATATTCTTGCATTCGGATTTTTAGGAATGACGAATTATAGCTATTATTGGTTTCGCACAGATGGTGAACTAACGGATAAGGAATTAGCACGATTTTATACCGAAATTATTTTAAAAGGTATTGAAGAAGTGCCTGTTAAAGAGGGGATTTGATGATGCATAAAAAACATCAAATAGAGGTGTATGTACGGTTTAGTGAAACCGATGCTGTTGGCCATGTCAATAATACAAGTTATTTTCTTTATTTTGAAGAGGCAAGAACGAAATTATTTTATGAGATTTTACCTAATAGAAATAAACAAAGTAGTATGATTTTGGCTTCTATTCATTGTGATTATGTTGCCCCAGCTTTCGCAGGTGAGGAACTAGTTGTGACTACTGAGGTTAGCAATATTGGCCGTAAAAGCTTTGAATTACAGCATTTATTGACAAAGAAGATGGATGGGAAATTGGTTGCTAAAGCAAGTTGTGTCACTGTGTGTTATAACTTCATAGATGATCATTCTATTTTGATTCCAGAACATTTAAGGGATAACTTAAAAAAATATCAGCCTCTCGCATTACTAAGTAAAACAGAGGAGGGTGTTCATGACTTCTGATACAATTCCCATTCGAGAAGGTGAAGGGCTTGATGTTCATCGCTTAGAACAATATTTAAAAGCAAATATAGAAGAAATACCTAACAAACCATTAGAAATCTCCCAATTTAGTGCAGGTAAATCAAATCTAACCTATCAATTAAAAGCTGGCAACTGGGAAGCTGTGTTAAGAAGACCGCCTATGGGACCAGTAGCACCTAAAGCGCATGATATGGAAAGAGAATATAAAGTACTACAGGAAATCCACCCTTTTTTCAATCAAGCACCGAAGCCTTTTATTTACAGTGATAAAGAACTTTTAGGTGCACCATTCTTTATTATGGAAAGAAAAAAAGGGGTGGTGATAGACGATTCCCTCCCTATTCCCGATGGTGACAGTACTTATGATGTAGGTCAAAGAATATCACAATTGATGGTAAACACTCTTGTGCAATTACACGCTATCAATTATCAGAAGACCAAACTAAAAGAGATGACGAGACCAGCTGGGTTCATGCAAAGGCAAGTAGATGGCTGGATAAGCCGATATCATCGTAGTAAAACAGATGAAATTAATGGGATTGATGAACTTACAAATTGGTTAGAGTCACATCTCCCACATTCCGAAAAAACAACGATTATCCATTATGATTTTAAGCTAAATAACAGTATGTTCAATCAACAGTTAACAAGATTAATCGGTGTCTTTGATTGGGAAATGTCAACTGTTGGTGACCCGTTAGCAGATCTAGGTGTTGCCTTAAGCTACTGGCATGAAAAAAATGATTCCGATCTATTGAAGAGAGGTCTAGGAGAAGAGTCGGTGACGACAAAGCCAGGCTTCTTCACAAGAGAAGAGTTTATTCAAGCATATGCGCTAAAAAGTGGGACAGATGTCAGTCAAATTCATTATTATTTAACATTTGCTTACTTCAAACTCGCCGTTATATGTCAGCAAATTTATTATCGTTGGAAGCGCGGACAAACAAAAGACGAGCGCTTTTCTAATCTAAACTTATATGTAAATAACTTAATACAACATGCTGTAAAGACATCTAGAAGAAAATTGTGAGGTTATTGATATGGTGAAACTTCATGTAGTCATGAAAAAAGAAGAAATCGATAAAGAGAAATTAAATGGGCAGAAGGTGGTAGTTGTATTTGATATTTTGATGGCCACATCAGTTATAACAACTGCGATTCAACACGGGGCAAAGGCGGTCATACCAGTAGCGAATCAAGAGGATGCATTATATGAAGCAAGCATTCGTGAAAAAGGAACATATGTGTTAGTTGGAGAATATAACGGGCTAACGATAGACGGATTTGAATCACCCCATCCAGAAAGATTATCTAAAACTGTTGAAGGTAAGGATATCATCTTAACAACCACCAATGGAACAGTGGCCATCAAACATGCTCTTAATGCAAAGAAAGTGTATATAGCATCCCTCTTAAATGCCAAACATTCTGCTAAGGCAGTTTGTAGCGAACATCTTGATGAGACGGTAGTACTTGTTTGTTCGGGATCTTCTGGTGCATTTAATGTCGAGGACTTTTATGGAGTCGGTTATTATATTGATTGTTTAATAACTAGCAGTCATAAGGCTTGGGAAATGTCAGATACAGCACTGTGTGCCCATCAGTTTTATTTGGGTGCAAAAGAAAAAGGAACAGAATTATTAATGGCTTCACGTGTAGGTAAAATGATTGCAAATCACGGTATGAAGACGGAAGTAGCATTCGCAGCTCAAAAAGATATTTTTGCCGTTGCCCCTATTGTAACGGATGAAGGCGTAATCGGCGTTTAATAAAAAAATGAGGTGAAGATATGACATCGAAAACAATGAGTCATTTACTAATGAAAATTGAGAATGGTGTAATGGAATTAACATTAAATCGTCCTGAGGCATTAAATTCATTTAGCCCTGAGCTAATTCAAGGGTTAAAATCAGCACTACAACAAGCCAAAGCGGATAAAGATATTCGTGTTATTGTATTGAAGGGAGCGGGAAGAGCTTTCAGTTCTGGTGGAGATGTAAAAAGGATGGGTTCAAGATCGCCTATAGCTACTTATGAACATATTGGGAATTTGAATGAGCTTATTCTTTTAATACAATCTGTAGAGAAACCAATCATTGCAGCCGTACATGGATATGCGGCAGGAGCAGGGTTTAATCTAGCACTAGCATGTGATTTAATCTTAGCAGAAGAAGAAACTAAATTTATTTTAAGCTTTTCTAAAGTAGGCTTAATTTCGGATGGCGGCGGCTCTTATTTTCTACCTCGACTAGTTGGATTACAACGTGCGAAGGAACTATTATTTAGCGCAGAGCCATTAACAGTTGAAAAAGCATACGAATTTGGCATCGTTAACCATATTTACAAAAAAGGTCACTTTGAAGATGATGTAAAACAATATGCGGAAAAATTAAGTGCTGGGCCAAATATTGCGTATGGATTCATTAAAAAACTTACTAACGAATCTTATCAGTTATCATTAAAACAAGTATTAGAACAGGAAAGGATTACACAAGGTACGATGGTAACAACAGAGGACCATCATGAAGGAATTACTGCTTTTAAAGAAAAAAGACAACCTGACTTCAAACGTTCTTAAATTAAATATGACACCTCTATGAGCTATTCTAAAAAGTTAAGGAGGAGATTAAATTAATGCAAACAAGACATTTTGATCACTGGCCAAAGCTTCCAAAAAAACTGATTGTTCCAGAAACTTCAGTTTACCAAAACTTGGAATTCTCAGCACTTCAATATCCTTCGCGAGAGGCTATCCATTATTATGGAAATGAAATAAGCTTTAAGCAATTATTAGACGAAGTGAAGAGTGTTTCTAGTTATCTTCAAACGGAATTACAGGTAAAAAAAGGAGATAAAGTCCTGCTCTTTATGCAGAATTCTCCACAGTTTGTCATTAGTTTCTATAGCATTATGAGAATCGGCGCAGTCGTCGTTCCGATTAACCCAATGCTTGTTACGAGTGAGTTAGCTTTTTATATTAATGATTGTCAAATTGAAACAGCAGTTATCGGTCAAGAATTACAACCTATTGTAAAACCACTTATTGAACAGACTTCTTTGAAACACCTACTTATTGCCTCCTATTCAGATTATATTGACCCACAAGATAACATAGATAGACCAGATGTAGTTGCAGAACCACGAAAAGAATGGACAGAAGAGCAAGATCATTTCCGGTGGGATGACGCTATAAAGATAAGAGAAATCGTTCCTTATTATACGAGCAAACAGGATGATTTAATCGTCCTTCCTTACACTTCAGGAACAACCGGTGTACCAAAAGGCTGTATGCATACGAATTATTCTGTTCAAGCCAATACCGTTGGTGGTGCTTTATGGGGGAGGATTTCAAGTAGCAATGTCATTTTATCTTCTTTGCCATTTTTCCATGTGACCGGAATGGTGCAAAGTATGCATGTACCCATTTATGCTGGAAGTACCATGGTCATTATGACTAGATGGAATAAAGATACGGCATTACAACTTATTGAGAGAAAGCAGTGTAGTAATTGGACAGCTATAAGTACGATGTTAATTGATTTTATTTCTAATCCAAAATTAACAGCTGATCGTATAGCTTCACTTATTGGCATTTCCGGTGGTGGCGCTACTTTGCCGGAAGCAGTTGGTCAGAAATTAGAGAAATTAACTGGATTAACTTTTTTAGAAGGGTATGGCTTGACCGAAACAATTGCACAAACCCATTCAAATCCAACAGATCATCCGAAAATGCAATGTTTAGGCATTCCCTTCTTCGATGTGGATGCTAGAATTATAGATCCTATTACAAATGAAGAATTGGGAATCGATGAGGTTGGTGAAATCATCATTCATGGTCACCAAGTAATGAAAGGTTACTATAATCGTCCAGAAGAAAATGAAAGCGCTTTTATTACTATAGAAGGAAAACAATTTTTTAGAACAGGTGATTTAGGAAAAGTAGATGAAGAGGGTTATTTCTTTATTGTTGATCGTGTAAAAAGAATGATTAATTCTTCAGGTTATAAAATTTGGCCGACAGAGGTGGAGTCGATTCTATATCGTCACTCTGCGATTCAACAGGCTTGTGTCGTTGGGATTCCTGATCCGAGACGAGGAGAAGCAGCAAAAGCCTTCGTAATATTAAATGAAGACAGTAAAGGAAAGACATCTGCTGAAGAGATTATTCAATGGGCTAAAGAGCATATGGCTGCCTATAAAGTTCCGAAAGTGGTTGAGTTTAGAGAGTCTTTCCCGATGACATCTAGCGGGAAAATATTATGGCGTAAACTGAAAGAAGAAGAAGAATCGAAAGTGAATCAACAAAAAGTCTAATCTTCTACTGACGTGAAAAAGGGGGAAAATGATGGAACTTTTAATGCAACAATTGTTTAATGGATTAACAATTGGGAGTGTCTATGCCCTAGTAGCTTTAGGGCTCACTTTAGTATACGGCATTCTCCATATTCCAAATTTCGCTCACGGTGCTCTGTACATGGTAGGTGGATATATCACTTTAATTATGATGACTGAAGCAGGTTTACACTATATTCTCGCAATGGTTGTTTCCATTTGTGTAGTCGGACTATTAAGTGTCTTAATGGAGAGACTTGTGTTCTATCCTCTAAGACACTCTCCTCCTATTCAAGATAAAGTGGCTGCCATCGGTATTTTACTTTTTCTTGAAGCATTAGCACAGTTTATATGGGGAGCGGACTATCGCCAAATGTCAACACCTTTTGGGCAGGTGGTGGAAGTGTTTGGTCTCACACTGACATTGCAGAGAATACTCATTGTATTCGCAGCAATTGCGGTAATGATTTTGCTTTACTGGTTCTTAAAGAAAACATTTACGGGTAGGACAATCATTGCAATGGCCCAAAATAGAGAAGGGGCGCAATTAGTAGGTATCAACACACATAAAGTAGCGATCCTCACTTTTTTTATTGCTGGTGCTCTGGCGGCAATTGGTGCTTCACTTACGTCACCAATTAACCTCGTCTTTCCTGGAATGGGACATCTGGTAATCCTAAAAGCTTTTGTCATTATCATCATCGGTGGAATGGGCAGTATTCCAGGAGCCATATTGGGTGGATATATCCTAGGGTTCACGGAAAGTTTAGGAGCAACCTACCTTTCTGCAGATTATAAAGACATCATCGCTTTTGTATTATTAATTCTCATTCTATCAATCAAGCCTCAAGGAATTTTCTCTAAAGGAGGCGTATAGAATGAACGTTCTAACAAACAAGAAGGTAATTATACCTTTGCTCATCGTTCTCGGAATCGTTTTCCCTTTCGTTATTCCGAATCTTTATTATCTTCATATTATGACTTTGGCTTTTATTTGGACCATCGCAGTTTATGGCTTGAATTTACTTGCGGGTTATACAGGTTACTTATCTTTAGCTCATGGTGGTTTCTTTGCAATTGGGGCGTATGTTATCGGCATCCTTACTGTTAAACTTGAGATGGGTTTTTGGTTAAGCTTTTTGTTAGCCCCATTGGTAACGATGTTCATCGGGTTAATCATCGGGCTGTTTGCCTTAAGAACGAAAGAACACTTTTTTGCTATATATACCCTTTGTGTAGGCTATATTATTTACCTAGTGATTGATAAGTGGGAAGGTCTAACTGGTGGCGTAAGAGGACTAATTGGTATCCCTTTGCCAGAGGCAATCGGTCCAATTACTTTTCAATCACCAACAGCTCAATATTATTTAGCGTTTTTCATTTTTCTCCTCGTTGTGGCTGTCATTTATCGTATCGTGCATTCACTAACTGGGAGAACATTTATCGCTATTCGTAATAGTGAAGATTTAGCGTTATCACTTGGTATTTCAACTAAACGGAATAAACTTCTTGCCTTTGTACTTTCCACTTTTTTTGCTGGTTTGGCAGGAGCGATGTATGCAGGTTTTATCCGTTTCATCGGTCCAGAAATAGCTTATACAACGATCACATTTGATTTGCTTACTTATATGATTGTTGGTGGAATTGGTACATTTGCTGGTCCGATTGTAGGGACATTTCTTATCGTGATCATCTCGCAAAATCTACAATTCTTACAAGATTATCGGATGCTCATATTTGGTCCATTATTGACATTACTCATCATCTTTTCTCCTAGAGGAATTGTTGGGTTTATTCAAATGCAGTTGTATCAAAGAAAACGGAAAAAACAGGAATCTCTTGCTTACAAAAACAGGGAGGAGGAGACAAATGCTGGAGGTTAAAGGCTTAACGAAGCGTTTTGGTGGAAATGTAGCAGTGAAGTCAGTGGATTATTCCGTCCAACAAGGGAAGATCAACGCCATCATTGGCCCTAATGGTGCGGGGAAAAGTACATTCTTTAACTTGATTACAGGTGTGCACGAACCGACCGAAGGAACCATTATCTATAAAAATGAGGAGATTACTAGACAACCAGCGAATGTGATAGCAAAGCTAGGTGTGGCAAGGACATTTCAAAGTACACACTTATTTGAAATGTCGACGGTGAAAGACAATGTAATTGTTGGCCATCGCTTGCGAACGAAATCTAATCTGTTTGATAGTATCTTTCGGACGAAAAGGCTAAAAGAAGAAGAACAACAATGTATCGCCAAAGCAGAGGAATCTTTAGATTTCGTTGGCTTATCACATGTAAGTGATCAACTAGTAACAAATATTTCTCAAGAAGAGAAGAAACGTGTTGCTTTCGCATTAGCACTTGCTACTGATCCTGAGATCGTTTTTCTCGATGAACCAACAGCTGGGGTCAATCCTGATGAAACAGATGAAATGGCAAAATTAATCCAAAAAATGGCGGATAAAGGTTTAACGATTTGTCTTATTGAGCATAAGATGCCGATGATTATGCGGTTGGCGCATCATATTATGGTTTTAAACTATGGAGAAAAGATTGCAGAAGGAACACCAGCAGAGATCCAAAAAAATGAAGAGGTCATCAAAGCCTATTTAGGAGGGACGGTGAGTGCTTAAATTAGATGGAGTTTCTGCTAAATATGGAAAATATTTAAGTATTAAAGATATTGATATTGATGTTGTGGAAGGCGAGATTGTTGTTTTACTAGGGGCGAATGGAGCAGGGAAAAGCACGACTTTCAAAACAATTAGTGGTCTATTAAAAGCAACTTCAGGCAAGATACTTTTTAATGATGTACCTATTCATCAAACGGCACCTGAAAAGATTGTACAAATGGGGATTGTCCAATGTGCCGAGGACCGTAAATTGTTTCCTTATATGAACGTAGAACAAAATTTAATGATGGGAGGTTATATTCATCGTAAGCGTAAAGCGCAATTGAAACAATCATTAAATGATGTGTTCGAGCTTTTTCCGATTCTTTACGAAAAAAGAAATGAAGCAGCAGGTTTACTAAGTGGTGGACAACAGCAAATGCTTGCAATCGGCAGAGCTTATATGGCTAAACCGAAGTTAATGTTACTTGATGAACCTTCCATTGGGCTAGCACCACTTATTGTTGAGCAAATGTTTGAAAGCATTAAAAATATTAATCAAGAAGGAACAACCATTCTTTTAGCAGAACAAAATGCATTTGCAGCGTTAAGTATTGCGAAGAAAGGTTATGTGTTTGAAAATGGGCAGATTGCATTGCAAGGGACTGCGGATGAGCTTTTATCAAACCAAGAGGTAAGAAAGGCTTATATTGGTGCATAAGTAATAATTATTAAGGGGGAGAGTTTTATGAAAAAGCGGAAATGGTTAAGTGTTTTAGTCGTATTCACTATCTTTTTTCTATCAGCTTGTGCACAATCAAGTGGTGGCAATGGTGAGAAAGTCGTCAATATTGGTTATAGTGGTCCATTGAGTGGTGCTGCTGCTTATTATGGTGAAAACACATTAAATGGTTTGAAGATGGCAGTAGAGGACATTAATAAAGAAGGTTTTGAAGTAAATGGTGATAAATACAAACTGAATGTTGTTGCCTTGGATGATAAATATTTACCTAATGAAACAGCATCAAATGGAAAACGCTTAGTTCAAGAAAACCAAACACCAATTATATTCTCGCCACATAGCGGTGGCATCTCAGCGTTACAAGTATTTAACGAAGTGGATAATTTCATCGTATCAGCCTATTCGAGTGAACCAGATATTGTTGAGCGTGGGAATACATTAACTGTTAGAATACCGCCGAGCTATGAAGGATATATTGAGCCATTCTCCGATTATGCGATGGATAATTTCGGAAAAAAATTAGCTGCTATTCCGCCTGTTACGCAATATGGAAAAGATTGGGCTGAAGCGATTATTCCATACTGGGAAAGTGCAGGAGGAGAAGTAGTTCATAAAGCTTCAGTTGATTACTCGAAAGATACAGACTTTTTTACTCTTTTAACGAATGCATTAAAAGAAGAGCCAGATGTCCTCTTCATTGGTGGACCTTCAGAACCTACTGCTAAAATTGTATCGCAGGCAAGACAGCTTGGATATGACGGAGGTTTTATCGTGATGGACCAAGCGAAATTGGATGAAATGAAAAATGTGACAGGTTCATATGATGTATTAGAAGGAGCGATAGGTGTTGTTCCGCTTATATATACAGAATATTCTGGAACAAAGGAGTTTATTGATAAGTATCGTGAAAAGCATGACAAGGACCCAGGTTCTGAAGCAGGCTATCACTATTTAGCAATGTATGTATTTGTAGAGGCAATGAAAGCAGCGGGATCTGTTGATGATGCTAAGCTTATACGGGAACACATTGAAGATGGATTAACTAATTTACCAGATGATAAAAAAGTATATGATTTGAAACATATTGAAGAAAATGGGGCAATCGAAAACTTTATCAGAATGGGTGTAATTAAAGATGGTGAGTTTGAAGAAGTAGATGTAGAGTAAAAAGAGGGCGTCTGTGAGTGAAGAAGGTTCACAGACGTCCTATCTTTTGTTTTACCTTAATTGATAAGGGTATAGAGAAGTAGAACGTATAAAATGGAGGGATAAAATGGGTAATCGAAGTATTCTATTAGTCGAAAGACCAACCGGAATGCCAAATGATAAAAATTTTGAATTAGTAGAGAGTGAAGAACTTCCTCGTTTAAATGAAGGGGAGGTATTAATACAAACCATTTACCTTTCTGTTGATCCATATATGAGAGGCAGGATGAGTGGGCGAAAATCATATATTGAGCCTTTTGCATTAAATGAAGTGTTATCCGGTGGAATTGTAGGTCAAGTAATTGAATCAAAGGATGGTAATTTTAAAGTGGGTGACTATGTGGAAGGGCGTCTTGGCTGGTCTGATTATAATGTAGCTAAAAGTCATCAAGTACGTAAATTAAATCCTTCTATAGCTCCTATATCAACAGCATTAGGTATTGTGGGAATGCCAGGATTAACAGCTTATTTTGGCTTACTAGATATAGGTGAGCCTAAAGAGGGAGAGACGGTTGTGGTCTCTGGAGCAGCAGGTGCCGTCGGTTCAACGGTTGGGCAAATAGCTAAATTAAAAGGCTGTAAAGTGATAGGAATCGCTGGAACGGAAGAAAAATGCCAATATTTAAAAGAAGACCTACATTTTGATGAAGTCATCAACTATAAAACTGATAATATAAAGGATAAGGTTAAACAATATACACCCGATGGCGTCGATATTTACTTTGATAATGTAGGTGGAGATATTTCCGATGAAGTAATAAAAAGAATTAATTACAAAGCAAGGATTATTCTTTGTGGACAAATCTCCTCCTATAATGCGACAGAAATAGAGCATGGGCCGAGAATACAAGGGTTATTAGTACAAAAAAGCGCATTAATGAAGGGTTTCATTGTTGGTGATTATGCAAATAATCACGAAGAAGGCTTGAAGCAACTTGGAGAATGGGTTAATTCAGGAAAGCTTCAATATCGTGAAAATATCGTGGAAGGTTTAGAAAATGCTCCTCATGCTTTTATTGGCTTATTTAAGGGAGATAATTTAGGTAAACAACTGGTTAAAGTGAGTGATGATTAACATGAACGAACTATAAGAGCATGGATATTGGAGAAGAACAAATAACGTGTTTGGCATAATTTGTTCTTTTCCTTATTATTGTGAATGTTTGATCCTGCTACTAGCTCTGTAATAGAACAATAAGGGACAATTAGATACATATATTGGAGGAATGTTATGCAACTATTTGAGCAAAACCATAGCAACTACTCCTTTGAGATATTTTCTACTTCACACCTTGTAATGGTAGTACTCTTTTTAATAGGATCCTTCTTCTTATATTTCCAGAGAAAAAGGTTAGCCGGACATAAAACGATGTTAAGAGTAATATTCTTATTGCTCTTGCTCTTTTTAGAAGGAAGTTATCACTATTGGTTATGGATAGGTGGAAAGTGGGATGTCTCTTTTGCTTTGCCTCTTCACTTATGCTCGATTAGTGTGCTACTTTGTTTGCTATTACTTATTTTACAAAAACGTTTGCTCTTTCAATTAACTTATTATATTGGTATTGCGGGAGCGACTATGGCTATCTTAACGCCAGAATTGTTTTTCGGATACCCACATTTTCGTTATTTTCAATTTTTCTTTATCCATATGATCATCGTATGGACAGCTCTACTTTATATATTTAGCTTCAAGTACTCTCCATCAAGTAAAGGGGTTGTAGCTGCGTTTATTTCTCTTAATATATTTGCGATTATAGCGGCTGTTATTAACTATGTTACGGATGGAAATTATATGTTTCTTTCTCGAAAACCAGCGACGAGTTCTGTGCTCGACTTTTTTGGCCCATATCCTTATTACATTTTTGTTCTTGAGGCTGTAGCAGTATTGTTATTTGTACTTATGTATCTTCCTTTTAAGGATAGGAGGAAAGACCCTTTAGAGAAAAGAAAAACAATTAGTTGATTAAATCGGCCCATTTTTTTCATAGGTGTCACAAAATGGACAAATAAAATGTAACTATTTTCTTTTGTGTTACATTTTGTTTTAGTGATAAAGAACTGTTTATTGTGGATGCTATTGGAAGTTTAGTATGTATTTTCTTTTAAATTGTAATTATATTACATATAAACCATGTTTTTCACGGTTTGTTTTTCTTCGTATGCACTCTATCATGAATGAGAAATGATAGATTAGGAGTGTACAAAGAGATGAAAAAACAACTCGTGTCAATAGCAGCGGCTACTACTCTTTTTGCGGCAACATATGCAGAAGTTGGAGCAGCGCAAACACATACAGTGCAATCAGGTGATACTTTATGGAAATTGTCTAATACATATAATCTTTCCATCAATCAATTAAAGGAGTGGAATCAGCTAAAGAGTTCTACAATTGTTGTTGGTCAAAAGCTGAAGGTAAATGGGGCAGAACAAACAAGTACCTATACAGTCAAAAGTGGAGACTCACTTTGGAAAATTGCACATCAACATGGTATCTCTGTCATTGATTTAAAAAACATCAATGGGCTGAGTTCCGATAGAATATATCCAGGGCAGAAATTAAAGCTAAAGGTGAGTTCAGGGGGGGCACCTTCAACCCCTAATACAAACCAATCAACTTATACAGTACAATCAGGTGATAGTCTCTGGTTAATTGCCTCAAAGCATCAGTTATCAGTGGCGCAGTTAAAAAATATGAATAACTTAACAACGGATGTAATCCGTCCAGGTCAGGTATTAAAAGTGAGTTCATCTAACTCCTCGGCTGGTGGAAATCAAACTAGTAATAACCAACATTCACAGGTAAATCAATTAATAAAAGAAGCGAAAAAACATATCGGTGTTCCTTATACTTGGGGAGGAAATTCACCGTCTTCAGGGTTTGACTGTAGTGGATTTCTAAAATATGTTTTTAATCAAATCGGTGTTTCCATACCACGAACAGTGGAGACGATTTGGCAAGCGACTACATCTGTTTCATCTCCACAACCAGGTGATATTGTTTTCTTTGAAACGTATAAAAAAGGACCATCACATGCCGGTATTTATTTAGGCAACAATCAATTTATTCATGCTGGAACAAGTACAGGTGTAACAATTGCTGATATGTCTTCAAGTTATTGGAAACCGAAATATTTGGGTGCTAAAACGGCATTATAAAAACTGGATTTAAAAGAGCATTTGGGAGACAGTTCCTAGGTGCTCTTTTTTAGGTTAAAACACTGAATTACTCTGTAAATATTCTAAATATTTAAAATTGACAAAAAAGACTATTTTAAATAAAATATTATATATAGATATATAGTATCGAATACCGATAAAATGAGAGGGTGAAAAGTATTGGTTAAATTAGAAGTGCCAACTGTTCAATTGACATCAGATCAGCAGTCATTTAGAAATGAAGTCCGTGCATTTTTAAGAGAAGAAATACAATCCGGGCATTTTACACCTACATGTGATTCATGGCTAAGTGGAGAATCATCTACTTTTTCGAAAAAGCTAGGTGATAAAGGTTGGATTGGAATGACATGGCCGCAAGTGTATGGTGGAAGTGAAAAGAGCGCCATTGATAGATATATTTTAACAGAGGAGTTGCTTGTAGCAGGTGCACCCGTTGCTGCTCATTGGTTTGCTGATAGACAAACGGGGCCATTGCTTCTAAAATATGGGACGGAAAATCAAAAAAAGACTTTTTTACCGCAAATCACAAAAGGGGAATGTTTCTTTGCTATTGGTTTAAGTGAACCGAATGCTGGCTCTGATTTAGCTGCCATCAAAACTCGGGCAGTACGAACGGATGGCGGCTGGCTACTCACTGGTTCAAAGATATGGTCAAGTGGTGCTCATATCGCTCACTATATGGTCGTACTATGTCGTACATCACCAGAAGATGAAGAAAATCGCCATGATGGTATGAGTCAGTTAATTGTTGATTTACATGTTAATGGTGTGACCATTCGCCCAATCACTTTTTTAACAGGTGAGCATCATTTTAATGAGGTATTTTTTGAAAACGTTTTCGTTCCAGATGAACAAGTGGTCGGTCAAGTCGGGAATGGTTGGAAACAAGGAATGGCAGAACTTGCTTATGAAAGAAGTGGACCAGAGAGAATACTCAGTACATACCCATTATTTTCAGGTGTAATTGATGAACTAAAAAGGATAAATGATCGAGAAGGATTAACAGAAATGCTCTCGCTCCTTCCAGAGCTATGGAGCATTAGAAATTTATCTATTGGTGTGGCAAAGTATCTTGACGAGGGGAAGGATGTTTCATTTATTGCCTCACTTGTTAAAGATAGAGGAACAACTTTTGAAACAAAAGTGGCAGAGACGGTGAGGTTAGTATTGTCTAAGCACCCTGATTTATTAAATAGTAAGTCTATCGGTGAGCTGTATACACAATCTATTTTGCATGGCCCAGGTTTCACTCTAAGAGGGGGAACAACGGAAATCTTACGAGGAATTATTGCCAAAGGGGTTGTATCAGAATGAGTGAAATAAAAGAGTATATTTATGATTCGGCCAGTAAATTTTTGAAGAAACAATCTACACAGGACTTACTTGAAAAGGGACAAAAGGGTTTATTTGATGATGAGTTATGGGCATCCCTAAATGACATGGGTCTAACAGGAGTAAATATACCGGAAGCATATGGTGGAGTGGGTGGAGATTATGAAGATGGTTTTACAGTTATTAGATTAGTTGGTCAATACCCAATTCCTCTACCTTTACCTGAAACTTTAATTAGTAAATGGATTCTGTCACAGTACGAGATGAAGATCACTCATGATCAACCGTTATCATTCCATTTTAATGAACAAAACCCTTTGGAAGTTAGGAAACATAACGGTAACTATATTTTAAGCGGAGAGGCTTTAAATGTACCTTGGGGAAGGGTAGCAAAAGAAATCGTTGCCCTCGCTAAATGTCAAAACGAGTGGATGATGGTCCTCTTACCAGTAAACGAGTCAAAGATACATGAACAGGTGAATCTAGCCGGTGAACCACGTGATTCCTTGATTTTTCATGACATTCATATTGGAGATTCAGCCATCAAAATAATAGAAGATTGTGAGAGTAAGAAAATAGTAGAGCAACTGTATGCATTGGCTAAAGCGGCGATGCTTGCTGGCATTAGTGAACGAGTAGTACAGGAGTGCCTGTCTTATGCAAGTGAGCGTAAACAGTTTGGCAAGAATTTATATCGTTTTCAAGCAGTGCAGCAACATATCTCACTTCTAGTAGGAGAAACCGCTGCTTGCTTAGCTGCTGTTAACAATGCAGTGGAAATGCTTCAGGGTAGCTATGATTCGTTGTCTATCATGTTGACGAAGATAAAGGTGAGTGCCGTTGCAGGCGATATTGCGATGACCGCCCATCAGCTCCATGGAGCTATTGGGATGACATATGAACATACGCTGCATCATTTAACAAAACGGTTATGGTCATGGCGTGATGAAGCTGGAAATGAGCGCTATTGGCAAGGGGAATTAAGCACTTATATAGCACACAGTCCAGTCACTATTTGGTCACTATTAGTGGATAATCACGAAGTTAAATCCATTTTATAAGGAGGTAAAGAAAATGTCTGATTTACATTTTGAGGTAAGAGAAGGAATTGCACAAATTATATTAAACCGCCCAAATGCAATGAATGCGTTTAGTGAGGAAATGCTAGATTTATGGATTGACGCACTACAGACTGTGCGAGATTCTAATGATATACGTGTTGTGATTGTTAAAGGAAATGGAAAAGGTTTTTGTGCTGGTGGAGATATGAAAGAGATGGGCGCAGGCAGGGGATTTTATCGTTCTGATGAAGATCGTGTAACCACTGGTCTTGCAAGAAAAAATTCACTATGGAAAAAGGTACAACGGATCCCTTTATTATTGGAAGAGATTGATCAACCTGTTATTGCACAAATTAATGGAGCGGCATTTGGAGCAGGTCTTGATATGGCATTAATGTGTGATATCCGCATAGCCGCAGAAGGAGCGAAGCTATCTGAAAGTTATACAAAAGTCGGCTTAGTTCCTGGGGATGGTGCTGCTTATTTTCTTCCGAGAATAGTTGGAATAGACAAAGCTTTAGATATGCTTTGGACAGCGAAAGTATTGACGGCTAATGAGGCGAAAGAAATGGGATTGGTCACATTTGTAATTGCTGATGATGAGTTGGAAGGTTTTACAGAGAACTATGCCAAAAAATTAGCAAATGGACCACAAACGGCCATTCGCTTCATTAAAAGAGCTGTCTATCAAAATCAAACAATGAGCCTAAGGTCATCATTAGATATGATTTCTTCGTTTATGGCAATCACAACCGAATTAGAAGATCATCGTGAAGGAGTAAAAGCGGTAACAGAGAAGAGAAAACCGAAATTTCAATGAATGGATGTGAAGGGGGGAGGTAGTCGTGGATAGAGCCTTGGATGGAATTAGAGTATTGGATTTATCAAGAGTTTACGCTGCACCGGCTGGTTCAATGATATTAGCTGATTTAGGTGCCGATGTAATTAGAATAGAATCACCTATGGGTACTGATAGCATGCGAGATTGGGGGCCGTTTGTGAATGGTCACAGCAGCTATTATTTTACAGCCAATCGGAATAAACGTTCTATTACCCTTAATTTAAAATCTCATGAAGGATTGACTATTTTTAAGCAGTTAGTAGCGAAAGCTGATATCGTCCTTGAAAACTTTAAAACAGGGACATTGAAAAAGCTTGGTATTGACTTTGATGAATTAAAAAAAATCAATAATAGGATTATACTTTGTTCTGTAACAGGCTTTGGACAAACAGGTCCAATGCGTACAGAACCAGGTTTTGATCCAGTTATTCAAGCGATGAGTGGATTAATGGATGTGACAGGTCACCCTGATGGTGAGCCAACAAAAGTGGGGATTCCAATTGCGGATATTCTTACCTCTAAATATGTCGCTATAGGTATCTTAGCCGCTTTAAGGATGCGAGATAATAATGGTGTGGGTCAGCATATCGACTTATCTTTACTAGATGTGCAAATCAGCTCAATGGCCAATATTGCGAGTGGCTACCTAAATACTGGTATGGAATCTAAAAGATTAGGCAATCAACATAATAATGTTGTTCCCTATCAAGTTTTTGATTGTAAAGACCAACCGCTAATGATTTGTGTAGGAAATAACCATTTGTTTAGACAATTATGCATACTATTAGATAAACCAGAATGGGTAAGTGATCATAGGTTTCAAACAAACGAAAAACGCTTAGAGTATAAAGATATCTTAGTCCCATGGATAGCTGAACAAATGTTAGCAAATACAGCAGACAATTGGTTAGAGAAGTTTTCCCAATACGGTATTCCTGCTGGAAAAGTTAATAGTATTACGCAAGCCTTTAATGATCCGCAAGTAATTGCAAGAGAAACGGTTGGAACAATGTTACATCCAGTGATGGGAGAGGTGAAATTAACGAAAAGTCCTTTACGTTTTTCTGGATTAAACATAAGGTGTGATCTGGCACCACCAATCCTCGGAGAGCATACAAATTTGTTCTTACAAGAGGAATTAGGTTTGGATGAGGGAGAAATAGCAGCATTAAAAAAACAAGGGGTTATATGAGAAAGATTTATATTTTAAAACATTCGTATAATTGAATTGCTCATCTACCTATTCTCATTTGAGTAAAATAACACTTTTTTACCGATGTGTTGGCACCAGAAAGATACTTCATTAGATATTCTATTTTACATGGATGAGAAACTCCTGTTTTTTCTCATCATTCCTTACCAAATTACCTGGCAAATGTGAAGCAGGATATGTGTCGGAAGTAGTAAAAGCCAAGTAAAATATGTGTTGATATCTATCACTACATGGTAAAATATAGATGAGGATGAATATGATGAGGAGGAAGAAATGAATGAGTTTCTTTTCTAAAGTTTTAGCTAGTGTGGGTATAGGTGGCTGTAAAGTGGATACAAAACTTGCAAAAGCATCTTTTGTGCAAGGCGAACAAATCGACGGTGTCATTGCAATCACCGGTGGGAAAATAGATCAACAGATTGAACATTTATATATAGAAGTATGCTGTAAATATGATGTCGAAAATGATGATAATGGGGTAAGCACACAAACAGCAGTTCTGAGTCGCCAATTGATTACACAAAATATAACCGTTTTAGAAGGTGAAGAAAAAGAAGTGCCTTTTTCTTTTCAATTACCTTATGATACACCGATGACTTACGGAAAAACAAAGGTTTGGTTACAGACTTCAGGGGATATTAAGAACGCTATGGACCCTAACGACACAGATTTTATAAAGGTTGAGC
Organism: Cytobacillus sp. FSL M8-0252; assembly: GCF_038007345.1. Lineage (NCBI taxonomy): Bacteria > Bacillati > Bacillota > Bacilli > Caryophanales > Bacillaceae > Cytobacillus > Cytobacillus sp. FSL M8-0252. The sequence continues at coordinate 2,240,435 of NZ_JBBOWZ010000001.1, forward strand.
CTAATCAATTATCTTCTTCCATTTTACATAGCATGGAGGATATTGGATTTAGGTTAAGAGAAGTAGTATGCGAGGAAGTACCTAGAAGATTAAGAGATAAATATCCGTTTGCTCAAGAGTGGGAATTTGTTCCTGCTAGTGGAGAGTTTCGAGGCCGGTTGGATGAAATAGAATTGATCTTCATGAAGCAAAATGAAAGTAATGTGGAATTACTCATTGAAGTCGACCGTCGAGCAAGAGACTTTGGCTCCTTTCTTTCAGAATTTATGGAAACAGATGAGACGAAATTAAGGGTCTGTTTGTCTGTAAATGATATCCCTCAAATGGAAGCGAAACTTACAGAGCTTATTCGCAAATATGCTTAAAATGTAACAATATTTACTGGTTATATGCTGGAAGTAAGTAGAATAATAGCCTAATAGAAGCTTAACAAGACAATGATTTTAGCTATTATGTTTATTTATGAATGTGATTTTATGCGAACATATCAGAGGATAATCTTCATTGGATATGTTCGCATTTGTCGTTTCAAGCATATTAAGTCAATCTATAGATGTTCTAATAAATCAGAATTTTTGAATTAATCACTTGGTTTGGTATACTTGTATTATGTTTAATTAAGTAAAATAATTGCTTTACATACAGGAGAGGTTTGGAAAGGGGTAGAATAAATGAAAGCGGTTGTATTAAAAGACAAAATGAAAAAAGGAAATATGATTGCTCCATTATATTATGAAGAAGTAGAGACACCACAGCCCAAAAAAGGTGAAGTGCTCGTGAGATTACATTATGCTGCTGTTAATCGTCGTGATGTATTTATCCGATATGGTGCTTATCCTGGAATCGCGGTTCCTTCTGTTTTAGGTTCTGATGGGGCAGGTGTCATTGCAGCATTAGGTGAAGGGGTTTCAGGTATCGCTCTAGGTAGTGAAGTTGTCATCAATCCAGGGCTTGATTGGGGAGATAACATTGACTATCCTCAAGCTAAACATACAGTACTTGGTGTTCCCTCAAACGGGACTTATGCACAGTATGTGACAGTACCTGCTGAGAATGTGCTACAAAAACCTTCTCATTTAACATTAGAAGAAGCAGCTGCCATTCCATTAGGCGCACTTACAGCATACCGAGCCGTTGTCACAAAAGGTGAGGTCAAACCATCTGATACCGTTATTATTCCGGGTATTGGAGGAGGTGTTGCGACTTTTGCATTACAAATTGCTGTAGCAAAAGGAGCGACGGTCTTTGTTACTTCAAGCAGTGATGAGAAAATTGCTTATGCTAAGGAACTAGGGGCTACTGATGGAGTAAACTACCGCAATGAGGATTGGGTGAAGGAATTAAAAGCACTATCAGGTGGTGCCGATTTAAGTATTGATAGTATTGGTGGATCTACCTTTAATGATCTCATCTATTTGGCTAAACCTGGTAGTAAAATCGTCTCCTTTGGTGCGACATTAGGACCGGTAGAGCAAGTTGTGATGCCAAGAATCTTCTTTAAGCAATTACATATTCTAGGGACAACAATGGGTAGTGCTTCTGAATTTAAATCAGTGATTGATTTCTACGGGGCTCATAAGTTAAAGCCAGTAATTGATGGAGTATATGATCTACAAGATATTGAAAGTGTCCATGAGAAAATGGATAAAGGAAAGGTATTTGGGAAAATGGTTTTAAAAATACCGCATGACTAAGAAGGAAAAATGGTATTAAACATGATTTATCGTTGCCAGGCCAGCTATGAAATTATCATCCACTCATCAAAGATATCAAATCCCAACTGACATGCAAAAATGAAAAACATATAAAATAAATAGCAAAAGGTTGATCTTATCATTACTATAAGTTCAACCTTTTTATGCTGCTTATTGATAATTATTCAGGTTTCCATGAGCTAAATCTTTTTTCAATCAAGCCGATAATGCCGGTGAGAATGACACCAGAAACAGCGATTACAACGACACCTACAAACATTTCCGCAGTTTTTAAATTTTGGCCTGCATGTGTGAGATGATAACCAATACCAGCTGTAGATGCATACATTTCACCAACGACAATTGCGATTAATCCCTGTCCTAGCCCTAAGCGAATACCGTTTAGAAGAAAAGGAACTGTGGAGGGGAGAGCAATCGTTTTAAATATTTGGAATTCAGATGCGGTAAAACTACGAGCTGCTTTAATTAAGTTTTGATCTAGAGTGGACATGGCCTTTTGTGCACTCATGACAATAGGAAAAAATGCCATTAAAAATACGACGACGATTTTAGATGCCACACCAATCCCAAAAGCAATGATGATTATGGGTAATAATGCAACTTTTGGCGTAACGTATAGAGCGGATACAAATGGACTAATTATACTGTTGAAAATACGATTCCACCCTGCAAATATGCCAATCGGAATCCCTATCGCCATAGCCAGTATAAACCCAAGTGAAAATTCATAAGCACTAACACCTAGATGTTGCCAATACCTAGGATCTGCAAAAAGTGTCGTAGCCGCTTCAACAATTTTAATAGGTGAGCTTATAAATAGTGGGTTAATAAGCTTATAATAAGAAATCAATTCCCAAGAAATTAAAAATAGAATAACGGAAGTTACACTAATCCAGACGGTGCTTTTTTTTGTTTTTATTTTTAGCGATTTATTTTTCACTGGAATGGTGGATGTCATTTCGGTTTTACTCACTGAATGTCTCCTCCTTAGGCGAATCCTTGTTTTGCTGACTCATTTTCTATTAACTGCCAAATACGGTCAACATATTGTAGAAAATGTGGTTCTCTTTTTATCTTCAATTCTCTTGGTCTTACTAAATCAATCGAAATATCTTCTACTAAATGGCCAGGTCTTGCACCAAACACAAAAACGCGATCAGCTAAAAAAACAGCTTCGTCGATTTGATGGGTGATAAAAATACTTGTTTTTTTCGTTTCACTCCATATTCTCACAAGTTCCTGTTGCATAAATTCTCTTGTTTGTGCATCAAGAGCGGAGAATGGTTCATCTAAAAGTAGTAAGGAGGGTTCCACTGTTAAGGCTCTTGCAAGGTTTACTCGTTGTTGCATACCACCAGATAGTTCATGCGGATAATGACTTTCAAATCCTTTGAGGCCAACCATTTCGATATATGTTTTCGCTAGCTCTCTTGTATCAGGACTCAGTCTCTTTTGTAATTCTACCCCATATAAGACGTTGTCCATTACATTTCTCCATGGAAGGAGACTCGGAGATTGAAAGACCATAGAGCGATCTTTCCCAGGTCCGACTATTTTCTTATTATCTAAAAGAATGGACCCATTACTCGGTTCAATAAAACCGATCACAGTATTTAAGAAAGTTGTTTTTCCACAACCTGATGGACCGACAATACAAATAAATTCTCCTTCTTGAATGGCGAGGTTAATATTTTTTAAAGCAGTTACCTCTTGACCGGTTTTATGGTTCATATAAGTGACATCGAGGAATTGACTTTGCAGTTTAGGTATTGATTGTGTATCTTTCATCGTACCCTTCCTTTCCTATTATTTTGGGAAAGCCTCTTTTAAGTAACGATTTGTCCAAAGTTTTTCTTCAGCCGTATCATGAGTTTGGCTTACACCAGAAATTTCACTTAATTCAACTAAAGGGTCTTGTGCGTGATCCCATGCAGCTTGAGTCATTTCACCATACCCGACATAGGTTGGTTTTAATGAAGTGAGTGATTTTTCTAATATTTCTTGATCAACTCCTTCAAAATACCCTGTAATTAATCCAGCAGCTTCACCTGGATTGTCCCGAGTAAATTCAATCGCTTTTCCTAATGCCCTTACAACTTTTGTAGTAAGTTCAGGGTTGTCTTCGATATAGTCTCTTTTCGCAACAACAATCTCCCAAGCTAGTTCAGCGTACATTTCTTCTTCACTTAGTTCGAGTGCAAGTGAACCACCATCTTCTGCTTCAACCAGTGCAGAGAATGGAGGTGACGCAATTCCACCATCAATAATACCTTCTTGCATTCCACCGACTTTTGATCCTGTTCCTTCCATTTTTACTGTTTCAAGGGTCGATTGATCTTGTCCATACTTTTCCATTAAATAACGTAAATAAACATCGCCGGAATCTCCCACTTGATTAGAGCCAATTTTTGCACCAGCTAATGCTTTTACTTTCTCCTCAACAGTGGATTCCTTTGTTATGCCTTTTTCTTTCATAAAGGCTTCAGACAGCGCTACTTCATATGTGAGAGCAGAATTTAATCCTTGGATGGCTACAAGGTTTTCTCCTGCCTCAATGGCAGATAACATGGCACGTGGTGCAGCTAGCGCAAATTGTGTATCTCCTGAAAGAATAGTCGCTGTTACTTGGGAACCACCACCACCTGAAGCAATATTTGCCTCGATCCCTTCGTCTTCAAAATATCCATTTTCAATTGCCACATAGAGAGGGGCGAAGGAAAGAATTCGTGCTGGCTCTGCAAAAGTAAGTGCGGTCTTCCCATCCTCTGTAGTAGAAGAAGCATTTCCACAAGCTGTCAGAAGGAGCAGTGTTGACAGTAATAAAGTGAATAAAGTGCTTTTCATGTTAATTCCTCCTTTGTTTTATATATAATACATAGTTTTAAATATACAAAAAAGATTTGATTAATGTCAATATTATTTGAATATTTTATTTATTTTGATGAGTTCGATATATCTTTTACCGATTCTAGAGTAGAAAGATAGTCGAAGGAGAATTTCGTCTTTTAATCTAATTAAAGAATCCTATGTATGAATGGATTATTCTCCAACATTTGGTGATTCAACCGTTTATTATCAGTTATAATGGTAAATAAGGGAGGTGGGTTGATGAAGCCTAAACCGATTTATGTGGAGATTGATATCAATCGTGCGCTAGATGACGTTTGGACATACACACAAGAACCTACTAAGCATGTGGAATGGGATATCAGGTTCTCAAGCATTCACTATGAAGAAATACTGGATGATGATGTACAAACTTTTACATATAAGCGAAATATCCCACCACTTTTAGAAATAATAGGATGGGGGAAAACAAAAGGTAGCGTAGATAGGGATGGAAAAAAGACTTCATCGCTTCATTTCGGTACCGATTATTCGTTTTCGCCAATAAGGGAAGGTAGAGGATACTGGAAATATGAACCTAAAGGAGAAAATAAGACATTATTTATTACCCAATATGACTATGATGTCCCATTAGGTAAGTTTGGTATGTTGCTAGATAACTATTTTTTCCGACCTTTATTAGGATGGTCAACGGCCCTTAGTTTCGATGTATTGCGAAGATGGTTAGAAAAAGGGGAAAGTCCTCAGACGCAATATCGAAATTTTATCATTCACTGGATAGTTACTTTTCTATTTGCTTTTATATGGATCTATCACGGTTTGGTTCCTAAATTGATTACACAACATCCCCTAGAGGTGCAAATGATTACTGATGTATTGCCAGTCTCATATGCGCATGCGAAAATATTGACGGTAATAGCTGGTGTAGGTGAGATTGCCTTTGGCTTGAGCTTTTTATTTATTCAGCGAAAAGGGAAGCTGTTTATAATAGCCCTCTTGCTTTTATTTGCTTTAGGCATAGCGGCAATTGTCGGAATTCCATCTTTAATGACTGCCCCCTTTAATCCTTTTACGTTTAACACTAGTTTAATTATACTTGCCCTGATTGGGTGGTTAAGTTCGGCTCATCTACCGTCTGCTAAAAATTGTAGGAGAGTGAAAAAGCGCAAATGACTATGTATGAGCAAGTATTAGGTGAACATTTTGAAAAATTACATAAGAGAATGCAGCAAAGATACCGTTTCAATGAGGCAACTTTTATAGGAAAAGGGAAAATGGACATGATTGAAAATAAATGGTGGCTACGCCCTTTTTTATATTTAGCGACAAAAAGACGCTTAATGTTCCCTGAATATGGTAAAAATATTCCGTTTGAAGTGAAAAATACGTTGAATGTAGAAAAAAACGAAGTGTATTGGGAGCGGAAGTTTTTCATTGGTGGGAAAGTACGTTTTTTTGATGCAAACATGAGGTGGAATGAACAGACGAGAGAAGTGGATGATTTTTTAGGATATCCGTCCCCTTTATACTCATCACTATGTTTTCAAGTACAACCTTGTGGTGGTCTAAAGATTGTGTCGGGTCGGCAAAAGTTGCTTATTGGTAAACACGAGGTAGAGATTCCCTCTTTCTTTCAAGTAAAAGCAGAGGTGTATGAACAATTTGATGAGAAGATTGGCCGGTTTCGAATTAAAGTAAAAGTAATGAATCGGCTTATAGGTACATTGTTCACATATGAAGGGACTTTTATTGATGAATAGACAGAAAAAAACATTACTTATCCTATACATCATTTTATTTATTATCACACTTATCGTATCAATCGATAGTGGATATTTTTTACTTTTGACCGTAGCACAAATGATTTATGTTCCGACAATGATCTTGCTTATTGTTGAGAAAGGGGATTGGATAGACAGATACGGATGGCTATTCATTACAATTGGTGTCCTTTCGATTTTTATACTAGCGGTTTTCACTTCAGGTGAGACCAATTGGATTTTCTCTACAATTTATCTGTTCTATACGGTTTTCATATGTTTTTATGGGGTATGGCGCTTTCTAAATCGAGGTTTCACTCTCTTTGAAGAATTTTTGATTGATGTTGGCTTGATTTATTTAGCGATTGGAGGATTATGGACATTTGCTCATTATAATGGAATTGATACTGGTTTTTCTCCAATGATTACTTGGTTAACGAGTATCCATTTTCATTATGCTTCTTTTTTATTACCGGTTTTTGCTGGTTTTTTAGGACGCGTACTAAAAGGGAAGCGAAGGGGTTTTTATTACTGTAGCACAGCCGTCCTTATTGCACCGCTTCTTCTTGCAATTGGCATTGCTGTTTCTTATTGGTTAGAAGTAGTATCCGTCGTTCTTTATATATATGGAATCTATGGACTGATTTATTATGCATTAAGAGCACGAATTCATAGATTGTTTTACAAATCCTTAGCTGTCATTTCATTTGCTTCCTTAGGTGTAACCATTTTATTTTCTGTTGCCTATATCATAAGTCGATTTGGTGGAAATGAAGGGATTACTATTCCTTTCATGCTTCAATTTCATGGTATAACGAATAGTGTCTTTTTTGCTTTATGTGGTTGCTTAGCTTGGTTTTTTATCCGACCCCAAAGTCGTTTTGTTAAGCATAATATCCCATTGAGTCATGTGAGAGGTGGCATGATGGTTGGTGAAGAAGTTTTAACTAAAGTGAAAGACAATAGAAAAGTAGAGGGACTTGTTGAAGAACTACAAAGTTATTCATCCCGTTCGATTCCAAAACCATACCGAGATTTTTATGAACATACGGGCGAGTTTCACTTGTATGCAACTGTACATTGGGCTAAATGGTTTAAACCATTTGCTTTCTGTTATTACCAAGTGAGCCGCTTCGTTAAACAAATCCATTTACCCCTCCATAGCAATAAAATAGAAATGAACGGTGAGTTGGTATCGGTCTCATCTAAAGTCGATGGGCGAACAAATCCCCGAGCGTGGGTGAGAAAAATAAACAATGACGTTTGCTTTATTGCTTTATATGCAGCACATGAACATTTAGGGAAAAAATATATGAATATAAGTCTACCCCTTCCTTTCTCTGCTATGACCGGTATTCTTTCACTGAAGATGGATAAAGAGAACTTAGTATTAACTAGTTTTCAAGAAAATGAGCAGTCGCATGAAGGGATATATTTTCAATGGAGAAATCACTTCTTCCGTTTGCCATTAAATGAAAAATTTACGATGTTTGTTTCAAAAGATGGCAAGTTAATGGCGAATCATCATATGTGGATATTCGGAATCTCTTTTCTATTTATCTCCTATGAGATTGAAAATAGGCAGGAAAAAAATACTTAGAGTAGAACTATATTAGCATGATTAAATGATAGGTTGCTAAGGAGTGCCTTAAATGGGAAAGATGTTAATAAAAGGATTTCGTATGTTAGATGGGAAGAAATTTTATATACGACATGCTGAAAGCTCGGATGCCAATGAGTTGCTACTGTTTACTAAGGATGTCATAGAGCAATCTCCTTATTTATTGATTGAGCCCAATGAATATCAGCTTTCCTTCAAACAGCAACAGCAAAAAGTTCAGCAAATACTTGAAGGTCCAAGTAAGTTATTGTTAATTGCTGTTTTTGGAGAGGAGATTATTGGCAGGTTAGATTTTAGTGTAGCCAGTCGAAAGAAAATTGCGCATACAGGAACTTTCGGGATGAGTGTGAGTCAATCTTTTCGTGGAAAAGGGGTAGGAAAAGCGTTACTTTCAAGTTTACTTTTATGGGGTAGACAACATCCAAAAATAGAAAAAATAGAGTTAGAAGTGCTGGCTGAAAATAAAGCTGCTATCCACTTGTATGAGAGTGCGGGTTTTGCAGTCGAAGGTGTTAAAAGGCAGGCAGTGAAAAATCGTTATAATGAGTATGATGATCTCATCTTAATGAGTTATTTTTTCGATAATAGCAGAATGTAAAGAAGAAAAAAGGTGATGAAAGGAATCATCACCTTTTTTCTTACTTTTGTTTGTTAAAAGCTTCCTTCACATCGCCGAACTTTTCTTTAACTGTTCCTTTCACTTGATCCATCTTACCTTCAGATTTTTTTGATGTATTATTTGTACTATTACCATATTCTTCTTTCATTTTTCCTTTTACTTTATCTTTAAGACCATCCATCTGCTCTTTATTCATTTGTACCACTCCTTTTGAAGTTTGTTACATTTATTCCCTTTATCAAAAAACTGAAACCTTTTTCTTCGATTATTCGTTTATGAAACTGATAAACTATTGAAAAGAGACAACTTTGTGTGGGGGAAAAGAAAAGGTGAAGATGGTGAAAGTTTTTAGGGCGTTTGTATTTGTGCTCATATTAATTATTATTCTATTATTATTTATCCAATATTTATTTGGTTCATTATTTAAGTATAAAGATGTACCTTTACCAGTTGAGGTTCATCCCGAAGTAAGAGCTAAGACAGAACAGCTAATCACATCATTAGAAGACAAAGGAATCACTATATTGATTACAGATGATTATCGCAGTTTACATGAACAAGATGAGCTGTATGCAAAAGGGCGAAATGAAGAAGGACAGATTGTCACACATGCCAAAGGTGGAGAATCTTATCATAATTATGGGTTAGCTGTTGATTTTGCACTAGTCACAAAAGGTGGAGAGGTTGTATGGGATATGACATATGATGGGAATGGAAATGGCCAAGCTGACTGGGATGAAGTAGTTGCAGAAGCGAAAAAGTTAGGATTTGAATGGGGTGGGGATTGGCAGCATTTTAAAGATTACCCGCATCTGCAATATGACTTTGGTTTATCGATTAATGAATTACAAAGGGGGAAAAGACCACCAGAAGAAGAATAATTATCGTTAAGGGAGGGATTGAGTGTGTTGGATATTGCTGCTGTAACTAAAGAGGAAGGTTTTGATCTGCATTTGCATACGACTGCCTCAGATGGTGAACTAACACCTCTTGAGTTAATGCAATATGCTGTTGAAAAAAGATTAAAGACTATCAGTATTACAGATCACGATACGATTAATGGTGTGGAAGAGGCATATAGCATCTCCCACAATCTCCCTATTCAACTTATTAGAGGGATTGAGCTATCATCATCATATAAAGACAGAAGAATTGATATATTAGGTTACGGTATTCACCCAACTAATCATCTTAAAAAAAAGCTTGCATTAATTTTTGAAAATCGGTTAGATCGTGCCAACAAGATGTTAAAACTGTTAAACTCTTATGGCGTGCATATTAATATGAGAGATATTAGAAAACAGATGGTAGGAGAGCTTATTTGTCGTCCCCATATTGCCATGGCTATAGTTGAAAAGGGCTATGCATCGTGTAAGATTGATGCTTTTCGGCGATACATCAGTGATGATAGCCCAACACATGTTCCACTCGATACGATGTCTGCGGAAGAGGCGATTGCCACTATTCATGAGGCTGGTGGACATGCTGTGCTAGCTCATCCCCGGCTCATAAAAGATGACCAATTAGTGTTAGAATTACTGCATTTAGGTCTCGATGGTATTGAAGTTTGGCATCGCAGGCATACGAGTAAAGATGTGAAAAAATACAAAAGAATGGCAAAAAAATATGAGATTCTGCAAACAGGCGGATCAGATTTTCATACATACGCCCACTATTTGGGTGAATTTGGTTATAAACGATAATGGAATTATGGAGGTTTGTCATGCCTATTTGTCAACATTGCCATCACAAGTGGAGTTGGATGCAAACATTTAAAAGGCTATTTACTATTAGAAGGGCAATAAAGTGTATGTATTGCGGTGAAAATCAATATCAAAGTGTAAGGTCAAGAAAAGTTACTTTCTTTTTACCGCTCGTTTCCTCATTTATGATCGCTTTTATTTATCTTTTTAACCCTTCGCAAACCATTGTATATCTATTCAGTGGCTTCGTATTTATCCTTATTTGTCTTGTCATGCCTTTTTTTATCCGATTCATTAAGGATGATTATGTAATGTAGTGAACTAATGAAGAACTAAAATTTTGCTTGCTATGATGATATGGTAAATACCATTGCATCATAGCTTTTTTTCATTATATATACTCCACTGCCTTCGCCCCTTTTAGGTATATGTTTCAATTTTATCTTTCAAAGACTTGCCTATAGCAAAGTCGAGATACAAGCATAAATTAATATTAGATAAAAAAAGTGCTATGGTCTAGTAATGGAAAGGAAAGGGAGTGAAGGGATGAAGATCATGACAATTTTGGGGACAAGGCCAGAAATTATTCGCTTAAGTTTAATCATAAAAAAACTCGATCAATTAATTGATGAACATCTTATTGTACACACTGGTCAGAATTTTACAAACGAATTAAGCGATATCTTTTTTAAAGAACTAGGCTTAAGACAACCTGATTATATATTAGCATCAAAACAGCAATCACTAGGGAAACAATTAGCCAAAATGTATAGCGAGCTAGAAGGTATATTACAAGATGAGGCACCAGATAAAATTCTCGTATTAGGAGACACCAATAGTGGACTCAGTGCTATTTTAGCTGAGCGCATGGGAATTCCAGTATACCATATGGAGGCAGGGAATCGTTGTTATGATTTAGAAGTGCCTGAAGAGAAAAACCGCCGTGTAATTGATGCGATTTCAACAGTTAACCTTCCTTATACACCAGGAAGTAAAGAAAACCTATTAAGAGAAGGGATTGCCCCACAAAGAATTTATACTTCAGGCAATCCGATTAATGAAGTCATCCAACACTATTCGGTCCAAATTAATCAAAGTAATATCTTAACCTCATTATCACTACAAAAAGGAAATTATTTGTTACTTACTGCACATAGAGCTGAAAATGTCGACCATCAAGAAAGGCTGCTTGAGATATTAAATGGCGTTAATCAAGTAGCTGACCATTTTAATAAACGTGTCATTTGCAGTATTCATCCCCGCACAAAATCCAAAATCGATCACCTTACCGATTTCGTTTTACATCCATTAGTCGAATTCCATCAGCCATTTGGTTTTTTTGATTTTGTACAGCTTGAGAAAAATGCTTTCTGTGTATTAACGGATAGTGGAACAGTCCAAGAGGAGTGCTGTTTATTCTATATTCCAACTGTAACGATCCGCCATACAACAGAAAGACCTGAAACATTAGCCTGTGGAAGTAATATGATTTCTGGTATTGATGCAGAAAGAATACTTTCCTGTGCAAAAATAATGACGAGTCAGCCGACAAGTTGGAAATTGCCTGAAGGCTACGAAGCAGAGGATGTTTCAGATAAAGTAATCAAACTACTATTAGGGGGACTGACAGTTGTTTAAAGATAAAATCATCTTAGTAACCGGCGGAACAGGGTCATGGGGCTATGAACTCGTCGAGCAATTACTTTTCTTACAACCGAAAGAGATAAGAATACTATCTAGAAATGAGTCTAATCAATTTTCAATGAAAGAAGCATTTGATCATCATCCTTCATTACATTTTTTAATTGGAGATATAAAAGAAAAAGATGCAATGATTGAAGCAACACAAGGAGTACATTATGTTTTCCATCTTGCGGCACTTAAGCATGTTCCTGTATGTGAAGACCAACCGATTGAGGCATTAAAATCCAATGTAATTGGAACACAAAATGTCATAGATGCAGCGATTATTAATAAAGTAGAAAGAGTTGTATATATATCCACAGATAAAGCTTCTAACCCGTCGAACTTCTACGGTTTATCTAAAGCGATGGGGGAGAAATTGATTATCCATGCCAATACATTAAACTCGGCTACAAAGTTTGTTTGTATAAGAGGCGGAAACGTACTTGGTACAAATGGAAGTGTCATTCATGTGTTTAAGAGACAAATACAAGAAAAGGGAAAGGTAGGTATCACCGATCCAAGAATGACAAGATTTTTCTTAACAGTAGAGGAAGCAATTAAATTGGTATTTAAAGCAACTTTTGAAAGTATCGGTGGTGAAACATTTGTAATGAAAATGCCTGCATGCAAAATTACTGATCTCGCTGACTTATTAATTGAGGCATCAGGAAAACCGAATATTGGAACAGAAATTCTTGGAGTAAGACCAGGAGAAAAAATCCATGAACTTTTACTATCAGATTATGAAAGTACAATGACCGTCACTTATGATGATGAATACTATGTTATCCTACCCTCTATTCATATCGATGGTTTGAAGGCTTATTATAAAGATTATCAACCGATTAATCTAGAAGAATATAATTCTGGTCAATCGTTAATGGATAAAGAGGAGCTGAGGAAGATGTTGAAGAAGGGCGGGTTTATTTAAAATGAAATTATTAATTTTGGGAGGGAAGGGCATGGCAGGTCACATGCTTGCCTCCTATTTTCATGCGTATTCAACCTTTGACGTCTACACAACTTCAAGAGGACATTCAGAAAGTGATCATCAACTATATTTAGATGTGACCCGTACAACAGATGTCGAAGCGGTTATAGATAAAGTACAACCAGATATCGTTATAAATTGTGTTGGTATCTTAAACGAGCATGCGAGCGCTAATACAAAGCTTGCCTTTCAAGTGAATAGTCTGCTGCCACAAGCGTTGGCAGGTATTATGGAAAAAAGGGGCGGTCGTCTCATCCATATTAGTACTGACTGTGTGTTTTTAGGCGATAAGGGTGGATATACTGAAGAAGACATAACAGATGGTACATCTATTTATGCGCAATCGAAACAATTAGGTGAAGTATCTTCACCTCCCCATTTAACTGTAAGAACATCAATTATAGGTCCGGAGTTAAAGCAGGACGGTATTGGCCTATTCTTATGGTTTATGGAACAAACAGGTACCATAAAAGGTTTCAGTAATGTGTATTGGAATGGCGTAACAACTTTAGAATTAGCGAAAGCGATTCATCAAATGATCCAGGAGGATATACAAGGACTGTATCATTTAGGTATGCCTCAAGCTGTTTCAAAATATGAGCTCTTATCTTTAATAAAAGAAGTATTTCACAAAGATGATATATCGATTATCTCTGATGATGTAGAAAAGTTAGATCGTACAGTGCAAACGGTAAGGAAAGATTTTTCCTATCTATTCCCAACATATAAAGAAATGCTTATTGAGCTTAAAGCAGAGATGGAAAGAATGAAGGAAAGAGAATAATTGTCATCAACTATAAGGAAAAACTGCACCTCTGATGGTTAGACGCATGACCTAACAATTGGAGGTGCAGTTCTTTCTTAAATTATTCGCATTTAGATTTTTAGCGAATCAAACCGGATTGATCGTTTTTTTAATTCAATTATTCATCTGTTTTTTCTGTATCGCCTGATGATAGAGGGGGAGTACTAGTTTAATGGCGTTAGCTAACGACCAGTGACTAGTAGCAAACTCAAATGCTTTCGTACCTATACTTCTTCTGACCATATCCTCATGTAGTAAGAAAGCCATTTTTTCGGCTAGTTTCTTTGAGTCTCCTATCGGTGTAAGAAATCCTGTTACGCCATCTTCAATCATTTCAGGTATGCCTCCTACATCACTAGCGATAATAGCTAATCCTGATAGTTGTGCTTCGATAATTGATAAAGGCTGGTTTTCTGAGAGTGTTGGTAAAATGAATAGATCAGCTTGTTGTAATAGAGAGGGGACATCATTTCTTTCTCCTAAAAAGAGAATTTGATTTCTTAAATGATAATCATTCGTTAGTTTTTGTAGATGCTGTTTTTCTTCGCCATCACCAATGATCCAACAAACCCAGTCATTATTTTGTTCTTTCAAATATGACAACGCGGTGATCAAATACTGTACACCTTTTGCTTTAATGAGTCTACCTGTATATATGAATAGTTTCTGTCTTTTTTTTCTTTTTCTAATATGGTTTGCAGGTTTTGCAGCTCGTAATAAGAAATCATCAATATCAAACCCATAGTGAAGGACAGTTAGTTGATGACTCTCGATGTGAATATCATTACATAAAATATTTTTCATCCATTCATTAGCTACAATAGTGGTATAACCTGCCATTCCACCGATGTATTCTAAATTCTTAAAATACGATAAATTCTCCAGTTTTGATGAAGGGTCTTGGAAAAACTGTTCTTTTATTTCTTTTGTCAGGGATCCATGTATAGTTGTAATGAGAGCAGGGTGTTTGAGTTTTAAGTGATCAATTGCCCGGGCTGCAATAACGTCTTGTGCATGTATGATATGATATGCTTCCAAATCCAATTGAGCAGCTGCCTTCTCATATTCCTTGCTTTGATAAGCGGTATATTTAACAATTAATTCATCAGGCGGAAGTTCTGTATGAGGAAACGTTGTAATCGGAATACTAATATCTTTATTAATAATAATGACATGACGGTTTTGTGTATTAAACCCCATTAGATCTACCTCATGACCTTGTGCCTCAAGCCCTTTTCTTAACTGAATCATATAATTCCACACTCCCCCTAAGTGAGGAATCGCCCAATACGTAGCTAATAGAATCTTCATAAAAAAGCTCCTTTACATTAAGTTAGCTTTTGTTTTTCATAAATTGATAGGTTTGTAGTAAGCCCTCGTCGATAGAATGGTTTGGTATCCAATTGAGTTTCTGTTTGATTTTTTCTCGGGAAAGGCAGCTATCTTTTATATCTCCTTGGCGACTTGTAACATATTGTTTCTTTATCGGCTTGGAATGAATATGCGAGAGTTTTTCAATGATTTGATTAACTGAAGTCTTTAAACCTGTGCTCACATGAAAGGTATCATTTGAGACTTGTTTACTAGCAGACACATTTGCCAGAACGATATCGTCAACAAATATAAAATCTCGCGTTTGTTCACCATTACCATGGATATTAAGTGATTCTCCGGATAAAATCTTTTGAAGGAAAACAGCAATAACACCACCTTCTCCTTTTGGTGTTTGTCTAGGACCATACACATTGCCATAGCGTAATATCGTATAGGGTAATTGATATAAATGGTGGTAGAGGCGGATATAATTTTCTGCTGCATATTTTGACATACCGTAGTAGGAGATTGGTTGAGTGGAATCTGTTTCGTGAATAATATCCTCTGATGATTCTCCGTAAACAGCTGAGGTAGAGGAGAATATAAATTGTTTTACTTTTGCTTGTACACTAGCTTCTAGTAGATTGATTGTACCAACGATATTAATATCTGCATCTGCAGTTGGATATTTGATAGATTTTGTTACATCTGCTTGAGCAGCAAGATGGAAAACAAGATCGGGTTTTATGTTAGAAAAATGTTGCTTTATTTTGTCACTTCTTATATCACAATCAAGAACGATTGACTCAGGGTGGATATTTTTATTTGTGCTAGATGAGAAGTTATCAATCACATATACTTTAGCTCCTTCTTTTACAAAATAGTCTACTAAATGTGAACCAATAAATCCTGCTCCTCCACTAATAACAATATTCATGCTTCTTCCTCCCTATGTTTGCTTTGTCTTCAAGGCTTTTTCGTAAACGGCAATAACACAATCAATGGCTGGGGCTAAACGCCAGTAATCATGTGCGAAATGTTTGGCACGCATACCGAGATTATTCAAGAATGCTGGCTCTTGTAAGAGATAAGCAATCGTTTCATAAAGGGGGTAGGCGTTTTTTGGAGGTACTAGCATGCCTGTCATTCCATGTTGAATCATCTCGGGGACACCACCGACTTGACTAGCGATAATGGCTTTCCCAGAAATTTGTGCTTCAATAACTGATAAAGGCTGGTTCTCAATTAACGTTGGTAAAATAAGCATATCTGACTGTTGCAGTAAGGCAGGGACATCGTCTCGTTGCCCTAGAAAGACAATATCTTTCTCTAATCGTGCTTCTTTAACAAGTTTTTTCAATTCGTTCTCTTCAGGACCGTTCCCTACCAGCCAACATACCCAATCACGTCTTTTTTTCTTAAGCATTGAAAGTGCTTCAATAAGAAACCTCACTCCCTTGAATGGTGTGAACCTCCCTGTGAAAATAATCACTTTTTTATTCCGTGGTTTTTTTATATTGGTTGTTTCCTTAGCGCTAGCAGTAAAAGCTTCAATATCATAGCCATAGTGTAAAATGTTTAATTGCTGACTCGATACACCGAATTGGGAGATCAACTTTTCATACATCCATTGGTTTGCCACAATCGTACAATCGCTTGCTTCGGCTCCTTGTTTTTCAAGTTGACAGAAATATTGAACACCTTCGATGGAGCGATTTTCTATTTGCCCATGATAATGGGCATCAATAATTTCTTGAGCTACACATCCATGCATTGTAGTAACTGATGCAGTGTGAGGGTGTTTTAATCGATTGACTGCGATAGAAGAGAAAATATCTTGGGCATGTATGACATTATATTCGCTAAGGTCAATTTGTTTGAAACAATTTATATATATGTCTAATAAGGAAGAATAAGAGCCAATAATTGGATCATTACTCTCAGCCATAGGTGGTTGTCCAGCGGGTGTAGGGATAAAAATATTACGATTAATGACCGCAAGTGCTTTATGACCTTGAGTAAAGCCAATGATATCTACTGTATGACCAAGTAGTTCATATCTATTCTTTAGTTGGTTCATATATTTCCATACGCCACCAACATGCGGAATTTGCCAAAAGGTTGCAAATAAAATCCTCATATGTTCCTCTCCTTTTTGATTGTCCACATACTATGTATATGCAGTGCGCTATAATCGGTTATAGACGGGTATACCTGCTAAATATCATAAATAGAATAGCTCTGTTCAAATTAAAACGCGGACAAAACATGTTAAAAACATATATTGTCCGTGTTTTGCGTCATTCAAGAATTAATCAGAATAGGCAGGTGCATAAAATGTTTCTGGTCCTGTTCGTGTTGGAAATAACACTACCCCGCCTCCTACATTGATTGTTGCGCGATAAATTGGAAAAGTCGTTGAATCAATTGGGTTGTAATCAGCACCATTGAAAGATAATACAGTAGTTGAAGCTACTCCGAGACCTGCAACTGCTAATGATTGTGTGGCTGAATAAATGAGGCTTGGGGTACCGTTCACCACACGATATACGTTGACGACAATCGGTGTTAACACTGTAGCTAATGAAGTGAAGGCGGCACTGATAGAAAATGTTACACGTGGATTAGCACCAGCACCTGCTAAATTCAAGCCTAATGTACCGAATAATGCTGGTGTAGCTGTTACAGGTATACTAATCTGACCATTAGCTGTTGAGTTTTGTGAACTTTGTGAATCTAAAAATGTTCCCATAATGTTCACCTCCTTTGCTTGTCAGTTAGTAATACATTATGTGAATGAAGTGTAAGGTGCTTGGACAAGTTTCACCATTTTTTTAACGAATTGAGCCCGAAACAAATAGACAAACTCTTCATATGCTATTTAGTAAGTTGTTCGAATTGGAGAGTGAGAGGGGCAATATGGGTAAAGGGAAAACAATCCTTATTACTGGTGCTGGTGGGTTTACGGGTCGGCATGCATGTGATTTCTTTCATAAACAAGGTTATCAAGTATATGCATTAATGAGGAATCAACCAATATTATCATTACCATATAATATAATTATTTGTGATTTATTATCGCTTGAACAAATTGAAGAAGCAGTAAATGTCAGTAAGCCTGATTATATTTTACATTTAGCTGGGAGATGTAGCGTTTCTGATTCATGGGAACATCCAGTAGATGTATTAAGTGTTAATACGATGGCAACAGCCAAATTAATAGACGAAGCTAGAAAGCATGTGAAACACTGTCGCATTCTTATACCGGGTTCTGCCTTAGAGTTTGAACCCAATCAAATAGACACACTGAAAAACCCTTATAGTCTTAGCAAAACGATACAAGTCATACTGGCAAAGTCCTGGATTCAGCTCTTTGAAAGCCAAGTCATCTTAGCTAAACCTACGAATTTAATTGGGCCAGGAAATTCGACGGGGATTTGTGCCATTTTAGGTCAACGAATTGCAGAAATAGAAACAAAGCATTCTTATAATAAGGAAGAAGCGGTAGAGATTTCTGTCAATGCTAAAAGAGATTTTCTCGATGTAAGAGATGCAATAAAAGCTTACGAATTGTTGTTAAGAAAAGGAAAAGTTGGAGAAGTGTACGAGATTTGTTCTGAAACATCTTACACACTCCTTGAAGTGATGGCTATTTACAAATCTCTTACAAATGAAAATATTCATATCGAAGAAGTGGAAGAGTTACGACCATCTTATGTAGCATCAATGAGTGCACAAAGATTAAGAGAATTAGGTTGGGTGAGAGACTACACGTTAAAAGAATCTTTAAATGATGTGTTAACTCACTTTAGGAATAAGATAAAGAAGGATGTGTAAATATGGAGCCACTAGTTTCGGTCGTTATTCCTTTTTATAATTGCCAATATGTCGATCAAGCAATTGAAAGTGTATTACAACAAACGTATCAAAATATTGAATTAATTGTTGTCGATGATGGTTCAACTGAATACGTACATTTAGTGCAAGCGTATAAAGATAAACTAACCTATCTTTCTCAAAGAAATAAAGGGACAGCAGCTGCGTTAAATACGGGAATAAAAGCTGCTAAAGGTAAATATATTGCCTGGTTAAGTGCCGATGATTTATTTGAACATGATAAGATTGAAAAACAAGTAGATTTTATGGAAGATCGTCTAGTGGATATGAGTTTTACAAACTATGATATCATCAATGAAAATAATGAAGTTTTGATGAAAAACTTAACGATTAATTTTCTATCTACCGGTCATATTTATGAAACATTTTTATACTACAATCCTGTAAACGGGTGCACAGTTATGATAAAAAAAGATGTATTTAATGAAGTGGGCTATTTTAATCCTCAATATAAATATACCCAAGACTATGATATGTGGTTAAGAGTGGTCCTTGCCAAAACTTCAATAGCATTTATTAATGAAAGTCTAACAAAATATCGCTCTCATAGTAATTCAACATCAGCTAAAAATCAGCCGGCAATGAAACTGGAAATACGTAAACTCGAAGCTATTTATCGTAAAAAATTAAGGAAACACTTAAAAAAGTGGATATGAAATGATACTAGTTTTTATGAATAGTGACCTAGATGAATACATGCCAAATGAACACTCCGAAAATGGAGTGTTTTCTTTTTTGCATAAAACTTTGTGCGTTCTAATTGTTCAACTGATAGAGATGCTAAAAAAATGATTGCCGATTAGGTAAACTAAAAAAGACGAATACATCAATGGAAGTTAAGATTCCAAGTTATACCAATCGAGTAAAAACAGAATTGAGCAGTGTAGTGTACTGCTCAATTCATTTCCTAATGTATGATTTATTACAATCTACTTGTTTCAATTCCTTAAAGAGGCTACTGAATAAATAAAATAGTTAAATGAGTAGTTGCAACGTATACCTTATAAGATGACATGACGTTTCAATTAGAAAAAAACAGCATAGTAAGAGATTTGCTATGAGAATTTTTTAGTTGTTTTTCCGTCATAGAACATATTTCAGTTACTTACTGGTAATGTACTTGTCATCATTTTCTTGAAATTCTGAGCATAAAGCGAGGGGGCAAAGTTCGTTTTTACATGGGATACTGCGTTATTAATAATTGTCTGTCTGAGCGTCTGGTTTTGAATTAGCTCTATTCCTTCTTTAACAGCTTCTTTTGGGTTGCCAATATCATAGTATTTACCGGTAACATTATGAGTGACAGCTGTTCTTATACCGCTAGAATCAGTTGTGAGTATTGGGCATCTACAGCTCATCGCTTCTAATGCTGTTAAGGGGGCACCTTCTATTTTGGAGGTCGAACAAAGAAATCCACCAGAATCACTAATCATGGAAAAGTAGTCAGCCATTTTCTCATTAGGAATATTCGGTAATAAATTGATGTTTTTTTCTAAATGGTACTTTTTCAACGTCTTTAAAAAATTTTCTCTATCTTTAGGGAAAGATAATGTTGGATCTTCAAAAAGGTAGACTTGTAGCTGATTACGTAGTTTCCTTTTTAGTAGAAAACAAATGTTCAAAAATTCCTGCCAGTTTTTATTATCCTCGATCCGACCAACCCAACCAATAATTGGTTGGACAAAACTTTTGCCAGTCGCTTTATAGTTAAAGTGACTGCAGTCAAAGCAATTATTAAATTCATACTTAGGAACATTTGGGAACATCTCACTTAATAATGTGGAAATATGGGGAGTTCTTGGATTAAGAAAACCATCAATATCTTTCTCTGCTAATGTTTTACCGATAGAAAAGCCATATCTTGTTTGTTGTATCGACCCATAACCTTGGATTTCAACAAAGATTTTACCTTTGTACCCACTTTTTTTGATAGCTGGCACCATTTTAAAATCGGAAGTAATAACAATGGCGTCATATTGATGTTTCTTTATAAGGTTAATAATTTCTTCTTCATCACTTTTAATAAATACAGGATTATAGTGTTCATTTATATAATTTCTACGGTTTTCATAATATAGAAAATGACAAGTGATTCCTACCTCCTTTAAAGCAATACTTCTTTGTCGATTTAAGGTTTCAACTCCTCCACTTGGTACATAGAATATAAATAATACTTTCAAGATGTACTCCTCCTATCACATTTATCCTCTAATATTATAAATATGCTTAAGTCTCACATGTGGTTTGGACAATACGTCTAGAAAGAAAGAACGGAGTGCATTTAATTTATGGATAAAGTTTCAGTAGTCATCCCTTTTTATAATTGCCGGTATATTGATGAGGCAATTGAAAGTCTGCTTGCACAGACACATGGAAATATCGAAATTATTGTCATCGATGATGGGTCCACATTACATCTAGATAAACTTGAACCATATAAAAAACAGGTTACTTATGTAAGGAAGGAAAATGGAGGCACAGCTACAGCTCTCAATGCTGGAATTCAAATCGCAACAGGTAAATATTTTTGTTGGCTTAGCGCCGATGATAGCTATAAGCCAACAAAAATAGAAAAACAAGTAAAGTATATGGAAACATATGGCGTAAGAGCTTGTTATACCGGCTGTGAGACAATTGGGAAGAGTGATTCACAGATAGATGCTTATTTTAATCAAACCTATTCATTGAGAAGCCACTTTTTAAAAGCTTTATTAAATATAAGTTTTATTCACGGTTGTACAGTTATGCTGCGTATGGATTTATTACGCGAAGTTGGTCCATTTGATGTTAGTTACCGATATACACATGATTATGAGATGTGGCTGCGGGTTGGCCTAAGTGAGGAATTTCACTATCTTACTGAAAAGTTAGTGAATTATCGTGTGCATGAAGAAATGGGGACAGTGCATCATCAAAGAGAAATAAAGCAAGAGGTTCTCTTCATAAAGAGACAGTATCGAAATCATGTATTTAAAAAAATCTCAGAGTTAAGAAAGGGTGGGGATTAGGAAGAAAATATACCTGCCGTCAAACAATATGTTATGGCAGGTATGGTTATATCAATTACACTCAGGATTGATCCTTTAACCAACTAGTTCTGACAGTAAATAATAATAAAGTAAGTCGTAAGTTTGGCGCATACTCTTTTCATGCGTGCGCTCAAAAGCGTGGGAGGAATCGATTCCTGGTCCGATTAATCCGTGAATAATATCAAATCCAGCTCTAATAGCGGCAGATGCATCGGAACCGTAGTATGGATAAATATCCACTTTATAACCGATTTGATGTTCTTCTGCGAGAGAGACTAAATGTTTACGCAATTGATAATGATAAGGCCCACTAGAATCCTTCGCACATATAGAAACCGTATATTCATCAGTTGCCTGTCCATCACCAATCGCTCCCATATCCACAGCTAAATATTCTACTGTTTCGTCAGTGATATTTGAATTGCCTCCATAACCAATTTCTTCATTATTTGAAATGAGGAAATGAGTTGTATAAGGTAATTCAATACGAGCAGTAGCGATATCTTTCATTAACTGCAGTAAAATAGCTACACTTGCTTTATCATCTAAATGTCTAGATTTGATAAATCCAGCGTTGGTTATTTCCACTCGTGGATCAAATGAAACAAAATCTCCTACGGCAATTCCTAGTTTTTTAACGTCTTCAATGGAGTGTATTTCTTCATCTAAACGTACTTCCATATTATTTATATTTCTTTCCGCTGTACCGGCATCTTTATATACGTGAACAGAGGTCTGATGCATGAGAATCGTCCCAGTATATTTTTTTCCATCTGACGTTTCTATTTGACAGTACTCACCTTCAATAGAGTTATAACGAAACCCACCGATTAGATCAATTTTTAATCTGCCACTCGGCTTAATTTCCTTTACAATGGCTCCTAATGTATCCACATGTGCAGTTAACATCCTATGTTGGGAATCGTCTTTGCCAGTAATTGTTGCGATAAGAGCACCTTTGCGATTTTTTCTTGTTTGTACGCCAAGTTCATGCAAATATTCCTCAACGAATGAAATTACTTCATATGTATTCCCTGATGGACTAGGGATGGAAACTAAATCTTTTAATAATTGCAGTGTTTCTTTCGTTTGAAAGTTAGTCAAATTTTGTGTGCCTCCTATATGTTTAATTGTCTATTATTATACGCCTTTTTTGTGTGTCTGAACATGCCAGGCTGCTTATTGTTTAAGTGATTGAGATTCTCTTTTTTTAAGCTCTTGTATGGCAAGTATTTTTAGTGAAAGAATTTCTTCATCACTAAAATGCTTATTAACGGTGTCCATTAATTCTTCCTTATCTTTCTCCGTTAACCCTTGTTTTAGTTTTGTAGAAAGATCCTTGATGTCTTGATTGCTGAAGGTTTGTGTTACTTTGGTCATGGCTTCTGATCTCGTTTTGATCGGTAAGTCCGTTTTACTTAAGTTCATTGTTGCAATCTCGTCTTTTTCATTGATATATGACTGGATTGTAGGGTCGTTTAATAATTTTTGCATGTCTTCTTCTTGCAGCGTGTCAGCCAGTTTTGAAGCTGCTTGATAAGTGACTCCCTCTAGCACCGCAAAACAAATAAGTATAGCGGTGAAAACCGTTGTTAAACTCATGAAAGAAATAAATATGATTTTCTTTCTAGACATGGAGAGCTTGCACCTCCTTTTTTTCTTTTAGCATATTTTAACATTAATTGAGGATGTTCACGTACAAATTAGTTAAATCTTTTGTGATTTTCGCAATGTTAAAATCTTTTAATAATGCTTGACGAATTTCTTTCATTTCTACAAGTTTTTTTTCATGAGTCATCAATTGGAAGATGTCATTTTTGATATTCCGTTGATGAATAGGTTGATCTGCATGATGATCAGCAAAATGACCATATTTCATTTTTTCCCAGTTTTCTTTTGTCACAATTCCACTATAACCTTTTGCTCCTGCTGTTATAACAGGAACTTCGCAGCATATCGCTTCCATTGCTGTTCTTCCGGTTCCTACAACCGCATTAACGGAATAGTAAAAGGGGCGTAAATCTTGTTGTGAGCCTAATAAATGAACGTACGGTGTTGCTCTTTTCCGATTCATCGCTTTAATCATATTATGAATTTGTTTCGTTCTAAAACCTTCCCCAGCAACAAGTGCATATAGGTTTGGTTGTCTCAATTCTTCAATGGCTTTTAACAGACGCATGCAAATATCTGCTTTATCAAATTCGAGCCGGCTGGCATAAAAGACAACAAATCCTGTTTCTGGGATATGAAGGTTTTTTCTTACAGTTAGATCAGATTGATAAAAATAATCATTTCCATCAATGCCATTGGGAATGAAGGTAGATGACAGATTATATTGATGAACCAATTGCTCTTGAACGAATTGGCTAACAGTAATGATTTGGTTACATTTTGGAAGTATTTTTAATAACTCTTCTTTTCGGTTATAGAGGCCATGAAGGGTGTAGACATAGGGGATGTTATGTTTTTGTGCCATATGAAGTAATAAAATACCTGAATATACTTGATGACAATGAATGAGATCAATTTGATGGTTATGAATGATTTCTTCTATTTTTGCTTGTAATTCTTTAGATTTTTTGTCAAAGGTGGTCGGAATATTAACTTCATAGACAGGAATGTTCTCATGCTTAAAATTGTCCCCTAATACGCCGGGTCTCCCGATGACAATAATCGTATAACCCATGGCTTTTAATGCTTTACTAATTGTAAATATATAAGTTACTGTTCCGTTTGCTCCTAAGTGATCAGCTACCATTAATATGGATTTCATCGAACTCACTTCCAATCATGTTTTTTTACATTATATGTGGATTGTTTATGGAATTGTTAGAAAAAAGGCGTTTGTACTGGGAAACTCGTCCATTCAGTTTGAGGAAAACGACATAAGATAGTTAGTGATTAAGGAGTGAAGGGAGGGTATTACAATATGTTATGTACTGACTCTAAGAAGAAAAATCGTTACCAAGGTGGTAAGGAAAAAGAATGGTTAGAGGGTTGTGAAAAACCATCTCATAACAATGACTGTGGTGATGACTTCTGTAATTTTGAAGGACTAAGAAATGAATTAAAACGCTTAGTCGGCACTTTTGTAGAAATTGAAACAACAGGTGGTCCAGTAGAAGGTGTATTAGCAGCAGTGAGAAAAGACTATGTTGTTGTTACTGATGGTACTTCAACTTTCTTTGTTCCATTTAGAAATATTCAATCAGTTATTAATTTAGGATAAGGAGGGTTTATATTGTCTAGAGGGTTTTCTGGATTAGCACCAACTATTGCAGAAGAGCTAGAAGGTTACATCGGACGTACAATCACTGTAGTAAGTAACTTTTCTTCTCAAACAGGCGTCCTTTTACGCGTAGATGAAGGTTCACTTGTGTTAGCACGTGTCGTATCTGGTTATTATTCAAATGAAACGGACGAGATTATTATCCCGTTATGTAATGTGAGTTATGTAGAGTTACCAGTAGTTTAATGATGACTTAAAGCCTTCGAAGGTCTTTACCTTTGAAGGCTTTCTCATTTTTATTTGTGTAGCAGAACGATATTAAAAAAGCTGCATTTTGAAACTTTATTATTTTTGTCTTCGTCTTCAATAGGAGCAAGCTTATATCATATTACATTTTTATTTATAAAAGAACGTGAAAGAGGTTTTATCATGGAAGAAAGTAACAATAAATATATTTCATTTCATACGATTTTTCTCATTGCATTAAGTAGTTTTGTTATGAAGCTCTTGATTACATATAACACACAGTTTGGAATGGATATTGAGCTGGGAACGCAAATGATTATATTAGCTACACATATTTTAAGTTCTGTTAGCTTATTTTTTATCTTGTATATATTTAATAAACGTAAACAAATGATTTATTTACTGATCATGGATCTTCTTTTAACCATTCTTCTTTATGCAAATGTTGTATACTATCGATTCTTCAATGATTTCATTACACTACCAGTCTTAATGCAAACAAGAACAAATGGGGGGCAATTAAGTAATAGTGCCTTAGCTCTCATGCAGCCAATAGATATTCTCTTTTTTATAGATTTAATCGTGTTGGTCGTCCTTTTGACCGTATTTAAAGTTAAGGTTGTTGGAAATCGAAGCATGAAAATGGCATTGATAGGCCTTTTCATAGGAGTAATGATGGTTATAGGAAATGTCATTTTAGCAGAAAATGATCGACCGGGGTTATTTCAGCGCTCATTTGATCGCGCCTATTTAGTCAAGTATTTAGGGGTATACAATTTCACACTTTTTGACATTTATCAAAATATACATGCGACGAGTGAAAGAGCAATGGCTGATAGCGAAGATTAAAAAAGAAATTCAAGATCGCTATGTTTCGCCCTCTAAGGACTATTTTCAATTGGCGCAAAATCGCAATGTGATAGTAGTCTCAATGGAATCATTACAAGATTTTGTAATCAATATGAAAATAGAAGGGAAGGAAGTCACACCTTTTCTCAATTCTTTAGTAGAAAATGAGGAGACGTTTTATTTCGATCAAATCTATAATCAAACGGGTCAAGGTAAAACATCGGATGCTGAGTTCATTCTTGATAATTCTTTATATGGCATGCCGCAAGGGTCGGCCTATGTAAATAAAACGCAAAATACCTTTCAATCTACACCAGGAATATTAAAGGAATATGGTTATACATCTGCTTCCTTTCATGGGAATTATAAAACATTTTGGAATCGGAATGAAATGTATCGTTCTCAAGGCTATGACCGTTTCTATGATGCATCATATTATGATATGAATGAGAGAAATACGAAGAATTATGGATTGAAAGATAAACCTTTTTTTGAAGAGTCGATGCCAATATTAGAGGAATTACCTGAACCTTTTTACGCAAAATTTATTACATTATCCAATCATTTTCCTTTTGAAATGGACGAATGGGATACAAATTTCCCACAAGCTAATACAAATGATAAGGTTGTTAATCAGTATTTCCAATCGGCAAATTACCTAGATTCCGCATTATCTAAGTTTTTCACAGATTTGAAAAAGAGTGGTCTATATGACCGTTCTATTATTGTCCTTTATGGTGATCACTACGGAATTTCAGAGAATCATAATGAAGCGATGGCAGAGATTATCGGCAAAGAAATTACACCAATCGAAAGTCTAAAACTACAACAAGTCCCCGTTTTTATTCATATCCCTGGAGTGAAAACAGGAGATTATCCTCAACCTATCGGCGGACAATTAGATATTAGGCCTACACTTCTACATTTATTAGGAGTTGAAACCAATCATTATTTAGGTTTAGGAACAGTTTTATTAGCCAAAGGTCATATCGAACTTACACCATTGCGAAATGGTGACTTTGTTTCGAATGATATAAGTATGATTAATCGCCGTTTTTATGATAGTAAAAGCGGGAAAATGATACCGTATGAGGAGGAATTTGATCAACTGACACAAGCTGCAAGAGAAAAACTTGATCTTTCAGATGAAATATTAACAAAAGATTTATTAAGGTTTTATCATCCAGCTGGGTTTACCCCTATCAATCGTGAGGACTATCACTATGTTCAAGAAGGTGAAGTGGAAAGTTAAAGTATTGAATGTGGACTTCGGGTTAAAATATAGCAAACAACTTATAATCAATGTTATACTTCATACATTAAGAAATTGATTAAGGGGGATAAAAGATGAGCGAATGCAAATTAGATCACACAATGACTGATGTAAAAAATAAGTATATAGATCAGCAATCGTATTTGCCTAAGGATTTGCATGCAAAGTTCGACCTTTTTTTCCAAGAAGAACATAGCCAAGAAATCCTAAACGATGTATTTCACTTATTAAAGAAATACGATTTAGCTGATGAAGAGGAGCAAGAAACGAGAAATAATCGTCTTCATTTGGTCTTAAGAAATGTTTGATGATAAAGCGAGAGGACTTTTGTTCTTTCGCTTTTCATTTGTTGTTGGGCAGATGCGTGTAAAATGAAAAAACTCTTAGTGGTGATATTGATTTAAAGCATTTCAATGTCGCACTCATAGAATTAGCCCAAGCTGAGAGCTTCACAAAAAATAAAGAAATCAGGTCTCCACAAGGCTATATTATCTCCTTCAGAGAAGAGTCCAAAACGATGAGTTGTCAATAGGAAAGGCAAATGCCCTCTTCTTTCTCAAGCGAAAGAGGGTATAATCTCCTGTCTTTTAAACTTGCACAAAGGTATTTTAGACTTGCGGATTTTTATTTGTTCTTAGTTTATCGTACTTTTGAACGTTATTACAAAAAAATTGTATGCATTAAAAAAATATTTTAATTATAGTTTATGTGTGTTATGATGATTAGGATTTGAAATACAACCATTTTGAAAACGGTTTCATTCGAAGAGTATAGGATGTGACAAAGATGAAAAAGAAGGATCAACATATATTTGACTTTGCTATTAGAACGGCTGATATGCTTGTGAAAATGTTTGGCCCTCATTGTGAAGTAGGTGTTCATGATTTCTCAGATTTTAAGAAATCGCTTATACATCTTGCCGGTAATGTAACTGGTCGTTCAATTGGTGCTCCAATTACGGATTTAGTTTTGAACGAATTAGCAAAGGGTAACCATGAAGCAGAGGATCTTGCCAACTATAAAACGCAGACACCAAAAGGAAATGTAATGAAATCATCGACCGTTTTCTTACGTGATGAACATAATAAAATTATTGGCGCGCTATGTATGAACTATGACATAAGCTTGATGATGCAATTTGGTGGTGTCCTTGAAACGTTAACAAACTTTAATGAAGAAGATACAAAGGATGAAACTTTCTTTACATCCGTACAGGATATTGTTCACGAAATGGTGGAACAAGTCCTTCAACCGTATAAAAAAGCACCTGCAAGTATGACGATTGATGAAAAAATTGAGGCAGTGAAAAAGTTAGAGGAAAAAGGGACCTTCTTAATTAAAGGAGCCAATGAATATGTTGCTTCTATTTTAGGAGTTTCTAAGTTTACTATTTATAATTATTTACAAAAAATAAAAGTGATGAATGAGAATGAGAACGAAAACACGCATGAGTATGTTTAAGATAAAGAGTCAGTTAATGATAAAGGAGCATAATATATGAAATATAGATCAGCATTTGATATTATCGGCCCAGTTATGATCGGACCTTCTAGCTCACATACAGCTGGGGCTGCTCGGATTGGAAGGGTAGCTCGGACCTTATTTGGCAGGCAGCCAACGAAGGCGGAAATATATCTTTATGGTTCATTTGCGAAAACGTATAAGGGACATGGAACAGATGTGGCAATTGTAGGGGGAATTCTTGATTACGATACGTTTGATGAACGCATCCCTGGATCGCTTCAATTAGCCGAGCAACTGGGAATGGAAATCGTGTTTTCTGTAGAAGAAGCAGTTGTTGATCATCCAAATACTGTGCGCATTAAATTGTTTGATGATGATAAAGAAATGGAACTCGTTGGTATTTCCATTGGTGGAGGCTCTATTGAAATAATTGAATTAAATTCATTTGCGCTCAAACTTACAGGTGAACATCCTGCTATCTTAGTGGTCCATAATGACCAATTTGGTGTAATTTCAAAAGTTACTTACCTTTTAGCACAACATGAAATAAACATCGGTCATATGGAAGTGTCAAGAAAAGAAAAAGGGAAAATGGCATTAATGGTCATTGAAGTAGACCAAAATATTGATCAAAACTTAATGGACGAAATTGCTCAGTTACCACATATCACTCAAGTCATCAAGATGGTGGATTAATGACAGCATGTAGGAGGGATGTATATGTTATTTAAAAACGCGGCAGAATTAGTAGAATTAGCAGAAAGAGAGCAAATCAAAATTGCAGAAGTGATGATTCGCCAAGAAGTTAAAGTATCTGGGCGCACACGTGAAGATATTATTGCCCAAATGGATCGTAATCTTACCGTTATGGAACAAGCAGTAGAGAGAGGTTTAAATGGTGTAACTTCTGTTTCTGGGTTAACAGGAGGAGACGCGGTTCTATTACAAAAATATATAAAAAGTGGAAAAGCACTTTCTGGTCATACACTGCTAGATGCTGTTAGCAAAGCTGTTGCTACAAATGAAGTAAATGCAGCAATGGGAACTATTTGTGCCACACCAACAGCGGGTTCCGCAGGCGTTGTACCTGGAACGCTGTTTGCCGTTAAGGATGTACTTAATCCAACAAGAGAGGAAATGATTGAATTCTTATTTACATCCGCAGCTTTTGGCTTTATTGTTGCCAATAATGCATCCATTTCCGGAGCAGCTGGTGGCTGCCAAGCAGAGGTGGGGTCAGCGAGTGGGATGGCAGCTGCAGCTATTACAGAAATGGCAGGCGGTTCACCTTCTCAAGCAGCACATGCGATGGCGATTACTTTAAAAAATATGCTCGGTTTAGTATGTGATCCTGTAGCTGGATTGGTAGAAGTCCCTTGTGTGAAAAGAAACGCAATGGGTGCTTCAAATGCGATGACAGCAGCAGACATGGCATTAGCAGGGATCACAAGTAGAATTCCATGTGATGAAGTGATTGATGCCATGTACCGAATTGGTCAAACGATGCCTTCTGCGTTAAGAGAAACGGCTGAAGGTGGGTTAGCGGCCACACCAACAGGTAGAAGATTAGAAAAAGAGATTTTTGGGAACAAAGCTAAAGCAGTTAAATAATATGATAGAGCACTTTAAATAAACATTCTTGTCTCGTGTCTATACGATTCAAGAGTGTTTATTTTTTTGTTTGTTTAGCAGCAGTATGGCTAATAAGGAATGAGATGTGGGAGAAAGAAGTAGAGCAAAGATCGCTAGGTACTCTTTTTATCAAAATCAAATGAAAAAGTCTTAGGAGTGCTTATCATTCAATACGATATTCGTACCCATGTTCCTCTTTTGCACAGATTACAATGAAGTACAGGCATAGATAGCATAAGAGAAGACCACTACAAAAGTGGTCTAATGTAAAATGGGTCACAAAGGTGGTTGATGCCGGTGTATTTTGTCTATTATCCTCGTTCCCAAAACCTTTGTTTACCTACATTTTGTATATAAGTTTTAAAAGGGCCGTTTGTGATTGTTACTCCAGGTTTATTAATAATTCCAACTTCTTGGATTAAGTACATGCCACTTCGAGAAGAGCCAATCGGTTTATAATGATTAAATTGTTCAATTATATAGCTCTTTGCTTTTTGATTAAAGTGAGGTGTAGCTCCTCTTCCAGATACGACAAATAGGCTGTCATAAACCAGGGGAGAACCTGTTAAAAAGGAATCGTCGACTTGAAGCGTACTACCATCAGTTCCATTCAATGTTTCCTGTGTTTCACTAATAATGAACGGGCGAGTTTTTGCAGCGAGCAGCTGTTGTAATAATGGACGTACAATAGCTGCATCATATTGGTCAGCTACGATGATTCCCACCTTTAACGTAGCTGGAGAAAAAGTGGTGTTTGCCATACTAAGTGCTTTAGAGGACGCAGTTTCCGATGATTCTTTCACATTTGGTGGCTCAACACCAATTTTATGTGCCACGGATGTGGCAAGATCGTGGCTAATATGACCAATGAGGTTGACTACATTTTGTCTGACCATTTTACTTTTTACTTTACCTAATTCAAAGCTAAAAGCTAAGAAAATATGATTCCTTTCAACATCACTCATACTATTCCAAAATAACCTCGCCTGAGAAAAGTGGTCTGTAAAACTTGGAGCAGTTTTTCGAACTTTCATGCCTTCAACTTGAGAAGGATATGTGAGGAATCCTCCTCTTGCTGGGGGTACTTCATAAGGTGTATTGTTTTGCAAGGAATTATTGTGATAAGCGACTTTATCCTTATCGATAATATATCTGGCTGCTCCATCTCGTTGGTTGTTATGAAATGGACAAACAGGACGATTAATAGGAATTTGCTGAAAATTTGTTCCTACACGATATATTTGTGTATCTGAATAGGAAAAAATACGCGTTTGTAGTAGGGGGTCATTAGAGAAGTCAATGCCACGAACAATACTACCAGGGTGAAGAGCAACTTGTTCTGTTTCGGCAAATACATTATCTACATTTCGATTCAATGTCATTTTACCTATTTTCCGTACGGGAACAAGCTCTTCTGGCCATAATTTAGTCGCATCTAGAATATCAAAGCCGAAATTAAATTCGTCTTCTTCATTTATGACTTGTATGCCTAATTCATACTCAGCAAAGTGACCTTCTTCGATATTTTCCCATAAATCTCTGCGGTGAAAATCGGCATCAGCTCCGCCAAGTTTTTGTGCTTCATCCCAAATTAACGAGTGCAGGCCGAGTACAGGCTTCCAATGAAATTTAACAAATCTCGCTTCGTTATTTTTATTAACCAGTCTAAATGTATGGACGCCGAAGCCCTCCATCGTTCTAAAGCTACGGGGAATTGTCCGGTCAGACATAATCCACATCATCATTGCTGCAGATTCTTCATTGCTAGAAATGAAGTCCCAAAAAGTGTCGTGAGCTGTTTGACCTTGTGGAATTTCATTATGCGGTTCAGGTTTTACTGCATGAATGA
This sequence comes from Cytobacillus sp. FSL M8-0252, assembly GCF_038007345.1. Lineage (NCBI taxonomy): Bacteria > Bacillati > Bacillota > Bacilli > Caryophanales > Bacillaceae > Cytobacillus > Cytobacillus sp. FSL M8-0252. Next base: position 2,272,964 of record NZ_JBBOWZ010000001.1, read on the forward strand.
GATCTGGAAATTTAATACCGTCTTGAATAAAGAAGATGGGAATATTATTCCCTACCAGGTCAAAATTACCTTCTTCTGTATAAAATTTTGTTGCAAATCCCCGTACATCTCGGTTCGTTTCATTTACCCCTCTAGAGCCCGCCACCTGAGAAAAACGGACGAATACTGGTGTTTCTAAACTAGGATCTTGAAGAAAATGAGCCATTGTTATATCTTCTAACGATTCATATACACGAAAAACCCCATGGGCAGCAAATCCCCTCGCGTGAACTACTCTCTCAGGAATACGCTCTCTATCAAAATGAGCCATTTTATCCTGAAATATAAAATCCTCCATCAAGGTGGGACCGCGTTCACCAGCTGTTAGAGTATTTTCGTCATTCGCAATTTTTACCCCTTCATTAGTTGTTAACGGTTGATTTTTATTTTCACGAATGAATGCTTCTAATTGTTTCGTTTTTTTATTTTCTGGCTTTTTGCCTTCTCGCTCCACTACAGTCACCTCCATTATCAAAGGTATGATGACGGTAAAAAAGTATGTATAAAATTTTATGATATACGCTTTTGATGGTCTTTCACGGCAATTAATATCCCTTTATTAATCCAATAATTGAAGTTTTCTGGCGGGAAAACGCCACGTTTTTGTGAAGACCCCATTTCAATAATAATACTACTATCACTTACATCCAAAACCTTCAAAGATTTTGACAAACATAAGTTCGGTAAAAAACCATCTTTAATTTTAAACTCCATATTCTTTTTAATAGCCATGTAGATTCGCCTCCATTTGAAATGATGCATTAATGCGATAGACTAGGCTTTCATTCGCCTAATCTTTTAGATAATACAGAACTTATATAAATCGTATCTTAAAAACCTTTTAAATGTTTATTTTCCTTTGCTGTTTACTTGGATTGTTCAATTATAATGTAACCAATTTTCATGAGGTTTATCCTTTTATAAGAGTATTTCAGCAATGATGAAGAATAATAGAAAGAACAATGTTGTTGGTTTAAATATTGAAAGGGGCAATAAGAGATGGAATTTCCCGTCATACATACAAATTTTTGGGATGCTATGATCGCCATTCCCATCGTGATTATCTTTACGCAAATGTTAAAATATTTTCTAGGGATTAGTAAACCTTTTGTACCAACAGTGGCTATACTTATTGGGTTAATTGTATCGATTTTTATTAGTCATAGAGGTGATCTCATTGCAGGGGTCTTTATGGGTTATTTTTATGGTTATGGGGCTATTGGTAGTTACGCTTCCCTTAAAACATCTTTGCTTTATTTTAGAAATAAAAAATAATTCAAAAGGGTATAGAGTTTATTAAAACGAAAAAACACGAACAAATTTCCATTTGTCCGCGTTTTATAAAGGGTATCATTCCGATTTACTTGGCGTATGAGTCACAAATTGCATCCTTTCATTAAACATTGTTGGATACGATAGGAATCCAAGTATAATACTCGTGATAACAGCAGATGAAAGCAACATAAATAGAATCAACAATTGAAACATGACAGCCTGAACAGGATCAGCGCCTGCAATTATTTGTCCACTCATCATCCCAGGTAGTTGTACAAGACCAATCGTTTTTTGACTCTCAATTGTTGGTATTGTACTTGCGCGAATACTAGTCATTAACTGGCGATGGATGGCTTGTTTCGGTGTACCCCCCAATGATAGAAAAAGTTCTACTTCTCCTGTTCTGTTTTCAATTTCCGCGGTAAACCGATTAAGAAATAATATTGATAATACCATCGCATTACCAATAATCATTCCACTAATGGGAATCATATATTGCGCAGTTGCTGGAATAATTTTAAGACTAATAAGGACACTTTGGGTCAACACTTCAATAAAGCAGTATGTAAGAATTAGTTTCCATGTAATGCCTTTAATCATCACACCTTTTTTTCTTGCATTATGTACGGCAGCAGTAATAATGAGAATAATCATTAAAAAGATATAGAAAAAGCTTTCTGAATCAAAAACGAATTGCAACACGTAACCGACCGCAAGAAGTTGGATGATTGAGCGAATGGTCGCAATCAAGACATCCTTTTCAAGACCTAGCTTGAATGTTTTAGATAAGAGAATAGGAATAAGAACAAATATTAATGTCAGAGATAATTGGAAAAAAGTCATTTTTCCTCACCACCTTCAAAAAACTGCTTGACCTTATCATTAGAGGATGAAACAATTTCAGAACTTTTTCCATGTGCCGCTAGTTTGCCATCTATAATTACCCACGTCTCATCCCCTATACGTAGTGCTTGATCAAGATTATGAGTAATCCAAACAATGGTTGTTTTCCTCTTTTGATTAATGGATGTAATTAGTTGCTCAACTTCCCTTTGTGAAGTTTGGTCAAGGGCTGATGTAACTTCGTCTAACAATAATATTACTGGTTCATTCAATAATGTCCGCGCGATAGACACCCTTTGTTGTTGCCCTCCAGAAAGGTCTGTTGCTTTGCGGTGAAGAAATTCTTCATTCAATCCAATCAAATTAAGCATTTCAATCGCCTTTTCTTTTGACAACTTTTCTCCATTGAGGGTTAGCGGCAACGATAAATTATCATAGACATCCCCGTCTATCATAATGGCTTTTTGCAGAACTATTCCTACATTACGACGTAAAACTGTTGGTGTAATGGTCAAAATATCCTCACCATGAATGAAAATGTCTCCAGATGAGGCTGATTTCATCCCATTACATAAATGAAATAGTGTAGATTTGCCCGAGCCTGATGGACCGACAACGGTCGTTATATTCCCCGATGAAATAGTACCAGTTATGTCTTTAATAATTGATAATGAATCAGTGTGATAATGTACATTTTGAAATGAAATTGCTGTATGCAAAGTGAAACCACCTTTAAATAGGATTCTTTTCTTTTATAAAGTGAAATTCATAATATATGTAGAAACATCCTTAGTATATCCTATAAATAATTGATATGAGTACATTTACCAACGAAATTAATATAAGCGTATTAACTATTATCTTTAAACAAGTTTGTAATTGTTAGCATTCACAAAAAGATGGTAATAGGTTAATTCCAAAAAATAACATTATATAACCCTCTAAGTGTAGAAATTCCTCTTTTATTTAATCATACGTATTTCCATCTTTTTATTCCATTTAGGTTACATAAGCAAGTTAGTATACTCGCACAAGATTTTCTTAAGGAATTGAATATAATATATGGATTGGAGGATGGGTAAATGGTTACAGTGAATACTTATGCTGAATTAGTTAGTGCTATTAATGCTTTAGAGGATGATATTACTATTGCAAGTAATATCATTTTTTCGAACACAATTAATATAAATTATTCGGTAACAATATATGGAAGTAATAGTGCTATCGTATTAAATAAGGTAGCTGGTTTTACAGGGTCTATATTCATTATTGGTTTAAATGGAGCTCTAAACATTAGCGATCTAGTATTTGAAGGAGATAATAATGTATCTTCACCTTTTATTTATAATAATGCTTCTGTCATTGTTGATAATTGTATATTTCGAAATATATCCTCAAATATAAATGGAAGTGCTTTATTTACGACTAATAATGGTGTTGTGATTGCAACAAATACTTCATTTATTAACAATAGTTCTACGAATGTAGGAGGAGCACTTTTTTCAAATAATGGTACAACCACTACTATAGAGAATTGTCATTTTGAAGAAAATTCGGCCAGAGAGGGTGGAGCGGTGTATATTAACGCCTCTTCAACAATTACTGTCATAAATAGTACTTATGCAAATAATGAAGCTATAAGCAATGGAGGTGGCATTTTTGTAGGTGGTTTTTCAAATGGAAATATTTCAGGATCGACTTTTAATAATCAGGTAGCAGAATTCGGGGGAGGGGTGTTTCTTAATCATGATGTCAATGCCCAATTAAGTAATAATACCTTTGAGATAAACAATGTATCGATAGATGGGGGAGGTGTTTACGCAAATAATAATTCAAGTGTGACAAATGAACAATCTCGATTTATCTTAAATACAGCTGGAAGAGATGGAGCAGGTCTATACTTAAATCCAACGATCAACTCTGTTGTTACTGAGTGTTTGTTTGATAGAAATATAGCACAAAATGGTGGGGGAGTCTTTATTAATCAGGGAACGGCAGAAATGTCCAATTGTACTTTTGTAAATAATCAAGTGAGTGTAGCTGGTGGAGGCGTATTTATTAATTTCAATACAGTTATTGATGTTAATAATATTCTTATACAGTCAAATTATGCCAATTTGGATGGAGGTGGCATGTTTATAAATAATGCAGAAGTACAGTTATCAGCAATCCATTTTCTAAGGAATACTTGTGATAATAATGGGGGTGCTCTTTACTTAAATGATGCTATCACATCAAGTACACCTGTTTTTACTAATTGCTTATTTGAAGAGAATTATGCTAAAAATGGTGGAGGGATTTTTTCAAACGCCGGAACGATAGAAGCTACACACAACACATTTAATTACAATCAGGCATCAGAGAACGGCGGAGGAATTTTTGTCAATTTCAGTCAATTCACACTATCAACCATTCAATTTTTAGCTAATTCAAGTACTACAATAGGTAATGGAGGAGCATTATTTGTAAACTCTTATTCAGGTACAGTTCTAAATGATAGTTCATTTGTAGAAAATATTGCGGGTTATGGAGGCGCGATATTTACGAATCTGAATGGCGTTGTCAGCTTAATTGATAGTTTGGTAGAGGAAAATGAAGCTAGTATAGTAGGCGGTGCCGTCTTTAATGAAGGTCAACTATCATTAACAGGGATAAATATCATTCGCAACAATCGTACAAATATAACTGGATCAGCCTCAGGAATATATAATGGCGGATTATTTTATATTCAGGATTATCTTATTGATGCCAATGGCTTATATATTGCCGATCGTCCTAATGTTGCTTATATAACAGCACCACTAATAGAGAGAACGGTTATACAATTAGATTTGACAAATTATGTGACACCGAACATTGAGGGAAACCCCATCGTTGTAGGAGAGTCTACATCTTCTTACCCTGTGTTAGTTCAACAGGATGCAAATGCTTTTGTTAAACCTACGACAGAATTTGAAGATTGGGAAATTCAACTAAGTAATGATTCTTCACAGGTATTATTAGTTAAACTATTAACAAATACAATTACTTATAATAATTTATTAGGTGCTACTAATCCTAATCCACAAACATATAACGAATCTGATTTGCCCATCATATTAAGCCCTCCTGGTCCCGTCAGAGGTTATAGATTTCTTAATTGGTACGACCTGAATGGAAAACTTGTAACTGAAATCCCGCCACTAACAAATGGTGAATTAATATTATATGCAAGGTGGGTCCCTGCTCCAGAGACCCTTTAATTAATAAGACAAAATAAACTTAAATATTCGTAGGTAATTTATTATTAGTGGTTATTTTTCTACCGTAAATAATGTGAAAATATCTCAATATGTCTGTTAAAGGTTGGGGATGGGATAAAACTAAATGACCTAACTTAAAATAACGAACAATAAAAAATTATAATCTATAAAACTCAAAAAGAGTCCGTTCAATTGCATTACAGACACTCGCTGCCCCTCTATTTTCTGCAGGAATCGAGTGTCTTCTGCTCCATTCCACCATTCTTTTCATATAAGCATATAATTCACACAAAATAACGAATGACTAGATGTTTTATGCTCCTTATCATTCGGTTAAATCCTCTAGTGAGAATGCTTATGTCCCAGCTTTTTTCGTATGTCTGTGAATTGGGCAGGTGCAATTATGTGAATATCTGCATTTGTTAAAACCTTTGTTCATATCATTTTAAATTACACTTATTCTCTTTATCTGCGGAGTGAACAGGATTTATAGGTATGAGTAAAGAAAAAGAAGAGGAGGTAAGAATTACAACAAAGAGGAGGAAATTAACAATGAAAACATATCAACTAGCAGTAATTCCTGGAGATGGTATAGGGAAAGAGGTTGTACCTTCTGCCGTAAAAGTGCTCCAAACAGCAGCGACTTTACATGGTGGTATTCAATTAGAGACAACTGAATTTCCATGGGGGTGCGACTATTATCTCAAACATGGCAAAATGATGAGTGATGACGGTCTAGAGCGACTGAAGAATTTTGATGCAATTTTTTTAGGGGCAGTTGGAGATCCGAACAAAGTCCCCGATCATATTTCATTATGGGGGTTACTCATTCACATTAGGAGAGAATTTGAGCAGACCATTAATATCCGACCAGCCAAATTATTCAAAGGGCTAACCTCCCCTCTCGTTGATCCAGGGGCATTTAATTTTCTAGTTGTACGTGAAAATAGTGAGGGCGAGTATAGTGAATCTGGTGGGAGAATACATAAAGAAACAGATGAAATCGCTATTCAAAACGCCATTTTTACCAGAAAAGCAACGGAAAGAGTAATGGATTATGCGTTTAAGCAAGCTGTTCTTCGTAAGGGTCATGTCACTTCAGCTACGAAATCTAACGGTATTGTCCATTCGATGCCATTTTGGGATGAAGTGTTTAATGATGTGAGTAAGCGCTATACAGGAGTGCGTACATCATCTGTGCATATTGATGCACTAGCTGCTTTTTTTGTTACCAAACCGAGCGATTTCGATGTCATCGTTGCTAGTAATCTTTTTGGAGATATTTTAACTGATATTGGTGGAGCGATTATGGGGAGTATTGGTATAGCCCCTGCAGGAAACATCAATATAAATGGGAAATATCCGTCCATGTTTGAGCCTGTACATGGTTCAGCGCCAGATATTTATGGTAAAGGAATAGCCAATCCAATCGGGCAAATATGGACGGCTGCGTTAATGTTAGATCATTTAGGTGAAATCGCACTAGCTAGAGAGGTCTTACGAGCAATGGAAGAAGTTACTGATGCAGGGATAAAGACGAGAGATATTGGCGGAAATGCTACGACTGATGAAGTGACAAATAAAATTTGTCTTCAATTACAAAATAATATTGGCTGAATGTAGGAGGTTGAGGATATTTGATGAATCAAATGTTTAGTTTTTTATTCGTACCTGCGATTTCTACCAAGATGGTAAATAAGGCTTTAACAATTAATCAATCGGCCACCATACTAGACTTAGAGGATTCTGTTGCCCATTCCAAAAAGCATGTAGCCAGAGAGAAGGTCTCTGGTTATATGAGTGAACTTAATGAATGGGATAGGCAAAGGGTATATATTAGGATTAATGATAGTGAAAGTCCGTATTTTTATCATGATCTCCAATTAGTTAAAGTATGTAAGCCACGAGGACTATTTATCCCAAAAGCAGAAGATAAAAACATGATAAAGGAGATAGCAACTTATTTGGCAGATGAATCGATAGCTCTTATTCCCTTAATCGAAACGGCAAAAGGGATACATTATTCATTTGACATTGCCACTGCAACAGAAACCGTTGAAAGACTGGCTTTTGGTGCGGTTGATTATTGTTTAGATACAAATATTGAGGTAGGAGAGGGGAGGGAAGAGTTATTATACGCACGTTCACAATTAGTAAACGCTTCAGCAGCAGCTAAAATACTACCCCCTATTGATTCTGTGTTCCTTCATTTAGAGAATAGCAATGATCTCATTAAAGAAACAACCCATGGCAGGAAAATAGGCTTTGCTGGTAAATTAGCGATTCATCCAAATCAAGTCGTACGAATCAATGATGTGTATCATCAAGAGAATAACAACCGTATTCATGAAGCGAAAGAAGTGATTAGACTGTTTGAAGACGCTGAGAAAGAGGGAAAAGCATCAATTAATGTGAATGGGCGTTTAGTGGATTATCCCGTTTATAAACAGGCTAAGAAATTACTACAGATAAATAGTGAGTGTAATGAATCAAGGTGATGACACTTTCATATTGTGAACTGTAAAATGTTTGATACGCTAGTATTAGCTGACCCCTTTTCGGCGAACACTTAGTTTTACTACTCTTTAAATAAATTTCAGAAAAGTATAGACAATTTTAATTGGATTTTGTATCCTGTTTTAAAAGGGAGTAAAGGGTGAGTGATCATTGACGATTGATGTTGATTTGAAATTAGATAATCGCGATACACTGCATTTAAAAGTATGTAACGTTCTCCGAGAAGCAATTATAAAAGGTCAGTTTAAACCTGGTGAACGATTAAAACAATCAGATTTAGCAGAAAAACTTGGTGTCAGTAGAATGCCGATTAGAGAAGCATTGAGAAAATTAGAATCTGAAGGTTTAATTACCCTAGTACCACATAAAGGAGCTATTGTTAAAACGATTCATTTATCAGATTTACAAGAGGTGTACACCTTAAGAGCACAGTTAGAGAAGATGGCTTTTATCCAAAGTGCAAAGCTGCTTACAGATACTGAAATCACGAGATTAATAGATCTTGTACATTTGATGGAAGATAGTGAAGATGTAGATGAATTTATTGAAAGAAATATAGAATTCCATCAATTATTATTAAAGCACTGCCATTGGGAGAGATTAAATGGTTTTATTGACACACTATGGAATGGGCTACCACAACAAACACCACATTTTATTACAGGTCAGACGGCTACATCAAATGAAGAGCATCGGGAGATTATCAAAGCGATAAGAGAGAAAAGATTTGAGCATGCAGGGGAGATTTTGTCTCATCATATTTTAAGAACAGGTGAATCACTTATTCATAGTTTAAAAAATGAAAGAATGAAATAAATATTGATTCATCAGGAAGGCAGCACGAATTTTTCAGAGCTGCCTTATCTTTTGCAAACGTTTACTTTAACGAAGGAAGGATGAATGGACAATGGCTTTAACGGATAAAATTTCAGAATATATAGTTAATTTAGACTATCAAGATTTACCAAAAGATGTGATTGAATTCACGAAAGTATGTATTTTAGATTGGTACGGTTCAGCAATAGCAGGCATAGATGAACCACCAGTTGTTGCTTTAAAAGAGACGTTATTTGAAATGGGTGGGAATGAACAGGCAACCCTTATTTCCGGTGAAAGGACTTCTCTTGCAAATGCTGCCATGATTCATAGTGCTGCTAGCCATATAGTGGAGTTAGATGATATTCATAAAGGGTCGATTATTCATGCAGCAACAGTTGTGATTCCTGCTGCTTTATCTGTGTGTGAAGCGTATGACTTATCAATAGAAGAATTAATTACGAGTATCGTCATCGGCTATGAAGTTTGTTATCGTATCGGTGAAGCGGTTACGCCTAGTCATTATTATTATTGGCATAATACTGCAACATGTGGCACTTTCGGAGCAGCAGCTGCAGCAGCAAAGTTATTAGGGCTTAATAAACAACAAATCGTTCATGCTTTGGGGAATGCAGGGACACAGGCAGCGGGGTTATGGGAATTTATTGAAGACGGAGCCAATTCAAAACAGCTTCATACTGCAAAGGCATCCTATAATGGTGTACTTGCAGCACTACTTGCAAAAAAAGGCTTTACAGGTGCCTCAAAGATATTAGAGGGTGATCGTGGTTTTTTCAAGGCAATGAGTGATTCGTACAACGAACAAAAGATTGTTGAAGGACTCGGTAAGCAGTTTAAAATAATGGAAAATGGTTTTAAGCTTTATGCTTCCTGTCGTCATACCCATCCGAGTATGGACTGTGTGCATACATTGATGAACAAACATTCAATAGACTCTACTGAAATTGAAAAAATCCTCATAGAAACCTATCAAACGGTATTAGATATAACGGATAATCCCAAACCTCGTTCCATTTATGCAGCAAAATTTAGTGTACAATTCTGTGTTAGCTTAATTGCCCTTAAAGGCAGCGCTTTTCTACAAGACTTTAATGAAAGAACATTAAATAATAGTGAAATTAGAGAAATGATGAATAAAGTACGAGTAGTATCAACAAAGGATTTTACGGATGCCTATCCAGAACAATGGGGTGCCAAGGTAACTATTGTCTTAAGGAATAAAGAAAGTTATCGTTTCGCGACTGAATTTCCAAAAGGAGACCCAGAGAATCCTGCCAGTAAAAAACAAATGGTTGAGAAGTTCCAGTCATTAGTGGCTCATAAAATTACAGATGTAGATCATAGAGTAGATGATATATACAATATTGAAAATGTAAAAATAAAGGATTGGCTACTGGTAAATAGCCCAATTGTAAATGGAAATGAGGCTTGATGATGAAAGTGATTGCTTATGACCATATAGTGGAACAAGTAGCGAAGCTTTGTCAGGAAGCGAACTTTGACCTTGGCGAAGACGTTATTTCTGCTTTTCGACAAGCGGTAGAAACAGAAAGATCACCAATTGGAAAAGATATACTGTTAGATTTAATTGAAAATGCGAATATCGCTACAGAAAACCGTGTGCCTATGTGTCAGGATACAGGTGTTTCCGTTTTTATAGTTGAATTAGGTCAAGACTGTTTGATTAAAGGTGGAACAATTACAAGTGCCATTAATGAAGGTGTAATGAAAGGATATAAAGACGGATATTTAAGGCATTCTATCGTCAATAATCCCCTGACAAGAGATAAATCTGAAACATATAACAGCCCTGCCATTATTCATATCGAAATGAAAGCCGGAGATCAACTCGTTATCCATATGTCGGCAAAAGGGGGAGGGAGTGAGAATATGAGTGCACTTAAAATGTTAACCCCAGCAGATGGTATCGAAGGCGTAAAAGAGTTCATCTTAACAACCGTTGAAAATGCAGGACCAAATGCTTGTCCACCTCTAGTTGTTGGAATTGGAATTGGTGGGAATTTTGAACGCTGCGCTTATTTAGCTAAAAAATCATTGTTTAGGCCGATTGGTCAACATCATCAGTCTCCAATAGTTGCCCAATTAGAAAAAGATTTAATGAAGAACATGAATGAAATGGGGATTGGTCCTCAAGGATTAGGTGGGGATACAACTGCCATAGATGTAAAGATCGAGTTAGAACCATGTCATATCGCTGCACTTCCTGTGGCTGTTAATTTAAATTGTCATGCGTCAAGACATAAAGAATTGAGAATGTGAGGCTGATAAAATTGGAAAAAAAGCAATTATCACTACCCTTAAAACCAGAAGAGTTGGAAACATTAAGGGCCGGGCAGCAAGTCGAATTAACTGGCTTAATATATACAGCGAGAGACGCAGCCCACAAAAAAATTTATGATCTTTTATCTCAACAAGAAACGGTCCCATTCACGTTAGAAAATGCTTTTATTTATTACGTTGGTCCGACCCCAGCAAAACCTAATCAAGTGATTGGTTCCGCTGGTCCAACTACTAGTAGCAGAATGGATAAATATACACCATTATTATTAGAGCATGGCTTAAAAGGAATGATTGGAAAAGGATATCGAAATGAAGAAGTAAAGGAAAGTATAAAAAGAAACAAAGCGGTTTATTTAGCAGCAATAGGGGGAACCGGTGCACTTCTTTCTACGGCTATTAGAGAGGCTGAGGTTGTGGCATTTCCTGAGTTAGGTCCAGAGGCAGTATATAGGCTCACAGTAGAACATTTTCCAGCTACAGTGATTATCGATTCTTTAGGTAATGACTGGTATATACAAGCAAGAGAGAAGTTTCAACAAGAAAGATCAACTCTTTAATCATTTATTACTATTCTTAAAAAGGACAAAGTCTCACATGTCTATCAATTGTATCCATTATCCCAAACAAATTATCTATTTTATTAATAAAATATTGAATATTATTAATATATATAATAGTATAATTAATGAATTCAGAAAATTCTAATTAGGTGGTGTGGAGAGATGGAGTTCGAATATACAAGTGAAAACCAACAAGTCTTACAAATGGTAAAGGAGTTTGTCCGAAAAGAAGTGTCACCCCATATTAAATATTATGAGAAAAATCAATTATTCCCGAAAGATATTTTTGAAAAAATGGGGAATCTAGGTTTTTTTGGTGCTTGTTTTCCTGAGCAATATGGCGGGTCTGAATTAGGTTTTCTTAATTTAGCTATCATTGCTGAAGAAATCTCGAAAGCACATCCATCGTTAGGTTATGCCTTTAATATGCAAGCAATGACCTGTCCTTTTACAATATTAAATTGGGGAAATAAGCAGCAAATTGAAAAATATGTTCCTTCTCTAATAAAGGCTGAGAAAATTGGTATGTTCGCTCTTACTGAATCTGGTGGTGGCTCAGATCCTGCTGGAGCAATGAAGACAACGGCTGTTTTAGATGGTGATGAGTACGTACTGAACGGATCAAAAATGTGGATTACTTTTGCAAATGAGGCAGATGTAGGTGTGTTGTTTGCGAGAACCAATCCAGAAGCTGGTCATAAGGGCATTTCTGCATTTATTATTGAGACTAATGTACCAGGGTTTTATGCAAAACCAATCGAAATTAGCTCTCTAGGATTTATGACAAGAAGCTGTGAAGTATTTTTAGAGGATTATCGAATCCCCAAAAGTCAATTATTAGGGAAAGAGGGAGAAGGCTTTAAAATTGCGATGAACGCCCTTGATTATGGACGCTTAACGGTTTCTTCACGATTGGTTGGTATTGCTCAAGGTTGTATTGATGAGTCGATATCTTATGCAAACGAACGAGAAGTGAGTGGTGTACCGATTGGTCAATATCAAATGATTCAACATTTGATTGCGGATATGGTAGTAGAAACAGAGGCTGCAAGATTGCTTACGTATAAAAGCGCTTACTTAAAAGATAAAGGCGAAGCGGCGACTAGACAAAGTGCATACGCAAAATATTTTGCTTCCGAAGTAGCTACCAAAGCTGCAAGAAGTGCGTTAGAGATATTTGGTGGCAATGGTATCGCAGATGAATATCCGATTATGAAGTATGTAAACTATGCGAATATGCTTCACTTTGGTGAAGGGTCGGCAAATATTCAACGTATACTGATTGCCAATGATGCCTTAGGGGAAAAGGATGCTAATCGTCATCATATCGAAAGAAAGTATTCTTTAAGTAGTGATATTCAAAAGGTGAGGGTGTAGTCGATGAGTGAAAGGCAACCACTTGAAGGCGTTAAAGTATTGGATTTATCTCGTGTATATGCAGGACCTGGGGGTTCAATGATATTAGCAGATTTAGGTGCTGATGTCATCAGAATAGAGGCACCGAATGGTACTGATAGTATGAGAGATTGGGTCCCTTTCATAGGTGGAGAAAGTACGTATTATTTTACCGCTAATCGTAATAAAAAATCAGTAGAGTTGGATTTGAAAAACCAAAAAGGGAAGGATATCTTTTTAAAGCTCGTACAAGAGGCAGATATTGTCTTAGAAAACTTTAAAACAGGTACTTTGAAAAAGTTAGGTCTCGACCTACAACAACTTAAAAAGGTAAAAAAAGATATTATATTATGTTCGGTTACCGGATATGGGCAAACGGGACCGTATAAAGGGGAACCGGGATTTGATCCTGTTATGCAAGCGATAGGTGGTCTAATGGATGTTACTGGACTTCCAGAGGGAGACGCAACAAGAGTGGGACTTCCACTAGTCGATATTATGACGTCACAATATGTAACAATAGCGATTCTCGCAGCTTTAAGACAAAGAGATCAAACAGGAAAGGAACAATCTATTGATCTATCCCTATTTGAAGTACAATTAAGTGCACTTGCCAATGTAGCAAGTAGTTATTTAAATGCAGGTACAGTTTCAACAAGAGTTGGCAATGATCATAGTTATATTGTTCCTTATCAAGTATTTAAATGCAGTGACCGTCCATTAATGGTTTGTTGTGGTAATGATAAATTATTTGCGAATTTTTGCGTTGTTTTAGATCGTGAAGAATGGATTGGGGACGAGAGGTTTAAAACGAATCAAGCTAGAGTAACTAACCGTGAAGTGTTAACAAATAGAATCGCAGATATGATGATAACCAAAACGGCAGATGAATGGTTCACTCAATTATCACAAGTAGGTGTTCCATCTGGACCAGTAAATAATATCGAACAAGTTTTTCAACATCCTCAAGTTGAGGCGAGAGAGGTTGTAGAAGAAGTTTCCCATGTAAAGCTTGGACATATTAAATTGGTGAAAAGTCCACTTAAAAATTCTACCCTAAATGTTAAAACAAAAGCAGGGCCACCTGTTTTAGGACAGCATACAGAAGAACTTCTACATGCATTAGGGTATCAAAAATTAGAAATTGATCAATTGAGAAAAGAGGGAGTTATTGGTTCGTTAGCCGAGCGGAAAATGTGATTATGAACAATAATGGAGGTGTTTCCAATGAAAAAGGTTCTTCTATTGACTTTATTTTTTGTATGTATTTTATTAAATGGCTGTAGTCAACAGACATCCAATGAAAGCGCTTCCGATGAAGTGTATGTGATGGATATAAATAATTGGCAGCCATCTACACATCACTATGCTTATAATGCGTGGGAGCCATGGAAAAAGATGGTGGAAGAAAAGACGAATGGAAGAGTTAAAGTCAATATTTATCATGGGAGTGCCTTAGGAAAGTCTAGCTCCGTTTACCAAGATATAAAAGGAGGGCTCTATGATGTGAGTCTTCTCGTAACGAACTATTTTTATGATACACCTTTTTTTCCTTATACAATCGGTAGTTTACCTTTTGCATTACAAGGACCTGTTGAGGCAAACAAGGTTTTAAGTAAATTCGAAGATCGATTTGCAGACAAAGGGTTAGATAATGTCATCCTTATGCCACCAACCTCAACAGATGCCTATGATTTATTTTCTACAACTCCTATTCACACAATGGAAGATTTACAGAATAAAAAAATGAGAATGAGCGGAAAAGGCGAAAATGCCTTTATTCAATCATTAGGAGGAACACCCGTATCGATCACATCTGAAGGCATATACGAAGGATTAGAAAAGGGGATGATTGATACCGCATTTTATACACCTATTGGCGGTGAAGCAGTAAGGTATTATGAACCTGCCCCTTATATTACACAAATGTCAGTACTCGTAAACCCACTCATTCCTGTAATGAATAAAAACTTCTATGATCAGCTCCCACCAGATTTACAAAAATTATTTACAGAAGAATTGAATCCTGCATTATCAGAAATGTTTACAAAGAGTTATGTTACAGAGTTAGCTGCTTCTAATGAGCAGCTAGAAAAAGCAGTTGAAAAAAGAGGCGAATATATTAAACTTTCAACAGAAGAAGACATTAAGTACCGTGAAGCAGGTAAAGGTGCTTGGGAGTTATGGATAGAAGATGCAAATAAACGTGGATTTGATGGAGATGAAATGGTAGAAGCTTTTTTTGAAATTCTCCGTGAAGAAGATTACCCTTTACCATTTGAAAATTAAAACAGTTAAGGTGGTGGAATGCATGAGAAAGCTTGAAGAGGTCATACACTTTTTAACTGCAATAACAAAATATATTGCGTTAGCAACGATGACACTGATGATGATATTTATTACCTTTGCTGTGTTTAGTCGGATGTTATTTTCACCCATTATTGGTGATATCGAAATTGTTCAGTTAGGTATGGTAGTGCTAATCATGTGTGGTTTGGCTTATACAGAACAAGTTAACGGACATATTACAATAGATATTATTACAAGCAGACTTTCATATAAGTGGCAACGCGTATTAGAGATATTTGGCGCATTTCTTACATTTATTATTACCCTCCTCTTTGCCTATATTTATCTTCATGTCGGGATCTTTCATCAACTAACAATGCCTATATCTACAACTCTTTTAGAAATTCCTTTTTACCCCTTTGATTATATCATTACAATCGGTTTTCTCATGTGGGGAGCTGAGGCTTTTCTAAGAATGCTCAAGCTCATCCTTTCATTAAATCATGAAAATATAGGAGGTGATGAACATGCCGGTTGAATGGTTTGGTGTTATCGTTATTTTGATCATGTTTGTTTTAATGTTTTTTAAAGTACCCATTGCAATCGCAATGGTCGTACCAGCTGTACTAGGAATCTTTTATTTGAAAGGTTGGACGGCATTAGCCACAGTTATTGAAACAGTGACATGGGATCATAGTTTTAGTTATACGTTAAGCACTATCCCTATGTTTGTTCTAATGGGAGAACTATTATTTATCTGTGGAATTAGTACAGAGCTCTTTAATACTTTCAGACTTTGGCTTAGTAGATTAAGAGGTGGACTTGGGATGGCGACAATTGCATCTTCTGCTGTTTTTGCGGCCGCTTCAGGTTCAAGCCTAGCAAATACTGCCACAATGGGTGTCATTGCATCGAAGGAAATGCTAAAGGCTGGTTATAACAAATCATTAACCGGAGGAACGATTGTCGCAGGAGGAACATTGGGTGTGCTCATTCCACCGAGTACATTGTTTATTCTATATGGGATGATGACTGAACAATCTATCGGACAGCTTTTAGTTGCGGGCATTATACCGGGGATTATTCTTATCATTTTATATATGATCACCGTTTATGTAGTTGTATCTTTAAAGCCAGAATTAGCACCGATGATTCATACAGAGGTGAAATGGAAGGATCGTTTCATCGCATTGAAATCTACAATATGGATTATTTTGTTATTTGGCATTGTGATTGGGGGTATGTATATCGGATGGTTTAACCCAACTGAAGCAGCAGGGATTGGGGCATTCTTTACGTTTATTTTTGCATTAATCAGAAGGAAATTAACGATTCAGTCATTTGTTAAAGCATTATCTGCTACTTTAAAAACAACAGGATTTTTATTTGCCATAATTATTATGGCATTTATCTTAAATTACTTCTTAACAATTACAAGATTGCCTTTTCTATTAGCGGATATTTTCGAATCTATCTCAGTTCCCCCTTTTCTATTATTTGTGCTTATTATTCTTATGTACATTTTATTAGGAATGGTAATGGATGCTCTTGCTATGGTTGTTGTTACATTACCGATTATTCTACCGATCATTCTAGCGATGGATATGAATTTAATTTGGTTCGGTGTCATTATTGTTTTGGTGATGGAAATGGCAATGATCACACCTCCTGTTGGGATGAATTGTTTTGTGCTAAGAGGATCAGCCCCAGACCTTACTTTAGAACAAATTTTTAAAGGAACAAGTTTATTTTTAATTCCCATTTTCCTATTAATTATTATTCTTTATCTTTTTCCTGATATTGCTCTGTTTCTACCTAAAAATATGTATTAAGAGGAAGGTGAAAATATGTTTACGAGTGACGACCTTAAACCAATGTTAGAACCAAACGCAGTAGCTATTATAGGAGCTAGTGGAGACAAAACGAAAATCAGCTATAAACCAATAGCGAATTTAAAAGAGGTAGGCTATCAAGGTGAAGTTTATCTTGTAAATCCAAAATATGAAGAGATATTAGGTTTTCCATGCTATCAGAAGATAGAAGAACTACCTGAATATATTGACTTAGCATTGATTTGTGTAGCTGCTAAAAGTGTATTATCTATTATTAAACAATTACATGCGAAGAAGGTAAAAAGTATTTTGATTTTTAGTTCTGGATTTACAGAAATAGGTGGAGAAGGAGTGAAGTTAGAGGAAGAGATAAGGGAGTATTCAAAAGGAAACCATTTGCCGATTTGCGGTCCAAATTCTCTCGGGTTATTTAACTTAAATAAGCAGATGATTGCTTCCTTTTCCAGTTTAAAAGCATGTGATGCTGCAGCGATTGCATTTGTTACACAAAGCGGAGCAATGGGTTCTTTAACTCATACATTAGCAACTGAAATGGGTATCGGATTTCAAGCTTTTGTATCTAGCGGAAATGAAAGCACGGTTGATTTCTTTGAGTATATTGATTATTTTGCTAAAAGTCCTGACATAAAAGTCATTGGTGGATATTTAGAGGGAGCAAGAAATATAACTAAAATGAATCGTGCAATAAAGGCTAGTCATGAAAATAATAAACCAATAGTATTAATGAAAGTTGGTACGTCAGTTATCGGGGCGGATGCGGCTAGTTCGCATACTGCATCATTAGCAGGTAATGCGAAGATTTATCAATCTTATTTTGCTGCAAACAATGTGGTTCTTGTTGATGATGAGGAAGAATTAATTGATACATTATCACTGTTTCATTATGCTAAAAATATCTCTAAAGACGGAGGGGCGGTTATCGTCACACAATCAGGTGGTGCAGGCATAATGATGGCTGACCAATGTGAACGTAAAGGAATGAAACTTGCCACTTTAGAAGCAGAAACGAAAGAGAGATTATCACAAACTCTTCCAGCTTTTGCTTCTATTAAAAACCCAGTTGATATGACGGCACAAGTGAATCAAAATCCTCAACAAATACTTGATACTCTATCTGTGCTAGTTGAAGCAATTGAAGTGCAAACCATCGTGCTTTATATTCAAATGACGGATCATTTATTTACACCTATTATCGACAAACTCAGTAAGTTGATTAAACAAGCTAATAAGCCCGTTGTTGTTTGTTGGTCTGGAATACAGGAAGAAACAAAAAAGGCAGTCTTTAAGGAAAAAAGTATTCCTTGGATTCCTACACCAACACGGACCATTAATGCCCTAGCACATGTCGTAAATTACTATACGGCAGAAAAGCAAGCTTACGATCAAACGAGAAAAGAAATTCGTAAGCAGACACCCATGATCGTAAATGAAAAACTAAATGAATGGGAAGGAAAGCAACTATTACAATCGATTGGTATAAAAGTGCCTAAAGGTTCTTTTGTTCGTAATCAAGAAGGTCTGCATGAGCATAGTCTTCCTTTTCCTCTTGTCTTAAAAGGAGTTTCGAAGGAGATCACTCATAAATCAGACTATCAGTTGGTTCAAACAAACATCAACAGTCAACAAGAGTTACTGCAATTTTATGAAGGGATGATTAATAGGATAAAGCATCATCATATCGAACATCTTATCGAAGGGATGATGATTGAAGAAATGGCAGATGAGGGAATTGAGGTGATTATTGGAGCAATTGACGACCCTACATTTGGACCGACAATCATGTTTGGTATCGGTGGGGTATTTACGGAAGTGCTTGAGGATGTTGTTTTCTTGCCTGCACCAATTACAGAGAGCCAAGCGTTACAAATGATTGCTTCTATTAAGGCATTTCCACTTCTAAATGGAGTGAGGGGAAAACCTAAGTCAGATATAAAAGCATTGGCATTAACGATACAAACTTTATCCGAATTTTGTTTATCTCATCAAGGGGAATGGAGAGAAATGGAATTTAATCCGATCCTTGTCCATAAAGAAGGTAATGGTGTTACCACGGTTGACGCCGTCATTGTTGGGAAAAAACAAGCAGAGATATATAGTTGATTCACTTACCCTTATTAATGAGACAAAGTGCAGAGACCTCATTAATAAGGGGGTTTATATACTTAAATCAAATAGGGCTTCTGTTCAGTTACAAACGATAAAAACTTCTGTATTCCTCCAGCAATTACGGTATCTTGATGGTAAACAAGGTGAGAGTGACGATACAAATGCAGGTTATCACTTATTGGAATGATTTGGAGCTTACCATTTTCAATCTCTTCTTGTACCGAAATACTTGGCAAGAAAGAAATCCCGAGATTGATCTCGATCATTTTTTTCGTTGCATTGATGTCGTTAAGCTCCATTCCTGTTTTCATATGGAAACCATAGGAAAAAAGCTTTTGTTCAATTTGTGCCCAGTAGTTTGACTCTTTCCCATAAACAATGAAGGTTTCATCAGCTAAGTCACTTAAATGAGGACTTGGAATATTTGTTAAACGATTGCTAGCTGAGGCAACGAGTACAATGGGATCTTGTCCAATATGATGGCTGACTAAATCTTCTTCTATAAACTCTTTTTGAGCGGAACGTGCAATGGCGAAATGCACTTCACGATGATAAAGCATATCGATCATTTTAGGTGTAAAAGCGGTATGTAGTATGATTTCAATTGTAGGATAGGAAATATGAAAGCTTTCTAAAATTTTTGGTAAGATCCAGTAACAAAATGAATCGGAAGTCACTAGAGAGAGGGAACCTTTATACCCTTCTTTATATTGAGTGAGTGATTTTTCGGCTTCTTTTACTAATGAAAGAATTTGTGTGGAATAGGGATAAAGAATCTTTCCGGCATCTGTTAAGTTACCTAATGATTTATTTTTACGATTGAATAATTGCAGCCCTAATTGGTCTTCTAAAGATTTGATTTGAGAGCTAACTGTTGGTTGTGAGATACATAGTTCCTCAGCAGCTTTAGAAAAGTTATTATGTTTATATACTGATAGAAATACTTCTAATTGTTTAATATCCATTCTATTAACGCTCCTCACATCTTTTCCTGCTCCCACTATTTTACCATATAGATATCAGATAATTTATATCATTCAAAAAAACAATCTTTATTTCATTGACAAAAAAATTTTTTGTATATAAAATTACTGAAAAAAGGATAATGAAGGGGTAGAAAAGATGGATGAGCATGTAAAGAAGGCGAAAAGAAAATATAATGTACCTGCAGTTGACAGTGCATTTAAAATCCTTACATTATTGAGTCGAAAAAAGTTTAGTAAAAGTAACTTAACTGAAATTGCAAATGCCTTATCATTAACCCCAACCACATGTTACCGCATACTGCAAAAGTTAGAAGAGCTATCCGTTGTACGTTATGATCAAAGCTCTAAAAGATATAGTCTTGGCCCCTATTTAGTTGTTTTAGGAGAAAGAGCGAAAGAGAATATTCTAGATTTATCTGTTATAATGCCGTACTTGGAAAGATTAACAGAAGAAACTGGATTAACGAGTTTCCTAGTCAATCGAATTGGTGAGAAAAAATCGACCATTATTGCTAAGGTAGAAGCAGAACAATTTGGTATAAATGTATCAGTAGGTAGACATTTCTCAATTGTAGATGGGGCTTATGGTAAGTGTTTGTTAGCTAATCTAAGGCGAGAAGAAGCAAAACGTTTAATTGATTATAATGATGGTCTTCGTCCTTTAACGGAAAAAGAAATGAAAGAATTATTAGCAGAGTTAGAAATGATAAAAATAAAGGGATTTGCCATTTCACATGGAGAATATATTGATGGTTTAATTGGCATTGCTGCACCAATTTTTAATAATACAAATACAGTGGAGATGTCCATTTCTTTAGTCGGCTTAACCAGTCAGTTGCAAGGAGCGGAAGCGGAAAGAATTGGTGAACTAATAAAGGGAATTGCGAATGAAATTACAATTAAATTAGGCGGAGAACGCCCATTAGTATAATTAGAAAAGACATTATTATTCAATCAGAAAATAGGGAGTAATAATGTCTTTTTTGCTGAGAATAATCGAATATAGTTAAATAATCTTAATTTTCTAATTTTTTATTGACAAAAAATTTTTTAATATATAAAATCTTAATTAATATCATATTTTTGAAATGGAGGTAGTTTCATGGATTTAAAGAATAAAGTAGCGATAGTTACTGGCGCTGGGAAGGGAATCGGTAGAGAGATTAGTCTTTTATTAGCTCAACATGGCGCCCAAATAGTCGTTGGTGACTTGAATGTAGAGGCATGTGAATCTGTCGTGAATGAAATTGAAAAGGTTGGATCAAGGGGATTAGCAGTTAAAGTAGATGTTGCCAAAAAAGAAAGTGTTGACGAGCTTTTCTCTAAGACAATTAGTCATTTTGGTGATATAGATGTGCTTGTTAATAATGCAGGAATTACACGTGATGCAATGCTTCATAAAATGACAGAAGAGCAATTTGACCAAGTGATTCAAGTACATATGAAAGGGACATTCTTATGTATGCAAGCTGCTGCACTTCATATGAGAAAACAAGAAAAGGGGAAGATTGTTAATATCTCATCCATTGCCGGTAAGGTTGGTAATATGGGGCAAGTGAATTATGCTGGCGCTAAGGCTGGAATTGTTGGCATGACGAAAGCTGCAGCAAAAGAATTAGCTAAATTCCAGGTCAATGTGAACGCCATTCAACCTGGTTTTATTGAAACAGATATGACCAAAGCCATTCCTGACAAGTTAAAGGAGTTGAAAATAGCAGAAATACCGATGCAAAAAGTAGGTCAACCGCTTGATATCGCTAAAGCTGTCGTTTTCTTAAGCTCTAATTATGCTGACTATATCACTGGGAACGTAATTGAAGTAACTGGTGGCAGATATATGTAAGCGATTGCAAAATATGAAAAATATATCGATTCATTTTTAATCTCTCTTCTAAAATCTACAAAATGATCTAACAACATCCTCAACCAAGATACATCCTGAAATACTCGCTGTTAACTTCTTTGTAAAAGACCAAACCCAATAAAAAATATATTTCTACCAATCTATTAGGTATTACTGCTTTCATAAGGATTTCTACAAATAAATGCATATGGAGGGTTATCATGTCAATTAAAAACGCTGCTGCCATTGTCGGAGTAGGTGATATTGAGCTTGAGGAAGGAAAAGTAAAAGACGGTTTATCTGTCTTGCAAATTCAAGCAATCGCAGCAAAACGAGCACTAGATGATGCAGGTTTAACAAAGTCTGATGTAGATGGTCTGTTTGTTGCTGGTCTATGGGGATTACCTGGTGTTGGTACATTTCCTTCTGTTGTAATGGGGGAATATTTAGGGATTGAGCCGAACTATACAGATTCTACACAGATAGGCGGTTCTTCATTTGAAGCTCATATTGGCCATGCTGCAGCTGCCATTCAAGCAGGGCTTTGTGAAGTAGCATTAATTTTATATGGAAGTACACAGAAGTCAGAGAGGTCGCGATCTTTAGCAGGAAGACCACCTACGTTTACTGCACAATATGAAACACCTTTTGGCTTACCTTCACCAGCTGGTGCTTACGCGATGGCGGCACATCGTCATATGCATCAATACGGAACCACGAATGAAGACCTAGCAGAAATAGCAGTGGCAACAAGAAAGTGGGCTCAATTAAATCCATATGCGACAAAAAGGGATACGATATCCATTGAGGATGTGCTGCAATCGCCAATGATTACTGATCCTCTTCATATACTAGATTGCTGTCTCGTAACAGATGGAGCAGGGGCAGTAGTGCTTGTATCACCCGAACGGGCGAAGGATTGTCGGAAAAAACCGGTCTGGATCCTTGGCCAAGGTGAGGCACATAGTCATTGGTCTATTCAAGCGATGCCTGACTTAACCATGACATCTGCTGCGCAATCAGGTAAACGAGCGTTTGAGATGGCTGGAGTTGGCCATGATGACATTGATTTCGTTGAAATCTATGACTCTTTCACGATTACGGTGTTGCTCACATTAGAATCTTTAGGCTTTTGTAAACGTGGTGAAGGTGGCGATTTTGTGAAAAATCAACGTACAGCTCCAGGCGGTGATTTTCCGATGAATACGAACGGCGGGGGCCTTTCATATGCACATCCAGGTATGTACGGGATTTTTTTAATTATTGAAGCGGTTAGGCAACTAAGAGGTGAGTGTGGAGAGAGACAAGTGAAAGAAGCAAAAATAGGACTTGTAAATGGAACAGGGGGAACACTTTCCTCAACATCAGTCGTCATTTTAGGGAGGGACTAAACAGATGGATAAGATAATGAAGCCATTACCAATTATTGATAATGATTCGAAGTTTTTTTGGGAAGGGTGTGAGAAAGGAAAATTATTCATACAACAATGTCAAAGTTGCTCTTTGCATATCTTTTACCCACGTATTCTATGTCCTCACTGTGGAGAGGAAAACGTTACTTGGGTAGAAGCAAGCGGAGAGGGGACGATTTATTCTTATACAATTGCGCGAAGGGCTGGTGGACCTGCGTTTAAAGAAGATTTGCCGTATTGTGTTGCCCTCATCGATCTAAAAGAAGGGGTTAGGATGATGACGAACATTATTGATACGGATATGGAAGCAATTCATTGCGATCAACAAGTAAAAGTCGTCTTTCAAAAAGTCGGAGAGATGACGCTACCCATGTTTACGCCTGTATAACTTTGTTTTCATTGGCCATATCTGGATGGGAGGTTATTACATGAATAAAGGGAATAAAATGCTTCCATTAGTACTGCTGCTATTACTATGTTTTCTTTTAGCTGGATGTAACTCTGCTCCTCAAGCTTCGTTGCTCGCAGATGAATCGGGCCTAGCTGAGCAAATGACGTGGAGTGTATATGATGTAGGCTCTGGTGGTTATGCAGAAATGTCGGCTATTGCGAATGTGTTGACAGAAAAATATGATACAAAGGTGAGAATGCTTCCATCTGCAAGTGGTGTTGGAAGAATGGTGCCTTTAAGGCGTGAAATTGCTTCTGTAGGTAAAGTTGGAGATGAAATTCAACTGGCATTCGAAGGAAAGGAAGAATTCACTTCAAAAAAATGGGGACCTCAAAATGTTCGAGCTTATTGGGCACCCATTAGTCAATTCGGATTTGCTGTAAGAGAAAACTCAGATATACAAACTCTCAAAGATCTAAGGGGAAAGAAAATTCCAATAATAGCTGGAAACACTTCCGTCAATTTAAAAAATGAAGCAATGCTTGCTTTCGCCGGCTTAACTTGGAATGATGTGGAGCCAGTAAAAATCACTTCCTATTCAGGACAAGGAGAAGCACTTATCCAAGGGCAAATTGATGTTGCCGGTATTAATCCGACTGCATCTACAATGTTTGAAGCCCATAGTAAAGGTGGGATTCGTTGGTTAGAAATGGATAAAGATGACAACGGGGGATGGGGAAGAGTAGAGGAAGTGGCTGCGTGGTTATTTCCTATTAATACAAAACAAGGAGCAGGTATGGAAACAGGTATGGATGTTATGGGACATGGCTATTTAATTGGTGGATACGCAGATCAAAGTGAAGAGGCAATCTATCAGTTTATTAAATCGTTAAATGATTCTTTCCATTTATATGGCGATGCCCTACCTAATTTAGCTCTATATAGTAAGGATGAAGTCTTAACAGAGCCAAAAGGGATTCCGTTTCATGAGGGCACAATTCGTTTCTTTAAAGAAGAAGGCTTATGGAGTGAAGAAAAACAACAAAAAAATGATCAATTAATAGAACGGTACGAAGCGTTAAATGAAGTATGGGAAAAAACGGTTGCCTTCGCTGAAAAAGAAGAATTAACAGATGAGGAATTTGAAGCGCTCTGGTTACGGGAACGGGAATCTGTAAATTAAAAATGAGAGAATCATAACCATCCATTCTGATAAATGTGAGGTGAGGTTAGTCTATGGTGCAATCACGTTTAAACACTTTTTGGAAAACGATTATTATTAGCTCCACTTTAATAGGCATTTTCTTATCTGTAAACATGTTATTCTATCTTGAATTATTTGGCATAAATCCGATTCAAAATGCTTACATGATTTTATTATTAGCCTGTTTTCTCCCTTGTGCCTATCTTATGTTTCCCGCAAAGAAAACGGATCTTTCGATTAAATGGTATGATATCGCCTGTTTTTTATTATCCATGATCATTGCTATAGCCATTGGTTTGAATGGTGAACGAATTATTATTGAGGGATGGGATTGGGAGGCTCCAGTTTTACCGACAATTGCAAGTATTCTTCTATGGGGGTTAATTATTGAAGCTTTAAGAAGAACAGCTGGTCTTGTTTTAGCGATGATCTGTCTAGTAATCTCACTGTATCCCCTTATTGCTGGAATTATACCGATAGAATTGCTCCAAGGACAGTCTTATGATTTTCTTACCTTAGCGAGAAATCACATCATGAGTTCTAATAGCGTGTTTGGTATTGCTTATACAACGATTGGGAATTTATTACTAGGATTTTTAGTATTTGGTGTAGTCATTACGAAAACTGGTGGTGGTGACTTTTTCTTCAACCTCGCTCTTTCTATCTTTGGCAGAACGAGGGGTGGCTCTGCGAAGGTTGCCGTTGTAGGGAGTGCATTTTTTGGCATGTTGAGTGGTAGTGCCGTTTCAAATGCAGTGACAATAGGTGCAATGACCATACCGGCAATGAAGAAAACAGGCTATAAACCCCATTATGCAGCAGCTATTGAAGCGACAGCGTCTACAGGTGGTACCATTACGCCACCGATTATGGGTTCGGCAGCCTTTATCATGGCCTCTTTTTTAGCGGTCCCTTATTATGAAATCGCTTTAGCAGCTGCAGTCCCAGCATTTCTTTATTATCTTGGCTTATTTATTCAAATTGATGGGTATGCTGCCAAAAATGGATTGAAAGGGATGGCTGCTAAGGAAATACCATCATTCTGGAAAACGTTAAAAGAGGGTTGGTATTATATTTTTTCAATCGTAGTCATGATTTTCTTCTTAGCAGTACTAAACTCAGAAGGGCAAGCCCCTTATTATGCAAGTGCTGTATTGTTACTCATTGCCATGATAAAGAAATCAACGAGGATGTCAGCTAAAGATCTAGCAAATATGGTCGTGAATATAGGAAAGGTCTTAACTGATATCGTTGTTATTATTGCTGGGGTAGGCTTTATTGTTGGTGCGTTGTCTGCTACAGGTGTATCGTTTTCATTTTCTCGTGAATTAGTGGCTGCTGCTGGAGATAATACTTTCTTAATCCTAATTGGTGGAGCACTTACCTGCTTTATTTTAGGGATGGGTATGACTGTATCCGCTGTATATGTATTTTTAGCAGTTATTATGGCACCGGCACTTGTTGCTGTTGGTGTGGATCCAATAGCAGCACATTTATACGTTGTTTATTGGGCAACTGTCTCCTATATTACGCCACCAGTAGCATTAGCTGCCTTTTCGACAGCAAGTATAGCAGGAGCAAGTCCGATGAAAACAGCTTTTCAATCTGTCCAGTTAGGATCCGTCAAGTTTATCGTCCCTTTCTTCATGATTTATAATCCTTCCATATTAATTGGTCGCGGAGATCCGTGGGATACGGTCCTTAGTATAGTTGTTGCCGTCATAGGAATTGCTTGCATTTCCTTTTCATTAGAAGGATATCTTGTGGGAGCTGGTACTTTAGCCATAGTAGAGCGAATCATTTTATTTATCGCAGGATTGATGATGTTTGTCCCAATGTGGCCGTTTATTATCGGTGGTATCGTGATTGCATTATGTCTTTATTTACTTAAATGGCGAAGAAAAAGAAGTAATTATAATCAAGGCAATGAACTGGAGGTATAACGAATGGATAAAAATGAAGCGATACAAAAATTTCTTCACCCAGAATCAATCGCCATTGTAGGCGTATCAAAAGATTTCACATCCATTAGTGGTAAACCGATCAAAAACCTTATTCAGCATCAATATAAAGGCAATATTTATCCTGTTAACCCTAAATATGAAGAAATTGGTGGTTATAAGTGTTACCCTTCTTTGGTTGATATTCCTGACTCCGTTGATGTCGCATTAATTGCTGTTTCAGCTAAAAGAATGTTATCTATCATCGATCAATGTAAACAAAAAGCGATTAGAAGTATCGTACTTTTTGGCTCAGGTTTTGCAGAAATAGGAGAAGAAGGTTCAAATCTACAGAATGAAGTGTTAGAAAAGGCTAAGGAAGCGAATATTCATATTCTTGGTCCCAACTGTGTCGGTTTATTAAATGTTCATTTATCACTACCAATGGGGTTTGCTACCTCGTTTGAAACAGATCGGCCCTTTATTTCTGGACCAGTCGGGTTTGCTTCTCAAAGTGGAGCGATTGGCTTTTCATTATTCGGGATGGCACAAGAAGAGAATATAGGATTTTCCTATGTCGTGAATACGGGAAATCAGATGGATATTACGACACTTGATGTCATGAATTATATGGTAAAGGATGAGCAGACATCAATCATTACTGGTTATTTAGAAAGTATTCCAGACGGGGAACAATTTATTCGATTAGCGAAAGCCGCAAAAGAAAAAGATAAACCACTCATCATGTTGAAGGCTGGAAGGTCAAAATTAGGACAGAAAGCGGCTTTATCGCATACAGCCTCAATGACTGGTTCTGACGAAACGTATCAAGCAATCGCCAAACAATATGGCATTATTACAGTGAATGATATTGATGACTTAATCACAACAGTCAAAGTCTTTTTAAATCAAAAAAGGGCAGCTGGAAATAAAGTGGTAACGATTTCTAATTCTGGAGCTGCAGGTATTGCAATGGCTGATTATAGTGAAGATTTGCAGCTTAATATGATTACGTTGACTGAAGAAACGAAGAGAAAAGTGGCAGATTTAATCCCTACTTACGGATCTGCGATGAATCCGATTGATGTGACTGCGCAAAGTTTAAAAGAACAACATATTCTAACCGATACATTGAAAGTATTATTAGAAGATACAACAATAGACAGCATTGTTTTTCAAACGACATTTGGAGGCGAATTAGGCTTTAATATTTGCAAAGCAATAGCG
Source organism: Cytobacillus sp. FSL M8-0252 (assembly GCF_038007345.1). Classification (NCBI taxonomy): domain Bacteria; kingdom Bacillati; phylum Bacillota; class Bacilli; order Caryophanales; family Bacillaceae; genus Cytobacillus; species Cytobacillus sp. FSL M8-0252. The sequence goes on from NZ_JBBOWZ010000001.1 coordinate 2,301,224, forward strand.
GAAATAGACGCGAAAACAGATAAACCGATACTCGTGACGATTACTGGCACAGATGAATTAACAGGCAAAGGAAGAAGGTATTTACAACAAAATAATATCCCAGTATATAAAACATCTTATGAAACGATGGTTGCACTAAGTTTACTAGTACAATATTCAACAAAGACTGTTAATGATGTTCAGGTAGCTGGTGAAAACATTTATCATACTGATGAAATAAAAGAACGAATTTGGACTGAAGTGAAGGTTAAACATTTATTAACAAACTTTGGCATCCGTACACCTAAAGGAGTACTCATCAATAAGGTAGATGAGATAGAGACTATGAAAGTAGACTGGGATATTCCTAAGGTGTGCAAAGTCATTTCTTCCGATATTCTTCATAAAACGGATGCAGGTGGTGTTATTGTTAATATACAGAATGAACAAGAATTAGCGTTAGCGGTTAAGGAGATAACAGAAAGTGTAAAGAAATATAATAAAGAAGCACAGATAGATGGCTTTCTTGTGGAAGAGATGGTTAAGCAAGAAGGTGTAGAATTTTTCATTGGCGTGAAAGAGGATCCTCAATTTGGTGCGATTATTGTCTGTGGGCTAGGAGGGATATTTATTGAAGTATTTAAAGATGTATCGCTAAGAAAAGCTCCAGTCAGTGAGGAAGACGCAATTGAGATGCTAATGGAATTAAAAGGTTATGCCGTTTTGCAAGGAGTTAGGGGAAAAGGCAGTCATGACATTCAGGCATTAGCTCGAGCGATAGAGAAGATATCACATTTTGCTGCTAATCAAAATGGTAGATTAAAAGAGATGGATATCAATCCTCTGATTGTGCTTGAAGAAGGAGAAGGTGTGCTTGCCCTAGACGGTGTCATCGTTTGGGATGAAAAAATTGATCATTTAATAGAATCCTTATGAATGGAGAAGTCTCTATTATGAAGAATGAATACTTACAATGGCTAGAAAAGGAGTTTAATACATCTCCTTATTGGCAGCTTCTTGGTATTACAATGGATGAATTGGAAGCAGGGAGAGCGCGCATTAAGATGTCAGTACAAAAACAACATTTAAACTCTAATGGTGTGGTTCATGGAGGCGCAACTGCCTCCTTATTGGATTCGGTTATAGGTGTCACTATTCGGTCAATGAAAGATGTTAAAGTTGCGACGATTTCATTAACAACTCAATTTCTCGCCCCTGTTAAAGAAGGGATTTTGTATGCAGAAGCGAAAATGATACATGAAGGAAGAAGAATCCAATATGTTGAGTCTATCCTTACTCAGGAAGATGGAAGTGTTGTTGCCAAAGCGCTAGGTACCTTTTCTATTAAACAGCGGATAAGTTAGGAGGTGGATTTATGGATGAGTCTATTAAAGTACCTCAACCGGAACCGATAAAAGGTGGCATGCCAGAACCGACAGAAATCAATTATTTCTTATCAGATCCCCATATTCATTTTTTATTAGCACACTATGTAAATGATGATTATCAATTAGTTAAAGATAAGTTAATTGAGTTAGGGGATAGAGCAAATAATGAAATCGATCCGCTTTCGAGAGAGGCGGACAGACATCCACCAACATTAACAATGTATGATAAGCGTGGACAACGAATAAACGATGTTAATTATCATTCATCCTATTCACGTCTCGAGGAAATCGGTTATGAAGAATTCGGCTTGGTTGCCATGAGTCATCGTAGCGGTGTCATGGGGGCTGAAACGGCTTTTAATAAAGTGATGAAATACACTTTTTGGTATGTATTTGCTCAAGCTGAATTTGGTTTATGTTGTCCGATGAGTATGACAGACTCAGCGGCGAAGATTTTGGAGGATTATGGAAGTGTAAAACTAAAGAAAGAATACTTACCCCAATTAATTAGCACGAAGAGTGATAGAATGACGGCTGCTCAATTTATGACAGAAAAGCAAGGCGGCTCGGATGTGGGTGCCAATTCAGTCAGAGCAGAAGCTAATGGAGATTCATGGTTAATCACGGGGGATAAATGGTTTTGTTCAAATGTTAGTGCTGATGTAGCACTTGTATTAGCGAGACCAACAGGTGCAAAAGAAGGAACAAAAGGGTTGGCCATGTTCTTAGTACCAAGAATCTTGCCTAGTGGAGAAAGAAATCATTATACGATCAATAAATTAAAAGATAAATTAGGGACAAAAGGAATGGCTTCAGGAGAAGTAACTTTTGAGCGGGCGACTGGTTACTTAGTTGGGGAACTTGATCATGGGTTTAAACAAATGATGTCAATGGTCAACGCTTCAAGGTTATCAAATAGTGTCCGTTCTACAGGTCTCATCAGGCGCTCTTATTTAGAAGCCTTATACACAACTAGAGGACGTATCGCATATAAAAAACCATTAGCCAAACTTCCTCTCATGCAGAAACAATTATTTGAAATGATGCTAACATCGGAAGTGGCGACATCCATGTCACTATACACGGCACATACCTTTGATTTGACCGAAACTAAAAAGGATGAGAAAGCAAAAACGATGCTAAGATTGTTAACACCTTTGTTAAAAGGTGTAATATGCAAACAAGCAAGAGTGATTGCAGGTGAATCAATGGAAATGAGAGGCGGCAATGGATATATTGAAGAATGGGCAAATGCTAAACTTGTACGTGATGCACATTTAGGGTCAATATGGGAAGGTACGACGAATATTGTTGCGCTGGATGTTTTAAGAGCAATTACAAAAAATAAGGCAAATACTGTGTTAATACAAACAATGAAAACGATTTTAAATGAAGTGACGTTTGTTGATTTTACCCCATTGAGAAAGAAGTTATTAACTAATATGCATCTATTAGAGGAAGATCTTAATCTAATAGGGCAAGTTAGCCCTACAGAAGTAGAAATGGAAGCTATTTCTATCATGCAACGCATTTATTATTTATTAGCGAATTGCTTATTGTTGAAAGAAGCTGAAATTGAAACAAAGGAAACAAGCAGTTATAGAAAATATTTTAATGCTTGTTATTATTATCATCTGCATATCCAAGAAAGTAAGTGTCGGTGTTTTCACCAAAGTGTATGGCAATGGGGAGAAGATGTTATCAATTGGGTGATTATCCCCAAATCAGCGATCTCTCATTTTAATGAGCAATTAAGTAAATAGAAAATTCTAAAAAATATTGCAATTGAAAATTGGATACAGTATCCTATAGATAACCATTTTTATAAGTAGGGTGAAGACGAACGACAACTTGTGAGAAAAAACGTGAAGCTTCGTTGTTACTACTAGCAAACCATTAAAAACATCATTTAAAGGAACCTTTAAGGATTGAATGAATGTTACGATGCATTTCCACAAAGAACATCTACGAACATTTGGCGAAAAATGAGCAGGTATTCGTCTCCACTTCTTTTAATGAATCATACTAAACCAACAAGAATATTAGGAGCAACTATGTCAATGATTGCGTATGGAATAAATGCTCATTTATAGCAAAAAAGGAGGATATAAATGAAAGTTGAGACATATGAAACGATTGACCTAAAAAAAACTCATCATAATCAAATTGCTATCTTACGTTTAAACCGTCCACAATCAATGAATGCATTGAACACCAAAATGGCGAGTGAAATCGTATCAAGTTTAGAAATCTTAAAATATGATCCAGATTTACGAGTCATTATTTTAACTGCAGAGGGGGATAAAAGCTTTTGTGTTGGAGCTGATTTAAAAGAGCGAAACGGAATGAGCCAACGTGACTGGAAAAAACAACATGATATTTTTGAAAGAGTGACTGAATTAATTCGTGAGTTTCCTTTTCCTATTATTTGTGCTGTAAATGGTTATGCGCTAGGCGGTGGTATGGAGATTGCATTAAGCTGTGATATGCGCACGGCAAATGAAAACGCTTCATTCGGTTTACCTGAAGCGAAACTCGGTCTCATACCAGGGATAGGTGGTACACAAATGGCCATAAGAGTATTACCACTTGCAATAGCTAAAGAAATTTTATTTACAGGTAAAAGAATCAGTGCTACAGAAGCTGAGACATATGGACTCGTGAATAAAGTTTGTAGAGAAGAAAGCTTATTAGAAGAGACAATTAAGTTGGCATCAGAAATTGCAGAGAACGCGCCACTTTCATTAAAGGCATTAAAGAAAGTTGTTAATAAAGGAGCAGATTGCGATTTATCTACGGGAATCGCACTAGAATTAGAAGCATATTATCGTTGTGCTAATTCTAACGATCGTTTAGAAGGAATTTATGCTTTTAATGAAAAAAGAAAACCACAATGGCAAGGAAAATAAAGGAGGGTAAAAATGGCACAGACGAAAGTCAATACTGAACATGACATGATTAGAAAAAGTGTGAAAAGTTTATGTGAGAGATTTCCGGAAACATATTGGCAAGAAACGGATGAAAGGGAAGAATATCCAACAAGTTTCGTTCAAGCCTTAACAGATGAGGGGTGGCTTTCAGTTCTTATTCCAGAACAATATGGCGGAGCTGGTTTGGGAATGACAGAAGCGAGTATTGTATTAGAAGAAATTAATCGCTCAGGCGGGAATGCGGGTGCTTGCCACGCACAGATGTATACAATGGGTGCAATATTAAGGCATGGTAGTGAAGAACAAAAACAGAGATTTCTCCCAAAAATCGCCAGTGGTGAAGCAAGACTCCAAGCATTTGGGATTACGGAACCTACAGCTGGCAGTGATACAACTAGTATTGAAACTTTTGCCCAAAAAGAGGGAGAAAAATATATAGTTAACGGACAAAAAATTTGGACATCTAGAGCTGAGCATTCTGATTTGATGCTACTTCTAGCAAGAACAACACCGAAAGAAACTGTAACGAAGAAAACAGATGGCTTAAGTTTATTCATACTAGATATGAAAGAACAACGCGATAAAATAACCATTCGTCCGATTGATACAATGATTAATCATGCGACAACAGAAGTATTCTTTGAAAATGCGGAAATTCCTGTAGAAAACTTAATTGGTGAAGAAGGTAAAGGGTTTAAATATGTTCTTAGTGGAATGAATGCGGAGAGAATATTAATTGCCTCAGAATCTGTTGGAGATGGTTTATACTTTATAGATCGCTCAGTACAGTATGCTAATGAACGTGTAGTATTCAATCGCCCTATTGGAAAGAATCAAGGTGTACAATTTCCAATTGCTAAGGCATTTATGGAAATAGAAGCTGCAAAGCTAATGAGAGATAGGGCGGCTGAATTATTTGATGAGGGAGTCAATTGCGGTGCAGAAGCAAATATGGCTAAATACCTTACTTCCGAAGCGACATGGAATGCTGGAAATGCGGCAATGGATACTTACGGTGGCTATGGTTTTGCCAAAGAATATAATATTGAACGTAAATTTAGAGAAGCGAGATTATTTAAGGTTGCCCCAATTGCCAATAATTTAGTATTAAGCTTTGTCGGACAGCATGTATTAGGATTACCAAGGTCTTATTAACTTGTACCATTTCTTTTACTACAGGGAGGGATAAGGATGACGGGACCTTTAGCAGGCATGAGAGTCGTTGATGTCACAACCAATATTTCTGGTCCAACTTTAACAATGATTCTAGCGGACTTAGGTGCAGAAATTATTAAAATTGAACGTCCGGGTACGGGAGATGACGCCAGAGGAATGGGGCCATTTATGAGTGGAGAAGGTGTATATTTTCTCCATATTAATCGAAATAAAGAGTCGGTTGTCATCGACCTTAAGAAACAAGATGGGAAACAAATCGTTTATGATCTTGTCGAATCGGCAGATGTATTCGTTGAGAACTTCCGACAGGGAAAAGCTGAGCAAATGGGATTAGGTTATGCTAAATTGAAAGCAATAAACAATCAAATCATCTATTGTTCATTATCAGCATATGGCCAAAGTGGGCCGCAAAAATTGCAACCGGGCTATGATGCTATTGCTCAAGCTGAAACAGGTATCATGGGTATCAATGGAGCCAAAGACGCTGAATTAGCGAGAGTACCTGTCTCTATTTTAGATCAAGGAAGTGCAATGTGGGGTGTGATTGGTATTCTATCTGCACTTTTGCATCGAAAGCATACAGGTGAAGGGCAATTTGTTTCTACTTCTTTATATGAAACCGGTTTATTTTGGAGTAGTTATCATATGCTTTCCTTTTTAGCGACAGGAGAAGAACCACAGAAAAACGGCTCTGGTCACACGGCATTTGCTCCTTATGGTGCTTACTTGGCAAGCGATACGTATATCATGATTGGCATTTCTAATCAATCGCTATTTGAAAGATTATGTCGGGTTTTAAATAGTATGGAGTGGCTATCAGATCAGCGATTTAGAGATAATAAAAATCGTGTGGAAAACCAATACATCTTAAAAGAAAAAATAGAACTGATACTTCAAAGGGAAACTGCTGATTATTGGGTGACGGAATTAAGCGCGGCAGGTATCCCAAGTTCCAAAGTGAAAAAAATATCTGAAGTCATTGACGCAAAACAGACAGAAGCCCTCGACATGTGGGAACAAGTAACACATGATACAATTGAAGATTTACGTCTCCCAAGACTACCTTTTCAGCTAAGTAAATCTACACCTAAGGTGAAAACGGCATCGCCAAAACTAGGGGAAAATACGGATTATGTCCTACAATCATTAGGCTATACGCAAGAAAGAATAGCAGAACTTTCATCCAGCCAAGTTATTGCACCTTATGAAAAAGAACTGAAAAACAGATAAAGCATTTATGAGCTCTTCTATTAATGTGGTAAGACATTTATAGGAAGAGCGTTTCTCTTGGTTCAACTAACACGTAAAATAGAACAACTGTTTTTCATCTACAGTATCAAAAAAGTTGAAGAAAAGATGTGTTTGATGAATATTACATATGAAGTGGTAATATTTCATTACTACGATAAATATTTCTTTTCATGAGAAAGATTTCTGCTATAATAGTTGTAATACTGAAACGTTTTAATAGAAGAAAGAGTCAAAATTATAAATGAACGATTGAAAGAGGGCTAGTAAATAGGGATTGGCATGAAAGAGAGTGGAATTTATCAGCTGAAAGATTCCACCATGTTTCAACCTATTGAACCTGCCTCTATAGTCTGGTGAAAACCATCAGCGGTGATTGAGACGTTAACTCATAAAGTGGAATGTTTAAAAGAGAGCATTCAATTAAGGTGGTACCGCGAACCTAACTCGTCCTTATGTATTAAGGCTTGAGTTAGGATTTTTTTATCTTTTAAAAAACTAGACTGAGACATCACTACATGGGTGTTCGTGCTCTTAAAAGGAATGAATCATATGGGGAAGAAAAGAATGATCGTTAAAATTGGCAGCAGTTCATTAACGAATGAAAGGGGAGAGATTGACCGCTATAAATTTACCGATCATATATTAGCAATTGCAAAAATACAGAAGATGGGCCATGAAGTGATTGTCGTATCCTCGGGAGCAGTAGCAGCAGGTTTTAGAAAACTAGGTTATTCTTCCCGTCCCATTACATTAAAAGGGAAACAAGCTGCGGCTGCTATCGGTCAAGGATTATTAATTCAAAGTTACATGGAAGCCTTATTAAAATTTGACACCTTGGCAGCGCAAATTTTACTGACTCGATCCGACTTTAACAATCAAGTCCGCTTTAGAAATGCGTACGATACGATTATGGAACTGTTAGATCGTAAAGTCATACCGATTATTAACGAAAATGACACTGTTTCTATTGAGGAATTGACTTTCGGGGATAATGATATGTTATCAGCACTCGTTAGCGGGCTTGTTCATGCTGATTTACTTGTAATTTTAACAGATATTAATGGCTTATATGATCAAAACCCGTTTAAGTACCCAAATGCCAGCCGAATTGACTTCTTAAATGAAATTACTGATGTGCAAATGAAAGCGACAGACGGTGCGGGCTCTAAAGTTGGTACTGGCGGCATGTACTCAAAGTTGAATGCTGCTAAAACAGCTATGGAATTAAATGTTCCGGTTTTTATCGGTACTGGTAAAGGTGAAGACAAACTTATAAGCATCCTTAATGGAACTGGAGACGGTACATATCTTTCTAATCAGCAAATGAAAAAGATTAATACGAAACGGCAATGGATTGCCCTTCATTCAACGGTCAAAGGAAAAATCTATGTGGATAAAGGTGCCGAAAAAGCACTTGTGCATGGTGGTGGCAGTCTATTATCACCTGGAATTGTTAAAATTGATGGAAGTTTTCTTTCGGGTGAGGTTGTTGAAGTGAGGTTTGAAAGTCAACTAATTGCTAGGGGAGAAGTAAGTTGTTCTAGTCAATATCTTACGCAAACAGCACATAAGAAAAACCGAATTAAAGAAGTGATTCATCGTGATAAATTAGTTTTGGAATCGAATAGGAGTGAAGGGAAATGACAAGTGAAGTATATGAAAAAGGTAAGTTAGCAAAAAAAGCGAGCTATCGTTTAAGTGGAGCTACGACAGCAGAAAAAAATCAAGCATTAAAGGCCATTGCCAATCAATTAATAGAAGATCAAGAGGAGATCCGTTTAGCCAATGAAAAAGATATAAGGATGGCGCGTGGCCACATGAATGACAGTATGATTGATCGTCTTATGTTAGATGAGTCTAGAATAAAAGCAATGGCACAAGCGGTCACTGATATCGCACAACTTGACGATCCTATAGATCGTGTATTGCAGACAATAAAAAAAGAAAATGGTCTACTTATTCAACAAAAGTCAGTCCCACTGGGTGTTATAGGCATGATTTACGAGGCAAGACCTAACGTAACTATTGATGCAGCTTCACTAGCTTTAAAGACAAATAATTGTGTAATTTTACGAGGGAGTAAAACGGCTCTACATAGTAATCGTGCGCTTGTCCAAACTGTTCATCGGGCATTACAATCGACGGAGCTACCAATTGATAGCGTCTTATTAATTGAAGATACGAGTAGAGAAGCTGCCAAAGAATTATTTCATCTTCATACTTTTCTCGATGTGCTTATCCCTAGAGGTGGAAAAGGATTGATTGATACTGTTGTACGTGAGGCATCCGTGCCGGTTATTGAAACAGGCGCAGGCAATTGCCATATGTATATTGATGAGTTTGCGGAATTAGAAATGGCGAAGAAAGTAGTATTAAATGCGAAGAAACAAAGACCTTCTGTTTGCAATAGTATCGAATCTCTTTTGATTCATACTCATTGGTTGGAAAAATACGGGGGAGAATTTTTAGCTTACATGGAGAACGAGGGAATTGAAATGGTTGGTGATCAATATGTGAAAGCCATTCTTCCTCACATCGAATTAGCCACTACAGAAGATTTTCACAGTGAGTTTCTTTGCTTAAAAATGAGCGTTAAAACAGTTGCCTCTGTTGAAGACGCCATTACTCATATTCGTCAATATGGGACAAAGCATTCAGAAGCAATTATAACTGAAAATAATGGTCGTGCAGCAACCTTTATGAATCATGTAGATGCTGCTGCTGTTTATCATAATGCTTCAACAAGATTTACAGATGGATTTGAATTTGGTTTTGGCGCTGAGATTGGCATTAGCACACAAAAAATGCATGTGCGTGGACCAATGGGATTAAAAGCATTAACATCAAGTAAATATTTTATTGAAGGCAATGGACAAATAAGAGAATAATTGTTAGCTAGAAGTTAGAGGAATTTTGCTAGCGTTAGAGAAGTATAAATGAATAAGATGATATTCTTCTAAAAAGGTGTGACTTATACATGGAAACTATTCCTAAGCCAGCGGCGACAGTCTTATTAATCAATCCACAAGGACAAGTATATATGACGAAACGCCCAGCAACAATGAAATTTCTTGCTGGGCATTATGTTTTTCCTGGTGGCGCAGTGGATGAGAAAGACTCGCTGCTAACTAATAGATTAATTGCTCCAACAGATCAGGCAAATATCCCTTTAGCTTATTATGTTGCTGCCGCAAGAGAAGTCTATGAAGAAATTGGAGTTTTCCTTGGATGTGATAGAACAGGGGAGCCGCTCTCATTTCAAAGAGAAGAAAGTTTGAACGATAGGAAAAGGCTCTTAAAAAAGGAAATAAGTTTTATCGAGTTATTAAAAGAAAAAGAAGCCGCGCTAGATTGTCGCTGCTTCACATATATCGGCCATAAAACGACACCAGCAAAAAGTCCAATACGTTTTGATACACGTTTCTTTATTACGCGTCTTCCAAAACGGCAACAACCAATTCCTGATCCTTATGAAGTGGCAGAAGCCAGGTGGATATATCCAAAAGATGCTTTGCATGCATATGAGAAGGGTGAAATTAAACTCATACACCCGACTATCCGTTCACTTGAAAAAGCAATTTGTTGGTTAGATGCTACTTCATGAATAACTTGAGTAAGCATTTCTGTTCTGTATAACCTTTCTTTCTTCTATCAACTTAATTAAATGAGCTTCTGTTGTTTTTTCTGCCACTACTTTGTTTGAGGGGTGAATATGACCAGCGTATATCTTATTCGTAATTTCGTGTAATAACAGGGGCTCATTCTCTTTTAAAATTTGTAAAATTTGTTCTTCTCTCTGTATCCTTCTATTCAGTACATAATCAATATGTTCGTATGGATTATTAATCCAATCGCCATGACCAGGACCAACCATTGTTAAGGATAATGATTTTATTTTTTCTAATGTGATGAAATAATCTTTCATATTCCCATCTGGTGTACCAATCCAAGAAGTTCCCTTTTCTATTAAATTGTCACCTGCCAGTAAAATCTTCTTAGAAGGTAAATAAAAGCTTAAATGGCCTGAAGAATGCCCTGGGAGATGTAATGCGATCAGAGATTCATCGCCTATAGATATTTCTTCGTGATCAGAAAGGTAATGGAGGTGATCAATTTGAACATTCCTTCTGATTTCCGGCTCCTCAAGTGGATGAGCAAATATAGGTATTTGCCAATCAAGAAGTTGTTTCACTCCAGGTGAATGATCTTTATGTCCATGGGTGAGAAGAATCGCTTTCGGAATGGGAAGCTCATGTTTTTTTAGTGCTGTATGTAGTGTTTCTCTTGTAATGGGTTGATTATAACCAGTGTCAATGATTAGAGTTTCCTCTTTATTACCAATGATGTAGCTATTTGTTGTTGTATATGGCCAAAGAGTGGGAGTAGGAATAGGTATTCGTAAAACACTAATATCAGATTTCATTATGTCCACCTTTTATAAATAATTTGAATATTATGAATATTTTTTAGCTATTGATACTTACTAAAAAATTATGCTATGATACATAAGTATGGCTGTTTTTTATTATTGTGTAAAAGTATCCAATATAATAATAACAAAAATATTGAGATGTGTCAACTAATTTTTTATCGAGGAGTGATTCTATGCAAGAGCGACAAGAAGAGCAAAAAAGGGTTGATAGAATAATACATGAAGTGATTAAGAAGCAAGTCGCTTATATAGAAAATCGCGACCACGTACAAAAGGATGTAAAGCAATTAAAAACAGGATTTTGGGATGATGTGACAGTCAACCTAGAGGAAATGGACGATGTAATTGAGACATTTCAAAGTGTAAAGCAGCAAGCAGAATTATTAGGGGAAAGAGAACGGCGAATGGGAATGCTCGATCAATATGTCAACATATTGTCGAAACAAAAAGACTCACCCTATTTTGGCAGAATTGATTTTAAGGAAGATGGGGAAGAAAAGGAATCCATATATATTGGTGTTGCCTCATTAATGGATGAAAACGATGAGCAGTTTCTTATTTATGATTGGCGGTCACCTGTTGCGAGTATGTATTACGATTACACACCTGGAAAAGCAAAATATGACACCCCTTATGAAACAATTATGGGAGAAATGTTATTAAAGCGTCAATTTATTATAAAAAAGGGGAAAATTGAAGGGTTATTTGATACGGGTTTAACGATTGGCGATAGTGTGCTGCAGGAAGTGTTAGGTGGACACGCAAATGCACAGATGAAAAGTATTGTTGCTACGATTCAAAAGCAACAAAATGCAATTATTCGCAATGTGAAAGACGATTTGATTATTGTTCAAGGAGTGGCAGGTAGTGGGAAAACATCAGCAGCATTACAAAGAATCGCTTACCTACTATATCATTATAGGAAATCATTACATGCTGAAAATATCATGCTATTCTCGCCAAATCCGCTATTTAATAGTTATGTTTCTCAAGTGTTACCAGAATTGGGTGAGAAAAATATGAAGCAGGATACTTTTTGGCACTTCATTCAAAGTAAGTATGATGCAAAGCTTACGATAGAAACACCGCTTGATCAATTAGAATTTCTTCTTCAAGAAAATGATTCAAGTGAAAAAAGAGTCCAGGAAATTGAAAATAAGTCCTCTTTATCCTATAAATCTTCTATGGATCAATATATTAGCCATTTATTAATAGAAGGGATGATTTTCCGTGATATCACCTTTCATAATGAAAAATGGCTGACTGTCGATGAAATCGGTGAGAAATTTTATTCTTACGAAAGTAATATCTCAATCGCGAACAGACTGCAACTTATACAAGAATGGATCCTTTCTATAATAAAGAAAAAGGAGAAAGCAGAACGGAAAAAGGCATGGGTTGAGAATGAAGTAGAATTACTTGATAAAGAAGATTATTTACAAGCATATAAAAAGGCACAGCAAATAGATAATGATGGCTTTATGCAACCAGAAGTTGAGCAAGCGTATTTGATGAAAATGGTTGTAAAAAGGAGACTTAAGCCACTTCGGAAACAAATCAAATCTTTCTATTTTGTTGATATACTTGCAATGTACGTTGAGTTTTTACGTACAAGTAACAAAGATGATTCGGGATTAGAGGCAACTGTATCTGGTGATATGCTGTATGAAGATGTGGTACCCTATTTATATTTAAAACAACAATTACTAAAGGAAGATGGTCATACGTCTGTACGTCATATTTTTATTGACGAAGCACAGGATTATTCACCCTTTCACTTTGCCTATTTAAAAGAGTTATTCCCGCATAGTAAGTGGACGTTATTGGGAGATGTGAATCAAACTATTCACTTTCACGCTGACAATCAGTCTGTCCTTTTTAGTAATGAAAAAGCTACAGTTTATCAATTAAGACAAAGTTATCGTTCAACAAAAGAGATTACGACATTTACTTCAAGTCTACTTTTGAATAATGAAGATATCATTCCTTTTAACCGAAGTGGCGAAAAGCCCGTTATCAAAAATGTGGATGAGAAAGAAGCGCTAACGATACTCATAGATGTCGTTCGTCGATCCGTCTCGCTAGGCCATGAAACCATTGCGATCATTGCTAGGAGTGCGAGTCAAAGTGAGGAGTGTTACCGTCAATTATTTCCTCATTTTAACAATGTGAACCTTATCCATCAAAAAACAACGGAATTTCAAAAAGGAATTACCATTATTCCATCTTATTTAGCAAAGGGGATTGAATTTGATGCTGTTGTTATCCCCGATGGTGAACAATATAAAAAAGAGAGGGACCGCTTTTTATTCTATACTGTGTGTACGAGGGCAATGCATCAATTAGTCATCCTGCAAAAATCGCAAACGAATCCGTTTATAAATGGAGCAAATGTGCACACATATGAATCTATATTATAATGATTGTTTTAGGTATGTAGGATATTATTCGTATCTTGCATACTTTTTTTATATCTTTTGATGTGTTTTTACAAATTAAAGGAGGAAAAGGGGATTTCTTGCATAACCCTTTTAAGGGAGCAATTTTTGCTTTCAACCTGATTAGAGGGAGGAATGTGAAGTGAAAAAAATGGTCGCTTGTATTGCCATCGTCACGCTATTTATGTTAACAACCTCTCAAGTATTTGCTGCTAAAACGATTACGCCTCAAGGAAAGCTTAAGCCACCAGGAGAAGTATTCACGCCGGGAGAATGGTTTCTCGGAAGTGTACCACCGAATTTAGATACAAGTAAACCCCCGATTGTCTTTGTTCAAGGAAAAAATGGTAGTTCAACTAGTTGGTATGAAGAAACGGAATATCATGGTGTAAATGATATGTATACAAAAGCGTATGAATATGGTTATCAAACTGTGTTTTTACAATTGCATGATGCGGCAGGGGAAGGTTCGGCAAGCCAATTTGATAACGGTGAACTTCTCGCTTCGATGCTTGCTGATATTTCCGCGCATTTTCAAGGGAGAAAATTAAATATTGTCGCTCACAGTAAAGGTGGGCCAGATACACAAGCGGCCCTCATTCATTATGGTGCACACGCATATGTTGGTCGAGTCATTACATTAGGTTCCCCTCATCATGGTTCACATTTGGCTGACCTTGCTTATAGTTGGTGGGCAGGGTGGTTAGGTACGTTGTTAGGGCAAAAGGATGATGGGACCTTTTCTTTACAGGTAGGTGAAATGGCTCACTTTCGCTCAATAACTGATCATCATTCTAATGCAACGAAGAATAAGTATTACACTGTTTCCGGGACAAATAAGGGACCGTCAATGTCCGCTTTATGGATGGGTGGCCAATACTTATCCTCTGAAGGTGAAAATGATGGTTTAGTTAATGATTGGAGTACAAGATTACCATATGGTACACATCTCTTTAATGACACCTCTCTCGATCATGATAAAATTCGTATGGGCTCCGCTGTATTTTCTAGAATTGAACCATATTTGCGTACATCATCTGTAGCCGGATTGAAAACGGATGATGTAAAAAGTAGCGACACATTTATGTCTGAAGATATTTCCTCCTATACCCACGGTGGCGAATGGCAAGGGAATGCCCTTTATAAACAATCCTTTCATGTGGATGAACAACTTAAAAACATACAAATCTGGACATCAACGAAGGATGTTAAAGTTAGATTAATCTCGCCAACTGGAAAAGAGTATCAAAGTTACGCTTCATCACCTAAAAGTGCAGAAATATTTAATGGGGCAGCAGCACATAGTTTTACTGGCATTATATCTGAAACAGGCCGTTGGCAAGTGCAACTAACATCTAATAAGAAAGATAATGCCTATGTGATGAATGTTACCCATGAAGGGAAAAATAATCTAGAACTAAAGATGAATCCACTTTTCTCAAAGGATCCAGTTGCTTTCTCCCTACAATCAAACAACAATATACAATCTATCACAATGAATACGAAATTAGTGGATAAGAACGGCAATACAGTAGTGGCACCTTTAGATGTACAAAACACTTCGCGTAATGGGTCAATTGGCCAATTTAATGCTAAGTTAAGTAGTGGTGTTTATAATATGACTATTGATATAAAAGGTAAAACACTTCAAGGGGCCCCTTATGAAAGAACAGTTATTCGCTCGTTTTATGTACAATAGTAGTGTTTGATTTATCGTTTGATTGATGACTGAGGTGCTGATACTGGCATCTCTTTTTCTTTTTAACTAAAATAAAGGCAAGTCAATTGAATTAGATGGGGTGAGATGTGAATGAAGTTTATAAATAAAACAGTTATTGTCACTGGTGCAGGAAATGGAATTGGTCAAGGGGTTGCACTCGCTTATAGGCGGGAAGGTGCCAATGTAGTAGTGGCTGATTGGGATGATTCTAACTTTGCTGCGCTTGAAGCAAAGGGGCTTGATTGCCTTCAGATAAATGTCCAAGAAGAAGCAGACATTCAACGATTATTAGAACAAACAATCGAGAAGTATGGACAAGTAGATATTCTCATTAATAATGCTGGTGTATCTGTCTTTAAACCTTTGTTCGAATTAACATTAGACGAATGGGATCGTGTCATCAATACAAATGTAAGAAGCGTATTTCTAGCCACGAAAGAA
Source organism: Cytobacillus sp. FSL M8-0252 (assembly GCF_038007345.1). Taxonomy (NCBI): domain Bacteria; kingdom Bacillati; phylum Bacillota; class Bacilli; order Caryophanales; family Bacillaceae; genus Cytobacillus; species Cytobacillus sp. FSL M8-0252. The sequence goes on from NZ_JBBOWZ010000001.1 coordinate 2,316,979, forward strand.
GCGGCGAAATATATGAAAAATAACGAAACTGGTGGAGCGGTTGTAAATATGGCTTCTACTCGTTCGATGATGTCTGAAGTCAATTCAGAAGCCTATGCTGCTTCAAAAGGTGGCATAGTTAGTTTAACTCATGCATTAGCTCTTTCCCTAGCAGATTATCACATTACGGTTAATTGTATTTCGCCAGGGTGGATTGAGACGAATGAGAAGGCGGAACTGCGAGAAGTTGATCATCATCAGCACCCTTCAAGGAGAGTCGGGACGGTAGCTGATATAGCTAAAGCCTGTCTTTACTTAACAGATCCAGAAAATAACTTTGTGAACGGAGAGAATATTACTGTAGATGGTGGTATGACGAAGAAAATGATATATGAAGAATAAATAAATGATAAAAAGCAAGGTTCCTCTAGTAAAGAATAAAGGAACCTTGCTTGTTCATATTTCTATTTCATTGCGTCTGACCACTCTTCTACATTCCACACTTTTGTGACCCAATCTTCGTAAAAATCGGGTTCGTGGCAAACGAGGACAATGGTGCCTTTGTATGCTTTTAAGGCTCTTTTTAATTCTTCTTTCGCAGTAATATCTAAGTGGTTTGTTGGTTCGTCAAACAGCAGCCAATTGCTTTCGTTCATCATTAACTTGCAAAGACGTACTTTCGCTTGTTCTCCCCCACTTAGTTGGTTCATTGGTCTTGAAATATGTTCATTTTTTAGCCCGCATTTAGCGAGAGCTGCACGTACCTGATGCTGATCCATCGCTGGGAACTCGTTCCATACATCATCTATGGGTGTAATTTGCTCGCCTTTCACTTCCTGTTCGAAATAGGAAGGGTAGAGGAAGTCACCTCTTTCAATTTTTCCGCTAATCGCTGGGATTTTTCCAAGCATTGTTTTTAAGAGGGTAGATTTTCCGACACCGTTACAACCAACTATGGCAATGCGATCCCCTTTTTCAATCGTAATTGACATTTTTGGCAATAGGGCATGTGTATAACCAATTTCAAAATTCTCGCCTTCAAACACATAACGGCTACTAGCCCTCGACTCTTTAAATTCGAAAGTAGGTTTAGCGGCTGTTTCAGGACGATCAATTCTCTCCATCCGGTTTAATTGCTTTTGCCTACTTTTTGCACGACCTGTGGTTGAATATCTCGCCTTGTTTTTTGCGATAAAATCTTCTTGTTTCTTGATGAATTCCTGTTGCTTTTCATATGCTTGGATATGTTGATTTTTATTGATTTCTGCCAGTTCTAAGAATTTTTCATAACTAGCCGTATAGCGAGTAAGTTTAGAGAATTCTAGATGAAAAATAACATTTGAGACACCGTTCATAAATTCAGTATCATGCGAGATTAAAATGAAGGCATACGGATATTCTTTTAAATAGTTGGATAACCAGTCTATATGTTCAACATCTAAATAGTTTGTTGGTTCATCTAAGAGTAAAACTTGAGGTTGCTCAAGCAATAGTTTAGCAAGTAAGACTTTTGTTCTTTGCCCACCGCTAAGTGCTGCGACATCTCTATCCAAACCTATTGCATCTAATCCCAATCCTCTTGCGGCATCGTCTATTTTTAAGTCGATTGAATAAAATCCGCCTGCTTCTAGTGTATCTTGAATTTCTCCCATTTGCTCTAGCAAAACTTCTAATTCTTCTGGTGTGGCATCTGCCATCTTCGCTGTGACTTCATTTAATTCTTCTTCTTTTTTATATAATGGTAGAAAGGCATCTCTTAATGCATCGCGCATCGTTTTTCCAGGGGTTAAAACAGTATGTTGATCCAGATACCCATATTGAACATTAGGTGTCCATTCCACTTTGCCCCCATCGTGAATAAGTTGCCCTGTAATAATATTCATTAAAGTAGATTTACCTACCCCGTTCGCTCCAACTAACCCTACGTGATCTTCTGCTAATAAACGAAAAGACACGTCCTTAAATAATGTTCGATCGCCAAAAGTATGACTAAGATGATCAACTGTAAGTAAACTCATTTTGTAATCCTCATTTCTTCATAATCATTTAATAATCATACTAGATTTCTCGATGTTTAACTAGGGGAGAGGCGATATTTATCTATAAAAGAAAAATTCCTTTTGAGGAATGGCTGGTGGTATAATATGGTTTAAATACATATAAAAGGGGGATTGTTATGCAATTAACGATTCATGCAAAAGGAGAAGGAGCGAATGTCCTTTCTTTTTTATTGGCTAAACACCCTGAACGTCTTTATGAAAGAGATCATAAAGGGCATAAAGTACGTCTCTTTTATCAATCCTTTACTCCCAATGAGGTGAAAGTAACGATATACGTCGTTTTGGATGCTATAAGTTTATTAAGGGATAGTGGAGAGAAGTTAGATATTACACATTATATTAATGACCGTGAATTTGCAGTTAGTAGTGTGTTTTTATCGCTCATACGCTCTCCTCTTGCGACAGCTCTAAATGGCTTACCTAAGGAAGAATATTTATCATATGTGGGGCAGGTATTTCAATTTTCTTATTCATTTGGTCCAGTAAATACAGACCTTTCTGTAGAGAATCTTCGGGAGTTGTTTTCACCGCTTGGATTTAGCTTATCTGTGCAATCTGAAACGAAAAACAGTCCTCTTTATGTAACTGTTACAGGTGAGACAACGTTACAAAAGGGGTTAAGGCAGTTATTTATTCTCATTCCAGTTATTGATAATTATAAGCACTATTATATTGATGAAAAAGAGGCGGAAAAGCTTCAGCGTTTCGGAGAAGGTTGGCTAGATGATCATCCTCAAAAAGACTGGATTTATAAACGTGCCTTAAAGTATAAAGGGCTCTTAGGCGACAATATAACCGAACACACAAAGGTTGAAAAGGAAAAGAAGCAAAAATGACTAAACCAACTACGTTATGAAAAGATAATCGAGATCATTCAATCTAAACCTCATCTTAGAAAGATAATAGACATGGGGAGTGGAGAAGGAAAACTTAGTACTAGATTAGGTTTTTTACCAAATGTGAGTGAAATAATCGCAGTTGAACCAAGTGAACGAGAAACTGTAAAGGCGACAAAAAGATATGCAAAAGCTGCCGAAAATCCGGGCTTCTTAATGCCAATGCAAAAATGGGGTTCGGTATTTTATTATGATGATGGACTAAAGAATAAAGACGTCTTTATTTTATGTGAAGTGATTGAACATATTGCCGAAGAAAAATTGCAAACGGCCATGCAACTTATTTTTCAAGAGTATAAGCCTGCGGTTTGTATTATTACAACACCGAATAAAGAATATAATACACTTTATCAACTTGGTGAATCCATGCGCCATTATGATCATCGCTTTGAATGGACAAGAGCAGAATTACATGCATGGGTTGAGAAGATGACTGCTATGTATGCATATAAGGCAAGCATTTCTAGTATAGGTGATATAGATCATGAACGAGGTGCGCCGACTCAAATAGTCGTTTTCGAAAAAGAGGTGATGGTATGAGGAGAAGAATCACAATTCCTAACGCTGGTGTCATTTTACTTGTTGGGCCTTCTGGTAGTGGTAAAACAACATTATTGCAGAACTGGATCGATAGCGGACAAATAAGAGACTCAGAAGTTTTAAGTTCAGATAAATATAGAAAAATAGTTGCAGATCAAGAGTACACCTCAGTTGAAAGCAGTAATAACAAGGTGGGGCAGATCTTATTTGAACAGTATCAAATGATTTCTAAAGAGGCATTTGAACTACTAGAATCAACCCTACAAGCAAGATGTCGTTTAAATAAATGTAGTTTCATTGATGCGACTAATATAAATAGTGATGATCGCAAAAAATTGATTTCCATTGCACATCGCCATCATTTACCGATAAGCGCAATTGTGCTAGATATCGATTTAGATACATTATTAATGAGAGATAACGAACGAATATTCCCAAGGGGTTCAAAGCGCATTAAACAACAAATGAAAAGGTTCCAATATAATAAGCGTTATTTAAAAACAGAAGGTTATCATCAACTTCATATGATAAAAGAATTGAATCACTCTGTTGAAATAGCACGAATGGATGAAGTTCCTCCTATTGATGTGGGAGCAGGAATTGATATCATTGGTGATATTCATGGTTGTTATACTGAGCTATTACAATTATTAGAGAAGTTAGGTTATGAAGAAAATGAACAAGGGCTCTATACTCATCCCTTTGGGAGAAAGTTTTTATCACTAGGTGATATTATGAGTCGAGGACCGCGCTCTTTAGAAACGCTTTTATTTTTTAAAAATCATGTCAATAATAACTTAGCTTATATGATTGATAGTAATCATGGTTGGAAAATCTACAGATGGTTAAAAGGAAATCAAGTCACTTTGCAACATGGTGACGAATTGACGGCTAAAGAAATCAATCAATGGTTAGCTACCTATTCAGAAGAAGAGCAAAAACGACTGAAGGATGAGTTCATTCAGTTTTTAGGAAATGCTCCGGCACATTATATAATCGAGGATGAAGGTGTGCCGATGCTTGTATGCACGCATGCAGGGATTAAAGATGAGTATATAGGCAAGAAATCCCAACAAATATCGGATTATTGTCGATACGGTGAATCATCAAGTCGCATGAAAGATGGTATTCCCATAAGAGATGAATGGTATCATCATCATACAGGTCATATGACCATTATATGGGGGCATGATCCGAGACCATATCCGACTACTATCAACTCTACGATTAATATTGATCAAGGTGTCGTATTTGGAGGGAAATTAACAGCCTATCGATATCCCGAGAAGTCATTTGTCGCGGTGGATGCTCTCAAAAATTATAACGGTGTAGAGCATAACCCAATAATAGAATGGAAGAGCAAGAGGTTGCAACCCCCTAATATACAAGCGCTTATTGAAGGTTATCGCATACAAATGGAAGAATTCGAAGATGTAAGTGTGAAAGGTAAGTATGTCAAACCAGTCATTGGTTCGTTATCTACAGCCGATACCCATTTTGGTCAACTGGTTTATCTCCCTCCTACTATGAGTCCTGTTCCTATTCCGAGTCAGTTGCCAGATTATTTAGAACATCCAGTAGAGGCTTTTAAATATTATCGGGATTATGGTGTTAATCAACTTATTGTTGAGAAAAAGCATATGGGTTCACGGGGGATTTTACTCATTTTTAAGAATGAGGAAGTAGCATTAAACTATACTGGGATTAGTAATTTAGGTGCGATATATTCAAGAAGTGGGAAGCGCTTTTTTAAAAAGGATATAGAAGAGCGAATATTAACGGTTATTCAATCTAGTTTAAAGAAAAATGACTATTTTGATAAGTACGAAACAGACTTTGTATTACTGGATTGTGAGATCATGCCGTGGAATTTAAAGGCACAAGATTTAATCAATAAACAATATAATCTTGTAGCTGAAAGTGCAATCTTAGACCGAAAAATCTTGGATAAAGCACTAAGCGAAGCATTGGTTGAGAACCAGTGGTTAAAAGAAAATGAAGAGAAGTTAGAACGTGCAGAAAGTTTTCAAAAAGTGTATGAAAAGTATTGCTGGGAGGTTTCTGACATAGATCGCATTGTGATAGCTCCATTTCATATCCTAGCACATAGTGGAAGAGTATATCACGAAAAACCCCATACATGGCATATGACTCATGTGGAAGAACTATCCAACGTATGTAGTATTTTTAGGCCTACTGAATATTTGCTAATTGAAGATGAATCGGATTGGGAGCAAGTAATTAGTTGGTGGAAAGAAATGACAGAAGAAGGGCATGAAGGAATGGTTGTTAAACCCAACCAGTTTACCGTATGGGAAAAAGGGAAGCTGTTACAACCGGCGTTAAAGGTAAGGGGAAGAAAGTATTTACAAATCATATATGGCATGGATTATTTAGAAGAGAAATACTTAGAGCGGTTGAAGAAAAGAAACACGAAACGTAAACAAAAATTAGCTTTACAAGAATTTTCCTTAGGGATAGAGGCGTTAAACCGCTTTGTAAAGCAAGAAGAAATAGGTCGAATTCATGAATGTATTGTCGCTATACTTGCCCTCGAAGGAGATGAAGTCGACCCGAGATTATAGTCGTCATAGAGAAAAGTCATCTATATTGATGGCTTTTTTATGATGGAATTTTATCTTTCATAATCTTATTACCACAAGCGCAAATTGTACTATGCTTTAATTTAATCAATTTTGTTTTACATACTGGGCAAATTTTATCTTCTTTTTTCATCGGAATCATCCTTTCTCTATGCATTCTTGGCATTTCCCATACACTTCCATATTGTGATTATTGACGGAAAAACCTGTAAGATTAGCTACCATTTCTTCAATTTCTGTAAGTTCCGGATAGTTAATATCTGCAATTTTTCCACATAATTCACAGATAACGTGATAATGATTGGACTGACTAAATTCAAAACGACTTAATCCATTGCCATAAGGTAGCTCATTAATGATTCCTAATTCAACAAATAGTTTTAAGTTATTGTAAATGGTAGCGAGACTAATGATAGGGATTCTTTTTTGAATGTCTTCAGCTGTTGGATGTCCATTCATGTCAATCAGTGTCGTTAAAATTTGTATTCTTTGTGGTGTAACCCTTAAATTTTTTTCTTTTAATAAGGGAATTAAGCTTTCTATTTGGTCTTTGTTCATGCTATAACCCTCATTTATAATGATGTAATTGTAGAGAATGCCTTTAAGTAGAACTTAAAGGCATATGAGAAAAAGTGAAAAATAAACGAAATATGAGAATGACTAACATATTAACGATATATATTAATAATAACACTTCTCATTCGAAAATCAATACTTTTTTATAATAATTATAAATAAGGATTGTGTATAAATATAGTTTCGACATTTCCGGTAATATACCTTCGTTGAGTGTGTAATAATTTTAGTTTTTTAATCACCACTATACTAATATGTTACATGATATCAATGTGTGAAAGAATATTGAAAACGGAAGGGGATTATCAATTACACTTTGAATAGGGATTCTAGTTGATAAAAGAGTTTGAATTTTATACAAATATAAAATCCGTAATGTCTCAAAAACATTAGCGTTGTTTGGGACATTACGGATTTTTATATGTTTAATCTAATAATGGAAGTGAATGTTATTTTACTTTTTCTGACCAGTTAATAAAATTGATTACAACCTGATCTAAGAAATCTAAAGTTTGTTCGTGTACAAGTTCTCCTTGTTCATTTACTTTATCAAGGACGGTACCGATAAAAACTTCATTTCCTGGAAGCGTGATAGCGCCGACTCCAGCTGAGTTGAGTATTTGACGCAAGTGCATTTGCGCTTTTACTGTTCCCATTGCACCAGGCGTTGCACCAACAATCATTGCAGGTTTATTGACCATAACTTTTTCCACTCTTGAAAACCAATCAATGGCGTTCTTTAAAAAGGCAGGAATGGAGTGATTATATTCAGGGGTTAAAAATAATAACCCATCACTATCCTTAATTCTTTGGCGAATTTCTAAAACGGACGCTGGCGGTGTAAGTTCATCATCTTGATTATACATCGGTAATACTTCAAGAGGGAGGATATCTATCTCGAGCTCTTCTTTATAACGTTCTTTCATTAATAAAGCTAACTTTTTATTAATTGATTCTTTGCGATTGCTTCCGACAAATGCAGCTATTTTCATAATAAATGCCTCCATTATGTAATAATTAATGTTTCCATCATAGCATAGACCTATTTGAAATCTGTTATAAATGCTCAGAAAATCTAAACGTTTCCATTAAATTTGAACATTTTTTAAGTAAGATGGGTAAATTAACTAATAAAGTTCTTTTGAAAATATGTCCTCTATATGTGTACAATTATTTAAAATGTGGTAAAGTATAATTTGTAAAACCTATACATAGCAAATGTATAACTAGAAAATAGTTGTATTTTCACAGAGGACAGTTGTCTATTTTGAAAAGAAAATGAAGATGAAACACTAGGAGGAAAAGGAATATGTCAAGCAATATTCTTAATCAATTTTTAAGTGAAAATCTTGAGGATTTAAAGGATAAAGGATTATATAACGAAATTGACCCGTTAGAAAGTGCGAATGGTCCAATTATTAAAATTAACGGGAAAGAGTTAATTAACTTATCTTCGAACAATTATTTAGGTTTAGCAACAAATGATACGTTAAGAACAATTGCTAAAGAAGCGATTGATAAATATGGTGTTGGTGCAGGGGCAGTTAGGACGATTAATGGTACGTTGCAAATCCATGTAGAGCTTGAAGAAACACTTGCAAAATTCAAGCATACAGAGGCAGCAATTGCTTATCAATCTGGATTCAATTGTAATATGGCGGCGATTTCTGCAGTTATGGATAAAAATGATGCCATCCTTTCAGATGAGCTTAATCATGCTTCAATTATTGACGGTTGCCGTTTATCCAAAGCAAAAATCATTCGATTTAATCATTCTGATATGGACGATCTTAGAGCAAAAGCAAAGGAAGCAACAGAATCTGGGCAATACAATAAAGTAATGGTCATTACAGATGGCGTATTTTCAATGGATGGTGATATTGCTAAATTACCAGAAATCGTTAAAATCGCTGAAGAGTTTGATCTAATAACATATGTAGATGATGCTCACGGTTCTGGTGTATTAGGTAAAGGTGCTGGCACGGTAAAACATTTTGGTCTTTCTGATAAAGTGGATTTCCAAATTGGTACATTATCGAAGGCAATCGGAGTAGTTGGTGGTTATGTAGCTGGTAAACAACAATTAATCGATTGGTTAAAGGTGAGAAGTAGACCTTTCTTATTTTCTACATCTGTTACACCTGCTGATGCTGCTGCAAGTAAAAAAGCGATTGAGATGTTAATGGAGAGCACAGCGCTCAATGAAAAGTTATGGGAAAACAGTGAATACTTAAAAGCAGGCTTAAAGAAATTAGGCTTTAATATCGGTGAAAGTGAAACACCGATTACACCTTGTATCATTGGGGATGAAGTGAAGACGCAAGAATTTAGTAAGAAACTTAATGAAGCTGGAGTGTATGCAAAGTCCATCGTATTCCCAACGGTACCAAGAGGAACAGGCCGTGTACGTAATATGCCATCTGCTGCACATACGAAAGAAATGCTAGATCAAGCATTAACTATATATGAAACGGTAGGAAAAGAATTAGAGATTATATAAAATCAGCCCTTTAGAGAGGGTTGAAAAGGGTAGGAGAAAAAATGAAAAAAATTATGATTACTGGTGCACTTGGCCAGATTGGCTCAGAGTTAACACTGAAATTGAGAGAAATCTATGGAACGGACCATGTCATTGCAACAGATATTAGAAGCAATGACTCAGAGGCAGCTACATCAGGACCTTTTGAAATGGTAGACGTTACAGATGGAAAAACGATGTTAGAAGTGGCGAAAAAGCATCAAGTTGATTCTATTATTCATATGGCTGCCTTATTATCAGCAACAGCTGAAGCAAATCCAGTGTTTGCTTGGAATTTAAATATGGGTGGATTGATGAACGCACTTGAAGCAGCAAGAGAAACGGGTGCGCAATTCTTTACACCAAGTTCCATTGGCGCTTTTGGACCTTCTACACCAAAAGACCTTACACCACAAGATACGATTTGCCGACCAACAACAATGTACGGCGTAAATAAAGTTTCTGGAGAGCTCCTTTCTGATTATTACTATCATAAATTTGGTGTGGATACACGCGGTTTACGATTCCCAGGATTAGTTTCTTACGTAACACCTCCAGGAGGCGGAACGACCGATTATGCTGTGGAGATTTATTACGAAGCGATGAAAAACAAAGCGTATACTTCTTATATTGCAAAAGGTACCTATATGGATATGATGTATATGCCTGATGCCTTAAATGCGATAGTCAACCTTATGGAGGCTGATCCAGCAAAATTATTACATCGTAATTCATTTAATGTGACAGCAATGAGTTTTGAACCGGAGCAAATCGCTGCTGAAATCCGTAAGCATATACCAGAATTCGTCTTAACGTATGATGTCGATCCAGTTCGCCAATCAATCGCTGATAGTTGGCCAAATGCCATTGACGCTTCAGCCGCAAAAGAAGAATGGGGATTTAAAGCAGAGTATGATCTCGCAAGAATGACTGAGGATATGTTAAATAAACTAAAATAAAGATAAAGAAAAACGCCCTTTTGTTACGCGGGCGTTTTTCTTTAAGTTAAAATAGATTTTAGTATATCCATGCAGGAGTTATCATATTGTAAATTTGTTTATTTTAGTTCGAATCCTGAGACGATAATAGGTTCGCATAATTTTATTATGTCAACTAAATATTGCATCATTATTTGTCTATGAAAATTTCCAAAATAGAATGCTGGTGAACGATTCGTAGTGGAGTTGTAATATGAGGAAGCATAAGTTTTCTGCTATATGTTGCACCATCACTTTTTGCAACAGCACTGATAATAAGCTCATCTCCCGTTGGTATAACTTGCACATGATGATAACGATCCTCTTCAATTAAGGCTTCAATTATATAAGCTGATTCTGTATCAAATACATCGATACGAAAGATAGACTCGTCTAAAAAAGATGTTAACGGATCAAGAAACATGCTTTCAAACCAACTCTGCCACTCCATATTCATACATATCACCCCAGTATGATAATGTATGCGTATACACAAATAATGTGAATCGTACAATCGATTTTTTTAAATGTTAATGTGGAAATTATATTTTCTTCCAAAATTGATGATAACTGTACAAGAACTACAGTTTATAAAATATATTTGTATGAAGCTACTTAATCAAGTTAAGGAAATGAATGATGTATTATTTTTATTAATAACAGTCCGGGGATAAGGTAAAATGAGTCCGATACAATACCGAACTCATTTCAAGAATGCAGAGTTATTTCATTAAGGTTTTTATTTTGATCATTTATTCAATTGTATCGAACAAACTTCTACATATCATGATGAGAGTGATTCTTTTGTCTTGAATGATTTCTATTCTTTACTTTCTTAGAGCCACTTAAAGGCTCAGGTTGTCCTGGGTTATCCCCTTTTGGAGCGTTTTTTCTCATATCTTTACCATCATTTTTATTCATTTTTTCATTTCCCTCCTTTTGTTTATAGGATGAAAGAATCCCCATTTTTTATACGGTATATTTTATCCTCACTCTGAACAATTTAATTGTAAGAAAAGCAAAAGAGGTGAAAACAAGTTATGCCATATCATAAAAATAAACAGCAAGCATTTCAAGCAGCCCAACAAAGTATGGAAGATGTAGAAGAACAGTATCATGTAATAGATAAACATGCTAGTACGTATGGCCAACAACTCAAACATCTGTCTCAAGAAATAGCAGAAACTTATGAACAAATCCAAAATGCTTTAGAAGTTGCATCTGAGCATCAAAAAGAGCAATTGCTTAAATTTCAAACGGATTTGGATGCCATCACAAGCCAAGTGCAATCAGAAAAATAAAAATAGGGCTAAAAAAGTCGAAAAAAGTCAATTAAACGCGATTGGTTTATTTTCTTAATATAATAATTAAATGAAGTGTATTTCACACCGTAATTGATAACCTCTCTCAATTGCGGTGTTTTTATGTTTATCATATCATTTATTAGAAATACCATAAGAAAAACTTATCAATAACAATAACTTTCTTGTTATTTACTTATGTTGAATGTTGTATTATTATAGGAATTGTGAGAAAAGTGAGGATGGGTAAAAATTCAAACTTTTCGACTGATTACCATTAAGTGGTATTATAGTACTTTGTAGTTCGAATTAGGGGGTAATACTATGGCGAAAAATGATGTGTTTAATTCCCGTAAATCATTTGATGTAGATGGGAAACGTTATCATTACTATGACTTAGCAGCACTTGAAAATGCAGGTATAGGACAGGTATCTAAATTACCATATTCTATTAAAGTCCTACTTGAATCTGTACTACGTCAATATGACGGTCGTGTAATTACAAAAGAGCATGTTGAAAACTTAGCAAAATGGGGAACAGCAGATGTGAAGGAAGTGGATGTACCATTTAAACCTTCACGTGTTATCCTTCAAGACTTTACAGGTGTACCAGCAGTTGTAGACTTAGCTTCTTTAAGAAAAGCTATGGCTGATATGGGTGGAGATCCAGATATGATCAACCCTGAAAAACCAGTTGATCTTGTTATTGACCACTCTGTACAAGTTGATAAATATGGCACACCAGATGCACTAGATGCAAATATGGTTTTAGAATTTGAAAGAAACGCAGAACGTTACCAATTCTTAAGTTGGGCACAAAAAGCATTTGATAACTATCGTGCTGTTCCACCTGCGACAGGTATCGTTCACCAAGTAAACTTAGAATATCTTGCTGATGTTGTAATTGCAAATGAAACAACAGAAGGAGATTTTGAAGCATTCCCTGATACACTTGTTGGTACTGACTCTCATACAACGATGATTAATGGTATCGGTGTACTTGGTTGGGGTGTTGGTGGTATTGAGGCGGAAGCTGGGATGCTTGGACAGCCTTCATATTTCCCAGTTCCTGAAGTTGTTGGGGTGAAACTTGTTGGTGAGCTACCTAATGGAGCAACAGCTACTGACCTTGCCTTAAAAGTAACACAAGTTTTACGTACACACGGTGTTGTAGGTAAATTTGTGGAATTCTTCGGACCAGGTGTTCCTGCACTTCCACTAGCTGATCGTGCAACAATCGCGAACATGGCACCTGAATATGGTGCAACATGTGGGTTCTTCCCAGTTGATGGTGAATCTTTAGAATACATGCGTCTAACTGGACGTAAAGAAGAACAAATCAAAGTTGTTGAAGCTTATTCTAAAGCAAATGGCTTATTCTTCGATCCTTCATTAGAACCAGTTTATACAGATGTAGTAGAAATTAACTTAGCTGATATTGAACCGAACCTTTCCGGTCCAAAACGTCCGCAAGATTTAATTCCGCTTTCTGCTATGAAAAAAGAATTTAATAAAGCTGTTACTGCTCCTCAAGGTAACCAAGGTTTTGGTTATGATGAGAAAGAGTTTGATAAAACAGCAACAGTTAACTTCAAAAATGGCGATTCTACGACAATGAAAACGGGTGCAGTTGCAATTGCTGCAATCACTAGCTGTACAAACACATCTAATCCTTATGTATTAGTTGGTGCAGGTCTTGTTGCGAAAAAAGCAGTAGAACTTGGTTTGGAAGTTCCTAAATATGTGAAAACATCTTTAGCACCAGGTTCAAAAGTTGTAACTGGGTACTTAAATAACTCTGGTTTACTTCCTTATTTAGAGCAATTAGGATTTAACCTAGTAGGTTATGGATGTACAACATGTATCGGTAACTCTGGTCCTTTAAAAGAAGAAATTGAAGAAGCGATTGCTGACAGTGATTTACTTGTTACTTCTGTTCTTTCTGGTAACCGTAACTTTGAAGGTCGTATCCATCCATTAGTGAAAGGTAACTACCTTGCTTCACCACCGTTAGTAGTTGCATACGCTCTAGCTGGAACAGTTGATGTTGATCTTCAACATGATGTTCTTGGTCAAGATAAAGATGGGAACGATGTATTCTTTAAAGACATCTGGCCAACAACAGAGGAAATCAATGCAGTCGTTAAACAAACGGTTACACCTGATTTATTCCGTGCTGAATATGAGCGTGTATTCGATGATAATGAGCGTTGGAATGAAATTAAAACAAGTAATGAACCATTATATACTTTCGATGAGTCATCTACTTATATCCAAAACCCACCATTCTTTGAAGGTTTAAAACCAGATCCAGAAGAAGTAAAACCATTAAATGGTTTACGTGTAGTTGGTAAATTTGGTGATTCTGTTACAACTGACCATATTTCTCCTGCAGGTGCAATCGGTAAAGATACACCAGCTGGTAAATACCTTCGCGAAAATGGCGTAGAAGTTCGTGACTTTAACTCTTATGGTTCTCGTCGTGGTAACCATGAAGTTATGATGCGTGGTACATTTGCTAATATCCGTATCCGTAACCAAATTGCACCAGGTACTGAAGGTGGATTCACAACGTACTGGCCAACTGGTGAAGTGACATCCATTTATGATGCATGTATGCAATATAAAGAAGATGGCACTGGATTAGTTGTACTTGCTGGTAAGGATTACGGAATGGGATCATCTCGTGACTGGGCAGCAAAAGGAACAAATTTACTCGGTATTAAAACAGTTATTGCCGAAAGCTATGAGCGTATTCACCGTTCTAACCTTGTGTTAATGGGCGTTCTACCACTTCAATTTAAAGCTGGTGAGAGTGCTGATACACTAGGATTAACTGGTAAGGAAACAATTAGTGTTGAAATTGGAGAAGACGTGAGACCTCGCGACTTTGTAAAAGTGACAGCAATTGCAGAAGATGGCACTATAACTACTTTTGAAGCACTTGTTCGTTTCGACTCTGAAGTGGAAATTGATTACTATCGTCATGGTGGTATCTTGCAAATGGTTCTTCGTAATCGATTGAAGAAATAATTGTAGCTTTCCTGCCCTCTACACCTCTAGATGTGTAGAGGGTTTTTAGTTTCCAAACTTCAACAAACTTCACCCTTTAGGAAGGAATTTGCCTTCGTTCAATACACATAGAATCACGATGTGAAAGTTTAAAAAAACCTTAGAACTAAATGAAATGAGTAAAAATGATTGAGCATAGTAAAACAAAAGGAGATAACAATTGAAAGCATGGATGATTGGTCCGTTTTTAATTACTGTGAATCAGTTAAGTCTTGCGATAGCGTTTGTAATCACATATTTTCTTTTAAAAACTTTGTTTAGAGTTGATGGGAAGATAAAAGATGAAGTTAGTTCTAGTCTGGTGACTGGTCTAATTATTTTTCTCCTATGTTATAAAGGGCTGCCACTAATAATGAGGTTTACAGATGTAATAAAAAACCCTCTTATAATTGTTTATTCAAATAGTGGACTGAAAGGTCTATTCTTCGCTTTAGTTATCATGGTAATTTATTTATTTATTAAAGCCTATCACTCGCATTTCCCTATGATTCAATGGATGCGTATCGCTTTTGTTTATTTATTTACATATTTTCTTTCATTTTGGATGATCAGAACACTATATTTTCTTTTCTATTAGGAACAATAATGAAAGGAAGGAGTGTTCTAGTTGAAAAAAACCTTATTATTCCTTTGTTGCCTTTTACTATTTATCCCGCTAGAAACTGCAGCAGAAGATCAATTACCTGGTTTGAAGATCGGCACAAAAGCACCCGAATTTAAGCTTCAGACTATTGAAGGTAAAAATGTCAGTTTAACGGAATTTCGCGGAAAAAAAGTGATGCTCAATTTTTGGGCTACTTGGTGTGCGCCATGTAAACAAGAAATGCGTGATTTCCAATCATTTTATCAAAATAAAAAGGATACTAATATAGAGATCATTGCCATTAACATTGATACAAAAAGTAATGTCAGCAAATATGTTGAGCGATTAGGTATTACTTTTCCGGTTTTATTAGACGAGAATGATCAAGTAAATGAAATTTATCAAGTGATGGTAATACCAACTACTTATTTCATTGATGAAAAGGGCGTCATAAGGGATAAATACTATAGTGCTATGCCTTTATCATTAATTAAAGAAAAGTTAAAACAGTTTTAATCTATCTCTTTTATAATTCAATAACTAAGCCCATTATTAAATTTTCTAAAATTTGTAATAACTTTCTATTGAATGGGGCATACTGCTTATAAAATAGAAAGAAATGGTGGGTGAAGAATTTTATGAGAAAACCTAAAAGAAGAACGTTTGCTGATCTGGTATTAGAGAATAAGCTTCAATTAATGAAAGATCAGTCTGCAATGGATAAAATAGAAATGCGATTAGAAGAAAAACATGCTAGTCACCTAAAGGCAGAGTAGATTTTTACCTGACTATTTCACTTAACTTCCGAACATAATAAAATGAAGGAGGGATAAGTGATGGGTAATCCAAAAAAGAACAGTAAAGCTTTTGTCCCCAATCACCTTGGTACACAATCAAGAGGTTTTGGTGGCAATAAAGGTAAACAAATGCAGGATAAAACAGGCAAACAACCTGATGTGATTCAAACAAAAGGTGAATAAATGTCAAAAGGATGCTTAGGTAAGCCGTACCTAAGCATCCTTTTGTATGTAAGCGGCTTTACTTCAATATGAAGAAAAAAATATGGTATAGTTAGTTTAAACCATTGAATAAAGTGATGTGAATAGAATGAAACAAAAGAAAAAAACAGATATTGATAAAAATGGTTCCCAGCAAGTACATACTGAAAGAAATATATTTGAACAAATCTCTCGTTTAGATGAAAAAACGGATGCTGAACAATTATCAGAGTTGCTAACAGAAGCAGCGCAATTGTCTGCTATAAGGGACAAAACAGATGTTCAATTGCCAGTTGCATGGTTACAAAAGGCGATTGAATTATCACCGCAGAATCTCAGAGCAAAAGAAGCGCTCGCAGAAACAAAATGGATGATTAACAAAGAATTCATGGATCAACTTCAATATCCTATTATTCGTGAAACTGATAATCGTGCAACAAAAAAATATGCTGCAGAAGAAATGATAGCCATCACAAACCGTTTTATGCAACAAACTCATAAAGCAAAAGAACATTTAAAACGACAAAAAGAGGAACTACGTAAGTATAAAAATGATCAATTGAGTCCTTTTGTAAACGATTTATATGCTATCCTCGAAGACGCTCTATCCATTGGCGGTGAATTAGTTGAGGTTGCCGAAGCATATGAGCAGTCGATATCTGGCGTATTTCATACAGCGATACATTATGATGAAGTAAAGAGAAAAATTGAGCAACTTTTGAAAGTGAAAGAAAAGTGGCAACAAAGAATTGAAGCCTACGAAATACAGAAAAAGCAACATGTGACTCCTTTAAATGAACTTGATGAAATGGTTGGTATGATAAATGTAAAGAAGAGAATTAAAGCTTATTATCAATTTTTACAGTATCAACATAGACGTCGTACTTTAGGTTTTAACCAGCGAGATCAAATGAGTCTCAATATGGTGATTACAGGGAATCCTGGAACAGGTAAAACAACTTTAGCGAGAACACTTGCGCGTATATACAATCATTTGGGTGTCTTACCAAGGGAGAATGTCATAGAAACTAATCGTTCACAATTAGTTGGTGCATATGTTGGGCAAACCGAAGAGAATGTTGGACAATTAGTCGAAAAAGCGCTAGGTGGAGTATTATTTATCGATGAGGCTTATACATTGAATCGATCAGATCAATCAAAGGACGATTATGGACAAGTAGCAATTGATACCCTTGTTTCGTTAATGACAAGTGAAAAGTATAGTGGACGATTGGCAGTAATATTGGCAGGCTATCCTGATGAAATGCGACAGTTTCTTGAAGTAAACCCGGGATTACGCAGTCGTTTCCCGCAAGCAAACCATCTCCATCTTTCAGATTACAATGACTACGAGTTGTTAGAGATAGGAAAGCGAATCGCTTTAAATAATGATTATGTGCTAACTAGTTCAGGAGAAAGGGCGTTGTTAAAGAGAATAGAAAGAGAGCGTGTTGATGATACCTTTGGTAACGCAAGAGCTGTACATGATGTCATTCTCGATGCGATATTTTCTAAAGGTATTAAGGGTGATCAAGCAGATATTAGAGAACTAACCATATTAGAAGAAGATGATTTTACCATCGATGAGGAAGAGTCTATTGATCAACCGCAGAAGCAACTGGATGAAATGATTGGATTGGAGCATGTTAAAGAAGAAGTAAAGACTTTAGTGTCATTTGTACAAGTACAGCATATGCGAGGGCAACAAGGATTACCGGCCATTCCTGTGCAGCTACACTCAGTTTTTACAGGGAATCCAGGTACTGGGAAAACGACGATAGCGAAAATCTTCGCACAATTATTAAAAGAATGCGGCTTGCTCAAACGGGGCCATCTTATTGTTTCGAGTAGAGCCGACTTTGTTGCTGGTTATATTGGCCAGACAGCATTAAAAACAAGAAAACTTATTCGCCAAGCATTAGGTGGTGTTTTGTTTATTGATGAAGCGTATTCTCTTTTATCTGATATCACTACTGATTTCGGAAAAGAAGTGATAGATACGCTTGTAGATGAAATGACTAAGCATAACGAAAACTTGGTAGTGATATTAGCAGGCTATCCAGTGGAAATGGAAAAGCTATTGGCAAGTAATCCTGGACTAAGGTCGCGTTTTAAAAAGTTTTTACATTTTCCGGACTATACTGCTGAAGAGATGCTGAAGATGATGAAAGCATTTTTAACAAGATATGAAATGAGTTTAACGAAGGCGGCCGAACAATTACTGCTGGAGTATTTTACGACTACAGTAACAGAAGGGAATGGTCGTTTAGTTGTGAATCTTGCTGAAGGGGCTATTCAGAATCAAGCAAGAAGAATTATGGAAGATTCACATACAAGTGAGTCATCGTTATCCACATTAACAGAGAGAGATTTTATAAATACAATTGGTCCGAATAGAAAGGAAGACAAGACTAGTGCTAGTTTCAACGAAAGAGATAGAAGTTAGATATGCGGAAACAGATCAAATGGGTGTGGTTTATCATGCCAATTATATTATTTGGATGGAACTAGGTCGAACGCAATTCGTAAAAGACCTAGGTTTTAATTATGCGGCATTAGAAGAACAAGGTGTATTATCACCTGTACTTGACATACAAGCATCTTATAAAAAACCTCTCCATTATGGAGAGACAGCTACAGTCAAGACTTGGGTAGAGGATTATGATGGTTTAAGGACAACTTATGGATATGAAATATATAACCAAGAAGGCATTCTCGCTGTTAGTGGGTCTTCATTACACACTTGTGTGAAGAAGGATAGTTTTCGACCGATTTCACTTCGGAGGAAGTTTCCAGATTGGCATGAAGCATACGAAAAAGCAAAGAAATAAAGAAAGAAGGCTTAAAAATGGCGTTCGGTATTACTAGGGTTGATGTAAGAAAGTGGAAATCTGATATAGATGCTGGAAAGATCGCCTTTCTTACTCATTATTGGCTTGATGATCGTTTTCCCACGTGTAAGACGGTCACGAAGGTGGGAGCGTCCGATTTGAATCAGCTCATTTTATGGGGGAAGAAGTACGGATTGAAGCCGGAGTGGATTCATCATCGTAAAGACGGATACTCTCATTTTGATTTATTAGGAGATAAACAAATTGAAATTATGAAGTTAGAGGGAAAAGAAGAGCATATTTGGAGATAATAAACATCACCCCTAGTTTTATAGAGCTAGGGGTGATGTTTATTTTTCATATTTATACTGCGGTTCGTTTAAGTCCTCGTCATATTGCACAATCAAATGATGATTATCGAAGTACCACAAGTCTTTTTCCTCGATAAAAAACTGGATACCGTCAGATTCTTTCGTAACGACAGGATTGACCGGTTCTTCATTAGAAATACCTAAAGAAAATCCTTGTTGTATCGGGCTTGAACCTCCATACCGGGCAAAAAAACGAACGTAATCTCCGGCAGTTAAAAGCATCTCATCTTTAAACCAGTTAATGGCTTTGTCACTCAATCGAATGTCCAAGGTCCCCACTCCTTTTATCTTTATAAGACTATTGTATACGAAAGCGAAACACACTGCTAAGATTTTGATTGGAAAGAGAAGGGAACCTTATTTATGCTCAGAAAAATATTCATTGATGGCACGAATCCAATTGATTCTTGTTACATCAGAGGCTGTTTGTTTGTCACCTGCTTCTAGCGCTTGTATGATCCGTTCATGCTCGTCGATAGATGATTCTGTTAAGATAATGGCTTTGTAATAGTAAAGTCTCATAACGTGAGGTTGGAGACCTTCAATCGCCTGAGTTATATAAGGGTTTTTTGTTTCATCTACTATTAATTGATGGAACTCTTCGTCATATTTAAGAGCAGAGAATGAATCCTCAGTTTTAATAGCTTCAGCAAATTTCTGATTAATTTCTTTTAAACGATTAATTACCTCTTGCCCCAGATTGCCTGCTACTAATTCAGAAGACAATGCTTGCAGGACACTTAATGGAGGAAGGATTTTCGTTATATCTTCGTGATTTACTGCAGTAACTTGTGTCCCTACACCCGGATACATTTCTACAAATCCTTGGGAATTTAATAATTGTAATGCTTCTCTAATGGGTGTTCTGCTGACTCCTAAAGCTTCCGCAAGATCAGCATCATTCAGCTTTTCTTTTGGTTTTAACGTGCCATCAATAATCCATTCTTGAATTTGCAAGAATGCTCGTTTTTTAGCTGAAAGTCGTTGTGGAGTTGAAAAATTACTTGGAATTGGCATAATAAACCACCTTTGCGTATCAAATATCTGTAAATTACTCTGTTAGTATAGTGTGATTTTTCAAAATTGCTGAAAGAAATCCGGAAATATTCTATCCATATTAGTAATATATAGAAAAAATTATATAATAATATAGTTTTTAATGCAATATATCACCTTTTCCGTTAGTTTCTTAAGATAATTTATTGTGTTCATTATAGTGATATGTTATCTTATTAATGCAATATATTAACGGGAATTAGATAAGTGACAGAATTTTTAAAAATTATTTCAGAATATTTAATTTTATGAAGAATAAATATTCTGAAAAATACTAGCGGTGAAAAAATCATCTGCTAGTTGTAATTGAGAGGGGTAAACTTGTAAATATGAATCAAAAATCTTCAAATTCTTATGTGGTTGTATTAGGTTTAATGTTATTCTCTTTGTTCTTTGGAGCGGGTAATTTAATATTCCCGATTATGATGGGGCAAGAAGCGGGTACAAATGTTTGGGCAGCGACAGCTGGGTTTATTATAACTGGTGTGGGACTGCCATTATTAGCTGTTGTTGCTCTTGGCTTTTCAGGTAAGAGTGATTTGCAATCGCTTGCAAGTCGAGTGAATCCAACATTTGGACTGATTTTCGCTATTATATTGTATTTAGCTATTGGTCCATTATTTGCCATTCCGAGAGCAGGAAGTGTTTCATTTGAAATTGGAATTCGACCATTATTGCCAGAATCTTCACTGACGATTGGTTTATTAATATTCTCAATCTGCTTCTTTGGTGTTGCGACGATATTATCATTAAATTCATCAAAGATTGTTGATATTGTTGGTAAATATTTAACGCCTATTAAAATTAGCTTTATACTACTATTAATTCTTGTTGCTGTTTTTAATCCTCTAGGATCTTTTGGGGAGCCAACAGAAGCTTATTCACAACACTCATTCTTTAATGGCTTCTCAGAAGGCTATTTAACTATGGATGTACTGGCTGCATTTGTCTTTGGTGTAATTGTTATTAATGCACTGCGGGCAAAAGGTATAGAGTCAAATCGCTCTATTATGTTTGCTACGATGAAGGCTGGTTTGATTGCTGCGGTTTTATTAGCATTCTTTTATAGTGCGATGGCTTATATGGGTGCTAGTAGTGTTGCGGAATTAGGTATCCTTGAAAATGGTGGAGCTGTTCTCTCGGGTGTTGCCTATGCATATTTTGGCTCTTATGGAGGAATCGTTCTAAGTGCTGTTATGATTATTGCTTGTATGACAACAAGTGTAGGTTTGATCAGTTCATGTGCTAGCTATTTTAATAAGATCATGCCTAAATTTTCCTATAAGACATATGTAATTGCATTTGCTATTTTCAGTACTGCAGTTGCGAACTTTGGTTTAACAGAGTTAATAGCTATTTCTGTTCCAGTACTTACAGCGATTTATCCTTTGGCGATTTTATTATTAATTTTAACATTTTTCCATCAGTTTTTTAATGGGAAGAAGACTGTCTATCAAGTAAGTATGATTTTAACGTTTATTGTTAGTGTTTTTGACGGTTTAAAAGAAGCAGGAGTTCAAATAGAGCCTGTTTATCATTTATTCGCAAACATTCTTCCGTTGTATGAAGTGGGATTAGGTTGGATTGTACCAGCTATCATTGGTGTGATTTTAGGTATTGTAATAGATCTGTTTAAAAGAGAGACAAAGATAAAAGAGAATGAAGAAGTAATTTAACTGTTTTTTACCCTTACAAAAGATTTTCCTTTTGTAAGGGTTTTTTTATGTAACCTATAATAATATTCACTATTTTTTTGATAACTAGAAGGATTATTCTTAGTCATTCCAATCAAGAATGTAAAATTATCGAGGTCTCTACTAGTAAATTAAGTAAGAATAATTCTATTAATATATTACATATGACTATATTTTTTTAAAATAATATATTGCATTCATTACATGGATATGTTACTTTAATAATGCAATATATTGCTTGAATTTTTTCAGAGATTGTAATTCATACAATATTATATTTAAATATGAATTTTCTGAAGAATTAGTAAATTATAGTAATTGAAGATTGTTAACTACAACAGTAGAGGCAGAAGGGGGTAGAAGATATGAATCAAAAGGTTCCGTCTTCTTATATTATTGCAGTAGGATTTATGTTATTTTCATTATTTTTCGGTGCTGGGAACTTAATTTTTCCAGTAATGATGGGTCAAGAAGCAGGAACGAACGTATGGGCCGCAGTAGCGGGCTTTATTATAACAGGTGTTGGTCTTCCTTTATTGGGTGTAATCGCTTTAGGTTATTCTGGTAAAAGTGACTTGCAATCGCTTGCAAGTCGTGTAAGTCCACTCTTTGGTCTACTTTTTACAGTTGTTCTATATTTATCTATCGGACCATTATTTGCGATACCAAGAACTGGTACGGTCTCTTATGAAATTGGTATTAGACCATTCATTTCTGATGAATGGAGTACGATTGGATTAGTTATCTTCTCTATCATCTTCTTTGGAATTACCGCATTCTTCTCTCTGAATGCATCGAAAATTGTTGATATTGTTGGTAAAGTTTTAACACCTATTCTACTATTATTTATTTTAATTTTAATTGTAGTAGCATTTGTTAATCCACTAGGATCTCTACAAGCACCAAGTGATGGATATACTATTAACTCTTTCTTTAACGGCTTTACTGAAGGTTACTTAACAATGGATGCCCTTGCTGCTTTCGTATTCGGAATTATCGTAATTGATGCCATTCGTTCTAAAGGCGTTCAATCAACTAAAGTAGTGATGCTTTCAGTGATTAAAGCAGGATTAATTTCAGCCGGTTTGCTTGCTGTGATTTATGGCTCACTTTCTTATATTGGTGCTAGTAGTGTTTCTCAATTAGGTATATTAGGAAACGGTGGGGCGGTTTTATCTCAAGTTTCCGGGCATTATTTCGGCTCATTTGGAGGAGTTATACTAAGTGTGATTGTCATTGCCGCATGCTTAACGACTAGTATTGGTTTAATCTCTTCATGTGCAGCTTATTTTAGTAAAATCATGCCTAAAGTCTCCTATAATACGTTTGTTATTGTTTTCTCAGTATTTAGTGCAGCGATTGCTAATTTTGGATTAAGTCAATTGATTGCTATTTCAGTACCGGTATTAACAGCTATTTATCCATTAGCGATTGTATTATTAATCCTTACGTTTTTACACCCGTTGTTTAATGGTAAGAAATCTGTTTACCAAATGAGTATGTTATTTACGTTTATTATTGGTATCTTTGATGGCTTTAAAGCAGCAGGATATACGATTACCTCAGTAGATAATCTATTCACTAGTATTCTTCCATTATATGATGTAGGGTTAGGTTGGTTAGTACCTGCATTTTTAGGAGCGGTTCTAGGAATAATCATTGGTTTATTTCAAAATAAAAAGGTTGAGGATGAAAAAGAACAATTAATTTAATAAGAAAAAAAGCCTCCGACTAAAACGGAGGCTTCTTTTTTTTGCTATAAAACGATGCCAGATCATTCGGATATGTGAAGTTAATCTCTCAATTGCTGTATGTATTTTCTTTATCTAGCGGTAAAGTAATCTTAATCGTTGTACCAACATTCATTTCAGATGAAATGTTAATCCAGCCATTATGTTGTTCGATAATTCTTTTACAAATGGATAACCCAATGCCTGTGCCCGTCGATTTAGTAGAATAAAAAGGTTGAAAAAGCTTTTCTAATGTCTCTTCATTCATTCCGAAACCAGTATCCTTTATAACGATTAAACATGTTTCAGCTGTCCTTCTAACAGAGATATTAATCGTATTTTCTTGATGCTGCTCTTGTGTATCAAATGATTCCAGTGCATTTTTAATTAAGTTGACTAGTACTTGTTTTAATTGTTTGGCATTACCATAAATATATGGATCGTCTTTTGATAATTGGAAGGAGAGTGCAGTATTCTTTAAAATCGCTTCACTCTGAAACAACAGGAAAGTATCGTGAACAAGTTTATTAATAGAAATACGTTCTTTAATATTGTCTGTTGGCTTTGCTGCATTTAGAAACTCATGAATAATATCATTGGCACGATTAATCTCATCTAGAGCAATATCAACATATTGATTTTTCCCTGACTCATTGAGATAGGGTTTTAACAATTGTAAAAAACCTTTAACTGTTGTAAGCGGGTTACGTATTTCATGTGCCATCGATGCTGCAAGTGTACTTAAATTTTGTGCGTACTCATTTGTGAAATTAGCTTCATTAATCTGAGACGCAGTTTCATGAATGATTTTCTTTTTTTCATTTAGTTCTAAGCTAAATCTGAGGAGTTTTTGCTCTAATTGTTGTGTTTGATAATTATGATCAGTAGATAATGAATGAAATAAGGGGTAGCAAAATAAATGACATGATTCTTCCTCAGGAATCGTATAGACGCGATAATTGTGATAACCGTTTCCGAAAAATAGCTGTAAATTAAGAACTGCTTTTTTCTTGCGTATTTCATTAAATTGTTCGACATCTTCGTAATTCATTAATTGTGTGAATGGGGTACCAATGATTGTATGCTGATTAACTATAGATGTTGAAACCACGTGATTATTGTTGTCAATTAAGAAGTATGGAAATGGTAGTTCTTTTAAGACAATCTCAGTTAATTTCATTTCTTATCATCCTTACCATTGTTTGTCATGTGGAAGTAGTATCTAATGTCATTCTCTTTTATTCTATTAGAAGAAATTGCATTATATGTTAGAAAAACATGTATATTGAGAAAAAAACACGAATCATCTCTACTTTTCTTGTTATGTATATGAGTTAAAATGTCATATTTTTAATTAAATCGCAATGATGGACTTATTAATCTTATCATACCAAAGTCATTCAATGGCTTTCAATCACCGTTTTCATTCGTTAAAGGAATTTTTTAGGAATTGTAAAAAAGATAGATTACTAGAAAAAATTATAGCTTCGATCTACCTAGTATAGAAATGAATAAATAAGAAAAGACAGCATTCTATAACGCTGTCTTTTGAATGTTAACTTTTCTTTTTAAATAAATTGACTTTTGGTTCAGTTTTATTGATAATCCTTTTAATATTTGTACGATGTCGATAAATGATGAACAATGTCATTAAGGCAATCACTATGATTAAAATTGGATCACCAAGAATGAGTGAATAAATCAATCCTGCAATACCAGCAATCATTGATGATAATGAAACATATTTAGTAGTGAGAAGTGAGATGAAAAATACAGCTAATATTACCACAAACATGACGGGCACGAACGCCAGCACAACACCTGCAGATGTAGCAACAGCTTTACCACCTTTGAATCCTGCAAATATCGGGTACATATGGCCAATAACAGCAAAAATTCCTATAATTACTGTATGTATATCTATATCAAAGAAGATTGGTAATAATCCAGCAGCTATGGTACCTTTCAGGATATCGGCCAGTGTAACGGTAAAACCTGCTTTTTTTCCTAGCGTTCGGAAAGTGTTTGTCCCACCAAGATTACCACTACCATGCTCACGAATATCAATGCCATAAAACACTTTACCAATGATTAATCCAGATGGAATGGAACCAATTAAATAAGCAATAAGAAAAACGATGATTACTTCAAATGTCATAAACTCTCCCCCACGGAATAAAAATACAGTTCTTATATTGTACCACGTAAATAAGTGAATGTACTATGTTGCTTTTAAAATATCTTTTCAATTGCAAAGATTACCCTAGTATGAAACGAATGTTAAATAGATATATGATTAAAATTAGTAGAAAAGAACTTTTTTGTTAAGTGGATTACGTGATATTTAGCGAAAAGGAAAGCTTTATAAAAAAGATGAAGCTGTATGTCAGAAAGAACAGCATTGCGATCTATTCGCATTTATACTTTAATTCAGATAAAATAGTGTAGAGTTCAAAATAAGAGGTGAATGTATTGAGTATAGAAAACCCATCAAGAACTGAAATCGGAAAGATGTTAAAACAAGCAAAGAGGATTGCCGTCGTAGGTTTAAGTGATAAACCTAATCGTACATCCTATATGGTAAGTGAAGCCATGCAAAAAAGTGGTTACGAAATCATCCCTGTTAATCCCAAAGTTAAGGAAGTATTAGGTGTAAAAGCGGTTGCATCATTAGCTGAAATAGAAGGCAAAGTGGATATTGTTAATGTCTTTAGACGTTCGGAATATTTGCCAAGTCTTGCGAGTGAATTTCAAAATATTGATTGTCCCATTTTTTGGACTCAGCTAGGTGTTGTAGATGAAGACGTATTTCAGCAGTTAAGTGATGCTGGTTATACCGTGATCATGGATCGATGCATTAAAGTAGAGCATGCGCTAACAAAATAACATTTGTAGCATGGGATCATGACATTGATTTCATGCTTTTTCTTTCATATGCGGTTTAGACGTATAAATATGATATAATGATTAGAACGTTTGTTCTTATTCACCTCTTGCAACAGTATATACATGACCTTAATCATGTTACAATGGGGAACATATATGCATACGACTCGCATGATAAGAAGGAATATAGTGAATAAGAATGGAATAATAAACCGATATCTATTGTAGAGAGGTGCATAAAGGCGCGGTTATGATATAATCAAACTCTATTGCCGACTCGGATTGATAGACAATAGATGGTTTTTGAAGATGAAAGGGGAATGCTTGTGGCAAAAAATCAGGAAGTATTTGACTATAATGATGATGCCATACAAGTACTTGAGGGATTAGAAGCTGTTAGAAAACGTCCCGGAATGTACATTGGAAGTACGGATGCAAGAGGGCTACACCATCTTGTATACGAAATAGTCGATAACGCTGTAGATGAAGCACTTGCAGGTTTCGGCGATCATATCATTGTCAAAATACATAAAGACAATTCAATTAGTGTTCAAGATAAAGGTCGAGGAATGCCGACCGGAATGCACAAGATGGGCAAACCTACAACCGAAGTCATATTGACTGTGTTGCACGCTGGAGGAAAGTTTGGCCAAGGTGGATACAAAACAAGTGGTGGACTTCATGGTGTAGGTGCTTCAGTTGTTAACGCCTTATCACAATGGTTAGTCGTTAAAATTAAACGCGATGGACTTGTTTATGAACAGCGGTTTGAAAACGGCGGAAAGCCAGTAACCACGCTTGAGAAGGTTGGTAAAACGAATCAAGTAGGGACAACGATCCACTTTAAACCAGATCCGACAATTTTCTCAACAACTACATATAATTTTGAAGTGCTAAGTGAACGATTACGTGAATCCGCTTTTCTCTTAAAAGGGATGAAAATCGAGATAACGGATGAACGTCATGATCTTAAAGAGATTTATCATTATGAAAATGGGATTGAAGCATTTGTTCAGTACCTAAATGAAGAAAAAGATACGCTCCATCCAGTAGTTAGTTTTGAAGGGGAGCATAATGGTATTGAAGTTGATTTTGCCTTCCAATTTAATGATGGTTTTTCAGAAAATGTCCTTTCTTTTGTCAATAATGTTCGTACGAAAGATGGAGGGACACATGAAGCTGGAGCTAAAACAGCGATGACTAGGGTGTTCAATGAATATGCCCGTAAAGTTCAGCTTCTAAAAGAGAAAGATAAGAACTTAGAAGGAACTGATTTACGAGAAGGTTTTGCGGCGATTGTCTCAGTACGTGTACCCGAAGAACTGTTACAATTTGAAGGACAAACAAAGGGCAAGCTCGGAACAAGCGAAGCGCGTTCAGCTGTCGATGCTGTTGTATCAGAGTATCTCTCTTACTTCCTTGAAGAAAATCCAGATACAAGCTCTTTATTAATTAAGAAAGCAATTAGAGCTTTTCAAGCAAGAGAAGCAGCACGTAAAGCAAGGGAAGACGCTAGAGGCGGAAAGAAGAAGAAACGGGCTGAAGCGGTTCTGTCAGGGAAATTGACACCTGCTCAATCACGTAACCCAGAAAGAAACGAATTATATTTAGTAGAAGGTGACTCTGCGGGTGGTTCAGCAAAGCAGGGGCGCGATAGAAGGTTTCAAGCAGTATTGCCATTAAGAGGTAAAGTAATAAATACTGAAAAGGCAAAGCTCGCAGATATCTTTAAAAATGAAGAGATAAACACGATTATACACGCTGTTGGAGCGGGTGTCGGTGGTGACTTTACGATTGAAGATATTAATTACGATAAAGTGATTATTATGACGGATGCTGATACCGATGGAGCCCATATTCAAGTGCTCTTACTGACCTTCTTCTACCGCTATATGAAGCCGTTACTAGAAGCAGGTAGAGTCTATATTGCTTTACCACCATTGTATAAAGTGAGTAAAGGTTCTGGAAAGAAAGAAGTAATAGAGTATGCATGGAGTGATGAAGAGCTTCCTGATACGATTAAAAAGGTTGGTAAAGGCTATATTATTCAGCGTTATAAAGGACTTGGTGAGATGAATGCTGACCAATTATGGGAAACAACGATGGATCCAGAAACGAGAACGCTCATCCGTGTGAAAATTGATGACGCTGCGAGAGCGGAACGTAGAATTACCACTTTAATGGGTGATAAAGTTGAACCACGGAGGAAATGGATTGAAACAAATGTCGCATTCGGATTAGAGGAAGATGGCAGCATTTTAGAAAATGAAAACATTTCGACGCTTGAGGAGTTAGATTCATGAACAAAGCAGAACAATTTCGTGATCTGCCGTTAGAAGATGTCCTTGGTGACCGATTTGGCAGATATAGTAAATATATTATACAAGATAGAGCATTACCTGATGCGAGAGACGGGCTTAAGCCCGTGCAGCGTCGTATCTTATATGCCATGCATGTTGAAGGTAATACGCATGATAAAGGTTTTAGAAAATCGGCAAAAACGGTCGGTAATGTGATTGGTAATTTTCACCCACATGGTGACTCCTCTGTATATGATGCCATGGTGCGTATGAGTCAAGATTGGAAGTTGCGCAAGCTTCTTATTGAAATGCACGGCAATAATGGTAGTATCGATAATGATCCACCTGCTGCGATGAGGTATACAGAGGCGAGATTATCTTCTATTTCTTCTGCACTCTTAAATGATATTGAAAAAAGAACGGTTGATTTTATTCCGAACTTTGATGATACTTCGAATGAACCAACCGTTTTACCAGCTAGTTATCCCAACTTACTTGTAAATGGATCAACAGGGATTTCTGCCGGATATGCAACGGAAATCCCACCTCATCATCTTGGAGAAGTTATTGATGCTGTTATTCATCGTATGGATCGTCCACAAAGTACTGTCGATGATTTAATGCAGTATATAAAAGGACCTGATTTTCCTACCGGTGGAATCATACAAGGTGTAGAAGGCATTAAGAAAGCCTATGAAACGGGCAAAGGTAAAATTATTATCCGTGGTAAAGTAGATTTCGAGGATATTCGTGGTGGTAGAAAGCAAATAGTCATTACTGAAATCCCTTATGAAGTAAATAAAGCGAACTTAGTGAAGAAAATGGATGAATTTCGCTTCGATCGTAAAATCGAAGGAATCGCTGAAGTCCGTGATGAAACGGATCGTACAGGGCTAAGAATTGTCGTTGAATTAAAGAAGGATGCTGACCCACAAGGGGTTTTACATTATTTATATAAATATACTGATCTGCAAATCCCGTATAACTTTAATATGGTGGCTATTCATAACCGTCATCCGAAAACGATGGGTCTAGTCCCCTTACTAGATGCCTACATTGACCATCGAAAAGAGGTTGTCACACGTAGAACACAATTCGATTTAGAAAAGGCTCAAACACGTCAGCATATCGTTGAAGGCCTAATCAAGGCATTATCTATATTAGACGAAGTCATTGCGACGATTCGTGCTTCAAAAGATAAGCGTGACGCGAAAGAGAATTTAATGAGAGAGTATCAATTTACAGAGCCTCAAGCAGAAGCGATCGTCTCATTACAACTATATCGTTTGACGAATACAGATATCACTGCATTGCGTGCAGAAGCAGAGGAATTAGCGGCCAAAGTAGAGGAACTCACATCGATTCTTGCCAGTGACAAGAAACTCGCATCAGTGATTAAAAAAGAACTTCGTGAAGTGAAGAAGAAATTTGAAGACAATAGAAGAACAGTAATTGAAGCAGAAATAGAAGAAATTAAAATTAACCTAGAAGTTCTTGTAGCAAATGAAGATGTGATTGTTACTGTCACAAGAGATGGGTATATTAAGCGGACAAGCCAGCGTTCTTATTCAGCTTCAAATGGACAAGATTTAGCGATGAAGGAATCCGACCGTTTATTAACAAAGCTAGAGATGAATACAACGGATGTTCTACTTCTATTTACGAATAAAGGCAGCTACTTATATTGTCCTGTGCACCAATTACCTGACATCCGCTGGAAGGATATGGGTCAACATATTGCCAATATCATTGCCATCGATCGTGATGAATGTATCATTCACGCAATCCCTATTACTGATTTTGAACAAGAGAATGCAACATTATTATTTATTACGAAAAACGGTATGGTGAAGAAAACCGAATTAAAATCATATAAAGCTCAACGCTTTTCAAAAGCGCTCGTTGCACTTAACCTAAAAGGTGATGATGAGGTTGTCGATGTTCACCTAACACATGGCGAGCATGATGTGTTTCTCACAACTCATTTAGGTTATGGTCTCAGGTTTCATGAGAAAGAAGTAAACTTAGTAGGCCCAAGAGCTGCGGGTGTAAAAGGAATCAATCTAAAAGATGATGACTATGTTGTTTCTGGAAAAATGATTAGTAATGAGAAAGAAGAAGCAGTTGTCATTGCGACGCAACGCGGGGCAGTGAAAAAAATGAAACTGCAAGAGTTTGAACAAACATCAAGGGCAAAACGAGGTGTAGTGATGTTACGCGAATTGAAAAAACATCCGCATCGCATTGTTGGTATGGTTATAACAAATAATCATGAAACAGCATTTGTTGAAAGTGAAAAAGGGACAATTGAGTCCATAGCAATGAATGAACTTAGATACAATGATCGCTACTCCAACGGATCGTTTATATTAGATGAAGAAGAAAATGGTGCAATTATTCATTTATGGACTGAGACAAAGGAACAAACATAAACGATTTCTTCAAAAAGTTGAAAGGTTGTATTTAACTTAATGACACATTATTAAAAAAGTACACACTCATAAAAGTGATGTACTTTTTTAATGTGCATTATCATTCTTTTAGTTGATCATTTTAGTATTGAAAAAACACTGAAGGCATCCCTCTAACGTTTCTTGGTCAACAGGGAAGATTACTGTGTAAAGTAAATAATTTTTTTATTAATGTTAAGTCTTCTAGTTATCTAATCTTCATGATTAATGAACGGAAATAGACAGAACTTCTGTTCATTTAATCGTAGTTACTTCAAAATTTTAGATAGAATTTTTTTATGGGTGTTCGACAATTTTAACAAATTAAAGTTTCCAGCTCTAACTAAACTTTTAATGATTTTTACTTCTTTCCAAGCTAAATCATATAGAGGTTGATTAATAATACTATTTTTTAGCGCATCTTCAAGTTCGTCGTCATCCAAAACATATAATTCCCCGGTTGGTAATATAACAATATCTAAGAATAAATCGTCCATCCATGGAATATTATTGTCTATTCCATAATGGAGGCATATGTCTATATACCACTGAATGATATTCCCTTTAGAATCGAACATCGTAGTTACTGTATGGTTTTTTCTTAAAGGAAATTGTTGAAGCCACATATATCCATCATCCACTATACATAATTTCTTTCTCCCATAACTTACACATAATGGTGATGTAACGGATAGTGCATGTAATAAAGTTATGTGACCCTTAAAGTTTTTGGTATTGAGGAAAGCCTGTGAATATTTCCTTTTATCAATTCTTTTCCAATCTGAACGATCTCCGAACTTCCTCTTTAGCATCATCATCCCCCACGCAAGTTTTTATGCGAATTATAGCATTTGATTGTAACGAGTTTACTTATATTAAACAAAATTATTGGATGAAATTCTAAATTAAAGATTTATTCAACATATCATCACTTTTATTTGAAATATTAGATACTACCGAAGATATTTCATAAGTAATGCTGTTACCTCTAAAATTAATATGCTTCCTTTTACTGAGCTATATTAGTGAGAAAAAATTTAATTGAGGATAGAGGAATTTTACAATAGGAGGTCTAATACTATTAATAGTCAGAATATTTTACCTATAAAATGTAAGCGCAATCATTTAAGTAGAAAGGTGTGAGTAATTGATGGACAATCACAATCATCAAGATTTCCCTTCCTATGATGCAATCATTGTTGGTGCTGGGTTTTCTGGCATGTATATGCTCTACAGATTACGAGAACGTGGCTTAAGTGTCCGAGTGTTTGAAAAGGGAGCTGGTGTAGGGGGAGCTTGGTATTGGAGCCGCTACCCTGGTGCGAGGTGTGACTCAGAGAGCCATACGTATAATTTTACCTTTTCTGAAACGTTATATGAAGAATGGTCTTGGCGTTCTCGTTATCCGACTCAACCAGAAATTCTCGAATACTTAAACTTTGTAGCAGATCGCTTACAACTGAGAGAGGATATTGAGTTAGAAACAGAAATAAGAGCGGCTCATTTTGATGAAGAAATTACACAATGGAGAGTGTATTTACAAGATGGTCGACAATTGATATGTAAATATTTCATTACAGCTGTCGGTTGTCTGTCAGCACATGCGAAGAATATCCCGAAAATACCAGGTTATAGTCAGTATAAAGGTGAAAGCTATCACACAGGTACTTGGCCACATCACGAAGTAGATTTTCATGGCAAGAAAGTAGGGATTATTGGTAATGGTTCAAGTGGAATTCAAAGTTTACCGGTTATTGCAGAAACAGCAGCGGAAGTATATAGCTTCCAAAGAACTCCTCAATATGCGATTCCCGCACAAAATCACCCTTACACAGAAGAAGAAATCAATGAATATAAAGCAAATCGATTAGATACAAGAAAGAAAATGTTTCAATCTCATACTGGTTATCCCTTTTTTTCACGACCGATTTCTGCCTTAGAGGAAAATCAATTTAAACGGCAGGAAATTTATGAAACAGCATGGAAGAAAGGTGGCTTTGAGATAAGTGCCACTTATAATGATTTATTAATTAATGAAACCTCTAATGAAACACTTAGTCAATTTGTTCGAGATAAGATAAAACAAGTTGTTAAGGATCAATCGTTAGCAGAAAAATTGTTACCCACTTATCCAATTGCCACTAAACGTCTAGTTCTTGATACAAATTATTATGAATCATTTAATTTGCCACATGTCCATTTTGTCGATGTAAAATCTGCGCCTATAACACAATTCAGTGAAAAGGGTATTTGCACAACAGGCAGAGAGTATCCCTTAGATATGGTTGTGTTCGCTACAGGTTATGATGGAATGACCGGACCATTATTAACGATGGATATTAAAGGACGTGGAGGAGAATCACTTAAGGAGAAATGGGAACATGGAGCTAATGTATCAACTTATTTAGGTGTTGCCACTAACCTCTTCCCGAATATGTTTATGATTACTGGACCACAAAGTCCATCTGTAGCAACAAATATGCCGACAAGTATTGAACAGCATGTGGATTGGATTGACCGTTTTATTGCTTATATAGAGGCAGAGGGAATCGAAATGGTAGAAGCTAATGCGCAACAAGAAGAAACATGGCGTATCCACTGTGAAGAAGTATATAGACAAACATTATATAGTAAAACCCCTTCTTGGTATTCTGGAGCAAATGTAGAAGGAAAGCCTGAAGCATTTTTAATTTATCTAGGTGGGCTAGGACAATACGGGAAAATCCTCGAGAATTGTGCTACTAGTGAGTATAGTGGGTTTGACCAACATTCTTCCATCACAAAAAGTATGTAAAGGAGTGCTATTAATGGATTTTATCAGTAGAGTAGCAGAAGAAATAAGAGAAATCTGTGAGGTTTTCCCACCATTTAAGTTACCAGAGGGATTAGAAGCAGCAAGGCAGGCTGCATTCGTCCCAGTCGAAACATCCCCTTATGTAAGAATCAATCAGTTATCTATTCAAGGTGGAGATAAACAAAGAATGTTAGTGAAGATCTATGAACCTTCTAATAGAAATGAAGAGGCACTTCCAGCTGTTCTTTTCATACATGGAGGAGGGTATGTAACTGGTCATCCAGATGGTAGTGATGCTATTTGTCAAGCGTTTGTAAAAGAAGCTGAATGTGTGGTTGTGTCAGTCGATTATCGGTTAGCTCCAGAGCATCGCTATCCTTGTGCAATAGAAGATTGCTATGCTGCCTTGTTATGGATGCATGAGAGCTGTGAAGAATTAAAGATTGATAGAAGTAGAATCGCAGTAGCTGGTCAGAGTGCGGGCGGAGGATTAACAGCTGCCCTCTCATTGTTAGCACGAGATAGAAGCGGTCCGAAAATAGCCTTTCAAATGCCACTTTATCCAATGATAGATGATCGTAATACGACTGCATCAAGCTATGAAATCACCGATGAAAAAGCGATATGGAATCGTGGCAATAACCTAGCAGCATGGAGGATGTATTTAGGTAAAAATATCAATGGTGAGATTTCACCGTATGCTGCGCCGGCAAGAGCAAAAAATTATTCTGGCCTACCACCAACCTATACATGTGTGGGTCAATTGGATCCATTTAGGGATGAAACAATTGAATATGTCTCGAGACTTGCGAAAGATGGAGTCGATGTAGAGTTTCATATTTATCCTGGCGCTTATCATGCCTTTGAATTATTAAATCCAACTTCTGATTTGGGTAGTGCAGCCATTCACAACTATATACAAGCATTAAAGAAAGCGCTTAATCCAAAAGTAAAAATCATGAAATAAAAAAATGAGCTGCGAGATTGAATCGCAGCTTATTTTCACGAAAAATAATATTGTTAATTTAGAAATATCTGATATTTAATTGACGGGTAACAGAAATATGGGTTAAATTGGACATATAGAAAACAGATGTAAATAAGTGTTACCGTTTTCATTCGTTCTTTGAAGGGAGAAAAGAAAATGTCTCGTTTACCAAAACAATTTCAGCAATTACAGTTACCGGTCATTGGATCACCACTTTTTATTATTAGTAACCCAAAGCTAGTTATTGAACAATGTAAAGCTGGTATCGTTGGATCAATGCCAGCATTAAATGCCAGACCTTCTTCTCAGTTAGATGAATGGTTAGCGCAGATTACAGAAGAGCTTGCTGATTATAATGCACAAAACCCGGATAAACCGGCTGCACCCTTTGCAATTAATCAAATCGTACATAAATCAAATCAAAGATTAGAAAAAGATATGGAGCTATGCGTGAAATATAAAGTGCCAATTATAATTACCTCTCTAGGAGCGAGAGAGGAAGTATTCTCCGCTACTCATAGTTATGGTGGTATTGCACTCCATGATGTAATCAATAATACTTTTGCACATAAAGCGATAGAAAAAGGCGCAGATGGTTTAATTGCTGTTGCTGCAGGAGCGGGTGGCCATGCTGGTGATAAAAGTCCGTTTGCGCTCATTCAAGAAATTAGACAATGGTTTGATGGAACATTAGCGCTATCTGGCTCTATTGCGAACGGACAAGCCATTTTAGCTGCGCAAGCGATGGGAGCAGACTTAGCCTATATCGGCTCGCCATTTATCGCTACAGAGGAAGCTAGAGCCTCAGAAGAGTATAAACAAGCTATTGTTGATGGTTCATCCGATGATATTGTTTATAGTAATCTATTTACTGGGGTTCATGGTAACTATTTAAAACCATCCATAAAAGCTGCTGGTTTGGATCCTGATAATCTACCAGATAGTGATCCAAGCAAAATGAATTTTGGGGAAAATCGAGTAAAAGCATGGAAAGATGTTTGGGGAAGTGGACAAGGTATTGCTGCTATTTCCGCGGTGACAACTACCGCTAATTATGTCAATAAACTAAAACAGGAATATAAACAAGCACAAGAAGACTTGTTCGCTTATAGCAAACAATTTACGTGAACAATGAATCTTTTAGCCACCTTTTAGGTGGCTTTTTTAATGTTCGAAGTTATAAGCATACAAAAATTAACGAAAATAATTCTAACAGAACTATGTTCCAAATATTCAATAGATAAAGAAAAAACAAAAAATGCGATTAAGTAAGAAAAGGCCGAAAGTATAAAAAGTGACTTATTGCAATATACAGTTAGACTGTATATAATTGAACTATATAGTTTAACTGTATATATAGTGTCGGGGTGATTCAATGGACATAAATAAATATTCTCCATTAACCGAAACAACCTATTACATTCTATTATCATTAATTGAACCTTCCCATGGATATGTCATGATGCAAAAAGTGGAGGAATTAAGTGACAACAAAGTGAAAATAGCGGCAGGAACGATGTACGGAGCAATAGAAAATTTAGTGAAACAACGGTTAATACAATCTGTGGAAAGTGATGATAAACGTAGAAAAACGTATGTGATCACAGAGAAAGGAATTGAGGTACTAAGACAAGATTATAAAAGGATGAGCCATATGATTCACATTACTGATAACTTATTCTCTAATACAGATATTTAGTGGAGGGGAGAAGATGCGCAAATTCAAGGTTTTTATTGACTTTGATAAAGAGGAACAATGGTTAGAGAGAATGGCGAGTGAAGGGTACCAATTAGAAAGCACTTATTTCGGCTACAAATTTCGGTTAGTTGAGGCAAAAGAGAAGAAAATTAAAATAGATTTCAGAAAGTTCAAGCATTCAGCAGACTTTTTGGATTATATTACATTGTTCGAGGATAGTGGTTGGAGACATATTGCTGGATCAAAATATTCAGGGATTCAATATTTTGAGAAAATCGATGATCAAGCCACAGATGATATTTTTTCTGATAATGTTTCAAAGGCAAAAAGGTATAAACGTTACGCTCATTCTTCTCTCA
The DNA here is from genome assembly GCF_038007345.1 of Cytobacillus sp. FSL M8-0252. NCBI lineage: Bacteria > Bacillati > Bacillota > Bacilli > Caryophanales > Bacillaceae > Cytobacillus > Cytobacillus sp. FSL M8-0252. Next base: position 2,354,240 of record NZ_JBBOWZ010000001.1, read on the forward strand.
TGCTTGCCATTGGTAACTTCCCACTAATAGTCTTTCTTTATTATACAGGCATCATTGATCCAGCCTATTTCATTCGACCAAGTGAACTTTACTTAACTCCGGGGCTATGGGACAAAAGTGGAATGTCATTTTGGTTTTCGTTTATTTTTGAGACACCTTTTGCCTTGTTAAGAGGGGCAGCTTGGACATTCATTCCACTATCTGTTCTATCCTATTTATTCTTTAGTTATAAAGCAAATAAACGGTATATTCAATCAATGATAAAAAAATAACATGATTCTTCATAGCAAAGGTAGGAGAGAACAATGGAATCAGAATTAAAGAGGGGCTTTCTTGTAAGACAAAGAGCATTTTTGAAGTTATATTTACTAAAAATGATTGAAGCGAATAAGCGTTATGGTACTCAGTTTTTAGATGATCTTAGAACCGAATTTAAACCATATGGATATCATCCTACTCATTCCGAAATCTATAAAACATTACATGAATTAACGAGAGAGGGATGGGTGAGAAGAGAAAAAAAGTTACTTGGTGAACCTGGTGTAGATTTTCAAGAAATTATTATTTATCATCTTACGGATAAGGGGAAGCAAGAATACGAGCTATATAGAAAGCAAATGAAAGTGGAGTTTGACCGTTGTTTAGGACTGCTAAATCAGGCCATGAGTGATCATTATGGACCAATAAAAAGAAAATAAATTTTTCAAGTCTCTTTTTGCATTATTCTTCCAATAAAGGGCATCCTTATAATAATGTTAGGAGGGTCTTTATAATGAAGAAAGAAGTGCTTGTCGCATTAACTGCCTTTTTCTTGATGAGTTTATCCACGATGACCGCTGTATATGCCGGTGTAGACAAGAATGAAGAGCAAAAAACAGTCATTACCCAAGAAGCAGAGCTTTCTGGAAAAGAGATAAAAGAGACGATAAAGATTAAAGGTATCCGTTATGAAGAAGAAGCTGGTTTTTTTAAAGAATTATCATTAGAAGTAGAAGATGATCTTAAAAAAACTGTCAAAGTAGATTTAGAACCAGGGTTTGACCCACGATTAAAAATAATTGATTTTAATGATGATGGTAATAAGGAATTGCTAGTGAAAATCAACAGCGAAGATAGTGGAGAAAATGCTTCATTCTATCTTTATAGTTATCAAGATGGAAAACTAATTAACTTAGGTGTACCTGATCCAGTCACTTCTACTGCGCAATTAGAGGATAATTACGAAGCTGTTATCGCAGTAGAAAATGAAAATAGAGAAGTAACTTTTGATTTGGCTGAGAATGCAAAAGCATATGAAAAACTCGGTTTATATCATAAAGGAAAATTAAACGAACCTTTTGAACTAACTGTTAACTCATACAATATGCTTACTCCTTTTGAAAATACAAAGGGGGAAAAGGGCTTGAAGGGAATGCAAAGGGTCACAGGTATAGACCAAAATGATACTATAGCTTATTTGCAATCTTTTTGGAAAAGAGAAGATGAAAAATGGCAATTAGTGAACGTAGAAATTTTAGATGTAAGAAACAAATAAGCGGTTATTGCTAAAATGCTTATAGTTTATCTTCTTTTAAAGATAAACTATAAGCTATTTTTTATGATAAGGGCAGCTCAAGGAGCATTGAGTTTTCTTCTTTATGGTAAGAATGAGGTACAAATCTCTAGCTAGCACAACTTTAGTTAATGGGCATATGATGGATGTATAGAAGTAACAATCTTTTAATGAAGGGGAAGGATTCAATGAATCAAGAATTAGATTTAACAAAATTAAAGGTTGATATTCTTGCTCCTGCTACAAATGTTAAGCCAGTTGAATATAGAAATTATTACTTTCGACAGCCTTATGGAGATGAACAAGCTTATTTAAGCATTTCTATTGAGAGCGTAAAAGGCAATGAGAACAATCATTCTGACGCGCTTCAGGCACAGTGGATACCGCAAATGGGGCAATATGTATTGTTCTGCCGATTTCAAATTAGCAAAGGAGAATATACCGAACCGTATGCTAAGATACGATATCTTATTTATGAAAGAGAAATCAATAATTGGTTAACAGCGCTGGTTTTTGGAGATCAACAATTTTTACAGCATTATCCATGGTTACTTGATTCTCCAATCTACGTACAGTTTCAATCTGATTATCCTGCGTTTAATAAGATACAATATTACGGAAATGTAAGACAGTTTTTAAGCAAAGCTTTACAAAGACAATAATATTATTATGTAAACTAAAAGTTATAAATCATAGCATGGTTTATAACTTTTTCTATTTAAAATTCATAAAGAAGAAATATGTTGCAGTTAATTAAATTCGTGAATAATCTTAGTGATCAAGGAGTTATTTTTATATCATGCAGAAAGACATGATAATAGATAAAGCAATTTTTCTGTTACATCCAAACTTAATTATGAGCATTCAGCAGCTGGCAATGCTGGAGCAAGAGCCAGAGTACGATTAGAGGAAAAATAGAAAAGGTAGCTTAGAAAGAGCTAATACGATATTCTAATCGTATACAACATAGCTAGAGCAAGAACGTAAATAAAATTATTGAGTTAACTGGATTTTTTTATTGGATAATAGATTTATAAATACACTAAAACTTGAATCATATGCGAATCAATCATTTTGTTATATTTATTAAAGATGACATATTGATTTGCAATTTATCGCAGAATAAGATCAGAATCATAAAATTTTATTTTGTCTCAATGTTTTAAGTATACTTGGATATTGAGACAAAAATGATTATAATTATTTAACTTCCTATAATATATATTATGTAAACTAGATAAAAATGATAAGAATAGTAGTTACTTTCATTTCATTGAGATTTCTCGCCTACGACTTCACCTCCATCTAACCGAAAAATAGCAACTCTATGTTTATTTTTTTTATGCCAGTTCTTTAAACTTTCATAATCCTTATTCTTTTGAATGCTCTGGATTATCAACTAATAATTTGTTTTAGATACTGAGGTACCTTAATCATCTCTATTTTTTTCTAAAGCTAAAAACCAGTCATCTATAGTGTTGATGACTGGTTTTTGAATTTCACTAACTTTTGCTATTAATTGATAGCAACCTCGCTTTGATATTTTAAGTCCCCTGCCGCTTTTACTCTTACTCTCGTTGCATTTCCTGGCAAGTAGGCCAAGGGGACATCCTCAATATCTACAATTTCTACACTACTTGGTTCGGCTCCAGCTTGCACAGCTTCTTTTATTGCTTGTTCTTTTGCGCTTTGTAACGCAGCAGCTCTGCCAATCTCATCTAAAACAAATATCTTTTCCACTTGCCCGCTCACTTGAGCAATGGCTGAGCCAATAGCATTTGCTACTCCTGAATGGTTCGGGCGGATAACATGTGAGGCACCTTTAAGGGTTTCTGGTAGTAAAATACTACCTCCTCCAACAAGAATAACGGGAACTGGATCAGCACTTGTTTTCATTCTGTCTATTGCTTCTTCGACCATCTCAACCATTCTTACGTATATTTTTTCTAATAAATTTTTATCAAGATGTGACACTTTTTTAACGTCTCCTAAATTACTTTTCCCAAGTGCCACAACAACATCAGTAGTAGTTAATGTATCTCCACCGAAGACCAATCCTTTCTCTGGTAATCGATATCCCACACTTTCAGGACCGATTGTAAAAGAGTGTTCGTCTTCTATCTTTATAATTGTTCCGCCCCCTAAGCCTATAGAAACTAAATCCGGCATACGGAAGTTCGTTCTTGCTCCACCAATCTCAACTGCAAGAGAAGATTCTCGTGGAAATGATTGCACTAGCACACCTACATCAGATGTTGTTCCTCCAACATCTACGACTATGGCATCCGATAATTCACTTAAATATGAAGCTCCTCTCAAAGAATTAGTAGGTCCGCATGCAACTGTGAAAATAGGATATTTCATAGCGTATTTTACAGACATCAATGTTCCGTCATTTTGTCCAAAGAATACTTTCGCTTGAATCCCTTCATTTTTTAATGCATCGATAAACCCTTCTGCAGCCATCTTTGCGACATTAATAACTGAAGCGTTTAATATGGTCGCATTCTCCCTTTCTAAAAGCCCTACAGAACCAATCTCAGAAGATAACGATAATGCGATAGAGTCTCCCAATACTTCTTGAAAAATCTCTGCTGCTCTTTCTTCATGTGCCTTTGATACTGGAGAGAAAACAGAAGTAATTGCTATGGAATCCACTTTTTCCTTTAATTCATTTGCGATTTCATATAAGTGATTTTCATCAAGTTCAACTATTTCTCTTCCATCAAATTCATGACCCCCTCGCACTAAGAAGACATGTTCACCTAGTAATTCTCTAAGGTCATTTGGGACACCTATTAAAGGTTTGACTGCCAGTGTCGCTGGCGCACCAATTCGTACTACCGCCACTTGATTTAGTCTCTTTCTTTCAACAATCGCATTCGTGCAATGAGTTGTTCCTAGCATTGCATATTTTATATTTTCTTTTGGCACATTCGCATGAGAAACAATTTTGTGCATTGCGTGATATATGCCTGTAGCTACATCTTCAGTAGTTGAAGCTTTTGTTTCTGATATGACTTCATTCTTGTCATTTAACAAGACCGCGTCAGTATGAGTACCACCTACATCAATTCCAATTCTATATGTTGCCATCATTGTGTCACTCCTTTTTTTACAAGTTCCTCTACAGGTGTATATGCCATATCATAGCCAAAGTAGTTTGGTCCTACTGTTGCTATGCCTTTTTCTGTTCTCCATTTTGGATGACAAGGGATGCCAATTACAACACATCTAGATCCATAGCGTATGCCTTCTGTTGTTATAGGTAAACCTGTTTCTGAATCGAGTACAGCTATTAAATCCGGCGTCATACATAAAACCTTTTCATTCGTTTGAGCAATAAGATGTTCATTTTGAAAGCGGAGTTTTAAATTTTCACCTTTATTTTGTTCAAGCCCCTCGAAAGTAGCGACACCCTTTGCAAAACCTGATTCAGTTTTCCTATCTATATCAATGACTTTCCCTTTAAATAACTCAAAGCCATTGACTGTTTCTAAAATTTTTTCTATAGGATTCACATTATTTATTTTAGCTAATCTAATACTTTTACCAATTTCCTCTTCAAGCTTAAGAATATTTGTAATCCCACTTTTCTTAAGGTCTTTAGCTTTCATTGAATACATCGCACACATGACTGAACCACCCATTTGTATAGTTGCAGATCTAGCAATCCGCTCTGTCCATACATTATCAATTGTAGACAATAGCGCCGTATTTCCCTTTTCATCAGCTATTATTGCAGGAGTTGCTGATATCCCGTCTAAATAAAAGGTTACCATTTGGAGTTCTGGAAATGCTCGTCCCATCCCATCAGCATCTATTACTGGAATTCCTAATCTTGCAGCTAATGCAAAAGGTAACATGCTATTTACACCACCCGCTTCAATAGGAAAAGTCCCGTATATCTTTTCACCTAAATATTCCTCTAATTGATTAAAAGCACGAATAGCCTCCTCACCACTTGGTGCTTTTTCTAACATAACAGTGGGTGCACCCATCATTGATGATGGGACAACCAATGCATCGTCTGGTACTTCCTCTGGGTCTAATAATATTACTTCTCCATATTCTTCAATTGCTTGAAGCGCCATTAGCTTCCCGATGTACGGATCTCCACCTCCGCCCGTTCCAAGTAAAGCTGCACCAATTGCCATATCCTCAATTTCTTGTTTTCCTATTTTTCTCATTTCGCGCACTCCTTTGAAGTTTCTAAATATTTATGCTACATCTGCATGAATATCAGTTTTATATAATCGCTCCATTTTTTTTGCAACATAATAAATGACCGCACTAATCACTAACGAGTTAATAGACGGTATACCTATTGTAATAAAATAACCAGCTAATCCTCCGCATCCCCAGGCTAAAATCGTAGGCCAGCCAAGTTTCTCGGTATTTGCAGGTAATTGGCCCTTCTGGCGACTTTCGTCTAGTATTTTCCTATGTGTCTTTAAAATGAAATAGTCAATAACCATAATTCCCGCAACAGGTGGAACAAGTATCCCAAGTAAAACGAGAAAATCAGTGAAACGTTCTAGTATCCCTAATACAGATAATAGCGTCCCAATAATACCAATAAGTAACGTAACCATTCCACGATTTAATTGAATTCGAAATAATGAGTCAAAAATATTAGTAAAACCGAGGGATGATGAGTACAAGTTTAAATTATTGATTTTAACTGTGGAAAGGACCACAACCAAAACCCCTAACCAGCCAACTGTTGTCATCATAATATTAGCTACATCATTTGTTCTTGCTGCTAAAGCCATTAAGACAGCAATCATATTAATCCCTAACTCTCCAACTAATAATCCGATGGTAGTCATCCAGAAAACATCTTTTCCACTCTTAGCAAACCTACTAAAATCCGGGGTAATCACGGCACCTATGATAAATCCACCCGCAACCATCGTCGCAGCAACGCCAATTGATAAAGGCTCACCTGCTGGCTGTGTTGCTAGTAAATCAGAAAAACTCTGTCCTTTTAGTGTTTGATAAATTCCTATACTGACAGCTATTAGAAATAAAGGTACAGTGATAGAAGCAATAATACTTAAAAGTTTAAAACCGAAAATAACCAAAATTGTTACGCCAATTCCTGTTAATGTTGCTGCTAAGGGTAAAGAAATCGCTCCATTTGTAGATTGTACAATTCCTTCAGCGAACACGGAATTTTGTACTCCAAACCAACCAATACAAGAAATAGCTATAACTGCACCAATTATACTCGAACCATGGCGCCCAAACCCTGTCCACCTAGCTAGAAGGCTTGTAGATAACCCTTCTTTCGCGCCTGCATACCCTAAAAGGAAACCAACCACTTGAAGAATCACACTACCTAGAAACGTAGCCCAAAATGCCTGCCAGAAAGTCATACCGTATCCTAAAGATGCTCCTAAAATAAATTGTGAAATGGTTGCTAATGCCCCGACACGAATGATCGTAATACTCCACAGTGATTGCCTAGCCTCCTGAGGCACCCTTGTTAATGAATAATCGTCCCCAATAGTAGAATGATTTGCCAACGTCCTATCCCTCCATTCAATTCGTATTCATCACTCTTTGTTTACTTGGCGGCTTCATATAAGTAATGCGACTTTGCTTCACTCCCATGCTTATTGTTGCTTCTAATAATTTAGTTGCAGCAAAGCCAGGATCTACAACTGGAATGTCATAGCCTTTTTCAGTTAGCTTCATTTGGAGTTCGCTAGCTACCCCCATAAATCCAGTACAGCCCAAAATTAGTGCTTCTGCTTGGTCTTCTTTAATCGCTTTTAACATTTCGTCTAAAAGGGCACTCTTTAACTTCTCTTTCTCATGTACTTCTAAAACGGGGATGTTTACATAACGAATAGAGGCAAGATTATGATAAACACCTGTTACTTTACTAATGTTACTAATCATTGAAACGACATTGGGGAGAACAGTTACAACAGAGAAACGTTTTGCCAGTGTGCTTGTAAACAGCATAGAAGCCTCGCAAGGGCCTATCACTGGAATATCAACGACCTCTCTAGCTGGCTTCACTCCTGGATCTCCAAAACAATTACTAATCACACCGTCGTACCCGTCTGCTTCCGCTTGTTTTACTTTTTCGATAAAATCAGGTACACATAAGGCTTCATCGTACTCACTTTCTATTGAAGCAGGCCCGTAATCTAGGTTTGTTACATCAATGGTTGTTTGAGGATAGGAAAATCCAGTAAATTCTTTTTTCATTTCATCCATAAATGTGTCTGAGATAATAGGTGCAATCACTTTAATTTTCATATTTCGCCCTCTCTTTTTTAAAATAAGATTATAAATCACCAAATGCCATTATTTTCAAACGAAACATTTCACCTTTTAAATAATCGAATGGAAATTCCTCCACTCTATTAATTTTGATCGTTTCAGGTTTTGCTCCTTTATGAATTAACTCTTTAATTACTCTCTCTTTCTCTCTTTCTACAATTTCTTCTTTTGTGCGATCATTTAGCCAAAAAACTTTGTCTAGACTTGAGCTTAGAGGAGCATAACAAGCCCCTACCGCATTACATATTTGATAACCTACAGGCTGGATAGCTTTATCAAATTTAGTGAAAATATTATTTAGAAGTAAAGGACTTCCACCCCCAACTAGAACGAGTGGGATGTATTGATCTTTAGGTTGTAATTGTCTGATTTTTTCTCTTATCCTGCTTGATACCGTATTTACTACTTTTAAACAATCTTCTGTTGAAATACCTTCTAGATTTTCATATTTAATGTGTTTATCCTTGAATGAATGAGGAAAGATTTTTAAAAACGAGTCGGATATTGTCCATTGCTCTCCTCCCCATGCAAGCCCATCTTTTGTTATATCACTTGCAATTGTATCTTCAATTAATAAATTCCCTTTATGAGTATTGACCAAATTGCCTCCACCTGTTGAAAGTGAATGTACTTTTGGAAGCCTAACATTTACTGGTATATCCAATACTTTTACAGGCCCTTCTTCTGTTTGTGGATGACCATGACTTACCATACCAATATCAATTGTGCTGCCTCCAACATCAATCGCTATGAAGTTCTTTAAACCAGTAAGTTTGGAAGCGCCGCGTAAACTATTAGTTATGCCAGAACCGATTGTGAAAATAGGTAACTTAATCGCTTCTTCTACTTTCATCAATGATCCATCATTTTGGGTTATCCAATAAGGGCAATGCAGACCTAAGTTTTTTAAGATATCATTAATGGAGCTTAAAGCATCCTTCATCACAAATGACAACATTGAGTTAAGCAAAGAGGCATTCTCACGATCTAAAAAGCCTATACTTCCTATTTCATTAGATACAGTGACAGAAAGAGAAGGCATATGAGAGGCGATCACTTTTTTTAAGTTATTTTCTTCATCCTCATAAAAGGAAGAAAAGGCGCCTACTATACATACAGCATCTACTTTTGCTTTTTCTATTTCCTTCATTATCTTCAATACACTTTCATGATCGATTTCATAATGAGGTATTTGCCTTGTAAAATCATATCTTGTTTCTAAATGAAACTCTTTTATAATGTATTTACTTAAATGACTTGGCCAAAATAAACCTGGTTTGATTTTCGATGGTTTCTTAGTTAAGCGAATCAAAGCTGTCTTGGCTAAATTTTTTGGATAATACAATTCATTTAGTACATGTGTAGTGCCTAAGAAGACCCCTTTTATCGATTCTGACTTTACATTGGCCTCATTTAATACTACTTTTGCGGTTTTATAGATGGTTTCTCCCAAGTTACTTGTCGTCAATTGCTTTGACCAGGCCTTTATATTGTCTGATTCATCAATGATAACTGCATCAGTATTTGTTCCACCTACATCAATTCCTAACCTCATTGGTCTTCCTCTTTCTTTAATAGTTGATAGGATTCTTTCATGTGTATGAGTGTTAACATATCTGTAGTATGCAATATGTTAGGAGCAGGTATAACTAAAACTATGACTGATTGAGCCTTTTGAATGTCTACAACACTGATTGGTTCAAGTGAATCTATATGGAGAAACACAATTAAATCTGGCACACGATAAATGTTTTCGCCATTATGAATGAAAAAAAATTCATTCATAAATTGGATTTCAATTTTCTGGTCATGTTGTTTTGTATAGCTTTCAATGAATAGTTTTCCAACAATCCCTTCATTTTCAAACCAACGAGAGACTTCTGTTACATATCCTTTAATCACAAAAGATAATTCTCCGTAGATAGAATTTTCAAATGCGTTCATTATTTGTCTTAATCGGGTCATTCCGTCGCCATAAGACGCAATAATTTTCCCTAAACGATAAGCTAAATAAAGTGTCCCTGACAACATGGAAGTTTTGATCTCATCTCCACTAGCACCATAGCCAACTAAGTGACTATGCCCTCCATTATTCTTAGCAAATGATTTCGCTTCATCTACTGCCTGATCGGAAGTGTATGAAGAAGGAATGAACTTCATATTTTCTTGCGTGACTAGTGAAAGAGGGGCAAGTGGAATACCATTTAAATGCAAAGTAGTCATATAAAGCTCTGGAAAGGCTCTTCCCATTCCATCTCCATCAATCACAGGAAGGTGCCGCTTTAGAGCAAGTAAAAGGGGAGCCAAAGCATTCACACCGCCTATTTCAATAGAAATGAGGGCATCTACATTTTTGTTAAATTCCTTTTCATATAAACTAAGTGCTGTTTCCACTTCTTCGCCTGTCGGTAAATCTTCATTAAAGAGGACTGTTGAACCCATAATTCCAATAGCAGTTACCCACCAATCATCCTTCACTTCATGAATGGGTATCACCTCTATCACATCATCGTCTTTCATCACAGACAAAATTAAAGCTTCAATTGATCTTGTATTACCACCACCTCCACAAGATAATATTCTTGCCCCAAGGGAAATGAATCGAATGTCTTCTTTAGTTATTTTCCAAGGCATTTCTTTATCTCCTTTCTTTACTAATTGCAAGTTCTGTACCAAAATTCAAAAAAATAAAATAATAACTTAAAAAACCACGAATCTCGTAACTTTATGTATCTAGATTAAACGTGAAAATCCTCTCAAGTGAGAGGATTTTTAAATATTTACTTGAGAATGATAATTGAGAAAAACAGGTTAAATACATTGATTTCTTATTTTTTCTCAACTTTTCTCTTTGTTTCTCAAATTACTTAATTCTTAATTTATTCAGTTTGCGGTATAAGGTTGGTAAACTTATATTCAAAGATTTTGCTACTCTTTTTTTACCCAAGGTATCCCTTCCGAATTCATCTAATAGTCGGAGGATTTCCTCTTTGTTTTCATTGGATTGTTTTCTATATAAACGCTTTTGATTTGGTTGTAATTGTATTTGAGATTGTATTTCATCTTTAAGATACGTTGGCAAACTTTTTTGAGTCACTAATTCACCGATTTCTAATTGAACAAAGTGGTGAACGACATTTTGTAACTCTCTAATATTGCCGCTCCAATTGTTTTTCAATAAAATCTCCAATACTTCTTTAGAAATTCTTTTCGGTTTTTTTCCAGCTTGTTTTGATAAGTTTTTCATAAAATATTCAATCAATATCGGGATATCCTCCCTTCTATCTCTTAAAGGTGGGATGACAATCGGTATAACATTTAAACGGTAATATAAATCTTTTCTGAACTTACCTACTTGAACCAATTGCTCCAAGTTTTGATGAGTAGCAGTAATGATTCTTACATCAACTGGGGTTGATTGATTATCACCTACTTTTTCTATTCTTCTTTCTTGAACAACCCTTAATAACTTCGCTTGAAGAGAAGGAGATAAATCACCAATCTCATCTAAAAAAAGCGTACCGCCATTTGCGAGCTCAAAGCGCCCAACCCTTGTGGTATGTGAACCAGTAAATGCACCTTTTACATGGCCAAATAATTCACTTTCTAATAATGATTCCGGTATGGCCGCACAATTTAGTGCAATAAATGGCCTTTTACTTCGATTGCTTCCATGGTGAATAGCTTGGGCAAAAATTTCCTTTCCCGTACCACTTTCACCTCTTAATAGAATAGATGAGTCACTATTAGCTACTCTCTGTGCTTTTTCAATCGTTTTTTGAATACTATGACTAGTCCCTTTAATTTGTTGAAAAGTATAGAGCGTTTGTTTAGCAATCGGTTTTTTCACAGTTCCTTTATCCATTAATATTTGTATTAAATAGGAGATTGTTACATCATTTGATTTGATTGTTCTTAAAGAAACCGTAGCTTTTCCTTTGTTCACTAATAATTCAACCTCTTCAATGACTTTATCCTTTTTGAGTCTTTCCCAATCTTTACTGTACATTAAAGTCGAAATATTTAAGCCTACTACATTTAATCTTTCCTCATTAATAGATGAGAATGTTTGACTGGTCGTTTCAATGATGTCTTCTTTGTTAATTAGGACAAATACATCGCTTGTAGTTTGTAAAAAGATTTGCAGTTCATCTAACGTTTCATGATAAAGACGTTCTAGTTCTAGACTTTGTAATTTTATTTCGATCGTCGATTTACATAAGTCCAATTGAGAGTCAATGAGTTCTAATGTTTCATATCGCTGTTCATTTTTCATACCATTTTGAATAACAAGATATGCCACTATTTGATCCGCTATCCTAATTGGGGTCATACTTATTTCTTCATCTGGGTATTCAGTTAATGTACATAAGTCAGTACAAATGCTACATGATTCTTTAAATAATTGTCCAATATGGTTCCTCGTTTTCCGGAGTTTTTCTTCAATAAGGACACTAAAGGTTGAATTCTCCCTATCACAATTCTCAAAATAGATATGTATCTTACAAGAATAGTGGCGAAAGAACCTTATAGCAATTGTCGTTATTTCACTTTTGTATAATTCAGATAACAACAGGATCACCACTTTTACTGAGATTAAAGTTATTATAACAAATAATCTAGATTTCCCATTGGTATATTGACGCATTTAGATCAATGTTACTTTAAATGATCTTATGAAAAATAAACCTTAGTTTAAATAATTCCATTCATATAAAGGTGAATTAAGGTCGCGCCTCCCAAGGCTTAAGTGTGCCAATGATGGTGAAATCCCTCTCTGATTGCATACTGTCAATTGTACCAGCTGATATTTCTTCGTGTGTGAGCCACCTGGAAGATGTTCCGTTATATTTGAAGCCTAGTTGGATGATTTTAAGCTTACATTGGTCTTGGTAGTTTTGTTGGGAGGATTTGATACTTTCGATGTCTGAACTGCTGCCTTTTACAAGATAGAGTGTCCAAGGTTCATTTTGTAATTGCTCTATTTGTTTGTTCATTATAGGAATAGCGTTGGGGGCTGTATTGTGAATCCATGCTAAAACAGTGTGAATGGGACCGCCATCTTTGTGAGCAAGGGTAATCTCTTCAATAAGTTTGTCAGTATCTGTGTAATCTAAAAGGCGATAAGTTGTATTTGAATGCTCTAGGGATTTGCTCTTTCTTCCATAGATTCTTGTTTGAGTCGTGCGATCAATTAACCATTTTGTTGTTTCCTTTAACATACCTGTTCCTCCAAAAATGAGCGTATGTCCAAAGTTTTTCATACTGCTTCTCCCTCCTTCTAATTAGCTGCGATGTTACTGCGAGCGCATACATAAAACTTCCATTTATCAGCGATTAAACCCTCTTTTTCACAAAATTTCATTGAAGAATTTTGACGGTTTAAAGAACTTGCTTCTTGTATTGGAAATATTTCTTTTCTAATTTTGCAGAAGTTGCAAAGATATATTGGTAGCTTTGCTGAATAAGTTGAATTAAATCATTTAGTTGCACATTCGATTCATTCACTACTTCTTCTCTCATCTCTTTAAGTGATTGATGAAAGCCTTTAATGTCTTCATATTCCATAATGTCATAGAGTGTTTCCATATCTTCATATGATGTATAGATGAACCGTTTCATTAGTTCGTGTAATCTTTTTGCTTTCAGATGGTAATCAATGTCTAAATTAAAAACATTAGAGTATAGTAATGCTTCATTAGCAATCTCTTTATATTTAGGTTCAATCTTCGTCGTTATTAAAAGTAGTTTTGAGGTGGCGGTTGAGAGAAAGATTTCCTTATCACGATGCCAAATGGTTACTCTAACACCGTAGAAGGTAATCATTCCGCCAATAATCGCTCCAACAAATCCGATCAAACCAGCTATAATGGTCAAGTCCCATTCAAACATGATATGTAAACAAGCCCCTAGAATCAATGTAATACATAATAGTAATAGAGTAATGATGATTGATTATTAAGAAGCTGTTTTCCTTTTGATGAATCATTGCCTTCCCCACCTATTTAAAAGGATTATTAAGAAAGATTATATTAATCAAAGGCTAATACTTTCCATTTTAGTTACTTTCATTTACAATAAAAGATAAATAGTCAGATTTTTCTATCTTTATTTTATGACCTCTATTAACTGATAATACCTTTTACTGATTTATTTTCATTTACATATTAATTTTATCAATTTCATTTGCGTTTTCTCATATCCTCCTTCTCTTTTTACTATTTTACAAGAATAAAAGGACCCTAATATTCCATTATTTATCCTCTTAGAATATAATTTTCTCGTAAATTTCATCTTTTCCCTTTACTTTTTTTATTATATTTTATTATAATCATTATATAATAATTATTATTATCTGAGATTGATTAGTAGATGATGATAATTACCTCACTTCACAATAAAGGAGAATCAGTATGAGCGAAAATAATATTATTTCTGAAGCAAACCATTCAGGCGGAGGTGGCTGCCCTTTTCATCATGGAAGTGTAACGAAGCAGCAATCTGAAGCAACGACTAACAAAGATTGGTGGCCCAATCAATTAAACTTAAATATTCTTCACCAACATGATAAAAAGTCTAATCCAATGGGTGAAGATTTCGATTATACTGAAGAATTTACTAAACTAGATTACTATGCTTTAAAGCAAGATCTTCATAAATTAATGACGGATAGCCAAGATTGGTGGCCAGCAGACTTCGGTCATTACGGACCACAGTTTATTCGTATGGCTTGGCATTCTGCAGGTACTTACCGTACAGGTGATGGCCGCGGGGGTGGCGGTACAGGTTCACAACGGTTTGCCCCTCTTAATAGTTGGGCAGACAATGCCAACATTGATAAATCTCGTCGTCTTTTATGGCCTATTAAACAAAAGTACGGTAACAAAATTTCTTGGGCAGATCTCATTCTATTAGCAGGAAACGTTGCCATCGAATCGATGGGTGGTAAAACATTTGGTTTCGGTGGTGGCCGAGCAGATATTTGGCACCCTGAAGAAGATGTATACTGGGGTAATGAAAAAGAAATGCTTGGTGATAACCGCTACTCAGGAGATCGTGAATTGGAAAATCCTTTAGCGGCTGTACAAATGGGTCTGATTTATGTGAACCCTGAAGGTCCAAATGGGAAACCAGATCCTGTAGCAAGTGGTAAAGATATTCGGGAAACATTTGCACGTATGGGTATGAATGATGAAGAAACAGTTGCCCTTGTTGCAGGTGGACATACTTTCGGTAAAGCACATGGTGCTGGAGATGCTGCGCAAGTTGGCCCAGAACCAGAAGCAGCGCCAATTGAAGCGCAAGGACTTGGTTGGATCAGCTCACATGGTAGTGGTAAAGGTCGTGACACAATTACAAGTGGAATTGAAGGTGCATGGACTGCAAACCCTACTCAGTGGGATAACGGTTTCTTCGAACAATTATTTGGATATGAGTGGGAATTAACAAAAAGCCCTGCCGGTGCGTATCAATGGCAAGCAGTAGGTCAAGATGAAGCACATATGGCGCCTGATGCCGCAGATAGCTCTGTCCGTGTAAAAACAATGATGACAACTGCTGATATGGCGCTACGTATGGACCCTGCTTATGAGAAGATCTCTCGTAGGTTCTATGAGAATCCAGAAGAATTCGCCGATGCTTTTGCACGTGCTTGGTTTAAACTTCTGCACCGTGATATGGGTCCACGTGATCGTTATTTAGGCCCAGAAGTACCAGAAGAAGAATTAGTATGGCAAGACCCCATCCCTAGAGTAGACTATGAACTAACAGATGCTGAAGTGTCTGAGTTAAAAGCCAAAATTTTAGATTCAGGTTTATCAATAAGTGAGCTTGTTACAACTGCATGGGCATCAGCTAGTACATTCCGTGGTTCTGACAATCGTGGAGGTGCAAATGGTGCGCGAATCCGTTTTGCTCCACAGAAGGACTGGGAAGTGAATCAACCTGAACAACTTTCTAAAGTACTTCATACATTAGAAGGTTTACAAGCTGGATTAAATAAAAAAGTCAGCTTAGCTGATTTAATTGTACTTGGTGGTAGTGCGGCGATTGAACAAGCAGCAAAAAATGCTGGTTTTGACGTCACTGTTCCATTCTCAGCAGGTCGTGGAGATGCCACAGAAGATCAGACGGATGTAGAAAACTTCGAAGTATTAGAACCAATTGCTGATGGTTTCCGTAATTATCAAAAGCAAGAGTACAGTGTAGCTTCTGAGGAGTTATTGGTAGATAAAGCACAACTACTAAACTTAACTGCTCCTGAAATGACTGTGTTAATTGGCGGTATGCGTGTATTAGGTACAAATCATGGTGGCACAAGCCATGGCGTATTTACTGAAAATGTAGGCACACTATCCAATGATTTCTTTACGAACTTACTTGATATGAGTGTAGAATGGAAACCAGTTCAAGGCGGTATTTTTGAAGGCCGTAATCGCCAAACAGGTGAAGTTGTTCGTACCGCTTCAAGAGTGGACTTAGTATTTGGTTCTAACTCTGTATTACGTTCGATCGCTGAAGTATATGCACAAGAAGATAATAAAGAGAAATTTGTTAAAGACTTTATCTCCGCTTGGGTTAAAGTAATGAATGCCGATCGTTTTGATTTAAAAATCAAGGATGCCGTATTAAGCAAGTAATATTATTCTAAAAAGAAACGCCGCTACTTATGTAGACGGCGTTCTTCTTATTTGCTTCTGCGTGCGGCTTGTTGCACTGGGTCCCATACCCCGTTGAAAGGTGGCGCATACGATAAATCTAAATCCATTAAGTCATCGATAGACATTTGATTGTATAACGCAGTGGCAAGAACGTCTATTCGCTTATCTACCCCGTACTCTCCAATTATTTGTCCCCCAAGTAATGTGCGATATTTCTTATGGTATAAAAGTTTAACCTTCATTCTTTTTGCATCTGGGTAATACCCAGCAATATCGTGAGCGTCTGTTACGACAAACTCGTAAGGAATATTTAGTTCTTTAGCTTCCTTTTCAGAAATACCTGTTCTTCCTAATGTTAAGTTAAAAAATTTAATGACAGATGATCCTACGATTCCTTTAAACGGCTTAGGAATTCCTAATAGGCTCAGACCTGCAATTTGTCCCTGTTTATTTGCGTGTGTGCCCAAAGGAATATGATCATCTAACGCTTTAATTCGATGATATTGCGTAGCACAATCTCCTGCTGCATATACATCTTTTATACTGGTTTGCATATAATTGTTCACCCGTATTGCCCCGTGCTGACTGAGTGAAATATCTTTTTTTTTGAGAAATGCTACGTTTGGCTTGACACCAATTGCCACTAAGACAAGATTTGTCTTGTATGACCCTTTATCAGTCGTAATGCTTTCGACAAAAGCCTTTCCTGAAAAGGATTGAACTTCTTCACCTAATTTTAAAGTTACTTGATGCTCTTTAGCCTTTTGATGGATTAGCTGTGCCATATCTTCATCAAAAATGGTAGCAAGTTGTTTATTCCGCTCGATAATGGTTACCCTTTTCCCTAACCTCACAAAGCTTTCAGCCATTTCCAAACCAATGTATCCACCACCAATAATCGTCACATGTTTAATCGTTCGATTATTCATTTCCTGGATTATTTCATTTGCGTCAGGTATGGTTTTTAAAGTGAATATTCCTGGAAGATCAATCCCCTCCCAATCAGGCATAACAGGACTAACTCCAGTGGCAATCAATAATTTATCGTATGTAAGTTGAAATGGTTGTTGATCAATATAGTTATATCCCTCAACGATTTTCGTATCTGTATTAATATTAGAGACTTCATGTTGTACTTTGGCATCAATTCCATATTTCTCGCGGAAAGTTGTTACAGAACGGGCAATTAAGTCTTCTTTTTGAGGAATTACCCCACTAATATAATAGGGAAGACCACATTGTCCATAAGAATAAATCGTTCCTTTTTCTAATACAGTAATTTCGTGATTTTCCTTGCTGTTGCGAATGATTTGCATCGCTGCACTCATCCCGGCAGCATCGCCACCAATAATAATTATTTTCATCTTTCATTCCTCCCTTCACTAGTTTTGCTCAACAATGTGTTTTTCACACAATGATTCGTTTATTACCTACAATTAAACGATTGAACGAAGTTAAATGAGGGTTAACGTTATCGTTTCTTATCCTCTTCCAGCACTTGTGAATTTCTTAATTGAATACCCTTTAGTTCATTTTAAGAAACCATAATGATTGCTTGAGTAATTTATACTCATTGATGGGGCCCAGTAGCAAAACGCAAACTTGTTCACTTATATCATCAGAAATGCTAACAAACGCTAACATTGGTTCTGATGTAAGCTATGCTCATCCTCTTAACCACATTCTTTTACTATCTTACAAAATTGCTTGGCATTAATGTCGATACAGGGATGTCTTTATGTTTCACTTTTCATTTCCTTTTTTAGCCTGCTTCCTTATCTAAATAACAATAGATAGTTCTACGAAGAAATCCCCCCATTTAAGCAACATCCTTTATAGGGAGGCCGTTTGCCAAATTTGTTTTCTGCATTACTATTTCTTCCTTTCTAATTTTACTGATTTTCAGCCTCATCTACCTCTAACCTTCGCTGCTATCCTTCAGCTTGCTGAATGTTCTTGAATAAGGTTTCGTTCCGGAGAGATTCCTCAAATCCTTTTCTTTACTCTTTTAATCCACTCATTTGTCAGTTAAGATTTCTTCACAACCATGACTTTTTAAAGCTCTATTGCAAGTCCAACTTCTGAAGACCAGTTGATAGACAAGCTAACTATTTTCATAGAGAACCATCATTTCTAATTATTCCTAAAAATAATTGTACCATAACTTGATGCAATGGTATTAAGGAAACATAGATTTATTAACAGAGTTAATGTGAATTATTTGCAATAAAATATAGAAAACTAGATTACAAAATATTTTCTACAGAAAAAGATGACTTTCCGGACTGAACTCAATAATAAAATAATCTTCTATTTGTATATTTCATTTTCTCTTTTCGGTAATTTATCTCTCTTTATATGAATGAACAAAACCCCAAATAGCGTTAAGATTCATCCTATAACAGAAACGGTAGTCGGTACCTCTCCAAGCCAAACCCAAGCGATCACAAATGTAAGAGCTGGTGTTAAGTAAAGGGAGCTTGTCGCCTCTGAAGCTCCTACCCGAGATGTTACATAAACTAATGCAAGATAAGGAATAACCGTAGGAAAGAGACCTAAGTACAAAAATGCTATAGGGAGGATCTTATTATTTCCTGACCCAGTCCCGGGAGATAGAAAAGCATAAAAAATGTACCTGCCAAATCGTATATGTAGTAAAAGCAAGAAATCCATACTTTATTAAATACCGCTTTTGAAAAACGAAGTATAAACTTTCTGAAAAGGATGCTAAGATAATCATTCGTGAATTAGTAAAGTGTTAATAAAAAATCCTCTTCCAATAGAAAATTGGTTGAGGATTTTTGTTTACGCTTCCTGTTCTGTTGATTATTGAAAAAATGATGAAGTCTTTATGAGGGTATTTTCCTCAATCTTTTTATAACATTTACAATTAAACAGATTCTGGTGTTGCTATTATTGTTATTGTTCCATTTCAAGTAGGTTGAGATCAAATGATATCTTTTTCGACCATTGTCAATACAATCTGGACTGAATTCCAAGCAGCCCCTTTTAATAAATTATCTGATACAATCCAGAGGTGGAAACCATATGGATTGTCAGGGTCTTTTCGAACTCTTCCAACAAACGTTTCTGTTTTTCCGACCGCGTAAATAGGCATTGGATATAGTTGATTACTTGGAGAATCCTGCAAAACAACGCCCGGTGCCGAAGATAATACTTCTCTCATTTCATCAACAGTTGCTACTCGTTCTAATTCAATATAAACAGATTCAGAGTGTCCTGTTACAACTGGCACTCTGACACAAGTGGCAGCCATTTTTAGGTTAGAATCTTCGAATATCTTCTTGGTTTCTTGAATTATCTTTACCTCTTCAAAGGTGTAATCATTTTCAGTAAATACATCTACTTGCGGGATTACATTATAAGCAATTGGATAATGTTTCTTATCTTTTTTTGCAGGCATTATAGAAGCGGTAGCCTCTTCACCCGCGAGTAAACTCATTGATTGATCTTTTAACTCATTGATGGCATGTATTCCAGTTCCTGATACAGCTTGATATGTAGAGACAATAATTCTTTCTAAACCAAATAATCTTCTAATTGGCTGAAGTGCTGTCACCATTTGTAAAGCAGAACAATTGGGTACTGCAATAATCCCCTTGTGTCTAATAAGAGTATGTGCATTCACTTCTGGAACAACAAGTGGGACTTCACTTGACATACGATATTCGCTAGTATTATCAATCACCACTGCGCCACTTTCGACCGCGAATCTTACTAATTGTCTGGAAACTTCTCCGCCAGCACTAAAAAATGCAATATCAACATCCTTAAAGCTTGCTTCATCCGCTTCCTTAATGATGATTTCTTGACCTTTAAAAGAAATTTTCTTACCAGCAGATCGCTTCGATGAAAGAAGAGTGATTTCGTTTATATTAAATTCAGTTATTTGCTCCAGTAAGTTAATAATTTTCTGGCCAACTGTACCAGTAGCACCCACAACAGCGATATGATAGCTCTTTTTCCTCATATTATTCTCCTCCGTTAATTAATTTTAAGAAGTGGAATAGGTCCATTTTTTTATTCCTACTTTTACTATAATGGAAGAGTTATTATTTGATAAATTGAAATATATGATATAATCATTCATAAATTATGATACTAAAAAGAGGTTTAGCTATGGAAATGAGACATGTTAAGACTTTCTGTGCTGTTGTTAAATATGGTGGATTCTCAAAAGCAGCGCGTGAATTAGATTATGCACAATCCACTGTAACAACGCATATTAAAGCTTTGGAGAACGACTTACAATCTCCACTTTTCGATCGGTTAGGGAAAAAAGTACTTTTAACAAAATCAGGGCATCATTTTCATCCTTATGCGTTAGAGTTACTTGCGATTTACGAAAAAGCACAAGAAATCCCAAAAGATAGCAACCATCCTGAAGGTACGCTTACGATTACTGCGAATGAATCTTTAGCTGTTTATCGATTACCAAATATCCTACAAAAATATAAACAGATAAATCCTAAAGTGAATATTGTTCTTGAGACGGGAACAAATGAACAAGCAATTAAGAAGCTGAGAGATGGAGAAACAGATATCATTTTTTTGATTGGACAATCAATGGAGTACGATGAGCTCATTACGACTCCTTTGTTTGATGAGACCTTAGGTTGGGTTTTACCGGCTGACTTAGCTTCATGTGAAAATCCATTAAAGATATTAAAGGATTATCAGTTTATCTATACAGAGAGAAATTGTGGGTACAGATCCATGGTGGATAATTACATACGTATGAGTGGACAGATGCCTGACAGAACATTTGAAAGTTCAAGTATTGAAGTTATTAAACAATCAGTTTTGTGTGGGTTGGGCCTTGCTATTCTTCCTTATATTGTTGTGAAAGAAAATTGTAACAATAACGAATTAATCTTTAAGCCAATTGAAGCATCACAACTTATTAAAAGTAATGTGATTTATCATAAATCCAGATGGATCTCTCCAGTACTACAATCTTTTCTTAGTATATTAGAAAAGTAGAGCAATTTAATGTATGATTAAATACTATTATTTTTTCAAACATTTAGTAACGATTTTTAAAGAGCCTTACTATGTATAAAATGTAGTAGGGCTCTTTAAAATCGTTAAATTAAATAACCAAAATCGACTTTTTTAATATCAAATTTGCTTAGCGTATGTTTTCCGCGTATTGCTACCAGGCCCCCTTGATTTGGATGAGACCAATGTCCTCTAATATATAATGAACTCGTACTCAAAAAAATCAGTAATATGATAATAATTAGCCCAATCTACTTCAGAGTATGTAAAATTACTCTCATCTATAATCACTATAATTATTTTTCTTTCTATATCTAATGATTTAAACACTTCGTTCGGAGCAACTCCACTATTAATAATAACAGTATCATTCATCTACTTTGAAAATTATTGTATCTTGATCAATATTAGTTACTATAAAATTATTATGTAAACTAATCCTCCTTCAGATTGTCATGTATACAAAAAATTATTACAGTGAAGCAAATAAGGATAAATTACCGGATTAGGTGTAAATTTTGTATAATAATAAATTTTATTAGATGATAGCCCCGATAATTTTCTAATAATATCCTTTTAAAAGTATAATTATGCATCGTGATTTTCCATTAACAAAGGATTATACTTGCTTTTTTCAACATGTGTTGTAGTAATATCTTTAATATCAGTTTACAATTTACACTTATTGCAAAAGGAGGAGTCAAACTGAATAAAATATATCCTCTAAAGTATTTAAGCCATTTTTATAGTATTATAGTCTAAAAGGTTTGCCGCTTACATAAAGTGGATATGTCATAAGAAAGGAGAATTTACATGAAGACGATAGAGATAAAAAGATTTTCTGTTGGTAGTGTTGTAAAAAGCACATTGTACTTATTATTTATCCCCATTATTGGGATGATTATTTTCGGATTATTTTCTTCCTTATTATTGTTTACCGAAGATGGTGTCATCGCCTTTACTGGCATTTTATTTATGCTTTTATTATCTCTATTGTATGCGGCCATTTATTTTGGCATACTTGCACTCATGACCGTTATTTATAATTGGTTAGCTGGAAAGTTTGGTGGCTTGACGATGGTAATTGAAGAGAAAGAGTAAAGAAACTAGGCTGGGATCATTTCATCCCAGCCTTACTGGTGTTTTAAGAGTTTAAATGTAGCATTTTTTTATGGTAGATTCGAATGATTGTAAAGATAATTGCTGTTACCCATATGAGTGCGACAGCACTATACACAATGGGATGAATCTCTTCATTACTAATCCATGTTTGTACAATTGTTTGAATGTTAATGAGAATGATGAATCCTCCAACAAGCACCCCCATTAATTGTGGATTTAATTTCTGTACAAGCCAAGCAGCGATAGGTGCTGCAATCACACCCCCTACCATGAGTGCTCCCACCCAAAGCCAATTTACCTCGTTCCATCCTAAAGAAATAAGAAAACCAATGGATGCAGAAAGGGCAATCGCAAATTCACTTGTGTCAACAGTCCCAACAACTTTCCTTGGGCTTACCCCTTTTTTTGAAAGCAATACTGGTGTTGTAACTGGACCCCAACCGCCACCACCTGTGGCATCAGCAAATCCGGCTATAAAACCTAAAGGAATCGATTGCTTTTTACTGAGATTGATCGATGACTTGTGGCTACTTTCCTTATATTTAAATAAAAATCGTATAAAGATAAAAACACCTAATAGTAAAAGGAAAAGGGCAATATATGGCTTAGCTAAATCACCTGGGATATTACTTAAAAATGTGGCACCTAAGAACGCACCAATGGAACCAGGGATGATTAACTTAAATACTGTTTGTTTATCTACATTGCCAAATTTAATATGTGAGATACCTGAAGCGGCAGTAGTGACAACTTCAGCAAGATGTACCGATGCGGAAGCAACGGCAGGTACAATGCCAAAAGCAAGTAAAAGCGATGTAGAAGTCACTCCGTATGCCATTCCAAGAGCACCATCAATTAACTGTGCGAATAAACCAATAAAAATAAAAAGCAATAAATTTTTCATGGGTAACACCTCTTTCGTTAAATAAAAAAAGACAAAATCTATTTTCTAGATTTTGCCTTCGGTTGACCGAACAGCAGCTATATGTAATGCTTCTAAGCTCTCTCTTTGTTGTTTATTATTTACACGGAATTCATCTGCTAGTACCTCTTGTAAATAGTCATTTTTTTCAATCTTACTTATAGGCAATTTTTTAACCAACTGCCTATATTCGGCAAGAAACGCTGTATACTCCGTCCAACTTTCATCAAATTGTTTACTTAATTGTTGTTTTAATGCTCTTGTTAACTTTGGACTACTGCCATTTGAAGTAACCGCTACTTGCAGATGCCCTCTCGTTACAGTAGCGGGGAAGATTGTATTGCCATCCGTTAATTCATCTACTACACAAACTAACTTTTGCTGGGTTAATATTTCGCCAAAATGGTTATTAATCGCTCGATTATTGGTGGCGAGAATACAAAGAAACGCATCCTCGAAATCAGCCAATTCGACCTCTCTTTCTATGCATTGAAAATGATTTTGTTGCGCTAATTTCAAGACTTCATTTGAAAATGCAGGTGCGATAAAAGTAATATTGGCTCCTTGTTCTAATAAAACTTTCGCTTTGCGTGCGGCAATCTTCCCACCTCCCGCAATGACAATTGCCTTATTACTTAAATCAATAACGAGTGGTTGCAATCTTCTGGGCCCCCTTTATTTAAATATTGCATCAATCGAAGTTGTATGTTGGAGATGCGACTTAACGGTTCAATGATGAAAGTTTGATCTCCTAAAGCTCTTTTTTGTTCGGTGAATTGCTGCAATTCATCTAGTAATAACCCTGAAAATAATAAGTAAGGGATAATAATTACTCTATTATTTGTACGATTCTGTGATAAATGGTAGCCCTCTTCAAGTCGAGGAGTGGCTGCAGCAAGAAAGCAGGAGGTTACGTTATTCACAGCTAACCTTTCCTTTAACCCAGTTGTAATTAAGTGGAAATCCTTATAAATGTTCATATCGCTACTTCCACGTCCTACTACAAGTAAATGATCTGTTTCGGTAATGGGAGAATATTTTTCGTTTATTAAATCAGTTATTCCGTCTAAAATATAGCTCTGGACGCCAAAAGGTGGATGCAAATTGATTTTAATAGCTGAAAAGCGCTTCTTCAATAATAGTAGAAGGCCAGGAATATCCTTCTTGTAATGCCCTCCTTTTAATAAAAGTAACGGAATGACATCAATTTCCCGTGCTCCTTGATGAACACAAGCTTCTATTCCTTGCTCAATCGTTGGGGCACATATTTCTAAATAGGACCATTCTTGTATAGGGACATTTACTTGTTTCATGATGGTCTGCAAAAAACCTTCTACTTCCCGTATCCCTTTTTTTGACCTTGTGCCGTGAGCAATATAAAGGATGGCTTTCATTCGCTATGTACCTTCTGAAGGGCTGAGCCATTTTCAATATACCAGTTCAGTTCGTCTCGTAGTTTAACGACCTCCCCAATAATAATCATACTTGGATTGATGATTGCTTCTTCTTCCGCTAAGTTTACAATCGATTTTAAATTTCCAGTTATCGTCCGTTGTTTTAATGTTGTTCCCCACTCCACAATAGCAATTGGGGTATCACTATTTTTTCCGCTTTTAATAAGATGATCGACAATGACAGGCAATTGTGAAACACCCATATATATACAAAGTGTATCAACCCCATGTGCTAAGTGATGCCATTTTTGGTCAGCAACTGAGTCACCCGCTTGATGACCGGTAATAAATGCAAAGCTTTGACTGATTTGCCGATGGGTGACAGGAATGCCGGCATAGCTCGCAGCGCCAATGCCAGCAGTAATCCCAGGAATCACTTCAAATGGAACACGATGTTTCACACATTCAAGGGCCTCTTCTCCTCCACGACCAAACACGAAGGGGTCCCCACCTTTTAGGCGAACAACTGCTAATCCTTTTTTTGCATATTTCACGAGGAAATTGTTGATCGTTTCTTGTTTCATCGTATGATAATGAGGAAGCTTCCCACAATAAATCAATTGTGCCTCTTCTCTCGCAAATGATAAAATTTCCTGATTGACTAGTCGGTCATATAAAATTACATCCGCTTGCTGAATTTTTTTTATTGCTTTTAATGTAAGTAATTCAGGATCACCACAGCCTGCACCAACAAGGTAAACATAACCCTTCATTTATCCGCCTCCATTATTCATCTAATATAAAACCGATTTTTTTCGTTATTCGTTTCTTTTCTCTTAACGTGACCTCGTCTATTTCTGGCAATTTTAAATAATATTTTTCTAGTTCAATATCTAATTGGGTAAATGCTTCATCATCAGAATCAGCTACAATGACTGCTGGAATTTCCTTATTTACCAATGACAATTCAAACCTATATAGAAAGGCCATCTTTATGATTCTCCAATACAATATTTAGTTGATCTTGCAAAGATTGTGTGCCATTTCTTTGTACAAAAGTATAAAAGTTCTCACCTGCCATTTTTTCTTTATTAAAAAAATGTAGTAGATGTTCAAGTGTATCTGTGAGGAAGTTGGCTGGTACTTTTCCTTTTAACTTTTTGTTAAACTCTCCGCCAGATTCTAACGTTCCTCCAACATACACTTCATAAGCTTCTTCCATTTCCTTATTCTTGTTTCGTACCATCACACCTTGTAAACCGATATCGGCTATTTGCCGTTGACCGCAGGAATTCGGACAACCGATCATATGCATGCGTACCGGAACATCAACAGTTAAGCGACGATCGAGTTCTTCTGCAATTTGGCGCATTCTTTCCTTTGTCTCAACTAAGGCTAAGTTACAAAATTGGATACCTGTGCAAGAAACGGAATGTCCGATGAAAGAATTCGGATTCACTGTAATTCTATTAAAAATGGGCTCGGCTAGTAGCGATTCTACATGTTCTTCTGGGATATGTGGAATAATCAAGTTCTGTGAATTACATGTTCTAATTTCACCTTGACCATATTGATCAGAGATTCGAACAAGTTCAAATACTTCATCAGCTGTTAAACGGCCGACAGGTACATTAAAACCGATGAACTTAAGCCCTGATTGTTTCTGATCATGGACGCCATAGAAATACCCTGCATTCCATTTCTTCACGGGTTCAACTCCTTTAGAAGGCAATTCCCCTGTATATTCTTCAAGTTTTTCTTTAAATTTCTCTACACCCCAGTCAGCAATTAAAAACTTTAATCTAGCACGATGACGTTTATCTCGATAACCGTAATCTCTAAATATTGTCGTTACGGCAATAGCAATCTGCAACACTTGCTCTTTTTCTACAAATATATCAACGGTTTCTGCCAGAAAAGGCTTAGCAGATAGGCCTCCCCCTACTTTTAAATGAAAGCCTTGTTTTACTTCACCATCAATGTTTTTTTCAGCCGGTGTAAAAGAGACACAGTTAATTTCTGCATTAGCGGCGTTGTGTAAGTTTGTACTGATAGACATCTTATATTTTCTTGGTAAATTCGAAAATTCCTCATTAAATTGAAAATACTCATACACTTCTTTGACAATATCTCTCGTATCAAATAATTCGTCAGGGTCGATGCCTGCAATCGGATTTCCGACTATATTCCTCGTTATATCCCCACATGCACCAGCACTGGAAAGGCCAACACTTTCTAGTCTTGTAAAAATATCAGGGATTTCCTCAATTGTTAACCAATGAAATTGAATCGCTTGTCGCGTCGTAATGTCGAAAATCCCGCGACCATAATCTTTGGCAATACCAGCAAGAATATTCGCTTGTTCCTTCGTTAAAATTCCTGAAGGTACATTTACGCGCATCATAAAATAACCTGCTTCTTTAGGCTTTTGCAAATACAAGCCTGCCCATTTGAAAAGATCCCATTGGTCTTTAGGAATAGACGAGAAGCCATTCTTTGCATAATGTGGAATGTCTTCATAAATTTTCAGTCCATCTTTTTCGAGTTTAGCTATTTCGCTTTTGTTTAGTTTTTCATTATTTGACCAATGCTTTGTATAAGCCATTGCCTACAACTCCTTAATGATTTGTTGTTGTTGCAAAAACGATAGTATTTCAGTTATTGCTTCCTCAACTGATAACCGGTCGGACCTAATAGTTAAATCCGGATGTTTAGGAGGCTCATAAGGTGAATCGATTCCGGTGAAGTTTTTTATTTCACCTCTTCGCGCTTTCTCGTATAATTTCTTCGGGTCTCTTTTCTCACATTCTGCTAACGGGCAGTCAATAAATATTTCAAAAAATTCATTGGAAGCAAACTGTTCACGTACACAATCACGGTCTGCAGAAAATGGTGAGATGAATGCCGTAACAACAATTGTTCCACTATCAACAAACAGTTTAGCTACTTCCCCAATACGGCGGATATTTTCTGTACGATCTTTTTCAGTAAAGCCTAAGTCTGCATTTAGACCATGTCTGATATTATCTCCATCAAGCACATATTCCTTTATGCCCTTCTCAAATAGTTTGGCTGATAAGGCATTCGCTAAAGTTGATTTACCAGAACCTGATAATCCTGTAAACCATAATGTGCAACTGCTATGTTGCTGTTTACTACGGCGCTCGTCTTTTGTAATCACGGCATCATGCCAAGTAAGGTTACGATTCGTCATATTCATTCACCCTCTCGTAACCGTTGCATCTGACTTTAATCCGTTAATCAATACATCAATCACTTCTTTACGACTAAATGTGGAAGGTGGCTGTTCACCCTTACTTAATAGCTCTCGTACTTTTGTACCGGATAAAATTACATGATCTTCCATTTCATGAGGACAAGTTTTATCTGAAGCCATTCCCTCGCAACGGTGACAATAGAAACTATGTTCAAAGAACAACGGTGTAATACCCAGCTCTTCTTTCGTAAAGTTGTGGAAAATTTCTTGGGCATCGTATGTACCATAATAATTGCCAACACCAGCATGGTCTCGCCCAACAATAAAATGTGTACACCCGAAGTTTTTTCTAGCGATAGCGTGAAAGATGGCTTCCCTCGGCCCAGCATATCTCATTGCTGCTGGGTATACACCGAGGTGAACACGTTCACGAGGGAAATATTCTTTTAAAAGAATGCGATAACTTTCTAAACGAATAGTTGCCGGGATATCATCTGCTTTCGTTTCACCGACTAAAGGGTTCACAAATAAGCCATCGACAGTCTCAAGGGCGGCCTTTTGAATATACTCATGGGCACGATGAATCGGGTTACGTGTTTGAAAGCCAACAATCGATTGCCAACCTTTTTCTACAAACAAAGCCCTAGTGTCTTTTGGCTCTAACCAAACATCTGTAAAGTCTTTTTTCTCAGGTTTTCTTATAAGGGTGATCTCACCAGCTACGTAATGATTGCCTCTTTCAAAAAGTCGTTTCACACCTGGATGCGCATGGTCGTTAGTTTGATAAACATGATGTGCCTCTATCTCTAAATCTGGTCTAAACCATTCCGACACTGTGATGACT
Source organism: Cytobacillus sp. FSL M8-0252 (assembly GCF_038007345.1). Taxonomy (NCBI): domain Bacteria; kingdom Bacillati; phylum Bacillota; class Bacilli; order Caryophanales; family Bacillaceae; genus Cytobacillus; species Cytobacillus sp. FSL M8-0252. The sequence continues at coordinate 2,383,273 of NZ_JBBOWZ010000001.1, forward strand.
CCATAAGTTGTATTCTCGAAATCCAAGCGATATTGTTCCCCTTTATCGAGTTGTTCTGCAACCGATAGATCAACAGGTAATGTAATGGGAAGTGACCAAACCGTGCCATCACTTAATCTCATTTTTTTCACGACAGATTCATAATCTTCTTTGCCTAAGAAACCGGTTAGTGGGCTAAATAGGCCAATAGCAATCAACTCTAAATCACTTAATGCAATTCGGTCGATTGCGATTGTTTTTGTCACTTTAGCTAGATCGAATTGTGGTTCATATTTTTGAATTAATGTTCCTCCATGTGGACTAGGTAAGCTCATTTGTTTACTCCTTTTTATGAATTAGTATGCAAGCCGCATTCTGTTTTCGTTAAGCCTTGCCAACGACCCGCGCGGGAATCAGCGTCTTCATTTGTTGGTTGCGTGCAAGGAAAACACCCAATACTCGGATAGTTCACATCATGTAAAGCATTATAGGGTAATTGTTTTTCTTTGATATAATCCCAGACATCTTTCGTGCGCCAATGAATAAGTGGACAAATTTTGATGTTTGTGAATTTCTCATCCTTGTTCACAAAATTAGTATGCTTTCTTGTGGGTGACTGTTCGCGCCTAAGACCTGAAATCCACGCTTTTTTTCCCACCATTGCTTCTTGTAAAGGCAGTATTTTACGTATTTGACAGCATTGATTCGGATCTTTTTTCCACAATGCCGACTCGTAACGAGCGGCTTGTTCATCTAATGTTAAATGAGGTTTTTTCATTTCAACTTGAAGCGCTGGAAAACGTTTTTTTATATCTTCAATCACTTGATAAGTTTCTGGAAAGTGTAAATCCGTATCAAGAAAAACCAACTTAGCCTCTCTTTTGATTTGCGTAATTAAGTCGATAAGAACGATGGCTTCGGCACCAAAACTAGAAGCATACACAATTTCGTCCTCGTTGTACGTGTGATAGGCCCACTCTAGAACAGACAAAGCGCCTTTCGAGTGATCATCGGTAGTAAAGCTTGCAGAAATATCCTGCCAGTTCTCATAAGTAATCGCCTGTTGCATTTCATCCCTCCTTTTCCGATAAAAAAAGACGGCATTTCCCCATTGAAGGAAAATGTCCGCCTTTAGTTGTCTAATCAGCGAATGACTATTATTTTTTAAGAATCACCTCTTATACAAAAAACACCTTTTCAATAAGAAAAGGTGTGAGATAACGATTCATGACACCTTATCTTTCAAAATGAATCAACATTTTGCTGGAATTAGCACCTTGCATTAAGCAGGTTGCCGGGTTTCATCGGGCCAGTCCCTCCACCTCTCTGGATAAGAAAATATTGGATAAGATAAATCCTAACATACTATCAATAAAAGTCAATACAAAAATCTAATTTTTATGATTTGTCAGAATCATACTCCTATATCGCAATAATTTCCCGCTGAAAACAACTAGGTAAATAAAATACCTATTAAAAAAAGATAATTTCGTCTGAGGGCGATTCTCAAGCATCCTAATTACTGGAAAAATATAATTTTATTTTCATAGATTTCTATGATAATATATAAGTAAAGATAATTACGCATTATCTTTACTATACATAATATAATTATTGTTAATTATAAAGGAGTTCCTTCTTATGGATGAATTAATTTTATTACATACCATTTCAAATGAAGATTATTTACTGCAATTACAAAATCGGCTAGCATCTAGTAACTTACTAGATTCCAATCGAAATCTCAGCTTAAAAAATGCCAGTGATCAAGAATTACTTGAAATGTTTTTTGTCGTAAAGATTTTTACAAGTAATAAAGAGTTATCTCCCCATACTTTGAAAGCTTATCGTACAGATGCAAAAACATTATTAATTTTTATGAATGATCATCAGCTTGGATTTAGAGATATCGGTTTTCCAGAAGTGAAAGCCTATAATCATTATATTAATGAAAAATATGCACCAAAATCGGCAATTAGAAAATTAGAATTTTTTCGGAGAATATTAGACTTTGGCTATGAGACACAATTTTATGTCGCACATTTATCTACGTGGGTTTCGAAACCTTCTAGTAAAAAAGGGCATTTTGCCCAACCGGATAGCGGTCAAGTACGAGAACTAACACCTCATGATGCTGAACATTTGATAGCCTGCTTTCCCCAAGTTGTAAAAGCAAAGAAAAATCGAGAGGCCTTGCAAAATCGCAACTTATTAATTGGATATTTACTTTATACAACCGGTATGCGTGCCAGTGAGTTATTAAGCTTGAACTGGGGAAGTTTTCGTATTAACCGTAGAGGAGCACTTTATGCTGATGTGTTAGGAAAAGGAAAAAAGCATCGTTCCATACCCATTCGAGGAGAAGTAAAAGAAGTTCTCTTTACTTATCGAGAAAGTATTTGTGCACCGATAGAATGGAATAGCAATGATACAACGCCTCTCTTCTTCTCCCTCTACAATAAAAATGATATTGAGACAGATCCAAAGCGCTTGTCCTATCCTGCCTTGTATAAAATTGTAAAAGAAGCCGTTACCTTAGCAGGAAAACAATCAAATATCTCCCCGCATTGGTTCAGACATACATTTGTTACGATGTTGCTCGAAAACGATGTCCCCCTTGCCGTTGTCAAAGATTGGGCTGGACATGCAGATATATCGACTACCAATATCTACTTGGAAAGGATTAATCAAGATGATTCATTTAAACATTTACAAAAAGTGTCTATATTTCAATAATACCCCTATAAAGTTTGTTTTGCATGCCATCCCCTTTTGAATGTTTGAGGCAATGGCTTCGGACTATTCGCCTGTTTATCTTTAAATTGGTGAATAGTCATATCTATCAAGAAAAGAATATAAGCTTTTTCTCTATCACTCTGCATTCGTTTGTCGTTTGCTACCTTTAGATTTCATGTCAGTCCGTACCCTTTAGTTAGCTCATTACAATTTTTACCTTTGCTTATGTGGGAGTACTCAATAAAGGGGCTGGGTAATCACTAAATGAGCTAACCTTAAAAACAATCAGTAACAAATGATGATCTTAAGAACATCATTTGCAAAAAAGTCCTTACCATTGTGCTACAGACACTCGCTTTCCGAGATAAGGGGCTGAGCTTCCACGGCATTGCTTGCGGGGTCGCAGCTTTCCCATTTCACTATTTACATCATATAAGGAAATCATTACAAAAAATCCGAATGATTAGATGTTAGATACGCCTAATCACTCGGATCAATCCTTAGCTAGAATACTTATGTCCCAACCTCTTTTGAAAATATGATGATGTCTAACAATAAGATGAAAATAAGCGCTACTACATGCGGAGATAGGCTGTTTGATTTTGAGTAATCGCTATCTTCTTATTGAGTCTCTTCCTATTTAATATATTGTGTTTTAGATAATGCTTGATTCATATAAGCCAGTTCACTGGCTAAGTTTTTCACTCTTAATAAGACATCTTTATCAATTAGTTCGTTCTTATGATTGAAATGATCAATATGTGCGTACACATAGCTTGGAGATACATATGCACGAAAATAGCCTGCAATCGGTTTTAATTGATTTTCAATTACGAGATAATGTTGATATGTTCCTCCTGTCGCAATAAATCCCATGACTTTGTTACGAAATACATCTGGAGGAACTAAATCAAACAAATTTTTAAGTACGCCTGTTATCGATCCTTGAAAAATAGGTGATCCGATAACATAAAAATCAGCGTAAGTGATGGTTTCAATCACTTTTTTTGTATCATCATTGTAATCAGAAGGATGTCTGCCATCACAAAATTGCAGGTCAAAATTCTTTAAGTCTAGTAACTCTACTTCTATTTCAGGGTGAATTGATTTTAATTCATCTAATACTTTATTTACTACGACTAACGTTTTCGAGCCTGTTATTGTTCCAGAAATCCCTAATAATCGCATCCTTAATCTCCCCTTTATTTAGCATTGTTAATATAAGATTAAGTTGCAATATTTATGCCAATTTAAAAAGTAGTGATTAGATGACACAGCTTATTTTATATGTATCATATTCGAACCAATATGATGAATTTTGCAACATTGGGAGCGTTAAGATTCGACGATGATTATATTCAAATTAATTCTTCTTCATTTAACTTCCGCCATAATGTACTTCTGCTGATCCCTAGTAATTTTGCTGCCTCACTTTTGTTCCCATTTGTTTTATTTAGCACATCTTTGATTGTACTCATCTCTGCCTTTTTTATTAGATCTTGATATGACGTATTTTCGGCATAAAGGTCAGCACTTAATTGTGAAAAGTCATTATCCTCTAATGTTTCAATTAAATAATTCATTAACTCTTTTCTAGTCAACTTTATTGGTGACTCTAAGTAGGCAAATAATCGTTCAAGATTGTTTTCCAATTCCCTGATATTTCCCTGCCACTGGTACTCTGCTAATAGTTCTGTCATTTCATAAATGTGCTCATTTATCGTATGTGAAAAATGAGGATATCGCTTGGCAGTATAAGATAAAACCAAATCTTCCAAATCTTCTTTGCGTTGATTTAATGTCGGTAAAATAAGATTTAATACACTAATACGATAAAATAAATCTAAACGAAACTCACCTTTCCTCACTTTTTCAAGCAAGTTCACATTTGTAGCAGCAATAATTCTCACGTCTATTGGGATAATCGAAGCACTTCCCACACGTCTAACGACTTTTTCTTGAAGAATTCTTAATAATTTTGATTGCATGCTTAATGGGATTTCTCCTAATTCATCTAAAAATACAGTACCTTTATGAGCAAGTTCGAATAAACCTGCTTTTCCCCCTTTTTTTGCGCCTGTAAAAGCACCTTCTGTATAACCAAAAAACTCTGATTCAATTAAGTTTTCCGGGATTGCTGCACAATTGATTGCAATAAAAGGTTCAGATGAGCGAGAGCTTTCATTATGTATACTTTGTGCAAAAAGCTCTTTCCCAGTTCCTGATTCTCCAATGATTAAAACATTTGCATCGGTTTTCGCAAACTTTCTGGCCTTTAACTTTGTCTTTTGAATCGCTGTACTCTTACCGACAATATCATGAAAGTCGTAAATGGCGCGATTGGATTGATCATATAACTTTTTTCTTATTTTCTTTTCATGTTTTTGTATCTCGTCCGTGTCCGAAATAATGATAACCGTTCCGTCAAAAATATCTTTAACATAGATTGGGAAGGAGTTTAAAAATAAAGTTTTGTTTTTATAATCAAGTAATTTCCCCTTGATAAGAACATTTTGTTTTGAGCTTTTAGAAATAAAACCAAACTCCCCAATTTCATTGATTGAAATCCCTTTCAAATCTCGATATTTTTGTAGATCTAACAATTCGATTGCTTTTTGATTGATTTGAAGGATTCTGTTTGTTACGTTTAAACTAATGACACCTTCATTAAAGTGTTCTAATATATATTCTTGACGTTTTAAATTACTTTGCTCTTCAAATCTCCCGGCTAATACATTGAATGCAATATCGACTGCCTGTTTTACACTTTCTCTTCCATACCAAATGAACCCGCTTAATCCTTTTTTAATAGCTTTAGAGACAATTAAGCCAGAACCTATGACACTTTTTTGTTTGTTCGCAACAAGCTTATCTATTAAATCATCAATGGACTCTACATTCGGATAAGAGTATTGGTTAATCTTTATATTCAATAAATTTTCTAAATCCGACAAATCTTCCTTAAAAAACTTTTCTTTATAATTAATAATATTAATTTCATTTCCAAGTCGTACGGCTTGATTTAATGCTTTTAGAAATTCATTCGTTTGTACGCGAAATGGAATCAAATGCCCTCTAACATGACGCTTCTTAAACTCTTCATAAATGGTAGCACCACAAATTAATACATCATCATTTTGTATATAGGTAGGGTTTTTCAAAATATCTTTTGCTTCTAATTTTTGCACTACTAATTCTTGGAAATTTTGTTTCCTTATTGAGATTTCTTCTTCGACAAACACATCCAAAGGTGAAAAACCAGTTACAAATAACTTCATCCTCATCCCCCCTTATCTAACGATATTAATGAAACATTTGGGTATGTTGATTTTCAATTAATTTAACCATGTTTTCACATTTTCATAGAGCATCGTATGGATTTGTTCTTCACTTACCCCATCAGCTATCAACATAGGAACCACTTTATCTAATAAAAATGTCATTGACCAATCGGGGTATACTTCCTTTTTTAAACTTTCAGGTTTATATCTATCTGTCGTACAACAATAATCTTGTGATAAAAACATTCTATTAGTGTATCCTTTTTGAATAAGCGCGTTTATTGTCGCATTTCGTCTTTCTGTTGATAAAGTAGAGGTAAGACCATAGCGGTCCATTCCGATATAAACCCCTTTATCTAACAATCTTTCGAGATAACCCAGTTGGTCAGTGTCCCCACAATGACCGATTAGGACTTTATTCAATTGAACGCCTTCCTCTTCAAAAATTTCAATTTGAGTGAGGCCATTTTCTTTGGAGGGTACTGAATGAGTCATGATAGGTACTCCTGTGCGGAGGTGTGCCCGAGCGACTGCTCTTAAAACTTTTTCTACTTGAGGAGTAAGACCAGGAACATCCGTTGCACATTTTAAAAAGCCTGCTTTGATCTCACTATTTTGAACGCCTACTTCAATATCCCTTACAAATTGTTCTACCATAAAGTCGATGTCATTGAACATAAAGCGTGTCGGTAAATAATGAAATGTAAAGATACCTGTAGCAGCAATGATATTTACTCCTGATGCCCTAGAAACCCTTTGCATAAATCTGACGTCACGATCTAGTCCCATTACACTTGGATCAAAAATAGTCTGTACCCCTTGTTTCTTAACACCAAGCACTTGTTCTAAAGCTAATTGATATTCTTCATCATGATTGTATAAATGGGGGAATTGAACAGCGACTTCTTCTGCTCTTGTCCTTAAATGTTCATGGATAAGTGTTTTACCTAGTTTGTTGACTTCAATTGGCCCGGTAACCGAATGAATTACTTTCATATATTCAACCTCCATTCATTTTTTAATTATTTCATAAATTTATAATTTTGAATACAAATGAAGGGAGAAGATAGATGTAGTAAACGTTTTCATTTTCACCTTCTCCCTGATTGAAGCAAGTTGGATGTACTTTTGAAGAAAATTGAATCACCTTACGTAATTCGGTAGAAATAGGGCGATTTCAGGGAAAATATATAACAATATTATTAATGATAGAATTGGAATCATGAACAATAGTGCGCCTTTAAATATGGATTGAAGGTCAAGGTCGTCCACGACGCCCTTCAACACAAAACAATTCATCCCAACTGGTGGTGAAATTAAGGCCATCTCTACGAGGAGAACAATAATTACGCCAAACCAAATCAAATCAAATTCAAGCGCTTGAATGATTGGCATGATGATTGGGATTGTGACGACAATCATTGCCATTGTATCCATAATGGCTCCTAAAATTAAATACATAAGCACAATGAGTAAAAAAATCATTGTTGGTGATAATTCTTTACTAAATAAAAAGTCGGCTAATAGATTCGGTACTCTCGTAATCGTCAAAATAAAGTTTAAGAGAAATGCCCCCATCACAATAGCGAAAATAAAACCAGTCGTTTTTACTGTACTAAAAATCGCTTCACGAAATCGAGCGAATGTCAGTTTTTTTCTTAATAAGGCAACAAGTAAAGCACCTAATGCCCCAAAACCAGCTGCTTCTGTAGCGGTGAAAAATCCGATATATATTCCACCCATAACTAGGATAAATAGTAAAATAATCCATATATTCGTTTTTAAAGATTTAACTTTTTCACTCCAAGGTACGTTGTTCTCATAAGTCCCCGAAACTAAACTAGGCTTAATCAATATACTAATCCATATCGTTAGCATAAAAAAAAGCGTCAATAAAATTCCAGGTACAATGCCTGCCATTAGTAACTTACCTATAGATTGCTCGGTCATCATGCCATAAAGAATGAACATGGTACTTGGAGGGATAAGTATACCTAATGTTCCTCCTGCGACAATCGATCCACCTGTTAAGCTTTTAGCATAGCCCGCTTTGAGCATTTCTTTTGATGCGACGACTCCAATGGTTCCTGTTGTTGCTAAACTTGAACCTGAGGAAGCGGCAAACATAGCCGATGCCCCAATGGTTGCTATACCTAAGCCGCCTTTAAGCTTGCCGAACCAATTCTTGAATGCGGTGAATAATTCGTCACTAAATCCAGCAACATATAAAAATTGTCCCATTAATACAAATAGAGGAATGGTACTTAATGTATAGCTATAACTATGGTGCCAAATGATGCTTTCAATAGCAGTAAACAATGCATTTTCACTTTTTAAGACTAAAATACCTATACAGGCAGGTACCGCCATTGCTACTACAATCGGAATTCTTAAAAACATTAAAATAAACACAAAAACTAAAACAATTACACCTATAGCAGTTACATCCAAACGAATCCCCTCCCTACTTTCCTTGTGTGAGCAACTTAATGTGACCAACTATCTGCTTGATTGATTCAAATCCCCAGCCGATGAAACCAAATATTAATAGGGCTTTAAAGTAGAAAAAAGGTATCCTGAGAATGATAGAGGCTTCGGCGAGATCAAATTTGATGAAAAAAACATAAGCAACTAAAAAAGCGAAAATCGTAATTAATATAGAAGAAATTAAATCAATCACATATTGAACTTTGATTGGGAAATGATCTGCTAGGATCCCTACCGAAATATGAGCTCTTTGATTTTCAGTATACGAAAGGGCACCGACGATCAATGTAACCATTGTTAATTGAACAAGCTCAACATCACCGACAATCGGACTGCCTAAACCTCTTGATATAGCTGAAAAGGCAACAATTATCATCATTACAATCAATGAGAGGAATGCCAACCATTTATTGAGTTGAGTACATTTCGAAATTATTTTCGCCCACATCTTTAACCCTCCAATCACAAATGATCACTACTATTAAAATATGTCGGGGCTCATTTAGTAGCCCCTTTTCATTATTCTGGAATGATAATCCCTTTATCTTCAAGTAGACTTGTAAAGTACGCCATCATTTCTTCGCCAGGATAGCCTCTCTTATTTGCAATTTCTACCCATTGATCCATTACAATTTTTGCAGGTTTTCTAAACGTAGCTAGTTCTTCTTCAGTAGGAATGATAACTTCGCCACCATCTTCTTTTACATTCATTTCAAAAGTATTTATCGCCTTGTCGGCACTTTGAGTGTAAAGGTCTGTAATCAAACTAGCGTATGCAGGGCCAAATTTTTCATAAAACATCTCTTTTATCTCTTCAGGTAAGCTTTCTAAAAAGTCTTGATTCATCATAAACATTTGTGTCGCCACACCAATATCTACTTTCGTCATATAAGGGCTCACTTCTTCTAATTTGAATCCATTTGCACCGACTGCAGTGTAAGCAACGGAATCGACTATGCCTTTTTCAACAGATTCATATAATTCTGTATTATTCAAAGATACTGGTATGGCGTCTAACTCTTTGAATAACTCGATTCTTTCAAGAACGGAATCGGCTATCTTTAGTTTCTTCAAATCCTTCATCGTACGAATTGGTTGAGTACTATATAATTGATAAGCGTCAGTAGAAGAAATTGACATAAATTGTCCTTCTTTAAAAGTATCTTTCATATACTTATCTTTGAATTGAGAAAGGACAGATTCTGCGATTGCGGGGTCATCAATTAGAAAAGGCAAATCACCAATAGTTAACGGGAAAAGGTCTGTATCTATATGTCTACCTGGTGATACAATCCCAGCTTCATAAAGACCTGATTTTATATCTTCATAGGCAGAAGAAAGCTCTCCTAAAGCAGCGCTAGGGAAAATATTAACTTGAACAATCCCATTCGTCTCTTCTTCAACCATTTCTGCCCACGGCTCTGCTACTTGTTTGGTAAAAGGATGTACAGGTCCGGCTGAAACATTTAAGTTTAATTGATATATTTTTTCGCCGGAAGCTGTTTTTTGAGAAGAACAAGCTGATAAAAACAAGAGTGAAATGAACAGTGTAACTATTACTGCCTTGTATCTCATAAAGTTCCCCCCTTTTTAGTAAACGTTTTCATTACGACGCATTAGCGAATGGAATGTTCTGTCTGCGAAAAATATGGCATCACTTTTTCTGAGAACAACTTCATCGACTTTAACACTTGCCGTTGTGGTTGACCGCCAATATTCATCCAAAGAATCATATTATTTAAACCTGTAATTCTCTTGTATTCTTGTATATCATGTATTACTTTTTCTGGTGATCCAACTAATGTATTCTCCGATTGTAAAAAACGTTGGTAATCTATATTTCTTTCTCTATCAATCACACCAAATGTTGGTCGGTTATCCCTTTCACTCATATACCATTCAAGCCCTTTTCTATATTCCTCTTGTGCTTGTTCAGTTGTTTCTGCAACATAGCAGAAAAGTAACTTTCCAGATCGAGCAACCGCATTTTCAACATATTCATGAGTTAAACCTGATTCAAGTGCAGACTTTTTATACAATGCAATCTTGTGATTCGTATCTTCATTCGTTATTCCTCCTAGAACAAATGAATGCCCCTGTTTTGCTGCATTAATGATAGAAGAATCATTACCGGATACCATTACAAATATCGGTGGTCCTGAACGACGGACGGGTCTTGGGTAAACAGGAATGTCTTTAATATCAAAGAATTTTCCTTCATAAGTAACCTTCTCATTTTTCAATGCGGTTGTAAGAATATCTAATGACTCTAAGTATTTTTCATGACGTTGATCAAAGTCAATATTATATGCTTCATATTCTAAGGCATCGTAGCCTTTACCAACGCCTAAATACAATCTACCATTACTGATAATATCAACTAATGCCATATCTTCAGCTAATTGTAATGGATGATGGAGAGGTAATCTAGAAACGGCAGAGCCCAGCATAATTGTATTCGTTTGTGCGGCTGCAGCTGCCAGATAAACAGATGTAGAACTAACAACACCATAAGCACGAGCATTATGTTCAGCAATCCATGCTGAATGAAATCCTAATTGATCAGCACCCTTTATTTGTTCTAATCCATCACGTAACTCTTCTGCATCCGTTTTCCATGGGGCTACCGAATTCAAGAAGAACAGTCCAAATGTCATATCTTTTCCTAAAATAGGCATTATCCAACACTCCATTTCATTTGATTTTCAACTTTTGACTAAAAATTACAATTTAAATAGAGACTATTTATTGTATCTATAGAATTCCTTAAATCTAAGGACTTCTTTTTATATTTCTGAAAGCGCTTCTTCCAAAATGGGCAAGCTTATATGAAAAGTACTACTGCCTTGTGTACTGACAATTTTTATAATTTCCATTATCTCTTCAAAGCTAGCTCCATACTTCAATGCATTTCTTATATGAATTCGAATCCCATTCTCGAATAAATGTGTTGTAGAGCTATCGATTGCAATATAAATAAATTCTTTTAGCTTTGCACTGATGATGTCTTTTTCCCAAGGGTTTGTTAAAACTTTAAGATAACTTTCAAAAAATGGCTCATCATTAACTAGAAGTATGTCACGAAAACGATTCCAATAGCCCATTTTCTTTATAAACTGATCTTTTTGTTCCTTTTGCCTTTCGTTCAACTGTACAGGCATAGAATCGTTTGAGTACGCATTATATTCATCTACTAAAATCGGTACTCCTACTGCACAAGTATGCATGCCTAGCACACTAACGAGTTTAAGAACCTCGAAGATTTCCTCTTTTTTTGCCCCGTGATTGATTGCGTTTTTCATATGCATTTCTAGTTTGCTTTGGCAAAGGTTTGTCGGAGAAGCGTTTATTGCGATATGAATCAGCTCAATTGTTTTTGCATCAAAAATACTATTTGTATAAGGAGTACATAAGAAGTCTTTGTATATATGATAAAAGTCAGTATCGAAAGTCGATATATAATCCATTATCGAATCCCAATAACCCATTTCTTTTAGTTGATCTTTTGCGATGGTTTTTTTAGTATTGCCGTTAGTTTCCAACGATAAAACCTCCTTCCGTAGGACGAAGAGATGGATTGATCCGTCAAGTAAAACTGGTGACTTAACTTGTTCTACATGATCAATTTTTCTATCCCCTTTTATAGTCTGTTAACTATTTGGAGCTCCTGATACATAGATGATTTGCCCTGTAACGTAATCGGATTTTTCTGTTGCCAAAAATTCAATTACATTTGCCACATCTTCTGGTTGACCAATTCTTCTTATTGGATTCCGATTGAGTATCGCTCGCTTCATTTGATTGAAATTTTCAATTCCTCTCTTATGTGCATCGGCTTCAGACACTTTACTCATCTGTGTTTCGATATAGCCGGGGGCAACCGCATTAACATGGATGCCGTGGGGACCAAGTTCAATGGCTAAAGATTTTGTCAGTCCTTGAATGCCTGCTTTTGCAGCAGCATAGTTGACTCTTCCTTGTGTACCTAGAGCTGCGACGGATGAAATTAAGATGATCTTTCCTTGTTGCTGTCTCTTCATATAAGGTGTAACCGCTCTACAACAATTAAAGGAACCTTTTAAATTTACATCAATGACTGTATCCCACTCATGATCCAACATATCATCAATTAGATGATCTTTTAATATTCCAGCACAATTGATCAAAATATCAATGCGATTAAACTTTTTATATACACTCTTTACAGCTTCTTCAACCTCTCTTCTATTCCTAATATCTACTTTTATTTCCTCAATATCGTCTTGATAGCCCTGCCATTTTCCTTGTTGTAAATCAAAAACAACTACTTTTGCTTCCTCACTCAACAATTTCTTCACTGTTGCTTCGCCTATTCCCCCTGCACCGCCTGTAATAATAGCCACTTTCCCTCTGAACATCCTGATAGGCATCCATTCCTCCTTTTAAATTTCTTGTTCATTAAACCATTGAATGGTTGGCTTAAGGCCCAATTCATTTATTTTCTCTCTAATTGATTGAATCCCTTCAGTCGTATGGATAATTGCATCCTGTTCTGGACCAAACATTACACTCGTTCTAAATCCTTGAATGTCCATTACGCGATTATGTGCTTGCTTCTTTAACTTCAAGATATCAAGAGGTGTTTTTGCAATTCCTTTAGCAATTTCTAATGTTTTATCTTCTAATTCAGCTTCTTTAAAACAACGAGCGGCAAATCCATACTCTGTTGCTTCAATACCTGTTATTCTACTTCCAGCTGTTAAGTCTAGTAATTTTGCTCGTTGATGCCCAATATGCCACCCCCAATAAATCCCGACAAATCCTCCTCCAAGAGGCAGAGAGGGAAAGCCAAATTGGGCATTCTCCGCTGTGATGACAAAGTCACATGAAGCTAATAGCTGTGTACCCCCTGCCAATGCATAACCATGCACTTGAGCAATGATTGGTTTGGGAAAGGCCCATATTCTTAACCATCTTTTCGTAAATTCCTCTAATTTATCTCGATCTTCAGTGACAGTCGGATGACTGTACTTACCAACATCGTAGCCTACACTAATAGAATCATCTTGTTCAATTTCGTTTAGCGCTTGATCAAGTTCTGTTAACAGCTGGTTATTTAAAGCATTTAATTTTTCTGGGCGATTCAATATGATATAGGCTATTCTTCCTTTTTTTTCTTGTAATACTGATAATTCTGACATCTGATGACCTCCCATATATATTTTTTTAAAACCCACCACCACTAACATCCAATGTTACACCTGTAATATAAGATGCATCGTCTGAGCTTAAGAATGTAACAGCAGCAGCTTGCTCATGAGGTGCGGATGGTCTGCCGATTGGAACATTTCTTAATGTAGATCCAACATCTCGGTTCTTCCATATTTTCTGCATTCTCTCACCACTAACACAATAGCCTGGAGCAATTGCATTAATCCTAAATCCTGATGGGGAAAACTCTTTTGACATATGCTTAGTTAAACCTATAACAGCCGCCTTTGCTGCACTATAATGTGGCCTCATCGAATTATTTGGGTTGATTGCTGCTTGTGAAGCCATATTGACAATTGTTCCTTGTGTCCCTTTTTCAACATGATTTCTAATAAACGATTGAGATACGAGGAAAATACTTTTTGTATTTAAATCAAATACACGATTCCACATGTCTTCTGTTAGTTCCAATAGATGAATGGGGTGTTCCATACAACCTCCACCCGCATTATTTATTAAAATATCGATAGTACCTAGTTGTTTCCAACAATCTTTGATGACATTGTTCACTTGATTACTCGATGTGACGTCACAAATCTTCGGTAGGCAAGAACCAGGAACTTGATGATTGATTTCATTACAAGTGACATGTAAAGATTGTTCGTCTATATCTAATACAATCACGCGAGCTTCTTCTTGAACAAAACGCTCGACAATTGATCTGCCAATTCCTGAGCCTCCTCCAGTGACGAGCGCAATCTTGTTTTTTAGTTTCCCCATTTCAGCTCCCCCTTGTAATAATCCTTCTGTTTAATTAAAGTTCAAGTCACCTTTTAATAGGCTTCTAGCTATTGTTCGTCTATGGATTTCTGATGTACCATCAGGGATTCGCAGGATTCTGGCATAACGGTATCCTGCTTCAAGCTTTAATTAATTTGAAACGCCGACTCCTCCATGAACCTGGATGACTTTATCATATACACGCCCTAACATTTCCGTACAGTAAGCTTTTACCATCGAGATTTCTTTCACCGGTTGTTTTTTCGTGTTTTCAATTTTCCATGCGCAATGTAAAGCCATATTCCTAGCAGCATAGATATCCATGGCAGATTCTGCGATCATATTTTGAATAGTTTGGTGCTCACCTATTGTTTTTCCAAACGTTTTTCGCATATTTGCATAATCTATTGCCTGTTTCAATGCCCATTGAGCAGAACCGATACATTTCCCGCTCATCCCTAATCTGCCATTATTAATCCCGTGCATAGCCTTTGTAAAGCCTTGATCTAATTCTCCAATAATATTTTCTTCTGGAACTCTTAATTGATCGATGCTAATAATTCCAGCATCCCCCCCTAATTCCCCCATAACTGGAATGACTGAATCTACGTTGAAGCCTGTGCTATTTGTTTCAACAAAGAAACAAGTAATTCCACCTTTTCTCTTCGCATGTAATTCGGGATTTGTCACTGCAAATAACATACAGTAATCCGCATAAGGTGCATTCGTTATCCACTGCTTTGTTCCATTTATTACCCATTCATTGTTCACTTTAACAGCCTTTGTTTTAATCCCCCAAACATCAGAACCGGCATCTGGTTCAGTTAAGCCAAAGCATAATGTTTTCTCTCCCTTTCTTATCCCATCTAGATACTCATCTTTTAGTTCTTGTTTCAACCCTCTCAGTACTGGTGTAATTCCATTGGTAAACGGAGAGGGAATCACTATAGGGTCGATTAGTTTTCGATTAGGATAGTTTTTTGCAATCGCTTCTTGCGTTAATAATGCCGTAATAGGTCCAAGCTCCTCTCCACCTAGTTCTTTATCCCCGAACATTGTATAAAAGCCAGCTTCTGCTGAAGCCACTCTTACTTCTTTTCTTAAGCTCTCAACCTTTGGATGACGTTTACCATTTTCTAGATAATAATTCCTTTCATTGTAGAGTAATCCTGCGTTTTCTTCTTCTAAAGGAATGACCTTTTTATCAATAAATTGTTTTAAGCCGTTTATAATTTCTAAAGTTTCTTCTGGTACAGTAAAATTCATGCATAATCCTCCTTCATTATTTATTTAACTTAATTTCATCAATGCGTCTGCAACCTTTACACCTTTCCTACCTTCAAACACCATAATAGGGTTAAGGTCAACTTCCTCTAAAACGCCTTCTTGCATACTGATTACAAAACTAAACTGTGAAATGAGATTACATAATGAGTCAACATCGTACTGAGTTTTTCCTCGAAACCCTTTTAAAATCTGGCTTGCTTTTAATTCCTCTACCATTTCTTTCGCAACTTTTGGCGATACCGGCGCTTTTCTCATTGAGACATCTTTAAAAACCTCTATAAAAATGCCTCCTAAACCGACAAGTATCATTTGGCCAAAAATAGGGTATCTCTTTGCACCGACATACATTTCTATCGAATGATCGTTTATCATTTCCTGTATTAACACGCCATCAAATGCTGCCTCTTCTTCGTTTTGAATAATCGTTTTAAGTTGATTGAAAACTTCTTTTACTTCTTGGTCACTGTTAATATTTAATTGCACTAGTCCCTTTTCAGTTTTATGTAATATTTGTGGTGACATGCCTTTTAACACTACTGGATACCCTATTGAATTTGCCGATTCCACCGCTTCTGTTGGAGATAGTGCCAATTGCTCTACTGTTATAGGAATCTTGTAATGACTTACTATTTGTTTGCTTTGAAATTCTGTTAACGCTTTTTTACTAGAGTATGAAATGAATTGATTGATTCGATCAAGCGGTACCCTCACACCCTCGTCAGCAGACATTTCTTCTAGATGGTTTTTAGATTTTCTCAATTCATTCATTGCGGAAAGAATCTTTACAGCTCTAGTTGGGTCTTCATTTAAGACCATTCCCGATTCATGGATTAATTTTTTTGCTTCGGGATTACATAATGTAACCATGACACAAGGAGTATCAGGAAATTGTTGTTTCATATGCATCAGAGATGTAAGCTTTGTAGCTAATGAATCCGGTTTCAATCCTGAAAAGCCTAAGAACACTATTGCTGCATCATATTGCCCACTCTCTAAAACCGCTTTCATAAAATCTT
The DNA here is from genome assembly GCF_038007345.1 of Cytobacillus sp. FSL M8-0252. Lineage (NCBI taxonomy): Bacteria > Bacillati > Bacillota > Bacilli > Caryophanales > Bacillaceae > Cytobacillus > Cytobacillus sp. FSL M8-0252. Next base: position 2,400,029 of record NZ_JBBOWZ010000001.1, read on the forward strand.
CTAATAATGTCGGCATGTAAGAGACTTGTGCTGTAGTATCGAGGGGGTTTTTCACTCCAGCAATAGGAATAATTGATTTTAAATGTCTTTGAACTTCTTTAGGCGTTTCTGGTAAAGTGAGTCCGTTTTCTATTACTTGGTCGGAAAGCATAATGCCTACACCTCCAGAGACCGTAAAAATGGCTACGCGGTCCCCTTTCATCCGCGGTAATTGTGCGAATGCGTTTGCTACATCAATAAACTCATCGATCGTCTCTGCCCTGTAGACGCCGTACTGTTTAAAAATCGTGTCATATACCGAATCAGAGCCGACCATTGAACAGGTATGTGACATAGCCGCCTGCATACCTACATCTGACTTTCCTACTTTTAGTAAGACGATTGGCTTTTTCTTTTGCGCAGCTAACTTAATCATATTGATTAATTTTTTTCCATCTTTTGCTCCTTCAAGATAACAGGCAATCACACTTGTTTTATCATCATGTACCAAATACTCGATGCAATCTGCCACATCAATATCACTTTCATTTCCAGTGGCAACAAAGTGACTAAAACCGATATGATGTTGTCTTGCTAAAGTAAAAACATGTGATCCAAATGCCCCACTTTGACTGACGAAACCAATTTTCCCTTCAGTTAATGGTTCTTCGTTTTCTAATATGGTGGAAAAGGTAGCATACATTCTTTTACTTGAATTAAATAACCCTAAACAATTCGGCCCTAATACTCTAATATGATGTTTTTTGGCAAGGGCAGTAATTTGCTCTTGGTCTTTTTTGCCATCTTCCCCTAATTCTGAGAAGCCAGCACTAAAAATAACAACAGACTTCACATTCTTTTTGATACAAGCTAGAAATGTATGGAGAACTAATTTTTGTGGCAACGCAATAATTGCTAGATCAATCTCACTTGGAACATGCATAATGGTCTCATAACACTGCATGTCTTCGATCATTTCATAATTAGGATTAACTGGAAAAATGCTTCCTAAGAATCCATATTTCAATAAATAATCTAACGGTCTGCCACCAATTTTTTTTTTGTCAGGGGAACAGCCTATAATGGCAATACTTTCAGGCTCAAATAGAGATTTTAATTCATTCCGCATAAAAGACTCCTTTCATGAAGTAATTATTAACCTTGTTGCAATTTGTGTGCCGAAAAATTTAGAATAATTAAAATAATGGAGATAACTATTCTTGTTATAGAGAATCTTAAGTGACGGAGGGTGAAATTCAAATATCAAAACGATGAATGTGTTTCAAAATAAAATACTAGCTTTTTAAAATGAAACAAATAAAAGATTTCATACTGTTATTTCGGAACATCATTTTCATGAATGTTAGTCTTATTAAACGCATAGTTAGTTTTTTAACTGAGCAGGTTTGAATTACACTGGATAAATGGGGCGGCGGTTAGGTTGGATGCTAGCTTTTTTAATTGAAAAATCCCTCCTGCAAGCAGAGGGATCCTCAATCATAAACGCTATTGTTTCTTACTTTTTAATACATAAGTTGCTCTCCCTGTTGCTAATAGCTTTCCATCTTCATCAAATATATCTGCTACACCAACTACAAGGGTCCCTCCTTTATGAATAATTTTGCCTTCTGCTTTTATCACGCCTTTTGAAACTGGGCGGAAATAATTAATATTCATTTCAGCTGTCATAGCATTATGATGGTCTGTGAGAATGGTTCTAACAGCTGTCCCAATGACAGAGTCGATTAAAACTGATATTACGCCTCCATGAACAACTAGATTCGGTTGAAGTAATTTCTTACTTACCGGTAGAATAAGTGTCGCCTTACCATCATCAATTTCTTCCAACTTCACCCCGATTAGTTGACGAAAATGATTGTTTTTCATCCGGTGTATTTCTTTATCCCATAGCTCATTTTTCAACGAAATCTCCCCTTCCTCACATAGGTATCTAAACAATTATGTATCATGCAAATTATATGCCTATCTCAACAAGTAAAGATTCTCCCAAATACTTTGTTAACTATTAACTGATGAAAAGCTGGTTGCCTTCATTGGATTGTTTGAATAGAAATATGAAAAAGACAGCCTGGGCGAGCTGTCTTTTTCTCCGTTTGAGGTGAATCAGTTTTTCAGAAGGATTACTATACTATATGTACAAGCAGGGAATGTGGACAAGGACAATGGTCTAATTTTTAAAATTTGGGCTACACTTAAATTTGATACTCTTTATTTAATTCCTTTAATTTTCGTGCGAGTGAGCTAATCTTTAAACCCTCTTCGTGACTTTGTGCCACTTCCTTCATTTCTTAGTCATGATCTCTTTATATTGTATAAAATGGTTATTCGTTTCTTCAGATTCAAAAAGTGTTCTAGATGAGATGTCTTTCATTGAAATAATATTATCTTTGACTAGTTCAACAGCTTGTGCTGATTTTTCTGCCAAAGCCCCGACTTCAGTTGCCACTACTGCAAAACCGCGCCCTGATTCCCCTGCTCGCGCTGCTTCTATGGAAGCATTTAAAGCTAGCAGCTTTGTTTGAGTTGAAATATCTTGTATAACTGAGGTCACCTTTTCAATAGAAGAAAAATAGTTATTCATTTGGGCAACAGTGTGAGTCATTTTTGAAAATGAAGTTGAAAAAGATTCAAATGTGGCGATGACTTTACTTATACTCTCTTCACCATCTACCGCAGTACCTTCCATTGTATATGCTTTTTTCATCATACTATCCATACTATCAAATAATTTATTGGTTTTTTCTTTCATAGATTGAAACTTCTTAATACTCTCTTCAGAACTAATGGCAGTTTGCTCTGCTCCCTGTTTTACTACTTGAATACCGACTAATAATTCTTCATTTTCTAATTTTACTTTATGAGAAATATGATCAAGACTATTGCCTGATTGGGATAAATTGTCTGTAGCATCCATTATATTTGTTAATAAATTCCTCATATGAGCAATCATTGTTTGATAACTATTAATAAGTGAGACAATTTCAGGTGTTGTACTTTCCATTTTTATATCATTTATTAGTTGTCCTTTACTAGCCTGTCTCATCATTATTGTTAACTTTGAAATAGGGTTGGTCAAATTTCTTACTAAAAGAATGACAATCACTCCAGTTACTAACAAACATAAAAGGACTGTTACACCAATAAACTGGCTCATTTCTGTTAATGTTTGTAGATACTGTGATTGAGGTATAGCAATAGTGTAGATTCCCTTTAATTCTTGAATGTTACGAAATGCTATCGTGTAGGTTTCCCCATTCATGTCACGCTCAATGATTCCATTTTGTTGTTGAGTAATAGTTTCAACAACGTTATCAGGAAAGTTAATTGGTCGATTTTCACTGACAGAAAAAGGGTCTGCTCTGTTTTGATTAATCAAAAAGAAATATGCACTGAATCCATCTTGGGCTAATTGTGATTCCTGTCTTCTGATCACTTGATTCAGTTTTGTTGTATACTCACTCTCGTCACCTATGTATATGAGTAATAAATTTTGGGCAATTTCATAAATATAACTCGTTTCCTTATCAAGTCTTTGTTCCATAAAGCCAATAATAGTTTCTTTTGATTTACTAATAGAAATCATTGTCACTATCGTTGCTGAAAAAAGCAGAATAGTAATAACAATAATCAAGAGTCTTGCTTGTAAAGAAAGTTTTCCAACAATCCCTTTGATTGCGTCTAAAACATTTTCCATATCTCTCCCCCTTGTTCTCATTATGAGGGTGAAATATAAAGAGAATGTAAATAATGAGTTATAATTGTTTTAATTCTTTATACCCATCACTAAAGTAGTGAGAATGAAAAGTTGTGCACTCATTCTTAATACATTGAATAATGCAATTTCTGTCATTTTTTAATATTCATTTGACATCAGATGTCATACTACCTTATCATCAATACTATTGGAGAAAACTTTTTAAGGGGAGACATCATGGTAAATATTTTAATAGGAATTTTAGGTTTTTTTCTCGTTCTCGGCTTAGCATACCTTATTTCCAATGATAAAAAAAATATCAACTATAAAGCGATTGCTATTATGGTTGTCTTACAGATTATCATTACTTTATTCATGTTCCAAACAACCATTGGTTTAAAGTTAGTTGAATGGATTTCTAATGGCGTTACAACTGTTTTAAATTTTGGTTATGAAGGTATTGATTTTGTATTAGGTGGCTTGGTGCAAGAAGGACAAACAGTCTTCTTTATGAATGTACTTATGCTCATTATTTTCACTTCAGCATTATTATCCATTCTTACTTATATTAGAGTTTTACCACTCGCTATTAAGTATATTGGTGGGTTTTTAGCGAAAATTACCGGTTTGTCAACAGTAGTTACATTCAATAGTATTAACTCCATTTTCTTTGGCCAAAGTGAAGCACTATTGGCGATTAAATCACATTTAGCAAGAATGAGTGATAACAAACTATTTATTATTAGTACATCAGCAATGGGGAGTGTATCAGCTAGTATTATGGGCTCTTACATGACAATGGTTCCTCCTCAATATGTTTTAATAGCGATGATTTTGAATTCGCTTTCAGGCTTGATTATCGCGACGATGATGGCTCCGATCAAAAACAATGAAAAAGAAGAAATTGATGTAAAAGACGTAACGGGGTCAAAATCATTATTCGAAGCTATTTCTAACGGTGCACTTGATGGTGGTAAAGTAGCTTTAATCGTTGCAGCTATGCTTGTTGCCTATATTGCGTTAATGGCTTTACTTAATGCCATGTTTGATGGAATATTCGGTATGGATCTAACAACAATACTAGGTTATATATTTGCTCCTGTTGCTTGGTTGATGGGTATACCATCAAATGAAATTATTACAGCAGGATCCATTATGGGAACAAAACTTGCTACAAACGAATTTGTTGCAATGTTACAATTCCAACCACTTATTGGAGAGCTTTCAGAGAAAACAGTTGCGATTATTTCAACATTCTTGATCTCTTTCGCTAACTTTAGTTCAATTGGTATTATTAGTGGTTCGATTCAAGCTATTAATGGTGAAAAAGCGGCAGTCGTTGCTAAATTTGGTTTGAAGATTCTATTAGCAGCAACATTGGCGTCTACCTTAACATCCATTATGGTCGGTTTATTTAGTTAAACACAAAAAAAGGCATATATCTCTATGCCTTTTTTTCGTGTTAAAATCATGAGTTTGTTCGACTGAACTTATACTTACTTTGATTAAATCTAAAGTCACCGCCCTAAGATCTTATGATAAAAAGATAAAATTGACCAGATGAATATAGGTAGCACAAAAGCACCTATAAGCATATAAGCGAGCGTTTTAATTGCATCATTTGGGCCGCTTCCATAAAACAGAAAAATTGTCAATGTAGCTAAAAATAATATGATTATTGTATTTATGAAAAATACACTTCTTTGTTTCCCTTGAACTTTCCATTTATTTGATTGAATTTTAATCGCTGTCCAAACAGCTGGGATTGCTATGATTGTTAATATTACTGCTACAATTGTGAGTATATTTGCTATCATTCCAGTTGTAAATATTGTACCCGTCCAAGAACTTACTGCAAACAACACTAATGCTCCTATTCCCCATCTTGCCGTGTTACTTAAAGATTCTTCATGTTTTTGGGCAAGTGTTTCCTTATCTGAATAAATTGGTTCAGTACCAGGATCGGCGCGAAATAAATGAATACCTGCTTCTGAGAAAACGTGGTTCCAACCTGCGTCTTCAAAATAGCTTAAATATTCCTCTTCCTCATTTTCTTCTACTGTACGGTAATCAATGCTGTATATATACTCTTTTTTCTCACCTTTCACCAATGTATAACCCATGAAACTTAGCTTTTTAACATGCCACCCTTTAAGAGACTGCTGCCTCAGTTTCTCCATATCTTTGCTTTCTGCAAATGCTAATCCACCAGACATCATATACTTTGATTTACTCATTGTCCATTCCACCCAATCCTTCTTCAGCTAATTGAACCATTAGCTTTCTCACATTCATTTCATCTTTTAAAACCACTTTACCTTGTTTAGTCAATTCATATACTTTTCTTCTTGAATCTGAACCGTCCTGCAAATAAATCCATTCTTGTTTTAAGAGCTTCTTTATAATCGTATACATCGAGGCTGGTCCAATGGCTATTCTCCCCTGTGTAGTCACTTCGATCAAAGACATAATTGCATATCCATGCCTTGGACGGGTTAGTGCTGTCATAATATAAAACATAGAATCGGTTATCTGCACTTCTGATTTCAATTTACATCATCCTTAATGTATCCTTTTTTTGATATATCACAAACGGATATATTAAGAATATATCACTTTATGATATAAGTGTCTATAGTTATATCATAAAGTGATATAAATTTTTATAAAAAAAAGCTTCCTTCAACATAAAGAAGCTTCCTAGTGAATATTAACGGCGAACATATCTTTGCAATTTTAATTTATTTTACTCAAACATTGCGCACTACTTCAAAGAATATACCATCAACCAATGACTATCCTTATTTATTTTTCTCATTTTCGTAAACCCAACTTTTTCATAACAAGCAATAGCACGATGATTGTTTGTCGCAGTATCTAAAATAACCATCTTTGCTTCAGTTCTTTGCGCAATGTATTCAACAAATAGTTTCACCATTCTTGTTCCAATACCTTTTCCGAAAAGCATTGGTTCACCGATGAACTGATCGATTCCATAAATCAGTTCATTGTCCCCAAATCCAAAATATTCATTATCTACCTGATAATACTGCATAAATCCAATCGGTTGATCTTTGAGTTCTACGATAAATGGTGGGACATTGATTTCGCCGTCTATACGAGGACCGTATTTCTCTTTCACCATTTCTAGAGAAAAAGGTTCATTAACATCTCCGTAGAATGTCAACACTTCTTTCGTACTTAACCATTTATTCATATACTGATAGTCATTTTCACACATTTTTCTTATAAATAAATCATTTTCCTTCAACACGAACTCTCCTGTTCAAGATATAGAGTGACCTCTCGCACGAATAAAAGCAGATTGATTGAACGTCCAACCTACCGAATAAGAAAAGTCTCCCCTTGGAAAAATAATCGTATCTTAACTGTTCCAAAGAGAAACAACTGAAATTCCGAATATTTATTCACATGTTTATCCATACACATACCTGCTTAATAGGACTGAATTTTCAGTTAATTAATTACACACTATTTCTTAAAGTCCTTATCTATTAAAGGTTTACCATCTGAATCAACCATAACAGTTAATCCACTGACCGGACCTGCATAATGGAACATATACATCACTCCGGTTTCATTATCTCGAATAATCTTAAAAATTTCTATTTTCCCTTGAGAATAAATTGTTTCAAAACGTTTATTATCCATCATTCAACGCTCCCTACATCTTTTTTAATGAAGTTCCTCTGAGGTAATATAGCTGTATATAAGTTTCATTAACTTATTTTTACCATAAAACCATCTCTTGAACAATGCACATTTCAAAGCATTTCTCTTTTAGAGATTAAATCGAAAATTTTCATAAACAATTCTTAAAAATAAAATTTACTACATTAAAGTGATATAGCAGACTAAATTATTATATTCCATTCAAGTTAAAGTCCTCTCAACGCCTGTATTGAGTGAAACTAAAAATCACCTAAATAAAAGCTTGTTAACTTCAAAAGCTAACAAGCCAAAAATGATCTTATTCTGGTTTTCTTTTTTGATCTTTGTTTCGTTTATTTCCCTTACTATTATCACCACTTATTGCGCTTTGAGTTCCTTGCGGTGAGCTTTGGTTCTTACTGCCGTTATTAGGTACTTTCGTCAAACTGCTTCACTCCCTTCTATTAAGGAGTATTGTGGACCGTTCGAGAAAATTCTATACAAGCCCTCTTCTTATCAAATCACGAGGCGAGTAATTCCATCCATATTGCTCTATTGTTTTTTTGAATGATAACCAGTGGTTTCTTCCTCAGAGCAAGAAAAACAAATCATTTTACCATCAGCTTCAAGAACACCACCTAAAAATCCGCCATGACAATAAATCCCCTCACCACAACCACGACATTGACCAAGATACTCTTTTTCCATATATCCTCCTTTAAAAATAAGTGCTCTTTTTACTTCAGACCTTAAAATACTTCATATGTTCTTTTGTAGAATTGAGTCCGATCAAATGAATCTCAAAATTAATTTAGGTTATATATATATTTAGACAACCAGAAAACATATTCCCTCTAGTTTGAAGCCATTTGATGAGAATTTTTGGTAAACTTAAAAGGTACTTTGAGTTTTTAAAAAGGAAGAAACACGTAAAATACAAGTGCAAGTTGTAATAAGAGACTTTCTTTTATCATATAGCTACAAATGTTTTTCAAAATTAAGGGGGAATTTATAATTATGTAGTAGAGAAAAATATGTATATTACTACAAAGTAGACGAAATTATTGCAGGTATAAGCGTGCTAAGAAATTATTTAAAAACTACCTGGAATGCTAGATTCCACGTAGTTAATAGATTTTACGATTTCATTCTACTGTTTCGCGTAACAATCAAAAATAACTTTGTAACGTCTCATCCCCAATCTCAGAGATGTGTGAAAGTTTTATCATGTTTTATGACCCGTACTTTTAATATTTTTAAAATCTCTGGGCTTGCCAATTACATTGTTCGTCTATTACAAAGTTAATTATAGTAATAGCCTTAAAAAATAATAAGTAAGAAACCTCATTATCTAAAATGAAGTTTCTTTACTTAACTATAATTAAATGCTCATTACGCCACCTTTTGATGCATTTGTTACTAGTTTGGAGTACCTTCCCAACCAGCCATTTTTAATCTTTGGTTCAAATGGTTGTAATGATTTTTTTCGGTTAGCTAATTCTTCATCAGATAATTTTACGTTCATCGTTCTGTTAGGTAAGTCGATCACAATGATATCTCCATTTTCAATAAGTGCGATTGGGCCACCCTCAGCAGCTTCTGGAGAAATATGACCAATGGAAATTCCGCGTGATGCTCCGGAAAAACGACCGTCTGTTAGCAAAGCAACTGAACTACCTAATCCTCGACCCATAATGGCTGAAGTTGGTGCTAGCATTTCCGGCATTCCTGGACCACCTTTAGGTCCCTCATACCTGATGACAACAACATGACCTTCTCTTACAGCTCCATTATCGATTGCTTGTTGTGCTTCTTCTTGTGACTCAAAAACAATTGCTTCTCCTTCAAACTCTTGAATCGTTGGGTCCACTGCGCCGACTTTGATGACAGCACCTTCAGGGGCGATATTTCCATATAAGATGGAAAGGCCACCAACTGGGCTATAGGGATTATCTTTAGGACGAATGACTTGTTCATTAGTAATGTCATGTCCACTTACTAACTCACCCATTGTTTTACCTGTAATCGTTATTCTCTCTGGATGAATGGCATTTGGAATTTTCGTTAATTCATTAATGATTGCACTAATGCCCCCAGCTTTATTAATATCATCCATTGAATAATCTGACGCTGGCATAATTTTTGCTAAATATGGTACACGGGCAGCGATTTTATTAATATCTTCAAGATTATAATCAATACCAGCTTCATTTGCGATTGCCAAAGTGTGAAGCACTGTATTAGTCGAACCACCCATCGCCATATCTAAAGCAAAGGCATCATCAATGGCTTCTTTCGTAATGATGTCACGTGGTTTCACATCTTCTTCAATCATGCGAACTAAATGTTTAGCAGCTTCATAGATTAACTCTTTCCGTTTTGCACTTGTTGCGACAATCGATCCGTTACCAGGAAGAGCGACACCTAGCATTTCCATTAAGCAGTTCATTGAATTAGCTGTAAACATCCCTGAACAAGACCCACATGTTGGACACGCATTATTTTCAATATCATTGAACTCTTCTTCTGTCATTTTTCCTGACTTAAAAGCTCCTACTCCTTCGAAAACAGATGTTAATGAAAGTTGTTTTCCGCTCGCACTTGTTCCTGCTTCCATCGGTCCACCTGAAACAAAAACGGAAGGGACATTTGTACGCGCCGCTGCCATTAACATACCAGGAGTGATCTTGTCACAGTTTGGAATATAAAAAACGCCATCAAACCAGTGGGCATTAATAACGGTTTCCGCACTATCAGCAATTAACTCTCTGCTAGGTAAGGAATAACGCATACCAATATGCCCCATGGCTATTCCATCATCAACACCGATTGTATTAAATTCAAAGGGAATGCCACCTGCTTCAATGATTGCTTCTTTAACCACATCTGCAAATTCTCGTAAATGAACATGTCCAGGAATAATGTCAATATATGAATTACATACACCAATAAATGGTTTCTCTAAATCTTTTGCTTTAACTTTTCCTGTCGCATATAAAAGACTACGGTGAGGAGCTCTATCTACTCCAAGTTTAATCGTATCGCTTCTTCTCATTTACAACCACACCTTCAATTTTCATTATTTTGATTATTTGTATAATGTATTGTAAAACGTATGTTGTCTGCTGTCAATAACGTTGTTAGACAAAAAAGAGCATCTTTTATAAAAAGATGCTCTTTTTTGCTTTTTTATTCAATTCCTAATTCACTCATTGCATGTAATATATGAATTTTCATCGCACTTCTTGCTCCCTCAGGGTTACGATTCTTCATAAAATCCATAATCATTTGATGATCATTCAATGTATCTTTAATTGCAACTTCTTTTTCGACTGATAAAATCACACCTTTATCGATGGCTTGATAAATGACAGGCATGAGCTTTTCCATAAATTCATTATGGGTCGCTTTAACAATTGATTGATGAAATTTCTGCTCTTCAGCCGTTCGATCTTGCTTCTTTTTAATCTTCTCTTCAATTTGTAATCCATAATCGATAATTCTTTTCATTTCTTGGTCACTTGCACGAATGGTCGCATAGTATGCAGCTTCTGGTTCAAATATTAAGCGCATTTCATACAAATCTTTCGCATTAATTTTTGCATCTGTAAGCAATCCGAAATGTTGCATATGGTCAATATCCAAAGCTTCTTTTATAAAAGTCCCTCTACCTCTTTTGATTTCGACAATGCCATTTGTAACAAGGATTCTAATCGCTTCTCTTAAAGTAGTTCGACTAATATTCAATTCTTCCGATAATACATTTTCGTTAGGTAGCTTATCTCCAGGTTGAAAACGTTTCTCAATGACAATCATAGAGATAATGTCATCAGCGATGGAATCGGATAATCTTTTTTGAGTCATATATTTGTCCACACCTTATTTAGTATTAATATAGAATATAGTGTAAACGATCATTTATGTAAATGCTTATCTTTTGCGAAATGAAAAACCATGAATGCTGTTGGGTTATAAAAAAGTTTGATCAAATGCACGTCTTATTATGTTAATTTCCCAAATATAAAAGAGCCTGTTTTTGAAAAAAAGTTTGATAAAAACAGGCTCTTTAAACATTTTACGAAGACGATTTTTATAAAAAAAGTTTGATCATTTTCTACCTTTGTTGCTCAACAATCGCGTCCTATTGCGGAATATCACTAGGTAAAGTAGCTGAATTGTTGATAGTTACTTTCCATGAAATTATTGTTGTACTATCACGTACATTATTTTCCTTAATTTCTTCTAATAATCTTTTAACACCATATTGATTGGTTATCCCTTCGAAGGTATTAAATATTTCAAATGGGTTGTCAAAATTAGTATTTGGGCACTCAATAAGCCCATCTGTTGTTAAGAAAATATGATTTTCTCCTTTACGTAATTCTTTCCTTCCAGAACTGTAACAAGGTACAGCTAAATTAAAAGTATTCTTTTGTCCTACCCACTCATAAAAACTTCTATGATTCTGTTGAAATTCTCCAGTGCTTTAAGTTCAGGATGAAACAAATAAAGAATGCAATCTCCTATCGATAGCCACCAAAGGAATTTTCCTTTCCTAACAACAAATAGGCAAGCAGTTTCTCCTTGGACATTTTGATTAGCTTCTCGAAAGCTTTGACCCTTAAAAATATTTAGAATGAAGGTGGATATGGTGTCGAAAGCTTCTACTGTCTGCATCTTTAAGATTTGTTGCACTGAGTCTCTTTCTTTTTCAAAGGTTTTAAGAACTAATTCTGCACTTTGTGCTGTATTATGAGCATCAAGAATAATAACAAACTCCCAATCTTCTTCTTGATTAACCCAAATTAAACATCCATCTTCATTCTTAAATTGCCCAGTTGAAGAGTTACCACCAAAATGACCTATTACAATATCGTTGTTCAACAATTCAGTGTGAACTTCATCTACATAATGTTTTTGGCTTCCTACCCATTGATAACCACTCATGATTAATCACCTTGTATTCATATTGGTCAACTATTTTTTAATATACAAAAGAAAATAAAACGATTTATAACCTAAGAAAAGCACCCTTTTCATGCAGAATAGCTGCCAATTCCTTATTTCGGAAATATAATTTCGTTATTTATCCAACTTTACTTGCTATTAAAATATCTGTTATCTCGTCAACACAATTAACAATATGTGTAGGGTTAGTATCACTTAATTCTTTAAATGAACCATATCCATAAGTTACTCCGATAAAGTCAATACCAATATTATTTGCACCAATCATATCGTGTTTTCTGTCACCAATCATAATAAAATCATCTAACCTATGCTCATTGTACTTATCAAGTATGTATTGAATAATTTCAGTTTTTGATGTTCGTGTTCCGTCTAGATTACTTCCAACAACAAGATCAAAATAATGGTCAATGTTAAAATACTTTAGTATTTGTTCAGAAAATACAGTAGGCTTTGAAGTTGCAACAACTAAAATATATTGTTGTTCTTTTAATGATTTTAGTAGAAAAGGAATTTCCGAATATAGGTCATTCTCAAACATACCCTTATCCTTGAACCTTTCCCTGTAAAAATGAATTGCCTTTTGTGTACTTCCTTCATCAAAGTCGTAATATTCAGCAAATGACACTTGAAGTGGTGGACCGATAAAACATTCAAGTTTATTGATATTAGGTTCATCAATGTCCATTTTCTTTAACGCATATTGAACAGATTTAGTTATACCTATTTTTGGGTCTGAAAGTGTTCCATCTAAATCAAATAAAATTATCTTATATTTGTTCATATAAAGCTTCCTTTCTGTATCAATTACCTTCCTCATTTCACCATAGAAAATTCAGAATTATTTAAATTTATTATCAAACTGTCCCGTTTACTCGATAATTCTTGCTCCATTAAATGGCCCTTAACATAAAGAAGGAGCCTAATTCTTGCTGCAGAATTGCTCCCGATTGCTTAATTAGGTTTTAGGGATTATTATCTTTTTCTTCTCCTAGAGGAAATCCTTCAAATAAACGCCCACCGTACGGATCCAAAACCTTATCTACTAATTGAACAACCTTATTTTTCTCACCTGTTTTATAAAAAACATTAAAGGCTTCTACGAACTCTTCGGTAAATTTCTCATCATGTTGATTCAAAGCACGAATAATCCATTTCGAAGAGCCAACCCACTGACGATTAGTTCTTAATACAAATTCGTGAACAAGATCAGCTAATGTGTTAGTTATAAATATTTCTTCAGCTCGGTTATTACTTCCTAAAAAATCATCAAGTGCATCAGTTATAAAGTATCGCTTTGTACTAACAATTTCTTCAGACCATATTTCAGGTCCCTTCTCTAATATATCTTTCGCTTCTTTTTTTATAGATTCTAAGATTCCTTCATCTCTTAAAATAATCCCTTCAGAAATCATTCTTGGCATAGAAGGCTTTGCAGCTTTGCAGTCCATTTCGATAAAGTATTTGTATGAAGTTAAATTATGGGCAAAAACCTCTATTGCCCATCCAAAGTCAAACATAGACTCTCTATATGATGAAGTAAGTCTTTTATCAGTAATGACAATATCAAGATCAGAAGTTTCTGTTGCCTCTCCCCTAACTACACTTCCTGCTAATAAAGCCCCTTGGCAATTTGAAAAGTGCTTATCAATAAGGTTGTTAGAGGTGAAGTGAATGAAAAGGTTTGATCCAGTTGTAGCAACGAAAGGCGTTTTTTCTTATTGAAGAAACGCGCCCGATTGCTGAAGATTGTATTTGACATTAAAAAAATGCTGTTCAAGCAGCCACTTTTTAAAACACTAATGCTTTTTTTGTTCAGTCCAATCCGAAAGGATTTCTTTAATCATTTCTGAAAGGACATCAACGGTTCTATATTCCTCATCCAAAGTGTTTTCAGGACCACCAATTTCTAACAAAACAGAGTTACCAAAAAGGTCTTGATTATAAGTTTTTTGATTTGGTGGAGTGTCTTTAACAAAGACACCTCTTGATAAATGAGGATATTTTTCTTCAATATAACTGTGGAGTAATTCAGCGAACTTTAAATTCACTTCGTAATTGACACTTGATTTGGATATTATAAATGCAATTCTAGGATAATCTTTTCCACCTAAATTAATTGTGGTCTCACTTCTTTTTCGTGAATCTCTGTGTATATCAAAAACCATTTCAATCGACTTATTATTCGCTAAGGCTTTTTTCAGTGGCTCTCTAGAAACTTTATATGACTCACTGAATGGTAAGTTTTTTTCTTTTAGAATTTCCATTATATTAGTGTTATCATGGATGGAATTAATACCCCTATTTTTTAATGATTGGCTTAATCTCTCACCAACTAATGTAATATTTTTTGTATAGTGTAACGCTTCATTAGGGTCATTCGTGTTAGATTCCGGGAAAAATGATTCTAAATTGTGTGATTGATAAATATAAACTAAAGGGTCTTGGTTGTTTACAGTTGTTGTGGATGCGGAATTTCTTTCTTGAATGGTGTTATGATTGTTGATAATTACATCTTTTCCTCCATAAAAGAATATCCATGAAATTGCTATAACACATAATAATAATCCACTAGAAGCAGCCCCTAACCGTTTAAAGTACCTTTTTCTATTTACCTTTCTTGCAGTTTGTCTAAGCTTAACTTCCGTATCTGAAACAAAATCTGCTTTAGGGTTAAGAGGATACGTTTCTTTAATTAAGTCAAACAAATCCTTATCACTTGGCATTCCCTATAACCTCCCCTGTATCAACATTTAATTTCTTTTTAAGTTCTTTTAAAGCTCTGTGATAATCTACTTTAACTTTGGTTTCACTGCATTGCAGAATTTCAGAGGTTTCTTTTATTGATAATTCGTTGATACCTCTTAGAATTACTACAGCTCTAAAATTTGGTTTTAACTTTGTGATAGCTGTATGAACAGATCTTTTCAATTCATTTTGTTCAACTAGCTCATTCGGCTCCTTTGCAGTTGAAACCATCTGATTAAAGAACCCATCCTTAAATATAGAAACAAATCTTTTTTTACGATAATGATCAATAGCTGTATGCTTTGCTATAGAAAAAATCCAAGTCTTTAAATTTCCACCATTAAAATTAGCTAAATTGTTCAACACACGAATGAACACTTCTTGAGTCAGGTCCTCTGCATCGTTTTGATTTCCAGAAAAACAAATAAGGAACCTATACACATCTAAATAATAGTGCCTATAGATTTTACTAATGCTTTCCTCTAAACGCTCTAAATCGTTCAAATGCTTCCCCCCTCAAATATGGATTTACTTATTAATCGAATGAGCTTTATGAAAAGTTACAAGAATTTATTTTTTTATAAGTTAAAAAAAGACCGTCTTTCGACGGACTCTATATAGCAGTAGCATCAGGCAAAAGCGATATACAGATATACAACTATAAGGAAATTCCATATTAAAAAGCCCAATTCCTCTTTAAAATAGAGAAATTAGGCTCTTTTTTCATTGCTGCAGAAACGCCCCCGTTTGTTGAGCAAAGTTTAATACTATTTAATCTTTTTTATCTTGATTAAGTGTTTTAATTACTTCAGTAAGTTTCTCGTTTCTTTCACGGTCTAATTTGGTCTTTTCATTCATGAACTTAATTACTTTAATTACAAAATAAATGGCAAAAACAATAGCAATTAGAAAAAAAACAATAGGTAAAAAAGTTAAAAGAGCAAACATACTATCTGATGCAAACAATGTATGACCCACATCCATATTAATCCCTCCTAAACAGTTAGCTAGATATTAAATATCATACAGTATCTTCTTCACAAAATGGCCCTAAAATGAAAAATGAGCGCTTATCCTTGTGCTAGAATAGCGCCCGATTCTAGAATAAGTGTATTGAATGGATGGAACGCTCACTAGTAAAATAACACTTTTATATTTTTTTATCTGTTTTACTATTCCAGATAAAAAGTCTGATAATTCCACCTAAAATATACCCTATTATTGTTATAATGAAAACGGTCAAAAAAGTTATTGGGATGTTTTTAGTAAATATAATTATCCAGCCAATAAACATTACTGAAAGCTCCCATACATCATTCCAAATCCTTTTTAAAAATCTTTTCACAATATTCAACTCCTAAAATAAATACTCTATTACCTAAGTATTCATTTTGGTAACGATTAATTCTTGTTTAATCCTGTCCCATTTGTATAAAACAATCATTTTTCTTAAAGAATTGCGGAGAAAAAAAGTTACTTTTCTTTATCCATACAATCCGTACAAAAAATTTCACTTTCTTTTTTTAAGTAGGCTTTAATCTCAACCATAATCGTATTCTTCGGAGCCTTCATCTTCGCATAGATTTCTTCTCCATCTTGAATTTCTCGATTGCAATTAGAGCAATATAGCGTGCGTTTAAACATTTGAACATCTCCTTTGTTTTTGCAGAATCTAGCCCTTATATGCAATATGAGCGCTACCTCTTTATTAAGGAATAGCGCCCGATTGATGAAGATAATACTTGTCCTTATTTTACACCATGGAAAATAAATGATTTTGTTTCTACAGTTGCTTGTTTAATCTCCCAATCTCCATAAGCTTGAATTTGTGAAAAACCTACTTTTTGTAATGATTCATGAATTTCTTCCTGGGTTCGGAATTTTAATTGCATTTTTTCATGAATAACTACTTCATCCGTCCGTACATTTTTCACGGTTTCATAAAACGTAAAAATATCTTCAACGAACCCCTCGTATTCTGTCCAAACTTCAAGTGGCTCACCACTTAACTGATCCATTGCAACCTCAGGAGTTTTGTCTTTTTCCCACTGTTCCCACGGTTTCGCTAAAGGATTCCGTGTATCAAAAATAAAGTGACCACCCGTTTTTAATGCACGAAATGCATCCGAAATGGTTTTCTTCCAACTATCCTCTGTAAGAAATACTTGCGCGACATTCGCAGTCATAATTACAGCGTCAAACGCATTTGTTTGTAAATTTGTACTATCACCAACAATCCAAGTCACTTCGTCTTGATACTTCTTACTTTTCGCATATTCAATCGCTTCCTCATTCGGGTCAATAGCTGTTACCTGATAGCCCGCTTTTGCAAAATGAGTTGTCAATCTTCCCGTTCCACAACCCACATCCGCTATTTTTTTAACGTTTATCTTATTTAACAGCGATAAAAAGAATTCATCGTCTTTGCCCCAGCGGTTAATTTGGTCATATACTAATGGAATCATTTAATTACCTACTTTCTAAAACACACATGTTTTTCTTTTATATATTCCGCAAAATGGACCGATTCCGGCATACGTTTGCTCCATTAAAGCGCCCTTTTCATGAAGACTTGATTTCAAGATAATATTATTTACGATTTTCCATATTTTCCACCTTTTGTTGAACAAATGAATGCTAAATTAGCATTCATAAGCCATTCTCAGAAATTCATATGAGCTGCCATTTGTATCTTGCATAAATGTATCAATTTCTTTAAACCCAACTTTTTTGTATACTTTTATAGCTCTTTGATTAAAAGTTGCCACTGATAATGTAATTTATCTGGTGTAAATCTTGATTGGACAAAATCAATACCTGCATTTAGAAATACTAACCCTCTGCCATTGCCAGTCAAATCTGGTCTCATTCCTAAACCTATATCATAGGTATTAGTAGCTACTTTGCTAACACTGAAGAAACCAATAATTTCATCCTCTATAGAAACTGCAAAAATAGAGTCACCTCTTGTTTTAGGGTCTAAAAATTCTGCTAAATCTTCTTCATCAGCTTCCATATCATAAAAAGAATATTCTCCATCATAGTGCCAATTATGTGCAATATCCTCAGCTTGTTCCTGAGTCATAACCTCAAACCTATAAGTCATAAATATCCCCTCTCAACTCTCATCCTGTTCTCCTTGTTCTGCAATCCCCACTCCCTTAATACCAATTATTTCAAAAATTCCTAATTCATTCAATGATTTTTAAGAACAAGAAAAAACGCGATGTTCAATCATCGCGCCCGATAACAGAAGAACTTCAAAAAGCTATTTTTATCCTTCTCGAGATTTTGATATATAATAATTTAATGGTCCTGCAAAAATTAATCCCGCGACAACTGTCCCCAAGAAGACTGCCGAATATGAGAATAATTCAATATCACGATCAAAAAAGTAATCCGTAATAATGCGGAGTATAGTAATAATAACTGGAAATCCAAGTGACCAAAATAACATTTTTTTTAAACCTTTAGACATTACTTTTTCTCCCTTCCCTAAGAAAACTTATTCAACTAAATGGCCGGATTCTGACACAACTTATGCATTAAATCGCCCTTATACGGAATAGAAAGGTTAGGCTTTGATAACAAATTTTTTAGTAATTTTACCAAGCAGAAACGCAATTAAAATATAAATAATCAAAGGAATAAGGAAATTTTCAAAAGTAGCATTGAATTGTGTGTAGGTATAAATGAAAAATGATCCAAATATAAGAGAAACTACAATAACTGGGACAAAAGTTTTTCTGAATAGTAAAGTGAGCAAAACGCTAATAATAGCTAACCCAATTGGAAAATATACAAATAGCATATTTAAAAAACCCATTCCACCGAAATAATCCCAAAATGCTTGCACACTAACCCCCCTAGTATTTTTTTCCATTTTACCACAAATTTCTTTTAATTACCTAGTTGTTCCCCCCCTCAAATACCTTCTTCAAATATCTGTCTGAAATATAAAAAGGGCGCTTATTCATATTAATGAATCGCGCCCGATTATGGAACAAGGAAGGATTAGGTGTTTAGTTCTTTTTTTAATGCATTTATTCCATGAATTACTTTTTTTACATTTTCATCATTATTCAATTTGTTTCTTGCATGGAGTAAAACTGGTCTAACGGATTCCACCGAACGTCCAAAATCGTACATCCATTCATACCGGGGAACCATCCAAGTATGAAAATGGTGAGTAGTATCTTCATTGTAAAAGTAATAAACATATTCTATTCCTAATACTTCCCTTTGAGCTTTTCTAATCTTAGATAATAAGTTTATGTAATCAACCTTTTCTTCTTCATTTAATTCATCAAAACACTTAATATGGCGTTTCGATGCTAAAATAACTAATCCTTCAATGGGATATGCAACATCTTGGTGAGCATGAAAATATTTAGTTTCAACTATTACACCACCATCCGGTTCTATTTCCCCACTTGTTAATGCACAACTTAAACATTCAACTTCAACAGTTTTTCCATTAGACAAAGTGATTTTTCTCATAATTCCCTCCCAAAAACAAAACTTCTTAGATATTCGATTTACTTTCTAATAATTCCTTCCTTTACTCCACAATATGGCCCGATTGCGGAATGAAAAATTCCTGCATTGATACAGGAATTTTAATCAAACTTTATTATAAATTATCGAACTTTTTTACAAATTATCAGACTTTATTTTAAATCAACAATACAAACGAAAACTCTCATACGTTATGGTATCAAAAAGGTAAATCATCCTCTGGCATAATCGGATATATACTTTTAACTACCTCTGTAATATCATTTTCTTCATTCCAAGTCACTTGAATAATTTCCGTTTTTCTCCCTCCGTACTCAGCAATTTGTTGTTGAATCCATTCATACGCTTTAATCCCTATATACCAATCAGGATTTTTCTTAAATTCATAGTCGCTAATGAAAAAGCTACCTCGCCTCAAACCCACGCTTCCTTCGGTATTTAACTTTGTCATTATCACTACTTTCATTTAAATTCTGCTTTTTATCTTCATGTAAAATAAAGGTATAATTAACCTACCAAAATAATACTATCGATGTTCTTATGATAGCTATCTATTTATCTATAAAATATACGAGGTGAATCCATTTTGAAAAGTACAGGAATTGTAAGAAAAGTAGACGAGTTAGGAAGAGTTGTAATACCGATTGAATTAAGAAGAGTAATGGATATTAACATTAAAGACCCCCTAGAAATTTTCGTTGATACAGATAAGATAATCCTTCGTAAATATTCACATGCGCGTGCTTGTATGATCTCGGGCCATATAAGCGATAGCAACGTTGAACTTGCTAACGGGAAGATTGTTTTAAGTCGTGAAGTACTTCAATTACTACATAAAGAATTGGAACAATATACGACTGCGAAATAAGGGCATCTTGATTGATGTCCTTTTTAAGTTAATTAATTTTATATTTTTCCAACAGCCCCTTTTGTTCTTTTTAAAAAAAATAAAATTCTTTATAAGGATTTTTAGTAATTTTCAAGGAATATATAGTGTTATTAAAAAGAAAAGAGGGATAAGTGTGAAGAATTTAGTTAACTTTAGGTTGTTAGCGTATTTGGTAGTATTCATGTTAATTGGGGGACTGTTTCCTCATTTATCTAATGCAGAGGAATTTGATAATGAAGAGGAATTAAAACAATATGAAATAGATATTGAGAAGATGATTAGCGAAGTTGAACCCTATGTAACCGTAACTAATCAGGGGCGTTTCTTACTTAATCCATTTACGCCCAAAGCATTAAGAGATAAATATGACTTAGATAATTTAGAAGTACGATTAAATGAGTTGAATCAAGAAGCTGAACAAGGAATTATAACTATTTTATCGGATAAAACAATAATTCAAAATGTAGAAGTACAAGGAGTAACAAAAACTGTTAAACACTGGTGGGGATATACACGATATTTAAATAATAAGGATACTATAAACGCAATAGATCAATTAAGAGAGTTTGATAAAGATGTAAAATCCAGTTCGACTATTTTGAAAATATTAAAAATACCTGTACTTGGTTTTGTTGCAAGTGTAGTAAGTAACTACGGGAAATTGGTGGCAAGTAGACTTGAAAAGAATAATAAAGGAAACGGTACAATCCTGAGCATAACCTGGGCAATGGTGTTTAATGTGAAAGCTCAATAAAATTGATTAAGTTTCTACTTTTTTTTGTTATTTTTCAAAAAACCCCTTATTGATAAAAGACCATCCAATATTGTTGCTACGACTTCTAAAATCCAAATCATATGTTTTTTCTCCTCTAGTAATCTTAATTGGATGGTTATTTTTTATAATAAACTCGTATTAATCCAATTAGAGTGGAATAAAATGATAATATTATAATTCTTAGGAGGAACTATTTTTGGATTCTACATTTAAACAAAGTCGTTTACCCATGATATTAGGAGTAACGTCTATATTATTACCATATATCGGGGTTATAGTTGGAGTATTCGGGATTTTAACTTCTTCAAAGGTAATTAAAGACAGGGAATACATTGGAGAAACTAAATGGGCATCAAGAGGTAGAATCCTTAGTATAATCGGAGTTTGTATTCAAATTATCCTTATTATTTTATTATGTTTATCGATTATATTTTATTACATTTTACATAGCATCTGATTCTAAATGAATAAGAGTTTTTCTTGACAAATAAATATACATTTCTCATACATTCTAGTAGACATAACTATTTATTTATCGGCAATTGTAAAAAGCCAGAACCCTTGTGGGAACTGGCTTTTCATTTGCGCTTTTGTTGACCAAGTATTATACATATTAAGAAACAGTGATAAAGCACGATTTGTTCTTTTTAAAGAATGAGTAAAGAGGTGTATAAATCCCTTGCTAATCCGCTCATTGACTGCCTTTTTCTTAAGAAAAAAACCACCTTAAGGTGGCGGTCGTTAACGAAAAGATTCTGCTTCATTTGTCTTTTTTTGTTTTCTTCTTTCTTAATGGAATTCCATGTTTTTTACTATTTTCAATTATTTTCTTCGCCAACTCTTCTGCTCTCTTCCCCAGGGTTGGCAAGGCATAAAATTATCCTTATATTTAAGCTTCATTACTTTAGAAAAGAATTCTTCATACTGCGTATCTGTTCTTTCACGAATTATATCTTTAAAATTATACTCATAAAAAGCCTTAGATAAATCATCCATCACAGTTCCTCCCACTTTGAGTATATTCTATCTTGGTAATTAATTTTAAATCTAATAAGTATATTATACCTAAAAAACCATTTAATGGTTGTTTTATATTTTGAATATGTAACGATTAAGTTACTTAAAATACGATTACTTTCTTACCTTCTTATTCCACAATCTGGCCCGATTGCTGAACAAAAAGTCCTGCATCAATACAGGACTTTTGATCAAACTTTATTATAAGTTATCAATCTTTTTTATAAATTATCGAACTTTATAACAACTTATATATTTTATTTTAAATCAACAAATGCGAGAACATTCGTGGAAAGAATTTATTCATTATTGGTTGTTACTAGTGGCGCGTTTTCGTCTTGCACCCATTCTGTCATGGAACCATCGTATACAGCGACATCTTTACGGCCTAGTGTATATAGAATGAAAGCATTCCATGTAGCAGCAATCCCACCGCCACAATAAGTGATGACTTTTTTAGATTGATCAAATACACCGGTCGGCTCAAAAATTTCACGTAATTTTTCTTCATCTTTAATGAGAAGTGATTCATCATCTGATAAGTCGGCAAAGAAGACATTTTTACTATTAGGGATATGACCGGGACGGCCGTAAGTGTTTTTCTTACCACTAAAGACATCTGGTGATAAACAATTCATAATAATCATGTTGGGATCATCAATCGCTTTTTTGACATCTTCTTTTGTAGCTAATAATTCCCGTCTTCTTCTACCATTAAAAGTTGCTTTTGGATAATATTCAATTCCAGACTTAATTTCTCTACCTTCTTCTTTCCATTTTCTAAACCCGCCGTTTAAGATTGAGACATTATCAAACCCTTCGAAGCGAAGTTGCCACCAAACACGTGATGCCCAATCAGACGCGGCATTTGGGGAGCCGACTTCAGCGATTTTGTCATAAATAATTACATGCGTACCATCACCGACACCCAATTTTTCAATCCCTTCTACGAACCTTTCTCGGGATGGCAATGTAAATGCTTTTGGATCATCTGGGTTTGCTAATTCGTTTACTACATCTGCATGCACAGCACCTGGAATATGCTCTTCTTTATAAGCGTCTCGTCCGTTCGTTACAGAGTAAAGTCCATCACCATCTGGTAACTTTAAGAAAGTCGTCGCGTCTAGTATGCGGATATTTTCATCATTTAAATGTTCCTCTAACCATTGGGTTGAAACAATTGGTGGAATAGTTTTGGTCATACTTTTCTCTCCTCTTTCGATTTTTGATTAATATAACATTATACCCATCTGTTTACAAGGAATTAGGTTTGCAATGTTCATTTTTATGAAACAAACCATTATATTTTCATATTCCCTATTTACAAAGGTTAGAAACATTGATAAAAGCTTTATCATAGAAAACATTATTTATGAAAGCTTTCGAGCAAAAAACAATCTCCCGAAACCTGTTCATTGAATGGAGAGAATGAAATGAAGTAAAGACATTCGACATTCATACCAATAATTATAAGAAAATATCTTTTCGATTCGTCTCTACATTACAACTCAATCTTGCTACATAAGGCCCTCCTTTATGGAGGAAAGAAACAACGGGAAAAAAACCGATTCTTATTTTAATCGGTTTTTAAAATAATTTCCTATTAATAGAGGGTGCCTTCTGCTTCTTTTGTATAAATTTTCACCTGATCAAGTGCCCCATCTTTTAACTTAGTTACCCATTCTGGATCTGCAAGTAGGGCACGACCGATTGCCACGTAATCATATTCACCAGCATTCATTTTTTCATCGACAATTTTAAGATTTTTTTCAATGGTGATTTGTGCATTGTCTTCACTACTTAAATATGCGCGATTAATGCCAATGGATCCAACTGCAATTGTTGGTTTTTGTGTGATTTTCTTTGTCCAAGCAGCCAAGTTATATGTAGGGTGTTCATCTACAAATTCTGGTTCCCATATGCGTCTTGTTGAACAATGAAAAATATCTACACCCGCTTCAACTAAAGGTAATAATATGGTCGCAAGCTCCTTACTATTATTCGCTAACTTGGCTTTGTAATCTGTACCCTTCCATTGAGAATAGCGGAAAACAATTGGAAAATCGGGACCAACACTTTGTCTGCATGCCTTAACGACCTCTGCTGCAAATGTAGAGCGTTCCTGTAGGTCTCCACCATACTGATCTGTCCGTTTATTAGTCAGTTCCCAGAAAAATTGATCAATTAGATAACCGTGAGCTCCGTGTAATTCGATGCCATCAAATCCAATCTCTTTGGCAGATTTAGCAGCCTTTGCATACGCATCAACTAGGTCATGTATATCTTCTTCTGTAAGTACCTTGATCTGATCAATTTTCTTTCCTTTTAACGTGATGCCTGAAGGACTGACAGGCGGTGAATCGATGTTAGGTAGACTCCCGGCTTTTCTTGCTGCACCAACATGCCATAATTGTGGAATAATCTTCCCGCCGGCTTCATGTACTTGAGCTACTACATTTGCCCAACCTTTTAGTGCATCCTCGCCATAAAAAAGGGGAATTGTTTCACCAGCAACTGCTGATGGATGATCAATCGCTGTGCCTTCAGTAATAATAAGGCCTACACCATTTTCTGCTCTCCTGCGATAATATTGTGCTACCTTTTCATCTGGTACACCATTTGGTGAGAACCCTCTTGTCATTGGTGCCATTACTACCCTGCTTTTTAATTGCCCATTTCCAAATGACACCTTTTCCAATAAACTATGCCCTGCAATTTTTTCTACCATCTTTATCACTCCTTGCTTTCATTTTACAAAGAATGATAACAAATACAAGTAAAATGCTTTCAATTAACAGAATATTTTATTCATTTATCACTGCATAAAAAAACATTTCAACAAAAGGGATTGAAATGTTTTCTCTTTATTAGGAATCAGCTCTTTTAATTTCTTCAGGTTTAAAGCCATAAATAACAGAAACACCTAAATATAAAGAAAAGAAATCCAAGAACCAATTATTATTCCTTTCCTTTGTGTGAAGACAACGAAAGATCTCTTGGAACTGCATGCTTTCATTTGCCTTCACCACGGGGGTGATTCCGAAATATTTAATTACCGTATCTAAATTTAAATGTTTTGCAATCTTCAAAACATCCTCTAATAGTGAATAATAGATTGCGATTTCCTTTTCCTGAAATAGTTTAATCATTTGCGTATTTAAGTTAGTTAATAATAACCGTCCTTCTTCTTCATTCACAACAGGAACTTGATTTAACATTTCTTTTATATCGATTTTAATCACCTATTTTTCCAATTTTAATCATCTTAAAGAGTTGAGAGTTATACTTGCAAAGGTTTATCAAAAACATAAATCGTCATCGCAATATCTTTTTCCAAATCAATATCAGTAAAAATATTGATTAATTGAGCACCAACGAGTACTTCAAGTTTTTCAACCTTTTCTTTATCGCTATATAATTGTTTGATAAGGGTTGTTCGAGCTTCATGGACTACTTGGTAGCCTTTCGTTGATTCAATCATGAACTTCTCGACATTTGTTAAGTTCCCTTTCATTTCCGTAATCGCCCAACAGCCTGTAAATTTTGTAGTCATTTCTCTTGGTCCATTGCCTACATGTTTTTTTCGAATTTCTCTTATAATCATATTGAATTGATGTTCGATATTCATTAAAAGCGTCCTCCAATAATAAAGTCACAGTTTTTCCAAGGTAAGTGTATAGTGAAAATGTAATCTTATGGTCCTCATGTGCCCATTTGTTAAACCTATTTCTCTATGCATAAAATAAGCCCGCCATAAAATAGTTTGTTTTCATAAACTATTTTATGGCGGGCTAATAGCAAAGCAGCAGAAGCTACTCGTTATCCATCTCACCATTCACCTATTATTATATAGTAATAGGCAATCTCTTTACCTATTAGCCATATATTACTTATATAAGTATAATTTCTTTCTCAAAAAATATCAATATTATAGAAAAAAATTGCTTTCTCTTCTATTTGATATGGTAATAAGCTCATGCCCTTGCTGTTTCGTTTGATTTTCGTTAAGAGTTAGCTTACTTTTTTTGAAAGAATCCCTCAACATGTTGAGATGTAAAATCGGATAATTGTGCAAAGTCATATTGGGGATTGCGGTCTTTGTCAATGACCACAGACCGTACACCTTCATAAAAGTCACTATGGCTTAAAAAATTTCTAGCAAGTATGAAGTCTGTTTCTAAGCAAGTTGTGAGAGATTGTTCTTCACCGTCAATCAGTTGCTTAAGTGTGACTTTAAGTGATGAAGGTGATTTAGATAATAAGATATCACTTGTCGTTGTAGCGAAATCACTAGGATGTTGACGAAGAGAGTGTAGAATCTCTTCTAATGTTTGAAAAGAAAAGTGCAAATCAATTTCTTCTTGGAATTGTGATAACTTACTTTCTCCCCTTTCGTTATTAGCGTACTGGTTGAGTAAATCATTCAAATTATAATCGAGATTTACATCTAACCAATTCATATTCTCTAGATTTTCTAAGAGGGAGTTAAATTGTTCACTCTTGATGAAATAATCAGCTCCTCCTATGTAGAGAACATCAGATGCATGTATCGTCTCTGCCGTCAACGCTAAATAACGGCCAATATAGCCTGGAGCTTTGTTAAGGAAATAGGCTGCACCGACATCAGGAAAGAAGCCAATATTCATTTCAGGCATGGCCCACTTCGTCCGTTCAGTTACGATACGATAGTTTGCCCCATAAGTCAGTCCAACTCCCCCTCCCATTACAATACCATCAAGATAAGCGATAATGGGCTTTGGATAGTCATAAATTAATTGATCTAATTCATACTCCTCTTTAAAAAATTGCATTGCCAGACTTTTATTTTTTTCATTCAAGCGGGCATCGTATAAAGCTTTTATATCTCCACCTGCACACAAGCCTTTTTCTCCTGCTCCTTTGATCAGAATTATCTGTATGTGATTATTGTTTTTCCATCGCAGTAATTTTTCTTTAAGTGGTTGAACCATTGCTAAAGAAAGTGAGTTTAGCGCTTTAGGACGGTTGAGTGTAATCACACCTAACCCTTTATCATTTACTGTGAAGAGTACTTCATCTGTCATACAATCTCTCCTTCCATTTTTTTTAAAACCAACGTTCAGTTACGACTTTCTTTCTTGTATAAAATTGAACACCAT
This sequence comes from Cytobacillus sp. FSL M8-0252, assembly GCF_038007345.1. Classification (NCBI taxonomy): domain Bacteria; kingdom Bacillati; phylum Bacillota; class Bacilli; order Caryophanales; family Bacillaceae; genus Cytobacillus; species Cytobacillus sp. FSL M8-0252. Next base: position 2,427,448 of record NZ_JBBOWZ010000001.1, read on the forward strand.
CTTTTCCGTTAGTTCCTAAATCCCCATAAAATGATGATTTGTTACCAGCAAAAGAGAAAAAGGCCATAGGAGCAGGTACATTCACATTTACACCAATCATGCCTGCATCAATCTTCTCCCTGAAAATTTGTGCTTCTTTACCACTAGATGTATAAATAACAGCTCCGTTGGCAAATTTTGATTGGTTCGTTAAGGCGATACCATCTTCAAATGTTTTTACTCTAACGACACTTAAGACCGGTGCAAAAATCTCATCTTGCCAAATTTTCATATCGGATGTTACATTGTCAAATATTGTCGCACCTACATAATAACCATCTTCTGTCGTCTCTGTATCCCTACCATCTACGATTAAATGGGCCCCTTCAGATACCCCTGAGGCGATATATTGTAACACACGGGATTTATGAGTGTCACGAATGAGTGGTCCAACAAAATGCTCTTCAAACCGGCCATCCCCGACAGTAAGTTTTTTCGTTTCTGCTACAAGTAGGTTCATAAAATCATCTGCTATATCTTCTACAACGGCTACCACAGAACAAGCCATACATCGTTCCCCACTACTTCCAAACGCTGCGCCAATAACACCTTGAACCGTTTTTTCTAGATGACAACTAGATGTTACAACTGCGTGATTTTTCGCACCAGCTAATGCTTGTACTCTCTTTCCGTGAGCGGTGCCAGTTTGATAAACATGTTTGGCGACCGGCTCTGACCCAACAAATGAAATGGCACGAATTTCTGGATGATCTAATAAGCGATTAACCACGTCTTTTCCTCCATGTACAAGGTTTAGTACCCCTTTAGGAAAACCTGCCTCATAGAATAACTCTACGAGTCTACCAGCCAAGATTGGCGTTCTTTCTGAAGCTTTCAGTATAAATGTATTCCCACAGGCGATTGCCAGAGGAAACATCCATAAAGGAACCATCATTGGAAAGTTAAAAGGGGAAATCCCAGCAACAACACCAAGCGGATAGCGCCAAATTGAGCCATCTATCCCTTCGGCAATACTAGGAAGTGCATCTCCCATCATTAAATTAGGAGTGGAGGTTGCGAGTTCAACGACTTCAATTCCTCTTTGTACCTCACCACGCGCATCCTTTAATGTTTTTCCATTTTCCTCTGTAATAATTTGAGCGAGGTTTTCTTTTTCCTCTTTTAACAAATGAAGATATTGGTAAAGCAGACGCGCTCTATTTGGGACGGGTACTTCAGCCCACTTAGGATAGACCGCAGCAGCAGCTTTGACAGCTAAATCAACATCTTCTTTACCAGAAAGGGGGACGTAAGCAATAATTGTCCCATTCGCCGGGTTCGGTACGGCTTCCACTTCCTTACTGCTTGAATCAACCCATTCACCATTAATATGGTTTTTCATTGTTGGAATTTCTGTTTTAATCATTCCTTCATCCCCGTTTCTTTCGCATTTTTTGTTTGATCATTTTTCACTTTTTCATAAAGAACAGCCATATCTTGGCTACCATAACCCTCGTTTTCAGCATTTTTGTATATATTTAATAGTAATTCACTAACTGGCAATTGCAATTCGTGTTCCTTGGCTAAATCAAGCGCGAAACCAAGATCTTTATTTAATAGCTGCAAGGTAAAACCAGGACGATAATCTTCGTTCGCGATAAAACTTTTATAGTTTCTTTCATATATCCGACTTTGGCCGTAGCTCACATTCAACATCTCAAATAATTGTGCTAAATTAATGTTGCTTTTTTCTGCCAGATTTAAGGCTTCGCTTACACCAGCAGTATAAAAACCGATAAGTAAGTTATTGATTAATTTGACTGCAGTTCCGCTTTCAATTCGTTCATTCACATGAAAAATATTCTCTCCAAGAATATTTAACAATGGTTGGGATTGCTCGAAAGCTTGTTTAGGACCACCGACCATAATGGTTAAAGTACGATTTTCAGCACCGATTACACCCCCACTGACAGGAGCAGCAAGAAAATGAATGCTCTTCTTTTTTGCTTCTTCTGCTAATTTTTGATTCAAGCTAGGAGCAACCGTACTTGTATCAATCAGGACAATGCCTTCACGTGCTTTTGTAATCAATCCTTCCTCACCTAAATAGATTTCTTCCACCGCTTTCATTGAAGGTAAGCTTGTGAAAATAAAATTTACTTGCTTTATGATATTATTGATAGATAATCCAATCACACCTCCCGACCTTAGCAATGCCGCTTCAGCATCTTTGTTGAGGTCGACGCCGTACACTTCATTGCCTTCTGATAATAAGCTTTGCGCCATCGGTAAACCCATATTCCCTAATCCAATAAAACCGATTTTCTCACCCATCATTTAAGCTCCCTTCATTTCAGTAATTTTGGTTGATCAATAAGTATTTGTGCTAATTGCCTTTTTTTCAATAACAGATTGCTGTAGAGTGGGATTTGGTAATTTTCAATGTTTGCGAATGCAACGAATCGTTCTTTTTCATCAAGTATCGCTGCTGAAATCAGGCTAATCGTTTGTTGTTTCAAATATTGAAAGCATTGTTCGCATATAATATCAGTCGCTAAATCTTTCCACTTTTGATTTTGTTTTCGATGTTGCAGTTTTGATGTCCGCATATAAGTCGATTCCATTGTGTATAGTTCTGTGATGATATTAGCTAAAAGACGTGCATACTGCTGTTCCCTATTTATATCAATCTTTGCATTTGAAACCGCTTCCAAAGACAGCGATAACAGTTCTTTTCCAAACTCAATAAATTGGCTGTTTCTATCTTGGTGTAATGGTGTAGGGGTATTGATTGTGATATCTTTAGATGAGTGTTTGTGAAGTAAGTTTTTTGCTATGGTTAAGCGATTGATTTCGTTTGTTCCTTCAAAGATACGACTGATTCGAGCATCCCTATATAGTCGCTCAACATCGTAATCTCTCATATAACCGTATCCACCGTGAATTTGAACGGCCTCATCTGTTACATGCCCAAGCATTTCAGAGCATCGTACTTTGTTTATGGCACATTCCATTGCGAATGCTTTTAAAGAGGTGATTCCTTCATCTGTTGGAGCTTGATCAATCATATCTGCTGTGCGATAAGCGGCACTTTCACTTGCATAAATAGATGTCACCATTTCAGCTAATTTTTCTTGTATCAACGTAAATTTAACCAGCGCTCTATCAAATTGTTGTCTCTCTTTCGCATAGCTAAGAGAAAAGTTGAAGGCTTGTTTAGCTGTGCCAATATTCGAGAAAGCTAGCTTCAATCTAGCAAGATTTAATATATTCATGGCAACTTGATGACCTTTTCCTTTTTCTCCTAGTATATTAGCGGATGGCACAACGACATCTTCCAATATAAGAGTAGCTGTTGATGATCCATGAATACCCATCTTTTCTTCTTCTGCACCAATAGATACGCCTGCTATGTCTTTTTCAACAATAAAAGCAGTCATCCCGTCATTTGTTTGGCAAAACACAACAAACACATTTGCTATGTGAGCATTGGTAATCCATTGTTTTTCCCCATTTATTATCCAACTATCACTCTTGCTGTTGTAAATAGCTCTTGTTTTCGGTGAAAGTGCGTCCGATCCAGCTCCTGCTTCCGTTAAGGCATAAGCACCAATCCAATCCCCGGAGATGAGTTGTGGTAAATACTTTTGTTTTTGTGCTTCTGAACCAAAATAAACATACGGTAATGTGCCAACACCTACATGAATATTATACGAAACACTAAAAGCCCCACCGTATCCTATCTTTTCAGCTATAAGCCCGGATAATTTTTTACCAAGTGCAAACCCGCCATAATCCTCAGGTACATCAATAGCTAGTAGACCTAGTTCCCCTGATTTTTGAAACAGATTCTTAGCCACTTCATAGTTCTTTTTTTCTAATGAATCTATTTGGGGCAACACTTCATTCTTAATAAATAATTCTGCCGTTTGTGCAATGAGTTGTTCCTCTTCAAGAAAATCTTCAGGAGAAAAAATATCTCCCTTTTCTTCTAGCGTTTTTTTTAGCTTCGCCATCGTGCACTCCCTTTACATCTTTCTATCTCCTTTGATTGAGCGCTTGCTCAAATCAGTAGCAAGAAGCAAACCACCTTCAAACAAAAAACAACTCCTGTTAAAAGAAGTTGTCAAGTAACGAGTGGACAAACAAATAAACATGTGTTGAGTAATATACATGTTCTTCTATCCGCACTTAACACCCCCTATCCGCGTAGGTAATGATGTTGGCTAAAACAGGCAGGTCTCCTGGCTTATGGTCGTGGCGGATTTGTTCCTTCCCTATTCAATAATGAATAAGTGGTTATGTACAATCCGCTCGCAAATACAGTTGCGGGACAGCACCGGAGTCTAACCGGTTTCCCTTTTAAGCTTGATGAACAAGCACCTGTTTATTTAGCTTATTTAGTTTTCACACTAACAATATATCAATTTTTCGGAAAATTTACAATTTATTTTTTAGAATATGTATTCTCAGCTTAAAATGATGAAAAAGTTAGGCTCTTTATCATTTTTCTTCCAACCACAATATAAGCTAGAGTCATTGATTAAATCCACTCCTACAATCCGAGTAGAAGAAAGCCTAATTCTTCATTTTGACCGATCGTTTGATGTAACATGAAAGGTTTATATAAATTTACCACCAAAAAGAGAAACACGCCTCCTAGATTGCAGTGGCGTGTTTTTCAAGTTTACTTAAATAAGTTAAGAAGTTTCTCGAAGAATCCTACTTTATCTTTTGTTTCTTTTACATCTTCTTTGTTATCTTTTATTTTAATCTTATCTGTTTGGATGACAAATTGGACTAGTTCCAACTTTTCATTATTTTTATCTGATACAAAAGAAATTGGCTCATAATCAGATTTATCATATTGCGATATCATTTCATCCACTTCTTTTGTCACCTCATCAGGAATGTCTTTAGTTGCATCATGTAATTGTCCAGTTCCATTATGAAGCGAGCCAGCTCCTCTCGTTAGTTGCTCAGCTCCAGATAGAGAACCGCTAATTCCTTCATGGATGTCACTATATGATGTACTTAATTCAGAAACACCGCCTGTATAAGCAAGTAACCCTTGGTGGAATTGATTATAGTTAGATACCATTTCTTCAACACCAGATGTCAATTGTTTTAACCCTTCATCAATGTCAATTTGAAGAATAGATTCGTCTATATTAGATGATATTGCACGAAGGTTACCTGCTGCTTCTCTCATTGATTGACTAAAGGTTGATAGCGGTTCAACCATGTCTGTAAGGTTATCTTTGGCTAGTAGTAGAACTTCTTGAGCAGCTTTTGTCCCTCTATAGGTTTCTACCAATTGATCAATTACCTCTTTATCCGCATTACTTTCATATAATTTATTTATCTCTTTATCTGAAATTTGGTTATCTGGTATCTGCTCCAGAGCACGATTGATTTGTGTTTTTACCTCATTATAATTAACAACTACTTGGTCTACATCATTTGCTGCTTGTTCTAGATTATCCGCTACCTCAGGCAGATCGATTGTTACATTCTCGAGTTCCCCAATACCACTTACGCCACTGGCTTGTTTCATCTCATCTTTAATCAAAGATAAAGTATTATTTATTTGTGCTGATCCTTCTGTTAATTGGTTACCAGACTGACTTAATTCATTTAGTCCTTTTTTATATTGTGCAGACCCACCCTCTAAAGACCGTAAGCCTGATGATAGTTCATTCATTCCTATTGCTAAGTCTCCGACACCATGATGAATGTCACCAATTGCCTCAGTTAATGAGTGAAACTCACTCGTCAATTCTTCAGTATCTGGGCTTTCAATGGCAAGTGAAGCAGGTAAAGCAGATATTTGCACACCTTCTGTTTCAAAATGATTTGTTTCTGCCTCAATCGTAAATACTTCTTCCTGCTCCGGCATAACGGTAAAAGTGAGCTGCTTATCTTTGCCGGATTGTGCAACAGTGGCATTCTCGGCTTTTATCTCCTTGAATTTTTCAGTGTTCAGCGGTACGCTAATTTGCAGCATATAATTTTCAGAGAATGAAGAACGCTTACCTTCATTCGCTTCTACAGCAATTTCCATTTTTATATCGCCCGATTTACCAGCTAAATTTTCTGGTTCAACCTTTTTATTATTAAGGTAATAATTAATTGTAAAACGCCAAGGTAACTCAAAGTTATTTGGTAAGTTTCCTTGATAATAGTAATTTTCTTCTTTTGCTTGTAATGTGATTTGATCATTTTCTTTGCTAATTTTTGATGTGTCAGTTAGATTTTTAACCTTTTGGTAATTCCCAAAATCTTCTATCACACCAGGTTCTATCAGTTCAAACGAATTGACAACATATAATTCGGTTAGGTTACCGTCTGCTAGCAAGTTAGCATAAATCACTTCATTTTTGTTTGCTACTTTCCCTTTACTCATTCCGCCTTTAACTGTTTGTGATTCAGCATGTATATTCATCACAGGAAAGAAAAATAGGGAAGCAGTGATAAGCATCCATTTAATGATCTTCATGTTTTTCCTCCTTGTTACTAAAGTCCATTTGTAGAGATGTTTTTTGAATCAATTTATCACATAGTAATAATAACGCAGGTAGAAAAAGGATAACGAGTAAAAACGCGAGCAATGCTCCTCTACCTAATAATAATCCAATAGAACCGACGATTGGATTTGAAGAAGTTAGCCATAATATAAATCCGACACTAGATAAAATGGAGGCAGACACGATAATGGAAAATAATTTCTCATCAATTGTTTTTCTCATCGCTTGTTTTGGAGAAAGTTTTCCACGATTATGCTTATAAGTCTCTGTTAATAAAATGGCATAATCGACCGTTGCTGCAAGCTGTACAGTGCTAACGATGAGATAACCAATAAATACTAATGACGTATCGGTAAAATAGGGTATGGCGAGATTAATCCAAACAGAAGATTGTATTGTTAATAATAAGATAATCGGTAATGATAATGATTTGAATGTGACAAGTAACACGAATCCAACCGCGATAACGGTTAAAGTATTTACTAAAGAATTATCTTCTGTAACCGTTGATTTCATATCATAAAGTGCAACACTTTCGCCTAAAGTTAACGCTTGATTACCAAAATACTTAGTACCTATTTCCCTTATCTCTTCTACTAATTGAAAAGGAATATCTCCTTCTGTTCCTGCATCAGTATTAATGATGATTCGACTGTAATTATTAGATAAGAATTGTTCCTTTGCTTCCTCCTCTAAATATTCTTGCGGAATAGTCGAACCAACCATATTCGTGTAGCCAATTACATTTGAGACATGGTCAACCTCTTCAATAGATGCAATCATTTCTTTTTCTTTACCTATTTCATTATTAGGTACCAATAATACTACAGCGGTTGATTCGCCAAATATTTCTTCTACTTTTTGGATGTCTTGCCCTAACCTAGTACTGTCAGGTTGATCCCCCATTCCATAAGTAAATGAGGTTTCTTTTTGTGCTAAAAAGCTAGGTATAACGAGAAGTAAGACGAAAATCAAGACCGGAAACCTTAACTTTAATGTTTTTTTTCCAATACCTTTAAAATTTGGTATTAATGATTTGTGCTGTGTTTTTTCAATCCAATGATGGAATAATAATGTAAGTGCTGGAAGGAATACCATCACACTTATAAAACTTAAAATTATCCCTTTAACAAGGTTTAAACCTAGGTCTGATCCAATCTCAAAATCCATAAACAATAATGCAATAAAACCAAATAGAGTTGTAGATGCGCTCGAGGCAATGACACTAAACGATTCTTTCATAGCTAGTTTCATAGCTTCATTTGGCTCATGCCCTTGTTTACGATAATCTTGAAAACTATGTAATAAAAAGATAGCGTAATCCAAGGAAACAGCTAACTGCAAAATGGGTGCGACTGATTGTGTCACAAAGGACACTTCTCCTATAAAAACATTACTCCCTAAATTAATAATTACCGATACACCGATAGCCGTTAAGAAAAAGAGCGGTTCAACCCAAGAGTTTGTCGAGAGAACTAGTATAATGATAATAATGGGAATAAGTATCCCTGCAGCGAGTAACGTTTCTTGCCCTGTCATTTTCTGCTGCGTAGCTGTATTTGCAGCTTCGCCAATAAGTGATCCCTTCTCACCAATTATTTGATATATATCTTCTGTTGCTTCGACCTCTTTTCCACTCTCAATGGTGACAGAATAAAGAGCGTGATTATTTTTGTAGTAATTTTCTATTGTGCCTTGGTCTCCGGTTTCTATTGGTGTTCTTATGTCCATCGCATCATCTAACCACATCACATCAGTTACACCTTGAACCTTATTTAATTTCTCTTTGATAACGAGCGCTTCTTGGATTGTTACATTCTCAACCATTACGCTTGTATTTGGAATGCCACTAGTAAACTCCTCTTCCATCACTTCTAAAGCAACGGTAGATTCAGCTTCTGCTGGGATATAATCTTTCATATTATAATTAACATTCACAAACAGAAAGCCAATAGCAGAAAGCACTGATAACAAAAAGAAAATGATTGTTACAGATTTTTTATAACGAATAATAAACTCAATCATTATTGGTTTCCCCACTTCTTGATGTTGAAATTCTTTTACAGTAACATTATACATACCACTGTGTTAGATAAACAACAAACAGTTGTGTAAAAAATGTTTAACATCCAACATTTAAGCGTACTTTGTTGGATTTCTTTAAAAAAGTGAGGGTTTGTATGATGAACAAAAAATTGGATCGTCGGAAACAATATACTCGTATGGTGTTAAAGGAAAGTTTAATGGAATTATTAAGAGAAAAAGTAATCTCCTCCATTACCATTAAAGAATTATGTCAAAAAGCAGATATCAATCGTTCTACTTTTTATAGTCATTATCGTGATCAATTTGATTTACTCCAGCATATTGAAGATGAGATTTTGTTAGAATTACAAGTCACTTTAAAACAGTACAACCATAATGAGACAAATGAAACTTTTGCAATGACAAAGTATTTATTAGATTATGTTTATAAACGTAGTGCTGATTTTCTTATTTTATTTAGTGACCATGGTAACAAAGCTTTTCAAACGAGAGTAATTGATACTGCACAATCAATCATTATTAATAGTTTAAAGGAAGAACAGCAGGTCATAAATCTAGATAAATCAAAATATATGATTTACTTTGTAATTAGTGGATGTATTTATGTAATTGAAAAATGGTTAATGAACGGGATGAAAGAATCTCCGGAAGAAATGACAACCATTATTACTGAAATAAGTAATCGGGTTATTCTTCATTCTAAATAGGATGCGAATATATCAACATTCTTCACATCAATATTTTATTCACCTCTACTGTATTGAAATTTAAATTGTCTTCCCTACTCATTTGCATCATTTTACGTATCAATTAATATATTGTATTTATCGCTACTACATTATCAATTGACAAGTATTGGTTTACAGATAATGATTTTTTGCTTATGATAGGATAGACGAACAAATAAATATATCGAATGCGCTAGGGGAGCTATATTTAATGGCTGAGAAGGCAAGTGCCTGACCCTTATAACCCGATCTAGATAATACTAGCGTGGGGAAGTGCAGTTGGTCAGTGTATTCTCTTTTTTTCTGCATAGCCAAACTGCATTCCATCGGGGTGCAGTTTTTTTGTTCAAAAAATGTTAAAAGGAGATTTTTATATGAATCAATTATGTGGAACAAGTAGTATCGTAGGTTGTCAGTTTACGCTTTCTGCAATGAGTGAGAGGTATGTGGACATCATCTTATTTGCCCTTAAAGAAGTGAACATGTCAAAGGTGTGGGCTGAAACTGATGATGTATCTACTTGTATCCGTGGTAAGCAAATTCATGTTTTTGATGTAGTGAGGGCAATCTTTTTACACGCAGCTAAAACAGGAGAACACATCGCTATGAGTGGTACCTTTTCGATTGGTTGTCCAGGAGATTCAGCAGCAGATGTATACATGGACGAAACTGACATTGCCTTGAACAAGGACTATACAAAAGAAATAGACCAGCTTGCAGGTTGTAAATTTGCCCTCTATCCCTTAGGGAGGGAAGATTATATGGAAAAAATTTATGAGCAAATTGATTGGTCCAAGGAGACTGAAGTAAACGTAAGCCATAGCCATTATGCCACAAGGCTTGATGGCAAGGTGAATGATATTTTTAACTTGTTACAGAACGTTTTCGATCAGACCAAGCAAGATGTATCTCATGTGACAATGACATTCACATTATCAGCTAACAGCCCTACTGGAAAAGCTAAAGAAGTGAAAGTCTCATGATAAAATCATGGCGTCTGAAAGATATTGTTCTCATGTCAGTCCTGGGTGTAGTATTTGGCTTTATTTATTTAGGTTTTTTTGGGGTCGGTAAAGTTCTTGTTGCCATCCTTACCCCGTTTGGATTTGGACCCATTGGTTATGAATTGATTTATGGCATATGGTTTATTGTATCAATCATAGCTGCTTACATTATCAGAAAGCCAGGCGTTGCTTTTACAGCAGAAACCATTGCTGCTATTACCGAGGTACTTGTCGGCTCAACATCTGGACCCACTTTAATTCTTTCAGGGATGGTGCAAGGGTTAGGGGCGGAAATCGCTTTTGCACTGACAAAATGGAAAAATTACCAACCTCGAATTCTCGTTTTCTCAGGTGCTAGCGCAGCATTTATTAGTTTTCCTTACCATTTCTTTGTATCAGGTTTTCATGCCTATGAATCCTGGCTTATTATGACAATGTTTGTTATACGTCTCTTAAGTGGAGCCATCATTGCTGGTTATTTAGGAAAAATGTTAGCGGATCAACTAGCGAAAACTGGTGTGTTAAATGGGTACCCGATTGGGAAGGAGGTAATAGCAAGGCATGAAAAATCATCAACCAATTTTTGAACTAGACTCTTTCTCATTTTCCTTTGATAAACACGATGAACCTTCTGTAAATAATGTAAGCTGTAAGTTATATGCAGAGGAAGTGACTTTATTACTTGGAGCAAGTGGTTCTGGCAAAAGTACACTTACACTATGTTTAAATGGTCTATATCCTGAGGCGATTGATGGTTTTACTTCAGGGGACCTTTTATATAAAGGAAGAAATATCTCCTCCTACCCTAAAGGAGTAATAAACCAAGAAATAGGCATTGTCTTTCAAGATCCAGAAAGTCAGTTTTGCATGGTTCGTGTAGAAGATGAATTAGCATTTGTGTTAGAAAACTTGTCTATTCCCAGATGCCAAATGAAACAAAGAATAGAACATGTGCTAGATATTGTAGGATTATCACAATATATGAAACATAACATTCACCATCTTTCAGGAGGACAAAAACAAAAGGTTGCGCTAGCTTCTATCCTTTTAATGGACCCTCAATATTTAATTTTAGATGAACCTACAGCAAATTTAGATCCGATATCTAGCCTCGAGTTTATCGAGACAATTATTAAGATTCAAAAACAACAAAGATTTGGTTTGCTTGTAATTGAACACGAAATCGATGACTGGGAACCATACGCTCATCGGTTGGTTGCGCTTAATAACAAAGGAGAATTACTTTTAGATAGTACGCCGAAGGAAGGTTTTCAAAATCATTTACATAAGTTGACGAAGAATCGTATAAGAGTACCTAAAAGGTATGAAAATAGAAAAATGCCTATTCGACCATCAAGTGAGAAAGAAAGTACAGAAGTAATCGTTAATCTTAAAGATATACAATTTAACTATAAAAATAAGCAAATCCTAAATGAGCTTTCCTTTTCAATCAAAAAAGGGGACTTTTGCGCAATAGTTGGCGAAAATGGTGCTGGTAAATCTACGTTATTACAGTTAATAGCCAAATTAATTAAGCCCGTCTCAGGCTCGATCGATTTTTTAAACACTCCATTAAGTAATTGGCATGAAAACGAATTGTATAAGAATATGGGCTATGTATTTCAAAATCCTGAGCATCAATTTATTAACCAAACTGTATACGATGAAGTGTGTTTTGGTATCAAGCTACGTGGCTATTCTAGAGTAGAAACAGAAAGAATGGCTCATCATTTATTAACCGACTTTGATCTCTTATCTGATAAGTGGAAAAACCCATTTTCATTAAGTGGTGGCCAAAAAAGAAGGCTGAGTGTAGCAACGATGTTACATTCCAAACCTGATTTACTTCTATTCGATGAACCAACATTTGGACAAGATGCCTATACGACCTCTCAATTTATGCGTATAGTCACGCACCTAAATGATAAAGGGGTAACCATCGTTTTCGTTACACATGACATGGATTTAGTTGATTCATACTGTAATAATGTCTTGGTTATGCAACAAGGAAAGATCGTTTATGATGGTACACCTAAAGCACTTTGGCGAAAAACTGAGCTTCTAGAAAAAGCCAGATTAAGGATACCTTACCGCTTACGGTTGATCAATGAAGAGATGACAATATGATACACTCATTAAATCCAACCATGAAAGCTATTACGGTTATCTTACCTGCCATTCTGTTGAGCTTTTCCTTTGATATTATTACACCAGCGATTATGTTTATTTATATCCTGATACTTACCTTTTTCTTCAGTAAACTGAACATAAAGAAATGGTTGTTTCACTTTATACCTATGTCCTTTTTTGCGCTCGGATTAGCTTGGATGACAATGCTATATACGGATGATAAGTACGCAACTGGTCCTATTGTTTTTTCGTTCTTTTCTTTTGATATCAGGATGGGTAGCATTATAGTTAGTATGAGTTTAGCACTAAGGTCATTGTGTTTTATAGGGTTATCTTTACTCTTTGCTTTTACAACTGATCCCACAAAATTTATGTTAAGTTTAATGCAGCAAGTTCGCCTTTCACCTAAGTTAACTTATGGTATTTTGGCTGGGTATCGCTTTGTTCCAACCTTCAAACACGAATTAGACTTGTTAAAGAAAGCTCATCGTATTCGGGGCCTTGGTCGTGCGAAAGGATGGAGAAATCGCGTGGAACATATGAGACAATATTTTATTCCCCTATTAGCTGGTGCCATTCGGAAGGCTGAAAGAGTCGCAATTGCAATGGAATCAAAAGGTTTTACAGGGTCAAAAGATCGAACCTATTATACTGTAATGAAAATCAAGGCCACTGATTACCTATTTATTATCATCATGCTTATCATTTTAATAATCGCCTATTACGTCTCTTATCGATTGGGCACCCTTAACATATTTGGCCATCGGATAATGCCCTAACTTTACTTCCTTCAATCTTTCTAAGTAATATTAACAACGAACAAGTTCAGTTATATGATTAAGAATTTGTTCGTTGTTGATTAACTTATTGTACTTGTTTGTAATTATTTCTTCTTAAGTCAAGCAAGATATATCTAATCAATATCATCCATTCCCCATGCTTTGAACAATGCCTTCAAGCTGTGTTCCAATTGTTCTTCACGAATACCTGCAAAGCCTAATATGATTTGCGGTTCTTTATCCTCTCTTCTAATTATGGAGTAATTAGATAATGGATAAATTTTCAAGCGCTCTCTTTTTGCGCGTGCTACGAGTTCGCTTTCATTCATTCCGTTCTTGACAATCAATACGACATGTAATCCAGAGCTTTCTCCCATAACTTCTAATTGCGGAAAGGACTTGAGTACGTTTAGAACTATTTCTACCTTTCTTCTATAAACTTTTTTCATCCGGTTTAAATGCTTTTCAAACTCTCCGTCTTTCATAAATCCACTTAAGGCATTTTGGTCTATTCTCGAAACCGTGCAATGATAAAAAGATAATTTTTCTTTATAAGATTTAACAAGGGGTTTCGGCAAAACCATATAACTAATGCGCAATGATGGAATAAAAGATTTAGAAAAAGAGCCTAAATAAATAACCTTTTCCCCTCTGTCCATACTTTGCAGAGACGGTATCGTTTTTCCGTTATAGCGAAACTCGCTGTCATAATCATCTTCAATAATGTAGCGATCATTCTTCTCTGCTGCCCAATTCAACAATTGTTGTCTTCGTTGAATCGGTAAAACGGTTCCATAAGGGAAATGGTGTGAAGGCGTCGTATACAGGATATCTATAGGCGATTTTTTTATGGCGTGGATGTCGACTCCTTGTCTATCGACTAACAGTGGATACACTTCATATCCGTAATTATGTAGTATCTTCATCATTAAATGGTAGCCTGGGTCTTCCACCCCATAGACCGTATTTTTATCAAACAGAAAAATCAGCTGTTGTAAAAGAACTTCTACACCTGCGCCAATTACAATTTGTTCTGGCTTGCAAGTTACGCCACGGGAATGATATAAGTACTGCGCAATTTCCTGCCTTAAATCAAGTTCCCCTTGGTTTTCACCAAGCAGTAATGAGGACTGATGAACCGGTTCAATATATTGTTTCACATACTTTCGCCATTTATCAAATGGAAAGTGAACTGTATCAATTTGGCTCGGGTGAAAATCATAAATGGCTGTTTGTTCTTTAGGATAAACACCCACTGTTGAACTTTCATTCTTCATTTTACTTTCGATATATTCTAAGTCTGTTAATGGTAATATAAAGTAGCCTCTGCGCGCTTGTACTTCAATATAACCTTCCGCTTCAAGCTGTTCATACGCTGTTTGAATGGTATTTTGACTTATTTTTAACAAGGTGGCTAATTTTCGTTTAGATGGAAGCTTATCTCCTTCTCGTAATCTTCCCACTGTTATTTCGCCCTTAATATAGTCATATAATTGCTCATATAAAGGCACATCACTGTCTCTTAACAACTCACAAGCTAAGTAATCCATCTAACTGCCCCCTCTAACTGATACTATAAAATTATCAAAAACTGATACTTACAATCATATCAGTTCCTTTTTATACTAATAAACAAATCTGAAAAATGCAATGGAGGAATGAAAATGAGTCAATTAGTAGGTACAGAAACAGTAAAACGCGGGATGGCACAAATGCAAAAAGGCGGTGTCATTATGGATGTCGTCAATGCTGAGCAAGCAAAGGTCGCTGAAGCAGCAGGCGCAGTTGCTGTTATGGCATTAGAGCGCGTGCCTTCAGATATTCGTGCAGCTGGAGGAGTCGCTCGCATGGCGGATCCAAGAATTGTTGAAGAAGTGATGCAGGCAGTGTCTATTCCTGTCATGGCCAAAGCTAGAATTGGACATATTGTTGAAGCAAGAGTGTTAGAAGCAATGGGTGTTGATTACATAGATGAGAGTGAAGTATTAACCCCTGCGGATGAAGAGTACCATATTTTAAAAAGTGAGTTTACGGTTCCATTTGTGTGTGGATGTCGTGATTTAGGTGAAGCAGCAAGAAGAATTGGTGAAGGTGCATCCATGTTAAGAACGAAAGGTGAACCGGGTACAGGTAATATTGTTGAAGCTGTAAGGCATATGAGAAAAGTTCAAGCACAAATTCGGAAAATCACTTTGATGAATGATGATGAACTCATGACAGAAGCTAAACTCTTAGGTGCACCATATGAAATCCTTCGTGAAATTAAGAAAAGTGGCAAATTACCAGTAGTAAACTTTGCTGCAGGTGGGATTGCCACGCCAGCAGACGCTGCTCTCATGATGGAACTTGGTTCTGATGGTGTCTTTGTAGGTTCGGGTATTTTCAAATCTGAAAATCCAGAAAAGTTTGCTCATAGCATTGTGCAAGCAACAACGCACTATAAGGACTACGATTTAATCGGAAAGCTTTCGCAAGAACTCGGTGCTGCAATGAAAGGATTAGATATTTCTAAATTATCCTTAGAAGAAAGAATGCAGGAGCGTGGTTGGTAATGTTAAAAATTGGCGTACTCGCCTTGCAAGGAGCCGTTTCTGAGCACATAAAACAAATCGAGTCAGCCGGGCAAGTCGCTGTAGCCGTAAAAAAAGCAAGTGAACTACCGTCACTTGATGCTTTAATTATTCCTGGTGGAGAAAGTACGGCAATAAGAAAACTAATTGATTATTATGAATTCAAAGCACCAATTCAACAGTTTTCAGCAGAAAAGAAACCGATTTTTGGTACTTGTGCGGGTTTAGTATTACTAGCTAATGAGTTAGCTGATGGTAGTGAAGCGCATTTACGGTTAATGGATATAAGTGTAAAGCGAAATGCCTTCGGTCGACAAAAGGATAGTTTTGAAACAATGTTACAAGTAAAGGGATTCACAGACAATGTTCCAGCAGTATTTATTAGAGCCCCAATTATTACAGAAGTAACAGAGCATGTGGAAGTGTTAGCTACATATGATAACCAAATTGTAGCTGCCAAACAAGGTCATCTACTTGTTACCTCCTTCCACCCTGAATTAACAGAGGATAATCGTTGGATGAAATTATTTATCGAGATGGTAAAACAGGCACATCAAATGTCTACCATTCATTAAATCACAAAAAGAGCCTTGCTACAGATAATTTAAAAAGAAATGCCCGGAAAAGAGCTGTTTCCTAATAGGAATTTTTCCGGGTTCTCTATGTATTTATTTACTCTCCTTTTCCTAACCTGCAAATCTATTTCTTATCGCGAGAAGTTATATATGGCAAGATGACGAAACACACTTGCTTACTTCGGTCAAAATACGCTCCTTCTTCGAGTCCGTTTAGCTGTTTAGAAGAACAGCAGTAACCATTTTATTTATAAAGTTTCACTGCCCCCTCCAAAAACTTTACATATTTCACAATAAATGCTTTAGGTTTTAAAATCTTAACTTTATTACCAAATCCGGCCAAAAATTGATAAGCATATTGATTCTCAGGCAATTCAATTGTTGCAACGTAACTTGTTCCAGCTTCTTTCTTAACGGCATCTTTCCCATATCTATCGATAAATTGATCCCTTACAGCAACATCTATTGATAGATGTACATTAACCATTGTTTTTTCTTTATTGTGTTGTCTTTCATGTTTGTATTCCTGATTAATTCTTGCATCAAAATAACCGCCTTTTTGGATATTTAATATCCTCGTCAACTTAAATGTTCGATAGTCTTTCCGTTCTAAGTTATAGCCAAATAGATACCAATGCATTTCACTTAAATGTAGTCTATAAGGTTCTACCACTCTATAAGTTATGTTTCCTATTTGGTCAACATACTCAAACTTTAATAACCGATTATTATTAATTGCTTGCTTAATAAATAAAATATCTGCTTTAGATTGCCTTCTCCCAACCCAATCATAGAAAGATAGATTAAGATTTGGAGAAATATCTGTGCTGGTCATTCCTCTAATTTTTTGAATAGTCGTTTGAATTTCTTGATTTGTAATCAGTCCCTCAAAGCCTGCTAAAGCTATAAGTATATTTTCTATATCCTTGTGATTTAGTAAACGTTTATCAAATTTATACTCTTCCATTAGCGCATATCCCCCTTCAACACCATATTTCGCATAAATAGGGATTTTTGCATAACTTAATGTTTCCATATCACGTTGAATCGTTCTTCTCGTCACATGAAAAAGCTGACTAAATTCTGAAGCCGATACAACTTCCTTTTGTAACAAAATCATTACTATCGAGATAAGTCGCTCAATTTTTTTCATATTCTCCTCCGTTATACGACATACATATGTCGCTTATGTACTATTATACTTCAAATATGAAATGGAGGAATAAAATATGAAAGCAATAAATTATCTACAATTTGATGGAAAAGCAGAAGAAGCATTGGCCTTTTATGCAAAGGCATTATCAGCAACTAGCAAAAAAATAGTAAAATTTGGCGACTTCGGTCAAAATCCCAATGCCCCATTAACAAAAAAAGAACAAAATATGATTATGGAATCTCGTATGGAGTTTTCGGAGAATATTTTAATGATCTCTGATGTTCCGCCTTTTATGCAATCTGTCACAGGTGATATCACAAATGGTAATACCCTCTTAATTAGTATTATTGACGCTGATCCCGAAATAAATGAACAATATTTCGAAAGCCTTTCAGAAGGTGGTACTGTGATTATGCCGATTTCTTCTACGCCATGGTCAGCAAGTTTTGGAATGTTAGTCGATAGATTTGGGGTAATGTGGAAGTTTAATAGTGAGGCAAGTAAATTTATAGATGGTTATGTAGATTAATCTTCTATTATTGGGGATTTGTCCAACCTTTTTGGCGTAACACCCAGACTAAACAGAATAGACTAACTAGCCTCTGAGATTTCCTATATTATTTGGAAATTTCGGGGCTTGTTTTATTTCTATGATTAGATATTTAATAAGAAATATTGATATAAAAGAAAATTGGTAATCTCTTTTAAAAAATTCCGATAAATATTTTTCTTTTTCTCCTCTTCTTTAATCAAAACAATCCCCTCATTTCGTTAGTTTGCTTTAAGACAGTGTCATAGTGTCTTATAGAGATAGAGAAGAGTATGTTTAAACAGATTCATTGATGGCCAAACTTTTAGTAAAAGAGATTTGGGGAGGAAAAGCTGAATGAAATTGACCAAAAAAGAAGCGGAATGACCGCCACTTTAAGGTAGTTTTTCCCTTTAATGAAACCTTTCCTACAATTGTTTCGTAATAATTATAAAAGGCTTGTTACTGTTAAAACGTAGATTTCTCAATGGCTTTGCGGAAAATGAGTAAACAATCAGGGCGGTTTCCAAAAAGGAGGGGTACTGAATGGCTTATATTGGAGTAGCATTTGCTTTAGCCGTAGCTATTTGGATAGGTTGGAAAGAAGACAAAAAGAGAAAAGATTGAATAATAATGATAAACAAATGGGGGCTTGGCAATTAATAGAAGTTTTTCATTTGTATTTAGTGAAAATCACCCCAAACGACTGTTAGTTGATTAACCACCTTAAGGTGGCTTTTTTTTAAGAAAAAAGGCAGTAAATGGGGGAGGTTGACCAAGGTTTTATTTATGTTTTCATTCGTTGTTTAAAAAGAACGAATCGTGCTTTTTCACTGTTTCTTAATATGTATAATATACTAGGCCAACAAAAGTGCAAAGAAAAAGCCAGATTCCACATGGGTTCTGGTTTTTGTAACTGCCAATATTGTGACGTTATGTCTACTAGATTGTATAGGTGCTGTATATTTATTTGTCAAGAAATACTCTTGTTTTATTAGAATCAGATGCTATGTAAAATGTAATAAAATATAATCGATAAACATAATAAAATAATAAGGATAATTTGAATGCAACCTCCAATTATACTAAGGATTCTACCCCTTGATGCCCATTTAGTTTCTTCAATGTATTCCCTGTCTTTCATTACCTTTGAAGAAGTCAAAATCCCGAATACTCCAACTATAATCCCGATATATGGTAATAATATAGACGTTACTCCTAATATCATGGGTAAACGACTTTGTTTAAATGTAGAATCCAAAAATAGTTCCTCCTATAGAATAATAATTTTATTCATTTTATTCCACTCTAATTGGATTAATACGAGTTTATTATAAAAAGTAACCATCCAATTAAGATTACTAGAGGAGAAAAAATCATATGATTTGGATTTTAGAAGTCGTAGCAACAATATTGGATGGTCTTTTATCAATAAGGGATTTTTTGAAAAATAACAAAAAAAAGTAGAAACTTAATCAATTTTATTGAGCTTTCACATTAAACACCATTGCCCAGGTTATGCTCAGGATGGTACCGTTTCCTTTATTATTCTTTTCAAGTCTACTTGCCACCAATTTTCCGTAGTTACTTACTACACTTGCAACAAAATCAAGTACAGGTATTTTTAAGATTCTCAAAATAGTTGAACTAGATTTTACATCTTTATCAAACTCCCTTAATTGATCTATTGCATTTACAGTATCCCTATTATTTAAATATCGTGTATATCCCCCACCAGTGTTTAACAGTTTTTGTTACTCCTTGTACTTCTACATTTTGAATTATTGTTTATCCGATAAAATAGTTATAATTCCTTGTTCAGCTTCTTGATTCAATTCATTTAAGCGTACTTCTGAATTATCTAAGTTATATTATTGTAATTAAATGGATTTTTTAAGCTCATATAAAAAAAGAGCATGTACTAAGATGCTCTACTTATTGAGGCGTTATGTCTACTAAAATGTATGAGCTTTGTTATATATATTTATCAAGTTGGAATTCTAATTTAAGGTAGGTTTTTTGCTTTAGAGTTGCTGTTCTGTTCGCTTTACTTCTCTTTTATCTTCTTCTTCTAACGCTTTCCCCTTTTTTGAATCAATAATTTTTTGAATCAATAAAATGATAATAGTGAAGATAATTATACAAAATACAATACCGATGTTCGAAAATGAGATACCGTCTAATCTATTATCCAATCATAAAATATAAGCAGAAAATAAAATATCGTTAATGAAGGTGCCTATTAAATGAAAGAACTCGTTGCTTTTGAATTTTCTATACGAATATCATATAGAAATGAGATCCATTCATAAAGGAATAACCATAAAAAGAATACATACGGAACTTTTGAACTTGATATGGTTTAGCTGCTACTTATTAAATTAAAAGTCTCTTAAATCATTATTTCAATTAGTAGTAAAAACCAGCTAATTCCTAGACAGTACATTAGCTGGTTTTTGTTATAAATACATAGATGTAAAAAGAGCACACTCCTTCCTCCGAAAAAGCGCCTTATTCTCTAATAAGAACTAAATTTATCAATTGTTATTTTTAATTAAAATTTGATTGTGAATATGGTGTTCCATATGCGAAAGATAATCTTGAATAAGCCACTCGAGTGTCTTATGTTGATTATTGCCTATGTCACAAAGTTTAGATAGGCTTTCGCTAGGAACATTTTTAACAATAGTGAGAATTTGCTTATTTAATGTCTGAAAAAGGTTTATTATTTCACCCAGCGGTCTATCTTGATAATTCTGAACCTTTACCCATTGATCTTGATTATATGATTGAATAACATACACTTGTTCTTCATACTGAATTTTTATAAACCTTTCAATATTATTTATCGCAGAGTCACATAAATGTCCTAAAATTTCTTTTTTAGACCATTTATTTGGTAATGGTCGATTAGAAATTTCTAATTCTGACATAGAATTGTACTCATTTGGCAATGTTTTTATCCAACGATTGATCCCCTCAACTACCTTTTGCATATTTCTCTTCCCCCTAAAATTTTTATAAGACGAATTCAACTGTACTGGAGGTCTATCCTTTTGAAGTTACCCGTATATAATATCCATCTGGGTCAATGACTCTAAAATCAGTTGCCCCCCAACTTTGGTGTTTAATAGGAGATTCTATGACTTTTGGTGCGACTTTTGTGATTTGCTCGTAATGATCATTGACGTCATCCACACTTAGAATCAACTCAACGCCCACTCCCTTATTTGCTAAATTCCTTTTTCTGAAGTAATGGTCCTCGTCTAGAATGGATTCTCCTGTGAGTAAGAGAAAAGTATCCTCATTCTTAAACAAGGCACTATTCTCCCCTTGTTTCATAAGGCTACATCCTAATATTTCTTGATAAAAATGAATCGACTGGTGCAAGTCTATGACAAATAATTCAATTTTGAAAGCCATCAAATACCTCCTTTATTCACTAGCAATGGTTGAATCAGTCTTATGACATCTTGATAAAACGAAGGCGGATGCGGAACAAAGTGTGCTTGAGTGATATTAGTGTTCAGCTCATCACTTTGCCTAGGATCTAAGATAGATCGGTCTATAATAGGAATCGTATCTTGTTCCCCCACCCATAATCGGCAAAAATCAGTCCATTTCACTTTAACCAAGCCGGCTACTTCTTCTTCTTGAAGAGAAAATTGATCCCAGTTGAATAATCCACGATATAAAAAAACATGTGCATGCTCTCTATCTTTCATCTTTTCGGTTTCTATCGCATAGCGAAGCATACCAATTGAGGAAAGTTGTTTTATAGAGACATTGATGCCTAGCTCTTCCTCTACTTCCCTAACTCCATCTTCAATGGTTTCATCCGCTAATAAATGCCCTGCAGCAGTAATATCTAGCAAATTAGGATAATCTTTCTTTTGCGCACTTCTGATCTGTAAAATGAGGTAGGCTGTCTCTCCTTCCTGACTTAGTAGCCAACAATGAAAGACTTCATGCCAATAGCCATTGTCGTGCGCGTCGTCTCTTGTTGCTATACCAATTTCGTTATAATGTTCATCAAAGATTTTCAAGAATTCTTTAGTCATGTATGCCATCCTTTCCTACAACCAATCTTCTAGTACACTCCAAGTAATAGTGGGTTTGCCGTTGTCTGATTTCATTGTGCCGGTATAGATTAATTCATTTTCCAGGTGTTCATTATAATGACTGGCAATGGCCCTCGACGTTTCAGAAACGTTTTCTTTTTCCAAATTTTTCATCCTGATCCAGCACAATTCTCCCTCCTCACCTGAAATAATTGGTCCATTCTCCTTTAAGCTTGCAAAGAAGACATATTGAACCCTTATCTCATTTTCATCTGCTTTTAATCTATGGACAATATACTTTAACTGTAGTTTTTCTAAAATAAGTCCAGTCTCTTCCTGCACTTCTCTTATAATCGCTCGTTCGGGGTCATTTAGCTCATCTGGCTCCATATGACCACCGATTGGAACGAGTTTCCCTGGAAGAAATGCGTGCGTGGAAGGTTTTTGTAATAGTAAAACTTCACCATTTCGATTGGTTAAAAACGCAACGGCCATTTGCCTAAACCTCACTCAGTAATCACTTCACTTCCCAATTGACTTTTATTCTCCCCTTTAAATCTGAACCGGTTACGAAAACACGATATTGACCTGTTGTATCTGCTGTAAAATAGATTCGAAAATTGTTCACGTCTTGATCGATTGCCTCTATCATCTGATAAGACACATCTTGATTTTTTTCGTCTAAAATATAATAACCATAGTCACCCTCATTTTCAGGTAAAAATTGAATGGTTATGTAGACTATCTCACCACGGGCAAGTGAAATAGGAATAGGTTGCATACCATTAAAATGAGTAAATTGAGCAGAAAATGAGTTTTCTGACCTTTGATCATGCCAGTCTTTCTTCTCTGTATAATCTATGGTGGATAATACAACTAACATGGGAAGAAGTAGAACAATTCCCCATAGCTTTTTATGATAGTGTTTCACGATTTTATAGCAAAAGAAAAAGATAACAGCTATAAATGCAGCGAATATACCTGCGAAAAAGGTAAAAAAGCTGATTCCCGTAAAAGGAAAGAAAGCTATAAATCCAGCGACTGTATAAATTATGGCCTGAGCTGATATGGATAAAGATAATTTAATCGAAAACCCGTCAATGACCACAGCAGCAAGTAGAGCATAAATGATGCAGTAAAGATAAACCCATGACTGATATGACTGCTTCCATTCATATAAATCAAAACCAACACTACTTAGAAGGAAAACATTTAGTAGAATAAGTAAGCAAGTGAGTGTAGTTAATAGATTCATTATATATGATAGAATGGATTGGTTTTTATCCGTGTTCATATGAACAACTCCTATGAAGCAAAAGATTTTATTGAAAGATTTGTAATTTCTGCTGATTATTAATGGCAATAATGCCCATCCATTGTTGTTTAGCTACAGCAAAATGCAACTGATCGTCTCCCCAATCCCAAGAAGGGTTCCATACCCCCTCCGTTGTAATTGTTTTATGTAAGTAAACAATATTTTCTTCTACAAGATTGCGATATTGATGATATAGAAGGTCCTCTTGATTATGAATTAAATCTAGTGGTAGTGCGCCATAACTTTTCCCCCATGTATCTGGTAATTTGTTCATCGCTCGCTCTGCTAGTTGATGGATTTTAGCAAGCACTTTTTTGGAATCACCCATTTTGTCCTGTAATAAGTTAGCTGCCTTCTGATAATTATTAATCTCATAAAATCCCATGTCTTCCGCTTGCTGCAGATAGGTGAAGGCTTTTTCAATTACTTGCCATCCCAACTTATTTGCTTCACTCTCCTCGTTCGACCAATGTATCAAATAGGCAGCTAATTCAACTGATGGATTATACATCCACGCAGATTGAACATCTTTTGTATATTGCCAATGAGGGGCATGGGGATAAAGGTTATGTTCTGGTGTTACTGTGAGCCAAAGTTCCGCTTCTCTATTATAAGAAAGTAATAAATAGTTGACGAGATTCCTTACTATCTTTTCATCCTTAGTCGCATTCACTTCTATTAATTGTTGGCACGCTGACCATGTAGCAATAGCCGAAGAATCTGGCATCCAGAAATCGGGTTCCAATCCATTACCGAAACCTCCATCTTCATTTTGGTAAGATGCTAAATACTGAATGACCCTTTCTCGCGACCCTCCATCAAATAGGTATTCCCATCGTGCCAATTCAAGTGGTCGAGCATTACGCTGCATCCAAATCTTCGTTTTTTTATTCATCCTGTCTCCTCCTTAATCATAGCGTCTTGAATAGAGCTCGTTAGTCAAGATTAGAAAACTGACCACGGCTACTGGCATATCTTGATGAGAGCTGTTTAAACTTTGTTCACCGTTTTCTATTGCCTCTTTTCCTTCTGCCATTGTTTCATCTAAGGAACTAGATGAAGAATCATTATATTCACTAAACGCGTCAGCAATATATCGTGAATAATGAAAGCATCACTAATATTCGATATCATTTTGCGCCTTATCATTCATTCTATTGCTTAAGCTTCATAGATAGTAGAAACCTTCCATATAATTATAGAAGAATACATTCTAACTTAGGAGGTCTATTAGCAATGGATTTGTTAGGTATGATTACTTTTCTCTTATTAATTATTGCTGTTGATTATTTTAACTTTGATAGGGATAGAAAAAGATGGGGTTGGTTGAAAGGTGCAAGTCGCGCAAAGAAAGCAATTTGCATATCCTCTATCCTTCTACTTTCTATCATATCTTATCTAGGTTTAAGAATGTGATATTCCCTCTGAAAATTCTTATAATTTTTGTTACTTTTGTAATAAAAGAACAGGCATTTTTTCCTCTTTAATATGAAAAGAATGGCTAATCTCTTGTTTTGCTGGTATCATATGTAAATAGTTAAAATTTTTATTGATTTTTCAATTTGATTACATCTCATAATTGGAGGGTCTATTGGTTTCTTTTTAGCCAAACATACTATATAATGCGCACTAGATGATTTTAATCAAAAAATCATTCTGCTTGCAGGAAGGAGATTGATTATGAAGAAATGGACAGTTTTATTAATGACAAGTTTGATGGTGCTTTTCTTAGCCGCTTGTGGAGGAGACGAAGAAGCAAAAGATGCTGAGAAGAAGGACGAAGAGCAAAACACTGAATTATCTGCTGAAGATAAGAAAAAACAAGAAGAAATGCAGAAGAAATTAGACGAACAAATGGTTGAGGATGATTCAACTGTTGCTGTAGTGAATGATGAAAAAATCTTAGGTGTTGATTATAATTTGACACTTACTACACTACAAGGGCAAATGCAACAAATGGGTCAAGATCCAACTACTAAAGAAACATCTGAACAAATGAAGACTCAAGTAATTGATAGCCTTGTTGGACAAGCACTTATCCTTCAAGAAGCAGATAAAAAAGGGATTAAAGCTTCTGAAGAAGATATCAATGAACAATTTGAGCAGACAAAAGGTCAATTTGAAGATGAAAAAGCCTTTGCAGCTGCTCTAGAGCAATCTAAATTAGATGAAAAAGAATTAAAAGCACAAATCGCTGATAGCATTCAATTCAACCAATACGTTGAAAAAGAAGTACCTACTGGCGAAGTATCAGAAGATGAAATCAAAAAAGCGTATGAAGAAGTAAAAACACAAAGTGAAGGTGCCGATCAAGAAGTGCCAAAACTTGAAGATGTAAAAGAACAAATTAAAGCATCTATCCAACAGCAAAAACAACAAGAAGTACTTGCTCAACATGTTGATGACTTGAAAGAAAAAGGGAAAGTTGATATTAAGATTTAAAATGGTATCTCATCCCGAAACGAAGGGGCATCAATATGTTAGATACAGTTATATTATTAGGCATTTGGGTAAAATGAGTTCGGTACACTACCGAACTCATTTTTCATTTAAGACTTTTACAGTCAAATGGCAATAGGGCTGGACACGTTTAATACATATTTTCCTTCAATCGCTCAGTAATTGATTGTTTTGTCATTTTTTTGTAGGTTAGCAATGGAACTGTCACACAAATAATGACTACGACTAATGACACAAGTACCATTGGGATGACTGGGAACTGATAGACTGCATATTTTGAGACTGAATTAAATAAAGTGAAAAATCCATAAGCTATTCCATTTCCTAATGTCCATACTAATCCCAAGGAAATCATAGCATAATATGCGCCTTCAATCGCAACCATCTTTTTCACTTGCTTCCTTGTCATGCCAATACTTTCTAATACAGATAACTCTTGTTTTCGGTTGATTATTCCGGTAAACATGATATTAATAAAGTTCACAATGCCTATTAAGGCGAGTAGAACAGAAAATCCACCACCAATAAGTGAGATAGCAATTTTTGATAGCTGCAGATTATCACGTATGGCTTCTTTTGTTTCGATTTGGAAATCACCGTATTTCTCAGATATCTGTTGGATTTGTTGATGGACTTCCTTGTCTTTTCCTTTTTCGACGGACACATATACCGACCCGATCTCTGGTTGAACTTTACCATTGAAGGTATCCATAAATTTTTCAGGTACTATTAGGGTCGGTGCCCAGTGATTAATCCCGGATGATCTTAGAGAGATTGGTAGGTAGCCTCCGAAATTAACTTTATATTCTTTACCCGTGATTGGATGAGTGATAACAAAATGACTGGGAAGCTCGTAGGTTCCCTCCAGTGATTGACTTAAATAGACCGTATTTGGCTTGGATAAATCTATATTGCTATTTATTTCACTGGTCTGAATACTAAATAAACGTTCAAAGTCCTCACTTTCTAAGCTAATAATTTCACCCTCAAATCGCTTTGCCAGATCTGCTTTTGAAATACTATCCTTAGCCCAATTATAATAAGATGAAAATTCATCCGAAAATTCCGCTTTATATTTAGATTCGTACTGCGGCATAACAGCAGTAACTCCAGGAATTGCTTTAACTTCATTGATTAGTTTGCTCGATAAATTGTAAGCCGGTTCAAATTCCCCTTCATCACCAATCATATAGCTATTACGCATTTCAATATCGCTTACCATCGTTCTGGTCACATAATTCTCAATATCCAAGCTTTCAACAATTGTAAAAACCGATAAAAATGTGGTTAAACCAAAGAATAAGGACATAAAAACTACAGTGGTCCTTTTACCATGTCGGAAAATGTTTCTCCATGCCATTTTCCCTATTTTCCCACCATTGCTTGTTAACTTCGTTTTTTTACTTTGAACTTTTATATCTGTATAACGAGTTGCTTCTACTGGTGATATCTTCCCAACCTTTCGGGCTGGTTTCCATACACTAATAAAAACAGTCATAAATGCGAAGAAACTACTTAATATAATGAGTACTAACTGTAATTGCCAATATCTAAAGAAATTGGGTAGACCGCCATATAAAGCAAAACCAAAAGCTAAAGCGATGGCTATGGCACTACCAATTGGAATACCAATGACAGAAAGGCTCAATGCTTGTCCTCTAATAATTTGTTGAAGCTGTTTAGCAGTAGTTCCAATTGTTTTCAAAAGTCCATATGACCGAATATCATGAGAAATAGATAGATAAAAGATATTATAAATAAGTAAGTATCCACTAAACATAATGAGGAGGACAACCATTCCAATACCTGCAAGCATCAACATCTGATCACTTGATTTAGATAAATTAAAGTATGTTGCAAATGTTTGAGAATCAAGTGTTTTCATTTGCTGTTCTAACCGTTCTACTTCATCTAATGGGGTTATTCCTCTTTTAAACTGAACATCTGCATACCCGTTATTTTCTATGGTGTGATTTGTACTTTCTAAGTAGGCTTTTGAAACAAACCCAATACTGGTTAATGGATCAGTTGAAGCTAGTGGATCATTAAACCACCCTGTAAGAATAAATTCCTGCGTAATCTGATTCCCGTGCTCATCAGAAATCGGTAATTCAATTTTCAATCCCTTTTTCGGTGCTGAACCAGTTAAATGGATAACTGCTTCATCCAAGAGCATGATTTCATTTTTCTTTTTCGGGTATTCTCCCTTAATTGGATATAATGCATCTTGTTTCATATGAAATGCTTCTTTTGATAAGTAACTTAATTCAATACGATCATCATCCGTTTCGCTACTTGCAGCTTGTGTAATTTGACCTATTCGTTCAACCGAAGATGATTTATCTAAAGTGGATAACTGTAATTCTGTCGGATTGGTTAAATATGCATCAGCTGCTGTTCCAGCAGATTGAATCCAGTTTATTTCATTGAACCGATAAGCATTCATACCAAAAAGAATCAAGGCACTCAACATAAAACTTGTTAAAATAATCGCCAGTAAAGCTACTTTATTTCTAGACTTATTTTCTTTCAGTAAACGTTTTGATAATGTCTGAATGACCTTTCGATTATTAACCTTTAGCATAACCCATACCACCTACGATCTGACCATCCTCTATTCGTATGGTGCGATCCGCCATTTGTGCGATTTCTTCGTTGTGTGTAATCATAATAATCGTCTGCTTAAAACGATCACTTGTTACTTTTAATAAGCCAATCACATCTAAGCTCGTTTTACTATCTAAATTTCCTGTAGGCTCATCTGCAAGTATAATTGAGGGTTTTGTTGCCAGTGCTCTTGCTATAGCAACACGCTGCTGTTGTCCTCCTGAAAGTTGATGAGGAAGATTGTATACTTTATCCTTCAACCCTAATAATGTAATAATCTCCTGGACATATTCCTCATCCACTTGATTACCATCTAATTCTATTGGCAAAACAATATTTTCATAACATTTAGGACCGGGATTAAATTAAATTGTTGAAAAATAAAACCGATTTTACGTCTGCGAAAAATAGTTAATTCATCAGGACTTAAGGTAAATAGAGATTGGCCATCAACGATTACCTCACCTGAATCTGGATAATCCAAACCACCAAGCATATGGAGTAAAGTGGATTTCCCACTACCTGATGTCCCGATTATCGTTACAAATTCTCCATGCTCAATTTCTAAGGTAACATGATCTAATGCTTTTACTATATTCGTTCCACTGCCATAGATTTTTTTTAAAGCGTTTGCTGTAACTATGTTCATATGTCTCTCCTCCAAAATACTTGTTTGTTAACAATGTGATTGTAAAAATTAAATCTTTCTATGTTCTTTCTGAAATCTGTCACAATTGAAAGAAATGAAAAGTATTTATGATTTTGGAAGAAAAACTGAAAACAACGATCCTTGATTTTGCTTAGAGACAACTTTAATATAACCACCTTGGAGCATAATAATTTCTCTTGTCAAAAACAAGCCTATCCCTACACCTTCCATATGATACACCTCTTTAGAACGGTAAAACCGAATAAAAATCTTGTTTATTTCTGATTCTTTTATTCCAATGCCTGAGTCCTGGATGTCTATCCTACAGAAGCTTTCATATTCAAGTACTTTAATTGTTATTTCTCCTGCTTCTTTCGTATATTTATTAGCATTATCAACAATGTTTAATAATGCCTCTTTTGTCCATTTATAATCAAAACTAGCTTGTTCTAGCCCACATTGAAGATGAATACTTTGTTGCTTTTCGTTAAACATGGGCTGCAAATCTTTAATAATATCTTCTAGTAAAGGTCTCAATAACTGTCGTTTTGGCGTCACATGGATCATACCGGTTTCTAATCGCGAGGTATTTACTAAGGCTTGTACTAAAAAGCTTAATTTTGTCGTTTGATGGTTTAATTGATTAATATAAGTTTTTCCATTCACTGATAAGCCTTCCTCATCTAACAGTTGCCCATAAAGCATAATATTGGATATGGGTGTTTTAGTTTGATGAGCTATATCAGATATTAATGTCTTTATCTCGTCACGTTCTTTTGAAAGCTGTTCTTTAGATGTCCCACTTTCTAAGAGATACTGCCTCATCTTTGTTTCTATCGCGGATAATTTTGACTCATCATACGTCGACTCTCTGAATTGTCCGTTCTTAGCTGATTCAATCATCTCAGATAAGCGATTTAACATTCGGCTCATTTTTCGCTCATAATACCAATTTCCAAATAGCCATGTGCTTATAATAGATACAATCATCACCAACAAAACAGCTATTTTTTCCATGAGTAGCCTATCCCGTATACTGTTTCAATTCTATTCTCTACCCCTAACTTATCTCTCAGCCTTTTAATAGCAACCGAAAGAGCATTCTTCTCAACAAATGCTGATTCATCCAACCATACCTTATCTATCAACAATTCTCGTTGTAGAGTTTGCCCTCTATTGACGATTAATAAGCGCAACAATTTTTGTTCCGTTTTGCTTAATTCTATTGGCAGTGATTGATTCAAAAATTGCATTTTTTCGAAGTTGAAATAAAAATTTCCAATTTGATAAATATCTGTATTCTGATGAGATTGTTGTCTACGGAACACTGCTGAAACTCTTGCCCGTAAGATCATTAAACTGAATGGTTTCGTTATATAGTCATCGGCACCAAGTTCTAACCCTCTCACAATATCGACTTCAAGATCATTTGCTGTCAGAAAGATGAAAGGACACAAGTCATTCTTCATCATAGCTTGAATCCATTCAACACCATTTCCATCTGGCAAATTAATATCTACAAGCATCAAGTCATATATATCCTTATGTAAAGCAACAGTCGCTTCTTCTAATGTATATACTTGAGTAAATGAATAATTATCTTGTTTCAAACTCAGAGTAATGCCTTGATTCAGTGAAATATCATCTTCTATTACTAAAACTTTTTTCAACCTTACGCTTCCTTCCTAGGGACAATTGACATAAATCTGTCCCCCTTTTATTAATCCTTTCAATACTAGACGTTTGTAAAAATTTATTCACTGTCTGTTCGTAAAACTACAAGTTGGGACCTCAATCAGGTAAATTCATCTTCTTTACATATTAAGTACTTCTTAGAGTTTGTGCAAACAACATGAGCTATTAACGATTGAATACGCTTCCATTGATATTGAACTTTCAGTGATTGTTTACCATAGCTTTGGAATTTCCTTGATTAATGATAAAAGCTTCATTTTTTAAACATAATTAATATACATTCATAACAAATTCATGGTATAAACAGGTGTAGGAAGAAAATAATAGTAGATATCCATATAAAAGGGAGCGCTGATGATGACTTATATTTTATTACTTGTTGGATTCGCATTATTGATTAAAGGGGCTGATCTTTTTGTTGACGGTTCTTCCAATATTGCTAGGTTGTTAAGAGTCCCGCCCATCTTAATTGGGTTAACGATTGTGGCATTTGGTACAAGTTCACCTGAGGCTACTGTCAGTATTATTGCGGCACTAGAAGGAAGTGCAGATGTTTCACTAGGGAATGTGCTGGGAAGCAATATCTTTAACATCACACTTGTGGTAGGGGTTACAGCCTTTTTATATCCATTGAAAGTACAAAGTGAAACCATAAAAAAAGAAATCCCTTTCACATTACTTGCAAGTGTTACTTTGCTCATTCTTATGAGTGATATAGCATTGCAGGGTTTTGACAGTAATTTACTTACTCGTAGTGATGGGCTTGTCTTTTTATTATTTTTATCTATATTTATGTACTATGTCATTGAAATTGGCCTTAAAAGTCGGCAAAATAAAGAAAATATATCTACTCCTAAAGACATTACGTGGGGGAAAAATATATTCATTTCGATTATAGGTCTAGCGGCCATTATTTTTGGTGGGAATTTGGTCGTTAACAACGGGACAGAAATTGCATACTCCCTCGGTATGAGTGAAACATTAGTAGGGTTAACAATTGTTGCAATAGGTACCTCTCTACCAGAACTAGTAACTTCAATTACTGCAGCGTTAAAAAAAGAGAGCGAAATCGCTTTGGGTAATATTGTAGGTAGTAATATTTTTAATATTTTATTTGTACTTGGTGCCTCGGCAACCATCTCACCATTAGCCGTAAATGATAAAGTCTTTATTGATGTCATTCTTATGATAATCCTAACGATTGTTCTATTTATATTCTCGCGGACCAGTTTTAAAATCGGCAAAAGAGAAGGGTTCATTCTCGCTGTCGCATACATTATTTATTTGGTTTATATTATTATTCGTAATTAAAAAATGCTATAAAATAATTGAATGTGCATGATAAAAAAAGACTTCCATTTCTAGTTTGAAAGTCTTTTTTTTGTTTGTTTGCCCTATATGTTTGGCTTACGACATTTGATAATAAAGCTAGTCGGTAATAGACTGGCTTTATCAGGTGAATACCAGCCATTACTATGTCTATCTTTATCTTCTTCTGTTATACAGACCTCTTCGATCATTTGCTCAATATGAAAGCCAGAAGCAGTAAGTAAATTGATATATGTACTTAATTTATATTGTTGCATTGTTGCTGGTTCCTGCCATGCATGATGATCATAAGCACCTTCCTCATGATAGCTTTTAGTCATAACGAGTTGTCCATTTTGGCGGCTCATTCTATTATATAGTGGGTGCTCCCAACTAAAGATAAATAAACCACCATCATTTAAATATTGAAAGACATTGGCCAATGTCTTGCTTAAATTCGTCGACCATCCGATCGCGTATATTGAAAAGACAATATCAAAATACGCACTTGGAATACCAGGATTCTCTTCCATTGGAGACTCAAATAATTGAATCGATGTATTACTTTCTGCTAATAAATGCTTAGCTGTTTGAATTTGCACATGAGATAAATCAAGCCCCCATAACTCACTAGGAGATTTTCCATCTAAATATTTGATTGAATGACCACTCCCACATCCTAATTCCAATATCCTCTTTCCTTTCACCTCACCGAATAACTGTAAATCATCTTCAGTAGGTGCGAACGGACCATATTCAGGTAGCGGGTTTCTAGCAAAAAAACGCTCTGCGGCTTTATCCCAACTTTTTTTGTTTTGTATTAACGTTACATTATTCATACTCTCACCTCTTAAGAACATATATTCTTCTCTTGGGTGATGATGTCCTCCTTTTTGAGAAAAAACTAGGGTGATCATACTTCAATTTTGTGTCATAATACAGTACCGTTAAGCACTCCTGTTTGTGATACTTTTATAATTTTAAATATATTAGTTGCAGCGGATTTTATTAATATGACTAATAAAATAAGCTATATTCCCCTCTTTTCAGCCATTTAGCTATTAATTAGTTATTTATTAAAAATAAAAGATTCATATTGACAAAACTTAAAAAACATTATACTCTTTAAAACGTAATCGTTACGATTAACCAATAAAGATCTGCCCTGAAGAAATCATACTCTATACATATTGATCAACCTTCTAAAAGTATATTCTTTAAAACGTAATCGTTACGATTAAATTAACGCGAAAGGGTGTTTATTTTGAAAAAACCGTACTTATATTTAAGTGTAGTGGCTTTAAGTTTAGCATTAGTAGCTTGTCAAAATTCAGAAGAAACAGCAACTACTAACAGTACTTCATCAGAAGAAGGGAAATCTACAAATGATAATACAACTTCAGTAGAATCAGCAACTATTGCAATCGATGGCTTAGGTGACCACTATCACACTGGGGATACCATTGAGTTGGCTGCTGTATTAAGTGAAGAGGCTGATTATGATCACTGGCATTGGTATACAAGAGAAAGTGGCCAATCAGAATGGGAGGTTGCATCTGGTCAAGAAGGTGACACCTTCTCAGGCGAAGCAAGCGTCGATCGTTTAGAAATTAAAGCAGCTCTTTACAACGATAATCATGAGGTATTTGCTGAATCAGAACCGGTAACTATTGTTATTGATGATCATCATGGGCATGATGAAGAAAGCAAACAGATTTATCAAGGGTATTTTGATGATGATCAAGTAGCAGATCGTGAATTAACAGACTGGGAAGGCGATTGGCAGTCTGTCTACCCTTACCTTTTAAATGGTGATTTAGATGAAGTCTTTGCACATAAAGCTGAAGAAGGTGACATGACTGCGGAAGAATACAAAGACTATTATACAGAAGGTTATGTAACAGACGTCGAGCGTATTGTTATTGATAATGGTAATGTAACGTTTTACAAGGACGGAGAAGAGTTTTCTGGAGACTACGAATATGATGGCTATGAAATTCTGACTTATGAAAAAGGAAATCGTGGTGTTCGTTTTATCTATAAACTTGCAGAAAAATCTAATGAGATGCCTCAATACATTCAATTTAGTGACCATATTATATCCCCTCAGGAATCTAGTCATTTTCATCTTTATTGGGGAAATGATCGCGAAAAATTATTGGATGAAGTAACTCACTGGCCGACTTATTATCCATCTAACTTAGACGGCGATGATATTGTCCGTGATCAATTAGCTCATTAATACTTTGGAGAAGAGATGGATTGGTCCTCTCTTCTCTCTACTTTTGCAACACATTCTAACAAGGAGATTCATAGATAAAATGAAAAAATACCAAACTATATTCATATGTTTTACCGTGATAGCATTTCTTTTTGGTTGTCAGTCTCTAAATTCAAAAGTTGCTGGAAATAAGGATGAATCTGAAATAACTGTTGTCGCTTCCTTCTTACCGATGTATGAATTCACCAAGCAAGTGGCTGGTGATCGAGCAAATGTTCAACTTATGGTTTCAGAAGGTCAAGATACCCATCACTACGAACCTAGTGCCCAAGATGTAGCAGCTGTCAGTCAAGCAGATGTGTTTGTCTACAGTAGTGAAGAAATGGAGTATTGGGTAAAGAGCCTACTTAATACGGTAGAGAACAACAATCTCGTTATAGCACGTGCTGCAGACGGTCTCGATGAAACAAAACATGACAATGTGCATGATGAACACGACTCAACTGGAACAGAACAAGTGAAGATCAATGGGGTAGCAGATCATTACCATACGGGTGATGATATTCAACTTTCAGCTGAATTAACAGGAAATGCTAATTATAATCACTGGCATTGGTATCAGCAGTTAGATGAGAGTGAAGAATGGGAAGCTATTTCTGAGCAAAGTACTGAAACGTTGACAATGGTTGCTCCAGAGAAAAGTTTAAACATTCGTGCAGTTATTTATGATGATAATCATAATAAATATGCAGAATCAGAGCCAGTAAAAATTAATATTGATAACCATGATAACCAGGTAGACACTGAACACGCTGAACATAACCATTCCAAGAAGGAAGCGGAAATAAACATTAAAGGGTTAGCAGATCATTATCATACAGGTGATGTTGTTACACTAGAAGCTGAGCCGAATGATTCATTCAATCATAATCATTGGCATTGGATGATGAGAGAAGATGCTAACCAAGAATGGAAAGCAGTACCAAAACAAGTAACCGATCATTTTGAGTACAAAACAACTGGAAAAAGCTTCGAATTGAAGGCTGTTCTTTATGATGATAAACATCATATTCAGGCAGAATCTAACCCTGTATCTGTGTTAATTGATGATCATGAAGCACAAGATCCTCACATATGGCTTGATCCAGTTTTAGCACAAAATCAAATCAAAGCGATTCGTGATGCCTTAATTGAGGCAGATCCGGGTGGAGAAGAAATATATGAGAAGAATGCTGAATCCTTTATGAATGAACTTAAGGATCTAGATGAGGAATTTCAAACTACATTAAAAGATGCGAAAAATCGTGTTTTTGTCGTGCAACACCAGGCATTTGGCCATCTGGCGAAACGTTACAACCTAGAACAAGTTGCGATTGGGGGATTATCTACAGAAGTTGAGCCCAGTCCTTCACGTATTGCTGAAATCGGTCATTTAGTCGAAGAGAATAACGTACCTGTGATTTATTATCAACAAGGAGCGAGCTCCTCCATTGCTCAAACCGTTGCATCAGAGACAGGAACAGACACAGCTGTATTGTATGATTTAGAGGTACTTTCTGATGAATTATTAGAAAATAACTTAGGTTATATTGAAGCTATGCGTCATAACCTTAAAGCATTGCAACTTAGTGTACATTAGGATCAATTGGTGAAGGCGGTTATTTAAAAAAAGGCTAACTAACCAAGGTTTGGGTTTGCATCATTCTAGTTAGCCCATCTGGTTAATTTAACTTCTATCTATTAGATAAAGAATCAGATAGACGATCCTGCAATCCTTCCACCTTATTTTTGGAAAATGAAGAAAGGTAGATGAAAAAGTGTTCTATATAAAAGTAGATGATCTCTCTTTCCACTACGAAAAAGAACCCGTCTTAACAAATATTTCATTTGAGCTAAACCCGGGTGATTTTGTCATGTTAACCGGTGAAAATGGCGCCGCAAAAACAACTTTGTTACGTAATATTTTAGGATTGCTTAAGCCTACTATGGGGGAAGTTACGCAGTCTCCTACTAATCGATATGGTGAGAAGTTAGTGGTTGGATATGTTCCCCAACAAGTATCTTCATTTAATATTGGTTTTCCTAGTACAGTCTTAGAATTAGTTCAATCAGGACTCTATCAAAGGGGCAAGTGGTTTAAAAAGTTGACTGAAGCGGATAAAGATCAAGTGAAACGATCCCTTGAATCTGTAGGATTATGGGAATTGCGTCATAAAAAAATTGGTGAATTATCAGGAGGCCAAAAACAACGAATATCGATCGCACGTGTATTTGCTACAGATCCGGACTTATTTGTTCTAGATGAACCTACTACGGGAATGGATAAAAAATCAAGGGAGGAATTCTACCAATTATTGCGACATCAAAGTGAAATACACGAAAAAGCAATTCTGATGGTGTCGCACGACCACGACGAATTACGAAATTATTGTAATAAACATATTGAACTTGTTCGAAAGGAGGAATTGCCTTGGAGATGTTTCTCTATGAATTCATGCAGAGAGCTTTCCAAGCCTCGATTCTCATCTCTTTAATTGCCCCTATGCTAGGCTTGTTTCTCATACTACGGAGACAGTCTCTGATGGCAGATACTCTAGCTCATGTTTCTTTAGCTGGTGTAGCACTTGGATTATTAGTTAGTATCAATCCGACTTGGACGAACATTATCATGGTGGTGATCATTGCGATCTTACTGGAATACTTACGTATGTTATATCGCACCTATTCAGAAGTTTCAATTGCTATTTTAAT
Organism: Cytobacillus sp. FSL M8-0252; assembly: GCF_038007345.1. Lineage (NCBI taxonomy): Bacteria > Bacillati > Bacillota > Bacilli > Caryophanales > Bacillaceae > Cytobacillus > Cytobacillus sp. FSL M8-0252. The sequence continues at coordinate 2,464,538 of NZ_JBBOWZ010000001.1, forward strand.
GTCTGGCGGGATGGCCTTAGCATTGTTTTTAATGAGTTTGAACCAAGGTGGAACGACACTTAATATCAATCAGTTTTTATTTGGTTCTATCGTAACAATTAGCACACAACAAGTATGGATGCTCTACCTCTTAGCGGGAATCATCGTCATACTGTATATCATTTTCCGTAAGGCGATGTACGTTTTAATATTTGATGAAGAAACAGCGTTTACTGCTGGATTACCAATCAAAACGATGTCGATTGCTTTTAATGTATTGACCGGAGTAACGATTGCTATTATTATGCCTATAGTTGGCTCCCTGCTCGTATCCGCCATTTTAATTCTTCCTGCAGCCATTTCTATGCGATTGAGCCGTAGCTCTGCAAGCACAATTCTATTAGGGATACCTATTGCGTTGACTGGTATGTTAAGTGGTTTATTTACATCTTATGAGTATGGTACGCCTCCGGGTGCCACTATCACTTTAATCTTATTGGCCCTATTTGTGATAGCAATCATAGTAAAAAAAGTGATGAAACAAAACCAAAAGGAAAAAATTACTTTGAAAGAACAGCAGTAAATGGTACAACATCATAAAATCAAGCTTCATAAGGTTCTGGTTCTATGTCTTGTTAGGGTGGGGATACTATTTCCACCCTTAATTTATCTTATGGATACTTTTATTTAGCGTATTTAAATTCAGAGGTTAAGTAGTTTTTTAACTCTCCACTTAAATCTTGTTCTATTTCCTTTTACATCTAAATAAGTTTCACATTCATATAAAATATTTTTCAAGTATCATAATATCTTATCTGTTTGAAATAGCGTTCCGTACATATCGAACATTTATGTATACTCTCGATGAATAACGTTCATGGCCTCGTCTATCCCTTCAACAACCTTATCCAACTCAATGTCTTTGAGTCTCTCCTGGTGCTCTTTTAATGTTTGCTCTCCTGCCCCAGTTTTGACTAAGATTTTCATTGCACCTACTTTTGAAGCGGCAACCATATCACTCCAGCGGTCGCCAATTACGACGGTTCGAGCTAGGGAAAGCTTATAATCTTCTGCTGCTTGCTGGAGCATTTCAGTATTTGGTTTGCGACATTTACATTCCGCTTCAGGGGCATGAGGGCAAATATACACTTGATCGAATCCGAAAGAAAGTAATTCGTGAATAAATGCCGTTTTTGTCGTTAATCCTTTCGCAATTCCAGGTTGGTTCGTGAAAGCAAAAACCTTTATTCCCTTTTCCTGTAACTTGCTTATATTTTCTTTTACTCCGGGGAAGAGTCTAAATTCCCCAGGATAATGGATGGTGTCATCGCCACCAATTGTGCCATCTCTATCTAAGAAAACAGCTTGTAATTTATTGTTTTTCTTCATGGTGACCTTTCCCCCAAAGGCGATTAACCGTTAGCAGTTTCTCTTCAGCAAATATCATCTCATAAATATCAGGTTTAGTCGTTTGTTGAAAAAATTGAAAATCATACTGTTTTTGAAAGTAATTCATTATAATCGTCATGATATTTCCATGTGTTCCAATGACAATGGATTCTCCCATGTAATTGTTTAAAATCTCTTTTATGACTGGGATAGAACGTTCTTGCGCAGCAACTGTGGATTCTCCTCCAACTAAACAGTAATTTTCGTCTTTAAATGACTGCTCAATGGCGGATAATAATTCCTTTTCTTCTGCATGGTAATCGAGCCCCTTAATTGGTCTTTCTCTTAGATTTTCATATGTTTTGATTTGTAGTTGCCTATTTTCTGCAACCTCTCGAACAGTCTCGATTGCGCGTGTATATGGACTAGAGATGACTCTATCAATCTTTTTATCCTTTAAAACCTCAGTGACCTTAATTGCTGCTTCTCTTCCCCTTGGCGATAAACCTCTCGTTTTCTCCTCACCAAATATAAACGGTGATTCTGCATGTCTAACCATATATATTGTCGTTACCATAGATTTCCCCCTATCATTCTCTATAAGACTCGAAAAAAATTCCGATAATTTCGAGTCTTATAGTTAACGTAAATCCAAATATATAAAATTCTTTATACAATCTCCACTTTTCTTTTTACGCTAAGAATAGAGCACAATGACATTCTTTATTCTGCACCACCCTCATGTTTCTCTTGACCTAGGGAAAAGCCTGCAAATAATCTCCCACCATATGGAAGCAACACCTCATAAGTAAGTGCGATTAACCCTGCTTTGCTGTTTTTCTTATAATATTCTTCTAAACTGTCGGTTAGTTTGGAAGCAAAATGAGGGTCATAGGTTTTTAATGCTCGAAATAACCATTTTGAATCGCCTATCCATTGCCCTTTCGTTCGTAAATAGAATTCTCCTAATCTTTCAACCAATGTTTGCACAATGAATACACCTTCTGCTCTATCCTTACAACCAGATAAATCGTCTAATACATCTGTTAAAAAGTAGCGTTTCATTATCGTATTTGCATCCCATAATGCTGGTCCAAGGCATAACAAGTCAGCAGCTTCTTTTTTAATTTTTTTAAACATTCCATCTTCTTTCAAGATGATTCCCTCCATTATCGTTTTTGCTAAGGAAGGTTTTGCTCGTTCATAATCACTTTGGAGAAATGCACGATAGGAGTTGTAATTATGGACGAATATCTCGATAGGCCAACCATCTTTTATACAAGAATAACGATAAGACTCTCGACATGTTGTAAAAATTACAATATCCAAATCAGAAGTTGCTGTCGCTTCTCCTCTGACAACACTTCCAGCTAATACTGCACTTGCACATCGAGGGAAAGATGCTTCAATGAAATTCTCAGCTGTTTCTATAGCTGTTTGCTTAATCAATAATATCACCCATCTCTGATTTTATTGACAAAAATGTTACAGAGCATAATAAGGACCAAAAAAATGAAGTACGAGATATCTATACCCCTTAATTTATAGTAGTTGAGAGGGTTAAAAATGGGGAACTATAAATTTGCGAAAGGCATGGTGTGAAACATCCAACATGCCTTTTCTTTTTTTATTTAATCTTTATCATACTTATATTAGATTCGGTTTTACAGAAACTTCTCATAACAAAAACATTCATATGCTCGCTTATACTGTGATTTCACTTCTTCTTTGTTATCACCGACATAATGCGCGAAGGTTGTCGTTGGTAGGATATTTTTATCTTTGCTAAAAATGACATCACTACCCTCTTCTTCATTGATATAAAGATGAAGATAGGAGTAATCACTAGTAAATCCGTTTTGCTGGTACCAACTGTTGACTCCATTATCGTCTCTCGTCCACGCTTCTAACCGATGGATGTTTTTTTTACGAGCTATTCGCTCAGCTTTTGTCAGTAATGCGCGCGCAATCCCTTGTCTTCGGTAATCTGGATGGACAGCGATATGCCATATCATGCCACCGAGTCCACTCCCCTGGAAACAAATACTTCTTTCTTCATTTTCATATTCTACATCGATCAAACCGACAACTGTTTGGTCCGTGATAGCTATAAGTTCAATCGCTTGATTTTCGTAATGCTCTTTTGCAGTTAAAACATTGTCATAATAAGCTGAATCCAAAAAGGCAAGTACTCTACATCTCACCCAACCTATTTCATCCTCTGGTCTATAAGCTCTTATTTCCATTTACTCTCTCCTTAAGTAAAAGAATCCCCTAAACACCTACATGCAATTTTTGTTAGATTCATTGTGAAAATGGCAATCACTCCTTTCAATATGAAAGTCTTTATGATTAAAGATAAAAGGCATTAAATAAACAAACGAGAAGTCCAGTTTCTATGGATATAGAACCAACACACTTTGCTAATTGGTCTCACATCCCATTCTATAGAACAAGATTGGCAGAAACAGTGCCTTTTTTGTAAAACGAAATAGCCGATTACTATTATTTTGATATTGCTTGGCATGAATATCTTTCTTTCGAGATTTCAGTTATCCATTTGAAAATAAAAAGAGCACGCTCTTTTTTTCCATAATTTACTTTACATTTCGATTGCAATAAAAAAACAGATGGAAATTTGATACAGATGATTATCTGGTCAGTTTATAAATTGGAGCCTAATTTATTTTCTGTATTTCCTAATTTTTCTTGCAATTGATCAACTTCCTTTTACTTTTTTTGCTATAATTAATAGTATCATATTTTGGAAAAAATGTAATTTTGTAAGAGGAGTGAAATGATTTTGTTCCAGTTCTTTCAATACAATTGGCAAGTGAGAGATGAATGGTTGACACTGTTGAAAGACATCCCTTCTGAAGAACTATTAAAGGAGAGGGTCGGTGGTGTCAGGAGTATTCTTTATACTTTCTTCCATATCATTGATGTGGAGTATAGCTGGCTACGGTGTATCAATGGAAAAGAGGATGTCCTATTTGATTATAGTGACTATCAGACACTTGATCGTATTCAATATCTATCAAATCAACTAAGAACTGAAATAAGCGCTACCTTTCCTCATGATGTACCTATAGATAAACAAGTTTTTATTCCTTGGGACTCTGGTCACCAAAATGTGACTGCGATTCTTCATCATATGATTGCCCATGAAATTCATCATATCGGCCAGTTGTCTATTTGGGCGAGAGAAATGAATTTACACCCTGTCTCTGCTAGCTACATTGGGCGGAAATTTTAATCGGAGGTATCTATGCGTTTTACTTATTTTTGTCTTAGCTTAACAGTGTTGTTTTTATTATGCGGGTGTTCTGAAATGAGTAGGAATGAAAAATTAGAAACGAACTGGTCTTTCCAAACTGAAAACGGACAATCATTTAATATTGTAGAAATCCAACATTTAATGGAAAGGTACATAAAAGATCATGATGAAGAAGATGCTATATTCGCAGATTATAAAGAAGCGGTCATTGATCCTATTTATAATGATTGCTTTCTTGACGGCGAATTTCTTCATATCGCTGAAGATGTATTGTCACATAACCCGGAGAATTTCGACAAACTACAAAGAGCCATCGAACGGATGAATAGTAAGGAAGTAAAAGATAGCTTATCCGAAGCATTAGAGCTTTCTGCTGCTGCCTTACCGATAGAAAAGGAAATCAATGTCTGCTTACTTCCTGTTTCCTACCCTGGTTTTGGAATGGCAGTAGGATCAGATAAGATTCTCATTTTGTTTGACGAGTACCTTTCCATCGATCGTTTTAAGGTTACACTCGCTCATGAATATCATCATAGTGCCTGGCAAGCTGCATATAGAGAGCCATCTGAGAAATGGACTGTCCTAGATAATATGGTTTTTGAAGGAAAGGCAGTGATGTTTCAAGAGATCATTTACCCTAATCAACAAATGATCAATACAAATGAGATTTATGACCAAGAGGCATGGGATTATGCTTCACCTCATTTCGAAAAAGGAACACTCGAGCACTCTAATGAGATTCTTTATGGCGGATTTGATCCACTGCCACCATTGTATGGCTATTCTGAAGGCTACCGAATGGTGAAAAATTACATTGAGAAAAATCCGAAAATGAGTATTCCGGAATGGACAAAACAAGACGCTGCCACTATTTTTAAAGAAGGTAATCATGAGGAAAACTATGATTAAGATAGGAGAGCTCTTATGCAACATGGAAATGTATTAATTCCTTCAAAAAAGGGACTGTTTCTCTATAAAAACACCTTTCAACAAGAAAGCTTATTACGCTCAGATGCTTCGTATAAATTGATATATGCTCTAAACGGACCCATTCATTACGATCTATCACAAAGAGTGGAAAAACTAAAGGTTAATCAATTTATTATGGTTGATCCATTTACACCTCATCAGCAATTATTTGTTGAAAAGCAAAAATTTCTCATTGAAATCAATCCTTCTTTTTTAAAAGATGTGAATGAATCTTTTGGTGTTGAACCTATTGATATTGCATTTGCAGCGGTTATTCAGCTCAATCCAATGATCACGAAATGGATTGAGCTGGTCATTGAAATGATGACACTAGAAGAAGAACGATCAACAGCCGATGTTTCGCTTATTCCTTGAGAACAGCTACACACAGCTAGCGATCCTTCTATTAAAACACAACAATACATACGAATAACCATCAGCTACCAACAGAGCACAATACGAGGCCTACGGTTGGTCTTAAACTCTCACACATTAGGTAAATCATATTAGTTATTAGGTTACCCTATAGCCTTCCTCACCAATTTCACCAACAATTTCCTCTAGAACATCCTCCATTGTGACAATACCAACAGCTTGATTTTCTTCATTATGAATAAGTGCCATATGCTTTCTTGTTTTTTGCATTGTTAGTAAAGCTTCCTTAATTGGAGAAGTCTCTAGAAAGTTTGGAATTTCATGAATAAGATCAATGATAGATACATCTTGATCCACTAGACTTTTCGTTAATAATTCCTTTGCATTTATATAACCTTTAATCCTTCCATCTATCTTGTCTTTAACAGGATAACGAGTAAAAGCGTGTTTTTCTAAAATATCTAATAAGACGGCAAGGCTCATGTTTTTTTCAAGTGTAATGATACTTGCTTTAGGAATCATGATATCTTTTAGTTTTCGTTCATCAAAACTAAAAATATTTTCTAAATAAGTAAGTTCTGCTTGGTTAATCTCACCACTTTCAAAGCTTTGTGTGGCAATCAACTTTATTTCTTCTTCTGTATGCGCTGTTTCATGTTTCGACGGTTCGACACCAAACAATCTTAGAAGACTTTGCGAAGCTCCATTTAAGAATTTTATAAACGGTTTTGTTATTTTCCCAAACCAATATAATGGAGGAGCAAGTAACAATGTCATCTTCTCTGAATATTGGATCGCCAATGTCTTTGGAGCTAATTCTCCAAAGACAACGTGGAAAAACGTGACAATCGCTAAAGCAATGAAATACGACAATAAAGTGGCTGTTGCTTTAGATACTTCGAATCGTTCAAAAACAGGATGTAAAATTTTTTCTACTGTTGGCTCACCCAATGCACCGAGTACGAGGGCGGTAACAGTAATTCCTAATTGGCATGCCGATAAATGATAATCGAGCCCCACAACCACTTTTTTCGATATTTTAGCCTTTTTATTTCCTTCTTCAATCAGTTGGTCAATTCGTGACATTCGCACCTTAAGAATAGCGAACTCTGCACCAACAAAAAACGCGGTTAAAATAATAAACACAACAACAAGAAATAGATTTAAAATAATCATACCGTCCATTCTCAATCCCCTTTGGGTTCACCTCCAATATGAAGTCCTTCTAATTGTACTCTTTGGATTTGTAGTTGTTTTACTTTCATTACTGTCCAAGTGAGACCGTTTTCTTCCACGACATCTCCCTTTTTTGCCATGCCCGCTAATTTTTGATGAATCCAACCACCTAATGTATCAATTTGATCACTATTTGCGAATGTCATCCCGAATTTTTCTTCTAAATCAGCCAATAAAACGCGTCCAGAGATACAGTATTTGTTAGGTGCACGATACTCAATTTCTTCGACTTCCTCTTCGTCAAATTCATCGCGAATTTCACCAACAATTTCTTCTAAAATATCTTCTATCGTAAGTAAACCAGAGGTACCACCGTATTCATCCACAACTATCGCCATGTGAACACCGATTTTTTGCATTTTGATGAATGCGTCGTATATTTTTGTTGTTTCTAAAATAAACGGAATAGGTTGAATAAAATCAGCCAAGTGATATTCCCTTTTGCCTGCCATCTTGGTCAACATTTTTTTAACATTAACGATGCCGATCACTTGATCCTTTGTGTCTTCTATCACAGGATATCTTGTAAAATGATGCTCAATCATCATTTGCGCAATTTCTTCCCTTGTCATGTTCTGCTCGAACACAGCCATATTAATTCTGGGAACCATGATATCTTTGGCCACCCTTTCATCAAAGGAGAAAATATTTTCCATATACTCGAGTTCGGTTTGGTTGATTTCACCGCCTTTATAACTTTGGGTCATGACAATTTTCAATTCTTCTTCCGTATATGAGTCTTCTTTTGCTTTTGCCGGCACGCCAAACATACGTAATATCACACGTGATGTTCCATTGAGTAACCAAATGAAAGGAAACATGATTTTTCCGAACCAGTAAAGAGGGGGCGCTAATAATAAGCTCATTTTTTCGGCAAATTGAATCGCTAAGGTCTTAGGTGCCATTTCACCGACAACTACATGTAGAATTGTTACTAAAATAAAGGCAATGGCATATGAAAGAACTGATGATAATGATTGTGAAATATTTAACCAATCAAAAACAGGATATAATATCTTCTCAACGGTTGGCTTACCGAGGGAACCAAGTCCTAAAGCTGTTACGGTAATCCCCAGTTGGCAAGCTGATAAATTATAATCTAAGTTATCTGCTACCCTCTTGACAGTAATTGCTTTTTTATTCCCCTCATCAATAAGCTGATCAATCCGTGACATTCTTAGTTTGACAACAGCAAATTCAGCTGCCAGGCCTAGTGACAGGGTTCCTGCTGTAGACCGCAAAGTAAAATTGAAGAAATAATAAAACGCGCCCTATTTTTTTATTTCTTCAAGCCTTCTTCTGTTGACTGCTCTATATAAGGAACCTTGAGATATTCCAGTTGCTGAGACTATCTCCTTTATAGAATATTCTTCACTATCATACATCCTTAGCGCAACAGTAAGCTTCTCTTTATCCAACTTGGGTCTACCTAAAGTTTTTCCACGCCTTTTACTTGCTTCGAGTCCTTCCTTTACTCTCTCAGCAATAAGGTTTCTTTCTAATTCAGCAATGACACACATCATTTGGAACATGGCTTTGCCCGTAGAGGTTCTTGTATCCATATTTTCTTTTAAAGAAATGAATTGCACCCCCATCTCTTCCAATTGCTGAATAATGTTGAGGATATCCAATGTTTTACGCCCTAAACGTGAAATACTTTCCACTACAACTGAATCTCCTTGTCTGATTACATCAAACAGTTGGTGAAGTCCTTTTCGATCTTTAATCGTACCTGTAAATTTCTCTTTTATTATTTTTTCACATCCATATTCAGTAAGAATGTTAATTTGCCGATCTAAGTTTTGGTCAACAGTAGATACTCGAGCATAACCATAATCATTTGTAACCTCCAATAAAATTGTATATTTTTATTTTACTAGAGGGCCACTTATTGTAAAGGTATTTGGTAATACTTTTGGTAATTATTTTTGGTAACTGTTAATCTTAATAAAATCAAAGGACATTAGGGCGATGGGCGTACATTACAAAAACACTGGTTTTTGGTAATAGCATGTATTAACATGTAGATAGGTTATTCAGCAATCGGGCCATTTAATTGAATGAACTAGGTTAAAATTGAATCAATTTAAAAGCAAAAGAAAGGGGGATTATAATATGGGTTTAGCATTGGATATTGCGCGTTCCATATTGCCTCTTGTAATAGTGGGTGGGATTGCAGTATTTGTAATTCTGAGAATGAAGCATAAATATGAGAAAGGCACCCTGGGTAAGAAAAAAACGAAAGACGCTCAAAATTTATTGGATAGCTTAATACCATTCGGAATGATGATTGGTTTTGCTATTGCTATATTTTTAAGTATATTTTCACCAATTTCCTTACTATCTGCAATGACTTGGGGACCTGGAATAGGTTTTTTATTTGGATATTTTGCGTATGAAATTTATAGCAAAAAAGAAGAGAGTCATTCGTAATAACTGTCTTCCTGAAAAGGGTGCAGTTTTGGAATAACCTGTATAACATGAATACTTTTTAGTCAGATGTTCTGATACGAAAGGAGGTCTATGACTTGAGTAAATATGTCAAATACTCAGTAGTTATTGGTATCATAGCTTTTGTTTTGGCTTTGGTCTTATTCTTAACAATCGATTCTCCGTACCCATACCTTGGTGGTCTTGTTGTAGCGTTTATTATATTTGAAATCAGTTTTTTTCACTTATTTGGAAAGGAAAGACAAAAGAATAAACTGTAAAATGACTCTAGGGACATTTAAGCAAACGGGCGCTTATCCGGAACAAGGAACAGGGCTCATTTTTCATTTAAGGGCCAGATTGTTGAATATCGAATAATGGACAAAGACCTGGCTAGCGGTATTAGAAACAATAAAAAGGGATGACTATTCATTTTGTTAAGTAAGCAAAACAATTAAGTTTTCCATGTTTTAAATATACTCATTTTAATGTTTATAATATATATTTTGTTCAATCTGAATCCTTACTTCAATGTGTTCTAAAGATCCCTTATCAATCGAATTAATTGTACTTACATCCCATTCTTTTAGGTGATATCGATATGCGTTTTCGCTTATATTTAATAGATCTGCATTTATTTCTTCACTTTTCTCCATTGTGTTTAATAGTTCATTTTTAATTTTCTTTTCTAATTCTTTTTTTATTTTATCTAAACTAATATCCTCCTCATTTTGGACCAATACTGCATTGGCTTTAATAATTAAGTGATAAGCAGGTTTATAGCCATTTACTACTTTAATCGTTCTTTTTGGATTCTGTATAATTACACTCACTTTTTCTTCAAAGAGGGAGAGAGGGATGTTAGTAGCTTTTTTTGATAACCATTTTAATCCAGACAGGTCTTTTTTATCTGCCCATCCTTTGTATTGCTGCTGTGAAGTAACAAAGCCTCCCGTAATGACAGCAATATTTTTCTTTTTTTTATCCTCTGAAAAACTTGCTTTATTTACATCTAAAGAAGGAATGAGCTGAGTACCAACTGCCTGGTAATAGGTCGAGATAAATTTATTATACTGTTCAATAGGAATGAAAAAATTGTTTTTAGTTAAGGATTTGGGATCATGGATGATTGTATATAAAGATGGGAAATTAAAAAAGCTCTCACTTGTTAAAATTTCTTTAATATCTTGTTCTGTACCAAAAAGCCATATATTGTATCTCAGTAAAGAATTTTGTCCAATAAATTCGATGACGGACTTCATTTGCTCCTTGATAACATTTTCACTTAATAGAACGGTTTCGATATGTCCGTAATAAAGAGGCAGTGCCACCTTTTGTTCTAATTTGCTTAAAGCTGACTGAATGTTTTTTCCTTTGCCTTCCCCAATAAAAATAGGGGATGCTTCCTGCAAAGCCGAAGCGCCTTCTTGCTTCCCTATATTGACAAAATTCAAAGCCTGAATATAGACTGTAAATTCTCCTTCCGCGTAATCTAGTCCTATAGCTGTAATATAAGTTTGACTTTGTAATTCTTTTGCACCCCAGCACCCAGTCAGGAAAAAGATCTGACTGCTTATTATGATAATCAATAATATCCTTTTCATAAATTACTCCTTTTGACTATCGCTATCAATAGGTCGGTATGCTTGATTTCGCTTCTTCATAAATCGATAAGGCAGCTTCAAAATATTTTTTATGATGTCTGCTGCATTGGGTCTGGATAAATACGACATATATGGCTGACCAAAGCTTTCTAATGAAACCACGGCTGTTAGGATGAGAAAAAAGGAAATAAAGAAGCCATATAATCCAAATAGTGATGAAAAGGCTAAAACAAGAAAGCGCAGAATCACGACATTGCCTGCCATGGTTTGGTTACTCAAGATATAACCTGATATTACTGAAACTGCAACAATGACCAGACAGGCTGGAGATGTTAACCCTGCTCGAATAGCAGCATCACCTATAAATAATCCGCCTAAAACAGCGACAGTCTGTCCAACAGCCTTAGGCAGGCGTACCCCAGCTTCTTTAAATAATTCAAATAAAACAAGCATAATAAAGACTTCCATAGGTGTAGATAAAGGCAAGCCAATTCTAGAAGCAGATATTGTTGCGATAAGTGAATAAGGAATTTGATCCAGTTGAAAGGTTGTTAACGAAATATAAAAACCAGGTAAGTATATCGTCGTAATTATGGCCAAAAACCGCAGAATTCGGACCATACTAACGTAAAAAAAACTATCATGTGAGTCTTCAGGTGAATATAATATTTGATTTAAATTTGCGGGACCTATTAAGCAAGTCGGATTTCCGTCCACTAAGAGCACAAATCTTCCTTGTGTTAAGGATTGAACAGCGAAGTCTGGTCTGCCTGAATTCTCCATCAAAGGAAATAAAGTAAAGGTTTTGTCGTATAGGAATTCCTCAATTTCGTAACTGCTGGCGACACTATCCACCTTTATGGAATCTAATCGCTTTTTTACAGTTTCCAGAATTGAAGGATTCATAATATCATCTATATAGAGTAATAAGGTTTTTGTTCTGCTTCTTTCGCCAAGTGTATATTCAATACTTTTTAATGATGACGTTTTTAATCTCTGACGGATTAATGCCATATTATCTGATACATTTTCTACTAATCCATCCCTTGGCCCTCTAATTGAGGATTCCATATTGGATTCTTCCGGACCTCTTTTGGGAGGATTAGATACGGGTATAAAGAAAAGCTCCTTTGAATCCTGACAAAAAATGAGTAATTCACCTGAAAATAATTTTTGCTCTATCTCTTCTTTCATGTTATTTAAATCTTTAAGCTTACTGACCTCTAAAACATTATTTAACAATTCATAATTTAAATGACCATTCTTTTCTATCACATCATGAATGGCAGGAAAAATAACCTCACTAATAAATTTCATATCCACTAAATTAGGACAATATAGGAAATCAATTGTATAACTGTGGTAAGTCCTTGTTTTTATTGCGATATCTGAAGAACCTTCGACCCACATTTTTAATTGGTCAATGCTGATGCCTTTTTTGTTAGTTTGAACTTTCTTCATGATGATCACCTTTTAAATGAATAATTAATAAAAAAAGAAGCATCGTGCAAATTTGAAAAATAAGGTTAATAGGGAAAAAATACTTTTGCAAAAAGTAAAAAAATGAGATGGCATCCCAAGGAATACATGCACCAATGATTAATATTATATAAAGGATAGGAAGAACCCATTTTCTCTTTTTGTTAAACCCAAAAATTTTGTCGGCAATAAATAATGATAAGCTTATCCGAACAAACGCTCCAGAAAGCCATTGGAAGATCGAAAGAAAATCGAGACGAGTAATATGTTCGCCAATTTTCAACAGCTTCCACTGCTCATAAGCTGGATTCCTCAATTTTGCTGCTTCTTCCAGACCAAATTCTGAGATGGCACCTACTAGTGGACCTAAGATTAAAAACACAAGAATGATCCCAGCCAATATAAGCCATTTAACCTTTAGTCTGTCTTTAATATAGGACGTTAAAAACAAAAGAAAGATAATTTCAAACAATCCGGAACAAGTATAAACCAACCCTTGAATAACATCTTTGTATCCATTCTCAAATATCGGAAACAGCAGTTCATAATTTTTATTTGGCGAATTTCCGATTCCTACTAAAAATCCAAAAAATGAAACAATAGGAAGCACTAAAAATGCGATCGTACTTATTGTCCGTATACCTTTTGCAGACGCATACAAGCAAATGAGAGCAAATAACAATACAATGACAAAATTAGGGATCTCAAAAGTATAATTAGCATTTGCCCAAAAAAAAGTGTACTTAAGAGTAATAAAGGCATTTATTAAAAAATAAGACCCAAATGTAATCGGAAAAATAATAAAAACCCAAGAATGAGAAAATTTTCGTTTAAGTAAAGAGAGAATATCCTCATGAGTATTTAACTTTTTATAAATATAAAAAACAAGCAGAATCCAAAGGATAAATGGTATTGTACTGAAAATAACACTTAACCAGGCATCCCTGTTAGAAGTTGATAATATAGTTGGGATAATTAGTACATGCACCATGAATCCAGTAGACATAATAAGTAGGATAAAAATATGAACAGATTGAATCACCTTTTGATTCATTAAAACCACCTTAAAAATAGCAATTTATTTACATAGTTTATCCTTAAATATGTAAATTATTCGCTATTTTGAAAAAAGTTGGTTAGACTCGTGACTGCATTAAAAATTTCGTTAAATGTTAAAAAGACGGTCTTGTGACTAAATTTGTCAGATACGCAAGCATATGTATTGTTTGTAGTATTGCCTAGTGTATTCGAGCATTGTACTAATGTATATTATTTTAATTGGGGGAATCACCGTGGGGGCGAATTTCCGATATCCCTACATATTAAAAAGGCAGAAAAAGATATCAATTTTTCTTGTTTAAAAACCAGCTAAATTAAGCTTATTGCTTATTCAAGAATAGGGCGCAATTTCAGGTGCGAAACGTTTCTGGCTCAAATGGGGCCACACAATTTCGGTAAAGGTCAGACAGTTTCAGATTTCTAAAACTGAAGGGTTATGTCGAGGGGTCGAATGAGGAGGTAACGCTCTGAAAGGCTCCCCCTGCGTCGAATAGCACGCTATTCGGTAAGGAATAGCCGTGTTATAAGCTCGGCTAATAGGCGTGAGAATTTACCGTAACAGTTTGGCTGACGAAAGCCTACCCGATGGGGTGGTGTAAATCATGGTGCTTGGGTTGAACAAATATGGTGAGGATGCAATGTAAAATACAATAACATACTGTATTGCTGACGAATTTCTGGATGTACGGGTCTAGATGCGCATTATATAGAAATGTATTTACTACTAAATGTAGGGTTAGCTGTGGATGAGTAAGAATCTGGAATATGAAAATCCATCTTGTGTTACAGGCATATGCAATGCTAACAGGCTCATAGGAAACACCTAAGTTTGTTCCATAATAGACATAATTCAACGTTGTAAGCTGATAACGTGGAGAGCTTACTCTCGGTGAGGCGTTGGAAAGGAAAACAGCCGTGAGAATAGCGACTGTATAACTTTTCTTCATATCAGTGAAAGTGGTGGCACAGTACCGTTGAAGCGTGTAATGAACGCGGAGGGATAGCCACTAGACTAATGAAGAATCATTTAATCCTGTAAGGCAAGTCCTTATCGGTTAATAAGGTTCTCGTAAGACTAATAGAGGTTCACCTCCCATGGGAGGCACCGACTTATTGAAACGGAAGAATTGAGGCACATTAAGTGCCGAGGATTAATGGAATTGGATTAGTTGGGGCGCCGTATGCGATGAAAGTCGCACGTACGGTGCTAACAGGGGGAAAAGGGAGCGATAATTTCAAACCCTTACCTACCTGTATAGGAAGGAGTGCGCTCTTTTCACGTATATGTATTCATAGCAAAAACCCAGCTAATGTCCTGTCAAGGGATTAGCTGGGTTTGTTACTAATCGAAATAATGAAAATTACGAGACTTTCAACTTAATAGGTATTCGCTGATCCATATCGAGTTCAAAAGTTCCGTATGGATTCACATGATGATAAAATAAAGGTGTTAATCCTCTAAAATCTTCTGGAGTCATTTTCTTCAACCAATATTGGTTGTTGTCATAAAGAACCTCTTGTACCATTAAGGTATTCATATAGACTAAGCAATTTTGCAGCAATTGAAGTGATAAAGCAGACACCTCTTGATCTTCTATAGAATTGGAACGAATCTCACTGTTTTTCCCATAGAAAATATAAGTATTCACTGAGTTCCATTGTTCCACTGTATTTAATCCTTCATGAATCTCCCTTCGAATCTCTTCATAGTGTAAATAATCACATAAAAAGATCGTTTTAATCGCTTTTCCTAATTCACATAAAGCCTGATAGGTTGGATGTTTCGTATCCCTTGTAAATCGCTTTAATATGGATTCGGCAGAAGCAGTACCTAACCGTAGAGCAGTTGCAAACTTAATGATTTGTTCATACTGTTGCCGAATAAGATCCCAGTTAATCGGTCTACTTAAAACCTGTTGCAGGTGAGGATATTCCTCATTCATGCCGGCTTCTGGACGATATAGCTTTTGAGATCCAATATTTTTAAACCGTGGCATCAGTTTAAAACCAAGTAGATGACAAAAAGCAAATGCAACGACACTTTGTCCGTGTGTATCGACATAATTTCTGTCAACCTCCATGTCCGTACAGTGACGAAGAACCCCTTCCATCATTGCTGCCACTTCCGAAGAAAGGCAGGACTTAAGCTGAGAATAGATACAAGCTGATTTTCGATCTGTATGCCAATAGATCATGACTCCATGCTTCTTATAACGAGGATGCCATTCTGAAAGCAAGTTCTGATCAAAAGAGCCAAAATGTTTTGAATCGGAAGCACATGCAGTGGTAGCTTCTCCCCATACCTCTTTCAGTCGATTGTAGATGATATGGTTGGTAACCTCGGCGTTGGCTTTTCGCAAATGATCCTTATGAATAAATTTTTGGCGTATATATCGAAGTTCTCGATAACTATCTAGATGGTTTCCAGCAGAAACTGTTTTCAAACCTGTATTCGTTCCTAATCCAAATAAACTTAGAAGAAGCCTTCGTTGGACGGTTTCTCGATCTAAAATCTCTCGATTGGCGGTGGTTTTAAAGTGTTTGGTAAACTCCGTATGAAAATCTGTTTCTTTTAGTAAATCCAATAGGTTAATGTCGGTCCAACGGTTCTTAATCTCCTGTTTAAGCATCGTCACATGTGGAGGTTCTGGTTGCTTTTCGAGTGGAGTGACTCTAATCCATCCTTTATTATTTCTGGTAGTAATGGCTACTTTTTCGTTACTATGATCTCCTAGCCCTTGATTCAATAAATGGAGTTTATCTTTCATCAACTGTATAATATCTTCAATAAAAGGCTCTACATCAAGTGGTGCTTTCAGTGCTTGAAAATATTCTTCCTTGTTCTCTTCAAAATCTTGAGGGAGATCTTCATCTGGGTTTCGATATCGATCAGCACCCTCAATCCAAATTTCTTTACACCGAAGTCGAGTGCGAAGCGATTGGATCACTGCAATTTCATAATTGATTCGATTTACTCTTTCTATCCCTTTGCTGTCTGTCTCGACAATAACATCTTTCCATTTCGGCTGAATTACACCTTCAATGGGAACTTCATCTCCAGCAGCAAAATAACGCTGCCCACTTTCTCCATACTCTCGTATGAGTTGGATAGCCTCAATAATTGGCTGATGAAATTGATTATTTGACCGAAAAGTAAGGTTGTTTAAAATCTTCGAAAGAGACTTCCGATAATGCCCTTGGTAAGAAGAATGCATTTTCGTATAGATTTTTTCTTTGTACTCCCGGTTATTTTTCGTCAAGTCCTTAATAATATCTCGAATCATATCAGAGCTAACAATAGGGAATAGAGTAACTTGAATGACCCCATCTGGGTGATCTACGGTTGCTTTTAATAAATTGACAATATGTTTATTTTTCCCTTGGACTTTTTCTAATTCTTCTACTGCTTCTTTTCGAGTTGTGTTCTTGGCTTTATTTCCGAATTTAAGCGTAATTTCATCCAATAAATCAGCTAAATAATCAATGACTTCCTCATGACGATGCGAAAATAAAATGGCAAGAAGGGTATAGCGAATGGGTGCAGGATGTGCGCTCAATTCCGTTACGGTTTCTGTAGCTGCACGAAGTCGATATTTCTTCCCTAATTTCGGAGTCAAATGATGAAATAATCTTGGAGGAATGTGTAGGTGCCGAATAGCTAACAATTTTTTAACTTCCATTTCCATAGTACTTACACTTGGTTTGCTAGGAGAAGATAAAAGTTGCCGAAAAGTTAAAATATCTGATTCCTTTTCCTTATGAAACCCTTCTTCAAAACCTTCTGCTGTTTCTTCATCAGTGAAAGATTCCAGTAACGCATCTAATCTCGAACAAGTCCTAGGAGATAGCTGCTGATAGATCGATTGATATAAATTCTTTTCAAAAGTGTCAATGGTGGAATCGATCATACGCTTTAAACTTCCATCTGAAAGGAGGTTCGACTTGCCACTTGCGAAACAGACTGTTTGCCTGACTTTTTAAATAGTCGATATCATGTGTAAACTGAACTTGTTCGTTTAACCACTCTATCAATAGTTCGTTATCTTTTGCCGTAAGCTCTCTAAAACCGAAGAATTCTCGAATTTGTTTTCGATGATAAGTAAAGTTTCTTTCACCCGCGCCCCAACGATATTCCTCAAAGAGCGCTGAAGATAATCCTAATTGCTGCGCTATAAATTCAACTACCACTTTGGGTATATCTTGTTTCTTAGAAGGAAATCTAGCCTCTTGTTGAAAGTACTTTAATAATATTGCAAATCCTAAACGACTTGCCCCTGTTTTATTACCAATTAGCTTTCTTTCAATGGGTAGTACTACAAAATGTTCTAGAAGCTCATCTTCATTCCAATTTCGTTTCATAAATATCCTTCCCCTAACTTTAGAATAATCACTATTTTGAGTGTAATCTATTGATTAGAGGATGAAAACAATACTTTGCGGTCTAGAGCAGCTACCCTGTCACTAGGCCTGCCACAAAAAAACCGGTCGCAAAGATCAAGAAGGCCAGTAGTAGTAAATTTAATATTGTAATCAGATCCATAAGACACCACCAGTATTGAAATTGTATTTTATTAATGTGTCCATTCTAATATCATGTACTCATGCATTTGTAATGATTAGTTAACCTCTAATACCAAAGGCTAAAATGCATAACAGTATCTATGAAAACTCCTATTAAAAATAAAAACGAGGAAAGAAAATAATTTTTCTTTCCTCGACAACATTAACATGTTTTATAACTGGACCGATTTATCTAACTATTGATTGTCCAGCTAAATGGATCTGGCAGTTCATCCCACTTGGCATCATACTCACTTGGTGATAACAAGCAGTCATCTAATTCTTTTGTTATTAAATCTACATCAATATCCATTCCAATAAACACAAGTTTAGTATGACGATCACCAAATTCCACATCCCAATCATCTAACAAATTAGGGTTTTCCTTTAAGGTCTCATCTTTTTCCTTCTCTGGTAGTGATGCTACCCAATAGGATATGGGCTGCATCATTACAGAAGGACCAGCTTGTGACATTAATATAGCTAAGTTGTTTCTGCTCGCGCACCAAACAATCCCTTTTGATCTAACTATTTGTGATGGCATTTTTTGACACCAAGTATTAAAACGTTCAGTATGGAAAGGGTATTTTCGGTAATAGACAAAAGATGAAATGCCATACTCTTCTGTTTTAGGCGTATGATCAGAAGGACCGATCGAGAGCTCTTGTAACCAACCTGCAGATTGACTGGCTTCGTCAAAATCGAAAAGCCCAGTATTTAAAATTTCTTTCGGATTTACTTCACTATTTACCGTACGAATAATCTTCGCTTGTGGCTGCAGTGTTCTAATCACTTTTTCTAATTTATCAAGGGCTATATCATTTACTAGATCACACTTATTTAATATAAGCACATCGCAAAATTCAATCTGGTCAATGAGTAAATCAGCGATATTTCTATCATCTTCTTCCCCAACTGCCTCCTTTCGTTCTAATAATGTGTCTCCTGATTCAAAATCATGCCAAAATCTATTCGCATCAACCACCGTTACCATCGTATCTAATTTACAAAACCGAGTTAAATCTATATTCATTTCTTCATCGATATAAGAAAAGGTTTGTGCTACAGGGACAGGTTCGCTAATACCTGAAGATTCAATCAGTATGTAATCTACTTCACCCTGTTTAGCTAATCGTTCAACTTCTATAAGTAAGTCTTCTCGAAGAGTGCAGCATATACATCCATTTGACATCTCCACCAATTTTTCCTCTGTTCGAGAAAAGTTTCCTTGTTTTCGAACAAGTTCACTATCGATGTTTACTTCACTCATGTCATTTACAATGACTGCTACTTTTAAACCGTTTCTATTATTTAATATATGATTTAATAATGTTGTCTTACCAGAACCTAGATAACCACTAAGAACGGTCACTGGAATTTTTTTCATTGTTAAACACTCCTATAAATCAAAATGATTACGATTTATGAATTAAAAAAATACTCTTCTTATCTTTCGTTTATATACTCCCATCTAATAAGGATAGTGGATTACCAACTCGATTTTTTAACGCCTGGTATTTGACCTTTATGTGCATATTCGCGAAAAGCTATACGAGACATCTTAAATTTTCTAAGATAACCTCTAGGTCTTCCGGTTATTTCGCATCTGTTTTTTAACCTTGTCGGGGACGAATCTCTCGGTAGTTTTCTAATACCTTGAATGTCACCTTTTTCTTTCAGCTCTTTCCGAATTTCTGCATATTTTTTCACTAATTCTTGCCGTTTCTTTTCTTTTGCTATTTTAGATTTCTTAGCCAACTTTCACCATTCCTTTTCTATTTCTACATTCTCTACTTTGTTTCCCTATGCAAAGTTTTTCTCTTTAACCGTGGACAATATTTCATCAGTTCAATTCTTTCTGGATGATTTCTTTTATTCTTTGAAGTAATGTAATTTCTATCACCCGTCTCTGTGCAGGCTAGTGTGATTTTAACTCTCAATTTTTTATCTCCTTCCCGTTTCCTATTCATAAAAACTAAAAACAATCAGATATTACATCTCATAGTATAAAACGTAATGATTACGATTTGCAAGTGTTTTTTATTCCTTTATAAAAAAAGAGCCATCATATTGTATGATCGCTCTATCCTTTGATTATTTAATTTACATAGTTGCTAATGGGCTAATTTTCACTGCAACTCTTACTGATTGCTCTAATTTATGATCGAGCATAAAGTTCGCTTGAATATAATAATCATTATCTTTAGCATTCATCTCATTTGCTGAGGGAATTTCCAATGTAAATACTGTTTCTTTCTGCTCATTCGGTTGGACAGGAATCGAACAAAATACAGAGTGAGATCTCACAATTTCTTCTTTATCATTTTCTTGATTGCAAGCAATCAGATCAATATCATATCTTCTAATCTTCTGTGGGATGAGACCACCAAAAAATTTTATGCCACCTTCAATAATATGGCCTTCTTTATATTCTTTTTCATTAGTAGATAAATGAATTTTCTTCATTCCTATACCCATTTTTAGAGCATATTTTTTAAGCATTCTAGCTATGTCACCTATACCTTCTTATATATTGTTTAATAACTATGTTTGTAATCGTACTAACCTATAATAGTATATGATAGAAATAATGGTAAAGAATTTTTTTACATAATTATTTATTAAAATTATTTATCCTTCTTTTCACCTTAGAATTATAAGCTTTCAATCAGTAACGCATTTTACTAAACAATTAATCAATTCCATTACTCCCTTTTTGAAAGTGAAACGTTACAATTGTCTAACATTTCTTCAGGTAATTAACCAAAAGATAAAGTGCAACGTTATAGTTCTTTAAATTATATAATGCGTATCTACCTTTGACAAGATAAAAACGTGTGCTTTTATAAAATTTACTGTGTTTTTACATTCGTCAGTAGGTACATTATGACGGATTCATTTTTATCGTTCAAAAATAACTATAGTAAGTATTTTAGTTGCATTAAAAGATGCATGAGATTTAGCACCGAACCATGGAATAACAAAGCAGCAGGAATTGTTTCTTATCTTAAACTGTATTGATATAACACTTAAACTTGCTGTACAAAGCAAAACGAGTATAATTGAACCGAAATTACCTGCGCATCATCAACTAGTAACGATGTTATCTTAAACTATTTAACCGCAAATGCAGCAAAATAAAGGCTTTTAGAAAAGAGGAGAATAATCATTTCATACTTACCTGAATGTCAGATAGAATGGGGAAAACGTGGTGCAAGAGAAGCAGCAAATCGAGGAGATATTGTGATTATTGTTGATGTCCTTAGTTTTTCTTCTACAGTTGTAACGGGTTTAAACTACGGAGCAATCATATATCCCTATCCCCCTCATTTAAATGGCAAAGCATACGCACAATCATTGGGAGCGCAATATATTCTTGGGAGAGCTGAGGCAGCGAGATTAGATGCACCCACTTTATCACCTGTTACATTTAATCACTCACATGATAGGCAAAAATATGTTTTGAGTTCTTTAAATGGTGCCTTTTGTACTTGGATTGCCTCTCATATACCAGCTTTATTCATTGGGTCTTTATTAAACGCTTCTGCAGTGGCATCAGCTGCAAGTCAAATATCCGCTTCATTAAAGGCTAATATTACTGTTGTTCCTTGTGGAGAAGTATGGAATGGCGTGAAAGAATTTGAAGACTCCCTTCGTCCTGCAATGGAAGACTACTTAGGGGCTGGTGCCATCCTTTCTAGGATAGAAGGAAAGCAATCAGCTGAGGTGCAAGTGTGTATTGGCGCTTTTCAGCATTCAAAGTCAACACTTAGTAGATTAATATGGGATTGTACAAGTGGAATAGAATTAAGAGAAAGAGGGTTTGAAAAAGATGTGAAGCATTGTAGCCGTTTAAATATTTATCAAACCGTTCCTATATTAAAAAACCAACATTTTTCTGAGTATACAACAACGACATGAAGAAGCAATCCACAATAATGTTAACAATTGCTTCTTCTTTGGTAGCTTTTAATCTTGTCATCTTCATCTTAAGCTGTTTGATTCGCCAATTATAAGTGTCACTATTTGGTAGAAATCTCGTTGTGCTATGAGGAAGTGGGGATGATTTTCGTCATCTAATAACATAATATAAGGCTCTTCTTCTTCAGGAATAATTAATACCATTTCGTTGATAAAATCATTAAACCATTTGTTTTTTACGGTCAATGATGGTGCCAACGGAATACGAACCATATAGCCGTCTTTAGGCATAGGATTAATTTTCACATATATCCCATTGATTGATTGAAGAATAGATGTTGCTTCTTGTTGTATTTGTTCATTAGGGGGTCGCTTTTTTACAACGTCGTTGACTTCCACATCAAACAATTCCACTTGAGGAAGTCCTTGTGCAGAAGCTGTTGAAACAAATGATAGTAATAGTGCGAAAGAAAGTAAGATCAACATTTTTTTCATCTTAATCACCTCTGTTATTAACTTTTCCCTCAAGATTTTTTTTACTCTTAATTGTGCATTTATTATTTTCTTTCCTATTGAATATTTGGAACATAGTTCATTTAATTTATTAGTTAAATGAAAAAACCAATCTAAGATTTATACTCAGATTGGTTTTTTCTTCTTATGCTTGTAAAGATTTCGCTTGCATCTCGTACATTTGTTCGTATATGCCACCTGCTGCAATGAGCTCTTCGTGACTGCCTTGTTCTTTGATTTCACCTTTATCAAGCACCAAAATGCGATCAGCATTTTTAATTGTAGACAGTCTATGAGCGATGATAAAAGTGGTTCTTCCTTGTTTTAGAACATTCATCGCGTTTTGAATAATCTCTTCCGTTTCTGTATCGATATTTGATGTTGCTTCATCGAGGATTAGGATCGCTGGATCGAAAGCGAGCGCCCGTGCAAACGAGATTAATTGTCTTTGACCGGAAGACAAAGTACTTCCTTTTTCAATTACCGGTTCATCTATCCCTTTTTCTAAATGTGATAGCACTCGATCAGCACCAACTGACTGAATCGCATGCTCCACTCTTTCTCTTGTAATATTAGGTTGATTTAAACTTACATTCGAAGCAATAGTCCCTGTAAAAAGATACGGGTCTTGTAAAACTATCCCCATATGTTCACGAATCGTTTGCCGTGGTATCGTCGTAATATCCACTCCATCAATATAAATTTTACCGATTGTTGGATCATAAAAGCGAAATAATAAGTTCATAATCGAGCTTTTTCCTGAACCTGTATGACCCACGAGCGCAATCGTTTCTCCCTTTTTTGCTTGGAATGAAATATCCTTTAAAACAAAATCAGGTTCTTTATATGCGAAGGATACTTGATCAAACACCACATGCCCTTTATATTTTGGTATCTTTTCATTAGATACCTTCTCACCTTTTAATGCTAAAACTTCAAATACACGATTCCCGGCTACAAGTGAACGCTCCATTTGCGAAAATTGATTCACAATATTTGTAATCGGATTAAAAAGTCTTGTTAAATAGTCAACAAACGCATATAGGGTTCCAGCTGTCACTATTTGTGTACCACTAAATGATTGTGTCCCAAAATAAATGATAAAACATGTAAATAACAGTAGCCTTAACGTATTTACAAGGTTATGAGAAGTCGCAGAATCAAGAATAATTAGCTTTCTCTCATATTGATAATGTTCTTCATTCATTTCATCAAACTCTTTCGTCATTTGTTTTTCTCGACGGAAAGCTTGAATAATAGTCATCCCTTGAATGGATTCATTGATCATTGCATTAATATCAGCAATTTTTGTTCGGATCACGTCATTATACTGTGAAGCATACTTTCTATATAGAATCATCCAAATATAAACGATTGGTATCATAACGAGTGCGATTAAAGCCATTTTCCAGTTCAAAATGAATAAGGCAATATAGACACCAGTTATAGAAATGGCACTCGTAGCAAAACTCGAAAGTACTTGCACAAATAAGTTTCTAATTGCCTCTGTATCATTTGTCACTCTTGCAACAATTTTACCAGATGGTAATTGATCAAAAAAACCAATTGGTAATGTTTGAATATGCTTGAATACATCTTTTCTTAATGCTTGAATAATTCTATTTGAACCCTTTTGTAATTGTAAATACATAAAATAACGGAAAATAGCCGTACAAATTGATAACGAGAAATATAGAATGAGTAAGTATAGAATTGGTGTAAAGTCAAATTGGCCGAGTGTCATATGATTATCAATGATATGTTTAGCAATAAAGGGGCCCGCTAGGTCAGTGAACACTGCAATGGATAGAAATAACAACCCGAGTAAAATGGTGCCTTTAAACCTTAGCGCATACGATAATAATTGTTTGCCTGTGCTCATGTATTGGCCCCCTCTAGCTGTTGACGTACATACTGTTCTTTATACCAACCGTCTTCATTAATTAAATCATCATGTGTACCTACTTGTGTAATCACACCATTATCTAAAACAATAATTTGATTTGCGTGTTGAATACCTGATAAACGATGTGTTGTAATAATTGTCGTTTTTCCCGCTCTTTCGCTTTGGATATTGCCAATAATTGCAGACTCTGTTTTTGCATCTACAGCAGATAAGGAATCATCTAATATTAAAATATCAGGATCTTTAATTAATGCGCGAGCAATCGATACCCGCTGCTTTTGTCCCCCTGATAAGGAAACACCTTTTTCACCTACTAGCGTATTTAACCCGAGCGGAAGATAAGCTAAATCTTTTGTAAAAGCGGCCAAATCAATTGCTTTTTCTATTTCTTCGTCTGTGGCATCTTCTTTACCGAATAATATATTTTCTTTAATTGTTCGAGAAAAAAGCACGTGACTTTGCGGTACATAGCCAATCCAATCTAATACTTGTTCTTTCGTCTGTTGGGAAAGGTCGATATCATCAATAGATATTCCTCCTTCTCCTAAAGGATACTCCCTCAACAATTGGCGAATAAAGGTCGTTTTCCCTGCGCCTGTTTTACCCACAATTCCTAACGTTTCACCACTTCTTAAGCTTAAATTAATATTTGAGAGGTTAACGACTTTACTCGTAGGATATTGAAAGGTTAACTCTTGGAATTGTAAAATATGGGGCTTATCGACTGCTAAAGGTTTTGTTGGCGGCATGATATCCGCTTCATAATTTAATGTCTCTTGCACTCTGTCTAAAGAAGCGTTCCCTTGTTGCATCACATTGATTAACTCACCAATAGCAAAGATTGGCCAAACCGCTAATCCTAAATAAACATTAAAGGTAACTAGTTGCCCAACAGATAAGTCTCCATTAGCCACTAACACTGATCCATAACCGAGTGCGACAATATAACTAATACCGGTTCCAATTGTTGTGATTGGATTGAATAAAGCATTTATCTTGGCGGTATGCATATTTTTCTCAAAAACATCTTCACTCATATCAGCAAACCGTTGTTCATCTGCCTTCTCTTGCACATAGGCGCGAATAACTCTCACACCAGAGACTGATTCTAAAACACTATCATTCATCTCGCCAAAAGCATCTTGTGCTCTCATATACCTTTCATGGACAAGTTTGCCATAATATTGAATTAATATGGCCATAACTGGGACAGGTAACATGGCGAAAAAAGTAAGTTCCCACGAGATCATGAAGCCCATCGCTAAGATAATACCACCGAGAAAGAAAGTAGAGTCAATCAACGTCATAATCCCAAATCCTGCGGTTAACGAGACGGCATTCAAATCATTGGTCGCCCTGGCCATAAGATCTCCGGTGCGATTTTTTTCATAAAAAGTCGGTGTCATACGCAGAAATTGGCTCATTAATTTCCGCCGCATTAATCGTTGCAAGTTGACGGATCCTTCGAATAGACCGTATTGCCAAAAGAAATTTAACATATAGCTAAAAATAATAATACCTAAGAAGACCGCTACATACTGAATAAGTAAATCACGTGTCATTTCACCTTCTGTAATGTAATCAATAATGACCCCAATTAAGTACGGTGGAATAATTTCTAATACAGTAGCTAACATCAATAATAGAACGGCGATACCGTATTGCTTTTTGTATTTTTTAAAAAACCAACCGAGTTTCTTTAACACATCAAACATTTATTACACAACCTTTCCTCTCTTGCTGTCTGTTTCCTCTACCCACAACCTATACGCTGATTTTTTAATAGTAATATTCTTTGTTTTCTGTTCATCTTTAACATCCCCTTATCTTTATTCAACTATCTATTAGAAAAACTCGACTTGCACGGAAATTTACATGGCAAGTCTCTGTTTATCTCCCCTATTTTCTTCTCCAAAAAAAGAAAATGCGGTCCCCATAAAGAGGCCGCATTTCTCTTCTAAGGTATGAACGTGTTGCCATACCTCCATTCATTAAAAGAATAAAGCATTATCGAAAAAAAGGTAGGGACGAATATGAATTTGTTTTCATGAATGCCTTCACTCTTGCTTTCATCGTCCTTACCTCCTCTCATTTGTAAATAGCGTCTTTTGAATATTACCACTATTTTCATATTTGTGTCAATATGTTTTTTTCAAAGACATTCTTTTTGAATGCCTGTCTACTTCAACTGTTATGCCAAAAAAATCAGTTAATGTTTCACTCGTAAGTAACTCAGATGTATTTCCACTTTTAAATACCGTACCGTCTTTGATTAATAGAGATTTATTGAAAATAGGAATGATTTCTTCAATATGATGGGTAACGAAAATAATGGTCGGTGCTTCTTTTTGTTTTGAGATACGAGCAATTGAATCCAGCAGCTGTTCTCGAGAAACAAAATCTAGTCCCGTTGTTGGTTCATCAAGAATGAGCAATTTTGGATGGGCCATTAGGGCACGAGCGATTAATATTTTTTGTTTCTCACCTTGAGAGCAAGTTTGATAAGTTTCATTCTGTAATTGGATTAAATGGAATTGCTCTAACCATTCATTTGCTTCTTCAATGTCATCCATTGAAGGTTCGTCATAAAGTCCGATAGATGCGTATTTCCCACTTACAATAATATCTTGTACTCGCTCGTATGGACGAATCTTCTCTTGAAAAGAAGAGGATACCCATCCAATGGATTGCCTTACTTGCTGTAAGTCTACTTTTCCGTATGTATGACCCAATACTGATATTTGTCCACTAGTTGGCCAAATATAGCCCATAACCATATTTAATAATGTGGTCTTTCCTGAACCATTTAAACCAAGCACTGCCCAATGATCCCCATTATTTACTTGCCAATTCATATTTTTTAGGATGAGCTCTTGATTTCTTGACCAGTAGACATTTTCTATTTGAAGCACTGTATCCATCTTTACCCTCCCTAAAAACTAAACTATATAATAAAAAAACAGAACGGTGCTTTTGGCTTTTGTCCGTCCTGTTTATGTAAATTATTCTTTTCACTCATAAAAACTGTCAGGGATACCTGCGAATTTACGCTTATGATATAATAACGGTTCTTTTTTATTGCTTTCTATATCAATTACTTTTCCCACTAAAATACTGTGGTCGCCAGCTTCAATTGTGTCATGCATCTCGCATTGAAATACACCAGCGCAATCAGCAATAATTGGCAATCCATTGGCTGATTCAGACCAATCAGTATTTTTAAAACGATCAAGACCTTTTGAAGCAAATAATGAACAAACTTCTGCTTGATCATGAGCTAATACATGTACAGCAAATTTTTTCGTTTGCGTGAACTTCTCATAAGAAGATACTCTTTTATCAATTGACCACAATAATAGCATTGGATCTAATGAAACAGAAGCGAATGAATTCACCGTTAAACCGATAGGGGTGCCTTCTTCGTCCATCATTGTGACAACAGTGACACCAGTAGGGTAATTACCCATGACTTCTTTAAATAAATCTGTTTTACTCATGATTCTTTCCCCTTTCATTCTCCTCATAATCCCCTAAAATTTGTACTTCTCTTTCTAGCTTCACACCAAAATTGGCAAAGACCTTTTCTTGTACAAGATGAATGAGCTGAATATAATCACTAGCAGTCGCTTCATTCATATTCACCATAAAGCCTGCATGTTTCGTCGACACTTGCGCGCCCCCAACCGTTAAGCCCTGTAAGCCGCTATCTTGAATCAACTTCCCAGCGAAGTATCCCGGAGGTCGTTTAAAGACACTACCACAAGAAGGATACTCTAGTGGTTGTTTCGATTCTCTCGCAAAGGTAAATTCATCCATCTTTGCTTTTATGTCTGCTTGATTTCCTTTTTGTAGCGTGAATGTCGCTTCTAATACAATTAGCTTTTTCTTAGCAAATGCACTTGTACGGTAAGCAAAATCAAAGTCTTCTGGTGTTAGCGTTAATAACTCACCTTCCGTATTTAAAGCAATGACCTTTGTTAATACATTCGAGATTTCACCACCGTATGCCCCTGCATTCATAAATACCGCACCGCCTACACTTCCTGGGATCCCGCATGCGAACGCTAACCCATCTAGTCCGTGTTCATAAGCAGTACGAGAAACATGAATAATTTCAGCGCCACTACCTGCTGTTATTTGTTTTTCATTAACAGCAATATCGTTAAAATGATTCAGGTTTAACACAATTCCAGGTAAACCATGATCACTAATAATGACATTTGCTCCTTTTCCAAGTAAGGTTAGAGGAATCTTTTTATCGAAGGCAAATTTTACAACCTTTTGTGCGTCTTCAGTATTTCTTGGCTGCACGAAAATTTCCGCCTCGCCACCAACCTGTATATATGTATGTTTTGACATCGGCTCTTGATGATAGATATCACTATTCGTTAATAGCTGACGTAATGTTTCTTTGATGTTCATTTTTTTACTCCAATCTGTTATGCTTTACAAAAAGTCAATGCATTTTTATACTGAAAGGTATAAAAATAAAATAACATGAAATCATGTATTTATCTAGTACTTTGTGAGACGAAAGAAAGTGTGATAACCATGGGTTTAATATTACTAGAAATTTGCGACATGAACCTCTTGTCAGAAGAAGCGTTGCAAGCACTATTAGAAAAATATCCCGAAGTAGCTGTTATGAGCTATGATTGTCAAAACTTATGTGGTCTTTGCAAAATGAGACCATATGCGCTCGTAAACGGACAAAGGATATTTGGAAAAGACTTGCCGGAATGCATTGAAAATATACGCATTAAAATAGAAGAGGAACTGGCATTGTTCGCATAATTCATTCGCACTGGAGCCTAATAAAGGCTCCAGTTTTTTATTTATTTTTTATTGTAATCCCAAATAGATCTTTAGCTAATTGTAAAAATTCAGCTGTTGTTACTTTTCTTTTCGTTATATTCCCCCCTACATTTAGGGTATAGGAACTTTCTGTCAACGTAATCGTTTCATATTCTCTAATAGATGTGAATAGATAACCCTTATTAAAAGGTGAGGATTCACTATGGATAATGGTGTCTTGTATGGTCGTTAATTCATCTTCTGATTGTATAGTGTTTGCCAAAGAGAATTTATACCCTGTTTACCAATCATGTACACCGTTTTTTTTCATATTTAAAATATATTCATCGTTATTGTATGTGATTCTAAAAAAACCGTTCGCTGATTTGACTTCTTCACCGTCTAACGGTACAGCTTTTAAAGGTAAATTATTGCCAAAACCTGTATCTACTAAGAAAGGT
Source organism: Cytobacillus sp. FSL M8-0252 (assembly GCF_038007345.1). Taxonomy (NCBI): domain Bacteria; kingdom Bacillati; phylum Bacillota; class Bacilli; order Caryophanales; family Bacillaceae; genus Cytobacillus; species Cytobacillus sp. FSL M8-0252. The sequence continues at coordinate 2,494,490 of NZ_JBBOWZ010000001.1, forward strand.
TTATTTTCTTTAGTGAGAATGATACATACATGCGTGTCCCCAGTACTTGACCATGTTTGTTTACTGTGATCATAGACATTCCCTTTTACTAATTTTACATCTAATCCTTCATCTTTTAATACATAAAAAAGCAAAGGGTTCAAATGATAACAAACACCACCAAATCCATTGTTTAAACAAGTTTCTTCAATTAATTCTTTTGTAATAGGTGTTGTGCTTCTCGCCATAATACTCGTGTTTTCAAACGGGAAGATATTTGTTGTTTTTCTTAGAACTTCGTCCAAATTATTAAATGTAATCTTTTCTTGAAAATGAATTTTCTCTTTGAACTTCATTGTCAAGTCTGTCATTGTTCATCATCCTTTGGTATAACTTCACTCTACTATAACACGCTTCGCCTATCTCATAAATGAATCTGCATAAAATTGGCGAGCACAAGGTATCTTTCTGATTCTTTCAATTACTGAGGAGTATTTAATAAGAAAATTAATCATCCCACCTATCACAGATTGCCTACTATTTTATTCCTTAAAAAACCAAACACATGAAACACAAATCACTTTGAATAAACCTTACATAATAAAGAGACAAACCGCTGACAATATAAGCAACAAAGATAGGAGGACTTCATTATGTTATCTGCTGAACAACTACATCATTTTAAAAAATTGTTAACACAATCTTTAAACGAAAATGAACAACAAATAGAGCAAAATCATCATTTCGGACTCCATGAGGAACAAAATAATGTTGGTTTTTCAGGCGAATTATCTAATTACGATAATCATCCAGCTGATTCTGCGACTGAATTATACGAAAGAGAAAAGGACCTAGCCATAGACGATCATTATAGAGATGAAGTTGATGAAATTCGCACAGCTCTTACTGCTATAGAAAAAGGAACTTATGGAGTGTGTCAAGTTTGTCAAAAAGAGATTCCCGTAAGCCGACTTGAGGCATTGCCAACAGCAACAACTTGCATTGAACATAGTCAACAACAGAACTTAAATGAGTACAGACCAATAGAAGAAGAAGTCATTAATGCCGATGTCGAGGTACCACATGATGATAATAACGGTTTTGATGAAGAAGATAGCTGGCAATCTGTTGCAAAATGGGGGAATTCAGATGGACCGTCAGATTTATACGATGCCCCAACAGATTATGAAAAAATGTATCTTAATTCCGGTGAAAATGTTGGCTATACAGAAGAGTTCGAGAATAGTGTGGGAACGGATATCGATGGCAAAAACATTCAAATTTTTGACACTAAACAGTTACGTGCTTATGAAGAAGCACTTGATGAAGAAGGCATTATGACTACTTTCGGTGATTTAAAAGCTTATGAAGAAGAACCTTATGTAGAAAACAAAGAAGATGAGCAATAATAAAAAGCGAGACTATAGCGTCTCGCTTTTTATTATTCACTGCTTTACTTCTCTTCTTTGGCGAGATCGATCATCATGACAATTAACACGAGTAATTGAATCAAGACATCGGCTTCGATCGGAATCATCCTCCTCCATAAATGGTGAAGTTCATTCCTCCGGTTTATCTAAGAAGTAAAGACTTACGTTTCCCTTACTCCATCTATATGCAGAAGCGTCTTCATTATGTCTCCATTTACTAGTAACCAGTGAAGATATACGTTAAACTAAAAAGGATTATATACATAGGTGGGGAGAGTAAATGACATTAAAGGAAATTGAAAACCAATTAGCAGAGTTAAAAATGGACTATATGCGCTTACAAGATGATATCGAAAAGTTAGAGTCATTTGGACGTTCAGTTGAGAAACAAGAATTACGAATGAAAGAAATTGAAGAAGAACTACAAAGGCTTAATCATTTAAAAGCTGAGCTTGAGAAATAATACGCTGACTGCAGGTGTGAAACGGCCTGTTGATTTGCCGCCTGGTCTATATAGTGATAATGAAGGCTTCCCCCAATTTATTTGGGGGGATGTTTCCTGAGTTGATGAACACATGACTTGCACTAAAAAATAATTTTATTTTCATATTTTTGCCTTCACATTCTATTTAACAGAGTGTCAACAGAACGCTGATTTGATATCTTGTGACAGCAATCTTATAATGAGAAACTTTGTGGTTGTAAAAGGATAGTAGAAAAAAAACCACTTGTTGCCCTTCCGATTGGATTTCTAACAAAGACAAAAAATAGGGGTGTTAATCGAAACCTGCTCATTAAATTTAGTTACCCCTTATAACGGATATAGAAAGCTCGCCATTAGAAGAAGTTCAAATACATAACGGTCTAATCGATTATTATGCAGTAACACCGTAACTTTTCTACAAGATGATGTTGCTATTGATACCGTATAAGTTAACTAAAAAGGTGGATGAAGATGAGCATTCTCTGTGGAATCAAGTGATTAATGAGGCAAGCTAAGGAGGCATTACCAATGTCTAAAGGAATGATTCATCATATAGAATTGTATGTGTCAGAACTTTCACGTAGTGTAGCTTTTTGGGATGCATTACTAACAGAGCTGGGTTACAGTCGTTTTCAAACATGGAAGTACGGAAAAAGTTGGAAAATAGAGAACAGTTATTTAGTCATTGTACAAGCAGAAGAGAAATATTTAGACATTCCCTATCATCGTTGTCGTGTTGGCCTTAATCATTTAGCTTTTCATGCACAGTCACGAGAGCAGGTTGATGTGATTACAGAAAAATTAAGAGAAAATCATGTTACAATTCTCTATGAAGATAAGCACCCCTTCGCTGGTGGTACAGGGCATTATGCTGTTTATTTTGAAGATCCAGACCGGATGAAGGTTGAAATTGTTGCACCCGCAACATAGTTTCATCGTCATTCTCCACCATTTAAATACTTGTTATCACCCATCATCACATTTTTATCTTCTCTCATATTTACATTAGTAGGAGGCAAATATGGATGATGCCTCCTTTTTCTATCAATCCAAAAAGCTATACTACATAAAAAAACAATGATAAAAAACAGCACCCACATTTATATCATCACCACGCTTTTAATCAATCGCTTTTTGTCTAATCCATTTGGTTGCCACCCACTTTTCTCCTCTTTGTACCGGTAAACTTGAATGTAATGATTTGCGATCGACTTCACCTAGAGAATTACTATAGTGAAAAAAGACAGCAGATCCTTTCTTAGGGGTAAATGAAGCATTAATCTTTGGAAATATCGTTTCACCGCCTGATTCGACATCATTCAAATAGATGAGCATCGTCGCTATTCTTTGGCCGCCTTTACGATTGTCTACACGGTTTTCCGGAAAAAAATCAAAGTGAGACTTATATTCATCACCGACTTCATAATGCAATACTTGCAAACCTTCCCCATTTTCAATTGGATAAGAGGTCAGCAAACTGATTCGTTTTTCAATTCGAGCAATAAAATCATCTTCTTGAAGCTTAAAATACATCCCTTTGCTCGTTCTACCAGCAGCGGCTTTTTCTGCTCCAGAATTCGCATCTATGACTTTAGATGGCTGAAGGCGGCTCTTCGCCCGTTCAATGAGAAAATCACATTCCTCATCTGATAATACATGGTCTAGTTGGATAATCGTTGGTTTTATAAAGTTAGAGCGAACAAACACCATTTGATTATCTACCACAATGGAATGAGGTTGTTCATTTAAATAGACAGGTTCATATTGATAAGTTGAGGCACCTTTAATATCTGAACTGGCAAACGCAATTTCAAACATTGTCTCATAGGCAAACCTAGCATCAAATCCTTTTTTAATCAGACCATTCGTAATAGCTAATGGACTTACTCCTTGTTTTAATGTATCAATAATCCAATCTTGTAGTTCATTTGAAATAGTTTTCATTTTTTCCAAAACAGACGTCAACTCCTCCCCTATTTTGACAATATGTTTTGTTGAGACTGAACAATCTTCATTAGTTGCTCTGAAGAATAAATACAAACACCTTGCTTCTCCATATCAGTGATACATTTCATTGCTTGAGCAACATGCTTGGCTTCAATGGCATATTTCATTTTTTTCTCGTCATTCAATAATGGCGACAAAAGTTGATACAGCTTTTTACCCGCCAGTTCCCCTCTACGCTTTTCTAATCGTTCACCCATTAACAATGAAGGCCTTACAATCGATAACGCAGGTAATGACAATGTTTTTAGTTTATCTTCTAGTAAGCCCTTAATCCTTGGATAGAACAATTTAGAACGGGCATTTGCGTTGATAGAACTTATAATGACAAAATGTTCAACCTCATGACTCTTCGCTAACTTTGCCATCGTATAAGGATAATCTACATCTACTTTAATCATTTTCTCTTTTGTTTTTGCTTTTTTAATGGTCGTTCCTAAACAGCAATAAACGTGATCAACACAAAAATGTTCGGCATATTCTTCTAAATAATCAAAGTCAATGACTAATTCAATCAATTTTTCATGTTTCATATGAAGCGGTGTTCTAACAATAGCAATCACTTTCTCATACGAATCTTGTAGTAATAATTTTAATAATTCTTGCCCAACTAGGCCTGTTGCACCTGCTATCAGCGCAGTCTTTCCCATCTTTAAACCATCCTTCTATATTTTTTCCTTTCATTCTATGATACATGGAAACGGGTACAGATAAAAACAAAAAGTTTGAATTATTGTGCATTTCTTGTTTTTTTCTAGTCACGAAGCTTTTCTTTTTGCAAAAATTACATCATATGCCATAATATGACCATAACATTAAAGGAGGTACTACATGAATACAATTACTTTAAACAATGGAGTAGAAATGCCCCAACTTGGCTTTGGTGTTTGGCAAGTGCAAAATGAGGAAGCAACCGCTGCTGTGCAAACAGCCATTGAAGTTGGGTATCGTTCCATTGATACAGCGATGATTTATCAAAACGAAGAAGGTGTCGGCAAAGCCATTAAAAACGCTGGTATTGCTAGAGAAGATCTATTCATTACGACAAAAGTTTGGAATACGGATCAAGGATATGAACAGACATTAAAAGCGTTTGACGAAAGTCTAGAAAAGTTAGGATTAGAATATGTTGATTTGTACTTGGTTCATTGGCCAACACCACAATTCGATACTTATGTAGATACATATAAAGCACTAGAGAAATTATATAAAGATGGTCGTGTAAAAGCGATCGGCGTCTGCAATTTTCATATTGAACATTTAGAACGTATATTAAATGAGTGTTCAGTCAAACCTGTCTTAAATCAAGTAGAATGTCACCCCTATTTATCACAAAACGAATTAAAGGAATTTTGTAACAAACATGATATTTATGTTGAGGCATGGAGCCCTTTACAACAAGGCGGGGAAGTATTACAACTTGATTCAATTAAAGAAATAGCCAACTCAGTAGGAAAAACACCTGCCCAAGTAGTTCTTCGTTGGCATTTGCAGAACGATACAATTGTTATTCCTAAGTCAGTTACTCCTTCTAGAATTAAAGAAAACTTCGATGTCTTTGATTTTGAGCTTTCGCAAGCACAAATGGAAACCATTAATAAACTTAATCGCAATGAAAGAAAAGGCCCAGATCCATCGGATATGAATGTTCGCTAATATTCTTTCATCAATAGGATAAAGAGGTAAGTGCTATAATATTCTTATATTTGCACCTCCCTCTTTTTTTATTACCTAAAGGCGTCTTTAATATTATATAGGGCTATATCAATATCTAATTCCTCGCCAATTACAAGCTTTGCTAATTGCGCACCTAAATACGGACCAGATGTTAATCCAGATGCTCCTAAACCATTGGCAGCATAGAGTTTCTCGTACCCAGGAACTTGACCTATAACGGGTAAAAAACCAGGTGTAAACGGTCTAAATCCCACTTTTGTCTCAACAAGAGTGGCTGCTTGTAAACCAGGTGCCACAGTCAACGCTTTAGATAATACTTCAAGCACGCCCCCCGCTGTCACATTCGTATTAAACGGCTGTTCATCCTCATGTGTCGCACCAACAACGACTTTACCATCTTCAAAAGAGAGTAAATAATGATTTGTTGGCGGCTGAACCACAGACCATTCAGATGTGTCTGCATCAGGTACGTGAAGATGGGCAATTTGTGCTTTTTGAGCACTAACTTGAAAGTTGAGCCCTATTGGCTCTAATAATTCCCTTGCCCAAACGCCGGCGGTTACGATGATTTTATCTGCATGTAATAGCTCTCCATTCACCTTTACCCCTTCTAGTTGACCATTTTCACCTACTAATAAAGCTTCACCATGAATGATATCTGCGCCATATAGTTCGGCGGCTTTTAGCAGTGCCTTCCTAAGTTTACGCCCATCTACTCTAGCCGCTCCACTCACATATACTGATTGAAAATCGTGCGACAGTGGCGGAAAGGCGTCTCTCGTTTTTTCTTGATTATAATTTTTGATTTCACCGATTTCTGGTGCATCTTCTCGCCTTTTTATCGCCCTATCTATCATCTTTTCAAGTTTTGTTTCGTCGTGATGTAAACTAATCGCACCTACTTTTTTATAACCGGTGTCTTGATCAGTTTCCGCTTCAAGTGCTGGAATTAATTGTTGATAATACTTCGCTCCCCCTTTAGCAAGCTGATACCACGCTTTGTTTCGACGTTGTGACAACCATGGGCAGACGATACCCGCAGCTGCTTCTGTCGCTTGCCCTGCATCTTGCCGATCGATTACTGTCACCTTAAAACCAGCTTTCGCTAAATGGTAAGCAGTAGATGCACCTAGTATGCCTGCTCCAATCACTATCATTTGTTGCATATTTTTTTCCTCCATCATGGATAAAAGACGAAAGGCAATATGCTTTCCGTCTTTTTTCTTTCTAGCTTAAGCTTGCGAACTCTTCCACAAGCTCTTCAAACGTTTGTAACGCTTCGTCAATCGGTTTTGACGTCGTTAAATCCACGCCCGTATTTTTTAATAAGTCTAATGGAAATTCTGAACTTCCGCTTTTTAGAAACTCAAGATAAGTCTTTAATGTTTCCTCATCGCCATTATAAATCTTCGTTGCTAATTGAATGGCTGAAGCATAACCTGTCGCATATTTATATACGTAAAATGGTCGATAAAAATGCGGAATTCTTGACCAACCATATTTTACCTCTTCATCTAATACAAGGCTTTCCCCATGATAATCTTTAAATAGCTGTTCATAAATGCCATTAAACACTTCTGTATTTAACGTTTTACCTTCTTCTGCTAATTGATGCGTTTTCCATTCAAATTCACTGAACATGACTTGTGTAAAGAATGTGCCTTTAAACTGATCAATAAAATGATTAAGTAAATGTCGTTTGACGTCTTCATTGGTTTCGTGATCAAGTAAATATTTTATTAAAAGTACCTCATTTACAGTTGATGCAACTTCAGCGACGAAAATACTGTAGCCTGCCGTAATTTGCGGCTGATGCTGGGCACTCCATTTACTATGAACACCGTGGCCACATTCATGCGCAAGTGTAAACATACTATCAAGATCATCACGATGATTTAAAAGAATATAAGGGTGTACACCATATACGCCCATATTATAAGCACCCGAGCGCTTTCCTTTCGTTTCTCTTACATCAATATAACGATGTTCTTTAAACGATTGCAATGTAGAAATATACTCTTCCCCTAGTGGCGCTAACGCTTTACACATCGTCGCAAATGCCTCTTCATATGGAATCTGCATATCGACATCTTTCACAAGCTGGGCACTTAAATCATATTGTCTTAATTCATCTAACTGCAATAACTCTTTTCTTAATGCTGTATATTTGTGCATCGTTTGCAAATGGTCTCTTGTGGACTGAATTAGATTATGGTAAACCTCTTTCGGAACATTATCACCAAATAATGCTTTTTCTAATGCAGAAGGATACTGCCTTATTCTTGTAGTTGTAACATTATTCTTGATTGCTGCTGATAAAGTCGAGCCGATTGTATTTTTAAGTTGTACATAAGGCTTATAATACGCCTTATACGCTTCTTTCCGCTTTTCTCGATCATCACTTTCAATTAATTTCGCATACATTCCTCGTGTAAGTTCTACTTTTTCACCATTATCTTTTGTTACGAGTCCAAACTCAATATCAGCATTATTAATCATATTATATGTATTTGATGGTGCAGAAAGCGATTCACCGAGTTGTGATAATAAACTTTCTTGCTCAGTTGAGAGCACATGCGCTTTATAACGAAACGATTCGAGTAAGTCTTCTTCAAAATATTGCAGCCCTTCTTCTTCTTTAATATAAGCTTTTAATGTCGCTTCATCTAAGCTAAGTAAAAACGGCATAAAGAAAGAAGTTGCACTACTCACTTTTACACTTAGTTGTTTCGATTGATCTAATAAACTTTGAGCACGACTATCCCTTGTATCAACATCTGATTGTAACATCGCATAAGCATAGACTTTACCAAACAAATAAGATAAATCTTCCTGCTTCTTCAGAAATTGAAATAAACTTTGCCCATCGCTTATTTCCCCCTCGAACCCAGCTAACTCCTGCGCTAATGACTGAATGGAATCATAATCCTTTTGCCACTCAGACTCCTCACTATAAATATCAGTGACATTCCAAGTTTCTTCTACGGGAATCTCTTTTCGACTAGAATAGGCCGTCATAATTTTTAACACTCCTTAAATAGTTCATTTTTTTGCTCATATGCGTTATATTAACTAAATATATTCTATTTCGCCATTCTTAAACCTTTTTATAGTAATTAATAATGGAAAAAAGGAAAGGAGATCCAATCATGGCTATTACATTACCTCATATCGAGGATGCGAATCAAACTAATTATCTCCCACCTCAAGGTGAGATTCAACCGTTTGAATCTGAAGAAGAATACGAAACTAAGTTAAAAGAATGGAAGCTGCCTGCCAAGAAAGCGTTTTGGTTTAAACAAAAAACCCATCAACGCAAAGTAGAAATTGTCGGCTATCAAGCATACGGTGAAGAAGATGATCATTACACCATTGTAATCAAGTTCCAAGATGGAAAACTAAGTTGCATTCATCCCGCTTATTTAAAAGAAATGCAAGCGGGCAACTTTGGTAAAGAAGCTTTTGATGCTGCTGGACAACCGAACACCGCACAAATAGAAGAAAAACAGGCCGACGAAAAAACAAAAGAGCAAGCGCCAACACCGCCGAAAACCACAGCTACAAAAACGAAAACAAAGAAAAAAGAAGCAGCTAAAAAAATCCAACTTCCTGAAGATAAGGTGGCTTTCTCAGCAATTGTGAAGCAATTTGCGCTAAGCTATAATCATTTCACTGAGGACCATGATGAAGTCATTGTGCTCGATGAGGTTGTAATTCATCAAGACGACCCTTTACCAATTGGACTAGCTTGGTGCAGTCACTCTAAAACATTAAAAAAACAAGAATTAGCTATCGGAAACAAACTTTCCTTTAATGGCAAAATCGTCAAAAAGAAATTACCAAAAGCCCAAGACGATGTCGATGAAGAGCATAAAGCAGAAGAAGCAGTTCCTTATAAAATAAACAATCCTTCAAAAATTGAAAAACAATAACAAACAGAGTGAGGCCATTCCTCACTCTGTTTTGTTCTACTTTAAGATAAGTAAGCTCGTAACAGATTGGGTACTGATTCGACAAATAGTTCCTCAGCAATCATTCATGCTTGTAGTTAAAAAACATATTTAACTGCGTATACGTTTTTATCTTACTAGCTTGTTTAAAATGTCTTCCTGTTTTGAACCCTAACCTCTTTACACATCATCGAGTTGTGTGATACTGGTCAAGTTTATTCAAGGTTTACACAAAGAATGAGCGACCGTGATTTCCTAAATACAAGTTTTAGGACGTCCTTTAGACAAAAAAAAGCACCTCTACAAAAATATAGAGATGCTTTCGTATCGGATTAGAATTGAGCAGCAGCTTTAGCTACGTTTTGTAATCCTTCTTCAATAATATCTTGTGTACGATCTGGGTATTGGTTATGTCCTTCAATCACTACTTCTGACGGAGAAGTAATGCCCCAAAGGCTGATAATTGTTTTTACTAAGTTAACTGCCATTTCGCCAGCAGCCATACCTTCTAGTGAATAATCAGAACCTCTAGCATTTAAAAGCATCACTTTCTTGTCGCCAGCAAATCCTACTGGACCTTCAGCAGTATATTTAAACATTTTACCTGCTTGAGCTAAGTAAGAAACATAGCTGATCAATGGAGCTGGTACAGTTGAATTCCAAAGTGGGAATGCGAAAACGATTTTATCAGCATCAAAGAACTGATTTAAATACTTCTCAACTAGCGCCGCACCCTTTTCTTCTGCAGCAGTTAATTCCAACCCTTGGTTCTTTTTAAAAGTACCATTGATTGCATCATTACCATAGTAAGGCATGTTTTCTTCAAAAAGATTCAATTCCGTAATATCATCTGATGGATTTGATTCTTTATATGATTGTAAAAATGCATGATACATTTTTACAGAAATTCCAGCTTCAACTGGACGATCACTTGCGTTTACAAATAGAACTTTTGCCATTATGTGAAGACCTCCGAATGTCGTAATAATTTATTCGAAATACACTAAAATGAAATATCTCGAACCAAAAGTAATTTTAGTATATTAATAGTATCTTGTCAATGGAATAAGTTCTCTTTAACTACACTTATGATATTTTTTAGGTCTAAAGGAATAGTTGAAGTAAATCTCGAGCTGACTTTTCTGGATTTTTAGATTTACTAATTGCTGAGACAACAGAAACACCTGCTAACCCTCGATTTTTAAGCATTTTTATGTTTTCTAGTTGAATACCACCAATAGCGACAGCAGGAATATCAATCGCTGCAATGATTTCCTCGAGCATACCTGGTGCTAATAAATCAGCATCTGATTTAGAAGTTGTCGGAAACACCGAACCTATTCCAACATAATTTGCTCCTTGTTCTTGAGCAAGTTTCGCTTCTTCCACATTGGATACAGAGATACCAACTACCATATCATCAGGAACAATCTTTCTAACGACGGCACATGGCAGATCATCTTGTCCAACATGCACACCTGCTGCACCTACCGCTAAAGCGATGTCTACTCTATCATTAATAATCAGTGGAATATCCAATGGTTTTAATATAGATTGTAATATTTTCGCCTTTTCATAAAAGAGTTGACCATCCGCTGTCTTCTCTCTTAATTGAACGATGGTCACACCACCTTTTACACCACTTCGAACAATATCATATAATTCATTGTTTGCTATTTTATCATCTGTGACTAAATATAAACGGTAATCCATTAGTTTTGCCTCACTCCATCTAGCCATATGGCTGCATTCATTGTACTAATCGTATCCATTAGCTTCACTCGAAATGAACCTAACCCTTCACCGGCATGTAAGCTCTTAGCTGCGATTTCCCCTGCTAGACTCATAGTAGCCATACCAATAACAGCCCCGTCAAACCAATTTTCTGAAACAGCAGCAGCAGTTGCTACTAATGAAGCTGTCATGCAGCCAGTTCCTGTTACCTTCGTCAAAAGATAATCTCCATTATCAATCACAACTAATTGCTTCCCATCTGTAATGACATCTTCTTTTCCACTAATAACAATGAGACAGTTTAGGACTTCAGCTGCCTCCTTTGCAAGTGCTTCAGGTGCTATTTCAATTGCCCCTGCATCAACACCACGCGTTTTTGTATTCTTACCAATAAGAGCAGAAACTTCAGAAGCATTGCCGCGAATAATGGACACTTTTATTGTGCTAATTAGCTCTTTTGCCTTATTTGTGCGATAAGTGGTTGCACCAACACCAACTGGATCAAATATTACTGGGACCCCTTTTTTATTGGCAGTTTGTCCCGCTTTAATCATTGCCGCAAACATCGCATCATTAATAGTACCAAAATTAATTACGAGCCCATCTGCCATCATAGCCATTTCTTCTACTTCTAAGAGTTGGGTGGCCATAACAGGTGAACCGCCCATTGCTAGGGTCACATTTGCACAATCATTAATAGTTACTGTATTTGTTAAATGATGAATGAGTGGGGTTTGTTCTTGTAACTGCTGAAAGACTCTCTCAACTGCTTCACTTGAAATCGCCATTATCTTTCCTCCATCTTTGCTTTGTTGTATAACTCATAAAAATGATTTGTAGGACCATGCCCATGACCGAGTGCTAGGCTATGCTCAATCGCTATGGAAATATAATTTTTCGCAGACTGTATGGCCTCAATAAGTTCTTCCCCTTTTGCTAACCCGGCAGCAATGGCAGATGATAGAGTACAACCTGTACCATGGGTGTTTTTTGTCTCTACTCTTCGACCATTAAACCAGTTGAAACTTTGTCCATCCCATAATAAGTCATTCGGTTCTCCTTCTAAATGTCCACCTTTTAATAAGACGGCTTTTGGCCCTAATTCATATAATTTTTTACAAGCTTGCTCCATATCATCAACCGTGCGAATTGTCATACCCGAAAGTACTTCAGCTTCAGGAATGTTTGGCGTAATTACAGTCGCAAGTGGTAACATTTTCGCTTTTAATGCTTCAATAGCTTGTTCCTTTAAAAGATGATGTCCACCTTTTGAAACCATAACAGGATCTAACACAATCACTTTTGGACTATAATGATTTAAACGGTCTGCGACGATTTTTACAGTCTCACTAGATGACAACATCCCGATTTTGACAGCATCAACTTGGATATCATCAAACACAGCTTCTATTTGGTCTTTTATAATATTGATTTCTATATCCTGTACCGAACGTACCTCTACTGTATTTTGAGCGGTAATCGCCGTAATGACGGACATGCCAAACACACCATTGGCGGAAAAAGTTTTAAGATCTGCTTGAATCCCAGCTCCTCCTCCTGAATCAGAACCTGCGATCGTTAATGCTGTTTTCATTGATGTAACCTCCAATAGCTTTATTCTTAATTAATACTCTTAATAAACCATATCCTAAAATTGCTCCAGTAAACGAGCTCACCATAAATGCTGGTAGGAATCCGAAAAGGGTTGCTTCTTGTCCTAAAAGTAATGTACTAATCGGATAAGTCGCTACTGCCCCTATCATTCCTGTTCCAACGACTTCACCTAGTGCTGAGAAGCCAATTTTTTTCGTTTTTTGATAAAGGAACCCTGCAAGTAATGCGCCAATCATACTCCCGGGATAGGCAAAAACACTTCCAGTCCCCATCATATTTCTCAATGTAGATGAAAGAAACGCTTGACTAACGGCATACCATGGTCCAAGAAGTACAGCAGATAATACATTCGCCAAGTGCTGAATCGGAAAAATTTTCGCTATTCCAATCGGAATAAAAATGAGACTACTCGACACAGTAGTGATGGCTGCAATCGTTGCCGTCATCGTCATTTTTTGGATTTTATTCAAAGACCTTTCCTCCTTTCGATAAAAATAAAAAAGCCGCTATTTTGAATAAGCGGCTTTGGTCATCATGATATGTATGACTCACTCGCTTCCCTACGCTAGTATTAACTAGATCAGGTTCAAAGGGTTCATCTCAGCCAAGTATTTGGCACCCCTAGCATTTATTCATATATAAAAAAATCCTCTACTTCCAAAAGGAAGCGAGGACGACTACATCGACACACTTCCCTCCACTGGTACAAACCAGATCAGGTTCAAAGGGTTTTGAACGGCATTCAATCTCAGCCTCTATGTGAAGGCACCCCCAGTGAAAACTTATAATATATGATGTCAATATAACATGAAATGATAGAAATGAAAATAAAAAACATTGGATAGAAACGATGTTGCGACATAAAACGTTATGATATGATATTTTATATAACATTCGGGAGGACAGTCTATGGAAGATAAGAGTATTGTACTTATTGGGTTTATGGGGGTCGGAAAGACATCCATAGGAACGGAATTAGCTAAGAAATTACATTGGGGTTTAATCGACACGGATGAACGCATTGAACAACAGTTTGGTATGTCAACTTCAAAAATTTTCCTTGATCATGGTGAAGAAGTTTTTCGAAAAGCTGAAAGCGAATTGATTGAACAACTATCTGCCGAAGAAAAACAGATTCTTTCATTAGGCGGCGGCGCCTTTTTAAACAGTAAGAACCGCGAAATTTGTTTACAAAACAGTACCGTTGTCCTTATCGAGCTCTCATGGGAAAATTGGCTCGATCGATACCCATTGATTAAAGATACAAGACCGAAATTGAATGGTCTTTCTACTGACGAAATGTATCATCTCTACAAAGAAAGACAAGCTCATTATCAACCATATCATCTAAAAATCAATGTTGACGGGAAAACAGCTGAAGAAGCTGCTGAATTGATTGTTAGTGGGATAGGATAAAGCTTGTGATGATTATGGTTATAGTTCATTAGAATGTTTCTTTTACTATCTAAGTAATTCGCATTATCCTAAACGAATTTATGAAAGCCGGGCACTCCCTTCCTCGGCTTTCATTTGTGTTTGGTTCTAAATAAATTGCTGAATAACTCCCTTTTTGTGAGGCGGTTATCTCTGGTTTTCTTTCTGAGTGACTTGCTAAACCCTTTTGCGAGGCGTTCATCTCTGGTTTTCTTTCTGAGTGACTTGCTAAACTTTTTTGCAGGGCACTCATCTCTGAATCTCCTTTTGAGGGACTTGCTAATCCCTTTTGCGGGGCGCTCATCTCTGATTCCCCTTCCGAGTGACTAGCTAAACCCTTTTGCGGGGCGCTCATCTCTAGTTTTCTTTCTGAGTGACTTGCTAATCCCTTTTGCGAGGCGCTCATTTCTGGTTTTCTTTCTGAGTGACTTGCTAATCCCTTTTGCGGGGCGCTCATCTCTAATTCCCCTTCCGAGTGACTTGCTAAACCCTTTTGCGAGGCGCTCATCTCTAGTTTCTCTCCGAGGGACTTGCTAATCCCTTTTGCGAGGCGCTCATCTCTGGTTTTCTTTCTGAGGGACTTGCTAACCCCTTTTGCAGGGCGCTCATCTCTGATTCCCCTTCCGAGGGACTTACTAATCCCTTTTGCGAGGCGCTCATCTCTGGTTTTCTTTCTGAGGGACACGCTAATCCCTTTTGCGGGGCGCTCATCTCTGATTCCCCTTCCGAGGGACTTGCTAAACCCTTTTGCGGGGCGCTCATCTCTGATTCCCCTTCCGAGTGACTTGCTAAACCCTTTTGCGGGGCGCTCATCTCTGATTCCCCTTCCGAGTGACTTGCTAACCCCTTTTGCGGGGCGCTCATCTCTGATTCCCCTTCCGAGGGACTTGCTAACCCCTTTTGCGAGGCGCTCATCTCTAATTCTCCTACTGAGTGACTTACTATCCCCTTTTTTGTGATGTCATATAGATTTTTTTGTGCACAAAGTCCTTTGTTCAACATATAACTGCTTACTAATAGATTGAACCCATCAGAATACATTTCAATCTATAAGATACTGTCACTTCTCTTCATTACTAAATAATTCAACTGTTTCTTCGGTTTTAAAACCCATTAATGATAATAAAAATAATTTCCACCACCATTAAGTGTATATTTCTCTTGTAAGAATCGTTGTATTGCGGAACTACTTATTGCTCCTCCACACCAATCATAAATCGCCGTCTTTGTTACTTTTTCTGATGGAAAAAGAATAATAAAGTCATTGATTGCTTCATTTAATGCATCACAAGATGAAATGTTCCTCCTACATTTTGAGCAATGAAATTTGCGCAAACTCGCTCGCTTCATCTGCCCACCGCACTCTCGACAAACCACACCTTTTACCAAATCCTCCGTACAATATTCGATTTTTCTAGCGTAATTCTTTTCTTCTTTATGATGACTCAAAAAAGCATGAACAATTTTTGTATAAAATGGAGAGTGTTGAATGTCTATTTGATTTAGTTCTCTTAATAATCGTGGAATTTGCGGTGGAAGAATAACATTTTGTTTCTTTGTACGATCATATAACATAAACTCGGGATGAACAAAAACAAGTAGATAATCAAATGCAATGTTTAATTCGTGCTTAGTAAGGAATTGGTGTAGGAGGGTTTCATTTCTTTCGATTTGTAGGAGGGGATTTTTAATTTCCTTATTTGTTGGTGAATACCATTTAGTTTCCTGAATCATAAAATCACCACTATAATTTTTCACTTCGAAAGCAATGAGTTTGTGGGGAGTTACACAGAGTGCATCAATTTGAAAGGATGTATGATTTATTTCTAGCAATATATCATAGAGGATGGGGAATTTTGGTGAAAGTTGTTGCAAATCATCTCGCCATTTACTTTCTCCTTCATATCCTTTTTCTAACATTTTGAGATATTGTTCATTCTCAGGGGACAATTTTGATCTAAGATGGAGCACGCGTAATAATCGGAGTTGGTAAGAGGGATTGAGCGGTTTTAGGTCTGGCAAATTACTTCATCCTTTCTTTTTACTCTATTATAACGAATTTTCCGCATGAAAAAAATACCAATTTATTTAACTTCTTTACGGAAAGGACAACCTTGCTTGTTAAAAAGCGTAAAATCCTTTTGTGATTGTAGGGCTGAAGTAGCAAAATCAAACGATAATAATATATACAGTCAGTCCATTTTCTAAATCCATCACTTCGGTTTTATTCTTTTCAGTTTTTGTCCATTTTACAGAACCACATTTCTAGTCTAACCCTTTAAAAAACCACTTACCATCAATGGCAAGTGGTTTTTTTCTTCTATTAAATTGCTGTCGTAACAGCTTTTTCTTCGTCTACTTTCACAATCCAACCAAATTTATCTTCTACTTTTCCTTTTTGGATTCCTGTTAGCGTTTCGTAAAGTTTGCCGGCGATTTCACCTGTTTGTCCGCCACCAATGGTAAGTTTTTCGTTATTCCAGAATAGTTCTCCGACTGGTGAAATGACCGCTGCAGTACCCGTTCCGAATGCTTCTTCTAGCGTGCCATTTTTTTGCGCTTCATAGATCTCATCGATTGAGATACGACGCTCAGATAAAGGAATACCCCAGTCTTTAATGAGTTCAATAACAGAGTTTCTTGTAACGCCTTCTAAAATGCTTCCGTTCAATTCAGGTGTAACGACTTCACCGTTAATTTTAAAGAAAATATTCATGCTTCCTACTTCTTCAACATATTTATTTTCCTTGCCATCTAACCAAAGTACTTGTGAATATCCTTCCTGTTCTGCTACTTCTTGTGCTTTTAGGCTAGCAGCATAGTTTCCTCCTGTTTTGGCATTACCCGTTCCACCTTTGACTGCACGAACATATTCGCTTTGGACAGCGATTTTCACTGGGTTAATTCCTTCTTTATAATAGGCACCGACTGGTGACATGATAATAATAAATTTGTATTGATGTGATGGAGCAACGCCTAAATAAGGTTCTGTAGAAATAATAAATGGACGAATATATAGCGATGTTCCTTCTACATTTGGAACCCAATCACGATCAACTGCAATTAATTGTCTTAATGCTTGAACAGCAAGTTCTTCGTCAATTGGCGGAATACAGAGTCTGTTGTTCGATTTGTTCAGTCTCTCCATATTTTTATATGGTCTGAACATGAGCACTTCCTGATCTTCAGATAAATATGCCTTTAATCCTTCGAAAACACTTTGGCCATAATGAAATACCATTGCAGACGGGTCAATTTGTAATGGCTCATAAGGGACAATACGTCCATCATGCCACCCCTTGTCTGCATGATAGTCCATTACAAACATATGATCTGTAAAATTCCTACCGAAAATCAACTGATCAAATGCCGGTTTTTCTTTTTTGGTTGCACGTCTTTGGATTTCAAACTGATAATCATTCATTTCTACTCTACTCCCTGTCTAAGATCAATTTAAAGTGCCGTTAAACATCTTTACTCTTTTTCTTGTGGTATTATGCACCATTGTAAACGAAATACTTTGATGATTAAACTACTCCTTCGCAATTTATACGATATTAAGAATTTATTACTTTAATACATAAAATCAATATAACATTTCCTTAATAAAGTACATTGATTGTTTAAAATATTATGAACCCTATTTTTGGTATTGTCAACACAGTTTCTGAAACTTTTCTATTATTCTTACAAATTTATAATTTCCCTATAAATACAGGATTTTACTAGCTTTTTATTGAAATGATTTGCATGAAATATTATGCAAAAAAAAGGTTTGGTTTTTTAGATAATTAGTCAAGAAATACAAAAAATACTCGTGACTTCCTGCTCGTCACGAGTATTCATTAATGAAACCAGCCTTTGTTTTTTGACTCTGTGATGGCTTCGATTCTGTTTGTTACTTCTAACTTCTCCAATATAGCTGATATATAATTACGAACTGTACCAACTTTAATCGTTAATATAGAGGCAATTTCTTTAGTGCTTTTTCCCTCTGCCATTAATTCAAGTACCGCTTTCTCACGTTCTGTTAAGGGATTTTCTTCTCGGTAGACATCATCCATCAGTTCCGGGGCAAAAATTCTTTTGCCTGCCATGACATTACGAATCGAATCAGCTAACTCTTCACTCGGGCTATCTTTTAATAAATAGCCCCGTACCCCTGCTTTTATCGCTCGTTGAAAATATCCAGATCTTGCAAAAGTGGTTAAAATAATGACCTTTATGCCCCTGTTTTTAATTGCTTCAGCTGCTTCTAACCCTGTTTTTAAAGGCATTTCAATGTCCATAATACAAATATCGGGACTTAGTTCTTGCACTAATGTAACGGCCTCTTCTCCATTGGAGGCTTGACCAACGACTTGCATATCATCCTCAAGGTTCAGTAACGAACCGAGTGCGCCTAACATCATTCTTTGGTCTTCTGCAATGACAATTCGAATCATGCCAAATCTCCTCCTTCAACTTGTTTAACGACAAGTGGAACAATAATTGAAATTGTCGTACCCTCGTCACAACTGATGTCCAAATGGCCATTTACAAATTCTAATCTTTCTTTCATGCCATTAATCCCATTACCATAGCTTTTTTTCTCACTATTCGTAATGCCTATTCCATTATCCTTTACTGTAACGACTAATTCTTTATTTCGTTCTTCTATTGCTACCGAACATTTTGTCGCTCGACTATGTTTGACTACATTTGTAACCGCTTCTTTTAAGCACATACTAATAATATTTTCTATAAAAATGGAAGTGTAAGCTTCTTTTAATGGTTCATTGATTTCCATATCCATTTGCGCTGCTTGTAAAATTTCCTTTATACGAACGACTTCTTCCTGCAATCGTATTCCTCTCATTTGCGATACCATTTTCCGTACTTCATTCAATGCTGTACGGGCTGTTTGCTGAACATCTTTTAATTCAACTTTTGCTTGTTCTGGATCTTTTTGAATTAACTTTCTCGCCAGGTCACTCTTTAATCCTATTAGTGAGAGTTTTTGACCAAGTGTATCATGTAAGTCACGCGCAATTCTTTGACGTTCTTCTTGTTTAACAAGGTCGGCAATTCTTTGGTTCGCATATTCTAATTGTTTCTCTAGCCTCTCTTGTTTTCTTTTATTATAGATATTAAAAGGCAACAATATCATACTCACTAAAATAATAATCACAAATGGAATTTGACTTAAAAACATGTCACTTTTAACAACGATATTGTAATTAATGGCTACAGTCGTTGAAACAATGTGAATGATATAAACAATAAAAAACGCCACTCTATTTCTTATATATCCATTATAATAAGCGATGAAAAAAGCAAAATACACATACTGATAAATAATTAACATTGTCATTGAAACTGCAATCAATAAAAGAGACCATATATAAACTGGCCATTTATTAGATATGAAGGCAAAACGAAAAGTGATAAAAAAGACGACCGTTAATATGATACCAACAATAATCTCCCAAGTCGTTGAAGATTGAAAGATAAAATAAAAAGGGAGAATCGTCAGGATAATCCATATGTATGGTGTCATCCCAGAGCTTTTTAATTTATATAAAAGTGGATATGACATTATAAACCTCCGCTTCAATGTAGAAATAGAAAACTCCTTTGTTTCTTTCATACAAAGGAGTTTCTTAACAGTATTATAGCAGATTATTATTAAGATACCGGTACTTTTCGGTATTGTTTTACTGCACGGTAGCCGACAAATATTTTCTTCTCTTCATCCCAAAGCTTAAAGCGAAGAGATTCTAGGCTTGTTGCTAGTGAAATGGTCGGTACATTTTGTAATTGCTCACTGTTAGTATGTGCTTTCTCTAATTCGTAATTTGGGACTCTTGGAGCTAGATGGTGTACATGATGGTAACCAATATTTCCTGTCATCCATTGCAGTGGTTTTGGCAATTTGTAAAATGAACTGCCTTCAATTGCTGCACTCACATATTCCCACTCTTTATCTGGCTCAAAATAAGAATCTTCAAATGTATGCTGGACATAGAATAACCAAATACCAGCTGCACCAGAAATCAGGAAAATCGGGGTTTGCACAAGTAGGAATGCTTCCCAGCCGATGAGATAACACATGAAAGCATATAAAGCAACAATTCCTACATTGGTTAAATACGTATTTAATCTCTCCGGTAAACGAGCACCCTTTCGATTAAAACGATTTTTAAATAAAAATGTGTAAATCGGACCTAATCCAAACATAATGATTGGATTACGGTAAAGTCGATAACCAACCTTCGTTAAAAAAGAGGCATCCATATATTCTTTAACAGTCAATAACCATATATCTCCTGTCCCACGCTTGTCCAAGTTACTGCTTGTTGCATGATGAACGGAATGATCATGTGCCCAAGCGCTATATGGAAAAATCGTAATAATCCCAGCAATCGTTCCCACAATTTTATTCGCTTTGCGGCTTTTAAAGAATGAATTGTGACAGCAATCATGAAAGATGATAAATATACGTATTAAAAAGCCCGCCGCTAAAACAGATAAAGCTAATGTCAATAAATAATGAATGGAAAGTGAAAAATAAGCAAGTGTCCATAAACCAAAAAATGGTACAAGCGTATTGATTAATTGATATATACTTTTGTTACGATTCGCCTTTTCAAATGGCAGCATTTGTTTTCTCAATGTTTTCAAACGTTCTTTTGTCATATTGTAAGTTCCTTTCCTTCAATATAATTTAATAATAAAGACGTCTGAAAATACTGTGAAGACATAGGTGTCATCACGCAACCATGATAAATGTCATGTATCCATTAAGACCAACTACTAATATCAGCCTTCAAGCTCAATTATTAGGTCAAATAAAACTTTATATATAAGTGAAAAAGCTTCGCCTATCTTCATATCTTCAGAAAATCCTTCAATATAATCTAACGTAAAGTTAATTTCCCATAAGCCATCTTTTTGATTAAACATAGGGCTCAGTCGTGCTTCATCACTTGTGAAGATTGACATAAAATAGGCTTTAATTTCTTTTTCCTTTTTCTTAGGCAGCTTTAAACCAATCAAGCAATCATAAGTACGGAATAAATCATCTACTTCAAAAGAAAGTGATTCAACATTTAGTTGATCGAACCATACGGATTCAACATAGACGAATTCATTGATATGTTGCTTAAAATAAGTGATCGGCTGCTCAAAAAATTCACTGGCCGATTCTGTCCCAAGAAAGTTTTCTGTTTCTTTATCGCCTCTTTCAATATAACTATCAAAAAAGCGCTTTTTAGGGTCGAGGACATTTACCTCTTTTTCATCTATTATCTCCTGCTTTTTAGCGTAGTTTAATTCTTCAATAAATAGTAATTCCCCATTATCTTTTGCTTGTTTGATTCTTTCGACTAACTGTTCTTTAAACATTATTCGCACCTCTTTGTCTTTCATTGCAAGTTTTTCTCCTTTACATTCTACACAACTCTCTATCATGCTTTCAACAATGGAAAATCAATATAGACGAACATCCACTATCAATGGGCCCAATAAAGGCCATCTTAGCCTTTCAATCCGTTTAGCTTGCAGGATGGTCATAAAATTTATCTTAAAATCTTTACTTCTTTCATATGTATAAAATAGGCTGCAATTGATTCATGAAGGTTCGTGAATGCATAAACTATAAATTAAAAATGTGGTGATGACTTTGCAAATACTTCCTTTTCAAAATTTAAAAGAGAAAAACTTAACATTTGAAGATGTCTTTGAGCGCATTCTTCACTTCATGTACATCCAACCGAGAGGAAATTATAAACTGATTGTTGGAACAGACTCTCAAGTACATCCTGCCCATACTTTATTTATCACTGGTATAGTGATTCAAAATGCAGGAAAAGGAGCGTGGGCTTGTATTAGAAAATGTTCCGTCCCACGAAAGATGCTTCATCTACATGAAAGAATTTCTTTTGAAACTTCTTTAACTGAAGAGATTGTTGCATTATTTGATGAAGAGAAGAAAAACCAGATGATTGATATTGTCTTACCATTTATTTACCAAGGTGCAAGTTTTACGATGGAAGGCCATTTAGATATTGGTGCCGGCTCTCGTAATAAAACGAAGGAATATGTAGCTGAAATGGTCGCAAGAATGGAATCCATTGGTGTGGAAGCCAAAATAAAACCAGAGGCATATGTCGCCTCTAGTTATGCAAATAAATTCACAAAATAAATTACTGATGCAGTGAATACTGCTGTTCTGCTTTCTCTGCGACTGCATTCGTTAACTCAGTTGTAATTTCGGGAAGAGAGGTTTCTAAAATAGCATTCGCCATTTTTGCCATCATTCCCTCAGCTACAATCTCTAAAAAGCCCGTCATCACTACTTCTTTTTTAGAAGAATTTACACTCGAGAAAAAACCATTGCCCTTAAATTTCTCATTAATACCTGTTAAGTTAAATGTCACTTTATTAGGCGCCTGCCATCTAGTGATATCGACCTGTAGCTCTATCTTTTTTTTCATTAAGCCGACATCTACTTTAAACACCCAGATGGAGCTTTTTTCATTTAATATTTCATGCCTTATATATCCAGGAACAAGTGGTGCCCAATGATTCATATCACTAACAAACTGCCATAGGTGGTCAATTGATACATTTACCTTTTTCTCATGATGAAAGCTTGCCATTATACCTCTCTCCTTCATTCTCGTCTTAGATGCTACTGCCTTATTTCTATTCAAGCAGTAAGGGAAACATGCTATCGAATTTATGATTAACGCATCGTAAACGAAAACAAATTAGAAACTTTAGAGGTAAAAGCTGCTTGCTTAAAATTGACATTGCTTCAATTTAATACAACCCATATACCTCTCATGTTTGCCCTTTTAAAGAGCGGAAAAAAAGAGAATAAACTCTTTTAGACATGAGCAATAAATATTTATTTATAGAGGAATAGCAACCAGCTTTCGTTTGACCATGACAAAAAAAGATACGAGCTTCCCCCTACAAATATTGAAGAAATAATGTGTAGGTTGCTTCACATTCCCTTTATATCTCTAAAAAACTGGTTTGTTAATCATATCAGCCAATAATTTATATGACTTTAGACGATCGTCATAATCATGTGTTATTGTCACGATCATGACTTCATCTATGCCGTATTGGTTTGTAAGACTTAACAAGTCTCTCTTGACCTTTTCCGGATTACCAATAATCATTCTTTCTTTCATCTTAGCGACTTTTTCTTGTTTTGCAATGAAATAGGGATGCTTAATTGCTTCCTCTACTGAAGGTACTTCTTGCTTCTCTCCATCATCTGATTGGAGATGCCATAATAATACTGAGGTAGCTATTTCTTCAGCCTTTTCATCTGTTTCAGCACAAATAACAGAGACGGTTAACATCATATTTTGTTGTTCGCTCTTGCGCTTCTCTTTAAAAAGATCAATCGCTTCTTTTCCATTAGCATCACTCATAAATTGTCCAAAACAGTAATGTAACCCCTTTTCAGCTGCTAAACTAGCACTTTTATGGCTTGTTCCTAACATCCACACTTCAGGCTTTATTGGGGGGATGGGACTTGCCTTTACTTTACGAAAAAGATGGTCTTCTGGATGATGGTCATTTAAAAAAGCAAGTAGTGTATCAATAGACTGGGGCCACTCTTTGACAGCTTGCAAATAATTCCCTGCTAGTGCAATACTTGCTTCAGCAGATGCACCTGGTGCTCTTCCTATGCCGAGGTCTATACGTCCTGGAAAAAGTGTGCTTAACAAATGAAAGTTCTCTGCCACTTTAAAAGGTTTATAATTCGGTAGTAACAACGCACCCGAGCCAATCCTTATAGTTGACGTTTGTGATGCAATATATGTCATCATAATTTCAGGAGAGGAACTAGCGAGCCCAGGCAAGTCATGATGCTCTGCAATCCAATAGCGGTAATAGCCTAATTCATCCGCTGTTTTTGCTAACTGCAGTGATGCCTCAAGTGCTTCTTTTGCTGTCTTGCCTTTTGCAATTGGTGATTGATCTAAAATACTCAGCTTCACATTACCCCTCCTATTTACCTCTTATAGTAACGTCTTCTTCTACTCGGTTGATTCTTATGGCAATCATCGCAAATGTTAAAGGCATGATCCCAAGCTAAAGATTTTCCACAACGCTTACATGTTTTTTTCATATTTGCAATATCATCATCTAATCGTTCAAACACATGATTAGATATATCGTCCCTCACTCTTTCCCAATAGATGGCTTCAGTATGTTGACCTAATTTATAGAGAAATAGTAAATGAAGACCTATTGCTTTATATGAATACTCAAGGTCTTCAAGATTACGGTTTCTTAACCTTGGTTCAGGCAGCTCTTCATGATCAATGATACTGTACATCGCCTGCTCCCATTGCCGAATCAAGTCCGCTTCTTTTTTTGAAAAAGGTAGATGTAAGAAACTGTACAAATCTTTTAAAGGCATTCTCGCCTCAATCTCTGTCCCTCTAACCAGTTCATAAAGCTCCCTTTCTTCACTTAATGTTGCTTTCTTAGTTCCCTTTGGACTCTCAAATAAATCCCAGAGTTCAAAAAACTTCCCTAAATCACGATAATACGAAAGAAAGCGATCAAAAATGGCTGAAGTAGGTGCAATAGCAAAACTTTCAATCGGAGCATCTACTTGTGATAATAAACTGCTCATTAACTTAATCCGGTCAAAAAAGGCCACTCTACCTACAGGGTAAATACCTTTTCTCCCCGCTCTCCCAGCAATCTGTTTCACTTCTTGAGATGTCAGTGTGCGACGTTTCGTACCATCAAATTTCTCCGTTTCCAAAAAAACAATCCGTCGTATCGGTAAATTTAATCCCATTCCGATTGCGTCTGTTGAGACAATGACATCAGATTGACCAGCTGTAAAGCGATTAACCTGTTTCTTCCTCGTTTCAGGTGGCATACTGCCATATATCATACTCACTTGATGACCTTTTCTTTGTAACATAGACGCTGTTTCGAGTACCCTTTTACGTGAGAAACAAATCAGCGCGTCACCCTCTTTTACGTTTTTAAGAGTGAACTCTTCACTGTCTACTTCCAAAGGGGCTTCTCGTTTATATCTATGTATTTCAACATTGCTATCTCCAATTAATTGCAACAGCATAGCTTCGGCATTTTTACTCGCAATAATATGCACTTCTCTCGCATTTGCCTTTGTGATTGCCTTAAACCAAGCATAGCCACGGTCCTTATCACTAATCATTTGTGATTCATCTATAACAATGACATCATAATCATCTTTCTCATAAAACATTTCAACCGTACAAGCTAAATGTGTCGCACCTGAGGTTTCTCGTTCTTCTTCTCCAGTTTTTAAAGAACAGGGTGTTCCTTCATTGTTTAGCTTTTCATAGACTTCAAGCGCCAACAAACGTAATGGGGCTAAATATAACCCGGATGGGGCTGCTTTCATTTTCTCTAGTGCTTGGAACGTTTTCCCTGTATTTGTTTCACCAATATGAAGAACAAATTTCTGATAAATATTCTTTCGGCTCTCATAAGCAGAGCCAAAAATATCATTCAACATTTTTTGTTGTTGTTCTTCTTTTTGTCTCCGTTCCCGTTCTTCTTGTTTGCGCTTCATTTTTCTTTCTTTCACTTGTATTTCATATAAGCTTCGCTGCTCTTCTAAATCAAAATTCTCATTTGCTATCTTCAATAAATCTTTCACATAATCTTCCATGATTCGGCCTAGTGCATTTGGAATTAAATCTTCCCAATCAATTAGATCTAACAACTTCTCTCCAGTCAAACTATGCTGGAACAAAGATTGATACTTATCAATATGACCTTGACCAAGATGTAATAGAAGCGCTTGTTGTATAAGCGTATGTAAAGTTTCTCCTACCATTTGTTCGTATTCAAAATAGTATGTTTCATACTCAAAATACCATTTATTTTTTATCATCACTTTGTGGAGATTACCTGTAAACTCTTCAAAGAAATCTTCTACACGGGGGTAATCATCAACGTTAAATGGCCCCACTTCCACTAAAGGTTCTTCTAAGTAACGTGATTCCGTCTCATGATACTTCACTCTATTTGCTAAATCCGTTTCAAGCTTTAAAGCCAATTTATGTCTTAAAGCTAAAAAGAGATTTTCACTGTTTTTTGACAACCATTGTTCTGCTTCTTCACATAGAAATTCTTGATAGGCGTATCTTTCTTGTTTGATCTGGCGTTCTTTTTCTTCTTGAAGATATCTTTCTCTTGCATAAACATAACGCTTGGCCCACTTTTCAGGTTGATCTGCAAAAATCGAATGTAGCAAACTATTTACATTTAATGGACGGAACTCAATGACTTCTTTCCTAAATGCTTGATTTAACGTTTTCTTATTCATATCTTCAATAACATAGTTTTTTTTCTTTAAATATTCCTTCTTATGGAAACGAGAGAGTTTGTTCGTCGCTTTATTACTCCACACATTTTGCCAAACTTGTGCTAAAAACGGAGCTCGATCTTTGATATATTGTGAAAAACTTAACATTTGTTCATTTGCACCTAAATAATAATCTATATCTTCATAAATTTTCATTTTTGTATATTCAATCGCTTGACGATGGATATCCTCTAATTGCTTCATTCCTTTAACTCCTCTAACAAATACATATTATTCCTATTGTATACGAACTCTTGTCACTTCACTACCATAACATATCGCACTTCCGCGAAAAAATTATTAGAAAATTTAAAAATAAAATTGACAAACATGGATGGCGAGATTATAATTATTTCGAAATCAATTATTTTTAATTTGAGATTTATTAATCAAAGATATATAGGAGGAAAATAAAATGGCTAAAACAAAGTGGACGTTAGACCCAGCACATAGTAGTGTTGATTTTTCTGTTAAACATATGATGATTGCTAATGTAAAGGGATCATTTACAGCGTTTGATGCTGTTATTGAAGCTGATCCTAAAGATTTAACAACAGCGGATATTTCATTAACAATCGACTCAGCTAGTATTGATACCAAAAACGAAGATCGTGATAATCATTTAAAATCACAAGATTTCTTCGATGTTGAAACCTATCCAAAAATTAATTTTAAAGCAACGAATATTGTAAAAAATGGGGAAAATGAATATAGCGTGACAGGTGATCTGACGATTAAAGATACAACAAAACAAGAAACGCTTGCAGTCGAATTTGAAGGAACGGGAATTGATCCATGGGGAAATACAAAAGCTGGATTTAACGTAACTGGATCAATCAGCAGAAATGATTATGGATTAACATGGAACTCTACATTAGAAACGGGTGGCGTTCTTGTCGGAGACAAAATCAAAATTAGTTTAGATGTTCAGGCTAGCAAGGGTGAGTAATTTTTATCTGAATCTTATTTAGAAATAAAGACGATTACAAAAACGCTTGGTGTCCAGCATCCAAGCGTTTTTGTAATGATAGAGCGTAGTTTATTGTTCAGCTAAAATGGTAGCAATTTTATCTTCAATGATTTTCCCCTTTGACCCATCTACCATATTATTCAATATAATAGAAAATACATATCTTTCTCCTGACTTGTTATCCACATAGCCTGAAAGCGAGCTAACAGTTGAAATCGATCCTGTTTTTGCATAAACATGACCCTCAGCTGGAGAGTTTTTCAGCCGATTTCTTAATGTACCCCCTACCATTCTGTCCGCATGACCAGCTACTGGTAATGAATGAAAATACACATCAAACCAAGATTCCTTCTGTACTTCGTATAAGAGTTTGGAAAGCTCATTAGCTGGTAATAAAGTGACATGAGAGATGCCTGATCCGTCTCTTAAAAGCATGGTATCTTGATTGATTCCCCAAGCATTCAATTCATCTGCTAAAACTTCTAATCCTGCATCCCAACTGCCTTCATTTTTAACTACTTTCCCCATTTCTTTGATTAAAATTTCGGCATGTGTATTATTACTCAACTTCATAAAGGGAATGAGCAATTCCTCTAACGGCATGGATTGTTGTTCATACAACACTTCTGTTTGATTAGGTGCGACTCCTACCTTAACGCCACCATGGATTTTAATACCCTCATCTGCTAAAGAATCCTTTAATAACTCTAAAGCATACTGTGTTGGCTCCCATACGGCAATCCACTCTCTACTAGATGTAGCTTCTATAGGAATCGTCCCAGTGATGGTTATCTCATTTGTACCATGTTCTCTTACAATATCAATTTCTTTCTTATCTGATGCACCAACGGTTTTAGCGTTATTGTTGATTTTGACATATCTATTGTTCGGCTGCAGAGTTATTTCTGGCTTTTTCCCCTCTTGTTTACCTGGTTTTACCTCGACAATTACACTTCCAGCATCATAATCTTCATTCGGACTTACAGTCAATGCTGATATTTGCGCACCATAATAATAACTCTCATCTTTCCAGATGATATCTTCTGACAAACGTTCATCATCATACCAACTATCATCTGCAATAAGTTGACCTTTAATCATTTTAATACCTTGTTTTTTTAATGCTTTAGCCATGTTAGTAAAATCTTCTTTCAATAAAGTTGGGTCGCCATACCCCTTTAAATAAATATCCCCATGGTGGACAGAGCCCCGTTGCTGGCCTATCGATAATAATTCTGTTTTAAAGCGATAATCTTCACCTAATACTGACAGTGCTGCTGCTGCTGTTAATAGTTTCATATTAGAAGCTGGTCGTAATCTAGTATCAGCTATATGTTCATAAACAATCTTCCCTTCTTCTGCGCTCCTCACGCTAACACCAGCAAGAGCTCCCGCTAACAGTGGATCATTGTTAATAAGTTGATTAAGCTTCTGAACTAACTCATCACCTTCTTCATTAGCCGAAACTTTAGGTTCCACTGCTGATTGAAACGGTGTATAGGCAATTGAAAATAGTAGTATAACCGTCAACAAACTCACTAAAGCTTTTTTCATTTTCCCTCATCCCCTCCTATATTCTTCCTGTCTACATTTCTCCTACATAGATTGACAAAAAACTACATCTATATGTATTGAACTTCGCTTTTTCTTCATTTTTCTCCTTTAAGTGAATGGATATGTTTTTCCTTCTGTCCTAAATAGGTAGCAATGACTAGTCAATCATTTCTTTCAGCAAAACTAGGCATACTTAGGGGAAAAAAAGAGGAAAGATAGAGAACAAACCTTGACTGTGTGTTAGTGCTTCACTTGGCGCGGTCATACTGTGAGCGACTCATATCCACTTGATGAGCCTGTATAAAGAAAACACCTTCTTGTTCAAGTAACTCTTTTTGCATATCGGCTTGGTGGCTATCATTTAGTCTAATTTCACCTACTTTATTGACCACTCTATGCCAGGGCAAACCATATTTATGACTCATTGAATGGAGAATGCGAACAACTTGCCTTGCACCACGGGGGCTACCAGCATATGTTGCGATTTGTCCATAGCTCATTACTCTTCCTTTAGGGATTTCTTTAATTATTTTAATCACTGTTGCTGTAAATGGCTGCATATCCTTTCCTCCAAACGCGCTCGTTTTGTTACTAGTATAATAAACTAAAGGATCATAACATAGTCTCAATTCATTCATCATAAAATACATGTAATCAATAAAATAAAAAAACCATGCCTAGAGAAACTTATTAGACAAAAAATAACAAGAACAAATTCAATGAAACAGAATTTGTTCTTGTTTTTAATACAATCAATATATTAACTTTTTACTAATCTATTTTTTACTACTTCAGTTAATACACGGTTTAAATGCTCTGGTACAGTTAAATAAAGTAGACCGTTTCCTTCTAACTTTGGCGAATAGCCCAGCGGAACAGTTCTTCTAATCAATTGCGCATATGACTCAGGCTCTGAGAAATCTCTTTCAAATGTAACTTGAGAAAAATCTTTTATTAACGCCAAAGCCCCTGCGACGTGTGGTGCGGCCATTGATGTACCGCTTAGTTTTGCATATTTACCATTTAAAAAAGTAGATAATATCTCTTCACCAGGAGCGACCAAATCAATTTCGGTATGAGAATTGCTGAAAGGTGATGATTCGCGGTTTAAATTAACAGCACCAACACTAATGACTTCATTATATGAACCTGGATAAGCAAGCTCATCGGTATTATCATCCCCGTCACCTTCATTTCCAGCTGCACAAACAACGAGAATATTTTCTCCGACGGCTTTTTGTATCGCTTCATGTAGTTCTGGAACATCTTCAGGGCCACCTAGTGACATCGATATAATATCTACTTTCTGTTCAACCGCATACAATATTCCATTTATAATCCAATCATATTGACCAGATCCATCTTTGTTCAATACTTTTACAATTAACAAATCTGCTTCCGGGGCTACACCAATTACTCCTGATTCATTAGCAGTAGCAGCAATTGTACCAGCAACATGTGTGCCGTGACCATTATGGTCATCTAAGATATCTGGTGAACTCCCATCATCGTCTGTAAAGTTTCTACCACCTATAATTCTCGCTTTTAAATCTGGATGGTCCATGTCACAACCTGTATCTAATATTGCCACCTTCATGCCTTTTCCTTTCGTCTCTTTCCAAATCTCAGGTGCCTGAATCAATTGTATTCCTTGCGGCGTTTCATTGACATCTGTCACTTGATCATTGACTGTGTAAGGCATTACTCTAACTAATTGCTTCATCCTTTATCCCTCCCTAACATAAACGTGAAAACCATTTGGTCCCTTCAACGCATAGACAAGAGAATTTTGAAGCGATACAAGTTGTATCATTATTATAACAAAAGATTAAATATTCTGAAAGAAATTAGACCTTTTTTTCTCTC
Source organism: Cytobacillus sp. FSL M8-0252 (assembly GCF_038007345.1). Taxonomy (NCBI): domain Bacteria; kingdom Bacillati; phylum Bacillota; class Bacilli; order Caryophanales; family Bacillaceae; genus Cytobacillus; species Cytobacillus sp. FSL M8-0252. Next base: position 2,525,571 of record NZ_JBBOWZ010000001.1, read on the forward strand.
GGTCTTTTTTCCTGTTTTTTACTTCCGTAACATTTCCCTCAATTGTTTATAGATATCTACAATTTCATCTATTTTCATTCTTACAAGCCCGCTTGATGAAGGTGCAACAAAATCAATTACACCTGGTACAACCGATTCGCTCTGAAATCCCCAAGATACCTTCTTTTTCTTACTAAATTCTTGATATACACCTTTCCCTACATAACAGGCCACTTCAGGTTGATATTTTTTTAGTTTTTCTAATAGTTCTAATCTACCTGCTTGATATTCTTCCTTCGTAATATCGCTAGCCGCTTTAGTTGGTCTTGAGACAATATTTGTTAAACCATATCCTAATTGAAGTAATTGATGATTTTCTTCTGGTAAGTAAACCCGTTCAGTCAGCCCAGATTGATAGAGGATTTTCCAAAACCGGTTATGACGGTTGGCATAATGAAATCCAGTTTCTGCAGACTTTACGCTCGGGTTAAACCCAATAAATATGACTTTTAAATCCTTTTTAAGATGATCATCTATCGGTTTCATTTATCTTTACTCCTTTATTTTTTCATACAATAACCATAGCATGTAAATGATCATTTTTGCATTGATACAATCTACAATTTTTTTATAGTAGAAGAAAAAAATGATCAATTGCTTGTATGAATGTTCTAGAAAAAAATACGTTTACAATCTTAAAAATGGACAGTGATTATCCCGACAATCATTTTCATCATTTTAAGTGCTGTTTAGACGATTCCTAATTTTTATGATGTTGCACTATGCATGCAGAAAACAAAAAAACCTCTCTAAAAAATGAGAGGTTTTTATGCATGATATGCTCTCAAGCCATTCTCCAATAACTCAATAGCTAAGCTTGCTTCTTTCTCTTTGATAATAAGGGGTGGATGCCATGTGATGCAATTGCCAGCTGCTACTTTAAACGATAGACCATGCTGCAAACAGTAGTAGAGAAGAAACTCGGTCAACTGCTCATCTTTTTCTTTTGTGTCTCGGCTTTTAACAAGCTCGATCGTTATTAACAATCCGCAGATTCGTAAATCCCCAATGCAAGTATACTGCTCCGCTAGTTTTTTTAACTTAGCCGCCATGAATTGAGATTGGCTCAAACTATTTTCTTTTAACCTGTAATCGTCAATATAGTTAAGCATGGCAACGATAGCGGCACTGCCTATTGCTGGCTTTTCATGTGTATAATGACCGAGTGAAACTTCTGCCGCCGTATCAAGCACTTTTTTCACTAAAACGGCAGCTTGTGGCACGATGCCTCCGCCTAATCCTTTTCCCAATACAAGGATATCTGGTTCGATATCATATAATTGATGCACATAACATTCACCGCTTCGGTAAAAGGCGGTTGGAATCTCATCAAAAATGAGTAGGATTCCATGTTCGTCACATATTTTTCTTAACCTTTTAAAATAAGATCGTGGAGGAATATGCGTGTCTGTTGCTCTAATTGGCTCTAGTAAGATGCAACTAATATTCCCTTCATTTATAATCACATACTCCAGATAATTTAACGACTTTTCAGCGATATCTTCTGGTGAGCTTGCACCAAAGACATTCCGGTAGGACTGGTAGGGCATTACTTTAATCATCCCAGGCAACATCGGACCAATACCGTTTTTAAATACAGACTCTCCTCCCGCAGAGATTGCATCTAAGCCTGCCCCATGAAATGACTCCCACATGGAAATCACTTTATGATTGCCAGTCACTTTTCTAGCAATTTTCATAGCAAGCCCTACTGCTGCACTGCCTGAGGGAACGAATAATACTTTGAAATCTTTTGAGATCGTCTTCTCTATTAACCTTTCTCCTGCCTCCATCGCAATGTCAGCAGTAAATCTCCGCGGAATAAAAGGCAAAGTATTCATTTGTTTCGTGATAGCTTCAATCACGTACGGATTTTTATAGCCGACTTGATGCAAGCTATTGCCATGGAAGTCTAAATAACGTTTTCCCTCTCGATCGATTAAGTAGCAACCGTCTGCGTCAACAATGGTTTGTAGACAAGGAGTCGACATCGATTGCCTTATAAAGACCGCTTCGTCGCGCCAAAGTGTTTCTCGACTTACCTGATCAAGTGAATGATTCCACCTCATCCGTGAAGGGCTATTATTCACGTCTCCTTCACGGTGAAGTGCTTCTTTATTTTTCAATAGCTTCCCTTTCCTTCCCGGATCCTTGAAGATTAATTGTTTCTATCAGTGAAGGTAATTCTGTCATTGTCTCAATTGTAAAATCAGCCCCTGCGCTTATAAAGGCTTCTTTTGTTCGTGCCATTTCTCTCTGTTGTTCCTCTCCAGATAATTTGTTAAATTCATTGGCTGATAAGCCCATTTCAGAACTACCAACTATCACCCCAACCGTCCATACGCCGGCTTGCGCACCTTCTTTCATATCTGAAATCGTGTCTCCAACCTTCACGACGTTTTTCACACTCGATACTTTTAATGCCTGCAAGTTTTTAAAGATCATAAACGGATACGGTCGACCGTACGAATCGGTATCATCAGCCGTAAAGTAACAATCAGGTGTATAGCCTTTTTCCTTTGCTAAGGGTACAACAATATCCATCATTGTGCTCGTATAGCCTGTCGTTGACCCTATTTTCAAACCATTTGCTCTTAACTCTGTAACCGTTTCGACCACACCAGCTATCGGATCAGTAAAATGAGCTAATGACTGCAATAAAGCCGGTTCGAATTTGCTATACAACCTTTCTACATCTGTTTCAGTGAATGGCTTGCCATTTTCTTCTTCCCAAAGACATGCAATCCGGGGCATCGACAGCATGGCGCGAATATGATCGATCTTTAGCATGCCCATTGGTTCTCTCGCCTCTGCCATCGTCACCTCAATACCCGCATCTTTAAAAATATCAATAAAGACATTTACAGGTGCAAAACAACCAAAATCTACTGTCGTACCCGCCCAATCAAATATTACTGCTTCTATTTTTTTCATTATGCTTTCACTCCCAAATAGTTTTCGATAATATCACATAAACGGTTAATATCTTCTTCGTAAATTTCGCCAATATTGCCCATTCTAAAAGTATCTTCATCAGTTAGTTTTCCTGGATAAATAACAAACCCATGTTCTTTCATATAATCATAGAAAGCTTGAAAACTAAATTGATCGTTCGGATAAATAAAGGAAGTAATAATTGGTGATTGTTTGTCCTCACTAATATATGTATCAAATCCAATGGCTTTCATTCTCTTCCTTAATAACTGATTATTATTTCGGTATCGTTGTTCACGAGCAGGAATCCCTCCTTCTGTATCCAGTTCATCCAAGCTCTTCCCGAAAGCAGCAACGACATGAGTTGGTGAAGTATAGCGCCATTTGCCATCTTTGTCCATCACTACCCATTGATCATATAAATCGAGTGAAAGGCTTCGTGCATTACCTTTACAAGAGATGATTTTCTCTCTTTTAGCAATCACAAATCCGAACCCTGGCACTCCTTGAATACATTTGTTCGCACTGCTTATTAAGAAGTCAATCCCAAGTGCAGGTATATCAATTTCCATTCCGCCAAAGCTTGACATTGCATCAATAATTAATGTTTTATTTGTTTCTTTAGCAACGTTGGCGATCATCTCAATTGGATTAAGAATACCTGTCGTTGTTTCACAATGGACCATGACGATATGTGTAATTTCGTTATCTAAAGACAATAAATTTCTAATCTCTGCTTCTTTCGGATATTCATTATAGGCAACAGCGTAATGCGTATGCTTGATACCAATATAGTTAGCGATTTTGACCATCCTCTCACCATAGGCACCGTTCGTAATAATCAATGCTTTATCCTCTTTACTAAAAGCAGAAGTCATAACTGATTCCACTGTAAAAGTGCCGCTTCCTTGCATCAAGACAACGGTATAGTCATCATTTTCTGCATGAGCAAGTTTTAATAAATCTGTGCGGATTTTTTGCGTAATTTGCTTATAATCATCATCCCAAGTACAACGATCAAACAACATTTCTCTTTTAACCGCCTCTGTCGTTGTTAATGGACCTGGTGTTAATAATTTATATTGTTTCATTCGTAAACTCTCCTTTATTTAGCTGAATTAAAGAATGCTTGATGTTTCTCTAATAACTCTACTGTCATTGGTTCTGAGAATATTTTTTGATTGCTAGCAATGTTTTCATCTGCAACCGTCTCGCCATCGTACAAAGCAACTGGATAATAGTCGATTAAACCTTCTCTCGCTTCTTTTACCAGAACTTCAGCCATTTCTTCCGCTAATTCTTTTTGCCCTTCACCTTTATCAATGACGGCAATCGATTCTGTAGTTGAGAAGTTCCCTTCTGTTGGATCGATAAAATCAATTGGTGCGCCTCCCGTTTTTGCAGCAACCGCTTGATGACGCAATCCAAATCCAACCGCGACTTCCCCTGCTTGCACCTTTTTAATAGAACCAGAACCTGAACTTTCTAAATGGGGCCCTGCATTTTTTATAATCCCACCCATAACCTTCTTACCAGTTTCTTCTCCATACTCACTAATAATTGCCTGAATAAGCATCCATCCTGTGGAAGAATCCATAATATTAGGAATTGACACTAAGCCTTCGTATTGTGGTTCTGCCAACTCTTTTATTGAGGTCGGGACTTCTAGCCCTTTTTGCTCTAAAAGAGAAGTGTTATAAAATAACGAACCAGTATTAGCTAATAAAGGAGTATAAAAGTTTGGATATTCTACTAAACTATTTGTATCGAAACTTAAATCTTTAAACATGTCATGTTGCTTTTCAGCACTTTCTAAAAAGTAAGAGCTCATTGTGACGATATCTGCTTCAATACTTTTCCCTTCTGCTAATAATTTTCCTCCTAATTCTGATGTTCCTAATGATTGAATTAAATAGTCTCCTTCAAAGCCAGCATCGTTTAATGTTTCTTCCATCACGTTTACTGCTTCTTCATCACCATTTGATAAGATCACGACTTGATTACTGTCACCACTTGCTGCCTCCCCTCCACATCCAGCTAGAATCATGACGATAGCAACTGACAAGAGTGTGAACCATTTTTTATTTTTTCTCATGTTACATCCCTCACTTTTATATATTTTTTAATGATCTTCTTTTTTGTAAATAATCACAGAGTAGTTTGATAATGAGATTAGTGAAGAAGATCAGTAAAGATAGTACAAAAATGTCATTAAATTTAGCAAAGTGCTGTAGTTCTTTGATCTTACTTGAAACAAGCGATGTTTGAGCAGATACGAGAAAAATAATTCCGCTAATCGTGACCATCGCATTGATAAAATAATAACTAAACATTTCTATCACTGTGCCCCAAGAGTTTGGCAGAATCACTCGGTAAATCGTTTTAAACCAACTATCTCCGAGTAATCCTCCCGTTGTTTCCCATGTCGGGTTCATCTTAGATAGAGAATTTTTCGCCATTAAGTAAGGCGTTGTGTAGTAGTGGACAATATTGCATACAATAATAATGATAAACGTGCCTTTTAGACTACTATTATTGAAAAGTAATAGATACGATAGACCAAGTACCATACCAGGCAAGGTATTTGTAATCATTGAAACAATATCAAACGCGCCTTTTCCTTTTATCTTTGTTCTCGCATTAATAATCGCTGAACTGTAGGCTATCAATATCCCAAAGAATGTCGTAAAAAGAGCAACGATTAGAGAATTCTTATACACACCAATGAGGTCATTTGATTGAAATACATTGATGAGATGATTCCATGTAAAAGTTGAATCGTAAGGAAAACTTGTTAAAAACGGTGCAATGAACATCACCAGAAAGACAGATAACATACCAATGATGACAATGGAAGATAATAACGCAAAACTCATATCTCTGCCTTTATGTTCAACCATTTCAATCTCAGTGAATTTGTCATAATGGAAATTGAATCGTTCTAAATATTGCAGTAAAAAAACACCGAATAAGGCTGGTAAGAGCATTAATATAGCGATGACTGCCCCATGGCTGAAATTCGGGATTGAACCAAGCATCACTTGATAAAGCTGAGTAGAAACAACCGAGTATGTTCCGCCAATTGAAGCTGGTATCCCATAATCAGTAAAACTTAGAATAAATGAGAGTACAAAGGCTCCACCTATAGCTCCAGTTAATGGACGTAAGATCGTATGAAAAAAACTTCTCCAAGTACCGTCTAACATCAACTTTGAAACAACCATGAATCTCTTATCTATATACATAAATGAGTTATTTATAATAAGAAAGGCAGCCGGTAAAGTGTAAATTGTATAGCCTAACAACAAGCCATTAAATCCATAGATATTAAATAAGGGTTGTCCCATGAGCTGCGTGATTAATCCTTGATTACCAAAAGAATACATAATCGCAAAACCGTATGTAATCGTAGGTAACAATATAGGAATAAGTATCCCAACTTTAATGATACTTTTATAACGTTTTTCAATATTCGTACAATGTAATGCGTAAGCAATCATAAACGCTAACACAGTTGAAATTACGGCTGTTAATCCTGAAACTTTTATACTGTTCATGAACGCTGTTATTAGTTCGCCATTCGCTAGTACATTTATATAATTAGTTAATTCAAGGCCATTGGTTGTTTGGAAGGAGCGGTAGAATAATGCCAGCATTGGCGATACTAGAAATACCGAGAATAATAGGATGATAGCCATATAGATGACTTTCATTTCCAACTTGATATTAGGCATATTGCTCACCAAACAAATGAAAAATATTTTGCCTTTTAATGTGGAGTTGTTTGAGTATAAAATCTTTCACAAATTCATTATTCGGTTCATGAATGATTTCATGTGGGGTACCAAATTGTGACACATGACCTTGATTAATAATTAAAATTTTATCTGACAAAGTTAACGCCTCTTCCGGATCATGCGTAACAATAATGGTTGTCAATTGAAATTGCTTAGCAATCGACTTGATTCTTTCTTTAATGGACTCTTTTATCACCCCATCTAATGCACTTAACGGTTCATCTAATAGAAGAATTCTTGGTTTCATCACTAACGTTCTCGCAAGCGCGACTCTTTGTTTTTGCCCGCCAGATAGTTGACTGATTTTCTTGTCCAAATGTGGACCGAGCTCAAGGAAATCAATATATTCGTGTAATTCATTCTTTGAGTCCATAGATTTCTTATTCTTCAAGCCATATACAATATTTTCATAGGCGTTTAGATGGGGAAATAATGCATAATCTTGAAAAACAATATTAAAGCCCCTATCCTTCATCTTTACATTCGTTAAATCTTCATTCTCATAATAAATTTTTCCACTATCCATTTTTGTCAATCCTAAAATGATGTTTAATAACGTTGTTTTTCCACTTCCACTTTGACCAAGAAGTGACACGATTTCTCCTGGTTGTATTTCTAAATCAATATTTTCTAATACTGATTTGTTATGATATTTTTTAGATACATTCTCAAGTTTGAGCATATTTAAATCCTCCAATAGTTAGAAAATTCAGTATTTAAAACTGAGCATTCCCCTCTTTTAATCTCCAAATATTTACCAAGAGGAATGATAAAAAGTGTCACAATGATAAAAATTAACCATGTTATAGACCCTTTTACCGCCTACAAAAAATATTATCGCTGCTGAAGTAAGTCTCTTTACTTTAAAAACCGTTTTTCATAATTAAATCAGCATCTAGAAATCCTAACCACGATACAATAGTGCGGCAACCGGCATTGGAATAATCATTTTTCCATTCCCCTCTGAACTAAGGAGGGCAGCAATCAGCTACCTAAACTGCATCCCTCTCCTTTTAGCTCTGTATCCATTGTTCTTTAGTAAGGTCAACTGTGTCCGAATAATCGATATTCGTAATAAAGTAATTCACTTCTTCTAATGAGGCGATTTTATAATTGGCTACCTTATCCACCTTAGAATCATCACTTAGCACATAAGATTTTTTTGATTGCGAGATAAAAACTTGTGACAGAAGACATTTATCTAAGTCATAACTTGTAAATCCAGCTTGATTAGCCACACCGTCGATGGCAATAAATGCTTTATCGACATAAAATTCTTTTGCCATTTTTTCTGCCAAAGATCCGGTTGTACGGAAGTGATCATTACGAACATGTCCACCTAAGAAGATAAGTTCACCTGTGAAACTTCTTAACTCCTCTCTTTCCATTAATTTAATCGCGATGGGAAAGGAATTCGTTATCACTGTAATGCCTTCTTTCATTAATAAACCATCAGCCATCTGCATCGTTGTACTTCCTTCATCAATGAAAAGTACATCACCATCTTCAACAAGTGAAGCTGCTTTCTTACCAATCAATTTCTTTTCGTCGATATGAAGAATTTCTCTTTCAAACATCGACAATTCATTATTTACAGGCTCAACTTTGACTGCACCACCATGAACTTTTTTTATTTTATATTCATTTGATAATTCTTCTAAGTATCTACGAATGGTTTCCGTTGATACATGAAATTCTTTCGCCAATTGATTAACCTTCACTTGTCCAAACTCTTGGATTAAACTCATAATCTTCTTCTTTCTTTCTTCGGCTAGTAGAGACATCCATGTTTGCTCCCTTAATCAAAATTCTTTTGTTGTTTTACTTTGTTTTATTTTGTTTTATGTTGTTTTTTATTATATAAGCAAGAATATCACATGTATATCATCCTGTCAGAGAATCTCACAAACATTTACAAAACCTTAAATATCATTTACAACCGCTTAAAGGGTTTTACATATTTCTTATATTTGTTGATTTATAACAACACAAAAAGACCGCCAAAGACATTGCTTTGGACGGCTCTATTACTCAATGATTTACTCTGCTAACAGCAAAGAGATTTCAGGGAATATGATAACAAGAATCAGTGCAACCACCATAAGCAAATAAAAGGGAACCACACCTCTAATCACTTCACCAATTTTTTCTTTTGTAATTCCACTAACTACGAATAGATTTAGCCCTACCGGAGGAGTAATCATCGCTAACTCCATATTAATCGTCATAATAATGGCAAAATGTATGATATTGATATCAAACAATACTAATACAGGTAGTAAGATTGGCAAAGTGATTAAAATAATCGCTGTTGCCTCCAGAAACATCCCCAATAAGAAAAACATCAAGTTGACACCAATTATAAATATCCACTTATTTGCTGCACTAGCTTCAATCCATTGAGCAAAAATCTGTGGTACTTGTTCCGTTGTTAAGAACATCCCAAAAACCATGGCTGAAGCAATTACTAAGAAAATCATCGCAGTTATATTAATAGACTCTTTTAATACTTCTCGAAATTTATTAAAAGTCATCTCTTTGTAAATAAATATCGACACAATTAAACCGTATAAACAAGAAACAAAAGCTGCTTCAGTTGGCGTGACAGCCCCACTATAAATGCCACCTAAAATAAAAACGGGTAGTAAAAAGCCCCAGATTGCCTTATATGTCTTTTTCCATCTCAATTGAAAGGGAACTTTTTCTAATCTACCATAATTATGTCTCCTTGCATGAAATATAGCTGAACACAAAAGTAAACTTGTTAGTAGCAAACCAGGGATTATTCCTGCAGCAAATAATTTACCTACTGAGGCTTCTGCAACTGTTGCATAAATAATTAACGGAATGGACGGTGGGATTAATATACCTAGCGTTCCAGCAGCTGCCACTAAACCCATCGAATATCTTTTACTGTAACCTGCCTTTACCATCGCAGGAATCATAATCCCACCAATTGCTGCAGCTGTGGCTGGGCTTGAGCCTGAGATGGCAGCAAAAATCATGCAGGCAAGGATAGTGACAACAGCTAATCCACCGCGAAAATGACCGACCCATGATTTTAGTGCTTCAATTAAGTGAAAGGATATGCCACCTTTGGACATAATCACCCCTGCAAAAACGAATCCGGGAATCGCCATTAAAGTTGCTGAGTTTAAAGCATTAAACATCTTCAAACCAACCGTATAAAGCGTAAAATCTACCATAAATAAAGCAACGATACTAGATAGGCCAAGGCTGACTGCGATTGGAACTCTTAATAAACAAAGAATCGTAAATACAACAAAGAGGACAATAATCGCACTCATAAACTAACCCCCTTGTTATGATTTTCTCTATTTTGTTGTTCAATTTCTTCATATAATTCTTCTACTTCACCTGTTAACTCTTTCTTGTCTCCTTTAGCAGATCTATAAGCTTTTCTAATGAAGTAAAGCCCTAGTAGTCCCATACTGATAGGTAATACAAGTAAAGTAATCCAAATCGGAATACCTACGTCAACAGTTTCAGTACCTTGCACTCTTGTAAGCGTTACCAATTTAATGCTTGTAAACATTAAAAAAAAGGCAAAACCCGCACCGATACAATTGCTAATACAGTTAATAATCATTTTTGCTTTGTAAGATAAACGATCAAATAGGATTTCTACACTGATATGACGATTTTCTTTTAAAGCGATACCAAAACCCAAAAAGATGGACCAAACAATCAAAAATTCAAAAATCTCTGTCACCCAAGCTTGCGGCATATTGAGGATATACCGTGTAAATACCCCATACAGACTTACAAACACACCAGCAATAAATAACAAACCAGCCATTCCCTCTTCTAAGCTTGATAGTTTCTTAAGCATGACGATTATCAACTCCCTTTTGTAGATTGTATCCAATATTTATACTTTACTATAGAACAAATGAATAATAAACAGAATATTTATTTATTTTTATTTATTCACAATTTTCATTTATTTTGTTATAATTCTAGATATTGTATCCAATATACTATTTTGTAAGCGATTTCTTTTGTAACTTAGGGGGGTTTTTCCATGTTAAGAGTAAAATCGATTTTTGTCCTTTGCCTTTTGATTATCGTTGGAACACTTCTGTCTGGTTGTCAAAGTCACCCTACACATGCAGATGCTACCCAAGTAAACGGCGTTCAAGCAATGACTATTAAGATATCCCACGTAGTTGCAGAAAATACCCCCAAGCATAAAGGGGCATTAAAAATGAAAGAAGTGATTGAAGAACAATCCAATGGGAAGATCCGAGTTGAGATTTTTCCTAATAGCTCCTTGTTCGGTGATAAAGATGAGTATCAAAACTTAATTGCCAATAATGTTCAATTCATCATGCCGGAAATGACAAAATTAGTTGGTTCTGAAGTCGGTTTTAATATTCCAGGTATGCCTTTTCTATTTGAAAATGATGAAGCTGCTGAAAATTTTTGGGATGGACCAAAGGGGAAAGAAGTATTAGCGCGTTTACAGAAAGATAAAGTATTAGGGTTAACCATGTGGCCAAACGGAGCCAAGCATGTGACAAATAATAACCGTACTATATCCTCTCCAAGTGATTTTGCTGGATTGAAAGTGCGGACAACTGGAGGGCAACTATTAGAAGAACTATATAAATCATTAGGGGCCGGCTCAAGTTCGATCCCTTTCGGAGAGCTATATACTGCCTTGCAACAAGGAACGGTCGATGGTCAAGATAACCCGTATAGCAACATCGAATCGAAAAAGTTTGCTGAAGTACAAGAGTACTTAACCATTATCGGTATGAACCGTGTTGACTATGCATTACTAACAAACACAACTTTTTGGGATGGATTAAATGATGAGAGCAAGCGTATTGTGCAAGCTGGAATCGACGCAGGTACAGAGATTGCTAGAGATTCTGCTGAAAAGCTCAATGATGAAGCTTATGTAAAAATACAAAATGAGAGCGATATAGAAATAAATGAACTGACTGATGAAGAGATAGAAGCTTTTAAAGAGCATTTACAGCCAGTGTATGATAAATGGAAGGAAATTATTGGCGAAGATATTATTGAGGATGCTGAAAAAAGATAATCCACATTTCCAATAATTACTATAACATGTATAATGGTTAGAAAGCGATTAAATGAGGTGATATAGGTAATGACTGGGGATATGGTCTTTCAACTAATATTGTTCCTCCTCCTTTTAGCTATTCTATTCATATTCACTGCCGCTGTAAAATTTCTTTTTCGGAAAAATAGTATGAAACCAAACCTTGAGGTAGAGCAAAAATTGGACCAAATTATAGAATTATTGCAAAGTGAAGCAAATAAGAAAAGATAGAAGGCGTTCTTTAATGGGCGCTTTTCTTTATTATCATGTTCTTATTCGTTTCTAAGAGATTTCCGCATTATAAAAGCTTTATCACCTTCTTCTATCATAAAAAATATTCATGTTTTTAAAAGTATCATTGTCATAATATAAGTGGTTACGATAAAAAACAATAAAAGAGTAATAGAAGGATAAAACATTGCGCTATATTCCTGCCTTCTGGTTATATAAGTTTGTCTAAACTGCTCTAAGCTTTCCAAGGACTTATTCTTAACTACCCCTTTTATAAGAGTATTTTCTACTTTTTCAGTTCCTTGTTACCGTACTTCTGGCAATTCTACTTCGCTCTTTTCGATAAATTCCAAATCCCAAAATATTAGTAACAATTTTCGCATTTAAAAGGAAGGTGCTAGGACTAATTCTTACATGCAAATTGCCGGGGGCAAATAATTTCCCACTATTAGTGGACCATACAAGTAGGGAAGCTAATTATTTTAGAAAACGATTAATTGAATTAAATGAAGGGAAATTACAAGCGCTTCCAGATGCTATTATTAAAGAGAATGTCTTCTTCTTAAGGATTATGGCAGACCATGCAAAATTTATTGGTCATCTCCTTGATCCGTCAGAAAGGAAACTGGTTGATGTAGCACGGGATTTCAGCAATGATTTTGATCAATTGCTGTATCAAGCAAAGGACTTAGAATCTATGAGGCCACAATCTCAAACCGGTCCACTTTTAGATCAATTCCTGGATCAAAATCGGGTGTCAGTTTCATCTCTAAGGGACTTCAAGAAAACAGCCCGTGATTTAATTGAACAATGTAAAATTAAGAGTATTATTCATCCTCTGTTAGCCGACCATGTTTTCCGGGAAGCTGATAGGTTCCTAGAAATCATTGATATGTTTGACGCACATCTTACAGGTGGTTCCAAATCCTGATCAAAGACAGAAAATTTTGGCTAACCTTATATAACGAACGGGTGGCTTTCGTAAAAAGTAGAAAGGGTTCTACATATTAGTCATATCTAATATGTAGAACCTTTTCATTTTTCTATCTTTTTTAAATTTAGGTCTTGAAAAAAAAATCCCTTACTCTCTTTTTTAAACTTCATATTTTTATCACAGTGCGAACATTTTATTTTTCTACTGAATGCGTTCATACTTGAAGCATATTCTTTCTTTTTTTTTAAAAAAATAACCTAAACCATTCCTTTTTTAAAATAAAAAGCCCCTCATAAAAGAGGAGCCTTACTTAGCTTTATTAGTCTTCTACAACTACTTTTTCCATTACGTCACCATTTTTCATTGCTTTAACAGCTTCCATACCAGAAGTTACTTTACCAAACACAGTATGAACACCATTAAGATGCGGCTGAGGTTCATGGACGATGAAGAATTGGCTTCCACCAGTATCTTTACCAGCATGAGCCATAGAAAGTGATCCTTCTTCATGTTTATGTGGATTTCCTTCTGTTTCACATTTGATTGTGTAACCTGGACCACCTGTACCATTACCAGTTGGACAGCCACCTTGAGAAACGAATCCAGGAATCACACGGTGGAAAGTTAACCCGTTATAAAAGCCCTCGTTAATCAACTTTTTGAAGTTTTCTACTGTACCTGGTGCTTCATTTGGGTATAATTCAAATTCAAGTTTTTCTCCATTTTGTAGCTGTATGTATCCTTTTTCAGACATGTATAACACTCCTTTATATTTCAAAATCTTTTCTATCATAACATTTTTTTATGTAAGAATAAAATCTGAAGGTTAATTAATTTAAATGAAGCATTTATTATGTACCAAATAAGCTTAAGAATAGTAATAAAAGAAATATGATCGATGCATAAAATGAGACATGGAGAAAAAAAGTAGTGAGGTTGAATTTTATTTCTTCAGTGTTAAAAGTTTGTCTTTTCGTCCGTTTTTGCATATCATCACCATCCTTATGTAGATGTTAATAATATTCGTTATTCATATGACAAAATCCTCCAACTTTAAGCAAAATAAATAGCCCTTCGTTTGTATGAAGTGCCATTTATTCAGCTTGTCTTTGCTGAAGTTGTTGAGTTAAATGACGATCAATGATACTGTCTAACTTTTGTAGACTTTGCCTTGCTTTGTCAGCAGTAATGGTCCGATAATGATGGGCTCCTCCTGGTTCTTCATCCTTTTCATCTGCTCTTTTAACAATGGATTGTAAGGCCGTACGATCCACTTCTCCACCTGGTAAGAAAGAATCAGTATGAAATAATATTGCAAGTGAGACTTGTTTGGCTCTAATCGGATTTTCACCTAAGCGAATCAGTAATTTATGGGCTCTTTCCGCTCCTTTGATCGCATGAATATCGTTTTTACGATATAACTCATAGTCCCATTTACCATTTTGATTATACCAAGTGTAATGACCGATATCATGTAAAAACCCTGCTTTTGCAGCTAAGTCGACATCCACATTTTCTATCTTTGCTAATTTCACTGCGTGATAAGCAACCGCTACAGCATGGGCAAGACCTGATCTTGTCACATATTTTTTGGCAATATGATGATCAAAAATATTAGTTAATGTAACATCTCTCATAAAAAATAACCTCCTCTTTTTATCCTTTACCATATTTATACCCCGCTAAACAAACGTTGGCTTATAAAGTTATCATATACATTATTATTGTCGAAAGTGTTAGGGCATATTATGTGGAAATTGATATTTTAACTATACATTTTACTTATTTTCTCTTAAAATTGCTAGTGTTTTGTTTGATTATCTAACAAAAATGTTTGTGAGCAATGTCTCTACCACCTCATAAAAAAACATCATTGACTCATCGTAAGAAAAAGACTGGGACAAAACTAAAATGATCTAACCTTAAAAACGACAATGATGTTCTATAAAAATCAGTTGTAAGAAAGCCCATTCCATTGCACTATTTTTTTATATAAGAATAAAAACACAAAAAAACCGAATGATTAGATATGTATACTACTAATCATTCGGATAAATCCTCAACTAGAATACTTAAGTCCCATCTACTTCCTTCTTAATTTACATATTCATTCCATTTATCGCGCAAGTATCTCGCGAAATCTTTTCCGTCTTCAATGCTTTCTTTCATAAATTCTTTCCAAACGGGTAGTTCTTCTTTTATTTTTTCCCCTAGTTTGTCAGATTGTTCTTTAATGGTTGTTTCCATTTTCTCTTTTGCTTTGTTAAAAGTTTCGCCCGTGCTGTTGTTGACTTCTTTAGGTTCAATAGCGCCTTCCATTACCGCTTTGAAAACCGGTACAACATTTGTCGAGGTGCTTCCTGATAAGTAATGTTCTCGGTCCGTTTTATCATACCCCAACCACACTGCGCCAACGATTTCATCTGTATAACCAACAAACCATTGATCTTTTGTTCCATTTAAATCAGCATATGGCAATTGAGTCGAACCTGTTTTCCCAGCAAGTGACACACCCTCTATTTTGGCACCTGCGCCGGTTCCATTTTCAATGACATCTTCAAGCATTGTATCCATTTTTTTTGCGACTGATTTTGATGTGACCTTTGTAGCTTTATCATCATGGGCAACAATCTCATTACCAGTTGGACCAACGATTTTCGTAATAAAATGAGCATCATACCGCTTCCCTTCATTTGGGAAAGCAGAATAAGCTTGTGCTAGTGTTAAAGGAGAAATCCCTTTATGCATACCACCTAAAGCAATACCTAAATACTCATCTTCCTTTTCATAAGGTATGCCAAATCGCTGCAAGGAATCTAACCCTTTCGTTAATCCGATTTGATCAAGTAACCAGACAGCAGGTGCATTAATAGATTCAGCAACAGCTTTTGTCATCTCTACTTCACCAAGGTATTGATCGTTCACATTTGTTGGTGTGTAGTCCCCATAAGTGACTTTTTCATCTTGTAACATTGAATCTGGCTCATAACCTTCTTCAAGCGCAGGGGTATAGGCAGCAAGCGGCTTTAAGGTTGACCCTGGTTGTGCCTTTATATGTGTGGCACGGTTAAATCCTCTAAAAACATGTTCACCTCGCCCACCAACCACTGCACGTACGCCACCAGTTTGTGGATCGAGTAGAACAGCTCCACTCTGAACAAGAGTACTTCCATTACCATTCGGGAATAGAGAGTCATTATGATAAGTCACTTCTAAATTTGCTTGGATATTTTGGTCCATTTGTGTATATATTTTATATCCTCTTGTGAAAATTTCCTCTTGAGTTAAACCATAACGGTTGATCGCTTCATCTAATACCGCATCTATATAGTAAGGGTATTGTCTCTCGAATGTATTTTTTTCCCCTTCTTTTAAGACAATCTCTTCGGCAACTGCTGTTTCGTACTCAGCAGTAGTAATCATGTTCAGTTCCTGCATTTTAGCTAATACGATATTTCTTCTTTTCATTGCGCCTTCATAGTTTTTATAAGGGTCCAGATAAGAAGGTGATTGCAATAAACCTGCAAGCATGGCTGATTCACTTATTGTTAACTCACCGACATTTTTACTGAAGTATTGGTTGGCGGCACTGTCAATTCCCCAGGCACCACTACCAAAGTAAACTTGATTTAAGTACATCTGTAGTATATCTTCTTTTTCATATTCTTTTTCAATTTCAACTGCAAGGAATAGTTCTTCTATTTTTCGGCGGTATGTCTGTTCGGATGTTAGTAGTGCATTCTTAGCTAATTGCTGTGTGACTGTACTACCTCCACCTGTGATTCTACCAGCAAATAGATTGCTTACAAATGCCCTTGTCATTCCTTTTAAATCAAAGCCATTATGTTGATAAAAGCGTTCATCCTCTATGGCAACAACCGCATTTGGTAAATGTTCTGGTAAATCTTCAAATGTTACTCCTTCACTACGATTTGTGGCAAAGCTTGACGCTTCATCCCCATCCTTATCATATATGATCGTAGACTGCTTTAATCCTTCTTGTAATGTAGAAACATTGGCATTTACGGCAAGAAAGGCAAAAAATAGAATCGCAAGTAAAATAAAAGTCAAACCTAATAATAATCCGATTTGCGTTAAATGATATCTTTTCCAAAACTTCTTTATCCATTGCCATAATGTTTTTAATCTCTCTTTTAGTTGAGCTTTCATTGTTTTACTCCTTCATATAAATGCAATAGTGAAAAGTTTTTATTTCCTCTCCTCTATTAAATAGAACGTAATAAATAAAAATAAGTTTCACTTTTATATTATTCTTCTACCAACCATTAGATTTAACCCAGTTGACTAATGTATTTGATATGATTCTTGCACTGACATAAGGGGGTAATAGATTAGTCATTGCTTCAAAAGGAGCTCCAAGCCATAAAATATCATCATCAATCAAGATAAAAGCAAAGCAAGGATGACCTTTTATATGATTAGCCGAAGGAAGCTCAGATAAATGAGACTCGCTACAAATCGTAAGTAAATTCCTTTTCATTAATGATCGAAATACCTCTATATAAGAGGACTCAACACTAAATATTTTCGGCAATCCAATGATTACTTGCTTCTTAGCATGATGTAAATCATATAGTAGGCGTTCACGCTTTTTAGCATAATGCCAAGACAATTTCGGATGAGAATGATTCATCCATTGCCCTATTTCAGCGGGGCCAATCACATGTCCTTCGCTCGTTTGATGTTGCCATAATTTTTTCCATATTTTCTTACTTGATACATGCTGCCTTATAAACGTACCATTTGCTATATGGATAAACTTTCCTTTTGTACGTGTGAGAGCAACATTCAATAATCGTTCACTATTTTGACCGGTTAATAACACACCTGGTCTCGTTTCAGGATCCCCATCGACTGTATCAAATATCATCATATCCTGTTCACTCCCTTGAAAGCGATGGACAGTCGCTGACACAATTTGCGCAGTCATTTTCTCTTTCTCATAGACTTCATCTAAGAACTGT
Organism: Cytobacillus sp. FSL M8-0252; assembly: GCF_038007345.1. NCBI lineage: Bacteria > Bacillati > Bacillota > Bacilli > Caryophanales > Bacillaceae > Cytobacillus > Cytobacillus sp. FSL M8-0252. The sequence goes on from NZ_JBBOWZ010000001.1 coordinate 2,543,586, forward strand.
GTCATTAATATCGCTTGTGCCCTATAAGGTGTAACATAGCCTATTGAGCGATTACCCGCCTTATAAGCTTCATGAATGAGTTGAAAAGAGAGCAATAGTTGCCATAGGTTCACGCGTGAATGCGTTGATTTTTCCTTTATGCAATAGGCACCTGTACTTGATGTATCTAACAATATAGAGGCACGTTGAGGAAATGGATGACTTTCTACAATGTTCTCTCTCGTTTGATAGACAGATGGATGATCGACAACAAGGGATTGATAAATATATTCATTCGTGAATTTCGATATATCTGGGTGCATTCTTCTTTGTTCATTTAATAAGAACAACTGCGGATGCAGTTTCCCTTTATTCTCTTGACTTACAACACCGGCATGATGGAAAATATCTTCTTGCAACCATTTTTTTACTAAAGGATGCTTTGCTGAAGCTATTGGCGGTAGTTGTTTAAAATCTCCACAGATAATTGTCCGTTTTCCTAGTGAAGTCGCAAGGGCAATTTGAGGGATATATGCCATACTTGCTTCATCTAAAATGATATAGTCGAATTCATCTTCATAGATTAAGGTATCAGTTGCCATTTTCGCCAAGGTTGTGCCAATGATTCTTGATTGCTTTACTAGCGTATTTTCTTTTTTCTTTAGTTTTTCATGTAATGTATGAAGCTTTTTTTCTATTTCAACTAATTGCCTACTATCACGTTGGCTAAAGGAAGAGGATAGATCTAATTTTAATCCTGCTCTTTCCTCCATTAATTGATTTTTCTCTTCTATTAAATCACCATCGCTCATGTTCAATAAGCCAGTCGCTGTAATTGAAACAAACTGCTTCATGAATTCATCTGATTGTCTGCCATACCTTAATAGATCACCAAGATTGTATTTATCCTTTTTCAAGAGAAACTGATAAACTTCTGCCATGAGTACATCCACTGCTTGATTACTATGTGCGACAATTAATATCCGCTTCTTTTTTAAATATTGATTTGCAGCTACTCTTGCTAACGTATAGGTTTTACCGGTTCCAGGAGGTCCCCAAATATAAGTAATTGGATTATACTTCGATCGTAGTACTAACTCATGTAATGATGATTTAATTTTATCTTGCGGATGCTTTACCTCAGTTGAGGGATTCATTAGATGCTTTATTCTTACTCTTTTTTTCTTTTGATCCTTTATTTCCGCTATCCTCTGATAGAGTTGATCTAATAACTCCCAAGGGTCATGCTGCAAATGGGCTTCATGAATCTCTTCACCGAAATAATCTTCTATCGTTACAATAATATTTTTTCCTTCTACAGATACCATTCGGCCCTTTGACTTTCTTTCTCCCCAAAGAACGGTAATGGTTGAACCAATTGGAATTGATAATGGAAAATGGACTTCAAAGTAATAGCTATAGCCCTCTTTTGCATCTAATTTTCTTCCAGCAAAAATATGAAAACTCTTACTACCATATTGTTTTAAGTGACTGATTTCTGCTGCAATCGCTTTTTGCCACTCTTTTATATAAACTTTTGTTGATACCATTTGCTCATACTTCCTTTGTTTTCATTCATAAATATTTACTATACCATATTTACAAACAAGTAGACTCTGCTTGCAATAAAAAGGTAATTAGTCTTCAGCACCATACTCAGTACAAAATAATCTAATCTCGCTACATTCCTTTGGTAAATCACCTTTTAGTAACCACGTTTCAACGATATAAATAAATAAGTCAGGTTTTGCCAAAGGAAATCCATGGCCAATTTTCAGTAAAGTCACGCCTTGGCAATTTAAATGTGAAGCTACAATGTCTGTTGCAGATTTTTTCATGACTGCTTTTTCTTTCTCACCGACAGTAACCAATATTTTAGTTTTTGCCATTTTAAATTCTTTAGGTATTCGAAACGACATGTTCTCTTGTAATACTCTCATGAGAGTTTCAATCTTCATTCGAACACTTTCTTCATAATATTTGTCAAAGTAGGCTTCGTTCACATACAATATTTTAGCTTGGATCTTGGAGAAGTATTTATGTTTGATTAAAGGAAATGACCATTTAACTGTGGTTTTTATCAATTTTTCTGTGTATGGATATGGCCTGACCAACGCACTATTGATGATGGCGAAATCTATTAAATATGGTTTCATGCTTAATATTTGTATAATCACTTGAGCACCTAATGAAAAGCCGATTAATATTATTTTCTTACCGTTTGCTTTTTGTTCGAGTAAGTTTATAACTAATTCTGCACTACCTTTTATAGTAAATTTAATATCATCACTGTGCAAACCATGCTCAGGTAAATCTGGAACAATACAATAATAGTTCGAAAAAGGTTGAATTTGTTTATCCCACATCCAACCACTTACGCCACCACCATGTAAAAATACGATTAAAGAAGCACTTTTATCACCGTGTTCTGTATACTTCAAAGCCACTAATTTCACCTATCTTCCTTTAAAATATGACTGATTCATGTATACTTTTCTAATATGCTTTCAATATTAGGATTTTGCATATTTAGTTACTTATTATAGAACGTCCTTGTCGTAAAGAATGACTCTCTTCAATCAAAAATGAACCAGAGATATATGAAAGAGGCTCAATCATTTTTAAAAATGATTGAGCCTCTCTTCCTTATACTTCTAAGCCATAGTTTTTACATAATGCTGCTAGTCCACCTGAGAAGCCACTACCAATGGCATTGAATTTCCATTCGTTATTGTGGCGATAAAGCTCACATACAACAACAGCTGTTTCAATGGAAAAATCTTCTCCTAAATCATAACGTAGAAGTTCTTCATTTGTTTCTTCATTTACTAAACGGACAAACGCATTGGAAACTTGTCCGAAATTTTGCTTTCTTAACTCTGCATCATGAATGGTAACAGCAATTCCGATACGATCAACAGTTGAAGGGATTTTTGAAAATTCGACAATTAATTGTTCATCATCTCCATCTCCTTCACCAGTACGATTGTCTCCTGTATGAATGACCGAACCTGATGGATGTTCCAACTGATTGTAGAAAATAAAATCTTGATCTTGCTGGCAACGGTTTTGATGATCTGCTAAAAAAGCAGAAGCGTCTAGGTCAAAGGCTTCTCCGCCATTATACTTATTTGTATCCCAACCGAGACCAATCACTGCCCTCGTTAACCCCGGGTTTGTTTTCGTTAAATCGATTCTTTGTCCTTTTGATAATTGAATAGCCAAAGAGACTCCCCCCTCTTATCGCGTTAAGATTATCCTACTTGTAAGCCGTAATCAGTTGCAATTCTTGCCAAACCACCTTGATAGCCTGATCCAATTGCAGAGAATTTCCATTCGCCATTATGACGGTATAATTCCCCAACAATTACAGCTGTTTCAATAGAGAAGTCTTCTCCCAAATCATAACGAATCAATTCTTCATTGTTTTCTTCATTTAAGATACGAACATAAGAATTAGATACTTGTCCGAAATTTTGCCCTCTTCCCTCTGCATCATGAATCGTAATTACAAACGAGATTTTTGCAATAGAAGCAGGTACATTGGATAAGTCAACTTTTACACTTTCGTCATCGCCATCACCCACACCCGTGCGATTATCTCCTGCATGTACAACTGATCCATTTCCACCTTCTAATTGATTGTAGAAAATAAAGTCTTTATCCGAAGAACATTTTCCAGATTCATCTAATAAAAACACACTAGTATCTAAGTCAAAATCTTGGCCGCCATCATACTTATTTGTATCCCAACCAAGACCGATAACGACTTGAGATAGCCCTGGATTTGTTTTGGTTAAATCAATTTTTTGTCCTTTTGATAATGAAATTGCCACTTTTCATCTCTCCCTTTTCATTGAAAATTGTAAATATGTATACATTCAGTTTAAACGTTTATTAGAAAAACGTAAACTGATATACCCTCGCTTTTCTTCTTAAAAAAGCAAGTGAAAAAAACCTATTCAATTAGCATGGTTTCTTATGCTTATGGAAAATGGAGTTCTTTCATTTCTGACTCTCATTTTCTTTCGCATCCTGTCTATAGTACATACGTAAACGCCTGATAAATGGTTTCAAAAATTTTTCATTTAATAGGTGAGTGCCTATTATTGCCACAGTTTAACAACGACACTCATATGCTATAAAAACAGATCTGAAGGGAGGTTTATATTCTGTCTAAACATGAGCAAGTAACACCATCATTGTTTCTTAAGGAAAAAAACACTAGTAATCAAGATGTATATAGAAAAAATTATCTATCTGACCTTTTAGAAGAACAATCACAGCTTAATCATAAAGTATCAAAACAGCATCGCGATTTACAACATCAGTTAGAGGAGACGTATGAAGATTTAATGAGCTTTGCTAAAGATGAGAGTATACGCCACGAAAAAAATATACAGCAATACAATGAGGACTGGACTGCTCTTCAATCAGCCTACCAAGCTCAAGAGCAAAACCAACTCGAAATGAATGGTTATCTTCAACAAATTGAAAATAAAAACGAAGAATTACTAATTCAACTAAGAACTAGTCAGTCTTCATATGAAACTCTATTAGCACAATCATCTATTCAGGAAACAGCTATCTTAGAACTTTCACGAAAATTAGATAACCTTGAGAAACCGACTGAAAAAATCCTAGAGGAATTAACAGTCATTACCGATGATCAAGCTACTATTAAAGACAAAATAGAAACACAAGATATCTATCATCAATCTGTTATGGAAAAACTCGAATCTCAAGATGCACTTAATGAGAAATTATCAAGACAAATCGATCATTTAAAATCGATTATTTTTGAAAGAACAGCTTACCTTACAGAAAACTTTAAGTCACTCATTTCTCCAGTAAAAAGTTTTTTTGTTCATCATGAGGAGAAAAGCAAAAATAAATAAGTCCGGTTTATATTATTCCTTGCGCGATGATTTTGGTTTATTTTAATTGCCTCATCGCGCATTTATTTCCCCGTTGCACTCATCATCCGTAATTTCAGAAATTACATAATATAGATTTCTTCGTTTTATTAGTAATTTAACGAATCTATTGAAATGAGTGTTGTTTTTTCCTCCACTGATATGTTAAATCACTATAATGATTATTACCTTTCTTTTTCTCATTTTCCTTTTTAATAATGACAAGTGCATTCAACTTGCATATTGTTTATGTTGGACCTTAAGGCAGGTTTGGCACAGTCCAATAAACAGAACCTGAGTCTATAATAATTTTTTAGTAAAGAATAAGGATATATACTCCTAAAATCATAGCAAAAAATAACAAGGCAAAATAAGTTTAGTTCGTACATTGCGCAAGATGGTTGAGTAAAAAGGGGTTGTGCAACGTTCAAAGAAAAAAATATAATGAAACTTGAATACGAAATAGCAGTGATCACAACTCTTTCTTTCAGTCTAAGAAATACCCATAGAGCAAAAAAATCCGAACACATAAACCTTTATAGGTTTAAAATGTGTTCGGACTTGTCAGCTAACTATCATACTAGTTTAACCATTTTCTATTTAACAATTAATCTAAGATTGTTACTTTTACTGATTGTCTACCATAATTAATGGCATCCTCTTTATTTGGAATAAAGATATCAATTTTATTTCCTTTAATTGCACCGCCAGTATCTCCTGCGATTGCTTCACCATAACCTTCTACATATACTTTTGTGCCAAGTGGAATAACATTTGGATCAACTGAAATGACCTTCGCATCTGGATTCTCTTTTAAGTTAATCCCAGTTGCTGTTACACCAGAACACCCCTCACAAGATGCTGTATATGCAGTTGCTTCCATTGTAATTTCTTTTGCTCCTTCTTCTGAAGGGGTATTGTTTGTATTTTTCTCTTCCTTAGGTGCATCTACTGTCTCTGCAGGTTCTTCTTTTGCCTGTTCTTTGTTCGTATCTTCATTCACCACTGGTTTTTCTTCTTTAGTTGGTGTAGATTCGGTATTTTCTACCGGAGTATGTACCGGGCTTTCTTTTACGATACTACTCGGTGCACCGGGATATACAACAAGCTCTTGGCCAGGGTGTATCACTTCTGAACTTAAATTGTTCCAGTTTTTTATTGAATCAACCTTCACATCAAGCTCTTTTGCAATGCCCCAAAGCGTGTCGCCTTTATTTACTTTATATTTTTCTTCCTCATATACGTTTAACACATCTTCAATATAAATTGTATTTGAAGATAAGTTATTCCACTCTTTAACCTGTTCAACTGTCGTATTGTATTTTTGTGAGATGCTCCATATTGTATCTCCTTTTTTGACAGTTACTTCCTCGGCTTGCACGCTTGCTGCAGCTCCTCCTGCAATAGTTGCTACAGCTAAAAATGATAATACTGATTTTTTCATTTCGCATAACCTCCTGTATAGCTTGTATTAGCTAACGGTGATAATCATAACAAAAGTTCGTTACAGGAAAAGAACAGGACAATAATAATCTAATGACTTATATAACAGAAGTTTAACAAAATGAGGGTTGTTGCTTAATAAATGTATTAATAGTAATTCTTCTTCCTTAAAATGAAAATTTTTCTTCCTTTTTATTAAAAAATTCAAAAAATAGGTACACATTTTTATTTTAATCGTGTATACTGTATCATAACAGAAGGAATAATAAAATAATTGTTATATAAAAGGAGATGGAAGAAAATGATGAGTCCAGTAGAATTTTTTCAAACTTTACCTAAGAAGGTATGCCCAGAGTGCGGTCAAATAATGGAGGAACAAGCGGAATCCTACTTAATGGAATGTGATCGTTGTCTTTCAAAAAAAGGTGAATAGAACGACAAAAACCGTGTAGTCGCTGTAGACTACACGGTTTTTTGTATTAATCTTGCTAAAAATAAAGCGATTATCACAAAAATACTATGCTAATTGCTTTATTTTTAACTGGAGTCAAATTACATTAAGATTTCTGGGAGATCTCTTACTTCTAAAGTTGTGTCACTACCACATAAAGGGCATTTCAAATCTACAGATACAAAATCCTTTCTCATCCAGCCATTACATGTATTATCTAGACAAGCATATACATCCGTACTTAAAATCACTACTTCAGGTTTTTCTTCTTGTGCTTTTTTATTAAAAAACATCGTGATCCCCCTCTAAATTTTATCTTCTACTATTAGTATGGACAACTTTGCTTGGATTAATGAATTTAATTCTGTGTATTTTTTCGTAAGTAACGTAAACTATAAAAGAGGTGAATATAAATGTCATCAAAAGAAAAACGATATACAGTAGCAGGAACTGATATTAATGAAGTGAAACGACTGAATCAACAGTCTGGTTTATCTTATAATGAAGTGAAAGCATTATTAGCTGCAAAATATTTAAATTCAAAAAATGAGCGTAACTAAAGAAGCTGCCAGTAAGCAGCTTCTTTAACTTAATTCTGTGATTTTTTTCTTGGAATCGCGATGTCAACACCTTCAACAACATCCCAATTTTCATCTAAATTTTCTAAATCACCATTTAGCAAGGATAGATTCTCATAAAGATTTTTGGATTCACTTAAAGGCATATCCTCATACTCTTTCAAATCTGTTATCCTCCCTTCATGTAATACTATTGTGTTCAAATTTCACTGTTTCATACACTTCTCAAGCATTTATGTACTATTGTCCAACATGATTGCATAGATAGAAGCCATCACACTTGGAATCAATGGTCATCGATTTAAATAGCAGTGGAATAACTGTTCACATGATTAATATGAATACCTTCTTAGCTAAAAAAAGATAAGCCTATGACAAAAAACTTCTATTTCATTTTCCTTAGACTTTTGCAGAATTTGACTGGTTGATGAATATTAACATGAACACAGGTAGGTTGAAGGCTGGAAGAAATAAAAAGATAAACTCGGAGGAAAATTCCAAAAATATAATACAGAAGATTATTCTTTATTGAATACTTTTTTGCAAGTTGAAAGTAAATGGTTCCAACCTGAAGTTGCGGAAATTTGACAATGTAGCATAACAAAATTCAAAAAAATTAAAAACAGAAGTATTAAAAAATAATAAAGCAGCCATTACGGCTGCTTCGCGTTTTATTTATCGATCAATTTTAAGACAGTTTCGTATCCTGAACCCATATAATTAAACACAGTATCGTAAAAAATATGGATAACCTTATTTCTTCCTATTCTTTTTACCATAGGATTTATATTAAGAAGTTGTAACGTCATTATAACAAACCTCTATTATCTTATATTTATCCGTAAGTCCCATGTTGACATCCTCATTTGAAGGATAGCTTTTAACTTTTATTGATCTACTTTTGTTACGGAAAGCGTATTGCGTTAATGTCGATATTTAAAGCACTTGAAGAGGTTACATTTGTTGCTACTGTATAAGCTATTCTAAGTTCATATGTTGCAGTTCCAGTGGTAGTAGCAGTATTTACATTGGTTGATGCAACAGGAAATCTTGATGTACCTGCCGAACTAACACTTCTTTGAACGGAACGCGTATCAAGTAAAGTCCCATTAAGATATAGCCTTATTTGGAAGGTAAAATTAGCATTGGCCGTTGAAATAACATCAACTGATACCGCATAGTCAATTTTAATGTTTTGAGCAACTGTAGTTGGTACATTTAATGTAGCCACTGTCGTTTCAGTTCCAGTAGTTATTAGCGCAATTGGCCCTGCTACTTCTGTAAAAAATAATTGAGATCCAGTTCCTGTGGCTCCCGTTACTCCGGTCGCTCCTGTTGGACCGGTTGCACTTGTGACTCCTGTCACTCCTGTGGCTCCTGTTATTCCTGTTGGACCGGTTAATCCAGCCGTTCCTGTGGCTCCTGTTGTTCCTGTTATGCCAGTTATTCCGGTGGACCCTGTTATTCCCGTTGCTCCTGTTGGACCGGTTACTCCGGTCGTCCCGGTTGCGCCCGTTATTCCTGTTGCTCCTGTTATTCCGGTGGCTCCTGTGATTCCTGTTGTTCCTGTTGCTCCCGTTGTTCCAGTTAATCCGGTCGATCCTGTTACTCCGGTTGCTCCTGTGATTCCTGTTGTTCCTGTTATTCCTGTTGTTCCTGTTATTCCTGTTGTTCCTGTGACTCCGGTTGCTCCTGTTATTCCGGTGGCTCCTGCGATTCCTGTTGCTCCTGTTATTCCGGTTGTTCCTGTTAATCCAGTCGATCCTGTTACTCCTGTTACTCCGGTTGCTCCTGTGATTCCTGTTGCTCCGGTTATTCCTGTTATTCCGGTGGCTCCTGTTACTCCAGCCGTTCCTGTGGCTCCCGTTGTTCCAGTTAATCCGGTCGTTCCTGTTACTCCGGTTGCTCCGGTTGTTCCTGTTGTTCCTGTGATTCCTGTTGTTCCTGTGATTCCTGTTGTTCCTGTTAATCCAGTCGTTCCTGTTACTCCTGTTACTCCTGTTATTCCGGTGGCTCCCGTTACTCCGGTGGCTCCTGTGATTCCTGTTGTTCCTGGTGCTCCGGTTATTCCTGTTATTCCGGTGGCTCCTGTTACTCCAGCCGTTCCTGTGACCCCGGTTATTCCAGTCGTTCCCGTTGCTCCTGTTGGACCGATTACTCCGGTCGTCCCGGTAGCTCCTGTTATTCCGGTTTCTCCTGTGATTCCTGTTGCTCCTGTTATTCCCGTAGCTCCTGCGATTCCTGTAGCTCCAGTTACTCCTGCTGTTCCAGTTAATCCTGTTGGACCTGTATTACCTGTGACCCCGGTCAATCCGGTGGCTCCAGTTATTCCTGTTGTTCCTGTTAACCCTGTGGCACCTGTTATTCCGGTGACTCCCGTAGCACCGGTTAATCCTGTCACTCCAGTCGATCCTGTTGGACCAGTTAATCCGGTTATTCCTGTGTTACCTGCGATTCCTGTGGATCCCGTGGAACCGGTTACTCCCGTCGTTCCTGTTGTTCCGGTCGCTCCGGTTAATCCTATTGCTCCGGTCGCCCCTGTATTACCTGCAACTCCTGTGGATCCCGTGGCACCGGTTACTCCGGTCGCCCCCGTGGCTCCTGTAACTCCACTCAAACCTGTAATTCCACTAGCTGTCGCATTAAAACTCTCTGGGCCAACACGTGTTACATCTGAATTAACTGCACCAGTAATATTACGAACATAGGCAGTATATATTAAAAACCCAGAACCTTTGGGGACATTGTAATCTGAAGCGGAAAATGCGTACTCTTGAGGACCGTCCTCAGAACCATTAAGAACAATAGTCTTGATACCTGTAAAAATAGTATTAGCATTAGGATTAGTCCCTCGAACAATTTTTAATTCTACAAAATTTGTATAAGTACTGGCTGTGGGACTTAATTTTAAAGTAATAATACCGTCAAATTGAACACGAATGTTTGAAGTGGGGATTGCTTCACTAACATTAAGGCCAACTTGTCCCCAAATTTGGTAAGCAGATGAAGTTGGAATGTTTATAGAATTGGCATAGGAAGCATTTTGAGATATTATTCCATCAAAGAATTCTGGCATAGGTTGTCACCTTCCTTTTTATAGAGAATACAAGTGAATTTAATTTAAATTAACTTTCTAATTAATTTATGAAATTTGGAACAAAAGTGGAACGGCACATTTATTGATCTTTGAAAAAACTGAGATTAAATAAATGATAAAATTTTGTCGCATTTTAATTAAAAGTACAAGAAATAAATAAAAAAATTCGACATAAAATCTAAAAATAGAATTAAAGACCTTTTCCTATATGCTCATGAGTATGTTGAAAAAGTCACTTCTTGTTGGAATACAAATGTATTTTCACACGGCTCTAGGATGAATATAATACCTGTTAATCCACGCATACATATAGATATCAATTCCGATGTTAAACCTTTACATTAGTGCTGTCCGATAAATAGCTTCTTTCTTATATTCATTAAATGTTATGTCGAATATAGACAGAAAATTATAAATCTTCTTAGTTGATTTATAATTTTAAAAAATGGTACTATATTCATGTAAACGGTTTCTATGCTTAACAATTCCAGCCATGAGAGTACATAGACACTATTTTTAAGGAGGAATTCGATGAGTCAGTTAACTGTAAGTGTGAAAGAAAAGGTGGAGAAATTTTTAAGTGGAAAGAAAAAGCTGTATATTAATGGGGAGTTTGTCGAAAGCAAATCAGGCAAAACATTCGAATCATATAACCCAGCGACAGGTGAAGTACTCGCCCATGTTTATGAAGCTGACAAGGAAGACATTGATTTAGCGGTCAAAGCAGCTCGCGAGGCATTTGATAATGGTAAATGGTCAAAGATCTCTGCTGCACAACGCAGTCGACTTCTCTATAAACTTGCCGACTTAATGGAAGAGAATAGTGAAGAATTAGCACAATTAGAAACCTTAGATAACGGAAAGCCTATTAGAGAAACAACAAATGCCGATATCCCACTAGCTGTAGAGCATATGCGTTATTATGCTGGCTGGTCAACAAAAATCGTAGGACAGACGATACCGGTAAGTGGTCCATTCTTTAATTATACAAGACATGAACCTGTGGGAGTAGTAGGACAAATCATCCCATGGAACTTCCCATTGTTAATGGCTATGTGGAAAATTGGTGCAGCACTAGCTAGCGGTTGTACGGTTGTATTAAAGCCAGCTGAACAAACTCCTCTATCTGCTCTCTATTTAGCAGAACTAGTCGAGGAAGCTGGATTCCCTAAAGGTGTCATTAATATTGTTCCTGGATTTGGTGAAACGGCAGGTAGTCCATTAGTGGATCATCCATTGGTCGACAAAATTGCTTTTACTGGCTCTACTGAAGTCGGTAAATCGATTATGTCAAGTGCTTCTAAAACATTAAAAAGAGTAACGCTAGAGCTTGGCGGTAAATCACCTAATATTATCTTACCTGATGCTGACCTTTCAAAAGCGATTCCAGGGGCACTAAATGGTGTCATGTTTAACCAAGGTCAAGTGTGCTGTGCCGGTTCTCGTGTGTTCATTCAGAAGAAACAATTTGATAATGTAGTGGCTGATATGGCAAGCCATGCTAAGAATATCAAACAAGGAGCAGGTATACATGCTGACACAGAAATTGGACCACTGGTGTCAACTGAACAACAAAAACGAGTCCTTGGTTATATTGAAAAAGGTGTAAGTGAAGGTGCAGAGCTTGTCGTAGGAGGAACGAAACCACAGGATGATGGCTATTTTGTTTCACCAACAATCTTTGCAAATGTGCAAGATGACATGACGATTGCTAAGGAAGAGATATTCGGTCCAGTTATTTCCGCAATGCCATATGAAGATTTGGATGAACTTATTGATCGGGCTAATCGCTCAGAATATGGTTTGGCTGCGGGAGTATGGACACGTGATGTAGCAAATGCTCATTATATTGCAAATAAACTTCGAGCAGGCACTGTTTGGGTTAACTGTTATAATGCTTTTGATGCTGCTTCACCATTTGGTGGCTACAAACAGTCTGGAATCGGTCGTGAAATGGGTTCCTATGCTCTTGATAATTATACTGAAGTGAAAAGTGTCTGGATTTCAATGAAATAATATAGAATAAAAAAAGAGTAGCCAAAAAATGGCTACTCTTTTTTTAAGCATATGCTAAAATACTGTCTCTTAAAAGTCGAGCAGCCCCAACACCTGCTTTTTCATCGTAATATTGTGTAAATCTCTCATCAGCGATATACATGTCTGCCAAACCTTTATGTGCCTCAGAAGAATAAGTCGACCATGTATATTGTAACCATTTTTTGTGTAACATCACGATTTGCTTCGCATCTTCTTTTTGTTGATTTTTTTGTTGATTGAATTGTTTTAGTCTTTCAATCAATTCACTCTCAATCTCTTGCATCTCTTTATAGCTTTCCTCTGACATTCCCATCCATGATTGATTTGCCTCTTCTACTGCTTCCTCTCCATATTTTTCTCGAATTTCCTCTCCGAACTTGTTTTCGTTTTCCTCTATTCTCTTCTTTTTGAATGCGGCAAATTTTTCTTCGTTACTCATTTCTATCTCTCCTTTATGATAAGCAATTGTATCTTCAACTGCTTTTATTAGGCTGTCAATATGATGTCTTTTTTCTACTAATGCCTCATAATGCGTGTGTAATATACTTTGAATAGAAGAATCCTCAGATGATGACAAAATCTTTTGAATATCTGATAGCTTAAAATTTAATTCTCGATAGAATAAAATTTGTTGCAGCCTATCGATTTCTCTTGTTGAATAGAAGCGATAACCTGCCTCGTTGACATTTGCTGGTTTTAATAAATTTATTTCATCGTAATATCTTAATGTTCGCGTACTTACACCCGACATTTGAGCCATCTGTTTGATTGAATATAACATCACTTCACCTCCTAATCACTACACTAAATGTTGACGTTGCGTTAAGGTCAATAGAAAAATAAAATAACTTTTTTATTTTTTAGCTAGCCACATGGTCCAACGATCACTCTCCACAATCTTCTTATCACCTAACTGTTTATCTATATACTCAACTAATCTTTCTAATTGTACATCATCTAATTCATGAAGAATACTTCTGCCGCTCCTTGCTTTGATATCCTCAAGCAATGTTTCTTTTAGGGTATATGTGTTTCTTGTTTCCCAAAGCTTGAAAGTCTGTATATCAGTAAATCCTGTTTTCTGTAGCATGTTCTATACAATCGCATAATCATGTCTTCTTTGAACTTCTCTTGTTAATAAGTCAGGATACAAATCAAAAATAAAACCCCTTATATGTGTAGATGTTCCTTTCAAACAACAATCCTCTATTAAAAGATATTGAATATACTTATTGAATGTTAAAAAAATAGAGAGGTGAAAAATTCACCTCTCTAAAATAATCCTATGTAGTTACCATGCTTAGTTAGAAGCAGATGGCATTGCTTTACATGGCTGAATGGTTAATAATGATCTTGGTTTTGTAAGGCTCACTTTAATACCAGCTTTTTTTAAACGGTTCACTAAATCTACGAACTGTGTTTTCTCCATTTATAAAACTCCTTTTTTCCTGCCTTTATACTTTATATATTAAAGGATAATTATGAAAAAACTATGAACAATCCTTTATTTTTTTCCTTCTTTTATAACTTTTTTGTGAAAAAAGTATAAAAGGATTATGATTTTGTTGGATAAAGTGAAAACTTGCTTGTATGTATTGTCCAACGCATCGCATTGTCTATTTTATCATTACTTACCCTTTTAGAATTATGACAAAACCTCAACAATTTCATTTCAAACCATATGTATTTATATTCGCTTTAAAGGGGTAAAATCCCTCTATTTTTTCATGTTTTTCAAATAAATATGATCTAGATTAACACTGTGACTTGAGTTAATGTTATAATTTTATCGATTATGATGCATGGAGGAATATAATTAATGCTAACTGTTACAAACGTAGGTCTCCGCTATGGCGATCGCAAATTATTCGAAGATGTTAATATTAAGTTTACACCTGGCAATTGCTATGGTTTAATCGGCGCAAATGGTGCGGGTAAATCCACCTTTTTAAAAATTTTATCTGGCGAAATTGAATCACAGTCCGGGAATGTTAGCTTAGGACCAGGGGAACGGCTTGCAGTCTTAAAGCAAGACCATTTTGAATATGAAGAATATGAAGTATTAAAAGTGGTTATTATGGGTCATGCACGCCTTTATGAAGTAATGCAAGAGAAGGATGCTATTTACATGAAAGCAGATTTCTCAGATGAAGATGGTATGAGAGCTGCTGAATTAGAAGGTGAGTTTGCTGAGTTAAATGGTTGGGAAGCAGAATCCGAAGCGGCTATTTTACTTAAAGGTCTCGGCATTCCAGAAGAATTGCATATGAAGAAAATGGCTGATTTATCAGGTGGAGACAAAGTAAAAGTATTGCTTGCTCAAGCATTGTTTGGAAAGCCTGATGTTTTATTACTAGATGAACCGACGAACCACTTGGATATTAAAGCAATTGCATGGCTAGAGGAGTTTTTAATTAACTTCGAAAACACAGTCATCGTTGTATCTCATGACCGTCATTTCCTAAATAAAGTCTGTACTCATATTGCTGACTTAGATTTCGGTAAAATTCAAATTTATGTCGGTAACTATGATTTCTGGTATGAATCAAGTCAATTAGCACAAAGAATGGCACAGGATGCAAATAAGAAAAAAGAAGAAAAAATTAAAGAACTACAAAACTTTATTGCTCGTTTTAGTGCGAACGCGTCAAAATCTAAGCAAGCAACATCTAGAAAAAAATTACTTGATAAAATTTCTTTAGATGACATTAGACCGTCCTCAAGACGTTATCCGTATGTAGGGTTTTCACCTGACCGTGAAATTGGTAACGACTTATTAAGAGTAGATGGACTATCAAAAACAATTGACGGTGTGAAAGTGCTTGATAATATAAGCTTTATTATGAATAAAGACGATAAAATTGCCCTTGTGGGTACAAATGAACTTGCTAAAACAACTTTATTCAAAATTCTGATGGGTGAAATGGATCCAGATGAAGGTTCATTTAAATGGGGGGTAACAACTTCTCAAGCTTACTTTCCAAAGGATAACTCAAATTTCTTTGAAAATAGTGAGCTGAATTTAGTCGAATGGCTCCGTCAATATTCTCCTGAAGATGAAAGTGAAAGCTTCCTTCGTGGCTTTTTAGGTCGTATGCTCTTCTCAGGTGAAGAAGTATTGAAGAAAGCAAGCGTGCTTTCAGGTGGAGAAAAAGTTCGCTGTATGCTATCAAAAATGATGCTAAGTGGTTCAAACGTACTTTTACTTGACGAACCTACTAACCATTTAGACTTAGAATCCATTACCGCTTTAAATAATGGTTTAATTGCCTTTAAAGGTTCGATGATTTTTGCATCACATGACCATCAATTTATCCAAACGATTGCTAACCGAATTATTGAAATCACACCAAACGGTATCGTAGACAAACAAGTAACTTATGATGAATACCTTGAAAACGATGAGCTACAAAAGCAAATCGCCAAAATGTATCAGGCATAATTGTAAGAAAGCTGGTAGCCATATACGGCTACCAGCTTCTTTAAATGGATATGTAAAGTCGCGAATACCTGAGGACACTCAAAGTTGTATCTATAACAAACACCTACGTAAAAATACATAAATATATCCTTAGTTAATTTCAAGTATTGAATATTCATTAAAGTTATTTTCCGAAATGACTTTAAAACCATTTTTTCTTAATAAGGCTGTTGTGACACCATTACCAACTATTTGTTCCCCTTTGAATTCTCCATTGTAAATAACTGAACTACCACATGATGGACTATTTTCCTTAAGGATAATTGTATCTGCTCCCAACTCTTGAGCTTTTTTTAATGTAGCATATGCACCGTTGATATATTGTTTTGTAACATCCTTACCTGACTTTTCGATCACTTTTGCTTTTCCGTCTAATACATCTTCACCATCTCCGCCCACGATTTCAGCTGGCTCTCTTGGCGTCGTAAAACCTCCGAGTAATTCCGGACAAACAGTCATCGCTTGATTCTCTAATAAAAGTTTCTGGATTCTTTCGTCTAAACTATTAGATCCATTATATCTTACATTCATTCCTGCCAGACATGCACTTACTACTATCATGTTTTCACCGCCATTTGTTAGTCCCAAACAATCTTTTCTATTGATAATAGTAACATAATTCTTTCTTTTTAAAGTTATATTCTCACATTTACTCACTTCTATATAAAAGCAAAAAAGCACAGTAAAGTTACTGCGCTTCCTTCCTACCATCTTCTATTATGGATATCATATCGGTTACGTTTCCTCATTTTTCGTATAAATAAGAAAACCACTATCAAAATGATGGCAACCGAGCCTATAGCAATATAAATAATAAGAGTCGGATTTTCCTTCTCAGTATCATCACTAGCTTCATTCATCGTATGATGGTTCGCTACCTCTTGTTTAGGCTGTTCTCTTTCCAAAGTTATTTCTTGTATCACTTTGTCATTATTATCCACGATTTCTAATACACCTTGATTATTTAAGTGTTCTGTAAATCCTTCAATCGGTAAAGATACCTTGTAGCTATTTTCTGTCGGTTGAAACACTTTTTCACCAACAAAATATTCTTGTTCAGGGACAAGTTCTTTATTTTCATAATGAGAGAAACTGTAATCAAAGATGGTTTTGGTGTCTTTATAAATATCACGTTTAAAATCTGCTTTCATAACAATCGCTGTTAATGCCAATTTCCCATTATCTGCAGTAGATGCGAGTGTTTGTTTAGATTCACTGACAAATCCAGTCTTCCCACCAGTAATCCATTCGTACGGTCTTTGTCCAGTTAGGAGTTGATGATGGCTAATGAGTGTCGTATCCCAAGATTCACCATCCCATTTTAATTCTACAGTACCGAAAACTTCAGCGAAGGTCTCGTTTTTCATAGCATAATTTGTGATGATTGCCATATCCTTTGCCGTTGTATAATGGTTTTCGGAAAATAATCCGTGGGGGTTCGTAAAATGAGTCTCGGTCACTTTTATTTTATTTCGCATGTAAGCATTCAATTTTTTCGAAAAATTCTCTTCATTACCTTCCAAATGAATGGCAATTGCCTTTGCCGCATCATTACCTGAGTTAATGAGCATTCCTTGAACGAGCTTTTTTAAAGTTACCTGCTCGCCCTCTTCTAAGTATACTTTTGTCCCATCAACATCTACTGCTTCTTTAGAAATGGTAACCACATCATTTAAGTTTCCGTTTTCAATTGCGAAAATAGCGGTTGCAATTTTAGTTAAACTTGCTGGATACATTTTTGTGTTTGCATTTTTTTCATACAATATAGCGCCCGTTTCTGTTTCCATAACGATTGCCGTTTCACTGACAATTTCTGGTTCATCATCCTTTGCATATGCTTGTGTACCTAATAACATGAGGAATAGGAAGATGATCATCCATTTTTTCTTCATTCATCCACTTCCATTTCTAGTGCTTTTTACCCTATTGAATTGTACCAAAAAAATTAGACTTAATTAAAGATGATAACAAATTGTTACATAATTGAAAGAACATTGTCGTATTTTGTAATAACTTAACTAATACTAGTGATCAGAACTAAACTTATTACGCACCTAATTTTTTGTCATAAAAAAGAGCATCCTTTATTTAGATGCCCTAATTTACTAATTATATGATTTTAACTACTGCCGCAGCCTCCACCGCAACTCCCACCTGAATCACCACTAGAACAAGAACTATCATTGGAAGGTGACGATGCATCACTAGCACAGGCAAAACCACTACATGAAGAAGAAGTAAAGCTATTCTTAGCTATCTCTTCAGGTAAATAACTACTTACCGCTTCCTCAAAATTGTCATAATCATACATTGAAAAATAAATGCTTATAAAAAGAATACTTTGGTGGGGAAATACGGACTTTGATTGCAAACTCTTATCTTGATTTTCATGAAAATCAGTTGCTAATTTAATATTTTCTTTTATCGATTGAATTAATTCCAATTGGATATTCTTCCATTTAGAATGAGTCCGAAAATAAGTCATTAACAATTCTTTTTCACTTAAAGCTTTAAAATCAGCTATAATTTGCGGGTGCAAAGGTTTTCTCATAAAAGATCCCCATATTTTCACACTATTCTCAGATGGTTGGAAATAACTTAAATACAAAAAGTCAAAAAATGCTCTTTCATTATGTGCAGATTGATTGCCACCAATGTTAGGGGTATGGTGTAAATATTGACCAAATAATTGCTGGCAAAACTCAGCATATTTTTGTGTAAACAAAATCATTTCATGCCATAATGCATCTACTTTGCTACTATACATGGGTACTGTTTTAAACAAGCTACATAAAAAGAAATATCTTTTCAATTCCATGAAAAGCCAATCAAATTCATGATCTTTCCATTTTGGATGTTCTTTTAGCACACGATTTCTTAACTGCCTTTTATCACTTTCAGTAAATGAATTCTCTACTTGATGAACTAAAGAATGTGCTATCGGCTGAACTAAACCAAGATTATTCGGGATTGGCAATTCCTTTAAAGGTTTTACAGTCGGTTTTAAGAATTTGGCAAATACGAGAATCATGATGATAAATAAAATTATAAATAAGTACAACATTCTCTCTTCCCCCCTCTCGCTCATTATACACAAGATATTGGCACCCCACCATAAATTTGGAAGATTATAACCAAGCATTCAAAAGCGATGCTTTACCCCAAATTTTTCAAAAAAATTTTATCGTTAGGTTTTTTCATTCAATGATTAATCATAATAAAAAACTCCTCGAAAGGTTTGCTATCTTTCGAGGAGCTATGACTTACTTATTCTTTTTCATATAATTATCGTATACATCATCTTTCGCTAACCAAGCAAAATCAGCTATCTTAATTGCATTCACTGCCGATTGGAAATCTTTAAATACTGTCGCATTTTCTTGATGATTCTTTTCTATTTTCCACTGCTCTTGTTTTTGGTAGATACGATAAATGTCACCAGAGCGTCCTTCATAAATCGTACCATGGCTATTTTCTTTTTGGTTGAATTTATTTTTAGGTGCATCAATTTTTAATGATTCTTCTGTGAATAATTCTACAACAAATTTTCTAAACGCCTCTTCATTCATCGTACAGCCTGATGCTTTCGCATGACCACCCCCACCGTACGTGCCTGCAACAGCCGAAACATCAATGTGATTGTGAATCGTTCTGAAGCTGACTTTGCGACCACCCGTATTAAGAATTGCAATATAATCTAAATGAGGGTATTCTTTTCCCAGCTCATTGCCGAGTTCGGAATGATAAGATTCCGCATGAACAACACCAACAATATGCTTATCAATCGACGCTTGGATAAGTTCTCTTTTTTTACGCTTAATATAGCGTTCAATTTTAGCTTCTTCCATTGATAATAATTTCGCTTCAAGCTCATCAAATTCAAAATCATCTGCGGTTTTTAATCTTTGCAGTATCATTTCTTCAAATTCTTCTATAGAAAACATATAAAATAAATCATTCAACTGCTTCGCTTTTACATTATTATTTTCGTCCCATTCCCAAGTATCATATTGTCGAACCAATTCAATGAATTGTTCAATGGACCTTTTTGGAGATAGTTTTTTTTGCTCAACAAAATACTCATATAATAATGACGTAGCACAAGTTTGTCTACCATCATCATATTGTACTGTTACTGTAGCCCATTCATATTCATTAAAGTGTAGGGCCGTTTTATGATGATCAATTAGTTGTGCATGACCACCCTGATTGACAAAATCATCTACTCTTTTCGTGTTATCTTCATTGATCGATAAGTCTGTTATGTAAAGCTTGGTATCTTTATGGTCCTTTTCAGAAAAAAACTTCTCGACTTTATAGTCTAAGCCTCCGACAGAATTATAATAAACTTGCCCTTCTTCTCCTAATGCTAGCTTGATTATAATACCACAACCAACACCATCTAAGTCGTTATGAGAATATAATTTATACATTACTTCACCCGCTGTTCTAGAATATTTCAATATGTATGCTCTCCCAAAAGAGTTAGTACTATTATATATGAAAAGAACCCTGCATGAAACCGCAGGGCATTAAATTAAAACAGAAGGTATGCAATAGGTGTGACAAGAATAAGAGCAAGCACTGTTCGTTCAAACCAAATAATCACCATTTGCCTAATGGTAATAGGAATATCAGTTGATAAAATGCAAGGAACTAAAGCCGAAAAGAAAATAATGCCGCTAACAGATACAACACCAATAATAAATTTTGTCATCAAAGCGGCTTCTGTCACTACCATAGAAGGTAAGAACATTTCAACAATCCCAACCGATGTCGCTTTTGCTGTTAGCATTGCTTCTGGTAATCCTAATATAGCTGTAAATGGATAAAATAAATATGCAAGCCAATCAAAAACTGGCGTGTATTCGACTAATACCAAGCCAATAAGCCCAATAGACATAATTGAAGGCAGAATGGACATCGTCATTAATACACCATCTTTTAAATTTTGTTTCACATTTTCAAATATTGATGGTGCTGAAGCAGCAGCTTTCATGGCTTCTTTCCACGCAGTTTTTAGCAGAGGTTTATCATATGCATCTTTCTCTCTCCTCACACCTTGATAATACTCATTTGACAAGTTTCTAATTGGCCAAATTCTTACCGTAATTGCTGTTACTACAAATGTAATTATGAAGGATGTCCAAAAATAAATCGCCCACATAGACATTAAGTCTAACGCTTTAGCCACGACAATCATAAAAGTAACAGAAACAGTGGAAAACCCAGTCACTATAATTGCTGCTTCTTTCATTGAGTACTTACCTTCTTTAAAGATACGATTAGTAATTAAAATACCGACAGAATAACTACCGACAAAAGAGGCAACGGCATCAATCGCAGACCGTCCAGGTGTTTGGAAAATCGGTCTCATAACCGGTTTCATTATCACTCCGATAAATTCAAGCAGACCATAGCCTACTAATAAAGCTAAGAAGACAGAACCAATTGGAACTAATAAACCGACAGGCGTAACAAGACTATTAAATAAAAAAGGACCCATATTTGGGTCAAATATGAATGCGGGACCCAAGTTAAAATAAACCATAAATGCAATAACTACACCCAAAAGTTTTAAGAAGGAAAATACTGTTGTCACAATCGTTTCTTTCCAATTACCTTTTATAAAAGGATATAGGCCTCCTATCATGATAATCAATAGCAAATAATAAGGAACAACATTACCTAGAAGGTGGCGCAACCCACTCACAATATGATCGATCATGATGGAAGATTGCCCGTTCAATGTTATCGGAATAAAAAACATAAATATACCAATCATACTGTATATGAAAAACTTCCATACATGACTATTGGCGTTTTTCATTTGAGATTTGGTTTTTGGATTACTCAGTTCAGTTTCCATATTTCCTCACATCCTATCTTCCTTTAAATGTTATTTTTTATAAAAAGAGACTGGCACATACCAATCTCTCCCTTACTATTAGTGACTTTTAAGCTTGTTTGTTACTAGGGCACCATTGTCAATAACTATTCTTCCAGCTTTAATTACCGAATGCGTATGGTTCATTCCATATAAATATTGCGTTTGCATATAATTAGGTACATCAAGTATAAGAACATCTGCCTTTTTCCCTTCTTCCAGACTGCCAATCTCATGGCCCTTCCCAATCGCATGGGCAGCATTGATTGTTGCCGCGTAAATCGCTTCAGCAGGCGTTAAGCCCATATGCATACAAGCGAGATTCATCATAAAAGGTAATGAAGCTGTTGGTGAGGAACCAGGATTACAATCTGTAGACAAAGCAACTGCTACTCCTTCATCAATCATTTTACGACCATTTGCTGCTGCTTCCATTAAGAAAAAGGCTGTACCAGGAAGAAGAACAGCAATGACACCTGCTTCCGCCATTTTTTTAATCCCTTCATCTGATGCTTTCAATAAATGGTCAGCTGATATGGCACCTACTGCTGCTGCTAATTCTGCTCCACCATACGGTTCAATTTCATCTGCATGAATTTTTGGTATTAATCCAAGATTTTTACCAGCTAACAGTAACCTCTTCGATTGTTCAGGCGTAAACACTCCTCGTTCACAAAATACATCATTAAAAACAGCTAACTCTTCCTCTACCACAAGCGGGAGCATCTCATCGATGATTAGATCAATAAAAACATCTGGACGCTCCTTGTATTCTACAGGTATGGCATGTGCGCCCATAAAGGTGCTGACAATATCGATTGCATGAAGATGATTGAGTTCTTTAGCTACAAACAATTGCTTATACTCAGTTTCCCAATCAAGGCCGTAGCCACTTTTTGCTTCAATCGTTGTTACACCGTGTATTAAAAAGCGATCTAACCGTTTTATACTCTCCTCCTTTAATTCATCTATTGTCGCTGCTCTCGTTTTAGTTGTGGTGGCATGAATGCCACCTCCGTTGTTCATGATTTCCATATAGGTGGCACCATTTAACCTCATATTAAATTCTTCTTCACGGCTCCCTGCATAAACTAAATGTGTATGTGGGTCCACTAATCCAGGCATGACCACTTTACCACTCGCATCAATTATCTCTGCTAAATTTATTTCCTGATGAAATTGGCTGAGCAATTCATCTGTTTCACCGATGGCGACTATTTGTTCATCTTTCATTAGTATCGCCCCATCATTAATGACGTGTAATTGATTCATTGCTGCTTTAACTGCTGGTTGTTGTGAATGTCCCTTTAATGTAAGTAGTTCATTCGCATGCTTTATAAACAAATAAGTTGAGCTCATTACCTCACCTCTCCTCTATCGATTATTTTTCGGTACCCCTCTTCAACATTGGTATATGAATGCCTTTATCTATGGCCGTTTGTTTCGCAAGATCATAACCAGCATCAGCATGCCGAACTACACCCATACCAGGATCTGTTGTTAGCACTCGCTGTAATCTCTTCTCTGCTTGTTCCGTTCCATCAGCAACTATCACCATGCCAGCGTGTAAGGAATAGCCCATACCTACTCCACCGCCATGATGTACTGACACCCAACTAGCACCACCAACACTATTAATTAAAGCATTCAAAATTGGCCAATCTGCTACTGCATCACTGCCGTCCTTCATGGCCTCTGTTTCCCTATTAGGTGAGGCAACAGAGCCTGAGTCAAGATGATCTCGCCCAATTACGATTGGTGCTTTTAATTCACCAGATGCAACCATATCATTAATTATTTTTCCAAACCTTGCTCTTTCGCCATAACCTAACCAACAAATTCTTGAAGGTAACCCTTGAAATTGAATTTTTTCTCTAGCCATTTTAATCCAGTTACATAAATGCTTATTATCTGCAAACTCTCTTAAGATGACTTCATCTGTTTTATAAATATCCTCTGGATCTCCCGAAAGTGCTACCCATCTAAAAGGGCCTTTCCCCTCACAAAATTGTGGACGAATATAAGCAGGGACGAATCCTGGAAAGGCAAAAGCATCTTCCACACCTTCATCATGCGCGACTTGACGAATATTGTTACCGTAATCAAATGTAATCGCACCTTTATTCTGCATTTCAAGCATAGCAGCCACATGAATGGCAATTGACTTCTTAGCTTTTTGAACATAATCTTGTGGATTTTCAATTCTTAACTTGGCTGCTTCTTCCATTGAATAAGCAATTGGAATATAACCATTTAACGGATCATGCGCGGATGTTTGATCTGTTAATATATCAGGGATGAAACCGTCGTCCAACATTTGAGGGAGGATTTCAGCTGCATTTCCAAGCAAGCCAATTGACAGTGACTTTCCCTCTGCTTTTGCTTCCTGTGCAAGCACAATCGCTTCTTTCATATCGTAAACTTTTTTATCCAAATATTTTGTTTCTAATCTTCGGTCTATTCTCGTCTCATCTTTATCTATTGCAATACAAACACCCCCAGCCATTGTCACTGCTAATGGCTGCGCCCCTCCCATACCCCCAAGGCCCGATGTAAGTGTAATCGTTTGCTTTAAAGAACCATTAAAATGTTGCTTTGCCAGTTCTGAAAATGTTTCATACGTTCCTTGCACAATTCCTTGGCTGCCAATATATATCCAACTACCTGCAGTCATTTGGCCGTACATTATTAAACCTTTTTTGTCTAGTTCATGAAAGTGATCCCAATTTGCCCATGCAGGAACAATGTTAGAATTGGCAATTAATACTTTGGGTGCATCTTCATGTGTTTTAAAAACCGCAACAGGTTTCCCTGATTGCACAAGCAATGTTTCGTCATTTTCAAGCTGGTGAAGAGTTTCCATCAAACTATCGTAGCTCTCCCAATTTCGAGCCGCTTTACCAATCCCGCCATATACAATTAATTCATCAGGCTTTTCTGCGACTTCTTTATTTAAATTATTTCTTAACATACGAATAGCAGCCTCTTGAATCCAACCTTTTGCATGAAGTTCACTACCTGTATAATTAATAATTTCTCTCTTCACTTTTTCCATCATTATCCCTCCAACTCATTCATAAGTTTATTTTAACTTAGAATTTTCAGAATAAATCGTCTATTAATATTGGATTGTTTATATTTTTTTTTGATTTGTTACTTTGATTTATATAGTTATTTATTCATTTATTTGATTTATATAAAAATATAAAGATTATATAACTAAACCATTTTAATTCTGCCGTTCTATTTTTATTATTCTTCTATTTATAAACCATATAATTCTTTTTTGATCTGAACCAATTCCGTTTCTTTCACGGTAGAATTGCCTCTTTTAATTAATGTTGATTCTGCTCTCTTCATGCCAGACTCGACAATATGTATAACGAGACTTTCCATGGATTGATTAATCGGCCAAAACAAAAAAATCCAAACAATCATTCTAGGTTTTAAGAGCAAATTGAATGATTGTTCAGATTGAGTTTTGTTTATGATTTCGAGACGAGATGTTCTAGCTGTTCGTCATTAATAAATCGCTGTATATTTTTTAGCGTCAGCTGGTTAATTCTTTGGACTGCTTCAAAAGTAGCCCCACCTATATGAGGAGTTGCTATCACATTTGCTTGTTTTGACAACTCCGTAATAGAAGGCTCTTTTTCAAAAACATCTAATGCAGCACCTTTAATCACATGATTTTTTAATGCTGCAAGCAGGTCCACTTCATTGACTAATCCGCCGCGTGAGATATTAATAAGAAACGCACTCGGCTTCATTTTTGCTAACGTTTTTTCATTTATTAGATGGCGATTTTTCTCAGATAACGACGTAGAGAGAATAATGTAGTCGGCAGTTGATAGTAAATCGTCAAGTTCAGTAAAGGTAACATTCAGCTCTTTCGCTTTTTCCTCGTTTCGGTAATGGCCGAAAGCAATGACTGACATATCAAAACCACTTGCTCTTTTAGCAATTGCTTGTCCGATTGCACCGAAACCAATAATCCCCAACTTTTTCCCGTAAACTTCGTTCCCCATAGAGAGCTGCCATTTACCATTTTTCATCTCATGATCTTTTTGCGCAATTTGTCTTGAAATTGACAATAATAACGAAAAGCCAAGATCTGCTGCGGAATGTGCATTTTCCCCTGGTGCATTTGTAACAACAATCCCTTTTTTCTCAGCATAGTTCACATCGATGTTATCGTACCCTGCTCCGAATTTAATAATGTACTTTAAATTGGGGGCATGGTCAATGACTTCTTGATCAATTTTCACAATAGCAACGACGATGATATCAACATCTTCGACTTCTTTTAATAACTGTGATTTTGTAAGTCCACTATCACTATGAACGAACTTCACTTCTGCATTTAACTGCTTCGCTTCTTCTATGATTGTCGGATATTCCTCGATAAAGGGATCTCTAATTAAATATAAAACTTTCATTTTCATCTTCACCTTTATGTTCATTTTTGTTAGTACGTACGACTGGTGTTTGCACGAAAAGTACTTGGAGAGCACTTCATGATTTGATTAAATACTTTATTAAAATATTGTTGATTACGATAACCACATTCTTTCGCAATTATTTTAATAGGAAGATTTGTTTCCGTCAATTGCTGGGTCGCCTTTTTTATACGACGCATCGTAACAATCTCTCTAAAGGATTGCTTATAATACTTCGTTAATAAGGAGCTAATATAGCTTGTATTACGATTAAATTTGGCAGCAATCATATCTAAGCTTATCTCTTTCTCATGATAATGTTCTTCTAGATAATGATATATTTGCTTGGCTAACTTCTCGGACTTCGAGTCTATTTGCATGTCTGTATCTATTAAACTAGCTATCAGCTTGATCATTTCTTCTATTACTCGATAAATAAGTGGTGAGTATAGAATCGTTTGGAATAACGCTTGATATTTTTCTTCCTTTTCTTTATCAATTAAATGCCTTGAAATCATATATCGTCTAATTTGTGCCAAAATACTCGATAACCTAATTCTAATAATAGCTGGATCAGGGTAAGGCGAAGTTAGACTTAAAAATTGCTCATATAGCCATGTTTTGATTGATTTTATATCCCCTCGCCGTAAATAATCAATCCAAAACTCCTGCTCTTTTGGTGTTAAAAAAGGGTCAATACTCACCCATTCGTTTGCTGACCATGGAATAAGCTTATTTAGACCAGTGTAAAAAGAAAGCTCCATTCGTTGCTTAATCTTAACGTACTGTGATTGCAGTAGACCTGTATCATTTGTATTTCCTTCGGCTAAAATAATCGCTTCATTTGATTCTTTTTCCCATCCACGAATAAAGGTATGGCATTTTCTTAAAAGATCTTGGTCATTCTCCTCTACAAGGCACAAAATCATCTCAGGTAAAAGAAATACTTTTTTGACATTTGCCCATGAATGACCCATTACATATGTATATAACTTAAATATTTCATTTGGATGAATAGTTCTCATTCCTATGACCTTTACATGATGGGCTTGATTTTTTTGCAGTAAGGTTCTATCTTCAGTATTGTCTTCTGCTATTTGCGCATGGTTCAGGCTTTTGCTATGCATACGATAAAGAATCTGAAGTGATCGAAGCACATCCTCTGGTGACACAGGTTTTACTAATAAATCACTCACTCCTATTTCAATGGCTTTCTTTGCTTGATCAAAAGTAGGTTCAATCGTCATTGCTAAAATTTTTATGTTTAAGATAGGCACAAGCTGTTTTAATTTCTTATATCCCACTGAATCGAACATTTCCATTTCCAACAATAAGAGATCCGGACTTTGTTTTTCCAAGGTTGTAAATACTGCATTTGTAGATGATCTTATTTCAATTTGCCAAGTAGGATATACGGTTTTAATTAACCATTTTAATCCCTCTGCATCGACGTTATCTCGATCAGCAATCAAAATTTTATACATTAAAATCATCTCCTTTTTATTATGTTAGCTTAAAATGCAAAAGTAAACAATTTTGAAAAAAAAGATAAAAATGAGACAAGTTCTGCTGTTCAACCTGCATACATATGAAGTACAACCTAATAATGAGGAGAGATAGAATGAAGTTTCTAATTATTACAAAGCAAACGATAATCACTGTTTTATTATTAATTGCCCTTATTGCATCTGCTTCGGTATGGCTTATATCAAAAAATGGGAGTTTAGCGGTGTTTGGGAATACGACAGAAACGACAAGGGAGATTGAAATGGTAACAACGGAATATAAAACAACAATGGAAAATGGGGAAGAAATGGAAGTCTATCGCTGGGATCCAGGAACTGTATTTTTAGAGGTCGGAGAAAAGGTCAATTTAAACATACTAGGTGTGATGGGTAAGGAACATTCCTTTTATATAGAGGGAACTGATATTAAAGGTGTGGTTCAAAAAGGAGAAGAAACTAAAGTCCCCCTCCAATTTGACGAAAAAGGTACCTATCAACTCATCTGCCATAACCATTCCCAAGAGGAAGATCACGGAAAAATGATTGCTTACATTGTTGTACAATAATTATCATTTTCTCTAAGAATATTCAACATAGACAATAGCCAATGAATAATGAAGCGAACAAATTGAATATACTTTTGATTTGTTCGTTTTCCTATTATAATCTCCTTTATGTATCCAGAGAATATCGCTTGGAAAAATCAAAAATCATAAACAACGATTCTATTTTCTTATAATTTAATTTTCAGGAGGGACAAAGGTGTCTAAAGATATGGTTTTTCTTTTTGGTGCTATCGTATCTATGATTGGGTTTCTTCTCCAACGAACTTATCAAACCTGCAAAAGAGATACATAGCCTTTATTATTTTTACCAGTATTCTGTTTTCAAGAATTTATTCGATAATAAATTCAATACAGTAAACTAGTTAAAGAGCGCTAAAACATAACCTTAAAAAACACAATTCGGTAATCGCAATATGCTTCATAAAAAAACTGCCGTAACTCGTACGACAGTAGAATTTCCTTCTATATTATTATTTTGAAATAAACATTTGTGTCCAATAATGACCGTGAGAACCACCTTTAACATAGCCAACACCAATCTCAGTGAACTGACTAGATAAGATATTTTTACGGTGTCCATCGCTATTCATCCATGCTGTTACAACAGCTTGTGCACTTGTTTGGCCAGCTGCAATGTTTTCCCCTGCTGCATTGTATGTTAGACCAAAATCTTTTATCATTTGAAAAGGAGTGCCATATGTAGGAGATTGATGACTAAAGTAACGATGATCGATCATGTCTTGAGATTTAAAGCGTGCCACTCGCGCGAGCTCCCAATTTTCTTTTAATGGTGTTAAACCCACTTTAACGCGCTCTTCGTTTACAAGCTGAACGACTTGAGATTCCATTGATATTGTTGCTTGAGCAGTGGATGGAATTTGAACTGTTTGACCAGGGCAAATTAGGTTGGGATTCCCAATTTGTTTATTAGCTTGAATAATCTCTTGCACCCCTACTTGATACTTCACCGCTATTTTCCACATTGTATCTCCGGATTGCACTGTATGTATGGTTTGAGCACTTGCTATATTTTTCATTCCAAAGACAAGAGTAACAGTTAACAAAAATAATGATAAGTATTTAGTTATTTTTTTCATATTCATATTAAACCAAAATCTATTAAACTATTATAGCGGTAATTGTTGCCTACATTGGGTAAAAGAAGCTTAGATAGTAAATGAAAGGTAATGCAGGAAAAATCATTACCTATAAATTTGAAATCTGCTCTGAATTTACTTTATTACGTCATTAAAAATTTTATTGAACAATGGTGTAGGGAATTTGCCTTTATTCTCGTCTATTCTTATGATAATGTTAGTTACTTGTTAGAATCAGATGACAGCAATAGGAAAAATGATTATAATGGAGTAATGACACTAGAAACTGATAGAATAGAAAGGTATTGAGAGATGAACGAAATCAATATTAGTTTATTTAGAGGAATAAATGACCTAGGCTTTGAATATCCAGATTTGAACCCAATAATTGTTTTTATTGCCGAATATACCGTAATATTATTAGCCTTAATAACTTTGATGTATTGGTTTACACGTAAAACAAAACATCGCTATATGGTGATGACGGCAGGATTCACATTTATTTTAGCTGAAATTATTGGTAAGTTCGTTGTTAGCAAACTTCACTTTAACTACCAACCTTTTGTCGAATTGGATAATGTCAATCAGCTTATAGATAAAACGGCAAATAATTCTTTTCCAAGTGATCATACGATATTATTCTTTTCATTCTGTATCGTCTTTTGGTTATTTAATAAGAAAAATGTATTGTGGCCCATTCTTTCTGTATTAGTAGGTATCTCACGAATATGGGTTGGTGTTCATTATCCATTTGATGTGATAACAGGGGCACTCATTGCCATCATTTGTGCGATTATCATGTATAACCTTATAGGTAGAATGCAATTGTTCACGACACTTTTAGAAGTATACGAAAAAATAGAAGAAAAAGTATGGCCAAGAAAAAATAAAGGTAGACATGTAAATCGATAGAAGCGGGATGGATCTTTTTTAGATCCATTCTTTTTTTTCCTTTCTGTTATTGAACAAAAATAAGGGGAGATTATGTAGCATTTGCTCAATAATTTAGCGAAAATGCACAATGATTCGGTGAAAACGACTTATACTCGGTATTCATTCAGGTTTTCTATTTGAAGTAACGCAAACCGTTTTGGCCCGACTTTTACCTTCGTTTTATCTTCGTGATATGTTAACACTGTCTACTTATTTAGTTGTTTATTAGCTTTTAAATTCAGTAGATTGGTTATCCCCCTAATCATGTTGGTTAATTACACTTACCTGTTAAAAAAACAGACTGCCAACTAGCAGTCTGCCTACAAGATTATTTCCACCAATCGTCATGCATAGATGCTGGCATTTGTCTTTTATGTTCCGTTATGATATACCTTTGCTCAATTTTCTTTGCAGCTTCCGCACTGACTTCTTTTCCTTCTAAATAGTCATCAAGCTCATCATAAGTAATTCCTAGTTCTGTCTCATCAGCTTGTCCTGGTGTTTGATCAAGTAAATCTGCTGTCGGTACTTTCATATAGATGCTCTCTTCTGCACCTAGTTCTTTTAATAGAGCTTTACCTTGTCGCTTAGATAAGCCTGCTAGTGGCAATAAGTCTGCTCCTCCATCACCGTACTTTGTATAAAATCCTGTAACTGCTTCTGCAGCGTGGTCCGTACCAATTACTAAAAGACCCATTTCTCCACCGAAAATATATTGGGCAATCATACGTGTTCTTGCTTTCACATTCCCTTTATGGAAATCTTTTAGCTCAGCAATATCGGCCACTTCATTATATACTTTTTGAATCTCATCGACTGGTGATTTCACATTATAAACATATGTTTCATCCGGTTGAATAAATCGCAATGCTTTTTGTGCGTCATCTTCATCATGCTGTTCTCCGTATGGTAATCGAATCGCCACGAACTTGGCTTCATATCCTTCCGCCCGTAATTCTTCTACTGCTATCTGTGCTAATCGTCCGGCTAGTGAAGAATCTTGACCACCACTTATACCCAATACAAATCCTTTTGCACGAGCCTGCTTGACATAATTTTTTAAAAAATTGATTCGTTCAATGATCTCTTCTTTCGGATCAATCAATGATTTGACATTTAAATCAGCGCGAATCTTTTCTTGTATGGACATCATTCCTCATCCTTTCATCAAGCTTTAGCATTTAGGCTATCTTTAATTTTTTTCTTTATTGAATCAATCAGTTCTATTTTGTTATTCCAGCAATTTGGACTTAAATCTACAGGATATTCTTCCGGATTTAATGACCTTCTATACTCATGCCATAATAGAGATAGGTTTTCTTTCACATATCCTTGTATCTCTTGAAGACTAGGCTTTTCATAAACTAATTTTCCATCACTAAAAATGTCCTGATGTAAGTCTTTCGCTTCGAAATTGGTGACAAACTTACTAATATAGGTGTGGACAGGGTGGAACATTTTTAAACGTTCTTCTTCTTTAGGATTTTCACTCTCAAGCGCGATATAATCACCCTCTGATTTGTGATTTTCCCTATTTATAATTCGATAAACACGTTTCAAACCTGGGGTTGTTACTTTTTCTGGATTCCCACTAATTTTAATTGTATCTTCCATTTCCCCAGCTTCATTTTCTATAGACACCATTTTATACACAGCACCCAGTGCAGGTTGGTCATAACCTGTAATCAACTTTGTCCCAATACCCCAAGAATCAATTTTGGCACCTTGTGCTTTAAGATTCATAATTGTATATTCATCTAAATCGTTAGAAGCAACAATTTTTGTGTTAGTAAATCCAGCTTCATCTAACATTTTTCTAGCTTCTTTAGATAAATAAGCTAAGTCCCCGCTATCAATTCGAATACCGACAAAATTAATACGATCACCTAACTCTTTTGCTACCTTAATAGCCGTTGGTACACCAGAACGAAGCGTATCGTATGTATCAACAAGGAAGGTACAATCTTTATGTGTTTGTGCATATTTATGAAAAGCGATATATTCATTTTTATATGCTTGTACAAGTGAGTGAGCATGTGTCCCAGCTACTGGGATATTAAACATTTTACCAGCACGCGTATTTGACGTAGCCCCAAACCCGCCAATTACAGCTGCTCTTGCTCCCCAAACACCGGCATCCATTTCTTGGGCTCTTCGGGAACCGAACTCCATTGCCACACCATCATCTAACACTTCCATAATCCGTGCAGCTTTCGTAGCAATTAATGTTTGGAAGTTGATGATATTTAATAATGCTGTTTCTATTAATTGCGCTTGAGCAAGCGGTGCTTCAATTCGTACAATTGGTTCGTTGGCAAAAACAAGCTCTCCTTCAATCATTGAACGAATATTACCTGTAAAACGCAAATCCGCTAAATAATCAAGAAACGCTTCTGGATAGTGTAATTCATCTCGCAAATAAGCAATATCACTTTTAGAAAATTCGAACCCTTGCAGGTAATCAATGATGCGCTCAAGACCAGCGAACACGCCATAGCCATTCCCAAAAGGTAGTTTCCTAAAATAAATATCAAAAACCGCTTTTCTATCATGGATACCATCTTGCCAATAGGTTTGTGCCATATTAATTTGATATAAGTCTGTGTGTAATGCCATGCTGTCATCTGGATATGGCTTGTTCATACTATTTTATACCCCTTTTTCGTTATTTAACTATTGCATTCAGAGAACCACTAAAATGTTCGAGTGCCCATTTATGACCTATTTCGTTAAAACTTGCTGTAGCTCTTTCATAGACAACAATTGAAAACCCTTTGTTATAGGCATCTACAGCAGTGTGTAACACACATATATCTGTACAAACGCCAACTAAATGCAATTCGTTAATGTTTCGTTCTCTTAGTAAAAGTTCTAAATTCGTCCCGCAGAATGCACTGTACCTTGTTTTATCTAACCACTTTACATGCTCTAAACCCTTATTTTCCTCATAAACTTGTTTTAAATTACCATATAGCTCTCTACCTACTGTGCCGTTTATATTATGAGGCGGGTATAGCCTTGTTTCAGGATGAAAATGATCATTTTTTTCGTGTCTATCGATAGCCAAGATCGTTAAATCACCATTTTTGATAAAATCAGCTGTTATTCGTACAATTTCATCTTCAATAGCAATTGCCGGTTCCCCACAAGGTAATGCTCCGTTAACAAAATCATTGGTATAATCGATATTAATCAAAGCCCTTGCCACTAGTATCTCCCCCGTTATCTTTCTTGGTATCGACCTGTATATATAGGTTTCACTACTTCGACTTCATTAAACCTATATAATTGCGTTGCTTTTTTTGACGTTCTTTGCGTGGTTTTACCCTCAACCTTTTCTATAAAAGGAAGGGATTTAATTTTTCTAGCAAATGCTTGCTCATTTAGTATAGCGGGATCTTTTGTAACTGTTGATAATACGGCTTGTAATTCTGAATATGTAAATTCATCTTGTAATAAATTTTTTGCAGCTGTTGTTTGTAACAGCTCTCTTTTTATTACGCTCAATGCATCACAAATAATCTGTCGGTGATCAAATGCAAGTTCTAATTGCAGGACATCATGAATATTCACTAATTTAACGGCAGATGCGTCATCATTTGCATTCATTTCCCTTAAGTCTTCCTCAGAGATAATTGCATAATGCGCATTGGATATGATCCAACCTCTATTATCACGACCGGGTTCATCGTATATACCAAAATGCTTCATATGCACACAATCAATCCCAGTTTCCTCTTTTAATTCCCTAACAGCTGCTTGTAAGGCGTTTTCATGAACGCCAACAAAGCCGCCTGGCAGCGCCCATTTCCCTCCCTCTGTGTTTAACTCCCCTTCTGTATTCCACTTAGCTCTTTCAATTAACAAAAGGTTTAAGCTCATATCGGGTGGAGTAAATGGTTTAGATTCTTCTGTTACGATGGTAAAAACAGCAATATCTGCTGTATAGCCATCTGGTGTTCGATATTTTTTAGTCATAAGGTAATTGCCCCACCACCATGAATTAATTAACAACTTGATAATTGTTAATTATATTTTACCCTACTTTAAAGAAACTTCAACTCTAATGATTTATTTGATTGCAGGAGTTTTCTTTTTTCCTAAAGAATATATGAGAGGAGGAATAATACTTTTTTTGGAAAGGAAAGAAACCATGATTGAAAATGTCTCAAATCATATACAAACAGTACGTTTATTAACAATCCAATCACTTGATAAAATAAATCCAGCATTCATTTCGACTGTACCAAAAGGATTTAATAATAATATTCACTGGAATTTCGGTCATATCGCTTATATACAGGAGAGACTTGTATTTGAACTAACAGGAGAGCGAATGGGGATTGGAAGTGAGTATGAAACATTTTTTGCTGCAGGTACTGCACCACATCTTTGGCAAGGCAATACGCCATCTATTTTAGAAATCAAAGGTGTATTACAAGAACAGACAGAGAGAGTCATTTCCGTTACCAAAAACAAATTTACTAAAACCTTGCCAACCCCATTCACCAATAAAATGGGGATTACTTTTCAAACAGTTGGCGAATGTATCCTTTTTTCTACCTTTCATGAAGGGATGCATTTAGAAACAATTAAAAGAATATATAAAAGCACGATAAATAAGTAAACCAAAAACAAAACATAGTTGACATAAAAACCCCTCCAAATTATAATGTAAACTATATTATACATAAGGTTAACATTATAAATGAGGTGAAAGAATTGACGAAAGAACAATTACGATTAAGATCGCTCCTTACGACAGCATTATTCGCAGCTATTATTGGGATTATGGCACAATTAATTATCCCTTTGCCACTTGTCCCAATTACTGGACAAACATTAGCCATTGGATTAGCAGCCGTCATTTTAGGGTCGAAATATGGCACTTTTTCCGTACTCTTATATTTAGCCCTAGGATGTGCTGGCGTGCCCGTTTTTGCAGAGTTTTCTGCAGGTTTCTCAGTTATTGTCGGACCGACTGGTGGCTATTTAATTAGCTATATACCAGTAGTATGGATTATGGCTAAATACCTTGAGAAAACAAAATTCACATTTGCACATGCGCTTACAGCAAATATCATAGGTATGTTTATTACGTTAATTATTGGAACGGCGTGGTTAAAGTGGATGGCTGACTTAAGTTGGACCGCAGCATTTCTGTCAGGGTTCGCTCCATTTATTATCGGTGGTTTTATTAAAGCGTTGATGGCAGCATGGATTGGATTGCTAGTTAGAAAACGACTCATTAGTGCTCGATTACTTTTTACGAATCAATTATCAACTAAGGCAGTCGATAAAAGAGCCTCTTAATGATATTATCTTTTTAAAAAGTGAACGAATGCGCATACATCTAAATTGTGTGCGCATTTTACTTTTCAATATTATAATCTTACATTCCCTCTATATATACATTGGATTTAAATCGACACTGGTCTTAGTCCATTTCTCACTCCTAAGCTTACTATTTTCTCTTTGATTTTTTTCTATCTCCATAATCACATTTAATATGATTGATTAACACCGCCCTTTTTAAGCCCTCTTATCTCTAGTCTAACCAACTTTATATATTTGCCCACATTCCAGTATGCATGCAGTTTAAATCTAAATAGTCGATTTTTTATTATTTCATCCTTAGCTGAAAAAATTTTTTGTTTTTAAATGTCCACAAATAGTAGTCAAAACAACCGGTGTACCAACTACCGCAGGAATAAAGTAATAGCTAAGGCGATAAAACATTAAAACCATAAATGTTAATTCTGCAGGTATTCCGTGAGATTCAAAACCGATTAGAATAACTAAATCAAACGAACCAATTCCCCCAGGTAACATACTTATTATGCCAGCACAAGCAGCTACAATGACAATTGGGAAAACAGAAAATAAAGAAAAATTGACACCGACTATATTTAAAATACCCCAAATACAAATAACGACAAATATCCATTCAAACACAGAGATCATTAATAGTTCCGTTATAAACTCCCTCTTGATAGGCAAACTTTGCAGTTTTCTTTTAATAAAATAGACAAAAAGCAGTAGAGGGGTATAAAGCGCAACAATCCAAATAGCAAGATGAGCTAATCTTAACTCTGAGAAAAGTTCAGATCCATTGAATAATACAATCCAAGACAAGATGGATAAACCACAAAGATAAAATAATGACAGTTTAGCGATTACCTTAATATATGGGATATTATTGTCTAAGTAGGGGCGGTAATAAACCGTTCTTAATGTTGCGCCGGCTACCCCGCCAAACCCAATTAAGTTTGAGTAAGCATTTGCAGATAACGAATACCCTAACAGTTTTTGCATCGGAATTTTAACCTGCAGTAATCGATTTAAAATAACATCATAAAAAAACATTGGAGACAAACAAATTAATCCTAGAATAATAATGAAAAAAATTCGCCAAAATGAAAGCTCATCCAAATAATGCTCAAGTAAAGCCCAGTTGAAATCTTTAAAAAATTTATTTGCTTCCATTATTACAATGAGCAAAATAATACATGGCATAACATATTTTACTATTTGAATTAATTTTTGATTAGAAAAAATTGACACGATAATTCACCTTATTCACTACTTTTACAACCATTTTCATTCCCCTTTTGTTTCGATCCTATTAAATATGTATTCAATACTTGTCCATAAATGAACAACCGATTTATGGAAACATTATTAAGCCTAACATGAAAAGGGCTATCCCGCCTATATAAGTAACAAAAAAATATAAAAATGCCATCTTTTGTTTCTTCACAATTAATTCCACCATCTCCAACTGAACAGATGAAAAAGTTGTAAATGCCCCCAAAAAACCAACTACAAGTAAAGCTGATACATTTTCCCAATGTAGAAAGTGAACAACCACACCCATTAAGAAACAACCAAGTAAATTAACGATAACCGTTCCATAGGGAAAGAGTGAGTTGGTTTTGCTATTTATCAACGTTGATAAGGAGAAACGGGCTATTGCACCAAAAAATCCACCTATCATCACATAAAGTATTTCACTCATTTGTTCCCCTCACCTCTTTACGTTTACCAAAAACAATACCAAGATAGGCCATCACTAAACCTAGTGCGATATTAAATACGATATATACAAAAGCTTGAATGATAAATCCATTTTCAACTAATAAAACCGTATCCGCACTAACAGTCGATAATGTGGTAAATGATCCAATTACCCCTACAGTGATTGCTTGTTTAAGATTAGGATCAATCGGTAATGTGATGGACGATAAATAACCGAGAATAAAGGCACCAAACACATTAATTATCAAAATATCTAAAGGAAATGCACTCTGCCAAAACTGTCCGATGACAATTGTGATAGCAAACCTCATGCTTGCACCTATCATCCCGCCAATTCCAATATATAGATACTTCATCCTTTACCTCCTTGCTTCAAAAAAATTGTTTATGCATACTATCGATTAAATGAGCCAAGCTAACAGTGAAAGAAAAAAAGAAAGGATGTTAAAAGATGAAAGGTACAATCATTGCTGTTGCTCTTTCAAGTTCTCTACTATTAACAGCTTGTGGCATGAATAATGGACAAGATACGAACGACACTGCTTATAGAGCACCAGATATGCATGACCCCGCAAAAGTTGGATATGAAAGAAATGGTAACAATGATAGACCAAGTATTGACAACAATATTCATACTCGTAATGTCGATTATGATGGAACACAACATTCAATGAGGTTTGCCGATAAAACAGCAGATAATATTACACAAATGGACGAAGTTAAAAGAGCACGGGTTTTACTTACTGGCGACAATGCCTATGTGGCAGCAACCTTAGCGAATGGTAATGAATTAACACAAGATCTAGAAAAGAAAATCGCTGATCAAGTAAAATCAACTGACCAGAACATTGATGATGTCTATGTATCAGTAAACCCTGATTTCTACAACCGTGTGGACACATATGCAAAAGATGTTCGCAATGGAAAACCAATTGAAGGCTTCTTCGATGAATTTAGTGAAACAGTGAAACGAATGTTTCCTAATCATGAATAATGGTCAATTTATGGTCTGGTAGGGAATCTCCCTATCAGTCCTAATTATACATAACAGATTTTGTAAGTATTAATCATAAAAAAACCTATTCCCATCCATTCAAGTAATGATAAAAATTCGGTTCAATGCTTTCCTCTATGGTCCCAGCTCTTTCACCACCTGCAAGAATTCTCAAAGGTACATTTTACATATATTATGAACTTAGCTATTTTTTTGCACACGAAAAAGCTGTCAGTCAATCTGACAGCTTTTTGCCTTAAACTTCTTTAAAATAGTCTTTATAAAAACCACTAACTTTACCAGAGTTGTCAACAATGAAGAAAAACTCTTCTGTTTCATTTTTCACATCATAGATTTTTCCTTCAGTTAAAGCACGATTAACAATATATTTTGCTGCATTCGTATGTACACATTTTACCTTTTTTAACGTGTCACTTTCATGCCATGTTTGATGAATCATTTTTGCCACTCCTTATGTGTTCTCTTATACAGTGTAAAAAAATTAAATGTGTTCTGCAAGCTGTATAGTGATTTTTTCTATTTAGGATGGTAAATACTTATTTGAAATGTGTTTTTATAGAAATACTTTTTGTAAAAAAGAAATTTTTTCCTTTTCAAAAGTATACATTTCACTTGTGAAAAAATCTTTAAATGTTATATATAGTATATCACAAATATAATCGACTCTAATCATTTCCAAGTATTGATAATGTTGCTTATCATAAACAATCTCAAAGAAGCATGTTTTCGTCAATTGTTTCATTTAGACGACCTTCTTTCATCTTTGGTGACATTGTTATATACCACCAAAGTAGCTTATAGTAAACTTCTTTGTTTAATTCACGACTCCAAGCTTATTTATCTCTTCTTTTAAATGCTGAACATATTTATAACTGAGTCTCCCTTCAGCTGCACGCAAAATCTCCCTCGCATAAAAGGATGGTGGTGAAGACTGGGGATTTTTATCATAAACATGGAAGGTTAACACATCTTTATATATTTCCCCTTCAATTGTCAAATTAACAAAAGTCGGTCGATAGTGACCAACAGTGACTCCTTCTCTTTGGAATAAATAATCTATTGCTTCTATCGGTAATTGATAAACAATACCTTCTGTTTCACCAGAACCTTCAATGATGTCCGCTCGATTCCCATCAGGTGCATAGAAATAATAGCCCATTTGATAGCCTTTTAATACACCTATACCGACGACATTTTTAAAAAAATGGCCAACTCCAGCTTTCATAAATCTTTCAGTATCCATACAAGACCCATATGCAAAATAGTAAAATGTCTTTGGGGAATTCATTTGCAGATTGTATACCTTCCAGTCTGAAACTTTAATTGCATCTTGCTGTAGACCTTCAGCGGGGGAAACATAAATAAAACCTTGTCGCACTCCCTGATCCGTATATACGTGTACTTTTTTTCTTACAGATAATGAATGCTTGTCATCTTTTACATACCCTTCTAAAACATCAATTGCCTCTAAATGTTCGGCACTTAAAACGTATAATTCTCCATATACTTTTTCAGCTAGTTTATCTGATAATTCGACTCTCGGATAACCATCACCCGTATCAAACATGACTCCATTTATCCAAGCTTGTTCGGCCACTAAACGAGCTTCAGTTAAATAATCATGATGGATCTCATTTTTTCGTAATGTGCCATACACAAAGAGGTGAATCGTTGCCATACCCATAAATGCGCTCCTTTATTGTCACTATAGTAATATACTTATTCTTCCTCCTCCTACAATATTCAACAATTCGAAAGTGATTCCCTCCATATTAACAATTTTTTACCATATTTTTACCTTAACTAAATATCACCAATATCCAATAAAGCTAAGCATTTGGGTGAATAAGAGACAAGGCAAACGATTTGCCTTGTCTCTTGTTCTTTACTCTCCACTTTTTATATTTGATTTCTTCTTTTCACTCATCATTTCTGTGCAGTAATGGATTGAATCGCTTGTTCCTTTAATTTGAATTTTTGTATTTTACCAGAAGCAGTCATTGGATATTCTTTCGTAAAAGTAATATGTTTAGGTATTTTATGCTTGGATATTCTGCCTTTACAATATTCTTTAACTTCTTCAGCCGTAATGTTGGCATAGTCTCTTAAAATAATCCATGCCATTACCTCTTCACCGTATATCTCATCAGGAACACCTACAACTTGAACATCTAAAATATCTGGATGACTATAGAGAAATTCTTCAATTTCTCTAGGGTATACGTTTTCTCCCCCTCTTATAATCATATCTTTCAGGCGACCTGTTATTTTACAATAACCATTCTCATCCATAATAGCTAAATCCCCAGTGTGCAACCATCCCTCTTTGTCGATAGCTTGTTCTGTCGCTTCGGGATTGTTATAATAACCTTTCATAACATGATATCCTTTTGTGCATAGTTCCCCTTGAGTACCAATTGGCACTTCATGTGCTGTCCCAGGTTCAACAATTTTCACTTCAACTTCTGGCAATGCTCGACCAACTGATTCCACGCGTAAATTAATAGGATCATCAGTGCGTGTTTGTGTAATAACTGGTGAAGATTCCGTTTGGCCATAACAAATTGTAATCTCTTCAATACCCATTTTTTCAATAACAGCCTTCATTACTTCAATCGGACAATTGGAACCAGCCATCACACCTGTTCGCAATGATTGTAAATTATATTTTGTGAAATTTTTGCTATTGATTTCAGCTATAAACATTGTTGGCACTCCATGAAGGGCCGTACATTTCTCTTGTTCAACCGTTTGTAAAACGGTATCAGGTTGAAATTCCTGTACAGGTACCATCGTTGCTCCAACTGACACACAAGCCAAGGTGCCTATGACACAACCAAAGCAATGGAAGAATGGTACAGGAATACATAGTCGATCATCTTTTGTGAGCTTCATACAAGCGGCAATATTTAATGCGTTATTCACGACATTACTATGTGTGAGCATAACGCCTTTCGGAAATCCAGTTGTTCCTGAGGTATACTGCATGTTAATCACATCATCCGGCTGAAGTGAAAGCAAACGCTCATTTAAACTCTCAT
Organism: Cytobacillus sp. FSL M8-0252; assembly: GCF_038007345.1. NCBI lineage: Bacteria > Bacillati > Bacillota > Bacilli > Caryophanales > Bacillaceae > Cytobacillus > Cytobacillus sp. FSL M8-0252. The sequence continues at coordinate 2,585,089 of NZ_JBBOWZ010000001.1, forward strand.
CACTACATCCTTCACCAAGAGCTACAACATCTTCCCAACTGTAGGTGCCAGCAAAGCGCTTCTCTCCTAACACGATGACGTTTTTTAAAAAGGGAAGCTTGCTACATTTTAACTGGCCCGGCTGCGATGTTTTTAATTCTGGTGCGATTTTATAGAGAATATCAATATATGATTGGTCGCGGTATTTTTCCATTAAAATAATAGTGGTAGCATCAGATTGTTGTAATAAGTATTCAAGTTCAGCGGCTTGATAATTCGTATTGACAGTTACTAACACAGATCCGATTTTACCTGTTGCAAACTGAGCACTTACCCATTCAGGTGTATTAGAAGCCCAAATCGCTACATGTTCTCCTTTTTCTAAGCCGAGCTTCATGAAACCTTTAGCAACTGTACGACAATACTCATTAAAGCTATGATATGTGTACCTCAAACCTCTATCTGCATAGACTAATGCTTCATGATTAGTATTTTCTTCTGCTCTTTTTTCTAATAAATCGCCAATCGTTATATTTAATAATTCAGACAATTTTTTTCCTCCTCAGAAAATTAAAATTGAAACGCTTTCATTTTTTTTATGCGAATTTTGAATGTATTATTTTAGTCCTTATCATTTTAAAGTCAATTTCAAAATGAACCAACCCAAGTTTCTAAATTTTCATATTCCGATGGTGCTTTATGTCCAACAGTTAAAAACAAATGTAGATTTATTCTAATAAAAATAAAAAAGCTCGAATATTTATATATTCGAACCTTCTCGTATAATTTCCTTTATTTTTTTCTTACCATTATATAAAAGTTTGTACTTTTTCTTTGAAAATGGTGTTGAATTCTAAAACCGAGTTTTTCATAGAGATGGATGGCTCGTTGATTAAAGGAAGCCACTGTTAACCTTATTGGGGTGCTTGGGAAGAGCACTTCTATTTCCATAAGGATCGTGGTTAAAAAACTGCTTCCCAATCCCTTTCCTGTTAAATCCGGTCTCATCCCTATGCCAATATCAATGCAATCATCTATATATAGATGACTGCTATTCACCGGTACTCTTGCTGATTCACCGTAACAAAAAAAACCAATCATTTCTTCCTGTTTATATATACAAAAGTAGTTTCCCGTTAGCCACTCTTGTTTACTGTCTTCTGTTTGAGCGTGATTATAAAAATCGTAAGGAGATGGATATGTCCAAGAACTGAGGATGACTGCCTCGTATTCTTTTACTTTATTAAACGTAGTAGTTTCCATATCATTTTCCTCCAGTTTATCGTTATTAAAATAATTTCAACTCATATACAAGTTCTTCTTGGCGAGTGTCTTCAAACCACTCTTTTCCTAATAACGTAAACCCTAATTTTTCCATAATTCTTATGGATGCTTCGTTTTTTGGATCACATGAGGCTTGAATATATTTTACTTTTTTATGCCTTTTAGCTAATTTGATACAACCTGTGATAGCTTCTGTCGCATAGCCTTTATGCCAATACGATTTTCTGAAATGGGCAATTAATTCAATTCGTTTTACTGATGCATCAATATTAAATCCAGCCGCTCCAATAACTTCATTGTTTTTCTTATCTTTTAAACTATATACCGATAGGCCGTACTCTTTATGACAGTCTTCATACCATTTGACGATTTTAGGAATCTTAACGGAAGCAACTGCTCCTCCACTTCTGGCCATCACTTCCTGATTGCCCCAAATTTCATTCATTTGCTTAATATACTCTTTTTTAAATACAAAGAATGACATTCGTTTCGTTTCATATATGTGCATATGACACCCCTCTTTCTATAACGAATGATAAGAAGAGCCAAAGAGTTGTATTGTTTCCTCGTTCTTCAAAAAAGGTTGTAATGTGATATGAACGGGACGGTTCTTATTGGCGTATTTTTTGTTATATGCTGCAAACTCAAAGGATACGTCTGCAATCATAACGTTTGTACCGTGTTGTTTTCCTTGAAACAACTCACGCCATTCTGCAGCTGTTTCTTCAGGTGACTCTACATTATACTTAATGCCCTTTATTTTTGTATGGATAAGTTGTTGATCTATCATACCTAATGATTTGAATTCTTCATATCTCGTATGGTCATCTTGTTCCCATTGAATAAAAAAAGGAAAAGGCACTTCTCGTTTTGCTTGCAAAAATAGCATCTTCCATCTAATCATTTGCCCATCTGCCCTCATCCGTTCTCCAGGAAAGATCGGATAGGTTTTATATCCCTTTTCATTCAATTCTTGCTTTAACGCTTCAATATTTTCTGTGCGAAAACATACTTGACCTAACCCTTCAAATGTAGATAAATCCTGCACAGCTTGTTGTACTAAAGGGTTATCTGATTGCGTAGCCTTCGCTTTATTTTCTATTGCTAAAAATTCTATATAAGATGAGTTTAAGTACAATAAACTATTATATGTTCCCCATTTTTCATGTCTACCACCCTGAACCGCTTTTATATTCATAACAGATAAATAATCGATAATCTCTTGCGGGTTTCGTTTAATAAAATGAACGATATGATCAAGTTGCATTGAAGGATACCCCTTTCATTAAAAGAAAATTCATCCAACTTTACCTTAGCTAAGATTAGTTTACCATAACTTTTCTACTTATCTATGAATGTTTTTCACACAACTTTTACTTCTTAATTTAATTGTGTGTCCTTTATAAACATTTTACATTTCCTTAACAATTAAAATTTTTATACATTTCTCCTTTTCAAAACAGGGGATAACGTTTACAATAAATAAAAGAATATTCAATCCTTTACCTAGGAGGTATGTATCAAATGAAGATAATGAGTAATGAACAGTTGGTCGTCTCGTATCGTGATGCATTAAAGTCAGGTTCTGAAAAGGAATGGATTCGGATACTTAAAGATGAAATTCAAAAACGGGGATTAAAACCATTTAAAGAGTAAAGCATAAGGCGAGCAAATATTTGCTCGCCTTTTTATTTTTTATCCTTTCGGTGACGCGGAAGATATCCATCTCATTTTAATTATCTTTGCTTTATTTCCTTAGTGGTTTGGATTTCATTATTTTGTAGTATCTGTTTATAGTCCATATCAGAAATAACACCTAGCTTTTTGAACAGTACGGAATATTTCAATATCCTATTTTTCCTTCCTCTCATAGTAATCACTCCTGCTTTTCTATCATAATATGCATTTTATCAATAAAGTTTCCTTCACGCAACATTTTTACATATCTAAAAATCTTTTTATCAAGTGCATATCCCTTACTATTTCCTATAGTGCTTGAATTTATGATTAATAGTGAAGAATACATGATTTTTTTTTAATGCAACAATAAAAGGTGTGAGTAGCATGTTGAAGAATGATATAGGAAAATGTGAATATTATTTGTTACCATCACCAATCTTGTTTTACTGCTAAAGGGCTGTGATTCTTCCTTTTGTGACAGGATCAAAGCTTTGATTTCTTCTCTTATAGAGGGATATTCCCCTTTTACAATACCCCTCGAGATTCAGATGAAGGCTTCAACCAAGGGTGACTTACAACAAAAAGCGAGGAAGTGAACAATAAATCGCTTCACTTCCTCGCTTTAAACCCTTTTGAGTATTAGTTTATTTTTTATTTTAAATTAAGCTTCAAATAATAAAGACTCAGGGTCTTCAATTAATTCTTTCACACGTTTAAGGAATGTTACTGCTTCTTTACCATCAACAATACGGTGGTCATAAGAAAGTGCAACATACATCATTGGGCGGTTTTCCATTCTTTCAGCATCAATAGCTACTGGACGAGTTTGGATAGAATGCATCCCTAGGATACCTACTTGTGGTCCATTAAGGATTGGTGTTGATAATAATGAACCAAACACACCACCATTAGTAATAGTAAATGTTCCACCTTGTAAGTCAGAAATAGCTAGTTTATTATCTCTTGCTTTTTTACCAAGGCCCATAATATCCTTTTCAATTTCTGCAAAGTTTTTACGGTCAGCATCTCTAACAACTGGAACTACTAAACCTTCATCTGTTGAAACAGCGATACCAATGTCATAGAATTTTTTAAGAACTAGTTGGTCGCCGTCAATTTCAGCGTTTAATAACGGGCTACGTTTAAGTGCTGCGACAACCGCTTTTGTGAAGAAAGACATAAACCCAAGTTTAACATCATTTTCTTCTTGGAATTTATCTTTACGTTTTTTACGTAAGTTCATTACATTTGTCATATCAATTTCATTGAATGTTGTTAACATAGCAGATGTTTGTTGAACTTCTACAAGTCTTTTCGCAATTGTTTGACGACGACGGCTCATACGGATGCGTTCTACTGGTTTTTCACTATTGGCATCAGTTGCTGCTGGCTTAGGAGCTGGCTTAGATGCAGCTTGTGGCTGCGCTGCTTGTGTCGCTTGATTTGGATCGTAGTTCGCAACATCTTGTGAACGTACTCTTCCCATAGGATCTGTTGTTGGAACTTCACTTAAATCGATTCCTTTTTCACGCGCCATTTTTCTAGCTGCCGGTGAAGCAATTGTGCGTTGTTTATTATCTTCCGCTGGTTTGGAATCAGCTGGTTTCGCTTCTTCTTTAACCTCTTGAGGTGCTTCCTCTTTTTTCTCTTCTGCTTTAGGAGCAGGAGCTTCTCCACCTTCACTTACAACTGCGATGGTATCCCCTACATTCACAGTGTCTCCTTCTTCTGCTTTTAATTCTGCAAGTACACCACTATATTCAGAAATGATTTCTACATTTACTTTGTCTGTTTCAAGCTCAACAACATAATCACCTTTATTGACTGTATCACCAGGTTGTTTTAGCCACTGAGCGACCGTACCTTCTGTAATTGATTCTGCTAATTCAGGAACTTTAATATCTGCCACAATAATTTCCTCCTTATTACTTACGTGTTAAAGATTCTTCAATAATTCTCTGCTGCTCTTTTTTATGCACGACTGGATCGCCTTCTGCTGTGCTTGAGCGGCGGCGTCTACCGATATAATTTACCTCTACTCCGTCAGGGGCAATATGTTTTAACCTTGGTTCAACAAAATTCCATGCGCCCATATTCTTCGGTTCCTCTTGCACCCAGATCATTTCTTCAAGATTTGGATAACGTTTTACTACTTCAGTAATGTCAGCAAATGGGAACGGATAAATCTCTTCTACACGTACAATATGGAACCACTCTTTATCTTCAATATCTTTTAATTTATCTTCTAAATCAATAGCCATTTTTCCTGATGTGAAAACAATTCTTTTCACTTGCTCTTTTTTCTCACCAAGGCCAGATTGCTCGAGAATCGAGTTAAACTGTCCTTCTGATAAATCTTTAGCAGTTGCAGCAACTGTAGGGTTACGTAAAAGACTCTTAGGTGACATTATGACCAATGGTCTTACTTCTTCCTGATTCAAAATCGCTGCTTGTCTTCTTAAAATATGGAAGTACTGTGCTGCTGAAGAAAGGTTAGCTACTGTCCAATTGTTTTCAGCTGCCAGCTGCAGGAATCTTTCTAATCTTGCACTTGAATGCTCTGGACCTTGTCCTTCATATCCATGTGGAAGAAGCATTACTAGACCAGATTTTTGTCCCCATTTAGCGCGACCAGCAGAAATGAATTGATCAAACATAACTTGTGCAGAGTTCGCAAAGTCACCAAACTGTGCTTCCCAAAGAACTAAAGTTTCTGGAGCTGACACATTATAACCATATTCAAAGCCTAGAACAGCCATTTCTGACAACGGGCTATTATGAACAGCAAATGAAGCTTTAGCTGTTGAGATTTGATGTAAAGGTGAGAACGATTTACCTGTCACTTCATCATGTAACATGATATTTCTATGGGCAAATGTTCCACGCTCTGAATCTTGACCTGTAAGTCTTACCGGCGTACCATCTGAAATAATTGAAGCGAATGCTAATGTTTCAGCGTGACCCCAATCAATTTTCCCAACCTCTTCTAGTCCATTTTTACGACGTTGTAATATTTTACTTAGCTTTCTAAAGACTTTATATTCTTCCGGCCATTTTAGAAGTTCTTCATTCAATTGCTGTAAAGACTCTAATGGCACAGCAGTCTGAATGCTTGGTATACCATTTTCCACTGTCTCAGGTGGATTTAATTCAGTTGCATCTTCTTGTTTATCCGGCACTTTATCGTAAGCTTGCTGAAGTTTTTCAGCTACTTCCGAATGAATAGCAGTAACCTCTTCTTCTGATAAGTATTGATCTTTTTTTAATTTCTCACCATAAAGCTCTTTAATCGTTGGTCTTTTATGGATAATATTATACATCGCTGGGTTTGTGGTCATCGGCTCGTCCATTTCATTGTGACCAAAGCGGCGATACCCAATTAAGTCAATTAAGAAATCTTTATGGAATTTATCTCTATATTCAATAGCTAATTTAGCGGCATTGATGACTGCTTCGGGATCATCTGCATTTACATGCACGATTGGAACCTCATAGCCTTTGGCTAAATCACTTGCATATCTAGTCGATCTAGAATCATAAGATTCTGTTGTAAAGCCAATCGTGTTATTAGCAATAATATGGATGGAACCACCAGTATTATAGCCATTTAATTGACCTAGATTTAATGTTTCAGCGACAACACCTTGCCCTGGAAAAGCAGCGTCTCCGTGAATAATGATGGAAAGTGCTTCGTCGTAATTAACTTCTGGGAAACCACCAGTAGTACGTTTATCTTGAGCCGCTCTTGTATATCCTTCAACTACAGGACCAACGAACTCTAAATGGCTTGGGTTGTTCGCAAGTGTTAAGTTTGCAACTGTTGTATTTTCAGCCTTGATTTGTTTGTCTAATCCCAGATGGTATTTTACATCGCCTGTCCATCCATAGCTGATACCAATAGAACCTTCAGATGGGACAAGATCTTTGTTTGGCGCATGCTGAAATTCCGCGAATATCATCTCATAAGGCTTACCAAGTACATGAGCAAGCACATTTAAACGTCCGCGGTGTGCCATTCCAATATTTATTGTTTTTGTGCCATTCGCCACTGAACCTGATACAATTTCATCTAACATTGGTACCATCGTATCTAAACCTTCAATAGAGAAGCGTTTTTGACCGACGAAAGTACGGTGTAAGAATTTTTCAAACTCTTCTACTTCCGTTAATCTTTTGTACACTTTCGCTTTTTCAGGTTTTTGCAAGTTAAGTTTAAGGCTATTTGTTTCAACCTTGCGACGAAGCCAATCCTTTTCTTCTAAATTGTCAACATGAGTGAACTCAAATGCTAACGTATCCATATAAGCATTTTTTAAGTATTCAAATGCTTCTAATCCATCTCTTAACGGAATATTCGCATCTGTACATATAAGATGAGCTGGTATTGCACGTAAATCTGCTTCTGTTAATCCATAATTACTTAAATCAAAAATAGCAACATTCTTTTCTTCCCTATTAACTAGGGGATAAATATCAGCAGCTTTATGTCCGTTTGAACGAATAAAATCGGCAAGACGAATAGCTGATAAAATTTTTTCAATTTGTGCTGGACTTACGCCAGTGCTTTCTGCTCCTAAACTTACAGGAGCTACCCCTGTTTGTTGCAATGGTGAACCATTAACCTCAAAATACTCTCTCATTTCTTGGTCAACTGATTCTGGATTTTCTAAATACATCTCATAAAGCTCGATTACATAGCCAAGGTTAGGACCATAAAAACTTTGTTCTAAAGGTCCGCTACCCTCTGAAGGCTTCTTCATGGAAAATTACCTCCACAACTCTTTTTTAAATATATTTGGATAATTTATTTCCGCCCCATATCCATTCTAGGATAGTAACAATATTATTTCGTATATTAAAATTCCGAATAATGTTAATTTCCAGAGGACGAAATGTTTCCTAAGCCATTTTACCACGTTAAAGGCGCATATACAAAGGGAAAAAAGAGAAAATCACGAAAATACAGCTAATATTTTTAGAAAAAATACTTATATTAAAAAAGTGAATTAATTTAATTCCTATATCACGCCTATTAGTGTAATAAATTGGAAAGATGAACTAACGTCTACAAGTTGATAATCATTCAACTTCTAAACCGTTTGCCTATTTAAGTATATATCAAAAGCCTTATTATTGGTAGAATTGTGCACTAAATATTCAAACTGAATAAAATACTACGAGAGAGGATGTGAACTTATGGATTTAGCTAGAGCGAGGGAACTACTAAAAAGTCAAAACGAATATGAAGTAACTTTCGATGGCGTAAATATCGTCATTGTCGATCTCTATGAATTAACTAAAATGGCAAGGGTGTGCGAAAGAAACAACATAGATAAGAATCAAGTTGTTCCACTCGCACAATTAATAGAAGAAAATACAATACGTTAACGGTCCGTTTTTTTCGTTAAAATACGGACGATTTTCTCCGAATCTTTATCATATTCAATAAACACATAGAGCCCATATTCTATCTCCTGTTGACGCATCCAAAGTTTAAACTTTTCTATTTCTGTCTCATCCTTTACTTCTTTTCCAAGATGCTGATAATCAACAATATCTGCTGATGGGTATTTTTCCTTTGCGATCATCATCGCTTCTTTACCCCATTTCGCATAAGAAGGTGCATCATAAACGGCAAAGCTTGTTTGAGGGCTTGAAATAAATATATAGCTAAACAACACTATGACAATTGAGAGAAACACTCTTTTCTCCATTTTCTCCTCACCTCTTCACTTTTATTTTTTGATGGAAATATTTATAGTTTTACTATCTTTTCAATGTTTATTCTTTATGAAAGTTTTTTTGGAAAATGGGTTATATAATGAAAGAAAAATTCAAAGCAAAACTTGCTAGTGCAAAAGTAAATATCAATAGATAAAGAAAAGCGGGCAAGTTAATGGTTAAAACTTGCCCGCTTTTCTTTATCTATTGTTCCATTAACCCTTATATCGTAAATGTCAACATAGCCTTTAAAAAATATAAGAAAATGTTCATTATTATTTCATTTGATTAGTTTTAGTTATGATTATTTTAATAAAAGTAATCGTACAACATCTAAAACAAAAAGTGGAAGACATAAAGGCCTATTTTGTTCTCTCAAGTAAATCATCTATTTCAATTATTTCTATTAAATGATGAATATCATCAGTCGGGTTATATACACCGTCTAAAAATTGATCAATATCAAATTTCTTTAACAAGATAACCCTCCTCTTTTTTCATCCGTTTCAAAACCATTCGAAGACTTCACACTTTTTTTGTGGGTACTGTTAGTCAAATACGCAATATCATTTATATTAATATAATAAATACAGAAGCAACCTTTAAAATTTATTGAACGATACAATATTCATTTTTCAGTTTTTTCTTAAAATAGAGTATTTAAATAATATTATTTTTTCTTTTTACTTTCAGTTTCATGAACATTTTGTGACCAAATTCATCATTTGTTCATGAACATTTTGTGACACCTATCACATTCAATTGTTTTTAACCATTTATGATACTAACATAGGGTTACAGGCGTGATATTCACGTTCAAATAAAACAATAGATTTTTAGAAAGATAGAAAGGGGTACATCAATGAAATTGAAAAGGGCTCTTTTATTGGCTATAGTTGCCATTGCCGCTGTACTTGCTGGGTGTGAACCACTTACTGTTCTAAATCCTAAAGGTCCACAGGCCGAAGTCCAGGCTAACGATATTATGATGTCCATATGGTTAATGTCTGGCATTGTTATTGTAGTTTTTGCAATGCTTGCATATATGCTCATTAAATTTCGTTCATCTAAACAAGGAAAAGATTATGAACCACCTCACATCGAGGGAAATAAATGGGTGGAGGCAGTTTGTGTCGGAATACCTGTACTAATTGTTGCTTATCTATCATTTGTTTCTGTCCAAAGTAACTATAAAGTTGAAGCAACACCACCAGGGTATGAAGATAAGGAGCCATTAGTTGTATATGCATCATCATCTAACTGGAAATGGCACTTCAGCTATCCTGAAGAAGATATTGAAACAGTAAATTACTTATATATACCTACAGATCGAGCACTTGAATTTAAACTTTACTCATTCGGTCCAATTACCAGCTTCTGGATTCCACAACTTGGCGGACAGAAATATGCAATGGCCGATATGGTAACAACATTACATTTAGCTGCTGATCATCCTGGTGAATTCATGGGTAGAAATGCAAACTTCAGCGGAAAAGGTTTTGCTGAAAATACGTTTGATGTAACAGCAATGTCTCCAGTTGAATTTGAGGAATGGGTAGATGAAGTTCATCAAACAGCTGATCCAATTACTGAAGATAAATTTGAAGAGTTACTAGAGCCAGGTCACTTAGGTAAGATGACATTTACTGGCACTCATTTAGACTTTAGCCCAGCACCTGAAGGGCATGAACATCATCAATCAAATGATGAAGATTCAGAAGAAAATCATGAAAATCATGATGAGCACGAAGGTCACACTGACCACAGTAGCCATTAATTAGATGAAGTGTCTATTGACATCTTCTGAAAGGAGTATACAGGATGGAGTTCTTTGAACGTTTTGCCATACCACATCCAAGTCCAGCTATTTATGCTTCAATGGTAGCAATTGCAATTGTTTCTATTGCCATTGTAGTTGGGATAACATATTTTAAAAAATGGGGTTATTTATGGCGTGAATGGTTAACAACTGTTGACCATAAACGATTAGGTATTATGTATATTATTGCAGCGATCCTCATGCTATTCCGAGGAGGCGCTGACGCAATTATGATGCGTGCGCAATTATCAGCACCTGAGAACAAATTGCTTGATGCACAGCATTATAACGAGATATTCACTACACATGGTGTTGTTATGATTCTCTTCATGGCTATGCCATTTATTATCGGGTTTATGAACTTTGTTGTTCCACTGCAAATTGGGGCTCGCGATGTTGCGTTCCCACGTCTTAATGCACTTAGCTTCTGGTTATTCTTTGCCGGTGCAATGTTATTTAATATCTCTTTCGTTATCGGAGGATCACCAGATGCGGGTTGGACATCTTACTTCCCGTTAGCAGATAATGAATTTAGTACCTCTGTCGGTACGAACTATTATATGATTGCGATACAGATTGCCGGTCTAGGTACATTAGCAACAGGTATCAACTTTATGACGACAATCTTGAAAATGCGTGCTCCAGGCATGACATTAATGAAAATGCCAATGTTTACTTGGTCAGCATTAATTACGAACGTTATTATCGTATTTGCTTTCCCTGTATTAACAGTTGCGCTTGCAATGGGTACATTAGATCGTTTATTCGGTACACATTTCTTTGCATCAACAAATGGCGGTATGGATATGTTATGGGCCAACCTTTTCTGGGTTTGGGGACACCCTGAAGTATATATCTTAATCTTGCCTGCATTCGGTATTTACAGTGAGGTAATCTCTACTTTCGCTAGACGTAACCTATATGGTTATAAATCAATGGTTGCTTCAATGGTAATCATTTCACTATTATCATTCGTTGTATGGGTTCACCACTTCTTTACAATGGGTCAAGGCGCTTTCGTTAACAGTATTTTCTCTATTACAACGATGGCAATAGCAGTACCTACCGGTGTAAAAATATTCAACTGGTTGTTAACACTGTATAAAGGTAAAATCGTGATGACAACGCCAATGCTTTACTCAATGTTGTTTATCCCACTTTTCACACTTGGTGGTGTAACAGGGGTTATGCTTGGTATGTCAGCAGCTGACTATCAATACCATAATACAATGTTCTTAGTTGCTCACTTCCATATGGTAATCATTCCTGGGGTTGTGTTCGCAATGCTAGCTGCCCTTTATTACTACTGGCCAAAAATGTTCGGCTTCATGTTAAATGATCGTCTTGGTAAAATCGGCGCATGGATTATTGCGATTGGTACATTAGTTGCCTTTATGCCAATGTTCATCTCTGGTTTAGATGGTCAAGCTAGACGTATGTACACTTATTCTGAAGCAAGTGGATTTGGTATTTGGAATATGATTTCTATGGTTGGCGCCCTTATGTTAGCAGCTGGATTTGCGTTAATCGTTTATAATATTTACTATAGTTTCCGTTATGCACCAAGAGATATTGGATCAGATCCTTGGGATGCACGTACACTTGAATGGGCTACACATACGCCAGTTCCTGAGTATAATTTTGCAACTATGCCTAAGATCGATTCCTATGAAACATTCTGGGATTCAAAGAAAAAAGGCACACCGTTATTCCCAGATAAAATTGAAAAGATTCACATGCCGAACAACAGTGGTATTCCATTCATTATGGGAATTATCTTCTTCATGTGGGGATTCTCGTTCGTCTTTGCAATGTGGATTCCGTTAATTATTTGTACACTAGGTATTTTCGCTTGTATGGCTTATCAATCATTTGAAAATGATCATGGAAGATATATTTCTATTGAAGAAATAGAAGAAACAGAAAAAGAATTGGGAGGTAAAAGATAATGAAGATTGATCACTCTCTCCCTCTTGAGTACAGTACTGATGAAAATCGCTTAAAGATTCTTGGCTTCTGGATTTTCCTCGGTGCGGAAGTTATGTTATTTGCAACATTATTTGCATCTTACTTTATTTTGTCAGGTGGTACAGGTGATGGCCCATCGGGTGCTGAAATTTTTGAAATCACACCTGTATTAATTGAAACACTCGTTCTATTAACAAGTAGTTTCACAATTGGCCTCATGGTTCACGCGATGAGACTTGGTCGCCAAAAAGCAATGATGGGATTCTTTATTGCAACAATCGTACTTGGGGCTATCTTCCTCGGTGTTGAAATTTATGAATTCGTTCATTATGTTCATGTTGGCGCAGGACTACAAACAAGTGCATTTAGTGCAATCCTATTAACCACTTTAGGAACACACGGCGCGCACGTAACTTTCGGGTTATTCTGGGGAACATGTATCCTAATTCAAGTAAAGAAATATGGCTTAACACCAAGAACAACGAATAAGTCATTTATCTTCTCTCTTTACTGGCACTTCCTAGACGTTGTTTGGATCTTCATCTTCAGCTTCGTCTATCTGAAAGGAATGATGTAATGATGAAAGAATTATTCCCGATGAAACAAGTGATGGGATTTATCTTTTCACTCGTGCTAACAGCTGTTGCCCTAATGGTTTACTTCTTTGATATGTCATTTGCAGTTGGAATGACAATCTTAATTGTAACTGCTTTTATTCAAGCAGGGCTACAATTAGTACTATTCATGCATGCTGGTGAATCAGAAGATAAAAACGCCATCTATATTACAATTTACTATGGTGTATTAATTGCAATCTTCACCATTCTTGGTTCCCTACTAACAATGGTTTGGACTTACCAAATTCAATAAATAAAAAAGGAGCGTCCTCTTTCGGGCGCTCCTACTTTGTTTTAATAGATGTTGCTGTTACTTTTGCTAATGTATCTAGTTTAGATTTTCTTCTACCTGTCTTTTCTAATACTTCCTCTGTAGCTACAAAAAAGACGCCCATTAAAAAGACAAAAATGGCTCCCATTACCGTACCAATACCAATACCAGTTAACGTACTGGAAACGTTTCCAAAGAATCCGATCGAAAAGATGATGATTCCGGCAATCAATAATGTACCTCCATAATACTTAACTGCTTTTAACATATCTTTTGATGTATTCATTTCCATCATCCTCCTTTTCATCCATTATCCACCCTGTTCACAATTATGTCAATATTTTTTCGCGAATTTGACAAAATTATCTCTTTTTTCGGGTTGACTTTTCGATTAATTAGTTATTTTTTATTATATTATGCAAATAATTATAGTTTGATTTTACTTTTAGCCTTATTTTTGACAAAAATAACGGTTTCACCACTTATTTTCTTCACAAATTATGCATTATATTCCTATGTTAACAACGTTTTATACTAAAAATAGCTTTTCTCTCCCTTTATAATGGACATATATTTACATTACCAAAACATGTTTGATATTAATTTTTTTGGGGGTTATAAATTTGTCACATAAAATAAAACGTGCAACTCTCATTCTTATATCACTGTTATTTATGTTAGCTATTTTTATCACCTATTATTTGATGAATAAACCAACCACTCATACAATCCCCTTCTCTCAATTAGAAGCCAATATACAAAATTATTCCCAAGCTGACATTGAAATGAAGGAATATAAAAACGGAAAAATAGAAGTGGTAATAGACGAGAAAAAATTTATTTCTCATATCACACCTAATAGTGATAAAGTTGAAAACCTTGTCGCTACTTATCCAATAGAATATAAATATTCTGCGACTAACTCATATAGTATATGGATTATTATTGCTTTCTTATCATTATTAATTGCAACAGTTATTTATTTGTTTAAATCAGGAAAAATGGGTGCAACCAATCAACTAAAACAATCTGTATCTAAAGCGAAACCGCTCCCCTCGACAACATTAAATGATGTTGGAGGCTTGCAACCAGAAATGAAGGATGAATTATTACAAACCATATCATCCTTAAAGTCGCCAGCTAAAGCAGTAGAATTAGGGATTAAGCCTCCTAAAGGGATTCTTCTTTATGGCCCTCCTGGCACTGGTAAAACATTGCTTGCACAAGCAATAGCTAAGGAATTAAATGCGCAATTTTACTCTTCAAGTGGTTCTGCTTTTAATGAAATGTTTGTTGGTATTGGTGCTGCAAGGGTACGTTCACTTTTTCAAAATGCCCGCAAGAATCAACCTGCTGTTATTTTTATTGACGAGGTAGATGCTTTAGCAGGCAAAAGAAAGCCTCATGGCGGGGAAGAAAGTGAAAAAACATTAACGGAATTACTCGTTCAATTAGATGGTGGGCTATCAAATGATGGTATTTTATTTATTGCAGCAACGAACAGAAAAGATATGCTAGATGATGCCTTTCTTCGACCAGGCAGAATTGACTTCAGCTTTCATATTCAGTTACCTGATTTGAAAGGAAGAAAAGAAATCATTGATATTCATGCAAAAAATCGACAACTTGCCAGTGATGTCTCAGCTTCACTTACTGTTTTAGCTGAATCAACATCCGGTTTTTCTGGAGCTGATCTCCATTCTCTGTTTGAAACAGCAAGTAGAAAAGCAATACTCAATAATCATAAAGAAATTACAAAAGATGATCTCAATTTTGCATTGGACCGAACTATACTAGGAAATAGCAGCCTACCTTTACAAGATGTAAATATTAAGCGAAGAGTAGCCATCCATGAAGCGGGCCATGCCCTCATTGCAGCTGTGACAAAACCGGGTTCAGTTAGAAAAGCGACCATTATTCCTCGTGGCCAAGCATTGGGTTATGTTGCACCTATTCAAAAAGAACTCCATTTATCTACTTTTAGCGAACTGCTTGATCAAGTGGCAATGATTTTAGGTGGAGGAGTAGCAGAAAGACAACTATTAGGAGAGCATAGTATCGGTGTTAGCGGGGATGTCCAACAAGCAAAGCAACTATTAGAACAGATGGTTGAAAACGGTCTCTTAGAAGATGGATTCACCCTTTCTTTTGAATCAAAGCGTAAAGACGAATTATTACAATCACTTTATTTTCAAGCATTAAAACGAGCAGAGTCCTTACTACTCGAACATAGTAAGGCACATGCAGACATTGTTCACGCCCTCATGTCTTATGAAACATTAGATGGAGATGTAATTGAACAATTAGTACGAAACAAATGAAAATGCCAACACATATAAATGAACACTTTCAACCGCCTGTTGAAAGTGTTCATTTTTTAGTTCTTCCCTCTCCTCAACGATTCTATTATTCGACAAAATGAAGCAGGAATATCCAACTAAATGTATAATGTTTATATATGAATATATAACCATGTTAGGAATGATGCTTTTGTATGAATTCATCACAAATATTATACTGCATTTTTTGATTTTAATGATTATACCAATAACAAAAATAATTGTCCCTTCTAAATATCATCATAAAAAGAAAGTTGGCATTTTTTTTGTTTCTATTTTACTTTCCTTAACCTTAACTATTCTTTTTCCAGTGCATCTTTCTAACCATACTGTTTTTGATTTAATGTACATACCCATTTTTATTTGTTTTTTCTATGTTCATAAGTATACCGGCTTATGCTTATTATTTTTCGCTCTTATTTACCGTTTGATTGAAAGCGATACTAGCGATGTATTTCTCATAGTCAATTATCTCGTCCTCGCTTTCATATTTCATTTACTAACAAAATTTTACCAAAAAAGTTCTTTAAGAAAGAAAATATTGATAGGATTATTATTTTATATTCCTATCGCCAGTACTAGAATGATTATATTTTTTAAGAATCAAGAAACGCAATTTTTTATTCAAGCATTATTTCTTGTCTTCGTTTACGCTTTAACATTAATATTGATTATTTATATGATTGAAATGCACCAATCTCATTTATTAATGAGAGAGACGATCCAAGCGGCAGATAAACTCAATGCGATTAGTCAATTAGCTGCATCCATCGCTCATGAAATAAGAAACCCAATGACTACTGTAAAAGGATTTATGCAATTAATGCACGCTGAGCAAAATCTTACTAAGACACAAATACAGTACATCGAAGTCTCTTTAAAAGAACTAGAACGAACCAATCAAATGATTAATGATTTTCTCACTTTATCAAAACCTGCTAATAACACTGTAATAACATTTGATCTTATTCCTAACATTCAAGATGTAACTGAATTTATGAAATCATATGCCCATCTGTCTAATATTCAATTGCAGTGTAAAATAACCCACTACCCCATTTATATAGATGGAAATGCTAATGAGTTAAAACAACTGCTAATTAATTTTATTAAAAATGCTATTGAAGCCATTAATGAAAATGGTACGGTAGAGATTGAGGTTATTTCCTTAAAAAACAAAGTAAAAATTACGGTTCGAGATAATGGGAAAGGAATGTCAAAAGAGGAGTTATCACGAATCGGACAACCGTATTTTTCAACAAAAACAAGGGGAACTGGCCTTGGTTTAATGATTGCCTTTGATATTATTAAAAAAATGAATGGGAAATATGAAATAGAAAGTAATGAGAACGAAGGAACAGCCATTCATTTGTATTTTTCTACATCAGATTCTGTCTAACGATGTCGCATTTCCCTCAATGAAGAAGGAATATGTCACTTCTTGCGCTTGCCTAGGAAATAACAAGAGAATAAAGTCCTTATTTCCTTATGTATTAGAAGTGATAATCGCTTCATCTAAAATTATCACTTCTAATATATCTTTTCATAAGTTAGTTCTTAACTTCTCGGAACCATTCTATTAACGAAGCCATTCACTTCCTTCAATCTGTTCAGATAAAGGAATGATATGAGCCTTTTCTTTCAAATGCTCAATATGTCGATTTAATACGGTAACCATCATTGGTCCCGAAACGCCAACATGCCCTATCGCAATTAGGCGGTTTTCAGTTTTAAGTCTATTCTCCAGTCTCTGAGTTTGTTTTTCAATGTGACTGACGGAATAAGTGTCATCAAAAAAAAGATTGTTCTCTAGATAAGGTAAGTGTAGCTCTTCTGCTATTTCTGGTATGACACTCTTGCCAGTGGTTTTACTATCAAGATAATATAATCCCCTTTCAGCACAAACCTCTAGCACAATTTGCATAATTCTTTTATCTTCAGTGATTTTCGACCCCATATGATGATTCATTCCAACAGCATGTGGTACATTCTCAATTGCGTCCTCTACCCTTTTGCGAATTTCTTCATCACTCAGATCAGCAGTAATCGCTCCTGGACCTAACCAACTTTTTTTCCCTACTTTGGGCTCCATCGGCATATGAACGATTACTTCGTGACCTTTTTCAAATGCTGCATTGGCATCTGCAGTTGTTGAAGGCATAAACGGCATAATCGCAACAGTTAACTTTGCCTGTAAATTAAGAATATCTTCTGTTCCATTCATATGGTTACCTAAATCATCAATCACAATTGATAAAGAAGGCTTCCCCCCTTCATCAACTTGTGCGAAACTGCCTTTACTCATTAATGGAAATAACATGATATGAACTAGCAAGCTTATGAACAATAATCGTTTCATCTCATCACTCCTCAAAGTTAAATTTCCCATAACTTTGAAGAAAATTGCATTTGTTTTTTATAAAGCTGATTTTTTTTCTACTTGCGTGTAGGGCGTTTTTCTATTTCGAACCCACGCTATGATTACAGCAGCAATAAGAACTAAACCTAAATAACCAGTAATCGGATACAGGATACCAACTAAGTTAGTAAATCCAAAGAAACTAGAGACAAAAGATGTCAAACTAATGGCAAGAACTGCCCATTTAAAGTGTTTGCTTTCTCTTTTCACTATCCTTGAAGTAAAGCTATAGATCATTCCAACGGCAGTGTTATAGATCATTCCTAAAAGAATAATTGTCATCAACACACCAATGATTGGAGAGATTTCATTTGCTAAATAGAGCATCGGAATATCGAGTGTTGCCACATCTTCTATTCTTGTGAACATTCCGACATTAATGAGTATTAGCATAAGACCAAGACCCAGACCACCAAGAACTCCGCCCCAACCTGCTTGTTTCGCGTTTTTAGTTGTGCCACCCATAACCGCTAGCATCGCCACTCCACATGTAATGTTATAGGAAACATAAAGTACTGCACCTAGTAACCAATGTGGTGCTGCTGGACTACCTTCTTGAGCTACGAGACTCAATTGTGAGAAGTTTGCATCAGCTGTAAATAGAGCATACGCTGAAATAATCATGACAAGCATGAGAAGAAAAGGAGTGATACTACCGATTATAGTCATGACTCGATTCACGTTTACAAAACAAGTGAACACTGTTAACAGGACCATGATTAAACTTCCTATTTGACTCGCAATACCAAATTGTTGTTCAAATGTTGAACCTGCACCTGCAAACATAATTGTTGCCACACCGAATAAAAAGAAAGTAATAATAAAATCCACTACTCTTCCTATATATTTTCCACAAATATAGTGAACAACATCTTTGTGAGATTCTGTTTGTAGCCTACTACCTATTTGCGTAATATTCATACCGAGAAAAATGAATAAAATCGTAGCGGCTATTGTACCAATAAAACCTAACCAGCCAAAATTAGTGAAAAATTGCAATACCTCTTGTCCAGATGCAAATCCAGCTCCAATGATTGTACCAATATAAGCACCTGCTATTTGAATGATTTTTCTCATAAAACCTCATCCTTATATTGAATTTTCTGATATTTTATCATAATGAAAGCAGCTGCCTATATACACACAGCTGGCTTTCTTATTAGACATTATTGATATGTTTTTTCCATTATTGTATATTTTTCAATGACCGCTAAATCTGGGGCGTAACCTATTCCGTCGTTTTCAGGTACGGTAATATATCCGTCTTCGACAACAACCTCAGGTGTTATGATATCCTTTTCCCAATATCTTGAGGAACCTGCAGTGTCACCAGGCATAATAAAATTGGCTAAAGTGGTTAAAGCAACATTATGAGCTCTTCCAACGCCTGACTCTAACATTCCTCCACACCAAACAGCAATTCCTTGTTCTTGACAATAGTCATGAATTTTCTTTGCTTCTGTTAAGCCGCCTACTCGTCCAATTTTGATGTTAATGATTTTGCAACTACCCAACTCCACAGCTTTTCGTGTATCCTCCAACGAATGGATGCTTTCATCTAGACATATCGGCGTTTTCATTTCAGCTTGAAGTTTAGCATGATCAACAATATCATCCGAAGCTAAAGGTTGCTCAATCATCATTAAATTGAACTCATCTAATTGTTTAAGATGCTGAATATCTGATAAACGATAAGCAGAGTTTGCATCAGCCATTAGTAGAATATCAGGAAACTTCTCTCTCACTTGTCTCATCACATCTATGTCCCAGCCCGGCTTAATTTTTACTTTCATTCTTTTATAGCCTTCATTTACATAGCCCTCAATTAATTGTAGTAAATCTTCTACAGATTTCTGTATGCCGATACTGATACCTACTTCAATCTTCTTCTTTTCTCCACCAAGTGCCTTAGCCAAAGGGATTTGATTTCTTTTTGCATATAGATCCCAAACAGCGCCTTCTATTGTAGACTTGGCCATATTGTTTTTTCTAATAGAAGAAAAGATTTCATTTACTTCATCTGGATGAGTAATTTCCTTATTTAATAATGCTGGAATGAGAAAATCCTCAAGCATATGCCAATTCGTTTTAAAGGTTTCTTCATTATACCAAGGCACCTCAAAAGCAACAGATTCTCCCCAACCAGTATTACCTAATTCATCAGTTGCTTCTAATAAGATAAACTCTTTATCTTGAAAAGATCCAAAGCTAGTGGCAAAAGGTGCTTTCATTGTCATTTTTAGATGGCGTAACTTTACTTCCTTTAATTTCATTGATCTCTTCTCCTCACATCTAATTGTAATTTTTGTCTTTTGATAGTAATGATATAACTTACATGATTATTTTTTTGGACATCATACGCGGTGTACCCATGCTGAAATAATTGCTGAAATATCCTTCTTGTCACCTCTCGCCATTCCTTTGCTAGTGAAGGATTATGTTTTTTAATTTCCATAAACTCCGCTGGAATGGGGACAGCAATACTCATTTCATTATAATCAATGGTTTGTAAAGTTTGTTCCATATCGCTTATCGCAGGAAAATCGTTTCGATTGAAAACTTCAAATGGATAGATCGGTGTCACATCATAGTTAAGTTGTTGTTTGACATGTGAACTGCTGATTCGCCATTCTATGTTGAAACGATCGCTTGGTAAGCCTTTATTAATTCCATCTACCATTTCACCATAACAATTCACAAGATAATCATTACAAATACCATTTAGTTTTGATAAATTCAAGTAAGCATTCCTGCTTTGTAAAGGATCAAATGTCCAACGAATCAGATTGTACCCCATTTCCTCAGCAGCTTCCCTCTGTGCAACTTTTAATAGAGCACCAATTCCTTTATCACGATAGCTTTGATGGATACCGAGCATATGAGAACAAAGAAACGCTTCTCCATTTGCATAACCAGGAAATCCATAGCTAAATCCAATCAATTCATTTTCATCAAATGCGCCTAGCATGAGACCACCATTTTTTATTGCTGTTGCTGTTTGGTGGATAGGAATGGGATCCATTCCCCATACGTCTCGCTCTAACTTTTGGATTGTTTCCATCTCTTCTATCGTGGTCAATTTTTTTATCGCTAAGCCAGTGAGCATAGGTTACGCACCTTCTTTTTCTAACGTATTTAAGACTGTTTTGACAAGAATTTCAATACCCGTAAATATCGCTTCATGATTAAAATTCATTTCAGGATGATGTAACCCAGGAGTTAATCCACAACCAAGTCCGAGCATCGTTGCCTTCAATTCAGGTCTTTTCAAAGTATAAAAATGAAAATCTTCTCCTCCAGATGTGATAATTGGTGGTACCATTTTTTCTTTACCGATTGTTTCAACAATTGCCTGACCCATTAATTGCACTGCATCAGTATCTACTTGTGCTGCAGCAATATCAGCCGTTGTTTTATAATGAATTGCTACGTCGTGAAGAGAAGAAATGTGAGCAAAAATTGCTTCTACTTTAGTTGCTAATTGTTGCATCACTTCATTTGTTTGCGCTCTTAAATCTAAACTGAAATGTGCTTTACCTGGGATAATATTACTTGAGTCACCCCCGGCTTGGAACTTCGTCATTTTAACTGAATGTGGGACCATAGGATCTAATTTGAAACGATTCAATTCTTGAACAATCGCTGCACCTATTTCAATCGCGCTTTGCCCGAGGTGAGGTCTTGCTCCATGGGCATCTTCACCAATGATTTCTCCAGTAACGAACCGTCCAGCTCCGTGCATAATTGCTGGTGAACATTGACCATCTCTCAACTCCTGAATCGGCCTTACATGTACACCGTATAAATAATTCAAATCGTCTATTAATCCCTCTTCAATAAACTTTAATGCCCCGGTACCTTTTTCTTCAGCTGGTTGGAATAGAAATTTAACCCTACCTTTTTTCTGAGCATTCAAACGATGCAGTACAAGTAATGTACCAATCGCCATGGTCATATGTGCATCATGCCCACACGAATGATTGGCCTGCATTACTCCATCAACTTCCTGCCACAATGCATCTATATCAGTTCTAACGCCAATGGCTTTTTCACCGCTACCTATTTCGGCAATAAGTCCTGTCGTTTTAGGCAAGGTTTGAAACAGGATCCCTTCTTTTTTTAAGACTTCAGCAATAAATGTTGTCGTTTTTGTTTCTTGCCAACTGATTTCCGGGTTTTGATGGAGATGATTAAATATGTTTGTTAATTTTGGCTTTAGTGCTTCAAGTTCCTGCAATTCTTTCACCTCTTTAATCTGTTAACTAGATTCAAAATAATCATGGAATACTTTATCGTAGTAATCCTTTTCTTCTTTAAATGACTCTTTATTCTCTGTCATCATTGCCGCAATCAACGCATTCAAGAATGAAAAAAGCACTGGTGTAGAATCAAGTGTAGGTTTCCTCCCTGAAAATAGTGGAATGAGAATGTCGACATTGTTTTTTAATGGAGATAGTGGCGTGTCAGTAATGCCAACGACTTTGGCATTTCGACTTTTTGCTTGCTTGGTAAAATCAGTAGTGCTTTTCACATAACGATGAAAGCTGATTGAAACCACTACTGAAGTTTCATCCATCGAATGGAGAATCTTCAATAAATCATCGGACTCTGTTCGAATAAGATGGACATCATCCTTCACAAGCCCTAATGTAAATGCTAACCAGCTTGCAGCAGCAAATGATGTTCTTGCACCAATAATATAAATCTTTTGGGCTGATTTTAATTGCTCAATAGTCAAATCAAATTTTGCTTCATCTATTGTCTGAATGGCTTGGGTGATTCGCTCTGCATCCATGTTCATCACTTTTTCAAGAAAATGTGGTTCGCCAACAAATGGTTGCTTCATTTGAATATAAGAATCCAAGCTGCTTTTATCATGAAATAATTGCTCACGCACTTCTTTTTGTAATTGCGTATATCCTGATAATCCTATTCGATAACAAAAACGGATCACAGTGGTTTCGCTCACACCTGCTTTTTTACCTAATTCACTTGCAGACAATACGGCTATATCTTGATAATGGTCTAGTAAATAACTTGCTAATTTCTGCTGTGTTTTCGATAGTTTTTCATAACTCCCTGTAATAACTTCTTTCAGATTCACCTGAACACCTACCTCAAAATGAAGTCTGTACTTTTTATGCAATATATTAGAAGTGTTAACTTCTTGTTTATAGTAAATTATCACAATTTTTCAGTTATTTCAATGCTTTATAGAGAAAAAGTTTCAACTGCAATATATTATTTAGAGTAGTTCTTATTTTTTATCCAAGCATGACTATCTCCCACGTTCGTTACCCTTCCGATAAATTTAACGGCTCACCCTTTTTAAATGCCACCATTGTTTTCATCAAAATAATCATAAAGTACGAACAGCATTTATTGCCTATAAGCATTTCATTGTACTCTTCCATTAAAAAAGCGGACAAATTCCACCATTGAAATTTGTCCGCTTTGCGGCTGCTCTGACGATCTTTTCTGTTCTTCTTTATTTTATTGTTTATTTACGATGCATTTTAAATTCAAGAAACAGTTCGTTATAATAAGCAAGCATTTGTTTACCTAGGTTCTCGTATACTTCTAACTTAGCTGTTTGCTCTTCATCCGGATAGAAACGCTCATCACTCGTTGTTTCCTCATCCATATGAGGAAGAGCTGCTTTATTCGGTGTTGAGTAACCTACATATTCAGCGTTTTGCGCAGCAACTTTCGGATCTAGCATAAAATTAATAAATTGATGAGCCGCTTCTTTATTTTTTGTTGTCTTTGGGATGACCATGTTGTCAAACCAAAGATTCGATCCTTCTTCAGGAACCGTATATTCCAGTGATTCATTTTCCCACATCGCATCTTGGGCAGTTCCAGACCATAAAACAGCAACGGCCGCTTCATTATTTTGCATTAATAATTTAATTTCATCACCAACGATGGCTTTAATATTTGGTGTTAATGTATCCAGTTTATTCTTCGCTTCCAGTAATCTTGCTTTATCTGTTTCGTTTAATGAATACTCGAGACTATTCAGTCCAAAACCTATGACCTCTCTCGCTCCATCAACGAGTAATACATCATTTTTCAAGCTTGGATGCCAAAGATCGTCCCATTGTTTAAAATCAATTTCATCACTTACTTTATCAGGATGATATAGAATACCTACTGTTCCCCAAAAATAAGGAATAGAATATTCATTGTTCTCATCAAAAGCTAAATTAAGAAAACGTGGATCCATATTTTTCAAATTCGGCAGTTGTGCATGTTCAATGGGGAGAAGTAAATCTTCCTGTTTCATTTTATCAATCATGTATTCTGAAGGTACCGCTATATCGTATGAAGTCCCACCTTGCTCGATTTTTGTTAACATGGCTTCATTTGAATCAAAGGTTTCGTATATGACTTTGATACCTGTTTCATCTTCAAATTGGTCTAATAATTCAGGGTCTATATAATCTCCCCAGTTATAAACAGTAATCGTGTTCTCGCCTGTATATCCTTGTGCAGTATTTAAGCGGTGAACGATATACAACAAGACAAAAGAAACAATTAATACAAGTGACAAAGCACGTATGAGGTTTTTCATTTTCTAACCCCCATTCGACCTATCTTGCTCGTTTTCTTTGTTATAAAGTAATAACCAACAACTAAAAGCATGGTGAATAAAAATAACAATGCTGATAAGGCGTTAATACTTAGAGAAACCCCTTGTCTCGCCAACGCATAAATTTCTACAGAAAGAGTTGAGAATCCATTACCGGTCACAAAAAAGGTGACAGCAAAATCATCCAAAGAATAAGTAAGTGCCATGAAGAAACCAGCAAATATACCAGGGGTAATATAAGGTAATACAACCTTTGTTAACACATCTAATCGACTTGCACCTAAATCCAGTGCCGCATATATGATACTCGTACTCATTTCTTCTAACTTAGGTAATACCATTAGGACAACAATTGGTACACTAAAGGCAATATGTGCCAACAAGACGGAAATGAAGCCAAGCTTTATACCTATCATTGTGAAAAAAATGAGAAAAGATGCGCCGATAATGACATCTGGACTAACAATTAAAACATTATTTAACGACAATAAAGTATTTTTTGTTCTTCTTCTTCTTGCATAATAAATGGCCAGAGCGCCAGCTACCCCTAAAACTGTTGATATTGCTGATGAAAGCAAGGCAACAATAATTGTATTTAATACTATAATGAGTAGCCTAGTGTCATTAAATATTTCTTTATACCAATCCAATGTAAACCCTTCAAAGTGATACATATCACCGCCACTATTGAAAGAATAAAAAATCAAATAAAAAATCGGTGCATATAAAACCATAAAAACAATGATTAAATAAAGAGAGGACCATTTAAATTTCTTCATCTCATTTCGCCTCTCTTTCTTCTACCAGTAAGAAGCATAATGACAACCATAAAGATAATTAAGAAAACAGCAATGGTTGCCCCCATTCCCCAATCTTGTGTCACGAGAAAATGTTGCTCAATAGCTGTTCCTAATGTAATCACTCGGTTTCCTGCGATTAACCTTGTCAGCATGAACAAAGATAAGGCAGGGATGAATACGATTTGACATCCAGATTTCACCCCATCTAAAGTCAAAGGAAAAACGACACGAGAGAAGGTTCGCCAGCTTGAAGCACCTAAATCTTTTGAAGCATCAATAAAAGATGGGTTCAGTTCATCTAGTGCATTAAATATTGGTAAAATCATAAACGGTAAAAAGATATAAACAGAGACAAACACAAAACTAAAGTCTGTAAACAAAATTTGCTTTCCACCTACACCCATCACTTCAAGAAATTTATTCGCTGCTCCGTATGTGCCAAAAATACCAATAAATGCATAAGCCTTTAATAATAAATTGATCCATGAAGGAACGATAATAAGGAGTAACCATAGTTGTTTATGCTTTGTTTTTGTTAATAAATAAGCAGTTGGATAAGCGATTAATAACGTGAAAAATGTAATTAAAAACGCGTACCAAAAGGAGCTAAGTGTCATTTTTAAATAAACTGGTGTAAAGAATTTTTGGTAATTCTCTAACGAAAATTCACCTTCTATATTAAAAAAAGAATAATAAACGACTAGGACGATTGGTGTGATGACAAAAAGAGCAATCCATAAAACATAAGGAATTAAATAATAATTACGAGATTTAGCTTTCATAACTTCCCTCTTCATATGCTTCAAGACGCTTATCGAATTCCTCTTCTGTTTCACCAAGACGCATGACGTGTATGTCTTCTGGCTCAAAGTTGAGACCAATTTCACTTCCGACAATTGCTTTTTTTGTCGAGTGAACGAGCCACTCATTGCCATCTTCATCATAACAACTTATCTCATAATGTACGCCTCTAAATAATTGTGAGTCTACTTTCACCTTTAACTTACCTACATTAGGACTAGTAATTTCTAAATCTTCTGGGCGAATGACAATCTCAACCGTTTCATTTGGATTTAAACCGCCATCAACACAATCAAATGTTTTGCCTGTAAACCGAACGACATAATCTTCAACCATTACACCTTCGACAATATTAGATTCACCAATAAAATCGGCAACAAAACGGTTAATCGGCTCATCATAAATATCATTAGGCGTCCCACTCTGTTCTATTTTACCGTTATTCAGAACAAAAATTTCATCAGACATCGCTAATGCCTCTTCTTGATCATGTGTCACAAAAATAAAAGTGATGCCTAAATTTCTTTGTAATTCTCGCAATTCATATTGCATTTCTGTTCGCAATTTTAAATCTAGTGCAGATAATGGTTCATCAAGAAGAATAAGCTCAGGTTCATTAACAATCGCTCGTGCAATCGCAACACGTTGCCTTTGCCCACCTGACATCTCTTTTATCTCTCTTTTTTCATATCCTTCTAAGTTCACAAATTTCAAAGCTTCTATCACTTTTTGGTTAATCATTTCAGATTTTAATTTTTTTATTCTAAGTCCAAATGCCACGTTTTCAAAGACATTTAAATGAGGAAAGAGTGCATAATCCTGAAAGACAGTATTCACTTGTCTTTTATTTGCAGGTACTTCATTTACCTTTTTATTATTAAAATAAATATTACCTTTTGATGGCGAAATAAATCCGGCAATTAAGCGAAGTATGGTCGTTTTTCCGCATCCAGAAGGACCGAGCAAAGTATAGAATTTCCCACGCTCTATTTCAAATGAAACATCATTTAAGACAGCCGGGTCATTGTCATATTGCTTTGTTACGTTTTCAAAACGAATAATAGTTTGGTCTGACATTCCAATCTCCTTCTTCTATAAGATATTCCTTAGTAATTCTAGATTAAAAAAAACTGATAATCAATACACAATAATAAATATATATAGATATTTTTATCTGCGCATAATAATTGGAATAGCTGAAACAATAAGGAAAAAAACAGGTGAGTAATTTTGAATCAAAAACTAAGCTTTATTAGCATTGCCTATATTATGATTCTCGGCATCGGTTTGTTTGCTCATGTTGAAATTATTCCTGCTGTATTGACTACTTCTAGACGCGATACATGGATCAGTATGTTACTTGCCATTATTCCTTTGATTCTATTCACCCCTCTTATTTATAAAGTGGGACAAACAGTTAAAGGAACACCATTTATTCGAATTATTAGTGAACAATTAGGGAGATTCAAATTCTATATTTTATTCTTCCCTTTACTCCTATATTTAATAATTTCTGCCTTTGTCTCTACAAAAGAAATTATCTATTGGTCACAGTTAAGTTTCATGCAGAATTTCTCCAGTATGATCATTGGTGGTGTACTATTAATTGCCTGCTTCTATTGTAGTTTTTCCGGTGTAGAATCAATGGCCATTATTAGCCGCTTGTTACTACCAGTAGTCGTATTTTTAGGATTTTTTGTTTCTTTCGCCAATATGAAGAAAAAACATTATGAGTTGTTATTACCCATATTCAAAGAAGGTGTACTAGATATTCTAAAAGGGATGTTTTACACAAGCTTACCGATTATTGAGATTGCTTTTGTTTTATTTTTCCTACCCCATATGAAAGGAATGATTAAAATTAAACATTTAATCATTCTGGGTGTACTTATTATCGGATTAATGATTGGGCCGGCAATTGGAGCGATAGTGGAATTTGGTCCAAAATACGCTTCCGAATTTAGGTACCCAGCATTTGAAGAGTGGCGAATCATATCTATTGGAAGATATATTTCTCATACAGACTTTTTTGCAATTTTCCAATGGCTATCAGGTGCTACGATTCGAATTGGATTTTTTATCTACCTCACCTCTCAAATTCTTACGAAAGGGGAGAAAAACAGGACACCTATCTCTATCATCTTTATTTTGTTATTCATTGCAGTTGTTATGCCGTTAGACCAAGACCTATTTTATAATTTTGTTTTTCGTTATTTCTTACCCATATCAACGATTGTTCTACCTATTCAATTTATTATGGTTTCTATATATATCTTTAAGAATAAACAATTATTCCTAGGAGGTTAAAGAGCTTGTATGATCAATCCCTTTTTACAAAAGAAAAGTTAGCAGAAGTTTTTAATCATTCTGCAGATATACAGATCAAAAGCGTTCCTGTTCGGCATACTCCTAAGGGAGAGTTGATTATTATCTATTGTCGTCCCATTGTAAACATAAAGTTAGTCCACTCTCTTGTGCTTCCTTTTTTAATGGATGAGGATAATGACAATGAAAAACTTTATAACTACATACAAAGTGATTACAGTTTAAAAGCTAAATTAACAAAAGAAGAATTAATAAATCAAGTATTTTGTGGTAAATTAGCTGTGATATCAAACTTCCGTGAACGTATTTATTATTATGATGTGAAAGATGAGCCCAATAGACAACCCGAAGAATCTGTTATTGAAGTATCAGTAACGGGACCAAAAGACGGCTTTATCGAAAATATTGACACTAACCTTGGACTTGTACGTAAAAGGTTAAAAACCCCCTCGTTCGTTAATGAAGAGTTTGTAATTGGGCGTCGGTCAAATACGAGGGTTGCACTTCTGTATATTAAAGATGTGATGAATGAACAAATAATTAACAATGTGCGAGAGAAACTAAATCACATTGATGTCGATATTTTGCAGAGTCGTGATGAATTAGAAGAGTTACTTGTGGATAATAAATTCTCCCTACTACCACTTACAAATTTCTCAGGTCGACCTGATTTTGTTGTTGAATCACTCAATCAAGGAAGATTTTCGATTATTATTGATGGTGCCCCGACTGTGATTATCGCCCCCATCAACTTAAGCTTCCTTGTTAAAACAGCCGAAGATAGTAATATTAGCTTTTATTACTCCTCAGTAGAACGAATGATACGATTACTAAGCTTATTCCTGACCGTTTTTTTACCTGGATTTTATACGGCACTCGTTACCCATAATGTTGGGCAATTACCTTTGCCGTTAATTGCCACTATTACAGTTGCAAAGATGGGTTTACCGTTTTCCACACTGCTGGAAATGTTTACAATTTTTATTATGTTTGAGTTATTTAAAGAAGCGGGTGCAAGACTGCCTAAAGGAATTGGACAAACAGTTGCTGTTATAGGGGGCTTAATCATTGGTGATGCAGCGATCAGAGCCGGTATAACCTCGCCGACGCTACTCATTGTTGTAGGAATTACAGCCATCGCAGGGTTTACTCTCGTCAATGCCAGTCTTACGGGTAATGTCTTTTTCTTGAGAATGGCTGTTTTATTAATTAGTTATGCTTTTGGAATTTTTGGTTTTATTCTTTCATTAATTTGTGTATTTATCCACTTATCTACACTCAAATCCTTTGGTATGCCTTTTTTAACCATAGCAAGGCAAAGAAAGTGGTCAGAAGAACTAAAAATGTTCATTACACTTCCTTTTAGCCAGCAGAAAAAGAGAAACCTATCTTACGGTGTTAAAGACAAAACACGAAAAAATAGTGACAATGATTAAAGAAGGTGTTCATTCACAAACATACTACTTGCCTGATTTTTAGTGGTTGCCAAAGTAGAGAAGTTCGGCTCCGCGCATACTTTAGAAATCGGGCCAGATTATCAAAGATTACAGTTTTTAAAATTATCAAAATTAGGAAAAACTGCAACATTTGCGATAGCGTTATCATTTATACAAAATGAGACTAAGAAAAAAGGAGTTTTAAACTCCTCAACTTTTAACTGAAATCCTTCATATATTCACTTTATTATATATTGATTTTTCATTTGCCATTCTTCCGTTTACAATCAATGCGCGTGCCACTTGCGGAAACTCTTTAACTCATTATAGGGACCCTTCATTAATGCCTCTACTTGCTTATCTTTGGCGACATTAGGTACTTTTTTTCCTTTAACTTGCTTATAAATTGGGATTACAGAAGTAGCTCCTTCTTCAATAATCCATTGTTCTCCATCATAAGTTAACTCAAGTTCTATTCTTCCTAAATGATTTCCCCAATGCCCCGCTTGAACAATGAATGGTGTTGTCTGAGATTGAAGCCATTCATTCGGTTTTTCTGGGAAAATATTATGACTATGTCCAAATAGAATCACATCAATATTCTCAATTGATTTTAATTCATTGACACTATTCCCTTCTTGCTCCGCAAGGCCCTTATCCGCATTCACACCCACATGAGCCAAAGCTATGATGATATCTGCTCCTTTTGCTTTCATTTGGGGAATATACTGATTGGCCGTTTCAGTGATTGTCCTCATTTTTAACTTTTGCTTAAAGTAATTACTATTCCAATCGGCGACAATGGGGGTTAAAAAACCAATCACTCCAATTTTAATTGCACGTTCATCCCCATTTGCATCGACCAATGTCCGATCAAGAATCACATATGGGTTCATATATGAAACATCATCAAAGATGTTTTTCGTCATATCCTGATTGTATATATTGCTACTTATAATGGGAAAAGTCGCATCTCTTAAGCTTTCTGTTAAAAAGCCGATACCATAATTGAATTCATGATTTCCGAGTGTCATGGCATCATACCGTAGTGTATTCATGACATGAATAACCGGGTGAGTTTGTCCTAAATGCATCAATCTTGTTTGAAATATATAATCTGCAAATGCATTTCCTTCTAAGATATCACCAGTATCAAATAACAGGACATTTTTGTTTTCATTACGTTCACTTTTAATTAAGGTTGCGGTTCTAACGAGTCCAAAATCGCTAACAGATTCGCCTTCATCGTTTTCATCCATCATATGACCATGCATATCTGTTGTTTGTAGAATCCGTAATTTTACTGGAGCTGCTGATGTGGCATAAGCGCTAGGAAATAGCGATAAACCCAAGAGCCATCCAATGATAGGAAGTATAAAGAAAACGACAGTTATCTTTCGCATATGACTTTTCATCATTTCACCTCAACACATTTGATGAATTCTTATTTTGTCATGACTTACTTAAAATCATTCGATGGAAAGTAGAATTGTCCTAAACCACTTTATTCCAATTAGTACATTTATGACACGTATTGTGCATATGTTAGAACAAGCTATTATATTTTTTTATCTAAAGAAAAATATATGAAATTAAAAAAAAGTAGGATAGAATAATAAATATAAGGAAAGACTGAGAGGATGTAGGTTTTGTATAAGATATGTTTATCAATGATGTTCATTTGCTATATGTTCATTACGCCATTTTTAACTGAGGATATAAACGAGCATCGTTCTTTACATTATGATGATGATGTTCAAATAACGGCTACTTTTGCTACATTTAAAAGGCCTACAGAGATGGTTATACCAGAAGAAAATAATCCTATTGTACATAAAATCAATGATTTTGTTCGCTTAGAAGAACCCCATAGCATCATTCAGGAGAACCAACAATCAAAACAGGATCGATTTCAACTACCCGTCCAGTATCAATCCAGTTATTTATCTAATCTCCTTATATAAAAAGATGCTTTATTGTTGAAGATTTTATAGGGGGAATGTGAAAATGGAAAATTTCAAGAATTGGTTACAAAGTAGCGGGATTAAAAGAGTTATTATTTTTGCAATTCTCGTATTCGCTTTATTTTTAATGAGAAGTATGATTAATGTCATCCTTATTACGTTTATTATTTCCTTTCTAATGGACCGGTTAGTAAATCTTGTCTTGAAGAAAGTGAACATAAATCGAAAATTCACAGTAATCGGTCTTTACTTATTCATTATTGCGATATTTACTGTTGGAATCAGCAGATATTTACCAGTTATTATTTTTGAAATCTCGCAACTGATTGGACAAATGCAAAGTTTCTTTAGCCAAAAACATGACAATATTATCATGAACTATATTACAGAATTATATGAACGAAATGAAATATCATCTTATTTAGAACAAGGGGTAACCGTTCTACTTAAATACTTCTCTGATATAAGTTCATTTGGTATACAATTTTTGATTTCACTTATTTTAAGTATTTTCTTCGTTTTAGAGAAGCCGAAATTGATTGCCTTTACAAACAAATTCAAATATAGCAAAGTTGCACCATTTTATAATGAGATTGCTTACTTTGGTTCTAAGTTTGTTCAAACATTTGGCAAAGTAATTGAGGCACAATTTATTATTGCCCTTGTGAACTGTGCATTAACAACATTTGCACTATGGATAATGGATTTTCCCCATTTAATGGGATTATCTATTCTTATTTTCTTTTTAGGCTTAATACCAGTTGCGGGCGTGATTATATCATTGGTGCCATTAAGCTTAATCGGATATACGATTGGTGGATTCATGCTAGTCATTTATTTATTAGTCGTCATTATGATTATTCACGCAATCGAAGCATATATACTTAATCCAAAGCTAATGTCATCAAAAACCAATTTACCTGTCTTCTATACTTTTATCGTATTGATTTTCGGGGAACATTTCTTTGGCGTATGGGGACTTATTGTCGGTATACCAGTGTTCGTCTTCTTACTAGATGTATTAGATGTGAAAACGACAGGAAAAAAGTCGGTAAAAGTGTAAATATAAGATAAAAGCTGTGCATAATGTTAATGTCCCCTTTAAGTAGACATACAAAAAAACCTTCATGTTACCATGAAGGAAAGAATACTACTTGGAGGGGATTTTTCTATGGCAAAGAAAGGACAAACTTTTAATAGTTATTCGGAAGAGTTTAAACATAATGCCGTCATGAAATATGTGAATGGGTCTAAAAGTTATAAAGCATTGGCAGAGGAACTGGGAATCCGTCACTGTAGCCAGCTTAAAGTGTGGGTTAAGAAATGGAAAGAAGGAGCCCCGTTTGATGAGCGTAAAGGAGTTTCTAATCCTTTAAAAGGCAGGCCTAGGACTAAATTTAAGTCGGTTGAAGAGGAAAGGGATTATTTGAAAGCACAAGTTGAATTTCTAAAAAAGCAGTATCCAAATCTGGTAAAGGAGGAGAAAACCCCAGACGAATGAAATATGAATTGGTGGATGAGTTAAGGGTTACCTATCCGGTCTCCTGGCTGTTGGAGATTGCCTATATCAAACCGGCAAGCTACTACAAATGGAGAAAAAACAATCATAAACGAGAAGAAAAAGTTAGGGATGAACAAGAGATTCGAGAGCACATTTTGGGCATACATTTCATGCATCCCGAATATGGACGACCCCGTATTACAGACGAATTAAATGAAAACGGGTATTTAATTAATCACAAAAAGGTCTACCGATTGATGGCGGCAATGAACATCCAATCAGTCATCCGAAAAAAGAGAAAACGACATGGTCATATTCCTTCTAACCTCTTTCCTAACCGTCTGAAAAGGAAGTTCAAGGCGGTAGGACCTAATCAAAAAATGGTAACGGATATCACATTTGTGTCTGTTGGCGAAGAATATTATTATTTATCGGTCATACAGGATCTCTTTAATAACGAAATAGTAAGTTGGGAGCTAGCCCAAAGAAATGATTTGGAACTTGTGTTAAAAACGGTAGAGAAATGGACAAAGAAAAAAGACGTGGCTGGAGCCGTTCTCCATTCGGATCAAGGCTTCCAGTACACGTCAAAAATATACAGCAACCGATTAAAGGATTATGGCATCGAAGGCAGCCACTCTCGCAAAGGAAACTGCCTAGACAATGCCTGTATAGAATCATTCTTTTCACACCTCAAAACCGAGAAGCTGTATATAAGTAAGTGTAAGGGAGAAGAAGAGCTAGAGCAAGCTCTTGAGGATTACATTTACCATTACAATTACAAACGAAGACAAAAGAAACTAAAGAAACGCGCGCCGATTGAATATCGACACGCGCTCACTGCTTAGCTTTTTATGTTGTCTACTTGACAGGGGCAAGACCATAAAGCACGGCTTTTATTCTTCATTTTTCTCCTGAAGCTTTTAGCTGTGAATGACGGCATTATCGTTAAATCAGTTGAATTTGTACACCCCCGATTAATGTGGGGTACCCCTTCATTTATATTACCTCCGCACGAATCTTTACTTTAAAATAAACTCAAGGGCTAGTAACAATCGATGAGAAATATAAAAAAGAAACCTCCTAGGTAGTTGTTCTCGTGAGGTTTCCTTACTGTTGATTTTGAATGGACTTTAAACCCGTTATAATTAAAAATAAAGCATATATAAGTAAGAAAACACCTGGAACAATTAATAATAACGCGCTTCCCTCCCTAGACTGTGCGAATTGTGTAAAATAGCCTGCGTAAGGGATAGTAAAGCCGGTATACTT
Source organism: Cytobacillus sp. FSL M8-0252 (assembly GCF_038007345.1). Classification (NCBI taxonomy): domain Bacteria; kingdom Bacillati; phylum Bacillota; class Bacilli; order Caryophanales; family Bacillaceae; genus Cytobacillus; species Cytobacillus sp. FSL M8-0252. The sequence continues at coordinate 2,619,880 of NZ_JBBOWZ010000001.1, forward strand.
AGCTGTTACATTGTCGGAAAGTACGAGATCTTTATCAATTGTATTATTATTATCTCCTTTTGTTTCATACATGGTGTGCACGCCACTATGGATAACATTATGAATACGATGGGTAACAGGAATGCCTTCTTCACTTTGAAAAGTGATAATATCTTGCTTTTGTAAAGATTGCTTTTCATCCTGCTCTAATGGTTTAACGGCAATAACTGCACCTGTTTGAAACGTTGGTTCCATAGAACCAGATAACACAGACTTTAATTGGTACCCTAAAATTGTTGGTTCCCCGCCTGATGCTTTAGCAGCAACAACAACAACCGCTAACACGATAACTATCACCATTAAGAAAACTGTCAAAGACGTACTAAACCAATTAAGTACCTTTCTCATTTATTCAACTTCCTCTTCTTCCAGTGTTTGTTCAATTTCGTCATCAGAAGATGGTTTTTCGTTACTAACTTCCTCTTCTTCCAGTTCTTCTTGGTTATGTTCAACATCGACTTTTTTTTCTTCTTCTTCTTCAGTACTTTCGTTTTGCTCCTCCTGCTGTTGCTTATCTTCTTTTGGCATCTTTTCATCCTCTTGCTTTTCTATCCCTTGGTCATTTTCCTTTTCATGCTCATTTTCTGTCTCTCGTTTTTTCTCACTATCGCCTACTTCTGCATTAGATGACCAGACTTTACTCTCTACATTTACATCAACGGAGGTTGAATATGTATAACTTGCTTTTGTTTGTCCTATTAAAACTGAATGGAAAGTCAAAATGAGAGAATAGATAGACAGAACAGAGAGTAATAAAACAATTTTTCCATTGCGCTTCATGTTATATCCCCTTTTCTTTCAAGGGCTGGGGAACAAAGATCATTTCCCCAGCATGTTTTAATTACTGAACGCCAACAGCGTTATAAGCTTGTTCAACTGCAGTAACTGCCGCTGAATCTTCACCATAGAGATCTTCTGCAGCATCGATGGCAGCTTGTCTCATCATGGCAAATGTTGAATTTGGTGTTAAATAAACCGATAAGGCCCGATAATAAATTTGTTCTGTTTTTTCTCGGCCAACACCAGTTACTTCCACTCCGTAATGCTCTCCCCCTTCAGAGACAAGGTAAGCAGCTTTATTATTAATACTACTATTAATATGGACACCACCATTATCAAGAGAGCCTGTATACCTTCTATCCCAATGATCTGGATAAGGTTGTTGTGTTCTATTCTCAATTAAACTAGCTGGGTCTTCCATAGAGCGTAATCCAATCGCCCCATTCGCCATAATATCTTCACCGATAATCCAATCATCTCGATCGACCATAGCACCGAATATATCAGCAAATGATTCATTCAACGCACCTGATTCATTGCGGTAAATTAACCCTGCTGTATGTTGAATGACACCGTGAGACATTTCATGTGCAGCCACATCGAGACCACCAGCTAGCGGATGAAATCTAATACCATCACCATCTCCATAAGACATATATACACCATTCCAAGAAGCATTGTTCCAATTATCCCCAACATGTACACGGGAGAGTAATCTTTGCCCTTGATCATCTACAGAGTTGCGATCAAAGGTTTTTTGGTAATAGTCGTATGTCTTTTGAGAATTGGCATGAGCATCAACTGCAGCACCATCGGTAAATAACTTACTTCTACTAACAATATCTTCATTAATATTATTATCATAATCGTATGTAATGACCCCATCACCTCTTGTTTGGTCATACATTTTAAACAAACCATCAATGTAAGATGCCTTAAACATTTGTTTATCTCCGAATACACCATAACCAAATGCCGTTATTTCATTTGCTGCATTAAAGGAATCAATAATCTGCCCATTCTCTATATTTACAAAGTAATGCCAATACCCTACTTCCGGAGAGGTGGTGGAAGCTTTCACAAGATAAACAGGATAATAGTTATCATTAAACTTGTAAATGAATTTTTCTGCTGTTACTTCACTATCATATTGTTTTACTTCGCCAATTGATGCTTCTATTCCTGCTGTTGCAATGGAAATAGCCTTTTTTTCACTTATTTGTTCGGATGAAGTTTTTATTTCAACATCGATGTCTGAAACGACTTCACCATAAAAAGTAACTTTATCAGTATCTTTTCTAATATTAAAAGTTTGTTCTGCTCCATATATAGGAATACCTTTATATAATTGTTGCAAACGATAGTGATGAAAGTTTTCATTTTTAATAAATTCATAATCTTTTATTGTGAAATTTTCGCTCATTTGTTTATTAGATAAATTGAATTGCTTACTTTTAGAAAGTAGATAGCTTTCAAGTATTTGTTTAGGCTCAACAGTCTCACTTACCTTCATATGCTCAGTAAGCTGAGATGATTCGCTATACAGTTTGGTTTGTGATTCATTTGCATAAACTTGCCCTTGAATAGGACTCGCTAGCATCCCTAAAATGAATGCTGTTGATAATACTTTCGTTTTTATCGACATGCAAAAACGCCTCCCCATTGCTTATTTTAATTTACTTCTCCTCACCAGCTGTTTGTGAAGCATTAAATACCCATTCTAGATTTAACTGGTCCCCTTGGAATTGGTTTTGATCTTCACCGTTTTCAATAAATTCGAATTGTACCCATATTTCATTTGTTTCTCCTGGAGCTAGGCCACTATTCTGCTTCCATAAAGGATCCCATAGGTCTCTTTGAACGATATCAGGGTCCATATTTTTCAATTCATACAAAGTTGTCTCAAAAATAGGTTCAGACTCTTTCTCCCAATTCCACAAAAAGTTCACACGAATATGTTTGCCAAAATCTTCTGTATTATCAGATAATTCATCCGATACTTGGTAATTTGTAAGCAGGTGAACGGATTCAATTGGCAACGAACCACTATTACTTAAAACAAGCTCTCTCGTGACTGTGTCACCCGGTTTTATGTTCTCAACTTGAAACACAACCTCAGGATTAATTGATAAGTCTAGTGTGCCAGCAGCAAATACATGATTCGTCGCTACTTCATCGGAAAAATAGGCAAATGTCCCTCCTCCAACCAGAGCCAATCCAAGTGCTGCTGACATCATCCCAGATGCAAGCTTTCTTTTCACTCCCATAGTAAATCTGCTCCTTTCAACCCTTTATTTTGACTTTTCTTCATTTGCTGAGACTTATAAGAAAAGCTTACGTCAAACATAAAGGAATCAATGGTTGGAATTAAGTTTCCTATGCCCTATTTAAATATAGTCATATTCCTTCATTTTTCACATTTTTAGTAAAAATGAGGTATTTATTACCATTATTATAGGCGGAAAAAGTGATTTTTCAAGCTTACTATTAGCAACCCTGTTATATGCCAAGCTTGTTATTCCCTTTGCCCTTCTCCTACCTATAGTACTTAGGTATTTGTCTCATCCAACACCAAAAGTTGAGATTTAACTATGCCGTTTCTCTATTATTCTATGATTGTCACAAAGAGTTGTATATAGGGTTATTTAATATCAAGTGGACAGATTTTTAAAAAACAAAAGGGGATTGGACCTCATAAAATGTTCCATATGAGAAAATCCATTTCCCCTATAAAAACTTTTTACTTAATGTGCTTAACAGTTTTATACCGCCAAACTCCATTTTCCATTCCCTTCTCTACTTTGTTCTTTTCTTCCAAATAATCTAAGTGACCAATCACCTCTGACATTACAAGGCTGAACTGCGTATAATATTTGTCAGGGTAAAAATGTTGGGCAAGTGCACTCGCTGTTTTTTCTTCTTCAGAAATATAGGACAGGAATTTTTCAGCTTTTCTTTCTATCCCTTTCAACCTTTTATGTATAAGTAAATGTGGCTCCGTTATACGTTCCCCATGCCCACTATAACAATAGTCAATATCATAGGTTAAACATTTTTGCAGTGACTCCACATACTCAAGGACCGTCTTTCTTCTTTCACCATTCATATAAGGTTCAATTAAAGCATTACTTGATATATGGGCGATAAGGTGGTCTCCACCTAACATCACATTGTTTCTTTCATCTATTAAAGCGATATGATCAGGGGCATGTCCTGGTGTTTCAATTACTTTTCTATTAATAATATAATCATTTTCACTTAACGTTCTATAATCAGCACGCAATCCCTCGTTTTGTTTTTCTATGACGATATTCTTAAGCTGCTGTACTCTTTGTTCACCTTCCGTCCCACAACCCATCTCACGATATAACCTTTCATAAAAAGAAGTTCTTTGTTCAAAAAATGACTTTTCCCTCTTTAACCGAGGAATCGCTTCAGCATGAACATAGACGGGGATATTATGCTTTTCAATGATTCTAGGAATCAAGCCTATATGATCCTCGTGTGAATGAGTAAGGATGATTTCATTGATATCCTCTAACAGAAATTGATGGCACTGTAGTGTTTGAAGAAATTGCTGCCAACATGCTTCATGATTAATTCCAGCATCTATTAATGTTAACCCTTTACTGCCTTCTACAATAAAAAAATTAAAAGACCGCAAATCACTGTTTGTCGGTATGGTTATTGGATAAATCATGACCTTATTCCCCCTACTAAACTATTTACCTAAAAATGATTGAGTGAGCACTCAATCAAAATGTCTTATTTCTCTAAAAATTTCACTGGCAATGATTATCTCTTAAGTTTTTTTATACAATATAGTATAATAAGTATGATTGTCAAACCGACCATTGCCACGCGAATATTGTCCATACTTGAGGTGATAGAATGGAATTTCATGCAGAAACAACAAAAGATAAAGTGTTATTTTTATTAAAAAAAGAGTCTTCCATGTCTGTCAACGACCTTAAGGAACGCCTGAATATTAGCCATATGGCGGTGAGAAAACATTTAACCGGATTAGAGAATAGCGGTTTAATCGCATCTATAGAAACGAAACAAGCGCTAGGTCGCCCGACTCAATTCTACTATTTAACAAGTAAAGGCGAACATTCTTTTCCGAAAAATTATGAAGGTCTATCACTTGAATTTCTCAATGATATCGAAGAATTGTATGGCAGTGAAGCAATTGAAAACTTATTTATGAAACGGGAAAAGCGACTAGTGGAAGAGTACGAAAATAGATTACTAGAACAAGCGCCTGATATGAAAATGCAAACATTATTAAACATTCAAAATGAAAAAGGCTATATGGCATACTTGTCAAAAACAGGAACAGACGAATATGAGCTCACAGAGTTTAATTGTCCCATTCTTTCCATAGCCCAATCTTATAAAACAGCTTGTCATTGTGAAACCCAATTGTTCAAGCAAGCATTAAACACAAATCAAGTCCACCGTGTAAGATGCAAAACAGAAGGGCATGATCATTGCCAATTTAAAATTAAATTTAATTGACTGAACTATTACTTGATGGAGTAATAGTTTTTCTTTTTTATTGACACTGGTCGGTTGATTGTTTTGTGGATTTTTAGGGCCTCCCTTTTTGTATGTATCTTCTTTTTATGACATGTCGAATAGGAACAGCAGAGTATATTTTTTACTTTGTGTTTGTGGTTTGTGTGTATTTTCTATTTGTCCCCTCTTTTTCCTAGATTCCTCATAGGTTGTGTGCTTTTTGTTTTTAGCTTTTAAATGCTTCTACCTCTCATTATGTATATAAAAAAGACCCAAAATCAAATTTTGGGTCCCTCATCAACATCCTTATTTTGATGCTGCGAATAATTTGTTTACTTCATCCCAATTCACAACATTGAAGAATGCTTGAACATAATCTGGGCGTTTGTTTTGATATTTTAAGTAGTAAGCATGCTCCCAAACGTCAAGACCAAGGATTGGTGTTTTACCTTCCATTACTGGGCTATCTTGGTTTGGTGTGCTTGTAATAGATAATTGACCATTTTCAGATACTAACCATGCCCAACCAGAACCAAAGCGTCCAGCTGCAGCTTTAGCGAATTGGTCTTTAAATGCATCATAGCTACCAAAAGCTTCTTCAATTGCACCAGCAACGTCACCAGTTGGTGCACCGCCACCGTTTGGAGAAAGAAGTGTCCAGAACAAGCTGTGGTTTGCATGTCCGCCACCGTTATTACGTACAGCTGTACGAATATCTTCAGGAACAGCGTCTAAGTTAGCAATTAGTTCTTCAATAGATTTGCTAGCTAACTCGTCATGTCCTTCTAATGCAGCATTTAAGTTGTTTACATATGTTGCATGGTGACGATCATGGTGGATTTCCATTGTTTGCGCATCGATATGTGGTTCAAGCGCATCATTTGCATAAGGTAATGCTGGTAATTCGTGTTTAGCCATTTTGAATTCCTCCTAATATGTAAAATCTATTTACACTCTATATTTTAGAATACCTTATCTACTTTTTCAACTAATAAGTATAAAAAGTAGCTAGAAAATAAAACTTCCTATTTCTACCTCCTTTTGTTAAAATTGGTATAAAATGAGTATGAGGATGATTTTATGAAAGCAGTCCTCCTTTGATATCGATGGTACGTTAGCCAAAACATTAAATTTTTACGCTGCGTTAAACAAGATGTTTAACAATTTAATGAGCATACACTTTCACATCATGAATGCCTATCAATGTTAGGACCATCAGAAACAGGGATTTCTGAAAACATCTAAAGCTTACCAAACGACGGAGTTTCGATCACAAGCAAATATTGAATTGGATGATTAACTAACATGGTGTAAAGGTTATCAAAGGGGATGAGATAATGAGCGACCAGTGGTTAACATGGGCGAGGAAAATCCAAGCGATTGCACAATCTGGCTTAGCCTTTTCGAAAGATATCTATGATATTGAAAGGTATGAGCAGTTAAAAGAACTGAGTGCTGAGATCATAGGTGAGTACTCAGGACAATCAACAGACGAAATTGTGGCCGTATTAAGTAATGAATCAGGCTATCAAACACCGAAAATTGACGTTCGAGGCGTTGTTTTCAGGAAAAACAAAATATTGCTAGTGAAAGAAAATGTTGATAACAAATGGTCCTTACCAGGTGGTTTTTGTGATGTTGGCTTATCTGCAAGTGAGAATGTTATAAAAGAAATTCAAGAAGAATCAGGTTTTATTTGTGTTGCGAAGAAGCTCATTGCCTTGTTGGATATGAATAAGCACCCGCATCCCAAACAAATCTTCCATTATTATAAAATATTTATTTTATGTGAGATTACGGGCGGACAAGCTACCTGCGGAATAGAAACCGAAGCGATTGATTTTTTTCCTGAAAACAACTTACCTCCACTATCCCTTAATCGAAATACGGAAGAACAAATCAAAATGGCATTTGGCTTCCTTAAAGATCCTCATACATTCCCCATCATCGATTAATCAAAGAAAAAAGCCCATTCCCATTTTTGGTTATGAGCCTTTTTCTTATGCGTCAATTGTTATCTTCTGTAATCGCTCTTGCCACTCTTCATCTGTTAAACCATTTTCTTTCACGTATAAATTATCAGGGTGTGTGCGGCATTCATCCGAACAGCTCCGTAAATATTTATGCTCGTTTTCTTCTGTCGTCATAAAACGTTTATCACATTCAGGATTAGCACAATTGACATAACGTTCACAAGATTCACCAGTGAAATAGTCTTTTCCGACAATGGTATGTTCTTTCTGATTAATTGGCACACTGATTCTTTCATCAAATACATAACATTGACCGTCCCATAGTTCTCCTTGAACTTCTGGGTCCTTACCATATGTGACAATGCCACCATGTAGCTGACTCACATCTTCAAAACCTTCTCTTACTAACCAACCAGAGAATTTTTCACAACGTATGCCACCTGTACAATATGTTAAAATCTTCTTACCAGAAAGTTGGTCTTTATGTTCACGTATCCAATCAGGTAAATCACGAAATGCTTCAACATCCGGTCTAATCGCCCCTCTAAAGTGGCCGATATCATATTCATAATCATTTCTTGCATCAATAACAACAGTATCCTCTGCTTGCATTGCTTCAAAGAATGCTTTTGGCTCTAAATATTTGCCTGTGATCTCATTAGGATTGAGATCATCCTCAAGTTTTAATGTCACTATTTCATTACGAGGTCTGACATGCATTTTCTTGAATGCATGGCCATTCGTTTCATCAATTTTAAAGACCATATCACTGAAGCGTTTGTCGTTTTTCATCATATCTATATACGCATTTGTTTGTTCCACTGTGCCTGAAACCGTACCGTTTATACCTTCTTTGGCAACAAGGATTCTTCCTTTTAATCCGAGCTCACGACATGCTTTTAAATGATGTTTACTAAAGGCTTCAGGATGTTCGATTGTTACATATTTATAATAGAGTAAGACGCGGTATTGATTATTTTCTTCTGTCATTTCTTCCACCTGCTTATTTCTGTTCTTTCATTTGCGATAATAGTTCACTGGGCGTTTCACATTGTATAAACTCGCCATTAACTATTGCATATGGACTTTTCTTGCATTGCTTACAATGTGATTGGCATTCATATTGTTTGTAAGATACCTCTTTACTAGAAAGAAAAGGACCAAATAGCGTAAAGTCTTCATCAGTATAAAAACGATCGAGGTTCTTTTCACAAAATTCTATCGTAACTTGTTCTTTTTTCGAAAAAATTTTATTAAATAATCCCATTTACAACATCCTTTTTTAGATGTCTATTTCATATTTATCCGTAGAATACTATACCATGCTTTGACAAGCATTTTCAAATAGATTTGTAACCATTACCTTTCCCTAATCTCATTCACTATAACTTTTAAACCGTTCGTCAAAGGAGATTTGCTCATACTAGCAATCATTTCTGCTCTATCCAATTCCATTTGTCTTAACGTATGTAATAAGGAACCAATTGCTTCTTCCTCAACTACTTTAGCGAATCCTTTTTGTGCAAAAGACTCAGCATTTAACAATTGATCTCCTCTACTTTGTTTTTTAGATAGGGGAATGATTAACATGGGCATATTTAGTGCTAAAAATTCAAATAACGCATTGGATCCACCCCTTGTGATTACACAATGAGTAGCGGCAAGGATATGTGGTAATTCCTCATGAATATATTCAAATTGTTTATAACCTGCTTTCCCTAGTAAACTTTCATCAACTTGACCTTTTCCACAAATATGCACAACTTGATAGTTACCTAATAGATTCGGTAATTCCTTGCGAACTTGTTCGTTTATCTTTTTAGCACCTAAACTACCACCCATAACAGTAATAATTGGCTTTACACTAGAAAAATGAAGCAACTTTAGGGCCGTGTTTTTATCGCCGTTAAATATTTCTGGCCGTATTGGTGAGCCAATGGCAAACACTTTTTCTCGCGGAAAATAAGCTTTCGCTTCTTCAAACGAAGTGAACACCTTTTCAGCAAACCGTTGGGCAATTTTATTTGCTAATCCGGGTGTTAAATCACTCTCATGGATAAATGCTGGTATTTTTAGCATTTTAGCAGCAATTATTACGGGGACTGATACAAATCCACCCTTTGAAAAAAGCAAATCAGGTTTTATCTGTTTTAAGATTCTCCTTGCGTCAATTACACCTTTCATGACGCGAAAGATATCCCTTACATTCTCTAAGTCTATATATCTTCTTAATTTCCCACTGGAAATTGAAAAATAAGGGACCTCGGTCTTTGCGATCAACTCCTTTTCAATGCCTGTTTTCGAACCTATGTAAAAAAAATCGACTTCGTTCTGTAATTCTGTAATAAGGGCGAGATTAGGGGTAACATGCCCCGCTGATCCCCCTCCTGTTAAAACTACTTTTTTCTTAGCCAACATAAATCATTCTCCTCATTCTCTTATTTAATGGTCTTACTGTTATTTTATTTTCCTAACCCCTCCCATGCAAATTTGATTTCTTCTATTTCAGCCTGAGCTCCTCCCTCATCATGAACATCAATAAAGCCAATTGCGCGGTTTAAACTTGTGCCTATTTGATTCAGTTCATTTTTCTCTACAGAAAACTGCACTCGCATCTGAACAGTTAAAAACCCTTCTTTGGCTCTATTGATTTGTTTTTTTGCACTTTTCCAATCACCTTCGTGAATTGATTGTTCAACTAAAGAAAGCGTCCCTATTACATCATCCCCTTCAACAAGTGGTTGTTTAAGAAAATCTCCAGACTTCATTGTAAAAATAAAAATAGCCAATATAAGTAATGGAATCAATTTATAAAGAATAAACTCTTTCATTTACTTCAATCCTTTAAAATCTGTTATATCTACGGGTTTTTTCATTTTATCATGATAAGCGTCAATAAAGAGCATCCCGTTGCTATCAATAATCGCTAGAAAGATATCACTAATTTTTGTATATCCACGATTTTTTAATTCTTTCATCAGCCATTCCTCAGATTTTTGCAATTGCTGCAAATTATTGCGGACAAGCACACCATCATAAATTAATTCCGTCCCTATTCCTTTATATGTAGACTTTAACTGTAAATCTCTTGGGGTAACTGGTAAATAATCCGCTTTTTTTAACACGGATATTTGCCCATCTTTTTCTACAATTGCATAATCTACCTCTTTTAAATCAAATATCCCTTTTTCTCTTAGTTGTTCTTGGAGATCAGAGATACGGTAACGCAGTTTCTTCATAACTTCATCCATAATTTCCCCATCCATAATAACGATGACAGGCTCCCCATCGAAATAGATTGATGCTTGTCGCCACTTCATTGTTACTTTTTGCAGACATAATACAAGAACCGTCCATGTAAATAGCCCCACCCAATATGGCCAAGCATCTGTGGCGATGTCTGCTGAAAGATTTGCGGCCATAGAACCAATCGAGATACCTAAAATGTAATCAAAGAATGTGATTTGACTCACTGTTTGTTTACCTAAAAATCGTGTAAATATAAGTAATGTACCAAAAGCAATAATCGACCTTACAATAACGACCGATGTCTCATTCATTGACTTCACTCCTACAATCATTGCCTTTAGTATGAGCAGAACTAGAAAAAGTATCCAGAAAACCATTGAAGTTTGAGGGGAGTAAATAGATTTTTTACAAATGAAATTTTTTTGTATAGATACAAGGGTTCTTATTTAAAGAATCAAGATTCTCGCACCATCTTCACAAGTTTTGCTTGCTTAGTTAACATCTATTTAATTTTACATTTGTTAGTTGCACAATAGATTGCTTTATCCTTTGTCAATTAATATGAACAACACAAAAAAATGAAGCCTTATTAGACTTCATTTCATTTTCTCCCTATATATCTAATTCTAAGAAAATCGGACAATGATCACTACCCATTGTTTGACAGTGTGCACCGGCATCTTTGATTTGTGCTTTTAATTTTTCCGACACGATAAAATAATCAATTCGCCAGCCAATATTCCGCTCTCTCACTTTGGCCATGTACGACCACCATGTATAGACATCTGTCTTTTCTGGATAAAGGTATCTAAAAGTATCGACAAACCCTGATTCAAGGAGAATTGTCATTTTCCCGCGTTCTTCATCAGTAAATCCTGAATTTCCAATATTGGACTTTGCATTCTTCAAATCAATTGTTTGGTGTGCAACATTTAAGTCCCCTGTATAAATCACCGGTTTTTCCGCCTCTAACGAAAGCAAATATGTTTTTAATTCATCTTCCCATTGTAAACGATAGTCTAATCGGGATAGATCTCTTTTTGAATTCGGTGTATATACATTTACAAGGTAAAACGTTTCAAATTCCAACGTGATAATTCTACCTTCTTCTTGTTCTTCGTTTTCCCCTAAGCCATATTTTACTGATAAAGGTTTTTCTTTCGTAAAAATAGCGGTTCCTGAATAGCCCTTCTTAACAGCATAATTCCAATATTGATGATAGCCTTTTAAATCTAATTCAATTTGACCCGCTTGAAGCTTTGATTCTTGTATACAAAACACATCCGCATCCACTTCTGCAAAAAAGTCGAGAAAGCCTTTCTTCACACAAGCACGCAAACCATTTACATTCCATGACACAAATTTCATGTTGCTAAACTCCCCTTTTTCTCTATCTGTCCCTTCTTATTCTATAGGAAGTTTGTCTTTGATAAAAGCCTTGTGATTTGCTATAGTTTTTACGTATAGTTTGAAGGAGGAATACTAATGGCCGATCATCAATTTCATTTAAAAGCACACTTTCCAGGATTACGAAATAGCGTCGGAACAATCGAAAGTGGACAACTGCGTACAAAAGTATCTATTCCACCTGAAATGAACGGTCCAGGAGTAGGGACTAACCCAGATGAAATGCTTCTAGGTGCTGCTGCCACTTGTTATATCATTACCTTAGCTGCCATGATGGAAAGAAGTAAAGTAGAGAAAAATGATTTATCGATGGAATCAACTGCAATTGTTAACGAAACGAATGGCGTCTTAACTTACAAGAAAATCATTCATAAACCAACCATCGTACTTACTAACCGTGATAATGAACGTGACAGAGATCTTGCTCTGAAATTGGCTAAAAAAGCAGAAGCATCCTGCATGATTTCGCGCGCCATACAAGGCAATGTAGATATTGAACTAGAAGTAACCATTAAATAAAAGTATCGTTTTCAATCCACGTCTCTTACAGGTTTTCCCTAGAGGCGTGAGGATTTAATAAAACGACGCCAACCACCTCTCCGTGATCTCTACAAATCTTTTGGCTGCTGGTGACAGATTAAACTTCATCGCTAATCCTAATATGCGATAGCTTTCTTCCTTTAATGGCATTACCACACAATTTTTAGGAATGGTTTCTAATAATAATTCTGGCAATATGCTTACACCAAAATTATGAGCAACCATTGACTTAATTGAATCTTCCGCCATTAATTCAAAGCGAATATTTGGTTGGATCTCCGCTTTAGCAAATAAATCTTTTACTTCATGGTACCCCCCATATGTCGGCATGATAAAAGGAATATCCTTTAACTCTTGTACGCTTATCTCACTTCTTGTTGAAAAAGGATGATCTGTTGACACAATACAACGCAAACGGTCCTTTTTTAACGGAATAACATCAAAATGACTGGAGCTATCGACATTAATAAAGCCACAGTCTAATTTTCCATTAAGAATCCAACGGTCAATCGCTTCATAATCTCCTTCAATTAATTCAATACGGATATAAGGATAACTTTGCTCCATTGATTTAATGATTTCGGGTAACCAAGTAGATGAAACACTCGTAAATGTACCTACTTTTACTGTTCCTTTCATCAAACCCGTTATTTTTGCTGCCTCTTGTTGTACTTGTTCGTCATAGTGTAACACCTTACGAATACTTACAAGCATGCTTCTTCCTTCATTCGTCAATGTTAGCCCACCTCTTGAACGATGAAAAAGCGTGAAACCTAATTCTTTTTCTAAATTAGCCATCGCATGACTGACTGCAGATTGTGTCATCCCTAGTACTTCTGCTGCTTTCGTAAAACTTTGAAGCTCAGAAACCTTGCTATAAATCTCATATTTAACTAAACTCATCTCGCTACTCCTTTTCATGAAATTATTTCATATAAACAATGAAAAAGATTCGTTTTATTAATGTTAATAGATTCATTATAATACATGTAGAAAATCATGAGAATGGAGAAATGGTTATGAGTATGCACACGAAAGCAACGATTCTTTTAGTGGTGGTGAATTTTTTCTGGGGATTATCTTATATTTTTATGAAGATGGGAATCGCGTCGATTGAACCATTTAACCTTGTCGCATTAAGATGTTTAATTGCCTTTGTAATTGCCGCTACCTTTTTTTATCGTTCTTTACGGCATGTAAATATGGAACTTTTATTTTACAGTTTTCTATTAGGCTTCTTATTATTACTTGTATTCTCTTTAGTTACTGTTGGCTTGACGATGACAGATGCTTCTAATGCCGGATTTTTATTAAGTATGACGGTCATATTCGTTCCGGTGATCCAAAGTATTCTGCAAAGAAAGTTACCAATCGTGCCAGTTAGAATTGGCATCATCATTACATTTGTTGGTATTATCATCATGACAATTACACAATCATTATCATTCAATTACGGCGATATTTTATGTATGCTTTCCGCTCTCGCATACGCTATTCAAATTCTGATTATTGGAAGAGTCACTAAGGATCATGAACCCATTACAGTTGGTATCATGCAACTCGGCTTTGCTGGTATACTCGCTCTTGTTTTAAGTAGCTTTTTTGAATCACCAATCCTCCCCCAAAACACAGTTGCTTGGATGAGTATACTTGGACTAGCGATCCTATGTAGTGCCTTTGGCTTTATTTCCCAAGCTGTGGCACAAAAACATACATCACCAACACAAACGAGTTTAATGTTTTCGCTAGAACCTCTCTTCGCTGCCGGTCTAGCTGTTATTATTCTTGGTGAAGCATTTACCATTCGAGATATCATAGGTGCTTTTTTAATTATTTGTGGTGTGATTGTTGCGACATTAGGGAGCTATCGAGTGCCTGTTAAGGTAAAAACTGAGCAAACAATGGAACAAAAAACAGAAAAAATTCTACTTTAGTACAGCCATTAACTTAATATGGAAAGGAGGAAGTTTATGTTATCACTTCGTAGAGTCTTAAAATTACGTGATTTAGAAATCTTTCATGTATGGAAGCAAGAACATTTCTTATCTTATGTAATCATTGAAGATACTAGAAACCATTTACAAATGATGATAAAAAACAAGAGCCGCTATGTTATATGGAAGATGAAGATATTGATGAGATACTAAATGTTTTCAGAATTTCTATTATTAATGATGAAAAGTTAAACGAAGTGGATTCGGAAACACTACGAATATATTTTTCGGACTTCGTTAACAATACTCACTTAACAAATTTTATTATGAAGGAATATATTCAAGAAGATTTGTATGAGAACGAAGACGATATAAAATCCTTTAATAAAATCCTACAAAGTAATGGTTCAAATTATATAATAGAAGAATTTGATGAAAAAAATTGGATTTATTTATCACAAGACTAAGGTTTCTTAAAAAAATAGAGCCGTTCACTTTGTTCAGAACGACTCTACTTTTTTAATTTTTTTAAAATGATTCTATATCAATAACCTTTTTTCATCAAATACACACATAATAAAAGTGAAAGAACGATAAAACTAATTAACGCCATAAAACCGCCTGTAAAAGAGCCTGTTGTTGTACTGAAAAAGCCAACAACCATTGGCCCAGCAGCTGCTACTAAATAAGATACACATCCGAATGTACCGCTTATTCTCCCCATCACTTGGGATGAAGCGACTTCATGGAGCATCGTCATGGTTATCGGTGCTGGCATGTATAATACACTTAATAGAATAATTGTAAGTAGAATAACGATTGTAGTATTCGTAGTGTATAAGAAGCCTACGAAGCAGCCTATGATGATGACACTTGCTACGGCGACAAATATAGCCCGTTTCATCCATCTATCAGAAAGATAGCCACATACTAATTGAACGATGATGGCAAGAGCATAACCCGCTGCATTAATCATAGCTGAATTAACAAAATCAATCCCCTTTGCTTCTGTTAAATAGCTTGGCAAAAATGTAGAAAATCCAAAAAAACCGATTGAGACGCAAGCATATACTGTTGTTAATATCCAGAACAGAGGACTAGTTAAAACAGATTTAACACTTCCTGTATCGATGTTAGCAGTCTTTTTCACTCCTTGTCCCTTTTCTATATAGTTCACTTCTGCAGCATTAGTTGCATAATGTTCAGATGGTTTGTTTCTAATCATAAAAATAAATATGGCCAAACAAATAAAAGAAATAATCGCTAGTGCGAAATAACTTTCTCTCCATCCAAAAGAGGCGGCAATTAATGCGATCGCTGGAATACCAATAACTGGTCCGATTGCATTCCCTGTAAACCAAAAAGACTGAGCTTTCCCTTGTTCTTGTTGCGGAAACCACTTAGCAGTTAAGGTAAGTGCAATGGGGTATAAAACACCTTCACCTACCCCTAGTAATGCTCTTGACCATAATAATGCCGTAACCGATGTAGCTACTCCACCGATAATCATCGCTATACCCCAAATGGCTATACCAATCATTCCACTCTTAAATGCGCCGATACGGTCGACTACAAATCCCCAGAAAAACTGCCCTAATGCGTATGTAATTAAAAAGACAGAACTTAATGTTCCCTTGATCACATTATCACTAATAGCTAAATCTTGTAAAAACTGTCTTTCTGCAAATAGTATATTAATATTAGATTTATCGATCATTGAAACCGTGAACAGTAGCATTAATGGTAGTGAAATATAAATCCACCTAGCATTTGTTGCCTTTGTCATGTTTTCTTCGTGTAGTACATTTGCCTTTTGCATAGTTGAATCACTCCTTGTGAAAATTGGCATGTTAGTAGAAGAGTGATATAATAAATACACTCTTATTGATGGCTTTCCTAGTAATCTTTAAGATAGAACAGGTATCTTGCAATCAAAGGGATTTCCCACAAAATCCTTTGGAAGATACCTGTTTTTTTCCTTTAATTTGTTTGTAGTGTTTGAAAAGATGCCTCTGCTTCCTTAATCCATGTTCTTAACTTATTTGGACTGATAGGTAAATCATTTGTTTTAATTTCTAATGGATGAAGTGCATCTACAATTGCATTTGCTATTGCAGCTGGTGGCGCGATGGCACCCCCCTCACCTACACCTTTTATCCCTAGGCGATTTCTTGTTGATTTGAATTCCTGGTGTGCTTTTGCCACCGTTGGTACTTCCATCGATGTTGGTAATAAATAATCCATATAAGTACCGGTAAGCAATTGCCCTGTTTGGTCATAGACGATTTCTTCGTAAAGAGCTGAACCAATTCCTTGTGCAATACCGCCTTGCACTTGACCATCAACAATCATCGGATTAATAACCGTACCACAATCATGTACAACACTATATTTCTGTAAATCTACAAAACCTGTTTCTTTATCAACCTCCACTTGTGCCATATGAATCGAAGCAGCAAATGTAACGGTTGGAGGGGCAAAATAATGTGTTACTTCTAAGCTTGCTTCCATGCCTTCTGGTAAATTCCCTAATTTAGCAGGCAGCGCCGCTCGCCCCACATCTTGATAGGTGACAAACTTTTCAGGAGAAGTCTCTGCATATATTTTCCCTTCATCAATGACTAAATCTTCATCCGTTTTTAGCAAATGTGCAGCGATTTTTAACACTTTCTCTCTCATTTTTAATGCTGCCTCATAAATAGCTGAACCTGCATTTACTGCGCTTCGGCTTGCGTAAGTTCCTTGACCCATTGGCAACACAGTTGTTTCGCCAACTCGAACAGTAATATTTTGCGGATTTACACCCAATCCGTCTGCTGCAATTTGTGAAAATACTGTTTCATGCCCTTGTCCTTGAGGGGTACAGCCTAAATAAGCTGTTACATGACCAGAAGGGTCAATAGAGATATGTGCCCCTTCATAAGGTCCTGCGCCCGTACCTTCTACGTAAGAAGAGATGCCGATACCAACTAGCTTACCTTCTTTCTTCTTCTCTTCTTGTTCTTTTCTAAAAGCATCATAGTCAACTAAATCAACTGCCTTGCGTAATGCATCAGGATAATCGCCACTATCATAAATAAGCTGATGGCCATCTTTTACAAGAATTCCTTGATCATAAGGCATGTCTTCAGCTTGGATCATATTTTTCTTCATAATTTCGATTGGATCTACTTTTAATTTTCTTGCGACGATGTCGATAATTCGATCCATTACAAAGACTACTTCAGGTCTACCTGCTCCCCTAAATGGCACATTAGGTGTTTTGTTCGTTAAGATGACTTCACATTCACTATCATAATTAGGGATTTTATAAGCCCCTCTTAAATGATAAGCACTATTATAAGCACAAGTTAAGGCGAAGAAATTAACAGCACCACTATCAATCACAAAAAAATCCTTAATTGCCGTAATCGTTCCATCCTGTTTAAATGAAACTTTCACATCATGGATTTGATCCCTCGATTGCCTTGCACTTGTTAAATGCTCCATTCGGTCCTCTACCCATTTTATCGGCCTCTGCAATTTTTTAGCCAAGTAAGGAATAACAATTTCTTCTGGGTGAACTCCACCTTTTGGTCCAAATCCGCCTCCAACATCAGGTGCTGTAACACGAATACTTAGATCGGGTAATGACAAACAATGTGCTAAAGTAGATCTGATTTCATAAGGCATTTGCGAAGAAGACCAAACTCTCAGCTCTTGATTTCTTGTATCAAATTTCGCCACTACTCCTCTTGTTTCTAACGGATTTGATCCGAGTCGGGGGGTGCGAATTTTTTCATTCATTATATAGTCCGCCTCGGCAAATGCTTGCTCAACATTACCTGTTGTCACATGAAAATGGGACTGAATATTATTTTCTAAATGTTCTTGTATAAGAATTGCATCCTCTTTTCGCGCCTCATATGGGTCAACAAGGGGTTGTAGCGGCTCATAAGTTACTTCAACTAGATCAGCTGCATCTTCGGCGATGTAACGGGTTTTCGCCACAACAATTGCTACAGATTGGCCAACATATGTAACTTTCTTCTTAGCTAAAATATCTTCATAGTTAAAGTTGATTGTTGGCGATATAGCCTCAACCAAATTGGGTGGTAAAAAACAATGTGATTCAAATTGCGTCAATGGTTTTAGGTCTTCAATATCATTTGCAGTAAATATCCCATAAACACCCTTTAATGCTTTTGCAGCCTCTATATTTATGTCCACAATCTTCGCATGTGCATGAGGGCTTCTTACAAATACTGCCTCTGCCATATTGGTTAAACTAATATCACCTACAAACATGCCCGTTCCAGTTAAAAGGCGATAATCTTCCTTTCTGTGCATGCTTTTTCCGATATATTTATGCATGTTTCTCCCTCCTTTTATACCGTTTGATGTGTAACTTGCTTTACTGCTTTAACAATATTCGCATAGCCTGTACAACGGCAAAGATTTCCTGAGATGGCTTCTCGAATTTCTTCTTCTGTCGGATTCGGATTTTCTTTCGTAAATTGCGTTAATGTCATTAAGAACCCTGGTGTGCAAAATCCACATTGGAGGGAATGGCAATCCGTAAATGCTTGTTGAAGAGGATTTAATTGTCCATCTTCACCAGCAAGCGATTCAACCGTTTCAATTGTAGCCCCATCTGCTTGAACAGCTAGCATTAAACAACCTCGAACCGCTTCACCGTTTAAAAGTATTGTACATGCCCCGCATACGCCATGCTCGCATCCGACATGTGTGCCTGTTAAAAATAATTCTTCTCTTAAGAAGTCTGTTAATAAGAGCCTAGGTTCTATATCTCTTTCCACTTTTTCACCATTTACATTTAAAGAAATATTTACTTTATCCAACCTTCTCTTCTCCTTCCCATGCTCTTGCTATTGCTTCTTCTATTGCACGTTTTAATAGGGTACCAATAAGTTCCCTGCGATAATCAGCACTTCCGTGCAAATCTCCTTCTGGGTCCACACACTCACTCGTTAATTCAGCTATTTCTTTTAATAAAGCTTCTGTCACTTCTTTTCCTATTAATAATTCCTCAGCTTCTTCTATTATAAGAGGAACTGGATTGACACCACCTACAGCTAGTTGTGCCTTTTGAATAAGTCCTTGGTTATCAAGTTCAATTACTGCTGCAGCAATTGCTAAGCCAAAATCTCCATGTCTCCTCGCCACTTCTACAAAAGAATGCCCCACTCTCTCTCCTTGTGTCATAATTGGAAAGCGGATTTCTTTCACTAATTGATTTGTTTGTAATGACGTCAGGAGATAAGTGAGAAAAAAATCTTCAGGACCGACAACTTCCTCTTCATCCACTGAAGCAATCACAATCTCACCTCTTAATGTTGTCAATACACACGGTAGTTCTGCCGAAGGATCACCGTGAGCTACACTGCCACCAATTGTCCCACGATTGCGAATTTGTTTATGACCTACCCACTTAATTGCATCAATAAGCAACGGACATTTTTCTTTAATTAATAGTGAATTTTCCACTTCCACATGCCTTGTCAGTGCACCAATGGCAATATATCCATCCTCTTCACGAATATAATTTAACTCCTTTATTCCGCTCACATCGATTAAAAACTCAGGGGTAGATAGCCTCATATTCAGTACAGGTATTAAACTCTGTCCCCCAGAAATGATTTTACAATCATCTCCGTATTCTTCTAGATAGGTTAATGCCTCATTAACACTTGACGGTTTTAAATATTTAAATTTTGATGGTTTCATGCTTGTGCCACCCTTTCGTTACGCCTTTTGTAAAGTGATTTGTTTCTCAACATCTTTAAAAAAGTTTCCAGCAATAAATTTCGCCACACCGCTCATTACTCTGCTTCCTACACCAGCAATCATGCCGCCAACTTCAGCATCACATTCCCATTTCACTTCACATTTTTCTTCATCAATTGCAGTAATATAGCAATCCATTTTTGCTTTAACAAATCCTGGTTTCCCACTCCCTTCTGCTATTAATTGATAGTGTACAGGTGCTTCGATATCTTCAAGTTTTACATTCCCTTTGTAATCCCCTTTAACTGAAGCGATGCCCAATTTCATTTCAACATCATAGGTTCCGTCCTCTTTTAACAGTAGGCTTTTGCATCCTGGAATAGCTTTTTCTAATATTTGAGGGTTATGAAGTGCATCCCAAACATCTTTATTATTTTTTTTCATTTTCACTTGACCTGATAAGATCATTATTTTCTCCCCTTTACACTTTTTGAATTGTGCTAATAGTAATAATATTAATTTTTTCAAAAAATTTTGTCAATAAAATACGGATGTTTTTGTTTTGTTAACTAAATAACGTTTATTATATAAAACATAAATGTGTAAATAAGTTTGTTTTAGATAAAGAAATCTATTTTTTGTTTTGAATGTAAAACTACAATTTTATTTTAGCTTTTCATACTCTTTTATTGTGTCTATATCTAATAGAATACCGCGATCATTCACTGCTATTTCTTCCTTATATGGGATGGTCTGAATAAAGTTCTTTCCACTTTGTTGTTGAATCGATTGAATCATTGTATTATTGATGTTTGCAAAATAAACAGGATGGCCAGGCGTTTGATCATATGATGGCCTTATAGATATTGGATGATTTTTATCTCTCGCTAACTGCTGCCCTCTTTGAATAATCATTTCACTTGTTTCCTTTTCTATAAAGGGGGTGTCTCCTAAAAATACGAGTGCATCTTCCTTTGGAAAGGCAACTTGGGTAAGTCCTTTGTACAGTGAAGACGATTGACCATTGGCATAATCCGAATTATAAGCCCAAGAAAAGGAAGGGTCGTTTATCTTTATTTCTTCCATAATGGTAACTGCATCATGACCAATAACAGCTATCACTTCTTTACAATGTAACTTTAATACTTGTTCAATGACATAATGAAGCATAGTTACCCCTTTAAACGGCAGCAACTGCTTCGAGCGCCCCATTCGCGTAGATAATCCTGCTGCGAGAATAATTGCTTTTATTGGACGTTTATGATGATTGGTGGATAAATTCCGCACCTTGTAGAAAGCCTCCTTTATGTCTTGTTCTAACTGCAATCACTTCAGCAACAATACTAATAGCAATCTCCTCAGAGGATACGGCTCCAATATCAAGTCCAATTGGACTATGCATTCTTTGTAAGTCTGTATACGTGAAGTGACAACCTTCCAAATAAAGCTGCTCGAGGATTTTGATACGTCGTGATTTCGGCCCTAAGACGCCTATATAAGGAGCCAGTGAAGATAAGGCAAATTTTAATGTCTGCTTATCTTTCTCAACATGATGATTCATAACGACAATATATGTACGATTTGTTACACGAATACAACCTGAGAAATCCTCTGGTCTAGCTATTATTCTTTCGGCATGAGGAAACCTTTCTTCATTGTTATAAAGGCTTCTTTGATCAATGACAACCGTTTTCATCCCGCATTCTGCTGCATATTTAACAACTGGTATCGCATCATGTCCTGCACCAAACACCATCAAAGTAGGTGATGGAACAAATACATCGAAGAATATGTCTACATCTAATTCATTCTCATCTTGTATCATTAAACTTTCTGATTGCGGGTTGGATTGCCCTAACTTTTCTTTAGCAATGGATAAAGCAGCCAATTCCAATGCTTGATCATAGAAAGATCCAATTGGGGGTTGATTTTCTAGATAGCAAATCCGATAATTTTTTTGTGACAAGCTAGCTTCTGTAATGGTCATTAAAACAGCAGCTTGTTGTTGGTCAATGGCATCTAGCCAAGCATCAAAAGGAGGCAATTTCTTTTGCACATTCATCCACCTCCTCAATATTCTGTATTGTATACATTAATGGTTCAATATAGATATGAACCGTTCCTGGACAGCCAAGACCTAACCCCCATACCTCGTCTTCATCTAATTGATACGTTTTAATTATTGGGGTTTTTGTCTCTATTACTTCCTTGGCTATTTCTGCTACATCTGCTTCTAAACAGCCCCCCGATATTAATCCGACAGTAACTCCATCCTCATCGATTAGCATTTTTGCCCCTTCTTTTCGATAAGCCGATCCTTTTACTTTAATAACTGTTGCTAGCGCACAAGGAAGCTTCTTAGCTTTTAGTTTTTGTATTGCCCTCATCACTTCCAGCTGTTCATTTGTCATCGACATCACCCTCCAATGCGTATATATTTAATAGTAAAGATGAAAATTGGAATGTTTTACCTATAAAACAAAGTTTCCGATATAGAATAATATAATCGTTACTTCTTGACTATGTCAATTAAATTTTTAGAAAATTTACAATAGATTACTATTTGAAATTTTTGACTTTTTATTATAGAGGTATTCATTTGAAAAATCCTACATTATCCAATTATTGGCTTTCTCCTCACTCCCCTGAATGGTATAGGCAAATAAGCAAGAACGGGAATGCATACATTTATCCATGGCAATCTACAATTGATTCACCTATTGCAGAGAATATCTTTGATCAACTCGTCTGCTTACATACAAAAGATAAAGTTGCCCTTGATTTTGGCTGCGGTGAAGGAAGATTCACAAAAAAATATGCTTTATATGCCAAGCAAATGATTGGTGCCGATTCTTCTACGCAATTTATTCAGAACGCAATGAAGACAAAGCCCGATAATACATCCTTTATTGTTGCTAATTCAAAACATGTACTTCCTTTTAAACGAGCATTCTTTGATATTGCTATTATCCGTAAAGGGCCTACTTCCATTTATCATCATTTACCTCTTTATGTAAAAGAAGGAGGGCTCATTTTAGGGTTGCACCCTGGTGAAAATGAAGGAAAAGAGTTATCAAACTGGTTTCCTAAACTTTTTCCAAACAACCAACATAACATACCCATTCAACAACATCTCACAAAGATCTTTACAAAGGCTCCTTTCAGGAAATTTGAAATTCACCCGTATCATACGATTGAGTATTTACATTCACCCCTTGATCTCATCCACTATCGTTGCTTTGGACAAAAAAAAGAAATCTATGAATTAGTTAGCTCCGACATACGAGAGATCACTAACATTTTCAAGAAACATCAAACAGTTAAAGGATTACCTATCACCTATGAACGATATATAACAATAGTACACGTGTAAATCCCTTACAATTCTATGGATTAAAGTCATTATTAGAGTAAATATTGGCCACCCTGCAAGTAGGTAGACCCAGTTTTTATTCTCTAAGGGATAAAAGTATGATTCTTAGGTATGTGTTACTTATAACTCTAGCATGTCTTTTATTTTCATCTTTTTTTGCGGTGGTCATAATTGCTGGATTCTTCTAAAGACAAGATTGGTAACCTTATATAACACGATGAGTGATCTTTGATGGAATATAAGATAATAAAAGACTAATCAGTACTTGTTTATACAGCAAGGTACTGATTAGTCTTCTTCTTTAAATATTTCACGTAAATATCTCTCTCTATTTTCCAAGAAGTATTTCGTTATTTGGTAATGATCTGTTTCTTCATACGTTGTTTCCGCAATGCTACCTTCATCGAAATTTAAAATTGTTGCTCCTGGAAAGCCAAGTAGTATCGGAGAATGGGTGGCAATAATTAATTGGCTTTCTTCTGCTGAGACAATATCATGCATGATTCTAAGAAAAGCAAGCTGCCTTGCAGGCGATAATGCCGCTTCAGGTTCATCTAACAAATAAATACCCTCTCCATCAAAACGATTCAGAAAGAGTGATAGAAACGATTCTCCATGTGATTGTGCATGTAATGACTTGCCACCATAACCACTATATCCTGTTGGGCATTCCCGTTCTAATTCATCAATATGTGAAGAAAACTGATAAAAAGATTCGGCTCTTAAGAAAAAGCCATTTGTTAACTTCGGCATCCAAGAAAGCCTAATGTGGGCAGCTAAGGAAGATTCGGAGGCATGTAATTCATAACTATTACTTCTACTCCCTCCAGCCACATTAAAACCGCATTGATGGGCAATGGCTTCTAATAAGGTTGACTTGCCAGAACCATTATCACCTACAAAGAATGTTACAGGTGACTTAAATTGAATTTCATCCATTGATGCAATCGTGGGAATGGATAAAGGATAGGTATTTTCATGACTACTACTTATTTTCTTTATTCTTCTTAGCAAGGTCTCTCCTCCTGTTTTTAGGATGTCTCACCTAAGCATTTACTAAAAATATGCCATTGTCTATGGTATGATAAACATATCTTTCCAGAATCGAAATTTCTCATAAGAAAAAGAAGGTCTGCACATGAACAAAAGCTATTCACTATTGCTAGCAGTTATTATTGCCGTAGCAGGTGGGGGCATCTTCACCCTACTTCATATCCCTGTAAGCTGGCTATTAGGATCCATAACAAGTATTATGCTTTATTCTATAATATCAAAGAAGACGTTATACTGGCCAAAATCTTTTAGAAACATTGGGATCTTTATAATTGGATACAGTATGGGCCTTTCATTAACAAAAGAAGCGATGGTGTTCATCTTGCACCAACTACCCTCCATGTTATTTTTAACAGTACTTATTATTGGGTTCAGTTTAATCACTTCATTCTTCATAGCAAAATTAACCGGTATCCATTATCCATCGATATTGCTTGGTAGTATTCCTGGCGGTTTGTCACAAATGCTCGTATTAGCTGAAGAAACAAAAGAAATGAATGTGACTGTTGTTACTTTCTTACAAGTAGTAAGATTAATACTTATAATCTTTTTTGTTCCTTTTCTCATATTTGGTCCGTTCTTCCATAATGGCGGTAATATTTTACCAACCTATGAACATACGGCTAGTTGGCAGCAGTTACTACCTGACATTATTCCATTTATGATTCTATCATTTATTTTAGCTATTATTTTTAAGAAATGGAACGCACCAACCCCATTTCTTCTCGGTCCTATTATTGCAACAAGCCTCATGACACTGCTTAATATCAATGGTCCTGAATTACCTAACAGCTTACTTGAGATTGCACAAGTTTTTATTGGTATTAACATTGGTCTCATGATGCATCCAGAAAAACTTGAAAACAAATGGAAATTATTAAGCTTAGGTGCATTGAGCAGCGCTTTATTAATTGTCATTTCGATGGTTCTCAGCTTTCTTCTTAGTCATTTTTATGGGTTTTCCCTTGCTACAAGCTTCTTAAGTTTATCACCTGGCGGAATGGATCAAATGGCTATTATTGCCCATGAAGTCGATGCACAGTTAGCTGTTGTAACCGGCTATCAACTCTTTCGGGTATTTTTCATCTTCTTTATTGTACCACCTTGTTTAAAATATCTATTTTTTCGATATAGGAAAGAAAAAGGGTAACCAGTTGGTGACCCTTTTTGCCTATCCCAAATGATCTACCCTCATCTCAGGACCATTTACCCATTCCTTCCTAAATCTGTTTTTTATCTACAAAATTCATTGTCAAAATAGTCAATTTCCTTATAAAGTGCCTACATTTGTGGAATAACGTCTTGTTTTGATATCTTTTGTCAGCAGGCAGGAAAAGACGGGCTACAATGCGGAATAGCTAATTATACGGAATTTATTATGTAGTTCGGAATCCCCTTCCGAAAGATGAAAAATTACACTATGATGAAAGGGAGTTATTCATGAATCAAATTATGCAAGCATATACCATTAATGAAGTATCTAAACAATTAAATATTCCGCCGGGAACACTAAGACAGTGGGAAAAAGATTTAAAGGATATATTAGTTATTCCCCGATCTAAAAATGGGGCAAGATATTATACAGATGAAGAAATTAGCTTACTAGACACCGTGAAAAAGATGCGTAATCAAAATTTAAGTCAAAAAATGATTCGCAGATTACTTAAGCAACATCTTGATTCAGAGTCAATAGCAGACCAACAAGAGAACCCCTTAGAAACATCATTGAATCCTATACTACATGAAGCAACAACTGAGCAAGATCATCATCCTCTCAATATCGAACAACTATCTATGGTCATGACACAATTCCAGGACCATTTATTACAAGAGATCAAGCAAGAATTAAAAACGAACTTTAAAAAAGAAGTTGTAGAAGAAATGAAAATGGAGCTTTCCAAAAATTCTCTTCATACTGTTAAAACCATTTCAGACTCCATCTATAAATCCAACGAGAAGACGAAAGCAGAAATTCAAGAAATGACTGACGAATGGAAGCATGCTTCAAAACAAAGCTCCGGAGCGCTCGAAACCTTGTCAAAAAGA
The DNA here is from genome assembly GCF_038007345.1 of Cytobacillus sp. FSL M8-0252. Lineage (NCBI taxonomy): Bacteria > Bacillati > Bacillota > Bacilli > Caryophanales > Bacillaceae > Cytobacillus > Cytobacillus sp. FSL M8-0252. The sequence goes on from NZ_JBBOWZ010000001.1 coordinate 2,646,522, forward strand.
GTTGCGAAACAGTCGAAGCGAACGACAGACCAGATGCACTATATCACGAACAAAATTACCGAATCCTCAGAAGCATCCTCTGAAGAGTTCAAAACAATGATTCATTATATTTCTAGCTCGCAAGAATTAACAGGTACAGAATTTAGCAATGAAATAAATGAATTAAAAGAGAGCATGAATGCAGATCGTGATATTTATGTCGAAACAATGAGAAAAGAACATGAAGAATATTTACATCGATTACGTGAGCGAGAAGACGCATTTCAAGATATGATGCTATCTTTCCGAGATGCCGCAGCGAGTAAGCAAGAAAAGAAATGGTGGCAAAAGTGGAAAAAATAAATTCGTAGGGGCGAGTATCCCCTCAATATAAAGGGGTTTTTATCAAATGAAAAATCAGCAAAAAGCGCATCATGTGGATGAATTATTAGTTACAATGGACAATGATCATCATCGTGTAGATTTTCGTCTAGATGAACTGGAATCGAAAATGGAGATGTTAAAAAGAAAACTTGAAAAATTTGAACACAAAATGCAAATGCTTAAAGACTAACACGCCTGATAATACCCTCTAAAAGAAGCTGGGACATATATATTCTAGCTAAAGATTTATCCGAATGAACAGGAGTATACAACTTCTAATCATTCGGTTTTTTTGTGTGTTTTATATCCTATATGAAAAGAGTAGTGGAATGGAGAGGACACTCGACTCCTGCGGAAAATAGAAGGAAAGCTGAGACCCGGCAGGCAATGCCGAGGACGCTCAAGCCCCTCACCGCGGAAAGCGAGGGTCTGTTTGTGCAATGGAACGGACTTGTTTTCATCTGATTTTTTATAGATCCTAATTTGTTATTGTTCGTTTTTGAGGTTAGGTCATTTAGTTATGTTCCAGCCCTTTTTTAGTTAATCTTCTTAAAAGCGGTCCCATTCCCCATTTATTCAGGGTATTATCTCTCCATTCAATGACTTCTCATACTATTAGAAGCCAAAACATTTATCCTTTAAAACAAAACTATATTTTCATAAACAGATTATGTTATTCTGTAAATAACAGGAAATACATCCTTGGTGGATAATTATGGATAAGTCGAATGAGTTGTTACCTATGTTTAACGAGACTATAATTTAGGCAATAAAGAGTAGTATCAAGGTTAGAAAGGAATTCTATTTTGAAAAAGATTAGTATATTTTTCTTAATATGTTTACTTATTTATATAAGTTGGCCGTCAATTCGTGAAGCTCTAGGGGATAAAACCAACGAACACTTGAAAGAAATTCAATCATCTATTGAAGAAAAAGATGTTCAAGGCTTTACAGAAGATGCTGTTACTGCTTTTAATCAAATGATTATCAATTTTGAACAATGGATCCAGCCTTCACCTAATGACTCTCCTCCGGCAGAAGATGAATCAATCGAGAAGCCCGCATTATCTGAACCTGATAGCCAAACAATCTCAGTCTATAATTTTGAAATCGGTGAGAAGAAAGCGGAAGTTGAGAATTCATTAGGATCCCCACAAAGAATTACAGCAAATGAATACGGTAGTAAATGGCATGCTTATCATGATAATTATCATCACTTCATCATGATTTCCTATGATGAAAATGAATTAATTAATGGCATCTATACGAATCAAGATTTAATTACTTCTAAAAACGGCTTTCAAATGAATATGACAAAAGAGGAAGTAACAGAAATATTTGGGGAACCGATTAGCGCGATTCGTAAAGGTATAACCAATTATCAATATGCAACCGATAGTAATTATGCACTTTATGAGGTCGATGATAGTTATTTAACCGTTTTCTATGATATTCATGAAAATAACCAAGTAACTGCCATTCAATTAATTGGTAAAGAGCTTGAACTTAATAAAGTTGGTTTCTATGGTGAAAAAAGTGCAGCTTTAAAGGAAGGTTTTGAATTCCAGTTATTTGATTTAACAAATGCTGAGAGAGTTAATTATCGTTTACCTACATTAACTTGGGATGATCCCGTGAGACAAACAGCTAGAGATCATAGTGCTGATATGGCTGTTAATAATTATTTCGGTCATGATAACTTAAAAGGTGAATCACCGTTTGACCGGATGAATGCGGATGATATTCTGTTTCGAACAGCTGGCGAAAACTTAGCCTATGGCCAATTTAGTAGTATTTTTGCCCATGAAGGCTTAATGAATTCTGCTGGACATAGGAAAAACATCCTTAAAGAAGATTACCAGCTTCTTGGTGTTGGGGTGGCATTTAATGATGATAACCAGCCTTATTTCACAGAAAATTTTTATACGAAAAGATAAGCATGCAGAACTGCTCTGACATGCTCTTTTTCATACTGCAAACCATTTAATATAACTATTCACACTTAAGACAAACGTTTAAATGAGCTTTGCTTTAATGATCATATCAGGTAACATTTTATAACCGAATCATTCATTTTAAAAGCAGATAATTTCATTCATGTAATAGAAGTTGCTACAATATGTACAGATACTAAAAAGAAAGTAGCTGAAAACGATGTCAACGATAAAATATTCTGTTTTAGATTTAGCACCAGTCCTTGAAGGTGGATCACCTAGTGAGTCATTAGCGAACTCGCGCGATTTAGCCAAACATGCAGAAAAATTAGGTTATACGAGATATTGGCTGGCCGAACACCATAATATGCCGGGCATTGCTAGTTCAGCCACATCTATTGTCATAAGTGATATTGCCCGCGCTACCAATACAATTAGAGTAGGATCTGGGGGCATTATGTTACCGAATCACTCTTCTTTAGTGATTGCTGAACAATTCGGTACACTCGAATCACTTTACCCAGGAAGAATTGATTTAGGCTTAGGTCGTGCGCCAGGTACTGACCAACTTACTGCGGCGGCATTAAGAAGGACTCGACGAACAGATGCCGAAGATTTCCCTCAACAAGTGGAAGAATTGAGAACTTACTTTGATCCTTCACGCTCGGAACAACCATTACCAGTTAGAGCGGTTCCAGGAGAAGGCTTGAATATTCCAATATGGTTACTCGGTTCAAGTGGGTATAGTGCGCAACTTGCGGGTCAGCTAGGTTTGCCTTTCTCTTTTGCTAGCCATTTTTCACCGGACAATACATTACCAGCAATTGATCTATACCACCGGAGCTTTAAACCATCTGATGTATTAAAAGAACCTTATGTAATGGTTGGTGTGAATATCATTGCAGGGGAATCAAACGAAGAAGGACAATACCTAGCAAGCTCTCTTTATCAATCTTTCTTAGGCATGATGCGTAATAAACGTGGAAAGATGTTGCCTCCTGTTGAGAATATGGACGAAGTTTGGACACCTATAGAGAAACAATTATTACAACAACAATTAGGTTCTTCCATTATTGGTGGTCCTGAGAAAGTGAAAGAAAAGCTTGAAATATTCCTTGGCGAAACTGGCGCAAATGAGATCATCGTCAATGCTCAAATCTATGACCATGATAAAAGAAAAGCATCTTATCAGCATGTGGCAAATGTAATGAAGGAAATAAACGCTTAAGAACTTTGAACATCGAAAGCAAACAAAACTACTTGAAATCTAGTTTGCATGTTTGCTTTCGAACCCATTGTTCTCTTTCATATGCGATCGTACTTAGAAGTCTGGGTTACATGGTTTTAGTTGTGGTACGGAGCACCCTTCCTCATCCATCATTTTGATTCACTTCCGATCTTCTTCCCTAGAAAGTGAATCAATTTTTGCTTCAGCTAAGCGGCGATAAAGATTGCTCATATGAACCAATGAGTTAATCATTAATACCTCTTTCATTTCATTGTTCGGTTGGGGGATTTTTTCATTATAATTTTGAGCAATCGATTTCTCCATCCAGTCAACATTTTCATTAAATTGTTCTTCATTCTCATTTATCATGTCAACATACATATCATAAACGTCTTCTATATTCACTCCTTCTTTTTGCACTTCCTCGTTCAGACTCTCTAACGTTGTTTTAATGTCCTGAATCGATAATATACCTTTCAGTTGATAAATAAGGCTCATCGTTAATATATGTTCTTTACTGTAACGCTTATTTTTAATGGGTGGTAATAGTTTTCCTTTGGCATAATTATTAATCATTGTTTTTGTTAAGATTTTCTCATCTTCATTTCGTTTATAAGAATGGTAGTTTTGTTCAAACAGTTGTATGACTTGATCCATATATAAAGCGATAGACGGAATGTCTTCCATGCGAATCGGCTTTCCTTGTCTGATTCTTTCTTGTTTTTCCATCATTTATCCCTCATTATTTTTCTTCCTATCATACATCCTATCAATAGAAATGTAAATGTTGACTATATATTATAGTTAGTAGTAATATTATATGTAGTATTAAAAACTACTTATAATATTATTAGGGGTGTTATCATGTCGTTTATAAGAGAACCCATCAATAGCTTAACTCATTTCGTTGGCGCAATATTGTCATTTATAGGTTTACTGGCGTTAATCATCAAAGCATCATTACATAACGGAACAAACATTGCCATATTCTCTGTTACTTTTTTCGGTATTAGTATGATGTTACTTTATCTCGCTTCCTCCACTTATCATGGGGTAAGAGCAAAACAAACAGTTATTGCTTTCTTGAGAAAAGTTGACCATTCCATGATTTTCGTGTTAATTGCTGGTTCTTATGCACCTTTCTGTTTAATCGCACTTGATGGCGTATTAGGAATAAGTTTATTCGCTTTCGTTATAACGACATCCATTCTAGGTGTATTATTTAAAATGGTCTGGTTTAGTTGTCCTAGATGGTTATCCACTTTTTTATATATTCTTCTTGGTTGGGTTATCATCATCGCCTTCCTCCCATTAAGTAAAGCATTGAGTACAGCAGGACTCGTATGGTTAATTCAAGGGGGCGTATTTTACACAATCGGTGGCGTTATTTATGCGGTCAAACCTAAATTCATGGAATTTAAACATATGGGGTTTCATGAAATCTTTCATATCTTTATCTTATTAGGAACGCTTTGTCACTTTATTAGCGTATATGGCTACGTTCTTTAATTAATTGAATGGCCATAGGAATATTATGTTTGTGTATAAAATGAAGGGCTAAGTGAGATAGATGTCTATTCTGCTCATTTAGCCCTTCTCTATTCATTATTTAATTAGCTTTTTCAATAGCTTTAATGATTTTTCACTCGGATACCGAAATGGAAAATCCACTTTTGTTGTTTGCTTTAAGACGCTTTTATAATGCGTAAATGTATCAAAACTTGCCCGTCCGTGATAAGATCCAATTCCACTATTGCCTACACCACCAAATGGTAAATGTGGGGAACTTAAATGCATGACTGTATCATTGATACAACCACCACCAAAGGAAATTGATTGCAAGATTTTTTGCTGAACTTTTTTATCATCTGAGAAAAGGTAAAGTGCTAGCGGTTTCGGTTGTTCATTTATTTTGCTAATGACATCATCTAATTCCTTATAACTCAATACTGGAAGAATCGGTCCGAAAATTTCATCTTGCATAATTGGATCTTGCCAATTAATTTCAGTTAAGATGGTCGGTTCGATCAGATGATTTGATTCATCCACTCTCCCCCCATAAAAAGATTGACCATTAGTTAAAAATGTAGCAAGCCTCTTAAAATGCTTCTCATTGACAATCTTTGTATAAGCCGTATTTTCGATTGCATTCTCTCCATAGAGACTTTCTATCTGAGCTGTAACTTCCTTAAGAAACTTGTCATGAATCTCTTGATGGACATAAACAAAATCGGGTGCTACACATGTTTGTCCAGCATTTAAGAATTTCCCCCATACTAACCTTTTGGCTGCATGGTTTATTTGGGCATCATGATGAATAATTGCTGGACTTTTTCCTCCCAGTTCTAACGTAACAGGTGTTAAATGATTAGCGGCTGCTTTCATAATGTGTCGACCAACTGCTACACTCCCAGTAAAGAAAATATGATCCCAAGATTCTTCTAACAAATTTTCACTAACTTCCACGCCACCTTCCACAACTGTAATATATTCAGCTGGAAAATGCTCCTCAATAAGATGAGCAATTAAACGAGAAGTGTGAGGTGTTAATTCGGAAGGTTTGATGACTGCTGTATTGCCTGCAGCGATTGCACCAATTAATGGCGCAATCGCTAATTGAAAAGGATAGTTCCATGGTGCAATAATTAATGTATTACCATATGGCTCAGGATAAATCATGCTTTTTGAACCGAATGTAGTTAAAGATGATTTTACTTTTGCAGGTCTCGACCACTTTTTCACATGTTTAATTGTAAATTTTATTTCCTCTAGTAAAACAGCAATCTCTGTTAAAAAGGAGTCAAAAAATGATTTCCGTAAGTCTTTTTGCAAAGCCTCCGCTATGCTGTTTTCGTTCTTCTTAATTAAACTTCTTAATGTATATAATGCGTCCAATCGGTATGTAAGTGCTTTTGTTTTACCCGTATGAAAGAATGCTTTTTGCTGTGCTAAAATATTCTTTTCCATGCTCTTCCCTCTTTCTACTTTCAATTTTATATACCTCCTGCAGGAAAATGGTTTTACTCTCTTGAATATATACTAAAAAATGAGGTGAATCCTATGCGAAAAAAACTGCCATATTTGATTCTTCTATTTGCTGTTCTTTATATATTTTTTATACCTGAGGAACCGACAATCCTAAAAATCTTTTTCAAATTAGTACCGATGATTCTTATTATTCTATACACCTATCGCAATCGGCAAGAAACTAAACCTATTCACTACTATTTTATTTTTTCAGGTCTTATTTTTTGTATGTTCGGTGACGGTCTACTCATTTGGTTTGTGGTTGGATTAACCGCATTTTTAATCGGTCATATATTCTATACGATTGGCTTTTTTAAGATTTGGGAATACTCTTTAGCTAGGTTTCTTTCTTTTATTCCTATTCTTGCCTATGGCATCTTTATGAGTTCGGAATTTGTGAAAGCACTTCACAACCGCAATGAAAATGAATTGATTATACCAGTCATCCTCTATATCGCGGTCATATCATTGATGTTTTGGTCTGCTATTATGTCAGGGCAATTATATGCCATCATTGGAAGTTTACTCTTTGTCATTTCTGATAGTGTATTAGCATGGAATAAATTTATTTCTTCCATTCCTTTTTCCGGAAGTATTATTATGATTACCTATTATTTAGCACAATTTTTAATTGCTTTTAGCTTGTTTCATACAGTAAAACAAGTGAAGATACAGAAACCAAATTCACCCATAGCAACAAAAGGATAATTTTTCAAATTTATGTTAAAATAAAGAAATAACCTAAATTGGGCATTAGCATAAAATAACAATAAGCAAATTTATTTCACTCTCCCTTTTAGGCTTAACTAGCTATACTCTATCTTACATTGTAAAAGGAGGATACCAGTATGAACAAGAAACAACATTCTTTTCATTCACAAGATAATGGCGAAAATCATGAAAATGAAATAGAGACAGTTGAGACGGCTGCTGAAAGAATTGAAAGAAAACCAGAATTTGATACGTTCGGGACGGGGTTAAATGGTTACGGAAATTAAGAACAAAAAAATGATGGTGATTCATTTTAATGATGAATCACCATCATTTTTTATGCCGTAACCTCTTCTTGCTCATTACTATCCTGTTTCTTCTTCTTCACTGGCATTAAGCTTCTTTCCAACCAGCCCATTATCACATCTGCAATTACTGCCATAAATGCTGTTGGAATAGCTCCAGCTAAAATGATTGCCGTTCCGTCTTGCGCATTTGTTCCACGCATAATAATATCACCAAGTCCCCCAGCACCAATAAAAGTACCTATTGTTGCAATACCAATCGTAATGACTAGAGCTGTGCGAAGCCCTGCCATAATGACAGAAAGAGAAAGTGGTATTTCTACCATTCTTAATATTTGCCATTTTGTCATACCCATTGCTTTACCTGACTCTATTAAAGTATGATCTACATTCCTAATTCCTGTGTAAGTATTCTTAATAATTGGCAATAAGGAGTAAAGGAAAAGTGCAAAAACGACTGTATTTGTTCCAAGGCCCATCACAAGCATTAATACTGCGAGCATAGCGAGTGCAGGAATCGTTTGAATAACATTGGCTAACGAGAGAACTACACTGCTTAAACGTGAATATCTTGCTATTAAGATGCCAACCGGAATACCCACGATCGCTGCGAATAAAACCCCGTAGGCTGACATTAGAAAATGTCTAAAGAACTGTTCCCATACATAAGAACCGTTATTTGTAAAATAAGTAATTAAGTCAGAAAACACATCCATTTATGCCACCCCCTATTCCTTATCACGGAAATAATTATTTTCTTCTAAAAACTCTTCAGCAATGATTGCGGGTTCTCTTAATTCCCCATCTGCTGCATAATTTAATTCTTGCATTTTTTCTGTACTGATTTCTCCAACTAATCTCTCTAATAATGGATCAAGTTCAGGGTATTTCTCTAAAATTTCTTTACTCGCAACAGTAGATGAATCATATGGAGGGAAGAAGTTCTTATCATCTTCTAATACTTTTAAATTAAAGGCTTTTATACGTCCATCCGTCGTGTAAGCTAAAACGACATCCATTTCGCCCGATGCCGCTGCTTGGTAAACAAGTCCAATTTGCATAGGATACACATTCGAAAAATCAAAGCCATATGTTTCAACAAAACCATCATATCCATCTCCTTCACGATTCAACCATGAAGTATCTACACCGAAATTTATTTCATTTGCTAATGCCTCTAAATCAGATACCGTTTCTAAATCCTCTGCTTTTGCTAATTCATCAGTTACGGTAAAAGCATACGAGTTCTCAAACCCAAATGAATCATACCATTTTTGATTAAATCTCTCGTCAAACTCTTCTTGGACAACTTCCATTGCCTTATCAGGGTCAAGTACTGGCTCCATTCCTAATGGTCCTGCAATATCCGTGCCTGTATAGCGAGTAGCTGATATATCTACATCATTACTCACCATTGCCTGGTGAAGCACAATAGAAGACCCAAGATTATTGACCATGTTTACACTGAGATCGGTTTCTTCTTCAATTAACTGTTTAATGATTTGACCGACAATTTGTGATTCAGAGGTGACCACAGTCCCTACTGAAATAGAATCTTCACTAGATCCGCTTAAACCAGGAAGTGAACAGCCTGATAATAAAAGAGTCATCGTTAACATCATCGTCATGAAATTTTTTTTGCTTTTTATCAAACTAATCACCACCTTATGCTGTTTTTTCTTTGTCACGCATTGATTTAGGCGTAACCTTAAATTCTAATTTTCCAAGTATTAAATCGACTATTAATGCGAGTATGGTGACAGGAATCGCACCTGCAATGATAAACTCAGTTTGATATAAATTTAACCCGCTAAAAATAAAATCACCTAAACCGCCTGCACCAATAAACGCAGCTAATGTAGCCCACCCAATTAAATATACTGTCGATACACGAATACCCGCCATAATAACAGGGATGGACAGTGGTAGTTCAACATATCGAATTCTTTCCCATCCAGTCATGCCCATCCCACGACCAGCTTCTAATAAGCTTTTATTAACATCTTTCACACCTGTATATGTGTTTCTTAAGATAGGCAGGACTGAATAGAAAAATAAAGCAATAATGGCGGGGATTTTACCTATTCCAAGAACAGGAATAAAAAACGCTAAAATTGCGAAACTCGGAATTGTTTGAATCGTACCAAGCACTCCCATTACGGGTGATGCCGCTTTATCGAATCTTGTAAGAAGTATACCTAAAGGAACAGCTACAATGACACCAAGAGCTGCAGCAATGACTGATATATATAAATGCTCCCAAGTTTTGATCAATAAATCCGAACCGTTATTATTTAAAAAGTCTATGATGGCACTCATTTATATCTCCCCCTTCTACTGTGCACGTTCTAGCTCTTCGTCTCCCCAAATAGAGTCATAAACGATATCGACTAAACTTGTTCTTGTCACAATACCGACAAGATGTCTTTGCTCATCTACAACCGGCACATATTTAAGCCCTTTCTTTAATATTTGCCTGATCGTATCACGTACAAGCGCATCTTTATACACAGAAAATGTATCAGGGATTAAAATATCGGCTACATCTTTTGCTTTTTTCCTGTTTTGATCAATGGCTTCCACATCAATATATCCTTCTAAAACTCCTTCTTGATCAATAACCAATAGTGAGTCTACACGATTTGTTTTCATAACAGTTATCGCATTAGATAATTGCTCATCACTTGTAATCGTTACAGGATGCGCATTCATTATTTGCTCCACTGTTGTAATGTTTGGTTTTGCTTGCACTAATCTTTCTTTTCCAATAAATTCTTCAACAAATTCATCGGCAGGTTCACGTAAAATTTCGTCAGGAGTCCCACATTGTACAAGCTGTCCATCACGTAAAATGACAATCCTGTCTGCTAGTTTAAGCGCTTCGTCCATATCATGCGTAACAAAAACAATTGTTTTGTCTAACTTCTTCTGCAAGTTTTTAAACTCATCTTGGAGGGCATCTCTCGTAATTGGATCGAGTGCACCAAATGGTTCATCCATTAAGATTAACGGTTGATCAGCAGCTAACGCTCTCAAGACACCTATACGTTGCTGTTGCCCTCCACTTAATTCATGTGGATATCTCTCTAAATAATCAGGAGTCATATCAACGAGAGAAAGAAGCTCTTCTGCCCGACTTTTTCTTTTTTCTTCTGGCCATTTTAAAAGTTTAAGCACAAGTGAGATGTTTTCTTGAATAGTCATATGTGGAAATAGACCAATTTGTTGGATGACATAACCGATTTCTCTTCTCAGCTTAACCGGATCTTTTTCCATAATGTCTTCATCATTAATGAAGATTTTGCCTTCTGTTGGTTCGATTAAGCGGTTGATCATTTTCATTGTTGTTGTCTTCCCACAACCACTTGGGCCGATAAATACAATAAATTCACCCTTCTTAAATTCTAAATTTAGATTAGAAACGGCTGTTTTACCGCCTTTATACTTTTTTGATACATGCTCAAATTTCAGCATTTATAACACCCCCATTTTTTCTCTACCACAAACAATACCCAGTTCTCCGTAATATGAATCCTCTTGTCAGACTTTTTACTTACATAACGTAGTATATTATAAACTTCATGAAATAAAAAGTTTACAAATTGTACATATTTTATAAAAAATAGTTAAAATAAATATTGTATAATGTTTTTACTCGTTATATCTTATAATAGCTACGTAATCATACGAATTACTCCCAAAGGTGTGATTATGTAAATTTTTACAAATATGATACATTGACATTAACTAAATGATCCTTATATTGAAAGGGTGATTGGATTGAGCGAAAGTTTTGAGCAAATTGAATCTATTTTTATTGATAAAATAGCTGATAATATGAATACGTATGGTGTTTCCTCAACTGTTGGTAGAGTGTTAGGAATTATTTATATGCACAGAAAACCGATGACACTTAGCGAATTATCGGAAGCAACGGGCATGAGCAAAACACGAATGAGTCAAGTAGTAAGAGAAATGGTGGAGTTAAATATAGCGGAAAAAGTATTTGAGAAGGGCATCCGTAAAGACTTATACAACGTTGAACAAGACTATTACCAAACGTTCGTATCACTATTCACTTCCAATTGGCAAAAAGCGATACAAAAGAACAAACAATTTGAAAAGAAAATAAAAGAAGAACTACACCTTATCACATCAAAAAAGGAACTGACCGCCGAAGATGAATTAAAGATAAATGAATTATTAGCCGAAGCAAAGGAATGGATGGAATACTACAAATGGCTAGCTAATCTTGTGGAGTTTTTTGAAAGTGGGGAAGTATTTAAACATGTACCGAAGCCATACTAAAGAATTTGCTATACCCTTTCTTAAATATTTCTTGTAAAGTTTGTCCTATCTTCTCATATATATAACATATCCAACCGTTTCTAAGGTTAGGAAAAACAATTAAATGGGGATTGTTATATGTTAACTGGACTGATCATCATTTTTTTACTTGTGTTGTTTCTGCCCTTTAGTTCGAAAGTAGTCGAAGAAAATTTAGAAATATTTCTTTTCATTATGGGCGTTTTAGCTGTTTTTATTAGTCAAGTCTATACGGAAGCATTATTTTTTAAGGCAGCAATTGCACCAATTAACATCGCAATAGCGGTTTTTATAGCAGGTGTGTTATTCAAGTGGTTTCGACGCGGACTGCAAAATTCAATCGTCTATGTTAGTGAACGCGTACCCTTTTGGTTTTTTATTTTTTTCACAGTGATCTTTTTAGGACTGATTTCAAGTGTTATTACTGCAATTATTGCCGCACTCATTCTTGTCCTTATTGCTTCTTCACTTCCACTACATAGGCAATCACTAATCATTTTTGTTGTTCTTTCCTGTTTTTCTATTGGTCTAGGTGCATCTTTAACACCGATTGGTGAACCACTTTCAACAATCGCTATTAGTAAATTAAATGAGGATTTCTTCTTTCTTATCAATTTAGTTGGTAAAGAGATTCTAATTGCCTTGTTATTCTTCGGTTTCCTAGCCGCTATTTTTGTTAAACCACCCAACCAAACAGATAAATTCAGCAAAATGGTGCACAACGAGGAAGAAGGCTACGGTGAAATAAGTATCCGTTCTTTAAAAATTTATTTCTTCGTAATGGGGTTAACATTTTTAGGTGCAGGATTTGAACCACTAATTAGTCAATATTTGATCAACCTATCGCCTTCTGCTCTGTACTGGATTAATACATTATCTGCAGTACTTGATAATGCGACATTAGCTGCTGCGGAAATTAGCCCTTCTATGAGTAATCAAACCATTCAAGCGATATTACTCGGCCTTTTAATAAGCGGTGGGATGCTTGTCCCCGGCAATATCCCGAATATTATTGCAGCCGGTAAATTAAATATTACGAGTAAAGAATGGGCGAAAATCGGTTTACCTATAGGACTAGTATTCATGCTTGCTTTTTTTATGGTGCTATTGTTTATTCAATAATTAATCGCCTTTAGATAATATAGCTTTCTTTAACATATACGATTGACCAGTTGTAGGTTCTATCTTATTAAACACTGATTATTTATATGAACAAAACTTCACATAATAGAGTAATAGCGGAGACAAATTGAATCATAAATGTCTCCGCTTCAACATTTGTAGTTTAATAAATAATGGTCTGATCATTTTTTGATTGCTGTATTATTCAACTAAATTTATTTCGAGGATTATTTTATGTATTCCTTTTTCATTTGTATAAGTATGAATAATGTCAAATCCACTTTTAATATTCACTCCTTATTTAAGCTAAATCAAATAAGGAGTGTACAACCGTTTCATTTCTTCCAATGGTCGTTTCAGCTTGGGATAATGAGTTCATAATTGCTTCTTCTGTTACTTCTGCTGCTGCTGCAAACAGCTCATTCATAATTGAATGATCTTCTCTTAAAGTTTTCATCGTATGCAAATAAGATGATTGTTTGTGCTTTATTGTATTTGCAGTAGAAAAAGCAATAACGATATCTCCACTACCATGACTATAATGGCTACCCGTCCTACCCAGTCCAATTCCACATCTTTTAGCAACTCGGTGTAATTGTCTATCACTTAACGGAGCATCTGTTGCTAATACAATTATAATTGATCCGTCAGCTGCTTTATCTAACTCTAAAGGATAATGTAGGTTGTTTTTAAAATAACGATTAAAAGGGAATTCAGGTTTTCCTCCAAAATTACTTAAGACAAGACATCCTACATGAAAGAATCTCCCGTCATTTACTGACAATTTTCTAGAAGAAGTACCTATCCCTCCTTTATAGCCAAAACATACCATTCCCTTACCTGCACCAACTGCACCTTCTTCCACTGGATTTGTTGAAGCGTTCAAGATGGCTTCTATAGTATCTTTAGGTGTAACAACCATTTCTCTTATTGAATTCAGTAGACCATCATTACACTCTCCAGTGACAATATTAATCGTCCCTGTTGTATCTCCAATGTCTTTATTTTCTTGTAACATATATTGCAGGGTACCTTGTGTAACTGCCGGGACTGAAAATGTATTGGTTAACATAATGGGTGATTCTATCTGTCCTAATTCATTTACTTGTACCAGCCCAGTGGTTTTACCAAAACCATTAATAACATACGATGTGGCCACTACTTTTTCTTTAAACAAATTACCACCATGTGGTAAAATGGCTGTGACACCTGTACAGGCATATCCTGTTTCCGTCTTTTCATCAATGGTTTTATGACCGACTCTCACCCCGGGAACATCAATCAAGCAATTATTTTCCCCTGTTGGTATACTACCAATGATTATTCCTCTTTCTCGTATTTTCAATGCTTTTCTCTCCATTTCTTTCAATACCAAAAAAGCAACCTTCCTTGAAGAAGGTTGCTTTTTTTTATTCATTCGTTAACTTATTTAATTCATCAGTTAATTCAATAAATCTCTCTTCGTTTCTTTCTTCAAGAGCGTTATCAATTTCTTGGCGGAGCTTTTTCATTCTGAAGTCAAGTATAGCCTTATTTAACACTTGTTCCGCTACGACTGAGTATTGGTTTTCATCGGTTTGGACTGTTGAGTTAAGCGTGTACTTTTCCATTTTGAAATCAACCCCTTGACCTTTTTTCTATTATAACAAAAAATTTCTGATAATTCAAACCTTAAATGAAATTTATCTTATACTCTATTATTAATTGTTGTTAATATAAATATTACCCCGTACTATCTTGATTTAAACCTTTTTAAAATATGTTTATTCACTTCCTTGCAAATATAATTTTCTTTACTATAATGGATATTTAGGGAATCAAAATATATCTATTGGTATATATATTTATAAATGAGGTGGGGTTTTGGATCAATCAACAAATTCATTACAAAAAGAAAGAATTTGGACTAAGGATTTTACATTAATTTGTTTTGCAAACTTCTTTGTATTTTTAGGTTTTCAAATGACATTACCAACATTGCCTTTGTTTGTCGAAGAACTTGGTGGCAATGACCAATTAATCGGGTTAGTCATCGGGATATTTACCTTTTCATCCCTTATTATGCGTCCTTTTGCGGGACATGCGTTAGAATCAAAAGGCAGGCGGTTTGTCTTTCTTATTGGACTAGCTGTATTTGTTCTTTCCGTTGGAGTCATTGGCTTTATTACGAGTATTGCCTTTCTCCTTATACTCAGATTAGTTCAGGGTTTAGGATGGGGATTCTCTACAACAGCTTCAGGGACAATCGCAACAGATCTTATTCCACAGAAAAGACGTGGCGAAGGGATGGGTTACTTTGGACTATCAGGTAATCTCGCTCTTGCCTTTGGTCCTACTTTAGGATTAGCACTCATTGGTAATATTAGCTTTACTTCCTTATTTCTAATCTGTTCTTTATTAGGACTCGCTGCTTTCATCCTTTCATCATTCATAAAATATAAACAAGTAGATTATACTGCTAGCGTAGTAGAAAAGAAAAAGTTTGATGTTTACGAGAAATCCGCTCTGCCCCCTTCCATATTAATCTTCTTTGTAACCGTTACATTTGGAGGGATTGCTACATTTCTACCTATCTATTCATTACAAAAAGGTATTGATGGAATTGAATGGTATTTCTTTCTCTATGCTTTAGCTCTGCTCATCAGCCGTACTTTTGCAGGTAGAATTTATGATAAAAGAGGGCATCAAGCTGTATTTATTCCAGGTGTGCTCCTTATTATTGCTGCCATGCTTCTACTCGCATGGTTACCGAGTAATGCGATTCTATTTACTGCAGCCATATTATATGGTTTAGGTTTCGGTACGATCCAACCAGCTTTGCAAGCTTGGTCTGTTAAAGAAGCACCGGTCAATCGTAGAGGAATGGCTAATGCCACGTTCTTTTCTTTTTTTGATTTAGGAATCGGTATTGGATCAATTATGTTTGGGCAAATCGCTTTTTACTTAGGATATAGCTCTATCTATATCGTTGCTGCCATTTCAGTTGTTGTTTCTCTATTCATCTATATTGGTATGTTATTACAAATGAGAAAGAACCGCTAACAATCTTGTAAAAAAAATAAGCCTAATAGAAAGCCCGAAAAGACATTTTTTCATTGTGATTAAAATGTTTTTCGGGTTTTTAATTATGACTTATACCAAAAACTATTATCTCCAAGCTTCGAGATTAGACCACCTTCATAGGACTGTCTCTTTTATCTTCACACGGCCTCTTTCCTCACATTCAGTCGATCCTTTTCTTCAACCTTATTTATAATCATCCCAAATAAAGCTGCTAATATTTGTTGAAATAGCATGCCAATAACAACAGGCACGGCCACTGGCGGTGGGAAATAGGCAACTGCTAATACAGAGCCTGCACTAATGTTTCGCATACCACCATTAAAAGTAATCGCAATCACCGCTTCTCTATTTTTCCCTACTATTTTTCTAGCAATTAAAAAAGCTACTAAGTATCCTGTAAAGGCTATAAAGAAGACGGTGACAACTAATGCTAGTAAACGTAAATCGAAGGCAGTCAAGTAGGATGAAACAACGGCACTATTAATCATTACAACAGTCGCCATACCTATTTTAGAAAATGGAGCAAGTCTTGCACTAAGTATGTTTGAAACCTTCTCTTTTGCGATCGAATTAACAATCATTGCCAAAATAGATGGAATGACAATCATCATGATTAACCCACTCACCATGCTTATGACATCCATTTCCACTTTTGCTCCTACTAAGAGCTTTAGTGTAAGTGGCACAAGTATTGGTGATAATAACGTATCAACGAGAATAATCGTTAAAGTCAATGGAATACTGCCTTTGTAAATGGAAACCCATATCAGGCTTGAGATTCCTGTAGGTATTGCCATCATTAAAATTAGACCAGTAATTGTATAAGTATCATTTGGAAAAGTAATATGACCAACAGTAAAGGCCCATAATGGCATAAAAATATGTAGAACAAATAAGACAATAAATAGTGGCAAAGGATGAGTGATGGCTTCTTTCATCGATGTAAAATTTGCTTTCAAACTACCTGCGAATGTCATAAATGCAAAGATCCATGGGATAAGACTATCTAGATTTTTTAAATAGATAGCAAAGCATATACCCAATATGACACTAGTAGGAGTAATCAAGGGCATCATTTTATCTAGCTGACTGTTTATTTTCGTTAATATCATCCCTCACTCCTTTCTCTTTTTTATACATATATATTTTAACACTTTTTAGCAATGAATTTTTCGATAAAATAAAAACGTAATATTATGCCTTTATGAGCACAATATTACGTTATTCTTGATTATTCACCTAAAACTTCCCGTAAGGTTACATGATAGTCGCCAATTTCACCTTCACGATACAGATTTGTTACTGATGTATAATATTGAGTTATTGCGGCCTTCATTCTAAAATTATTCGCCGGAACTTGCACATCAAAATTTTCTTCATATAAAAGCACAGCAATATCATGATAGTTCTCACTCGTTACTTTAAAGTCAATGGCAATTTGTTTTAAACCATTTACTGAGGTTTCCTTATATTGATTAATAGGTAATGTATAATTGTTTAATTGTATCTCTTGAACCATTATCATCTGCTCCTTCCTTACAAATTTTATTCTAGCAAATAATGAGTGGATGTTATATTGATTTGCTTATTAAATACCAATGATACAACCTACATAGAAAAATGAATGGTGAGAAATATATTCTCATAACAAATAAAAAAACTAGCTAATGACTTCTTAACACCGTTCATACATACATCTATGGAAAAAAGCACTGGTTGCAATCAATGGCAAGCCAGTGCAGCATATATTTAAAGTTGGTTCATTTGCTCTGTTAATGTATCAATTAAAAAAGTGATATCACTATCAGTTATATTTAACGGTGGGGCAAGTGTAATAATATTATTATATCCAGCAACAGTTGCTCCGTTTTTACCTATTAGTACACCTTTCTCCTTACATCCGGAAATGATCTTATTCACATACTCCACAGCTAGCGGTTCCTTCGTCGCCTGATCCTCTACTAACTCAATACCTATTAATAAACCTTTTCCTCTCACATCCCCTACATAAGGGTGATGTTGCAGCTTTTGCAGTAATGTCCTCTTTAGCGCATCCCCAGCTGTTTTCGACCGTTCGTACAGCTTCTCATCTTCCATAATCTCCAGGTTTTTCAATGCTAAAGCGCAAGCAGCAGGGTTTCCTCCAAAAGTATTCACATGGCGAAAGTAATCATATTCTTCTGTTCCTTTGAAATAATCATAGATTTCTTTTTTCACTGCGGTAGCTGACAATGGTAAATACGCACTTGTTATCCCTTTTGCCATCGTAATAATATCTGGTGAGACCTCATAATTCATAAATCCAAACGGTTCACCCGTGCGACCAAAGCCATTAATAACTTCATCACTAATGAGCAATGCCCCGTGCTTCTCACAAACCTCTTTTACTCCTTTCATATAGTTTTCTGGTGGCATAATAACCCCGCCACCTGTAATAATTGGTTCCATTATGACAGCTGCAACGGTCTCGCTTAGCTCCCATGTCATTACTTTATCTATATCCTGTACTGATTGAAGCTTGGTAGATGCCAAGGTTTCATCTTCCGGTTGGCGATACATATCAGGTGGTGCGACATGAATAAAGCCAGGTGCGAGCGGTTCATATTTATATTTTCTTTGCGCCTGCCCTGTTGCTGCAAGTGTTGCCATCGTATTCCCATGATACCCACGATACCTAGAAATAATCTTGTAGCGTTCATGTTCTCCCTTTTGTTTATAATACTGTCTAACGATTTTAAATGCGGTTTCATTCGCCTCTGAGCCACTATTTGAAAAGAAGAATACATAGCCGCCACCGAGCATTTCATTTAGTTTTTCAGCTAATTTTATCGCTGGTGTATGGCTTTGTGATAAAGGAAAATAACTCATCTCTTTTAATTGTTCGTATGCTGCTTCTGCGAGCTCTTTTCTACCATAGCCTGCATTAACACACCATAAACCTGCCATTGCATCTAAATAGCGATTACCTTCATGATCAGTAACCCAAGCACCATCTGCTTTTTCCGCTATAATTGTGCTATTAGGGCTAAATGGTTTCATCGCGTGCCAAACAACCTCTGCATCTTTCTTAAGCAACCCTTTCTCTTCCTTAATTTCAGCCATGCACTTTTCCTCCTTATTAATAATCAAAACGTGAGGTAATCATCTTCTTCCGGGTATAAAAATTAACGCCATCTTTCCCGTTTACATGCAAATCACCATAAAACGAATCCTTCCACCCAGAGAAAGGAAAAAAGGCCATTGTTGCTGGGACACCAATATTGATCCCTAACATACCTGCATCCGCTTCTTCTCTGAACTGACGAACAGCACGCGCATCTTTCGTATAAATCGTTGCGCCATTTCCATATCTTGATTGACTAATATAAGCTAATCCCTCATCTAAATCTTTCGCTCTCAATAAACTTAGGACTGGGGCAAATATCTCATCCTTCGCAATGGTCATATCAGGTGTGACTTGATCAAAAATTGTCGGACCTAAAAATGTGCCGTTTTTCATTTCAGTCATAACAGCTCTACCATCACGTAACAGCTCTGCTCCTTCTTCAATGCCTTTCTCAATATATCCTAAAACTTTCTGACGATGAGAATCTCTTATAACTGGTGTTAGCAGGACTTCTTCATTAGAGCCTTCACCAATAATTAATTCATCTGCTGCTTGTGAAAGCTTTTCCACAAACTCAGATCCATCACCTACCACAACAACTGCACTACAAGCCATACAACGCTGACCAGCACTGCCAAATGTGGAGCTTATAATATGACTAATCGCTTTCTCCATATCCGCATCTGGCATAACAATATGATGATTCTTCGCTCCTGATAATGCTTGCACTCTTTTACCGTAAGAAGCCGCTTTTTCATAGACATATTTCGCAACCGGTTGAGAACCAACAAATGAAATTGCTTTGACGAGGGGATGTTCCAGTAAGCCATTAACTACATCATGCGCACCGTGGACAACATTTAAGACGCCAGCTGGTGCACCAGCTTCCATAAACAACTTCGTCAACTCATTAGATAAAATAGGCGTTCGCTCTGATGGCTTAAGAACAAAAGTATTGCCACATGCAATGGCAAGTGGAAACATCCACAAAGGAACCATCATTGGGAAATTAAATGGTGTGATACCAGCGACAACTCCATGTGGGTAACGAAACATTTGTGAATCGATGTCTTCTGCAATCGTCGACAAAGTTTCTCCCATCATTAGTGTTGGGGCTCCAGCGGCAAATTCCACACATTCAATTCCCCTTTGCACTTCCCCATATGCTTCTTTATATGCTTTACCATTCTCTTCTACGATTAATTTTGCTAATCTTTCATGGTTTTCCGTTAACAAATGATGATATTTATAGAGAATTCTCGCTCTTTTTGGAACCGGTGTTTTTTTCCAAGTTTGAAAAGCATTTGCTGCTGCCTTTACTGCTTGATCAACATCTGATTTCATGGATATAGGTACCTTTGCAATAATTTCCCCAGTTGCTGGATTAGGCACCTCCATTGTTTCTGTAGATTGTGAAGGTACCCATTGGCCATTAATAAAATTCTGTAAAGTTTTCGTTCCCTGTTCAATTACGCTCATCATCAAACCTCCTATTAAAGATTGATTATTCTGATTTCATTATCTCTTATTTATTATCCCTTTTTCATTAGACATACTGTAAAAAGGATAACGGTCATTCATAAACAAACGGTCTATATGAAAGAATAGGGTAAATCTTGAAATCAGTGCCTCAAAGGAAATCGTAACAAGCAAAATAAACCGACTACTATAGAGACGGTTCATTCTTTTTTACTTTATTTGTTTTAAATCGATTGGTCGCTGGATAAAATCATAGCTTAATAGCATAAATTCCAATGCCAATCTTTTCTCATGACTCATAAAATCGGAGCCTAATAACTGCTCAATTTTTTCCAACCGATGATATAAAGTTTGTCTAACAATATACAATTTCTGTGCCGTATCTTTTTTTGAGCCATTACAAATTAAGTACATTTTTAATGTTTCCATTAACTTTGATTGATGTGCAGTATCATATTCAACAATCGGTCCTAAATATTCTTCGATCATTCCTTGTAAGTTCATATGCCTACTGGCAACTGAGATAATACGAAATATATGTAAGTCATCATAAAACATACTTGAATACGAACGATGATAAAATTGTTGATTCACTTGGATTGTTTCTAATGCCGTTTGATAACTCTCATGCACCGCATTCAAATCAGATACATATTTTCCAATTCCAAAATTAAAAGTCGTGTCTGATTGCAAATCCGAAAATAATTGCTTCATTTTTTCAATTGCTTGTACTACTCTCCTCTTCCAATCAGTTAATCCTCTTTCATTAAATAATATAAATACAATTGCTTTGTGCTTCTCAACGGCTAAGAAAGAAAAACCTTTTTGTTCTAATATGGAGCGAAAATACAACTTGAAGTAAGTTAAATTTTCTAACATTTCCACTTGATAGACACATACAACCGCCCCTCGAGGTGCATTCGGTAAATAGGCAGATACATGGTTTAGTAATGAAGGAGTCGTTTCCTTACCTTCTAACCAAGAATTTACCCACTCACTTTCTTCTAACCTTCTTTTTTCCTCTACATATAATTCACGAATAAAGAATTGTGCTAGAGCGTTAGCTGTTCTGTCTACAATTAGCTGATCATATTCTGTTAAGTGATGAGATGAAGAAATGATGATAAGTTCAGCAAATTTCTCTCCTAAAAGTTCAATAGTAGCTCTTACGACAAAACGTGAAGGTTCTTGTTGGGCTTGTACCTTCTTTAGGATATTTTCTCTTTTTATTTCCGGTAGTACAGGATAAAACTTCGTACTTTCATCTTGAAATAATAATAGAATTTGCACTTGCAATTCTTCATAAATGACCTTCAAAAGTTCATCATAATGATTAATAGAAAGAAGTTTCTTATTTAAGATATGAGAGATTTTTTCTAAATTAGCTAACATATCATATTGCTGATTAATTAAAGATGTATGAATGTCTTGCGTGATTTCCACGAAAGGAACTTCCTTTAATATGAGTATAATGGGGAAATTCGCTTTGTTTGCCATAGAGATAATTTCATGAGGTATGCCCTTCGTATAAGTGCCATATTCAATACATAAGCCTGCTGCATTCGACTTAATTAACTGTTGTACAATTGAGATAAATAATTCCTTTCTCTCTCGCCATGCAACAGCGGTTGAAAGGATTAGTTCATTTCCTTTTAAGAGATTCCCTATTTTTGTTACCTCAACAATATGAACCCACTTCACTTGATCTACTAACCCATCTTTCCCTGCAACTATTTCTATTTGATCGAAATGCTTCCTTTGCAAGATATCATTGACGGTTAAATAGGATTTCATTCTCGCCCTCCTAAATTCTGAATATATAGAATATTAATAGATAACTAGACAAATTGTCAAATATAATAGAAATATTTAATACATTCAGTAAACATAAGAGGCCCACTCCCATGAAAATAAATGTTTATTCTTTTTACACATTTCTTAAACGCATTGCAACAATTCTTCTGATCAAACGCTCTTCATACTCAGCAAGATTTCTTTATGTATTCCGTCATATAAATGAGGTTCATAAAATGAAACCCAGCGCTTTATACTGTTTGTACGCTGGGTTTGATAATTTCTTCAAATGTGACAAGTTGTAGATGATGAGGAAGTTTTTCCTCGGGTGACAATGTGCAAATTGATAAGCTATATTGCTTTAGGAGGTTATATACCTTTACTTTTCCCCCTGGATACCGTTTTTGTTGATGGTTGACATCGAATTCACTCCGATTTTTTTCTTCGAGTTCTATTTCTTGGAGGTCTATATGTAAACCAGTACCGATGGCTTTTAAATAGCTTTCTTTTATCGTCCAACGATTAAAAAAATCTTTCGCTCCCATACACTCTTCTTCCTCTCGAAACAATAGGGAGTGTAACTCTGGCTTTGGTTTAGTTATTTTTTCTAAATCTATCCCAACCATTCCATCAGTTCCAACGGCACACACACACCAATCACCTGAATGAGACAAGCTAAAAGGGGGAAAAGGGTCCGCGTTCAAAAAAGGTTTACCGTATTTGCTGAATTCGAGCTTAGTAAAATCAACTTTAGGTAACTTCTTCATAAGTATTTTCCTTAATAATAGATAACCTACTAACGTACGATATGCATCTTCTATTCTTCTATAACGGTGGATTTGTGTTCTTTTTAATGGTGGTAAATAGTCGCTATAATGATGTAAAGTTACCTCTGAATGTACTTGCGGTAATCGACAAGCAAAAACTTCAAGCATACCTTCCCCTCCTTCTTATACTAGCTTGCTTTTTTCATTTTTGGTGAAGTTGACTTAATGGCAGTTTGACTATTGATCGCAAACAAGCACGCAGCAAGTAGAAGCATAGCACAAAAAATAATTGCCACTTGATATAATTGCTCATTTCCGATTGAGAACATGCTGATAATTAAAGAAATACTCACAATTCCCATTGCTGCACCCAAGCGGTTCTGCACATTAAATAATGTGGTTGCTTGTGACATCTTTTCTTTATTAATATGATGGAATGCCGTATACTGCATGGCAATCACGGCATGTCCTAACGTCAGTCCAATTCCAAATAAACAAATTTGTAAACCGATGATAGAACCAGTAGGGCCTATCCAACTGATGAGTAGGAAAAAGACACTGGATAATAAGAATCCATAAACAATCACACGATAAACGCCGAGAAGTTTTAATGTCAGGGGCATTACTCTTGATGCCACCATTAAACCAATCGCTTCAATAAAAATAGTTAATCCACTTTTTAATGGTGATGCACCAGTTGTATATTGATACATAATCGGGAACAAATACAAGAAACCTTGTAAGCCTGCCGCTCCAAGAAAAGAGAGCATGCTTATTCGTTTAAATGTCTTTTCCTCCAATAATTTTAAGTTCAATAATGGTTGATCTGCTTTTAATGCATGAAAAACATATGTAACAATCATTATTAGCCCAATCATCCCAAAAACGATTATTGGCAGACTCATTCCTGCTGTTAGTCGATTCAACGTATACATAAATAATGGAAAACCAATCACCATTAATAATAAGCCTTTCACATCTAGCTTTTTACCCATATACTCATGTTTTTCCTGTAAAAATAGTGCACCGATTATAACGATGAACAAGCCAATCGGAATATTAATTAAGAAGATCCACTGCCATGGTAAATAAGTAACGATTAACCCACCAATTATCGGACCAAGGGCAGGTGCTATAGCAATTGGAATGACGAAAGACCGCGACAGTTTCGGACGTTCTTCAATGGAAAACGTCCGAAAGATCATCGCCATGCCTATAGGGGCAAACAAGCCGCCTCCTAATCCTTGCAGAAACCGGGCTATGTTTAACATCGATACTGAATCTGCTAAAGCACACATATAAGAAGCGAATGTAAAAACGAGTGAGCTAACCATAAACATCTTTTTACTTCCAAAACGATCACCTAAATACCCTGCACAAGGTAAAATCATGCTAACCCCAACAAGATACCAGACAGTCAATCCACTTAACTGAGCGGATGTTACGCCCAGTTCAGCAGCAATCGAAGGAAGGGCAACATAGACGATTGTTCCGTCTAATGCCGCCATAAACATAGCTAGTATATACACTGTACATAATGCTCTTCTTTGGTATTTAACTTTTCTATCCATTGTCATTACAGTGATAGACTTTCCTTCTCTTTTTCATTTGGAAGTAGACTTTCCCAATGCTCTTCAATATATTGATGGCAGCTTGAAAGGGTAGTTTCCCCCCAAACCACTTGCCAGCCTGTAGGCACATCAATATAACTTGGCCATAATGAATACTGCCCTACATTATTCATTAAAACAAAATACAAAGAATCTTTTTGATCAAATGGGTTACTCATGTTTGTAGACTCCCTTCTAAATGCTTGTTTTCAATTAAACACTTTAACTCTCTTGCGATTCCTTCTCCTATTTCTGCTAAAGGTTCTGGTTGACACATATCTTTATGACGGCAAGCAATATCATATTGTCGCATCCTGCCATGAACATATGGTAACCATCTCGCTGGATCATCATTTTTAAACCACTCTGGAACAATTGTTGACTTGAAGAAAATCATATCTCCCTCATATACTTCTGGGTCATATTCTGACATGATACGAACGGAATTTTGATAGGTTTCTTTAAGATTTTCGATTGTTTCTTCATCCAATGATGCAAGTACACTCCCCTTTTCCTGAAGTAATTCTTTAACCGATTGTATTGTTAATTGATCGCCTTTCACTTCTTGAGGATCATAGCCCCCAAGTGCTAGCATCGCAATTAACGCATCATCTTCTGCTTCTTCTTCATTCATAGAAATGAAATGACCTGGATAGGAATCCATCATGACTAAAAACTCAATTTTCTCGCCCTGCTTTTGTAATTCAACTGCCATTGCATGAACAACGTTGCCTCCTAACGACCAGCCAAGTAAGCGATACGGACCTTTTGGTTGAACAGAACGAATCTCTTGGATATAATCCTTCGCCATTTCAACTAAACTTGTAGGTTTATTTTTCTTCTCTTTAATCCCTTTTGCTTGTAGGCCATAGATAGGAAAACGACTATCTAGTTTCGACATCAATCCAGCATAGCACCAGCTTAAACCACCTGCTGGATGCACACAGAATAATGGCGTCTCACTTCCTGTTTTTCGTAAACCCAATAATGACTGTAATGAAGCGCCTTCTTCTGCATCACCTTCAATCACTTTTGCGAGTTGCGCTGCAGTTGGTGCTTCAAATAACACACCAATGCCTAACTCTTTGCCGAATGTTGATTCTATTTTTTTCATTAATTGAACAGCTAATAACGAATGCCCTCCTAAATCAAAGAAACTATCATCAATACTTACTTCAGTTAAATGTAGGATTTCTGCAAATAACTGCGTAAGTATTTCTTCTTGTGGAGTTCTAGGTAGATGCCTATCTCCCTGCATTGTCTCCATCTCTGGTTTCGGGAGAGCTTTCAAATCTAATTTCCCGTGGTTCGTTAATGGAATATCATCTGTTCTAACGAAGTGATTCGGAACCATATATTTAGGCAATCTCATTTGTAAAAATTGTCTCAGTTCTTTGTAATCAATCTCATTGTGAGAGATGAAATAGCTAACCAATTGCTTATCACCATGCATCGTTAGTACTGTTGTTACAGCTTGTTTAATTGCAGGATACTGAAGAAGTGCTGCATTCACTTCACCTAACTCGATGCGGAAACCACGAATTTTCACTTGATGATCGGAGCGACCAATATAGTCAAGTGAACCATCTTCTGTCCATTTTGCTAAATCTCCCGTTTTGTACATTCGACTTCCTGCTGATCCATATGGATTAGCGACAAATCTCTCCGCTGTCAGTGCTGGTTGATTTAAATAACCATGAGCGAGTCCATCCCCACTAACATACATTTCTCCTATTACACCTTTAGGAACAGGTTGAAGGTAATCATCTAATATATACACACCTAAATCAGGGATACCTTCACCAATTAAACTACTAGCAGATTGTCGAATTATGTCTTTCGTTAGTTCTAAGTAACTGACGTGAACGGTTGTTTCTGTGATACCGTACATGTTAATAAGCTTTGTTTTTGACATTGCATGCAGGTTATACCAACTTTCCAATCTTGGTAGTTCCAACGCCTCTCCACCAAAAATGATATATCTGATTCGCAACATATCCGATAAATCAATTCTTTCTTTTTCAGCTTCCATTAATTGATAGAATGCAGATGGTGTTTGATTTAATACAGTCACTCGTTCTTTAACTAATAATTGTAGAAAAGCTTGTGGGTTTCTAGTCGTCTCGTATGGGACAATAACTAGTTTTCCACCATATAATAATGCACCCCATATCTCCCAAACAGAGAAATCAAAAGCATATGAATGGAAAAGTGTCCAAACATCATCATGATCAAAAGAAAACCATTGATTCGTTGAGGCAAACAGTCTTACCACATTGCTATGTGGAACTAGCACACCCTTTGGCTTACCGGTAGAACCTGATGTATAAATAATATAAGCTGGTGAACTCGGATATATCTCATTCCCCTCAATTTCTTCTAAGTTAGAAGTATCATACAATGTCAATGTTTGATGTAATTCTAGATCAAACACAATTTGATTCCCTTGTTCTACCTGTTTTTTATCAGTAATCATCATAGCCGCACCAGCATCACGATGGATATATTGTTTGCGATCTTCTGGGTAATCCGGATCTATTGGTACGTAGGCTGCACCGGCTTTCAATACCGCTAAAATACTTGTAATTAACTCCAAGGACCGTGGTAATGATATGGTGATAAAATCATTTGCTTTTACACCTTTATCAATTAACATTCTAGCAAGCTGATTTGCTCTTTCATTTAGTTGTTGATAACTGATTGATGTCTCATCATATGTTACCGCTATTTCATTGCGGTATTGTTCTACCATTTGTTCAAAGTTATGAACGATATGTTCTTGTTTCGCTGTTACTTTCTTTGATTGTAGATGTAATAACTCATTTTTTTCTGTGTCTAATAGAATCGGTAACTTTCCAACAGATTGATTCGGCGTAGCAATGATTGAACTTAAGAGAGTCAACCATTGTTGCAATAAATGTTGGATTTGTTCATGCTTATAAAGGTCTTTTCTATATTCAATCGCACCTTCCAATGTATCTTGATTAAATCCTTGCCAAAATTCAAAAGTTAAATCAAATTTCGCTGTGTTCGTACCGTTAATTTGAATTTCTGCATCCACTCCCTCCACTTTAAATGACGGTTGTGGTGTGTTTTGCATAATAATCATTGATTGGAATAATGGATGAACTTTATTAGAACGGGTTGGGTTAATCGCCTCTACCACTCTATCAAACGGTGTGTCTTGCTGATCATAAATACTCATATTTTGTTTCTTCACGCGATGTAGTAACTGTAAAAATGATGGATTGCCTGAAACATCTGTACGTAGAACAATTGTATTAACAAAGAAGCCAACGATTGCTTGTAATGACGGCTCATTCCTCCCAGCTACTGGTGTACCAAATGGGATATCATCACCAGCGCCTAAACGATGATACAGTGTTGCTAATGCTGATTGTAGAACCATAAACAACGTAACATCTTCATCTTTTGCTAACTGATTGAGTTGTCGATAAAGGTTTTTGTCCATCTCAAAAGTCAATCGTCCACCTTCAACCATTCTTTTTTCTGGTCTTTCAACCCCAAGTGGTAGTGGGATGGCCTCAGGTATGTGGGCTAATTGTTTTTTCCAAAAGGCAAGCTTTTCCTCCATATCATCCACTAACATTTCCTGTTGCCAGAAGGCATAATCACCATACTGAATAGGTAATGAAGATAAAACTGGCTGATCACCCTTAACAAAGGCCTCATAAGCAGTTGATACATCTTCCATAAATGGTGCAATCGACCACCCATCAGCGAATAGATGGTGATAAACAATACATAATATATTCTCTTTTTCATTTATTCTAAATAGATAGCTATGCCAACCTAATTCATTTTCCCAATCGATTGGCATTTTGATCGCTTCATCAATCTCATGATTGAGCTCATTTCGATTAATCGTTTTTTCATAGTATTTCAATGTTGCTTCATCAACTGATAATACCCTTTGATATACTTCACCATCTTTTGTTTCTATGACAGTTCTCAACGCTTCATGCTTTTTCATTACCTCAACTAAAGATTCGTATAAAGCGTCCTTTCGGAGTGTGCCTTTCAACTTGACTACTACAGGAATATAATAAGTAGAACCTACATTTTCTGTTTGTTCGATAAACCATAATCTTTTTTGTTCATGACTCATTGGAGCATACTGATCTCTCTTATGTGGCTTTAACTTTCTACCTTCAAACTTGTTGTCTGATTGTTCTTTCACTTGTTCAACAATAAATTGGATTGTTGGGTTTTGATAAAATGCTGAGAATGATAAACTTAGACCGAATTCCTCACGAAGCTTACCCAGTAATTGGGAAGCAAGTAATGAATGACCGCCAAGAGCAAAGAACGAATCGGTTTCGCGTATTTCATTCAACATTAATATTTGGCGGAAAATATTATAAACATCCTTCTGCAAAGGAGTCCAACATTCGTCATCTGTATAGCTTGCGTTACTTTCCAGCGGATTAGGTAATTCACGCAAATTTAACTTTCCATTAAGCGTCAATGGGAAAGCGTCCAAATACATAAAGAAACTAGGAATCATATAATCTGGCAAAAACTCACGTAAGTATGAATTGAAATCTTCACTTGTTTTCTTCACGTTCTCTGCCGCTATTATATAAGCCGTAATACGTTGATCTCCCGGTTGATCTTCTCTTACAATCACTTTACAGCTTTTCACATTAGGGTGTGCTAACAAGTGATGCTCAATCTCGCCTAATTCCATCCGATGTCCACGGACTTTTACTTGATCATCACTTCGTTTCACATAATGAAGTTTTCCAGATAAATCTCTTATGCCAATATCACCTGTTCGATACATTCTTTGGCCGTTTTCAGTAAATGGATTAGCCACAAACCTTGAGGAGGTGAGCGCTGGCTTACGATAGTAACCGTATGTAACAGCCTCTCCCGCAATATAGATTTCACCTGGTCTACCCGGAGCAACTAGTTGCAGGTTTTCATCCAAAATGTAAATTTCTGTGCCTGAAAGGGCGTCTCCCAGTGGTGGTGAAGTAAAACCATCAACTGACGTTAATACATAATGTGTAGACCAAATTGTCGTTTCAGTTGGACCGTAAACATGATGTACTTCTTGACATAACGTTTGCATTTGCTTAGCTGTATGTGAAGGAAGTTTCTCTCCCCCAACTAATACTTTGACATCCTGTAATTCTTCTGTTATAAATGGCAGGATCATTTGCCAATGTGTCGGTGTTGCTTGAACCGCACTAATGTGCTTTTCCTTTAATTCTTTTACAATATTTGGCGGATCAGAAATGACTGCATTCTTAGCGATCACACATGTGCCCCCAACCGTGATGGGTAAAATCAATTCTAATATAGAAATATCAAACGAAATCGTCGTTAAAGCATAAAAGCGATCCATATGGTTTAACTGTAAATGCTTATTCATTGCCGATAAGAAATAAGAAAGTGACTTTGCAGGTACGAGAACACCTTTTGGATTACCAGTTGAACCTGAAGTATAAATCATATACGCTGGATCTCCACTATTTACGGGAGGTAGCAAAGTTTCACTCTTATCCTT
The DNA here is from genome assembly GCF_038007345.1 of Cytobacillus sp. FSL M8-0252. NCBI lineage: Bacteria > Bacillati > Bacillota > Bacilli > Caryophanales > Bacillaceae > Cytobacillus > Cytobacillus sp. FSL M8-0252. Next base: position 2,676,893 of record NZ_JBBOWZ010000001.1, read on the forward strand.
AAAAACATCGATGGTCATAAGATATGGTTGGAAACTTTTTGGTAGTTTCTGCTTCCCTTCAGTATCAGTAAGAATTAGTTGTGTTTGACTATCTTTTAACATATAGTTGAGTCTACTCTCAGGATAATCGATATCAATTGGCACATAGGCACCGCCAGCTTTCCAAACAGCCAATATGGCAACCAAAATATTGGCAGAACGGCTTACAGCTATCCCCGCAATAAAGGGATAATGGTACCCCGTGCTAATCATTTCTTTTGCTAATGCTGAAGTCATCTTATCTAGCTGTTCATATGTCCATATTTCCCCACTATATTCTAATGCCGGATGCTGAGGATATTTCTTTACCATTTCCTTGAATTGAATAAGCGGATGAACGCTTTCAGCTGTCTCACACCCTAAATCTTTTCGCATCAATGCGTTTTCTTCATCTAATAATAAATTAATCTTCCAAATAGGTTGCCCGCCATCAATACTTGGTAGCCTCTTTAGCCAATGGATTATTCTACTTGCATGTTGCTCTACTTCCAATTGCTGAAACTTCGTACCATTTGCTTCAATATCTACTCTTAGACTGCCATCTCTATCTTGCTCAAACATATTCATATTCATTAAATCAATCGGACCTGTGGCTAATTTATAAGTAGTGGCAGCGACATCGCCAAAAATCGGTTGATACGTAAACGGCATAATATTTACTTGAAAAGAGTTCAAAAAACTGCTCTGTCCAATAGTTCCTAAATCTCTTTGTAATTGTTCTTGACGATAATGTTGATGTTTACTATTCTCTCTCGTTTCATTTACAACTTCTTTCACCAGACTCATAAAAGTCGAATCATTAGAAAATGATAGCAGTAATGGTAGAATATTCATTGTTGTTGCTGGAATATTCATCGCAACTGTTGAACGATTCATCATCGGTAATGTTAATAAACTCTTGCGATCCCCCGTTATCTTATATTGATAAACCCCCATAGCTGCAATCACGAGATGTGGCCACGCGATTTTCCATTCTTTTGCCTTGTTTTTTATCTTTTGAAACTCTGTGGCTGTTAATTTTTTAGCAATTTTTATCGTAGATGTTGCCTCAGAAGATTGAAGCTCATTCTGAGACAATGAAACGTCGTGTGTGACTCCTTTATATTTTTCCTTCCAATATTTTTGATCTTCCATATATAACGAAGATTCTTTATACTTGTTCTCTTCTTCAATTAATAGTGACAATGGTTTAAAAGCAGGTTCTGGCTCAAACTTTTCTTTTAGATATGCTGAATAAGTACTTGCCACTTTGTTTGTTATCAATGAAAATCCTAATGCATCACAAGCAATATGATGTATTTTCTGATACCAAAGATATTCATCACTTGCTATTTTAAAGAGAATTTGCTTATATATCGGACCTTTTTTCAAATCAATTGACAGGGATAAGTCATCATTCATGAGATCAATAGCTGTTTGCTTAGGGGTCTTCATTAGACTCACATCGATATATTGAACAGGCACTTCATTCGGTTTTTGAAGAACTTGATATAATTTTCCATTCTCTTCAAAAAAGGTAATGTGGAGGCTGTCTGCTTCTTGAACAGTACTCTTTATACTTTCTATTAATAACGACACGTTTATTCGCCCGTTTATTTCAACATATTCGCCAGTATTATAAGCTGTCTTTCTTTCATCTAATTCATGGGCGTACCAAATACCTGCTTGGGCATCTGTTGCTTGCAGTTTGGTTGCTTCACTGATCATTACATGCTCCTCCTTTTAAGAATAGACTTCGTCTGTTTGTGGAAACATTTCATACCAAGCTTGTAGAGTTGGATTTGATGCCATTTTCATAAAGTTTACATCTGCTCCTTCAGCTCGCCATTCTTCTACTAACGTCATCATCCTAATGGAGTCTAACCCTAAGCTCACTAAGTCATCATCATCCTTGATTTCACTAGGGGAGATATCTAGTATCTCTGCTACTTTTGCCTTTATTTCACTGTGCGCACGATTAGATGCGTTTTTTCCTGATAAATCATGAAGTAGTGCTTCTGTTAATAAAACCTTCCCACATCTAGTTGCTGTATAATTTAATGCCTGTACATGTTCCTCATAAGAGAAATCAGCTACTGCATCGGCAATTAGAAATGGTTGGATATCATACATAAATGCTTCCATTGCCGTAGCTAAACAACCTATATGTGCATACACACCACATATAATAAGTTGATCACGACCATCTTCTTTCATACGATCAAGTAAATTTGATTTCTTAAAAGCACTATATCTCCATTTTGTTTGAATCGTATCATTGTCTGTTGGTGCCAACTCAGGTACAATACCTGTTTGCGCTTCATCTTCGGTTAGTCCTGGCCCCCAAAAATCGGTTAATAAGGCACGGTCTTCATCTTTTTGATTACCTGGTTGTGCCGTATAGACAATGGGTATATTTTTACTTTGACAATAAGCTTTTACATGAGCAATCTTTTCAATTACTCCCTCAATCAATTGAGAACCATTCTCATAATAGTTGATAAAATAATTTTGCATATCATGAATTAGCAGTACTGCGCGCTTATTATCAAGCTGCCAATCTACTTTATTTATTGGTAAACTATTTGCCTCAGGTAATGGATAGGTTTTGATTTTTGGTATTGACATAGGGAATCTCTCCTTTTATATTTTAGTAGCTAATTTTTCTTGGATGATTTCTCTTAAGCTTTTTTTACTTACTTTTCCAAGTGGTGTTTGTGGAAACTCATGTACAAATTCAAAACGGTCAGGTATCTTAAATGCGGCAATTCCTTTTAATTGTAGAAACGACTTCAAAGCTTGACCTGTCAGCTGTTCGTTTTGCGAGATAATAAATGCACAAGATCTTTCACCAAGGAATGCATCTGGCATACTGACAATTGCTGCATCTAATACATCTTCATGTGAGAGCAAATAATTCTCAACCTCTTCAGCAGCAATCTTTTCTCCACCACGATTAATTTGGTCCTTATCTCTTCCTTCTACGATTAAATAACCATCTTCCGTTTGTTTAACAATATCTCCTGTCCGATAAAAGCCATCATGAGTAAATGCTTTTTCGTTATGAGTCTCTGCATTGTAATAGGCAATTATCGTGTAAGGTCCTCTTACTTGTAAATGGCCCGTATCACCAACGGCAATAGACTGATCCTCTTCATCTACAATACGAATCTCATCAAATTCAGACATTGGTCTCCCTTGTGTATAAACGATTTTCTCATCTGTATCATCTAATCTCGTATAATTAACCAATCCTTCAGCCATGCCAAAAACTTGTTGTAGTGAACAGCCGAAGCTAGGTCCCACTTTTTTCGCTACTTCAGCACTACATTTTGCCCCACCTACTTGAATCACCTCTAAGCTAGTAAGATCGTAATCTCTTGACTTCTTTGCCTCAATCCAAATAATTGCTAGCGGAGGAACGAGTGATGTAAAGTTGACTTTTTCTTTTTCGATTAATGGAAATGCCGTATCTGGACTAGGATCGGGACTTAAAATGATGCACCCACCAGCATATAAGACACCAAAAACACCAGGTGAACTCATCGTGAAGTTATGTGCTACTGGTAATACAGCTAGATATTTCGTCCTTTCACTTAATTCACAGATTTCTACACTTTTTCGAATACTATATAAATACTCATCATGTGTTCTCGGAATTAACTTAGGCAACCCAGTACTTCCACCAGATAATTGGAAAAATGCTAAGTCGCTACCCGAAATATTTGGTAGATTCACAGATTCTTCAGACATTAGTGCTTCAACGTTTAAAAACTCCTGCTCATCTCCTGCGACAATAATATGTTGTAATGTATTGACTTTTCCTTTCACTTCTCTGGCCATCTTCACATAATCATGTCTATCAAAAACATCAGGTATCACATAAGCAACGGCTTTTGTATGTTCACAAAAGTAAGTAATTTCTGTTTGTCGATGCAATGGCAAAGAGAAAATAGGGAGAGCCCCCATACGGAATAGCGCAAAACAAACTTCAAAAAAGGTAATGGTATTGGTAAGTTGCAATACTACTCGATCTTGCTTCTTTATCCCAAGATGGATGAATCCATGGGCTAAGCGATTGGCTCTATCATTTAACTCTTCATACGTAACTTTACGATTTCCTTCAATCAGTGCAATGGATGTCGGTGTTAATGTTGCCATCCTTTCTAATACTTCACCAAAAGTTTCACCAGTCCAGCATCCATTTGAGCGATATTTTGTTGCCAATTCATCTGGCCAAGGTGTATATCCTTGTAACATTTACAACTCTCCTTTATGAATTATTCAATACCTAATGCACTTAACATCGTTTTTAATTTTGCGGCCGTTTCATCACATTCTTCTTGTGGTACTGACTGAGCGACAATTCCTGCTCCAGCAAATAACTTCATTTTTCGTTGACTCAGTTCTGCACATCTAATCGAAATCGCCCACTCTCCATCACCGTTCCTTTTACTATAACCAATCATCCCTGTGAAATAATGACGATTATATGGCTCGAGTTCATTCAACAATTGAAAAGCTTCAACTGCTGGAGTACCACAAATAGCTGGTGTCGGGTGAATACTCTCGGCTAATTGAACAGATGAAACGCCTTCGTCATACAACTCCCCTTCTATTTTTGTTGAAAGATGCCACATCGTTTTTGTAGAAATAACAGAAGGTCGAGCGGGAACAGTTAGTGTTCGACAATATGGCTTAAGATTTCTTTCAATCGCTTCAACGACAAGGCGATGTTCATATAAATCTTTTTCAGAGCAACTTAATTCTTGGGCCATCCTTTTATCATCCTCTTCGTTCGCCATCCTCGGTCTTGAACCTGCTAAAGGATTGGTAATCACTTTTCCTCCCTCTTTTTTAATCAGCAATTCCGGGCTAGATCCTATCAACGTATTTTTTTCATCTGATAAATGAACCGCAAAATTAAATTTATCTTCATTATCTGCTAATAAATTCTGTAAAACATAACGAATATTCACGTTTTTACTAAACTCAATTTGCATTAAACGGCCTAAAACAACCTTTTTAAGCTCTGCATTTTTTATTCTCGCTACAGCCTTTTCGACCATCATCATATATTCCTGTGGTTGTGGATGAAAATTCACCTTATTAGGTAATGGGAGTCGATTTCCTTCTTGATATCTTGTACTAGTCAACGGTTTCTCCAACATCACTTCTTTAGGGATGAATAAGGTTGCCACATCCTTTTGATCGAAAGGAAAAGCTGCTATCATCAGATCATGATGTCCATATGTCCGGGGACACTTCTGCCAAAGTAAATCCACCCGTTCACTAAAGGATTTTCCTTCCTGTTCTTCCGTATGTAATTCAACTTCCTTTCCCTTTGCTAAAATATGTTTTGTGGGAAAACCAAGGAAACTATCGCCATTATTATATAAATCCGCCATTTTATTGACGCTTTTTTCTTGTAATATCGCCATTAATATTCACCTCTTTTTTCGTCATTGTGCACCTAAGCTCGCTCCACCATCTATCACAATATTATTCATAGTGATATGACTTGCCTGATCTGAAACGAGGTAAAGAATCGAATCAACAATATTTTCCGGAGTGGCAATCCTTTGTAATGGAATACCTACGCGATATTCTTCTTGAACACCCTTAATTCCTTGCTCAATAGCACCGTCCTTCCAGAAGTCTCTTTGCATATCTGTGTCAGTGGCACCTGGCGAAACAATATTGCAACGTATATTGTATTTTGCAAGCTCTAACCCTAAACATCTTGTAAACATGAGAGAAGCAGCTTTTGATGCACAATACGCTGACATAGATGTTCTCGGTACAGATGCTGCGTTTGAACTAACTGTAACAATTGCCCCAGATTGTTTGGCAATCATCACTTTACTCACCTCTTGGGATAGATAAAATACTCCATTTGTATTAATAGAAAAAGTATGTTCCCATTCATCCATTGTCATAGATTGAATCGGATTTACTGATATCACTCCAGCAACATTGACAAGAATATCAATCGTTTTATATTTTTCTATTACTAGTTGTATCGTATCTGTTACATGTGCTTTATTTGATACATCACAGATGTAGCCTTCAAATGTTTGATCCCGGTTTGATAACTCTTCCGATAGTTGTTTTAGTTTTTCTGCTTCGATATCTAACCCAACCACTTGGCAACCTTCAAAACAGAGACGCTTGACTAAAGCGGCACCCATTCCTTTTGCTGCACCTGAGATGACTGCAACTTTTCCTTTAAGCATCAGAACACCCTTTCTCAACAGATAATCATTCTCAATTAAAATTAAAAAAGAAAGCGTTCATTTCTTTCTTAGATTGTTAGAAAAAAAATTACACTTTTAATGATAATGATTCTCATTATCACATCACAATATTAACAATAGTACAGATTCCTAATATTCGTCAAGGAGGAAAAAAATCCTATTTCTATGAAATCGAATGGTTTTTTATCGAATCGAATGGTTTGTAATGGAAAATTAAGGATTGAATGACGATCGATTGAACCAAAAAATTTTATAAATGTAGGAAAAGTTATTTAAATATCTATAGTAAAAAATACAGGTGGCTTTTTGGGAATTCATTCATTTTTCTTTTAAAAAACCTTTATTTTCTAATAAATTCCAGATAAAAAAAGAAACGAACTCTAAGTGAATGTCACTGTTAAGTTCGTTTCTTTGTTCATTCATTTATTTTACAAGTTCCAATACAGCCTCTAACATTACATTGACACCTGCTGCACAATCGTCATATGGAGTAAATTCATCTTCACTATGGCTTTTTCCATTTATACTAGATACAAATAACATAGCAGTAGGAATCATACTTGCGATAAACTGAGCATCATGCCCTGCACCACTAGCCATTTTTTTATATGGTAATCTCTGTTCTTTTGTCACATTTTCTAGTAATTGAACCATTTCATTATCAAAATGGACGGTCGAGCGATCCCAGAGTTTTTCAATGAATACAGTACATCCTTCACTATTTACGGTTTCTTGTACTTTTTTTATTTTTTCTTCTACAATTGCTGTTACTTCAGGTTCCTTATGCCTTGCTTCAATCGTAAAAATCACTTCATTTGGAATAACCGTATGAACATTAGGAGAAACATCTAGTCTTCCCATAGTAAATACGAGGTCATCTGGTAAACTACTTAATTCATTTCTAATATCTTGAATAAAGTTATTGGTTGTAAATAGTGCATCTTTACGTAAATGCATAGGCGTCGTGCCTGCATGATTAGAGTCACCTACGATTTTAATTTCATAACAGACCATCCCTACTACACAGTCAACTACACCAATCTTCAACTCTTCATGCTGAAGAACCGGCCCTTGTTCAATATGTAGCTCTAAAAAGGCATGCGCTTCTTTTAATCTATTGGCCTCAGAGCCATTGAAACCGATCTTCGCCAACTCTTCTTTAAAGACCTTGCCATCAGCATCTTTTTTGTTCAACATCTTTTCACTATCAAACTTTCCACTTAAAACTCCGGAGGACATCATTGAAGGTTCAAATCTAGCACCTTCTTCATTCGTAAAATTAACTAACATAATAGGAATCTTAGGTGTAATATTATTGTCAACAAGTGTTCTCACAATTTCTAAACCAGTAATTACCCCTAAAACACCGTCGAAACGACCTCCGCATTTTACTGAATCAAGGTGGGAACCGATGACCACCGGTGGACGCTCTTCTAAACCTGGTAAAAGAGCATACATATTACCCATATCATCAATTTTCACTTCCATTTTCAGTGCTTCACAGCAGGTTTTAAAATATTCTCGTGCTAAACGATCTTCTTCTGATAGAGCTAACCTTGTTACACCATTATTCTCTGTCCTACCAAAATTCGCGAAATGTTCAATCGTTTCTGTTAATCTCTCACTATTAATCCTTACTTTTTGTTTCTCCAAAATGTCATCTCCTTCAACAACTTATTTACGATTAATTAAATGGACAGAAAAATACTTGCGTGCATCAGCTGTTAATATGTGTAACGTTTCAGAGTAAATCGTTGAACCTGTAATTCTCTCAAACTCCACAAAGGCACCACTTAAATTCTCTGTAATGCTTTTAATTGTATAACCGTTATTTAACAGGACATCAATGCTTGTTTTTTCTTTCATATATTCAATATGCTCAGACATTTGACCATCTCCTTTATTGGACTTTTTCTTTGACTTTAGTATTTACTATTTCCTGTTCATCAATAGATAAAACCCAATCTCTTCCGACTGTAATTCCCAGATATTTCTCGTCACTAGGATCATTCATTTCGCTTTGCTTGTATTTTTTAAACCACCAGTACTTCGCTAAAACATAATATAGAACAGCTCCAACGACAAAACCTACAATGGAAGAGTAGGTAGACAATAGATTGGCACATATCCCCCCGACAATCCAAGCAATTAGTCCAGCGCCATTAAAACCTGCAAAATATTTGAATTGCCCTTCATTCTCATATAATGCTGGCACATTCACTCTTCTCTTTCTTAATAAATAATAATCAGCAAATAATATACCAACGATAGATGTTAGGATTCCCCCAATGACTAATAACGCTTGATTAAGCACATCAAACAAGCTCCATGGCTGCGCAAGAGTACCAATAATTCCTGCAAAAATGACTCCTACCCAAAAAGGTACTTTCGGCCCGCCTACATTAGAGAAAACAGTTGCTGCTGGTATAATGTTGGCCGAAGTATTTGTAGACCACTGTGCTAAAACAATCATTAATAGAAGAATCCCTAAAATAAAACCACTAGCTGACTCTTGTAATGCCACAATTGGATCTGATGTGCTAACTGCCATATATGATACAGCGCCAATCGCAATCATGAATGTATTCACAATTGGCATCACGATGATATTACCAATTAACTGAGATTTATTGCGTTTAAACCAATTCCTCTCATTTCTAGGGGCTTTAAAGAATCTTGATAAGCTTGGCATATCTGCTGCAAGTGTAGCCCAAAAGCCCATATTTGCCATAATTACAACCATGAAAGCTGTAAAAGCAGTTATACCTGTCGCAGGACTTTCCACCCAAGTCCAGACATCTTTACCTTGGCTTGTTGCATTATCTGATAATGTAATATACATCCAACATGAGATTATAATAATAATAGGGGCAGCTAAATCAGCAAACCGTTCAATCGATTTAATTCCTAATGCTGTATTGATTAATTGTGCAGCAGCAAAAAGAATAAAGCATACGAACCACTGATCAAAGCCAAAAAGAAGATTAAGTATCCCGTTAATAGCGGAAGCACCAAAGTAAGTGTTTATGCCAAACCAACATGAAGCAGTTATCCCCCTAACAACTGAAGGAATATGTGTGCCAATTGTTCCAAACGGCGCCCGCATGTATACAGGAAAAGAAAGTCCATGTTCCACACCAATATCACCAATTAAGGACATCAATATCCCAATGACCACTGAGCCGATAATGGTTGCTAACAGAACCATAGGAAGCGATAAATGAACAATTCCGCCACCACCAATAGCAAATGCTGCTAGCACAATCGCCATACCAATCCAAATAACTGCAAAACCAAAGGTACCAATTTTCCTTTCCTTATAACCAATTGGCAATAGGTCCGGTGATTTTAAATAATTATCTTTCTTCTCCAATATGGACACCCCCTTAATATGAACAACACATTTAGTAAAGTTCTTGAAGTTGGATACCCTGCTGAAATCATTTCAGCAGGGCGCAATAAAAGTTAAATCATTGTTGGTCGTTTTTCTAACGTTTCTCCATATTTAGCACGCTTAATAAAATTACCCTGACCTGCTTCACCTACAAATTGTTTATCTTTGATGATAAAGTTACCCCTAGATAACACTGAAATAGGCTCTCCTGTAATTTTCATGCCTTCAAAAGGATTGTAGTCAACTGCCATATGATGCGTTTTCGCCGACAACGTCCGTTCGACATTGCCATCATAGATAACAAGATCAGCATCAGCGCCAACAGCTATCGTACCCTTTTTCGGATATAATCCAAATAATTTAGCTGCACGGGTTGAAGTAATCTCTACAAATTGATTAAGTGATATTCTCCCTTTTTTCACACCTTCTGAAAATAAAATACTTACGCGGTCTTCAATTAATGGACCACCATTTGGAATCTTAGAAAAATCACCTTTTCCTAAGTCTTTCTGGCCAACAAAATCAAAAGAACATTGATCAGATCCGAGTGTTTGTAATTGTCCTGTCTTTAACGCATTCCATAAATGATCTTGATTCCATTTTTCTCTTAATGGCGGTGACCAAACATATTTAGCTCCTTCAAAATCTGGTTTCTCCAAATAGGTTTGATCCAAGACCAAATATTGCGGACAGGTTTCACCCCAGATATCGATACCTTGACTTCTAGCTTCAGCTATTTTTTTAGCCGCATCTGCACACGAAACATGCACGACATATAATTGGGATCCAGCAAGTCCGGTAAGTGTTGCAGCTCTTCCTGTTGCTTCTGCCTCTGCTTCAGGGGGACGAGTTAAAGCATGATAAATAGGGTCTGTATTTCCTTTTGCTAATGCGTCCTTTACTAAATAATCAATTACATCACCATTTTCAGCATGCACCATGACAAGTGCCCCAAGTTCTTTAGCGGCAAGTAAAGTTTTATATAGTGTCTCATCATCTGCTTGGAATTGATTTTTATACGCCATAAATACTTTTAATGAAGTTATGCCTTCTTCCTCAACCATTTTCGGTATCTCTGCTAATACAGCGTCACTGCTCTCAACAATTTGCAAGTGAAAACCATAGTCAATGACCGCTTTATTTTTTGATTTTTGATGCCAAGTTTCAACGGCGCTACTGAGTGATTTCCCTTTTGTCGTTAAACAAAAATCAACAATCGTAGTTGTTCCACCAAATGCGGCAGCTTTTGTACCCGTTTCAAAATCATCTTTAGTGACCGTTCCACCAAAAGGCATGTCTAAGTGAGTATGGGGGTCAATCGCACCTGGGAAGACATAATGTCCTTTTGCATCAACGACTTCCGCACCACTCTCTTGAAGATTCTCTCCGATTTGCATAATTGTTTCATCTTCAATTAGGATATCTGCTTTGTAAGTATCTGTTGCTGTAACAATTACTCCATTTTTTATGAGTTTTTTCATAAGTAACCACCCTTTCTCACTCTTTTACTTCGCTGTACTATTTGCAACATAGCTTATATTTGCAATGGCTTCTTGCCTTTCATTCCAAGTCATCGGTGGTAGTTCATTTCGTTTTTCGACCATATCGATTGCTCCATCTACAGGACAAACAATCGAACATAAATTACAACCGACGCAATCTTCTTCGCGAACTTGGAGATAAGGCTTACCATCAGTTCCGGTCAGCATATCAATACATTGATGGGAGGTATCCTCACAGGCAATATGGCATTTATTACAATTGATACAAACATCATTATTAATGTGTGCGACAATTTGATAGTTTAGATCTAAATCGCCCCAATCAGAATATTTGGGTACAGACTTACCGATGATTTCATTTACCGAAGCGATCCCTTTACGATCTAAATAATAATTCAGCCCATCAATCATATCTTCTACGATGCGGAAGCCATGATGCATGGCCGCTGTACAAACTTGTACGCTTGTTGAACCCATGAGCATAAACTCCACAGCATCTTGCCAATTAGATATACCACCAATTCCTGAGATTGGCACACCAATTCTACTATTACGTGCACATTCTCCAACCATATTCAGAGCAATTGGTTTCACTGCAGGTCCGCAATAGCCACCGTGGGCACCCTTCCCTCCAACATGCGGAATGGTATTCCACGTTTCAATATCTACACCTGCTAAACTATTAATCGTGTTAATCATACTAATTGCATCTGCACCACCATTAACCGCAGCCTCAGCTGTTGCAGTTATATCGGTGATATTTGGTGTAAGTTTCACGATTACCGGTGTCTTCGCTACTTCTTTTACCCAATAGGTTTGTTGCTCAACAAGTGCTGGTACTTGACCTGAGGCTGCTCCCATTCCTCTTTCAGCCATCCCATGCGGACAACCGAAATTTAATTCAAGTCCATCGACACCCACTTCTTCCACCTTTTTGACAATTTCATGCCATTTTTCTTGTTTCGGTTCGACCATCAACGAAGCAATGATTGCATGATTAGGATATTTCTTTTTTGTTTCATAGATTTCTTTCAGGTTTACTTCCAACGGTCGATCAGTAATTAATTCAATATTATTAAACCCTGCTACTTTTTGACCATTAAAACTCACTGCTGCAAAACGCGAAGAAACATTTAAAATGGGGTCACCTAATGTTTTCCAAACTGCACCTCCCCACCCAGCTTCAAAGGCACGCTGTACTTGATAACCTGAATTGGTTGGCGGAGCTGAAGCTAACCAAAATGGATTTGGGGATTTAATTCCAGCTATATTTGTACTTAAATCTGCCATTATTTCACCTCCAAGATATTTAAGCAGTTTCTATCGTTTCTTTTAATAGAGAGCGGTGGATGCTTATGGCACTCGCTTTTCCTTGTTGTGCAGCAGACACAACCATTGCTTCACCTTGTCCTTTACCAAATATACAATCTCCACAGGCAAATACTTTACTGTTAGATGCTTGAAAGGTTTCACTATCTATTGTCACAACACCACCATCGTGACTAATTTCAAATTGTTCAATTAAATCAATATAACGACTTTGTCCGATCGCTTTAATCACTGCATCTACTTCAATCGTAAATTCAGAATCAGTTAAGGGTACAGGACGTCTCCTTCCATCTTCACCAGGTTCCGATAAAGTCATCTTGACACATTTAATACCTGTAACTTTCCCTTGCTCATCTCCTAAAATTTCAACCGGAGCTGTTAACCAGCGAAATTCGACACCATCCTGCTTTGCAAATTCATATTCAAAATCATAAGCGGTCATCTCAGCCAGCGTTCTTCTATATAAAATTTTGACATTATCCGCTCCTAATCTAACTGAACAAGTTGCAGCATCGATAGCTGTATTACCAGCCCCGATTACTGCTACCTTTTTTTTGTATATGTCATCATGAATAGGTGCTGTCTTTGTTTCTTTTACAAATTCAATCGCATCATGAACGCCATTTAAATCTTCACCAAGAATGCCTAATTCTGGTACAGATGACATACCAATGGCTAAAACAACAGCATCATTCTGTTCCAGAATTTCTTTAGCAGAGATATCTACCCCTACTCTCGTATTTGTAACAATGTCTACATTCAATTTTTTTACTTGTTCTACTTCCCAAAAAGATATTTTCTGCGGTAATCTAAATGAGACGATTCCGTAAGTATTTAATCCTCCCGCTTCACTTTCTGCTTCGTAAATCGTTACTTTATAACCCATTCTTGCTAATTCTCTGGCTGCTGATAAACCGGCAGGCCCACTTCCTATAATCGCTACTTTCTTTCCATTTGGCTTTCCAGCATGAAACAGGGTCGCTTCATTCTTAATTGCCCAGTCCGTTGCATACCGTTGTAAATTTCCTATTAAAATAGGTTTAGTAGAATGATTGAGTACACATGCGCCTTCACAAAGTTCTTCTGTCGGACAAACGCGTGCACAACTAGCTCCTACAGGATTAGCAGACATAATTGTTTTTGCAGATCCAAATAAATTATCTGTGGCAATTTTTTTAATAAAACTAGGGATATCAATTCCCGTTGGACACGCTTGAATACAAGGAGCATCATAACAATACAAACATCGATTGGCCTCATCCAGTGCATCATGCTTAGAAAAAGGTGGTTCTACTTCTTCAAAGTTCCGCTTTAGTGTTGCTAATGTCTCTTTTCGGTCGCTTTTCACTATAGAGTAACCTCCTTAAAAGATAGCATCTTTGAATGTTAGTTTTTCTAACATTAATTAAACTGAATTGTTAGAATCTTATAATCATTTTACTGTGTTCTAATCGATTAATCATTATACAATTCGTAAAATAGTTCACTAGTCTTGCTTGTCAAAATGTAAAAAGCAAAGTTTTGTAAGCGCTTCACTTAATACTTGTTCCAAATAGTTTTTTCTTTCTAATTTTTGAATGTTATTTATCCTTACATACCCTGTAAATATTAGTGTTCTTTTACATTCTGAAATGGCAAACATAAGCAATTTATTATGTCTCACAAATAATAATTGACTAATGCTTGTTTTAAGATCTTGTAAGAAATAGAATCATAAACCTTAAATATTAATGTAAAGAATTATTAGGGAGAGCCTTTACAAGACCCTAGAGATGTTTTTTTAAGAGGATACGAGTGGAAAGGACTTTGCAATTCACTATAATGTTATTTCTATTTATTTTTTCTGTATGGAAAAACGAAAACAGTAGTGAGCTCATACAAAGCAAGTGTTTTTCAAAGATCATTTTTTACAGACTTCTTATGTTTATTAGGTATATACCTATTTCTTAATTATTGATCTACTTTAAATTAACACTGTTTTTCGTGACCTTGTTGTTTTTTACATAAATGAAAGAGAACCTCTCTCGTTGTTCCCTTTCTTACCAGACTTTTTCAAACTTTTATTGTTCCTTTGATCGTTTTAATACGTTCTTGCTCTTCTCCCTTATCTAAGTATTCGAAAAAACCAAGTCGATTTCCCCATGGGTCTGTGAAAGTTCCCCATTTCACTGGTACTTCAGGTCTTGAATGTATTTCAAACCTATTGATTTTTAAAACTTCTATAAGTCTGTCTCTTTCAGCCTCAATATTAGTAACTCCTAAACGCAGAGGTCCGTTACCCTCGGAAAGAGTTCCTTCTGCGACCTGCAACCAACATCCAGGAATGAGTTCCCACTCAGCGAACCCCTCATGTGGAGTAAAATCAGGCTTCTTATTAAGCAGTGTTTCATACCACTTTTGCCCTTCTTCAATATTGGCAACTCTAACTTGAGTAGTCATTTCAAAAATCATTTATATCCCTCCTAAATGTAAAATTAAATATAATACATCTTGTACTTTCCGTTATCACTATGAAAACGATTTTAACGAATAATAAGCTTATCAATTTCCTGGAAACAAGTCATTTCTAATAGCTTTAACAAGCACTAATTGTTCCTTTGAAAGTACATTTACCCCTTCTTACAAATTGAAATGCTTCCTTAACCACGATGAAGTTAACCCAAAATAATCGGAAACGGCGTAAATTAAAATAGACCCGAATAATCGATCGGGCCTAATGTTGAAAAAATTATTTCAAAGGAGATTATTGCATTACCTTACAGATATCATTTGTGAACGCTACCGGGTCTTCCACAGATAAGCCTTCAATCAGTAATGCTTGGTTATAAAGTAAATTGGTATATAAAGCTAATTTTTCATCATCATTATTATTAAATGCAGCTTGGATACTATTGAAGACAGAATGGTGGATATTCAGTTCAAGTACTTTATCTGCTTTGACATTTTGATTATCTGGCATCATACTTAATACTTTTTCCATTTCAATGGTTACTTCACCATCAGCTGATAAACAAACAGGATGAGATTTTAGTCGTTTGGATGCACGGACCTCTTTTACTTTACCAGTAAGTATTTCAGACATTTTCGTTAATATTTCTTTATTTTCTTTTACTTCATCTTCATTGTCTTCTTCTTTGTCTTCCGCATCAATTCCTAAATCTCCACTAGATACTGACTTAAACTCTTTTTCTTCATAGTTAACAAGCATTTTAATTGCAAATTCATCAATGTCCTCTGTAAAATAAAGAATTTCATATCCTTTATCGGCTACGATTTCTGTTTGTGGTAGCTTGTCAATACGATCAATTGAATCACCTGTAGCATAATAAATATATTTTTGCTCTTCTGGCATTCTGCTTATATATTCATCTAATGTTACTAGTTTTTTCTCTTTGGACGAATGGAACAATAGTAAATCTTTTAATAAATCCTTATGTGTACCAAACTCATTGTACACACCAAACTTGATTTGGCGACCGAATGATTCATAGAACTTCTCATATTGTTCACGTTCATTTTTCAATAATGTTTTTAACTCGCTTTTAATTTTCTTATTAATATTTTTGGCAATCAATTTTAATTGACGATCATGCTGGAGAATTTCTCTTGAAATATTTAAGGATAAATCTTCAGAATCAACCATCCCTTTAACAAAGCTGAAATGATCAGGTAATAAGTCTGGGCATTTCTCCATAATTAACACGCCATTTGAATATAACTCTAACCCTTTTTGATACTCTTGAGAGTAATAATCAAAAGGACGATTTTCTGGGATAAAAAGAATGGCATTATATCGAATGGATCCATCGACACTTACATGCACATGCTTTAATGGCTGATCAAACCCATACCGTTTCTCTTGATAGAAGTTTTGATAATCTTCATCCGTTAATTCATTTTTGTTTTTACGCCAAATTGGAACCATGCTATTAATGGTTTGTTCTTCTATGATCTCTTCAAATTCTTTGTCATTATCTTCTTTCGGTTTACTCGTTGTGACATCCATTTTGATTGGATAACGAATGAAATCAGAATATTTCTTAATAATTGATTTTAATTGATATTCATCAAGGAAATCATCAAAGTTCTCTTCTTCTTCATTTTCTTTTAATTTAAGTGTGATGGTTGTACCTACTTGATCTTTCGTTGTTTCCACAATAGTATATCCATCGGCCCCTTGAGATTCCCAAAGATAAGCTTGGTCACTATGCAAAGCTTTGGACAATACTTTTACCTCGTCTGCTACCATAAATGCTGCATAAAATCCGACACCGAACTGCCCAATAATATCATGACCATCTTTTGCTTCATTCTCTGATTTAAAAGCAAGGGATCCACTTTTAGCAATGACACCTAGATTATTTTCTAGTTCTTCTTTTGTCATTCCGATACCTGTATCAATAATGGTTAATGTGCGTGTTTCCTTATTAGGAATCACCTTTATGTAATAATCGTCTTGTTCGAAAACAAGTTGGTCGTCAGTCAACGCCTTATAATAAATCTTATCAATTGCATCACTTGCATTAGAAATTAATTCACGTAAAAACACTTCTTTTTGTGAATAAATAGAATGTACCATCATATCAAGCAATCGTTTCGATTCAGCTTGGAATTGAATTTTTTCTGCCATCTTCACAGTCTCTCCTTTATCATGAATTTTTCAAAGACTAAATTAGCACTCTATCTTATAGAGTGCTAATACTATTTTAATATCCTCTTTTTTCCCAGTCAATAGTTAATATTTATAAAGAACGCACCATTCCGCCATCTATTAAAATAGAAGAACCCGTTACGTAAGTATTAATATCTGAACATAGGAAAGTGACAAATTGAGCAAATTCTTCAGGCGTGCCATAACGACCTAACGGGATCGATTGTACTGATGCTTTTTGCACTTCTTCTTTCGAAATCCCCTTTCTATTAGCCGTTAATTGATCAAGATAGTCAATACGATCTGTTGCTATTCTACCTGGTGCAACCGTATTGATTAATATTTGATGCGGAGCCAATTCATCAGCAAGCGTTTTAGTCAAACCAACAATTCCTAAGCGAAATGTATTAGATAATAATAAACCTGGGATTGGTTGTTTAATAGATGTGGAAGCAATATTGATGATTTTCCCGCCATGTTTCTTCATTTCAGGCAATACACTTCGGATCGTTCGTACGTAGCTAAGTAAATTTAATTCGAACGAACGATACCAGTCATCATCCGATAAATCCTCAAATCCGCCACCAGGAGGTCCTCCAGCATTATTGATAAGGATATCAATGGTTCCATATGTAGCTTTTGTCTTTTGAACAAGTTCTGTAATATCTTCCTGTTTTGTAATATCACACGCTTGGTACTCCACTTCCATGAAACCACTTGATTTTAGCTCCTGTTGTACGACTTGTAGTTTACTTTCATCTCTACTCGAAATCATTACTTTGGCGCCTTCCTTAGCTAATTCAAGGGCAATCGCCTTTCCTAAACCTTGACTGGAAGCTAATACTAAAGCTACTTTACCTTTTATTTTTAAATCCATCGACTACTCCTCCTATTTCTTTCTATAAAATATATCAAACCGCTCCCATAAGTCTTCTAACTTCTCTAATCTTTCTTCTACAACTTCTGTCCGCTCTTTCCCTAAATAAACAATTAAAGCATTAATTAAACTAAGTGGTGCGGTAAAGGAGTCGATAAACGTTGGAAGCTTGCTAGAAGCAGTTAATACTACGTCTGCATATGGCACTAATGGTGACGTTAAATGATCAGTAATAGCAATCACTTTTGCTCCATGTTCTTTTGCATATTGCACTTGTTCAATTGTATTCATTGAATAACGAGCAAAGCTGATACCAATCACTACATCATGCTCATCCAACTTAAATAACTGTTCAGATACAGTGTCAACAGCACCGATTAATTCACTATGTCCAAGGATGATATTTAAATAATATTGCAGAAATACACCTAATGACCGAGCACTACGATTGGCACTGATGTATATTCTTCTTCCCTCTAATATATATTGTGCTGCTCTCATAAATTGTTGTTCATCTAACTTTTCCATCGTCAATTGAATGTTAGCCATATCATCCTGGAACAGAGAGACAACCCCTTCTCTTTCGTGTTCATACACATCTGATGACATTCTCAATCTCTCTGTTGTAGTGAGTTGTTTTTGGATAGAGCTTTGCATATATTGCTGTAGATCAGAGTAACCAGTAAATCCAAGAAAAACGGCAAATCTAACAACAGTAGCTTCACTAACTTTCGTAGATTTGGCTAGTTTAGCGACAGTTAAGAATGGAATTTCATTTTTATGATCTAACATGTATGTAGCAATTTTCTTTTGAGATTTACTCATTATCGGATATTGATCCGTGATTAACTTTTCGATATTCTCCATTTTGTAAGTCATACCTTTTCTTCAAAATTAACAGATTTCTTTCTCATACATTTTATTATACGTGAAAAGCTTAAAAATTGATAATCTGTATAACCATTAATGAATTATTTATTTCATTTTTATTAAAAATGAAATTAACACTTCACAAATAGGTTTTTTCAGCGTATCATGTTCTATATATTTCTTATATTAATAAATATGAAATATACATTTCATTATAGAGGTGAAAAATACAGTGAAAACAAGTTCATTAGATGATGTACACGAACAATTAAAAGCAAAAACGAGTAAATCATATCAATTCTCTTTAGATGCCCAAAGCTATATGCCAGGCGGTGTAACAGCAAATATTAAGTACTTTGATCCATACCCAATTGTTATGCAAAGGGGTAGTGGCGCTTATTTATTCGATATTGATGGCAATGAATACATCGATTACTTATTATCTTATGGCTCTTTAATGCTTGGTCATGGTCACCCAAAAGTGCAAAAAGCATTAGCTGACCAAATGCAAGTGAATGGTACACATTTATTCGGGACGCCTCATCAACTTGAACTCGAAATGGCAAAAAAATTACAAGCACTCTATCCTTCGATGGAAAAACTTAGATATACAAACTCAGGTACTGAAGCAACTTTATTATCAATAAGATTAGCCTATGCTTACACTGGTAAATATAAGATTGCTAAGTTTGAAGGTCATTACCATGGCGGATATGATCAAATGCTTATTAGTGTTAATCCAAAAGTAGATCAAGCAGGTCCAGCATCAGAACCAAATGCTTTAATTGAATCTAAAGGTGTTGACCCCTATCACCAAACTCATACGATTGTTTTACCTTTTAATAATTTGGAAGCAACAGCAGAAATTTTGACAAAGCATAAAGATGAGGTAGCAGCTGTGATTTTAGAACCTGCTCAAAGTGGCTTTATCCCTGCTACACAAGAATTTATGACTGGATTAAGAAAAATAACGGAAGACTTAGGTATTGTTTTAATCTTTGATGAAGTAAAAACCGGCTTTAGATTGGGGCTTGGTGGTGCACAATCCATTTATCATATTTCACCTGATGTAACAACGTTAGGTAAAGTAGTTGGAGGAGGTTTTCCTGTTGGTATGGTTGGAGGTAAAGAAGAGATTATGATGTGTTGTGCCCCTTCTACCTTCTCAGATGTTTTTGACCATAGTACAGGTAAGAACTCCAGTGCCAAAGATGTTCTTTTCCATAGCGGGACATATAATGGTCACCCTTCAATCCTTGCTGCAGGGATGGCAACCATTGACGTATTACAAAATGAAATCTCTACTGTTATAGCTAGAACACATCGTTTAAAACAAGAACTAACAAGTCTTTTTGATAGAAAAGGATTAGCGATGCAAACCATTGGACTCGGTTCCATTTTTAACATCGTATTTACTGATAAAGAAGTATGGAATTATCGCGACTTACAGCAAGCGAATTTTTCCTTACGTAAAAGATTAGATCTATTATTATTAATTAATGGTTTATATACAAAACCAATGAATCGTTTCAGCCTATCTACAGCACACACTGATTTAGAAATTAATAGAACCTTAGAGATATTCGAAAAAGCTTTACAAGATTTATAATCATTAATTGTTTCCAGTGTATAAGCACAAACAAAAACTCCTAAAAATTAGTTTTTGTTTGTGCTATTCATAATTTACCTATTTATCGTTCTCTATCACCATCTGATGCTCATCAATGATTTATTAAATTTTCTCTCTTTTTCATTCTTTTTCCTCTCGTGCTAGACGAAAGTAGAATTCTGCGAATGACACCATTTATCCTTTTACTAGATTTATAGCATTTTGATTCAGGCTATAAAAACTGCAGCTCTGTTATGACTTAATCAGATAACTATTGATTGTATAATATGTAAAAATATGTGATAATGTAATTAGTTATGATATTTTGAATTCGAGGTAATGACAGATGCAGGTAACTTCTATAGATATTGAAAGTCAGATAAAAGATACAAGAGAAATGCTTTTAATTATCGGGGATATTTTTGGCCTATCAGACCCGTTCACTATTCAAATAAGCGAGGAACTCGACCTCTTAATCAATATGGTACAAAAAGAAAAGTACGCAGTTAATAAATAAGTAAAAGCCTAGTTTCCTACGGAAAGAAATTAGGCTTTTACCATTAAGAGACAACTTTATTTCCTGGTGTCGGCGATGTTGGGAATGGTGGTAGAAATTGTGATAATAAATATTGATAAATCGTTTGTTCAACTGATTTTCCTAGTTTATTTAATCCTTGATTCCCAAATAACACATTAAATTCGATAATATAGTATTTCCCTTCGCTCACCATGACATCAAACCCTGCGTGATTAATACCTAATTGACCGGCAATATCTAACACAAGGTCGATAGCTTCTTGGGGAATAAAATCGGCACATAGTTCTCCACCTTGTGCAATATTATGAAGAAACTCTCCTTCTAGTCCCACTCTCCAATAGGCGCCCAATACTTCATTCCCAACCACACATATACGTAAATCTTTTCCATCATTCGGTAAATATTCTTGGATATATAAAGCGTCCACTTTCTCACAATACGTTAGAAAGTCTTCTCTCGATTGGATGAGGAAAACACCTTTTCCCATAGAGTTTCGTGATTCTTTTGCTACAAAAGGAAAGGGAAAAGTATCTAAAACATACTCAATATTGCTCCTTGTATTAGCAAGGATTTCAGTATAGGGAGCATGCTCAGGACTCACCGACCAAAGGGCCCTTGTCATTTCAATTTTACTAAAACCTAGCTGCATTGTTTCTATGCTAGGAAAAATCTTTTTCTTCAACCCATACACAAGTGACGGTACTTGCCACGTTTCAGGAAATAACACGATGTCAGCTTGCTTTATTGCATCTATTTCTTTAAACATATGTTCTGGCTTTATATAGTGCACATTGGGCATACCAATCGTGCGAAATGCATTAAAAGAAACAATTTTCATTGATTCATTCACCTTCATTATTCAATTAGTTTTTCCGTATTACAGATGTTAAAAAATGTATTTAAAAGAATATAAAACTATTAATATCATAGCATTTTTGTAAAAAAATACAATAAAATTTTTAAAGAAATATTATTATTAAAATTTCTAAATATTTATTGTTATTATAAGGAAAAAGAACAAGGTATAATCAGAAAAACAGAACCAATTTTTTTAAAATGAAAAGAGTTGAATGCATTTACACTCACTTTCTTCATTTTTATTCATTTCGAATGCCAAATTTTAAAAACAACTGAGTCAAAAGATTCTCCTGTTTCAATTTCTCGTGTAAGACATCTACCTTAAATTAAACTGGATGGCCTGTTTTGTTAGTCCTTCTAAGGGAACCACCCTCTCTTAAATTATTTAAAGGCAAACCCCATTATCTTACATTCGTTTTACTACGATTCCAACTACATAACCACCTTCACTAGCAAGAGAGAGAGAGAGAGAGTATTTTTTTGCTTAAAAGATTCATCATATGTCACCATAAAAAAACACCCCAAGCGTTAGACTTCGGGGTGCATATGAAAAGCTCTATTCTATTTTATTTAAAGTTCTTCATTTTCTTCGCCTTTTTTAGTCTTCATTTTAAAATAAGCATCAAATACCTCATCAGCAATATGAAGGTTAATCTTGGATTTATCTGAAGACAACCATGGAATGACAACTGAAATGGCAATTTCAGGATTATCATACGGCGCGTACCCGACAAAGGTTAAATTCCAAGTATCTGGATTCGATTGCACCTTAAGCGGCCCCCCGTAGTAAGCTTGGGCTGTTCCTGTTTTACCTGCAATCTTATACTTTTTATTTGTAATCCCACTATTTGCTGTTCCCTGCGGATGGTTGACTACTTGGATAAACCCATCTTGTACATGTTCAATCCATGCATCCTTCATCGTAATTTTATTCAAAACATTCGGCTCAATGGATTTATAAACCGCACCAAGTTGATTATTCTCAAGATTCGGTTCACGAATTTCCTTCACAATCTGTGGTTGCATACGGTAACCACCATTTGCTATCGTTGATACATATTGCGCCAATTGTAGCGGACTATAAGTATCGAATTGTCCAATGGCAAAATCAAGTGTATTCCCTCCATTAGGAGGAATTGGTGATTGTCCTGTTACTTCACCTGGTAAGTCGATACCCGTTTTCACCCCAAGACCGAACTGGTGAAAATTATATCGTAACTTTCTAATACCTTCATCTTTATCAATACGTAGTTTACCTCGCGGAATGTATTCTTGTTGTCCACCAATTCTCATCGCTATTAGAAACATATAAACATTTGAAGATTTCCTAAGGGCCGTTAGATCATTAATGGCACCAAATCCTGCCGTATTCCAAGATCGTTTAGGTTGTGTTCCGTCAAAATACAAAGGTCTATCTACCAAAACACTCCAAGGTGAGATTACTCCTTCTTCGTAACCTGCTAACACTGTTGCGCCTTTTATAGTGGAACCCATTGAATATTGACTTGTCATATTACCTAAGGCGTAATCCATGACTTCTGTTTCACCAGTTTTTTCATCTTTGACAAATTGTTTGCCAGCCATTGCGAGAACCTCACCTGTTTGTGGGTTCATCGCTGAAACGAAGCCACGATCTAAATAGTAATTACTTCCCCTCAGACTTCGAACATGCTTTTCAATGATTTTTTCTACCTCTTGTTGGAATTCGATATCAGTTGTTAAGACAAGGTCTTTTCCTGCTTGTCCTTCTCTTACCACATCTTGCTTTGTTACTTCACCCGTTTTATCTGTGTAATTTTTCATGATTTTCTTTTGCCCTTGTAAAACAGACTCGTATTGCAATTCTAAATAACTCTTGCCGACACGATCATTGCGACTATAACCTTTAGATTGATAATATTCGAGCATTTCACTAGGCAAGCCCTCTTTTGAACTTGAAACATTTCCAAGTACAGAACTTAATGTTACTTCTCCATCTTCGTCCTTTAAAGCATTATAACGTTCCCAGTCTACCGTTGTATCAATACCAGGTAGTAAATGAAGATTCTCACTAACAAGAGCAAATTCATCTTCATTAACATTTTTGTTCTTAATAAAATGAGGTGTCAACATTCGACTACTTGCCATTTCTCGAAATATCGCTAAAACTTCTAGTTCATCCTTCTTAAAAGCATTCAGTTCTTCTTCTGTTATTCGTTCCCGCGTTCGTTTATATATTTCTTCATCTACTTCTTTTGCTGACATATCACTTGCTTGCAATTCATCTTTTTCTTTATCCGATACTTTTTCTGCTGCTTCATTCGGATACTTTATTATCCAAAAGTCTTGTTTATCTCTTTCCGTAATCGCCTTCAAGTCTTCTTCCGTGTCTTTTTTAATCATTTTCGCTAAAAGCTCTGATGTCTGAATCATTTCTTCTTGAGTTGTAGATTGAGAGCGAGTATAACTTATGGCTAATTGAGGCTTATTCCCTACAACCAGTCTACCTTTACTATCATAGATCTGCCCCCTAGGTGCCGTGCTTGCTACTGGCACCTCCACTTCCCGTTCAATCTCTTTTTTATAATTCTCCCCGTAAACAATTTGAACAATACCTAAGCGGAAGATTAGAATCGAAAAGAGGATAAATACTGCAAAAAACATTAAATTAATCCGAAAAACCATTTTTTTATTTCTTTTCTTTCTTTTCTGCTCTCCCGCCATCATCAACACAACCAATCATCAAAGTATGAATGTTCTTAATTATTACTATATGTAACTATTATATTTCAAAAATATATTATCTATTAAAATTAGATTAATAATATAACCTATCTTACAACAAATATCCAATTTTTTCAATTGTTATGAAGAAATATTTGATAAAAAAAGATCAATTTTACACTTTCAGTAACATTTTCTAAAAAGGACGGTAGATGGTGATCAAATCAGGTATCCACTTGACTGCCTTTTAAGTGATGATTGTTCTTCATTTTTATTAGCTAAATAAAAAAATCGATTGTTAACCAACCGATTTTTTCATTTGACTCATTTGTAGTTTTTGACGATATACTACTGGCTCATATAACATGAATACTCCAATTAACCCAATAATCGCAAAGCTTAAAGGAATATAGAGTCCATATTGATAAGCGGTTGTAAGGTCAAAATTAGCAAAATGGTCCAATACTTTCCCAAAAAGAGCTGGCAGCAACACTGCGCTAAGAAAGCCACCCGTATTGGCGAAACCGGAAATAAGCCCCACTTCCTTTATATGAAAGGACTGTCTAACAACTGTAAAGGTTAGAGCACTCGCACCATTTGCATAGCCTATGATCACGAATAAAAGAATGAATAATAAATACGGTGGCTCTCCATTCAGCAATACTAGTGTGATCCAAGCAGAAACCGACAGCAACTGCACGATAACATACGGTAATTTGACACTGTCAAAAAAAGTAGATAGATAGGTTGTTAATGGCGCTCCGATAATGGCACCAAATAAGCCGTACATAATTACTTCACTTGCACTTGATCTTGATAAACCGTAAATGTCCATACCATAGGGAACAGCCCAAGAGCCAATAAAGCCAATATATGTGCCTACTACACCAAAATGACAAAGGAATGTCGCCCAAGCTTGGCGATTGACTAGTAATCTTCTTATGATGACTAATAACGGTTCATTTGTTTCTTTTTGATTTTTTTCTTCTTCCATTTGAAATTTCTTCTTAGGATATTTTATTAAAACAACATAGAGTCCGATACCGAGGGTGAATATTACGATGCCAACAATTAAAAATGGAAGTCTCCACCCTAATAGAGAAATGGTCGAACTAAAAGGAACTGTTGCCAATAAGAAACCTAAACTTCCTGTCATTCCAGAAAATCCCACTAGCATCGAAAACTCCTGCTGCTTGAACCAAATGCTCAATACAAGAACTAAATTGACCCAAATAGTAGCATCGCCAATTCCACATAATAGCCTAGCAAAGATAAGCATATAACTATTATCTACCGAACTATAGAGGATGGTACCTAGTCCGTTTAGCAGCGTTCCAGCGACTAGAAATACATTTGGACCAAATCTATCAGAGAATAATCCGATGGGAATTTGCAATCCAGCATAAGCAAAAAATTGAATACTCGTTATCAGCCCAATCGTTGCTGCAGTTAAATGAAATTCTTCCATTAATTGATCAGTAATTAAACCAGGTGCTGTTCTTTGACTAACCATAAATAAATAGGCTAAAAGTAAAACACCAAATACAACCCATCTGTACTTACTTTGTTGTTTATTCATTATTTAAACGCCTTCCTCAATTTAACATTCGTCTCTCATTATACGCTTATTGTCTTTATATATATATAGGAAGTTTATATGTCTATGAGGGTGGAGAAGTAGAAGTCATTTCTATTGACTAGATGAGTAGTTGGTGAAGATCTAACTTCTTTTTTAGGAAAATCCGATATGGCAAACTGTCTTAATTGCATAACAAACCTGATATTACAACGATTATAAAGGGTATGATGTTAACAGAATTGAGTTAGTATGAACTAACCTTATTCTGTTAACACTATTCCCGCTTTCATTTATGAAGTTTTATGCATATGTTTTATCACTTAACCACTTTTCTTGGGTATAAGCCATTTCCCAAAAAGCTAACTCATATTGACAGCTAATGGTAAATGCCATTTTCATTTTTTCTTTTTCTGTTTCAGATGCAATTTCAGCAAGCCGATCAAGATGATGAATTTGTTCCAGTACAAGTTTAACAAACCATTCTCCACCGTATGTATCAATCCAGGTACGATAGATTTCTTCTTTTGGTTTTGCCCCTTTAAAGCTCTGCCCAATATCATAATAAATCCAATAACACGGAAGCAAACTAGCGATGACCTCGCCAACTGTGCCTGTCTCTGCTACACGATATAAATGGGATGTATATGCATAGGCAGTAGGAGCGGGTCTAAACTGGTTTAACTCTTCTTCAGAAACTTTTAATACCTCCATAAATTTGTTATGTAACCCTAGTTCAGCTTCATAGGTACCTTGCGCATGCGAGGCCATTCTTGAGGTCATATATAAATTCTCTGCTTTAGAAGCAGCGATTGCTTGCACACGAGCAAAATGTGATAAATAGTAAGAATCTTGTAACACATAAAAGCGGAAACACTCAATTGGTAAATCTCCCTTAGCAATTCCTTTAACGAAAGGGTGTTCAAAATTCGCTTCCCATATATCATGTACTTCTTTCCTTAACGATTGTGTAAACGTTTCTTTTGTTGTCATCATTTCTACCTCTTCTCTTTTTTTATCGAGCATAAAAAATCCAGAAAAGCGAAAAACCACTTCCTATAAGAAAGTGGTTACTGTATACATCATTCATTTAGTTATAGTTATAACGTTAACTAAATTGATATACGCCACTTCCCTACGCTGGTATCAACCAGATCAGGTTCTAAGAGTCTTAAAGTTATTGCACTTTAATCTCAGCCTTTTAAAGGCACCCCTAGTGGATTTATTCAATTATGCTTTCAAAGTTATGTTATCATCTTATCAATAAATGTCAACTGCAAGTTTAGGAATTGAGCAATGTCAAGCTTCTCTTTCAGTAACGATTATGAACAAGTTGGATGAATGCTGTCGTTACCTAAACACTTCAACTGATCTAACACCGCGGCTTAAATTGGCATTGACTCAAGGATGGATAACTCCAAATATTCTCCATGCATTTACACTCTCCACCCTCTTCGCCTAGTGAAGTTTTTCTTTATAATGAAAGCTTACGACTTTTTATCAGCTAAAAAAATGTTTATACTAGAATTATGATTTTGGATAAAGAATGGGTGAATACTACTTGGAAACACATATTTTTTCAAAGGGAGAAGAAATCGCCAACGCGATCGTACACGGAATCGGTGCGCTATTAAGTATTGCGGCTCTCGTCATTTTAACTGTTTTCTCATCCTTATATGGAACAGCTTGGCATATTGTCAGCTTTGTTCTTTTTGGTACAACGATGGTTATTTTATATTTCTCATCAACTTTGCTACATAGTTTACCTGCTGGAAAAGCAAAGGATGTATTTGAGATTCTCGATCATTCTTCCATTTACTTTTTTATTGCTGGAACGTTCACACCGTTTCTATTTATAACAGTTAAAGGAACCTTAGGATGGACCTTATTTGGTCTTGTATGGGGGCTAGCAATTGCTGGAACAGTTTTCAAATGTTTTTTTGTTAAAAAGTTTTTAGTCTTCTCCACATTACTATATGTTTTGATGGGCTGGCTAATTATATTTGCCTGGGAGCCTCTGGTTACACACTTACCTACACAAGGAATGATTTTCCTCATTATCGGTGGCGTTCTATACACTGCTGGTTCAATATTTTATGTATGGAGAGGATTTAAGTACCATCACGCATTGTGGCATGTTTTTGTTCTTGCTGGTTCGATTATGCATTTTTTTGCTGTTCTCTCTCTTTTACCTTGATCAAAATTTACCTCTTTATAAATGATCTGCAGATGGCTACTCTCACCACCTGCAGATTTATTAATATCAGTTTGTAGAGTTTTTATCACATTACTTGTTCTATATTAATAATAAACTACTACTTATAATAACTTCATTACTTCATAGCGAAAGCTCAATTTTTTATACCCTTGTTTACGATACATATCCTTTGGCGTGTCATTGCTGTCGGCTACAAGTATAACCCTATGATTGCTAAATCGCTTCATTACTTCATATTGCAAGCTTGCAGCAATCCCCTTTAATCGGTGAGCTGGTAACACACCTACATTATCAATTTCAGCTGTACACTTATTAAAAAATACTTGTAATGAACCTGCTGGCACACCATGATCATATGCGAGTAACTGTAATGTATCTTTTGCATTATGATGATAGGAATGCATGCTTCTATTAAGGTTCACATATTCCTCACCATAATCTAGATCAAAGTTTCTCTGCAATTGTAGATATTCTCCTAAATTATCATTTGTCACTTCCTCAACCACGATTTCGTTCTTTCTATCTTTATAGATAAATTGAAGAGGGTTAATTTCATATAACTCCTGACACCCGATCGTATAGAATTGTTGATAAAGGTATAATAAAACATCCTCTTGAATCATTTCGTCTGCTGGTAAATAAAACTTCAAATGTTCTTGTTTATGCTCTTTCTGATAGTCTTCCAAATACATTTGTGCCAGTTGAAAATCTTGCAAACTAGGATTTATTTTAAATTGGATAAAGTTTGCATCATATTTAAAATAGAACTGTTTTGTGCCATAGTGATCAAAATTGGCTTTTTCTGCTATTAAATTACCATCATGATGTATATCTCTGAAACTAACCACTGACCATCTCTCCCCTACTTATAGCCCTTAAGTATAACGATTAATTCCTTACGGTAAAAAAATACCTCTATCTATTTTATCATTTTTCACAAATAAAGAAGCCCGAACATTTATGTTCGGGCAACAACACCGCATTATTACAAATACATTTCGATACCGGGTCCAATCGGAATACCGAATAATCCAAAAATGAATAGCATGACTACCCAAATTACTAAGAAAACCATTGAATAAGGAATCATTAAGGAAATAAGCGTGCCTAAACCTGCTTTTTTATCGTATTCTCTCATAAAAGCAAGAACTACAAGGATATACGGATTTAGTGGTGTAATAATATTTGTAGTTGAATCGGCAATTCTATACGCTGCTTGGATAAAAGCAGGGTTATAATCAAGTAACATAAACAATGGAATAAAAATTGGGGCTAATAATGCCCATTGAGCAGACCCACTAAAGATTAATAAATTCAGAATAGAGACGAAAATAATAAATCCAATAATAACAGGAATACCAGTTAAATTGATGGAAGATAAGAATTCCGCACCATTGACTGCAATCCAAGTACCTAAATTGGACCAGTTAAAATAAGCAATAAATTGTGACGCAGCAAATATAAGGACGATATAGCCTGCCATATCTTTCATCGAATCTGCCATATACTTTGGAATATCAGCACTTTTTGTGATTTTCTTTACTGTTACTCCGTATGCTGTTCCCATCGTTATAAAGAATAATAAAACAATTGGGATAATTCCACTTAAAAATGGGGAAGGAATCATACCACCTTCTTCGTTTCTAAGAGGGGAGTCTGGCCAGAAGATAATTGTAAGTAAAATAGCAATATATGCTAGACCCGCTATAACGGCATTTCTTAACCCTTTTGACTCGATAGCTGAAACCGGTTCAAAATTCTTTTTCAAATCCCCATCATATTTTCCTAATCTTGGTTCAATTACCTTTTCAGTTAAGAATCCACCAACTAAAGTTAAGAGAACAGTAGAAATCGACATAAAATACCAATTATCAACAGGTGATACAACAAATGAAGGATCGATTGCTTTAGCAGCCTCAGTAGTAATTCCCGCCAATAATGCATCTGTTCCAGCGATTAAGACATTGGCTGAAAAACCTGCACCTACTCCAGCAAAGCCGGCTGCTAAACCAGCTAATGGATGCCTACCAACAGTGTAGAAAACCATCGCAGCTAACGGTGGTACAAGTACGAACGCCGCATCTGAAGCAATATTCCCCATAATACCAATAAAGAAAACAGCATAAGTGACTAATGACTTTGGTGTACTTAAGATCGACTTTTTAATGGCTGTTTCTAGTAAACCAACTTTATCAGCTAAGCCTACACCAAGCATCATAGCTAACACAAGGCCTAGTGGGGCGAAGCCAGTAAAGTTAGACAGCATCTCAGTTAATATAAACTGCAATCCTTCACCAGAAATTAAACTTTTTATTGCCAACTCTTCCCCTGTTCCTGGGTGCTCAACAGTAACATCAAATTGATTAACAATGAACGTTAATATCATTACAAACGCTGCGAGATAAACGAAAATAAAAAATGGATCTGGTAGCTTGTTCCCTATCGTTTCAATGCCTGACAAGAACTTGGACATCAAGCCCTTCTTTTCTTGTTCGTTGTTTACATTTGCTTGCAAATTATTTCACTCTCCTTACTTCGAAATTTATCGGAATTTATCCTTAACATTTCCGTTATTATATCATCACATTTATATTGTGAATAGTCTTTTTTTAATCTTTTTTGTCTTTTTTATTAATTTTCTAATAAATATCATTTTTATTTACAAATAAAAGAATATATAGGAATTATATGGTTGATAATGATTCTCAATGTTCGTCTTTTATTAGGTGTTATTTAACTTAAACGATAATAAAAACCTAAACAACTGGAAATAAGTGATATTTCTAGTGTTTAGGTTCAAATCATACGGATTTATTTTTTATTGTTTGGCAAACTGATTAAAGTTTATTTGATAAATTTTTCGTGGTCTCCCTCGATGACCTGTCTCTTCTCCTATAATTTCAGCTAAACCTATCTTTTCCATCTCCATCAATATTCTTCTTGCGTTGCGATCAGTGCTTTTTAGCCAATGAGATAAATCTTGAGAAGTAATCTTATTTTTTTGGTAGTGTAATGATAAAGACTCAATTTTTGCAACAATCTTACTACTTATACCTGCATCTTTAAATATTTTTTCCCAATCATTTCCGTAAATCCTTGAATGAAAACTTATTTCTTCTTTTTCATTATTAATAATTGTTAATTCTTTCTCTTCATTAACAGAGATAACAATAGGGCCCTTAAATTCACGGGCATGAGAGAAAGCCATACTCACATTTTCCTCAGCCTCTAATACCGTTAAGCCAAAGCCTACACCTATGCGAACACGTAACCGACTATGAACAAAAATCTCTTCACTGATCGTCAACATCGATTGGTCTCTCATAAAGAGCTCAAGCTCTCCTCGCGTAGTAAAAATATAGTGAACGCCATCATCCATCTGGACTATCGAACCATTCATTTGTTCACCAACGTCAAGCAAGACTTTCTTTAGTTCTAGTTCTTGATGCTTTAACCGGAAGGATCGCCTTCTTTCTTCACTTTCAGAAGAAGCAACGATGCGTTCGACACCAATAATGACAAGCTGGGATTTCCGGTACCATGATGCTTGCCCCTTTTCTTTAATCGTTTCTAAAGAACGTCTGACCGTTAGTTCTGATTGCTCGATGCGATAAGTTGGGATATTCATCTTCGTTAATTCTTTATACACCTTATTCAAACAAGTAATAGCCACATCGACTTTGTTACTTTCATATAATTCTTTATGAAAAGCAATAATCTCTTCAGCCGGCATATATCCATCGTAAGAATTCATCTGGAAAAGGACTCGATTCCTCACTAGCGGATCGAGTCCTCTATCCATTTCTTCTTCTTGAATAGTGTCCAAGCTAAAACGCTTTTGCACTTGATCGCTATCTAAAAAAACCTTTACTAAGACAGCAAGCAGGCTCGCACCACTTAAAGGAATATAACTCGCTTCTTTTTTTGTAATCACTTTCTTGGATAATGCATAAAAATATGGCGCCTGTCCTGAAAAAAGCCACTGGTCAACCCATTCTCTATTTCTAATAATAATTTGCTCAGTTTCTTCAGTCGATTCATACACAAAGGGAATAAAGTGAAGTTCGCCGTAGTCCGCCCCTGTATCTATAATCATTTTAACTGAATCTTTTGGTCCAATAACCCCCACTCGAATTTTCATTCAACGCACCTGCCTCCAACAAATTAAACAATATAGCCTTATTTTAACATGACTGGTTAAGGTTCGTTCTTTTTTAACTTATTGCCATCCTAAAATCACACGACAAATTGATTCAACGGCGATAGGCAGTACCTCTTCATCATAATCAAAACATGGATGATGATGTCCAGCAGCGAGCGGTGTTCCAAATAACATATAGTTCGCCGCTCCCCCATTATCCCTCACCTTCTCTAACATAAAGGCAGCGTCTTCAGAAGCCCCTAGAGGTAATTTCGGAATCACATTTTTAATATTTGTACTTGCTTTCACTGCCTCATTAATAAAATCCACCCATTCTTCTTGACACTCTGCACTTGGCGCTTGGCCAACGATTTCAACATTTGTTGTGACATCATATAGTGCTGCACTAGCTTGAATTATTCTCATGGCTTCGAGGACCATGTACTCTTCATTAAGTTCAGTTGAAGCACCTCGGGTTTCTAATTGCATTTTCGCATAATCAGCAATAATATTTCGGCCACTTCCAGCCTCTAGTGTTCCTATATTGATGCGCGTCGCACCCCCTGCGTGTCTCGTAATACCATTTAAATGTAATGAAGAGGCTGCAGCGGCTAATAGAGCATTCCTGCCTTCATTTGGCTCTAATCCAGCATGTGCTGATTTGCCAAAGTATTCAACGTTTATCTTTGTACTCGCTAAGAACTGATCTGTTGTTGCAACGATGTCACCAATGTTTAATGAGTGGATCCCTATATGTCCGCTTAAAAAGACATCGGCATCATCTAACAATCCTTTATCCACCATCGGCTTTGCCCCTCGTCCGCCTTCTTCTCCAGGTTGAAATAACAAGGTGAAACGTCCGTTTAATTGATGGCGATTTTCATGAATAAAATGCGCCACACCTAAACCAATGGCGGTATGCCCATCATGACCGCACGCATGCATATAGCCCGCTCTGTTACTATGAAACCCATGCACAAAAGGAAAATGTGCTTCATCCTCTGCTTCATTAATCGGCAGGGCATCAATATCAAATCGTAGAACAATATGTTTTCCTTTTCGACCAGTGTCGAAATAAGCTTTAAGTCCCGTAAAAGCACCTTTCATTAAATATAAATACGCTTTATTTATGCCCGCTTCCATCGCTCTTTGTTCTTCTTTTTCTATCTGATCTTCTGTTGGCAACCCCATTCTTGTATGTGGATGGAGAATCGCTTGTCCCATCTCTACTTCAAAATCAAGCTTTTCTATCTCTTCAGCAATTTTTGCAGTTGTCACATACTCTGTCCACGCTACCTCTGGATATGCATGAAACATTCTTCTCATTTTAGTTAAATACGGGGTGATGTCTTTTATGAATGCTTCCATTGAAAAAAATTCCTCCTATAAACCCTTACTTTGTAATTGTTCAATTGTATCAATGGCAACTTGAGCCATTAATTCCATACCGATCGGCAAAATGTTTTCATCAAGTTGAAAAGAAGGGTTGTGAAGCGGCTTTTGATTATTTCCTATTGAACAACCTAGCCAATAATATACACCTGGATATTCTTTTAAAAAGCGGCCAAAATCCTCTCCTGCCATTGAGGGTGCGACTTCTGGGACATTTTCCTTACCTACAAATTTTGCCGCTGTTTCCTTTACTCTTTCAGCCCATTCCGGAGTGTTTACTGTGGAAGGATAACCATCAAGGTATGTGATTTCGACACGTCCACCTAGCGCCTTAACAGTGTCTGTTACGATTTGATGAAAACGATTCTTCACTTGTGTTTTTACCTTATCTGTTAAAGTCCTTACTGTACCTTCAATAATTACTTCTTCCGCAATGACGTTATGGGCAACACCGCCAGACACCTTACCAACTGTGACTACCGCCGATTCTAGCGGATCAATGTTTCGGCTTACGATCGTTTGCAACATTGTAATTACTTGATTCGCTATAATAATTGCATCTATTGTCGTATGGGGCATACTTGCATGCCCACCTGAACCAGTGATTTTCAAAGAAAATCGATCAGAGTTACCCATCATTGGTCCCGGTCTAACTCCTATTTGACCTGGCGGAAGGTCTGGCCATACATGCTGACCAATAATAACAGACGGTTTATATTCATCAAATACACCATCTTCCATCATGATTTTCGCTCCACCTATTGGAGACTTTTCTTCCGCTGGTTGAAATAAGAGCAAGATTGTGCCGGATATGTTGCCTTTATGTTTATTTAAAATAATTCCAGCTCCTAATAACATTGCTGCATGGCTATCGTGACCACAAGCATGCATCACACCTTTTACTTTCGAAGAATAAGAGACACCACTTTGTTCTTCAATCGGTAGGGCATCAATATCCGCTCTTAAACATACTGTCGGTCCCTGTTTTGCCCCTTTAATAATTGCTAGAATACCAGTTTTTGCAAAACCAGTTTGATATGGTATTTGATAATCGTTTAATTTCTGTTGTATTTTCGAAGATGTTTGTACTTCTTCGCCACTTAGCTCTGGATACTCATGAAGCTCACGTCTAAACAATGTTAATTCAGTAGCTATTTCTTTTGCTTCGCCTTTAAAAGAAACGGTCATAATGATCTCTCCCTCTATCAAATCATTAAGGAAAAATTCCTTATCAATTCCGATAATACACTAAAATGAATCAAATTTGAGGGAAATCCGAGAATTTTTTAAAAATTTACGTAAATTTCTTTTGTGAATAGAAAAATATCCAATCAGTTACTCATTTTATTTCACTCTCGGTCTCGAGACGTAAAAGATGCTCCTTCCTTTCTATTCCTCCGCCATATCCACCTAATTTACCGTCTGCTTTAATCACACGATGACACGGTATTATAATGGCTATTTGATTGGCTCCGTTCGCATTTCCGACAGCCCTTACATAATTGCTACTTCCTAATAGCTGACCAATTTCCCGATAAGATACAGTTTGTCCATAAGGAATCTTTTGCAAAAGAGACCATACTTCGAGTTGAAAAGGAGTTCCTTGAAGGATAAAAGGAATTGTAAATTGTCGAAGTTGTTTAGCATAATAAAGCTTGAGCTGCTCTTCTAGGTTTCTATTAATCTTTGTATCCCCTGGTAGAATTCGCGCATTTTGTTTGTTTCTTAAGTTTTCTATCTCTTTTTCAAGTCCACGTCTATCAACAAATTCCAATAAATATAAATACTTTTCATCACTAATACTGATCATCCGCCCTAGAGGTGTTGATACAATATTTGCATATAATATCGATAAAGAAGCTCTCTTAGGAGACCTACCAAAAATCTTTGAGAAAGCATCATTAAACGCACTCGATGAATCATACCCGAGTAATACTTGTTGATCTATGACTTTTTTTCCATTTAATATTTCTTTAAAGGCGATACCCATTCTTCTTGAGCGGGCGTACTGCACAAATGTCATTCCATAAATTTCTTTAAACCTTCTTCTGGCAGTTGCTGAATGGATACCAATTTCTCGAAAATCTGCTTCCTTCCATCTTTTTTCCGGGCTTCCCTCAACGGCTACAACTAATTTCTCAATTTCTTTAGGAATGCTATTTGGATAGAATAATGGTGTACACCGCTTACAAGGGCGATATCCTGCTAATAATGCTTCCTCTGCAGTTAAGAAAAATTCACAATTCTCATACTTAGGCTTTCTTGCCGAACAGGTCGCGTGACAAAAGATACCGGTTGTTTTTATACCAACAAAGAAAATACCATCATATTTTGGATTTCTGTCAACTAAAGCTTGATAAAACTCTCTTGCCTTTTCCTCGCCTATAACCATAGTTGCCCCCTCCTTTATTTCGGTTAATCGCTACTATAATTATAGCGAGACTAAGCAAGATTTCTTTCGAAAAATGAACAACTATTTTTATTTTTGGTTTATCCCACTTTCTAAGTTATTTCAATCATATAGATGATGGGTTATATTATATTCTTTTATGAGCCAGTCTTTTTTCTTTAAAGTAATTGTATTAATACAACCATTTAATAGACGGTCTTTTTTTTGATGAATTTCTCCTTTTGAAAAATGATTTAGTAGTGTGCCAATCACCGCACCATGTGCAACAAGAAGGACTTTTTTATGAGGATATTGATAATGAATGGTTGATAAACCGATTTTTAATCTTTCCATTAATATTTTATCACTTTCATAACCCGGGATATTATGTGATGGAAACTGCTCTTTTCTTTCTTCATAAGTCATTCCCTCTGCTTCTCCAAAACATCTTTCAATAAATTCATCCATGACAACAATAGGTAATTGCAGCTTCTCATTTATAATTTCTGCTGTTTGTCGGGCTCTTTTCAAGGGACTTACAATCATTACATCTGCATCCGTTCCAGAAAAATAGTTTCCACATTGCTTCGCTTGTAGCTTTCCTTTTTCGTTTAGGATAATATCCGTTCTACCTTGAATTCTTCTCGCAGCATTCCAATCGGTTTCTCCATGTCTAATCAAACAAATCGTCGTCATTCTTTTCCCCTCCAAAAAGTTAACGCTTTTTTCATCTTGCGTTCATAGGTTATTCATATTTTATGTGTATATTAATAATACAGCTAGGACATAAACAAATTCCCCCCCTTTTGAAATAGGGATTGAACATTGTTCAATCCCTCAGACCGTAGACAAACCCCAACTTTGCATTAAGCGAAGGTGGGGTTTTCTATTGTTGTCAAAGATTTTTCTTCTTTTTTAGGTTGGACATGACCCTCGCCATGTCCAGTTTGCCAATTTCTTAAGATTCATGGCAGCGAACGTAAGCATCGCCTGCATTGAAACTTTTTTAATACCTCTTAAGGTCGTCCAACGCATGCCATGCTTTTCTTTTGCGTCCGCAAAGACTCGTTCGATCGTTTCTTTACGTTTCGCATATAGAGTTTTATTACGTTCGGTATGTCTCAAATGATCTACTTCCTCTATGTACTCCTGCCATACATGTCTATGAATCATTTTGGTATGATTCTTACTTTGCGTACAACGTTCTAACAGAGGACAGTCTTTACATTCCAAAGGATTTGAAGCGTATTGTTTGTACCCGTCTCTTGTCGTCGTACGGTAAGATAGAATTTGTCCTTCGGGACATAGATAGGCGTCAAAATATTCATCGTAAACGTATTCGTATTTTCTAAGATATCCGTCTTTCGTTTTTGGACGTGTATAAGGCATAACAGGTCTGATGTCTTGGTCCATTAAGAATTTAGCGATGTGTGGTGTTTTATATCCTGCATCAACA
Organism: Cytobacillus sp. FSL M8-0252; assembly: GCF_038007345.1. NCBI lineage: Bacteria > Bacillati > Bacillota > Bacilli > Caryophanales > Bacillaceae > Cytobacillus > Cytobacillus sp. FSL M8-0252. Next base: position 2,714,671 of record NZ_JBBOWZ010000001.1, read on the forward strand.
GCGATAGAATGGGGCTTACCGACTTTATCTGTGACTTGAGTGACGAGTTTGTCCAACATCCGACTATCGTGAACATTCCCTCCGGTGACCAGTGACCCTAAGATAAACCCACGGGAGTCGCTCGCCGTATGAAACGAATACGCAAATAGTTTTTCGCGTTCATCTTTTACGTAATAACCACTTTCAGGATCTGTCGTGCTAACTTTTATTTCTTTTGACTCTTCTTTATTCTGCGGGGGGAAGGGCTTTTTTCCGTGTTTCTCACGATCGATATTAATCTCTTCATCTAACTGATTCTGATATGATCTCGTTTCGACTCGGGCTATTTTTTTTTCAAATTTCTTCTTATTAGCGTTCGCTTTTACATGAGTAGAATCAATAAAAGCAATGGATGGATCGACCAATCCCTTGGTCATCGCTTCTTTTAGAATGCGATAGAAAATTTGTTCAAATAGATCTGTATCGTGAAAGCGTCGTGCGTAGTTTTTACCGAAGGTTGAAAAATGAGGAATCTTCTCGGTGAACCCATAGCCAATAAACCATCGATAAGCCACGTTGGTTTCGATTTCCTTTATGGTTTGACGCATTGAGCGTATGCCGAAAAGGTATTGTATGAAGACCATTTTAATTAGAACAACGGGATCAACACTCGGTCGACCATTGTCTAAGCAATACTTATCTTTTACCAGATCATAAATGAATTCAAAGTCAATCGATTGTTCAACCTTCCTGACCAGATGATCATCTGGAACAAGTTGATCCAACGCAACCATTTCAATTTGATTTCTTCCATCTTCAACGTGTTTTGATAACATTTTATATCCCCCACAAAAAATCGATTCCATTCTATTATACAAAAAAAGCTTGTAGACTTGGTCTAATTCTTAGACTTTGTCTACAAGCTGAGGGATTGAACATTGTTCAATCCCTTTCTTATTGTTTTACATACCGATTTTTCTTATTTTTTTATTCGTATGATGCACATACTTGTCCTGATATCATAAGATATTAACGAATAAAAATTTCTTTCCCGCTAAAACCAGTTTGCTTCGCCTTGTGGCCCACCTAGTGACAAAGTCTGCTCGGTGGGCGAATTTATTAGTTTTCAATTTCAAACTCGTTTTATCTATCAAGCTTTTTCTCGTTTTTTTCAAAAAAAGCCAAAGTAATATGCTCACTTACTATCTTCTCGCCCACCAATTGAAAACGATTTTTTTTATAAAAATTGACTGCTGGTGTATTTTTAGTTGCTGTCGAAACCTTCAGTTTTTTTGACTTGTTTTCATTCTCAATAAAGTTTAATAGTGCTTGTGCAACTCCCTTTTTAAAAAAGTTTGGGTGGACCACTAAACGGCAAACCTCTATCACATGCCTATCAATATTGATTGATATAACCCCATATAACCGTTCTTCGCTGTAATAACCAAAAAAAGATTCCCCACAATTTTGCAGCGTTTCTATTGTCTCTTTTAATGGGGGTAAATCATATGAACCAATAATCGCCGCTTCTATTTTATATGCTGCGATTTGAATGGAGAACACCTCTTGAGCTGACTCAAAGTTAGTAATATCAATTGTTTTTATCATTTTACAAATCCCCCAGTCTTCCAACTCTTATGAAGCTTTCACATTGATTGATCATCTGTGGTGTGTATGGCCATTATATCATCAAGTTTTTAAACAAACGCTATAGTTAATATCAAATAACATCATATAAAATCTAGCCATAATCTGAATTTCTTTTCCTTCGATACTTGATTGTCTATAATAATAAAAAGTAATGAAAGGCGGAGAGGAAATTGGATATGTTAACAAAGTGGCTGAATAATGCACATGCAACAGTTGTTTTTACCGGGGCTGGTATGTCTACAGAAAGTGGGTTACCAGATTTCCGCTCATCTACAGGACTATGGAAGCAATTCGACCCAAAGCAATTAGCTAGTATTGACGCATTGAACAATCAACTCAGTGATTTTATGCAATTTTATCTAGAAAGAGTGAACAGTATACAGCTTGTAAAGCCTCATCAAGGGCATAGCATTCTTGCACAATGGGAAAAACAAGGGTTAATTGAAGGTATTATTACGCAAAATGTTGATGGTTTACATCAAGAAGCAGGTTCTACACATGTAGCAGAACTGCACGGTACATTAAAAAGATTTCACTGTCAAAGCTGTGGGGAGACAAAGGATAGGGAAGATTTTATAAAGCAACAAATCAAATGTCACTGTGGTGGTAAGATAAGACCGTCTATCGTATTATTCGGTGAGCAGTTACCAAATAAAGCTTTCGAAGATGCGTCGCATCTCTCTTCATTTTGCGACCTTTTTATTGTTTTAGGTTCCTCTCTTTCTGTAGCCCCAGCCAATCAATTTCCTTTAATCGCAAAAGAAGCAGGAGCAAAGTTAATAATCATTAATGAAGAATCAACCGATCTCGATCATTATGCTGACTTAGTCATTAATGAGAGGAAGATTGGAGAAGTATTATCCGCTGTGGATCAACAATTACATAGCATTTAATTTAAGAAAATTCGATATAACTTATTAAACGAGCGTTATACATTCTACTTTGTAATAAAAATCATTCGTTCATTCCTTCTATTCAGAACACGTTGTTTTACCTCGGTTAAGCTCATCTTCGCTTTTGGATTCATGTAGGCATATAATTAATTTTTTCTTCATTCTCATAGAGAACTTCCCCACTATCAAAATTGTCATATTTCCATCATTTCATTTCTAAAATGACTAAATTTTTCAGACGGTAACCACAACGATCAAAAAAAGCCTGATAACAATAGTTATCAGGCTTCCTCCCAAGTGGGGCTTAGGATCATATACTTACTATATTATGATTCTTTTCGTTCTGCATCTATTTTGTTAAATAATCTAACATGTTTTTTTATTTTCTTTGCATACGTTGGCTTAGGCTGAATCAAATGTCATCTAATGTTCATTCTCCGTTCAAATTAGCTAGATAGGATTGATTTTGAAGGAGATGAAACGAATAATGAAATCATTAAAAAAAATCGTGCAATTTTCCAGCAGTAAAAAAGGAGCTAAATGGGTCATATTCTTTTGGATCGTCTTTATGATCCTATTAAGTTTTACTGCACCTAGTTCGAAAGAATATGCTTCAAATAGTAGTGAAAGCAGTATATCTGGCAAAATGCCATCAGAAATCGCTCAAGACTTATACGAAGAAGAATATCCATCAGATGATGGATTAACTGCTTTACTCGTTTTCCACCGTGAAGGTGGTCTTAAAGTTGAAGATCGAGAAAAAATTACTTCTTTTAGTGAATGGTTAACAACTGATGACAAGCCAGAAGCATTTTCTTCTGTCCTCCCTTTTCATCAATTTAATGAATCTATACAAAATCAAATGTTTTCTAAAGATCAATCCACTTTAATTATAAATGCATCTTTAAAAGAAAATATAGATTCTGATGTCGCTAATCAGGCATTTGACTCTTTACGTAATCAATTCACACGGATGGGAGCAACAGATATTCAGTTCGAAATAACAGGACCAGCAGGTATATCCGCTGATACAGTGACCCTTTTTAAAAATGCAGACTTTGTGCTTATGATTACAACCATCTTACTAATATTCTTTTTACTGATGGTCATTTACCGTTCACCAATCATTGCAATCATACCAGTAATAATTGCCTTAATCGCATATGGTGTGATTGACCGCATCCTTGGTATAGCAGGAAAATGGGATTGGTTTACTGTCGATAGTGCCAGTATCTCTATTATGCTCGTCCTTCTATTTGCTGTCATAACTGATTATAGTCTTTTTATTTTTTCTAGGTATCGAAGTGAATTGAAGAAATATCCGTCTCATTATGAAGCGATGCACCATGCGGCTACACCTTTAGCTGAGCCTATTTTCTTTAGTGGCGGTACTATATTAATGGCAATGCTGACATTATTTTTTACTGTTTTTAAGCCCTATAATCATTTTGCACCAGTGTTTGCTGTAGCTGTCATATTAATCTTATTAGCAGGTTTAACCTTGATTCCCAGCATGTTTGCCTTATTTGGAAGAAAAGCCTTTTGGCCTTTTATTCCTCAAATGGATGCAGCAGATACTAATAAGCATCCGTTTTGGGAAAAAGCTAGTCAATTGATTGTGACATACCCAAAAAGAATGGCTGTTTTACTATTAATTATTTTTGGACTTAGTGCTTATCAATTCAGCACGATTAGTCCTTCTTATAATTTATTAAAATCGTTTCCCGAAGATTTATCCTCACGTGTAGGTTTCGAAATCTTAGAAGAGAACTATCCAGCCGGACAATTAGCGCCGTTAACAGTGTTAGTACATCAAGATCAAATTGCGACTAACAATGTTGCAGAAAATGTAGCAAGTTTGCAGGCGTTGGCAAAAAGTATAGAAGAAACAGAAGGAATATCAACTATTTCGCCTTCCATTACAGATGAGATGGTATCTGCACAAGTATCATTACCAAAAGGTTTTCAATCAGATTCTCTAAATAGTTTTTCCTTTCAAATTATACTAGATGATCACCCTTATGAACAATCGAGTATGGATACGGTGGAAAGCTTGTTGCAACAAAAAGATGAGTTAATGAAAAATGCTGGTTTTGATTCTGAAGAAACTCAACTATATTTAATCGGACAAACGGCTAAATTAGTTGATATCCAATCTATGAATCAACGGGATACTATCGTTTTGATAACACTTGTTACCCTACTGCTGATAGGGCTACTATCAATTCAAACCAAATCATTTAAATTGGCGTTCCTTATGGTAGCAACTATTTTACTATCTTATTTTGCCTCATTAGGCTTCAGTTGGTTGATATTTAAATACTTACTAGGGCTAGATGCCATCAGCTATCGAATACCCGTCTATACATTTGTTTTTATGGTAGCCCTTGGAATTGATTATAATATTATGTTGCTAGCAAGAATTAAGGAAAGAGCAAAAGAAGTTGAATGGATTCAAGCTGTGAAAGAAGGCGTGACGCTAACAGGTGGTGTCATCTCGTCTGCAGGGGTTATATTAGCAGCAACTTTTGCAGTGCTTATCACACAACCTCTACAGGAATTATATCTTTTCGGAATGACGATGGCTATTGGTATCTTACTGGATACTTTTGTTGTTCGTGGTTTCTTATTACCCACACTTCTTGTTTGGACTACTAAAAAGAGAAAGATTACTTCTAATTGTGAAGACACATTAAAAAAATAAAGTAGGTATATCTCTCCACACTTTGATGCAAACTAGTAGAAAAAGTAAGGAGGGACTTTCATGGGATTACTCAATGCTTTTAACGAGTGGCGTGAAACAAGATATGCTAATCACGTAGAGAAGATGAAAGATCTCGAAAAATGCCCTGATTGTCGTGGAAAGGGATTTCAATATTTTGCTGGTCAAGAATATATGTTTATGGACGACGATGCCTACTACTGTGCAAGCTGTAATGGCAGTGGTGAGTATGATATATGGGAAAGTAACCAAATTAAATGATATTCCTCCTGAATTTATTTAAATAGACAAACATAGGAAAACCATCTCCAGCATTATCTCTGGAGATGGTTTTTTATCGAAAATCTATTTCAATGATCATTACTTCTGATTGAGATCCTATACGTAGTGTTGGCCCCCATAATCCGAATCCTGAAGTAGTAAAAGAATGTAATTGCTCTTTTTGCATATAACCCCAATCATTCTCGAACAATTTCGCAGTAATTAAATTTGCTGGAAATAACTGCCCCCTGTGTGTATGACCAGATAATATCACATCTGCTCCAGCCACTTGTGCTTCTGTAATCTCATGAGGCTGATGATCTAATACAATAACGGGTAAATCTTTTGTTTTATTCGTAGCAATAAGTTCCTCTATGGTTTTTCTATTTGGGTTCGTTAAATCCTCTCTGCCAATTACTACAAATTGGTCATTTACAATTTCTGCTTCATCCATTAAATAATGAATACCGATTTCATTTAATTCCTTTTTCAACTGTTCATTATCACCACCATAATAATCATGGTTACCAGGAGAAGCAAAAACACCAAGTGGGGCTTCTAGTTTTGCCATCGTTTTATTCATTTCCTGTTCTACATATGGGGTAATATCATCATTAATAATATCACCAGGTATAAGAATAATATCAGGTTTCTCCTGGTTCGCTATTTTCACCAACTTTTCAAGATGATTATTTCCTATAATCGTACCCAGATGCAAATCTGCCGCTAATAAAACCTTTAACTTCCCTTCTTTTGCTTCTGTCGGTTGATCGATTGTTATTTGATAGTCTCTCACAATCGGAGTCCATGCATTATATGTACCATATACAAAGACAAACGTAAAAAACGCAACCATCGCCCACCCTGAGTAAGTGAAAAATTTAGCATTTTTCTTTGAAATAAAATAAAGCAAATTGATAATCGGTAATAGGAGAATACCATAGCCAACAATGACAAGCCAATATCCACCAATCCATTCAATGACCGGCAGATGAATCGCAAATCCAACAAAAAATGATATTGCAAGAAGAAAAACAACCACGATAAATGTTTTTTTGAATCGAAAAGAAAATGTTTTACTTAACCAACGCCATGTATTAAAGCCAATATAGTAACAAGTTAAGCCATAAATAAGTATCATTGTGATGCCAACGAACAATGTAAGCATATTTTTCCCCTTTACATTATGTATAAAGTATAGAACTGTAAAAAATATTATCAGAGACGTTTGTTGAAAACAACTAATTGCTTCTTAATTACAAAAATAATGTTAAATAACTTTATTACATATATAAAAAGAAAGAAGCCTCCACTTTTACTGTGAAGACTTTAAGGTGTGATTTGTTTTTTGATTTGCTGTAATTCTTTTAAAGATAAACCCTCTAAAGATTGTTTAATTTCTTTTGCAATTTCCTTCTTATGTCGTTCTTCATACTCATTCCACCACTGTCTCAGTCCTTCAGTAGAATCAAGAAGATAATCAAAGTCTATCTCCTCGACTGTTTCATCTGTTAAATAATTCATTACAGCTGCAAGCATAGAGTTGAGATGGTCGATTTCCTTACTATTATTTTCTTCCTTTTTAGCCATGTTTTCATACCCTTCATCTATTGTTAACGATAGTATGGTCGATTTAGCTTTTAATTAATAAATAAATAAAATAAGGTGCGCCAATTGCAGAAACGACTAAGCCAATTGGAATTTCTGAAGGTGCTAAAATGGTACGTGAAACAAGATCTGAAAAGAGTAGTAACACCGCACCGACTAACGCTGAAACAGGCAATAAAATTTCATTTCTTGGCCCTACGAGTTTTTTCGCTAGTTGAGGAGCCACTAAACCTAAGAATGAAATGCCTCCACCAACAGCCACACAAGAACCAGCTAGTCCAACAGCAAGTATTAATAACCATTTTCTTTGACGATTGACATTGACACCTAAGCCAGTAGACATCGCATCTCCTAGTGTAAGAACATTTAAATACCTCGCCTTGAATAACACAATGGGTAACAGCACAATTAACCATGGTAAAAGAGCATAAGTATAACTCCAACTCACCCCAGAAATATTACCCGATAACCAAACAGTTGCTTGTGTAAAGGAACGGGGGTCCATTTTTAATTGGAGGATAATAATTAAAGCAGAAAAAGCCGCATTAATACCTATACCTACTAAGATTAACCTTATAGGTGTAACACCAGAAGACTTTTTCCACGAGAAAATATAAATCAAAAATGCTGCAAGCAGCGCCCCACATAATGCAAATATAGGAAGAATAAACAGTTGTAATAACTCAGATTCAAATCTGATACCTTGTGTAAAAAAGATAAACAAAATTACAGCAAATCCAGCACCACTATTAATACCTAATATCCCCGGATCTGCTAGACCGTTTTGAGTCGCACTTTGTAATATCGCACCAGAAACAGCCATACCAATACCAATTAAAATGGCTAGAACAATCCTTGGTAAACGAAATTCGAAAAGAATTAAGTCATATTGACCAGGTGTAGAAGATAAAACACTATTGAAAATAGCAACGGGTGAAATAAAACTGGCTCCAAAGCTCAAACTAGCAATGAAGAGTAAAGCTAATAATATCGTTAGAAAGAATACAACCACTTTCCATTTTTGTTTCCTAGATTTATACATCATTATCTTCCCCCTTCCCTTCTTGCTAAATAAAGAAAGAAAGGTACGCCGATCAATGCCATGATGGCACCAACTGGTGTTTCAAAAGGAGGATTTATCATTCTCGCACCAATATCCGCTAACACAAGTAGTAGACCACCTAATACTGCTGAGCAAGGAATGATTAAGCGGTAATCTGTTCCAACTAAAAACCTAATCATATGTGGGATCACGAGCCCCACAAATCCAATCGTACCCGATATAGAAACTGCTGCTCCAGTTAAAAGCAAAACAACTATAAAACCAATTGTACGTATCAAACCTGTCTTTTGCCCTAGTCCGATAGCTACATCTTCTCCCATACTTAAAACAGTAATGGAACTGCTAATCATAATTGCTAGGATTATACTTATAATAAAAACAGGAATAGCAGGAACTACACTTTCCCACTGGATACCAGCCACACCACCTGCATACCAAAAGCTTAAATCTTTTGCGACATTAAAGTGAATAGCAATTGCAGACGAGATAGAACTTAAAAGAGCCGTAATAGCAGAACCTGCAAGAGCCAGTTTAACAGGAGTCAGCCCATTTCGTGATAGCATTCCGACACCAAAAACAAGCCCTGCTCCAATGCTTGCACCGATAAAAGCAGCAAACATAGTTCCAATTGGACTTAAAGTGGTAAATAAGGCTAAAGCAACTGCAATTGCAAATGTAGCGCCAGAGGTAACCCCCATTATAGATGGTGAAGCTAGTGGATTTCTTGTCATCCCTTGCATAATTGCTCCGGCAATGGCAAGTGCAGATCCAACTAGTGCTGCTGCCACTACTCGAGGCACCCTTAAATTCATAATAATTTGATGTGTCGTTTTAGACGGGTCATATGATACAACACTTTCCCATACAGTTGAAAGATTAATATTCACTGCACCAAAAGCAATGGAAGCAGCCATCGATAAACAAAGGATGATTGTACCAAATGTGACGATCATAATCGCAAAAAAACGATTTCTACTCGTGTTTGTTCCATTAAGTAAAGCCATTATGTATCTCTCTTTCATCAAGTTGTGCAAGAAATATCTTGTAATCGATAGTGATAATTGTTATCATTTGCATAGGCTAATTATATCATAGTTCATTTAGGAGGTTAACATCTTGTTTTCATTTCACAAGAAAAAAAACTTATTATTAATTGCTACAATTACAACATCTCTTGCCCTTTTTGGTTGTGGTAATGAGGATGCTGAAAATAGTAACAATGACTCAAACCAAGCAGCTGAGCAAACCGAGGATCGTGTATTAACTGATGCATTAGGAAACGAAGTAACAATTCCTGCTAATCCTGAACGAGTAGTTGCTACATACTTAGAAGATCATCTTGTCGCTTTAGGCATTACACCTATTGTACAATGGTCAGTTGCTAACGGCAAACAAGAATACCTTCAAGAATATTTAAAAGATGTACCTACGATCGCTCATGATTTACCTTTAGAAGCGGTATCTAGTCAAAATCCAGATTTAATCATTATGGATGGAGCAGGTATGGTTGAAGGTGGTAAATATGATCAATATGCGAAAATTGCGCCAACTTACGTGATTGGTGAAGAAGAAAATAGTGATTGGCGTACAGAACTTGAAACAGTTGGTAAAATCTTCGGTAAAGAAGATAAGGCAACTGAAGTTCTTAAAGAGTACGAAGATAAAGCAGCACAAGTTGAAGAAGAGCTACAAAAAGATCATGCTGGTGAATCTGCTGCAGCTATTTGGTTAGTGAATAACAGTTTATTTGTCGTAAGCAAGGATCTTTCTGCAGGTGATGTAATTTATAATGATCTAGGTATGGCAGTTCCTTCTGTCGTTGAAGAAATTTCAGCAGATGCTACTGGGAACTGGTCTGCGATTTCTTTAGAAAAATTAGCAGATATGGATGTGGACCACCTATTCTTTATTAATAGTGATGGTGAAGGAGCAGAAGTCTTATCTGACCCTTTATGGGCAAATATTCCGGCAGTAAAAAATGAGAATGTGTATGAATTCTCTAGAGACACAGGGTGGTTATACACTGGAACGATAGCGAATACACAAATCATTGAAGATGTGGAAGAAACTATTCTTAATAAATAAGACAAGCAAAAAGGCTAAGTTTTCCTTTTGGAATCTTAGCCTTTTTGCTTGTCTTATGCCACGTGATCATGTCCACCTTGTTTATTATGATAAATATGAACAAAAAATGTGATAACGAAGGCTGCAATGATAATACTAAAAAATAATATATGTCCAATCTCTATATGGAACACACTTAATAACATTTTAATTGCAATGATTCCAATAAGAATAAAAGCTGTTGTCTCTAACTCAGGAATCTTATCAATTAGCACTAAAAATAACTTAGCTACTGTACGCATCATTAAAATACCAAGCATACCTCCAATTAACAAAATCCATACTTTATCTGAAACAGCAAAGGCAGCCAATATACTATCTACAGAAAAAGCTAAATCCATTAACTCTACTGAAATAACCGTTCCCCAAAAAACACCAAAAGTACGAATCATCCAACTGTCTTTCTTTACTCCGTCGATATCTTCTTCAGGGGTTTTAAACCAAAATTGTTTAATCACTAAATAAGCTAAATAAGCAGCTCCAAGTACTTTAATCCACCAAAATTTAATCAGCCACATACCTAAACCGATAAATAAAAATCTGAAAAAATAAGCGCCAATTAAGCCATAAGTAAGTGCTTTTTTTTGCTGCTCCTTCGGCAAATGCTTAACCATAACGGCTAATACCAATGCATTATCAGCTGATAATAGACCTTCTAGGACAATGAGTGTGCCTATATAACCCCAAGAAACAGGATCTGTAAGAACCTCTTTCCACATTGACCAATCAAAAAATGATGCATAGGTGGATAACAACTGATTTAATACTTCCATTGACAAGACTCCTTTAAATGAATTGAACCTATTATACTCTTCTATTATATCAAATAGATTCGCTACCCGAAAGTTTCGTTAATCTAACAAAATATTTTTCATTTCCTCTCATAAAGTATGAGCAAAAATAATTCTTTTTAATATAATAATTAACAGAAATGGTTACAAACTTTTGCACCCTATAAGATGTACGGGTATATTCAAGACCTTTCATAGTTGAAGCATGAAGTTTAACAGTAGTTTGTCTAGCATCACGACAATTTATCGCTTCATTAAAAAGCGATGCAGAGGTGAAGCCGATGAGTCTAGGTAAATCTTTTAATCAATGGAAAAATGCACGAGAACATAAACATTTAGAAAAGATGAAACGAAGTAATAGATGCCCAGAATGCTACGGACAAGGCTTTTTATTATATCCTAGCCTTATGTACTCCCTACATTCTGATACACTCTTTTGTCCAGGATGCGAAGGAAGTGGTCGTTTCAATGATTGGGTGACTATTCAAGAAAGAGAAAAGCACACAGAGGATGAACAAGTCGAATAACGAAACTTCTACTGAGCAACACAAGTCGAATGTTGAGTGCCTTTAATTATTTGGCAAAGAGTTTTGTATAAGTTACTGCCATTGCCTTTAACTGGAAAGCGTGAATGGACAGAGAAAAGGATGTTTTTCAGCTATATATTCCCATTTCATTATCGAAGTATGCACACATACTCTTTTTAGCTCTGCTCTAATTACTAGGTAACACATTCTCCTCACGCAATATCAATTAATTTTCAATATCAGTATAGAACAATAGACCAATCAAAAAGCCCTCTCCTAAAAATGAAGGAGAGGGCTTAAAAAAGCTTATACTGTTTTCCAATCAGCAGCGAACTTTTCCATCCCTTGATCTGTCAATGGATGCTTCGTTAACTGCTCAATTACTTTATACGGAATTGTCGCAATATGAGCGCCTGCTAATGCAGCTCTTGTGACATGATCCGGATGTCTAACAGATGCAGCAATAATTTGAGCATCTATTTGATGAATACGGAATAACTCAGCAATTTTAGCAACAAGGTTAATCCCGTCTTCTGAGATATCATCAAGTCTGCCTAAGAATGGTGAAACATAAGTAGCACCAGCTCTTGCAGCAAGTAATGCTTGGTTCACAGTAAAGATTAATGTGACGTTTGTTTTAACACCTTTTTTGGATAAATATCTTGTTGTTTCGAGGCCAGCCATTGTCATTGGCACTTTAATAGTAATGTTCTTATCACCATTATTTATCTTAATCAGTTCCTCAGCCTCTGCAATCATTTGTTCAGCTGTTTCTGCGGAAGGAGTGACCTCAGCAGATACTGATTCTAATTCTGGAACAGCTTGAAGAATTTCCTCAATTCTTGTTTCAAACTTAATCCCTTCTTTAGCTACAAGTGAAGGGTTAGTTGTCACGCCTGAAAGGACACCTAACTTGTATGCTTGTTTAATTTCATCTAAATTTGCTGTATCTATGAAAAATTTCATTGTAAAATACCTCCCTTTCTAGCTTCCTTTAACATTATACCATACTAAAGCTGGTAATCGTTTCTAGTTTCATTTGTTACTTTTCCATCCAATTAGTATGATACGTTCCTTCTTTATCTACTCGCTGATACGTATGTGCTCCAAAATAGTCTCTTTGTGCTTGCAGTAGATTAGCTGGTAATGTTGCCGTTCTATAGCTATCATAATAAGCAATAGCACTCGAGAATGCAGGTACAGGAATACCTTGTTCAATAGCAATAGAAAGAACTTTTCTTAATGAAGACTGGTAGCTTTCAACAATTCCCTTAAAATATGGATCCAATAGTAAATTTGCTAATGCTGGTTCACGATCATAAGCATCTTTAATTTTTTGTAAGAATTGGGCACGAATGATACAACCTCCGCGGAAAATCATGGCAATATCGCCATATTTTAAATCCCAATTCTTTTCATCAGACATTGCGCGCATTTGAGCAAACCCTTGTGCATAGGAGACAATTTTACTCATATATAATGCTTGTCTAACAGCTTCTATTAATTCCGCACGGTCTCCACTATAGGTGTCTTCTTTAGGTCCTGCAAGAATCTTGCTAGCATGAACTCTTTCTTCCTTCATTGCGGAAATGAACCTTGCAAATACAGATTCTGTAATAATCGGGAGGGGTACCCCAAGATCTAAAGCATTTTGACTTGTCCATTTACCTGTCCCTTTTTGACCCGCTTTATCGAGAATCACATCAACAAGTGGTTTGCCAGTTTCGTCATCTACTTTTGTAAAGATATCAGCTGTAATTTCAATTAAATAGCTATCTAACTCACCCTTGTTCCATTCTGCAAATGTCTCATGAAGTTCATTCGCTTCTAAACCAAGTACATGTTTGAGGATAAAATAAGCTTCAGAAATCAACTGCATATCACCATATTCAATCCCATTATGAACCATTTTCACATAATGACCAGCCCCATTTGGACCAATGTATGTACAGCAAGGATCGCCATTTACTTTAGCAGAAATAGCTTCAAAAATTGGTTGTACAAGGTCAAATGCTTCCTTCTTACCACCTGGCATGATTGAAGGTCCTTTTAAAGCTCCTTCTTCACCACCAGAAACGCCTGTACCAATAAAATGGTAGCCTTCTTCTGCTAATTCTTGATTACGGCGAATGGTATCTTCAAAATATGTATTACCACCGTCAATTAAGATATCGCCTTTTTCAAGATATGGCTTTAGCGATTCAATTGTCGCATCTGTCGCTGCACCCGCTTTAACCATTAACAAGATTTTTCTTGGTGTTTCGAGTGATTGAACAAAATCTTCAATAGTTTTAGCACCAGTAAAGTTCTTGCCCTTTGCTTCATTTTGTAAGAATGCTTCTGTTTTTTCATTAGAACGGTTAAAAACAGCTACTGAGAAGCCACGACTTTCTATATTCAAAGCAAGGTTTTTCCCCATTACTGCTAATCCAATAACACCTATTTGTTGTTTACTCATTTAATTGGTCCTTTCGTCTTTCATTTTTTCTTGACTGATACTTTAGTCAAGAATAGAATAACCCTCATCTGTGATTATACAAAACGATAAGGGTGATTACAATCAATCCTATTATTGAACAAACTGTGTGAACTTTCTCACTATATCACTCTAATGATAGTATAGTTCCATACCGTTTGAGTCTCCATTGACAATGAATTTCTTCATTAAATCCGATAGAATCATACTATATACCGTGCCATTGCCGCCATATGTGAGAAGATAATAGGCGTTTGAGTAATTCGGATGTCGTTTGATCATAGGTAAGCCATTATGAGTCTCTCCAAAAAAGCCTGTCCAGTAATAGACAGGTTCTAATTTACCCTCTAACGTGGGGAATAACAAAAATAATTGTTTTAATAATTGATCCCTTTTCTGGACTAACATCCCATCTCTTTTTTTAGAGTCTGAAGTTTTCTCATCAAGACCTCCAATAATGATTCTTTTATCTAATGTACGGCGCAAATATAAATATGGTCTGGCAGTTTCCCAAATTAACATATCTTCTGGCCATTGATAATCAACTGGGTTAGTAGCTAAAGCGTATGAGCTTACAATCATTCCGTTCTTTTCAGCTATATCACTCTGCGCTTCATACCCTGTAGCATAAATTACATATTTCGTTTCAATTACGTTTTTATTATCAGTATATAATTCGACCGTATTTTTCCCCCATTTTTGACCTACAATTTCACTTTCTTCAAAAACGTCCACCCCTTTTTTACTAGCCGCACTTAGTAAATAGTGAACATTTTTAAATATATTAATCTCAGCGTCTCCTTCAGTAACAATGGCACCTTCTTTTTCAAAGGACCAACTATCTCTCATATCTCTCCTTGACAAAAAGCGCACAGGAAACTGATGTGCTTGTAAATTGGCAAACTCTTTTTTCAGCATTGTTATATCTTCACTTTTAGAAGCAAAATATAAGCTTTTTCTTTTTAAAAAATCGGGATTATCTTCTAAAGTAGGCAAAATGGTGTTTTCATAATTAGATATTGATCGAAAGCAGTTCTGTAAATGCATTTTCGCTTTCCTTATGCCAAAAGAGTTAATATAAGATGTAAATGATTTATCATTACTAAATTGTAGTAATCCAGTATTTGCCGAGGAACTACCCATACCGATTTTTCGTTTATCAATGACGATTGTTCGGATGTTTTCTTTCGCTAATTGGTAAGCAAGAAAAGCCCCACTCGAACCACTGCCAATGATACACACGTCACATTTCTTATTCTCTTGCAAGCAGCCATACTTTTTCACGTTGTTCATAGTAATGGGCCAATATAATTTGCCAGTTTTTAAATTCATTGTCATTATCCTTTCATCAACCTATAGAAGGTCATGACATTACTTTCCCCATAAAATATGTATAAGAAACATGATAAGAAAGAAAGTAATGACAAAGAATGGCCATGTCATTACTCATTTACGAAGCTTTTCTATTATGAGATGGCAATAGCGTTAATTTGGTTTTTCTTCTTATATGAGCAACAAAATAGAGCAGAAAGATAACGACGGCGAGTAAAGAAGATAGGATGTACATAAAACCGTATCCCTTTTCGTTTGCAGCAATACCAAGCAATAATGCGCCCATTGCTAAACCCATATCCATAAAACTTAAGCTCATGGCATTAGCCGTCGCTCTTTTTTCTTTTGGTACGAGTCTAACAGCCCAAGCTTGGAATGTCGGTTGCATGACACCATATGCAATGCCATAAAAAACAGCGGCAATAAATAATGTTGAAACACCTTTTGCAAATGCAATCAGTAACAACCCGATAAATGCTGCAATTGTTGCGCTATATATTAAATAAGCATGTCCAAAGCGATCGAAAATCTTCCCTGAAAATGGGCGAATGATAATGAGCATCGCCACTAAGATGAGAAAGAATAAAGAGGTTTGTTCCCCAACCCCAATAGAACTTCCTAAGCCTTCAATAAAATTCACCACTCCAGCAAACGTAAAATAAAATAATAATACTAAAAAACATGGTAAAAAAGCGCGTGAATCAAAAGCGGATTCAACTATTGACAATTTACTAACTGTCTGCTGATTTATGTTTTGAGAAGTTTTAAGCGCCAGACTACCAATTGTAATCACTATAATAAGAATAAGAGAAAAGTACAAAACGGATTCAAATGAATAGACATTAATCATTGAAATAGCTAAAAAAGGTCCGCTTGTTGTACCTACACTAGTAGCTAACCCAAAATAACCGATTCCTTCACCTAAACGGTGGTCAGGAATTAAATTTGTGGTTATAGTTGCTAATAAAGTAGTAATAAAACCGAAAGCAATTCCTTGTAGTATGCGAAGGATAGTGAATAGAACGATAGAGTTTGTGAATGTTGTCACAAAAATAAACACCAACATACCTATTAAAGATAGAATTAATAACGCTTTTTGATTCAAATACCGTAAGCAAAATCCTAAGAAAAGTCTAGATATAACAGCAGCAATCATAAATGCTGTAGTCATTAACCCTCCATACGTCGGGTTATCACTTAATGCAGTAACATAGATTGGAAATCCCCCTAACAAGGATTGTAAACTTAAAAAAAATAAAAAAGTAAGCATAAGGGCCATGATATACTGTCTGGTCCAAAGCTTGCCTTCTAACGTGTGCATGTTCAACCTTCTTCCTCAAAAAAATGAATATATTATATTTCGACTATCTAAGCAATTATAGCTTAAAATCCTCCAATAAAGTATGATCATTTTACTTATTTTTTTGTCGAAATAAAGTGAAAATTTTTTATTGTTTATGTAAGCGTTTTCATATATACTAAGTATTAGGCGGATAGCAAGTGTGGCTATCAACGTACTTGGCGAAGGTGGGGCCGGTATATTCAATGGTGATCATTTTATTTAGTACATATATAAAGGTTGTGATTAAGCTTGAAAAGAACTAACTTTTCGTATTTTGTTAAGAATAATGAATTTAACCTACAAGCCTACATCAATTATTTATTGTTGAAATATCATTCATCCACTATTCAAATTCAGTCGCATTCTCATCAGACGAAACTTTAATAGCTTAATAATCAAAGCCTATACTAAAAGGTTACCATTACACTTTTTGTAGGGAAATGGATACGTAAAGATGAATGGTTAAACAACATATCCCCCAGTAAAAATCACAGCCATCCGCCATTGGCTGTGATTTTTCATTGTTTAATGGTCTATTTTGAATTTGATTGTTTCTCCATCAACATCAAGATTTTGTCATTTCTTCAACTTCTGCTAATGTAATGGTCTGGACAAGTAAAGATTCTTGTACAAGCGCCGAAAACTTCTCTAACGCACTTAAAACCCTTTCATTGCCAAACATTGTTAGATGAATACGTAGTTCAACCGCTAACCCCTGCTTTTTTCGAGTGTTTTGCACTTCTCTAATTACTTCCCTCACTAACCCTTCCTGCAAAAGCTCTTCTGTTAATCCGATATCCAGTAGGACCGTACAATCTTTTCCTTCCGCAAATCTATATGGGTGTTTTGCTTTTTTCTCTACTAACACATCCTCATTTTCTAAAAAGAGCATTTCTCCATTTTTCTCTATGTTTAATATTCCATCCATCAGTAACCTATCTTTTTCATGGACCGTTAATCCTTTTATTACTTGCTCAATCATTTTTACTCTTTTACCGAATTTTTTGCCGGCAATTGCGTAATTAACTTTTAACTCAATCATCATGAATTTATTTACATATTTTTCATAAACAATGTCTTTTACATTTGTTTCATCTTTTATAATCTGTTCATAGGGTGACAAATTAACCTTCCCATTAACAGCACTTACGATTAATGTTTGAAGTGGCTGCTTTGTTTTGATATTAGCTGACATCCTGATCGATCTAGTGAGTTCAACAATTTGTCGAATAGCTTTCATTTCCGATTCTAATTGGATGATAGTCTTCATTTTCTCTTGTTTAGGGTAGTCAGTTAGATGAACACTACTGCCGACTAATTGTAAGTGAATCTCATCGGTGACGAACGGCATAAAGGGTGCAAATAATCGTGTTGATTGCTGAAGCACTTCGTAAAGAGTTGTATACGCTGCCCTTTTGTCGTGATCTAACCCTTCCTTCCAGAATCTTTGCCGTGATCGTCTTACATACCAATTACTCACATCATCCAAAAATTCTGCCAGTAATTTAGCACTTTTAAAAAAGTCATAACGCTCTAACCCTTCTCTTACCTCCGCAATCGTATGATGCAATCTTGAAAGTATCCATTGGTCAATGAGTGCAAATTCCTTGACTCGATGTTGCCTGAAGTCAAAGCCATCTATCTTTGCATACATATCATAGAAGGAAAAAACATTCCTCAACGTATCTACTATTTTTGATTTTGCTTGTTGAACGGTTTTTTTAGAAAATCGCTTATTATTCCAAGGGGCACTATCACTAAGAAGAGCCCATCTTAATGCATCTGCGCCAAACTCTTCAATCAACGATGTAGGATTTAGAGCATTCCCTTTGCTCTTAGACATTTTTTGTCCTTGTTCATCTAATATATGGCCAAGAGATAAGACATTTTTATACGGTGCAACACCTTTGTATAGGGTGGATACGGCCAGTAAACTGTAGAACCATCCTCTCGTTTGATCCACTCCTTCTATTACAATATCTGCGGGAAATTGTTCTTTAAATGGCGTGGTCTGTTCGAAAGGATAATGATATTGGGCATATGGCATTGAACCACTATCAAACCATACATCAATGACCTCTTTCTCTCGCTTCATTTCACCACCACAAGAACATCTCAAATGAATACGGTCAACATAAGGTTTGTGCAGATCGATGCGATCATCTACTTTTTCAATCGCTCTTTCTTTTAATTGTGCAATGGAACCTGGGGCACTTTCTAATCCGCATGTTTGACAAGTCCATACATTTAACGGCGTTCCCCAAAAACGATTTCTTCCAATATTCCAATCAACAAGTTGGTCAAGAAAGTGACCGAATCGACCATTCTTCATATGCGTTGGGTACCACTCAACCATTTGATTATTGTCTATCATTTTTTCTTTAACATCAGTTGTTCGAATGAACCATCCTTCCATCGCATAATAAATCAGTGGATTGTCACACCTCCAGCAATACGGATAACTGTGCTCATACTTCCTCTTGCTATAAAGTAGATTTTGCTGTGCTAACATTTGAATGATTGTTACATCACTTTCTTTCACTCTCTTATTTGCTAGCGGGGCAACTTGTTGAACATACCTCCCTTTCTCATTCACGACTTGAAGAAAATCTAATCCATTTTCTTTTACAGCTTGGTAATCATCTTCACCATGTGCAGGGGCAATATGGACTAACCCAGTTCCTGAATCATCCTTTACGAAATCCGCAGCAATTACAATATGCCCCTTGTTGAGCGGAACAAATGAAAATGGTGCTACATACTTTATACCTATTAATTCTTCACCTCGTATAAACTCGATAACTTTGTAACCTTCTTTAAGTACTGTTGAAACCAAGCTTTCTGCAACAATCAATCGTTCATTATTTTGCTCGACTTTCACATAACGTAGCTTAGGGTTTACCGCTACAGCTACATTTCCCGGTAACGTCCAAGGGGTTGTTGTCCAACAAAGTAAGTATTCATTTTCAGCCACTTTAAATTTAACTGTTGCTGAAAGGTCATGCACATCTTTATATCCTTGTGCGACTTCATGCGAGCTTAGGGACGTTTCACAATGAGGACAATACGGGACAACTCGATGCCCTTTATATAAACGCCCACCTTGATGAATGTGTGACAATATATGCCAAACTGATTCAATATACTCATTATCGAGAGTTATATAGGGGTTATCCATATCCACCCAATAGCCCAATAGCTCAGTAAACTGTCGCCATTCTTTTTCATATGTGAATACACTTTTCTTACACTCTGCGATAAATGCTTCTACACCAAATGCTTCAATATCCTCTTTGCTATGCAATTGTAATTTCTTTTGTACTTCAAGTTCTACAGGGAGCCCATGTGTGTCCCACCCTGCTTTTCTTAAAACTTGATGTCCCGTCATTGTTTTATAACGGGCAACAAAATCTTTTATCGTTCGACCAAGTGCATGACCAGCATGTGGCATACCATTTGCTGTTGGCGGGCCTTCATAAAAAACAAAGGATGGCGCCTCTTGCCTTTGCTGTATGGACTTTTGAAATATCCGTGTTTCTTTCCAATAATCAGAAATCTTCCTCTCCTTTTCCACATCTCGTTCTTTCATTTGTAAAGACCCCTTTCGATATCCATTCATATACGAAAAAAAACTCGATTCCTATACGTAGAATCGAGTTAAAATATCCCCTCTAAAAAACAAAAAAACCAACTGTAGTGGTTTGTATTTGCTCTCACTACGTACCATCATACGCGTCCAGGTTATCGGTTGGATGCCGTCAAAGCTTAGTTTCACTTCAGCTTTGCTTCTCAGAGAGGATTTTCATTGTGGTCTTAACGTCAGCCTCTCAGCAAATGGCTAACTCTCTTTGGATAAGATGTGCACAACTACTCTTTCTCGTCAACGAATTGAATAGAATTTAATTAATATGAAAGTATCATATGTTAATAATTATGAATTGTCAATAGAAATAAATATTTTATCATTGCAGGATGAAGAGAAGTAACCTATTATAATAATTATTAATAAAAACATGTTAAATAGACAATAAAGCTTGCCTAGAATAAAGGAGATAACAAAATGACGATTCACACCGAGAAAGAGGGCATTTTCACGTCCGTTTGTTCACTTGATTGTCCGGACCAATGTGGTTTACTCATACATAAAAAAGAGGGGAAAATCATTAAAGTGGAAGGCGATCCTAACCATCCTGTAACGCAAGGGAATATTTGCAATAAAGTAAGAAATATGGCTGAACGGCTATATGACCCGAAGAGATTAACTCACCCTCTCAAACGAACTGGTCCAAAAGGTAGTCTTCAATTTGAGGAGATCAGTTGGGATGACGCACTACAAATAATTACAGATAAATGGAAAGATTTAATTAAAACACAAGGTCCCGAGAGCATTCTTCCCTATAGCTTTTACGGTAATATGGGTAGAGTGGCTGCAGAAGGAATGGACCGCCGTTTCTTTTCCCGCTTAGGTGCCAGTAGACTAGAACAAACAGTTTGTCAAGCAGCAGGTAAAGAAGGTTACCGTTACACAATGGGTGGAGGCTTTGGCACTGATCCGGAAGAAACAAGTGAAGCCAAGCTCATCATCCTTTGGGGAATTAATGCTGTCAGTACAAATATGCATCAAGTTATCCTTGCCCGAAAAGCAAAAAAACATGGAGCAAAAATCATCGTGATTGATGTCCATAAAAATCAAACAGGCAAAATGGCTGATTGGTTTATTCCCATTAAACCAGGTACGGATAGTGCGCTTGCACTTGGGATGATGCATATCTTGTTCGCTGAGCATATGGTAGATGAGAAATTTCTTGAAACATATACCATTGGACATGAGCAATTACGAACACATGTAAAAAAATATACGCCAGAAGTAGTCTCGTCTATTACAGGGGTATCTGTAGATGATCTTTATCAATTAGCAAGAGAATATGGTCAGAGTACCCCTTCATTTATCCGGATTGGCAATGGCTTGCAACATCATGATAATGGTGGGATGAATGTACGTGCCATATCTTGCCTTCCTGCTCTAACAGGCCAATGGCTGCATAAAGGTGGTGGCGCACTAAAATCAAACTCTGGTTTTTTAGCTTTCAATACCGCGGCTATGCAGCGTCCCGATTTATTAGCAAATAAACAGACCAGATCGATTAATATGAATCTCATAGGCGAAGCTTTAGTACAAAAAGATAAACCTATCCGCTCCATGTACGTTTATGGTAGTAATCCGGCTGTTATTGCACCAAATAGTAATCTAGTGAAAAAAGGGCTTGAAAGAGAAGATTTATTTTTAGTTGTTCATGATTTATTCTTAACGGAAACAGCTCAATTTGCTGATATCATCTTGCCGTCTACATCATCATATGAGAATACAGATTTTTACACTTCTTATTGGCACCATTATATTCATTTGCATGAACCTGTAATAGAACCGTATGGTGAGTCACGGTCCAATCATCATGTTTTTCAACAGCTAGCACATTATATGGGATATACTGAAGATTTATTTAAGGATTCCGAAGAAGATTTAATCACATCCGCTTTAGAGAATACAAAGAATGAATATATGAAGGAAATTAATTTTGAGCGTCTAAAAGAAAATCGCTTTATGAAAGCAGACGTACGTCCATTACTTCCTGGCAAACTTAAGACACCAAGTGGAAAAATCGAACTTTATTCTGAATTAATGGAGAAGGACGGTTTAAATCCACTGCCGACCTACAATCCAATTGTAGAAGAAGGCGATGCGCCATTTTTATTCGTTCCAGCACCAAACCATAATTTTTTAAATAGTACTTTTTCAAATAATGACAAGCATATTAAATTAGAAAAACAACCAAAACTCCACTTGCATAACAAGGACGCACAAGCTTATCAAATTGAAGATGGAGATCCAGTAAAAATCTTTAATGATCGGGGAGAATGTGAGTTAACCGCTGCTGTCGGAGAAAACGTACTTCCTGGGGTTGTTGTTAGTCAAGGTCTTTGGGCTGATGAGCCAGGTAAGAAACAACTCGTTAATACCCTCACACCTGATAGAGTCGCTGATATGGGAGGCGGGGCGACTTTCTTTTCTGGCAGAGTGTATATTGAGAAAGTCATTAGTAATTAATCCTTTTGAGAAATTGGACAAATGTCAAAAATTACAGAATGGCTAGGACAAACTGTTATCATTGAACGTTTGTTCTAGTCTTTTTATGGTTCTTAAGGGAAGAAGACCAATGATTAGGTTTACTTCTTTAGATTAGTTTCCGTTTTGCATCAACTAAATTGGAAGGTGACCTATTGTTATTTATGTTTAGCTATTTACATTGCCCATGTCCGAAATTGCTCACCTGTTGCCTGTTTCTCCCCTTTTGCGCTAATCTCACATCTCATTAGTTTGGTAGCTATGCATTTACTTCTTCCGATCATACATTTTCCCAAAGAAAAGAGCCGAACAAATCCCTATTTAATAATGGAAATTTGTTCGGCACCTAACGTTTATTTTTTTTAGCCGAATCTGCCAGTCACATAATCTTCTGTACGGCTATCTTTTGGCATGGAGAAGATTTGATCGGTTTGTTCAAATTCAATGACTTCTCCGTTAAGGAAGAACGCTGTCTTATCGGATACACGAGCAGCTTGTTGCATATTATGAGTAACGATGACGATCGTATAATCTTTCTTCAAATGAGCAATAAGTTCTTCCACTTTAAGTGTTGAAATGGGGTCAAGTGCTGAAGTTGGCTCATCCATTAATATGACGTCTGGTTTCATTGCAATTGCTCTGGCAATACAAACACGTTGTTGTTGACCACCTGATAAACCAAGTGCCGAAGATTTCAAACGATCCTTTACTTCGTCCCAAATCGCCGCTCCACGTAAACTTTCTTCAACAATTTTATTCAATTCTTTTTTATTTTTAATCCCTTGCATTCTAGGCCCATAGGCTACATTATCATAGATGCTCATTGGGAATAGATTTGGCTTTTGGAAAACCATACCGACTTTTGTTCTAAGTTCAATAACATCTTTTGATTGATATATATTATTGCCATTAATGTGGATATCTCCATTAATTCTCACACTATCAATTAAATCATTCATACGATTCAATGTTCTTAAAAAAGTCGATTTTCCACATCCAGAAGGACCAATTAATGCTGTTACCTCTTTTTCACGAATATCTAATGACACTTGATAAAGCGCTTGGTTATCACCGTAGAATAAATCTAAGTCTCTTACACTAATTTTCACTGAACGCTGATCATTTTGATTTTCAACATTTGCAGACTCTTTTACTTCTTTACGTTCTAGTGTTGTATTCATGAATAGAACACTCCTTTTTAATAGTCAGCTTTATTAAGCTTTTTAGAAATAAATGTTGCAGCAAAGTTTAGAGCAAGAATCATAACAATTAACACAATACCAATTGCTGCTGCTAATTCAATATCACCAGATTCTTGTGTAACAAGATACGAGTGAACCGTTAATGTTCTCGCTGAGGAGAAAATCCCTTCAGGCATTGCAGCTACTGTACCTGCTGTTAAAAAGATCGCTGCTGATTCACCAATGATACGTCCCATAGAGAGGATAATCCCTGATAAAATCCCGGGCATAGCGCTAGGTAAAATGACTTTATATAGTGTTTGTAACTTTGTTGAACCTAATGCAAGGGAACCTTCTCTATAAGTAGCTGGTACTGTTTTTAAAGCTTCTTCTGTTGTACGGATGATCACTGGTAAAACAATAATTGTTAAGGTCAAGGATGCTGAAATAATAGACATCCCCATCGCCAATGTGGTAACAAAAAATACAGCACCGAATAATCCGTATATAATAGATGGAATACCCGTTAAACTCTCTGTTGCAAACCGGATCATTCGAACGAGCTTTCCTTGTTTCGCGTACTCCTGTAAATAAACTGCTGCTAAAATCCCAATTGGAGTGGCAATGACTAGCGATATCACAATTGTATAAATGGTAGTAATAATCATTGGCCAAATTCCACCGCCGCCGACAGGTGAATAGTCACCAAAGATAAAATCAAGATTAATTAATCCGATACCTTTATAAAAAATATAACCAACGATAATAAGTAGGATAGCTACAGTTAAGAAAGCGCCAAACCACAATAAGCCTAATAATAAATTATCTTTAAACTTTCTCACTTTACTTCCCACCTTTCGAACTTATTTTTGCTAATACGAAATTCAATATTAGAATGAATGAGAATAATACAATTCCTGTCGCAAATAACATTTCTTGATGTGTACCATAAGCGTAACCCATTTCAAGGGCAATATTCGTTGTAAGTGGTCTTACACTATCAGTTAAGCTTGTTGGTATAATCAAACTATTACCAGCAACAAGAATGACTGCCATCGTCTCTCCGATTGCTCGTCCTAGCCCTAATACAATGGCTGCCATAATACCTGATTTTGCTGCTGGAACAACGACTTTAAATATGGTTCCGATTGGCGAGGCACCTAATGCTAAGGAACCTTCTCTATACGTTTTCGGTACTGCCCTAATGGCTGTTTCAGCAACGGTTACAATTGTAGGTAACATCATGATCGCTAATACGAGAATAACCGCTATTAAACTTTGCCCTTTTACTAAGCCAAGATTATTTTGTAAGAAAGGAACAATAATCGCTAAGCCGAATACACCATATAATACAGATGGGATACCCGCTAACAATTGTACAGCTGGTGAAATAATTTTTGCAATTGGTTTCGGGGCTATTTCCGATAAAAAGATCGCCGTTAATAACCCAATTGGTACTCCAATGACAAGCGCCCCAATCGTTGCATAAATGGAAGCGACAATCATCGGAAAAATGCCGTACTTATCTTCACTCGGTACCCAATCAGACCCGAAGATAAAATCAATAAAACTATACCCGTCTGCAATGAATGGGTTTGATCCTTTAAAGAAGACGAATCCAATAATGAGAAATAAACTAAGCACAGAGATTAACGCACAGATTAAAAACAATTTCTCTGAAATGAACTCCATAATATATTTTAATCGATTTGATTTATTTGTTTGTTTTACTTCTGATGGATTTGGCAAAACACATACCTCCAAAGTCACTTGCTAATTGTTTGATGTAGCGTTATTCTTCTATAATTGGTATAGCCCCTGCTTCTGCAGCGATTTCCTGCCCAGCTTCACTTAAAATGAAGTCAATAAACGCTTGGCTTTCCTCTGATAAGTCTTTATGCACGAAAAGGAAAGGACGAGATAATGGATATTTCTCTTCAATTACATTTTTAGCGGTTGGTTCTACCCCATTAATATTAATCGTTGAAATTGTATCATCTATATATTCAAAAGAGATAAACCCAATAGCATGTTCATTTGTTGCAACTGTCGTTTTTATATTTCCGTTTCCACTAGCGATAATTGAGCTCCGTACTAACTCACCAGAAGAGTAGTCAACAATTTCCTGAAAAGCATCTCTCGAACCTGACCCGTCTTCACGTGAAACGACAACAATCTCCATATCTTTACCGCCTACCTCTTTCCAGTTTGTTATTTCACCAGTAAAGATCTTTTTCACTTCTTCCATTGTTAAATCTTTTACTTTATTGTTTGCGTGTGTAACGACTACAATTCCGTCAAAAGCAATGATTGTAGGTGATACTTCTTCTTCTTCTCCTGACTCTAAGTTACGAGAAGACATGCCAATTTCGGAAACTCCATTTATTGCATTTGTAATTCCTGCTGAGGAACCAATTTGATTGATTTCAATGTTCACATCTGCATTTTCCATATATTTAGCAGCTAGCTTTTCTGCTAGCGGACCAACTGACGTAGAACCAGAAATGGATATCGTGCTTCCGTTACCTGTACTAGCTTGTCCCTCTCCTTCTTCTTCACCACCATTGCATGCAGTCAAAATTAAAGTAAGTGACAAAAGTAACAAAATACTCTTCCATTTTCGAAGTTTTAACATAGAAAAACCTCCACTTTAGATTGCTTTTAGCTATTTTGTTTGTGTTAATCCCAATATAACGAATCATATTTAATACTCTATTAACCTTTTGTAAAGCCTTTGTAAATTTCATCAATATACCCATAAATTTATGGAGAAATTGTAAAAATCAACCTAATAATATTATTAATTTTTCAAACTTTCATTTTTTAGAATACGTTTATTATCTCTCCATTATATGATTTAAAAACATTTAAAGAAAAATACGCGGAAGTATGGGCTTTTTTATGTAGGTTGTGGTACGATGATTGCTAGAATAGGAAGTGATTATTGATGATTAATATTGAAATACCTCATCCAGACTTAGTTATCACTAAAAAGAAGCCTGGCGGGGAACAAGGAACAACGGCCATCAGCCATTTATATGGTTTTACGGACTTTACAAAGATTCCAAGAGATAGAGGTGGAATGATTTTATTCTTTGACAAAAAAGAGAACCTTCTTTTTGTTGGGAAAGCACGTAAACTAAGACAACGTGTAAAAAAACATTTCGACGACCAAGTGTCTCCCATTAAAAATCACCGTGAACAAGTGTCTAAAATTGCATGTATGTATGTTGATGATCCTGTTGAGCGTGAAATATACGAAACCTACATTATTAATAAGTTAAAAGCAAAATATAATACTGAAAAAGTTTTCTTTTCAAGCTAATTTTATTTTAGTTATGGGATGAAGGAGAAACCTCCTTCATCCTTTTTTTATAAAATGATTTTTCTCTCCGAAAGACTCAATTAAATTCCTGTCTTTATGGTTTCCTAACAACAAAAAAAAGACTCCCAAACTGTAAAATTCTTACTAGTCGGAAGTCTTATTATTTTGGTTCTTTTTAAAGCGGTACGCTAAATAGGCAATGTATAATGGAGTGGCAATATAAATTAAATAAGGATAGGAACCATATGTCCCTTTATAAAGAACAAAAAGCATACAGCCTAAAAAGATTGTCACAATTGTCCCGTACTTTGGTAATGGGATATCTTTTAAACTCGGAATACGAATACGACTGACCATTAAAAAACATAGCGCGGTAAATACAACTGTCGTAATAATACTGGGCACCCAGTGACCAAACAATGTTAAAATAGCTAAAATACCACCAGCGGCAGTAATCGGAACACCGATAAAATAATGCATGGACTGCTTACTAGTACCAATATTGAATCGTGCTAAGCGATATGCACCGAATAGCGGGAATAACCCAGAAACTAATAATCCAATAGAACCAAATTGGTAAAAGTATGTATAATATACGAGAAATGACGGTGCAACCCCAAAAGTTACAACATCCGCTAATGAATCTAATTCTTTGCCTAGCGTACTATCTGCTTTTAACATTCTCGCTGCACGACCATCCATACTATCAAGCATCATACCGATAATAATCAATATCGCCGCATTATTATATTGGCCATGAGCAGCAAATCCAATAGACAAAAATCCACAATATAAATTGCCTAAAGTAAGCATATTTGGTATCATCTTAATAAATTTCACTTACAATCATCACTCACTTTTTTGTGATCTACGTTGCAAAAATAAACCTTCATTTAAACACAAATCACTTTTTAAGGTTTATCTATTATAACACTATATTCTAAGTTGTTACTATATATGTTTGACGATTATTAAGTTCTTTTGTCCCTATTTCTTTTTTTGAGGATTTCTCAAGTCAGAATATTGTTGAATACAAGACCAGTTATCATCATAAACGAAACTCCCTCTTTGTTGATGATAATTACTTTTGGGTACTTCATCGATTTCTAACACAGGTGTTAAGCAACAATCGACTTGCTCGCTAACACCTATCCAATCAGTAAATGATCGCTCCTTAAAAACTGCACAAACTTGTTTATAAACAGGATCACTTACCTTCATCATATGACATGCTATCCATTCGGGATGTTCAACAGCTAAACAAAAAGATTGCCAGAACTTCTTCTCTAATGCGCCTAATGCCATATAGCGACCATCACTTGTTTCGTATAAACAATAGTTAACAATGGTCCCTGCTAAAACCTCTACACCTTGTTTCATTTCTGTCACTTGATGAACGAGATGGTGGTTACCCATCAAAGCCGTCATTGTATCTGCCATACTTACTTGATGGTAGCTACCCTTTGCATTTATCCCTCTTTGAACAAGACCTGCTAAAACTCTTTCGCTTGCCACAATCCCTCCGACTAAATCAGCTATTTGTTGAGAAGGATGAATGGGACGTCCCTTATCATCCTTCCATTGTGCTAACATCCCGCTAATGGCCATATAATTCAGGTCATGACTTCCAAAGGTAGAATAAAAAGTATTTTCACCATACCCAACCAATGAACAATAGACAATTGTGGGATGGTATGTTTGGATCGTTTCATAGTCTAATGTTAAACGCTTCATCACACCCGGTCGAAAACTTTCAATGATTACGTCTGCTTCTAGTATTAGTTCCTTCACCTTATTTAAATCCGTTGTATCTTTTAAATTGAGGAAATGACTGTTTTTACCGCGATTATTACTCGTAAATATGACACCTTGGCCTTTGCCCATCGGCTCTAAATGTCGTGCAGGATCACCATTCGGTCCTTCTATTTTAATTACTTCTGCTCCAAGTTCTGCCAATCTAAGCGTGGCAAAAGGACCTGGTAAATAGTTTGTAAAATCAATTATTTTCACACCTGTTAACATATATTATCCCTTTCATTTACTGGCGGTTATTTTTGCAATAGTTCCTGATTTCTTAATACAAATTTTTGGATTTTCCCACTAGCATTCCTCGGTAGACTGTCCACAAATTCATATCTTCTTGGTCTTTTATAATTTGCAAGGCTTTCACTTTGCTTACAAAATGCATCTAAAATTTCAGCAGTAATATTCTCCTCTTTTTTGACAACGTAAGCAATAACAACTTCTCCCCAATGCTCATCTGGTACACCTAATACAGCTACATCTAACACGGAAGGATGTGCATGGATAACATCTTCTACTTCCCGTGGATAAATATTCTCTCCCCCTGAAATCACCATATCATCAACACGGTCTTTCACATAAAGAAAGCCTTCATCATCGAGATAGCCCATATCTCCTGAGTGATACCAGCCGTTATGGAGTGCCTTTTTAGTTGCTTCCTCTCTTTTATAATAACCTTGCATCATACTTGGTCCTCTCACAATGATCTCACCTACTGTACCAGTTGGAACGACTTGATCATCATATGAATGACCATCATCATTAGGTGTAACAATTCTTATCTCATGGTTCAAGCAAGCTTGCCCCGCCGAGCCTGCTTTACGAATCTGGTCTTCATCACTAAGGAACGTAATTGCTGGTCCCATTTCAGTCATCCCATATGCTTGAGTTAACTTAACACCCAATTTCTCCCGACAAGCAAATACGAGACTAGGGGCCATTGGAGCTGCACCATATAAACCTTTTTCTAATGTTGAAAGATTATACGCCTGTAAATCTTCTTGAAGCATCATATTCCACATTGTTGGTGCTGCAAAGAAAGCGGTAATTTTTTCTGAATCAATCAGTGATAATGCTTTTTTTGCATCAAACTGGTGGAGAATGGTACTCTTCGCTCCAATATGAACTCTTGGTAAAAAAGCACAATGTAACTCTGCACAATGAAACATAGGCGCAGCAACTAAACCATTATCATTCTGATGATAATTTAGTGCATGGATAACAATCAGACTTTGTTCTGTCATATCTTTATGGCGATGCAGCACGCCTTTTGGTCTCCCAGTTGTCCCACTCGTATACATAATCGCATATAGATCATCAGATGATAGTTTCACTTCTACGTTCTCTCTATTAACAGCTGTGATTTGCTCATGATAACTTTTGGCAAAAGGAGGATGGTTGCCATCAATTGACCAAAATTGAACTGTGGGGAAACTATTGGCCACTTTTTCAACAGCTGTCTGTAGAGTTTCTTCAAAAATAAACACCTTTGGTTCAGCATCAGAAATAATAAATGACAATTCTTCTGACATCAGCCGGAAATTAATAGGATTAAATACTGCACCTATTTTTGCACAGGCAAAAAACGTCGTTGCTAATTCTTCTGTATTATATAAATAGGTAGAAACTCGGTCTCCTTTTTTTACTCCTGCTACATGTAACGCCTGTGCTAATCTATTGACTTCGTCTGCCCACTCACGATAAGTAAACCTCAAATCTTTTCTGACATCATATAGCGCCTCCTTCTCTGGAAACTTACTTACCGTTAAATCAAAGATTTCTGCAATCGTCATTGTCATCTATTATTCCTCCCTTTTTTATTAAAAGATTTTTTCTATAATTGTTGCGTTTGCCATACCCATACCTTCACACATTGTTTGTAACCCATATCTACCTTCTGTACGGTCTAATTCACTCATCATCGTTAATAATAAGCGAGCTCCACTTGCACCCAGTGGATGGCCTAAGGCAATAGCACCTCCATTTGGATTCAGTTTATTCGCATTTGCTCCTGTTTCTTTCAACCACGCTAATGGCACAGAAGCAAAGGCCTCATTCACTTCAAATACATCCATATCTGCCAAGGTTAATCCAGACTTGTGCAATGCTTTTTCAGTTGCAGCTATCGGACCTGTAAGCATCAAGGTAGGGTCTGACCCAATAACGACGCGGGTAATTATCTTAAATCTTGGTTTCAATCCTAATTCACGTGCTTTCTCACCTGACATAATGAGCAAAGCACCTGCTCCATCACTTATTTGACTTGCATTTCCAGCATGTATGATGCCATTCTCTTTAAATGAAGGTTTCAATCCGCCTAACTTCTCTATACTCGTTCCTTTTCTTGGCCCCTCATCTTGATCAAAATTGAATGTTGCCCCACTATCGTCAACTAACTCCAGTGGCATAATTTCATTTTTAAAGCGATTTTCTGCTTGAGCAAGTAGTGCCTTTTCTTGACTGTGATATGCATACTCATCTAGTTGAGCACGAGTGAACTGATATTTTTCTGCTATTCTTTCCGCCGATAACCCTTGATGGATAATCTCATATTGCTTTGTCAATTGCTCACTCGGTTTTACACCCTGATAACTTGAACCAATTGGTATTCTCGACATACTTTCAACGCCACCGGCAATAACGATATCCATATCACCTGATGAAATCGCCTGGGCGGCAAAATGAACCGCCTGTTGACTCGACCCACATTGTCGGTCAATCGTTGTTCCTGGTACTGTAATTGGCAATCCAGAGATAAGAGCCGCCACACGAGCAATATCTCCTGTTTGTTCACCTATTTGTGATACACATCCTAAAATAACATCATCTACTAGTGTTGGATTTAACCCTGTTTTTTCTACTAAACTTTTAATGACTGCACCAGCTAAGTCATCAGGACGTGTATTTCTTAAAGAACCGTTCCTTTTTCCGACTGCACTTCTTATCCCATCAATAATAACTACTTCGCGCAAAAGAAATCCTCCCCTATAATCCTAAGTTTTTAGCAATAATTGATTTCATCATTTCATTGGTTCCTGCGTAAATACTGGCAACAGGTATGTCTCTATACCTTCTTGCTATTTCATATTCTTCCATATATCCGTATCCACCATGAAGTTGCATGCATTCTGTCGCAATTCTTCTCGCATTCTCTGTGCATTTCCATTTAGCCATTGAAACTTGAGTGACAATATCCTTTTGTTTCATATGGTCATAAATTAACTTTTGAAGAAAGGCACGGCTCATCTCTACATCTGTTACCATCTCTGCCATTTTAAACTGCGTATTTTGAAAAGAGCTAATAGCCTTTCCAAACGCTTTTCTTTCTTTGATGAAAGCCATTGTCATTCTAATCATTTCTTCGGCAGCAATTTGGGCAGCAATAGCAACAATTAACCGTTCTTGTTGAAGCTTTTCCATTAAATAGTAGAACCCTTTACCCTCCTCACCGAGTAGATTTTCACTAGATACGACACAATCATCAAATATAAGCTCTGCTGTATCCTGACAATGTAAGCCAACCTTGTTTAGTTGCCTTCCTCTTGTAAACCCTTTCATTCCTTTCTCTACTATAACTAAGCTGATTCCTCTATATGGAGGGGTCACCTTCGTATCTGTTTTTACTGCCACAATAACCAAATCTGCATTCATTCCATTTGTAATGAAGGTTTTTTCACCATTCAGTACATAATGGTCATCAACTTTTATAGCTGTCGTCCTAATCGATGCCAAATCAGAACCTGCGCCCGGCTCAGTCATGGCAATCGCCGAAATGAATTCGCCTGTCGCACACTTTGGTAACCATCGCTTCTTTTGTTCTTCTGTACCATATGTTGTGATATAAGGGATAACAATATCATTATGAAGGCCGATACCAATCGTTCCGGATCCGACCCTTTCTAATTCTTCATTTATAACGACAGAGTAGCCAAAATCAACACCACTTCCACCATATTCCTCGTCGATGTTTGGGCATAAGAAGCCTTGCTCACCCATTTTCCTCCAGAAAGCTCTAGGAATCATACCATCTTTTTCCCATTGTGAATAATAGGGATAAGCTTCTTTATCTAAAAATTTCCGTAAAGACTTTCTAAAGAGTTCGTGCTCTTCTGTTATATATGTATCATTCATATTTACCTTTCCTCCTTTTCTATATTTTATTATATTTTTCTTATTTTTTCGAATATTATTAATATAAATCCCACACATAAGCAATATGCAATTATGAAATGGATTTCGTGAAGTTGATTTCTACAGATAATATCCATTTATTAGAAATAACATAATAAAGCTACTAACGCTTGTTGCATGATTATTTTTTTTTGATATG
Source organism: Cytobacillus sp. FSL M8-0252 (assembly GCF_038007345.1). Lineage (NCBI taxonomy): Bacteria > Bacillati > Bacillota > Bacilli > Caryophanales > Bacillaceae > Cytobacillus > Cytobacillus sp. FSL M8-0252. The sequence goes on from NZ_JBBOWZ010000001.1 coordinate 2,748,202, forward strand.
ATTACTGTATGAACGTAGGGAAGGACCTGGCATAAAATGAATGATCAAACTGTTTTTGAACTTATTCATGCGATGGAACAAGTAACCAACCGCATGATTATTAAATGGAATCAATCTTTTAATGAGGGATTAGGTATTTCTCATATTCTTCTGCTTAGTCATTTAAAGCGCGATGGAAAAATGAAACCTATCGATCTGGCAGAAAGCCTTGGTATCGCACCATCTTCTATTTCGCATCTTATTCAGAAGTTATCCAAACGGTATTATATTAAACGAATACCTGATTTAAATGATAAAAGGATTTCATATTTAGAAATCACTGATGAAGGCTTAGAAGTATTAAAAAAGGCAGCTGAAGACGGACATCAACTGCAAAAAAATACATTTGCACAGCTCACAAATGAAGAAATAAAACAACTATTAGCAATCTATCAAAAGTTAAATCTTACCCTCGATCAAATGTGAGCTACGTTTTCATCGCTCGTATCACTCGGTAGCCTAGATGGTTACTTAATTGTAAGTTAAGTTGGTAATGATCAATTAACACTTGTGATAAATCTTCTTTTAATAACTTAATATGTTGATGGGAACTATCGTCTCCCATCTTCACTCCTTCTGCAATCATCTCTGCAATCGTACTTGCCTTTAAAACCTCGACCTTTTTAAAGCCGGCAGTGTCTAAAGCCTTCGTCCAATCTTTTTCACTTAACAGTTTTTCTAATTGATAAAAAGCCTTCATTTCTTCTTCCATTTCACTAGTCATTGATGATTCTTTTGTCATCTCTATTAAATAGAGTCTCCCTTTGTCTTTTAATACACGTGCAAATTCCTTTAAAGTATTTGCCACGTTAGTAAAGACGATAACAGATTCAGATAGGATCAGATCAAATTGTTGATCAGAAAAAGATAACTTCTCCACATTACCTACCGATACGTGAAAGGGTTTTGCTAACAAGCTCGCCTTTCTTCTTGCGGCCTGTACCATTTCTGCATGTTTGTCTATTGCTTCTATTCTCGCACTATATATATCACTTAAAAGATAAGATGTACTTCCTGTTCCACAGCCTGCGTCGAGAATAGTCGTTTCTGTTGTAATAGGCTCATTAATTAGTAACTCGCTCGTAAGTTGCTTCCCTCCAGGGTGAGCAAATGGGACCTGAAAATAGGCTAAAGCATCTTCATAAGAATATTTCATTGTTCCCCTCCTTGTATACTATCTATATTATTCTAACTTTCTAGTTGTTGACACTGGATAAAAACTCCGCTCTTCATATAGGACATGTACCTATTCAAAAAAGAAAGGTGGACATACCATAAGGAGAGAAAGCATTTTTATTTCCCGGAGGTGTTATTTTAATGAGTGGTTATTATCATCGCTGTTATAACGGAATAGGAAAGCCTGTAGAAATCAAAATGAATGATGGTAGAATTCATCGTGGAATTATTGAAAGAGTATCTAACGACAGAGTGTATTTACGTCCAATGAACAAAAATTATGGTGGTTACGGTTATGCAGGCGGATACCGCAGAGGTGGTTGCGGTCGTGGTGGTTGCGGTCGCGGCGGTTGGGGCTGGGGATTCGGCGCAGGGATTGCTTTAGGTGCTATTGCTGCCTTAGTCTTTCTTCCTTTATTTTTCTGGTAATTCCAACAAAAAAGTAACCGCTAAATATAGTGCGGTTACTTTTTTTGTTATTACTTTGAAATTGTTTGATTATATTGATGCAACGTATTAAGCCTTTTATTGTTCGTGGCTATAATATAAAATGCAGCCAAAATGATAAGAACAGCAATCAGTGTGCCGAGGTTAAATAAGCCTTTACTTGAATACCATACAATAGAGTACCCTATAGCACCTGCAAATAAAGCGTAATAAACAAATGGCAAGAGTGTTTTACGAATAACTTCTCCCTCTTTACCGACGAGTCCTACTACTGCAGAAGCAGCAACAACATTATGGACACAAATCATGTTACCCGCTGCTCCACCAACTGCTTGTAAAGCTACAATCCAGCTCGGGTTCACCCCAATTTGGCTACCGACATCATACTGGAAAAGGGAAAACATCATATTACTAACCGTATTACTACCAGCGATAAATGCACCAATCCCACCAATAAAGGTAGCAAAGAATGGCCAGAATTCTCCAGCTAATGCCGCTGCCCCATTTGCTAATTCGATTGGCATTTGTTCATAACCGGCGGCTCCACCACCAGTATTGATGAATACTTGAACCATTGGAACAGTGAATACAAGTGCAACTGATGCTGCAGCTGTTGTTTTTGCCGAACTACTCCATGCTTTTTTATAGGAGCTAAAATTCATTCCATGGATGAAAAATGTAATAATTGATACTAAAATAAGAACTGTTCCAGGTGAATAAAGAATCTCAAAGCTTGCAGTAATACTTGAGCCGAATATATTTTCCAATTTAATAACAATAGATTGTAACCACTCTTTTAAAGGAAGCGTTTTCAATCTAGTTAAAACTAAAAAGACTCCCACTAGGATATACGGTGACCATGCTTTTAGTAACCCCATTTTTTTCCCATTGTTATTTAGTTGTACTTCGATTCTACCTGTCCACTCAGGATCCCATTTTGATTTCTCTTCAAAGTCCCACGTTTCATCTTTTGGAAGGAGAAAACCTTTTCTAGCTGCAAGTACAACTATCAGTAAACCAACTAGTCCCCCTGTCATAGATGGGAATTCTGGTCCAAGTGTATTTGCAACAATAACGTATGGAATCGTCATTGCAAAAGCTGCAAACAGCGCAAATTTCCATACTTTAATTCCTTCTGCAAAAGATTTATTTTTACCAAAAAAGCGAGTCATTAAAGCAACAACAAATAATGGAATAAAGGTACCGGCGATCATATGCAAGATTGCGGCATGACCACCAATCGTTGTTACAACATTTAAGAGATTGTCAGTTATACTTTGGTTAGCAGATAAACCTGTTTGTACACCTACTAATACAGGTGTACCCACAGCTCCAAAAGTAACTGGTGTACTTTGTATGACCATGCCAGCCACAACAGCTGCCATTGCAGGAAATCCTAAACCAACCATTAACGGAACTGCTACCGCAGCAGGTGTACCAAAACCTGATGCCCCTTCAATAAATGAGCCAAAGAGCCAAGCAATAATAATCACTTGAATTCTTCGATCTGGCGAAATATCTATGAAGCCTTGGCGAATGGTTCTCATGGCTCCACTTTCTTGTACAGTATTTAATAATAATATTGCACCAAAAATAATATATAACAGTGTAATGGCCACAACTAAACCATTTACATTTGCTGCAGCTACAGTATTGAATGGAACCTTCCATACAAATAATGCTAATGCGGCAGCAATTAGAAAGGAAATCGGCATTGCTTTACTTGCCGGCCATTTAAGTCCTACAAGAAAAATGGCAACAGCAATAATCGGTAATAATGAAATAACTGCTAAAACGCCTGTACTCACACACACTCCCCCTTATTATCTTTGTTGTTATATAACTATAATATTTTGTTATACAACAAATATTATATATATTAATTATACTAATTTATTATGCAATTACAACAATATTTTGAAAATTATAAATTGATATTTTTTATTTATAATTAAAGTTTTTAAGAAGTAGAATGATTGATCAACAGATGAGGTAATAACAAGTGTTATTCGTCTAAAAAAGTAAAAACGCTCCCTTTTTTATAAGGGAGTGTTTTTACTAATTGAAAGATGACTATTCATCTAAATACCCTAACCGTATAGAAACACTCTTTCCAATATCAACCATAAAGGGAGCGAGTTCCTGCAAACGCTCTTGTGACATTCTTATTAATGGACCGGATACACTGATCGCAGCACATACATTGTTTTGATAGTCAAATATTGGAACAGCAATACACACAATTCCGTTTTCATTTTCCTCTAAGTCAAGGGCAAAACCTTTTGTCTTAATCATCTTTAAATTTTCTAACAATGCCATTTCATCTGTAATTGTATGCTCTGTATGAGGTTTCAACCCTTTTCTCTGTATAATATCTTTGACTACTTGTACTGGTTGATGTGCTAATATCGCTTTACCAACAGATGTACAATGCATAGGCGCACGTTTGCCAACAGATGAGTGCATTCTCAATGCTTCATTCCCATCGAGTTTTTCGATATAAACTACCTCGTCATTATCTGGTACCACTAGATGAATGACTTCATTCGTCTTTTGCTCCAAATCCTGTAAATAAAGCTTCGCTTCTGAGCGGATATCTATTGAATCAAGCAATCTAGTACTAATATTTAATATTTTGTAACCTACTTTATATTTGCCTGAATCTTTTACTTGCTCGATATAACCATACTTCACAAGAGTTGATAATATGCGGTGTACGGAGCTTTTATTGATATCCATTTCATTTGCAATTTCAGTCACACCCATACCGTACTTTCTTAAACTGATCATATCAATAATATCAAGCGCTCTACTTACCGATTTCACCATATTATCTCTTTCCATACCTTCACCTCAATCAAAACCTACAAAAATCATTTATGACTTTACTTCCGCTTTACTTCTTACGACTGTATTTGTTAACTGACCGATTGATTCAATCTCACATTCAATTATATCACCTTCACCAATCAATTCGGCGCCTACAGGGCTTCCAGTAAGGATAACATCTCCAGCCCTCAAAGTCATTACCTTCGATAGAAAAGCAATCATCTTTTGTATAGAAATAATCATTAACTCAGGTGGGCTATCTTGCTTTAATTGACCATTCAGATTGGCTCTAATGCGAGTTTCTTCTAGCTTAAGCTCTGTTTCTATAACTGGCCCAAGAGGAGTAAAAGTATCAAATGCTTTACCGACCGTCCAATGACCGTCTTGATGGAAAAATTGAGGAGCTGTTACATCATTACCAATCGTATAACCAAAAATATGATCAAACACATCTTCTTCAGCGACATCTTTTGTTTCTTTACCAATCACTACTGCCAATTCTGATTCAAATTTAACTTGATCAATCCCTTTAGGAATGATTATCTCTTCATTCGGACCGATTACGGATGATACCGGTTTAAAGAAAAACACTGGAACTGCTGGTAATTCCTCTGGTAGTTCTTGTTTATCACTAACAAAGTTTGCACCGATTCCGATAATTTGGGTGGGAACAATAGGAGAAACAAGTTTAACATCACTTTGATCATAATAGGTGCCTGTCTCTTCCCACTTATTGAATATATCACCTGAGATTTCTTTGATCTCCCCATTTTCAATGATACCTTGTAATAATTGATTATTAATCGTAAATCTTACAAATTTCATTTAAAATCCTCCTACTACAATCATTTAAGTTTTAAATTACAATTTCAAGTCCCACTCTTCTTACTATATTTAGAAAGAGTGGCCACAAACGAACCACTCTTTTATTCATTATTTTTTTACTGTTTTACAGCAAACTTCGCTTTTGCCTCAATTCTACGACGGTGTAAAATTGGTTCGGTATATCCACTTGGCTGTTTAACTCCTTCAAAAACTAGTTCACATGCAGCTTGAAAAGCAACAGATTCCTCAAAGTTCGGTGCCATCGGATAATACAATGGATCATCCGCATTTTGTTCATCCACTACTTTCGCCATTCTTTTTAGAGTAGTCATCACTTGCTCCTTTGATACAATACCATGATGCAACCAATTCGCCATATGTTGGCTCGAAATTCTTAAAGTCGCTCGGTCCTCCATTAAATCAATATTATTGATATCTGGGACTTTTGAGCAACCGATGCCTTGATCAACCCATCTAACGACATATCCTAATATCCCTTGTGCATTATTATCCAACTCTGCTTGGATTTCTTCCCCAGTCCAATTAGTATCCTTTGCCACTGGTATGGCAAGTATCTCGTCTCTTAAGTCAGTCTTTTTCACTGATAATGATTGCTGTACTTTAGCCACATCTACTTGATGATAATGAAGGGCATGAAGTGTAGCTGCAGTCGGTGAAGGAACCCAAGCTGTATTTGCACCAGCTTTAGGGTGGGCCACCTTTTGTTCGAGCATGGCTGCCATTAAATCAGGCATCGCCCACATACCTTTTCCTATTTGCGCCTTCCCTTTAAAACCGGTAGAAAGCCCTGTTAACACATTAGATGTTTCATATGCTTGCAGCCATTTTGTTGACTTCATATCATTTTTACGAATCATTGCGCCCATTTCAATTGAGGTATGCATTTCATCTCCGGTACGATCTAAAAATCCTGTATTAATAAATACAACTCTCTCTTTTACTTCTTTAATACAAGATTTCAAGTTTAAAGAAGTTCTTCTTTCTTCATCCATTACACCTATCTTCAATGTATAACGATCGAGTCCCAATAAATCTTCTGTTCGGTTAAAAAGCTCATTGGCAAAAGCCACTTCTTCTGGACCATGCATTTTAGGTTTTACGATATAGATAGAATTATTTTTACTATTTTGATATTTTCCATTTCCAAGTAATGTATGTTTTGCTGCTAGTGAAGTAATCACACTATCCAAAATTCCTTCTTGAATTTCCTCACCATTTTCTGTTAATATCGCCTCATTTGTCATTAAGTGACCCACATTTCTGACAAACATGAGTGAGCGTCCATTAAGCGAAAAGGTATCTCCATTAGGTGCCAAATATTCACGATCATCATTCATAGCCCTTGTGATCGATCGGTCACCTTTTTTAAATGTAGAAGTTAAATCTCCTTTCATCAATCCTAACCAATTACGATATACAAGTACTTTATCTTCAGCATCAACTGCTGCAACTGAATCTTCACAATCCATAATTGTTGTAACTGCAGCTTCTAATAAAATATCTTTAATTCCGGCATCATCGGTTTTTCCAATTGGATGTTGACGATCAATTTGAATCTCAAAATGTAGTTGATTGTTTTTCAAAAGAATGGCCGTTGGTTCTGTTTCTGTCCCGCGATAACCGATAAATAATGCTTTATTACGAAGAGATTCTTTTGTCCCACTATTCAATGTAATAACTAGTTCACTGGCTTCAACAGTATAAGCAATCGCGTCTTTATGACTGCCTTCTTGTAATGGGATTACTTCATCTAAAAAGTTTCTACTAAAAGCAATTACTTTCTCTCCACGAATAGGGTTGTATGCACCTTCTTTCGTTGCCCCATCTTCAGTACTAACCGCATCTGTGCCGTACAAAGCATCATATAGACTGCCCCATCTCGCATTGGCAGCATTAATTGCATAGCGCCCATTATTAATTGGAACAACTAATTGTGGTCCTGCTTGAATGGCAATCTCATCGTCAATATTTTGAGTAGTAATTTCAAAATCATCAGCTTCTGGGAGCAAGTAGCCTATATCTTCTAAAAACTGCTTATACTGTTTCGCATCAAACGTTTTTTGTGTTGTATGCCATTCATTAATCTTTGTTTGTATGTCTTCTCTTTTTTGTAGTAACTGTTTATTCTTCGGAGTTAAATCGGCAATTAACTTTTCAAATCCTTGCCAAAATTGTTCTGAATCTACCTCTGCTCCTGGTAATGCCTCTTTTTCAATAAAATGAAATAATTCCTCCGCGATTTTAAGACTGCCTTTTTCTACATATTGCGTCATGATAATCCTCCTTGTTTGTTATTACAAAACACTGTTTCTATTATTCTAAAAAAAATATACCATGATTGACTGATCGCTTCAATGATTTTTAGATTATTCTTACGATTATTTATCCAATAATTTTCTCTTTTATTTCTTTTTTCACTTCTGCACATCTACTTGGAGACGGAAATAACTTGCCAGCATTCAAAAGATTATCCGTATTAAACACAGATCGAATATCCGTTTGTGCTGCAATTTCTTCATCAGTGAAAACGAACCGCATTTCTTCCCTCTTTTCAATACCTACTCCATGTTCACCTGTAATTGTTCCACCAACATCTGCACACACTTTTAGACATGCACTACCAGCTGCCAGCGCTTTCTCTGTTTCGCCAGGAACTCTCGCGTCAAATAAAACGAGCGGGTGTAAGTTCCCATCCCCAGCATGAAATATGTTGGCAATTCGCAAGTCATATTCTTCACTGATCTTATTAATTCTTCGAAGAACTTCAGGTAATTTACTACGTGGGATAACGCCATCTTGAACAAGATAATCAGGTGATATTGCCCCCATTGCACCAAATCCTGTTTTTCTATTAGCCCACCATGCTGCCCGTTCTTTTTCATCCTTTGCTGCTCTTACTTCTCTAACATTACGATGGCGACAAACCGATAAAATTTGCTCAATTTGTTCATCGATTCCTGCTGCAATACCATCTACTTCGATTAATAAAACAGCTGCTATATCTTTAGGATGACCAACCGGAAAGGCCGCTGCTTCTACTCCTTCAATAGCTGTCTTATCCATCATTTCAAGTGCTGCCGGAACAATACCTGCTGAAATGATATCCGATACTGCTTGACTACCGTCTTCAATATCATCAAAATAGGCTAACACGGTTTGTTTTCCTTCTGGATTTTTTAATATTCTGACGATGATTTTTGTTACAATACCTAATGTACCCTCTGAACCTGTAATAAGGCCTAATAGGTCATAACCAGGTTCATCTAAAATACCGTTTCTACCGATTTCAACTATTTCTCCATTTGGTAGAACTAATTCTAACCCTAAAATGTGGTTTGTTGTCACACCGTATTTTAAACAATGGGCACCTCCAGCATTCTCTGCCACATTCCCACCAATGGTACAGCAATATTGACTCGATGGATCTGGTGCATAGTAATATCCGCGTTCAATAATTTGATTTGTGAGTTTCAAATTCACATAACCAGGCTCGACAACTGCTCTCCTGTTATCAAGGTCAATGTCAATTAATCTTTTCATTTTAACCATGCTAATAATGACCTCATTATTAAGGGGAATCGCTCCACCACTCAACCCTGTACCCGCACCTCTCGCTAAAAAAGGTAAGGAATGATCATGACAATACTTGACAATACGTGCCACTTCGTCGGTTGAATGAGGAAAAACAACCGCTCTTGGTAATGATTTATGAATCGTAAACCCATCACAATCATAACTGATTAAATCTTCTTTATGATAAAGAATAGCCTGTTTATCATTTAACAATTGAGAGAGTCCATGAATATGTCGATCTTTTGTTTTTAATTTCCATTTCTTCATCCTCTACTCTCCTTTTGATAAGCCCAATCTAATAGTTGAACGGTATGAACAACCTTTTGACTGCGCCCATGATTTTTCACACCAATGGCCATTTGCAACATACAGCCGGGGTTCCCCATGGAAATCATCTCGACATCATCTGGCACGTTTTCCATTTTACTTGCTAATACAGCTCCCGCCATTTCAGGGTTGGTAATATTATAAATACCTGCACTCCCACAACAACGATCTGCATTCGGCATATGGACCATCTCTACTCCAGGAATATTTAATAACAAATCTCGTGGTTCCTCTCTCACACCTTGACCATGAGCAAGATGGCAGGCATCGTGATAAGTAATTCTTTTATTCAAGGAAGCTTTTGGCTTTTCATAACCTGTATCATAAAGGAACTTCGAGATGTCCTCCACTTTATCTGCTAACGCTTCTGCTTTTTCTCGCCACTCTGGCTCCTCTTTAAATAATTCACCATATTCTTTCATCATACAGCCACATCCCGCTGCATTGACAATTACTGTATCGTCGTTCTCAAAGGCAAGAATATTTTGTTTTGCCAGTTTTCTACCCATATCTCGATCACCTGCATGAACATGTAAAGCCCCGCAACAGGTTTGATTTTGAGGAATATGGACATCATTACCATTACGTGTTAACACGTTTATAGTAGATTCATTGACATCACTAAACATAACATCCATTACACAACCAGTTAACATCGCCACTTCACGTTTAGTTTCTTGTTTCGCTTTAATTACTGATCCGTTACGATGTTTTTTCTTTACTGATGAATGAATCTTTGGCATGACCCCTTCCATATCAACTAAATGTTTAGGCATTATTTGAATGAGTTTCGTTTTTCTAACCAATGTTTGCATTCCACTTTTTTGATAGAACTTCAGCAGTCCACCTAAAGTTTGCAGACGATTTTCATGTGGAAATATCCCATGTAAAAATAACTTGTTTACAGACTTTTTCCATCCTTTTAGAGGAATAGCTTGCCTTACTTGCCCACGTGCTTCTTCAATTAATCCACCAACATCAACATCAGCCGGACATGCTGTTGTACAAGCTCGACAATCTAAACATGCAAATACAGGATCCATAAACTCTTCGTTTACCATTAATTTCCCTTCTGCCACAGACTTAATTAAATAAACTCTTCCCCTTGGCGAATGCTGTTCCTGACCTGTTTGTTCATAGGTTGGACAAGATTCTAAACACATTCCGCAATGCACACAATCTGCCCATTTCGTTTCATCAGGCGCATCATTCCACAAATAATTGCTCACCCCGTCTTTGCAAGCTGGTTGCTTTGATTTTTGTTGTGAGACTGTCACCTATATCCCCCCTACATAACGTTTACGGTTTAAGATTTTTTTTGGATCGACCTTCGTTTTAATTCCTTCTAGTAAATAATGAGCACCTTTCGTTTCTCCCCATGTATCAAACACTAACCTTTGAGCTAGCGGTAAATGTTTTATGATACAATAACCACCATTTTCATTTGTTACTTCTCTCATTTTTGTAAGCGCTTCAATCATTTCACTTTCTTTCCCCTTGATATATAGCTGCATCAAGCCATGACCGACTCCTCCATGCGTATAAATATCAATGTTGGTATTTCTTCTAATCTCCATTACTTTTAGGAGAATGTCTATAACGTTTAGATTGATTGTACCTATTTTAGCAACAGCAAAGATTTTTTCACCGTTGTTATACTCATCCTCTTTATCAATAGGCAGATGATAAAGTCGGTCCCATAACTGTTTTTCCTCACTATTTCTAAGAATAGTCAGTTTCATTTCTTCTTCTATCAAACTTTGAATATACTTTATTTGATATTCCACCGATTTTTCTACATCTTCGAAGCTTACGAGTAAGGAAAGTTTATTTATGCCGCTAATATTATATGAAACAATAGGATCAAGTAACTCACAACTAATTGGTTCAATACTATTATTTAATAAATTTCTAGTAAAAGAATAAATCGTATTTCTATCTTCACCTTGAAAAGATATGATGCAAGTGGCTGTACTCTTTGCCAGTGGACGTAATTTAACCGTGACTTCTGTTATCACTCCAAGTGTCCCCATTGAAGAAATAAACAACTTATTCATGTCATAGCCGGCAACATTCTTTACTACTTTACCACCTGTACGAATCACCTTACCATCTGGGTATACTACTCTTAAACCGATGACTGCGTCTCTGGCGGATCCATAATTTAGTCTCTTCGGTCCACTATCATTACTTGCTATCACTCCACCAATTGTACTTACGTGAGGCATAAAGGGATCTAGTGCTAACTTTTGATTAAAATCCTCTAAATAACGTTGAACATCCTCAAGTTTCGTTCCTGCTTTAACGGTTAAAGTCATATCTCCACTATGATGTTCAACGATTCCCGTAAATTTTTCCATTGAAATAAGTAAATCAGCTTGATCAATTAATCCACCGTAACCCCTTTTAGATCCAGCACCTTGGATATTGACCGTGAATTGATGTTTATGAACAAAAGCAAATATTGCACTTAACTCTTCTTCTGAGGTTGGATATACGGTGTATTGTCCACTATTACCATACAAATCAGCTTGAGACATTTCATAGTCTAGTTTATAAGTTGTTAAATACTCCGCTATAGAAAGCACCTCATTCTTCAATTTCCTTACCTCCTTATTGTTCGTTATTACAAAACACTGTTTTTCAAATAGCGAAAAATTTTTACTCCATAGTAGATGTCTCTTGTAACATATCTTCGACTGTGGTCAAATGCACCAGCATTTCTTCTGAAGCTTTTTTGCTATTTCGTTCCTTAATTGCTTGGAAAATGTTCCTATGTTGGGCTTCAATGATTGAACCTTTTTCTGTACTGTTCTGTATATATTGATGGAACTTTACTAGCGTTTGCTTCAATGGTACTGATATGAAGTCTATAAATTGCATTAAAACTGTGTTACCTCCAATACAAGCAAGCTTTTGGTGAAATAAAAAATCCGATTCCCACCCCTTTTTTGCTGTAAGTATATAATGTAAATCCTCTACATCCTTTTCTGATCTGTGATTGGCAGCTAATTCCGCTAAACCTACCTCGACGATCTTACGTGCTTGAAAGAGTTCTTGTATATCCTTTTCATACAAATTCCAATACTTACTCCCCAGCAATGTATGAACATCAAACGCCTTCACATAAGTACCTTCTCCTTGTTTTACCTCAACTAATCCCTTCCCTTTCAATGCAGTGATTGCATCTCGAATCGCTGATCTCCCGACACCAAAAGACTCACAAAGCATGCGGACTGATGGAAGTTTTTCACCGATTTGATATTGACCATCGAGAATCATTTCCTCTAACTTCTCTTCAATAATATGTGAGACTTTCTTCGTCTCAATCTTTTCAATTGCCAAAATCATCACATCCTGTTATATATCACATATCAGATAAGTTAATTTTATTAAAACACCTAATAAGAATAATTGCAACTATTTTTAGAATTAACTGATAATTTTATAACTACTTATAGAAGATAAGTCAGATTTACAATTTTACTTGGAACCTATTTACATAGAGAATACGATAGCTGAGGAGAATAAAACAGGAAGTTTGAAAAACACCACAATCATTTAAGTGCTGATCTATTATTTGATGGGATAATACAACTTAGTACTAGCTTGTTCTCCTTTACCGATTATGATTAGGTTTCAAGATCCATGTTTAAGACGAGAACAGAATTGGGTATAAAATAAATAAGCGCCCTATTACATTCGTAACAAGACGCTCTTTCAAAACTTCAAATGATAGATTAGTTGATGCGGTTAACGCGGCCGTTAAATGCTTTTGCCCAATAACCACTTGACATATCAGCAATGGCTACACCTGTGCTGCTTTGTGAACCGATGAATTTACCGCCACCGATATAAATACCAACATGACCATCTGTTTTATACGTATTAAAGAATACCATATCCCCAGGTTGCATTTGGCTTGCTGGAACTGGTGTACCTTGATTTTTCAATGCATCCGTACTAGCACCTACACTATAGCCACCTTGAGCAAATGCCCAATGTACGAACCCAGAACAATCAAAACGACCTGCAGCGATATCAGATGCTGAGCGACCACCGCCAAATACATAAACTGAATTTCCGATGTATTTATTACCTGCTGAAATAACTGCTTGCATACCGCTACCAACAGTTGTAGATGCTGGTGCAGAAGATGCTTTTGCTGAAGACTTAGATTTAGAACTACTATTAGAGTTTGTAGTATTTGTTGAAGTTGAAGTTGATTCATTATTTGTAACACTTGCTTCTACAGGAGCTTGTCTCGCCATGCTACTCTCAATTTCAGCTTGCATTGCTGCTAGATCAACATCTTTAGCTTGTAACTTAGATTTTTTTTCAGCTGCAACTTCTTCTTTTTCTTTTAATTCAGCTTTTAGCTTATCATTTTGTGCTTCCTGTTCTTTTAGTTGCTCGCGCATACCTTCAAGATCAGTCATTTTTTCATTTAGTGTAGTTAACTCTTTATCTACTGTTGCTTTCTTTTCTTCTACTTCTTTTTTGTCTTTATCATGTTGAATTAATAATTCTTCGTCTGCATCGACAATTTTAGAAATCGCACCAACACGATCAACAAAATCACTGAAGCTAGTAGAACCTAGAAGGACTTCAATATAGTTAACGTTAGAACCACCACTATTTTGGATAGCCACTGCACGCTCTTTTAAGATTTCACTTCTTTTGTCAATTCTTTCTTGAATGACTTTAATTTCTTCTTCAAGTTTTTTTATTTTTGCTTTAGCGTCTTCAATTTCTTTTTCTGTTTCTTTAACAATTTTCTCGTTATCGGCTACTGCTTGGTCTACTTTTGCGATTTTCTCTTCTAAACCATTTAATTCTGTTAATACTGCTGCAAGTTCTTTTTCTGCTTTAGAAAGATCAGATTTGACATCAGAGCGTTCTTTTTTAATGTCATCCAGAGATTCTGCGTTCACTGCTGGAAGTGCGAAGGCTCCAAGGCCTAACATAATTGTTGTGTTTAATGCGATAATCTTTTTCTTCACTCATTTTCCCCTGCCTTTTTAACATTTTTCCTTTTTATGTATGTTTTATCTATATTGTCTATTTTTCTATGTTTTTTTTACTATAGTTCACTTTTATATGTCGGTATATTATCTAGTACAAAATGCATTATATCATCCCTTTTTGACATTCAGGTAATAGCAATGTTACAAATATATTACTAATCCGACATATTTCATCATTTTTTTATTACAAACTGAAACTTTTTCCTAAAAACTTGTATTTTTTTGCACCTTTCTCCTAATCTCTTTGGCCTAATAAAGACGGATGCTTCATCTGTAAAAATCTAGTTATTTCAATTATTTAATTCAGTCTCCATGAAAACATATTCACTTCAACATTTCAATGATTAACTCCTTTAGAATAGACACAGGTTAAATAAATACGTAAAGGTATTGAGTTATATTATTGAGTGAGCTAGCTAGCGAAAACTATAGAATTCCAATTTAAAATTGGTAGACTTTCTTCTTTATATACAAAAGTGAAATATTTGTATGATGAACAACATTAAGTGGATGAACTAGGAATATTACTTGCCTTTATAACACCTAAGCAAGAGACCAGAAACAAAAAAAAGAGACCCATTAGTCTCTTATATCTAAAAGATGTAATAGATCCTCTTCCGTAAGAAAGTCTTCTGTTTCCCGGTCAAGAATTGTATGAATTAAATCTTTTTTGCGATACTGCATTTCTTCCATTCTTTCCTCAATCGTACCTTTAGCAATTAATTTCACGACAACGACATCTTTTTTTTGACCGATGCGGTAGGCACGGTCCGCTGCCTGGCTTTCAACTGCTGGATTCCACCATGTGTCATATAAAATAACAGTGTCTGCACCTGTTAAATTCAAACCAGTACCACCAGCTTTTAATGATAACAGAAAAAGATTCTTTTCCCCGCTATTGAACCGTTCACACATTTCTACTCTTTCCTTTGCGGTTGTATGACCATCTAAATAAAAGAATTCTTTCCCTTGAAAGGAGAGTTCACTACTGATAATTTCAAGCATGCTCGTAAATTGAGAGAAAATGAGCACACGGCGATTCGCCTGTTTTGCTTCTTGTAATAAAGTCAATAAATGATCTAGTTTAGCTGAGCGTCCCTGATAGCCTTCTACAAATAATGCCGGGTGACAACATAACTGTCTTAACCTCGTTAGTCCTGCTAAAATTCTAATACGATTTTTCCTTAACGTCCGTTTATCTAAATGCTTTAATGTATCTTCTTTCAATTTGGCTAGATACGCTAAGTAAATTTTTTGTTGTTCTTTATATAAATCTATTCTTTCGATTTTTTCTTCCTTAACTGGAAGCTCTTCCAATACCTCTGTTTTCATTCTTCGTAAAACAAAAGGTTGAATTATTCGGGCAATCGCAGCGTTATTTAGTTCACTAAATTGTTGTAAGCCGAGAAATAAATCTGGGAAGATAATATGAAAGACAGACCATAAGTCCTCGATTGCATTTTCTATCGGTGTACCTGTTAGTGCAAACTTATATTGTGATGATAATTGTTTTACAGATTTATGTGTTTCTGTTAATGGGTTTTTAAAACTTTGTGCTTCATCAAAGATAATCGTGTGGAAACGTTCATTTTTCAACCAATGAATGTCTTTCCTTATTAACGTATATGATGTAATAACTACGTCTGCTACATGAATATCTTTACGTATTAATTGTCTTTCGCTCTGTTTGCCATCTAAAATCACAACTTTCATATCCGGTACAAACTTCATCCATTCTTGTAACCAATTGTAAAGTACGGATGAGGGGCATACAATAAGAGCAGGTGACTGTTTATGTCTTATTTCATCTATATAAGAATAGATGAAAGTAATCGCTTGTACTGTTTTCCCAAGCCCCATATCGTCTGCTAAAATTCCACCAAATTGGTTTTCTGCCAGCTTTCTCATCCACTGATAACCTTCTATTTGATAGGGCCTTAATATGGACGAAAAATTCCCTGGTAGAGGGTAGTCATCTTCGTTAAGATTTTTAAAATCTTGAAGAAAATTTCTTATAGATGCTTCAAAGGCAATCGTTTCTTCCTTCGTTTTTGCAATAAGCTGTAAGCCACGTACAAGTGTCGTTTCACTCCAATTTTCAGCTTGCAGAGGTACTTCGTTCAAAAAAGCCTTAATTTGTTGATAATCTTCTGTTTCTAATGATAATAATGCCCCGTTCTTGAGGCGATAGTATTTTCTTTTATGTTCAATTGCAGTTAGGATTTCTTTAATTTCTTGCTCAGGAATTCCTTCAATATCAAATTTAAATTGCAGCCAATTCATTCGATCTTTTTTCATTTTCACTCTAATAACTGGACGCGTTTTACCTTTATCAATCCTCATCTTTATGGCTGTAGTCGTGTATATACGTACATGCTCTTGTAAATCAGGTAAAATATGCATTAAAAAATGATATTCCAATTCTTCATTTTGAATATAATAACCTTCATCCGTTTTTGTAAAAGAGGCCTGTTCCATTAAAGAGAGGATTTGCTCCTCGTCTTCTTTATTTCTAAATAGAACCTTTTTAGCTTTTTCGTCATCTAATGGATTAAAACTTAATTTGCCGTAATGAAACTCCAGACTAGCTAATAATTTATGATTTAAGCGATCTAAATAAAGCTTTGCCACTAAGGGGGCTTGCATATATTGCTTTTTAATCGTATCAGCTATGGTTATGGTCGCAAGCCTCTTTAACCCAGGCACTACTTTATTTAAGAAAAATGAGATTTGTTCATCAGCAATCATCAATTTTTTATCTTCCTGCATCATCTTTAACAATTCAGTTAAACGTCTAAAGTCATGTTTAGGCCAATGATAAAAGCAGCCCTCTTTATATACAGCTTGATAATATGGTAAAAGCTGAAAAGAATCATTATGATTGTAAGATAAAATAGCCATATTTTCTTCTTCGTTATAAGAGAGTTCAAAAATGATGGGTAAAGGTTGATCTGTTAATCTCATCGTTTGTAACTGTTTGTTCTCTTCTTTAAAGTGACTATTTTCTAACTGAATGATGTTCTCCATTACTTTTTCCCAAGTTAATGAAGGAATGAATAACCATTCGTGCTTTCTTTCTGCATTCTCTAATAGTTGCATAATATTGACGATTGGCTCGGCTAAATAATGTTTAGTAGCATCCAATAGAAATCCATTACTTTCTTTGTAAACCCTTCCTTCCATAAAAGAACGGAACCAATCGAGAGGGGACGAAATAGGTAGACCTTGATAGATAAATGATATCGCTAGCCTTGCTTCATTTTTCCATGTCACCGTACAGCATTGTATATGTATATCTAATTTTTTTCTATACTCAAAATGGGCTTGTTCATTTACTTCCGGAATCTCTTTTGCAAATAAGGAGAATAGTTGATTCGCATCTGAGTCCGCTCTCACTCTGTTCTTTTTTTGACAGGCAATATAAACAGCTGCTAGATGCTGACATTCTTTACGATAAGAAGAGAGTTGAGGGCAACTACACTTTGATTGTATCTCACCATCTATCCGTTCTACTTCTACATTGAAGTGTTCTCCGCTTTTAACAACTGCATAGATTTTGTTTTCTTCTTCTATTATAAAGTTGACTTTCCCTGCAGAGAAAAAAGCTTTACCGCGCTTATAAGAAACAGCTCCACATCTTTCAATAATCATCTTGTCAGTGAGGTTCAATTCCACAAATCATGCTCCTTTTTTCAAATGTTCTTCTATTATAACAAACCTATACATAAAGATTGTATAGCAAAAACTTTCTATTAATTGTTGAATTGATGTTTTGAAAGTGTATAAAAGGAAATATGAATAGTAGCAACAGAAAATATAAACGGAGGAGATTAAATGTTTAAGTTTATACTTTCCTTATCCGTCCTAACATTCGTCCTATTTCTGAACTTAACTGCGGTACCAAATGGGGAACCGGTGGCAGCAAAGGATACTACAGTTGAAAATGTGACTACTCAAGAACAAGCAAATATCGTTTCGACATTAAAAGATAAACTACATAGCGACCTGACAGAACAAGACGTAATCGATCAGTTTGGTCAGCCTGATCAAAAAATGAATGATGATATGTACGGCTTACCCTCTTTTCGCTATGATTTTAAACATGATGAACATTATTCATTAGATGCTGATTATCAGCTCGTCGATATGGATGCGTTAAAAAATAAACAATTAGAGGCCATTATATACTTTGATTTTGATGATAACAAAAATATTAGAAGTGCAGCACTCTATTATGTAAACGATGAGCAGAAAATTGAAGAATACCGTATATTTGCTGATGGTACAGAAAAAAAGATGGAGATTGAATAGTAGAGATAAACTTATAAAGACGATAGATAAAAAGAAAAAGTCAGTCCCGTTAACACTCATATACGGGACTGACTTTTTCTATCCTTTGGCACTCATATATATTCATTAAGTGTTTGCCCTTAATTGATTTCTCAGCACCACACTCGTAAGGTAGTTCGAACATAGAGCGAACCCTTCTAATCATTCTTCTTTATTCAATTCGGCTGCTTTCCTTTGAATTGTAATAATTAGCTTTATTAATACAACCGTACCTGCGATATTAGCGATTAAACTTGAAAGCAATAATAGAATCGCTACGATTGGCGAAACATCTAGTTTAAAGGAAAAATAGAGTAAAACAATACCTATAAATATAAGAAGAAAGCCAGGATATTTTTTCACCACAACACCGCCTATCGAAACCATAATTTAATCCAATCCTATTTTTATCTGTTACTGAGTTTTAACTCGTTTGTTTATCTCAAGGTTCTCCCTAAATATGGACACATACTCACAGTTCTTAGTGGAAAACCAATGACATGTTCAATAATCCTATCTTGCCTTTTCCCAATCATAATATAAATCCGTTCTCCGGTCACGCCAAGTTGTAATAGATCCTTTTTTTCTTACTTCATCCAATAAATGAAGATCGATGTCTGCTGTAATAATCATATCATTATTTAATTCCCCCTCTGCTAAAACACCTTGCGGAGGAAAGGGTATATCGTTTGGTGTCATGATAGCTGCTTGTCCAAAATTTGCACGCATAAAATCAACTGTGGGAAGTGATCCCACCGTCCCTGCACCTACTACATAGATTTGATTTTCGATTGCTCTTGCGTGAGAAGTATATCTGACGCGATGAAAACCATGGCGGTCATCTGTACACGATGGGCAAAAAATAACATCTGCCCCTTTCGCTACTGCCATACGGACAATCTCAGGAAATTCTATGTCATAACATGTAAGAATCGCAATCCTACCTTTTTCTGTATCGAAAACTCTTAAGTCCTCACCCTTTGTTATGCCCCATTCATATATTTCAGTGGGTGTCAAATGAAGCTTTGCTTGTTCTTCTATCCTTCCATCCGGGTAAAAAAGATGGGCCATATTATAAAGACGATTATTTCGCCTGATTACGTGAGTCCCTGCAATCATATGCATATTTGTTTCAGCAGCTAATTGAGTAAACAGCGATTGATATTGTTTCGTAAAACCTGGTAATTCTGCAATGGATAAACTTTCACCCGTTTCACTACCAATTGATAGTAATTGAGTAGTAAAAAATTCTGGAAACAATACAAACTCAGAATCAAACTCTTTTGCAGTAAGAATATAGTGTTTGCATTGTCGAGCAAAATCCTCAAACGAACGAATCGTATGCAAATGATACTGCACACTAGAAACTCTCATCTTCATTGTCATCCTCCTTATCTTTTGGGCATAATAAAACCCAGAGAAAGAAAAGCCGCATTCTTTCTACCGGGTAAACAAGTCAAGTCTTTCTTTAATTTTCTCATAACTTTTATTATGATAAATATTTTTCACTTTGACAACCTTTATTTATTGGTACTGCACATGATGTAGGTTCGCAAATATCCCTTCAAGAGCGAGTAACTCTTCTTCAGTTCCTTCTTCGGTTATACCATCTTCAGTTACAACCATAATTTTATCGGCATTTTTAATCGTGGCAAATCTATGGGCTATAACAAGTGTCGTTCTGTCTTTAGATAACTCAGTTAAGGCCGACTGGATGAGTTTTTCAGTTTCGGTATCAAGTGCTGAAGTGGCTTCATCTAAGATTAAAATCGGTGGATTTTTCAAAAACATTCTCGCAATGGCTAAACGTTGCTTTTGTCCCCCAGAAAGTTTCAACCCTCTCTCGCCAACTTGTGTCTCGAAACCATCAGGTAACGTATCAATCCATTGCGTTAGGTGGGCTTTACTTGCTGCTAATATGATTTCCTCTTCCGTTGCATCCAACTTGCCATAAGCAATATTCTCTTTAATAGTGCCTGTAAACAAAAAGACATCTTGTTGAACGATACCAATTTGATTTCTTAAAGAGTTTTTCGTCATATCTTGAATGTTGATACCATCAATCGTGATGGCTCCTTTATCAACATCATAAAATCTAGGTATTAATGAACAAATCGTAGACTTCCCAGCGCCTGAAGGACCAACAAAGGCAACCGTTTGTCCAGATTGAATATAAAAATTCAACTCTTGTAAAACTTTTTGAGTATCATTGTACCCGAATGTGACATCGTTAAAGGTAATATTCCCTTGTAATGAATCAACTTCTATTGCATCAGGCTTATCATTTATATCTGGTTCTTGATCAATCATTTCGGTGAAACGCTTGAACCCTGCCATTCCTTTTGGATAGAGCTCCATTAACGCACTAATTTTATCAATCGGCTTTAATAAAAGATTAGCATACAATACAAAAGCGACCAACTCTCCTGGTGCTAACTGATTATTGAAAGCTAACCAAGCACCAAAAACTAAAACAGACAGAATTAACACTCTCGTGAGGAAATAGACGCCAGATAATGTGATCCCCATGACTTTATAGCCACGAAGTTTAGCCGAACGAAACCTTCTATTATCCTTTGTAAATCTTTCAATTTCAAAAGCTTCATTCGTAAAAGACTGAACAACACGGGCACCAGAAACACTATCTTCAACCCTACCATTCACTTCGGCAATTTCTGTATACATTCTTCTCCAAGCTTTATTCATAGAAATATTACAATATGCAATGAGCCATACAAGGAACGGTACAATAAATATTGCTACTAGCGCAAGCTTCACATTAATTGTTAACATGATCCAAAAAGCGCCGACAAAAGTCATCGCTGCAATAAAAAGGTCTTCTGGTCCATGGTGGGCTAACTCACCAATATCCATTAAGTCGTTGGTTGTCCGGCTCATAATATGACCGGTTTTCGTATTATCAAAGAAACGAAAAGATTGCTTCTGCACATGTGTAAATAGTTGCTGTCTCATATCTGTTTCAATATTAATACCAAGTTTATGTCCCCAGTAGTTAACAACAAACTGTAGCCCAGTACTCGTAAAATAAAGAGCAAACAAACCCGCACTAACCGCAACAATCATCGACCAATTGTTGGTTGGTAGTAATTCATCTACAAACCAACTAACAGCTAATGGAAAAGCTAATTCTAGTAGAGCAACGATAATTGCACAACTAAAATCAATAATAAATAGTCTTTTATGAGGTAAATAATAAGTGAAAAATCTTCTAAACATGCTATTCTCCTAACTTTCAAAATATATCTTGGATTATATGCTTCGAAGATAAAAGTTACAATACCTTTTTCCTTTATTTACATTCCTGTTCGCTCATTACAATCACTTTTCCTGTTGAATCGTATATTGAAACTGGTAAACATCCTGTTGCTAACAATTCCCCTATAAGATAATCACTTACTGCCTGTATACTAGCTCTCGATTGACTAAATGTAGAAATAAATCCTTGTACAAATTCCCATTGTTCATAGTGATAAGGAGTTGTAGTCGAAATCACTATTATTGGCTTCTTTTCTTTTTGTAGGTTGTTATTCAATAACGCGTCTTTTTTATGATGTAAAATATAAATGAGTCGTTCTGCCTCTTCTTCTGTTGTAACGGTGATTCCCGCATTAACTAACATTTCTGTTAACAGTTTGTTCGATTGATGATTACTACCATCATCTATGAATGCTACCCTCTCATTTTTTTGAATCGGGAGCGTTTCATCGCGTTTTATAATTGTAATCCCTTTTTCAGCCGCTTCTTTTTCTACCTTAAGATGTTCTTTAGATCGTATGACATCAATCGTGTTATGCTCTTTAAATAACTGTGCTTTCAATTTTAGAATCCTTAGCACAGATAAATCAATTCTTTCCTCACTAATAACCTCTGTTTTGACGGCATTTATTAGTGCCCGCTTAACAGTTAATGCTTCCGTTGGCATTAATAATATATCTGCACCAGCATTAACAGCTGAAATAGCGGCATCAGCTGCTGTAAAAGTGCTCGCTACCGCTTGCATATTTAGGGCATCTGTTATAACTACTCCATTAAACCCAAAACTTTGCCGCAGAAGATTCGTTGTTATAGCGTGAGATAGCGATGCTGGATATATTGACTTCTCAATAGCTGGAAAAGCAATATGAGCAGTCATAATGGATTGAATACCATTATCTATTAAAAATCGATAAGGTATGAGCTCATTTTTCTTTAATTGCTCGATAGATTTAGACACAGTGGGTAACCCTTTATGAGAATCAACCGTTACATCACCATGACCCGGGAAATGCTTTGCTACAGCAAATATTCCTGCTTCATGGAGCCCCTCCATAAAAGCTGCACTCATTTTTGCAACTAAGTATGGATTTTCCCCAAAAGAGCGGACACCTACGATCGGATTTAAAGGATTACTATTCATATCAACCACAGGTGCGAAGTTCATATTAAACCCTAGTGAATCCAACTCCTGTCCTAATACTGAGGCGACACGCTTGGTAAGTCCAAGATCACTACTAGCTCCTAATGCCATATTTCCTGGCATTTCTGTTAAGAAAGGGAGGCGATTCACAATTTCCCCACCTTCTTGATCTACACCTATTAAGAAAGGAATTCCACGATTGCGATGCTGTAATTCCGTTGTAAATCGCTTTGTTTGTTCCATCGATTGAATATTTTCCTTAAAAAAAATGATCCCACCAGGTTGGATTTGATCTATTACCCGAATAATTGAATCATTTACACCTATTTGTCCGCTCCCGACTGTTTGATTAAAATCTATCATCAACATTTGCCCTATTTTTTCCTCTAAACTCATTTCATGGAGTTGCTGTGGTACGTTCGCTTTTTCTATAGTTAGAGCTTGAACCCCCAATGCATTTTGCAATAGAAACATAAAACAAATACAAAATATGACACGCCTCATCCTGCATTCACATCTTTTCATTAATTAATAGAAAAGAGGTGCTATGCGCACCTCCTCTCTATTATGTGTTTCTGGACGTTATTTTATGTTTTGCTTTCATAAACAATTGAAAAAACACTTCTGCAATGACAAGTCCCACCGCAATCGCACCTGATATCATAAATGCCTTTGCTGCCAATTGGATGGCCATATTATAATCATTTAACACAAAATGTCTCATTGCATCATAGGAAATACCACCTGGAACCAATGGAATTATACCAGCAACACTAAAGATAATTATTGGCGTGCGATAGATTTTTGCGAAAATATGACTAATTGCTGAAATGAACACTGCAGAAATTAACGAAGCGGGGATCGCATCATAATGATTGTTCACAAGAATTATATAGATGATCCAGCCAATCATACCAACAAACCCACAACGCAATAATGATTTTCTTGGCGCATTAAAAATGACACCGAACGATGCTGCCGCAATAAAACTTGTAAACAAATGTGTAATAACCATTGTCATGTATTTCGCACCTCACTTTCATTTAACTCATTGTTGCAAAGACAACGGCCACCCCAGCACCTATAGCAAATGCCGTTAAAAACGCTTCTGCGCCCTTGGATAACCCTGAAACAAGATGCCCCGCCATCAAATCTCTCACAGCATTAGTAATCAGTAATCCAGGTACGAGTGGCATGACCGAGCCAATAATGATTTTATCCAGTTGTTCGCCTATTCCGATTTTGACAAAAAGCATCGAGATCACACCAATAATTAGAGAAGCAAGAAATTCAGAAAAGAAGCGAATTTGCACTACTCTCTGCAAAAAAATAAAAGAAAGGAAACCAACACCACCAGTAATAAAGGCAGGAAAAAAATCATGCCACTGGCCTAAAAACATAATCATAAAACAAGCACTAGCAATAGCCGCTGCAAGTACCTGTTGATAAATTGGAAATGTATAATTTGCCTTTTCAATTTCCATTAACTTTTCAAATGCTTCTTGTCTTGTCAGTTCGCCATTACTTACTTTTCTCGATACACCATTTACTAATGTCACCTTATATAGATCTGTAGAACGTTCTGAGATTCTGATTAATTTCGCTGGGTTGGTGTCATCAGTCGAAAAAACAATTCCTGTAGGAGTAACATAACTATGTGAATTAGGAATACCTAATGCTTCCGCTATTCTCGTCATTGTGTCTTCCACTCGATATGTCTCTGCTCCGGATTGCAGCATAATTTTACCCGCTAATAAACAAAGCTCAATTACTTCAAACACATGTTCATTATTTTTACTCAAAGAAATATCCCTCCATGTCGTCAAAACCTTATTCTGAAGGTCCACAATTACGCTTATCCATCGTATACGAATTCGTTAAAATAAGGAAGTATTGAGCAGAAATACAGAATTATTTTAATAATCCCTTCTAAAAGCAATATAGAGGGACAGCCTTCATTTCTCATAGAATATGTATTTATGTCATCATATATAACAGAATACCATTAACATCCTATTCTGTAACTTACGATATAAAAAAAGGGCTTTAAAAACGGAGACTACTTTCGTCATCCTGTTTAAAAGAACCCTGTCACCATCTATTCTTTTCAAATATCAATTAAATCTCTTTCCATTATTTTGCCCCATAAATCTCGCATTGAGCTGTCCTTGTATCATTTTCTTTCTTGTTTCGCGATCTTCTTTCACCTTTTCTTTTTTATATTCCATGCGAATTTCATCTGTTCTCACACCTTCTTCTCGTTTATTTGCAATATCTATTAACCTTTCTACATCCGAAAAAGAATATTTGCGATTACCACGATCAGACCTTGAAGGAAATATCAATTTCCGTTCTTCATAGTATCTAATTTGTCTTTCGCTTAATCCAGTAAGTTCACTAACAGCGCCAATTGAAATGACTTTTCTTTCCTTATATGACCATTCATTTTCCATCTGCAGACCACCCTATTTTTAAGGTTTTATTTCTATTATACAGAATTGTTAAAAAATTTCACTAGTTATGTTAAAAAAATAACATAAAATAAACCATGTTAGATTATCTAACAATTCAGATGATTTTTTATAACAAACGTTTTAGAATGACATCATCATCAATTTAAAGGAGCAGATAAAAATGCAATATTTACGTAAAGCGGTAGAAAAGAAACGAAATTATTTGATTAAGTTATTACAAGAATACGGTTTGCACGATCAGAAACTTCAAAGCTTAACACTCTCTGAACTTGAGGGATTATCAAAAAAACATTTATCAATTAAATAATCAAAATTAATTGGGGGATTTAACAAATGGAAAATGAAGAAGCAGTTCAATTAGCGAAAAAAATTATTGAACTCGACTTATTAAGAGACGAGATTTGGGAGTATTATGCGGCTCTTACAGGAGATGATGCACATAAACTTCTTCGTCTTGTACAAAACAGTTAAATCGGACTATTTTGTTAAATTCTCTGACTAATTATGTAGAGATTTACGGAACGTTGATCTTTTTATTTCTATTTACGTAACCATTTATATGTAAAGATATAAAATATTTATATATAAAGAAACGAACTCCATTCCAAGTAATAGTGGAATGAGCTCGTTTCTTTTTTTATTGATCCAGCCATAATACAACCATGTTGTACGAAAAATATGATAAAATGAATATTAAAGCCATCTCAGATTTTCCTCATACTGATTAATATATTCCCACTATTAGGAGGGTTATAATTGCCAATTTGGTTAACTATTGCCTTAAGTATTTTAGTAGGACTAATTATCATTGAAGAAGTTATACATTATGTAGTTCATCGTTCACTTTTTTATCAAACCCGTGAAAATGATGAAAACACAACTCGAATCAAGAGATGGTCTCATTTCAAAGAGAAATTAATAAAATTCAGAGCGCAAAAAAACAGGAGTTGAGTAACTTGTTTGCAATTACAAAAGAGGCCACACAGGCACTCTTAGAATGGAGCGGTCAAGACAACGTAATGATTCGCTTTCGAATTACGACCCCTTGTTGTAACCAACGAAAATATGATCTTACACTAACCGATACAATCACAACACAAGACGCTATCTATACACATGATTCAGTGCAAGTCATATACCACCCTACAGATTTACCTTATCTACGGGATACAATGATTGATTATAACGATGGTGGATTCTTTATACGCCATCCACATCCTCTCGTACAACCATTCTAAAATTGTTCAAGAAGGAGCTCTTGAACAATTTTTTTAGATTATAAACTATTCAGTAGCTCAGGATAATCATTATGCACAGAATTCACCAATTCTGAGACTTTAACCATTTGCATTTCTTCACTTTGAAAAGGTTTGCATAATGATTTCAGCTGTTGTTTATCTTTGCTATACATCCACTTATCACCTTCATTACCTGTTAACATGACCGGCATACGATGATGAACAGACGACATGATCTCATTTGCGGCTGTGGTTAAAATACAACATGATGTAAAAAGTTCGTCCCCTTGTCTATATTCGCTCCAGATTCCCGCCATCGCAAACGGCTTATTTTCAAGCAATGTAAAATGAAAAGGCTGGCTTTTACCACCTTCTATTTTCTTCCATTCATAAAAGCCATCAGCTAAGACTAAACAGCGCCTTGTATGGAAAGAGTGCTTAAAGCTAGGTTTCTCATCCGCTGTTTCTGCACGTGCATTAATGAATGAAGTGCTATTACGTTTTGCTTTTGCCCACGGTGGTATGAAACCCCATGTCATTTTCCTCCCAATTTTCTCTCCTTGCTCCTCTACTATAGTTAAAATTTTTTGCCCCGGTGCAATATTATACCTGGGTAAATCCGCTTCATCATGATAATAAAACTCAAATGTTTTTTGTAGAATGAACACTTCTTCAGATAAGGTAAATCGACCACACATGATGACAACCCCTTTCTTATTAAAAGCATATACCACTCATATTCATAACCGTAAAAATATAGCTGCCTGAGCAATCCAAAGAAATCTATTTTCTACCCTAACAACCTTTTTTCATGACCTTAATTACGTGAGTAGTAACGCTCATAGTTACTTTTTAATTCCAATAAAATAAAAAGAAGGGCAACAAGCCCTCCTTTCATTAATAACGATCTGCATCATGCCCCATCTGTTCAGCATGTCCGGGTGCGTCATCGCCATCTTTATCACCAAGTGGACGACCTTTATGCATCCCTTCCTCTTTCCGAGCATTCGCTAAACCTTCTCTTAGCCTCTTGCCATATTCATCATCCGCTGATTCAGCTAATGTAATCATTTTATCTTGTAACACCTTAGCACATGTGGAAAGATCATTCACTAAGTTTGATATCAATTCATCTTTTTCCCAGTCCTCAAATTCACGGAAGGTATGTCCAGCCTGTTTTGTATTATCATTACGATCAATCGATTCTCGAACGAGCTCACCACTGATTTTTGGTGTATGCTCTTTACCGGATTGCTCTGATTCTTTTAAACCACCTAAACTAGAAGGTTCATAGTTAACATGCGGATTTTGACCAGGTGCTTTATCGACATAGTAAGACATCTGTCCTCCACGCTGATTTGTCGCTTGATTTGTTTTCGGCTTATTAATAGGTAATTGCAAGTAGTTAGGTCCAACACGATACCTTTGCGTATCTGAATAAGAAAATGTCCGACCTTGCAACATTTTATCATCAGAAAAATCAAGACCATCAACGAGTACCCCTGTTCCGAAGGCAACTTGTTCGACCTCATTAAAATAATCTTCCGGATTCTTATTTAACACCATCTTACCAATATGAAGCCATGGAAATTGATCCTCCGGCCATAATTTTGTATCATCCAAGGGGTCAAAATCTAATTCTGGATGCGCATCATCACTCATGATTTGAACGAAAAAATCCCATTCAGGATAATTCTCTTTTTCAATTTCGTCATATAAGTCTTGTGTAGCATGATTAAAATTCTTTGCTTGAATCTGTTCTGCTTCCTCTTGTGTTAAATTTTTAATCCCTTGCTTCGGTTCCCAATGATACTTTACAAGTACCGCTTCCCCTTCTTCGTTAACCCATTTATATGTATTCACACCCGAGCCTTGCATTTGGCGATAGTTTGCCGGTATTCCCCAAGGTGAATAAAGAAATGTGACCATATGGAAACTTTCAGGTGAATTAGCACAAAAATCAAAAAACCTCTCTGCATCCTGAATATTGGTTAATGGGTCTGGTTTAAATGCATGCACCATGTCAGGAAACTTCATCGCATCCCGAATAAAAAATACTTTTAAATTATTACCTACTAAGTCCCAATTCCCTTCTTCTGTATAAAATTTTGTTGCAAACCCTCTCGGATCTCGAAGTGTTTCCGGTGAGTGACCACCATGGATAACAGATGAAAAACGAACAAACACGGGTGTCTTCTTTCCTTTTTCTTGGAAAAGTTTTGCCCTTGTATATTTAGATACTGGTTCGTCACCTGCCATGCCTGTCGCTTCAAAATAACCATGAGCGCCAGCACCTCTTGCATGCACGACCCTTTCTGGAATACGCTCACGGTCGAAGTGACTAATTTTTTCAATAAAATCATAATTTTCTAGTGTCGCTGGTCCTCTGTTACTTACTGTTCGTATGTTTTGATTATTAGTAACCGGATGTCCTTGGCGGTTAGTCAAGGTTTCTTCTTGTTCGAATTTTTCATTTTCACCATTATGATCATTATTCATAGAAAAAAGCCTCCTTTTACATATCTTTCCTTGAGTAATATGTGCAAGTTAGACCTTTTCTATGTATAAATTTATGGACGAACAACAAACAACTCTCCTTTATAAGCAAAAGAAATACGGCCAGACTCTTCTGATACAACTAAGATAACCGCATCTGTAAGTTCCGATAAACCAAGGGCCGCCCGATGTCGTGTACCTAGAACGCGCCCATCTACTTCCATATTGGTTAAAGGAAGAATATTTCCAGCTGAAATGATTATATCACCACGAATTAATGTTCCTCCATCATGTACAGGACCACCTGGATAAAAAATCGTTTCTATTAAGGCTTGACTCACCCTTGCATCGATTTGAATGCCATTATGGATAAAAGGCGTAACATCCACTTCGCGCTCGATAATGATTAAGCCACCGTGACCTTTGTTCGATAGTGTTTGCCCCGCTAATGATATGCTAGAAAAATGGTTTGTAAACGGTGATAAATAATGCTGCAAGTAATAAGTCGCAGTTAGATTATGGGCATCAGACACGATTTGTTGGAGCTGTTCAAACTCGGTTAAAATGCAACAATCAACGCCAATATTAATATTTGATAAGTGAGAAAGCTGAGCCTCGATATCCTTTATATATTGTTCAAGTGTGCTCTGGTAGTCTTCTAAACCATATTGCATTTTTTTCTCCTTTCGCGGGGATATTTTTTCTCTATATCATATTTTGATTTATTAGTCGTTAATTATGTTCTTTTTCTGTTGTTAGTTTTAGGTAAAAAAAAGAGCCAATCGGCTCTTTTTCGTACTCCATTTTTCAAGCAATAGGTAGCTTGGTTGCGTTAATCAAAGCGCGGATCTGTTCATAATTATCAGCTTCCATTAGCTCTATAATTTTTGATCCGACAATGACACCATCACAATACTGAAGAATTTCTTCTACATGTTCTGGTGTGGAGATTCCAAATCCAGCTAAGACGGGTAGTGGACTTATACTTTTTATTTTCTCTAAATGACTTGAGAGCTGAGAAGCAAATTGTGCTCTCGTACCAGTAATGCCATTTACGGTAACAGCGTAGACGAAACCTTTACCTCGCTTGGTTATTTCCTCAATTCTATCGATTGGACTTTGTAATGTCACTAAACGAATCAATTCGATTTTAACTTCTTCTAAGTAAGAAGTGATAATTTCTTCTTCTTCAATAGGTAAATCAGGAATGATTAATCCATCGATACCGGATGTTTGAATATCTCTCGAGAACCGCTCCAGCCCATAAGATAATAATGGGTTCATATACGTCATAAAGATCAATGGAATATGGATAATTGGTCGTATTTCTCTAATACAATCAACAATTTCTTTTAATGTTACACCCGTATTTAAAGCTCTAATACCAGCCTCTTGAATAACGGGACCATCAGCTACTGGATCAGAAAATGGGATACCTATCTCAATGGCAGTTGCTCCTGCTTCTTGTAAAAACACTAACTTTTCTTTCAAAGATGGTAAGCCACCGTCCCCAGCCATTACATAAGGTACAAATGCTTTTTTTCCTTCTTTTTTCATTATTTGGAACACTTTTTCGATGCGGTTCATGCTTTTACTCCCCCTATTTTCGATCTAACAGCCTCCATATCCTTATCTCCTCTACCCGAAAGACAAACAACGATATGTTCTGTTGGCTCCATTTCTTTTGCAAGTTTTATCGCATAACTAATTGCATGGGCACTTTCTAATGCCGGAATAATTCCTTCAGTTTTCGAGAGCACCTGTAACGCTTCCAGTGCTTCATCATCGGTAATGGCATCATATTGCACTCGTTCAATATCATGTAAATAGCAATGTTCAGGCCCGATCCCTGGATAATCTAGACCTGCTGATATTGAATGGGCTTCTTGAATTTGACCATCTTGATTTTGGAGGAGATACATATAGGCTCCGTGAAGAATACCAGGTTTGCCTTTCGCTAATGATGCTGCATGCTTTTCACTATGAAGTCCTAAGCCAGCAGCCTCTACGCCATAAAGTTTTACTTCACGATCTTCTAAAAACGGATAAAACATCCCAATTGCATTACTCCCTCCGCCGATACATGCCACTATCGCTTCTGGAAGTTTAGCTTCTTTTTCGATAAATTGTTTTTTCGTTTCCTGGCCAATCACACTTTGAAAATCTCTAACAATTTTAGGGAAGGGATGTGGTCCCATAGCAGAGCCCAGTATATAATGCGTATCTTCTACATTTGACACCCAATATCTTAATGCTTCATTAACTGCATCTTTTAAAGTTGCACTTCCAGACTTTACACTGATGACCTTTGCACCGAGTATTTCCATCCGAAATACATTCAATTGCTGACGCAATATATCTTCTTCTCCCATAAAAATCACACATTCTAAATTAAGAAGCGCACAAGCCGTCGCAGTTGCTACACCATGCTGACCAGCCCCTGTTTCTGCAACAACCTTTGATTTTCCCATTCTTTTAGTCAATAATGCTTGCCCAAGAGAGTTATTTATTTTATGGGCACCAGTATGATTTAAATCTTCGCGCTTGAGATAGATTTTTCCACCCCCAGCGTATTTTGTCAAATTTTTCGCGTAATAGAGTGGTGTTTCTCTTCCAACATAATCTCTTAATAAATCATATAGCTCATTTTGAAATGCAGGATCGACTTTTGCTTTTTCATATTCTTTTTCTAATTCTAGGATGGCCTGCATAAGCGTTTCTGGTACATATCTTCCTCCATACGTGCCAAAATGTCCTTTTTCATCTGGTAGGGTAGTTGTTGTCATTTTTATTCCTCCTCTTAATTTGTTGCTTCTATAAATCTTCTAATTTTACTCGGACTTTTTTTTCCATCTATTTCAACACCTGAACTTACATCAACCATAAAGGGAGCACATTGTGAAATGGCGACTTTAACATTTTCTGCTGTTAAACCACCAGCGAGAATTAATTTAGGGTGTTTTCTTTGCATTTCTTGCAGCAATGTCCAATCAAAGCTCGTTCCATTACCGCCATGATATTTACCTCTTGGACTATCAACAAGAATGTAATCATCATCGTATTCATAGATAAGGTTGATATCTTTTTCGCTTTTCATTTGTATCGCTTTAATTACCTCAAAACCATGAGATGTAATTTCTGCGCAATAGTTTTTCGATTCATCACCGTGTAATTGCACATGTGTTAACCCTACTTCTTTTGCTATGAGAAGAAGCGATTCTATTGGCTCATCAACAAAGACTCCGACCTTCCATACATTTATAGGCAAACCTTTAATAATCTTTTTCGCCTTCTCGGTAGTAATTCTACGTTTACTTACAGCAAAAACAAATCCGAGGGCATCAGCCCCATAGACTATTGCTTGCTGTGCAATTTCCTCACTAACAATTCCACAAATTTTCACTTTCATTTCGATCCACCAGCCAAATTTTGCGTCTTTTTCATTTGCCTCATTAATAATTCTAAGTTTTCAGATGTCATCAATGCTTCCCCGACTAAAATACCGTCTGCTCCAGCATTAATTACTCTTGCTACATCTTCCCCTGTTTTTAATCCACTCTCACTAATTAAGAACGCTCCTGATTCTTTTATAAGTGGAGCGAGTGATTCCGTTACCTGCAAATCCACACCAAATGTATGAAGGTCACGATTATTCACACCAATGATTTCAGCACCTAATGCTATTGCCCTTTCTGCTTCAGCTTTATTGTGTACTTCAACCAACACCTCAAGACCTTCATTGATTGCAAAATGAAAGAGTTGTTTTAACTGATCTTTCGTTAATGCTGCAACAATCAATAAAATAACTGTTGCTCCATGATTTTTGGCATAAACGATTTGCCTTTCATCGATAATAAAGTCTTTACATAATAAAGGTAGTGATACCGCATCAAAAACAGTTGTTAAATCTGTAAAATTTCCTTTAAAAAATGGGGTATCGGTCAGAACAGACATGGCATCAGCACCAAAGCGCTCATATAAACAGGCTTGCTCGTCAGGTTGTAATAGATTATTTATGATTCCTTTAGAAGGAGATGCTCGTTTAAATTCAGCGATAATCACAGGTTTATTTTTTTCTAATTGTTTTAATAAAGAGCGTGTAGTTCCGTTCCTTCGACTATTTCCGGAATAGGCTAAATTTGATAAAGTTCGTCTTTTTTCTGAAATGATACGATCTAAGATTGTCATGAGTCTATATCACCTTTTCTGTAGATTGAACACTTAATGTTTTTAGTTGCTCTAACTTTTCCATGGCTGCGCCTGAATCAATGATTTCTAAAGCAAGTCGCACGCCTTCCTTAATTGATTCAGTTCTTCCACCAACAAAAATACCTATCCCAGCATTAAGCGCAACGGTTTCTCGATACGCCCCTTTTTCTCCGTCTAAGACCCGAAGTAAAATGTCTGCATTTTCTTTTGCATAACCACCACGAATTTTTTCATTCGCATATACTTGTAAACCCACTTCTTCAGGATGAAGCATAGTGGTTTGAATGTTTCCGTCTTTTAAAATAGCTAAATAGTTTTCACCTTGTAAAGAAGCTTCGTCCATATACCCTGCTCCATTGATAACGACCGCTCTTTTTCGTCCTAGCTTTTGAAGGACTTCCGCAAACATTTCAACAGCATCTCTTTTATAAATGCCTAATAATTGATTTTCTAAATTCATTGGATTAATTAGCGGACCTAATAAGTTAAATGTTGTCGGAATTCTTAAATCTTGTCTGACTTTCATAATCCTCTTGATTTGCGGATGAACATTAGGTGCAAATAAAAATGCGATGCCAATCTTTTCTAATATTCCTTCAATTTGTTGTGGTGATAAATCAAGACGAATCCCTAAATGTTCCAAGACATCCGCACTGCCCGTTTTACTTGATACACTCCTATTCCCATGTTTCGCCACAGGAATACCGCTTGCAGCTATAACAAAAGCAGAAGTGGTACTAATATTAAAGCTTTTTGAACCATCTCCTCCAGTACCACAATTATCCATTAAATGAGGAATAGATGTATCAAAGGTTAGCGCATGAGCTCTTAATGTTTTTACAAATGTTGCGATTTCATTAACCGTCTCTCCTTTTGCTTTTAAGCTAACAAGAAAGGCAGCAATTTCACTATCCGTAATATCTGGTGAAAACAGATATTGTACAGCTTCTATCATTTCTTCTTCCGTTAATGAAATGCTATTGGTTAATTGCAGCAGAATTTCTTTCATCTTTCTCTCTCCTTTTAGTGTTTTCAATAAAATGTCTCAACATCTTTTGTCCTTGTAATGTACCAATGGATTCAGGGTGAAATTGAAATCCATATAAATCAAATGCTTCATGCTTGATGGCCATTATTTCGCCATCCTCTAGTGAACGTGCTGTAATATTGAAGTACCCTGGAAGGCTACCTGATTTGATGACTAATGAGTGATATCTCATCACTACGAGCGGTTGGCTCATATATTGAAATACCCCCCCACCCGTATGCATCATGTTTGAGGTTTTTCCATGCATAATTTTCTTCGCTTCAGTGATTTCACCTCCGAATGCATATCCAATTGCTTGATGACCTAAACAAACACCTAAAATGGGGTATTCCTGATGTAATTGTTGAATCAATTCCACACATATCCCTGCATTTTCTGGGCGCCCAGGGCCAGGTGACAAAATGATATGAGTCGGATCTAATAAACGAATTTCTTCGACAGTTATTTGGTTATTTCGTTTCACTACGACCGTTTGCCCTAGTTCTCCTAAATATTGATACAAGTTATAAGTAAATGAATCATAATTATCAATTAATAAAATCATTTGTTTGCCTCCAGAAATGCCTTTAATTTATGAATCGTTTCTTCATATTCTTTTTTAGGAATCGAATCATAAACAATCCCTGCACCAGCCTGAATATATGCGTTCCCATCCTTTGCTACCATCGTTCGAATAGCAAGAGCAAAATCCATATTACCGTTTGTCGATAAATAACCAATGGCTCCGGAATAGATCCCTCTTTTTGTTTCCTCTAATTCATTGATAATTTCCATCGCTCTTATTTTTGGTGCACCTGATACTGTACCAGCTGGCAGGCAAGAAATAAGGGCATCAATATTTGTACATTCATTCTTTAACTGCCCCTCTACTTCAGAAACGAGATGCATCACATGTTTATATTTTTCAATATTCATATATTTCCGAATGCTAATCGTCCCAAATTCACATACTCTACCTAAATCATTTCTTCCAAGATCAAGAAGCATTCGATGCTCTGCCACCTCTTTTTCATCTTGCTTAAGCTCTTTTGCTAACAGATCATCTTCTAAATTACTTCTCCCTCTAGGCCTTGTGCCGGCAATTGGATTGGTCATTACTTTATGCTGATTCACCTTTACTAAACTCTCTGGGGAAGCCCCCGCTACTTTGTAATCACCAAAGTCCAAGTAATACATATATGGAGAAGGATTATCAATTCTGAGTTTTCGGTAAAAATCAAAAGGATCTCCACTTATTTCTGCTTGTAACCGCTGGGATAATACTACTTGAAAAATATCTCCCGCTTTTATATATTCCTTTGCTTTTTCTACTTTTGAGATAAAGGCATCTTCGCTCATTAATGGTCTATATTGACTGATTCGCGCTTTTTCACCCTTTTTTTGCTCCATAGAAAATAGCTCTACCTTACGCTTACTTAATTTTTCTTCTAGTTGCCTCTTATTTGATACGATAGGTACGCCTACTAAATATAATTTTTGCTTTAAATGGTCAAAAACAATCACTTCTTCAAAGAACATGAAATGTACTTCGGGAATATGCAAATCATCCTGTATTTCAACGCCTATTTCTTCATATTGTCTTATGACATCATAACCAGCAAACCCCACGGCACCACCAATAAAAGGGAATTGTTGAGATTTATGAATGCCAATTTTTTTCATTTGCTCTTTGACTACTTCTAACGGTTTATTTTTTACTTCTTCTCTCTCATTTTCTGAGAGTATAACCGTATTTCTTGCACTTCCTTGCACTTCTAAAACGGGATTGCAGCCGATAAAAGAAAATCTACCAGCGTCTTCATGTTTTAAAGAACTTTCAAACAAAAATTTCTTTTTACCTGAAAGCTTTTGATAAACAGCAATTGGTGTTAATAAATCACCATCATTGACTTCTAAAATAACCAGGGTTTCTAAAGTCTGATTCATTTCTTCACTTCTCCTTATCAATAATAAATCGAATTTAAACGCAAAAAATCCCCTATACCAAAAACGCTCAATAGCTTTAGGTATAGAGGACGTATCTATATAGATGCGTGGTGCCACCTCAGGTTCAGAATGTCCATGTGGACATTCTCTTTTTCAAGTACAGATTCAAAATCGATACTCTATCCTTTTAACGGCGGAATCCCGTGTCCCTTACTTACATTTTTCAGGGTACCTCTCACAAGTCCATTCCATTTATCGATCACACCGGATTCCCACCAACACCAGCTCTCTTATGTGATTAACGATAAATATACTACTCTTGATCAACGATTTTTTTTATGAAATTAAACGAAAAAGGGCCTCTCTCCTTATTAAAAAGGACGAGAGACCCGTGGTGCCACCTTTATTAGCTGTAAATTACAACTCACTTAACAAATACGAATAACAAATTCGTATTTATCTCTTTTAACGATGAGACATTCGCCAGAGCCTACTAGTTATAAAGGTTCGGTCTGGAAGCTCGGAAGTCCATTCACTTATATCACCCACTGATTCCCACCAACCATCAGCTCTCTAAAATGAGCATATATAAGATACTACTCTTCGTCATTACTTACGTCTTTATTTGTTACATATGATATGCCTGATTCTTTTAATTGTCAATAGGTTTTTGTTTATTTTTTAATCTTTTTTCTAAAATTTCTGTCCACTCTTGCGATAACCCCGATACATTCAACAGTTTTTCCATTGCTTCAATATCTTTAAGTTTATGTAGTATAATATCAGTCGCCTCCCATACAGACAGTTCCGATTGCTTTCTTTCGACTAATTGAATTTCTGACTGAAGGTTAATCGTTCCCTCTTTTAACACACGGAAAAAATAACCTGTATGATTCGTCTGAAAAACCTTTTTTAGTAATTGATCTTCACCATTAAATTTTGAGATGGTTGAACAAGGAACTCTCCCTTGTGTCACTTCAACAATCGTTTCACCAATTGCAAACACATCTCCAATATATATTTCCTTCTCAGTCATATTTGTTGTACTAATATTTTCACCAAAAGAAGGAAGCATAAAAGTACGGTTAAATGCCTTTTGCCATTTTTCATAATGTTCGTACGGATAAAGACATAATGCTCTGTCAATCCCACCATGAAAATCTGTATTAGCTACTCCGTCACCTTCAATCGCATCTTTTTTTAAAAAGAGTTCTTTTACAGGTGTTTTACCGATAGCAGATGTTTCATGCTTTTCTTTCCATTGATAATCTTTAGGTTTACCTTTACTTAAAGATACAATTCTCAATTTCCAGCCCCCTTTATCTACCTTTCATTTTAGCTTTTATTACTAATTTTTACTAGTTAAGAAAAAACAAAATTGTAGCCATACTTTCTGTTCATTTCGTTCATATTAATAAATAGTGTTTGTGAGGGTAAAAACAATTGAAAGTGAGTTAACCATGGACCATATTGAACAAGCCATACAAAAAAAGACGACTAAAAATAAAAAACAAAATAAAAAGAATAACCAAAAGTGGGCTATTTTATCTATTTCTTCCATCCCACTTGTCATGACCCTTGGAAATTCTATGCTCATACCTGTCTTACCAGTTATGGAAAAAAAACTATCAATTAATTCTTTCCAAGTAAGTATGATCATCACAATATATTCCATTGTCGCCATCTTTCTCATCCCGATTGCCGGTTATCTTTCTGACCATATTGGAAGAAAAAAAGTCATTATCCCTAGTCTGTTGATTGCAGGAATTGGTGGAATTGTTTCTGGTTGGGCTGCATGGAAGTTGGAAAATCCCTATACGGTCATCTTGATTGGAAGAGCCCTTCAAGGGGTAGGAGCTGCCGGAGCTCAACCAATAGTCATGCCATTAGTTGGAGATATGTTTAAAAATGATGATGATGTAAGTAGTTCGTTAGGTTTAATCGAGACCTCCAATACTTTCGGAAAAGTATTAAGTCCCATTTTAGGAGCTTTGCTTGCTGGGGTAATTTGGTTTTTACCTTTCTTTTCAATTCCTGTTTTTTGTTTATGTTCGATTATCTTAATGCTGTTTCTCGTAAAAACACCCAATAAGCGAGAAGAACCTATTCCTTTTAAGGAATTTTTTCAGCATATAAAAGACATCTTTACACAAAAAGGAAAATGGTTATATGCCATTTTTCTTATTGGTGCAATCCTCATGCTTGTTCTATTCGGGATATTATTTTATTTATCCGATTTATTAGAGAAAAGCTATCATATAAAAAATATAAAAAAAGGTCTGCTACTGGCATTACCTTTATGTTCACTCTGTGCATCTTCCTATATTACAGGAAAGTTAATTAAGCAAAACAAAATATTGATGAAGTGGATGATATTTGTAAGTTGTTTAGGAGCAATGATCTCTGTAGCATTACTAAGCTTAAATGACCAACTTTGGTTTATGATTATGCTGTTTCTGTTATGCGGGATTGGTATCGGAGCGGCGTTGCCCTGTTTGGATGCAATGATTACTGAAGGCATTGAAAAAGAACAAAGAGGGACGATATCTTCTATTTATAGCTCTATGCGTTTTATTGGTGTTGCAGCAGGACCACCTATTACGGCATTATTGTTAAAGCATGCAGAAAATTGGATGTTCTATATCTTTAGTCTTATTTTACTGATAGCTGCATTAGCAACCTTCTTAGCAATTAAGCCGAAATCATAAGGAACACAGAAGATAAACCCGTGACAACTGAACACTCATATGATATGATTTTATTATATATTACGTATAAAAATGACCACAGGTGTTGCAGCACCTGTGGCCATCTGCAATAGGTTCGTCCTAAAAGGGGACGGCCAAATAAGTTTGACGTAGACCTCACCCTAAAAGTTTAAAGGCTCAAGGGGGGTCTATTTTTTATGATTAAAAGCTAAGACCGCCATAATCAGTGTTGTAAATGAAATCATCAACATTAGAGATTCAAATACTGTCAAAAGGCCTCACCCCCTTTCTACGGGGTTAGCCGACCACCCTTGTGAACACTATCGCTCTTCCATTATAACATATTTTCACAAAAATATAAGAACACATGTTCTCTTTTTGAAAATTGAGCCTATCCACCTATTCTACTTTAGGTTTTCTTTTGATGGTTCCTAGCAACAGTGCAGCAAAAAGACTACCTACCGCAATGGCCAACAAAAAGGAAAGAGAAGAACCGAACACAAAAGGTGTAACTAATACTCCTCCATGAGGAATCGCAATCCCTGTATGTGTTGCCATCGACAACGCACCTGCAATAGCAGAACCAAGGAGAATTGGTGGTATATACGCCTTTTTATTCCGCTCGACAAAAGGGATCGCTCCTTCAGTCATAAACAAAAAACCTTTTACATAATTTGTACGATAATATAAACGTTCATTTTTAGAGAACTTCCAATAAAAAATACTCGTCGCAAAAGCAATGGCAAGTGGGGGAACCATTCCACCAACCATAATAGCAGCTAATGGTTCGTATACACCATTTAACATAAATCCAATACCAACCAAATAAGTCATTTTATTAATAGGACCACCTAGGTCAATGGCCATTAATAGTCCGAACATCGCACCAATCAAGATAGACAAAGGTGTCGTCATCGTTTGGAATAATGTTGTAATGGATTGTGTTAACCAGGTTAATGGTTGTAATAATACAAACATCGCCAATAAAGTCATCAAAATGCCGATGACAGGATAAATGATAATGTTCGACATCGCTGTGATAGAAGATGGTAAATAATTCGTCCATTTCTTTAAACGATTAATAATGAACCCACCGATTAAACCTGCACATATCCCACCAATCAAGCCTGAACCATTCATTGCAGCGAATAAACCACCAATTGCTCCTGGCGCAAATCCTGGGCGATCACTAATGCTTTTACCAATATAGCCAGCAAATATAGGCATTAATAAAACAATAATTGTTTGATCACCGAAAAAAGAGAGAATTTCCCAAAATTGATGACGAAAATCTGAACTAAAAATCGTTAATGACAATAAAAATCCGGCGGCAATGGCAAGGGGGAGCATATTAGATAACCCATTCATCACATGTTGATAAAGCTCTCTTGACCAAGTTTTACTATTTTTATTTACATGATTATGGTCATATATATCACAATCTTGTGAAACAGCTTTCTCTAATAACTGAAAAGGTTTACTCATACCATCTGCAACAGAGGCTTGCACCATATGTTTGCCACTAAATCGCTCCAACTCTACTTTTGTATCGGCTGCAATAATAATGGCAGTTGCTTTTTCTATTTCAGCCTTTGTAATATGTTGCTTAACCCCAGCAGCTCCATTTGTTTCGACTTTTAGAGGAATATGCAAAGTGGCGGCAGCTGACTCTAAGGAATGAGCCGCCATATAAGTATGAGCTATCCCTGTTGGACAACCTGTAACTGCTAAAATAAATGGAGTCTCTTCATTCGTTTCATAAGTTTCATTTCTAGTATCATCTTTATCCAATTCACTAATAATCGAGAGTAAATCACTCTTTGACTCTGCCGTCATTAGTTTGAAATGAGTTTCTTTGTTCATTAAAATGGTGGATAACTTAGCTAATATATCCAAATGGAGTTCATCGGCGTTTTCCGGAACAGCAATAAGGAAGATAAGATGGGCTTTTTCACCATCTAAAGAGTTAAACTCTATCCCTCCATGACTCCTTGCTAAAGCAATACCAACTTGTGTGACTGCCCTAGATTTTGCATGGGGAATTGCAACGCCGTTGCCTATACCTGTAGTACTTTGCGCTTCTCGTTTAAGCACATCAGCAAGGAAAAGTCCTTTTTCCTTTATACCACCATCACTGTATAGCGTATCGACTAACGCAGTTATCGCTTCTACTTTTGTCACTTCCTCAAGTGAGAGAAGAATTGATTCTTCACTTAATAAATCAGTAATATTCAATACCTCTCTCCTTTCCACTAACAAAAAGTCTTTTTATCTTTCAATCATACAAAAAATAATAAGAAAATCAATCATTTTTTCTAGCAAATGATAATTGCTGAAATTGTTCATGTATGCTAGAATCAAAATAACAATATATAGTTAAATTCAACTTCACTAATCACTATATATTGTATTTTGCAAGATTATCCTCATCCATAGTCTCATTTTCCGTTTCTTTATAAGAAACGGCTTTTTTCTGTTTATCTTTTTCCTTTTGACTATATCATCACCCAACGATTGGAAATAAAATGATACTTCCAGTATATCTAAAGTTCCTGTATAACTATAGATGTTTACATATGCATTTCTTACTGTTTTTATGACTATTCTGTGACCATTGTATCATCAAATAAAGAAATCATTATTTTTAAAATAGGTCAATAAAATAACTCCATATAGTCCGGTTACATGTTACAATATGAAAAATGCAATATATTACTATTGTTTTGATTCAATTATAACGAAGTGATTAAAATATAGAGGAGTATGGATCATGGCAAAGCCATCTAGTGAAACAGTCATCTTTTATATTGCAGGGAGTATTTTCACTGTCTTATCAATTGGTGGAATTACTTTTTTATTAACAGAATGTTATCAATCACAAACCCTCAATGGTGCAGAGCTATGGATTATTATGCTCGTTAGTTTTGCAGTCACCGCTTTATGTGATTTTGAATTAGAACTTGAAAAACAAAGTGACACATAAATAAGTCACTAACAG
The DNA here is from genome assembly GCF_038007345.1 of Cytobacillus sp. FSL M8-0252. Lineage (NCBI taxonomy): Bacteria > Bacillati > Bacillota > Bacilli > Caryophanales > Bacillaceae > Cytobacillus > Cytobacillus sp. FSL M8-0252. The sequence goes on from NZ_JBBOWZ010000001.1 coordinate 2,790,309, forward strand.
GCAGAGGTAATCGTTTTGATTACTGGAATTGCTTTTCTTGTTTGCAAATGGAACATAACAAAAACCTTTTCACTTGTTGCGATGATTTTTTGATCTCTAGTTACCATTTGTTGAGAAATGACAAAACTCGTATGACCCACTCTCTTTAATGTTGTCGTAATCTCTAACAGTTCTCCCACTAATGCCTCTTTTATATATTCACTTTCCACTTTCTTTACAACGCAACCGATATGTCTTGATTGTAAATATTGATTCGTTAGACCAAGCGCTAAAAACCAGTCATCAATACCGCATTCGAAGTAGTTGAAATATTTCAAATAGTTCATATGACCAAGTTCATCTATATCACTCTCACGAACAACAATACTTGTTTTAATTTTTTTCAATTTAAGCCAGTCCTCCTTTTTGTATGCTACTTCCTCGGAACAATATTGATAAAAATGGTGAAAGAAAAGTACTATCCATTCCTTTCACCAATTGAAAACCTAATGATTGATTGCCCTTCTTTTATGAGCAAATTCAATATACGTTTTAAGTATTTCTGGATTAGCCATTGAACCAACATTAATCACTTTCTCTGGCTGATGACCTAATAATATCCTTTTAATCGGTACTTCCATCTTCTTACCGGTCAACGTTCTCGGCACTTGCTCCACAGCAATAATTTCATTTGGAACAAAGCGTGGTGAAACTTGTTGCCGTATGACATCTTTAATATGTGAAATGAGTCCATCTTCGAGTAGTTGATCTCGCTTAAACACTACAAATAAAGCCATATATGAATCTTCTTCCAGGGTTTCTAAATCCACTACTAAGCTATCGCTCACAATCTCTATACTTTCGACTGCTCGATAAATTTCACTAGTACCTATGCGAACGCCTTGTTTATTAATGGTTGAGTCTGATCTGCCAAAGATAACGGATCTCCCTTTATCATCAAACTGAATCCAATCTCCATGACGCCAAATTCCCGGAAAAGTACTAAAATAACTTTCTTTGTAACGCTTATCACCTTCATCATTCCAAAAATAAATTGGCATCGATGGCATTGGATTAAGAATCACTAATTCCCCTACCTCATTAAGTATGAGCTTTCCATCGTCATTAAAAGCTTGGGCGTTTACTCCTAAAGCCTTAGTTTGAATTTCTCCAGCACGAACAGGCAAAACGGGGGAACCTCCAATAAAAGCTGTGCATACATCTGTACCTCCACTTACAGAGGCTAACCACACATCCTGTTTAACCTCGTTATATACCCAATTAAAACCGTCTATACTTAGGGGAGAACCTGTGGAACAAATGGCTTTTAAATGGGGGAATATATACTTTTCTCTTGGTTTAATTCCTAATTTTAAACTTGCCTGTATAAAAGCAGCACTCGTGCCAAAGAAACTTACTTTTGTTTTTTCGGCTAATTCCCATAAAACATCGGGTTTTGGGTACATTGGGCTACCATCATATAAAACAATCTTTCCACCTGTTAAAAGGCCACCGACAAGTAAATTCCACATCATCCAACCCGTTGTCGTAAACCAAAAAAATACATCTTCGTTTGTAACCCCTTCTTCAATGACTAATACTTTTAAATGTTCAAGTACAATGCCTCCTTGACTGTGTACAATCGGTTTAGGCAGTCCTGTCGTTCCAGATGAAAATAAAATCCATAAAGGATGATTAAAAGGCACTGGTTCAAAAACAAGTTCACTCTTTTTTTTCATTACTTCTTGCCAGTCGATTGTTTTCTGTGGATTTAACCGTTTATTATCACTCTTTATGCTCTTAAACAACACGGTTCGCTTCAAAGTTGGTAGTGCATTCTGTAAGTGAGCCACTTGTTCAACTCGGTCTGATGTTTTGCCATTATATACATAACCGTCCACTGCAATGAGTACATTCGGCTCAATCTGTTTGAACCGTTCCACCACACTTTCCATACCGAAATCAGGTGAACAACAAGACCACACTGCTCCAATACTCGCACATGCTAAAAAAGCAATAATCGTCTCAGGGATATTAGGCATATAACCAACGATACGATCTCCCTTTTTTACACCTATCTCTTTTAAATAACCTGCTAGTGAAGCCGTTTTTCCCCTTAATTCTTTCCAGGAAATTTCCTTTATATCTTCCATTTCTGATTGGAAAATAAGGGCTGTTTCATCACCTCTATCATTTCTGAACACATGCTCAGCATAATTCAATGAGGAGCCTTCAAACCATCTAGTTCCTGGCATTTTTCGAGATTGTAAGACATGTGAGTATGGCGTATATGAAATGATTTGACAATATTCCCAAACATACCCCCAGAATAATTCTAATTCATCAACTGACCATTTCCACAAATGATGGACATCATTTATTTCGAGCTTCTTTTCGTTTCTGATCCAATGAAGAAATTTTGTTACCCCTGCTTTCTCTATCTCCTTTTCGCTCGGTTGCCATAAAAGCTGACCTTTTGAAACCGCTTCCATTTCCTTCGCCCCCTTCATACTCTTTTGTAAAATGGACGGGAATCTGAGATGAAATAAATTTCCATTTTATATATATTATCAAAAAAATCGCCATTATCAACTATTCAGCATATATTCTCCTAGTATAAGTGACTACAACGATTATTATTATTAAAAATCATTCTAAGTGTTTAGGTTCCTATCTTTTTCCTTGACTTCGAAAATTTTAATTAATTCTAACATTTAGCTTTTTTCTAGAGATAACCTTTGACAAGTTGGATAAAATGATGTAAATTACGTAATGGGCGAACAATTAATATGTTAACCCAATATAATATTCGTATTTTGAGGTGCTAGCTATGGAAAACGTATTTGATTATGAAGACATTCAATTAATTCCTGCTAAATGTATTGTGACTAGTCGTTCTGAGTGTGATACGGCTGTAACGCTCGGAAAACATAAATTCAGACTCCCAGTTGTTCCTGCAAATATGCAAACAATTATCGATGAAAAAATTGCTACTTATCTTGCTGAAAACGGTTATTTTTATGTCATGCACCGCTTCCAACCTGAGACGCGTAAAAACTTTATTAAGGATATGCATGCACGTGAACTCATTGCTTCTATTAGTGTTGGTGTAAAAGAAGAAGAATATGGTTTTATTGAAGAATTAGCTTATGAAAAAATTGTACCTGATTATATTACAATCGATATTGCTCACGGGCATTCCAATGCAGTCATTCAAATGATTCAACATATTAAATTACATTTGCCTGATGCTTTTGTTATTGCTGGTAATGTAGGTACACCTGAAGCTGTCCGCGAATTAGAGAATGCCGGTGCAGACGCAACAAAAGTAGGCATTGGGCCAGGAAAAGTTTGTATCACAAAGATAAAAACTGGTTTTGGTACAGGTGGCTGGCAATTAGCTGCACTTCGTTGGTGCGCAAAAGCAGCAAGCAAACCTATTATTGCTGATGGTGGGATTAGAACACATGGCGATATTGCAAAGTCTATCCGTTTTGGCGCATCAATGGTCATGATCGGTTCATTGTTTGCTGGTCATGAAGAATCACCTGGTGAAACAATTGAAAAAGATGGTAAGCTCTACAAAGAATATTTCGGTTCAGCCTCTGAATTCCAAAAAGGCGAACGTAAAAATGTTGAAGGCAAAAAAATGTACGTCGAGCATAAAGGTTCTCTTGTGGATACATTAAAAGAAATGGAACAAGATTTACAATCTTCTATTTCTTATGCTGGTGGAAATAGGCTTGAGAGTATCCGCAATGTAGATTATGTAGTAGTAAAAAACTCAATCTTTAATGGTGATAAAGTTTATTAAACAACCAATTAAGCCAAGAAAATCATTTATTTCATCCTGCCAGGGATTTGACCCCCGACAGGATGAGTGCGTTTATTTTGAAGTGAAAACAGGTTTTCTTTTCTCCATAAAGGCCTTTGTTCCTTCCTTTTTATCCGCTGTTGCAAATAAAACTGCTTGTGCTAATTTCTCAATTATTTGTCCTGTTTTTTGATCGGTTTCTGCACCATATTGTACAGCCATTTTAGCGAGCTTAACCGCTAATGGACCTTTAGCTAAAATTTGCTCTGCTATCTCATCTACTTTATCCTTCAAAAATTGCAATGGGACAACTTCTGTTACTAAGCCATGTGTCATTGCTTCCTCAGCAGAAAGAAATTTTCCTAATAGAATCATTTCTAACGCCTTTCCTTTTCCAACAATTCGCGATAGCCTTTGCGTACCACCTGCACCTGGGATAATTGACAAATTTAATTCTGGCAAACCAATCTTGGCATGATCCGCCATCACTCGTATATGACATGCTAATGCCAGTTCACATCCTCCACCAAGAGCAAGACCATTAATCATGGCAATTGTCGGCATGTCATAAGCTTCAATTTCATCATAAATTTCTTGCATACTACCTGTTGCAAAAACATCTAACATTTCCTTCTCATTTAGTTGGGTAATGTCTGCTCCTGCTGCAAATGCCTTGTCTCCTTCTCCTGTAAATACAACAAGCTGGGACACTCCATCATGTTTAATTTCTACAAGAGCATCCCTTATCTCACTAAGCGTTTCTTTACTTAATCTATTTCTTACTTCTGGTAGATTAATATATATATAGGCAAGTTGACCTTCTTTTTTTACAATAATGTTTTCATACATCAGATTTCCTCCTTCTTATTTTTGAAGGTTTTCAATCAACATAGCCATTCCTTGGCCGCCACCGACACAGAGAGAGGCAATGCCAAATCTTCCCTTCTTTTTTGCTAGTGCATGCATTAAAGTAACGACAATTCTAGATCCGGTTGATCCAAGTGGATGTCCGAGAGCAATTGCTCCGCCATTAATATTTATTCGTTCAGGTGGTAGCATCAACTCTCTTTGTACTGCAATGGCTTGAGAAGCGAACGCTTCATTTATTTCAAATAAATCTATGTCTGCGATACTAAGCTTTGTTCTTGCCAATAACTTCCGTATTGCCGGTACAGGTCCAATCCCCATGACTTCAGGTGAAACACCGACAGATGTCCAATCATGAATCATTGCTCTTGCTGATAATCCCCTTTTATCAGCTTCTTGTGCTGTCATAAGCAAGAGTGCTGAGGCGCCATCATTTCTTCCACACGCATTTCCTGCAGTTACGCTACCACCTTCTTTAAATACCGGCTTTAAGCTGGCAAGCTTTTCTCGTTTTGTCTCCGGTCTTGGATGTTCGTCCTGAGCGAAAGTGATTTGTTCTCTTTTGTTTTGTATTGTTACTGGGATGATTTCTTGTTGAAATGTGTTCATTTCTTGCGCCCTTTTATACTTTTGCTGACTTTCATATGCAAACTGGTCTTGATCTTCCCTAGCAATATTGTATCGCTCGGCAACATTTTCTGCTGTCATCCCCATCCCTAAATGAGGGCCATAAATTTCTTGCGGTTGTTGACCATTCTCTTTATTGGCATCCACTAGTATTGTTTGGTCACCTCCAAAGCGTGAGCCTCTAATAAAAATGGGGGAATTACTCATACTTTCCGTACCACCTGCGATAACAACATTTGCCTGTTTGGAATAGATTTGTTGCATACCTGAAGCGATGGCTTGCATCCCTGATGCACATAATCGATTCACAGTAAAAGCGGGGGAAGTTTCAGGAATGCCCGCTCTTAAAGCAGCTACTCTTGCCACGTTGGATGATTGCGAAGATTGTCTCACTTCTCCTAATACGACTTCTTCAATAGTCGATGGGCTCACATTGACACGTTTAAGTAAGCCAGATATAACATCGGATGCTAAATAGCTAGAAGATATATTACGTAATGTTCCTCCATACCTTCCAATCGCTGTTCTTACGCCATCTACAATGACGATTTTGTTTAGGTCCATTTTCTTCCTCCCTTAGTTATATTCTTTATTTAATTGAGCAGCGATGATATTTTTTTGGATTTCTGATGTTCCTTCATAAATCCTCGTAATTCTCGCATCACGATAAAACCGTTCAATAGGAAAATCTGAAATGTATCCAATCCCGCCATGGACTTGTACAGCTTTATCAGCCACACGGTTATATACCTCTGAGCCGAATAATTTAATCATCGCTGCTTCCTTAATTACTTTCTTCCCTTCATCAACCATCGTAGCTACTCGGTACGTAAAAGATCGTAATGCTTCTATATCGACAGCCATTTCCGCTAACATATGAGCAACGGCCTGATGCTCAATAATTGGCACATTGAACTGCACCCGTTCTTTTGCATACGTCATTGAAAGATCTAATAATTTTTGGGCGGAACCTAAGTTTCTGGCGGCCAAACCTGCACGTCCGTTGGCAAGAATCGTTAATGCATTCACATAGCCTCTCCCTTCTTCACCCAGGACATTTTCTACTGGGACTTCACAGTCTTCCATAATTATTTCTGCTGAATGTGAACCACGAAGGCCCATTTTATGTTCAATCGCTCCTACTTGAAAACCAGGAAAACTTTTTTCTACAATAAAAGAAGTAATCCCTTTTGCACCTTTAGATGGATCTGTGACAGCCATAACCGTAAAAACATCTGCTTGAGGTGCATTTGTAATATAGTGTTTTAACCCATTTAAAATATATTTATCGCCTTTACGTACTGCCGTCGTTTTTAAATTAGTGGCATTCGAACCAGCCTGAGGCTCTGTTAATGCGAAGGCGCCTATTTTCTTTCCTGTAGCCATATCAGGTAAGTACTTCTGTTTTTGATATTCATTTCCCATTTCCACAATGCCCACTGATCCGATACCCGTATGACCACCAATCAAAGTTGTGAATCCATTATGCGTGGCACCAATTTCTTCATACAATGCACATTTGCCTACCATCCCAATGCCTAACCCACCATATTTTTCTGGAATACTTAAACCAAATAAGCCGAGCTCTTTTGCCATTTCTACAATTTTATCTGGGATGTGATCCTCTTTTTCGATCTGCATCGCAACCGCTTCCACTTCATTTTGCACAAACTCTCTAACACCTTTTTTCAACACTTCGATATCTTCACTTACTGTATAACTCATATCATCGGCCTCCCTTTATTTTTGAATATTCTCTATTTTCTTACCATGTTGATCGTATGCGTACCATCCTTTACCTGTTTTTCTACCTAATTCACCTTTTTCCACTTTTTCTACTACCGACTGTTTCGGGCGATCCACCTCTAGCCCTGTTTCTGCATATCTTTGCTTCCTTACAGCATAATTCACATCAAGACCAGTTAAATCCATTAATGCAAATGGGCCAATAGGATGACCTAAAGCCTTTTCGACTACGAAATCGATTTCTTCATAACTGGCATATCCATGTTCATATAAATAAATCGCCTCATCCATGAGTCTCGCTAAGATACGATTGGCGATGAAACCTGAAATTTCTTTTTGTAGAAGTACTGGTTTTTTTCCGATACTTTGAATGAATGTCATCGCTTGCTGTGCAACTTCCTTTGAAGTATGCGGACCTTGAACAACTTCGACAAGCTCCATCACAAGTACGGGGTTAAAGAAATGGATATTACATACACGATTTTGATAGGTTAACTTATCTATCAATTTAGAACTCACTATAGTGGAGCTATTCGTCGCAATGATACAATTTTCCGAGGCAATCTTTTCTAAGGATTGAAATAATGTTTGTTTTGCCTCTAAATCTTCAATAATAGCTTCTATGATAATATCTACATCATGTAACTGATTAATTTCAGTAGTAAATGTTAAATGTTCGAAAGCTTTATCCACCTCATCACGCGAAAATCTTCCTTTTCTCACCCTCTTTTCTAACTGTGTTTCTAACACTTCTTTCGCTTTTATTAAACGATCGTTAGATATATCTTGTAACACGACATCATATTGATGAAGCGCTGCTACAACAGCAATTTGTGCACCCATTGCTCCCGCTCCAATCACACCAACTTTTTTTATATTTGTCATTCTCGTTTATTTCTCCTTTCTAATTCTTCTTTCACAAGTAATCTTTTCAATAATTTACCAACACCATTTCTTGGTAGATGACTTCTTTCTTCGAAAACTCTCGGTACTTTATAAGGTGTTAGTTTCGTATAACAAAATGCTTTAATTTCTTCAAGATGAAGCGTATAACCTTCTTTAGCGACAAGAAATGCTTTCGGAATCTCTCCATTTTCAGAATCAGGGATACCGACTACGGCAACTTCAGCAATACCTTGATGTTCATAAAGGACATTTTCCACTTCTTGAGGATAAATATTAAACCCCGAGAAAAGAATCATTTCTTTTTTACGACCGACAATATAGAAATACCCATCTTCGTCTACTGTGGCTAAATCACCTGTAAACAACCAGCCATCTTGTAACGTAGAGGCTGTATCTTTCTCATTATTCCAATAACCCTTCATCACTTGTGGACCTTTAATGACCAATTCACCGACCTGATTGATCCCCAAATCCTCCTGTTTTTGATCAACGATACGACAATCTACATCAGGAACAGGAATACCGATGCTCCCATGTTTATGTGTGCCATTTATTGGCGTACGGTGAGTCGTTGGAGATGTTTCTGACATACCAAACCCTTCTAAGATGGTACAACCAGTTAATTGCTTGAATTGTTTAATAACCTCTACTGGCAATGGCGCTGAACCGGATGAACATATTTTAAGAGAGTTTAGTCCTGCGAATCGTACATTTGGATGATGGATAAAAGAGAGATACATTTTAGGGACACCTGGAAACATGGTTGGTGCATATTTCTTCACTTGATTTAAAACCTCATCAACGTCAAATCGTTCAAAGAGCAAGATTCGCGCTCCTAAAAAGATGCCTACATTCATAGCACTTGTCATCGCATACACATGATAAAGCGGGGTTGCCGCTAATATCGTTTCATTTCCAAAAGCCACTTTTTGTCGATACATCACATAACTTTGGTAAACATTCGCAATTAAATTATGATGTGTAAGCATGGCTCCTTTTATCGTTCCCGTTGTTCCGCCTGTGTATTGTATAATGGCTAAATCGTTTTTAGGATCTATAGACGCTTCAGTAAATTTGATACTTCCATTTTTAAAAATATCTATCATATGATGAACGATTGAAGATACTTCCCTATTAATACTGACATTTGTGGCATACATAATATGTTCTAAATCATACACTTCTCTAATTTTCTGCAGTGCAGTGACTGATTTTTCACCAACCACTAGTGCGCGTAATGCTGTATCATGAAACACTTGCAATACCTCTCTTGGTGTATAGGCTGGGTTAATTGGCACGATGATAAGACCCAGTGCAAGACTAGCATAATAGGCAGTGATATAATCTGGATGGTTTCCGAGCCATAACCCGATTCTATCCCCTTTTTTTAACCCACAACTCTGCCAATACGAAGCAAGTGCGTCCGTTCGTTTCTTCAGTTCCTCATAGGTAAGTGTTTCGTAATTAAAAATGATAGCCACATGATCTCGATAAGACTGCGCAGTTTCCTTTAGCATTTCATATAGGCCAATATGAGGTATGTGGAAATTTGGTAACCGATCTTCATAATATTTTTCCCATACTCTTTTTAATGAGAGATTACTCAAGACACATTCCTCCTTTATGTGTCACATATAGTCTTTTAATATATCTCTTGCGATAATTAGCCGTTGGATTTCATTTGTGCCTTCATAGATTTTCGTTATTCTTGCATCACGATAATACCTTTCAACAGGATAATCAGCGACGTAGCCCATGCCACCATGAATTTGCACTGCTTTGTCAGCCACTCGATTAAACACTTCAGACGCGTAAAGTTTAGCCATTGAGGATTCTTTCACAACTTTCTTGCCTTGATCGACTAAATGGGCGGCTTTTAATGTTAATGTTCTTGCTGCTTCTGTTTCTGTTGCCATATCAGCTAACATCCATTGTATTGCTTGATTCTTTGCAATTGGTTTACCGAACTGAATACGTTCATTCGCATATTTCGCTGATAATTCAATGAGTTTATCACAAGATCCAACTGCCCTTGCCGCTAACCCTATCCGTCCTTCACTTAAAATAGTTAGTGCAGCTACATATCCGAGACCCACTTCTCCTATAACATTTTCTTCTGGCACTTCACATTGATCAAATAATAATTGTGCAGTATATGAACCTTTTAAACCCATTTTTTTATCCTTTTTTCCTACTGTAAATCCAGGAAAATCTTTTTCTATTAAGAAGGCAGTAATCCCCTTTGCGCCTTTGTCTTTATCTGTAACAGCAAAGACCGTAAATACATCTGCTACAGGCGCATTCGTGATGAAATGTTTTGACCCATTAAGAATCCACTTATCTCCCTTTTTCTCTGCTTTTGTCGCAAGATTAGTAGCATCAGAACCTGCCCCAGGCTCTGAAAGGGCAAAACAAGCAATTTTTTCTCCTGATGCTAAAGCAGGTAAGTATTTTTCTTTCAAGTAAGGAGAGCCAAGCCTTACTAAACCTGTACTACCAATACCTGTGTGTGCACTAATTAAACTAACAAAACCATTATGCGTGCGACCTAATTGTTCTAATACAGCGGTTTTCCCAACCATGCCAAGACCAATACCCCCATACTCTTCTGGTATACTCATCCCAAATAATCCAAGTTCCTTCACTTGCTGAACCAAAGAATCTGGTATACGGTCTTCATCTTCAATTTGTTGTGCTAAAGGCTCTACTTCCTTCTCGACAAATTGGTGAACCATCTGCACGATTTGATCGATTTCTTGGTTTTGAACTGTGAACATAAGATCACTCCTTTGTTTGCTTTATTAATATAGATGCAAAAAGCATGCCATCATTTTTAACTCATGATAAATCGTTAATGAATAGCTTTAACACAAGTTATATAGTTATTTTTTCCGCATCATTTAAATCAGCAAAAAAGTAAACGCTTACTTTTTTGATTCAAAAAAGAATAGAGTTGATTCACAAATGAATCAACTCTATTCCATACTTTTTAAGCTTTCTTGAAATTGTCGGCTGGCTTGTATGCAAAGCGGATGCGAGCTCATAGGTTGTTGTACATTTTTTTAAAGCTTTCATAATAGCTTTTTTTTCTGCTGCTTCTACTACATCCTTTAATGTCTCTATTTTTTCATTTTCATATGGAAAATCTATTTCTCGCTGATATTCTGGTGGAAGATCATTCATTGTAATGATAGACTCTTGTGAGACAATAACCAATCTCTCAATTAGGTTGGCTAATTCACGAATATTGCCTGGCCATTGATAATGATATAAAAATTTTTTTACATCATTATGTAGATCTTTGTTGAAATGATACTTTTCGTTCGTCTGTTTTAAGAAATATTCGATTAGAGGATAAATATCCTCCCGCCGATCCTTTAAAGAAGGGATTTCAATGGTAATCACATTTAATCGATAATATAGATCTTCGCGAAAAAGACCTTTATTCACCATCTCTTTTAAATCTCTATTGGTCGCAGCAATGAGCCTTACATTTACATTCTTCGTCTTCGTTCCGCCTACCCGTTGGATTTCCTTTTCCTGAATAACTCTTAACAATTTGACTTGTGAAGCCAACGGTAATTCCCCAATCTCATCTAAAAATAAAACCCCTTCATCGGCTAGTTCAAACATCCCTGGTTTCCCTTGTTTATCTGCACCTGTAAAAGCACCTTTTTCATAACCGAATAACTCAGATTCAATTAATTCTTCTGGAATCGCACCACAGTTTAATTTAATATATTTGCCCTTCATTCTTCTATTGCTTGTTTCGTAAATATATTTAGCAAGAACATCTTTTCCTACGCCTGTATCACCAAGAAGAAGAACTGTGGCATCCACATTAACAATCCTTTCAGCGGTTTCGTATACATGCTTCATTTTTTCACTTTCTATGACAATCGATTGCTGATGTATGTTAATGTTTTGTTTTAACCTTTCAATTTCTTGACGGTAAGAGAGGTTTAATTTATTTGCTTCTTTTAGAGCATTTTGTAGTTCTATCAACTGTGATAAATCTCTAATATTTGTGACAACACTTTCTACTTCACCCGTATCGTCAAAAACTGGACTTCCTGTAAGAAGCAGCGACTCATTGCCAGCTCGATTAAATTGGACATGTGAAATCGTTTCTTTCTTTTCTATCACCCTTTTCGTTAACGAACTCTCGAGAATTCCTCTTTCAATTAAAGCATCGACCTTTTTGTTCATATAATAGTCTTTTGGGATCCCTGTAATTCTCTCCATTGCGGAATTGGTTAAAATGGTATTACCGTTTCGATCGGTTAAATAAATACCATCGTAAGAGTTTTCTATTATTGCTTCTAGTAGCGTATTTGCCTTCATCAAGTCACTTACTTTATTCATTAATTGAGACAATTCGGAAGATAGAATCCCTATATATAAGTAGTGATGTTGTCCTGATTGACTTCTGATAAACAGAAGAAAATCTTCATCCGTTAAAAAGGCAACCTTTATCTTTTCATTACCATACGCATTCCATCTAGGAAATAGGTCGTCAATATATGTAGAAGGCTTCCCTTTTATCAAGATACGTAATGATTCGCTCATCGAAATAATCTCACCAGTGAGCGTTGTCTCTACTGTCAATAAAAGACTACGATTCTTTACAATCATCTACTATCTTCACCTCTTCACATGGTAAGAAAATAGAGGAAATAATTTCACTATATTTCCTCCTAGCTTGGAACGTGGATTAACTATTCGTATCGGCGGTTTTCTTTGTGTGTTGATCAAAAAAAGAGAGAACTTCTTCAAACACAAGCTGCTCATTTTCTTTTTTAGAAAATCCATGTCCCTCATCTTGTAATAAAATATACTTAACTTCACGTCCTTTTTCCCTCAATGCTTGCACAATTTGATCAGATTCCTCTTTCACTACACGGGGATCATTTGCTCCTTGAATAACGAGCATCGGTTTAGTCATAGCTTCCAAATAAGTAATAGGGGAATATTCAGTGAGTTTTTCCTTATCTTTTATGGGATTTCCAACCCATTGATCCATAATCGGTTTCCAATCTTCTGGAACTGATTCTATAAACGAAAATAAATTAGAAGGTCCGAAGATATCGACCACCACTTTAAAATAATCTGGATGTCTACCATGTAAAAGTAGTGCCATATATCCGCCGTAGCTTCCGCCCATTAATAGAATGTCACCTTTCTTTGTATAACCTTTTTCAATGAGCCACTCTATACCAGCTATATTATCTAACCTAGGACCATCTCCCCAATCACCCTCTACCATTTTCATAAAGGACAGCCCATAACCCGTTGACCCTCTAAAATTAGGGGCAAAGATGCTATATCCATGATTGATAAGGAACTGAAAATAGGAACGAAAAGATTTTCTCTCTGCTGCTTGGGGTCCACCATGTGGCCAAAATATAACTTCGCCATTATTTACCTCTTTATTTGCTTCAAACCATAATGCTTCAATTTCTAAACCATCAAATGAAGGATAGTAAATCGTTGTCGGCTCGACAAGCTCTGATTCTTCCACACCTGGTACGTGATATTCAGTTAACTGCTTCCACTTTTCACCCTTTTTGAATTGATAAATATTATGCGGTTTAATAGCGCTTCTTCCTAAAAGATATAAATTTCCTGAGTCATGAACAACTAATTTTTCAATGATATCACAAGGGATTTCTATCTTTTGTAAGGTATTATGATCTAGTGAATAAGCATAAAGAAAATCCTCCACTCCTTTTTCGGAAGTTAAATAGATGATGTGATTACGCTTATCATAATGAATGGAAGAGAAACTTTCATGGTCAAGCCCGATGACTTTACGAAATTGCTTTGTCATGATATTAAATTCGGTCAAATAAGTGAAATTTTCTTTAAAGTTGGTGATCAAATAAATCGTGTCTTCCGTAGTAAACAAAGATCCAGTTACAGTATGCGCCTCTTCCTCTTTTTCAGTTAAACAAAGCTTTTCACTTTCCGTATGTACATAAGAGAGAGAATGCGTATTGGCATATACAGTAGATGAAATATAACTCTCTTCATTTGGACTCCAACTATCTAGAAAGGTCATACCTTCTTTACCCTCTAGGAAAAGTTCTTCTTTCTCCGTTTCTATATGATATCTATAAACATTTAAATAAGTTGGATTATCTTTACCCGAACTATAATATAAATATTGGCTATCTTTTGATAATAAGGGATTAAAATTCCTCGTTTTTTCATTATTGATTAGTTGTTTCAATTTCCCACCACTTGGATGGACTGCATAATATTGCGCACACTCATCCCCATCATGATCAAAACCCGCAAGTATAAACTTGCTATTTTTATCATAGAGGAGACCCATGCACACTTGATTTTTGAATGTTAACTGAACTGGAAATTGTTGCGGCAAATTCATTGCCCATAAATTATAGTAGCCATTTAAATTTGTACTAAACACAACTTGGGACTCATCGGAATTGACGACAAAATCATTAATGCTTAACGTTTTTAAAAACTGATCCATCTCAGGTTTTGGAAATTGAATCATAGAGTTGCCCTCCCTATTAATAGAGTATTCTTATTATTCAGTATACCATACTCTGTTTTACCAATTAAAACCAAACAAAAGCGAACATAGTATGACATTTTTATTTCAAATCTACTTGTTTGCAATAATTTCTCTATAACTGCCCAAAATACCGATAGGAGGAATTACAAATGAGCCTTCTCTTTTTTATATTTTTTTCTTTCTTGTGATTGAAAAAGGTTCAATTGGTCATTCTGTTAATGCAGTGTGTTTACTTAAACTTCCTTCATTATAAATGTAAGGCAAATAGAAAGAGGATACTAACTATGATCAGACTATTTGGAGGACGAATTTTCAAAACAGGCATTTCTGTCTTTATTACTGCATTTCTATGTCAGCTATTTACATGGCCACCAACCTTTGCAGTCATTACCGCTCTCGTTACGATTGAGCCTACGGCGAAAGAATCCATTCGCAAAGCACCAGCTAGATTTCAAGCTTCTTCTATTGCAGCTTCTTTCGCCGTTTTATTTACCTTTATCTTTTCAGATAGTTCGTTGGCTTACGCTCTAACAGCCGTTTTCACTTTGATGATATGTACGAAGTTAAAACTAGAAGATGGCCTACTTGTTGCCGCTTTAACCGGTATGGCCATGATATCAATTGTCCAAGAAGCTTATATGGCAACATTGTTAATGAGACTTGGAGGTACAACACTTGGTTTATTAATTTCAACTTGTGTAAATATATTTATTTTACCCCCGAATTATTTACTAAAAATAAGCAAAACGTCTACTCAGTTAATGAATCGTATGGAAAATATTCTTGTATATGTGACGAACAACATCAAACAAGGAAATAGCAGCAGAAACGAGATCAAACAAGTCATTGCAAAGATTGAGGAAGAAATAGCACATTACCAACAGCTGATACAATATCAAAAAGATGAATGGCGCTTTCATAAATTTTCTAGGAAGGATGTATTTTACCTAAGGCAGAAAGAAAGGCATTTAAATATCCTAAAACAAGCGTTCATCCACTTATTCCAGCTTGTAAACCTTTCTTTGAAAGAGCTTACACCATCACCTTACTTAATGAGATTATTGCAAGATACTATACTGCATCTGAAACAGCCATCAAAGCAACCTAATGAAGAGGACTATTTTCATTTAAGAACACAATATACATTGAATGACAACCACCTTAAAATTGAAGAAAATATGCTCGCCATACAACAACTCATCATGCAGTATCAAATGAATGAAGAAAAGTTAAGAAAACTAAATGAGAGAATAATTAATGTAGAAAATACGAGTATTTAAGTATTTTTTTGAGCGTAGTGTGTAGAAGAGGATTTTATTTTGCAGCGTTATTCAAAATTTGAGCTGTGGTTATTAACTGTTATTTTCTGTTTTGCAAAGGAACTATTACTTATACGGCGCTCTCATTCTTGGGGTTTCGTCTGAGAGCAGCGATTCTCTCATTTAGGATATTTTTATTCTGGGGGCTTTTTCTAAAAGCAAGAATTCGCCCTTATATCACTCTTCTTACAGTTTTAGAAACAAATGAAATTACATTTCAACAAAAAACCACAGATTACTTAATCTGTGGCACTACTTTTCTATATTTATATTGTTCAACATTCATTGCATAGTGTGTATCCTGACACCTTATATCCTTTTCTTCTAAGAAATCGAATGCTCATGTTTTTTTCTATTTTTGATGAAGCAATAACGTGTACGCTCTTTCCATCGATTTCATGATAAAAGCGATGGAGATAAGCAATTGGTATATGCAGACGATGATGAGCCTGATCTACTTTTTCATTATAGTCTCTCACATCAACAATCCGAACATCACTATCATGATTGTCTTGTAACACTTGTGCCTTCACACCTAATACCGGCAAATATCTACTATATATAAAAGTCAAAAGTAAAATGATTAAGAGTATACTAATAAACGTAAGCATTTTTCCCCCTAGGATGTTATATTCACCCTCATATTCTATACCCCTATCGGTATGAAGTCAACAAGAAGAACTCACCATCCACCTATCAATTTCTAAGCGTCATTTATTTTTTCTAAAACCTACAGCTGAAAGCTATTTTTTAATATCACTTTCATGTTTTGTAAAAGTAAGTAATAAGAAAAGAACAAAGCTAATCAATAGGATACTTCCTCCAACAATATAAAAAACCGTATTAATCATCTCTGGCATAAAACCTAGCTTAAAGATAAACATAGCCATTCCAGCTGTTAAACCAATGGTGCCGATAATGGCACTAGTGACATGTAATTTTGCAAGGAATCTTATCTTTGGAGTAAATAATTGATAATATACCGCCCATGCGAAAAGTGATAGCCAGCCAACAACTAAACTATGAGCATGGATGGGTTTGAAAGCATAACTACCTGCTCCGGCCATATGTGATCCTAGAAAAGCACCTATCACTGCAAAGATAGCAGAAAACCTGAGTAATATTTTGCTAAATTTATTCAATTGACACTCACCCTTTTCATCTTCATTCATTTGATTTTATTTTGTCATCATATGTCCTATCTCACCTTTTATGACTGACAAAATAAGGTTATAGAATGAATATGAACGGAGTATGAACAATGGTTTACAATAGAAATGTTTTACTAATTCGATTGTTTTGGTAGCATAATTGTAAAAATCGTTCCTTCTCCTTCTTCACTTTCAACTCGCACTTCTCCTTGGTGAAGATCTACGATTGAATAAACAATGGAAAGTCCTAAGCCAGAACCAGCAATGGAACGATTTCTAGAAAGGTCGGAACGATAAAAACGATTGAAAACCTTTTTCATTTCCTCCTGATTCATCCCAATACCATTATCCTGAAATTGTACTTTTATCCAGCCCCCTTCTTCTTTAAGAATAATGGAAATATCCCCATTTTCCTTTCCATATTTAATGCTATTTGTGAGTAAATTTTCCCAAACAGAATAAAGCAAGGAGGGGTCCCCTTCGATCATACATTCAGGCAATGAATAACTTAGCATCATGCCTTTGTCTTCTAAATGCCACTGATATTGTTTAATCACTAACTTTATTTGTTCACTCATATTAAATAAAACGATATTCACCATATCTTTCCTATAGTCGATAGAAGATAATAATAACAATTGATTTGTTAAAACAGACAAACGGGTTACTTCTTCTTCCATCATAGTCATTTGATTCATTTCTTCATCTGTTCTTTTCTTTTCCTTAAAAAGATGTAAGTAACCTTTTATATTTGATAAAGGCGATTGAATATCATGTGAGATATTTGTAATAAATTCTTTGCGCATTTCATTTGCTGCTTCTAATTTTTTCGTCATTTTCATAAAACTTTGAGTAAGAGAACCAATTTCATCTTTTCTATTAGTATGTAACTCAATACTGTACTCTTCATTAGCAATTACTGTTGTTGCTTCATTTAACTTTCTAATCGGCTTTACAATATACTTTGTACTGATGAACACGAATAAAATACTTAATAAGAGGATACCAATCAATAACCAAGCAAACATAATGTGCATTTCGCTAAATAAAAGGGAAATGTCAGGTCTGAGAAAAAGAGCATACTCCCTTCCTTGATAAGTAAATGGTACACCGACAGTATTTTTAAGTTCGTTAGCAAAAAAACCGGTCACAAATGTAGCATGTGGAAAGAGATTAATACCGTGATAAATCCGACCATTCAAGACTTGTTGAACAGCAGCACTACTTAAATTATGTTCGCGATACTCCGCTCCATAAAAAGATTCCTCTCCAAGACCATCAGTTACAAATATTTGATAACCAAAAGAGCTGATATGCGTAAGATATAGTTCCTTATTGATTTGTGGATTCTCCTCCATGAAGGTAATAGTAGCTTTCGCCATTTCTGTCACTTTGGCATCGTTTTTGGGCTTTAATGTTTGTTGATAATATGCATTGCTCAAAATAAATGAAATGACACTGCTTAGAAGCATAATACAAATGGTTGTGAGAGCAATTTTTGAGTAAAGTGTTTTCATTTGGCTATCTCCAATGAATAACCGATACCACGAATCGTTTTTATTATTACATCCACCTCTAACTTAGATAAGCGGCTACGTAAACGTTTAATATGTACATCAACGGTCCTTTCATCCCCAGAAAAATCAATGCCCCAGATTTGTTCAATTAATTGCTGTCTACTGTACACTCTATTTTGGTTAGCGGCCAGAAAATATAATAACTCAAATTCCTTCAGTGGTAATAGATAGGTTTTATTGCTCACTTCAATTTCATAGCTTTTTTTATTGATATATAATCGGTCGAGCTTGATACTCGTTGTTCCTACCTTACCATATCTTCGTAATAAAGCATTGACACGGAATAATAACTCTTTCGGCTCAAATGGCTTTACCACATAATCATCTGTACCGACTGAAAATCCCTTTGCTTTATCATCTAATTGTCCCTTTGCCGTAAGCAGGATAATCGGGAGGTCAAAATCCCTACGAATCGTTTTTGTTAGTTGATAGCCATCCATGTTCGGCATCATTATATCCGCAATAACAAGATCGACTACTTCCGTTTCTAATATTGCCATCGCATCCTGTCCATCTTTTGCCTCAGTGGTGTGATAGCCTTCTTTTTGTAAACTATCCTTCATTAAATAGCGAACATGTTGATCATCATCAACAATTAAAATTTTTCTCACAAGAAACACCTCTTCTTCTTAAAGCTTATCATTTCTTCAATTATTAAGAAGAAATAATAAACCTTGCATATGATATGCAAGGTTTATTATAAAACTTATAATTCATCAAATCCATTATCGACTTGATTCACTTTTGTATATTGTCTTGATTTTTGTTCGAAGAAATCAGATTTGCCTTGATCTACCTCTTCATAAGCAACAATCCAACGGAGTGGATTTTTACGGAATCCTTCAAACGGTCGTTCAAATCCTAATTGATTACTGCGGACATTGGCATAAAATTTGATGTATGCTTCAAGGTCAGTAATAAGAATACCATCCATTTTATCACCGATTACCTCACGTGCCCATTCAATTTCGAGATCTGCAGCTTTTCTAAAGGTATCTTTTACAAATTGTTGCAATTCTGGTGTGTTTAATTCAGGATGCTCGTTTAAGATTTCTTTAAAGATTTTTACAAACAAATCAACGTGAATTTGTTCATCACGATTAATATAGTTAATCATCGTTGATGTAGATACCATTTTTTGATTTCTCGCTAAATAATAGAAGAAAGCGAAACCGGAATAGAAGAATAAGCCTTCTAATACTACATCATAAACGATTGATTTTAACATATTTTCCGCCGTCGGTTCTTTTACAAAATCTTTATAACCATTTGTAATAAAATCATTTCGTTCTCTTAATGTTGGTTCTGTACGCCAATAATCGAAGACCTCATCTTGCTTACTTTTTGAAACGATCGAAGAAAGAATATAAGAATACGAGTGATTATGAATAACTTCTTGTTGTGCAAGAATAATCATTAACGCTGAAAGACTAGAATCTGTTAAATAATCTGCTGTCTTCCCAGCATAGTCAGTTTGAATGCTATCTAGTAACGCTAGTAAACCGATAATCTTTAAAAAGGCTTCTTGTGCGTCCTCAGATAACTCAGGGAATTGCTTAATATCTTGAGACATATTAATTTCAAATGGTGTCCAGAAATTAGATAACATCTTTTTATATTTAGGGTAAGCCCAGGAAAATCTTACATCATCCCAGTTTAAAACGTTCGAACATTCTCCATTAATAATACCTGTTGAACGGTTTGGTGCTTCATGATTCATAATGGGACGTTTATTTAAAGTGTTCATTTATTTCATTCTCCTCTCGGTGAAATCAGCTAGAGCATGATTCACAATCTTCAATATCTGTGGAAGTAGAACGTAAATAATACGTTGTTTTCAGCCTGTTTTTCCATGCCGATACGTGAAGATCTAATAATTCCTTTGCTTTAATCGTATTTTTAATATAAAGATTAAATGACACTGCTTGGTCAATATGCTTTTGACGTTTCGCATTTTGAGCAATGCTCCATTTTTGATCGATATGGTAAGCAGATTTATAGTACCACGTAGTTTGAGCGTTTAGGTCTGGTGCAGTTACAGGAATACGATAGTCTTTTTTCTCCTCTGAGTATTGCTTGTTGAAGATTGGATCAATACTCGGTGTACTACCTGCAATTAATGCAGTTGACGCATTTGGTGCTACCGCTTGTAAATAGCCGTTTCTAATTCCTTTTGCTCTCACTTTTTCCATTAGTCCTTGCCAATCAAGTTCGCTATCAGCATTCAGGTAATCTCTTTTTTCGAAATAGGCACCTGTTTGCCAATCTGAACCATTGAATGCGGGGTAGGCTCCCTTTTCCTCAGCTAGATTCATAGAACTTTCAATTGTTAAGTAAGCAATTTTCTCGTAAAGTCGGTCTGCAAATTCTAATGATTCAGGGCTTTCCCAAACGACCTTATTAGTAGCTAATAAATGATGCCAGCCGAAAGTACCTAAGCCGATCGCGCGATACTTTTTATTCGTTAACTGCCCTTGGATAACAGGGATTTTATTAATATCAATTACATTGTCCAGCATTCTTACTTGAATAGGAATCAATCGTTCTATGACTGCTTCATTCACTGCTTTGGCAAGGTTAATAGAAGACAGGTTACATACGACGAAATCTCCAGGTGTTTTCTCGATGACAATTTTACCATCTTTTGTATACTCTTCTTCTCTTGTTGTTACACTTTGATTTTGAACGATTTCAGTACAAAGATTTGTACAATAGATCATACCTGCATGTGCGTTTGCATTCATACGGTTCACTTCATCCCGATAGAACATAAATGGTGTTCCAGTTTCTAATTGACTACGCATGATAGACTTCATAATATCGATAGCAGGAATTTCCTTCTTCGATAGCTCTTCATTATTGACGCATTCTAGATATTTCATTCTAAAAGTACCTGCACCAACTTCTTCATCATAATAATCTTCTAGTGAGAAGCCCATTTTTTGTCGAACCTCATGTGGGTCAAATAAATACCAGTTACTACGCTCTTCTACTTTTTCCATGAATAAATCAGGTAGACATACACCGGTAAATAAATCATGTGTACGTAATCTTTCATCACCATTATTTAACTTTGCATCAAGGAAAGAGAAGATATCCTTGTGCCAAACGTCTAAATAAACGCTAATTGCCCCTTGTCTTTGTCCAAGTTGATCGACACTTACAGCTGTATTATTTAGTTGTTTCATCCATGGAAGCACCCCAGATGAAGCGCCTTTGAACCCTTTAATCATACTACCTCTACTACGAATCTTACCTAAATAAACGCCGATTCCACCACCATTTTTAGATAGTGCAGCAATGTCTGTATTACTGTCATAAATTGAATCTAGACTATCATCAACTGTTTCGATAAAGCAGCTAGATAGTTGTCCCCAATTCTTACCTGCATTAGATAAAGTTGGTGTAGCTACGGTCATAAATAAGTTACTCATTGCCCAGTAAGCTTCTTTTACTAATTGCAGCCGATTTTTTTCTTCTTGATGCATAAGAATCATTGCAATAACCATCCAGCGTTCTTGAGGCAATTCAAAAATCCTCTTTTGGCGATCTTTTGCTACATAACGATCCGTAAGCATTTTGATCCCGAGATAAGTAAAGAGCTGATCTCTTTCAGGGACAATTTCTTTGCCTAATTCATCAATTTCTTCTTTTGTATAACTAGATAATAAAATAGGACTATAAATATCAATATCACTTAATTGTTGAATTAAAGAATGAAAATCACCATAAGCCTGACCACTGTACCCTCGGTTCTCAGCTGCTTGTTGATAAATCTTCTTTAAATATAAATGGGCAGCCACATATGTCCAATCAGGTTCATTAACATTTATGTAAGAAAGACATTCTAGTATTAACTGATCGTAGAAACTATCTAACTCTAAGTGATTTAATTGATCTGCACGCTTTTCTAACGCACTAATTGGTAAGTTGTTGAATTGTTGATATAATTGTTCAAAATTGACTGTCGTATCAATCATTGTTTTCAAATTCCTTCCTCCTTCAAACTATTTCTATCAAATTTAGGCATAAAAAAAACCGCCCCAGTTACACCTTGAGCGGATCAAACGACAGTATAAATACAAGTGTACAATACACTCTTTTCATCAACTGTCGTTTCATCTTCTCAAGCCCCGAAGAATTGAAACTTTTGATTAAGAAGGCAGGTATCCTGGCTTGTGTATCAATCTACTAAGAGCCTTCCCATTCTTTCAAAAGAACAGTGGTTTCCTCTTTTCGTCACACTTACAGTTGCGGGTACAGCTCCGGCTTATCCGGATTCCCATTTTAAGTCCATTTGGACTCCTTCAACCAATTACTATATGTAGTTGTCGAGAAGTAAAAAAATAACTATATATTGTATCTGAGATTGTATGAGTAATCATATCACATCATTTCATAGAATACAATTTATTTCTTTTATCTAAATCTAAAATATACATTTCGTTCTTTTAGCGGTAAATTTAAGACCATAATAAATAATAGCATTTCTTATTTGTGTAAAAAAGTCTTGAAATCCATTAAAAATTGTTCAAGCTGACCAACTCTACTTTTTTACCTTCAAACGAGTAT
Organism: Cytobacillus sp. FSL M8-0252; assembly: GCF_038007345.1. NCBI lineage: Bacteria > Bacillati > Bacillota > Bacilli > Caryophanales > Bacillaceae > Cytobacillus > Cytobacillus sp. FSL M8-0252. The sequence continues at coordinate 2,813,411 of NZ_JBBOWZ010000001.1, forward strand.
GCTTAAACCAGAAAAGTAATAGTTTTTTGGTAAATAAATTAAAAAATCATAGAATTGTTGAAATAAATCAATGGTGTTAAAGTTGTGGGGCAAAAATTAATTAAAGGTATATTCCATATTAAAAGAAAATAATTTATCTTAAAGGACAAAATTTTTTTACCAATCTTCTTCATGTCTTCTATAAAAATAGAAAAACAAACTAACTATTTAAATTAGCTTGTTTTTCTCATTCAGTTTATTGTATAGAATGTTTTATAGAAATTCATACGGAACTTGTTATTTTTATCTTACACGTTGCAAACGAAGTGCATTTAATACAACGGACACAGAGCTAAACGCCATCGCAGCACCTGCTAACCATGGTGCTAAGAAACCTGCAGCTGCAATAGGAATACCGATTGTATTATAGCCAAACGCCCAAAAAAGATTCTGTTTAATATTACGAATGGTTTTTTTACTCATCATGATTGCATCAGCAATACTATTTAGATCACCACGCATAAGTGTAATGTCTCCTGCTTCCATGGCAATATCTGTACCTGTACCGATAGCCATGCCGATATCGGCAGTTGCTAATGCTGGGGCATCGTTAATACCATCTCCTACCATCGCTACCTTTTTCCCTTGACTTTGTAGCTTTCTTACTTCTTCTGCTTTCGTTTCTGGTAAGACTTCTGCAATGACTTTTGATATACCTACTTCTTTAGCAATGGCTTGTGCGGTTAACTGGTTATCTCCAGTCATCATAATAACTTCTAACCCCATATCATGTAGCCTTTGAATCGCTTCGTTTGATGAATCTTTTATCGTATCAGCTACAGCAAGGAGGCCTTTTGCTCTACCGTTAATAGCCACAAGCATAGCTGTTTTTCCTTCACCTTCTAATTCTTTCATTTGTTTCGAGAACCAAGAGGAGTCTATCCCATTCTCTACCATTAATCTAACTGTACCAATCAGTACATCTTTTCCTGTAACTTTCGCAGAGATACCATAACCCGGTAGCGCTTCGAAATATTCACTTTTTACTTTTTCTATATTTCTCTCCTCTAACCCTTTCACAATGGCTTCAGCAAGAGGGTGTTCAGATGACTTCTCACTCGCAGCAACAATGGAAAGGAAATGGGCCTCATTTGTTCCAGGCTCGACTATGATATCGGTTAATACAGGCTGACCATTTGTAACAGTACCTGTTTTATCAACCACAACAGTTGTAATTTCATGTGTCATCTCGAGATGCTCTCCACCTTTAAATAAAACACCCATCTCGGCTGAACGGCCAGACCCTGCCATAATTGAAGTAGGCGTCGCTAATCCTAGTGCACAAGGACAAGCAATGACGAGTACAGCAATCATTTTTTCTAACGCACTAGCTACATCACCCGGTTGCAAGAAAAGAAACCATATACAGAAGGTAACAAGGGCAATAGCTACCACAATGGGAACAAAGATGCCCGAAATCTTATCGGCTAACCGCTGAATAGGTGCTTTTGACCCTTGTGCTTGCTCGACTACTTTAATAATTTGCGCAAGCGCTGAATCTTTTCCAACCTTTGTTGCTTCAACTGTTAAATGGCCATTTTTGTTTACAGTTGCTCCTATTACTTCATCACCAGCTTTCTTATCAACTGGCACGCTTTCTCCTGTTAACATTGATTCGTCAACTGCTGAATGCCCTTCAATGATTACTGCATCTACAGGAATTCTGTCACCAGGCTTAATGATAACCATATCGCCTTGCATTACTTGCTCAACAGGGACAATGGTTTCCTTCCCTTCTTTTAATACAACGGCTTTTTTAGCCTTTAAATTCATTAATTTTTTTATTGCTTCTGATGATCTTCCTTTTGCACGTGCTTCAAATAATTTCCCTAACAAAATAAGGGTAATAATAATCGCACTCGTTTCATAATAGAGCTCAACATGATGACCATGTGTTGCATTCATCGATTGTAATGTTAGAAACAAACTATAAAAGTAAGCTGCAGAAGTACCTAATACAACAAGTACATCCATATTCGCGCTACCAGATTTCAATGATTTATATGCACTAGTATAAAATTGCCAACCGATAATAAATTGTACAGGTGTCGCCAAAATTAACTGTATCCAAGGGTTCATTAAAAAATCTGGTAGAAAAATGAATGAAGTGAATTCAAAATGCCCAACCATCGTCCAAAGTAATGGTAGAGAAAGGATAGCAGCAGCGATAAATTTCTTTTGCTGCTTTTTAATATGCTGTTCCCTCACAGCATTTGCACTGGCTGTTGTTTTTAGCGAAGCGCTATACCCAATCTTATCTACCTTTGCAATAATTTCTTCAACTGAAACCTGTTCAGGATTGTATTCTACAGTACCTGTTTCTAAAGCTAAGTTCACGTTTGCCTGCGCAATACCGGACTGTTTATTTAAAACTTTTTCGATTCGCGCAGAACAAGCAGCACAAGTCATTCCTGAAATATCAAACTCAGCTTTCTCTAAAACAACTTCGTAGCCTAGATCTTTAATCTTCTGCTGAAATGCATGTTCTCCTACTATTTGAGGGTTATAGGAAATGGTTGCTATTTCAGAAGTGAGATTCACATTCGCTTCGTTTACACCATCCATTTTACTTAACCCTTTTTCGATTCGCGCAGAACAGGCAGCACAAGTCATTCCCGTAATTGGCAAATGAATTTTTTGGTGAGAATCGTCTTGATTAGACATATGCTCCTACCACACCTTTCTTTAAATACTATACCCTACTACCCTATATAAACATTTAAAATAAATCGTGCAAAGCTGCACGATTAAGATTTAACTTCATAACCTTGATCATCAATTGTTTCTTTAATTTGATCAAGCTTTACAGATGAAGCATCAAAAGCAACTTTAACTTCTTTTCTATTTAAATCTACTTTAACCGTGTCTACTCCTTTAAGTTCACCAACACTACTTTCCACCGCTTTCACACAGTGACCACAAGACATTCCTTCTACATGTAAAATTACGTTTTCCATGTTTAAAATCCTCCTATTTTTTCATTAATTTTTGAATTGTAATAAGAAATTCATCTAACACTTCTTCGTCACCTTCATTTATCCGATCAATGACACACCCTTTTAAATGACCTTCAAGTAAAATCTTAGCGACACTATTTAAGGCAGATTGTGTTGCGGATATTTGTGTAATCACATCATCACAATACGTATCTTTTTCAATTAGACCTTTAATACCTCGAATTTGTCCTTCGATACGATTCAATCGAGTGACTAAATTCTTTTTTACTTTATCTGAATGATGACTTCGTCTATCTGCATGCTCTAGGCACATTGTTTCTTCTCTTACCTGATCTTCTTCATATCCCATTGAATCGCCTCCCTTACACATATTATATTATACCCCGGTACCCTATGTAAAGTGAAAGAAATTTTAAATATGGTTCATTTCTCCACTATAAATAAAAAGGTAGGTAGCAGTATCTACCTACACTCTAACATGTTGAATTGTAATTACACTTCATTAAGGTCTGAAATATCTACTTCTGTTCTTTCTTCTAAAGGAATTCCTCTTAAATGAACAGTAACTGTTTTATCATCTTCATGTAACTTATCTATCCATACAGAAGTTCCATTGTATTGAACTTCTACATCACTCGATGATGAAAGTATTTGTTTTATCCTCTTTGTTTCCATATGATTCACCTCTCATAATTGATAAATATATTCTTTAACATTTTAGCCTTTTTATACATTTCGATAGGAACTCATTTGTTGATGAAGGACTTCTCGACAATATACAATTAAGGTTACTAAGAGATGAAAGGTCTTAACAATGGATTGATTTTAATTTATTCATTTAAATCGTGTAAGTTGAAAGGGAAAAGGCAAAATTGAATAAACAGAAAAGAGATGAGTTTTCATCTCTTTTCTACTGAAATATTTCAAAAGCTCTTCTTTTACATATTGATCTTTTCTTTTAGAGGAACGGCTGGACCAAACAGTTCAAGATGAATATGCGAATTTTCCACACCTAACATCAATAATTGTTCTTTCATATTTTCCATAAAATTGATAGGACCACATAGATAGTACTCTGCTTCCTCACTAATATGTTGCTTTAAATCCTCACTATCTAATCTGCCCTCGTCATCACTATATTTTACTAGGAAACGCCCATTTTCAATTCCTGCTATCAACGGCCTCACTTCATCTCCAAACGCATGTAAGTTTTTGTTCTTACAACTATGAAGGAAACTTACTTCTCGCTTTGTCCCTTCTAAAGCATGAAGCATACTCAATAATGGTGTGGTTCCAACACCACCACTGATGAATACCACTGGTGTCTCTGCTTGGGATGATAATACAAATTCACCAGCTGGTGCACTAACATCCAAACTGTCTCCTATTTGCACATGGTCATGTAACCAGTTAGAGACTTTACCATGTTCTTCTCTTTTAACAGATATACGATACGTCTTTTCTGATGGTTTTCCTGATAAGCTATATTGACGGTTATGGTCGTATTTTTCGCCAGCTATATTTACCCGAATCGTTACATACTGGCCAGGTTGGTGGGTTGGTAAAGTCATACCATCATTTGGCTCAATATAAAAAGAAGTGATAAGATCACTTTCAGGTACCTTATTTACTACTTTAAAAGATTTAAATCCAGCCCATGCTGATGCATTGTATAGCTCTTCTTCTGTGGAAATAAAGATAGCGGCAATCACTCCATAAGCCTCTGCCCATGCCGTAATAATGTCTTCTGTTGCTGCATCACCTAGAACTTCTTTTATCGCTGCTAATAGATGTTCCCCGACGATTGGGTAGTGCTCCTTCTTAACCCCTAAGCTTCGATGCTTATGAGCAATTGTAGCAACTGCCGGCGCTAAATTTTCTAAATGTTCAATATGGTTAGCTGCTTGAAATAATACATTAGCGAGTGCTTTAGGCTGTCTTCCCTTCTCTTGATTAGCATGATTGAAAATGTTAAGTAGTTCAGGATGTTCAGCAAATAATCGTTTATAAAAATGCGTGGTGATAGCGGTTCCATGAATTTCTAATACGGGTATGGTTGATTTGATGATTTTAATCGTCTCTTGTTTTAACATTAATATCTCCACCCTTCAATTTTAAAGCAATATTTTAAATACATCTTTAAAATATACCGTTTCCAAATTTAAAGCAATATTTTAAATACATCTTTTAAAAAGTTGTCACAATTGGTTCCATAACAAGCAATATGTATAATAGAACTATTAATAGAAAAAAGGTGTGATTCATAATGCGTCTTACCAACTACACGGATTATTCATTAAGAGTTCTCATATATTTAGCAACAATTGAAAAAGACCAGCTTACAAATATTAAAGAAATTGCAGACACATATCAAATCTCTAAGAATCATCTGATGAAAGTCATCTATCAATTAGGGAAAAATCAATATGTTGAGACGATAAGAGGAAGAAATGGCGGCATTCGTTTAGCGATGTCACCTAAAGAAATTAATATTGGTGAAGTGGTCAGAAAAACCGAAGAAGATTTTCATTTAGTTGAATGCTTTGATACTAATAACAATCATTGTGTCATTTCACCTGTTTGTGGTCTAAGACATGTATTAAATAAAGCATTAAAAGCGTATTTAGAAGTACTAGATCAATATACATTAGCTGATCTAACGAAGAATCAAGCGGCATTAGCAGACTTTTTGTTTAAAAGTTAATTTTAGATAGCAATGCATTCTTTCCTACCAAGTAGGGAGATGAAATAATAAAATAGCGGACTTTAGTCCGCTATTTTTATTACAATCGAGAACCTAACGCTAAATTGAAGCGAAATTAACATTGATAGCAATTTCAATCATATTGCGTCCGAGGCACATTCGCAATTATCGGCTCACCTCCTCCACTAGCTGACTTACGCAAAAAATGAGCGAACCACTAAAAATTAGGATTCGCTCATTTCGATTACATTGCTTTCTTTCTTTTCTCCTTTTCTCTGACAGGCCAAGCTTCTACTCCTGTTAGACCAGGGATATCCTCTTGATAAAATTGTGGTTCCAAGCCCGCTTTCCGTTGCTGCATATAGTTTTTCAACAGCTTAACTACGATAGGCGATAACATCGTAATGGCGGTTAAATTGACAAGCGCCATGATACCCATTGTTAAATCTGCCATTCCCCAAACAATTTCTAAATTAGCAATTGCACCAAACATGACCATTCCTAATGCGGCTACCTTATAAGCATGATGAAATACTTTACTCTTATGAATGAAATTTAAGTTTGCTTCACCATAATAATATGATCCGATAATAGAAGTAAAAGCAAATAAAAAAATAGCAACACCGAGAAACATTCCACCTATTGTACCAAAGTGTTCCGACATCGCAGCTTGAGTCAATTCGATACCTGTTAAGCCTGAAGCATAGCTTTCGGAGGATAAAATGATAAAAGCAGTAGCAGAACAAACCAATAAAGTATCAAATAATACCCCTAAAGCCTGAACAAAGCCTTGTTTTACTGGATGAGATACAGTCGCTGTTGCAGCTGCAATCGGATCTCCCCCCATACCTGCACCATTGGAGAATAATCCGCGCTTAATGCCATTAACAATAGCAGCAGCTATCCCTCCACCAATAGCCTGCTCAAATCCGAATGCACTTTTAAAAATAAGAGCAAACATTGCTGGTAACTCAGTAATATTTGAAGCAACTGCGAATAAAGCTAACAGAATATAACCAAAAGCCATAAACGGCACGATTAAAGAAGAAATATCTGCTATTCGCTTAATTCCTCCAAATACTACTAATCCTGTTAAGAAAACAAGAATGATACCAATATAAACAGGCTGAATCCCAAATGAGTTCTCCATTGCAACAGCTATCGTATTACTTTGTACAGCGTTGAATGTCGTACCATACGATAAGATAATCATAATGGAAAATAACACAGCCATCCAAGGACGTTTTAATTGCTTCTTGATATAATATGCTGGACCGCCTTTGAAGCCTACATTAGACTTAACCTTATAAGTTTGCGCTAACGTATTTTCGACAAATGAGCTAGCACTACCAATTACTGCAATTAACCACATCCAAAAGATTGCTCCAGGACCACCTAATACCATCGCAATAGCTACTCCGGCGATATTACCTGTACCTATTCTCGTTCCTGCACCAACAAAAAACGCTTGTAAAGGCGAAATAGTTTTTTTAGATTCTGTTGTAACGGTTTCTTTAACAAACAGTAACCTAACCATCTCACCAATATGCCTGACTTGAACAAACTTTGTTCTTATACTAAAAAACATCCCTGCAATCACTAACACAAATATAAGAACATAACCCCATAATACCTCATTACTCATATTCACAATGTTTTCAATAAACTCCATCAAATCCCCCTTTAATATAAATGAATACTTACTGTATTTATTAAAAAATTCTGTCTTTTCACCCCCTTAAGATATCTACATACCCGTTCTTACAATAAATAAACCTATATTGATAAAGTTTTTAAATAAAATAAAAAAGAGTGGTTATCAAACAACCACTCGTCTTATCCTGTTCATTCAATTACCCTTGACTTAACGGAAGCCAAAAAAATAACAGAAGAATATTATTTGTTATAAAGACTATTGTTATTAACTACTTGTAATTCTTTTGTTGTTGCTACCATTTCACTCTCACAAATTGGGCATTTTGGTGTACTTTTAAAGTTGTCTCTCACCCAAGCATTACATGTTTCTGAGGAACATTCCCAAATTTTAATCTCTTCAGTCTTCACTTCTTCCATGTTCTTTCTTCCAAATCCCATTGCCATTATCAGGCACCTCCTAAAGGTAGAACATATCATCCGAAAAAAATAAAAATCACTCGCTATGCCAAACCAGTATGGTCCTTTATAACAAGTGTGTGTGATATTTTTTACTTAACAAATATTAGTATAGCACATTTTTTTATCCGTGTCAAAACAAGGAAACTTCCACTTTAACATGTTGTCCTATAAAAAACAACCTTTATGTATGAATTATAGTGGAAAAAGTGTATAATAGAGACGCTGATTGCTTTAAAGAAAGGATGAAGACATTTGCATATTTCTAGTTATACGGTGGAAGAGATCAATGATCCAACTGGTATACTGTCTGGAGAGAGGTACGAATTCTTTTTAGATATTGATGTTGATGAAGATGATGAATTATATTCAGAACAAGGTATTCGCTTGCGCGTGTTATTTTATAAAGGTGAGGACGAAATGAAGATACTTAATTATCACTTCCAAGAGAATAATAATGAAGAGATTTTGGAATTTGGATTAGAGGAAGAAGAAGAAATATTAATCACTAAATTCTGTAGTCAACATCTCAATGCAAATGAAGAATAAATCATAAAATGCCTAGGGTTAGCTCCTAGGCATTTTTATGATTATTCCTCTACTTCTTTACCTTCTTCAATGATATGATACATTAAATGGGCAAGGTGATGTATTGGACCATACACTTCTTCATCCTCTTGCTCTTCTTCGTTAAATTCTAGATCATTTAAATGCAAGGCAACAAACTGGTAAAAATCCGGCAATGAAAAACTGTAACAAGCGGTTGGCTCTTCTTCTTCGCCTTCATAATGAAGAACCATATACGACTCTTGTCCATCCTTATTAAGACCATCAAAGTAAACAAAAAAGCCAATATTCGTATCTAACTCAAACAGGTGTCTTGTTCCACCTTCTGTCATTCGATTAAAATCTTCCTCTGATAGTTTGTTTACATTCATTTCATCTACTTGATCTTCTTTATGGAATTGTACTCTAAATGATTGCATACATCTCCCTCACTTTCTCTATATGATGATAGCATAAACACCTGTATTATCCTATTATTACCTTCGTAATAAAAAAGAAACTTCTCATTTTAATTTTTACAGATATAATAGCTTAAAGGAGTGTGAAGAATATGAATATTCACGAGATCTATCAGTTGCAAAAAATTTGTGAACAACATGATGATATCATTCTTAAATTAAACTTTGATATAATAGAAAATTCCCAAACCGAAACACCTTTGTACAAGCACTCTATTGATGGTCAACTTATCGGTTTTGTTGCACTTTATCCATTCGGGTCAAAACTTGAAATATGTGGTATGGTTCATCCTAATTATCGTAGAAAAGGAATATTCTCTTCATTATTTACAGAAGCTTTGCCGATGATTGACCACTATCAAGAAGTACTAATTAATATACCAGGTCAATCACATACGGGTACTACCGTTATGTCTGCATGGAAACAACCGTATGCTTACACAGAATATCAAATGGTCTATGAAGGAGACCAACCGACAAAAAAAGAGCAGCGAAATATTCATCTCAAAATCGCAGAATTAGCAGACTCTACTTTCTGCAACCGAATCGATCAACTATGTTTTAACCTTTCAGAAGAGGATGCTAAAGCGATCAATGGTGATTTCAATTTACATAAACAAGATAATCAATTACTAGTCATTTGCGATGGCAATCAGAGAGTCGGTAAGATACGTCTTCAAATAAGGAATCATCATTTATGGATATACGGTTTCGCCATTCATCCCGATGAACAAGGTAAAGGGTTAGGAAGTGAAGTATTGCGTCAAATCATTGAACAATACGAAGGGCATTATTCCATTCACCTAGAGGTTGAGGTTCAGAATAACCGGGCACTCATGCTTTATAAAAAGTGCGGATTTAAAGAGTGTGGCAGTCAGGATTATTATCATTTCAATAAAAACCATAGATAGGCAATCACATTCGTTTCCATCTGAATGGGTTTCTATATAAATCTCTTCAAATACAGCGGTGGAGTACTAATAACCATGAATCAAAGAAAAAGATCACTCCCCAATGGAAGTGATCTTTTTTCTTTGATTGAACATTTGTATTATAGCTTTGTCACATTTACAGCTTGAGGTCCACGTTGCCCCTCTTCTATATCAAAAGACACTTCTTGTCCTTCATCTAATGTTTTAAAGCCTTCTGTTTGAATTGCAGAGAAATGTACGAATACGTCATCTCCACTTTCTTGTTCAATGAAGCCAAATCCTTTTTCTGCGTTAAACCATTTTACTTTACCTGTTGCCATTTTTTCTTTTCCTCCTAAACATTTGAAAAACTCACAGGAATAATCTCCTGCATTTCCTAATATACCACAATTTACTTTATTTTAATCAATCGCGGCCCTTATTATTTTTTACACGACGTCTTTCGCGACCTTTATAGTCACGTCCGCCCCCTTTACGATCTCTTCCACCAGATCTCGGACGATCACCAAAGCGACTGCGGTTACGTCCATCTCTATTTTTAGGTTTTTTCGAACGAAGTGGCTCTACAGCTGTAATTTTTACAGGTGTGACATCTGGATCTTTTGTTAATAATTTTAATGCTGCTGCCAATACTGTCACTGAATCTGTATCTTCTAACAATGATTCTGCAATACGCTTATACTCATCGTAGTCATTCTTATCAATCGTATTCATTAAACGATTAATTGTCACACGTTGGTTACCTGCCACAACATCTTTAAACGTTGGCACTGGTTCTTTTTTCATTTTTGTCTTTGTTACATTTTCAATAATTTTCAAGTGATCGATTTCTCGTGGAGAAACAAATGTAACAGCTAAACCTTTATTCCCAGCTCTCCCAGTACGTCCAATACGGTGCACATAGCTTTCAGGATCTTGAGGAATATCAAAGTTATAGACATGTGAAACGCCTGAAATATCTAGTCCACGTGCGGCAACATCTGTTGCTACCATAATATCGATTGTTTGATCTTTAAAACGACGAATAACTTGATCACGTTTCGCTTGTGGAATATCACCATGAATACCTTCTGCAGAATATCCACGTTTAATTAATCCTTCTACCACTTCATCTACGCGTTTTTTCGTTCTACCAAATACAATCGCAAGTTCAGGAGATTGAATATCCAATAAGCTGCATAATACATCAAATTTTTGTTTTTCATGCACTTCGATATAAGATTGTTCAATATTTTTTACTGTTAACTCTTTTGCTTTTACACGAACAATTTGTGGGTCATTCATAAACTTCTCAGCTAGAGTTTGAATACGTCTAGGCATTGTTGCTGAGAAAAGAAGCGTTTGACGTTCATGCTCAATTTCACCAAGAATTCTTTCAATATCTTCAATGAAGCCCATATTTAGCATTTCATCCGCTTCATCTAGAACAACTGATTTAATATTGTTTAGACGAATCGTTCTTCTTTCAATATGATCAATTAGACGGCCTGGTGTGGCAGCGATTATTTGCGGACGATTTTTAAGTGCGCGAATTTGTCTACCAATATCTTGACCACCATATATCGGTAAAGTTCTGATTCCTTTCACTTGTCCAATACGATTTAATTCTTCAGCCACTTGCACAGCTAGTTCCCTTGTTGGAGCAAGAACCAAACCTTGAATGCCATCTTCTTTCGTTACTTTCTCTAACATTGGGACACCAAATGCCGTTGTTTTACCAGTACCTGTTTGGGCTTGACCAATCATATCCGCACCAGCTAATGCGATTGGTAGTGATTGTGCTTGAATAGGTGTTGGCTCTTCAAAACCCATATTAGAAAGAGCTTTTTCTAGCTCTGTACTTAAACCAAAATCCGAAAATTTTACCAAGATAAATCCTCCTTGTATTTCAAACATACTTCAAAATAATCTATAGTATGAGTGTATCCAGTTTCCATTAATTTTTATCAATTTATAAGCAATAAAAGTAAAATCATTGTAACGGTATAAGAACGGTTGGGGAGTAGTTCACATAAAAAGGTGATGCATGAAAGGCCATGCATCACCGCATTATTATGCTTTTACAACGTTTGCAGCTTGAGGGCCACGGTCGCCATCAACGATTTCAAAAGTAACTTCTTGACCTTCTTCAAGAGTTTTGAAACCTTCAGATTGAATCGCACTGAAATGTACGAATACGTCTTGTCCTTCTTGAGACTCGATGAAACCAAAACCTTTTTCTGCGTTAAACCATTTTACTTTACCGTTATTCATGATAATACCTCCAAAAAATAATCACTAAAAAGTCATAATTATATAAGCTTATAGAGAAAAGTGGAATGCCTCGTACTTTAATTTTCTTATGAAGTTAAAAAGGCCGTAACTGAAAGAAATGAAGAGTACAATCGCCTACATTTCTTGCAGTTACGACCACTTATCCAAATAATATATAACGAACTTTACAGCGTATATTTTATAATACATTGTTTTATCGCTAAATGTCAATAGTTATTTCTCACTGAACCGTTTTCTCTGCGGAAGCTACAGTGTGTTTTAATAACATAGAAATCGTTACAGGGCCCACTCCACCAGGGACAGGTGTAATGGCAGATGCTTTTTCATAACAGCTATCATAATGAGCATCGCCAATATTTCCTGGGTTGTATCCCGCGTCTAACACAACAGCCCCTTCTTTTAGCCAGCTTCCTTGAATAAAATTAGGTTTCCCAACAGCTGCAACAACAATATCAGCTTTGCTTAAATGTTCACTTAAATCCTTTGTTTTAGAATGACAAGTCGTTACAGTTGCATTACGATTGAGTAGTAATGCAGAAACAGGCTTACCTAAAATAGGACTTCTTCCAACCACAACTGCATTTTTCCCTTCAACAGGAATATCATAAAAATCAATAATTTCCATAATAGCAGCAGGTGTACAAGATGGGTAAACACCAAAACCAAGTGCTGTTTGACCATAGCCCAGACTGGTGACACCATCCACATCCTTTTCGATGTCAATCGCTTCAAATGCTTTTCTTTCATCTATATGTGCAGGTACTGGATGTTGCAATAGGATCCCATGTACATTTTTATCATTATTCAAATCCTGAATCGTTTCTATGAGTGTTTCAGTAGAAATACTTGCATCTAGATGTATTCTCTTTGATAAAATACCCAGTTTTTCACAGGCGTTACCTTTCATACGTACATACGTAGCAGAAGATGGATCATCTCCCACTAAAATAGTAGCTAGGCAAGGCGTTACTCCTTGTGCCGATAATTTTAATACTCTTTCTTTTAAGTTTTCTTTTACATCTTTCGAAACTTTTTGTCCGTCTAGTATCGTTTTTTCTTCCATGTCTATTCCCTCCGAAATAAAAAAGAGATAAGGAAAACTTACCTCTGCCCAGACGACCGGCTAAACATAGACGCAGCTCCCCAGCGGTTATTTCCGCAATGTCGTCAGTTACTGCGATTTCTTCAGCTTCCTCTTTATTATAACAGAAAACACATATGTTTCAATAAAAAATACGCTTATTGTTCGCCTTTTTGAATTTACGTCATAGGCTATTTTATTACTTTACATTTGATTATTGGTTGATTATTGCATAATTTTTGTTGAGAATCAAAGGTAATGCTGAGAACTACATAAATGAAGGGAATTTATCTTAATTAACGCTACACGACTTTATCTCTATTATAAAGAATAAATCAAAAGCGAACCGCTTCAATGACGGTTCGCTGGTTATATTTGAGATTATTAAATTTCAATAAGTTCTTTACCTAAAACAACGAAAGCCCTACCTCTCTTCCATCCTTGCAACCCCGAAGCTGCGCCAGTGAGAATCAGGTTAAATCTTCATTTGTTCTTGAGAAAAGTAACTCTTTGTTGAATTGTATATTGGGGTTTAATTATTGAAGTAACCATATAAAGTTCATTTATGGGTAAATAGAAGATGATTTAAGAAGAATTTCAACTTACTTATGAAGTTGTCCACAAAATAGTTCTTAATTATAAACCTTGCTTAGCGAACTTTACTCTAAAGAGTAACTTTCACATCAAGAAAAGCCGTATGACTACCGACTATCTTTCTATCTCAAATACCACAATCTATTATAGTACTTTGGTAGATATATGTCAAATTCATTGGTTTTATACGACAGGATATGAGAGAGGCTCACTATATCCCGTCGTCACCCACGATCTTTTCACCCTTTGTTTGTCGCCCATTTAATTACTTCATTTAGTTCGTTCGTATATGATCGTGTTTGTTCAACTGTCCAGTCAAGCTCATCTTCCATGATCTCAATGATAGCCTTTTTATATGTGAACACACACTTAATGTTAAACAACAATGCGCCTGTCCGGCGGAAAAAAAAGTCTACAGGCGAAACAACCATTTCATATTCAATTGCATATTTTAGCTCTAACCATAAGACTCGTGGGATTAGATGCTCTCCTTTATGATATTGCTTAACCAAAGAGAATAAAACCGGCGCATTTGAACCGTAACGCCTTAAGAGATAAAGAGACTCTTCTCCATTTAATCCAGCTTTTATCCCTTCCTGTTTCTTTGATTCAATAAAAGTAGGGAAATATTTTGCTCCGCCTACTCTTCCACCTGACAACGGTAGATGTTTTGTCATACTTTTTGAAAACAATAGTTGATATTCTTCTTTTAACATAAACGAAACTTTGTCTACAATTGTCTCGGCCATTTTCCGGTAACCTGTTAATTTACCACCAGCAATCGTAATTAAACCGTGCTCTGACACCCAGATTTCATCTTTTCTCGAAATTTCTGACGGTGACTTTCCTTCTTCATGAATAAGTGGACGCACACCTGACCAACTAGATTCGATATCTGCTTCTGTCACCTTCACGTTTGGAAAAATCCCTTTAATTGCGTTCAGTAAATATTGCCTATCTTCATCTGTTATCGAAGGATGCACAGGATCACCTTTATAAAAGGTATCGGTCGTTCCAACATAGGTTTTCCCTTCCCTTGGAATAGCAAAAATCATTCGACCATCTTCACTGTCAAAGTAAATAGCTTGCTCTAATGGGAAAATAGAATGATCGATGACAATATGAACACCTTTTGTTAGTTTTAAAGATTTATTTTTCATTTGCTCATCTTTATCTAAAAGCTGTTCCACCCAAGGACCGGTTGCATTCACGCATTTTTTTCCGAAAACTTGAAAAGACTCATTACTTAGTTGGTCTTGCACCTCAACACCAATAATCGTTCCATCCCTATAAACAAAATCAGTTACTTTAGCATAATTAATCACATCTGCTCCTCGATGAGCGGCTTCTTTCATCACTTCAATAGTTAACCGTGCATCATCAGTCCGGTATTCCACATAATGACCACCACCAAGTAAACCTTCTTCTTTCAATAATGGTTCTTTTATTAGCACCTCTTCTTTATTTAACATTTCTCTTCTTTCATCTCTTTTAACTCCCGCAAGGAAATCATAGACCTTCAACCCAATTGATGTTGTGAACTTCCCGAAAGTTCCTTTTTGATAAAAAGGTAAGACCATCCATTCTGGTTTTGTAATATGAGGGCCGTTTTCATACACAATCGCCCGTTCTTTTCCTACTTCAGAAACGACATGAAATTCTAATTGTTTTAAATAACGTAGACCACCATGCACAAGTTTAGTTGAGCGACTTGACGTTCCTGCAGCAAAGTCCTGCATTTCAATTAAAGCTACTTTCATCCCTCTTGTCACAGCATCAAGGGCAATTCCAGCTCCTGTAATACCTCCACCGATAACAACGAGATCATACTCATTGTTAGTTAAATGCTGAATGGTAGTAGAACGATTTTTCACAGAAAATTTCATTTTCGTACCCTCCTGTTTTTTCAAATGGTGAAGTACCTTACTTAAATGCCATTGTTGCGTTGATTGCTGTTTGCCAGCCTTGATACAGTTTATCTCTTTCTTTTTCATCCATTTCTGGTTGAAATTCTTTATCTAGATCCCACTTCTTGGTAAGTTGCTTTTTGTTTTCCCAAAAACCAACAGCCAAGCCTGCTAAATATGCTGCTCCTAAAGCTGTCGTTTCATTAATCTTTGCCCGTTCAACAACTGTATCCAGTAAATCTGCTTGGAATTGCATGAGAAAGTTATTTTTTGCTGCACCGCCGTCCGTCCGTAAAGAAGTGATATCAATCCCCGAATCCTCAATCATCGCTTGTAATACATCCTTCGTTTGATAGGCAAGTGACTCCAAAGTGGCTCTTATAAAATGTTCCTTTTCCGTTCCACGAGTTAATCCAAAAATAGCTCCCCTTACCTCACTATCCCAGTAAGGTGTACCTAAACCAACAAATGCAGGTACCATATACACACCTTCTGTTGATTGTACTTTTGTTGCGTAATCTTCACTATCCTCCGCATGCTTTAACATCCTCAAACCATCTCGTAACCATCCAAGAGCAGAACCGGCTACGAAAATACTCCCCTCAAGCGCATAGGTGATTTTACCATCTATCCCCCATGCTATCGTTGTTAAGAGACCATTATCTGAATGTACTGCTTTTTCACCTGTATTCATGAGCATAAAACAGCCCGTACCGTACGTATTTTTTGCCATACCTTCAGTAAAACATGCTTGACCAAATAATGCAGCTTGTTGATCACCTGCTGCGCCGGCTATAGGAACTGACTGACCGAAAAAATGATAAGGAGCCGTTTCTGCATATATCTCTGAAGAACTTTTCACTTCAGGCATCATAGAATGGTTTGCCCCAAATAAATCTAACAGTTCTTCATCCCATTTCAGGTCAAAAATATTAAACATTAGAGTTCTTGCCGCATTTGTATAGTCCGTGACATGAGCTTTACCACCGGATAATTTCCATATAAGCCATGTATCAATGGTCCCAAATAATACTTCCCCTTTTTTCACCTTTTCACGTGCACCTTCCACATGATCTAGGATCCACTTCACCTTTGTTCCAGAAAAGTAAGGGTCAATTAATAGACCAGTCTTTTGACGCACCTTCTCTTCCATTCCGTTTTTCTTAAGCTCTTTACAGATGTCGTTCGTTTGTCTAGATTGCCAAACAATGGCATGGTAGATGGGGTCTCCCGTTTCTTTGTCCCATAAAACTGTTGTTTCTCGTTGGTTCGTAATACCTATACCGGCAATTTGAATGGGAGTAACATTTGCCTCTGATAAAACACTAGCAATCACTGACAGTACACTTCCCCAAATTTCATTCGCATTATGTTCCACCCATCCAGGTTTCGGAAAATACTGTTTAATCTCTTTTTGCGCACTATGTACTGGTTCCCCTTCATGATTGAATAAAATTGCTCGAGAGCTCGTTGTTCCTTGATCTAATGAAAGAATATATTTTTCCAACCTTTTCCTCTCCTTTTATTTATTAAATATATGCTCATACATATGAAAAACCATAATTGAAAGCATTAACCAAATCGCTCCGACCAAAAAACCAGCCGCTACGTCACTAGGGTAATGGACACCTAAATATATCCTACTTAACCCAATCGACAAAATCAGTAACCCCATGATGATTGCTACAGCCCATTTCATACTTGTCTTTTTAGCTACATGAATGATGACAAAAGCAAGCGATCCGTAGAATATAAACGAGCCCATTGAATGTCCACTTGGAAAGGCATAGCCAGTTTCTTCAATTAATGGAAGGATATCTGGCCTTTCCCTTTTAAAATAGTGCTTAAGAGTCCAATTTAAAAGAGCCCCTACTCCCGATGTCAAACAAATATAAATAGCTAATGCATACTTCTTTTTTAAGACAAGAAGGACTATTACAACAACTGTGGCTATGACAAACCACAGCACAGAACCTAGGAAAGTAAAACGATCGATAAATGTGGTTAATGCAGGAGTTACATTTTGCTGGACAATATGAATGACCTCCATATCAAACCAAGCAAGATCATTGTTTGTGTAATCGAAAACGATAAACAAAAACATACCTAAAAATAGAATGAATAGTATGATGTTTGTCGTTATGTATAAGGTTGATTTTTTCATTGCCCATTCCTTTATATTTTTTAGGAAGTTGGAGAAGTCTAGACTTCTCCAATTGAATAAACAAAACTATGCTTCCTTCTTTGTCTTTGCAGCACTCGTTGATTTTTTCTTTTTTGACTTCGTCGTCGCTTTTTCTTTTTTCGGTTGTGGTGGTTTTGTTTGATCGATGGATGCTTGCAATGCAGCCATAAGATCAGTAACATTGGATGTCTTTGGTTGCTGTTGATTTGTTATTACTACCTCTTCCCCATTTTTCTTTGTTTCAATCAACTCTAGAAGTGCTTGGCGATATTCATCTGTATATTTCTCAGGTTCAAATGTTGTCGTTAGTTGGTCTATCAATAACAATGCGGTGTCTAATTCTTTTTTGGCTATTTTTTCTTCTGCAGGAATATTAGGCACATCTGCAAAATTTCTCACCTCATCAGGAAAGTGGATGGTTTCCATTACTAAAGTATTGTGAAAAACTCTAAGAAGAGCTAGCTGTTCTTTTGCGCGAATGATAATTTTCGCTATCCCCACTTTTTCAGACTCCTTCAAAGCTTCCCTTAATAAGGCATACGCTTTCGATCCACTATCTCCTGGAGATATATAATAAGATCGAGAAAAATATATCGGATCTACTTCATTGATTTTGACAAAATCTAAAATCTCCACTGCTTTATCTTCATTTTCTTTTTTTAACGCTTGTAATTCCTCTTCATCAAGTACGATAAATTTCCCTTTCGTGTACTCATATGCTTTCACTATATCACTTTGTTCCACAGGTTCATCACATACAGGACAAACTTTCTCATACTTAATAGGCGAATGACATTTACTATGCAAATTACGCAATTTAATATCTTTATCTTCAGTTGCCGCATGCAATTTGATCGGGATATTGACTAAACCGAAACTAATGCTTCCTTTCCACATTGTGTGCATCAGAAAACCTCCTCCATTCTTATTAATTGTATTTTTTCTCTGAGGATTATTCATATACACGTACAATGTTGGTAAGATTAGCTACATCTCTTTTATATGTCTTCATCTAACACTGTCTTTACAAAAAAAACAAGCAATAAAAGCAATAAACACCACAGCTGAATCTGTGGTGTTTGTGAAATCTGAGCCATTTTTTTAATAAACCGGATAAGGTGGGTATGGTGGGTATACAGGATATGGTGGATAAGGCGGGTACACCAGAGGTGCTAATAATGCGCCACCTAATAAACCTGCCGCTACACCACCTAAAAATGGACCACCAAAACCAAAACCAGGTCTCCCAAAGCCGGGGCCGCCAAAGCCTGGCCCTCCCCCAAAACCAGGACGACCACCATAAGGCCTTCTATATAAGTGAGTCTGTGTATATGCCGGGTAAAAGTGTTGATTCACCATTTAACCTCCTCTGTCGTTCTCTTTATATACTCCTTATAAACTATGTAAAACACCTAAATTTGCTGTAGGCAAAAACCTATCCGAAAACGATTTAAAAAACAAACGACTGAATGACTGGTTGCCTCATTGTATGATCTTTTGTCCACTCTAAGAAAGTAACCTTCACTTTTAAAATTGGAGAAAGCCATTCATGATTTTTCAATAAGCCGCTATAATTATGAAACGGACTTGCTCCCTGAAGTATTTGGTTAGTCACTTCAGTCACTTCACGCCAATCCTTTAAAGTAAGCTTGCTCGAGCCTGCACTGCCGATATAAATAAGCTCACCCTTTTCATTATATACACCTAAATCAATTGAACGAATAAGTGCTCCATTATAAGTTACCCCTCCAACAATAGCAATAAGGTCCTGTTCTTTTTTCTTTTTTAACCAGCGTTCATCTTTTCCTCCTAATATATAAGCACTATATAAATCCTTACAAACAATACCCTCTAATCCTTGCTCTATGACAGCATCATATAATGATTGACAGTCTCTAAAACTTTGGACGATTTGAATCTCATTTGTTGGCTGGATGATTTCCATTAGCATCTCCTGACGTCTATATAATGGGGTTTCAATTAGCCATTTACCGTTAAAATATAAGAGGTCAAATATCATATAAGTAACAGGAATTTCTGTCTGTAAATGATTGATTGTTACCGTATTCTTCCGCCGATCTCTTCTCATCACATCATAAAAAGAGGGAACACCGTCTTGAAAAGCGATTACCTCTCCATCTAAAATGAAGGAATTCCCCTTAATTAATGAGGGTAATTGATGTAATTCCGGATATTGGATGGTGCGCTCATTTCCTTTTCGATTAAACATCCTTAAATTCTCTTTTTCATAATAAGTCAATATCCTTGTACCATCCCACTTTACTTGCGCTATCCATTGATCGCCATTTGGAATTTCATTTGTCATTTTTGGTTCAAAAGGAATAATTGGCTTCATTGGATCGATCCTCACTTGTATGTCTTTTTTTAATCTAACCATACTATGACCATGTGTAATAGGTTTTATGAATGTAAACCAAAATGTAGAAAAAGGATGGTTGAAGGTCATATGAGGAAAAAAGGTCGTTTCTTTATTACTGGCTGGAATAATACAACTAATCAGTTTGAATATAGTATCGTATATCAAAATAAAGTAAAGGCAATGGGCGAATTTTCCGAAGGTCTAAATGAACAAGAATTGGCTATTTTAGTCAGCTTGATTCAAAAGAATGGAAAAAAAGTAAATCAAGTAAAATACAGCATCTCCCCAAGCATTTGTATTCAACTTTGCTTTCGCGACATAATTGAGGATACCTTGATTCTCCCTCAATTTATGCAATTCTTACCGAATGAGCAATGGGAAACATGTACTTGGGAGAGATTATTGATAGAAAATGCAAATATCGATTCTTCTATAGAAGTGACCCACCCAGAAAAACCGTTATGGGACAACCCAAAGATCAATAAAGAGCAGCTCATTGCTTATCTTGTTTCCGTCGCTCCACGGTTGTTACCGTTTGTGAAGAATAGATTGTTAACAACCATTCGCTATCCACATGGCTATATCGGGAAAGAATTTTTCTATCAGAAGAATAAACCTGATTATGCACCGTCATTTGTGAATTCTTTTACAAAAGACGAAATCGACTATATCCTTTGTAATGATTTATCTACTCTTGTTTGGCTAGGTAATCAATTAGCACTAGAGTATCATACCCCTTTTGAAACAATTGGCAGCGACCATCCGGTAGATATTGTGTTCGACCTTGACCCACCAGATGAAACACACTTTCTACTAGCTGTTGATGCTGCACAGAAACTAAGTAAGATTTTCGAAGAATTAAATATTATCGGATTTCCAAAATTAACTGGAGGTAAGGGTATA
This sequence comes from Cytobacillus sp. FSL M8-0252, assembly GCF_038007345.1. Lineage (NCBI taxonomy): Bacteria > Bacillati > Bacillota > Bacilli > Caryophanales > Bacillaceae > Cytobacillus > Cytobacillus sp. FSL M8-0252. Next base: position 2,834,504 of record NZ_JBBOWZ010000001.1, read on the forward strand.
CAAGTACATATCCCAATTATGCATCATCATTTTTCTTATGAAGATACCCGACTGTTTACTTCGTTCATAGCTTCCTATTTAGTTGAGAAAAACCCAGATTTATTTACGACAGAAAGAATGAAAAAGAATCGCGGGAAAAAGTTATATATCGATTATATACAACATGCAGAAGGAAAAACGATGATTGCTCCTTACTCTCCTAGAGGCAGAGAAGGTGCGATAGTAGCAGCCCCTCTCTATTGGGATGAAGTAAATAAACAACTGCAGCGGGAGAATTTTTCACTAGACAACATCCGCAAGTATCGTTTAACTGATTGCTGTCCAATGGCAACTTTTTTCGAAACAAAAAATGACACGATTGCAAAAATTATAGATTCATTAAAAGAATAGACTATACACAAACGAAACTTTAGCCTATGCGATTTTTTTGTGACGGAAGTGAAAGCTAAGCAAATGTGATATGCACGTTATCCAATCCAAAACGCATTTAAACGATTGCCTTCTCCGTTTGCATATCACTCAAAAAGTAAACTGATTTGAACGTTTTGCTCATTCAGTTTGCACGACATCAAGGAGCGAAAACACTATGAAACGACCTGCTAATGCAATTTCTACGCGTTATTCAGATGAAAAAAACAAAAAACCGAACCAACACTATTTACTCATAAGTGTCGTTTCGGTCCAAAACCCATTTTCTTTCTTAAACATTTCTTAAGCATTTAATTGCTTAGTTAAAAAGGCAGAAGCCTCTTGTTGCAACTTCGCATATTGCATCATTTCTTCAATATATTCTTCGCTATTATCGACGGTAAATGTCCCTGGATGATTTATATCTATCTCAATTGTACATTGATAGACAAAGCTAGCATTACCAATAAGGTCGATTGTAAAGCTATCATTTTGCTTATGAACAATGCAACGGACCTTACCACCATTGTTATAAACCTCAATCGGCTGCTCATAGGTATTGATACTTTGCAGACATGTGACTAAACTTGAAGCCGACATCGCTGTCCCACATGCATTCGTAAAGCCCACACCTCTTTCATACGTACGAACAAAAATCCCACCTTCTGGAAGAGGTTTGACGAAACTCACATTTACACCATCAGGAAAGTAATCATTTTCTCCGTTGACATACAAACTTATTTCTTCTTGAATATCTGATTGCATCTGTTCTTTTTCGACAATAGCAACAAGATGGGGATTAGGTACAGAAAGAGCAGTAAAAGCGATATCTTCTGAAAGGTCTTCCATCTTTTCATTGACTAATTGGTTCTGATTGATGTGAAGTGGTAAAGTAGCAACATCAAATGATACTGGTGAAATTTCTACCTTGTAAGTAGGGATATCTTTATAAATATCGCTTTCTTTACTAACATGAAGGGTTACTTTCATCGTATCAATTGTCGCCTCTTTGATTTTCAATTTCTCACAAACATACCTCGCGACACAACGAAGACCGTTACCACACATGGAAGCTTCTGAACCATCTGCATTAAATACGCGCATTTTTGCATCAGCAACTTCACTGGCTAATATAAATAAAATCCCATCCGCACCGAGCTCACTGCCACGATTACAAAGACTAATCGTTAAATTCGCTCGTTCTTCATCACTCCAGCCAAAGGACTGCTCCATTTCATCAATAATAAAAAAGTCATTTCCCGAACCGTGACATTTAATTAATTCTAATTTCATCATAAACCCTCTTTCTCTTTTAGGCTCTTCATTTATCTTCTATACATGTTTTTACCATTGTTCATGTGAATATAAACGTAATATTATTATAACGAGAAAAAGAAAGAGGGAGCAAAGAAAATTAATTTTTAACGAAAATGTTTATTAAAATTACTCATTTCAATCGCATTAACAGCTGCATCCCAGCCTTTGTTACCTGCTTTTGTACCCGCTCTCTCAACCGCTTGTTCAATAGAATCAGTTGTTAACACACCAAAAATTACTGGAATGCCAGTTTGTAATGAAGTCGCTGCCACTCCTTTGGCTACCTCTGCATTCACATAATCAAAATGTGGTGTTGCCCCTCTAATGACTGTTCCAAGGGCAACAACCGCATCGTATTTGCCACTTTCCGCAAGTTTTTTCGCCGCTAAGGGAATTTCAAATGCACCTGGTACCCACGCTACCGTAATATCCTCTTCAGCCACATCGTGACGCTTGAAGCTATCTAATGCACCATCTAATAATTTTTTTGTAATAAACTCATTGAACCGTGATACAACAACGGCTACTTTCATTCCCGTTCCAATTAAATGTCCTTCTAGTATTGTATTCATTCTACTTCACTCCTAAATTAGATTAGTTTAATAATAATTGTGATTGCTTATAAGATATTAATTGTTCAATCGTAATCATCTTCAAATCATATTTTTCTGCTACTTTCTCTAACTCTGCTACTCTAGCCATTTCACCATTTTCTTTCATAATCTCGCATATAATCCCAACCGGACTTGCCTCAGCCAATTTCGCTAAATCTACCGCCGCTTCCGTATGGCCTGAACGCTCAAGGACGCCACCATCCTTCGCTATAAGGGGGAAAATATGACCTGGACGATTAAAATCTGATGCTTGTGTTTTGTCGTCTAACATTTTTTCTACGGTTAAAAACCGTTCAAATGCGCTTATACCAGTCGTTGTCTCTTTATAATCAATACTTACTGTAAAAGCAGTTTGATGGCTGTCTGTATTATTAGTTACCATCGGATGCAAGTCTAATTTTTTGGCGATTGACTGCTCAATCGGCACGCAAATAAGCCCTCTTCCCACTGTCGCCATAAAATTGATTGTTTCAGCTGAAGCATACTCGGCAACAGCGATAAAATCGCCCTCATTCTCACGATTCTCATCATCACAAACGATAATCACTTTTCCCATTTTCAAGTCAGCAATCGCTTCTTCAATTGAGTGACTCATATATTCCCTCCTAACTTAAGAATCCATTATTTTCTAATAACTGTTCGAAATTTCTTTCACGTTTCGATGTGTCTGAAAAGGCAAATACATATTTAGCAAATAAATCATATTCGATATTGACAGTATCATTTGGCTTTTTTTCACTAATCACCGTTTCTTCAGCTGTATGAGGAATTAACGCAATCGTAAAATAACCATCCCCTACCTCCATCACTGTTAATGAAGTGCCATCAATAGCAACAGATCCTTTAGGTAGAATTAAATGCTGATACTGCTCGGATAGTGAAATTGAAAGATAAATCGCATTTTCTTGTCTTTGTTTTTTTAGAATTTTTCTCGTTTCATCCACATGACCACTTACATAATGGCCGCCAAATCTTCCACCTGCTAACATCGCCCTTTCTAAATTCACATTGCTTCCTACTTTTAAAGAGGAAAGCGATGTCGCATGAAAAGTTTCTGGCATCACATCTGCTGTAAAACTTCTTTGTTGGAATTCGGTCACTGTTAAACAAACACCGTTTACAGCGATGCTATCACCGATATGGATATCATCCATAATCTTTGTAGCATTGAACACTAATTGGATAGTAGATCCACGATGAATCGTTCTTTGTACAGTACCGATTTCTTCGATAATACCTGTAAACAGAATGATCAACCTCTCTGCATAAGATTTATTCGTTTAAGTAAAAGTTGGAATTTTCCGCTCGGGGCAAATACGCGGTATCGGGAGAGTTTGTTGAAAATTACAAAAAGAGTTGGACTCACACTTATCGTTATCCCATATCATCACCACCCTTTTTAAAATACTCATGAATAAATAAACCCGTATACGAATACGTATACGGGAAAAGTAATCATGGCCAAATAAACGTCAAAATCAACTGTTTTTGAACGTTTTTACACACACGCATCCTTCTCCCATCCAGACTATACTGTCGGCTTTGGAATTGCACCAAATCCACCGTTCTCATTCCTGAGCCCGGGTCACGGACTAAGAGGTCACCCTCATCACCGCCGGTTGGGAATTTCACCCTGCCCCGAAGGATATTCTATTAAATTGTTGATACTATAAAGAACAAACAGTATCTATTACTTTTAAATAAATAAAGATTCTCCTGCTCTTATTAAAGTATCTAAATATAGGATAAATGTAAATAAGTAATTAATCAATAGAAAGAATGTTAAATAGGAGATTATACATAAAGAAAACTAAAATAAACCATCTCCCTAACATACGAGACAGAAAAAGGATATTAGTTAAATATCTAATATTATATTTCAAAACCCTACCTTAATTTTTTTCTTTACTCCTTATAGATGTCTATTCAACTATGATTAATATAATATACAGTTAAATACATTATTCCATTAAATTACACATAATAGAAAGTACCCTTTTGTAAATAACTATTCATCAAGACATAAAGATAACAAACAATCACAAAATCCAACTATAAAAGGAGGTCCATCTAAATAGAAAATTAATTATTATTTTCATCTTTCCTTTAATTCTTAGTGTCTTGGGTGATTTATTCTTATAAGCAACCAGTTGTAACAAAAGGAAAGAGCTTTGAATGGAACTTAGATAGCGGAATATAGACCTTATCATTTTCCTAACCCTAAAAGGGATGTGGAAAGGAGAGGCCATTTGGTTAGGAGGGATTAAACCTGAAAGGAAGCGGTCACTTTATTCGATAAGCTAAGTGATTTTCCTCAGGGAGATGTTATTGAATTTGTCAGTATCGAAGGCGCCCCGTTGGATGCGAATTACTCTTTACAAATTAAATGGACATACGAAAATAAGGAATTTGATGAGGAAATAAATCTAGAAAGAAAGAAACGCTTTTTCATCTTACCGTTTTAACAATATTAACATTATGCATAAAGCTAATAGCGCTATTAATATTGCTGACAGTATTTTTATCTGAAAATAGCTCCAATTCTTTCTATTGTAAATTCATCACACTCCATAAAGTTTGCTTCATTCACAATATTTCAGTGTTCTACTATCTGCAAGAAGGTTTACAAACCGTTTATCATTGATTTGCACACTATTGGCTTCAATAAAAAAAGAGTCCTTATTATTTACTTGAAAATAAAAATTAGTTTTAGCATGTAATTTCTCGATTTCTTTCAAATCTGATTCTAAGCTTTCAATTTTTATATGACCAAAACCATTCTTGTGATAACTAATTTCGGTTAATAAATTCGCATCAGTAAAATTACGGTCATTTAAGCGTATTGTTCCTACATTAGCCTCTTGATAAACAAAGAACGACATCACTTCCTTTATGAAGATGTAAGTTCTCTTAATCTGTTGTTTATGACAACTAAGTAATTTTAATGTTATGGTTTCATTTATATAATCAATCTGTAAATCATCTAAATCCCAGTATTCTGCTTTTTCGGCAAACAAAGTATTTATTCTATTTAGATCGCTAGACATCTTATCACCCCTTTTACTTTTTTCTTTTACCTGTGGAAAGCACACAATCTACCGGCGATATTTCAGTCAAACATCTTCTTTATGACCTTTTATTCTCCTTTGTTTTCAAGTATCTCAATATACCTTTCAAAATTGTCATTGAATCTTTGTTGTTCATAATGACCATCATTCCCTAAACTATTATCTAGTAGACTCTCAATCGCACCAGCAATAGTACACGATCCCAGTATAAAGCAAATTCCAATAATCCATGCAGCATTAAGTAAATCTTTCATGTTTATATTCATCATTTTTCTCCTATCCTTTAATTGTTGGACATCGAATTACATAGAACCGTTTTTTCAGTAATTTCTTAATGACGGTAACACTATTTGCTAATCCGTCTTACAGAAGATCACTCATCTTCGTAGAAAGTATCATACATTTCAGGGAATAGATCTTTTAATCTCCTTATCGTATGCGCATTTGCAACAATATCCAGTACATCAGAACTAATATAAAATAAACAATCGCGATGCACAAAACAAATATAGAGTGACGTGTGACCATCAATCATTTTAAGGGTATAGCGAAAAAACGCAGATGATTTCACGTTCTTTACTGTTGAAAAGACAAAATAACTGCTCATTTCTTCTTGCCAAACTACTTCATTAGACCAATTATTTATTTTAAAAAACCGCCGTAAGTTTAACTTTTCTCTCCTTACCCTTGTGCTATCAATATCTTGATAACCAGAAATAAACGTCATATCTAACTTTTCCTCTATAGGAAATAGATGATGAAATAAGCTTTTCGCTAAACCTGGATGTTGCCTGAATGTCTCTAAACCGAACCGAATTCGATTGTCTTTCACTACTTGAAAATAAGGCGTTGCGGCGTTCGTCATATCAACACCGAAAGTATTTGCAGGGATCATTCTACCACTCGCTTCTTCACAAAATATAATGATTACCATAATTATACACTCATTTCTTACTAACCGCTTATATATTTCTTTCACACTTCTTTCCATAACCTGCGTTCACTTAGAAAATAAAAAAGCACGTGCTCATTCCACCTTTAAGCAGAATCGACACGTGCTTCATTCAATCATTTTCCTTATTTAATTAACTCTAACTCAACAGGAATAAATTCTTCCACCGTTTCACCATCGAGTACTTTTTTGGCTGTTTCTACAGCTTGCTCGCCCATTCTGTCTGGTTTTTGAGCGACTGTTGCTGCCATATCGCCACCTTCAACTGCAGCAATGGCATCATCTGTTGCGTCGAACCCGACAACAATGACATCTTTCAATCCAGCAGCCGTTAATGCTTGATAAGCACCAAGTGCCATTTCATCATTATGAGCAAATACAGCTTGGACATCTTTATTGCTTTGGATGATGTTTTCCATTACTGTTAAGCCTTCTGCACGATCAAAATTCGCAGATTGTTTTGTTGCTACTTCCACATTGTCAGATGCTTCAATGGCTTCATTGAAACCCGCACCTCTTTCGCGTGCTGCCGATGAACCAGGGATCCCTTCAAGTTCAACTACTTTTCCTTCGCCATCAAGTTGTTCAATGATAAATTCTCCTGCCATTTTACCCCCTTCTGCATTATCAGAAGCTACGTGAGCGACAACTTCGCCACCTTCTGCACTTCTATCAACAGTAATAACCGGGATATCTGCATTATTAGCTGATGTAATGGCAGAAGCAACCGCTGCTGAATCAGCTGGATTAATAATTAATAAGTCAACACCTTGTTGAATTAAATCCTCAATATCACTTACTTGTGTTGCTGGGTCATCTTGTGCATCTACTGTTTTAATCGCATAACCAAGCTCTTTTGCCTTCGCCTCTGCACTATCACGTAGTGTAACAAAGAAAGGATTATTTAATGTAGAAATCGATAGACCAATTGTTTTTTCTCCTGATGCTTTTTCATCATTATCAGTTGCTTCATTATCATCAGCCCCATTATTTAATGAACATGCACCTAATAAAGCGACTACTAAAACCAAAGTAAGAAGCTTCCATATTTTTTTCATTTGAGTATTCCTCCTTCATAGGTTTGCAAATCATATATGTTAAGCAGCTTTCTTTCTATCAATTAGTACAGCTAATAGAATGACGCCGCCCTTCACCACTTGTTGGTAGAAAGATGATACATTTAATAAATTCAAACCATTATTAAGTACACCAATAATCAAAGCACCAATTAATGTACCAAAGATCCATCCGCGTCCGCCTGAAAGACTTGTCCCACCAAGAACAACTGCCGCAATGGCATCTAATTCGTAGCTTGTACCAGCTGTTGGCTGTGCAGAGTCAAGACGAGAAGTTAACGTAATTCCGGCAACTGCAGCAAATAAACCTGAAATCGCATAAACACCCATTTTCAAGCGATCCACTTTTAAACCAGAGAGCTTAGCGGCTTCTTCATTCCCACCAATCGCATAAACACCGCGACCAAAAGTTGTTTTCTTTAGCAAGAAGTATAAAAATAAATAAGCTAACAGCATCGTAACAACAGGAAATGGTACCCCGAGAAAATAACCTTTACCAATCATTTGAAAGCTAAAAGCATCAGATAGACCAGTTATTGGTCGACCTTCTGTATAAACAAGTGTTAACCCTCTGAAAATTGTCATTGTCGCTAATGTTGCAATAAAAGGAGCGACTTTACCTTTTGCAATAATTACGCCGTTGACAAGTCCCATTAAAGCACCTGCTAATAAACCGAGAAGAACCGCAATTACCGGATCCATACCACTAGCTAACATACCTGCAGTAAGTGCGGAAGATAGCGCTAAAATCGAACCGACAGATAAGTCGATTCCCCCTGTCAAGATAACAAATGTCATTCCAAACGCAATTAAAGCATTGATTGAAACTTGTCTTAATACGTTCAGTATATTGTCAGCTGTTGTAAAGCTTGGACTCATAACCGATAAAATAATAATGATGAGCAGTAAGCCTAAAACCGGTCCTAGCTTTTGAATGGAGCCGATGCCTTTACTAATTTTGTTCATGCTTTGTCCCTCCTGTTGCTGCTTCCATAATTTTTTCTTGAGTCGCATCTGTTTTTTCCAGAATGGCGGCTACTTTCCCTTCATGAATCACCATAATACGATCTGACATACCTAGTATCTCTGGTAACTCAGATGAGACCATAATAATGGAATGGCCCTTCATTGTTTCTTCATTCATAATCGTATATATCTCTTTTTTTGCTCCTACATCCACACCACGAGTAGGTTCGTCCAAAATTAACAGTGTTGGATCGATTCCAAGCCATTTTCCAAAGACCACTTTTTGTTGGTTCCCACCACTTAAATTCTTAACTTCTTGTTCAGGACCGGCTGTTTTAATTTTTAACTTGTCTATCATTTCTTTGGAGAAAGCTTTTTCCTTTTTAGTAGACATAATGGCACTTTGCGAAAGCGCTTTTAAATTAGGAACGGCTAAATTCTCCCTTACACTTAATCCAAGTATAAGACCTTCATCTTTACGGTCTTCTGTAATGAAACCGATACCGGCAGCAATTGCTTGTTTTGGTGCACGAATGTGTAGTTCTTGACCATTCAAAAATATCTTCCCAGACGATTTCTTTCGTGACCCAAAAATCGCTTCCATGATCTCCGTTCTTCCAGCTCCCATTAAACCGGCGACGCCAAGTATCTCACCTTTTCTAACATCAAATGAAATATTAGAAAAATGATCTTTCACACTTAAGTTCTCGACTTTGAAAAAAACATCACCAATGGTTGCCGTCCGAGCCGGGTAACGCTCACCAATTTCTCTACCAACCATCATTTTCACGATTTCATCGAATGAGGTGTCTGTGGTATATTTCGTTCCTATTGATTGACCATCTCGTAAAACCGTAATACGGTCACACATTTTAAAAATCTCTTCCATGCGATGAGATATATAAATGATTGCCACATTCTCTTTTCGCAATTGATCAATAACGGAAAATAATGTATCAATCTCTCTATCTGTTAAAGCGGCTGTTGGTTCATCCATGATAAGAACTTCAGAATTGGCAGCGATTGCTCTTGCAATTTCAATCATTTGTTGTTGTCCAACGGAAAGTTCTCCAGCAGGCTGTTTTACATCCATTTCAATGCCTAAGCGCTTTAAATGCTTTTCTGCTTTTACATTCATCTCTCTCGTCTTTAATAAACCGAAAGTACTTAATTCTTTACCTAAGAACATATTTTCAGCCACTGTTAAATAAGGAATAATATTTAACTCTTGATGAATGACAGCAATACCATTTTTTTCTGCATCTTTCGGTGAAGAAAATACGGCCTTATTCCCTTTATAATAAATCTCACCTTGATTGCTTTCATGAATGCCTGTAAGGATTTTAATTAAGGTCGATTTCCCTGCCCCATTCTCACCCATAAGCGCATGGATCTCCCCAGCTCTCAAGTCAAAATCAACGCCTTTGAGTACTTCCACCGAATAGAAGGATTTATGAATATTCTTCATTTCTATTATTGATGATTGCTTCATTAAAATATCACTCCTGACGTTAAAATGATGTTAGCGTAAGGGGAAGCTTCTCCAGTTCGTATAATCGCCTTTGCTTTTTCCGTTTTTTTCTTAAATGTTTCATGCGAGACATAGCTACAATCAGAGAACTTGTCTTTAATTGCTAAAAATAACGGTTCATTATCTGTTTTAATTTCAGTTGCTAATGTGACACTCTCTATCATTAATTCTTTTTCAAGCTCATTTAAGACGTCTAAAAAGGAAGGTGTCCCTAGCTTTAGAGCTAGGTCAATTTTTTTTACACCATCTGGGATAGGTAGTCCACAATCAGCAATAACAATTGTATCTGTATGTCCCATATCACTGATGACTTTTGTTATATCACTATTCAGCATTCCTTGTTTCTTCATGATGATTCACTTCCATTTTTTCAATTTCGGCTTTTGTCGGCATTCCTACTTGTGCACCCATTTTCGTTACAGATAAACCTGCAGCCTTTATTGCGAACGTAATTGCCTGTTCTATTGTTAAGCCATCATCAAGGGCAACCGCTAAAGCGCCATTAAAAGTATCTCCTGCTCCAGTCGTATCAACCGCCTTTACCTTAACAGCAGGAATGGTCATAAGTTCCCCGTTTTTAAAGAACGCGGCACCTTCATTTCCTTTTGTAATGACAAGCTTTTTTTTCAGTAGTTCCGTTGCCTCTGTATCATTTGCATATGCTTCGAATAACTGTTTCGCTTCATATTCATTCGGTGTGAGGTAAGTTACTAACTCAAACCAATGAGAAGGAATATGATGGAAGGGAGCTGGATTTAAAATGACACCGACATTGCCCTCTGCCGCAATCTCTAGTACTTTTTCTACGGCAGACAATGGAATTTCTAATTGCAGAAGCACCCATTCACTCGCTAAAATATCATCGCGATATGCTTCTATAACGTCACTTGTCATTAAATGATTGGCACCAGGTACAACAATAATTTTATTATCATGGTTATACACTGTTATGCTTGCTGTTCCAGTACGTACAGATTTTTCTATTTGGATACTTTCCGTATTGATATGCATGTCATTAAAATAATTCATATACTCTTGACCAAAAGGGTCATCGCCGACTTTACCAATCATTTTCACATTCGCTCCAAGCTTAGCTGCAGCCACTGCTTGGTTTGCTCCTTTACCACCTGGCACAGTAAAAAATGATTCTCCCATCACGGTTTCACCCATTGACGGGTCTATACTTGTTACCGTGACTAGATCCATATTGATGCTTCCGATTACTGTAATCATCTAATCACTCTCCTTCTTCTGTTTTAATGCGTTGTTGTTTCTCTTATTTTTAGTTCGGTCGGGAATACAATATGATCCTGACCTTCTTCCTTTCCGTTGATACGGTTCAAAAGCATGGTTGCTGCTTTTTTCCCCATCTCATATATTGGTTGAGCGATGGTTGTAATTTCTGGTGAAACAGTTTCCGTCCACTCAATTCCATCAAAACCAATGATTTGAAGTTCTTTCGGTACATTAATCCCGAGCTTTGTGCATGCCTTTAGGGCACCAACTGCCATCACATCATTACCTGTGAATATGGCATCAATGTCCTTCTGTTCGTGCAGGAGACGAAATGTAGCTTCTTGGGCTGTTTTCATTTGATAATGACCTTCACTTATATACACAGGTCTTTCTAGTGCCATCATGACATCTTGGTATGCTTTTTTCCTCAGTTGGGAATTGATAATATTTTCTGGTCCACTAATATGGGCGATTTTCTCGCAGCCATTTTCAACTAAATGCATAACTGCCCTTCTCGCTTCCTGATAATTATCTATCGTCACTGAGGGAATACTTTCATGGAACACACGGTCAAGTGCAACTACCGGGATCTGTAAATTGGCGAGATGGCTTTCATTCATATGATTGGATACAATGATTACGCCATCAATATAGTTTTCCGCCATTTTATTTAAATACATCAGTTCCTTTTCTAAATTGTCATCACTATTACATAGAAAAGTAGTATACCCTTGTGCTACTGTCACATCTTCCACAGCGCGGACAAGTTGTGGGAAGAATGGGTTTGTAATATCAGGGACAATGTACCCAATCATTTTTGACTGCTTTTTAAATAGGCTACGCGCTACATTATTAGGTCGGTAGTTAAGTGCTTTGATCGCTTCTTCCACTTTTGTTTGCGTTTCCTTTTGGACATATCCTTTTTTATTTATCACTCTCGATACAGTCGCAACAGAAACATTTGCATACTTTGCTACTTCTTTAATTGTGGCTATATGAATCATCACCTTACATTTGTTAATACTGCTATTATTAAACGTATATTAAAAGGTAGTATGTAACCCGTTACATATTAGACACTCACTATCTGAAGCGTTATTCTCTCATGACTAGGAAAGGCATGTAACGGGTTACATATTTCAGAAAAACTATTTTATTTGATATGTAACGCGTTACACACTCATCTGTAACCGTTTACACAAATTTAGTTTACCATCTATTAAAATTTTGTCAACTTTATTTTATCCCTCCTTTTTATAGAGAGGATTTCTGTTCTATCACCACTTGTTTATACGGTCCTTGAATGGTAACTTTCATGAGTTGCGCAGCCATATATTTAGCGGTATACGGACAATCATTTTTCAACCACCATATAATCACACCTAAAAACGCAGAAGCGTAGAAGCGTATGGCCATTTCTCTTGGTATAGTCAATAAGTCATCATCTGGTTGCATAACGGTCATGCCATCTGCAATAAATTCGCTCAACACAGCTGTTAGTTTATCACGAAAATGAGGCATTGTACTTTCAGACAGCAACACTCTATATATGTAATCATATGTGCCAATTTGCGCAAATAATTGAATAAAGCTTTCATTTGGTGATTCAGTATCATACGTCCCCTTACTTGCTACAAAAGAAGTCTTCATTGCTTCTTTTAACTCATCAATCATGTCATCTGTACTTTGCTCAAGCAAATCGTATTTATCTGTAAAATGGAGATAAAAAGTAGCGCGGTTCAGCATCGCTTTTTTTGTAATTGCCTGCACCGTTACTTTTTCAAAACCTTGTTCTTCTATTAAAGAAATAAGGGCGTCAGTTAACATTCGCTTTGTTCTTACTACACGGGGATCGACTTTTTCTTTTTTCGACATTTTTCTGCTCCTTGTATTAATTATTCTTATTTTTAAACAAATTTGTATGAACTGTTGAGTATACAACGATCTCAACTTTTTTGTTCATTGCTTCATTTTTTCATCAGTTGATATAATCAGATTATCAACGGATTGTTGATAAAGCAACTAGTTGTATTAAAAATCGTACGATATTGTCTAAGTTTTTACCAAATGGGGGTATATCATGAAAAGGTTAGAAGGAAAAGTAGCCATTATTACCGGAGCAGCTAACGGGATGGGTGCAGCAGAAGCAAAGTTATTCGCGAAAGAAGGCGCTAAAGTAGTAGCGACTGATTTACAAATGGAAACTTTAAATAAAGTGGTTGCAGAGATAAAAGAAGCAGGTGGTGAGGCGATTGCCCTTGCCCATAATGTGACGTCTGAAGAACAATGGCAAGCAGTTATAAATGAAGCCATTGAACAATTTGGTAAACTAGATATCCTGATTAACAATGCTGGTGTCGCTTCTCCCAAAACTCTAGAGGATATGTCAATGGATGAATGGAATAAAATTTTAGAAATCGACTTAAATGGTTGTGTAATCGGCATGAAATATGTCATTCCCGAATTAAAGAAAAATGGCAGCGGTTCCATTGTCAATATTTCTTCCATCGGCGGTATAGTTGGCATGGCAGGGACAAGTCCATATACAGCCGCTAAGGGTGCTTTACGAGTATTATCCAAATCTGCAGCAATAGAATATGGAAAAGAAAATATTCGAGTCAATTCTGTACATCCTGGGATTATTTCGACCCCAATGACAGCTCCTTCAATGGAATCTGCCTTACCGTTCTATCAAACTTATACGCAGTTGCCTTATTTCGGCAACCCTGAAGATGTTGCTTACGGTGTCCTTTTCTTAGCATCAGATGAGGCAAGATTTGTTACAGGTACAGAGTTAGTGATTGACGGCGGTTGGACTGCCATATAATAAAGCCTAATCTAAAAACGAGCCGTGACTGATTTCATCGGCTCGTTTCATTTAATATACTTTTGTTTTATTTTGTTTTGAACTAAGACCAGCATCTACAAATAATAACAACGCTGTAATAATATGCATAATCATTCCAACTACCGGAATCCAACCAATAATAGAAGTAATGATACCTGTGATACTACCGTACTTGTTTTCTCCAGCTCTTACGGATAGTACAAGTGTGATTACATGAAGGAAAAACATAACAATAAGTGGCACCCATCCATTTGCGAGGATAAAAATTCCTCCTAGAAAAGGAATGCCAAGAAATGCTTCACATGCACCTGTTATCCATTTTAGTATTGTTGATGTACTCAATTTGCCACATCCTTATTGCTTAATCTAATATTATTATACATTTATACCCACACATTCGTTTTAGAAAACATCCTCTATGGTAAACGTAAAATTTCCTTTTCCAAGAAGTCTTCATTTAGCGCACCTAATACTTTATTTCGAATAATCCCATCCGAATCAATGAAGTAACTAGTTGGGTAGGCAATCACCTCATAGTTATCTAAGACAACGCCTTCAGGGTCCATTGGTATGATGAAGGATAGTTCATTCGCTTTCACGAAATCAGCGGCATTTGTTTCGTTTCTTTCCGTTTTGGTCATATTTACAGCTATGACTTCAAATCCGTCATCTTTATATTCTTTATAAACTTTTTCCATATAAGGCATTTCTTCTTCACAAGGTCCGCACCAGCTTGCCCAAAAATTAAGTAATATTTTCTTTCCTTCATAGTCACTTAGTTGAAATGACTCACCATTCAGTGTTTCCAACTGGATTTCAGGTGCCTTCTGACCAATTTCCAGGCCAACAGCTACATTTTCAGGGTTTTCTATTTCCTCATATTGGTCAATTTGTACTTGTGACAATAAACCTTTGTCCTTTAGAATGGTCCGATCTACGATTAATAAAATAATAAGTAATGAAGCCGCAATGATTAAAAACTTTCTCATAGAACACCTCAACTTAGAACACTTTTCAAAACTGTCTTAATCATACTATAGTTGAGACAACTTTAGCGAATCTTTTACTTCAATGTTGAATGTTTTTTACATACATGATCAATAAACTATAAAAAATTAATTGTTCATCAGCGGGCAAAGGTTGATTCATCATTAAAAAGGGGGTGTTGTTTACCTTGAACGATTCCATCCATTCTCTCGGAATCCATCCTTTTTGTAATTTCCCAAGCTCCCTTCCATTCTCAGATTGAACCAATAGATTCATAAAAGTCCGTTCATACCTTAGCGTATAAGCTCGGCTATCTTTTTGACAAATAAAGCGTTTATTATTGTCATTGTGGAGAAGAATCGTATTACTGTTATAATCAATCTGGATATTGTGTTTTCGCACTGTAATTATTGCAAGCACCCTTTGATCAACAACTAAAGCATAGCGATTTCTATAAATCCAGCGGTCGACAAATGTAGGCAAAAACCAGCGCCACTTATGAAAAGCTAAATCACGAATTTCAGCAGCCGTTCTACCATCTCTATTAAATAATAATAATCTTAAATTCGGTGCTGGTAAAAAACCTATAAGAAATTCCCTTTGTGAAAATATATTTTTTTGCTTGCTATTTGTTGATGCATATGAACTTATCTTTGCTTGATTATTTGCTAACACATAGCTTTGATAAGACATCCCACTATATAAAACAAAGGGTAAACACCACCAAAGAAGCCCGCTAATCTCCTGAAAGAAACTATGATATATGACTAATATCCATAGTGGTATACACGCAACTAAACTACCATTAAGAGAGGCTTGTGCTGATTGCTGATAATATTGCTGAATATTCATGAACTTCCTACCCCGATTCTCTCAATAAATGTATTACTACCAATCTATTATAGAACGAAGGCAATCATGAGTAATATTCATTTTTACCGCCAAAAACCAAAAGAAAAAAGACATTTCTCCTCTTCTATGAGAGAAGAGAATGATCTTTTTTCACCAAACTTTCAATTAAAATATAAATCTTGTTAAACTATCTTCTGCATCCTTATAGCCTTGCTCATAAAAGGCAGATAATTTTTTTAAATCTCTTTCCATTCTTCCCACATCAACCTTCTCAGGTCTAATAATCATCACTTGTCCTTTTTTTTCTTGCTCCTCTAAATATTCAACGGTTTCATTATACATTTTGTAACGATTCATCATTGCTCTTTGGAGCCCTGGATATTGTGGATATTTTCTTCGCAATAAAAAACTCATTCTTGATGGTTTTTTTCGGTAACCTTTGGGTCGTGTTAAAACAACAACAGCTTTATCATATCCATCTGCTTGTGCTTTTCTTATTGGTATGGAATCAGCAATACCACCATCAAGTAACATTCGATTATTAAAAGAAATTTCAGGTGCAATAAAAGGTAATGAACTTGACGCTTTTAAAAGAAGCAACAAGTTTTCCCCATAGTCTTTCTTCCCATAATAAACAGCTTCTCCACTCAGACAATCGGTTGTACCAATAATAAACTTACTTTTCCCGTGAGAGAACGCTTCATAATCATAGGGAACGAGCTTATTTGGAATTTCATCAAAAATAAAGTCCATACCAAATAACTGTTTAGATTTTCGATAATTTCGCAAGGAGAAGTATCTAGGATCAGATACATACTCCACACTTACCTTCTTGTTACGGCCCTTTTGTTTCGATAAATATGAGGCAGCATTCGCGGCTCCTGCAGAAACACCAATTACATATGGAAAAGTAATACCTTTATCTAAAAATAATTCCATTACACCAGCAGAGTATGCCGCTCTCATTCCTCCACCTTCTAATACAAGGGCTGTTTGATGTACATTCATTCTCACAACGAATCCTTTCTTATTAAAGTCCTTGTTCTATTATAACAAGCTTGAGTTGTCTATTCTACGAAAGAGAGGTACGCGATGAATGATAAAAATGCCGGAAAAACGAAAATAGCATTGTGTGCTCTGTCCTAGTGAATGCATATAAAAAAGTTTGCTAAGAAGCTACCCCACTCCTTTTATTAAACACGGTCAGCTGTTCACGAATAATAATGTTATTTAATAAATAATAAAGTTATTTAAAAATGAAGAGCATACATCGTGATCTTGTCAGTTCTTCTTGAACTACCGGGCAGGTTAGTTGAACAAGGAACTTAAACTATGACTGAAGAAATAGTATATAGTAAGTAAAGTTTTTTATATTCCAAACGTATATTTTAAGGTTAATATTTTTTATTGCGGAGGGGTTTTATTGCAAACACTTTTTAAATATAACTGGATGATACGAAAAGATTGGTATAACTGGTGTGAAGATTTAAGTGAGGAAGAGCTTTTGCAAAATCGAACTGGTGGTATGGGCAGTATATTACATACACTTTTCCATATTGTTGATGTCGAGTGGAGCTGGATACGTCTATTACAGGGAAAAGCGGACTTTCAGGAGAGTTTTGATTATTATAACAGCTTGGACAAGGTTCGAAAATTGGACGCAGAATTTCATATGGAAGTAGAGAACTTTGTGAACAACTGGGATGCAAGTATGGAAAATCAATTATTTTACGATACCCTGCCAGATGGAAGAATTGTAACAGATACTTGGGGTGAAGTTATGCGCCATGCCATTGCTCACGAAATTCACCATATAGGACAATTATCAATTTGGGCAAGAGAATTGGGAAGGAAACCGGTTTCTGCAAACCTTATCGGGAGAGGACTTTCCTCTCATTCGACAAAATAGATGCAAGAGTTAAAGATGAGGATTGCTGGAGCGTTCTTTTTTTCTTGTTTAACAAACGGGGCAGCATTCCTGTAATAAGTGAAAATGAAATTTGATAGAAAAAAGACCTCTTGATAAGATAAATGTGTCCTAAGCCGGCTAGCTAAAAGGGACAAAATATCTATTCGGAGGTCTCAAAATGAATTATAACCAAAATCATAAAATAGCTCAAATTACATCAAAAACCTTAATCATTGGTATTGATATTGCCAAACATCATCATGTAGCTAGAGCACAAGATTATCGTGGAATAGAGCTAGGTTCTACTTGCTTTTTTGATAATACTCAAGAAGGAATTAGGACATTTATTAATTGGATTAATCAAATAAAAGATTCATACAAAATGGAGT
The DNA here is from genome assembly GCF_038007345.1 of Cytobacillus sp. FSL M8-0252. Classification (NCBI taxonomy): domain Bacteria; kingdom Bacillati; phylum Bacillota; class Bacilli; order Caryophanales; family Bacillaceae; genus Cytobacillus; species Cytobacillus sp. FSL M8-0252. The sequence continues at coordinate 2,852,657 of NZ_JBBOWZ010000001.1, forward strand.
CTGTCATTACTGGAATGGAGCCAACAGGCCATTATTGGCTTAATTTAGCTCATATTCTAAAGGAGGAACAGATTAAGTTCGTCGCGGTCAACCCCTTACACGTCAAGCACAGTAAGGAACTAGACGATAATTCTCCAACTAAAAATGATGTTAAAGACGCAAAAGTCATTGCACAACTAGTCAAAGATGGTAGATACTCCGAACCAACGATACCACAAGGAGTTTTCGCAGAACTGCGTGTGGCTAAGAAATTGCGTGATCTATTAAATGTAGACTTACAAATAGTGCAAGGACAGATACACAACTGGATTGATCGATATTTTCCAGAGTTCTTTACCGTTTTTAAAAGTTGGGAAGGGAAGGCAGCTCTTCATTTATTAAAGCTGGAAGCATTACCGGAAGAACTGGTGAGATATACAGAAGAAGAATTACTAGAATACCTTAGGCAAGCAGTGAAGCGCAGTATAGGGATTAAGAAGATTCGTGCCTTAAAAGAAGCAGCCAATCGCTCGATTGGCATCCGTCAGGGTGCCATGATGGCTAAAATGGAGTTAAGAACGTTAATTCAAAAGTATGAACTCATTCAAAAAAAGTTCGAAGAGCTTGACCAAACTCTGGATACACTACTTCAAGATATTCCAGGCGTTGATCAAATGTTAAAAATAACAGGAATTGGCCGTGATACAGTGGCGGGTTTCTTCGCTGAAGTAGGCGATTTGAGTGAATACAATCATCCTCGCCAGATAACTAAACTGGCTGGACTTAGCTTAAAAGAAAATACATCAGGTCAGCATAAAGGGAGAACCAGAATAACCAAACGTGGTCGAAAGAAATTACGAGCATTGTTATTCCGAGCATCTATGATTCTAGTAGCCAAGAACAAAGCCTTTAAAGCCCTACATTATTACTACACAATGAGACCTGACAATCCGTTAAAAAAGATGCAGTCTTTAATTGCCTTGTGTAATAAGCTCATCCGTATACTATTCTCTATTGGTAAGAAACAGTTTGTGTTTCAAGAGGAGAAGATGTTGAAGGACATCCCTCATATGCATGCATTTATCCAAGAACAAATAGCAGCTTAATCACTATTAAACTAACGATTAACCAATAGATTTAACAAGATGAACAGACAAAATCAGCATGGGATTAGTTGGCAACGCAACTAACGTAAGGACTTAGATCCTGTGGGGCAGCATGACCGACATCCACCTTATGGAAAGGTTGAACGAAGGAATGTAGGAGCGTAGACTCTGTGAGACTTGGGAGGGTAGACCTCCATAAGAGATGTGGACATCCATTGGTGCGTACATACCTATTTATCCAACTTTTGGGAATCAACCGAAGGTTGGCTAGTTTCCTGCGCTCATTTTCTTCGTAAACAGCTTGATTGTGTACTTTTCACTCTAATCAAATCTGTAAAGTAAAACAAGTTAGATAGCAATACGGTGAAAAACTGCGTAATTAAGAGATAAGTGTTTGTTTATTGAGGGAGGTTAATTGAATACGAATGAATCAGAAGATCGTCATTAAAGGCGATCTTCTTTCTTGTCACTGTTTCAGATAAAAGAATAACTAACCGTTGGAATCAATTTATAGTAATAAATTTTATTAATTGGAAAATAATAGTACAAAGAATGAGGGAGAAAAGGAAATACAGGGGAAACTTCGCTCGAGTCGATACCCGCTTATAGAGTCATGAGGTTTGGGAAGTCTTGCTTCAGCTTTCGTGCCGGACATGGCACTGCTAAAACCAGTTTGTCCAAATAATATATTTTCTTATCTTATGAATTCAGGCTGATCAAGATAAGTCTTCTTTTCTAATTCTGTTTAAAGGGTGTGTAAGATTATGGAATTTTTCACTTCGCAGGAATCCTTAACTATTGTCCAATGGATGCTCCGGGCAATTGTTGGATTTGTGTTTTTCATCATACTTGTCAAATTAATGGGTCAGCGTTCCCTTTCCCAAGTAGGACTTCTCGATTTTGTTATCGTGCTGATTATTGGAAATATTATTGCCCATCCGCTGTCCGATGAAGGATTAGGTCTGGAAGGGTCGATGATTACAATGAGTGTTATTTTAATCTTGTATATAATCGGAATCTACCTAAGTTTGCATTTTAGACATTTTAGAAAGTGGTTTATCACCGATCCGATTCCATTAATAGAAAATGGAATGATTAATAACCGTAATATGAAACGTGCCCGAATTTCACTTGATGAACTGCAGACCGAATTGCGAATGAAGAATATTGAAGAAATCCAAAAAGTCGCACTTGCCTTATGGGAGCATGGTGGCAAGGTTTCCATCTTTCTGAAGACGGAACATTTGCCTTTAACAGCCGTCACATTTAGCAAACCAGTCAAACCTTTTTATTTTCCAAATACCGTTATAAAAGAGGGAACGATTGATTGTAAACAGTTGCATCAATTAGGCAGGGATGAAGAATGGATTCTTAAAAAACTTCAAGATACCTATCCAAATATAACCATCAAAGATATTCTGCTTGGTACCGTAGATGACAAGGAAGATCTAAGTATATTCCTATATAATTCCTGAGCTTCCTCATGATCTTATTTTCCTCTGAGCAGTTGCAACCGCCAGGATGTTTTCCAATTTAAATAGCTGGAATTTTTTGTTTGCATAGCAAGAAGCAAGAATCGCGGACAATCCTTTTTTTCTTTGAAGAAGTTAACTAAAAGAAAATGTTGAGGCTAAGCTATTTTATTAGATGTTTTTATATTTATATAAGCGATCTTTCGACATGAATAAATATATAGGAGATGGCTTTTCTCTTTTTGATACACTATTATGAAGACAAAAAATAAATTGGTAGCACGAAAGCTTTTTTGAATAATTTATAATATCGGTTGTGGATGGCAAATGTTTCAAACCCTAATTTCCTACAACTTTATTAAGCATTGTAATGCCGACTAATCCCTTTTTTTCATTAACATTATCATGCAATTGTATACATTTAGCTATTAATGGAAGTGATTCCTTAACTTTTTTATAGATCATTGAAGCTTTTCTTGTTTCACTATCAAATATCTTGTTTCTGCCTTAGTAATTCTACATTATGGAGGTGGATTTTTAGAAGTACATCATTTTATTTATTACTGTTCCGTCCGATAAAGTTATTTTTTCCTTTGTACCTTGTTATACGAACACGCATAATGGAATGATATTTCAAAATTAAACGTGTTTATTATCTCTATACATCAGCTACCCTATCTTTGACACCCAAACCTACTTAAATCAAAGAATCACCGAATAAGCATTCCTCTATGAATGAAGCAATCATTTACTTTGTTCCTTATTAGTATTTAAGCCAATAATTCGGCTTACAATGGAAAGGCCAAAAAGAAAACACGAACATTGATTTGTTCGCGTCTTCTTTTTGGCCTTTTATATTTACTCGTTTATTAGAGGATACGGATGATAAACGGGATGCGATACTCTTCCCCTTCAAACGCCTTAACGGCTGCAATAATGGTAAATACGATAAATGCAATGCCAAATATCGCTGCTAATAAATAACCAATGAGCACTAACATCAAGATCGTACTAATGATTCCATAAACAAAGTAAGTAATGAGGAAGTTAAAATACTGTCTTCCATGATAGTCTACAAGCTTTGAGCTATCTTTCTTTATAAGCCAAATAACAAGTGGTCCTATAAATACAGTAAAGAAACTAATAATATAAATGCCCGCAGCAAGTATTCTGTCTGTTTGTGAATCTTTCATTGTTGTTTTCCCCTTTCTCTTATTCCTTCTTGTACTATATACCTATTTTACGAAGATTATTATAAAAAGTTTCAAAGTTTTTATTTTCAAATTTCGGTTCTTCTATTGGACAACTTGAATACATTTATAAAAGCGAGAGAAAACAAGTTGATACGTGAGTTCCCCTTATTTTACTACTAGGAAAAAAATAAACAAATAGGTGATTTATATGATGTCAAAAATTGAAGCATTTATTCTTGGAATCATTCAAGGGATAACAGAATTTCTTCCTATTTCAAGCACTGGGCATTTGTATCTTGGAAGACATTTATTTGGTCTTGATGAAGCAGGATTATTTTTAGATACCATGCTCCATATTGGTACACTATTAGCTGTCCTTGTTGTTTATAAAAATGAGTTACTAGAAATCATAAAAAATCCATTCGGAAAGTTATCTATGCTGCTTGTCATTGGTACGATTCCTGCTGTCTTTGTTGGTTTATTATTTAATGATCTATTTGAGACGATCTCAAAAACCGGCGTCACCATTGGCTGGGAATTTATTATTACCGGAATCATTCTTTGGTTCTCAGATAGTATTAAAAATGGTGCGAAAAAGATGAAAGATATTAGCTATAGTGATGCATTATTTATTGGTAGTTTTCAAGCAATAGCGATATTCCCTGCTATTTCAAGATCAGGTTTAACAATCGCTGCAGGGCTCATCCGTAAACTTGATCGAGAAACAGCTGCATACTTTTCATTTTTACTATCTATACCGACCATAGCAGGAGGCATTGTGCTGCAATTTGGTGAAATGTATGCTGGTCATATTGAAGCCATTAGCTTTGGCAGTATGTTAATTGCCACACTTGCATCAGCCATTTTCGGTTATATTGCCGTTGTTTGGATGATTAATTTTCTAAAAAGAAAATCACTAAAGATATTTGCCGTTTATGTTTGGATTTTAGGATTAACAATCCTATTTATGCAAATGGCAGGCATTTTTTAAATTTATTCTCATGAGTAGGTTCTTGATTTCTACTCACTTTTTTGTCACTTTAACAGTGTATTTGCTAAGGATGAATTTTATTAAGCAGAAAAAGGACTGGATGCTGATGTCGACGATACTTTTTAAAAATGCCATTGTCTATCCCATTACTTCAAAGCCTTTCCACGGAGATGTATTAATAAAAAATCGTATAGTGAAAAAGATCGGAAAAGATATTCAAGATTTGCATGCACAAGTCGTTGATTGTTCTCATGGTTTTCTGTTACCTGGTTTTATTGATGTGCATACACATATTGGATTATATGACGAGGGGACTGGTTGGGCTGGTAATGATGCGAACGAGACAACACAGCCATTAACACCACATATTCGGGCAATCGATGGCATCCACCCTTTTGACCCTGCCTTTCGTGATGCACTTAAAGCTGGGATAACTACTGTTCACGTAATGCCAGGCAGTGCGAATATTATTGGTGGCACCACATCCATCTTGAAAACGTACGGCAATAGTGTTGAAGAGATGCTTGTTAAAGAAACTGCTGGATTAAAAATTGCTCTTGGAGAAAACCCTAAAAAAGTTCATAGTCATAGCAATGATCATTCAATTACTAGAATGGGCATTATGGGGATGTTAAGAGAAGCGTTTTATAATGTTCATGCTAATCCAAATGAAGTAAACCTGCGCACATCCCCTATTATTAAAGCACTTACACAAGAAATACCTGTACGAATCCATGCCCATAGAGCAGACGATATTTTAACTGCACTACGATTTGCTAAAGAGTTTCATTTAGATATACGAATTGAACATTGTACAGAGGGTCATTTAATTACTCCTTATTTAGGTAAGAATCTCCAAGTGAGCGTTGGACCAACATTAACAAGACGATCAAAAGTAGAGTTAAAAAACAAGACGTGGGACACTTATAAAATCCTCGATCAAGCAGGTGTCTCCGTTTCAATAACTACCGATCATCCTTATACACCTATTCAATACTTAAACATTTGCGCAAGTATTGCTGTTCGAGAAGGTTTATCCGAACAAAAAGCATTGGAGGGAATAACGATCGCTGCCGCTAAAAACTTAAAAATCGATCATATCGTTGGAAGCATTGAAGAAGGGAAAGAAGCTGATCTTGTACTCTGGAGCCACCATCCTTTTCATTTTCTAGCAAAACCAAAATGGACAATGGTCTCAGGCAATTGGGCATATACAAATGCGGTGGATAAATAACATGATAAGGAGACAGATTTATCTTTAAATTAGAATTTCCGTCTCCTAACTCTGTCTAAATAATGATAAGGTTTCTTCACCATTTATCTCCAATCATTAAACTTTTTTTATGCCCCTACCTCACTTCACCTCAATGAATCGTACTTTTTTCACCATCTCACCTATTGATTGCTTTTTGCCATTTTACCTTTAGAATCAGGTATGCAAAAAATGGAGAAATTTGGCGAAAAATAATCTTAAAAATAAGGTAAAAAATCTATTCCCTTTTTGCTATTTTTTTAGTATTATACTTTCATAAAATAATATTTTTAGTCGATAATATCTTTTGTTTTTGGATATTGGGAAGGCAAATGGTGCGCCACCAGTTTACTGGTTCTAGTGGGTTCGATTCCCACCCCGAAATTTTTTAGTTACATTACAAAAAATTTCGAGGGTGGGCCTTTTCTGTCTTTTTGGCATGGAGTAGGTTTACTCTCACGTGGAGGGATAACCAATGCTGAAAAAACGTGACCTAAATGATTGTCAAGTTTTATTCGAATTGATGACGCACCCCGATGTCTTCCCTTTTGTGCGTCATAAAGCTCAATCTTATGAAGAACTGTTATTTATTACGAAACAAACGCTCGAAGCTGAGGAACAAGAAAAACTCATCTCTCGCACCATTACAGATGAATGGAATAATCCAATAGGCACAATTAGCTTATATGACATTGAAAACCAAGCTGGTTTTCTTGGCACATGGATCGGTAAACCTTATCATGGTAAAGGTTATAATCAATTAGCCAAAGATGCTTTCTTTAATGAACTTTTTTATGATTTAAATATTGAAACCATTTTTATGCGCATAAAAAAAGAAAATATTCGTTCATTAAAAGCTGCCCAGAAACTACCTTATGCCATTTATGCCAATGAATCACGTAAAAGTTTGTATGAAAAAATAAATGAAACTGGCCAGATTTACGATTTATTTGAAATCCCTAAAGATCTTTATTCTCTTCATATGCTTAGAGAAGGACTTACAGTAGAAGATACAACGCATCTAAAAGAAGCTTAAAAAAACAAGGGAGTTAAATAGCTACCCTTGTTTTTTATTCGCTAAAACCTGTTGATAAATTTTTCTGACTTCATAGGTCTTGTAAAGTTCTAATTTCCGCAACTCTATTGGATGTCTATTGACACCAAATTCTTTTAGTTTTGCAATATACCAGCCTTTTGAACCTTGAGAAGCCATTCTCATCTCTCCCACAGTCTTTTTAACAATATATGTGATAAGAATCGGAGACATGCTTATTGATGAAGGTTTTTTCCTAACACATCTTTTGCTCCAGTTATTGGGATGACACTACCCGTGATAAAGCTAGATGCAGGTTCAATAAGAAAAGCAATCACCCTCGCCACATCCTCCCCTGTGCCAGGGCGCCCTACAGGAGTTCGATCATCTTTTACTGTACAGGCATCGTCTATATCACTCTCTTTCCACTTGCCAATTATATCCCCTGGGCAAACCATATTAACTGTTATGCCATTTTCCGCTTCTTCTAAGGCAAGCGTTTTTGTTAATGAGACTACACCTGATTTTGCTGCAGCAAAAGCCGAACGATACATCCATCCTGGGGCAGTTTCGGCGCGATCAAAACCTATTGTAATGATTCTCCCCCAATTCCCCTTTCTCATGAGTGGAATGATGGCTTTGCCTAATATAAATAAAGCTTGTAGATTTCCATTTATTAAATAAGACCATTCATCTAAAGAGTATTCAATCATTTTCTTTTTTTCATGAATATATGGGCCTGCGTTATGTATCAAGATATCAATTGAATCTGTTTTCGCTAATGATTGCTGTATGAGATAATTACATTCATCTTCATTCGTAATATCTGCTTTAATGGCAATATTTTTTGTCCCATATTTGTTAGTAAGGGCCTCACAAAGTTCAATTGCTTTTTGTTCGCTATGTCTATAATTAATAATCACATTTACATTTTGCTCTGCTACTTTCCAAGCAATACTGCTACCGATACCGGTTGACCCACCAGTAATTAACGCTGTCTTTGTATTCACGTAACAACCCCTTTTAGTTAGAATTTTTAAAATTATTATTTAATTTTAATACTAATCACTATAAAGTAATGTTGCAAGTGATTTGAATTGATGTTTTTTTAACGAAAATAGAAATGTTGCATAAATTAATGAATAGGCGATTATCATCATCGGAAAGATCATCTCTTTTTTTGGAAGGGTGAAAAGTGTATGTTCCCTTGGAATCAATTCCCATTTAATAAAGAAATGAAGGCCAAATTCGAAAAATTAAACCAAAAAGAAGTCAATGAGTATGTACAAGGGATGCTCGGAAAAGTCTTTCCGAATGACCTTCAATATTCAAACGAGCAAAAACAAGAAGAAACTCAACATACAACAGAAAATAGTCAATCACAAAGTAAATTAAGATTTCGTGTCTTGGAGACACATAAATATGTTTTTGTGCGAATAGAAATCCAAAAACGAGAATGGTTAAAGCAATTAAAAATGTATCATACAACCAATCAACTCATTCTCGAACATATTCCAAAGGACAGTGACCAAACACTTATTACATTACCGACTCTTGTAAATAAAAAAGGCGCTAAAGCAGACTACCAAGATGCCATTTTAGAAATCCAACTTTATAAGTTGATTGACCGGCAATTATCTGAAATACATGTCGATGACCATTAGTTAGGAGGAAGAAAAAGTATGTTACTACCTAAATACCCTAACGACATGCTTTCCATCATCAAAAATGGATTACCAAATATAAAACAAAGAAAGAAGAATGTCTTGATTGCAGGTGCAGGCATGGCTGGATTAGTTTCAGCCTCACTCCTTAAACAAGCGGGGCATACTGTCACTGTCCTAGAAGGGAATAACCGTATAGGAGGTAGAATCTACACGCTTAGGTCCCCTTTTACAAATGGGAATTATCTTAATATGGGTGCGATGAGAATTCCTCATACACATAAACTCGTATTAAAATATATAGAAAAGTTTCAATTGCCATTATCGCCTTTTATTAATAGTCATCCAAACGATATTATTTATATTAATAATAGGAAAATTTCAAGAAAACAATACGAAGAAAATCCAAACTTACTTGATTTTCATTTAAATAAAAATGAGCAAGGAAAGACAGCCTTTACACTATTACAAGATGCGGTAGAGCCATTTATCACACTCTATAATAATAGTACAGAAGAAGAAAAGAAAAAAATGGTCTCAGAATACGACAAATATTCCATGGTCGATTTTTTAAAATATAACCCTTTAGCAACGCCTTTATCTTCAAATGCGATCAGATTAATTAGTATTCTCTTAGGTATTGAAGGGTTTCAAGAATTATCATTTATGTCGATTTTATCTAGTGTCCTCTCCCCACTCTTTCAACCTGATATCAAATATTTTGAAATAAGAGGTGGGAATGATCGACTTCCCTACTCCTTTCAAATGGAATTAGCATCGAACCTATTTTACAATCAAAAAATAGAAAGTATCAAACAAGGTAGTAATAAAGTATACATATATGTCCATGATACATATCAACATACTTTTAAAACGTATACAGGTGATTATTGTCTTATTACCTTACCGTTTACTACACTTCAATTTATAGATTTACTACCCAAAAATAGCATTAGTCAAAAAAAATGGCAGGCCATTAGAGAATTGCAAAACATTACTTCAATGAAAATTGGAATTGAGTTTAGTAGCCCTTTTTGGGAAAGGTACAACTTTGGTCATGTCATAACTGATTTACCGATTCGTTTTAGCTATATTCCAAGTAGAGTAAATAATGATGCACCAGCAGTTTTACTTGCAAGCTATAGTTGGGGCAGTGACGCTTTATTATGGAATAGCTTGTCACAATCAGATATTACGAGGGAAGTCTTGAAATGCTTAAGTGAAGTATATGGCAATATTGTCTATAAAGAATACCTAAGAACCGTTACATTTAATTGGAGCAGAAATTCATTTTCTGCAGGTTGTTTCACGTTATATGCACCAGGTCAACAAAAACATTTTGGTGAGGAGGTAAGTAAACCCTCCGGCAGACTTCATTTTGCTGGGGAGCATGCATCCTTATTCCCTGGCTGGATTGAAGGAGCAATCGAGTCAGGGATTCGTGCAGCGGCAGAAATTCACATGAGGGAATAGTCATAATAAAAAACGGTGAAAAAGCCATAAATAATACAAAGACCTTTTCACCGTATATGTTATTTAAGTAACAGTATATCCACCGTCAACTGTTACAGATTGAACCGTAAGTAAGCTTTACCCATCTTTACGCTCATATCAGCAATGACAACGTTTGCACATTTTTCACTGCATGCCTTGACATCTACATAGCCAATCACTGTAACACCACTCGTGATGATATGCTTTCGCGTAAGTTTATTTACAAATTAAACCGATGTAGCACCTTGTCCACCATCGATACGATAATATGAACCTGAAATAAATGAAGCTTTTTCTGATGATAAAAATACCATTAGATCAGCAATTTCCTCAGCTGTTGCATATCTTTTCATTGGTACAGAGCTTTCAAATTGTGTACGTGCATTCTCTGTTTGTTCAGGCATGGCGTTTGCTTCAATGGATCTCATCATTTGTGTATCTACACCAGATGGTGCAACCGCATTTACTCTGACACCATAATCTGCCGCTTCTAATGCAGCCGTTTTGTTTAACCCGATTACCGCATGTTTAGATGCAACATAAAGTCCCATACCTGGTGCACCTAATAAACCACCGTTTGAAGCCGTATTAACGATTGCCCCACCTTTTTGAGCTTTCATCACAGGTAAAACATATTTTAATCCTAAAAACGCACCGTAAACATTTACACCAAATACTGCATCAAAATTTTTCTTTGTTTGCTCATCTAAGATGGCAAAATCGCCATTGATTCCAGCGTTATTTATAAATGTATCGATACGACCAAATGCTTGTTGGGTATCTTCAACATATTTCTTTACATCTTCTTCTTTTGTTACATCAGCTGATAACAGTAAAATCTCCTCAGCATCAATAGAAGCAGCAGCCTTTTCTAATGCTTCTTTAGATAAATCTACTAGTGCGAGCTTAGCACCTTCTTTAGCAAAAGCTTTAGCTGCTGCTATTCCAATACCACCTGCGGCACCTGTAATTAGTACTACTTTGTTGGCAAAATTCATCTGATATTCCTCCCTTTTGTTTCATACAAAATAATCATACTACTAAAATTGTATATTGTCGACAATTTTGTTTGCTATAATAGGATGCCCAAAAAGTGGCATCCTTATTCTAACGTTTCTAATAAAAGAGCTGGAACTACATCCTTCGCTTCAGTAATCTTATTTTCCATTAGATTTTTGGTAATTAATTTCATTTTCGGATGAAAACGATTCATCGTATTCATTGTCCATTTCACTTGGGCAAACACCGTTAATATATAAACAGATTCATAATAAAATTTAGATAGTGCTTTATTATTCGCCACTTCAAAAAAGAATGTTGTTAAACCCGTGGATTTCATTTGATAACCAATGAGATCACCTGCAAGGAACGCTTCTTCCACAGCATTGAGTTTTAATTTTAACGTTTCTTTCGTTTCATCATGCCATCGATTCGAAGTCATATCTAGTGCCATTTGAATGAGTCCAACCATGACATGTGTATATTCTTTAATATCTTCTGTCGTAAAGGATTTTACAACTGTCCCTTTTCGATGAATACGCTCGACAATATTGTCTACTTGAAGTAAATATAATGCTTCTCTCACTGGAGCTCTGCTTGTTTTTAGCTCCTCTGCTATTTTCTCTTCAATAATTTTATCTCCAGGAATATAAGAACCTTCCATGATTTTCGTTAATATGTATTTGGCAATTTGTTCAGGAAGCGATTCACCAAATCGCTGTTCATTATTAAATAAAAAATCCTTCAAACCATTCACTCCGATGTTTAATTACTCTTTATTTATACATTATATCATTTAATTAGAACGATTTGGAAATTTAATCAGAATTGGATGAGTAAGCCGTCCGGTATATAGTTGTAATCAGATGGTTGTAAAAATTAATTTGGTATCCATCAAATTCATGCACATAAACTCAAACTATATTGGTAGATATTCATAAATAAACCTCACTTTGCTACATTAAGTCAAATCATAAAGTCTGAATATGTATTTGTTTTTATAAAGGAATAATAAAAAGATGAGCAACGTCTGCATCATATGATACAGGTGTTGCTCATCTTGAAGGATAATTTTAAGCGTATTTATCCGATGATTATTTACCGATGAACATTTGAGTCCAGTAATTACCGTTCTCAACATAACCTACCCCAAGGTGAGTATAGCTAGAGTTAAGAATGTTTTCACGGTGACCTTGGCTATTCATCCATGCTTGTACTACTTCTTCTGGTGTTTGTTGACCTTGGGCAATGTTTTCACCTGCTGAAGTATAAGAAATACCAAATTGTTTCATCATATCAAATGGAGAACCATATGTTGGGCTGTTATGATCGAAATACCCTTTTGTTTGCATATCACGAGATTTTTCACGCGCTACCTTACTAAGCTCCACATCAAGTTTTAATGCAGGAAGACCAGCATTTGCACGCTCTTTATTTGTTAAATCAAGGACTTGTTGTTCATATGCACTAACTTCAGATGAAGCTTCTTCTGATGGTGCTTGTGCTTCTTCAGTTACTTCTTGCTCTGGTTGTTTTTCTGGTTGTGCTGCTTCTTCAGCTGGTTGTTTTTCCGGTTGTGCTGCTTCTTTAGCCGGTTGTTTTTCTGGTTGTGCTGCTTCTTTAGCTGGCTGTTCCGCTTGCTCTGGTTGTGCTGCATGCGCTTTACCTTGTTCTAATGCTGCTTGTGCTTTTTCTTTCGCTTGACTTAAGATATTTTGAATATCTTCTTGATTCCAATTCACATTATATTTACCCATGCAATCTTGCATCACTTTATTAATATAATCTTGGTTTAACATATTAGAAGTTTGATAGACAAAAGCCTTTGTATCTACTTTTACCTGAGCTGGCTCTGCCGCTTCTGCCTTGTTTAAACCTGGTGCTGATACTAGTAATGCAGCTGCTGCCGCTACTGAAAAAATAACTTTCTTACTCATAATCTATTTCCTCCCTAATGGATGTTTTTTGTTGTTTCTTGCTGTGACATAATCATATCATAGGTTTTTTTGTAATATTTTTGGGAGGAAATAGCAATGAATTATTCTTGTATGGTTCTATCTAAAAATAGAAAGAAAAAACGTTATGATTAGTAGGTTTGTTTGATTTTTAGAGAATAGGTTTTTTTATCATTAATTGGTAATGACACTATCGTGTTTCCATTTATATACTAAAATACTATACTTGACAACTTAAAAAAACCTTTTTCTCTTTTACGTTTATTACATGAAGGTAACATTCGTGATAATTATTATGCAACTATAATGAAATGATATCAAAGCCTAAAAACCTTGATATAAGGCGGTTTGTAGCATATAAACCTATTTTCATTTGCCTATTGAAGAGGAAGGGAAATACATCCCTATCCTTCTATATAAAAGGCCACTCTTCTTCTTATAGAAAGAGTAGCCTTTAAAAATTAATGATCATTTACCATCGGAAGTATAATTTGTATCGTTGTCCCAATATTGTATTCACTTTGAATAAGCAAGCGCCCTTCATGTAAATGTACGAGTTTCTCCACAATAGCTAACCCAAGCCCTGTACCTCCATCAGCTCTTGTCCTTGCTTTATTCACTCGGTAAAATCTTTGCCGGATTTTATCTAAGTCTTCTTCAGGTATCCCAATCCCAGAGTCTTCCAATTGGATACAACAGCCATCTTCTGTTTGGAAAAGATCAAGTAGTAATGTGCCCTCATCAGTATATCTAATCGCGTTATCAAAAATATTTTGCATAATTTGTTCGATTCTTCCTTCATCTGCAATAATAATGATATCAGGATCAAGATCTACTTCTATAGATAAGCCTTTTCTTTTAATTCGCGGACTATACTTTTGCACGACATCTTCCAAAAGCTGGGCTAGGGGTATTGGCGCCTTCACCAAACGATAGTCATCAGTTTCAAGTTTTGACAAATCTAATAAATCACCGACAAGTCTCTCCATCCGAGTTGCTTCCCGATAAATGAGTGCAAGGTATTTTTCGTGATCTTCTTCATTTGTTACAAGACCTGACTTTAGTGCATCACTATATCCTTTGACATAACTAATCGGTGTTCTTAATTCATGAGACACATTAGCAAGAAATTCTCTCTTTCTATCATCTTCTTTTTGAATAGATGTGGCCATTGAATTAAAAGCACTAGCCAGTTCACCAATTTCATCTTGTTGATTTGTCGATAGTTGCACATTGTAATTCCCTCTAGACACTTGTTCAGCTGCTAACTTCATTTCCATTAACGGGCTAGTCATTCTTTTAATGAGGAAAGTACCTGTCATAATGGCGAATAGAAGAAAGATGAACGCGGCAAGCATCCAAAGATAAGCGAAATCCTGTGTAATATCAGAAATTTTCTCTAACGGTAAATAAACATATATAATACCAGCGAGACGATTCTCATCTAATAACGGGATAATGACACCCATAATACGAGTATCAAACCTTTCTTCAAAACCCGTTTTGTAAATTGGATTTCCTTTTAATAATTGCTCTCGTTCTTCTCCGTTAATGAGCGAATCATATTTCAATTCAAATGGAAAGCATGCGCTCAATTCCCTAGGATTATCTACCATGATAATATCGGTTTCTGATTTATCATTGTACCAAGCTACTTTTTCCTTTAAGTCTGTACTTATTTCTCCACCTTTGTAATCAGACGCTAAGGCTAATCCTTCTTCTAATAATGTATCTTCTACATTTTCGACATATAATTTCTCATAAAACAGATAAGATAAGATATAGGAATAAACAATTGTGATAAGTATCGCTATCGTCACCGTTAACCATAACTTTTTGGCTAATGTGTCGGTAAGGTACTTCATTTGTCTGGTACCTCTAGTTTATAACCTACCCCCCATACGGTTTGAATGTAATCTGCTATACCTAATTTCATCCTTAATGTTTTAATATGGGTATCAACCGTTCGTAGGCTACCATCATATTCAATTCCCCACACATGTTCAAGGAGCTGCTCCCTTGAAAGAGCCTGGTTAACATGTTGAATTAAATAAGAAAGCATTTCAAACTCTTTTAATGTTAAAGATATTTTTTCCTCTTCGACAAGGACTCTCCGCGCTTTTTTATCTATAGATAACTTTCCTATCTTTATTTGCTCTGATTCTTGTTTCACTTTTCCAGATCTCCGAAGGACTGCATGTATTCTAGCAACAAGCTCTCCTGGACTAAGTGGTTTAACAATATAATCGTCACCGCCTAATTGTAGCCCCTTCACTTTATCCCATTCTTCTCCTTTTGCTGAAAGAAAAATGATTGGAATATCTGAATTAGTACGTATTTTTTGACAAACTTCATATCCATCTTCATTTGGCATCATAATATCTAAAATGACTAAATCAATTTCAGCTTCCTTCAATTTCATGTAGCCCTCTTCACCACTCTCAGCTGTATAGCATTTAAATCCCGAATTCTCCAAATACATCTCAATCAATGTTCTCATATCTGGTTCATCATCAATAATTAATATATTTACTTTTCTCATGAATCCTCGTTCTCCCTAAGCAAAATTTGAAACGGACCTTCGCCTACTTCTACTGATCCTTTCAGTTTTATTGTTTCTGAATCGATAAATTGTAACTCAGAGCTATCATACCCTGCGACTAATACTATATCGCTAAAGGTTTCAATTGTGAAAGGGTTGGCTGTTACGCTCATTTCACCTATTACTTCACCAGCCTCATTTAACTTATACAGCAAATTGGTTCCATGGCTCACAACAAATATCGCCTCATCAGCTTTGGTAAAATCGACTGGCATCGAAGGAACACTAATTTTTCTTAATGCTTTTCCGGTCTCTCTATCATAAACATGTACATATTTTTCAATATCTAATCCTTCACCATGTCCACCAACCCATATTTCGTTATCTAATGGGAACAAACCTGTTGCATGTATATGTATTTCATAGTTTTCTTTTATTTCCATTGTTTCCAAATCAATACTTGTAAGAAGATTTTCATCAAACCCTATAATGATGAGTTCATCCCGAGCTTCATCATGTTTCATCTCGAGTGGTCGATCAAAGATATCAATATGACTCGTTTCTTCTCCATTACTATTAAAAAAACGGACGCTATTTTTTCTTTCATCTAAAGCAACTATTGTATCAGGTCTTAGTTCCTCAACATCTACAACACCCTCACCAATTGTCCACTGATGAATCAGTTCCCCTTTAGATAATGAATAAAGATCAATGGTGTTTAACTTTTCACCATACAGTAACAGAGTGTCGCCATCTGATAGTACACTTCCTCCTGTGTATGCTTTATTGACCTTCCATGAACCAATGTTTTTTTGCGCCTGTATGTCTATAAATGATAGGCTCATCTCCTTAATATTTACTGTTATCGCAATATCCCGCTCAGCTGGTATATTAGTGAATTCTTCTTGTCTACAACCAGTTAAGAAAGAAGAAATCAGTAAAAAAAATATGAACGCCTTGTAATAACGCATATAAAGTTTCTCCCCAGTTTTAATGTTTTTATAAGTCAAGGATACCGGATGGTTGTGTTAGAAGTGTGAAAACCTTCAATCGATTGTATCGAAAATTTCAAAATGTATATCAATGAGTGCGACTTTCATATCAGAAGAAAGTGAGGAGTCAATAATTCTTTTAATCGCAGCAATTAACTTTTTTTGTTTATCTCTTCTTACTCGTGGGTGAGCAGTTTCATCTCTTAATTCTTTTTCTATTGCTATCATTAACACAATATCCGGATTTTCTTCATCTGTTGCCAGTGCTCTATTTTTCCATAATGAACGGTAGCTTTGTAAAAGATCCTTACTATTCATTTTAATTCACTCCTCTCATATTGAATCTACTTGATTCATACATAAATTTCAATTGAACGTTAAAAATAAAAGTAATTCATTAATAGGAAGGGGCTAGTCTATGACTACACCATATTGCTGTCCATCATGTAAAACTAATCGTTCACGCTTTAATATTATTGAACAACATCCGCGTTCAGTTAAGCTTGATCCACAATCAGGCTCTGTACTGGAAGAATACGCAGCAGAAAATTTAACTGCTTTCCATTTAAAATGTAATGGTCCAACAGTAAGAATTCAATGCGGTGCATGTGGCCTAATAGAAGATGAAAAAACTTTTATTAAGTTTGGAGAAAACCAATAAAAAATAAGGGTGTAGTAATGAAGAAAGCGTTCAAAATCGATACGATTAAGAACGCTTTCTTTATCTTGTCATTTCCCTATCTCATTTAAAGTCAAATGCGATTTTTCAACAAAAAATTCTTAGCATCGACCTGCCATGGATCAAGTGGAGAGAATCTTACTAAACGAATGGAACCCCGATAGCTCTTCTTGCCTTTATTCTTTATATACCAATCCACTTGAATGGGAAGATTAACTACTAATGCAGTATTTCCATTCTCTAAGTGACCAATTGAAGTTAACTTTACATTTTCAATCGAACGAATCGCTTTGTCATCTATCTTGTTTAATGCGACAAGAGACAGGAGATAAGCATCTTGTTGTTTCAAGCCTGCTATAAAGGCAGCTGATACTTTTTCCGGATCAGATATTGCCATATACTCATCAAGTTTACCTGCAGCTTTGAGAATCATCAATTTATGAGATAAATCCATTGAATTGGTACGATGTGTCGTACTACCAAAAAAATGAATACAAAAATGACCTGGAAAATTATTCGATAAAGCACCTGCCCCGTGTGGCATCCCGTGCATGGAAGCAGCAATCCATTCTCCATCACTAATGACGATAATTGCTCTTCGCTTCCAACTCCATTTTCCATTATAAATTTCCTTCATTGTCTTTGTATCTACTTTCGTTAATGGTTGAACATCTGCATGCTCACTACCAGCTCTTCGTTGGACATCAAATCGCTTACCAGTATCGACATCTAGCACAGTAAACTTCTTAAACTTCGGTAAATGTTCTTTCGCTTCTTTCCAAGGCAACATCTGGATAGGTAATCCAATTTCATCATCCACCATACTATACATCTTTATAGGGGACACTAAATAAAGCATTAAAAACAGGGAGACAATGCTCAACTTTTTCATCTTTTATCACTCTTCTTTATTAGGTTTCATCGTAAAGTTTGCCTAAAGATGAGCATTTATATGTATAGTAACTTTTGGATGGATTTGTCCATATGAAAAACAATAACAGAGTAGCTTCTAGAATTACACCTCTCGACTTGTTAACAGCTAAAGGCTTGGACTGTATTCCACAAAAAAACTGAGTAAGAACAAAATCCTACTCAGTTTATTTTTAATCAATTTATTCTTTTGGTTTTTCTAGAGATTGTAGTCCGCTTTCGATTTTATCCCAATCAATATTTTCTCCGATGAATACCATGTTTAAAGGAATATTCATATCTTCTTGAAAATATACAGGCATCCCGTATGAAAATTGGAAAAGCTGTGGATAGGCTAAAGATGAGAACTTAATATATCCCTTCATTCGATAGAGCGTGTCAGGTAATTCCCTCAAAAAATCCTCAAAAGCAGATCGATCTACAGCTCCTTTAAATTGATAAACAAAGGTGCTCAAATGTAAATCTGTGCCAATCCTGCTGCTAGATTGTTTTTCTTTCGGCAGTAAGGACAATTCTCTTATTCGTTTAATTGGTACTTTTGCATTTTTTGTTAACAATGTAAAAGCTGTCGAATTAATACTTTGAACTTCTTGGATGACATTTGCTTGTTCATCTTCAGATAACAAGTCAATTTTATTAACAAGTAGGCAATCTGCATGTCTAATTTGTTCAACTAAAAGCTGTAGCACTTGCGGTGTCAATTGTTTTCTGTGTAGCCATCTTGCACTATCAAGGATTGAAATAATACCTTTAGGGACAATTGAGTTAGCAAAAAGTGGTGAAAGCACAGCATCTAAGACTTCCACTGGATGTGCTGCTCCTGTCGCTTCGATATAGATGACATCTGGTTTTTCAAGCGTTAATAAACCTTGTAACTGTCCTTCTAATTTGTCTTGAATGGTACAACAAATGCAGCCATCCAATAATTCTCTTAATGGAAGGTCCTCATCTATTGCATCTGAATCAATTGATACTTTTCCTAATTCATTCATTAAAACAGCCACTTTTCTACCGTTCTCTTTTTCATCCTGTAGCAACTGCTTTAACAGTGTGGTCTTTCCACTCCCTAAAAATCCAGCTAATATATAGATCTCTGTACTCATGTTTATTTTTTCCCCTTAAAGTCTATTCTGCAATTGTCTCTTCAATCATATTACTGAGTTTGTTTTTTATTATTTCATACGTATCGTCGGTGATATAACCTATTTTTTGGAACTCTTCTTGCTTACATTTCCATACGGGAATATAACCATGTGGGAAATATTCATCCTCTTCTTCTAATCCTACTTCAATAAAAGATTGGTAGTCGCTTTCTAAACATTGATCATGTTGTGCTTCTTTTCCTTTTTTACAGCGAATGAATTCAATCACCAAGTGTTCATGTTGTTTGTAATGTCTTAGCATTTCAGCGATTAACATTTCACAAGTTTGTTCGACCTGAACGACCTCCTTCTTCATATTATCATTCATTTGAACAATCTGCCTCATGGAAACCACCTCTTTCATTGAACCATTGTAAAGGATAGAAGAGAATGGCACAAATATTACGGTCGCCCATTGACCTCCGTGACATTCTTCTCTTTGAAAAACTGCCTGAGAGCGGAGATATTTTCTTCATAATCCATATCTAACACAGCGCCAGCATGTGGAGAATTTTTGTCAACAAATGAATCGTCTACCGGAATCCGCATTGTCTCTATATCTGTTATTGGATTCAATAATACAGAGGTCGCCATCGCAAACATCTGATCAATATGTAAATCTGTATCAACATTTGCCATAATCATTTTCATCATTTCAGGTGATTTGGCGATTCCTTCAATAGATGTCATATGGTTTTTTAGTTCTTCCTTTAATAAAGCAAGCACTTCCTGTTGTCGCTTTACTCTTCCATAATCGTATTCATCATCATGACGAAATCGAACGTAATCTAATAGTTGCTCACCATTCAAAAAGTTTTTACCTGGCTCAATGTTCATATTCATATCTTCAATCATTGCTGCAGGAACATCAACTTCCAGTCCATTTGGAGCAACAGTATTTAGGATATTTGCAAATCCTTTAAAGTCAATGACAACTGAATGATCAATATTTATTTGAAAATTTTCTTCGATTGTTTGTGAAAGTAATTCCGTTCCTCCTAAAAAATAGGCATGATTCAATTTATGGTATCCTTTTTCATAATTCGGAATTTCTACATAGCTATCACGCATAATAGAGACTAGTTTAACTCTTTCTTCTTTTGGTTCATACCGAGCTAACATAATTGTATCAGATCTTGAATCTGTTTCTCCTCTAGAATCAACACCAACAAGTAAAAATGTTTTTGGTTCTGAATTGTTCCATGTTGTTCCCTTCTCCTTTTGACGGTTATCTTTCTCAGATATGCCAGATGAACATGCTGCTAATAGTAAAGCTAACAAAATGATGACATATTTTCTCACGGTTCATCCTCCTTATTTTTCCTTATTCATTCATTGTAGGGATAGATGAACAACTTTATACTTTAAAAAAGAGGAAATAGTTTTTTACATTTTTTCCTTCCTAGAGTAAGAGCGGTTTCTCATAAAAAAAGAACAAACTAACAACCCATATAACGCGTGTTGTTAGTTTGTTCGGTGCTTATCAACTTAATTTCTTTTCAACTGTCACAATCACTTCTTTTTTAATTCCTGCTGAAAAGAAAATGATGCTACATAAACAAATGACGGCTATCACAAAGAAGGCAATCGTTCCCCCGCTGATACCAATCAAGTATCCACCAATCATTGGGCCTATAAAACTTCCTGTATTCCTGAACTGAGCAGCACCAAAATACGTGCCACGTAATTCCTCTGAAGCTAATTGATCAATTAATATACTACTTGCTGGAAACGATAATATTTCTCCAAAGGTGAATAAGATTACACCGATAACTGCCATTATCCAATGAGTGGATATAGCAAAAAAGAATAACCCAATAGCTACAAGAGCCGAACCAATAATCATAGATTTTAAAGGGCGAACCTTTTCCATCAGTTTTGCAAAAGGTAATTGTAATATAATTACAAGGATGGCATTAATGGATAAAAGAAATGAATAAATGACGACTCCATTCTCCAATCGATTATCAAAGTGTTGTGGTAAGTTAGAATCCATTTGCGAATAACCTATCGCAAGTAAAATACCACCTAGAATATAATACAATAGCGACCTATCCCTCCTAACAATGTGAAAGGCAACAGGCAAAGTAACATTTTCTTTATTCTCCAAACGAGGAACAGGCTGAATCGTAAACAATAAAATGAGCATATATGCTAAATAAATACCCCCAGTAATATAAAAAGTGAGAGTCGCATTTGTTAATGCTAATACAGCCCCGATTAATGGGCCAACAGCTGCCCCAATATTAATTGCGACATATCTTAAGGAAAATACTTTCATTCTTTGTTCCTTTTTTGTTAAATCGGCCATCAATGCTTGTGCAGTTGGTTCAAAAAAGGAATTACACAAACCAAGTAAAGCATTGAGTAGCAAAAAAGCAAGAGCTGAGGCGGACAAAGCAAAGCCAAAATAAGCGGCTGCTGTACCAATTAATGCAACAAGCATAATCGGCTTTCTTCCAAATTGGTCAGATAAATGCCCCCCTATAAAACCACCTATTGTCGACATTAATGGACCCATCCCGATAATGAGGCCAATTAAAAACGAAGGATAGTCCTGATTCACTAAATATATAGATAAAAAAGGCAACGTCATAAATGCCGCCCCGCGAGATAAGATTGTACCAACTAGTAAAATCCATATCGTGCGATGAAACTGATTATAATAATCTTGTAATCGTTTAATCATGTTGGTTATCCTTTCGATTCTTTTACAATACGCCCTTTAACTAGAAACAAATAAGATAATAGAGCTAAGATTTCTGCACTAGCAATAATAAATGCCATTGGCCATGAAGAAGATTCACCAGCTATTCCAACTAACGGAGCAGCCATACCACCAAGCAAGAACGTCATTAAGCCAATTAAGGCTGAAGCACTACCAGCATTTTCACCTTGTGAAGCCATTGCCAAGGAAAAAGTTGATGTATTAACAACCCCAACAGCAGAAACAACTAAAAATAACGGAATTAGAACACCCCAAATACCTAGATGGAAAATTTCACTTAGAAGTAATGTAACCCCTCCAACTAAAGCAATCATCAATCCACCTACTAATAAAATTCCCTCATGTATTCGCTCTGAAAGTTTTCCCGTTAATTGACTGCCTAAAATAATGCCAATTCCATTTATTGCAAAACAAACACTAAACATTTGCGGAGAAAGACCATAAATATTTTGCAATACAAAGGGAGATCCAGAAATATAAGCAAACATTGCAGCACCAACAAAACCTTGAGATAAAGCGTATCCCATAAATTTACGGTCTTTTACGATTTTTCCGAAACGGCTAAAGGAAACAAAAACGCCTCCATTTAACCTCTTCTCAACAGACAAACTTTCTTGTAATGAAAAGATAACCAGTAATAAGCTAAGAAACCCGATTAATGTTAAAACAAAAAATACTCCTCTCCAAGAGGTAATCGCTAATAGTTGGCCACCAAAAACGGGTGCTAAAATAGGGGCTGCCCCGTTTATTAAACTAAGTGTGGCAAAAAATTTAGTTAATTGTGTGCCACTGTATAAATCTCGAACTACGGCTCTTGATATAACAATTCCTACAGCCCCGGCTAATCCTTGAATAAACCTTAATATGATGAACAATTCAACGTTTGGAGAGGCCATGCAGGCAACTGAAATGAGACAGTATAAAATAAGTCCAACTATTAACGGCCTCTTACGGCCAACCATATCACTAATTGGCCCGGCAAAAATTTGTCCTAAAGCTAAACCAAGCATACATGCTGTTAAGCTTAATTGTGCATAGGATGCACTTGTTTGCAGATCATCTGCTAGATTAGGTAATGCCGGAAGATACATATCCAAGGATAATGGCCCAAAAGCAGATAACAATCCGAGAATAACGGCCAGCATGAGACGCTTACTTCTACTTTCCTCCTTATCGTTACTTAATTCACTCGTTTCGTGCATCACACATCCTTCTTTCCATCTTCAATACAATTTTAGAATATTGCTAATTTACCATAAAACCTTTAAAAAAACATCAGTCTTTTTTAAATAAATTCGTCAAGCGAAATAAATATTTTAAATTTATATTAAAGCTCAACAACTAAAGCCTCTCCGTTTGCTATTTTCTATTTAGTGCTAATCTCGGGATATCTAAATGACAAGTAAACCCTCTTTTGCGAGGCGTTTCACATAATTTGTCTTTCAATGAAGCGTAAACTCATCATATTCTTTCTCAGTCTTAAAATTAACTGTCAAAACTAACATCTCACAAAAAAAAGAAGCATATCAATTGTTGATTTTGATTAAAAAAGAAACGACCATAACCCTTATAAAGTAAAGGGTTATGGTCGCTTAAACGATTTTCACATGTTGTATAGAAGCTAGAATGAGTTATTTTTTCATTTCTTCTTTTAAAACTTCTATTGCTTTTTTGATTTGAGTATCGTTCTCTAGAAGCTTTTCACGTAAAGCTTCCATTAGTTTCACGGTTGTTTCACCTTCAATGACTCCAGTTTCATCCAATTCATTATCCTTTTGGAATGCTTTCACTGCAGCTTCTGTCTCTTCATCAAAGAATCCATCATTTTTAACAAGCTCATATTCCAGTGCCTCTAACATCTGCTGTGCTGCCTTAATTTGACTTGATGATTCCGATTTTTTTAATGGTTTCTCAGGATTAATATAAGGCAAGGAAGCATATTCAGGCAAGGAAACTTCATAATCAGGCTCAATACCTTTTTCATGAATCCAATTTGCATCTGGCGTTAACCATTTTTCTGTTGTAAATTTCATATTTGAGCCGTCAGTAAAATCTTGAGCACGTTGTACAGTTCCTTTACCAAATGACTTTTTACCGACTAGACTTACATCAGCTGATTCATGAACGGCAGCTGCTAATATCTCAGAAGCACTAGCACTACCTTCATCAATAACTACGACTAGAGGCGTCTCCATTTGCTTGCCATTAGGAGCTTGCACGGCCTCCCTATTCCCATTACGATCTTCAATTTGGAATAAAATTTCGCCTTCAGGTACAAACAAGCTCGAAATTTCAATTGCTTGATCTAATAATCCGCCAGGGTTTTGTCTTAAATCTAAAACTAGACCCTTCATCCCTTTTTCCTCTAAATCATTTAATACATCAACGAGTTCTTGCGCTGTATTTTCAGAAAAAGAAGTGATCTGAACTTTGGCGATATCATCTTCTAACATTTCGCCATATACCGTTTCAAGAGGAATTGTATCTCTCGTAATTGTTACATTCATCGGTTCACTGTTACCACCACGAGCAATTTCCAGTTCTACTTTGGAACCTTTTTCGCCTCTTATTAATAGGACAGCTTCTGAAGAACTCATTCCTTGCAAGCTCTTGCCATCAACAGAGACAATTTGGTCATTTGGTTGTAGACCAGCATCTTCTGCAGGTGAACCTTTTAATGGTGAAACAATGACAATTTGTCCGTCTTGTTCTGTAATTTCAGCGCCAATTCCTTCAAAAGAAGAGGAGATGCTTTGATGGAAATTAGCAGCTTCATCTTCATTCATATAATCAGAATATGGATCATCTAGAGAATCTAGCATCCCATTGATAGCTCCATTAATTAATTCACCCGAATCAATTTCTTGGAAATAATTTTCGTTCAAGGAATCATAGGCTTTATATAACTTTGAAAATTCACTTCTTTCATTCGTTCCTACATTTACGGCCTTCTCATCACCGAAAGACAATGCTAATGTGGTGATTCCAGCTGTAACAAAAACGAGGATGAATACAAGCATAATAAACGGGAATAACTTCATTTTTATTAGCTTAGGCTTATCCTTTACTTCCTGTTTTTCTTCATCATTATTTACTTCATTAGACAACCCTTTCACCACTTTCATCACTGTAAGCTGTGATGCTTACTCAAGTTTAAGATTCTTTATTGGCGTTATCGGTATCAATAACTGTACTACTGTAATGAAAATTATATCTTATTTCTTTGGAAAAGAGGAAGATTTTTCTTATGTATTCCTTTCATCTCAAGAATTCAAGCTTCTTTTATTATGTATCGATTAAATGGGGAAAGTCTTCTTCTACAAAGTGAATCTCATTTGTTCACTTCTAATTTCCCCAAACCCCACATAATCATTACATAAATGATGAAAGGAGAATGAATGCATGATTCCTGGTATATTACTATGGTGCTGTTTTGCTTTATCTATTATCTTTCTTATCTCAGGAATATTTAATCATTCTTATGTTCAAGCATTATTAAGTTTCGTTTTATTCCTGCCATTGAGTTGTTATTTATTTCGTATTGATCATTTTTTTCAATACTTTTTTCTTTTCCCTATTATTCCATTAATCGCTTTTTGGTACATTTTTATGAAGAAGCGTACTTAAATTTCTTTTACAGACTCAAAGTATTCTTCTAATGTTAGATCTTTCTCAAAAATGACTTTCGCTGCTTCTTTTCCAACATAGCGAAAATGCCAAGGTTCAAATTTGTATCCTGTTATTTCTTCTTTACCTTTTGGATAACGTAAAATAAAGCCGTACTTATGTGCATTCTCTTTTAGCCATTTACCTTCTGTTGTATCTTCGTAATCTTGAGTTAACGTGTAATCGACTGAAGGACTTGAAATATCCATCGCTAATCCTGTTTGATGTTCACTACTTCCAGGTAGAGCAACTGCTTCTGAAGCTTTTTCCTCACCTACGCTATTTACCTCTGCTTGGAAAACTGCTTCCTGCCGATCATATGAACGATACCCCGAAACAGCAAATAACGCTATTTTTTCTTTTTTAGCTGCAGAGAATAATTCTTCTAATGCATCTGCGGCTTCTTTTCTAAGGTAACTTTTTTCAATATCTTGATCTCCGAAAGAATATTCAACATCTGCACGAACAAGATCTTCAGGAGCATAATCTGCCGGTAAAGCAAAGTCTTTATTCACCATTACCATCAAGTTTGTTGGGTTTGCTATTGTTGGTTTTCCATCCACATCTTCAATTTGATTAAAAAATTGAGAAGCTAATGTTAGGTCATCTTCATTTTGTTCATCTTGTTCGGGAGGTTGTTCAGTTGGATTGTTTTCTGTTTCTTGCTGATTGTCCTCTTCTTTTTCTACAGGCTCATCTACTGAAGTTGGTTCCGAATTAGATAGAAAAGGTATTTTTTCTAAATAAGGATCTAATTGACTGCAGCCTCCAAGAAAAAGAGCAACTGTAACTGTTCCTGCAAGTACTTTCTTCATTACTTTTCCCCTATTCTCTTTCTTTATGTCAACGTCTATCATAACACTTTATATAATAAATTGCGAAAGAAGAGAAAGGCATAATCTATGAACCTTACTATTAGTGATTCTACCAATAACAAATGAGAAGAGGACCACTTTAAGTAGCTACAGATTCACTAGAGAAACGAGGGAAATAACAATTCTTAGAAAAGATGTCTTCATAAAATACTTCCCTTCATACGGATGTACATCTGCTTTAACTTTTACCTTAAGGCAAAAGAAAAGCGAGTGACTATGAAAAAATAATCACTCGCTAACATGTACGATTTATGAAATTGCTGCTTCTAATGCTACTTCAATCATTTCGTTAAAAGTCGTTTGTCTTTCTTCAGATGTAGTTTCTTCACCAGTAATAATATGATCACTCACTGTAAGGACAGAAAGAGCTTTTCTTGCATGCTTAGCTGCTAACGTATAAAGTGCTGCTGTTTCCATTTCGATAGCAAGAATTTGGTACTGTGCCCATTTTTCATGTTCAGCATTATCATTGTAGAACATATCAGCTGTAAAAACATTCCCAACCTTCAATTCCAATCCTTTACTTACCCCACTGTCATAAGCTCTGCGCAATAGATCGAAATCAGCTGCTGGTGCATAATCAACTCCACCAAAAGTTAAACGATTCATTTGTGAGTCCGTGGAAGCAGTCATCGCAAGGATCACATCTCTTACTTTTACATCTTTTTGGATGGCTCCGCATGTACCAACACGGATCAAGTTTTTTACATTATAACTATTAATCAGTTCGTTCACATAAATAGAAAGGGAAGGAACGCCCATTCCAGTACCCTGAACAGATATTCTTTTACCTTTATAAGTGCCTGTATAACCAAACATATTGCGGACTTCATTATAGCACTTTACATCTTCTAAAAAGTTTTCTGCAATATATTTTGCCCTTAATGGATCACCTGGTAGTAAAACTGTTTCTGCAATTTCATGTTCTTTTGCTCCAATATGTACACTCATCATATTCCTCCATCTATTAATCGTTCATTATCTAAAATATAGCATAGGATGAGTGATGATGGAAATGAAAAGGGGAAGCTAAGTTTTTCACTACATACCATTCATATAGATAAATATGAACAAACATTTTATTACCTAACCATTATTCGGTTCACTAAGGCCCAACCACCCGACTTTAATTGATAATAATATTGCCCTCTTCTCCCTTCATCAATATATAAAATATCTCCCGTTGATAAAAACCTCCCTTGGAAATCAAACGGCATGCGATCAAGGACATTAAATTGCTTAAATACAGTTGATAAACATTCTTCATGATTTGCACCTTCAATAAGTGTTCGATAAACTTCTCGATAGCCCCGAGTTTCTCTATATTTTGGAGTTTGAAAAATGGTAACATCATATTCTTTTGTTCTTGGTTTTACAAAAGTCTTGATCATATATACCCCTCCAATAAATGATTATTTTAAACAATATATTAGCTTTTTCTACGTTTATTTCCTTCAAAGAAATTCGCCTATTTTTGTCGATTAAAGAGAAATTTTATTATGAAAACGCTTACAATTTTATTTTTCTTTCATAAACTAGTATTAAACATAGTGGTGGTACAAAAGGGAGGGATAATTTGAAACGAGAGAAGATTCACTTCCATAAATTCTTTTTGTTGTTTGTTTGTATTTCCATCATATGCAGCTCATTACATTGGGTATTCCCATACAAAAACTATACAAAAATTGCACATCGTGGAGACGTTGCTTCAGCACCTGAAAATACAATGGCCGCCTTTCATTCTGCGCTAAACAATGGTTTTGATGTTATCGAATTAGATATCCATTTAAGTAAAGATAAAAAAATTGTCGTCATACATGATTCATCTGTTAACCGGACCACAAATGGTGAAGGTTTAGTGAGAAATATGTCAGTATCAGAGTTACAAAAACTCAATGCGGGCGGTTGGTACAGTCAACGTTTTTCTGAAGAGAAAATTCCATTATTACAAGAAGTGTTAGATGAGTTTGCTGGAAAGATCGTTCTGTTAATAGAAATAAAACCTGGCACAGAAACTCCAGAAATTGTAGATCAATTGGCAACTCTGCTAAAACAAACTGTAAATGCTGGTGTCCCTGAAAAAATGTTACAAATCCAATCCTTTCATATTGATACATTACAGCAATTTACACAACGCGCTCCTGACTTTCCCATTGGCCTTGTCTTAACCGCGCCTATTAATCTTATTCAAATGTATACGTATAAGACAGAAATTAGTTTTTTATCGATTCATTATACGAATTTAACACATTCATTCATTCAACAAGCACAACATTATGGATATACGATCTATGCCTGGACGATAGTTACCCCATCACAGTTCAAGCAAATGCAATTATTAGGTGTAGATGGAATTATTTCGAATAGTTTGGAGCGGAGAGAAGAGAATAGATATTATGCATTTCTACAATCATTTATAGAAGGTCATAAACTATTAGAAAGATTCTTTGTATAAATATAAAAACCCAATCAACTATAGCTCCATAAAGGAACATGAATAGTTGGTTGGGTTTTTGTTTATCTTGTTTCTTACTCTTCCGAATCAAAACTTACATCTTCATCGATAATACACTTTTTGATTAAGTATTCAAATGTAATATCAGCTAATTCATCTACTTCTTGCTCTACAGGAACGAACCCTCTTTTAGTCAACTCATGAAAGAAAAATTCTGCAATTTCTTCAGTATCAATAAAAACTTCAATTTCCTTCATATGCGACTCCCCCTTTGTACAAATTGTATGTGACACATTAATGAAACATGCAACATTTCAATAGAAAAATATTTTTTTATTCTTTTGTCATTAAATCTATTAAAAGTACATAAATATTTTCTATCACTAGTTTTGAAAGGTTGATTAGATGGAAAAATTCACAGCAGTCTGCGATCGTTTTGTAGAAGATATAAATAATGAAGAAGGAAAATGTCTACAACTATTTGATCGATTATTACATTTTTTATTCATCGCTGTTTTACTAGTAGGCATTCCTGTCATGTCAGTGGCAATTATTCAACTGTTTCATCTTTTGTAAGATTAACTTTTTTTACTTTTGTTGTGATGGTTTCTAGCTTTTTCAAGATGATTTTCATTGCTTTTTTATATTCTTCATCTTGAAAAAAGTTGTACAAAAAAGAATAGTCATTATATATGTCTAGCAAACCATCTATGATTTGTTTCTCTTCGTTAGTACGATCCATTAGATTTGAATCAACATCTTGATAACAAACATCCTCAGAATTCTTTATTTCGTTCAATGCTTGTTGGTTAATAAGAAACAACATCCCTAATTTTTCTATAAATTCGTCAGCCTGTTCGGCATCAGATAATAAGGAAAGTTCCTCTTCACCAGCCTCAAGCCACTCTCCGTCAGATATTCGAGATAACTCATAAATGACGTCTTCCCATGCATCTTCTTTATAACGCCAAATCTCGGTACGGAAGCCGACTACTTTAAAAATCTCAGTACCATATCCTTTCACTTGGACAAGGTCCCCAAAAAAGTATTGGTACTCAATATCTACATGCTCCTTATCACTTACATCTCCTTCAAACTCTGAAAGAGGCTGTAAACTTGACTCCAAATAGAGACCATCACTTTTATTCACTTCATAAACATACATACCATCAAGCCATTTTACATCTGTTACTTTCCCTACCGTTCCATAAATTGTAATCACGACTGTATCACCAACTTCATATTTCGGTTTTTTACGATTAACCATTGCCCTCATCCTTTCCAATATAGTCGTGACTTTTAATTAAGATAGTATATGCATGAAAAAGCATTTTCGCTCGTATACAGGGCCGTCCAAATTTTTTTAGGGCCATCTTCATCATATGTTTATTTACGCAAAAAAACTGAATAAGATTTTACCTCACTCAGCTTTTTTATTCTTTATCTATTTTGAATTGCACTACTACCTATTTGTTATCTACTTCAAGTTTATAAGCTTATCATCATTTCTATTTTTCTTATCTTTTGTTTTCTCATCGTCTAGGGAAACAAAAGAAGATTATACTGTTTTGATTAAAGCCTTCATAACTATTTACTCTCTTCACAAGTGATGAACAGTCTTTCACCTCATATATAGAAAAGAATCACCACTTTCCCGTTGAGCATAAAACTTTATTTGTTTATCTTCAAGTAATTGTAATATAGAGATATAGCTAAGCTCTTTTGCAAACTTCTTTGTCCATCCTGCTTTTGCTGCCGTATCTCTGATGGGTCCTTTCATACCGACAAAGTATATAGAAATCCCCTTTTCATGTTTTAATTGTTCTATCATTTCTTCTAAGGATTTAAAAGAGTGTGCATCTATATCATTTACTCCTGAAAAATCAACAATGACTAATTTAGCATTAGGTTTTATCAATATAAGCTCATTTAATTTATGCTCTAAATATGAAATATTTGAAAAATGTATAGAAGAGTCTATTCGTGCAATAATCAAATCATCTCGCGTTTTTGCATTTGGAAATCGTTTTATATCTCGAAATACTTTCTCCTTTTCTAAATATCCCATTTCTATGACCCTAGGTCTAGATATCTTAATTAATAAAAGGCTGAAATTAAAAACAACCCCAATAACTATTCCCCATTGAATGCCAATAACTAATGTCGCAGTAAAAGTAACTAACCAGCTCCAACCATCAATTGCCTTTATATTAAACCATTTCCTTATTTGCTTGAAATCTATTAGTTTATAGACCGCTACGATGATAACTGCAGCTAATACTGCATTAGGCAGATAATAAAAATAAGTAGTAAAAAATTGGAGGGCAATTATAACAAGTACGCTTGTAAATATGGATACCATTTGTGTAACTCCACCACTTTGATAGTTTACTGCACTCCTTGAAAAACTACCATTAATTGGTAATATTTGAAAAAAGGACCCTGAAAAATTGGCAAATCCTAAAGCGGTTAGCTCTCGATTAGGATTTATTTTATAACCTTCTTTTTCTGCAATTGTTTTTCCTATAGAAAGTGACTCCATAAACCCTAATAGCGCAATGGTAAGTGCAGGAAGGATTAATTGCCTAACTGCATCTAGCGTAATTGTTGGAAAAACCGGAATAGGCAAGCCACTTGGTACCCCTCTGACAATTTGAACACCTCGTTCATGTAAATCAAAGGCATAGACACTTATAATGGAAAAAACAATCAATAGTAACGCACCCGGAATTCTAGCATTTATTTTTTTTAGTACAAGTAAAAATACTATGCTGCATCCCCCAATCAAAAGTGTTAAAAAATGTATCTTCGGAATCCCATTGACTAAATCTATAAATATTAAGTGTATTTGTAGGTAAGTTCCTAATGTTATTCCCAATAAATGCTTTAATTGACTTAATCCAATAATAATGGCAGCGGCAGAGGTGTAGCCTCCCAAAACCGACGGAGAAATATAGTTAACAATCCTCCCCATTTTCAACACAGCTAAGAGAAGCTGAAAAACCCCAACCATCAAAGCTAAAAAGATTACAAGAGTGATATATTCATAGGTGCCCGGTTTTTCAAGTAAAGATACGCCTGAAAAAACCAGTAATGAGGTTATCGCAGTTGGTCCAACGGATAAATGCCTAGAAGAAGCAAATATTGCATATATGATTAATGGTAAGGTTGATGCATAT
This sequence comes from Cytobacillus sp. FSL M8-0252, assembly GCF_038007345.1. NCBI lineage: Bacteria > Bacillati > Bacillota > Bacilli > Caryophanales > Bacillaceae > Cytobacillus > Cytobacillus sp. FSL M8-0252. The sequence goes on from NZ_JBBOWZ010000001.1 coordinate 2,884,983, forward strand.
AGACCCATTATTAATGGGAGGCCCGCTAACATCGCATAGGCCATTCCTTGGGGGACAAGCATGACAAAAAGAGTCATTGCTGAAATGAAATCTTTTTTTAGTGTTTGTAATTTGTATGATCTAATCGAAATGAAAGGATTATATTTTTTATCTAACATATCAACCTATCCTTTTTGCTTTCTATAAATGAGATTAGAGAGATTACCTTGGTACTGCCTAAGATAAGAAATAGGGCATTTCTGCCCTATCCATTAAGGAGTTACAATATTTATAAACTGATCAAAATGATCGAGTAGGTTTAAAAATTCATCCAATTTTGTTTGGTCTCCAAATAATTCTAGTTTGTTTGAAGTAACGGCTTCCCTTGGGTCAAGGATTCCACTTACTATCGCATAAAATGTTGCCTTATTACTAATGAAGGAAAGATCTGGATTATCATCTAGTTTATTTCTCTTATTTAATACACAATTTTCGAGATAAATGGTGTATTTCTCCTCTACATCTGATAGAGAAACATTCATGATTATTTTTTTATCTGCTGCTTTCGGACCATTTAATCTTACAGAAAGTAATTTAAAGAATTCATCAAACGGCATTTTAAGCATCATGCCCGAATGACCTTTTGCTATTGCTCCCTTCTTCCTAGTCCCATTTCTTAGTTCTGACGCACCGATAAGATAAGCGTTACGCCAATTAGCTGATTCGGCCTGATATCCTAATTGTTCAAAGGTGTCTGCTAATAACTCTTTTGCTTCCTTATTATCCGGTTCTGCCATCACTACATGTTTTAATACTTGAGCAACCCAACGATATTGCCCGTTTTCAAAATCAGCTTTCGCTTGTTTGACCACATGAGCAGAGCCACCCATGTAACTGACATATTTTTGACCTGATTCAACTTGCGGAAGTGGCTCCAAATCAGAAGGATGGCCACTATAATATCCTAGATAGAAATTATAAATCCCTTTAGAATTATGCTTTAAAGTACCATAGTATCCTCGATTACCCCAATATTGGTCCAACGTCTCAGGAAGCTTGAGCTCTTCTGCTATTTCTTCCATTGTATACCCGTGATTGGCTAGGCGAATGGTTTGATCATGGATATATTTGTAAAGGTCACGTTGTAACACTAAATGTTCAAAAGCTTGCTCTTTTCCCCATACTGGCCAGGCATGCGCCATGACTAATGCATCAATCTCTTTACTCATAGTAAGATCAATGGTTTTATCGATTGCCTTCACCCATTCTAGCGTATCGCGAGTTTTTGCCCCTCTAATCGTATAAATTTGATGCATTGTTTTATTAACATTTTCTGATACAAATAATACTTTGTAATCCTGAATATAAAAGTGCATTTCTGCTGGTGCTTCAGTATTTGGTGTTAACAGGAATTCGAAATTAATACCATCTATTGTTAATTGCTCAATCTCTTCTTTTATTTCTCTATTAGGCATTTCAAAACCATTACCTGAGTGGAAAACAGTTCCGATGCCTGCGGATAAAAACCCTTTTTCTCCCACTGGTAACCCTATACCAAACTGATAGGATGCACGCCTAGACATTATTGGACCTAATAGGACATTTTCACTGAACATCTCTTGTGTAAAATGTTCAGGGACAATAATTGGAATTGTGGATGTCTCAGCATATTGAAGAATTGAATGTGTACCCCCAAAATGATCAGCATGGCTTTGGCTGATGATAATTGCAGTAACTGGCCTTTTAGGTCGATAACTAAAATATAATTCAATGGCCGCATCTGCAGCAGAATTACTAGATGAAGTATCAATGACAATGACTCCGCTTTTCCCTTCAACAAAAATCACGGTAGCTAACGAAAGTCCGCGAACTTGATACACACCTTCTACGACTTTATAAAGACCTGATTTTGCCTGTAATTGTACATTTCTCCACAAGCTTGGATTTACAGTTTCAGGAGATGGCTGATTTTGGATATTTAAATTTTTTATCCTATTTTCATACGGAGCAATTAGACCCCTATCTGCATCTTCATAATCTTGCTTGTTTTCAAAATTTAGAGATTCAAAAAAATCCTTGTTAGCTTTTTTTGTCACAGTAGTAGCATTCTTTGGGAGCTTGGATAAATGACTTGTCGGAACAGTACCTGACATTTAATATACCTCCTAGATTAAGAGATGAGATATGATTTCTCATACTTTTTAATTTATTTGTCTTTCTTTATCTTTCCAGAAGTCCTTTTTCAATTCTTTTTTATCAATTTTTCCTATTTGAGTTAATGGTAAATTTTCTTTAAAATAGACTTTTTTAGGTACCATATAACTAGATGTCCGCGCTTTACAGAACTCAATAATTTCTTCATCGGAACACTTCAGCCCATCACGTAAAACAACAAAAACTGTTACTAGTTCGCCCCAATCTGGGTCCGGTACGCCAATACATGCACTCATAACAACTGCAGGATGTTGATTAACAACTTTTTCAACTTCAACAGAATAGACGTTCATTCCACCTGAGATGATCATATCTTTCTTTCTATCAACGATATACAAAAAACCTTCTTCATCGAATTGTCCAATATCTCCTGTATGAAACCAGCCATCTTTGATTGCTTCTAATGTTAAATCGGGCCTTTTATAATAGCCTTCCATTAAGTACGGTGATTTTAAAATCACTTCTCCCTTTTCGTATGCTTTAACATCTTGACCTTCCTCGTCTATTATTCGAATCTCGGTCATTAAACAAGGTTTTCCACAACTCTGGAGAAACTTAGCACCTGTCTCTAATGCCCGTACGTGATCGAATTTGTGCATTCTTGTGATAAGAACGTTCGCTTCAGTTGCTCCATATTGCTGCACAAATACCGGTCCAAACAGCTCCATCGCTTCTTTTAATCTTTCGGAAGAAATTGGCGAAGAACCGTAGTGAATGCTTCGTAAAGAACTAACATCAAATTTCACCTTTTTCACTTTGTCGATGATTCTGTAAATGATAGTTGGCACCGTGAATGTAACTGTAATCTTTTTTTCTTGCACCGTCTTTAAAAATGTATCGGGCTTAAAAGTATCAATATAAATATGCGCTCCACCAGCTAACGCCCGTAGCATTAAACTTCCCGCTGAATGCTGAAGCGGGGTTGTTAATAACACTTTATCGCGATCATCCATTGGAAACTCTATGAAGCTCGCAATAAGTGCAGCAGCTTTTCCTCCTTGAGAGTGCATAACACCTTTTGGCCTGCCTGTTGTCCCCCCGGTATAGGAAATCATAGAGATATCCTCAGGTAACATGTCTGGGAATGACGACACATTTTCGACCTTTTGAATCTCTTGTCTGCTTACCGTAGTAAATTCTTCAGGGTACTTTAGATTAAAACCCGCCAATCCCAGTACTTTTACGGATTGATGTTGCTCTTTTTTATCATTTACATATTTCAATACTGTTTTCATATGCATTTCCGTTGCCATAATGACAAAATCCGTATCAGAATCATTTAAAATAAAGTCAACTTCACGAACGCCTAACTTAACACCCATTGGAATTGAAGTTGCACCGCAGCGAGCAACAGCTTGGCTAAATAGAACGAATTCTATACTATTTGGAATGAGATAAGCAACGTGCGACCCTTTTTTTACACCTAAATGAACTAAAAAACTGGCAATTTTGTCTATTTCTTTCCGTAATTCACGGTAGGTTAAGGTTTCATTTGTTGACATGAATGTTACTGCAGGATGCTCTTCAAATCGTTTTAATGCTTTATTCATATAACCTTGAATAGTCTCTATACTCATCAGAATCACCTATCCTTTATTTTATTTTTACTTTGTCTGTAACAATTCTTTCGCAATTGTATTTCTCTGAATTTCAGAAGTACCAGTTAAAATTCTAAACATTCTTACCGTACGATACATTTGTTCAATTGGATGGCCCTTCAAAAGCCCCTGGCCGCCGAAGATTTGCACGGCTTTGTCCAACACACGTCCAGCCACTTCAGATGTAAACAGTTTTACCATTGAGGCAGTTGCTCGATTATCTTCCCCACTCTCGATTCTGTCGATAGCATCGTACACCATACACCTTGCAGCATAAATCTCTGTCGCCATATCCGCTAGCATATGTTGAATAGCTTGAAACTCACCGATTGACTGTCCGAACTGCTTTCGTTCATTTGCTCTTTCAATCGATAAATCTAATGCTCTTTGAGCCACCCCAATATATGTAACCCCCCAAATGGCTCGATTTTGACTGATCCTTTTTATTCCAAGTAAAAATCCTTTCCCTGATGCTCCAAGAATATTTTCAGAAGGTACTCGACAATTATTAAAAATCAGTTCCCCTGTTCCACGTTCTCCTGAAATGGGAATTTGTGTCTCACCTAATTCATAACCCGGTTTTTCATTTGTTTTTTTATCAACTAAAAAGGCCGTTATGCCAGCAAATTTTTCTTCAACGACTTCTTTGCAGATTACAATAGCAAAATCTGAATATGGTGCTGCACTAATAAAGTGCTTGATACCATTTAAAATGTATCCATCTCCATCTTTTACGGCAGTCGTTTGGATTGCTCTTGCATCTGAACCTGCTCCTGGCTCGGTTAGAGCGAAACAGCAACTCGTTTCCCCTCTAATTAATGGATTAACATACTTCTCAATCTGTTCTTTTGTGAATGATTCAAGCATCTGCCCGATTCTAAGGACACCGCCTTTTTCGCCTAAAACAAATCCCCATAGAGCAGACCCTGACCGAGCTAGTTCTTCTTTTAGCAAACATAACTCTTTTAAACTTACATTTTGACCACCATATTCGTGTGGTAGAGTAATCCCATAAAAACCTAATTCAATGGCTCTATTTCTCACCCATTGAATAGCTTCGTTCGGAATGACCTCTTCCGTCTTAATATTCATTGCTTTTTCATATGGTAGTAGCTCATTATAAATAAAGTCACGCATTTTAGTAAGTAATTCTTGTGATTCACTCGTTATCACCATATATACTCCCTCCTGATTATGTGTAGACATCTATATACATCTTATATAAAACCAAACGATGACGATTCCTTATCCTATTTACATGTTTTTAGTGGAAGAATCTTTTTCTGTTTTATTTTTCCTTATATGTGGAAGTACTAGAACGATAGCTGTTGCTATTAGGAAAAATAGTGAGATCGGGCTTTTAAAGAATACGGTTAAATCACCTGTGGCAGTCAAGATTGCTTTCCTAAGATTATCCTCAAGCATTGGTCCTAATATAAATGCAAAAAAGAACGGTGCTAACGGGAAATTCGTTTTTCTAAAAAAATAACCTAGCAGTCCAAAAATGATCATAAGCCAGATATCAAAAAAACTATAATTAATCATATAAACACCAATAAAACAAAATGCAGCAATAAATGGAACTAGGAACAGTTCAATTTTTTGGATTAAAAAGGCAAAGGCAGGCACAAAAGCAACGTTTAATATTAACAGCAATACATTTGCAATGAAAAAGCCTGCAAATGATGCCCACACGATGGTTGAAGAATTTTCAAATAAAAGCGGCCCAGGCTGTAAGCCAACCATAAGGAGTCCCCCCATCAATATGGCTGCAGAAGCGGAACCAGGGATACCTAAAGCAAATGTAGGAATAAGTGCACCACCTACTGACGCATTATTGGAAGCTTCTGGACCACTCAATCCAGCAGGGGCACCTTTTCCAAATTCCTCAGGTTCCTTCGACAACTTTTTCTCGACAGTATAAGACAAAAACGTGGATAGAAGACCACCGGGTCCTGGCAAAACCCCTACGATAAATCCGATAATTGATCCTCTTATCATCGAACCCGTGTTACTAACAACCTCACTTACTTTTGGAAATAAAGAGGAGAATTTTATATCTGTCTTCATCCCTCTTGTAGTTACTTTCTCTTCAAACCTAAACAGTACTTCTGAAATACCAAAAAGCCCAATACCGATGACAGCGATATTCATTCCATCCCATAATTCCACAAAGCCAAAAGTTAAACGTTCCTCACCTGTAACCATATCTGTTCCGATAGTTGATAGTAACAGACCTAACAATGTAGCGATAATTGGTTTTAATGGATTTTTCTGCGTTAACCCACAAGCTACAATCAACGTAAATAAGATGAGTGAGAAATATTCCGTGGGTCCAAACATGAGTGCATATCTAGCAAGGATGGTGGTTAAAAATACCATACCTGCAAACCCAAAAACGCCCCCAACAAATGAAGCAATCGCACTTAATGTTAAGGCATACCCGGCTTTTCCTTTTCTCGCCAATGGGTAACCATCGAATGTTGTCACAATGGCGCCACCATCTCCAGGTACGTTGATTAAAATTGAACTAATCCGTCCCCCATACATCGATCCTAAATAAATACTCATAAATAAAATTAAAGAACTTAACTGGTCCATCTTAAACGTTAAAGGTAACAGAAGGGCCATGCCGGTAATAGGACCCAAGCCAGGTAATGCACCGATGATTGTGCCTAAAGTTACACCAATTACACACCAGAGCATTGCTTCTGGACTTGAAAGCATCGTTGTAAATCCAGTTAATAATTCCGATAACAAAATCTCACCCCCAGAAATGAATTATTTTTCATCCAAAAATACCCAATGGTAGCGGACTATCTAACCACAATTCAAAAATCAAATACATCAAAATCAAAACAACAATGGTAAAGGTAAACGCTTTAAACCAAGGTATTTTCTGCACAAATGCTAAAATGGTGAACATAAACACCCCTATACTTGCTAGCATGCCAATGAAGTGTGATAATCCAATCGTCACTGCAAGAAAGAGGATAATGAAAACTTGTTGAAATCGGATTTTTTTATCGACTTCTTCTTCTGACTCTTTTTTCTTTAATCTCATTATCTGCATAAGGTGGAAGCAAAGAAGCAGGAATAATAATATGGAAATGATTCGTGGAAAAAAGCCTGCTCCAACCGCACCCAGATTAGTCGAATATACTTGTAAACCAAACGACATGATGAGAAAAACAATACTAATAAACAGTAAAAACAATCCAAAATAGCGCTCAACGAACATACGAAACCTCCTTTCGAGAAATGAAATTTAATAATTACAAGAAAATTATTTTTTCTAAATCTTCCAAATATTTTTTAAACTCTATTCCTTCTTCTTCAATTAATTTTGTATATTCTTCCGTATTTAGATAATAAGGAGACAAACCACGGTTCTTTAAAAATTTTTTCCAGGTATCTGTTTCTGTCATTTCCTCTAGGTTTTCTGCCCAATAATTAACAACCTCAGCTGAAACGTCCCCACCTGTCCAAATTCCTGTATATCGATGGAAAGCAACTTCCACTCCCGATTCCTTTAAAGTCGGGACATCTGGTAAATCTTTAGAACGTTCTTCTGAAAGGACAGCTAACACTCGCACTTCACCTGTTTTGATATAGTCATTAATTAATGGAAGTACACCTAAGGTTGTATCAATTTGGCCACCGAGTACAGCCGTCAAGCCTTCAGAAGCCCCTTCCATTGGAACGAAGTTTAATTTATCAATACCTGCACCTTGTTTGATTAGATCCCATTTAAAGGCTTCACCCCCATCAATTGGACCGAGTGTACCAATAGTTACATCTTTCTCCGATTTTAATGAACTTAACAACTCCTCTATCGTTTCATATGGGGAGTCTTTATGGACATAGATAAATAGTTCACTAGTAGCCAGGGAAGCAATAGGTTGGAAATCAGAAAACTTTAAACTAAGTCTTGGGTCCCAACCTGGACCATATTCAGGAATCACTATTAACTTGTAAGGATCACTATTTTGCCTCGCTAATTCTTCACTTGCAATACGACCTCCAGCACCTGTTTTATTAGTGACGACAAAAGATTGTTTTATTATCTCTGCATCATTTAAAATTTGTGCCGTTGTACGCATAATTAGGTCTTGACCACCACCAGGAGCAAAACCAACAAGTGCATCAATAGATTTATTAGGATAATTCTCTGGTAAGCCTTCATTTTCTTCTTTTGCTTTTTCAGACGAAGATGCAACATCTGATGAATTACACGCGGATAAAACTAGCATTACTAATGTAACTAGCAAAACAACAACGAATGAACGCGCTTTCATTTTTTTCATATTAAAATATTCCCCCCTAATTTTAAATTTATTTTTTATCAGTAAATTGATAACATCTCTAAAGTCGGCTTATCATTATTATCTTTACTGTTACTTCTAATAGTGAATTGATAACAGTCTGTATTTAGATACATGAGCCCTGCTACAAGAGGAGAAGCATCTTTATAGTAAAATACTCGGCTTAATGTCATTAGAGGCTGGTTATTAGGGACGTTTAGCCTATTTGCTATTTCCTTCGAAACAGGACGTACCCCTATTGAACATCTTATTTCCTCAAGACCCAGCAGAGAATTATCTTGGCTTGTTTTTAACAATGTACTTAATGGTTGGTGCTCCACTTCATCGATCATCTTTTCTGTAAAAACTAATTCAGGGGATAAATAGGTAATGTTAAAAGCGATCGGCATATCTTTCAAATAAAATATTCGGTATATTGTACGTATTTTAGTATCCATCGAGCATTCTAGTGCTTCGGCAATATTTTTTGGTATCTCTTCTTCGCCGTATTTGACTAACTTTATTTTCACGTTTAGACCTTGACCTGTTAAAGTTTCATAAAATCCTCTAAAGTTTTGCACGTCTAATACATCGTTCATAATGTCCGTTTGAATGATTGGAAATTTAACATACATACCTTTTCCTTGTTGAATGATAATTAGGTCTTCTTCCAATAAAAGTTTTATTGATTTTCGAACCGTTAATCTGCTTACCCCATATTCTTCTGTTAATTCATGTTCACTAGGTAATCTCTGTCCTGGCTCAAAGATGTTATTCTCAATCTTCCTTTGAAGGTCTTGAGCAATTTGTTTATATAAAGGTATATAACTTTCACGATTAATAGTCATCATAACTCTCCTCACATATATACATGTATATAGATATTATATATAAACTTAAAAAAATTTTTTTCAGGAAAACTATTGGGATAAGCTCTTTAATAAGTCTCATTTCACCCTTAGTTTAAATTCCCAACTTCTTTTGGTTTAGAAACTTCAAACTCCCCCATACATTTGTACATGTATGTAGACGTTATATAACAAGTTAAAAAAATACTGATATATTCGCCCTTATGATTAAGGTATGGCAAACGGGCGTATAAACACCAAGCTATTCCTACAGCTTTTTCTAAATATATCTCTTTTCTATTACCCCTCCTAACGAAGATTTGGGCGTATGCCTAGCTTATTAACTAACATTTTATTAAAACTATTTGTAATTGTCAATTTATTCTTAATATTATATTTCCATTATTATAGGCAATTCATTAAATAAACATGTCATTCACTTCATATGAAGATTATGGTCCTTGATCCTATCAAAGATATTATGTTACTAGCTAGGGAGTATAAAACACGGCGGTCATACCCAAGTCAATTATAAATAAAAAGCACCTTTAGGTAGATCTTTTACGTATCTACTCTATAAGGTACTTTTAAATTTACTTCCTACTCTCTTATATAAAACGTAAGTCTACACCATATTAATAGAATCATAGGCGAAGAAATTGAGTAACACTAAGCATTTATCCCTTATGATTATATAGTTCCCACGCTTCATCAAAGACAGTCATCGTTGCTAAATAAGATCCGTTTAACTCAAGGTAAGAACTGATTTCTTGATAGTTCTTAGACATTTTAGGAAAACTATGATCAAGGTAAGCATCGTTTGCAAAAATACTTATTTCATCCTTTGGTTCAGGATGGCGGTAGGTCATTAAAAAATGATAAAAAGATTTTGCCATCGTACCAACTTCCTTTAATCCGTTTTTCTACATCATGAAGGAAAGTTAATAACAAATCAAGCATTAGGTTAATCTAAATGAGAGAAATCAAAATAATTTCTCTTAAGCAATCGTGGTCTAGCCATCAATTCAGCAAAAGAAATCTCCTTATCTATTGTTTTCGTATCAATTAAAAAAAGTTGATCTTCAATTTCTTTAACTTGTTCATCAGGTTGATATTCCATATCACAGTCTTGGCACAAAATAGATGGTGTTTGGGTAATTTCTATTGCTCTCGTGCCATCTGGGAGCTCCCAAAACACACTGGCTTTTGTCTCTTCAATATGCTTACTATCACACCATGTACAATGGCTATGCATTGTTATCACCTCACTCATTAGAAGCTGCCGTTTCCGACTCTGACCTTTTCTTTTGTTCTGCTTGGTATTTCTTTTCTTTTAACTCGTCACGTTTTTCCCTACGATTCTTCAAATTACTATGAGATGGATCATGGTCATAATTATCACGACGATTTAATCTTGATAGTCCTTCTGGGACAAGATTAAATGCTTCATCATTCAATAGGCCCGCAATACCTACTTTTGATTTCATATCTTCCATATCTCCATATACACCTTGGAAATAATCATCAGCTTTACCTGCGACATAGTTTTCAGGCTCTGGATAAGTCGTAATTACTCCCTCAAAGTTTCTTAAGACTACTTTATCAGCACTTTGTGAGATCAAGTAATTCGGCTGAAGAGAAATTTTCCCTCCTCCTCCTGGCGCATCGACCACAAAGGTTGGCACAGCATATCCTGAAGTATGACCTCGCAAGCCTTCAATAATCTCTAACCCTTTTGAAACAGGTGCACGGAAATGGCCAATCCCTTCAGATAAGTCACACTGATAAATATAATACGGCCTTACCCTAATCTTAACTAAGTCATGCATCAGTTTCTTCATAATTGCTACACTATCATTGATTCCTGCCAAAATAACTGATTGATTACCTACTGGCACACCAGCATTTGCTAACATTTCACAAGCCTTTTTCGATTCTTCAGTAATTTCAATCGATGTATTAAAATGGGTATTTAACCAGACTGGATGATACTTTTTCAAAATATTACATAGATTCTCCGTGATTCTTTGCGGGAATACGACAGGTGCTCTTGTACCAATTCTAATAATTTCCACGTGATCAATTTCTCGCAAGCTTTTTAAAATATACTCAAGTATTTTATCGTTGATTAATAGACCATCTCCTCCAGATATGAGGACATCACGAACTTCAGATGTGTTTCTAATATACTCAATTGCATCATCTAATTGTTTCTTCGGCACACCCATGCCAATTTGACCGGAAAACCTTCTCCTTGTACAATAACGGCAATACATAGAACATTGATTAGTTACTAAGAAGAGGACACGATCTGGATAACGATGAGTCAATCCAGCAACAGGCGAATCCTCGTCCTCATGAAGTGGATCTTCCAAATCATATTTGGTTTTATGAATTTCTTCTGAAATGGGTACAGATTGCATGCGAATCGGACAGCGTGGATCATCTTGACTCATAAGTGAGGCATAATAAGGTGTAATATTCAATGGAATGGTTTTCGTTGATATTTTAACCCCTTCTTCTTCTTCAGGCGTTAAATCAATAACCTTTTTTAAATCATCTAACGTTCTTATCGTATTGGTTAGTTGCCATAACCAATCGTTCCATTTTTCCTCAGGTACGTCTTTCCAAAGTTCGATATCCTTCCAATGCCTTTTTGGCTTATACAAAAACTGTTTCACATGATTTCCCCCTTCAAAGTAGTCGTCAATTTTATTATGCAAAAGCCATGCCAACTATTTCATTCTAAGAATAAGATATGCGAACACCTACACAGTGGATACAAATGGAGGGAACAGCTAATAGAAGGGCTCTTAACAAATGGTGGTCATAAAAAAAATGCCGATTATTCGGCACTTTAAGAAGAACATTTATTATGTCAAAGCTTAGTCATCCCCTATCATTCTTTAGCACCTGATATCACTTCAAGCCTTTGTAGTTTATATTGAAGCGTTTGCCTTGGAATTTGTAACAATTTAGCTGCTTTTAATATATTTCCCTCTGTCTGGTTGATGGCTTCCTCTATTAATTGGTTCTCCAATTTGGCTAAAGCGGGACGCAGGGCAAAGTCAGTTTGTTTAGTAGAGTCCTTCTTTTCTTTTACATATTGTTTAAGCATTAGAGGGAGATCTTGAATAGTCAGGGTTGATCCATTACACACATTCATCATATATTCAATCGTATGCTTAAGTTCCCTGACATTTCCTGGCCATTTGTACTTGAAAAAAAACTGCTGTACTTGTGGGTGTAGACCTGTAATATTTTTTAAAAATTGCTCGTTATATTGCTTAATGAAATGTTCAGTTAAGAAAACAATGTCTTTTTTCCTTTCTCTTAAAGGTAATAATTCAAACGTGAGTACATTTAAACGATAGAATAAGTCTGCTCGTATTTTCCCTTCTGCCAGGGCAATTTGAGGGTGAATATTCATTGCCGCAATGACGCGAAAGTTCACATATGTGTTTGTTGTGCTTCCTAGTCTCCTCACTTGACCATCTTCTAACACACGTAATAGCTTCGCTTGTAGCTCTATAGGCATCGCATGAATCTCATCTAAAAATAATGTGCCCCCATCAGCCAACTCGAATAATCCTGGCCGATCCATGGCACCAGTATAGCTTCCTTTCGTTGTCCCGAATAAGACACTTTCTAATAAAGATTCTGGAATAGCAGCACAGTTTTGTGCAATAAAGGGAGCATTTGCCGAGAGTGATGCATCATGTATTCCTTGAACAAATAATTCCTTTCCGCTTCCACTTTCCCCAATTACAAGCATCGGTGACTGTGAACGGGCTAGTTTTTTTGCTTCGTTTTTTACCGCTATCATTTTCTCATCTTTTGTTAATAAGCTATCAAGGGTATATTTGGTTGCATGTGAATGACTTGTTGCTGTTTTTCTTTTGCTTTTTACTTTTGATCTTAAATCAATCAAACTATCATTCAGTTCTTTAATTCGCGAATAATCTTTCGCAATTTCAACCGCACCAGCAACTTTCCCATCAAGCTCGATCGGTAAAGTAGTATTGACGGTCTCAATCTGTTTTCCATATAAGTTCACATAACTTTGCTGTTCATTGATCATTGGTTGCTGAGTTTGCATGACATTAAACAATGTGCTCGTATTTTTGTTTAACGAGGGAAAAACGTCTAAAAGTGGTCTTCCTAACACTTCTTCTATTTTTAAACCATCATGTTTGGCCGCTATCTCATTGTAGTAGATCGTATAGCCATGTTGATCAACAACATGAATCCCTTCGTCTATGCTATTTAAAATTGCTGATAAGACCTCTTTAGAAATACCGTACTCGCTTGTCAATCTCATTCCCCCTCTATTCCATAAATACAGATGAGGTGCCGAAAATTTGTCATACACTGCCAACTTTTGGGCAAATTATTTTAAAATCGTTGTTGATAAATCTTTTACCCAAACATTCATATCCTCGAGTTTATTAAAAATATAACAATTCTTTCCTAACCTTCCACGATAGACGTAGTCTAATTGGTGTAGGGCTGCGTTCATACCAAAAGATAAAGAACGAGCAATCGAATAAGCACAAAAGATTCCATCATTTGCAAGTTCCTTCTCTAATCTCTGTAATAACACTTTCATTAGTCCATGCTTACGATGTTCCACTAAAGTAGCACAATCCGTTAGCTCTGCGTTTTTATACTCATTATTTACTTCTGCTGAAGCAGCGCTTACAATTTCATCTGCATAAACATAACCAAAATAAATCGTACCATCATTCATTGTTTTCTTAATATACTCGGGGTCATGAAGAGGCGTTGGATATACTTCAAATATAGCCCGATAAAGTGTAGCCAACCCTTTGGCATCATTTTCTGTCATTCTTCTTAATTGATAGTCTGCGGGTGGGATATTTATTTGAAACCCCTTTGACAATTTAGAAACATTTTCAACAATCTCATCTTCTTTTATCCAGTCATCACTTCTTCTTCTTTCTGTTTGATAATACTTACAGAAAAAGAATAAATCAGACCCAAGAAAATAGCGATTTATGGTAGCTTCACATAGAAAACCATTCTGTATCAGCGTTTCAAAATCCTCCTTTCTTGCTTTAATTATTACCTTTTCAATCTCATGTTCATCGGAAACTTCAGTTATTTTTTTTATGATTGCGCACATATCACCACGATAATCATCAATCCTTATTCGTTTATTATAGAAATCCTTTACAACGTCCATTACATAATGATTTGTACACAGTTTTTCCTGTATGATTTCAACCATTTTTCGCCCTCCATTATAGAAAAAGCCCGGCTATCGCCGAGCCTTCATATTCTGTCACTCATTTGGTTCGTTACGCTAAGCGAAAGCTTACTAGTTTCATTTCAGTCATTTCTTCCACCGCATATTTTATTCCTTCTCTACCTGTTCCACTTTCCTTCACGCCTCCATATGGCATATGATCTACTCTAAATGTTGGGAAATCATTAATCATCACACCACCAACATGCAGCTTTTTCGCAGCCTGAAACGCTCTTTGCAAGTCATTTGTAAACACACCTGCTTGTAACCCATATTTAGATTGATTCACCCAATCAAGTGCAGTATCAAATGAAGCAAACTCATTAATATGAACGACCGGGGCAAAGGCTTCCTCACAAGAAACTTTATCATCCAACCTTGTATTTAATAATATAGTTGGTTGCAGTACACCCTCTTCTTCTCTTCCTCCATATGCTAACTCAGCACCATTCCTTATCGCTTCATCAATCCATGCTGAAGCCCTCACTGTATCGTCTTCAGATATCAAAGCTGATACATCTGTTCGGTCATCGAGGGGGTTTCCTAAATTAAGCTTTTTGGTTTCAGCAACAAAGGCTTTCACAAAAGAAGCAAAAACATTTTGATGAACGAAGACTCTTTGTACGGAAATACACACTTGACCTTGAAAATTATAAGCTCCAGCAACAATCCGAGGTACGATTCTTTCAATATTTGTATGTTCATCAACAACAACAGCTGAATTGGATCCTAATTCAAGCGTCACCCTTTTTAAACCAGCATTTTCTTTAATTGATTTTCCAACTGCAGGCGAGCCCGTAAAAGTAATCATCGCAATTCGTTCATCACTGGTGAAAACATCGCCAATTATACTCCCGCTCCCTGTAACAACATTGAGCGCACCTGCTGGAAGACCTGCTTCTTGAAACATTTCGGCGATCTTATAGGCTGATAGCGGAGTTTGACTTGCTGGTTTAAGCACAACAGCATTTCCAGCTGCAATTGCAGGACCAACTTTATGAGCAACAAGATTCATAGGGAAATTGAAAGGGGTAATCGCAGCAATAACTCCAAGTGGTTCGCGAACAGTGTAAGCCACCCTTCCCTCTCCTCCTGGAGCCGCATCCATAGGGATTGTTTCACCTTGGATATTCCTTGCTTCTTGAGCGGCAAATCGATAGGTCATAATGGTCCGCTCTACTTCTGCTAATGCCGCTTTTATCGGTTTTGCTGCTTCTTTTGCAATGATCTCAGCACAATTTTGTCTTTGCGCCTTTAATTGTTCAACAACAGATTCTAAAATCTCTGCTCTTTGATAAGCAGGCATTTCTCTCATTTTTTTCGCCGCTTCATTTGCTGCTTCTATCGCCTCTTCTACTTCATTTGATGAAGCTTGAGCGATTTCTGCTATTACCTCTTGGTTATAAGGACTTTTTAGTGCTTTTAACGTTTGCGTATTTTTATGTTTTCCGTTAATCCATAATAATTGCTGCATCTAAATTGCCTCCTACTAATCTTTTAATATTGTTTGTTTATCTATTATTTACCCTACTGCAACCAACAACTAACCTAAGCAACTATCTATTTACTCTTCAACCATGCCACACCATGAAACAATGGAGAGGGCAATTACCTCAGCAGCCTCAAATACATCATCTAAAAAAATATATTCATTAGCATCATGAGCAGAAGCTGTGACACCTGGACCAATGACAACAACCGGTGTATGACCAACGTTTGATAAGATGCCTCCGTCCGTTCCCCACGGAGAGGCTTCAATGATTGCTTCTTTATTTGTCACCCTTTCAAAAGCTTTACCGACAGTAGTGATTAATGGATGATCACTTTCTAGATTCCCCGGTTGCCACCTGCCTCCAAACCATTCAATACTTGGTATATTTTCTGATAGCCATCCATCTTTCACACACACCTCATCAATGGCCGCTTCTAATTCTTTTTCTACGTCTTCCATTCTCTCATGAGGAGCTACACCGATTCTGCCCTCAATTATAGCTATATCCGGTACAGAAGATGGCCAATCTCCACTCTTAATTTTGCCAATATTCACTGGCACAGGGATGGGTATATTTTCATATAAAGGATCGTCAATTCTCGCATTTCGCACTCTCTCTAGCTGCTGAAGTCCTTCTATGACTAACATCGATTTTTCAATGGCATTGATTCCTTCATATCTGGTGCCACCATGTGCTGATTTACCTTTCACAGATACACGAAACCACATTGACCCTTGTTGCTTTGGAAATACTTTCATATTAGTAGGCTCTGGTATGATTGCGCCGTCCGCTTGGTAACCTCTTAAAACAGCTGCTAATGTTCCTGCTCCTCCACTTTCTTCTTCTATCACACTTTGAAAGATAACATCACCTTTCAGTTTAATATTTGAAGCAATAATCGCTTCTAAAGCGAGTAGTAATGCGGCTGTTCCACCTTTCATATCTGTTGTACCTCTACCGTACATTTTACCTTCTTGGATATGCCCACTAAACGGATCATCTGTCCAGTCATTTATATCCCCTTCTGGTACAACATCAATATGACCATTTAAAATGATTGATTTGCCGTCTCCTTTGCCCTTTAGAACAGCCACTACATTTGGATTACCACTATAATCCTTTCTATCAGAACAATAAGCAGGATGTTTAAGCAGCTCTTCATCTCCAATTTCCCATATATCGAGGGCAAGCCCTAATTTACGGCATTTTTCAATAATAATTGCTTGTGCACTACTCTCGTTTCCACGCGTACTTTTTTCTTGAACAAGCCTTTGTAAAAAACGTGTACCCCTCGCTCGATTTTCATTTAACCAGTCTTTGAGTTTTAAATCTTCATTCATCGAAGCCCCACTCCTTTAAAGATATCGTCGATGGTGAAAAAGGTTAAATCATGTGGAAAAAGTGCTTTCTTTTCAGTTATTCGCTAATGCTAAGTATTTTCCTTTGCCCTATGAAAAAATAATCTTGTCATGGAGTGACACAGTTGCATCAGTAAGTTGTAATACTTCATCAATAGTATGAGGTTTAAAGACCTCATGAAGAACTAATCCACGATTTTTCTCAACCGAAAAAACTGCCATATCTGTAATAACCATATTGACACAAGCAGTTGAGGTTAAAGGAAGACTACATTTTTGCACAATTTTCGATTGACCGTGTTTATCCGTTTGATTCATGACGACGATCACTTTTTTCGCTTTTTGGGCTAGCTCCATTGCCCCCCCCATCCCCGGTACCTTTTTACCCGGGACAATCCAATTAGCTAAATCACCGGTTTCACTCACTTGTAATGATCCTAAAATGGTTAAATCCACCTTACCCCTACGAATCATGCCAAAAGCGAGCGCGCTATCAAAATAAGAACCACCTGTAACTAAAGAAACAGGAAATCCACCGGCATTGCATAAGTTTTCATCTTCTTCGCCATGGATGGGGCTCGGTCCCATCCCAATAATGCCATTCTCGGCATGAAACATGACGGCAAAATCTCTAGGGAGATGATTAGGTACTAATGAGGGTATACCTATGCCGAGATTCACAACCATTCCAGATTTGATTTCTGCAGCTGCTCTTTTGGCCATACGATTACGCTTTTCTATTGCCAAGCCCATTTCCAGTCAACCCCCTCAGATTGGATGATATAATCAACAAATACACCAGGCGTAATTATTTCTTCTGCCTGTAAACTTCCAACTGGAACAATTTCTTCTACTTCAGCAATGGTAATGTCTCCTGCCATCGCACAAAGGGGATTCGTATTTCTTGCACTTTTATCAAAAATGAGATTACCAAATGTATCTGCTTTCTTAGCATAAACGATACTAATATCCGCTGTTAACGCCGTTTCAACCATATAGCGCTTTTCAGCGATTTCACAAAAAACCTTGCCCTTTTGTACGATATCATTATCGATTGCAATATCTGATAAAATCCCTGGTAACCCCATACCGCCAGCTCTGATACGCTCTGCCAGTATCCCTTGTGGAGAAAATTCAACCGCCATCCTCCCATCTGTCATTAATTGGCCTGCAATCGGATTAGAGCCGATATGAGAAGTAATTATATGGGACACACGGCCGAGGCTAACGATTTTTCCAATACCAATATGAGGAAACCCAGTATCGTTACCAATAAGCTTTAACTGTGAGACCCCTTTTTGCTTAATCGCTTCAATCAGTGTCGGCGGTGATCCTACCCCACCAAAACCACCATACATTAATGTCATACCGTCAAAAAATAAGTGATCCACTTCTTCAATAGATGAAACTTTATTGAGTGCCTGTTTCACTCTTCATCACCTTCTAACTTTAACTCGACTTCTTTTAAATAAAAGTTCGTAAATTGTTGTAAGGTTTCTTGCAAGCGTTGAATTAAGTCATCCATTTCTTTAAAAGTAATATTCAAAGGGGGGGCAATCATAACTGCATCTCCATTCACACCGTCTGAACCTGCTCCAGCAGGATAAACAAGTAACCCATGATGTTGAGCAATACTAATCATACTTTCGGTTACTTTCATCGCCCTAGGGAATGGCTTCTTTTCTACAAAGTTCTGGACAAACTCTATCCCCAGCATTAAACCTCTTCCCCTTATATCCCCGATAAATGAAAAACTTTTTTGTAGCTGTAATAACTTTGCTTTTAAATATTCACCTTTTTTCTTTACTTCAGGTATAATTTTATTCTTTTCTAAATATTCTATGACAGCGAGTGAAACGGCACAGGCTTGAGGGTTAGCACTCAAAGTATGCCCTCCCATAATGGTCTTAGAACCTGAGACAATCGGTTCCATCACATGATCACCGACTAAAGTAGCAGCAATCGGCGTGTATCCCGCCCCCATCCCTTTACCTAATGTAACGATATCTGGTTCAACACCCCACTGCTCACAAGCGAGCATTGTACCTGTGCGTCCAAATCCCGTCATTACTTCATCCGCAATAAATAAGATTTGATGGCGCTCACAAATCTCTTTAATAACCTTGTAATAATCTTGCGGTGGAGTGATAGCTGCCCCCGATGCCCCAATGATCGGCTCCGCTATAAAAGCAGCAATATGCTCACTCCCTATCCGTCTAATCATATTATCTAACTCATTTGCACAGAGGTAACCACACTCAGGAGCTTCTTTATTGTACGGACACCTGTAACAATAAGGAGGTTGAATTACTGGAAAATCTTCTAATAGGGGAATAAACCGCGCTCTTCTCCCAGTATGCCCTGACATAGAAAGTGCACCTAAAGTGATTCCGTGATAACTCATCCATCTAGATAAAACCTTTGTCTTGGTCATCACACCTTTTTCTTGCCAATATTGAATACTAATTTTCATGGCAGTTTCTGTTGCTTCCGACCCGCTATTGACAAAGAAACACCAATTCAACTCTGGGAAGGATAAACTTGCTATTTTCTTGGCTAACTTTTCTGCTGGCTCACTTGTGAACTGTGAGCGATATACAAAAGATACTCGCTTAGCCTGTTCTGTCATTGCATCAATAATTTCCTGAACTCCATGACCGATATTTGCCGTAATCGCTCCAGATGAAGCATCGAGATATTCCTTCCCCTCACTATCGTACAAATATACACCCTTGCCATAATCAATCATTGGATACTCTGCATCTATTACAGGTTTGATTAAATATGTGCGGTCCATCCCCATCCCCCTTACTAATCGAGCATTTAAACGTACATAAAGAAAACCCGCTAAAACCTACCAATAACATGTGAGGTAAACGAGCAATGAAGTATTATTATTTTTTTGGAGCGGGCGAATCAGATTGATTTATGTTTTTATTTCAATTGTATGTTTGAGAAATGTAAAACTTTCTTAAAGATTTAAAAGAATATTTTAGTTGCCATTGTTATGAATTGAATGAGGGATTTGACGGAGGCTCTAAGTGTGAAGTCAGCTTGATTTGTGTATTAATGACTTAACGAATAAAAAAACAGTATACCCAATTACATGAGTACACTGTTTCCCTATCTATTCACCTACAAAAATCTCCACATCTTCTTTTTCCGCTTTAATGGTAGCATACGACCCAAACGGAATCGTCGCTGCTTGATTTGTATGTCCAAAGTCAATATTGGCAATAATTGGAACACCGCTAATTTCCTTTTTCGATTCAATCATTTTCTTTAAGAAATAATCTGTAACCTGTGATTCCTTTTGAAATCTCCCGATAAGTATCGCTTTTATCTCATTCGCATCTTTTTGCTGTAGCAAAGATTGCAGCCCCCGTTCAAAAAGAAAGGGATGTGATTCTTCATTATCCTCTATAAAGATAATCGCACCTTTCAATGAAGGCATATATTCTGTCCCTTGTAATGACGTTAATGTTGATAAATTTCCACCTATTAATTTTCCGCTTGCCTCTCCTTCTTGAAGAACAAGATAGCCTTCGGATGCTATATACTGCTTTTCATCTTGCTCCAGATGCCATGGATCATCACTCCATTTATCCGAAGGTTCAATTTCATACATGCCATCAGTCGTTACTGCTTGAAGGAAGCTATTGAGTGTATATTCAAACCCATATTTTATACCAAAATCAGCAAAGAAAGGGCCGGAGTATGTAATTAAGCCCGTTTTATGATGAATGGCAGCTAGCAATGCTGTTATATCACTATACCCACAAAAAACCTTTGGGTTGTTCTTGATTAATGAATAATCAATTGATTTTAATAATTGATTGGTATTATAACCACCTATACCAGCTATAATCGCTTTAACATTCGGGTCACGAAACGCATCATGTATATCTGCCACTCTTTGCTCAATACTTGTACTAAAAAAATCATCATGTTCGAGGACATATTGACCATATGTTATTTTAAATCCTAAATTAGCTAACCGTTCTTCTGCTAATCTTCTTTGTTCACCCTTTATGACAGCCATACTTCTTGAAGGAGCAATGATTCTGATTTCATCTCCTGATTGTAATCTCTTTGGAAACATCTATGTACACATCCACTTTTTTCTTTCTATTTTACCGTAATTTTCATCTAATTTCGACAAGATACATGAAATCTTGTTTATAATCGCTCAACGATTTTTCACTTGTTATTCACTGACAAATATGTTGATGAAAAAAGAGAGACTCCTAAAAGCCCCTCCTTATTCTTTATTATTACCAGTTACCACACCAGCTAGCACCGATGATTACTAACAAGATAAATAATACTACAATTAACGCAAAGCCACCGAATGCTCCATTTCCACAACCACCGTATCCACCTACTGGATAGCTATAATAAGGTTGAACTTGTTGAGCACAAGGATCGCATCCATATCCGTAATTCATAATCATTCCACTCCTCTTTTTGTTTTAGGCATTTTCAAAATCATCATATGACATAGGTTCTTGTCCTGCATGTGTTTTTGCCCAATTTTTTTAGAATGTCAGTTTTTTTCTTTTTCCTCTAGACGTAAAGCGTTTTCATCTCATACAATTTAATTACAAGATAAATTGGGTAATCTAAAATTGTCATATTTAAAGGAGTACAAAGAATGAAAAGAAAATCACTCCTCCTATGTTCCATGTTATGTATTGGATTTATATTTTTATTTCAATTCTTTCAAGAACCTAAAGTGGAGGGAGATCAATCAGTAGAGAATTTTTATGAAAAAGTAGGAAGCGAAAAAACAATTAACTATTTAATCATCGGTGATAGTATTGGTAGAGGATCAGGAGCATCAGAGCCAAATAAAAGATGGTTTCAAATATGGGAAAATAAAATGAAAGATACATATGATGTTGATTTTAAACGTCATATGGTTGTACAAAGCGGAAGCACTGCTTTTGAAGGGTTAAATAAGCTGAACGCCACTCCGCACCTAGGAAGCATCGATTTAACTTTTATTGTGTTCGGGGAAAATGACCGAAAATATATGAATGAAAAGCAGTTTGCCCAATTTTATGAAGGACTTCTAAGGCAAGTAAAGAAAGATTATCCTGATACAGAAATATATACATTAACAGAATCACCTTTAGATAATGAATTATTCATTCAAAAGATCACAGATATCTCAGCCCATTATTTAGCTAAAAATATTGATTTACGACCTGTATTTAATGAATCAACTTATTCTGCCTTTGAATTAACGACAGACCTTGTACATCCAAACGATAGAGGCTATCAACTTTATGCCGAAGCGATTTTTCAAGAAACACAAAATTTGATGAATCAGGATACGCAAATAGCTGTACTAGCTGCTCCTCTTCATGATGACGTAAATATCGCCTTACCACAATCTTCAGCCTACACACATGCCAGTCATCCATATAAAGGTATTTACTGGTATAGTGAAGATGCTGGAGAAACAATCAAATTTTCCTTCTCTGGAACTTTTCTCGGGATGAAAGTGAAGAGTCACCCTGCAGGAGGCATGCTCGATATTTATATTGACGGTCAGCCTGTACGAACATTATCAACGTGGTGGCCTTTAGAAAAAGAAAGATATCTATATATATCAAGCGGTTTAGAGAAAGGTATTCATCAAGTTACATTTACTGTGTCCAAGCAAAAATCCATCTTTAATGAGTCAGGTAAAGCGGAGATATTTCTTTCAACGATCATTACCGAGGGTACGAACTAGACCGTTTTTCAAAATAAGTGAATGAGCTCTCCTTCCTTTACACACATTAACAAAAAAAGGACAGGGAGAGTTTTTCTCATGTATCGATGTTTAGTATTACTCGTTTTCATAGCCTTCATATATTCCAATCATGTGCTTGCCTCTTTTGCTCCAACAGCGGCAGAATTACAAGAACAAGACTACATTCTTGAACAACTCAACCATATCTTAGATGAACCCCATATTACGAGTAAGGAAGAATCAGTTAAACTTGCTCATCAACTTTTCGAAAGTTTAAATGAAGAACAAAAAGAAGAAATGATCCTTCCATTAAATAAGGCAATTGCACATAGATGGTCTAATCTACCTATTAATCAAGCAAGTAGAAATGGCGTTCCCTTGTCTGAACTAAATACACAAAGTTTTATACTCGCCATGTTATTACTTCAAGCAAATCTCAGTCCACTTGGCTTTGAGCATATGACAGAAATCATTAAAGCTGATTACTTTTTATCAACAACAATCAAGAACCCTCCATTTAAATGGGGGGCACAAGAATATTATATCTCTATACATGGAAACCCTTCCTTTACAAAACCTTGGATGATTCAACTAACAGGGCATCATCTTGCAGAGAATATTTTCATTAACCGTTCAAAAACGACGATTACCCCTGAGTTTACGGGGACGCAACCTCGTATTTTTCAAATAAATAATCGTACGTATCATCCAATGAATGCAAAAGTAAATGCTGTCCATGCACTCTTACTATCTTTATGTAATGAGCAAAAACAGCAAAGTAAACTTAATGATGAGTTTAACGACATTTTACTAGGCCCCGGAAATGACCAATCGTTTCCCACTCAAGAAGGTTTACTTATAAAAAATCTAAATACAGAGCAACAAATACAAGTAAAACACATGATTGAGGAATGGGTCGCTCATGCACCTTATGAAGCAAGAAAGGCATTGCTACACACGTATTTATCTCAGGAACAACTTCAGAAAACGACGATTGCTTGGGCTGGTTCAACTTCAATCAAGCGACCGGGTAGCTACTTTCGTATTGATGGACCGCAAATTTGGATAGAAATCTATAGTAAAGAGGGCGTTGCCAATAAAAAACAAGCACATGTACATTCTATATGGCGCGATAAATTAAATGATTATGGGGGGATATTGAAGTAAATAACATCAGTCTAATTTTTCTGTATCTTACCTGTTATAATCCTGGCTCCTTCAATGACAGTTTCAACTAGCTCTTCTTCTTCATAATCATCAATACGAACAGACGGGATGGTAATAGATATACTTGCTAAAATTTCATTTTGAGGATTAAATATCGGTGCACTATATGAAATCGCACCTTTCACTCTTTCACCATTGCTTTTGGCATATCCTCTTTGTTGAATAGATTGTAGCTCCTCATATAAGACATCTTTATCAATAATCGTCGTACTTGAAAGAGGTTCGAATTGGATTTTTGCTAAATACTCTCTTTGGATGTCTGCTGGGAAATAAGCCAATAATATTTTTGCTGAAGCGCCTGCATATAGTGGTGATTCTTGTCCCACCGTAATCATTGTTTGTAGTTGATGACTGCTTGCGATAAAATCTATACACTTTCTTTTTTCGTTTTCAATCACATTTAAACTAATGCACTCTTCTATTTTCACCCACATTTCTTTCATTACCGGGGCGGCTATGTTTAAAAAACTTGAGTTTTTTTCTACTAAATGACCTAAAAACAATAACTCTAATCCTAACTGATATCTTTTTGTTTCTTCATTTTTATGTAATAAGCCTTCATAAACAAGGGTAGAAAGCAATCTTTGCAAACTAGGTTTAGATAGACCCGTACGTTTATGTAATTCTGTTAATGACAAAGTTTTATGCTCATAAGAAAAAGATCGTAGAATTTGTAATGCTTTATGTAAGGTTTGCATCGAATAGTTCTTTTTAAACATTTGATCATTCATGGATGCATCCATCACCTCTTAAATAATATTTACTTTACAATAAATTTACCATTTTCAAAACCTTTCCACAAGCGGAAAAAGATTTCTTGGGAAATGAAAAGAAGGAATCAACTAAAGTGAATCCCCCTTGGTCTAAATACACTTATATTAAGCTTCTTCAGCAAATAATTTCAGATAACGCCCATAGCCTTCTTTCTCCATATCTTCATATGGTATGAATTTTAAAGAGGCTGAATTAATACAATATCTTAATCCATTCTCACCTGGCCCATCATTAAACACATGACCTAAGTGAGAATCAGCTTCCTTACTACGAACCTCTGTTCGAACCATATTGTGACTGTGGTCTTCTTTTTCTAATACTTCTTTCTCTTCTATTGGTTTGGTAAAACTTGGCCAACCACAGCCTGCATCATACTTTTCGGTTGAACTAAATAACGCCTTACCTGAGACGATGTCAACATAAATTCCCTTTCTAAATTCATCCCAGTATTCATTTCTAAATGGCGGTTCCGTACCATTATTTTGTGTGACATAAAATTGCATCTCATTTAATTTATTCTTCAAATCTTTTTTCTCACTCATCTTTTTTCTCACCCCAATTTTGTTTAATAAACCCTGCTCTACCTGAGCCTTGATGGTAAGCCTGGTAATGAGTTGGATTTTTCTTATAATAATGTTGATGATACTCCTCTGCAGGATAGAAAGCTTTTGCTGGTAATATCTTTGTCACGATTGGATCTTTAAAGGGCCCCTCTTTCTCCAATTTTTCTTTTGAAGCTTCGGCCAATTGTTTCTGCTGTTCATTATAATAAAAAATAGCCGTCTGATAAGATTGGCCCCGATCGTAAAATTGACCACCAGTATCGGTTGGATCAATTTGTTGCCAATACAGTTCAAGTAATCTTTCATACGGGAAAATCGTTGGATCAAACGTGATTTGCACCGCTTCATAATGACCAGTCGTTTCCGAGCAAACCTCTTCATAAGTTGGATTTTCTTTATCACCGCCGGTATAACCAGATATTACCGCTTTAATGCCCGGTAACTCATCAAATGGTTTAACCATACACCAAAAACAACCACCGGCAAATGTCGCTTTTTCCTCATTATTATTCGCCATCTTGTCACACCTCATTTTTATTTTCCTTAGCTCTTAAAGAAATAGCTTGTAACACTAAGATAAAGAAAAGTGGATGTAGATGCAAATAAACAACCTTCAATTTCTACTTATGGTCTCCGAAACCCTCTTCTCTATAATTTTTTAGCGCATTAAACATTTCGATGAATACAATAATGAAAAATCATAAGTAAGGAGGTTGGCTTAACTAATGGTGCAGCAATCATCTTCAGAGCAAAAGGTCTTACAAAAAATGTCGTCACCTGCCATTCAACTACTGAATCAGAACTTAGATGCATTAGGCTATATCCAATTCTTTCATCTCTCTTCAAGTAGCAAAATGATAGATATCTTTATAAATGGTGTCAAGATATACAAACAAATTTCTTATAAACAATTGACTAATAAACTTGCATTACCTGCCTCTAGTTACCATATTGATATTTATCCAACTGACGTCATGGTCTCATCTTTACTTAGTAGAAAAATTGAAGTCCTCCCCGAAACATTGCATAATATCGCACTCTCAGGTGAAGCAAATGACATGAAATATACTGATACACCAACTAGTATCGCTATACCAAATTCACTCAATGCAAAATTTATTCATCTGGTAGCTGATGGTCCATCATTCAAACCGGTAATATTAGCACCCAAAAGTGAGGAATTGCCACTCATACAATACAAGCAATCGAGTAAATGGATGAATCTTTCGCCTAGTATGCTTCAAGGCTGTATTTACGGTTACCCTTATAGAGATTATCTCACATCGTTTCGCTTTCCCCTACAGCCTCAAAAGCAACATCTTATCTATATCTTTGGTTCTGTGACAGGAGATCCACCATTAGAACTAATGGTACTTATTCAATAACTGCCAGAACTTTTCTTATTCGTTCATATTAAAACCTGTAGCTGGTATATTACTCAATAAGAGTACTCGCTACAGGTTAATGCTTACTTTACCGGTACTAATAAAGTAAAGTCAATATCATCTTCTTCTAAATTGAATTCATTCACTTTTACTTTTATATCACTTTTTAAATCCATTTCTGTTAACGCTACATAGATTTTCTCTTCATTTGGTTGGATGACTACCCAATCTGGTGTTTTATAATGATTATTAATTAGTTTGAGTAAGAAGGAGATCGGTAAATCCATTTGGCCAATAGATAAATCCTTTTGTTCCAATACAACATCCCCGTTTGGTAATACAGAGGGTTCAAAAGACATTCTTAAACGCAACTGTTGACTGAATACCGGTAAGGTGCCGTACAAATTCACTTCATCATCCAACCTTACTTCATAGTCCAGTCCTCCGTCTAAAATTTCTTCCTCTAAGTAATGATTAATTAATAGGTTTAAATCATTTTTATTTGTTGATATATGAAATGGAGCGTAATCCGCCTCATTTAATTGCACACTTTCATAAGGGTCATCCTTCGCTGGAATACTAACCATAATAAATAAAATAAGCGCAAATAGAATGATTATACCCAGTAGCCCTAAGAAAAGCACTTTCCATTTATTCCCCTTCAATGAAGCTCCCCCTTAATTCTCTTTATTTTCAATGACAGACTTAATTCCTATTTGATCTAAAACTTGATAAATTCTCCCTGCCATTAATTCATATCCTCGATCATTAGGATGGAAATGATCTGTGAATAGTAGATTTTCTTCACTCGTTTCAAAAATATCATCTACATTTACAAAATACATGTTCTCATACTCACCTAGTACTTGTTGGCTGGCTATATTCCACTGACGCATGATCAAACTTAGCTCTTTAATGCTTGAAAACCATTCTAAAAAAGGGTTATATAATCCCACTAATAATACTGTACTCTTCGGATTATATTCGCGAATGGTATGTAGAATTGTATTTAAATTATCTTCAAAAACATCTTGTTCTTTTTCAAAAGCAGCTACATTTAATTTGGTAAAATTAGATCTGACTACCTTCATAATATCATTGCCACCAATAGTAATAATAACGAGATCCGATTCTGTTACCGCATTTTTTACTTTGTCCATATTAAGCCGTTCTAATAATTGGTTTGACCGATTCCCTTTTACACCATAATTAATAAAACTTGTATAATTAATCGACCGATGTTCCTCTAAGAGCTTCTCTAAATAGGGTATATACCCACCACTTTCAGTCGTGTCGCCTACACCTTGGGTCAATGAATCACCTATTGATACGACATTTAAATCAATGGGGAAAAATTCTGCAGGAATATCTTGTTTAGTTAAATCCTCCATTTGTTTTGCTTCAGCGGCCTCATTATCGCTTGTCATCGCATTGGTATTACAACCCGCCAATAGAACCATGATTGATAGTAATAAGGTGAATATTCTTTTCAATTCTTTCTCACCTCTTTATTAAAGTATGTTTCATTATATCATGTTGTGGTAATCACATAAAAAAGTGTGATTACTTAATAATATTAAATTATACTCTTTTAACCACTATTAAACTTAAATGAAGAGAATAATTTAAATAAAATACCATCTATGGGTACAGAAGAAACAATTTTTCACTTGATACTCTTATGAAATGAAGTTAAAAGCAACACTTAAAGAGGTAAATATATTAGCACAAAAAAGAAGCAAGACCAAGCTTTGAGTTTACACTTTAGGCTTGGTCTTGCTTCTAAGATCTGTTGAATGAAATTATTGAATTTTTTTTATATCGGCAATGATTTCTTCATAAGGAACATCGGATACACCATCATAATCCTTCATAACCACACCATTTTGATCGACTAAATAAATTGAAGTCTGATGAATGACTTGATCATCATTCTTTGGTTTTTTTACTAATGACTTGAAAGAATCAACAGCAAAGCTTTCAATCTCTTCTTGGGTATAGCCCGTTAAAAAATGCCAGTTTGAAAAGTCTATTTCATAGTTGTTCGCAAAATCTTTTAATGCCTCAGGACTGTCCACAGTTGGATCAACACTAAAAGAAACAAACTCTACATTTTCAATCCCTTCTTCTTTAACCTTATCTTGCAATTGACTCATATTATATGTCATTGGTGGACAGACCGTTTCACAGCTAGTAAAAATAAAATCAGCTATCCATACTTTCCCCTCTAAATCACTTAAACCTACAGCCTGATTGTCTTGATTAGTATAATTAAAATCTCCCACATCATAGTTTAGTGCATTTTCTATACCACTTTGGCCACAAGCGGCTAGAATAATTGTAAAAAGACCAATAACCGCGGCTAATTTTTTCAACACTTTCACCTGCTTTTATGTATTTATCAATTCAACATTAATGTACCAAACGAAATTGTTTGAATGAAGAAAAAAGTATGACATCTATGTGAACAAAGGAAAATAATGCAAATACCTCTTCTAATAATCGAATAGAAGAGGCATTTACTGCTTAAAGGTTATTCGATGTGATAACAAAAACCAATTGCGCCTTCACCAGTATGGGTACTAATAATTGGTGTTGTATCCTCTATTGTTACATGATTAAAGCCTGTTAATTCACTGATTACTTCTTTCAGTTTTCTTGCTAATTCTAAACCACCCGCATGGGTAATTCCTACACTTTTAATCGTCTTTCCTTTTGCATCTTCTACTAATTGTTTGGATAAAAACTTTATCACTTGAGAGTGACTTCGTACCTTTGTTATTGGTGTATACACGCCATCTGCTAACGAAGCAATCGGTTTAATATTTAATAGAGAGCCAATTAAACCTTTGCCTTTGCCTATTCTTCCACCTTTAATCAGGTTTTCCAAAGTGTCTACAACAACATAAAGTTTCGTATTTTCTTGAATTTCTTGAATTCTCTGGATAATACGCTTGTAATCTTCTCCCTTATCTGCGAGTTCAGCAGCAGCTATGACTTGAAATGCCAACGCTTTTGAAATGAAGCGAGAATCAATAACAGTCACATTGGCCTCTGTTATGTCTGCAGCAGTTCGAGCAGAATCAACTGTCCCACTCATTCCTCCAGTCA
Source organism: Cytobacillus sp. FSL M8-0252 (assembly GCF_038007345.1). NCBI lineage: Bacteria > Bacillati > Bacillota > Bacilli > Caryophanales > Bacillaceae > Cytobacillus > Cytobacillus sp. FSL M8-0252. The sequence continues at coordinate 2,914,849 of NZ_JBBOWZ010000001.1, forward strand.
TATGGATAGAAATAATTTCGTCGTAACCATCTTTGGTTAGTTGATCATACAATTCTACAAATGTCCCTGTTGCAGGTTGAGAACTTTTAGGAAGCTCATCAGACTGTCGCATTAAATCCAGAAATTCTTGGGGCGTAATATCGACACGGTCCTCATAAGATTGTCCATTAATATTAATTGATAATGGTACAACAGCTATATCTAACTTTGTAATCATTTCAGCTGATAAGTCAACAGTTGAATCCGTTACAATTTTTATTCTAGTCATTCATTCACGTCCTATCATAGCAATTCAACCTTCATTATACATGTATATCACTGCGATTAAAAGATTTATGTTGAAACGTCTTTATACTGTCAAAATTACAATAAAAAAGATTATTATATTTATTTAATGTTTTTTTAGTTAGGTAAACTGGACAAATAATCAATAAACAAAACAAAAAACCTTTCAAAATAAATGTTAACTAAAATACATGATTTCACAGGCATATTAGCTTTTATAACTATGTGGACCCTTTTTATAACTTTCTCAACTTGTTCACTACACTAAAAAAAGACCCCTTTACGGGATCTATCATGCATTGCTTTTTAATTCTTTTGTTTGAAATACCATCTCAACATCTGACCACTTCATCACACGTTTTAAATACTCTTTAAATGAGTACACAGTTGTCTTACAATGTTCCGTATGATAAATTTTCGTTACAAACTGCTGTAGTCGAATGTGTACTAAGAAAAAACAAGGACTATCCTTATCCACTAAAGGAATCTCTGTAATCTTCACCTTCTGTCCAAATACATTTCTGAACTCTAGGCTTTTACATATCAAAATATCAATCCTCATTTTCACCCGTTTAATCGTATTATACATCATTTCGTTTAATAATTCTTCTAGATTTTTTGTGCTTATTAAAATTATGATGAGGAGCTTTCCAATGCTTCTAATTGTTCTTTCTTTAACTTTCTGCGATAAACGATTTTTGATAAGGTAATACTGATTTCATATAGGACAAGAAGCGGAATACTGACGATAATATCTGACATTAAATCAGGTGGTGAAATAATAACAGAAATCACTACAAGAACAAAATAAGCGTATTTCCTGATTTTTGTTAACACGTATGGGTTAATCATCCCGAGGGATGTTAAAAACATCGCCACAACTGGCAATTCAAATAGTATTCCAAAAGGCAACGTCATATGAAATATAAACTGAAAATACTTATCTACCGTAAAACTCATTTCCATCATACCTTCACTTAACCCCGTCAAAAAGTTAAACAATGTAGGCATAATGACAAAATAACCAAAGCTTAACCCAACTAAAAACAATACAAAAAGAGCTGGAATGTAAGCTAATGTAATTTTTCTCTCTTTAGGCACAAGTCCAGGTTTAACAAATTGCCATAATTGCAATGCCACAACTGGTATTGTCCCAGCTATGGCAATAACAGAAGCAATCGTAAAATACACCCAAATGATATCACTTGGTCCAAGTACAATTAACTGCTCTTTCAAATCACGGACAAACCATTGGTAAATATGATCGACGAACAGAAAACCGACAATAAAAAACAATACAAATGCCACTAAACAAAGAATTAACCGCTTTCTTAATTCCTCTAGATGCTCAATATAATTCAATTCTTCTTGTTTCATAACCTACTCCTGCTTCGTTTTCAATTTAACCTGTTGAATCTTGCTTCACTTTTGTCCACTATTTAAAGACGAACAAAATGGAAAACCTACACAAAAAACGAGAAACATGTGGTTAGGTCAAAAGTAGTTGATTACTTTGACTAATACATGTTTCTAATTTTCACAATTATTCATTTTCATAACTATATGTAGCCCTATCGATTAGGCCTTTTTATTCATTGTCTCTCTCTCAGCATCATCGTCATTGGCTAATTCTTTCGTAGATTTCTTAAACTCTCTTAATGTATCACCTAGCGCGCGACCAATTTCGGGTAATTTCTTTGGACCGAAGATGATGAGTGCCAGCACAAGAATGAGAATAAGTCCTGGAAAACCTATGTTTGAAAACATGAAAAACATCCCCTTAAACTGTTGTTCAAGCCATCCCCATTATAGCGTTATTTTAAAAGAAAAGTCAATTAATTCCTAACAATCATTAGACTAAAAGATGAAACAAATTTTCATCATTGTTAATTTCTTGGTAAGAGAATCCTTTTTTATTCATGCGCTCGATTAAACTATGATTATCACGTCGATTCTTTAGCTCAATACCGACTAGAGCTGGACCACTACCTTTATTGTTCTTCTTTGTATATTCAAATCTTACAATATCATCCGTAGGACCAAGCACCTCATCTAAAAACTCTCGTAATGCCCCTGCTCTTTGAGGGAAATTAACAATAAAATAATACAATAACCCTTCATACAACAAGGATCGTTCTTTAATTTCCTGCATTCTTTCAATATCATTATTTCCACCGCTTAAAACACATACAATTGACTTTCCTTTAATCTCATCTTTATAAAAGTCTAAAGCTGCAATTGATAATGCTCCTGCTGGTTCGGCAACAATTGCATGCTCATTGTATAATTCTAATATTGTTGTACAAACTTTTCCTTCTGGGACGCTAATAATGTCATCTACATATCGTTTACAAATATCAAATGTCATCTCACCCACTCTTTTAACTGCTGCACCGTCGATGAATTTATCAATTTCATCTAGGGCCACGACTTGATTTTGTTGAACGGATTCCTTCATCGAAGAAGCTCCTTCAGGCTCGACACCAATCATTTTCGTTAAAGGTGACACACTTTTAATGTACGTGGACAAACCAGACATCAATCCGCCCCCGCCAATACTTGCGAAAACATAATCAATTGGTTCATCGCAATCATGAAGCATTTCAACAGCAATAGTTCCTTGACCAGCTATCACATGCTCATCTTCAAAGGGATGAATAAATGTGCGCCCTTCCTGATTACAGCAAGCCTGAGCCTCAGCGAATGAATCATCAAATGTATCGCCAACAAGAATAATTTCAATTGAATCTTTGCCGAATAATTCAACTTGGCTTACTTTCTGTTTAGGTGTAGTTGCGGGCATAAAGATTTTCCCGTTAATACCTAATCGATGGCAAGCATAGGCAACCCCTTGTGCATGATTGCCTGCACTTGCACAAACAACGCCGTTCTTTATCCGTTCCTCTGGTAATGACATCACTGAATAATAGGCACCTCTTAGTTTAAAAGAGCGTACATGTTGCAAATCTTCCCGTTTAATATACACATTGCACTCATATCTTTCAGACAAGCGATTATTTTTTTGCAGCGGTGTATGGGCAACGATATCCTTTAAGTGCTGGTACGCAATTAAGATATCCTCCAATTGCACCATTTTCTCTTTCACTGCTCTCTGTTCCATTTGCCAACTCATCCCTTTTCCTTTTGTAATTTGTACATTATAACATGAGAATAATAGATTGATGCACAATTTTTTAAAAATTCATGTTTTTTTAAAAATGAAAACGGTTACTTTATTTCTGATTTTTTAATTTCCTATATATGGAATAATAATCATTTACTTCATAGAAAAAAATTGATGAGGAGATTATAGTGAATCGGGCATAAGACTTGGAGTACATACACTTATAATTGTTCCCGAGCAATAATGGGTTGCACGATTTTTTAGAAGTAAAAACTGGGATGAACGCTTTTTCAAATGTGATTTTACGTTATTCATGGTATGAGGGCAAATTGGCAATGTCATGTTTACATGCAAGAGTCAGAAGAAAAAAGATGACAACTGGTAGAAATGATATTATTTTATAAAATCACCAGAAAAAAGATAAATGTAGGTGTACCCACCCATAACATATAATTGTTTTTGGACATTCTTAAGTAATCAAAAAAAGAGATTAATAGCTTAACGTTTATAGTTACGCCGCATAATGCATTTTCTTACTCCTTGCCTGTTTTAGGGTAGGCAAATAGATAAAGAACAAATACTTCATAGGAGACCATGAAAAAAACACGAAGCCACTTCGTGTTTTTAATGGCTCATAAAGAAGCCGTCTATTTTATTTTCTAACATATACTTGAAATTCGTAATCGTAAGCATTTTTTTCGTCTTTGCTTCGTTTCTCGACGGACACTTGTTTCCATTCGGTGAGGTCGAATGATGGAAAGCTTGTGTCACCCTCGATTTCAGCATGAATTTTGGTAATATAGAGCTTATCTGCATAAGGTAAAGTAGATTGATAAATTTGCGCTCCACCAATGACAAAAACTTCCTGCTGTTTTTCTTGACTGTATGTAATTAATTGTTCAATCGAATTTAATACTGTTGCTTGCTCTGGAGAAAAATCTGTATTCCTAGTAATGACAATATTTTCTCTTCCTGGAAGTGGCCTTCCAAGTGAGAGCCATGTTCTTCTCCCCATCGCAACTGGGTGACCTAACGTCGTCTCTTTAAAAAACTGCAAGTCCCCTGGTAAATGCCACGGTAACTGATTATCTTTTCCTATCACTCTATTTTCACTCATTGCCCAAATTAATGAAATCATTTTCATATCCTCCAATCGGCACTAGCAATTAATTATAAGTTTAATATAATTCTCTGCACTTGAAAAGAAAATCCAATAATAAAGCTTCTCAGCAAAAGAAAAGCACTCATCCCATGATGAGTGCTTGGTCTACTTAAACGGCAACTGGGGCTTTAATTGTTGGATGAGGATCATAGCCCTCAATTGTTAAATCTTCCATTTCTATATCAAAAATCGAGGTTTTATTGTTATTAATTCGTAGTTGCGGCAATGCCTTTGGTGTTCTTGATAATTGTTCCTGTACTTGCTCAAGATGATTCGAATAAATATGCGCATCACTGATTGTATGAACAAAATCACCAACCTCTAAACCACACTCATGAGCAATTAAATGAGTGAGCAACGAATAGGAAGCCACATTAAATGGAATCCCTAAGAAGGTGTCGCCACTGCGTTGTAATAGATGGCAACTCAACTTACCATTTATGACATAAAATTGGAACATGGCATGACAAGGAGGTAATGCAGCTTTGCTTCCTTTTCCACCTGCATTGATCACATCTTCAGGGTTCCATGCATTCACAATGATTCGTCTTGAGTCAGGGTTATTTTTTATCTGTTCTATCGCATCTTTTAACTGGTCAAGCTCTTCCCCAGTTGAAGCAGTCCAATTTCTCCATTGCTTTCCATATACATTTCCTAAATCTCCGTATTTTTCTGCAAACTCATCGTTAGTAAGGATTCTTTCACAAAACTGTTGTAATTCTTTTTGATAGATTTCATTAAACTCGCTATCAATTAAACAACGTCTACCAAAGTCTGTCATATCAGGACCGTTATATTCATCTGATTCAACCCATTTTTTAAACGCCCATTCATCCCAAATATGGTTATTATGCTGCAATAAATAGCGAATGTTTGTATCACCTTTAATAAACCAGAGTAATTCACTTGCAATTAAACGGAACGGTACACGCTTTGTTGTAAATAATGGGAATCCTTGACTTAAATCGAAACGCATTTGATAGCCAAAAACACTTAAAGTTCCAGTACCAGTACGATCTTGTTTCTTTTGTCCATTTGTTAAAATATGTTGTAGCATGTCTAAATATGCCTGTTCTGGATGTTTCTCCATGATACTCACCTCTTAAACTTTATATCTTAATGATTATGGGCCATTTGTCTAATAAAAGAAAACGTTTTTGGCGCATTTTCATACAAGTAACTTCTCGTTTCTACATTCAAAAAATAAAGGGCAAAACTCTCAGCAAAATATTCTTCGGAAAACGTAGAGAAATAGGAGTCATTTGGAAATAATCGTGGTTGCTCTTCTTGCCAAATACGAATAAATTGGCTATTCGAACGGATTTCCTCAAAGATATAACGATCAATGGAATGTGCCAGCTCATGTAATTCCAAATTAACGGAGCCATGGTCCATCCCTTGGTCACTATAGCCTATTTTTACAAGCACTGTTTTCCCTCCACCAATGCCTGGAACTTGATCCCATGTCGTTGATGAAGTATATCCACGTGGAATCATTCCAGTTAGATGTTTTACGCTAGGATTCTCTGTCAACCTGCCTGAAAAAAGCTTAATCTTAATATTTTGATTGTCTATTTTTTGTAATAAGGTAGACGGTAATTGGTCCAAGCGGGATATGATGGCAGCTGCTTCTATTTCATCAAAAGATTCTGTTGGTAATAAGACAATCTCTCCTAACAAATCCGCTGATGTAAGATCAACTGCTTGCTTTAGTTCTGAAGAATATGGATAGTTCTTTAACTGAATCGCACCGATATCGGCTTGTGAACTTCCCATTAATGTTAAGGAAACAACTAAAAATAAGCCTGTAAATATCCACTTTTTCATAGCTGTTCCTCCCTTTTCTATCATTAATCGTATCATTACTAGTCTATTAATTATATCATAGATTTTCATTAAATATAAAAAGGACTAATCAAAGATCAGCCCTTTTAATCTAGCACACTTATGAATAAGAACGAACAATATCGCTTAAGCTAGCAGCTTGCGTACCATTCCCTACCGCTGCAAATTTCCAGTCTTGACCATGGCGGTAAATCTCACCAGCAACTAAACTTGTTTTCCCATCGTAATTTTCCGTTAAGTTAAAATGAATTAACTCTTGATGATTAATTGAATTGACAATGCGAATAAAAGCATTCTGAATCATACCAAAATGTTGTTTTCGTTTTACACAATCATAAATATTAACAACAAATACAAGTTTATGGATATGACTAGGAATACGACTCAAATCGATAAGGATTTGTTCATCATCACCATCTCCATCGCCCGTTAAATTATCACCGGTATGTTGAATGCTTCCATCACCACTTTTTAAATTTCCAAAATAAATGACATCTTTATTGTTACGTAATTTATCGTTATCCCCAAGCAGTATAACCGAAGCGTCACAATCGATATCGACACCCCCACCGCCTCCAAAGAGACCAGCTAATAGTCCACCACTACTTTTTTGCTTTACTGGATCCCATCCTAAACCAACAAGTATTTTTGAAAGACTTGGATTCCCTTTTGTTAAATCTACTCTTTCTCCCTTTTGTAAACTAATCGCCATTGTTTATCTCCCCTTTGTTTTTTTATCTCTTGTTTTTCATATTGCGAAAATTATCTTGCAGCTGTTCTAATTTTTTCGTTCCTTCTTCTCTTAATTTGCGATTCTCTTCCTCAATCGACTTTGTTTCTTGCATCCCCTTCATGATGATATCCCAAGACTGTTCAATTGTTTCAATCTTAATACTTGGTCCACCAGCAAGTCTTGCAATGTCTGTACTTTGTTGTGATATATTTTGCGCATTTCTAACTAACATTTCATTTGTTCTGCGATCTAATTCACTCATCGAATCAGCAACGAGCTTTTGCCTTTTCGCTGCCATCGCTTGAATAAGTCCATTTTTAAAGATTGGAATCGTCGTCACAAAAGCTGAATTAATTTTCCCAATTAACTTCGTATTCCCTCTTTGAAGCATACGGATTTGTGGTGCCGTTTGTAATGCAACCATTTTCGCCATTTCTAAATCATACACTCGTTGATCTAATAATTCGACTGCATTTCTTAGAGTATCTAATTGCATAGAGGCCATTTGATCACCTGCAATTGCTTTTTGCTCTAATTGTGGCAATTGATTGGCTTTGAGTTCATCAGATTTCATCTGACCAGCAACAGCATACTGTTCAAGGGAAAGGTAATATTGATAGTTTTCCTCATACATCCTATCTAACGTAGTAGTTGCTTCAACCATTTCATTTTGATATTTAGAGATTTCAACATAAATTTTATCGATTTCCTTGCCCATTGTTTGGTATTTTCCAAACAACTTTTCAATAAGTTTTTCGCCCTTTTTGAAGAGTTTATCAAAGAAACCTGGCTTTTCTTTCTCAAAATCTTTCGGGTCAAACTGATCCATAATTTTTCCAAGCTGTTTCAATAATTCTCCGGAATCCTCTACTTTTGTTGTTCTCATATTGCCGAGAATTTGATCAGAAAACTTGGATATCTCCTCAGCTGGTTCTTTACCAAATTCCAAAATTTGGATTTGATCGCGCTCGTCTATTGAGGCAGAGAGTTGTTGAACCTCTTTATTTTCTCTTAAAGCTAGTTTAATTTGACTCGCAGATGCTTCTGTTAACTTGTCTTCTGGGTTTGTTGAAATGACATCCAAATTCGTTTGCATATCAGATGAATTCATTTATTTCACTCCTTTATAACTTCTTGAAAAATTTAGTTAGTGCAGATTTTATGAAAGATGGTTCTTTATACTCTAATTCAAAAATGACATCTTCCAACCAATGAACATCATATAAACGCTCATCAATATAATTCTCAATATCTTTATGTCCTGCTGGATTATAAACGGTGATATCCACACCGAACTGATTCATCAAAAGTAGCAATACGGCATCATGGCGACTCATTAAGCCATTTAATTCATTATTAAATAAGATAAGCTTAGGTACATCTTGTGAATAATCAAAACGTTGAATGAGTTGTAGCATCTTACCTTGGAGTTGCATACTTTGAGCAAAAATATAAACCTTTAAATCTTCTTCAGATTCATTTGCTTGTTTTTTTAATAATGATTTTTCACAAATTTTTCTTATCGCATAGGCTATCCCTTGCTGTAAGCCATTAGGTAAATGCTTGTAAGTCCAAAAATGAGCATTCATCACTTTATCTGGATCAACTAATCCGTCTTGATCAAGTGCATTACGATAATGGTAGCGATAATCGCTGCTCACCCCTTTTGAAAAAGGAAAAGAGCGGATTAAATAACTATGATCGTTTTCTTCAAGTGTGTGAAGCCTTTCCCAGTATTCTTTGCGGTCTCTACTGACACCTTGAATTTTTGCAAATACGTGCGGAATTTTCACAACCTTGTCTGCCACATCAAAATTAGGGCGAATCATCGCCTTTTCTTTAACAAGTAGAAAAAGTTCATCATAAGTTGTTTTCAACGTCAGCGACGCGGGCAAATATTCTCGTAATTGCCATGGCTTAAAAATACCTGATCCATCTTGATTAAGTATCGATTCTATTTCTTTTGATGCACGATAGGCAACGGTCGATTTTCTTCGTCGCTTTTCAGTTGGAAAAGGTTCAGCCTCATTCTTATTTTGAAAATGATGTACCGGAGTATTTGCCCAATCTAATTGAAACGAGGCAAACGCATCTTCTCCACTAGGTGATATGTAAATCACATCACAACCGAGCGAAAGTAAATAGTAAATAAAGTAAGCATGCGTTTTTTTATAAGGTCCATACCAAATAAATTTCGGGAGCTTTACTGTTAAATCAGCGTTGGTTAAGCTTTCTCCCAAATGGTTATGAGACCATTTAATAAGATCTGTTAAGATTCTACGCAAATCATTATGCTTAAGCCCACCTTCCTCTTTATTAGAGAAAAGTTGTAATGTTTCCATTAATGCTTCGCGGATTTTACGCTGAATAGCTGGTCGTTCTGAACGAAGTAGTAATCCTTCCCCATCTAAAAAAGCGACAAATCGATTAATTGAAAGCTGCTGATCTCTATGGATATTAATAACCTTTTGGATGGACTTAAAATGTTCATTATTCATCGATTTGTCTAAATAGTCTTCACCAATTACTGAAATATCGATCGTTGGATCATTAGCTAGGTCAAACAGTTCATTATAATAGGCATCCTCGTCTAATGGTACACCTAATAACCGGAGAAAGATTTGATTATAAGTAAGTGTACGATTGGCCACCTCATACATCGGCCTTTCATTTAGTGGCGTTTTTAATGCTTCTTTATACCCTTCATATGTAACTGCCATTCGGATATTTTTCACATGACTATGAGTGACATTCATTGACTGATCCCTTCCCTTTAATACATTCGTCTTACAGGTTCATTTTGTATATATATTGTTGTTTTAGAAACAATGATTATAAACACGTATCCATTTCATCTTAACATAAATAGTTACGATTTGAAGCTATTGAATAAGGGCTTCTGCCATTTTCACCATTTACTGTGGTTATGCATATAGTTGCATTACTAAGGATACCTGTATTTGCTTCAAACGAAAGGATAAATGTAATCAAAGGATGGATTAAAAATGAGAATGTTAGCGAAGCGTTCCAAGTTACCTAATATCGATTCAGAATTAAAAATACTGGAACGAACTTTAAACTCCTCAATATTTATAATGCTTGATTTACTCTTTTTGGCTGCCTTTCTTTCATTATTCACTTATACAGTTCACCAGTCCATTTTCTACACGAGCATGATCTTTATTTTCTTTATCACAGCTGGATTGGTTGTATTTTCTGTTGTAAATCGGATCTTTCTCTCCGGTCGAAAGGATTGGTAACTGTCTGAAGTATTTTAGTAAGGAATTCTTCTGTTGCCAGCATCCCTTTTTCCTTTGTTAACCAATGGGAAGACTTTTTTAAATGTTGAGCCAGTTCTCCATGAGCAGGAACAAATGATTCATCACAAATTTTTAAAAAGTCATAATCTAATAATGAATCGCCTGCTCCGAATAAATACTGGGCCCCTTCATTTTCTGCGATATACTGTAGTGCCCTACCTTTGCTAATCGCATTTGGTATAAAATATAATTTTCTACCTTGCAAAGAAATACGCCATCCAAGCCCTTCTGCCGTTAGGCGTATTTCAGCCAATTGGCAATCTGGCAATGTTTCCATTAGCACATAGTAGAAAAACCACCCATCTGCTTCACGCAATCTACCCTCTATCTTAAATGGGATTAAATGATTCAAGAGTTTCTCTTTCGTTCCACTCTTATCATAGACTTCTCGCTTGATACTTTCTTCCCAATTTAGCAAAGGCTGACCGTTATATAGAATTTGTGCGCCATTGGCAACAACTGCATAACGATGGCTAAAAGGAAATTCAATCCGCTCAAATTGTTGCCGTGTTCGTGTAGTAATTGGCACGAACAGAAGGGTATTGCGAATTTGTTGTAATAATTTTATGGCACGATCACTCATCACAGATAAAGCTTTATTATTTTTATATTCAACAACGGTTGCAGATTTACTTGGAATTGCTTCCAATTGCGATATCGCTGTCTCTGAATAGATTAATGTCCGATCTAAATCTGAGGCAAAAATTCCTCCTCTCATTGGATAACCTTCTTAATTAGCCCACAACATGTATAGCTCATTTGTGGATAATGAACCAATTCAATCTTTCTCTCCTCAGCAAGTGCAAACAAATGTTTTAGATAAGGACTATTTTTATCTTTAATCAGTATTTTCCAAGGTACCCTTCTTAAAGCTACTCTCGTCGTCTCACCTACACCTGGTTTAACGAAATGAGAAGATTCGATACCGAACTCCTTTTGGATTCTTAGTATTTCATTCATACCTGAAAAGGTCGCTCCGTAATTTTCATCCACTATTTTACTTGCTTCCTGCTTTGCAATAGATACAACTTTTTGAAATTGCTGAGTTATTTTGTCTAAATAGATGTTTGATAAATCTTCATCAATCATATGATGGTAATATTTCGCCCCATGAAAATCCTTTTCACCAATCCATTGATTATTTAAAACCGTCCTGCTGACTAGTCCTGAAACAGTTGAATTTAAGCAAGCACTCGGAATTAAAAAGTCTTCCCTCGTTCCAAATACGGTTGTACAATGGCCAGGGTCAGCTAAAACAGCCAATGTATCATCAATTTTCACTCCATATTTCTGAAAGAATAAGTGGCAAGCATTTGTTAATTCTATCGAAATGGCACCTTTTCCTGTCCAACCGTCTACGAATTGAATCATTCCCGTTGAATGTTTTTCTAAAATATAGTGAAGAGCATTTTCATCGATTCCTCTATCGCGAATAATAGAAATACTATAATGCGGCAAATCTACATGGTATTTAAAAAACAAATATCTTTTAATTAAAATGCCTATTGGTGTACCTGCTCTCGCTAGTGAAACCAAAACTGTCTGTTTGCCTTTAGCTGCATAAATCTGTTCTGCTACAACAGCTATACTTAAAGCCACTTTCTCTTTAAATTCGTCTAAAGAACGAAAGAAAAGATCGATATACGCTTTTGGTGGCTGGTATTCTATTGGTAAGGTTTCACTATAATGAGCACCTGATTGAATGGCATGTTCTCTGTTTTCTGTTGTATCTTCTAAATGGATATGACTTAAATCCTTTAAAAGAAAGGTGACCTCTCTTCGGTCATATGACCCAAACATAGGCTGTCTGGCGACAATAGTCAAATCACCTCACTCCTTTCAAAAAGACAACTTGAATACTTGGTATTTTTAACTGTTGTAAAAACTTGCTTAAAACCTGTTCATCTACTAATCTTTCAAAAAAGATAAATACTTCATCATATGTTTCCGGTGGAATATTATAGATATAGTTCACCACTTCTTCCACTTCAGGGCTAGGAAAAGTCATACCAAAGCGTGCGCCATAGGATGGTTTATTATGGACATGAATAGGGCTACGGGTTGTACTTTGATACTTTACACTACCCTCCATTAAGCTAGCTATTTTCATTGGCAAATACATAAACTCACCTGTGCCGATACATAAAATATGTTTACCCTTTCTTTTTTGATCAAGAAATGTTGCAACCTTCTCTGCTTTTGAGTTTAATAAAACGTTCACTTTACTATCCAACCCGAATCGACCACTTTCAGCAATATAAGGAACAGTGTTGAAGGGAGACTTTTGATTTGTCGTAGGATAATACTTAGAAGCAAACAGCATAGGTAATTCTTTTTCTATGTAAATTTCATTCATTTCTGTAGATGGACGGTAAAAGTCTACACTTTCTTCCTCCTTAATAACTGGGTTCCCATCTACTTCAACTTCGCCAGCAAGAAGGGATATATGACGTATAGTGATATCTAACGCTTCCTCTAATTCAATAAATGCATTCTTGTTGGTCTCATTTCTCCAATCAAGAATAGAAACAACAGTGTAATGCTTCCTCGGAAACTTATCATGTAATGAAGTGATAATATTTCGCGCTGTCTTTCCAGTCGTCATCTCATCATCTACTAATATAATTTCCCGACTATTTTGCAACAAATTGGCGTCGATATAACAACGATGAGAAGTAGCATGTGAATGCTCTTCCTCAAAATGAATGATCGATTCAACGTTTAAAAGATCTTCTCTCGTTGTATGAAAATAATCTGCATTCTTAAACGCTTGAAAAAATGCCTGACCGAGCGCTGTCGCAGTTTCTGCAAAACCAATAATGATGGGGGAATATTGATCGCCAATAAATGCTGTATCACTAAATTTAGACTGCTTATTTTTCAGTACATCCACAAAGGGTGATGATGACGAAAGCTTTTTCCCTTCCACATCCTTAAGGTAGCTTTCTGCTAATAACAGTCCCGTTGCTAACCCTTTTGCCGGCGAGATAGGCAGATGTTTACCTAACACTTTACTAACGAATAAAAAGGATCTTTTTTTATTCTTTCTTGCTGCCATCTGGAATAATTCATCGAATTTAAAATGGTAAGGATTATAGTTGATATTTAGCTTCACCTGCATGGGCTCGATGACGTCTATCATGTGATAACTGTTGGAAGAAATCAATTGTGTTGTATTGTTCATTTAGCACCCCGTAAACTCTTGATTTTAACTCGATTTTTTTTGCCCAATAATAATGGGGCTTCATTTCGTTCATTTTGTTCTGACTCGCACTTTTCATCACACCACGGGCCCCATTTGAATGATTTAATATATCCATTGCATCATTGTATTCTTCATAAGTCACAGTGTTTAAAGCTTGTACCGGCGTAATTTGCGTGGGATGTATAATCGTTTTACCGATGATACCATTACTAATATCGAGTAATATTTCTGCTATGAATCCTCTCATCTCTTTCGGTAGTTTGTTCATAAATGACGATGAATCCATGATTTGCTCCGTTTGATTACTTAGTACGTTAACTTTTTCTTTAGAAACAAAATGCTCCCAAACAGGTCCAGAAAGTAAGTAAGTATTAGGTGCCCTTTGGAAAAAGTTCATAATGTCTGCTAGACAATCTCTCAATACAGCAATATCATATAATGAAGTGGATGTGTTTCTTCTGATTCCTAAAAGTCCACAAAAATCTGTCGCCCCTATCCGGATATTCAAAATAAAATGGGCGTACTTATCGAATATTCCTTTTATTTTTTTTAATTCTTCCATTCTTGTTTCTTTAAATAGAACTTCTTTCGTTTCAAGAATTGGCATCGCATATAATTCATGGCCACTATTTCGTATATCACTTACGAGTTGTAGCATGTCTTCACCATCGATTGAAGAGAATTTTGGAATGACAATACCAGTTAGTAACTGCCATTCATCTTTAAATAAAGTTATTAGCCGAACTAACTGCTCTTTATTTCTTATACGAATAAAAAGTAATGGCAATTCTTCTAATGTAATAAAGCCTCTAGAAATATCTTGTTGAAGTTTATGTAATGAATGCTGTAATTCCTTTTCCGCTATTTCCACTTCTAGATCACCAATACTATCTTCTAAACAAATGACAACTGATGTTAGACCAGCGTGCTTTTTATTAATCAAATCTTGATGGATTGCAGGACGTGTTGCAGGCATATAAAGGGTGGCTGCTAATGCATATGCAAGCTCATTCTTCGGTGTATATTTATTAAATGTCGTCGGTTCTTTAAAAAAGTACTCATCTAGTGCAGCTTGAGATAAATCTGTAAATAACCTCATACGCCAACTCCTTTTTTTAATTTCAGAAAAATTTAATAGAGGGGACCCAGAAATAATTGCAATTATTATCAGATATTGGAAGATATTGATGGAGTGAAAAAAGAGGGATGAAGCAATTCATCCCCTTTTCTTATGAGCCTGCTGCTTCAGTACGTTTTCTCTTCGCATGTACAATAAAAGTAATTGCAAAAACAATCACAAGTACGCCAAAGAAATACATATGATCTATGTGAATACCTGCTGCACTTAACAACATCTTTAAAGAGATTAATAGAATAAGAATATAAGAGCTTGTTTCAAGTTCAGGTACACGGTCAATTAATTTTAAGAATACCCCTGCAACGCCCCTCATCATGATGATACCTAGCATACCACCAACAAGAAGTACCCATATTTCTTGACTCACACCTAGTGCTGCTAAAATGCTATCAATTGAAAAAGCAATATCCATTAATTCAACGGCAATAACTGTTCCCCAAAATGTCCCAAACAGACGAATCAATAAGCCTCGTTGATTGATTCCTTCCAACGCTTCTTCGTCTTCTGCTTCTTCTGCTTTCTTTTTGTCGATAAAATATTTAATAGCTAACCAGCCTAAGTAAGCGGCTCCTAGTACTTTTATCCACCAAAATTTAATTAAAAATACACCTACACCTATCGCTAAAAAACGGAAGAAATAAGCGCCAAGCAACCCATAAAAAAGTGCTTTCTTTCGTTGTTTTGGTGGTAGGTGCTTAACCATTACTGCTAAGACAAGCGCATTATCGGCTGAAAGCAAGCCTTCTAAAATGACCAATGTGCCAATTAGCACCCATGCATCTGGTCGAGATAATGCCTCAACCCACATATCCCAATCAAAGAAACTAGAATAGGTATGTATGATCCCATCGATAATTTCCATAGTGAATTTTTCCCCCTGATCAACTTTATATACTATCGTTCCTCACCTAGTATATACGAATATGTACTAGAAAAGTTTCAATTTTTGAAATTAACTCATCCATTTTGGCGGGGTATTTTTATCCCAGTAGATAGATCCTAGTTCATGGTGAGTTTGGAATTGATCATAGGCAGTATGATAATGGAAATTAAACCAATAACCTTGCTGTGGTGGATGATCTCTTCTGACATGAAAACGAATGACATCTTTCTGCTTGGCCTCATCTGCTATATGAAAAATTCGTTCTGAAACGCCCGCAGAGGCCGTTTCAGTGATACTCAAATGATGCAGATTCTCCTCTGTATACTGCTCTGCAACTTCTGAAATCGCCTTTTCTATATTAGGTAGGATGACGATTTGAAATTCTGATTCAATGACCGGTTTAATTTTTTCACCAAACTTTTCGAAAGAATGCTTTTCCGCGGAAGTAACCATTTCCTTTATAAAATCCTCCCTCGAAACTTGTGAAGTTTCTTCTCCACTTACATCTGGTAAGCTTTCAGCTAAAACTGCTTTTCTTGGTGACTTATCTTCTTCATGCTGAATAGGTAATAAACTCGTTGGTGTTACCAATCCAAATGTAAAGATTGTCACCATCACCACTAATGATTTTCTTAACCAACTCGGCAAGTGTATCTCCTCCTCAGATGACTTTCATTATTTATTTAAAAATGCCACTTTTCTCAATACGGGAAACAACTTCTAATAATGTTTCTTCTGATTGGACAATACCCATGCGTACATAACCTTCGCCCCATTCACCAAAGGCATTTCCAGGTGTTACAACGACTCCCGCTTTTTCAATTAATTCAAGTGCGAATGGCTTAGATTTCATTCCAACCGGTAATTTCCCCCATACGAACATCGACCCTTTAGGTAAAGCCACATCCCAACCTACTTCTCGTAATCCAAGAACAAAAGAATCTCTTCTTTTTTTATAGACCGCTCTCAATTCATCTAAAAAGGAGGAATCATCAGCTAACGCCTGTACAGCAGCCATTTGAATAGGATAAAAAACGCCATAGTCAAGGTTAGACTTTAGATTACTTAAAAGAGAAATAACTTTACGATTTCCTGCAGCATAAGCCACACGACACCCTGCCATATTAAAGCTTTTAGATAACGAGTTCATTTCAATCCCTACATCCATCGCACCATCAACTGATAAAAAACTAATTGGCACCTCTTCAAAATATAATTCAGAGTAAGCAAAATCGTGGAGAATGACAATCTCATTTTCTTTCGCATATTCGATTGCTTGTCCAAAAAATTCTTTTGTCGCCAGGGCAGGAACCGGATTTCCAGGATAATTTAGAATTATTATCTTTGCTTTTTTACTAACTTCTTTTGGGATATCAGCGAAAGAAGGTAAGTAATCATTTTCTTCTTTTAAAGGCATACGATACATTTGCCCTCCTGCAAGATTCACACCTGCTTCGTACGCTGTATAACCAGGATCTGGAACGAGTACTATATCACCAGGATTACAAAGCACCATTGGTAAATGGACCAAACCGTCTTGTGAGCCCATCAGTAACGTGGTTTCTTCCTTCGCATCGAGGGTTACGCCGTATTTTCTACTGTAATAATTCGCCACTGCCTCATGAAACTCCGGAATCCCTTTTAATGTGTAACCATAAAGCTTTGGATCACTTGCCATTTCGCCCATTATCTTTGTTATAATTGGAGGAGGTGGTAAATCGGGACTACCGACACTAAGATCGATCATTTTTATGCCTTCTTCTAGTTTCCGTTGCTTGATTTCAGCTAGTTCCGAAAAAATACTCTCTTGGAATTGCTCCATTCTCGCTGCCATTTGAATATTCATGTTCATTGCCTCACAAAATTTTTCTTTTATTCTACCATATTTTATCACTTTTTGGGCATTGGTTCATGATTAATTGCTGCTTTTTTGGGGGATATATACAAATAAGAAAATAAGAAGGGGGAAGGTACATAATGGATTCTAGTTGG
Source organism: Cytobacillus sp. FSL M8-0252 (assembly GCF_038007345.1). Taxonomy (NCBI): domain Bacteria; kingdom Bacillati; phylum Bacillota; class Bacilli; order Caryophanales; family Bacillaceae; genus Cytobacillus; species Cytobacillus sp. FSL M8-0252. The sequence goes on from NZ_JBBOWZ010000001.1 coordinate 2,932,536, forward strand.
ATTGCGCTTGTTGGTGGTTTAGTACTACTTGCTTACTTTGTTTATATGTGTATCACTGATTAAAAAACGTTTGCCATTAGTTTCGATTGCTGTAGCCATTAGTAAGGCAACAGCAATCTTTTTATCTTTTTTCCCACACACCGTAGTGGAATTTCGCTGATTTACGTTTGATTTGCTGAAATGCAAAGGCTTGGAATCTTTCACTACGGAAATGATCCTTCAATACCACTCTCTCTTTAGACACGCGCTTCGCCTCAATAATCATATCCTCAGTCAAATCACCTTTGTATGTAATCGAATGTAATGCATTGATATTAGGCGATTCTTTTATCGTTGTTTCAAACATGGGGTCAATATAGACACATTCAAAGGAAGCATCAGGGACAGATTTCAAGTAATTGATGGCTAAATCATGAACTACTTCGATTCTTTCCATACTGCCTTTCATGATTACGTTGTCATTTGGCCATTCTTTCAAACCTTGACCAACGAAATACGCTATCACCTTACTTGCTTCTAACCCAATTACCTTCCCTGTCTCACCTACAGCATAACTTGCCACAATGCTATCTGAAGCTAGCCCAAGTGTGCAATCAAGAAAAGTAGAACCCGCTTTTAGTTGACAAATTTCTATAAAAGGATCATGTTCACCTTTTTGCAGACGCTTAAGGCGGAACATTGCTGAACTAGGATGAAAGAAAAAAGGGCTTTCCTCACCTACTTTATATAGTTCCATTCGCTCTTTTCCAACGACAATTCCGTTCGTTTCGTATTGATTGACCATACTCTTTATTGTTCTTTTTCTTCTATGTATAAAGGGAAGGTTCAGCGTCATTGCTACCTGCTTTGCCTTATTGGTTTCGTCAGGATTTGTCCTCGCTGATGTTGTAACAAACATCAAAACACCTACTTATTTATTGAAATTAAAAAGCAACAGTCAGGATAAGAGTGCTCCTAACTGCTGCATTCAATCACCTTTTATCGTGTGATCCTTTTTATAATTTATTATCAAACGCTGCTAATAAATTGTGCATAATTTCTTCCATAGAGTGATCTTCAATATCATGACGTGGAATAAAATGTACCACTTCTTTCCCTTTAAGAAGGGCCATAGATGGAGAAGACGGCTCAATACCTGTGAAATATTCACGCATTTTTGCTGTTGCATCTTTATCTTGACCAGCAAAAACGGTCACTAAATTGTCTGGTTTCTTCTCTGCATTTAATACAGCCTGAGTCACTGCAGGTCTTGCTAATCCTGCTGCACAGCCACAAACAGAATTCACGACAACTAATGTTGTACCTTCTGCTTGCTCCATATAATCGTTTACTTCTTCTTCAGTTGTTAACTCGCTAAAACCGGCCTGAACAAGCTCAGCTCTCATCGGCTTCACAACTTGTTTCATATACTCTTCATAAGCCATAGACATAAATATTCCCCTCCTTTACTAATGATTGCACAGTAAGCATACTATATTTCAAGCCTATATTGCAAAGTTATCGTTCTCGGATAAAAGGAATAGCCAATGATAGACGATTGAATAATTGGAAATCCAAAATATTTATGACTGGACGGATGCTTCTAAGTCTATTGCAGGGTTTCGCCTTTTTTGAGGTGTTGATGCATGTGTTTTTTTCGGATAATACCAAAAGTGCGATGTTAGGTCACGTCACAAAGGGAGACATCCCCACACACATTAAGCTAACAAACACAAGAGCCCACAATTGAATAGTCCTACTATAAATTTTTGCCTAAGGTTAGTCAATTAGCCATAAAAACTGCTACTAGCCGAAGTTACTATTGATTGCCCTTCCACTCTATTCTAAGCAAACTATAAGTGACAATATTGTTATAACATCCGTTGATGAACTCAGCTTCACGGTTTATACCTTCTTGTTTAAACACTAGACGTTTAGGTATATTTCTACTTTTAATATTTGCTTCTGCACACTGAATCTCGACTTTATTAAGCCCTAAATCACAGAGAATATAGTCAAGCAGTGCTTTTACACAACATTGAAATTATCCCCTTACCTTCAATAGTATCCAATGCTCATATGTTTTGTCTTCCAATTGATAAAATGAAGTGAACTCATCCCAACTAATCTACCATCGTAAAATATACCTGTGTTAAAACCTTGATTTCTGCAAATTGCTTAACCAGATAGGAACTCAATCTCTTTTGCGAATCTGAGTGACTTGCAAAACCTGTTTGCTCTGCTCTCAATCTCATTTGGGAAACTGAGTGACTTGCAAAAACTGTTTGCATTGCTCTCAATCTTATTTGCGAACCTGAGTGACTCGCAAATCCAATTTGCTCTGCTCTCAACCTCATTTTCGAATCTGAGTGACCTGCAAAAATGTTTGCATTGCTCTCAATCTCATTTTCGAATCTGAGTGACCTGCAAAAATGTTTGCTTTGCTCTCAATCTCATTTTCGAATCTGAGTGACCTGCAAATCCAATTTGCTCTGCTCTCAACCTTATTTTCGAATCTGAGTGACCTGCAAAACCTGTTTGCATTGCTCTCAATCTCATTTTCGAATCTGAGTGACCTGCAAAACCTGTTTGCTTTGCTCTCAATCTTATTTGCGAATCTGAGTGACTCGCAAATCCAATTTGCTCTGCTCTCATTACTTTTTTTCGACCTGAGCGACTTGCAAATTATATTTGCTCTGCTCTCAACCTCATTTTCGAATCTGAGTGACTCGCAAATCCAATTTGCACTGCTCTCAACTTCATTTGGGAATCTGAGTGACTCACAAATCCAATTTGCTCTGCTCTCAACCTCATTTTCGAATCTGAGTGACCTGCAAAACCTGTTTGCATTACTCTCAATCTCATTTTCGAATCTGAGTGATTTGCAAAATCTGTTTGCACTGCTCTCAACTTCATTTGTGAATCTGAGTGACCTGCAAAAACTGTTTGCACTGCTCTCAATCTTATTTCCGAACCTGAGTGACCTGCAAAAACTGTTTGCACTGCTCTCAATCTCATTTCCGAACCTGAGTGACCTGCAAATCCAATTTGCTCTGCTCTCAACTTCATTTGGGAATCTGAGTGACTCACAAAACCTGTTTGCATTGCTCTCAATCTCATTTTCGAATCTGAGTGACTTGCAAATCCAATTTGCTCTGCTCTCAACTTCATTTACGAATCTGAGTGACTCGCAAATCCAATTTGCACTGCTCTCAACTTCATTTGGGAATCTGAGTGACTCACAAAACCTGTTTGCACTGCTCTCAATTTCATTTGGGAATCTGAGTGACTCACAAAACCTGTTTGCATTGCTCTCAATCTCATTTTCGAATCTGAGTGACTTGCAAATCCAATTTGCTCTGTTCTCAACTTCATTTACGAATCTGAGTGACTTGCAAATCCAATTTGCACTGCTCTCAAACTCATTTCCGAACCTGAGTGACTTGCAAATCCAATTTGCACTGCTCTCAAACTCATTTCCAAACCCGAGTGACTCGCAAATCCAATTTCCATAGCTCTCATTCCCTTTTTCTAACCTGGCCGACGTGCAATTCCGGTTTGCCCACTCTTTTTCACTCAACTCATGGAGGCACGCACACATCTCGACATAACACTATTCCTGCCAATGTAAAAACCTTCTATATCTATGTTTCTATCTCTACTTTTTGATCGAGTTTCTTTTGGACTGAACCCTGCTTATCCTCAGTTCTAACACAAAAAAATTACCTACGGCTTCGTCGTATACTGGTTATGATTGAAAAAGGACACCTGCATGTTGCGCATGCAGGTGTCCTTCTAACTCATCCATTTTTCCGTGATTCTGTCATTTGCTTCCATACAGACCCTTTTGCTTCTTCGCCTTGCTCAATTCTTTCAATTGCTAGTTTAATTTGCAGACTTACTTCAAATTCATTATCATTTTCAGCTGCTTTTAAGGCAGGAAGCGCTTTTTCGTCGCCTACTTCGTATAAGAACATTGCTGCACGCCAGCGAACCAGCTTGCTTTTATCAGATAATGCTTCCATCATTTTTTCAGAAGCTTCAGGGAAGCCGAGATCTGATAAACAATCCCCCGCTGTTCTTCGCACTGTGACTGATTTATCTGTTAGCGCTTTATATAGATAAGGTAGTACTTGAACGTCTTCAATCATCCCTAAGTAAACAGTTGCTAATCTTCGCACAGACGCTTTTTCATCTTGAAGGGCAAAGTCAAGTACATCTAAATCATCTAGAGAAGGATCAGCCATTTGCTCAAGCTTTTGATAGCGTATACGCCAGTCTTCCACTTTTAAATCATCTGGGGTAAGTTTAAGACGGACTCTAGGTGCCAATGCTTCTTCTGATTCTGGACTTTGGGCTGCAGTGATGAGTGTTTTTACTCTTTCCTCTGGGTATGCAGCTAGAATCTCATCCACTACTTCTTTACCTACTTGTTCGAATTCACCATAACGCACTCCTAGTTCTTTCCACTTTCTCACCATGACTACATTATCATCAGGTGCTTGTGCATCACCTACAGCTTTAACATAAAGTTCCGGTAAGCCAAAGCGCTTTTCTTCTGTACCATCTGTTAATTTCACTTGCATCGGTATGCCTTTATACGTTTGCACAAAAGCTTGTACTTCACCAAAATGTTCATTTACTTCCGTTCCCCCAGCACTCTCAGCTTCTTCACCAAAGGCTGCTCTCACTTGAGGAAGTAAATCTTTCCAATCGAATTTCGCATTTCGTTCGACTGCAAGAAAATCGGCTACATGATAGACACCTTTAATTCCATCTATTTTTAAGATATCAACAATGACTTCCGGCGCTCCTTCAGCCTGACCTACTTTGTAATTATTGCTTGTCCCCATAGGCAGTTCTTTATCTAAGATCACCTTCATCGTATTCGGACTTGGTGTAGGTTCAATCGCTTTTATAATCAATGAAATCACCCTTTACTTTAATTGTTCTCTCATGATAATTATTCTAACATAAATCATCGTCTACTTTCATTTATCTACATTGACTAAGCATCTGCCCATTCAGACAGATAACTCCAACGTTCAATGAGATATTCTAAATCATGATTTAGCTTTTTTTGTTCATCCATGAGCTGTTGAGCTTTTTCGAAATCACTACCAATATTGTTCATATCCTCATCGATTTCTTTCAAACGACTTTCAATCGCTTCCATTTTGTCATCGATTTGCTCCCATTCTCTTGCTTCATTATAGGAAAGCTTTTTCTTTTTTGGTTTACTTTCTTCCTTTACTTCTACTATCTTTTTCTCTTCCGCTTTTTTACTTGATGCTTGTTTTGATTTCTCAAGGTATTCACTATAATTCCCATAATAACTTGTTATTTCCCCATTTCCTTGTAATACAAGTAATTGAGTGGCGACTTTATCGAGAAAATAACGATCATGTGAAACCGTTATAACCACACCAGCAAAGCTTTCTAGATAATCCTCTAGCACCGTTAACGTCTGTGTATCAAGATTATTTGTCGGCTCGTCTAAAAGCAAAACATTCGGTGAAGTCATTAAGATTTTCAATAAATATAATCTACGTTTTTCTCCACCTGAAAGTTTTCTAATTAATGTACCATGCATATAAGGTGGAAACAGAAAACGCTCAAGCATTTGAGCAGCAGATATCGTTTTTCCGTCAGTTGTTTCGATTACTTTGGCCGCTTCCTTTAAGTATTCAATCACTCTTTTGCTCTCATCCATTTCTTCACTTTCCTGTGTGTAATAAGCGATTTTAACCGTCTGACCGATGATTCTCTCACCTTGGTCTAACGGTAAATTGCCGGCTAAAATATTTAGAAAAGTGGTTTTTCCTGTCCCATTTTGACCAATAATGCCTAGTCGGTCACCTGGTTTCACTAGCAGGTCATAGTTTTTTAGGATGGCTAAATCACCATAGTATTTTGTCGCTGATTTCAACTCAAATACTTGCTTTCCTAACCGACTACCACTTAAAGACATGTCTAATTTTTCACTTGAAGTAACATTTGTCAATTTTTCATCTAATTGATCAAAACGATCTATGCGCGCTTTTTGTTTGGTTGTTCGCGCCTTGGCACCACGTCTCATCCACTCTAACTCTCTACGATATAAATTCCGTTGTTTATCGATTACAGCTGCTTCATTCTCCTCTCGGACCGCTTTCGCCTCAAGGAATGCTCCATAGTTACCTTTATAACTGTATAATTGTGCCGCATCAAGTTCAAACATCCGGTTTGTCACACGATCAAGGAAATAGCGATCATGTGTCACAAGCAGAATTGCTCCCCGGTATCGGGTAAGATACTCTTCTAGCCATTGAACCGATTCATGATCAAGATGATTCGTTGGCTCGTCGAGAATTAATAAATCACTATCTTGTATCAACGTTTGTGCTAACGCTACCCGTTTTTTTTGTCCACCGGACAATTCACCAACTTTTTTTTCAAAGTCGACAATACCTAGTTTTGTTAGGATCGTTTTGGCATTTGTACTTGCTTCCCACCCATTATTAGCATCTAATTTTTTTTGTAATTGGAAAAGATGCTCCTGTACTTCGCTATGTTCTGGATGTTCATTCAAAGCGATTAATGCTTGCTCATACTCTCTTAAAAGCACGAGTAAAGGAGAATCGCCTGCAAATACTTGTTCAAGTATAGTCAATTGTTCGTCTAATTTAGGTTCTTGTTCAGCGTAGGAGACTGAATAATCCTTAGGCGCAATAATCTCTCCAGCATCAGCCAAATCAATACCCGCGACGATTTTTAACAGTGATGACTTTCCTGTTCCATTTACACCAATTAAGCCAACGCGGTCATTTTCTCCGATAGTAAAATTAATTTGCTTAAATAGCTCTTTTTCACCGTAAGTTTTTGTTATATTTTCTAATGATATATTTTTCATTTCGACCATCCATTCATTAATCTATCTAAACCAGCTATATTGCGGTTAGTCTATTAACTATTCTAATAGCTAATTGTAACATGAAAAATGGCGATCCGTGATATATTCATGCTTATCAACTTTACTCATACAATTTTTTATAAAAAAAGTCGAGACAATAGGAACTGGATTGTTCTACTGAGCACCGCTTTTTAGCGTTGCCATGTAAGAATACCATCTCACCTATTGTCTCAAACCTCTAATATTGATCTAATACTATTAATGTTTGTTGTGTGTAGTCAATTAAATCAAGTAAGTCTTCTAATTGATCTTCTGTTATCAGTCTGTCAAAATTGACTACTATCTCTTGCGTCCATTCATTCTCTACCTTTATTAATCGTTGTTGAATGGTACGGCGATTCCCCCATTGTTTAACGACTTGCTCGTAAGCTGATTCTAACTTATTTTTTTCCTGTTTTTGCAGAATAAAAGAGATGGATAGATGAGCACCGATTTCATTTGTGAATGGGTGCGTAGGCTGCAATTCCGCCGTAATTTGTTGCAAATTGGCCTGTAAGGTAATTTTTGCTGATAAAGTGTTAGCAACGGTTGTATCCGTAAATGAGATGTCATAGCGTCGGCTAAATTTCGCTAGATTCATCCAATCATTTCGATCGATTATCTTCATTTCACCCGTTAAATCAAAATCATAAATATGCCCCTCTAAAACAACCTTCATATTATCAAAAGCTATTGGGTCAAACAATGTATCAATTCCCCTTTATATTGATTAAAATAATCCTTTCGCTTGTCCTTGTTGATCCACATCCATTTGCATCGCTGCGGGTACTTTAGGTAACCCAGGCATTGTCATAACAGCTCCTGTTAATGCCACAATAAAACCGGCACCTACAGAGGGCTTTAATTCTCTTATAGTTATTGTGAAGTCAGAAGGAAGACCTAATTTTGCTGCATCATCGGATAATGAGTATTGGGTTTTAGCCATACATATAGGGAGATGAGACCAGCCAAAGCGTTCAAAATCGGCTAATTGTTTCTTTGCTTTCGATGTAAACTCAACTCCGCTTGAACCATACACATTTTTAGCAATTGTTTCAATTTTCTCTTCTAAGCTGTCATGTAAATTGTAAAGTGGCGTAAACGATTGGTCTGTTTTTGCAATTTGCTCTAACACTTTCTCTGCTAACTGTAAGCCACCTGTTCCTCCTTCTGCCCATACTTCTGTTAGTGACCATAGTATATTTTGCTCTTCACACAACTCTTTAAAAGTCTCAATTTCATCTGCGGAATCACCATTAAAGCGATTAAGTGCAATAACGAACGGCAATCCGAAACTCTGAACTGTTTCAACATGCTTTTTCAAATTAGAAAATCCTTTTGCTAGTGCAGCCGTGTTCTCTGAGCTGAGATTTTCCTTAGCGACGCCCCCATGCATCTTAAGTGCACGAATCGTCGCCACAATGACAACTGCATCAGGACTTACACCCATATTTCTCGCTTTTATATGTAAAAATTTCTCTGCTCCTAAATCGGCGCCAAATCCCGCTTCTGTTACAACATAATCAGCTAACTTCAAAGCAGTGTTTGTCGCGATCACACTATTACAACCATGTGCAATATTCGCAAATGGTCCACCGTGTATAAGTGCAGGTGTATGTGCTAAAGTTTGTACTAAATTAGGCTTGATTGCCTCTTTTAATAAAAGGGTTAAAGCACCTTCAGCACCTAAATCAGCCACCGTAACCGGTTGTTTGTTAATATTATAAGCAATAATCATTTTGCCTAATCTTTTCTTCAAATCATGTAGGTCTTTCGCTAAACATAGTACTGCCATTACTTCAGAGGCCACTGTAATATCAAAACCATCTTCTCGCGGAATACCTTGAGCAGGACCTCCCAGACCAACAATGACATTTCTTAACGCACGATCATTTAAATCCATCACTCTTTTCCAAATAATTCTTCTCTGGTCAATTTTAAGATCATTTCCTTGTTGGATATGATTATCGATTAAGGCAGATAAGGCATTATTTGCAGTAGTAATCGCATGAATATCACCTGTAAAATGAAGGTTAATATCTTCCATCGGTACGACTTGTGAATATCCCCCTCCTGTCGCTCCACCTTTAATGCCCATTGTTGGACCTAGAGATGGTTCTCTCATGGCAATCATCGACTTTTTCCCTAACAGATTTAATGCATCACCTAAACCTACAGTAACAGTTGATTTCCCTTCGCCTGCAGGTGTGGGATTAATGGCTGTAACAAGAATTAATTTCCCATTTTCCTTACTCTCCACTCTTTTAAGTGTTTCGGCTGTAAGTTTCGCTTTATATTTACCAAATTGCTCTAAATCATCGGCCGTAAGTCCGAGCTTTTCCCCAATCTGGTGAATTGGTTTCATCGTTGTTTCTTGAGCAATTTCAATATCTGACTTCACATATTTCCCCATCGCTTTTCCTCTCCTCTATACCAGTTGTCATTGCAAGCGTTACTATTGTATCACTTCCTAAATCTAAATAATGATATGTGACAAGAAATTTTCAAATTAATGATAATTTTAAGGTTTTCAGGTTGCTCAATAAGTTAAACGTCTTTATAATAAGTTTATTGAAATTTCACACAGTAGGGGATGATCACTTGCCAATCACCATTCCACAAGGACTTCCAGCACGGGAAATTCTCGAGGAAGAGCAAATATTCATTATGGATGAAGGTCGCGCTAAGGGGCAAGATATTCGCCCATTAAACATACTTATACTTAACCTCATGCCGCAAAAAGAAAAAACAGAAACACATTTATTAAGATTATTAGGTAATACACCGCTTCAAGTCAATATTACCTTGTTGAAAACCGTTACACATCATTCAAAAAATACAAGCCACATCCATCTTGAGCAGTTTTATTCAACATTTTCTGAAATCAAACAAAAAAAGTTTGATGGCATGATTATTACGGGTGCTCCGATTGAATTACTCTCCTTTGAAGAAGTCGATTATTGGGAAGAGTTAAAAGAAATAATGGACTGGACAAAAACCAATGTCACGAGTACACTCCATATTTGTTGGGGAGCACAAGCAGCACTTTACCATCATTTCAATATTGATAAGTTTGAGCTACCGGAAAAATGTTTCGGCGTGTTTGACCATGATGTAGAAAATTGGTCAGAAAACTTATTACGCGGTTTTGATGACTCTTTTGTCGCACCCCATTCAAGGCATACGGATATATCATTAGAAGAGTTAAAGAATCATAGTAAGGTCAAGGTTCTTGCTGCATCACCTCAAGCGGGTGCTTTTATTATGAGCGCCAATGAAGGTAAACAAATTATGATTACCGGTCACCTTGAATATGAAGCAACGACACTTGCTGAAGAATATGAGCGAGATCGGGCAAAAGGATTGCCCATAGCCATTCCGAATCACTATTATCCCAATGATGACCCAACCAAGACACCAAAAAACAAATGGCGTTCGCACGCCCATCTATTATTCTCCAACTGGTTAAATTACTATGTTTATCAACAAACACCCTATGAATGGGATTAAAAATAGCCGATCCGTAGAATATACGGATTGGCTATTTTTTTATTTTGCATACATTGTGAATAGGAATTGATTTTGAAGAACTAGACAGTTGACAATTAAGAGGATTCTACTCGGACAAAAATGGTCACAATAGCAATTTCGGCAATAATTTTGATTACTCCGTTTCGAACAATAGTAGAACTATTATTGAGAGATTCCTTAATTCCTCTCCTTGGGAAACAGTATTTTAAAAACTGAGTTTCATTATTGCATTATGATCAGGTCAGTTTCCATAATCAAAAGCGGTGTTTTCCCCCTTTTTGCACTACTCCCTATAGTCACTTTCATCGCCCATGAGCAGCGCCTCTCTTTTGAGGCCCTTTTAAAAAATTCCGCTATACAAACAACCAATACATGTACACTAATTCTGCTGCACATAGCCACCTTCTTCATACGGTTGGACAACGACAAAACCTTCACCTGAAAATTTCATTTGCACTGAGTCACCGCTACCACGGCCTACAAATGTTTTGAATGAGACATCCGCAACGAATTCCGGTTGCAAATGGCCAGACCAAGCGACCGTTGCATGCGGATCTGTTAATACCGGTTTATCAGGAGTTACCTTTAGTGTTAATGGTTCATAATGAGTCGTTATTGCTGCCATTCCCTCCCCTTCTAAGCGAATATTGAATAGTCCACCTGAAACGATGCCAGCTACTTTTCTCATAAGCTTGACGTCCCACTTCAAACTTGGTTCAAACGCTAATAAATCATTGGCACTCACGCATAATGTATCATTATGAAAGCGGATGATGGAAATCTTCTTTCCTTGATCCGCTAAATAGAGTTTCCCCCTACCTGTTGCCTTCATAAGAGCTGTGCTCTCCCCAGAGAAAGCACGTTTGAACATTTTCCCAATTCCATGTTCTAAAATCCCTTCACGAACAAATTTGATTTGACCTTCATACGCAATCATGGAACCAGCTTTTGCCCAAATCTGCTGTTGTAAGTTCACTTCTAATAACCGGTCCGTTTCTAACTCAAATAGGCCCTGACCCCTATCTTCTTGCTCTGTTTTCTCTACAAACTCTGATAATGAGTACCTACTCATAAGCTCACTCCTTTTGAAAAATAAAAATCCACATAAAAGATAGTGCTTGTTGCAATGGAAGAGGTAATCCTCCTTTAGGTAACGACTCTGCAGCCTTTTTATAAACACCTTGCTCTGCCACTTTTTTCATTGGGAGCCCTTGCATTAGCTGTTCAAACTCCCATGGCATCATCGTGTTGCAAATGACCTTTTCTCCTAGTAATCTAGGAAAACTATTGTTTCTAGGTCCCGCAGTTGGTCCCAGTATCCCAAAACACCCATAACCACCCGGCTTCAATATTCTCACAGCCTCTTTCATTGCATTATACGGATTTTCTGTCCATTCCATAGAATTTATTGCCAACACCCCGTCAAAATGATGCTCAGCAAATGGAAGTTCTGATAAATCCCCTTTGATAAATTGGTTATCATTCGTTTGGTTCACCCGGTTTGCTTTTATAAGCATTTCATCAGATACGTCGACCCCAACTACATTGATGGCATGTGTTGAAAGCTTATAAGCTCCCATTCCATCACCACAACCAAGGTCACATACCTGATTATTCGCCTTTAGGTACTGAAGGAAGAAAGGGATAATTTCCTTGCGGCTTCCTTCATTCCACATACTTTCTGATCTTTCATGCCAACTATCCGACCGCTTATCCCATTCTGTAGCAGATGCCTTTTTCCAATCAAATTCAGCCATCAAATATTCACCTAACCCTCTTTATACCTATTTTTACATTATGTGATATAAAATATTTAATTTTCTGTCTATATTAATGTAAAAAAAGCAGAGTTATCCACCCTCCATAACTCTGCTTTTATTCTTCTTCATTTTTTCGTTGCACCACTCTTAATGACTCTACTCTATCTTTATTCTCTTCGAAAAACTGTACTAAATCACCAATGCGGTCAATAGCATCCCAACTTAAATGATGTTCAATTCCTTCAACATCTTCATATATATGTTCTTCTTTCACACCAATAATTCGAAGCATTTGCTCTAATAACTCATGGCGGTAAACGAGGCGTTTGCCTATTTTCTTTCCTTTTGTCGTTAATACTAAACCACGGTATTTTTCATATACGAGATATTCATCTTTATCTAATTTCTGCACCATTTTAGTGACTGAAGAAGGGTGGACAGATAGTGCTTCTGCGATATCAGAAACGCGTGCATAGCCTTTTTCTTCAATTAATAAATAGATTTGTTCTATATAATCTTCCATACTAGGTGTTGGCATGTGGATCCTCCCAAAAAAGGCTAACATCTATGATAAACGATATTTGTTACATACAGTATAGCCGCTTACTTGATCAAAAAAAGCATAATGATAGTGGTTTCATAAGCTGTTATAACGCAAATGAAAAACCACTACTTAAAATATTACTATAAGAATCCTCATGAAACAAGGAAGATATGGGAATAGACGGAAAGACTTAGGTTGGAAACTTAAATTTAATTTTATTTTCCTTTTTATCCCACACCAATGCTGCTGCAAACAATTTGTCTTTCCCTTGGAAACCCTCCAGCACATCAGTCTCACCACTTTTCAACAGTTGTTTCACTATTTTTTGTGTCATTGACTTACCGAGAATTTTCTTAGATAAGGTAAATGTACAATTCTTTTTCTGATAGTTGCTGCAACCAAAAAATTTACCCTTGTCTACCACTTGACCATCACATAATTGACAATTGCCTAATGGGGATTGTCGCTTTTTCTTAAATGTTTTTGGGATAAATTGTTGTTTATCTTCTTCAGAGAATATCCATTCATTCGTTACTTCCTTCGTAGCGGCAATTAAATGATGGACCATTTGACTTGTTTGATCCATAAATTGTTTAGGCGATGCCTCTCCTTTAGAGATTTGCTTTAAGCGTTGCTCCCATTTCGCCGTCATTTCAGGAGATGCTAATATCTCTTTACCAACCGCGATAATGAGAACCTTAGCTTTTGAAGTAGCATAGACTATATTCTTTTTCACATCAATATAACCACGATCTTTTAGCATCGTAATAATGCCCGCTCTTGTTGCTTCAGTTCCAAGTCCTTCTGTCTGTGTTAATACTTGTTCAAGTTCTTTATCATCGATATGTTTTCCTGCTGTTTTCATCAACGTTATTAATTGACCTTCAGTGTATCTTTTAGGAGGCTGTGTTTTACTCTCCTTTACTTCTGTTTTTTCTGTTATTCCTTTATCTCCTTTATCTAATAAGGGGAGATTCACATCTTTATCTTTCTCAACTGGAGAAATCACTTGGCGATAGCCTTGATCAACAATTACTTTCCCTTTAGAAATGAACATCGCTCGCTCATCAACCAGAGTTCTAATTGTTGAGTACTCGATTATTGCTTTCTTATGGTGGGCAGCGATGACACTTTTCGCAATTAGGTCATAAAGTTTTTTCTCCTCAGAAGCAAGTTTGGAGAAGTCTGGAATTTGCTCAGTCGGAATAATGGCATAATGGTCAGTCACTTTCTTTTCATCCACATAGCGCTTATTCTGAATGATGGAGGAAAACGGTAAAGGAAAGAAATCCTCATAATCCTTTATTTTTTCATAACGAGCCAAAATTTGTGGCAATGTGTTGGCCTCCTCCGTGGTAATATGCCTTGAATCGGAACGAGGATAAGAAACCCACCCTTTTTGGTATAACTTTTGAACAATATCAAGTGTTTTCTTAGGTGAGAATTTATAACGCCGATTTGCTTCTGCCTGAAGTGCTGACAAATTATACAATTGAGGCGGTAGGAATTCTTTCTTTTCCTTTTTTATATCTGCTATTGTTGCTTCCTTCCCTTGGCAAAACAAAGCAATTTTCTCAGCTAATGCGCTGTCCATAATACGACTATTACCCTTATCTTCCCATTTCCCCTTATATTTTTTCCCGGTGATCTTGAAGGTTGCTTCTACTTCCCAAAAAGGTTCAGAAACAAAAGATTCAATTTCAAGCTCCTTTTTTACAATCAATGCTAATGTAGGTGTTTGTACTCTACCAACCGAGAATACATCTGAGAATCCTTTTTGTTGTAATAATAACGTATATAGTCTAGAAGCATTCATTCCGACAATCCAATCGGCACATGACCTTGTATAAGCTTCGAAAAAAAGGTTTCTCGTATCTTCTTCATCTAATAGCTGTTGAAACCCTTTTTTAATGGCATTCGGCGTTAATGAAGAAATCCATAATCTCTTCATTGGCAAATTTGATTTTGCTTGACGCAATATATTTCTTATTATCAGTTCCCCTTCTCTCCCTGCATCTCCCGCATGAATAACTTCATTCACCTCTGGATGTGATAAGAGTTTTTTAATGACCTGGAATTGCTTTATTTTATCTTTGGAGACTTCGTGCTGAAACTGGTTAGGTAGAAGAGGGAGTGTATCTAATGTCCATTTTTTCCAAGTTGTATTATACACTTCAGGAGGAGAGAGTTGACATAAATGCCCGATAGCCCATGTGATAAAGCCACCATCTGTCAAAATAGGATTAGGAAGAATTTCGATATAGCCTTGGTGTTTCTTTTTGGGGAAAACAGAAGCGAGTGTAGCTCCTTGGTCTGGTTTTTCTGCAATAATTAGTTTCATTCTTACTCTCTTTTCTATCAAAATATTATGTTTCTATCTTACTAAAAAATGTGAAGAAAGCAAGAAGTAAGAGGTCGATATCTTAAGATGGATTACTAAAAATGATTTATACATTCCCGTTCGTAAACTTTTATTTAACAAAAGTAGAATAAAGGCTGCTATTTTAAATAACAGCCTTTATTACATATGAACACGATTTAAGGAGCAGTATTTCCTGATCGAAAACGTTTATGATTCAGCTTTTTACCTAACAGTCCTTTTGTTGGTGAAAAGATAAACACGAGAGCGAATAGTACCCCACTCATCATCGCCATTGAACCAGAGATTGAACTGTCAATCCAGGTAGCTACATAATAACCACTAATCGCTGCTATTACTCCGAAGAATGCACTTAAACACAGCATATGACTTAGTTTATTGGTTAATAAATAAGCAGAAGCACCTGGTGCTATTAACATCGCTACGACAAGTATGGCACCGACACTATCAAATGAAGCGACAGTTGATACTGAAACCATGCCCATCAATAAGTAATGAATAAACATAACTGGAATACCGATAGAAGCAGCAAGTGCAGGGTCAAAAGATGTAATTTTTAGTTCTTTATAAAATAACATCATCAAAATAATATTTAATATCAGTATACTCATTAACATGATGAATGCTTTTGGAAGCGGTGGTAAAAAACCGATTTCCACCATGTCGAATGGAACAAAGGCAATTTCACCCATTAAAGCATGGTCGACATCTAAATGAACACTATCAGCAAACACTGTGATAAGTATCACGCCAATAGCAAAAAAGAAGGTAAACACGACGCCAATTGATGCGTCTTCCTGAATGCCCTTATGATTAAGAAATTGGATAAGCATAGCCGTAAATAAACCAACTATTGCAGCACCGATGAGCATATAAATTCCATTCATTGATTGACTGATTAGAAAAGCAAGCACAATCCCCAACAAGACTGTATGACTAATTGCATCAGCAAGCATCGCCAACTTCCGTAAAATGAGGAAACAGCCGATTACACCACAAGTAATGCCCACTAATGATGCGACAATAATAATCCAAATTTCATAACTCATCTACTTCACCTGCCCTTGTTCACGAAGAAGCTTTTGATTGGTCATTCTCCGTTTGATTTTAAGTGTGATGATACCACGGGCAGGTGCAAATAGAATGGATATAAAAAAGATAATCGTAGCAGTTACTACGATAAAGGGGCCAGTTGGAATCCCTCTATCTAGTGAACTAATCAAAGTACCAATCACACCTGATATCGCTCCGAATATGCCAGAAATCATGACCATTTTACTAAGTGAATTCGTCCAATAACGGGCAGATATCGCAGGTGTAATAAGTAATGCCGCCATCAGAATGACACCGACTGCCTGAATACCGATTACAACAACAGCTACTAAAAGGGTCATAAACAAAAAGTTTAACGCGCTAACCGGTAAACCTAAGCCTTTAGCGAATTCCACATCAAAAGTAATTAGTTTAAATTCTTTAAAGAAAATAATGGTCACCATAAGTAATAATGCCGCTGCCCCTGCCATTAATTTCACATCACTACTAACCATTCCTGCTGCCTGACCAAAGATAAAAGAATCTAGACCGCTCTTATTGCCAGAAGGCATTTGCTGTACTTTCGTTAATAAGACAATACCTACGCCGAAAAACGTGGATAGAATTAAACAAATGGCCGTATCTTCTTTTAAAATAGACGCGGAGGCAATGTATTGAATACAATAAGCAGCTAGTAAACCTGTAAGGGTCGCTCCTATTAAAAGGATGATGAGCGACCGCTCTCCTGTTAACATAAACCCTATACATATTCCTGGTAATGCAGCATGTGCAACAGCATCTCCGATTAAGCTTTGTTTTCTTAGTAAGGCAAAACTCCCTAAAATACCGCTAGCTAACCCTAGAAGAAGCGTACCAATTAACACCCACTGCGTATTTGCTGCTAGTAGCATTTGCCCTATTTGTTCCATCACTCATGTCACCTCTTTTGTTCCACCATTACTTTTCCTTTATCTAAAAAAGCTAGCTTGCCCCCGTATGTTTGGTGTAATTGTTCTACTTTAAAAACCTCTTCAGTGACACCAGATGCAATGACTTCTTTATTTAATAAAATACAATGGTCAAAGTATTCTTCAACTGTTTGTAGGTCGTGATGAACAACAATTACCGTTTTCCCTTGATCTTTAAGGTCTGTTAATAATTGTATAATCGCTTTCTCTGTTGCTGCATCCACACCGACAAAGGGTTCATCCATAAAGTAAACTTGTGCATCTTGAACGAGCGCTCTTGCTAAGAATACCCTTTGCTGTTGCCCACCGGATAATTGACTTATTTGCCTATTGGCGTAGGAATCCATTCCCACTTTCTTCAAACTTTCTTTTGCGAGTGCCGTATCCTCTTTACCTGGTCGTTTAAACCAACCGATATGGCCATACCTTCCCATTAAGACAACATCTAATGCACTTGTTGGAAAATCCCAATCCACTGACCCTCGTTGGGGCACATAACCCACCAGACGATCTTTTGCTTTGTAAGGTTTTCCGTATATTTTAATCTCACCTGACACTTTAGGAATTAGGCCCAATATCGCTTTAATCAAAGTAGATTTTCCGGCACCATTTGGTCCAACAATTCCGGTTAAACTGCCTTTTGGTATTGAGAATTGAATATCCTTTAGTACTGCCGTTTTATCATAGGCTACAGTTAAATTTTTTATTTCTATTGGATTTGTCACTATAATCACTCCTATATACACTTACATAAAAACAATCTTTATTTTAATGATTGAACAATCGTATCTACATTATGTTTATACATACCAACATAAGTGCCTAGTTCAGTGCCCTCTTCTCCCATAGCATCAGAGTATAGTTCTCCACCTATACTTACCGTATGGCCCTTTTCCTTCGCTCCTTCAATCACTGCATTAATTGATCGTTCGGATATACTTGACTCTACAAAAACGGCATTGATTTCTCTATCAGCAATTGTATTCACTAAATGTTGCACATCACCTAAACCATATTCAGCGTCTGTACTTAACCCTTGTAAACCCATAACTTCCATATCATAAGCATTACCAAAGTAATTAAACGCGTCATGAGCAGTGACTAGAACACGTTTCTCTTCAGGAATTGAATGAATTTGTTCTGTGGCATATGCTTTTAATTCTCTCAGCTCTGTAAAATAGGCTTCTGCATTCGCTTCATAATCATCTTTATTTTCAGGATCAACTTCAATCAATGCATCCTTTGCTGTAGTCAATGCCTCTATCCACAAATCAATATCGAACCAAATATGTGGGTCTACCGCATTTTGATTATCTTTATCAGCTAGTAAGTTGGATTCTTCTAATGAATCGCCTACTGCCACAACAGTAGTTTTCTCGCCCATTTTCTCTAACACTTCAAGCATCTTGCCTTCTAAGTGCAAGCCATTATACATAATTAAATCCGCATCTTGAAGCAGACTAATATCACTTTGCGTAGCTTTATATAGATGTGGATCTGTGCCTGGTCCCATCAGACTATTTACTTCCACATGTTCACCACCGATATGCTCAATACCATCAGCTATTTGAGCAATAGTCGTTGTTACTTTCAATTGATCATTTTCGGTATTTCCTGCTTCATTACTTGAACAAGCGGCAAGCACCATTAAACTAAACATAGTAACTAATATTCTTTTCATCTCTACCCTTCTCTCCCTTTATATTCCTTATTTGATTATATGCATACTTTTTTAATCGATACACTTTTTTTAACTAAATCTATAAAAGTTTCCTATGTGCAACATTTTAACTCATGGTGAAAAAACCGTCAATAAGTAAACATGACAAAACAGAAAAAACCCGCAAACAGCGGGTTTCTCAATTTCTATTATAAACTGCATCAAACTAAGGTTCGTTTATCAACTTCAGGAACAATTTTTTTCTCATAAGAGACTAAAGAATCACTAATGCTGATCTTTTTTCCTCGAAACGATGCCATTTTTTATTTGGAACCAATCGACTTCATTTATAATGTTAGCAACGGTGAGGATATATGATGGGATCGTCTCAATTGAAAAAATGATCGCACCGATATCTTTGTCAAATAAAATAAAGGAATCCCCATGATTATAGTGTAAAATCTCATGTCCCATTTTAACAATCGATTGAAAAATAATATTCTTTTCTATATCATCAGCATCCACATTAATAGCAAAACGCAAAATCCACTCCCTCTCATTGATGCGAAAACGATACATATGGCCACCTTCTTTGATTGATTTACCTATCATATGAATGCCGCGATTAATTATGACACTTTCTTCCTAATAACCATAATAGAAAAACATGTATCTAAGCTTGTCATTCTTACTTTGAACCAATCATTTAGGATGGTTATATTCTTCTAAATAAAGCTACTTCTATCACCAAAATATCCATTTGATAACCCAACTTAGTAGCGCCACTCCACACCCTGGAGAAAAAACTGAAATTTTTACAATATTTTAAAGAAAAAACTTTCAGATTTCTTGACGGAATTCGATTAGTATTGTATATTTAATACATCATTTAACAGAATATATTTCCTATATTCCATGATAATATTGCAGTATGTTTATGTTGGATGAAAATTTTTTCTGAAGGCTTGGAGCCTTCAAAGTTTTAGGAGGAAAAGTTCACATGCAAAACGGTAAAGTAAAATGGTTTAACAATGAAAAAGGTTTCGGTTTCATCGAAGTTGAAGGTGGAGACGATGTATTCGTACATTTCACAGCTATCACTGGCGAAGGCTTCAAATCTTTAGAAGAAGGTCAAGAAGTTTCTTTCGAAATCGTTGAAGGTAACCGCGGACCTCAAGCTGCTAACGTTGTAAAACTTTAATCTGTATATAATCAAGGCTGGCAAAATTGCCAGCCTTTTATTATGTAAAATTTTTGCCAATACTTTGGATTTTTTCTCCCACAGTACATTTGGTTATACAAAATCGGTGAGCAAAGTTTCGTCCATATTCTTTACGATGATATTTGTATAAGAAACAATCCTCACAATAAAAATCAATGACTTGATCAACCTCTTTTACTAATTTCTTTTTCTCATCCACAATAAACCTTCCTTCCTATAACAACTGCATTTTACTATAGATTCTTTTCCCGTTTAAACTTTGTGTCGCTAACTTATGTGCTTCCTGATTATCTTTTCTTACAATAGGAGTGTACGTTACATTTAATGATAATAGGCTCAGCTTTTCCTCAATCCGATCTAACCAATCATTTAATACTTTCTCATAACAAGGCCATTCGCCAGCTAATTGCATTAATAGTCCTTTTGCATCTCCTCTTATTTCACAACTCTGCCGACTGACATTTAATTCTTCTAATTGTGAAAGAGCAAAGAAAAGGGCAGCATATTCCGCTTCATTATTTGATTCTAACTCGTGAAAACATTCATTGGCTCTTATACGATACTTTTTCTTTCCTTGTCGATAGTAGATAACAGCACCTAAGCCTGAGGTCTTCGTTTCGTCATGAAAGCCACCATCAAAATAAATCACTAAATCATGCGGTTCTTCCTCTACTTCTTCTAATAGCTTATTTAATTCTTTTATGGTCCAAGATGTACCGTTTTCATCCAAACACTTTATTTCTGTCCATTTAGGATGATGAGAAAACTCTTCTCCCATATCAAGAGCAGACTCACCATCTAACCATTCGGAAGAAAATAAATAGCTTTCGTTATTTTTTAGTTTATAAGCTGCAATCAATTGATATTTCATTTATTTTAACACGCCTTTTAATAAAATGATGATTCAAAAATAAGGTGCTTGTATGCTACACTTACTTGTAGTTTGTATTTTTCATCATATGTCTTTCTGTAGCAAAATATCTCTTTAATGTATACGATTATTATGAACATTTCTCCTTCATCGCATTACAAAGAACTCCCACTATTTTATCACAAAAGGAGGAATTGCATTGATTGAAGTATATATAGACGGTGCAAGTGCTGGTAATCCTGGTCCGAGTGGTGCAGGAATATTTATAAAAGCGAACGGAATTGTAGAGAGGCATAGTATTCCACTTGGAAATATGGAGAACCATGAAGCGGAGTTTCAAGCATTGATTTTAGCATTAAGAATTTGCATAGAAAATAATTATCGAACCGTTTCCTTTCGCACGGATTCACAAGTGGTAAATGCGAGTATTGAAAAGGAATTTGCCCGTAATAAAAAGTTTGCTCCACTTCTTGATGAAGCACTTGAATTAAGTAAGCAGTTCGACCTTTTCTTTATGAAGTGGATACCAAGTATACAAAATAAACCTGCGGACGAATTGGCAAGAGCGGCTATTCGAAGAAATAAAAAATAATGTGGCAGTCAACTAAAACGGCAGACTTCTCTCTTCTGCTTGTCGCGTTCATTTGGGGAACTACTTTTGTTCTTGTACAAAATGCTCTCCAATCTCTTAGCGCCTTTTCATTTAATGGTATCCGCTTTCTTATTGCTGCATTTTTCTTAACAATAATGGCGATTATTTTTTATAGGAAGCAGTGGGAAAGACTAACTAAACGTACACTAATGGCAGGTATCTTGTTAGGTTTATGTCTCTTTATCGCCTATACATTTCAGACAATTGGGCTTCATTATACTTCTTCAAGTAAAGCAGGTTTTATTACTGGTTTGAGTGTGATTCTTGTCCCTATATTATCAATTTTTATATTAAACATAAAGATTACTCGTAATGCTTTTATTGGCGTATTTGTCGCTACCTTAGGACTTTACTTACTAACAGCACAAGATATCTCTGCATTTAATAAAGGTGATGGTTTTGTATTCATTTGTGCATTAGGCTTTGCTTTCCATATTATATTAACAAATTTATTTGCACAGGCTCATTCAGCTATTATTTTAACTATTATACAAGTAACAACTGTGGGTTTACTCTCTATTTTATCAGGTTTTGTCTATGAGGGATGGTCTTACGATAGTGAATTATTATTCAGGCAAGAGGTTATATTCGCCTTACTCATTACAAGTATTTTTGCTACAGGGCTGGCCTTTTTAGCACAAACACACTTCCAGCAATTCACCTCTCCAACAAGAGTCGCTGTTATATTTGCAATGGAGCCTGTTTTCGCTGCACTGACAGGCTATATCTTTGCTGGAGACCGTTTATCGATCATCGCCATGTTTGGTTGCCTATTCATTCTACTTGGTATGATATTAGCTGAGTGGCCGCAAAAAAAATCGTTTTACTGAGAATTCAATCGAAAAAAATGAACTGTACCTCCAATTGTTAGCTCATATGTCTAAAATTTGGGGCGCAGTTCAGCCTCTACATCATGCTTGTTCATTTTTTATTTTTTAAATAGATATATGCAAACTCGTTTTCATATAGTTAATTGCTTCCTTGCGGTTCGGTATATTATTTCCCATAAAACGCTCTAACAGTGATAAATAAAAACTGCCATCAAATGTTTTTTGCGCCTTTAATGTCATCTCTATTGCTGTATTAACTAATTCATCTGGTGCATTTGTGTAATGTTTACCGAAGTATATAAAGCCTATACTATCTTCTTCAAGCTGAAATCCTTTACCTTCTAAATGGCATAAATATTCTTCTAACGATTTCAATGGTCGCGCCAGTCCCCTCTTTTTCTCCTACTCAATACCTATATTTTAGCTTATTTTCCGACAAGTTTCTACAATATTAAGTGAAGTATTCTAACTTTGCTTCAGGAAAGAATTTTACCATATATTGATAGAGCGTCTCCTTTATATCTTCCTCTTCTTCTTTTTTATAAACATATTTTCCAATTCCATACTTTCCCCATTTATATCGTCTTTTTTCCTCATCTAGTTCAAGTTTTGTCATTGGATAGTTTTTTTCAATTACTCGTTTCGCCGGCTTAGTAAAACGATGTTGAATAAATTCAAAAGTTAAATCTTTTTTTGCTTCAATCGGCAACTCGGCTTCTAACCGTTCAAACATTTCATAATATCCTTGTTGCCAACCGTCATGTAAATAAATAGGTGCCACAATAAACCCGAGTGGATAACCAGCTCTCGCCACTTTGCCAGCAGCTGCTATACGATCTTTCAATCTTGATGTTCCAGGTTCAAAAAACTTAATTACATAATCAGCATTCACACTAAAGCGAAAACGTGTTTTACCATTATGGTTCGCATCTAATAAATGATCGACATGATGAAACTTTGTCACAAACCGCAATTTACCATATTCTGATTGCCCAAAATGTTCAATCGCTCTTTTTAATGTGTGAGTAATATGGTCAATGCCAACAATATCAGATGTACAAGATGCTTCAAATCTTGTTATTTCTGGTGCTCTTTCCGCCATATATTCATCAGCAGCAGTTAGAATCTCGTCTACATTTACATATGTGCGAATATAAGGTTTACTTCCCATTGTTGTTTGTAGATAACAATAATGGCAATGTCCCATACATCCAGTCGCGAATGGAATCGCATATTCTGCTGAGGGTTTTGATGTATCAAACTTTAACGTTTTCCTTATACCGACAACTAACGTAGATTTAGCAACACGATATTTTTGAAAATCATTGTCCCCTGGTAAATTTCTGACTTGATTATGGGATGTTGTATATCTAATTTCTACATCAGTATTTTCAAACCGCTTCTTTAATTGTTGGCCAAGTGGATAATCCAGCGCGTTCGGTTCAAAATAAACAAGTTTTGGCTCGAATGGCTTCAATCGTCTATCCCTCCTTGAAGGGTATCATCAAAATAGTTTCCATATGTTTCATATGCTTCTGCTTCATTTGAGAAAACAGCCACTTCCTCTGTTAATGGATAATAATTTTCATATAAAAACAATGCTAACTCACCTGGTCGCTCTGGGTTATTGACGACAGCAGCAGCCTGAATATTAGCTACATCTTGTGTATGCGGATTACGATAAAATACATAAACAATATCTCCAGCATTATAATTCATCATAACGTCTCCTTTTAATGAATGATCTATCATACATTTTGTGTTAGTTCCCTAAATACTTGCTATAATAATTTTGGTAAATTTATTGAGAGGAAGTGCAATATACGATGAACTGGAAGGTGTAGTTGGGGAAAACGTAATTTAGTATAACAAAAAAAAGCCATCAGGAATGACCATTCCCAATGACTTAAACGTTATATCACTGCAGGATGACGCAGTAATTTAGCAATACCTCTTAGTTCAATTTCTTCTAGCTTCTGATTAACTTTATTTACGTTATATTTCCATTCAGCTTCTACTAAAGTACATTCAACAGGAACATCACATTTAATTTCTGCTAATTGTCTGCTTAAATGTAGCATGTCCAAATCTTGCTCGATTTTAGTTTTTTGCCCTTTTGTTAGTGCTTCAATGTTCTCTAATACGCCTTCTATGTGCTCGTATGTTTGTAAGAGTTTTAGTGCAGTCTTCTCACCAATCCCCTTTACCCCAGGATAATTATCGCTTGGGTCACCCATAAATGCTTTTAAATCGATTAACTGCCTTGGTTGTATCCCTTTCTCTTCATAAAAGCTATCTGGTGTGTGGACTTCATAATTACCCATCCCCTTTTTCAAAAGGGCAACCGATACATTCTTATCTAATACCTGTAAAATATCACGATCCCCTGTAAGAATCACAACCTCTGCTTCTTCTTTTAAAACCTGTGAAAGCGTGCCGATACAATCATCTGCTTCATAACCTGTAACACCGATATTTGGAATATCAAAGCTCGCTACCATATCTTTCGCCAGCTCAAATTGTGGGACCAATTCAATCGGTGCTTCCGGTCGATTTGATTTATACCCGTTATACATATCTGTTCTGAATGTTTTACTGCCCATATCCCAACAAACGGCAACATGGCTAGGGTTAAAATGGTTCACACCCATTAAGAAATGCTTCATAAATCCATATATGCCATTCGTTGGCGTTCCTTTAGAGTTATACATAAATTGACCAGTTACAGCTGTTGCAAAATAAGCTCGAAATAATAAAGCCATCCCATCTACAAGAAGGAATCGCGGGTTTTGTAGTTGTTGATTTTCGTTCAAAGTTGTTCCTCCTCCATCTAAAGTATCATTATTATAACATAGATATAAAAAATGTATGGTTTTCGCTCTGTAACTGATTTATTGCTGCAAAAAAAAGAGGAAAATCCGTTGTCATCGCAACCAGTTAAGGTGACAAAGAGTTCGGTTTTCCTATAAAATTATTTCTCTTTCGTTGCAACCGAATGCTCCTCATAAGAAATCCAGTCACTAAAGCTACCAGGATAGAGCTTTACATTTTTGTAACCTGCTTCTTTTAATGCTAAATAATTGGGGGAGGCCGTAATCCCTGAACCACAATAAACTATAATCTGCTTGTCTTTCTCAATTTCTGAAAACCGTTGCTTTTGCTCATCAATTGATTTAAACTTGCCTTCACTTAGAGTGTCCATCCAAACTTTATTCATTGCTCCAGGTATATGACCTGCTTTCTTATCAATCGGTTCAATCAAACCGAGATATCTCTTTTCTTCTCTTGAATCAATTAACACCACTTCATTATTCGGATGCCCAATTGCTTCTTTTACTTGTTTGTAATCGGCAACCATGTCCGTTTGAATGGTTGCTGTGAATTCACCGCGTCCAAATGACTGAACCTTGCTTTCAGTAGGATGACCTGAAGCTAGCCATTCTTTAAAGCCGCCATCTAAAATATATACTTTCTCATGACCAAAATAGTGAAACACCCACCAACAACGAGCAGCAAATGACCCTTCCCCGTTGTCATAAACGACAATTTTTGTATCATTCGTTAAACCGACCGCTTCTGCCTTTTCGACAAATTGCTCTGTTAAAGGCAGTGGATGTCTACCCCCATGCTTTTCTACTTTTGATGATAGATCTTGTTCTAGGTGAAAATAAACAGCGCCGGGAATATGACCGGTGCGATACTGCTCAAATCCTTCTTCAGGATTAGCGAGGTTAAATCTACAATCAATTACTCTCACATCATTTAGATGTTGGAAGAGCCATTCTACGTTAACTAAGCTGTTCATCCCCGTCACCCTTTCTTTTTTCAATGAGTCTTTTCACATGATCCTTAGGCTCCCAGCAATTAAACTTGTAATTAGGCTTCGTTTCATAACCTAAACGTTCACAAAAATATCTCATTCCATTTTCATTTTTAACGGCTAAGAAGTTTATACAAGTTGCACATACATGAAAGGTATTTACATCTTTCAAGCATGTCACCTCCAATGCCTTAATAGGCCCTCAGACGTTCTTCTGTTGCAACTAACTGTTCAATTGGGAAGTCTTGAGATAATGTTGCTAACAACCCTTTATAATACTCTTCTGATTCAGCAATTAAATCAGACAGTAGTTGTTGATAAACGGCTGAAAGTTTCTCATCATAATAATCTTTGAGTTGTTTAGATGATTCTTGTAAATATACATCTGTTGGTTCTTGCAAGCTTTCCTCAAGACTTTCTGCCAGTAATTTTCTTTCATTCTTCTCAAAGAAGTTCTTAGGGTTTTTAAAATAACTCATTGCTTTTTTAAATGTAGTGCGATCCACGTTACTGAAAGCAGACTCAAAATTCACCCCTTCAAAAGAAGGATTTTCTGGACGACTAAAGGTTACATCGCGATTCAATTGGTTTACTTGGTTACTTCGTTTCTCGTATGTTTGTTGTAATAACTTTCCTATAAATACTTCTAGACGAATGGTCGTCGCTCGCAATTCTTGGGCAAAGTCAAATCCGAAACTTTGTAAAAAGTCCTCTAAAGCTACTTGGAGCGCTTTTTTCATATCACGGCCATCCTCTTTTAATTGTCCTGGATTAAAAGATTCTTTTAAGAAATCATTAAATCGTAAGAAAACTCTTTGTTTGATATAAAACACTAGTTCGTCCGCTTCTTGATTTAATGCTTGAGTTAATAAATCAAGATCATCTTTAGCAATCTTCTCTTTAATAATCGCTAGTTCATTCGTTAGAAGTTCTCTTTTTGCTAACTTTGCTTCTTTACTTTCTTTAGAAGATTCAATAAATGTACGCAATTGGTTCATTACTCGATTCCACTCAAGTTCAGCAGCAGATAATGAAAGTGACATCAAATCGTGATTAATGAAACGATAGAAACTTTCTTCAAAATCCTTCATTCCAGAAGAATGTTCTTCACCTGATTGTTTTTCGAATAATGCCTGTAAACTCGATAACCCATGTAAGGTTGGTCTTCTAATGCCGTATTGAATGAGCTGATCATGAACATATTGCAAGACATCGTTTTTCTCTTCTTCATCACTTGCAAGGTCAATAGCGTTGACAACAAAGAACATTTTATCAAGTTCAAACGCATCTTTAACCCGGCCCAACTGTATAAGGAACTCACGATCGGCTTTGGAGAAAGCATGATTATAGTACGTCACGAAAAGAATGGCATCTGAGTTTTTAATATAGTCAAAAGCTACTCCTGTATGACGTGCGTTAATGGAATCCGCACCTGGAGTATCAACGAGTGTAATGCCTCTGTCAGTCAATTCACATTGATAAAATACTTCAATCATCTCAACAAAACATGATTTTTCTTCTTTAGCAACATAATCTGCTAGTTCTGTGAGGTCTGTTATCACTTCTTTACCAAACTTTTCTTGAAAATTATTATACCCTTTGGCAAAGGCCGCAAGAAAGGCAAAGTGCGTTTTTTCATGCGCATCAAAATCATGATGCTCTTTTAAAATCACATCTATCTTCCCTATAGCTTCAGTAAATGATTGTGCTTGTTGATTAAAGACTTGTAGCGAACGATTAATATCTGCAAACATGACTTTTTCACTTTTTACAAATACCTTAACGGTACCATGAGGGTACTCTGCAGTAACAGGCATAATTTTATTAATGGCAGCAGTTGTTGGATTTGGCGATACCGGCAAGATTTTTTCACCAATTAATGCGTTGGCAAACGAAGATTTTCCAGCACTAAAGGCACCAAACAAAGCAACAGTGAAACTGCGTGATTGTAGTCGGTCAGCTTTCTCTAATAGCTCTGCTGATATTTTGTGGAAACCTGGGATATCTCGTAACTCTTTTGCGGTATGCTCGAGCTTACTAATTAGAGCCTCGATATCAGCTTCATGATTATTTTCTTGGTTCATTTCTTTTTCAACAATTGAATGAGTACTCACTACTTGTTTAGTATCAACAAACTCTTCTTCACCTTCACGAATAATTTGGACATCTTCATCCTTTGGTCTCATTAACTCTTGGACGGAAGCTGAAACTTTTTTATGGTCTAGCTCTCCTGCCAATAGTTTCTTAATTTCTGCTTTTTGCTCTGATTGTTTTGCTTTAATTTCCTTTAATATACTAAGTGCCTCACCGAAACGAGCATAAGCATCCCATTCATCTTTCATTGCGAGAATTTTTTCATTAGCTAACTCTTCTAACTCTTTCAAATACAACTCTTTCCAGTTAATTATTTGTTTCTTCGTTTCTTTTTTTACAGCATCAGACACATCCCGTGTATATTGCAAAACATAATCACCTGAGAGCCTCGCCCCTTCTTTAATAGCTGTCTTTAACAGGCTTTCTGGTATATTGATATTAATGTTTTGAGCTTGTGACTGTAACTCATTATGATGTATGTGATCATCTTTTAATTTTTTTAAGAATAACTCTTTCACATGCCATTCAATTTGCGATTGGACTTTTTCCTTTAAATCGTTATATAAAAGACTTAGCCTTGTACTTCGTTCTTGTTCAGTTTTAGCCTTCGCAAATAATAGGCCCACTTTAAAGCCAGGTTGCAT
The DNA here is from genome assembly GCF_038007345.1 of Cytobacillus sp. FSL M8-0252. NCBI lineage: Bacteria > Bacillati > Bacillota > Bacilli > Caryophanales > Bacillaceae > Cytobacillus > Cytobacillus sp. FSL M8-0252. The sequence goes on from NZ_JBBOWZ010000001.1 coordinate 2,961,454, forward strand.
TGATTCTAAATAATTTTCAGCTAATTCTCTCGTTTGAAACGGCATTAAATAAGCATTATTTAAGATATCTTCCATATCATGATTCAAATCAATTTCTGCCTGATATTTTTTTTGCTGCAATGCTTGTTTATGTGACTGTAATTGTTCAATCTTTTCAAATACGAGCGCTCGTTCATCTTCAGGCAGAGCTGCTAAAATTTCCTCATTAGCTGCTATGTCATGAGCGTCTTTTTCTTCTAAGAAGATAAAATGTTCTTCAGTTAATTTCTGTAATGAGTGAAGAACAGATTGTGGTAAGAGCCTATCTTTTTGGCCAATTTGCTCGTAGATGAATTTCTGAAGAGCAGAAAAATCATTATGTGGTAACTCTGGTTTCTTCAACGATGTATAGAAGATTCTTTCAGGTTGAACGCCCCACGAGGCGAAAGAATCCTTTACACTTTCAGTAAAATGTTGAAAACTTAATTCTTCTTCTCGATGCTTATCTATTTGATTGATAATTAAGTATACTTGTTTACCCGCTGCAGTTAAGTCTTTAGTGAATAAGAAGTTGAGTTCTGATTGCACATGATTATAATCCATCACATAAAAGACCATATCAGCTAAATGTAGAGCCGACTCAGTAGCAATTCTATGCGCATCATCTGTTGAATCAATTCCTGGTGTATCCATAATAACCGTATCTTTTGGCAAATTTGTTTCCGAATGGCTAATTTCTACAGTATGAATGAGGTCTCCATCTTTACTATATTTTTTAATTTTTTCATAATCATAAGGTGCAGGATAGAGCTTTGGCATCCCTTCCTTAAGATACACCTTGGCATAATCCTCTCCAGATTTCACTTTAACTAAATTCGCACTTGTTGGGATAGGGCTGGATGGCAGTAAGTTTTCTCCCACAATTTTATTGATCATGCTCGATTTACCCGCAGAGAAATGTCCACAAAATGCAATCGCGTATTGTGAATCTCGTAATTTATAGACGAGGTCTCTTGCTCTTGAAGCAGAAACATTATCTCCATTTTGTTCAAAAAACAATGATAATGCTGCTATTCTTTCAATTAATTCATTTTGACTAAGTTGTTTACCCACTGTTTGAACCATAATTAATCCCCTTGTCACATCAATTTACTACTATTATAATTGCGCAAGCTTTTTTCCTATATAGGTATTAATATATTATAAATATGGGGTAAAGTGAACCTTTCGTTATGAAAATTGGTATTTTCACCAAAAAAAAGAAGAAGCCTCACTCACTAAGGCTTCTTCCTATATGTAATAAAGGGGTAAACGCTAATTTAAGATTTTGCTTCTGACTTTGTAACACCATTCAACACATATTTCATTACTGCACCATAAACAGCGATAGTGCCAACCACAAAAAGAGCTGTCAAATGTATCACGCCTTTCATTAATTGAGAATAAGTATCATCTTCAATTAATAATTTATCATAATCGAGAATGATTTTCAATACTAAAATAAACCTTTTTCAAATTTTTCCTATTTCTTCATCTCTCTTCATAGGAAACGCTTCTTCATATTTCGTTAATGCTTTTAATGCTTCTTCCTCAACTGGAATACGAATGGCTAAAATAAAGAAATTTAACAGAGTGAAAACCAGGGCAGTATAGTAAGCTTGAAACAATAGAGGCATAATAAGAAACTCCATTGCAACGACTGTATAGTTTGGGTGCTTTAGCCAACGGTATGGTCCTTTAGTTACCACTTTTGCTTTGGGTAAAACAATAATCTTTGTATTCCAGAACCTCCCTAAGGAAGATAACGCCCATATTCTTATCACTTGTGTGAGTATAAATAACGGCAGTAAATAATACCAATAAGGAGATAATCCTTTACCGAACACAATTACCTCAACTGTTAAAACAATAAAAAACAAACTATGTACCATAACGATTAGTGGATAATGACTTTGACCAAATTCAATGCCACCTCTTTTTTTCATCCAATCCTCATTGAATCTTGCGACGATTAACTCGATACACCGTTGAGAAATAACAAATAGAAGAAAATAAAAAAACATTTAATTCACCTCCATTTTAATAAAAGTAATTCCGAGCTAAAACCCGGCCCTAAGGCAGTTGCCAAACCTATATCATCCTTTTTTCCAAGGAGAAAAAACCTTCGCAAAACATATAATATTGTGCTTGATGACATATTGCCGAACTCCCTTAGAACGTCAAGTGAAGTGGCGGTCATCTCAGCAGGAATTTGTAAAGACGCTTGATAAGCATCAATCACTTTTTTTCCACCTGGATGAGCAATAAAATGTTGCAAATCGGTTATTTGTAATGAGAATTGATTTAAGAATGTCTGTACATTTGGCTTCAGCCAGCCTTCAATAATTGTGGGAATATCTCTTGAGAATATGACATATAAACCATCATCCTTTACGTCCCAACCCATTACATCAAGCGAATCCTTTTTTGTCGTTGATTGTGTCCCGTATATATGGGGGATGGCAGGCAATTTCTGATATTTTTGATAACCACTTTCATCACCAGCGATTAATGCACAGGCAACACCATCAGCAAATAAAGAAGTACCAACAAGATTACTCTTAGAGCGATCATTTCTTTGAAAAGTTAAACTGCATAATTCAATTGTTAATACTAAAACCTTTGCTTTTGGATAAGCTAAGCAATATTCATAAGCCCTTGATAAACCCGATGCACCACCTGCACAGCCTAAGCCCCATATTGGGATCCTTTTTGTTTGCTCAGAAAAGGGTAATAGATTCATTATTCTTGCCTCAAGCGATGGTGTAGCTAAACCTGAGCTAGTAATCGTAAAAATCGCATCTATCTCTTGATACTTAATAGGTTGATTTAGAAACTCCCTCGTTGTTAAACACTTTTCAATCGCCTCACACCCAAGTTTTACTCCCGTTTCAATGAAGGCATCATTTTTATCAGCAAAGCTATGGTCCTCTTTAAACCAATCTAGTTCTTTGGCAAAATGACGTTTTTCAATTTGTCCGTTTTGAAATACTTTTAATAAACGATCGATATCTTTGAAAGATTGCCCAAATAAGTGGCGTGCAAATGCTACCACTTCATTTTGAGTAATTTCATTTGATGGGGGTACTTCTGAGATAGATAAAATAGCTGGCATAAGGAACTCCCTTTCTGTCTATGTACGGGTATTTTTTCCTTAATAAGGATATTTATGCATTGATGGTTTTTAATCTTTCTCGTTCATTTTTTGCATAAAAAAAAGCCGAATGAGTTATCTCATTCGGCTCAGAAAGATGTGTTTTGAAGGAGTTGCTGTGCCCTTTTATCATATCTTAAAGTGGCTCTCTTGGCATTACGCAAACTTTACCAATTATAATTGCTTATTTATTGCCTTGCTTATGCACATCAATGATAATCGTTTTATCAATGATTTGACCACAGACACGACAAACTCCTTGTTCTTTATATAGCGTTTTACAATAATCACAATAATATTGCTGCATTTGCTCACATCCAATATCTCTAATAGATTATTTTATGTAAGCTATGATGAATGTGCTTCTATTATGAAGCTTTTTTCAACTGAGATTTTGTTTCATTTTTTGGTTTATAAGAGACAAAGTAAGCTAGGCCAACAAACACAGCCCCTCCAACTACATTACCTAAAAAGGCAGGTATTATATTGCCAATGAAATCTACCCAAGTAAACGAACCTGCAAAAATCGCAGCTGGAATAACGAACATGTTGGCAACAACGTGCTGGAATCCAATCGCAACAAATGCCATCACCGGGAACCAAATAGCCAAAATTTTACCTGCAAAATCATGAGCACCATAAGCTAACCAAACAGCTAGGCATACGAGCCAGTTACAACCAATCGCTGAAACAAATGTTTGTAAGAATGTATCATCAATTTTTGCACCAGCAATCGCTACTGTTTTATCAAGGTATGGACCTGTCTCTGTTAATCCAACGACATGTCCAAAGAAATAAGCAACAAACAGTGCCCCTACAAAATTGGATAATAACACCCAAAACCAATTATTCAATAATTGCCCAAGACTAATTCTCTTTGAGAACAAAGCACTCGCAACTGACATCATGTTACCTGTAATTAATTCAGCCCCAGCCAATACTACTAATACAAGGCCTAAAGGGAAAACTGCTGCACCTAAAAACGATCCGAAACTTCCCCACTCTGCCGGTAAATTCCCAATAACACGAATGTCTAATAAAAATCCTAGTGCAATAAATGCCCCACCTAAAAAGCCTAAAACCAACAGCGACAAAAGTGGTATTTTCGTTTTTGCAACACCTGTTGCAATCGTCTGTTCCATAATTTCTTGCGGTTTACTAAATCCCATTCTAACTACCCCCTAAATAAAAAAGGCAGCATTCAGACATCCCTTACTTTTGTAAAGGATTTCAAAGAATGCTGCCTAACCCTTCTGCAATCCCCTACAGAAGTATCAGTCATCATATTTATATTGTTTGTAAAAAGAAATAAAACAGTGCTTGCCTTACTTCCATTTACCCATTGCAAACTATATGCTACCAAAAAACAAAAAATTTTACTAGACTATTTTTTATTTTTTTCGTGTAGCGAAGTATTTCTTTTTATAATAGGATTCGTTCAGGATAAGTATATATATTCATGTTGCCATTACGAATAAATCCAACAGTCGTAATTCCTAATTCCTCTGCTGAGCGCAAAGCAAACTCTGTTGGTGCAGATTTTGAGAGAATCATTTCACAACCAATTTTTGCTACCTTTAAAAGTATTTCTGAGGAGATTCTTCCTGTGAAAACAATAATCTTCCCTTTCATGCTGATGCCCTCTCTTAAACTATAACCATATATCTTATCAAGCGCATTATGCCTACCAATATCCATTCTGCTTAATAATATCCCATTTTTGTCACAAAGCGCAGCGCTATGTACACCACCTGTTTGTTTAAATGTAGTCGCAGACGCTTGTAATTGTTCCATTAACTGATTACATTCATTGACAGTTAATCGAATATTAACATCTTCCATTTTCTTAGCTGTTAATGCATCATTAACAAAAACAAAGCCTTGTCTACTCATACCACAACAAGAAGTAATATATCTTTTATTTTGGAAGTTTTGTATATAAGGATTTGTACGATCTGTTGTAACATGAACGAACCCTTCCTTTTCTTGTACCCATATATCTTTAATATGCTTGTAAGATCTTATGATACCTTCTGATGCAAGATAACCTATCACCATGTCCTCAATATATTCTGGTGTACATACCATTGTGACTAGCTCTTCTCCATTCAGCTTAACCGTTACTGCATATTCGGTAACAATGGTATCTTCCATTTTTTCAACTTTATTTCCAGTCACTCGTATGATTTTACGACTCGTTTCCACTTGCTTCATCTTTTCTCCTCTTTCTATGAATCTATGATATTTTTATCGAATACAAATACAGATATCGCCATATTCTCTTCCACTTTAATATCAGAAAACAAATGTAACAGCGTCGCACCGACCAATTCTTCCATTCCTTCTGGCGTACCTTCTGCATATACATCTTGAATCATTTTTGTTCTTGCTGAATGCACCATTTCTTTGCCATCTTCTGTACGAGAAATAAATTGTTCTGTCGGTGTGAGATTACCGTATAAAGTCGAAACGGCCATATTCTCTACAAACACTGTGTGGATTTTCTCCGGTCCCTTACCAAATAAGTCTTTTCTTAATTTACGAATGATATCATTAAACTCATGCACCATTTTTGACATCTTCTTTACCCCTTTATATAAGATTCTGTCTCAATTGTATAATCATAGTACATGCTTAAAAAAAATGAAAGGGGCTGCAAATAGGAAAAAAATTGCACGATGATTGCTTCACTGTTTCACAATACCAAAATTACCCTATTGGACTGTAATCGTTATAAGATTAAATTCATTATTGTTAAATTTAATTTTTAGCGCTATAATAACTAGTGGAATTGTTGGAGGGGTAATATTTTCATGTTGTCTCTCTATCAATGGTACTTTCTACATACTAAAAATGGTATGGATTGGTATAATAGCAAGCGTTGTTATTTAACTATTCCACCATGGATTATGCTCGCTTTTTGAAAGCGGTATAGTACATGGTGGTTTTTTTATTGGTTTAAGCAGAAACACTCACTTTATTCTCTTTAAACCATTGTTTGATCAAGTGTAAGGGGGAAACAAAATTGACTTCCAATGTAAACATTACAATTAATGGTGTGGATTATGAGGGGCATGAGGGGCAAACCATTCTCCAAATCATTAATCAAAATCAAATTGAACATCCACAGATTTGTTATTTACCAGAGGTTGACCCAATACAAACATGTGACACATGTATTGTAGAAGTAAATGGTCAACTTATGCGCTCATGCTCGACTGTAGCAGAAAGTGGTATGAGTGTTAGCTTAAGCTCCAACCGTGCCAAAGAGGCACAAACAGAAGCAATGGACCGTATTTTAGAAAACCATTTACTGTATTGTACAGTTTGTGATAATAATAACGGCAACTGTAAAGTCCATAATACAGCTGAATTATTAGAGATTGAGCATCAAAAGTATCCTTATACGCCTAAAGAAGATAAATCGGCTGTCGATATGTCGCATCCTTTCTATCGTTATGATCCAAATCAATGTATTGCCTGTGGACAATGTGTTGAGATTTGTCAAAGTCTACAAGTAAATGAAACACTTTCAATTGATTGGGAAAGAGAAAGACCAAGAGTTATTTGGGACCAAGGTGTATCCATTGATGAATCGTCATGTGTTTCATGCGGACAATGTGTAACGGTTTGTCCATGTAATGCCTTAATGGAAAAATCAATGCTCGGTAATGCAGGTTTCATGACAAAGATTGATGATGAGATCATGACACCAATGATTGACCTTGTAAAAGAAGTAGAACCGAACTATGGCACGATTTTTGCTGTATCAGAAGTTGAAGCTGCGATGCGTGAAGAAAGAATCGAAAAAACAAAAACCGTTTGTACTTTCTGTGGTGTAGGTTGTTCGTTTGAAGTATGGACAAAAGACCGTGAAATTTTGAAAGTGCAACCAAGCCACGATGCACCAGTAAATGCAATTTCCACTTGTGTCAAAGGTAAATTCGGTTGGGATTTTGTTAATTCTGAAGAGAGAATTACAAAACCATTGATTAGAAAAGAAGGTCGCTTTGTAGAAGCTAGTTGGAACGAGGCATTAGACCTTGTAGCTAGTAAACTAGGAAGTATTAAAGAAGAATTCGGCAAAGATTCAATTGGCTTTATTTCTTCTTCAAAAATTACAAATGAAGATAGCTATTCATTACAAAAATTAGCTAGACAAGTATTTGAAACGAATAATATCGATAACTGCTCTCGTTATTGCCAATCACCAGCCACTGATGGCTTATTCAGAACTGTAGGTATGGGCGGTGACGCTGGAACCATTAAAGATATTGCTGAAGCAGGTCTTGTCATTATTGTTGGTGCAAACCCAGCAGAGGGTCACCCTGTTCTTGCTACACGTGTAAAAAGAGCCCATAAATACCACGGTCAAAAGTTAATTGTCGCAGACTTGCGTAAAAATGAGATGGCTGAACGTTCTGATATATTTATAAGTCCGAAACAAGGAACAGACCAAGTTTGGTTAATGGCTGTAACCAAATACATGATCGATCAAGGTTGGCATGATGCTGAATTTATTAAGGAAAATGTCAATTACTTCGATGATTTTAATGAAGTTTTAGAGAAATATACGTTAGCATATGCTGAAGAAACGACTGGTTTATCACAATCACAAATCATCGAAATTGCCGAAATGATTCGTGATGCTGACGGTACTTGTGTCCTTTGGGGTATGGGCGTTACGCAAAATACTGGTGGTTCTGATACTTCAGCTGCTATTTCTAACCTGTTATTAGCAACAGGTAACTATCGTCGCCCAGGTGCTGGAGCTTATCCATTGCGTGGACATAACAATGTACAAGGTGCATGTGATATGGGTACCTTACCTACTTGGTTACCAGGCTATCAACATATTACCGATGATATCGCTCGTGCGAAGTTTGAGAAAGCTTACGGAGTTGAAATCTCAGGTACACCAGGTTTAGATAATATTCAAATGTTACAAGCGATTGAAAAAGATGAAATGAAAGCAATGTACCTTGTTGGTGAAGACATGGCACTTGTTGATTCGGACGCGAACCATGTAGATAAAGTACTTTCTAGTCTTGACTTCTTTGTTGTTCAGGATATATTCTTCTCTCGCACAGCTCAATACGCTGACGTTATTTTACCTGCCGCACCATCACTAGAAAAAACAGGTACATTTACAAATACTGAACGTCGTGTACAAAGATTGTACCAAGCGTTACCAACATTAGGAGACTCTAAACCTGACTGGTGGATTATTCAAGAAGTAGCTAATCGCCTAGGGGCAAATTGGACATATACACACCCTAGTGAAATCTTTGCTGAAATGGCGAGTCTTGCACCACTATTCTCTCAAGCAAGCTATGATGTACTAGAAGGTTGGGGTAGCTTCTTATGGGGAAGTCTTGATGGAGCAAGCACACCATTGTTATATGAAGATGGTTTTAACTTCCCAGACAAAAAAGCGCGTTTCGCCTTATCTGATTGGGCAGAACCTGCATATTTCCCTGAAGAATATGACCTCCATATTAATAATGGGCGTATGCTTGAACACTTCCATGAAGGAAATATGACCAATAAGTCAAGAGGCCTGACTGCAAAAGTACCAGATGTATTTGTGGAAGTATCAGAAGAACTAGCACAAGAAAGAAAACTTTCAGATGGCTCGACAGTAAGACTCGTCTCTCCATTTGGTGCAGTTAAATTGAATGTTCTAATTACAGACCGAGTGAAGAAAAACGAACTGTACTTACCAATGAATTCAGTTGATAAGGATTCTGCTATCAATTTCTTAACTGGTCCTTTATATGATAAACGAACGCGTACACCGGCTTATAAACAAACGAAAGTTCGTATGGAAATTTTAAATAACAAAGCCGGCGACAAACCATTACCAAAAACGAACCCGCGTAATAAAAAACGCAATCCACAAAACGGTGTGGAAGTTCAACGTAAATGGAATCGCGAAGGGTATGTTCATTTAACAGATCAATAAAGATTGGAGAGGTGATTCATTATGGCAGCGCCTATTACTGAAATTCATCGTGAGAGAAATGAAGCACTTGAACAAGAGCAAAAGCTTAACGAATTAAAATCATTACTCACTGAAAATGATCAAGCAGTACAAAGTATCATGGCTCTTATTGGCGAATTACAACAAGCAGGTATGCTTGATGCAGCCAATTCCATGTTAAAAGGGAAAGAACAAATTGCTAAAGTAGCACTTGGTCAAGTCACAAAAGAACCTGTAACCAACTTGATTAACACATTAATGGGTGCAACTGGTGCACTTATGCAAGCTGACCCTGAACAAACAACAAAACTCATTAAAAGTGCAGTATCAGGCATGGACGAAGGAAAAAACTTCTTACATGAAGAAAAGAAAATTGGTATTATGCAATTGGCCAAAGTTTTAAATGACCCTGATATTAATCGCGCTATTGGATTCGGTATTCATTTCCTTAAAGGCATGGGTAGGGAATTAAAAGAAGATAAATAATGCAGTAAACCTCCCACTCGATTGTTGTGGGAGGTTTTTCATTATCATTCACCCTGAGCAATATAAAAGTTATACAAAGAAAGATTCTCCCCCCTCTTCCTCTGGCTACATATAAAACCTAACTTATCGAGATAGAGGACTTCATCATCCTCCTTTCTTTTCTAGTTAATCGTTCACTTCCTAAAGCTATTCTTATACCATGACTTAATCTCATAGATGAGTGTCTATTTTGGTGCTCGATCTTCATTTCTGTTTTTTTCCTAAATGCTGCTAAGATTATCTACCCTATACAGCTTTGATGATCAATCATTAATCAAATACGACCGTTAGTTATCCCCCACGCAACCTCAACAAGCCCGTAAAAAAGGCTAACCCTATCAAGCTTTCAAGCCTGATTCTCTCATATGGAATCAATCCCCTTCAAATGTTTGTCAAGGTCCGTCACAGCAATGGTGGCCTTCTAAAAGGAGGTTTTATACGAAACGGGGTTTGCGCTATTTATCTTGTTGGTTCTTCTCTTTTATAGCGGGAATTGGGTTGCCCTACTTATCTTGTTGGTTCTTCTTTTTTTAGTAGCAGGGGTTAATTTCGCGCTACTCATCTTGTTGATTCTCCTCTTTTTAGTAGCGCATATTGGGATTACCCTACTTATCTTGTCTCTTCTTCTCTTTTTAGTCGCGCATTTTGAGGTTACCCTACTCATCTTGTTGATTCTTCTCTTTTTAGTCGCGCATTTTGATTTTGCCCTACTTATCTTGTTGGTTCTCCTCTTTTTAATCGCGCATTTTGAGGTTACCCTACTCATCTTGTTGATTCTTCTCTTTTTAGTCGCGCTTTTTGATTTACCCTACTCATCTTGTCGCTTCTCCTCCTTTTAGTCGCGCATTTGATTTTGCCCTACTCATCTTGTCGCTTCTCCTCTTTTTAGTAGCGCATTTTGATTTTGCCCTACTCATCTTGTCTCGTGCCCTCTTTTTTTAGTAGTTTTATTGATTTACGCTACACTCACTTTACCCTCACGTTCATTTTAAGTAGCTCAGCTTGATTCTAATTATTGGCTTCCAAATCCAATTTACGAGGCGCTCAACTCTATTTTCTAATTTGAGTGACTTTAAAAGATACACCCATTTTTTATCCCTACTTGGATATAAGAGCAGTTTTGTAACCTTCCATTATCTCTACTATTTTTATATCCACAATTAGTTATTTTTTTATAAAAGGCAAAATTGATAGTCTTAAATTTAGCATATCTCTCTCTTTTTCTTCATAAGCATTTTAATAGAAAGGATGGATGATATGCAAAAATCACAAGGCTATCAGTTATTTCTATTTATTAACACTACTGCTCTCTCCATTACTATTGCTTGCATTTTTTTAGCAAGTACCGTCGCACTCGTCACAATAAAGATGTCTTCTGATATTGCTAGTTCTGTCATCAATGGACCTCAATCGCATTCCATTTATCTACACTTATTAAAAAGTGCTAACCAAAGTTTTATTAGTGAGGATGCGATTGAAGAAGTGGCTATCTCTGACCTTGCTTTTAAGTTTGCAACAAGTATTACACCTGAGGATCCACGAACATTCCTTGGTAGAGAACTTCCTTTATTCTCCTTTTTCGATGGCAAAATTCACATCGCTGGAAAAGGAACAGATTATACAACTTTACCAATTGAGTCAACAAACGTACCAATGGATAAATTAATAAAAGACAAAGAGACTATCGGAAACGATGATGATAATAACGATGACGAGCAGGAAGGAACAACTTCACCTAAAGAAAAAAATGTGTATATTTATCATTCACATAGCTATGAATCTTACCTTCCATTTATAAAAGAAGCACAAACAGCAGACGACGCTGTAAGTAATGATGAAAAGTATAATGTGATCTCAGTTGGTTCTAAACTACAAAAGGATTTACATGCTGAGGGTATCGGCGTTGAACATAACAGAACAAATATGACAGAAGCATTGCATAGTCAAGGATTACAGCATAATGATGCTTATACAAGGGCAAGAGATTTCGTTTCTGAGGCATTGGCTAGTAATAAAAACTTAACTTACATTATTGATATTCATCGAGATTCACAGAGAAAAGATGTCACTACTATTGACATTAATGGTAAAAGTTATGCTCGACTCTTCTTTGTTGTCGGTGCAGAGAGTAAGAATTACGAAAAGAATTTAAAACTGGCAGAAGATCTTAATAAAGCTGTAGAGGAAAAATACCCTGGTCTAAGTAGAGGAGTCTTAAAGAAAGATTACTCAGTAGGCAATGGTGTCTACAACCAAGACTTATCCGATCGCGCCATCCTTCTAGAAGTCGGCGGTGTCGACAATAACCGTGAAGAACTTGATAATAGTACAGATGCCTTTGCCGATATTTTTAGTGAATATTACTGGAAGCAAAAAGAAGTAGAATCTCAGTAATTAAACAGCGACTATTCATTTTGAGTAGTCGCTGTTTACTGGGGATATATTTAACTGTCACATTTCACCCTACTTACAATTGATATAGATAAAGAGATCAAAGGAATTTATAGTAGGGTTGATATAAACTTAATTATTGGGGAGATTATAAGATTCAAGTTCCGATTGGTGCAAGTGGAACGAACTCGAATTTTTAATTAAGTTGGTTAAGTAAATCGCTATTAAGCATTAATTAGTTTCTTTCATTCTTTTTTCTTAATTGACTTCATACTTATTTTAAATTTTACAAATCTGTGATGCAAATCTAATGTAATATCCCTTATAATGATAGTTGGAAACAATCGACTAATTATATTACAGAGGGGCGTATTTGAATGTTTAAAAAAATTGCTTCAGATGCATTAGGCTTATCAGATATCGGAAAAATTATAAAACCAGAGGATTTTGATAAAACACAATCAGATGATTTTGTACGTCATGAAGATAATGAAAAAATCTATTTTCTTATCATGACGAAAAGTGATGAATATTGCTTTACTAACTTAGGTTTAATTCATATTGATGGACAAAACGCAATCTCTTCAAAAAGAGTCATGAAGCGTTATCCTTACTTCCAATTTGACGTCAGTGACGTAAAGTTAGAAACTGCTGGTAAAATTGACTTAGATGTAGAGATTAAATTTAATCTTGGTAGTATCCCATTCAGTATTGATGTTGATAAAAAACAAGTAGATGAATTGAAAGATTTATATAAAGCCTTATTATATATTGCTGAAAAAGTGTATGAAAACAAAATTATGTTAAAAATGGCCAATGATAGTCTTGATAAAGCTGTGCAAGTTCTACATAATTCGAGAATCGGTGAACAAGATCTAGCAAAACAATTCCAAGCACTCACGGAATTTTCATTTAATTGGCTTGACTCAAGTAAAAATCAACTACATGAAAAAGACTTCGGTTCAGTGTTCGAAAAATACATTAATAACTAAACAGAAAAGGTTCTTGCCGATTATAGATGAAACAAAAGGCAAAGGCATGTCGTTTATACTTTCTTATGTATCAGCAGTTCGTAGTACATATCTAATAAAACGAGTTTTGCTCGAATATCTTGCATTTCCTTTAGATGTACGAGCAAATCCCTTTTGACGATTTCTCTCTCGATGAACGAGCAATCCTTTTTTCCTCTGCTATCATCCATTTTTATATCAAAGACGAATAATCAAATCGACTTTTAATGAATCGGATTTGAACCGCCTTTTTTTGAAGAAAAGAAAAGCAGCTGACTTGAATATCAGCTGCTTTCCATTACCTATTAAGAAGCTTTCGCTTGCTCAACTTCCTCTTCATTTACTCCATTCTTTTTGCCAAGCATATTAAAAACGATATTTAAAATAATTGCCGTTAAACTACCAACCACAATTCCGCTTTCAGTAATTATACGGATATTTTCTGGTAGATTCGCAAAGATCGTTGGAACAAATGTAACCCCTACACCTAGCCCAACAGAACAAGCGATAATGAGTAGATTTTCTTGTGAGTTAAAGTCTACTTTGCTTAACATTTTAATTCCTGATGCTATAACCATACCAAACATAGCAAGCATGGCTCCACCCAGCACAGAAGATGGGATAACTGTTGTTAAGGCACCGATTTTAGGTACTAACCCTAAAATGACTAAAAATGCACCAGCAACATAAATAACATTTTTGGTCTTTACACCTGATAATTGAATTAAACCTACATTTTGCGAAAAAGTTGTGTATGGAAATGCGTTAAAAATACCACCAAAGACGATCGCTAATCCTTCTGCACGATAACCGTTTGCTAAGTCTTTATCTTTTAATTTTTTATTCGTAATATCACCTAATGCGAAATATACACCCGTAGATTCGACAAGGCTGACCATTGCCACGAGAATCATTGTAAGAATCGGAATCAAATCAAATGTAGGCATTCCGAAATAAAATGGCTGTGGCATATGGAAGAATGACGCCTCGCCAACCGCTGAAAAATTCACTTTTCCCATGATAGAAGCAATAATCGTTCCGACAATAATACCAATTAAAATCGAAATAGCACGTACAAAGCCTTTTGTAAACTTATACAAAACTAAGATAACAAGAAGCGTTGTAAAAGCTAAGATAACATTTTCCGTTGAACCAAAATCTGGGCTACCTTCCCCGCCAGCCATATTATTCATAGCTACAGGAACTAAAGTTAATCCGATAATTGTCACAACTGATCCTGTTACAACAGGAGGGAAAAATCTAACCAATTTACCAAAGAAAGTAGCAACCAATATTACAAACAATCCAGAAACAAGAATGGCACCATAAATGGATGTAATACCATAGTTTCCGCCGATTGTAATCATCGGCCCTACTGCTGTAAATGTACAACCTAGGACAACAGGCAAACCGATACCAAAAAATTTATTCTTCCAAACTTGCAATAATGTCGCAATCCCACACATCATAATATCAATTGATACAAGATAGGTTAATTGCTCTGCTGTTAAACCTAGGGCACCACCAACAATCAATGGGACAATAACTGCTCCAGCGTACATGGCCAGCACATGTTGTATTCCTAGGGAAGCTAATTTCAACGGATTTTGATTCATTTTGAGGATTCCTCCATCTCTTCAACTTGTGTAAAAGTAACCTTGCTATTCGCAAGTGATTGAACAATTGCTAAAGATTCAACTTTATAACCTTTTTCGCGTAATTGTTTTCCTCCATCTTGGAATCCCTTTTCAATGACAATGCCCATACCAGCGATAGATGCTTTCGCTTGGTCCACGATATCCGCTAAGCCTAGAGCTGCCTGCCCATTTGCTAAGAAGTCATCAATAATTAACAGACGGTCATTTTCACTTATAAATTTTTGCGATACTGAAATCTCATTGGTTTCTTGTTTTGTAAATGAATACACCTCTGCAGTTAACAAATCATTAACCAATGTCAAGGATTTTCTCTTCCTAGCAAAGACAACAGGTACATTCAAATATAATCCAGTCATGACAGCTGGAGCAATTCCTGAAGATTCTAATGTAAGTATCTTCGTCACGCCTTCTTCTTTAAACCGAGCTGCAAATTCTTTGCCTATTTCTAACATAAGCTCAGGATCAATTTGGTGATTAAGAAAAGAATCTACCTTCAAAACAGTATCTGAAAGTACTTTTCCTTCTTGTTTGATTTTTTCTTTAAGCAGCTCCATAATTATCCCCCTTGGCTATAATACAAAAAACCTAAAAGTCATCCGCTTCACTTTCAACTTGAGTGCAGCAAGGACCTTTAGGTTTTAAAGGTGTGGAAACAAGAGCAGATAAAGACTACTCCTCCACTTGCTCACCCATAGTCAAATAATTTACGGTTATTCGGTAGAAACTCGCGGACCATATTTCCGCTATTATATGAATGACAACTATTAAGTTATTTAATTTGAATTACTATCATTATATCATGCGACTTCAAAAATTCAATAGGATAATGATAGAAAAAACGAACAATAGAGAATTTCATGTAATTATCATTCGTATATTATTGGTAATTTTCTAAAATCTCATTTTCCGTTACTCCGTTTATATAAAGAAATAACCATGATAAAAATGTTCCCTTCCCTTAAAATCATCTTTACTCTTGATATTTCTGCAAACAATATCATTTCTAACAAAAAAACATCTAAGCCTACTTCAATGAATAGGTTCAGATGTTTAAATATCTTAATAATCGTCATTATTGGGTGATTTCATCGCTTGTATAGCGCTTCCTTTTCTTTTGCGGTAAGTTCACCACAACAACTGAACTGACAATAAACAGGGCACCCACTACTTGTAACCAAACAAGGCTTTCATTAAATAATAATACACCCATTATTGTAGCAACCACAGGTTCAACTGTGGAAATGACTGCGGCTGTACTTCCTTCTGTTTTCTCTAACCCTTTTGTATAAAGAATATAAGCAAGTACTGTTGGTATAAGCCCTAGGCCAACACTTAAAAGCATGACATCAGTTTGCATGAAGAGTGTACTTTTCTCCCACAAACTTGTTATTGGTATAAGCACAACAGCTGCGATAATAAAAGTAAAAAATGTTACGGCAAACGGAGAATAGCGGTTGAGCGCAAATTTACCAAATATTGTATAAAGCGCATAACCAATACCTGAGCCTAAACCAGTAATTATACCTAAAATGGTTATTTGACTCTCTCCTAAAGCTAAGCCTGCAATTAATATACAACCTGCCATTGTCATAAAAACGGCGATAATTTTATTTATTGTCATTTTCTCTTTTAAAAACATAAATGATAGAATCGTTACAAATGCAGGTGCTGTATAAAGAAATATAACTGCCATGGAAATACTCATCTCACTCATTGTCGTGAAATAACAAAAATTGAATAACACGATGCTACAAATGCCTGTACCCAGGAAGTACCGTACATCACCTACAGCGTGTAACTTCATCTCTTGGCGATAATGGATAACACCTATCAGCAATAAAAATAAAACAGCAAAAATAGCGCGAATCGCTACGATTTCCATTGAAGTGAAACCAGCAGAAGCTAATCCCTTCACAAATAAGCCAATAATTCCCCATAAACTTGCTCCAGCCGCAATCATTATAAAGGGCAGAATACGTTTCATCTTCCACTCCCCGTTTCTAGCGATATCTAGTTTAGTTGATAAATTGCACGATACTTATCTGTTAAATAATCAATAAGATATTGTATATTTAAGCCTTCTCCAGTTGCTGATTGAATGATTTCTAATGGCTCTTTCATACGCCCGTAGCGATGGACATTCTCAGTTAACCACTCTCTAATAGGGGTAAGATTGCCCTCTTCTAACAATTGATCAAACTCAGGTATACTCTTCAACATACTTTGTTTTAATTGTGCTGCGTACATATAGCCTAACGCGTAAGATGGGAAATATCCAAAGCTTCCGCCTGCCCAATGAACGTCCTGCAACACACCCTCAGCATCAGTTTTAGGGGTAACCCCTAAATATTCTTCATATTTTTCATTCCATAGCTGTGGTAAATCCTTCACTTCTATTTCATCATTAAATATTGCCTTTTCTAATTCATAGCGAATCATAATATGAAGTGGGTAGGTTAATTCATCCGCCTCAATACGAATCAAAGATGGCTTAGATTCATTAATTGCACGATAAAATTCATCTAAGGTAATGCGGTCAAATTGGTCTGGGGCATATTGATTGAGCAGTTCAAAATTATGTTCCCAGAACCCTTGATGACGACTAACAAAATTTTCGTAAAACAGTGATTGCGATTCATGGATTCCCATTGATGCGCCATCACAAAGAAGTGTATCTACCAACTCCTTAGAAATATTTTGCTCATATATGGCGTGTCCACCTTCATGAATCGTACCAAATACAGCCATGCGAAAATCATTCTCGTCATATCTCGTTGTAATACGGACATCTCCAGGATTAATACCAGTGGCGAATGGATGTACCGTATCATCTAGACGACCTGCATCAAAATCATAACCCATTTGATCAAGAATTTGCAGTGTGAATTCCTTTTGTTTTGCCTTCGGGAAAGTATCATAAAGGAAATCTGTACTTGGTTTATTCAGTGAGTCAGCGATGTCTTTCACTAATGGAACAATCGATTGACGTAACTTACCAAACACTTCATCTAAGGTTTTTACTGTCATCCCTGGTTCATATTGATCTAATAATGTATCGTATTTATGTTCTTTATATCCCCAGTAACCGATAAAACGTTTATTATAATACACAAGTTTTTCTAAATAGGGTAAAAATATTGCGAAATCAGACTTTTCTCGCGCTTCTTCCCAAATCGTTTCTGCATGTGCTTGAATTGTAACATATTCTTTATATTCATCTGCAGGTATTTTCTTGTTTAAGTCATACTCTTTCTTACATTCTTCTACCAATCTATTTGTCCGTTCTGAAAGACTCTCCTTTGCCTCTTTATTACTTAGTTTTCCTATGTATGCTGCCATCTCCTCGCTCGTTGACATTGCAAATAATTCAGAAGATAACATACTGATCGTTTCAGATCGTTGCTCGGCACCTTTTCTCGGCGCACCGGTTCTTAAATCCCAGTACATGAGTGAAACAGCCTCTTTATAAGCCATCATTTTTTTAACAAACGCTAAAAACTCTTTTTCAATGCTTAACATCGTCGCATTCATCTTCGTCTTTCCCCCTTCTTATTTCTAGGTTTATTTTAGCATATTCCTTTCTATAAAACTTGTTGTTTAATATCACTATATTGGCCTAACAGCGCTTCATTCTCAATTAACCATTTGTTTTTTCGCTTAATTTTAAGAAAAAAACTATTCATATATAATAAAAATCAACCAGTAGAATCAAAAAAAGAGAGACCAGACAAGTCTCTCCTTTTTCATTTTTACCGTATATTCACTTCCACAGGAAGTATTTTAAACACTTTATCTTTCACATCTCCAGGTTGATCATCTTCTAGTAATATATGCACTGTACCATGATCCTCATTTGTACGAATAAGACGGCCAATTCCTTGTCTCATGCGCAACAACATATAAGGCATGTCCACCTCTTCAAAAGCCTTACTTGTTTGTTCTCTTTTTGATTGGAACACTGGGTCATTAGGTGGAAAAGGTAATGAATAGATAAAGACATTTTCAAGCGATTCACCAGGAATATCCAGCCCTTCCCATAAATGAACCGACGCAAGAATGGACTGCTCTTCATTTTGGAATTTTGAAACGAGCGTACTGATTTCTGCTTCACCTTCAAAATAAATCGGGTAGGTAAGTTTTCCTTCTGCATAGTCTTTAAACAATGCTAACTCTTCTTTCTTTGAAAAAAGAAGTAAACTACCACCTTGCACTTTATTTAATTGCGCAATCATATAATCCATTTTTTGTTGATGGTCGCCTGTCTCAAAGAATGGTGCCAAGGCAGTCATATTATTTTCGTAATCAAATGGTGATTCTACTGTGAAGGAAAGAAAATCATCCACACCTAAGCTTTTCGCAATATAGTTAAACGATTGGTCTTCAGATAAAGTTGCTGATGAAAAGATAAAAGGAATGTTCTGAGAGAATACTTCCTCTCTCATAATTTCTTCTACCAATCTCGGCATAATGATCAATGTTCTTTCTTCTTTTTCTTCTTCAAACCAGGCGATACCACTTTGGTCTTTAATAAATAGTGATAAAGAATAGGATATCTGCTCAAGATACTCTTCAACAACCTTTAGTTCGTATTCATTAATGACATACATTTCACTCTCAAACACGAGTTCTTCTTCTAGCTGACTAATATGGGCAAATAGTTTTTTCGCCTCGTCTATTAAAGCTTTCTCTCGTTTAATCATTTGTTTTTCAGAGCCTGTAATTTTCTCAGTCGTTTGTGATAGTATGCGAAAGAACATTTCACTTTGGTAAATTGTATCTTCAATTGTATGCAATGTTTTTTCACGTACATCGTTCGCCATTAATCTCGTTAATAAAGACTCTAAAATTTGTTCAGTTAGTCGATAAGTTAAAGCTTTTTGAGCAGCATATTCTAACAAATGTCCTTCATCAAAGACAACACTTGAAGCTTCTGGCAATAGTGGTAGCTGTCCTTCTCGCTTCCTTGATTCCTTTGTCCAAATATGTTCCATATAAAAATCATGCGAGCAAATAATGATGTCTGTTGATTGGCGATAATGGTCTCGATGCAATGTTTGTCCACAACGGTGACGTTTTTCACAAGTGAAACAATCTTGCAAAGAGTCCCAACCAATCTGCTCCCATTGATCATCAGTCAGCTCCGGATAGCTTTTGCGATCACCATAAGGAGTAAACTTTTTCATCGAGACATTTTCCTCAACAAAAGATGGGAGGCTTTCGTGTACATCCATAAAGATATCATCACTATCAATCGATGCTAGCTGTTTATCCAGCTTATTCAAACATAAATATTGCTCTCTTGATTTAGCTAAACGAACATCGATATTTAAATTTAAAGCTTTCTCTAACTTGGCAATATCTCCTTCTGGCTTTACTAACTGTTCAATTAACGTTTCATCAGCACAAGCAATAATCGCAGGCTGGTGGCGGTACCGCGCGTAACAAAGGGCATATAATAAATAGACTATGGTTTTTCCTGTTCCCACTCCTGCTTCAGCAAATACGACCTTTCGATCTTTCATCGCATTTTCTAATTGGAAGGCCATATAAATTTGTTCATCGCGTATATCAAATCCACTCTCTGGAAGTAGATCATAGAATACATCACCAATCCAATCCCCAAGTTTCTCGTAGAATGATTCTGTTTTTTCAACCGTAAACGGCATCTGACTCTGTTGCATGACGTTCCCCCGTTTTCTTCTTTTATGAACCCTATTGTAGCAAAAAAAAGTCGAAACCCCTCAATCATACAAGGTTTCGATAAGCGATTACTATCTCTTTAATTTATTTTTGATAATGAATACGATAATGCATGCCTAATTTCTTGTTGGGCAGATTGCAATTTTTTTAGTGCATCACTATCTTTCATTTGATCTGTTGATATCGCTTGTATAGATCCATCAATTGCTTGCATTATTTTGTGAAAATCAATTTGCGTATCTTTCATTATCATGACCTCCATGAACCATTCGATATATGTATTCTATTCACTTTTATGGCATCATATACCTGCTTTAAAAAGAGAAATACAATCATAAATCTCATGGAGAGTCCATTAATTATTGCGTGGAGGTCGCTTGCCCCAATATTGATAGTAGTCTGTTTTAATAAACCCATTAAAAAGTTTTCTTTTCTTTGTTGCAGGTTTTCCAAACACTTGTTCAAATTCTTCATCAGAAGTAAGGATATAAATAGACCATGTATCAAGTAAAGACAAAGCTTCACCCATTTCTTTATACATTCTTTGGACTGCTGGTTTATCACCTAACCGCTCACCATATGGCGGATTTCCTACAATGACACCGTAGTCCTTTGTTGTTGTAAAATCACGTACTTGCATCTGTTTAAATTGCACAAGATCGCCAAGTCCCGCTTCAAAAGCATTCTCTTCAGCAATTTTCACCATTCGATGATCGATATCCGTTCCAGTAATGTCTAGTGGTTGATCATAATTAGCAAGATCCTCCGCTTCCATTCTTACCTCATCCCAAACTTTAGTAGGGATAATGCCCCAACCTTCTGAAACAAATTCTCTGTTAAAACCAGGAGCGATATTCTGACCTATTAAAGCAGCTTCAATAGGTATCGTTCCTGACCCGCAAAAAGGATCGACAAATGGTTTGTCTGGATGCCAATTAGTAAGCATGATCAGTGAAGCTGCTAAAGTTTCCTTTATTGGCGCTTCACCTTGTCCAGTTCGATAACCTCTTTTATGCAATCCACTTCCACTCGTATCGATTGTTATTGTTGCTACATCCTTAAGAAGAGCCACTTCAATCTTGTACAATGGGCCATTCTCATCTAACCAACCATTTGTTTTATAATGATGCCTCAATCGTTCGACAATCGCTTTTTTTACAATTCCTTGACAATCAGGAACACTGAATAGTTTGGACTTAACGGATTTACCCGAAACAGGAAACTCTGCATTTTCCGGAAGAAATGCTTCCCATGGTAAAGCCTTTGTTTTCTCAAATAATTCATCAAAAGTTTTTGCTTTAAATTCTCCCACTTTGATTTTGATACGATCAGCAGTTCTTAACCACATATTGCTTCGTGCAATCGCATGCGCATCACCTTCAAAAGTGATTTTTCCATTATCAACTTGACATTCATAGCCAAGCGCACGAACTTCCTTGGCTACAAGTGCCTCTAGCCCCATTGCAGAGGTGGCAATCAATTGAAATTTAGACACAACGTTCATCCTTTTATCTCTTATTCGGTCTCGCTTAACAGCAAGTTTATTAAGTCTAAGCATATAATTTCGTTTATTAAAGTACACCTAATTAACTGATTTCTATTCTTTAATTGAAAGAAAAGCTCTCCTTATAATAGGAGAGCCTATAATTTCTTTTTTTACATTAATTCCGTTCTGTAAGCCATGTTTTGTTCTACGTACTACAAACGGCAATGTATTGCCTCGTACATAGTGGTAATCATCTATCTACAGACGAATACGCCTGTCCTTCCTATCAGTTCATTTCCTTTAGGAAAGTGCCCCTACCATAATTTGGGTTTCTCACTCGCGGGGTTTACCTCGTTCCACTCTTCTCATTTCTGAGAAGACTTCGTCACTGTGGCACTTTTATAGGTATTCATACCCTATCTTTAAAAAGACTTAGGTATTTTCCCTGCCGTCAACTGTTAAAGTTGCCCTAGCTTATGTCTTCGCCAGGCACGAACACTACTGGCATCTCAGCCTGTGTGAGCATGGACTTTCCTCTACAATTTAAAAAATTGCAGCGATTACCCGAACGTTATTAATGATACAACGAATATTATATGTAATATTCTTATGAATAGCAAGGGCTTTTTTGAAAGTCACTAATGTTTAATTAATCGTACAATTTACTCCCAAATACATGCTTCTCTAAATTTGATAACCTTTTAAGGATATCAAAATTTGTTGTACCAGCTGGTTGAGAAGCTGCTTGAGGTCTTTTATTATTAGACTCCTCAAGTTCTTTTCTTAATTTCAAGTTTTCATGTTGTAATTCTTCAATTTCAGTGTGGAAGGTTTCATAATCTTTAATAATTAAATCTAAAAACTTATCTACATCTTCAGGTTTGTAGCCTCTCATGGCGGTTTTAAATTCTTTTTCTAATATATCCTTACTCGTTAATTTTACTTTATCAGATAGCATTATACTCACCTCTAGTATCGCCAATAGTATTCTTTATTTTTTCAAATAACAACACTTTTGTCAATTTAATTTATCGGTTTCACGCGTTAAAATCCATCTTGGGTCATTTGATCTTCTTCTACTATTAATTGTATATCATAAAACGAGATTTGATGTATGGAGTAATTTTTTTTATTTTGATAATTAAGTGCCTCTTCAAATAAATATTTGGGAGACCCTTCTTTTTCCGTATCATAAAAAAGGATAAGACAATCACTCTTCGATAGATGAAAAATGTTTTTCATTTTAAATTGATTAGGATTTTCATAAGGCTTACGCGAAACTGCATCAACATAATCAGCACTTGCTACAATTGATTCATACCATTCCTTATTATCTTCTTTCCAATTCCCCTCTACATTTAAAAAAGGCGTAATCACACCTAACTGTAAGTGTTCAAATCCTTCCTCCTGCAACTCGTACACGACCTCTGCAGCCCATAGCTCCGTTCCAAGCTGTCCACTAATGAGCACCCACTCTAATCCTTCATCAAGTAATGAAAGCAATTGTTTTTTTATGGCTCTTTTAATATACGTCACTGCTTGTTCATCTTTTTTAAAAATTCCTAATTCGAAAGGCTTATAACCTGATACAGTGGTTACTTTTACCAATTTTAACTTCTCCTTGCGTCTATTTCAAATACTTATTAGCCTAATTTTAACATATTCCCTTATTTAAATCGAAAGATTATAAAGAGAGGACAAGATATCTTTAGTTTTAACGTGATGATACCTGGAAATGATAGAGTTTCTCTTCCCTTATATGTCGAACCAATCTTTTCTAATAAGTGAACTTTTTAAACCAGCTTTATTTTTATTCCTACATTAATCGTATATTTACGAGCAAGTTTCTCAGCTTTCTTTCCTCACTTTGCTCATTATTGAGAAAGTTCGGATAGCAAACCGAAATTCAATCATAATATGCCCTTCAAATACATGTTGTATATTCTTTTTCTCACGCTATTAGTGAATAATTAAAAAAGGACCCATACAATATTATGAGCCCTTTAGTGATTCATGTTCAATATCTTCTAAACCTTCTGTTGAAAGGATGAACTGGCAAAGGGCGATACGGTACTTGCCCATGTAAAGCCGGTACTTCTGAAGAAGGATGATTGAAATGTACATGCTGATAATTAATATGTTTCACTGTTGTCGTATGACTGGGATGAAAATGTGGAATAATGATGGTCTCATAAACATGGTTAACATGATGATTAGTTGGATGAACAATCGGTTGCAAGTCATTTGGTTTAGGTGGAAATTGGTGCATAAAAATCTCTCCTCTCAATCGATAAAAAAACCTTTTTTTCATTCTATGAGAAGTTAGGAAATCTGCCCTGAGAAATTCACCTATAATCGCACCCAAATTATTTCATTATATAAATAGTAAACTATAAAAACTATCCTTCATCGTGGTCATAAACACGGCTGTAATAATAACGACAAAAAAGAAAATATATAAAATAGCTCTGTACATTTAAATATCATCCTCGCAATTAGCATTCATTTCATACACGGAATATTGTACAAGGAAATATCTTATAAAACAACTAAGAAAGTTGTCCTTTTTAGTGGTGTTTTTTTACAAATACAAATCCGAATGTCGCAAACGAAGTAAGTCTAAAGTCTTATAAAATTTCAGACAGCAATCTGTCGGCAAAGAACCTTTCCTCTTTCTATAATAGGATTGAAGAAAGAAATGGAGGTTTTCCAATGACAAAGATATGGTCAAACGGCGCAGCTGTTGCTCAAGTAAGAGTCGCACGTCCGACAAATCAACTAACAGAAATAGAACGGTTTTATTGCAGCGGTTTAGGGTTACAAAAGATAGGGTCTTTCCAAGGTCATAGTGGATATCAAGGTATAATGATTGGTTTACCAAATGCTAGTTATCACTTAGAAATAATCCAACACGAATCTGGACAGCCTGTTCCTTCACCTACAAAAGAAGACCTATTAGTTTTTTATATTCCTCAATTATCAGAAATCCTAGAAATAAAAAATAGGTTGCATAGCTTGGGATACCACTCTGTTTTACCAGAGAACCCGTACTGGGAGGAGAAGGGTTTCACATTTGCAGACCCTGATGGCTGGGGAGTCATTTTAATGAATACTTCAGGTATATAAACAAAGCTTTCCACCGGGACAATTACTCATCCTGGTGGATCCTTTTCTGTAATTTCCTTAAGAGTCTTTCACGCCGTTTATACAGACTCTCTTTATGCTTTTTATATTTCTCTTTCGTTTCAATTTGCTTTAACGCCTTATCTGTATATTGTATCGCTCTCATGAGATCAGGCAGCCTGTGTTCATATATTTTTGCCAATTCAACACATGCACTAAATTTTTCTTGGTCATCACCATCAGAGGAAACCATCTGCCATAACTCTGCTGCTTTAACCCATTGCTTTTTCTTTTTTAACTGCCAAGCCAGCTGATGTTTCGCTTTTATACCTGCCACATCATTCATTTGTGCTAATTCTTCATACCCCTCTTGCGCTTTTTTGATTTCACCAATAGAGCTAAACCACCTTGCTGTCTCATAGGCTTCTCTTGTGGTTTGCTCTTTATCTAACCCTAGTAATTGGTTAGACAAGTGGATATATAATGTGATCAGTGAGAGGATGTCTATTTCATTATGTTTCATTATACCTAGCATGCCTTCAGGGTTTTTAGTATCTAAATAATCAAAGTAAATCATCGGCGCAAGATAACCTGGGATATCATCCTCTCTTTTTACTCCTAATACTTCTCTTTCAACAATAGATAACTTCGTCCGCTCAAGTTTATGTTTCCATAACCTTCTTGAAGCATGATATAAATCAAAATGACCGAATGGCGGTAGTTTGGGTAAATGTTCTCGAATTAATGTATGCCGTGTTTGTAACTGGGGCCAATCAAACGCTTTACCGTTATAGGTCACCATGGTTGTATAATCAATTGATTCTAAGAAGCTTTTATATAGAGCGATTTCTCCTCCAGGGTCAGGTAATATATGTTGTTTTAATGTGACGCCTTTTCGACTCACGCTCGCATACCCTAATAAGAAAATCGTATTGCCTACTCCACCTCCAAGCCCTGTCGTTTCAGTATCAAAAAAGAACAAATCCTCTGCTTGATGGCCTCTCGCTGTTAATGGGTGACTCTCGGTAGTTTCGTTCCATTTTTCAATGACCTTATATAATTCTTGAAAGCGGTAATTTCCATGTAAGTAATCTAAGGGATAATGAATTTCTCTAATGAGACAAGTACTACCTTCTATATCATGATAAGGAGAAACATGGTGTTGTTGCCATACGTCTTGGAAAGGGAAAACGGATGGGGATTTCTGCTCTACTTCTACTTTTTTTTCGGTAGTATGAGACATATGTGATTGTAAACGATTCAATTTATTTTTTAATGACACACTTCTCACCTACTCCTTATAGCCATGTTTGAAATAACTTTAACACATCACCTTTAGCCGTCTCAGAAGAAAGATCTGTTCCAATACAAGAAGGACAACCTGAGTCACAAGGGCATCTCTCAATCATTGAGATGGCTTCTCTTATTAGTTGATCAATTTCATCGTAGACTTTCTCACTTAATCCTACACCGCCAGGGTATTTATCGTAGAAAAATAATGTTGGTTTTTCATTATGAATAGCTTTTACTTGCGGAACGACATGAACATCCGTCTGATCACACATAACGAATAATGGCACGATTGCTTTAAGGGCATGAGCGGCACCTATTAAACCTTGCTCCAGTCGTTCTTTTCCGAACATCAATCCTTCTGCAAAAAAGGTCACCCACGTAGCACTTGTATGCAATTCTTCTTCTGGTAAAGAAATGGGTCCAGAGCCGATGTTATCATGCGTATCAAATTTAATTTTTTTGAATATCGTTGCCATTGCCGTTACACTCACATCACCATAGCCAATCTGTTCGTTTCCTATTCGCTTTGTTTTATCTTCCTCTAATACTTTTAATTCGACGGCTAAGTTGGCGTCTGTATAATAATCGACTGCCACTTCTCGTACAAAAGCTTTTTTCTCTTCCCAATCTAAATACTCAACTTGAAATTGAGTACCTTGGTGGAGATAGATGGCTTCATCATGTAACAATGTCATCGCAGAAAAACGGTCCATCTCACCAATCACCTTCACATTCGCCACATCTGATTGATCGATTATGACAACATTCTCTTGCGATGCGGACCGTAAACTGACATTATGAGCTGGAAAAGAATCATTCATCCAATAATACTTGTCTAGATTTTCGTGCAGTACCTGTTCTTCAGATAAATATTCTAATACTTCTTCAGTTTCAAAGCGACCAAATGACTCTCCTTTCTTAAAAGGCAATTCATAGGCAGCACATTTAATATGATCAATGAGAATGATTAAGTTATCTGGATTGATTCTTGCTGTTTCTGGATTTCGTTTAAAGAAATAATCAGGATGATCAATGATATATTGATCTAATGGGTTTGAGCTAGCAACCATAATAACGAGTGATTCACTATGTCTACGCCCAGCTCTACCAGCTTGCTGCCAAGAACTAGAAATTGTCCCTGGATAACCAGTCATAATACAAACTTGCAGCTGACCAATATCGACGCCAAGTTCGAGTGCGTTTGTACTGACAACTCCATATATCTCTCCATGACGCAAACCCTTTTCAATCGATCTTCTCTCAGATGGAAGGTAACCGCCACGATAACCTCTGATTGCTTTCGGTCCAATCTTATGCTTGACTAGCTCTTGTAAATACTTAAGTAATACTTCCACTCTCACACGGCTTTTAGCAAAAATAATCGTTTGTACTTTGTTCATTAGCATTTCACTTGCTAGCCTTCTTACCTCGAGTGTCGCACTTCTCCTTATATTTAATGGCTTATTGACAAGCGGTGGATTATAAAACACAAAATGTTTACGGCCGCTCGGCGCACCATTATTGTCAATTAATTTCATATTTGTTTCTGTTAGCTCCTCTGCAAGTTCAAGGGGATTGGCAATAGTCGCAGAAGTGCATATAAAAACGGGTTTACTTCCATAAAACTCACAGATTCTTAATAACCTCCGTAGAACATTGGCTACATGAGAACCAAATACACCGCGATAAATATGTAATTCATCAATAATAATAAAACGAAGATTTTCAAATAATGATACCCATTTCGTATGATGTGGAAGAATTGCTGAATGAAGCATGTCCGGATTAGTCATAACAATATGGCCAGCTCTTCTCACTTTTTGTCTAATATTTGAAGGCGTGTCACCATCATATGTATAGCTATTAACGGAAAGAGATGACTCTTCAATCAATTCATTGATTTCCATTTTCTGATCCTGAGCAAGTGCTTTTGTAGGAAATAAATATAAGGCCCTTGCTTGTGGATTATTTATGATAGTCTGCAATACTGGCAAATTGTAACATAAGGTCTTTCCCGACGCTGTTGGTGTAACAGCAACAATGGACTGATGAGCCATAACGGCATCGTAACTTGAGCGCTGATGAGTATACAGACGGGATATTCCTCTTTTTTCTAAGGCGCTCATTAAATGAGGATCTAGTCCAATCGGCATATCCGCTACTTGCGCTTCCTTCTCTTCCAATGTATGCCAATACGTTATTTGTTCTCCAAATTTATCGGATTGTTTGAGCTCTTTAATCAGTTCTTGTAAATTCTTTTTCACCTTCACGTTCTTCACCTCATCACTTTATTCTAGCGAATAAACGTTCGCAGAAAAAGGTTTTTTTACGATTTATTTATTAGAATATTATTCCATCTAGCCTATTTGAGTTTTAAAATCACCCAAACTTTATCGAGTGCATAGAATAAAAGGAATGTTTGATTTATTTGGGAGGGAGTTACATGAGTGAAAAAAGAAAGGAGCCGTTCGGAGATTTAATGAAATCCATGAATCAGTTTTTTCATGATAAACCTGTAAAAAACTTCATGCAGACAATGGACGACTTTTTTAAAAATCCGTTTCCTTTCGCTACTTCTTTTCATGTAGAAGTAAATGAAAACGCCGATGATTATATTATAAAAGCGGAACTACCAGGCATAAACCGTGAACAAATTGAATTGAATGCCATTAATAATTATATTAAAATTACGATTCACCGACTCGATATTGAGACAAGTGAAGATGACTTACAACAAATATATCAAAAAAAACAGGCATTCCAACAATCAACTAGGACGATCCCTTTACCTTTTATTATCGATGAAAGCACCATTCAAGCTTCTCACACAAATGGCTTACTCATCGTAAAAGTGCCTAAACCAAAAGGTAAAAGGATCAGCTTACAATAATATAATGACTGTAAAGCAAGTAGTAAATCTATTTTCTACTTGCTTCTGTATTTAACCACTGATTAAAAGCTCCTGAAGGTACACTGAAGTAGTCTCGTGTAAACTGAAGGAAAATTTCAGTATCTACTTCTCTTCCGGCAAACTGTTCGTAAAAGGAAGATAAATATTTCTCACCTACTTCTTCGGGACTAATCCCTCTATAAGCGTAATGTTCTTCGATTAATTCGATTATTTCCCAAGCAGGTTGTGCATTTAATATGGCTTCATGTTCAACCTCATTGATATTGGTATTGGATACTTGGCTTCCATTCACATGCTTTTCTAATGTCCCTAATTCTTCTTGTAAGTAAGCCAAAGCCTGTTGCTTACTTTCCTCACCTTGATCAACGCCGTATTGATAAGCAGCTAAATGCGATAGACCCGATCCAATCCAGCTATCATTTTGAGGATCCTGACTGATAGCCGATGCATAATAGAGAGCAGCCACCTCTTTAGCTAATATATATGGATTCCGAGCTTCTTCTGGATTCAGCATGACCATACCAGGCACACTCTCAGTTTCCAAGGAATCGCTAATAAAAATATCTGCTTGCTTAAATGGTAGAGGTGCTATCGCCTCTTCAAAATAATCAAAAACTGCCATGATCTCTTCTTCAGCTAAGTCCTTCCGTGATGAAGATTGATGCAAAAAGCTAACCTGCGTATCCTTTTGTGTAATCCTTTCACTTTTCTCCCAATTATCAGATACAATAGAAAAGGAGAAATTCTTCACATCATCGATGGAAACCTCTTCCTTGTCATTCTCAATAGCAGAAGATATAAATGTATATCCTGGTTGAAGGTCATAACTCACTTTAAATGAAGACAATAATGCATGATGATGATGAATATATGGATTATCTTTTGTCGCTTCTGCCCATCTTCCGTTTTTATATAGTGCTAAGGTAAAATACCAGTCTTGGAAAATATCAGCATCCTCTATTCCTCTCATTCTATAGTTAAATTGCACATCAAATTGACTCTCGCCTTGCCATTTTTTAGGTAACGTAATGTAATAAACGTCATCCTTTATTTCATATGGTAGATTTTCCTGGTTTACAATGATTTCATTCAGTTCTAATTGAGCTAAATTTCTCGGTGCAAAAAAAATGAGCTCTTTCCATTTATCTTCTGATTCGTTCTTAACTGACACTTCTTCTTTCACTGTAAACTCATTTGCACTTTCCATGGAAAGCTCTAAAGAATAGTCTCCTTTATTTTCATTTGTTACACCAATTTTCGAATCACTATATTGATTAACAAATATACCACCTAAAACAAATAATAGTAAAAGGATAGCAAAACCTACTTTATGTAAACTAAAGTTTAAAAATCGCTTTTCTCCTAATCTTTTTCGTGTTGGTCTCCCTTTTGGTTTAATTCCAGTTTTGATCCAAGGCATTCTAGCATAATCTGTTTGGAATTTATTTTTTAACCCCGCGGTTAATAAGCTAAAAGATATCGTGGTTATTAACAAAATGATAAGTGGCACCATTAAAATATATTGATTGCCCATCAAATTCTCTCTCGCTTGTCCAACAAGACCAGATAATTCTTTTGTAACCGATAAATAGATAACAGGATCATTTCTAACAATCGTTCCACCGATAAAAATATTTAATAAAGCTAACTGTCCCATGATTGTAATCACATAAACAATTTCCATTGTGAACATCACAAGTAAAGATTCTTTTAATTGGGGAAACACGTTACGCCATAACAGCCTCCACCTCTTTGCACCAAGAGTCATTGATGCCAAAACAAAATCTCTTTTATAAATTTCAGCTGTTTTTTGCCGAACAGAAGATACGATACTAGGAGTACCAATAAGTGAGGCAATAACGATGAAATATGCTATAAGAATAGGCGTTTCCAATATAGAACCAAAATTAATAGGCAACAAGCAGAAATATAAAATTAAAAATGCAGGTACATAACTCCAAGCTCCTTCAAAAGCGATAATGAAAGACGGTGTTTTTTTCCATGTACCAATAAACATCCCCAGTACTGTACCGATTATCATCTTTATCGTAGCAACTGCAATGGCAATCCACACCGTATATCGCAAACCATAAAGTATCATTGATAATAAATCGTACCCCCACCGATCAGTCCCTAAAGGGTAAGCCATTGATTCAAATGGTTTTAATGGTGGTGAAATGACATCGCCATCAATATACTTCACCTCTAAGGCCATGAAGATGGAGTGTGGTGCTATTTTCGGACCAAATACCGTAAAAAATAAGACAATCGTTACACTAACTATACCTAAATACAATGCGTAATTTCGATTATATATCTTATTCATAAATAAACCCTCGTTTAAATAAATAAAGTAAAAGTCTAATAACTACAAAGACAAGTAGAGAAATGAATAGCATGCCAAATAGCCCGATGGCAATAGGCTGAGGATCACCAAAACTTTGAAAAACAAACTTGGTTAGACCTGACACGTTGAGCAAATATTCCACAATAAATAAATTACCGATGGCAAGGGATAAAACTTTCACCAAATCAGCTACGAGAAACGGCTCAATATTTTTATACACATGCTGAAAATTAATACGATCAACTTTCAAGCCTTTTGCTACAGCTGTACGAATATAATCTTCTCCAGCTATTAAAAAGTACCTCTCAGAAATCAATTTAAATAGATAAATAGAAGGAGCAATCGCAACAAGAACCATCGGGAACCAAATATTCAATGCACCTCCATTCGGTAAAAAGGAGACGACTCTAAAGCCCGTCCATTTATAAATATTCACCGCAAAGAGTAGAGCAAAAATAATAAAAATAAAATCTGGAATGGTTGAGATAATATTCATCATGACACGGAAAATTTTTGTTAAGTAAAATCGACTTAAGAAAATACCGAATAATAAACTTAATAGAATTGAAAGTAATACACCCACAAAAACAATATAAAAGGAAGTGAAAAAATTATCTCCAATTTCTGAAGCAATCGACCTTTGCTCCATCCCTACATAATATGTACCTAAGCTGCCGGTGCTCAACTCTTTAAAGAAATTTCCTACCATTGATGGAAATTGAGCAAAATTCAAACTAACCGTACCATTAGTAGGGTTAACTAAAACGATTGATGGTAAAGTTGCTAGAAATAAAATAAGAAAGATGACGATAATCATTTGCTGGATATAACGAACCATTTCTTTCCCCCTTCTGCTTCTTTCGTCATGCTAACTATTTTTCATCTTTCCTACATTATTGTCAATATTTTTTTGATAATTCCCCCATTTCCGAATACAGGACCTTTCATTCAGATTTATATTTATTAAATAGCCTTTCAAATGGAAGAAAAAAGGGCGGCCAAATATTACTGTGCATTACCTCTTTTTTATGATGACATGTCTGAAACAAGTCATCATAAAAAGCCATGTGATTTTTTGCGGTCACATGGCCAAAGTAAGTATATGTCTGCATTAATCCAATTAATAATTGCCACCTTAAAGAACATTGCCTTTTACTTATTCATCAATGAACCTTATGATCATCTTATTAGCATTTAAACCCTACACCTTAAAGAAACCACCGACCCCTTTTACCATTGATGACACTTGGTTTACAGCATTCATCATTTGTCCCGCTGTATCCATCATTTTATTAAAATCGAGTGAACCATCTTGTGACTTAAAGCTATTCATAATCGATTGAACATTACTAGGTTGTTTCGCAACAAAAGATTGTTTTGGATAAGGGTTCATGGTGTTATATTGGCTTTGCATATTATAAGATTTATTTACCGGCTGTTCATTGGGCTCGAGTGGATTGTGAAAATAATTCGGACTATCCTGTAAAGGGTAGTTTGGTTGGTGATTATTTACATCATGTTGAGGTGGATACATATTCCCATATGGAATTGTCTGATAGGGATAATTATTCGTGTAAGCATAATTCATTTGAGATTGATTCCATAATGGCTGTTGTTGTCCATTCATTATTGGGTGTGGAACGGACTGCATTACCGGCAGTTGTCTTATTTCAGCAGGGTAGGACATATTAGATTGGTAAGGTGCATAATATGGATTAAAGCTCCATGCAACAGGCATATTTCGTTTACTTTTCTCATTTCTTTTACGGCCAAACATGGGCAAACATCCTCCTTATTCATCATCATTATACTGTATGATGAATAGGCGAATTAGGTGATTATCCTCAATAATATTTCCATTTTAAAAAAGATATCCTTACTTTTCAATCTGTCATTAATTGTTGAACTTTGTCGGAAGTTTAAATTTTTGAAAAATAAACAATCTATTTATTTCGTGTTACTATAAATTTAAAGATTTGTTTTTTCCTACATTTCTTTAAAACTTCATATTTCATCGCATGATTGGATGAGTATCCTTTTAAGATTATTTCATTATTTGGGGGAGGAAGATTCAAATGAATATTCACGAGCTAAAGCAGAAGTTTCAACAAGTGAAGGAAGTTAAGCCAGATCACGCGAACCAACTACTAGATTTCTCTAAACGAGCTTATATCCACAATGAAATTTCCATTTTGGATTATCGAAATCTTGTTCGTGAATTAGAATCATTAGGTGCTGTCATTCCTGAAAGTTTTTTTAAAGACGGATCCCTAATTACTATGAAATAGGAAAAAACATTCATAACTCAGAAGGAAAAAGGAGTCACTTTTTTAGTGACTCCTTTTTCCTTCTATAATTTATACTGAAGCTTGCTCTCCCTTTCCACTCATTCTGTGTAAGAAAAAGTCGCTCAATTATTTCATTCGCCCGAAGTTAGGAGCTTTAAATCCTCTGTCTTAGGCTTGTTCACACTTCACTTTCTTCTACGATTCTTAACAACGTCTCAACAACATATTTTGCAGACTGCAATTGATTTGTAAATCTCGCTTTACTTGTTTCAGGGTAAAAGGCTTGAATGGAGCATGTTTCAATTTGGTCATAGGCGGAATTAATTTGCATCGGCCACAGCTTCTTTGTTGCTTTGGACTGTAAAAAATGAAGTGCTTCTTCCTTCCATACATCCAACTCTTGTTTCACCTTGTCTGCATACGGCTTAACTTCGCCGAAAAAATCCGCTTTTTTATTTTCTTTTCTACCATCTATATAGCGCTTCTCTATCCAATCCAAATGCATTAACATCTCTTTTGAGTGTTTGGCTAGCTTGTTCATCATGTTCATCTCCAGTCATTCTGTAAAAATCATAGATGAGCTAACCTTATTGTAGCTTACGACTATACTACTCGTAAATGATTAGCGATAACCAAGTTTGTATTTCACAAAATGTGAATCCGTCGTATCTTGTTGATGAAGCTCGTCCATCGGAAACTTTTCTAATTCCTCTAACTTTTCATGACACGCTTCTACTTTTTCTATTTGTTCTTCTTGTTGATTGAACTTTAATTGTTGTAGATTCTTTTGCACAGCTGTCTCTAAAGCCTCCAATTGATTATAGATATCCTCTAGCATGAGTAACAATTCTTGTTTTTCTGTCATATTGGGTTTCATTGACAAGTCATGCCTCCTTTAAGGTCGCGTCTTTGATATAATGTACATTCGCTTTCCTATTTCTTTCTCCTTTGCGATTGACAAAACTAGAACTGATTCGGCAAAGAAAGAAGGATTTTTTATATAATGACCTTCTTTCGACAGCATATGAATAAACGTTTGAAAATATGACTAAACGGCAACACTGAAAAGAAAATGAAACATTTTTGCCTTCTATTACGTCAAATATTACAAAACAAGTACACCTTGTTGGATTAGTGCTTTTTGACCACCCGATTACATCTTGCTTCTGGTATGATAAGGTATAGTTTGTGAGGTGAAGTCTATGGCATTTCATTACCCGAACGGGAGGAAATACGTACCTGCAGAAAAAAGCACATTAGAAAAAAGTAAACGCAAGAATCCGTCATATGGTAAAAGAGGTATGACATTGGAGGACGATATTAACGACAGCAACCAATATTACTTAGATAGAGGGATCGCGGTCATACACAAGAAACCAACACCAGTACAGATTGTTCAAGTGGATTATCCTGCAAGAAGTGCAGCCGTTATTAAAGAAGCATACTTTAAACAGGCATCCACAACTGACTATAACGGCATTTATAAGGGTAAGTATATTGATTTCGAAGCAAAGGAAACTAAAAACACTACTTCATTTCCTTTTAATAACTTCCATTTACATCAAATTGAACATATGAGGAACATCATTAAACAAAGGGGCATTTGCTTTGTCATTTTACGCTTTTCGACAACTGACGAGTTATTTTTACTAGAGGCTAAGGAATTACTCGTTTTTTGGGAACGTATGGAAAATGGTGGAAGGAAATCGATGACAAAGGATGAAGTGAGAGAAAAAGGGCATCGCATAATACTTGGCTTTCAACCAAGAATTGATTATATTAAGATATTAGATAACATTTATCAGCTTGATAGCTCAACATAAGGTTTGAGATAGAAAGGAAGGACTTATATGTCAGAACAGTATAAATCTAGGGAGGAGCGCCGAAAACAACAACAGCAATCACCTAAACCGAAGAAGAAAAAATCAGGGAAAACGCTATTCAAGAAGATTTTTCTCACATTAATTGCACTCGGTATTGTTGGGATGATTGCAGGCGCAGCTACATTTGCCTTTATGGTTAAGGATGCTCCCGAGCTAGATCCAGCACTATTAAAGGACCCTATTCCGTCGGTACTTCTCGATATAAATGGAGAAAAAATTACGGAAGTCGGTGCTGGAAATTTAGATTATGTTGAATATGAAGATATACCCGACCTTGTTGAAAATGCTTTTCTAGCAACAGAAGATGTTCGCTTTTATGAACATAATGGCATGGATTTAATTCGATTAGGTGGAGCAGTTATCGCCAACGTAACAAAAGGTTTTGGTTCTGAGGGCGCTAGTACGATTACACAACAGGTCGTAAAGAACTCATTCTTAAATAATGAAAAAACAATTAGCCGTAAAGCACAAGAGGCTTGGCTTTCATTCCAATTGGAACGAAAATATACAAAGCAAGAAATCTTTGAAATGTATGTGAATAAAATTTACATGTCAGAAAATAGTCACGGTGTTTTAACAGCATCACGTTTATATTTTGGTAAAGATTTGGATGAACTGGAGTTACATGAAGCCGCATTACTTGCAGGGATGCCGCAAAGTCCAAACAACTATAACCCGTTTACTCATCCAGAAAATGCTGAAAAACGACGTAACATTGTTTTATCTTTAATGAACCAACATGGATTCATTTCCGAAGAGCAAAAGACTGAAGCACAATCTATTCCTATCACTGAAGGGTTAGTTCCTGAAGGTGAAAGAGAAATAGAAGATGATACACCATATGATTCATTTGTCGATGTTGTCATTGATGAAGTAACTGAAAAATACCCTGACCTCGATATCTTTTCCGATGGTTTAACAATTCATACAACAGCAGACAAAGATATCCAAAAATATGTTTCAAATATCTTAAATAGCGAAGATGTCATACAATATCCAGATGAAGAATTCCAAGCAGGGATTACTTTATTAGATTCAAGTAATGGTGAAGTTCGGGCGATTGGCGGCGGACGGAATCAAGAAGTAAAACGTGGCTTCAACTTTGCCACAGACCAAAAACGTCAAGCAGGTTCAACATTTAAACCGATCGCCGGATATGCACCTGCCATTGAATTTAATCAATGGGGCACTTATCATACACTTGTTGATGAGCCATATAAATACAGTGAAGGAACCGAAGTAAATAACTGGGATAACTCGTTTAAAGGGACGATGACTATGCGCCAAGCATTGGCAGAGTCACGGAATATACCTGCTGTTAAAGCTATTCAAGAAGTGGGCACTGAGCAATCAATGGAATTTGCTAATCGACTAGGCTTTAACTTTAAAGATGAGTATTATGAGTCATCTGTACTTGGTACAAAGGCCGTTTCTCCAATGGAAATGGCAGGTGCTTATAGCGCATTTGCCAATGAAGGTTTCTATACAGATCCTCATACTGTCAAAGCCATTGAAATGCGTGATGGTACGAAGATTGACACCACACCTGAAAGTGAAGCGGTGATGAATGATTACACTGCCTTTATGATTACAGATATGCTGAAGACAGCTATCTCAAGCGGTACCGGTACAACAGCAAATATCCAGGGATTACCTGTAGCTGGAAAAACAGGAACAACAAATTATACAGCAGAAGAAAAACAAAAGTATGATATCCCTAACGGTGCAACACCAGATGCCTGGTTTGCTGGTTATACAACGAATTATACGGCAGCAATTTGGACCGGATATGAAAGTAGGAAGACTTACCTACCATCAAACGGTTACGATCAGAAGATTGCCCAAATGCTCTTTAAAAACATTATGCAATATGCTTCAGAAGGGAAAGAAACAGCTGATTTCAAAATGCCTAACTCTGTTGAAAAAGTGGCGATTGAAAAAGGTAGCAACCCTGCAAAACTAGCAAGTGAATATACACCAAGTGATCAAATTATTACAGAGTACGCTGTCAAAGGAAATGCACCAAAAACAGTCTCTGAAAAGTTCGATAAGCTTGAAGCACCGAATGGTTTCAATGCCAAATATAATAAAGAAGCCAATACGATCGAACTCGTATGGAAACATAAAGACAAAGATAATACTCAGTTTGTGGTAACCGGCGCTATTAATGATGGCGGAGCCCAAGAGCTCACGACAACATCTGAAACATCACTTACGATTGAAAATCCTGAACCTGATAGCACATATACCTTCACTGTAAAAGCGGTTCAAGATGGTAAGGAAAGTGATGCTGCCCAAACATCTGTTAACATACCGGCCAATGAAGAAGAGCCAGAAGAAGTCGAACCACCTGAAGAAGAAACGCCAGGTGATGGACAACAACCACCTGGAGACGAAGAAGGTGGCAATGATAACGAGAATGGCAATGGTGACGGAAATAACAGCGAAAATGGCGATGGTAATGGAAATAACAATGGTGAGGGCAACGATAACAACAATGGTAATGAGAATGGTAATGAGAATGGTAATGAAGATAATAGTGAAGAAGAAAATCAATCACCTGAAGAAGAACCATCACCACCAGATGAAAATCCTGAGGAATAATCGTTATTTTAAAAGCAGAGAAGCTATCTTCTCTGCTTTTATCTTACCTGTGTGATTTTCTTCAAAATATTCAAGCAGGCATTTACTTAAGTTTCTGCATAAGAAAAAAACACTCTTCGCATTTTTATTGCTTCGAGTGTTTTTTTCTTATCCTATTCTTAGCATCTAATTTAATCACTTCATTTATGAGTTCAATTAATTGAATAAAAGCTAAATGAAGTGCAGGTTGCCCCATAATAAATTGTAATCGATCGGCAAAGTTGAATGGGAGATGTACCAAGCCATCACCTATTTGTTGTTCATCCAATGATACTGGTTTTTCATTTAACCAATAAACATATTGAACTAAAAGGGCAACTCCCAAAACCATGAGTTGCTCTGCTTCCTGCTTATTTCTTTGTTGATGGGCTGATTTTAGCCTGATCTTTAATTGATCCCATTCTTTAAGAATCATTGCGATGAATCGCTCTGACTCTTCCCAAGGTTTTTCAGAAGCTATTCCTTGATACAACTTTCTTTCGTAATAAAATGGGACAAACTCTCCTACTTGATCCTGTATATTATTAAAAAAAGGATGTTGTAACCTTTTTAACCGCTCATTCATATTATTTTACGCACCTAAACTTTTCATTCTCTTTTTACCTTCTCTACAAATATCAAGAACGGGACATTCCTGACACTTTGGATTTTGTGCTTTGCAATGGTAGCGCCCAAAGAAAATTAAGCGGTGGTGGGTCACAGACCACTCTTCTTCTGGTATTTTCTTCATAAGTGCTTTTTCGACCTCTAGAACTGAATCCTTCCATCTACAAAAGCCAAGACGTTTACTTACCCTCTCCACATGTGTATCAACAGCTATTGCAGGGACATTAAAAGCCACTGATACAACCACATTCGCTGTCTTCCTTCCGACTCCTGGTAACTTTGTTAATTCATCCCGATCAGCAGGAACCACACCATCATAGTCATCTATTAACATCCGACATAGTTTTTGAATATTTTTTGCCTTATTTCTATATAAACCAATCGAGCGGATATCCTGTTGTAATTCTTCAATGGATACATTTAAATAATCCTCTGGTGTTTTGTACTTTAAAAAAAGCTTGCTCGTCACTTTGTTCACTAATACATCGGTACACTGCGCTGATAATGCCACCGCAATTACAAGTTCAAAAGGATTCTTATGAACGAGCTCGCAGTGAGCATCGGGAAACATTTCTCCCATCTTATCTAAACAATATCTAATGTCTTTCTTATTTAACATATATCATCACCATTCATACTATTGTTCTAACCAATTATAAAAAGGTAGCGACTCATTTCTCTTATCACTATTCTCTACACTTTTCATTCTCTTCACTTGGTTTTGTCTAAATTTCTTCCCTTGATTCGTTGCTTGTTCTACTGTTTTTATACCATTCTTTTTCCATTCAAACAAGATACGATCAATATAGCGGAAATTCAATTTACCAGATATGACCGCTTCTTTTAATGCTGCCTTAATGATTTTCACCTCATGATGGTCATCATCTAACCAAAGCGCTAGAGTTTCACATTCAAAAGGAGAGAGCGGCCTGCCAAATTCACTTTCAAACACTGAATACAAATCAATTTCGTCTTGCTGATTTTCT
The DNA here is from genome assembly GCF_038007345.1 of Cytobacillus sp. FSL M8-0252. Classification (NCBI taxonomy): domain Bacteria; kingdom Bacillati; phylum Bacillota; class Bacilli; order Caryophanales; family Bacillaceae; genus Cytobacillus; species Cytobacillus sp. FSL M8-0252. Next base: position 3,001,459 of record NZ_JBBOWZ010000001.1, read on the forward strand.
TTTGCTTCATTTCTTTTATCTGCAATTAAAAAAGCATCTGCTAATTTTTCCCAAAAATTATCTAAACAGTATTTTTCAAAGCGAATACCCTCTTCACTATAACCCTCATTTATAGTGATTAACCCTTTTTGTATTAAACGGCGAAGCATCCCCGCACAGTCCTCTGCTGAATAGGTCATTACTTCTGCAAGTTCAAAAGGTGTCGGGAAGTCATTTCCCTTATCACTAATTGAAATCAAATGGAGGATAAGGACTACTTCCTCTTCTTTTAGGTTCATTGCTTTGTACTGCGTTAATAAAGCTCCAGGAATTGTAATGTCTTTTTCCTGTAACCATTTTAATAATATCTTCTTTGGCATCATACACACCTCCATACAAGTATATCATGAACCCTTTTAAGAAAAGTATAGAAATGTATTCAAATAAAAGGTGTAAAAAAGTGAAAAAGAGCCACAAAATGACTCTTTTTCGTTTGTTATTGTGTGAAAAGCTTAAGGATATAAACGGTTTAGAAGTCTTGGGAATGGAATCGACTCTCTCACATGCTCCACACCACTAATCCAAGCAACTGTTCGCTCTAGACCTAATCCAAAACCAGAATGAGGAACTGAACCGTATTGTCTTAATTCTAAATACCATTTGTATGCATCCATGTCTAATTCATGTTCTGCCAATCTTTGTTTCAATAGCTCGTAATCGTGGATACGCTCTGATCCGCCAATAATTTCTCCATATCCTTCTGGCGCTATTAAATCCGCACAAAGGACAACATCTTCTCTTTCAGCATCTGGCTGCATGTAGAAAGGCTTGATTTTTGTTGGGTAATGTGTAATAAAAACGGGTTTATCATAGCTCTCGGCAATCGCTGTTTCGTGTGGCGCGCCAAAGTCTTCTCCCCATGTAATATCATCAAACCCTTTTTCTTGTAAAAATGTAATGGCTTCATCATATGAAATTCTTGGGAATGGTGCTTGAATTTTCTCCAATTTAGACACATCTCGGTCTAATGTCTTCAATTCAACTTGGCAGTTTTTCACAACAGCTTGGACAATATAGGAGACATATTCTTCTTGCACTTTCAGATTGTCTTCAAACTCATAAAAAGCCATTTCCGGTTCAATCATCCAAAATTCGATTAGATGGCGTCTCGTTTTTGACTTCTCAGCTCGGAATGTTGGCCCAAATGAGAAAACTTTCCCTAAAGCCATCGCCGCAGCTTCCATATATAATTGACCGCTCTGAGATAAGTATGCATCTTCATCGAAATACTTGGTAGCAAATAATTCAGATGTTCCTTCAGGTGCACTACCTGTTAGAATCGGTGGATCAACCTTTGAGAAACCATTTTCATTAAAGAATTCATATGTAGCACGAATGATTTCATTACGAATTTTCATCACAGCATGTTGTTTTCGTGAACGTAACCATAGGTGACGGTGATCCATCAAAAACTCTGTTCCATGATTTTTCGGCGTAATTGGATAATCAGTAGATTCATGAATCACTTCTACATCTGTAACGAGTAATTCATAACCTAAAGGTGAACGATCTTCTTTTTGTACTTTCCCTATTACGTACACACTAGATTCTTGTGTAACCGATTTTGCTGCTTTAAATACTTCTTCAGAAACATCTGCTTTTACAACCACACCTTGGATAAAGCCAGACCCATCACGTAGCTGTAGAAAGGCAATTTTCCCACTGGAGCGTTTATTTGCAATCCATGCACCTATTTTTACTTCTTGATCAACATATTTATACGTTTCAGCAATTGTCGTTTTAATCAATTTAATACCCCTTCCAAAAACATTTACCAATTAGATTCAAGTCGCCTTTATTATACCCTTCTCTGATTCTCGAGGCAACTTTTCATCATACATAACTCTAGCATGAGAAAAGGAAGTGAAGGGCTCCACTTCCTTTAACGATTACTGCAGTTTTTGATTCACAAATTCATGTATTCGACGAACAGCTGCTTCTAATAGGTCAAGTGATGTCGCATACGATAAACGAATATTTTTCGGAGATCCAAAACCAGAACCAGGAATAACAGCTACCTTCGCTTCTTCTAATAATCCTTTTACAAACGCATCAACATCTTCATAACCTGTAAGCTTTGCTGCTTCTTCTACGTTAGGGAATAGATAAAAAGCACCTTGTGGTTTAATACATGTGAAACCTGGAATAGCTACTAATTGTTGATAGATAATATTTAAACGTTCTTCAAACGCATTTTTCATTTCTTCTACAGGTTGCTGTGAACCATTATAAGCTGCAATCGCTCCGTATTGAGAAGGAGTAGTTGGATTAGATGTACTATGACTTGCAAGGTTTGTCATTGCTTTTATAATGGCTGTATTTCCGGCAGCATAACCAATTCTCCACCCTGTCATTGAATGAGACTTTGAAACTCCATTGATGATAATCGTCTGCTCTTTCAATTCTGGACTGATTTGTGCGATCGAAATATGCTGATGTCCATCATAAGTCAACTTTTCATAGATTTCATCAGAAATAATTAAGATATTATGTTTCAAACAAAATTCACCAATCGCTTCTAGTTCCGGTTTGCTATAAAGCATGCCTGTTGGGTTACTAGGTGAATTAATGATGACGGCTTTTGTGCGATCTGTTATAACGGTCTCTAACTGCTGAGGCGTGACCTTATATTCATTTTCTTCAAGACCATCAATAAATACCGGCTTTCCGCCTGCTAGTTTAACTTGCTCTGGATAACTTACCCAATACGGAGTTGGAATAATGACCTCATCACCTTTATTCAAGATGACTTGGAATAAAGTGTATAACGCATGCTTAGCACCACTTGTAACAATAATATCCGACGCTGGAATATCAATCCCTTGATCTTGTTTAAACTTGTTAGAAATGGCTTCTTTGAGTTTAGGAAGTCCTGCAGCTGCAGTATACTTCGTATATCCTTCATTCATAGATTGAACAGCTTCATCAATAATATGCTGGGGTGTATTAAAGTCTGGTTCACCCGCACCTAAACCAATAACATCAATTCCTTGTGCCTTCATTTCTTTTGCCTTAGCTGTAATTGCTAAAGTTGTAGATGGTGTCAGTGATTGCACTCTTTGTGCTAGTTCAAAGTTCATTATCCTAATCCTCCAGAATGTGTAATCTATCTTTATATATATAAGCTGACCATGGAATAGTCAGCCAAACCACTTATTTAAAGATTTTCTAATATTTTTAATTCTTCGTTACCTGTCTCATAATCTATTACATAATAATTCAGAAGGCCTTCGCCAGTTTTATAGGAAATCTCCCACAGAGGGATAGATTTTTCCATTCCAAGGTTGACAGAAATAATATCATTGGGATTTTTTTTATTCTTTACCTTTTCGATTGCTTCTTCTTTTGAAATCCCATCTTCTTTATTTTTTATAATCACTTCATCCTCAGAATCGGCTGAAACCCATACATACACCTCTTCATCTTCTTGTGTAATGCCATCAATAATGTAATACGTTTCATTACCATTATATAGAGTTACTCTTTTTACGGTCTGTAGATTCGCCTCATTTTCCGCTTTTTCTTTTGCCACTTTTTCCGCTTGATTTATCGGCTCCATCGCTTTTATATAAACTTTTGCCGAAAAACCGATAATGACAACCATAATGGCTAGTACGATGATTAGTATTTTTTTCATTCTTTTCACTACCTATGTACGATATATTGTAAAAACAGCTTTGCTATCATCATCCTTATCCAATGCTAAGCCGAACATTAAATCTTTTTCTTTTAATGTTCTGTTTAAACTATCAACAACTTTGTATAAATCTGGACTATTTTGAATCGTTACTGTTGATAAGATCTCAATCTTGCTTTCCATCTGTATTTCCTCCTTGACAAGTAAGGCCGATTTTCTCTGTTACGTCTAATAGTATACCAGTAAAAATGGTTTGCATAAATATTAGACGATTAGTTTTTAAAAATTATAACCATTCTTCAATGATATGAATCGTTTCATTCAAATCACACTCTTTTGCTTCAACAGACGGTATCGATTGTAGAAAAGCTTTTCCATAACTTGCAGTTTTAATTCTTCTATCAAATACAATCACAACACCCCTGTCGGTATTCGAACGAATTAAGCGGCCAAACCCTTGTTTAAAACGAATCACAGCTTCCGGTATAGCAAGCTCTTTAAAAGGATTTCCCCCATCTCTTTTCATCTTTGCAGCTTTCGCACTAGCTACAGGGTCATCAGGCGGTGCAAATGGTAGGCGAACGATAATCAAGCATGATAAGTCTTCTCCAGGAATATCTACACCCTCCCAAAAACTACTTGCGCCTAATAATATCGCTTTATCAAACTTTTGGAAATTTCTCGTCAATCGCGAGCGACTACCTCCTGAGATTCCTTGAGCAAAGATCGCGTACTCACTAAGAAAGTCCGATTCCTTTATGAGTTGATACGTTTCTTTAAGCATTTCAAATGAAGTGAATAAAATGAGCATGCGCCCCTTGGTTACTTCAGCAACGGAAATAATTTGCTCTGCAATACTGGCAATATACTCTTCCATTTTCACCGCTTTAATATCTGGTAAGTCTTTCGGTATAATCATTTTCACTTGTCTTTCATATTGAAATGGTGAAGGGATTTGCTGACTAGTACAAGGTAAACCTTCTAGGCCTAATTCTTTCTCCATATATTGAAACGACTGGTTTACGGTCATTGTAGCAGAGGCTAAAACAACACTTTTTTTCTTGGTAAAAAAGGACTGACTTAGCCGTTCAGAGACATCTAATGGTTCCGCATAAATAGAAGTGACATTCTGAATTGCACGTAAATCAACTTCTACCCATGATGCTAAGGGAGAATCTTGGCTGTTTTTAAAAAAGAAGTCCAACGAATTGACATAACCTTCTAATTCCCTTACAGCAGATGCGACATCTTCTAATAGAGGCTGTGACTTTTCCGCAATAGGAGATGGTCCATTTTGAATAGCATGTAGCCTTGCTGTCAACATTTGAATAACCTCTTTTAGAATAGAAGAAAACCTCTCCACTTGGATATCCATTTGACGCCCATATTTAGCGATTAGGTTTTGGACATTCATTTTCACTCGCACTAATTTACTCTTCTTAGGACTAGATTTTTGCACAAGCTTCGAAATTAAGTAAAAGAGCTCATCCATTTCTGTATGTAAGCTCTCCATCATCTCATTTACCTCAAATGAATGAATAACCTCATTTGAAACACCGACTTCTTCTAGCAATTGCTCAAGCTGAAAGATCCACTCTTTTTGTTCGAATAATCCTAATTTATTAATCGTGAGCCGAACAGTCATAAAATCTAGCATGCGTCCAAAATAAGGAGATGCAGCTTTTACAAAATGATGAGCCTCATCAATAATTGCATATTGATATGATGGCAAGATATCATAATCACTGATTGTATCAGAAAGTAACATACTGTGATTCGTAATAATCAATTGTGCTGACTCAGCTTGCTTCTTTGCACGATTATAAAAGTCTTTTTCTCTAAAGTCCTTGTCGTTAATAAATAACATGCGGTTATTTTTAATTTGATTCCAATACAATTGACCGCCACTAGATAAATTAAGTTCGTCGACATCGCCTGTTGTTGTTTCCGTTAACCATACTAAAATTTGCATCTTCGTTAAGCATGTATCATAGTTATCATCATGACTTCTAAGTGTATGAATAAACTTTGCTAAACTAATATAATGATTTCTTCCCTTTAGAATACTTGCCTTTATTGGCATTGGTATCATTTGCGTTAGTAAAGGTAAGTCTTTCTGAAGCAATTGATCTTGAAGTTGAGTTGTGAAGGTACTAATCACAATTCTTTCGTTTTCCTGCAAAGAAAAAATAATAGAAGGAAGTAAATAAGCCAATGATTTACCTACACCAGTTCCCGCTTCAATAAGTGAATGTTGTTCGGAAATAAATGCCTTATAAACTGCATCCATCATCTGATATTGTCCCTCTCGTGATTCAAAAGGTTTGAACACTTTTTGCAAATAAGCTTCTTTTTCTTCTTTTGTATAAGGATACAAGATACCAGATTTGTTTAATTTACCTTCTTGCTTGTTTTGACTTTTACGAAGAGCGATTCCATGATCAATTTCTAAATTGCTAGGAAGGGATTGATGGCTCTCCTCTTTCCATTGAATCCAATCATCTAAATATAAATCTAAGTCACTTTTTAAGCCAAAGGAAATATCTTTTAATTGTTTCAAAGTAAGCAATGGTAAGCTTTTCATTTTCTGTTCTAATATTAAAAGTAATTCTGCTGTTACATAAGCATCGCTATCCGCTTGATGTGGTCTCACATGAGAGAGACCTAAGTTTAGCGATAAATCAGATAGCTTATAGCTATCCTCACTTGGTAAAAAAATCCTTGCCAGTTCAACTGTATCTATAATTGGCCCATAAAAACCGGCTAAACCAGCCATTTTAAACTCTTCCTGTAAAAACGATAAATCAAAAAGGACATTATGTGCAACGAAGTAGGCACCTTCAAGCATTTGCTCCACTTTCTTGGCAATCTCTGAAAATTTAGGTGCTGTGGCCACCATTTCGTCTGTTAGTCCGGTTAGTTCTTCTATAAATGGAGGAATACTGTGACTTGGTTGTACAAGTGAAGCGTACTGTTCAGTTATCTGTCCATTTTCAATCACTACTGCTGCTAATTGTATAATTTGATCACCCTTTTTAGGTGAATTTCCTGTTGTTTCTAAATCTACGACAACATATTTATTACTCATGGTTACACCTCGAACATTCTGTCACACAAAACGTTATCATAAAAAGGATAAAAGAGAAAGTTATCTTTCTTTATTTCGCAAATGAGGAGTTTAATCATCAAAAAGATACCCTTCGTTTATAGTAAATAATTCTAATAAATTTGCATAACCCTATCAATTTACACCTAACCAAATGAGCTTTTCTTCTCTTCTGAACACTTTTGCAAATTGTACATTCTATCTTCTTATTCACTCACGTTTTTTAAGAATATCTCACTAATCTCTTCCCAGTTATCAAGAAATGATTCCCTGTTCAGTTGATCCAGTTCAAGATAAAGATTACGTGCTTCTTTATCGACTTGTAAATAGTATGCCCGATAGTTTTCATCTAAGCGTAAGAAAACATCGGTATCTATCTTGTTTTCCTCATTTAAATAATTGATAGCCAATTGTAGATTTTTACGCTCTCTATTCATCTTTTCCTGCTCTTTTTGATGCCAGTCATTTAATTGTTTTTGCACCGTTTTATTAAGATTATTAATGGCATCATTGCTATTTCTATGCCATTCTGACCATACTTCAGCCATTTCCGTGGTTCGTTTAAATTCTGCCTTTAAATCCTCTCGATTTTGGACATTAATAAACTGCCCATTTGCAGCCCTTGCCATTTCTTTCAACTGCGTTAAGCCATCGTTATTAACTTGATAGCCAATGATTTGAACGACTGGACTTAAGTTAGAATCACTCAGTTTTTCCATTGCCTGTACAGGATTTCCTCCACAAGTTTCGATTCCATCACTCACAAGATAAATAATATTCGTATTCTCTGAACCATCATGTGATTCTAAATTAACCATTGCTTGTTCAACTGCTTTTGTCATTGGTGTCCATCCAGCTGGATTAAATTTACCTAGAGCATTTGTAAACTCTTTACTATCATAGGCTGAAAGAGAATACACTTCTTCTACAGTACTGCATGAAACTTCTTTATCTGCTTCATCTCCTGTTCCTTTATGTCCATATACAGTTAATGAAACTTTCGCTTTTTCTGGCAAACTATCAACAAATTGATTAATCGCTTCTTTTGCAAGTTCCATTCTTGTTTTTCCATTTTCTAGGGCACCCATACTACCACTAGCATCAAGTAATATAGCTACATTATAATTTTTCTTTAATTGGCTTTCCTCATCTGTAACGGTTGGATCTGCAAATTTCATTGCTTGCCATTGATCAATCGGTACATTTGGCATACTTAAATTCTCTTTAAATAGGGAAAAGATGTCACGTTCATAAGCATCAATCTCTTCTTCTGTAGCCTCCATCGTAATAGAGGGTAGCTGATCAAGTGCCGACTTTACTTCATTGGAAAAATCCTTCATCGCCCATTCCCCTGTGTAACCATAGTCAACTGATTCCTTAAACGATTGGGGAATAGGTAACGAAGTTTGAGAAACTGGATTTTCTTCATCTTTTATATCATTTGCTTTATCTGCTACAGCCTCAATTGATTCATCCTCATCTAAAACTTCTTCTTTTTTTGTCTCTCCGTTACTACACGCAACAATGATGAATATCGACAAGACTGCTAATGCTAATAATAAAGCTGTTTTTTTCACCTTGACCGTCTCCTTCAATGGTTTATTTCTCTTTATCCCTTCAAACTCATACGAATTATTTTACCATTATTAACTAAAACTGTTGTCATTTTGTGCAAAAAGAAACTATGAATATAACAAGTCTGCAATGACCCCTATCTGCTTAGTAACTATTTGTATCGATAAACACAATAAAAAGCACAAACAAATCCTTTTTTAAAACAGAATTTGTTCGTGCTTATTCACTCAAGCATTTTTCTCAAACAGTTCTATAATTTTACAAAATCGTACTAGCTGGTTCCTGGTGAAGCATATCAATGATTTGATTATCTGCTCCCATAATCGCTACTTTTGGTTGATGACCTTTGAGTTTTTCCTCCGCTACTTGAGCATATGAAATGATAATCACAATATCCCCTTGTTGAACGAGACGTGCGGCAGCGCCATTAACACAAATAACACCACTCCCTCTTTCACCAGGAATAATATACGTTTCGAATCTTGCTCCATTATTGTTATTAACGATTTGTACCTTCTCATTTGGTAACATATCAACAGCATCTAAAATATCACTATCAATCGTAATACTGCCGACGTAGTTTAGGTTCGCTTCTGTTACTGTTGCTCTATGAATTTTGCCATTCATCATTGTTCTGTACATATTAAACCCTCCTCTATGACCTCATGCTGTGATGATGATATTATCGATTAAGCGGGCCTTGGTAAATTTCACGGCCAACGCTATAATGATTACACCATTAACTTCATCGCTTGGTTGTAATTCTGGATAAGAAAGAACCTCAATATAATCGACTTCACCACTTGTCTTCTCATGGAGCATTGTTTTCATCACGTCAATGATACGTGCTGTATTTTTTTCTCCTTCTGTGATGATTGCTTCCGCTGCCTGTAAACTCTCAAAAAGCACAGCCGCCTCTTTGCGCTCTATTTCTGTTAAAAATACATTTCTTGAGCTCTTTGCCAACCCATCACTTTCTCTCACCGTATCCACTGCAATAAGTTCAATCGGAAAATTTAAATTTTTCACAAGCAAATCTATTACAGCAAGTTGTTGTGCGTCTTTTTTACCGAAGTAAGCTCTTTCCGGCTGAATTATATTAAATAATTTAGAAACAACCACGACAACACCGTCAAAATGTCCAGGTCTAGAAGCACCACAAAGTCTTTCTGTTCTTTCTTCAACATGCATTGTTATTGCTTGCTTCTGCGGATACATTTCTTCTGCTGCTGGATGAAACAGGTAATCTACCTTCACTTCTGCTGCTAATTGCATATCTCTTTCTAAATTTCTCGGATAAGTGGCCAAATCTTCATTTTCTCCGAACTGTAGCGGATTTACAAAAACACTCATGACGACTATATCATTTTGTGAACGTGCTTTTTTAGCTAATGTTAAGTGGCCTTCATGCAAATAACCCATAGTCGGGATAAGCCCAATTGATTTTCCTTCTCGTTGGAAGCCTTTGATGATTTTCTGCATTTCTTTGATGCTTGTCACTTTTTTCATTTCTTTCCTCCGTAGAGACTTAAAAGTTCTTCTTCTTTCATATTAAAAGAATGGCTATCCTCTGGAAATTGTCCACTCTTAACCTCTTTTACATACGAAGAAATGGCTTCTTCCATCATTTCTCCACTATTTAAATAGCGCTTAACAAACTTTGGTACGCGCTCCACGCCATATGTGAGAATGTCGTGGTACACAAGTACTTGGCCATCTGTATGCACACCCGCACCAATCCCAATTGTCGGGATATTTAAGATTAATGATACTTCTTTAGATAGCTGTTGCGGCACACATTCAAGAACAAGAGCAAAAGCCCCCGCTTGTTCACATTTTCTTGCATCATTGATTAGTTTTTGGGCTGCTTTTGCATCTTTACCCTGTACTTTGTAACCACCTAACACACCAACGGATTGTGGTGTTAAACCTAAATGTGCGACAACTGGTATACCTGCATTTGTCATTGCAGTAATTTTATCTATTACTTCATCTCCACCCTCAACCTTAACTGCATGAGCACCAGTTTCTTGAATCAGGGTTCTCGCATTTATGAGCGCGTCTTCCATGGAAATATGGTAGCTCATAAACGGCATATCTACCACGATAAAAGTGTCTTTTGCCCCGCGCTTCACAGCTTTAGCATGGTGAATCATATCATCCATTGTGACCGGAATCGTTGAATCATAACCTAATACAACCATTCCTAGTGAGTCGCCGACAAGAATCATATCGACATTAGCTTGCTCTGATAATTTAGCCTGTGGAAAATCATATGCCGTGAGCATGGCTATTTTCTCACCTTTACTTTTCATTTTCAAAAAATCAGTCGTTTGTTTCATCCTACTTCCTCCTTTTTTAATAGGAAGAGGTGATGAACTACTGATAATGAGAAAGACATAAAAATAACCTTCTACAAAAAAGTGCAGAAGGATAGTGTGTGTTCTCATTATTAAACTCATCCCTCTGTCCTGGTCCTAAATGGATCTAGGCAGATTTCGCGTATAAATGATGGTCAAACAGGTGCAGTTCTTACCGATACTGCCCAAACAAAGTATATCAATAATTGTGTTAACTTTCTATAAAAAATATATATTATTCTAAATCAATGTCTGCAGAATAAATTTGATGTCGCACACCAGCCTCATCTTCTAATAGCAATATGCCTTCATCTGTAATTCCTATCGCTTTGCCCACTATGGTACCAGATAGTGTACGCGCTTTTATATTCTTCCCTATACTAATGGCATAACTTTCCCATAAAATTCTTATCGGTTGAAAACCATTCTGTAAATACAGTTGATACAGTTTTTCGAGCTTGAATAAAAGGGTTTGAATAATCTGTGCGCGCGAGATTTCTTCTTTCTTTTCAATTGCAAGGGAGGTGGCGATAGGTTGAATCTCCTCGGGATAGTCTTCTAATTTCTGATTCACATTAATACCAATCCCCATAATAATAGAAACGATTCGATCTGCATCTGCTTGCATCTCTGTTAATATCCCTGTTACTTTTTTGCCATTAATCAACACATCATTAGGCCATTTAATTTCAGCTGTTAAACCGGTCACTTCCTCGATTGCCTGAACAACAGCAACAGCTGCAATAAGTGTTAATTGCGGTGCACGATGAGGAGGAAGCTGCGGCCTAAGAATGACACTCATCCAAACACCTGTATATTTAGGGGATATCCATTTTCGATCCATTCTCCCTCTACCGCTAATTTGCTCTTCTGCTACTACAATCGTACCTTCACATGCACCATCTGTTGCTAATTGATGGGCGACTTTTTGTGTGGAGTCCACTGATTCTTCATAATGGATATGACTACCAAGTATATTTGTTTTCAACCCATAACGTATTTCATCAGCAATCACTTTTTTGGGTGTAGCAACGATGCGATATCCTTTTCGTCTCACCGCTTCAAATTCAAACCCTTCTTTACGAAGATTCTCTATATGTTTCCACACTGCTGTGCGTGAACAACCGAGTAAATCTGCAATAGCTTGCCCTGACAAATAATCATCTTGGTGAGTCGTGAAGGCATTTAATAACTTCTTCCTTATTTCTGATTCCATTGAAACAGCCACTCCCTGATATCTTCTTTATTATTTTGTAATTCTCCAAGTATAATTGCTTCCTCCACTTTTGCTAACAATTCCTTTAGCCAAGGACCAGCTGATTGCTGACTCCAAGTGATAATATCATTGCCATTGACTGCTAATTGTTTTCTTGAAGTAATCGCCAATTTGCTATACATTTCTACTAAATGATCAGGATATTCTACTCTTTCATGATTGTAAACTTGATGAAGTTTTTCAGCACTCACTGCTACTGATAAACCACTTTGGTAAATTGTAGTAGCTTGAAAAGGTGTTGATAGTCTTTTTTGGAACCATTGATATAGATTGAGTATTTCTTTCATGTCTTTACTTGACATCTTCCATTCTTTTAATCCTATCTTTGCTTCATGCTCATTTAATTGAAAAACCTTTAAGAGCAGAACCCATATTTCAAGCAAAGATAATGATTGAAGAGGATAAGTGACGAGCTGATTAAGTCCCTTCTCCTTTTGCGAAAGCATTGGTAAATAGTGATGCAAGTTTGAGTCTTGCAGAAGCGTCAAGGCATCTACTCGATAGTCTCCTTGTAATAATTTATTAAATTCAACGAGCTTCCTTTCAACTGCCACATGTTGCAGTAGATGCACTTTCTTTTTTAATGCATCATATGTTCCTTCTTCGAGCAGGAAACCTAATTGACTTTTAAAGCGCAGCGCTCGCATCATTCTTAAGGCATCCTCATTAAAGCGTTCTTCACTTGAACCAACGGTCTTTATTTCTCTATTTTTGATTGCTTCCCTTCCAGCGAAGGGGTCAATTAATTCACCATTTTTATCCATAGCAATGCTATTCATAGTAAAGTCTCTTCTCTGTAAATCCTCCTTTAAATGACGGATAAAACGGACTTCATCCGGTCTTCTAAAGTCACTATACGTTGACTCTGCCCTATATGTTGTTACTTCATATGCTTCACCTTTTAGAAGAATAAGTATGGTACCATGCTCAATACCTACATCAACCGTTTTAGAAAAAATCGCTTTCATTTCAATCGGTGTTGCAGATGTAGCGATATCTACATCTGCTATTTCACGACCAATTAGAAGATCCCTCACTGCACCACCGACAAAATAGGCTTCATAACCTGCTTCCTCAAGCTTTTCAATAATCGGAATAGCTCTTTGAAATATTGGTTTCATCATTTCGCCTCACTTAATAGATCAAAATAAAGCTGCTCGTATTGTGAAACAATCTTATCGGCATGGAAACTTGTCAGTACAGATTCTTTTGCTTGTAATGATAATTTTGTATGTAATTTTTCATCTTGTAAAATATCTAATGCGACTGCTGCAATACTTTCAATATCACCCAGTTCACAAATATATCCATTTACACCATCTTGGATAACTTCCGGAATACCTCCAACATTAGTCCCTATACACGGTACATTGCATGCCATTGCTTCAAGTGCGACTAAGCCAAAGCTTTCCTTTTCGGACAATAAAAGCATCAAGTCACTAATGGAATAAAGTTCCGCTAAGTTGTCTTGTTTGCCAAGAAATATAACTTGGTGTTTTAAGGATAATTGGTCTACTAATTTTGAAATATCACTCATCTGTGGACCATCACCTACAAGTAGGAGCTTAGCTTTTATATGTTCGGCAATTTTAGCAAACGAACGCACGACGTCATCTACTCTTTTTACACCACGAAAGTTAGACACATGAATAATAACCTTCTCGTCTTCAGCTATTTGAAATTCTTCTTTCAAGTAATCTACATCTTTTTTTACATATTCACGCTCATCAATAAAATTGTATACGGGAATAATTTTTTTCTGTGGATTGATTAAGTCGTAAGTTTGTGCGATTAATGCATTGGAAACAGCAGTAACACGATCCGATTGTTCAATTCCAAACTTTATCGCATCAGTTAACGATGAGTCATAACCAAGAACCGTAATATCTGTTCCATGCAAAGTTGTAACGATTTTAACATCTCGCCCGCTCATTTGCTTCCCTAATATGGCACAGATCGCATGTGGCACTGCATAATGTACATGAAGTAAGTCAAGATTTTCTCTTTTAATGACTTCTGCCATCTTGCTTGCTAACGCGATGTCATAAGGCGCATATTGAAAAACAGAGTATTGATTAACCTCTACTTGATGGTAAAAAATATTATGATATATCTTATTTAAACGAAAAGGAATGCTAGAAGAAATAAAGTGAATTTCATGTCCTCTTTCTGCCAGCATTTTTCCGAGTTCTGTGGCAATTACCCCTGACCCACCAACAGTCGGATAGCAAGTAATCCCTATTTTAAGTTTTCTATTCATTCTTACACTCCAAATAAATCGTTTTCGATCATCAAAGGTTTTTTCACCTTAAAACCTTCTGCATATTTGACACCAACTTGCTGTCCAAATAGGCGTTCTCTAGCTTCAACCATTTCCACATAGCCATTTGTTAACGGAGTATCGACAGCTCCCTCCGTTTTCGTGAATTGACTTTGGTAAGCATTTAAACTGGCGATCTTTTTGTCTATTGTTGATGTAATATCTATCATAAAATCAGGTTGGTGAAAACCATTAATCATATAATAGTAAAAGCTTTTCACTTTATGATCCGTTTGATACTCATTTGTTTGATATTTACGAATACCTGCAGAGAAGACTGCTTCTTCAACAATTTTCGTTGCATTCGCATGATCCGGGTGCCTATCTATTTCATATGGTGCAAAGACAATTGTCGGCTGATACTTCCTAATCATTTCTACTACCTGTTTGATACGCTCACTTGTTAAAAATAACTGTCTATCACCTAAATGAAGTCCTTCTCTTACAGACACATTTAATATTCGCCCTGCTGCAATTGCTTCTGTTTTCCTCAGAGTAGGATTACCGTTAGAAGACAGCTCGGCTTCTGTTAAATCGCAAATCCCTACTTTATAACCTTTTTCCACATACTTCGCTATTGTTCCTGACATGCCGATTTCTACATCATCGGCATGCGCTCCGAAAGCAAGGATATCAAGCTTTATTTCGTTCATTTCTATTCACTCTCTTTTATAATTTCTCTCCAGGAAAAATCTCCTCGTTCAAGTCCTTTAATTAGGACTTCTGCTGTGCCCATATTTGTCGCTAATGGTACAGCGTAAACATCACATAATCGGATTAACGCCGTAATATCTGGTTCATGTGGTTGTGCGGTGAGCGGGTCTCTAAAAAACAAGACGAGATCCATTTTATTTTGCGCAATCATACTTCCAATTTGCTGATCCCCACCAAGTGGTCCAGATTGAAAACGATGCACAGTTAGATTAGCTTCCTGCTGTAACCTTAAACCCGTCGTACCAGTTGCAAATAATTGGTGCTGTGAAAGAATAACTTGATACGCTTTAGAAAAATTCACAATATCATTCTTCTTTTTGTCATGAGCAATTAATGCAATGTTCATCGGCACCACCTCCATACTTACTCGATAATATTTTCTAATCCGTAAACTAACGTATCAATTTTAACTACAGTATCGACAGCTAATGCAACACCACTCATGAATGATTCGCGATTGTATGAATCATGGCGAATTTGCAGTGTTTGTCCACTAGAACCAAACATTACTTGTTGATGTGCAATTAAGCCAGGAAGTCTAACGGAGTGGATATGCATTCCATCAAAATCAGCCCCACGAGCTCCAGCTAGCGTTTCCTTTTCATTAGGATGTCCTTGTTGCTTACTCTCTCTTACATCACGAATCATCTCAGCTGTTTTAACAGCAGTGCCAGATGGTGCATCTAGTTTTTGATCATGGTGCATTTCAATAATCTCTACATCATTAAAGTACTTAGCTGCCATTTGTGAAAATTTCATCATAAGCACAGCACCAACTGCAAAGTTTGGCGCAATAATCGCACCTAAATTAGTTTCATGACATAAATCCTCTAGTTCTTGTAAGTTCTCTTTGGTAAATCCAGTTGTACCAACAACTGGTCTCACTCCATAAGTAAGCGCTGTTTTCGTATGATACATACCAACTTCAGGCGTGGTTAAATCAATAAGAACATCACAATCTTCATTTTTAAAACATTTTTCTATATCAGAATAAACAGGAACATCGATTCCCTCAAAGCCTTTAAAATCACTTAAATTACCACCATCATTTTTATGATCTACAACAGCTACTAATTCATATTTATCTTTTTTCTGAACTAACTTAATTGCCTCACTCCCCATTCTACCTCTTGGACCTGCAATCACGACCTTAATTGTCTTCATTATTTTTTTCCCCCTTCTTCAATACGTGTCCATCTATCTTTATCGCGCGTTTGAAACTTATGCATCACTTGGTCATGCGCTTTTGCTAAATCTATATTTAGAGAATTAGCAAGACAAATTAAAACAAAAAGCATGTCTCCCATTTCTTCTTCTATTGCTTTTTCTTTTTCTGTACTCTTTTTTGGTTTTTCACCATATGTATGATTGACTTCTCTTGCCAGCTCCCCTAATTCCTCTGTTAATCTTGCCACCATAGCAAGTGGACTAAAATACCCCTCTTTAAATTGCCCAATATAGGTATCTACTTCCCTCTGTAATTCTTCCATCGACTTACTCATTGTTTCTCACCTCATATACATACCTTTTCAAATCATTTTATTCACACTCTCCATGTTAGCTAAACATAACCATTTTTACAATTCCTATCGTTTAATTCTTTATTTCTGTCCCATAAAAATAGTATATGTATGCGAGAATCGGCTGCCATGCTCCCCTATTAATGTGTGATTGCTTATCCTCTATTGAATCTATATAATGAGATGGCAAGTAATATATGTCATTATTTCGGAGGGCACAGTGAATGTTTGGATTGAAAATTAAGAATATTATCCTTATTCTGTTTGGCGCTAGTATATTCTCTTTCGGTATTGTTCACTTTAATATGCAAAACAACTTAGCAGAAGGTGGCTTTACAGGTATCACGCTCTTATTGTATTTCTTATTTGATTGGAATCCATCTTATACGAATTTGATTTTGAATATTCCTTTATTTTTCATAGGATGGAAACTACTTGGTAAAAAAGCCTTTATCTATACGATTATTGGTACGCTAGGCGTTTCTCTTTTCCTTGAAATATTCCAAAGATATCAAATACATATGCCATTAAAGAATGATCTTACTTTAGCTGCACTGTTCGCAGGTGTTTTTATCGGTGTTGGTCTCGGTATAATTTTCAGATATGGTGGAACAACGGGTGGCGTTGATATAATTGCACGACTCGTTAATAAGTATACCGGTACTTCTATGGGTAAAACGATGTTTGTATTTGACTTTTGCGTGATTGCATTATCACTGATTTTTTACCTCAAATATTATGAGGCAATGTATACTCTAGTTGCCGTTTTTGTTGGCGCGAAAGTAATCGACTTTATCCAAGAAGGAGCTTATTCTGCAAGAGGTGCAATGATTATCTCTGAGAAAAATGAAGAGATATCAGCGAAAATTCTCTATGAAATGGAGAGAGGTGTCACAGTTTTAAAAGGTCGAGGGTCATTTACTAAGCTGGATCGTGAAGTATTATATTGCGTAGTGGCTCGAAATGAACTAACTAAATTGAAGAACCTTATCCATTCAGTTGATCCTAATGCATTTGTCACCGTATCACAAGTGCACGATGTCTTAGGAGAAGGATTTACATTGGATGAAAACAAAAAACCTTTAGAACGCTGAGATTACTAAAAAACTAACAAAAAGCAACTACCTCAAGTGAGCAGTTGCTTTTACATTTAAAATATATTAATCATCATTGTTCATGCCAATAAAAGCCAGAACAAAACGCAGTAATTCCATAACAGCGATAACTGTTGCCGCTACATAAGTTAGAGCTGCTGCATTTAATACTTTTTTAGCGCCAGACTCTTCATCATTTCTAATCACACCAGAGCTTACCATAACATTGAGTGCTCTTGATGAGGCGTTAAACTCAACCGGTAATGTAATTACCTGGAATAATACCGCTGCTGCAAAGAAAATGATACCTAGTAACATCATACCAGTAAATTGAAACAATAATCCTCCTAAGATGAAAAAGAAGGATAAGTTAGAGCCAATGTTCGCAACTGGAACAAGCGCATGTCTAAAGCGTAAGAAAGCATAGTCTTCAGCATCTTGAATGGCATGACCCACTTCGTGTGTCGCCACTGATACAGAAGCAATGGAAGATCCATAATAATTATCCTCAGATAACCTCACGGTCTTATCTCTCGGATCATAATGGTCTGAAAGTTGCCCCTTTACTGGTTCGATAGAGACATTATAAAGCCCATTTTCATCTAAAACTTTTCTAGCCGCTTCTGCTCCAGTCATATTTGAAGAAGTAGATATTTGTAAATGTTTCTTATACGTCTTCTTCAAGTACATTTGAATAGCAATCGGGACAATCATAATAATGATAAAGTAAATCAAAAACGACATAGGTGAACCTCCTAATAAAGTATAAGCTTATCATCTACATGTGCATCATGTAGACAAACACTGGAAGAAATATTCACATACTAAGTTAAAGCTTTTAGTTAGTCTCTTAGTATGACAGAATGGCCTTGTAAATAGTGAAAACACGACTTTACATGGATACTTGTTTCTAAAAAAACTTGATTATTGGTCCATTCTTGCTTACAAACAATTCAAAAAAAAATGGGTAGCTTCGTCTCTAGATGCCTCAAGATGAAAGTCCATTTTTCCTGCCATCTCATTCTCCCATTACCTTTTCCTTCTTTAATTTATCTAAAGGAAAAGCTTATCATGTTTATGCTTTGATTTTATTTTACCTTTTTCTTATAAGACAATTCAAGCGTTTAGCCTTAGCTCTCTGGATTTTTTTCTTTTTTCTTTCCGCCCTTATATTTTTTAAAACCGACATACGAAAGCGTTAAGATAATTATACTTCCAGTTGAAATAATTACCCACCATAGTGATGGATCAGCTTCATCATCCGTAATTGTATCAAAAATGTCTTCTAGCTCACTATTCAATAATTCTAGTTCCCTTTTACCTTCTTCTTTCACCATTACATCTCGACGATATTGATCAATATATTGAATGCGTGTATGCAATTGTTGAATAGTTGCTGGCTCTACTTCTAATTTTAATGAAGGATAAATCGTATCATAAAGAGAGAGAAAGGTATTATACTGTGTATGAAAGCTCTCGCTATCACCCGCTTCTATTGACTCCCTTACTTCCCCAAGTGTACTTAACATCGGACCTTTCATTTCATGCCACATCGGTTCTTTCGCAGGAGATAGGGCGTCCATTAATATCCGAAGTTTTGTTGCTTTTTGTACTTTCGTCTCATAAGAGCTTTGTTCTTTATTTATTTCTTCAACTACTTCTTGGTGAACAGATGTGACAGTTCTCAAACTTTCCCTCGTCATCGCAGTTGATGTGCTTGTAGCCAATACAAATTGGTCTGTGAAATAATTCAACATTCTACTAGCATCTTCATATTTTTGGGCTTTAACCAAGTGTAGAACTTCATCTGATAATAGATCCAATTGATTCATCATACCATCGTCATTTTCTGTCTCTGCTACTATCATGTAAGGGAAAATGAGTGCAATAACTAAAATAATAGCCACAACTCTCCATTTCATACGTACCTGTCCTCCTTATCGGATTGCTAATAGCATTGTATGACAATGTGGACAAGGTTAGACCATTAATCAATAGATTTATCTACGAAACACTAGAAGCAATATGGCAATAATGAGGAAATAAAGCTAGAAGGCTTCTATAAGGAAGTTCTAACTTTATTTTTTTATTGATAGGCTATGTTAATCTTTGTTGTTGATATTTGTTTTTATCGAACAAACGAGCTATGAATAGCGAGGTTGGTGATGAATGTGAAGGTAACTGATATTTTAAAAGCAATCCATAAACTAAATCCAGCTGAGAAACACCGATTAAGAAAATATCTAATTGAAAAACCAACTGCATCATCTAAGGAGATAAAAGGAAGAAAGCCTCGTAAGTGTGATGCTGCAAGGAAACGTGGCATAAGCAAAGAACAAGTATGTGTTCTAGTCGCAAGAGGCCGTGATAAATTAATAAATTTCACGTACATTGGGTATGGGTAGAATAACCAAAGGGAAATTAGATAAAGCAATTGGACATAAGCTTTCAAAAGGTAATATATAATGTACTGATGCCTGAAAAGCTTTTAAAGTTTACGCGAATGAAAAGGGAATGGAAATATATCAACTCAAATCAGATGGAAAAGTACGCACAAGCACAAAAGGTCTTTATCATATTCAGAACGTAAACAATTATCAAGGAATGCAAAAAGGTTGGATACAACGATATCACGATAGACAATTACTTCTTGGTTTCAAGTCTTAGAAAGCATACAGTATCAGAACAATGTAGTTACTATAAAAGACTTGATTATCCAAGGGAACCTTACACAAAATACAGAAGCATATATATGATACATTAAAGTTAAGAAAATTCACGATATAGAAATTATTTTCATACGGCAAACGGCCTTTAAGGGAGAAAGGATTGTTTGTACTAATAATCGAGACTGGAGAGTGAAGGTGGTTTAATTGTTTAGGTCAGCAGTATATTTGGTACACGTATTAATATTCATATTAGTAGCTCTTATTGGTATAGGTCCAATGTTTAGCATTGCTGCACCAGACCCACACCGAGCCCCAATTTATAATTGGGGTTGGGGTTCATTGATTGGTATTTTTATTTTTCTTGTGTTGGTATCTGCTTATGTACAGTTAAGGATAAAAAAAGTTTGGGTGTTTTTAATATCCGTAATAGGCTTGATTGCTTTTTTTATTCTCACTTTACTATACTTATACCCTTTCGTTATGAATTTTTTTTAGAATTAACAAGGTAACAAGTGTTTGATTAAAGATTGCGATAATAGAAGAAGCAAATATTAAGCAAAAGAACTTCCATAAATCGGAAGTTCCTTTTTTCTATAAATATAAACATTAATTTTTAACATAGCTTATTGATAAAAGGTTATTGATGAATCGAAGGCATTTTCAGCTGAAATCGCCCTTTTCGAATACATAATAGATAGGTCAAGCCTAAAGAAAATATGCTAAGCCAGAAAGTAAAATAACCGATTTGAGGAATATATTCATTAAGTACAGAATATCTCGGTAACATAAAGAAAACGTAGTCAATCACATCATTATGCAAAGTCCAGATAGTAGCAATTATAAGATGCCAAGCCTTTATGCGATAAAAAGGGGCATAGAGCACACCTTGTACAGCCATAGCACCATGGGAAATAATAAGCATGAGCGCCGTTATCTCCACTTCACCAGTCACTTGAAACACAAGTAAATTCATCACAACTGCCCAGATACCGTATTTCACGAGTGTAACAATTGCGAGTGCTTCAAAAATAGGCCAATTTCTACCTAATAAAAAGGCAATAAGAACAATAACAAAAAACAAACTAGCAGTTGGACTATCAGGAACAAATGGAAGGAATATTGCTGGTGTATCAACTAATTGCCACATATACCAATCGTAACCATATACAGTCCCGGCAATATTGATGATTAATAGAAGAATTAAAAAGCTTCGATTACCCAATATCGTATATATTTGTTTCATAGACTACCTCACTTACTACTTTTTATGTACGATACGAAAAGAAGCTGACAACTGCTGGTCAGCTTCTTTTTCACTTTATTCAGATTCTATACTGTCGATAAATTCGACCACTTTATCAAGTTCTTCATCACTACCTGTGAATATACCTGCTGGCATAGCTCCACGGCCGTTTTGAATCACATCTTTAATTTCTTCAGGTGATAATTCAACATCGATTAAAGCAGGTGCACCTGCACCACCTTGCAATTCATTACCGTGGCAAGTTAAACAAGTATTCGCTTCCATGAGCTTATACCCCTCTGCCTCGGTATCGACTTCAGCATCAGCAACGATTTTCCCTTGTTCTGCTGCAGCCTCCCAGTCATGGTGAGCAACTGATTCCCATGTAAGGAAGGTAACCCCCGCCAATGCAAGTAACATAAAACCTGTGGCAAAAGGACGTTTTGAAGGTCTACGTTCAGGACCGCGATCGATAAATGGCGCCAATGCAAGTGCACCAAATACTAATCCTGGAATAATAAATGCACCAATAACATTATATGGTCCTGATGCATATGTGTATTTTAGCAATTGATATAAGAATAAGAAATACCAGTCTGGTAGCGGAATATAAGCTGTATCACTCGGATCCGCGATTTTTTCAAGCGGTGGTTCGTGCGCAATTGTTAAACATAAGAAACCTACTAGGAAAACGGCTCCTACCATCCATTCTTTCAGTAAGAAGTTTGGCCAGAAAGCTTCTGTTTTGCCTGGATATTCCGAATAATCTTTCGGAATGAAAGTCTTACGTTCAGCAGATATACGGGAATCACCTACGAATTTCATTCCTTTTCCGCGATGCATGTAATAATTCCCCTCCTTTTAATAGAAGATTTCATTTTACAATGGACCAGAAATACCTTGTTTACGAATCATAATAAAGTGAGCAGCCATTAAGCCAAATAATACTGCTGGTAGGAAGAAAACGTGAATGGCGAAGAATCGTGTTATCGTTTGAGCTCCGACAATAGATGCATCCCCAGCAATAAGTGTTTTTAACATTTCACCAATAAATGGAGTTGATTCGACAATTTGAATGGTAACTTTTGTTGCAAATAAAGCTTTCATATCCCATGGTAATAGATAGCCTGTTAATCCAAGTGCTAACATTACAAAGAATATTCCTACTCCAACGAGCCAGTTTAATTCACGTGGTTTTTTGTAAGCACCTTGGAAGAATACGCGTAAAGTATGTAAAAACATCATAACAATAACTAAGCTAGCTCCCCAGTGATGCATGCCACGAACAATTTGTCCGAATGCTACATGGTTTTGTAAATAATACACAGACTCCCAAGCATTTTTGATATCTGGAACATAGTACATCGTTAAGAACATTCCAGATAAGATTTGAATGACAGTTACAAAGAACGTTAGACCTCCGAAGCAGTAAACAAACGCCGAAAAGTGATGCCCTGGGTTTACATGCTCAGGTACTTCGTGGTCAGCAATATCTCGCCAAATTGGCGTAATATCCAAACGTTCATCAATCCAATCATAAATTTTATTGAACAATGATTACGCCTCCTTATCGCGGTTCTGCCTTACCTAAGTGTAAGAACCCATCTACTTCTTTTGTTGGAAAAACATCAAGTGCTGCAATTGGTGGTGTACCTGGAACATTTGTACCATCTTTTGTATAAAGACCTCCGTGACAAGGACAATAGAAATGATTTTCATTTGCCTTATCTCCATTCCAGTTAACTGTACAACCTAAATGTTTACATACAGGTGATAATGCGACAACTTTATCATTCTCATCTTTGTAAACCCATGCAGTTCCAGTTTCTTCCGAAGAATACCAGCCATCTTGTTGTTCAAACGAATAGTCAACCCTAGTAGGCTCAGTTGTTAGGTCAGCTACCTTCTGATTTGTTGCAATAAAATCGCTTTCACCTTTCTTTTGTAGGACCGGATCTACTGCAAACCGCACCATAGGTAACAACATTCCTGCTGCCATGAATCCGCCTACACCTGTGAGTGTGTAATTAAGGAATTGACGTCTTGTCACACGATTTTTGCTCATACTTTTCCCCCCTCTATTATGAAGTTAAGTCCAACGGACAAAGTTCAACACAATATAAAACTAGGACATACCAATGATATATCAATCTTTATGGAAGGTCAATATAATCCTTCACTGAATCATCACAACTATGAGATTTATGTGACTCTTCAATCATTATTCTGCCATTTTTTCACAAATACATTCAGTAATTGTTTTACCTGATCTTCTAAAATTGAAAGCTTGTACTGATCATCCATGTTATCAAGCGGAATTGAAGGCATCCAAATTAACCCTCCATCTAACTGTTCTTCTACAGTTTTCCAATCACTATCAGAAGTTATGTAAAAAATATGTTTAAAATCTTGAGAAATTAATTCTTTTTCCCATTCTATTAAATCCGCAAGCCGTTTTTCCTCAGAAATTGTCTTTAGATAGCTCATTCCTGGTAACATAAGAATTCTGCCTTTAAATTGCTTTTCAAGTTGCCCAGATAAGAGGTTAATAAATTCGGTCATTGCTACTGTTTGCTTTATATCATCTGCAAAAGATACCGGATAAAGAGGAAGTATGACTGTATCAATATAATCTCTTTCTTTCAAAAACAATTGTATATCCTGTGTATGCCACTTCATCCTAATCACTCCAATTACGCCTTAATATTCCTTATTTATCATACCACGGAAATGACCTTCTATCAAAAGGCAACAGTGTCTATTTTTTGAACATTTCAGAATTAATTAAATATACTTTTTATACTTAGACGACGATGGAAAAGGGATTATAAATATTCCTAAGATTCATTAGCCTCTTACATGCCCATTGTTTTAATTAAAACCTTAAAACTCTAGAATTAAACTCAAAAAGCTTGGTGCTTTATTAGGACTTTCCGCATTCGCTTTTCACAAGAATAATATGCCCCCTGTTTTCATTTCATCATCTATTCGTCTTAACATATAATGAAATCAAAAAAAAAAGATATGACTCCCTTGAAAAACAGGAAGCATATCTTTTTTATCTGTACTTTTCTATAAATATAAAGAAAAAACCTATGTTTGAAGTTTATTCAATTTTGTTGTTAATTGAATAAATCTTTCTTTATCTTGTTTATCTAATGCCTCATCAATTTCTTTGAGTAATTTTTCCTTTTGAAAACGCGCTAAGCTCTCTGTTAAGAATCTTTCAGCTATCATACGGTCTTTTTCACTTATTCTTAATGTCTTTGGCATAAAAGGATTTTCTTCTAACACCGCTGCATATTGATGAGCTTTATTGGCAGCATGGAAGTTCAACTGAATAAATATATCTTCTTCTCTATTTAAGCGGATATCATGAAATGACTTTTCTGCGTCAGTTGTCATTACATTCTCTTTGTAAAAACGAAAAGGCGCTTCATCGACACAATGTGTAGACATAATTAATCCTCTCGGACAATACTGAGCCTGTTCCACAAAATGAACCTTCTCCATTAATTGATCATGACTCATTAAGTAGTTAAGAATCCAAACACACTCTCTTCTTTTTAACTGATAATGATTAAGAAACCAACGAATAAAGTCTTTCTTTTCATTGACAGATACAGGGGCCGTCATTTTGATTCCCTCCTCTGCTGCAGCTTTAATTTTTTTTACTTAAGCTTCAGGTAGACTTTCTGATGATGCAAACCTCTACGACTCATCTGAAAGCCGCTGCAGGATATCCTGATATTCTTCGTTGTGAGGTTCCAAACGAGTAAGCTTACTAAAAAGTTCGGCAGCCTCCTTTCGTTTTCCTTCTTCAATTAGAAAATATCCATAGTCTGCCAAGAAATCCGGCTGCTGTTTAAAATAAGTATATGCTTCATTGTATTTGTTTAATGCCTGTGAATATTCTTCTATTTCTTGATAACTTTTTGCTGCATCCCATAATAGTTGTGGATCAATCACTTCTGCGCTTTGCATTAATTCTGCAATTTCAATTACATCATTGAAACGCTCGTTATTCATAAAAACTTTATTTATCACAATAGCAGCATCAATATATTCTGGATCAATCGCTAACGCTTCTCTTAGGAGGTCAACTGCTAGTTGTTCATCTGGAATTTTCAAGGCTAGCTTACCACCATAAAAATAAAGTTCTTTATTATATTCATCTTGTTTAATTCCCAGTTTTACTGTTGCTAAAGCTTCTTGAACTTGTTCTTCACGTTCATATGCCTTTGCCAGATGCAAATACAGCGAGTGAAATTCTGGATCTATTTCTTTGAGTTCATTAAATTTCTCAATGGCTACTTGATTATAACCAGCTTGTAAAGCTGTGAATGCATAGCTAAATAGCGTATGTATTTCCAACTTTTCTTCAAGCGCTTTTTCATAATAAGGCAATGCTTCCTCAAAAGCTCCACCTGCACTTAAACTTTCAGCCATTCTTTGGTTAACGTTAACACCGCCAATAAGCTCCTTTTTTGTCAGTACTTTTTCATATAATTTAACTGCTTCTAAAAATTTTCCTTGCTCTGCACTCAACTCACCTAAGGCAAAATCGATAATTGGCTCATCGGGAAGTATCGCTTTCGCATCTAATAACTTCCTTTCACTGACCTCATATAAACCTTCCATCTGATATAAGTCTGCCAACAATAATAAGGCTTGGGGATAACTAGCATCTTGTTGATTTACTTGCTCTAATACGAGCACTGCTTCTTCTTCATTTCCTAGATCAATGAAGATTTCTGCTTTCATTACAAGCAGTTCGCCTTCCTCAGGGTAGGCATCTAACAGCCTCTCTATTAGTTGGTGTGCCTCCTTTAGAAACCCATATTGCATCAGTTCTTCCGCTAAAACAAACCTTTCTTCATGTGTACCGTGAGAAAGTATTTCTTTATATTTTTCTAATGCCTCATCATGTAAACCATTTTCTAACAAGGCAATAATCTTTTTTACTTTATCCATATCTATATCCTTTCAATACTATTATGATAGCTGGTAGTATGATGGTGTCTTAATCATGACTCTCTTACCAAATCCTTCAAGCGGATGATGCCAATCACCTGCCCGTAAGACTCTCCCACGTAAGCATGAGATGACCAGCCTCTCTCTATGATAATGATATACATCTAATTCTTCAATATTTGTGATTTCCCTGCCTCGTTTGTAAAAATTATAATTCGCTTCTAATCCAGGTTGTAATTGTGTTTTAAAAGGGTATATACCGATTGTTGCTTGCGTTTGCTCATTGATTAATTCACCATTTCTCAATGGATGAGCCACATATGGCAGGCGATGCTTTTTCATATAATACACCCACTTTTGTTGCAGTAAACGGTAGTCTTTTTCATTATCAACATGCTTAAAAATAGGGATTAAGGTACTAAAGTAAGGAAAGAACGCTTCTTTCACCCATCCCCATGGCATATCGTCTAAATCATTGATTCCCGTTATTTCCACAAAAACAGCAGGAATTTTTTCTTTTCTTAATAATCTTATCATGTCTGGTTGCAGTGAAGCCAATGGCAATTGCACCCCTAACAAATAATCAATTGGAGAAATTTTCAGCTTATCATCCAACAGTTGGATAGCTGACTTTAATTGATGTTTATAGCTTATTTCCACCTTCGTCATAAACACTAGACATCCCTTTAAAATCAGCTCAGAAAGAAAGAAGTTAGGCATATCGTCAGGTATTGTCTCAACATACTTAACAAGGGGAGGAGAAATCACGTACGGATCTCCGTCTATTTTCATATACGTATATTGCCTAAAGGGTGCTTCTCTAACGGCAAGGATTTTCTCATTACCGATAACGTAAGAGGTAGGAACATAGGCGCCCTTGCTTTTATTCTGCCGATAAACGTTCTCAATCATATATACCATTTATCATCATCCTTATCTCATCTTTTTAGACAAGCTATGATGAAAACAAGAATATATGATTAGTTTTTACATTTCGCTCACAAAAAGAAAAAATTGTGGTGCATACCGTATGTCATCATTGGCATGTACCACAAGCGAATAGATATGAATTATTTTACTAATAAATGATCAATATGATCAAAGAAGCTTGGATATGAAACAGCGATAGCATCTGGCTGATAGAGTTCTATATCCCCGTCTGAAATTAATGAAGCAATGGACAGCATCATACCAATACGATGATCACCATAGCTCTCGACAGTTCCTCCCGATAGAGAAGTTTGACCTTCAATAATCATCCCATCATCAGTTGCTTCAATATTTGCACCTAGTTTTTTCAACTCATTCACAACTGTATCAATACGATTCGTTTCTTTTACTTTTAATTCTTGCGCATCTTTAATAATCGTTTTCCCGGTAGCTTGTGTCGAAAGTAGGGCAATAATTGGTATTTCATCAATTAATCTCGGAATCTTATCTCCGTCAATTGTCACACCTTTAAGTTCAGATGTTTCAATAAAGATATCACCCGCAGGCTCCTCGTGACCGTTACTCTCATATGGCTCAATCGTCATTTTTGCACCCATTTCTTTTAGTACATCAATGATACCTGTTCTTGTTGGATTTAAACCCACATTTTTAAGGATGATTTTACTATTAGGTACGATAGCTCCTGCTGCTAGGAAAAAGGCAGCTGAGGAAATATCTCCTGGTACAATAAGATTCGTTGCTGTAAATGACTGACCACCTTCAACTGAAATCGTTCCATTATCATTTGAAACATTTCCACTGAAGGCATGAATCATTCTTTCTGTATGATCTCTCGTTTTTTCAGGTTCAATAATCTTTGTTGTCCCTTTTGCTTGTAATCCAGCAAGGATGATGGCAGATTTCACTTGAGCACTAGCTACTGGTAAAGTGTAGGTGATTGATTCAAGCTCACCACCAGTAACAGATAAGGGAGTGAACTCACCTGATTGACGTCCCTCTATTTTAGCACCCATCTCCTTTAAGGGTCCAACCACTCTTGTCATAGGACGTTTACCAATGGACGAATCACCGATTAAAACACTATGAAAAGGGCGCCCAGAAAGGATACCCATAATGAGACGAATGGTTGTTCCTGAATTACCGACATCAAGCACTTCTTCTGGTTCTTTTAGGGCGTCAATACCTTCACCATGAATAATAACTGTTTGATCTTCATGCTCTATTTTAACACCAAGTTTTCTAAAACAAGCAATTGTACTAAGGCAATCTTCACCAGCTAAAAAATTCTTAACGACTGTTTTACCTTTTGCAATTGAACCGAACATAATCGACCGATGAGAAATCGATTTATCACCAGGGATATGAATCTCACCAGATAATCCATTATGTGTAAAATTCAAATTCTTTACACTCACACTTAATCACCCTTTTTTTTAACATAGTTACATGCCAATTGTATGTTCAAAAGATGTTTGTCTATTTATGCAATCTATTGCACGATCACGATCCTCTTCTGTTTGAAAGCTAATCACAAGCACGCCAGTTATTTCTTCTCTCGTTTCTCTAATACTAATATTTGTGATACTAATCTCTTCTTTTGCTAAATAACCAGTAATTTCCGAAATGACCCCTGGATAATCAGGGACATCGACAAATAGGTCATAAAAGGCCGGAATGGCTCCTTTTTGTTTTTGTGGCATTTCATCACGAAAGGTTTTGGCAGATTGAAAATATTGAAAGATCTCTTCATTATCCGCAGTAGTAAGCATTTCATAGACATAGTTCATTTCTTTTTTCCAGTCTTCTAATAAACCTAATAACACCTCATTATTTTGCAAGAGTATATCACGCCACATCGCTGGGCTACTAGAAGCAATTCTTGTGATATCCCTAAAACCACCTGCAGCAAGACGAGGAATGAGCTTTTGTGTTTGACTACTCTCTTCTGCTCGACGAACGAGAGAAGCAGCAATAATATGCGGGAAATGACTAATCACACCTGTTAAGTAATCGTGCTCATGTGGTGTCACTGTAATAAACTTAGCCTTTGTACTTGTCAGCCACTCTTTTAAACGATCGATTTTCTCTTCCGTAATATGTGGTTCAGGTGTTAAAAGATAGAAGGCATTCTCAAATAAAAGTCGTCTGGCTGCAGATACACCACTCTTATGTGAACCGGCCATCGGATGACCGCCAATGAATGTAAAACCTTTTTGTTTTAAATAATTGGCAGATGATATAATTTCTTTCTTCGTACTTCCCGCATCGGTTATAATTACATCTCTTTTAAGATTCATGTGTGCGAGTTCTTCTACTATTCTTTTTGTCTCATTTACTGGTGTAGCAATAATAATCAGGTCAGCCTTCTCAGCACCTTCACGAATAGTTGAAACTGACTCATCAATTACACCCAGCATCTTACCGAGTTTTAACTGTTCTTTATTTACATCATAACCGCTACATTTGGCTTCAAGATGAGTATGCTTAATTGAAAGTGCAATAGAACCACCGATTAATCCTAGACCAATAACAAATACTTGTCCATTCATGTTTTAACACACCTCTTGTTAGAAAACTCATTGATTGACGAAGGTATGAGGGTAAACTATTAAATAGAAAAACACCACTACCCTACAAATACTTTTTCGTGTAAAACAATTTCAGAGACGAATTTCGCCTCTGAAATAAAAAATTCCTAATTAAGATACTGTCTTGATTTCAGATAGAAATTGAGACATCGCTTGTATAACACCGTCATTTTGTTCCTTTGATCCAACTGTTACGCGAACAGCTGTAGGAAACCCTAAGGCTTGACCCGATCTAACAATATAGCCCTTTTCTAATAGTGATTGAAACACGCGATTTCCCTCCACAGCAAAGTCGATCAAAATAAAATTTCCTTGGGATGGGTAGTAATCTAATCCGTTTTCCTCACAAAATTGATAAAATTGCGCTAATCCACTTCGATTTTCTTGTCTACATTTTTCAATGAACACATCGTCAGATAATGCTTGTATAGCTACCTCTTGACCGAAGCGGTTGGCATTGAATGGTTCCCTGACTGGCTCTAACGCGCGAATGAGTGGTGCTTGAGCAATCCCGTAACCAATACGTAGGCTAGCAAGTCCATAAATCTTAGAGAAAGTACGAAGAGCGATGACATGTGGAAAAGCCTCAACAATTTTAATGGAATCATGATAATCTTCTGCTGTCGTATATTCACAATACGCTTCATCTAGTACAACTAATACATCTTCAGGAACTTTACTTATAAACGCCACTAGTTCATCGTTGGGAATATAGGTGCCAGTTGGGTTGTTCGGACTACAAACCCAAACGATTGCTGTTTGCTCATCAATTTGCGCTAACATATTCTCTAGATCATGTTGCCCTTCTTTAAGCGGTACCTCACGTACCTCCGCTCCTTCAATGATTGCATTATGTTTATATTGAGGAAAGGTTGGTGTAGCCATAACAGTATTTGTTTCAGGACTTAATAATGCACGAGAAAGCATCATAATTGTCTCATCCGAGCCATTTCCAAAGATTAATTGATCCTGACTCACACCAAGATGACTAGCTAGGGCTTCACGCAAATTTGTAGCATAGCCGTCCGGATATAAAGCAAAAAATGCAGAAGGTTGCTGAATTGCCTCTGACGCTTTTGGTGAACAACCGAAGGGATTTTCATTAGAAGCAAGTTTTGTTATTTCACTTAGGCCATATTGTTTTTTTACTTCATCTATAGATTTTCCAGGTTGGTAAGGGGTCAAATTTAATATTTGCTGCTTCCACTTCATTTTCCTCATACTCCTCTTCTTTATCTATTTAATTCTTGTTGTAAATCCGGTCGTAATGATAATGCATTTCCTAAATAAATATGAGAAATTTTTTCTTGAGCAATCTCCGTGTTCACATGCATCATTACCCGAATACATTTTGTTAAACCTTTTGGAACAGGAATTTCTCTCATACACATGACTGGCACATATGTCCATCCCTCAATTGCCCGGAGCGCCTTTGCTGGAAAGGATTCTGTGATGTCATCTGTTACAGAAATAAATACACTTACGACAGAATGTGCGTCTATATGATTCTCCTTAATCATTTCCCGTAGCAACTGCTCGGTAGCTGCCACTATTTCTTTTTCTTCATTCTTTTCAACAGTAATCGCACCTCTCACCCCACGTATCACCTTTATCCCCCCTTATGAAAGCTTGCCAATTCTTCTAGTATGATTTCATCGGAAATATCCTCTAAAACTGGTTTCCCGATTCTGGTTAACAACACAAACTTTACTTGGCCTGCCACACTCTTTTTATCTTGTTTCATTCTTTTTAATAGTTTTTCATGACTTATATGATCGGGAATCGTGGTTGTATATCCTAAAATCTGTAACCATTGTGTGAAATCTTCTACATTAAATGAAAGATTTAATTTTTTCTGACTTAATTTAAGAGCAAAAATCATTCCAACTGCGACCGATTCACCATGCGTCCAACCGCCGTAGCCCATTTCAGCCTCAATCGCATGACCTAATGTATGACCAAAGTTTAAATATGCTCGCACACCTTTTTCTTTTTCATCCGCTGCGACAAACTCTCCTTTTATTTCTATGCCTCTTGTTAAAAAGGATGAAAGTAACGTAGGAGAAAGTTCTTCTAGCGTATGGAGTTCACTACGCATCTGTGCATAAAACACTTCATCATGAATGAGTCCATGCTTAATTACTTCAGCGAACCCTGAGCGTTTTTCTTGCAAGGATAGTGATTGCAAAAATTCTAAATCATAAAAAACTGCTTCCGGCTGATGAAAAGAACCAATCATATTCTTTCCTAAAGGATGATTGATGGCTACTTTACCACCTACTGCACTATCGTGAGCAAGAATGGTAGTTGGTATCTGTATAAAAGGGATACCTCTCATGAATGTAGAAGCAACAAACCCTGCCAAGTCACCAATTGCCCCTCCACCTATTGCAATAATAAGCGATTTTCTATCGAGCTTTTTCTCAAGTAAAAAGCCGGTAATGTCATAATAGACATCAAAAGTCTTGGCATTTTCTCCGCTAGGTGCAATGTAAACGGAGAAGGGCAGCTCACTAAAAGCTGCCTTTAAGTCGTTCCAATAAATATCCGCTACCTTTTCATCAATAATGATGCCAATATTGGTGACTTCCTTCATATTTTCTTGAATGAATGCTTGTACACCATGAATAGCACCGCTACCAATAACGACTGGATAAGAGTGATGTTGAGTTGAAATTTGCAGCTGCACCATCTTTAAAACTCCTTTGCATACCGTTTTTGATCGGCAATTATATCCTTTAACGTCTCAAAGCGATCTGCATAGAATTGTTCAACAATCGCGCTTGCTAACTCCCAAGCAATTACATGCTCTGCCACTACTGCCGCCGCTGGTACTGCACAACTATCTGAACGTTCAATACTAGCATTAAAAGGCTCTTTCGTATCAATATCTACACTTTCTAATGGTTTATATAGTGTTGGTATAGGTTTCATTACACCTTTAACAACAATCGGCATACCAGTTGTCATGCCTCCTTCAAAACCACCAAGATTATTCGTTTTACGATAATAACCTTTCTCCTCACTCCAAGCAATCTCATCATGTACTTGACTACCTGGCTTTCTAGCGGCTTCAAAGCCAATACCAAATTCAACACCTTTAAAGGCATTTATACTCAACATCGCATAAGCAAGTTTTGCATCTAGTTTACGATCATAATGAACATAACTACCAACTCCCGAAGGCATACCTTCTACAACTACTTCAACGACACCACCAATAGAATCACCATTCTTCTTGGCATTGTCAATCGCTACCATCATCTCTTCTGCTGCTACACTGTCTAAACAACGAACTGGAGACTCTTCAGTTATTGTTTTTAATTCTTCCATTGAAGAATAACTTTTCACATTTGAGACGATTCCACCGATCTCCACAACATGCCCCACAACTTCAATGCCTAAAGATGATAATAACTTTTTCGCTACAGCACCCGCTGCAACTCTCACTGTTGTTTCTCGAGCTGATGAGCGCTCTAATACATTTCTCATATCTCTATGACCGTATTTTACAGCACCATTTAAGTCCGCATGACCAGGTCTCGGTCTTGTTATTTTTCTTTTTACTTCTTCTAATTCCTCCGGTTCAATTGGTGCTTGCCCCATAATCTTAGTCCAATGCTTCCAATCATCGTTCTCAACGACAAGGCCAACCGGTGATCCTAATGTATATCCATGTCTAACGCCGGATGTAATCTGAACAGTATCTTTTTCAATTTGCATTCTACGGCCACGACCATATCCTTTTTGCCTTCTTGCAAGTGACTCATTAATATCTGTTTCTAGTAATGGCAACCCTGCAGGCAAGCCTTCAATAATTGTTGTTAATTGGGGTCCATGTGATTCCCCAGAAGTTAAATATCTCATTACTCTTTCCCCCTTCAACGCTTTAAAGGATTATGTATCAATATAACATATGAACATCTATAAACATAGTATAAATTTAAAAATAATCTTTTATTTCTATAAAAATTATGTAACTAGTTAGGTTGAAAAGCCTATTTATTTTATTAACGGCAGTCCGCTTGTCTTTTTATAAAAAAAAGATTGCTGATTTTTCAAGTCATATAGAGAGGGATTAAATATTTGTTCCGTACTTCCGACAAATAAGTAACCACCATTTTTAAGTGCTTTACTAAATTTGCTATAAATCATTGCTTTTGCTTCTTCGGTAAAATAAATAAGGACATTTCGACAAATAATTAAGTCATAGTCTTTTAAAAAAGAATCGGCAAGTAAATTTTGCTTTTGGAAGACTACTGTTTGTTTAATCTCATCTGATAGAATATATTGTTTTCCTTCTTGAAAAAAATACTTCTTTTTCATTTCATCAGGTATCTCCTGAAGAGAACGTTCATGGTAAATGCCTGTTTTCGCTCTCAGTAGTGCAGATTCATCAATATCAGTAGCAAAAATTCGGATTTTTGAAAGAGGTAAATATTTAGATAAGATCATCGCTAGTGTGTATGGCTCCTCTCCTGTTGAACAGGCAGCACTCCATAGCTTCAATGGCTCTTTCTTCTGTAACAATGGAGGTAGTATTTCTTTTTCTAACACTTCCCACCTCTTTCGATTTCGGTAAAACTCAGAGACATTAATCGTCATACGATCTAAAAACTCAGCCAACAGCTTTTTGTCTTTAACCATCGCAAGATATAACTGGTTAAAAGATGTATACCCCTTTTTATCATAGAAAGCTTGGAGTCGCCTTTTCATTTGTGTTTCTTTATATTGAGCCAAATCAATACCCGTATATTGTTTAACCTTTTCAATAAATTGCTCATATTCATGTTCGTACATGAGGTGTACACCTCCCTTATAAAGCTACATTTTCTATCTAGTATAAAACAAAAGTGCAAATAATGTTGAAATTTTTTTGAATTGCCGTAAATAATTCGATCTACTTTATAAAAAGTATACAAAAGGTCAACGGAGAGTTTATCATTTTCTCTCTACTCTTGATAAAGCAGCTTAATGAATTGTCCTTAACGACTTTGCTCAGCTTTCTTTTTTCTCTTCATAGATGCGTTATTCCCTTTGGCACGCTATCTTTTTCGTTTTTTAATCCAGACGGATGCGTAATACCATTTTGCTACGCCATCTTTCTCTTTTTCACTCCAGATGGACGCGCTAATCCCTTCTCCTCAACTGTATATAAACACCAAAATTATTAGAGCCATTATTTAAGCAAAAAAAACGCCTGGCAATTGCCAGACGTTTTTAGAGTGAATAGATTAGTTAGACCAATCGTTAATTAACTTTTTGTATTCGACAATCTGCTCTTCTTTAAAGAACAGACCGATTTCACGTTCTGCACTTTCTTTTGAGTCTGAACCATGAATAACATTCTTACCAACAGTTACTGCGAAATCGCCACGGATAGAGCCTGGTACAGCATCTTTAGGGTTAGTTGCACCCATCATTTGACGAGCTGTGGCAATCACATTTTCACCTTCCCAAACCATTGCAAAAACGGGTCCAGAAGTAATGAAGTCTACTAATTCACCAAAGAAAGGACGCTCTTTATGCTCTCCATAATGCTCTTCTGCAAGCTCAGTAGGAATACTCATTAACTTTGCGCCTTTTAGTTGGAAGCCTTTCTTTTCAAAACGAGAAACGATTTCTCCAATTAAATTACGTTGTACACCATCTGGTTTAACCATTAAAAAAGTTTGTTCCATTTTCAAACACTCCTCTTGCTCTATGTATTATTTATCATCCATAATCCATCAAAAATATTATCATTGTTTTGACAATTTAGCAACTTCCAATTGATAAAATGACAGTTTCGATTAAAACTTTCTTTTACCAATTGTTTTCGCAATATCTCGCAGTAAATTTTTTGCGCGGTTTTGTGGAAGCTCAGCAATCAATTTTAGCGCTTTTTCAAGGTATAATTCACTTAATGTTAGGCTACGATCAATCGCATCGGAATTTTTTATCAATTCTAATGCTCGCTCAATTTCTGCTTCTGTTGAATGGTCAGTTATTTTTACTAAATTGTCTTTAATAGCAGGTGTTTCCATAGCAAGTAATACAGGTAAAGTAATATTCCCTTGCTTCAAATCACCACCAGCAGGTTTCCCTAGCTCTTTTTCTGTCCCCACAAAATCAAGCACATCATCAATAATTTGATAACTCATTCCAATATAATAACCTATAAAATATAACTTTTTATGTAACTCATCCTCTACATCAGCTGCGATCGCTCCTAATTGACAGCTCGCTGCAATGAGGATAGCGGTTTTTCTTCTAATTCGACGTAAGTATTTTCGCAAATTTTGATTAAATTGAAATTTATCCTCAATCTGTTCAATTTCACCTAAACATAATTCCACAAGCGTATGAGCTAAAATTTGGTGCGCAATCGGCTTATTAATGTTAGAGAGAACATCCAGGGCTCTCGCAAAAATATAATCACCGGTATACATAGCAATCCGGTTATCCCACCTAGATTTAATTGTCGGCTGTCCGCGACGCAAATCTGCATCATCAATTACATCATCATGAACAAGTGACGCCATATGGATGAGTTCTAATGAAACTGCTACATTTTTTATGTTATTAATATCATAGTTGCCAAATTTACCACCAAGTAAAACAAATACTGGTCGTAATCTTTTTCCACCAGCCTGTAATAATGAAAGGGATGCCTCATGAAGCAAAGGCGATTCAGCCTGTATAGTGTCCTCTAATTCTTTTTCAATAATATTGATGTCAGCATTCAAAAAAGAATAGATCATCTTTAATTTCATATCGATACTCACCCAGCTTTAAATCCTTCATGCACATTCATACTTGTCAATGATGAATTACATTTCAGAACAAATTATTATTTATGTCCAATATGGACCGCCGCTACGCCACCAGTATATGGCTTATACTCAACATCACGAAAACCTGCTTTTTTAAACATTCCCGCTAATTCTTTTATACCAGGAAAATCTTTAGCAGACTCTTGTAACCATGAATATTCCTCATAGCTTTTTGCAAAGATTTTACCAAATGCCGGCATAATAAAACGGAAATAAAAACGGTAGCCTTGTTTAAAGCCAATCATTGTTGGTTGAGAAGTTTCTAAGCAAACAGCTATCCCACCAGGCTTCACTACACGATACATTTCCTTTAAGACTTGCATATAATCAGGAACATTCCGTAAGCCGAATCCGATTGTTACATAGTCAAAGCTATTATCAGGGT
Source organism: Cytobacillus sp. FSL M8-0252 (assembly GCF_038007345.1). NCBI lineage: Bacteria > Bacillati > Bacillota > Bacilli > Caryophanales > Bacillaceae > Cytobacillus > Cytobacillus sp. FSL M8-0252. Next base: position 3,038,725 of record NZ_JBBOWZ010000001.1, read on the forward strand.
ATGGTAATTCCATCGCGTTTCCATGGACTAATTCTATGTTCTTGATTGGGTGGTTGCTCACCTTCTCTTCACCAATCTTAAGCATATTTTTGCTAAAATCTAAACCAATGACTTCCCCATTTTCACCTACAGCTTCTGATAATGCTATCGTCCAATCGCCCGTTCCACAACAAATATCGAGCGCTTTTGCCCCAGGCTTTACATCCATTCGTTTCATCGTATCTTTCCGCCAGCGCAGGTGCTGTTGAAAACTAATGACTGAGTTCATCTTATCGTAATTACCATATATTTTTTCAAATACTTTATGCACACGTTCTTCTTTCGATTGTACCATGTATTTAACCTTCCTCTACAAATGATTGAACAGCTTCTTGTTGCTGGCTTTTCATCCATTTTAGTTTTTCTCTAAATAGCTCTGTATGTTCGCATTTATCAATGGATTGCTCAATTTCTTTAAAGGATAAGGAGACGTATTTATCACAAATATGAATAAGACTTTGTTTATTATTATGCAAAGTAAATGGTACACTTTGCTCTGTCTCAAATAATTTAGATAAAGCGTCAAATAAAATGGACGGTTTACCAGCTAAAAATTGCTTTTTCTCGAGTAACACTCTATTAATAAAAACAAGATTTGCTGCTAATTCACCAAGCTCACCTCTATTGTAAAAGTGAGTAATACGATCAAATAAAGAGGACTCCGTCTTTTTTAAAGACTCCATTAACGATTCTACAGTAACTCTGGCATGGCTATAAACAGAAACTTTATGTTCATTTACTTCCATAATTCCTTCAGCTAAAGTACGTATCATAAAAATATCATCTATTTCAGCTAAAATTTGGTAGTATAATCCACTATAATAAGTTCCTGCTAAAATGGTGAGCTGCCTTCCCTTTAGACGCTCTAATGGAAGAGGTTCATTTTGAACGCTTTCGTGTGTATCAAGGGCGATTTGCACAAGCATGGTCGTTATGATATATTTATCTGCTTTAGATTTCGGTATTTGCAGGTTATCGACAATAAACATGATTAAAAGAAGCTTGTCTTCGTCAATATATGGTTGTTGAATGATCTTTGACATATAAGGTTGACGCGTTTTTTTCTGAAGAACTTCCTTTAAGTTCATTAATCGTGTATTCATATCTTGTAGTTTGGCGTTCTTGTTTGCATTCATTATATATTCCCCCGATACGGGCAATCCTTATGATCGACATATGAACCAATCATTTACTAAAGATTATTTATAGTAGCACTTCCCTTTTACATTGCCCAAAAAGTGACTTAATTGTTCTCCCTTAGACATAAAAAAAGCCTCTCACTTTTATAAAATCATTGCGTCCATTCCTTTTTTAAAGCTTATTTAACTTGAATGGTAGAGCGCTTGACTTCAATGATAAGCCAGTGACAATTATATCATAAAACAAAGTGACTTGTTAGGGGAATATAAAGGAAAGGCATATAAATTCATGTCAATCGATCATACCTTTAAGCTTTCTTTTCACTTTCTACTTCTCCATATGCTGTTACGATGGACGCATGCCCCCGTATTTTAATAGCAGAAGTATGCTCTGTAAATTGAGCAATCATGACTTCTCCCTCATCTAATTTCTCCGAATGATGAAACCTCGTGTCTGAGCCTCTTGTTAAACCAATCACATTTACGCCATCTTCTTTTGCTTTAATGACGACATATTCATTGCCAGGATTTGTTCTCTCCATTTGAGTCACCTCTATCCTATTACCCTTTTATAAATGACAACACTTCTGCTCTTGTATTTCCATCTTCCGCAAAAACACCTCTAACCGCAGAGGTGACTGTTTTACTACCAGGTTTTTTCACACCACGCATGGTCATACACATATGTTCCGCCTCTACGACTACCATCACACCATGAGGATCTAATTTATGTAATATTGCATCTGCTACTGTAGCTGTAATGCGCTCTTGAAGTTGCGGTCTTCTTGCAACAGTTTCTACAGCCCTTGCTAACTTGCTTAATCCCGTCACCTTACCATTTCTAGGAATATAAGCAACATGCGCCTTCCCAAAGAATGGGACAAGATGATGTTCACACATTGAAAAGAATGGAATATCTTTTACAAGGACAAGTTCTTCATGGTCTTCACCAAAAACGGTTTCAAAATATTCTTCAGGGTCCTGGTGTATGCCCGAAAACACCTCTTCATACATTTTTGCTACTCTTTTTGGTGTATCTAATAACCCCTCTCGGTTCGGATCTTCTCCAATAGCGTCTAATATAAGCCTTACAGCTTCTTCAATTTGAGCGCGATTTACTTCTGACATTCAGCTACCTCCTATTACGGAACTATAAACTATTATCTTACATGCTAGCATAATTATTTCCTAACAGACAAAAAGTTATAGAAAAATAAAGGATAAACTTTCTTCCTTTTAGGATACTATTATATAAATGAACACAAGTACCGTCAAACTCCTATGATGGTTTTGAGAAAGAAATCTATATGTTAAGTACAAATAGTAGTAAAAAACATAGTTTTTTATAACTCATTCATAAAATGGTCATTCACTTGATATGGTGGAATGTGCATTGATTTTGTAAAGAGAATGAAGATCAAGAATCATTCATTTTGTTGTAAGTCAGTTATTGGGGTCTTCTTAATCATTTAACGAAGAGAAAAAAATCCGTAGTCTTTAGCCCCTTTACCTTTGTGGATTGCACTACTGTTGTATGGGACTAGGCAATGTTTGAAATTAATCGTAAATTTATAAGAAAAACCGCGAAAAAAATTCGCGGTTTTTCCTTAAGCAATTAATTATGTAATTAATTACTTTACTGCATCTTTAAGCGCTTTTCCTGGTTTGAAAGCAGGAACTTTGCTTGCAGCGATTTCGATTTCTTCGCCAGTTTGTGGGTTGCGGCCTTTACGTGCTGCACGTTCACGAACTTCAAAGTTACCAAAACCAATTAGTTGTACTTTATCACCATTTTTAAGTGCATCAAGCACTGTATCGAAAACAGCATCAACTGCTTTAGTAGCATCTTTCTTAGAAAGCTCGCTAGCTTCTGCAACTGCATTAATTAGTTCAGTTTTGTTCATTACTTTCACCTCCTCCCAAAAAATATCGTAAACCCAGTAAAATAAAGATTCCTTACATTCATTTGTAAACAAAATTACTGAATTCTATACGTTGTAACGCATTTTTGTTGAAGCAGAAACTTATCATATCTCAAAAAAAGAAGAATTTCAACTTTTTTGATGCAAAAAGCCTTATTTCATAAGGGTTCTTACCGTTACAACGTTAATTCTGCTTAAAAGATTATCATAATCAATTGAGCATATCAAGGATATTTCATGATTTGATGGCAATCTTTTCTTATTTGAAACAAATTTGTAATAAGGGGAGAGAAAACCCGTCAATCTAGGCTTAAAGCTTGACAAATTTGTAGAGATAAAAAATGTAAGCTCTTTCATTTCCATAGTGTAATTCTTTATAAAGAACAAACCAAAGTAACCATACTGTATTTTTATTCGTTTCTATGTTACGAAAGGTTGATTGGTCTTTTTATAGGGTAATTCAAATAAGACTTCTACCGAAATTCCACGCTTCTGTCATTTTAGATAATACTTTATTTATCAACAAAAGTATACTAATCCGTTTTATACTTTTATTACCCATAAAAAAAAGACAACTTTTCATCCGAATAGAATGAAAGTCGCCTTTTATTTCTACAAAATAATGGCAATGAGTCCCCCAGAGCCTTCGTTTATAATTCTTTCTAAAGTCTCTTTGAGTTTATATCTAGCATTCTCAGGCATCAATGATAACTTTGCTTGGATTCCTTCTCTAACAATCGAGCTAAGCGATCGACCAAAGATATCTGAATTCCAAATTGAAAGCGGATCATCTTCAAAGTCTTGCATTAAGTAACGAACTAATTCTTCACTTTGTTTCTCTGTTCCGATAATCGGAGAAAATTCAGATTCAACATCAACTTTGATCATATGAATCGACGGTGCAACAGCTTTCAAGCGTACACCGAACCTTGAGCCATGCCTTGTTATTTCAGGCTCATCTAAACTCATATCAGACAGTGATGGAGCTGCGATGCCATATCCTGTCTGTTTCACCATTCTAAGCGCATCTGAGATTTGATCATATTCTGATTTTGCATGGGCAAATTCTTGCATCAGTTCAAGAAGATGATCTTTACCACGTATTTCAACACCGACAATTTCTTTTAATACCTCATCATATAAATCATCAGGCGCATATAAATCAATTTCAGCGATCCCTTGACCCATTTCTATACCGGCTAAGCCCGCACGATCAATAAATTCGAAATCACTAAACTGATGTACAACACGATCAACATCTCTTAACCTCTTAATATCTTTGACAGTCTCTTTTACGGCTTCTTGATAACTCTCACGTAACCAATGATCTTCGTGAAGGACCATTACCCAACTTGGTAAGTTTACATTTACTTCTAAAACAGGGAATTCGTACAACGCTTCTCGCATCACGCTATATACATCAGATTCCCTCATTCCTTCTACACTCATAGCAAGTACAGGGATATCATATTTCTCTGATAGCTTCAAACGAAGGTCCTCAGTTGCCGGATGGTGTGGTTGCACACTATTGATGACCATAATAAATGGTTTTCCTACTTCTTTAAGCTCTTCAATTACTCTTTCTTCAGCCTCGATGTAGTTTGCACGAGGAATTTCTCCAATTGTACCATCGGTCGTAATGACGACACCAATTGTAGAGTGTTCTTGAATGACTTTTCTTGTACCGATTTCAGCAGCTTCGTGAAATGGAATCGGCTCCTCATACCAAGGAGTATTAATCATTCTTGGACCATTTTCATCCTCATATCCTTTTGCTCCTGGGACTGTATATCCAACACAATCGACAAGACGGATATTAACCTCCAATCCTTCATCCACATGGACATTAGCAGCTTGATTCGGCACAAACTTCGGTTCTGTAGTCATAATTGTTTTTCCTGCTGCACTTTGAGGGAGCTCATCCTGGGTACGTGCTCGATCAGCCTCATTGTCCATATTTGGGAGGACTGCTAGCTCCATGAATTTCTTAATAAATGTCGATTTTCCAGTACGGACTGCACCTACTACTCCAAAATAGATATCACCGCCTGTTCGTTCGGCAATATCTTTAAAAATATCTACCTTTTCCAAGTGATCCCCTCCTGAATCATGAGTTAGTGGGATAATATTATCCAATAATTTATATTTGTACACTATATATCTATGATGTTGTCCGATATGAATATGCCAACTTTTTAAAAAAATCCCCTTTCTCACTTTTTCTTTATGCAATCAATAGTTGCTTTTCATTATTGTATTAAAAGAGAAAAAAAACCCTCCCTCTACAATATATTTTGTAGAGAGAGGGTTATGACTAATTCACTAAAAATATTGGTTCATTCTTTTTTTCATCTATTGTATACGGTAATGAATAAGATGGTACAAAAGGTGAATCTTCGACTAAATGGAAGCGTATATCATTGTTTTCAGCTTTAATATCCCCAGCCTCCATTAATTGCATTAAGTCGGTACGATAATCAACGAATACTTCTCCGTCGGTTGTCACCACATACGATAGTTCGTTACCACTAAACGGGCTAACAGCTTTCGGTTCATCATTATAACCGATTTTAGAGAAATCTAATGAGTATACATTTTCACCGATATTATCCTTATATGGTGGATATCCTTCCATGCGAATTCGGAGAGTAATATCTCTTATTTCATCAGCAATACGTAAATCAGACAATTTCACTTTCGGATCATCTTCAACATCAATCAGTACATATTGAAAAACGCCTCCAGATTCAAATGCATTGCTAGGATACTCAGCCATGTATTTTGGTACAAGTTTCTTAAAATCAATTGGATATTTTTGAAAAAGCGGTGTATCTTCTTCGGTCGTTTTTATAGGTAATAGACCACCTGTCTCATCTTGATATTGCTTGATGGCTGTTTGTACGCGATTAATTTCATCCTCGTAAGGAATTTGATTTTTTGCTCTTTCTTCTTCTGGGTACATACATCCAGATAAAAGAAGGGTAATGAGTATAAATAAGCTAGTTACATAGCTCTTTTTTTTCATATACATCAACCTTTAATTATGTATTTTCAGGGAGAAACCCCTTGCGATGTTCTATTCTGAAACGGGACCGCTAAATACGACTAGAAAAATAATGAGACCACTTACTACCATAAAACTATAGGCAAATAGAGCAGTTACCCCTTTCAATACCCCATTTTTCAACTTAAAACGACTTAAATAAATAAGTAAGATAGCAATAAACATAAAGCCCATTGAAGCAAGGGCAATCCACATTTTCATTAAACCAGGTGACATCTCATTCACTCCTTTTTCCGAATTGTATTATACCATACAGTTCGTTCGCTTTGACAGCATTATCAGATAATTTTATGTATTGCAGTAAAAGGCAAGCAATTATTGGACTACTCTAATATTCTCAATATCCATTTTAGGAATCCCCTAATTGACTTCTTATTCTCCATATTAAATGAATTGTAACATAGCAAGTAAAGTACAAAAAAATAACCGAGGAATAAGAAGGGGCTTCCTTATCCTCGGCAAATGACTAAAATACCCTATTCACCCTGTTCATTTTACCAGTTTGCTTCAAAGGCATTGTATGCAGAGGATAAGCCGCCCGTCTCCTCATATGCCTATATTTTTATAAACAGCACCAAATTATTAGTTAATCTTGATTTTGAGCCATAAAAATATCCGCAATATCTTCCATTTCATTTGTTTTTGTACGTGCCATTAGACGGTCAACTCCATCTTTAGCATCGATATCATTAAATAAAATGTCATATAGAACAGATGTTATGGGCATTTGCACATCGTATTTCTCTGCTAATTGATAGGCTGCTCTTGTTGTTCGAACGCCTTCAACAACCATACCCATATTTTCTAATACTTCGTCTAAGTTTTTGCCTTTGCCTAGAAGATTCCCTGCACGCCAGTTTCTCGAATGAGTACTTGTACAAGTCACAATCAAATCACCTATGCCAGCTAGACCTGAGAAAGTTAGCGGACTTGCGCCCATTTTTACACCTAGTCTTGTGATTTCTGCTAATCCTCTAGTTACTAGCGCAGCTTTAGCATTATCTCCATAACCAAGTCCATCTGAAATGCCAGCTGCTAATGCAATAATATTTTTTAAAGCGCCACCAATTTCAACGCCAACAATATCAGGATTAGTGTATACTCTAAAGTTTTGATTAATAAATAAATCTTGGACTTTTTCAGCTGCCTTCATATTTTTAGAGGAGACAGCTACAGTTGTCGGGTGGCGCAAACTAACTTCTTCTGCATGACTAGGCCCTGATAGTACAACCACATCTTTTAAAAGGGATGTAGGTGTCACTTCTTCAATCATTTCGGAAATTCTTTTTGAAGTATCTGGTTCAATCCCTTTACTCACATGGACGATGGTCAACGGTTCTTTTCTCACTTCAGCTATGCTCTGTAAAACTTCTCTAATCGCTTTCGTAGGTACAGCTAAAATGATTGTTTCGATACCTTCTAATACTTGATCAAGCTTTGTATAACCTACAATATTTTTTGGTAAAGTAATCGCAGGTAAATATGCTTCATTTGTATGGTTCTCATTAATTTCTTTGATTTGTTTTTCCTTGTGACCCCATAAACGCACTTCATGGTCATTATCTGCCAGCACCATCGCAAGGGCTGTACCCCAACTTCCGGCACCAATAACAGCTATTTTATCTTTTTGACTCATCTTGCATTCACCTCATTTCAATTCATTTCGCCTATTTAAAAGAAGGAAAGGAACCGCCAATCTGAGAAAAACATTAGTCGAGCAGATGAATAGTCATTTTTTTACCTTTACTAATTGGCATATACTAAAGAACCGGTGGTCCCATAAAGCTAGAAACATAATTATGTAAGAGACAGCTTATTATGAAATGATGAGTCATCAAATCATACAGCTGTCCGCTTTTACTATGCTAATAGTGAATAGTTTATTTTCGTTCTCTTGCAATAATTTTAATTGGCGTCCCTTCAAATCCAAAAGCATCTCTAATTCTGTTTTCAAGAAATCTTTCATAAGAGAAATGTAGAAGCTCAGGATCATTAACAAACACAACGAAGGTCGGCGGTTTGATTGCTACTTGGGTAGCATAGTATATTCGCAGCCTTCTTCCCTTATCTGTTGGTGTTGGGTTCATAGCTACTGCATCCATTATAACATCATTTAAAACATTTGTTTCCACGCGCATCATATGATTTTCACTAGCAATGTTCACCATTGGAATCAATGTATGAATTCTTTTCTTTGTCAATGCTGATAGAAAAACAATCGGTGCGTAATCAAGGAATTGGAAATGATCCCTAATATTTTGTTCGAACTTCTTCATCGTTTTCTCATCTTTTTCAACAGCATCCCATTTATTCACAACAATAATGACAGCCCTACCAGCTTCATGTGCATAGCCTGCAATTCGCTTATCTTGTTCAATGATTCCTTCTTCTCCATCTAGTACAATGAGAACCACGTCAGAACGTTCAATGGCCCTTAAAGCACGTAACACACTATATTTCTCAGTTGTTTCGTACACTTTACCTTTTTTCCGCATACCCGCTGTATCTATAATGACATACTCATCACCGATATACTTAAGCTGTGAGTCAATCGCATCTCTTGTCGTTCCAGCTACATTAGAAACAATAACGCGATCTTCTCCTAGAATAGCATTTACTAAAGATGATTTCCCCACATTTGGTCGGCCTATAAGCGAGAACTTTATGACATCATCATCGTATTGATTTTCCTCATGATTAGGGAAGCTTTTAGCTGCCTCATCTAATAAATCACCCAAACCTAAACCATGTGATCCTGAGATTGGAAACGGTTCACCAAAGCCCAGGGAATAAAAGTCATAAATCATTTGTCTCATTTCTGGATTATCAATTTTATTGACCCCAAGAACAACAGGCTTTTTTGCTTTATACAAAATTTTCGCTACTTCTTCATCCGCAGATGTCACACCTTCACGACCGTTTACTAAGAAAACGATCACATCAGCCTCGTCGATAGCGATTTCAGCTTGTTGACGAATTTGTTCTAAAAAGGGCTCGTCCCCAATATCTATGCCACCTGTATCAATAATATTAAAGTCATGAGTTAACCATTCTGCAGAACTATAAATGCGATCTCTTGTAACGCCAGGAATATCTTCAACGATTGAAATTCGTTCACCAACAATTCTGTTAAAAATAGTAGATTTTCCTACGTTTGGACGTCCGACAATTGCCAGTACTGGTTTTGTCACGAACATCACCCCTCAATTTCATTAAAATACTTGCTTATATTAATTTAATGTAAGCAAATTTGATTTAAAAGAAACCCTTCAACTAATGAAGGGTTCAACTATAATATATTACCAAACAGCCACCTTCCTTACAAGAAGAAGCTGCATATTCATGATTAATGGCGGACAATCACGTACATTTCTTCAGTCAGCATATGAGCGATTCCGTCTAAAATAGCTTCTAAATTTGTAGCAATCACTTCCATTTCTTTTTTATCCTCACAATGAAACACGGCTGCACCACTAGGGACTTTCTTTGGGTTTGTTGTTATAACTGCAAGTACAAATTTATTGATTTCCATCATTTATCCCTCCCTATTATTTTGGCACATGCATTTCTTTTGGCATTTTTATTGCATTTTCCAGGGTTGGTACACCACCAATTACTTTAATTGCTTTTTCAACTGTTCTTTCCTGTGGAAGGATGAATACCCCTACTCGCCCATCATCTAAATCCCGTTTAGCTAATGGCACAAGTGCTGGGGCACCAGAATCCGTCACGACCCCTAGAGCCGTTGAAACATCATGTAATATCGCTTGTCTTTGCCCTAAATTTGCAATTGTCGTATTTACATTAAAATTTTTCGGAACCAGAATAAAACCCATCCCATACTTTAAAATTTCTTCTTGTCTTTCCGGAAGTCCAATGTTCATAATATAAATGTTGTCAACATATAATCCGGCTCCGTCGAAATGCGGCTTCACATATTTGATTTCCACAATATCTGATAACTTACCACCACTCATCATTACTTTTGATAACACGACGGCAATAGCAGCAGCGATAATTGCTACCCAAAGATTAAATAAGAGGTAAAATAATGTAGTAATAAGAGATGTAAACATGACTAAATAATTCCTGCTTTCAAAGGCAATAGCAATTCCTTCTATATAAGTCCTACCCCGTGGAACCATTTCATAACTATCTAACTCAGTTAACGTATTTCTTTCCATATTCCTAACCTCACGGAACTGTGAAGCAGCCACGGTTAAGAAGGTGATCGCAGTAAAATCCTCCTCCATGATCGACGGGATGGCCACACTGCCTAATCCAGCAGCAATAAAACCTAAAGCAATATGAATAATCTTCCCATGTAGATAGGTTGGGTACTGTCGATAATCTGTTCTTAACATATAAATCCTTGTTAATGTGCCAACAATTACACCTAAAACAACTGGATAGATATATTCATTCATGATAATTTTGCTTCTCCTTTACTAATGGATTTAAGTTTCTTTCTAGGTAAGCAGCCAAATATTCAATCATATTCCATCCAGAAACAACTACAAATGCCATACTTAGGACATCAAGAAAACGAAAAGATCCAATTTGGAAAGGAAATCCATACTTTTGAATAATAAGGGCAAATATTACCTCCCCGTTTAATGCAGCAAATATTAATATACAAATACGGCTTAACGCTTGCTTATGAAGAAGTATGACTAAACACGCTAACATACCGGCTAACATCCAGTCACGGTTAAAAACAACCCAGATTGGATCAAACATCTCAAAGCAGAGAAAAGCACAGTAAGCAAATGAGACAATGAGCATACATGTAACCAAATAGAGAGGATGACCACATTGCGATTTTACAAAGAGAAAACTAGCGGCAATGTAGAGAAGAAAGAAACTCACACCAATTTCTGTCGTTCCAATTGAAAAATGATAAGGCGTAATGATAATAAGCAATAATAGTGCGAATGACGCTAAATAACGGTATGTATTTGCTTTACTTACGAAAAATGTGACAATAATCCAAAGTGACCAACCAATCCAATAAAAGAAAAGACCTTCCAAATAAATACACCTCCTACTATCCCCATTATGGGTAGAAAATATGTAGTTTAATCTATTTGAATAAAAAATGTCTGATTTCTTATCTTAATAATTAGGAGGTGTAGATATGGGAAAAGATCGTCAGGAAAAAAAACTAAAAAGCAGTAAGAGAGTAGAATCAGATCGTGACCAAAGTATTCAGTACGACGGGGCAACAACAATGCAAAGTCCAGACAATGCACGCAAATTAAATAATAATAAATAACTTAAAAGAATTGTGTAAACCTCTTAGTAACGGGATTACTCTTTATTTAACTGTTTTACTTTAAATATTTTTGTCCTATTCGCGTGTTAGCGCGACTTTTGTTTCGTATTCAGTCAACAAAGTCGCGCTCTTCTTTTTTTTGACTTTGATTAATGATATAGTTTAAAAATCAATAGTTTTTAACGTAATAAAAGAGACTACCTTTGTAAGCAGTCTCTTATTTTAAAGATTATTTTGCATGAATCATTCTTGTACTGTATGTATGTGTATTAATTTGTCGCTGTTGCAGCCACTCAAGTACTTCTCCCTTAAAAATCAGGGGGGCAAGTTGTAATTCGTTAAGATTGCTTGCACCTATAGCTGTCATAATTATTTTTAATTCTTCATGAAGGGAAGTAACTTCTTTTACTACTGCTTCATAACCAGAATCCACTAATATCTTCAAGAAGTACCCTGCCATTCCTACACCGTTAGCACCAAGCGCAATAGCCTTTGCAATATCCATACTTGTCTGAATTCCACCAGATGCAAGTATCGTTATATCACTATTATGTGATTGTGCTTCGACAATTGAAGTAGCAGTTGGAATCCCCCATCCATCAAAGAATGACAGTACCCTCTCTCTTCGTTCGTTTTCGATTTTAGAGAAATTAGTGCCACCATAACCACCGACATCTACGATATTAACGCCAACACCTTTTAGCTTTTCTACAGCTTCGCGACTCATACCGAATCCTACTTCTTTAACGATAATTGGCACATCTAAGTGATTTACAATCTTTTCGATACGCATGAGGGCATGCGAAAAATCACGATCTCCCTCTGGCATCGTTAACTCTTGGACGACATTTACATGAATTTGTAATGCGTCTGCTTGTATCATCTCTACAGCATCTTTTGCTTGGTTTACCGTGGCTTCGCTACCTAAATTGGCAAATATCAATCCATCTGGATTTTCTTTCCTTACAATTTCATACGAAAAGCGTTCTTCTGAATTTTTTATTGCTGCCATCTGCGAGCCTACTGCCATCCCTACCCCTGTCTCTTTAGCCACCCGCGCGAGCAGGCGATTAATTTCAAGTGTCTTTGCACCACCGCCACCGGTCATTGCATTGATAAAAATAGGCGAACTGAGTTGTAGTTCGCCTATTTTCGTTCCCAAATGAATCTTTGAGAGAGATGTGTTAGGTAAGCTTTGATGTACAAAAGAAACACAATCAAATCCAGCGTTATTCGTTTGACCAGTTGTTAGCGCATATTGAATATGATCCCATTTTCTCTTTGCTCTCGTCACTATACTACCACCATTATTTATTTAATTTCTTTAACTGTTCACCAATCATTTCACCTAATTGGAACCCCTTAGACTCTTCAGGCAGTTCATAATCAGTTGGTTCTTCTTCTTTTTCAACAAGATCTTTAATACTTAGAGAAAGTCTTTCATCGCCTTCATTCACATCAAGGACTTTCACTTGTACTGCTTGCCCTTCTTTTAATACTTCGTGCGGAGTGGCAATATGTTTATGTGCAATTTGAGAAATATGAACAAGCCCTTCCACTCCAGGGAATACTTCTACGAAAGCACCATAAGATACAAGTCTTTTCACTGTGCCTTCTAACACACTACCTTTAGGGGCTTTTTCAGCAATACCATCCCAAGGACCAGGCAAAGTATCTTTAATAGATAGTGAAATTCGTTCATTATCCTTATCTACACTTAGTACTTTTACTTTGACAGATTGACCTTCTGTAACAACATCTGAAGGCTTAGCAACATGCTCATAAGAAAGTTGTGAAATATGGACTAAACCATCAACACCACCGATATCAACAAAAGCACCGAAATCTGTAATACGTTGTACAGTTCCATCAATCACGCTTCCAGCTTCAAGCGATCCAAGTAACTCTTTCTTTTGTTTTCCTTGCTCCTCTTCAACAACTACACGATGAGAAAGAATTAAACGATTTTTATCTTTATCTAACTCTACAATTTTAAAAGCTAATGTTTGACCTTTATAATCTGAGAAATCTTCAACAAAATGTGCTTCAACTAAAGAAGCTGGTACAAATCCGCGAACTCCAAGGTCAACGACTAATCCGCCTTTAACAACATCTTTGATTTCAGCATCAAAAACTTCACCGTCATTAAATTTTTGCTCTAGTTGTTCCCAAGACTTTTCAGCATCTACTTTGCGCTTTGATAGTACAAGCGCTTCTTCTTCTACTTTTAACACTTCTAATTGTAGTTCATCACCTTCTGCAACAGCATCGCTAGCTGTTTCTACATGAAGACTTGATAGTTCACTAATTGGAATAATACCATCTAATTTGCTATTTTCGATATCGACAATCACTTGCTTCTCTTCTACTTTTGTCACTTTACCATTTACTTTATCGCCAACTTCAAAATTTGCTACTTCAATTTCATTCATTTCTTCTGACATATGTATTCCTCCTTAATCCAATGGCTAATTTCATTTTCCACTTATAAAATGCAATCTTACAAAGTGTAAATTGCACTAAATAAACTAGAGTTGTAAAACCACTTTGATCCTGAAATATAAAATGCCTTTTTATAAACTTCTTACAAATAGCACCTTTTGTCAAGTAAGAAGGTTTAGCGATTCTGTTCGATTAATTTTTTGATTTCATTCATAATGATATCCGTTGTTTCTTCTGCATTGACTTTGTTTGCACGGATTTCATCCATTGGGATAGGCTTTCCGTAGACGACTTTTAATTTCTTAAAAGGCTTATACGGGCCAATGATGGCACAAGGTACGACTGCAGCATTAGAACGAAGAGCAAAGAACCCTGCACCGGCAAGACCTTTACCAACTTCTCCGGTTTTACTCCTCGTCCCTTCTGGAAATAAACCTAAAACATGCCCTTCTTTAAGAACCTTCAACCCTTTTCTCAATGCTTCACGATCACTCATTCCTCTTTTTACAGAAAAAGCATTCAGATGTGGTAATAACTTCCCTAAAATTGGCACGTTAAACAACTCTTCTTTTGCCATAAAGTGAATGTCTCTTGGCGCTGTTATCCCTACAATTGGTGGATCCAGGTTATCAATATGATTGCAACATAAAAGGACGCCACCTTCTGCTGGGACATTCTCCCTACCTTTAACATCCATGCGATAAACGGGCTTTAATAAGCCGTATACTAAAGAGCGTGCAAATGTATATACACTCATATTATTGAATCCTTTCCTCAACCAACTTCATAATTCTATCAACAACTTCGTGAATGCTTAGTGATGTTGTATCCAATTCTACTGCATCCTCAGCTTTTTTGAGTGGTGCAACTTCCCTTTCCGAATCTAACTTATCTCTTTTAGCAATTTCCTCTTTTAAAAGAGCTAAATCTGAAGGAAAACCCTTTTCTAAGTTTTCAGCATGGCGCCGTGCTGCTCGTTCATCCACTGATGCTAAAAGAAACACTTTTACCTCTGCATCAGGTAAAACATGTGTACCAATATCACGGCCATCCATCACTACACCACCTTCTTGACCGAAGCGTTGTTGACGGGCAACCATTTCTTCTCTTACCTGCTTATGTTTAGAAACCGTAGACACTGAATTAGTTACTTCAGCTGTTCTAATTTCCGTAGAAACATCTATCCCATCTAAAAGAATACGTTGGCCTGATTCTCCAGGATTTAAGACAATCTCTGTCTCTTTTAACAAAGGAATTAATGATTCTTCATCATTTATATCTATTTCTGACTGCAACGCTTTAAATGTTAACGCGCGATACATCGCCCCTGTATCTATATAAATATAATGAAGCTTCTCAGCTATAATCTTAGCAACTGTACTTTTCCCCGCTGCTGCAGGTCCATCGATGGCAATTGATATTTTATTCATAAACCCTCCTGAAATACCTATACAAATATATTCTTTACGTTTTATATTCTATCATAAATTCACTTAATTAGTTGTAATGATTATGTGTTATTAATAATCCCCTCCCCTAATAGGGAGTCTTTTTATTAGTTAAAATAATACGATAATTTTTAAAAAATAAGAAGAAACACTAAAAAAGGATGTTCTCAGGAAGAACAATCCAAAAGGTCTGTAAAGCTATTATTTCTATTGGCCTGATTTTCATCATAAAATCAAGTTAAGGCCTCTTTATGTAGAATACCTCCTCATCATTGTTTTCTAAATGATGATTCACTCCTTCATATCTTGTCACTTCATTAAAATGCGGAAATAGGTGTAAATAATGAAAAACGGTTTGAAATAATAGTAACAACCCAAGATGAAAAATGATTAATAGTATGAGCGTGCGTTCGAATACTTTCATCCTCCCACCTCCATTAATCATTATGGAGACACAAAAGAGATTTTATGCTGTTCTGCTTAAGATTGTTTACTTTTCTTCATATGAAGTAACTGTTGTTCGAAGCAAAACCTCATCATTGCTTGTCTATCTTCTGCATTTATTTGTGGAAATCTAAATGATATAACGAGACGCCCATCTGCTAATGCCTCTTTCCTTACATATTCTGACGCTAAAACAAAGGAACGCTTTTTACCTTCTATCACAAGTGTAAAACGCAATAAATAGGGCGATGGTTTATACAAATAGGTAAAATTATTAACAACTACAGCTATTCCCCCTGCACTTATATTTCTACTTATCCCTATAATAGAGTGAGACATCCCTTCACCTACGGGTTGAATTTCAACAGATTCATTGAAATCAACTCTAACATACTCCCTCATTTGTTCCTTCTCATGAGTAAATTCTTTTGCATAAGCAATTTTCAATAATGGTGTGGACTGCATCATTCGACCGACCACTCTTCCAGAGAAGAAAAACATTTTCCCATTTGCATTGTAAGCAACACACTTAATTCTTCTTCCATCTACTAAGTACATTTTCCGATTCGTTTGTAAACAAACGGGATAATGAATATGTAATATATCCTCTTTAATTTCAGCAATTCTAGATATGTACTTGCCCTCACTTGATAGATAATGTTCTATATACAATTGATCACCTGGTGACAATGTATTCCCTCCTAATCTTTTCTACTTTTCCTTATTTTATCACTTAACTGTTACAAAAGAACTATATTTTTATTTGAATGAGATGAGAATTATTAACATCATGGTATAATCACATTACTCTATTTAGTCCTAATTTTTTTCTACATTTATATTTCATCTTCATGTCTTTATTTAGCCAATGATTTCCATAAAAAAAAACAAAAAGAACCCTTTTCGGGTCCTTATTTGCCTTATACCACATCTTCATAAATTGGTTCTGCATTTTGCAATTTTTCTACTTTTTCTTCTCTTCCATTTTCACTATTAATATAGATGCGATACGTGTCTTCACCTAATGTCCCAGTAAATTCATAACAAAGTACTTCTTCATTACTATCATTCAATATAATCGCTAACCGATCATCCATAATTTTTAGTTGACTATTGATTTTTTCTCTTGCTTCCTCTTTTGCTAACACAGCTTGAGGAATATCTCGCTTATGATGGGATTTCAAATAATCCTCTGCTGAAAATCCTAAAATTTGCCCATTATCTAATGCTACTTTCATCTTAATTGAATCTGGGTAAATTCTTACATCGTCCTGTTTAGACACAAATGTAAACACGCCCATTTGATCATATTGCACACTTTCAAATAGATCAAGATCTTCAAATTCATTATCTTTTAAAAATTTCACTGCTGATTGATGAGCATCTTCCAGACTAATTTTTTGTTGTTTTACATCTCTTGCCGTGATAAGCCAAATAGGATAACCGCCCTTTTTAGTAATATCTAAATTGGTTTCTATACTTTCTTTAGGAGACCTTAGTGATACACTAAAAAATCCATAATCCGATCCTTCGCCATTTTCTGCCACGGTTGCTTTAACATCATCAGGGGATTGCGCATATTTCTTCGCTTCTGATACAGCTTCCTTTTTAGATATTTCTTTTCCTTCTAAGTATTGATAGTTCTCATCTTTCTTTTGCATATTTACAAATGCGGGACCTAAATCCGTTTCATCGTATCCCTCAACTGTTTTTTCGACGGTTTGAAAGCCGTCTATAATTGTATTATCTGCTGCTTCATTATTTGTAGCAAGCGCTGTTTCTACATCCATCCATCGTAAGTCATTTTTGACGACCATATGCTGCACATTCCGTAATTCTGATTGAATATCTGCTGCCTGCTTGTATAATCCTTGTAAAGACTGATATTCTTCATCAGTCAATGGGTCTTTATCCAAGTCTCTAATCGCTGTCTTATAACTAAACTCACCAATTTGTGCTAAAAATTCTTCCGTCTTATTAAATGGTAAAAGTGATAGTGGCAGCTGACCTACATCTGAATGTGCTTGAGAGGTAATTCTCCAAACATCCGCAAGCGCAGGAGACAGTGAACTTCTAGAATTCATTGCCAAAGTAGATCCAATTTTATCATGTAATACATCGATTTCATAAGTGAGTTCATGAAATGCACGTTGATAATTGTTTTCTGCGTTAATTAATATCGCATTTTTCTCACGATGTTCTTGATAACCCCAGACAGCAGTTCCGATAACACCAACTGAAAGAACAGTTATGAGTATTCCTTTTAACACGTGACTTCACTCCTTATTTACAGAAAATATGTTGTCCAATTTTTTTAATTTGTGGTCTTGTCCAAATCCACGGACTTGTTGCAGTATCTGGATTAAAGTAATAAAGGGCATCACCACTCGGATCCCAGCCATTAATTGCATCTATCACTGCTTCCCTCGCTGTTTCATTAGGTGTTAGCCAAATTTGCCCATCTGCAACAGCCGTAAATGCTCTTGGTTCAAAGATCACACCATAAACCGTATCTGGAAAAGACGCACTTTCTACTCGGTTCAATATTACTGCCGCTACCGCTACTTGCCCTATATAAGGTTCGCCACGCGCCTCACCGTACACCGCATTTGCCATCATTTGTATGTCGTTTTCCGAGAATCCACTAGGAACATTTGCCGAAGTTGTACCACCGGATTTACCACTTGATGCATTACCATCATTTTGATTTGATCCACTATTATTAGCAGGTGCTTGTTGACTTAAATCCGTTCCGCCATAATGTGTAAATGAATTCCCTTGATTAATTTGATTCTTCACATATTGCTCATCATAATTTGACGCACTCACCAACTTTTCCTTCGTACCAGAACCAGCAAGCCCATCTATATCCAAGCCAAATTCATATTGAAAATTGCGTAATGCCCAATATGTGCCCCAACCGAAGACCCCATCGATTTTACCATTATAGAATCCTAAATATTGCAATCTTGCTTGTAGCTCAATGACATCATCGCCTATCGCTCCTTGTCTAATCACTTGATTCGAAAAAGCATTTGCCGACTTATCCAATTCAGCCATTGGAATAGTGGTCGCTATAAGCAGTAGTATTAGCATCACTTTAGTAAACATCAATAGTTGTTTCATCGTACTAACCTCCAAAAATACATCTTTTCATCTGTTAAACAATCAGGTAACCTAATATGGCGTTTTGCAGGTAAAAAATGATGGCTGTAACAGTTATTCCTCGATCTCTCTTTTTCACGTTTACTAATCAGCGAGGAAGCTAACAATACATCTAT
Organism: Cytobacillus sp. FSL M8-0252; assembly: GCF_038007345.1. Taxonomy (NCBI): domain Bacteria; kingdom Bacillati; phylum Bacillota; class Bacilli; order Caryophanales; family Bacillaceae; genus Cytobacillus; species Cytobacillus sp. FSL M8-0252. The sequence continues at coordinate 3,057,779 of NZ_JBBOWZ010000001.1, forward strand.
TTTTTGGTTCCAATTGGCTTTTTATACAAATTCAATGAGAAAATCATTTGGATAAATATAGCATTTACAGGGTGGCCATCAAATAGAGGCTCGTACGCTTGAAATTTAACGATTTTTATAAAAAATTCAACTTCTATGTTAGATGTTCTGATTACTTATTTTTCCTTTAGAAGGCATCCGTTAGCCGGAGGAAGCTTGGTGATTTGACAAAAAGAAAAGAAGGCGGATTTGAGTGTACTCAAATCCGCCTTCTTACTTTATCTGAACTGAAACTCATTACTTATAGCCTCTTTTAACCTATGTTAACCATAATTTGTTCTTGTATCTTCTAATGATTGATTATATTTAGCACTTAGTATTCTCGCTTGTTTGGCTTTCTTTAGCCCCATCCACCAAAGAAAGATCATAAATGGAACAATAAACAGCAGCCAATTTTCTAATGTTAACAAAATATAATCATATGTTCCATGCAAAAGGAAAGGAGTTGCTAGAGATAAGCATAGCCATTTCCCTCTAGATTTTTTCGAAAACTTTCCTTTTCCTAAATAATAGCCCATAATTACACCAAAAAGTGCATGACTAGAAACCGGGAATAATGCACGACCTAGCGCATGCTCTATTCCGAGTGTCAATAAATAAAAGATATTCTCCAATGTAGCAAACCCAAGTGATACTGCTGCGCCATAAACAATGCCGTCATACGGTTCATCAAAGTGCACATGGGGGTAAATAATAATAAGGAGGATAAACCACTTAAAAAATTCCTCAAGCATACTAGAAGAAAGAAAAGCAGAAACAAAATGAGAAGTAAACACTTGTTCTACTTCAAATACATATTGGATAAACATTATGGGAAACACAAGAAGTGCCCCAAATAAAAAGGTTCTAAAAACCATCGAAAAGGGCTCAGTCTCATGTTGATCTTTTAAATAAAAGTAACTTAATAATGCCAAGCCAGGAGCAATGGCAGCAGATATTAATCCCAGCATGGGCTGTTCCTCTTTTCAAAGCTTTTCTTTAATCGTATCATGTATAGGTAAGATTGAAAATAAATTTACCAAAATAATTACATATTAAATGGAGGTACCAAGTTGGATAAAAAGAAAATACTCCTAATTCATACAGGTGGGACCATTTCAATGAGTGAGGATGTTGAAACAGGTGCAGTATTAACAAATGAAGAAAACCCATTAACAAGACAAACAAAAGAGTTAAATGAGCTTGCGCACTTGATTGTCGAAGAACCATTTCAATTACCCTCTCCCCATATTACGCAAAAGGAAATGCTTATATTACGAAACTTAATTCATTCTTACAAGGATAAGGTATCTGGTGTTGTCATTACACATGGTACTGATACATTGGAAGAAACTGCCTATTTTCTTGACTTAACAGTAAAGGGTTCTTTGCCGATCGTTGTGACTGGGGCTATGCGCTCTAGTAATGAAATTGGCTCAGATGGGTTATATAATCTGATTTCTTCTATTCGTGTTGCCATTTGCGATGAAGCGGATGGAAAGGGCGTTTTAGTAGTGCTGAATGATGAAATTCACACAGCTGAAAATGTGACAAAGACACATACTAGCAACGTCTCGACCTTTCAAAGTCCTCAATATGGACCCATAGGTATAGTCACAAAAAGGGGTGTACTTTTTCATCACCTCCCTGTTCAACATGCACATTTCGAAATCGAACAAGCAGATAAACAAGTGATGCTTATTAAAGCTCATGCCGGCATGGACTCTACCCTATTAGGAGCAATTGCACAAACTACATGCGATGGATTGGTGATTGAAGCGCTTGGACAAGGAAACCTTCCTCCAGCCATGCTTCCTGGTATAAAAGATTTACTTGCTAGAAAGATTCCCATTATTATCGTATCAAGATGCTTTAATGGCATTGCCCAAGATGTTTATGGTTATCCTGGAGGGGGCAAAGAATTAAAAGAGCTTGGCCTCATTTTTTCTAATGGATTAAATGGGCAAAAAGCTCGTATTAAACTATTAATCGCTTTGGAAAGCAGGATGCCCTTCGAAAAACTTGAAGAAATGTTTCAACTATAAATGTTTGATTTACTGACTTTCTTTATTCCATCTATTAGATGGGAAGTCTACTGAGTTGATCGCTCACTCCTTTGGCAGTTTATGAAGATCATAATGATAGTACGCCACAAAATTTCAACATATGGAAAAATCATCCTAGACAAAAGGCAAAAAATATTGACAAAGTGATGCAACATCATTTGAAAACCCGAACAAAGCAAAGCACCATTAAAGAGTGTTTTGCATAAAGTTCGGGTTTACTTAAGCTCATATTCTCGTCTGAACTTGTTTGATTATTGTTCTTTCTCTTTAATCGCTTTGGCAATCATTTCTCCATGATGCCTACCATTCTCGATAAATATTTCATTGGCATTATTACCCGCAGCAATCACGCCAGCAATATATATACCTTCTACATTGGTCTCCATTGTTTCAGGATGATGTTCAGGTTTTCCGGTCTCTTCGTCTTTTTTAATGCCTATTGATTGTAAAAATGGATGATCTGGATGATAACCAGTCATGGCAAAGACAAAATCATTCGCGATTTCCTTAATTTTCCCTTCTTTCTCATAGACAACAGAAGTTGCTCTTATTTCCTGGACATTCGCATTAAATTCCATTTGAATATTCTCATGGCGAACAAGTGAATCAAACTGCGGTAAAATCCACGGCTTAACGCTTTTTGAATATTCATCGCCCCGATAGAGAACCGTCACATTTGCCCCAGCCTTTTCTAATTCAATGGCCGCATCAACACTGGAGTTTTTCCCACCAATAACAACAACATCTTTATTAAAAAACGGATGGGCTTCTTTAAAGTAATGAAAGACTTTATCTAAATCTTCACCAGGGACCCCCATATAATTTGGTTGATCATAATACCCAGTTGCAACAATAACATAAGAGGATTGATATTCCGCTTTATCTGTTTGCACAGAGAAGTCATTATCTTTTTTCTTTATGATGCTTTCAACCTTTTCATATGCATTGACATTGATTGCTTTCCGTTTAACCACTTCTCTATAATAGGTAAGTGCTTGATTTCTATTGGGTTTATGTTCAACCGTTACAAACGGTATATTACCAATTTCTAATTTTTGACTGGAACTAAAGAAAGTTTGATGAGTCGGGTAACGATAAATGGCATTAACAATGTTTCCCTTCTCAATGACTAAAACATCTTTCCCTAACTCTTTTAAACAAATGGCTGCGGCTAATCCACATGGTCCACCACCAACCACAATCGCATCTTTTTTATTCATGATGATCCACCTCTTGGACTGACCCGTATGATATTTTATATATGTAGAATTGAAAAAAATCTCCTAATGTATATAATAGGAGATTTTTTACCTTCTTTCAAATGTAAGAAATTGCGAAAATTAAATCCAACCTCTAAATCTTGATGCTTCAGCCATTTTACGTACACCAACCATATACGCAGCTAAGCGCATATCTACTCTACGTGTTTGAGCGGTTTCATAAATATTATTGAATGATTTCACTAGAATTTTTTCTAATTTTTCTTCTACTTCTTCTTCAGACCAGTAGTAGCCTTGGTTATTCTGCACCCATTCAAAATAAGAAACTGTTACACCACCGGATGATGCAAGCACATCAGGCACAAGAAGAATATCTCTTTCTGTTAATATTTGTGTCGCTTCTAATGTTGTTGGGCCATTCGCTGCCTCTACTACAATACTTGCTTTAATATTATGTGCGTTTTCCTCAGTAATTTGGTTTTCAATTGCTGCAGGAACCAATACGTCACATTCGAGCTCGAGTAGCTCTTTATTCGAAATCGTCTCATTAAATAACTTTGTTACAGTTCCAAAACTATCACGGCGATCAAGTAAATAATCAATATCTAAACCATTAGGGTCATGAAGGGCACCGTATGCATCAGAAATACCCACAACTTTTGCGCCTTCATCATGCATAAACTTTGCTAAGAAGCTACCTGCATTACCAAAACCTTGTACAACCACGCGAGCACCCTTTAAATTAATACCCTTTTTCTTGACTGCTTCATGAATACAGATCGTAACGCCTTTAGCTGTTGCTGATTCCCTACCATGAGAACCACCAAGTACAAGTGGTTTACCAGTAATAAATCCCGGGGAATTAAATTCATCCATTCTGCTATATTCATCCATCATCCAGGCCATAATTTGTGAATTTGTAAATACATCTGGAGCTGGAATATCTTTTGTAGGACCAACAATTTGGCTAATCGCTCTAACATACCCTCTACTTAATCTTTCAAGCTCACGGAAAGACATATCTCTTGGATCACAAACGATACCGCCTTTACCTCCGCCATATGGTAGATCGACTATACCGCATTTTAAGCTCATCCATATAGATAGTGCCTTCACTTCTTTTTCTGTTACATTAGGGTGAAAACGAATTCCCCCTTTTGTAGGACCGACTGAATCATTATGCTGAGCACGGTAACCAGTAAAAATTTTCACCGTCCCATCATCCATCCTAACAGGAATTTTCACTGTTAATAAACGCATTGGTTCTTTCAACAGTTCAAAAACCTCTTCTGGATATCCAAGTTTCTCCAACGCTTTGTGGATTACGATTTGAGTTGACTTCAAAACATCCATTTTATCTTCTTGATTCGTATGATCAGTACCTTTATCGGCCACTATTTGAAACCTCCTAGAAAAATTCACATTCTTTAGTTGTCCGCTTTCAAGACATAGTATACACCTTTACTCTATTTATGCAAGGAGAAAAAGCAATTTTTTCTTATTTTTATGTAAACGCTACCAAAGCTATAATATTACGTATTTTCCTTATTTTCAAAAATATTTACATCTATTTTATTTTGCCTTTATTAGCTGATTTCATTCATAAAATACTCATATGTATTTATCGAGTTAAATTGAATTAATCTCATCGATAAGCTCCATATTACATCCTATTCCCAAAGAACTAATACGATAAACATCAAGGCACCTGAATATTCAAACAAATAGGATCACTTAAATCCTATTTGCTTGAATGTACCATTATTTAAAATAGTGTTCGATCTTTTCTAATGCATGGTCTCTAATTAATTCTTTTCCGTATTCTTTAATAATATATAAACTAACAAAAGAAACGGTACCATATTCAGCTAAAATTGAAATCAGTTTTTCTTCCGCTTGTTTTCTATTGCCTTCAATCAATACATAATAAAGTCCGTTATACACATATAATGAATTTACCACTTCTTCTTTCCATATTTTCCGGTGACTTAATGAAATAATATTCTCAAAATCATGAAATTCATATAAAATATAATCTTGTTTGTCTACATCTACTTGAAAATCAATGATTCCATCCTTAAGCCATTCTTCTTCTACTTCTTCTTGTATCGTTACAATCATAACCATTCCTTGTATTTGCATTGAAAAAATCTCGATACTGATTGTGCCATATATATCAAGGTCAAATTCTTCACTTGCTTCCTCAAGCATATCTTGAAAAAGCTGATGCCATTTTAAAGAGTCCTTCCAAATATCTTCCTTTGACAAGCCTCTCTCAAACAAATCATCTAAAGTAAGCAAAATTTTAATTTTATTATCATTCAAACGCTCCAATTGCATTTCTTCTGCCCCCTGCCCAGAACCGACTCTTGTGATTAGTGTATGGTATATACTTTAGTTGGTGAGTCGTCCTTAACATTTCCTTCTAAACTTGGATATAAAGAAAGAATATGTGTTTGTGCAGGTGCGCCTAGCCTTAAAGGCAAGGCTGTTGTCCCATAACCATTACTTACAAAATAAGGTATACCGTTCTTATATTTCATCCCACCTTTTTCATAAGGTCCCCAGTTTAAGATACGGATTTGCCCACCATGGGTATGTCCTGACATCATAAACGAAATTTGATATTCTGGTAATAAATAGTCAACAATACCAGGGTCATGGCTCATGAGAATACGACAGCCATTCCCAGCATCCTCAATTGCAAGATCAATCTGGTCTCTTTCCCTACTAAAATCATCTGTTCCAAGTAACACGATACGTTTACCATCTGAGCCTTCAAAACTGACTGCTGAATTATCAAGAATTTTCACTCCGAGATCTAATAGCAATGCATCTAGCTCATGAAAATCCACTTCATAATCATTATTCCCCCATACAAAATAAGTCGGAGCAATAGAAACAAGGTTTTCTATATTCCGTTTCGTCCTTGCCAAAGGTACTCCCTTTTCTGTTAAATCACCGCCTATGCAAACGATATCCACCTTTCTATCTTTAACAGCTTGAATCAACTTTCCTGATAGCTCTCTACGATGGATATCAGAAATAAAAAAAATGTTCAATCCTGCAAGACTCTCTGGGAAACCTTGTATGGCAACCTTTCTCACTTCAATTGTATCTTTATGTGCTTCCTTATACATATAAACGACGACCCCAACGAAAATAAACAGTAATGCACCTGCTAAAATAATATACATGACTCCACCTCATCTATATGTACTAAAATTTAAGTTAGTCAATAAAAAAAGGATGCTCTATAAACGAACAACCTAAATATCATTTATTTCGCTTCTACAAACCTTATATTTCATGTGAACTTGCCCGATTGTCGCTATGATGACTTGAATCACCGTTAGTTGTTCTGTAAGTTCTTAGATTTTCAAATGATTCATGTCATGCAATCGCAAACTGGGGTAGGTTTTAGTCAGCAGTTCCTCTTCATTTCTCTGCTTCTTCATTCGTATGAGATAGGTTTAAATGTCTTTACTCCCTATGGCTTTGAACTATGATTATTTGTTCTCATGAAACAGATTAATATCATAATTTTTTTTCATCATATTAAAGACATGATGTCTATTTTTCCACTCATCCTCTTTTTTCCACAAGTCCTTACTCTTATCGATGATCTCGCATCTAAGTGCATGATATTCTTTTTCCGCTTTATCACGCTTCTGTTGTAACAGGACCATATATCCATAAAAGCCAATCAACGTTACCATACTGTATAAATTGAATGGATGATTAATATAAACAGAAAAAACAGAAGCAAATGAATAGGAATAAGGTAAATAAAATTGATAATACACAAAAATCACATAAGCAAATGATAGAAATACAACTAGCCACATAATAACCAAATGCCACTCTTTCAAGTGATCATATTTCGCTTTTCTTTCAACTACTTTTTGAAGCATTTGTCTCGTTGCTTGGTCTGTTCTTTCATCTAGTTGATTAATTGCTGTTTCCATAAAATCCCCCCCAGTCATAGCTATGCTTGCCCACATTATATGATTGGAGGAGTGGATTCATGACTAGTCGAGGGGAATCCTTAATACTTGGCCAACGTAAATTTCCTCAGATGGCAAATTATTAGCAGCCTTAATTTTTGCAATCCCATCAGGTGACTTATAATAATTCATAGCGATTCTATACATTGTTTCTTGTGATTGAACCGTATGCTGAACAACTTTTGTTGCTTGTTTTTTTGCTTCCTCTTCTTTCGCCTTTTGTTCTGCTAATTCCTTCTCTTTTTGTACAGCTTCTTCTCGTGCTTTCTTTTCAGCCTCTTCCTTTTCTTTTTTGGCTGCTTCTTCTTTTGCTTTCTTCTCTGCTTCCTCTTGTTTTTTTCGTTCAGCTTCTTCTTGTTCTTTTAATTTTGCCTCTTCAGCTGCTTTCTCCTTTTCTTGTTCTACCTTATCTTCTTCCTTATCATCAGGGGCGGCTGCAACATTTTGTGATGACCCATTATTACTGCTATTTGATATACCAACAGTTTCAAAATCTTCTTTTTCTGCTGAAGTTGAAGACTGATCAGCTAGCATAGGAACAAGATAATAAACAGACAAAGCCACTATTGGTACCATAATAAAAAATGCTGCAAGTAAACGAATGAGTGGGTAGTCCAACTTTTTATCCACTGTTTGTTTTTCTTTAGTACTGCTGATCTCCGCCATTGACAACTCTTCACTAACATTTACTTTTTGTAATCTTTGGCGATCTCTCTTTGCCTTCTCCCGATATGATGCCTCTCTATTCATCTATCTTCCCTTCCTGCTCTTTGACTTTTATATATATATAACCCCAATAAACAATCAATAATAAAGTGCATAATAATTGTCGCTAACAAATTACCAGTTAATTCATATATCCAACCAATGAAGAAACTCAATAAAACGACATTTAAAAATAAGAACCATTGAAATAAATAACGATAATGGACAAGAGCAAAGATTAAACTAGTCACTATCAACCCAAAGTGAGTTTGCAGCACACCTCTAAATAACACTTCCTCACTAAAGGCAATAATTAACGTAATTACTACGATATGGGCTGGTGATAGTGAGCTGAATATCCTTATATTTACCCCACCATCATTATAATAGGAGGGAGGTAGGACCCGCATCCCTATTATATCAAGCATGACAATGACTAATCCTGATAATATACCAATCGCAATAGATGGTCCATCCCATTGAAATAGCGCAAAAAAAGAATCCCATGAATGAAAGAGAAATAGGCCAATAACCAATGCAATGAAAAGTAATAACACTTGTGTTAAATATAAATGAAATCTTAATTCTTTATCAGATAACAAACGAATGGTTTCTTCATATTTACTCTTCATTTTTGGATGTCTCACTTAATAAAATGTCTTGTAGGATCTCTTCCCAATTTTCATATAAAGGCATTATCCCTAGCTCTTCAGTTTGCAGATCAGGGTAGTTGCTACCATTACAATGATCGCAGCATTCTCCTATATTTAATGTCGGCTCTTCACCAAAATAGTGTAAGATTTTTTCTCGCCTACATGTGGAACTATGAATATATTGATAAACAGTTTGAATGGCTCCTAATTTAAGCTGGAATTGTTTATTCATAATCACCTTTAGTTCATCTAAGGAACTTGCCTCCTTATGATCAAGGATAGCATTACGATGAAAATCCTTTAATATTCGCATAGATGTTTCACTAAGATTAGCAATTACTGTTATATCCTCTTCGTATTTTTCTAACTCCCACCACCTTAGGGAATCTGTTAAAAAAAAACGTTTTAAATTCTCCATTTGACTATCATTAATTAGTTCTGATTCTACCAACTGCATCGGCAGCTGTTCATCAAAAGGTGCATATAACAGTAAAGCAAGACTAGGCTTGCCATCTCTCCCAGCTCTACCAATTTCCTGTAAATATGATTCCATATTCATTGGCATATGAAAATGAATAACATAACGAATATTTTCTTTATTAATCCCCATGCCAAATGCACTTGTTGCACATATCACATCGAGTTGGTTATGAATGTATTGTTGCTGAATAAGTATTCTTTCTTCATGATTCAATCCGCCATGATAGATGCTCACTCTTTTTATCCCATTCTCTTTTAATGATTGTGCACAAACTTCTGCCGTTTTTTTACTAGAAAAATAAATAATACCTGGACCATGTAAAGCTCTTACCCTCTTAATTAACACATCGATTTTCTCTTGATAGCTTTCAACTTTCTCAACATGTAAAGAGATATTTGGTCGGTCAACTGAATAAAGAATATCAATACTGTTTTGCATGTTTAAAGATTGTTTAATATCCTGTTTCACCTTATCAGTTGCCGTAGCCGTTAACGCCAATATAGGCGGATGTCCTAACTCCTTCATTACAGAGCCAATAGCTAAATAGTCCGGTCTGAAATCATGTCCCCATTGAGAAATACAATGAGCTTCATCGACAACAAGTAATGTAATATGAAGCTCACTCAATCTCTCCATGAATAATTTTGATTGCAGCATTTCAGGTGAAGTAAAAATAAACTTATACTGGTGCAAATTTTTAAGTGCATACATTTTTTTTTGGTAATTTAAAAAAGAATTAAATGCGATAGCCCGTTTTTCCCCAATCAATAGTAATTGGTCTACCTGATCCTGCATTAAGGAAAGAAGTGGAGAAATAATTAAAGTTGTGCCTGGGAGCATAAATGTTGGAAGTTGATAACATAAAGACTTCCCAGAACCAGTTGGGAGCATGGCTAACGTATGCTTACCGGCCACTACCGCTTTTATTGTTTCTTCTTGTCCATCTCTAAAAGACGTATAACCAAATTTTTCTCTCAGTAATTGTTTCATTATACGCTCACCGCACTTTTATGTTTAGCTAGTACAAGCCGTATCTGAAAATAGCTTGCTTCAGGAACTGATTGACGGATATATTTTAGCTGCTTTATTCCGTTCGTTGAAGTTTTTATAATGTTTCTTTGTACTTCTGGTGGAACATATACATCTATATTAAAAGACGAATCAACAATGGCCAATTCCACAATATGATCTTCAATTGTTCCTTGTTTTAATTTTCTTATTTTAATAATATCCTCAATATCGTATCCTTGATTTAAATAGATAGCTGTTTTTCTTGTTGATTGTGTTAGCTGTAACCACTCATTTGTCTCTTTTGTCTCTAATATTTGCTCGAGTAACGGATAAGAGGTGTTATTTTCTTTTACTTCAGTTAATATCATGTGAATCACATTTGTAAAATGTAACTGATAGGTTAACATTGACATTTGCAACTGTTCGGCTGCCTGCTGCTGTGTTAAGCCAATTCGATTACTTCCTGTTAACCTTAGAATGAGAATAAGAGGGTCAATTTTTTTATTCGTTAAAATTTGTTGTAACTCCTTAAACAGTTGTGTTGCCAACTCATGGCGATTGATTCTATTCCTTTGAATAAAGTTCTTTAACCAATCAAGATCAGGTTTATTATTTTGAATAGGGAGATACCTTCCGTTATATGCGACTAGGTTAGAAATTACTTGAACCATAAGAGAAAGGCGCTCCCAAAAAAGTTTGTCCATCCGGTTATATGACCAGCCATTGAGATAGCTAGGTATGATTGGTTCAGCAAACTCTTGGAGATACATATCCCCTTTTTCCGTCATTCGATAAGACCCCTCACCAAGACAAGTGACATATTTCTCCTCTAAAAGATGATCTAATATTTGATTAAATTCCTCTCTTGCCAAATGGGGTAACACATGAAAGTATTGCTTCAAGTGAAATAAATGAGCATCTTGTATTGTTTGAGATGACTTTTTGCCATTAAGCAAATGTAAAATGGCATAAGCAGTTCTCTGATTCTCAATTGATTTTAGACAAAATAAGACCAATTTCTGAATAACGCTCACATTTCTCTCCCCTTTATTCATTGACTAATTAGTTTTTAGAATAGCATTTCCGTGGTGAATTCGCAGACTTTTTCGACATTATTTTATTTTTTTTTGTTGAATTTTATTGTATCATGAAACCGTTATATACGTGATAATATCAGTCAATTTTTCATCATGAACAAGATGAAAAGTCCCACCATAGACTATTCTAGATGGTAGATTTTTATTGAAATGTTTACAAGACAGATTTACAATAGAACATGTGGTAAGTGTTTCGGCAGATATTTTCGTGCTTTAACATGAAAAAGATTTTAAATAGGAGGTTATTCCATGGCGAAGTATACAATTGTTGACAAAGAAACATGTATTGCTTGTGGCGCATGTGGTGCGGCAGCTCCAGACATTTATGATTACGATGATGAGGGCATCGCATTTGTAACACTAGATGATAATGAAGGAATTGTTGAAATTCCCGATGTTCTTATAGAAGATATGATGGATGCATTTGAAGGCTGTCCAACTGACTCAATAAAAGTCGCAGACGATGCCTTTGATGGTGATCCGTTAAAATACGAATAGAACAAAAAGAAATCTAATGGTAAAAAAAGAAAACGAGTAAATCCTATTTTAGGGATTTGCTCGTTTTTTCTATGAGCTACAGGGAATCACATACTCGTATACTCATTCGAATAAAAATCGTTCCCTTCATCAATTATCCAGTTGGAATTAAAATAGTAGTTATCGAGGATTGCATATGAGTTCATTGGTGCTTTTACGAATGATGTAATATGATGGATAAGAGTGACAATTCTACTTAAGCGGCATAAAATTATATATTAAAAGGCATCTAACTTTTCAAAGTTAGATGCCTCCTTTATAAATTAAGCAATCGTATTTAGCGATCTTTGTTTATTAATCCAATTACTCATCTTAGCAAATACAAGCATAAATACCGATGCCATTAAAATTCCTTTAATAAAGTTAAAAGGTAGAATAAACATGACTGCAGTTGAACGCATTTCTGGTCCTGACATAGCGGGCATATTTAAAAACATTGTATAGGCAGGTAAAAAGACGAAATAATTAAGCAAACTCATGGATACAGCCATTACACTTGTGCCAATGATTAATCCTATTGTCATACCTTTTTTGGATTTCATCTTTGTATAAACATAATAGGTTGGCAAAATAAATAATAAACCTGCTACAAAGTTAGCAATATGACCAACAGGTACACCAGTAGCACTTCCCGTCATAAAATAATCCAACACATTTTTAAACAATTCGACCAGTATTCCCGCAATCGGACCAAATATTAACGCAGCCACTAAAGCAGGGATATCACTAAAGTCAATCATCAAAAAGTTCGGAAACGGTGGTAATGGAAAGTTTAACAACATAAGAATATACGCGATACTACTCAACATACCGATTGCAACAAAAGCTTTGACATTTAACTTCTTCAATTTTCCTCTCTCCTTTTAGGCTATCTCTCCTATAGAAGAAAGGTTCAGCAAATAAGCGTCTTTGCATAACAAAACCCTCAAGTAAACTTGAGGGAGAATTGAACAAAGACATTCTTAATAAACGTTCTTGTAGTGTATACTTTGAACGTTAGCAGAACCTCCATCTTCTCCCATCCAGACTTTACTGTCGGCTTTGGATTCTCACCAAATCCTGCCCAATACAAACGCTTCGTGCTAATTGCACTCCACTTTTAGGCTCGCGGGCTTAAAGTATAAATACTTATCACCGCCGGTCGGGAATTTCACCCTGCCCCGAAGATAGACCATATTTATTTGACAACTTCATTATACTGAAAAATAATTCATTTGTGAAGCCTAAAATAGTAAATATCTCGAATTAAAAACATTCCTTTCATTATGCACATTTGTCTTCAGGAGATAAAATTTTCTTTCCACGAAGATCGTTTTATTTTACTACATTAAAGCGTTTCCATTTTAAACACAAACAATAAATCCAATTGACAGAATAATATTCGTCTTGTAAAATAATCAGATAATTAAGTAACCAACTTAGGAGGGTTCATACATGTATCAAATATTAGTGGCTGATGCCATTAGTGAAGAAGGCTTATACCCTTTACTTAACGACACAAATGCTGAAATTATTCAAAAGAAAACCGACGATCCCGAGGTTGATTTATCAACTATTGAGGCTTTGTTAGTACGGAGTGCCACGAAAGTAACGGATGAATTAATGGCGGAGATGCCAAAGTTAAAAATTATTGCAAGAGCAGGTGTGGGTGTCGATAATATTGATGTTCCAGCAGCAACTAAAAGAGGCATTATCGTCATAAATGCACCAGACGGAAACACAATTTCTACGGCAGAGCATACTTTTGCTATGATGGCCTCCCTTATGAGAAATATTCCTCAAGCACATAGCTCAGTTAAGAATTTGGAATGGAAAAGAAATCAGTATGTAGGTACTGAACTATTCGGTAAAAGTCTTGGTATTGTTGGTATGGGAAGAATCGGGAGTGAAATCGCCAAGCGAGCAAAAGTATTTGGTATGAGTGTGTTAGTATTCGATCCCTTTTTAACGAAAGAACGTGCAGCAAAACTCGGTGTAGAATCTAGTACATTAGATGAAATACTGCAAAGATCTGATATTATTACGGTTCATACTCCACTTACACCTGAAACAAGAGGGATTATCAATGAAGAGGCATTGAAAAAAACAAAAAAAGGCGTTCGCTTACTTAACTGTGCCCGTGGTGGTATCATTGATGAGCAAGATTTAGCTAAATATGTGGCTAATGGACATGTTGGAGGAGTTGCATTAGACGTATTTGAAACTGAACCACCTGGTGAACACCCACTTTTGAAATATGAAAATGTCATTGTAACGCCACATTTAGGTGCGTCAACAAAAGAAGCACAATTAAATGTAGCAACACAAGTCGCTCAAGAAGTTCGGACTTACTTTGAAGGAAATCCAGTATCTAATTCAATTAACTTACCAGCTATCTCCAAAGACATTTATGAAAAAATACAACCTTTTTACCAAATCTCTAAACAAATCGGAAATATTTTAACTCAATGTGTTAAAGAAGGGGTACATGAACTCTCTATTACTTACTCTGGTTCAGTGACAGATTTAGAAACTGCATACTTAACAAAAGCAATGCTGTCCGGTTTCTTCAAAGGTAGAATTGACGTTAACGTGAATGAGGTTAATGCATTACTCACTGCAAAAGAGCGTGGTATCACTGTTGGAGAAAAGATTTCCACCGATGCATTTGGCTATGACAACTGCATTTCGGTCACAGCAAAAGGAGAAGAAAATGCATTTACAGTTAGAGGAACATTTATTGATCATTATGGGCCAAGAATTGTCTATTTAAACGGGTTTAATATTGACTTCTTACCAGAAGGTAACCTTCTTTATATTCAACATATGGACAGACCTGGTGTTATTGGCCACGTAGGTCAAGTCCTTGGCGATCACCATATTAATATTGCCACAATGCAAGTAGGTCGTAAACAAGCAGGTGGAGAAGCGATTATGGTGCTAGCTTTTGACAAACCACTAAGTGACAAAGAGCTTTCCTTATTGAACAACTTAGATGAGATTGTTTCTATTAATCCTATTATTTTATAATTCCTTTTTGTAGAGAGTGGCCCTCAGTCGACCACTCTTTTTTATATTTAGGATAAAAGTAAAAGTCATTCACAACACAAACAGATTCCAATTAGAACCTGTTCATTTTATGAATGACTTTTTTAAATTGAGCACTATTCATCATTATTCCTAGCCTAAAGGATATTCTTTACGTTCACCTTTTGAAAAAGTCATGATGGATGAATATCCAATTTCTTTTGCTAATGCAAGCGATTGATCAAAGTCTGCACCAACATGCTCGGGAAAATGAGCATCAGACGATAGAACGATTGGTATATTCTTCTCAAAACATTTTCGTAATAATCTTGGATCTGGATATAGCTCACCCACAGGTTTTCTTAAACCAGCACTACTAATTTCCACGCATGTTTTTGATTGTGCTAAAGCATCAGTTACTCTTTCATATTGTTCTAATAGAAACTCTTCATCCTGAGGAACATACTTAAAAATCTTCACTAAGTCAATATGGCCGACAATATCAAATAGATTAGATTGAGCCAAAGTAACTATCTGATCATAATATTTACGATATACATCATAAAGATCGCGTCGTTCCCATTCCTTTTTGTACTCAGCTAAATCTATGCCAAAGTCACCTACCCAATGGACAGAGCCAATCACATAATCAAAATCATATGATTGAATGAATTTCTCCATTTCCTTATGCTTTCCAGGTGTATAATCCATTTCAATGGACATTTTTACATCTATTTCTTTATTCCATGCTTGGTGAAATAATGATACATAATCCTTCATATCATAATATCGTCTTTCATTTACCCATTTATTTTGCAGAATATCTGCCGTTTGGTAAAAGTGATAAGCATGTTCAGAAATACCAAATGAACCAATATTTTTATTATTAGCCGCGTTTGTAAATTGTTCTAAATAGTCTAATGTAAGTGTACCGTTCTCTAAATGATTATGATAATCCGTTAACATTTTGCCTGCCTCCTCAATTGTATGTAACAATTATACGCCTTAAAAGAGGCATGGACAATGAGATTTAACTATTTTTTTAGAATAATCAATACTTAAATGGTGTCAAATTATTTTGATTGAAAAAAGATGCGATTTTTTAAAAAAATACAACCTTTTCATTTATTTTCATATTACATGTACGTACCTTGTATGTATTCCTTTCAATTTAGGGAACCTGTAATATTTGATTAGGATATATGTTTTCTGTCCGCAATCCATTCTTATTTACCAATTCTGCTACCGTCACATTATACCTTTCACTAATCGACCATAACGTATCTCCTGTTTTCACTTCATACGTATCCATATGAGGTCCGTTCATTTTTCCTGAAACAAGTATCGTATCCTCATCGTGATTAAATACTAAAAAAGGATCAAGCGCATTCTCCTTAGAAAAGGTCCATTCGTTTGCGTGAACTTCAAAATGCAAATGAACACCTGAGGAATCACCGGTATTCCCCATCTCTCCTATTGTATCGCCTGCTGAAATCACTTCACCTTCAAATACTAAACGCTTTTTCAAATGAGCATAAATGGTTTCTGTATCGTTATGATGCTGTATAAACACAACATTACCATATGTATCAGAGTAATATGATCTTGTAACTACTCCACTATCCACTGAGTGAATAGGTGTACCTATCTCTGCAGCAATATCAATCCCTTTATGATGTCCTCCTCTAGTTCCATATGTATCTGTGATGACCCCTTCTACTGGCCATACCCAATTTTTTGTTTTTTCTGGCCAAGAGTCTGCTAAAGCATTTTTTTCACTACTGAATATTAAAAAAAGAAAACATATACTTCCGAACATGAATAAACGGCTTACTTTATACTTCAAAACTTTGCCTCCTATAGCGGTTATATTATATAGACAAATTAATTACTCTATGATTACGACAAATCCTGCCAAAAAACACATCCATTACTATGTACGAGTTTTTAAAAAATATGTATATAAAAATAAATTTTTCTTTTTTTAATGTAGCACCTTATTTTAAAATTATAGTTATGAGTGTTTTACTTTTTTCAATATTACCTTTGTCAAAAACGCAAAAAAAGTTGGTAATATTAGACTTTTACAGTCATAATTACCAACTCTTTATTCTTTCTTATGGTAAATCCCTTTTATTAGGTGCTACCGGCACTTGAATTTCTTTTTCTAAATCAAACCGACCAATTTGATCAATTTCGGTATTTTCCAACTTAACCTCATTATATTCAAATTCCTTGGCTGTTAATAGAATCGCTTCAATCGTATATAAAGTTTCCTCATCATTCTTTATATCGGCATCATCTTCAAAAGTAATTAATAATTGTTCATCGGAAACGACTTCCGTTTCAAAGTCTATGTCATTAGGTATAGAAGCTTTCAGGTTATAAGTTTCAATCCCTTTTTTCATTGCTGCAAAAGCATCTGTCACTGAGTTTATTTTTTCTCTAAACGGAACAAGGAAAGGCGTTGTCCATTCTTCGTTAGGATAGTAAAAATAGTAAGCAGATTTATTAGACGTATCAACTTGATCTATTTCTTCTGTAAAGCCTTCATTTCCCATCTCTAGCCCTTGTTCACCATCTGTTAATAAATCGATTTTCTCTATATTAAAATCAGCCATCATATCCGTTAATATTTCTTTTATTGCTTCTGATTGACTGCTTGATGAAATATTTGTTGCAGCAGGAAAATCAACTGCAAGCACTTGATTTGAAGTATCATAATGAAAGTCCGCATTAAATGGGTTTAGCTCCCCTAACCCCCATTCAGCTTCTTTTAAATCTGACATATGATTAATGAATAATTCCATTTTAGAAAGATCTGCTTCTTTATTTACCATCACACTAATGGGAATAAAATTTTGAACATTATGATCCGGTATAGAATAAGTTAAAACTTCCTCTTGATCTTTAATATCTTCCGCATAGACTGCAGTTGGTTCAATTTGCTGTGTCACTGGTTGCTCATTATTATCATTGGCATTGGCATTGGCCTCTTCTGACTGGTCATTTTGAGCATAAATTTCATCCGTCTGATCTATATCTTCTTGCGGAGTTACTTCTTCATCCTTTACTATGTCTTCCGTATTTTCTTGCGTATGATTACTCTCGTCATTTGTTATCTCATCGTTTACTTCCTTTTGTTGAGTCGCATTCGATGCCAATTGATTCTCTTGCTCGCTATCATCTATATTACTTCCGGCTGAATCTTGAAAATTGATCATGGTCGGAACGAGAATACATAACAATAAAACAGCAACTGCAGAAGCTACAGATGGGGTTAACCACCTTTTTCTTTTCTTCTGCTCTTTAAATATCATCATTTGTTGATACATATCTTGCTTACTTATGTGGTTAGTAATTTTAGGAAGTTGTTTCAATAGTTCTTCGATGTGATCATCTTTCCAATCTTGTTTTTTCACTATTTAACCCCTCCTTTTCCCACATGTCAGACATGTTTTTCTTCAGAGCCTTTAATGCTCTGTGTTGCGTAGTTTTCACTTTACTTTCCGTCCAGCCTAGAGTTGCTGCCGTCTCAGCAATGGATAGTTCTTGAATATATCTCATTATAATAACCGTTCGTTGGTCCACTGAACACTTCTCCATGCACCGATATATCATTTGGATTTCCTGACTCTGCATAACTACTTCCTCTGGCATAGGGTGTTCATCTTTAATCTGTTGCTTTGACCAATCAAATTTTTCAATTATTTTTTGTTTCCAGCCTTTTTGTTTTCTAAATGAATCAATGGCCACATTCCTTGCAATTGAGAATAGCCATGTTTTTTCACTACTCTTGCCTTCGAATTTATCATATGACTTCAAAACTCTTATATATACTTCTTGCATAAGATCTTCTGCCAGCTCTCGATCTCTCACCATATAGAATAAGAATTGAAATACATCCTGATGGTATTTTGTATATAATTCATCGAAAACGGAGTCCAATAACTTCCCCTCCCCGTTCATAAATAATAGTCGTTATTAGAATTAAAAAAGTTACACTCTAACTATAGTATTAATGAAATTAAAATGGAAGGGTTTCTTTAGGAAATCTCTTTTTGCTTATTTCGCTTCTGTTTTCTGACATGAATGGTTTGCCAAATGCACATCGATTGTCTGAATCATCACATATCCAGCTCTTTTATACTTGTTAGAGATAAAATTCAAAAGAAGGCCTTATATTAATCCCATGTGGTATTGACATTCATACGTAAACAGAAATAAAAAAACCGAACACGCACTCTTAATTTGTTAATGTCCCCTTTAAGTAGACATTCAAAAAAACCTTCATGTTACCATGAAGGAAAGAATGCTACTTGGAGGGGATTTTTCTATGGCAAAGAAAGGACAAACTTTTAATAGTTATTCGGAAGAGTTTAAACATAATGCCGTCATGAAATATGTGAATGGGTCTAAAAGTTATAAAGCATTGGCAGAGGAACTGGGAATCCGTCACTGCAGCCAGCTTAAAGTGTGGGTTAAGAAATGGAAAGAAGGAGCCCCGTTTGATGAACGTAAAGGAGTTTCTAATCCTTTAAAAGGCAGGCCTAGGACTAAATTTAAGTCGGTTGAAGAGGAAAGGGATTATTTGAAAGCACAAGTTGAATTTCTAAAAAAGCAGTATCCAAATCTGGTAAAGGAGGAGAAAACCCCAGACGAATGAAATATGAATTGGTGGATGAGTTAAGGGTTACCTATCCGGTCTCCTGGCTGTTGGAGATTGCCTATATCAAACCGGCTAGCTACTACAAATGGAGAAAAAACAATCATAAACGCGAAGCAAAAGTTAGGGATGAACAAGAGGTTCGAGAGCACATTTTGGGCATACATTTTATGCATCCCGAATATGGACGACCCCGTATTACAGACGAATTAAATGAAAATGGGTATTTAATTAATCACAAAAAGGTCTACCGATTGATGACGGCAATGAACATACAATCAGTCATACGAAAAAAGAGAAAACGACATGGTCATAGTCCTTCTAACCTCTTTCCTAACCGTCTGAAAAGGAAGTTCAAGGCGGTAGGACCTAATCAAAAAATGGTAACGGATATCACATTTGTGTCTGTTGGCGAAGAATATTATTATTTATCGGTCATACAGGATCTCTTTAATAACGAAATAGTAAGTTGGGAGCTAGCCCAAAGAAATGATTTGGAACTTGTGTTAAAAACGGTAGAGAAATGGACAAAGAAAAAAGACGTGGCTGGAGCCGTTCTCCATTCGGATCAAGGCTTCCAGTACACGTCAAAAATATACGGCAACCGATTAAAGGATTATGGCATCAAAGGCAGCCACTCTCGCAAAGGAAACTGCCTGGACAATGCCTGTATAGAATCATTCTTTTCACACCTCAAAACCGAGAAGCTGTATATAAGTAAGTGTAAGGGAGAAGAAGAACTAGAGCAAGCTCTTGAGGATTACATTTACCATTACAATTACAAACGAAGACAAAAGAAACTAAAGAAACGCGCGCCGATTGAATATCGACACGCGCTCACTGCTTAGCTTTTTATGTTGTCTACTTGACAGGGGCAAGACCAATTAGGAGTTCATGTCCGGTTTTTTTGAATCGCAGTTACTATATTTCATTTTTATGATTGGAATGTTCCTTATGAATCAAGAGAATTCGTCAAGAATAGCGCTGACTATTCATGACTTTTCGGAAGAAAGATGGAAAATGTCGTACCATGTCCAATTTTACTCTGAACAGTGATTTGACCTTTATGGGTATCGACAATATTTTTGGCAATTGCGAGGCCAAGCCCTGTTCCAGATCTTCCTCTTGTTCGTGCTTTATCTGCTTTATAAAACCTTTCAAATACAAATGGCAAATCTTCTTCTGGAATTCCAGATCCAGAATCAACAACCTCTATCATTAGCCCTTTTTCGTTACTACGTTGAACGACAGTGACTTGTCCACCTTCAGGAGTATGTCTAATAGCATTATCTATCAGATTGGTCAAGACTTGCTCCATCCGATCAGGATCAAAACTTGCCCAAACCCCTTTATCTTCCAATGACTCAGCTAATATAATTTTCTTTTCAGCCGCCAGTCTTTGAAACTTTCTAGTAACTTTTAGAATAAATGATTTTACTTCTACAGCTTCACGAATAAGCTGAATATGGCCAGCTTCCATCCTTGCGATATCTAGTAGTTCATTCACAAGTCTACTCATTCTTAACGATTCATCATAAATAACTTTAGCCATTTCTTTCTTTTCATCCTCAGTACCAGCGATGTCATCGACAATTGCTTCACTATACCCTTGCATTAAAGCAATTGGTGTCCGTAATTCATGAGAGACGTTGGCGATAAAATCTTTGCGTAATTTATCAAGTTGTCGTTCCTCTGTCATATCACGGATAACTGCAACAGCACCCCGAATATAGGTTTCATTATATAAAGGACTAATAATCATTACCCACGTTCGCCCTTGAATATTTACTTCACCTATACTTTCACTTTCTGTATTTACAGCTGTTTGGAACAACTCCATTACATAAGCAGGTACACTATTAGTGAGACCATCTTCACGTTCATAGGACCAATTACGCAGAAAACGGTCTGCGGGTGGATTTGTTATCACAATTTCACCATCTTTACTAAAGGTGAATACACCATCTGCCATACTGCTTAAAATACTAGATAATTGTTCTTTCTCTTGACTTAAAGCATCAATATTATATTTCAACTGCCGGCCCATCCGATTAAAGGTAATCGCTAAATCACCTATTTCATCTTTAGAAAGATAAGGTACTTTTGTATCAAAATTCCCTCGTGATGCTGCTGTGACGGCTTCTTTCATTTTTCTAAGGGGTGCAGTAATCCTCGTTGACAAGAAGAAGGCAAAAATAGTTGTTAAAATAATCGCTACCCCAGCGGCTAATAAAGTAAACTTAGTTGTTGACTCTGTTGTTTCTTGCATAACCTCCAAAGATTGATATATAAATACTGCACCATCACTTTCATTTGAAGGCGGAAGTGGGACCCCGCTAATCAGTATATCAGGATTATCTATATTTCCTTCTCCACCATTTGTTAAATAAGAAGACACCTTAGTAACTGATTCATTTTTTGTAAAAACAGCTTTTAAATCTGGGTCACCATGTAAATAGGATAGTGGCAACTCGAATGTTTGACTTTCATTGGGAGAATAGTACACTTGATCATCAGCAATAATAATTACTTTTGTCACTTCATCCACTAGCTCCCAAGCAATTTCCAGTCCTATTTCACGATCATGTTTTTCCAAGATCATTGCTATTTTATTGGCAGTTGCCTTCAATCCCTTTTCTGTTTGATCAATATGATAATTCTCAAAGAATTGCAGCAACATAACCGTTAAAATAAATAAGACAAAGGAGACCAGTATAAGAAAAGTTGCCCATAGTTTCCCTACAACACTATGCCATAACCTCATTCATTTACAACCTCAAACTTATAACCCACTCCCCAAACAGTAACAATCATTCTAGCGGCTTGCTCTGATACTTTGTTTAATTTTTCTCGCAACCTTTTTACATGTGTGTCTACTGTACGCAAGTCACCAAAGAATTCATAATGCCATACTTCTTTTAGTAACTGTTCACGATCAAATACTTTATCTGGTGCTTTAGCCAAAAAGTAAAGCAGCTCATATTCTTTAGGAGTCAAGCTGACTTCTTTACCATCTGCTAATACACGGTGAGCATCATTGTCTATTGTTAAATAAGGAAAGACAATGATATCTTTAGCAGTTGTTTCTGGTGGGACGTAAGAAGATTTAGACGACCTTCTTAGCAATGCCTTCACTCTTAAAACCACTTCTCTAGGACTAAAGGGCTTGACGATATAATCATCTGTACCTACTTCAAATCCTTGGACGCGATTTACTTCCTCACCTTTTGCCGTAAGCATAATGATTGGTGTTGTTTTCTTTTCTCTTATTTCTTTACAAACTTCTATCCCATCTTTACCTGGCATCATTAGATCTAAAAGAATAACATCATATTCATTTGTTAGGGCTTTATCTAGTGCCTCGTCACCATCTTCTGCTTCTTCAATAACATAGTCTTCTCTCTCTAAATACATTTTTAATAATCGGCGAATTCTCTCTTCATCATCAACAACTAAAACTTTTACTTCATTATCCATTTATAGCACTCCTTTAGAATGAAGATTATTTTCATAGAAAAAAGCCTTCACTCCACTACATGTGAAGTGAAGGCATAAAATCTAGCACTACCTTAATGCTCAATTCTATTTTAGCAAAATTTTCACGATCCTGCATAGGAATGCAACCCGGCAATAACTAAGTTGACAACAATTAAGTTAAACATGATAATAATAAACCCAATTACACCGAGCCAAGCAGATTTTTTACCATGCCAACCTTTTGATAATCTGAGGTGGAGGTATGCTGCATAGAATAACCAAGTAATTAATGCCCACACTTCTTTAGGATCCCAGCCCCAAAATCGCGACCAAGCGATCTGTGCCCATATCATGGCAAAAATTAACGCTCCCAATGTAAACACCGGAAAACCAATTAGGACAGATCGGTAACCTACTTCATCGACTAAATCTAAATTTACTCTCTTCGTTAGTGGTTGCAAGGCTAGCGTCATTCGTTTTCTAACAAATAACCTAAATAGCAAATAGAGAATTGCTCCTGTAAACAATGACCATAAAACAGTATTTAACTTTTTGGCATTAATGATACCAGGAGTCTCCACCAATGGGCTAAATTTATCCGGCGTTAAATGTTCACCTTCATGAGGCCCAACGAGAGCAGGTAAGTGATATTCTAACGTTTCTTCTACATTATTATTATCAACCCAATGAAACTCTGACTTATAGCCTGTTGCCCCAAATACGGAAGAAATGATAATAAAACCTAGTGTACAGACAACTCCAAAGAGAACAACTTCTAACCAGATTGCCTCTTTTGTTTTTTTCGTATGATCCACTGCTTTGATTAAATAGATTAAGCCAGCAACAAAGCTAATCGCTAAAATCGCTTGTCCTAACGCTGCTGTTGTTACATGGATATGAAGCCAATTACTTTGAAGAGATGGGACCAATGGTGTAATGTCCCTTGGGAACATGGCAGCATAACCAATAAGGAGAAGTGCCACTGGTAATGTAAATAACCCAAGGGCAGGAAGCTTATAAACAAAATAAATGACAATAAACGCCCCAACTAAACACATGCCAAAGAATGTTGTAAACTCAAATAAATTACTTACTGGTGCATGTCCAGCTGCTATCCATCTTGTAATAAAATAACCTACTTGACATATAAATCCGGCAATCGCTATCGTAACACCTATTTTTGCCCACTTATTTGGTCCATGATCTTTTTCTCTTGCTTTCTTGTCCTTAATCGAACCGGCAAAAAAAGCCGTGCCTACTAAATAGAGCAAAAAGGCGATAAATAATAAATTTCCACTTAATGCAACCATTATTACTCCTCCTTACCCTTCTTATTTGTTGTTTCATCTGATTGGTCAATCGGTTCTTGAATACCACTACCATCAAATACATGGGTGATCTCTCTCTTAAGTCCGTGCCAATTTTTATTTGTATGACCCGCAACTAAAACTTGATCTCCTAACCTTCTAACCCATATTCTGCGATGGTTCCAGTATGCACCTTGCACGACACCAATCATGAAGATGAGACCACCTATAGCTAGAATAGGAAGTGTTAAGTCTTTTCTTACGGTCAAAGCACTAACATTTTGCGTGTCTACTCCTTTAAAGGCCATCTTTAAGTCATTATCACCATATGGTTCAATCGTTTGTTGTATAGCAACGAAGCTAACTTCTCCATCAGGATGTTCGGGTGAGAACATTTTAAAGATAAACGCTGGGTTGTTCGGCACGCGTGATTTCGTGACTGGCTCTGAATTTTCATCAAATTCAAAATCAGGGAAATAGCTCATTAGCTCAACACTGTATCCATTTTCAAATGTATATTCATCTTGTGGGTTATGTAAATCAATTGTCATTTGACCAAATTCTTCATTTGTTTCTTTATTCGTTAAAGCAAACGACATTTCGCTTAGCTCACCTAGTTTATAGCTTTGTTGATAAAGAGCAAACTGTTCAAACTTTAAAGGTTCATTTACCCTTAATTCATAGTCTTCTACCTTTTCTAGTTCTGGGTCTTGCCCTGCAATTGTTTCTCCAGATTCTTTGTAAAGGCTCACATTTGTTTGAAAGTTCTTCGCGACTGTACCATTGTTTTCTATCGCTGTTGAAAACGCTTCATTTTCTTTTTCTTTTTCATAAGTTTCTAGAATAAATTCGTGATTTTCCAGATAATACTCGCCTTTTGTTTCTGGGATAACGACTGTTTCACCTTCACGGATCCATAGCAATTCGTCAACATACATTCCTGGCACAAAACGCAACATGCCTCCAATTAAAAAAATAATCAACCCAATATGGTTTATATAAGGGCCCCATCTTGAAAATCGATTTTTCTCAGCAAGTATACTCCCATTCTCTTCTCTTATGTTGTAGCGTTTTTCCTTTAGTTTCGCCTTGATTTTCTCAAATGAATCCTCTTCTACAGAAGCCAAGGTTGTAGCTCTATATAATCTTTGGCGTTTTAAAAACCCTTCATGCCGATCGACTCTTTGTTTTTTCAAGGCACGGTATAGAGGTACGACACGATCAAGACTACATATAACCAGAGATACGCCAATTGAAGCAATGAGCAATAAATACCACCATGAGCTATACAGGTTGTGAAATCCTAACGTATAATACACTTCCCCAGCAAACCCGTATTGATCCTCATAATAAACGGATGCATTTTCTGTAGGCGGTATATACATTTCTTGCGGGAAAATGGTACCAATTGCTGAAGCGGCTAATGTAATAATGATTAAAGTTACCCCTACTTTAACAGAAGAAAAGAAGTTCCATATTTTATCAATAATTGTTTTGTTGTACGTTTGTGACCTTCTCGCACTGCCCTCATAACGCATATCAACGAGCTTTTTACTTTTCTCTTCTTCTACTAACACACGACCGCATGATTCACATAGGACTGTACCATGAGGGTTTACATGGCCACATTCACACTTTACTTGTTTCATCATAAAAACTCCCCAATAATTACGGTTTGATTTGCGTCATAAAATCTTTTACCATTGGTTCTGTCAAAGTCCCCGTATGATATTTCACGACTTCACCTTCAGGATTAATGAGAAAAGTCGCAGGCAAAGGACCGATTCCATATGCTGCCTTTACATCTTCATTTTTATCAATGACTACCGGAAAAGTCATGCCATGTCTTTCAATAAACTTATTCACTGCTAGATTCGATTCACTTATGTTTACTGCGATTGTTTGAACCCCTTGATCTTTAAATTGTTCATATTGATTGTTGATAAATGGCATTTCTTTTTCGCAAGGCTTACACCAAGTACCCCAAAAGTTCAAAAAAACGCCTTGGCCTTTATAGTCAGATAATTGATGCTCTTTTCCATCCATATCGACTAATACAAAATCAGGAGCTTCTTTACCTATTTGTACTTTATGCACATTATCCTTATTAAAGTTTGCATATAGCGTGTAAGCAACGGCTGCAAATAGAATCACTAATATCGCTGTCCTCATAACGAGCCGTCGTTTTTTCATGAAAAATTCCTCCCAAAGTTAAGACACAAATTTTTAGCATTATTTTAACAATTTGGTATTTATTATATCACTAGTATGAAAACAGTCCTTGTAAACGGTGTGAAGGAAATGTGACAACTCTATGACTTTTTCATTTATTTACCTGTACTCTTTTTAGCTAATGCCCTAAATTGCTTTACTTCATGTGCTGTAAGTTCTCTTGCCCCGCCCGCTGAAAGTCCGTTCAATTGAAGGAATCCGTATCTTTCTCTTTTAAGCTTTTGCACTTGATGACCAACAGCCTCAAACATTCTTCTCACTTGACGGTTTCTGCCTTCGTGAATCGTTAATTCGATTATCGCTGTTTGTTTTTGTTTATCACTACTAAGCACTTTTACTCGTGCAGGAGCCGTTTTTCCATCTTCCAAGCGGACACCTCTTTGTAAATGATTTAAACTTTCTTTAGAAGGAATGCCCTTTACCTTCGCTACATATACTTTTTCAATTTCATTTCTTGGATGCATAAGCAAGTTCGCGAATTCACCATCATTCGTCAATAATAATAATCCTGATGTATCATAATCTAATCGACCCACTGGATAAATTCTTTGTTTCACATGTTCAAAGTAATCGGTTACCACTTTTCTACCTTTGTCATCCGCAACACTTGATAATACACCTCTTGGCTTATATAGAAGAAAATAAACCGGCTCTTCACCCTCAACCGGGATACCATCAACTTCGACTTTATCAGAAGGTGTCACTTTCACCCCTAATTCTTTTACAATTTTACCATTAACCTTTACACGGCCATCTACAATAAGTTGCTCCGCTTTTCTCCTAGATGCAACCCCTGCATGGGCTATGACTTTCTGTAATCTTTCCATTATCAGTCACCTCAAAATCTCTATTACTGTCCATATGAATTATGCCATAAGTTCAAGTTTTTTCAAAGAGCGCATTTTTTAACCAAATTGTACATTTTTAAACTAAGTATACAATAGTCATTCCCTTCTCTTTGAATTTGAACAGTTAGTAGGCAATTCTAACATAAAAGAAGCATTGTAGTAAGCTGTTATCACACTGCACAAAAAAAAGCCAAACAAATGATCCAAATTTGTTCAGCTTCCTCTTTTATAAATAAAAGACTACATTATGAAAAGACAAGTAATACAATAAGGATGGCAGCGATAAAACCTGCTAAGTCTGCTAATAGGCCAACTTTCAACGCATCACCCATCTTCTTAATACCGACTGCTCCAAAATAAACAGTCAATACATAAAAGGTTGTATCTGTACTCCCTTGAATGACAGATGCCATTCTTCCAATTAATGAATCTGGTCCGTGTTCAGCTATTAAATCAGTTGTCATTCCTAAGGCAGCATTACCTGATATTGGACGAATAATAGCGAGTGGGACAACATCTGCTGGAATCCCGATAGCCACAAATAATGGTCTGATGAAATCAAGAAAGTATTCTAATGCACCTGATGCTCGAAAGATAGCAATAGCTACCATCATACCTACTAAGAAAGGAATGATTGAGATAGCAATTTTAATGCCATCTTTCCCACCTTCTACAAAACTCTCATAAGTCGGTACTTTTTTAAACGTCGCGTAGACTAATATAAAACCTATAAGTACGGGAATAAACCAAAGAGAAATTAAAGATACTATTTCCATCTATCTCATCCTTTTCGTGATCTCCTGTAATAAAAGTATCTATCAATCAAAATAGCGGAAATGGTCGAACAAATTGTCGCTATAAGGGTAGGACCAACGATGTCAGTTGGACTAGCTGACCCGTAATTCATGCGGATGGCGATAATTGTTGTTGGAATTAATGTAATACTTGATGTATTGATGGCAAGAAATGTGATCATAGAACGACTTGCTTCTGTACTTTCACCATTTAATGCTTTTAATTGTTCCATTGCTTTAATCCCTAGAGGTGTAGCAGCATTCCCTAAGCCGAACAAATTGGCCATCATATTCGATAATATATAGCCCATTGCCGGATGATCTTTCGGTACATCCGGAAAAAGTCTTGATATAAATGGTTTAAATAGTTTAGCCAGCTTGTCTAATAGACCTGCATGTTCGGCTATTTTCATCATTCCTAGCCAAAAGACTAATATGCTGATTAAACCAATACATAATGTGACTGCTTCTTTTGCCCCTTTAAATATCGCTTCATTTACATCACTTATAGTTCCATTAATCATGGCAAAAACGATACCAATGATCGCTAACCCTGCCCATATAACATTAATCATGTTGTTGTACTCCTAATATCCTTATAAACAGATGTTTGAAGTAATCAAAAAATTTTCCTTTTTCTTCTTTAACTCCAGCCTGATTATAGTGAATAGGCAAAGTTTTAATTGCTTCATCATTTAAGTAAACAACGGCTTTTCCTACTATTTCAGGTGATTTTTCACCTTTTCTCCAACTCTCTTTCGGTTCAATAAAATTATATTTAATCCGAAAAGATTCTTTCTCTTTTTCTGTTACCGGGTATGAAAAGGAGGAGTGCAGTGATACCTTATCTTTGTAGAAAGCATATTCTACCCCCTTAATTCTCCCTTCACTCAATACTTCAACTTGTTCATATTGATCAAATGCACCCTCATACATAGCAATATGATCATTCCAATCATCCGGTCCATTTAACGTAACAGCAATTAGATCAAGATTGTTTTTTGTCGCTGTTGTTACTAAAGTCCTTTTTGCTCTTTTTGTATAACCAGTCTTTCCACCAGTTGTATATTTATAAAGCTGGGTCAATAAACGATTTTTATTATTCCAGCTGTAATCTCTGTTTTCAGATCGATAAGATTTTGTCCCTGCTATTTTTTGATACGTCTCATTTTTCATTGCATAGCGAGTAAGTAACGCCATATCATAGGCAGTTGAATAGTGATTTTCATGATCGTCAAGCCCATGTGGATTTTCAAAATGCGTATTTGTCATGCCTATTTCTTCAGCCTTCTGATTCATTAAATACACAAAGCCATCTAAGCTTCCGCCTACATACTCTGCAATCGCAACTGCCGCATCATTACCCGAGCGAAGCATTAAGCCATAAACCAAATCTTCTAGTTTGATTTCTTCCCCCGGTTTCAAATAAATGGATGAGCCTTCTGCTTTTAAAATCGTATCAGTTACTTTCACATCTTCTTCTAGCTTATTTGATTCAATCGCCAATATTGCTGTCATAATTTTTGTTATACTAGCAATCCGGTTTCGATCATTGGCTGCCTTATCATAAATAATTCTACCTGATTCCTGTTCGATTAATACTGCATTTCTAGCACTAACAGAGGGCTTCGCCTCTACTAGTTGTGGACTTAAACTAAGCAATAAGGTGGACATTATGAGAATAGTGATTAGGTTTTTCCATTTCTTCATCGCACAAACCCCGTCTCATTTTATGGTTTGTACAATTCTATGCAGGACAAGTTTTGTTATGACAGATTCATGGCGATCGGTTCATAAATTAGTAGGCTGTATTTTATCAACCTTCATCGAAAGGAGTTGAACTATTCATTCAAATTGGGGTAAGGATACGGGTATTGTAAACTGTTGGATCACTTGGACTTTGTTGACTGACTATGATTGAGGTTCCGCAAGAGATGAAAGCTCAATACTCTTGCGGGGTGTAAAAAACATAAGCAACTGCCTGTTTTCTTGTGCTATTTTCTTAAAAAGGCTGCCATTTCATTTCATGTGCTTTTTGAAACCTTCTTGAAACATTGTCCCAGTTTACAATATTCCACCAACTGTCAATATAAGCACCTTTGTCATTTTTATATTGTAAATAATAGGCATGCTCCCAAACATCTAACACAAGTAACGGGATCGTGTCCCATTGTGTTAAGTTTTGATGTTTTTCAGATTGTAATACTTCTAAATGTCTAGCTCTCGGAGACCAAACAAGAATGGTCCAACCTGAACCTTCTACTTGCTTTGCCGCTTCTGTAAAATGTTTTTTAAAAGCTTCAAAGCTACCAAAGTATTTGACTATTTCTTTTTTCAATTCCCCCGTAGGTTCTCCACCACCTTGCGGACTCATATTTCCCCAAAATATCGTATGCAAATAATGGCCTGATCCATTAAAAGCCAATTCTCTTGACCAATGTTTAACTAGAGAAAAATCGCCCGAATTTCTCGCCTTTTCTAATTCTTTTTCTGCTTTATTCAGTCCATCCACATAACTTTTGTGATGCTTATCATGATGTAATCTCATGATTTCTTCTGAGATATACGGTTCTAAAGCATTATATCCATAAGGTAAAGGTGGAAGTTCATGCTTTCCAGCTTGAACACTTACTTCATTAACATAAATTTGTCCAAGTGATAATCGGTGATTGAAATACTGTTCCATCTCACCGTGAAGTTCTTCTACTTTTTCGTGAATTTCTTCTATTTCCTTGTCTCCCATACTATGATCAATTGTCTCCATAATGGCTGTCATATGATCAAGTTTATCCCATAGCTCATTGCTCTCTTCAATATTTTCACTCTCCAAAAAAGCCCTCATATCTTCATTCCATTGAAACACATTCTTTAAGTATTCATTCATACGATGATTCAAGCTAAATCCCTCCTCTTCACTACATCATATGTATAGTAATGATAAATAATATCGTTTTTTAGCCATTCTACATGATGCTTATCATTTTGAACGCTATAGACACAAAAAAGCACGAACAAATTTGTCCGTGCCTTAGCTCATTCTAAAGTATTTCATTATTTATTTGGATTGCATCATTTTTGTACGATAATCTGTTTCGTAGTATTCTAGTTCTTCTCTTATCTTTTGGAAATCGCTTTCTAATCCTCTAAATAAGTTCTCAAGGCGAACGGGTACTTCGTGATGAAAACGAATTGAATTCTTTCCTGTATACGCTGAACGACTATTCTCATACCACGCATCATTTTTAGGTGAGAAAAACTCTTCAATACAATGATGGTAAAGTTTATACAATGTTTGCTCAGCTGCTCCCCGCTGAAATTGATCACTCATGAGTATGATGCGACATGCTTCATGACCTTCCTCGCAAAACACTAGAAGCTTTCTCAAATTCGATAAAATGCTTTTATAATATCGCTCATCACCCTGTCCTTCCTCTTTAAGTACCGACAAGGTTGTTTCATTTAAGAAGTTCTCAAAAGTGCTTACCGTATTACTAAGGAATTGTTGCACATCTTCCATTTGTGATTCAACTATAGAATTTCCCATCATTTTCCTCCCGTATATTTAGCTACTCTTTTATCCATTTCGTTCTTCAGCCAATTTGTTTATATCAGCTCTTCATTTATTCTGCATCATTGTTTCTATTATGTTAGATATTTGCTTAAAATCAAATCCCTCAAATAACCGTATAAAAGCGGTCTCATCACTTATAAATAACCGTTTTCTCAGCTTCAATTCCGGATGATTGAGAAGAGAAGCTAGCGCTGCAATATCCTTAAAAGTTCTATCACTTACTGACTGTTCATATGATGTCAATTGATCAAGCTTTTCTTCAAAGTACTGCAAATAAGTTAATGTGAATTTTCTTTCCTCTCCATCTTCCTCATAAATGACTTCACTTTTATTAAAAAAATCTTCGAAGGAATTAGGAAGAGTTTTTTCAAGCGACCATCCTTTCGATTGCAGAATGAACAATCAGAACCCTCCTTCAGATTCAATCTACTTTTTGATAAGCATCGTGATTGATAATAATGAAGTTTGCTGATGATATAAATTTATTAAGGGAAATAATTTTCTTTTGTACCATCTGACATTATGTATATATGCCTTTGGTGTTTAATTATGCTAAACAAGTAAATCACCCTTAATGTTTTTATATTAACATAAATGAGCTGTTGATTGTTCAGAATTATTTCACTTATACATTATTTAATGTATCAAAGAACAAATCTGCTTCTGTTTGCTCAAACTCTTCGTCTCCTTGATCAGGTAGCTTTGGAAGCTCTTTTAAACTTTTTAATCCAAATGTATCTAAGAAACCCTTTGTCGTGCCATACAAATATGCACGACCATTACCTTCAGCTCTTCCTACTTCTTTGATTAATGCTTTTGCCACAAGTGTTTGTAATGGTCTTTCTGTCTTCACTCCACGAATTTCCTCGATTTCAATTCTTGTAATGGGCTGCTTGTAAGCAATAATTGCTAATGTCTCTAAAGAAGCTTGCGATAAAGAATGGGAGGAAGGAGCTTCCACGAGTTTCTTTAAATAGTCAGCTAATTCCTTTTTAGTCGTTAATTGATACGACCCACCAATTTCAATGATTTGTAATCCCCGTCCTTGGTTATTTGCTAACTCAGTCATTAAGTGATTCATTCTTTCACTTGCCTCTTGATCACTCACTTCAAATACCGAAGCAATCGATTTCAAATTAAGTCCTTCATCTCCTGCTGCAAATAAAAGCCCTTCTAAAATGGCTTTCCAATTTTCTTTCTTACTCACTTACTTTCCCTCCGCTACTTCTACATACAATTCTGCAAAGTTATTATCTTGTGTAACGAGCACAGCCTGTCTTTTCATTAACTCTAGAACAGCTAGAAAGGTTACAACAACTTCTTCTCTAGAATGTGCAGTAAATAAATCATTAAAGTTTTTACGGCCATTACTTTTTCTAAGTGTACGTATAACTTCGTCTATTCTTTTTTCAATCGGAATTTCCTGCCTGGCTACTTTCGTTGCAAGTGGTTCTTTCCATTTTTTTCTTCTTAATAACTTTTGCAGCGCACCTAACATATCGTAAAGCGATACGTCGACTTGGGTCTGTTCCATTTTCACTTCTTTTGCCATGTCAGAAAGGTCACTCGGTGCTTTTGTGTATAATAAGCTTCTTTCTTGTTCAAGTTCCTTTAAGTCCTCGGCTGCTTCTTTAAAACGGCGATACTCTATTAATCTTTCAACGAGTTCATCTCGTGGATCTTCTTCCATTTCCATATCAATATCTTCGTCATAGTTATCTTCTTCGTGCTTTGGGAGTAGCATTTGACTCTTGATAGCGAGTAACGTGGCAGCCATAACCAAATACTCACTTGCTATATCCAGCTCTAATTCTTGCATAGTATGTATATAGATTAAATACTGTTCAGTAATTTCTGCGACTGGAATATCATATATATCAATCTCGAGCCGATTAATTAAATGCAGTAATAAATCGAGCGGCCCTTCGAAGGCGTTAATCTTTACATTATAATGCTCCATATGTTCCACCAAAATTTCTATAAAATTATTTCTTTACTCTATACAGTATAGATGATTCAACGTAGCGAATCCAACATAATTCTTTCCTTTAACAAGGGACTCTTTTTTCAACTTTTAGAAACTTACTTTTTATTTTATCCTAAGCCCAAACATGAGACAAACTACGCACATACAATGAGAAGGTAATGACAATTAGGTACTAATGGAGGTATAAATATGTCCAGAGAAAATTATGGTGACAATCATCATAGAGAAGAAGAGTGCTATGGTGGCGGTTTCGGTGCAGGCTTTGCTTTAATCGTTGTTCTCTTCATCCTACTTATTATCGTAGGCGCTTCTTGGTTATTTTAATGTAAATAGACATTGCCTGGCATTGTAATTTGCCAGGCATTTCTTTTTTCCATCATTATTATATGATACCATGAAATTAATCAACTGTATGTTTGAAGGAGGAGTGTAACTTTGCATCCCCAAGCTTTTATTGACTATTTAGCTCATTATCACGGCGATCGTGATTATTTTGAATGCCACGAAATTTTAGAGGAATATTGGAAAGAAGTAGACAATCGAAACAAGCAATCCATCTGGGTTGGCTTGATTCAAGTCGCCGTGTCTAATTATCATCATCGTAGAGGGAATTTTCATGGTGCTAAAAAAACATTGCAAAAAGCAGCATTTATTCTTTCGTCATATCCAAAAGAAGTAAAACAACTTGGTATTGACCATCAACAACTGTTAAATGATATACACACAATGCAAGAAGAAATTGATAAGGCCTTTCCTTATAAAAGCTATTACTTCCCTATAAACGATGTTTCCTTATTAGATGAGGTCAAAAAGACATGTAATTCTAAAGGATTCCGATGGGGACAGGAAAGCAATCTTGAAAACGAAGAAATTGTTCATCGACATATGAAAAGAGATCGGTCAAATGTCATCGCAGAAAGAGAGAAAGCCCTCCAAAGACATCGCTAAAAGGCAGCGAAAATTATTCGCTGCCTTTATTTATCTCTTCACATTTCTGTAAAAAGGCTTCTGTAACATTGTCCGCTGTTAGTTCTTTATGTGGATAAGTGTCATTTAATGCTTTTATCATCGACTTACCGACTCCTTGCTGACGATGAGAAGGGTTGACTGATATATGACGAACTTCAATATGATGATCAGATAAGCATACACCAACTAGCCCAATAATATCTTCGTCTTCTTTCCACAAAAACAATTGCAGATTTTCTTCACTTTCATACTCTTTAATCGTCTGTAACAACTGCTTTAATACTTTTTCTTTTGGCATAAAAGATAAAAGTCCCATAGCAATCTTCTCAAAAGACTTTTTATAGCGTATTAACATGATAACCCCTCATTATTAGTAAAACCGTTTATTTGCTATTATTTCCATTTCACAACTAACATAAACTATTTTATCATATGTATCTATAGATTGAAATGGAACTAGTTATGATTGCGGGGCAATAAATAACCAATAAATAAGCCCCCATATAAAAGCTATACCTAAAATAAAGACAAATAACATAATATTACTTTTTTTATCCATACTTTCTTCAGTAGCTCCCCTTTTGATATACATTCATCTTTATTGTACAGGAAAGGTTTCTACATTCCAATATGTTAAAAGAAGGAGTTCGCCAAATAAGTAGAATAATAGGTGAGTCCCTTATGAAGATTCTGAAACCCACCTAAGTTTCTTGGTTCATGTTAATTACTGATTAACCTTGTTTTTTAAAGGTAAATCTAGCCGTGCCATATCTTCAAATGATTCTCTTTTAATGACCAATCGATCTTCTCCATCTTCCACAAACACAACAGGTGGACGAGGGATACGATTATAATTATTTGCCATTGAATAACCATATGCACCTGTACAAAAAACAGCTAACAAATCGTTGTTTCCAGCCTTCGGAAGTGGCAAATCCCAAATAAGCATATCTCCGGATTCACAACATTTACCTGCGATAGAGACTTTTTCCTCTATATCATCTAGGACACGATTAGCAAGAACAGCTTCATATTGTGCCTGATAGAGAGCAGGACGGATATTATCACTCATTCCTCCATCAATAGCCAAGTATTTTCTTACATTCGGAACATCTTTTGATGAGCCAATTTGGTAGATGGTTGTGCCAGCATCACCGACAAGTGATCTTCCAGGTTCAATCCATATTTCAGGTAAAGTCATCCCGTGATGGCTTGTTTGTTTTTTTACTTCCTTGATAATTTCCTCTACATACGTTTCTGGGTCGAGTGGTTCATCTTCCTCTGTATATCTAATCCCAAATCCTCCACCTAAATTAAGAACTTCAGATTCATAATCATATTTTTGGCTCCACGTTTTCAATTTGGCAAAGATTTTTTGTGTGGCAAGGATAAATCCAGTTGGTTCAAAGATTTGTGAACCAATATGACAATGGAACCCAAGTAAATGGATGTGTTGGGAATTAAGGGCGATTTTTAATGCTTCCTCTGCCTGTCCATTTTGTAAATCGAAACCAAATTTAGAATCTTCTTGCCCAGTTAAAATATAATCATGTGTATGCGCTTCTATTCCTGGAGTAATCCTTAGTAACACATCGACGCGCTTATTCATTGATATAGCTACTTCTTCTAATAAGTTCATTTCATGGAAATTATCTATGACGATACAACCAATATTATAGGAAAGCGCCATTTCTAATTCTTCACGGCTTTTATTATTCCCATGAAAATGAATACGTTCAACTGGAAAATCCGCCCTAATGGCAGTGTATAGTTCTCCTCCAGAAACAACATCTAAAGACAATCCTTCTTCTTCCACTAACTGAATCATCGCTACAGAAGAGAAAGCCTTACTTGCATAGGCTACTTGTGCCTTTATATTATTTTCCTGAAACATTTTCTTAAATCCACGTGCTCTTCTTCTTATTAACTCTACATCATAAATATAAACAGGCGTGCCATATTTACTAGCTAATTTTACTGTATCAACACCGCCAATTTCTAAGTGTCCTTTGTCATTTACCTTTGATGTACCGTGAAAAAACATGCTTTCCCCTCTTTCGTCCATTACTTCTCTAATCAAAGAATTGATGCTTATTTTTATCGGACTAAAATGAAGAAATAGACAGAATCCTTAAGAAACTGTCTATTCTGTTATCCTTTAACCCTTTATTCAGTTGAACATACTTTACCATAATTCCCATATGCCTGCAATCGCCATTTACCCAATTATTTTGGTGGCTGCTTAAAACGATTGCGAGAATGGGTAATACTTGGTCGGATTTTTGACCCTGGGACGGCTCTTCTAAAAATAATATGAACGATAGCGCCAGGGCAAAATGGAATGAATGGCCATAAATATGGTGTTCTAAATGAACGCATGGATACAAGAAAAAGAATAAATAGCGTAATTCCGACAACTAAACCTGGTGTATGAAAAATTGCAACTAATATTAACAAGAGCATACGAATAAGTTTATTTGCCACACTTAATTCATAGCTCGGAGTGGCAAAAGTTCCAATTGCCGCAACAGAAACATAGAGAATAACTTCAGGTACAAACAATCCAACAGTGATTGCAATTTCTCCTATTAGTATTGCAGCTATTAGTCCCATTGCCGTTGATAATGGTGTCGGTGTATGGATAGCAGCTAATCTTAAAAACTCTATCCCTAAATCCGCTAATAATAATTGAATAAGAATAGGTATATTTGATTGTTCATTCGGCCCGATATAATCAATGGCATCCGGAAGCAAAGACGGTTCTAAGACAAATAAAAACCACAATGGTAGAAAAAATAAAGAAGCAGCAAGTCCGATAAACCTCATAAATCTAACAAAAGTACCGACAGCTGGGGCTTGCCTATATTCCTCTACATGCTGCAAATGATGAAATAAAGTCGTTGGGGCGATGATTACACTGGGCGATGTATCCACAAAAACCACGACATGACCTTCCATCAAGTGAGTGGCCGCTACATCCGCTCTTTCAGTGTACCTTACAAGTGGAAATGGATTATAACTTTGATGAAGGATGAATTCTTCTACCGTTTTATCTGCCATGGGTAGCCCATCGATATCGATTTCATTAATTTCTTTACGTAACACTTCTACTAGGTTGGGATCAGCTAACCCTTCAATATAGCCTAAGGAAATATCAGTTTTTGACCTTACACCAACATGGAGCATTTCAAACCTTAAACGTTCATCACGAATTCTTCTTCTTGTTAGAGCTGTATTGACAATTATATTTTCTACGTAACCATCACGAGAACCTCTAATTACCTTCTCCGTATCAGGCTCTTGTGGTGTTCGTCCTGGATAACTTCTTACGTCTATTACTAAAGCGGTACCTTCACCTTCCATCACAATAACAATAAGCCCTGATAATACTTGGTCAACGAGCTCATCAATTGTCTTAATGCGATCAACTGCTTGATGAACGATACGGTTCTCTACAATATCAAAGAGATGGGTCGATAATTTTTCTTTATCATTAATCCCTACAAGCTCTTCAACAATTTCAATGATAAATTGTGTCTCTGTTAAACCATTAATAAAGTATAAATGAACATCCTTTTTTAATACTTTAAGCTTTCTCACTCCAAGGTCAAAACTTGTTCCAAGACCTACATGGTCCTGCATGTACGCTTCAACTTCCTTGACGGATGTGGGTAATGGTCTCTTTCTTATTTTTTCTTTTTCGCTCATAACATACCGCTCCTTTCCAGTATAAGTTCAACAGCTTGTTTCGTAATGGGTGAACCGGCTTTTATTGAATCAATTCTTGCCATTTTACCAATATCACCAATACCGACGATAAAAGGGATATTTAACATTTCAAGACAATAAACGGTATCACCTACTATTCTGCCTTCATCCATATCTGCTATCCCAGATTTATCAACACCATATTCTGTCAATTCACCAAAGCGATCAATGCTTACATCTACCTTTGTCCATTCCTCGTGGTGAGTCCTTGATGCTACAGCTATTGCACCAATGACTTCAATATCAGGGTGATTGGCAACGAAAGTCATCGCTTTCTCTCCTGGACCTTCTCCGATATAACCACTATCATCAAACATGATATAAACAGGATCTGAATGAGCTTTTTTAATTAAATGCACCATCTCTTCACCAGACAGTATAGTTGGATTTCCTTGAGAAGCAGAAATACAACTACCACCAATATCATGAGCAATGAGCTCTATTGTTCGCTTTGCAAACTCATCTCCATCTGTAATCAATATGACTTTTCTCCGTTCTTTCATCGCCATTTCCCTTTCTAAGTGAGCAAACCTACAGATTGACATAATATATCCATTGAAATAAAGATCCGATAATTTTCCCAAAAACAAAAGCCATTAATAAATAGACAATTTTCCCTTCTACACCAATGCGTTTAGCTAATATCGGGAAGACATTTAGAACTTCCGTAAGTGCAGCTGCAAGCATTCCTACAAAGATTCCACATAACAGGCCAATCGGAATAAGTATAAAGGGCGGTGCTTGTAGTACTGGCTCCCACATGGAAGCTACAGCTCCAGCAATCACCCCGCACACCGCTGCCCATTCATAAGCATGGATCATCTTCATTGTTTTTGTTAGTTGTGTAAGCCTTGGAATAATTCCTAAGACAGATAAGAATGCAACTACTCCACCACCTACAGCTATACCACTCGCTAAGCCTATAAAGATGGCAAAGATAATTTTACCGCTCA
Organism: Cytobacillus sp. FSL M8-0252; assembly: GCF_038007345.1. Classification (NCBI taxonomy): domain Bacteria; kingdom Bacillati; phylum Bacillota; class Bacilli; order Caryophanales; family Bacillaceae; genus Cytobacillus; species Cytobacillus sp. FSL M8-0252. The sequence continues at coordinate 3,097,152 of NZ_JBBOWZ010000001.1, forward strand.
TCAATATTCTTCATACTCTCTTTGTTTTCGTGTAGGGAAACATAATTATCCAAATCCATTTGATAATTAAACATCTCTACCTCTAAAGGACTAGGCTCTTCATTTAAACGCTTTTTAAATACATGATTGAAGAAGAGAATCATTCCTAAGCCTAATCCAATTGAGTATGGGATTTGAAAAATCAATGGCCGACTATCTACTTCACCTGTAATCAATGTATAAATCTTTTGTTGAACTTCTTGCATACTAACGTCTTCATGAAAATTCATGATGGTGAGAGCAGCACCAAAAAATAATAAAAACCATATTAGCATAAACAATGGAAGTGAGACTTTTCTTCTTTTCACGGCAACTTCAACAATAATCTGTGTCGGCCCAACCGTTTGGATTTCCAAACTCGGAAAACATTTTGTAATATGCTTAATTACCTGCATAACATCAATAATGATAATATTTTTATCTTCCTTAGACACACGGTATAACAGGAGATTAGCTAATTTATCATAAACTTCGTCATCTGCAATCAACTGCGCAACATCCGATAAAACAATAGTTTCGTGCGGTTTAACCTGCAATCGATGTCGCAAGCGTAAATAAACGATACGTTCCATCCTTTCACTTCCCACACAAAGATTTCCTTGCATATAGTATGAGTAAAGGTATTTCACTTCATGAAATCCAATAATTTCCTCACACTGATATTACTTTCTTGGTTATTAGTAAATACATAAACGTCGACTTTCTTCGCTTAAAAGAAGCAAATGAAAGAGCATATAGACTATAAGTCCATATGCTCTTTCATTTGCTTCAATATTTTCTTCTCAAGCCTCGAGACTTGTACTTGTGAAATGCCAAGCCTGACTGCTACTTCTGATTGTGTTTGGTCTTTGTAATAGCGCAAATAAACAATCAGTCTCTCTCTTTCATCTAATTCATTTATCGCTTCTTTTAATGCGATTTTATCAAACCATCTCCCCTCATCCCCATCATCTATTTGGTCAAGTAATGTAATAGGGTCACCATCATTTTCATACACGGTTTCATGAATTGACGAGGGAAGTCGACTAGCATCTTGGGCCATGATAATATCCTCTGTTGGGATATCAAGGAATTCTGAAATCTCTGATACGGTTGGTACCCTACCTAATGATTTCGATAACTCATCTTTTGCTTTTCGAATTTTATTTCCGAGTTCTTTAAGTGAACGACTGACTTTAACTGTTCCATCGTCTCTTATAAAACGTTGGATCTCACCAATAATCATAGGAACAGCGTAAGTAGAAAATTTCACATCATAACTCAAATCAAATTTATCAACCGATTTCAACAATCCAATACAGCCAATTTGAAATAAGTCATCTGGTTCGTATCCTCGATTGAGGAAGCGCTGGACAACTGACCATACTAAGCGCATATTCTTTTGGACAATCAAATCTCTAGACGCTTGATCACCATTTTGACTTTTACCAATGAGCTCTTTAACTTCATGATCTTTTAAATATTGCGTCTTTCCTGTTTTAACCTCCACATCCATAGCAAGACTCCTTAATTACATAGCATTTTACTATTTGATAAATGCTTCTTTAAACGAACCTCTGTGCCTTCACCTGGGTGTGATACAATACTAATTTCGTCCATAAAATTTTCCATAATCGTAAAGCCCATGCCTGATCTCTCTAGCTCTGGCTTTGTTGTATAAAGAGGCTGTCTTGCCTCTTCTATATCCATAATACCGAGACCTTCGTCTTTAATGGACAGTTCGACTATTCCTTCCTCAATGGTTACTGAAATGTGTACAATACCATCTGGGCTCATATCATAGCCGTGAATAATAGCGTTCGTTACAGCTTCTGAGACAACGGTCTTAATTTCTGTTAATTCATCCATTGTTGGATCAAGCTGAGCAATAAAAGCTGCCACTGTCACTCGAGCAAATGATTCATTTTGACTGAGAGCAGTAAACTGCATTTGCATAACATTTTTCACTTACGCCACCCCCAATCGTTGCAGGGCAAACGCTTCAGTAGGTTCTAAGCGAATAATTTTAAATAAACCAGACATATCAAAAAGTCTTTTTACAGATGGAGAAATTGCACATACAACCATTTCGCCATTTTTTTGTTTCACTTGTTTATATCTGCCAAGAATTACTCCAAGTCCAGAACTATCCATGAATGTTAATTGTTCCAGATTAAGAATAATATGGTGGATATCGTGTTCCTCAATCGTTTTTGTTGCTTTTGCTCTTAATTCATCCGCAGAGTGATGATCAAGCTCCCCGCTTAAACGAATACATAATACGTTGTTTTTTATTTCTAAATTAATTGCTAGACTCACTAACCATAGCCTCCTTTGTAATCAGTTGTCTCTATGGATTAGACAGGATTGACACCAATAGAATATCAACCTGCCTTTAGTGAGTCCAATTCTATACTATGAACTGTTTTTCCTTCATGAAGACAAAACTAGTGTTTATTCGCTAAAACAGGACTTGTCTTCACTCGATTCGACATATTACTCTGAGACTTTCGTAAACATTCCCATTGAACGCTTAAACAATGTCCATACGTTGGCTTTTTTACTATCTTGACTTGCGACTAAAGGACTTTCAACCATTGTTTTTCCGTCTTTTTCAAAAATAATCTTGCCGACTTCATCACCTTTTTTAACAGGAGCCTTCATATTTTCATCGAGTACAACCGTTTGTTTCACGTTTTTAATATCTTCACCTTTTTTAGCTAATATTGAAATGGGTTCGCTTGTTAATGCTTCTACTTGTTTCTTTTCACCTTTTGACACTTTCACTTTTGCCACCGCTTGATTCCTTTTATACATGGCATGAGTTTCATATTTATTAAAAGCATAGTCTAGCATTTTCGTCACTTCTGCATTTCTCTCTTTTGAGCTAGGTGCACCGAAAACAACCGCAATGACACGCATGCCGTTTTTCTCAGCTGTCGCCGTTAAACAATACTTTGCTTCTTGAGTAAATCCAGTCTTAAGACCATCTACCCCTGGATAAAAACGCACTAATTTATTCGTATTTACTAACCAGAACTTTTTATCGGTGTCTTCACGCAAATAAGCCTCGTAAGTACCGGTAAAGTTTGTAATATCTTCATACTTCAGTAATTCCTTTGCCATCATCGCCATATCATGAGCCGTACTAAAATGATCCGTTACCGGGAGGCCTGTAGGATTTTTGAATACAGTGTCCTTTAAACCTAGCTCTTTTGCTTTTGCATTCATCATATTGACAAAGTCATCTACCGTACCCGCTAATCTTTCTGCTACAGCAACAGAAGCGTCATTTCCAGAACCGATTGCAATTCCTTGTAACATTTCTTTTGTTGTCATTTCTTCTCCAGGCTCAAGAAAAATTTGTGAACCACCCATAGAAGCAGCATATTCACTTGTCTTAATCTTTTCATCCCATTTAAGTTTGCCTTCATCGATTGCTTCCATAATTAAAAGCATCGTCATAATCTTCGTCATACTTGCGGGTGGTAATTGAACATCACTATTTTTTTCATACAGAACTTTGCCTGTATCTCGCTCAATTAAAATAGCTGACTTTACATTTTTCACAACTTCTTCTTCAGTCATTTTTTCACTTTCACGTGCAAATACTTGTGGTGCTATGGTAGAAACCATGAGAATACATATAAAAAATACACTAACTATTCGCTTCATCGCACAAACCCTCCATTCTTTATAGTTTCCATGATTACCATTTGTTGATAATTTATACCAATGAAAATACCATAAACTACATTTTATAAATGAGAAATTCCGTGTTTTACTTTGAAAAAAGATCGGGAAGGTGAGAGGTATGAAATGAGACCTTCTATCCTTTGATGTGGGAATTATTCGAAGGAAATATTTTAAGAATGAGCATCTTTCAGTTAAATTGTACTAAAAAAGCTTAAAGGTTTTATTTCCTTTAAGCTTTTTCTAGTATTTTTATTCTGTGATGACTTGATGTATCAATGTTGGTGCTGTTACTTCTTCTGACACTATTTTAATATGATTAATAAGGATATCTTTTACTTCTTCCACATCTTCCATATTGCTATGAATCGTTAACAACGCTTCTCCTTTTTGGACAGAATCGCCAACTTTTTTATGAAGAAGGAGGCCTGCTGCGAGATCTATAATAGAATCTTTTGTTGCTCTACCCGCACCAAGCATCATTGCAGCAGTACCAAGTTTTTCTGCAGCAATTTCAGAAATATATCCACTTTGTGCAGCTTCTACCTTTATTTGATATTTTGCCTGTGGAAGTAGAGATGGGTCATCAACGACTGCAACATCTCCTCCTTGAGATTGGATAAATGTTTTAAAAGTCTCTAACGCTTTACCACTACTGATTGCTTCTTGTAATAGCGTGCGCGCACTTTCTAACGTATCGGCCTTTTTCGCTAATACGACCATTTGACTTCCAAGAGTTAAACATAAATCAGTCAAATCTTCCGGGCCTTCTCCTTTTAAAGTATTTATCGCTTCTTCTACTTCTAAAGCATTACCGATTGCTAGGCCAAGGGGTTGGCTCATATCTGAGATGACAGCCATTGTCTGTCTACCAACATGATTCCCGATTTTCACCATTGTTTTTGCTAAATCAATTGCTTCTTCAATCGTTTTCATAAATGCACCTGAACCCGTTTTCACGTCTAAAACAATTGCATCTGCACCCGCAGCAATTTTTTTACTCATGATACTTGATGCAATTAATGGGATGCTATTAACAGAAGCAGTCACATCTCTTAACGCATAAAGCTTCTTATCAGCTGGTGTCAAGTTTCCACTTTGACCTATGACTGCTAATTTATTACGATTGACTAAATTCATAAATTCATCATTATCAATCTCTACATGAAATCCATCTATAGCCTCTAATTTATCAATGGTCCCACCCGTATGGCCCAGACCTCTTCCGCTCATCTTTGCAACTGGTACACCTACAGCAGCTACTAGCGGCCCTAATACGAGCGTGGTTGTATCTCCTACACCCCCAGTAGAATGCTTATCGACTTTGATTCCATCAATGTTTGAAAGATTAATTTCATCGCCTGATTTAACCATTGCCGTTGTTAAATCAGCTGTTTCTCTTTCATCCATTCCTTGAAAATAAATCGCCATAGCAAGTGCACTTGCTTGATAATCAGGGATTGTTTCATTTGTGTAGCCTTGAATAAAATAGTTAATTTCCTCTGTCGTTAAGCAATGACCATCCCTTTTTTTCTCAATGATGTCCACCATTCTCATCGTATCGTTCCCCCCACTAAATTTAAATTTTTGTCACGATTCCTTTGACAAAGCTTAAAAATTGTTGTTTTACTTTCTCCGTTGTTTCTATCACTTCTTCATGATTTAATGGTTGGTCTAAAATACCTGCAGCCATATTAGAAATACAAGAGATTCCAAGTACATTCATACCAGCATGATTCGCAACAATAACTTCCGGAACAGTTGACATACCAACTGCATCTCCACCACAAATTCTAAGCATTTTTACTTCTGCAGGTGTTTCATAAACTGGCCCTGTATTAGCTACGTATACACCAGTTTGTATGTTTAATTGTTGGTGTTCTGCGACCTCTTTTGCGACTTGTATCATTTCTTTATTGTACGCTGATGACAAATCTTGAAAACGCACACCAAAATGGTCGTCATTAGGACCTATAAGTGGGTTTACCCCCATATTGTTAATATGGTCTGTGATGATCATTAAATCACCTGGTGAGAAAGTTTCATTAACGCCTCCAGCAGCGTTGGTTACGATTAATTTCTGTACTCCCAACTCCTTCATTACACGGATCGGAAACGTAACTTGCTGCATAGTATAGCCTTCGTAATAATGAAATCTTCCTTGCATCGCAACAACCGCTACACCGTTTAATCGGCCAATAACGAGTTGACCTGCATGACCGGCTACTGTTGATTGCGGGAAACCCGGTATATCTCTATAAGGTATTTTTATCGCATTTGTTATCTCTTCAGCAAGAACCCCAAGTCCAGAACCTAATATAAGTCCTACTGTTGGTGTTTGGTCTATTCTAGATTGAATTAATTCTTTCGCTGCTTTTACCTCATGTAAACTAGTCATTATTTCCCTACTCCCTTGACATTTTTAAGAAAGCTCTCTCCAATCAATGGCTTCTTTACTTGGAAATTCTCTGCAATAGTCGCGCCAATGTTAGCAAATGTCTTGCCTTGAGGCAGTTCTTCTCCATGAGATAAGCGCTTAGAATAAACAAGTAATGGCACATATTCTCTCGTATGGTCTGTACCATGATGGATTGGGTCATTACCATGATCCGCTGTAATAATCAGAAGATCATTTTCATTTAACTGCTCGAACAGTTCAGGTAAACGAGCATCGTATTCTTCTAATGCTTGACCGTATCCAAGTGGATCTCTTCTATGTCCATAAAGGGCATCGAAGTCTACTAAATTCAAAAAGCTCATGCCTGTAAAGTCTTTTTTTGCTATAGCTACCATCTTGTCCATGCCATCCATATTTGAAGTGGTTCTAATTGCTTCTGTTACGCCTTCTCCATCATATATATCATTAATTTTTCCGATGGCTATGACATCTAGATTGGCATCTTTTAACTCATTCATTACTGTTCTGCCAAATGGCTTTAATGCATAATCATGTCTATTCGCTGTTCTTATAAATGCCCCAGCTTTACCAACAAATGGTCTAGCAATGACTCTACCTACCATGTATTTTTCATTTAAAGTCAATTCTCTAGCAATTTCACAAATACGATACTGTTCTTCAATTGGTATGATTTCCTCATGGGCGGCGATTTGTAGCACCGAATCAGCCGACGTATAAACAATAAGAGAACCTGTCTCCATATGCTCTTCCCCTAATTCGTCTAAAATCACTGTTCCACTCGCAGGTTTATTACCAATCACTTTTCGACCTGTCTTTTCTTCTAGTTCTTGAATTAACTCCTCTGGAAATCCATTAGGAAATACTTGAAAGGGTTTTTGAATATGAAGGCCCATTATTTCCCAATGTCCTGTCATGGTATCTTTCCCAACAGAAGCTTCTTGAAGCTTTGTATAATAAGCCTCAGGTTGTGCGACTTTTGCTATCCCTTTTATTTCATTGATATTACTTAATCCGAGACGTTCCATATGTGGCATATGCAAACCGCCCATTTTCTCGGCAATATGGCCTAACGTATGAGAACCTTCATCACCGAAATTTTTCGCATCAGGTGCTTCTCCTATTCCAACAGAGTCCATTACAATAAGGAAAATACGTTTATATGTAAATGTGTTCACAATTAACACTCCTTTCTAACTATTTCTTTACTACAGAAATCCTTACTTATCATACCCCAAAAAGGCTTTCATCAACAGCGAAGGATAGTGTAAAACGTCTAGAACCTAACAAAGAGGAATGTCATGAATATACTTCACCTTTAAGAAAGATTTCTTTCGTCAGAAGTCTGACATCTATATTGTACTGAAAATAAAAAAAGAAAAACAGTCTTTTATATCACTTTTCACTGTTTTTCTACATATTTCCTGTTAAGCCCTCGGATGGAATTGTTTATATACATCTTTTAATCTCGTTTTTGACACATGTGTATATATTTGTGTCGTAGAAATATCTGCATGGCCAAGCATTTCTTGTACAGCTCTTAAATCTGCTCCATTTTCAAGTAAATGGGTGGCAAATGAATGCCTTAAAGTATGAGGCGTTAACTCTTTTTGAATACCAGCTACTTGTGCTGTTTTTTTTAAGTTTTTCCAAAACCCTTGCCGTGATAACCCTTTACCGTGATGATTTAAAAATAAGTATTCTGTCGGGTGTTTTGGTGATAACAACTGTTGTCTACCCTTATCTAAATAATCTTGAATAGCTGCTTGTGCTGTTTTTCCTAATGGAATGATTCTTTCCTTATTTCCCTTACCAATACATCTTAAAAAACCCATGGTTAGATGAACATCATTTATTGTTAAATGGATTAATTCACTGACGCGGATTCCTGTTGCATAGAGTACTTCTAGCATGGCTTTGTCCCTTAAATAAAAGCGGCTGCCATTGTTCGGGAGGTCTAGCAATCTCTCAACTTCCTTCATATTTAAAACCTTTGGCAAAGATTTTTCAGCTTGCGGTGTTTCAATATGAATAGAAGGATCGTGATCTGCTATTTTTTCACGAAGTGCAAATTGGTGAAAGGAACGAATAGACGCTATATGCCTTGCAATTGTTTTAGCAGACTTACCATCATCCTTAAGCTGAGCTAGAAACTGAACAATATGAACACGTTCAATCTCATTCATCGATTGCTTCATCATCTTCTTCTCAATAAACAATATATAACTTCTTAAGTCTCTTTCATATGACATTATCGTATTTCTGGCTAGCCCTTTTTCAATCATTAAATAGTGGATAAAATCCTGCAGATGATCATTCATAAAATCATTACTCCCCATTTAAATAAAACAGAATCAACCGATCCAACCAAGAAGAGTCCGTTGCATTCGCACTTGCTGCTACCTTCACGGCTGCCCCACTCGGTTCATCATAACGATGATAATCCTGATACTCTTCATTTAACCACATAATACCATAATAAAAAAGAATTGTGCTTCCTGTAAAAAGAACAAAAACCTTAATGGTTTGATAGACTAGTTTGATCCATGCACTCATCATTTCTCCCCCAAATAAAACGTCTTATTAGAGGGTATGCCATTTTGGACAAGATTTATACCTGTTTCCAACGAGGAATCATTTAAGTTCTGTGAGCTTCTATCGAACAAAAACCTTAATTTCGTTCGCAGCTTGAGGCAGAATTAGAGAAAAATAAGAAAACCCTTTCCAATGAAATTAGAAAAGGGTTTTGCCTTATGCTTCTGGCTCTTCATCATTTTTTTTATCTTGACATCGATAGCAGATGCCATGAAAAGTAAGACGATGGTCTTTTATTTTGAAATGCCAACGCTTCTCAACAACTTCTTCCACATCTTCTAGTAGATCTTCTTGAATTTCATCTACTGCACCGCATTCTATGCATACAAGATGATGATGGAAGTGAGCAGCACCTTCTTGACGTAAGTCATATCGGGAAACGCCATCACCAAAATTAATTTTATCAACAATTTTTAATTCAGTTAGTAATTCAAGTGTTCGATAAACAGTTGCTAAACCGATTTCTGGCGACTTTTCTTTAACAAGGAGGTATACATCTTCCGCACTCAAATGGTCCTCTTCATGTTCTAACAAAACGCGAACCGTGGCTTCACGTTGTGGTGTTAGCTTATAACTGGATGAATGCAACTGTTTTTTGATTCTGTCAATTCTGCTTTCCATACCGAAAGTCCCTCCCTCACCACTAACATTCTCATTATAACAGATAGATGTATAGAATCAAACTAAAATCATTATAAAGAGACCTTTATAATAACTCTTATATTAGAATTGTTATAATAGCTAAAACAACATAAAAGTACAGAACCTAACGTAGGCTCTGTACATGATAATTTATCCAAGTAGTCATTATTACTAAACTCATATGATAAAAGAATTATAGCATTCAAATCTTATATAAGCAATCGATGAGTTTAGAGGACTGAATCAATGACTGACTTCATTAACACCGGTGAAATATACGCCTCAATAGCTGATGCACCAGCTAATATAATAATGGCAATAAGGAAAGAAATTAAGTATTTACCTAGCAACGGCATAAATGGATTATTTACTTTCTTCATAAACAACCGACGAATCATCTTCATTGAAAATGAAATCGCAAAAGTAGATGTAATAATAAAAATTGGAATGATAATCATATTTTGTGGCAAAATGGACACAAAAGATAGTAAAAACCCATGCCACTTTAATTGACTTACTAAAAAACCGACAGTAAAACCAACGACCATCCCTTTCACAAATAATAAAACTAAAATAAGCGGTAATCCAATAATAGATATCCCCAATAGCCATATCACGCCTATATATTTACCATTATGAAGTAAGCTTTGTTCAAATATGTTAGCCGGTGTCGCCATTTCTTCATTTGAAACATGACCAAAAAACTGAGTCAAGTATTGAAATAAATCCTCTTTTTGCGTCAAACTTAAACTGTTTACGACCACCGCTCCAAATATGACACCCATCAAAAACAATATAATAACAAACAAGTAGATTGAGGAATGCTCACGGAAATGATTTGCTACGACGTTCTGGTACATTTTTTTTATCATTGCTCTTCCTCCTGAAAATGATTTCACTTACTAGAATGTATGCTAGACTTGCTGAGATCATGACAGAAAGATACGAAATAATATAACTAATCTATTAAAATTTTTATTGTCAATAAGATGTTATTTATTTACACTTTAAGAAAGTTACATTTACTATATGTAAAAGGGTATGATAGACCGGCGATAGGCGCTATTAAATTAAAAAGGAGAATAAAGAATGAATCCCATCTTAGTAGATTTTCCAGAGAAAATAGAAACAACACGTTTGTATTTTAGACCATGTTTGCCTGGTGACGGCAAGATAGTGCATGAAGCCATTGCAGTGTCGCGAGATTCTCTAAAAAAGTGGTTGCCTTTTGCTGTAAAAGAAGAGACTGTTGAAGAAGTAGAAGCTGGAATACGCGCATCTTTTGCCGAATTTATTAACCGAAGCGATTTCCGTCTACATATCTATCTGAAGGAGAATCATCTTTTTGTTGGCTCAATCGGCCTTCACCGGATAAATTGGGATATTAAAAAATTTGAAATTGGTTATTGGTGTGATAGCCGCCAAATTAAGAATGGCTATATAACAGAAGCTGCAGAAGCTTTGACAGCTTTCTGTTTTGAGCATTTCAAAGCGAATAGAGTTGAAATCCGCTGTGATGAAAAAAATATAGATAATCGGCGAATAGCGGAACGTCTCGGTTTCCCATTAGAGGGCATATTGCGTAACGATAGCTTAGCAACCGATAACATATCCCTAAGAAGTACATGTGTGTATGCAAAAGTAAAAGTTGATGACTAATTGATATCCTCATACAAAAAGGTGAGGGCCTTGTCAAAATCTTAAACAAAGCCCCCACCATCTCAAGAAAAAAATAAACATATCCCCGATTAATTAACTCGCCTTTGACGACTGAATGAGGTCGTGGTCCTTTTTTGTTTTATGAGCCACATTACCATAAATAATCCCTAAAATGATAATACAAACCCCTAACCACTGAAGCGGGACAAGTTCTTCCTGTAAAACCAGTACAGACATTAGTAAAGCAACTGGTAATTCTGACGATGTCAATATTGTACCTAACCCAGCACCCACATGAGGCATTCCGATTGCAAATAACAATGGTGGTAAAGTGACACCAAAAAGACCTAAAAACAATCCGTACGGCATAAGTGCCGTTACAGTTGCTGCATCAGCTAAGAAAACTGGCGGGAAGATGACAAAAGTAATGAGTAATCCACCAATGGCAAAGACAGCGCTTCTTTGGATCGGCGGTACTTCTTTCCCTACCGTGCTACTAATATAGGCGAAGATGGAGAAGGATAATGCCGCAAGCATACCCCATCCTGCACCAACTAGAGAAAAGTCATTAAATCCTTGTGACAAAATACCTGTTGCCAAGAAAGAGCCAATAAGTAACAGCAAAATCGCACGTAATTTTTTCATTCCTGGTTTTTTTCTATCAACAATAAACTCAATAGCCGTACCAATCCAAACAAACTGAAATAAGAAAATGATGGCTAACGACGCATTTAAAGACTGTAAGGATTGATAATAAAATATTCCCGTTAAACCAGTTGGCACACCACATAATACGAGAAAGCTAAAACGCTTGAAGCTTATCTTCTGTTTTTTTGTAAACAAGAATATAAGCCAAATCAGTAACGTCCCAGCTAAAAATTGGCTTCCAGAAACTTCAGCAAGTTCGAACCCCTCACCGTAGGCAAGCTTGACAAAGGTTGATAATACACCAAAGCAAGCACCTCCGATAAGGACTGCTAAAGGATACATTGATTGTTTCATCCGTATTTCCTCCTCAATCTACCGGTTGACAAATATCGTTTTAATAAAGATAAGAGCATTTTTTTAAAATACAAAAAGCCACACATCGATGCTACTTGCATCAATGTGTGGCGAAAAAAGAGTGTCTACTCTTAAAAAGTCCACAAATCCGTACCGGTTTTGGCATTCAATTATTTATACCACTGTATCTTATCCTCGACATGGGTAGTCTGTCAAGTCTAGTATTTAATCAATGCGAATTCTACCATATCTTCCTCCGCCACCTACGTCAAATTGTAAGCTCCCTGATCTCGCCTGCTCAATCAGAAGCGCTGCTTGTTCAGGTATGACTTGTTGCAATGAGGCAAGAGGAACATCATGGATGATGGCCATTTCTGTGCCATAATGAAGAAGTAGCTTTTCTAATGTCTTTACCCCGATTCCGGGAATAAACTCTAAAGGGATTTGATGGATATAGGGTGGTCGTTTCCTCCCTTGAGCCATTGAAGTTACATTTGCTAACTCTTGAATACGATTTTTTACCCCTTTAATGATTTTCTTACTAGCACAGTTACTGCATAGTACTGTCCCTTGTGGCTGGGCCACACCACATTGAACACAGACCGTCTCATGATATTTACCCAGAAGCGGATCTAATCCATAATTAGCTTCAACTGCTCTTCCATCCATTTGTTGCAGTGCCATAGTTAACTCCTTAAAACTTAATTCTTGGAGGGAGATTTTTTGGTATTCTCTTGCAATTTTCGCTAATGAATGCGCATCAGAGTTTGTTATAAATGGATAGTCATGTAACTCAGCTATCCTGTCGGCCATTTCTGTATTAGCGCTCAATCCTAATTCAATTGCATCAATCGAATGAGGGTCAAATACTTCCTTAAGTGAATGCTTTACGCCCTTTCCATATAAGCTTTTAAAAGGTGTAAACACATGGGCAGGAATAAACAAACCTTCTAATTCCTTTACCTTTTGTTGAAGCATACGTCCTTCTATATAAACACGCTGTGAACTCAGTTGAATATTCTTCATTAAAACTGACAACCAGTTTGAAAAATCTTTCATGTGGCTAAGTGTTGGGAAAAACGATAGAACATGGATGGGCCCATGACAATATTGATCATAAATCTCGAGCTCTGAACCAAGAATAATCATCATATCATCAAATAATAATCCGCCATCCTCATGTTCTTGTAACTCACCCTCCTGAAGTAAAGCCTCTATTTCATTTATCACTTCTGGAGAATGACAATCGATAATCCCAATGATGTCTAACCCTTTTTGATTTTTTGCATGATGAATAATGTTTGTAAAAGTCAAGTTTTTTGAACCTGTGATTTTAACCGGCTTTCCAGTAGCGGTTCTCCCAATATGAATATGCAAATCTGCATAATAAGATTTCATTTTTCCTGCAATGCTTCTTTTAGTTGCATATATTGAACTGCATAAGCGGTTTTCGCATCATAGATTTTTTGCTCTCCTATTAATTGGACAGCTTCTTGAACAGTGACTTCTTTCAGATTAACAAATTCATCTTCATCAAGATTGGCCGAATTTTCTATCACATGTAAACCTTTTGCCATATACAAATGAACAATTTCATCAGCAAAACCAGGAGAGGTATAAAAAGAAATAAGCCACTCTATCTCATCACACCCATACCCTGTTTCTTCTTCTAATTCTCTTTTTGCACATTGTAGGGGATCTTCGTTTCCTTCTAATTTACCTGCTGGTATTTCAATTATCGTCTTCTCAAGTGCTTTACGGTATTGTTCAACCATAACCATTTTTCCTTCATCTGTTAGTGCTAATATTGCTACTGCACCTGGGTGCTTGACTACTTCTCTTTTCGACAATTGTCCGTTCGGTAGTTCAACTTCCTCTACTTGGAGTCGAATAATCCTACCGTCAAAGATTTTTTCCGTTTTTAACGTTTTTTCTTCTAGGCGACTCATTTTCTCTCGTCACTCCTGTTCTATCCGATTATTCTGCTCATACATTTTAACATACTTATGTTTAGGAGAGCTCTTGATGAAAATTTACGTTCATGAAAAGGGTATTACCTTTGTTGGTAAGGCATGGGAAATTAAAGAAAAACTAAAGGTTTATCAGAAGTCATTTACTTATGTTAGAGAATGGATAGATGGAACAACAAATGATGATTATTACAAGGAGCCCAAGAATAGCGAACGTGACTCATAAATTCTCCATGCAATGAATCAAAAGATTTGTTTAACCTCTCTCAGTATCGGTAAAATAGATAAAAAATACTCAGAGGAGAGCGGAGGTTCACAAATGAAAAAAGTACAGTTAGGTAAATCACCATTAATGGTTACTCCACTTGGTCTTGGTTGTATGTCACTTGGAACAGATAAACGAAAGGCACAAGCGATTATTGAAACAGCACTAGAAGAAGGTATTAATTATTTTGATACAGCCGACTTATACGACTTTGGTTTGAATGAACAGCTAGTTGGAGAAGCGTTAAAACGCGTACGAGAGGATGTCGTTATTGCCACAAAAGTAGGTAATCGGTGGACTGAAGGAAAAGAAGGCTGGCGCTGGGATCCGTCAAAAGCTTATATAAAAGAAGCCGTAAAACAAAGCTTGAAACGATTAAGTGTAGAATATATTGACTTATATCAATTGCATGGCGGGACGCTAGAAGATAATATACTAGAAACAATTGACGCGTTTGAAGAGCTTAAACAAGAAGGTTTTATTAAGGCATATGGTATCTCCTCCATTCGTCCTAATGTGATTCGCGAATATGTTAAGCATGCCTCTATTGATTCAGTAATGATGCAATATAGTTTACTTGATCGTCGTCCAGAGGAAGAAGTTTTACCACTATTAGCTGAAAATAACATTAGTGTCGTTACGAGAGGTCCACTCGCTAAAGGTTTATTAAGTGAAAACTGGATTGATAAACTATCGGAACAAGGATATTTAGATTATAGTGAAACTGAATTGCGCGCTCTTCTGACTGAGCTTAAAGCAAAGTTTACTGAAACACGCCATCTACAAGAAGCGGCTATACAATATAACTTGGCACATAAAGGGGTTACTTCTATTATTGCCGGTGCCTCTTCTATGGAGCAGGTTAAAGAGAATGTTGCCGCCGTTCGTGCAGAGCCATTATCTAAGTCAGAATTAACTTTCATGGAACAATTAGCTAAAATGAATAAGTACGAGGCACATCGTTAACACTTACTTAAATCAAAAAGGATGACGTACCTTTGGATACGTCATCTTTTCTCGTAATCTATTATTTAAATTCTTTCCAATTTAAGTTACTTTCGCCTAAAAGCTCTTCAAAGCTTTTATTTTTCTCACGTAATTTACGCTCTTCTGCTTTTCTACGTGATTCTACCTCAAACTTTATTTCTTCCGCTTTTTTTAGCTCATTCTTCTTCACTTGCAACCCTCTGACAAGCTCAGGATTTAACATATCTCCTAAAGTAAGCGGCTTATCTTCACTTATTTTCTTTGATTGTGCTCGCTGTTTTCTCTGCTTCATGACTGGTGTCCTACCCCCTCATTCTTTTGTATAGAATGTATGGTTATTATAGCATAGAACCCTCTCACCATAAATTATTCTGCAAGCTCTATTACAGTTGCCACACCTTGGCCGCCACCAATACACAATGTTGCTAAACCTTTCTTCGCTTGGCGTTTTTGCATTTCATGGATGAGAGTAACTAAAATTCGTGCGCCACTTGCACCAATTGGGTGCCCTAGAGCAATTGCGCCACCGTTTACATTTAAGATGTCTTTCTTAA
Source organism: Cytobacillus sp. FSL M8-0252 (assembly GCF_038007345.1). Taxonomy (NCBI): domain Bacteria; kingdom Bacillati; phylum Bacillota; class Bacilli; order Caryophanales; family Bacillaceae; genus Cytobacillus; species Cytobacillus sp. FSL M8-0252. The sequence goes on from NZ_JBBOWZ010000001.1 coordinate 3,112,953, forward strand.
AGTTCAATTCACGATCAACCGCTAGGGACTGGGCCGCAAAAGCTTCGTTTGCTTCAATTAACTCTAATTCTTCCAATGTAGTATTTGCTTTCGTTAATGCTTTCTTCACCGCTTCTACTGGACCAATTCCCATAATACTTGGGTCAACACCAGCATTCCCATTTCCTTTAATTGTAACAAGTGGCTTAATTCCTAACTCTTCCGCTTTTTGTTTACTCATTACTACCACTGCCGCTGCACCATCATTGATACCAGATGCATTGCCTGCTGTCACACTTCCTTCTTTTCTAAATGCTGGGCGGAGTTTACCTAATTTTTCTGCCGTTGTACCTGCTTTTGGATGTTCATCTTGATCAAAAATGATTGGCTCTCCTTTTCGCTGCGGAATCTCTACCGGAACGATTTCATCTTTAAAGCGACCAGATTCGATTGCTTGCGTTGCTTTCTCTTGGCTCTCAGCCGCAAATTGATCTTGTTCCGCTCTAGAAATCTCATATTTATCACATAAGTTTTCAGCAGTTACACCCATATGATACTGATTAAATGCACATGTTAGCCCATCATCAATAAGGGAGTCATATAAAGTAGTATTACCCATTTTAAACCCATCACGTGCACCTTTTAGAATATAAGGTGCTTGGCTCATATTTTCCATGCCACCAGCGACAATAATGTCTGCATCTCCAGCGACAATTGCTTGCGTTGCTAAATGAACGGCTTTCAAGCCAGAGCCACACACTTTATTAATAGTCATTGAAGAAACACTTTCAGGTACACCTGCTTTTATAGCTGCTTGTCTTGCTGGGTTTTGGCCTAATCCTGCTTGCAGCACATTCCCCATAATAATTTCGTCAACTGCCGATGCTTCTACCCCTGCTTTTTTTAATGCTTCCTTAATAACTACTGCTCCTAGATCTATCGCTGATACCCCTTTTAAACTCCCATTAAATGTTCCTAACGCTGTTCTTGTAGCGCTTACAATAACGACTTCTGCTCGTTCCATACTGTTTTTCCCCTCCATGGTTACCTTGTTATGAATCTACCTCTCTATTATGCCACACTTTACTTAATTCTTGCATTTCTGAATATTAAACCACTACAATAAAGTAAACGCTTTCTATAAAAGGAGGAATATAATGTTTACACTGCCAAAAGAAGTGACGATTATTGAAGTGGGCCCGAGAGATGGACTACAGAATGAAAAAAACTTCGTTCCAACAGATATCAAAAAACAATTTATTCAAAAATTAAAAAGTGCTGGTGTAAAAGAAATGGAACTTACCTCATTTGTTTCGCCAAAATGGGTACCGCAAATGAGTGATGCAGCTGAAATTGTTGCTGATACCCTCACATCACATACGCGAGATATGGTGCTTGCTCCCAACCGAAAAGGGATTGATCGTGTTTATGCTACTGATTGCCAGGCCGTTGCTACTTTTGTTGGTGTTAGTCAAACGTTCAACAAAAAGAATATTAATAAAACAACCGAAGAAAGTGTCGCTGAAATTGTGCCAATAATCAAAGAATTAAAAGGAAATGGATATTTTGTACGTGCTTGTATTTCCACAGCTTTTTATTGTCCGTACGAAGGAAAAGTAGATGTAAATGATACATTAAAATTATGCCAAGCCTTTGTCAATGCAGGAGCAGATGAGTTAAGTGTTGCTGATACCATCGGAATGGCGGCTCCGCATGAATCATTTGATGTATTTAAAAAGTTAAAAGATGCTTTTCCTAAAACACTCATTACCGCTCATTTTCATGATACACGAAAATTAGCTCTTCCTAACATCCTTGCTGCTCTTCAAGCTGGTGTCGACCGTTTTGATACTTCTGCTGGTGGGCTTGGCGGCTGCCCTTTCGCTCCAGGTGCAGCTGGGAACGCTGCTACGGAAGATGTGGTATATATGTTAGAGAGAATGGGTATCTCAACCAATATAGACTTGCAAAAGTTAGTTGAAGCCATTCATCTCGTTAAGCCACATATGACAAGGACAATTGAAAGTAGTTATTTTCAACTAAATGCTTAAACAATCCGTCCATCTTATGACACGAACCGGTGTTTTAAGATGGATATTTCTTTTGTCCAAATGGTAAAATAAAGGAAAACACCATGGAGGGAAAAAATGAAAAGAATCCTGCGCTATAGTTTATTACTGCTAACTGTTATTCTCTCTATTGGCACCTATTTCACAAATAAATTAATGTATATTCGTAAAAAAGATAACGCGGTTATCGTTGAAAGAGAAAGCATCGCTGGCAGATTAAATGTCTCAGCCTATGATCAATTAGAAAAGGAAGAACATTTTATCCATTCTCCTTTAGGATACTCTCTTAAAGTTGTCGTTGCTGCACCTTATCCTAGTAATAGATACGTCATCATTTCTCATGGGGTGACAGAGAATAAAACGAACTCTATAAAATATATGAACTTGTTTTTATCTCGCGGGTTCAATGTTGTTATTTATGATCACCGAAGACATGGTGAATCTGGCGGGAAGACAACGAGCTATGGCTATTATGAGAAATATGATCTTAAAGCTGTGGTAGATTGGCTCAAAAGGCAGAAAGGTCCTGATGTACTCTTAGGTATTCATGGTGAATCAATGGGGGCAGCGACAATGCTCTTATACGCTGGGAGCCTTGCTGATGATGCTGATTTTTATATTGCTGATTGTCCTTTTTCTGATTTATCTGGTCAACTTACTCATCATTTGCGTACGACCTTTAAATTACCACCTAAAGTAATCTTGCCAATAAGTAACGTTTTTCTTAGATTGCGTGACAAATATTCCATCCATGACGTGTCACCACTCGCTGTCGTATCTTATATCAGTAAGCCTGTTCTTTTTATCCATAGTAAAGATGATACATTTATCCCACCTGTTATGACGGAAATGCTGTATGAACAAAAAAATGAACCCAAAAAACTGTTCATTGCTAAAAATGGCGCACATGCTCAATCATACAATGAAAATAAAGAAGCCTATGAAGCAGCCATCGACTCTTTCTTTACGGATAATGGAATCCCCTTTCAAGTGGAAGATTCACCTGCCCATAAATTTGAGCGATAGCCTACCATAAGCTGATTTTTAACCAAATTCCCACCCTCTATCATTGACTAGACTGAAGCTTTTGTTTTTACTTGTTGCTCATTTCTCTTTTTAGCGCACACAGCTCTTTATAGATGCCCTCAACCAAGGCATAGAAAATCAAATTTGCCTAGCATAACTTTTCTAACCTATTATTCCTCGGGTTTATGGTGATAGCCTTTGTCATCATAAGCCTCTTCTTTAAGAATCCATTCTTTTCTCTTTTTTTGCAGTTCGAACTTCATATCGTTGATCTCACTTTTATCCTTCTGCCAGAGTACTTCATAACTAAACACTTCTTCACCGTATTTATGCCAATCTTCTTGTAATTCTTTGTTCATATGACGACCATCATTTAAGATCATTTTAGAAGTAAGCCAACGATTTTTCACATTTGGTACAGCATCAATAAATTTTTTTCCATTGCTTTCGTTTTTTATTCTAATCACACCATAATAGGTTTTCATCTCTTTATACTGTTGTTTTAATTCTTTCTTACGATCGGGTTTCAATAGTATTCCTCCTTAATCATTTACCCAATAGGCTTTGCCATCTGGCGTCCTGTTCATATATCCATAATCGATTAAATACCTTCTTATAGTGACATAATCATCGTATATGCCTACTAGTATTTCTTTTATTTCATCTTCTCCGTATGTGCGCCCAGTAACAAATTCTTTGATGATGCGACTTAAAATCGCGATTTTCTTTTTCTCTTTTTTCGGTAATCGTTTTAACTTGAGCGGATGGAGGCTCTCGAAATTTTCATTTATGATTTGCTCTCGTTCTTCTATTGTCATAAAGTAGCGTTCATCCACCATAGTCGCACCGTTATGAATAGGGATGATTTCTTCCTGAAGATGACCTAGAAACGCATTTTCATATATGGCTAAGTATAGCTTTGCTTGCTTTGCCTTTTCACGAAATGAAAACTTTTGATGGCGAATCGTTGAGTGAGATACATTCATCTCTTCTGCAATTTGGGCATCTTTTTTACCCGATTGAAAGGCGCTTAACAACTGCTTTTGTTTATCTGTTAGCGTATTATATTTACTCTCGTTTGAAAGTAGCTGCAGAAAATTCCCTCCGTGCTCTTCGGATATATGCCACTCTACTGCTTGTTTTCCTAAAAACATTTCTTCGGCAAATTGATAAACCCGCCCTGTTTCAAAAGTCTGTTGGCAATAATTACATACGTAAACAGCTTCTTGTGATCGATATTGATATCCTTGCTTTAGTTCAGTGACAGTTAATGATTGAAAGTCCATATTACCCTCCTTATATAAACAAATTTTAAATATGTTTACTAAATTAGTCAACAAAAAAAGAGAAGATTTCTGTTTCTTCTCTTTCTCATTTCGTATAATCCATAAAAGCCATACGTGGATTCAAGTATTCATAATTATTTTTTAATTGAAAGCATCTTGCCTTATCACTATAATCAATCGTTACCTCTTCTGATAAAAAGACTTCCTTAGAAGGCTCGATATAAATAGACATGAAATCTGTTTGTACTTCGCTGTCATCTGGCTCTAGTTCTTTCACAAGCCACAAAGCAGTTACACCGCTTACAACACAGCCACAACCTTCAGTATCATATTTTAATTTTAAATAACCATCTTTATTTTTTAATTTTTCTGTTAGTTTCATTATGGCTCTTGGTGTAATTGTTATCTTCAACTTTACCGCCCTTTCTTCCTATGTTAATCATGATTATAACAACGAAAATGATTGAATAACAGCTTCAGTCCATTAGGTACCATTTGACAACCATCCAACTGCCATTATCTAATTATTATTTAATCTTTCTATTTCCAATCTGAGCTTTTCTTGGCTTTTAATAAACCAAAGTTCCTCTGGATATTGCGCCATAATGGCATTTGCAAATTCAACAGGATCATTACCCATAATATCCTGTAATGGAAGTTGCTCAATTGAACTTTCTTTAAATAATTGAAGCATATTTTCTAACACTTCCATAAAATTTTCTCCTTTGGCGAAATTCCACATATACTGTTCTAACGCATGAAGGGCGTCCTTGTAACTTTGTGGCAACTGCTCTTTTTCAGCTTTATAATCGTTATACCGCTTTTTACTGCCAATTAATTTTTCAAATAGGTTTTTCATTTACTATCATTCTCCTTTATGTCATTTAATTTTCTAGAGAGAAAAAACCATTTCTCCCAAAACTTATCGAGCTCATACTTTCCGGAATCATTTAACGTATAAAACTTCCTTGGTGGACCAAGCTCCGATTTTCTTTTTTCAACATGTAACAGCTCTTTCTTTTCAAGTCTAAGCAACACAGTGTACACAGTTCCTTCTGCAATATCTTCAAAGCCTATGTTTTGTAAATACTGTGTGATTTCATAGCCATAGGTCTCCCCCTGCCCTATTTTCTGAAGCACAATTCCTTCTAACACACCTTTCAATAACTCTGTTAACCCTTTCACTCGTTAAACCCCTCTTTCATTCTTAACTAAGTAGTAATACTAGGTAGTATACATAAACAACTTGTTCTTTAACATAAACGATATTAACTATATAGTAAAACTAAGTACTACTACATAATATGACTAAGTAGATAAATTGTCAATGGTTTAAAAAAATAAAAAACCACCTGAACTTCTTTTCTTAAAAGGTTCAGGTGGGAAGCACTTATGCTTACGCAATGATTGCTTGCTGTTTCTTTTCTTTCTTTTTATTTAAAAATAACACTAAACCTACAAGCCCAATACCGATAGCTGTTAAGATTGCTGCTGCGATATAAGCAGTCGTAAAGCTTCCTGTTGTTTCCTTGAAGTAGGAAGCGATACGTGGACCTACAAAAGCGCCCCCAGAATAGCCAAGAAAAACGATTGCATAGTTCATACCGAAATTCTTTTGACCAAATGACTGACTAGTTAAAGGCGGAAACACAACAAGTAAACCACCAAAAGCAAAACCGAGAATAATAATACAAATGGTGAAGTACACAAGTGATGTCGCCATCGTTAATAGTAATAATGCTGCAATCGTCATAACTAAATTAATTAATAGAGCGATATAGGAACCGAATTTATCATAAATAACACCAAACGCTAAGCGTCCAACAAAGTTCGATAATGTGCTAATACTGACAATGACTGCACCAACTGTCGCTGTTAACCCAACTTGGTCTTGAGCGATTACAGAAGCAGAAGATACCATCATTGTTCCTGCCGTACTCGCTGCCACTAAAGTTAAAAATAATAGATAAAACAGTGGCGTAGCAAGCATTTCCTTCCAATTTAGATTGATGATTGCCGCCTTTTTCTTTTGACTTTGTTCTTTTTCCGATGGTAATTTCCAGCCTTTAGGACGGAAGTTAGCTGGTGCAGTGTACATTAACCAACCCACAGCCCAAACACCGATAAAAAAGACGATCCCCAGTATACGAAATGATACTAGCACACCGAAACGTTCAATAATCATCGCCGCAATCGGAGACAATATAAATGGACCAATTGCTGCACTTGATAATAATAACCCTGAAATCTTTCCACCCTTATCAGGGAACCAGCGCATGGCTGTGACTAAGGCCGAATTATACATCATCCCCGCTCCACTCCCAGCGATTAGGCTGAAGGTTACATAAAGCATTGGAATGGTTGTCACTGAAGCAGTTAAAAACCATCCTAACCCAAAGAGTAACCCACCAATATACATCAGCCACTTGACCCCATAGCGGTCAGTAATCATGCCGGCAAATATGGCAACAATAGCAAAAATTAAAGTGTACAATGAGTAAGCTAAGTTATAGTCCGCACTTGACCATCCATGTAATTTTGTCATCGGTTCCGAAAAAACACTAAAAATCGCAATAGAGGCGACGAGAAAAATAATGATCCAGGCACTAGTGAAAATAAACCAGCGATTTGGTACTTTCTTTGATTTTGACATGTTTATCCCCCTTTTTCGAACAATCGCTTCATTTCTTATCTTTAAAGAAAGATAGCCATTAAGCCTTTACTGCTTAATGACTATCTTCAAAAAGTAATTATACGATTGTGTAGCCGCCATCAATTGGTACGACTGCACCGTTCATAAATTTCGATTCATCTGATGCTAAAAATACGGCTAGATCAGCCACTTCATAGTCATTACCGAAACGGTCTAACGGTATTTTATTTGTTGGACGTGTTTTTAACATATCTGCTGTTAATGGCGTACGGATTGTTCCCGGTGCAATCGCATTAATTTTGATACCTTTTGAACCATAGACTGCAGCAATATGCTTCGTATAACCGACTACCGCATGTTTTGACGCCGTGTAAGCGGCTCCACCCATTTGTGCAACAAGACCTGCAATGGAAGCAATATTGACGATTGTTCCTTCACCGCGCTTTATCATATTTGGTAATACAAGGTTTGTAATTTTATAAATGGCTTTCACGTTAATATCAAATATTAAATCCCATTGTTGCTCTGTTGTTTCTAAACTGTTCGTGTATTTATCAAAAATTCCAGCATTATTGATAACAACATCAATCTGACTGTAGTTATCCATAGCTGTTTTTACCATATTTTCTAAATCAGCTTGTTCTGTTACATTGACTTTTACCGCTAAAGCTTCCCCGTTGTTTTCCTTTATTTCTGTTACTACTGCTTCAGCACCTTCCATATTTAAGTCAGCAACAATTACTTTCGCTCCTTCACTAGCAAAACGAAGGGCTTCAGCCTTGCCCATACCAGATGCTGCCCCTGTAATAATAGCTACTTTATTTTGTAATCTCATAACTGTCTCCCCTTTGAAAGTAAATTAAATTAGGATAAGTGATTGCCTATTCCTTTGTCCTACGTTTACTATTGTAAAATAGTCTTTTAATAACGTATAATACATATTTATCTATAATTTATAACTTTGAAGTTATGAAAGAGGTGGATAGTTTTGGAGCTTTTACAGTTACGCTATTTTCAAAAAGTAGCTCATTTAGAAAGCATCACAAAAGCAGCGAATGAATTACATGTATCTCAACCAGCATTGAGTAAAATGATTGCAAGACTTGAACATGATTTGGGGGCATCTCTTTTCGATCGTCAAGGACGAACCATTCGCTTAAATGATTTTGGTCGCTCTTTTTTAAATAGAATCAATCGTGTGTTTTTTGAATTGGAGGAAGGCGAGCGTGAAATAGAAGAAATGGTAACGACACAACATCGTATCACTTCGGTTTCCATTGCCCTGCCACATATCTTACCCTTCTTTATTGGAGAGTTTATGAAGGAGCATCCTAATGTTCATATTAAACAATACACCGGCACAGCAGCAGCGATGAAAAAGCAATTAGAGGATGGAGATATTGATTTTTGTATTTCTATGAGGCCTATCGAAGGGACAGAAATTGAGTGGATGACCCTCCTTGATGAGGAAATCTTTTTATCTGTTCCACCTGATCACCACCTTGCCCACCGATCTTCGGTTCATTTAAATGAAGTATGTAACGAGGTATTTATTAATCGTCCGATGGGCTATGATTTTAGAGATTTAACGGATCAGTTTTGCTCTGAAGCAGGCTTCACTCCCCATACTCCGCTTGAACTTGAAGAAGCAGGGGCTATTTTACGATTGATTGAGCTCGGTTTAGGGATTTCTTTTACACCACAGTTATCATTATTGCAAGAGAATTTACCGAAAACAGTGCAACTCCCGATCACTGCTCCTCGTTGTCGACGTAATATTGGACTCGCCTGGCATAAAGGACGTTATTTCTCTCAGGCTGCGACTGATCTCCATCAATTTACGGTGCGTTTTTTCAAACACATCGCTCTTACTTATTTTGACGATCAGAGTGTTGGCGATTGATACGGGGTATAGTTAACTTAACTTTCTTCTATATGAATGATTTCTGGTAGGAAAATGATATCAATACTGTCATCCTCCTTTACTACTCGAAGCGATTGTTTGAATGTATCTACATAATGAATGCGACCGGAAATAGTCACTTGTTCTCCTCGACGGAACAAGGTAAATGTTAACAAAGTATGAAACGCCATGGCCTCGCTAATCACCTCATCGAACTGTTCATATTGTTGTTCATCTAACTGAGGTTTAGTTTGTTTATGGTGACTTTCATCATACTCTCTTAAAAGCTTGACATGTTCCGGTAGCATCATTGAAACCCATTTCTTATTCCCACGATCACGAAGCATCACTTATTCCTTCTTTCTCATTACTATTTTTTATGGCCACCGACAAGTGTTGCTCTATGTCTCGCTGTACCTGCATCGGTATAAGAAACCGCTCGCAATAAGGAAGCAGATCCGAAGCGGGCACGAATGCGATCGACGGTATAGCCGAGCTTGCGCTTGTTAAAGCCGTTTTGATCAAATAAACTAAGCTGATACTCGTGATCATCGGTTATTTGTCCAAGAGAAATAGTAATCTTCCGAACCGTTTTGCCGTTATAATGTTCATCTAATAAAGCTAAACAAACATGATAAATGGTCATTGTTACATTTGTCGGCTCCTCCATTGTCCGAGAACGATAAAATCCACCACCAAACTCATCCTTGCTATATCCAAGCCCAAAATGAACGGTTCTTCCAGCCTTACGATGTGTGCGCGCCCTTCTTGCAACCTCCTCACACATCTCTAAAACAACATGCTTGATTTCTTCTCTATCAGTATAATCTCGAAGCAAGATTTGACTTTTCCCAAAGCTAATTTGACCTTGTAAAATCGGAGCACCGATTTCTGACAAATCTATTCCCCATGCGTGATAATATAGCTGATTGCCCATAATACCAAACTTTTTTTCTAGTGTAGTTAGATTAAAATGGGCAAGCTGACCAACCGTGAAAATGCCCATACTGTTCAAATTTTTCTCCATTCTACTGCCTATACCCCACATTTGACTTAATGGAGAAATCGGCCAAAGCTTTTCTTCTATCTGCTCATAAGTCCACTCAGCAATACCAGCCTTCTTTGCTTCTAAATCAAGACAAAGCTTTGCCATTAACATATTAGGACCAATTCCAACAGATGAAGGTAGTTGAAATTCCCTTTCGATATCATCTTTTATCTTTTGGGCAATCGTATAGGCGTCACCCCATATATGTTCTGTTCCGTCAATACGAATAAAACTTTCATCGACACTATAAGTGTGCACAGCCTCTTTTGGTACATAGCGATGAAATACACGTGTAATTTCCATAGAGACACGTAAATACGTAGCCATCTTTGGCTCTTCAATAATAATGCGCGGGTCATTGGGTACTTCAAATAGCCGCGACCCTGTTTTTATGCCAAATTCTTTCTTCATTCTCGGTGAAGCAGCAAGAATGACACTACCTTTACGATCATGATTTCCCGCCACTACAAGATAGCATTCCATTGGATCTAATCCCCGTATAACAGCTGAACAACTGGCATAGAAGCTCTTCATATCTATACATAAAATTTGTTGTTTTGGCATTACACTATAATCAACCATTAGATTGCCTCTTCTCACTATAAAATAAGAACTTATGTTCCGTTTATTTATACCCATAATATTAACCGAATATACGTTCTCTTTCAATGGAAATTTTACGACGAATTTCTTATATTCGACTGCCTAGACAAAAGCTGGGATTAAATAAGAATAGCTCTATCATTAGATGAGATGGACTATGGGTAAAACAAACTCTTGTACAGCAGAAGGCTGCTCCTTCCATTATTCTATGTATAAATATTCGACATATTATGATATTTTACCTAAATCTATAATCAAAAAAAGTCCCAGCTTTTCCTCTTTTATTTGACATGCCTGTTATTTAACTGGAATGTTTAATGGATAGTCGAAAAAATCAGTGTTGCTCCGCTTCTTTGGCGGTTTGTACGAGCAAATCTCTTTTGTAACCAAAATAAGACACAAAAAAAACATGAACAAATTGTTCATGTTCCTGTTTTCTAAAGATTCCTAGCGAGTAAATGGGACCCAACCTTCTGCAGCTAGGATCACTTCCCATAATCCGTTCGGAATGTCATATTTATCTCTTTCTTTTAAATTCAGGGCATATTCTATTTTCTCAAGACGATCTTCTTGAATATATGCAGCCCATCTTGGTGAAATGAGCAATTCTCTACCTATAGCAATAAGCGGGATATTTCGTTCTCTAACAGCTAATGCATCATCAGGTGAATTCACTTTTCCAACGGCCATCAACGGAACGCGTCCGTTAATTACTTCATTCACCAGCTCAATTCTTGTGCGCTCTGTATCCGCCCCGCGGTGAGGAGTAGATAGTGCATGCATAAGGGAAATGTGCAAATAATCGAATGGAAGATTTGATAAGGCATCCACTAGTTGAAAGGTTTCAGTCATTGTTAAACCAGGTGTCGACGGCTCTTCAGGTGAGAAGCGATAACCGAAAATAAATGGTCTCTTTGCATGCTTATCAATCGCTTTTTGGCAAGCTTCCGCAACAGCCAATGGAAACTTCATCCGATTTTCTACGGATCCACCCCATTCATCCGTACGGTTATTCGTATAAGGGGAATAAAACTGCTGTACTAAATACCCGTTTGCACCATGAATTTCTACTCCATCAAAACCTGCTTCAATTGCTCTTCTCGTTGCTTCTCCAAAAGCTTCGATAATTTCTTCAATTTCCCCTGTCGATAGGGCACGAGCCTTTTGGTTATCACGATCGATATTTGATGCAGATACAACATCACCATCGGGAACAAGTTCAGAGGGACATGAAATGCCGCCGTGATGAATTTGTATCACCGCTTTTGCCCCTTCTTGTTGAACTGTCTCGGCTAGTTTTTTTAAACCAGGAATAAATTGGTCATCGTAAATAGCCGGTTGACCAGGAAAAGCTTTACCATTTGGTGTTACATTGGCGCAAGCAGTAATAACTGTACCTAAATCCTTTGCACGGGCCTTAATAAAGACTAATTCTTCTTCCGAAATAGAGCCATCTTCATTAGAAGAATAATGTGTCATCGGTGCGAGTGCAAGTCGATTTTTAACTGTCACACCGTTAGGAAATGTATAGGATTCAAATAATGGTTCAAATTTTGCTTTCATATCTATCACCTTTTCTCTATAAATATCTTCACGATTTCACCATATAGATAAAAACAGCCCGATGCAAACCATTCAACTTGAAACATTATTTTTTATTAAACACACCGCGTCCAGCCCATTCAAATAATCTGGGAGCAATGGCAAATACTTTACTTCCTAAATTCATCCACCTTGGGAGATTGACCTCTCTTGTTGGCGTCAACATCACATCAACAACTTTTCGCGCAACATACTCCGGCTTTAACATATATCGCTGAACATTTTTCACATATGTGCCTTCTTTATCGGCAATATCAAAAAAATTCGTCTCAATTGGACCTGGGTTCACTGTTGTAATATACACACCTTGAGAAGCAACTTCCATCCTTAGGCTATTAGAATAACCTAATACTGCATGTTTGGTTGCAGAATAGGTACTTGATTTCGGCGTGGCAATTTTTCCAGCTTGTGAAGCGATATTGATAATATGCCCGCTTTTGGTCGCTAACATTTTTGGCAATACTTGCTGAGTGCAAGCAATTAAACCCAGTACATTCACATCGAACATGCTTTTTACTTCTTTCATATCTGCATCATGAGCATAAGTGAAAATGCCGTATCCCGCATTATTCACAAGGACGTCGATTACCTTAAACCGTTCGAGAATCAATGGGAAAACTTCCTCTACCTTTTCCATATTAGAGACATCTAAAGAAAATGTATAAATATCAATAGAATAGCGTTGCTCAAGCTCTTCTTTCATTGCAGCTAACTTATCTGTCCTTCTAGCCACTAAAGCAAGATTGGCTCCTCTTTCCGCACAAAGCCTTGCCATCTTTTCACCTATCCCACCTGATGCACCTGTAATAATAATGTTCTTTCCATGTAAATCTTTTACCATTTTATCACCTCATTTGGCTACTATAGAAAGACACACCGTCCTTCTTATACTCATTTACTTCCCCCATCGCAAGCAAATAGTCGAGCTGACCGATTGTTTCAGATACCGTAAGAGGTAATTGCATTTTGTAAGCTTTCGGAAAAAGGCGTTTACATATATCAAAGACCGTCATTGATTCTTCCATGAGCCATTTCTTGACCTTCATCGCACGTTCATGCTGTGCTTTTTTTCGTTGAGGAATGATTTCATTTACATTTGTGAAGACTTCCCCATGACCTGGCAATACAAGTGCAAGCGGATAACGGCTTAATTTATCAAGTGATTCGTTATATTGCAATAATGATTTAGGACGCTCAGATTGCCCCGGTAAAGGTGGCTCCATTAACGGATTCGGAGAAATATGAGCCAGCAGATGGTCACCACCAATATAAATTCCGTCACTTTCTCGCAATAAACCAATATGACTTTGCGCATGACCCGGCGTTTCAATAACACGCCATCCCTTTAACCCTGGAGGTTCGTCTCCCTCACAAATCTCTTGAGCTAATGAGCGATCACAGAAGTAGGCAAGCTCACTATGTAGTCTTGTCATTACTTTATCGTAATACTGAATCAAGCCAAACTCAGTGAGAACATGCTGATAAAAATCATTATTTTGCTGTAGGAAATCCTCTGTCCGATTGAGCCATCGCTCATTTAAGGGATGACCAATAATTTGCATATCAGCCGGAAAATAATCAAGCAGACCAACGTGATCTGGATGATGATGAGTAAGAATCACTTGCTCAATATCTGACAGTGTTAAGCCTAATTCATTTAGTTCTGACTGCAACGCTACCCAAGCTTCCTCTGTTTTAGGTCCAGCATCTATAAGGGTTAGCTTCTCTCCTTTGATGACATAAAGGTTAACATCACCTACAGGAAAAGGAGTAGGAATCACGAGTCGACCGATATCATTAATCCATTGTGCCATTTTCATACCCTCCAACAATCATTATATTTAAATAAAATATGTGTAGAACAACCTAATCTTTAAACATATATATATTTAATCTTAGCTTTATTTCTCAACAATGTCATTATTTTCACATAACTTTTAACAAATTATCTCTAAAAACGAATGAAAATGTTATTGACAATTTCCCTTGTTATCCCTCATAATCACAATAAATTAATGATTTAACGCGATGAATAAGAATAGTAGATGAACATAAGACGAAAAGAGAGTGAAACTCAATTAGGCTGAAAGGTTTCACCGTCCACTAGTCCATCGAACCTACCTTATGAGTGTTAGCAAAACTAACCGTAGCCGGCGTTAACGGATTCGAGATTGTCTGTTCTAATTTAAAGAACATGACAAATGAAGGTGGTACCACGGAAGCACGTCCTTTCGTCCTTTACAGGATGAAGGGGCTTTTTTTATTGACCTTGACGGAGTTTGCAAGTACGAACCATATCAACATTATCAAGGAGGAAAAAAAAATGAAAATCGCATTTATTGGCGCAGGTTCGATGGCTGAAGCTCTAATATCTGGCATCATTACGCAAAAATTAGTAAGTGGAAACAATGTATGGGTAACAAACAAATGCAATCAAGAAAAACTCTATGAATTACAACAATCTTATGGTGTCAACATATCTTATGACATAAAAGACATCCTCTCTCATGTCAATATCGTCTGCTTAGCTATGAAACCAAAGGATGTTGGAGAAGCGATTCAAAGTATTCGAGCTTATTTACGTAAAGACATGTTAATCGTCTCCGTCTTAGCAGGGGTATCCATTACTTCTATTGAAGAAATGGTAGACACAGACCTAGCTATTGTTCGAGCCATGCCTAATACTTCAGCAACAATTGGTAAATCTGCCAGTGCATTAGCCATCAATCATAATGTAAACCATTTACAATTAGAAACAGTTAAAGGAATGTTTGAAACAGTTGGTTTAACGACCATCGTAAAAGAGGAAGACTTAGATGCGGTTACAGGATTATCTGGAAGTGGTCCAGCCTATATTTATTATCTAGTTGAAGCGATGGAAAAAAGTGCAGTAGAAATAGGGCTCGAAAAAGAGGTAGCGAAAAAGTTTATTATTCAAACCTTAATAGGTGCTGCAGAAATGCTTGAGAGATCGTCAAAGGAATCTGCACAATTACGAAAAGAGGTCACTAGCCCTGGAGGAACAACAGAGGCAGGATTAAAGGTACTCGAAGCACATGCGGTACAAGAAGCATTTGTAGAATGCATTAAAGCAGCGACAGCACAGTCTAAAAAGCTTGGTGAGATTTTTGCTAATAACATGAAAGTTTAACCTAATAAATTGGTATCAATATTTACACTGCTGCACATTCATCATTTTTTTGCATTCTTTCTTGATTATAGATAGGGACTGGGACAAAAAAATACGAACAAACAGGATTACCACCATTTGCTCGTATTTCTATCACTCGATTAGCAGCTTGATATTGTCTCAGTCTTTCAATTGTTACTTGAATAGATCAAATAAACCAGAAGAATCTAAGAACACAATTACAATAATGATTGGTACGATATATCTCATCAAAAAGAACCAAACATTAAATACCCCTGTCAGCGCCGTAGAGTTCATGATAATTTCGCTTTTTAATAAGTCTTTTTTCATTCGATATGATACGAATAGAGCAATCAACAAAGCACCAAAAGGTAAAAGAATATTACTCACTAAGAAATCAGCACTATCAAAAATAGATTTACCAAAAATAGTTATGTCAGATAGTAAGCTATAAGAAAGATTAGAAGGAATTCCGACAATGAATATCGCCAAACCAAATAACCAAGCGATTTTACCCCTATTTTTTGTCGCTCCTTTCGTAACCGAAGCTACTGCAATTTCAAGCATTGAAAAGGCAGAAGTCAGTGTCGCGAATAAGAACAAAGCTAAGAATAACAATAAGAAAACTTTTCCAAAAATAATTTGATCAAATACAGCTGGTAAGACGATGAATAGTAGGCCAGGGCCAGCAGTTGGTTCAAACCCTAATGAAAAGACGGCTGGAAAGATGGCCAAACCAGCCAGTATAGAAATGAATAAGTTCATTGCGACAACAGAAAGTGCCGGTTGTAACAAACTTTCTTTCTTTGATAAGTAAGAACTATACGTAACCATTACAGAAATCCCTACACTAAGAGAAAAGAATGATTGCCCCATCGCATATAATAAACTTTCAGAGTTTAATAAAGAGAAATTGGGTTGCAAGAAGAACTTTATTCCCTCTGAGGCGCCTTCTAATGTAACAGAACGAATAATAATAATAATAAACAAGATAAATAATGCTGGCATCATAAATTTACTTACCTTTTCAATCCCTTGCTGTACACCCTTGGCAACAACGAAAATTGTAATGATGAGGAATAACGCCTGTGCACCTAAAGAAATATACGGATTAGATACAGTTTCATTAAACAGACTCTCATACCCCGACATCCCTACACCTTTATCACTTGTTACTCCATAAAATAAATATTGAATAACCCAGCCACCGATTACACTAT
The DNA here is from genome assembly GCF_038007345.1 of Cytobacillus sp. FSL M8-0252. Lineage (NCBI taxonomy): Bacteria > Bacillati > Bacillota > Bacilli > Caryophanales > Bacillaceae > Cytobacillus > Cytobacillus sp. FSL M8-0252. Next base: position 3,129,493 of record NZ_JBBOWZ010000001.1, read on the forward strand.
AAAAAGAGAGTAATAAGAAAGAAGTAAATACGCCTAAGTAACCAACCCAATGCCACTTTGTTTTAGGTGCAATCGTTTTATAGGCAGTAATCGCTTCTTTTCCTGTACTGCGTCCGATAACAAACTCAGCCAGCAGTAATGGAAAACCAATAAATAAAGAGAACAAAATGAATAATAAAATAAAAGCGCCACCACCACTTTCCCCAGTCACATAGGGTAGCTTCCATATCGCGCCTAAGCCAATTGCTGAACCTGCAGAAGCAAGAATAAATCCAAGCTTAGAAGACCATTGTTCGTTTTGCATGATTTTTTCCTCCTTTTTTAACCTTTATCTATATCTTCCCCATTATTTCATCCCTGGAAATTAGGACATTTGTCTACGTGAATTTTGCTATAAAAATCCTCTATTCCTTATTGAAAATAAAACAAAAAAGCCGCAAAGCTCATAAAGGGACGTGTGACTCACGCGGTACCACCCTTTTTGAAAGCTTGCGACTTTCCACTCGAATTCATAACGGTATTGATAACCGTCCTTACTGTCTTCGGCCGAACATGACAGCAAAGAAAAAGCTCCAAGAATGAAATTCATCTTATTTATAGTTCAGCTCACACCAACCGCTGACTCTCTTTACTAGGGAAATAAGGTTTACTAGTTTCTCTTCATTGCTTTATAAAATATAATTTTAAAAGTATAAATGTGATTATAGTACGATTACTATCTATAAGTCAATAACTGTTTTTTTAAATTTTTAAGATAAAATGAAACAGATATTTCTCCCTATGTCCTGAGTTGGTCCTACTGTCGCATTTGGTTAAACCGATAAACTACGCAATTATTTCCTAGGGATATCTATTTCTTTAAAATCTTCAGCAAGGACTGCTGCAGGAAAATCTACCTTTGCCTGCTCTTCTAGCTGTGACCACTCACTACGTTCATAGCGTGAACTAATATGTGTGAGACATAATTGTTCTACACCCGCTTGCTGGGCTACAGCAGCTGCTTGGGCAATTGTTGAATGGTAATAATCATGTGCGAGCTGTTCCTCACCATTCGCAAAGGTTGCCTCATGAACAAGTAAATTTGCATTGCGTGCTAATTCAATTGCCGCCGAACAAAAACGCGTGTCACCTAAAATAGTCACGATTCTCCCCATTTGTGGTGGCCCAACATAATCTTTAGGATTAATTATGCGACCATCCTCAAGAGTAATTGTCTCACCCTCTTTAATTCTTTTAAAAATAGGACCTGGCCTTACACCATCTTCTATCAATTGATCAGCCATTAAAGTTCCCGGCAAATCTTTCTCTACAACCCGATAACCGAAAGATGGTATACCATGGTCAAGTTTCTTCGCTGTCACTATGAATTGATCATCACAACAAACGATCCCCTCGTCTATTTCAATAATCTCCAGAGGGTACTGCAAGTAAGTTTGACTAACCGAAAGAGACACTTCGATATATTCTTTTATTCCCTTTGGACCATACACTGTTAGCTTTTCTTTGCCGCCTTGATGTGAACGACTAGCTAAAAATCCCGGCAAACCATATATATGATCGCCATGAAGATGAGTAATAAAAACTTTCTCTATTCTTCTTGGCTTGATTGTTGTATGTAAAATTTGATGTTGTGTGGCTTCTCCACAATCGAACAACCATATGGCTCTTCTTTCATCTAAAAGCTTTAAAGCGATACTCGTAACATTCCTTGCTTTCGCAGGGACACCCGCACCTGTTCCTAAGAAAAAAACTTTCACTGCCTTTTCTTCCTTTCTCCTCATTCATTATTATCATCATACAGAAAAACACCATAAAGCTAAAGCGCTACAGTTATTTCCTTTTAAAAAAGGTTGCTGTTTTTCACTTTAAGCGATAAAATTTTATACTTGAGTGGGTATATATTTCATCGTTGAGATGAACCTAAAAAATAGAACTTTTTTACATAGAAAGGAATATCATTGTGAATAATTCAGAAAATCCAACTGCTTTGATTATGATATTCGGTGCAACAGGTGACTTAGCGAAACGTAAACTATTTCCATCACTTTACCGATTGTTTAAAAGAGGAAAACTATCTGAACGCTATTGTATCATTGGCGTTGCTAGACGAGAACTAACGAACAGTGCTTTTCAAGAAAGTGTGCGACAATCTATTGAAGAAGCTGAGGGGCATCATGATGACCTTAATGAGTTTATCACACACTTTTATTATCATTCCCATGATGTTACAGATTCCAGTTCTTATTTAGCGTTAAAAACACTAGCAAATGACTTAGATACACATTATCAATTAGAAGGTAATCGCATTTTCTATTTAGCGATGGCACCAGAATTCTTTGGCACAATTGCCGATCATTTAAAATCAGATGGACTAACAGATGTTGACGGTTTTAAACGTTTAGTGATTGAAAAACCATTTGGTCATGATCTACCTTCAGCAATAGAATTGAACAATCGCCTTCGCCAAGCGTTTGCTGAGGAAGAAGTTTATCGGATAGATCATTATTTAGGAAAAGAAATGGTCCAAAATATAGAGGTCATTCGCTTCGCCAACGCCATATTTGAACCACTATGGAATAATCGCTACATATCTAATATCCAAGTGACATCAAGTGAAGTATTAGGTGTTGAAGAACGTGGGAGATATTATGAGAATAGCGGTGCCCTTAGGGATATGGTGCAAAACCATATGCTGCAAATGGTTGCCTTACTTGCTATGGAACCACCAATTAAACTGACAGACGAGGAAATCCGTTCTGAAAAAGTAAAAGTGTTCCGTGCTTTGAAATCACTTGAAGGAGAGGCTGTAAAGGAGAATTTTGTTCGTGGCCAATATGGACCAAGCAACAAAAATAATGAGCCAATTAACGGTTATCGTCAAGAACCGATGGTCAAAGCTGACTCCAATACCGAAACTTTCGTTGCCGGAAAACTGATAATTGACAATTTCCGTTGGGCCGGTGTTCCTATTTACATCCGTACAGGAAAAAAGATGGCAACGAAATCAACAAAAATAGTCGTTCAATTCAAGGATATTCCAATGAATTTATACTATCAGCATGAAAAGACGTTAAACCCTAATTTACTCGTCATTCATATCCAACCAGATGAAGGAATTAGTCTTTACTTAAACGCACAAAAATCTGGTGACACAATGAATGCCACACCAGTAAAGCTCAACTTCTCCAACAATAGTGTCGATCACATGAACACACCTGAAGCTTATGAGCGACTCCTTTATGACTGTATGCGCGGAGACGCAACCAACTTTGCTCATTGGGATGAAGTAGCTTTATCTTGGAGCTTCGTCGATAAGATCTCACAAGTTTGGGAAAACCAACAAGCAGAGCAATTTCCAAACTACGAAGCGGGAACAATGGGTCCAAAAGCGGCTGACGAGTTATTAGAAAAAGACGGCTTCCACTGGTGGCCGGTAGAAAGTGGCGACTATCGTTAATATGAATGTACAATATAAAAGCATGGCATAAGGGAAAAAAACCTTATGCCTTGCTTTTATTTTTAGTTCAATTTTTAAGATTTAAAAAACACCACAACAAGATAGTTTGTGGTGTACATGTTTTCGCTTATTCTTTCTCTTTTTTTAATCGCTGTAAAAAATCTTTATTAAAGCTGGTTGATGTACCGATATTGGCTTTTTTCTTTTGTATAGACTCAAGAGACGCTGCCTGATCAACAATCGATGGGCCATACTTTTTCCTCAAACTTTCAATGGTTTGGTAAAGAGGCTCTTTTTTGGCGTCTTCTTCATAATGAAATAAATCTAATTGTTTCACAGCTTGTCCTTTTTCGACAAGATCCGTACCAGTTATGCCAAGCAACCTCACAGCATCACCACTCCAGTGTTTCATAAAGAGATGCTGAGCCTGATTATAGATTTCTTCCACTGACTGAATAGCAAAACCAATTTTTTTGCTTCTCGTAATCGTATGGCGGTTTTTATAACGGATCATCACGCTTATACCAGTAGCATAGACTTTTTTTCGTTTTAGCCTCGTAGACACTTTAAAAGCGAGTTGATTCAACACTTCAAAAAGTTCTTTCTGCTTACTCATATCCCGAGGGAGTGTCGTTGAGTTACCGATACTTTTAAATTCCTCGGCAGCTTCTGGATCAACCGGACGTGAATCTATGCCATTTGCTCTATCTTTTAAACGCTCACCATTAATGCCTAATGAAGATTTTATCATGAACGTGTCTGCCTTCGCTAAATCACCAATCGTATAAATACGCATACTATCAAGCTTCTCACTTGTCTTCTGACCAACACCATGCATTTCTTTTACAGGAAGAGGCCACAATTTACTAGGCACATCCCTTTTTCTTAATATTGTAATGCCAAGAGGCTTCTTCATATCAGAGGCCATTTTGGCTAAAAATTTATTTGGTGCAATGCCAATACTACAAGGTAAATCTAACTGCTCTTTTATACGGTTCTGAATAATTGAAGCCACTTCAATAGGAGTGCCAAACTGTTCGCTAGCAGTAATATCCATATACCCTTCATCAATAGAGACAGGCTCTACAAGATCTGAATAATGATTAAGCACCTCAAACATACCAATTGACGCTGCACGATACCTTTCAAAATTAGGGCGTAAAATAATTAATTGCGGACATAACTTTTTCGCTTCCCACAATGGCATCGTTGTTTTTACGCCAAATCTCCTTGCTTCATAGCTGCAAGTAACAATAATCCCTCTACGCTCCTCAGGATTTCCAGCAATAGCAATAGGCTTCCCCTTTAATGTCGGATCATAGGCCATTTCTACAGATGCATAAAAACTATTCATATCAACATGTAAAATCACTCGGCCTGCTTTAGGATACATTGAATTCACTTAAAGCACATCCTTTAGGTTTGTATCCTCCAATTATAGCAAATAGATTATAAAGCTGCCTCTGCTTCTTTAGATTCTGTAATATATTCAGCAATGGAAACATTACCATCCAATGAGCTTAAGAAGCGATGGCTGTCAATGATAGAAATTAATCTATTTTTAAAATTAGCAATCCCTTTTAAGTAGTCTAGACGAATATGTAAAAGAAGTCCTGGCTTTTCAATAAGACCTTCCGCTATATCAATAATCTCCTTCGTTTCCGCAACAAGTAAACCGTATTCAAATTCTTCTCCTTGAATGATGATGATTCTTCTATCGTTACTTTCTTCAATCGCTCGATCATAAAATATCATTTCAATATCAAGAACCGGGACAAGGTGGCCCCGAGAACGTATCATACCTTTTACATAATGCGGGAGTTGTGGGACTGATGTAAAACCTTCTGCCCGTTCTATAGCAATGACCTGATCAATAGTAATCGCATACTCTTCCTGCCTACATCGAAACACAATATATTTATCCAAAAGATTCACTCCTTCTTTTGTTCATAGTAAAAATATATCATATAATTAGTAAAAAAGAAGAGAGAAGAGTAGGGACTATTTTCCTAATGGAGAATTATATCTTTGATAGGGTTCTATCATGTTCTTCACAACATTTCCACTGAATTCTATTGGGTAAATGTCAATTCTAACGATGTACAAATTTGGTTATTTAAGAACGTACAAATATGTACTACGGGAATAAATAATCGCAAATTCATCTATTTTCTAGTGCTTTTTGTACGAAAACGTGACTTGTGCAACCCTCTGACTTATCCTTTTGTCTTTTGCACGTTAACATGATGTACTTCCAAACTTTCTTCTTTTTGAATTGAACGAGCACACCCCATTTGCTCATATACCTTTCTAATAATTAGCAAAGATTCGCTGTGTATGAAGGTTATCCGTCCAACTCATTCTCCTACTTTTCTTCTCATTTATGTTCACCAAAACCACTCTAAGAATAATTTTTCATCAACAAAAAAGAAAGCCGCTAGCACAAATTAAAATGTGCTCTGCGACTTTCAAGGTTGGCCTTACTTGAGCTGTAGCTATGCTCTATCGTGAGGATTTAAGCTGCTACTTCCTCGATAATTGCTATTACCATTTCAGCTAACTTATTGAGCTCTTCGATAGACATTCTTTCGTTCGTTGTGTGAATTTCTTCATAACCTACTGCCAAGTTTACTGTAGGAATATCAAATCCAGCAATAATGTTGGCATCACTGCCACCACCGCTATGCAATAATTCCGGTTTACGCCCTACTTTTTCCGCCGCCTTTTTGGCAACTTCGACAACATGGTCACCGTCTGCAAATTTGAATCCTGGGTACATCACTTCAATATTAACTTCTGCTCTGCCACCCATTTCTTCTGCTGCACTTTCAAATGCCACTTTCATTTTCTCAACTTGCGCTTCCATTTTTTCAGCAATGAGAGAGCGTGCTTCCGCAAGAACGTCGACATGATCACATACGATATTTGTTTGTTTTCCGCCTTCAAAGCGACCGATATTGGCTGTTGTTTCTTCATCAATTCTACCTAAAGGCATTCTAGAAATCGCTTTTGATGCCATCGTAATTGCAGAAATACCTTTTTCTGGTGCTACTCCAGCATGTGCCGTTTTGCCAATCATCGTTGCTCTCACTTTCGCTTGTGTCGGCGCAGCAACAATAATATTACCTACTTTTCCATCGCTATCAAGAGCATAGCCGAATTTTGCTTGAATGAGAGAAGAGTCTAATGCTTTTGCACCAACTAGTCCAGATTCTTCACCGACAGTAATTATAAATTGGATTGTACCGTGAGCAATATTTTGCTCTTTAAGTACTTTGACGATTTCAAGCATTACCGCTAACCCAGTCTTATCATCAGCACCTAAAATCGTTGTGCCATCTGTAACTACATAACCATCCTGAATTGAAGGTTTGACCCCGATACCAGGCACAACCGTATCCATATGAGATGTGAAATAAATAGGGTCAACGCCTTCTTTATTTCCTTGAAGTGTACAAATTAAGTTGCCCGCTCCATGCCCTGTCACCGCAGTCGTATCATCTTCAAATACTTCTACTCCAATGTCACGGAATTTCTTTTTTAATACTTTTGCAATCTGTGCTTCATCCTTTGTTTCAGAATCAATTTGCACAAGTTCTAAAAACTCATTTAACAGTCTTTCTTCATTAATCATCCGTCAATAACCTCCAAATATCACGAGCCTTATTATGCTTTTAAACAGTTCTCTTCAACACTAATTAGTATACTCCTAACGAAACTTATCAGCAAATAAAGAATGTTTTATTCTATAAAGGCATATTCCCATGCTTTTTAAACGGGCGTGTTTCCTTTTTATTTTTTAACATATCTAACGCCTGGATGATTTTTATTCTTGTTTCTCTTGGATCAATGACATCATCTACCATACCCCGACTGGCTGCGACATATGGGTTGGCAAATTTTTCACGATACTCTTCTATTTTTTGCGCTCTCGTTTGTTCAGGATTTTCACTCGTGGCAATCTCCTTAGCAAAAATAATATTAGCTGCCCCTTGAGGGCCCATGACAGCCACCTCAGCGTTTGGCCAAGCAAAAACCAAGTCTGCCCCAATAGATTTACTATTCAGCGCTACATAAGCCCCTCCGAACGCTTTTCGCAGTATGACGGTTAACTTAGGTACCGTTGCTTCTGAATAGGCATAAAGAATTTTTGCGCCATGACGAATAATTCCCCCATGTTCTTGCTTAATCCCAGGAAAGAACCCAGTTACGTCCTCAAAAGTCACTAATGGGATATTAAATGAGTCACAGAAACGAATAAAGCGGGCTGCTTTATCAGATGAATCAATATCTAACCCGCCAGCCATTACTTTAGGTTGATTACAAACAAGTCCAATTGATTCTCCCTTTATCCTCGCTAAGCCAACAACAATATTCTTGGCAAAATCAGGTTGCACCTCTAAGAAAGAATCAGCATCCACCACTTGATCAATTACTTTACGAACATCATAAGGTCTAATTGCATCAAATGGAATGATATCCGTTAAATCTGGTCGATAATCATCTGTTGATTCATCTGCTTTTCTTGGTGTGCGTTCTTCATTGTTTTGCGGGAGATAACTTAATAAATCCCGAACTTGCGCAATGACCTCTTCCTCTGTCTTTCCTTTAAAGTGAGCATTGCCACTTATCGTATTATGTACGTTTGCTCCACCTAAATCTTCTGCCGTAATTTTTTCTCCAGTAACGGTCTCAATCACTTTTGGTCCTGTAATGAACATTTGGCTCGTATTCTCGACCATAAAAACAAAGTCAGTAATAGCTGGCGAATAAACAGCCCCACCTGCACACGGACCTAAAATAACAGATATTTGTGGGATAACACCTGAATAAATTGAATTTCTATAAAAAATCTGTCCATATCCATCTAAAGAAACGACACCTTCTTGTATACGGGCACCACCAGAATCATTTAAGCCAATAAACGGAGCTCCGTTCTCTGCGGCTAAGTCCATAACATTCACAATTTTTTTTGCATGCATTTCCCCTAGTGCACCACCAAAAACGGTAAAATCCTGTGAGAAAAGAAAGATCGGACGCCCGTTCACTTTTCCATATCCAGTAATAACCCCATCACCAGGCCCTTTTTGTTTATCTAAACCAAAATCATTGCTACGGTGTTCAATAAACGGGTTTAATTCCACAAATGTACCATCATCGACTAATAAAGCAATTCTTTCTCTTGCTGTTAGTTTTCCTTTTTCATGTTGTTTTTCAATTCTTTCGTCTCCGCCACCAAGCTCTACTTCTCTTCTACGATCATAAAGTTCGTTAATTTTTTCATAGATGTCTGCCATTAGCTTGTCATTCCCTTCTTTTCACATAATTCATATAAAACACTGCCAGTTGATTTAGGATGCATGAAGGCTACACTCGCTCCACCTGCACCCAATTTTGGCTGATCTTGAATCATTTGAATGCCTTTTGTTTTCATTTCTTCGATTCTCTCTTGAATAGAATGGACGCCAAATGCCACATGATGAAGACCTTCTCCCCTTTTAGCGATAAACTTCGCTACAGCGCTTTCATCTGTTTGCGGCTCTAATAACTCAAGTTTCGTCTCCCCAATTTGAATAAAGGCTACTTTAATGCCTTCACTCTTCACTTCTTCAATTCCTAACAAAGGTAATTGCAATGTTTCCGTATAAAAAGGTAATGATTGCGCTAATGATCGAACAGCGATACCAATATGATCAATTTTTTTGATCAACGAAATCCCCCCTATTCTATCTATTTAAAAATATCATTATTTTCTAACTATATATAATTATAATAATTTTCCACGAATATGTCGAATATACGAGAAAAAAACTCTATGTTGTTCAAATGAGAAAATCCTAGTAAAATAAAGAGGAATACCACTCAAGGGAGAGGGTGAAAGAAATTGCCGAAAAAAACAATGAAGATCATAGTCTATTTGATGATTTTCGTTATGCTTGCATCAACACTTCTAATGGGTCTAACGATGTTCTTCTAATATAAAATTAAAAAAGCATGGAACTACTTGAAGCTTAACAAGAAAAAGGACGGCTCAGCACTCGGAAATTCCGAATGTTGAGCCGTCCTTTTATAACGCGCCATATTTTTTCGCTAATTGTTCTGTGGTTTCATCAGTTGAAACAATTAATATTTTCGTTCCAATAGGAATTCTCTCAAATAAAGCTTCAACATGGTCATTCTTCAGGCGAATACAACCATTAGAGACATAGTGACCTATCGACTCTGGGTCATTGGTGCCGTGAATGCCATAAATTCTGCCATCTGTCTCCTTCGCATCAAACCCCATCCAGCGTGTGCCTAACGGATTATTTTTCTTTCCTCCTGGAATGTCTTTTTTTCGATAATAAGGATTTTCCGCTTTTACTATAATTGTAAACATACCCTCTGGTGTTAAGCTATCAGTCTTTCCTGTAGCAACATGAACAACCTGTTGAACCTCCCTATTATCAATAAAAGTTAGCTCATTTGTGCGCTTATTTACAATCACGAAAGGATCTCCCGGTAACGGGTTTGGGCCAATGGGCCAAAGTGGAGAAATCATTAACACTAGAAAAAGATGACTCATCACATTTAGCAATAGAATCACATCCCTTTTCCCTTTATTGTTCTCCAGTGGCTGTATTTTGATACAAACTCTTGCTTCCTTTTAACCCCGCAAATTGACTTTTGATAAAGAGATATTCTTCCATTTCTTTAATAAAATAAAGTAAATCCGCGCGTGCTTCAAATTCTTCTCTTGTTTGTGGTAATGACATTTCAGCGAATTGGGCCCGCATTTGTTGTAACTTATCGATGAAGAGACTGGCCGTGTTTCCTGGATGAATATGTTCGGATAAATCCTCTATAAAATCAGCTATCATCTCTGCTTGCTCAACATTTTCATCTATCGCTGTCACCACTGGCAAAACATGCTCAATGATTTCAAATTGTTTCTCTCTCATTTTGAAATAACTATAATAGAGACTCTCGTTCCTTAATACATGATTTTCCACTTCTCTGAATGCTAATGCTTTTGCTTCTTCAATTAATTGATACGTCTCCGTGATTTCCTTACCATCCCAAGTACTTTCATTTGTTCTTAAATATATGACAATCTCATCAAAAATCAGTTTGAAATTTTGTTCAATTTCTACTTGATATTCCTTTAATTTCACGTCAAGGCTAGGCATGTATAAATTGGCTAATAATGCAATTCCAACCCCAATGATAATAATTCCTACCTCATTTAAAATCAGTCCCACTGTCACTTGTTCAGCTGAATAAATATGTAGAATAATAACGGAACTTGTAACAATTCCATCGCTAGCTTTGAACATCACCGCTAATGGAATAAACACAAGTAAGACGATACCAATAACTAATGGATGATAGGCAAGTATTTCAAAGAGTAGAGACGCAACAAATATAGCAATGAAACACGCGAATATCCGATCCCATGAAGCACGCAAGGAATCTTTTTTTGTCACCTTCACACATAAAATTGTTAAAATACCGGCGGAGACATAATTCTCCAAACCAAGCATTTGCGCAATCATAATAGCAAGAGTTGCTCCGACTGCCGTTTTCACTGTTCTATAGCCTATTCTAAATTTCATCTTATTACTCCTCGTATGTTCATCATGCTAGTGCATTAAGAACGAATCAGTCTCGTATTCTAAAGCGAAATGTATCATTCAACATCCTTCATAACCATTCCCTACAAAATATATGATTATAACATATCAACCATTCATTTAACAGAGATTGTCCTCTCATCCCTCATACAATGCTATGTTTTATTATTATACAGTATTCACTTTTCAATAATGAAAAAAAGATGATCAGTTTGACCATCTTTTTCCGCTTTTATAATACTTTTTGTAAGAAATCTTGCGCACGCGAAGACTTAGGGTTGGAAAAGAATTCGTTAGGCGGGGCATCTTCTACTAGCACGCCACCATCTAGAAATAATACTCGATCCGCCACCTCACGCGCAAACCCCATTTCATGGGTAACAATAGCCATTGTCATACCTGAATGTGCGAGTGTTTTCATTACATCTAACACTTCTTTTACCATTTCAGGATCAAGTGCTGAGGTTGGTTCATCAAATAGCATAATTTCTGGATTCATCGCAAGTGCGCGAGCAATCGCTACCCGCTGCTTTTGACCCCCTGATAATTTGTTAGGATATTCCTGTGCTTTTATAGCTAATCCGACTTTTTCTAGTAATTTCATAGCGTTATTTTCCGCTTCTGATTTTGTTATTTTTTTTACCTTTAATGGTGCATAAGTTAAATTCTCCAACACGGTCATATGAGGGAATAAGTGGAAATGCTGAAACACCATCCCTACATTTTGTCGGACTTTTAATATATCTGTTTGTCGATCGGTAATATCCGCATCTTTAATCCATATCTTCCCGTTTGTTGGCTCTTCCAATTTATTAATACAACGCAAAAAAGTGGATTTACCTGAACCGGATGGACCAATAATAGCAACAACTTCACCATTATTTATCTGTGTTGAAATACCTTTTAGCACTTCATTCTTCCCGAAGGATTTATGCAATTTTTCCACTTTAATCACTGGATCTCAACCGCCCTTCAACTAGTTTGCCTAAGAATGTGAGTATCGTTACTAAGATATAGTAAATAATTCCGGCAAGAAGGAGTGGTTCCATAAATTGATACTGATTCGCTCCTACTTGATACGCTCGTCTCATCACATCCATTACCCCAATTGTGGTCACAAGGGCAGATTCTTTCGTTAATGTAATGAATTCATTCATAAGCGCAGGTAAAATATTCTTCATTGCTTGTGGGAGAATAATATTTACCATTGTCGGACGATACGGAACGCCTAAAGCCATTGCCGCTTCTTGCTGTCCTTTATCAATTGCTTGTATGCCTGCACGAATAATCTCAGAAATATAAGCGGCCGAGTTCAATGCAAATCCGATAATGGCTGCTGTTACACCCTCTATTTGAAAGCCTAGTACTTGTGGTGAGCCAAAATAAATAATCATCAATTGTAAAATTAATGGCGTACCTCTAAAAACGGAAGTATAAGCATTCGCTAACCAATTTAATAGCTTAATTTTACTAATCTTACATAAAGAAAGGATAATTCCTAATAAAAACCCTAAAATACCCGCTAAACAAACAATCTGTAGTGTGACACCGAGCCCTTGTAAAATGAAAGGTAGAGAAGGGAGGACAGAGGTAAAATCTAAATTCATATATTGCCATTCCTCTCAGTAATTAATATTTGAAATTCATTTGATCCACCCATTGAAGGGAAAAAACGCCCAGAAGGTTTTTTCCCTTCTGAACGTTGATTTGGGTTTACTGCTCAGAGAACCACTTTGTGATAATGTCCTCGATTTCCCCGTTATCAATCATTTCTTGTAAGGCTTTATTAAATTCTTCTGTTAGCTCACTACCTTTTGGTAAAGCAATCGCATAGCCGCCGTCAGCATCCTCAATCGTTACACCAGCTAAATCTTTCTCTTTTTCAAGAAAGCCTTGTGCAACTGTATCTTCAATAATGGCTGCTTCAAAGCGACCTGCTTTAATCTCTTGAATGATCTCAGGAATACGATTACGGCTTTCAACCTTCATATCTATCCCTTCAGCTAAATCATTTGCTTTTGTCTCTTGAATAGAACCTAATTGTACACCAACTGTTTTTCCTTCTAAATCTTCAGCTGTTTCAATACCGCTACCTTCTTTAGAGATAATCATATGTTTAGAAGTATAGTAGATTTCAGTAAAGTCAACATTCTCTTTTCTTTCATCCGTTGCAGACATGGCTGATGCAACAAAATCAACTTGTTCGGAGTTAAGTGCTTGAATCAGTCCACCAAAATCCATATCTTTAATTTCTAAATTGTATCCTAGCTTTTCAGTCACTGCTTTTGCGATATCAGCATCAATCCCAATAATTTCCTCTCCTTGTGCTGTATCGATATATTCAAATGGTGGATAATCTGCTGACGTACCCATTACTAATGTTTTTTTATCGTTATCGCCACCCGCTTCTTCACTTGATCCACATGCAGCTAAAAATCCTGCAATTAATACCAATAACGCACTTAAAAGTATCCATTGTTTCTTCACAATCTTTCCTCCTAAAAATTATATAGTATGAAAATAAATTTCGTTTTTAATCAATTAATATTTATTCATCTAGATGTATTTTAACACATTCACATGAATATGCAATGATATATTTGCATAATTATATTTTTATAATATTTTTTTGATTTTTCTAACTAATTTTCAGTATAAAGGAAGGAATTGTATATGAAAAGAAAAAGTTTACTAGTTTTCAATTCTCTATTAAAAAATGGTAGAAGTGTTAAATGCAAAAAAAAGAATAACCGTACGGAACGGCTATTCTTTCCATGATAAAATAATGATATTATACTTCTTCACAATGTTCTTCGAATGATGCTTGAAGCTTTTGAACAACTGCCATTGGATCGTGTCCCTCAATATCATGGCGTTCAACCATCGTAATAATTTCTCCATCTTTTAACAAAGCAAAGGAAGGTGAAGATGGTGGAAAACCTGTGAAATATGAACGTGCTTCAGCAGTTGCTTCTTTATCCTGACCAGCAAATACTGTTACTAAATGATCAGGGCGCTTATCATAATGAATAGAGTGTGCTGCAGCAGGACGAGCAATTCCCCCTGCACACCCACAAACAGAGTTAACCATTACGAGCGTTGTTCCTTTTTTATCTAATGCTTGTTTCACATCTTCTGCTGTTCTTAACTCTGTATATCCTGCATGAACGATTTCTTTACGAGCTTGTTGCACAACATCATTCATAAACAAATTAAAATCCATACTCATGATTTCATTCCCCCTAAAGAATAATTAGGATCAAAGTGTCCTTATACGTTTTATTCGTTTACGTATAATTATATCATACCAAGGTCGTGAGTTTTTTTACAGTATAGAAACTTTTATCTTTTAGTTTTAAAAGAAAAACTTTGGGGTAACATACAATATATAACCCTCCCCCCTGGGTGTTCCTGCTAGTAAAGCAGGCTTATATATACTAGAACTGCCCCTATCACGGTGAAGGGGCAGCTTTTTTTATTCTCTTGTATACCGCCTAAAAAGTTCCTCGACAACCGCTGTTACGGTTCGGTTACCTGCAATCACATCATTTTCAATTTTAGGCAGCATTTCTTTCACGACAGGTGAACCAAAAAAACGATAATGAAGTTGATCTGTGATCATGGAATAAATCCATTCTTTCGCTTGTTCTCTTCTTCTCTGCTCGAAGACACCAGAAGTTTGTGTATTGGCAATAAATTGTTGAATCACTTCCCACACTTCTTTTATACCTTCTTCATAAAGGGAAGAACAAACATAAGCCCTAGATGGCCATCCTTTCGTTGCAGGTTGAAGGAAATGAAGAATTTTTTCATATTCAGCTTTCGTTTTTTTGGCTGCATGTTTATTTTCCCCATCTGCTTTATTAACGATAATCGTGTCTGCTAACTCCATAATTCCTTTTTTCATTCCTTGCAGTTCGTCACCAGCTCCAGTTAAAACAAGGAGCATGAAGAAATCAACCATATCACGTACAATCACTTCGCTTTGACCAACACCGACCGTTTCCACTAAGATGACATCAAAACCAGCCGCTTCACATAAGATCATCGTTTCTCTTGTTTTGCGATGGACACCACCTAGTTTTCCTGATGTTGGTGATGGACGGATAAATGCGAGAGGATTTCTGGCGAGTTGCTCCATTCTCGTTTTATCACCAAGAATACTACCACCACTTAATTTTGAACTAGGATCAACAGCCAAAACAGCTACTTTTGCCCCTAACTCATTACATAAATACGAACCAAAAGATTCTATAAAAGTACTTTTCCCTGCACCAGGCACCCCAGTAATGCCAATACGAATAGATTGATTCGCATGTGGTAAAACTCTATGCAATAACTCTTGAGCTCCTTGAAAATGATGCTCAGCATTACTCTCTATTAAAGTAATGGCACGAGCAAGTGCACTTCGGTTACCTTCTAATAAGCCTTTTTCCAGTTCATCAATGGGTGGAGAGGTTTCTTTTTTCTTTTTAAAGTTACTTCCTCTTGTCAGAGACGAAAAACTGGATGAGAAGTCACCAGCCTGAACAGAATCTGTAAAAGCTTCATTAGACGGCCTTCCACGCTTCTTATATGTGTCCATATTAATTCGTCACTTCCTCATAGCCTAAACGATGATAAATCTCTCTTATTACCTTTTGCGCAGCCACTGGAATCACTGTTCCTGGTCCAAAGATAGCTGATGCACCATTAGCAAGCAAATACTTATAATCTTGCGGTGGAATTACGCCTCCTACGACAACTAAAATATCTTCACGCCCTAGCTTTTTTAACTCAGCCACTAATTGTGGTAACAATGTTTTATGACCAGCAGCAAGAGAACTAAACCCAACCACATGCACGTCATTTTCGACTGCTTGAATCGCTGTTTCCTCTGGCGTTTGAAAAAGTGGTCCAATGTCCACATCAAACCCTAAATCTGCAAAGGCTGTAGAAATGACTTTCGCTCCTCTATCATGTCCATCCTGTCCCATTTTAGCAATTAAAATACGAGGTCTTCTCCCCTCATTTTCTAAAAATTCATCAGCCATTGTCTTTACTTCATTAATTTCCTCTTCATTAGAAAAATGGGAGCTATATACACCACTAATAGAGCGAATCATCGCTTTATGTCGTTTAGCTACCAATTCAATACTATCAGAAATTTCTCCTAAAGATGCCCGCACTCGTGCCGCCTGAACGGATAAAGCTAAAAGATTCCCTTCACCTGTCTCAGCTGCTCTCGTAATAGCTGCAAGCGCTTCTTTCACCTTATCTTCATCTCTTGTCGCTCTTAAATGCTCTAAGCGTTCTATTTGCTTTAACCGCACTGCAGTATTATCAATATTTAGAATATCTAGAGGCTCCTCCTGCTCAAGCCGGTATTTATTTACACCAATGATTGTTTCTTTATTCGAATCTATCTGTGCTTGCCTTCTTGCAGCCGCCTCCTCAATCCTCATTTTTGGTAATCCTGTTTCAATCGCTTTAGCCATTCCGCCAAGTTCTTCAATTTCCTCAATATGCGCCCAAGCTTTCTCTACCAACTCATTTGTTAGACTTTCTACATAATAAGAACCGCCCCAAGGATCGATTACATTGGTTATGCCTGTTTCCTCTTGTAAAAATAACTGTGTATTGCGCGCAATCCTTGCTGAGAAATCGGTTGGTAAGGCAATCGCTTCATCTAGTGCATTTGTGTGTAGTGACTGTGTATGTCCCATCGCTGCTGCATGCGCTTCTATCAAAGTTCTTGTCACATTATTGTATGGATCTTGTTCTGTTAAACTCCAACCGGAAGTTTGCGAGTGTGTTCTTAACGCCATCGATTTCGGATTTTTTGGTGCAAAGTTTTTCATCATCTTTGCCCATATAAGTCTAGCCGCTCTCATCTTTGCCACTTCCATAAAATAGTTCATCCCAATTGCCCAAAAAAAGGACAATCTAGGAGCAAAAGAATCGATATCAATCCCTGCTTTCATCCCTGTACGCACATATTCAAGTCCATCTGCGAGCGTGTATGCTAATTCTATATCTGCCGGCGCACCTGCTTCTTGCATGTGATAACCAGATATACTGATACTATTAAATTTAGGCATATAATGTGACGTATACTCAAATATGTCTGCAATGATTTTCATTGACATATCGGGTGGGTAAATATAGGTGTTTCTCACCATATACTCTTTAAGGATATCGTTTTGAATCGTCCCCGCAAGCTTTTCCTGGCTCACTCCCTGCTCTTCAGCCGTGACAATATAGAACGCCATAATCGGTAAAACTGCTCCATTCATTGTCATGGAGACTGACATTTGGTCTAAAGGAATGCCATCAAACAATATTTTCATATCTAAAATACTATCAATGGCTACGCCTGCTTTTCCGACATCGCCAACCACTCGCGGATGATCGGAATCATAGCCACGATGTGTAGCAAGATCGAAAGCGACTGAAAGTCCTTTTTGCCCCATCGCTAAATTACGACGATAGAACGCATTACTTTCTTCCGCTGTTGAAAACCCAGCATATTGCCTAACAGTCCAAGGTCGATTAACATACATCGTTGGATATGGACCTCGTGTGTAAGGTGCGATTCCTGGCATATCATCAAGATGTTCCATCGACGTTAGATCATTATGGGAATAAATTGATTTAATATTTATACTTTCATTTGTTTCAAACACATCATGATGGATTTTATCAGGATGTTGCGCTTTGTCACCCTCATCAAATAATTTCACTTTCGTAAAATCAGGTTTGGTCATTTCACTTCACCCTCCCAATCTTCCACAATGGTGCTTAGTATATGGTAGCAATCACTTTTCATATGGAGAAACTCGGTGATGCCCGCCTCTTTCCAACATTTTTGTTCCTCTACTGTAGGATGACCAGCCAAATATAGTTTAAATATGCTTTGTTTCTCTGTCATTACTAACTTCACAGCAGTTAAAAGATCATCATCATATTGATCGTTTGCACCACAAATCACGTAATGAGATAAAGGATTATTTTCTATTTGTTCCTTTAGGTTCTCTGTATGCATAATTGGTATAAAATGAGAACGAATACCACCTGGAGCTAAAAAGCCGGTTACAAAATCCATACGCGGCTTATGCTTTTTTAAATCTCCAAGACATAATAAGCCCACCTGAATATCAACGCTACTCGCCTTCATCATTTCTACTTGATAGCGCAGCTTTTCATATGGAATGGATAAACGGTTGCCTAGGGTCACTGCATTCTGCAGCGGTGATTCATCTAAATTCGCATATTTGTTCGTGCCAACAATACTTTGCTTTCGCGTATAAATATCAGCTAACCGCTTTTTTTGCACTTGCGTAATCTGTTCTTGAATCCAACCTGTCTCTATGGCAACTTCCATACCACCTTGATCTTCTATTGCTAAAAATAAATCCCAAGCTCTTTCAGCAATTTGATTCGTGATTGATTCAATATAATAAGACCCTCCTGCCGGATCAATGACTTTATTTAGATGCGCTTCTTCCCTTAAAATCAATTGGGTATTTCGAGCAATTCGATTCGCAGTAAAAGAGGAGGCTTCACTAGGTTCATCAAATGGTGACACGTGTAAATAATTGATCCCACCTAGTATGGCTGCAAAGGCCTCATTCCCTGCCCGTAAAAGATTGACATAGGGGTCGTACAATGTTTTTGTAAATGGTGAAGTTTGAGCAGAAATGGTCATGTTCATTAGCTTCTCATTTAGTCCGTATGCTTCTAAAACTTTAGACCATAGGATTTTTGCCGCTCTTAATTTACTGATTTCCGTAAAAAACTGAGCGCCAATGGAAAAATGAAATACGACCTTATCTACTATTTCTTCTATAGAGAAGTCTTCGCTGAGCAAGCGCTCAATATGAGAAACAGCAGAAGCAATGGCAATTGCCAGTTCTTGAATAGCATTTGCACCTAGTTCATGATATATGGTCGTATGAATTAAAATGGTTTTTAGCTTAGGTGAGGACTTTTTCGCATGTACAATTGCTTCTAACCAATCATTATCGTAACCTTTACTATTATTCATTAAACTGGCTAACGGATCTTTCCCAATAAACCCCTTCGAATTTTGCTGACCAATCGTTTTGTATAAATCTAGTGAAGAATTTTCCGTCATTAAACAAAATGGATATTCTTCTAAGCCTTCAACAATCGCTGCTACTTCTGAAAGCTTGTAAAGATCAGGGTTAAATGAAATGGCTGATTGCCCTTTATTTAATTCTTCTAATAATTGTTTTTTCATTTCTTTTGCCGATGTAGAAGAAAGCCGTTGCGAGACGTTCCATGGTTCTTCAAGATATCCTGAAGAGGTATATCCTCGACGAAAGTCTGAACTTCCTGGAAGTGGATTTTGGATAGGTGATGGTAAATCTTCTCGTGAATAAAGCGGTTTCAATTTAATCCCTTCATAAGTGACTGTTGATAAACGATCGATGGACCCACCCTTTAATGATTCCTCTGCTTTCTCCTGCCAATCGCGTAAAGTCGGCTTTGTAAATGTCTCATTTTTCATTTTATTTAAATTCATAAAATATCTGTCTAAAAAGACAGGACCTCCCCTCATCATAGCGATCAAAACATTGATAAAATTCTAATAAATCTTAATTTTATTGTAGTATAGATAGGAAAAAGCTGCAATCTTTTGTAGAATTCCATCAATTTATCATCTAGAAATACTTTATTTATGGGGTAATTTATTGTGGTTCTTGAAACTTGATATTTATTTTCATAAAAAAAAGAGAGGCGAATGGCCTCTCTTTTTTTACGATCACTTCTTAGTATACAGATGTATTTTCTTTAGAAGTATTTTCAAGAATTTCTCTTACACGTTGCATGAATTGACCACATACTAATCCGTCTAGTACACGGTGGTCAAGTGACATACAAAGGTTAACCATGTCACGAACAGCAATCATACCGTTGTCCATAACAACTGGACGCTTCACAATAGATTCTACTTGAAGAATCGCTGCTTGAGGGTGGTTGATGATGCCCATTGATTGAACAGAACCGAATGAACCAGTGTTATTTACAGTGAATGTACCACCAGACATATCAGCACCTGTTAATTTACCAGCACGTACTTTACCAGCTAACTCACCGATTTCACGCGCAATACCTTTGATTGTTTTTTCATCAGCATTTTTGATAACTGGTGTATAAAGAGCGTCTTGAGTTGCTACTGCAATATTCAAGTTGATGTCTTTTTTACGTACAATTTTGTCGCCAGCCCACATAGAGTTGATTTGTGGATATTCTTTAAGTGCTTGCGCAACTGCTTTTACGAAGAAAGCAAAGAATGTAAGGTTGAAGCCTTCCTTCTTCTTGAACTCACCTTTAATTGAGTTACGATACTCAACAAGATTTGTTACGTCTACTTCCATCATTGTCCAACCATGAGGAGCCTCATGTTTGCTCTTAAGCATGTTAGCTGCAATTGCTTTACGTACACCAGTCACAGGAATTTCTTCATCTCCTGGTACAACTGGTACATTTGTGCCTGCTGCTTTTGCTGGTTTAGAAGCTGCCGCTTTTGGTGCTTCTTGCTTAGGTGCTTCTGCTTTTGCTGGTGCTTCTGCTTTTGGTGCATTATCAGCAGTTGGAATATTACCAGACTCAATAATTTTGTTTAGATCTTTACGTGTGATTCTTCCGCCTGCTCCAGTACCAGCTACTTGGCTAAGGTCAATGCCATGCTCTTGAGAAAGCTTAAGTACAGCTGGAGAATAACGTCCACCTTTAGGTGCATCTGCTGCAGGTGTAGAAGCGACTGATTTGCTTTCTGATTTTGGCGCTTCTTCTTTTGCTGGTGCAGAAGTTTCTTCAGAAGCTTGAGGCTCGCTGCTTCCGCCACCTTCAGTTTCAATTGTTAAAATGACTTCTCCTACTTCATATGTGCCGTCTTCTTCGGCAATTAGCTCTTTAATTACTCCATCAAAAGATGAAGGAACCTCAGCATTTACTTTATCAGTCATTACTTCTGCAAGTGGATCGTACTTATTTACTTTATCTCCAACAGATACTAACCATTTACTAATTGTACCTTCTGTTACACTTTCACCTAATTGAGGCATTTTTATTTGTTCGATAGCCATTATTAAAGTGACCTCCTTATTACTTATCAACATCTATTTGGAATGTGGCAAAAAGAGTCGGATTTCCGCTCTCATTGCCACTTTTGATTAATATTCAGCTAATTCTCTCATTGCTTTTTCTACTTTATCAGGGTTAACCATGAAGAATTTCTCCATTGTTGGTGCATATGGCATTGCTGGTACATCTGGACCTGCAAGGCGCATAATTGGTGCATCTAAGTCAAATAGGCAGTTCTCAGCAATAATCGATCCTACTTCACCCATAATGCTTCCTTCTTTTGTATCTTCTGTAAGAAGAAGGACTTTACCCGTTTTAGAAGCTGCTTCGATAATCGCTTCTTTATCTAATGGATAAACCGTACGTAAGTCTAAAATATGAGCAGATATACCATCTTTCGCTAGTTTTTCTGCTGCTTGAAGAGCAAAGTGTACGCATAATCCGTAAGTGATGATTGTAATATCTTCACCTTCACGTTTAACGTCAGCTTTACCAATTGGAAGTACATAATCATCTTCAGGTACTTCACCTTTAATTAAACGGTAAGCACGCTTATGCTCGAAGAACATAACAGGATCGTCATCACGAATCGCTGCTTTTAAAAGTCCTTTTGCGTCGTATGGTGTAGAAGGCATAACAATTTTTAAACCTGGTTGGTTTGCAAATACAGCTTCTACTGATTGAGAGTGATAAAGGGCACCATGGACACCGCCACCATATGGTGCACGAATAACCATTGGAGCACTCCAGTCGTTATTTGAACGGTAACGAACTTTTGCTGCTTCTGAAATAATTTGGTTGACAGCAGGCATGATGAAATCAGCAAATTGCATTTCTGCGATAGGACGCATACCGTACATTGCCGCACCAACACCAACACCAGCGATTGCAGATTCTGCAAGTGGTGTATCTAGCACACGGTCTTCACCAAATTTTTCATATAAGCCGTTTGTCGCTCTGAAAACTCCACCTTTACGACCAACGTCTTCTCCTAGTACAAATACTTTTGGGTCTCTTTCCATTTCTTCGCGCATCGCTAAAGTGATCGCGTCAATATAAGACATTACTGCCATGTGTTATTCCCCCCTACTTATTCTGCGTACACATATTTCAATGCATCTTCTGCATCTGCATATGGTGCATTTTCAGCATAATCAGTTGCTTCATTCACGATTTTCATAATACGATCGTTCATTTCTTTTTCTTTTTCATCATCGAAAAGACCAATTTCTTTTAAGTAGGCTGCAAAAGTAATAATCGAATCTTTTTCTTTCGCTGCGTCTACTTCTTCACGATCACGGTAGCTGCGATCATCATCATCAGAAGAGTGTGGAGTTAAACGATAAGAAACTGTTTCAACTAATGTAGGACCTTCACCTTTACGTCCACGATCAGCTGCTTCTTTAACTGCTTGGTACACTGCTAATGGATCGTTACCATCTACAGTTACACCAGGCATACCGTAACCGATTGCACGATCTGATACTTTCTCACATGCCAATTGTTTTTCAATTGGTACAGAGATCGCATACTTATTATTTTCACACATGAAAATAACTGGTAATTTATGAACACCTGCAAAGTTTGCTCCTTCGTGGAAATCTCCTTGGTTAGAAGAACCTTCACCGAAAGTAACAAATGTACAAAGATCTTTATTTTCCATTTTCCCAGCAAGTGCAATACCTACTGCGTGAGGAACTTGTGTTGTAACTGGAGAAGAACCTGTTACGATACGGTTTTTCTTTTGCCCAAAGTGACCTGGCATTTGACGGCCACCTGAGTTTGGATCTTCCGCTTTAGCGAATGCTGATAACATTAATTCTTTCGCAGTCATACCGAATGCAAGAACAACACCCATGTCACGATAATATGGAAGGGCATAATCTTTCTCTCTGTCTAATGCAAAAGATGCACCTACTTGCGCAGCCTCTTGTCCTTGACATGAAATAACGAAAGGAATTTTACCTGCACGGTTTAAAAGCCACATACGCTCGTCAATACGGCGTGCTAAAAGCATGGTTTCATACATTTCTAATACTTGCTCATCACTTAAACCTAAAGCTTTATGACGATTTTTAGTTTTACCCATTTCAAAACCTCCTAAATATATATAGAAGAACGTGGAACGCTCTTATATTCTCCACTTAATGAAGTGAGGCTTCTAGATTTCCAACAAAATCTAGAAGTCCACTTTAATAAATCCTAACGCTTATCCGTGAATTGCTTTTCCGTCTACTGCTAATGCAGCTTCTCCGATTGCTTCAGATAAAGTTGGGTGAGGGTGAATCGTATGTGCTACTTCCCAAGGTGTAGCATCTAATACTTTTGCAAGACCTGCTTCAGAAATCATATCTGTCACATGTGGTCCAATCATGTGTACACCTAAGATGTCATTTGTCTCTTCGTCAGCAATAATTTTAACAAAGCCGTCAGACTCACCGAATACAAGCGCTTTACCAATCGCACGGAACATGAATTTACCGACTTTCACTTTATAGCCTTGTTCCTTCGCTTGATCTTCTGTGATACCTACACTTGCAGCTTCTGGTGAAGAATAGATACATTTAGAAATAAGATCATAATCCATTGGCTCTGGATTTTGGTCTGCGATATGTTCTACTGCATGAATACCTTCATGTGAAGCAACATGTGCAAGTTGAAGTCCACCAATCACATCACCAATTGCATAAATATGAGACTCTTTTGTTTGGTAATGCTCGTTCACAACGATGCTTCCTTTTTCTACTTGAATATCAGTATTTTCAAGACCAATACCTTCAGTATTTGCTTGACGACCTACAGATACAAGAAGCTTTTCAGCTGTGAATTCTTTTGTTTCGCCTTTTACTTCAGCAGAAACCGTTACACCGCCATCTTGTTTCAATGTTTCTGGAAGTACTTTCGCTTTAGTAACGATATTTACGCCACGTTTTTTCAGTAGACGTTGCATTTCCTTACTTACATCCTTATCTTCAGTAGGGATAATACGGTCAGCAAATTCTAGTACAGTTACTTCTGCACCGAAATCAGCAAGCATAGAAGCCCACTCGATACCGATTACACCGCCACCAACGATAATAATTGACTTAGGAATTTCCTCCATCGATAATGCTTCATCAGAAGTCATTACATTTCCGCCAACTTCTAAACCAGGTAATGTTCTTGGACGAGAACCTGTTGCTACAATAACATTTTTAGGTACAAGCATTTCATTCTCATCACCATTATTCATTTCAACAGAAATTGTTCCTGCTGTTGGAGAGAAGATGGATGGTCCTAAAATACGTCCGAAACCGTCGTATACATCAATTTTCCCTTGCTTCATAAGGTGTTGAACACCTTTATGCAATTGATCAACAATTTTGCCTTTTCTCTCTTGCACTTTTGCAAAGTTTACTGATACTTCGCCAGTAGAAATACCGAACTCATCACTATTCTTAGCAGTCGCAAAAACTTCCGCACTTCTTAGCAATGCTTTACTTGGGATACAACCTTTATGAAGGCAAGTACCGCCAAGATTTCCTTTTTCTACTAACGCTGTTTTAAGACCAAGTTGAGAAGCACGAATAGCAGCTACATAACCACCAGTACCTCCGCCAAGAATGACTAAATCATATTCTTGTGCCATTAATAAACCCTCCTATTACTACTTACTTAACTGTTGTTGTATTTAATTCATCAATAGAGTAATTCTTAGCTTCTTCTTCGCCACGAAGAACACGAAGTGCACCTTCTGCAAGCGCTTGAAGTTCATCTTCACCAGGTTCAATGATGACATCTGCAATCCAGTTAACATAGCTTGAAATATCATTTACAAATGCTTTCCCATAAGCTAGTCCACCTGTTAAAATGATCGCGTCTACTTTACCTTTTAATACCGCACTTGCAGTACCAATTTCTTTTGCAATTTGGTAACCCATCGCATCGTAAACGAGCTTCGCTTTTTCATCGCCAGCTTCAATCATTTTTTCCACTTTAACAGCATCGTTCGTACCAAGGTAACCTACAAGTCCACCTTCACCAACTAACATGCTCATGATTTCTTCACGGTAATATTCACCAGAGAAGCACATATCAATGAGGTCCCCAGCTGGAACAGTTCCTGCACGTTCAGGACTGAATGGCCCTTCACCATGAAGTGCATTATTCACATCAATTACACGGCCTTTTTCATGAGCACCAACAGAAACTCCGCCACCCATATGTGTAACAATTAAGTTTAAGTCTTCGTATTTCTTACCTAATTTTTTTGATACTCTTCTTGCTACTGCCTTTTGATTTAATGCATGGAATATGCTTGTTTTATCAATTTGTGGGAAACCAGTAACGCGGGCGATCGGTGCTAATTCATCAACAACAACCGGATCGACAATAAAGGAAGGAATATTTAGACCTGAAGCAATTTCGTAAGCCAAAATCCCACCTAAATTGGATGCGTGCTGACCAGCATAACCAACTTTTAAGTCCTCAATCATCTCTTTATTAACCGCATAAGTACCACCAGGAATTGGGCGTAAAAGTCCTCCGCGACCGACTACTGCGCTTAGTTTTGAAATGTTAATTCCTTCAGCGTCTAAAGTTTCTAAAATAGCGTTTTTACGGAATTCATATTGATCGAAAATTGTTTTAAACTTTTTAATCTCGTCTGTATCATGTCTTAATGTTTTTTCAAACACAGAACTATCATTATCGAAAACACCGATCTTCGTTGAAGTAGATCCTGGGTTGATGACGAGCATTCTCTTGATTTGATCTTGCACAACAGACCCTCCATTATTTATCCATTTTTGAAATTACATAAGGAAATAGCTAGCGCCTTATGAAGGCGCTCGCCACTTCAATATGAACCATAATTACTTACGGCGGCTTAAGATGTGATGACCATTTTGAAGGAATGTGCTGCGAGATTGTTTCATTGTCGCAATTCTTTCTTCTGCCATACGGTCAGCAGCTTTATAAGTTGGGATATTTTCTTCTTTAGAAATTTGCATAATACGGTCAATTGTATCGTATAGACCTTCAACTTTTTTCATTGCACGTTCAGCATTGTAACCATAAAGTTCGTCAGCAACGTTAATAACACCACCAGCATTGATTACATAGTCAGGAGCGTATACGATACCCATTTCGTGGATTTGATCGCCATGACGTTCTTCTTTTAATTGGTTGTTAGCAGAACCTGCGATTACTTTTGCTTTAAGTTGTGGAATTGTATCATCATTTACAGTTGCACCTAATGCACATGGGGCATAGATATCACATTCAACACCATAAATGTCATTAATTCCTACTGCTTCTGCACCGAAATCATCAACTGCACGTTGAACAGCTTCTTTGTTAATATCAGTTACGATTAATTTTGCTCCTTCTTCATGAAGGTGTTTACATAAGTGATATGCAACATTACCTACACCTTGAACAGCAATTGTTTTACCTTCAAGAGAGTCAGTTCCGAATGCTGCTTTTGCTGCTGCTTTCATACCTACGTACACACCGTAAGCAGTTACAGGAGAAGGATTACCAGAAGAACCAAATGCTGGAGAAATACCAGTTACATAATCAGTTTCTTCATGAATTAAGTCCATATCAGCTACAGTTGTACCAACATCCTCTGCAGTGATATAACGTCCGTTAAGACCTTGAATATATCGTCCGAAAGCACGGAATAATGCTTCATTTTTATCTTTCTTAGGATCACCGATGATAACTGTTTTACCGCCACCAAGGTTAAGTCCAGCTGCAGCATTTTTATAAGTCATACCTTTTGCAAGACGAAGAGCATCTTCAATCGCTGCTTCTTCTGACTCATAAGTCCACATACGTGTTCCGCCTAATGCAGGTCCTAAAGTTGTATCATGAATAGCGATGATTGCTTTTAATCCTGATTCTTTATCTTGGCAAATAACGACTTGTTCGTAATCATATTTCTCTAGATATTTAAAAATTTCCATGGTTGTAAATCCTCCTTGTTTTTAAAAGAAAATATATTATTTAGCAGAGCAAATAGCTAAAGCAAGTGAATATAATTTACTCTCTGCTGAGTCTGCTCTGGAAGTTAAAACGATTGGTGCTTTTGCACCTGCAATCACTGCACCAACTTTTGCTTGAGCAAAGTAGATCAATGATTTGTATAAAGCATTTCCAACTTCAATAGTAGGCACAAGTAAGATATCTGCTTGTCCAGCAACATCACTTGTAATACCTTTATGCTCAGCAGCTTCAATAGAAACTGCATTATCAAGTGCTAAAGGTCCATCAACGATGCAGCCTTTAATTTGACCACGTTGATTCATTTGCGTTAATGCCGCTGCATCTAATGTTGCTTGCATATTTGGGTTTACTACCTCAACCGCAGCAATTGGTGCAACTTTAGGCATTTCCACCCCGATACTCTTAGCAATACCTACTGCATTTGCTGTTATTTGCGCTTTTTGACTTAAATCAGGCGCAATGTTCATCGCAGCATCAGTGACAATCGTAAATTTGTCAAAGTTAGGAACTTCAAAAACAGCAACATGTGAAAGAACGCTACCAGTTCTCAAGCCATATTCTTTGTTAAGTACGGCTTTTAGAATAACTGCTGTAGGAACATTTCCTTTCATAAGTACGCTTGCTTTTTTTTCTTTGACAGATTTAACCGCCATTTCAGCAGCTAAAGCAGCTGTTTCAGCATGCATAATTGTTAGGTGGTCGCTACTAGCGACATCTGCATGGTTTGCATTCAGTATTTGCGTAATCTTTTCAGAGTTACCGAATAATAGAAAGCTTGCCATGTTCTTCTTTAGTGCACCAGCTACAGCTTCTAAGACTTCTTCGTCTTCTGCTGCGGCAACTGCAACTACATTGCCTTCATATTGGGTTGCTTTCTCTATAAGCGAATCCAATTTCATCTGTCTCAACCCCTTTACTTCAAAGTGCGTGCAAGTAAAAAGTTTTTTTGCTGCACTCATATTTTTATTATGCAATTACCGTGCCAAAATTAAAATGCGATGAAAACGCTTTATTGCTCAAAATCTACCGTGAAATTTATTGCAAACCATGCAAATTATTGCATGCTTTTATTTTCAATTTGATATTTTTCCAATTTATAGTATAAATTCCTTACAGATAGCCCTAAATGTTTGGCTGCTTGTGTCTTATTACCATCCGCTTGTTTCATTGCTTTCGTAATAATTTCTTTTTCAAAACCTTCCAGTTGCTTTGCTAATGGCTCTCCTTGTTGAATAGATGCATGCATTTCAGAATCTACGAGAACTGGACTGTCACTATTCGCTAATGTAGATAAATGTTCACTGTCAATATGTGTTTGATAGCCCATAAATATAATCGCTCTTCCAATAATATTATCTAGTTCACGGACATTACCTGGCCAATCATATGCCATTAAAACCTTCATCGCTTCTTCTGTTACACCTTCTACATTACGGCCATATTCAATATTGATTTTTTCAATTAAGCGGTCCACTAGTAAAGGGATATCTTCTTTTCTTTTTCTCAAAGACGGAATATGAATTGGCATTCGATTCAAACGGTAGTATAAATCCTCTCTAAATCCGCCGTTCGCAATGGCTTTTTCCAGATTAACATTGGTTGCAGCAATAATTCGGACGTTAATCTGAAGAGGCTTTGTACCACCTACTCGGGTAATCTCTCCTTCTTGTAGCACCCTTAATAGTTTAGCCTGTGTGCTGGCAGTTAACTCGCCAATTTCATCCAAAAAGATACTTCCTTTATCCGCTTCTTCAAATAAACCCCTTTTTCCGCCTCTTTTCGCGCCAGAAAAAGCACCTTCCTCATAACCAAATAATTCACTTTCCAGTAGTGATTCCGATAAGGCAGCACAGTTTACACGAACAAATTTATTATATTTACGGTCACTTGCATTATGAATGGCATGTGCAAATAATTCTTTACCTGTTCCAGATTCACCTCTCAATAGAACGGTTGCTGGCGTTTTTGCTCCAAGTTTAGCTTGTTCAATTGCAATGGCCATTTCATCAGACTGACCAATAATATCTTCAAAAGTATACTTAGCTTCTAAATTTCGAATAATTTGTCTCGCGCGATTTAATTCGCGACTCATACTTTGTAGATCTGAAACGTCATGCAAAACCCCGACGCTTCCTTTTAAAATACCATCTACAATTACCGGAGCTACATTGACGACAACTTCTTTTCTCTTCGGACCTACACGCATTGGTACACCCCTGATGGCTCTGCGTGTTTTAAGCACCTTCATATGAACACTTTCACCTTCTGAGATATCAGCAGTTGCCGGTTTACCAATGACTTCCTCTTCTGCTAATCCAGTGATTTTTGAATAGGCCGGGTTAATAATTAACCCCTTCCCATCTTCATCTACTACAGAGATCGCTTCATCACTTGATTGTATAATAGCTTGAAGCATTGTTTTTAAATTTTTCAAATCAGTAATTTCTTCAGCTAAATCAACTAATTCCGTAATGTCTTTAAAAATAGAAACCGCACCGATTAATTGACCGTTATCACCGATTACAGGAATTCTCGTAGTAATAATTTTCAACCCACTACCTAAAACAAACTCTTGGTTTGTTTCCACTCTCCTTGAATGCAACACTCTCGGCAGTAAGCTACCGCTAATTACATCTCCGATCTTTTTACCTATCGCCTGTTTCTTTTCTATTCCTGTCATCGTTTCTGCGCTTTTATTAAAAAGTATAATTTCCTCGTCAGGATTGATGACGATCATACCGTTATCGGTCGTATTAAATATGAGGTTGAATTTATATGTTTGATTAGAAAGTGCGGATATGAGCTCTTCCTTTTGAGACAAAAGTTTGGCCATTAAATAAGCGACACTACCAGGGATAAAAATTACCTCTTCTTTGATTGAAGATCTAATTTGTTTACTAACTTCTTCATCTCCTGTTACTTCAATAATAATATCAACAGGTTCTTTAATAAATTGGCGCCAATCATAACCAATTTGCACACCATCTTCACTCGCAAGTTGAAGTCCTTTTGCTTCGCGATTAATATCAACAACCGCTGTTACTATTAACATTTCTGTTTCTTTCAATAATCGATATATCGAGGAGCCACCTTGACCAGCCCCGATGATAATTACTTTTTGCATACTTTCACCTTACCCTGAATATTCTTTCAAATCTACTATGCAATTTCTTTCATTTATAATGTAACCTTAATTGTTCTTGTTGACAAATATCTTATACTGTTAGTGTTAATATTTTTTCTCATATGATGCACCTATGAAATCTCCCTTTAATAAACGTTTCCTATCATATATAATGAGTTTATTGAATATTTTAGCAGCGGAAGAAAGGAATAATATGATTAGACTAATTGCATTAATGATACTTGTACTTCCCGGTGTTTTAGCGGTATACGGAATTAAATTAATGAGGGATATGGTATTTGGCATTTTACAAAGCCCTTTCCCATCTTTACCTTTGCAGTTTGTGTGTGGATTATTATTTGTTATATTAGGAATTGGCTTTATTGCCGGATTTATTTTGCATCGTGATCGTAAAAGAAATAAAGTGCAAGACCGTTTTAAGAAAGAATCATAAAAAGCGTCAGCATAATAAAAATGCTGACGCTTTTTTGTTTATTCGTGTGGACGATATGTTCACACGCCTAGCTTTTTCAAGAAGCCTTATGCTCTAACCTTAACTTATCGGCAACCATTGCAATGAATTCTGAGTTTGTTGGCTTGGCCTTTGTCATGCTGACTGTATAGCCAAATAAAGAAGAGATAGAGTCAATATTTCCTCTGCTCCATGCCACTTCAATTGCATGACGAATTGCCCTTTCCACTCTACTAGCTGTTGTATTATACTTTTTGGCAATGTCAGGATACAGAACTTTTGTAATCGAGCCAAGTAACTCAATATCATTATATACCATTGAAATCGCCTCTCTTAAATATAAGTAACCCTTTATATGAGCAGGCACACCAATTTCATGTATGATACTTGTAATACTTGCATCGAGATTTTTGGGTTTTGGCTCTGCTTGTGAACGGTAATTGGTTGTAGAAGGTGATTTACGAATCATCGGACTTGATTTTCCGCTCACTTGGCGGATATGACTAGCCAAATTATCCATGTCAAAAGGTTTCAATATAAAATAAGATGCACCAAGATCAACAGCTTTCTTTGTCACGTCTTCTTGACCAAAAGCAGTTAACATAATAACGCTAGGAAGAGTTTTTAAGTTAAGTTCTCTCATTTTTTCGAGAACTGCAAGTCCATCAAGATGCGGCATAATGATGTCTAAAACAAGCACATCTGTTTCGATTTCATCAAGAATATTTAAACAGTCTTGTCCATTATGCGCCACTCCGACTATTTCCATATCTTCTTGAGAAGAAATATACTCTTCAAGTAAAGCTACTAGCTCTCGATTGTCATCAACTACACATACTTTGATTTTTTTCACTAATTTTTTCCTCCTCAACCCATAGTTGAATCTATTTTCTATTTTTTTGTCTCTATTTGCTAAGTGACAATTTCGACAAAGGGGATAAAAATCCTTTACCAAATTTTATTTTTCTTTAAAAAACTAATAAAATCTTAAGTTTTCTTTGTTTTCCTCTATTTTTCGACTATAATCGATATCTTTCTTCTTCATTGTCGAAAAATCTTTGTTTCTTTGCTTATTTTAACATATATATGTTAGTCATGCTTTTTCAAATTGAATGATTTAAATCCACATTCACCTTATATATCTAAACAAACAAAAAAGCGGGCAAAACCGCTTTTTTGTTTAAGATGCTCGCTCTTCATGGTTTTCGTAAATATTAATGCCCGCTTCATTTAACATCCATTCAATATGCACACCATACCCACTGGTCGGGTCATTCACAAAAACATGTGTTACCGCTCCTATAACCTTGCCCTTTTGAATAATCGGGCTGCCACTCATACCCTGGACAATACCCCCTGTTTTTTCGAGCAATTCATCGTCAGTGACCTTGATGACCATTCCTTTTGTAGCAGGAAATTTTTGCGGGATCGTACTAACAATTTCGATATCAAACAGTTGAACTTTATCATTTTCAACGACTGTTAGAATTTTTGCTGGTCCTTCCTTTACTTGATGTGAAAGAGCAATTGGCATTGGTTTATCCATTAGCCCGTTAGCCAATCCACGATTAAGCCTTCCAAAAATGCCAAATGGGCTATTTCGATCAATGTTGCCTATAACTTCTTTTTCATCTTTAAAGCGTGCTAATTTTTCTCCTGGATTCCCATTACTCCCCTTTTCAATGGAAGTAACAGTAGACCGTAGTATTTGACCATCATCAACGACAATTGGCCTTTTTGTATCCATATCAGAAATAACATGACCAAGAGCACCATATTTTTTTGATTGTGGATGATAAAAAGTCATTGTGCCTATCCCAGCCGCTGAATCACGTATATATAATCCAAGCTTAAAGTTTGGTTCATTTTTATCTTTCAATGGTAATAATTCTGTCTCAAATTTCCCTTCATCACGAGTAACTGATATTTTGAGGGGTTTACCACTATCTCCTGCTGCTTGTACAAATGGAGCAACATCAGACATTTTTTCAATTTTTGTTCCGTTTATTTCTGTAATAATATCACCTATTTTAATACCTGCTAAATCTCCCGGTGACATCTTTCCATTTATTGTATTAATTTGGTGATGTCCGACCACCAATACGCCAACTGTATTCAATTTTACACCTATTGATTGCCCACCCGGTATAACTTTAAAGTCCTTTAAAACTTCCACATCTACTTTTTTTATCGGAAAACCAGCCAAATCAAGAAACATTTCATTCTTGCCTGGTTCATTAGCAGAGAGTGTAATGACTTCTTTATCCTGAACAACCGCCAATTGTCCATCGGGTGCTTGTGTTGTTGCATTTACTGTTTCCGCCATATTATATCGTACTTGTTCACCCTCAAATACGGTAAGGTTTATAGGAATGTGAATATACTCTTGAAACGGTTTAGAAAATCCTATACATATGATTGAAACAAGGAGAATTCCACCAATTATTTTTCTCAATATATCTCTTGTCATTTCAACACTCTCCTCGCTTCTTGTTTCATGGCTACATATATAATTTTGCCTGCTTCAAGAGCAATTATAACTGGCAACTTAATAAAAAAAGCTACCCTCCATTGGATAGCTTTTCATGGTATTTTTACATTTTTGGCAAGGCTCAGTAATTCCTTCGCATGCTCCCTTGTCAGTTCAGTCATTTCCACACCAGAGATCATACGACCAATTTCTTTAATCTTTTCCTCGTCATCCAACGGCTTTACCGTTGTTTTTGTACGGCCAGCTTTGAGTGTTTTAGAAATAAATAAATGCGTATCTGCCATTGCAGCTACTTGTGGCAAATGGGAAATGCAAAGAACTTGCGAATCAATCGCTACTTGATGAATTTTTTCGGCTATAGCTTGTGCGACTCTTCCACTTACCCCTGTATCAACTTCATCAAAAATAATAGATGTTACCCCTTGATGTTTAGAAAAGATACTCTTTAAAGCAAGCATAATTCGGGATAGTTCACCACCTGATGCAATTTTTGATAATGGTTTTAACGGTTCTCCTGGGTTAGTGGATAAGTAAAATTCGACTGTATCAATACCTTTTTTATGAAAGCTTTCTTTATCCGTAATAAAATGGACCTCAAATACAGTCTTTTCCATATAAAGTGCTTTTAATTCACGATGAATCATTTTTGTTAATCGTTCCGCAGCATTTCTTCTTAATTCACTCAATTCCTTTCCTTCGACAAGTAAATCAGCTTGTAATTCTTTAGCCTGCTTGAGCAAGTGTTCGATATGAGTTTCTTTGTTGGTTAATGTTTCAATTTCTTCCTCAATCTTTGCAACATATTCCAATATTTCCTCTATTGATGGTCCATATTTTCGTTTGAGCATATTGATTTCATTTAATCGCTCTTCAATTTCATTCAATCGAACAGGATCAAATTCCATAAAATCTAATTTACTCCTTAAAATAGCTACCGTGTCCTCTAATTGATAAAAACTGTTGGCAACAACTTCTTGCAACTCAACTAACTCTTCATCAACTTCTGCCGATTGTTGAAGGTGATTCATAGCTAAACTAATCCAATCAAGCCCTTTTTGTTCTCCTTGCAAAGCATTATAGCTAATTTTTACGCCTTCATACATCTTCTCAAAATTAAGTAAGCGGTTTCGCTCTTCTAAAAGTGCATCATCTTCATTCAATTTTAAATTGGCGTTTGTTATTTCTTCATATTGAAATTGAATAAGATCCAGGCGATGAGCCATTTGCTGTTCATTTTCTGTTAATGTCTTGATTCTTTTCATTGTTTGCTCGTATTCTCTATAGACCTCTTCGTATTCTTGTCTGCTTTTAGCGATTTTGGTACCACCAAATTGATCTAATAAAGGCAAATGCAAACTTTCATTCATTAATTCTTGGTGTTCATGTTGACCATGTATGTCAATTAGAGTACTACCAATTTCTCGAAGAATAGAAATGGTTACAAGTTTTCCATTTATTCGACAGACACTTTTACCTGATTTAGATATATCTCGTCTTAGAATCAACATTCCTTCATCGATATCTATACCAAATTCTTGCGCCCGTTTGTAACACGGATGTTGTTCATCATCTAATATGAATAAACCCTCTATCTCAGCTTTCTCTTCACCATGTCTTACATACTCTGAAGAACCCCTGCCACCAACAAGCAGGTGAACGGCGTCAATAATAATTGATTTTCCTGCTCCTGTTTCTCCTGAAAGCACAGTTAGACCTTTATTAAAGGCAATTGTGATTGATTCGATAATAGCAAAGTTTCTAATTGATATTTCATTTAACACTGACATTTCACCCCAGCTTATAGCATTTCTAAAAATCTTTTGGAAATCACTTCAGCTTCTTCAGGTGTTCGACAGATAATTAAGCAAGTATCGTCGCCACAAATTGTTCCTAATATTTCATCCCAATCTAGGTTATCCATCAATACACCAATCGCCATTGCATTCCCTGGCAAAACTTTCATCACAAGTAAATGACCGGCAGAATCTAGACGAACAAATGCATCCATTAAGTTACGCTTTAATTTTTGTAAAGGGTTAAAGCGTTGATCAGCAGGTAAACTGTACTTATATCTTCCATCCAAAAGGGGAACTTTCACTAAATGCAGTTCTTTAATATCTCTTGAAACCGTTGCTTGTGTGACGTTAAACCCAGCATTTCTTAACTCTTCTACTAGTTCATCTTGGGTTTCAATATCATTGTTCGTAATTAAATCCCTAATCTTAATATGTCGTTGTCCTTTATTCATTCTTTTCACCTCTATGAATACAAAGCGCTGCCTGAAATCAGCAACACGATTCTTATTATCTTTTAATTCATATGTTAGCTGATTTTCTCTATATTGTACAATTTATTCTGCATAATTTGTGTTTTTTTGGTAAAAAAGATTGTTTCATAAGAGAATTTCAAATCTCATTTATATCCGTTATGATGCCTGACACAAAAGAACAGGCTGGAAAATGCTCCCCTAGCCTGCTCACTTTAGTCTGTGTTCATTCTTTCAGTTTTGCTTTTAATTGCTTGTGGGCTTCTTCTACTACTGATTGGATATCAAAATCATTGGTAGCATGCACTTCCTCTGAACCATGTGGCCACTGCAAATGAGCGAGGAATTCAATATTACCATCTCCACCTGTAATCGGAGAATAGGATAAGCCTTTAATATGATATCCTTCCGTTTGAGCGAAGGTTAGAATTTTATCAATTACTTGTTCATGTACTGACGAATCACGAACAATTCCCTTCTTCCCAACTTGTTCTCTTCCTGCTTCAAATTGAGGCTTGATTAATGCGATCACGTCGCTACCAGGTACGAGTAATGTTCGCAAAACAGGAAGAATTAGTTGTAAAGATATAAATGAGACATCAATGGAAGCTAAATTTGGCATTTGACCGACTAAATCAGCAGGTGTAACATAGCGAAAATTAGTCCGCTCCATTACAACCACACGTTCATCCTGTCTTAGCTTCCAGGCTAACTGATTATATCCAACATCTAGGGCATAAGACATTTGTGCCCCATTTTGCAATGCACAATCTGTAAAGCCCCCTGTTGATGCCCCAATATCTAATAGAATTTTATCTTCAACGGTTAAATCAAATACCTCTAATGCTTTTTCGAGCTTTAAGCCACCTCTACTTACGTAAGGCATTGCTTTCCCTTTGATTTGTAATGGAATATCACTCTTTACCTTTTCTCCAGGTTTATCTAGCCTCATTTCATTACTATAGACGATGCCTGCCATTACCGCTCTTTTTGCTTTCTCTCTTGTTTCTGCCAAGCCTCGTTCTACAAGAAGAACATCCACTCGTTCCTTTTTACTCATTATCGCTTCATGCCCTCTTTTGTTTTTTTTCAGCTAATCTACTCATGCGCTTTACAATTTCTTCAGATGTTAAATTTATCTCTTCTAAGAGTTTGTCCACACTACCATGTTCAATAAAATGATCCGGGATACCAAGTCTATCCACTTTCGCATGATGGTAATGATGATCATGAGCAAATTCTAACACGGCGCTACCAAATCCACCTTGTAAGACGGCTTCTTCAACTGTCAAAATAGGCATGTTCATATTTAAAATATCATGTAACATTGTCTCATCTAATGGTTTAATAAAACGGGCATTAACAACTTTTACTGAATAGCCTTTCGCTTCAAGAAGAGCTGCCGCTTCCATAGCCATTGGAATGGTTGTTCCAAATGTTAAAATAGCTGCGTCTTTACCTTCTTTTAACACTTCCCATGAACCAATTGGAAGTGCCGTCATCTTCTCATCAATCTCAACTCCAAGTCCATTTCCTCTTGGAAACCTCATTGCAATTGGACCATCATTGTATTGAATAGCGGTATATGTCATATGACGACCTTCATTTTCATCTTTTGGCATCATCAGTACCATATTTGGTAAATGTCTTAAAAAGGCAATATCGAAAACACCTTGGTGCGTTTCTCCATCAGCACCTACTAACCCAGCACGATCGATCCCAATAAAAACATTTAGGTTTTGCCTAGCAATATCGTGGACCACTTGATCATACGCTCTTTGTAAAAATGTCGAATAAATTGCTAAAAATGGCTTCATTCCTTGTGTAGCAAGACCTGCCGCTACTGTAGCCGCATGTTGTTCCGCTATTCCTACATCAAACATGCGATCGGGAAATTCACTTGCAAAACCTTCTAACTTAGATCCCACAGGCATCGCAGGCGTAATGGCAACAATTCGTTCATCTTCTCTTGCCAATTCTCTGACTGTTTCACTAACTAACTTACTCCATGCCGGTGCAGTATTAACAGGTTTCAGGAAGTCACCTGTTTCCGTTTTATAAGGGCCTGTTCCATGCCAAGTACCAACTGTATCACGTTCTGCAGGTTCAAAACCCTTTCCTTTTTTCGTAATTACATGTAAGAGAACTGGACCTTCAGTTTTCTTGGCATAATTAATGTTCTCAAATAATTCTTCATAATTATGACCATCAATTGGTCCAAGATAAGTAAAGCCGAGTTCCTCAAATAACACGCCTGAAACAAGTAAATACTTTAAGCTATCTTTTAATCTTTCAGCTGTTGAAGCAATTTTACCACCGACAGCTGGGATCTTTTTCAGAAAAGCTTCTAACTCATCTTTTGCCCATTGGTATTTCCCCGCAGTTCTAAGACGACCTAAAACATTATGAAGGGCGCCAACATTAGGAGCAATTGACATTTCATTATCATTCAAAACAACAATCATGTTTTTCTGCTCGTGACCAATATGGTTGAGCGCTTCTAATGCCATTCCACCAGTCAAGGCACCGTCCCCTATTACTGGTATCACATGGCTATTTTCTTTTTTAATATCTCTTGCAATGACCATTCCCATAGCACCTGATAAAGAGGTGGAGCTATGGCCGGTTTCCCATACATCATGAGGACTTTCGATCATTTTAGGAAACCCGCATAATCCTTTATACTTTCTTAACGTATCGAATTGGCTAGCTCTACCAGTAAGGATTTTGTGAACATATGACTGATGCCCAACATCCCATAAAATTTTATCTGTTGGGCTATCAAACGCTTTATGCAGAGCAATGGTCAATTCAACAACACCTAGATTAGGCCCAATATGGCCACCAGTAACTGACAATTTTTCAATCAAAAAATGTCTAATTTCCGAGGCTAGATTCTCTAATTCCTCATTAGAGAGCTTCTTTAAAAAGCTTGGGTCTTTAATTGATAACAGATCCATAAGACGGATCACTCACTTTCATTACTTATTCATAAATTGAGTATACTTCTTCTCATTTCCTTTTCATGATTAGTACTAGATTACAGCAAAAATAAAAATAAGCCAAATGTTATCCCTTTTAATGGTTTCTTTCAGCTAGCATATCTGTAATTTTTTCCAAGTAATAAGTATTCAAACCTGTTTTTGCTAATTTTTCTTTCGCTAACTGTGTATGCTCATCAAGAGCTGCTTTTGCACCATTCATTGTTAATATGCTTGGATAAGTACTTTTCGCATTGACTTCATCACTACCTACCGGCTTACCAATTAGTTCCTCAGAACCTTCTAAATCTAAAATGTCATCTCTTATTTGGAAGGCTAGACCTAAATGTGTGGAAAATTCAAGTAAAAGCTGCTTTTCCTTATCTGAGGCACCAGCTAAAATGGCACCAGCCATGACACCAAAACTTAGTAACTTTCCTGTTTTATGTACATGAATGTATTCTAATTCAGGAAGTGTAAGTGTTTTCTTTTCACCCAACATATCAGCAACTTGGCCACCAACCATGCCTTCTGCTCCTGCTGATTGAGCAAATTCTTTAATTAAAGCTAATTTAGCTTCAGGAGAAGCAAATGCTTCATCCGTTTCTGCAATTAATTGAAAGCTAAAAGTTAAAAGCGCGTCCCCTGCTAAGATTGCATTGGCTTCCCCATACACTTTATGGTTTGTCGGCTTTCCTCTTCTTAAATCATCATCATCCATACTAGGAAGGTCATCGTGAATAAGAGAGTATGTGTGCACCATTTCAAGTGCGCATGCACTGTTAAGCCCTTTAATTGTTTCTTGTCCATAAGCAGCTAAAGTAGCGAAGAGCAATAAAGGTCTGATGCGTTTACCTCCAGCCGATAAAGAATATTGCATTGCTTCTTTTAGCACAGCTGGAGATTCTAATCTCTCTACAAAGGATGCCATTTTCTCTTCCAGTAGTGTTTTATGATGTTGTGAAAAAGCTTGTAGTGACTCACCCATTCTCCCTACTCCTCCTCATGTATAACAAACGGCTGTTTTTTTCCATCATCAGTAATCATTTCTGTTAATTGTTCTTCTACATTTTTTAGTTTATCGTGGCAAAGCTTGGAAAGTTCCATCCCATTTTTATAAATGGAAATAGCCTCTTCTAGAGGGACATCCCCTTCCTCTAACTTTTCTACGATTTGCTCAAGCTGCTCCATTGCTTCTTCGAAAGTAGGTGTTTTCTCTTTAGCCATTACTTTTCACCTCGATTATCGATTATATTCTTTACTTCAGCTAAGATCGTTCCATCTTTTACCTTTACTTTTATTTCGTCATTTTGTTTAACTTGATGAATAGATTTGATGAGTTCTTCTTTTTCCGAATACAGTAAACTATAACCACGGTCCATAATCTTTAAAGGACTTAACGTCTCTAATTTTGATATAAGATGTGAGAATTCCCTTTGCTTTCGCTCATTCATGACATTCATGGAACGCCTTAACCGTTTATTCATATCTATATATAGCTTTCTGCTTTCTATGGCTAATGAGTGTGGTGGTGTTCTTAGCAAGCGTTTTCGTTGCTGATCGACTTGTTCCTGCTTATATTTTAATAAACGTATTGTACTTTTAATTAATTGTTCTTTCGTACGATCAACTTGTTCTAATTTTTGCTCATAAAGTTTTTGGGGGTATCGAAAAGCATAAGATTTCTCCACTCTATGAAGACGTTCAAACTGCCTTGTTAACCTCTCCCTCGTTGCTCGGATCATCCGTGCTTGTTGGTTATGGATCCGTTCACTTAGGTCATCTATATGAGGCACTGAAAGCTCAGCAGCACCGGTCGGGGTCGGTGCCCTTAAATCTGCGACAAAGTCTGCAATCGTAAAATCCGTCTCGTGACCAACCGCTGATATAATTGGGATAGATGAAGCAAATATACCTCTAATCACTTCTTCTTCATTAAATGCCCATAACTCTTCAATTGAACCTCCACCTCTACCAACAATTAACACATCAACCTCTTTCCTTTCATTCGCTCGATTGATTTGTTGAGTGATGGAAGGTGCGGCCCCTTTTCCTTGTACAAGTGCTGGGTAAATATAAATAGGAACAGCAGGATATCGGCGTTTCAATGTTGTAATCATATCTCTGATTGCTGCACCAGTTGGTGAAGTAATCAGCCCGATCGCTTTCGGATACTTAGGAATCGGTTGCTTATATTTCTCTGAGAACAACCCTTCCTTTTCAAGTTTCTGTTTTAACTGTTCATAGGCTAGATAAAGGTCACCAATACCATCAGGGGTCATTTCTTTCACATATATTTGATATTGTCCACTTGCTTCATATAAGGACAAATCACCGGTAATAAGAACATTCATCCCATTCTCAGGGACAAATTTCATCGTTTGATTGTATCTTGTAAACATCACTGCAAGAACTCTTGATTTCTCATCTTTTAATGTAAAATACATATGACCACTCGAATGGCGCTTGAAATTTGAGATTTCACCTTTGACCATTACTTGTTGTAAATGTGGATCTCTATCAAATTTCCGCTTTATATATTTTGTTAATGCGTAAACTGTTAAATATCTCTTTTCTTCCATTCTTATCTCCTTCTTTATTACAACGAATTAATTGTAATAGGAAAGTTTAAGCAGCGGATTCAAATGATGTAATCGCATAAAATAGATGCTCTTAATTCTCACTATAATTATCTTTTATTTTTGATAATACACTATTTATAAACTTTGGCGATTGGTCGTCTCCATACATCTTTGCAATCTCAATGGCTTCATTAATAACAACATTAACCGGTATATCATCCTCGCTAAAAGCAAATTCAAAAGTGCTAAGACGTAGTAAATTGCGATCCACGGTTGCCAAACGATCCAATTTCCAGTTCTCCAGATTGTTAGATATTAATTCATCAATCTGGGCTTTATGCTGAAGAACACCACTGACAAGATGGTTTAAATAAGCATCCTCTCGCTGTTCATCTAACACATGATGAATGGCCTCATTCATTTCCGTTCCACTTAAATCGATTTGAAATAGCGCTTGCAATGCTTTTTCTCTTGCTGTTCTTCTTTTCATTCTTATTTCTCCTTTGTCATTCAATCTATTATATAAATGTCCTCGTGGATTTCTTTAACGACACATAAAAAAACACATAAGAAGATAATAGCATAACTGACTATGATTCGCACAGTGTAGTCAATAATTTTTCCTCTATTTTTCCTTACAGTCTGATGAACTTTAAATAATGAGAACATAGTTATTAATATGAATAGACTTATCTAAAATTTGTTGAAACAAACCTTTAAGTCATGAAGCGGATATATCAATACAAAAAAAAGACGACTAAAGACACCGATGTCTCTAGTCGCTTTTTTTGTCTTTTTATATTTCTTGTTCGTATTCATCTTCTTGTTTTTGGCTTTCAAAAAGAATACCAACTACATGAATATTAATTTCTTTCGTTTCAAGCGCTGTCATATTTAATAGAGCTTGACGAATATTATCTTGAATACTTTGTGCAACAGTTGGAATAGATACGCCAAATTTCATTAAACAGTAGACATCCACTTTAATGCCTTCTTCAGCTAATTCGACTTTTACACCTTTTCCATGGTTTTTCTTGCCTAATTTTTCAACTACACCTGATGCGAAGTTGCCGCGCATTTGTGCAACACCTTCCACTTCAGATGCCGCAATTCCTGCAATTACTTCAATTACTTCAGGTGCAATTTCCACCTTACCTAACCCTGTTTCCTCTTGGTTCATTTCTAGAATATTTTGATCGCTCATTTTGAAACCTCCAATTCTTATTCAGATTTCATAACGTCATTCAATTCCAGGAATTTCGTATTAAACTCCCCTGCAACAAAATTCTCATTCTCAAGAAGTCTTAAGTGGAACGGGATTGTAGTATGAACACCTTCAATAACGAATTCACTTAGTGCTCGTTTCATTCTAGCAATTGTTTCCTCCCTCGTATCACCATAAGTAATCACTTTTGCAATCATTGAATCATAATACGGAGGAATCGTATATCCAGGATATGCAGCAGAATCAACACGAACACCTAAACCACCTGGTGGAAGGTACATCGTAATTTTCCCTGCTGATGGCATAAAGTTTTTCGCCGGGTTCTCTGCATTTATTCGACATTCCATCGCCCATCCACTATAAGTAACATCCTGTTGGGTCATACCTAAACGTTCACCAGAAGCAACTTTAATTTGCTCTTTAATCAAGTCAACGCCTGTTACCATTTCTGTTACTGGATGTTCCACTTGAATACGTGTATTCATTTCCATGAAATAAAACTTACGGTTATGATAATCATAAATAAACTCGATTGTACCTGCACCGGTATAATTTACTGCTTCTGCAGCTTTTACTGCAGCTTTCCCCATTTCTTCACGTGTTTCACCATCTAAGGCTGGAGAAGGCGTTTCTTCAAGTAGTTTTTGCAATCTTCTCTGAATGGAACAATCTCTCTCTCCAAGGTGAATCGTATTTCCATAAGTATCTGCTAGTACTTGAATTTCTACATGTCTAAAATCTTCAATGTATTTTTCAATGTATACACCTGCATTACCAAAAGCTGTTAATGCTTCCTGCTGTGTAATGTTGATTCCTTTCGTTAACTCTTCTTCATTACGTGCGACGCGAATTCCTTTACCGCCACCGCCAGCAGTTGCCTTTATAATAACAGGATAGTCTATTTTTTGCACCAATTCAAGCGCTTCACTAATGTCTTCAATAATTCCATTTGAACCAGGTACGATTGGTACGCCTGCTTCCTTCATCGTTTCACGAGCAATATCTTTCGTACCCATCTTGGCAATCGCTTCTGGAGTTGGCCCAATGAATGTAATATGACACTCGCGACATAATTCTGCAAAGTCACTGTTCTCTGCTAGAAAACCGTAACCTGGATGGATCGCATCGCAATCTGTTAACTTCGCCACACTAATGATACTAGTGAAGTTTAAGTAACTATCCTTTGAAGAAACTGGACCAATACAATAAGCTTCATCAGCAAGCTGAACATGTAGAGCTTCTTTATCACCTTCTGAATAGACAGCTACACTTTCAATACCCATTTCACGACATGCACGAATAATACGTACAGCGATTTCTCCTCTATTTGCGATTAATACTTTTTTTATCATCGACAAAAGCCCTCCTTACTCAGGCTTCACTAAAAATAATGGTTGCCCGTATTCAACTAATTGACCATCTTTAACTAAAATTTCCACAATTTCTCCATCTACTTCTGCTTCGATTTCATTGAATAATTTCATTGCTTCAACAATACACAGAATAGAATCTTTGGTGATTTTAGAACCAACTTTTACATATGCATCTGCATCTGGTGAGGATGACTGATAAAAAGTTCCAACCATAGGAGAAACTACTTGATGCAGATTTGAAGTATCTTTATCTTCATTCTTTTCATTTACTTGTTCTACTTTTTGTACTTCCATTTGGACTGCTGCTGTTTTCTGAGGTTGTTCAGGAGGCGCTACTACAGCCTGTGCCTGTGGTTGAACAACTGGTACTGCTGCAGGTTGAATAGCAGTGACATTTTTCTTCATTTCTACTTTTGTACCTTCATGTTCATAAACAAATTCATCAATATTTGATTGATCAACTAATTTAATCAATTCACGAATTTCTTGGACTTTTAGCATTCTTACACCCCTGTTCTTCATTTACGCTTCAACTTTAATAGATGAAATACTAGTTATGTAAAATAATTATGACTAGCTACTATAATCATACGCTAAGACCTAATGAAAGTTCAACACTAACTTTAATAGTAAATATTATCCAAATAATAAGTCTCCCTCTAAATACACCACTTATATCCCTTTCTTTCCTTCTGATTTATTAAGAGAACAAGTGAAAGTTGAAGTTCTTCATTTTTGCTAGGCTCGGATTATTTAACTATGTAAAATATTTCATCAGTCAAACACGTACAAAAATTATGCACTTATCAAAAACTATTATCTAACTATTGTAATTATTTTATCATTCCCCTATAAATAAATGCAAAAAACTGAGCGACTGTATTCATCGCTCAGTTTTCATACTACTTACTTACTTGAAATTCTACTGCTACCAAAGCTTGTGTGCCTAACTCATTCATTACTTCTCTAATAATCTTGTTTGCTTCAGCTTTTGATTGTTCTTCCGCCTTAACAACCACTTTTACATTGGCACCATCAGCTTTCACAAGAACATCTTCGTAGTTCATTGATTTTATCAAGTTCTCTAACATTTCTTCCTTAGCAGCTAACT
The DNA here is from genome assembly GCF_038007345.1 of Cytobacillus sp. FSL M8-0252. Lineage (NCBI taxonomy): Bacteria > Bacillati > Bacillota > Bacilli > Caryophanales > Bacillaceae > Cytobacillus > Cytobacillus sp. FSL M8-0252. Next base: position 3,174,271 of record NZ_JBBOWZ010000001.1, read on the forward strand.
CATTAAGTGAATCAAGTTGATCCTTCGCTTCACTTCTTTCCTCTGCAGGTAATTCTGTCGAAGCTGCGACTTCTGTTAATCTTTCTTTTTCCATACTTCTTTCGTTCATTTGATCAAGTCTCTCTTGGGCAAATTCTTCATCAGATGCTACATCTGAAATTACCGCACCACCGGTTTCTGCATTTTCATTTTCTTCTTGGTCATTTCCCGCAAGATTCATTTGTCCATCTGGAGAAGTTAAGTAATAAATTGACAGAACAACGACTAAACTCAACATAGTTAATAACCATACCGTTTGCTTTTTTAATAACATCATTAAATCCCCCTTAAACATTATTTTTTCTTAGGTAAAACAGAAACTTTATGTGCAGGTACATCTAGTACACGTGAGACAGCTTCCACAATCCATGTTTTCACTTGGATATTATCAGCACCTTTTGCTACTATGAGAACGCCTCTTATATCAGGCTTTTTTGTTTCTATTACAATTGGAACTTCTTTTTCTCCTTCACGGATGATGACAACCTGTTCTTCTTTCGATTGATCTTCCACCACCCTTTTGCCACCTTCTCTATCCGTCTCATCAGTAATTTGTCCTTGATTCGTTGTATTTTTTTCTAATACTTTTTTCTCTGTGGAATCAACATTTACAACAATAGAGACATCATCCACTCCAACTATTGTGTCAAGCGCTTCTTTAATCTGTGCTTCATATGCCTTTTCATAATCAGCAATTGAATTGGCTGATTGTGGTTTAGATTGTCCAAAGACTTCTTGCTCTTTCTCTGTTTGCTCACTCTCGGAGTTAAAGACAGAGACTTCATCAGACGTGTCATTATTAAAAAATATATTACTAATTAGCATAATCGCGGCACCAAATAAGAGAACGATCATCAAGTATTGAACTTTACCGGGTTTTTTTTCGCCATCTTTTTCTTTTGATAACCATTCTTTCAGTAATGTAATTGGTCCTTTTTTACCCATCGTTTTTCGCCATCCCCCCTTCTTCTAAAAATACTTCCATCACTTTTTCATCGATTTCCCAATTAGTAGACAGAAGAGAAGTAATATCACCTGGGACAGTAGTTGTTGCTTCTGATTCAATCGGCTTTCCTGTGTCTACTTCTACATTTTGGACAACTTCAACTGCTTCTTGTTCCCCTTCTTCTACTGGTTGTACTTGCACATAGACCTTTTGAAGGTTTTGAGGGAACTCAAGCTCGGACCTATCGTCTTCAATCATTTCTATCTTTGTAATTTCTAAACCGTACTTTTCTACCAACTCCTCATTCGCCGATGCTTTCATGGCTTTTTCTACGTTTTCTAAAGCATATGCACGAGAGGAGGCTTGTATTTCTTTTTTTTGCATTTCTATTGAATTTTCTATTTCTTCTTTTGAAGAAGTAGACTCAATTGATGGTAACGACATAATCGTTTGTTCGAAATCACTAGAAACAAATTTAAATATAGGAGTTAAAATAATCGCTATTAATAATAAGCCCGTAACCATTTTTGTGTATTTCTGTAGCTTTGAACTTGGAAGAATCATATCAATAACCGTTGCTAGCAAAATAAATATGATAATTGTTGTAATCCATTCTTTTAAAAATTCCATTAGCGACCCTCCCTATCTCACCATCATCGTGAGATTTCCAGCTACGATCACGACAGTAATACTAAGAAAAAACATAAGAGACACAATGGCTAATGCTGCAAATACATACATGACACTTTTACTGATAATATCTAAACATTTAATAATCGGCCCTCCGCCTAAAGGTTGAAGAACAGCTGCTGCAAATTTATATATAAACGCAATCATTAATATTTTGATTGCAGGAAAAGCTACTATAATCATCAAAATGGCGACACCAGCAATTCCGACAGTGTTTTTCAATAATACAGATGCTGTCACTACCGTATCCGTTGCGTCTGTGAACATTCGCCCGATTACAGGGATAAAATTACTTGTTACATACTTCGCTGTTTTTAGTGTGACACCATCTGTAATGGCTGTAGAAACTCCTTGGATTGATATCACAGCCAAAAACACAGTAAGGAAAATACCGAGTAAGCCCACACTCCAATTCCTCAAGAGGTTCCCCAATTGTGTAACCTTATATTGATCTGACAAAGTACTGACGATATGCAGTAGCGTGGATAAAAAAAGCAAAGGAAACACAACATATTGAATTAACACACCACTCGTATTCATTAAGAAGAGAATAACTGGATGAAAAAAGGCTGCTGAGATGAGTCCACCTGAGGAGGCAATTAATGCTAGCAGCAAAGGAATGAGCGCTAGAATGAATGAAGTCATCTTATGGACAGTATCACTTGCATACTCCATCGCGATATGGAAGCTATTCAATGCTAAAATAACCAATACCATCAAAACAATCGCATAAGCGACTTTACTTACTGTTCCGGATTCGAAAGCATTTTGCAATGATTGCAGAAACATGCTAAATACAGCTAGTAAGATTAAGGTTCCTAAAAGTTTTCCATTTACAACAAATTCATGAAAAACGAATTTAAGTATGCCTAATGCCCATTGATCAAACGAAAACTCTTTTTCACCTTTTATAAAATCGTAAATGCTGCCCTTTTGACTTTCCGGCAAAAAACCTCCATATTCATTGGTGATATCTTCCCAGAATCCCTTTAATTCATCCAAATGGAGTGTATCTATTTGTGACTCTACAATATCTTCCGGATTAAAAACTTCTTGAGCTTCTTCAGTTCGGTATTCATCTGGCTTATCTGCCTCTTCATCTGAGGCATGTACAATGTGGCTTGTCATGAAAATAAACAACATACTAAACAGCAATGTTTTCAATAAATAGTGCTTCATCTTTTACACCTCTTTATATAGGGAAGGTGCTACTCTCTTATGATGTTGTCATTTTCTATTCACACCGCATGGGTGGCTCCTTCTTTTTCTCTTTACACTGATTAACTTGGGATCATTTGAATAATTGTTTCAATCAAAACCGTTAATATCGGGATAGCCATTGCTAAGATAAAAATCTTCCCTGCCATCTCAATCTTTGCAGCAATTGCACCTTGACCAGCATCTTTCGTAATTTGCGAGGCAAATTCTGCAATATAGGCTATACCCACTATTTTCAGTATGGTCTCCAAATACACCATATTAATATTGGCATTAACAGCAATGCGCTCTATCATATGAATAATCATATATATCTGATCGACAAGATATAAAAAAATCGTACAACCAACAAAAACAACTAAAAGAAAAGCAAAGTTAGGTTTTTGTTCTTTGATAATTAGTGCCAAGAATGTAGCTATTAAAGCAATGCCTACTATTTTAAGAATATCAATGGCATACCTCTCCCTTCTTATTGAAATAAGAATACTGATTTGATTTTTTGAAAGAGGTTATCTACCACTGATGCAACCAGAAATAAAATATAGATAAATCCAAACAAAGTGACCCATTGGGCATATTCTTTCTTTCCCACTTGGTCAAGAATCGTGTGTAAAAAAGCGACGACTATCCCAACACCGGCAATTTTAAAAATAATCTCGACATCTAATCCCATTATTTTCTCCTCCTACACTCAAACATGAGAAATTTTCTCTACATTAATAAAATAATTAGCAGAAGTCCTGATAAAAACCCGAGGCTTTTCGCCATTCTTTCGTATTTTGCCTGTTTCTCATGCGCATCTACTTCTTCACGTTCCAGATGGGCTAATGTCAGCAAAATTTGCTTTTGTTGGGAGATGCGATCATGTCGCCCTAATGTCTCTCCAAATTGTTTCATGATTTCAAATTCACTGTTTTTCAGAGCCGTTTTTTTCCAAATGTGATTCAAGCTATTCTCCCAGGCCCTCATCACTGTCGTTTCAGTTTCTGTTAGCCGAGAAGCGAAATCAGCAAAGAATAACGAAACTGGTTGACTTAATTGAGAAGCGAGCCGTCGTGATGCCTCATGTAATGGAGTGTGGCCATACATGATTTCCGCTTCTAATGATTGCAAGGCACTCTTTAGCTGCCTTAGTTGACGTGGCCTTTCACTTAATCGTTTTGATATCTCAAATCCTACGAGAGTAGTTGCTACGATGATAAGTATTGCTCCCAATATTTTAATCATGGTCCTAATACCTCTTGCTTCCTATATAACCGCATACCATTACCGTCTTTGACAGCTTGTATATTTCCCGGTCCTGCACGTCTATTAAGTTCAACAAAACGTTCAAATATATCTAATTCAAGTAAAGGTGCCATTAACGGACGTTTTTTTATATCTTCATACGAGAAGCCGTGGGTAGTAGTAATTAACTTTATACCGGCATTAACTGCTTCTAATACGGCTTCTACATCTGCTTTGCTACCCAATTCATCGACCACAAGGACATCTGGGCTCATCGAGCGAATCATCATCATCATACCTTCAGCTTTTGGGCACGCATCTAAAACATCAACACGCGGACCAAACCTCATTTGTGGTATACCATGAATACTTCCAGCTATTTCTGATCTTTCATCGACGATGCCTACTTTTTTAGCAGTTGTGTATTTATTTTCACTAGAGACCATTCTCGCTAAATCTCTAAGCAAAGTTGTCTTTCCAGTTTGTGGAGGGCCGATAATAACTGTATGCATCCAACCATTCTGATAAATATGGTGAGCAATAGTTTCGGCAATCCCGATTTTTTCTTTAGCAATACGAATGTTAAAAGAAGCGACATCTCTAATCACTTTTACTTGTCCGCCTTCTAAAATAACTTTACCTGCTAGTCCGACCCGGTGACCGCCCTCTATCGTGATATAACCTCTACGTAACTCTTCTTCCAAAGTATAAATAGAGAAGTGACTCATCTTATCTAATAAATGAATCGCATCCTCTTCCGTTGCTTGATAAGGTAACAAAACATAGTTACCATGTGTAACAACTTCAATCGGGCGATGAGTCCTAATCCTAATTTCCTCTATTTCTGCTAACTGACGAGTTGGTAATTGCCGTAACTGTTGTGAGATTGAACGTGGTAAAAATGCTAGAATTGTTTCCACCTCGAAAGTCCTCCCTTTCCTTTGTCTCCATAGGACTTGCTCTTTTCTACTCTCAATGTATGCAAGATGAATCTAACGTATGACCAGATAACAAATAATTATTATTAAAAGAGAGACAATAATTCACATGACAATCTATTAAAGAGGATGTGAAATGAGTGAGGAAATTAAAGTACTTATCTATGCTATGTTTTTCTTTATTACTACTAATAAATACTTCGTCTGTTACGGCAGAAGGAAACAAACCTACAAACATTATCTATATGATTGGAGATGGTATGGGGGTGGGCCAACTAGAGATAGCGCGCGAATTGGAAAGAGGTAAAGAGGGGCAATTGTTTCTGACTTCCCTCCCCTTTAGTGCCCTTGTTCAAACCTATTCTGCTAATCGAGTCGTAACTGATTCTGCTGCTGCCGGTACTGCCCTCGCAACAGGAAGCAAAACCAATAATGAAATGATCGGAGTCACGCCAGATGGCAAGGAGGTAAAAAGCATCCTCGATTTATTTAAAGAGCAAAAGAAAAAGACTGGTATCATCTCCACCAATGCCATCACGGATGCCACACCTGCCGCTTTCACAGCAAGCGTTCTTAATCGTTGGGCAGATCAGGCGGATATTGCGAAGCAACAACTCACACTCGCCCCTGATGTCATGTTAGGTGGGGGAGAAGTTTTTTATGGTCCTGCCCTGTTAGAAAAAGCAAAGAAGTTAGGTTATACCATTGTCAGAAATAGACATGATTTATTAAGCAATCAGACAGAGGGTAAACTGCTGGGCCTTTTTGCTCCGTATCATCTGTCATTTAAAATAGACCGCAAATATACAGATGGCACAGAACCCAGCTTAAGTGAAATGACAAAAACAGCACTACAAAAGCTTAATAATGGAAATGGTTTCTTTTTAATGGTGGAAGGGGCAAGAATTGACCATGCAGCCCATTCAGCAGATATAGCAAGTGTTTGGAGAGAAACAGTAGAATTTGATGAGGCTGTGAAAACGGCCGTCGAATGGGCTCATAACCGTTCAGATACTTTGATAGTTGTTGTTGCTGATCATGAAACAATGGGTATTTCTGCGACCGAACCACTAAAGCGAAAGATGATAAAAAAAATTCAAGCTTCACCAGAATATGTGCTTGCACAAACGAAAAAGGGAGAGGATGGTAAATTCATTACCTCTCACATAGTAGACAATTTAGTTAAATATACTGGGATTGTTTTAACTGAGGAAGAAGGTATACAGCTCAATGCAAGATTAATGAACGCTCGGGGAAAAGTATACAAAAAAAATAAAGCTGCATGGGAACTTGGTAGCTTTATCTCAGAAAGATATAATACTGGTATCGTTAATCACCAAATCCGTAGTATAAGCAGTGCGGGTGGCCATACAGCCAATCCAGTTCCGTTATTTGCATACGGTGCAGGTGCAGAACATTTCCATGGTATGTTGGATAATACGGATATTCCTAAAAAAATGGCGGAATTATTGGGTTATCAATGGGATTAATGATGGAAGTATAATAGGTGGGGGAATTCCCACCTTTATCTTTAAGATGGTTGTAAAAAATTTTACTCATGCTTTTATAAAGTAAACCAATCGGGTTTATAAGACTTACTTGTTATCTTCATTTTATTGTAAACTTCGACTTACTTTAACCTCTCTTTGGAAGTCATTCTAAAGGTTGAAACGTAAAAAAGACATCTGAGAACCATCTCAAATGTCTTCATTAGTAAATCAAGTAGCCGCTGTTGCCGCCGATTTATATGGAGTTTCATACCTGCTCCACCAGGTGGGTGCTTGCAATAATCTTCCTAACGTCCTAAACAATGTAGGCATGTTATTTCAATTATGATCTTAAGCTCCCTAAATTAACGTAAAGGTTGAAACTTCATATACAAACGAACAACGCAGCAAGTTGATTATTATATTACTATAAGATCACGAAAATAACAAGTCATCAAACGCAAAAATTAAGCACGAGATACGTAAGAAGCATCTGTTGTGTTAATAATAAGCTGATCGCCTTGGTTCACAAAGAAAGGTACTTGCACACTTAAGCCTGTTTCTAAAATGGCTGGTTTTGTACCACCAGAGGCCGTATCACCTTTGATGCCAGGTTCTGTTTCAGTTACTTCAAGTACTACCGTATTTGGCAATTCAACACCTAATGTTTCACTTTGATATAACATAATGGAAACTTCCATATTTTCTTTTAAGAACTTCAATTCATATTCAATTGCTGAAGCACTTAATTCAATTTGATCATAAGATTCTGTATCCATAAAGACGTGTTGATCACCATTAGCATATAAATATTGCATTTTACGATTATCAATTTGTGCTTTAGCTACTTTTTCACCCGCACGGAAAGTTTTTTCTTGAATAGCTCCTGTACGTAGATTACGTAATTTTGAACGAACAAACGCCGCACCTTTACCTGGTTTCACGTGTTGGAAATCCATTACACGCCAAATCCCATTATCTACTTCAATGGTTAAACCTGTTTTAAAATCATTTACTGAAATCATGCAAAAAGTTCCTCCTACTATTCACTCATTAAAGAATAACTAATTCTTTTGTTGATGTATTAAGGTTTTCGTTACCCTCTTTAGTTACAATCGTATCATCTTCAATTCTAACGCCACCGATGCCTGGTAAATATATACCCGGTTCACAAGTAACAACCATTCCTGGTTCTAATACGATGTCAGATTTAAAAGAGAGTCCTGGTCCTTCATGGACTTCTAAGCCAATACCGTGACCGGTAGAATGACCAAAATATTCACCATAGCCTTTTTCTGAAATATAGTCTCTCGTTAAAGCGTCAGCTTGCTTCCCAGTAATTCCAGCTTTAATCCCTTTCATACCGCGTAACTGTGCTTCTAAAACAATATCATATACTTCTTTCATCTTATCACTTGGTTGACCGATGGCAACGGTTCTTGTTATATCGGAAACGTATCCATTATATAACGCACCAAAGTCAATTGTAACAAGCTCACCTTTTTCGATGACTTTATCACTCGCTACACCGTGAGGTAATGCACCACGAACACCTGAAGCAACAATCATATCAAACGAAGATGAAGTTGCTCCTTCTTTTCTCATAAAAAATTCTAATTCATTTGCGACTTCTATTTCTGTTTTACCAGGTTGAATAAAGTTAAGAATATGAGAAAAAGCGCTATCCGCTATTTTCGCGGCTCCCTTTAATATCTTAATCTCTGATTCATCCTTTATCAAGCGTAACTTTTCAATTTCGCCTGATACAGGAATTAATTCAGCATCAATTGTTTCATTAAAAGTTTGGTAAGAAGCATATGTAACATAATCTTTTTCAAATCCCAATTTCTTAATACCTAATTGCTTTACGATTGATGCCACTTCTTCAGGTATAGTTCCTTTATGTTGCACAACCGTATATCCAGTACATTGCTTGCTAGCTTGCTCAGTATAACGAAAATCAGTAATGAACAATGCATCTTTTTTGCTAATTAAAACAGCACCGGCAGACCCTGTAAAATGAGAAACATAACGTCTGTTATAAGCACTCGTAATCAAAATAGCATCAATACCTACTCGATCAAAACTATTTCTTATCTTATCTATCTTTGTCATAACTTCTACTCTCCCTCTTATTCATCTGTTAATGCAAATAAAGCAAGCTCATAGCCTTTCATTCCTAAACCAACAATTTGCCCCTTTGTTACTGCTGCCATGACGGAATGATGTCTAAATGATTCTCTTTTATGCACATTGGAAATATGTACTTCAATAACAGGGACATCAATGGCTGCAATGGCATCACGAATAGCAATACTATAGTGAGTAAATGCTCCTGGATTAAATATAATACCTTCATATTTCCTATTCGCCAGATGGATTTGATCAATGATTACGCCTTCGTGATTAGATTGCATACAAGTAAGCGCAACATTTCTTTGTTCTGCTATTTGTTTTAAATTATGTTCAAGCGACTCTAATGTGTCCGAACCGTAAATCCCTGGTTCACGTTGGCCTAGAAGATTCAAATTCGGTCCATTGATGAGCAATATTTTTTTCATGGCGCCACTCCTACGAATACTGAAATATTCAATATGGCTATTTTATCACAAAATAGAGAACACTCACTATAATAAAGCAAATAAAAGCAATCAATCTTCTAACAATTTAAGCTTCTTCCGTTTCTTGTGCTTCTTTCATCTTTTGTTGTTCTTCATTTTCATATGAAATGGAATAACCAACAAATACACCATACAATAAATATAAGCAAACAGATGTTATAATTGTATTTATTTTCAAATCTCCTACAGGGGCAATATTAGGAAACATCGGATTTAGGACAAAAAAAACAAGGGCAAATAAAACAAGTCCATAAAGGGCACCAAACCACATTTTCTTGAACCTTCTCATTGTCCAATAATAAATATAAGCGGCTACAACTGAAACAGCTCCAATTAAAATAATCGAAATCACTGTTCCAAGCCAACCATCCTTCCAATCACCTATTGTCCATGGTTCTAAAATGACTCTTGGTCCTACTTCTGTTAAATTAAGGACATAAGCGATGTAACCAATCGTACTCCAAAAAACACCTCCGACAAATCCAGTGATAAAAGTTAAAGATGTCATTGATAATGGTTGTTCCCGTTCGTTTTGTTCTAATTCATGTTTATCACTCATATGATTCACCTCCGTGCTTATTATGTCCAATGCAGGTAGAAACCATTGCATCTTTCATAAAATTGTTAAAATCCGTATTTTTTTCTTGTTTTTTATCTATTTGTAGAGGGTTTCACAGTGAAAATAGAGAAATTTATATATAAAATCTTATTGATTGTACAAGATAGTCTAAGATAATATTTTTCTTATATAAGTACTGCTTGAAATCTCAAATATTGGGTAAGATAACTTTAAAAGGGTACGATAAATTGGTTTTTTACTCTTTCGAAGTTTAAAAGCTTACAAATATGCTCATCATGCTCATAGGGAGGTGGCTTTCTTGAAGAATCGGAAATCCTTATATATTTTTGGCGCACTTATTTTACTTGCAATGATTGGGCTTGGTTCTCAATTAATTAAAGACCCAGCCGGATTATTTCGAGGTATAGCCATTATGGCGCTTGTTGGGGTCGTCATCTATTTTGTCGTCCAGAAACTTAGCGGGTCATCAAGTCCCAATAAGAGTGAGCGAAAAGCATTTGCGCAAGCCGCTAAAAAATCAAAAAAACGTTTTAAAAATAAAGAGAATCAAACTTCTTCAAACCGAAGAAGTAAGCCAGTCACTTTAACTTCTATAAAAAAATCAAAAAGAAATACCTCTGTACATCTAACAGTCATTGAAGGAAAAAAAGGCAAAAAGAAAAATCGGGCTTCTTTATAAGAGGTCCGATTTTTTCATGTCAGATTGCGTGATTAGAGACATTTTAGGCTTATTCTCAATAAGTCCATGTGGCAAGAAATTCCTTCGCTCTTTCCCTCCCAAGTTTCAGTAGATCTCTCTTCCCTTCTTCAGTTAACTCAAACTCTGTCGCTAATACTCCTTCTGTAGGAACAAAAATAACATTCTGTTCATGACTTCTCGAAATATAACGGGAATCATGAGCATCCTTCATTGTTTCAAATAATGCTTCAAACATTTGAATTGCATTTTTGATTCTTCTCGGTGGCTGTTCATTATTATTAATACTCAATTTCACTCCGAGAACCGGTCTCGTTTTCTTTACATTATCTTTATCAAACAACCACATTGGGAAGTTACTTAATACACCACCGTCCACAATGAGATTATTACGCTTGCCACGGCCACCGATTTTCACAGGTTCAAAAAAATAAGGCATACTACAACTCATCCTCACTGCCTTAGCTACGGAAAAACGATTTGGGTCAATTTGGTATTTCGGTAAGTCATCTGGCAGCACGAGTAATCTCCCATTCGTCAAATCTGATGCAATAATGCGTAGAGAAAGCGGGGGAACGTCTGCAAATGTCCGAATCCCCCTTGCTGCTAATCGAGCTTCTATCCACTTTTCTAATTCATTTCCCTTATATAATCCCAAACTCCAAAATAAAAATATCCATTTTGCTACAGCAATAGGAATAAGTGATTTTCTACTATCTAAAAACACTTTTAAATCTAAATCGTCCATCATTCTTTCTATCTCATCACTTGAATAGCCTGCAATAATTAAAGCAGATATAATTGACCCGGCACTCGTTCCAGCAACACGTTTGAATTGGAAACCTTGCTTTTCAATTTCCGCAAGAGCACCAATTAGAGCGAACCCTTTAATGCCCCCTCCTGAAAATACACCATCGATTTCCATGTATACAATCACCCCATTCTAATTTGCATACATCCTTTTGCAAAAAGAAAAAAGCATTATAATACATTTGTAATCACTTGAGCTTGGCAATAGTCCGATTTTTGCGAAAATCACAAAACTGGCATTTGTTATAAAAGAACTCGGTAAATCCCCTATTAAACTCTACTCTTCCAGAACAATTATGAAGCTAATAATGGTGACAGTGAAATTGATTGTTAAGTCCCTAAGAAGAGTTAAGGGGAGTTTTCATGTGGATGATTAGAGTTTCTGGTGGTGCTGGCATTCTTTTTTATCCCACGTTTTATGATGAGGGCCGATGAAACTCTTTTGTTCTGCTATCTTTGGCGATTTCACTTTTGATGTACGAGCAATACTCCTTTGCTCAGCAATTTTAACGAATTCCTACAAAGTCATACGCATACACCTTGCCAAAAATTATCTTTCCATTTTTAACTAAATATGTACAAGCAAACTATCTTATGTCGAATGCACTTAACAACCTCCAACTAGAACCTTCTAGCTACTTTTCTTGATTATACAGACAGAAAAAAAAGCATGAACAAATTCGCTAGATAATTTGCTCATGCTTGTATTTTTATTTAGTGAGCTAAGCTCACTTTCCTTCCAGTCTTGCTACTTATAACCCACATTTTAATTGTGCATTACAATTGGTACATGTATTACAGCCACCGATTTCTTCCACTTTCCCTTGACGGCAGACAGGGCAAGTATTACCAACTTCAGATCCAATAGTGACATCAGTTGAACGTAAGTCATTAATTGTATCTACAAGGACAACATGCTGTTTATTGGATGATTTCTTCTCTAAGGTTTCTTCTTCAAAAGAATTTTCTTCGGCTTTTAAAGTTAATACTTGAGAGTCTCTTGAGCCATCCACGTATACAGTGCCGCCTTTTGCTCCACCTTTATATAAACGCTCATACACCTTTTGCACTTGTTCTACACTATAACCTTTAGGCGCATTCACTGTTTTACTAATAGAACTATCAATCCAACGTTGAATCACACATTGCACGTCAGCATGCGCTTCAGGAGCTAAGTCCATTGCAGCAATAAACCAGTTTGGTAAGTTTTCAGGATCCGCCTCTGGGTGACGATCTAAATATTCTTGAACAATGTCTGCTTTTACTTCAATGAATTTACCAAGTCGACCACTTCTAAAATAAGAGAATGAAAAATATGGTTCTAATCCAGTAGAAACACCAACCATTGTCCCTGTTGAACCTGTAGGAGCAACTGTTAATAAATGAGAATTCCGAATCCCCGTTTCTAGAATTGCCTGTTTGATATCAGCCGGCATCTTTTCCATATAACCTGTTTCGATAAAGGCTTTTCTTAAACGGTTCGTTTCCTCCGTTGTTTCTCCGTTTAAGAATGGGAAGCTACCTTTTTCTTTAGCGATTTCTACTGACGCACGATAAGCCGTTGTAGCAATCGTTTCAAACACTTGGTCAATTAATACATTACCTTCTTCTGAGCCATACTCTGTTTCACAATAAATTAATAAATCATGCAGACCCATGACACCTAAGCCAACTCGACGTTCACCCAAAGCTTGTTTTTTATTATCTTCAAGGAAATAAGGTGTAGCATCGATGACATTATCTTGCATACGTACGCCAATCTCAACAGTTTTTGCCAGCTTTGCGAAATCAACTGTCTTATTTTCCTTGTCAGCCATTTCAGCTAGGTTCACTGCTGCTAGATTACAAACACTGTAAGGAGCTAATGGCTGTTCGCCACAAGGGTTTGTTGCTACTACCTTTTGGCCATAGCTTTTTGCATTGGTCATATCATTGGCGTTATCAATGAAGAAGATACCTGGTTCAGCTGAATAAGTTGCACAAATATTTATCAAGTTCCAAAGCTCTTTTGCCTTAATTTTACGATATACACGAACACCGTGACCTAACTTTTCCCATTCACGCACATCGCCAACTTCATGCCATTGCTTATTGTAGTTGTCCATCTGCTCACGATCGTAACTCTCTACATCTGGGAAACGAAGTTCATATTCACCATCATTTTCAACTGCTTCCATAAACTCCTTCGTTAAACAAACTGAAATATTTGCTCCAGTAAGGAATTCAGAATTATGAACAGCATATGTTCCGCCTATTAATAGTTTTTCTTCTGCATCTTTAATGATTTTCTCATTAAATCCACCTAAACCTGGAATGGTTTTATAATTGATTATTCCTTGATACATGGCAATCTCTTGCTCTGTAAATGGAGTGAACTTGAGTTTTTCCTTAGCGTAACGTTTAATTGTCTCATCTTCCGTATTTTCAAGTAAGAAACGAAGAATTCTTGGATTTTGCATTTTAGAAATAATAAATTCAATAATATCAGGATGCCACGTTAACTACCGTCCCTTTCAGGATATTTACACTGCTCTTAGCAGTCGGACTAGACTATATCATCACCCTTATGTATAGGGGCCGGGCGCTATTTGAGAGTTTATTGTTGGGGCTCACTCTCTAGTCGTTGAACCTTCACCACTACCTATGCCCAGTGGCGCTTGGCTGCGGATTGTCCCATGCAAAACATTTTTTATAGCGTTCACGCTCACCGTTGCCAGTCACGTTGTAGCAGTTTTGCCTTTAACAGGATATCCCCGCAATTCACCCGATTTTCTAGTCATTCATTGGTTTGAATGACGCGGACTACAGCATCAATTAATCCGCTAACATTATCATCTGCGCACCTCTTCTTGAACCACCTTGTTCAACGAGATGTGTTAACTTCGCAATATCATCTAACCAAGAAACAGAACCGGAAGATTTCCCATTCACTCCTTTCGCTAGTGTATTACGCGGTCTTAATGTCGAACCATTCGTTCCAACACCGCCACCTCTAGACATGATTTCCATGACTTGTTTACGATGCTCAGAGATACCTTCACGAGAATCTTGTACAAACGGCATTACATAGCAATTAAAGTATGTAACCTCAGTATCAGCACCGGCACCATACAAAACACGACCAGCTGGAATAAAGTTCAAATCAGCTAATTCCTGATAAAACTTTTCAAACCATTCTTTCTGTTTTTCTTCAGTCTTTTCAACCGAAGCTAACCCTGTGGCATTGCGCTTAGCAATTTGCTCATAAAATACTTCTAACGGCTTCTCTATAACGTCTAAAGAACGTACAATGATTCCCGTTTCTATCTCTTCTTGTGTATCGAGTACACCGCGATAATCTTGTTCAACTTGTACAACTGCTTTTTTATTTTCCCAATCAATCTCTACAATGTAGCCTAAACCTCGCGCAGGAAACTTCGGATCCTCCTTAATCGTTAGAACAACAAAGTCACCTTCAGATAACGTTACTTTTTCTGTATCTTTAAATGTATATCTATCAAGCATAACTAGGCGGGAAACACCTTTATGGGTTAATTTCATCTCTGGAGTAATAGGATGCACTTGTGGAAATAAGCGGATGTCCTCATTTAACCTCTCAACATTTAACTTTAATTCTTGTCCTACAGCAACAGACATTACGACAACTCCTTCAATCATTAAAAATTTACTTCTCTTTATGTTTACATCGTTTTATGCTTTTATATTGTTTTTAGAGAATACCCTTACGTTATCATAAATAAACCTAGATAATCAATATATAGTACCTACTTTATAAAATATAACACTATATATTGTGTTATTTTTATTTTGTCAAATGCAAGAAAGAGGATAAACACTCGAAAACAAGAGCAATTATTTATTTAAGTTAATAAAATAAATGATTTTCACCAATTTTACGACTTGCACTTTAAATCGTTTCTCACAAATCTAGTAGACAAAACAATTCGACTCTACTCTTTTAAAAATAAAAGAGCGAGTCGAAAAAAATTTATTATCGTTTAAATGTCCATTCATCATTTTCATATCTTTCTTTTGCTAGCTTTTCAACATAAGTTATTTCTTCTGCATTAAGCTCATATGGTTCTAAAATGATGTCAAGTCCTTCTTCAAATCCCTTTTTAAAAGCCACTACTGCATCTTCATATGTAATTTTTCGATCCGTCAGTTCATTTATCGCTACCGCTTTACTACTAAATGCTCTTTGCGTTCTTTCTTTCACGCGATCGTTAGAATATTTAAACAGACTAAATAATTTATCCTCATCTAAATCAAGTAGAATGGATCCATGTTGTAGAATCACACCTTTTTGCCGTGTTTGGGCACTACCTGCTACTTTACGACCTTCTACAACTAATTCATACCAGCTTGGTGCATCAAAACAAACGGATGAACGAGGATTCTTTAGCATTTCTTTTTCTTCCTTTGAACGAGGTACAGCAAAGTATGCTTCTAAGCCTAGTTGTTGGAAACCTCGTAATACCCCTTCTGAAATCACACGATAAGCCTCAGTCACTGTTTTCGGCATTTGTGGATGTTCTTCAGGAACAATTACACTATAAGTCAGCTCATGTTCATGCAGAACCCCACGACCACCTGTAGGCCTACGAACAAAACCTAATCCATTTTCCTTTACAGCTTCAAGCTTAATTTCCTTATCAACTTTTTGAAAATACCCGATAGATAGTGTGGCTGGGTTCCAACCATAGAAACGAATCACTGGTGGCATTTTCCCTTCGCTATTCCAATCTAATAAAGCTTCATCTAAAGCCATATTAAATGATGGAGAACCCATACCTGAATGGATAAATCGCCATACTTCCTTCCCCATAATAACCCTCTTTTACATCTATTTTTAGTAAACGTTTAAGCGTATTTTAGTCTATCAAAATTCGACCAGAAAAAAAAGCCATACATTCTTCTTTCCATATAGTCTAAAAAAATGATTTGTCCTTACAACTGATGAAGCATTAAAAAGATGAGCGCTTAATGGAAAGATTTTTCAACTTTACTAAATGTGCAAAAAAAGCGGGCTTCATTAAGTTTTCATTACAATTTTCTCGTTCTTGTCCTTTACTAAACCTATGAAAAACTTATATAATATATCTTGGCGTAAGCAATGTTTGAAAGGAGCAAATATTAATTGTCTACTCTATATTTTTTATTAATTATAATCGGTGCTATTATTGTTTACACAGTAATCACAAGGTTGTATCAAAAGAGAATTGTAAAAACATTATCAGAACAAGAATTCAGAGAAGGATATCGTAAAGCGCAATTGATTGATGTCCGAGAACCAAATGAATATGAAGGTGGCCATATTTTAGGTGCCAGAAATATTCCCTTATCTCAGTTAAAAACAAGACTTGTTGAACTTCGTCAAGATAAGCCTGTTTATTTATACTGCCAGAGCGGAATGAGAAGCGGTAGAGCGGCTCAACTATTGTATCGGAAGGGATACAAAAATCTTTCTCATTTACAAGGCGGCTTCAAAAAATGGGGCGGGAAAATTAAATCTAAAAAATAGATCTCTCCTACCACCCGCCTTAAAACGGGTGGTTTATTCTCATTCTTCACGATCCCTCTATTCCCTCTAAACTACCAGATTACAAACCTCATTAGACCATTTATATCCTACGTAAAGAGTCCCAATATACTTATCTTTTTTATTTTATTTAGAAGAATAAGTTCCGTTCTTAATCTACAATTATAAACTCCTATTAGGAGTGATTTTTGCGATAAAAAAACGCGAACAAATACACATAAATGAATTTGTTCACGTTTTATTTAGACCTCGTACATATTTGTAAGAGGGCGTTTTATATTAGTCCTTTTGATAACGTAATACTGGCTTTCTTGCTGCTAGCGTCTCGTCTAAACGGCCAATTACTGTCGTGTGAGGCGCTTCTTGGACGACCTCAGGGTTTTCCTCAGCTTCCTTGGCAATCTGGAGCATGGCATCAATAAAGCTGTCGAGTGTTTCTTTAGATTCAGTCTCTGTTGGTTCGATCATCATACACTCTTCAACATTTAACGGGAAGTAAATAGTCGGTGGATGATAACCGAAATCAAGCAAACGCTTCGCGATATCAAGCGTGCGTACACCTAATTTTTTCTGGCGTTTTCCACTTAGTACAAACTCATGTTTACAATGTTTATCATATGGTAGATCGAATGCTGGCGCTAGCTTACGCATCATATAATTGGCATTAAGTACTGCATTTTCAGTAACAGCTTTCAAACCATCTGGACCCATAGAACGAATATACGTATAGGCACGGACATTGATACCGAAGTTACCGTAATAAGGCTTGACTCTTCCAATTGACTGTGGACGGTCATAATTAAATGTATAACCTTCTTCTGTTTTCACTAAGATTGGTTTAGGCAAATAAGGAATTAAGTCTTCTTTTACCCCAACAGGACCTGAACCGGGTCCTCCTCCGCCATGGGGACCAGTAAATGTTTTATGCAAATTCAAATGAACAACGTCAAATCCCATATCTCCCGGTCTTGCTTTAGATAAAACGGCATTTAAGTTGGCTCCATCATAATACAGTTTCCCGCCTGCTCCATGAACTATTTCTGCCATTTCTAGAATATTTTCTTCAAACAAACCTAACGTATTAGGGTTTGTTAGCATAAGAGCAGCTGTATCATCTCCCACCACTCTCCTCAAATCTTCTAAATCTACTAAGCCTTGATCATTAGACTTAACTGTTAAGGTTTCGAAGCCCGCCACAGTTGCCGAGGCAGGGTTTGTACCATGAGCTGAATCTGGAACAATAACTTTTGTACGGTTAAAATCACCGTTTGCTTCATGATAGGCACGAATCATCATCAACCCAGTCCATTCCCCATGGGCACCTGCTGCCGGTTGTAGAGTGACTTCGTCCATTCCTGTGATCTCAATTAAATGCTCTTGTAAATCATATAACAACTCCATTGCACCTTGAACAGAGCTTTCGTCCTGTAATGGGTGTAAATGAGCAAAGCCGTTATAGCGTGCTACATTCTCATTTACTTTAGGATTATATTTCATCGTACAAGACCCAAGCGGGTAAAAACCAGAATCTACTCCGTGGTTACGCTTAGATAAAGCTGTATAATGACGCATAATATCAAGTTCAGATACTTCAGGTAAATCCGCGTCCTCTTGACGGATATATTCAGCTGGGAGCAAATCAGATAATTCTACTTCTGGGATATCCATCTCGGGAAGGCTATAGCCGATTCTCCCTGGTTTACTTAGCTCAAAAATGAGCGCCTGGTTTTCGTTATGCACGGTAATCCCCCATTTCTGCCACAAATGTATCAATTTCGTCTTTTGTTCTTAGTTCTGTTACAGCAATAAGCATATGATGAGCCAATTCACTATAATCTCTGCCTAAATCATAACCACCAATAATATTCTTTTTCAGTAATGCTTGATTTACCTCACGAACTGGACGATTACACTTAATAATAAACTCGTTGAATGAACCGCCATCAAAAGTAATATCAAAGCCTGCACTTCTAAATTGTTCTTTCGCATAATGCGCCTTTTGAATATTATCTATCGCCATTTGTTTAACACCGTTTCTACCTAAGGCTGTCATAGCAACAGATGCGGCTAGTGCATTTAAAGCTTGGTTAGAACATATGTTAGATGTAGCTTTATCCCTACGGATATGTTGCTCTCTTGCTTGAAGTGTGAGTACAAATCCACGTTGTCCGTTCTCATCAACCGTTTGCCCCACTAAACGTCCAGGTACTTTCCTCATGAGTTTCTTTGTCACGGCAAAGTAACCACAGTGAGGACCGCCAAAAGCTGTTGGAATACCAAAAACTTGCGCATCGCCAGCAACGATATCTGCACCAAATTTTCCTGGAGGTGTTAACGCTCCTAAAGATAGTGGGTTACTTGATACAACAAATAAAGATTTATGAGCATGGATAATTTCTTCTAATTCAGCGAGTGGCTCGACTCTTCCAAAAAAGTTAGGGTATTGCACGACTACTGCGGCAATGTCATCACCAATCATTTCTTTTAGTGCGCTCATATCTGTTAATCCATCTTTGTGTGGGATTTCAACTACATCGATGTATTGGCCTTTTGCATAAGTCTGAATTACAGCTTTTGATTCAGGGTGTACTGTACTTGAAATCAATACTTTTTTACGCTTTGTATGCCCAGTTGCTAACATAGCAGCTTCCGCAAGTGCCGTCCCACCATCATACATAGATGAGTTTGCTACATCCATTCCTGTTAGTTCAGATATCATTGTCTGAAATTCAAAAATCGCTTGCAACTCACCTTGGGAAATTTCCGGTTGATATGGTGTATAAGCGGTATAGAACTCTGAACGCGATAACACGTGATCAACAATAACTGGCATATAGTGATCGTAAACACCTGCACCTAAAAATGAAGTATTTGTTTTTAAATCTGCATTTTTTTGTGATAGAAGCATCAATTCTTTCATTAAAGCAGATTCCGTTTTAGCTGGTTTAATATTATATTCCCTTTTAAAACGAACGCTTTCAGGAATATCACTAAATAAATCATCAATTGTTTTGACTCCGATTGCTTCAAGCATTTCTTTTTGATCAGAATCAGTCATCGGTAAATAACGGTGTTTCATCGCTTCTCTCCCCCTGATAAGTTAGTTCTTTTTCTCTTTTTTATAAAACGGTGTTGCAATTACTTTGGCACGGACACGCTTATTACGAATTTCAACTTCCACTTCAGAATCTAGCGCTGTGTATTGATTGTCCAGAAGTGCTAAGCCGATATTTTTCTTTAAAGTAGGAGATTGTGTACCTGTAGTAACTTCACCAATCAGTTGGTCGTCAGCATAAACTGCATAACCATGACGAGGAATCCCACGTTCAATCATTTCAATCCCAACAATTTTTCTACTTAACCCATTTTCTTTTTGTGATTTTAATGCCACTTTTCCAATAAAATCTTCTTCTTTGTTCACTTTTACGGCAAAGCCAATACCTGCTTCAAGCGGAGAAATTTCAGCAGACAACTCTTGACCATATAAAGCTAAATTTGCTTCGAAGCGAAGGGTATCTCGGGCACCTAGACCACAAGGAAGAACTCCATCTTCTTTTCCTGCTTCTAAAATCGACTGCCATAAAAAGACTGCATCCTCATTTTGACAATAAATTTCAAATCCATCTTCACCGGTATAGCCAGTTCTCGATACTAATGCATTTTTGCCATTAATATTTACTGTTTGGTTAAATTTAAAAAATCCAATTTCACTTAAATCAACATCTGTAATCTTCTGTAAAACAAGCTCAGCCATAGGACCTTGCAAGGCCAATTGTGACATATCCTCTGAAAGGTTTTTAAGTTCAACATTTCCTTCTAAATGACTTTGTAACCATTGATAATCTTTTTCGATATTAGCTGCGTTTACGACTAAGAGATATTCATCTTCAGTCATTTTATAAATAAGCAAATCATCCACAGTTCCACCATTTTCATAACACATTGCTGTATATTGTGCACCAAACGTTTTTAGTTTTGCGACGTCATTTGTCATCATTTTCTGAAGATAACGTAAACTATCTTGACCTTTAACCTCAATTTCTCCCATATGTGATACATCAAACAGACCCGCTTTTGTACGTACTGCTTCATGTTCTTCTTTAATACTAGAAAATTGAACAGGTAGAGCCCATCCACCAAAATCAATCGTTTTTCCACCATACTGTTGATAAATGTCATGTAGTGGTGTTTTCTTCAACTGTGACATTCACTCATCCTCCTTTATATTTCTGTTTTTTTCTAAGATGAATATTTGCATACTAGCCATAGAAGTACTTGGCTTCTCGCCAAATGCTACGACGAAAGCTACACGCTCTCCACTTTAACCCATTAAAGAAGCTAAGTGTTCTAAAGCACACAAAAAGGACAGAGAATCTCCTCAAAACCGATCATTTGAGCAGATTCTCTGTCCTTTCACCTGAGAGTTTACGGCGATATTGCAGCCTTTCCCCTTTGGTGGCTCGCTTATTACCTTGAGCTCTCTCCAGAGTTGCGTCAAGCAAGTGTTCTTTTGCCTGAGAGATTCACAATACGATGATTGTTTGCTCCTTCGGCGCTGCAGCACTGCAGTCTCTCCCCTTGCTATCATTCGCGTTTATAATTTTTTCCATTTTTGCACATACTATAATTAACTGCTTTAGAGAGTCGAAGCTTACAAAGACGTATTGTACGTATTTGCAGATTTAGCGTTGAAAATTCACAACTTTCAAAGCTACTTACATCCTACCATCCTATCATTATTTGAGCAATATTTTTATTTAAAAATCTAATGTTTTTTCAACAAGACTTAAGCTTAATACGAACATTATATTTAAAAATTATAATAATGTTCGTATAAAAAGGAGAGAGCAAATGACTTTACAAATAAATTTTGATGCAACTTGGCAAGATGAATTTCAAAACCGTATTGATAATGATGGACCATGGGGAAACTGGGATTTATTCAAGCTTACCATTGAGGTTGAGAATCAAACGGTCATCCCTGCGTTTGATGGACTGCAAGTAGACAAACATTTATCAAACCTCACCCCACTACCACATCAACTAGAGGTTGCCGAACAAGTAGTGGAAAACATGAATGGTAAAGCAATTCTAGCTGATGAGGTCGGATTAGGGAAGACGATAGAAGCAGGGTTAATATTAAAAGAATACATGATCAGAGGGCTTGTAAAGAAAGCACTCATCCTTGTACCCGCTTCACTAGTGTCTCAGTGGGCAATTGAATTAAACAGTAAGTTCTTCATCCCAGCTGTCGCTCAAAAAAAGAGCTATGTGTGGGAGCAATGTGATGTTGTTGTATCATCAATCGACACAGCGAAAAGAGAGCCGCATAGGAGTTTAGTCTTTGAACAAAACTATGATTTGATTATTATTGATGAAGCACATAAATTAAAGAATAATAAAACAAAAAACTATGAATTTGTACAGTCTTTAAAAAAGAAATTTTGCTTACTACTTACAGCAACACCTATACAAAATCGAATTAGTGAGATCTTCAATCTTGTTTCTTTGTTAAAACCAGGTCACTTAGGAACAGAAACATCTTTCTATGAAAAATACAAAAAAAATGCACGCTCTCTCGATGATGATGAAGGTTTAAAGGAGCTAGTCAATAAAGTAATGATTCGTAATCGTAGACAAGATACGGGTATTGAATGGACAAAAAGACATGTCGAAACCGTTCCCATCCATTTCTCAAAAGAAGAAAGAGCCTTATATGATGCAATTTCTTCCATGCACAGAGAAGGTAATTGGATGACTGATAACCAATTTTCACTTATGACTTTACAACGTGAAGCATGTAGCAGTCGCGAAGCGGTATTTTACACTTTAAGAAATATGTTAAAGAAACAAGAACAACCCTCTGTTGCCTTTCAGCAAAAAATTGAGGAGTTAATTGGGTTAGTAGAAAATATTCAACAAAATGCAAAAGCCCAAAAAGCATTAGAAATCATTCAACAAATCAATGATAAAGTCATTATTTTTACAGAGTATCGAGCCACACAGCTATTTCTACAATGGTTCTTAAAACAGCATAACATTACGTCTGTTCCTTTTCGCGGTGGTTTCAAACGCGGGAAGAAAGATTGGATGCGCGAGTTATTCCAAAACCATGCCCAGGTGTTAATTGCCACAGAAGCAGGCGGTGAAGGGATCAACCTACAATTCTGTAGTTATATCATTAACTTCGATCTTCCTTGGAATCCAATGAGACTAGAACAACGAATTGGTAGGATTCACCGTCTTGGTCAAAAAAACGATGTCCATATTTATAACTTCGCTACAAAAGATACAGTAGAAGAACATGTACTCAAACTATTGTATGAAAAAATCCATCTCTTCGAAAAAGTGATTGGCGAATTGGATGATATTTTAACTAAACTACAATTTGGCAGTATTAATGATCACCTAATTGATATCTTCGGACAATCGGCTTCAGAAGGAGAAATGCGCATAAAAATGGATAATTTAACATCTATGATTGAATTTGCTGAGTCTGTAAAGGAGGAAAATCAACATGCAGCAACATGAAATCCACCATTTTCTATTAAGATACTTTCATGCCAACCATTGTGAAATCCTTGAAAATAAACCAGGCTATTTAGTCATTCAGTTGACAGTAGAATTAGACAAAGAATTAATGAACCGTCCCTTTTATTGGCATTATTTAGAGAAAACAGGCGGTGTTGCAAACCCAATGGAACTTACACTTATAACCAATCCGTCCTTAGCACCAGATGATATAAAGGGAGAGATCATTCACTTTGGATCACCTCGCTTGCATCAAATTTTTCAATCGACGAAAAACTTGGCTGGTTATATCCGTTTGTATGAAAATTACGAGGCCCCACCAGGAACGCAAACCGCCTTACGTCCTTGGCTAGGGCTAAATCTACGGATATCCTATCAATGTGATCGTAAAAGAGATTTGTTCAAGTCAATCGGCTTGCACTTAATTAACGGGCAGATGGTTGAACAATTCCATGATAAGCTCCTTCATTTATCACTTACTCCTAAAATACCAGACTTTAGCTTTACATTGTCACCATTTATCAAGCCTCAAAGTGGTGTGATGCGTGTAGCGAATTTTTTACAGTCGGAAATTGAAAAAGAAGATCACACATGGGCAGATGAAGCACGACTAAGATGGCAAAAGGACCTGCAACTATTAGAAAGATTCTATGAAGATGCGGATGAAAAAGGAGAAAGCTTCGAAAACGAAATGACTGCATTACAAGAGCAGTATGAACCCCAAGTTCATATTTCTATCGTTAATGGTGGATTATTTTATTTAACAGATGAAGCGATTAGTTAAGCATTAACAAACGTGGACGACTCATGAGATTCTTAAGGAAACACTAAGTACCTATGGCTTAACCATACTGCTAGAGTATTCCTCATTCTTCCTTTTAACAACGATGGCACCAATATTCTTATCGACACTAAAAAAAATATGAACAAACCCAACAATGGGTTTTGTTCATATTTTTTGATTGTTGTTGATTAATGATTTCTTTTTTTCGTTCCTTTCATTCCGTAAAACAAAAGATAAGGTACAATTCCAAACCACCTAAATAAAACAGGCGCTTTTTCTTGCTTTCTTTCTATTCTTTGTTTCTTTCTCTCAGACTTTGGTTGTTCCATATATTGAACGAATGTCTGAGTAATAAACTTGACATAATCATTAGAATTCATCTGGCATCCCTGCTTTTTTAGCTACTAGTCTTTCCCATTCATAAACCATTTATTCCTATTATTTTCTCTCGATTTCCATCCATTTGACCACTTCTTTTTCAATCAATGAATAATACGCAATCGCTTCTACGTTCGCAACACCGTTTATTTGTACTTCCAGATTGATTTTGATGAGGCCTCCTTCTTGATCTTCTAAATCATAATAAACCGTTCCATGATTGAATAAATACTCTCCTTCTATTGGTAGCTCATCATTCAAATGAAATTGTTCATCTAAATAAGTAATAGATTGTTTAAAATAGTACTCCTGTTGTAAAAGTATACTACTTAATTTCAAAATTCTTTTTTCTCTTATTAAAAAATCTGCTTGAATGGTAATCACAAAAGAAAGCAAAACAATGAGGAATAATACAAAAGGATAAAACAGCCCCTTCTCATTCATCTTCTTCGTCACCGTTTGTACTCCTTATTTTCATTTGATAAAAAGAAGACCGATACTCTTTTTGGAAAATATTTTTATAAATAAGCACCATGTTATCTTCCTTCACCTCAAATTGAACGGATTGAAGCTTTTGTAACACAACTTCATGGCCTGCCCCATTCACACGCCTTCTTAACTTATCACCATATTTTTCATAGCTAATAGATTGATTGTCTATTAATAAAATGAGCTCTCCTCGATTATCTAATGATATCTTCTCAGCAACACGTACTTCTTTTTTTAATTGCTGAATAAATACGAGCCATTCAATCTTTTGCTTTCTTTCATCAATATTCTCGTTAACGGAAATAACCTTAAACACAAGTGGCATAAAGCTCACAATGATTAAAAAGCAAGCTAAAGTTATAAGTGCTTCTATTAATGTAAATCCGTTACTTTTAATACTTTTCACAGATCATCACTTCTCGTTGATAGAGATAAGAAATACAAATATTATTAGCCTCACTGTTAAAAAGGTGAAATGACATTTCGTCTTTTCTCACCATTCTAGGTAGCACCCTATCATTGTCCATCATTTCCTCATATAGAATTTGAGTGGCTTCATATCTCAAATCTTCAATATGTGCGTACGTATAGAGATGAATCATAACAGGAATAAAAAGAGTGGCGATTAAAAGCATCGCCGATAACGTGAAGAGTAAATCAATGAGCATAAAACCACTAGTATGCTTCCACATAAAATCTCCCTCTGCCTATTTGAAAAACAAATTTGTACTGCTTAAGCGAGCTTTTGATTTGCAAGTAACCAAAACGGTTAATTTTCCCAGTATTTAAAAATTTGAAATGTAATGGCATTGTACCGCTAGTAATGAAATAATCCTCACTATATTTCTGACGAAAGAAAATATTTCGACCATTAGAAAAGATGTATTCATGCTCATCAGGTAAAAGATAAACACTAACCGTGGTTTGATTTACAATTGCATACTGCTGAGCATATAGAAGGTCACCTTCTAATTTGGCAAAGAAAGCTTGATTATCATACTCTTCAAATTGGTGCTGCATGCTTATAGCAGTAATAAAAAGAATAACACTAAAAACAGACCAAACAATTAATGATTCAATCAAAGTAAACCCTGACTGTAAATTTATTCGTCTCTCACCGCCGTCACAATGCCGTCTATTAAAACAAGTGTTTCTCCGGTCGGACATGTTGTTTCACCTTCATTTAAATATTCCTCCGCCACAAGCACATCCAATGATTCAGGAAGCTTATTATTAGCTAATTCATACGATTGCACTTGACTCTGAACCATTTTTGTATAAGCACTACAGCCTTTTTCGTTTATCGCTGATTGGTTTTTTGTGATGTTTGGGATTGTAATAATTAGGAGTACAGATATGACTAACAAGACAATCATCATTTCAATCATGGTAAACCCTTTTTCATTTTTTATGTTTTTCATCATACGCCCTCCATTAGTTGAAACATTGGTAACATTACTGCTAAATATAATGAAATAATTAGACAACCGACAATAAGATAAATAGCGGGTTGTATTACTTTCATTATCTGATCTATTTTTTCTTCTAACAACTGCAGACAATAGCGGCTAAAGAATTGTAGTTCTTCTTCTAGCTTTCCATTTTGCTGCCCATGACGAATAACTGCCCTTAAATCTAATTCTAAAAAGGGAAAAACCTGAATCAATTCATCTAATTGTTCACCATTTTCTAGCTTACGACGCAAATATTGACCAACTTCCTTCATCAATGGTTGTTTTTCATCTTTAGCAAATAAGTTCAAGGAAGTTGTGATAGACATCCCACCTGCAAGTAAATAATGCAATTGGATAGCAAAGTAATGTGTATAAAAAAGGGCGACTAGTTTGCCAATAATCGGTATGCGAACAACAAGAGATACTTGTCTGATCATTGAAAACCGTCGAAAAATAAAGTAGTAATACAAAGAACTAAATAGTAACAGGGTGAACATTACAATTAAAAATAGAGGAGCAACAGAACCAATCCATTGAAGGAGCGCCATAAAGGTATTTTCATTGACATTCATCGACTGAAAAAGTGAGGTAAAGCGAGGAAGAATGATTTTATCAACGAGAAAAAACAGAAGAATGGTGATAATGAATAAGAAACATGGATACATTAATGCCTTTTTTAACTTTCTCATATCCTCTCCCCTCTTTTGCATCATTTCACTGCCATCAATAAAAGCTTGTTGTAATCCTCCATGCTGCTCAGCAAAAAAGACATAACCAACTAGATGTGAATTAAAGTTCATTGACCCTAGGGCAGAGTGCAGATGGAAACCTTCTTTTAACTGATATATAACCTCTTGTAATTGTAGCTTTTTCTCTAAGGTCAATTGTAAACTCGAGGACGCCATCGCTTCTGAGAGCGAATAACCCCTGGATAATAATTCTCCTACTTTCTTCAGGAAGTCGCATTGCTCCTTTAATGTCCATTTAACTTTTTTCATCTAAAATCCACCGATTAAACTCACTTTCTTTTACATACCCTAAGGCTACCCCTTTTTTCAAAGCTGACTTGAGCGAAAAATATGGTTCATAATTGTTCTCACTACTTTTCGCCGCCTTCAAAGCTTGATTCAATTCCCTTCCACTCAATAATTCAAATACACCAGCTCTTTTTAACCTGCCACAGCTATAACAGAAATCGGTGCATTCTCCTTCACAAAATGGGCAGGTTAATTCTACAAGCCTCTGTGCTGTTATGGCTACTAACGTTTGTTCTATTTGCTTCCATGCTACCCCAAACTCCACTAACCGATGTATGGCTCCAACAGCATTTCTCGTATGCATCGTCGTCAATACTAAATGCCCAGTTAAAGCTGCTCTTACAGCTATTTTAGCTGTTTGTGCGTCGCGTATTTCCCCAACCATAATTATGTCCGGGTCGTGCCTAAGGATAGCTTTTAAACCAGTAGCATATGTTACACCTGCCTTTTCATTTACTTCGACTTGCAGTAAGGAGTCAGTCTTTTTCTCAATCGGATCTTCTAAAGTGATAATACTTCGATTGAATAGGTTGGAATTGTCATTTAGCAGACTATATAAGGTTGAGGTTTTTCCACTACCGGTCGGACCAGTTAGTATAATCATCCCGTGCGCATGTTTAAGCATCGCAAGGATTTTTCGGGACATCGTTGGAAATAGTGAAACATTGTGAGAAGAAATATGAGACGATTGTGGCAGGATGCGGATGACAAGACTTTCATTGTATTGAGAGGGCAATGTGGAGAAACGTAAGCCTATCTCATATCCTTCAATATCTGTAGAATAGGCGCCATTTTGTGGCTTTCGTTTTTCACCAATATCCATGGATGCAATAAACTTGAAATGAGAAATTAAGCGATCAGATTCATAATGAGGGATGTAATGTTTAGGGACAAGGCGCTTGCCATAGCGGAAATAAATGATTGTGTGATTCTTTCTGGGGACAAAATGAATATCTGTTACTTCTGTTTTCACAGCTTCCCTTAAAATTAAGGTAGCCATGCGTTGCATTGAGACCAAGTAATTAGTCACCACCTTTTTTAAGATATTTTATTATTCGCCAAAAAAAGATCGTTTCCTGCATGATTTTAGTCCTTTTCTTTAACTTTTTTTTGAACATTTAAGAGATTCCCTCCACCCTCTCCTCTTTCCACATACTTTACTATATAATGGTATTAACAAATAAAACATTTAAAAATGACTGACAGTGCAATCGCATCTTTAAAATCCTATTCATATCAGAAAAAAAGAATAATGAAAACCATATGAGAGGTGAGAATAATGAATGAAACATTAAAAATTACGAATACATTATCCGATCCAACGAGATACTATATTTATCAGTATGTTCTTAAAAAACATTTCCCTGTCACTGTTAAAGAAATTGCTAAAGAGTTTTCTATTCACCCGAATGTTGCTAGATTGCATTTATCAAAACTCACAGAAATCCACATGCTTGAAGCTAAAATAGAAAAAACCGGTCAAGGTGGCCGACCGAGCAAGCGCTATCACCTAACTGATAGCGAGATTGGACTACATTTTCCTTATCGTAATTATCAAATGTTATCAGATATTCTTCTCGAAACAATGATTACACTTGGGCCAGAAGGAAAAAAAGCATTATATATAACTGGTAAAAAATATGGCGAGAAATTGATGGAGACGGCATTACACAGGCAAATGGTTACATTAGAGGACTCATTTGAAAGAAAATTAGCTCTCGTCATTGAAGCAGCAGCAGTGGCTGGTCTTCAGCCAGAATTTAATTTTGATGGAAAAAAGATCATGTTTGAAATGTTTAATTGTCCCTTTAAAGAAACCGCAAAGAAAAATCAAGGTGAAATATGTCATATGCACTTTGAATTTTTACGAGGCATGTTTGAGACGGTTTTTTTAGATATAGAATTAAGGGAATTGGGTAATATGTTAAACGGGTGTATTTCATGTTCTTATGAAGCTGTCGCAAAATAAAAAACATACTGTTTACTTTTAACCAAGTATTACCTTATAATTATTGAGTAATGGACATATGTGTGTGTTAAAGGAGGGATACATATGGATCGCATGTATAGAGTGATGGGATTCTGGACTGCTATTTTTGCAATTATGTTTTATGTAGGTGATATGTATACACCAGCACTACTATTCCTTGGCCAAACTGGTTTCTTTGTGCTACTAGGCTACTTAAAGCTTACAGAGCGTATGTACATTTATATTTTTGGCGCATACTTGACTGTTGCCTTTATCGGATTCACATATTGGACTGTCTTTATGATGGTACCAGGTATGGGGTCACACTAAAAGCACACATAACAAACATAATAAAAAGAGGATGCAACGTCATCCTCTTTTTATTATGTTTGTTTAAAGGTTCTTTTTCTGAAGAACAAGCTGAAACGATTGGCTGATTCCACTATCCATTAATAATGTTCGAATATCACGATTTTTCTTAGCCTCATTTGAAAATAGGTCTCCACTATGATTGGATAATTCATCTAGAATACCTGATGCAATTAAAAACTCATCTTGCCGCCATTTCTGCATAAAAGTCAATCCATACTTCTCACCAAAACGGATCCACGAATCCCAGTGCACATCATGAGTAATATCCATCTCACCAGCGTGTGTAAGGATATTGGGGATAAGCTGATGTTTCCTGTATCCCCTCATGCTGCCATCTTTTCTCGTCGGTATTAACCAATCATCGTCCGTGTAACCATAATCAGCTGTCAATACAAGTCCTTTTTCTAACACTTCGCTAATCGATGCACTTATGCCATCCATAAATAATGGAATCTCCATTCTTTGGCCATTGTATAAAGAAATCGACATTTGCTCGATGTATGAAATGATTTCCTGATTTTCTATAGGAATATAGACTTCGGTTAGCCCATTTTGGTTGGAAGTAATCATTATTTCATATAAACAATCATCTTTTTTTTCTACTAAATGAACAGGTAGCGCATCAAGTAGTTCATTAGAAAAAACAAGCCCTGAAAACGTATGACATTCATCTAATGATTGGAGAAAATGAAGTTCTACACTGTGATGTTTACTTAATTTATCCTTTTGTAATCTTCTATGATGAGGGCTTTCATCAACTAATATATAAACTAGCGACTCATCGGTCATCTCTTCCCATTGATTTATAAAGACTTGAGCAAATGAACCATCACCTGCACCAATTTCTAACACGGCTGCAGGCAGTTGATTCACTCTCACCTGCTCTATAAACCATTTAGCGATTATTGTTGCATACATAGGTGTCATTGTTGGTGATGTATAAAAGTCCCCATCTACACCAATCTTTTTATCATCCTTCATATAATATCCAAAATCAGGATGATAGAGGGCTAACTGAATAAAATCGGCGTAAGTAAGCCGTTCCATCCTATTTTCTTCGATATAGCGGATGATTGGATTCATTATGAAAAGCCGTTCAAGAAAGGGTTTGTGTCCATTTCATTGGCAATGGTAGTCACTGGCCCATGTCCTGGTAAGACGAGTGTGTCTTCAGGTAAAGTGAGTAATTTATCATGTATGCTTTGCAGAAGCGTCTCATGATGGCCACCAGATAGATCTGTTCGCCCAATACTGCCTTGAAAAAGGGCATCCCCACCAAACAGCAAGGCAATGTCTGCGAAATAAATGGAGACACTACCAGGAGAATGACCCGGTGTCTCTAATACTTTGAAGGAAAAACCTGAGATATCTATCTCTTGCTCTTTTACAAATAACTCATCGGCAGGTTGCAAACAAATCGCTGTGCCCATTTGAAATCTTGCTGAACCATTTAAGGCTGGGTCTATTAGCCAATCCTTTTCTTTTTCATGTATGTAAACAGGGATTTGGTACTTTTCTTTTACGTCATCTACTGCACCAATATGATCAAAATGTGCATGCGTTAAAAGTATCGCCTTCGGATTCAATTTTTCATCATCCATTATTTTGATTAGTTTTGTTGCTTCTCCTCCTGGATCAATAATTAAGCAGTCCTTGTTTTCTTTTATAAGAAGATAGCAATTCGTTTGTAATGGTCCTAATGGTAACTGTGCGTATTTCAAATGAATTCCTCCTTGGTTATTTTCTTTTATTGTACACAACTCCATAGTCTACGAGAAGCAAACATTGTTAAAAGACTTGATGTATCTTCCTTAAAATGTTATTATCTGAAAAGTTCGTAGAATACACCTCGACAAATTTTGAAAAAAAGTATAAAATATGATGTGAATGTAAAAATAAGTATTACATACGGTTCCAAACCTTTGCAAGGAATGAGCATAGACTCATTTGTTGATTGAATGAAAAGGGGGCTATAAACATGGGACTAGTAATTATTACTGGTTTAACAGCTATTTTAGCAATTTTCGGTCTAATCAGTGCACTACGAAACAAAAATCTCCTAGGGATTGTATTCGCTTTCGGGACAGCTGCCGTTTTCGGATGGTTTGCTGTGATGACATTAATTCATAGCGGATTCCCAGCTGTCCATTAAAAGGGGATGTAAATAAAAAGTCTGCCTCTTTAAGGGCAGACTTTTTATTTATCATTCATCCTCTTGTAGCAATGATTCTACTCGTTTAACTTTATCCGCCATCTGACGTTTTACATCTCTACGGTCATCAATGCGAATATTTGTTGCCACTCGCGCTAGTCCTTTTTCAAATGGAACTTCATGCATTGCTTGGATAACCTCGAATAACACTGGTAATTCTCCTTCAATGAGTGTATTCATCGGTGTCAATTGGTAATCAATTTTCCCAACATCTTTATATTCTTTTAAAACCTTTTGAATATCTGCTACATAAGCTGATACACTTGGACTCTCCGTTCCTATTGGAATAATTGTTACGTCTACTATTGCCATCATGTCATCTCCTTTAAATATCAATATTAGTATGCACAAAATAAAGAGCGAAGAAAATTTATCTGCTCAAGATTCTATAAGTGAAATGACTTCTTTCTCATCTAATAAAATGATTTTATCTAAATAATGACCGTATAAACAAGCATTGGCATTATTAGAACAGGAAAGAGGTTCGTTGTCCATATCTTCTAATAATACGGTCTGTTCTCCCGTTTCCATATCTGTAGCCATGAAATCAAAGCTACCCCGATACGTATCTGCATCTGTACTGTACTCCGGCTTAAAGTATAAAAACTCTTTATCCATCATGGCATATTGTGGAACCATCCAACCGGAAAAGCTTGTTAAATGAGGAACTGAAAAAGATAACACCGATTCAAAGTCGTTATTCATGAATGTGTATTGTGCCTCTTCATCATGATTTTCGTTTACACCAATGGTCACCATTAAATCATTAAATGTATCAACAAAATACACGTTTTCTTTCTTCACTTCCGCCGTTCCAGTCTTTTTTTGTTCTTTTAACTGCGTCACGATTGAAGGTCCAACCGTACTCCAGTCCAAATAAACAAATGAATCAGTACTTAACCAATGGACAAACGGCTCCGCTATAGATATATGTTCCATATTTTTTGTTTCAGCTGATATCAAATAAGAAGTGTAAGACCAGTCCTCGGCAAAACTCGAAACCAATAACTTTGTCGGATCATATTGATTCCAAGAAACAGCTAGTTCGGTGCCATCTATTAACTCCTGCAATATGTAATCACCTTTATGATCCACTATAGCAATACGCCATTTTTGATTACTTGGTTCAGACTGGACAAATATATATTGTTGATCTGGGCTAATATAGACATTATTAATTGGTGCCTCACCTTCAAAAAATAACTCTTGTTCTCCGGTATAAATATTATATTTAAAAATTTTGTTCAATGTTTCATCTTTGTGATTGAGGAATAATAAGTGCTTGGCATCTAACCAGCCAAAGAAGAAAATTTGATCAGAATCTGAAACAGCAAGAGGTATAACTGATTGTTTTGAAGTTTGCTTCTCTGTCATATTCGTTTCTTTTACAGGTGGCTTATCACCTGTTTCATTCACTTGACAGCCAGCTATAATCATTGTGGAAAAAAATAAAAGCAATATGAGCATATAATCTTGGTGTTCCGCTTTGTACTTCATAAACTTGGCTTGCCCCCCATCGAATTCCAATCTAGCTTCATTCTAGCGCACTTTTATCTGAATAGACGCGAGAAAAAGCCGTTTCCGGCTTTTCTTCGCTCTCTACGAAATTCTTCCTAATTAATTCCCAAAAACATTGTAATCAATAGTAAATTTTATACTGATTATGGAGGAAATACAAGCAACAACTATTTTTTATTAAAGATAAAGTGAAGCCAAAAAGACACCAAGCATTTCTTCATACATGTCTTCATACTGTGATAACGGCAGGGGGTTTACTCCTTTTCCCAGTTCCATCGTAAAGCCTGGCCGTCGATACTCTTTAATAAACCAATCTCTAAACCCAGCGAAACTATCTACATATTGTACTGAACGGTAACCGCTTACTCGTTCAAATTCATCAGCAATGACTTTTGAATCAGGCGGTTCAAGTCCTTCATATCCCCAGTAAAATTCTTCACCTTGTGTGTGAAAAGCTAATAATAAGCTGAAGTTGTTATTCTCAACAAGATTGGCCATCGCTATCGCTTCAGGCTCGGATAACGGTTCATATCCAGGAAAGTCTCGAGATGACGGAACATCTGGCTTTCTTTCTTTTTCATATTCCCACTTTGCGGGATATTGTTTATTCAAATCTACTCCTCTAATATTCGCCTTCCATAGGGAAAAATCATCTTTTTGTTCATTAATTGCTAATATTTCTTCTTTGTAGCCTTCTGGTGGTCCCCCTAAAACCAAGTCAACTCCATCAGGATTAACCATTGGAACAACGGATAACTCAACACGACTATAATAAGGTAAAGTCTCAATTCCCCTTAAAGGTTTTGCATTAGTCATAGATAACAAATAGGCATTTATTAAAGACATGAGGACAGGCGTTGTAATCCATTCATTTGCATGAAATGACGCATTATAATGAACTTGCTTTTCACCTGTACCTATTCTTATCTCATATAAAGGCTTGCCTGTCACCGAATAACCAATCTCATTTATTTTTATAAATGGATAAACTTCTTTTAATTGGTTGAGATCGTCTTGCAAAGTTTTAAAACTATAACTTTTTTTCCTATCCATTAAAGGCATAATCACTCTTGTTGGCACTAGGACTGTTTGATTTACTTGTAGATTTTGAGGCTGTAACTGCTGATTCAATAAAAGCAATGCATCGACAGGAAGATTATTCTTTGATGCTATTTGCCATAGTGAATCACCTTTTTGAAGTTTAATAGTAGATGTATGAAAGCCAGGAATTTGAATGCTTTGGCCAATCTGCAATGAGGAAGGGTCCACTTGTGGATTGCTATCAATGACTAAATTAATTGGAACCATAAACAGCTGACTGTAGTACCATAAAGAATCACCTGACCTAACTTTAATCTTCACCTTTTATCCTCCTCTCCATCAGTTCATACATATGATGAATGAGAAGAAAAGATGACTTACTCACTATTACTGAACCCTTACCCTATAATTAATTGCTTTGCACTCCAGGCGGCACCTACTACTCCTGCATCATTCCCTAAAGTAGCTAGTTTCAATAAAGTAGACCCTCGCATCTCAGGAAATAAGTTTTCGTCATAATAGAATTGTAATGGCTCTAATAATAATTTCCCGGCTTGAGAAACCCCACCACCGATTATAATCACCTCAGGGTTTAGTATTGCTGCTACATTCGCTAAGGCAATGCCTAATGGCTTCATTGTTCTTTGAACCACTTCCTTAGCAACTACGTCATTCTTACCTGCTAAGTGAAATATATTCTGAACTGATAAATGGTCAACTAATAATGTGTTCTTGTTAGAATGAATGATTTCCTTAGCCACACGTACTATTCCAGAAGCTGAGGCAATCGTTTCAAGACAACCCCATTTTCCACAATTACATCGCACGCCATAAGAAGAAACGGCATTGATATGGCCTATTTCACCAGCAGAACCCCCATTCCCACGCATTAACTGACCATTACTAATAATGCCACCACCGATACCAGTACCAATTGTTAAGAGTACAATGTCTTTGTAGCCAGTTGCGCTACCAACCCAGCGTTCGCCTAACACTGCACAATTAGCATCATTCTCCAATATCACTGGAAGCGCCATGTAATCTGATAGTTCTTTTTGTAAGCGGTAGTGAGGTGACAAATTTATATTTGTTGCTGAAAGTAAAATTCCATTTTTGCTATCAACCGGTCCTGGGGCACCGACTCCAACAGATAAAATCTGCTCTTTTTTTAATTGCGCCCTCTTTCTATGATGTTCAATTGAAGTTGTAATTTGCTCTGCTAAACTGTTGTCTGTATAATCCTGCTTCGTCATTTCTTGCCATTTTAAGTGAATGTCGCCATTCTCGTTAACAAAAGCAAATTTAATTGTTGTACCACCTATATCCACACCAACAAACAAAACAACACCCCCTAGAGAAGTAATGAGCAACTATTTTCTTGTTTTCTTTTTCTCTTTTTCTCTCTCAGCCCTTAAGACTAATAAAGCATCTCGATAGGTATCTACTTCAATTATTTTTGCTTTATATAATTCACTCACTTCAAGCTCCATCATTTCAATATCCAATAAACGTTCACCCATATAAATAATAGCACCATATGCTTTTAACAACTGTTGTACATCATAAAAACTTTTCACATTCATTCCCTCGATTCTTTCTTTCATAAAGCAAAGTATAAACGAAAAAAAACTCTTCCTCAATCATTAAAACATGAGAGAAAGAGTAATTCTAACGATCAAAAGAAAAGTGTTCTTTTATCTATCTGGATCTTTTGGATGCAACATTCTTGGACGTCTATTTTTCAAAGGCATTGGTGAACGTAAAAGGACATCTCTAAAGGCTCTTAGGTTAAAGGGAATAAACGGCCATAAGTAAGGGACTCCGAAAGACTTCATTTTAGACAACCAAATGACAAATAGTGTGATACCGATGATAAAACCATACATATGAAATACACTTGTCAGTAATAATAAAACAATACGAACAATTCGATTAGCTAATCCTAATTCGTAACTTGGTGTAGCAAATGTACCAATTGCTACAATCGCAAAATAAAGAACGACTTCACTTGTAAATAAGCCCACTGAAACAGCCAAATCACCTATCATGAGTGCCGCTACTAAGCCGAGAGCAGTAGCAAGACTCGAGGGGGTATGAATGGAGGCCATCCTCAACATATCAATACCTACTTCAATAATTAAGATTTGCAAAATCAAAGGGATTTTCCCTGCCTCTTCTGGTCCTATAAATGATAGAGAATCTGGTAATAAACTTGGATTCGCAGCAAATAAAAACCAAATAGGTAAAAGGAACAGCGAAGCCCATACGGAAATAAAGCGAACGAATTTTAAATAAGCACCAATAATCGGTTTGTTTCGATATTCCTCTGCATGCTGCAAATGATGCCAGAAAGTAGTCGGTGTTATAATCACACTCGGTGAACCATCCACTATGATACATACATGACCTTCAAATAAATGCGAAGCTGCTGTGTCCGGTCTCTCTGTATACCTAACCATCGGATAAGGATTCCAATGCTGACCAGAAATGTATTCTTCAATTGTCTTCTCGGCCATCGGTAAGCCATCTGTATCAATTTTAGATACACTATCTTTTATTTTATTGACCAACTCAGGGTCTGCAATATCTTCAATATAAGTTATGACAATATCAGTTTTTGAGCGTCTACCGATTTGTAAATACTCCATTCTTAACGTTCGATCTCTTATCCGCCGCCTCGTTAGTGCTGTATTAAAAACTAATGTTTCAACATAGCCATCCCGTGCGCCTCTGACAACCCTTTCAATATCAGGCTCTTCCGGGCCGCGGGCCGGATAAGACCTTGTATCAATTAATATCGCTTCATCTGCTCCATCAATGACCAATGCCGTTTGACCAGCTAATACAGCATCAACAATTGCATCCAGATCACTTTCTGTAGCAATTTCGATATAAGGGATATATCTCTTCATTAGCTTCGGAACAGTATCCTCTTCTAATTGTTCTCTTCCAAGCTGAGCAAGAAATTCCATTAACCGATTCATAATATCATCTTTAGCAAAGCCATCAACCAAATAGATTGCCATGTCAATCCCAGTATATTCCACATCTATTTGTAACACATCAAAGTTTTTTCCGACTGCTAATGCTTCTTTTAAATATGATGTATTGTTAATCAATTCCTTAGATACTTTATGATGTTTGTTTGTTTCCATGAGTTCACCTCATTCAAATATATTCCTAACAAACATCATAGACATACTAAAAAGGAATCATACCCTCCTAAGAGGTTGATTCCTTTTACATTATGTTAAACAACAAGTTTTTTAAGTTTCTAAGAAAAGATGTAGAATTTCCTAGGAAATATTCCCTTCCTGTCGAAATATCTTATTTGTTTTCATTTAGATTGTCTAGTAGCTGCCGATAGTCTTCTGAGTCATGTAATTCTACAGCTTCATCAAGATACTTTTTCGCTTCATCCGTATTGCCTTCCCTTAAATATAATAAGGAAAGATTATAGTAAGCTTCATGGAATTGTTCGTTTACTTCAATAGCAAGATGCAAATGACGCTTCGCTTTCTCTGTTTCTCCTAATTGAATTTCCGCATAGGACAATAAAAAATAAGTTTGTGCGGTTGCACCTTCTTTATCAAACGGAGTAAGCTCTTTAATCATCATTGAGTAATTTTCTTTTTCTAAATAAGTTTGTGCTTCAATCAAAGCCATCTCTTCTTGTGTTTGATCATTAGGGAAATGAAAGCCATAATAGAGACCTCCACTTATGAGAAGAGCCGTGAAACAAGCTATCAATAGTTGAGCAATCCTGTTTCTCTTCTTAGGCAAAAGAACGATTCCCGTTGCTAAGAACCCGCCAATTAAACCACCAATATGACCAGCGTTATCAATTCCTGGGATCATAAAGCCTAATGCAAGGTTAAACACAAGAACAACGATAATGTTCATACCCATTGTGCGGAAAAATAATTTTGGTTTCAATATCCCAAAGAAAAGCAACGCTCCAAAACAGCCAAATATCGCTCCGCTCGCTCCAGCCGATACGTTAGGACTAGTAATAAAACTAAGCAATGAACCCATAAAACCAGATAACAAGTAAATAACTATAAACCTTGTATTGCCCATTATTCGTTCAACAGCAGAGCCTAAATAAAAAAGAGCAAGAGTATTCATCAATAAATGCAGGAAACCAATATGTAAAATGATCGGTGTGAAAAAACGCCACCACTCACCTGCCAAAATAAGTGGATTATATTTTGCTCCACTTTCAATCAGCACCGAGGTATTTGTACTTCCACCTTTCCACTCCAGCCAAAGAAAAGCTAGGACTTGTAGCACAATAAATAGATATGTAAAAATGGGCTTACCTTGATTAAAAACCTCTGTTTCTTCTTTCGCTTTATTTGCTGCTAGCCATAATGTCTGTTTTTTTAAGTTTTCAATTACTTGTTCATCAATATCATCAGATGGTTCTTCTAAAAAGAGAAGAGGTTTCATAAAGTGTCGCTGCAGCTGTTTGGCCACCTCTTCCAGCCTATCCACAGTCATAATGACAGATTCAACCGTTGTCTTCTCCATTTTGGAATGCTGAAAGGGCTTATTAAGCTTATCCTCATAATCGTCAACAGGTACAAATGGTGAAATATATATATTGAGCACAGTCATTTCTCTATGCCTTACTTGTTTTCGAATACGCTCACCATTAAAGGCAACTGATTCTATATCTCTTTGTAACCAGTTACTCCAATCTAAATCCTTCCTTAGCAAAC
Source organism: Cytobacillus sp. FSL M8-0252 (assembly GCF_038007345.1). Taxonomy (NCBI): domain Bacteria; kingdom Bacillati; phylum Bacillota; class Bacilli; order Caryophanales; family Bacillaceae; genus Cytobacillus; species Cytobacillus sp. FSL M8-0252. The sequence continues at coordinate 3,213,575 of NZ_JBBOWZ010000001.1, forward strand.
GAATGATTTTTGTCTGTTTATTCTCTAACTTCTCAATCCAGAGTTCATCTTGTTTTTCAGAAAGCTGAATGAAGCGATATTCTTCTTTATGTAGCAGATGATTGGCCAATGACCAAAATAAATAAGCCTCTTTACTATGCACTGTTTTCTCACTTCCTTACAGTTATATATCTTATTATAGTCAATGTTTCTTTTTAACAAAATAAAAAGCCCTTATATAAACAGGGCCAAAAAGTACATTGTTATAAACGTTCATCATTATATTGTGGTTGAGGAAAAACTAGCTTCATTGCTTTCTCTCTTAAAAAAGGGCAATTTAATACGGTAGCAATGATAAAATTTTGTCTCGCTAAAAGACCAACTAGGCGATAACGATACTGATAAATGAAAACACCTGACAATACAAACAGTATCAAAGTCATTATTTTTCCCATTTCATTCCCTCCTGTCTATCACTATTATGCGAATCATTCTCTGCAATTATCCACCTGCTACAGTCACAAAGAACAAAACACCTAATAAACTCGCAAGAGCACAAGATGAAAGGTTAACAAGGTCATTATTAACTATTGTGTTACCGCTTATATGTACCGTTTTACGATTACAATGCCATTTCGATTCGACCACCATATCACAAGACGGACAACGATAAGTTACCTGTATGAAGGCACCTAATAAGGTATCCAAGATATTTCCGAGGAAACCAAAGACAAATATAATAAACATGGTGGAAAAAGATAATGAATAGGACAACATAGCAATAATAGCAATAGAGAAGGAACCCATTATTGCAGCAAAGGTTCCGAGGAAACTCATCGCTCCTGAAGTACCAGGTTCTACCTGCTTAAAATGCTGAATTGACAAAGGTCTTCTTTTACTTAATGAACCTATCTCTGAGGCCCAAGTATCTGAATTCGCACTCGCAATGGTTATTGTAAAAGCTATAAAAAAAATGGGAGATGGAAAAATAATAAAAAGCACACTAAATAATGCAGGTAACCCACCATTAGCAACCACTTGCTGCCAATCTCTAGTAGACCCTTTTTCATGGCGTGCTTCGATTTGTTGCTTCTGCTTTTTCTTGTATTTAGACAATAAGCTTGAACTAGTGAAAAAGAAGCCAAGCAGCAGCAGTCCCCTCCACCCAAAACCTAAGTTAATCAATACACCCACAACAATTGCTGCTATGGCGCCTGACTTTGTAAGAAGTTGAAGAAGGTAGCCTAAAAAGGCGGCAATGAGTACAAGAAAAATAAATATCAATTCTTTCACTCCGTTATTGTAATAATCTTTTGAACAGGTAGATCATGTTGGTCTAATGGTATTTTATTAACCACTTGCTGGGGGAAAGCTAATGAAAGTGTAAAGCCGTTATAATCCACTAAATAACGATCATAATAACCGCCTCCAAAACCAATACGATCACCCTTTAATGTATAAGCAACGCCTGGAACTATTAATAAATCAATTTCAGAAGGCTGAACACTCTTAGTTTTGTCTACTACTGGTTCTTGTAATCCAGAATAGACGACTTCAAGATTGTCATAACTTGAAAAAATCCTGAAATTCATTTCCCTCGTTTTAGGTAAGCATTTTGGAATAGCCACTTGTTTTCCCTCTGACCAAGCCTTATTAATAATTGGAAAAGTATCGACTTCTGGAAAGCGTGATATTGTAAGGGCAACTACTTTGGATTGTTGCCAATGAGATGTGAGGAATAATTGCGATGCTAATTTTTCTGATAGTGATGTATATTGTTCACTAGGCATTTCTGTTAATTGTTGCATAATCATCTTTCTCAGTTGTTTTTTATCCACCATTTAACTCTCCTATACCTCTATTTATAAAAAACACACTTATCTTATAAAAATATTAGTTTCAATCTAGACATATGAAGTAACAACCATCACTCGTAATTTCACCTCTTGAACCTTACCCGGTATCACCCCCGTGATGAAACCATAAAAAAAGAGACAAAAAAAGCAGCAGGAATCTACCTACTGCTTATTTTGTCTCACGGTGTGTTGTAGAACGCTTTTCTCTTGGGCAGTATTTTTTTAGCTCAAGACGATCTGGATTGTTTCTTTTATTTTTTTTAGAAATATAGTTACGATCTCCGCATTCTGTGCAAGCTAACGTAATATTTACACGCATGTCATTTCCCTCCAAACTACTAAGCACTAGTTCGTTTCATACGACTTTTATATAATATCACTTTTTAGTTTGAAATGCTAGTATGTTTTTTTAAAAGTGTTTGATTTACTTGTAAAAGCTGTTTTTGACAATCATCTGTAATTGACCAAGCTTGTCCGTCAATAGCAGATTTCCCTGTTATTTTAACAGTATCCCCACATAAACTAACTACCTTTCCTTTTCCTATTGGATTGTATGATAATGTTTGTTTTCCACCTTTGCCATATGACCATATTTTGTTATTATCCACTTGTGATTGTTGCATAACTGTGTTTTCCTTCATTTTCACCCCGTTCAAATGACCATTCACTAAGAATAATTGGCGATCAATCATGTGATATATCAAGTGTTCAATCGGAGATATAAAAGAAATCTGGTAGTCACACTCTCTTGGATTACTATGCGCCATAAGTACTTTTATCTCTTTACTCGTAGATAGTTCATTGTAAATGTTGAAATTTAACATAGAAATATGATGATCAATTCTCACCTTTTCTGTACGTATCGATAAACCTTCTACTTGATGTTCTCTTCCTTCCGCCATATCATTCATTTCAATCCAATAAACACTTTTACCAACGGCGATACCTAACGTTTGATGCAATAAGTTTTCCTGATTCGACTGATTCCAATATTCAGTTGTGTAAGGCGTTTGCTCAATTATTTTCACTTTAATCACCTTTTCTTTGGAATTTATTGACTCGTCCGTGAATTCTATACACCTTTAACGTTTGTTTCGCTACCGATTGCCAGCTAAATTCTGTCTTGATTCTTTTTTGAGCTGCACTGACGATTTGGCTTCTAAAGTTAGGTTTTAATAGTAGAGAATCTATTTTACTTTCAAGATTTACTACATCTCGAGGATCGAAAAAAAGCCCCGACTCATTTTCAATGATTATTTCACTGAACCCGCCAGTTTTAGCTAAAACTACTGGGAGTCCAGCTGCCATCGCTTCTAAAGCAACTATTCCAAATGGTTCGTACAAACTAGGGAAAATAGCTAAGCTAGCATATTCCATCCAGTTATCACGCTCATATTCGTCAACATAACCAATAAATTGAATCCATTCATCGATTTGTTTAGCACGAACTTTTTGTCTGTAATACGATAATAACGGACCTTCCCCAGCGACAATGATTTTTAAGTTTGTATTTTTTTTCTTTAATTTTTCAGCAAGAGCGATAAGAATATCGAACCCCTTCTCTTCTACCATCCTCCCCAGCGAAAAGAGGTATGGTCTATGTTGGGCAAAATGAAACTGTAGGTTCCTATCTTTTTTCATCGGCTTACTTACGCCATTTGGAATGATGGAAATGGTCGAAGATGGCTGTTGGTATTTATGTAGTAACTCATTTCTCATAAAATGACTACAAACTACAAGATGATCGGCATATGCCATTAATAATTTTTCTTGTCTATCGATAAAGCTTTGACTCTCTGTATGAATTCCATTATGTCTACCTGCCTCAGTCGAATGAATGGTAGCGATAAGCGGTATATCCATTCGCTTCTTTAAAATGATGCTACTCGCTGCAACTATCCAATCATGGGCATGAATCATCTCTATACCATTTTGCTCAATCAAAGCTCTTGCTTTCTCTTCCATTGCTAAATTCACCGAAGCAACCCAATGAAGAAATGATCCAGTTTGCATAAGCGGTGCCACACGATGAATGACTACATTATTTTGCACTTCAAATTCTTCGTCAACTTCATGCCTTTTCACTGTTAGCACATGAACGGACACCTTTTCTTGTGCGAGTGATCTCGCTAATTCACTTACATGGCGACCAAGGCCACCAACAATATACGGTGGGTATTCCCAACTTAACAGTAGAATACTCTCCGTCATTGCTTCACTTCATAATAACTATACCCACACACTTGATGGATCCAGTCAGCACTTATTTCTGATGATAATTTGACAGTTCCCACTCCACTACCTATCTCAGTAGTAAGTAAAGGGAGATAATTATCATCCATTAGTTTCAAACACAGGGTGATGCGGTAAGAATGATATTCTGTTTTAATGGCGTTTCTAATGACCCTCATCGATTGGTATGGTGGAATAAAAAACTCATATAGATCGGAATGATTTTTACTGTATGAATGAAGCTGAATTACTTGCAGGCAACTTCTTATATCTTTGTTGTAGTAGAGCGAGAGGATGTCATATTTTTCTTGCCTAACCTTCCAACTAATATAGATATCTTTGTTGATAATTTCTGTTTTTAAAGGTAATAATCCTGACGAATGTATTATGTGATTCTGTTTACTTTCCATTTTTCGAACCATTCCCCTTGTCAGATTATTCTATACATTAATGTTAGCACTGAATGGCCAAGCCCACAATAAACAGATTTTGTCGGTTTATGCTATCTATCGCTACACTTGTTATTATGATAAGCATTTTTTCTTCACCGACTTATTTCTTCATTCATTCGACAGAAACTATGATATCTTACTCGACAAATTCTATAGGAGATTCTTCAAAGTTAGCACGACTTGTCGATATTTATGGTAGAATAACTTTGATAATAAAGCTTTGAGGTGAGAATGATTATATATATATTTGCTGTTTTATTAGTTATCGCTTTTCTGCTATTTATTTTATCCTTTTTTCTTAAAGATCCTTACCGTTCCTTAAAGGATGAGATTGACCAACTATCTATTCAACATGTAAAAGAAACGTATCAAATAAAGAAAAAATTAAAGCTGTTAGAAGAAGAATTACTGATAGACGAAATCAAACTTCCGAATGACACTGGGTTATCTAGACCTAAGAAGAAGGAAGTTCATGATATTATAAAAAATCAAGTACTTTTACTTCATAAGCAGGGACTTTCCACAGAGCAAATCGCTAAGCAATCTTCTTTATTAGAAGATGAAGTATTGGCCATTATCACAGCTAGTCAACTTAAAGGTGAAAAAGTATGAAAAAATATGTTTTAAGAGGCTTTTCAGCTGGTGTTTTTTGTACAACCCTAATTCTTCTCATTGGTTATATGCTTATGAATGACGAGAACAAGCAAATGATTGATGAGACAGCGGCTCAAGCTTATGTAAAAGAACAAGGTTTTCATGTTTTGACGGATGATGAGATCGATAAACTCATTGAAGAAAAATTAGAACTTGATAAACAACAGGAAGAAGTACCTAAAGAAGAAACTACCATTACAACAGAAATTAAAATCGAAAGCGGTATGCTTCCACAAGAGATTGCGCAGCAACTTGAAGAGGCAGGCATCATCGAATATAGTGAGGACTTTACTAGCTTTTTAAAAGAATTCAATTATAGTCAGAAGCTACGTGTTGGTACATATCAAGTGAATAATCAACAGTCTTATAAAGAGCTTGCTGATTTATTTAGCAAATCATAAAAAACGAATCTCTATCTCAATGGATCTTACTTGGCTGCAATTACACTCTTAAAATAGAGTTAATTACAGCCTTTTTATTATTAAATTACCGAAGAATATAGTTACGATTACCGAACTTTGTTTACATCAGTCCACTTAGAAATTGACACTTAATTCCCCCGCTTGATCTAATAAATAAAAGAGTATGCTTATCACAAAAAGTTCCTACTTCTTTATTTCACTTTGCTAGTAAATGATACAGAATTTACCTTTACATGCAATAAAGATGTTAGTTGTTCAGATAAATAAATGGGCGATTCTTCAAACTCTGTATCAATCCAATGCTTAATAAGCCCTAAAACTGTATATGCCTGGTAATTTGTATATAATTGGTGATCTATCACAAACTTATCATTTCCTCCAAAGTCTATTTGAATATTATGAACATATTGCTTAAGTGCTTTTATAAACTTATTTTCAAATGTATAAGAAACATCACTTTGTAATAGTGACTTATAATAATGTCTATATTTAAATATATGGTTAAATAATTCTTTTGTAGAAGGTAAAACACTTTGGTCAATTTCATAATCTCGTTGATTTGCAGTACTATTTTCCATCTTGTAGATTAAGTCCCTAATTGCTTCGTCCATCACTTCTTTTAGAACTTCTTCTTTCCTATAGTAATGGTAATAATATGTGCTGCGATTAATATTTGCAGTAGTTGTTAAGTCAGTTATTGTAATTTTATGAAATGGTTTTAGTAGTAATAATGTAACCAGAGCATCTTTAATTCTTTGTTCAGTCATTAGATTTTTACTCATTAACTTAGCCACCTCTCCGTGTAACCCCAACAAATAAATACTTTTTTGTTGGTTGTTAAAGAAAACAAAAATAATTATAGTGGTATTGTAATCGATTACAACAATGTTTAAAAGCTATATTCTATAATTATTTAAAGGGGTCTTTTATATGGGTAGATTAACTGGAAAAGTGGCTATTATCACTGGTGCTGCTAGCGGAATGGGCTTGGCAGGTGCACAAATTTTCGCAAAAGAAGGTGCTCAGGTTGTAGCAACTGATATAGTTGAAGATGCTTTAAAAGTGAAAGTTGCAGAGATTATTGATAATGGTGGAGAAGCCATTGCCTTAAAATTAGATGTTTCAAGCCAAGAATCATGGTTAAATGTCGTTCAAACGACAATAGAAAAATACGGTAAAATTGACATTTTAGTCAATAATGCAGGAATTCATATGGCAAAAGGAATTTTAGAAGCAGAATTAGATGATTGGAATAAAGTGATGGCCATTAATACAACGGGTGTATGGCTTGGAATGAAATCCGTTATACCTTATATGCAACAGAATGGCAAAGGGTCAATTATTAATACATCTTCCATTGCAGCAATTGTGGGTGGTGTCGCTGATGCACAAGGTGCAGCGTACAGTGCATCAAAAGGCGCAGTTAGAGCACTTACTAAACATGGTGCTCAGTGGTTTGGAAAAGATAACATCCGAGTGAATTCCGTGCATCCTGGTGCAATCTTTACAGGTATGGTTGAGAAAGCTGGAATTAAAACACAAGAAGAAATGGGAGAGAATTATAAAGGTTTAGCTCCATTACCTCCTTATGCTGGAGAGTCATTGGATATTGCAAATGCATACTTATACCTTGCTTCAGACGAATCTAAATTTGTTAATGGAATAGAATTGGTCGTTGACGGTGGTTGGATCAGTAACTAATTTTTTTAATCAAATAAATAAGACTCACATTCATTTCATATAAATAAAAGAACGAACCTCTATGATGAAAGAGGTTCGTTACTTTTATCAATCATTCAAATCAAATTGCTTACCTTTCACTAAATAGAAGATATGCTCAGAAATGTTTGTGACATGATCTGCTGCACGTTCTAAATATCTACAAACAAAAGATAATTGAGTAATTTGCGGAATTCGCTCAGATTGTTCCCCACTTATTCTCAGTAAATCAACAATCGTTTGCCCATATAAATCATCCACTTCATCATCCATGTCAGCAACGGCTTTTGCTTTTTTAAGATCTTCTTCATTGAAAGCAGTTAATGAATCGTTTAACATTGTTAAGCAAATCGCATGCATTTGTTTAATATGAACAATTGGTTTCACATGGTCTTCTTTCCCAATTCTAATCGTTGATTTAGCAATATTCACAGCAAAATCAGCTATTCTCTCAATATCCGTTGCTATCTTTATTGCGACAATAATTCTTCGCAAGTCAATAGCTACTGGCTGTTGTTTCGCTATTAATAAAATGGCATAATCATTAATTTCTTCGTACAATATGTTTGCTTTTGTGTCATTTTCCATGATCTCTAAAGCTAGTTCTATATCATGATTCTCAAGTGCCTGAATCGATAAAGAAAGGGCATTTTCAGCAAAATGACCTAAGTCTAATAATTTTCCTCTTAATACTGCTAATTCTTCATCAAACTTCTCTCTTACTGGCAATATAATCAGTCTCCTTTACTTAATTAGCCGAACCTGCCGGTAATATAATCTTCCGTTCTCTTATCAGTTGGATTAGAAAAAATTTTATCTGTTTCTGCAAATTCTACTACTTCACCGTTTAAGAAAAAGGCCGTTCGGTCAGATATCCTAGCTGCTTGTTGCATATTATGAGTCACTATAATGATACTATATTCTTTTTTTAATACCTGTACAAGCTCTTCTACCTTTAGTGTTGAAATCGGATCTAATGCTGAGGTAGGTTCATCCATGAGAATAACATCTGGTTCTATCGCCAAACATCTTGCAATACATAGTCTTTGCTGTTGACCACCTGATAAACCATAAGCGTTATCCTGCAATCTATCTTTTACCTCATCCCAAAGCGCTGCCCCTTTTAAACTTTTTTCAACAATTTGATTCAGGACTTTCTTATCTCTTATACCATGAATTCTCGGACCATAAACAACATTTTCATAGATAGATTTAGGAAAAGGATTCGGCTTTTGGAACACCATACCCACTTTTGTTCTTAATTCTTCAACACCATAACGTTTATCAAAAATATTACGTCCACGATATTGAATTTCTCCTGATGTTTTTACTGATGGTACCATTTCAATCATTCGGTTCAACGCTTTAATATAAGTCGATTTACCACATCCTGATGGACCGATAATCGCAGTTACTTCATTTTCATAAATATCTAAATTGATTTGTTTTAATGCATGATTACTTCCATACCATAAATTTAATTCTTTTGTTTGATAAACTTTATTGTTGTCATTAAGATTTTTATAGTTGTCAAGTGAATCGGCGGCTTCTTTTTTGGGTGCAACCAATGTACTCATATTCTCCACTCCTCGTTTAATACCTTTTTTGGAATTTATTTCTGATCAACACAGCAATAGAATTCATCACAATTAACATTACTAGTAATACAATAATGCCCCCCGCTGCAACGGCATGAAACTCTTCTTGCGGTCTACTCGTCCAGTTATAGATTTGCATTGGTAAGACAGTAAACATATCGAAAACAGATTGAGGTAAAAACGCTAAGAAAAGTGGTAAACCAAGCACTACTAATGGTGCCGTTTCCCCGATTGCTCTAGAGAGAGCTAAAATTGCTCCTGTTAATATGCCAGGTAATGCAGCCGGCATAACCACCCTTACAATTGTTTGCCATTTATTAGCTCCCATTCCAAATGATGCTTCTCTTAATTCCATCGGTACACTTCGAATCGCCTCTTGAGACGCGACGATTATGATTGGTAATACGAGTAAACTCATCGTTAAGCCTGCGGCCAATACACTTGTTCCTAAAGTTAATGCTCTCACAAAAACCGTTAATCCTAATAATCCAAAAACAATCGACGGGACACCTGCTAAGTTAGATATATTAATCTGAATCAGTGAGGTAAACTTATTTTTACTCGCATACTCCTCTAAGTAAATGGCTGTTCCTACACCAAGTATAAGCGTCACAGGGGCAACAACACCCATTAACCAAATGGTCCCTATTAAAGCTGTTTTAATACCCGCTTGTTCTGGATCACGTGAAGGTAAAGATTGCAAGAACTGCCAGTCTAAATAACCAATTCCTTGAGTGATAATGCGATACAATAATATCGCAAGAACCACTAATGCAAACGCAGTCGCCAACATGAACAAACCTTTAAAAACGGAATTTTTCCATTTTCGTGGTGACATTTTCTTTAGTACTTGATCATGATTAATTAATTTCATACTAGTATTCCTCCCTAAAGCGCTTGGAGATGAATTGGGCGAGCATATTCATGAACAAGGTGAAAATAAACAATGTAAATCCAACTGCGTAGATACTATAATAGATGGTCGTACCATATCCAGCATCTCCCTGACTGACTTGGACAATATAAGCCGTCATTGTTTGAATACTACTTGTCACGTCAAAGCTTAAGTTAGGCGTGGAGCCTCCTGCAACAGCGACAATCATTGTTTCACCTATTGCTCTTGAAATTGCTAATACAATAGAAGCAACAATACCTGAAACAGCGGCAGGTATAACAATTTTAATGGCCACTTCAAGTTTTGTTGCCCCTAATGCATAAGCCCCTTCTTTCATCACTTTAGGTACAGACGACATGGCATCTTCTGATAATGAGGCAATCATCGGTGTAATCATAATCCCGATAACAATCCCTGGGCTAAGCGCATTGAATATTTGCAGAGATGGAATCATTTCTCTAAGCACTGGTGTCACAAAAGTGAGAGCAAAAAACCCATAAACGATAGTAGGTACGCCTGCTAATACTTCTAAAATAGGTTTAATAACTCTCCTTGTTCGGTCACTCGCATACTCACTCAAGAAAATAGCTACAGCGAGACCAATCGGGACTGCCACAACTGCAGCTATAAGAGCAACTTTTAACGTTCCTGAAATAAGCGGTAGGATTCCATATGAGCCTTGTGTTTCAGAAAATGGATACCACTTTTGTGCGGTAAAAAATTCTTTGATACTTACGTGACTGAAAAAAGTCGTCGTTTCCACAAATAATGTTACAACGATCCCAATCGTCGTTAATACTGACACAATCGCGGTTAATAATAAGATAACTGGAACAATCTTTTCTGACTTCAGTTTATTTTTACTTTTAGATTTTTTTTGTTGTATAAGTTCTTGCACAGAAAACGCTTTTTCTTCTTGTTGTATATTCATAGTTGATCCCCCCTTCATTACGATGATGATCTCTCTTCATCATTCAAACACTTATTTTAAATCTTCAATTGTTGATAACCCTGTTTCATATTCTTCATCTTTTAATTTCACATAACCGACATCTTCTGAAAGTGCCCCCGCATTTTCTAATGTGAACTTAACGAATTCATATGTTTCTTCATTCTTTAGGGAATCATTTTTCACGTAGATATATAAAGGACGTGATAATGGTGCATACTCCCCTGATTCAACCGTGTCATGAGTCGGCTCTACCGGACCATTCCCACCATCGATTGGAACAACTTTTAGCTTATCTTGATTCTCAACATAATAAGCAAATCCAAAGAATCCAATGGCATTTTCGTCCCCTTCTACACCTTGAACAAGGATGTTGTCATCTTCTGACAGTGTCGCTTGTTCTACAATTGGCTCATCCTCCAGAATGATTTCATTAAAGTAATCATACGTTCCAGAGTCTGTTCCTGGAGAATAAAATTTGACTTCCTCATCTGGCCATTCTGGTCTAATATCTGACCATTTTTTTGTTTCTCCCGTATTGATCCATAACTCTTTCAATTCTTCGATAGTAAGTGAATCGACCCAATCATTCTCTTTATTTACAACGATTGATAATCCATCGTTGGCTAGCTTTAATTCTGAATACTCAATTCCTGCTTCTTCAATTTGGGTTTTCTCTTCATCTTTAATTTCTCTCGAAGCGTTACTGATATCCGTTGTTCCTGCAATAAACTGTTTAAATCCTCCACCTGTTCCAGAAGAAGCGACTGACACTTGTACGCCTGGCTGATCCATACTGAATTCTTCAACAACAGCTTCCATAATAGGATAAACTGTAGAGGAGCCATCAATTTTGATTTCTCCTTGTAACTGTTGATTTTCTTCACTAGTTGTTTGCTCTCCATTACTTGAACTGTTCGCACCGCCATTTGCTCCACATGCCGTTGTAAAAGCAAGAACAGAACCAATCATTAATGTTGATGCCACATACTTGAATCGTTTCTTCATTAGAAATATTCCCCCTAGAAAATCAGTTGTTTTGTCCTACAAACCCATCATAAGACCTAAACGTTAATAGGAAATAAATGTCGTGTAAATATTCTGTAAACCAATGTGAAGAAATGTAAAGTGAAATTTAGGGAAAATCATATCTCATTTTTGGAGTGAGCATTACCTTGCAAACAAACAATGCTGTAAAAGCAAAGTAATGAACATGGGGATTGTCGAGGCACTCCTTAGTAAAAGAACGATAATATAGAGGTAGTTGTGTAGGATTGTCAGCGTTCTTTGCCTCTTTCACTTCTGATGTTATAAACTAAAACTAAAAGAAAAGCATAAAAATAACTCGGATTCCCCCTTTAAAATAGGGTGAATCCGAGTTTGATTGTTGATTAGTATCTGTTATGCTTGTGTTTTTCAAAACAAACAAGCTTATTCATCCTCTTCTTTGTTAACATCAATTACTTCTTGCTTCGTTAAATCTTCTGGTTTCTTACTTTCTTCTTTCGCACGTTCTTCTTTTAATTCAAAGTATTCATCCATGACGCGTTCGGCAATAATCATGTTTGCTTTATGGCCACTTCCACCTTCATAGGCCCAAGGGACCATGACAGCAATTGCCACTTCTGGATTATCAGAAGGTGCATAACCAACATAGCTGATATTCATTACTTCAGGTGGCTCATCATAATTACTACGTAGTGGTCCATCATAGAAAGCCTCTGCTGTTCCTGTTTTACCTGCAGGGTCATACTCTTTATCACCAAAGAAGGATAGTGCCGTACCTTGTTGTTCTTGTGCAACTTGACGGAATCCCTCTTTTACACGTTCAATCCAAGAAGCATCCATATCAAGTTTATTAAGAACTTTCGGCGATATTTCTTCTACAATAGGGCCTAATTCTTCATTTTCTAATAAAGGCTCCCTAATTTCTTTTACTACATGAGGCTCCATTCTATTCCCGCCGTTAGCAATCGTGGACACATATTGCACGAGCTGCATATTAGAGTACGTATCATACTGTCCAATCACTAAGTCCAACATAAATCCAGGGAGTTGACTCATTCCTTTAAATCCTGTTTGTTCATTTGGTAGATCAATCCCTGTTCTAACGCCTAAACCAAACTGAGCAAACGATTCTCTGATTGTATCAAACCCTTTAGGATCTAACGGCAATGATTTATTATAGCGATATGTGCCGCCTCCAATTCGAATGGCTGTTTCAAACATATACACATTGGATGAAACCCTTAATGCGTACAAATCACTAATTGGTCCGAACGTTTTCCATGATTTTTTTACAGGTGTACCAGCAATTTTTAATGGCTGGTCATTAATTACTGTACCAGGTTGAATCACACCTTCCTTATAGCCCGTAAGAATAGTAGCCCCTTTGACTACGGAACCGGCGTTATAAGTGGTCGTAATATTCCCTAACGCATCATCCGTCATTCTTGTTCGGCCTGTTTCCTCATCTTTCACAAGCCTTCTACCAGCCATTGTTAAAATTTCGCCGCTATACGGATCCATTAACACGACATAGGCTCTATCTAAAAGACTGGTTCCTCCAGTTTGTTTAGCCGCACGCAACTCTTCTTCAATGATTTTTTCTGTTGCTAATTGTAAATCCATATCGACACTTAATACTAAATCTTTCCCCCGCTGCCCTTCTGAAATTGTAACCGTTTCTAGAATCGTACCACCTTTATCAGTGACATTTTTCACTTTGGCTTTTTGACCATGGAGGACTTCTTCGTATTGATATTCAAGATAACTTTTACCTACACGGTCATTTCTTGAATAATCTCTTGCTAAATAGTAATCAAGCATTTCTTTCGGAATACCTTCTTCAGAAGAAGAAACAGAACCAAGGACAGATTTCAATGTATTATCAAAAGCATAGTAACGGTCCCAATCAGTTGTTGTGTCAACCCCTGGAAGATAATCTAAATTTTCGCTTACTAGGGCGAATTCCTTTGCAGTTACTTCATCATTTTTAACAACTTGTGGTGTAAAGGCATACCCACTAGAGAACTCTCGATAAATCGCAAGCACTTCCAAGTCGTCTTCTGTCAGTTCATCCAATTCTTCTTCCGTAATACGATCTAATGTTAATTGATAGACATCTTTATCGTAATCGGCTTCTTCGTCCTCGCGAATATTTTCCTTTTCTTTCTCTGTTACCTTTTCATCCGCGCGATCAGGATTAATCATAATCCAATAATCTTTTTCATCTCGTTCCGTGACTTTTTCTGTATCTTTTTCAATTAGTTCCGCTAATTTCTCAGCAGTATCAAGCATTTCCTCTTGACTAGCTCCATTATTTGTATATGTAATGGCATTCTGCGGGATATTATCGACAATAATCTTTCCTGTACTATCAAACATCTTTCCCCTAGGTACAGGGTTATTTACAGTGATTTCTTCTGTTCGTTCTATTTCTCGCTTATAGTCATCACCGTAGACAATCTGAACAAACCCTAATCTAAAAATAAGTACAGAGAACAACACAAAGACAATTAAGAATAGCATGTTTAACCGAAAGGACACACGATTCTTCTTTTTCTTTTTATTCAATTGCTAAAACCACACTTCCCTCTTAATTACATATACTTATTTTAAAAGAAAACCAAAAATAATTCTATTCATAACTATAAGGAAATGATAGTTATTTTGAATATTTTTTTCACATCATTCGATATTCTTTATAAAGAAATAGATCATACTATGCCCAATCCCTAATATTACTAGCAATATCGGCAAGATCACATGATCATCAAAATAGATTACACCCACTATAAAGAACAACAAAGATAATATTCTACCGATGTTCAAGAATAATTCCCTTACAACAATATATTCAATTCTCATTTCTGCCGCTTTCCAGGCTGTGCCTATTACATCATAAGTCATTGAAGAATAAGGAACGAGTAATAAAGGATAAGCGATTGCAATTAATGCCGCATAGAGCAAAAGATTAACGTAGGTTATATGAAATACTAACAGGAAAATTGACAGAAATAATAACACACCTCCAGCTAACACTGCTCTTTTCCTATGCTCTTTCTTAATCCATCTTGAAGCAATATAATAACAAACTAATGCGATACCTGAATTTAATAATCCGAATGTACCAAGTGCTAATTCGCTCCCCGTAGCTATAAACACAAAGACAGAAACGACAAACGCATATGTACCTTCACGAAACCCTTGGAAAAAATGAGCATTTGTAATCCTCTTCCAATTCTTATTATACTTTCGTTCTTCTATAATCCGCTTAAAAAAATATTTTCCATTTGCTGGACGCCTTTTAATAGAAAAGCTTAAAAATACGGCAATCGCGAATAATGCTAATGAAATTCCAAATATGACTGAATAACCAGTATAAGCCTTCATTTTTGAAATAATTAAACCGGCAGAAATAGGACCAATCATACCACC
Organism: Cytobacillus sp. FSL M8-0252; assembly: GCF_038007345.1. Lineage (NCBI taxonomy): Bacteria > Bacillati > Bacillota > Bacilli > Caryophanales > Bacillaceae > Cytobacillus > Cytobacillus sp. FSL M8-0252. The sequence continues at coordinate 3,228,771 of NZ_JBBOWZ010000001.1, forward strand.
AAATGATGAAAGTAACCCGAGAAAACCATTAAAAAAGTCTCGATTTTCTGGATCGGTTATTTCAAATGTTAATACATTAAACGCAAGCCAATAAAAACCAGAACCTATACCTAATAAAGAACCTAATAAAAGGAGATATGACGACGCTTTATCCCCTACAAGAAGCACAGAAATATAAAAGAAGGCAAGAAATATAACCCCTAACCTTAGAACAATGACACGATCTACTTTTTTCGCCCATTTGCCCGCAATAATAAATGCAATAGGTTGCAGAACAACAGCAGCGAGGTTATATAAGCCTAAATCCACGTATTCACCAGATTGCTTCCACAAAAAAATATTCACAAAAGTATTGGATAACGCAATACTTAAGGAATATAATCCTCCAATTAGCAGCAATAAAACAAGGTCTCTGGTCGGCTCAATATTTCCAATCACTCTCTGCATTTTACTCATAAAAAAACTCCCCTTCGATTCTACAAATAGTCTCCTTCAAAAACGATGGAGTTATGCAAGAAAAGGAAGATCCTCATTGAAAAAATATTTCATGTCACTTGGTCTTCTTACAAAAAACAATTATGGTTAGACAATCGAAGCCCATACATTAGGAAAGAGTGACATTTATTAGACAGCAATGTAAAAAAGCACTATTCCAATGAATAGCGCTTTTTTTAAGATTATAGATTTATTTTGGCTTTTACTTCGCTTCTTGATATCTTCTGCCTACTTCGTCCCAATTGACAACATTCCAAAACGCTTTTATATATTCAGGACGTTTGTTTTGATAGTTTAAATAATAAGCATGTTCCCAAACATCTAGCCCAAGAAGGGGTGTTTTGCCTTCCATTAATGGCGAGTCTTGATTAGGTGTGCTCGTTATGGCTAATTCTCCATTATCAACAACTAACCATGCCCAACCCGATCCGAAGCGACCAGTAGCTGCTTTAGCAAATTCATCCTTGAAGTCGTCAAAGCTACCAAATTTACTAGCTATCGCATCTCCTAAATCGCCTGTTGGTGTACCCCCTCCATTTGGTGAAAGAACTTCCCAGAATAAAGAATGGTTGGCATGTCCACCGCCATTATTCCTGACAGCTGTACGGATATCTTCAGGAATATCATTTATATGGGTAATTAATTCTTCTACACTTTTCGATGCGTATGCACTTTTTCCTTCAATTGCATTGTTCAAGTTAGTTACATAAGTATTATGGTGTTTCGTATGATGGATATTCATTGTTTCCTTGTCGATATGTGGTTCTAAAGCATCATAAGCATACGGTAATTTCGGTAGTTCATAAGCCATGTAAACATTCCTCCTACTAAAAAATATAATCATATGCAGACATCATTAAAATGTCTTCTTATATTTTCTATACCACTTTGCCATAGAATCAAACATAAAAATTAATTTTTTTATAGAACAACAAATAAGAAATAGATAATCATCACTACTTGAACAATTCCTTTAGTAATGATGCTACTTATGAATCCTACAAGTGACCCAAATCCAACTAAGACCGCTTCCTTAAATGGGCGACGATGTACAATTAATTCTGCGATAATTGCCCCGACTATTGGTCCAAGTAATATACCTGCCACCGGGATAACAAAAGGACCTACTAGTATTCCAATAGTGCTTCCCCATATTCCAGCTTTTGTCCCACCATATTTTTTCACACCAACCATATTAGAGATATAGTCGGCACCAAATAGTAATATTACAAATAAAATTTGAATGGACCAAAACAGTACACCAAAAGGTTCAAAGGAATAGAATAATCCATAAACAATAAAGCCAGCGGCAATAAAAAGTACACTCGGGATAATTGGATAAATCAATCCGATAAAAGCTATAACAAATAAGATGATAATGAGTGCCCAAGCTAAAATATCCATAACCGTTCCCTCCTATTCATAACAAAAACTTCTCATAGTCTCGCCATAATTAAAACATTAAAATGTTATCTTTTCCATCGAAAGATTTTAAAAAAAGAGGTAAGGAACCAACCCTTACCTCTTTATAATACTCAATCTTCGCCTAATACAGCCTCTGCAATATTAACTGCATGATCACCGATTCGTTCTAGATTACTTAAGATATCCACATATACAATCCCTGCTTGTCCAGAACATACTCCTTCACTTAAGCGAATGATATGTTGTTTACGTAATTTACGCTCCATTTTATCTATTTGATCTTCTTTTTGTACAACATGTTGTGCTGCTTCTTTATCATTATGATCTAGCGCTTCTAATGCTTCAGAAACCGTAGAGATCGTTAATTGGAACATATCATCTAAATCTTTCATAGCGGATTCCGTAATACTTACCTTATTGGCTTTCTTATAATCCATTAATTCAACGATATTTTCGAAATGGTCACCCATTCTTTCAATATCTCTAATCGTATCCATTAGAACCGTATGTTCAGCCGATTCGCTATTAGATAAAGAACTTCTAGAAAGCTGAATAAGATAATCTGTAATTTGTCTATCCAGATTGTTTATCGCACTTTCGATTTGATAAGCTTTTTCACCATGTTTAGGAGAACCATCTATTAAAAATGATCGTGTCTCATTTAATCCTTCAACAGCAAATTGACCCATTCGAAGTACCTCTTCTTTTGCTTGTCCAAGAGCAATTGATGGCGATTGCTGAATAAAAACAGCATCTAAATGTTTGGCTTTTTGCTCAATCACTGTATCTTCACCCGGAATAAGCTTCGTCACAATATAGGCCAGAACAGCCACAAATGGCAGTTGAATCAACGTGTTAGTAATATTAAATGTTCCATGAGCGAACGCAATTGTCAGCTCTGGATTCAGTCCAAGATTCGCTTGGAACATTTCAACCAATAAAGTAAAAGGATGAAGTAATATTAAAAAGATGGTAGCTCCAATTAAATTAAACGTTACGTGAACTAGCGCTGCTCGTTTAGCTGCAACTGTAGCCCCAAGTGAAGCTAATACGGCAGTTATCGTTGTACCAATATTATCTCCAAATAAAACTGGAAGAGCTGCATCTAAGTTAATTAACCCCTCAGAAAATAGGCCTTGCAATATTCCAATTGTCGCACTTGAGCTTTGCACAATTACTGTAAGCACAGTTCCCACAAGAACACCTAATACTGGAATCTCACTCATACTAACTGTCAAGTCATGAAAGCTTTGTAAGTTACTTAACGGTTTCATACCACCGCCCATTAACTCTAATCCATAAAACAATGCCCCAAAACCAAATATAATAGACCCAATGTTTTGCATACGGTTATTTTTAAAGAAGACTAAGCATAATACCCCAATCGCTAGGATTGGCAACGCATATTCACCAATATCTAGACCAATTATAAACGCTGTAAAGGTTGTCCCAATATTCGCACCCATAATTACGCCTATCGCTTGACGTAGATTCATAAATCCAGCGCTAACTAATCCTACTGTTAACACCGTCGTTGCAGAACTACTTTGAATAAGCATCGTTACTAACATTCCTGCTAGTACACCCATTAATGGATTTGTGGTGAATCTATCCAAAATATCTCTAAGACGATCTCCAGCTGACTTTTGTAGACCATCTCCCATCGTTTTAATTCCGAGAAGGAAGATACCTAATCCACCGACAAACTCAAATATCATCTTTTGAATATCTAATTCCAAGCTTTTCAACCCCTAGAAAGTATTTCAACACTAATGTAAACCCCACACTATTATTAAAGCTTTCTCTATTAATGTAAATAGTGTAACGGTTAAATTTACAAACCTTTAATATTTTTCCCTTATGTTACAATTAGATGACAAAGGATTAATTATTCAAAAAACTTATTATTCTTGTATGACGAAAGTATTGTCGTTAAAATAAGTAGAATAATGACAAGTAAGGACGTGGAAAATTTTTGAATATCTTCAAACAATTTATAAGTAGCATTTATTCTCCAAAAGACATTGCAACATTTCGTCAGCAGGGTATAGGAAAGACTATAGGTTATGTTTTTTTTCTCACTTTCCTATCCATTATCCCCACTATTTTTTTTCTCAGTACATCCGTCTTCAATGGTGTACAATCAATGGAATCAACAATAATGGATGATTTGCCTGAATTTGAGATTGCTAATGGGACATTACAAGCAAATGAAACAGCACCTATTACTGTTGAGAATGATGGTGTGACCATTATTTTTGACTCTAATAATATTGTAAAGAAAGATGAAATATTACAAACAAATGATACCATTGCCATTCTACAAGACGAATTGGTGTTCATTAGCGGAAACAATCAACAATCCTATAGCTATAGTATGCTCGGTGATATCAATATTGATAAATCAACCGTTATTGAATTAATACAAACGGCAGATTCTTGGTTAATCATTTTAATTAGTATCTTCGCTATTGTACTGTATTTATTTTCTGTAGCCATGCGCTTAATAGAAATTTCCATTATTGCCTTAATCGGTATAATGATTGTGAGAATTGTTCAGAAGACACTTCCTTATCGCTACATGTGGCGAATAGCCGCTTATAGTATCACGTTATCAACAGTATTTTTTATTATCATGGACACACTACAAACCGTAGTTCCAAATGGAGCACTTATTAACTGGTTAATATCCATCATCATTCTCATGTTAGCCATCAAAGAAATACCTCATCAGAAAAAGGAAATACCTGAACAATAATGGAATCATACTGTAGACGCCTATACCGTCTGCAGTTTTTTTATACATAATCTGTTCTAATTAGATATGTACATGCATAAGTATGATAATGATTATTCTATAATGACGGGAGCTTGTAAATATGAGAAGAATTTCAGCCTTCATCTTAATTATTATCATTGCATTTGCTGTATACGTCGATCTTTCCAAAGGAACTCTCCCTAAACATATTGCACCCGTTGTCGCAGAGGTCACAAATTTAGAAAAAGGCGAACAAGAGGTAGGCCTTACTTATTTCGAAAAAGAAGTGAATCGGGGAGATACCGTTCTATCCATTATTGAGCAGCAAAATATGAACATCGAAAATCTTCCAATTAATGTTATTGCTGAAGATTTCAGCACATTAAATAACGGAATAAAGCCTGAAGAAATTCAATACGGCAATACCTATAAATTTCCTTCATATTATAATGAAAACTAAATGCTTAGCATCTATTTCTTGTCAATTCAATCACTTCATTGATACAATAGTTGATGATAAGAGCTTACATTAAGAAGTTCAAATATATTTTTTATATATAAAGGAGCGAATCTCCATTGAGTGAAATGATACATCGTACGAAAACTCGTCCGGTAAAAGTGGGACCGCTAACCATTGGCGGAAGTAATGAATTATTTATTCAAAGTATGACTACAACGAAAACTCATGATGTAGAAGCAACCGTTGCGCAAATTAAACGATTAGAAGAAGCAGGATGCCAAGTTGTTCGCGTAGCATGTCCAGATGAAAGGGCAGCTAATGCGATTGCTGATATAAAAAAACAAATCGATATTCCACTTGTCGTTGATATCCATTTTGATTATAAGTTAGCCTTAAAAGCCATTGAAGGTGGAGCTGACAAGATTAGAATTAACCCAGGTAATATTGGAAAACGCGAAAAAGTGGAAGCTGTTGTAAAAGCTGCTAAAGCGAAAGGTATTCCTATTCGTATTGGTGTAAATGCAGGTTCATTAGAAAAACGCATTTTAGAAAAATACGGCTATCCTACAGCAGACGGAATGGTTGAAAGTGCACTTCACCATATTAAAATCCTGGAAGACCTAGACTTCCATGATATTATCGTCTCCATGAAAGCGTCAGATGTCAATTTAGCGATTGAAGCTTATGAAAAAGCAGCTCAAGCTTTTGATTATCCTCTTCACTTAGGGATTACTGAATCCGGAACATTATTTGCCGGTACAGTAAAAAGTGCAGCTGGCTTAGGCGCAATTCTTCATAAAGGTATCGGAAATACGTTAAGAATTTCATTAAGTGCTGATCCAGTTGAAGAAGTAAAAGTGGCTAGAGAGCTGTTAAAAGTATACGGTTTATCATCGAATGCTGCGACACTCATTTCTTGTCCGACTTGTGGTCGTATCGAAATCGACTTAATTAGTATCGCGAATGAAGTTGAAGAATATATTTCAACAATTAAAGCACCAATTAAAGTCGCTGTTTTGGGCTGTGCCGTTAACGGCCCTGGTGAAGCAAGAGAAGCTGACATTGGCATTGCTGGAGCACGAGGTGAAGGTTTATTATTCCGCAAAGGGAAAATTGTCCGCAAAGTACCAGAAGATACAATGGTCGATGAATTAAAGATTGAAATTGATAAAATAGCTGAAGAGTACTTTGCAAAACAAAAAGAAGAAGAAGAAAACGCCAAAGAAACAGTTTAAATAAACAAAGCGCCTAGGGATACTCCTAGGCGCTTGTTGTTCATTATTTAAAAGAATGGCATAATAAAAATCCCTACTAAGAGCGATACTATACCGATACCAATCGCCCAAGTGCCAAATCCTCTAGCTCCTTTGCTATTTGCAACAATACCAAGTACGATCCCTGCAGCTCCAAGAAATATCGGCATAATGAATAGTGAAAGGATTGATAATACTAAAGCAGTAATACCTACTCCTCGGCCACCACTACGCGTTCCTTTTCTATCGTCAATATCCCTTCCCCTGTCCTCATCATAAGTTACAGGAGCAGCAATTTCGGCTGCAGTTTCTTCTGAATAATCGCTTGAGACTTCATACTGGTTCTCATCAACTCTGTCACGACGAAGCTGATCTTCATCATATTTACGCATCTGATCTGCCATCATGATCCCTCGCTTTAATGGTATCCACTTTTTCTGTGGTGGAGCATTTATTATTATTAACAAGCGTTACACTTTTACTTGTGTTAAGATTTTCTAGCAACAAAAAGGCTTTTATGGTTTATATAATGAAAAGTTTCAGCTAAAATTAGGAAGTAGAGATAAAATGAAGTGAACGGTTAAATGTTCAAGTTTTAAAGGAGAGCAATGAAATGAAAAAACGATTCGGAATTGATATCGATGGAACTGTCACGAGTCCAGCGGCAATGATTCCTTTTATGAACAAAGCATTTGGTTTACAACTTACTTTAGAAGACATAAAGCAATATGACTTGTATCCGCTTGTAGATATAGAACCTCAAGCATTCGATCAATGGTTTAAAGAAAATGAACCGGAAATTTATCGCCAGTCAACCATTGTACCTAACGCAAAAACAATATTAACACAATGGAAAGAAGAACATGAACTATTTTTTATTAGTGCACGCTCAACTCATTTGATGAGCGTAACTGAAAATTGGTTCATACAGAATGGCATTACTTTTGATCATATTGATCTTATTGGCTCTCATGATAAAGTCTCAGCAGCTAAACAATATGATATTGACATATTCTTCGAAGATAAACATGATAATGCTGTTATGATCCATGAGGCGTGTCAAATTCCCGTCATATTGTTCGATACACCCTATAACCGCTTACCGACTCCAGACGGCGTAAAACGGGTGACAGGCTGGAAGGAAGCAGCCACATGGGTTGAGAATTGGTTAAAAGTATCTGTGTAATCTTACTATCTTCACATAAAAAACCCCTCATATATGAGGGGTTTTTCCAATTAACAACATTCTGGGCATTTTCCGTAAATTTCAAATTTATGCCCAGAAACATCATATCCTTTTAAGTTTTCTGCCAGAGTATTCATCGGACAAGTTTCTATTTCTTTTGTTTTTCCACAATCCAGACAGATAAAATGATGATGATGATGTTCATGAGAACAAGTAAACCGAAAATGTTTTTCACCAGATAACTCGGTCATCTCAAGAATATCTAAGTCAACAAACAACGATAAATTACGATAAATGGTATCAAAGCTCAAGCCCGGATAATCTGGTTTCATTTCCTCTAAGACTTCTCTTGCCGTTAAGTACTTATTACTATCCGCAAATAGTGCAAGCATTTCTTCTCTCTTGCCTGTATGCTTATAGCCTCGATTTTTCAACAGTTCTAATGCTCCACTCACATTCATGACTGATTCACCCTTTTTTTGCAATTATACTTTAGCTGGTCTAGATGTCTTTACTTTCTTTAAAAGTATCGTTACTAATAATATTAACACAGCAATGATCACAATGGTTCCTCCAGGAGCAAGATCTAAGTAATATGCTAAAAATAAACCGCCAAGTACTGACACTTCCCCAAAAATAACTGACAATAAAATCGTTTGCTTAAAGCCCTTTGCAATCCGCATACTCGCAGCAACCGGTAAAGTCATAAGTGCGGATACGAGGAGAATTCCAACGATACGCATAGATGAAGCGATAACAAGTGCCACCATCACAATAAAAATAAAATGAACAATTTTTACTGGAATACCAGATGCTTGCGCATGCTCCTCATCAAAAGATAATAAGAATAGTTCTTTATATAAAGAAACAATAATGGCTATAATAATCACCGAAATGATGATAATAAGCCATAGATCTTCTCTACTTACTGCACTAACGCTACCAAAAAGGTAACCAAACAGATCTGAATTGAAGCCATCAGCGAGTGAAATAAATATTACACTTAGACCGGTTCCCCCAGAAAGTATAATAGGAATGGCAAGCTCCTGATAATGCTTGTATACAGACCTTAACTTTTCTATAAACACAGATCCTGTAACGGAAAAAGCCATCCCCATATAAACAGGATTGACTCCGCTAAAACCGGTTAGTTTCTTTTCAAGTAATAAGCTTGCTGCAATCCCAGCTAACGTTACATGACTAAGCGCATCTGCTATCAATGATAACCGCCTGACTACAATATACACACCAAGTAAAGGGGCAATAATACCAATAATCATACCAGTTAAAAAAGCATTTTGTAAAAACTCATATTCAAATATAGCAGCAATCATCATCTCACCCCTTCATGATGGTGGTGATGATCATGGGATAAGATATGAACGTCATGTCCATAAAACGTCGACATTTCAGCTTTATCAAGACGCTCAAATTCCTCTGTTTTCCCGTGGAAATGAAGAGTTTTATTCATACATGCAACATGTGATACCCGCTCAGAAACTGTCCCTATATCATGTGTAACCAGTAAAAGCGTAATGCCACGGTTTTTATTCAGATCTTCAAGCATATGATAAAATGATTGCACATGTTGTGCATCAACACCAACAGTCGGTTCATCTAATATAAGTAATTTAGGCTCACTAACTAACGCTCTTGCAATAAACACCCGTTGTTGCTGACCTCCAGATAACTCTCCCACATTACTCATTTCATATTCGCGTAATCCAACAGAATCTATAGCATCGATAACATGACGCCTATCTTCCTTTTTCATCCATTTAAATAGTCCCAGCTTTTTTGTTAACCCACTAGCAACAACCTCAAATACCGTTGCCGGAAAACCTGTATTAAATGAATTTGCCTTTTGCGAAACAAAGCCAATTTTTTGCCTGTCCTTAAATTGATTCATTTCTTCCCCGAAAAGAGTGATTTTCCCATTTTGTAATTTTAATAAGTTCAATATTAACTTGAGAAGTGTTGATTTTCCAGAACCATTTGGACCAACAATGGCTAAGAAGTCTCCTTCATTTACAATTAAATTTACCCGCTCTAATACATTATTCTTTTCATATCTAAAGGAAACATCCTCTATTTTAATCACTGGCTCTTGCAGTGTTTCCATCTTATTCACCTTCGTTTTAAGAATCATTACGATTTAGTACAAAGAGTAGTATACATGAAGTTCCTAACCTTGTAAAGGAGTGAAATGGGGCTTGTTTCATCAATTTTTGTAGAAAAATAGGCAAATTTTTCTGCACAGGTGCATACAGTTTAATGAGGAGTGATGCACATGAAAATCTTTGAGAACATCATTAATCACAAAGTCAATCACATTACCGCAGATGAATTATTAAAGTATGGAAAACAATTTAATATCTCAGTTAGCCGCTCAGAAGCGGAGCAAATCGCCCAATATCTTCGCGGTAAAAAGGTGAATATCTTTAATGAAAATGAACGAAAGAAACTTGTCAAAGAAATTGCCAATATTGCAGGTGTAGACACGGCAAAGTCAGTCAATCAAATATTTCTTATGTTTACCAATTCTTAAGTCGATTACAAGTGCCATTGACATCTACGATTTTAACAGACCATTAGAAGGGCAAAGAAGAAGCATAGAGGATCCCTCTCCTCCATGCTTTTTTATTGTGCTAAAATATCTTCTAAAAGATTTTCATTAAACGCTTCTTTACGCAACATATTAATTTCGAATTGATATGGCGGTTTCTTATTTTTCTTGTCCTCGCCAACATAAGGTGTTTCTAAGATTTTCGGTATTGTCGTAAGTTGTGGATGATGAACAATGTTGTTTAGTGCCTTAAAACCGATATGACCAAATCCAATATTTTCATGGCGGTCTTTCCTAGCTCCCTGAATGTTTTTACTATCATTAATATGAAGAACCTTTAATCGATCGATACCAATGATTTTATCAAATTCATTTAATACACCATCAAAGTCATTAACAATATCATATCCAGCATCATGAGTATGACAAGTATCAAAACAAACAGATAAATGTTCATTATGAGTTACACCATCAATAATTTTCGCTAGTTCTTCAAAATCTCTTCCACATTCTGACCCTTTTCCAGCCATTGTTTCAAGCGCGATTTGCACATTTTCATCCCCATTTAGTACTTCATTTAAACCTTCAATAATCCTTGCAATACCGTTTTCTGCACCTGCTCCGACATGTGCACCAGGATGCAAGACAATTTGCTTTGCCCCAAGCGCTTCTGTACGATCGATTTCAGAACGTAGAAAATTCACTCCTAATTCGAATGTAGCTGGGTTCGTTGTATTCCCTATATTAATAATATAAGGGGCATGAACAACAATATCACTTATGCCATTTTCCTTCATATGAGCTAGGCCTGCTTCTATATTTAAATCTTCTATTTTCTTTCTTCTCGTGTTTTGGGGAGCACCTGTGTAAATCATAAATGTATTCGCCCCGTAAGAAGCTGCTTCTTCACTGGCTGCTAACAACATTTTTTTTCCGCTCATCGAAACATGGGATCCGATTTTCAACATACAATATCCCTCTCTCTTATTTTCTTTTAATCCTTCTTTCTCTCTTCTTTATCTTTTCCATTTCCCATTTGCGCTTTCTTTTGTATCCTGGTTTTACTTTTTTTGGTTTTTGTACAAGTGAACTAGCTTTTTTATCAATCTCATCTGTTTGACGTTGTCTGTTTTTTCTTTTATTACGATCGTCAAGTTTTACCCAATTTCCTTTAACAAAATCAATATGAGTAAAAGTAACGCCCATCTTCTCTAATTTATTTAATGCGTCTTCATCTGTTGGATCATAAATCGTTAAGGCAATACCTGAAGTGCCTGCTCTCGCTGTTCTACCTACACGATGAATATAAAAATCTAAGTCTGTAGGTAATTCGTAGTTAATTACGTGACTAATTCCTTTAATATCAATACCCCTAGCAGCTAAATCAGTTGCTACGATATATTGGAATTCGAGATCAACGATTTGCTTCATCATTTTCTTTCGTTCTCGTGGGTTCAAATCTCCGTGAATTCTTCCGACTTTCAAGCCTTTAGCCATTAAACCATCCGCGACTTCATCTGCCTTTTTCTTCGTATTCGTAAACACGATGGCTAAATACGGGTTAAAAGACTGTAAAGCATCAAACACAAGATTTACTTTGTTGCGGTGTCTTGAAGGTAATAATTGATGTTCAATTTTAGCTGCGGTTGGTTGCTTCGGCTCTACATGAACATATTTTGGGTTTTCCATATATTTTTTCAAAAATGGTTTAAGCTTCTCTGGGATCGTAGCTGAAAACACAAGCATTTGCAATTTCTCTTGCATATGTGAAGCGATTTGGTCAACATCTTCCAAGAAGCCCATATCCAACATTAAGTCCGCCTCATCCACAACTAATAATGAAGCAGTATGGATAAGCAATGCCTGCTCTTTCACTAAATCATTAATTCTTCCCGGTGTACCAACAACTATTTGCGGTTGCGTTTTGAGCTTTTCAATTGTTCTTTGTTTATCTGTACCACCGATAAAGAGCTTAACTGCGATAGCATCTTCACTATGGCTCGTGATTTTTAAAACCTCTTGATAAATTTGGTTGGCTAGCTCTCTAGTTGGTGCAGTGATAATTGCTTGTACACCTTTTTTATTTGTTTGAAGTTTTTCAACCATTGGCAGAATATAAGCGTGTGTTTTACCTGTACCTGTCTGGGATTGACCAATGGCACTTTCCCCTTTTAAGACAGTCGGTATTAATCTTTCCTGTATATCTGTTGGTTCATAAAACCCTAACTTCTTTACTGCTTCTATAATAAAAGGTTTAAACTCATACCTTTCAAATCTTGTTTCATTCATTTTTTTAACTCCTCATTATCGTTATGAAATGATCATAAGTACTTGCACACATGATCACTTAAAATCGCAAACATTTACTCCATCATATTATTATAATAAAATTCCAGGTAAATAACCAGTTATACTTGTTATTCCTTCTTATCCTTTTATTAAAGATAAACCCATTTCTCCTTTTTGCATACAATGAAAGTAAAATCCCCTTTTGAGAGGAGGAGATGTGATGTATCCAGGAATGGGACCAAATCGAGGGCAGAGACCAGGCTTCCCACCACCACACCAAACACCACAAATGATGCAAAACTTATCAGGTAGGCCACCATTTCCACCCGGTATGACTCCATACGGACCAACACAACCAAGAAATAATGGTGGCATGAGAAATAACGGATCTTCAAGAAGTGGAGGTCTATTATCCAAAATTCTTGGTGGTAGAGGTGGTTCCGGTGCGCAGGCAGCCGTTAACACTGCTACTAATGCTGCCACAGAATCTAGAGCCGCTGGTGGAGCAGGCATTCTCCAAACGCTAACAAACCCAACAAATATCAGCGGTTTTTTAACAAATACACAAAAATTCTTAAATACTGCAGGGCAAATCGGTCCAATGGTTCAACAGTACGGTCCAATGGTTAAAAATATCCCTTCAATGTGGAAGCTTTATCGCGGTCTTAAGAATATGAGTTCAACAACGGAAGAAAAAGAAGAAGAAAATGAATCTAGCTCACCATCTCCGATAAAGGATAGTCATCCTACTATGTCAGTAACGAAAACTAAAAAAGAGACATCAGTCACTATGAAGTCTTTAGAAGACCAGCCAACTCAACAACCCCCTAAAAAAGCTGGTGGTCAGTCTGTACCGAAACTGTATGTTTAATCATGTGCTTAGCGCTCGCCATTTTGGCGAGTTTTTATTTTATTTAAATCGCTCATTTCCTTCATTAAGTGAATTAAAAAAATTGTTATAGTCATCTCTTAAGTCCCAATATGCAAAGTGTATCTATCCTATCACCTTCATTGTCTTATTTTCATTCGTCCTTACGGAACAATAGAATTGAGCTTAAATCACCGTGGATTTCTTTTATAAATTCTCCTTTTTGTGTTATTGCTTTATGTCTTATATAATAGATTAGAAGAGATGAGTAATTTCATTCATCCAATGTTTTATTTAAAATTATATAACACAAAATATATGTTTCAGATATAGGGAGGATATTCAATGAACGTCATCAAAATATCACCAAGGGGCTACTGCTATGGTGTAGTAGACGCAATGGTGATTGCTAAAAACGCATCACTCGATAAAACCTTACCGAGGCCAATTTATATCCTTGGCATGATTGTCCATAACAAACACGTGACTGATGCATTTGAAGAAGAAGGCATTATTACTTTAGATGGGAAAAACCGTGACGATATTTTAGACCAAGTCCAAAGCGGTACGGTTATCTTCACAGCACATGGTGTATCACCTAAAATTCGAGAAAGAGCTAAAGAAAAAGGGTTAGTAACTTTAGATGCTACCTGCCCGGATGTGAGTAGCACGCATGATTTAATTCGTCAGAAGATAGACGAAAATTATCAAATTATATATATTGGTAAAAAGGGACATCCTGAACCTGAAGGAGCGGTTGGGGTTGCACCTGAGATCGTTCACTTAGTTGAAACGATTGACGATGTTCAAGCGTTAACACTAACAAATGAAAAAATTCTTGTTACAAATCAAACAACCATGAGCCAGTGGGATGTCGGCGATATCATGGAAGAAATCAAAGAGAAATATCCTCAAGCTGAATTTCATAAAGAAATTTGTCTTGCTACTCAAGTACGTCAAGAAGCGGTTGCAGAGCAAGCAGGGGCTGCAGATGTCCTTATCGTTGTTGGGGATCCGAAAAGTAATAACTCGAACAGGCTTGCTCAAGTTTCCGAAGAAATTGCTGGCACAAAAGCCTACCGTATTGGCGATATTTCCGAGCTTAATTTAGATTGGATTAAGGATGCTCAAACGGTTGCAGTAACGGCCGGTGCCTCTACACCAACACCAATTACAAAAGAAGTGATTTCTTTTATTGAACAGTATGATCCAAAAGAAGAATCAACTTGGCTTACAGAAAAGAAAGTACCATTATCTAAAATTCTTCCAAAAATAAAAAAGCCAAAAGTTGTACAAAAGTAAGCAAAAAGCCATCTCCAAATGGAGATGGCTTTTTCTATCTTCAATTATACAAATGTAAAGGGATCCGTATGTACTTTAGAAGCAATAAACTCCACCTCTAACCCTTTTTCAGCACATTTTTTCTTCATATATTCTGCAACACCTGATTTCATCACTTTTTCGACATTATGACCAGGGTCAATAATATTTAAACCAGCTTGCATCGCATCATGCGCAACATGATAATACATATCTCCCGTAACGTAAACGTCTGCACCTTTCATCTTCGCTTTTGCATAATATTTATTGCCATCTCCACCAAGAACGGCTACTTTTTTCACAACTGATTGTAAATCTCCTACCACACGCACGCTAGGCACATCCAACACCGCCTTCACATGCTCTGCAAACTGTGCTAAGGTCATTTCCTTAATTTCACCTATTCTACCGAGTCCGAGAACTTCTCCTTGATTAGCTAATGGATAAAGATCATAGGCCACCTCTTCATATGGATGAGCCGCAAGCATTGCTTTGATAACTTTCTTCTCTAAATTAGATGGGAATATTACTTCAATTTTATTTTCTTTCACCTTTTCAAGTGTACCCGGTTGGCCAATATGAGGATTTGCTCCCTTACTTGGTAAAAATTGTCCATTCCCTTCACTTGAAAAACTACAATGACTATAATCACCTAATGCACCTGCACCAGCATTACCTAAAGCTTGCTTGACTGCTTCCTCGTTCTCTACAGGTACATAAACAGCAAGTTTCATTAAAGGTATTTCATATGTTGGTACAAGGACTTCTGTATTTTTCATCTGAAGTGCAGTTGCTAATAAATCATTTACACCACCATTAGCAACATCCAAATTCGTATGAGCTGCATAAACGGCTATATCATGCTTAATTAATTTTGTATAGATTCTTCCTGCAGGTGTATCACTGTCTAATTTCTTTAAAGGACGGAAAATCGGTGGATGGTGTGCAATAATTAAGTTAACACCTTGGTCAATCGCTTCATCAACCACTTCCTCTAACACATCAAGTGCAACCATTACTTTGCTTACTTTTTGGTTCAAGCTACCGATTTGTAACCCAATAGGATCTCCTTCCATTGCGTAGGCTTTTGGTGAAAACTGTTCAAATAATTGAATGATTTCATGTCCATTTGCTTTCTTCAAGATAATACCCCTCCAACAATAGCTATTTTCTTCTGTAAAGCAACTATTTTTTCATTATTTTCATTTGATGATTTTGCTGCTTGGATTTGACTAATTATTCTCTCCCAATTCTTTCGTTCATGTTTCCATTTTTTAATAAAAACTGCCGATTTTTCAAGTAATAAATACGGTCCTAACAAAAGACCTTCTTCTAAATCGTCGTATCCTCGATTGATATCGCCTTTCTCAGCGATTAAGATCTCATAAATTTTTTCATCTTCTTCGATTATTTCTTCATTTATTAACGCCCATCCGTTTTCACGCAGCCAAAGTCTGATAGAGATGCTACTAATATTAGGTTGGAGAATTAATCGTTTTACTCCACCTAAGCGATCTGAACCTTCTTCCAAAATGGACGCAATCAATGTTCCGCCCATACCGGCAATTGTTATTACATCTACTTCATCGTCCGTTAAAACAGAAAGTCCATTTCCTTTTCTCACGGAGATTTTGTCTTCTAATTTATCTGCTTTTACTTGTGCTAACGCTGATTGAAACGGTCCTTCCACAACCTCACCAGCAATCGCTTCTTTTGCAATCCCTTGTTTAACAGCATAACAAGGTAGGTAAGCATGATCTGAGCCAATATCGGCTATTTTCGAACCTTTTGGTATATATTGAGCAACTGTTCTTAATCGATTAGATAATTGATTTGTGTTCATTCGTTTTTCCACCACTTCTATGTATTAAGTTCTGATTATAGTATAAAAAAAGTCCCTTGCATATGCAAAGGACTTACTCGTTTATTCCAATGTCATTAACCATTCAGCCATTTCTTGCTCTTTACCAGAGACAAGTCCCCCTGGCATTGCACCTTTACCATTTGTTAATACATCAACGATTTCTTCTTCTGAAAGTCTCTCGCCAACACCCGTTAGTGCGGGTCCTACACCACCTTGATATTGGTCACCATGACAGCCAATACAAGATTGTTGATAAATTTCCTCCGGTGACGCTGCTACCTCTTCTGTTGCTTCCTCGTCCCCTTCACTTGTCAGTTCTTTGTGATCACCTAATCCTTTAAATGAAACAAGGAACATTGCGCCAATCCCAAGGATAGCAATAAGAGCGAACGGTATTAACGGATTACGATTCAATGTTTAAACCTCCCTTATGTAAGAACTTCACAATATAAGTAAGTATATACAAACAATCTCTATTTTACTGTAAAAAACGCTATTGGAAAAGCCCTAAAACGAATTTGTTATCAGCAATTCAAAATTATTTTAATAAACTGGCAAAAAAGTTTACTTCCTATCATTTATTTTTTTACCATTTTACCCCTTTTCATTCCTTAAAAATATTTTATGTAAACATGTATTGTTTAAAAGAAAAACTATCTAAAAAATAGTTTTGGGTAATTTTATACACGTAAAGTCTCTAAAGATTCACCCTCTCTAACCATTCTTAGATAGCATTTTCCTTTAATGCAAAAAATATACTCCTATTAACAACCAATCTGTCTGGCAATCACCATACGTTGTATTTCTGAAGTTCCTTCTCCAATTTCTGTTAACTTACCATCACGCATATATCTTTCTACATGATATTCTTTCATATAGCCATAACCACCATGAATTTGAACGGCCTGATCAGCGATTTCCATACAAATCTCAGATGCATATAACTTACACATTGCCGCTTCTTTGGAAAACGGTTTTCCTTGATCTTTTAACCAAGCTGCTTTATAAACCATATTTCTCGCCAATTCAATTTTCATCGCCATATCAGCTAGTTTGAATTGTATAGCTTGAAAATGAGATAACTTTCTACTAAATTGTTCACGTTCTTTAGCATACTTTAGCGCCTTCTCATATGCTGCTTGGGCAATGCCCACTGCCATGGCACCAATGCCAATTCTTCCTCCGTCAAGAGTGATTAAAAATTGCTTAAATCCATCACCCTTTTTACCGAGCAAGTGCTCAGTCGGTACGCGCACGTCTTCTAATATCAATTCAGTCGTATTAGATGCATTAAGTCCCATCTTCTCATAATTATCCAATACAGTGAACCCGTTGGCATCGGTAGGAACAATAATCGCACTAATTTCTTTATCCGTACCATTCATACTAGTGATAGCTGTTAAGGCTAAATGTTTTGCATAACTCGCATTCGTGATATAGCACTTATTCCCATTGATGATATATTCCCCGTTCTCTTCTACTGCTGTTGTTCTTGTCCCACCAGCATCGGAGCCAGCATTCGGTTCAGTTAAACCAAATGCACCAAGACTCTCACCGGTACAAATAGGTGTTAAATACTTATGTTTTTGTTCTTCGGTACCAAATAATGACAGAGGTGCGCCACCCAAAGATATGTGGGCCGAATACGTTATACCTGTTGAGGCGCATGCTTTACTTAATTCTTCAGTTACGATTGCAAAACTAATTGTATCGGCTCCACCACCGCCATATTCTTCCGAAAAGGGTAAGCCCATCATACCCAGGTCTGATAATTTCTTGAACACTTCCAATGGAAATTCTTTCGTTCGGTCTCTTTCCAATGCACCAGGTTCCACTTCTTCCATTGCAAACTCTTTAATCGTTTTAAAAATCATCTTTTGTTCAGATGTAAGGTCAAAATTCATATAAATCCTCCTTCTTATGACTTTTGAATACGCTTTCAATTCCTATTATATAATCACCTCTCTAATATTCTCAAGATTTAAAAAATTTAAAATTGTACATAGTTATGTTTCAATAATGATTTAAACATTAGAACTAAATAAAACCGCTTTATGACTCTCATGTTTTGTTTCTCAATATAGTAATAATTATCTAAATAATAAATAATTTAAGAATTTTTTACAAAAAGTAATTTGCAATATAATTAACTATTCAGTAAAATAAATTGTAAATATAAGTATGGATATTACCGTACATTTGTTTATTTATTAATATATGGTATCATATACAAATAAAGGAATTATCCACACCACTAGAAGTGAATATTGCACTAAAAAAAGATAGCTTACCCATTTAGAGTAAACTATCCTGAATTGAATTCTATTCTAAAAAGTCTTTCAGTCTTTTACTTCTGCTAGGATGTCTTAATTTTCGAAGGGCTTTCGCTTCAATTTGACGAATCCTTTCTCTCGTGACGCCAAAGACCTTTCCAACCTCTTCTAGCGTCCTTGTTCTCCCATCATCTAGTCCAAAGCGAAGACGAAGTACATTTTCTTCACGGTCTGTTAAAGTGTCGAGTACATCTTCTAACTGCTCTTTTAACAGCTCGTAGGCAGCATGCTCAGATGGAGAAGTAGCGTCTTGGTCTTCTATGAAATCTCCAAGATGAGAATCATCCTCTTCACCAATCGGTGTTTCTAATGAGACTGGCTCTTGAGCAATTTTTAAAATTTCTCGTACTTTATCTGGTGTTAGATCCATGTCTTCAGCAATTTCTTCTGGAGAAGGTTCACGGCCCAAGTCTTGTAGCAATTGGCGCTGAACACGAATTAACTTATTAATTGTTTCAACCATGTGAACCGGAATTCGAATGGTTCTTGCTTGGTCAGCTATTGCTCTTGTAATTGCTTGACGTATCCACCATGTTGCATAAGTACTAAATTTAAAACCTTTACGATAGTCAAATTTCTCTACTGCTTTTATAAGACCCATATTCCCTTCCTGGATCAAATCTAAAAACAGCATGCCACGACCGACATATCGCTTGGCAATACTTACAACGAGACGTAGGTTAGCCTCCGCTAAACGACGCTTCGCTTCTTCGTCGCCTTGCTCAATTTTATTTGCAAGTGAAATCTCTTCTTCTGCTGTTAGTAGGTCGACACGACCAATTTCCTTTAAATACATTCTTACAGGGTCGTTAATTTTTACTCCAGGAGGTACGCTTAAATCATTTAAATCAAATTCCTCTTCATTTTTTGCTAATTCTTGCGCATTGGGATCTGCATCGTCATCATTATCACCAACTAGTTCCACACCTTGATCACCAAGGAATTCATAGAACTCATCCATTTGATGAGAATCCAACTCATAATGAGACAATCTTTCTGCTATATCATCATAGGCGAGAACACCTGTCTTCTTTCCTGTTTCTAAAATCTGCTCTTTTGCTTGTTCTAGGGTCAATTCTGTTTCAACCTCTTTCGAACGGGCCGATTTTTCAGCCATTTGTCCCCCTCCTTCCAAAAAATCACAAACCTCTGGGACAGCATAACACTTAAATGGTTATTATGGTAATCATTTGCTTTTGCTTATGCAGTCTATAATATAATTAACACGATGAGAGATTATCACTTTTCTAATGATTTTCTTAATTGTAGAATCTCCATCGCAATTAATGCCGCTTTGGCATAGTCCTTTTGACGTTCTGCTTCTTTTTCATCATGAATTTTTTCTTTTATTTTAATCATCTTTTGATGATTTAACACATGCTTAATATAATCAGATAATTCCTTTTCAGTAAAATCTTCATTGACAGGCATCATCACAATATCTGCTACAATATGCCGCAACTCTTTGTCTTTTATAAATTGCATAAAGTTACTTGTATCAGGCACATGACCACTTTCATAATATGCAAGAAGATAAGTATAAATCGCTTGGTGCTCATCCACATTAAATTCATTGCCACTTAACATTTCCTGAACCTTCAATGTAATATCGTGATTATTCATCATATGAGCCAACAACATACGCTCAGCATTTTGAAAAGCTGGCCGTAATACATTATTTGACTTTTGTTGTAATAAAAACGGTTCTTGTGGTAATGACTGTGGCTGATTTTTTGTATTTTTTTGCATTGAATAAAATATTTGTTTTTGTTGCTGTTGTAGGGCATCTAATGAAAGCGAAAATTCGCTAGCCATTTGTCTTAAATAATGATCTCTTTCTACTGCTTTCGTTAGACGACTGATTTCTGTTAGTACTTCTTCTATATAACGAAGCCGTTCTCCTTCATCATTCAACCTTTTTCCTAGTCTTAAATATCTCATTTTAAAGGACATATAAGTAAGACTAGCCTCAATAACCTCATTTTTAAACTTTTCTGCGCCATATTCCTTTATATAATCATCAGGGTCAAGCTCTTCCGGAAGCCAAGCAATTCGCACATTACAACCGACTGATTGAAGCATATCTAAGGCACGATTGGCTGCTTGAATTCCTGCTGTATCCCCATCATAGCAGATCGTCACATGGTCAGTACTTTTTCGAATTAATTGTACATGTTCATCTGTAAGCGAAGTACCCATCGTAGCAATTCCATTAATGACGCCAGCCGCATCAGCAGCAATGACATCAGCAAATCCCTCAAAGAGAACAGCTCTTTGCTCTTTTTTAATGTGCTTCTTTGCTCGATTAAAATTAAAGACCGTTTTGCTCTTATTGAAAATGGCCGTTTCAGGACTATTTAAATATTTTGGGTCTTCTTCCCCCAATGATCTTCCTGAAAAAGCAATAATATTCCCTTTTTCATTATGGATAGGAAACATGATACGATGGCGAAATCGATCAAAAAAGTTACCATCTCTCTCTCTTTTGATTAATAAACCTGCTCTTTCCATGAGATCCAAGGGAAATTTTCTTTTCTGCAAAAATTTACAGACAAAGTCCCATGAATTTAGTGAATAGCCAATTTTATACTTCTCAATTGACTCCATTGTAAATCCACGTTTTAAAAGGTATTCTAACGCTTCTTGACCATCCTTTGTGTTTACTAGTAAATGATGGTAGAATTTACATAATAATTCATGCGCATCATACATTTGTTGCAATTCAGGTGACTGTTTCACGTTTTTGTCATGTGAAGAAACGTCAATATCAAGAGGGATATTTGCTTTCTCTGCTAAGTTGACAACAGCTTCTTGAAAAGAAAAACCTTCTAAATCCATTAAGAATGAAAAAGCGTTTCCTCCTGCATGACAACCAAAGCAATGATAAATTTGCTTATCAGGAGATACGGAAAATGATGGTGTATTCTCTCCATGAAAAGGGCAAAGTCCAAAATAATTTCGGCCTTGCTTCGTTAAATTCACATAATCTCCAATAACATCAACAATATCAACTGAATTTCGAATTTGATCAATCTTTTCTTCAGGAATACGTTCTGCCATAACGACAACTCCCCACTACATAAAGAAGTATTCTAGAAAAAAAGCTAAAATCCTTCAATTTTCGACAATATTTTTGTCAGTTCTTTCTTAAATCGCTGTCGGTCTTCTTCCTTGAACGGTTTAGGTCCTTTTCCATAAACACCTTGACGCCGTGCTTTCGCCGATAGGTATCGCATATCTAATGCTGTATGAATATGACCTTCCTCATATACATTACCCCTTGGCGATAAAACATGAACACCATTTAACAGGAGTGTAGAAGCAAGACCTATATCCTGGGTAATTACCACATCTCCTCGTTTGGAGTAATTTTGGATATATAAGTCGACAGCTTCTTTACTGGAATCCACGAATGTCCACTCATCTGAGCGATACTCTGTTTTCATATGTGCATAGGATGCAATGAACTTGTAAGCAACCGAATGAATATTGGCCAATTCGACAATTTCCTGCTTAACCGGACAGGCATCCGCATCCACTAAGATGGTTGGTTCGTCTGATGTTCTTATAATTCTACATCACTCCAGTATTTCCTCCTTATAAAGAAATTTCTTTATAATGGAAGGATTGTCGAATTTTTTTTATATAATTCCCTTGACTTCTCCCAATAAATAGTTTATTCGTTAAAAGTCAAGTCTAAACCTATTTTATCATTTTTTATCACGATTTTTTATTATAATATATAAAATAGATAATTTCCAGACATATGTTTTATATAGAATGTTTCTACTAGCGCTAGCCTATTTATTCAGCAAAATGGCAATGGCATACATTTTAATCTGGAATGTACAAAGAAAAGGCACATAATCAATTACATTATGTGCTAATCCTTTAAAAGATTTTTACGATAATGATCTAGTACAAGATTTGCTGTTTCTTCAACCGCTTTGTTTGTTACATCAATCACTGAACAACCTATCTGATTTACAATGCGATCAAAATATGAAATCTCATCTTTAATTCTTTCTATATTTGCATAACTTGCGCTATCACTAAGTCCTAAAGAAATAAGCCTTTCTCTTCTAATATGATTTAATTTTTCCGGGCTAATCTTCAAACCAAAACACTTCTCTTTTGGTACGAGGAATAACTCTTCAGGAGGGTCGACTTCTGGTACAAGCGGCACGTTCGCCACTTTTAACCTTTTATGAGCTAAATATTGTGATAATGGTGTTTTCGATGTCCGAGAGACCCCTATTAAAACGATATCAGCCTTTAAAATCCCCCTAGGATCTCTACCATCATCATATTTAACGGCAAATTCAATTGCTTCTATCTTCTTGAAGTAATCATCATCTAATTTCCTCACTACACCCGGTTCATACAATGGTTCATTTCCATAATTATTTTGAATTTGATCCATTATCGGCCCGATAATATCGTAGGCGAAGATATTTTCTTTTTTAGCTGTTTCAAGCATATAATTACGTATATGTGGCTTCACTAACGTATATGCTATGAATCCTTTGTCGAGTTTAGCTAAAGCGACCACTTCATCGATATGAGCTTGTTCCTCGACGTATGGAAAACGTTTAATTCTTACATCCCCATTATTGAACTGACTTGCAGCCGCCTTTATGACAAGCTCAGCCGTTTCACCAACAGAATCAGAAACTACATAAATAATTGGCATATTACCCATACTAGCATAATCAACTCCTTATTTGAGCTTTACTTATTCACCCGCTAGTGCAACAAATGCTTTTGTTAAATTAGTTTTTGTTATTCTTCCAATAACCTCAAAGCCTTTATCAGCTTCCTTCACAACGGGCATACCATCAATTTGCTTATCAATGAGTTGTTGCGCTACATCAATAAGTAAGTCTTCTTTCTTACACATTGTGATATTTGGCATCCTCGTCATAATGATATTTACTGGTAGTGCGCCGAGCTCTTGCTTTCCGATACTGGCTCTTAACAAATCTTTTCTAGATAATACACCTACAAGTAAAGAGTCCTTGTCAACTACAAATAATGTGCCAACATCCTCTAAAAACATTGTGACAATGGCATCATAAACTGAAGTATTTTCACTAATAACAACTGGAATTGATTGATAATCCTTCACAAATAACTTTTTCATATTCTCAGTTAAAAGTTGAGCACCCGTTTTTCCTGTATAGAAATATCCTACTCTTGGTCTTGCGTCTAAATAGCCAGCCATTGTTAAAATAGCTAAATCCGGACGAAGCGTAGCTCTTGTTAAATGTAATTGATCAGCGATATGTTCCCCTGTAATTGGACCATTATCTTTCACTATTTCTAATATTTTTTCCTGCCGTTTATTGAGTTCCATTGATCTCACCACCTTGAGTTGGAGCGTCTTCTAAGTAAACCTATGCATATGTAGACGTTTCCCCAAATAAGCAAATTATGAACGAGCAATAAGGTTATACTTTTATATAATTATTATATACTATTTCTCAGAAATGAAAAGAATTTGCTTGTTGAAGTAAATGAGAAAGGGTGGAAAGAACCATATGGCAGCATTTAACGGTTCTTTCCATTTAAATCATTTCACAAGTATATGATTCATTTGTGCAAACGATTGTATCATCGTTGCTAAATGGGCCATAAAGCTTAAACGATTCGCTTTCACTTTTGGATCTTCAGCCATTACCATTGTATGTTCAAAATACATATCAATTTCTGGTTTTAATGATATAAGATAGTTAAAATAAACCTCTGCATTCGTTGTTTCATCAAGGTTATTTCTTACTTCAATGTATTTATTATATAGCTTAAGCTCATCTTCATTCTCAAATAGCTCTATTTGAACATCTTCCATACTTTCTGCTTTTTGAGCGATATTCAAGACCCTACTTAATGCTTCTATTTCACCCTTGAAACTGTCATTATCCTTGTTTGAATGAAGAACTTTCGCCCTTTCAATAATCGCTGGGACCGATGTTAATGCACTGCCTAACACAGCATCAATTAAATCATAGCGAATGGCTTTTTCTTGTAATATATACTTTATTCTTAAGCGGAAAAAGGCTATTAACTCTTCTTTTATTTTCTCATTCTCTTGCTTATTAATGCCAGCATTTTCTGTAAGGTGGATAGCTTGATTAATTAACTCCTCAAACGAAATCTCCCAATTCATATTCAACAATGTTTGAACGATTCCAGTCGCTTGTCTTCTTAGCGCATACGGGTCTTGTGAACCACTTGGAATAATCCCGATTGCAAAACAAGAAACAATCGTATCTAATTTTTCTGCAATAGATAAAATCGCTCCAGGGACAGATTTTGCAGTAGAATCATGTGCGTTTCTTGGCATATAATGTTCATTAATAGCCTGAGCTACTACAGCATCTTCTCCTTTTTGCAAGGCATATTTCTCACCCATGAACCCTTGAAGTTCTGGAAATTCATAAACCATTTGTGTCACAAGGTCAAACTTACAAATTTCTGCAGCCCTGTCTGCTACTTTTTTATCCTCTGATGAAAGTGATAATAATTGAGCGATATGATTCGTTAATGCTCGTACACGTCCTACTTTCTCAGACATCGTTCCAAGTTCTTCATGATAAACGATTTTTTCTAATTTTTTCAAAGAAGTTTCAATGGATGTTTTTTGGTCTTCATTATAGAAAAATGCTGCATCTGATAATCTTGCTCGTAGCACTTTTTCATTTCCTCGAGCGACATTATCCAAATGTTCGTGGCCACCATTTCTCACTGTTATAAATTGAGGCAATAAGTCTCCACTTTTCGATTTAACAGGAAAATAACGCTGATGTTCTTTCATCGAAGTCACAAGCACTTCCTCTGGTAATGATAAATACTCCTCTTCAAAACTGCCGAATAAAGCAGTAGGATACTCTACTAAGTTATTTACTTCTTCAAGTAAGTCTTCATCAATTGGGACGAGCCAATTTTGTTCTTCTTCTAATTTATCGATTTGCTTACGAATAGCTTCTTTTCTTTCCACAGCATCTACAATCACATATTCTGCAAGCAGAGCTTTTTCGTATGATTTAGGATTCGTAATAATAACATCTTTTCCTAAAAAACGATGTCCTCTAGATGTATTACCTGTTTGTACATCTGTTATTTCAAAAGGAACCACCTTTTCACCGAACATTGCCACTAACCATTTAATTGGTCTAATGAAGCGCATTTCTTTGTCTGCCCATTTCATATTCTTTGGGAAATGCATAGAAAGAATGAGCTCTTTTAATTCAGGAAGTAATTTCAGCGTTTCTTGTCCTTTAGTAAAGGTTTTAACATGTGCATATTCTACACCTTTAATTTCTTTAAAGAAAATATCATCAGGCGTCGCTCCTTGACCTCTACTAAAGCCAATCGCTGCTTTTGTCCACTCACCTTGGTCATTCAGTGCAATTTTTTTTGCCGGGCCTTTTGCTTCTTCATGGACATCTTCCTGTGCTTCCTCAACATCTTCTACAAGTACAGCTAATCTTCTAGGCGTAGAGTATGCTTTCATCCCTGAAAATTGAATACCTTTTTCTACTAACCAAGCCTTTACTTTATCCGATAATTGGTTCATGCTATCTGTTACAAAACGGGCTGGCATTTCTTCTAAGCCAATTTCTAATAGGAGATCTTGTTTACTCATGGTCTTCCCCCTCCTTTTCTTGTATCATCGGAAATCCTAATTTCTCACGTTCTTCATAAAAGGTTTTAGCAATTTTTCGAGCAAGTGTACGACATCGACCAATATAGCCCGTTCTCTCAGTGACAGAAATCGCTCCTCTTGCATCTAATAAGTTGAATGTGTGCGAACACTTAAGAACATAATCATATGCAGGATGAACGAGTCCCACCTCCATTTGGCGATGAGCTTCTTTTTCATAAATATTAAAGAGATTAAATAACATATCTACATCTGAAGTTTCGAATGTATACTTTGAATGCTCATATTCGGGTTGCCCAAAAATATCTCTGACAGTAAAACCTTCTGTCCATTCTAATTCAAATACATTTTCCTTATCTTGAATATAAGAGGCAAGCCTTTCAATACCATATGTAATCTCAACAGAAACAGGCTTACACTCTAATCCTCCGACTTGTTGGAAGTAAGTAAATTGCGTAATTTCCATACCATCAAGCCATACTTCCCAACCGAGTCCAGCACAGCCTAAAGACGGGTTTTCCCAATTATCTTCAACAAAGCGGATATCATGCTTTAACGGATCAATACCTAATGCTTCTAAAGAAGCTAAATAAAGCTCTTGGATATTATCTGGTGAAGGCTTCATTATTACTTGGAATTGATGATGCTGATAGAGACGGTTTGGATTTTCACCATATCTGCCGTCTGCTGGTCTTCTAGAAGGCTCTACATAAGCAACGTTCCACGGTTCAGGTCCAATCGCTCTTAAAAATGTATACGGGCTCATTGTACCCGCACCTTTTTCAGTATCATAAGCTTGCATCAAGATACATCCTTGATCTGACCAATGCTTTTGCAACGTTAAAATCATATTTTGAATATTCATAAGCCACCTCTTTCTTTCCTTTTCAGTCACCAAAGACCGGTATCTACATTAGATAAACACTTGCTTTTCGACAAGTATTTTTTCTTTTAAAAGCATAAAAAACTCTCGTCTCTATGCCTTTAATTAAGACATAGGGACGAGAGTTAACCCGCGGTTCCACCCTATTTGCTACTTACTTTTACGTAGCCTCTTTTACTTCACCTGTTGCTCCAGAGCGCCCTTCGTTCACTTTCTATTCCCTAGCTCACACTCTCCTAGAGTCGCTTGTATAGAGGGAGTGAAGTACTTTTCTCCTTCATTGCTAAACATAGCTATAATTTAATGAAATAATAGCTGAATTTCTTTCGAAAGTCAATAGCTTACTTTTACTTATTATTGCATGAAACCCTTCATATTGTTCATTTGATTTAAAAACCTTTTTGTTTTTAATTGCAAGCCTGCATACTCATCATAGTATGTTTCTATTACCTTTTTCAATTCAAGTTTGGTTTGTTCTTTTACAGATATATTCCCAAGCCTTGACAAGTCCATGTAATAAAAAATGCGAAGTAATCTAACGGTAGCAGGAGAAAGCTTTAAATGATAGGGATCTTTATCCAAACAATGATGACAAATGAAGCCATTTTGGCTAATAGAAAAAGCAAATGTTCCTTCCGTTCGTTGACAGACGGCACAATGATTAAGCTCAGGATATAAGCCAAATAAGCCGAGCATTTTCATTTCGAAAATATGTGTTAGAATCTCAGCATCATATCCTTCATCAATTGCTTGTATGCATCTAAATACAAGTTCGAAAAGATAAGGATTAGGCTTCTTCTCTTCCGTTCCTTTATCCAGTAAGTCTACTATGTAACTTACATAAGCTGTAAGGAAAATATCTTCTTTTATGCTCCGCATCGAAAGTGAAATTTCACCTTGTTGAAGGGTCCCAAGCCCTCTGCTTCTTTGTATTAAGTAAGTGCCATAAGTAAAAGGCTGGGTGACAGCAGCAAGCCGACTATTTGGCTTTTTTGCGCCGCGTGCCATCACACCAACCTTTCCCCACTCTCTTGTAAAGAGTGTGACAATTTTATTTGTTTCGCCATAATTGACTGTTCTAATGACAATGCCTTCACATTTTTCAAGCATCGATGTCACCATCCTTATACGATGACAACCTATGAAATCGGAAAATCAAATTCTGCTAGTTCTTCATCTTGTTCTACGGGTATATCATGGTAATCTTTTTCAATTTCTTTAAAAAGAAGATATGTGTCAATATTACCTGTTTGGGAAAACACTTTCCAGGTAAAATCTTTCATAGATAACCCCACCTTTATTGTGTTTTTACTAGCAATTAAATCTATACTCTTATCATAGCCTGTCTTCTGAAAATCATAAGACGAAAAAATTGTTAATTAAATGGATGCATAATTCTTTGATTTCACCAATAACCTATGTTGACAGGTTTAATATTCATCTTCCCTAAATCCAAAGTCTCTTAACTGGGTCATTTTGTTACGCCAATCTTTTTGAACTTTCACCCATAATTCGAGGAAAACCTTACTTCCCATGAGATTTTCTATATCTACTCTTGCTCGTTGTCCGACCTCTTTGAGCATTTTCCCTTGTTTACCAATAACAATACCCTTTTGAGAATCTCTTTCTACAATAATCGTAGCCATGACATGAATGATATCCTTCTTTTCTTGCCGCTCAATCTTATCAATTACAACCGCTAATGAGTGAGGAATCTCTTCTCGGGTTAAATGTAAAGCCTTTTCTCGTATCAATTCGGAAATAATAAACCTCTCCGGATGATCTGTTACTTGATCAGCAGGATAGTATTGCGGCCCCTCTGGTAAATATTCCTTAAGCTGCTCTAAAAGGCGATCAACATTATTTCCTTCTAAAGCGGATATCGGCACAATTTCACAGAAGTTATATTTCTCTTTATAAGATTCAATGACAGACAATAGTGCATCTGGGTGAATTTTGTCAATTTTATTGATGACAAGAAAAACAGGTGTTTTGACTGATTGGAACTTTTCTATAATGAATTCTTCCCCTCTGCCAAACCCTTCTTCAGCATTCACCATAAATATAATGGCATCGACTTCTTTTAGCGTATTTTGTGCAACTTTCATCATAAAATCGCCTAATTTATGCTTAGGCTTATGAATTCCTGGTGTATCGATAAAAATATACTGTGCATCATTTGTTGTGAGCACACCTTGTACTTTGTTTCTTGTTGTTTGTGGTTTATCACTCATAATCGCAATTTTTTGTCCAATGACACGGTTAAGTAGTGTAGACTTTCCTACATTTGGTCTGCCGATAATGGAAATAAACCCTGATTGATGTCCTTGTTGATTATTCATGTAAATCCTCCGATGAAAAAGCTCCTGGTAATAGTTGCTCTACTGTTAATTGTTGTGTATCTCCGTTTAAGTTTGTTAGAACCACCGGCATCTCTTTTGAACATAATTCAGAGATTACCTGCCTGCACGCGCCACATGGTGATACAGGTCTGTCTGTATCTGCAACAACTGCTAACATTTTAAATTCTGTTACGCCATCAGAATATGCTTTAAAAAGCGCCGTTCTTTCGGCACAATTACACATACTATATGCGGCATTCTCTATATTACATCCGTGGAAAACTGTACCATCTACTGCCAAAAGTGCAGCACCAACTTTAAATTTTGAATACGGTACATATGCCCGGTCCCTTGCTATTTTCGCTTCTTCGATTAGTTTATCAATGTTCAATTGTTTCTTCCTTTCTGAAATGGCCGATTGCCTTCTTTTATTTTACACTATTTTTTTTGTAAAATCATGGGTTGTTGTCATTTTGTAATAAAATAATTGAATTTTCAGTAAATAAGCCCATTTAATAAATTTCTTATGCTCTGTCATTTTAGCTTAATCATGCTTACTATACAAACGGTTTTATCTTCATTTCACTGAAATCAAGAAAATGAAAATCTATTTTTCATGAATCAAACTAATTTTTATACTATCTTGTACTTATTTAAAACAAATAAAGCAAATGGTTTTAAAAAGCAAAAAAAAGCATATAACCGCAATTGCGGCTATACACTTAAAGGATCTTTGGTAAAAAAATAGAAAGGCCAATGATCACGGTTAAAACGGCATAAATAAGAACTGCTCCAGCTGCAATATCTTTTGCTTGCTTCGCCAAAGGATGCTGCTCTGTTGTCACAAGATCAACGACACGCTCTATAGCTGTATTCATTAACTCAAGTGCAATCATCCCAGCTATTGCAAAACCTATCAACAGCCATTCTGTTTTAGTCAATTCAAAAATAATACCGAAAAAAATGACTAGTACTGTCATCACAAAGTGGATTTTCAAGTTTCGTTCCGCTTTTAAAGCGGTAATGACCCCGATAAATGCAAAATAAAATGACGAGACTAATGATTGTTTTTTACGTGAATTTTTATCTCTGTAATCCGAATTCATCTAAAATTTCCTTTTGCCGAGTAAACATTATTTTCTCCTCCTCGGTTGTTTCATGGTCATATCCAAGTAAATGTAGGAAACCATGTATAGATAAAAATCCTAATTCTCTCATAAAACTATGTCCATACTCTTCTGCTTGTTCCACTGCTTTAGGAATAGAGATGATAATATCGCCTAACATGCGAGGCAACCCTTCTCCGATAAGAGGGATTTCCCCTTCCCCCATTTCTTCCATTGCAAATGAAATCACATCTGTAGCCTTGTCTTTATTTCTATATTCACGATTGATTTCTTGTATGCGCTCATTTTCAACAAACGTAATAGAAATCTCCGTATCTTCTTCAACCACTTCTTTTACAGCTGCAAATTGTAGAAGGTTTTCAATCTCTCTTGTTTGCGTCTCTGTAAGTCCTTCTGTTTCATCAATAAAGTCAATGTGTAATGTCATGCTTGTGTCACCTTCTGATTCGTCATTTCTGGATATTCAATTCGTGAATGGAAAATACCATTCAATGTTTCATTAAATGATTTTGCTACAACCTCTAACTCTTTTAATGTTAAATCACATTCGTTTAACTGCCCATCTTGCAGTCGGTCAGCAATGATTTTACGAATAAGACCATCAATTTGTTCTGGAGTAGGATGAGACATCGAGCGCACAGCTGCCTCAACGCTATCAGCTATACCGATCACAGCCGATTCCTTTGTTTGTGCCTTTGGACCAGGATAGCGAAAATCCTCCTCTTTCACTTCAACTCCACTTTCTTTTGCTTTGTAGTAAAAGAATTTAAGTAAAGTCGTGCCATGATGTTGTTCAGCAATGTCAATAATTTCTTTTGGCATTTTATGCTTTCTTAACAAATCAGCACCATCTTGCGCATGTGCAATAATAATATTTTTACTCGTCAATGGTGGCAGCTTATCATGTGGGTTGTCTATGTTTATTTGGTTTTCGATAAAGAATTGTGGCCTTTTTGTCTTCCCTATGTCGTGATAATAGCAACCAACTCTCGCTAGAAGTCCATTGGCACCAATAGCTTCACAGGCAGAGTCTGACAGATTAGCAACCATTACACTATGGTGATATGTTCCAGGCGCCTCTGTTAAAATCTTTCTTAAGAGCGGATGATTAGGGCTCGATAGCTCTATTAGCTTCATTGCAGAAAGAATACCGAAGCCTGCCTCAAAAAATGGCAAGAACCCGATTGTTAAAACAGCTGCGGAAATGGCTGATATAAATCCAGAAACCATATAAAAACTGTACTCTACAAGATCCACTTGACCATTTCTTAGCAATAGCAGTGCTAAAATCACTAGAATATTTACAACGGAAACAAGTAAGCCAGCTTGTAAAATTTTTGATCGTTGGTTTTGTTTACTTAAAAATAATACGCCCGCTATTCCACTGCAAGTTATATAAATGGCAGCAGTCACATGAAAACTTCCAGTAATAGACCCATTAAAGATAAGGGAGCCACAAATAGCAATAATTACTGAATAATAAAGGGCAAGTTTTTCACTAATAAGTATTTTAATCAACATCGAACCCATTGCAGCAGGAAATATATAGAGTATATCAGAATACTCAAATGCCTGTATATAGCTAATCCCCTTCATTAGTAGTAAGGAAATGATGAAAACAATACTATAGACTAATAAGAAATTTTGCTTTACTTCTTGTGGCTTATCAAGCTCATAAAAATAATAATATGTGGCTGCTAGAATGATGAGAACAACTAGCGCTAGTCCAATAAATGGTTGGATAGAATTCTCATTATCTAACATGCCTACTAGTTCAAGTTGACGATAGACTTCCCTACTTATGAGTTGATTTTGCTCAACAAGTATTTGCCCTTGTAATATTTTGACTGGTTCAACAGATTCAACAGCTGTTTGTCGTTTCTCTTGCGTTTCCTCCGGAGCGTAAAATTCATTCTGGTAAATAGCATACCTACCAAGCTCCACCATCGCAGTTTTTAAAGTATTGTTGAGTGATGTTAAGCTAATTTGATCTTGCACACGTTTTTTAGCATTCTCTACCCCATCAGCAGGGATCCTTTGTTGCATAACGTGATTAATCTCTGTAATTGTAACATCTTTTGCAATTGATAATTGATTAGGGCTGGCTTCTAATAACGTTCTCAATACGCTATCTGAGATTTCCTTCGTTACTTCTTCTGTTAATTGTGATTTTGTGCGCTCAAGTTTCTCATCAAGACTAACAAGCTTTGGTTTTTCATCCTTTTCACTTTCTTTCGCCTTTTCTGAAGCTTGCTCGTTTTCCTCCGCTGCTTCTTCATTTACTGCAGAAACGGTATCAAAAATTGATGTTATGAGATCCACTCGGTTTTGTGCAATTTCTTTTTTTACAACATAAACGTCCTCAACCTGGTTTTCAGCTTCTTTCTTTTTCTTTTCGGTACTTTCTTTGTCTTCAATCGTAACCGGCGAACGAATCGTTTGCTCTGCTACAGAAAAAAGACTTAATTCCAATTTCTCTGGCCGTACATTTGAAAACATTGTTGCGTACATAATGATTCCAAGTAGAACAAAGAGCAAAACCCTCACAAATGTCATTTTTAATAAATTTCTAATTTTATGTATGTAGTGATGGAGTTTATCCATTAACGAGACCTCCAATCCTAAGTATCTCTGAGAAATTCTTTTCTTCCTTAATTATGTAAAATCATAACAGTTTTTTTTCAAAATTACACTAATATTTTTAATTGATGACAATATGTAATCATCCTTATCTTACCCTATTCTTCCATATACTCCAAATAACAATCACTCCTAGCTCGAGAGATTGTCAGCAGAAATCAAGAAAGAGCGAGTATTATTCCTTTACATATTCACATACCCCACTTTTGGCTTAAGCATTTCACCTTACAAGTTCTTCCCATTTATGATTATTTTAATAAGATATGTATCATTAAAATAATCATAATGTCGGATCATTTATAGTTCACGATAAAAAAGAACAAACTCTGATTCAAAAAGCAGAATTTGTTCCTGATTGTGTTGCTAAAACAGCCATTTATTCAGCATTTTCTTCGTATGCTTGAATGATTTTTGCAACAAGCGGGTGTCTGACAACGTCACTTTGTTCTAAATGAATAAAACCAATTCCAGAAACACCATTTAATATTTGTTCACTTACCACGAGACCCGATCTAGCCCCACGAGGAAGGTCGATTTGGCTTTTGTCACCAGTAATAACCATTTTTGATCCAAAACCTAAACGTGTTAAGAACATTTTCATTTGCGCTTGTGTTGCGTTTTGCGCTTCATCTAAAATAACATAAGCATCATCTAACGTACGTCCCCTCATATAAGCAAGTGGGGCAATTTCAATTGTTCCTCTTTCAATTAACCTTTCTGTATGCTCTGCT
Organism: Cytobacillus sp. FSL M8-0252; assembly: GCF_038007345.1. Lineage (NCBI taxonomy): Bacteria > Bacillati > Bacillota > Bacilli > Caryophanales > Bacillaceae > Cytobacillus > Cytobacillus sp. FSL M8-0252. Next base: position 3,262,974 of record NZ_JBBOWZ010000001.1, read on the forward strand.
CCAAGTATATCATGAAGCGCATCATACAAAGGACGTAAATACGGATCGACCTTTTCCTTTAAGTCACCTGGTAAAAACCCTAAACTCTCTCCTGCTTCTACAGCTGGACGAGTAAGAATAATTTTTTTCACTTGTCCATTCTTAAGGGCATTCACTGCCATTACAACAGCTAAGTAGGTTTTTCCCGTTCCTGCAGGACCAATACCAAAAACTAAATCTTTCTGTCTCATAGCCATAATATATTGGCGCTGACCTAAGGTTTTAACTCGAATCGATTTACCTTTTGCATTTTTCATTATTTCTTCTTCATAAAGTTCTTTGAAATATTCTAGTGTACCCTTCCTTGCCATCTCTAATGCGTAAATAATATCCCTACCACTAATTTGAATACCTTTTCTAATAACGTAAAGAAGTTGCTCAATTACGTCACCTGCAATGGCCACAGTTTCTTTCTCACCTGATACATAAACAGATTCGCCTCTTGTTACAATTGATACCGATAACTGTTGTTCAATTAGTTTAATATTTGTGTCACCATTACCTAAGAGGGCAATGGCTTCATTTGGGTTTTCAAATTGTACATTTAATGTCTTTAAATCTTCTGTCATTCTTTATCTCCTTGGATTATTGGTTGTTCCTCAGCAATATTCTCAATAATTTGGAAATGTATTGATAATTTAACTTTACCATTCTCTATCGTTTGGTGCAAAACATTTTCCCCTTTAATGGTAGCATCTTCATCTAGCTGCTTTTTAATTTTACTTCTAGCTAATTTCTTCGCTTCTACAATCGCCTCTTTTTCTGTATAAACTTGTGTCATCTCTTCTGCTTCTCTGTAGATGTTTTTTGTAACTGCAATCGGTAACTCCCATTTTAGAAATTTAACTTGCCGCTTGTCCTCTTCCTTTACATAGTGGTCAAAACCTATATTTCCAAAGCCCCAAAAAGGAATCTTTAATGATCCAAGCTCCAATATATTTTTCACTTTTTGATCACCAGTGTATACTTTGGACTTTTTCTCTAATGGATAAGCTACATTCGCTTTATACCACGTTTCCGCTAATACTTCCCCTTTGGCAGGCACTATCTTCTTTCTTTCATCATTTCCAATTAGGCCTGAAACTAATAATTGACCTGGTTTTACAAAGTCATTAATTTTCGCCTTTGCTTCTCCCTCTTCAATAAACATACCGATAATGGTTCCTTTTTTCTTTGCCACTAAATGCTGCGGACTTAATAACTCTGTTTTCTTTGGTTCATTTTTTTCTACCACTTGAAGATGATAGGTTGTCCCTTTCAACTCCACACCGACCCAAGTAATTTCATTCACATTTTCTGTTAAATACCGTTGTATACCTTCAGGTGTATCTATAAAGAATTGTAGCTTCCCTTTTTTTACACCAATTTTCTCTAACTCTTTTTCCATCTTATATTCTGTTGCTGGATTTGCTCCTTTAATTTCGATCCCCCATACCATGTTTGACAACAAAATAACTACAACTAAGAAAGCTATTGCCCCTAATAAGAATCCACTATTCCTTAGCATACGCTTTTTCATGAAGGGCAATCCTTTGCGGCCGACAAACTCAAATTTGCAGTCGGCACTTCTTGCATATTGTCTTAAAGTCGGTAAATCATCTAATTTCATTTGAAATGTAAGCACTTGGCTTCCATGGGCTTTAACATTCCAAATGGATACACCAGCTCTCGTTAAAGTATTTAAAAATCTTTCACTTCCTCTACCGCTTGTCCTAACTGTGACGATTCCTTTTAAAAAAAAGAGCCATTGATTTTTCATCTTATCCTCCTCATATTTGAGCAGGTGGAAATCGCTAACCTTGTAATAGAATAGCGACCCTTCCCACATCAAATTTACTCAGCTACAAAAAGAACTTGATCAATTGTTCCTTGCAATAAGATTTCTTCAGGCATAATTGTTTTAATAACAAAGTTATTCCCTTTAATGAGCAGTTGACCATGCTCTAGTAACAACCTTACTTCTTTATCTGAAAAACCAAGTAAACCGCGGTGGTTCTCAATATAAATATGAATTTGTCCAATCATAGTAATGCGGGGCAAATCCATCATGACATCTTGAGGAAGTTCCATATTTTTTGTCATCCAGCTTCTTAGTCGTTCTCCCCATTTTTTTGCCATAAAAAAAGAACCCCCTTTCATCTCATATGTATGAGAGAAAGGATGGTTCTAGCACTGAATTCAACAGCAAATTTTATTTTCTTTTCATCGTTCGATGTGGGTTCCTTGATCTCGGTTGTCCGAGAATTTCTGACCAAACAACCGCGTCAACTAATTGTTTATTAGAGACTCTCATACTAGGTTGATCTACATTGTTATTGGCCACATTTTTATTTTTTGTTGCTGAAAGGAAGGCACTTGCTCGTTTTTGCGCTTCTTCTTTTTGTTTTCTTAAATCAGCCAGTCGCTCTTCTGCTTCTTTTTTACGATCCGAGACTTCTACACCAGCTTCTTGCATAGTAGCCTTCGCGTAGCGTTTTAACTTCTCTTCGTTGCGATCATAAACAGGTGGCCCTTCTTCTTGTTTCTCTGCATCCATCATCTGACGCCTAGCTTCTTCTTGCTCTTCGACAGACTTTCCACGTGGCTGCTTCTGTTTGTCTGACTGCTGGTCATTTACTTTCTTACCAAATAAGGAAGTAATGATCCCGATAAGAAAAACCAATAATAAAGGATTTTCCAACAAAAAATCAATCATGAGATACAACACTCCCCTCTAGAGGTGAGTCCGATTAGGACATTCAATCTTTCTTCGGCCCTTGTTTTGAGTCATCTGATACTTTACTAATCGAGTCTCTCATTTCTGTATCAGCTTCAATATTTTGGATATTCATATAATCCATCACGCCAATATTGCCACTTTTTAATGCATCTGCCATCGCTAAAGGAACTTGAGATTCTGCTTCCACAACTTTCGCTCTCATCTCTTCAACTTTCGCTTTCATCTCTTGCTCTTTGGCAACAGCCATTGCACGACGTTCTTCCGCTTTGGCTTGGGCAATATTTTTATCAGCTTCCGCTTGCTCTGTTTGCAATTCTGCACCAATGTTTTTACCGATGTCCACATCAGCTATATCAATGGATAGAATTTCAAATGCTGTACCAGCATCTAACCCTTTAGCAAGGACAGTTTGAGAGATCATGTCTGGGTTTTCCAATACTTCTGTATGTCTTGTAGATGAACCAATTGTAGAGACAATCCCCTCACCAACACGGGCAATGATTGTTTCTTCTCCAGCACCCCCGACTAGTCGGTCAATATTGGCTCTTACAGTAATTTTTGCTTTTGCTTTCACTTCGATACCATTAATCGCTACACCAGAAATAAATGGTGTTTCAATTACTTTTGGATTAACACTCATTTGAACTGCTTCAAGTACATCACGACCAGCTAGGTCAATCGCCGCACTTCTTTCAAAACTTAATTCCATATTGGCACGATGCGCTGCAATTAAAGCATTCACTACTCTATCTACATTACCACCTGCCAAATAATGACTTTCAAGTTGATTGGTATGAACTTCTAATCCTGCTTTATGTGCTTTAATTAATGGATTAATTACGCGGCTTGGAATTACTCGTCTTAATCTCATTCCAATAAGGGTGAAAATACTTACCTTAACACCTGCTGCTAATGCTGAGATCCACAGCATAACTGGTACGAATGTGAAGAGTATGGCAAGAGCAATAATTGCTAATACCACAATTACGATCGTCATAATAGAAATAGGTTCCATTCAATTACCTCCTAAAATACTTGGTTATTTATCTAAATTTGTTAATTCACGGACGACTACTCTCGAGCCCTCTGCTTTTATGACTTCCACTTTTGCATCTTTTTTAATAAATCCACCTTCACTAACGACATCAATTCTTTCATTTTCAATGACAATCGTTCCTGATGGACGTAACCCTGTTAAAGCATAACCTTGTTTTCCAATTAGCTCTGAACGGGATTTATTTGAGATGTATCCTCTTTCAGTATTTGTAGAATCGCTTAAAATTAGTTTTTTGAAAAATTTCATTTTTTTACCAAACACCTTTACCATTAGAATAGAAACCGCAATAGATAATATAGCCGCAATCATAATGGAGGTTGCCATTTGTTGCACATCAGCCCCAGCCATGAATAAACTCCCAATTACTGCAGCAATCCCCAACACACCGGCGATACCACCTGGGAGGAAAAACTCTGCGATAATTAACCCAATTCCAATAATAAATACAATGAGTGATTCATACCCGGCAAATCCAGCAACCATATGACCATAGAAAAATAAACCAAGAGCTGTGAGTCCCATTATACCTGGAATACCAAAACCAGGAGAATAGAGCTCTAGCAATAATCCAATGCTTCCTATAGAAAGAAGAATAGGCACGATGATTGGATGTGTAATGAATCTAGCCAATTTCTCAGAAAAACTTTCCTCGATAGACCTTACTTCTGCATCTTCATAACCTAAATGTTCTAAAAGCTCTGCTTGCGTAGCAAATGTTCCTTCTGAATATTCTACCTCGTCTGCTTGACTAGCAGTTAATGTCAATAGCTTTCCTTTTGGTGCACCTAATTCAGGTAGATCGATTGAATCATCTGCCATTGCTTGAGCAATCTCTGGATCTCTCCCACTTTGTTCAGCAGCTGCAGTCATAGCAGATAACCATGCTGAAACTGCTTTTTTGTCAGCTGTGTTGCCTTCTTGGTCGATAATCGCCGCCGATCCCATTGTAGCCCCGGGCGTCATATAAATCTCATCCATGTTTAATGAAATATACGCACCAGCTGACAATGCTTGTTTATTTACAAATGAAATCGTTTTAATATTTGTAGATGTTAATACTCTGCCAATTTCCTTAGCTGCTTCTACTTCACCGCCAGGCGTGTTTACTTCGAAAATAATCGCACTTGCTTGATTTTCTTCAGCTGTAGTCACCGCTCTATTGATAAAAGCATGCAATCCTTTTTCAACAGTATCTTCTATTGGTACGACATACACAACCTCGTTATCAGCCTTGCTGATCGGTGTCATCATTACGAAAAATGCCCATAAAAATGAAAGGATGATTGTCGCTTTTCTCATTCTCTTCTCCCCTCCCCCCTTTTACAGAAATACCTATGATAGTTATACGGCTGACGCGTGAAAAGGTTTCATTTTTCTTTTCTTATTTTGATTATTTATAATTACATAAAGTAAAAAAGTGTGACTATGTAATATATATAAAAGAAACCTTACTACTAGTATGGCATCTTTTAGACAAAATAAAAAGACCGTAAGCTCGAAAGCTCCGGTCTTTCCGTACATCTTTTTATGAAAGGTGTTGTTGTACAAGTTTATTAATAAGTGCACCGTCTGCCTTACCTTTTAGCTTTGGCATAATGGCTGACATCACTTTACCCATTTCAGCTTTCGATGTAGCGCCTGTATCGGCAATGGTTTGTTTGACGATAGCAGATACCTCTTCATCAGAGAGCTGCTCAGGCATATATAACTCTACGTACTGTAATTCAGTACGAATTTTTTCAACTAGATCTTCACGACCTGCCTTGTCAAATTCATGGAGGGAATCCTTGCGTTGCTTTACTTCGCGAGAAAGGACAGTAAGTTCCTGATCCTCGGTAAGATCTTTTCCTTCCTTGATCGCCTCATTTTGCAATGAAGCTTTGATCATCCGAATCACAGTTAACTTATCTTTTTCTTTGTTCCTCATCGCTTGTTTCATATCTTCATTTAAACGCTCGAGAAGACTCACTTACATACACCCTCTCTTAAAACTTGCGCTTTCTTGCAGCTTCAGACTTTTTCTTACGTTTGATACTTGGTTTTTCGTAGAATTCGCGCTTTCTTGCTTCTTGCAAAGTACCAGTTTTTGATACTGAACGTTTGAAGCGACGAAGAGCATCTTCAAGCGATTCGTTTTTACGAACGACGGTTTTAGACATTCTCTTTCCCTCCCTCCGAGCACAACACACTTACATGTCAACATGGAATACCATGTACTTTGCAATTATAATATAACAGCGGTGTGAGGTCAACTGTATTTCACCTAGTCTTTCGCTGTTTAAAGATAAATGTACGTTTGTCTTATTTATTTTTATTATTTAATTTTTTGATTCTTCCTATGCATGTCCCTCAATTTTTCACCATATGCTTTCCTAGGAGGGACAAAGCATGACTTCATTACTCATTTTTATAATAATGATTGCTGTTTTTATTTTTGGCATGACTTTATTGCGGAAAGGGCTATTCTATTTATCAGCAGATTCAACTAAACGCTGGTTAACTAAGTTTACAAATACACCTCTTAAAGGGATGATGGTTGGCATTATCTTAACTGCTATTATGCAGAGTAGCTCCGCAGTTATGATTATTACCATTGGTTTAGTTGCCGTACACTTACTTACTTTCCGCCAAACGATTGGTATTATTTTAGGGACAAACATTGGCACCACTATCACAACGGAGTTAATTACTTTCGATATAGAATCTTTTATTTTACCGATTGCTATAATCGGCATGTTATGTGCATTCATCAGGAGGCGATCCTTTCAGAGTATCGGCATTGGATTAATGGGTATTGCTTGCGTATTTGCTGCTATGAGGGGGTTTGAACATTTAGCTTTTACCATTAAAGAAACCCCATGGGTAAAAGATTTTCTTATTACATTAGATCAAAGTCTATTATTAGCCGTAATAACCGGTATTGTTCTTACTGCGATTATCCAGTCAAGCACTGCCACTACAGGTATTCTAATGGGATTTTTAACAGCAGGTGGGATGGACCTTAGTACAGCGATTGCTATTATGCTTGGTTCCAACATCGGCACATGCGCTGACGCATATCTCGCTAGTATCGGTGGACGTAGAGAAGCAAAGTTAACTGCCTATGCTCACATTTGGTTGAATATTATAGGTGTTCTTCTCTTCTATCCTTTTATTGAGCTGCTAACAAATTTCGGTATTGGTTCAGCAGACCAAATTGATAGGCAACTTGCTCATGTTGGTGTCCTTTTTAATGTCATTACTTCACTTCTCGTTCTACCTTTTGCCAAACCTTTTAGTGACTTGATTATTCGCCTACATGACCGTAAAAAGTAGTGAATATCGTTGTGCTAATATACACCACAGTTAAAAAGAGAGACGAACATTCAGAATGTCCGCCTCTCTTTCAACAACTAGATTAATAATCTGTTGTACTTGTTAATCCATTTACGATAGCAATGCCTGAGCTTGCACCGATTCTAGTCGCACCAGCATCAATAACTGCTTGTGCATCTTCTGCACTTCTCACTCCACCAGAAGCTTTGACGCCAATATCGGGACCTACCGTTTCTCTCATTAATTTCACGTCAGCAACAGTCGCGCCACCCGTTGAGAAACCAGTTGATGTTTTAACGTAATCCGCTCCTGCTTTAACAGCCAATTGACATGCAATTACTTTTTCAGCATCTGTTAACAAACTAGTTTCGATAATCACTTTTGTTAAAGCCTTACCATCTGCCGCTTCCACAACTGCACGGATATCCTCCTCCACAACTTCTAATTTCCCACTTTTAAGTGCGCCAATATTAATAACCATATCAACTTCTGTGGCCCCTTGTTTGATGGCTTGTGTTGTTTCAAAAGATTTAACTTCTTTATCCGATGCACCTAAAGGGAAGCCAATGACTGTACAAACAGCCACATCTGATCCCTGTAAAAGTTTAGCCGCTTGTGAAACCCATGTTGGATTTACACATACAGAAGCAAAACCGTTCTCTTTTGCCTCGTTACATAAAGTATTAATTTGCTCAACCGTTGCATCAGCCTTCAATAATGTATGATCAATCATTTTTGCTATATTATTTGTCATCAATGAACTCTCCTTTTTTTATAAAATGCTTTTATACTTAATTTCTTCTGCTAGTTGTCCGTACCTCTGTTATCATATCATTTTATGAATGAAATATCGAGATTCTCTTTAGTAAAATGAGAAAAACTGTTTTAATTTAGGTTCCAAAAGATAATAAGACTGTTTTACAAGATGTTAAGGACATTATTTATTCCCAGGACTTTTATTATCCTTATATTGAAAAGCTATTATTCATGTAATATATATATTGAAAAATGTAAAATATATGTTACGATTTATAAAAGGAGTGATACAATATTTGGATAATAAGGTTAAGATTTCTCGTATACAAGTAGATTTAACACAACAACAACTTGCAGAAAAGATAGGTGTTACTCGCCAAACCATCAGTTTAATTGAGAAGGGTAAGTATAACCCTTCTCTCAAGTTATGTTTGGATATATGTTACGCAGTTAATAAAACTTTAGATGAAGTATTTTGGATAGAAAAAGGAGGCTGATAATATATGAAAAAAATCACAGATGAACGTTTAGTTCTACAAAATTTAAAAAATATACGTATTGCATTTATCATCCAGACCATTGGAATTCTTGGAATTTTAGGTTATGACTTAGTTACAGGTGGGTTAGATGAAATGAGAAAAAACCCACTATGGACAGTATTTATAATAACCGCAGTTGTTTCAGCCTATTTATCAATGAGTATTAGTGCAGACCATGAAGATAATAAGATAAACCCCCGGAAAAGTCTAATTATTTCATTAGTAATTCTTATTTTGATTACAACAGTTGTTGGTTTTTTTGTATCTCTCACACAAGGATTTTCTATCATGAATGGAGTAATTGTGGGTGCTATTCTATTTATTTGTGGCCTAATTCCAATCATTTATATCTATTACTTAAGAAAAAATCGACAAGATAAAGAATCCGAATAAAATTGAAAAATAACCTATTAAGGGATCACCTAAAATAAAGAATTACTTAGGGTTTCATTCGTTTTCCTAGATTCACCATTTACCTTACTCCGGCTATTTTTCTTACGGAATAAAAATGCAGTAAAAAAAGCTGACCGGTCAATGAACGGTCAGCTCTAATCGTTTATACTGCTTTTTCTTTCATCTCATCCATGACACGAATAAATTGCCCTTCGTTATATGGATAACCTGCTTTTGTTATCTTCACTTTGACTAATTTACCTACCATCTCTTCTGTTGCAGGCACAATCACTTTTAAGTAATTATCCGTATAGCCTACATACAAATTCCCGTCTGGCGCATCTTTGTATTTTTCTTCAGGGATGATCTCGAGTACTTCATCTTCAAAGCGACTTGCGTACTCTTTCGCTAGTTGATCAGATAAATGAATTAAGCGATGAACTCTTTCATTCTTAACTTCTTCATCAATTTGATCAGTCATTCGTGCTGCTGGTGTGCCTGTTCTACTTGAATAAGGAAAAACATGAAGCTCTGAGAATTTATGTTTTTTAATAAAATCATACGTCTCCATAAATTCTTCTTCTGTTTCACCAGGAAAACCGACAATGACATCTGAAGTAACTGCTAAACCAGGTAAGGCTTCTTTTAAACGCTCAATACGTTCAGCGAAAAACGCCATCGTATACTTTCGACGCATTCTTTTTAATACTGTGTCCGATCCTGATTGAATCGGAATATGCAGATGACGGACAACAACCTTAGAGTTTCTAATTACTTCAATCACTTCATCCGTAATTTGACTCGCCTCAATAGAGGATATACGAATCCGTTTAATGCCTTTAACCTGTTCTTCTAAATCCTTTAGTAGCATAGCTAGATTATAATCCTTAAGATCCTCGCCATAACCGCCAGTATGTATCCCGGTTAAGACAATTTCTTTGTAACCAGCCTCCACTAATTGTTGCGCTTGATGAATCACTTCTTTGGGGTCTCTAGATCTCATTAAGCCACGAGCCCAAGGAATGATACAAAAAGTGCAGAAGTTATTACAACCTTCTTGTATTTTTAATGAAGCACGCGTCCTATCTGTAAAGGCCGGAACATCTAGTTCCTCGTAAACCCGATTTTTCATAATATTTCCGACACCATTAATCGGTTGACGTTCACTTTTATATTGCTCAATATACCCTAACATTTTCTTCCTGTCTTGTGTTCCAACGACAACATCCACACCTGGGATGGCCATGATTTCTGCCGGAGATGTTTGGGCATAGCATCCTGTTACACAAATGACAGCGTCCGGATTTTTCCGAATGGCTCTACGAATGACTTGTCTGCTTTTTTTATCACCAGTATTCGTAACCGTACATGTGTTAATCACATACACATCAGAGGTAGATTCAAAACCGACACGATCGTATCCTTCTTCTTTAAACAATTGCCAGATGGCTTCTGTTTCATAATGGTTTACTTTACAACCAAGTGTATGAAAAGCTACTGATGGCATATATCTTCACTCCATTAATTCAAAATGATAAGAAACAGCTGAAAGTACATAGGAAGGTGCTGTTTCAGTTCTTAATATTCTTGGTCCTAATCCACAAGAAATAAACCCTTCATCCTCTAAAAGCGTTATTTCTTTTTCTGTCAGGCCACCTTCTGGCCCAAAAATAAATAATAAAGAGTCTCCCCGGGACATACCCTTGAGTACTTGGTGAAAAGCCGATGATTCACCTTGTTTACTACTTTCTTCATAAGCGACACATTTATAATCATAATTTTTACTTATTTCTAGTAACTGCTGTAAGGACTGTGGTCCATACACATGTGGTACTATGATGCGATGAGACTGCTCGGCTGCTTCTTTAGCGATCTTTTGCCAACGATCTTTCTTTTTATTCGCCTTTTTTTCGTCTAACTTTACAATGGAACGAGCTGACATAAAAGGGATAAACCGATGGGCGCCAAGTTCGGTGCCTTTTTGTATTATCCATTCGAGCTTATCCCCTTTAGGCAATCCGCTCACAATGGTAACATCAACAGGTAATTCGACATTTTTCTCTATCCATTGTACAACTTCTAACTCTACCACTTCAGAGGTAATGTTAACCAGTTTACATTGAGCTGCTTTTCCGTCAGGGTCTACACAAATAATTTCGTCACCTACATTCATCCTCATTACACGGGTAATGTGGTGATAATCATCACCTGTAATAAAAAAATGATCATTTTCTCTATGATTCACAAAATATCGTTGCATATATATAACCCCTTACTAAACGAATAAATAGGGGGAATTCATGACTCCCCCTAGTACATTACTGCTTTTTACCTATAATGGCAACCCAATCTTCCATTTGAATTGTCTCAACAATGTCAAAACCACTTGAAATCATCGCCTCTTTGACAGCCTGTTTTTTCTGCTGAATAATGCCAGAAGCAATAAAATGACCTCCTGGTTTCACCACTTGCGCGACATCATCTGTAAAACTTACAATTACTTCTGCTAAAATATTGGCGACTACTACTTCAGCTTGTACAGTAATATTATCTAACAGATTACCTTGAGAGACTTCAACAATATCCTGCACTTTATTTAACTTGATATTGATTTTCGCTGAACGTACAGCTACTTCGTCCAAATCGAGTGCAGTAATATTCTCTGCACCGAGCATCGCTCCAGCAATACTGAGTACTCCTGACCCCGTTCCCACATCGATAATATGATCACCAGATGTAACAATATGCTCTAGTGCTTGAATACACATCACTGTTGTTGGATGAGTTCCTGTTCCAAATGCCATTCCTGGATCCAATTCAATAATGAGTTCATCACTACTTACTGGTGTATATTCTTCCCAAGTTGGAACAATCGTGAATCGTTTAGAGATTTTCACAGGGTGATAGTACTTCTTCCAAGCAGTCGCCCACTCTTCTTCGTTCACTTCACTAATACTGACCTCATTTTTACCAATATCAATATTAAACGATAAAAGGTTACTAATGGCATTCTTTATTTCTTCTACTGTTTCGCCTAAAAAGCTATTAATCGGTAAATATGCTTTAACGATTACGCCTTCCTCTGGATAATCATGTGGATCGAGCTGGTAGATTTCGCCGTATTGATCTCTTCGTTCTTTCGTCAATTCAAATGGATCTTCAATCACTACACCACTTGCACCTGCTTCATGAAGAATATTTGAAATCGGCTCAACTGCTTCGTTCGCCGTGTGAACACTAATCTCTGACCATTTCATCTTACTACCAACTCCATTTCACTTATTCACCCTTAAAGGCACGCTTTACTTTTGAGAAAAACCCATCTTCTTGTTCACCTTGAGGTACTTTGCCACTCACTTCTGCAAATTCATTTAATAGCTGTCTTTGTTTATCTGATAACTTCGTCGGTGTTACCACTCTAACAATAATATGTTGATCACCAGTACCATAACCTCTCACATTAGCTACACCTTTTCCTTTTAGACGGAACTTTGTACCTGTCTGTGTTCCTGCTGGTACTTTGAGCTTAACCTTGCCGTGAAGTGTTGGAACTTCTACTTCATCCCCAAGTGCAGCCTGCACAAATGTAACTGGCATTTCACAATAAATATCGTCGCCATCCCTCTCAAAGAACTCATGTGCACGAACGTGGAAAACAACATATAAATCACCTGCTGGTCCACCGTTTACACCAGGTTCCCCTTGAGAAGATACACGAAGTTGCTGACCATCATCAATACCTGCTGGAATTTTCACACTGATTTTGCGACGTTTTTTCACTTTACCGTCGCCACCACATGTTGAACATTTATGTTTAATCTCTTTGCCTGTACCGTTACAATAATTACATACACGACGGTTGACAATCTTACCAAACGGTGTATTTTGCTCTACATTTAATTGACCGGAACCATGACAATGTGTACACGTTTCAGGTTTCGTCCCAGGTTTCGCGCCTGAACCATTACATGTTTCACACGTTTCTTCACGTGGAATTTCAATTTCAGTATCTTTACCAAAAGCGGCATCTTCGAAAGATACCGTCATATTATATTGCAAATCAGCACCTTGGCGCGGTGCATTCGGATCTCTTCTTCTTGATCCTCCACCAAAGAAAGAACTGAAGATATCTTCAAAGCCACCAAAGCCTTCGAAGCCACCTCCACCACCAAAACCTTGGTTTGGATCTGTATGACCAAATTGATCGTAATGAGCTTTTTTCTGATCATCACTCAATACTTCATAAGCTTCTTTCACTTCTTTAAACTTTTCATCCGCACCCGGTTCTTTATTAATATCCGGATGATACTTCTTCGATAATTTTCTGTATGCTTTCTTTATTTCATCCTTAGACGCACCTTTACTTACGCCTAGGACTTCATAGTAATCTCTTTTATCCATGATTACCACTCCCCGATCCATTTCACATAAAAATAATTGTATCATCCCACCAACCCAAAAGGCAATAAGAAAAGCGGAAGCGGCTTGCTCTGGAGCGACAAGCATAAGGCGAGGTTGGCTAGGAGGTTGTTCTTACCTCATAGACAGCTTTGACTTATGACCTCGAGCTCCATGCCGCTGCAGCTAGACAATAAGAAAGCGGAAGCGGCTTGCTCTGGAGCGACAAGCATAAGGCGAGGTTGGCTAGGAGGTTGTTCTTACCTCATAGACAGCTTTGACTTATGACCTCGAGCTCCATGCCGCTGCAGCTAGACAATAAGAAAAGCGGAAGCGGCTTGCTCTGGAGCGACAAGCATAAGGCGAGGTTGGCTAGGAGGTTGTTCTTACCTCATAGACACAGCTTTGACTTATGACCTCAAGCCGATGGCACCTGCAGCTAGATCATAAAAAAGCGAAAGCAGTTCGTCCACTTTATTTCACCTCTACGGGTGAGGATACATGATTTTTATGACTATTTTATGTTCTTTTCATTAACAAAGTGTGGTTTATAGTTTAGAAATAAGAAGTAAGCTGACGATTGCTTCCTTACTTCTTATTTCTAAAACAAATGCCACTTAAATAATGAACTTTTTAATGCAAAAATAAAGCCAAAGCCAAGTAATACCTGACTTTGACTTTTGTTAGGACTTTAAAATTATTTTTTATCGTCTTCTACTTCTTCGTACTCTGCATCTACCACATTATCGTCTGCTTTTTTAGATGCATCGCCTTCTGCACCTTGAGCTGCTTGTGCTTGTTGTTGTGCTTCTTCATATAACTTCATAGTCAAAGCTTGAACGATTTCTTGAAGTGCATCTTTTTTCGTGCGAATGTCTTCTAAGTCACCTTTTTCAATGGCAGCTTTCAATTCATCCTTCGCTTCATTTGCTTTTGTCACTTCTGCTTCTTCTACTTTACCTTCAAGATCTTTTAATGTTTTTTCAGTAGTGAAAACTAATTGATCTGCTTCATTGCGAAGTTCAACTTCTTCTTTACGTTGTTTATCCGCTTCTGCATTATCTTCAGCTTCTTTCACCATACGATCGATTTCTTCATCTGAAAGACCTGTTGAAGATTTGATTGTAATAGCTTGTTCTTTATTTGTGCCAAGATCCTTCGCACGAACATTAACAATACCGTTTTTATCGATATCAAATGATACTTCAATTTGTGGTACACCACGTGGTGCCGGTGGAATATCTCCTAATTGGAAACGACCTAGTGTTTTATTATCTTGTGCCATTGGACGTTCACCTTGAAGTACATGGATATCAACAGCAGATTGGTTATCAGCAGCTGTAGAGAATACTTGTGATTTAGATGTTGGGATTGTTGTATTACGTTCAATTAGCTTCGTGAATACCGCACCCATTGTTTCAATACCTAGTGAAAGTGGAGTCACGTCAAGTAAAACAACGTCTTTCACATCACCAGTGATGACACCACCTTGAATGGCAGCTCCCATCGCTACGACTTCATCAGGGTTTACCCCTCTATGTGGGTCTTTACCTGTTTCTTTTTTAATCGCTTCTTGTACAGCTGGAATACGTGTAGAACCACCAACAAGAATGACTTTATCAATTTCTGATGGAGAAAGGTCAGCATCTTTTAACGCTTGGCGAGTTGGTCCCATTGTGCGTTCAACTAAATCTGCAGAAAGCTCATCAAATTTTGCTCTTGATAAAGTAACTTCTAAGTGAAGTGGTCCAGCTTCACCTGCTGTGATAAATGGTAAAGAAACTTGCGTAGAAGTAACACCTGAAAGATCTTTTTTCGCTTTTTCAGCTGCATCTTTCAAACGTTGAAGAGCCATTTTATCTTTAGCTAAATCAATACCATTTTCTTTTTTAAATTGTTCCACTAAGTAGTCAATGATCACTTGGTCAAAGTCATCTCCACCTAGTCGATTATCACCTGCAGTTGCTTTTACTTCAAATACGCCATCTCCTAATTCAAGGATAGAGACGTCAAAAGTACCACCACCAAGGTCATATACTAAAATCGTTTGATCTTCGTCCGTTTTATCCATACCGTAAGCAAGTGCGGCAGCAGTTGGTTCGTTAATGATACGTTCAACTTCTAACCCCGCAATTTTACCCGCATCTTTTGTCGCTTGACGCTCAGCATCATTAAAATAAGCAGGAACAGTGATAACAGCTTTATCAACTGTTTCTCCAAGATAATCTTCAGCATAGCCTTTTAAGTATTGAAGGATAGCTGCAGATACTTCTTGTGGAGAAAGCTCTTTACCTTCTGCTTCTACTTTATAATCTGTTCCCATATGGCGTTTAATTGAAATAATTGTATTCGGGTTCGTAATTGCTTGTCGTTTAGCTACTTCCCCTACTTGACGTTCACCATTTTTGAAAGAAACAACTGATGGCGTTGTTCTATTTCCTTCAGGATTTGGAACTACCTTTGCTTCGCCGCCCTCAAGCACAGCAACACATGAATTTGTTGTTCCTAAGTCAATACCAATAATTTTGCCCATGATCTATACCTCCATTACATAATATGTAGTTATTGATTTACTTTAACCATTGCCGGTCGAATGACACGGTCTTTCAGTAAATAACCTTTTTGAAATTCTTCAACGACTACATTAGAATCGTAGCCTTCTTCTTCCACCTGCATAACAGCTTGATGGAATTGAGGGTCAAATACTTGGCCTACAGCTTCAATCTGTTCAACGCCTTCTTTTTTCAACGCCTCGATTAAACTGCGATAAACCATTTCCATACCTTGTAGCAATGATTGCACGCTACTATCGTCTGAATTAGATTGCAGTGCTCTTTCAAAGTTATCAAGGGCTGGTAATAAATCTGATACTAAGCTTTGCGCTCTATATTTTTCAGACGCTTCACGATCTAACTTCGCACGACGTCTGCTATTATCAAAATCCGCTTGTAATCTTAAATAACGATTATCGGCCTCTTCCACCTTTTTCTCAAGCTCTGCCACCTTAGCTTCCAGCGCAGAAACCTCACTATTTACTTCAGATGAATCACCTTCAGATTGAGTGTCAGCAGCTTCACCAAAAACTTCTTCTGGTTGAATGTTTTCTTGCTCGGATTTGTTTACCTCTTCTTGTAGAGTCTCTTTTTCTTCTGCCAACTTTTTCACCTCCCTTAAATGCTATTGGGTTCATAGTTAAAGGGGTGGAAGCGAATTCCACCCTTATTCAATATTTCCAGGGTTATTCGTTTTGATACAGCCTTGTCAACTCATAAGATAAGCCTTTACTTAAAAATTGTAGCAAACTGATGACTCTGGAATATTCCATTCTGGTTGGTCCTAATATAGCAATCGTTCCCAATTGTTCTGCACCAATAGAATAGCTTGCGGTAATTAAACTACAATTATCCATCGCAGAATTTTTATTTTCGGTACCAATTTTCACTCGAATACCTGAGGAATGATTACGTATTAAATCATATATTCCTTCTTCCTGCTCAATCATATAAAGTAAGTCCTTTACCTTGTCTATATCATGAAACTCGGGTTGACTTAATATATTCGTTTTCCCACCAAAGAACAATTTCTCATTTGCAGGCATTTGAATCGTATCGATAATTGAGTGGTAAAGAAAGTCATAATGTTGGATATGCTGGCGTAAAACTATGGCAACTTCTTTATAAATCGTTTGATTTAGATGTTCAATTGGTACACCCACTAAACGATCATTTAAAATATTTACCATCATTTCAATATCTGCTGGGTTCATGGATTCAGGAAAATGAAACATTCTATTTTCCACATGCCCAGTATCTGTCACAATAATTGCAATGGCTGTGTGATCATTCAATGGAACGATTTGAATTCTTTTTAACCTATTCTCCTTCACTGCCGGACCTAAAACGATTGAAGTGTAATTCGTCATTTCTGAAAGGATTTTAGCTGATTTTTGTACAATTTTTTCTAATTCGTACATCTTATCACTGAAAATACTTTTCATTTGTACTACTTCACGTTTATTTAGTCGCTGCGGGGATAAAAGATGGTCGACATAGTATCTATACCCCTTCTCAGAAGGTATTCTTCCTGATGAGGTATGTGTTTTTTCTAAAAAACCTAGCTCCTCTAAATCAGCCATTTCATTCCTAATTGTCGCCGAGCTAAAAGAAATTTCATCTTTCTTAGATAATGTTCTTGAGCCAACCGGCTGTGCCGTCTGAATAAAATCATCAACAATCACTTGGAATATCAACAATTGACGATCTGTTAACACAGTAATCACCTCTGTTAGCACTCTCATTTAATGAGTGCTAAATCTAATAATAAATTATCAAATCTAGGAGCGAGTGTCAATCATTTGCGCCTTATCTCCATCATAATTATTAAAAGAAAGACAACAAACCATCATTCAAGGAAGAATGTTGAATGTACCACTCGTTTGATCATTGTTTAGAATACAATGATTTCAACATATTTTGCTTCTTTCTACGTACCACCTGATCAACGAAATAGAGCGGTAGCTTTTACCGTTCTAATCATTTAATAAATGATTGAAAAACTTCATTGCCTAGCAGTCGGCCTTGCTTTGTTAATTGAATAGAATCACCTTTTATTTCTAGTAAAGACTTCTGTTCATGTCCTAGTAATTCTTCGCGAAATACCTCCATAATATCTATATCGTATTTATCCTTAAACTCTTTCATAGAAACACCTTGTGTTTTCCGAAGTCCAAGAAACATTTCTTCCTCCATTTTCTCCTTCTTCGTTACTTCATGTTTATCCATAATAGGCAACTCATTTTGATCTAATGGTTCCATATATTTTTTTAAAGGACCGTAATTCGAGCGACGATAACCTTCCACATAGCTATGGGCACCAGCACCAAACCCAAAATAAGCTTCATTATTCCAATAGGTCAAATTATGTTTACTTTCAAAGCCAGGTTTAGAAAAATTACTAATTTCATACTGCTCAAAGCCATTCTCTTTCATTTTTTCCATTAATAACTCATACATGGCTGCCTCAACATCCTCCCCAGGGGTATGAAGTTTACCTTTACGCATAAGGTTATAAAATACTGTTTTTGGCTCTATGATGAGAGAATAAGCAGAATAATGCTGAACATCTAATTGAAAGGAAGTGGTTAAAGTTTCTTGGAAGTCTGCCATCGTTTGAGTAGGCAAACTATAAATAAGGTCTATACTCATATTTTTAAAGCCAGCTTTTTTTGCTGATTCCACTGACTGATATACATCTTTCGCCCGATGTACTCTACCAATTTTCTCTAACAATTGATCATTAAATGTTTGTACACCTAAGCTTAATCGATTGACCCCATAATCATACAAAAGCTTAAGTTTTTCGTATGACAAGTCCCCTGGATTAGCTTCAAACGTAAACTCATACTCACCAGCAAGAGGTAATCTTTTGCGAATTGACTCTAGAAAAGTTGCAAGTTGCTTTTCATTCAAAGCAGTCGGTGTACCTCCTCCGACAAATATAGTCTTAAAAGGAGCGTAGTCGCTGCTGTTCATCGTAATTTCCATTTCTTTATCTAAATATTGTAGATACTCATCTACTGGTTGTCCTTTTAAGAACACTTTATTAAAATCACAATAGTGACAGATATGCTCACAAAACGGTATATGAAGGTATGCCGCTTGAATCATTACTTTCACAACCTTACTTTTTTAGGTTTCTCATCATCTAGTGATGAGTCTAGCAAAAACAATCTTTAGACTCTCCAATTTTAGTCTCTTTGTTTCTGCTTCTATTTTAAAATTTAAAACGGAAAAAAATAGGCTAGGATACGCCTATGGGAAAGCATACCTAACCTATCCTAATAAAGCAATTTATTTTATTTCTTTGTATTATTATCATCCATTTTTAATACAGCCATAAATGCTTCTTGCGGTACTTCAACTGACCCCACTTGTTTCATGCGTTTTTTCCCTTCTTTTTGCTTTTCAAGCAATTTTCTTTTACGGGAAATATCCCCACCATAACATTTTGCAAGGACATTTTTGCGCATCGCTTTTATTGTTGAACGAGCAATTATCTTTTGTCCAACAGCTGCTTGAATAGGGACTTCAAACTGTTGACGCGGAATAAGTTCTTTTAATTTTTCAACTATCACTTTTCCTCGTTCGTAAGCAAAGTCACTATGAACAATAAAGCTCAAGGCATCAACTTTCTCTGCATTTAATAAAATATCCATTTTCACTAGCTTGGATGGGCGATAACCGATTAATTCATAATCAAAAGACGCATACCCTTTTGTATTTGATTTTAATTGATCAAAAAAGTCATAAACAATTTCTGATAAAGGAATTTCATATACAATATTCACGCGTGATTCATCCATATATTGCATATCAATGAAATTGCCTCGTTTTAATTGACACAGTTCCATAATCGCCCCAACATATTCATTTGGTGCCATCATCGTTGCTTTTACATAAGGTTCTTCTACTCTGTCAATTTTTTGTGCATCCGGCATATCTGATGGGTTATCAACTTTCAACTCTGTCCCATCTGTTAGCATGACATCATAGATTACACTTGGTGCAGTTGTAATCAAATCAATCTTAAATTCGCGCTCAATTCTTTCTTGAATAATCTCCATATGCAATAAACCTAAAAATCCACAACGGAACCCAAATCCAAGTGCCTGGGAAGTCTCAGGCTCGTACTGAAGAGCAGAATCATTCAGTTCTAGTTTTTCAAGTGCTTCACGTAAATCATTGAACTTCGCACTATCAATCGGATAAAGTCCACAATAGACCATCGGGTTCAGTTTACGATAACCAGGCAACGGGTCTGTTGCACCATTCTTTGCACTTGTAATCGTATCACCAACACGTGTATCGCCTACATTTTTAATTGCTGCCGTTAAGAAACCAACATCTCCAACGGAAAGCTCATCCATTGGTGTCGATTTAGGTGTAAACACGCCAACCTCGGTCACTTCGAACTCTTTACCTGTAGCCATCATTTTAACTTTGTCGCCTACTTTAACCGTTCCATCAACGACGCGGATATAAGCAACAACCCCACGATAAGCATCATATAACGAATCGAATATTAACGCTTTAAGGGGTGCATCGGGATCTCCAGTAGGTGCCGGAACCTTTTCTACCACTTGCTCTAGAATATCTTCAATCCCAATTCCCGCTTTGGCAGATGCTAAAACAGCTTCAGAAGCATCGAGTCCAATGACTTCTTCCACTTCATTTCTCACACGTTCTGGATCGGCACTAGGTAAATCTATTTTATTAATAACAGGTAATATTTCTAAATCATTATCTAATGCCAAGTATACATTAGCTAACGTTTGCGCCTCTATTCCTTGAGCAGCATCAACGACTAATACTGCACCCTCACATGCAGCTAAACTTCTGGACACTTCATATGTAAAATCGACGTGCCCTGGCGTATCAATTAGATGGAAGGTATAAATTTCTCCATCCTTAGCTTTATATTTGAGTTGTACAGAATTTAATTTAATCGTAATGCCACGTTCTCTCTCTAAATCCATAGAATCTAGGAGCTGGTCTTTCATTTCCCGCGCAGTAAGTGCATTTGTTTTTTCCAAAATACGGTCAGCCAACGTAGATTTCCCATGGTCAATATGAGCAATAATGGAAAAATTACGGATCCTAGATTGCCTATTCAGTCTCTCTTCTCTGTTCATGTAACTTTCTTCACTCCTATATAAAAGCGCAAATCACACATATGTGTATGGTTCACAACAGTTTTCACTAGTAAGTACACTAATTGTCTGGGCTCCACAAAGTCTCTATACGATACGATCCTTCTCTCAACGATTACAATCATTATTGTTAGCCAAGTTTCTTAGCACTTAAAAAGTGGATGATATGTACTTCATTTATTTACTTGCTTCTCTTTCTAATCGAAAAGACATACATATTGTTGATTATAGCAGTACAAAATGGAAGATTCAACGAAATTCATGAATGGGTGTACAGATTCAATCGGAGTTTCATTTCTTGTGTAAGAATTGAAAAGCTAGTTGGGGAATTGTTTCATCTGAGATTATTGAACTTTTTTATTAGGCCTAGGCGGATCCTCGAATCCACCTAGGGAATGCTCTATTACTCCTCATCTTTTTCTTGTACCTTATCAACTACCATATCAATACCTGTTCTTGTAATGGCTTGAGTTCCTTCTGATATGGACTTACCTATAGATGAAAAGAGATTAAAGGACTTCATCTCCTCTAATTGTTTTTGCTTACCTTGTAAGTCGTGTGTGGATGCGCCCCTATCGTCCCCGACTGTTAGCGCACTCATCTCTACCATTGCATGATTCGCTTGCTTCATACCAAACAAAACAGAAATGAACATAAGAGATATAATTAATATAGTTGCGACCATGAATCTTTTCATTCGAATCACCTTTCCCTCATTCTAGTAATAGATTGTATGAAAAGAATAGAAAAGATAGAACCTTTTTATCGCGTATAAAAGCCTGTATTCTCTTGATTTACTTTAGAATGGAGAGCTGCATTTAATCCATTAGCTAGTAAATTAGCCATATCTTCTATAAACACATCTACTTCTTTTGGGGTCACCATCAAGTTATGTCCCAATGGAGATAATACTTCTCCGATTAATTTACGTTTTTCTTCCTCAGGTAAAGTACCCACAATACCCATAAATGTTTGTCGCTCTTTCTCCTCGGGTAAATCTTCTTCAGATAGCTTTCGCTTTTCTCCAAATGTCATTCCGGCCGGTATTAGTGAGCGAGAAGGCTTGTCCCCTTCTTTCAGTTCCTTTCCGAAATGCTTGAGGATAAAATCAATTGTGTCACTTGTAATTGAAACGGCATCAACAACAGTTGGTACTCCAATTGCAATAACAGGTACACCTAAAGTTTCTTTACTAATTTCCTTTCGTTTATTGCCTACACCTGAACCGGGATGAATCCCTGTATCAGAAATTTGGATAGTAGAATTGACCCTTTCAATTGACCTTGCTGCTAGAGCGTCCAAGGCAATGACAAAATCCGGCTTCGTTTTCTCAACAATGCCAAACAAAATGTCACTCGTTTCAATACCCGTTAAACCCATTACACCAGGCGAAAGCGCACTGACAGGACGATAGCCATCTTCTACACTCTCTGGCTGTAACTCAAATAAGTGCCGAGTAATTAGTAGGTTTTCACATACTTCGGGTCCAATCGCATCTGGGGTAACATTCCAGTTCCCTAAACCAACAATTAAACATGAATCATTAGGGCCAATACCTAGGTCTTTAATAAAGTAGGCCATCTCTTTAGCAAATAGCTTTTCCACTTGCAGTTGCGTTTCCGTATCTTGTTGTCTAATCCCCTGTACCTCTATTGTTAAATATTTACCTGGTTTTTTCCCTAGCATTTCACTTCCTTGTTCAGTCACTTCAACATAAGAGATTTTCATGCCCTCTTTTTCTTTTTCTTTAATAATAACGCCTTCGATTTGGGACTGATTATCTTCACCTTGTATTCCTTGGTTTTCTAATACGACCTCACGAGCTTCTATTGCTAAGTCCGTTCTTATCCCATATTTGCTTAGATCCAACTTCTCATTCAAAGCCAAACGACCACCTTTTTTGCGTATTATTGTAGTTTTAGGATGACCACCACTTGTTCAAATCATGCATGTTTTATATGTGAACAATATGTTTCTACAGTGAAGGAGAAGATGGATTTCCTCGTTTTGTATTGATTTATTGTCTCAGTTTTGATAGAATATCACTTGTTCTGAATTTATATTAATGATGAATACAAATATCGAGTTCATAAAAATTCGATGCCTTTTTTGTAGGAGGTGAATGGAATGCCAAATATTAAATCTGCTATCAAACGTGTTAAAACAAACGAAGCACGCTATGCACGTAACATTCAAGCTAAGTCTAACATGCGTTCTGCAGTGAAAAAATCTGAAGCTGCGATTGCTAATAACGATGCAAATGCTGCTGAAAGCTTTGCACTAGCTGCAAGCAAACTAGATAAAGCTGCTGCAAAAGGACTTATCCATAAAAATGCTGCTGCTCGTAAGAAATCTCGTTTAATGAAAAGAATGAATACTGCAAATGCTTAATTTGTAGAAATCATAAAAAGCTATCCGCATGATGGATAGCTTTTTTTCATTACATATAAAAGATTATTTATAGAACTTCCATATCCCGTTTATTTAATTTAAATAAGAATAACTCAATTAATAATTGCTTGTTCATTCCTCCGGTTTTCATTTGATAATCCGCATCTGCGAGAATATCCATGATTTGCGATAACTCTTCTTCACTAAAAAGTCTCGCTTGACCGGCGGCAAGTTTCACTCTAAAAGGGTGCGTTTTAATATATCCAGCTATCTGATTTTGTCCGTAACCTCTTCTAGACAATTCTTTCACTTGGTAAATGAGACGAAACTGATTTGTAATGACTGCCAAAATTTTGATAGGTTCCTCATTTAACTTCAATAAATCATAAAAAATTCTTAATGCTGCTTCTATATCTCTATGGACGACTTTTTCTACAAGTGTAAAGATATTTTGTTCTAAAGACCGCGACACTAATTGATCCACCATTTCAACCGTAATACGTCTTTCATCACTTCCATATAAAGCAAGCTTATCCATTTCGCTCGTTAACATAAATAAATTCATACCTGATAGTGTAAGTAGAAGATTGATTGCTTCTTCATCAATCTGTACGCCATTTTTGGATGCACGATCACGCATCCAAACATGTAGCTCTTTCTCATTCAATTGTTTCGCTTCTAACACTGCAGCGCTTTTTTTGATTTGTTTCGTTAACTTTTTACGTTCGTCTAGCTTTTCATATGCGCCTGAAAATACGAGAATCGTGTAAGGAGCAGGATCTTTCAAATAATTCTCAAGTGCATTTAATTGATGCTCTACCTTCGCTTTCCCTTTATCCGCTGTTAGAAAATAGGGATTATGTAAAATAATAAGACGGCGCTCCCCCATAAAAGGAAACGTTTCAGCGTCTTCAAGCGCAACTTCAATAGGCGTTTCTTCTAAATCATAGGTAGACAAATTGAAGTCAAGTTCTTCTGGCAGTAACGCATGATTTATTAATAATTGTTTCGTTTCATTTATAAGGTAAGGCTCGGTACCGTATAATAAATATACAGATGAGAAGCTTTTTGCTTTAATTTGCTTCCATATATCAAAAACCACTTTTTCTCGCTCCGATCATTTTTTATAAGTACTATCTATCCTATAGAAGCAAATCGATTTTGACAAGTGGAATGAAAAGAATGTACGCTGCTTATAATACCAATAAATATAAAGAAAAGCGCTTTTTAAGGCGCTTCTCAAACAATCTATATAGAAACGCTTGCAAGCAAGAGGCCTAGGATACTCTTGCTGAAGCGGTGCACCCTTATACTTATAATATGTCATGACAGTCGCTGAATTATCGCTGTCAACTCATGTAAGTAAAGGAAAAGCATTTCTAGAAGTGTAGATTTTTTCATGGAAATCACTTATACTAATTAAGGAAATAGGAGGGTTGACTGTGAACGAATTTGAAAAAAATGTCCAATCGAAACGTCACGATATTGGTGACTCCGCAATGGGATTCGTTGCTTCTTTCGGATTCTTTACCATTCTATTTGTCATTGCGGTCGCAATTAAAGCAATCGGCGCATAACCCTTGAAGGCTCATTAGCAGATACATACTTCTGCAATTTTGCATTGACATCGAGCTTTCGGAAGAGACTGCATTACGCTTGCAGTCTTTTTTATTTTTTGAAAAGAAAGTTAAGTTGTTTTCTATTGTCTGGGCATAACATATCCTATGGTAGGACAGTTGAAAAGGTTCCGTTACCTTTGAAAAAAACATAAGTAATTCCGCCATGACGATCAGTTCTTACTATTGGAATTTGATGATTTCTTAACCTCTGCAACACTTCCTCTGTTGGATGACCGAAACGATTGTTTCTACCAACTGAAATAACTGCCAGTTTAGGTTTTACTCCATCAAGAAACTTCTCAGTCGTCGAAGTTTTACTTCCGTGATGTCCCACTTTTAATACATCAACAGATAACCTTTCATATTTATTGACTAGCTTCGCTTCCCCAGCTTCTTCTAAATCACCAGTAAATAACCATGTTAATCCTCCTATGACAGCATAAAGCACGATAGACCCATCATTTTTATTATTTGCTGTTTTATCAAACGGCATAAGAATTTGAAATTCCTCAGTCTTCATACGCCAACGTACTCCAGCACTTACCTGCCGTACATTAACCTGTTTTGTGTGAGCTATCTTTATTATCTCTGTTTCTAACGCACTTCTTTCCTTCGTAATCGGGAGTAATATCTCACTTACTTCAATCATAGACAAAACAGCTGGTGCACCACCCATATGATCACTATCACCATGTGTAAGAATCAGTTTATCAATTTTCCTAATGCCTTTACTTTTCAAAAAAGGCACAACGATATCTTCCCCAGGATCAAATGCGCCGGTTCTTTCCTGCCATTCCTCTTTATCAAACGAAAGTACTCCCCCAGTATCAATTAAATAATTCCCCCTGTTATGAGGTAAACGAATGAAAATACTGTCCCCTTGCCCTACATCAATAAAGGATACTTCACCTGTAAAATAAAAATAAGGAGTGAGATAGTGAATGAAAAAGACGAAAAAAGGTGCAATGCTTGCTAATAGAAAATTCTTTCTCCCCTCCCCTTTCTCCCATTGTAAGAAGAAAAGATTGATTGCAATTAAATAGAGCAGAATAAGCCACAAAGAGGGTCTTCCTAATGTTAATACAGCCTGGGGAAAATCCGCTATTGTTAAACTCAAATCATTCATTCGCTCTAGTAATGTATTTATCCATTGAATCGGAAACCAAGCCCAAGTTCCAACAATCATATGATAAGCCAATAAGAACAGAAATAGCGGGAGAATAACAAAAGAAAAAATGGGTACAAAGAGTATATTAGCGACGAGGGAGAAGATTGAGATTTCATAGAAGGAATAAAGTAATATTGGCGTTGCTGATAATTGACAAATAAAGGATATTATAAAAAGAGATCTTATAGGAGAGGTACGTCTTTTGAGGAGAGAATAAGAAGACAAAAGTAAAACATAAGTAACTGTGAAAGAAAGCTGAAAACCAACGTCATAAAGAATAAATGGGTTAATTAATAAATAACAAACAAATACAATACATAACACATCTTGCGTTCTCATAGCTGACAAAAAAATCTTAAAAAGCGCTGCGAACATAAGCATTGCTACAGCTCGAATCACTGAAGGTGTTCCTCCGGCAAGGATGCCATAGATCGGTAACAAACCCACTAAAATCATCAACATATGCTGTCTTGTCACACCTAGCCTTAAGCCCACAAATAAGAGCATTCCAGCTAATAAACTTACATGCATACCTGAAATAGCTAATAAATGAATAATGCCTAATCTTTGATAAGCTGTTTCAACGGTTTCATCTAATTGCGATCGGTCTCCATAAACTAGAGCATTCACTAGTGGTGCGGTCTCATTTGGAAAATACTTACTCACGTATTGGATCCCTTTTTCCCGCAATTGCCAAATTTGTGTAACGATATTCGTATTGCCCATTTGGCAGCTTCGTAAATCAAATTGGTCAGTTTGAATTTGCCAGTGAATACCTTTGCGCTCTAAATATTGTTGGTAATCAAAGCTATGAAAATTTGTTGCTTTTTGCGGAGTTTCTAGTTTGCCCATCACATTACATATCAGACCTGTACTCGTTACCTTCTCCAGTGAGTCTTTCTCTTCCTTAGATGGAATATAGTATGTAAATACGAGCTTTTCATTTGAAGGTTGATCGATCGCTTGAGCAGAGAGATGATCTCCATCAATGACCCATCCATGAGTAAAGGTCAGCGTGAAATCAGTCCTTTCACTTCTTATATCAGTCCCATTATCATAAGAAGCAACATAACCTCTAATGAAAAATAACACACTACATAAAATAAATAATAATGTCAGTCTTCGAGAAAGATACCTTGTAAAAATACTAAAGAGAAAAAATAGGAAAAGGGGTATGAAATAAAAATAAGAGGAGAAAGAAGATAAGAGTGAAAAAATCGCGACAAGGGAGCAAAAAAACCATTTCCCTGGCAAAGAAATCTCACCACCCATTTAGAATAGTATTGTACACCAAGAGGATGAAACGGCTCGCTACCTAATAAACCGTTTCATCCATCAATTATTTTAAAATTGTTTCTACTTCTTCTTTTAATTGAGCATCTAGAGCGTTCTCACCTTTTAAGTCTCTAATTTCAACCAATAACTTCTTAATTAAGTCGTTCTTTTCTGTTGCTTTTGCATCTAACTGTTGTTGATCGAAAGGTACTTTCTTTAACGAGACTCCAGCTTGTTGAAATAGCTCGATCCCATATGGATGATTTTTATAGTCCTCTGCATAGTATACCTTTTTAATGCCTGCTTGAATAATCGCTTTACAGCATTGTAAGCATGGAAAATGAGTTACATAAATTTCTGCATTCTCTGTTGGTACACCAAATTTCGCGCACTGTAAAATCGCATTCATCTCCGCATGTATTGTTCTAACACAATGATTGTCAATGACGTAGCACCCTTCATCAATACAATGATCGCCACCTGTGATTGACCCATTATATCCACCTGCGATCATTCGTTTATCGCGAACAATTGTTGCCCCTACAGTTAATCGTGTACATGTACTTCTTAATGCTAGTAAATGGCTTTGTGCCATAAAATATTGATCCCAAGAAATTCTGTCCATTGTACGTCTCTCCCTTTTTTAAAAACATCCTCATATTTTAGTTTAATCACACCATACATGTATGGTCAAATCCATTTTCATCTAATCAATTAACACTTATTAGATCTTTTAGTTTTTCAAACGTTTTTTCTCCAATTCCTGATACTTCTTTTAAATCTTCAATAGCTTTAAAAGAGCCGACTTCCTCTCTATACGAAAGAATATCTTCTGCTTTTGAAGGGCCAATCCCTGGCAGTGTTTCAAGCTGTTCAATCGTTGCTTGATTCAAATTGATTTTCCCATCATTACCCTCGTTTAACGGCGGTAATGACGACACGCCCTCTTCCCCCACTTTTGGAATATAGATAACCATTTCGTCTGTCAGTTTCTGAGCAAGATTGACTTGTTTTTGATCCGCTTCACTTAGAAACCCTCCTGCAACTTGAATAGCATCTACAATACGCTGGGTGCTTTTTAATTCATAGACGCCAGGGTCTTTGACTTCTCCTTTAATGTCAACCATAACATCATCATCTGAATAATTCTCTTCTTCTTCTTGAGATATTTCCCCCCCTTCTTCAAAACCTTTATCATCAAGCAACCATTCATTTTCCACTTCAACCGTATTGTTTTGATTTAGAAGTGGGGAGAGCAACCACATACATAAAGCACCAACAATGAATCCAGCGGCTATTACAATATACAGGGCGTATTGCTTCACCCATTCCATTTTCATCAATTCCTTTCAATAGACATAATTTCAACTGGTGCTTCATATTTTTAATAGGAGTCATTTTTTGTTGGCGAAGGAGGGATGTATTTTGAATATCGGTATAATTGGCACAGGCAATATGGGGAGAATTTTGACAGAAGCCTTGCTTGATAGCAAAGCTGTTTCCCCTTCTTCCATTACCATTACAAACCGTACCATTGCAAAATCATTGGAGATAAAAAAAGCATATCCAGATATCAATGTGGCACGAGATGCACTGACAACTGCAAAGATGTCTTCGCTTATTTTCGTGTGTGTCAAACCGCATGATGTTTACGAAGTCATTCAAACCATTCAACCGAGTCTAAATAGAGACAAATGCGTCATCTCTATTACAAGTCCTATTGCAGTAAATCAATTAGAGTCTGTCTTGTACTGTTCAAGTGCAAGAGTCATTCCGAGTATTACGAACCGAGCATTAGCTGGTGTCTCTCTAGTCACATATGGAGATCATTGCTCAAAAGAATGGCGAGAAAGTATTCAATGGCTGTTTGAACAAATTTCTGTCCCTACCATTATTGAGGAGAATATTACAAGAGTGGCTTCAGATATCGTTAGCTGTGGTCCTGCATTTTTTAGTTACTTAACCCAACGATTTATCGATGCCGCCGTTAAGGAAACAAAGATAGATAATGATACAGCCACAAAATTAGCTAGTGAAATGCTGATAGGTTTAGGGGAATTGTTGCGCCAAGGACATTATACATTACCTACTTTACAAGAAAAGGTGTGTGTAAAGGGCGGAGTTACTGGCGAAGGCATAAAGATACTTGAAAAAGAGTTAGGAGATATGTTTGAACACTTGTTCCAAGCGACTCACTCAAAGTTTACTGAGGATATAAACCTGGTTAAAACGCAATATACAACTATTTAATAGTTCTATAAAAAATGCCATAACCCTTCTAACAAAAAAAGAGTCTCGGAATTTTTTCCGGGACTTTTCTTTGTTTATATTCTGTTTTTCAGCTTTTTACAAATAAAAAACAATCTTTCAGCATCGTTCATTTCTCTATTTTTCTCATTAAAATCAACGAAAAAAGTAGTTATTTCAAAACCTGCCTCTTTCAACCACTGTCTGTATACGTCAAATTCATACGTTCTCTGAAAATGGCATTCATCATATCGTTTGTATGTGCCTATTTTTTCATCAAGGACGAAGAATGACAAATCATGTTCCACACTATGAGGAAATTCCCCTTCAAAACTTTGCCAAATATAACTTACGTCTTCTTCATTCAGGGCAAACGTTTGATTAACAAACAAATCATCAATTTTATGAACGGTATGCACGTCAAACATAAACAAACCGTCATCAGCTAAATGTTCATATACACCTGAGAAGGTAGATTTTACTTCATCTTCTGATTGGAGATAGTTCAATGAATCACAAAAAATAGTAATGATATCATAGCAACCAATTTCATCTAATTGGGACATATCCTGCTCTAAAAATTGAATTGACAGGGCTTCGCTCGCTGCTTTTCTTTGTGCAACCGCAAGCATATTGTCTGATAAATCAGCCCCAGTCACTTCATATCCTTTTTTAGCCAATCGCAAAGACAGCTCACCTGTTCCACAAGCAAGATCTAGGAGGCGCTTACCTTTTAATTGATGAAGATTACACTGTGATGCAACAATGGATACCCACTTTTCATAAGGTGCATCTACCATTAATCCATCATAGAGATAAGCAAATTGCTGATAACTCATTACGGTTGCAGCTCACTTTTAATATCTTCCGTTTTTGCATCGCCCCAAAGACGTTCTAAGTTATAATAACTTCTTTCATCACGATGGAACACATGTGCAACGATATCCCCTAAGTCAACTAAAACCCAGCGTGCTTCATCAAACCCTTCCATTCTTTTGACTTCATAGCCGCTTTCTTCAGCTTTGTCTTTTACCTCTTTAGCAATAGCTTGCACTTGCTTATCTGAATTCCCGTGACAAATAACGAAATAATCCGCTATTAACGAGATTCCTTTCATATTTAGTGCCACAATATCTTCTGCTCTCTTACTGTCTACTGCTTTAACAACTGTTGTAAGTAATTGTTTTTCTGACATATCATCAACCCTTTCTATTCATCACTAAATCATTGTACATCGTTAATGTGAGCGGATAGACTGATTGATTTTTTTTCATTAGAAAAAGAATAGAGTTTTTCACAGCTTGAATTAATGCTTCATCCAAATCACGCTGTGCAAGTTCTCTCACTTCTTCAACACCAGGAAAATGCCTACCCGGCTCAATATAGTCCGCTAAATACACAACTTTCTCTAATAATGACATATTAGCTCGCCCTGAAGTATGATAGCGTATTGCCTCTAATATTTCACGATCAGTAATACCAACTTTCGTTTCGACTAAATATGCGCCCACTGGTGCATGCCATAACTCACTATTATATTCTAGTAAGTCTGAAGGCATGTCTTTTGCTATGATACACGCTTTCATTTCTTCCTTAGGATGAAATTTAGCATAATCATGAAAAATGGCGGCCATTTCAGCTTTCTTCACATCTGCTCCGAATCTTTCTGCCAATTCAATGGCACTGTTCATCACACCAATAGTATGTTGATATCGATGGTCTGTTAATTGTTCTTTGACAATCTCTAATGCCTGTTCACGGTTCATATAGGTGATTCTCCTCCATGTATGTGCGGACATTTTCTGGCACTAAATACTTAATTGTCTTTCCATTTTGCATGCGTTCTCTAATCAAAGTAGATGAAATGCCAATCTCAGGAATCTCAACATAATCAACGGGATATTTGGTCGTTAATTGATAATCTGGTCTCTTTACACCTACAAAAGTAACAAGATCAAGTAAATAATCTATATCACGCCATTTATGCAGATACTCAACCATGTCCGCGCCAATAATAAAGAAAAATTTTGTATCTTTCTCTCTTTCATGTAAGATCTTGATCGTATCAACAGTGTAAGAAGGACCTTTTCTTTCTAATTCTACTAATTCTATTTGAAATTGTGGATGATCACTAACCGCTCTTCTTAATAATGCTACTCTATCTTCATTACTTAAAAAGTAACTCTTCTTTTTATGAGGTGGCTCTTGGTTAGGCATAAACCAAATCTCGTCTAAGTCTTTTGCATGCAATACTTCATTAGCGATAATTAAGTGACCTAAGTGAGGAGGATCAAATGTACCTCCTAGGATTCCTATTCTTTTCATCCTTTTCCCCCCACAGGATCGTTTAAGGTAATTTAATTTGTTTATTCTCTTTTGATTGTTTATAAAGCACAATCATATTGCCAATCACTTGTACAAGTTCCGCTTTAGTTCCTTTAACTAACAATTCGGCTACAGTATCCTTATCTTCATCACAGTTTTGTAAGATGCTTACTTTTAATAGTTCTCTTGCTTCTAATGCTTCCGCAATTTGCTTCACCATATTATCATTTACGCCGCCTTTTCCCACTTGGAAAATCGGGTTTAAATGATGTGCTTCTGATCTTAAATATCTCTTTTGCTTACCTGTTAACATAATTTCCTCCTAATTGTTGCTCCACATTTCTTCTCATTCGTTCCGTGTCTGGCATTTGAGAAGTCCATAACTCAAACGCTAACGCTCCTTGATAAACAAACATCTCTAGTCCATTTTGTACACGGGCTCCCTTTGCTTTTGCTTCTGCTAAAAAGGCTGTTTCAAATGGATTATATATAATATCGCTAACAAAAACGTCTTCACGCATAAGATTAAGATTAAGTGGTTTTTCATCCATTCTCGGTGACATTCCAATCGAAGTCGTTTGAATGATACAATCATATTCGTCCAGTTTATGTGCTGCATCATCCAATGTCAATGCTCGCATATCTACCTCATACGGACAATCAGCAATCAATTGCGCTGCACGATTAACGGTGCGATTGGCAATTGTGATATGTGAAACACTCGCTTGTGCTAAAGCATAGACAATAGCTTTAGCAGCCCCTCCTGCACCTACTACCAATATTTTATTTTCACTAAACTGTGGTTGATGGTTTTTCAGCCCCCGGAGGAAACCCGTTCCATCCGTATTATAGCCAATTAACTTTCCATCCCTGTGAATGACAGTATTTACTGCCCCTATTGCTTCTGCTAAAGGATCTAGTTCATCTAAATACGCCATAATAGTCTCTTTATGTGGCACAGTCACATTAAATCCTGCAATACCACATGCCCTTAAGCCCTTTATGGCATCCGATAGATTTTCCGATTGAATATGCAACGGTAAATAATGCGCATCCATTTCGTAGTACTGAAATAAATCATTATGCATCACAGGTGACATCGAATGTGCAATAGGATCCCCAATTACTGCATAAAACTTCTCCACTCTTCTTCTCCCCTTTGACAATAAGGATTATATCAGTGATTTTCTTAGTGAAACATTAACACCCTTAGGTACATATGCTGCGATTTTGCACCCTGCTGTAGGTACTGTTATCCAACCTAACCCTGAATAAACGACATCTGTCTTATCTTCTTTTATTGTAAATTCATGACGAATGAGTTCAGGAAACTCGTCTAATTCATCCTTACGAGGTGGTGTCAACATTTCTCCAGCATGCTTTTCGTATAATTCATCTGCTTTTTCTAATTTTGTCCGATGAATTTGGATTTCATTAGAAAAATGACAAATAAATGATGTCCGGTCACCATGAATAAAATCAAATCGACTTAATCCACCAAAATAAAGGGTTTGACCATCATTTAATTGGTATACTTTCGGTTTTATTTCTTTTTTCGGTGTAATGATTTTCAAGTCACGTTTGTCAATATAATGTGCCATTTGGTGATGATTAATAATACCTGGTGTATCGATGAGGGCTTTTCCATCCTCTAAAGGAATTTCAATCATATCTAATGTTGTTCCTGGAAAATGAGAAGTAGTAATGATATCTCCTTCTCCAGTTACCTCTTTTATTATCCTGTTAACAAACGTTGACTTTCCAACATTCGTGCAACCGACAATATATACGTCCTTACCTCTTCTATACCGATCAATTTCTGCTGCTATTTCTTTCATTTGTTGACCTTTCGCAGCACTAACTAAAAAGACATCTTCAGGTTTCAAACCAAGTTCCTTCGCCTGCTGTTTCATCCAGTGAATTAATTTATTATGATTCACTGATTTTGGTAGTAAATCTACTTTATTACCAACTAATAATACTTTATTATTACCTACAAACCTGTGCAATCCAGGCAACCAACTGCCATTGAAATCAAAGATATCAACAATCTTTACAATTAAAGCATCTTTATTTCCTAAGCCATTTAGAATTTTCAAAAAGTCGTCATCTGTTAAACTGACATCCTGTACTTCGTTATAGTGTTTTAGGCGAAAGCAACGCTGACAAATAATTTCTTCTTTTTTTAATGCTGAATTTGGCGCATAACCTATTTCATTCGGATGCTCAGTTTGAATATGCACACCGCATCCTATACAAACGTATTCTTCTTTCAAAGTTAATCCTCCCAATTAATCATACCTTTTTTCTTAAACCAGTTGAGTATTCTTCTTTCTATCGTACGATTGATTTTCGTAAAAAACCCATCTGTTTTTGCAACAGGTACTACTAAAATCGTGTTAAATCCACTTCTATTTCCACCTAATACATCTGTTAATAACTGATCACCAACGACAACAACTTCATGCTTTTCCAGTTGCATTTCTAGTAACGCGCGTTTAAAAGCTCTTCCCATCGGTTTTCTTGCTTGATAAATAAATGGTGTTTTTAAAGGATCAGAGAAATTTTTCACTCTGCTCTCATTATTATTAGATACAATCGTTACTTTAATATCACTTAAGCGCATTTGTTCGAACCAATTAATTAATTTTGGAGTAGCATTAGGTCGATCCCATTCAACTAACGTATTATCTAAATCAGTAATAATCCCTTTAATTCCTTGTTCTTTCAAGATATCTGGAGTAATTTCAAAAACATTCTTTACATGTTGATCCGGTAGAAAATTCTTTAGCACGACCGTTTAAACACCTCATTCTTCATTATTTCAAGCTATCATCTTATTCTGACCTAATATGACATATCACAATCAAATGGTCAATTAGCATTATTCTATATTCGAAAATGAATAATCGAATAAATAGAACTAAAACTTTTCGACAAATTCCAACATTACCCTTTTTGTGGATAACTTTATACACATTATACACTGTGAGATTATTTACTCGTACAGAGATATAAACAGTTTAATCACACTTTATCCACTTTCCACTGTGGATAAACGAACGATTGTTCTATCTTACTCATTCTGCTATGGTAGAAGTAACAACAAGAACTTCTTTTAAAATAGCCCTGTTCTTTAGATAAACGAGAACGAATGAGACGTAATGGAGGTGTGATCCTACATGCGAAAGTTATCTGATGAGCTATTAATAGAATCTTATCACAAAGCTATTCAACTTCAATTATCATTGGATTTCATCCGCCTTATCGAAACTGAAATTCACAGAAGATCCTTATCAAATAGAATAAAAGCTTCTTCCTAGCAGAATCATCGCCCTCCACAATTGTAGGGCTATTCTTTTTGTCTACACAATATGACCAATTACTTCTCCAACTTTTATTGGGGCTGGAAACTGTATTGTCGGTACCAATTGAAAGGCATCTTTTTGAAATAACAAAATCACTGTCGAGCCAAATGAAAAATAAGCAACCTCTTCACCTTTTTTCAATGAGTCATTTTGATACGTCCGCTCAATTGAATTGACAAACATGGCCCCTACTTTGACCATTGCTAATTCGCCACCGTCATATTGAATTTCTGATATTTTGCGATAATTTTTAGATAAAGTATCTTTACCAAGAGTTAAACCCCATTTATTCACTGGGTAAGATTTCTTTCCTAAAGTCCATTGCCTCTTTACTTGACCATCTACGGGACTATGAATACGGTGATAATGACTAGGACTTAAGTAGAAAATCATATACGTCCCACCTTTATATTTCTCCGCTTCTTCAACCCCACCAAGCATTTCTGCAATAGAGTAATCTTTCTCCTTCACAGTAATCACATGTTTACTATCCACCATACCTATATCCTCAATCATAGCATCAACAGGGCTAACAATTGTATCCTCCCCTTGATGAATAGGCCGGGCATCTTCCTTCAATAGACGTATAAAGAATTCATGTAATGTATGGAATTGATCCAAATCTCCTTTAATTTCATCTTCGTTAATACGATACGTCTTAGAAAACGGTTTAATTAAAAATCTACTCATTTTAGATCTTGCAAATTTATATAATATCGATGAGGTCATTCGACCATTCGTTAATTCAATCAAAGTTCGATATATCGCTTGCTTCATCTTTAACACCTTTCTATACTTTTTTTCCAAGGAATAAGCACCTATTTCGTAAAGGTGTCTCTCTTCATTTTAAATTTCTCTAATTCTACTACTCGTTCTTCATTTCTTAAAGTTCATCTATCGTCACTGAATATTTATCATAAATAAAGTCAATTATGTTTATGTTTTTTCTTTATGCATTAAAGAAAGGGGTGTCTTTCATATATAATAAACCCACCCTCACCGACTGCTATTATATCACTAGTTAACAGTCCAGCCTATTAAAATTATCGTAAGGAATGATGATTGTAAAGAGGAAAGAATGAATATGTTGTAAACTTGAGATGATTTACATAGATAGAAGGCATCATTCTAGAGATTTTCGAAGATAGTGAAGATTCATCTTTTGATAGAGGCTAAGCAAAAATCGTATATTAATTGGTCATACTATCCCTAGCCTCTATTCTTTCTTTTATAATGAAGTAGTCAACTGCATAAACTCCTCAATATCCTTTATACAAAGGCTCGCAGCGTTTTCCCAAAAGTCAGGTTTTGTTAAATCCTCATTTAGATGCTTCATCGCAAGAGATTCAACGGTCATAGAACCAGTATCTTTTAATAAATTTACGTATTTCTTTTCATAACTTGGGCCTACTTCTTGTGCTTGTTTATAGATACCCAATGAGAAAAGATAGCCAAATGTGTAAGGGAATTGATAAAAAGGTGTATGGGTATTATAAAAATGCAATTTGGAAGCCCAAAAATACGGATGATAATGTTCTAACGAATGACCATATGCTTGTTTTTGCGCACTTGTCATCAATTCATTTAATCGCTCTCGTGTGACTGTACCTTTTTTTCTTTCTTCATAAAAAGCGGTTTCAAACAAATAACGTGCATGTATATTCATAAACATCGTAACAGTCCGACTAATTTTATCATCCAGAAGAATCACTTTTTCCATTTTTGTTTCCGCCTGCCTTACTGAAGCATCAGCGACAATTAGCTCCGCAAAAGTCGATGCTGTTTCTGCTACATTCATGGCATATTTTCGATTAAAGAAAGGGATGTCTTTCATTACAAAACTGTGAAATCCATGTCCAAGCTCATGCGCAAGTGTAGAAACATTACTAGGTGTCCCAGAATATGTCATAAAAATCCGTGACTCCCCACTGTCGGCAAAATATGTGTGAAATCCTCCTGGACGCTTATTCGGACGATTCTCAGCCTCAATCCAACGGCCTTCAAAAGCTTGTACTGCAAATGTTTTCATTAAAGGACTAAATGTACCAAATTGTTCAATGATAAACTTCGCGCCCGCTGTGAAATCTTTCTTTGTATCTACTTTACCGATCGGTGCATCTAAATCAAACCAGCTTAATTTATTTACCCCAAGTAATTTTGCCTTTCTTTCTAAATAACGCGTAACTGGTTCTTTATATTTCTCTACCGCTGCCCACATACTATGTAAGGTTTCTTCTTTCATTCGGTTATTAAGAAGCGGCTCTTTTAAAGGGCTATTCCAACCTCTTTTCTTATTTGCCATTAATCGATACCCTGCTATGTGATTTAATGCTTTTGCAAAGATAGGAGATTTCTCCTCCCATGCCTGTTCCATTTGATTAAAGACCTTTTCTCTTAATGCTGCATTTGACTGTCCCATTATATTATTCGCTTGTCCTACAGATAATGTTGTTTGGCCATTCTCATCTTCATATGGAATAGCAATCATACTAACAGTTGTATGATATAACTCTCCCCAACTGTGAAATCCATCCATACTTAATGATTGAATTAAATCTTCTTCTTGGATTGATAATTTTTCCTGAGCCATCTGTCGCCATTCGTCTAAAACAAAAGCTACCGGAGTAAGAGTTTTACTACTTACATATTGCTTCCATTCATCATTACCTATAAGTGCCAATTTATTTTGAAAGGTTAATAGCACTGTCGAAAAAGTGGATGATTGTTGCATGACTTGCATTTGTAACCGTTCAACCAAAGGATCTACCGTATTCTCAGCTTTTAAACAACTGACGAAGGCGCTTGCCTGCATGAGCTTTTTAAATACTTCTTCAGATGACCTTAAAACTTGTCCTATACTATTTATAGTATGTTCTTCATTTTCTGTTATTTGCATATCGTTAGCCAGTGAAGCGAATTCTTCCATCAAGATATCTATTTGCTCTAGATAATTTTGAAACGATTGTGATTGACTACCTCCTTCAAAAAAGCTTTCTAAATCCCAAACCTCAGTATAAGTTGTATGAGTCATTCTAATCTCTCCCTTCTAATATTTAAATACTATCAGAGGTTTCAGATTATTAATACTTTTTGGAACGGTTTATATGGCATAAAAATACTCCCTTATAAGTACCAAGCTTATTACTTGTCTACCTATAAGGGAGCGTATCCTAGTGTTTTTCCGTTTATTTTTACTTGACTATGCAAAATGTAGAAGGTTATTTTGCTTCGATTGCAGGTGTTTTAATTGTTTCAACATGATATAGACTGCCTTCAGTTTCTAGAATAAATTCAGGCTTTGGTTTTCCTCTACTTGCTTTATGTCCAGCAATGTGTGCTTCGCTTTTCTCCCAGTTCTTCCAATCCTGTTCCGATTCCCAACGAATTTGCAATATAACTTCTTCATTTCCTCTACGTACTTTTTTTACCATAACTGTGATGTCAATAATCCCTGGTTGTTCATCAATAATGCCTTTTTGGCTGAATTTTTCCACAAGGTGATGGGCATTACCTTCAGTTACAGTAAATTTTTTCATTTGAACGAACATATTTAAATCCACCTCTATATTTAATGATATAACTTCATTTTAATCGATAATGATTATCATCGTCAACCATATGATCTATTTCACTACAATCTTATCACTGTAGGTATAAGATACTGATTCATTGGTAAATTGTCTCTCTCTTTATAAGGAAAAGTTTTATGCATGTTGAGAAAATCCAGTCTGTGCAGCTCTCATTTGAGGTCTTGAACGCGCCGTTATTGCCGTTTACAGCATTCTGAGGAAAAAACGGAAATAAGTGCGCAGTCAACATTAAATAAAGCTTTATGTTGAGTTGAACATTCATAAAATAATCCAATCGATGCGGGGTTCCCTTGATAATCACACAGGTTACAGTGTTTCTTCATTTTGGGATACTCTCGACTTCCTTTACTCACTTGCATTAGGCAAGTTATATGCGGAAATCAATCATTAGAAATCCGCTTTTATGTGGGCAATCGATAATATTCACACATCTCAAATTCATATTATACTAGTAATTAAAAGTACTTGGTTTAAATTTATTGTGTCAATGATTAAACGACCCTTTTCTTCATAAAGCTCGTTCATTTCAATACTATCTTTTACATAGCTCTTACCTTACATTGCAGTCATTTTTCTATACTACAAAGAAACCACAGCATGGAAACTGTGGTAAATACATACGGTATTCTTAATTCTTCTTCTTCTCTTTTTCCGCTCGATAAAACTCATGAAACATTTTCATTAATGCTCGTTTTTCAATACGCGAAACATAGCTCCGTGAAATACCTAATTCTTTTGCTATCTCTCTTTGCGTCTTTTCCTTCTTTAAATCCAACCCAAACCGTCCCACAATCACTTCTTTCTCTCTTTCGTCCAATACATCAATGTATTCTCGCACCTTCTCAAGTTCCATATTTAGTTGAATCGTATTAATCACATCTTCTGATTCTGACTTTAGCACATCAATCAACGAAATTTCATTGCCTTCTTTATCCTGCCCGATTGGATCATGAAGAGAGACATCCTTCTTTGTCTTCTTTAATGCTCTCAAATGCATGAGAATTTCGTTTTCTATACATCTTGCGGCATAAGTAGCAAGCTTTGTTCCTTTGCCTTCAGAATAGCTTTCAATCGCTTTAATTAACCCTATTGTACCGATAGAGATAAGATCCTCAGCATCTTCTCCTGTGTTCTCGAATTTTTTTACAATATGTGCGACAAGTCGAAGATTATGCTCAATTAGCATATTGCGTGCGTGTGAATCCCCTTCTGCCATTTGCCTTAAGTATTTTTTTTCGTCACTTGAAGATAAAGGCTGAGGAAAAGCA
This sequence comes from Cytobacillus sp. FSL M8-0252, assembly GCF_038007345.1. Taxonomy (NCBI): domain Bacteria; kingdom Bacillati; phylum Bacillota; class Bacilli; order Caryophanales; family Bacillaceae; genus Cytobacillus; species Cytobacillus sp. FSL M8-0252. The sequence goes on from NZ_JBBOWZ010000001.1 coordinate 3,303,149, forward strand.
TTATTCTTCACATATGAGACAAGAAAAACAATTTCTTTAACTAAAAATCCAAGTGCTGTCATAATTCCAGACATAGAGCCACCCCCGCTAGTTTGAACTTTTCGCCTATTAACCATTTCTATGTAGTGGAAAAGCTGTTATTGTCTGTCCTAGCGTATTAATTTTCAATTACAGTGTTTATTGTTTAGTGGAATTGGACGAGGTGTATGCCAATCAGTTAATATGGAGATATAAGAAATGGATAGAAAGTGGGAACGCTAGTTTGGGAGTGAATCGTTTAGTATTAGGGATTGTTTTTCTTATCATCGCCATGGTTAGTATTGCTGAAATTATATTTGAAGGCTTTTCTTGGAAACCAGTTGTCATTTTTGTCATTGGTTTATTTTTAATTATGTTTTTATGGAAACGACCTGATAAATAAAATCATGATGGGACATCTAAAAGCTAGAGGTCCCATCAATTCTGTCTTTATATTTTTCACTTTTGATTTCTATATTTTTTTGTAAAATAAACTGTGAATAGAGTTATTTTTATCGCCACATACTCTCCCCCTACAAAACTACGTTAGGTTGAGTCCTTCTCAACCCAGAAATAAACCTTTCTTCCTTGTAATAAAAACATCATGATCTCCTCCACCTTTCTTTATTTCCTTTATCCTTAGTAAAAATTGCGATAGATTTCTTCTTGTCGTGCTTTATGGTCTTCAAGAAGACGGTTTACATATTCATCATGCATACGTTCTTCAACCGAGCGTTTTCTAGCTTTAATTGTCACCGTTAGAAAAATTAGATTTAATGTCATCCTGCAGCACCTCCTCTCTTTATCTATCCAAAAAATGCACACAAAAATGCCGCAAAGGGGCACTCACCCCCTTACGGCATTAAGAAATAAACATAAAAATGCCGCAGGAGATGACAATTCCTCCCTGCAGCATGGATAGACAAAAAATTAAATGAAGCGATCCATTCCAAATAGGTCGAAATTGATTTGTATTTGAGTTTCATTTACTGCTGTAGTTAAATTGCATAAGTTTTTCATTGTTTCCGACCTCCTTTTTCTTTAGAATATTTTCGCTTACATTGGTAAGTATATCCAAGAAATAGCCATTTGTAAACGGCTTTTTGCAAAAAATTTTAAAAAGGGCGAAAATAATTATTTTTCTCCCTAGAACGCCCTACCTTTCTTTGAGAACAGAAAAAAGCCCACCCCTTAGGTGAGCCTCAACTTTACTTTTCTAAAGCTAACTTTAAATCTTCAATTAAATCCTCAACATCCTCTAAACCAACAGAAATTCTTACAAGTCCGTCTGTGATACCTAGTTCATCTCGACGTTCTTTCGGTATAGATGCATGAGTCATTCTTGCTGGAACGGAGATTAAGCTTTCAACAGCACCGAGGCTTTCTGCAAGAGTAAAGTATCTCACATTTTCAAGTAGCTTATCAGCATTCTCTTCACTGCCAACATCAAAAGAAACCATTCCTCCAAAACCATCAGCCTGTTTCTTGGCGATGTCGTGATTTGGATGAGACTCAACCCCAGGATAATACACTTTTGATACTGCAGGATGCTGTATAAGAAACTCGACAATCGCCTTTGTGTTACTTTCCGTTTCCTCCATTCTGATTCCTAATGTTTTAATCCCTCTCATTAGCAACCATGAATCTTGAGGCCCTAACACTCCACCGGTTGAATTTTGAACAAAGTGTAGTTCTTCTGCGAGCTTCTCACTATTTACAACCACTAACCCTGCAACAACATCGCTATGTCCACCTAAGTACTTCGTCGCGCTGTGAAGCACGATATCTGCACCTAACTCAATTGGAGTTTGCCAATATGGTGTTGAAAATGTATTATCAACAATTGTTAAGAGATTATTTTCTTTAGCTAATTTTGCTGCTGCTTCAATATCCGTGATTTTTAGAAGTGGATTTGTTGGTGTTTCAATATATACAGCCTTTGTATTTGGCTTTATGGCAGCTGTGATATTGTTTAAGTTACTTGTATCAACAAATGTCGCTTCAATACCGAATCGATTAAGCACTTTCGTAATCACACGATAAGTTCCCCCGTATACATCATCAGTGAGGATGATATGATCCCCACTATCAAAAAGCATCACAGTAGCAGTGATTGCTGCCATCCCTGAGCCAAAAGCAAAGCCTGCATGCCCAGCTTCTAAATCTTTAATAAGCTCTTCTAATGCATGTCTTGTTGGGTTACCTGTACGTGAATACTCAAAGCCTTTATGATTACCTACTCCGTCTTGTTTATAAGTACTTACTTGATAGATAGGTACAGATACTGCACCTGTTGTTGGATCACCAGCAATTCCGCCATGAATTAATTTTGTTTTTCTTTTCATATCAAATACCTCCTTCATAAATCTTTTTACTTAAATAACGCTCACTGCCATCTGGAAAAATCACCACAATATTCGTACCTGCTGGAGCTTGTTCTGCTTCTAATAATGCTGCATGCAAAGCTGAACCAGATGAACTACCGACAAGCATTCCTTCTTTTTCAGCTAATTGCTTTACTCTATTAAAAGCGTTCTCATCACTTATTGTATGAATGCTATTAAAATAAGTGGTATCCATATAATCTGGTAAAAATTCCATACCGATTCCCTCTGTTTTATGCGGACCAGATTCGCCACCATTTAAGATGGAGCCTTCTGGCTCAACAATGACGGTTTTTATTTGTTCTCTTTTTTCTTTCAAATAACGAGCAGTGCCCATAAATGTGCCACCTGTACCTGCACCGGCTACAAATATATCAACATTCCCATCAAGATCATCCCATATTTCAGGGCCTAAAGTTCGGTAATAAGTATCCGGGTTAGCCGGGTTTGCAAATTGCTGTGGACAAAATGCATTAGGGATTTCCTTTAAAAGCACTTCTGCTTTGGCAATGGCACCTTTCATGCCTTCTTCTGTAGGTGTTTGAACGACTGTAGCTCCTAAAGCTCTCATCAGATCTTGCTTTTCAATACTAAACTTCTCAGGTACACAAACAATCACATTCACATCTTCTTTTAATGCTGCTAGCGCTAGACCTATACCTGTATTGCCTGCTGTAGGCTCAATAACTGTTCCACCTTTTTTTAACTTACCACTTTCAAAGGCGTTTCTTAATAATTCTTGTCCTAGGCGGTCTTTTACACTGCCACCGGGGTTCATGTATTCTAACTTAGCAAATAAACGCACACCTTCTGGTAAGTCAAACTGCGAAATTTCTACCATTGGCGTTTGTCCAATTAATTCATGAATGCTTCGGTAAACCTTCATAACTTCCCGTCCTTTGTTGATTATTTACTTTTGATTCCTTCTACTATTTTCATAACAAGATTTGCAGAGTGTAGTGCTGCTTTCTCTAGGAATTGATCAAAAGAAATATTAGATTCTTTACCAGCAATATCAGATAAAGAGCGAATAATCACAAAAGGTGTATCAAAGGCATGAGCAACCTGCGCAATCGCTGCTGCTTCCATTTCTACTGCTTGCAATGCCGTGAATTTATCTTGTATTAGTGCCGTTTGCGCTGGGTTGCTAATAAATGAATCTCCAGTCGCAATCAGTCCTCTTATAACTGTTATACCTTCTAACTCTTTACCACTCTCTTCAGCAATTTCCAATAACGCCTCATGTGCAATAAAGGCAGGAGGTTGTTGTGGTACTTGACCATATTCATAACCAAATACAGTTGCGTCGACATCATGATGTCTAACTTCAGATGAAATAACGACATCACCTACATTTAATTCAGGGTTGAATCCTCCAGCAGACCCTGTATTGATAACATAATCCGGCTTGAACTTCTCCAAAAGAATGGTAGTGGACATTGCTGCGCTCACTTTACCAATGCCAGAACGAAGAAGAACAACGTCTGCTCCGTTCATTTTACCTTCTGTATATTCACAGCCAGCAATCACTTGCTGTTGCTTCTCATCCATATGGTCCCTTAAAATTGTTACTTCTTCTTCCATTGCTCCGATAATAGCTATTTTCATTACTTTCCCTCTTTCTAAGCTTTGACACCTTCCATAATCCAAACAAAATCATTGCAGCGATTAAATGAAACTGTAAAACCATTCACCCGCATAATCTCTCTTAATACGGGGATTGTCGTATAGTATTCTCGCTTTAAATCTTCAGCTAGATTATGATAACCCTTTTCAGTGGCATCAGTAATAGCCTTTTGATAAGCATCTACAGATTCATACATTGTATCCGCAAACACTATTTTACCACCTGAAGGTAACATCTTTCCATACTGTTCAATCGCCAAAGACTTTTCTTCATCTGTTAAATGGTGAAAGGCATAAGAACTTACTATAGTATCTACGTTTTCATCTATTTGAAAGTTTAAGAAATCACCATCGAGCACTTTTGCTTTATCTTGTAACTTGTTGATAGCAATCTCTCTCATTGATTTCGACGGTTCAATCCCGATAACAGTTAAATTACGTTTTAATAATTTTGCAGTTAAATTGCCTGTACCTGGGCCAAATTCTAATACATTACCTGTTGCTCTATCTGCCACCTCTTGTAGCAATTGATCATAGTATAAGAAAACATCCTTATATTCTTCATCATGGCCTGTTACTGTATCATCATATGTTTTAGCCCACTCTTCGAATAATTCAATAAACTCTTTCCCCATTTTGCACCCTCCTGCACGTAATTACAATAGCAATAATTCCTATGAGTATACTATGAATTAATTTGTAACATGTTCCCAATCTACCACACCCCTTCTTAAGTTTCAAGAAAAATCAATATCCACTTTTCTCATTGCACAGAAAATGAAATTTACTTAAAATTAGGAGTGATAGCGTATGAAGGGATGATTAACTTGAACTTTCAATTAGATTTTATTGAGGATAAAGTAGAATTTTTCGAAGCAACAAAGCTGGACGATTTAGAAAAGAAAATAAATGACCAAATTGAAACAAATAAAGCCATTATGCTAGAAGTTCATCATGTCGCTCACCAAATGCATATAGATGAAAACGGCAAAAGGTTCTATTCAGCTGTTGTTCATTTTAAACTGAAGAAAAAGTAGAATAAAAATTGCATGCGAAGCAAATGATCCTTTGTGGCAAGTGGACACTTAGAATTCACCACTTTCTAATATGCAGCCATATGTTGACTCTCGATGCAAAAAAACGCGAACAAATGAATGTTCGCGTTTCATTCTGGCTAGGAAAACCAGTTTTTCTTATATACTATTTAATTCTTCTACCTTCGTTGGTTTCCATCCTTTTCCGTCTACCCATTCAATATATACACGATACATTTCATCTTTATTAGGTGAAGCGACTGTACCAACAGAACGATTTACACCGTCATTACCAAGGAAATAAACAGTCATAGCTGAACGATCTAATCCAGTAGCATAAGTGATTGCACGAAGCATTTCATCCCAATCCACATGACTCTGATCATACACAGCTGTCGGATGGTCGTCTTGTACTGTACCTACAGGTTGCCAAGCCGGATTTTCTACCGTTCTATTTACATCAGCACTACTGCCGCCTTCAGTGACAATCTCTTCCTCTTTTACTTTTTCTTCATTGTTTTCTTCTTCATTACTTTCTTCATCTTTATTCTCTTCATTATCATTATTTTCTTCTTCCTCACTGTTACCTTCTTGACTTCCCTCATTTGTTGCATCATCTTTCTCATCACTGCTATTTTCTTTAGAAGTTTCTTCATTATTTACTTCTTCATTCGCAGCAGAATCCGCTGGTTGATCCTCGTCTTTTCCACCGGAGAAAATAATCGTACCAACAACGATGATGAGCAGAATAACGACGCCAATTAAGCCATTTAAGATTATGTTTGTTTTTTTCCTTTTCGATCTTTTATCATAACGGGATGAACCATTATCAGTATTATTCAAAGGAATACCTCCTAATTTAAAAAAGAAATATCATAGCTGAAAACATTTTAACATGTCTTTTAAAAAACTTGAAGGGATAACCATTACGTGGAATGATCTAATCTATGTATTTCTTTCACAATATCAGCGAATAAAGAAAGTGGTGATGGGTCGGTACTTTTGGCATCTAACCGGACGGTTACTAGTGCATATCTTGGGTTATCATATGGAAAATAGCCAGCAAACCATTTATTTTCTAGTTGCTGCCCATTCACTTTTTTCCCTGTTTCCCCTGTTCCAGATTTGCCTGCTACTTGATACGGTAAATTTTGTAGTTGCCTACCTGTCCCCAAATCATGATTGACAACTTCAAGAAGAAGCTTTTGTAATGATATGGCTGTATATGGCTTAATATTTTTACCAACAATTTTTTTAGACTGAAAGCTCTTTACTTTCGTCCCATTTTTATATTCTAGTTGTGAGGCGACACGTACCATCTGCTTTTCTCCACCTCTTGCGATTGTTGCCATCATATTCGCCACAGCTAACGGTGTACTGCGGACATCTAATTGACCAATGGATGTTAGAGCAATTAGATTTGTATCTTTTCTATTTCGCGGATCACTAAAGACCTGGCCTTGTTCTTCATCTGCCAATTGCTGAAAGCCTTTTAAATGATAGAAATCTCCTTGCCATCCTACTTTTATCGATAGGCCTAATTTATTAGCATAGCTATCCACCACCAATGGTTCTATAGACATCAGCTCTTTGCCGACCGTTGCAAATGTATAATTACAACTTCTCGCAAAACTATCTTTAAAATTAAGCATGCCGTATTGATAATTTTCATCGATTTCTCCATTGATTGACCGATTACAATCAAACATACGACTTTTTGCATCTAGCCCATAATCTATCGCTGCTGCAGCGATAACAGTTTTAAAAATAGACCCTAGTACTTGATTTTGTACCATAAAATTATTTGTACCTTCTTCGCCATGAGCGAAAGGGTTGACTGGGTTCACTTTCGGACGAGAAACCATCGCGACAACTGAATTATCCTCAATATCTATTAACACCATCCCCCCTTTGGTAACCTCGTTTTTATCGACTAGCATTTCCATTCGTTGCTGCCATTCAAAATCAAGCGTCGTTCTAATATTCAATGGATAAAAAGGGCTCGCAGGGTGAACATACTTTACATTCGAGCCAAATAAAGGCCTTCCTTTTCCATCAACATGATAAATGAGCTTTGTTTCACCTTCTCCAGACAAAAGTTCATCAAAGCTTTTTTCCATCCCAGTTGCACCTAGTCTTGTTATATTAGATAAGTGTTTATTAGGATATCTTTTGGTTAGTAAAAAATCCCTATTGGCAATCCCTAATAATTGTTCTGCTGGTCTCTCATAAATCGGGTATGATTTTCTCGCTGCAAATACACCTGGTATTTCCAACTGATTAATCTCCTCCATTTGTTCATTAGACAAAATGAAAGGTTCTCGCTCACCATATACAATAGGATCCTTTATTGCTTGAACTTTTTGACGGAGTTGACTATTATCAACTTTAAGAATTTCAGCTACACTCGAGACATCCCATTCTATATCTTTTAGGAACGGAAAAAGGATTAAGACCGTTTTATAGGCTACAGTTAATTGTTTGCCATCTCTATCAAGCAAATTCCCTCTCTCGGCATCTATAACTATTTCCTTAGAGCGTTGTGCGACACTTTGACTGATCAAGTTAATGTCTCTATTTGTAAAATGCTTTGTTTCAAACAACTGTATTTGAGCCAGTCTAACAATAAGTATTGATAAAATAATCATCATAACAGAAACAAACAGAATGACTCGTTTTCTTTGCATAAAAACACCTCGTCAAAAGTGTTGACGAGGTGTTTCTATTTCAAACGCTAAAACACAATAATTTTATTAGTTAATACTTGTTATCTTAACACTCATTTCTCCACCTGGTGTTTGCACTGACACTTCTTCGCCTACTTTTTTACCAATAAGGCTTTTAGCAATCGGAGAATCATTGGAAATTTTGCCCTCAAAAGGATCTGCCTCTGCACTACCTACGATAGAATAAGTCTCTTCTTCACCATCAGGTAATTCTACGAAAGTAACAGTTGAGCCTAAGCTAACTGCGTCGCCTTTCATCTCATCCTCAGTAATGATTTTAGCATTACGAATCATGTTTTCAAGAGTCGTAATACGACCTTCTACAAAAGCTTGTTCTTCTTTAGCAGAATCATATTCTGAGTTCTCAGATAAGTCACCAAAACTACGAGCTATTTTTATACGTTCAACCACTTCTTTTCGTTTAACGGTTTTTAGGTTTTCTAGTTCTTGTTCTAATTTCGTTTTACCTTCTTGTGTCATTGGAAATACTTTTTCTGTACTCAAAACACCCACTCCTTTACCATATATAACCAATTATTGGTCAAAAGTATGTATAAATTTTATAAACAATGCATTTACAGCGCGTCCTTTATCGAACGCGCCTATCTATGCAAACGTTTGTAGCCTTATTATTTTTCTATGCTATTGTGTCATAAAAAAGACTTTTCTTCAAGAATTGTTTGAATTTTTGTGACCATTAAATCAATCGCCACTTTATTTTGTCCACCTTCAGGAATGATAATATCGGCATATCTCTTAGTCGGTTCGATAAATTGATTATGCATTGGACGAACAACACTGACATATTGCTCAATTACTGAGTCAATGGAACGCCCTCGCTCCTTAATATCACGCATAAGCCTTCTAATAATTCTTAGATCTGCATCCGTATCGACAAACAGCTTCATATCCATTAAATCACGTAAACGCTCATCTTCAAGTACAAGAATACCCTCTAAGATAATCACATCTTTTGGTTCAACAACGATGACATCATCTGACCTCGTATGAATAGAATAGTCATATACAGGCTTTTCGATGACCTCGTGATTCGTTAAAGAGATGATATGCTCAATTAATAAATCTGTGTCAAACGCAAGTGGATGATCATAATTGGTTTTCAAACGTTCTTCAAACGGTAGATGTGCTTGATCTTTATAGTAATAGTCTTGTTCTAACATAAGAATAGAATGACCTTGAAATTGATTATAAATCGCCTTCGTTACACTTGTCTTTCCAGAGCCTGATTCACCAGCTACACCGATCACAATCGGTTTTCTCTTCATCTTTATCAATCTCCCTAACATCGTAGCTTTTTTGCTACTGTTTAACAATATACACCTTTTTGCTATGATTGCCAAACATATGGTACTTATACTAGTAATAATTCTTTATCACAACAAAACTTATTTCTTTCTACTAATCGCAACACCATCACCAATAGGCAAAATCACCGTATGGTAACGATCATTTTTCATAAGCCATTCATTAAATTGGTCAATTTTTTGCACTAGGTTGCGGATGCGTTTTTTTTCTATCTCTGCTTTTTCATAAACAAGGCCTTTAAATAACACGTTATCGGTAATAATTACACCTGTATCATTTAAATATTGACTATACATCTCGAAAAACTTCTTATACTGTCCTTTTGCTGCATCAATAAATATCATATCATAGTCACCTAATATTCGAACCTCATCTTCTTGCTCTAATGCATCGCCTTTAATTAAAGTGATTTGATTCGCCATGCCGCTTCTTGCAAAGTAGTTCTCTGCCTTTTCATAACGCTCCTGATCTCTTTCCAATGTAACAATATGAGCAGATGGACAAGCTTCAGCCATTCGTAAAGCGGAATATCCGATTGCTGTTCCAATCTCTAATATTTTTGTTGGTTGTTGAATTCGTACAATCTGTAACATGGCTTCAATACCTTCTAGTTCCATGATTGGCACACGATTTTCCCTAGCGTATTCTTCCATTTCCATGAAGAGGTTTGTACGATCCGGTATTAATTTTTGCATATATGTAATTAGCTCATCATTTAGCAATTACTTTCACCTCTATTAATTTAACTTCCATCCTTTGCATATGCAAGAAAAAAAGCGCTCACATTAGTAGATTGTCAACAAGAGCTTGGACCATCTACGCTATCTGCATGATACGCCACATAAAAAAATATATAAAATGCTTGTGCTATTTTACCACATAAAAAAGAGGAAAGCTATGAGATTTTATCATAAATGATGATCTAACATCATTCACACCTCTTTAGCTTCCTCTATTTTTTAATTATTACTAGTTATGTGCTCATTTTTCTTCACATTATGTTCATCCAATGTTTTAGAGAATAAAACTTCTCCTTCTGGTGTAGCTAGGAAATACAAATAATCCGTTTCTTCAGGATTCAATGCAGCTTCAATAGAAGTTGAACCTGCATTAGCAATCGGTCCAGGTGTTAGGCCATTGTATTTATATGTGTTATATGGGTCATCTATTTCTAAATGCTTATACAATGTCCTTTCCTTATGCTCACCATGTGCATATAAAACGGTGGGATCTGTTTGTAAAGGCATATCTTCATCCATACGATTATAAAAAACGCTGGCTATCTTATCGCGGTCCACTTGTGCAGTGGCCTCTTCTTCGATTAATGAAGCCATTGTGAGTAATTCATGGACAGACATCTCTTTGTTCTCCATTGCATCTGTGTACTGAGCAAGCACTTCACTTGTCTTCTTAATCATTGGTGTTACAATTTCTTCTAACGTTGCATCTTCTTTGTAGTAATCATATGTGGCAGGGAATAGATAACCCTCTAAAGGGTATTTAATATTCTCCGCAAAAACATCATCAGTAATGACACTTGGAAATTTCTCCTGCATTTTCTGTACAAATGCTTTATCATTTAATTCTGCAAAGACTTCGTCTCCGTCCATGCCTGCTTTTTCTGCTATAATTGCTGCAATTTGCTCCAACTGCTTGCCTTCAGGAAGTGTGACTTTAAACACGACTTCTTGATCAACATTTCCAGTTTTCAGCTCTGATATGACTTGACCTAAAGTCATCGCCGGTGCCAGTTCATAAGTTCCTGCCATAAAGCCTGATTCATTCTTTAGCTTCACATAGTATTTGAATACTCTAGCATCCTTTATTATCCCATTCTCTTCTAATACTTGTCCGATCCCTGAAACGGATGAGCCTATAGGGATTTCGACATTTTTGACTTTGTCGTTATCTGGATTAACAGGTTTTAAAGCAGAATTCACATAAAGGAACCCACCTAGCCCTCCAACACCTATGATTACAAATAATATTATGGCTGCAATTAACACGATTTTACGCACAACTTTCGCCTCTGTTTGCCTCTCTATCAACTGTTTTTTCATCTTACCTTTTTTATCATCTGTCATGGTAAACCTCCTTGCAACTATTTCCCCTTACTATTCATACTTCCTTTTCGCCTCATGTTGCTACTGTATTAATAGCTGGAAAATAGCTCTCATACATCTCGGATTATTATACTATACTTTCTGTCATAGGATAGCATATTTAGACAAAATTCTTCTACTATAGAACGAATCAGTTATACTGAAAGCGTTAATCAATAATACCTCTCCCTTAATAATGAATGAGTTAAGTTTATAGAGAATGAGATAGAAATGAGGGCAATGCTGAAAGTGGAGGGTTTTTTTGAGATAGGTTATATTTTGCTAAGTCTTTTTTTACTTAATGTTTTTTTGTTGTGTGATATTAATTCTGGGTTAGCCTTAGTCGCAAGTTCACCTGCGAAGAATGATAGAACATAAAAAAAAGACCCACTAAATACGCGGGTCTTTTCAAATTTATTCTTCTTCGTTTTCTAAAAATGTATTTAACATCTCTTCGATAAGGTCCCATTCTTCGTCCGTTTCAATTGGCATTAATTCACCATCAGTATTATCTTCACTTGGAACGAATGCAGATGCATGAATTTCAACCTCTTCTTCATCCTCATCTGCACCAATTGGATAATAAAGAACATAAGATTTGCCAAATTCTTCAGAGTCAAAAGTAAAAAGCACTTCGCAAAGCTGCTCGTTACCTTCCTCATCTACTACTGTGATATTGTTTTCTCCGTGATCCATTTCTTTCACCTCTTAATTCTGGCTATCTAAATAACCTTGTAAAATCATGACTGCCGCCATTTTATCAATCACTTTTTTCCTTTTTTTGCGACTGACATCTGCATCAAGTAGGACTCTCTCTGCAGCGATTGTAGTGAGACGCTCGTCCCAATAAATAACCTCAACACCGAAACGTTTGTTAAGTTCATTACCATAGAACTGACTCGCTTCACCTCTAGGCCCTATTGTACCATTCATGTTCTTAGGAATGCCAACAACAACCTTTGTTACTTCATATTCTTTGAGCAGCTCACCAATACGTTTAAATCCGTACTGATTCTGTTCCTCATTTATTTTCACTGTTTCGATGCCTTGGGCTGTCCAACCAAGACCATCACTAACAGCCACGCCGACCGTTTTTGAGCCGACATCTAATCCCATTGTACGCATATTATCCCTCTCGTTGCTGTTTTAAATACGACTTCACAAGTTCTTCAATAATTTCATCCCGTTCTAACTTGCGAATCACATTCCTTGCATCTTTGTGACGGGGTATGTAGGCAGGATCTCCAGAAAGCAGGTAACCTACAATTTGATTAATAGGATTATACCCTTTTTCCTGCAGGGCATCGTGAACATGGAACAAAACTTTATTGACATCTTGTTCAAATGGTTCCTCAGGAAAATTAAATCTCATCGTTTTGTCAAATGAGCTCAATTGCTACACCTCACTATTCTGTTCTTAAGCGATTAAGCTACCTATTCAAAAAGAGAAGGATGGATAGCTACACCAAGTTCATGAAGAAGAGGTTATATAACCTCTTCTTTTTATGATTCGCTTTTGTTTACCTACATTTTACACTAAACTATTCGGGAATCAAACGGATTTTACCCATTCCTCTACAAATTGTAACGCTCCCTCTAATTTTGCTGGGTCTTTTCCACCGGCTTGCGCCATATCTGGACGTCCACCGCCACCGCCTCCACAGCGAGTAGCCACTTCCTTAATTAATTTACCCGCATGATAGCCACTTTTAATCAAATCATCTGTCACACCGGCAATTAAATTCACTTTTCCTTCATTCGCACTACCTAGTACAACCACTGCTGAAGCAAGCTTTTGTTTTAATTCATCTGCCATATTACGCAAGTGGTTCATGTCTGTCGCCTGAACTTTTGCAGCTAATACTTTTACACCGTTCACTTCTTTCACTTGGTCAATCAAGCTTCCAGCTTCAATATTACCCAATTTAGTTGCTAATGATTCATTTTCTCTTTGTAATTGCTTGATCTCTGCATGTAAGCTGTCAATTTTTACTGGTACATCTTTTATATTTGATTTTAATTTAGCTCCAGCCTCTTTTAATACAGAGATTTGCTCTGTCATCATTTTATAAGCACCTTCACCTGTGACTGCTTCTATTCTTCTTGTGCCTGCACCAATCCCGCTTTCAGATTGGATTTTGAACAAACCAATGACTGCAGTATTTGCCACATGACAGCCACCACAAAGTTCTAATGAATAATCACCGATTTGAACAACTCGTACAATTTTCCCATACTTTTCTCCAAATAAAGCCATTGCTCCCATTGCTTTTGCTTCTTCAATATCTTTCAGGTCAATTTGCACATTTAAGCTATTCCAAATTTTCTCGTTAACAATGGCTTCGATTTTCTCTAACTCATCTCCTGTTACTTGTCCAAAGTGAGAAAAGTCAAATCTTAGTCGATCTGGTTCAACGAGAGAACCTGCTTGATTTACATGCGTACCTAATACATCTTTCAATGTTTGGTGAAGAAGATGTGTCGCAGTATGATTTTTTACGATTTTATTACGATTAAAATAATCTACAGATGCTTTAACCGATGAATGAGCTTTTAATTCTCCTTCTGTGACAACTGCACGATGGAGGTTTTGTCCATTTGGAGCTTTTTGCACATCTTTTATTTCAACCCTCACGCCACTTGCTGTTAGAGTTCCCTTATCAGCGATTTGCCCACCACTTTCAGCATAGAAAGGAGTAGCTGTCAATATTAATTGAACCTCTTCGCCTTGACCAGCTTGGTCTACTAGCTCGCCACCACTTACAATTGCAGCTACTTCAGTATCAATCGTCAATTGTTCATACCCAACAAACCTACTGTCTACCGTAATTTCACCTAGGACACTATCCTGGACTTGCATACTATCTATATCTTGACGAGCAGCTCGAGCGCGATCACGCTGATTTTCCATCTCTTTTTCAAAGCCATCATGGTCGATGCTCATCCCTTCTTCTTCTGCGTACTCCTCTGTTAATTCAACGGGGAAACCATACGTATCATAAAGACGGAAAACATCTTTTCCATCGATTACAGTATGTCCATTAGCTTTTTCTTTTTTCATTACTTCTGAAAGAATAGCTAAACCCTCGTGTAACGTTTCATGGAAGCGTTCTTCTTCGTTTTTAATGACTTTTTGAATAAAAGCCGTTTTTTCTTTTACTTGTGGATAATAATCAACCATTATTTCTGCAACCACTGGTACTAACTCAAACATGAACGGACGATGAATATTGATTTGTTTCGCATAACGAACCGCGCGACGTAATAATCGTCTAAGAACATATCCTCTACCTTCATTTGATGGAAGAGCACCATCACCAATTGCAAATGCTACTGTACGAATGTGGTCAGCAATCACTTTAAATGCGACATCTTGTTCCGCAGTTTTTCCATATTTCTCAGCAGAAATATCTTCTGTTCCTTTAATGATTGGCATAAATAGATCTGTGTCAAAATTCGTCTTTACATTTTGCACAACTGAAGCCATACGCTCTAAGCCCATGCCCGTATCAATATTTTTCTTTGGTAGTGGAGTATATGTTCCATCTGGATTATGGTTAAACTCAGAAAATACAAGGTTCCATACTTCCAAGTAACGTTCGTTCTCTCCCCCAGGATAGAGCTCAGGATCATTTAAATCGTTACCATACTCTTCTCCCCTATCATAGAAAATTTCTGTGTTCGGTCCACTTGGTCCTTCACCAATATCCCAGAAATTCCCTTCCAACCGAATAATTCGTTCTTCTGGTACACCTACTTTTTCTCTCCATAATTTGTACGCTTCATCGTCCTCAGGGTGGATTGTCACAGATAATTTGTCTTCTTCAAAACCAATCCATTTTGGACTCGTCAAGAATTCCCAAGCATATAGAATCGCTTCTTCTTTAAAGTAGTCACCGATAGAAAAATTCCCAAGCATTTCAAAGAATGTATGGTGACGTGCTGTCTTCCCAACATTTTCGATATCATTGGTACGTATTGATTTTTGTGCATTAACGATCCTTGGATTTTCGGGAATCACTCGACCATCAAAATATTTCTTCAATGTAGCTACACCACTATTAATCCATAGTAGTGACGGATCTTCATGTGGTACTAAAGAAGCACTTGGTTCCACTGCGTGACCTTTTTCTTTAAAAAAATCTAAAAACATTTGTCTAATTTCTGCACCAGTTAAATGTTTCATAAAAAAACCTCCTAAAAAATTTATGTAACCATAAAAAAAAGCCCTCATCCCCAATACAGGGACGAGGACTTAAGCTCGCGGTACCACCCTGATTGTGAAAGAAAACTCTCACCTCTCAAAGCACCTTAACGCGGTGAACGGCAGTAGTTAACTGCACTCCGGATTAGCTTTCTGTTATCCTTCATCGAGAAATTCTCTCAGCCATGGAATTTCCTCTCTTTCGAATGGACTATAACATACTTCTTCCATCAACATCTTACATTATTTAAATAGATATAGTCGAATTATAGCTAGATTTTTGCTCTTTTGTCAATATCAATGTCTAACAGTATCAACAAATTCAGCTGAAACTATACCTTATCTGCCCTATGTCGGTTCATTAATAGTTTACGTGCATGTATAAGACTAATTTTTAGGATTGCCAAAATCGGAACAGCCATAATTAAACCAATGATACCGCCAGCTTCTCCACCAGCTAGTAATGAAAGCATAATAATGAGGGGGTGCATATGTAAGCTTTTCCCTACAATTAAAGGAGATAATATATTCCCTTCCACAAATTGCAATACAACTATAATAATTAATGTGATAATCACCATTTTGACTGACAGGGTCGCTGCAATAATCACCGCTGGGACTGCACCAATAATTGGACCAAAATACGGAATAATATTGGTTATTGCAATGATAAAACCAAGCAACAATGGATACTTCATACCGAACACCCAAAATAAAGTAGCTGAAATCACCCCGATTACTAAACATACAAGGAGCTGCCCACGAATATAACCTCCGAGTGACTTATCAACATCTCTTATAAACAAAACAGCTTCTTTTCTCCATCTTCTTGGCGTTAAGTACCAGACTGCTTTTTTTACATCCGTATAATCTTTTAAAAGGTAAAAGGAGATAAATGGGATAATAGCGATGATTAAAGCATAATTAAGAATCTCAAGCAATATATTAATTGCCTTTGTTAATAATTTATCTAATGCTGCTTCAATATTGTTAATCCCATCCTCTACACGTAATTGTAATGTTTCTGGCCATTCAGATGTGCGTTCTTGAATCAAAGCAATAAAAGAGCGATATTGCTCGGCAAACTCTGGCGCATGATCAACTAAATCATTTAGTTGATGAATAAAAGCCGGAATCCCTTTATACAATCCGTAGCCAACACCACCAAAAAATAATAAATAAATTCCTAAAGCTGCTAATCCTCTGTGCATACCCGTTTGATGTAACTTTTCAACAATAGGGTGTAAGAGATAAGTAAAAAACGCCCCAAGTAAAAACGGAATCAGCACAACAAGCAGTAATTTTAAAAGAGGGAGCCATAATTCTTTTAATTGAAAAAAGATATAAAGTAAAATGAGAACAAGCAAAACAAAGCCTAAATGGTACAACCATTTCATACGAACGTCCATGCACTACGCCTCCCTTTACTATCTTGAGAAGAGAGCATATGAATTATACATACAAGTTAAACAAGGGACGGAATGGATTCATTTATTGACATAGCACAGATACGAAAAAACGTCCCCAATCTATTTGATTGAGGACGCCAAAACATTTAAAACATTTTCATTACTTTTCTTTGTATTTTTTTCATATCTCTTTTTGAGACGATGTTATTTTTCTGCATATAGCTATATGCAGCTACACCTGCGCCTATGACAGCTGCTGAGGTTAACATTTTATTCATCATATGACACCTCTCATAAGAATTTTTATGAAGAAAAACGACGCTCTTCTTCATCAAATAAGTCATCTAAAGAACTTAAAGACCCATCTTCTTCCACTTGGTGAGTGTGAATAATTCCTTTAGACAATGAGAGTTCGATAAAGCAATTCCAACAGTAATATTGATTTATGCCAATCTTACCGACATCTTTGCTTTGACAATTAGGACATTGAAGCATCATGGAAAGGACACCTACCTTATTCTACATTTACAATAATGGCATCCTTTCCAATCGCTGGTGCGCAACTAGCTTTAACTACTTTCTTTCCTTCAAGTACATCAGAAAAGAAGCCATCTGATAGTTCATACCCTACGATTGTGCCCAATTCTTCATTGAAATATACATCTTGAAGAAGTCCTAGGCGATCGCCCTCTCTTGTCATCATCATTCGGCCAGCCAGACGATTTTCACTAGCAATTGTAAAATCACTATGCTTTGGTATAGCTGTTAATACATCACAACTCTCAATCATCACACCATCCCAACCAAATGAGTACACATCTTTAATATCTAGAAAAAAGGATTTACGAATAAATGAGTGGTTCTTCACCCATAGTCCCTTCACTAATCCTTCGGGTGAGATGAAGAGATCATTCACTTCACCTATTGCCCTACCGTTATTCAACACGATTACCGACAAGCCTCTTAATAAGGAAAATGTTCGCAAAAGTTACTCCCACCTTCTTTGAACATTGTTATTTTGTTCAAAGATGGTGCGAGTCATTCTTTTTCCAGGTTGGCAATTTGTTTTATGTATATAGGTAAAAAAATAAGATGAGAAAAATCTCTCATCTTAGTCTAATCAGCCTCTAAAAAATCATAAGGTGTGATATTTTCCATTCCTATCAACGGGTCGACTTTCATCAAATAATCTTCATATGTTAATGATTCATCTACAGCTTCAATGGTCTCTCCTTCGAAGATTTCATCTTGTAACTTCAATCGTAAGTTAGATCGCCTCGATTGATCATCCAATCGTTGTATACCCATTTTTAACGCTTCTTCATCACCGCATAATATAAGGAACTGCTTGCTTCGTGTAATGGCAGTATATAATAAATTCCTCCGTAACATCCGGTAATAACTTTTAACGACCGGAACAATAACAATCGGAAACTCACTGCCCTGTGACTTATGAACGGAACAACAATAGGCATGAGTGATTTGATTTAAATCCTGTTTTGTATACGTTGCTTCCACTCCGTCAAAAGAAACAATAACCATATCTTGTTTCTCTGTGTTCTCTTTTGCATAAAATATGGAAATAATTTCACCCATATCACCGTTATAAACGTGGTTTTCAGGTTGATTGACTAATTGCAACACCTTGTCTCCAATGCGATAGACAACATCACCAAAAGCAATTTCCTTTCTACTACCATCTTCATTAGGGTTGAAAATTTCTTGGATCATTTTATTAAGGCGATCAATACCTGCAGGACCACGATACATCGGTGCAAGTACTTGAATATCCTTTGCTAAATACCCCTTTTTCTTTGCATTTCGCACTACTTGCCCGATAACCGTGCCAATTTGACCTGGTTGGCATTGAAAAAAGGAACGGTCTTTTTGTTGCTGAGTAATATTTTGCGGCAATCTTCCCTTTTTCATTTCATGTGCTAACTCAATAATTGACGAGCCTTCCGATTGCCTATAAATATCTGTCAACATAACCGAAGGGATACGTTCAGAAAGTAATAAATCTCTTAATACTTGACCTGGGCCCACAGATGGTAATTGATCTTCATCACCAACAAGTATGACTTGCATTTCTTCAGGGATCGCTTTAAAAAGTTGATTGGCTAGCCATATATCAACCATGGAAGTTTCATCAACAATAAGAATTTTCCCTTCAAGCGGGTTTTCTTCATGATGGTCAAAACCCTCACTTCCATTCCAACCAAGCAATCTGTGAATCGTCACAGCTGGTAATCCTGTAGATTCTGCCATTCTTTTCGAAGCTCTTCCAGTAGGTGCAGCTAATAAGAAAGGAAAAGGCTCTTCTTTTTTATAGTCTTTCGGATTTAAACTACAGCCATGTAATTCACCATACAATTCAACAATTCCTTGAATAACCGTTGTTTTGCCCGTACCTGGACCACCAGTTAAGATCATCATTGGCGACATTAACGCTTTTTGAATGGCATCTTTTTGAGATGGCGCATACTGTACCGAAAGTCGCTCTTCTAATTGTCCCAAAGCAAGGAGGAATTCCGATTCAGGAAACTGTTCATTAAATTCCGTTTGATTGAGTATACGTTTGATATTTGTAACGATTCCCTTTTCAGAAAAGAAAAGAGAAGGTAAATATAACTGCTGTCCTTCTGCAATCACTTTTCTCTCTTCTCCGAGCTTTAAGATTGCTTCACTAATCGCCTCGTAAGGGATTACCTCAGTCGCTTTTTCCTCTAATAGTTTTTTGACAGCAGGGAGTAATTCTTCTGCTTCAGCATATACGTGACCTGCCTGTGCACTTTCACTATCAAGCACATACAAACATGCTGCTTTAATACGGTCAGGATGACTACCTGACATTCCCACTTGTTGTCCAATCTCATCTGCCCGATGGAAGCCAATCCCTTCAATATCCTCTACGAGTTGATAAGGTTTTTTTTGCAAAATATCTATTGCTTGATCTTTATATGTTTGAAAAATCTTCATAGATAGTTGTGGACCAAAACCAAGTTGATTGAGGTGAATCATGACTTGTTCAATTCCTTGATTCTCCACAAGTGTGTCGTATAAAACTTTCGCTTTTTCACTTGCTAATTTTGGTATCCCATCTAATAATGAAGGATTATTTAAAATGCTATTGATCGCATTTTCTCCAAGCTCGTCCACGATACTTTGTGCCGTTTTCTTACCAATTCCTTTAAAGAGGTCACCTGATAAATAATTAACGACACCTTCTTTTGTTTGAGGCATTTCTTTCTTGTACTGCTCTACATGGAATTGCAACCCAAACTTTGGATGTTCCTTCCATTCCCCTAAAAATGTATAGGTCTCCTCTTCATGGATTTTCGGTATGTAGCCAGTAATGACCGCTTCTTTCTCTTCATATTGTGCATTTGTCTCTAGCACCCGAATACGTAAAACCGTATAAAGATTACTCTCATTATGGAAAATAGTCACAAGATGCTTGCCCTTTACATACGTTTTTTGTTCAGCAAATAAATCTAATGAATTCTGCTCATCCATCCCATATGCTCCTTCCTTTTTAAGCGCATCTTGTTTTTTATCTTATGCTTGTTTTTCAATCATTTTCTTACCGTAGCCGGCAAGCATATGATCCGGTTGTATATCCAATGCACGATTAAAATGAGCGAGTGCCTTTTGCACGTCTTCTTTAAAACCATAAGCGACACCGAGATTATAATGAGCATCTGCATGTTCCTCATCTAATTCAATACATTGTTGTAGTTGCTTAATGGCTTCATCTATTAATTCTAATTGCGCTAAGCAAAGACCATATTGAAACGCCGCTTCTGCATCCTGTGGATTTAATTCAGTTGCACGTTGCAAGTATGGTAATGCTAATTTCCCTTGCTCTAATTGCATAAGGGAAATACCTAACATAAAATAATTGTCTCCATGGTCGATTCCTTTTTGCATCGCTTGTTCAAACATATTTTTAGCCTCGTCAAATTGTTCTTTTTCAAAAAGTAAATTTCCGACACTATAATAAGCAACACCCGCGTTTTCATCAAGTTCAATTGCTTTTAGAAAAAACTTCAATGCTCGTTCTCCGTCGCCAACGGCTGATAAAACATTACCAAAATTGATATAAGAAACCGCATCCTCAGGGTTTTCATCAATGGCTCCCATAAAAATCTTAGCTGCTTCTTCCCATTTACCTTCTTGCATATATTGAATACCTTGTTGGTTTTTATCCATTATTTATCGACTCCATTTCTATCTCTTTACTCTTCGAAATAGTATAGCATATTTTTCGTTATGACTTCATTCACAGGCTAAACGTTCAGGCATAATTTGTTTAGGTTTTTAGAATTGAACATAATATAGTTGGTACACGGCTTGATTTTCCAGCTTCTCCAAAGAATGAGAGGAGAAAAGTTAACTTCGATGATTTGCGGCATTTGTGCGTATCCATTCTAGACTCAGTAACTTGTTGAAGATTTATCATAAAAACGTGGGAAAAATAAAAAACCAGGCAATCAATTTGCCTGATTTTTTATCCTACATATGTGAGTTGATTACTATTAATATATACTTCATCAATTGTTGCTCCGCCTAAGCATTCGTCACCGTTATAAAAAACAACTGATTGGCCAGGGGTAATCGCTCTACTTAGCTCATGAAACTTCACTCGAACTTTATTGTCCGCTAAGCGTTCCACCGTTACATTATTGTCTGTCTGACGATATCTAAATTTAGCTGTACATTCAAATGTTTGTGGCATTTCTTTTTCAGATACCCAACTTACATTCACAGCTACAAGGGAATCGGAATATAATTTTTCATGGTGAAAGCCTTGTCCTACATAAAGAACATTCCTTTTCAAGTCCTTACCAATCGCAAACCAAGGCTCACCTGCGCCACCGATCCCTAAACCATGTCTTTGACCAATTGTATAATACATTAAACCATCATGCTTACCGACTACTTTACCATCAAATGTCTCCATATTACCTGGTTGAGCTGGTAAGTAGTTACCTAGGAATTCTTTAAAGTTTCTTTCACCAATAAAACAAATACCTGTACTATCCTTCTTAGTAGCTGTTGCTAAATTTGCTTTTGCCGCAATTTCCCTTACCTCTGACTTTTTAATATTGCCGATTGGGAACATTACTTTTTTTAATTGATCTTGCGAAAGCTGATTAAGGAAATACGTTTGATCTTTGTTTTCATCAAGGCCACGAAGCATTTTTACTTCGCCGTCTCTTTCTTCTACACGCGCATAATGACCAGTTGCTAAATAATCAGCACCTAAATGCATCGCATGTTCTAGAAACGCTTTAAATTTTATTTCCTTATTGCACATGACATCGGGGTTCGGTGTTCTACCTGCTTTATATTCTTCAAGAAAGTAGGTGAACACTTTATCCCAATATTGCTTCTCAAAGTTGACAGCATAGTATGGAATACCGATTTGATTACATACGCGGATTACATCTTCATAGTCTTCCGTCGCTGTACATACACCGTTTTCATCGGTGTCATCCCAGTTTTTCATAAAAATGCCGATGACATCATAGCCTTGTTCTTTGAGAAGGAGTGCAGCTACCGATGAATCAACGCCACCGGACATCCCAACAACAACTCGCGTATCTTTTGGCGCTTTTGTCATTGTCTTCACCTCTCTTTGCTATACTTTATTTATGCCTGAAATCGTTGCACGATTTTACTTACTTCTTTTCCAGCTACACCTGCTTGTTCTAATGTATTACCATAGCCAAAGCTGAACCTTATAGAGTTAGCTAACCGCTCATCTCCTTTACCAAACATCGCGACCAGTACATGCGATGGGTCTATAGATCCTGCTGTACATGCAGAACCACTAGATGCGGCAATCCCTACCAAATCCAAATTAACAAGCATAGCTTCCACATTTGTTCCTGGAAAGCTTAAGTTTAATACATGAGGAAGTGTTTCAGCAAGCGAACTGTTTTGCTTAAACTTTATTCCATTTTCTATCAATGTTTGCAAGAACATTTCTCTTAATTGTTGAAAGTGCGTACTTTTAGCCCCTCTATTTTGTTGACTTACTTTCACTGCTTCTAAAAAACCAGCAATGGCAGGTACGTTTTCCGTTCCAGCTCTACGCTTTCTTTCTTGCTCGCCCCCAAACAATCTTGAAGGAAGGGAAATGTCTTTCCGGCAATATAGAAATCCAATACCTTTTGGACCATTTATTTTGTGAGCTGAAACAGAAAGTAAGTCAATATTTGCTTCATTCACATCTATAGGCAATAGGCCATAAGCTTGTACCGCATCTGTATGAAAGACTGCTTGATGATTAACGAGCAGTTTACCTATCTCAGCGATGGGCTGAATGGTACCAACTTCATTATTCGCATACATGATGGTAACTAAAATTGTATCATCTCGTAACGCTTTCTTAACAGTGTCTACCTCAATGACCCCTTCATTGTTGACTGGTAAATATGTTACTTCAAATCCTTCTCTTTCAAGCTCTTCGCACGCATGTAGTACTGCATGATGTTCAATTTCTGAAGTGATGATATGCTTACCTTTATTTTGATTCGCTCGAGCTACTCCAAAAATAGCATGATTATCGGATTCGGTTCCACCACTTGTGAAAATAATCTCGTTTGCAATAGCTCCAATACTTGATGCCATTACTTCTCTTGCCCGATCAAGTACTTGTCTTGCTTCTCTACCAAAAGAATGAATGCTTGATGGATTTCCGTAATCCTCTTGCATCATTCGCATCATTACTTCAATTACTTGAGGATGCATCGGACTTGTTGCCGCATGATCCAAATAAATTCTTTCCACTTTTTTCACCTTCTTGCCAATCTGTTAAATATAAAACATATAAGCATCGGATTCACCATTATCTTTATGGTTTGCTAAATCCTCAATCGTTGTATTATCCAATACCTCTTTCACTGCGTCACGTATACGCATCCATAATTCTCTTTTAGCTGGTTCTTCATTTTCTATCCCTTCAACTGGACTAATCGGACCCTCTAATACGCGAATAATATCGCCTGAAGTGATCTTTGATGGCTCATCTCCAAGTATATATCCGCCATAAGCTCCTCTTATACTTTTCACAAAACCAGCATTTCTTAAAGGAGCAATTAATTGTTCTAAATAGTGTTCTGATAAATCATTTGCTTGTGCAATTGTTTTTAATGAAACGGGACCTTCCCCATATTTCTTAGCGAGTTCTATCATAATCGTTAATCCGTAACGACCTTTTGTCGATATTTTCATTCCCGACACCTCTATTCATCTTTATTCTCTCTATAAATTCCATCGTTACCTGTTATGAGGCAATCGATACTTTTCTTTCCTTCATTCGTGCAAGTAACTTATTCGTAAATCGTTGACATTGTGGTAATGCTGCACCGACTATTGGACCAGTAGCCAAGCTTAAAACGATTGTCCCCCAAAAAACAGGACCGCCAAGCTGCCAACCGATAACTAACACAATAATTTCCATACTTGACCTTATATAGGCAACTTTCCAACCTGTTCGATTCATTAATGCCATCATTAAACTATCCCGTGGCCCAGTACCTAAACGAGCTGATATATACAAGCCCATACCATAACAATTAATTAAAAGACCACAAGCAAACATAATGAACTTTCCCCAAATCGTTTCAGGAGTGGTCATAAACGGTAATAATAAATACAAATCAATAAAGATTCCAATAAGAATCATATTAAGATAAGCACCTGCTTTTGGCATCTCTTTACCAATGATTGCCGCAATGGCAAGTACAAGAATACCAACAATAATAGACCAGGTGCCAATTGATAACCCTAATTGATAATACAAACCTACATGCAATACGTCCCAAGGTGTTGCGCCTAAATCTGCAACAATAAGGAGTACAATTCCTAAACTCATTACTAATAAACCGAGTAAATAGATAATAAACCTCGGTCCTGTTTGCCCTATTTTATTATTATTGATCATTTGACAAGCCCTCACAGGATAGATTATTTTTAATCTTATTTCTTACGCCCTCCATTAAATGGTAGAATACTCTTTAATAAGTAGTTGGATAGGTTAAAAACATTTTTCTTCACAACATATAAATAGACCTTGCTATTATAGCACATTTGCAAGCGTTAATCATTTTAGCTATTTTAATTTTATGATATGTTATCAAAAGGAACAGGATAAGCCTCTTATCTAATTAGGAGTGATATAGTTGAGTATCAAACCGTTAGCTTTTCGAATGAGACCAAGAACAATCAATGAAATTATTGGTCAACAACACCTCGTGGGAGAAGGTAAAATTATTCATAGAATGGTAAAAGCGAAACAACTATCATCGATGATATTATACGGACCACCAGGAATTGGAAAAACCTCTATTGCTAGTGCAATAGCTGGTAGTACTAAATTCGCTTTTCGCACTTTAAACGCAGTGACAAATAATAAAAAGGATATGGAAGTCGTAGCAGCCGAAGCAAAGATGTCAGGTAAGGTTATTTTATTATTAGATGAGGTTCATCGCTTAGATAAAGCAAAACAGGATTTTCTTTTACCTTATTTAGAAAATGGCATGATTACCTTAATAGGTGCTACTACTAGCAATCCTTATCATGCAATTAACCCCGCCATCAGAAGTCGATGTCAAATTTTCGAACTAAAGCCATTAGAAGTGGAAGAGATTAAAACGGCATTAAAAGTAGCTATTGCTGATGAAGATAGAGGGCTGGGTAATAAGACAATAGACATAGAAGATGAGGCATTAACTCACTTTGCAACTGCATCTGGAGGCGATGTTCGTAGTTCGCTAAATGCGCTTGAATTGGCAGTGCTTTCAACTGAACCAGATGACTCAGGTACTATCCTCATCACACTTTCAGCTGCCGAAGAATGCATGCAAAAAAAGAGTATGGCACATGACAAAGATGGTGATGCACATTACGATGTTTTATCTGGATTTCAAAAATCCATTCGTGGAAGTGACGTGAATGCCTCCCTTCATTATTTAGGCAGATTAATTGAGGCAGGAGATATGGTTAGTATTACAAGAAGACTATTGGTTATCGCTTATGAAGATATCGGACTTGCCTCCCCCCAAGCTGGACAAAGAACATTATCAGCCATTGAATCAGCAGAGCGGTTAGGTTTCCCTGAAGCAAGAATTCCGTTAGCTAATGCAGTGATTGAGCTATGCCTTTCACCGAAATCTAATTCAGCTATTATGGCGATTGACCGTGCTTTATCAGATATACGTGCAGGCATTAGCGGTGAAGTTCCAGATCACCTAAAAGACGCCCATTATAAAGGGGCGAAAGAATTAGGTAGAGGCATTGACTATCAATACCCGCATGATTATGAAAATGGATGGGTAAAGCAACAATACTTGCCTAATAACATTAAGCAGAAAACTTATTATGAGCCAAAAACGAACGGTAAATTTGAAGAAGCTCTTTCCAATGTTTACAAACGGCTACAACAGTAAGATTCTAGCTAAAAAAGATAGTAAATCCACTCAGTTCTAAATGTTTGAGTGGATTTTCCTCATTTGTTAACAACAAAATACTTGGCAATGCCTTATCTATCTCTTGTCACTCTGATAAGTAAGGCAGAACATATCTTTTCATCATATTTCCACTCAAAAAAAATAGAAAACCTGTTATTTTGCATCGAAGATAGTTGTTGGAATTTCTTGTGAAAGTAAAATAAGCTCGGACACAGTTACCCCTTTAAATTTAATATTTTTCATTGTTTTCAAGATTTCCTCTAGTGCAAACACTGTCTGTGAACGATCACCACCAGCATCATGTAAAACAATTATATCTCCAGGTTTCATCGCAGTAGATACGTGATGAAAAATAGGATAAACACCAGGGTTCATCCAATCTTTAGGATCTTGATGCCAAGACCACATCGTTACTAAATAACCTTGTTTTGTAGCTGTATTCATAATAGTATCATTGTATATTCCTCCAACTGGTCGATATAACGTCATTGATTTAGAAGTAATGGCTTTCACAACCTCCTCTGTCTTTATAAGTTCTTCTGTCAATTTATCTTCTTTAATTAAAACATCATATCCGTGGTTATACGTATGATTAGCAATTTCATGACCTTCTTTATTTATACGCTGTATCACCTCAGGGAAATCCTTTGCTTTTTTCCCCACGACAAAGAAAGTCGCCTTTACTTGATACTTTTTTAATAAATCTAAGATTTGCGGCGTGTATACAGGATCTGGTCCATCATCAAATGTAAGTGCTACATAATTTCCTTTCATTTGGCAAAAATCCCAAATGGCTAGGCCCAATTGTTCATATTCATCTCTTTCCTTAATCGAAGCCTCGCTAATACGAAATGGTATAAATAAAATCATTATAAAGACGAGAAAAAACCACTTTATTCTCATGACCCCACACTCCTTCAATGATTATTGTGACCATTTCACCCATAAAAATAAGCTGCCGGAAATTTCCAGCAGCTTCTAGATTTTATCCAGCTATATCTCTTTTCTTAAATATGATAAATGCAATGATTTGGAATATCAGAAAATAAACAATCAACATGATAACGGAAAAAGTTAACGTCATTCCTGGTAACATCGGTGTTCCTTCAAAGTACTGAAACAGATCGGTATTAGCAAATAAACTATATTTCGCCCAATCATACTTCATCGCAATGAGGTGAGTAATTTGCCCACCAGCAAACATAAGGAAAATAGATAAACCAATTGCTAATGAACTACTTCTGAATGCTGATGAAATCATAAAGGCCATCGTTGCTAGC
Organism: Cytobacillus sp. FSL M8-0252; assembly: GCF_038007345.1. Classification (NCBI taxonomy): domain Bacteria; kingdom Bacillati; phylum Bacillota; class Bacilli; order Caryophanales; family Bacillaceae; genus Cytobacillus; species Cytobacillus sp. FSL M8-0252. Next base: position 3,330,737 of record NZ_JBBOWZ010000001.1, read on the forward strand.
ATAATGTTTTGGATGGATGATAAACTATACACATTGATTAAATGCAAAATCATTGACTGTTCTTTTACTACTCCATCTTGATATAAGAGATACGGTTCACTACCACCTAAACCAAATAGAACGAGGCCTAATATGCCAGAGAACATGAAAAGTAAAAAGAGCAAACTGAAACCAAATAACAGCACAGTTATGTACTTGGAGAGAAGAATTTTACTTCTAGTAATTGGGCGAATGAGTAGCAGTTTAATCGTTCCCCAATTAAATTCACTTGCTACAATCCCTCCAGCAATAATAATCATAAACAAACCGGCAAAATCTATTAGCGAAGACATATCAGATATAAAACTCAGTGCCTCGTAATCTCCATTTGGTGATATATTGTTTTCGATGCGATACTCATTAATGGCAATGATCTTTTCATAGCTTTCTTTTACATCCTCTGGAAGCATATCTCCGGAATTCTCCAGCTCCTTCTCATAGGAGTCTATCTCCATTTGTAACCCTTTTTGCCATTGCTCATTTGGAGGGACTGATCCTTGTACATCTTGGTATTTCATAAAAGCACCTGCTACAGCAACGATAAAAAGAAGAATGCCAATCATTACATAAGTGCCACTTCGTTTAAAGATTTTCACCCATTCGTTTCTAATTAATGAGAACATCGCTTATTCCGCCTCCTTCTGTAGTGTTGTCACTTCAAGAAAGCGGTCTTCCAACGTTTTCGTCGTTTCTTGAATACGATATATATTAATTCCATCATGAACCCACTCTTTCACCAATAAAGGGATATCCTCTTTTTGTGCTCGCAGCATAAGCGTATTTCCCTTCACCTCTGCTTGCTGTTGTGGAATTAATCTATTGACAGCAAACATTGCTTCTGTTGGATGATCGACGTCAATTTCATATTCCTTTGCTCCTCCTTCTACTTGCTCATGGACAGACTGAATCGTAATTAATTTACCTTTTTGAATAATACCGACTCGATCACACATCATTTCCATTTCTGATAGTAGATGACTAGATACAATGACTGCCATTCCTCTTTCTCTTGCTAACTTCCTTACATGGTCACGGATTTCACGAATACCAGCGGGGTCTAATCCATTTGTTGGTTCATCCAGAATTAACACTTTAGGGTCATGTAACAAACATTGAGCTAACCCTAGTCGTTGCCGCATACCTAAAGAATAAGTCTTCACCTTATCATGTATTCTCTCAGTCAAACCAACAAACTCTACTGTCTCCATAATTTTTTCTTTTGTAATTCCCTCTGCCATTTTTGCGTAATGGAGGAGATTTTGATATCCACTCATAAATTTATACATTTCTGGATTTTCAACAATCGCTCCTACATGTTGGATTGCCTTCTCAAAGTTTGTTTGCACACTATTGTCAAGAATTTTAATATCACCTTCACTAATGCCAATTAAGCCAACAATCATCCGAATAGTGGTTGTTTTACCCGCACCATTAGGGCCTAGAAACCCAAAAACCTCTCCTTCCATTACTTCAAAATTTAAGGAATCAATAATTTTTCTCTTTTTAATGATCTTTGTTACATTTTCAATTTTAACTACTGCTTTCATTTCTTTCCCTCACCCCTTATATGTTTCTTTCATCCATTCTTTGATAGACAGCCCTTTTTCTTCTCTTATTGTTTCTACATGATACTGACCAAGAAATTTCCCATCTTCTATCATAATCAATTCGTCAAGGACTGTTTCAACTTCTTCTATTTCATGTGTGGCCATTAGCACTGTTTGTTTCTCAAAATCAATAAAGCTTAATAATCCTTGAACCAACGAATCCCGAACCATTGGATCTAATCCAGAAAATGGTTCATCTAAAAGTAGAATAGGTGCTCTTCTAGCAAGAGCCAATACTAACTTTAACCGTCCACGGTTTCCTTTCGATAATGACCTAATTTTTACTGAATCATTTAAGTTCATAAATTGAAGTAGTTCCATTGCTTTATCTTGTTCAAAATCAGCAAATTGGCTCTCATAAAAATTCAGCATATCTCTAACCGTAAAAGAAGGATAAAAACTGTCTGCCTCTGTTAAATAGATGACTTTGGACGCAATTCTTCTATTAGCAGGCTCTCCTAATACATTGACTTCACCACTTGAAGGATAAGTCAGACCAGAGATGAGTTTCAATATGGTGGATTTTCCACTTCCATTCGGTCCCACTAGGCCGATGATTTTCCCAGGGCGTATTGTAAAGCTGATATCTTTCAAAACCTGATTAAAGCCATATTTCTTATTCACCTTATGAAACTCAATCATCATGATCCTCCTTCAGGAATTGAGATAGCCCTTGTTTCATTTCCTCATTAGAAAAGCCTAACTCTCGCAAATTATTTACATAGGATTGGATGATCTGCTTTTGCATATCTCTTTTTAAGTTCATTAACTTGGCTGTATCTTCTGTTACAAATGTTCCTTGCCCACGCTTCGCCAAGGCGACTTCCATCCTTTCTAGCTCTTGATACGTTCTTTGAATTGTATTTGGATTCACCCCAAATGTAAGTGCCATCTCACGAACAGAGGGTAATTTTTCCCCTGGAGCTAACTCTTTTCTCACAATCTGTTGACAAACCCGTTCCATGATTTGGAGATATATCGGCTGTGATGAATGAAACTCTTTCGCCATTATTACACCTCAACCTTCTTTTCGAGCAACCAAGTCGAGGTAATGAATAACAGACTAGCTGTAACGAGGTATAAAAGGATTTCTACAATGGAGATTGTACTATCAGCCATATTGAATGTGAACCCGTCTGATTGAACAAAAAAGTTGAAATGCAGCCAATCTACATTTAAATCAAGCTCACTCATATGGACTAATTGTTTGTACCAATCGCTTTCACCTATTAAACCAGAAATGAACATTTGCACAACTACTATGATAAATAAAGATACTGAGCGCACCCTTCCTAAGATTGGTACATTTTTTAAGCTATAGTAAACGAACCAATAAAAACAGAACCATAAACCAAAATAGAAAGACAAACAAGTGATAAATAATAATAAGTAAAGCGGAAGAACAACTGGTATGTTGTCATAGAATGAGACATTAGGATTATAATAATAGCTCCCTATAGCTAAGAAAATGGTAATGACTATCGACATTACAAAATAAATACTAATGGCCACTAGCTTACTACTCAATAAATAAGAACCCCGATTTGGGTTATGCAACCACCCTTGCGTCTTTGTCTCTAAATTTAAGGAATACAAAATAAAAATAGGGTAAAACAGAATATGCGCAAAAAATAAGAAGAACAGAAAAGCAGGTAAAATATTACCTTCCTTAAAATAATGAGTCAATGTTAAGCCTATTAAAACGGCAAAGAACACGGTTAAAATTACGCCATAAAAGTGAGATTTCATTATCTTTAATTCTTTTACGAGCAAGCCACGAAAAGGATTCATTTTTTCCTCCTTTTTACATCTAGTGTATTAGTTAAATAGTACACCGGTACTTTGTTTCCGTCAAGCCTAATGTATGATTCTTTTTTTAAGGTAGAGGATAATAATAAATGTTTTGATAAGGAGGCTTTCGATGACACATGCATCTTGGCAAGAATCCGACGATCAACTATTAGAAGAATTGGTTAATGAGTATAGCCAAAATGGTGATTCTAAAGCAGATGCCTTTCGCATGGCAGCAAAAAAATTAGGTAGAACAGAATCAGCCTGTCAAACTAGGTATCACAATATGAAGAAGACTAAAGAAGACGCTACGAGCTTATCTATACAGAAAGTGATTGAATACTTAAAAACAACCCCTGACCTTTTATTATTATCTGAGAACAAGGCACTTTTACTGGAAAATGAGCAATTAGAGGAAAGAAATAAAGAACTTAATCAAAAATGGGAAGAAACTAGCCATCAATTAGAAAACGAGCTTTCACTTTACGAAGGACTAATGTCTGTTATGAAAGAATATCGCAAATAAATGAAGAAAAGCTTGTAGTAACAATAACTACAAGCTTTTTTTCATTTATTTACTTTCGTCATTTACACGACTAATAGGAATGTCGGCTAATAATTCCTTAACAACATAACTTGCCATAATAAGTCCTGATACAGATGGCACAAATGCATTAGAAGACGGCGGCATTTTCGCCTTACGGATTTTTGCATCATCTTTCCCAACGGTTTTTCTCACATCTTCACGAATAACGATTGGACTTTCATCAGAGAAAACGACGGGTATACCTTTACGAATGCCTTCCTTTCGTAAACGAGTACGAATTACCTTAGCAATTGGGTCAGTATGCGTTTTAGAAATATCAGCGATTTGGAATCTTGTCGGATCCATCTTATTAGCTGCACCCATACTAGAAATAATCGGTATATCTCTTTTCAAGCACTCTTTCATTAAGTGGATCTTATAAGAAATCGTGTCTGAAGCATCAATGACAAAGTCAAGGTTATAACTAAAGAAATCTTCATATGTTTCTTCTGTATAAAACATTTTCAAAGCAATGACTTCACATTCTGGATTAATATCCATAATTCTCTCTTTCATTACTTCTACTTTTTGTCTACCGACAGTAGAAAGCAACGCAATAATTTGTCTATTGACATTGGTAATATCCACATCATCTTTATCAACAAGCACAAGTCTGCCCACACCTGAACGAGCAAGGGCCTCAGCTGCAAATGTCCCCACTCCCCCGATACCTAATACAGCCACTGTACTATTTTTCATTGTCTCTAAACCATCTTTACCAATGGCAAGCTCATTTCGCGAAAACTGATGTAACATGCTATTTCAACTCCATTCCATATCTATCCTACAAATAATCATACCCGTAAAAAAATATATCATACTTTCCGTTAAATACAAGTAAATCACTAGGATTTCTCATTCCTTCTTTTGAAAAAGGTGAACAGATTTTTATGGGCATATGATCTCTTTTGACCTTCCTGTTTTGGTACATATTTGTTGAGTTTTTTAAACCCTAAAAATAATGAAGTCATACGCATGCCAGGTTCTTTCTGAGGGACTTACTATTTCATTTTGCGTAGCGTTCATTATCGGTTTTCCTTCTGAGGGGCTTGCTCATCCATTTTGTGAAGCGCTCACGCCTGGGATTCCTTCTGAAGGACTTGCTATTCCATTTTGCGAAGCGCTCTCGCCCGGAGTTCTTCTGAGGGACCTGCTCATCCATTTTGCAAAGCGCTCACACACCAGAGTTCCTTCTGAGGGACTTGCTATTCCATTTTGCGAAGCGCTCACGCCCGGAGTTCTTTCTGAGGGACCTGCTAATCCATTTTGCGAAGCGCTCACACACCGGAGTTCTTTCTGAGGGACTTGCGATTCCATTTTGCGAAGCGCTCACGCCCGGAGTTCTTTCTGAGGGACAAGCTAATCCATTTTGCGAAGCGCTCACACACCGGAGTTCCTTCTGAGGGACTTGCTATTCCATTTTGCGAAGCGCTCATACGCCAGATTCATTCTGAGGGACCTACTAATCCATTTTGTGAAGCGCTCACGCCCGGGATTCATTCTGAAGGACTTGCTATTCCACTTTGCGAAGCGCTCACGCCCGGGATTCATTCTGAAGAACTTGCTATTCCACTTTGCGAAGCGCTCACGCCCGGAGTTCTTTCTGAGGGACCTGCTCATCCATTTTGCGAAGCGCTCATACGCCAGATTCCTTCTGAGGGACCTGCTCATCCATTTTGTGAAGCGCTCACACACCGGGTTGTTTCTAACTTGCAAAACCCTTAAGTAAGTACACTATTATTCGACCACAGATAAAAAAACCTGATAACTATGATCAGGTTTTACATACAATTATAAATTGAAAGAGTCCCAATTATGCCGTCGTTATTGGTCCTTCATTTTGAACCCGCACTTAGCAGGTGGGTGTCCTGCTTCTCGCATCTGTAAGTCCTCTAGAAATGAGGCATTTACGCTTACGTAGAAAACTCCGGACTCCCGAAGGTAATATGTTCGGTCAAAATTAGGGTAGACGACGTACACATCAGGACTCTTTATGATTGAAGTAATCTTATCATAGCTAAGATATGAATTCAAGAAGTGACATATAGTTCAAAAATCACTTTTTTTACCAATTAATCTTGATTCTTTACATTCAAAGCGAGATGAAGATCATTTAATTGTGCTTCACTTACTTCCCCAGGTGCATCTGTTAAAACGCAACTTGCACTAGCTGTTTTAGGGAAAGCAATTGTATCTCTTAGGTTCGTTCTACCAGCAAGTAACATTACTAGACGATCAAGTCCTAGTGCAATCCCTCCATGTGGCGGAGTACCATAGTCAAATGCTTCAAGTAGGAAACCAAATTGCTCGACAGCTTCCTCTTTAGAAAAACCAAGAATTTCAAACATTCGCTCCTGAATATCTCTTTCGAATATACGTAGGGAACCACCGCCAAGTTCATAGCCATTAAGAACTAGGTCATACGCTTGAGCTTTTACTTCTCCAGGCTGATCAGCTAATTTTTCCAAATCTTGTCTTTGTGGCATTGTAAAAGGATGATGTGCTGCATAATAGCGACCATCTTCTTCGTCATACTCAAGTAGCGGCCAATCCGTTACCCATAAGAAGTTAAATTTGCTTTCATCAATTAATTCTAATTGCTTACCTAATTTTAGACGAAGCGCACCTAATGCATCAGCAACTACTGATTTTTTATCCGCAACGAATAGTAATAGGTCGCCAGCTTCTACACCAAGTGCTGACTGAATCGCTGCTTGTTCTTCTTCAGATACAAATTTAGCAATTGGGCCTTTTAAACCTTCTTCTTCTGCTTTTAACCAAGCAAGTCCTTTAGCCCCGTATACCGAAACAAATTCCGTCAAGGCATCAATATCTTTGCGGGAATAGGTGGAAGCAGCGCCTTTGACGTTGATTGCTTTCACTTGTCCACCTGATGATACAGCACCAGCAAATACTTTAAAGCTCGAATCCTTTACGATATCAGATAAATCCGTTAGCTCCATTTCAAAACGTGTATCTGGCTTATCGGAACCGTATCTTGACATAGCTTCATGATAGGTTAAACGAGGGAATGGGATATGAACTTCTTGTCCTTTTACATCCTTCATGATTTTAGCCATCATACTTTCCATCAACTCAATAATATCTTCTTGGCTCATAAAGCTCATTTCAATATCAATTTGCGTAAACTCCGGTTGACGGTCTGCGCGTAAATCTTCATCTCGGAAGCAACGAGCAATTTGATAATAACGGTCTACTCCACTGACCATTAATAATTGTTTAAATATTTGTGGCGATTGTGGCAGCGCGTAAAACTCTCCTGGATGCACACGACTTGGCACTAAATAATCGCGCGCTCCTTCTGGTGTACTCTTCGTTAAGATTGGTGTCTCTACATCGATAAAATCAGCATCATCAAGGAATCCTCTAATAGCTTTTGTTACTTGATGGCGTAGCTTTAATGTATTGGCCATTACTGGTCTTCTTAAATCTAGATAACGATATTTTAAGCGAACATCCTCAGATACTTCAGATTTTTCGTCAATTGTAAATGGAGGTGTTTTCGCCTCATTAAGAATCGTTACTTTTTCCACTCGAATTTCAATTTTACCAGTTGTTAAGCTCTCATTAACCGTCCCTTGTTCCCTTTCAATAACGACGCCTTCAATATCTAACACATATTCGTTACGAATTTTTTCTGCTAATGCTAAAGCTTCTTGTGAAACTTCCGGATTAAAGACAACTTGGACTATGCCTGTTCTGTCACGTAGGTCAATAAAGATAAGACCTCCTAAATCACGACGTTTTTGCACCCAACCCTTTAATGTTACTTTCTCACCTATCGCTTTTTCGGTAATCTCTCCGCAGTAGTACGTTCTTCCAAACATCTATGATTCCTCCTAGTTTCTATATAGCGCAGTAAAGTCTTGGATAAATGAAGCAAGCTCCATTTCCTTTTGTTCCCCACTATCCATTATTTTTAAGTTAATCTTATTGTTTTTTAATTCATCTTCACCAATAACAGCTACATATTTTGCGTTCATTCGATCGGCTGCTTTGAATTGTGCCTTAATTTTACGATCAGAATAATCTCTTTCAGCAGAATATCCTGCATGGCGTAATTTGTGGAGCAAACCGACAGAATAATCTCTCGCCTCTTCACCTAATGCGACAATATAACAATCAATGGATTGATCAATTGGGAGTTCAACATTTTCGGCTTCTAAAGCAGCTAGAAATCTCTCAATACTTAGAGCAAAGCCAATGCCAGGTGCTTCCGGTCCACCGACTTCTTCTGTTAAACCGTTATACCTGCCTCCACCACAAAGAGTTGTTATTGCGCCAAACCCTTCCGCATCACTCATAATCTCAAAGGCAGTATGCGTATAATAGTCTAAACCACGGACTAGATTTGCATCGACTTCAAATTCAATTTCTAAGTCTGTTAAGTACTGTTGTACTTTTTTGAAGTATTGTTTGGATTCGTCATTTAAGTGATCAATAATTGATGGGGCAGTTTTCATCAATGGATGCTCACGATCTTTTTTACAATCGAGAATACGCATAGGGTTTTTCTCTAATCTGCTTTGACAATCTGAACAAAATTCATTAATACTCGGGCTGAAATGAGCAATGAGGGCCTCACGATGTTTTGCCCGGCTCTCCTTATCACCTAAACTGTTGATGACTAGTTTTAACTTTTTCAAACCCATTTCTTTATAAAGCGCCATGGCTAAAGCAATAACTTCTGCGTCAATGGCCGGATCATCGCTGCCTATCGCTTCTACACCAAATTGGACAAACTGGCGGAAACGACCAGCTTGTGGTCTTTCATAACGAAACATTGGTCCCATATAATATAATTTAACAGGCTGATTTGCTTGGCCAAACATTTTATGTTCAACAAATGAGCGTACTGTGGAAGCTGTTCCTTCTGGTCTCAATGTTAAGCTTCTTCCTCCACGATCATCAAATGTGTACATTTCCTTCTGGACGATATCAGTTGTATCTCCCACACTTCGTAAAAACAAATCTGTATGTTCAAATATCGGTGTGCGAATCTCCTGATATTGAAATTTATGACAAAGTTCTCTCGCTTTTTGTTCTATTAATTGCCATTTCTCTACTTGACCAGGAAGTATATCCTGGGTACCCCTTGGTAAACGGATTGACATATATACCAAATCCTCCTCTTTCCTAAAGCTTAAATAAAAAAACTCTCGTCCCTTGTATTTTTCAATACAAGGGACGAGAGTTGAATATCCCGTGGTGCCACCCTAGTTACAGCATAATAATTATACTGTCTCTTTATACAGATAACGCCTGCATACGTTCTTCCCCTAATAAATTTATATTTTTCAGGGAGAAACCTAAGAAGTGTTCTTTCATCAAATCATCATATAGAAATGCTTTCAGCCTATGGCATTTCCTCTCTTTTTATGTGGAGAATGATTACTCTTCTTCATCATTGGTTCAATTTATTTTATCATTTACTGTATTAAAATATCATTTTATCCTTCTTATCATAATAACCATTGTACAAGATGTCAAGTCTCCATATAGAATAGATGGCGATTTACGTTCTAGAAATTTTCTTTTTCAGTTTTCTCACATCTTGTAAGGAAATTCCGAATTCACTCGCAAGTTCAACCATCGTGGCATTCCCCTCAGCTTGAATAAAATCATGAAAGTCAACACCAAATAATTGGTTCTCGCCACTTTGCACATTCATCCCTTTTTCACCATATCTCACAGACAATCATCCTTTTACCATATAGTCTTTTACTCATGTTAGTATGGGCAAATCGAATGATATTTATAAAAATAATAAAGAAATAGACAAAAACCATGCAATTCTCCCGAATGGTTTGAAGTGGTAATTACGTTACAACTTGTTTACAAAACAGGTTGATAAACCGATATTAGAAGGGAAACGGCCACATAAAAAAGAAAGTATATATAACCTCATTTATCTTGACGAGAGAGGAAATATTTGCTTATCTTGATAAATGGCAAACAGGAAGGAGGAACGTGGTTGCAAGGCAAAAAACATCTTTGGATAACCATTTGTATGATTCTAGTGATAGCTCTTCTAATACCCATAAAAGAGGCAGAAGCTGAATCAGCAGGACAAAAGCTTCGAATTGCAACAGATAGTCTTAATGTTCGCACAGGTCCAGGATTAAGTTATGCAAGTCTAGGAATGGCGGCAAGAGACGAGACTTACACAATCCTTGATCAAGAAGGTGATTGGTATCAGATTGATTTTGAATCCGGCCAAAAAGGGTGGGTCGCCAATTGGCTTGTTGTAATGGAAACAGAAAATAAGCAAGAAAAAGAAAAACAAGTAAATAGCGGTAGTGAAAAAACCGTTACCATCAATGCTGATGGTTTAAGAGTTAGAGGTGGTCCTTCAACTGATTATCGCGTTGTTGGCGTTGTCTCAAAAGGAAAAGAATACAAAATCGTCTCCACCGACCAAGATTGGTTCAATATTACGACTGAGTACGGAAATGTATGGGTACACAAAGACTTTGTTCAAGTGAATGGCCAAACCCAAGAAGCAAGCTCTTCATCTAATGAAGAAAAGAAAACGGTGATTAAACAAGGGGTCATTACTGGTAATTCCCTCAACGTTCGTACTAGTCCAGATACAAACAGTAAAGTAATTGGTAAGTTAAATTCAGGTACGTCCGTAGATATTTTATCACAAGAAAATGATTGGACTGAAATCTCATTTCAAGGGACAAATGCATGGATAAGTAGTCAATATATCCAAGCAGGCAAAAACCAAGAAAAAAAGAAAGAAACTAATAATAATGGCACCATCACCGCTAGTTCTTTAAATGTAAGGGAAAAACCATCATTAAACGGGAACATTATCGGTTCAGTTGCTCAAGGTGACAATTTTCGTATTTTAAAGGAAGAAAATAACTGGACAAATATTGAGCTTCCAAATGGGACAAACGGATGGGTTGCTAGCTGGTATGTGAACAAAGATCAAAGTTCCTCAACGGAATCAAAATCGTCTTCATCTGTCAAAAATGTAACGATTCTGCACAATGGCTCCAATATTCGTCAAAGCGCAACGACTAATGCCACCATTGTAGCAAGAGCCAATCAAGGAGATACATTTGAAGTTGTGGGGACAGAAAAAGATTGGTATGAAATTAAATTAGGTGATGGACAAACAGGTTTTATTGCTGGCTGGATTGTTTCTAATGGCAAACAATCTCAACCAACCGACCAATCTTCTTCTACTCCAGGATTAAAAAACAAAGTGATTGTCTTAGATCCTGGCCATGGAGGAAGAGATAATGGTACAACTGGCGCATCCGGTACACTTGAAAAAACAGTAACGATTCGCACTGCTGAAAAATTGGCTGCAAAATTAAAAGCAGCAGGAGCTACTGTAATATTCACAAGACAACAAGATACATATGTTCCTCTCCAGTCACGGGTAAGTATGTCTCATATGAATAAAGCTGATGCATTCATCAGTATTCATTATGATAGCATAAACGATCGAAGTGTAAGAGGCATGACTACTTATTACTATCACGATTATCAACAGCAATTTGCTGCTGATGTCCATCAAGGGATTATGTCGAAGATCGACTTAAATGATAGAGGTTATAGACATGGTGATTATTATGTTATACGTGAAAATAACAGCAAAGCAATATTACTTGAACTAGGTTATTTAAGTAACGCAACAGAGGAAATAAAAGTAACATCTGAACAATACCAAGAAGCTGTTTCGACAGGTATCTTCCAAGGATTACGTACACATTTTCAATAAGAATCTCACACCTGCCTTTTTGCTTTTAGGCAGGTGTTTTTTTATATTTATTGAACTAGCATAAATTAAGAGTTCCTTAGCCCAATAACAAAAAGAGAGTGTGTAATGTAGTTTTGCTCGTCTATGTTTGATGCTGTCACTCTAGATACACGAGCTCATTCACTTTCCTACGCTATCTTTAACGATTCCACTCTATTTGTACGATTAATCCTCTTCCTACGCTATCTTTGGCGAAATGTACGAGCAAACACATTCAACTCTCATAAACAACGCCCAATTATTAGAACAAAAAAACAACCTGATCAAATCCCCTTCAATCAAGATTTGTTCAGGTTGGGTCTTATTTTTTATTTACTTTCTAAAATGAGTGTAACGGGACCATCATTGGTGAGAGATACATCCATCATCGCACCAAATTCACCTTTTTCTACGTGGACACCTTTTTCCTCAAGCATTTCATTAAAGCGAAGATAGATGTCTAACGCTTTCTCAGGGCGTGCAGCATTCATGAAGTTAGGGCGTCTCCCTTTACGGCAGTCCCCATACAGGGTGAATTGAGATACAGAAAGAATTTCACCTTGTATATCAAGTAATGACCTATTCATTTTACCTTCTTCATCATCGAACACACGAAGATGAACGATTTTATCAGCTAAATAAGCAGCATCTTCAAACGTATCCTCATGGGTAATCCCAACAAGCAAAACAAAGCCATGCGTAATGCTACCAGTTATTTTTTCACCAACAGTCACTTTGGCTGCTTTACTTCTCTGAACAACAATTTTCAAAACTCTAGCCACTCCTTTTAATTCATAATTCGACGAACCGCATATACATCGGGTATCTGCTTAATACGCTCTACCACTTTATGCAGATGGTTTACATTATGAATAGAGATCGACATATTGATTGAAGCGGCTTTATTCTTGTCCGAACGACCTGTTACTGCAGATATATTTGTTTTCGCTTCATTTACTGCCTGAAGCACTTCATTCAATAATCCACGTCGATCATAGCCAGTAATTTCTATTTCTACATTATACTCTTTCTGATCATTTAAAGCGGTCTCCCACTCAACAGGTATAAGTCTTGCTTTCGCATCATCTGTATTAATATTCGTACAGTCCGCACGATGGACAGAGACACCTCTACCCTTCGTAATAAATCCGACAATTTCATCACCTGGTACCGGATTACAACAACGCGATAAACGAATAAGCAAGTTATCAATTCCTGATACGCGTACACCTGATTCACGTTTTTTCGCTTGAGGAAGCTGTTTCAATTCGCTTACAGCATTGGATATATCTTTTTTACCTTCAAGGTCTCTTTGCTTTCTTAACTTTTCAGTTAGGCGATTGGCTACCTGTAATGCCGTAATGCCATTGTATCCAACTGAAGCATACAAATCTTCTTCAGATGGGAAATTATATTTTTCCGATACACGATTTAGATTTTCTGCGGTCATAATCTCTTTTACTTCAAAATCCATATTACGAATCTCTTTTTCGATTAATTCGCGCCCTTTTTCAACATTTTCTTCTTTTCTTTGCTTTTTGAAGAATTGTCTAATCTTATTTTTTGCTTGTGAAGATTGAGCTAATTTAAGCCAGTCTTGACTTGGCCCATAAGAATGCTTAGAAGTTAATATTTCAACAATATCCCCTGTTTGCAACTTATAATCAAGTGTTACCATTTTACCGTTTACTTTCGCACCAATCGTTTTATTACCTATTTCTGAATGAATTCTATAGGCAAAATCTATTGGTACTGAGCCTGATGGTAGTTCAATGACATCTCCTTTAGGCGTAAAAACATAGACCATATCAGAAAACAGGTCCATCTTAAGCGATTCCATAAACTCCTCGGCACCAACCGAATCATCTTGGAAATCCAATATCTCTCTAAACCATTTTAATTTATCTTCAAATGAAGAATTTTCATCGACCTTTGTTCCTTCTTTATAAGCCCAATGAGCAGCGATACCAAATTCAGCTATTCTATGCATATCAAAGGTACGTATTTGCACCTCTAATGGATCTCCTTTAGGACCAATAACTGTTGTATGCAATGATTGATACATATTTTGCTTAGGCATCGCAATATAATCTTTAAACCTGCCTGGCATTGGTTTCCAATGCGTGTGGATAATACCGAGAACAGCATAACAATCCTTTATGCTATTTACCACAATCCTTACGGCTAGTAGATCATAAATTTCATTGAATTGTTTGTTTTGTAGAGCCATTTTTCGATAAATGCTATAAATATGTTTAGCTCTACCAGAAATCTCAGGTTCAATGGTTACGTCGTCCAGACGATCTCTCATCATCGCAATAACATCTACTAAATATTGTTCCCTCTCTGCTCTCTTCTTCTTCATCAAGTTAACAATTCGATAATATTGCTGCGGATTCAAGTATCTTAAAGCTGTATCTTCTAATTCCCACTTAATTTTAGAAATTCCTAGTCTATGAGCAAGCGGAGCAAAAATCTCTAAAGTTTCGTTCGAGATTCTTCTTTGCTTCTCAGCAGGTAAGTGTTTTAACGTCCGCATATTATGAAGTCTATCTGCAAGTTTTATTAAAATCACTCTAATATCTTGTGCCATGGCAACAAACATTTTACGATGATTTTCTGCTTGCTGTTCTTCTTTTGATTTATATTTAATCTTCCCCAGCTTTGTTACACCATCTACAAGCATAGCAACTTCTTCACTAAAATGTTCCGCGATATCCTCTAAAGTGGATTCAGTATCCTCAACAACATCATGAAGAAAGCCAGCTGCTACTGTAGCTGGGTCCATTTCCAGGTCCGCTAATATTCCCGCTACTTGAATAGGGTGAATAATGTACGGTTCACCTGATTTACGGTATTGTTCACTATGAGCAGACTTAGCGAATTCGTAAGCTCTTTTGACGAACTGGGCATGCTCTTCATTCAAATATTCTCTTGTCCTATCGATGACTTGTTCGGCGGTCAACACCTGATCGTTCGCCATGGAATCACCTTTATCCCAAATTATTTTTAATAACCATAACCATGTGTAATATCTTCTTTTCCTTATACAAAATAAATATATATCATTAAGAAAAAAGAAACGATTGTTACTATTATCGAAAAAAATAACATAGATGTAAAGAGCTAGCGTTTTATTTTTACAAAAAAACGTAGAATTTGTCGAAATTACTAATAATTAATTCCAATTTCTCCTTAATTATCCTAAAAATAACTATTAATAAAAAAAGAGAACACATATAGTGCTCTCTAGAATCTATTAATAAGTCATTAAAGTTAAAACATCATAATCCTTTAATTTCTCTTTACCATCTAAATAGCTTAACTCGATTAAGAAGGCAATACCTGCAACAACTCCACCTAGTTCTTCTACTAATTTTATTGTTGCCTCAATGGTTCCACCTGTAGCTAGAAGATCGTCCGTGATTAATACGCGTTGACCAGGCTTAATCGCATCTTTATGGATAGTTAAGACATCTTTACCATATTCCAGACCATAATCTACTTTTACCGTTTCTCTAGGTAGTTTACCTTCTTTACGAACAGGTGCAAATCCTACTCCTAAAGAATAAGCTACTGGACATCCAATTATAAATCCACGCGCTTCTGGCCCGACAACAAGGTCAATCTGTTTTTCTTTCGCATAAGTAACAATTTGGTCTGTTGCATATCTATAAGCATCACCATTATCCATTAATGTAGTAATATCTTTAAATGTGATACCTGGTTTTGGCCAATCCTCTACTATAGTAATATATTGTTTTAAATCCATCTTCTTTCCTTTGCCTCCTCAATTCACATAGGCATTCTGAAGCAGCCCATCAAACCAATCTTTTAATTGACCTGCTTTTGAATAAAGCAATTCATTTTCTAACTTCACTTGTTGTTGCTTTATGCAAAAAGCCTGTGATTCCGATAAATCTCTCTTTTGTTTTGCATCACTAAGAGAAATCATCCCATTATCTATTTTAACAAATTCTAGTTCAAAAAACACTTCAGTCATAAAATCAATATAAGAAACTTGCCAGCCTTTAAATTTAGCTACCTCTGCTTTTCTTTCTTCAAGGTTAAAAGGCCCTCTCTTAGCAATGAGCGCATAGTACCATTTAAAATGGTCACGGTTTGGAGTCGCCATAGAGAATATATCATTTGTTTGATAGAAATGACAATAAATTCTTTCTGGACTTTTCCCACGCAAAATAGCCTCTAGTCTTTCCTTTTGTGGTGGTAAATCACAAAAAACCACATGCTTACCATCTAATATAATATTTTCTGCCTCTTCGTCAGACAGAATCAACGATACATTGGGATTATAAGGTAAAAATTTTTCATGATTTTCCTTATTAAATACGATCCATTCAGAGGTTTCATGATGGACATGTGTGACAATTGTGTCTAAACGTTTAGCGCCTCTAATATCAAATAATTGCCATTCTTGTATACGTATATCTTGGATAAAGACTTGTGGCTTCTTTATATTATTCCATTCGTTAATAGAAAGTTCCCCTACAATAGCAAGACTAGCATCCATAGAAATTTGTTCTGCGTATTCTCCAAATCCAAATCCAATTCCATCCAATGTCACATCATTATCTTCTAATGTAATCTTCAGATGTGTTTTATTGGTCCCAATTCTCTTTAACAGACTGACATTCGCCTCTTTTAACATTACTTTCGGCTTAGGATTATCAATACCAAACGGTGCCA
Organism: Cytobacillus sp. FSL M8-0252; assembly: GCF_038007345.1. Lineage (NCBI taxonomy): Bacteria > Bacillati > Bacillota > Bacilli > Caryophanales > Bacillaceae > Cytobacillus > Cytobacillus sp. FSL M8-0252. Next base: position 3,347,247 of record NZ_JBBOWZ010000001.1, read on the forward strand.
ATTGTTGTATTTCAGCGATCATTTCTAAATTAACATCAGCTACCCTTAATTCAGCATCTAGATTAGTAATCGGTATAAAGTCATCTTCGTTTAACTGTTCCTTCGCAAGCTGGATAAGCCTTTGACGAAGTATGTCAACATCATCAAGTTTCAAGGTCATTCCTGCAGCCATTGGGTGACCACCAAAATGAGGAAGGATATCTCGAGATTGCGACAGATTATGAAACAGATCAAAGCCAGTTATACTCCTCGCAGATCCTTTAGCTATTCCTTGTTGTGAATCGAAACTTAGACATATAACAGGACGATAATATTTCTCTACTAGCCTTGAAGCCACAATTCCAACAACCCCAGGGTTCCAACCTTCTTTACCTACTACAATGACCGGATTTTCCTCAATTGGATATTCCGCCTCAACTTGTTGAATCGCTTCTTCAGCCATGGTATGAACAATTGATTGTCGCTCTTTATTCATTTGGTCGATTTCTTCAGCTAATGCTTCAGCCTCAAGCGCATCTTCAGTTAATAACAATTCCACTGCAGGGTCCGCAGAATCTAATCTACCTACAGCATTTAATCTTGGTGCAATCGTAAAGCCGATTGTCTCTTCTGTCATCTCTGCTAATTTGACATTAGCTAACGATATTAATGATCTGATACCAAGATTCTGTGTTGATTGCAGCTTTTTAAGACCTTTCTTCACAATTAACCGATTTTCATCCGTCAATGAAACAAGGTCTGCAACTGTACCAATTGCAACAAACTCTAATAAATCATTTGGCACATTACCTAATAGAGCATGAGCAAGCTTAAATGCTACACCAACTCCAGCAAGTTCTTTGAAAGGATAACGACTGTCAGGAAGTTTCGGATGAATGATTGCCAGACACTCTGGCAAGACAGGGCCTGGTTCATGATGATCCGTAATAATTAAATCGATTCCCATTTCTTTAACCGCTTGCGCAGGTTCGATAGCAGCAATTCCTGTATCAACAGTAATAATTAACGAAACACCGATATCACTAGCATATTGAAATGCCGGAACATTTGGCCCATAACCTTCCGTAAACCGGTTAGGTATGTAAAATTGCACATCTGCTCCTAGTGATGTTAATGTTCTCATCATGACAGTAGTACTCGTAACACCATCGGCATCATAGTCTCCAAAAATCATAATCGATTCGTTATTTTTAATCGCTCGTTGTATACGCGAAACAGCCAAATCCATATCATTTAATAAGAAAGGATCGTGAAATTCTTTTTTTTCATCAAATAAAAAATACCGTGCTGATTCGACGGTATTAAAGCCGCGATTAACAAGTAATGTAGCCAACGCAGATGAAATATTTAATCCGTTTATGAGTTCCTCTACAGAGGCTTCATCTGATTGACGAACATTCCAACGCGTTTTAGAATGTAACATACGTTCACCCCTCAACTTTTACATTATACTAGAGCGTCGCATTCGTTTCAATTATTCTTTGTTGTTGCTTACCTTTAATTGTTTAGCATCATGAAATTCACTTTTCACTTGATGAGTTTTATCTGCTTCTTTTTGTCCCTCATTTCCTTTAAGCGCTACTAACTGTTTTTTCAACGATTTAACTTCTCTTTGTAAATTAAAAATTTTTATTAAACCGACTGAACTAACAATGAGACCTCCCATTAATACAGAACTTAAAATAACGAGAATCAGCGGCCAACTACTTTCGCCGAATAGATAATTAACCGTAACAGGATCGACGTTAATAACAGCAAAAATAGCGACAATTAATGTAAAAACAATACTGAGTAATATAATCCATTGATTTTTCATTTATTCCCCTCCTATGTATGATCATATGGAATCATTTGAATAAAAACGTTTTGCACTTGATGAAAAGCCATTAGTTTTTCTTTTGCATTTTTTACAATGAGATGACCGTCTTCAACAGTGAGAGATGGGTCTACGGCTATCTTTAAATCAATAATTAAGTAATGCCCATGCTCTCTTGCATGCAGCTCTTCTATTCGTTTAATTCCTTCTACTTTATCGACAGCAGAAAATAGATAACTTGATGCCTCAGGGCTTAACACATGATCCATTGTATTATGAATGGCTTCCTTCCCTAGTTGAAAAGCCATATGGAGAATCATAAAAGCTACTACTAAACCAATGACAGGGTCCGCATATTCTAGCCAATTGAGCCCTAATTTTCCTCCTATAATCGCACTACCTATACCAATTAATGCAGCTAATGAGGAATAGACATCTGAGCGGTGTTCATAGGCATTTACAATAAGTGCATCACTATTTAACTCTTTTCCCAGTTTAAACTTATATCTAAACATTCCCTCTTTTACTAGGATGGAAACAATCACAGCAATAATCGCGTATACCTTCGGAGCTTCAACAGGTTGAAATAATGATTGAAATGATGATATGAAAATCTCAATACCAACAAAGAATAGAAATACAGCAACAATAATTGCAGCAATTAATTCAGCTTTACCGTGTCCATATGGATGGTCCTCATCTGGAGGCCTTTTAGCTGCAATTAAGCCAATATAAACAGCGAGTGAACCTGCTACATCAGATGCTGAATGGATCGCATCCGCTATTAAAGCTTTACTACCAGAGTGAACTCCAATTACCCATTTGAAAATAGCTAGGGCAATATTTGCCCCCATTCCTAAAATTGCTGCATTCTCGGCCCGTTTAAACCTCACTTCTTTCTCAACAAGCATTTAAAAATCCCCCTCTTGATCATTCATCTACCTATTATTTCCATAACAACTAAAATCATAACCATAACTAGAGCGTGCCTCCTACTTTAACTAATACTGACTCTAAATGGAGGGGATAAAAAACGAGAGCAAACAATAAAGACCTAGCAATACCACCTATATACCTTACTAAACCCATACTTGCGATTTAGCAATGAATATAGTGACATCTATGTTATAAAAGCGATAAAAAAAGCATCTGCCATTTTATGCAGATGCTTGATATCTTCTTTTAAACTTGTGGTTCGTCCGTTTTCTGTTTCTTTTCTTTATAAGTAATTAATACACCATGCTTTTTCAGTTGCATACCTTTCCATGATAGCCACATTTGTGTCGCAAGGAAGATAGATGAATAAGTACCGGCAATTAACCCTATTAATAAAGCAATATTAAAGTTACGTATCGCTTCACTACCAAATATCAACAGTCCGAGTACAGCTAGTACGACTGTAATAATGGTATTAATTGATCGACCCAGCGTTTGCCGCAAACTTTGATTAGCTATTTGCGCAAGCTCCTCAAAGGTTTTAATTTTCTTCTTCCTAACCATATTCTCACGTATGCGGTCAAATGTAACGATTGTATCATTGATTGAATAACCAACAATGGTTAAGACAGCAGCTATAAATGTAAGATCCGCTTCTAGCCTTGTCACACTAAATATAACAACAATAAAGAAGGCGTCATGCAATAAAGCTAGTACTGCGGCTAAAGCCATCCTCCATTCGAAACGGATGGTGACATACAGAATAATTCCTATGGCCGCTATGGCTAATGCTTTTATTGCATTCATCGCTATTTCTTTACCTACTGTTGGGGTAACAGTACTAATGTTAGGAATACTTCCATATTCATCTTCTAGTTGTGATTGATACTCAGCAATTTGTTCTTTATTGAATACCTCGTCTTTTATACGGGCGACACCAATTTCATTATTATTACCGGAAATAACGATATCGTCCGTTTCTATACCTATTTCTGCTAAAGATGCTTGATAACCGTCTTCCGTTAACGGCTCATTAGACATTTGCTCAATTCTTGTTCCTTGTGAAAAGTCAATGCTCAAGTTTAAGCCGAATATAAAGAGCATAATAATTCCTAGGACGATCATCAAGCCAGAAAAACTATAGTATTTTTTCCGATGTTTAACGAAGTCAAAGCGGTCAAATTTAGTTGTTAATTCTACTGTATCTAGGTTTTCATTTAATTGGTGTATATCTTTCTTATGAACACCGAACATGCCTGGCATGTTTTTAAACAGGTTACTATTTACACATAACCAGAGTAGTAATCTAGCTCCGTATACAGCCGTAATGAAACTCATCAAAATACTTAAAATTAAAGTCGTAGCAAACCCTTTTACAGAACTTGTCCCATAAATAAACAATACGCCAGCTGCTAACAATGTCGTTAAATTGGCATCAAAAATAGTTGATAAAGAGTTTTTACTACCTGCTTTAAATGCAGCTTTAATCGAACGGCCCACTCTTATTTCATCTTTTATTCTTTCATAAGTAATAATATTTGCATCTACTGCCATACCCACTCCAAGAATTAATGCCGCCACACCAGGTAATGTGAGTACCGCATTCATCAGATTAAATACGACTAATGTCAAATATAAGTAAACAGATAAAGTGATGACTGCAATGACTCCAGGAAGTCGGTAATAAGCAATCATAAAGATGAAAATCGCAGCAATACCTATTATTCCGCCAATAATGGTTTTATCTAATGCTGACTCACCAAATTGTGCACCAACAGAAGTCGAATAGACTTCATCTAACTTAACTGGTAATGAGCCTGCCGATAATAAATCAGATAAAGTTTTTGCTTCTTCTAAAGTAAAGTTACCTACAATTGAAACCGAATCTTGATTAAATACTTGACTCACTTGTGGGGCTGATAAGTATTTAGGATCTTCTTTTGTCGCTTCTTCGGCGAATGAATCTCCTTCTTCAAAATCTAACCAAATGACCAGTAGATTCTCCCCTGCTGGTTTGTTTACAATTTCTTGAGTAACTTCTCTAAACTTATCCGCACTCTTTAACTTAATAGAGACGCTCGGACGACCATTTTCATCGAATGTTTGTGATGCTCCCCCTTCAACAAGGTCACTCCCATCCATCAACACATTATCATCCACGTCTCTAAACGTTAGATTGGCCTCAGTTGAAAGCATTTCCCTAGCTTGCTCTTGATCTGTTACTCCAGCCAGTTGCACCCTAATGCGGTTGTCCCCTTCAATTTGAATATTGGGTTCACTTACACCAAGGACATTAATTCGGCGATCTAGGGATTGTGCTGTTGCTGACATTGCAGCTTGGTCAATTTCTTGGCCTTCTTTTGCAGGCGACACCTCATAAAGCACTTCAAACCCACCTTGCAAATCAAGACCAAGCTTTACATCTCCTAAAATATCTTTCGAAGTGAATCCCATCAAACTTGCAAATAAAATAATGATTAGAAAAAATGATAGAATTCTGCTACGCTTTACCATTATGTATATTTCCTCCTCACTTTCCAAACAAGCCCAAATATTGAGCTTTTTACCGTGACTTTTCTAACAGGATAAACGAAGTAAATATGATTATAACCGTTTAATGAAAACCTTTCTCAAGCGCAATATTATTATTATGAAACAAGAGGAAGGGACTGTCAATTTTATCAACATAGTTGTTGAGATAAACGTTTATGACTAGAGTACTAAGTGATGGATAACTAACTCGTTCTATTTTAGTAATTCCTTCATTTCCTCAGCATTTTCCAGAGAAAATTCTGTGTCCATATAAGCTTCAACAGTTGTATAGTTAATAAATTCTCCAACTTTTATCCCTAAAACATCTTCCACAATTTCAAATAATCGTATCGTTGATTTAGGTGTTTTCCACTTTTTCTTCTTTAAGTATTCCCATAATTGCGCTCTTGTCACATGTTCATATCCAAGAAAGCGAAACTCATCGATTTTTACATCAATTGCAGGTTCTACCTCTTCGAAAAAAATATCATAGGCATGCATTTTCAAATTCAACTCTCCTTTTTTTAAATATAACTCACTTTAATTACGAAAGCTTGTCATGCTTTGTCCATCTTCTTGCATATAGATTAATTGTATATGAATACCTTTCATTTGAGAAGGCAGGGTGTACAATGTCGAAATTTATTCAAGGAACGATTATTCTCTTATTTGCTGGACTTGTAACTAGAGTACTCGGGTTTATTAATCGGATTGTCATCGCAAGGTTCATTGGAGCTGAAGGTGTCGGTCTTTATATGATGGCTTTTCCTACATTTATTCTAGTCGTAACAATTACACAGCTTGGTTTACCCGTAGCAATTTCAAAAAATGTGGCGGAAGCGGAAGCAAGAGGAGATACGGAAAAAACAAAAAAAATCCTCATTGTTTCATTAGCTAGTACATTATCATTATCGATCTTATTTACACCAGCTTTAATTTTATTAACTCCCTATCTTTCAGAGCATTTATTAACAGATAACAGGACGCTATATCCATTATTAGCTATCGCACCTGTTGTGCCGATTATTGCCGTCTCTTCTGTCATACGCGGATATTTCCAAGGTAAGCAAAATATGAAGCCGGCCGCTTATTCACAACTTATTGAACAAGTTGTAAGAATCACATTAATTGCTGCACTAACTAAAGCATTTTTGCCATACGGGATTGAATATGCTGCAGCGGGAGCTATGCTTGCATCCGTAATTGGCGAATTAGCGTCACTCATTTATTTACTAGCATCATTTAAATTAAAAAAGAAGTTTAAGGTACGAAGACAATTTTTCCAACATATCCGTAAGGGCAAGGATACGTTTAAACAACTTATGGAAGTGGCATTACCTACGACTGGAAGTAGAATGATCGGTTCTGTCGCTTGGTTTTTAGAGCCAATTGTTGTAACTTATAGTCTTGCTATAGCTGGTGTTTCTACTATTGCTGCTACAGAAGGATATGGTGCCTTAACCGGATTTGCTCTTCCTTTGTTAATGCTACCATCATTCATTAATATGGCGCTCTCCACCTCACTCGTACCTGCCATTAGCGAAGCGAAAGCAGTAAATAACTTTCATTTAATTGAATATCGTCTGCAGCAAGCATTAAGGATTTCTTTAACCACAGGTGGTCTTTCAGTTGTAGTTATTTATATTCTGGCTGAACCATTAATGACTGTCATGTATGGTTCGACAACAGGTACCGACTTCCTAAAATTAATGGCGCCTCTTTTCCTATTCTACTATTTCCAACAGCCACTGCAGTCTGCGCTACAAGCCCTAGATTTAGCACGTGCTGCCATGATCAATAGCCTGATTGGTGCGGTTGCTAAAATTGCGGTTATCTTTATTCTTGGAAGCCAGCCTGCCTTTGGTATTACAGGAGTAGCGCTCGGGTTAATTGTCGGCTTTGTATTAGTTACTCTACTGCATTTCGCCACTTTGTTAAAAGCCATTTCTTATACCATTCATATGCGTGAATACTTAATCACATCGGGCGCTATGCTCCTAACCGGTTATATCGGATATATTACAATTAAGTACCTAAATTTCACCATCGTACCTACTATCCTATGTGGGGCAATGATTATGAGTTTACTCTATCTAATCATCATGATTTTCACAAAGCTCATTAGAAAAGGTGATGTACAAGGACTTCCGGGAGTCGGTCAGTTTTTAGCGAAATTTATGTTTAGATAGCCTTCATATAAAAAACTGAGTGACTAGATTTACACACTCAGTTTTTTCTACCCATGAACATCTTTTCTATTTCTCATCAATTAAATCAATATAAAATGTATTATTTTCAAAACTACATAAGGACACCCTTGAAATATCATGAACCCCTTTTTCCTTTAATTCTTTCTTCAACCATTCTTCATCCTTATTGATTAATGCTAAGTTTTCACTATTTATTCTCCCGTCCATGACAAGAGGAAGGGTAAATGTTGGGGTAAGGTCCGCTTGTGATGACTGATTGCTCTTTTCAATCACAGACAAGCTCCCGGATACCTCTAGTATTGCATATTCGACATCAGATATAAGTGAAATATCTTTTTCACGTAGTTGCATAAGGAGATCATCTAAATTGTAGCGCAGTTTTTTCATCGCTTTCTCATCAATCTTCCCTTTATTAATTAAAATGACTGGTTTTCCATCAACAAGATCCCTCATTTTCTTACTTTTTAAGGACCAATAGGCGGAAATAATCTGTACAACCATCAGAATAAGCATAGGAAGAATATTCCTAAATAATTTCTCGTCACTCTTCTCAATCGCAACAACTGCCAACTCAGCAATCATTATCGAAATGACTAAATCAAGTATACTAAGCTCACCAATTTCCCTTTTCCCCATGATACGATAGATGATAGTCATTAAAACATATAGTAAAATCGTTCGAAATATAACAATAAAATATTCTTCCAACATAGCCACCTCTTTAAAGATTAGCTTGTACAGGACTTCTCAATTTAATCAAATAGAGTAAGAAATATTTTATGATTTTGCTTCTATTTTGCCATCCGAAGAATATGCTTGTACAAAGGAATTTTATCAAAAGAGAAAGGGGAGGTTTCCAATCGAAGAATCGAAGGCATTAGGGACTTCCGTTTTACATGGCCTTATAGCCATTTTCACATTGGCAATTGTTAGTAGTTTTATTTTCGCTCTTATATTGAGGTTTACTTCCTTACAAGAGTCTTCTGTTCAATATGTAATGACAGCCATTTCTTTTATTGCCCTCTTTACTGGAGGTTTCATTTCAGGTGGGAAAGGAAAACAAAGGGGATGGATGCTCGGCGGGATAACTGGTGCGATTTATACAATCATTATTTTTTTATTCCAATATCTCGGTTTTGATAAACTATTTAATCCTCAACAAATCGTATACTTTATTTGCTATATTCTCATTGCAATGATGGGTGGTATTTTAGGTGTAAACATGAGTTCAAAATCAAAATAGGAGTTAAGTGAAAATGAAAAAAGCTGTTTGAAGTAGAGAAACTACTTCAAACAGCTTTTTCATTCTTAAACGGTACCGGGAGCTGATTCAGTTACTTCACGAATAGCTTGACGGTCGTATGTAAGACGGCTTCCATCGCCACACTTGATAACGACTTTGTCCTCATCGATTGCATCTACAAAACCATGTAAACCACCGATTGTAACTACTTTATCGCCTTTTTTCAGACTATTCTGCATTTGATTAACCGCTTTTTGACGTTTTTGTTGTGGTCTGATTAAAAGGAAATAAAACAGCACAAACATAATGACTAACGGCCCAATAGTAGCTAAAATATCCATATTCTCTTTTCCCCTCCTTTCAAGTATTAGAAGTTTTTCGCGTTCGGCTTATTAAAACCATATTTCTCGAAAAATTCTTCTCTAAAGTCACCTAGACGATCCTCTCTGATTGCCTCTCTGACCTTTTCCATTAATTTTAACAGAAAATAAAGGTTATGATAAGTTGTAAGCCTTATTCCGAAAGTTTCGTCACATTTTATTAAGTGTCTTATATAGGCACGACTATAATTTCGACAAGTATAGCAATCGCAATTCTCATCTAGTGGACCAAAGTCACGTGCATACTTCGCATTTTTAACAACTAATCTTCCTTCGCTAGTCATTAACGTGCCATTTCTTGCAATCCTTGTTGGTAATACACAATCAAACATATCTACCCCACGAATCGCACCATCAATTAAGGAATCCGGTGAACCGACACCCATTAAATAACGAGGCTTATGATTGGGCAGAAGTGGTGTTGTTTCTTCCAACACTCTATTCATTATATCCTTTGGTTCCCCAACTGATAACCCCCCTATTGCATAGCCAGGAAAATCAAGTGAAACAAGGTCTTTCGCACTTTGAGCACGTAAATCATTATATTCGCCACCTTGAACAATACCAAATAAACCTTGGTCGTTTGGTCGTTCATGTGCTTCTAAACATCTCTCGGCCCACCTAGATGTTCGCTCAACAGATTTTTTCATATATTCATGTGTAGCTGGGAAAGGTGGACATTCATCAAATGCCATCATAATATCTGAGCCCAGTGCGTTTTGTATTTGCATGGCCTTTTCAGGTGAAAGAAATAGTTTATCTCCATTCAAATGATTACGGAAATGGACACCCTCTTCTTCAATCTTTCTAAAATCACTGAGACTAAATACTTGGAATCCACCGGAATCAGTTAAAATAGCACGATCCCAATTCATGAATTCATGTAAGCCTCCCGCTTCCTTTATCAACTCATGTCCAGGTCGTAACCATAGATGATACGTATTACTTAAAATTATTCCTGCCCCCATATTCACTAGATCTTCCGGTGACATTGTTTTCACCGTCGCTAGCGTACCTACTGGCATGAAAACAGGTGTTTCAAATGAGCCGTGAGGTGTGTGAACACGTCCAAGTCTCGCACCTGTTTGTTTACATGTTTTTATCAATTCATAACGTATAGCTGTCATGACGTAACTCCTTTTCCATATCAAACTCTTTTATTTAATAAACATTGCATCTCCAAAACTAAAGAAACGATACCTTTCTTCTACTGCTTGCTTATATGCTTCAAGCACATGCTCACGACCAGCCAATGCACTAATAAGCATAATCAACGTTGATTTTGGTAAGTGAAAATTCGTGATCATGCCATCAATCGCCTTAAATTCATACCCAGGGAAGATAAAGATATCAGTCCAACCACTTGACTCTTCAAAACGTCCGTTAAAAGCAGTAGCAATTGTTTCAAGTGTTCTTGTTGAAGTTGTACCAACACTGATGATTTTATGACCACTTTCCCGAATTCGGTTCAACGTTTGAGCTGTTTCTTTTGTCATTTGATAGAACTCGGCGTGCATTTCATGATGATCGATGTCATCTACATTTACTGGTCTGAACGTACCTAAACCCACATGAAGGGTAATGAAAAGAATCTCAATTCCACGCGCTTTTATTTCTTCTAATAGTTCTTCAGTAAAATGTAAACCAGCTGTAGGTGCTGCAGCAGAGCCATTCTCCTTTGCATAAACCGTTTGATAACGATCTCGATCCTCTAGTTGTTCTTTAATATAGGGTGGCAATGGCATTTCACCTAATTGCTCTAATACCTCGTAAAAAATCCCTTCATATTTGAACTTGAGAACACGTCCACCATGGTCACTCTCTTCAAGGCATACCGCTTTCAGCTGACCATCGCCAAAGATAATTTCTGTCCCTACTTTCACCCGTTTCGCTGGCTTTACAAGTGTTTCCCATTGATCATTTTCAAGCTGTTTCAACAGTAACACTTCTAATTTTGCTCCCGTTTCTTCTTTCATTCCAAAAAGTCGTGCTGGCAATACTCTTGTATCATTCAATACTAGTGCATCACCTGGCTGTAAATATTCTAAAATATGTTTAAACACGTCATGACGGACCGCTCCCGTCTCCTTATCTAATACCATTAATCGGCTACTTGTTCTGTCTTTAAGCGGTGTTTGCGCAATTAACTCTTCTGGTAAATTAAAATCAAATAAATCTACTTTCATTTTGTCTCGTCTCCAACTTTTGAATAATTTAACGTGACTTCCCAATAAAATAGACAATTAAGGAAAGTATCACACTAATAATAATTGACGTTACAATTGGGAAATAAACAGTTGTATTCCCTTTTCTAAATACAATATCTCCAGGGAGCTTTCCTAAATTGAAAAAATGCATAAGAAAACCAATAACAAATAGAAGACCACCAATAATCATGAACCATTTTGGCAATTGGATGGCACCTCCATTTGAAAATGTTGATAAACAAGCTGTGTCGCAATTCTGCCCCTTGGTGTCCTTTGTAAAAAACCAATTTGTAATAAATAGGGTTCGTACACATCTTCTATCGTATGTGCTTCTTCTCCAATGGTTGCAGCAATTGTATCTAATCCTACTGGACCACCGCGAAAGCGCTCAATCATGCCCCTAAGTAACTTATGATCAATATGATCTAAGCCTAATCTATCGACCTGTAACATCTCTAATGCCTCGTTTGCAAACTGTTGGTTTACTGCACCATCCCCTCGCACTTGAGCATAATCCCTAACTCTACGAAGCAATCGGTTTGCAATACGAGGGGTTCCTCTTGAGCGTCGAGCAATCTCATCTGCCGCTTCTTCGTCTATTTCTGTATCGAGAATCGCCGCTGTTCTTACAACGATTTCCTTTAGTTGTCCCTCATTATAATATTCCAGTCTACTCATAACCCCGAACCTATCCCTTAAAGGTGCAGATAAAGAGCCTGCTCTCGTTGTAGCACCAACTAAAGTAAAAGGGGGAAGATCCAGTCTGACAGAACGAGCACTTGGGCCTTTTCCAATCACGATATCAAGACAAAAATCCTCCATTGCCGGGTATAATACTTCTTCTATTGCCCTTGGCAAACGATGAATCTCATCTATAAATAATACATCACCAGGCTCAAGTGAAGTCAAGACAGCCGCTAAATCACCAGGCCGTTCAATGGCTGGCCCTGCTGTTGTCCGAATATTAACGCCCATCTCATTACTAATAATCGTTGCTAAAGTAGTTTTTCCTAGGCCTGGTGGTCCGTAAAGAAGAACATGATCCAAGGTTTCATTACGCATTTTCGCTGCTTCTATGAAGATGCGCAAATTCTCCTTTACCTGATCTTGGCCGATATACTGTGCTAAGGTTTGTGGACGTAAGCTATATTCAAATGAGGTATCCTGATGATCCGCTTCTCCTGATATAATACGCTCATCCATTTGTTAACCATCCTTCCATGCCTTGCCTTCTTTCTTACTTAAGCAGCTTTTGCAAAGCCAATTTAATATACTGATCGGTAGTTAATGTTTCAGCACTTAAATCTTTCGTTATTTTCTTTAATTCTTTATCAGAATAGCCTAGTGCTTTTAACGCCAGAAGAGCTTCATCTAATTCATGGTTTCGATTACTTTTTATTTGTTTCTCTTCTGTAAATAAGTTCGGTAACAAGTCTGGTACAATATCAACTAGTTTCCCTTTTAAATCAAGAATCATCTGCCTAGCCGTTTTTTTACCTACACCTGGGAACTTCACAAGAAATGCCTCATCTTCATGCTCAATTGCATGAACAACCGCTTCTGGCTGACCTGTAGCAAGAACTGCCAGTGCTCCTTTTGGACCAATACCAGTTACATTGAGCAATTTCATGAATAAAGCTTTTTCCTGTCGTGATGTAAAACCATATAGTGATTCAATATCTTCTCTGACATGATGATATGTATAAATTTTCACTTCTTGATCGGTCGTATATCTAAATGGGTTTGGTGTAATTACTTGGTACCCAATCCCATTATTCTCAACTACAATGTATTCTGGCCCGATGAAGTCAACACGACCAATAATATATTCAAACAAAATTTATTCTCTCCCTCTTTTGCATACCTCCCACCATTATACTACAAAATCGCCTTGAAGAAAAAAGGATATCTATTTACGCTACGACTATCATTCCTTTCACCTGCAGACCACTGAGAATAGTGGACTAACCATTGCAAATTAATTGCACACGTTTGCAAGATTATCGCCGCTTAGGGAATAAAAGAAAAAACCAGCCATTAAGACTGGTCTCCTTCCCGATCTTTCCCTACCAATACTTTCTTTAACTCATCTTGAACAGTGACATCAGCCATTGGAACTTTTGAGCGATAAGCGGAGCGTGAGATGAGATGCGCTGATACAGGTGCAGTTAAAAAAACAAAGAAAATGACTAATATTAATCGAATACTAAAGACACCTTCATGAACAAGAAAAAAGATTAAAGTACCTACAAGCGTAAATAACACACCAATCGTCGAACTCTTTGAAGCTGCATGAGACCTTGTATATACATCTGGTAAACGCAAAATACCGATTGCACTAAGAAAACTAAACAATGTCCCTATAATAATGAGAATCCCTGCTCCTAACTCACTTGTTACGGTCAGATTCAATGACTTTCCCCCTCTCTAGAAAACGCGCAAAGGCTATCGTACCAATAAACGATAAAATTCCCAGTAATAACATGACTGAAAAGAACGCACTCGTCCGCATGAATATAGAAATGATCGCTATCGCCGCAATAATATTTACTCCTATATTATCAAGTGCCTGCACGCGATCCGGAATAGACGGACCCTTAATAAGCCGATATACTGCTGCTAAAATAGATAGGACAAGAAAACATAATGCAACTACTAATAAACTCTCAATCATCTTCCTGTCACCCTCTTAATAGACTTTTCGAATCGAACCTTGGACTTTAATAGCGATTCACTCGAAGTTGGGATATCAAGTCCATGAACATAAAACGTTTTGTTATCATTTCCTACCTCAACCACTACCGAACCTGGTGTTAAACAAAGGAGAAAAGAAAGCAATGCTAATTCGATATCACCTTCTAATTCTGTCTCCAATGTAAAAATGCCTGGCCTAATATCTAGTTTTGGTTTAATTACTTGTTTCACAACTTCCATACTAGATGTAAATAGCTCATGAATAAACACTAACAAAAGACTAAGGATGTTCATAAAAGTAACGATATAAAAATTATCATCAAAAAATCTTCTTATTAAAAATAAAATAAATATCCCTACAATATAACCACTAAAAAAAGATAAAAAACTCCATTCATCCTGCAAAAACATCCATAACGCAGCAATGAATAAATTGACTAGTACTTGCATAGCCATGCTCGCTCACCGCCCTTTCTATTAGAATGATATTAATCGCTATACCCTAGTAAAACGGCTTCAATATAAGAAGAAGGATTCATTAAAGATTCAACAGCTATATTCACGTAATCATATAATCCCTCTGCGCCTAATCCAAGTCCAACTGTTAACAAAACGAGTGTTACTATTGGAAACATGACACCTTTCGTGCTGCTCTTTTCCATATCTTCTGATAGAATCGTTTCTCCCCAAAAGCTGTTCATAAATATCTTCATGACAGAAAAGAGCACCATTAAACTCGTTATTAACCCAATTGCCCCTAGCCAGTAATAGCCAACTGCAAAGGTTCCTTCTGTTATATATACTTTGCCGATAAAACCGCTTAATGGAGGAATACCCGCTATTGAAAGAGCAACAATAAAGAACATCCATCCTAGGTAAGGGTGTGTCTTAATTAGACCACTAATATCATTCAGTTTGCTTGTACCTACAAGAGCAATAATCACACCGCCGATAAGGAAAATAACTGCTTTAATCACCATATCGTGTATTAAATAATAGATTGAACCAGTTAATCCTTCATGTGTATACGTAGCTAAGCCTGCTAATATAAATCCAACACCAACTATGACATTATATGTTAAAATCTTTTTAATATCATTAAAGGCAATGGCACCAATTGCACCGAGCAGCATAGTAATAGCAGCCATAATACCAATAATTAAATGTGTAACCTCAGGTTGATGATAAAAAATCAAAGTAAAGAATCTAAAGATCGCGTATATTCCTACTTTCGTAAGTAGCGCTGCAAAGATTGCCGCTACAGCTGTTGGAGGTGCACTATAAGATCCCGGTAACCAAAAGAATAAGAATAAACCCGCCTTTAAACTAAAGACAAATAAAAACATCATTGCCACTGCAGTAATAATCCCACTCTGCCCTACTTCTCCTACACGTTCTGCTAAATGTGCCATATTAATCGTCCCTGTTACTGAATATAAATACGCAACAGCTGCTAAAAATAGGAAAGATGCTAGTAGGTTGATTAACACATATTTGATTGACTCTCTTAATTGCTTCTTCTCTCCACCTAACGTGATTAATGCATAGGAGGAGATTAACATTACTTCAAAACACACGAATAAGTTAAAAACATCACCTGTGAGAAAAGAACCATTTACTCCTGTAATTAAGAATAGGAACAGGGGATAAAAGTAATGCCTTTCTCGATCCTCACCAATGGAACCAAAAGCAAAGATAAGACAAAGTAGACCAACAATACTTGTTGTCAATAAAAGTAGTCCCGAAAACATATCCGCTACCATACTGACACCAAAAGGCGCTTCCCAACCACCTAATTGTAATGTTTGAATACCATTATATTTCACCTGGTAAATCAAAAATCCTGAAATAACTCCCGTAGCTATTAGCGTAAACACACTTAAAATCTTATGGAAAAGTATTTTCTGTCTAAATATGACCATCACTAAACCAATAATAAGAGGTACAATGATCGGCATAATGACTAAGTTATTCATTCTCGTCACCTCTCATTTCTGCAGTGTTATCCGTCCCCAGCTCTTGATAGGCTCGGTAACTTAACACGAGAAACAAGGCTGTCGTTGCGAAATTGATAACTATAGCAGTTAAAATAAGAGCTTGAGGAAGCGCATCCGTAAAGGTTGTTGTATCTATCCCCAATAAAGGCGGACCTCCACTTTTTAAGCCCCCCATCGTAAGAATAAGCAAATGAACACCATGACTAATAATTGAAGTTCCTAAAATAATTCTTATCAAGCTCTTCGTTAATATTAAATACGTACCGATTGTAAATAAAACACCAATTAAGATCGACATTAAAGTTTCCATATTATCGATCCTCACTAATTGTCATAATAATAACCATTGCTGTTCCAATAACAGCTAAAGCTACACCTACATCAAAGAGCACAGCAGTCGCTAATTCGGTTTTCCCGAATATTGGTAAGTCGAAATAATCAAAAGCTTGGAATAGGAACGGCTGATCAAATAAGATTCCTCCCACTCCAGTAAATACCGCTATAAGCACACCAACAGCTGTTAAAACTTTAAAGTCAAACGGAAAGTTAACTCTAATTGAATCAATATCATATGTTAAAAACAAGAGCGTGAGAGCTGCTGCGAAAGCTAGCCCTCCAATAAATCCGCCTCCTGGATTGTGATGTCCAGCAAAAAACAAGTAAACAGCAAAGGTAAGAATAATGACTACTGCTACATTCGTTACAGCCCTTAAAATAATATCATTAGGCTTTTTCATTATTTCTCCCTCCTTGAAAATCGTAATTTAATCAGTGTATATACACTTAATGCTGTAATACATAGCACAAAGATTTCTAACATCGTATCAATACCCCTGAAATCAACTAATATCGCATTTACGATATTCTTCGCTCCTGCTAATTCATATGAATCCTCATAATAACTTGCTATCGGTTCAAATATTTGTGTACCATTTGCCGAAAACGCGAACACTGTTACCACTGCACCAACCGCAATCGATATAATTAAATTCAATGGCTTAAATGGAACACCTTTTTTATGCTTTTGCGTTTGCTCTTTGAATTTTGGTAAATGAAAAAAGCAAAGCAAGAATAAGGCTGTAGTGACCGTTTCTACTACTAGTTGAGTTAAAGCTAAATCTGGTGCTCTAAAAATGACGAAGAACAAGGATACTAAATAACCTAAAACACCTAGTGAGATAATAGCAGTCAACCTTGATTTCGCTAATAGTATTGTAAATGCAGCTACTAGCATGGAGAACATAATGGCTAACTCAAAAATGTTCACAGGGGCATCATTGGTCAAATCAATCGTAATAGAATTAGTAATGATTAATGTACCACCAATTAATAACACGAAGAATGTAAATATATAAGCAAGATAATCACGCGTGTACCCCGTCATATATTTATTTGTCACACTTGCTGCTATTCTTTGCGATGTTTCCAAACTATTATTGTATAGTGCATTAATGGTTAAATTTTGTGGATATAGACGATAAACTTTGGTCCACTTTTTCAACATTAGATACATGATTGTTCCTACAACAACGACGCCAATTGTCATATATAATTCGGCTGAAAATCCATGCCAAGCTGAAATATGGATATTCAGTACACCTTCTTCTATTAAAGAAGGAAGAATCGCTGATACGGCAGGAACTAATAATAAATCAGCAATCACATTAGGAAAGAAGAAAATAACAATAACCAATGACGCAAGGATAATAGGTGAAATAAGCATGCCTATTGGTGCTTCATGCGCCTTCTTCTCTAATCGATCTGGTTTATATTTCCCTCTAAATGTCTTAAAGACAAGAATCATACTGTATATAAAGGTAAAAACACTCGCAACCCAAGCGATAATTGGAAACAGTATACCTAATGTTTCCATATTAAATACATCCATTTCCGTTACTTTAACAACAGATGCAAAAAACATTTCCTTACTTAAAAACCCATTAAATGGTGGTAGACCTGCCATTGCAAATGAACCAATTAAGGCAACTGTAAATGTGATAGGCATAACAGTCATTAAACCACCTAGACGTCTAATATCACGCGTACCAGTTTCATGGTCAACGATGCCCACTACCATAAATAAGGCACCTTTAAATGTAGAGTGATTAATCATATGAAAAATAGCTGCTGTAATCGCCGCTGCATACACAGCAGCTTCATTTCCGTAACCGAAATAAAGGGCAGCTGATCCAATTCCAAGCAAGCTCATAATCATTCCCAATTGACTGATGGTGGAATATGCCAGTAATCCTTTTAAATCAATTTGTTTCACAGCGTTGAATGAACCATACAATAGCGTAATTAATCCAACAATTGATATAATCCAAAACCATTCTGCTGTACCACCAAATATGGGGGTTAATCTTGCAACTAAATAAATTCCTGCTTTAACCATTGTTGCTGAATGCAAATAAGCACTAATTGGTGTAGGCGCCTCCATTGCATCAGGTAACCAAATACTAAAAGGAAACTGTGCTGATTTTGTAAAAGCACCTAGTAAAATTAATATCATTGCTGGTAAGAATAAATCATGAGCAATGATTGTCTCACTCATAGCAAACATTTCTCTAATGCTATACGTGTCCGTTATCATCGATAGCATAATAAAACCAGACAACATCGCTAAGCCGCCAAAAATCGTAATTAACATTGATTTTTGCGCACCATATCTGGATTTTTCTCTCTCATACCAATAGGCAATTAATAAAAAGGATGAGATACTCGTTAATTCCCAGAAAACATATAGAACAAGTATATTATCTGAGAATACAAGTCCTAGCATCGCTCCCATAAAAAGAAGGAGATACACATAAAAATTGTGAAGTGCTTCCTTTTCTTTTGATAAATAATAAATCGAATATAAAATAACGAGTGCACCAATACCCGTGATTAGTAATCCAAAGATCAAACTTAATCCATCTACATACATATCTAAATTAATACCAAACGAGGGGATCCATGGTATCGTTTCGTATATTGTTGCTCCTGAGGATATTTTAGGAATTAATTGAAGCAAATAAACGAATATAATAATAGGAATTAGAATAACAAACCAACCTGTATGCAATCTTTTATTGAAGTATTTATATAACAGCGGGACAAAAATCGCAAAAACAAATGGAATTAAAATCATGATGTGCAATATCGTCAACCGTAGTCCCTCCTCCTGAAATGACTGTGAATAGGTGAATATTAATAAAAAAAGCTTTTTAAAAATGGGGTGACATACTTATTCTGTCTTATGTTAATTTATCCATTACATTAATGTTTTAATTAGGGGAAAATAATGTTTCTAACTATCTTGCCACATTTCAAAAATGGCAGAATTCATTAAATTTCATTTTTTAATTGACTGTTTCATTCGCATAGGATATAGTCATACATAGTTTATTGATATTAAATGTAAATTTTTATGAATTTCACATCTATTTCGAGGTGACAAAACATGAAAAAAATTAAAGGACGTATGGACGAAAGCATTTTAGTATGCGTCTATTATGGACCAAATGGTGAAAGACTTATTCAGCGTGGATGCAAGATTGCAAACATGATGGATTGCCCTCTATATATTTTAACGATTGACCCTAAGCCTTTTGATGATATGGATGCAGAGAAGTCTCATTATATTACGAAATGGCAGCAATTAGCTGAAATGCACAGTGCTGATGCTTTCATTTTAAAAGATAATGAAAGAAGACCTGTTTCTAAAGTTATTGCTGATGTCGCTCGCGAAAAAAATATAACACAAATCATTCTTGGGCAAACGGCTCAAAGCCGCTGGGAGCAAATTGCAAAAGGGTCTATTATTAACTCTCTATTAAGAGAAGTACCTTTTGTCGACCTGCATATTATCTCAGTATCACGATCATTAAAAGATGAAGAAGGTCATTTTGAAAAAGGTGTTCGCGCTTATCTAATTAAGGACGGGGACCATTATCGACTCACTTTCAAATATTCTAATGATGTAGAATATGAAGGTATATTCTTCAAAGATCTCGGTACCGATTTTAATAATGGTGTGTTTAAGTTCATGAAAGATAAAAAAACACTGCAGGTTGAATGTACAGATGATGTCATAAAAGATTTCAAAAACGTTGATATGGCTCCTGAATTTGACGAGGAAGATGAAAAATAATACTTTCTTTCCTCTTAACGCCTCCAATTATATGGAGGTGTTTTTTTTATAAATTGACATCTACTTTTATTAGCTTTTTATCGAATTTATCAATCCCAATATACCTTAACGTTTCAGCTGGCGTATTGTGATTGTATATGTTCATTAGAATGGAAATGGCAATTCCTTTTCGATAGGCATGGTAACCAAAAGTTTTTCTTAATGTATGCGTACCAATTTTCCCTTGTACACCAACCTTTTTTGCCGCTTGGTTAATGATACGGTAAGCTTGTTGCCTTGTAATAGGTTGTTTGTTCTTTTTAGATTTAAATAAATAATCGTTGTCATTTAATTTAAATAACTTCATATAAGAAGCTAGTTCTTTCAAAATGCTGTTATTTAAATAAAATGCACGAGAATCACCATTCTTTTCATCCTTAATATATAAAAATTCTTTTAAGCCCTCTTCCTCCCATAAATCTTTAACCTTTAAAAATAATAAATCACTCACTCTTATCCCTGTATTAATCCCTAAGACAAACAGGAGTACATCCCTTTGTGAATGCAATCTTAATTCTGATTTAATTTTGTTAATGTCTTCTATATCCTTAATCGGATCCACAAACTCCACAGGATTTCCTCCTAGAAATTTTAATGTAACTTAATTGTATGTTATCAAAAATTAAGTTACATTACAACTTGTAAGTATACGGTTTAGCCCATTTATTTATATTTTTAAAATTGCTACCATTCTTGATTTTCCTCACTCCAAGACAAAATAAACTTTTACTCATTTAAAATAGCGACCTTTAAAAGGTCGCTACAGTTCATTTATAAAGAATAGCCGCTAAAAGATTTTAAAACTTCCATGTAATCATTCTTTGACTTAATTGGAATCCCTTGTTTCAACTGCTCGCATTTTTTACTTTCAAGCTTTCCTAAATCAATAGAAAAGAATGATTGAATAATTTGTGCCTTTCTAGGTTCTCCATTAAAAATGGTGAGTACACCATCTTCAGTAATGCCAAAATAACCATTTGCCTTTAATAATGGCGAAATATCATTTACTTGTTGACGAAAAACCATTTCTCCTTTTTTCATATCCATTAATTGCCACTCATCGTATTTTGCCCATAAATCTTCAAATGACCATATCGTTTCGCGCACTCGTTCCTGACTAATTTCCCCATCAATATATTCTCTTTCTAAAATAATATCTATTTGTTCTGGTTTAATTTCTTTTATTGTTTGGTTTTCATTCCCACGACTTACAGCTTGGACGCTATTATGAATACTAAAGGGAAAAGTGATGAGTAAGATAATTAAGGTTATCGCACTTAATTTCTTCATTATTGCCCCTCCTTCACCAAGTATATCCACCTCTTAATACTATATATTTTCTCCACTTTTTTTTTCCTTATACGCATACTCCCGATTGAGCCTATTCATAGGACTAAAATCAAATAACAAACATTAGGTAAATCATCTAACTCCAAAAAAAATGCACGAACAAATTTAATTTCCAAACTTGTTCGTGCTTCATTTATATTGATTACTTTGAATAAAAGATTTCATCAATATTCTCATTTATTTTTTCCATTGGGAGACCTGCTTTTACATCATTATCAATTGTATTTAGGCGAAAGAATTGACTTTCGTTCGTAACAATTCTCACTTTTCTCTCTCCAACAAAGGATTTTACCTTTGAAAAAACCTCTTGTTCAACTTGCTTTTCATCCGCATCTTTATTTAGTCTTAAAGCAATTACTATCTTCCCGTCATGCTCAGCCGCTCTCGCTTCTTTTACTTGCTCTACTTCTTCTGCATCATGGATAACTTTTTCAATTAATTCTCCTTCATAAGATTGATAATAGTTAGACCGCGGTACATGATTATACTCAATATGGCCATTATAATTGACATCTGTTTTGCTGAATTTCCCATCTCTTGTTGTATCCGTTTCATCTCCTAGAGAATGATCCATCCACTCTGTTACTGCACCATCATCATCATTTAATAGCTTAAATTTCGATTTTTGATTATGCTGTTCATTCGTATAATAACCCATAGGTACCGTCCGATTCCGGTTCTCATCTGTCGTCTCACTCGCATCGTTATTCGTACCACAGGCAGCTAAACTCATCGACATCACAACAGCAAAAGGGACAAATAGAATCTTCTTTTGCATTTAACATACCCCCACTGGTAATATTGGAGATTTTTCATCTCTTTACTATTTTGCAAAAAACAAGGGGCAGTCATACAAATTAGATTTATCCATCTATTCTTTTTTTCAGCTCTTCCACAAATAATTTCCTTTTCTGAAATTGATCAATGGTTAAGGATAATAATGGTCGCATTTTCTTTGGATAAATATAGGTTCGTTCTCGAATACACCTGTTCCACTCCCGAAAGACATCAGTTGGATAAGAGAGAGCGTACAAAGATTGGTTACTAGTAGTGAGTTCCTTTAATTGAGGGAACTTCTCCATTTCATTTAACTCCCAATCAAGCGTTGGCAAAATTCTGTTTGCGTACTGTAAATAATCATATTCCTTTTGGCCAATGGATATTAAGTCAAAATCAATTAAAAATAATTGGTTACTATCATCGCGAATAAAATTATGATGAGCCACATCACCGTGAAGTATCACTTCATTCGCTTCAATTGTCTGTTCTTTTCCCCCCATACCAGATAAAGACCAATCTGCCCATGCTAAATATTCAGCCATTATCTCTTTTGGTATAAAATACTTTAAAATACTTTCATTTTTTTTGAATTGCACAGTCCGAATTCTCCATTTATCTCGCTGGTGGTGGGGGGACAATAATGTAACATAACGATCCTTTAATTTTTTTGAGACATGATGAAATTTGTCAATGAGATCTAACCCTTCTTTACGGTTGGTTTCGTTTTGGTAAGTAAAAGGCTGTTCAGAAGGGAGGATATAAAATAAGCATCCAAAATAAATTCCATCGAAAAATAACGGTGGATCCTTTGCTAAAGGAAGAAAGGAATAAGTATGAACAAACCCCTCCTTTATTAATGAAGAGGTAAATGTTTCTTGAAGTTTAAACTTATGATAAGAACGAAACCCTTTTAATATAAATGGTGTGTGGTTTGTTTCTACTTTAAAAACATTTTGCCTGATTTGATTAATTTCTAATATGGTCCATGGTATTTGCTTTTGTAAATAGGAGAGGAGACGATTATGATGATCGTCTCCTTTAACATTATCCTTCGAAGTCACTGCTTTCATCATAGCCTCTTGGCATTCCAAACGGTTGTGCGCCACCCATTGGTGCATAGCCATATGGGGAACCATGGTGCGGCATCGGACTATAAGGATAGCCAAAACCCTGATTCATCGGTGCTTGATATTGAGGGCCACCACACCCACAATCTTGTGTTCCTGCTACAGTTGGAGGCATTGGCATTTGACTGTGGCTAGGACTTAACGGCATCTGGCTTTGACTTGGACTTAACGGTAATTGTTCTCCTGACTCACTCACACCTTGCACCTGTGGATAGAACGGCATTACACCATGATGATGCATCATATGATGTGGCGGGCATGGTGGCGGGCATGGATAGCAAGGCTGCTGCATCGCCGGCATCATATAAGTCGGTTGTAGCGGTAATTGCTGATCAAACGCTCCTCCTACTTGTGGTGGAAGCTGTGCTTGTTGATCATAGGCACCACTCACTTGCGGCGGGAGCTGTGCTTGTTGATCATAAGCACCGCCCACTTGTGGAGGGAGCTGCGCTTGTTGATCGTACATACCTCCTACTTGCGGCGGGAGCTGTGCTTGCTGATCATACATACCTCCTACTTGTGGCGGGAGCTGTGCTTGCTGATCGTACATACCTCCTACTTGCGGCGGGAGTTGCGCTTGCTGATCGTACATACCTCCTACTTGTGGCGGAAGTTGTGCTTGCTGGTCGTACATACCTCCTACTTGTGGCGACAGTTGTGCCTGTTGTTGATTTTGATATGGTGACATATATGAAGAACTTTCTTCATGATAATTCGGACTCTCTACACCCGCTACCATACCTTGTTGCTGATAGGGGTTGTAAGCACCTTGATTTTGAGGATAGTAAGGCTGTTGCATGCCAGGTTGGAACATATTAGGGTTATAAGGATACATAAGTTGATCATAACCTCCTTGGATTTGCTCCTTCCCTTTAATAGAAGGAGATTGTGATGCCTCAGTCGACTTAGGTAAGATATTGGTTGGTTTTGGTGGTAATTGCGGCATAGGTTTTAATGGCTTTTGTTCTTGAACAGGTTTTAATGGCTTTTGCTCTTGAACAGGCTTTAACGGCTTTTGCTCTTGAACAGGTTTTAACGGCTTTTGCTCTTGAACAGGCTTTAACGGCTTTTGTTCTTGAACAGGCTTTAACGGCTTTTGTTCTTGAACAGGCTTTAAAGGTTTTTGCTCTTGAACAGGTTTTAAAGGTTTTTGCTCTTGAACAGGTTTTAACGGCTTTTGTTCTTGAACAGGCTTTAACGGCTTTTGTTCTTGAACAGGTTTTAAAGGTTTTTGCTCTTGAACAGGTTTTAACGGCTTTTGTGTTTCGAAATTCATCATATAGTAGTTGTTTATATCGATATCCGGCAGGATTTGTTTAGGCATTTTAGGTTTATACGGTTTTTTCACTTCTTTTTTTACTGCTTCTTTCTTTACTTCTTCCTTCTTTACCTGTTCTTTCGGCATCTCTTTTGGCATTTCTTTTTTAGAGCCTACGTTAATCTTTGTTCCTGATAGGGGTGCTTCCTTCTTAATCATCCCACCTGCTCCTGGTACTTTAATTTTCATACCCGGCATAATCATATCAGGGTTACTTAACTGAGTATTCATCTTTTTAAGCTCTTCGAAATTCACGCCGTACTTCTTCGCAATCTTCCATAGGGTATCACCCTTTTGAACGATATGGATTTTCACGCTGGTTCCCTCCTATACAAAACAAACTTTCATTGATGAGAGCTTTATACCATCAATGATTATAACGAATCGGGATAAAAAGTAGCTGCCTAACACCTATAAATACGTGCGGGCTCATACCTACTTCTCGACGAGTCCATATATTCTATGAAGGAATGGGCAAATTGCTAATAATCTTCAAAAAAACTTATGCAGAAATCATGAAAATTATGATAAACATTAAAGGAAAGCACAAAAAAAGGATTTTTTTAATGAAAATTCTGAACAGACTTATGAAATGATTTTTTGTCCACAGCAACATTTTTTGATTCACCCATAAAAAAACTACCTAATGAAAGGTAGCCTTATTTCAATTTATTTTATTACCAACATGCGTGCTAAAGCTTGTTTTGCTCCTGCAGCGATTTGATCATCAACCTTGATTTGATTTATGGGCTCACCTTTCTCCAACATTTCTAAATTCCATGCCAAATGCATTAAATCAATGCGATTCATTGTCATACATGGACACATATGTGGATTTAATGAAACAATCTGTTTATCTGGATGTGATTGAATGAGACGATTTACTAAGTTCATTTCAGTGCCAATTGCCCACTGAGAACCTGGCTTACTCTTTTCGATTGCCTGAATAATATCATTCGTAGAACCATCCATATCAGACCGCTCAACAACTTCTCTTCTACACTCAGGATGAACAATGATTTTCATTTCTGGTCTGTTTTTTCGTATATCTTCGATGTTCCTCACTGTAAAATTCTCATGCACTGAGCAATGACCTTTCCATAAAATCACTTTGATCTGCTCATTTCCTCCATCAAATTCTAATCTATGTTGAATCGGATCCCAGACTGCCATTTCATCTAAAGCAATACCTAACTTATAGGCTGTATTTCTGCCAAGATGCTGATCCGGCAAGAACAAAATCCTTTCCTTTTGTTGGAGCGCCCATTTTACCACTTCTACTGCATTGGAAGAAGTAACGGTCGCTCCACCATGTTCACCCACAAATGATTTAATGGCAGCTGTTGAATTTACATAAGTAAGCGGTAAAATGGTCTCCCCAAATCGCTCGGTTAATAGCTCCCATCCTCTTTCTGTTTGATGGATATTAGCCATATCAGCCATTGAACAGCCCGCTCTCATATCTGGTAAATAGACTTTTTGATTTTTAGTTGTTAAGATATCGGCTGTTTCTGCCATAAAATGTACACCGCAAAACACGATAAACTCAGCTCGGGTATTCTGCGCACAAAATTGTGCTAATTTTAATGAATCACCTGTACTATCAGCAAATTGTATCACTTCATCTTTTTGATAATGGTGGCCTGGAATATACAACTTGTCTCCAAAGGTACCCTTCACGCGACGCACAATATTTTCTAACTGCCCATTAGATAAAGAACGATATTTTTCTGGTAGTATCGTTTGTTTTTCAATCGTGTCAAATAGATTCATTTCGCTTCTCCTTCTCTATCATAGACATTCTCACACTAATATCAAGTGCGGCAACTGAATGTGTTAAAGCACCAATCGAAATATAGTCAACACCTGTTTGTCCATACTTATGAAGTTCCTCTAAACGGATACCTCCTGATGCCTCGGTTATAACACCTTTCGGCACATAAGTTAACCAATCTTTTATTTCATTAGGTGTACGATTATCAAACATAATGACATCTGCGCCAGCAGTAATCGCTTCATTCAATTGCGCTATACTCTCAATTTCGACCTCTATCTTAACCATATGTCCAATCTTTGACTTCACACTTTCTACTGCTTTACTTATCGAGCCTGCAAAGCTTATATGATTATCTTTAATCATGACCGCATCATATAATCCGTAGCGGTGATTATAACCACCACCTGTTCGAACTGCATATTTCTCAAGCATTCTTAATCCAGGTGTTGTTTTTCTTGTATCGACAATACGTGTATGTGTGCTATTTAATAAATCAACCGCTTTCTTTGTTTTCGTTGCGATTGCACACATTCGTTGCACTAAATTCAAAATTACACGCTCTCCTTTTAAAAGTGCTGAGATTGGCCCATATACTTTAAGTAAGACTTCCCCTTGATTAAACCACTCACCTTCCTGTTTGAAGAATTCAAAATGGCATTCATTAGATAACAAAGGAAAGCCTGTCGTTATGATCTCTCTACCGCAAAACACACCTGTATCCTTCGCTAGAAAAGTAATTGCACCTCTTTCGTGTTCTCCAAAGATCAATTCTGTCGTTACATCTCTTTCACCAATATCTTCAATGAAGTAATGCTCTAATTGTTTGCGAAGTTTCAATGTATTCATCATGATCACCTTTCTTTTCATGCTTAATTTCTTTTTTCATCCATTCTTCCATTTCAATTGGAAAGTCCTCACGAAAATGTCCCCCTCTACTTTCATTCCGTTTAAGGGCTGATTTCGTAATGCATTTTGATATTTCCATCATAAAAACGATTTCAATCTCCTCTTGTGATAGATAATCTAATGATTGTGGGAGATGAAAATGATTGAGATAACGTAACTGATCTTGTAAGTTGGCCTTATCCCTTACTATGCCAACATATTCCATCATTCGGTTTTGAATATCTTCTTTTGCAGGTAATCTTCCTTGGATATTCTCTTTCTTAATTTCAAAACGATAATCGCTTCTTTTACCTACGTCATGATCCTTACTCTTATTTATTTGCTGAGCTACTTTTTTACCAAAATACAAACCTTCTAAAAGAGAGTTACTAGCTAAACGATTTGCTCCATGCACGCCCGTCCTTGCCACTTCCCCCATTGCATAAAGATGAGCAATACTTGTTTCGCCACTATCATTCGTCTTGACCCCACCCATAAGAAAGTGGGCACCAGGCGAAACTGGTATTAATTGATCTTCAAGATTAACACCATTAGCTTCACATAATTTACTAATAGTCGGAAATCGAGTAGTGAATCGTGCAACCTTCTGGATATTTAAATAAACTTTTCTACCTTGCTTCATAGTTTGATAAATTTCTTGAGCGACAATATGCCTCGGAGCCAAATCCTCAAGTGGGTGAACTCCCTTCATTATCGAAATTCCTTGTTCATCAACTAAAACGCCACCTTCCCCACGAACAGCTTCAGAAATAAGACCTTTCGTTTCACCACCCACGTATAATAAAGTCGGATGGAATTGAATAAATTCAAGATCCGTTAATATAGCCCCTGCCCGATGTGCAAGAGCTAAACCATCACCGGTAACAACAGGGCTATTAGATGTATATTGAAACAACTGACCACACCCACCAGTTGCTAAAACCACATGTTTGGCGAAAATGATATGGGTTTCGTCTTTTTTTTTCACTTTTACGCCATAGCAAATTTTTCGTTTAACGAGAAGCTCATAAACAAATGCATTTGTTATTACTTCAATATGTTTAGGTAATTGACTGATCATAAAATCAACAAGATGCTTCCCCGTCGCATCGCCGCCACTATGCACAATTCTTTTTTTACAATGCGCTCCTTCTAACCCAAGTGATAATTCCCCGTTTGTATTCTCATCAAATGGAAAGCCTAGTGCACTTAACTCATGAATTAAATCAGGTGCCTCCTTTGTTAAAGCTTCCACAACTCGTTCCTCATTGTGATAGCGTCCAGCATTCAAAGTATCTTGTAAATGGAGGGCCCAATCATCCTCTTTACTGAGCGAAGCAGCAACCCCTCCTTGTGCTAAATAAGAATTACTACTTCTCATATCTGACTTTGTGATAATTATCACATGCAAATCATTACGAATTTTT
The DNA here is from genome assembly GCF_038007345.1 of Cytobacillus sp. FSL M8-0252. Classification (NCBI taxonomy): domain Bacteria; kingdom Bacillati; phylum Bacillota; class Bacilli; order Caryophanales; family Bacillaceae; genus Cytobacillus; species Cytobacillus sp. FSL M8-0252. The sequence goes on from NZ_JBBOWZ010000001.1 coordinate 3,376,100, forward strand.
TGTGCTAATTGAAGAGCAGCTACACCACTCCCAATAATAACCACATCTAAACTTTTCATTGTGATCCTCCTGACAGTAAACTATACAGGTGAAATTAACATATGTCTTGACACTTATATTTACACAGATTTAAACTGATGACAAGAGTTTTTAACAATATTTATTTCCCTACTTGTAATAATTAGGTTAAAGCCTAGAAATGAATACAGATGATGATGGATAAGACCTTCATACATCCCCTTCTATTCAAAAACAAAGGAATGAAGCCATTTATGATTTACTTAGACTATGCCGCCACTTGCCCCTTATCAAAAGAAGCGGCTGATGCATATGTAAGAACTGCTACTGAATTTTATGGAAACACAGAAAGCTTTCATGATATAGGCAGTCGGGCACATGATTTACTGGAACAATGCCGTTTGACGCTAGCTTCTTTTCTACATGTACCGAGTAGTGGAATTTATTTTACGAGTGGAGGGACGGAAAGTAACCTTATTTGTATCCGATCTCTTTTAACCTTAACGAATACAAAAGGACATATTATTACCACATTAGCTGAGCATTCTTCTATTTCTAACTTTTTATCTATACTTGAAGATAATGGTTATGAGGTGACTTATCTACCATTTGATCATAATGGTCAAATTGATTCTAAACAATTCGCGGCCGCTATTAGGCCAGATACCATTCTTGCTATTATTCAACATGCCAATAGTGAACTTGGTTCAATCCAACCAATCGAGGAAATAAGCGCATTATGTAAAATTCATCAAATCTACCTTCATTGTGACTGTGTCCATTCCTTTACGAAAGTAGATATCACTCCTGTGAGCCAAGTCGTTGATAGTCTTGCAATATCTGCCCATAAATTTTACGGACCAAAAGGAGCCGGTTTAGCCTATATACATCCTGCACATCCCATTCGTGGCTTACTACCAAATACTTCACATGAAAAGGGATTGAGGCCAGGTACAGTCAATCTACCAGCTATAGTCGCTATGACAATAGCTGCAGATGAAAGTATGAGAACATGGAAACAAACAAGAACGCACGCACAAATCCTTCGCCAAGCTTTCATCACTCATTGTGTCCATTTTGACTCTATTATTTATGAGGCACCAAAAGAAAGACAAATCCCATCTACTATAGGGATGCGAATACCTGGAATTGAGGGACAGTATGTGATGTTAGAAGCGAACCGAAAAGGCTTTTGCATTGCTACTGGTAGTGCTTGTGCGACCAATGCGCAATTGCCATCCTCAGCTATGTCTGCCATCGGTGTTAATGGAAAAGCGGCGAAAGAATTTTTCAGAATATCTACTGGAACAGAAACCTCGAAAGAACAATTAATCGCACTTGCCGAATTGCTAGCAACAATAAAGGAAAGGATGGGATAACTTTATTTATACTGGTTTCCTATGGTAAAATTATTGATTATGGTTATAGTAGAGGGGATTAAGAATGAGCGAACAAAAAAAGGTGCTTGGAGAAGACAGACGGATGAAACTACTACAATTATTGAAGGAAAGTGAAGAGCCTATTACAGGTAGTGAACTAGCAGCAAAGTACCATGTAAGCAGACAAGTAATCGTTGGTGATATTACACTGTTAAAAGCAAGAAGCGAACCAATTATTGCCACAAGTCAAGGATACTTGAGATTAAATCATACTTCACCACATCCGGTAGCTACAAGAACAATAGCTAGTAACCATTCACCTGAACAAACTGAAGAAGAGTTAAACTTACTTGTTGATCATGGGGTCACCGTAAAAGATGTCACAATCGAGCATCCAGTATATGGTGATTTGACAGCATCTATTATGGTTTCTGACCGCAAAGAAGTAAAACAGTTTATGAAGAAAATTCATTCTACTCAATCTAGTTATTTATCAGAATTAACAGGTGGGATTCATTTACACACGATTACGAGCAGCAGTGAAGCAAAGCTTGACGAAGCAGAAGAGGCATTGAAAAAATCAGGATTTCTTATCGAAATAGATATATAATACTTGCTAGGAAATGGTACTTTATAAAAAGAAAGTAGAGCATGTACTCTACTTTCTTTTTTGTTATTTATGAGTCGATTCTTCTATTTTCCCGAGTTGATATGAAGGATAACTACCTAAAATTTGCACTTTGCAACCTAATGCCTCTAATTCCGCCTTTACGCCCGGAATAAGGACATCATCTATTTTCTTGTCGATATCAATAATAAAGAAATAATTCCCTAATCCTGTTTTCATTGGTCTTGACTCGATTTTTGATAAATTTAAATTTCTCCATGAAAAGGCGGATAGCACTTGGTGAAGCGCTCCAGCACGATCATCAGGTAACGAGACCATAACAGTTGTCTTATATCCTTTTGACTTCTGCGCTGTCTTGAGGTGACAATCTTGCTTTGCCACTACAATAAACCGTGTATGATTATGTGAATAATCATGAATATCTTGGTGAGCAATGGTTAATTGATATTCTTCTGCTGCTAAAGCATTGGCTATTGCAGCAACCTTTTCGTCAGGATGGTCACTTACATATTTTGCAGCTGCAGCCGTTGATGTCATATTAACAAGTTCAACAGCTTTTAAAGTCGAATGTAGGAAGCGATGGCATTGAGCAATCGCATGAGAATGGCTATATACCGTTTGAATATCTTCTAGTTTTTGGCTAGGATGAATAAGTAAATGTTGTCTAATAGGGATGGTCATTTCACCCACAATTGGGTAAAGTGCCTCATGAACTAAATAATCTAAAGTAATATTAACTGATCCTTCTAATGCATTTTCAATTGGTACAACAGCTAAATCAATTTCATCATTTGCTAAAGAATCTAAACAAGCAGGAATGGTTGCTTGTGGAATTGCTCTATCTTCTGGAAATAAGCCGCGAACGGCTATATCTGTAAAAGTAGCAACTGGTCCTAAGAAGCCTATTTTTTTCATTGTGAACACCTTTCATCAGTAGCTTCATTCTATGTAGCCACAACAAATTTGAATTATGAAAAAACTCATTATACTATACTTTAACACTTTAGTATATGGATGTAAAAGAGGTTTTTATCTTTTTTTATAAGATATCTTTCTTATTAAAATCGAGATAGTTTATATGAGCTGTCGATGAGTAAACAAATACGGTTTGACTTGCCTATTATTTCATTGCCTCTGACTCGTTTCTACATGTATGTTTGAAACTTCACCATTTTATTTTACTAAGCTGTTTGAGTGATTCATTTTAGGTATAATAACCCTCTTTCTTAAAATGAATAAGACGCAAGAGTTTTAACTCATGCGCCTGAACTTAATACTTCTACTTTATCTACAAATTCTAGTTTCCTTAAATCGGATAATAAATGATCGATTCCTACCGCCATATCAGCAACATTTAGTGACAAGGTGACATTGGCACGACCTAAAATCGGAATGGTTTGATGGATGGTTAATACGTTACAACCTGATCCAGCCACAATACTTAATAATTGTGACAATGTGCCCGAACGATCCTCCAAATGAAAAAACAATGTAATAATTCTTTCCTTCACGATTGTATGAAAAGGAAAAACAGTATCGCGATATTTATAAAATGCGCTGCGACTCAAATCTACTTTATGGACAGCGTCCCAGACAGATTCTGCTTTTCCCCTTTCAATCATTTCTTTTGCATCCAAAGTCTTTTTCATAGCCTCAGGCAATACATCTTCTCGGACAAGGAAGAATTTTTTATCTAATTTATCCTGTTTCATCTTTCACCTCATTGATATTTTAAGGTTAGTCAATAAATTCAAATTCATAATCTAATAACTTGACGATATCCCCGTCTTTTGCACCTTTTTCGCGTAATGCTTCATCTACACCCATCCCTCTTAATTGACGGGCGAAACGTCTAACCGATTCATCTCTGCTAAAATCAGTCATCTTAAATAATTTCTCAACTGCATCACCAGACACAATAAAGTCACCAGCTGAATCTCTTGTAATCGTAAATTCTACTTGATCTGCTTCATGTTTATAAAGTACACGGTGAACTCCTGTATCCTCTTCTTCATGTTCAAGTGGGAATTCTGGTGTTTCTTCTACCTTATCTGCAATCGCAAATAGTAGCTCACGTAATCCAGACCTTGTAACTGCAGAGATCGGGAAAATTGGATACTCTTCTTCAAGCTGCTCCTTAAATGCCGCTAAGTGTTCTTCTGCATCAGGCATGTCCATCTTGTTAGCTACAATAATTTGTGGACGTTCTGTTAAACGTAAATTATATTCCTGTAATTCATTATTGATCGTCACATAATCTTCGTAAGGATCTCTGCCTTCCATTCCTGACATATCAATCACATGAACAATTACTCGTGTACGTTCAATATGTCTTAAAAATTGATGTCCCAGGCCCACTCCAGAATGAGCACCTTCAATTAACCCAGGTAAATCAGCCATGACAAAACTACGATTATCTTCTGTTTCTACCATACCCAAATTAGGAACGATTGTCGTAAAATGATACGCGCCAATTTTCGGCCTAGCAGCAGAAACGACAGAAAGTAAAGTCGACTTACCAACACTTGGGAATCCAACTAGCCCTACATCTGCAAGCAATTTCAACTCAAGCATAACTTCTCTCTCTTGACCTGGCTCTCCATGTTCTGATAATTCCGGTGCAGGATTGGCAGGTGTAGCGAACCGTGAATTTCCACGACCTCCACGGCCACCTTTTGCTATAATTGCCTGTTGGCCATGCTCAGTTAAATCCGCAATTACTTCACCAGTCTCAGCATCTGTAACCACAGTTCCCGGCGGTACTTTTATAATCATGTCCTTCGAATTTCTGCCATGCTGATTTTTAGACATTCCATGCTCACCACGTTCCGCTTTGAAATGTCGTTTATATCTAAAATCCATTAACGTTCTTAAACCTTCTTCAACAATAAAGACAACATTCGCGCCCTTACCACCGTCCCCACCAGCTGGACCGCCTTTAGGAACATATTTTTCACGACGAAAGGCTACCATTCCGTTCCCACCGTCGCCACCTTTTACATACACCTTGACCTGATCGACAAACATAAGATCTACTTCCTCCTATTCAAAAGATGCACATGAATATGAACACCCTTGACTCTCGCTGTTTATAATATCTTTTACTGACTAGCTTTTTACTATTAAATAAATCCATTTTACTTCTCTTCAAAAAGAACAAAGAAATCAAATGATATTTCATCTTCTGTTAAGCGTCTCACTGTAAGCCCCATACTTGTTGATTGCTCTAGTAAAAATAAGCGAATCTGCTGCATATAAGTAATTGTTCCACTAAAATCAAAAAAGAAACGGACACCCTGCTTTTCTGGATTAATTGATATAGATAAATGATTATCAGCAAATGGCTGTACAGCATCATTTAAGCAAGAGAAAAAAGATCTTGTCCAATCAGTTAAACTTTTATCATCCAGTTGATCACATTTGAATACTTCATAAACGTCATACTCTAATTGAAATTTTGGATTTCGCCAATTGTACGTAAATAAAAGTGAAGCAAATTGAGGCATTTGTAGGTTTGATAACTTTGCCTCTTGTTGCGCCTCCACAACAATTTCATCAATAATTTCTTTTGCCCGTTCCACCTTATTTAAGCTTAAATTGCCTTTAATTAGTTGTATTTTATTTAACCAATCATGCCTTGCATGACGTAGCACTTCAACAATATCCCAATCTTTTTCCATAATTGACTCCTACATCTTCTTTTATGGTCCTCAGCCATTACATTGATATGGTGTTAGTATAACAAAAAAAAACCATAGCCGTATGTATCTTAGCAAAAAGAAAGGTAAGAATTTTTAAATCTGCCCCTATATTTAAGGTTCCATCAATAGAAATGCATAAAAAGTAGCGGACTTTTATCAAAAGAGGACAGTTTGAGGAGATATATGTGGGATGAATGACATGAAGAGAACTCTAACCATTAATGGTTAGAGTTCTCCACTCAATCTTATGCTTCTTGAGCTGCAGGGTATACGCTAACTTGCTTACGGTCACGTCCAAGACGCTCAAATTTTACAACTCCGTCCACTTTCGCGAAAAGAGTATCGTCTCCACCTTTACCCACGTTTACACCTGGGTAAATTTTCGTACCGCGTTGACGGTAAAGAATAGAACCACCAGTAACGAATTGACCATCTGCACGCTTAGCGCCTAAGCGTTTAGAGATTGAGTCACGTCCGTTCTTTGTAGAACCTACTCCTTTTTTAGATGCGAATAACTGAAGATCTAATTTTAATAGCATGAAATCCACCTCCTACTGTTTGAAGGTTATTTTTATATTTTCCGGATAGTTCTCAACGATCGTTTGCAATGAGACAACCATACCCTCAAGCAATAATTGGACTTTTTCTTCTATATCTTGAGCAAGATTGCTCGGAAGAATACAGGATAATAGTCCAGATTCCATTTGAATATGCGGAGTAACTCCCGCTAACTGATGGATGCTATTAACGCACCCAACTGAAACAGCTGATGCACCTGCACAGACAATGTCCTCACCATTATTAGCAAACAGGGCATGACCACTTATTTCAAATGATTGTATGAGTCCAGAACGATTACGATGAATGCTTACATCAATCATCAATCATCAACCTTATGCGTTGATTTTATCAATCACGACTTTAGTGTACGGTTGACGGTGACCTTGTTTCTTATGATAGTTTTTCTTTGCTTTGTATTTGAATACAGTGATTTTCTTCGCACGACCTTGTTTTTCAACTTTAGCCGTAACTGAAGCACCATCAACAACTGGGCTTCCAACTTTCACACTGTCTCCACCTACGAAAAGAACCTTTTCAAAAGTAACTGTTTCGCCTGCTTCTGCGTTAAGCTTTTCGATGTAGATTGTTTGACCTTCTTCTACACGGATTTGCTTACCACCAGTTTCAATAATTGCGTACATAACTGCACCTCCTCTTAAGACTAAGACTCGCCATCCCAGGTGTTCTGCCAAAGCAGAAGCTTAATGACCTTTTCTGCGCGGTTGTAGCATGGGCGCTACAAACATAACATCAAAATGTTATCATACACATACTGTACTGTCAATACGATTACACTTGCATTTCTTTCAATGGACCAAATCTTTTTATTTGATAGCTTGGTTTTGGGCGATCGATGAAATCGAAAACAAGGTGTTTCGCACAGCTCTCTTCTAATTGCTGTAACTCCTCTTTAGTGTATACAGCAACGACATCCCTTGTCACTTCTATAAGAACCGCTTCCTCATCACGGGTGCGATACGACCACAATTCTCTCTCTAAGCGAAAGGCAACCGTTTCTGCGCGCAATACCTTACCCGTCCCATGACAAACTGTACAATTCTCCTGTAAAGCTTCAGAAAGAGACACCTTCGTTTTCTTTCTCGTCAATTGTAAAATACCAAGAGGTGTAAATCCAATTACTTTTATTTGTCTTTCATCGGTAGCTAGCGCCTCTTTTATCACAGATAAAATATGTATTCTATCCTGCTCTTTTTCCATACTAATAAAATCAATTAGTATCATTCCTGCTAGGTCCCTGATACGTATTTGTCTCGCTACCTCCCTTGCCGCTAATTCATTTGTTTTTAAGACCGTATCTTGCAATTGGTGTTTTCCAGAAAATTTACCTGTGTTCACATCAATAATAGCTAACGCTTCTGTTTCATCAAAAATCAGATAAGAACCATTATCTAACCATACAATTCTTTTTAATGCTTTTTCAATTTCACGTTCAAGACCATAGGAAGTAAAGATAGCTTCTTGATCCGTATGAAGGTGAAATGTGACATTGTCTTTAGGCTGTAACTGCTTTTTGACAGTAGTATCATCCACAATTACTTCCCCACTCTTCATTTTTTGTATGACTTGACGTACTTTATGTAAAAATTGATCTTCCGTTTGAATAACACCGGGTCTTTTTATTAAGAGAGAGGCGGCATAGAGTTGCTGATATTTTACACGCAATTGCATTAATTCTTTTTCAAGTACAGCCATATCAACATCTTTCGCAGCAGTCCTAATTACTAGCCCTTCCTTGGCTTCGAGCAACCTCGCACAGTTTTGCTTTAACTGTTCTCTGACACTCTGATTAGTAATTTTCTTCGATACAGCAAGATAGTTCCCATACGGCAAATAGACCATATAATTGCCTTGCAATTCTACGATCCCCGTTAACCTTGGTCCTTTCGTTCCCGTTTGATCCTTTTCTACTTGTACAAGTAACCTTTCCCCTTGATGGACAAAAGAAGAAAGGTTACGTTTTTCCTTCTTATCATTATCTTCAAGTGCATAACTTTGTAATTTATCCTTATGCAAAAAGCCACTCTTTTCTTCACCAATATTGACAAAGAGTGCATTTAACCCTGGCATAACCTTTTCAACTATGCCTAGATAGATATTCCCTACTTTTGTTTCGAGTTGTAATGGTTCAATATACAATTCTTCAACTTCATTTTGATCGAGCAAGGCATACCTTTTTTCTCTATTTATTGTATTGATCACTAATCTTTTCAATTCTACTTTCCTCGCTTCTAATAAACATACACTAAGTCACTTATTTGAGCTGACACATTCTTTTCCGCAAAGTACGCATGTAATAACTCATTTTCATCTAGCACACTCTTTTCTTTATTCCCCGTCTCAACGATAATCGAGTGTTTACAACCTCGTTGAAATTTCTCGAGCACTTTCATGATTGGTTCAGATTCTTGAACGACTAACGGTTTTAATTTACGTAGTTCACTATGCTTTCCATAGTATCGTTCCAATAAGAACCGCATAAATATATATCTGCGCTGTTTCCATTCATAGTATAAGGAAAAAAGTAAGAATGCAAGGATGATGCAAATATTAATATTAAAAGGGAGAATCCAAAGAGAAGCAATTAAAAACAATATGAGCATAAAAATAGACAGCTGCAACGCCTTCCTATGTGCATCACCAAATGCATAAAAATAAGACAGATACAAAAAGACTAATTTCCCACCATCCAATGGCCAAATCGGAAGCAAATTAAAAAGTAAGATCATCAAGTTATACTGGACAAACAAAGAAAAGTACTCAGGTGTGACTAGCTGCCATTCAAAACATAGGAAGGCAGCAGCAATCATCCAAACATGCTGTATAGGTCCTGCTAAAATTACCATTAACTCTTCTTTTAATGGGCGATTACCATGTTCGTCCATCTCTGCCACACCGCCAAATGGAAGTAACACAATGCTTTTTATTCTCCAAGAAAAAAACTGTGCGGCCACAGCATGTCCTATTTCATGAACAAAAATAATCAATAGTAAAAGAAAAAGCTCGTTGAAATGAGAAGTGATAACAGCTAATCCGACTACCAACCAGAGTAAAGGATGGATACGTATCTGCTTAAAAAGTAAGATCCATTTATTCAAAAGGAATCACCTGTGAAGGATCAACAAAGTCATCCCCTTTTTTAATGGCAAAATAAAACAAACCTTTCCCATCCTCTTTAGTAGCCGCTTCTCCTACTTCTGCACTTTTTTCAACATAGTCATATGCTTTTACATCAATTTCAGCTAAATTGCCATACCAAGATTGACTTTGATCGGCATGCTGAATGATAACGGTTTGTCCAAACCCAGGTTTTTCGCCAATAAATTCAACGACTCCTCCATTTGCAGCCTCTACTTTTTCACCCATGTTTGTTTCAATCGAAATTTTTTGTCCATCTTGCTCAAACGCTTGTAATACCTTGCCTGTTGCTGGTAAGCTTGGTTGCGCTTCCTCAACAGATTCTTCTGTCTGTTTCTGCTTTGGCAAAAGGGCAAAGGTTTGTCCGAATTGCTCTTCATACCAATTAATAACAGTAGCAAACTGAAAATTCTTATCCATTGCCTCTACAACAAAGGCTTTCGGCTTTTCAAAAATTGCTCCATCATTTTTAAACATAATGGCTACTATGAGGAATAAGCAGGCTGATACGAGCACTTTAAATAGAAAAACCTCCTTTTTAAATAAGGGGTGATTCGTATTTGAATCTTTAGGAGGTGGACTATCATATGAGGGAAGTTGGTCAAATCCATGCCTCTCCTCATCTTGCAACCAATTCATTTTTTTCGATTTTTTTTGAACAGGCTTATTCTTCTCCATCTCTTTTTTTCTTTTAGCCATTCGTTTTCTTATATCATCAGCTCTTGAGCTCATCATAACTTCCCACCTATTCATCAGCATTTGTACAAGTCTATGATGTGAGGTTTTTAAGTATGACAGATAGATAAGGGAGAAATATTTTTTGTGTTGTCAAACACCTAGATGCAGTTGGAAAGCTACCTACTTATAAATGATCACTATATCTGTGTTTACTCTTAGACTATTGATAGTGAAACCTTTTATTATGAATGATCGTGCTCTTAGAGTGCTTTCTATAGAAGAAGATAGGGGTACTAACAGGGGTAATTGACTATACGTCGCTTTTTGATGAAAAGCTTACATTTCTGCAATTGAATGGCTTATTCATGGATGGTGCATTTGGACCGTTTGCTGTACTACTTATTACTATCAGCAGAATATTCCATAGTCCTATTTCTTTTCCCATGTCAAATATTAAGAAATCCTTAGTGACAACAGTTCACTAAGGATTTCTTTTGTTATTTTACTTTGAAGAAGTTCTTTATCTTTGTAAAAACACCGGTATTCTCTTCTTGAAGTTGTTGAAGTGGTACAGATTCGCCAAGAATTCTGCGGGCAATATTTCGATAAGCAATAGATGCGATATTATTTGGATCCATTGCGATGGGTTCTCCTTGATTTGTCGCCCGAATCACTTGATCATCATCCGCTACAATGCCTAATAATTCTAAATCGAGATGTCTCGTAATATCATCAATATCCATCGTATCACGGTTTTTCATGAGTTGTGGTCGGATACGATTAATAACTAACCTTGGACGTTCGATATGATCTTCTTGCTCTAACAACCCGATAATGCGATCGGCATCGCGTACCGCTGTTGCCTCTGGTGTAGTTACAACAATCGCTTTTGTTGCTCCTGAAACGGCATTACGATAGCCTTGTTCAATTCCCGCAGGACAATCAATAATAATATAATCAAAATCCTGCTTTAAATCGTCTATTAATATTTTCATTTCGTCCGGGTCAACCGCGTTCTTATCACTTGTTTGTGCCGCAGGCAGGAGATAAAGAAGATCATCAAAGCGTTTATCTTTCACAAGGGCTTGCTGCATCTTACAACGCCCCTTAACTACATCCACTAAATCATAAATAATACGGTTTTCAAGGCCCATAACAACATCAAGATTTCTTAGTCCAATATCTGTATCCACAAGGCACACTCTTTTTCCTTGCAGGGCTAATGCTGTACCAATATTTGCAGATGTTGTTGTTTTACCAACGCCGCCTTTTCCGGATGTAATGACTATCGCTTCTCCCACTCTAGAATCCCCCTTGCAAATTCGATATATTTGGTCTTACATGTACCAATACTTGTAGTCTGTCGATAATGATCTGCTGCTCTTCATTCATATAAGCACATTCCATTTCGCGACTGTTCTCATCTTGTTTTTCATCAGGCGCACGAGTGATACTATCACAAATTCGAAGCTGTGTCGGTCTCATAATAGAAGCTGATATCACAGCCTCCTGGTTACCATAGTAACCCGCATGTGCAATTCCTTTTAGCTCGCCCATAATAAAAATATTGCCACCAGCTCTTACTGTTCCTCCAGGGTTTACATCTCCAATGAGCAATAAATCCCCCGGGACTTCAATCACTTGACCTGACCGAACAATTTTTGTTATAGAGACGATTTCATTTGCTTGCTTTTGCTTTTCAGCCTCATCCTTTGTCAGTACATTAGAAAGCACAGACTCCACAACAAGATTTTTCTTTTGCCTGATTAACTCTTTTATCTCTTCCTCTTGAGAGGAGGTTAAATAGCGATTACCTGTATGTACAAGGACAGATATCAATTTATCTTCTTGACTTTTACTACTCTCTATTAATTTATGATTTAACTCTTTTTTAAGTTCCTCATAAGAACAGGCATCATCAAGATGGAGTGTAATCCCATCCTTTGTGCCCTTCATCGTTACATTTTGTCTTTTATTCATTTCAAGATGTTCACCTCAAGAAAGACAAGAACAGATCCATTCTGTTATCTCGCCTCATTCTGATTCTCAATACATATTGTAGGAATAAATTCGACATCAGTTTGCAAAATCCTTTTTTCTTGCAAACTCAATCTTCACTCTGGTTGAAAAGAATAATTATATGGCAAAAGAAACCGGATAACCGGTTTCTAAAGTTGCCTGCAAACAGTCATTCAACTTTATTTCTTCGTTTTCCTTCATTATTGACTAGAACAGACTTAACATTATAACGATAGTCGTTCAACATATCTTTCAAAATATTTCTTCAATGGAAAAATGACTATGACGATAAAAATGAGGTTCAATATAAGTGTTGGAATGAATCTCATAAAGATGAAATCCGAGAATCCCATTGTTGTAATACTAATAATATAGTTGACCCCGAAAGATCCTAGCTCCATTAATGCTACACCAAAAAGAGTAATGATTGTCGTCACAATAAGGTTATTCTGTAAGATCTTCATTAGTTGATACACAATATAAGTGACAACTGGAAATAAAAATAGGTTAATACCGATAATTTCAGTATAAACAATGTCAAACAGCAATCCAAAAATAAAAGCATAAAGTAAACCTAGCTTCCTCGAGCCAAAAATAACTAAAAGCATAATCGCTCCAAGTAAAAAATGCGGGATAAGCCATCTCTCATTTGCAAACATCTCTGTTGGAGCGACCATAAGGGCAAATGTACTTTCAATGACGAATAAGAAAATAAATAAGAGAGGGAGAAGATATTTTCTCAACTTTCTTCCTCCTCATTTAATTCTTCAAGCTCTTCTTGAATCTCTGGATTAATGCTGTTAAGTTTTGTTACCATCACATGTTGAATGTCATATAGGTCCGCATTCGGCTCAATATAAGCAGTTTGTGTAAGGCCATATTCCGCAGGTGTAACCTCAACAACTTTTCCAATTGGCAAGCCTTTAGGGAATACTCCACCATAACCAGATGTCACTACCATTTGCCCTTTTTCTACTTTTGCATCATAAGGTATCTTCGTCATAAGCAAACGTTTTGTTTTTTCATCGTAGCCTTCAATTAAACCAAAAGTTTCTTCTTTTTTCTCACCATCTTGAACAACAGCTGAAATACGGTTCGTTGGATCTTTAGAACTCACCAGCTGAATCGTGGACGTGAAGGTTTGTGCACTTTTCACCTTACCAATCAGTCCATTGGCTGTAATAACCGCCATATTTGCCTCGATGCCGTCTCTGGTTCCTTTATTTATGGTAAGCTTTTCTTCCCACCTTAAAGGATTTCTACCGATTACTGTAGCCTGTATAGGTTCATAGTCGGTTAAACTATCTTCTTTTTCTAGTATTTCACGAAGCTCAGCATTATCCTTTTCTAACAATTGTACCTCTGCCTCTAAAAATGCTAGTTTATCTAATCTAGATTTCAGTTCTTTATTTTCTTCATATGTATTTTGCAAGTCTTGAACATTTTCAAAGAAACCAGCAATGTACTGTGTTGGACCAGCAACAATGTTCTGCGCCCATCCTGTCATATCTTTCAAAAACTGTTCTGGCCATGTAACACTATCTCTCTCTCTTAAAGAAAAGCCTATCAACGATACGAGAATAATGATACTTACAAGCAAAATAATCAGGCGTTTATTCAGAAAGAACTGTGGCATGCTAAACACCTCGATTGTTATATTTTATGCAAAAAAACTTGAAAAACAGGGCATTAATGACAGCCACTAATGCCTAATTTTTCTGTAGGTCACTATTCTTAACGAGAGTCTTTAGATTTATTTTTAAATAAATGAATATGATCTAATGCTTTACCGGTACCAATCGCCACACAATCCAGTGGATTTTCAGCAATAAGAACAGGCATTTTTGTTTCTTCACTAATCACTTTGTCCAAATTGCGTAACAACGCTCCTCCACCTGTTAAAACAATGCCACGATCCATAATATCAGCTGCTAACTCCGGCGGTGTTTTTTCTAATGTTACTTTTACAGCATCAACAATAGAGTATACCGTATCTTTTAATGCTTTTGAAATTTCATCACCTGTAATCTCAATTGTTTTTGGTAATCCAGTTAAAAGATCACGCCCACGGATTTCAAGGTTTTCTACACCTTCCGCTTCACTAGCAGAACCAATTTCTAATTTAATCATTTCAGCAGTTCGGTCACCAATCATTAAATTATAAGTTTTACGGATATAATTAATGACTGCATCATCCATTTCATCCCCAGCAATGCGGATTGATTGGCTTGTAACTATTCCCCCTAAAGAAATAATAGCCACTTCAGTTGTACCACCACCAATATCCACAACCATACTTCCTGTCGGCTCCCATACAGGTAAATTCGCACCAATTGCTGCTGCAAATGGTTCTTCAATGGTAAATGCATCCTTTGCACCAGCTTGTCTAGTTGCATCTACTACAGCTCTTTCTTCTACTGCAGTAATGCCAGATGGTACACAGACCATAACATTCGGTTTACCTGAAAAAATGCCCTTATTTTTATTCGCTTGTTTCATATAATATTTCATCATTGTTGCTGTCGTATCATAATCAGCAATTACGCCATCTTTCATTGGTCTTAATGCCACGATATTTCCCGGTGTACGACCAATCATATTTTTAGCGTCATTCCCAACGGCAACAATATGTTTCGTATCAGTTTGAAGTGCCACGACCGATGGCTCTCTAACAACGATTCCTTTACCTTTTACATACACAAGTGTATTTGCTGTTCCTAAATCTATCCCAAGGTCTTTTGTACCAAATCCAAACATTCCTGTATCTCCCTTTCTGATACTATACGATTTTTAAAATAAGGTTTATTTAATAGGGCATCTGACAGTCCCTCATTCTTAAAAAGATGATAGGTAAAATACTATACTTCCCCTAAAAAATCATAAACAATATTATATCGTATCGTCAAATAAAAACATAGTGCTAGATATAACCTTTTTCCTTTAAACTGACAAATTTCTTTTCACCAATGATAATATGATCGAGAATATCTATCCCAATTATTTTACCACATTCAGTTAGCCTTTTCGTCACATCAATATCTTCTCTACTTGGAGTCGGATCGCCAGAGGGGTGATTATGCAGACAAATAATCGAGGCGGCAGACTGTCTGAAAGCTTCTTTATACACTTCTCGTGGGTGAACAATAGAGGCATTTAAGCTACCAATAAAAATGGTTTGCTTGCTTAAAACTTGGTTCTTAGTGTTTAAATAAAGACAAACAAAATGTTCCTGAGATAGAAAACGCATTTCGTTCATCACATAATTAGCAGCATCTTCTGGTGAACGAATGCTGTATCTTTCATCGAAGGTTAAATTAGCCATTCTTCTGCCGATTTCTACAGCTGCCTTGATTTGAATGGCTTTTGCCTGGCCAATACCTTTCACTTCGGTAATTTCGCTAAGGGAAGCATCCTTTAATAAACGCAATCCATCAAACTTTGTTAGCAAGCGATTGGACAGCTGCAAAACAGATTCATTTTTTGTCCCTGTCCGCAATAAAATAGCTATTAGTTCATGATTGGATAAGCTCTCTGGTCCACTCTGCATTAACCTTTCCCTCGGCTTTTCATCTTGAGGGAAGTCTTTAATCATTAAGCTTTCCGTATGCATCCCTTTCCTCCTTTTTCATTATCCAAACAAATGGTTAGGAAGTGAATAGCCCATTTTGCGCAACTCTCTAATCGTTTGTGAAATAGGCAATCCCATCACAGCAAAATAGTCTCCGTGTATTTGTTTAACAAGTGTTGCACCAATTCCTTGGATCCCATAGCCCCCCGCTTTGTCAAAAGGCTCACCCGTTTGGATATAGGCATAGATTTCTTCTTCTGAAAGCGGCCAAAATTCAACTTTTGTAACAACAGAAAAACGAGTTATTTTATTAGCTGTTAGTATCGCTACACCTGTGTACACTTCATGTGTACCGTTCGATAGGTTCTTAAGCATAAGATACGCTTCATCTTCATCAATCGGTTTGCCTAAAACCTCGCCTTTTTGGACAACAACCGTATCTGAGCCAATAACAAAAGTATCACTTTCGTTATTGTAGACTGCTCTCGCTTTTCGTTCCGCCAATTCTTGCACAATTTCATCCGGCTTTAAATTGGCTTCAAACTGCTCATCAACATGACTGCCTTTTACTTTGAAAGATAAATTTATTTGTTCAAGTAGCTGTTTTCTACGAGGAGAAGTGGAAGCGAGTATGAGGGTTTGTGTTTGCATGTGGTTCACCTTACTTTCATCGTATTTCAAATTGGGAGATACTTCTCTATCGTATCAAACAATCCACCTATTAACAATTTTAAATCATCTAATAATATGAATTTCCCACAAAAAATAGCCCGAAGAAAATCGAGCTAAAGAGAGGTAATCTGCTAAAAATAAATATAGACAGTGAAATCAGTGTTTCATAGATTCAATTAGAAATAAAATTAAATTATTCCCCAGAAAATAATATACTAAGAAACTTTTAAGTTTGAACGATGACCGTATATGATTGTAGGAAATTTAAGGCTGCCTGTTGAGCGTCCTTTCCGTTATTAGCTTTTAGAGCAGTAAGCATTTTATCCTTTAATGCTATTAGGTCTTCATGGTTCAGTCCTTGATTAATCTCATTTAACGTACTTGAATATGCATTAATTTGTTCAGGGGACGCTTCACCTGTCAATAATTGATACACTTGGGGTGAGAGCTCTAAGATTTTCTTTTCTTCTGCAGTTAAACCTTCTACCTTAGCACCATCAATCGTATACTCTTTAGCAAACACTTCTGCACCTTGACCTTCTAATTGGGTACTCATAGTCTTAGCCGCTTCACTTGTAGCTGCTACTCCGATGATAAGTGTATATTGTTCTTGATTCTGGTGGATAAATGTAGGAATGCCTTTTTCCTTATACGAAGCAGCGATACCCTCTGCACTATCCTTGGTAGTAAAAACACCTCCTTGGACGATAAACGTATCTAAAGCAGGTAATTCTGCCGTCTCACTACCCGCAGTTACTGCTCCTGATGCACCTACTTGGGAACTTGCTGCGCCTCCTTCTGCCGTTTCCCCTTTATCGAGAACATTTAACATTACCAACCCAAATCCCGTTCCGATAACAACAGCAAACAGAATGGTAAAAAACATCGACGGGTTTAATTGATATTTCATTTGTTTAAAACTACTTTTCTTAGCTGTGCTTTTACTGTATTTGTTTTTCTTTTTCGTCACTTTTTCTCTATCTGCAAGTTCTTTCTCCCAATCTACTTCTTCTTCTCCACTTGGTAAAATCCAATCAAATTGATCCTCCGCTTCATTTTCCTTTGTGGCCGCTTGCTCCTTTACACCTTCTTCTTTATGCTTCGGTTGCCCGTCCTGATTTAATTTTATTGTGATTGTTCTCGCCTTTCCATTATGCTTGTCCATCTTTGTCCACTTCCCTCCCTCTTACCTTTTACTATTATTTTCATCACTTTATCATAGGAGAAAAAAAAAATAACAAGACTTTTGTCGTCTTGTTACAGAATGATTTCGTCAAATTCCATCATGGATAAAAACTTTGTCAAAGAAAGGCATCAGTCTCTATCTTCAAAAGGATAGGACTTGCCAGCAGCTTGATCATTGACGATTTTAGGATCATTTTCTTTTAAATCAATAGCGGTAGGAAAATGATAAACTGATACAACCATAGTGTAATCTCTTATACCATCTTTCACCTGGGTGATTTCGATTGATTCAATGGTTGTATACCGCTCTAGATGCTGTAATTCCTCTGTGAATGAAAGCCAATCCTCATAGCTTTGAGATTGCAAGTGCATGCTAATGACGGTCTTTTCTAATCCATTGGGCAACTTTACTTCAACAATACCTTCTTCTGATGTTGTCGAAATATCATTGATTGTTTCACTATTTGCCGTCTCATCCGAATGAACTCTTTCAACATTAATGGCCATTTGTGTAAGCTGAATCTTATTGACCGTTGCCGCTTCATCTAATAATAATAAAAACTGTTCTTCTAATGGCTCGATAGGTAGATGTAGTTGAGCATCTTCCCATTGTTCTGTCTGTGATACCGTTGCGGAAGAGCCTTGTTCCTTTAAGCTATTTAACCGTGCTTCTTCTGTAATGACCCTTTTTTTTATGGCCGATTCCTCTAACTTGAGTGGGTATAAGTAAAGAACGTAGGTTAATACAACTGTTATAAGCATGGATAAAACAATTACCAACAACCAATATTTACTTCCTTTGAACACAGTCAACGTTTTTCCTCCTCTACAATTGAGAAATAAGAGGGATCAAACGTGAAGGAGTAACTTGCTTCAAAACGAGACCGTTCCATTTCAGCTGCCTGTTGTTCATTAATCGTTGCTAAAGACGCATCTATAGACCAATCAGCTTGTTTAATACTGTGCAATAAATAAGCTGCTTCTCTTTGTGTATCAAATTGAACAAGCATCTCAACCTCATTTTTGTTCGATAGCTGCAGCGAAAGAATATAGCCTCTTGTTGGCAAAAGAGCTGTTAATTCAGATAAAAACCCGGTGATATTCACGCGTTCTTGTTCTAGCCAAGTTGTTGCATTCATTAACTCTTCTAGCGATTGTGATTGCTCTCTCTCATTCGACATTTCTGTTTGCTCTATTATTTCAACTTGTATATACGCTAATTCTTCCTCACTTGATTGGATACTTCTTTTTATTTTGTAGGCTCCTACGAAAATCGAAGCTAAGAGTAGCAGCAGGATGACCAACAAGATAACTATAAAAGTTGGGTTAACTAAAGGCTTTTGCTTTTGCAACAAATTTATATTGACCGTCATTTAAAGCACATCCTTTAACGCTAACCCCAGCACCTTATTCATCGAAGGTACAATCGTTTCATCATCCATTATTTTCCTAGCGTCAACAATAGCTATACGGCTTGTCATTCTACTACTTAAAAACAACTGAAAACTATGTATAATATTTTCACCACTTAATAAAACACTTGTAGTTGCATGATTGGTTTGTTGAAGGGTGAAAAAATGAAAATCTTGTAATCGATCCACTTCACGATACACTTCGGTAAATAAATAATCATCATTGGTTAATTCTATATTGTCATCATAGGGTAAATAATGAACAAGCATAGGAATGCCATGATGAATGATAGAGATATGAACACCTTGTTTTTCAAAATGAATGATAACAACACTCTCATTATCCTCTGCTAATCCTAAATAGGCGCTCAACCTCCATAAAGATAATGCTGTGATCTCTGCTTCTTCTGGGTAAACATTAGCTTGAGCGATTACTTGTTCAAACTGATGAACGAGCGTCTCCTCCGCAGCAACTAACAACACACGTTTCTCTTCATTCACCTCTTTATTAGGCATGAGGTGATAATCAAATACTGGTTGTTGAAATGGTAAATGAATGCTAGCCCCTATTTCCATATCCAAATATCCATGAATATGCTTTGCAGGCACTTCATCAGGAATAACTACTGACCTTACAACACTTTGTCCATCCGGAACTATAAATCTAACTTTTTTCCGATGAAGCTGCCAGTCTTCCACACAGCTTTGGAGGATTAAGGATAACCCCGTTTCATCTATTATTTTTCCTTCTTCAATGATTCCTTTTGCAATAGGTTTCACTGCTAGCTTTGTACCATAGGGAAACTGCCGCTTGTTCACTTGGCAATAGCGAATGCAATCATCCTCTATGACTATATTACAAAAGCTTTTTCTTAAGAAAGATAAAGCCATCATTTAAACTCCTTTGTCTAAACTAGAAGATTTGTAAATAATACAGCCATATTTCTTTGCCGAAAAAGTAAGCAGAAAGCGCTCCAGCTGCAATAAAGGGGCCAAAGGGGATGGGGTTGCCTCGTTTAACTTTGCCTACTAGCATAGCTAGTAAACCGAATACAGCGCCGTAAATCGTCGCAAGGAAAAAGGTTAACAAGACAAGCTTTGCACCAAGAGCAAACCCTAATAACGCAAACAGTTTAATATCACCACCGCCCATCCCACCATTACTCACAACTGCAATGGCAAGAAGCAAAAAGAAGCCAATAGCGCAACCTACTAAACTATCCCACCAAGGTGAAAGTGGCCAAATCAATCGTTCTATTATAAAAATGACTGCAAAACTTAGCAAAATACGATCCGGTATTAACATATATTGAATATCCGAAACGAAAATAATCATAAATAAAGATATCAACGTTAGAGCAAACAAAAGCTCTGGCGTCCAACCTAACGTGACAAGCGCAAGCACGAATAACAGCCCTGTTAACAGTTCAACAATAGGATATAAGGGCGAGATCCTCACACCACAGTGACGGCATTTCCCGCGCTGAAATAAATAAGATAACACTGGCACCAATTCATACGCTTGTAAGTTATGGCCGCAGTCAGTACAAGCTGACCGCGGTTTTACAATCGATTTTTTCACAGGTACCCTCAAACCGACAACATTGTAAAAGGAGCCGAGGATGAGGCCTATGATAAATAAGTAGATTAGTAGTATGTGATTGACCTCCTAACTTTATTCCTTAACACTTTCTCTAGATAAGTCAGATTCTAGAACGGCTTCATTATTTCCATCAGAAACTGATCTTTCTCCGTTTGTTAAGAAAACTTTGTATGTGATATTGCTTTTATCTTTTTCAACTTCAACATAGGAACCATTTTTATTTTTATTTCTTTTATATCCATTTTTAACTTTATCTGGATCATCCATCTTTTCCAAATAACCAGATTCCTCTATATCAGCTAAGTATATTATTTTATTTCCATTGTTCTCTTGAATAACATCCTCTGAAGCTACCATTAATTTAGCTGAACTAATCATCTGCCTTGCATTGGCGACGTGAGCATCCTTTTTACTATTATCAATCAATCCTCCGATACTAGGCACAGCAATGGCAGCTAGTATACCAAGGATGACAACAACTGCTAATAATTCAACAAGCGTTAGCCCTCGCTCATTTTTACACTGTTTTTTCCATTTTTTCAACATGTTCATCTACCTTTCTATCTTTTTATTTAAAATAGGTATAATTACCTAAGCATATTATACTATTTTTCTGTGAAATAAATAGATATTTTTTCCTCTAAATGGTAGATATTATTCAACATGATTAAAAATATCAAACATAGGCACAACGATACTGATAACGATTGTACCGACGATAAGTGCTAAGATGATAATCATAAGCGGTTCAAGCAGCGCTTTCATCCGTTCGGTTGTCTGATCGATTTCACTATCATATAAATCAGCTACTTTTTCAAGCATCTCATCTAAGGAACCACTTCTTTCACCAACGGCAATCATATGTGAAAGCAATGGAGGTAGCAGACGATTCTTCATCGGCTTCGCTAATGATTTTCCTGTCTCAATACTGAGACTTGCATCTTGTAGAATAGTTTTTATTACCGTTAAGGAAGCCATTCTTTCCACTATTTTAAGTGCTTCTACAATCGATACAGAACTGATTAACAAGCTTGATAATGTTCTCGTAAATAAAGCGACCTCTTTAATAATAAGCATTCTTCCGATAAATGGGGTACGTAACAATAACCAGTCTCTACAACCTCTAAGGAGTTTATGATCACGAAATAGTAAAATCGTGAGTACAAGCACGAATAAGAAAAAGAGAATCATATACCAGTTCATCGTAAGGTAGTCACTAATACGAAGGACAAATATCGTAATGGCTGGAAGTTCTGCATTGAAGCCTGCGAACATTTGAACGAATGTCGGCACCACTTGTAGCATTAAAAATAGAACAACAAAAATAGCAATGATGCTGACAACAATAGGATAGGCTAGGGCAGATAAAACCTTGTTTTTTAGCTGATTTTGTTTTTCGTAATAATCGGCCAGACGGCGTACGACATCATCTAGCATCCCCCCGGCTTCTCCAGCATGTATCATATGAATCATATAAGGCTGAAACAAATCAGGGTGTTCTTTTACTGCTTCCGATAGAGGCTTTCCTTCATCCAAAGTGTCTCTCATACTTAATAATGCTTGCTTTAAACGTTTATTTTCCGTCTGCTCTGCTAACATATCTGTTGCCTCAATTACTGTAATTCCAGCTTGTAAAAGGGCAGCGAATTGCCTCAAATACACTACAAGCACACTTGTCTTTAATCCCTTTTTTATGGCAATATCTTTTGTCCAGAATGTTTCTCTCACTTCATTTAATTCGATAACCCGAAATCCTTTTTGCTCTAATTTAGTGACCGCCTCTTTTTTTGTCCAGCCATGAATGATTCCTGTCCGCTTTCCTTTTAAGCTTTTAGCGACATAGGAGAATCTAGCCATGACGTCTCCTTTCTTTTATAAAGGGAGAAGCCACCTCCGGAGAGATGAGCTGTTTTTGTAATAATTTCGTTACGCTTGTCTCTAGTGTATGCATGCCAATCTCTCTTGATGTTTGCATCACATTGATGAGCTGATGGATTTTCTCGTTACGAATAAGGTTAGCTACTGCTGCTGTATTCACTAATAATTCAGTAGCTACCGTTCGACCGGTACCCGTTTTTAAAGGCAAGAGTCGCTGTGAAAAAACCCCTACTAAGACGGATGAAAGTTGAAAGCGAATTTGCGTTTGTTGGTCAGCCGGAAAAACATCAATCATACGATTAATTGTTGAAGGAGCACTAGATGTATGCAATGTGCCTAGAACGAGATGACCCGTTTCAGCAGCTGTAATCGCTGTTTGAATCGTTTCAAGGTCACGCATTTCACCCACCAATATGACGTCAGGGTCTTGTCTTAATGCAGCCCGCAACCCGTTGGCAAAGTTTTGTGTATCAAAACCGACTTCTCTCTGATTAATAATTGACCGATGATGTTTATGTAAATACTCAATCGGATCTTCTAAAGTGATAATATGCTTAGAAAAAGTTTCATTCATTTGTTGAATAATAGCTGCTAATGTTGTTGATTTGCCGCTACCTGTTGGTCCCGTCACTAAGAAAAGCCCTTGTGGTTGCTCAACTAATTTAGCTAACACCGGCGGTAAAGAAAGCTGATTCAATGTTGGAATGCTGACTGGAACAACACGAATTGCGAGGCTTATACATGACCTTTGATGATAAGCATTGACTCTAAAACGGGATAAACCAGGAATGCCATACGAGAAATCTAATTCCCCTTTTTCTTTAAACTTTTGCCAAAGGTGAATAGGAATGATCTCTTTAGCCATCTCCTCTGTCGCCTGTGGTGTTAATATTTCCTCTGTGATTCTTTCTAGCACACCATTGATACGAATAATCGGTTGAGTCCCTACACTAATATGTAAGTCAGATGCCTGTTTGTTATACGCGCTCGTTAACAAATCTATCATTTTCATTTCCCAAACTCCCCCCTTCCTCTAACATCGTTACTTTTAACACTTCCTCTAAAGTCGTCAGTCCTTGAGAGATTTTATGCAATCCGTCTTCTAATAAGCTTCTCATCCCAGCTTTCTTGGCTGCGATTTTTAATGTAGTAGTATCATGATCAGTAGTAATAATTTTTCGCAAAACGTCGTTTAATGTAAAAACTTCATGTAAAGCGATTCTCCCTTTATACCCTGTCATCTGGCAATGACTGCACCCTCTCCCTCTTTGTAAGTTTTCAGGTTCAATTCCTTTGCTAGCAAATACCGTTTGCTCATACGAAGTAGGTGTAACGGTTTCCCTACATTCAAGGCAGACTTTGCGTACCAATCTTTGAGCAACCACACCATTTAATGCTGAGCTCACTAGGAAAGGTTCAATTCCCATATCGATTAACCTCATCACCGTTGACACACTATCATTTGTATGGAGAGTACTTAAAACGAGATGCCCTGTTAAAGCTGCCCTTATAGCGACTTGAGCTGTTTCTTGATCTCTTATTTCACCGATCATGATGATATTTGGGTCTTGCCTTAATATAGATCTCAATCCACTAGCAAAGGTCATCCCCACTTGCTTATGAACTTGTAGCTGATTGATTCCTTTTAGAATTTGTTCAACAGGGTCTTCAATCGTAATAATATTGACTTCTTCTTTATTCATTTCATGCAAGGCGGCATATAAGGTAGATGTTTTTCCGGCACCAGTTGGTCCTGTAATTAGTACAATACCTGCCGGTTGCTGAATCATCTGCCTTATTTGCATTAAATATTCTTTTTGAAAGCCAAGATGTTCAAACTTCATAAGCCGCTCTTGCCGATCTAATATTCTTAATACCGCTTTTTCCCCATGAACCGTCGGAATAATAGACACCCTTATATCGACCGTGCGATAATCAATTGGTATTTTGACACGTCCGTCTTGTGCTATTCTTTGCTCGGTTGTATCCATCTCTGCCATGATTTTAATTCTTGAAAATAGTTCATTTTGGATTGATTTCGCTAATTCCCTCTCTCGACGTAATAACCCATCAACGCGAAAGCGAATAACAACACTGCTTTCTTGTGCATCTATATGAATATCACTAGCCTTCATGGCAATGGCACTACTTAATAATTGATCTATTAACTGGATAATCGGTGCATTCCTTCTACTTCTTTGCTTTCCTTGCCTTTCATTCCCAGCTGCCACTTCTTCTTTAGGTTCATCTCGATAATAGCGATGGATCGTACGAACAATATCATCTTTAGCAGCAATGGCTGGATGAATTTTATACCCTGTTGTTAATCGAAGATCATCAATTGTATAGTAATCTAGTGGGTCCGCCATCGCCACGAGGAGATGGTCACCCTCAAGCTTTAAAGGAATGACAAGATTTCTCTTCGCCACTTCCATTGAGATAAATTGCAAAATTGAGGGATTGATTGGATAAGCCGTTAAGTCCACATGAGGAATGCCCAATTGCCATTCGAGCGCTTGAATGAGTTGTTTCTCCGTTATTAATTCGCTTTGTAGTAAGGCATCCCCGAGCTTTTGACTCTTGTTCTTTTCCCGTAATACCTTCTCTAATGCTTCATGGGTGATAACACCGGCATCTATTAATAATTCACCTAATTTTTTGCGCAAGAGATTTCCTCCTTTATTTCTCCATTTTTTCGCCCTCTATCCCCCATAAATCATCCCGCGGTTCACTTTCTTCATTAGAATCCTTTGTTACTTTTTTGTTCTCTTCATCTTCCCTACCGTCACCTCTCCATTCAATTGTAGATATGGGGGGATAATAATCTTTCAATCTAGCAAATGTCTCTATAAACATACCTTTTCGCTTCTGGCGCTCAATGACAACCCGTATACCTACGGCACCCTCTTCAATCATTTTCACACCGTCTTCTAACCCTTCTTGGTTATATACCTTTGTCAGTGGCTCAATTTGCTCCGTCTCTTTTATTACGGCTTCATAATCATAAATAAATGGTGGCCCCATTAAAGTAAAATACATCCTCCCCCTGTTCTCTTCTATTTTGATTGTATAATTGACAGTATTAGGGTTGTAGAATTTGAAATCATGTTGTCTTTTTTTGTCCACGTAAGCCTCATATCCTGCCTCAGTAAAGCTTGGCTGCTTATTTTGAATGTATCTTTCTTCAATGGAAAAATTCGTATGTAAGGTAAGTTGATAAATGCCTGTTGCTATTATATGTAGATCATTTTCCTCACCGAATTGATCTAACACAGAGAAAAGGGAACGATTATCGATAGCAATGGATTGGGTATAGCCACTCCAATCAGCATCTACTTGTAGTACAACTTGAGCGAGTGGTTCTTGTACAAGTGTTACAGGTAAGTATTCCTCTATTTGCACATTATAGGATGTTTCTAATCTACTAACTTTATCTACAATGTCCTCATAGATTTTATTCATTTCTTCTTCATTCAACGTCAATTGTGAAAATAATTCTTCTACACGCTCATAAAACAATTGCTTATCATATTCAACAAAAAGTGGATGATTTGTTCCTTCTGTTATTTCTTTAACAGTACCCTCCACGTTAAAGCGAAATAATTGCGGGTCAAGTATCCATTCTTCATCTAGATAGGTAACCTTTATTTGTGCTTTATTTCGCCATTGTTCAACTTTTTGCAGTAACTTACTTTTTATTTCTCCTTCACTTAAACCTTTAATGACCACATCTGCCACTTTCGTTTTACTTGAATGAATAGAAGGTGGAGTGGCATGAGCAACATACTGCCAAACGATGATGAGCAAAAGAATTAGTACAATACTTGTTAGAATTATTCTTGGTTTCATTTTTCTTCACCTTCATGTACGAACGCCATTGCAGCTCCGCACTTATTTTTATAAATAGGGATGATACCTAACCCTTCTATATCCAATGCATTGTCACAGGTACAAGCACTCGTCTCATCTCCTATCTCAACCCAAGATGTATCTGTAGCGAAAACCACACAGTGATGGTCAGATAGCGCGATCGCCTTGTTCCCTTCTTGGGTAGAAAATAGGGTTACTCCTACTTCAATCAAACGATGATGTTGGATATCAAATTGACTTTGTGTGATTTGTTTGGTTGATTGAAGGACACCTAACAAAAGCGGTGGGATGATAATAAATATCAACAATATAATCAAGAGAACAGTAACAAGTGCATACCCCTTTTCGCCATTTTCCTTTACTCGCACCTTGAACCCTCACCTTCAAGTTGTGATATACCATAGAGTTCCTCTAAAGGCTCATCTCCTTCCTTTCCAGTAGAGACAGTAACCTTCAAAATAGCTTTTTCTTCCACCATCTTTTGAATCACTTTAATAACATATTCTTGTTCGTTTATATCAACAGTTTCTTGACCGCACGTTCCCTCTATTAATGCTTTCTCTGCTAGTTGTATTGCAGTAAAATCAGCCTCCGTTCTTGTTATTTGTCCGTTTGCATTGATAAAGACAGAAATAAACACAGTAAGTACAATTGTAATTAACGAAAGAGAAACAATGACTTCAATTAGCGTTAACCCCTTTTGTTTTTTTAATAGTTTAAAAATTTCTCATTCACCTCCAAATAATTATTATGTAAAATAAAGGTATAAAGGGGGTATAAAGAAATGGGTAAATATAACTATAAAAATAACATAGGTATGACATTAATTGAAGTACTAGCGACCATTGCTATCCTTTCAATTATTAGTTCTGTGATTTATGGTACTTTTATTTCAATAGAGAAAACAAAAAGTAAGACTTTTACTTCTGTCAATTTAAGGCAAGAATCTAACCTCATTATGGCTTATTTAAGAGACTTACATCAAGTAAAATATGCAACAACGCCACAATATTCTTTATCGCTACCTTCTTTACTATTAAGAAATGATATTCACTTCAAAGACATCTCGATTAAACCTGCTAATCAAAGCAGAGCAGATCCTTATTGTAGTTATCATGAAGATGATGTGAAACCTCTTGAGGATTGCCTCATTTCTAGTGATGTAATTGATGTTCAATTCACTCTTGCAGGCGGAGAAGATACTTTCAGTGTTCATACTAAAATAAACAAACTGCTGTTAGGAGATAAAGAGGACGATTCTGGAAACGAGGAGAATCCCGGCGACGGAGGAGGGGGCGATGATAATGGCGAGGACCCTAATGAAGGAGAAAATTCTACTTGCTCTGACAGCTTCTATCAATGTATGATTGAAAGTCAACTATTTATCCATGGTTCCTCATTTGCCTTTCATGGTAACCGAATCAATGGTAGCGATGCAACCATATATATTGGGGATTCATTAAAAACTACCCACATTAATGGCGGGGCCTTAAGTAGTGTTTCTAATCTATTTATAGATGGAGATGTAAATTTACAAGGAGGTAGTGCAGGATTAGGATCAGCCTCAAAGCCAGGGCAAGTTTGTATTAACGGCGACTTTTCAGCCACAGGTGGACGTTCTATATATGGTCATACCGTTGTGAATGGAAGGGCCAATATTAAGGATACGACTTTTTATCAACCTCTAACCATAATGAAGGATGCAGTGTTACCTGGAGGAACATATAAAGATATCGTACATATTGGTGGTGACACTTACATCAAAGATGCTTACTTTGAGAAGGCGCTTTTTTCTCATCAAGACTTGACGGTTGATTGGACTCCATCCTTTTCTCCTTCCGCTTTAGCAACATATGTTGGAGAATTGTATCATCCGAATAATATAAATTTATCCGCTTATCAAAAAGGAACATCTTTAGAAAAGTTAACGAGTTGTAGCATCCCTTCTTACCCTCTTCATAAAACCAAACCAGCAGGATGGTATGAAGCAAATGGCTATGGTTCCTCAGTAAAAAGTGAAAATATGAAATTATTTGGAGGAGATATTACCATTTCTCCATATCTTGACGAAAAATACCGTTATATAAACTCCTTTTCAAAAGCAGTAATTATTGCTACCGGTGATGTATATATCGGTTCACAAAGTCAATGGATTGAACGATTTAGCGGAGTTGTATTTGCTCCATATGGAAGTGTAACCTTTTATGGAGGAGAATTTAATGGTAGTATCATTGCTAAAAATGGCGTTTACCTTATGAGTGGGGGAACAACAGTGAACTATATCCCGATTAGTGATTTTTTTGCTCAAGAAAAGGATTTCCCTCTTGAATAAGACACATAATGATAAAACGCCAATTGCTCTATTCATGTTGGTCAACTAAAAAGTAAAGGGCGATTCTAAAAGCTATTTGACGCCCTTTACTTATACGGCTACGAGCAATATCCATCGTAACCAATCATTATTGATGAGCGAAAAAACGCTTTACTTCAGAAATAAAGTATAGGGAACCTGTAATCACTAAAACATCATTTTCACGCATCATTTCTTTCGTTTCTTTTATTGCTTCTTGCCAATCAGCTGTAACTAAATGATGATTCTTTTGACTGATTGCAGACAGTTCCTCAGCTTTTGCCGCACGAGGGAAATCAAAACCTACAAAAGTAATCGCTTTCGCACAATCCTCCATTCTTTGAATCATGCCTTGCAGTGGTTTGTCCTTTAATGCTGCAAAAATAAAATAAATATCACGATCGTGATAGCGCTTTTCTAATTCGTCACAAACAGCAGCCATTCCTTCTTCATTATGTGCTCCGTCTAAAATCGTTAGTGGACCTGTTGCCACGCGCTCAAAACGACCGGGCCAATACGTTTTCTTCAAGCCTCTCCCTATGCTTTCTTCTGAAATCACAAAGGAAAAATATTGATTCAGAAAATCAATCGCCATCAACGCCAAGCTGGCATTTTCTACTTGATGAACACCTGGCATCGATATTTCTAAATAGTCTCTTTGACTAAATGTATTCTGAAAAGAAAAGGCCTCACCTACTTCTGTCGATACGATATGCTCCGCTTGGAATTGCTTATTTGCTTGATAAAGTTTTGCATGTTTTTCTTTTGCTGTCTTTTCGATAACAGCCACTGCCTCATCTTGCTTAACACCAGTAATAATTGGTGTTCCAGGCTTTATAATCCCAGCTTTTTCAGAGGCAATCTTCTCAATCGTATCACCTAATATCGCTGTGTGATCAAGACCGATATTTGTAATGATAGATAATAGGGGATGAAGGACATTTGTTGAATCTAGTCTGCCACCTAATCCTACTTCAAACAAAGCAATATCAACCGGTTCAATATGGGCAAAATAATGAATCGCCATTGTTGTTATAATTTCAAATTCAGATGGCTCTCCTAGTTCTGATCCTTCGAGCTCTACTGCAAGCGGATAAATATCATTCACTAGCTGGACAATATCTTTATCAGAAATCGGCTTGCCGCCTAATGTAATCCGTTCATTGAATTGCTCTATATATGGAGAAGTAAATGTACCTACCATAATCCCTTCTGCTTCAAGGATTGAGTGGATATAAGCTAGTGTCGAACCTTTACCATTCGTTCCCCCTATATGTATAACCTTCAGTCTTCTTTCTGGATGATTCAACTTTTCCATCATCCATTCCATCCTTTGTAATCCTGGTTTGATCCCAAGACGAAGACGAGAATGAATCCAACCAATTGCTTCTTCATATGTTGTAAACATTTCTATCTGCCACCTTTATTAATATAACCATTATAAGAGGAGACGATATTTCGCCTCCTCTCCTATTATACCTTATTCACCTTTTAATTCGTTCATTCTTGCTTCAACTGCTGAACGTTTTTCGCTATAATCTTGTTCTTTCGCTTTTTCTTCAGCGATCACTTTTTCAGGTGCTTTCTTAATAAAACCTTCATTGCTTAATTTTTTCTGAACACGTTCTACTTCTTTATTTAACTTATCCCATTCTTTTTGTAAACGAGCAATTTCTTCATCAATATTAATTAAACCTGCTAATGGCAGAATAATTTCTGCTCCAGTAACAATCGCTGTCATCGCTTTATCAGGTGCTTTTGCATCAATCGCAATGGTTAATTGCTCAGGGTTACAGAAGCGTTCAATATAACCAACATTTTTACTTAAAACCTTCTGTACTTTTTCATCTTTTGTTTTGATGAGCATATCAATCTTCTTACTCAATGGTGTGTTTACCTCTGCACGAATATTACGTACAGAACGAATAATTTCTACAAGCAGTTTCATTTCTTCTGCTGCTGCCTTATCGGAAAGCTCTTCATTCACAGTCGGCCAAGAGGCAACTGTAATCGATTCTCCTTTATGAGGAAGGTTTTGCCAGATTTCCTCTGTAATAAACGGCATGAATGGATGCAATAATCTCATTGTTTGGTCTAGTACATAAGCGAGAACAGATCTTGTTGTCTGTTTAGCTGCTTCATCTTCACCGTATAATGGCAGTTTTGCCATTTCAATATACCAGTCACAGAAATCATCCCAAATGAAGTTATAGAGGATTCTGCCCACTTCACCAAACTCATAACGATCGGACAACCTTGTTACCGTTTCAATTGTTTCATTTAAGCGAGTTAAAATCCATTTATCTGCAACCGATTTTTCACCGGTTAAATCAATTTCATCATAAGTTAATCCATTCATGTTCATTAAGGCAAATCGAGAAGCGTTCCATATTTTATTGGCAAAATTCCACGTAGATTCTACTTTTTCAAAGCTGAAACGCAGATCCTGGCCTGGTGAGCTTCCTGTTGATAAGAAATAGCGCAAGGAGTCTGCACCGTATTTCTCAATTACATCCATTGGATCAACGCCATTACCTAGTGACTTACTCATCTTACGACCTTCCGCATCGCGAACCAATCCATGAATAAGTACATCTTTAAATGGACGACCACCAGTAAATTCAATACCTTGGAAAATCATTCTAGATACCCAGAAGAAAATGATATCATAGCCGGTTACTAACGCATCAGTCGGATAATAGCGTTTAAAATCAGCACTTTCTTCATTCGGCCAACCTAATGTGGAGAATGGCCATAACGCGGATGAAAACCATGTATCAAGCACATCTTCATCTTGTTTCCAGTTCTCACTATCACTCGGTGCTTCTGTTCCTACATATACTTCACCTGTTTCCTTATGATACCAAGCTGGGATGCGATGACCCCACCATAGTTGACGAGAAATACACCAATCACGAATATTTTCCATCCAGCGTAAATACGTATTTTCAAAACGATCTGGAACGAAGTTGACTTTATCTTCACCCTTTTGCAAATCAACCGACGCATCCGCAAGTGGTTGCATTTTTACAAACCATTGTGTAGATAAATAAGGTTCTACAACCGCCCCACTACGTTCTGAATGACCCACAGAATGAAGATGCTCTTCAATTTCAAAAAGAATACCTTCTTCTTGCAAATCTTTAACGATTTGTTTACGGCATTCAAAACGATCTAACCCTTGATATTTGCCAGCATTCTCATTCATTGACCCGTCTTCATTCATTACTAGAATTCTTGTTAAGTTATGACGATTACCAATTTCAAAGTCATTCGGGTCATGAGCTGGTGTAATTTTCACTGCTCCTGAACCAAATTCCATGTCAACATAATCATCTGCAACAATCGGAATTTCTCTTCCAGTAATAGGCAGTTTCACCGTTTTACCGATCAAATGTTGATAACGCTCATCTTTAGGGTGAACGGCAACCGCTGTATCACCTAACATCGTTTCAGGTCTTGTTGTCGCAATTTCAATATGGCCGCTACCATCTGTTAATGGATAGCGCATATGATAGAACGCACCTTGCACATCTTTATGGATAACTTCTATATCAGATAAAGCTGTTTTAGTAGAAGGGTCCCAGTTAATAATATACTCGCCTCTATAAATCAAGCCTTTATTATATAAAGCAACGAAGACTTCTTGTACAGCATCTGATAACCCTTCATCTAATGTAAAGCGTTCACGGTTATAATCTAGACCGAGACCAAGCTTAGACCATTGTTGTCTAATATGTCCTTTATATTCATTCGTCCATTTCCACGTTTCTTCTACAAACGCTTCTCGACCTAAATCATAACGGCTTTTTCCTTCTTCACGAAGTTTTTGCTCAACCTTTGCTTGAGTAGCAATACCTGCATGGTCCATACCAGGTAACCACAGAACATCATAGCCTTGCATGCGCTTCATTCTCGTCAAAATATCTTGAAGCGTTGTATCCCATGCATGACCAAGATGCAATCTTCCCGTTACATTTGGTGGCGGTATCACAATAGTATAAGGTTTTTTCTCCGGATCATCTTTTGCCTCAAAATATTTTCCTTTTAACCACCAATCATAACGACCTTGTTCAATAGACTGAGGGTCATATTTTGTTGGCATCGTGATATTATTCTCTTCCATCGCCTATTCATCCTTTCTCACATTCGCTTATCGTTAACAATCAAACAAAAGCAAAATAAAAAACTCCACTCGTCACAAAAAGGACGAATGGAGTTGCTTCCGCGGTACCACCTTTTTTTCAATTACCATAAACTTTAGTAATTGACTCTCGAATGGATAACGGCGTTCCCGTCTTTCGCTAATAATAGAACCTACGTTCACGAAAGAAGCTCCAGGGCGACCTTCCAATGGGTTCGCTTAGAAAATCTCACAGCAATTGATTTTCCTCTCTTAAAGCAAAGCGCCAATGTACTCTTCCCTATCAAAGCTTTTCATTTGTTTGAATATAAAGTAATACTACCTAAAAACAGTCACTATAGTCAATAAGGATGACCAATTTTTTTTATTATATACATGATAATGAAAAAAGGGAACAAACCTGTAAAAAAATTGCTCCTATTTTGAGCCTGCCTATGTATGAGGCAATTATGCGCGGGATGAGGATGCAAGAGAAATCCACAACCTAAATGTAAACTTTCGAGGAGAGGTAGAAAGGTATACTCTAAGATATAGACCTTGCTTTTACAGAGGGCGTTTAATTTTCATTTGGATTCTCTTAAAATGAATATAGGAGCCCAGTTTTTATCCATTTTGGGCTCCTTCTTGTTCTGCATTCGCTTTCTCAGCTGCTTCTTGTGCTTGTTTTTTCTGACGCTCAATTTCATCAATTCTCATGGCCACATATTCCGTATTTTTTAATAACCAAAATTGCCTTTGTATATGCTCTACATGCTTTCTTTCATTCTTTTTTGACTTACCATTATGATATTTTTCTGCTGCGCGAATGACAGGCCCTGGATGAGCAAAATAACTTTGAAATAACAGCATTTCATCTTCTCTAAACGGATAATGCTTAAAATAAGTGTAAATCCAATCGACAGCATCGTCGGCACGCTTTGGAAAGGTTTTTAAAGACCTTGATAAGAACGGAAGAAGATCATGCAAAGGTGAACTTCTCTTTGCTTCTTCAAAATTCAAAAAATAGCCATATCCGCGCTCATCATACAAGAAATGTTCGGTAGAAATTTTTCCATGTATAACAGCTGTACGAACTTTTTCCTCTTCCTTCGTTTTTTCGTACCAATCCTTTAACTTCTTGGTTGAGAAAGTTAACGCTTGAGCGATATCATTATAATATTGTGTAAACATCAATTCATAAGGAGATAAATATTCCCTAGATTCACATGTTTCAATAAAACCATCCAAAAATTCACTCTGCTTTTCCCATTCTAGTAACGTATTTTCATAATGCTCTTCACGTTCTTCCTTAGAAACTTCCACTTCTTTCGTACTTAAGACATGCAAGCGAGCAAGTTCTCTAAACATTTGTTGATGCCGTTCAAATTGATCTTCTTTAATCTCATTAGGTAGCCAAGGCATTAAATAATACAGCTTTTGGTTGTGTAAAACGGCATACCTACCATCAACCGTCGGATAAATCGGGACGATCCGGTTGTACCCCATTTGGTATAATTGTTGAATATAACGTATGAAGTCCGCACCATGATTTGCTTTTATTTTTTTCAAAGAAAAAACACCTTTGCTAGAGTAAACTTTTTGAACGCTACCAAAACTTTCGATGAAATTAGGCTCAAGTGCATAGTGTTTTAAGATTGGACCATATTTTTTTAATCTATTTTCCTTTGCCACTTAGACCACTCTCTTTCCTCGCTTACCTAAACTGTGTAAGTAAACAAGTGACACTGATAAAAATGCGAGCAGACCGATGGAGATCTGCTCATAATGTGCCCCCTTACCCGCTAGTTTGTAACAGCTACAGGGATATATAAAACTTGGCCTTCATGCACTTCTTGATTCAATTCTAGTTGATTGGCTCTCATTAATGTTTGTGGTGTCACATCATATCTTTCTGAAATAAGATCAATCGTATCATTAGGCTGGACAATACATACCTTAACCTTCGTCAATTGTTCTTCATCTTCTTTACGAGCAAAAAATTCCGTCAAACTCATGCTTTTCTTGCCTTTTACTTTTTTCTTTTGTGGTTTCACTTCTTCTGAAGAGGATTCAAGCTCATCTGTCACTTCTTCAAGCTCTTGAACTGGTTTTGTTTCTTCTACTTGCTTAACCTCAAAAATCTCTTCTGCTTCCTGCTTTTTCTCTTCATATCGATTAGCTATAAAAGAAACCTCTGGCATATCAATGGGTTCTTCTTCTTGAGGCTCAAGAATAGGTAAGGATCGATTTAATACCGGTTCTTCTTCAACCACTTCTGGCTCCTGCTTCGCTTCAGCAACAAACACATCTTCATCTTTTTCATTCTCCTCTGGTAGGGAGAAGTTAATTTCTGTTTGTTCTTCTTCACGACTGGTGTCTTCTTCTTCTTCTTGATCCTGAACCGTTGAACGTTCTACCGTATCAAGCTCAAGCACGTTATTCTCATCCTCAGTATATGCCACATGCTGTTGGTCACCATACAAACCAGATATCGTCAAATTAGCATGGAGCTTCATGCAACTTCTTTCAGGAAACATATAATCAAATGACTCTACTTGGACATCAATATCATCCAATCTCTCAATACGGTTATTCGGGATCGTAATATCTACAGGAAAGTAGTGTGTAAACTCACATACCCCCTCTTCCCTTTCTTCCACAGATTGGATAAACCTTAATGTAGATGGCGGTTCATTCATACTGTCCTCGGTTGATTCATCACGATGATATTCGCCTGTTAGTTCTAGTGCACCTTGAATCGTTACATACTGCTCACTATCCTGAATCGTTATATTCGGATCAAGTGAAATCGAAAGTAATTGTGATACTTCCTGTCCTTTTTGAAACCAAACGGATTCCTCTAATGAAAACCGCAAGTTCGACGGATTTCCTTGAGACATATTCGACTCCTCCTCCCATATCATCAAAACAATAACATCTTTTCTCTTACACTTTATGAGGAGGAAAAGTGAATTATGATTACTTTACTTAGAAAGGAGCGCGTCTTCGATAGAATAACTATATTGTTAAAGAGAAATAGATTAATTTAGGGGTTGTGAATTTAAAATCTCACATCTTTCCCACTCTCCACTTTGACTATTTTTCGATGTGAGCCATTTCAATGCACCAAACTCTCTTTTTCTCATTCTGTCTACCGTTGCTCTTCTCTTTGCCCTACTCTCTAAAAGATTGACATCTTTCGATTGAGAATAAAAAAGCGAACAATTCCATTCCGGAATTTGTTCGCTAAAAACTTATTTCAATTTCGCAAATGCCTTTTCAGCTGCGGCAATTGTTTGATCAATATCTTTATCCGTTAATGCTGTAGACAGGAATAAACCTTCAAATTGTGATGGTGGAAGGAATACGCCTTGAAGCGCCATTTCACGATAATAAGAGGCAAAGAAGTCAAGATTAGACGTTCTCGCTTGATCATAATTAATGACATCTTCATTTGTAAAAAATAGTCCAATCATCGATCCTGCCCGGTTAATTGTATGTGGAATCTCATATTTTTCTGCTGCTGTTCTCAAGCCTAATTCGAGTTTATCAGCTTTCTTAATAAAGTTAGCATACGTATCCGGTGTTAATTGACTTAATGTTGCATAACCGGCAGCCATCGCAAGCGGGTTCCCTGATAATGTACCTGCCTGATAAATGGGGCCACTTGGTGCAACCTGCTCCATAATTTCTCGTTTACCACCGTAAGCACCAACAGGCAGTCCACCACCTATTACTTTTCCTAAGCAAGTTAAATCAGGTGTAACGCCGAAGAAACCTTGGGCACAGTTATAATCAACACGGAAACCTGTCATTACCTCATCAAAAATAAGAATGGCACCGTATTCAGTTGTCACATCACGTAACCCTTGTAAAAATCCTTCTACTGGTGGGACAACTCCCATATTACCAGCAACAGGTTCAACAATGATGGCAGCGATATCTTCACCAAATTGTTCAAAAGCGTATTTAACACCTTCAAGATCATTGTATGGAACTGTAATCGTATTCTTTGCAATACCTTCAGGCACACCAGGACTATCAGGCAATCCAAGTGTAGCTACACCAGAACCGGCTTTAATTAAGAGAGAATCTCCATGACCGTGATAACAGCCTTCAAATTTAACTATTTTATTGCGTCCTGTGAAACCTCTAGCTAATCTTAATGCACTCATCGTTGCTTCTGTACCTGATGAAACCATACGAATCACATCAATTGAAGGAACACGATCGATGACGAGCTGTGCTAATTCATTTTCAATCAACGTTGGCGCCCCGAAGCTTGTGCCATTTTCGGCAACTTCCTTCACCGCAGAAACAACTTTTTCATTAGCATGTCCTAAAATCAGTGGTCCCCATGAAAGGACATAATCAATATATTCATTACCATCAATATCATAGATTTTTGACCCTTGGCCCTTCTCCATAAAAATCGGATCCATATCAACCGATTTAAAAGCGCGCACTGGGGAGTTTACTCCACCAGGCATCAATTTAACTGCTTCTTTAAATGCGGCTTGTGACTTTTCATATGAACGCATAAACATCCCTCTTTTCTTATTTGTGTGAGTTCATCCATTTGGCAGCATCTTTTGCATGATAAGTAATAATTAAATCACTACCAGCTCTTTTCATCCCTGTTAACATCTCAAGCACGATTCTTTCTTCGTCAATCCAGCCATTTTGTGCAGCGGCCTTTACCATCGAGTATTCGCCACTTACATTATAAGTAACAAGTGGTAAATTAATATTGTTTTTCACATCGCGAACAATATCAAGATAAGGCATCCCAGGCTTTACAATGAGGAAGTCTGCACCTTCCATTAAATCTGATTCTGCCTCTCTCATTGCTTCTAAGCGGTTTGCAGGGTCCATTTGGTATGATTTCCGATCACCAAATTGTGGTGTACTGCCAGCAGCATCCCTAAATGGTCCGTAAAAAGCAGACGCATATTTAACTGCATAAGACATAACAGGTATATGTTCAAAGCCTGCCTCATCAAGGCCCTCACGAATAGCGATTGTAAATCCATCCATCATATTAGAAGGAGCAATAATATCTGCGCCTGCTTTTGCTTGACTAATTGCTGTTTGCACAAGTAATTCTAATGAAGCGTCATTTAATATTTCGCCATTTTCAATCAAACCACAATGACCATGGTCAGTATACTCACAAAGACAAGTATCTGCAACGACCAAAATTTCTGGATACTTTTCCTTGATTAATCTTGTTGCTTCTTGGACAATTCCATGTTCATGATACGCCTGCGTACCACAAGCATCCTTTTCAAGAGGAACACCAAATAATAAAACAGATTGGATACCTAGAGATACAACCTCATCCATCTCTTCAGTTAAATGGTCTAATGATAAATTATAAATGCCTGGCATAGAAGGAATTTCTTTTTTTATGTCTTGTCCTTCTGCAACAAAAATTGGATAAATAAAATCCTCCACATGTAGATGTGTTTCTCTTACCAAATTGCGCATATTAGCTGTCCGACGTAAACGGCGATGACGATTAAATTGACTATCCATTGTACTACCTCCAACTTGATTAAGAAATGACTTTTACTACTTCCTTAATTAAATGTTTAAATGTATATATAGTTGGTACAGCATGTACCTTCAAACCGTAAAATTCTGCTCTTTTTGCAGCTATTGGTCCTATACAACCGATGATACTCTTACTTATTTGATTCTTCAAATCATGACCCTCTACGATTTCCATAAAGTGATCAATCGTTGATGGGCTGGTAAATAATAGTATATCAATGCCATCATTCAATAAGCGACCCGTTAATAATTGTTTACTCTCATCAGGAAAAAAATTTTCATAAACGATTCGTTCAGTCACTCTATGCTTTGCTTCCATAAGCTTTTGCTTAATATAATCTCGGGCCAAGTTGCCCTTAGGCAAGAATATATTTTGTTCATCCCCTAAAATTGCTAAAAATTCAAGGGTAAAAGTTTCAGCCACAAATTCCGTTGGTATGAAATCAGCTTTCAAGTCATATTTTGATAACTTTTCAGCTGTTTTCTTTCCTATAACGGCCAACTTCGGTAAGTTTGTCTTCTGTGACACATATGTAAAAAACACCTCAACTGACACACTGCTTGTGAAAATAATCCATTGGTATTGTGTGAAATCATGGGTTTTTAAAGAATGGGCTTCTGTTGTTTCTCTAAACGAAATTAATGGGATAATTACTGGATGTCCACCAAGGGATCTGACCAAATCACCACTAGCCTCCGATTGATCTTTACTTCGGGGAATAAGGACAGACATTCCATGTAAGGCACTGTCCTCATGAATCATCCTTCGTCTAACTCCTCTTTGACAGCATCAATTAATGCTTTTGCACCTAATTCCGATAAGTTTTCTGCTACTTGATACCCTATTGTCTCAGGATCATCACCAACAACCATATCTTTATAAATCGTACGACCATCTGGAGAACCAACTAAACCAGTCAAACTTACTTCACCATTCTCAGTTAAACGTGCAAAGCCTGCAATCGGCACTTGGCAACCGCCCTCCATTTTATGAAGAAATGCACGCTCGGCAAGCACTGTTCTTTTCGTTTCCTCACAAGTGAATGCATCTAAAAGCCTTCTTAGTTCATGATCATCTTCTCTACATTCAATAGAGAGTGCACCTTGACCAACAGCTGGTAAACAAATATCTGGATCAATAAATTCTGTAACGATCTCCTTCGTCCATCCCATTCTTGATAGGCCGGCAGCAGCAAGAATAATGGCATCATATTCTTCTGTTTCTAGTTTAGCAAGACGTGTATCAATATTCCCTCGTATCCATTTAATTTCCAAATCTGGTCTTTTAGCTAAAATTTGTGAACCTCTTCTTAAACTACTTGTCCCGACAATTGCACCTGGTTTTAAGTCAGCTAATTTCACATGGCCTTTGGAAATAAGTGCATCTCGATAGTCTTCTCTTTCCGGAATACAACCAATGGTCAATCCTTCAGGTAAGACAGCTGGCATGTCCTTCATACTATGTACAGCCATGTCAATTTCCTTATCTAACATCGCTTGTTCTATTTCTTTAACGAATAGGCCTTTTCCTCCTACCTTTGAAAGGGTAACATCCAGGATTTTATCTCCTTTTGTCACAATTTCTTTTACTTCAAAATCAACTGCAGGATTCAAACGGCGTAACTGATCAATCACCCAATTCGTTTGTGTTAACGCAAGCTTACTTCTTCTTGAACCGACAATTATTTTTCTCATGACAGCCTCCCTATTCTTTAAAAACATATTCCTTTTCTTATTCATACCAGAAATGGAAAGACGATAACCTTCCAAATAAGAAAAAATTAATTAATACAACAAGGAAAGCAGCCACATTCCAAGTAGCAAGTGATTTACCACTCATTCCTCTGCCAACCTTTAAATATAAGTAAATACTATACAAAATGAGTACCAATAAGGAACCAAGCACTTTTGAATCCAACCATACCATATTTGGTAATTTCATATAAGCCCATTGTATCCCTAATATTAAACTAATCACTAACATAGGCACCCCTATACTAGCAAATAGATAAGACATTTTTTCTAGTTGTGATAAATTCGCAATTCGAATAAGCCTTGAACCCCACTTTTTCCTCTTCAACAAATCATATTGAATCAAATATAAAAGAGCAAATACAAATGACAATGAAAAAGCACCATATGAGAGAATCGCACCAATAATATGAAAAAAGAGGAGCTCAGACATCAATTGATTCGCCAGCACATCTGATTCAATCTCAATAGGAGCAAATGTATGTAAAGCCATAATAAAAAAACCAAGTACATTTGTGAAGAAAACGATAAAATCGACTTTCATAATGCGATTAATAATTAAAGAAAATGTAATAAGTACCCATGCGTAGAAGTATAAACCTTCAAATATCGTTAATACAGGGAATCTACCCGTATTCCACATATAGAGTAATAAGAATACCGTCTGTAATCCCCATACAAATGCAAGTAACCAGAAGGCGACACGATTGGCCTTCCGGTTACTTGCTAAAAAGTCAATAAAGTAGAGAAGTACACTCGCTGCATAAAGAACGACAGTAAATTCATGCAGGCGTGCCATATAGATATCAAACATGGACAGTACCCCTTTTTATGATTGAAAGGATGTCTGTTGCACCTTTACACGATCTGATTTTGGTTGTTCTTGTTTTTCGATTTGCTGGACAACAAGATCTTCTATATTAAATATTTTCACGAACAATTCTAATGCTTTATCAGCATTTTTATGTCCTGCCAATTCTTTTGCTTGTAATACAGGGTCTTTCAACATTTGGTTCACAATACTCTTCGTGTGCTTGCTAACCACTTTTCTTTCACGTTCTGTTAGGTTAGGAAGCTTTCTTTCCAAACTTTTCATTGTGTCAGCCTGAATAGCAAGAGCTTTCTCTCTTAAAGCAGAGATGACAGGTACAACACCTAGAAGTTTAAGCCATTGTTTAAATTCAACGATTTCTCCTTCGATTAATAATTGAATTTTCGCCGCTGCTTTTTTACGTTCTTGCAAATTCGCTTCAACAATACCTTCTAGATCATCAATATCATATAAGAAAACGCTATCTAAATCAGCGAGTGCTGGATCTAAATCACGTGGGACAGCAATATCGACCATAAATAATGGCTTACCTTTCCGCAATCTTTCTACATCTGCCATCATCTCTTTTGTAATCATATAACTGTTTGCACCTGTAGAAGAAATCACGATATCGGCTTCCACTAATGCACATTGTAATTCTTGCATTAATTTCGCTTGCCCTTCATAGCGGTGTGCTAAATTTTTCGCTTTCTCAAAAGTACGATTAATAACCGTAACATTCGCACCATTTGCATGAAGATGTTGTATCGCTAATTCGCCCATTTTACCTGCTCCAAGAATAAGTACTTGCTTATTCGTAATTAGACCGAATATTTTCTTAGCAAGCTCAACTGCAGCATAACTGACAGATACAGCATTTGCACCAATATCTGTTTCGGAATGTGCTTTTTTAGCAAATGTAATGGACTGCTTAAATAATTGATTGAAAATTGTTCCAGTTGTATGTTCAACT
This sequence comes from Cytobacillus sp. FSL M8-0252, assembly GCF_038007345.1. NCBI lineage: Bacteria > Bacillati > Bacillota > Bacilli > Caryophanales > Bacillaceae > Cytobacillus > Cytobacillus sp. FSL M8-0252. The sequence goes on from NZ_JBBOWZ010000001.1 coordinate 3,417,993, forward strand.
TGCGCTTGCAAAAAGCTAGAGCGAACTTGGCCCAAAATTTGAGTTTCTCCTAGAACCATTGAGTTTAATCCACTACCGACTTTAAATAAATGCTCTATCGCACCATCATGTTCATAAATAAAAAGAAAGGGCGAAAATTCATTTTGATCTATTTGAAACCAATCGGCTAAAAATTCTTTAATATAATATCTTCCTGTATGCAGTTGATCAACAACCGCATAAATTTCGGTCCGATTACATGTGGATAGAATTACATTTTCCAAGATGCTTTTCTTTTGTTGCAATGCTTGCATTGCTTCACCCAATTGAGAAGGATCGAATGTTAATCTCTCTCTAATTTCCACAGGGGCTGTTTTATAATTTAGACCAACGACCACGATATGCATTTTTAGTAGACCCCCCAAAAAAATTGCATAATTACATACATATATTATAACATTATCTTTACAAGCTTTTTCGAAAAAATGTGAACAGAGTATGAACACATATGATATGATATTTGAGTAGTAAATGATTACTTTAGAACTATTATAATTTGATATTTATTATCATAAACACTCCACTATGTACAATACCAAAAATCTGCCTAATATTCAAGTGTACCTAACTGAAAGTGGTGAATAAATGAAAAGTCAACGACTATTTGCCGGTATTATCTTAGTAGGCTACGGCTGTTTCTTTCTCATCCAGCAATTACAGGTTGAGAGTTTACAATCGTTATTGACCTGGCCAGTATTACTAGCTATTACAGGTTTGGCCTTTTTAATCCAAGCATATAGCGGTAAAGAATATAATGCTATATTTCCCGGTGTGATTCTCTTTGGGTTTGGTTTACATTTCATCATTGTTGATCGTTTAAGCATATGGCCTAATCATATTGGTGCCTTTGTCCTTATTATTGCCCTTGCCTTTTTATTATATTACTTAAAAACAGGCAACGGCCTCTTGCAAGGGTTTCTTATGTTAGTATTAGCCATTACTTTATTATTTTATGAAAAAATTTCGCAATATGCAGGTAGCTACGGTGAGATCATTTCATACATAACGAAATTCTGGCCTGCTATTTTTATTATCATTGGCCTCTTTTTCCTCATTAAAAGAAAATAATCTATTAGAAACTTCCATTGAAAAAACGAACATATCTGCAAAGAAAATGTTCGTTTTTTCGTTTTAATTATTAACTCTTTTTAAAGAACAGAATCTAGGAAGCTTTTCGTTCTTTCTTCCTTTGGATGATTAAATAACTCTTCAGGATGACCGACTTCAACGATTTTACCATCATGCATATACACTGCCCAATCTGCTACTTCCCGCGCAAATCCCATTTCATGCGTGACGACAATCATCGTCATTCCTTCTTCAGCAAGTTCTTTCATTGTTGCTAACACTTCACCAACTAATTCTGGGTCTAGTGCAGAAGTTGGTTCATCAAACAGCATTACATCCGGCTTCATCGCTAATGCCCTCGCAATGGCAACACGCTGCTTTTGACCACCCGATAGTTTAGATGGATAAACATCTTTCTTATCCGATAAGCCAACTTTATCTAAGAGTACTAACGCTTGTTCCTCTGCTTCCTTTTTCGATAATTTTTTCACTTGCATCGGTGCTTCCATTATATTTTGTATGACTGTTTTATGAGGGAAAAGATGAAAGTGCTGAAACACCATTCCAACTCTCTGTCTAATTTCATTTAAGTCATGAGAGTCCTTTTCTATTACTTCACCCTCTAATGTAATTGTTCCACTATCTTTTAATTCTAGAAAGTTAAGACATCTTAGTAATGTGCTTTTACCAGAACCACTGGCACCTATTAGACAAACAACATCGCTTTCTTTTACTGTAAAATCAATATCTTTTAATACATGAAGATCACCAAAAGACTTATTTAATTTCTCTATACTAATCATAACTGATTCACTCATCTACATTCATCCCTTTCTATCGCTCACTATTAGACATTTTCTTCTCAACAAGGTTCACAATAACTGTAAATAGAAGAACAAGCACTAAATAATAGACGGCAACAATCAATAAGTAAGTCATATAATCATAATTGATTGATCCTTGTGTTGTGGCAATATTAAAGAGCTCATAGACACCTACAAACGAAGCTAGTGAAGAATCCTTTAACGCGATAATAAATTGGTTCCCGAGTGGTGGCAAAGCACGTCTGCTTGCTTGTGGTAAAATAATTCTTCGCATTGTTAAGCCTGCACTCATCCCTAGGGATCGACCTGCCTCCATTTGACCACTTTCAATAGATTGAATGGCTCCTCTAAAAATCTCTGCAATATAGGCACCATTATGAAAGGCTAAACCTAAAACAACGGACCAAAAACCGGAAATATTTAATGAAGTTAAACCGAAATAAAAGATAAAAATTTGCACAACGAGAGGTGTTCCTCTGACTAAGAAGATATAGAGGTCCGCAACCCACTCTAATACTTTCACTTTAGATATCTTTAACATTGCAAAAAAGAGACCGATAAAAATAGCAATAAAAATTGAGACTATTGTTAATTGAAAAGTTAGGAGCATTCCCTCAAAAAACATTGGGAAGGTGTCAACAAACGTTGTTAGTATGTCCATATTTCCTCCTTAAGGTAAAATGTATTTTCTCTTTAGATAGAAGAGGCGAATGCACACGCAATAAACGGAGATGCATTCGCCAACAGAAAATTATTCTTCTGATTCTACAGTAATATCTTCGCCGATATATTCCTTGCTAATTTCAGTCAAGGTTCCATCTTCATGAAGCTTCTCTAATGCATCGTTAATTTTTTCAAGTAGCTCGTCATTGTCTTTGGCTACAGCAATCGCTTGCTCACTTTTTTCTAAAAGCTGTTTTCCCTCAATATTCATACCCGCACCGATCGCTTCTTTACCTGTAACAAAATCGGTAATTACAGCATCATGCTTTCCACTAGATAAAGCCTCGAGTGCTACGACATCGCTATCATAAAACTTAATATTATCTGTAACTTCTGATACTGTTTTTTGATACGTTGTTCCTTTAGCTACAGCTACTTCAAGACCCTCTAAATCTTCTAATGTTTCTACATCACTATCCGGTCTCACATAAATTTGTGGGCCTGAATAGTAGTAAGGAATCGAGAAATCAACAGCTTGTAATCTTTCCTCTGTTATTGTATGACTAGCAACAGCGGCATCAAAACGTCCTGATTTTACACCTTCAACAATTCCACCGAATTTAAATTTTTGCTGCACTGGTTCTAGTCCTAGCTCTTTTGCAACTGCTTCTGCTACTTCAATGTCGAAACCTGTCATTGAACCATCATCTTGCGTTACACTAAATGGATTAAATTCTCCCGATGAAGCATAAGTGAATTTCCCTTCCTCTGCTAAATCCATTCCTCCACTACTCGCTTCTTCATTTGAGCCACATGCAGCTAATACAGCTACAGATGCAGCAACAATCATTCCTTTAAGTATCTTTTTCACTAGTAAAATATCCCCCTTGTATGTTCTTTTTTCATATACGCTATCAACCTTACCACTCTTACAAATTATTCTCAAAATTCATATTTTATGATATTTTGAGATATAAAACTGTAAGAAAGTCTCACACATCCCTCTTATACTCTATCCTCCTTATTAAACATGTATCCTCCTATATCATCTCTATTACTAAGTATAGCGGGAAAAGGGCTCACTTGATTCACAAGTGAAATTATGTAAACCGAAATTCACGTACATAGTCTAATTTCCCTAAATTCAGAAAAATAAACGTAAACTTCTCAAAAAATGATTAACTTTTAACTTATTTTGATAACCATTAATACTACCAAGATGAAAGATATAGCGAATTAAATCTTTAACAAAAAAAGCGAACAAATCCGGCTTTGTCCGGTTTGTTCGCCTTTTTAAATGTTTGTTTGATTTTAACCTTGAACCCGATTACATCAATCCTTTAATAACAGCCCATGCTTCCTCTTTCCCTTTTCCTGTTTCTGAAGAGAATAAGATAAGGGAGTCACTAGAGTCAACATCAAGGGTTTCTCTCGTCACTTTAATATGTTTCTGCCATTTTGATTTTGGCACTTTATCGGCTTTTGTGGCAATAATGATACAAGGAATCTCATAATGTTTAAGGAATTCATACATCATAACATCATCTTTAGTAGGCTGATGTCTTAAATCCACAATCAGAACAACCGCTCGTAATTGATCTCGAGAAGTGAGGTATGTCTCAATCATTTTCCCCCATGCTTCCCTTTCTTTTTTTGACACTTTTGCATAGCCATATCCTGGTACATCAACAAAATGTAAGATTTCATTAATAAGATAAAAGTTTAATGTTTGCGTTTTACCAGGCTTAGAAGATATTCTTGCTAATCCTTTACGATTCAACATTTTATTAATAAAAGAAGATTTCCCTACATTCGATCGACCTGCTAATGCGAATTCTGGTAATTCTACATCTGGATATTGCTCAGGCTTTACGGCACTGATGACAATATCTGAACTTACAACCTTCATTGTTCCACCCCGTCTACTAACGCTGCTTTAAGCACTTCATCTACATGGGATACAAGCACAAATGAAAGTTCCTCACGAATCGATTCTGGAATATCATCTATATCCTTTTCATTATCTTTCGGTAAGATAATTTTCGTTAATCCCGCCCGATGAGCACTTAGTGATTTCTCCTTTAATCCCCCGATAGGTAAGACACGACCACGCAACGTTACTTCACCTGTCATTCCTACTTCTCTTCTAATTGGTACACCGGTTAATGCTGAAACAAGTGCAGTAGTCATTGTGATTCCTGCAGATGGACCATCTTTAGGGACAGCCCCTTCTGGAACATGAATATGAATATCGAATTTCTCATGAAAATTCTCATCAATCCCTAATTCCTTCGCATTTGAACGCACATAACTAAAAGCTGCTTGAGCGGATTCTTTCATCACATCACCAAGTTTACCAGTTAAGACTAACTTGCCTTTACCTTTTGATAAAGAGACTTCGATTTGAAGTGTATCTCCGCCTACAGTTGTATAAGCAAGTCCTGTAGCGATACCGACTTGATCCTCTAATTCCGCTTGGCCGTATCTAAAACGTTTCTTACCTAAGAAATCTTCAAGGGATTTCGCCGTAACTACAACTCTTTTTTTCGTCTCTGATACAATAATCTTTGCCGTTTTTCTACAAATACCAGCCAGTTGACGTTCTAAACTCCTAACACCAGCTTCTCTTGTATAATAACGGACAACACCTTGAACAGCATCATCTCTCACTTGCAATTGAGATTTCGAAAGACCATGCTCTTTAATTTGTTTTGGCAGAAGATGGTCCTTGGCAATATGAAGCTTCTCATGTTCTGTATAACCAGCAATTGAAATAACTTCCATGCGATCTAATAATGGTCCTGGAATTGTACTTAAATTGTTAGCCGTAGCAATGAACATAACCTTCGATAAATCATACGTCTCTTCAATATAGTGATCACTGAAGTTATGATTTTGCTCAGGATCTAATACTTCAAGCATTGCTGATGAAGGGTCTCCACGAAAATCATTAGACATTTTATCAATCTCATCTAATAAAAATACTGGATTGACTGTTCCTGCTTTTTTCATTCCCTGGATCACTCTACCAGGCATTGCACCAACATATGTTCTTCGATGGCCGCGAATTTCTGATTCATCACGGACACCGCCTAAAGATACCCGGACAAAATTACGGTTGAGTGAGGAGGCGATTGATTTCGCGAGACTTGTTTTCCCTACACCCGGAGGTCCAACGAGACAGAGGATAGGGCCTTTTAAAGAGTTCGTTAACTGTTGCACCGCCAAATACTCAAGCACTCTCTCTTTTACTTTCTCTAAACCATAATGATCTCGATCAAGGATTTTCTCTGCTTTGTTGATGTTTAAATCATCGACCGTTTCTTTAGACCAAGGTATAGCTAATAACCAATCGATATAATTACGAATAACAGAGCTCTCTGCCGAACTAGAAGGAACCTTTTCGTAACGATTTAACTCTTTTAATGCAGTATTTTCTACATTACTAGGCATATTTGCTTCTGTGATTTTCGCTTTTAAATCTGCAATTTCTCCTGTTTTACCTTCTTTATCGCCTAATTCGGTTTGAATGGCTTTCATCTGTTCACGCAAATAATATTCTTTCTGCGTTCTTTCCATCGATTTCTTTACCCGATTACCGATTTTCTTTTCTAAATTAAGCACTTCTTTTTCGTTATGAATAATGCTGATCACACGATTCAAACGATCTTTTATATTAATCGTCTCCAAGATTTCCTGTTTCTCTTTAAGTTTTAAAGGAAGATGAGAAGCAATAATATCAGCTAAACGACCGGGTTCTTCAATATCTGTAACAGATGTAAATGTTTCTGTTGATATTTTTTTAGATACTTTTATGTATTGTTCAAAATGACTTAAAAGAGTACGCATTAATGCTTGGTCTTCTACATCGCGAGATTCAGGCTCTTCGAATGCTTCCACTTTTACTGAAAAATAGTCTTCATCATCTAAAACCTCTGCTATTTTTGCACGTTTAAGTCCTTCTACTAGTACACGAATCGTACCATTTGGCAATTTGAGCATTTGTTTTACCCGAGTAAGAGTACCTAAATGATATAATTCATTGCTGTCAGGCTCATCTATAGAAATGTCCTTTTGTGTTGTTAAAAAGATTAAATGGTCATCTACCATTGCTTTTTCAAGTGCTTGTACTGATTTATCACGACCTACATCTAAGTGCAGGACCATTGTAGGATAAACGAGCAAACCTCGAAGCGGCAGGAGGGGGACGATGATCTCTTTCTTATTCGTCATATACTTGCACCTCCAAAATGCATATGTATCAAGATTTCAATTCATTTTCTTTGTACAATTTTATCTTATTTACTTCACAGTGTCGACTTTTTTAATCTAGTTCCTTTGCTAAAAGAGTTAAAAAGTACAACCGTTTTGTTTGTTTTCTTCATTTCTCGCTTGACAATTACTTATTTCATTCCCTATTTATAGGACTTTAAAACGAAAGGAATAAAAACTCCGGCAGTTGTTGCCGAAGTTATTACCTTACATACTTTCCTTTTTAGCAAGATCAATCGTTGACGCATCTAGTGGTGAAATTAACGGCTTTTCATGTTGATATTCTTTGTGGAGGGCGCACTCGAACACCTCATTCAACGTTTTAACGGTAACAATATGAATTCCTTCCACTTCATTTAATATCGATTGCATATTCTCTTCAGGGATAATAACGGTTTTTGCTCCAGCTTTTTTAGCAGCTTTTACTTTTGGATATACGCCGCCAATAGGCTTAACGGCACCATGAATACTAATTTCTCCTGTCATTGCCACTGTATTGTCTATCGGATGTTTATAAATAGCTGAATATATACCTGTAGCCATTGCAATCCCAGCAGATGGGCCATCAATCGGTACACCACCAGGGAAGTTCACATGAATATCATAATCATCTGCAGGTACGCCCATTGAGCGAAGAACTGTAATCACATTCTCAATTGAGCCACGTGCCATACTCTTTCTTCGAATCGATTTTCCTTGTCCGCCAATACTTTCTTCTTCTACAATTCCTGTAATATTAATTGATCCTTTTTCTTTAGCAGGAATCACAGTAACTTCAATCTCTAATAAAGCACCAGAATTAGGTCCATGAACAGCCAAGCCATTAACTAAACCAACCTTTGCTGTTTCTCCGATTTTTCTTTCCATTCTCGGCACTAACTGACTTGATTGAATCACCCACTCGACATCTTCGTCCTTAATATAATCGCGCTCTTCTTGTATTGCTAGACTCGCTGTCGTTTGTACTAAGTTGACTGATTCACGACCGTTTCTTGCATAAGATGCTAATGTTTTTAAAGCTTGTTCACTTATTTTTAAGTTCACTTTATCGGCTGCTTTTTTAGCAACTTCTGCGATTTCTTCTTCTGTTAATTCCCGGAAAAACACTTCCATACAACGTGAACGAATAGCTGGAGGCAATTCGTTAGGTGTTCTTGTAGTGGCACCCACTAACCGAAAATCTGCCGGTAAACCATTTTTAAAGATATCATGTATATGAGAAGGAATTTGCATATTTTCCTCATTATAATATGCGCTTTCGAGGTATACTTTGCGATCTTCCAACACTTTTAACAACTTATTCATCTGAATAGAATGTAACTCTCCAATTTCATCTATAAACAAGACCCCACCATGGGCATTTGTGACTGCTCCTTGTTTTGGTTGTGGGATTCCTGCCTGCCCCATCGCTCCTGCCCCTTGATAAATGGGATCATGTACAGATCCAATAAGTGGATCTGCAATTCCTCTCTCATCAAAACGAGCGGTTGTCGCATCTAGTTCAATAAAGACGGAGGATGGTTTAAATGGTGATTTTTGATTTTTCTTTGCTTCTTCTAATACTAATCTGGCTGCAGCTGTTTTACCTACTCCAGGAGGCCCATAAATGATGACATGCTGGGGATTTGGTCCACAAAGTGCCGCTTTAAGTGATTTTATGCCATCTTCTTGACCTACAATATCATCAAAGGTCGCTGGCCTAACTTTCTCTGACAGAGGTTCTGACAGTTTAATTGACCTCATCTTCTTTAATTGATCCATTTCTTTACGAGACTCTCTATCAATAGAGACTTTTTGAGTACGTTGGTTTTTAAGTAAGTTCCAAAAATAAAGCCCAATAACAATCCCAAAAAATAGCTGTACAAACAATGCAATTCCCGTCCAACTCATCCTATTCCCTCCTGAACATTTTCTTGCTGTTAATGGATAGTATCTCCTGCGCAAAGTTGGAATAAACAAGAATTTTAAATTCAATAAGAGGAAGCTTATGGTTGTTTTAGCATTTATTATAGACGAATTATTTAGTAAAAAAGGAAATCAATGAAAATAAGTTTTACTTTTTGTTAAGCTGTGATTGAGCTACACAAAAAAGTGGTTGTTTTCATCTTCTACTTTACCTAGAGTAATAAACCTCAATCGTACGATAATTAACAAGTTTTACTATTTTTGATGAATTCCTATTTTACGTTAAAAGAACACACAGCTTATCTTGACTGAAAGGTATTTTTGGGGTCCTCTTTTTCGAGTGAGTTGTTTTTGCTCTGCTAGCTTTGTGGTTTTCACGTTGGATGTACGAGGAAATCGGCTTTGTTCTGCTATCTTTGGTATTTTCTTTTTGGATGTACGAGCTAATTGACTTTGTTTTGCTATCTTTGAACATTTCTACACGAGCTAATCGACTTACCCCTGCTATCTTTGCGATTTCCACTCTACAACTACGAGCAACTACCGTTTACTCCATAATGGGGCGAAATCACTTATCTTTTTTCTCTATCCCTTCAACCTTTTTGCTGGAGGTAATAGAAAAGGAACTAAACCGTAGTTTAGTTCCTTTCAAACTTATGCAGACGTTTTTCTTTCTTCTTTCACAATTGTACCGTCTTCAAGTAATAACTTTGGTGAACCATTCTCAAGGACTGTATCTTTTGTAATGATACATTTTTTAATGTCTTCACGAGAAGGTAAATCAAACATGACATCAAGCATAATTCCTTCAATAATTGAACGTAATCCACGGGCACCTGTTTTTCTTTCAATTGCTTTCTTAGCAATTTCAATTAGTGCTTCATCCTCGAATTCTAACTCAACATCATCTAATTCAAGCATTTTTTGGAATTGTTTTACTAAAGCATTTTTCGGCTTTGTTAAAATTTCAATTAATGCTTCTTCATCTAATGGTGTTAAGCTTGCAATAACCGGTAGACGACCAATAAATTCAGGAATTAAACCGAAACGCAATAAGTCCTCTGGTAAAACCTTAGATAGTAACTCATGTTGTTCAAGTTCTTTCTGCTTATTATCCGAACCGAAACCGATCACTTTTTGACCTAAACGGCGTTTAATGATTTGTTCGATACCGTCGAAGGCACCACCACAAATAAATAAAATGTTCGTCGTATCAATTTGAATAAATTCTTGATGCGGATGTTTTCTTCCACCTTGTGGAGGTACGCTGGCAACAGTGCCTTCAAGAATTTTCAATAATGCTTGTTGCACACCTTCACCAGATACATCTCTTGTAATCGACGGATTTTCTGACTTACGGGCCACTTTATCAATCTCATCGATATAAATAATTCCTTTTTCAGCTTTTTCCACGTCATAGTCAGCAGATTGGATAAGCTTTAGGAGAATGTTCTCAACATCTTCACCAACATAACCTGCTTCTGTTAACGAAGTCGCATCTGCAATTGCGAATGGTACATTTAGAATTCTTGCTAATGTTTGGGCTAGTAATGTTTTACCACTTCCTGTTGGCCCAATCATTGCAATATTACTTTTTGCCAGTTCTACATCATCTACTTTACTGTTCGAATTAATTCGTTTGTAATGATTGTAAACTGCCACAGCTAGGTTTTTCTTTGCTTGGTCTTGACCAATTACATATTCATCGAGAATGTCGCGAATCTCGGACGGCTTTGGCACATCCTTAAATTCAACTTCTTCCTCTGTTCCAAGTTCTTCTTCCACAATCTCGGTGCATAATTCAATACATTCGTCACAAATGTAAACACCAGGACCAGCTACTAGCTTACGAACTTGATCTTGTGTTTTCCCACAGAAGGAACACTTTAATTGACCTTTTTCATCATTAAATTTAAACAAATCCTTCACCCCTTGATCAAACTTCTAAGCGATATATCTTCTGCGAACTTTTGTTTATCATTAGCTAAATATTTGAGCCAATTCACTCGCCAGTTCTTATTAAAAACGCTTGATAAAAACTAACCTATAAGTTATGTATTGCATTGTAACACACTTCAGCAAAAGACAGGAAATAATAACACTTACCTCTAAGTTATGTACGTAATACGTTATTCATGATTCGCAGAAGGAAATCACTCAATAAAACTTGTACTTCCATAAGCATGTCCATTTTTATGCCCATCCATAAGTGGAATTTTTTTCAGGCAGTTATGTATGTGATAAGGTATCCTGCTTTTGCCGTACTGCTATTATGTAATATCTTAAATTGTAGAAAACAAGGCACGATGTGATCGCGCCTTGTTATGTGTAAGTTCCGGGTTGCTACCGTTACTTTGTTATATTCATTTTAAACAGTTTTACTATTTTCTACAAGTAAATCGATTGCTTTTTTCGCTTTAATATCAGATTGTAAACCATCAAGGCTACCACCCAGCGCCATTTGAATATTTTCAGCTGTCATATTATACATTTCAGCCATTTTATTTACTTCTTCGTTTATTTCATCTTCAGAAACTTCGATGTTTTCTGCAGCAGCAATTGCTTCAAGAGTTAAGTTAATGCGCACGCGCTTCTCTGCGTCAACTTTCATTTGCTCACGTAATGCAGACTCATCTTGTCCAGAGAATTGATAATAAAGCTCAAGGTTCATACCTTGCATTTGTAAACGTTGTTCGAATTCTTGCATCATGCGATCTAATTCAGTATCAACCATTGCAGCTGGAATATCAATTGTTGTGTTTTCTGCTGCTTTTTCTACTACAGAATCACGCACATGGTGCTCTGCTTCATGGTTTTTACTATCAACTAGTTGTTTCTTCGTTTTTTCTTTTAGTGCATCTAATGTTTCAACTTCTTCATCTACATCTTTAGCGAATTCATCATCTAATGCAGGAAGTTCTTTTGTTTTGATTTCATGTACAGTCGTTTTGAATACTGCTTTTTTACCCGCAAGCTCAGCAGCATGGTATTCTTCTGGGAACGTAACATTTACTTCTTTAGATTCACCAGCAGAAACACCAATTAATTCTTCTTCAAAACCTGGAATGAATTGTCCAGAACCAAGTTCTAATGAGAAGTTGTCACCTTTTCCACCTTCGAATGCTTCTCCATCAACGAAACCTTCAAAGTCGATAACAACTGTATCACCTTGTTCTGCTGTACCTTCTTCTTTAACAACAAGCTCAGCTTGTTTTTCTTGTAGGCCTTTTAATTCGTTTTCTACATCTTCATCCGTTACTTCTGTATCGAATTTTTCTACTTCAAGGCCTTTATATTCGCCAAGTTCTACTTCAGGTTTTACAGTTACTTTCGCAGTGAAAATAAGCGCTTTACCTTTTTCGATTTGTTCTACATCGATTTCAGGACGATCAACTGGCTCAATGCCTGTTTCATCAATTGCATTTGCATACGCTTCTGGTAAAAGAAAATCTACTGCATCTTGGTATAAAGACTCAACACCAAAGCGTTTTTCAAATAGGCTGCGAGGCATTTTACCTTTTCTGAAGCCAGGAACATTTACTTGTTTAACTACTTTTTTAAATGCAGCGTCTAAACCTTCGTTTAACTTCTCTGCATCTACTTCAATTGTAAGAACCCCTTGGTTCCCTTCTAACTTTTCAAATTTAGCAGACATACTATTATTTCCCTCCAAAATCTATGATCATTTCATTCACAGCAAATAGAATGAATATGTCTAATCGATTATTCATTTATATAAGGTGAATCAGCTTTCTATCCACATAATACAACCATTATATTATAACATAACGTCTCTAGCTTTCAACAATGAGACTATATTTTAGGATAAGAAAATTCTTCTATTGCTTCAATATAAGTAATAGCTGCATGATAATCCTCTTCTTCGACACAATATTTCTCAAGCATCTCATCCACAGCAAGGTCCATCCCTAGGTAATCAATCGCAAGAGTATGATAAGCTGCAGACCATGTTTCAATAGAAAAAGGTTCTAATTCTATCGGATACATGAGAAATAAATGACGGTTCACAAGAGATGCAGCATGTTCAAGTAAAATGGGGTCATCTTGCTCCATTTTCTCTTCTAACACTTTGAGCATTTCAATCCTTTGTTGGAAATGCTCAAAGTCAGGCAAGTGTGCAGGAACAAAACTTTTTATATTACCCATTTTTTCAACAATAACTTCCTTATTATATAGATGCTGTTTTAACACATCGAGAAGTAATGTCTTAAAAAAGGGATGTCCCTCCTCAGATCGTAAATAGGAAAGGATTTCTTTTACATTGTGCACAATATTCTTTTCTGCCAATTCTTTAGCGAGCATCATCTGCTCTTGTTGATCTTTTATTTCAAAAAGCTGTAGGTGATTTTCCGAGCCGTCCTCTACCTCACTGGATTTTATGTCTGCTTCAGCCATTCTACGGCTGAATTCTAATAACCGACTAAAATGTTCAAATTTTTCATGAGGTACTTTGTTCTCTTCAAATAAGTATTCAATAGTGGTCACAATTTCATCGTAGCGATGTAATTGTACTAAAATCATCAAATACATATCTACCACTTGAAGGTAGTCACCTATCCCATTATGGAGCATGTATTCCGCTTGTTTTTGCGCATGTTGTAATTGACCTGATTCAAAAAAGGCAAGCACAAGACCCGTTTGAATATCTTCATCCTTATCATTTAGCTCTGAAGCTTCTGTTAAGAAATCTACTGCCTCTTGAAACTCCCTACGGTGTAAAGCCTCTAACCCTTTCTCTAATAAACGTCTATCTAAAAAGGGAAAGGGAATCACTTTATTTTTTTTGTCATCACGATTATGTTTTGTCATTTTGCCTACGTCCCTTTAATTCCTTATTTAGAGGTAAGTGTAGCATGAAAAGAGAAAAATGCAAAAGGATTGTGCGATTGAGAGGTTCAGCGGAAAAACTTCATAAAAAATGAGCCCTATATACAATGCATACGGGCTCACAAGTAATGATTTATTTACTATCTTAATGCTTGTTCATATGCAGTGATGTGATCATCTAATTGCAAGGTAATTTCAATCTCATCCCACCCATTCATTAGCATCGTTTTCCAATAAGCATCAATTTCAAATGATACTTGGAACCCTGCTTCATCACCAATCGTTTGCTTCTCTAGATTCACTTCTAATTGATAAGGCTGTTGTTTGCCTTTTTCAAGTAATTGCACAATTTGCTCCTTTGGTAACGCAATCGGTAACACACCATTTTTCAGGCAATTTTGATGAAATATATCTGCGAAGGATGGTGCTAATATCACTTTGAACCCATAATCTAGGAGGGCCCATGGTGCATGCTCCCTAGATGACCCACAACCAAAATTCTCATTTGCAATTAAAATCGATGCATGTTGATTTTCATCTTGATTCAATTCAAATGTTGGGTTTAAACTACCATCTGCCATATAACGCCAGTCATAGAACAAAAATTGACCAAAGCCCGTTTTTTCAATTCGTTTTAGAAATTGCTTAGGAATAATCTGATCTGTATCTACATTGGCACGGTCAAAAGCAATCGCTTTATCCTTTAAAGTTTTAAATCCAGTCATCTACTCCGCTCCCTATCTTACTGGTTGTCTTTCAACCATTTTTCTAACATCGACAAAATGACCATGAATAGCTGCTGCTGCAGCCATAATTGGACTGACTAAATGAGTTCTCGCTCCAGATCCTTGCCGACCCTCAAAATTCCGATTAGATGTGGAAGCACAATGTTCACCGCTAGGGACAATATCATTATTCATACTCAAACACATACTGCAACCCGAATCTCTCCATTCAAACCCAGCTTCTCTAAAAATTTCATCCAGACCTTCTTCTTCTGCAAGCGACTTGACCGTTTGTGAACCTGGCACAACTAGTGCACGCACATCAGGATGAACTTTATTGCCTTTGATTACAGAAGCAGCCTCACGTAGATCTTCTAGTCGTGAATTGGTACAAGAACCGATAAATACATGTTGAATCTGAATATCTTCTATTTTCTGTCCTTCCTTTAGTCCCATGTATTTAAGCGCACTCTCAAGTGATTTCTTTTCCACGGCTGTTTCATAATCACTTGATGTAGGAATTGAATCAGTAACTTTAGATGTCATCGCTGGGTTTGTCCCCCAGCTAACCATTGGGGCAATATTAGCTGCATCAATAGTAATCACACGATCATAAGTTGCATCTTCATCCGACACTAATGATCTCCATTTTGTCACTAGCTCTTCAAAGGCATCCCCTGTTGGGACATACTTACGTCCTCTTAAGTAAGAAAATGTTGTTTCATCAGGGTTCACTAATCCCGCCCTCGCGCCACCTTCTATCGACATATTACAAATCGTCATCCGCTCTTCCATTGACATATGAGCAATAACTTCTCCCGTATATTCAATGACATGTCCTGTTCCAAAATCAAACCCATACTGAGAAAGGACATAAAGGATAACATCTTTTGCTGATACACCTTGTTGCCTTTTTCCATTGATTTCGATTTTTAACGTTTTCGGTTTTTGGCGCCAGATGGTTTGTGTGGCTAACACATGCTCCACCTCACTTGTACCGATACCGAATGCAATCGAGCCGAATGCACCGTGTGTGGATGTATGACTATCGCCACATACAATTGTCATCCCTGGTTGCGTTAGGCCTAATTCCGGACCAATGACATGAACAATTCCTTGGTCTGGATGATCAATTCCTGCTAGTGGTACTTGGAACTCTTCACAGTTTTTTTCTAGTGTTGTCATCTGGTTTAATGCAATCTTATCATTGATGACTTTACGATTATCTGTTGGGATATTATGATCCATCGTAGCGAAGGTTTTATCTGGTCTTCTAACCGTTCTTCCTTTCATTCTTAGGCCAGAAAACGCTTGAGGCGATGTCACTTCATGCACTAAATGCAGATCTATATACAATAAGTCCGGTTTTCCCTCTTCTTGATGAACAATATGTTGTTTCCATATTTTCTCTATAATTGATTGCCCCATTAATATTCACACCTTTCTAAAAGAAACACGGACCCACAATAGGGCCGTGTCCCTTCTTCATTATTTAAGCGTACGCACCCATAATATGCATAATGGCTTCATTATCAAGTAGCATCGCTTTTACTTCCGCAATCATTTCTGTTGTCGATGTCACTTGTTGGCCGAACTCCGCAATATCACTCGTTCTAAAGCCTGCATCTAACACTTGCTTTACAGCACGTTCTACTTCATTCGCTTCTGTTTCTAACCCGAACGATTCACGAAGCATCATTGCAGCAGATAAAATCATTGCTAACGGATTGGCCACGTTTTTCCCAGCGATATCAGGTGCCGAACCATGAATCGGTTCAAATAAATATGGACCATTCTCAGATAAACTAGCAGATGGTAGCATACCTAATGAACCGGTTAAAACGGAAGCCTCATCACTTAAAATATCACCAAACATATTCTCGGTTACGACAACATCAAACTGTTTAGGATTTGTCACCATCTGCATCGCCGCATTGTCAACTAACATATGCTCAAGATACACATGGGGATAATCTTTTGCCACTTCCTCTGCTGTTTCCCTCCACATCCTACTTGATTCAAGAACGTTTGCTTTATCAATAGATGTGACTTTTTTTCTTCTCTTATCTGCTAAAATAAACGCTTTTTCGATTACTCGCTTCATTTCTGCTTTTTTATAAAATAATGTATCGACTACCGCAGACTCCCCGTTAGCATCCATGCGTTCACTCGGTTGACCAAAATATAATCCGCCAGTTAATTCGCGTACCATCAATAAGTCTACACCTTGGATTACTTCATCTTTTAGAGGAGAAGATTTCGCCAAACTTTCAAAATAAGTTGTTGGACGAAGATTGGCATATAGATTAAGCTCTTTACGGATTTGTAATAACCCTCTCTCCGGACGGATATCAGGATTTACTTGATCCCATTTAGGACCACCCACTGCTCCTAAAAGAATCGCATCGCTTTCTTTGCAAAGTTGAATGGTTTCTTCCGGAAGTGGTTTGCCTTTTTCATCAATCGCATGGCCGCCAATCATACCATAAGCAAATTCAAATTGGTGATTATAGCGCTCTCCGACTGCTTGGAGAATTTCAACTGCTCCCTTTGCAACTTCTTTCCCGATCCCGTCTCCTGGTAGTACAGCGATACGTTTTTTCATCTTTTATCCCTCCGATTAAAGTGTAAGTTAACTATTCTGCATAGCTGGTTCCGTTTTTTCCTTCATATATATGACTCGGTTAACTGCATTTAAATAGGCTTTTGCTGATGCTTCTAGCACATCTTGAGCGAGCCCTCTACCACTCGTTTCTACCCCTTGGTAAGCTAACTTAACGAACACTTGCGCAAGTGCATCTCTACCGGCACCAACTGATTGAATGCGATAATCGAGTAAATTAATCTCACCATTCACACTTGCTTCTAATGTGTTATATAGTGCCTCAATACTACCTGCACCCGTACCTGCTTCTTGTATCACTTGATTATCGCTACCGGATAATGTAACCGTTGCTGTCGGCACTTGATTCGTACCGTACTGAATTTGGATTTGAATTAATTCATAGAATCTTTGTTCCTTCGACAATTTTTCTTCTAGCACAAGGGCGACTAAGTCTTCATCTGTCATCTCTTTTTTGCGATCGGCTAAATCTTTGAATACGGTAAATAGTGGTTTGATATCTTCATCTGCCACATCTAAACCTAATTCGTCTAAACGATTTTTAAATGCATGTCGTCCTGAATGTTTACCAAGAACAAGAGAGTTAGATTGCACACCGACTAATTGCGGTGAAATAATTTCATAAGTGGTTACTTCTTTTAATACGCCATCTTGATGTATACCAGATTCATGAGCATAAGCGTTTGCTCCAATAACGGCTTTATTTGCTGGGACCGGCATTCCGGAAAGTTTGCTTACAAGGCTACTTGTTCGGCTAATCTCCCCTAGGTTTAACGTTGTTTGGGCATTATAGAAATCTTTTCTGATGTGAAGGGCGACAGCTATTTCCTCAAGCGCTGCATTGCCCGCTCGCTCACCAATTCCGTTAATCGTTCCCTCTATTTGTGTCGCACCATTTTCGATCGCAGCTAAAGAATTCGCTGTCGCCATCCCTAGATCATCATGGCAATGAGCAGATAATGCTACTTTATCGATAGATGGGACATTATTTTTTAAATATTTAAAAATCTCTCCGTATTCCTTCGGTGTTGCATATCCGACTGTGTCCGGGATGTTGATCACCCTCGCTCCTGCTTGGATGACTTTCTCCACGATTTCTGCCAAGAAGGGCAATTCCGTCCTTGAAGCATCCTCTGCTGACCATTGCACAATGGAGAAGCGTTCCGCCGCATACTTAACGGTGTTAACTGCCGTTTCCACTACTTGCTCTTTTGTCATTTTAAGTTTGTAATCACGATGGATAGGGCTAGTTGCTAAGAAGGTATGGAGCCTTGGTTCGGCTCCTCCCTTCAATGAGTCCCATGCTGCATCTATATCCGATAAAACCGTTCTCGCTAAACCTGTTACAGAAGCGTTCTTTACTGTTTCTGCAATAGATTTTACCGATCCAAAGTCTCCTTTAGACGCGGCTGGAAAACCTGCTTCGATGATGTTTACACTCAGTCTTTCTAGCTGTCTAGCAATCTCTAATTTCTCAGAGAAGTTCAAGTTGACTCCTGCTGATTGTTCTCCATCTCTAAGCGTTGTATCGAATATATTAATTTGTTGCACTGCTCACCACTTCTTTCTTTTTATTGTTTTGGACGAATGGCATCATTTTGCGAAGCTCTCTACCAACTCTTTCAATTTCATGTTCACTTTCTTTTGCATTAATAGCTGTAAACACCGGACGATTCACCTGGTTTTCCATAATCCAGCCTTTAGCAAATTTGCCTTCTTGAATATCTTTTAATACTTCTTTCATTTCTGCTTTTACCCGTTCATCTACAACCCGTGGGCCACTGACGAAATCTCCCCATTGTGCTGTATCAGAAATAGAATATCTCATTCCTTCTAATCCACCTTCATACATAAGGTCAACAATTAATTTGAGTTCATGGAGACATTCAAAGTAAGCGAGTTCCGGCTGATAACCTGCTTCCGTTAACGTTTCAAATCCTGCTTTAACAAGAGAAGTCAGTCCGCCACATAATACTGCCTGTTCTCCAAATAAATCTGTTTCTGTCTCTTCTTTAAATGTCGTTTCTAAGCCCCCAGCTCTTAGTGCCCCAATTGCTCTTGCATAAGCTAGTGCTAATTCTCTTGCTTCACCTGATACATCTTGGTGAACGGCGAATAACGCTGGTACACCTGCTCCCTCTTCATATGTTCTTCTTACTAAATGACCTGGTCCTTTTGGTGCGACTAATAAAACATCACTTTCTTTCGGTGGAACGATTTGATTAAAATGGATATTAAATCCGTGAGCAAACATTAATGCTTGATTGGTTAAATTTGGTTCGATTTCTTCTTTATATACTTTCGTTTGCAATTCATCTGGTAATAAAATCATTACGATATCTGCTTTAGCAGTCGCTTCTCCTACTGAGTAAACTTGAAAGCCATCTTCAACTGCTGTCTGCCATGATTTTCCCTGCCTTAAGCCGATTACTACCTCTACACCGCTATCTCTCATATTTTGCGCATGCGCATGACCTTGTGATCCGTATCCAATTACTGCTACTGTTTTCCCGTTTAAGTAGTTCTCATTTGCATCTCCGTTATAGTACATTTTAGCCATTATTCATTCTCCTCTTTTCATCATTTATTTTTTTATACAATTGAAAAATTATGTTTTTGTTGCGGCTGTCTTTGTGTCCCTCTTGGGAATGCTGTTGTACCCGTTCTAGCAATCTCTTTAATACCATAAGGCTTAATTAACTCTAGGAAAGCTTCGATTTTTTCAGATTCTCCTGTGATTTGGATGACTAAACTATCTTTGCTTACGTCAATGACAGAAGCTCTGAAAGGTTCAATTAAAGAATAAATCTCATTTCTTGAGTGCGGATTAGACTGTACCTTTATCAAAGCTAGTTCTCTAGCAACCACTGCTTGATTTGTAATATCCGTCACTTTCAGTATGTCTATCTGTTTATTGAGCTGTTTCGTAATTTGCTCACTTTGTTGGTCGGACTCTACATAAATTACACATGTGATTCTTGACATCCCCTCCTGTTCAGATAAACCCACTGAAATACTTTCGATATTATAATTACGTTTAGAAAATAAATTAGTAATTCGATTAAGTACACCAGGTTTATTTAAAACAAGGAGCGATATGATTCTCTTCATTCTTTCACACCTACCATCTCATGAATCCCTTTACCCGGAGCGATCATTGGAAAGACATTTTCGTCAGCATCGACACGGAAATCTAGCAATACAGGCTCTCTTGTGTGTAATACTTCAGCTAACACTCTCTCTGCTTCTTCTTCTGTCGTTATGGTATAACCTTTAATATCGTAAGCTTCAGCTAGCTTCACAAAATCAGGTTGAACCGGAATCTTGCTATGTGAAAAACGTGATTCATAGAAAAACTCCTGCCATTGTCTAACCATCCCTAAGGATTGATTATTGAATATTGCGATTTTTATCGGTAAGTTCATTTCTTGTATAACTGCTAATTCCTGTGTTGACATTTGAAAGCCTGCATCACCGACAATGGCAAGCACACAACTATCTGGATCAGCAATTTGAGCGCCAATACTAGAAGGTAAACCAAATCCCATCGTTCCAAGCCCACCAGATGTAACCCACCTATCCGCATGTTTAAAGCGATAGTATTGCGCAGCCCACATTTGGTGTTGACCGACATCTGTCGTTACAATCGCTTCGCCCTTCGTGTTTTCATACAAGAGCTCCATTACTCTTTGCGGCTTTAACTTTGGTGATGCTTTATCATAATGGAAAGGATGTGCAACACTCCACTGTTTTAATGTCTCCATCCATTCGCTATGAGCTGGTTCATTACATTCTTCTTGAAGAAGTGCGAGAAGCGCAGCCTTTGCGTCTGCTACAACCGGAATAACTGTCGGTACATTTTTACCAATTTCTGCAGGGTCAATATCGATATGAGCAACCTTAGCATTCGGAGCAAAGTGTTCCAAATTACCTGTTAAACGGTCATCGAACCTTGCACCAATATTAATCAATAAGTCACATTGAGAAAGAGCCATATTTGCTGTGTAACAGCCGTGCATGCCAGCCATGCCTATGAATAATGGATGATCACTTGGAAAACCACCAAGACCAAGTAATGTATGGACAACGGGTATTTTTGTTTTTTTTACATACTGTAAGAGTTCGTTTGCCCCCTTCGAATGAAGAATGCCTGCCCCCGCTAAAATAACTGGTTTCTGTGCTGCTCCTATCGCATCTGAGAGCTTACGAATCTGAAGGCGATTAGGCTTTAATGTCGGTTGATAACCCGGTAACTCCATTTCTACTTCTTCGGGCCTTTCGGTAATCGTCGAAGCTATATCTTTAGGAATATCAATGAGCACTGGACCGGGTCTGCCTGTCTTTGCAATATAGAACGCTTCTTTAATGACTCTTGGAATATCCTCCAATTGGCGAATTTGAAAATTATATTTTGTAATCGGTGTGGTAATTCCTAATATATCTGCTTCTTGGAAAGCATCTGAACCAATCACACTTGTTGCTACTTGACCTGTAAAAGCTACAATTGGTAATGAGTCCATCATCGCATCAGCCAAACCTGTTACGATATTCGTTGCTCCAGGCCCGGATGTTGCAATGACGACACCAGGCTTACCTGAAATTCTTGCGTAACCTTCTGCAGCATGTATGCCGCCTTGTTCATGTCTAGGGAGAACATGAAGGAATTTCGCATCATAAATCTTATCGTAAATCGGCAAAACCGCTCCGCCAGGGTAGCCAAAGACGACTTCTACATTTTCCCTTTCTAACGCATCCATTAATAAGTCTGCGCCTGTAATCGTCTCAAGCTTTGTTTTCACTTCTTCTGTTAAGGCAGCTTCCCGCACCATCGCTCTTTAACCTCCTTAATAAAATTAAATTAAATATAAAAAAGCCTCTCCATCCCTCATTGACCAATCATTGGTCAAGGGATGAAAAGGCTTTGATCACCATTCCACGGTACCACCCTTGTTCGCGTTTTAAATCTCCACGCGCACTCAGTAACAGCATAATAACTGCTAAGCTTAGATAACGGGTTCCTTCGACCCGGAAGACTCTACTTATCATTGTTCAAGTCTCCACTCCGAGGTGAGTTCATTTTAAGACTGGTTTACCGGTTTCCAGCTTGCCCGGCTCTCTGCAAAACCTACATCAAAAAACTACTTATCCTCATCAACGCTTTTAGTTTCTCACTTTAAACCACTAAAATTTCGTTTGTAAAAATAAAAGGAAAATAACGCTGCTTCCAATTTCATTTTCGATTTATTTTATTGTGCTTTGCTTTGTTGAGGACTATCTTACGCCCATTTTTAAAAGTCGTCAACACCTTTTCGAAAAATTATTTGATAATTTAGATTAATCTGTTTTCGTGTATCCGCTTACATCATTGATCTATTAACCTTTTAATTGGACAAAATTTTTTATTGATTTATTCATTCTGTGGCATGCGAGAATAGCAAGTGAAGTACTTTTAGGATGGGGGTATTTGAACAGCTCATGAGCAAAAGAACGCGACTAATTGAAGGCTATTACAAGATAAATCATGTGCGTTCATTTACGATAAATACTATACAAAGAAACTACAACCTTCAGAGACCATTTCATGTTAATCCATTTTTTTAATATTTAATCACATACAAACGTGATAACTTCTACCATATGCTGACTCATCGTTACATCATTCGATAAAAATCACCAGTATTTGAGGATGTTTTTATTCAGTGCATCTTATCACTATTATTTCAATATAGTATTTTTATAGTTGTTTCTTTGGGTTTTTAATTGAGGATGAAAAACAACAAAGGAAGATTACTTATGGAGAAGTCTAATATGAAATCGATCTCTAGCTGAAATAAAAAAAGCGCTAATCCAAGTTTTCACAGGAATCAACGCTAGTGTTGGTAGATAAATATGTAGCTAATGGCGTCCCAGGAGAGATTCGAACTCCCGTTCCGTCATAGTCACGTCATTTCACTCGTTATATAGAACGATTGTTGACACGGACATTGAACGTTCAACTGACCGATTGACTAAATATTAGCATTTTCTTCTATTATATACAAGCATTAGACGGATAATTATGCGCAAAATTAAAAATAATTTCGTCACAGACGCAATCTCAAGCATATGTATCGACCGCCCGAAGGCAGTCCTTGCATTAATTAAGCATCTTATCTAAGTTCGCCAAGTCTTTACTGATATCTTCGCGTGTCACACGTAATCTTG
This sequence comes from Cytobacillus sp. FSL M8-0252, assembly GCF_038007345.1. Classification (NCBI taxonomy): domain Bacteria; kingdom Bacillati; phylum Bacillota; class Bacilli; order Caryophanales; family Bacillaceae; genus Cytobacillus; species Cytobacillus sp. FSL M8-0252. The sequence continues at coordinate 3,441,164 of NZ_JBBOWZ010000001.1, forward strand.
AAGTATTCTCCTCCGACTTTACAATTTCCTTCTTATCAACTAGGCGCCCAGTCAGCTTCAGATAGAGTTCTAAAGCCTTCATACTCGGAATGCCGTTACTTGACCGCCCTTCAATTGATTCCTTCAATTTCGCGACGGCCGTCGGCATAAAGTTATCGAGCTCATGATCCGCTAGATAAGACTGATATAGCGTAAAGTACCTATCTCGGCGCCAATTATAGAGAGTTCGCGTTGAAACTCCGAGCGATTCGGCTAAATCCTCGTAGCTCAGCTTCTTTTTCCCTAAAAACTCGTTCTCAACGATGCCCTGCGCAACTTTCATCTGTTCCGGCGTTAAATTTGCTTTAATTTCGTTCAGTGTAATCATTTATTCATCCTCCTTAATTTTCGCATAATGTCCGCGCCACTTGGCTACCTCCGCCTTGTAAAGCGCTTCATCATCGCGATACATCTGACATTCCTTCTCGATTGTTGCGTCGCTAGTAGGCGGTTTTCCTATCTTCGCTAGTCGGATGCACTTATAAATCGATTGTAGCGCCTGCTCTGGCGATAACTCTTCCTGTCCCTTGCTGAACTTCGCGATTTCCCTTAAGGCGCCGTATATACTCCTCGCCCATATAGACGTTTTGCTTGAATCAGCGCAATCCGTGTAGGCTAATAAATCAAAGTCGCCATAATGACGCTCAAACTTCGCACAATCGACTCCCACAGGGATTACGTTGGTTTCGTCGATGATTTGCGCATATTTCACTATAAAAGCAAAGTAGTCCGGCATTCTTTCGGATGTCACAACCGCTAACGGAAGTGGAAAGAAAGGCGCAGGCGGATCGGCTGGCTTGCCTGCAGCTACGCGGTCACGGCGCATCTGTTCGATTCTTGCTTTCAGTTCTGCGATTGTTGCTTGATGATTACTCATGTTATTCCTCCTTAATAATTCCAACAATTGATGCGTTTTTACTTACGCGTATATCATCTTCCGATACTTTCGCGACAATTCTTTTAATCATCTGCGCCACCTCTTGCGGATTGCATTCTGATAACTTCGCAAACTCTTCCTCGATCATGTCGTTAGGATTCACGTAGGCATAGCTTGATAACCAACGCACTTCTCCCTTGGGAAGGTCCGTTATATGCTGCGCGAAATTATCTCTATGCCCCATTTCTACGATCCGCATATTTCCGTCCTTATCTACGCCGCTCAGTATCATCGTCAGATAAGCGTCCTTTGGCACTAGCTCCTTCAACCTTTGCGCAACATGTTCGATAGTCGCGTCCTTCTCAATATCCGGGATATGTTTGACGAGGTTCATCGTGGCATCTACGTCGCCGGTAAAGCCCGTAATCACTTTACTATTAACGTTATATACCTTGATTGCCGCATCATAATAAACATTATCATCGCGAATGTGCGTACAGCGGTGATCTCCCACCATTAAGGTGAAATCCGTAGTTGCGAAAGCTATTACAAGGCTCATCAGTAGCTTCCCCCTCCGCGTGATTGCATAAAGAATTGCGTTGTTACTTGCGCGTTAATTCGTCCAAGTCCGTTTGGCGTTATCTCTATTTCATGCCAGCCTCGCATAACCTTACCGCTAGTGTCCTTTTTCAAGTAATCTATTAAATCGATGTTAGTTCCGCTTATAGCAGTATGAGGCACCGTGTTACCATCAACTACAATTTTGCAAGCAGTTGGTAGTCGGTCCAGCGTGTATATGGCGTGCTCAATCTCGTGTGTATGATCGGGTAGTTCAATTTCGTGAGAATGATTTGGGATAGTTACGTCATGATGGTGGTTAGGTACATCGAAATTGTGCGTATGTGATGGAATGTTTACAGTGTGTGTGTGGCTCCCTATCGTAATATCATGCGAATGATTAAACCTGTCCCCCGGTATTTGTACCTCATGCACGTGATAACTGCCGCTAACTGTCTCAGGTCCTAACGTCATCAAGTTTAGCTGGGCGAAGCTTCGTGTGCTTGTTGTCGACCGCGTGCCTCCGCCCCCACTCGAAGTCTGAGAACTGCCTCCGCCACTTGCGGTTGATGTACTAACGCCACCGCCTGCTGAACTTGTTGCCGTTGTTCCTCCGCCACTTTTAGTTGTTTTCACGAGTGCGCCGCCGCCTTTTGTTGCGCGACTATACATAAAATAAATCATTTAATCTCCCCCGTATATAAAATTAAAAAGACGCCCAAAATTAGGCGCCTTATTTGTTCCGTATTTTTCCCGCTTGTTTTAATCGTTGGTATAAGCTTCTGCCCGTTTGCTCGTTATCTACTGGCCGAGGCTTGCTTCTAGTTGGATTAGATGGGCTAGGATCAACGCCCTTAACTTCCTTTTGCTTCATTCTTTCTGCTACTTTCTTTTCGAAGTCGCTCATTCTGCTTCCTCCCTTAGTTTTTCAACCGCAAGCATATTCGTATATGCTACCGCAGGATTCTGCGTCTCCTTAATCGTTCCAAGTATCTTAAATTGCAATGCGGCTTCGTCTAGTCCAGTAGATTTTTTTAAGTCGGCCTCAATATCTTGAATTGTTATGCTATTAACGCCGTTTTCTTCGAGCTTCTGCGATAACTTAGACCACTGCGTCAACAAGCCAACCTTTTCAGCATCAGTAGCGCTTGCGATAGCCACTTTCAACATTTCCGCAACATCCTGACCGATGCCAAGGTCGAGCTGCAACGATACTGCTTCGGCAAACTTCACGCCCTCCTCGCTTGTCTCAAACGAAAATGCTTTCGTTGCTGCTTCGCGATAAGTAGCTTCTAACTCGACCGCGTAGTCCTCCCGTTGCGTCGCAACTTCCTCGTCTAACTTTCGTCTTAACTCCTTCAATTGAAACTCGCGCTCAGACTCGTTATCTGCATAACGCGGATTCCCCTTCAATGCATCGCATTGCTCTTTATAGCGCTTCATTAGACTATTTATTTCCGTTTCATAGGACTTCAACTTCGGAAAGTCTACTTTAACGGCTTTCCCTTTTTCGAGTAAAATCTTCGCATCTTGATCGCTATATTCGTAGATATTACCGGCTGCGTTGCCGCCATCTGCGCTGAGCAAATAAAGTTGTTGTTTTTCCATTACGCATCATCTCCTTTGTGTAGGTGTGGTTGATTAGCATAGTCGGCAACTTCATGACCGAACGTATCGTGTAAAGTATCCATTACCAGTCCTCGCGTAAATAGGTCGCGGCTATACTCGTTGTCTATCGTCTGCAATACTTGTTCTGCATGCTTTTGCTCGTCTGTTTTTGCTTTGTCTCGTAGCGATTCCAAAAGTAGGCTTAATTCCGGTTTTATTTCCGCCAAGCCGTCGAACAAGCCGATAATATCGCCATAGTCATCGACTATCCTCTGCGCAAAGTATGGTTGGTCAATTGTAGCCACAAAAGACTTTAGCTTTCCTAAAGAAATCGAATCCGATCGACCCAACTTTATGTCTAACTTCAAACTCGCGAGAATACGTTCGAATGTCTTAAGTGAGGAATCTGACGGAGCTTTCGGGACTTGATTAAGAATGTCTTCGGCGGCAACCTTCGCGGAGATTGATTCCTTTTGATAATCATCCTTTAACTTACGCGCGAAATCCATAAACCCTTCTCCTAGCGCTTTCTTTGCTTCAGTTACCTTTTTAATACGTCCAGTCGGGCTTAGGTCGACGTCGTTCTCTATTGGCATTGTTTGTTCTTCTACTAACTTGCTGTAATCTAATACCGTCTGTGTGATACCGCCTCTAATTTCCTGCATTCTCTCAAGTGATTTAGTCATCTTTTCATATTTACTCATTATTATTTTTCCTCCTTTAGTCTTTTCGCTAGTTCACCGATCGCGTCCGCATCATGATTCGCGACCTTAGTAAATAAATTGATAATATCTGCGTCAATCATTGCGTTGGTTAGTTCGTTTTTTAGCGTTTCTACATATACCTCTTTCTTCGCGTGTGCTACTGCTTCTAGCGTCTCTTTAAATTCCTCCGCTTTAATCATTAAAATCTCTCCTTTATATTCGTTTTCCTTATTAACGCATCGCACGCCAACTCTTTCGCCGGCATCAAATGCCCTTTTGCAACAAACTTCATTAGATTACGCGGATACTTGAGCCTTCGCCTACTCCTAGCGCTGATATCATTCGTTCTAACCAGCGTATGCTCACCGGAGTCTAGTTCGTTGATAACCGCAATATTCCAAGCGTCAAATATCTCCGAACGACTGAGCTTTTTGTCATAGAATAGACTAGCGATAAATAACTGCTTGCTATCATTGCTCCATTCAATAATTCCGATAGCTGACGCGTTTTCTGTTCGTTGTATATTTACCTCGAATACCCTGCGCTTCATTAGCCCACCGCCTTTCTACGACTTGCCTTCGCATCCATAACCAAACGAGGCAGCATATCGGCGATAGCTTGCTCGCTCAAATAATGGCCGAAAAGGTAATCAACGCTAGTGCCGTCGTCAAAGGTTACTCTTGCAAGCTGCGGTTTTCGCGTATCTTTACCGCGAATAATCTCATAAGTAAATGCCATCCAAACCCTCCTCGGAACTACGTGTAATTGACAGATTTTCGAGCCAAACAGCCGATTCTAGCCACGAAAAAAACGTTTGAATAGTACGCCTAGGGTATTCGCCTTAGACGCCTCAAACGGCTTGATTATCTTCATTATATGTCACGTTAAACATTCGCTCTGCTGCACGCCTTTGCTCGATCGGTATGCGAAATTGAACCGCTTCAAGTCGACCAGCGCGAAAGTAGTCGGCCATGATCGTCCAGTCCTTCTTGTAGCGTTTGATACGTCGGATTAGGTCGCGGTCAGTGGTCCAACCGGCGAGCCAACCCGTTTCTAACTTCCATAATTCGTTTGATTCCACATGTTGACATCCTCCCTGTTTTAGTGTAATGTTAAATTAGGAAATACTACGCATTCTTTCATAAAAATCAATAAAACCATCATCGATGTTAATATGAGCAAGCTTCGCCTTTACTCGCGGTGTAATATCCAAGCTTCCCGTCTCAACCCTTCCGACAGTGGCCGAAGATACACCTATTAAATTAGCAAACTCCTGTTGCGTCATACCTAAATAAAACCGTAGAGCTCTGAACTTCTCTGCATTCATAACCTTTATCCTCCTTTTCTTTACTTTTTGCCCTAAAAAATATCAGGGCTAACCGCACCTTTTCCCTAACTATGCACTTTTTTACTACACTTAAATTGTTGCGCCCGCCATCTTTCCATCGCCAAGTGTCTCTCGCCGTATAATTCTTCAAAGTAGCCCGGCTCAAGCTTTGATATAACAACTTCTTCGTATGAGTGTCCGTGTCTCAAACCTCTGACCTCGAACTTATCACTTCCATCAGTCGGCGTGTTTTTCGACTTTGTTTTGTAATTGCGCGACATGAGCTGATGAATAACTTCTAAACTAGCAGGAGCCATTTGTACCTCGTGTCTGGCTGCGCGGCTGAGCATGTATTTTTCATTTGCGTAATAAGGATACTCTAAATGATCCGCATAATAGGTATATGTGTTAACTTTTTTAGTCGGATTGAGCAAAGCTTCGTCAGCTTTCTTCTTTGCCTTGGCTGCGTTACTTTTGCTATATTTACATTGACGGCAGCAAACCTTAGCCGTATTAGGCTTTGTCTTATCGCGAAAATAGTAACCGCACCAATCGCATTTCTTTATACGTTTATCATCGCTATCATGCAAGTTCCCTGCGACTAACTTATCGATAATCGGTCGCGCCAAATCCTCAGACAGTCCATCTACATATTGCAAAGCAAATTCAATCGCGCCACTCCCTGGATTAATTGGTTTTCTCCCCATTTTAAAATGCCCCCATTTTATACGTCTAATTTTTAGCTGTAGTCTTGTATCTCTTATCTATTAGTCTCTAATACCTTTCGCGAAAAGTAATTAATTATATAACCCTCGACGTTACATATGAGCGTTAGCGAATATGTGGCGTAATGTATATCTTTATCGGTAAATCTTAATAAGTAAATCTTAATAACGTCTAATAATTAACTGTATATACGTCTAATTTTTGACTGTATATACGTCTAATTTTTAGCTGTATGAGCAATAATAGCGTCATTCTTTCTTTGCTGCCCACCTTCCTTTGCTCAATTTTTCACTCTTTTTTAACGTATCCCGGTGCTTATCGTAGGCTGCTTTCGCTTCCGGAAACTTTCGCCAAAATTCCTGCTCATCACTTATGGGCGCGAGAGGCACGTAAGTATTATTTCGCGCAACTTCCGACTTTCTAACGACAAGCAGACCGACTTTTTTTAATATGCGCAGCTGTCTTTTTACGCCTGACTCACTCTGCGCGGATTCGAGAGCGATTTGCCATATCGTCGGCCACGCATAGCCCATTTGCGAATTGTAGCGTGCCAACAGTATTTCATAAACAACGATCGTGTTACCGGTAAACTCAGGGTAATACGAGTACAACTTACGTAAACAGTTTGGACTTTTCGTAAAATCATTCGCAATTTCAAACGGATAATTGTCGCTCATTTAAATCCCCCCATTTTTGTTTTGTTCGATAAAAATTCGGCATGTTCTTATATACTCTGCGCCGAAATAGTCGTTAACTGATCGCCTTACCTTATCGCTTATATTCTTTTTGTTTTTCTCTATCTGGCATATTAGCGCAGCACTGACACCAGTAATGCGTGCTAGTTCAGCTTGAGATATGCCCTTTGATTGTCGGATGAATTTCAATAGTATCGCGTCCACATAAACCACTCCCGCATGTTAATTTTCTTAACTCCCATTTAAATAAAAACCTAGTACGCCGCAATGGGGGAGCGACGCACCAGAAACTATTCCCTACTTATACATCTTTTTACTACACTTAAAATAACCCTCATTTACTATAGGCGCGAGGTTTTGGTTCTGCTCAAAAAATTCCACCCTTAGTTAGTATGACGCGATAACTTTCTACTCAGCGCGCCCTTACTTACTAAGAAATAACGGATAACCTCCGCAAAGTGGATAAAATATTTTTTTATAAATACGCTTGACATAATAAACGATAGGTAATATACTAATATCAAGAAATAAAAATAGGATAATTTCGCATATTTATAGGTACACTCCTTTCTTTATTATCGGTTATTTCTATTAAACTTTCAATAGTTTTTTGATATTTTTTTTATTTTTTTTGGCGGCAGATTGTGCGGTCTTTTTTTTATGCGCACAACGTCTATATATAGTTGGAAACCCTCAACAAAATACTACATATTGACAAAACACGCGCATTCTCCGCCTCTTTCAGCGCCTTCTTAACCTCACGTAGCTCACGGACGGTCATTTCATCTGCCGTTTTTGTTTCGCCTGTTGACGGGACTGTGTGCGGTTGGTCTCGTTGGTCGGGTGGAAGTTGAGCGATTTCATATAGAGCTTTTATTCCGTTATTTCGTCCCGTGACGAATTTACTTTCACCTAATTCAACGTATAACTTTATGAGTATAGGCGCCTGCTTCTCATCAATGCTCGCTTCCCGTAAAAAATCGCCCCAAGCACCTCGCGCCACAATCTCGCGCCCTTCCTTGTCTCTTCCGACCGGCAATCTGTATTTTTGGGGGTTATATTTAACATCATGCAACCGTCGCCCAATTTCGAATATTGCCTCGCCAGCTACGCGTTGACTTTTCCGACTCTCCGATTGTTTCTGCGATGTCCGCCGTTGTTTTAGAAACCTGCCCATTATGTCCAAGTTTTTCGGGCCGTCCGTTCTTAACGCCCCAATACTCCTTTAGAAACTGAGCTATCCTCGCCTTTTTAATCGGGTCAGATTCGGCTTGACCTCGTCGCTCTACATTTTCCGCAATAAGGAGATATTCCGCTTGCCATTCGTCAACGTCGAGTATTTCGACTGGAACTTCCTCAACTACTTCCGGAGCTTCGTCCGCCTTCATCTGCGTGTACGCCTTATTAATGGAATACTTTCCGTCTTTTACGAGTTGAAATAAGTCAAGGCGCGATTTGTAGACGGCTAGTAGTTGATACATGTAACGAGATGTGATTCCGACCTTTTTTGATAGAATCTTTGCTGTCTCCCCACTCAGATCACCCTCCTGAAGTTTTTCAGTAGGGTCTATAGCCTTCCCCAAAAGCATCCGCTCCCTCGCTTTCCTCCTCTCTTCTTCGTAATGAAGCAAGATAACTAATGCGGCTTTCTGATTCCTACTTAACTCCGGCAATCCGAGCTTCGAATTTATGATGCGCGATGGAATATCATCCTCGGCAATATCAGATTGCGATTTTTAATTCGGCATTATGCCGATTGCGATTTTAAATGCTCATTATGGGCATTTCTCGTGGTTTTTCGAGTTCTTCGTTTGAGTATACTGTCAACAGACGCAATGCGGATATTGTACCAGGTAACGGGGAACCGTGGTTCTCGAACCTGTCAAATACCTTGATGAAGTCATTAGCGTGCCTCCTCGTTATATTCAAGGACTTATTGCACCACTCTCCCCAATCGCGGAAACCATCGAATCCATATTTTTGCGGATTATCGCGCACACTTTTTAACCGTTTACCAATTTCGAATATTGCTTCGCCAGCTACGCGTTGGTATAGCTTCGGAAAGCGTAAGCGGCAGTCTTTCAAAAACATCACGAGTTTGGTCGTTCAACCGTTGAACTAGCAAAAAACTATTGATATAGTTGCCGACATCGGCAATTCTTCGAACGTCTCTTTCTCTGGTTTTTCGGTATCCCATAGACCGGTACCACTTCTCGAATATCGCTTCGCCAGTTTGACAAAATGTCAAAGCGGTGTACCTGTCGATTAATACCGACCCCCCCTTAAACGAAAATAGGCCGACAACTTGTGACGACCCAGCACACAACTTACTATATTTGCCGCTATAATAAACTCCATTCCGGGTCGCGTGTCATTCAAGCCGCTTGCCGATGCACCCTTGCCATCGATGCACCGACATCACGGATCACCTTTTCGCAAATTTAAACTGCAGACAATAAGTCGATTAGGACTGCTGGATTCTCGCGCATAAACTCTTCTGTATCATTATCCAAATCCACTGTCACAACGTCTTGATTTTCCGTTTCAATTGCGTTGTATAATCCCAGCTCACCGTTACCTGCCACGAATACTTTTCCGTTTGGAAACAAGATGCCAACCTCGTTGTCCATTTCATTTATTACGCCACCAAATAAATACTGCACTGTAACCTTTTTCATCGTTCATTTTCCTCCTAAAATTAGATTAATCAGTAAATCGCGACCATAATCAACCGCTTTGCTTTCCTCAACAACCGCCAGACTGTCGACGTTTACTCCTTGCGCTATAGATTCCTTTGCCACTGTAAAGCTTACGGACCCAGCACCTTCGTTCTCTGCAATGACTCTTTCGCTAATGACGGCGACATTTTGAATTACTGGTTCACTAAGTGAATCAATGAACGTCACATCCTCACGCCTAATCATTGTCGCTCACCACCCATCCGATAAATGCTGCAGATACAATTCCAGCCCATGCAAACCAAAATGTTGCAAAAATTATACCCATTTGAACAACCTCCATAATTACGTTATTTAGTAATTTATATCCTAATTATAATTACGTTATTTAGTAATGTCAATGATAATAATTACGAAATTGCGAAATTCTTATTTTTATCTTATAATACAGGTAGTATTGAAGGGAGGGGCTTAATATTGAGAGTTAAATTGCAAATAAAACTGGACAAGGTATTAAAAGATAGAGGTATGACGCAACTGGATTTAGCTAGGCTTATTGATGAAGATAGGGAAAAGCGAGGTATAGAGAAGCGCGTTAGAACCGCATCAATCAGTGAGTTATATAACAATCAACGCAAATCCCTCAACAAAGAACTAATAGAAGAAATCGCTAGTGTATTAGATATCGCTGATATTGACAAACTTATCGATTTTAAAGATGTAAAAGCCTCCGAATAATCGGGGCTATTTTTGTATTGACAATAAGTATCGGGAGGTTTTATTGTATATACAATAGGATCACGTAATTATTATGTATACACAAAAAGGAGGCTCTTTCATGTCTAAATTCAAAGAGGAAGCAGGCGTTATAAAAAAATTTTTAGATGGCGCTTCTTTAACTACTATTATTCGTTCAACAGAATTATCGCAAAAAGAAGTTATAGATATATTAACCAAAAATAGCACAACACACGAGGTACTTAAAGAGTATATAACCCAACATCGAGCAGGAAAATTTGTGAACTTTTTTTATAAGAGTGAACTTGGAAGGCCTAAATTACCGGAAAACAAGAAAAGAAAAATCAGACAAGTCCGTATATCCGATGAGGAAATGAATTTATTAAACAACCCTTCCACAACAGAAATTAGAAACAGGCTTTTTAAGCTAAAAGATATAGAGGATTTTTGTAAGTTCTTAGATGAAAGTGGAATTCAACTAATTCCTGATGAATGGCTAGAAAAGCACTATAATAAAAACGATCCTTTTTGGCAACGCGTATATTCTAACAATTTTAGTAAATTTAAAATTATTGTTTCTGATAAATCCTGTCGTAATGAAATTAAAGCCCCCGAATAATCGGAGGCTATTTTTATATTGTCGCGCACCTTTTGTATATAATACAGTTCCGCCTAAACGGAAGAGTTGGCGCCTTGTTTGCGCCTTGCTGCGTCGACATTTCGCCTATTCTTTTCGTAATTCTGCGTAGGAATTTTAATTGGTATAGTAAAAGGTATGGCGAACGGAAGCGCGATAGTAAGTGATAAAACCTTGCATCCTTTCAGTCTGCCGAGATTACTAGTGCATATTATTTTCGCGAAAGGTAATAATTAGAAAGAATATTGGCGCCGAGTGAGGGGTGTCTTTTACCCGAATGAAGGCGCAGGGGTTAAAAACTCCCTTATTTTCTTTTAAGGAATAAACGCTGAAACCCTTGGGAGAGTAAGTCTCGTTAAAAATTTTACGCAATTAAAAGCGTAAAAGCGATGTCGGGTAGCAGGAAGCGCCATTACAAATTAATCGACTCGAACACACCATTAACTTGCTCCTGCGTAACTCCGATATAACGCAACGTCTCGCGCTGGCTACTATGATTCAGCACGTTCATCAGTAACGAAATATCTACGCCTGATTTATAAGCGTGATACGCCATTGTTTTGCGTAGCGTATGTGTACCTATTTCAATATCTAGACCTACTCGTTTGGCCGCGTCATTAAGAATCCGCCAAGCCTGAACGCGACTAATCGCTTTTGTTCCCCTGCGCGAAGGAAATAGGGGCGCATTGTCGTCTGCATCATCCGGCACTAGCTCACGTATAGCCTTCTGTATCGCGGGGTTTAATTTGAATCGCTTAGACTTGCGCGTCTTGGTCTCCTTGATTGCAAGCGTATCCTTGCCGCGCACATCGCCTACCGTTAGCGCAAGAATGTCCGATATGCGCAGCGCTGAATTAATGCCGAAGATAAATAGTAGCTTATCGCGTGGATTGCCTAGCGCTTTTTTCATGCGTGCGATGTCCGCCTTGCTGCGGATTGGTTCGACCGTGTTCATACGTAACACACCTCCGATTATTCTCGTTTTGTTACGTAAATTATATAACGGTCGCATTGCATAAATCAACCCTCGAAATTCAAAAATTTTCTAGCGCATTTTTTACCCCCGAGGTTAAAATTTGAATCGTATAAGGTTAATATGCCTGGTGGGAGCGCTGATTCACCGAGTACCCCCGCCCATCAAACGCGTTGCATATAATATTCAACAAAGCGCATATATTATGTAACACAAACGCATTTTGTTACGTTCATTCATACGAATAAATGGCTTTATATCAACGTTTATAGACGTATATCTTACGTATAATATTCGCGTTCATTTATGCAGTATAATAAAGCGCGCTATATCAACGTTTGTAAATTATATCCATCGCTATCACCTTGCATAGAAAGCTGCATAAACGATCAGCCTTGCGCAGCTCAACCCCGATGATTTCGGACCCCTCGTGCGCTAGCGCCTTTCGCCTGATAAATAGCGCAATGCCCTACGGATATTCTTACTATTCGGCAATGCTCGGCAAAACTGCGTACATCAGACCGTCTAGCACGCGGTCTAATACGCCATGATAGTAGCCGGCAATGTTACGTATAGCCTTCCGTTTGGTCGCCTTAAAGGTCGTTATAACAGCCTCAATTCCGCAGTTTAATAGATCGATAGATTCGTGACAATTCCGCAGGAATGAAGTATGTGCGAGATAGATGCCGTATAGCTTATTCGTTAGCTTCGCATCCTTAACGTAGTATTCAACGGATTGCTTGAACGCCCTATACGTATTATTTATAACAGTATTTTGTTTAAAAGAATTAAAAGGTTTATTCTCGCTAGTTGCCGTCTTATCGCTTGCTACGACTGGCTTAACGGCTTCTTCACGGTTGGACGGTTTCGGGTGGTCACTGGCGCGCAGCTCATTGCGAGTAAAACGCAGCTCATCAAACGGCAGTATCTGTATAATATTCGCACCATTACCTCCGGACACTGGGCGCATCATAACTACCTTGCGAATGATTCGTAGCTCACATAGGCGGTTAATTGAACGTCGGACCGTCTTATCGCTTTTACCAACGAGCTTCGCCAATGTAGCCGCCTTCAAATGTGAGGCTCCAGCATATTTGACTGAATAGCAGGCGATGGTATTAAGAACGGTGCGATCAGTTTCGGACAACTCGTAACGGTGCTCTGAAAGGTGCTCAGCTACGGCGTCATTCATTTCGTGCTTTGATTGGAACGTTTTATATTCGATTAAATAGTGCATTGGGTTTCCCTTTCCGCGTAAGCCACACCGTACATATGTTCGATTCCAAAGACATAGTTAACCAACCTTGACTAACTACGTTTTTTTCGATAATATGTAACTAACTGTTTATGTGTGGGCGTTCGACTATTTGGCGTAGTCGGCGCTATTTTTTTTTGTCTATAAAAACTTTCGTAAACTCTCGGCTACTTCGTCTTTGTCTAAATGAAGGTAACGAGTTGTAATCGATAAATCGCTATGACCTAACGCCTTTGAAATCAAAGCCACGTTAGCCCCTTTTTTCAGCAAATTCTTCGCAAAACCCCGGCGGAGCGCGTGCGGATTAATATTTTTCAGTCCGTACTCTTTTGCGTAAGTAGACAACCTTTTCGTTATATTGTTATTACTCGGACTCGTCTGGATGGCACCGCCGTTCTTCGATAAAAACAAGTAGTCATTATTTGTACGTTGGGCTTCTCTAACAAGCGCATTCTGCTCGATCAATGCGGACAATAGACGGGCCAGCGTATCGTCAATTGGCAAATAAATAGACTCGTGGTTTTTAACGATGCCACCGTCCACCATGAGCAGACGACTAGCGACTTTTACGTGGTCTTCTCGTAGTTGTGCAAGTGTACCGACGCGGATTCCCGTCTGATACATTAGTAAAATCGCAGCCGCATCGCGAAGCTCGACGAATTTTGTTAGGTCTAACATCGCAAGCAGTATCTTAACTTCTCGGTCGGTTGCGCCCTCTTTAACTGGCGTGTCCACACGAATTTTAATGTTGTGCCAAAAATTATGCGTAAGCCACCCGTTAATGAAGCACTTAGACAAAAACGCCTTTAGACACTTTAGACGCGTGAGTTTCGTTTGGTTACTGACTTTCATAGACGATAACCAAGCGTAAATTTTCTCGGCGTTTAATTCTTCCATAACGCTAACGCCGGTAATTTGTATAAAATGATTAACGTGAAGTTCATAGTCACTGATTGTTCGTTCACGAAGGCCAGACGCCTCCATTTGGCGAATAACTACGGCTAATGCGTTTTGAATCGGAAAGCCTTCCGGTCGTTGAGGTGTTGTAATTTGAGGCGGCGCGTCAAAAATATCAGATAAATCCTGACGAACCGTTAGCGATGGTTTTCGTTTTGTCATAAAAAATAAGCCTCCTAGTGCGTCCGTTGATCGAATCATTGACCGTATCAACTGACGCCCTAGAAGGCTTATATAACGGGGCTTGCGCCCATTTAGTGGTAGATAAATATGTAGCTAATGGCGTCCCAGGAGAGATTCGAACTCCCGACCGACAGCTTAGAAGGCTGTTGCTCTATCCTGCTGAGCTACTGGGACTTAATATCAAGACAATATTTATTATACGCAGGATAAACTGAAGTGTCAATTAATTTTTAAATAAATTTATAATTGGCAGAGAACTGCTGTAATAATAGCAGTTCTCTGGCTACGCAAACGAAAAGGATTGCTGCCATTCCTCGAGCTCGACACCGTCTCTTGTCCAAATGGAAACGACCACTTTTTCCACTGTCCAATTTACCATCATATATGTTTTTTCTTTCGGCTGCCTTGGAAGCGAGATACTATTTGGATTAAGATAAAGGATTTGATCTACCATTTCAGCCCCCAGTTGATGCGAATGACCAAAGCACACAATACGTGCAGCTACTTCTTTTGCTCTTAAGCTTAAACCTAATAAAGACGATTTTACGCCATATAGATGACCATGTGTAATCCATACTTTGCCGTTATCCGTATCTATTAATTCTTCGTTTTTAAAGCGAGCATCGGCATCGCAATTCCCTCTCACAGCGACATATCCAGTGATTTCAGCTTGGTCACTACTTAATTCAGAGTCCCCACAATGAATCATATAGTCGACATTTTGACTGTGACGTACTTTTAGTTCTTGCAGGATGTCACCATCACCGTGGCTGTCACTAACGATGAGTAACTTCATGTTATCCTCCTCCTTAAAGAATAGTTGGAAGATCTTTTTCTAATTGCTTTAATGCTTGTCCTCTATGGCTAATGGCTGCTTTTTCTTCTGATGTTAACTCTGCCATCGCCTTATTCTTTGCATTCGCCCAAAAGATGGGATCATAACCAAAGCCATTTGTTCCTTTTCGTGCATAAAGAATTTTACCTTCACATGTCCCCGAAACGGTGTATGTTTTCTTTCCAGGGATAGCTACCGCAAGTGCACAATAAAACCGAGCATCCCGCTTCTCTTCCGGTACATGTTTCATTTCTTCAAGTACTTTATCTATATTCGCTTCATCATTTTTATCTTCCCCTGCATAACGAGCGGAAAATATTCCTGGGCGTCCTTCAAGTGCATCAATTGATAATCCGGAATCATCAGCAATCACCGGTCGATTCATTAAGCGCGAAATCTCTTCTGCTTTTAAAACGGCATTTGCTTCAAAAGTCGTACCCGTTTCTTCCACATCTGGCATATCAGGATAATCATGTAATGTTTTCACTTCATAACCGAGTGATGCAAACATTTTTTTAAATTCTTCTGCTTTGCCTTTATTCTTTGTCGCAATAATAATCTCAGACATATAGCGTTTCCTTCCTTTTATGTTCGTCATAAAAAATAAAGAGAAGAGGAGGCCCCTTTCCTCACTCTTCTCATTTTACTATAAAAGGATGGTGATACCAATTAATAGCTACCTGTATTCACACTTTCAGGTCTTGAAACAGGCTCTAGCTTTTCGCCATCTTCATCAAGTAAATCAGCCTCGCCATTCACTGTAACAGCAACAGATTCCACTTCTGCTTGTTCTGTAAGTGATAACGCTAAAACTTTTAATACATTCTCGTTAATGACATTTTCTCCCCCACTAGAGAAAATCGATTCATCGAAATCGAGGGTAATCGTTCCATCCTCTACTTTAGGTTCACCTAATAAAGCGACTTCACTTGGTAAGACGGCAGAAAGTTTAGATCCTAAAGAAGGGTTCCCTAACTCATCAATGATTGCCGTCACGTTATTGTCGACATTATTAGACACTCTTTTTGTTACTGGAACAAAGTATTTAGCATCTTCTTCGCCACCCATGTAATAAACGGTAACTGGTTTTGTATTTGTAATATCTGTGACAACAGAGTTATCATAATTGATACCGATAGAACGACTTACTTCTTCGCCAATCGGTGTACCATTGACTGGCATTTCTTTAATCGCATTCCCATTTATACTCAATTTCACTTGTTCTATTTCATCGAATTGGGTCAATGTCCATGTGACTGATTGCAGGATTCTTGCTTCATCTTCTGGATTATACTCAGCAAATTCCTTAGAAAAATCAACATGAGCCACTTTATCTTTCACATCAACCGTCATTTTTGTATCTGCTGGTAAGACTGCACGGAAATTATTTGGTAAGAGTTCAGTTACTTTTCCATCTACCACTAAATATTCTAACGCTTGTTTAGCAACAGAATTCGTACTTGGTAAATCTAATGTTTGTGATACAACATAACCATTATTGTCAATTAAGTATAATTCTGTTGGAATCGTTGTTGTTTCTGCCGCTTCATCAGCAGCTCCACTTTCCTCACCAGTCGTCTCTTCTGTCTCTACATTGGCATCTTCGTTATTAATGGACATTTCACTCGGTGGGTCAATTTTCTCTTTCTCCTCTCCACCAAATAATCCACAACCTGATAACAAAGCAGATGAAACTAATACAGCGGACACTGCGATGGTCGCTTTTTTATTTAAAGACATAACCTTTCCCTCCTAAGACAGTTTGTACTACATGTATACGAGCCTATTTACAAAATAGACCGCCTTTAGGAAAGAAAGTCTTCTATTCTTTTAGACAAATTTGGACAAAGCGTATTCAAACAAAACGATGTTTCGTTAGAACAGCCTTAATTTGAAAGTAATCAATTGTATCATCATTGATTTCATCTTTAATCGGTCTTAACTTTTCTACACCGACTTTATCTGCAGCTACAAGTACTTCCTCTTCTACCTGCTCATTGAAAACTTGATCCCAGTCAATCGGATGGCCCTCTGCTACCGCTCTAAAAATATGATTTTGAATCGTTATCGGTGAAAAAGAACGCTCTCTAGCAATCTCCGAAATCGTTTTACCTAATAGAAAGGCTTCATATGAATGGATATGACTTCCTGTCCCTTCAGCCGCTTTTTTATTTACTGGTGGTGTCTTCACATAGTGTTGCTCTTTGACCTCGATGTTATTTTTTTCAGTAAAAACTTTTATCTCTTCTAGAAATGCTTCCCCATATTTACTATACTTCATTTCACCAACACCTTTAATCGATAACATCGCTTCTTTAGTAGTAGGGAAATAAGTGCACATTTCTTTTAACGCTGTATCAGCAAAAACGACATAGGGCGGTACACCTTGTTCTTGCGCTAAGTTTTTTCTTAACTCTCTTAAGATAGCAAATAACTCGCTATTTTCTTCACCAGCTGGACGTTCTTCTAGCTCTTTATCATCAGAGATTTTCATAGATACTTGGGCTTCTCTTTTTAAAACCGGGATAGCTTCATCAGCTAAAGTAACGGTCGGATATTGTCCATCTGTCATAGAAAGATAGCCTTCAGCAAGTAAATAATTAATCATATCAACAATTTGCTTTTCCGTTTTTTCTTTCATAAGCCCATAAGTCGTAAGTGTATGAAAAGACAATTGCTTAATCCGCTTATTCGCGGACCCTTTTAACACTTGAGCTGTTAGCTTAACGCCAAAACGCTCTCCCATTCGTTTAATACACGAGAAAATCATCATCGCTTCATTCGTAATGTCAACAGATTGTCTTTCATCTAAACAGTTCGAACATTTATTACATGACGATACATCTTGATTGGCAAAATAAGCGACAATATAGGATTGCAAGCAACTTTCCGTATGACAATAATTCGTCATCTGCCTTAGTTTTTCATATTCTTGCTCGCGAAGGCTTGTTGACAGCTCGCTCTTTTCTATTAAAAATTTTTGTAGGAGAATATCTTGAGGTGAGTAAAGTAAAATACATTCACTTTCTTCCCCATCTCGCCCTGCTCTTCCGGCTTCTTGATAATAAGCTTCGATGTTTCGTGGCATATTATAGTGCACCACATAACGCACATCCGGTTTATCTATCCCCATCCCAAACGCATTGGTAGCAATCATCAACGTCACTTGATCATGGACAAATTTTTCTTGAGAGTGTTTACGATTATCCTCAGAAAGACCAGCATGGTATCTTTCAACTTTATAACCTTTCTTTAGAAAATGTTCATATAATTGATCGGTTTGTTTTCTGCTAGAAGTATAGATAATACCTGATTCTTCTTTTCTACTGGAAACATAGGTTTCTAAATACTTGCGCTTATCTCTTCCTTTTAACACTTGAAAAGAAAGGTTTGTTCGGGCAAAGCCTGTAACAAAAATATGTTCTTTTTCTATATGCAATAAGCGACTTATATCTTCTTCTACATTTTTCGTCGCTGTCGCTGTTAATGCAGCAATTACAGGCGTTTCAGTAAGAGAGAAAATCCTGTCCACTACCGATCGATAACTCGGTCTAAAATCATGCCCCCATTGAGAAATACAATGCGCCTCATCAAAGACAATCATTGATAAATGAATCTTCTCCATAATCGTTAGAAACTCCATTGACTCCAGACGTTCCGGAGCTATGTAGACAAGCTTATATTCCCCTGCCAACAGTCGCTCTTCTGTTTCCGAATATTCCTTGTAAGAAAGACTACTATTCATATAGGCTGCAGGAATTCCTGCTTCAAGAAGGGCATCTACTTGGTCTTTCATTAGTGAAATTAAAGGGGAGATAACGATCGTCACACCGTCATTCATAAGTGCGGGAATTTGGAAGGAGAGTGATTTACCACCGCCAGTTGGTAGAATGCCAAGTACGTTGTGGCCATGATTTAAATTGTAAATAATATCTTTTTGACCTGGTCGAAAACTTGTATAACCGAAATACTTCTGCAAATGCTCCTCTGCTGTTTGCATATCCATCCTCACCTCATTCTTATTGATATATATTTAAAAGCATAACGCATATCGTTTCTTTCTCGCAATCTATTCATTTAAAAAACACCAAATACAACCAATGATTGTTCATTGATTATATTTGGTGCCTCCATATTATCCGAGTTGTATGCGCTCCACATCGTTTATCTCTCTATGCAACCATTTTGTTGCAATGTCTTTGAACATCGCTTCAGAACCTGTTGTGAAAAAACGGTGCTGAGGATCTTCTTCACTCGTGTTTAAAAAGCCGCGATCATAAAGAATCGTGCTTGCTTCTCGAGCGGTTTCATCTCCGGAACTAATCACGTTAACACCTTCACCCATCACTTGCTTAACAAGATTCTCCAACAGCGGATAATGTGTACAGCCTAATATCAATGTGTCTAAACCTTTATTTGTTAATGGCCCTAACGTTTCTAGAACGATTTTTTTCGCAAATACACTCTCGTACTCCCCACTTTCTACTAGTGGGACAAATTTAGGACAAGCTAGGCTATGAACTACCGTACGATTATTGATCCCTTTTAATGCGAGTTCATAAGCACGACTCTTCACCGTTCCCGCTGTACCAATGATGCCAATGATATGATTTTCTGTTACTTTTAGCGCCGTTCTTGCTCCAGGAAAAATAACGCCAATGACCGGAATTGGTAACTCATTCTTAATATCATCTAATGCAACAGCAGTCGCAGTATTACAGGCAATAATGAGCATCTTCACTTCTTTTTCTAATAAAAACTTCGTCATTTGCCATGTGAATTCTTTTACTTCTTCTCCAGACCTCGGACCATATGGACATCGAGCTGTATCTCCTAAGTAAATAATATTTTCATTAGGTAACTGACGCATCACTTCCTTTGCAACAGTTAACCCGCCAACCCCTGAATCAATAATACCTATCGGTTGTTTCACTTTCTTCTCGCCTCAATCTCTTTTCATATCTTGATGCAATTTTCTTAGATTCTCCCTTAAATGAACGACCTCTTCACCGGAAAAATCCTTTAATACTTCTTGCAAATAATCTTGCCTTTTGTCGATCACTTCTTCTATAATTCTTTCGCCTTCCTCCAATAAGTGGATTCTTACAACGCGACGATCATTAGGATCTTTCACTCTTTTTACTAATTCACTCTTTTCCATACGATCGACTAAATCTGTCGTTGTACTAAAGGCTAAGTACATTTTATTCGATAATTCTCCAATTGTCATGTCCCCGTCCTCTAATAACCACTGTAAGGCAATAAATTGCGGGGGAGTAATGGTATAATTGCTTAAAATTTCACGGCCATGTTGCTTAATAATTCCAGAAATATATCGTAAATCCTTTTCTATATCTGCTACAACTTCATTAACATGTTCATTTCTATGTTCTCTTACGTTCATTCACTACACTCCTATATATATCATCGAAATATTCGGTTATTCCGTTACTTTTAATCCTAATTTTATTGTCACCTTTTTCGAAGGAAAATTCAAGCGAGAACTGTAAGCAAACTAAAAAAATATGTCAAGAAAAGAAAAACGAGCATTGCGCCCGCCTAAAATAATAAAATTCTATTACATTGATAACCGGCAATCCAGACGGACTGCCGGTCTAAAATTATAACTCTAGCTCTCCCATACGAAGGAGCTCTACAACAGCTTGTGAACGCCCCTTTACACCAAGCTTTTGCATGGCATTAGATATGTGGTTCCGAACTGTCTTTTCGCTTATAAATAATTCACCAGCGATTTCCCTAGTTGTTTTATCTTGTACTAGCAGCTCGAATACTTCCCTTTCTCGTTTTGTGAGTAACGGCTTGTGAGTATAATCATTCTCCTTCAAGTATTGTAACCCTCCTTGCCTTTCGCCAGCCATGAATCGCGGGGTGGGTGTGTATTAGTCATCATATCATATGTATGTTAAACAATGAGAGTGACTGAAATTCTTGAAGTAGAGAATGTTTATTTTCTAAATGTACGCCTGTCCCTATCTAAGATTGAGGTACATTTATTTTCTCATGAAAAGCAAGCTTCATATCATCAGTCCACTGCGCACCTTTACCAGTTAATTTAGATACCTGAACAATCGTTCCTCTTCCTGTAAAGCAAATGTCACCATTCTCTCTTTTACCCATGTAATGAATATCTACCGATGATTGTCCGATTCTGCCTGCTTTTACATAAATTAAGAGGTTCTCATCGAAGTAAACTTGCTTCATATAGTCACATTGAAGATCTGCAACGACAATAAATGTTTCGTTTTCTTCCTTCACCCAATCGTCCATAAGATTTAAACTTTTAAAATACTCAATGCGAGCCTCTTCAAAGTAAACAAATGGAACCGTATTATTTAAATGACCAAACATATCTGTTTCAGAAAAACGCACCTTAACAGGGTGAGCAAATATAAATTCTTCTTCCCATGTCACGAAATTTTCTATATAATCAGTTTTTTTTACTTTTAGATCCTCCTCGAAAATGAATGAGCATTCAGTCGTTCTTTTTCTTATTATAGCTTTTTTCACACAAATACTAAAGGAGAAATTCATACATAATCTTATGTTACTTTTTCTGATTTTGTAACTATAATTGCTTAATTGAGTCATTCATGTGAAAAAATGTTTAAGGCAGACCGTGTAAAACGTGTTTTTGGGTCATTTGAAAGGATTTCCTTTTCAAATGTAAAAAGCAGATAAAATGACTCAACAAATAATTTACCAACACTTTCTTATAAAAAACGAGAAATCTCAAAGATATGGAGTTAACACTACAATAAAAAACCCCAGCACAAACTTTTTTACGAAGTGTGTGCTAGGGCTTACTTTAAATAGGTTTTATCCTAAAATCCAAACCATTTTTTAATCATTTCCCAAATCCATCTTGTGAATTCTCTTACCTTATCCTTCAAGTGATCAATGATTTCTTGTTTACACTCAGACCAGCTAGTATCAGGGCCAGGAATACAAGCGCTCGGCTCTTCAGGGTTTTCAGGTTCACCTGGCTCTTCCGGATCTGTTGATTTGACTTCTGCAATAATTCTTCCTTCAACTTCCGGAGCTACCGGATTATTGTTTTCCAAATAGGTGGAAAACACATCATAATCCACTTCAAATAGTTCAGTAATTCTGCCCTCATCCTTGGCTTTTTTGAACATATCATATCCATCTCCACCATCGGCCGTGAAAGCGTTGGTCGCAACCGTATAGGTTTCGTCTTCATTGATTGCTATATATTCACCGTCTACTTTCACGTCAACGCCATGGACACGTTCACCCACTGGCTGTGCTTGGTCAAATTTAAAGCGAAGACCTGCCACTTGCATAAACTGGCCAGCACCTTCTTCAATATTTGCTACACTATGTTCTAAAGCTTGTTTTATTTCTTCTCCTGTTAAATCAAGGGTGACTAACATATTACCGAAAGGCAACACAGTAAGAACATCGCCAAGCGTAATTTCACCTTGAGCAATGGATGCACGAATACCGCCACCATTCTGCATCGCAATTTGTGTTGGCACAGATTCATTAGCTTTAGAGAGCATACCATCTGCAATCAAGTTTCCTAAATTGGTCTCTTTCGTACGAACATCAGTACGTTCACCATTCAAGGCAACTTCACTGTACCCGACTACTTCTTGTTTTAATTCCTCCAGCGGTTCACTTAACTCATCAAGTTTATTACGCGCCCATTCATCTTCTTCATAAACATATTCACCGTTCTCATCTTGACTAACGAGATCAAGTAATTCACCATTCCACTCTGACAGTACGCCTTCATCATCGAAAACAATGTCTAAAGAGCCTAAATATTTATGATATTCATTGGCTTGAACGATTAAAGTTGGTTCTCCATCTTCATTTTTTACAACTGGCTCTTCTAATGTCGTATGAGAATGTCCTCCAACAATCACATCGATACCTTGAACAGCTTCAGCTAATTCCTGATCTGGCGTATAACCTAAATGTGAAAGTGCAATAATTTTATTAATCCCTTCTTCTTCAAGCGCTGCTACTGTATTGCTAGCCATTTCAACTGCATCTTCAAAAACAATGGCTTCATCTGGGTTCGCCAAAAATGAAGTGTCCTCTGTTGTTAAGCCAAATAATGCTACTTTTTCGCCATCTACTTCTTTAATAATGGCAGGATAAATCTTACCGTTTTCTCCAGGATATCCAAACTCATTTACTTTTAATTGGCTTAAAATCTCATCATTCTCAACATTCACATTTGCACTAACAAATGGAAAATCCGCATTGGATACAAAGTCAGCCAACACTTGCGAATCTTTGTCAAACTCATGATTTCCAAATGTCATAGCATCATAACCTAAACGATTCATAAATTGTAAGTCCGCTTGTCCTAGGTACATATTGAAAAATAATGTACCTGAGAATACATCCCCAGCATCAACTAATAGTGTATTTTCTTTTTCATCTCTTAGTTGATTCACTGCAGTAAACAATCTTGGAACATTTTCTAAATGAGCATGGGTATCATTTGTATGAAGGATACTCATTGAGAATGGCCCCTCATTTTCCTCTTCTACCGCGATGTCTAACTCAACTAATAACGGATCATGATCACTAGCTCTACCATGCTCCTCCATGTATAGAGAATTGATATTTAAAATATCTACTTTGGCAGCTTCTGCTAAATGATTCGATACTAAAATATGATCAAGTACTTGCATATTTCCTTGGTAATTATACGTATACTGTTCGTTTTCCGGTAAAGTATCAACCATATTCGTTAACTCTTCACCTTTTAATGTTTCTAATGTGGGAGTGAATTGAAAATCATTCATATCCCCTAATACAACAACATTCGCATCTGGGTTTTTAGACTCTATATCTTTCACAAACCCATTTACAGCTTCTGCTAACTGTATTCTTTGTGCTTCACTCACTAATTCCGGAGGTTGATTCTTCCCAAATAGTGGTTCATCACCTGACTTAGAATTAAAGTGATTAGCAACGACAATCACATCTTCTCCATTAAATTCAAACTGTGCTGCTAGCGATTTTCTTGTATCTTGGAAAATTTCATTCGTCGGATCGATGCGACCTGGGTTCAATGTTAATTGACCGTCTTCATACGTAACTGCGTCGTTAGCCCCGCCTTTGGGTGCCTCTTTTAAAGTAACTCTTTCTGGATTATAGAGATATCCTACTCGGATATTCCCACCCGGCTGACCACCATCTTGCTTGTCTTCTGGTGCAATATCTGCCCAGTCATACGTCGGACCACCATTTGCGGCAATGGCTGCAATTAATTTCTCATAACTAGCTTTTGCCGTTGTTATACCATCATCAGTCGGGCCATTATCATCTTGTACCTCTACAAGACCAATAATATCCGGTGAATTTAACTCATTAACCATTGACTGCGCTATTCTATTTGTCTTTTCTTGGCTTGTACCTTCATAATAATTTTCAATATTATAAGAGGCAACTGTTAATTTTCCTTCATCCTTGCCAAGTTCTGTCGTTACTTCTTCTTTTTCCGATTCAATAAGATCTGGTAAAGAATCCATATCCACTAACACTTTAAAGTTGCTATAACCATAACTAATTACACCGGTGACTGTACCATCAAAACGATCACCCGTTTTAGCTACATAATTATCCTCTTCTAATAAAAGATGCAGTCTTTCTGGATTTGCATTATCTTCCGTTAATAAAACCCCACCTTGATCCGTATAGAGTTTATCCTCTTCTTGATTCGCAATGACAGGTATTTCACCATATTTTTGAGGTGCAACAACTTGAGGATTCTCCACTGCGACGCGCATACCCTCTAGACTCTCATAAAAATCGATACCATCTTCCTCAGGGTCAAAAGATTGCATTTCATCATTATCAATAATATCATGAGGTAAAGGAAGATCTTTGCCTAAAACAATTGCTTCTGGCAGGTCATTTCCTGATGATTCAATGCTTACCCTCCCATTTTGGGCATTGATTTCAGTCATGGCTAAATCTGTTTCTAACTTTTCACTATATCCGTCAAGAACCCATTCTTTCACAAGCCCATCCACTGTAACCTTATCTCCAACTTTTACTTGATGCGTAGGCTTGTAGACGAGAATCCCTTCTGATGTATGGGGATTATCATCGGGTGTATCATCTTGCATATAAAAATTACTGTTATCTACTACTTTTGTTACAATACCTTGTACAGCTGTTACGTTCTGATTTACATAAGGAGACTCATGCCCCGCTCCTTGTATATCACCAATGCGCAGACCTTCAACACCATCAGATGGCTCTTCCTCTTCCCCATCATCAGGGTTTCCATCAGCAAATGTAAATGCAGTTGGATTTTTCAAGCCAGGTACGGTAAAATATGCTTCAAGATTGCCTGTTATTTGTACTTTTTCACCTATAATATCAGGGTTAGTCTGTAAGCCAAATGTCGCACGAAAGCTGCTAGACACTTGCACAGGTAAAATTTTTGACGAATCTTGTTCATTCGCATCATCAGCTATCGCAATATTATAGTCATTACTAAAAGGTGGATTAAAATTGTAATTATTCGTCGAAACTGTATGACCTACTATGTAACCTTCTACTGTTGCATTTCCTTCGTTATTTTCAATCGCTTCATTCACCGTCAATACATCTTCTTGTGCTGCTTGTCCCGCTAGAGGGCTGAAGCTAGAAAATATTAACATAAAAATCATCAATAAGGCCAACCATCGATTACTAGCTAATTTCATTCTGTTCCTCCTTCAAATTATTATTAATCTTTCAACAACTGAAATATACCAGTTTTTCTATGATTCGTGTTTATTTATAACAAAAATTCTACATTTTTTGCCAAAAATAAGCTGAAAGTACTTTCTTCATTCATCAATTAATAGGTATTTTGTTTTATTATTATGAATTTTCAGTACGAATTGCTTAATAACTATTAAAATATTGCTCCTTCAAACGAAGATCACACTCTTACCCTTTTACTGGATAAAAAAAACACTGAGGCTATAAGCCTCAGTGTTCTATAAAATCTATTACACACGGTCACTTCCAAAGAAGTTTTTGAAAGATTGTAATGTTGTATCACGGTTAAGCGCGGCAATTGATGTTGTTAAAGGAATACCTTTAGGGCAAGATTGCACACAGTTTTGTGAGTTACCACAGTTAGCAAGACCACCGTCACCCATAATTTCCTCTAAACGATCTGCCTTATTCATTTCACCCGTTGGATGAGAGTTGAATAAACGCACTTGAGAAAGTGGTGCCGGTCCGATAAAATCAGATTTGCTGTTTACATTTGGACACGCTTCTAAACATACACCACAAGTCATACATTTTGATAATTCATAAGCCCATTGGCGTTTTTTCTCTGGCATACGAGGCCCTGGACCTAAATCATATGTTCCATCAATCGGAATCCATGCTTTTACTTTTTTCAATGAATCAAACATGCGGCTACGATCAACTTGTAAATCACGTACTACCGGGAATGTTTTCATTGGTGCTAAACGAATTGGTTGTTCTAATTGGTCGATCAGAGCTGTACAAGATTGACGCGGTTTGCCATTAATGACCATAGAACAAGCTCCACAAACTTCTTCCAAACAGTTCATGTCCCAAGTAATTGGTGTTGTATGCTCCCCTTTTGTATTTACCGGGTTTCTTCGAATTTCCATTAGAGCAGAGATCACATTCATATTTGGACGATAATCAAGTTCAAATTCTTCTACATAAGAATCTGAATCAGGACCATCTTGTCTTGTAATTTGAAATAATACGGTTTTAGACTTTACTGCTGCTTCTGACACGATTAATTACTCCCCTTTCATCGAGTTTTCTCTTAATGTTTCGTTGTATAGTCACGTTTACGTGGCTTAATCAAGCTGATATCCACTTCATCGTAATGGAATTGTGGCGCTGATTTGCCATCAACGAATTTAGCCATAGTTGTTTTTAAGAATTCATCATCATTTCGATCAGGGAATTCTGGTTTATAATGGGCACCGCGGCTTTCGTTACGGTTATATGCACCAATTGTAATAACACGAGCTAATTGAAGCATATTTTGTAATTGACGAGTAAACGCCGCCCCTTGGTTACTCCATTTTGCTGTATCGTTAATGTTGATATTTTCATATCTCTCTAACAATTCAACAATTTTAGCATCTGTTTTTAATAAACGATCGTTATGACGAACAACTGTTACATTATCAGTCATCCATTCACCAAGTTCTTTGTGAAGGATATATGCATTTTCTGTTCCATCAAGAGACATGATTTTATTCCATTTCTCTTGTTCTTGTTGAACTGCACCTTCGAATAATGAAGAAGATAAATCTTCACTTGATTTCTCTAATCCTTCAATATATTCAAGCGCTTTTGGTCCAGCAACCATACCACCATAAATGGCAGAAAGCAATGAGTTAGCTCCAAGACGGTTACCACCATGTTGTGAATAATCACACTCACCTGCAGCAAACAATCCAGGGATATTTGTCATTTGATCATAATCTACCCATAAACCACCCATTGAATAGTGAACAGCTGGGAAGATTTTCATTGGTACTTTACGAGGGTCATCACCTTGGAATTTCTCGTAAATTTCAATAATACCACCCAATTTAATATCTAATTCTTTCGGGTCTTTATGTGAAAGATCAAGGTAAACCATGTTTTCACCATTGATACCTAGTTTTTGGTTTACACAAACATCAAAGATTTCTCGTGTAGCAATATCACGAGGAACTAAGTTACCGTATGCCGGATATTTTTCCTCTAAGAAATACCAAGGTTTCCCGTCTTTATATGTCCAAACACGACCACCTTCACCACGTGCAGATTCACTCATTAGACGTAGTTTGTCATCTCCTGGTATAGCAGTTGGATGGATTTGAATGAACTCACCATTTGCATAATACGCGCCTTGTTGATAAACGATTGATGCAGCAGAGCCTGTATTAATAATAGAGTTAGTTGATTTACCAAAAATAATTCCCGGTCCACCAGAAGCCATAATGACAGCATCTGCTGCGAATGATTGGATTTCCATTGTTTGTAGGTTTTGCGCTACTACCCCGCGACAAACTCCGTCATCATCAATGACAGTTCCCAAGAACTCCCAACCCTCATATTTTGTTACTAACCCTGCTACTTCGTGACGACGCACTTGCTCATCCAATGCATAAAGCAATTGTTGACCTGTTGTCGCACCAGCAAAAGCAGTACGGTGATGCTGTGTTCCGCCAAAGCGTCTAAAATCTAATAACCCTTCAGGTGTACGGTTGAACATAACACCCATACGGTCGAATAAGTGAATAATTCCAGGTGCTGCTTCTGCCATTGCCTTAACTGGAGGTTGGTTAGCTAAGAAGTCACCACCATAAATTGTATCATCAAAGTGAATCCAAGGAGAATCCCCTTCACCTTTTGTATTTACTGCTCCGTTAATACCACCTTGGGCACAAACAGAGTGAGAACGTTTAACCGGCACTAAAGAAAATAATTCTACTTGTCCGCCAGCTTCAGCAATTTTAACAGTTGCCATCAATCCGGCTAATCCGCCACCGACAACAATAACCTTTCCTTTACCCATATCTGACTCACTCCCTTAATACTAATACCTCTAAAAAAAACCGAACAAATTATAGAAAAATGTATGTATTCATTACACGAAAGCAAAAATAGCACGAATACCTACAATTGATAATGCGATAAAAATGACTAAAGTTACATAAGTTGAAATCAATTGTGATCTAGGAGATACGGTAATTCCCCAGCTTACCATGAAGGACCATAAACCATTTGCAAAGTGGAAAATTGCAGATAATACACCAACGATGTAAAATGCTAACATGAATGGGCTAGACAAAATATCAGCCATCATATCATAATTTACTTCGGCACCGAACATTGCTGCAATACGAGTCTCCCAAACATGCCAAACGATGAAAATCAATGTAATTACACCGGTTACACGTTGAACTAAGAACATCCAGTTTCGGAAAAATCCGAATCTTGAAGTGTTATTTTTTGCTGTAAACGCAATGTAAAGACCGTAAATTGCATGATATAACAAAGGTAAGAAAATAATAAATATTTCTAGGAAATATCTAAAAGGAAGACTTTCCATGAAATGTGATGCGCTATTAAATGCCTCTTCTCCCCTAGTTGCAAAATGGTTCACTACTAAGTGTTGGATCAGAAAGACCCCAACAGGTATAACTCCAAGTAATGAATGCAATCTGCGATTTAAAAACTCTCGATTACCCGCCATAAGTTTACCCCCTTGAATTTGTAGCATGACACGCTGAATATGTACATAACAAATCCTTCGCATCACTAAGAAAATGCAAATCATTTTCAAAACATTTATATGACATGTCCATTTTACTCCCATCGCCCATTAGCGTCAAGAAAACGGATACAGATTTTGTCGATATTACGAAAATTTTTTCTATTCTAGTTTCACTCAAAAAACCAATGATATAGTTTTTTCAACCCTATTTGGCGGTATATTAAAATAGCTTAAATCACGCAATAATATTCATATTTTACGCATAAAAATGCATTTACATTAGATTATTATTAGTGTTAAGATTATTCCCATAATTTACACCAGTTTTACAAACTAAAAATTTTTCCCTTTTCACTGTACGTATTCGTTTTTTCCAAGTAAATTGTATATATTAGACTTTATGAAAGAGGGGAGATTTAGCATAATATGCCATCTCAAGAAGCCCAAATAGAACAAACCGAAAACATGGCAGAATCAATTGAACCAAACAAAGAAATGATTTCATCCTTTGGCTATGAATTAATTAGAGAAGAACTTTTACATGATTTACTAGGTAAAGACGCACCAGATATCTTATACTGGGCAGGCAAGAGACTAGCACGTAAATATCCTCTTCAAACAGAAGAAGACTTATTCAGCTTCTTTGTCGAGGCTGGTTGGGGAAAATTAACGAAAAACCTCGAAAACAAAAAAGAAATCGAATACGAGTTAACAAGTGAAGTCATTCAAAAGCGCTGTAAAGAAAATACTCACGCAACATTCCAATTAGAAGCTGGTTTTATTGCTCAACAAATCGAACAGAAAAAAGAAGTGATTTGCGAAACATTCGAGCACCCACGTAAAAAAGGTGGAAAGGTCCTCTTCACAGTCAAATGGGATAAAAAGGACTTTATCCACACCTAATAAATATACCCAACAGTAAAAAAAATCCAAACATCATTCTTTTTAAGGCGTTTAAATGGTGTTTGGATTTTCCTATCTTATACTACTGCTAGCTCATTTAATTTTTTATTAAATCCCCAGCTAAATTAAACGTTTGATGTAAAGCTTGAGCAGCATTTAACATATGCGCTTGGTCGATCACAGCCGAGACCTTTATTTCAGATGTACTGACCATCTTTACAACGATGTTATTAGCAGCTAATACATTAAACATCTCAGCTGCTACTCCAGGATTTGAAATCATTCCTGAACCGACAATCGAGATTTTCGCCAATTGTGATTCCCATTCAATCTGATCATAACTTAATGCTTCTCGATTTTTTTCTAGTATTTTTACAGTCTCTGTAAGATCTTGGTTTTTAATTGAAAAAGATAAGCCTGATGATTTATCATCTGTAATACTTTGTATAATAATATCAACATTTATATGTTCTTTCGCCAAGAGTGAAAAGATGGATGAAAGGCTTATTAAAGGGTCTTTAATCCCTAGTACAGATACCCTTGTAATATCATCTTCAAAAGCAACCCCTCTAACAACTAAGTTCTCTTCCATTTCCGCAACCTCCTCTATAATTGTACCTTCTTCTCGTTCCATACTAGAACGTACTTCAAGCTTTACATTGTAATTTTTTGCAAACTCAACTGCTCTTGGATGTAGAACGCCTGCACCAAGATTAGCTAATTCAAGCATTTCATCGTATGAGATAGATGGAAGCTTTCTTGCATTTTTTATATAGCGTGGATCAGTTGTGAATACACCTGTTACATCGGTGTATATATCACATTTGTCCGCTTTTAATACTGCTGCAAGAGCTACGGCTGTTGTATCAGAGCCACCCCGACCTAATGTCGTTATTTGGCCAGTCTCACTTAAACCTTGAAAACCCGCTACGATAACAATTCTCCCTTTCTTTAACTCTTGTGAAACAGGTTTTGTGTCAATATCAGTGATTCTTGCGTCACCATGTACTGATTCCGTTTTAATCCCTGCTTGCCAGCCCGTATAGGAAGTTGCCTCATAACCTTTTGAATTTAGTGCAATTGTTAATAAAGAGATCGTAACTTGCTCACCTGTAGATAACAACATATCCATTTCTCTCTTACTCGGAGCGGGTGATAATTCTTTTGCCATACCAACTAATTGATCAGTCGTTTTGCCCATAGCCGACACAACAACAACGATATCATTACCATTATTTTTTTCTTCAATGACACGGTTGGCTACATTTTGAATATGATCAACCGAGCCTACGGAGGTTCCACCAAATTTTTGTACAATTAAGCCCACTTTTCTCCCCTACTTTCAAGTCATTCGTTTTTATTCCCTGCCGCCTGTATGTACAACCAACACATTTCTACCCATATTCGGCATAAAAAAAAGCAATGAGATGAAACCCATCCCATTGCTGTGTAGTCAAACGTATGAACAATCTACGTACACACAGTGAGATAGCCCTCCAAGACAGATAGTCTTGACAATCCTGCATTTATTCAATGCAGAACCAGCGAAGAAAATATTGAGTCTTTCTTCACTTCGGCGAATATTCCCTTTCAAAGTCCTTCAAACGAAGCTCAATCTTCTAAGGAACTTTTACTAATGAAACTCGCACCTCTACCTTCACTTTCAAGTTAAAAAGTGATTTGATATAAAGTTAAAAACACTATACCATATTTGTTTTTTTCAGACAATGTCTATTCATGTAACTTTTCATAAAGTTCTTGTGCAACTTTTAATGGTAAGCCAGATTCCCTAAGGTCTTCTACACTAGCTGATTTCATTTTTTTTACAGAACCAAAATCTTTTAATAACTGCTTTTTTCTTTTTTCCCCAATACCATCAATTTCATCAAGAAGTGACTGAAATGCACTCTTTCCACGAACTTGTCTATGAAATGTAATCGCAAATCGATGCACTTCATCTTGAATACGTTGTAATAAATAAAATTCCTGGCTATTTCGAGCGAGGGGAATGATCATTAATGGATTTCCATAAAGAAGTTGAGATGTTTTATGC
Source organism: Cytobacillus sp. FSL M8-0252 (assembly GCF_038007345.1). Classification (NCBI taxonomy): domain Bacteria; kingdom Bacillati; phylum Bacillota; class Bacilli; order Caryophanales; family Bacillaceae; genus Cytobacillus; species Cytobacillus sp. FSL M8-0252. The sequence continues at coordinate 3,473,182 of NZ_JBBOWZ010000001.1, forward strand.
TTATCATCTTTGACTAATCCTGCTAGTGGAATATCTAAACCGAGTTCATTCTCAAGCACATCTCGAACGACTTCAACATGTCCTTTTCCACCATCAATGATAATTAAATCAGGTAGGGGTAGCCCTTCTTTTAAAACCCGGCTATATCTCCGTCTCGTCACTTCCCTCATAGATTCATAATCATCTGGTCCTTTAACTGACTTAATCTTATATTTCCGATACTCCCTTTTTGCAGGCTTACCATCGATAAAGACAATCATTGCTGAGACAGCATCGGTACCCTGGATATTGGAGTTATCAAAAGCTTCAATGCGATAGGGTGTGTAAATTCCTAGCTCCTCACCTAAGCTTTCTATTGCATTCACCGTTCTTTTCTCATCACGTTCAATAAGCGAGAATTTTTCTTTTAAAGCAATCTTTGCATTTTTATAGGCAAGTTTCACTAGTTCTTTTTTTCTCCCTCTTTGAGGAATAAATATTTTTACATCCAAAAGCTGCTCAGCCATCGTCACATCAACAGAGTCTGGCAAGTAAATTTCCTTTGGTTTAAAATGATTAGCTTGTTCATAAAAACGGCCGAGATAGGTGAGCATCTCTTCTTCAGGCTCATTATAGATTGGAAACATAGATACATCTCTTTCAATAAGTTTCCCTTGCCTAATAAAAAATACTTGTACACACATCCAACCCTTATCAACCGCATAAGCAAACACATCTCGGTCAGTAAAATCCGTCATTGTAATCTTTTGTTTTTCCATCGTCGTTTCTATATGGATAATTTTATCTCTGAAATCTTTTGCTTTCTCAAACTCTAGCGCTGCGGACGCTTCTTCCATTTTCGTTGAGAGTTCTTTTTTGATCTCTTTATAACCACCATTTAAGAAGCGAGTAATCTCATCTGTCATTTGTTTGTATGTGTCAGATTTTACTTCATTTACACAAGGAGCTAGACATTGTCCGATATGGTAGTAGAGACAAACTCTATCTGGTAAGGTGTTACATTTTCTTAAAGGATAAAGGCGATCTAATAATCTCTTTGTTTCATTGGCCGCCTGCACATTTGGATATGGACCAAAATATTTACCTTTGTCTTTTTTTACTTTTCTCGTGGTAATTAATCTCGGATGTCTTTCATTTGTTAATTTAATAAAAGGATAACTCTTATCATCCTTTAACATGACATTATATTTGGGGTCATGCTTTTTAATTAAATTTAACTCTAATAATAATGCTTCCATATCGGAAGAGGTCACGATGTATTCAAAATCTTCAATTTCATTTACCAGCCTTAATGTCTTTCCATCATGCGAACCGGTAAAATAGGACTTAACCCGATTACGAAGCACTTTCGCCTTACCGACATAAATAATTGTCCCTTGGCGATCTTTCATTAAATAACAACCAGGTTGAGCAGGTAATAAAGGTAATTTATTTTTTATATTATCATTCATAATTAGCTGTCACATCCATACCTAAAAAGAATATCATTGCAGGAGGAAACCATACCCTTCTTACTGATTTTGCCATACTTGTACTGTAAAAAAACCCCGATCTTCTAAAAGTAGAAGCCGGGGTTTGTTTTTATGGTACTTCTTATGCACCATGTTTTTGAAGCAATTCAACTAATGCTTCTTTCGGTTGGAAACCAACCACTTTATCTACTTCTGCACCATCTTTAAATACGATGAGAGTCGGGATGCTCATAACACCAAATTTACCAGCAGTTTCTTGGTTATCGTCAACATCAAGTTTAACGATTTTTACTTTTTCTCCCATTTCTCCATCAATTTCCTCAAGAACTGGTCCAATCATTTTACAAGGTCCGCACCATGGTGCCCAGAAGTCTGCAAGTACAAGACCTGAACCAGTTTCAGCAGTAAAGTTTTGATCTGTTGCATGTGTGATAGCCATAATATTTATATCCTCCTAATAAATAACTAAAAAATCTTATCGAAAGTATATCATCGATTAATAATGGATGCTATTATTTTGCTCGTATAGATTACCCATTTTTTTATTGTATCATACTGAACCTTTAAAAAGGATTCAATGTCTATTTTATTCAACATTAATCTTTTTGCCAACATAGTAAAGAAGCGGATAGTATAAGTCTACCCGCTCATATCAGATGTAAACGAAAATTATGCATTTACAAGTAATTCTTTAAACTCTTTTGTTAGTAATGGAAGGACTTCGAATAAGTCGCCCACAATACCATAATCCGCTACTTTAAAGATATTCGCTTCAGGATCTTTGTTGATGGCAACAATAATCTTTGAATTGGACATCCCAGCTAAATGTTGAATCGCACCAGATATACCACAAGCGATATAAAGGTCCGGTGTAACTACTTTACCTGTTTGACCAATTTGAAGTGAGTAATCACAGTAGTCTGCATCGCATGCGCCACGTGAAGCTCCAACAGCACCACCAAGGACATCTGCCAATTCTTTTAACGGCTCAAAACCTTCTTCACTTTTCACACCGCGTCCACCAGCAACAATAACTTTTGCTTCAGAAAGGTCTACACCTTCTGTTGCTTTTCGTACAACTTCCTTGATGACTTGACGCAAGTTTTTAATTTCTACAGATAAAGATGAAACATCTCCATTTCTACTTTCATCTTTTTCAAGTGGTGCAATGTTATTAGGACGAATAGTAGCGAAAAGAAGTCCATCTGTTACAATCTTCTTTTCAAATGCTTTTCCTGAGTAAATCGGACGAGTAAAGACTAAGTTACCACCCTCAACTTCTAGATCTGTTACATCAGAGATAAGACCGGATTCTAACTTTGCCGCAATCTTCGGTGCAAGATCTTTACCTTGGGCAGTATGTCCGAAAATAATTCCTTCAGGATCTTCTTGATCAATAACGGCAAGTAAGGCTTGGGAATAACCGTCAGATGTATATTGTTTTAACAGTTCATCCTCAACTGTTACCACTCGGTCAGCTCCATACTGAATGAATTCAGCTCCTAAAGCGCTTACAGAATCACCAAACAAAACACCTACAACTTCTCCACCTTCAGCAGATGTTTTTGCTGCAGCAACTGCTTCAAAAGAAACATTTCGCAATGAACCTTCTCTTACTTCACCTAATACTAAAACTTTTCTAGCCATTATTATACCCCCAACGTTTTTATTCTTTTATGCTCACTATTAGACAACTTTTGCTTCGTTATGAAGTAGACTGACTAATTCTTTTACTTGACCCTCTAATTCACCTTCAAGCACTTTTCCAGCTTCTTTTTTCGGTGGTAGGGAGATTTCGATTGTCTTTGTTTTCGCTTCTACATCATCTTCGTCTAAATCAAGATCGTCTAATTCAATTTCGTCTAAAGGTTTTTTCTTTGCTTTCATAATCCCTGGTAAAGAAGGGTAGCGCGGTTCATTTAAACCTTGTTGTGCAGTGACAAGTAATGGTAGAGAAGTCTCGATTACTTCAGAATCACCTTCTACATCACGAACAACTGTAGCTGTTGTACCTTCAATATCTAACTTAGTGATGGTTGTGATATAAGGAATAGCTAATAGCTCCGCTACGCGTGGGCCAACTTGACCTGATCCACCATCGATCGCTACATTCCCACCAATAATCAAATCAACCTCTTTATCTTTAAGGAATTCAGCTAAAATTTTAGAAGTCGTAAACTGATCTCCTTCTTCAACGTCATCTTCTGTATTAATCAGTACTGCTTTATCAGCACCCATCGCTAATGCTGTACGAAGTTGCTTCTCAGCTTCTTCTGTCCCTACCGAAACAACCGTTACTTCACCACCATGTTCATCACGAACTTGGATTGCTTCCTCGATTGCATATTCATCGTAAGGGTTGATGATGAATTCTGCTCCATCTTCATTAATTTTACCGCCTGAAATCGTGATCTTTTCTTCTGTATCAAATGTTCTTTTCATTAGTACATAGATGTTCATGGTTTCGCCTCCTAATTTTACAAACATTCCATTGCTTCATAAGATTTTGACAAATAAAACTAAATTGTTGACTGAGCGTATGCTCAGTCTTACAATAACCTATTCCTAAAAATACTTTTCAAATCGATTATTATTTAACAATTTAAATTATTAAATCTATTATAATAGATTATGAACAAAATTGGTAATGAAAACGTTTATATTTAAAAAATTATTTTCCTGAGAAAACTGGATTTCGCTTTTCAACAAATGCAGAAATACCTTCCTTTGCATCCTCACTTATGAAAACTTGACCAAAAAGTTCTGCTTCCTTTTTCACCCCATCATAATAACGGTTGGATTTACTATAATTCAGTAATTCTAATGTTGCACCGACAGATACTGGGCTCTTTTTGGCGATTTTTTGTGCCATTGAATAGGCATTTTCTAACAGCTTTTCTTCAGGGTAAGCATGATTGGCTAAACCGAGTTGTACAGCTTCTAGCCCTGTAATTGGATCACTCGTTAAAATCATTTCAGCTGCTTTTGCCGTTCCAACAAAACGAGGTAATCGTTGTGTACCAGCAAATCCAGGAATTAATCCAAGCTGCAATTCTGGTAGTCCCATTTTTGTATTCTCAGCAACTAAGCGAATATGACAACTCATTGCAAGTTCCAGACCTCCACCTAAAGCTGCACCATGAATGGCTGCAATAATAGGCTTCTTGAAGGTTTCTATTCTCTCAAAGAGCGCTTGTCCATTTTCTGCTAGATGTGAGAAACCTTCACCACTTTCGATTGAAGTAAACTCCTTAATATCTGCTCCAGCAGAGAAGAAGCGGCCTTCTCCATGAATGAGGATCACCCTAATATCTTGGTTTGGCTCAATCTGATCCAGTACTTCACCTAATTCCTCAATCAACCCAGATGATAGTGCATTGGCAGGAGGGCGATTAATGGTAATTGTTGCAACTTCATTATCAATCTTCCAATTTAAGTATTCCACTTTTGCTTACCTCCATTACTTTTAATTACTGGCTTTTGCACCCACTGATTAAAAGGCGATGAACTTCGGGCGCTAACGCAGTTAAATCATATTTTTGATCATTCATCACCCATGTTGTGGCAGTTTCATCCATTGTCCCAAAGATCATCTGTCTAGCTAATCGGACATCGAGATTACTAGCAAACTCACCCGTTTTTTTTCCTTCGAGTAAGATTGAATCGATTAAGCCTAAATAACCTTTTAAGATGGCATTAATTTTTTGCCGTAAATCGATATTCGATTGCCTTAGTTCTAATTGTGTCACGATAGCTAAATGTTTGTCTTGAGATAAAATATGAAAGTGGGTTTCGACCATCATTAATAACTTCTCTGCTGCTCTTACTTTTCCTGCTATTTTCTCCTCAATCATTTCAACAAAGTGACCCATTTTGTTTTCAAAGAGGGAAATTAAGATATCTTCTTTGTTCTTAAAATATAAATAAATCGTCCCATCAGCCACGCCTGCCTGTTTGGCAATCTTTGAAACTTGTGATTGATGGTAGCCATTCTCAGCAATGACTATCACTGCCGCATCAATAATCTGTCTGTATTTTGGTTTGTTCTTCTTCAAAATCATTCTCCCCCTATATTACTCTTGCTCCTATCAAAGAGTATACCGGAATGGAGATACTCGTTTCCACCTAATCAACAGAACAACCATTCCGAATGATAAAAATGAATGAATAGTCATTCATAAAATTATATTATTATCTAATGATTGTTCTGTCAAGAAACTTTGCATAATTATTATGTTTTTAAGGTGGACAAGCTCTAGGTTTCAAAAAGAATGAGCCACTTGGCCCGATTATTTGATCGCCTCATTTTGCTCTTCAGCAAATTTCTTTTTATCTTCCTCAATTAAAGCTCTTCTCAGTATTTTTCCTACTGCTGTTTTAGGTAGTTCCTCACGAAATTCATAAATTCTCGGTACCTTATAAGCAGCTAAGTGTTTTCTAGCAAACTCATTTAATTCATCTTCTGTAATATGGACACCCTCTTTTTTAACAATATAAGCTTTAACTGTTTCTCCTCGGTAAGGGTGGGGCACGCCAGCTGCTACTACTTCCTGGACTGCTTCATGCTCATATAACACTTCTTCTATCTCTCTTGGATAAATATTAAATCCACCGGCGATAATCATATCTTTCTTGCGGTCAACCACATAAAAATAGCCATTTTCATCCATATACCCTAAATCCCCTGTTAATAACCAGCCGTCTTTTAATGTTTGTTCCGTATCATCTGGACGGTTCCAATAGCCTTTCATGACTTGTGGACCTTTTACACAAATCTCTCCAATTTCACCAACAGGTAAAAATTCGCCATTTTCAGTAGACATAATCTTTGCATCAGTGTCTGGCCAAGGAATCCCAATACTTCCCTTTACTCTCGGTTCATCCCAAAGGAAATTAGCATGTGTCACAGGTGAAGACTCTGTTAGCCCATATCCTTCTACTAATTTACCGCCAGTGATTTCTTCAAATTTTTGTTGGACCTCAACAGGTAGTGCCGCTGATCCACTGATACAGGAATCGATGGAAGAAAGGTCAAATTCTTTAATTTTAGGGTGATTCAATAATCCAATATAAATGGTCGGAGCACCTGGGAAAAGTGTTGGCTTTTGCTTCTGAATGGTCTTCAAGGTTGTTTCAACATCAAACTTTGGTAGTAAAACCATTTTGTTAGCTTCCATAATTGTTAAGATCATAACAGTTGTCATACCATATACATGGAAAAATGGCAATATCCCTAGAATAACCTCTTCGCCCTTTTTCGTTTGATATAACCATGCTTTACACATTGCAGCATTGGATACTAAATTTTTGTGGGTAAGCATAACTCCTTTCGGAAATCCAGTCGTCCCACCTGTATATTGTAATAGTGCTAAATCTTCATTGAATTCTATATCATATGTTTGAACTGGTCTTGCTTCACCTTTTAATATTTCTGTTAATAAGTGATAATTGCCTTCATGTCTGACATTGACTGATAAGCCATATTGCTTTTTCTGAATAAATGGATACACAATATTTTTTGGAAATGGTAAAAAGTCCTTGATAGCGGTTACAATTACATGTTTCAATTCTGTTTGAGGTAGTATTTTAGTCACTCTTGGAAAAAGTATATCCATTGTGATAATCGCAATCGCTCCTGAATCCTTCATTTGGAATTCAAGTTCTCTTTCCATATAAAGTGGATTTGTTTGGACCACCACTCCTCCTGCGAATAGAACACCATAATAACTTATGACTGACTGCGGGGTATTAGGTAACATGATAGCGACTCGATCGCCTTTCGTTATTCCGATACTTTGCAGGTAGCCTGCAACTTTTAGAGCGGATTCATAGACATAACGATACGTAAATTCTTTCCCCATAAAGTGAATGGCTTTTTTTTCAGGGAACTCATTTGCGGCAGCAACTAAAAACTCCTGAACAGGCTGTTCTGGATAGGCAAGTGTTGATGGGATTTCATTAGGGTACAGCTTCAGCCACGGTTTTTCTTCAGACATTTACGACCCTCCCCAAATATTATATTTTTAGAACATTTAAAATTGTTCACTTTTTATTATAATATACACTTGTAAGCAAGACAAATGAAATTATATAAATCTGTGCCTTATTTCCTAAAGATGCCTCTTTATCTTATGCTAAATAGCACAAACCATAGCCACCATGAGGGAAGGAGAAAAGTTGTATGAGTAAATAAAGTATGGCGCTCTTTGACTTAAAAAAAACTAGACAACCATTCGTTGTATTCCACATACGAATAATTGTCTAAATCTAATTAATGAATCAATTCCTTTATATCATAAAGATGACGCCCGCTAAGATAAATAATACGCATAATACAAGTAATATTTTTGCTAATCTCTCCATTCAATTACGCTCCCTAAGATATGCTCGCACCAATAATATAAGAAATTCCGATAGATAATATCATAGATATCAGTCCAACAGCAATATTATTATTTTGTATTTCATCATCTACTTTTATTTTCGGACTCATGAATTCAAAAACAAAATAAGCGACTAACAATAAAATAAAACCGAACACACCCCAACCAATCATGACAAGTAAATGATCATTATGCATAATCGAATGACGAAACACATTTGCTATCCCAAAAATCTTACCACCTGTAGCCATTGCCACAGCAACATTTCCTTTTTTAATCTCTTCCCAATTCTTATATTTCGTTACAAGCTCAAATACTGCTAAAAAGACAATCATACATAGAATAACCACACTAAAGTAGGCAGCGGTATGAACAAATTCATTTTCCCAAAACTGATTCATTTTATGTTCTCCCCAAAAATTTTTAATGAATTCTTTTTGTGCTTACATGTTTTTTCATCCATGTGTAAGATAATCGCTATTTAAATTCTACCACAGTCACACCAGTTCCACCTTCACCAGCTTCCCCAAAACGAATAGATTTGACCGAACGGTGATTTCGTAAATACTCTTGCACACCTTGCCTTAGAGCACCCGTGCCTTTTCCGTGAATGATAGACACGCGCGGATAACCTGCTAGAAGAGCATCATCAATATATTTCTCGACTCTCAAAAGAGCGTTTTCATATCTTTCGCCTCTGAGGTCAAGCTCCAAACTAACATGATAATCTTTTCCTTTTACAGTTGCCATTGGTTTTGTTTCCACCGGCTTAGTTGTTTTAATAAACTCTAAATCTTTTTCTTCCACCTTCATTTTTAAAATGCCGATTTGGACACTCCATTCCTTTTCAGCTAGTTTTTCTAATAGCTGGCCTTTTTGACCGAAACTTAATACCTTTACTTCATCTCCAGGCTGGAATTGATGAGTTTGATTTGCACTTTTTTTCTTTTGCTTCTTCACTATTTCAGGTGCGGCGTCAGATAGACGTTTTCTTGCTTCAATCAGTTCATGCTCTTTAACTTCTGCATGCTTTTCTATGCGCATTTGTCTAAGTTCGCTAATAATGCTTTCTGCTTCTTCTTTCGCTTTCTCTACAATAGATGCGGCTTCTTCCTTTGCTTTTTGTTCTAGCACATCTTTTTCTTCATAGTAGGAAACCATTTGTTTTTGCAAATCTTTATGAAGCTTCTCAGCGTTTTTTAATAATGCATATGCTTCTTCACGCTCTGCCTCCGCTTGCTTTTTACTACTTTCCAATGAGGCAATCATATTTTCTACTTTGTTACTATCAGCACTTATATATTCCTTGGCATTGGTAATTACACTTTCATTTAAACCAAGTCGTCCTGAAATTTCAAAAGCATTACTGCGACCAGGAACGCCAATCAATAATTTATAAGTAGGACTCAACGTTTCTACATTAAATTCAACACTGGCATTTACAACCCCCTCACGATTGTAACCATAGGCTTTTAACTCGGGATAATGGGTTGTTGCAATGACTTTAGCTCCTCTGTTATACACTTCATCTAAAATAGAAATGGCTAAAGCTGCCCCTTCTTGCGGGTCTGTTCCTGCACCTAATTCATCAAAAAGGACTAAACTATTACCGTCCACTTTTTCTAAAATATCAACTATATTGACCATATGTGACGAGAAAGTACTTAAACTCTGTTCAATTGACTGTTCATCACCGATATCAGCATAAACAGCGCCAAATACCGCTACTTCTGACCCGTCTAAAGCAGGAATTTGTAGTCCTGCCTGTGCCATCAATGTAGAAAGACCAACTGTTTTTAATGTGACTGTCTTACCACCTGTATTCGGTCCCGTAATAACGATGGAAGAATAGGCTTCTCCCATCGTTATATCGTTCGCTACGACTTCATTGGCTGGAATCAATGGATGACGAGCTTTGAAAAGCCTAATATGACCTTTGTCGTTTACAGATGGTTTACTTGCCTTTATGCTCTTTCCATATCTTGCTTTTGTGAACATAAAATCCATTTCACCTAAAACATAAACAATAGTTTGTAGTTCATTATTATACTCATTCGTTAATAATGATAGCTGAATCAGGATCTTCTCAATTTCTTGCTGCTCTTTTACCCTGATATTTTGTAATTCATTATTTAGTTGGACAATAGACTGTGGTTCTATAAATAATGTCTGCCCAGAAGAACTTTGATCATGAATAATACCACCATAATGACCACGATATTCTTGTTTAACAGGAATAACGAAACGATCATTACGAATAGTAATAATCGCATCAGAAAGCATTTTCTGTGCGCTGGACGAACGAATCATTGATTCTAATTTATTTCGTACCCGACTCTCTCTCGTTCTTAATTGTGTCCTTAATTGGCGTAAGTTTTCACTCGCACTATCAAGTACATCTCCATTTTCGTCAATGCTATTTCTAATCGCCGTTTCTAGCTCAGCTAGAACAATGATTTTTTCGCTATAGCTGAACAAGATTGGTATTTCATTTTCTTCTTCATCAGCAAAATCTTCAATGAAACGCTTCATTTGTCGACTTACATGAATCGTACTGGCTATTTGCATCAGTTCATGGGGACTCAACATTGCACCAATCTTTGTTCGTTTTAAGTGAGGAGTAATGTCAAAAATCCCCCCTAAAGGTACACTACCTCTCATACGTAACACTTGAGCTGCTTCATCCGTTTCGTTTTGCAACTTAATCACTTCGGAAAAATCTGTTGACGGTACTAAATCTTCCGCTTTTTTCTTCCCAAGGCTTGAGGACACATAGGTTAAAAGCTGTTCTTTCACTTTATGAAATTCGAGCATTTTCAAAATTCTATCTTGCATGAAGTAATCCCCCTTCATTTTCCGTATCTATCCGCTCTCTTTACTTACGATTCTTTAAAAACTGTAATAAATCATCGGCTTCAAATGTATTAAGCACCGTATCTTTTAATAACCATGCTTTTTTTGCTGCTGATACACCCACTTCCATATGATCGAGTGTTTCTGTTTTATGAGCATCCGTATTAATGACAATCTTCACATTAGATTCTTGTGCTAATTTTAATGCTTCTGTTGCAAGGTCTAACCGATTCGGGTTAGCATTTAATTCAAGTACCGTATTGGTTTCTTTTGCTAATGCAATTAATTTCTCAATGTTGACTGCATAACCATCCCGTCTCCCAATCAACCGCCCTGTCGGATGAGCAATAATATCAACATGTGGGTTTCTCATCGCATTTTCTAAACGGTGCATGATTTGCTCTTCTGATTGTGAAAAAGCTGAATGAATAGAAGCAATAACAATATCCATCTCTTTCAACACATCATCTTCATAATCTAGGGAACCATCCGGTAAAATATCCATTTCTATCCCCGACAAAACTTGAAAATCATCATATTTTTCATTGATTTCGTGAATGATTTCTTTTTGTTTTAATAACCGTTCTTTTGTTAATCCATTCGCTACTTTTAAATATTGCGAATGATCCGTAATAGCCATATAACGATAACCCTTTGTGCGACAGGCAGCAATCATCTCTTCAATGGAATTAGCACCATCACTCCATGTTGTATGCATATGAAGATCGCCCTTGATATCTTCGTTTTTTATAAGTGGCGTGTTTGCAGTATATGTCTCAACTTCCTTACCATCTTCACGAATTTCAGGAGGAAACAAAGGTAATTTAAAATGAGCATAAAAATCTTCTTCTGTTTGGAACGTTTTAATCGTTCCTTTTTCTATATCTTCTACACCATACTCACTGATTTTTTCTCCCCGTTCCTTCGCCAATTGACGCATACGAACATTATGGTCTTTAGAACCGGTAAAATGGTGAAGTGTAGAAGCAAACTCTTCAGGAGTTACAATTCTAAAATCAACAGAGACATCATATTTTTCTGCAAGCACTACAGAAACTTTTGTTTCTCCTGCCGCAATCACTTCTTTAATCTCACCTATTTGTAAAAGCTGTTCTTTCACTGAAGCAGGAACCGTTGTTGAAATAATAAAGTCCAAATCTTTAATCGTTTCTCTCATTCTTCTAATACTACCTGCTCGAGAAAAACGGTCGATATCTATAAATGAAGATAGAAATCCTTCAATTTTCTCAGCAATCGGTAGCATAAAAGCAAGAGGCAAGCGTTCCGGTCTAGTACCCACATTAGCTAATGCTTCGAGAATTTTTTCTTCTGTTTTCTTTCCAAATCCGGCTAAAGCTTGTACTTGATGATCATTACAAGCTGTCCTTAAATCTTCAGCATTCTTAACCCCAAGCTCTTTATACAATTTAGCAATTTTTTTACCACCTAAACCCGGCAATTGCAAAAGTGGAATCAAACCTGCTGGTACTTCCTTCTTTAATTCATCAAGTGCACTAGTTGTGCCTTCTTCTACAAACTCTGTGATAACTGCAGAAGTACCCTTACCAATACCAGGTAACTTCGTATAATCCTCTATTTCATCCAACGTTAAATCACTTGTCTCTAACGCCGTTGCTGCTTTACGAAAGGCAGCCGTTTTAAAAGGGTTCTCGCCCTTTAACTCCATATAAATAGCAATCGTTTCTAATAAATGAACAACATCCTTTTTATTAATTGTCATAAGTGTATCGCCTCATTTACATTCATATTTTCTTAGTCTTTCCCGTTTTCTTACTACCTATAAAATCATACAATATTTCCACCGTTCCAGACAGTCCGCCTCTTATTGGTGACCTATCAAAAAAAAAAGATTGGCTTTAAATAAAGAAAACTTCTCTTCCTAAGGTAGAGAAGTTAAGAAGCTACATAATCAATCCATAACTCTTTTATCTGCTGGGATAACACTGGTGTGTGCTCAATAATAAAGTTTGCCATAAACGAGCCGTCTAGAGTTGACTGCACACTATCTATTGGTAATAATGCTGCTATGTATAATAAGATAAACATGATAAGATAAACTTCTATAAATCCTAAAATACTTCCAGCCCAACTGTTTAATTGTTTTAATATCGGAAAACTTGCGAGAAAATCTAGCATACTGCCGATAATTTGTAATACAATCTTAACTGCAAAGAAAATGATTGCAAATGCAATTGCGCGATAATAAGCTGTCTCTAAGTCTGTGTTACCTAAAATCGTTTCAAGCTGTGAATTCCCGAAGTTCGGATATGGAATCCATAAGGTTAATTTAGGAGCTAAAGGCTCATAGTATAGTCTTGCCACAACGAAGGCGACAATAAAGCCTAATAGATGGATAGCTTGAAGAATTAATCCTCTTCGTAGACCTATGAAAAACCCGAAGATTAACATGATAATAATGGCAAGATCAAGCATAATTCGTGTCAGTCCTTTACTCTATTTAATTCTTCTTTAAGACGTTCTACTTCGTCTTTAAGTTTCAAATAATCGTTCATTGTGTTCACAGCTGTTAAAACAGCAAGTTTACTAATATCGAGCGAAGGATTCTTTGCACTAATATCTCTCATTGTTTCATCCACCATGGATGCAACTAAACGGATGTGGCTGGAGCTCTCCGTGCCGACAATTGTATACGGGATACCATATATATCAACCCTTGTCCGGTTTTTATCAGTATTTGACAACATACAAGCCCCCATTCTGAAGAATCCTAAACATTATCATAACACGAACCATTTTTTGAGGGAAGTCAAAGCTTGTCAAAAAGACAGAGGAATTGTCAAAATAGGAGGAATCAATTATGAGTCAAATAGTATTAAAAAAATCTACAGCAGAACTTCAACTAATGAAAACACATTACCAAGCTCTACTATCACCGAAACAGCCTCCCGGTAGTATTTTCACTGCCAAAACAAACAATTGTACAATTACTGCCTACAAATCAGGTAAAGTATTATTTCAAGGAGCAGGCTGTCAATCAGAAGCTGATAAATGGGGGGGCTCTAATAGCGAAGTCGCACCGAAAAAGAAAGCCAGCTCGCCAAAAGGATCCAAATTACCGGATCATTTTGCATCCCTATCAGTTGTGGGCTCAGATGAAGTTGGGACAGGAGATTACTTTGGACCAATGACTGTAGTAGCAGCTTATGTAAGTGCAACAAACATCCCACTATTAAAAGAGCTTGGCGTGCAAGACTCTAAGAATTTAAATGATCAGAGAATTATCCAAATCGCTAAACAAATTAAAGATGTCATTCCCTTTAGTTTACTTACACTACATAATGAAAAATATAACAACATGCAACAAAAAGGAATGTCTCAAGGAAAACTAAAAGCTCTCCTTCATAACCAAGCTATTAATAGTGTGCTTGAAAAAATGTCTCCAGAGAAGCCAGACGCCGTCTTAATCGATCAATTTGCTCAAGAAGGAGTATATTATAATTATTTAAAATCTCAAGCCAATATACAAAGAGAAAATGTATATTTCAGTACGAAAGGTGAATCTGTACATATCGCTGTCGCAGCTGCATCAATCCTTGCACGCTATGCGTTTCTCCTTCGTTTCGAGGAATTAAGTAAAAAGGCTGGCTTTCCACTAACAAAAGGTGCCGGCCCTAAGGTTGACGAATGCGGTGCGAAATTAATACATATCCATGGTGAAGATTCTCTAACGCGCTTTGTGAAACTGCATTTTGCTAACACCGATAAAGCAAAAGCTCTTTATATAAAGAAGTATAAAGCATAAAGCAATAGGGCTCCGCTCTTTTATGAAGAGCGGATTTCTACTTTTACTAGCGCCTCTCAAGCTCTCAGCTTGTGTTCTACTTCTAATACAGGGCGCTTCTTCTGGGACCAGTGATTCCTCATCTTACCACTATCTTACTCTTATTTCTTCCTATATTTATAGTCTCTTAAATAGTAATTTTTCTTTTCAACTACACTGTACAAAAAAAGTGATACTACCGAAAAATAACAGTAAGTATCACTTTGATGATTATTTATCCACGAAGGACAGCACCAGTTTTTTCTTCTAATGCTTTTAACACTTTGTCATGGGCTTTTACAACATCTTCATCTGTAAGAGTCCGTTCTGGATCAAAATATTTCAGTGAATAGGCAATTGATTTTTTACCTTCTTCCATTCGATCTCCTTCATATAAATCAAATACATGAACGTCTTTTAGTAATTTGCCGCCTGCTTCACGAATGACAGTACTTAATGCTTGAGCTGTCGTTGTTTGATCGACCACTAAAGCAATATCTCTCGTAATAGATGGGTAACGAGGAATAGCTTCATAGCGTAAAGGTTTAATTTCAGCATGTAATAATTTCTCTAATGATAATTCAAAAACATACGTTTCTTTTAAGTCTAATTCTTTTTCAACATTCGGATGAACTTGACCAATAAACCCTATACTCGTTTCATTTAGAAATACTTCTGCTGAGCGACCTGGATGTAGTCCGTCTTTCTCAAATTTGGCAAACGTGATTTGTTCTAACAAACCAAGTTTACTAAATAATCCTTCTAGAATTCCTTTCAGAACAAAGAAATCAACTGGCTTTTTCTCCCCTTGCCATTGATGTAACTCCCATAAACCTGTAATGGCCGCAGCTAAATGTTCTTTTTCCTCAGGCAACTCATTCTCAGCTGTACGTAAGAAAACAGAGCCTGTTTCGTAAATAGCAGTAGCGTCAATTTGTCTTGCACTATTATATTTAAGGACTTCTAGTAAATGCGGAGTTAAGCTAAGCCGTAACACACTACGCTCTTCACTCATCGGCATCGCAAGCTTAATTGGGTCTCTAGCTTCTAAGGAATAGTTTTGCGCTTTATCTTCACTCGTTAATGAGTAAGTGATGGCTTGATATAATCCCGCCCCTTCCAAGTATTGACGAACGATACGTCGTTTCTTTTGATAAGGCGTTAAACTACCTGCTGAAGCCGTTCCACCGGGCAATGTTGAAGCAAGATTATCGTATCCGTATAGGCGACCCACTTCTTCTACAAGATCCTCTTCTATTGTAATATCACCACGTCTTGTTGGCACTGTTACTGTAATTTCATTCTCTTCAACCACTGTCGTGAATTGCAGTCTTTCTAAAATATCTTTTGCTTCACTCACTAGTAACGATGTTCCAAGGACACGATTGATTTTATCAATGGTAATGGTGATAACAGCAGGTTCTACTTTTAACGTGTCAACCTCTACTGATCCCTCTAATACTTCTCCGCCTGCGTATTGCGTGAGTAATTGCGCTGCTCTTTCTGCTGCTGGACGAACACGCTGTGGATCAACACCTTTTTCATAACGCGCACTCGCTTCACTCCTTAATCCGTGATCTTTCGAGGACTTTCTAATCGCACCTCCAGTGAAATAAGCTGATTCAAGTAGTACGGTCGTTGTTTCATTACCAACTTCTGAATTCGCTCCACCCATTACACCAGCTAAAGCAACTGGTACTTCCCCATTTGTGATAACTAGGTGATCTGTTGTTAATTCTCTCTCAGCATCATCAAGCGTAGTGATTTTTTCACCTTGGTTGGCACGGCGAACAAGAATCTCTTTCGAACCTAGGCGATCATAATCAAACGCGTGTAAAGGCTGACCGTATTCAAGCAAAATATAGTTCGTAATATCAACAACATTATTATGTGGACGAATACCAGCTGCTGTTAAACGAACTTGTAACCATAGTGGTGACGGAGCGATTTTTACATTTTTAATTACTTTAGCGACATATAATGGGTTATCATCTGCTGCTTCTACATTTACAGTGATGTAATCAGCGGCCCTCTCAGAAACAGTCTCTACCTTTGTCTGCGGTAACTTCACATCTTTTTCTAAAATAGCAGCGACTTCATAGGCAACACCAAGCATACTTTGGCAATCTGCACGGTTCGGTGTTAACCCTAGTTCTAATACTTGATCATCTCTGTGCAATTGCTCTAATGCATTGGTTCCAAGCTCTGTATCTGCTGGAAACACATAGATACCTTCACTATAATCTTTAGCGACTAGCTTACTTTCAAAGCCTAGTTCTTGAAGAGAACAAATCATACCATTCGAAGCTTCACCACGTAATTTTGCTTTTTTAATTTTAAAATTCCCCGGTAATACTGCACCTACAGTTGCAACTGCTACCTTTTGTCCTTTATCAACATTAGGAGCCCCACAAATGATTTGCACAAGTTCGCCATCGCCAAGGTCTACTTGACAAATATTTAATTTATCAGCACTTGGATGTTTCTGTTTTTCAGATACATAGCCGACGACGACACCCTTAATTCCTTCATCAAGTGTCTCTACACCTTCAACTTCGATTCCGCTCTTTGTGATCTTCTCTGCTAATTCTTCTGGTGTAATCCCAGATAAGTCAACATATTCTTGTAACCATTTATATGAAACGTACATATCGTTGTCCTCCCCCTTTATTCATGAATTGAGAATTGCTTTAAGAATCTACTATCATTTGTATAGAAATGACGAATATCATCGACACCGTATTTTAACATGGCAATACGCTCAGCTCCCATGCCAAAGGCAAAACCTGTATATTTTTTAGAATCAAATCCTGCCATTTCAAGGACATTTGGGTGTACCATTCCTGCACCTAAGATCTCAATCCAACCGGTTTTTTTACATACATTACAGCCTTTTCCAGAGCAAATCATACAAGAAATATCCATTTCTACAGATGGCTCAGTAAATGGGAAGAAACTTGGACGAAGGCGAATTTCTCTCTCTTCACCAAACATTTTTTTCGCAAATACTTCTAGCGTACCCTTTAAGTCTGTCATTCGAATATTTTCATCTATCACAAGTCCTTCAATTTGCATAAATTGATGAGAGTGAGTCGCATCATCATTATCACGACGGAATACTTTTCCTGGACAAATGATTTTCACTGGACCTTTCCCCTCATGCTTTTCCATCGTTCTAGCTTGCACAGGCGAAGTATGTGTGCGTAATAAAATATCCTCTGTAATATAGAATGAATCTTGCATATCACGTGCAGGGTGACCTTTTGGTAAGTTCAATGCTTCAAAATTATAATAATCCTTCTCCACTTCTGGTCCTTCCGCTACGGTATAGCCCATTCCAATGAATAAGTCCTCAATTTCTTCAACAACCCTTGTTAATGAATGATGATTACCGGTATGTACAGGACGACCTGGTAATGTCACATCAATCGTTTCTGCAGCAAGCTTAGCTTGAATTTGCGCTTCTTCTAACTGCACTTGTTTTGCCGTTATTCCTTGCGTAATTTGATCACGCACTTCATTTGCTAATGCACCCATTTTCGGACGTTCTTCTGCAGAAAGTTTCCCCATTCCTTTTAGTACTTCTGTGATCGGGCCTTTCTTACCTAAATAAGCAACGCGGATATCATTTAATTCTTTTAAATCCATTGCCGCAGAAACCTTCTCTAACGCTTCTGCTTGCAATTCTTTTAAACGCTCTTGCATCTTGAAACTCCTCCTTTTAATACTTTTTTGACAAAATAAAAAACCTTATCCCATGAAAGGGACGAGGTTTGGAATCGCGGTACCACCCTTTTTAATACAACAATAAAAAACATGCTATATTCGCTTCATTTCGATAACGGCAAAAAGCCGGTGCATCTTTACATCGAAAATATTCGATGGTCCCGATGTCTGCTCAAGAGCTGAAATTTCGAGTAAGTCGCTCATAAAAATGCTTTCAGTCTCAGGCATTTTCTCCCTATTATGAACAAAACATACTTTACTTTGTCTCTATCATAGCTTTTAATTATTTCATTTTGCTATTTATTATATTACATTATGAGTCGACATTCAAATTGTTCTCACGATTTTTTTACTCATTATTCGTTTCTCAAATAATATAGCAATATACCTGCTGCTACAGCTACATTTAAGGACTCACTCTTACCGTATAAAGGAATATACAGATTGGCTGTAGTTTGTGTAAGTAACTCTTTATTTACACCGTTCCCTTCATTACCAACGAGCAATGCAAATTCATCCAGTGGAGCAAAGCTTTGATATTCTTTGCCTCCTTCTAATGCTGTACCGTATACAGGAATATTATTTTCCTTTAACTCCTTCATCCATACATCCAACTTGCCATGGATAATTGGTAGATGGAAGTGACTACCTTGAGCAGAACGTAAAACCTTTGGATTATAAGGGTCCACTGTGCCGTGACCGATGATAACCGCATCCATGCCAGCCGCATCAGCTGTACGAATCATTGTTCCTAAGTTTCCGGGATCTTGCACTTCATCTAATAGTAATAATTTCTTCAAACCAAGCGAATCGAAAGACCTCTCTTCTTCTTGATAACATACGGCCACAATTCCTTGCGGTGTTTGTGTATCAGTTAAGTCTCCAATCACATGTGGCGGTAGGATATAAACGGAACAGTTTCCTACATTCCAGCTTTTTGGTATATCCTTTTCCTCACTAATCATTAACTCTTTTACACGATTTTCTTTTAATGCTTCTTCAACAAGATGAAATCCTTCAACAAGAAAAGTACCTGTTATATCTCTTTCTTTCCTTTTGAGAAGCTTTTTCCACTGCTTCACCTGTGGATTTTTTGCTGATTGTATGTACTTCATTTTTTCGCTCCTTCAATAAAACACGTGCCATTAATATTTCATTATACCGAAAAACACATACATAATAAATCTTAAATGAGAAACCCTATAATCGTAACGAATTCTAACGAAGGATGTGTTTACTTTTATGAACTTAAATTTACGTAATGCCATCTTACACAATGTTTCAGGTAATTCACAAGATGAATTAAAAGATACTATTGTTGATGCTATACAAACAGGCGAAGAGAAAATGCTCCCTGGCCTTGGCGTATTATTTGAAGTCATTTGGCAAAATTCATCTGAAACTGAAAAGAAAGAAATGCTAGAGACGTTAGAAAACGGCTTACAATAAGAAAAAAAACAGCCTTTCATCAGGCTGTTTTTTTCTATTCAAAAGTTATTTTTGCAACTGTATCGTTATCTAGTCTTTTAATAACAGCTGTAATCAGTTTTACTGCGTTTTCAAAATCATCACGATGAAGAATACCCGCATGTGAATGAATATATCTTGTTGCAATTGTAATTGAAAGCGCTGGCACACCTTTATATGTTAAATGTATGGAACCTGCATCCGTTCCACCACCTGGTACAGAATCAAACTGATATGGAATATTGAGCTCATCTGCTGTATTTGTTACAAAATCTCTTAAACCTTTATGTGACACCATAGAAGCGTCATAGAGAATAATTTGAGGACCATCACCTAATTTACTTAACGCATCCTTTTCTGTTACACCTGGTGTATCTCCTGGTATCCCAACATCAACAGCGATACCGATATCAGGCTTAATCATTTGTGCAGCTGTTTTTGCCCCACGCAAGCCAACTTCTTCTTGTACCGTTCCAACCGCATATACTGTATTTGGATGGTTCTCATTTTTCAAACCTTCTAGCACTTTAATTGCAATCGCCAAACCGATTCTGTTGTCCCAAGCTTTCGCAAGTAACATTTTCTCATTGTTCATCACAGTGAATTCAAAATATGGAACAACCATATCCCCTGGTTTTACGCCCCAACCTAATGCCTCTTCACGGCTAGAAGCACCGATATCAATGAACATATCCTTGATTTCAATTGTTTTCTTACGCGCTTCTGCTGGCAAAATATGTGGTGGCTTCGAACCAATTACCCCAGTCACATCTCCTTTAGATGTTACAATCGTCACACGTTGGGCTAACATCACTTGAGACCACCAGCCTCCAACTGTTTGAAACCGCAAAAACCCTTTATTATCAATACTTGTCACCATAAAACCTACTTCATCTAAATGACCAGCAACCATAATCTTTGGCCCATCTGCTTGACCAATTTTTTTAGCGATTAAACTACCAAGTCCGTCAGTTGATAATTCATCAGCTAAGGGTTCTATGTATTTTTTCATCACTTCACGCACTTCTCGTTCGTTACCTGGAACCCCTCTTGCATCAGTTAGTTCTTTTAGCATCGTTAATGTTTCATCAAGCTTAGACATATTTCGACTCCCTTAATATTATTTAAGCCCATTATACATGGTTAGTCCTTCTTTTGTAAAAACTTAAACTACTTCTTACTGTACTTCATTTCTATAGAACTTATACATATGTGTTAACAAGCGGGAAGACTTAAAGGTACTTTGAGGTTTAGACGCTCACTTATTTTCCGGATGAACCAAACCCTCCACTGTTTCTTTCTGATTGTGTTAAATCACTTACTTGGGCAAGCTCAACTTGAAAAACTGGTGCGATTACCATTTGGGCAATTCTCATATGTTTTTCTACACGGAATTCTTCTTTTCCATGATTAATCAAGATAATCTT
This sequence comes from Cytobacillus sp. FSL M8-0252, assembly GCF_038007345.1. Classification (NCBI taxonomy): domain Bacteria; kingdom Bacillati; phylum Bacillota; class Bacilli; order Caryophanales; family Bacillaceae; genus Cytobacillus; species Cytobacillus sp. FSL M8-0252. The sequence continues at coordinate 3,494,312 of NZ_JBBOWZ010000001.1, forward strand.
CACTTCGCCTCTATAGCCCTCATCAATCGTCCCTGGACTATTTAAAACCGTTACACTATGTTTAAGAGCTAAACCACTTCTTGGCCTTACTTGTGCTTCCGTTCCTTTTGGTAACTCCATCTGAATACCTGTGCTAATTAAAGCTGACTGTCCTGATGGTATGATTACATCTTCAACTGAAAATAAATCTAGCCCAGCGTCCCCCTCATTTGCACGGTAAGGCATTTTAGCATCATTGCGAATCAATTTAATGTTTAATATATTCGTCATTGTTTATCCCTCATCTTATTATAGAATGATGTTATTATCATGTTGCATAAAATTACTTACTAATGGGTATATAAACCGTAAATGTCCCTCAGTTTTTTCGATTAAAGAGCCAATTATTTTTTACATAACAAAAAAATTATAACAAATTTAAACAAAGTTGAAACCTTTTTCGTTTTTATTCGTAAACACTTAAAAAATGTACAAAGGGGTATTCTTAATGTTATTGATCATTCGCCTATTACTAATCATTTTGATTATTTTGCTCATATATAGTGCTGTTAAGTATGTTACAAATCCGATGCGTAAATTAGAAAAAGCTCATAAACAAAAAAAATATTTTTTTTATGACGACGCAAATAACGCTCAGAAAAATTTCTTCATTACTTATAAAGGGGTTATGTTTGAAGGTGAAAAATATCTAGGTACAACAGATAACTCCTTTGATGTGGTTTCAATTTTCATTTGGCCTCATCAGCCATCAGAGTTACAAGGACTTGTTGGCGAGGACTTTATGTTTATCGAAAGCAAATTAAAAAACCATTATATGAATGCAAAAATCGACTGGAAGAGCCCTGTGAAAGAGCTAATGGATAAAAAGCGTAACCAGTGAAAGATGAGCCCAAACTTTAAGCCCCAACAAACTTTTACAAAGTTTGTTGGGGCTATATTTATATCTCTAAGTAGCATTTGCTAGATTTTTATTACATCAGTATTTTCCTCTTTTTCTGCAATCAAATAATTCCCCTCTCAAAGTCAATAAACAAAAAAAAGCCAGGATACACGACCCTAACCTTTCATTTATGAAACTTTTTTCACCTTTGTTGTTTTAAAAAATTCTTGCCATTTTATCACAGTCACTTTCTCTCTAATGAGATAGAGAAGAATGGACAAAGACAGTAGAATCATAACAATCATTGTTGGTGTAAATCTACTGATAAATTCACCAAAAACAGTATAAAAGATTGCTAATGGTATATTTGTTAACAAAGCACCTTTGCAGAAATCACGAAATTTCGGGTTTTTTTCTAGCAAGCAAAAGTTAAGTAAATGAAAATGAATAAATGGAATCAAACGAAGAATGGAAATTTGACCAATGGTTAAATTACGATATTCTCCAAACCATTTCTTTTTTAAATGAGACAGTTTTTCATGAAAGGTAGGAAGTTGATAAATTAATACATAAAAAAATAAACAAGATAACATTAACCCTACTAGAGATAAAATACTACCAAATAAACTGCCAAACAATACACCACCAGCAATACAAACAAGTGGCACAGGGATAAAAAGGAACTGCCGCAAAATATGAAATAAAATAAATGCGAATGGAGCGAGAATACCTGCTGTCTCAATAATCCCCTTTGCAAGAGCAAGATGTTCATTCACCTGATAAACGCCCACCTTCCATGAACTATAAGATTCTTGGATGTTAGTACATCATATGGCAAGGGCACTAAAATTATGCCCACTCCATGATGAGGTAAACGAGGAATATCAACTGTAACACAGATAAGATAGGAAGACCAAATTTAAAAGAAAAATGCTTTGTCTTATGTCTATAACTCCTCATTCCCCAAGTCATTCCTATAGCTCCAAACAAAAGAGCAACCAGCCACAGATTTTGCTCACTAATGCGGTATTCTCCCTTTTGCGCTTTTCTTTTATCTATTTTCATCATAATTGCCGCAATGCCATTCATTATAAAAAAGACGATTATGATAGCAAAAATCATTCATTACACCCCTATTCTCATTTCGTTATCGAAATTATAGCTGATAAAGTAAATTAATCGAATTTATAAGTTCGTACTCGTGCCAAAGGTCTTTAGTTTAATACGCTTGAGATGCTCACTAACATATACTTGAACTTTGCAGGAGTATATTTCGTTTTCTTCCACTTCAATAGACTAAAATCATAACAAAAAAAGCCACCCCCGAAAGAGCGACTCTTAAACTTTCTTATTTAGAAAGGTTTTGTTTTGCAACATTTGCTAATTCTGCGAATGCATTTGCATCAGAAACAGCTAATTCTGCAAGCATTTTGCGGTTTACTTCGATACCAGCTAGTTTTAATCCGTGCATTAAACGGCTATAAGAAAGACCGTTCATACGAGCAGCTGCGTTAATACGAGTAACCCATAACTTACGGAAGTCGCGTTTTTTCTGACGACGATCACGATAAGCATAGTTGTAAGATTTCATTACTTGTTGGTTAGCAACTTTATATAATGTATGTTTAGAACCGTAATAACCTTTAGCTAATTTTAATACCTTTTTACGACGTTTGCGAGTAACTGTACCGCCTTTTACACGTGGCATAATATTTCCCTCCTATTTTGCGAGTTTACTTAAGACCTACTAACATATTGCGGATACGCTTGAAATCACCAGTAGATACAAGAGTACCTTTACGAAGCTTACGTTTTTGTTTTTGAGATTTATTCGCGAACATATGGCTTCTGTAAGCGTGAGAACGTTTTAATTTTCCAGATCCTGTTCTTTTAAAACGCTTAGCAGAACCACGGTGAGTTTTCATTTTTGGCATGTGGAATTCCTCCTCTTACTTTTCGTTTTTAGGTGCAAGTATCATAAACATGCTTCGGCCATCCATTTTCGGATGAGATTCAACTGTTGCGACTTCAGAGCAAGCCTCTGCAAATCGAACAAGAACACGCTGTCCAATTTCCTTATGCGTAATCGCACGACCTTTAAAACGAATGGAAGCTTTTACTTTATCGCCTTTTTCAAGGAATTTGATTGCGTTACGAAGCTTTGTATTAAAGTCATGTTCCTCTATCGTTGGACTAAGGCGAACTTCTTTAACACTGATAATTTTTTGATTTTTACGTGCTTCTTTGTCTTTCTTCTGTTGCTCGAACTTAAACTTACCGTAGTCCATGATACGGCCTACAGGAGGCTTTGCATTCGGTGCTACAAGAACAAGATCAAGATTTACACGTGCTGCTATTTCTAGCGCTTCATTTTTAGATTTGATTCCTAGTTGCTCGCCATTCTGGTCAATAAGACGAACTTCACGGGCACGGATACCCTCGTTTAACAACATATCTTTGCTAATAGTTAGACACCTCCATGGTTTTATATGAACACAATGTTTGGGTCACTTTTCTAAAAGAAGCTTCCAGCTGCACCGAGTGATACAATTGAGGCAAATAAAAAAGTGCGGGTGAAGACACCCACACATTACGTACAATGTTAAAATTCACGTAAACCTGCTAACTGCCTAAAAGCGTCAATCAGGTGAGAAGCGGGCGCTTCTTCTTTACTCAAACTGTATTCAAATTACCTTAGAAAATATATCACAAAGCATAATATTTGTCAAATGGTATTGTTTTTTCACAACATAGAAAATGATATCAAAAGTTGCGGTGTTTGGCAACAACTTTTGAAATTTTTTTGTACCCACCTTTATCCAGCTTAACAACATGCATAAAGTGACGTTTTGAGTTAAGCATGGATAAAGACTCTGGGATACGATCATACACGTTGTTTGTAATATTTTTATCCTCTTTGAACTTCCTTCTCAATCAATTGTTTAAATTCATTAAAGGAGATGGTTTCTGATTTTTGTTCCCCATATTTACGTACATTAACCGCCTGTTCACTTACTTCATTATCGCCGACAACGAGCATATATGGGATTTTCTGCATTTGTGCTTCACGAATTTTATAACCCATTTTTTCATTACGATCATCGATTTCAACGCGAATTCCTGCAAGCTGTAAATCTTCTTTTACTTTTTTCGCATAATCAAAATGGATATCATTTGAAACTGGAATAACCTGGACTTGAACAGGAGCTAGCCATGTTGGGAATGCACCTTTGTATTCTTCGATAAGGAAAGCAACAAAACGTTCCATCGTTGAAACAACACCACGGTGAATAACAACAGGGCGATGCGGCTTGCCATCTTCCCCAACATAAGATAAGTCAAAACGTTCAGGAAGCAAGAAGTCTAACTGAACAGTTGATAACGTTTCTTCTTTACCTAGAGCTGTTTTTACTTGTACATCAAGCTTAGGACCGTAGAATGCGGCCTCCCCTTCGGCTTCATAGTATGGCAAGCCAATCTCATCCATTGCTTCTTTTAACATCGATTGTGCCTTTTCCCACATTTGATTATCATCAAAATACTTTTCAGTATCCTCAGGATCGCGATAAGATAGGCGGAACGAATAATCATTAATGTCAAAGTCTTTGTATACTTCGAGAATTAAATTAACAACGCGTATAAATTCTTCTTTAATTTGGTCTGGACGAACGAATAGATGGGCATCATTTAATGTCATACCACGTACACGTTGCAATCCTGATAATGCTCCAGACATCTCATAGCGATGCATTGTACCTAATTCAGCGATACGGATTGGTAATTCTCTATAGCTATGGATTCCTTGTTTATAAATCATCATATGATGAGGACAGTTCATTGGACGAAGAACAAGCTCCTCATTATCCATTTTCATTACAGGGAACATATCTTCTTGATAGTGATCCCAGTGTCCTGAAGTTTTGTAAAGTTCCACATTTGCCATAATTGGTGTATATACATGGTCATAGCCTAAACGCACTTCTTTATCCACGATATAACGTTCAATATTACGGCGAATTGTTGCGCCTTTTGGTAACCATAGCGGTAACCCTTGTCCAACCTTTTGGGAGTTCGTAAAGAGGCTTAATTCCTTACCAATTTTACGGTGATCACGCTCTTTTGCTTCTTCAAGCAAACGCAAGTGTTCGTTTAAGTCATCTTTTGTAAAGAATGCAGTACCATATATCCGTTGTAGCATCTTATTGTCGCTATCTCCACGCCAATATGCGCCAGCAATACTTAAAAGCTTAAATTCTTTAATTTTCCCTGTAGAAGGAACATGAACCCCTCGACAAAGATCAAAGAATTCGCCTTGTTCATAAAGGGTAACTGTTTCACCTTCTGGAATGGCGCCAATCAGTTCAACCTTATATTCGTCGCCAATCTCCTCATAGATTTTTAAAGCTTCGTCTCTACTCACTTCTTTACGAACAATCTCAATATTTTCATTGATGATTTTCTTCATTTCTTTCTCGATTTTCGGTAGATCTTCAGGTGTTAATGACTCCTCCATATCGATATCGTAGTAGAAGCCACTCTCAATAACAGGACCTACACCTAATTTAACGTTTTTATATAAACGTTTAATCGCTTGCGCCATTAAATGAGCGGAACTGTGACGCATAATTTCAAGCGCCTCATCACTGCCTTGGGTAATGATCTCCACAGCCGCATCCTCTTCAATTGGACGACGAAGGTCGAATAATTCATTATTCACTTTACCTGCTATGGCTTTCTTTTTTAAGCCAGGGCTGATTGATGATGCGATTTCTTCCGTTGTTGTTCCTTTGGAGAACTCCTTTACTGCTCCATCTGGAAACGAAACTTTAATCATTTCTGACATCATAACTTCCTCCTTGTTTTTGAAAAATAAAAAACTCGCCCCTAATAAAAGGGACGAGTATCATATACACGTGGTTCCACCCTACTTCTCACTTTAAAAAAGTGACTCGTAGCAAGTTAACGGTCTTGTTGCCGCCAATACTTAATCGACGCCTTAGACATCTTTATGTATTGGAGTTCAAAGGTGGTAAGCATTCCATTCGTGTTAGGAAGATTGCAGCCTTGTCTTCCCTCTCTATAAACCGTAAAAGAATACCCATATCCTTATCATTACTGTTCATTGATAATTTCAATATGTAAGTATTATAGTTTTTAATTTACGGAAAATCAAGAGGGTTCACTTATATTTTTACATGCATGCTGTTTACGCATATTAAATTCACTTATATGAAGGATTTCCAATCTCTCTTCAAAAATATTTTTAATTGTACGAACTAAAGGTTGTTCCTCACTTTCACTATATAAACATATTTCCTGAGGAGCGATTGAGAGTAATGGTGCGATTGTAACTGAATCTACATAGACAGGGTGATTAATTAATAATCTTCTATCTATCATCGCCGTTAGGTCCATTCGAGAAAGCTCTTCGAAATGCTGATTAAAAAAGCGAACTTCTTCACCTAAATATAAATGAATCGTGGGTAACTTACTTTCTCTATCCTTAATAAAGTCTCTTAAGGTTTGAATAAACATTTGATATTCCTGTTCCATTTTATATTCATCAATAGACAACTCAACATACTTTGTCATATCGTCTAAAAGCGGTTTAAGACGAAACTTTATAAAAGCATCATAGGAAAAAGAGATATCATCATGCACTAGGCGATCTATAGCCGATCGTAATTGCTCGTGTATATCCACTCTATGTAAAAAAGTAGATAAATCTTCTCTTTGCCCTTCCAATATGGAATGAATGATTTCAAGAATTTGTTGTTGTTCTTCTGAATCTTGATAATAAAACTTTTCGGCCATTATCTTTCTAAACCAACTATCGCATTTACTCTCCATTAAAAAAGCAGAAAATGTTCGTTTTACTTCTTCAATAGATCGTCCACTGCATTGTTCAGGATACATTCTTACTATATATTGACCTTCATTATGAAGAATTGTCGTTTCGCCTTCCGTATAGTTCTGAATCCGGATTGCGTGCTGAAACAGCTCCTCGGCTTCATGCTTATTCCGGAAAATGATCTCTATCAACCAAATCCCCCCTTAACATCTATCTGATTCATATATATGGGAGACTTGGCCAAAATAGAAGTCATGAAGAAAAACTATTGAAAATTATCTTGCCTAAACCCTTCGATTCGGTCCTTCGACAAGCACAGGATCGGTTAAATACTTAATTCTCTCCATTACTCTTCTTGCCTTCATCCGCTCCTCTTCCCCTCGTTGACTATAGGTAAGATGATGTTCAAGTCCTTTATAATCAAAGTTTGAGGTGAAAAAGGTCGGTAACTTTTCAAGCATACGATATTGTAGAATCGGCGACAAAATTTCATCTCTTGTCCAACTTGACATCGTTTCTGCACCCATATCATCAAACATAAGTACAGAAGCTGATCGAATAGCTTCAAGTTTATCATTTAAAGTCGAATCACTAATTGAGCTTTTCAATTCCCTAAATAATTCAGGCACATAGACAATCATTGATGAAACTTGCTTCAGTGCAAGTTCATTGGCAATCGCACCTAATAAATATGATTTACCGACACCAAATTGGCCGTATAAATATAACGCCTTCTGACCATCACCCTTTTTAAAATTCATACAATAGCTAAGAGCTTTATTGACTGCTTCCATTCTTTTTCCATCATCATTGTACACCGTATCAAAGGTTGCATTTAGTATGTCTTTAGGGACATATAAACTTTGAATCAACTTCTCATTTTTTCTTTTTTCATCATGGATTTGCTTTCGTGGGCATTTATCATATTTAATATCAATCAGTCCACGTTCAATGACGAGCTCTGGGTGGTAGCCTTGCATAAAATTGATACAACTATCTAGGCTCGGACAGCGATTACATTCCTTACTTAGCTTGCTATATTCATACAATTTAATTAAGCTTCTTTCAACCATATCTGCTGACAGTTCATCCTTATGTGCCGTCAAAAAGGCACGGACATCTGGATCATTTAAAGTCTCTGCTCGTTGCTTTTCATATCTCGTTTTAAAATCTTGATTTCCAGCAAGTTTTTTAAGCGTATCATTGATTCTTTCCATCTATTGTCCACCCCCGTTTCTTCTCTTCATTAGTTCTTGAAATTCTTTCATATTAAGATCTACATGATCATCTTTCTTATCCTGCTTCTGTTGGACGACAGTCTCATTTTTACTTGTTTCCTCGTCAAACCAATCAGGTAAAAGCTCTGTCCTCGTGACAGCTTTTTTCGTATTAGATTTGGATGAACGTTTCCCTACTTTTTTATTCTCTGCCCATTTCAAATATTGTTGGTGTTCTTTCTTCGCCAAAGCCATGGCATTAGCCGTAGTTTGAATGCTCTTTCTCGCCCAATGACTTGCGATTGTTTCCACATATGCCTTTGTCAGCTTTTTATCTGTTTTACGCATCACATAATCAATCAAAACATTCATCACACCGGGAGGCAACTTTTGGTGAAACATCACATCTTCAAGTATTTTCAATTCCGCTTTTGAAGGTTCCGCCCCCCCAGATAAATCTTTCAAAAATTGAATAGGCGAAGTTGTATCAAAGTATTGAATAAGCTCTTCTTCTTTACTTTTTGGCTTTTCAGTTATTGAGAGACTATGAACAGGCTGAGTTTGCGTAATTAATGATGGCAATTCGTCACGATGATTTATTTGATACCAATCCCTTGCCGATTTCCGCAATTCATCCATCTCAACTTCATCATCTTCGTTCATCGCGCTTATAAGAATATTCTTCATTTCCATAACATCAATATCATATAAAAACGCCAAATTACTAATGGCATCCTTTACTGTTTGCGTAAGTGCTTTTCGGGGAACAAGTGATTCACTAAGGCCAGCTTCCAATAACGAGAAATTAAATGTTTGCCATGGAATTTGAATTTTATCCGCTTCCATTCTATCTACCCATTCACCTTTAGGAGAAACAGATAAGTCATCATTATACTCTTTAGCAAGCTGGTGACCAGATGTATAAACCTCATGAAAGGCTGTTGTTACATCCTTATAATCAAGATGGAGGTTTGAATACTCCTCATCACTAAAAAAACGCTTTAGTCTCGTATATTGAGTTTTACCGATTTTTTTATAAAGAAAGATATTGAGCATACCATCTAAGAAAAATGTACTTGGAGAGAGGGGTGGCTGTAATTGATAAATAAATTCACGATTTTCCCCTTCTTTCACATAAACTTTTAGCAAGCCAATTCCTTCAAGTTTTTTTCTTGCTTCATAAATTTCTTTTAAACTTAAGTCCATCATACTCATCAGACCATGATGGTTACGCGAAGATGAAGACCAAATACGGTTTTCCTCCACTTCCATCCATAAGGTCATATATAAACTGTACGCAATTGTCCCAATAAGTGGCTGATAAAGAAATACTAAGATTTTTCGATCATAGTCATGTAACAGCCCATTTAAAGCCACTGTATAATGATCACTAGGGATGACTTCAGTCCAATGCTGGGCCATGAAAAATACCTTCTTTCTTTCATATCTTGAAAAAAATGAGCAAAGAAGCTAAATTCACTTTAGCCTATTTGCTCACCTTTACGCTTGTTCCTTCTTCATTAACTCTTTTAGCTCTTCTATAAATACATTAATATCTTTGAATTGACGATAAACAGAAGCAAAGCGAACATAGGCGACATCGTCAACTTTCACTAGCCTGTCCATAACCATTTCGCCAACATCATCACTTTTCACTTCTGATACTCCGTTGCTTCTTAATTCCTTTTCAACTTGAAAAGTGATATCCTCTAGTTCTTTTAATGCAACCGGTCGTTTTTCACAAGCTTTTATTAGTCCACGCAATATTTTCTCTCTGCTAAACTCTTCTCTTGTTCCTTCTTTTTTCACAACAATCAAAGGAATTTCCTCTACCTTTTCAAAAGTTGTAAACCGATAACCACATTTTTCACACTCTCTTCGTCTTCGTATCGATTTACCTTCATCAACAGGACGAGAGTCTAGCACACGAGTATTATTATGTTGGCATGAAGGGCATTTCATACAATCAACTCCGTCTCATCTTTACGTTCCTAAAATGTATCTTTACTTACTATCATATAAAAAAGGAGTTGTTAGTACAAGTAGATATGTTTTTTTCATAATAAAAAGAGTGCAATTATTCGCTTGCACTCTTGAAGACTTCTTCTTTATTATAACACATTGGCTTTTGTTGCGTTCTTAACTTGAACAGGACCCATTCCACGAGGAATTTCTATATTCTCACGTGTATCAGCACCTAAAGCTTCTGCTATATAGTCAGCCGCGATGTGAGGATTAAGATCACCGCAAGTATAAACATCGATGCTTGCATAGCCATGCTCCGGAAAACTGTGTATAGTTAAATGCGACTCTGAAATAATGACAACCCCACTTACACCTTGTGGTGCAAATTTATGGAATGCCACCTCTCGCACTTCTGCCCCTGATTTTAGTGCAGCTGCTACAAATGTTTGCTCAATAAATGACATATCATTCAATTTTTCAAAATCGCATCCCCAAAGCTCTGAGATGACGTGACGACCCATTGTTTCCATATTCAAATTTCCCCCTTTACTAATTGACATGAATTTCTACTGGGCAAAGCATATAACTACCACGGGGGAAAGTTAGTCCAAAGAGGTCCTAACCCTTTAAGTAGCCATTTAGCGCCTTACTCGTTGAGAAGTTCACGATTTTTAGTATACTTTGTTTAATGTTCTTTTGCAATAAATCCTAGAAAATTTATTTAAGTGAATTTCAATAATAATTACATTTTCACATAAAGAAAGGGGACTAAACATTGTTATCATCAGTGTTCATCCCCTCCATTAACCAAGGGAAATGTCACAATTTATTCAAATTTTCCAGAGACATCATTCAGAAATACGCAACGAAAAGACAAACAAAAAGCTTTTTTTATTTAAAAGATTGCCCCAACCTGTGATCATCTATGTAGTAATCAGTTTAACATTTCATTTTACCTACATAGTAAAAATGCAAAAAAGGCAATCCCATTAAAGGATTGCCTACATAAAATTATGCGTTCACTGCAGATTTATTTAGTTCTTCAGCTACATATTTCACCAAGTCAACTACACGACAAGAATAACCCCACTCGTTATCATACCAAGCTAAAACTTTTACTTTATTCTCACCAATCATCATTGTGGAAAGCCCATCAATAATAGCAGAGTGTGGATTTGTTGTGAAATCGATTGAAACAAGTGGTTCTTCTGTTATATCTAATATACCTTTTAATTCATTTTGTGCCGCATCTTCAAACGCAGCATTTACCTCATCAATTGTTACATCCCTCTTTAAATCAACAACTAAATCAACAAGTGATACATCTGGCGTCGGCACACGAAGAGCCATCCCATGTAACTTGCCTTTTAATTGTGGTAACACAAGAGACAATGCTTTCGCTGCTCCTGTTGAAGTAGGAATAATTGACTGCGCGCAAGCTCTAGCACGGCGAAGATCCTTATGTGGATTATCAAGGTTCTTTTGGTCATTTGTATACGCATGTACAGTCGTCATTAAACCGTTTTCAATGCCGAACTTATCTTCTAATACTTTTGCAACTGGCGCTAAGCAGTTTGTTGTACAAGAAGCATTAGAAATCACATCATGTTCAGCAATGTTAAGCGCTTCATCATTCACACCCATCACAATGGTTACATCTTCATTTTTCCCTGGAGCCGTTAAAACAACTTTCTTGGCACCTGCATTTAAATGAAGCATCGCTTTATCTTTTGAGTTGAACTTACCTGTAGCTTCAACAACGATATCAATCTCCATTTGTTTCCAAGGAAGTTCCTCAGGGTTACGATTGCTTAGTAATTGAACTCTTTTTCCGTTCACTACAAGCGCATCATCTTCGGGAATCACTTCACCTTGGAATGCACCATGAGTAGAATCATATTTAATTAAATGTGCTAACGTTTCTGGAGGATAACTAGCATTTATTGCTACTACTTCCAATGTATCATCAAGAATGGCCTTTCTAAACACCATTCGTCCTATTCTCCCAAACCCATTAATCGCTATTTTCGCCTTCATCTTACGGCCCCTTCCGTATAAATGTTATACTTTTTTAACCATTTTCATGCTAATAGTATAACATATTAACCACAAAATGTGATGAGCAAATTGCGGATATTTTAAAGTTCCACTATTCAGAAATATTGTGGATGTAAAGAGAGCATAAAACGCGTGACATTACGTGAAAAATGCATCTTTACGCCCTATTTCTTAAGTGAAAAAAAATAATCCACTTATTATTGTGGACGAAAAGGGTTGAAATATTACTAATGAAACGTAGAAGTCTAAGTAGTAATTGTGTTTTACTGTTTATCTTTTAATTGTAACAGTAAATCATCTAGTTGCTTCTCTGTACTAGCGAGATCGCCATTATTATCAATTAAAAAATCCGCTAGCTGTACTTTTTCTTCCAATAGCATTTGTGATCGAATACGCGCATTCGCTTCTTCTGCATCAAAACCATTTCTCTCCATCAACCGCTGAAGCTGATTTTCTTTATTAACATACACTAAAACGGTGTAATCCACCATATATGTGAGTTTACTTTCAAATAAGAGCGGGATATCTAGAACGACCATTTTTTCACCATTAGCAACTGCCTCGTCCTTTTGCTCGTTCATTCTCTTCCTAACAGCCGGGTGGACAATACTGTTGAGCTTCATTCTTTCTTCTTCACTATAAAAAACAATGGAACCCAATCTTTGACGGTTAATCTCCCCATTTTCTAGAAGAATCTCTTGGCCAAAATGAGAGACAATTTCATCATAAGCAGCCGCACCTTTTTCAACTGCTCGTTTCGCTTCAACATCTGCATCTATTACTGTAATTGCTCTTTCTTTAAACATGGTGGAAACTGTGCTTTTACCGCTTGCAATTCCACCAGTGAGTCCGATAATAACTGTCATTCTTACTCTCACACCTTTTTATCAAATTAAATTTTCCAGATTCCAAGTATAATTAAAATTAATCCTGGTATAAACGAACATCGTTGCATCCATTGAGATTTAGAAAATATCGAGCCAATACTCATCCCACCAAAAACAAATAATGAACTCATAACCGCAACACATATAGCTAAATAATATGGTGAAAACCCAAGCATAGCCGCTCCAATACCTGCACCAAACGCATCCAGTGACAAAGCAAACCCTAATAAAAAGGCTTCAATACCAGTAATTGTACCTGACTTATCAATATCGGCTACCATCGGTTTTCTTAAAATGTTAATAACTACACCCAAAGACTTGATTTCAAAATTCAAAAGAATTTTCTCATGTGGAAGAGCATCTTTATCCTTTTCCTTTTCAGGGCGGAAAAACTGATACAGTACCCAAGCACCTAATACAATAAGGATAATACCCCCAATACTGTTTGCAAAAGCAGGTGAAATAAACTTTGCTATTGTATGACCAATCCCCATTGAAATGAGAAGAGTAAAAGCTGAACAACAAGCAATAATTAAAATCGATTTAATTGGAATCTTCATTTTTCTTAATCCATACGTTAAACCTACACTAAAACTATCTAAGCTAACAGCTATAGCTAGTATTATAAGTGTCATCATCTGCGTCATTTAAAAGAGCTCCTTCCATGAAATGGCTAACATATTATATGGAAGAAGCCCATCCAATGTTATCTATAATCTAGGCTAAGATGACAAAAGAAAAATGTGGTTATTTTATTTCGGCTGACATTGTGGACAATAAACAGTCCCACGTCCTCCAGCAATGATTCTCTCAAGCGGTGTAGCACAAACTTTACATTCCTCTCCACGCCGCCCATACACAAATAGCTCTAACTGAAATAATCCTATTTGGCCTTGGGAGTTCACATAAGAACGTATCGTACTGCCTCCTCGTTCCACAGCTTCGGACAATGTTGCTTTAATTTCCGAATAAAGCTTTTCTACTTCCTCTTTTGTTAATGTTTTAGCAGAGCGCTCTGGGTGAATACCTGCTTTAAACAAAGATTCATCGACATATATATTGCCTAAGCCTACAATTAGTTTTTGATCCAAGAGAGCCGCCTTAATGGGCCGTGCTGTCTTATTCAATAAATTTTGTAATATCTTTGGCGAAAAGGCATCTGATAAAGGTTCTACACCTAATTGTGAAAGTGGTAGTTGACCAAGCTCATCTCCACGCTTAAATAAATGCATGGTGCCAAATTTGCGCACATCTTTATACCTTAACTCTGTTCCATCCGTAAAGGAGAAAATCACATGTGTATGTTTATCAATCGTTTCTGATTTCGGATAAACCCCGTATCTCCCTTCCATTCGTAAATGAGAAACAAGGGCAAGATCATCCGTATAAAGAATCAAAAATTTTCCGCGACGGGCAACCGCTTTAAATGTTTCCCCTTCTAGCGCCTTTGTAAATCGAACGACATCGTCCGGTTCTTTCACCATTTTCGGCCAGTGTACCAACACTTGGTCAATCGTCTTTCCGATAATCAACTCTTCTAAAGTTCTTCTTACTGTTTCTACCTCAGGTAATTCAGGCATCCATAATGACTCCTTTTTTCAATCCGATTGTGAACTCACTTACTTCGCATCAAACCATGTTGGGCCGTATGAATAATCTACTTTTAACGGTACTTTTAACTCTACGGCATGCTCCATTACATCTGGAACAATTTCTTTCAGTTTTTCTATTTCTTCTACCGGTGCTTCAAATATCAGTTCATCATGCACTTGTAATAAAAGCTTGGATTGTAATTGTTCATTCTCTAAGCGATCAGCCATGTCTATCATCGCTTTTTTAATAATATCTGCGGCACTTCCTTGAATGGGTGTATTCATAGCCGTTCTTTCCGCAAAGCTGCGAAGATTAAAATTCCGACTTGTGATTTCCGGTAAATATCTACGACGGTGAAGTAAAGTTTCTACGAACCCTTTTTGTTTTGCTTCTTGCACAATATCTTCCATATATTGTTTAACTGCAGGGTAGCTTGTTAAATAGCGATCAATAAATTCTCCAGCTTCTTTTCTTGTGATAGATAGACTTTGTGAAAGGCCGTAATCACTTATCCCGTAAACAATCCCAAAGTTAACTGCCTTTGCATGACGCCGCATATTTGCCGTCACTTCTTCTTTTGAAACATGAAAAACTTCCATAGCTGTCTTCGTATGGATATCTAAATCTTCCTTGAATGCGGAGATTAGCTTTTCGTCACCTGCAATATGAGCGAGAACCCTTAATTCAATCTGTGAATAATCTGCTGCAAAAATAACCCAATCTTTCTTTGAAGGAATAAATGCTTGTCTAATCTTTCTACCTTCTTCTAAGCGAATCGGGATATTTTGTAAGTTAGGGTCTGTAGAACTTAATCTCCCCGTTTGCGTTAACGCTTGATTAAAACGGGTATGCACTTTATCCGTTTCTTTATTGACCACCTTTAGTAAACCTTCAATATAGGTGGATTGTAGTTTCGCTAATTGACGATATTCAAGGATTTCTTTGATAATCTCATGTTTGGATTCTAATTTTTCTAATACATCTGCTGAAGTAGAATAGCCCGTTTTTGTTTTCTTCATAACTGGTAAACGCAGCTTATCAAATAAGATTACCCCTAATTGTTTCGGAGAATTAATATTAAATGCTTCTCCAGCATACGCGTGAATTCGATTCTCAATGGCCGCAAGTTTCTCTAATAGCTCTGTTCCCATTGAACGCAGGCGTTTCAAATCCACTTTAATACCTGCCGATTCCATATCAGCAAGAATCAATGATAAGGGTAATTCTAATTCGTAAAAAAGAGCAGACTGCTGGTTCGTTTGTAGCGACGTATCCAATTTTTCATAAAGCGAATCCATTGCCACTGCTTTCCTTACAATATGAGGAGCAAGCTCTTCTTCCTTTGGAATACTCCTTTTTGCTCCTTTCCCATAAAAAGCTTGATCGGATTGAACTGCAGAGTATCCGTGATTACGCGCAATAGAAGCTAAATCTTCAATTGTTTCAGAAGGGTTGATAATATAAGCTGCTAAAAGGATATCAAAGTGGATACCTTTTAAATGAATACCATGATGTCTTAGCGAGACTTCAGACCTTTTCGCATCATATACGACCTTTGGAGAGGCATCATCTTCTGCCCATTTTTTAAACACATTCGATTGACAAGCGTTTTTTGTTGAAATAAAGAAGTTTCCATTTTTGTTTGTGACTGCAATTCCAAGAATATCTGCGTAATGATAATTATCCTCTAACACCTCGATATATAATGCACTATCTCCATCCAATTGTTCCTCGGTAAAATCAGTAACAATCTCAAAATTAATTTCTTCAAGCTCGGCTGTTCCGTCTTCTGCTAAATCAAAGCTTATCTTTTCTAATAAAGAATTAAAACCGAGGTCTTTAAATAAATGATATAGTTTATCTTCATTCCATCCTTCATAAGCTATTTTATCTAGCTCTACTTCAATCGGCGCTTCTCTTAAAATTGTTGCTAATTCTTTACTCATTAAAGCTTGGTCTTGAAATTCCTCTAACTTCTCTTTTAATTTGTTACCACTCACTTGATCTATCGATTGAACTAATTGTTCTAATGTCCCAAACTCCTTTAATAATTTTAGTGCAGTTTTCTCCCCGACACCTGGCACACCCGGGATATTATCGGAGCTATCTCCCATTAGCCCTTTCATATCAATGATACGTTCAGGTGAGATACCATACTTTTCCTCGATATGCTGAGGGGTGTACTCTTCTATATCAGTAATCCCCTTTTTCGTAATTCCTACTGTTGTCTTTTCCGAACTTAGCTGTGTTAAGTCTTTGTCCCCTGAAATGACCTTTACTTCAAAATCATCTTGTTCAGCTATTAAAGATAACGTGCCAATAATATCATCTGCTTCATAATTCTCTAGCTCATACCGAGCAATTTGATAAGCATCTAGTAACTCTCTAATCACCGGGAACTGTTCTGAAAGTTCTGGCGGCGTTTTTTGCCTTCCACCTTTATATTCAGTAAACGTTTTATGTCTAAACGTAGTTTTACCGGCATCAAATGCAACAAGAATATGAGTAGGTTTTTCATCTTCCAAAATGCGCATAAGCATCATCGTAAATCCATAGACTGCATTCGTATGTATGCCTTTATCGTTATTTAATAATGGAAGAGCAAAAAAAGCTCGATAAGCAATACTATTTCCATCTATTAATACGAGTTTTTTCTTTGTCATCTCGCCACCAACCTCCTTCGCTTCTTACAAAGTCATTTCATTGAATACACTTCGAAAAAGCCATTATCTATTCTATATTTTATCATGTCTAAAAGAATAAAGAAAAATTAGGAATAGAAATTCATAGGGCTATCGTTCTTTAACGAAGAGATTTACAGAATTTGATGAAGTATATGGTATTTGTGGAGGTGGGAACTGTAGAAATTTTTAGGTGATGGCCACTTCTTTAGCGCATAGCAGCACCACTTACAATATTATAAATTGGAGTTGTTTAATATCATTCATTTGATTTAATGTTTATCACAGACTAGAACTTCTTTCTAAAAAAAGAGAGAGCGGGGTAGCTCTCTCTTCTTCACATCATGTGATGAAGGGGTTTTACAATACTAATTGTAACCCCCTATTGTTAATAGCATAAAAAAACAATGTAAACTTTTTGTAAAACTCTTTATTCGCTATCAGGTAACTTCTTATAAAACGTAAGTAAAAAGGCCGTGCCCTTTCCACTCTTGCTTTCAACAGAAATCAATCCTTTATGTGCTTCTAGTAAATGCTTCACAATTGCCAGACCAAGACCTGTACCACCTGAATTTCTACTCCTTGCTTTATCTACTCGATAAAACCTTTCAAAAATTCGCGGAATCTCACTTTCTTTAATGCCTATCCCCGTATCAATTATTTTTATATACACTTTTTGTTGATCTTCTGTTACACGAATAGACACTTTACCTTCATTTGGTGTGTAAGAAATAGCATTGGAAACAATATTAAGGAATATTTGTTTGATTCTGTTAACATCAGCTTCCATTTCGATTATTTCATCTTCACATTTATAATCTATGGTAATTTCTTTTTCCTCCGCACGTCTTTTAACCATCATTACTACTTCATTTAAGACACCAATAATATTCACCTCTTGTATAGAAAGGTGAAATCCTTGTTGCTCAATTTTTGATAAATCAAGCAAATCTTGAATGAGTGTTTGCAATCGTTCACTTTCTTGGAGGATAATCGTTAAAAATTGTTTAAGGGCATCTTGATCATCCATTGCCCCGTCTAAAAGCGTTTCTGAGAACCCTTTTATAGAAGTTATAGGTGTTTTTAATTCATGTGAAACATTCGCAACGAAATCTCTCCGCACCTGCTCCAATTTCTTTATCTCAGTAATATCATGGAAAACCAAAAGTACACCTTTCCATACATCATTCGTGCCGATAATCGGAACACCGTAGACTTCGAAATGTTTTCGATGAATACCAATAAGGATTTGTATTTGCTTTCTTACCTTTTGTTCTGTCATAAATAATTCTTCAATAAGCTCAGTGATTTCTTTATATTCAATGACATTATAATACAGCTCGTCCATGTATTCTGTCACATCAGCATGAAAAACTTCTCTATATGTACGATTCACAAGGTTAATATAACCCTTACTATCTATTAAAATTAATCCACTACCCATGTTTTCAATGAGTGTACTGAGTCTATCTTGATGCATCTCTCTCGATTTCTCCATATCTTGCAAATTACGTGCAAGAATATTAATTGAGCTATTTAACTTACCTGCTTCACCGACATCATTATCATACGTTCTTGCCCGATAATTCCCTTTCGCTAACTCAATAGCGACTCTCGTTGCAGAATCAATCGGTCTTGTATATCTATTCGTAATAGCGGCCCCTAAGAATATAATCAAAATTAATGCTAGGCTAAGACAGATAATTAGGATCCACCAGATTTGCGAGTAACCACTTTTTACTTCATCTATTTCGGCACTTAAAAATAAATAATACGAATTCGTACCTTCATTTAATTCCTTCCAAAAGTAATGATAATCGTCGCCTACGACTTTACCAGCCTGCCCATCAGAGTCAGGTGCACCTAATATTTCACTTATTGTCTTACGGTTTTTCAATTGAATATCTTTATTCACGCTATCAAATATCACTTGATCATTTGCATCGGCAATAGTAACATTAACACCTAACCAGCTAGCAAACTGGTCGACCTTCTCTTGAGTAAGTTGTTCAATTCCACCTATTTCCTCAATCTGGCCTGCTACTAGCTGAATCTCTTTAGATAAGCGTTCATCTATAACATTTATATAATAGGATTTAAATAGCTGACCTAATAACAAGCCTAAACAAAGTAAAACAGCGATAATCAACGTAATGATAGCAAAAAATAGTTTTGAACGAAAAGTTTTCATTCAGGCTTAGGCTCCTCTAGCTTATAACCAAGCCCACGAATCGTTTTAATATATGTTGGTTTTTTTGAATTTTGCTCAATTTTATCTCTTAAGTGACTAATATGAACATCTACAATCCTTGTATCACCCGCAAAATCATAATTCCAAACAGCACTCAGCAATTGATCGCGTGTTAATACTCTACCTTTATTTTTAGCAAGATATAATAGTAGTTCAAACTCTTTTGGTGTCAGCTCAAGTAATTCGTCTAGATAATAGACCTCATATCTATCTGGATAGATTTTCACTCCAGCTATACGTATACTATCATCCTCATCTTCTGAAACAGGTTCGTCAAATTGGGCTTGTGACCTTCTTAAAATGGCCTTTACCCGCGCAACGACTTCTCTCGGACTAAATGGCTTTGTCATATAATCATCTGCACCTAACTCTAGGCCAAGAACTTTATCGAACTCATCGTCTTTTGCAGTTAACATGAGTATTGGTGTATTCACTTTCTTTTGTCTAATTTGTTTACACACTTCAATTCCATCCAGCTTAGGTAACATCAGATCTAACACAATCAAATCTAGCTGTTCACTTAAAGCAAGATTTTTGCCTTCTTCTCCATCAGATGCTGTTAGTACTTCATAACCTGCTTGTTGCAAATTATATTGTAGTAACGTTACAATTGACTGCTCATCATCAACCACTAGAACTTTTTTATCCATAAAAGCCTCCGATAAATAGATTCCCCATTAGTATAAACCAATTACTTTAGTAAAACCCCTTATATAAATGTATTATAATATAAAAAAGAAAAAAAAGCGTGCCCACGACAAAAAACTAAGCAGTATAAATTACTTTTGCTTAGTTTTTTGGTCAACTATCCTTACAATTCATGATTAGAAGTTTTCTAGCACTTTACTGTTGAGACTCTCAAGTGGATAGGGTGGACATACTTTCATTCGGCCATATAATACTGTTTCATTTTCTTCATTCGTTGCTTGTACCTTCATTTCAATACTATGCTTCTCTTCATCCACATGAATTACTTCCATCAAGAATTCAATTGTAGAATAGTGATAAACAGGTTTAACATATTCTAACTCTTGCTTAAGTATGTGGCTACCCGGTCCAGGGAGATATTTTGAAACACTAGATGAGACCATACCATTCAGCATAATATTGGGTACAATTGGTTTTTTATAAGGCGTTTGTGAAGCATAGTCATGCTGTAAGTATATGGGATTGGCATCATCTGTTAACCCTAGATATAATAATAAATCCCTATCTTCTATTTTTTCCGTAAAGGTCAGCTTCTCTCCAACCGAAATTTCCTCAAGTCTTCTACCTATTTTTCTCTTCTTCCCTAACATGGATGCACCTCCGATTTTTGTAACCGCTTGCAAAAGATTAAAATATAAACTAATTTTTCTGTTTATTTATAATTATATTAACATTTTATTTTAATAAGTAAAAGAAAAATAGTAATAATAATTTTCTTTCTATTGTAAAGTTAACAAAAAATAAGCGAAGCTCAGGTAAAAGACGGAACTTCGCCAACAAGTACTTTCTTTATAGATTAGTTTTGTGACAATATCGATATCACCTGACGCACCGACTCAGCTGACTGATCTAATGCAACCTTTTCTTCTTTTGTTAAATCTAATTCGATGACTTTTTCAATCCCATTTGCACCAAGGATTGTTGGCACACCTAAATAAATGCCCTGATAACCAAACTCTCCTTCTAAATAAGCGATTGCAGGAAGTATTCTTTTTTGGTCCTTGATCATAGCCTCTACCATTTCTACTAAGGCTGCTGCAGGTGCATAGTATGCACTACCATTCCCTAATAAACTAACAATTTCTCCTCCACCCTTTCGCGTTCGATCGACAATTTGTTCTAAACGATCTTTGGAGATTAATTTTTCTAAAGGGACACCGCCTGCATATGAATACCTAACAAGTGGAACCATATCATCACCATGACCTCCGAGCACAAACCCTGTTATATCTTTTATGGAGATCTGTAACTCTTGAGCTACAAACGTACGGAACCTGGCACTATCGAGCACACCCGACTGGCCAATAACTCGGTTTTTAGGAAAGCCTGTTTCTTTAAATATTGTATAAGTCATCGCATCCACAGGATTTGATAACACAATAATAAGCGAATCGGGAGAATACTGTGCAATTTCCTTCGCTACATTCTTCATAATCGTTTCATTTGTTTGAACTAGATCTTCCCGGCTCATCCCTGGCTTTCGTGCAATTCCAGCAGTAACCACGACGATATCTGAATCTTTCGTATCTTCATAGTTTGCTGTACCTAAGATATTTGCATCAAATCCTTGAACTGGACTTGCTTCTAACATGTCTAAAGCTTTTCCCTTTGTCGGATTTTCCATTTGGGGAATATCAACTAATACAACATCTGCTAATTCCTTTTGTGCCAATAAAAATGCAGTCGTCGCTCCAGTAAAACCGGCTCCGATAACAGAAACTTTCTTACGCTTGAGTGTAGACACTTGCAACATCTCCTTATGTATTCATTTACAACTATTCAATTTATAACCGCTTCTTGTGAGATTAAAACATGAGGAAACAACTTAATTTCATATATGATGGAATTTATCTTCCACTGAATTTTACATCACAATCAATAAGGATGAGGTTTTTAAATAAAAAGAAAGCAGGCTCAATTTTTAAATTGAACCTGCTAGATCAAGTTAATTAGTCCATGTTTTTGATTAGGACGTCACCGAATTCAGAACATTTCACTTCAGTAGCTCCGTCCATTAGACGAGCAAAGTCATAAGTTACAACTTTAGAAGCAATAGATTTTTCCATAGATTTTTCAATTAAATCAGCCGCTTCATTCCAGCCTAAATGTTTAAGTAAAAGCACACCTGAAAGAATAACAGATGAAGGGTTTACTTTGTCTAAACCTGCATATTTAGGAGCTGTTCCGTGTGTAGCTTCGAAAATCGCATGTCCAGTTTCGTAGTTGATGTTTGCTCCTGGAGCAATACCGATTCCACCAACTTGTGCTGCTAACGCATCAGAAATGTAGTCACCGTTAAGGTTCATTGTTGCTACTACATCAAATTCCGCTGGACGAGTTAAGATTTGTTGTAAGAAGATATCAGCAATTGCATCTTTAACGATGATTTTACCAGCAGCTTCAGCATCAGCTTGCGCTTTGTTTGCTGCATCTACGCCACTTTCATCTTTAATGCGGTCATATTCAGCCCATGTGAATACTTTATCGCCGTATTCTTTTTCAGCTAGTTCGTAACCCCAATTTTTAAATGCACCTTCAGTAAATTTCATGATATTACCTTTGTGTACAAGTGTTACTGATTTACGACCTTCGTTGATTGCATAGTCAATTGCAGAGCGAACTAGACGAGTTGTTCCCTCTTGAGAAACAGGTTTAATACCGATTCCAGATGTTTCTGGGAAACGAATTTTATTGACACCCATTTCATCTTTTAAGAAAGAGATTAATTTGTTTACTTCATCTGTACCTTTAGCATATTCAATACCTGCATAGATATCTTCAGTATTTTCACGGAAAATGACCATGTCAGTATCTTGTGGGCGCTTAACTGGTGAAGGAACACCTTCAAACCAGCGTACTGGACGCAAGCATACGAAAAGATCTAATTCTTGACGCAATGCAACATTTAAAGAACGAATTCCTCCACCAATTGGTGTTGTAAGTGGTCCTTTAATGGCGATTAAGTATTCATTAATTACATCTAAAGTTTCTTTTGGTAACCATTCGCCTGTTTGGTTAAATGCTTTTTCACCAGCTAAAACTTCTTTCCAAGCAATTTTACGCTCACCTTTATATGCTTTTTCAACCGCTGCATCTAAAACACGAGAAGCAGATGCCCAAATATCCGGCCCAGTTCCGTCACCTTCGATAAAAGGAACGATTGGTTCATTTGGTACATTTAAAACACCATTATTTACTGTAATTTTTTCTGCTGCCATAATAATTTCTCCCTCCAATTTCCTTGTGTTAAAAGTAACACATCACAAACTTACCAGAATCAAAGGCTAGAAGGCAAACCCTCTAACCTTTCAGTAGCTTGCTTATCTTTATTTATTATTATCATCTGTTTTGAAAAAACTCAATAAAAAGTTTACCCTCTTTGTTCAACAGGAACGTAAGCTTGCATTCCTGGACCTGTATAATCAGCACGTGGACGGATTAAACGATTATTAGAGTATTGTTCTAAAATATGAGCTAACCAACCAGAAACACGGCTAACTGCAAAGATTGGTGTAAAGAGATCGTGATCGATACCTAAGCTGTGGTATACAGATGCCGAATAAAAATCAACATTAGGAGGAAGATCTTTTTCTCCAGTCACAATTCCTTCAATTTTTGTAGACATTTCATACCAATGTGGTTCGCCTGTCAATTCTGTTAATCTCTTAGACATTTCTCTTAAATGTTTCGCTCTTGGGTCGCCTTTTCTATATACACGATGACCGAAGCCCATTATTTTATCTTTATTCGCTAATTTTTCACGAATAGCAGGTTCAACATTATCTAATGTACCGATTTCTTTAAGCATTTTCATTACAGCTTCGTTAGCACCACCGTGTAGAGGTCCTTTTAATGCACCAATAGCTGCTGTAATACCTGAGTACATATCAGATAATGTCGCAACACAAACGCGAGCTGTAAAAGTAGACGCATTTAATTCATGATCAGCATGTAGGACAAGTGCTTTATTCATTGCTTCAACTGCTACATCTTCTGGTTCTTCCCCATTTAACATAAACAAGAAGTTAGCAGCAAAACTTAATTCCTTTTTAGGAGCAATTGGCTCTAAGCCTTTTCTCACACGCGCAAACGCAGCAACAATAGCTGGCACTTTTGCTTGTAAACGGATGGCTTTTCTATAGTTCGCATCCTCTTCCATTACATCTGCTTCTTCATCATAGAGACCAAGAAGAGATACAGCGGAGCGAAGAGCTGCCATCGGATGAACTTGATCAATTGGATAAGTCTTAAAATGAGCAAGAACCTCTTGTGGCAAATTCATATTTTCTGCCAATTGTGCTTTTAATTCATCTAGTTGTGATTGTGTAGGTAATTTACCATGCCATAATAAATAGATGACTTCCTCAAAACTAGCATTTTCTGCCAAATCATCAATGTTATAGCCTACATATGTTAAAGTATCATCAATGATTGAACTGATAGCAGATGTAGTAGCCACTACACCCTCTAGACCGCGTGTCGCTGTCATAACAAACCATCTCCTTCTTTGAAATATTTTCCCCAAACCCTCTGTCTGCATGAATCTTATTCATTAAGTTGTTATCAGATAAACCTGATAGCTCTATTGGCTATTGTAGCCGATTTAATCCAGCTAATATGTATTAAGCTGGGAGACAGACTAAATGACATTCTTAGTCAGATTTCCATCTGACTGAACAATCTCTGAACGTATGCTCAGTACAAACATGTACAAACATTAATGAAAGAAAATGCTTACATTTTCTTTTTGGTATAAAGTATCTACTATTTTCATAGACTCAACTATCAAACCTATTTGTACATGTATATTATAAACAATTATCTGACTTTTGTGAAACGAAAAATTCATAAAAATACAAGTGATTGATAGCTTTCTACCAATTATTGAATATACTCAAATATCTTCATGAATAAATAGGCGATACCCGCTCCGATTAGCGGACCGACTGCTACTCCTTTAAATAATGTAATAGCTAGAATTGTTCCTAGAACAAGAGCAGTCGTAATATGTGGATCTTCTGATAGGAGGGTAAGCCCACCCTTTGCTAATAATGCAACGATAATGCCTGATATACAAGCAACCCAAGCATAAGGTGATTTAAATGCATCTGCTAGATCTTTGAACCCGATTGCTCCACTTGCAATAGGGGCTAAGACAGCAATCGTAATAATCGTTACACCCCAATTAATACCCTTACTTTGGATAAATGAAAACACTTTTAACTCTGTTCCGACTAATTTTAACAATAGGAGGACAGCAATCGCAAATATAAGAGATTGATTTTTAGCCACAATACTGATAGCTAAAAGCAGTAGTAAAAACAGGAATGACTCCATATTCTATCTCACCTTCCTGTTAATGATGTTATTTTAACATAATTTCGAAAAAAGATAAAATTAATTTCTAATTCGCTCATTTCGCCAGTAAAGATAATGAGGACAAAAGAGCATATTTTAGGTTAAAAGATTAAAATTAGCGTCTAGAAAACAATGTCAGATTATTCAACCTTTTTCACTTAAAATACATTAAGGAGGAGCGCCAAACAATGACAAGTGCCCTACATTACCAAATCATGAGATTCTTTTTTGTCTTAGTCATCATATTTACTTTATTATTTGCTAGTTTTTACTTGTCATCCATTGCTTATCCTTTTCTAATTGGGTTAGGTATTGCATACATCATTAATAGGACAGTCAATTTTTTTCAATATACATGTAAAATACCACGATCTTTTTCTGTTTTCATTTCTTTATCATTACTAATAGGCGTCATTCTGGGCGGCGCAGTTATTTTAATCACTGAATTGGTCTCTGGGGCAGCTCACCTATCAAAAGTTGTGCCAGCACATGTACAAGTGTTTATTACACATATAGAACACTGGATCGCCAATCAATTTATGCCTGTGTTAAATAAACTAACCAGTTTATTTAACCATCTAGGAACAGAACAACAAGCAAGCGTTATGGCCAATATAGAAGAAATAGGTAAGAATATAGGACAATCATTAGGACTTTTTCTACAATCTTTTTTTGAAAAGCTGCCTGCGTTATTCTCATGGATACCTAATGCAGCAACTGTCATTATTTTTTCTCTTTTGGCTTCATTCTTCATTAGTAAAGATTGGGAAAGAATAAAACTATTTTTTCTTAATCTGGCACCTGAATATGTAAGACGCAGTAGCATTACCGTCTTCACTGACCTGAAATCTGCCCTTTTTGGCTTTATAAAGGCACAAGCAACTTTAATTTCAATAACTACTCTTATCATCTTGTTGGGCTTATTAATATTAAACATAGATTATGCGATGACAATCGCCATTATCGCCGGTATGGTTGATATTCTTCCTTATTTAGGAACAGGTATCATCTTTATTCCATGGATTATTTATTCCTTTTTTATTGGTGAAACGACCATTGCAGTTGGACTTTCTATCCTGTACGTGATTATTATCGTTCAAAGACAAGTGATGGAACCAAAGATTTTATCTTCCAATATTGGTTTAGATCCATTGGCGACTTTAATCGCTTTATTTATTGGCTTTAAACTATTTGGATTCCTCGGGCTGATTATTGGTCCAATTATTCTTGTCATCCTTTCTACTTTGTACAGAGCAAAAGTATTCACAGATATTTGGTTTTATATAAAAAATGGAAGAGAGGAGAAATAGAAGTCAGCCATTATAATAGATGCTAAATTTGAGGTACTCCTTTTTGAATCTCGACTACAAACCTACTTCTCGCCAATGTAAAAATCCGAACATAAACGAATTGGAATATGTTCGGATCTCTTTTTGTCTATTCTTTTTTTAATATATGGGATCACCTTTGTCTAAATGCTCACCATTTTATCACTTTGATGTTACCATGGTTAATACGTCTTCTAAGGAAGTGATACAAAATAATTTTTAATTTATTTCTTATAAAAGGAATTAATAAAAGAACACCTATGAAATCTGAAATAAATCCTGGTAACACAAGGAAAATACCTGCTATGAATATACAAAGACCGTCTAGCATGGAATCACCCGGCATTTCCCCACGGCGCGTTTCCATCTGTACCTTTTTCATTACTTCCATCCCTTGCCTTTTTGCTATATAAACGCCAAAAACGCCAGTCAATATAATTAGAAGAAATGTCACGGCCACACCTAAAGCCTTACCGGCAAGAAGCAGTACAACAATTTCAATCGCCGGGATTAAAATTAGCGGTAATAATATATAGCGCATTTAGCCACCTCATTATATTTTATATATATAATGATATCAAAATTATGGGCTCGCGAGAAACATAACACATTTCCATCATTGGAAATTCCCACTTTATAAATTTAAGAACAAATGCTACTTAAACGAATTCGGGAAAGTACCTATATCGATACCCCATGCAATTGGCATATAGAAATAAATCATTACACCAACAAAGATAATTGTAAAAATACTTAACCAAAAACCGGATTTAGCCATATCACCTATCTTTAAATAGCCAGATCCAAAGACAATTGCATTAGGCGGTGTGGCAACAGGGAGCATAAACGCACATGAAGCAGCAATTGCAGCAGCTACCATAAGCGCATACGGATGAAGGTCTAACGCTAATGCTAAAGATGCCATGATAGGGAACATCATTGTAGCTGTTGCCGTATTTGATGTAATCTCAGTTAAAAATGTCACAAGTGCTGTTACGCATAGAATGACAATAACAAGATGCACACCCTCAAGAACGGTTAATTGCTCTCCAATCCATGTGGCTAAACCTGAATCCTTAAAGCCTTTGGCGATTGCTAATCCCCCACCAAATAGTAATAATATCCCCCAAGGAATATTCAATGCATCTTTCCAATTTAAGAGCTGAGCATCCTTACTACTTTTCGATGGTAAAAGAAATAGAATAATCGCTGCAGCAATCGCTATAATCGTGTCGTCGATTCGGCTCATAAAATCAAAAGGAATGAACGATCTTGTAATCCACGCAACCGCAGTAGCAAGAAACACTACTAATACTAATTTTTCCTCAAAAGATATATTTCCTAATCGTTTTCTTTCAGAAGAAATGATTTCTTTACCGCCTGGAAGCTCCTTGATTCTCATAGGAAAAGCCATTTTAACTAAGTAAAACCAGGCTACAAGTAATAAAATAGCCGCAAAAGGAACCCCAAATAGCATCCATGTAGCAAAAGAAATATCAATCCCATAAATTTCTTTTACAACACCTGCAAAAATCATATTTGGAGGTGTCCCAATTAAAGTACCTAAACCACCAATTGAAGCTGCATAGGCAATCCCTAGCATTAGTGACTTACCAAACCGGTTAGCAGATTCTCTTTCCGACTTCATGGAATCGTTTACATGCGTAATAACAGCAATGGCAATCGGCATCATCATCATGGCAGTTGCAGTATTCGATATCCACATTGAAAGGAAACCTGTAGCCACCATAAACCCAAGAACAAGCCTAGATGTACTAGTACCAACCACAGTAATGATACCAAGTGCAATTCTTAAATGGAGATTCCACTTTTCCATCGCAATGGCGATAATAAAGCCACCTAAAAATAAGAAAATGGTATTATCCGCATATGAACTCGTAATTCCTTCTGTCACTGCACCAGTAACGGGAAAGAGAATGATTGGCAATAGTGAAGTTACTGGTATAGGTATGGCCTCTGTAATCCACCAGACAGCAACCCATAGAGTACTTGCTAGCACAGCTTGGGCTTCTCTTGACATTCCTTCAGGTGAAACAAATAGGAGCGTTAAAGCAAAAAGAATGGGCCCTAATAATAATCCTATATTCTGTTTATTCGTTCTTTTTCTCTGTTTCGGATTCTCTCCATTATTTTCACCTGATTGCTTCAATTCATTTGAATGGTTCTTATCAGACTGGTTCTTCACTGAGAATAACCGTAATAAGTCCTTTATTTGATCATGCAACCTCCACATTTCCATCCAAAACCCTTGCATATAATTCAGCATATCCTCACCACTCCCTTTAATTATGTATTTATTTTTTTATTTCAATATTTCTATTCAAAATAATTTAAGAGATATGTTATCATTATAAATGTGATATATTATATTTAATATTATGTTATACTAATATAACGATATTGGCAACAATTATATTCTATTTTGAGTTAAAAATTTAATTAGGTTATCTAAATATCTTTTCAACCTTATTTTTCAATCTTATATAAAAAAAAGAACTGCCGATTAATAATATCCGACAGTTCTTCTATATTTATAAGACACTCGCATGGCCGTTATAAATGACACCTCTTTGTGAGTCTACTGTAATGTCTTGACCGTCCTTAATTAATTTTGTAGCCATATCTAAACCGACAATAACCGGAATACCAAGGTTTAAACCAATTACAGCACCATGGCTCGTTAGACCACCTTCTTCAGTAATTAGAGCACTACATTTTTCAATAGCTGGGACCATTTCACGATCAGACCCAATTGTTACGAGTATTGAGCCTTCTGTAACCTTTTCCATTGCTTCTTTCGCATTGCGGGCAATAACTGCTTTACCAAATGCTGACTTTCTGCCAATACCTTGAGCTTTTGCAATGATATCGCCAACTACATGAATTTTCATTAAGTTTGTTGTTCCTGCTTCTCCAACAGGAACTCCAGCTGTTATAACAACAAGATCCCCCGAATGAACGATTCCTGTTTGTAGACTTTCTTCTACAGCTATATCTAGCATATCATCGGTTGTCTTAGCTTTTTGGCCAACTTGCGAATATACTCCCCATACAAGTGATAAGCGACGAGAAACGTATTCATGTGAAGTGACAGCTACGATTGGATTCACCGGTCTGAACTTAGCAATCATTCTAGCTGTATGTCCACTCTCTGTAGGTGTGATAATGGCGCTGACTCCCAAGTTTAGTGCTGTATGTGCAACAGATTGGCCAATGGCATCGGTCACATTATGTTTATTATTTTTACTTCTTTGAGATAAAATTTCTCTATGATTTAAGGCTGTTTCTGCACGAGAAGCGATATTATGCATCGTTTTAACTGCTTCTACTGGGTAAGAACCCGCTGCTGTTTCCCCTGATAACATGATTGCATCCGTGCCATCAAAAATGGCATTAGCAACATCACTTGCTTCCGCACGAGTTGGGCGAGGGTTTCTTTGCATGGAATCTAACATTTGTGTTGCTGTAATAACCGGCTTTCCAAGCTCGTTGCATTTTTTAATTAATTGCTTTTGTACAAGCGGTACTTCCTCCGCTGGAATTTCAACACCTAAATCTCCACGCGCTACCATTAAACCATCTGACACTTCTAGAATACCTTCAATATTATCAACGCCTTCTTGGTTTTCAATTTTGGGGATAATATGAATATATTCTGCATTATTTTCTTCAAGTAATTGACGAATTTCTAAAACGTCTGATGGTCGTCTAACAAAGGAAGCGGCAATAAAGTCAACTTCTTGCTCAATTCCAAAAAGAATATCCTTGGCATCCTTTTCTGTGATGCCAGGGAGGTTAACTGAAACACCTGGTACATTCACACCTTTTTTATTCTTTAACGTACCGCTATTTAAGATTTTCGCATGAATTTCTTTTTTCTCTTTATTGATAGCATTGACTTCCAAAGCAATCAACCCATCATCTAAAAGAATACTAGAGCCGATGTGAACATCATCAATGAGGCCACTATATGTAACAGAGAATATGTCTGTTGTCCCTTCCACTTCATTCATACTCACAATGATATTGTTACCCGCTTCTAATTCAATCGCACCGTCTTTCATATCATTCGTACGTATTTCTGGACCTTTTGTATCTAATAGGATTGCAACTGTCTTTCCAGTTTGCTTAGATGCTTCACGGATATTAGCAATTCGCTCACCATGTTCTGCAAAATTTCCGTGTGAAAAATTTAATCTTGCTACATTCATGCCAGCATTTATTAATTCAATAATTTTTTCAATACTTTCACTAGCTGGTCCAATTGTACAAACAATTTTCGTTTTACGCATATTAATATATACCTCCTAATTATGTACGCTTAAATTGAAAGCTCTCTTGATAACTCGTATAGGTCTAAATCTAACCTATTATGTTGACTTAAAACATCACGCAAGCTATTAGCTACGACTTGGTTATTATTCAAACCAACTGCTTGTCCACCTTTTTCTTTGGCAAGTAATTCCACTGCATGAGCACCTAAACGACTAGCTAAAACACGATCAAATGCCGTTGGAGATCCGCCTCGTTGGATATGACCAAGAACAGACACTCTCGTTTCAAGTGAGGTTGCACTCTCAACTTGTTTTGCGAATTCTATACCACTACAAACACCTTCAGCCACAATGATAATACTATGCCTTTTTCCTCTATCAAGTCCACTTTTGAGTTTTGTTGCAATTTCATCTATATCGTAATTTACTTCAGGAATAAGGATTGTTTCTGCTCCACCAGCTAAGCCTGCCCATAAGGCAATATCGCCTGCATCTCTACCCATTACTTCTATAATAAAGGTCCTTTCGTGTGAACTCGCTGTATCCCTGATTTTATCTATGGCATCAATGACTGTATTTAATGCTGTATCAAATCCAATAGTATATTGTGTACCTGCAATGTCATTATCAATCGTTCCTGGTACACCTACACATGGAAAACCTGCTTCAGTGAGGGCAAGCGCTCCTCGATAAGATCCGTCTCCACCAATCACAACTAGACCTTCTATTTGATGTGCCTTTAAGTTCTCTATTCCCTTTTGTCTTCCTTCTTCTGTTTTAAACTCTTCACATCTTGCAGAATAAAGAATCGTACCGCCACGATGAATAATATCACCAACAGATCCTAATTCTAGCTTTTCTATATTACCATGAATTAGACCAGTATAACCGCCATAAATACCATATACCTCGATACCATCATGAATGGCTTTTCTAACAACTGCGCGAACGGCCGCATTCATTCCAGGTGAATCTCCTCCACTTGTTAATACACCAATTCTTTTCATTTTCTCTATCACCTCTATTATGGGAAAACAATTTGTATTCTATTAATATGAACGAACCTAGGGGAAAGGAAAAAAGAGGACCTACAAAAGGTTAATAAGCTTCTTCTACTGTTAAAATAGCACGAAAAAATAAACATCACAATTATAATTTATTAAGTTTCGTTAAAGAATTATTACTAAAAGCACATTCA
Organism: Cytobacillus sp. FSL M8-0252; assembly: GCF_038007345.1. Lineage (NCBI taxonomy): Bacteria > Bacillati > Bacillota > Bacilli > Caryophanales > Bacillaceae > Cytobacillus > Cytobacillus sp. FSL M8-0252. The sequence goes on from NZ_JBBOWZ010000001.1 coordinate 3,526,582, forward strand.
AGCCAAATATGAACAAAGGTATACATTGTATTTTGAAGCATATCAGAGTTTATATAAATTACTTTATAGCTGCTCTCGTTTGGTACAGATTATTATAATCTTTTTTAAAATAACGTGGATAATAGGAAAAACGTGCAATTCGCACGTTTTTATTTTACCCCAATATAATCTCTTAAAAACGAATATTTCCCAATTGATTTATATTTCTCATAACGATGGTCTACTAATTGTTTTTCATCTAGTTGAGATAAATCCTTTAATGACTGATAAAGAATATCTTCAATTGCTAGTGCTTGCTGCTCAACATCCTTATGAGCTCCACCTTTTACTTCAGGTATGATTTCATCGATAACTCCAAGCTCCTTTAAATCTGGAGCAGTAATGCGCATCGACTCAGCTGCTGTTTGAGCTTTCGCCGCATCTTTCCAAAGGATAGAGGCAGCTCCCTCTGGTGAAATAACAGAGTAAGTAGCATTTTCTAACATATGAATATAGTTACCAATGCCCAACGCCAAAGCGCCGCCACTTCCGCCTTCTCCAATTACTATGCATACAACCGGTACTTTCAAACTAGCCATTTCAAAAAGGTTTTTAGCTATCGCTTCACTTTGACCTCTTTCTTCAGCTGCCTTGCCTGGATAAGCACCTTTCGTATCTATAAAACAAACAATTGGACGGCGAAACTTCTCCGCTTGCTTCATTAAACGCAACGCTTTTCGATAACCTTCTGGATGTGGCATACCGAAGTTTCTACGGATATTTTCTTTTGTATCTTTTCCACGTTGATGACCGATCACTGTAACAGGATGTCCTCTAAACTTAGCTATCCCACTAACAATCGCTTCATCATCTCCGAATACACGATCGCCATGACATTCAAAAAAGTCATCAAACAAATACTCTATATAATCTAATGTAGTAGGACGATTAGGATGACGAGCAATTTGCACTCGATCCCATGGTCCTAGATTTTCATATATATCTTTTTCTAACTTGGCTAATCTTGTCTCGAGCTTATTAATTTCAGCTCCTAAATCAACATCTGCTGTCTTCGTAAATTCTTTTAACTCAGCTATTCTTTTTCTTAGTTCAATAATCGGTCTTTCAAACGTTAATTCAGTTACCATTTAAGCTCACCTCCTGGCTGATGAATAGAAAGAATGTTAGCAATCTCCTCTCGCAGCTTAGAACGATGAATAACGGCATCAAGCTGCCCATGTTTCAATAAGAATTCTGCTGTTTGGAAGTCCTCTGGCAACTCTTCACGAATTGTCTGTTCAATAATACGACGACCCGCAAAACCAATTAACGCTTTAGGCTCAGCAAAATTAAAATCTCCTAATGAAGCGAAACTAGCAGAAACACCACCAGTAGTAGGGTGTGTCATTATCGAGATAATTAAGCCACCATTATCACTGAATCGCTTCAGCGCCACACTCGTCTTCGCCATTTGCATCAAACTCAATACACCTTCTTGCATTCTTGCACCACCAGAAGCAGTAAAGATAATGAATGGCACTTTCAATTCATCCGCCTTTTCAATTGCCCTTGTGATTTTCTCTCCGACCACAGAGCCCATGCTTCCCATTCTAAAAGTCGAATCCATTACGGCCAGAACAATTTGAAAACCATCCAATTCTCCAATTCCTGTCATTACCGCTTCATTCATGCCTGTTTTCTTACGGTCTTTTTCAACTTTTTCAAGGTAATCTGGAAAAGCAAGCGGGTTTTCTGATATCATTTCACGATCTAGCTCTTGAAATGTTTCCTTATCTAGAAAGCTCTCAAAACGTTCTGCTGCATTCATTGGGTGATGATGACCACAATTAATACATACCTTCATGTTTTTCATTAGTTCTTTCGTATACATTATCTTCTTACATTCAGGGCATTTAGTCATGATTCCTTCTGGGACATCTTGCTTCGCTGCCTCAGAAGGAATAGTTGCATATTTTTTCTTCTTTGATTTTGTAAAGATGTCTTTTAGCAAGGTGAAACCTCCTTGTAATTACAAAGTAAATAACAAAAGTGAAATTTACCTTTCCTACTTTAGTAATCATTACCATTTCCCTAGGTGGCCAGACCACTGAGAAAAAAACAATTGCCTATCGACGCAAGTGCGAGAATATAGCTTGTCTCATCACTATACAATAATAGGCTTAAAAAAGATGGAAAACATTGTCGTTAAATGCTCGACAAATTTCTTATTAAACAATATTGAATTTTTGCTGCTTGTTCATCTTTCTCTATCATCGCATCTATTAATGACAGATAGGTTTTTTGATCAACAATAGCTGAACCAAAGTCTAACGAATTATAATAATCGGTTAAAATCGTCCATAGACGCTTAAATAAATGGTTATCTGCTATGAGAACGATGCGATAAAAATATTCATTCTCTTGAAACACCTCAGAAGTGACCCAATTTCTAAAAGCTTCAAGTTCTTTTGGAGTTGCTTTTCTCATCGCTAACCATATACAATCCCATTCTACCAAATATTTCGTTTCTTTAATATCAGTTTTTGCTTGTTTGTCTTGCAGAATAAATGTACTCAGTAATTGTACCAGATTATGACCGCGAAAATCTTTAATAAAGGTTCCTTCGCCTCTTCTCGTCTCTATTAAACCTAGTAGCTCTAACGCACGAAAAGCTTCACGAACGGAAGAACGCCCAACATTTAGGCGTTCTGACATTTCACGTTCTGAAGGTAGTTTGTCACCTGTTTGATAACCTTCTTCTTGAATAATATTTCGCAGCTGTTTCACGATTTCTATATATAATTTCGTTGAATTGTCCAGCGAACTCACCGCCAATCGTTATTTATCTTTTCCGATAGCTGCAAGTTGTGCTGTTCTTTGCTTCACTTCTTCTGGGTCAACTTTAATTCTAGCTACGCCAGTTTCCATAGCTGATTTAGCTACTGCAGATGCTACTGCTGGTGCCACTCGTGGATCAAATGGAGCTGGAATGACATAATCAGAATGTAAGTCTTCTTCAGCAATCAATTCAGCAATTGCTTCAACCGCAGCAATTTTCATATGCTCATTAATATGAGTTGCACGAACATCTAAAGCACCCCTAAAGATTCCTGGGAATGCAAGAACATTATTTACTTGGTTAGGGAAATCTGAACGACCTGTACCAACAACAAGCGCTCCAGCAGCTTTTGCCTCTTCTGGCATGATTTCTGGTGTTGGATTAGCCATAGCAAAAATGATTGCCTTGTCGTTCATTGATTGTACCATATCAGCTGTCAAAGCACCCGCCACTGATACACCAATAAATACATCTGCATCTTTAATTGCATCTGTTAAACTACCTTTAACTTGGTTACGGTTTGTGAACCGGGCAACTTCACTCTTAATATCATTCATCCCGTTTGGACGCCCTTCATAGATAGCACCCTTTGTATCACACATAATAATATCTCTTACACCATAACGGTATAGTAATTTAATAATAGCAATACCGGCTGCACCAGCACCGTTTGCAACCACCTTTATTTCGCTCATCTTTTTACCAGCAAGTTTAAGGGCATTGACAAGTCCAGCAACAGTTACAATGGCTGTCCCGTGTTGATCATCATGGAACACTGGAATATTTGTCTCTTTTTTCAAACGTTCTTCAATATAGAAGCAATTCGGTGCTGCAATATCCTCTAAGTTCACACCGCCAAAAGTCGGCTCCATTAACTTCACCGTATCAACGATTTTATCAATATCATTGGTATTCAAGCAAATTGGAAAAGCATCAACACCTGCAAAGCTTTTAAATAACACAGCTTTCCCTTCCATTACTGGTAAGGCTGCTTCTGGTCCGATATTACCAAGTCCAAGAACAGCCGTTCCATCAGAAACAACCGCTACCATATTGCCTTTCATTGTATAATCATAAACCGTTTCTGGTTTATCATAAATTTCTTTACATGGCTCTGCAACGCCGGGAGAATAAGCTAAGCTTAACTCTTTCGCATTTGTAACAGCTACTTTTGATTTAGATTCTAATTTACCTTTATGAACCTTATGCATATTTAATGCTTCATCTCTTAATGACATGACCTACACCCCTTAGTGCTTTTCTTATAATTCTTCACAAACCCAACATACTAGCTGTCTCTTCTTTTCTTAATATGTAAATTTTCTCTCTCTTATTCTTCAATACATATATCAAGAATGTGGCAAAAACAACCAAATACCTAGGACGTTACAAAATAGCAGTCGACCTCACAATAAACATATACTAGAAAAATGATTCAGTATTCATTAATAAGAATTGCTTCAGTACTAGAGAACAATTTACCTATAAATAAGGAAATGAAAGCAGCACTTAATGCAAATTCTTTAAAAATCAACTTCATGGTGGTCTGACCAGTTTATGATAACAATATAACATATCTGAAAAACTTGTAAAGGCTAACGCTTAAAAACAATATTCTCTCCTCCAAATAATTCTTTTAAGCGTTCAGTCAATTTTTCGCTGTATGATACATATTCATCTTGACTAAGTTTGATGGATCTACGATCATTTTCATAGAATAAAACGACAGGTGATTGCCCTACTTCATATTGTAAAATTTCTTTTAACAATGTTAATTTCTCATCTGATTCATTCTCTTTCGTAATCTTAATGTAAAGGGTAGGTGGCTTAGATTCCTCCTTTTCAATCACTTCTTCTACTTTTTCAACACTTCTAATAATCCATTGTTTCTTTCCATTCCTTACCTCTATTTCACCTTTCATAAAGACAATATCGCCAGCTTGCATGATAGAAGAATACTTATTATAGATTTTCGGAAAAGCGACTGCTTCCATATCTCCAGTTTGATCACTAAGAAGTAAAAATGCCATCGCTTCTCCTTTTTTGGTCCTAATCTTCTTCATTTCTGAGATATACACGACTGATTGAACAATTACTTTTCTCTCTTGACTCTCAATGTATTGTAGCGTTTGAGATTTTAACAGTGAAAAAAATGATTCATAGGTTGTTACCGGATGCGCAGAAAGATATAACCCCAAAGCCGCCTTTTCGTTAGCAAGTTTATCTAACAAGGGAATCTCTTCAACAGTTGCGTATTTTGGTTTAGGGAAAAATTCCTCTTCACTAAACATATCAAATTGATCATCATCTGGCTGAACTAACTCGGCATGCTCTAAGGCAATATCTAAGCTAGCAAGTAGTGTCGCTCGGTCCTCACCAAACTCATCAAAACTCCCGGAATGAACAAGCATTTCAAGCATTCGCCTATTGAATACTTTCCCTGACATACGGATACAAAAATCAAATAAATCTTGGAATGATCTACCTGCTCTCACTCGAACAATTTCCTTCCAAGCATTTACCCCAATCGTCTTCACTGCTGCTAAACTATAGCGGATTCCTTGATTTTCCACCTGAAAAGAAAAGATACTTTTATTAATGGAAGGAGGTAAGATCTCAATCCCCAATTGCTTCGCCTCATTTACATATTGGGCTACTTTCGCATCATTACCAATAGCTGATGTTAACAATGCCGCCATGAAATGTAGCGGATAATGGGCTTTTAAATAGGCAAGTTGATAAGAAATCATACTATACGCTACTGCATGACTTCTATTAAATCCGTAATTAGCAAACTTGACGATGTAATTATATATTTGATTGGCAGTTTCTTCTGTATATCCTTGGTTAATCGCACCATGCACAAAATGTGCTCTTTCTTTATTCAGAACTTCTTCTTGCTTTTTACTTACAGCCCTTCTTAATAAGTCAGCTTCCCCTAGTGAAAATCCTGCCATCTTTGCTGCAATCTGCATAATTTGTTCTTGGTAAACAATGACACCATAAGTCGGCTTCAATATATCTTCTAAATCTTGATGAGGATAGGTAATTTCCTCCTCACCATGCTTTCTCGCAATAAATAACGGAATATTTTCCATCGGGCCTGGGCGATATAATGCATTGACTGCAACAATATCCTCAAATGTAGTCGGTTGCAGTTTCTTTAATACATTTCTCATCCCACTTGATTCTAACTGAAAAATTCCTGTTGTTTCTCCCCTAGATAGTAATTCATAAGCTTTTTGGTCTTGAAGTGGCACTTCTTTTATTGGAATAAGTTTTCCTGTTTTCTTTTTAATAGACTGTAAAATATTTTCAATAAGTGACAAATTACGTAAGCCAAGAAAATCCATTTTTAATAGGCCACGATCTTCCAAGTGCTCCATTGAAAATTGTGTTAGAAAAACATCTCCATGTCCCCCGGTAATTGGTACCACTTGAACAAGTGGGCGCTCACTTATGATAACGCCAGCAGCATGTGTAGAAGTATGTCTTGGCAATCCTTCTAACTTTAGTGCTGTATTAAATAATCTTTTATATAACGATGATTGATTAATCAATGTTTGCAAAGAATGTGACTCTTGCCAAGCTGATTTTAAGGTAATACCTAGTCGACTAGGTACCGCACGAGATAGCTGATCTAGTTCCTTTGAGTTTAAGCCAAAGGCCCTACCAACATCTCTAAGTGCCGCCTTAGCTGCTAATGTTCCAAACGTAATAATTTGCGCGACATGTTGCTGACCATACTTGCTTGCCACATATTGGATTACCTCATCTCTGCGATGGTCAGGAAAATCAATATCAATATCAGGCATAGAAATCCGCTCAGGGTTTAAAAACCGTTCAAAAAGCAAATTGTAACGAATCGGATCAACATCTGTTATATAAAGCACATATGCTACAATTGAGCCGGCTGCCGAACCACGTCCAGGTCCAGTGAAAATTTTTTCCCTTCTACAAAACTGCATAAAATCCGCAACAATTAAAAAATAATCACTAAAATTCATTTTCTTCAAAATAGAAAGCTCATACATAAGGCGATTCCTAGCTTTCTCATTTCCATCAGGATATCTCTCACCCCACCCTTTCATACAGAGCTGCTCTAATTGCTGATCGGCTGTCAGATGGCCATCAGTGGGGAATTTCGGCAAGCTTTTTATTCCAAGGTCCATCTCCACATCACATTCACTGGCAATCATATTCGTCTTTATAATCGCCTCTTCCTCTTCTACAAAAAGGTCAACCATTTCTTTCACACATTTTAAAGAATATTGATCAGATTGTAATCTTTCCCAACTCTCGTCTTCTAATTTTTCTCCATTGCGTATAGCAAGTGCACATTGTTGAGCAAAGGCATCTTCTTTATTTAAATAATGAACAGCATTTGTCACAACTAGTGATATATCACTTTGCTCTGATAAATCCTTAAGCAACGGCAATACTTTCTCTTCCTCTGTTAGCCCATGTCTTTGCATAGAAAGATAAAAATCACCAGAAAAAATCTCTTTATACATACGAGCATATTTTTCAGCATCCATAAACCGGTCTTCTAGCAAGTAATTCTCAATTACGCCTTCTAAACCAGGTGTTAAAGCAATTAATCCATTTGAGTAAGCCCTCAACCACTTGAGCGGGAGTCCGCCTTCTGCTGCCGTTTGCAGGCTACTCGTTATTTTGAGTAAGTTTTGATAACCTTGGTTATTTTTTGCTAGTAATACTATTGGGTTCGTCCCTTCTTCTTGTTCCTTTTCAATATCGACAGTCAACCCAATAATAGGTTTAATATTATTTTTTTTACATTCATTATAAAACTGTGCTGTCCCGTACATTACATTTCTATCTGTAAGGGCAATTGCTGGATACCCTTTTACTTTGGCATCTGCTACGAGTTGTTCAACACTAGCTGTGCTCATTAATAAACTATAGGCACTATATACTTGCAAGTGAATAAAAGACAACTTTCTCACACCCTCATTTTTCTTCTTCTTTTATTATAGAACGTTTGTTTCTTAATGAAAACTCTCATTGTACAATCCCATATGAATTCATTGAAGAATAAACATAATTTATGATGTTCGTCCATATGATGGAATAGAGAGAATTCATCACTAAAAGGCGGTTATGTAAATGAATGAGCAACCCTTCTTTTCTTCTCTTTTAGAAAGTTACTTTATTGCTCTTGGTGTTTTGATTGGCGGTTCAATCATCGGTGGCATTGCCGCGTTTTTCACAGGAAAACCTCCCTTAACAGAAATTTTCAATCTATCGAATTCTATTAGAATTTGGGCAATTATCGCTGCTATTGGAGGTACTTTTGATACGGTTTATAGTTTTGAGCGTGGAGTCCTTGATGGGCAAACGAAAGATATTATCAAACAATGTCTCTTAATTCTCTCAGCTTTTGGTGGGGCTCAAACAGGCGCTCAAATCATCATCTGGCTAACTCAGGAGCATTTACCTAAATGAGAATCCCCCCTTATTATCGCAGACCTTCTTGGCAGCGTTTTTTTGCTGGAATGGCTATCGGAGGCGTATTAAGTTGGTGTGTTTTCGTTTACATTTTTGGTGAATGGCAAGAGCGTTATAGTTTAGAAATCCACACACAGGAAGCTGAAATTAAGGAATTAGAAAATGAAAAGGAGATATGGCAGAAGGAATTTAAAAAATTGAATAAAGAAAACGAAGAATTATTAACTGTCCAAGAGATCGTTGTTAAAATCGACCAATCTGCACTCAAGAAATATAATTTAGACGAATACAGCCTCTATCAAACGGAGGATGCGATCAAAGAAGATATCAGTATTTTAATGGCGCGAGATATAAAAAGCGTCGGACAAAGTATCGAACTCGTAAAACGCATAATTGTGAATAAAACCCACCCCATTAATGGGAAGCGCTACCGAGCTGATATTCAATCCATTATTATAGATACAACACTTGTATTAGAGGTTGAGCTGTTATTAAATTAATTGCTCAACCTCTATTAATTATTAAATGGTCCACGATTCACATAAATCATTTAAGTCGGAAATCACTTTTTCAGCTTCATCCCAGCTATATATAGATGCACCTGCTGCAAATGGATGTCCCCCACCTTTATAGCACCGAGCTAGTTGATTAATGATCGGACCTTTCGACCTGAAGCGCACTCTTATTTGATCTTCTTCTTCTATAAAAAACACCCATGCCTTCAATTCTTTAACATGGCCGAGCTCTCCGACTAAAACCGACGCCTCAGCAGGTGTAGCCTCGTATTTTTGCAATAAACTACTGTCCATTTTCACCACTGCCGCTCCGCTATCAAGCATATGAAAATGTTGTAAAATATATCCCTGGAGCTTAATTAGATTGGGTGCTAATTCATACATTCTATCGAAAAGCTCTGTCCTTGAGAACTGATATTTAATTAGTTCTCCTGCATAAGCAAAGGTTTTATTCGTTGTACTTGGATAGATAAACCGCCCTGTATCACCGACAATGCCAGCGAAAATCAGCCTTGCTGCCTCATCTGTCATTATTAAACCATCCTTTTGACCACTTAGAAAAAACTCATAAATCATTTCACTTACAGAGCTCGCCTCAGTATCTACCCAAAGCAAATCTCCATACGGATCCATATTAGGATGGTGGTCAATCTTTATTAATAGATCACCCTTTGTGTACCGTTGATCACTAATGCGCTCCGTATTGGCAGTATCACAAACAATCACTAAAGCTCCTTCGTAGACTTCATTACTTATCTTGTCCATTTTACGCAAATAGAGCAGGGTTTCGTCCTCTTGCCCCACTGTATATACTTGTTTCTGCGGAAAAGAAGCTTTTATTATTTCTGCCAACCCTCCTTGCGACCCGTAGGCATCTGGATCTGGACGAATATGACGATGGATAATGATTTTGTCATACTTTTTGATCGCGGACAGAATTTTACTCTTCATTGTATACTCCTCTCAAATAACACACAAGAAAGAAAAGCATCTTGCAATTATAATAATTATTCTCTCTCTTCTAGCAATTTCCTCTTATAGAAGTTAAAATAAAGACATATGTTCATTTATGGAGGTTTGTACATGCTTGTACTTGCAGTTTTTATTGCACTATCTTTTGCTTTGTACGTATTCTATAAAGTGAAATACGTACGTTCTAGACGTCCTGCAGAAAAAGAATGGATTTCAGCTAAATCACGTATGGCGCTAGGTGCCTTTATATTCTTTTTCGGTGTCAACCAACTATTTCTTTATAGCGGTACGATCACGTATGTTATCTCTGCTCTTTTTATCATTATTGGCGGAATCAGTATTTGGGCTGGTATGAAAGCCTATAAATATTTTCTCCCTCGTGCGATTGAAGAATCCGAATGGATTAAATCGAACCAAAACTAAAACCTTACAATTTCACCTGTGGTGGCTCCAATTGTAAGGTAGTAAGTAAATTCGGTCTAGTTGATGTTTTACTAGCTATTAGAAGATGTATCCATCAACTAGCCGATTTATGCTTATCTTTCTGTTAATTGACACATCATCATCGCTTTTCCAACCAATACCCCGCCATTGAAGACTTCTACATCTACTTTCCCAAACTTTCTTCCAACATCAAGCACTCTTGGAAAAATATCAAGCATACTCTCAATTTGAACTGGTTTTAAAAAGTATATGGTCATATTTTCAACTACAAGGTCACCTTTTTTGTACATTCGTAAAACGCGATTAGCAGCTTCTGTCACTATCGTCGTGAAAACACCGTACGAGATGGAACCAATATGGTTCGTCATTTGCGGTGTAACTTCACAGCGATACATCGCTTCATTCTTCGTTTTTCCATTCGCTAATACCAACTGATTTGTCACCGTATCATCAATTGTTTCACCAACTTGTGGTTGCCGCTGAATGACTTGAAGCGCTTTTAACACATCCTGTCGACTAATGATTCCCTCTAACTTATGCGATTGATCAACAACTGGGAGGAGTTCAATCCCTTCCCAAACCATCATATGTGAAGAAGAAGCCACACTTGTTTTACCACCAACTGTCATCGGGTTTTTCGTCATGACCTTTTCAATAGGTGTATCTGTTTTATGGCCCATAATATCTTTGGAAGTAACCATCCCTTGAACCTTCATATGTTGATCAACAACCGGGAAGCGACTATGACTCGTCTCTCGATTATGTTTTAAATATTCCTCAATCGTATCTGTTGTTTGCAAGCTAATCGTTTGAGTAACAGGTGTAAGTACGTCTTCTACTAAAACAATTTCTTTCTTAATTAACTGATCATATATTGCTCGGTTAATCATCGTTGCTACTGTAAAAGTATCGTAGCTTGTTGAAATCACCGGTAACTCTAATTCGTCAGCAATCCGCTTCACATCTTCTTCCGTATCAAAACCACCCGTAATAAGAACGGCTGCTCCAGCTTTTAACGCTAGTTCATGGGCATTCGTACGGTTTCCGACGATTAATAAGTTTCCAGCCCCAGTATATCTCATCATTGCTTCTAACTTCATCGCACCGATCACAAACTTATTCAATGTTTTATGGAGTCCTGCTCGTCCTCCTAGCACTTGTCCATCAACAATATTGACAACTTCTGCGTAAGTAAGCTTTTCAAAGTTTTCTTTCTTCTTTCTTTCTATTCTAATTGTACCGACTCTTTCAATCGTACTCACATACCCTTTATTTTCAGCATCTTTAATGGCACGGTAAGCTGTTCCTTCACTCACCGATAGTGCCTTTGCAATTTGTCTAACGGAAATTTTTTCTCCGACTGGTAACTCATCAATATAATGTAAAATCTGCTCATGCTTTGTAGCCAAGACATCACCCTCTATTTTCATCCTTCATAGCCTTATTATAGAATGAAAAGTTGTGATGTTCAACGAACGAGCAATATTATTAATGAGACCTCATTCGTTTGCGGTTAGATGTAACCACTTTTCGCCTTGTCCTTACATTTACCTTTGATTTCGGCTCATATAATAAGGCTGTCAAATTTCCGGCAATAACAATCAATGCAAATGCTAACCAAGTAATGGTAAAAACACCCTCAAGACCACTGCTATAAACATCTAATCGAGGAACTGCGTAAAAGAGCATAGCACCTGCAAGCAATAAACAAATAATATAACGATATCTCCTCATCTCATCCTCTCCTCTCATAATCTATATTTATGCAGAGAAGAAAGCGGACATGACCAGTAATCGTCTTCAATACTAGTGTATTTATTATGTGAAAAAGTATTGATATGTACCCAGTTGCCTTTTCAAATCTAATCTCACTATATTAAAGAGGTTTGAGGTTTAATCAATTGTATTAGCTTACGCACTTTTCCATGAAAAAGTGTAACTAGTTGGTTCACAAATTGAAATCAAAAATGCCACAGACAGTCATCTGTGGCATTATCTCAGTTTCTCTCAACAATATTTATTATAATTCAACAACTTCTCCAGCTTCCATTACTTTTACATCAGATCCTTTTACTAATTTAGCGAAAGCGTGTGGATCTTGTTTAATTGGTGGAAATGTATTGTAATGAACGGGAACGACTTGTTTCGGTTGCAGCAACTCTACAGCATAAGCAGCGTCCTCTGGTCCCATTGTAAAGTTATCACCAATCGGGATAAATGCTAAATCAATCGGATGTCTCTCTCCAATTAATTTCATATCCGAAAACAAACCTGTGTCTCCTGCATGATAGATTGTCTTACCATCAATTGTTAGTAAGACACCAGCCGGCATACCTAAATAAACAATTTGGTTATCCTCAGTTACGAGCCCTGTTCCGTGTAAAGCTGGAGTTAATTTCACTTTCCCAAAATCAAAATCATACGCACCACCAATACTCATGCCGTGTGCTTCAATACCATGGAAACCTAGATAATATGAAAGTTCTGCATTACATATCACTAGAGATTGATTCTTCTTAGCCAGTTCAATTGTGTCTCCTAAATGATCACCATGTCCGTGCGTCACGATAATAACATCCGGTTTTTCTTCTTCAACCTTAAGGTCTGTTAATTCATTCCCAGTAATAAATGGATCAAATAAAATTGTTTTATCCTCTGTTTTTACTTTTACGATAGAATGGCCATGAAATGATACTTTCACAAATGATTCTCCTTTCTGTTTTTCCTATGTAATTTTTTCAACATAAATATGAAGTTATCCTGTCTCTTCCCTTATTTCTTTCAATTTAAACAGTTCAAAAAGTTTACTTTTTCATATATAGTTGATACGCTTGCTTATAGCTTACTACATAAAGACCAGGAGGGACTACCATGAAGCAAAGAATGGATATTTTATCATCATGGATGAAAGAAAACAAAATTGATGTATCTTTTATTACATCAACAGAAAATGTATTTTACTTGAGCTCTTTTCATAGTGATCCTAATGAGCGTTTACTAGGATTAGCCGTTTTCCAAGATGCTGACCCTTTCCTTGTCTGTCCAAAAATGGAAATAGAGGATGCCAAAAACGCTGGTTGGAATGGTGATATTATTGGATATACAGATATTGAAAATCCATGGACAATGATTAATGATGCCATTGTTACACGTCTTTCAACAGTTAATAAAATAGCCATCGAAAAAGAACATATGAATGTTGAACGTTATGAAGCGGTGAAAGAACTTTACCCTCATGCAAGTATGGTATCTGCTGAAGAAAAGCTTCGTACATTACGAATGGTAAAAAGTGAAGAAGAGCTTGCGATTATTAAAGAAGCTACTGCTCTTGCAGATTTCGCTATTGAAACAGGCTGTGCTGCCATAGCAGAAGGAAAGACAGAACTGGAAGTTTTAGCTACAATCGAATATGAATTAAAGAAAAAAGGCGTTAATGAAATGTCCTTTTCAACAATGGTTCTAACTGGTAAAAACGGAGCATCTCCGCATGGTACACCAGGTATGACAAAAATTAAAAAAGGCGACCTTGTTCTATTTGACCTTGGCGTTGTTTGGAAAGGCTATTGTTCAGACATTACGAGAACGGTTGCTTATGGTGAAATAAATGAGAAACAAAAAGAAATTTATGACACCGTGCTCAAAGCGCAATTAGCAGCAATAGCAGCATGTAAACCTGGTGCAAAAGCATCAGAAGTTGACTTAGCAGCAAGAAAAATTATTGCAGATGCCGGATATGGCGATTACTTCCCACATCGCCTCGGTCACGGACTTGGTATTTCCGTCCATGAATATCCTTCATTAACAGAAACAAATGATTTGCTTCTACAAGAAGGCATGGTGTATACAATTGAACCAGGTATTTACGTACCAGGAGTAGCCGGTGTTCGTATCGAAGATGATCTTGTTCTAACAAAAGACGGTGCTATACCATTAACACAATTCCCAAAAGAGTTACAAACCATTAAATAACATAGAGAAGACCCCGTCATTATACTGTAGTGACCCCTAAAAGTTAGACACAGTTATTTCATGAGGCAACTTGTTCAAAATGAGTTCGGTATTGTACCGGACTCATTTTCAATTTTCCCTTTAACCGTTTCCTATTATAGTATTCTATATATTTTTCTAATTCTAGTTTAAAGTGGTTCACACTTTCAAATTCCTTAAAATAAAGCAATTCTGACTTCAGTATCCCAAAGAAGTTTTCCATTACAGAGTTATCGTAACAGTTACCTTTACGTGACATACTCTGTTTAACCCCTTTTGCTTGAAGCAAGTTGCGATATTGGTTCATTTGATAATGCCATCCTTGGTCGGAATGCATGAGTAATTGATGCCTTTCTGGTAAGGATTCTAATGCTTTTTCTAACATGTCCGAAACTAATGAATACGTTGGTCGAGAACCGATGGTATACGTAATAATTTCACCATTAAATAAATCTAATACAGGCGATAGATATAGCTTTTCACCAAATAGCTTGAATTCTGTAATATCTGTTACCCATTTTTCATTCGGTGCGTCCGCACTAAATTGACGGTCTAAATGATTTGGCGCTATTTTACCGACTGTGCCTTTATAAGATTTATACCTTTTCATCCGCACTAGGCATCTTAAACCCAGCTCTTTCATGATTCGTTGAACCTTCTTATGATTTACTTTTTTCCCACGATTCACTAGCTCATCCCGAATACGACGGTAACCGTAACGACCTTCATGTTCTTCATAAATGGCTTGGATTTCTCCTTTTATATCGGTGTCTGGATCAAGTCGATTCATTCGTTTTACTAAATTATAATAGGTGCTGCGTGGAATGCCAGCGAGTTTTACGAGTGACTTCACCGAATACTTATGCCTTAACTCATAGACTACTTGTGCTTTGTCTTGTTTGGTGATTTTTCCTTGTTTTGAACTAAGGCATTCAACTTTTTTAAATACTCATTTTCCATTTCCAGTTGTTTTATTCGATTTTCTAGTGCTTCAAAAGAACGGTCAGTAGAACTTTGTTTATTTGAATCTTTTTTCATGGATAGACGCCCCTGTTCCTGTGACTGAAGGGCATCTATCCCTTGTGTTTCAAACTTTCTTTTCCATACAGCTAGAGTGGAATGCGCTGGGATATTAAAAATAGCTGCCGTTTCACATAGAGAAGTACCATTTTCAGTCATATATTGTAGTACTTCTAGTTTAAACATTTGTGTATAACTTGTACAACGTTTCACCAATGCCTCTGCACCATTGTAGTTGTATTGTCTTACCCATTTAACAATCGATTTGTGATCTATTCCAATAGATTCTCCAATTTCTCTGTAACTTTCTTTTCCGCTTAAATAGCGAGTCACGGCTTGTAGCTTCATTTCCGCAGTAAATTTGGACAAAAAAACTGCACCTCCAATAGTTGTAGATAGTGTCTAACAATTGGGGTGCAGTTCATACTCGGGGTCTTCTTTTTATATCGTAATACCAAAGACGATTGGCATCCAGTAATAAACCGCTAATGTAATCACGATTACACTAACTGCGTTTAGCCAAACACCCGCTTTAGCCATATCGGCTACTTCCAGTTCACCCGCACTAAAAACAGCGGTATTCGGTGGAGTTGCAACAGGAAGCATATAACATGATCCCGCTGCTAAGGCAACAGCTGCCATCATAATTAAAGGATCGATCCCAATAGCAACACCTAAACCTGCTGAAATTGGTAAGACGAGGTTGGCAACAGCAGTATTTGACAGTATTTCTGTCATACCTAATACAATGACAACAAGTAGAAGAATAATGATAAACGGTGTATATGCTTCTAATCCTTGTAATGCTACGGCAATAAAGTCATTCACACCCGAATGCTCAAGACTTGACGCTAACGCTAAGCCACCACCGAACAAAATTAATACACCCCATGGTAGTTTCGCTAAATCTCCCCACTCTAAAATTCTCTCACCTTTTGTACTTGGTAAGAAGAATAAGAGGATAGCACCCATCATAGAAATGCTTGCGTCAGGCAATGAACCCAACCTTTCTAAGAATGATAGAAAACTTACTTGATCTGCAATCCAAGAAATAGCCGGCTTGCCGACCCATAAAGAAACCGTTAATAAGAAGACAGCAATAACAACCCACTCTTCGGTTTTTATCTTCCCAAGATTTCTTTTCTCTTCCTTAATAAAAGACACTTCTGTTTGGTTCTCAGCATTTACCTTAAATTTCATTTTTGTTAAATAGAAATATAAGAAAACAAACATGATAATCGCAACCGGACCTGCAAAGATTAACCATTGCAAAAAGGTGACCTCTACATCAAATTGAATCTTAGCAATACCTGCGAGTGCAGCATTTGGAACAGCCGCAACAAGCGTAGCTAAACCGCCAATTGTTGCTGTATAGGCAACAGCAAGTAAGATAGACTTAGCAAAAAAGTCAATATTTTGACCTTCTAAAATTTTCTTATCTCGCATTTCTGAAATTAAAGCTAATGCAACTGGTAACATCATTAATGCCGTCGCAGCATTCGAAATAAACATTGTTAACAATCCTGTGGCAAGCATAATACCGAGAATAATTTTATGGCTTGACGTTCCAATCATGTCAATAATATTGAGTGCAATCCTTCTGTGTAAATTCCATTTTTCAATGGCAATTGCCAAAATAAATCCACCCATATACATAAAAATAACGGATTCTCCGTAAGATCTTGAAACCACATCAATCGGGGCACCGCCAAATAACGGAATAAGAACTAACGGTAATAACGATGCAACCGCCATCGGTACCGCCTCTGTCACCCAATACGTACCAATCATCATAATACTAGCAATAACTACCCTTCCTTCATAACCAATCATATCACTTGGTAATAAAAAGAATACAATTAATGCAAGTATTGGACCGAGAAATAACCCAATCAATTTTCCTTTTGTATACCCTTGTTTTTTCACCTCATTCGCCAACTCATCTCACCTTCATTCCCAAAAAATAAATATTTTAAAATACTTTAACATATATATATTTAGAAAATATAGATATGTAAACGCATTCATATAAATACTATCACACTTTATTGCACCAACGTAATAATAAGATAATTCTAATAATAATTATTTTAGAAAACATTTTTCCTCTTGTGTTTTCATTTAGAATAAAAACACCGCAATGTATACCTTCACTTTTTTATTAAACTTGCTAAGAAAGAAAAAACCTGAACATACACAATTGGTTGTGTTTGTTCAGGTTTTATTTTACTTTGTTTCATTTAGAAAATAACTACTTTGAAACATACCAAAATTTTTCGATAATCTCCTGTTGTTGAGTTGGTTTTTTATATTGTGTGAACAAACTAACAAGGACATAAAGTATAAAAGATAAAAACACTGGGACAACGACCGGGTGCACGCCTAATAAGTCCGGAAATAAACGGTCAATAATAATATAACTACTTACCCCTGTAATCATAGAAGCAAGAGCCCCATAGGCATTTCCTTTTTTCCAATAAAGCCCCATAATAATTGGCCAGATAAACGCTGCTTCTAATCCACCAAAAGCAAATAAATTAAGCCAGATAAGAAGATCAGGTGGCTCTATACTTACAATATACACTAGAATACCAATGATTGCTGTTACAGATAACGTCAACTTTTTAATAAACTGATCTGTTGCTTTACTGTTAATATAATTTATGTAAATATCTTTCACCAACGATGAACTGACAAGAAGTAACAATGCATTGACTGTTGAGATGACCGCTGCAATCGGAGCTGCCAACACAATCCCTGCTAACCATGAAGGTAAAATGGTTAGTGTCAATTGCGGCATCACCGTATCCCCGACTTCAATTCCAGGAATCACCACTCGTGCAAATACACCTGTAAGATGCATACCTAGCATAATAGCGCCTGTAACAAGTGTACCGATAATCATCGCCGTATGCATTGCCTTTGCGTTTTTGTAAGACATTGCTCTGACAGCAATTTGGGGCAAACCAACCACACCAACACCAACCAGAAGCCAAAAACTGGATACGTATAAAGGCGTTAATGAACCGTCCGCACCGAAGGGTGTAATCAAGTTAGGATTTTCTGCTGTTAATTTCTCGATAATATTCGGTACCCCACCACCAGCAATGATTGTTCCTACTAAAATAATAATTGTACCAATTAACATGATCATACCGAGAACTGTATCAGTGATGGCAACTGCACGAAAACCACCAATCACAACAAAAATAAGAACAGATAATGTAAAAATTAAAAGTGCTGATTGATACGACAATCCCATAAACGATTCTAATAATCGGCCACCACCAATCCACTGCGCAGACATAGAAGCGAATAAGAAAACAACTATACAAATTGACGATAAGATGACTACCCATTTACTTTGATAGCGTTCTCTTAAGAAATCATTTAAAGTAACCGCTTTTGTCTTCCTAGAGATAATGGCAAACTTTTTACCTAAGATAGCGAGTGTAAAGTAGCCTGTTACCACTTGTGACATCGACAATAACACCCAGCCAAGACCCATATTATAAGCAATTCCAGGTCCACCGATGAAGCTTGACGCACTCCCATATGTAGCCACCATCGTCATCGCCAATAATAAGCCACCAAGATTTCTTCCACCTAGAAAATATTCTTGTAAAAAATCAGGTCCATGCTTTAAATATTTTGTTGCATAAATCCCAAAAAAGAATAGTGAACATAAAAAAATAATTAATGGTATAGCTACTCCCCAATTCATTGTTCTTCCTCCTCAAAAGGTACATCAGAGAACAAGAACTTAACAACCAACCAAACGATGACTGTAATAATTAGAAACCCTAACACACAGCTATAGAAAAACCACGAAGGTAATCCAAAGATATATTGATACTCTTCAACAGGCTTACTACCTAAGCCGTAGGCAAAAGAATACCATATGAAAAAGTTGATCATCGCAATACCGACACCGATAAGCGCTTCTCGATTAGCAACTTTATATCTTGGATCAAGCTTTTTTTGCTCCATCTTCTTCTCCCCCTTAATAAACCTTTCCCCTATCGTTCTATTCTAATATAAATGGCTATCAATGGACATGACCTAAATTGCTTCCTGTAATCAACCGTTTTTTTACATCTTTTAACATAGTGGGGTAACTACAATATATCCATCACAAAATTATTTTAACAGTAAAGGTGTTTTTGTCTACTCTTATGAAGTTTTTTGAATACAAGCTCAAAAGGCGTTTTGTCATATGACAAAACGCCTTTTATATTACTTTAGCTTAATTCATCTTCATTGGTTTCGTTCGTCAATTGTTGGCGACTGACTGCACCACCGTTATATGCCTCCATTATTGAATCGCTAATAGATTGTTCTGCTTCATTTTCATCATACAATTGATTCCATTCATTTCTTTCTTCTTTTTTCAAGATTGTTCACTCCTTTGTCATTATTTTTTCCTCATTATTGTTTGAAAAATGGCTACATTTATTCATAAAAAGGGTATGTATAATAATAGGTAAAGGAGGAGATTTAAATGAGTAAACATTATGAAAACATTTTAGTCGCAGTAGATGGTTCAGTAGAAGCAGATGAGGCATTTAATCAAGCAATTGAAATGGTGAAGGATAGTGGTGCCAATCTCATTTTAGCTCATGTTGTCGATACTCGTACCAATGCTATTGAAGCTTATGATCACTCTACTTCTGTTAGAGCTACAGAATTTGCTGAGAACTTAATGGCACGTTATAAGGAAGTTTGTACTCAAGCAAACGTTACTAAAGTAGAGTATATAATCGAATATGGATCTCCCAAAATAATCATAACCAAAGATATCGCGAAAACAAAGCCAATCGACCTTATTATATGTGGAGCAACGGGGCTGAATGCTGTCGAACGCTTCT
This sequence comes from Cytobacillus sp. FSL M8-0252, assembly GCF_038007345.1. NCBI lineage: Bacteria > Bacillati > Bacillota > Bacilli > Caryophanales > Bacillaceae > Cytobacillus > Cytobacillus sp. FSL M8-0252. The sequence goes on from NZ_JBBOWZ010000001.1 coordinate 3,546,675, forward strand.
TAATTGGTAGTGTATCAGAATATATTACACGCCACGCACCTTGTGATGTACTTGTGGTCAGACCGAATAAATCCGCAAAGCAACAAAGTGGGGAGGCAAACGTGGCAGAGAAGCACTCCTAAAAAAAAGCGAAGAAGAGCATGCGCATCTAGGCATGCTCTTCTTTATTTAACTTAGCTTTCGCTTTATCTATAGCGATTCTCACCTGGTCGAAGCCTGTTCCACCCGCGCTATTTCTTCTTTCAACAGCGGTATATGGATCAAGCACCTTATAAATATCGGCTTCAAATAAATCATTAACAGCTCTGTATTCCTCAAGTGATAAATCCATTAAGAAACAACCTTTTTGTACGCAAGTAAGCACGAGCTTACCAACGATTTCATGCGCTTCACGGAATGGTACACCTTTACTTGAAAGATAATCAGCTAGTTCAGTCGCATTAGAGAAATCATTCTTTGTCGCCTTCTCCATTTGTGTTGTCTTCACCTTCATTGTTTCAATCATTCCAACAAAGATTTTTAGAGAACCAACGACCGTTTTGACAGTATCAAACATGCCTTCCTTATCTTCTTGCATATCTTTGTTATAAGCAAGTGGTAAGCCTTTTAAAACAGTCAACATCCCCATAAGATTTCCATATACTCGTCCCGTTTTACCGCGTATTAACTCAGCCATATCCGGGTTCTTCTTTTGCGGCATAATACTGCTTCCTGTTGCGAAACTATCATCTAATTCAATGAATTGAAATTCTTGACTTGACCAGAGAATCAATTCTTCACTTAATCGAGATAGATGCATCATCAGTGTTGAACTTGAAGATAAGAATTCCAAAATAAAATCACGATCACTCACAGCATCTAAGCTGTTTTCATAAATCCCTTCAAAACCAAGCAATTCGGCTGTTTGATAGCGATCAATCGGAAAAGTTGTTCCAGCCAATGCACCAGCTCCAAGTGGAGAAATGTTAATGCGTTTGAGGCTTTCTTGATAACGTTGTTTATCACGATCAAGCATCCAGAAGTATGCCATTAGGTGATGCGCGAATGAAATCGGTTGTGCTCTCTGTAAATGGGTATATCCTGGCATCACCGTTTCAACGTTCGCTTCCGCTTGTGTAAGTAATGCATTTTGCAGTTCTTCAACAAGCATAATAATGGTTTGAACCTGCTTCTTTAAATATAAATGCATATCAGTAGCAACTTGATCATTTCGGCTACGAGCTGTATGTAGCTTTCCGCCTACAGGACCGACAAGTTCAGTTAATGCACTTTCTAAGTTAAGGTGAATATCTTCAAGTTTAACTGAATACTCAATTTCTTCATTAGCAGCTTTTTCTTGTAATGTTTGCAAGCCAGATTTAATTTTTTCAGCATCCTCTTCGCTAATAATACCATTTGCAGAAAGCATTGTTACATGAGCAATGCTTCCTTGCAAATCTTCTTGTACTAGCTCCTGATCAAAGGAGATGGATGCGCCAAATTCATCGACCCATTCTTCAGCAGATTTGGTGAATCTGCCTCCCCAAAGCTTTTTCACACTGTCACCTTCTTGTTACCTTGCACCGCACTTTGTACTTTTGTTGGTAGACCCCATAATTTAATGAAACCGATCGCTGCGTTATGATCAAATTCATCATCAGAAGTGTATGTGGCAAGTTTTTCATCATATAGAGTATAAGGAGACTTTCTTCCTTCAACAATCGCATGGCCTTTAAATAATTTCACTCTTACTGTCCCTGTTACGTATTTTTGCGACTCTTTTAAGAATGCTTGGAGTGCTGTTCTTAATTGAGAGAACCAAAGTCCGTTATAGATTAATTCAGCAACCTGCTTCTCAATAATTGGTTTAAAATGCGCTAATTCTTTCACAAGTGTTAAATCTTCCAGCTCTTTATGTGCTTTCATTAAAGTAGTAGCACCTGGCACTTCATAAATTTCACGAGATTTAATCCCTACTAAACGGTTCTCAACATGGTCAATACGTCCCACACCATGTTTTCCAGCAATGTAATTTAACTCTGTAATTAGCTGAGAAAGCATATATGATTTCCCATTTAATGTCACAGGTACGCCTTCCTCAAAACCGATTTCAATGATTTCTGGTGTATCTGGCGTATTTTCGAGACTATTTGTTAAATCATATGCATCTTCTGGTGGTGCAGCCCAAGGATCTTCTAGAATTCCGCACTCATTACTTCTTCCCCATAAGTTCTGGTCAATAGAGTATGGAGAATCTAATTGAATCGGTACAGGAATACCATTTTCTTTTGCATAAGCAATTTCTTCTTCACGAGACCATTTCCAATCACGCACTGGTGCTAATACTTCTAAGTCAGGATTTAATCCCGCAATAGCCACTTCAAAACGGACCTGATCATTCCCTTTACCCGTACATCCGTGTGCAACTGCAACCGCACCTTCTTTTTCAGCTACTTCCACTAATTTTTTTGCAATCAACGGACGAGAAAGCGCTGATACTAATGGATATTTATTTTCATATAATGCATGTGCTTGTAAGGCTACAAGAGCAAATTCTTGCGCGAATTCCTCTCTTGCATCAATCACGTAAGAAGCAACCGCACCAACCTGAAGTGCTTTTTCTTTTACGAAATCAAGGTCTTTTCCTTCACCAACATCTAAACAACAAGCAACAACAGCGTAACCTTGATCTCCTAACCATTTAATTGCAACTGAAGTATCTAAACCGCCTGAATAGGCAAGAACAACTTTTGGATTTGACATTTTTATTTCCTCCTTGAAGTGGATACGTATAAATATTCAATAACTTATATTTTTATTCAACTGATTATGTTAATACTTTAACAACCTTTCCCTAAAATTGCAATAGGTTATCTACAATTTCTATAAAATATCCACAAATGCATAAATCCACATAAATATCCGTCCAACCGAAACAAGTGAAAGTGTAGAAAAGAGCAAAATTTCCAGCATATATTGCAAACCATTATAAAAAAAGATAAAAGCCTTATTGGCTTTTATCTTAGTTTCCTTACTCTTGTTTTTATTTATTTATAGCAATGATTGCTAAGAGATTATCGCCTTATAAATAAGGTCTATCACTTTCCCATAATTACTAATAACTGACTGATCGCCGGCAAAAACATTGGGATTCTTATAAGGGTCGATTACATGTGAGTGTCTTTTATTTGTTAGTAAACATATGCCAAGTTGATTTTCCTTATCAATAACAGTCATCGTTCCTGTCCAGCCTGTATGACCAATGGCAGCGCTCGGTGCACTTTCACTAAAAAATTGATGCATATGATCGTCACTATTTATCCTCCAACCTAATGCAAAAGAAGAGTCAGGCGACGAAGGGGTTGTAAACTGATTGATGGTTGACTGATTAAAAAGTTCAAGATTCCCGTAGCCACCTCCATTTAACATCACTTGTAATAATACAGCCATTTCCCTCCCAGTAGAAAATAGGCCCGCGTGTCCTGATACACCTGCCATGCTATAAAACGCCTTTTCATCATGGACTTCTCCTTGTAATGTATGCTTCCTTATATGGGGAAAGGAAATAGCACCATCTCTTGTATTACCAAATAACTCAGTTGCGGCAAATTCATTTTGACTTTCTCCTTTTTGTAGAGGGTTATACTTAGTATGAATAAGGCCAAGGGGTTTATATATTTCCTTTTCAACATAATCGTCTAATGATACACCTGTCACTTCTTCAATAATTATCCCTAATAACATATAATCAATATCACTATATATTTGTGCTGTATGGGGCGGATGCTTCAGTGGTGTAGCTATGACCATCTTTTTAGTTAACTCTCTATCTTGAGAATATAACACGCCCGCTTTTTTTGGATCGTGATAGTGAATACTGCTCGGTAGTCCAGCAGTATGCTGCAACAGATCGGTTACTGTTATCTTTGCTTTTCCTTTTATCTCGTCGTTATCACGATCTTTAAATGCTGGTAAATAATATTGGACAGATTGCTTCAAGTCAACCTTCCCTTGGGAAACTAACTGTTGCATAGCAAAATTTGTACTGAACATTTTTGTATTTGATGCGAGGTCAAAAATCGTTGTTGTTTTCATTTTTATTGGTTGCGACAATACGGAATGCCCATCATATCGTTTGGCGAATCCATACGCTGAATCCTTAATGATTTTTCCATCCTTAATGATTACTAAAACAGTACCAGGAAAACCACGGGATATTTCCGTTGTTATACATTCATCAACGACTTTTAAACGCTCACTACTGATACCCACATCTTCTGGCAGCCCAATTTGTAATTTTGTATAATAGTTTTTTTTTGCTTGCATGGTGTTTGTATTCGATTTAGCATTAGAGGGGGATGGAGAAAGGCAAAGCAGAATAAATAGAAGAATCCAAACGATATTTTTCAACACTTGCCATTCCTTTCTCATTATAATTACTTTACTATATTCACTTGGCCAAGCAAACGGAAGGGTATATAGCTATGATTTAAAAAAGAAGATACACTTATAAATAATATAAATATTAGCAGGGGGGGCAAACAATGCATCAGCATTTTACGTTTAACCAAAGATTATCTATCGATTTACCGACTATAAAAAAGGATTGGGAGGCATTTTCATCTATTGAGCAACAACAAATTTTAGTTCATTGGGAAACCATTCGTGGGAAAATTCCAGACCGTATAAAAAGTATAGAAGTCTTGATTAATAGCAAACAAGAAGAGCTCTCTAATGAAAGCGACTTTGAAACTTCTTGTAAACTCAATCACGAAATCGCCGAATTAGCCTCACAAATTAATGAATTATGGCTTTGGTTCCGAACAGGTCAAGATGTAACACTTAAAGGTCACTATTAATGAATAGGCCCGAACGTAAATGGTTCGGACTCATTCTCATTAAAATAAATCTTTACGCAATTCTTTCACGACATGACTGATCTCAGGTAATATCAATTTATTCATCGCTAATTTGACAGCACCAGAGGATCCAGGTGTACAAAACACCGCTTTATGCTTAATCACACCTGCTATTGCTCTGGACATAATGGCACTAGAACCGATATCCTCTGTATAACTCAGCATACGAAATAACTCACCGAAGCCATCAATCTCTTTATCAAACAAACGTTGCACCGTTTCAATGGTGACATCACGTAGAGCAATGCCAGTACCACCATTCGTTAATATAATATCAACATCCTCTTGGTTATATCCAGCTCGTACACTTTGTTCAATTGCGACACTTTCGTCTTTGACAATTTCATAGGCATTGACTTTATGACCCGCTCGTTCAAGTAATGCGATCATTAATTGCCCACTTTTATCTGTTTCCTCATCTCTTGTATCACTTACTGTGATAACTTTACAGCCAACAGTTAACGAATCTTTCTTATGTTCCGTTACGCTCATCGTTTACAATCACCCTGACTTATTTAATAGATAGCGATACTGATAATACTTATGAGCAAAGTCCGTTACATTTCTCGTTAATTGGTAATTAGTACCCGCTCCTATTGCCATACTAATGACTGGTATTCCTTGTAACGTTTTTTTTCTAAGTAAAACAATCGCTACTGCTTTAAACATTTGTTTCATCGGTTGTTCTAACCATGTAATATCTGTTAATTCTTCTTTTCCCTCATAAAAATATAAATCGTCATGCTGCTCTAGGTCATTCATTAAGTCCTCCCAAGCTTCTCCTTGGATTCTCCTTGGTAAGGTAGCTGCATGAAAGACTTTTAATGAACTCATCATTTCAAATGGTGTATTGACTTCGACGCCATAAGTCATGGCAATTAACTGCACGACTCTTAAATTAATGACAGCCATTGCCGGAATATCACTCCCTAGCATCATAAGCCCGCCAGTTCCTGTTGCACCACCTTGTGCTAAAGAATACATTCGATGCCTAGCAATTTGCTGTTTAGCTATGTATGATAATTGATCAATCGTCAAAGCATTCATATCATGTAATGTATCAATATCTTTTTGAAAAATCCTCCCTGAAGACAGAATTCTTTCTTTTGCATCAAGCTGTAATTGTGATCCTTGAATGAGTGCATGTAAATGAAACATCCAACTATCCATCATAGAAAACACTTGCTTTTGAACATTCTCTGGTAATAATGCAAAAGAGTATTCTAAATAATGTTCATATGAACGCTCGATATCATTCGCTTCGTAGCTATATAATTGATTTTCCCATTCACGGATTTCGTTAAGTACCATTTGTTCACGTGCAGATAATGGCATCTCCTTATCCTCCATTCGCTACTATATTTTGTTAATAGTATAGCAAATTAACTGATAATAAGCACGTTGCTCTTATGATCAAAACTTACTATTCTTTTTACTAATACCATTATTTGTTTATGACTATAAGATTCTTTAGTGAATGATCGCTGTTAGTCAGACGAATAAGATTTTCTAGGCTAACAAGGCGATTTTCTAATGGTAAATAGAGAATCATCCTGTGCAATCTTTCATCGTTTACTCTCTGTTTATATAAAATGATATTTCCTTACCCATTTGCTTATAAAAAAATAAAAACCGACTCCACCAAAAAGGCGAGTCGGAGCAAATGTTAATTCCATTATGATATTAATTCAATCGTATCTCTTGCAATCATTACTTCTTCGTTTGTAGGAATGATGATGACTTTTACCGGACTATGCGGATAATTTATAAACGCCTCACGACCCCGGACTTTATTAAGAGCAGGGTCCCAATAAACACCCATAAACTCTAGTCCCCTTAATACTCTTTCTCTTACAACGTCACTGTTTTCACCGATACCTGCAGTAAAGATTATAGCATCGACACCATACATTTTCGCTGCATATGAACCGATATATTTGTGAATATGGTTTGCGAATATTTCTAATGCTAATTCAGCTCGATCATTGCCCTCTTCCGCTGCCATCTCAATATCTCTTAAATCACTTGAAAAACCAGTAACACCAAGCATGCCACTTTGTTTATTTAATACATCTAACACTTCATCTGCTGACTTTTCGGTTTTTTGCATGATAAAGGGAATGAGGGCAGGGTCAATATCTCCTGATCTTGTTCCCATAGTTACGCCAGCTAATGGCGTAAAGCCCATGGATGTATCGATAGATTTTCCACCTTCAATCGCTGCAATACTCGCACCATTACCTAAGTGGCAAGAAATTAATCGTAATTGCTCAAGTGGTCTTCCTAACAATTCAGCTGCCCGTTCCGATACATATTTATGTGAAGTTCCGTGGAATCCATACTTTCTTATACCATACTCAGTATAATAACTATACGGCAGACTGTATAAATAAGAGCTTTCCGGCATTGATTGATGGAAGGCTGTATCAAAAACCGCTACTGCTGGAACATCTGGTAAGACACGTTTGAATGCTAAAATCCCCGTTAAATTTGCAGGATTATGTAGCGGAGCTAAATCCGATAGTTTACTGATTTTATCCATCACTTCATCTGTAATCAACACAGATTGCGAAAAATCTTCTCCACCGTGGACCACACGATGACCTACACCAACGATTTCATCAAGTTCAGCAATAATTTCATGTGCTGTTAACTCATTTAAAAGCAATTGCACAGCTACTTCATGATTGGGAATCTCTAGTTCTTTTGTTCTTTTTTCACCTTTCACTACTATTGTAAAAACCGCATGTGCTAATCCAATTCTTTCTACTATTCCTTTTGTAATTACTTTTTCTTCTGGCATATCGAATAATTGAAATTTCAAAGAAGAACTACCTGCATTAATGGCAATAATTTTTGTCAAATGATTCACTTCCTTATATCTAATATCTCCTACCCTATTTATAAAATCATCGTTTATTGATTGAATTATATCTCATCAAAAATTCATTTAAACATGAGATTCATCATATTTCAAGAAATAATAACAGGAAATAGAAAATAGTTAAATTCGGAATATTGTATTACATAAAAATAAGACTTCATTATTACATGTCTGAATAATTATAATCGTATACTAATGAAGTTTATAATCTGCAAAAATGAAAAAGGACCTCGGTATTTTTTACCGAAATCCTTTCATCATCATTAGGAACCTTTGTTTTCTCTAATCCAATTACTCACTTTTGTTAAGACACGATCAACGTCATCTGCTTTTGACAAGGATGGCAAATTAACAAGTAATGATTCTTTTGGAGGTTTGACAGCTTCACCTTTTTTCTGAAGGATAAATATACTTTTAGCTGCTTGTTCATTTTTGAATAAATTCAATGGTAAATGTAATAAACCTTGAATAATTGCGTACTTCTTCAAAAAGTCATGTAACTTTGGTGCTTGTGGACTTTCAAACAGACCGTTAGGAATTAATAAGAACAGAAATCCGCCCTCTTTTACATGTTTAAAGCTTTGTTCTATAAATAAGTGATGGGCATAAGCATGACCTTCATCAGCTTTAAGCTCATAATCTTGCGCGCGTAAATCGTTTGGATAATAGCCAACTGGTAAATCACTTACAACCACATCTACTTCATTAATGAATAATGGCTCTAAGCTATCTTGATTGTAGAAGCGGATAGGATGCTCCTGCCAGTTCGCATTCACATAAGCAAGTTTAATTAAGAGATCATCAATTTCCACACCTGTTGCTTCTACCATTTTACCAGATTGTGCATTCATCACTGTTGTGATGAGGTTACCGGTTCCAACCGCTGGATCTAATAAGGAGAAAGAAGATTGATCAATAAACTTATTAACTAAATAACCCATTAACAATCCAATAGAATCTGGTGTCATTTGATGGTTAGGTTGAACATTTTCTTTCATGCCTTTAAGAATAGCCAGTTGAAATCCCTTTCTTAAATCTTCTTTTTCAAATTTACTTATATGAAAGGATTCATAACTTTTCTCAAGACGCTTAGTTGTCAGTTCGCTTAGTTCCTCTTGAAGTATTGCTCCTTGAAATACATTTTCTCCCGTTTCTGCTAATGCCTCAAGATATGTAACATTTAATTCTTCCTTCAATAACTCAGCCGTTTCATTTAATAATGTAAACACTTCTTCCACCGGCAAAACTTTCATTGTTCATCATCGCTCCCGTTCCTATACTCTATCTCCTTATTGTACCTAGCTTTATAACCATTCACAAGTAATGAAGTTTATTTCATATTTTCTAACAAATTGATTTCAATAAAAAACGAAGTAAAACATATCATGTATAGCTTTTTACTGGGGGAGAGGTGCAAAGAGACAACTGATAGGACAACGAATTGGTGAGAGAAGGATTGTACTAAAAAGCACAAGCGACTTCTGAAAATGATTCAGAAACTGCTCGTGCTTATTATTTATCCTACTTACTTTGCTGATTTTGCTGCTTCAATTGCCGCTTCATAGTTTGGATGATCTGTTCCTTCTCCAACATATTCTACATAAACCACTTGGTCATTAGAATCTACAACAAATACCGAACGAGCTAACAAACGAAGCTCTTGCATTACAACACCATACGCTTCACCAAAAGATAAATCTCTATGATCTGAAAGAGTTTGCACATTTTCTAATCCGGAAGCAGCACACCAGCGTTTTTGAGCAAATGGAAGGTCCACACTAACGGTTAATACCTCTACATTATCTAGTCCAGATGCTTCTTCATTAAACTTTCTTGTTTGTGCATCACAAACGCCTGTATCAACTGAAGGAACCACACTAATTAAACGGATCTTCCCTTTTGTATTAGCTAGAGTAACTTCAGATAAATCATTGGCTAAGACAGAGAACTGAGGCGCCTGATCCCCAACTTTCACTTCACTTCCTAGCAGTGTAACAGGATTCCCTTTAAATGTAACTGATGCCATCATTACTTCCTCCTTTATTTATAAGTATGTACGTTTAAATGATAGCTTTTCAGAATCTTTTTTGCAATTGAAATGAATCCAATGAAAAAAAAGACAGGCACAAAGAAAAATCCGAACGATTCAAACCTCCTACAGTCGAATTTGAATATTGTTCAGATTTTTAATTGAGAAACATATTTGTTTAAAAGTCTAGATTATTTTTCTCATGATGCTCTTTCTCATTAGATGATTCTTCTTTATGGTCCTTTTTATTAAATAAATGTTGGATTTTATCTACTGCTTGAGGTGCTAAATCTAAGATCTTTTCATATAGATGAGTGCTCTCATCTAAGTGAACCATTTTTACTTCATGAGAGTTAACGATAAGAAATGCGATTGGTGTGATAGAAACACCTCCACCGCTACCTCCACCAAAAGGATGACCCTTGGATTCACCATTATTGCTATCTTTTTTGCTTGCATCCATCATAAACTCCGAGCCTCCAGCAGCAAAACCAAAGCCCACTTTTGAAACTGTAATAATCACACTGCCATCGGGTGTTTCTACTGGGTCACCAATTATCGTATTTACATCTACCATTTCTTTCAGGTTTTCCATTGCAGTTGTCATCAAGCCTTGTATTGGATGATCAGACATTCTCAATCGCCCCTTCTCATCTAGTATGTTTTAGGTTTATCACCTGATAAAACAGAAAGCTGACTCGTCTTAAAATGAGCTTTGCCACCTTTCCAAAATTTAATCAGTTTAAATCCTGCAAGCATAGCATGCCCGATACGAAATTGAATCATACATATAAAAGAGGTTTGGGCAACCGCAAATTGAAACTGTGGAGAAATAGCAATATCCGGTCTTGTCTTTAATTTCATATAATGGCTTAACACACCAATTATACTTCCTTTCACAGACCAAAACCCACCAGTTAAGACACCCGTTACCGCTGCATTACCTACACCAATAACTGTATGCCAACGCAGCTGACGAACAATGACCTTACTCATGAAATGACGAATAATATGATACAGAGAAACAACATGCTTTAAGAGCTCATCCATATCCTTAAAACTATTTAACAAATCTTCTGCAGTTATATTCTTCGAGTCCTCTTTCGTCTCTCCTCCTGATGCTGTTTTTTCTTCCTTTATTTTAATTTCAGCATTTTGCGGGTCAACTTCCATCAAAGGTATATCAATTGTATACTTAAGCCATTTCCAAAATTTTAACTTTATACTGAGGTGACTTTGTTTATCATAATGATAAAAGTGAACAGTAATGGAGAGTTTTGAAAATAATATAACTAAAATAAGAAGTAAAAATAAAAGAATAAGACCAGCAATTATGATGAACCAAAACATATAAGCACCCCTGCCTTTCAAGCAATTAGTATGGTCATTTTTACCTTTTGTTAAACTTTAAAACCAATTAATATGGGGTATCATATAAAATTTTTCAAAATAGCATTCCTTAACTTTTAAGCTTGGATAAGAAAATATGATTCTGCATCAATCTCATACACTGATTATTTCACATAACAAAAAAGCCATCCCTTAAAGGAATGACTTTTATATGCCTAGCTATTCAATTATCTCTCATGGACAACTGTTGTATCAGCAAACAGGTCATGTATGCCCTTCTTTTTTGGATGAAAGGCAACGACAAGGTAAGGAAGCATCATCACTGTACCTGAAATGAAGCGACCAATCCACTCTCTAAAAAGAATCGTTCCCCAGGAAAGCTTGCCTCCGTCTATTTGAATGACTCTTAAACCGAATACCATTTTTCCTAAAGTTTGCCCGAGGTATTTCGTCATAAGAACAAAATACAAATAGAAGGTCAACGCGGTTGCAATGGCGACAGCAGAAAAGTAAGATGAGTTATTTAAAGAAACATCTAACGCTCTAAAAACAGGGTAAATAAGGATACCATTAATGCTACCAATAATGATCCAATCTAATAAATACGCCCAAAACCTCATCCAAAACCCCGCTAACCGATATTCTTCAGTCATTGTTATCAATTGCCCAGGTTGTTCGGAAAGCACCGCTTCTTCAGAACCTTCTTGTTGGAACAATTCCTTATTTTTTGGTTCGTCTTGATTATGCATCCTAAAGCGCCTCCTTTCTATTCAGCATATAAATACATTAGGCGTGGGGAATTCGGCTGTGTAAGAAGCTTCATTACACCTTCCATTTGCAGATCATTCCCAGCAACTTTATTTGCTGCTACACTAAGAAATGAGCCAAAACCAACATTATCGCTATATTGAATAACAGCAGCGTCTTCTAAGCCCACATCGTTTTTCATCTCATTAATAACATCTTCTGCATAGCCTAACCCGTCAATCAATTGATTATCTAATGCTTGGCGACCATCATAGATACGACCATCTGCTAGTTCACGGACTTGATTTTCTGACATCTCTCGCCCAGAAGCAATCACTTCTACGAATCCTTGATAAGCATTATCTATCATATCTTGTAAAATATTTTGTTCTTCTTTAGTCATTTCTCTCGTTTGACTCATAATATCTTTAAATTCGCCACTTTTAATTGTATTAAATTCAATGCCTATCTTATCTGCAAGCTCAGTAATATTCACCCCTTGCATGATGACACCTAATGATCCTGTCATTGTATCTGCACTAGCGAAGATTTTTTCCGCCGGAGCTGAAATATAATACCCACCAGACGCAGCCATAGAACCCATAGAAATATACACAGGTTTATTCGCCTCTTCTTGAATTTCAACAATTTTATCGTGAATTTGCGCACTCTCAACAACGCCCCCACCTGGTGTATTCACTTTTATTACAACACCTTTAACAGTGGAATCATCTTTCACATGGTTTAATAATTTCATAAAACGATTGTGGTTATATGTAGAAGTTGCTAATAATGAGCCACTCTCACCCGTATCCTGAATCGTCCCATTTAAATTTAATACAGCAATTTTATTTAAAGAGTCTCCTGTTTCGATCATTTCTTCAGTAAAAGAATCTTCGCCTGTGGCCATCAAGTTTGAAAAGGTATCTTCAAAATTCGTTGACGCCAAGTTAGACATGAAATTAATTCCTACCGAAAAAACAAATAAAACAGCAGCAATTCCCAAAGCAGCCCATCTCTTTGCTGTCATTCCATCATTCCTCCTTTGAATTATACATCATCTTCCCATAGAATAAGAATGGAGAAGAGTAGGTTATCTCTTCTTATGATAGCAAAAAATGTCACTTCTTCAAATCATAAGCACCTTTATTCATTCTATCTTTCCAACACATTTTTTATGAAACATTAAAGGAGGTTTTTTCATGCATCAACGACTTTTATATTTCTACCATAAACAAGACGCCGAAACACTTGTAATTGTTGAAAATTTAAAACAACAAGCAACCCATCATGGATTCACTATAGTAACAGATCCGAGAGAAGCGACCATTATTGTTAGTATTGGAGAAGATGGGGCTTTCTTACAAGCAGTAAGAAAAACGGGATTCCGTGATGATTGTCTATACGCTGGAATTTCGACACATGGGCCATTAGGTATTTACTGTGACTTCCAATTAAATGAGCCTTCGAAAATGCTAGAAGCAGCACAAAACGAAAATATAGAAGTCCGTAAATATCCCACAATCCAAGTTACAGTTGATGGTGAAACCTCATTTCAGTGTTTAAATGAATTCTCCATCCGTTCTAGTATTATCAAAACATTAGTGATGGAAATCTATATTGATGGTCAATTATTTGAAACATTCCGTGGAGATGGAATGATTGTTTCCACTCCTACTGGTAGTACCGCTTATAATAAATCTGTCAACGGTGCAATTGTAGACCCCATGCTACCTTGTCTACAAGTAAGCGAGCTTGCCTCTTTAAATAATAATAAATATCGCACACTAGGTTCTTCATTTATTTTAGGAGAGCAAAGAACCTTAACATTAAAGATTACACACGAGGGAAATGATCACCCTATCATGGGGATGGATAATGAAGCGTTAAGTATCCAGCATGTAGATGAAATAAAAATCACCTTAAGTCCACACAGTATAAAAACCGTTAAGCTAAAAAACAACTCCTTTTGGGAAAAAGTGAAGAGAACCTTTTTATAAGAATTGTCAGGACAACAAATAAACGCTATGTAATAAGTGTTTGAATCGAATGGTAATATCGAAATGAAAAGCCGTTGAAATTTTATAATCTTAAAATTTCAACGGCTTTATTCAAAATGGTATACACAATAGTTAAGTTTGCATCCACCAACTTAAGTGACCTTTATTTAAGAAAATTGCCGATATCTAAGGAAAAGATATTAGACAAAGGTGATATCAGCCGAATCTTCACATTCCTATTTGTTTTCCTCTGGCTATTTTACTTTCCCATAATAAAACCCACTTTGTACGGGATAAAGAATAGATAGTCAGCGAAATCCATATAAACAAAAAGGATAAGAAATGTGCTTTGGAGAAATATTCACCATATACAAACACACCTAAAATAAGCATGATTGTTGGCGCAATGTATTGTAAAAACCCTACCATTGAAAGGGGTATTCTTTGGACCCCGTTAGCAAAAAGGAGTAATGGTACGGCTGTTGCTACTCCAGCACCTATTAACAATAAATCTAAACCTACATTTTCATTAAACAGCATCTGTCGTTGCTGCACAAACAAACTACCCATATATAGTAAAGCAATGGGTGTAATGACCATCGTTTCAAGTGTAAGACCAATGGCTGCATCTACTTTTACCATTTTTTTCGCTAACCCATACAGTGCGAAGGTTAAAGCAAGTAAAAAGGAAATCCAAGGAAATGAACCATACGAAACTGTTAAGATAATCACACCAATGGCTGCTAGGGCAAAAGAAACATATTGAGAAACAGATAACCGCTCTTTGAATACGACCATCCCTAGTAGTACACTAATCAACGGATTAATATAGTATCCCATACTTGTTTCAATAATTTGTCCATTATTTACAGCCCATATAAAGATAAACCAATTCGCACTTACTAATAGAGAAGCTATAATTAATCCGTACAACTGCTTCTTTGTTTGCCATAGTCCTTTTACAACAATCATAAAAGCACGCAACTTACCTAATAATAGCAATAGAATCAGCATGAAAACAAAGCTCCAAATGACCCGGTTAGCAAGTGTTTCTAAAGCACTAACCCCACCTATCAACTTCCAATAAATCGGCAGTATTCCCCATAACACATACGACAAACCTGCATAAATTACACCTTGCTTAACATCTTGCGCCATTTCCCATCCTCAATTCTTTCTATTATCGAAATAAAATGTATTATACGCCTAAAAGAATGGAATAGACAATAGTTTTTCAACTTTTTGTATAAACAATTCCCTCTGCCACCACAGTCATTTCTATAGAGATGTTGGGAATTTCTTGCACAGGAATGTTAAAGATATCTTCTTTTAAAATCGTAAAATCCGCTACAAACCCCTCTACAATCATCCCACGTTCATGCTCATGACTACATGCATAAGCACTTCCTCTCGTGTATAACCATACCGCCTCATAAGATGAAAGTGTTTGGTTGATATCATAAACGGTTTCATTCGGATCATTCACATTTGTTCTGGTAACTGCTGCATGTATACCTAGCAGAGGGCTTAGTGGTTCAATAGGTGCATCCGATCCACCTGCACATATTACACCCTCTTCTATAAGAGTACGCCAAGCATAGCACCATTTCATATACTCTTCTCCTATTCGATCAATTACCCAAGGAAAGTCAGATGAAACAAAACTCGGTTGAATATCAAGAACTAATGGTTGTTTTTTCGCTCGCTCAATCAGCTCTTCCGTTAATATTTGCGCATGGATGATTCGATCTCTATCTTTAGTATGTTGTGGATGTGCCTCTATTGCAGTTAAGGCCATTTCGAATGCTTGATCGCCAATCGCATGTATGGCAACAGGCATAGAATACGAACGAGCTTTCTCTACTAAGTTATTTAACTCCTCTTGTGTAAATATTGCTACTCCACTTGTTTCCTTATCATCTGCATATGGGTGACTTAATAAAGCAGTTCTTCCGCCAAGTGCTCCATCTGCAAATATTTTCATCGCACCAAATTCAATAAATGGATGTGGAGAAACCGCCTTCGCTTGCTGTTCATCGACCACCTCGTGATGAACGAGTAAGTGCGCTCTAAACGGAAGATTGCCCTCTTTTATCACCTTATTAAAAGTTTGATAGGTCTGTTCAAATCCACCGTAATAATTCAGGTCTTCTGTATGTCCCCCTGTAAGACCTAATCGGTGTGCATCACGAATAGCGGCTTTCATAGCCTTCAGCATATAAGCATCAGTTACTGACGGTATGACAGTTGTAATCAGCTCTTGTGCTTGATCCTTTAATAACCCATTCGGTTGTCCACCCTCATCTTTTTCAATTACACCACCTGAGGGACAGACTGTCGTTTTTGAAATGCCTGCAAGCGCCATTGCCATTGTGTTCACACTAATTGCATGCCTACATACTCGTTTAAGCATAACAGGGTGATCATTTACCCATTTGTCTATATCACTAGCAACGATAGGTTCTGCTTCATCCCAGAGATTCTCATTCCAACCCTCTCCAATAATCCACTCCCCAGGGTTGGCATCTTTACTATATTCTTTTAGAGCTTGTAAGCTCGCTTCTTTTGACGTGAATTGCGATAAATCAAGGCGAATAAGTTTTTCCCCATGACCAATTAAGTGCATATGACTATCAACAAAGCCTGGGAGCATTACACTACCTTTTAAATCCACTAATTTTGTCAACTCATGCTGATAGAGATGTCTCAACTCAGCTTCATTCCCTGTTGCAATAATTCGCCCTTCTCTTGTAAAAACAGCTTCAACATAATCATTTACTGCTTGCATTGTATACACTTTTCCGCCAAACCAAAGTGTTCCCATTCCATTTGACTCCTTTTATTATTTTTCTTCAGTATAACAAAAAAAGCACATTCTTCTATATCACTCAATATAAAAAAGACAGAAGATTTTTATTTTCTTCTGTCTCTTTATATTTAGTTTGCGGTCGTTTTTGAAGCCTCTTGTTTTCGTAACTCTCTTCTCATAATTTTTCCTGAAGTTGTTTTTGGTAAATCGCTGACAAATTCAATTTTTCGTGGATATTTATAAGGAGCCGTGAGCTCTTTTACATGATGTTGTAAACTTGGAATTAGATTAGCATCATTTTCATCGACGTCGTCTTTTAAAACGATAAAGGCTTTAACTATCAAACCTCTTACTTCATCTGGACTACCTACAACTGCACACTCTTTGACGGATGGATGCTTCACGAGGGCATCTTCAACTTCAAATGGTCCAATAGTATAACCAGAGCTAATGATAATATCATCACCGCGTCCTTCAAACCAAAAATAACCATCTTTATCCATCTTGGCTTTATCCCCTGTTATATAATAATCTCCACGGAATTGCATGGCCGTTCTTTCAGGGTCTTTATAATAATTTTTAAATAGTGCTGGCGTATCAACATGGACAGCGATATCCCCTACTTCACCTACTGAACATGGCCTGCCGTCTTCATTAATGATCTCTACTCTGTTCCCTGGTGTTGGTTTACCCATTGAACCTGGTCTTAACCCCATACCTTTCGTGACACCTACAAGCAATGTATTTTCCGTCTGTCCATATCCGTCTCTTACTTCAAGCCCGAAATGTTTTTCAAAAATATCAATGACTTCTCGGTTCAAAGGTTCTCCTGCTGAAACAGCACTATGAAGCTTTGATAAATTATATTGACCAATACGATCTACTTTTGCCATTAAACGATATTCTGTCGGTGTACAGCAAAGCACATTCACTTCATAATCCTGCAAGAGCTGTAAATATTTTTCCGGTTCAAATTTTCCGTTATAAACAAAGCCTGTTGCGCCTGATCCTAATACGGAAAGAAATGGGCTCCATATCCATTTTTGCCAACCTGGACCTGCAGTTGCCCATACAGTATCCCCTTCCTCAATACCAAGCCAATGTGTAGCTGCAGTTCTTAAATGAGCAAATGCCCACCCATGGGTATGAACGACACCCTTTGGGTTGCCAGTTGTTCCCGAAGTATAGGAAAGAAAAGCCATATCGTCTTTCTTCGTTTCTACTATTTTAAACGACTCATTCGCTCTTTCCATTTCTTCATCTAAAGAAATCCACCCTTGCGCATTTCCTCCAATAATGAATTTTGGCAGATTTTCCGCTTCTTTTATCTCGTTGAATTCAGATACATAAGGTGCATAACTAATAATTGCTTTGACATCACCATGGTTAATACGATATTTTAAGTCTTTAGTTTTTAACATTTCTGAGCTAGGGATGACAACCATTCCTGCTTTAAGCGCAGCTAAGTATGTTTGGTAAGCTTCTACAAGACGAGGAATGATTACTAGAACAACATCGCCTTTTTCTAAGCCTTTATCCACGAAAACGTTTCCAATTCTGTTCGCTTTGTTCATTAATTGCTTATATGTAATTTCCTTTTTCTCACCCTGCTCATCTTCCCATTGAATCGCCAGTTTATCACTATTTTGCGCATAGTGCTCAACCTCTGAGACTAAGTTATAAACCTCGGGTGCTAATAAATCCTCTCGTTTCATCCAAAAATCTCTCCTTTTTCTCAAGATCTATGCGGAATTCAAGATGTCACTAATAATTATACTAAATTATTTAAATTATTTAAATAATTTATCTTTCTCTATCTCAATAGTTAGTTGATAAACACCAACTTCCCCTCTCTGAAATATGGGTAAATATCCCCCTTAACACTATCTTTTCTTTTTCACTTTAAATTCTCTTAATTACCAATATCTGAGTCCAAATTAAATTTATCAAAAAAAAACCGAGCTATATTCTCATCCCCTGAATGGAATAATTGCTCGGATTCTTCGTACAGTATGTTTGTTTAAGATAATAAATTGATGCTCGTTATGATAATCGGCATAGCAAAGACATCTATGAGAAAAGCCCCTACAATTGGTACAATTAAAAACGCTTTTGGGGATGGTCCATATTTCTCAGTAATGGCAGACATATTCGCCATCGCGTTGGGTGTTGCCCCAAGACCGTGACCCGTAAAACCACCGACCATTACAGCAGCATCGTAATCTTTTCCAAATAGCTTAAATAGAACAAAGATAGAGAACAATACGATAAAGACCACTTGAATAAATACAATGAATAGCATCGGAAGAGCAAGATCAGCAATTTCCCATAGTTTAATGCTCATCAGCGCCATTGAGAGGAATATACCTAATGTAATATCACCAATGAAATTGATTGATTTCATATCAATGATGCGTCCATTTACTTTATCGACAATATTTCTTACGATTACAGCAACAAACATTGCTCCAACATAGCTTGGTAATACAAAACCTGTTGCATTGGAGAATAACTCTCCTAATAATGATCCAACCGTCATACAAAAAGTAATAATGAGAACTTGTACCATAAAATGATTAGTAGAAGTTGGTGAATGATCTTTTTCCTCTTCTAATGTTGGAGCAATTTCACTGGCTGAATCACTTGATTGTTTAGGTGTTAATTTGTATTTATTGATTAAATACTTAACTGTCGGCCCCCCAACTAAACCACCAGCTATTAAACCAAACGTAGCAGCAGCTAATCCAGTGGATAGTGCAGACTCTATTCCTAATTCCTCAATGGTTCCGCCAAATGCCGTTGCAGCACCATGTCCACCTTCCATAGAAACAGCCCCCATCATGACACCTAGTAACGGTTCCAGACCAAGAGCGGTTGCTAGAGAAATACCAATTGCACTCTGACACAAGGCAAGTACGCCACAGGCAATCCAGTAGAAGATAAGTAGCTTGCCACCTAGCTTCACTAATTTAAAACTAGCCCCTAAACCAACCGTCGTAAAAAAGGTAAGCATAAAAATGCTTTGTAGTGATGTATCTAATTCAATGTTCATTAGCCCTGTTTGTTTTAAAATTAAAATAAGTAGAGCAAATAATAATCCGCCCACTACTGGTGCAGGTATACAATAACGATTTAACCATGTCACCTTTTTTATTAATACGCTACCGATTAACAAAAGGGCGACAGCAAGAAACAATGTTGAAATTGAATCTAAAGTGATGTTCATCTCTTTGTCCTCCTGTGAAATGCGCTGATTGCTTCACTCACCAATTGAGCTGCAACTGCTGCTGTTTGTCCATCTCTGTCTAATGAAGGATTAACTTCGGATATATCAAACGAAACCGTCTTATCATTATTTGTAACCAATCGAACAATTTCCCTTACCTCAAATGGAGTTAAGCCAAATGGAGATGGTGCACTTACACCTGGTGCGTAGGCAGAATTAACTGCATCCATGCACAGAGTTAACAGGCACACATCACATTCTTTAATAAAATTATTTATTACTTGTTTTGTTTCTTTTAAACCTTCCGCATGAATGGTTTCTTCTAGAATATAGGTTACACCTAGTTTGGAGGCAGTCTCGAAAAGAGAAGCAGTATTTCCTTGTTTTTGTATACCAAGGCATAAATAATTTGCATTTTCGTCTTGATCTAATATTTGTTTAAACATCGTACCCGATGACGGCGCTTCATCATATGATCGTAAATCAAAATGTGCGTCAATATTAATGATACCTAATTTCTTTTGTTTACCTATCGACTTCCTAACACCTAAATAATGACCGTAAAGTGTCTCATGACCACCACCTAATATGATAGGTGTAGATTTTTTATCGAGAATTAAGCGAACAAAATCCCCTAATTCTACTTGTGCTTCTTCCAACTGCTGACTATCACAAACCACATTACCAAAATCATAAATATTGGTATCAACATCATATGGAAAAGGTAATTTAGCAACTGCTTGTTTTATAGCATTTGGTCCCTCTTTCGCTCCTAGTCTACCGTTGTTTCTTCTTACTCCTTCTTCACATTCGAATCCGATAAGTCCATAGCTAGATATTTGCGTTTTATCACTCGGTGTGAGAAGATTTTCCGTTTTAATAACCTGATGGTATCTAAAACTCTTTCGATCTTCTAAAGAGTCAATTCTGCCTATCCATTGATCTTTCCTTCCTTGACTGTACATTGCGAACTCCCTCATTTTTATTAAATTTCTGAACTTTCTGTGTAGATACATTTAGAAACGTTTCGTATAAAAAAAGTATATAAAGAGTTATGCTATAATGACCAATACCAAATATATATATATCTATAGCTTTTAACTATAAGCAGGTGAAAAAATGGAAATAAGGAAATTAAAGTATTTTATTACAGTAGCTGATGAGCAGAGTTTTTCTAAGGCAGCACAAATTTTACATATATCACAGCCATCATTAAGTAATGCCATTATAAAATTGGAAAATGATTTAAAGATGGCGCTATTTAAACGAGATACAAGAAGCATTTATTTGACAGATATCGGAAAGGTTTTTTATCAAAGAGCTCTACATATAGTAAGACAATTCGAACATTTTCAACTAGAAGTTGCAGAAATGGCCGAAACAGGTGACGGTCATATTAATATTGGCATTATTGAATCTGCCAAGTTTTGGCTATTCAAAGTCATAAAGGAATTTAAAAATACCTATCCTGATATACACTTTCAATTTAATGAAGTACTTGGCCAAAAAGAAGTTATTTCTTCCATATTAGAAGGGGATGTTCATTTTACGATTACCAATCAGCCTATGCATAATCAATTAATAACTTCACACCCGCTTTATCATGAGCCTTTTATGTTAGCAGTTTACGAAACACACCCACTTGCTCGTAAAAATTCTGTAGAGCTCACCGATATTGCTAATCAGGCATTTATTATTAGTCGTGAGGGTTTCCAAACGAGAGGAGATGTGCTGCAAGCTTTTATGAAGGAACAGCTTTATCCAAAAATTGAATATGAAATCGAGCGCTTAGAAACTGCTTGTAAAATGGTTGAAGAAGGTTTAGGCGTGACTATTTTGCCTAAAAGCTATTTAGATTATAATCCTACACCTCATATTATTGGCTTGCCAATCACTTCTATTTTTCTTAATAGAACTGTTTACCTTGCTTATTTGAAAGACAGATCAATGACGCCTGCCATTCAAAAACTTTTAAACAAAATACGTCAATTTGAAGTTTTTTAAATATAAAAAAGGGCGAAGTGAGTACTCCGCCCTTTTGTAGCCATCATATTAAATTATTTTTGGTAACCACCTAATTGTTGTTCAGCCATTTGAACTAAACGTTTAGTGATTTCTCCACCAACTGAACCGTTAGCACGAGAAGTAGTTTCTCCACCAAGGTTTACACCAAATTCAGTTGCGATTTCGTATTTCATTTGATCAAGAGCTTGTTGTACACCAGGTACTACAAGGTTATTTGAGCTGTTGTTTGCCATGTGATTTCACCTCCTTGTGAGTATAGAATGTGTAGAATCACATGGCACTATGCAATAAATATTTGGTAATTGTTTCATTTAAATTTCTTTTTGTAATCTTTTTGTAATAAAGGTCGTTTAAAAAAGATCTTCCATCTCTTTTTCTATGTTTGAATTCGGCATAATAACAAGTTTTTCGGTATTTTCAACTGCTTTTTGAATATACGGCTCGAAGTCTGTATAGCTTTCAAAGTGTTGAACTTTTTCAAGCTTCGGCTTCGTTTTAGGTGATGAAGGTACAAATACGGTACAACAATCCTCAAATGGACGAATAGAAATATCATGCGTATCAATAGTTTGAGCTATGTCGATTATATCCGCTTTATCCATCATAATCAGAGGTCTTAAAATGGGTGTGCTAACCACCTCATTAATAGCATACATACTTTCCATCGTCTGACTGGCAACTTGCCCAAGACTCTCACCAGTAATAATGGATAATCCTTGATATTTTTCTCGTAGCGCGTCTGTTATTCTAAGCATTAACCTTCTTGTCGTTGTCATTGTATAGTTATCAGGAATTTGTTTTTGTATCAGCTGTTGTATTTCAGTAAAAGGAACAATATGAAGCGCCACGCCACCATTAATTCGAGAGAGCTTTTCCGCTAGATCAATGACTTTTTGTTTTGATCTTTCACTTGTAAATGGAGGGCTATAAAAATGAACAGCCTCGACTTCAATTCCTCTTTTCATGGATAAATACCCTGCAACAGGGCTATCAATCCCACCAGATAACATGAGCATACCTTTCCCACTTGAACCAGCTGGTAAGCCAACAGCTCCTTTAATATTCTCACATGAAATATAACTTGCTTCTTTTCTCATTTCAATAACTAAGTTTATACTTGGTTTTTTCACATCAACTGAGATAGAAGGCATATTTGTTAGTATATGTGCACCAAATGCTTGGTTAATACCAAACGTATCTAATGCAAAACTTTTATCTGCTCTTTTCGCAGTGATTTTAAACGTATCGCCTTCTTGATAAACCTTTTGAATTAATTGTAATGCCTTTTCCTTCATTGTATCTAAATCTTTTTCAACCTTCAAAACCGGACTAAAAGACTGGATACCAAAGACACCCTTTAATCTCTCAATAATCTCTTCATGTGGTTGGTCATTAAGCAGAACAAACATGCGATCTCTTTGCCCCTCGACCTTGATTTCAGGAAAATCATGTAGTACTCTCTTTACGCTTTTTCTTAATTTATCTATAAAATTTTTACGATTTCTTCCTTTAGTTGAAATTTCTCCATAACGAATTAATATTCTATCGTATTTCATTACGCTTTCATTACCTTTCTCAGTTGAAATATAGTGTGTTTCACTTCATGAATAAACTTTTCTACCTCATCAGCCGTTGTATGATAACTTAAACTCACTCTAACAGCACTCAAGGCAATTTCTTCTTTTACACCCATAGCAAGTAATGTACTACTCGCTTGAGCATGTTTAGATGAACACGCACTCGTGGTAGAAATATAAATATCATTCTCTTCCAAGGCATGAACAAAAACCTCTGACTTAAAGCCTTTAACAGAGAAATTAAGAATATGTGGGGCTGTCGCCTTTATTGGCGTATGGATAATGACATCTTCTATTTCACTCAATGCTATTCTAATTTCATTCATTAAATGAGAAAGTTTAGAGCTAGAGTTGAAATAATCATTAGTCATCCTCAACGCTTTAGCCATCGCGACAATTCCACCAGTATTTTCTGTGCCGCTCCTTAATTCACTTTCTTGGTTACCACCTGCAAGGAGGGGCATTAGGGTTACTCCTTGTCGTAAATATAAAATACCCGAACCCTTTAGGCCATGAAATTTATGGCTTGACATTGTACATGCATCAATACCAAATTCATATAACTCCAGTGGGACTTTGCCTACTGATTGAACAGCATCGACATGAAAGAAAACCTTAGGATATTCTTTTAATAAAGTTCCAATAGCTTTAATTGGTTGAATGGTCCCTATTTCATTATTGACATGCATAACAGAGACAAGAATCGTTTCTTCCTTTATAGCTACTTGTAAATCATCTAGAGAAATTCTCCCATCCCCATCTACAGGTAGATAAGTCACTTCAAATCCTTCTTTTTCTAACTGCTTCATTGTCTCAATTACAGAAGGGTGTTCAATGGTTGTTGTAATTAAATGATTGCCACGATGCTGATATTGTTTAGCAATTCCTTTAATTGCCATATTATTACCTTCCGTACCACCTGAAGTAAACAGCAATTCTTTTTCTTTTACTTTAAGCAATTGTGCTATCTGTCTCCTCGCTTGTTGCAATAGTTTTTCAGCTTTCTCACCAACTCCATGGAGGGATGATGGATTACCAAAAAAGGTAGAAGAAACTTTTACAAACGCATCAATTACTTCTTTATATGGTTGAGTTGTTGCACTATTATCTAGATAAATCATTACGGCTCCTCCTTGAAGAACACTTATGCAATTTTTAATCATAGCATAATTTTCGCTTAGATAGAAATGTTATTTGTATAAAGACGAAATGTAATTTCACTATTTTGTAAAAACAAATTATTACGATACACAACCGAAAAAAAATTTGTGTATTAATACAGGTTTTGCTTTATAATTTTGGGTTTTTAATTTATAATGAAAATAATTGGTTTAAAAAAACTCCGAAAATCTATTCCTTTCAAAGTTTGCCACCGTTATTTTAATATACCCAAAATTACAACATTTTTATAATTCGACACATTTCGTCAAAACCATGGTACTATAGTTTCTGTTGAAAATTTTATAGTGACTATTGACGAGCGACTTAGGGGGTAAATTGTATGAATAATAACACACTTTCGTTCAAACAAATCTTTTCAATAGGTTTAATGCTCTTTGCTCTATTCTTCGGAGCAGGGAATATGATATTTCCACCATTTTTGGGACAAGAAGCTGGTACTTCTGTATGGGTAGCAATTATTGGTTTCCTAATTACTGGTGTTGGACTACCACTCATTGCTGTTATTGCCATTGCAAAATCTGGTGATGTACAGACAATGGCAAATCGAGTTCATCCATTGTATGGATTAATTTTTACTGTGGCAATGTATTTAGTCATTGGTCCACTATTTGCCATTCCTCGTACAGGAACAGTTTCTTATGAGATTGGAGTATTGCCGTTTTTATCTGAAAACGCTGCCAATTCAATTTGGCCACTTTTAATATTCTCAATTGTTTTCTTCGTGCTTACGACTTTATTAGCTATGAATCCAGGTAAGCTTGTAGATGTAATCGGTAACATTCTAACGCCACTACTATTAATTATTCTAGCTGTAATTGTAATAAAAGCGATTATTTCACCAATAGGAGACCCTCAAGCTCCAACAGGCGCTTATGTAGACAGTGCCTTCTTTAAAGGGTTTATTGAAGGGTACTTGACAATGGATACGATTGCCGCTCTTGTATTTGGTATTATCGTGATCAGTTCAATCAAAGGCTTTGGTGTTACGAAAAAAGCTTCAATTACAAAGATTTGTATTGCCGCTGGACTTATTGCCGCAGCTGGTCTAGCCATTATTTATGTATCACT
The DNA here is from genome assembly GCF_038007345.1 of Cytobacillus sp. FSL M8-0252. Lineage (NCBI taxonomy): Bacteria > Bacillati > Bacillota > Bacilli > Caryophanales > Bacillaceae > Cytobacillus > Cytobacillus sp. FSL M8-0252. Next base: position 3,572,470 of record NZ_JBBOWZ010000001.1, read on the forward strand.
TGCTTATATTGGTTCTACATCTCCAAATACATTAGGTGTACAACCAAATGGCGGTGCGTTATTATCAGTAGCCGCACAATTTTTATTTGGTTCTGCAGGTGGTTATATTCTCGGATTTGCGATCATTTTCGCTTGTTTAACAACATCTGTGGGATTAATCTCCTCTTGCGCAGCTTACTTTAATAAACTTGTACCAAGTATTTCATATAAAAAGTTCGTTATTATTTTCTCAATTTTTAGTATGGCCATTGCAAACGTCGGCTTGACACAATTAATTAATTTCTCAGTACCAGTGCTAACATTCCTTTATCCATTAGCTATTGTGCTTATCCTTCTCACACTAATAAACAATGTATTTAAAGGAGCATCTATTGTATATATTTGCGCACTCATTCCAACAGGAATCATTAGCATAATTGATGGATTAAATGCAGCTGGTCTTGGGAGCGAAGGACTAAATAACACACTTTCTATCTTGCCGTTATTTAGTGTAGGTATTGGATGGCTTGTACCTGCTATCATTGGTGCAATTGTTGGTTTTATTATCGCTTTCAATACAAACCCGAAAGAACAGTTACAAACTCAAGAAGATTAAAAAAAAAGAAATAGTCACTAAGAAAAGCGAAGGAAAAGGGGCCTTCGCTTTTTTCTTATTGTTATTCATTTCTTTTGAGTTTTGTTCAGACAGTCAGTGCACTAAATTAAGTTCGTAATCACTTATAAACGAATGAAACAACTATAGCAAGCGAATTCAAACTAAAAAAACTGATGTAGCCACATCAGTTTTTTTCCTCTTCATTTATCCAATCTTTAATCTTCTCTAACGCTCCTGGTTCTACTTCTTCAATCGCGGTTGCTGCCAGTTCAAGTGCTGCTTTGTATTCATAATTCCTAAAGGCAAGCTCGGCATTCGTAAATTTTTCCTTTAACTCTAGGTGACGACTGCGATATCTATTACCATATTGAATGACCTTTTCAGTTAACGAAAATGTCTCTATCATATCCTCCGTGTATTCAACTGCTTTCTCTACTGATATTAAGGCTATTTCCATATAATCGTTAACAGAAGCAATATTTAGTGGCTTTTCTTCGAGTCGTAAGATGACCTCTTTAATCTGATCGTTTGCTTCTTTCATTACAAATTTATATTCTTCTGGTAAACCCGGAATATTACTTTTTGATACTAAGCGAGCTACGTCACTAACCTGCTTTTTTAAATCATTAATTTTTTCCCTAGCTACCATTTCGTCTTTACGTAATGCTTCTAATTTTTCACTAAAACGAGTTTGTTCCTCATTTATCATATCTAATTCTTCTTTTACAGTTGTCAATTCTTCTTTTAAAACTGTATGGGGGACTTTTTGTTCCTTGATTTTATCTTCCAATACTTCATATCTTTTGATGGCATTAGTGAGTAGCTTCTGAAGTCTGTCCTGTGTATCACTTTCCGTGTCTGGTACATGATATGTATCGGAAATAACTCGCATTTCTTCTATTAAATCCATATGTCTTTCACTACTATCAATCAAGAGATCTTTCGCCTTGCTTTCTTCTTTAGAAACGAAGTGTTTCGCCATAACTTCCTTTTCTAGCTGTTCATATAAACTATCAATTCGTTCCTTAATTTCATCTTGGAGTTCAGAAGCAGCTTTCACGTTTATCTCTTCAACTAACTCAATTATTTTTTTAACTTCTTCTTCGATTTCAGTTATATTCTTTTCTACTTGGAGGTGTTCGAGTAGGTACCCTTGCTCTTTCATCTCCTCAAACCCATCCTTTAATTCTGCTAACTGATTAGGCAATTTATTATTGACTTCAACTAGTAATACAGGAATTTGATCTATATGATCATTCATTTCTTCCATCTTTTGATTTAAAGCAAGAACTAATTCTCGTGCCTCAAGATAGTTTCCTTCATTTGTTTTTTGAGTATATAACTCGAATTCATTATGCATTTCACCTAGCCTATTTTCGAGTTGTTCCCCCGGCTTGCCATAGGCATGACGTTGTGTTAGTAATCGCTTTTTATAATTGCGGTATGTATCTTTTAACGCTTCCATTTCGAGGCGGTTCTTTTCTTCACTTCCTACTAACTCTTTTAGCTCTATTAAAATCTGGTCGATTTGTTCCTCTACTAGGTTCAATTCCGCTTCAATTTTATTTAAGCTTTCCTTTGCTTTATTGAACCGATATTTATCTATGTATTCTTCCGCATCAAATAATGTCGTTTCAACCTCAGGAAGCTGTGATGTGACGATTTCGTCCCAAGCACTACGCCATTTTTCAAATAATTTTTCTGTTTGACCTGTCATATTTAGTGCCTTCACCTTCGATAATTCATCCAAAACAGGGCGATCTATAATTTCAAGCTTCCATGTCTCTAGTCGATCCACTTCCTTGAAGTATTTCTTCTTAAAAAAATACCCTGTAAAATAAATGCATATGAAAACTATGAGTACACCAATTACATATCCCATCTGTAAAGCCCCCTGTTCTGTTACCGAACCAAATATATATACTTAAATTAATCATTTTCTTGTTCATTTCAATGCTTTTATGATACCATGTAAACGACATTTTTTGACTATTATTTTAAGATTTTATTGAAATAATTGGACAAAATTCGTATAATCAATCTTTTTACATCTTAAATTGACCAGAAAAACTTCTATTTCCCCGTAAAAATAACTGAATAAAGTTAAATCTGCACGTATAAATGATTATTTTTATTTATCTCATATATCGCACGAAATAACAATTATTTCGCTATAAAAAGGAGCTTTCACGTGAAAAAAGATGGTCATATTCATACGCCTTATTGCCCTCATGGAACAAAGGATCATATGAAACATTATATTAATAGAGCGATAGAGCAAGGCTTTACTGATATCACTTTTACTGAGCATGCCCCTTTACCTATTGATTTTATTGACCCGGCGCCAGCCAAAGATAGTGCTATGAAAAATAGTGATATTGCCAATTATTTAGACGAAGTTGAGCAGTTAAAACAACAATATAAAAAGGAACTCAATATCCATATCGGACTAGAAGTGGATTATATTGAAGGGTATGAAGACGAAATAACGGCATTTTTGAATAAAATCGGCCCAAGTATCGATGACGCCATCTTGTCTGTTCATTTCCTAAAAGGGGAAAATGGTTATCATTGTTTAGATTATAGCCCTGATGTCTTCCAAGATATGATTAATGAATACGGGTCTATCGATGCCGTATATCAACATTATTTTCGTACAGTTCAAAAGTCCATCTTAAGCGACCTTGGTCAGTATAAACCAACGAGAATTGGACATATTACTTTAGTTAAAAAATTCCAAAAAAAATTTCCCGTTGAACAGGAATTTGAAAAGGAACTTAGTGATATTTTGAATGCTGTTAAAGACAAGCACTACGAACTGGACTATAATGCCGCTGGGCTCATTAAGCCGCTATGTCTTGAAAGTTATCCTCCTGCATCAGTCGCACAAAAAGCAATGAGTATGGGCATTCCACTTGTATACGGCTCCGACGCTCATCAAGCAAAACTTGTGGGATACGGTTGGAGTAAGTTAAATTCCCAGTTACAAAACATTTAGCAATGTCACCTGCTGCTCTTTTGGCTCTTTTCTACAAACAAAATGATCAATCCAAGCATGAGTCTCACGTACATACTTCTCCACAAAATAACTTTCATGGGGAACAAGGTAAAGCACTTCTGTTAAGTAATGACTATTAAGAAACGGCATAGTAAGCAGACTCTTCCATTGTAGGATTAAATACGCCGTCGTGTTTAAGTAGAATTCTTTCGTCTTGAATCCTTGTTCAAAGATTCTATTTAGATAATACTTTTCCTTTGTTAAATAAGTGGACATAATTTCTCGGACCATTTGCGAATCGATCGACATTTCTCTAATAATCAGTCTCGTTAATTGCACATTTTCAAATTGGAAATAAAGGATATTTTCAGCAACGGCCTTTAGGGAATGTGTCGGTCCTCGGTCTAAGAGATTAAACCCTTTCTCAATTTCTTGAATATATGCTTCATAATATTCCGTTAAACATTGCTCTAACAAACCATTTTTATTACCAAAATAATAGGATATATTAGCAACATTTGTTTTTGCTTTACTGGCGATATCCCTGACAGATGTTCCATTAAACCCTTTATGGTTGAAGAGATAGATAGCTGCATCAATTATTGCCACTTTAGCATTTTCTTTCATGCGCTCTTTCGCCTCCCTATAACAAGATTTTTGTTCAAATATCCTCTGTTCTTGTTATAATAAATCTATTCTTGCATAAAAGAGATTTTCCTTTTATTAATTGTCGACAAAGTCTCCCCTTTTAACCTATTTTATGGCATAATACCTTAAATACTTAAAGAAAGCATGGTGATGTATGATGTTTAACGTCGAAAATTATCAAGGAAATAAAGAAGAAAATTATCAACTAGTAATTAAGCAACTTGCTGCATTATTAGAAGGTGAAAAAAATACAATCGCCAACTTAAGTAATGCTTCTGCCTTATTAAATCAATTTTTAGACCGTACAAATTGGGTTGGCTTTTATTTAATGGAAGACGGAGAACTTGTTCTCGGACCATTTCAAGGATTGCCCGCATGTGTAAGAATCCCAGTTGGTAGAGGTGTTTGCGGCACTGCTGCTTCTAGACAAGAGACGCAAAGAATTGCAGATGTCCATGCTTTTCCTGGCCATATCGCATGTGATGCGGCTTCTCAATCGGAAATTGTCATTCCTATCGTAAAAGATGGAACATTATTAGGTGTCTTAGATATTGATTCTCCTGAAAAAGACCGCTTTGATGAAATAGATGAAAAGATGCTAGAAGCATTTGTAAAAGAATTAGTGAAGTTCTTATAATTTCAAGAAATGCGAACAAATAAGGATATATACATTTGTTCGCATTTTGATTAGATGATGTTATTTGAATTGATTTAACGCTTCAGAGAGATCTGCTTTAATATCTTCGATTGCTTCTAATCCCACTGAAAGCCGTAATAAATTATCTCCAATCCCCATTTTTTCTCTCTCTTCTTTAGGAACGACAGCATGTGTCATCGTTGCCGGATGTTGAATTAAAGTTTCTGCATCACCTAAACTCACAGCCACTTTAATTAGACTTAGATGATTCATCAATGCCTGCGCTTCTTTTTGTCCTCCTTTAATTTTAAAAGAAATAAGCCCCCCGGGTTGCTTCATTTGTTTTGCGATAATCTTAGCTTGTGGGTGATCAGCAAAACCTGGGTAATAAACCTGCTCAATTTTTTCATGATTTCGTAAAAATTCGGCAAGAATAGTAGCTTGTTGACTGTGTCGGTCTAATCGAATAGCTAATGTCTTAATACCTCTTAATAATAACCAAGCATCAAAGGGAGATATAATACCACCTATATCCTTTCTTGTATGTCTCGCAATGTCGTCCATCCACACTTTTTTACCTGCCACAATGCCAGCAATGACGTCTCCATGGCCACATAAATACTTTGTTGCACTATGGATAACAATATCACATCCAAATGAAATTGGATTTTGCAAATAAGGGGAACAAAAGGTGTTATCTACTACAACAGGGATTTGTTTTTCTTTACCTATTGCTGCGACCATTTCAAGATCAACAATATCAAGCGTTGGATTAATCGGTGTTTCAATGTAAATACAAGTGGTTTCTGGTGTAATACAACTCATTAACTCTTCTCTAGAGCTCATAGTAGAAAACTGATGTGAAATCTGGTACTTTTCTTCTAATAAATGCAATAGACCATATGTGCATCCATATACTCCTTGTGAGCATAAAATATGGTCTCCCGCTTTCGTTAATGTCATTAACACAGATGAAACAGCTGCCATTCCAGATCCAAATGCTAATGCCGCTTCTGCCCCTTCTAATTCTGCCATTCGTTTTTCTAAGATCTCAACAGTCGGGTTCCCTAAACGTGAATAGACATACCCTGCTTCTTCAGAGGCAAACCTGCGAGCACCTTCCTCTGCACTTGAAAATGTAAATGTAGCTGTTTGAAATAAAGGTGGTATTAAACTGCCGTTATATAATTGACTATCATAACCAGAATGAATACATTTGGTCTCTATTCTTTTCTCGTTACCTTCCAAGGATATCTCCTCCAGGATTATGATTGAAAACGCTTACAATAATAAAAGTACAAAACATTACCGTTTAAATATAAAAAAAAAGATTCTTATAATTCAGAATATGCTACCACACAAGAATTTTCAACGATTATTATTATTAATCGGTGTCTAATTAAACAAAGAGGCTGGTATAAGTGGCGTTAACTAAATAGGATTGGGCGTTTGTGAACTAAGTGTCCAGTTTGGACATTAAAAGTTCTCATTCTAAACCCCATCTATTTAATTTCTATCCAACTAAACTAATCAACCTCTTAGTCTCTATCTTTTTCTAAAAAAACAACTTTATTTTTCCCTGCATTTTTCGCTTCATATAATGCTACATCAGCACGGTGAAATAAGGTTGCATAGCTCTCCTCTTCATTAGCTTTCCAATGTGACACTCCACAGGAAATACTCACATTTGGACTCGTTAATCGACTCACTTTTTCCTTTAACCTTCTAGCGATAGAAACACCGATCTTCGCATCTACATTTGGAAGATAAATCGCCAGTTCTTCTCCTCCCCATCTCGCGCCCACATCACTCGCTCTAATATGATGAATGATGATATCTGCTACTTGAATAAGAATATCGTCGCCGACTTGATGACCATATTCATCATTAATCATTTTAAAATCATCAATATCGATTAATATTAAAACACCTTTTTCATCACTTTTTAGTGAGTGTTCCACTTGATTATCCAAATAACTTCGTGAAAAAAGTTGCGTTAAGTGATCGGTTACGACTAACTTTTCTAATTCCTCTCTTAATAACGAATTCTTAAATGCAAGTGTTGTATGATGAATTAATGCTTGGAGTAATTTAAATGAATCAAACGGAAAGTAATAAGGCATAGGGTGCAAAATCACGACAAACCCCCACATATCCCCTAAGTTTCCCATTGGTACGGCCATAAGAGAACGGTAACTAGCTTTCATATAGGGAATCGTTAAATCGCCAATAAAGAGCGCATCTTTCTTCTCTAACATCAGTTTTTGCACATATGTTACAAAAGCTTTCGATTTCTTTGCAAAGAAGAAACTTGTGCTACCACTTAATGGAGTCCATTTTTCACCATCTTGAGACAAGAAAAAACCCACTTCTTCTGCATGAAATGATTTCTTTATTTGTTCTGTCATAAAATGAATCGTCTCTGTAAAACGCAAATCAGCATTTAATTGCTGTGATGTTTCATTTATAAATTGCAAATCACCAATTAATTGTTGTGACTGTTGATGTAATTGAATATTTTCAATGATTGCTCCTGTCATTTTCGCAATTAAACCAAAATACTTTTGATCTGCTTTAGGAATGGCATATATCCCTTTAGTAATCACTTGGAGAACACCATACACCCCCTGGCTTCCTAAAAAAGGAGCATATAGGACAATGTCAGTTGATGTTTGTTCTATTGTTACTTCGCCTGATACATACGCTTCAAGTGCGAGACTGTTTTCCTCCTGATAATCTAGATCCCTCACTGGTAATTGATTGATTTCTTCATAATCATGTGTCAACAATAAATAATATTGAAAAGAAGGATATAGCCTATCCAGAATTTTTAACATTTCACTTAATAATACGTCCAATTTTAATATTCTATGAAAACTAAAACGTTCGACAAATGCGAACAATTCCGTGTAATGCAGTTTTTCATCGTATAGCTCATTTATTTTACCTTTAAATAACACATAGGAACTCAAGACTTCTGTAAGCTCATTCATAAATGGTTGGCTCAACATAAATTGCTGATCCTCCCTTAGCAAAACCAAATACTCTGGTAAACCATCTAACCGCTGAAGGAAGAAGATGAGTAAGCATCCATCTTTACTCGAATAAGTTCCCTGTTTTTTATTAATATAGAATGGATGATCTTCACGATAAACCTCATCGATAGGAATAATAGCAGGTAAAGACAATAACTCAGCATGGTATTCTCCTTCAATGAGATATGCCCTTTTCCACTCATTTACGAAATAAAATCCCGCTGCTATACATCCTAAACTAGTAGCAACCTCTTTAACAAAATCATCAAATTGATTCTTAGAAATGTTCCCTTTATATATAAGGTCCAATATTTTACTTTTTATTTCTAGTAACGCTTTTACTTCATTTTCCTTATCCATAGTTATATCACCTATATTCAAAAGTGGTTTGTTTATCACCCACATTTTAGATAGAATATGTACTAAATCCAGATGTATAAAACAGACATAATTAATCGTCTCTTAAATGGTATGAAGATTGTCATTTTTATGACTTAACAAATGACAAAAAAAGATAATCACACTTAAATATATTTATTATTACACTTAGCTATTTTTTTCTATACTATAGTTCTTTTAACCTACTCCAAAACAGATACTTTAGAACTATATTATATCATATATTTTACAATATCAATCATTCTTTATTATAGTTTTTACTATGTTCATAAGGAATTGACTCATTTTCATTAATTGTTTTCAACTTACAACCTCGACATTGAAGATTACTGATTGACTACATATTACACTCAGCAAAACATTGACTTCTAATGAATAAAGATTGTATAATAGTCTTTGTGTAAAATATCGCAGCTTTTGTGTGTACTTTAATGTTTCATTTTGTTCCTCTAACAATCTTTGTTGATGGGGTATTGTGTAACCCTCTGCTGCGAGGGCGAAGATACTTGAAAACAAAATGTGCGTAAAGATGACCACAACTGTTTTTATTTTACCCAAATAAAAACAAAAAGGAGGAGTCATATTATGGCTCGTTATACTGGCCCAAGCTGGAAATTATCTCGTCGTCTTGGTATTTCTCTAAGCGGCACTGGTAAAGAATTAGAAAAGCGTCCTTACGCTCCTGGACAACATGGTCCTAACCAACGTAAAAAATTATCTGAGTACGGATTACAATTACAAGAGAAGCAAAAGCTTCGTCACATGTATGGTGTAAATGAACGCCAATTCCGTAACTTATTCGATAAAGCTGGTAAAATGACTGGTAAACACGGTGAAAACTTCATGATTCTTTTAGAATCTCGTTTAGACAACGTTGTTTATCGTCTAGGTTTATCTCGTACTCGTCGTCAAGCACGTCAACTTGTGAACCACGGTCACATCTTAGTTGATGGCAAGCGTGTAGATATCCCTTCTTACCGCATGCAACCAGGTCAAACAATTACTCTTCGCGAAAAATCTCGTAACCTAGATATCGTGAAAGAAGCAGTTGAAGTTAGCAACTTTGTTCCTGATTTCGTATCTTTCGATGCAGATAAACTTGAAGGTTCTTTCACTCGTTTACCAGAGCGTTCTGAACTTCCAGCAGAAATTAACGAATCTCTTATCGTTGAGTTCTACTCTCGTTAATATTAGCATTAAGCATTTTAATGCTAATAAACCCCTTGAAATGTTGTTAGATCAACATTTCAGGGGTTTTTTCGTTTTTATTTACTTTGCAAAACAGGGTAAGATAATGCTTTTTGGGACCAAGTTGGGGCCAATAAATAATAGGAAGAGTGCCCGTTTGCTTCATATTATTACTCATTCTTCAAATCCCGAACATCGTACTTGACGGTTCACAAGGAATAAAAGAACTTACAGAATGACTTTGTCTTAGAACTATATTTAGTTAAAAGGAATTTCTATTTTATTATTTTTATGAATATCTTCAGTTCCGGAATCCAAAGCTGTTCTGTAATACCAACATTTATGCTTGATGAGTTCCATTGTCTTGTTTAATTCCTCTAGTTGTGATTCCACTATAGCTTTTCGTTCCATGAACATATCAAATCTTTGTTGCAAGGTGGAATCTCCTTCAGAACACCAATCAATAAAATTTTTTATTTCTTTAATAGGCATTCCGGTGGCTTTTAAACATTCAATTATTTTTAAAGCTTCGATATCGGATTCTTTAAACTGTCTTGTTCCCCTAGCAGTACGTTCTATAAATGGCATAAGTCCTTCTTTGTCGTAGTAGCGCAAGGTATATACGGTAAGATTCAATTCTTTAGCAACCTCGCTGATAGAATATGTCTTCATTATTACTCTCCGTTTCTTTATTTACGATATAGATTTCGAGTTAACTCTAGAAATGAAAGAAATTATATCATGGTATTTGTTGATTGGCAAAGGCATCTGTTCATTAGAAATTGGGTAAAAAGAATAAATGGGTCATTTTAGCTAGAGTTAACTGTAATATATAAGAGAAAAAAAGCAAGATTTGATATGAACAGAGGCTATTTTAAGATGAGTTCTTAGTTTAATCTGGTATAAGTGTTATAAAAAATGGATTAGGAATGATAGAGCGTCAGATTCAGAAAAGGTATATTTTGAAGAATACAGTAAATTGATGAAAAGCAAAAATTGGGATTTGTAAAGAAAAATTCAGAACATAGGTCTTAACGAACAAATAAAGACGTCTTTTTAGTTACTAATATTTAATTTTTATAGGGGTACCGCCATTGGCTGTACCCCATAAATATCGGTTACGTCATTCACATTGTACTGATGTCAATTACAAATCTATACTTCACATCGGAAGCTACTACTCGTTCATAAGCTTCGTCAATTTGATCAGCTGAAATCACTTCAATTTCAGGAGTAATATTATGTTTAGCACAAAAATCCAACATTTCCTGTGTCTCCCGGATGCCTCCAATCATAGACCCAGCAAATGAACGACGATGACCGATTAGATTGAACACGTTTAGTGACAGTGGTTCTGCAGGAGCGCCTACGTTTACTAGCGCGCCATCAAGATTGAGTAGTCCTAAATAGGCATCCAGATTAATCTTTGCACTTACCGTATTAATAATTAAGTCATAGCATCCAGCAAGTTTCTCGAATGTTTCTGGGTCACTTGTTGCATAGTAATGATCTGCACCTAACTTCAGACCATCGTCCATTTTCTTCAATGTTCGAGACAGAACAGTGACTTCAGCACCCATTGCATGTGCAATTTGAACAGCCATATGTCCAAGCCCCCCCATACCAACAATTGCTACTTTCTTGTTAGGACCTGCTCCCCAATGATTTAACGGAGAATATGTTGTAATACCCGCACAAAGTAATGGTGCTGCTACGTCAAATTCAATATTATCAGGTATTCTGAGTACGAAATCTTCCGATACGACAATGTGGGTTGAATAGCCACCTTGAGTGGGCTCCCCGTATTTATCAACACCTGCATAAGTATCGACTTTTCCTTTTAAACAATATTGCTCTTCTCCTTTACGGCAGTTCTCACACTCACCACAAGAATCAACCATACATCCGACTCCTACTCGGTCCCCAACCTTATACTTTGTCACCTCGGCTCCAACATCTGTGACGATTCCCGCAATCTCGTGTCCGGGTACAAGTGGATAGTTCACTGGACCCCATTCACCATGAGCAGTATGAATATCAGAATGACATATGCCCGCATATTTAATTTCTATCAGAACATCTTGTGAATCAAGATCACGTCTTTTAATTTCTGCAACTCTAAATGGTTTGTCTGGACCGTCTACTGCCCTTGCTTTAGCTGTTATCATTTGTTTAAACCTCCAATAATTTGATTTTAAAGAGAATTGACCTGTTTGTTTCTTACAAAACTAGAATAACCCCTCTAGTTAACTCTAAGTCAAGGTATAAGTTTATATGCAGAATCAAGCCAGCAAAATTATATAATAGTGATACTCCTTATGTGGAGTGTTTTGTAGGAATATACCTTTCCATTGTGTGAACAAACTAAAAATGTAAATACTTGTAAAAAGAAAGATGAGATGTATTTGATAAACAGAGTTGATGAATTTAGAAAAGGAGCGAGGTTTGAACCAAAGAGATTTCGCTAAAGCAATTCGTTAAGACAAACTGGCTAGAAGCGAATTTACTTAATTAGTAATTAATTTGTGAAAAGATGTTCTTTAAAACAAACAGCTGTTCAGGTAAAAAGCCCCTCTCGATTGAGAAGGGGCTTTTTACTAAAACTCGTCATAACTTACTAAGGAAAAGTCATCCTTATTTAATTTCCTTTTACAAATATCCATATAATCACAAACATTGTTCTTGAAGTTTTTTATAATGTCTACTAAGGCATCCTCAATTTTTAAGCCATATCCTACTGCTCCTTCAAAACCACCTAAAGGATCTTTTAGTTTTAGATTTGTATAACCAATAAAGGTATTAGATTCTTTTTGTTCATAGATTCTCACTTTAAAGGAACCAAAAGGAATTTGGTCACCTTTATATACTTCTTCAAAAAAAGATAAAGCAGATACTTCAAACTCAGCCACTAACTTTTCAATTGTATTAATTTTCTCTATATCTAAATCCTTCCAACTCATTCAATCCCCCCATTTTTTTTGGAGCTTAACATTTTACTTTCATTCTTTTTATATCTAACCATGCCGTAAACTTCACCTAATACATGAGTTCCAGAGTATTTCCCCCAAAGGAAACTGCTTAGGCAATTCACATATGGAGAACTTTTTTGGATTACTATATCAGGTAATGTATTTCAGAAAAGCACGCTACTCATTTGAGAAAATTAAAGGAGAGTAGATCATTCATTATATAAATAAACGCATAAAGAAAAAATGGCAGACATGAGTGGTTCTATACCATGTTCATGCCAGCCAAATCGTTGCTTAATATAAAGCTCTAACTTTTAGGAGTCACTACTATATGTTGGTTTTTCTTTATTTAATAATGATATACCTCCTTGCTTAATACTTAAACAACATGGCAACCATCTCATGCCCCGCACCAATAGTCCAAAATAACACCGTATCGCCTCTTTTAATCCTTCCTGTTTCAATACCTTCATATAAACAAATAAAAGGACTACTTGTAGTGGTATAACCATACTTATCACCTATGTAGATGATCTTTTCCTGTGTGATTTCAAAATGTGATTGTATTTTCTTAATGTTTGATAAAGCAAATTGAGAGAAACAGTAAGCATCTACATCTCCTATTGTTAGGTTATTTCTTTCAAGCAACTCTTCAATCATTTCACAAGCAACTGGAATGGCCATTGCTCCATCAAAAGGTAGGAAAACAATATTTTCTGCTTGTCCTCTCGTTTGAGAAAAACCTGCCTGCGGATAGACAATATTATCTTTATTCGCAGAATCCACTTCGAATATGGCATCAATAAAACCTGTTTCTTCTGTTGTTTTTTCTAAAATAAGAGCTGCTGCTCCATCAGCAAAGTTGGCAAAGGTAATCTCTTGCTGAGGGTGAGATATGATGCTATTCGCATCCGATCCAATCACCAATGCTTTTTGCACACGTGGATTGGCCATCATGTAACGTGACACATTTTCCACTGTTAAAGTCATACCTGCGCAATTTGCATTACTATCATATATCATTGTATGATTCTTGGCACCAATGGCCTCATGTACATACATCGCATGACTTGGAAACGTCCTTTCAGGTACCTGTGTGGAAAAGACGATTAGATCTATATCCCCTCCAGCCATTTCAGCCTTAGTTAATACCCTTTTCGCTGCTTCTATTCCCATTGATAAGCTATTCTCCTTACTGTTATCAATGATGTATCGCTCTTTTCTACCCATGATTTCAAGGAAATGTGTAATATCCCTCCCTTGTTTCTTAAAATGTTCAATATAAAAATCATTTGTCACAACATTCTCAGGATGATAAATAGCTATTGCACGCATTTTAATATTCTGTTCTGTCACTTTCAATTCTCCTCTTGATATGATTTATTTTCCATATAAATAAGTATGAAGAGCTACCCAAATAGAATAGCTCTTCATACTTATTTAAGCCTCTTCAACACTCGCTTGTAAAAGACCCGCGTTTCTCGCCACTCTTGCCAATTGCATTTTGAGGACTACATTTTCCTTAATCGTATAGATGACTTTCTTGAAGCCTGTCTCTTTATACATTTTCATCACTTCTGTCAAATTATCAGACAGCTCTTGAGATAAAAGCTTCATTTCCGTACAATCAACAAAAAGGTCATAATCCGGACCATTGATCGGACCGATTTTTGCCACATATTCCTCAACAAAAAGCTTTGCATCCTCCATCGTCATCTGCCCTGCTACAGACATATTTACTATTTTACTTGCTTCATTCACATGAATCGTTGCTTTTTTCATTTTCCTATAACTCCTTATTATTTTTTACTCGCATATAGGTCTTTACACCCACAAACGAGTTATAAGACTATATAAAACTATTAGTCTACTATAATAATATCGGATGATTAATAAAATTTTTACTAGAATATAGGAAAATAGGCACAAAAAAAAACACCCTATTAGGGTGCAAAATACTTTTATCACTCATATGCTAGCAAAATCTTCTTTGAAAAAATTTCTTGCTACATTCGTAAACAAATGAATGGTTACATTGTTTTTGAACTAGATATATCTTTGCTACTCTTCATATAAGTTTCCCGTTTAAGATAGATTAATAGACCACCTATAACCCACCAGCCTGCAAAGATGACCCATTCATATGGCCAGATTAATGCAGCAGGCATTCCTGGGAAAAAGAGGATAATAAAGCCAATACTTAATAGAACCGCTAACCATCCGACAATATTAGAATTCCCTGCTTTGAATGGTCGAAGCATATCTGGCTCATTTTTACGTAATTGCAAAAAGGCAATAGAGACGATTAAATAGGCAAAGAGAACGGCCAACCCACCAGCGTCTACTAACCATACAAGCATTGGACGACCTAAGAGTGGCGCTAACATTGATAGTCCACCAATAAACAGAATCGCATTCGTTGGCGTTTTATTTTTCGGATGTAAGCGACCAAACCAAGCGGGAATCATTTCCTTCTCTGCCATTGAGCAAAGAATACGACTACCTCCAATAATAAAGGCATTCCAACTCGTCAATATCCCAGCAATTCCTCCAAGAATCAAAATGGTGGCAAAATGATCAGAACCATATATGATTGCCATCGCATCCGCGGTTGGTAAAACCGATGTCGAAAGAGTTGTTTTATCTACTGCTATTCCTACTGCTATGACTACTCCAATATAGAATATAACAGCAAAGGCAACTGACATTATTAAAAGGCGTCCAATCGATTTTGGAGGTATATTCATTTCCTCAGCCGTTTGTGGGATAACGTCAAAACCGACAAACATAAATGGAGTCATCACTAGAACAACAATAATACCTGAAACGCCCCCTACAAAAAGTGGTTCAGCATCTGCTAAGCTTCCAGTCACACCGGCACCTGCAATGAGCATGACACCAATTAAAGCAATCACGATCGTCAATACCATCTGTAAAAAGGCAGCTGATTTCACACCAAAGAAGTTAAAAATGGTAACAAATAGGGCACCTGCGACTCCTACTAAAACCCAGGATAGATAGACATCATAATCATTGATGGTGTACATATAACCAACTTTATAATTAGGAAACAAATATTCTACAACGGTCGGCAGGGCAACTGCTTCAAAAGCGACGACTGATATATAGCAAAGTGCTAACCCCCAGGCAGCAATAAAAGCAGACTTACGTCCAATACCTCTTTCTGCAAAAATCATCGTTCCCCCATTTGTCGGCATTGCTGATGATAATTCTGCATAAGCAAGTCCGACAAAAGAAACTAAAATACCGCCAACAATAAAGGCAATCGTTGCTCCAACAGAACCAGCAGTATGAACCCAGTTGCCTGAAAGCACAACCCACCCCCAGCCAATCATTGCACCAAAAGACAAAAACAACACATCGAATCGAGACAGGACTTTATTCTTGTTAATAAAATTCAACCCTTTCAGATTTAATTGCCATCTAATGTTTCAAAAGTTTGTATAGATACTGTTTTTATCTCTGTAAAAAACTCAATTGCTGCTTGTCCCTGTTCTCTGCTACCTGAGCTTGATGCCTTCATTCCCCCAAATGGTGCTTGGGGTTCTGCACCTCCAGTCTCTCCATTGACTTGAACCATACCTGCTTCAGCATGTTGAATAAAATGAAATGCTTGGTGAAGATTATTCGTGAAAATAGAAGCGCTTAGGCCATATTTAGAGGAATTCGTTGCTTCTAATGCCTCCTTGTAATTCGCTACTTTCCTTAAACAAAGAACTGGGCCAAAGATTTCTTCCTTAACAATCCTCATGTTTTCTTTCACATTTTCAAAAATTGTCGGTTGAATATAGTAACCATTTTGCCAATATGTATCAGCAAGCGACTTCCTACCGCAAACAAGCTCTGCACCTTCTCCCAATCCTTTTTGGATATAGGATTGTACTTTTTCATATTGTCTCTTTGATACCACCGGACCAATATCTGTCATCTCTGATAATGGATCTCCTATTTTCAATTCATTGATTGTATCCTCCAATATCGTTTTAAAAGAATCATAGACTGCCTCCTCAACATAAACGATGCCCGTTGCTGTACAGCGTTGCCCTGATTGTTTCATTGCACCGTCTATACATGATTGCGCAGCAAAAGATAAATCACAATCAGCCATTACAATCGCAGGGTTTTTCCCGCCTAACTCAAGTTGGTACTTCTTTTGCTGAGATGCAGCAGTAACAGCAATTTGATTGCCTACTTGGTTTGACCCTGTAAATGTAACTGCAGTTATTTCTTTATGACGAACTAATGCCTCTCCAATCGTTGCTCCTGAACCATTAACCATTTGTAGCACATCTTTAGGTAACCCTGCTTGCCACAGAATTTCTGCTAGTTTTATTGCTGTTAATGTAGATTCCTCTGATGGTTTCCAAACAACTGTATTTCCGAAAACTAATGCTGGGGCCATTTTCCAGATTGGGATGGCGATTGGAAAATTCCATGGAGAAATAACAGCTATCGGTCCAATCGGCACTCTAGAAGAGTAGAGAGTTTTTCCAATAAACGCAGAAGGAATATGCTCTCCAATTTGTCTCCATCCTTCTTGCCCATAATATCGGAGAATCGCTGCTGCTCTTCCTATTTCACCTCTCGTCTCTCTTATAACCTTTCCTGTTTCTTTTGTCGCAAGTATAGCCAGTTCTTCCATATTTGCTTCTAATAGATCTGCAGCTACTCGTAAAATTTCCCCACGTTCAATTGAAGGCTTGTTTTTCCATTTTAAAAAGGCTTGCCTAGCAGAAGTAGCCGCTAAGTCTACCTCCGCTAGGGATGATTCTTCTACTTCTCCTATTAATTCATCAGTATTAGCAGGGTTGTAGCGCATATACTTTTTTTTATTTGTATCAATCTTCAACCTTTTAACACCTCTCTCTTTACATTCGAAATCGCCTGGTCAAGGATATTAACCATCTGCTCTACTTCTGCTTTGTTTATGATGAGCGGCGGTGAAAAAACAATCGAGTCATGATCATACGTAACTGTTCGCAAAATCAACCCTAGCTTCGCAGCTTCCTTCACAATGAGTGGACTTAAATATTCAGCAAAACGCTCACCAGATTGACTATCTTTGACAATGTCAATGCCACCAAGTAAACCAAACCCTCTTGCATTTGTCACGATTTCATGTTTTTCTTCTAAGTACTTTAGCCCTTTATACAATTCCTCTCCCATTTTTTTCGCGTTCTCAATAAGACCATTTCTCTCAATGATTTCAATATTTTTCAAAGCAACATTACAAGCCACTGGATGACCGCTATACGTATAACCATGCAACAGAGTGCCCTTTGAGAGAGTCTTAAAATCATTGTGTAGGCGATCATTAAATGCAACTCCACCTAATTGGGCATATCCACTTGTTACACCTTTGGCAAAACAAAGCATATCTGGTTGAATCTCTTCATGTTCAATGGCAAAATATTTTCCTGTTCTTCCAAAGCCAGTAATGACTTCATCGATAATCATTAAGATGCCATATTCATCACATATTTTTCTTATCTCTTTAAAGTAGCCTTCTGGTGGGAGGTTGACTCCGCCTGCACCTTGAACAATCTCAGCAATAAAAGCGGCTATTGTCTCAGGTCCTTCCTTCTCTACTAATGTACGGAATTCTTCTACGCTCGAATTTACATAGTGAAAATGGGGCGCATTAGCATTTGTAAAATCACGAAACGGTTTTAACCCTGTAGCACTTGTAGCCCCCATTGCAACACCATGATACGACATTTTCCGGGAAATAATTTTTTGGCGCTCTGGTTGATCCTTTAATATCCAATAATGTCTTGCTAATTTAAATGCCGTATCGTTTGATTCGGAACCCCCTGATGTAAAAAAGACAGCATTCAGATCTCCTGGTAGTATTTTTGACAACTTTTCTGCTAAGCGGATCGCTGGCTCATTACTAAAAGTGCTAAAATTAGATGTAAAGGCGAGTTTAGACATTTGTTCATAAGCTGCTTCAGCCATTTCCTTCACACCATGGCCTATATTGACATTCCAAAGCGAGGACATACCATCAATAACTTTATGTCCGTTTGTATCTGTCAAATATACGCCCTTACCCTCTGTAAATATATGGCTCGGACCTTCCGCCTGTTGCTGGGCAATTGAGCTAGTTGGATGGATAAAATGCTTCTTGTCTAATTCAGATAACTCTGTGGTTAATAATGTCGTCATGTCAATTCCTCCATTATGTGATTATTTAGAATATTACTATTTATAATGCAATTCTTATGCCAAATTTATAAAACTTATTAAATGAAGAAACTTCTTTATCATTAATGAATTTAATAATTCATTTTTGACTTTTTTAATCAATAAATTAATTATTAATTATATTTTGAATTATTGTATAATTAAAGAGAGGTTTATATGCAAAGGAGTTTTTATATGGAAAATTCATCACTTCATCATTTAATAGAAACAATCGTTCTCACATCCAATAATAATATTACAATTACAAATGGCGTAGGCGAAATCTTATATTTCAATCCAAAACATTGGTCTGTTTATGGTGTAAGGCAAGAAGATTGCTTAGGTAAAACAGTTTATGAATTAGAGGCAAAAGGCGTATTTAACCCTTCAATTACAGCACTAGTAATAAAAAAGAAACAACAAGTAGAACTGATGCAGCAAACGCTAACAGGAAAAATCATTATGACTACCGCCTACCCAATATTTGATAATAACAATCAAATACAATTCGTAGTGAGCTATGCTCAAGATCAAACAGAAATAAATAAACTTCATTTACAATATAAAGAGCTAGAGCGACAAATCCAAAATTATCAGCAGGTCGTAAAAGCACTTAGAGAACAAGAAAATGCCCAATATCGTAACAAAAAAATGGAAGAAATCAAACGAACGATTCATCGGGTAGCCAATACAAACGCAACCGTCTTATTATTAGGTGAATCTGGTGTTGGAAAAAGTATGTGGGCAAGAAAAATCCATCAACTAAGTAAAGAAAAAAAAGAACCATTCATTGAGGTTAACTGCAGTACCATTCCAGAAAGTTTATTCGAAACAGAGTTTTTTGGCTATGAACCAGGGAGCTTCACTGGGGCCCATAAGCATGGAAAAAAAGGGTTAATTGAACAAGCACATCATGGCACATTATTTTTAGATGAGATTGGAGAATTGTCGTTATCCTTACAGGTCAAATTATTAAAAGTACTTGTAGAAAAGAAGTTTAAAAGAGTTGGCAGTAATACAGAGCGAACGAGTCACTTCAGACTGATTACAGCCACGAATCGCCCATTAGAGGAAATGGTCAATAAAGGTGATTTCCGCCTTGACCTTTATTATCGTATCAATGTAATTCCCATTGAAATTCCCCCTTTAAAAAAACGGAAAGAAGACATCATCTTTTTAGTAAGTCATTATCTGTCCATCATGAACAATAAATATCATATGGAGAAAGAGATTCATAATGAGACTTACGAATACTTAACAGAGTATCATTGGCCAGGAAATGTGCGCGAGCTTGAGAATTTAATAGAAAGACTTGTCTTAACAGTTGATTCTGTCATTATTTACCCAAGTCACCTACCCCAAGCACTCTTTAAGAACAAGCAAATCGAACCAGACCTTATTGACTTACCACTACAAAAGAATAATGAAAGCTTAAAAGAGAGAATAGAAAGAATTGAAAAACATATTCTCTTACATACGTATAAACAATATCCCTCAAGCTATAAAGTAGCTGAATTACTAGGAATTAGCCAAGCATCTGCTGCTAGGAAGCTAAAGAAATATCGCGCAAATAGAGAGCTATAGCTTCTATTTGCTTTTTTACTATACAAAACAGGTCCACTCAATTTCTTCTACTATTTTTTTATTCAGCAACATATATAGATAAAGAGATAAATATTAAAAATGATATGAGATAAAAGGGAAAAAATCTTAGAATAAATAAATTTTTAAAAAAAGGTTTGAAATAAGACTATTAAGGATATTTATCTATTGTAAAAGGAAAGGTTTTTTTTAACTTAAGTGACATATGTGTCACTTAAATTCTAGACTTTCTCCTTTTCATTAGGTACAGAAAAAAAAGGAGCGAAGCAATGGAAAAGACAAAAAGTGTGGTAGTCATCGGAGCAGGTGTTGCAGGATTAGCTAGTGCGATACGATTACAAAAAGCAGGCTATGATGTAGAAATTTATGAAAGAGATAGTAATCCTGGAGGTAAAATGAATCGTATCGAAAAAGATGGCTTCACATTTGACCTCGGGCCGACTATCGTGATGATGCCCGAACTATACAGAGAGATATTTGAACTTGCCGGAAGAGATCCTGATGATTATATTCCTATGCAAAAACTCGATCCGATGTACGCTGTTTTCTTCAGTGAACAGTCTCAAGATCATTATGAAATATCCTCAAACTTAGTTGAATTAATGAAAACACTTGAAGATATTGATGAGAAAGATGCCCAAGGATTCCTCACCTATTTAGAAAAAATATACAAACGGTTTTTAGTTGCCAAAGAACACTTTCTACAAAAACCTTTTAGGAATGGAAAAGATTTTTACAACCCCAAAGTATTGAGGCAAGCTCTCAAATTAAGAACATTAGATAGTGCAGATTCATTTATTGGAAAGTACATCAAAAATGACAAAATAAAAAGTATGCTGAGCTTCCAAACATTATATATTGGGGTTTCTCCTTATACTGGACCATCTTTATATACGATTATCCCAATGATTGAAATACTTTATGGGGTCTGGTTTATAAAAGGTGGAATGCATACGATGGCAAAATCAATGGAAAAACTTTTCTTAGAACTAGGAGGTAAAATTAATTACAACTGCGACGTGCAACAGATCTTAATAAAAAATGGCAAAGCATATGGTATACAGGCAAACAACCAAGTTGTCCATTCTGATTATGTTATGTGCAACGCAGACTTTCCTCATGCCATGAAACACCTCATTCAAGATCAGCGCACTAAAGGAAAGAAATATACAGATAAAAAGATTGATCAAATGAAATATTCATGTTCCTGCTTTCTCATGTATATAGGGTTGGATAAAAAAGTGGAGCAACTAGACACTGTCCATAATTTTTATATTAGTCAATCTTTAAAGAGAAACATTGACGATATATTCGAAGGTAATCAATTAAATGACCCCTCTTTTTATGTTTATATCGGCTCAAAACTTGATGAAACAATGGCACCTAAAGATAAAGATGGTCTCTATATACTTGTTCCTGTTTCTGAGCTCTCTACAGCTAAGGATGAATGGACGCATGAAACCTCGCAACACTACCGCGAGCAAGTCATGAAAAAATTATCAACCATGCCTGGATTCGAAGATATTGAAGAACACATTATTTCTGAAACACATATCACTCCAATGGATTTCAAACATCGATTTAACGCTTATAATGGAGCGTGTTTTGGATTAAGACCAAATTTGACCCAAAGCAATCACTTACGCCCGCAAAGTAAAGCTACTTATTGTGAAAATCTTTACTTTACCGGTAGTAGTACACATCCTGGCGCAGGCGTACCGATTGTATTATTATCAGCAAAAATTGCCTCAGAGGAGCTTATATTAGATGACGAGAAAGCATACGAGAAAATTTAAGGGGGGCATGTAATGAATCAGCAGCTATTAGCCGATTATTATTATTGTGAAAAAATCATTCAAAACTATTCAAATAGTTTTTACTATACCTTTTCTCATCTACCGAAGGAAAAAGCGAATGCAGTGTATGCCATTTATGCTTTTTGTAGAATGGCAGATAATGCAGTCGACCTTCATGACAGTACGGCGGAAAAAGTTAACCGTCTGGAGCAACTACACGATGAACTTGTCCTGTTTCAACATAATAAGGAGCTAGATTTACCTTTATGGAGAGCATTACGAGATGTATTTAACCGCTATGAAATGAATATTCAACCTTTTTTTGAACAATTAGAAGGACAAGCAATGGATATTTCCTTCAAAGCCCCTCGTACAATAGATGAGTTGTTGAAGTATAGTTATCATGTAGCCGGAACTGTCGGCCTTATGCTGCTACCTATTATCGCTAAGACGCATTACCAACAACTAAGACCAATAGCTATTAAATTAGGAAATGCTATGCAATTAACAAATATTTTACGAGACATTGGTGAAGATTATCGCAATCATCAACGTATATATATCCCAGAAAATTTGCTAGTAAAATATCAATATTCAACTGGAGAACTTTCAAGAGGTGTGATTAACCCTTCATTTATTTCAATATGGGAGGAACTTGCCCAAAAGGCTGAAAGCGAATATGACAGCTTTGAAACGAGCTATCATCTATTTGATCGTGACTCTCAATTCCAAGTATTATCCGCTGCAAGAGTTTATAGAAGCTACTTAGCACAAATTAGAAACAAACAATATAACTGTTTTAAAGAAAAGCATGCGATGATCTATGATGATGTGGCGGATATATTAAATAATACAAGAATGGATTTAGCTAATTAAGGGGGATAATTAATGAAGCGAACAGCCATTGTCATCGGCGGTGGACTCGGCGGACTGTCCACTAGTATTTCCTTAGCACAGAGCGGTTTTCAAGTTTCATTATATGAAAAAAATGCTCACCTCGGTGGAAAATTAAATAGGCTTGAGCAAGATGGGTTTGGTTTTGATCTTGGACCAAGTATTTTAACCATGCCGCATATTTTTGAAAGATTGTTTAACGGCAGTGGCAAACAGATGTCTGAATATATTCCAATAAAGGAAGTAGCACACCAATGGCGTGCTTTCTTTCCAGATGGAAAAATGCTTGATCTCTTCTCAAATTTAGAACAAATGCTCACTGAAAATGATGATTTAACATCCAAGGATATAGAAGAATATGAGCAGTTCCTTCATTATTGTAAAGGGTTATATGAAATGACTAATGAAGGTTACTATAAGCATGGGCTTGATTCAACATTAGAAGTAATCAAACATCACGGAATCATCCGCTCACTTAGAGGGTTTGATTTATTTTCCACGATGTATGATGCCATCGAGCATCATATTAGTCATCATCATCTCAAGAGAATGCTCTCTTATTTTATCAAATATGTTGGCTCTTCACCTTATGATGCACCAGCTATACTTAATATGATGATTTATATGCAGCATAAGCAAGGGGTATGGTATGTGCCTGGTGGTATGCACAAAATTGCAGAAGGTTTAACAAAACTTGCTCAAGAAATTGGTGTTCATATTTACCACGGTCAAGAGGTAACAAAATTATCTACTAGCAAAAATAAAGTCACAGAAGCCATTCTAGCAGATGGTACCACCCTAAAGGCTGATTATTATATTTCCAATATGGAAGTCATTCCAACCTATCAATTTTTATTGAATGAAAACATAGGCTACATTAATAAACTTGAAAAAAAGTTTGAGCCCTCTAGCTCAGGTTTAGTGATTCATCTTGGTGTTAAAAATCAATACCCACAATTACGTCATCATAATTTCTTTTTCTCAAGAGATTTAAAGACGCAGATGAATAAAATATTTCATAAAAAACAACTACCAGATGATCCAACGATCTATTTAGTCAATGTCAATAAAACAGACCCAAGTCAGGCTCCAGTTGGCCATGAAAATCTTAAAGTGCTGCCACATATCCCGTATATCCAAGATCAGCCCTTCACAAAAGAGGATTATTTGCACTTAAGGACGACTGTACTCATTAAATTAGAAGAAATGGGATTGACTAATTTACGCCAATCCATTGTTACAGAGGATTTTTGGACGCCTGAAGATATCAAAGAAAAATACAACTCTCATCGTGGTTCTATCTATGGAACCGTTTCTGATAAGAGCAAAAACAAAGGCTTTAAACACCCTAAACAAAGTGAAAAGTATAAGAATTTATTTTTCACAGGCGGAACCGTAAACCCAGGTGGCGGTATGCCGATGGTCACACTTAGCGGTATGCAAGTGCGTGATAAAATAATGACTGCTGAAAAAGAAAGGGCGTAACATTCATGGTTCTGACCGGTATTCTCACCGTACTTGTCTTGTTCATTATATTTGGCCTCCTTTCTGGGAAGCTAATGTTATGGGAAATTCCCACTGCTGAAAAAAAAAGTACAAAACTGGTTTCACCGCTTATAGAACAGGTATCTATCATTATACCCGCACGAAATGAAGCGAAACGATTGCCGAACTTACTCACTTCATTACAGCAACAAATTATGCAGCCAAGAGAAATTATTGTCATCGATGATGGTTCGGTAGATAGCACAGCTTCTATTGCTATGCATTACGGTGCAAAGGTTTTAAATACCAACACATTAAGAGAAAATTGGAAAGGAAAGTCAGCGGCCTGCTGGCTTGGCGCGAACGAAGCGAATGGTGATTTCTTATTATTCCTTGATGCTGATACATTCTTTGAACATCCTGATAGCTTGCAGAATTTAATGCAAACATATGAACGATACGGAAAAACCGGTATTCTCTCTGTACAGCCTTTTCATCGTATTAAAAAATCCTATGAAAACTTATCCTTACTATTTAATATGATTGTTTTTGCAGGCATGAATGTCTTTACCATTTTTCGTCAAAAAATACCACCTGCAGGTGCATTCGGTCCGTGTATCTTATGTAATACACATGAATATCTACAGACAGGCGGGCATCAAAAAGTCGGGGAAGCGATTATGGATGATCTTGTGTTAGGAGGAATTTTTAGTAAAGAGGGATTCCCAGTCCATTGTATTAGCGGTAAAGACCTTATCAGCTTTCGTATGTACCCAGAGGGGATCAAAGGTTTGATTGAAGGTTGGACTAAAAGCTTTGCTACAGCTTCAAAGGCTACTCATTCTTTTATTACCATACTAATAAGTTTATGGATTGCCGGTGCCTTTTCTTCCGTTGCATTCATCTTATTGTCACTATGGCAAAGCAGTCTTAGCTTATTACTTATTTCATTAGGATTTTATCTTCTTTACATCTATCATCTTATTTTGCAGTCTCAAAAAATCGGTCGTTTTCATATAGCGAGTATTGTCCTTTATCCATTTTTATTTTGTTTCTTTACACTAACATTTGTATATTCTCTTTATTTAACGCGAATTAAAAAAAGGGTGAACTGGCGTGGTAGGAAGGTAAAAGTATGAATATTTTTCCGATTTTCACCCTTACACCACTCGCTCTTTTGACAGTTAATATTCTTGCATGGGGTTTCATTCACATCAGTTTATCTCTTTTACTAGCTTCTCTACCACTCCGTTGGTTTAAAAATGATTCTCATCTTTATCAATCAAAAAAATGGGAGAAAAACGGAGAGCTTTGGCAATGGCTGGTTAAGGTAAGACAGTGGAAACATAAAATTCCAGATGGTAAGCATATTATTTCTAAAGGATACGAAAAACAAAACTTACAGGGTGTTTCTCTGTCAGACCTTGAAGTTTTCTTATATGAATCTAGAAGAGCAGAGCTCACCCACTGGCTATCCATACCACCTGCATGTTTATTTTTCATTTGGAACCCCATTTGGGCAGGTTGGGTAATGATTGCCTATGCATTAATATTTAATTTACCTATTATTATCGTACAACGCTATAATCGGCCACGCTTAATACGCTTAATAGCATTAAAAAAATGCAGAAAAACTGTTTACTAAAGATAAGTAGCCTATCTCTAATTTTTAGAAATAGGCTACTTCATTTTAATATTGAATTAATGTATATTTCTTCTTCCCGCGACGAATAACTGTAAATTGACCCTCTATTTTATCTTGCTCACTCAACTGATAATCAACCTGTTGCATACGATCACCGTTAATGTAGATTGCACCGTTCGTTACGTCTTCTCTCGCTTGTCTTTTAGAAGGCGAAATTTTAGCCTCTACAAGTAAGTCAACAATATTGCCCTCTCCAGTATGTTGATAAGAAGGAACATCCTTAAACCCTTCCTTTACTTCCGCAGCGGTTAACTCTTTAATTTGTCCACTGAATAAGGCTTCAGTAATTTTCAGCGCTTGGTTCAATGCTGCTTCACCATGTATTTGTCTCGTCATTTCTTCTGCTAATGCCTTTTGTGCTTTACGTAAATGAGGCTCTTCTTGGACAGCTACTTCCAAAGCTTCGATGTCTTCACGTGATAGGAATGTGAAGTATTTCAAGTATTTAATGACATCTGCATCTGCTGTATTAATCCAGAACTGATAAAACTCATAAGGTGATGTTTTTTCGGCATCTAACCAAATGGCTCCACCTTCTGTTTTTCCAAACTTCGTACCGTCAGCTTTTGTCACAAGCGGAATGGTCATACCGTATGCTTTTGCACCTTCTCCAACCATTTTACGGATAAGCTCAAGCCCAGTTGTAATATTACCCCACTGATCACTGCCGCCAATTTGAATTTTACATTGATGATTTTCATAAAGATGCTTAAAGTCCATCCCTTGTAAAATCGTATAAGTGAATTCCGTAAAAGAAATACCTGATTCTAATCTTTTAGCAATCGTATCTTTAGCTAACATATAGTTAACCCCAATATGTTTACCGTAATCCCTGAGGAAAGTGACAATATTCATACTCGATGTCCAGTCGTAATTATTGACTAATGTCGCTCCATTATCTCCTTCAAAATCAAAAATACGTTCTAATTGCTGTGATAAAGAAGCAACATTTTCTTGTACTTTCTCAATCGTTTGTAGTGTTCTTTCTTCTGTCGCCTTTGGATCACCAATTAACCCAGTTGCCCCCCCTACTAACACAATCGGACGATGCCCAGCATTTTGAAACCTTCTCAATGTTAAGAAGGGTAATAAATGACCAATATGCATACTATCACCAGTCGGATCCATCCCACAATATAAGGAAATCTTTTCTTTTTCTAAAAGATCCTTCATCCCCTCTTCATCTGTTTGTTGATAAATAATGCCTCTCCACTGTAAATCTTCTAATAAATTCATCCACTTTTCCTCCTTTATTTCATAAAAGATAAATTTTTATCCAAAAAAAATACGCCCCTGCTCATTGCAGGGACGCATTTCTTTGCGCGGTACCACCCAGTTTGAGAACACTATTATTCTCCACTCTTCACTGATAACGGAAATACCGTTTACTACTACTAGATATATTCATTCGCAGTAAAAGCTCCGGGAGGTATTTCGCACTTCTATTTGTATCGACTCACAGCAAACCGTCGACTTTCTGAAAACAGGGATAGAATGACTACTTATGACCCATCAACGCTAATATTAAATTGAATCGTAATAATGCATTTTTATCATAAAAGAATAACCAATGTCAATATGACGTTTTTTTAACTTTTTTTCATCCCAATAGGAAAAATATGAATTTTGTACTTTATGACGAACCTTGTCATATTACCTGTTAGGTTATGCTATAATGTATTTGATTTTAGGAGGGATGAACGAATGAATGAGACCTTCAGCAAGATAAAAGAAAAAGCAAAAGCCGCGTTCGGTTTTTTAACTCATAATAAAACCAAAAAAGGCGCACGTATTACATATCAAGTTATATGGAACTTATTATTAATACTTGCAATTACCGTTATCTTAGGTGGGGCATTTGCAGGTGCCACAGGTATTGGCTATTTTGCTTCTCTTGTTAAAGATGAACCCCTTCGTTCTTATGAAAATATGCAAAAAGATATCTATAATTATGAGGAAACCTCAAAATTATATTTCGCTGGTGATGTATATTTAGGAAATGTAAGAACGGACCTTGAAAGAGAAGAAGTGAAGCTAGAAAATGTTTCACCATATTTGAGAGATGCTGTTATTGCCACAGAGGATGAGTACTTTTATGAGCACGAAGGTGTAGTGCCAAAAGCTATCCTACGTGCACTGTTTCAAGAAGTAACTAACGCCTCTACTCAATCTGGAGGAAGTACATTAACTCAGCAACTGATAAAAAACCAGATCTTAACAAACGAAGTTTCTTTTGATCGAAAAGCAAAAGAAATCTTACTCGCATTAAGGTTAGAGAATTATTTTGATAAAGAGGAGATTCTTGAAGCTTATTTAAATGTCTCTACTTTTGGCCGAAATGCGGAAGGTAGAAATATCGCTGGCGTTCAGGCTGCTGCTCAAGGTTTATTTGGTGTTGATGCTAAAGATGTATCTATTCCGCAAGCAGCTTTTATTGCTGGTATGCCTCAGTCACCTTTTGGTTATACACCATTCCAACAAGGTGGTGGCTTAAAGGATGAAGAGTCTCTACAACCAGGCATTGATCGTATGAAAGTCGTACTTAAGAGAATGTACGATGATGAAAGGATTACTGAAAAAGAATATAAAGAAGCTAGTGAGTATGATATTGTTGCTGACTTTAGAAAACCGAAAAATGATGATGCAATTGAAAAATACCCTTATTTAACTTATGAAATTCAAGACCGCGCCAAGGAGCTTTTAGCATCCATCTTAGCAGAACAAGATGGCTATGAAGAAGCTGATTTAACTGGTGACCTTAAAAACGAATATCTTATTTTAGCTGATCGAGCATTAAGACAGAATGGTTATCATGTTCACTCAACTATTGATAAAGATATTTATGAAGCTTGGCAAAAAGTTGTTAAAGATTATCCTAACTACGGCCCAGCCAAAAGTGCAACCTATGTAATCGATGGTGAAGAAAAAGAAGTAATGGAACCAGTGGAGGTTGGTGGACAACTTATTGAAAACAGTACAGGGAAAATTCTGAGCTTTGTTGGTGGTCGTGGCAAGGGTGTATCCTTAAATGAAGACCTTAACCATGCAACCGATACGTTAAGACCAAACGGCTCAACCATGAAACCATTACTTGTTTATGGTCCTGCATTCGAACTTGGTGCAGCACAACCAGGAAGTATTCTTCCCGATGTGCCACTGCGCTTAAATCCAGGTTCAAGTGACTATTGGCCAAAAAACTATTCTTTTACCTACCATGGTTTAGTTTCAGCAAGGTATGCCGTTGAACAATCTTATAACGTCCCAGCGGTTAAACTTTATACCGATATTTTGAGCCAAAATCCGGCACAATATCTTGAAAAGATGGGTATAACCACATTAACCGCAGAAGATAAAACGAATAGATCAGCTGCATTAGGTTCATTAACAAATGGTGTTTCCGTTGAGGAAAATACGAATGCATTTACTACATTTGCTAATAACGGTAAATTCGTAGATGCTTATATGATTGATAAGATTACTGATAAAGAAGGCAATGTCATCTACGAGCATGAAACGAAGGAAGTAGAAGTCTTTACTCCGCAAACAGCTTACTTAACAATAGATGTGATGCGTGGGGTTATTAATAGTGGGACAGCCACTGCTGTTAAAAACCGTTTAAAATTTAGTGCCGATTGGGCAGGAAAAACAGGGACAGGTAATAACTTTGAAGATGCATGGTTCGTCGCGTCTAACCCAAATGTAACCGCTGGTCTATGGAGTGGCTACGATACGCCTAAGTCTCTAAAAGCAAGTGGTAGTTTATCTTATAGCGCACGTAATAATTACTTATGGGCTGATTTGATGAACGCTGCTTATGATGTAAATCCTGAACTCATGAAGCCAGATAAAACCTTTAAACGACCTGATGGTATAGTCAGTCGCTCATTCTGTGCAATTAGTGGTTTAATCCCTTCTCAAGCTTGCTCTGAAGCAGGACTTGTTGATACTGACATCTTTAATGCAAAATATGTTCCGTCTAAATCAGATGATAGTCTTGGAACAGGTAGAATTGTCTATATAGGGGATAAAAAGTATTTGGCACTTGAATCCACACCAGCGGAATTTTCTGAGCCTGGTATGGTCATAGATGCCGATTATATTGAAAAACTATTTGGCATTAGAGCGAACCCAAGTGATTTATTGCCGAAAAGGGATAAATGGGCTAAAGTACTCGTTGCAGCCGATAAAATGAGTGAAAATGGCAAAAAGCCAGCTGCACCAAATGCTAAAGCATCAGGTAACTCCATCACTTGGGGGCAACATCCTGAAAATGACGTCATTGGTTATCGTGTATATAAAGACGGTAAAAAAGTAGCCAGTATAAAAGCCGGTGACTCCTTAGGCTATAAAGGTGGCAATGGTGAGTACCATGTTACAGCAGTTGATATTGCCGGTAATGAATCTTCACCTTCAAGCAAAGTCCAAGTTGGCAAAGTGAAGGAAGAAGAGAAGCCAAAACAAGAGGACAAAGTAAAAGAAAACGAGCCTAAAGAGGAACAAACAGATAAGGAAACAGAAACGGATAGCAAACCAGAAGAAAAACTGGAAGAGGAAAAGCCTCAAGGTGAAACAGAAAATCCTCCTGCGGAAGAAGATCAACCGGATACGAGTGATGAAGAATAGAATGAATCTGGCCATTTCATTTTCAACTCAAATCAAAAGAGATGTCATTCGCACAAAATTAAACACCTGGTGTAAATTCCGTTTGATTAGTATTAATTGGCGATAGTCTAAAATCAAAGCTGAAGAATACGAAAAGAGACAGATAATCGGGCATGTAAGAAAGAGTTTTTTTATAGAAAAAAACACAATGACATTTGTTACTACCCTAAAATAACTAAACAAAGTAAATCATTCTTGAAGTGGTACTATTAAAGTTTACCAGTTGATTAATGTCCCCTTAAAGTAGATATTCAAAAAAGCCTTCATCTTACCATGAAGGAAGAATGCTACTTGGAGGGGATTTTTTTATTGCAAAGAAAGGATAAAGTTTTAATAGATATTCATAGGAGAGTTTTCACATAACACCGGGTAAAGGATATATGAATAGATGAATTAGGGATTCGTCACTGCAGCCATCAAAAATGTGTGTTATGAAATGGAAAGAGTGAGTATCTTTTGATGTACGGAAGGATTCTCAATATCTTTTAAGAGGAGTGTAATAGCAATTAAGTAGAGTTTTTCTTCTTCATATCAATTAAAAATCAAACTACATTACATCTTATCTTTTCTAAAAAAATTTCTACTTATTCAATTTTTTGTATAAAATATTTAACGAAAATAGTCTAGAAAACGGGCACCATAAATCAATTTATGATCCATTATATAGCGAAAAAAACTTAGTAAGAATATTTCCGAAGTGTTAGGAGAAAATACTGAAAGAATTAATCTTAGGAGGAATAATATGACGAATGCCAAACCAGACAACCGTTCAGATAATGTGAGAAAAATTCAAAATAACATTGACAATACACTTCAGAATATTAATGAAGCTGAGGACTACACTAAAGCTCACTCAGAAGAGTTGAGTACCCAAGAAAAAAATGAAATATTGGATAAAAATGAAAGACGGAGAAAAAGTATCGACGGTTTACGCTCAGAAATTAAAGATGAAGCTTCGCATAATGAATATAATAATGATTTAAATTAATTTCTAAATATGTACTAAATAAAATTGTGAAGCAATTGACTGCCGACCTTGAAAATAACATAAATTTTAAGCGGCCATTGCTCTATATTCTATAGGGCTGTGGCCATTTTGTTTTGCATTCTATTGTGGTTATAAAAAAGAGGTTAGATTAATTTATCAAATATTTACGTATATGTAAATAATAATTCCCACTTTAAACATCTATTAAAACAAGGAGAACATTCATTATAGCTATTAACCACACTTTTATGTGTAGATAGCATAAAATGTTGCTTTCCTAAAAAACTTTCCTCAAATACTAAAAAACGAGTCAATAAGAGAGGAATCCCCTATCATTGACCCGCAATTTCAAAAAACCCAAAAATCTTTCTCACTACTCTATCTATATGACTTGTGTGTGGTTGTTAGATCAGTCTTCCATTGTAGATAAGTCGCCCGTAGGTAAATCTAATTCCCAAGCCTTTAATACACGGCGCATGATTTTACCACTACGTGTTTTTGGCAGTTTGTCGCGGAATTCGATTTCACGAGGTGCAGCGTGTGCAGCTAACCCCTTTTTAACGAATTGACGAATATCTTCTTTCAGTTCATCTGTTGCTTCATAACCATCGATTAGCGCAATAAAGGCTTTTATAATCTCGCCACGAACCGGGTCCGGTTTTCCTATGACACCAGCTTCAGCAACAGCTGGATGTTCGATGAGCTTACTTTCTACCTCAAATGGTCCTACCCGTTCGCCGGACGTCATAATTACATCATCGACTCTCCCTTGGAACCAAAAATATCCATCTTCATCCATATAAGCGGAATCACCTGAAACATACCAGTCACCTGGCATAAAGTAAGAATCATATTTCTCTTTATTATTCCAAATGGTATGCATCATAGATGGCCACCCTTTTTTTATGGCCAGATTACCCATGCGATTTGGTGGTAGTTCATTCCCTTGGTCATCGACAATGGCTGCTTTTACCCCTGGAATTGGTTTACCCATGGAGCCAGGTTTAATTTCTAGGCTTGGGTAGTTACAAATGAGTTGAGCACCCGTTTCAGTCATCCACCACGTATCATGAATACGCTTATTGAATACTTTCACTCCCCATCTCACCACTTCAGGATTCAATGGTTCACCTACACTTAACACATGTCGTAGAGTGCTTAAGTTGAATTTCTTCACTACTTCATCCCCAGCGCCCATTAACATACGAAAAGCTGTTGGTGCACTATACCAAACCGTAACACCATAATCTTCAATCGCCTGATACCATGTTTCTGGGCTAAATCTGCCTCCGACAATAAGGTTTGATGTTCCTGTCAACCAAGGTCCGAAAATACCATAAGAAGTTCCTGTTACCCAACCTGGGTCAGCCGTGCACCAATAAACATCATCTTCTTTTAAGTCCAATACCCATTTCGCCGTTTGATAATGTTGAATCATCGCATTGTGAACGTGCAGCACACCTTTTGGTTTACCAGTGGAACCAGAAGTATAATGTAAAATTAGACCGTCTGTCGGTTCTACCCATTCAATTTCTAATTCTTTACTAGCCTTTTGCATATATTTACGGAAATCTAATAATTTTCCATTTTCTTCTACATTCTCACCAACAACAAAAATATGTTTTAAGTTTGGTAATTTATCAGCGGGTACACGATCTAATAGTTCAGGAGTCGTAATAAGGACTTTTGCTTCGCTATCCTCTAAACGGTCTGTTACTGCTCCCTCCATAAAGGCTTCAAATAGTGGTCCGACTATGGCACCTAGCTTGATTGCGCCAAGAACTGAGAAGTAAAGTTCTGGTGAACGTCCCATAAAAACAAATACGCGATCACCTTTTTCAACGTCTCCATGTGCTTTTAGTACATTAGCCGCTTGGTTTGAAAAGTCCTTCATCTCTTTAAAGGTATACTTCTCTTTATTCTCACCTTCACGATAATAGAGCGCTACCTTGTTTTTCTTATCACTTTCAGCATGGCGGTCAATTGCTTCGTACGCCAAATTCATTTTCCCTGTTTCGTACCAAGAAAATTGCTTTTTCGCTTCTGTCCAATCAAAACTATTATACGCTTCCTCATAATTTTTCAAATTATGGTTACCTTGTATTGCTGGCAGCGCTTCCAATTTCATGTTCATTTATCCCCCTTTAAACTTGTTTAAACTATTATAATATAAATACTTTTTTTTCACAATTTTTTAAATTATAAGGCAGTAAATTATCTATAAAGACTTATTAAATTGTATGTTAAGAAGGGATAACGATTAAAAGCTGATTCCTTCTGTGTTATTGATACGATTTTTTTATAATCAGGGATAGCTCAGGAAAAGGGATTTGCGCGTACATCTGAAGGTAAACGGGCAAGGATAGTTGAGGAAAAAAGGATTTGCTTGTGTAGCCACTTTTTTCAAAAATGTCAACAGTTCGATCAGCTAGCTGTTTTTTTATACTTACCTACTGTGAAGTAAGATTTTACATTCTCCCTTACTTCATCTGGTGTTGAAGCTACTCTGGGTTTTTAATTTTATACTGATAGCTTTAACAAACGTTCTTACTTCTTTTATTGCTATGATTTTCTTCACGGCTACATTGCCTGTTAAGAGTAATCTAAAAAGGCTGACGTAAATATTATGTTAAATCCTCCCTTTCCATTGATCAAATATAGGGCAATTAAAATAAAAAGGTTTCAATTCCCACTAAAATTTTTATATAATCTACATATTATTTTAAATTGTCATTAAATTTATATTTTTTATATGAAAGCGCTTCAGCAGTTTATGTATAATAGATAGTAAGATTACTTGTTTTAGGCGGTGAATGAATTGCAGCATCTGAAAACGTATAATGCGATGAAACTGAATACGGCAAACGGAGAATTAATCATTGAAGGACCGATATCTGCCGACGTTCTAAAAACCTATGACTTTCATCATGATCTTGTTGCTTTCAGACCTCCAGAGCAACAGAGGAAGGCCTTAATTGAGATTGCTGGTTTACCTGAAGGAAGAATCATTATTGCTAGATTTAGAGATACGATCGTAGGCTATGCGACTTATTTATATCCAGATCCGTTAGAAAGATGGTCAGAAGGGAAAATGAATAATCTCATAGAACTAGGGGCAATAGAAGTGATTCCTGCCTTTCGAGGAACGGGAACAGGAAAAAGTATCTTACGCGTATCGATGATGGATGATGCGATGGAAGATTATATTGTTATTACTACCGAATATTATTGGCATTGGGACTTAAAAGGAACTGGTTTAAACGTATGGGAGTATCGCAAAATCATGGAAAAGATGATGAATGCAGGGGGACTTGTTTGGTTTGCTACCGATGATCCAGAAATCAGCTCCCATCCCGCTAATTGTCTAATGGCCCGGATTGGTAATCGGGTAAGCACAGATTCCATTCAACAGTTCGATAAACTTCGATTTATGAATCGCTTTATGTATTAGTTTTTCTTAAAAAGGGGGATTTTAAATGATTGTTGAAGAAATGATGAAGAAGGAAATCTTTACACTTACAGAAAATCACCTCATTGCTGATGCACTCCAACTCATGCGTGATCAAAAAATCCGCCATTTGCCCATTATCGATGAAGCCAATCACCTGATCGGCTTAGTAACAGATCGAGATATACGGGATGCGACGCCTTCTATACTAGATACAGTTCAATTAAAAGAAGGCCTCTCACAACCAATTAAACGAATTATGAAAACGGACATTATTTCTGGACACCCATTAGACTTTGTAGAGGATATCGCTGCGACCCTTTACGAGCACCGCATCGGTTGTATGCCCATTCTCAACGATAACCAATTAGTCGGCATTGTGACTCAGACAGACCTCCTTCATACTTATGTAGAATTAACAGGTGCCCATCAGCCAGGGTCACAAATCGAAGTAAGAGTGCCTAATCGTACAGGTAAGCTATTTGAGGTTACCTCCGTATTTCGTAATTTAAAAGCCAATATTCTTAGTGTCCTCGTCTATCCAGATAAAGAGGATAGTAATTATAAAATTATAGTCCTTAGAGTCCAAACAATGAATCCGCTTTCTCTTGTAGACAAATTACGTGAGGAAGGACATTCTGTACTCTGGCCTATAGATCCAAGGAAGTGAACATCATGGACCGTTCTGTTTTTTTATATTCTGATGCATTACTTAACTATCGCTTTAATGCTGAGCACCCTTTTAATCAGCAACGCTTAAAATTAACTTTAGATTTACTACAATCTATCCATGCGATAAAAGACACGCAAATGATTGCACCTAGAATAGCAACAGAAGAAGAATTATTACTCATTCATGATCCAGGTTATGTTCGTGCTGTAAAGTTAGCAGGTAATGATGAGCTTCCCCAAGAGCAGGCAGAGAGTTACGGGCTTGGAACCGAGGATACACCTATTTTCCCTCAAATGCACGAGGCCAGTAGCTTACTTGTTGGAGGCGCATTGACTGCCGCTGATTATGTCATGCAAGGGAAGGCAGAACACGCCCTTCATTTAGGCGGGGGACTTCATCATGGCTTTAGAGGTAAGGCATCTGGATTTTGTATCTATAATGACAGCTCAGTGGCAATCAAATATTTACGAGAAAAGTACAATGCCCGTGTCCTTTATATTGATACGGATGCTCATCATGGTGATGGTGTACAATGGGCGTTTTATGATGACCCAAATGTATGTACATTATCTATCCATGAAACCGGTAGATACTTATTTCCCGGAACAGGGAATATTAACGAAAGAGGTCATAGTCATGGATATGGCTATTCTTTTAATATACCTTTAGACGCTTTTACAGAGGATGATTCGTGGCTACATGCATACGAAACGTCCTTTAAAGAAGTAGCAGCGTTTTTTAAACCAGATATTATTTTCACCCAAAATGGTGCTGATGCGCATTACTTTGATCCGTTAACACATCTTTCGGCAACAATGAGAATATATAAAGAAATACCAAGGCTCGCTCACCAACTCGCTCATCAATATTGTGAAGGAAGATGGATAGCCGTTGGTGGGGGTGGATATGATATCTGGCGGGTAGTTCCGAGAGCTTGGTCACTTATTTGGTTAGAAATGATTGAAAATTCAAACGGAACAGGACCATTACCTTCTGATTGGATTGAAAAGTGGGAAAAGGAATCTCCATTTAAGTTGCCACAAACTTGGGAAGATTCATCGGATATATATAATCCCATTCCAAGAAAAAATGAAATCACTGAAAAAAACGCTAAAACGGTGGAAAAAGCGCTTTATCCCTTAAGAGGAAAAAATGAATGAAAAATGAAGTAAGGCGCAAAGTTTTGGGACAGAAGTTATTAAGTAATGATAAAGGTTAGGAAACATAACTAACATCACCTATTGATCTATGAGCTAAATTATCAATATAGAAAGCTGAACTATTGTAGCATGTTCCCGATGTGTGAGCTTGTCTAATCATAGTTCGGCCTTTTTAGTTGAGTTGCTGCAAACCTTTTGTCCTAACCTCTTCTCTTTTATGAAGAAGTAGCTAAACATTGTAACAGAGTGTAAGCAGCTTGCTGGGCGCTGACAGTAAGAAACACATATTATGATTCGTATTCTTTTATATTTACTGTTATATTCTTATTTTTCCGGCAGAAAAAAATCCTGCGAAGCATTCAGATCTTGTTTTCCTTTTGAGTAACTTGCTAATCCTTTTTGCGAAGCGCTCAGCTCTGGTTTTGTTCCTGAGTGACTTGCTAACATCTTTTGCGAAGCGCTCAGCTCTGGTTT
Source organism: Cytobacillus sp. FSL M8-0252 (assembly GCF_038007345.1). NCBI lineage: Bacteria > Bacillati > Bacillota > Bacilli > Caryophanales > Bacillaceae > Cytobacillus > Cytobacillus sp. FSL M8-0252. Next base: position 3,610,033 of record NZ_JBBOWZ010000001.1, read on the forward strand.
TTCTTCTGAGTGACTTGCTATTCCCTTTTGCGAAGCGCTCAGCTCTGGTTTTCTTTCTGAGTGACTTGCTAACATCTTTTGCGAAGCGCTCAGCTCTGGTTTTTCTTCTGAGTGACTTGCTATTCCCTTTTGCGAAGCGCTCAACTCTGGTTTTGTTCCTGAGTAATTTGCTATTCCCTTTTCCCAAGCGCTCAACTCTGGTTTTTCTTCTGAGTGACTTGCTAACATCTTTTGCGAAGCGCTCAACTCTGGTTTTGTTCCTGAGTAATTTGCTATTCCCTTTTGCCAAGCGCTCAACTCTGGTTTTCTTTCTGAGTGACTTGCTATTCCCTTTTGCGAAGCGCTCAGCTCTGGTTTCCCTTCTGAGTGACTTGCTAATCCTTTTTGCGAAGCGCTCAGCTCTGGTTTTTCTTCTGAGTGACTTGCTATTCCCTTTTGCGAAGCGCTCAGCTCTGGTTTTCCTTGTGAGTGACTTGCTAATCCTTTTTGCGAAGCGCTCAACTCTGGTTTTGTTCCTGAGTAATTTGCTATTCCCTTTTGCGAAGCGCTCAACTCTGGTTTTCTTTCTGAGTGACTTGCTAATCCCTTTTGCGAAGCGCTCAGCTCTGGTTTTGTTCCTGAGTGACTTGCTATTCCCTTTTGCGAAGCGCTCAGCTCCGGTTTCCCTTCTGAGTGACTTGCTATTCCCTTTTGCGAAGCGCTCAACTCTGTTTTGTCCCAGTCTCTGCTTGTTTTAACTTAATAGGATCACGGGAGTCTATTCTCCAAGATTCTCAATTTCATTGTAAATAGATGTGATGTCATTAATTGTTTGCATAAATTCTTGGTCCTCGATGAATGCCTCAGATAATGTCCCTTTCTCCAAACCTTCCTCAAGCTTAACTAAATGCGTAGATAATGCTTCATTTTGTTGCACCAACTCAGCATGCAGACTATCAATTAATTCTGGTGCTTCAGTGTTTTCAATTGTATCGATGGCATTTTGTAAATCCTCTACATTTTTTTCCAGTGATGCTGCAACATTCTCATCCGTTATCGCTTGCTCTGCTTGTTCCGGAAATTCGTTGGCAAACTGTGTAATCTCATTCATATAATCTTCCACATCATTTACGTAAGCCAACGTATTTTTTGTATCTTCAATTGGCGAACACGCAGACAAGCTTAACAACATACCAAAAGCTGCAAGGTAAACTTTTGTTTTCATCCCTTATCTACCCTTTCTTTTCTTTAACTGTTCTTTTATGATTGGCACTGCTTTTTTCTTCAAAAACTTCACGCCTTCTTTTTGAATGAGTCTCTTTAGTAATTTTTTCACAGCCATTAGTCTTCACTCCTTCATAAATGAGTTAGTGTTTCTTTTTTAAAAGCACGACAAAAACCCTTACCAAAGAAACTTGGTAAAGGTCTCGCAAACAACGAATGTTGCCAATAAAGCCGAGGGAGAGCCCCTGTATTGACGACTTTACTGTAACTGCTACTCCCCTTTAGACAAAAGGTAGTTGTATATTTAAGTTTCACCAATTATACCATGCCCATATTTAACCTGCAACTGATTGCAACCTTCATCTGAAAGAACAAGTCGATGACAGTAGCCCAATCAAGCTTAGCCTTCCACTCCTTGGGATGCATCCCACTTTCCTTGTAATTTGCGCAACAAGATGATTTGACCCGTATGATACGCCGTATGCAAATAAAGATGACTCAATGCCTCACTGGCATTATTCATCACTAAATCATCCGCTGCTTCTAGGTTTTTTTTCCAATCATTATATAATTGATGAATCCTCTCTCTCGTGTGAGAAAAAGTTACCCCTTCAGCCAACTGAAAAGTATTTTCTTTAGCTTCATCAACTGGCTCTTCTTTGAAGCGATGCAAGTATCTTTCATTATAATAAAGAAGATGTGTCGTGATTTCATGGATACTATGAACGTCTTCGTTCGGTTTCCAATTTGCTTCTTCATCACTCAAGTTTGTTATGCTATTCAGCAAACTAACAAACCACCCATTTTCATGATGTGATGCATTTAATTGCTCGTTTAATACCTCCCTTAATTCCATCACTTTGCCCCCTTTTGCATCTTATATCCAAACATCATTTTCAGCCGTCAATGATGATTTCACCTCTCCTGTATTAATCACTCCTTTCGGTTCAATTAATATGACATGGCACTCTTCTTTTGCATATGGACAATGTTCTACTCCCTGAGGGACAACGAATAAATCACCATTCTTTAATACCACATCTTCTTCTCTCATGCGAATCGTTAATTCACCTTTAACTACCAAAAATACTTCGTCTGTATCATCATGCTTGTGCCACACGAACTCCCCTGAGAATTTAGCGACCTTCAATTGATAATTATTCATTTCTGCAACAACTTTTGGAGACCAAAACGTATGAAATTTTGTTAGTTTTTCTTGAATGTTAATGGGTTGATTGTTCATTTTTATGCCTCATTTCCTTGTGAAATAACTTTATTCATTTCTTTTGCTGCACTGATTGCCTTCGTATCTTTTTCGATATCTCTCGGTTTATTTCCTTCACCCAATATATATCCTAAAAACTTCATTCCCATAAAATCAAAGATGTACAGAAATTGTTGAATCATTGGTAATCCCTTGATCGTTGGCTGATCTCCACCAACAGCTATGACATAAGCTTGTTTATTTTCCATGCACTTCTTAAAGTGTTTCATTTCGGGATCCCTGAGTGTTTGGGACCAACGATCGATAAAATTCTTCATCATACCGGACATACTATACCAGTAAATAGGTGTAGCAAATATTAACGTTTCATATGTCATTATTTCTTGAATTAATTGTTGATAATCATCATCCACTAGAGGAAAACCGCCTTCACTATGTCGATGATCCTTTATAGCATCTATTTGATAGTTAGATAAATGAAATTCCTTAACTTTCACCCCATTTATCACTTGTTTCGTCAACCATTCAGTATTCCCGCTTTTACGTGTTCCACCATATATAACTGCTATTTTCATTACGATTCACTCCTCTAGTTTCCTATCATATTAAGTTTAATCTGTTTCTATTAATAGTTACAGATGATAATATAGATATCATCAATCGAAAAATACGATCAATGCAGAAGGTGAAAAAATGGATATGAAGCAATTAAAGACCTTTCAAACAGCGGCCACTACTTTGAATTTTACAAAAACTGCAAAAATGCTTAATTTTGCACAATCAAGTGTAACCGCTCAAATTAAAGCATTAGAAGCAGAACTGCAACACCCACTTTTTGAAAGGTTGGGAAAAAAGCTTGTCTTGACCGCTACCGGTAAAGAATACAAGAAGTATGTTGACCAAATGTTAAGGTTAAATGATGAGGCACTACAAAAAATAAGTGACAAACAGTTTAGAACAGCCTCCTTAACAATTGGCGCACAAGAAAGTCAATGTACTTACCGACTTCCACGAGTTTTACAATTATTTAAATCACAGTTTCCTCATGTAAAATTGACGTTTAAACCTGCCCATTCTGATGATTCAGCAAGAGCACTTATAGATGATGGTACACTCGACCTTGCCTTTATCATGGATGTGAGAAAAACCCCTGAGACCTTACTGACAGAGACATTAATAATTGAAGAGTTAAAAATGGTGGCAGCGCCAGAGTATGCAATTAAATCAAGCGTTACCCTAAAAGATTTACAAAATGAATCATTTCTCTTAACCGAAATCGGATGTGCCTATCGCACTTTATTGGAGCAGACTTTAGCGGGGGAAAATGTCTTTTTGCATAACAGTATTGAGTTTGTGAGTATAGAGGCCCTTAAACAATGTGTAATAGCTGGACTAGGTGTGGCTTTTCTTCCCGCCATGGTCGTCAATAAAGAGCTTCACAACGGTCAATTAAAAGAAGTTATTTGGCCAAACGAACACATTCAACTCTATACACAAATAGCTTGGCATAAAAACAAACAAATGACACCACCACTACAAGCATTTATTGATTTAACTAGAAACGTATTTAAAGAGGAGAGAAAAAAAGCTGTTAGTTCTTATTAATAAGAGTTAATTCTATTATCGATAGCTTGGCAGTTACTATTTAATGATCGTCTCCACTATGTGAAATAATGTCGTAACAAGTTGTAACGCAAACAATCTAAATTTGCGCAAGGAAACAAAATTTACTAATGAAAAGGCTAACACCACCATCGCTCGGCTTTCACTTCTGCTTTTCCACTCTTGTCCATCATTTCCTTATATGAAAAAACCCAATCCGATTTGATCAGATTGGGTTTTTACTATCGCCTATTACTCTCATAAAAATTTTGATTGAGCGCTCAATCATCAATCATTTTTATTTATAAGAATGCCACTGTTGTTTCAACACTACATGGTTTTTTTGCATATATTGTAGACTTGCAACAAGCGCAAATCCTATCATAAGAAAAATGACAACCATGCCGATGACTCCATGCCATTCGTAGCGCGACCAAAAGAAACCAGCAACTGTGCCACCGACACTAGAGCCGAAATAATAAAGAAATAAATAGAGCGAAGAGGCTTGTGCTTTGTCATGTGTTGCTCGTTGGCCAACCCAACTTGAAGCAATGGCGTGTGCCCCGAAAAAGCCAAATATAAAGATAGATAAACCTAAAAGAATGCCGATGATATGAGGTATAGCCGTACAAACTGTACCCACTATGGCCAAGGTGAAATAACTAACTAACATCTTCTCTTTACCGTAAGAACGAACAAGTTTTGCGTTAATTGTAGAACTAACTACACCGATTAAATAAATAAGAAATAACCAGCCAATCGTTGCATGACTATATGAAAATGGCTCGCTCATTAATAAATAACCAACATAGTTAAACAATGCCACATTGCTGCCTAATAGTAAAAAACCGATAAAAAACAAAGCTAACAACATTGGATCTTTAAGATGGTCAATTAAAGAATTGGATAATGAACGAAGGTTTAATAATCTCGGTTTAAAGAATTTTGAATCAGGTAAACTTCGTTGAAAATACATTGTGGCAATAAAGCCAATCAGTCCCACGCCAAGGATAGCAATTTGCCAGCTGAAGTAATCTGTAATAACACCAGTAAACACACGCCCAAAGACAGCGCCTGTGGCATTCCCACTAATATAAAGGCCCATTGCCTTTCCTAAACTTTTCGGATCCATTTCCTCAGATAAATAAGCCATTGCAATAGAAGGCAAGCCTGCAAGTGTCACACCAATGAGCACACGATAAATAAGTAATATCTCAAAAGAAGGACTAAATGCTGTCAAAATACACAGAAATGAGGAAATGAACATGGAATAAACCATAATCGGTTTTCTTCCCCACACCTCTGATATAGACCCAAAAAATAACATACTAATCGCTAAAACTACTGTTGTCAGGGAGAGGGAGAGACTTGCTTCTGCTGGGGTAATAGAAAAAATCTTCGAAAACTCCGGTAGTAATGGTTGCATGCAATAGAGTATGGCAAAAGTATTAAAACCCGCTGCAAAAAATGCGATATTCACTTTTTTAAAAAGGTTGGTACCTTGCTGTATGCCGTTCATCAATTCATGTTCTCTTCTTTCTTTTAGAATAGTTCTTCTAACATATTCTTTAATATTAAACATCGTACCACCTTTGAATCGATATGTATAATGCATTATAATAATAAAAATAATGCATTAATGTAATGGAAAAGAGTGAGTCTATGGATATTCAACAACTGCTTTATTTTCGAACTCTTGCGGAAACAGAACATATGACACAATCAGCAGAGAAACTATTGATTTCTCAGTCTGCATTAAGTCGTTCCATTGCAAGGTTAGAAGATGAATTAGGCGTGCCATTATTTGAAAGACAAGGGCGTGCTATTCACCTTAATGCTTATGGGGTTATTTTTTTGCGAAGAGTAGAGAAAATCATTCAAGAATATGTAGAAGCTAAGCAAGAAATTCAAGACCTTATTCAACCGCATACTGGAACGATTTCTCTTGGCTTTCTCCACACATTAAGTACCAACATTATCCCCGATATGATTTCACAATTCCGTGATTCTTACCCTGAGACACATTTCCGACTTAGTCAAGGAGCTTCACATGTCATGTTAGAGCAACTCTATAATGGGCAAATTGATTTATGTTTTATTGCACCTAATGAAAAAGATGATCAGGTAGGCTGGATGAAGTTATGGGAAGAAGAACTTTTTGCTGTCGTACCTAAAAACCATCGGCTAGCAAAGAAAAAATCTATTACACTCGAAGAACTAAAATATGAACCAATCATCCATTTAAAGAAAGGTTATTCTTTAAGAGAAACCGTTGAGGGGCTCTTTTTAGATGCAGGCCTCACGCCAAAAATTACGTTTGAAGGAGATGAGGCAGATACAGTCGCAGGGTTAGTTGCTGCAGAGCTTGGGGTTTCAGTTTTACCTGATTTGAAAGGTATCAACAAAAGTAAGATTATACAAATTCCAATTAGTCGACCACATTGTTTCCGTATGATTGGTATTGCCTGGTTAGAAAGCCGTTATATGTCACCCATTACTAAAACGTTTAAAAAATTTGTGACAGACCAATATATCTCTTCTGGATGGTAAAATACAAAGCCATCCAGAAAGATATATTCAAAACCGATGTTGATGAAGATTCCCGAACCTTTCAAACCATGCTAATGCCTTCTGTTCAACTTTTTTCACATAAGCATTTTTTCCTTCTATATAGGCATGGATATCTGTCGAGTGCTTGATGGCCAACGATTCTTTTAAGGCACCATATTTTCCAGCTTCTAATGGATGAGTCCGTAAATAATCACGAAAGGCAAGATGTCTAATAATCTCCTTACTGTCTTTTGCAAAAAAATGAAGATGATGCGTACGATTATCATGTCCTTTTTGAAAATATCTTCTTCCTCTTATACCATTCTCTCCTCTTGCCTCATACCCTAATGCATTCATTTCAATTAAGTAATCATCAACCTCTGTAATATCTTTGACAACCGGTAATATATCAATAATCGGCTTGGCTTTAAGACCTGGTACTGAGGTGCTACCGATATGAAAAATGACTATCATTTTATCTTTGAAGACTCGTTTTAACTTCTGTGCCTCTACTTCAAAGGCCGTAGACCATTGTCTATCATAATTAAGTACTTCTACTTTCCTCATGATTACCTCCATTTCCTAGGATTGAATAGTCCCTCTATCTGTTCGAATAACGATTGGCGCTTCTTTAGCGTATTTATTTGAGAAAATCCACCTTCTACCAACAGGAGCAACAATAATATAAACTCCATCATCATATTCTCCGAAAAAGTTTAAATATTTCTCGTGTTTAATTGATTCGTTGTTTCTCACTGGTATTCCTTTATCTTGTAATTGCTGAGCAAGCTCTATTATATGGTTTGTAGCGATACCTACCTCACTTATATTTAAAAAATGAGCCTTATGAAAATGCGATTCACTAGCTACTGCTGACGTTTTTCTTGCAATCAATTCAACGATATTACCGGATGGATCCTCGAAATAGATCGCTTTTGCTTTCGCTTCCTTAAAGTCTGCCTCATCTTCCCCCTCCTCCATTGCCAATTTAACTCTATTACTTAACCAAACTTTCGCTGATTGAAGTAAGTTAGGTGGAATATTAATAGCAAAATGATAAAAAGATGCCTGTTCAATCTCCTCTTGAATGGTTAACAGACTTGTACCGACCTGAAATGTAATCTGTTGTTTAGATTCTTTATATACATTTAAACCCATCACTTCTTCATAAAATTTTCTCGTTTCATTGTAATTACCTACATATATTGTCAGCTCTTTTATTTGCATACGTTTCTCCTCCTTACCGTTTCTTTCATTATACAAAATGACCGCTGTTTAAAAGTCAGTCTATAGGTTGAGAAAAAACAGTTAAATATTATATGGTAAGGAGTAGGCATAGCTTTTTTTGGGACCAAAAAAATGAAAAAAGCTATAGAATCAATTAGATGATTCCATAGCTTCATTGTGTTTATACTCAGGATCAAGAATAATAACTTCTACTCTGCGATTTTTCTCCCAATTTTCTGAGCTATTATTTGCGGCAATCGGCCTTGTTTCACCGTATCCTACTGCAGTAAAACGAGACGGTTCTATTTCATTATTATCCACTAAATAACGAATAACACTACTTGCTCGAGCTGAAGATAATTCCCAATTCGATGGGTAGCGATACGTTTCAATTGGGCGATTATCTGTATGGCCCTCGACTCGGATAAGATTAGGCATTTCTTTGAGCATGACCCCTAAGCTTTCGAGAAAACCAAATGAATCTTCAATAAGATCGGCTTGGCCCGTTTCAAACAATACTTGCTCTTGCAGAATGAGCACAACACCTCTTTCATTTCGATTGGCTGTAATCACATTTTCCAACCCATTAGATTTTAGATAACTCTCAACTTCCTGAACAAGTGAATCAAGTGAATGTGGTGTACCTGTCTCTGTTTCATCTGGCACAGATTCACGTCCATCATCAGGTAATATTGATGAGCTAGATTGGAATATCCCTACTTTATTAAATGAATCTGAGACAGCCTTAAACTTCGTCATATCCACTTGTGACATCGAAAACAGAAGGATGAAAAAAACGAGAACGAGCGTAACAAGATCTGAATAGGTCACCATCCAAAGGGGAGCACCCTTTTTATTGTTCCTATCTCTTTTAGAACGGCGGTTATTGCGCCTCATGTTCAAAGTCCTCCGTTAGCTCTAGTCGCCCCTCGATAGATTTTTTCTCAGTTTCGGACAAGTAAACACTTAATTTCTCTCGTAAAATCGTTGGGTTCTGTCCCGTTTGAACACCAATTACTCCTTCAATCACAACCTGTTTATAAAAAATTTCATCATCCGTTTGTGATTCAAGTTTCGCAGCTAAAGGATTGAAAAAAAGATTTGCTAGTAAAGAGCCATATAAAGTCGTTAAAAGAGCAATTGCCATTCCGGAACCAAGTTCTGAGGGGTCATCCATATTTTTCAACATAAGGACTAGTCCAATTAATGTACCAATCATTCCCCAAGCTGGTGCATAATCCCCTGCTTTTTCAATAATATTCCTCCCTTTTCGATGGCGCTCTTCCATTGCATCAATATCGGCATCAAGTATATCCCTAATCATTTCTGGTTCAATTCCATCAACCGCCAACAACACACCTTTACGGATAAAAGGATTTGGTTCATTTACAACTTCTAACTCTAAAGATAATATACCTTCTCTTCTAGCACGGTCTGCTAACTTAACAAAGGTCTCAATCAGGCTCTCGATTGACCTTTCTTCTTTAGAAAAGCCTTTTTTCATTACTATAAAAGTCTTTCGTAAATCCTTCATTTGGAAGGATATAAAAAGACCTGCAACTATCCCACCAATGACAATAAAGATGGAAGAGAAATCAAAAAAATACTTGACCCCAGTCCACCCACCGGAAGCAACAATTCCAAAGATAATCATGATTACACCGACCATTAAACCAACTGGTGTTAACTTGTCTAACTTTCTCATTCTCTCTCTCCCTAATGACGAAATTAGAAAACTCGCCTATTGGCGAGTCTTGCAAGAGGTGAAGACAAGTTGTTCCTTATTAGCTGCAAAGACACTTATCTTCTCACTTGACCATTTTTTCTTACCTTAACATGTAAAAAGTGAGAATTACCTTGTAAACTCGGTAAACTCACTTTACATGTCTTTCCCTCTTTTTCTCATATCGGTCGGATGATTATTTTGTTGAGTTACGCTGTTCAATTCGGTGCGGAAGTACTACTGTGTGATCTGTGACTTCTTCCTTATTCATATACTTCGTCAATAATCTCATTGCAACTGCACCTATGTCATATAACGGTTGTACAACAGATGTAAGTTGTGGTCTCACCATTAAAGCTAATCTTGTGCTATCAGAGCTAATCACTTCTACATCCTGAGGTACGTGATACCCTTTATCTTGCGCCCCATGAACGATGCCCAATGCCATTTCATCTGAACCAGCAAATATAGCAGTTGGCTTGCTATCTAACTCTAACAACCGTTCAAATGCTTCCAAACCTGAGTCATATGTGTAGTCCCCTTCAATTACCCATTCTTCATGATACGGAATACTCGCGTCTTGAAGAGCTCTCTTATAGCCTTCTAATTTTTTCTCTGCATTGATTGGTTCTCTTAAAGGGCCAATCAGCAAGGCAATTTTTTCGTGACCTTTTTGAATAAAGGCTTCCGTGGCATCATAAGCTGCTTGTTCATAATCGATGTTAACAGAAGGAATGGTTTGCGACTTTTCAATAGAACCAGCAAGTACAATAGGTACAGGAGATTTCTCAAATTCCGTCACATGTGCTTCCTCTATATTACCGCCCATAAAAACAATCCCGTCCACTTGTTTTCCTAACATCGTGTTTAATAGATGTAACTCCTTGTCCATATTTTGATCTGAGTTACTTAAAATAATATTATACTTATACATCGTTGCGATATCTTCGATTCCTCTAGCTAACTCCGCGACAAAAGTACTCGATACATCGGGTAATATCACCCCTACTGTCGTAGTTTTTTTACTAGCAAGTCCCCTTGCAACAGCATTAGGGCGATAGCCTAAACGTTCAATTACCTCTAATACTTTTTTTCTTGTTGTCGGTTTGACATTAGGATTCCCATTGACAACCCTTGAAACAGTAGCCATTGAAACATTTGCTTCGCGTGCTACATCATAAATCGTAATATTCATGTCACACACTCCTTCTACTTTTTCTATATTAATAAAATGTATTTATGTATGTCATTCTTCTACAAACCTTATTTGTTCAGCAAGAATTGTAATTATGTATAATCATACGATACTTTTCTCTTCCCTCGCAACTTCATGCTGAAATATTTATGAAAAAGTCAAAAAATAGTTAGAATCTAACCTACATAACTGATATCCCAAAGTTCTATCCTATTGTTCAATTCCTCACATAATCTTGTAAAAAAATTAGAAACCACAACCAGCTTACTACAAATTTTTTTAAAAAGATATAAAAAAGCCGACTCAAGAGGGACGGCTACCATTCCCCTTAAATCAGCTTTATTATACCATTACACTTGAATTTGTGAAGGAAGTTTAAGTGCGTTCATGAATTGATCAAATTGATTTAAATCCATTTGCTGAGCGGAATCAGATAACGCCACTGCAGGATCTGGATGTACTTCTGCCATAACCCCATCAGCACCAATTGCAAGTGCTGCTTTTGCAGCTGGAAGTAATAAATCTTTTCTTCCAGTTGAATGAGTGACATCAACCATAACTGGTAAATGTGTTTCTTGTTTTAAAATTGGAACAGCCGTAATATCTAACGTATTTCTTGTTGCTTTTTCATATGTTCTTATACCTCGTTCACAAAGAATAATTTGGCCATTTCCTTGTGCCATGATGTATTCAGCTGCATTAATGAATTCTTCAATCGTTGCAGACATACCACGCTTTAAGAGTACAGGCTTATTGATTTGTCCTGCTGCTTTTAGCAATTCAAAATTCTGCATATTTCTAGCTCCAATTTGAATAACGTCTAAGTACTGCACTGCAGTTTCCATATCATTTGGGCTTACGATTTCTGAAATAACAGCTAAACCATATTCATCTGCTACACGTTTTAAGATCTTCAAGCCTTCAACACCCAAACCTTGGAAATCATAAGGAGAAGTTCTAGGCTTAAATGCGCCGCCACGTAACAACTTCAAGCCTTTAGCTTTCACAGCTTCAGCAACTGATGCCACTTGCTCATATGATTCTACTGCACATGGCCCAAAGACAAGATGCGGCTGTCCGTTACCGATCTGCTCTCCATTTATATCAACAATTGTATTTTCAGATTTTTTCTTACGGGATACTAATAATGCTTTGCGATGGTCATCCTTTTGTAATTCTAAACCAGCTTTAAAGATCTCCTTGAACATATGCTCAATTGTTGAGTTCTCAAAAGGTCCATTATTATTCTCTTTGATTAGATCCAACATCGCTCTTTCACGGACAGGATCATAACGATAGACTCCTTGTGTTTCCTTTACCCTTCCGATTTCTTGTACAAGTTCTGCTCTCTCATTAATTAAAGAAAGCAACTGAAGGTTAATTTCATCCACTCGGTTACGCAATTGCTCTAGTTCTTTACCCATAATAGTCCCATCCTCTCAATTGTTATTACATTAAAGCTTAATTCCGAAAAAGCGAAGATGAGTACAATACTTTCTTGCTTCATTCAGATATCACTTATTTGTTTTGGTGATAATTATAATACATTTTTTATAATTGTTGTTATTATATATGAAATATACGCTTCTGTCACTAATTTTATCTTTATTAATTAGACGCTTTTAAGCAATAAAGCAAATTGATTCAAAAGGATGTGATTCTTTTGGGTGAGAAGAAACAATTTTTTGTCTTAGATATAGGAACAAGGTCAGTCATTGGTCTCTTTATTCTTTTTGAAGAAGGTGAGTATAATTGTGTTGATTACTTTGTAAAGGAACATGATGATAGGGCAATGATGGATGGACAAATTCACAATATCCAATCGGTTGCAGAAACAGTTATTGTTATTAAACAATACTTTGAAAAAAAACATGGTCCCCTTCAAAAAGTATTTATTGCTGCAGCTGGTAGATCATTACGAACCGAACGCATAATGGCTAGTATGGATATAAGAAATTACCCTCCTTTAACTGCTGACTATATTCAATATTTAGAATGGCAAGCTCTTCAAAAAGCACAATCTACTATTACAAATAAAACTCATCATACAGAAATCCAAACAGATTATACCTTTGTAGGCTATACACCACTGTATTATTTTATTGACCGACAGCCTATTGGGAGTTTATTACATCAACAAGGTGCTCAAGCGAGTATAGAAATTATTGCCACCTTCTTACCTAAGCTTGTTATCACCTCTCTAGAAGCAACTGTACAAAGAGCAGGGTTAACGATCGATGGACTAACACTCGAGCCTATTGCTTGTGTACAAACTTTAATTCCTCCATCCTTACGACATTTGAATATAGCTGTATTAGATATCGGAGCAGGTACATCTGATATTGCCATTACTAATGAAGGAACAATTACTGCTTATGGGATGGTGCCACAGGCAGGTGATGAAGTGACAGAGTTCATTCAGCAATTAACACTAACCGATTTCCATGAAGCAGAGCGGATCAAGCGGCATTTGGTCGACCATGAATCCTTCACATTTGAAACATTAAATAACACAAAACAACATATCTACTCAAAAGACTTAATGAGTAGGCTTTTTCCCTTTATCGAACAACTTGCTCATTCACTTTCAAAAAAAATACAACAGCTAAATAATAAAAAGTCACCTCTTGCCCTCCTAATAATTGGCGGTGGAAGCTTAACACCAGGCATTCAAGAATTACTTAGAGACCAATTAGATTTGCCTCCTCATCAAGTCATGCTTAAAACTTTAAATAGCTTAAAACATCTATCATTTCCAGAAGAGCTAGCTTCTCACCCGATGTATGTCACACCTTTTGCAATCGCAATTGCAGCCAACGAAACTCCGCTCAGATTTGTTCCTATTACAATCAATGGAGAGACAGAACGATTGCTAAAAATCAAGACTCTCACAGTAAAGGATGTCTTATTAACTGCAAAATATCTCACAAGGAATTGGTATGGAAAAATTGGCTCTCCAAAAGTAATTACCGTTAACAAACAACAAATGACCATTCCAGGAAGTCACGGAAAACCGCCATATATTTATTTGAACGGTAAAAAGGCAAAATTAAATGATGCCGTTCACGCTCATGATGAAATAAGTGTCGTAAGAGGAATGAGTGGGGAGCCAGCGACTATTAGAGTATCTGATTGTGTCGGAGAAACCGAGAATAAAAGTATTTATATTCACGATGCAAAATACACCATTATGCCCTTAATAAAGGTGAATCAAGTAACAGCATCCACTCAACAGCTACTCGAGGACGGTGATCATATTGAATATATGATCCCATCGACAATTACAGAAATCTTTCATTCATTAGATTTGACACATCTATTAGAGAGCGTAAAGCCATATCAACTGATCATCAATGGGAAGCAGACAATCATTCCACCACATAACGGAAAAGTTATTTGCAATGGAAATTCGATATCTTTAACTAGTCATGTCAACCATTTAGATCGTTTAGAGATCATTGAGCCGCGCCCATTAACACTGGTAGAATTCATAAAATATAAATCTTTACAATACAAGGCCAGTATAACGATTAGTGTCAATAATAAAGAAGTTACGCTTTATAAACAACTTTTGCACATAATCAGAGAAAAAGAGAAATTAGTTGAGGAATCACTTATACATTCAGGAGATGTACTAGAAATAATAAAGGAAGATGACCAAGCAAGGTTTTATTTTCATGATGTGATTAAATTTGCAAAAGTTCAAATTCCTTATCATGGTAAACTTCAATGTACATTATTTAAAAACGGCAAGAAGTCCTCTTTATTAGAGGAAATACAAGAGGGGGACAATTTAAAAATTCACTGGTCAACTAAAAATTACACACTCGTGCGGAAAAAACACATAACTCCTTCAACCAATTTAAAAAATGTTCCGAACGACTCACGTCCATATTAGACAAATAAATCGTTCGGGATAGATAACTTCCTTAAGCTTGTACAGCCTCATTTAGGGTATCATATGTAATTTTACGGTGGGATGTATGCCAAGCCACTTCTTTATTAACAAAAAGAAAAGCTTGTGGAGATTCGTGTTTTACTTCAAATATTTCTGCAATCTCGTTTGACAATGGGCGATCTTCTTGAACAACTAAGTAATAAGCTTTCACATCACTATTTTCATTTGTGTATTTTTCATATTGCTCGTAAGCATCTGCGCTGATTGGGCAAGTGTTACTGTGCTTAAGTAATAACATCTTCTCATTCTCTTGCAGTGCTTGTTTAAATGCTTCTTTTGTATTTAATCTTTCCATTTGAATTACCTCTCTTATTATAATTATGGTATACCTCACATTATTTTACTAAAAAAGAAGCACCTATGACAAATCGAGATCATAATAAAGCGGTAAAGAATAGATGGCTCTTTACCGCTTTATTGAATACTATTGATTTACTTTTTCTTCTGTTTGGTCAAAAGCTACTTTCGTTTCTTCTAATCTCTTTTGTGCTTCTGCTTCCGATGTTGGAGCATTTTCTTCAGCTACTGCGTCATCTTTTGCAGTCATTTGTTTAATTTTATCTTTCATATCTGCAGACTGCTTTGAGACTGTTTGTTGTAAGTCACTAGATTTTTCTTTTGCTGATTGGACAATTTCATTGCTTTTTTCTTTAGCAACCTGAACCCATTCAGTACCTTTTACTTTAGCAGTATCAGCGATATGGCTAGATTTTTCCTTTAATTGAGAAGCTTGTGTATTAATATCACTTATTAGTTCCTTACCTGATTTAGGTGCAAGTAATAATGCTGTACCAGCACCTACAATACCACCAATTAGTGCTCCGATGACGAAATCCTTTGTATTGATGCTATCTTCATTTTTGGCCACTTGTTTTGATTCATTTTCTTGACGATCTTGGTTACTCATCATTATCATCCTCCAAATTGAATTTATGACCTTGCTCTTTCTCTTTTCTTGCTAGGAACTGGGATAGGATCCTCAGCTGTATAGGTTTGCGCTGGTGCTTGCTTACGTTGTTTATATTTCTCTCTTAATTCTAAGATGACATTACCCCAGCTAATAGCTTGTGCAACTTTTTCTTTATTCGACTCTAGCTGCTGACTGACTGAAGATGATATATTTTGAATAGAACCATTAAAGGTTCTTACTGAGTCCCCTACTTCTTTTACGGCACCAACAACATTATTCAAGCTTTCAGATTTCTTTTGAATATCTTCTGCTAATGCATTCGTTTTATGTAAGAGTACTGTTGTTTCCTTGGTCACTCCATCAAGCTGTTTTTCTAACCCGTCTAATGTCTTAGATACACTTGTTAACGTTACTTGTAGCGATGAGAGTGTTTTAGAAAGGTAGATGACTAAAACTAAAAAAGCAATGGCAATAACCGCTACACTCAAATACAAGATAATTTCCATTAGGCACACCTCCGTATTTTCAAAATAAGAATGATTCAAAGAAAAGAGCAAAGTATTTAATTTATTATTGCTTTTCCCCAATTATGAGAGAATAAACGCTCTTTCCAAATAATCCTTTTTATTTTATCTGTAAATATTATCATAATATAAACAATTACTTAAATGAAGCGATTAGACCTAACGGGAACCTTACTTATCTATTTTATCCTAAGAAAATCATTTATTCTGTCTTTTTCTCTAGTTATTTTCGAACAAACATCCCACTTTAGGTTACAATAAGAAGGTAGTAATCAATTTTTTATTCGGAGGGATATGTAATGAAAGATCCTCGTATTGAACAATTAGCTAAGAACTTAATTAATTATTCAATTGGTTTACAAAAAGGAGAAAAGGTTCTCATTGAGAACTTCGGTTTACAAAAAGAACTTGTAACTGCTCTTGTAAAAGAAGCCTACGCCGCTGGTGGTCACCCTTTTGTCACGATAAAAGATAATACAGTTGACCGCGCACTTTTATTCGGCGCAAATGAAGAACAATATAATATGATGGCTTCATTTGAAGCAAATGTCATGAGCCAAATGGATGCTTATATTGGTTTACGTTCTGGAAATAACATTAACGAACAAGCAGATGTACCAGATGAAAAAATGCGTATTCACGGATCAACAATCGGCCAAAAGGTACATAGAGAAATTCGCGTGCCAAAAACAAAATGGGTTGTACTCCGCTATCCAAACGCTTCAATGGCTCAATTAGCTAAAATGAGCGTGGAAGCATTCGAAGACTTTTACTTTGATGTATGTAACTTAGACTACAGTAAAATGGATGCAGCCATGGACAATCTCGTTTCATTGATGAATAAAACAGATAAAGTTCGCTTAACAGGACCTGGGACTGATTTAAGTTTTTCAATTAAAGATATCCCAGCTATTAAATGTTCTGGACAAATGAATATACCAGATGGTGAAGTTTATACCGCTCCAGTGCGTGATTCAGTGAATGGAGTTATTTCTTATAACACACCATCTCCATATAACGGTTTTACGTTCGAAAATGTAAAACTAACTTTCGAGAATGGTAAAATCATTGAGGCCACTGCTAATGATACTGAGCGTATTAACAAAATATTCGATACAGATGAGGGAGCTCGCTTTGTTGGAGAATTTGCTATTGGTGTTAACCCTTATATTCTACACCCAATGCAAGATATCCTTTTTGATGAAAAAATTGACGGTAGCTTTCACTTCACACCAGGACAATGCTATGACGAAGCATATAATGGGAACAAATCAAATATCCATTGGGACTTAGTCAATATCCAACGTCCTGATTATGGTGGTGGAGAAATCTACTTCGATGATCAATTAATCCGCAAAGACGGCAAATTTGTAATTGCAGAATTAGAAGCTCTCAATCCAGAAAACTTAAAATAAGCTAACAAATTCGACTTTTTCCATGTACCACGAACAAATTTTTGTTCGTGGTTATTTATGTATTGCCATATTCTTCGGATTTAATTGTTATAATTTTCCTTATTTACTAATTCTGTAATTTCCTTAACAACAGGTACACCCTGTCTTGTAATTGTATTAAACATGACAAATGTCTTCTTACATGTTGTTAATAGCTCTTGATTCTCATTATATATTTCTTGATAAATATAAAAGCTTTTATTACCTACGTTACGCAATTCTGTGAAAATTGTGAGTTCTTCATTCACCCGTGCCTCTTTTTTATAGGTAACATCAAAGTTAACCATTACTGTTCCTAAATGCTGTTGATCTAATTGCTCTCTTCCAATGCCAATTTCTCTATACCAGTTAGATACTCCCTTCTCTAAATAGACAAGATACTTCATATAATTCATATGTCCTAAATGATCAATATCATCTTGTTGAACACATACCTTTAATATATTTTTTCGCATACTCATTCCCCCGTAATTTATCCGTCATTTTTTTATATTATATTTTATCAAAATAGTAAGAAAATGAATACCATCAACTTTCATCATTCAAATTTATTTAGTTCAAAGTAATTGATTAAGGAGAGTATTTGAAGAAAAAATGATTGTTGTGTCGTTTTCGATGGCCTGATGTGAGTGCAACTCAAAAATCACGCAGCTATCTTTGCCGATTTCACTTCAATTGCACGCACAAATTCCTTTTTTACTCTAATGGAATTGAACCACAAATTGATTTATAAAACAAAAAATAGTCCCCCACTCACATGAGGAACTACTCGCTTATAGTTGCATTTCGTATGCTTTCTGGAATTTTTGAATGTCGCCTGCACCCATAAAGATTAAGACACCATCGTGGTGATCTTTTAAGATATTCGTATCGTCTTCGTTTAAAATAACAGCACCATCGACTTTTGCTTGTAAATCTTCAATAGAAAGCTTTCCGTGGATTTCCCTAGCGGATCCAAAGATTTCACATAGATACACTTGGTCTGCCAAGTTTAAACTTGAAGCAAAATCATCTAAGAATGTTTGTGTCCTTGTGAAGGTATGCGGTTGGAAAACACCGATGATTTCTTTATCAGGGTATTTTTGACGCGCTGCTTCAATTGTTGCTTTTATTTCAGTCGGATGGTGAGCGTAATCATCGATAATGACTTGATCACCAATTTGTTTTTCTGTAAATCGTCTCTTTACTCCTCCAAAAGTGAGGAGCTGCTCTTGAACAATCGAAGCATCAATATCTTCGTAATGACACACGGCAATCACGCTTAAAGCATTTAAGATGTTATGATCTCCGTATGATTTGATCGTGAACGTATTATAGAAGGTATTCCTTACAAATACATCAAAGGTTGTACCGCTTGTTGACTTGATGACATTTCTTGCTTGAAAGTCATTTTCTTCACCAAAACCGTAAAAAACAACAGGTACTTTTGCTTGCACTTTTTGTAATTGTTCATCATCACCACAAGCGAAAATCCCTTTTTTCACTTGTAATGACATTTCTTGAAACGCAGAAAAAACATCATCAAGACTTGCAAAATAATCTGGATGATCAAAATCAATATTTGTCATGATGCAATAATCCGGATGGTATGACAAGAAGTGGCGGCGATATTCACATGCTTCAAAAGCAAAATATTCGGCCAGTTTATTTCCTCTCCCAGTACCATCACCAATCAGATAAGCAGTAGGATTCGCACCTGTAAGTACATGTGCAAGCAACCCAGTCGTAGAAGTTTTACCATGTGCTCCTGTAACAGCGATACTTGTAAAATTCTTCATGAAATCACCGAGGAACTTGTGATAGCGAATGATTGGTAAACCAAGTCTTGTCGCTTCTTCTATTTCCTCATGTGTATCAGGGAATGCATTACCGGCAATGATTGTTAAGCCAGGTTGTATATTATTTTTATTAAATGGCAAAATTTTTATTCCAGCTTCCTCAAGTGCCACTTGTGTGAAGAAGTGCTTTTCAACGTCTGATCCTTGAACATTATAATTCATATCATGTAGAATTTGTGCAAGTGCACTCATCCCTGACCCTTTAATACCGACGAAATGGTAAATAGTCATATAAAGAAACCTCCAACCATCGTATATCTGTAAAACAGTATATGACATATATCTATTTTTGCTCATAATCGTTTATTTCAAGTTTCCATAGTTCTTTTTAATTCACATTAAAACATTATATCATTATTCCCTTTGAAAAACTATGTATCACTTGTCCCGATCATTATAATTTTTTTCAACTTATAAAGCATTAGCATTTTCTTACCTACAGTACAGTATAACAGCCTTTTCTACCTAAAAAGGTTGTTTGTTTTTAGGTAATAAGAACGAGGACTATTGACTCACTACTTCCCAATATTGGCTTTCTGGTAATATGTCCAATGCTCTGTGCTTTAAAAAAGATCTCAATGTATCTTTTTTGCCCATTCTTTGATAGTTTGTACGTAATTCACTAAAAGGATGAACATCTTGACATAGTAGGAGAGGGGTGAAAGCGAAATTATTCTTTATACCAGGAATTCTCCTTAAAAAAACAACCGTTCCTCTGACGATAGTTAAAGAAGAATGCTCCACTTTATTTAAAGATACAACTTGTTCTTCCTCATTTAAATCATATCCAACTATAGTCTTTCCATCATAGTTTGTAATTAACAATGGTTCCATAACAGCAGCCATACATAGGGCAGCTTGAATCATTTCATATTCATGCATCTGAGTTCTTTGTCTCTGTAAAAATAGCTGAAACACGCTAACCCCATGAATGGTTTGGTAGTCAAAAATTAACCAATCCGTAAATAGCTGGTACATACTTGATGGAATTTCATCCTCCTCCTTTAATTGGAGGTGTAGTTTAAAAATATGCTTTGCACGGACCATCTCACGAATATTTAAGTGGCGTTCACTGTACCTTTTAACCTTTTCAATTAACTGAAAACTAGCTTCCTCACCTTGCAGTTGCTTTTTATTACGAAACTTGTGCAAATGAACGATGGGTGTATCATTTTCAACCATCATGACCCTTCCTTACCTTTCTTCTAACATCATTCACTATTTTGTTCAATTTCATTTAGTTCCATTTCAGTA
Source organism: Cytobacillus sp. FSL M8-0252 (assembly GCF_038007345.1). Lineage (NCBI taxonomy): Bacteria > Bacillati > Bacillota > Bacilli > Caryophanales > Bacillaceae > Cytobacillus > Cytobacillus sp. FSL M8-0252. The sequence continues at coordinate 3,630,696 of NZ_JBBOWZ010000001.1, forward strand.
ATGAGGACATCTCTTGGCTTACTGCCCCGATTTTCAGATACGAAGCCTTGTTCCTCCATCATATCTATTAAGCGTGCTGCTCTGTTATAACCAATTTTAAACCTTCTTTGTAACATAGAAGCCGATGCCGCCTGATGATCAATCACAAAATAACATGCTTCAAAGAATAATTCATCTGTTTCTTCAGTTACTTTCGCTTTCTTTAATAACTCTTCTTGTTCAAATAAATATTGTGGTTTCTGCTCTTTCCTAACATGTGCTACGACATCATCAATTTCTTGATCAGAAACAAAAGTTCCTTGCAAGCGAACTGGCTTTGATGAACCGTTTTCTAAAAAGAGCATATCTCCTCTACCCAATAGCTTTTCAGCACCACTAATATCTATTATTGTCCGCGAATCCACTTGTGAAGAGACAGAAAAAGCAATTCTTGTTGGTACATTTGCCTTAATGAGACCCGTGATAACATCAACTGATGGTCGTTGAGTCGCAATAATTAAGTGAATCCCACAGGCCCTTGCCTTTTGAGCGATACGACAGATGGCTTCCTCAACATCCGCTGGAGACATCATCATTAAATCGGCTAATTCATCTATGACAATGACAATATACGGCAGTTTTTGATGGTATTGCTTATTTGCCTCTGCATAATCATTGTAACGATTAATATCTCGTACGCCCGAATGAGCAAATAATTCATACCTTCTTTCCATTTCTTCTACCGCCCACTTCAGTGAGGCTGTTGCTGCTTTTACATCGGTTATGACCGGACTAACAAGATGTGGTATTTGATTGTATGGTGCTAATTCTACCATTTTAGGATCAATGAGCAAGAGCTTTAACTCCTCAGGATCAGCTTTGTATAAAAGACTAATAAGAATAGAATTAATACAAACACTTTTACCAGATCCTGTTGCACCTGCAATTAAACCATGGGGCATTTTGCGTAAATCTGTGACAATTGGATCACCAGCAATATCTAGACCTAATACAGCAGTTAGTGGTGACTCTGATTGCATAAACTCTTCACTATGAATGATTTCGCTAATTTGTACAGGTCTACTCTTTTGGTTAGGCACTTCTATGCCTATCGCGTGTTTTCCAGGGATAGGTGCTTCTATTCTAATATCCCTTGCAGCAAGACTGAGTTTGATATCATCAGCTAGGTTTGTAATTTTATTTACTTTCACTCCAGGCTCTGGTTGCACTTCAAAACGAGTAACCGCAGGACCTTTCGTTACTTGTATCACATGCGCTCGGACATTGAAGTGATGTAGGGTGGCATTTAATAATTCCTCTTGTTCTAATAACCATTCTTCATCTGTGTCCATATTAACTGGAGGATCTAACAACCTCATAGACGGGAAGACATAATTAGGCAAATTTTCTTCTATTTCCTCATCTCTATAAAAGTCATTTTTTTTTACCTGTGACGATGGATGGAATTCTGGTGTCTCATTGACATTTAACTTTTTCCTATCCGATTGCAACATCATTACATTAAAGGGCAGATGACTCCGTTTCTGTGGTTGATGAGACGACGTTTCAGTTTCTATCTCTTCTTCCACATTAGCGTGAGCATCTTCCATGCTATGTATGTTTGTTTGACCTTCATCCTGTGCCACATCTTCATACATCCGTTTTTCTTCAACTTCTTCATACTGGTTCGAATAAGGAATGGACTTTTCAAGTGCGACAGCAGTTTGATTTTGTGAAACTGTTAGCTCATCTTCGACCTGAAAGGATGCTATCACTTGTTCCGGCTCATTGTTAGTCGCGACAATCGGGGCTTCTTCCACCCTCTCATCCACTTGTTCCGGCTCATTGTTAGTCGTCACTATCGGGTCTTCTTCCACCCTCACATTCACTTGTTCCGGCTCATCGTAAAGAGACAATTGATTGTATTGTTCTTCAAGTGAAGCAGATTCTTTTCTGCCACGAGCAATACCAAGGTCATATTCAGTAGGTTCTATTCTTTCATACTGTTCAAGTTTCGTTTCCTCTTTTATTTGACTTTTTCTTTGACCAAAACCATATATAGGAGAAGGAATTTCTGATGGTTTAAATGGCCCTGCATTCAGCTTAATTTCCGTTTTTTTTATTTGTTTCTTTTCTAATGGACGATGATTTTCTTGCTGATTTTCAATATTTTCTTTTGTTGAATGACTTCTTCTTTGTCTTGTTTGAAGATTTTTGCTATCTTTTGGCTTTTCGTCTGCTAATATATTTTCACGTTCTCTTGGCTTTCTTCTTTCCCGTGTCTCATCTGGGATGAGAGGAAAACGAAATTCACCTTTTGGATATTGATAAATTACTTTTGCTTCTATCTCTCTATGTGTTTCATATGGTTCTTTAGTTTGAATTTTATTAGTGTTATTTGTAGGTTTATCTTCTTGAGTTGTATTCGTTGGATCATATTCCTTGAACTCATCGGCATCATAGCCATTAAAGTAGGCTTTTATTCTTTTAAACCAATTCATTCTATCAACTTCCTTTTCTGTTCTAACTTACATTCTATCAGTAAACCTACTAAGAATGATAGCAATTATGTAATCTGAGTTATCTTTGATAAGTTTTTGATATCATTGAAAAAGATGACACACAAATGAAAAATGGACCGCCTATAGCGACCCATTTCCATGGTTATTGTTTCTTTTTATTCTTGCCTAAAATAAATATTGGTTCTAACTCCCCATCTTCATATAAGAAAGACAGAGCTGTAATTGGTACATGACCACTTGCAAAAAAGCTCATTGTCATTTGTGCCAGGATATCGTATCCTGTTTCATTCATAATATCAGCAATAATTAATACATCTTGATGAGGAACAGCTACAGCCATATTTCCTTTGACCTTTGTCGCCATATTTTTGAGAAAAGACTCGTTTAAGATACGACTAGCATCATACCCATCTTTTTTATTGAGGAAATAAAAATCGTTACCAGCTACTTGATCTATTTTCATTTCTGTAGAAAGCGACCGAACATTAAACTGAGCAACTTCTTTTATTCGCTCTTTTTCCCAGCCTTCTTTTTGAAGCAATTTTTCATCAATTAATCGGTAAGTGCTCCCTAAGTCAAGTGCATAAAAAATTCGCGTTTCTGCGGTATGCTCATCATATACAAAGGGTACTTCATCACCTGTTTCTAGTGGAAAGGAAGTTGAGCGAATAACGGGAAAAATGTTTTTCTCTTTACCGGAAAAACGTTGTTCTCCTGTCATGGCTTCTAAGCCTTCTTCTACATAATAAACAACCTCATCAATTGCTTTTTCCTTTTGCTCTTGATATCTCGCGACAATGCCAGGCAATTCTATCGTAATCCCTTTGCCAGTATGTTTATTTTCTATACGTAATTGATCTTTTTCTCTATCGAAAGTCATTAGGCGATCCTCTTTATGAAGACGCTTTTCTAATTCTTCTTTCATACGCTTACTTGTCATTTTATTCTTCATTCTTATCCCTCCTTACAGGGAAGATTTTCGGTACTTAGTTTACACTAAAATGAGCAGAAACAAAAGTGTCCCGCTTCCATAACCGATGATATGGCTATTATCCATGTAGAACAAATATCTCCATCTATCCTATCAAAACAACCAAACTATTTCGTGGGAAAAACGATATAAAGGAATGAACAAAATACCTTTTATTGATATACAGGGTGGATTCATTTGCCATTCAAACAAGATTGTCATTGATTCGTGGTGTGAACAAGAAATAACACCGATGATCTCCAAATTCGTATTGTAAAAATAAAAAAACGGCCCTTATAAGGAGCCGTGCAAATCTATTTTTAAAGCGCTGCAATAAATTCCTCAATTTCATCTTGTGTTTTACGATCCTTACTGACAAAACGACCAAGCTCTTTACCATTTTCGATAGCTACAAAGCTCGGAATGCCGAAAATATCAAGTTCCACACAAAGATCGATGAACTCATCGCGATCTACATAAATAAATGTAAACTCTTTATACTTATCAGCTACTTCAGGCATAAACGGTTCAATAAACCGGCAATCCCCGCACCACTGTGCTGAAAACATTAAAATATATTTTCCGTTTTCCTTTAATTGCTCATACTCTTCCATTGACGCTAATTTTCTCATTGTTTTTCATCTCCCATATCAAGCTTCATATCGCCGAATTTAATCCAGCCTTTTTTTCTCATATATTCTGATATTATCAAGCTAATGATTGCAGGTCCAATAAAATGTATTACAATCACTTTTAATAGTACAGTAAGATTAAATCCCATTGTTGTAAAAGTCATTATTTGGCCGACTAAGCCACTCGTACCCATTCCCGCACCAGCAGCAATACTTTCCATATTAAAAATAATAATGCCAATTGGCGCAAGTAAAAGCCCTGCAATTGTGGGTGGGATGAGTATGAATGGATTTCTCATAATATTTGGCACCTGCAACATAGAAGTTCCTAGCCCTTGTGCAACAAGGCCACCAAATTTATTCTCCCTATAACTCGAGACAGCAAATCCAACCATTTGAGCAGCACAACCAATTGTTGCTGCTCCTGCAGCTATACCATTTAAATCAAGCATCATCGCAATAGCTGCTGCTGATATAGGGGCTGTTAAAGCTAGACCCATTAGTACAGCTACAATCATTCCCATCACTAGTGGTTGCTGCTCTGTCCCCCACATAATCAATGCTCCAAGATTTTTTATTCCAAGATCTATAAAAGGACCAATTAAAGACGCTACACTATATCCGGAAAACACAACAACAAAAGGTGTCACAATAATATCAAGCTTTGTTTCCTTACTAATTAGTTTGCCTAGTTCAGTAGAGATGATTGCTGCAACAAAACTACCTGCTGGTCCACCTAATACCGCACCAGCTGCCCCACTTAATAAAGAAGCAAACAAGACGAGAGGAGGCGCTTTTAGACTATACGCAATAGCAACCCCGATCGCAGGACCCATTAACCCCATTGCCATTGTACCCATTTCAATCATTACATTAGAAATCATGCCTAGTTGTAATTGTTCACCGATAGTTTTAATAATCAACCCTATAATTAAAGTGGAGAACAATCCTAAAGCCATACTCCCCATAGCGTCTATAAAATATACCTTTAGAGACAGTTTTACTCCCTTCTTATTAAGAAAAGCGTTCATAAGTATAATTCCTCCATCATTATGTTCATTTAACACCATATTATCTTATCACATGTAAAGACATATGTAATATCTTAATTTTTATTTCATTAAGATGTTAATAGAGGGAGTTACAACCTTAAAGTTTTATACCATTCAAAAATAAAATGAATGGGATGACCATTTGTATTTCTTCAAAAACGTTCAGTAGATACTTGTCCACATTCTTTCTTCATCTTCTCATATTCATACTTCATTTGATGAAATAGTTAATACCATTAGAATTAGCCGCCATACAAGCCTTCTAATAATGAAATGAAATAGACTATCTTAATGCGCGATTGTTCGAAAGATCTGTTCTTCAATAGATGAACGACATTAAGTAAAGGGTAACTTTTATTTTTAGAAAGGAGTTAAGCATCGGAACAGAAAATAGCCATTTAGCACATACAGTATCAAACAAAATAAGCAGTGCACATATTTTCACTATCAATCCATTTGATGTTAGAATAAGTAAAAGTGTAGAGGAGGAAGACAATGGAACTGAATGTATATTTAGCTGGGGAAATTCATTCTAACTGGCGTGAAGAACTGAAGGATAAAGCCAAATCACTACAGTTACCGGTTCATTTTTTCGGACCTATGGAGAATCACGATCGCAGTGACTTCATTGGGGAGGAAATCCTTGGTAAGCAGCCTAATGCTATTTTCAAAGACGAAGCAGCTTCAAATATCAATAATTTACGCACTGAGCTTTTATTGAAAAAATCTGATTTAGTGATTGCCTTATTTGGCGAAAAGTATAAGCAATGGAATACTGCTATGGATGCAAGTGCAGCAATCAACCAAAACAAACCGCTTATCCTCATTCGGCCAGAAGAACTCCACCACCCTCTGAAAGAATTATCAAGTAAAGCAAATGTTACAGTGGAAACGGTTAATCAGGCCATTAAAGTACTTTCTTATATTTTTGAGGAAAAATAGTAGACTATTCCCTACCTGCCACCATTCATGTGGTGGGTATATTTTTGAGACTTTTGCAGAAAACACATCATATGCATCTTAAATAAAAACCAGCCCTAAAATGAAATGGGCTGGTTAATTTATTGCAAAAGGCTTTATTCACCTCTATTGCGATATTGCCATTGACCATACAATAGCTTAACAAGATGGGTAAACATTTCTTCGCGGTTGATTTGATTTTCAGTAAATACCCCTATTGCTCCTTCTTGGCTACGGATATTATTTTTATTCGTAAAATCATCCATGACTGGTCCCAGTTCCTCTCCTTCAATCAGACGCTGCGCTATAGAATCTGGTAAAAGAATTCTTGCTCCACCTGCAACAATTGGCGTATGCCCTTCTACTGCAAGTGCACCCCAATTACATAAGAATAGACCATAATCTGTTTGCTGTACACCACCTTCTAGGCCAATGCCAATGACTCCATCGCCTTCATATAAGGCACCCTTCGCCCTGTTAATTGCTCCTTGAATCGTTTCTTGATCAGTCATTGGTTGTTTAGCTACATTAGATGCAACATCAACAGCAATAACATCACTATTTTCAATGAAAATATTTTTAACGGCCTGTACTTTTGTAGGGTTTTTCGATCCAATATAGATCTTCATGATAGCCCCTCCTAAAATAAATATATTAAAAATCATCCTGATATACTCATTGCCAATGCAAAACTTAAAAAGGACCTCTTGTAAAGAAGTCCCATGTTACTTATTTGAAATTCTAACTGTTTTGACGAATGGTTTCAACTGTTGTGCGATCAAGTGATTTTATCAATGTGACAAGTAGTTCTTTCGCAGCAGCATAATCATCTATATGGATAATTGAACCGTGCGTATGAATGTATCTTGAACAAATACCAACAACTGCACTTGGGACACCATTATTTGTTAAGTGAACACTGCCTGCATCCGTTCCACCAGGAGAAACAAAGTATTGATATGGAATCTGATGACTTTCAGCCGTATCTAGAATAAATTCTCTCAAACCGCGATGTGTAACCATTGAGCGATCAAGTATTCTTAATAATGTACCTTTCCCTAACTGTCCGAACTCGTCCTTTTTACCAGTCATATCATTGGCAGGACTTGCATCAAGCGCAAAGAAAAGATCCGGTTTAATCATATTAGCAGCTGTTTTTGCACCTCTTAAGCCTACTTCTTCTTGTACAGTCGCACCAGACCATAAATTAATAGGTAGTTTCTCATCTTTTATCTCCTCAAGTAATTCGATAGCAAGACCACACCCATAGCGATTATCCCAAGCCTTCGCCAAAATTTTCTTCGGATTCGCCATTGGTGTAAATGGACAAATAGGAACAATTTGTTGTCCCGGTTTGATACCGATTTCTCTTGCATCTTCTTTATTGTCAGCCCCGATATCAATCAACATATTCTTTATATCCATCGGCTTATTTTTTGCCGTATCATCTAATAAATGAGGAGGGATAGAACCAATCACCCCAATTACCGGTCCGTTAGCAGTCATAATCTGCACCCTTTGTGCCAATAATACCTGGCTCCACCAGCCACCTAATGTTTGAAATCTGATCATGCCATTATCTGTAATAGCAGTTACCATAAAACCTACTTCATCCATATGACCTGCAACCATAATCGTAGGATCTGTTTCAGCACCTTTTTTCACACCAAAAATACTTCCTAAATGATCTTGAACAATTTCATCTGAATATTTACTAAGCTCTTCTCTCATAAAATTTCTAACTAAGTGTTCGTTACCAGCTGCTCCGGGAAGTTCTGTTAATGTTTTAAATAGTTCTAAAGTCTTCTCATTCATTATTTCCCACTCCTATTATTTGACTATATTGAATCCTATGTATATTACCATTCTACATAACTTTTATGACGGGTGCCACCATTAGGAAAGTTAATTAGTTTTTAAATATTCAATTCTTTGCTAAGATAAAAGTGAAGCAATTAGCATAGCAAAACATCTAAAAGATTATGTAGATACTTTTTAATAATGGAGGTTTAATTATGAGTTGGAAATCATTTGTTTTAGGTGTAGGGATCGGTCTTGTTGGAGGATATATTACGCGCGAGGTAATGACAGAGAAAATAGCAGCGTCACCTGAGAAGGCATTACAAAATGCAAAAGATGCCTTCAAAGAGAATGGGGAAATAAGTGGTTCATGGATTCATATGGAAAAAGAACCTTATCAAAAGGAAGAATTACATTATGAAGTGTATAAAGGCGGCATATCCAGATATACTGGTGAAGACGTAAAACAATATGAATTTGTTGCCGATGCAAAAACAGGTGTCATTATTGACGCTTATCCTATTTAATTTATTCCTAAATGAGCGCTGAGCCTCATCGACGCAGATGCGTTGATGGGCACAGGCATTCATTATTTATTTGGCTCTTTTAATTTCTGCGATGATTTCTTTCCCCTCTTGATTCCATTTAACTGCTCGATAAAAGGCATCATGATAAAAACTAAACCAAGCTTCTTTTTCTAATCCTATCTTCATCCACTTTTGTTTTGCAGAGATAGAATCCATCGGATAATCATCAAACGCCAATACCCATAGCACATTTTGATGCGCATGTGTTGGCATAATATCGGCCATATGTATAAGCAACTCTTCTTTTCCCTCAATGATAATGATGCTATGTCCATCACTATGGCCGCCTGTATGAATCATTTGAACAGGTCCCATACTCCATTCTTTATCAAATGTTATTACTTGTTCTTGTATACTCTGCCAATTTTCCTTCCAATATGTATTACGTGAGCGAATATTCGGATTTCTCATTTCATCCCATTCGATTTGTGAACAAATAATCTTCGCGTTCGGAAATACAGAATGATAGGATTCTCCTTCTAATTTAGTCAAACCACAAGCATGATCAAAATGCATATGAGTCATAAGAACATAATCAATATCCGACGTCGTAAAACCTAGTTGCCTTAAGTCTTCCTCTATAAACGATTCTTCCCATGCACCGTAATTCCGCTTTTGTTTATCTGTAAACTTCCCAATCCCTAAACCGCTTTCAACTAACAGCAATTGATTATTCCATTGTATGAGGATAGGATCTGTTCGTAGCTCAATTTGGTTATTTTCATTACTAGGATACTTTTTGGACCATAATGGTTTCGGAACGACACCGAACATCGCTCCCCCATCTAGATGATTGACACCACCACGAAGCCAAGTTAATTTTATATCGTCTATTTGTAAAGTCTCCATTCTTTTCCCTCCCTTTCACACCATTAGTCTATCATATTTACGCAATATTAAGAAATCTATTATTAAGCAGTATTCCATTAATTAAAGAAAAAATAAGTTCAGTTAAGCCACTGGGTATAGTCACTAAAAAGTTCTGAAATCAGGAGGAGAAATAGAGATTCATCGTTCACATAGAAACTCTCTTTCCGTTGACTTCCGTTACAGGATCGATGTGCTTACAATTCTTCAATTTTTCATATATTCGATTTTGTACGGAACTCGTATTCTCTTCGCTTTTTTGAACACATACTCTTGATATGCAGTCTACTCAAAGAAACATGATTAGAGAAGTGAAAAAGGCCTTTATCACCAACACAACATGACGATAAAGACCTGTTACTATTTTCTGAGCCTTTCTTAAGTGAAGCGGCATTTTCACCTTATCGATATTGCACTTCACATCGGAAAATACGACTACCTTTATTCGAGAACTTTTCTTCGTACTCTGTCATTATATTTCCTTCATAATCACTCTGGTGAAGGTCTAAGCTGACATATTTCAATATCATTCCGTATTGAGAGAAACTCATTAAAGAATATTCGAAAAGACTTTGGTTATCTGTTTTAAAATGAATCTCTCCTTGAGGAGGTAGAATATCTTCATAAAGAGATAAGAATGTTTGATAAGTTAGTCTTCTTTTTGCATGTCGTTTTTTAGGCCACGGATCTGAGAAGTTTAAATAAATCCGATCTACTTCACCTTTCTCAAATACCTCCCGTAACTCTGCTGCATCGATATTCATCAGTTTTACATTTGGTAATTCTTCTTCAATAATATGATCTAGCGCACTTACAATGACGCTCTCCGCTAATTCAATACCAATATAATTAATCTCAGGATTCTGTTTTGCCATTCCAGTAATAAAACGACCTTTTCCCGTACCAATTTCGATATGAAGTGGACGATTATTACCAAAGCACACTTGCCACTTTCCTTTTTGTTCTTTTGGCTCTTGGATAATGTATTGTGGATAATTGGCAAGTTTTTCTCTCGCCCACGGTTTATTTCTTTGTCGCATAATTACACCTCTATATTCAATTCATCTTTCAAAAGATAACATGCAATGTAAAAGTGTGCAAGCTCCTTTAAAAGGATAGCTTACTATGCAGTTTTGCAGACACTCACTACTTCCCATGGTGAAACCTCTTTTGTCATTACGGTTTTTGCATGTATAAAAAACGAAAGGAATCACAATCTAGTTGTGATTCCATAAAAAGAAAAAAGGTGAGTAAAATGCCAATTAGTCAAAAAGACCAATTAACATTGCTGCAGGATCTATTAAGGAACCATCACACAGATACCTGTGGCTCCAAATCAGAATGTGAACAAATTGCTAGGCTTGTACAATCCCTACAAAACCAAGAAACTATTCATCAAGATTTACTTCCTTTATTAAATGATGTTGACCAATATAGTAAAAACGGTATAGAATCATCTGACCTAAACGAGCATATTTCTTCTAGCAAAGATGAACTCGCTCAATGGGTCGACACAATGAATCAACTAATATAATCTAAATGAAGCCTTCTTTCCAACCCTTGGATTAGATTATTCATTTCCTGAAAACGGAATTTACTTTTATGCCATTGAATACTATCCAAGGCTTGGAACAATGCATACCACTTCATGCGCAATCGCAAATCTTCCGTCAACACCATGCCATATAACTGAAGCCACTCACTCCATTGTTCATATGGAATATAGGCATATAATAATGTACCAATATCTATAGCCGGGTCACCGATCATTGCTCCATCCCAATCTATTAAAAACAACTGATTATCCTCGGATAATAGCCAATTATTATGATTCACATCACAATGACACACAGTCGTTACATCCGTTTCAATCGCATTCACTGTGTCTTTTAAAAATGTTAGTGACTCAGCTACTAATGGAATTTCCAATAAGTCTTGATCCAATTCCGTTAATAGTGATTGTAATACTGTCTCTGGATGGATGGCCGATTTCCCTAACCTAGTTAACATGGCAAGCAATGGTTTTGATGAGTGAATCTTCTTTAGCAGCTTGGCTACTCTCTCGCTATTCATTTGCGATTGCCTAAGCTCACTACCACTCATCCATTGCTGAGCAGTAAATACATCTCCATTCTCCATCCTTTTCGTCCAAACAAGCTTCGGGACAATTCCTTCTGCAGAAAGCACGGCTAGAAAAGGAGAAGAATTCCTTTTTAAAAATAATCGCTGTTCATCATGTTGTGCATAATAGGCTTCTCCAGTTGCACCACCAGCCGGGATAATCCGCCAGTCATCCCCGAATAAATTTTCCAAAATAGTTCACCTGCAATTTACTACGCCATTTATGAATAGCTGTATTAAACAATTTCACACTTAAAGTTTCAATTGAAAATAAAAATAGCTATTGATACAAATTCAACAATAGCTATCTTTATAAATTTTATCTCTTTCAAGAGTTTTTAGCAAGTTACTTTTTCCTGAACAAAACAATAGCAGGAAAAGGGAGGCAAAGTAATATTAGAATAGTTCCCTAACGAATGAGGAGAGGCTTGATTTTGAGTGACATATAATTTCCATTGCCCATATGGTAAGGAAATTTCATATTCCTTTTCAGTTGGATTAAAATAACATAATACATCCTCATTAAACTTATGATGTGAAAGTAAATACGCCAGTAGTGGTTTTTCAATATCTAGAAAACTTACCGCTTCATTAATTTGCTTCGTACTGGATAAACGTAAAATCGCATACCTTTTTCTGAAAGCAATTAATCCTTTTACATATTCAACATTCTCTTTATATTTACTCCTAGCCATCCAATCCAATTGATTCACACAATCAGGTGAACGATAACTATTCCCTTCACCGTTTTTTGTTCGAAAGAACTCTTGACCACTGTGCAAGAAAGGAATCCCTTGTGCAAGAAGAACCATCGCTGTTGCTAATCGATGTCTTAGTCTTTTACTTTCATCTGTGTCTTCAGGAAAACATATATGGATTTTATCCCATAATGTATGATTATCATGTACTTCCACATAATTAACCGTCTGAAATGGTTCATTAAATATCCCTTGTTGACCAATGCTCCCCTTCAATACTGTTTTAGCTGTTTGATAATAATAGTGATTACCAAGTGCATATCCACAATCGTATAGATTAAATGTATTCCCTTTTATTCCATCTCTAAACTGATCATTAAATTGTGCAATGGCACCAAGCCTATCTTGATTATGAATATTCGCTTTCTCTTCTTTAGCGAGAGGTGTATTTAAGTCCCAACCTTCACCGATAACAAGGATTGTCGAATCAATGCCATCTAACGTTTTCCGGATAAGTTTCATCGTTGTCACATCTAAAATACCCATTAAGTCAAATCGAAAACCATCAACCTTAAAAGTGTTGGTCCAATAAGTAATCGAATCAACAATAAACTTTCTTGCCATATGCCTTTCAGATGCGATATCATTTCCGACACCTGTACCATTTGATGGAGTACCATTTAGATCATGTCTAAAATAATAACCTGGTACAATTTTTTCAAAAGAGGAAGTTTCTCTTTCATACACATGATTATAGACAACATCTAAAATGACCCTTATACCTTTTTGATGAATGACATCAATGAGTCCGATTAATTCATTTATTCTTGTATAAGGAGTGGCAGGATTAGAGGCATAGCTTCCTTGTGGCACATTAAAATGAAGAGGATTATATCCCCAATTATAACAATCGTCTGGTCTAGTCTCATCAACTCCAGCAAAATGATTCAATGGTAAAAATTCGATATGTGTTATACCTAATTCTTTCATATAATTGAGCGCTGTAGAGTCTCCTTTTACGTTAGCAGTGTTCTCTTCAGCTATGCCTTTATATAAACCTTTGTGGCGGACACCGCTATTTGGATGAATGGTCAAATCCCGAATATGCGTTTCGTAAATAATAGCATCTGTCATCATTGAGAAGGATGGGCGTGCTGTTTTTGGATGTTTATATCGATTCTCATCAATAATGACACCTAATTGCCCATTTGGAGTAATTGCTTTTACATATGGGTCTACAGCTTCTCTCCAAACCCCGTTCACACATATGTGGTAGCAATAACACCATTCATGTACATCCATTGATACAGTAACCTGCCAAACACCTTTTTGCTTCCTACTCAGTTCAATCATTTCTGAATCATTGCCATGATGTAACTCTAATCGTAGGGCAGTTGCCGTTGGTGCCCATACTTTAAAAGTCGTTGCATGCGGTTGATATTCATATCCAAGAGGCCCTTCATATTTGAAGAGCTCATCAAATTCAGGTGTTCTTGTCACCGACCCAATATCGACCTCAATCACATCTCCGTGTTCACTTTCTATATAACATATCGCCCCAAATGGAAAAGGATGAGGAAAAGAACAATAGTATTTGCGAAAATCATTAATTTCTTCTATTCCTTCTATCACAAGCTCGTAACTTTCATCACGATGGATATAAGTAAAATACTTTGAATGACCCTGGTGATAATCATAAGGAAGTAATAATGTGACTAAATCTAATCGATCTAAATACGCATAAAATGCTTTCTTACTATCATTCATATTACTCCCCCATCCCTTCATTTAATTATTGTCCTCTTTGCTAGATTGGAAATATCTCTTAGGCGAAATGATAAGCCATTCTCCCCTCTATCCTGCACATCAAATGAACGGGAAGCCGCATTGAGATAGAAAGTCCAAGAAGTGACATCACTTCTTTATACTTCCCTACTTTCCTTTGCAATGTGAGCATACTAATCAATTATAATAATGTCCATCCCTGTACTCGCCACAGTTCCTACGACATTTGCGGAAATCATATGTAACGCCAACAAAAAGTCTCAGGTTCTATTCCTATCGGTTTATAAACCGATTCACCTTATAGGCAACTTAAGCATCAAACCACAGCCCATTATTTTTACAAATAGCAAATAGAGTTATTTAATCCGCAAATTCACCCGATATCAAAACTCTTCTTCATTATCTATATTATTCACCAGTGATTTAAGTGCTTGTTTAGCTGAATAGACTTTCAAAATACCTCTTATCAAATCATTACCCGATCTATATGGAAAAAGGCCAGTTTAACAGCCGAGCTCTTATTCCATCCATGCAGTTCATGAATGGTACAAACACTGCCTTACAAACCAATAACACTTTTTATTCGGACCTGTTACTGGACAAGAGTATTTGACTTGGCTGTCTTAAATTTGCCTGAACGAGAGACACACTTATTTCATTTTTTTCGTATGGATAGCCATAATGATTAATCGCCTATTCGTTACCCTTCCCCTATGTCACTCCATTCCGATCTTTCGAATGATATACTTTCCGCATAAGTCAACAAGGCTTGTGCTGCTAATAACTGCTGACTTTTTAACGGTGCTTTTGTTTGTCTTTTATTTATGAACCAAGACGGATACTCTTTCCGATCAATTAAAGTAACATCAAAGGGTACTGAAGGATAATCAATATATCCTTCTCGGCAAAGAACAACCTTTTGAACAGGTAAAGTGACATCATGTTTGTCCAAAATTTTCTTGACTACTGTGACTGTTCTGTTTAATGAGATCAATGGGTTTAAAATTTTCTGTTCATTTTCTTTTTTAGCTAACCAAAATCGGCCAGCACTTCCGGTATAAGCCGTTAATTCAGCACCGTCTAAAAAATGGAGACAGATTACTTCCGTCGGTGTGAGAATAATTGTATCAAGAGAAACCGGTGCTTGACCTAGCTTTAGTATCGGCTGGAATAGGACAAGGAATGTATCTGGAAACCTTTGTAACAAGTATTTTAACTGTTCATTATAATAGTAACTTCTTGGTAGAGATGATTCAGAAAACAAGGTTGAGCTTGCCCACTTTAATTGTGTACGAAATAATTGATCGAGGTACATTTGCTTAAGTTCCTTTGTTGAGGTAGGTCTCACATGATAGTCCGCGGTAAACGAAAATGAATCTTCATTATGATTCGTTTCCTCTTCAGCCACCTCTTCAATCATTGTCTCCTTGTTTCTTTTTACAATATTGAGCAGCTTATCCTTCAAGCGTGGTTTATGATATTGAGCTGGTTCTTCCTCTATGAGTTGGTACTCTTTTCCTTCTTCTTCAAAACGGGTCAATAACAGTTCCCATTGTTGTTTTTTTAATTTTACAAATCTAGATGGATATAAATAAATATTCTGCTCATATCGTGAAATACAATCGACAATTTTTATTAACTGCCCCACCCTACTACCCCCTTAACTTTTTAATGAGAATGTTGCTATTCTTTTATATTTCGGCTTACTCTCTGTATTTACTTCATAAAGACCCACTTCAGTAGCTTCAAATGATAACGGTGTTTCCATAATAGGCGGAAAATGTGTGAACTGATTTTTACCTTGCCATTTTTTAGCTAATGTAATATGTGGTGTGAAATTTCTTCTATCACGTGAGAAACCATACTTTCCACAGACTTGATTAACAATGGATTGAATTTCATGTAATTGCTTTTCTTTATGTATATCACACCATAGAATACGAGGACGTTCCTTAAGTCCAAAAGTTTGAACACCTTCAAGATACAGCGTAAATGGGGAAGTATTTTTTAAATCATTAACTATCAGTTGGTTCATTTCGTCCAATACTTCTAAAGAAGCACTCCCTAAGAAAGCAAGAGTAATGTGATAATCACATTCATGTACCCAATCTTTAAACGGATAATCAGCCTCTACTGCCAGACATTTTTGTTTTATGATTAATTGTATATTTCTTGGTATACTAATCGCATAAAAGTAATGAGGATTTCTCTTTTCCATCATCTTTATCCTCCCAATTCCTTTTGATTATCTATATCTATTTTATCAGAACAGATAAGAATTTCAGTATTTTTCCATAGGTATGATGTCATGTTTGCCTTTAAGCAATTCCTTTATAACTGATAAGTTAAATATGATATAACTATAATAAAGAGTAAAGCATTGAAGAAAGGATGCGACTTGAATGAAGGTTGTTGAAAACTTAGCGCAACTAATAGGAGACACCCCTCTATTGAAATTAAATAAAATTGGGCCTAAAAATGGGGCTACTATTTATGGAAAACTAGAGTTTTTTAACCCTAGCAAAAGCGTAAAGGACAGAGCAGCATATAATATGATTCTAAAAGCTGAAAAAGCGGGGTTATTAAAACCAGGGGCTACAATTATTGAACCCACAAGCGGAAATACAGGCATAGGTCTTGCTATGAATGCTGCCGCTAGAGGATATAAAAGTATACTCGTAATGCCCGATACGATGACGAAAGAAAGAATCAATTTATTAAAAGCGTACGGTGCAGAAGTTGTTCTCACACCAGGAGATGAAAAAATGCCTGGTTCAATCAGAAAAGCAAAAGAATTAGCTAAACAAATTCCTAATAGCTTTATCCCTATGCAATTTGAAAATAATGCTAACCCAGATGCCCATAGGCATTCAACTGCTATTGAAATTATTGATGGGATGAAACAAATAGGTAAGGATTTGTCTGCATTCGTTGCTACTGCAGGGACAGGGGGAACCATTACAGGTACCGGGGAAGTATTGAAAGATTATTATGAGGGACTCCAAGTCCATGTTGTAGAACCAAAAGGTTCGCCTGTGCTTTCCGGTGGAGAACCAGGAAAACATAAATTAGTAGGGACAAGTCCTGGCTTTATACCAGAAATCTTAAATACAAATGTCTATGATGAAATACATCAAATCACAGACGAAGACGCCTATCAAACAACAAGAGACCTCGCACGAAAAGAGGGCATCCTTGTCGGTCCATCATCTGGAGCAGCTTGTTTCGCAGCGATACAGGTCGCTAAAGGTTTAACATCAGATGATGTCGTTGTATTCATTGTTTGTGACACAGGTGAGAGATATTTATCAAGTGATTTATTTAAAATTTGAATATAGAGCTAGAAAGCCGGACGAATGCTATCGTAGATTTGTCAGGCTTTTTTATTATTACACTCCTAAATTAAAAACCGATCCCCCGTTAACCAAGTTTACCAAGCTTTCACACCTCGTGTGTACCCAATTTAATTCCATAATTTCCTATTTTAGTTTTCATTTGTGTCTTTCCTGCTAAATGACTTGCAAGTTCGCATTGCTCGGCTTTCATTTCCATTCTCGCTTCGGAGTAATATGCAAACCACACATTTAATAAGTACCTTTTGCTTCCAATATGCCCTAAAGAAACCCTCCCATATTTCTTTCGCGTGTTCCCCGCTCATATGCGTTATGTTTAGAACAACAAAAAAAAGGCCACTCGATTTATCGAATGGCCTTTCTCTTATACTTCAGCACTCACTTGTTTTGAATGCCTATTGTCTTCCTCTTCTTCTAACTTACGTACTGCTTCCTCACTTGTATCCACTCGTTTTATAAATAATACGAGTATAAGTGCAACAATATTAATTGCAAGTGATACATAGAAGGCATATTGTATACCTGCTAGTAACGCCTGTTGAGTAACTGCAGCAGTTGTTGCTTCTGTCATTGTTGTAGGGTCTACACCTGTCATTAAGCTTTCTGCTTTAGATTGTGTGACACTATTCATAATCGTTACTAATATAGCTGTACCGATTGAACCCGAAACTTGTTGAGCTGTGTTATTTATTGCTGTTCCATGTGGATTTAAGCGATTTGGAATTTGGTTCATACCATTTGTCATAATTGGCATCATTACCATTGACATACCAAACATTCTCAACGCATAGATAATCACAATATGACTATAGGATGTATCGATTTGTAAATTAGCTAACATATAAGTTGAAATAGCTGTCACTATTAAACCAACAGCAGCTAACATACGCGGTCCAAATTTATCAAATAACTTACCAGTGATTGGTGACATAATTCCCATCACAATTGCTCCTGGAAGCATTAACAGACCAGAATCGAGCGGCGATATTCCACGAACACTCTGTACATATGCTGGAGTTAAGATCATACCTGAAAACATGGCGACCGCATTAACAATTGCAATCACTGATCCCAGTGCAAACATCGGATATTTATATACACGTAAATCTAATAGTGGTTTTTCCATTGTCATTTGACGAATAATAAAGAGAATAAGTGAAATGCCACCAACAATTAAAGTCGTTAGTACCCATGTATCTGTCCAACCATCAGCACTTGCAGAACTAAAACCATAAAGCAAGCCGCCGAAACCTAAACAAGATAGCACGACTGAAAAATAATCAAGTTGCACATTTTTATTTTGAGGCATAACGTTCTCTAATTTCCAAATAGATAGTAATAAGCTGATGATTGCTAATGGCAAAATCATCTCAAAAAGAACACGCCAATCATGATATTGAACAATATACCCAGACAAAGTCGGACCAATGGCTGGTGCAGTAATCATAACTAATCCAAACACACCCATTGCAGTACCGCGTTTTTCACGAGGAAAACTAACAAGCATGACGTTCATTAATAAAGGCCCCATAACGGATGCACCTGCAGCCTGAACCATACGACCTGCTAATAACATACCAAAGTTTGGTGCAAATGCAGCCATAGCTGTACCAATTGTAAATACAGACATACAGAAAATATATAAGCTACGATTTTTAAAACGTGTTAGTAAGAATGCTGAAGCAGGAACAAGCACGCCACTAACTAGCATATACCCAGTTGCCAGCCACTGTACTGTAGAATAATTTTCTACATTTAAATCGACCATAATACTAGGCAACGCCACATTTAATAATGAATTATTTAAGAAAGACACAAACGCACCGACAAATAATATTGCAAGCATTAAATACGGAGGTTTTTGAGGTTGTAAACTTGAATCCATACTTTCTCATCCTTTTTATTTTTTATTTCGAGTACTGAACCATTTTAAACCCAAAGTATAAATCGGTCAACATATTTATACTAAAAGTTCAATTACATTGTATTTCTCTTCTTAAGAATTTATAATTAAAGCCATAAGGGTGGGGAATACACGATGAATAACAAGAAGAAGAAAGTGGCAGATGCAGCATTGAAACTGTTTCAAGAAAAGGGAATTCAACAAACATCTGTACAAGATATTATTGATTCAGCAAATATTTCCAAAGGGACATTTTACAATTATTTCGCCACAAAAAATGATTGTATCGCTGAGATATTAGAGGATTTGCGCTATGAAGCAAGTCAAAGAAGAATTGCACTACAAGTGGGGAAAGATACAAAAGATAGAGATGTCTTTATAGATCAAATCTCCCTATTATACACACTACAAGAAGCCAGTAATCTTCATCGATTATTTGAAGCGATATTGCATTCCAATGAAAAGGATTTAAAGAAACTCGTTTTACAACATAGAGTGTACGATATGGAATGGTTAACATTTAGAGTTATTGAGGTATTCGGAGAAGACACTAGAGATTATGCGTTTGAAGGAGTTGTCTTATTTACTGGAATGCTCCAACACCTTCTCTTTGTGAAAAGAATTACGAATAATGTTTATGATTTAAAACAACTTATTGATGTGACACTATCTTATTTAGAGATGATTTTACAAACGATGAAATCTAGTGGCGTTTCTCTTCTCAATTATTCAGCTATTAATCAGCTAAGAACTCATATAAATAAACGGATTATCAAAATTGAAGAAATTTTTGAGTTTGCTCAGCAATTGCAAGAACAGCACCAATTTGATGAAGATCAACAAGATTTATTTGATGCGATATTAACAGAATTAAAAGCAGACCGAATTCGTAAACCTGTTCTGTTACCTTTACTCAAACCTTTCCAAACCTCACTAGACAAGACAGAGATCGAACTACAAGCTCATACGTTTACAAATTTGATTTGGTACTATTTACAAACAAAATAAAAACAGCTTGGACAGTTTTGCTTTTATCTAAAATAACCACGAGCCAAATGAATTTGGTTCGTGGTTATTTATTTCCCATTAGCTATTTGCTTTTGCTAACTTTGGCCAGAAGACAATTGGTACTAAAATGAATGAAATCAATCCACCAACTATACTTAAAGTAGCATAACTAGAATGAGCAACAACCATGCCCGAAAGCAACCCACCTGTCGCACCAGATAGGGCAATAAACACATCGACTTTTCCCTGAATGTGAGCTCTGTTTTCATTGGTTGTTCCATCAACAATTAATGTCGTTCCACTGATTAAACCGAAGTTCCAGCCTAACCCTAATAAAGCTAAAGCTAAGATTAATCCAAATAAAGAATCCTCAGGCACACTAGCAGCGGTAATTCCAGATAACAATAATGTAACACCTGCAGCAATTGCAATAAAATATCTACCTAATCTATCAACTAGAACACCTGTAAATAGAGATGGTAAATACATCGCACCAATATGAACGCCAATTACCACTCCGATTGCTTGTAGTGTATGACCATGATGAAGCATACGAACAGGGGTCATCGTCATAATCGCTACCATAATTAACTGTGTTAAAATCATTACTGTTGCCCCAACAACGATATGATATTTATTTACATTTTTGGTAGCAATAACAGAATTACTCATTTGATTTTCTTCTTCAGCGACCCATTGCTTCGCTAAGATAAATGGGTCTGGACGTAATAAAATAAACAATACAATCCCAGCAGCTATGTATGCAAGAGCAGATAATAAAAACGGGCCAGCTAAAGGAGGAATGGTTAATCGGCCTGCCACCTCCCCCATAATATTAACTAGATTGGGCCCTAATACTGCTCCAAATGTGGTCATAACCATTGTTAAACTTACTGCTTTTCCCCTTTGATTCTCATTAGCCAAATCACTGCCGGCATATCTCGCTTGTAAATTGGTTGCCGTACCTGCGCCGTAAAGGAATAAAAAAAAGAATAATAGAAAAATATTCTGTAATATAGCTGCCAAAACAACCCCTAATGCTCCTAGTCCACCTACAATAAAACCTATAGTAAGTCCAATTCTTCTGCCATAATGTTGAGAAGTTTTCCCTACTATAAAAGCAGTAACTGCTGATCCAATCGTGAATAAAGCTGTTGGCAAGCCTGCATATGAAGCCGTTCCTAATATATCCTCTGCTAATAACGCTCCTACCGTAATGCCTGCAGCCAAACCTGCTCCACCAAACAACTGAGAAATACTCACAACCGTTAAAGTTCTTTTATATAATCTCTCTCTCTCACTCTCACTATAACTCGATTGAATCGGTTCTCCCATTTCTTCCCCTCACTTTGTTAAATCTTATATTTCTTGATTTTGAAGTTTTATTAGTATTGTATCCTTAATAAACTTTCGGCAGCTTTCAGATAAAAGTGACTTATTCGGATGAATCATATCACCATATATGTTATTCCCTAGAATTCTCACTTCTCCTGCAAATGGTTTATCGGATTGTGCATCGTACCCTTGTAGGACAATATAAATAGATTGTCCCCTCCTCGCAAAATCAATGATAGACATTTGATGTTTACTCAATTTTATTCCATCCCCTCTGGTTATAACCGTTATTGACTAGTTTACTCTATTTTTGGTAAATGGGAGCAATGATTTGATTATCATTCAGTTAGTAAAAGCTTTCATAACACCTTAGTTTAAGGTATTCAACCATTTATTAATCTTCAAGCATAATAAGTAATACATGAGAGGAGTTGATTTTATAAAGGAGTTTTTATAATTGACCCTATTACGACGTTTAGATGGCACTAATCGTCTTTACTGGATCTAACAGACAAGAGAAGATAACGGATGATTTGATTAATAAAATTGAGGGTACAACTATTTCAAAAACAATACATCATAATCATTGAAGAAATTCTCTATAAAACAACTATGTATGATAGAAAAGATGATACATGTAGTTAAATTTACTATTGAACGCAAAAAACAGAGACACCATTAGATGACGTCTCTGTTTTCCTTCTTAGTCATTATACTTGCGACCGATTCCAAAATCTGTGAGCGGACAAAGCATCAATTATTTGTTTCGCAAAATCATTACCTGATTGTTCTTCTAGTAAAATGCCTTCTTCACTAGGATAATCTAAATCTTTAATCCAATAGATGGCATCACCAGTAGCAGCGATTGGTTTGAAGTGTTGGTATGCTTCATCTATAAACAGCAATGCATCATGCTTAAAGGTTGCATCAACTTCATCACTACCAATGAGATACACACCATCAAATACCACTGAACTGTCACTAGCAAATGTATGTTTTGCTTGTAACTCTACTCCCCCACTCCCTCTAATTGTGCCAAGACGGTCACTTATAATACATGGGTTCACACCAGCTTCTTGCAAATCATTGATGATTGACTTTGCTTTTTCACCTTCAAACCCATCTGTAACAATGATTGCTAGTTTACGTGTAGCTGCGGAAAAGATTGTGTTTTGTTGACTTAGTGCAGGTGATGATTTCGCTGTAGTTGTCTCATTTTTATTCTCAACTGCATCTACACCCACTTTTTCAGCAATGCGATTAGCAAGATCACTATTTACGTGACTAAACATTTCGACTACACGCTCTTTTACAGCTTGGCTTTCCACTTTACTCAATTCGAATTGAAAAGCACTAATCGTATGTTCTTTTTCTATATCGCTCAAGCTATTCCAGTACAGTGTAGCTTGACTAAAGTGATCTTCAAAACTATCACTTCGTTCTCTAATTTTCCTACCTTCTACTTTTTCTTGATAGTGAGCATAACCACCTTCAGATTCTTCAACCGTATTCGGCGAACCATTTGCTAGGGTATTATTATGATAAGCAGCTTGTCCTGTATTAATCGTTTGGCGACCATAACCATCTCTTTGATTATTGTGGAAAGGGCAAACAGGTCTATTAATAGGTAGCTCATGGAAATTTGGACCACCTAAACGAATGAGTTGGGTATCTGTATAGGAAAACAATCTTGCTTGTAATAATGGATCATTCGTAAAATCAATACCAGGTACTACATTTCCAACTTGGAAGGCCACTTGTTCTGTTTCAGCAAACACATTGTCTACATTGCGATTCAGTGTCATTTTACCAATTTTACGAACAGGAATTTCTTCTTCTGGCCAAATCTTCGTTGGATCCAGAATATCGAAATCAAACGAAAATTCATCCTTCTCTTCTAAAATTTGCACACCAAGTTCGTATTCAGCATAGTCGCCTGCTTCGATAGACTCCCATAAATCACGGCGATTGAAATCAGGGTCTTTCCCTCCTAACTTTTGTGCCTCGTCCCAAACAAGGGAATGTGTGCCTAATACTGGTTTCCAGTGAAACTTAACAAAGTGACCTTCCCCTTTATCATTAACCAATCTAAATGTATGAACACCGAATCCTTCCATTGTTCGATAACTTCGCGGAATACCACGGTCACTCATCACCCACATCACCATATGGGCAGATTCCTGATTTTGCGAAACCCAATCCCAAAAAGTATCATGTGCAGAAGCCGCTTGTGGCATTTCGTTATGCGGTTCAGGTTTCACTGCGTGAATTAAATCAGGAAATTTAATACCATCTTGGATAAAAAATACAGGAATATTATTACCTACTAGATCATAATTTCCTTCTTCTGTATAAAATTTTGTAGCAAATCCCCTGGCATCTCTCGGCGTATCAAGTGAACCACGCGAACCAACAACTGTTGAAAACCGGACAAAAACAGGCGTTGTCGTATGAGGATTAGTTAAAAATTTCGCTTTCGTGAATGCCTTCATTGAATCATCATAAACTTGAAACTCACCGTGAGCCCCAAATCCCCTAGCATGAACAACACGCTCAGGAATTCTTTCATGGTCAAAATGCGTTAACTTCTCACGTAAATGGAAATCCTCTAGTAATGTTGGACCTCTTGTACCAGCTTTTAAAGAATGTTCATCTTCTGAAAGTTTTACTCCTCCGTTTGTTGTTAAGTCTTTATCCTTATTGTCATTACTTCTAAAATTTTCAAGTTGTTTGTCTTTATCATTTTTAGACATAGTAATTCTCTCCTTTTATTATGTAATTATTTTTAAGGAATAGTTGTTTTTATTTACCCTCCATATTTTTTCTAAAACAAAAATAATCATTTTTTTTAAATAATAATTATAAAAAAGATGGAATCAACACATTGATTATTTTAAGCCAACGCCTATTTACAGGTTTCTTTTATGACATACTAGCGTTTTATCATAAAAAAAAAGCACCCTATGATGGATGCTTTTCTTCGTGCATTTGTAATGATCTTTGAAGATGAATCATGTCATTTTTCAAGTTAGATAAACCTTGCATTTTAGGAAAGGACAAATTTGCTGGAGCGTGCTCTCTGTAAGCTGCATTAGCTAAAGATTCATAAGAATACAAGAGTTGCGCTAAAGCCTCATCAGATAATTTCACTTGGTGCGCTTTCTCTTCTGCTGTTTTTTCAAGAAAATAGGTGATTTGCTCTAACCAAAAAACAACTGGCCAATAATAGGTTAATGCGCTGCGATCGATCGGGATCTCACCAGCTGCTGTATTATATACAGTCTTTAAGCCTTGAATATTTGTTTTCAATTTAGATAGTTCTCTTTCTGATTCATGACCATCTTTTGTATGGGTTGAAAACATTGTAAACATGAGCTGAGCTTGGCTACGAATTGTTTTTGAAATGAGGTGGGGTAGCCTACTAGAGGCTGAGCTTCTCCCAATAATTAAAACACCTAATAAACCAATGATACTGCCTATAAAAACATCAATTATTCTTGCTTGTGCGAAATAAGTAAAAGCAAAATCACCTGGCGTTACTGTTTCTGCCATCAACAGCGCATTAGGTGTAAAAAAGATTGCCGCTAATCCATAGTTTTTCACAATAAATAATTCTGTAATAAAGGTAAGTAAAAAGATTAATAAGGCAATGACAAGTCCAGTAGGGTGAAAACTAAGTATAAAGCTAGCGATTAAGATTCCCACTATTGTTCCAATTCCACGTTGAATTGCACGATGATAAGTGGCAACGACTGTTGCTCCAGACATGACAGCTACACAAGAAAGAGGTACCCAAAATGAACGTTCAAAATGAAATTGGTAAGCGATAATCCCTGCAATGATTGTCATAATTCCAATTCTCAAAGCAGACAGTAATACAATCGAGTTCTTATCAAATGAATGAAGTAAAGCTTTTCTAACAGTGGGCTTAGAAAGCTCTATTTCTTCTTTCACATGCGAAGATATATCTTCTGTATCCCAATCGAGGCGTTTAATAATTGCATATAATTGCTTATACTTGGCGTGCCAGCCTCTTACTTCATCTTCTTCGATTTCAATTATATCCAATCTATTTTTATCAACTGAATTCGATAAAACTTGAAGCTGTTCTATTAATTTTTGTGGTGGCGCTGTTCTTTCATTTAAAAAGTTTTTAATCACCTCTAGAAAAATGCGATTCAAATGATCATTTAACACATATAAACGATCATATCTCTTCTTCCTTCTAAGAGGTAGGTAGCCAGCAATTAAGATATCCTCGACATCATTTAAGGAGGACATGACTTTATATCTCTGTTCATCAAACTGCTCTGTACCAATGCTTTTTATCAAAATGGTTAATTCATTATAAGCCCTTTTAACGACATCTGTTTCAGGTCCAAAAGGATTCACAAACCAGCCTGCCATCGCAATCAACCATGACAGTGCACCACCTAAAAACACAAACCCAGCACGCTGAAACGCTAGCTCAGGCTCTGTAGGCATTCCAGAAGTCATTGCGAACACTAATACAAAAAAGATCGCACTTGGCCCGGTAAAGCGTAACGCTCCAAAGACAAACGTGGCCATTGCAGCAATTATACCCATAATGATTGCAACAGCAAGTGGAAACGGTGCAGCAATTGTCCCTAAGAAGGATGATAAAGTAATTCCTATGGCAACGAAAAATAGTTTTTTTGCTCTTTGGGCATAAGGGATATTAAATACATAAAGATAGGTAAACCCACCCATACCTGTTAATAAACCATACTCTAGCTCTCCAAAAAGGATACCAATAATAACTGGAAGACCTGCAGCTAATCCAGCTAGAAAAGCCTTTACCCATGGAAAAGGTTTTTTGTTCACCTTTAGAGCTTGTTGAAGAAGGGATGCATTTCCTTTATCTGTATTTCCACTCATTTATAAAACCTCACTTAAAACCTTAAAATAAAAACAATAAAGAGCATCTATTCACACTAGATGCCCATGTTCTATAGAACGTAAATAAATCCCTTTAAAAGGGAATTTCCTGACATATATATTAGTATAACATATTGCCAAAATACTTATGTGGCAATCCTCATGGTACATTTTCACTTTACTACTTGTATGAATATTTCGTATACTTTTATTGATTGTAGAAAAAGTAAGGAGTGTGGTTGCTGTTGAAAGTACACCAAGCGTTGTTAGCTGATGTAGATGATATTCTTACTTTGCAGAAAGGGATCGTTGAAGAAAATCGATTTTTCATTACTACAAACGAAGAATTTTTAGCAAATATAGATGAAGAAAGAAAAAGATTATCTGCAATCATCACAAATAGCAAAAAACACTCGGTTGTCTTTGTCGCTAAGTCTGATCAAAGAGTCGTTGGATGTATTATATTTCGCTCATCATCCATAGCCCGACTAGCTCATCATGGTAGTTTTAGTATATATGTTGACTCAAGCTATCGTAAAAAAGGCATTGGTATGCAATTATTGCAAACACTGATTAAATGGGCTGAAGAACATCCTGTCATTGAAAAATTATCTTTAGGAGTGTTTTCTACTAATTACCCTGCTATCCATCTTTATGAAAAAATGGGCTTTGTGGAAGAAGGACGAAAAATAAAAGATATTAAACTTAGTCATGATGTGTATGTTGACGATGTTTTAATGTACAAGATGGTTTAAAAATATTACGAGGTGATTCCGTTGATAAGACGTCATACTGTTCTTATGAATCAATTACACACGTATCGTGAGGAAGTGCTATTAATCCTCAAGAATGTATCTGCATAGCAAGCAGAAATCATTCCTGCCGGTTTCCGCAATAACATCAGATGGCATATGGGGCATATTTACCTTGATCAGTTTTTATGGATACAATCGTTAACAAGAGAGGTTAGCATAGACTTATCAGCCTATCATTCATTCTTTGGTTTCGGTACAACACCAACTGATTTCAATGAATGCACCCCTTCTTATGAAGATCTTATCAGATTACTTCGTGACCAACCGACAGTTATTGAACAGCATTATGGTGATATCTTAAATCGCGAATATCAACCTATTGATATGGGTATGTGCACCATTGAGGATGTCCTCATCAGAACCATCTGTCCTGAGGGAATCCACATGCAAACAATCAATATAATTATCCGTTTAATTAAGGAAGGTTCCTATGACCAATATTCGAAAAATTAAGCAGAAAGATAACTTAAAGATTGCAGCAATTATAAAAGAAGCATTAGAGTCAGCCAATTTAGCTATTCCAGGAACGGCTTATTACGATCCTCAATTAGATTCGCTCCATCAATACTATGAAGAAACCCTAGGCTCAGCCTATTGGATTGTTGAAATGGAAAAAGAAATCATTGGAGGTATCGGCATTGCTCCTTTTGACTTAGACGAAGGAATATGTGAATTACAAAAACTATATGTATCACCTAAAGCTAAAGGACTGGGCTTATCCAAAAAGTTAATGGATACTGCGCTGACATTCGCAAAACAACATTATCAATATTGTTATTTAGAAACACACAATACACTAACAATTGCGGATCGCCTATACCAATCATATGGGTTTGAATTACTTCATGAGCCACTAAAAGGGTCAGAACATTCAGCTATGGATCGTTGGTACATAAAGCCACTGTAAATGAAAAAACGAACAAATTGTTCGTTTTTTCTATTTCACCAAACTAACCAGCTTTTTCATTCTGAAACCCATCTCTTATAAAGTAATAAATACTATGTGTAATCTTTATATCGTGAAGAATGATAAGCAATACAAGTGTGACTGGACCAATAAATAAGCCAAATGCTCCGAATAATTGGAGACCAACAAAAAGAGAGATTAACACAGCAACCGGATTTAAATCCATGCTGCTCGATAAAACTTTGGGCTCTAACAATTGTCTTACGACTAATGTCACACCATAAACAATGGCAATGCCAACCCCAAGTCTGACATCTCCTGTAATGAGAAGATAAACACTCCAAGGAATGAGGATTGTCCCTGTGCCTAAATAAGGTAGAAGTTCTGCGATACCTATAATAACCGCTAGTGTAAATATATTTTCTACTCGCAAAATAGCTAGACCAATGAAGACAATAATTCCTGTTGCGATCATTAGAATAAACTGCGCTCGTATAAAACCAAACAGTCGGTTTCTTATGGCAAAGTTAAACTCTTTTGCCTTCACTCTCACACGAAAAGGGAGGATTCTCCTGAAAAAACTTCTATATTGTCCCCAATCTTTTCCCATAAAGTAAATGCTTAATAAGAAAAAAATAAAGGCAACAAAAAAAGTAGGCAAGCTGAGTAGCAACTGAGATAACCAATCAACAACCCCTTGACCAATATCTCCTAAAATAGAACCAACCTGTGAACCAAGTTCCATTATTCCTTGCTTCATGGCCTGATTATTACCCGAACCAATTGAGTTAAATAACCCTGACGCATCTTGCCAAAAAGGTAAAATAACCGTATTAAAAAAGTGTTGCACATTAATAGAAGCGCCCTCTATCCAGTTAGGGATTTGCAAGAAAAAGGTTTTAAAATTGGCAATTAGTAAGAACAGTAGGCCAGTAATCATACCGCATATAACAAGAACACCGCCTAACAAGCCAACGAAGCTTGCCCATCCTGAAGAAAAGCGTAATTTACTTTGTAATAACCGAACAAGGGGCTGTAAAAACCAGGCAAATAAGGCAGCCAACCAGAAAGGATAGGTAAGGGTGAATGTTTTTATGACGAACCAGCCGACCAACACCAAAGTGAGTATAAGCACGCCAGCTCGTACAATCATCCAAGCATGACTTCTTTTCATAAAACATCCTCTTTTCATTCAATTCTACTGTTTATTTCATGTCATAATTATATACTAGTCCTCTGAAAGAACAAAAAGTCTACACTCGAAAACCATGAAAAATTTGGTGCGTTTTTTTGAAAAGTGCTGGATATTTAGAGATATTAAAGTTAGTAACTTTACAATAATGTCCTTGAAAGTGAAAAATTCCTTGAGCATCTCTATGCAGCTAAAGAAACAGCCCCACGCCCATTCTTCATATTCATGAAGACGATTAATGATTTGTGTGCAATCAAGAAAGGTATTAGCTGACTTTATTCATGAAAAGGCCCTGCTAGCAATAAAAAAGCACCTCCACTTGTAGATACCGTCTAACAAGTGGGGTGCAGTTTTTGATATTACTTATGGTTAGAAAGAATTCTACTTCCCTTTATATTGATATCCCTTACACTGTCGTTGTTAAGCTTCCGCATTCGCTTTCAATCGCTGCATCAAATAATCCTTGAATTCTCTTTGTTAACACGCCAGGTACACCTTCACCTACTTGTTTTTCGTTTATTTGAATGATAGGTGTAATTTCTGAAGTTGTGCTAGATAAAAATACTTCATCCGCTGTATTTAAATCATTTAACGAGAACGGCTCTTCCACTACCGGAATACCATCCTTTTCACAAACCTCAATCATTTTACGACGAGTGATGCCATTTAAAATCAGATTGGAAGCAGGATGTGTGTAAAGTGTTCCATCTTTAATAATAGAAATGTTAGATGAGCTACCTTCTGTTACAACTTCGCCACGATGTTGAATCGCTTCATAACATCCTTTTGACACAGCCTCTTGTTTAGCCATGACATTACCAAGTAAATTTAAGCTTTTAATATCGCAAAGTAACCAGCGAATATCTTCTTTTAATATGGCTTTGACACCATTTTCTAAATTCGCAAGCGGACGCGCTACTTCCTTCGTATAAGCCACAAATGAATGAGCTACATCAGAAGAGGGGTATGGATGATTACGTGGAGCTACTCCTCTTGAGAATTGCATATAAATCGTTCCATGCTCTAATGAATTTTTTGTTATTAATTGTGTTAACAGCTCTTTCATTTCTTTAACAGTATAAGTTAACTCCATGCCAATTTTTTTTGCGCTTAAAATAATTCGCTCCAAATGTTCTGTCGCTGTAAACATTTTGCTATTATAGACGCGAATGACTTCATACACTCCGTCACCAAATTGGTAACCACGGTCTTCAATATCAACATTTGCTTCCGATCTTTCAATGATATTGCCATTAAAAATGACATAATTCATGATAGAGCATCTCCTTCAACGATTTCATTTTTCCTTTAAAGTGCTAAACTTCAACGCTATCTTATCAAGGAAAACAGCATTTATCAATAGATTATTTTGTTAATTCGTATATTGCTTCTGCATAGATGGCTGTTGCTTTCAATAAATCTTCAATATACATATATTCATCTTTCTGATGGGCTACATCTTCTCTCCCAGGGAATAACGCACCAAAAGCTACTCCAGCTTTTAATGAACGCGCATAGGTTCCTCCACCTATCGAAAGTAATTCAGCTTCTTCCCCAGTCTGTTCTGTATACACTTTTTTTAATGTTTGAATGAGGAAAGAGTCACCATCTACGTGATGTGGTCTTGAATCATCTAGGTTTTCAAATAGCATCCCCAATGTTTGAGCTTTTTGTTCAATTTTCTTCAATGTAGATTCAATATCAGTAGTAACTGGATATCTCATATTTAAACCCAATCTACCTCCAGTTTGTTGTTTGTAATAGATTTTACCTACATTGATTGTCAAGTCTCCCGTGATATCGTCCGAGAAGGCAATACCTAACTGATTACCTCTAGAATCATTAGCAAAATGCTTCGCTATGAAACCGATAAATTGGTCTGCTTGTTGATCTAGCTTTAAACTTGAGAGAAAATCTGCTAATAATAGTCCGGCGTTTTTACCCAAATTCGGCTCCATCCCATGTGCAGATACACCTTCAAGCTCAAGAATAAGTTCACCATTGTCCATATAATATTTACCTTGAAGTTCTTTTTCCTTTAAAAAGTCAACATACATTTGTACAACTTCAGTTGGCTCATATTGAACCATAAGTGATGCTTTAGCAAAGTCAGGAACCATATTGTATCTTTTACCTGACTGGAGTGAGAGCACTTTTACTTGTGAGGAAGCGACACCGCGAATAATTTCTTTTTGCACAAGGTCAAAGTCAGCAATGCCCTTTTCTGCATAAATAATAGGAAAATCCGCATCTGGGGCAAAACCTAAAGTTGGCATTTCTTCTACTTCAAAGTATCGATCCACACAACGCCAATCACTCTCTTCATCCGTACCAATAATCATCCTTACTCGCTTGTTCATATCCAGGCCTAACTCTTTGACAATTTTCATTGCATAATACGCAGCCATTGTTGGTCCTTTATCATCAATCGCTCCACGAGCAAAGATTTTACCATCTCTTATTTCGGCACCATAAGGATCACTGGACCAGCCATCTCCCTCAGGAACAACATCGACATGACAAAGAATACCGAGTAACTCTTCACCTTGTCCAAACTCTAGGTGACCAGCAAGATTCTCAACATTTTTTGCTATAAATCCATCGGATTCACCTAAATTCAATAGATAGGTTAACGCTTCTTTTACCTCTTTACCGAGCGGTGCATCAGATGTGGCATTTTCCTCATCTAGCACACTTTTAATTTGCAATAACTTTTGTGTATCTTTAATTAAGTCGTCCTTTCTTTTCATAACTTCTTCTTGCCAATTAATATCACCCAATGTAAAAACCTCCTGCTATATGTAATCAACATCCTTCTCTTTTAAAAGGATTAATAAAGTAAGTGCTTTCATGGTTATTATAACACTACCCTTAAAAATATAACGATAAGTACGGTGTTCTTATATTCATTATTGATTATTTCTTTAATAAACGTTAAAAGTCCGAACAATACATCACATTGTTCGGACTTTCTTATCTTTCTTGTTCGCTACTGGATAAGACCTTTCTCTTTTAAATATTCTTCTGCTACTTCTTTGGCACTTTTCCCATCAACATTCACTGCATAGTTCATTTTTCGCATCTCATCGTCTGTTATCTTCCCTGCCAACTGGTTGAGAGGATCAACAATTTCCGGATATTTCTCAATTGTTTCTTGTCTCAATAACGGTGCACCTTGATAAGGAGGAAATAGTGATTGATCATCTTCTAGAACAGTTAGTCCATACTCTTCTAACTCAGAATCAGTTGAGTAGGCATCAACAAGATTGATTTCACCATTTTCCAAAGCGGTATACCTTAATTTAGGCTCCATTGTCACCACTTCAGAAAAACTTAAGCCATACAACTCCTGAATACCGATGTAACCATCTTCTCGATCAGAGAATTCGAGTGTAAATCCTGGTTTCATCATGCTTTCAATTGCTTTTAAGTCGGATATTGTATGAAGTTCATGTTCTTCGGCAAATTCATTAAGCACAGCTAATGCATAGGTATTATTATATTCCATTGGTTCTAATAGAACTAAATCGAATTCCTCTTGAATTCCTTCTTTCGCTTGTTCATAGACGGCTGTTTGGTCTGTGCTTACTGCTTCTTCCTTTAAAAACTCAGCAATCACTGTACCAGTGAATTCAGGATAAATATCAATACTACCGGAAGTTAAAGCTTTAAATACAAAAGAAGTCTTACCCAGTCCTGGCTGGAGCTCAACCGTTAAGTCTGTTTCTTCTTCAATCAATAATTTATACATATTGATAAGAATCTCAGGTTCTGATCCAAGTTTTCCGGCAATCTTCAAGTCTTTCTCTTGTTGAAAGATATAAGGAGACACCGTTACAAACAAGGCAATTATAGCTCCAATACTGACACCGACCATCGCTTTCTTAAATGATAATTTCTGGAACCTTCTTAAAATAAAATCAAATAAAATAGCTAAAAGGGCCGCTGGAATAGCGCCAATCACAATTAGTGTAGAATCATTGCGGTCAATCCCTAGTAAAATAATATCTCCTAGGCCTCCTGCACCTATAAGTGCTGCTAGAGTTGCCGTT
This sequence comes from Cytobacillus sp. FSL M8-0252, assembly GCF_038007345.1. NCBI lineage: Bacteria > Bacillati > Bacillota > Bacilli > Caryophanales > Bacillaceae > Cytobacillus > Cytobacillus sp. FSL M8-0252. The sequence continues at coordinate 3,664,133 of NZ_JBBOWZ010000001.1, forward strand.
CCTATAATTAGAACCATACCTGTACGGATTCCAGCCATAATGACAGGTATCGCTAGAGGGAGTTCGACTTTCATCAACCGTTGTGCAGATTTCATTCCCATCGCACTGGCCGCCTCTTTTAAGGCTGGATCAACTTCTTTAATTCCTGTATATGTATTTCGTAAGATTGGTAAAAGAGCATAGGCAACTAAAGCAATAATAGCTGGGATCTTACCAATACCTAATAAGGGAATTAATAAGCCAAGTAAGGCTAAAGAAGGGATTGTTTGAATAACTGCCGCAATGCCAAGAATGGGTTCTGCTACCTTTTCATTCCTCGTTAAGATAACCCCTAATGGGATTGCAATAATCACGGCAAATAATAAACTAATAAACGAAATTTGCATATGCTCAATTAATGCACTGAGCAATTGGTCTTGTCTCTCTGATAAAACGTTAATAAGTTCATTCATACTCTCCACCCACATCTTTCGCTTGAGTGGCTAAAAACTGAATGACACTCTCCCTTGTAATCATCCCAACGATAACACCATTTTCTTCCACTGCTATTTTTTCATGTGTGACCAGTTGATCTAGCACTTGCTCTTTACTTATGTTTGACGTTACTGTTTCAGTGATTGATACATCGCTCGTATCAAAAGGAATCATCACATGATTAATGGCAAATCGATCAACTGTTTGGTCAGTTGAAGTGATGAACTCTTCAACAAATTGACTTTCAGGTTGATACCTCAGCTCTTCTGGTGTACCAATTTGGACCATTTTTCCTTCATTCATAATAGCAATGCGATCACCTAGCTTTAGCGCTTCTTTCATATCATGTGTCACAAAGACAATTGTTTTATTTATATTTCTCTTCATTAACAATAAATCATCTTGTAGCTTCACTCTCGTAATCGGATCAAGCGCACTAAATGGTTCGTCCATTAATATCACTTCAGGATTGGCAGCTAAAGCACGGGCGACACCTACTCTTTGTTGCTGACCACCAGATAGCTCAGCTGGCTTTCGGTTCCGATACGTACCTGCATCCAGTCCCACTAAGTCTAATAATTCTGTCACACGTTGATGAATTTTGCTTTTTTTCCATTTTTTTAATTCTGGTACAATGGCTATATTCTCTTCTACTGTCATATGCGGAAAGAGAGCTATCTGTTGCAACACATAGCCGATGTCATAACGTAAATCATGAAGAGCATAATCACTAATATTCCTTTCATTTATTGTAATTGATCCACCACTTGTTTCTTCTAAGCGGTTAATCATCTTTAGTGTTGTTGTTTTACCACAGCCGCTTGGACCTATTAATACAAATAGTTCGCCTTTTTCTATGGAGAAATCCAAAGAAGTGACGACTTCTTTTTCTCCAAAAGCCTTAGACACACCAGCAAATGTAATCATGAGTTTCCTCCAACTAGATAATTTCAATCTATAATAACTTCCCTAACATTTCATTCTTTAAACCAATAAAAAAGTTTTTTCTTTTATTTTTTTGAATATTTAGAACATAAAACAGGCTCCTTTAGCCATATATATGATGTTAAAAAGAATGGAGGATGCTTTTGTATATTTAGGAGGAAAAAGAGAAAAATAATGTAAAATCATGCAAGTGACTAGAAATTATCTGAAAATAGGTTTACAATATTAATAATTAGTATGACATCTTGATTATTTCTTCTGTTAAACCAAAAAAGGAGTTGTCTCGGGAAAAAGAAGACTACATATAACTGAAAGGACATGTTTCTTAACTGAAACTGTCGGTTGCAGGCACTTGCCATGGGTTTATAAATTGGATAGGGAGTGGTTTTTTGAAACCTTCGACTAACCGGATGTTAAACCGTATCAAATCCGTTTATATGTTTATTCGGAAAAACGGAACTGTAACAACTCAGGAGCTTGTAGAGGAATTCGGTATCACTCCTCGTACGATACAGCGAGATTTAAATGTTTTAGCTTATAATGACTTGGTGAAAAGTCCAAGCCGAGGAAAATGGACTATTACACAAAAGAAAGTGAAGATGTCATCATAAGAAAATGACAAGCGAAAAAAAGAAGCTCTTATTCAGGCTTCTTTTTTTGTTACAAAGTATATTTTAGTACTTACATTTCATTACTTGGATCATAAGATAATAATTCTTCTAATTCTTCATCCGTTAATTCTCGATATTCTCCTAACGCAAGAGAATCATCAAGTTGAAGCGGACCCATTGTAAGCCTTTTTAAATAAATCACCTTTTTATTTACTGCCTCAAACATGCGTTTGACTTGATGAAACTTCCCTTCTGTAATCGTTAAATAAATTTCAGAGTTTGTCTCACTTTTTAATATTTCTAGTTTTGCTGGCTTCGTTTCATAACCATCATCAAGCTTCACACCTTTAGCAAAGGAATGAATATCAGCCTCTGTTACTCTATCATTAATAATGGCATAATATGTTTTTGGCACATGTTTTTTTGGTGACAATAACTGATGACTAAGCTTCCCATCATTCGTTATTAGTAATAGTCCCTCTGTATCCTTATCCAGTCTACCTACAGGAAATGGAGAATAAACGATATCTTCCAGCTCTAATAGATCAATGACAGTTTGATGCATCGTATCTTCTGTGGCAGAAATTACCCCGTTAGGCTTATTCATCATTAAATATATGTATTCTTTATACTCAATTATCTCCCCATGAATACCCACTTCGTCCTGTTTTGGATCAATATGTTGTTTAGCATCTTTAATCTGCGCCCCATTTACCTTTACTGCTCCTTGCTTTAATAATTGCTTTACTTCTTTTCTACTTCCATAACCTAAGTTTGCTAACATTTTATCTATTCTCATCTTACTTACTCCTTTTATATCATCGTTCCTACGCACATATTGCTCTTATCAACATAGACTAACATCATAGTTTATCGATAAAGGAGTGCAAGAAACATGTATTACTATCGTCAACAACCAACGTTTTTCCCTATTCCAGGCTTCCCGCCGAGCAACACCAACCGTAGAATAGAGCGTTTAGAAAATCAAGTACAACGCTTAGAGCAACAATTCGATCGTTTAGAAAGAAGATTAGAAAGAGTGGAACGACGCATTGGTATTAGTCATCCGCCACCCTCTCCTCGCCCTTATTAAGGAAGGAGGAAAGACCAAGAGGAAGTTTTTCCTCTTTCTACATATCCTCTTTATGTCAGTTACTCCTAGTATATCATCTACCTAACATAATGTAACTTACACATACATCCTGGCTCATACACTCTTACTATTTGTTAGAGGACCTTTCTCTATTTCTTTGTTATCTCCATGCTTTTGTCTGTTTTCATTTAAATGACAAAGGGAACCTAATTTCTGTTGCCCATAGTGATGTGACATGTGTTTTTTCCTGTTAACTAACATTTTCCTCACCTCTTCATTCAGTTTTATTAAATATTCTATGTAAGTCCTTCAATAAGTGATTAAAACAATAGAAAATGAAACAAGACTGCATGGTTTCATCATGCAATCTTATGCTTATTTTACTTCCTCCAAATAAATGATAATGTCTTCTTTATCAACAGAAGGTGAATCCTTTAAGGTCTTAAAAGCAATCGATCCATCCTTTTTACGAACACATAAAGGATAACCGCCCACTTGTGCTTCCTCTATTTTTTCATAATTGTCGTTAGCTTGCTTACTTTCTATCGAATAAGTTGTATTTATCTTCTTATTTAACTCTGTGAACACATGCTCTTCGTCAAAAAGCATATGAGCTTTCACAGTTGTGGGAAACCCTCCATCCTTTTCCTCATCCATCCGCTCAGTCGCAATGGTAAACGTTTTATTATAGCCAAACTCCGGAAGAAATGACTGTGTAACCAGGGCATTATAATTAGGGTCATCAGACAATACCAGGATGAATTCGTAAGGAGTTAAGTCGATTTCGAATTGACTATGCTCATCTAGAATTTGTCCCGAGTAAGTTTCAATCCCCTTTTTTCGGATAAGCTTTAACTTGCCACTTGATGTGTCACTAATCAGTACAGGATTACCCAACTCTTTTAACTTGTATGCTAAAGCAATTGAAAAACTACTTGCTCCAACAATCAGTACACCTGGCTCTGATTCAGATGCTAATTTTAATTTTTTTGCCAGCGGTGCTAACGTAAAACCATGAGCACAAACCGTAATAAAAACGAGAGCAAAAGTTAATGTTGTAAGTAATCCTGCTTCTCGATAACCATCATCCATTAATATAGTTGCGAAATAACCAGAGACCGTTAATGCCACAATTCCTCTTGGGGCAATCCATCCAATTAAAGTTTTCTCTCGGTTGGTTAGCTCTGACCCTATTGTTGATATCCAAATCGATAGTGGACGAACAACAAATAACATCACGATTACAAAGCCAATAATTTGGATACTAAACACTTCTGCAATCGTCTCTCTTGTTAAAGAAGCTGTTAATAGAATAAATATTGTAGATGTTAAGATTACAGAGACATTTTCAATGAAGTGACTAATATTCCCAAGGGCAGATACTCTTTTCTTCTCTCTAGCTAGCACAAGTCCCATCACTGTCACAGCAAGCATGCCTGTTTCATGCATAATCACTTCACTTATGCCAAAACAAATGAACACAAGAGATAAAGTAATAGGGGATTTCAAGTATTCTGGAAACAACCCTTTGTTAGCCATCCAGCTCAAAACCTTTGCAAATATGTAACCGATCACTATCGCTAATAATGAAGCTAACAAGAATTTTCCGAGTTCCATCATGCCTAATGTATCACTTACTAATACTTTAATAACCTCATAAGCAAATAAGGCTAGAAGTGGTCCTGCTGGGTCGACAATAATACCTTCCCATTTTAATAAAGCACTCACTCGTGGTTTAAGTTTGGACTGCCTTAATAAAGGGATTATAACAGTTGGCCCTGTAACGATAAATAATCCACCGATGATAAAAGCCACCTCTAAACTCAAGCCTGCGATATAGTGAGCTGCCAAAGATCCAAGTATCCAAGCAAGAAAAGCCCCAACAGTAACTACCCGAAAAACAGATTTGGAAATACTACGAACTTCACGAATATCAAGCGTTGTACTACCTTCAAATAATATGACAGCTACAGCTAAAGAAATAATAGGGCTATAAAGACTTCCTAGATCTTGTTCTGGGTTCAATAGTCCGAGCGCTGGACCGATTACTAATCCAGCAATCGACATAATCACAATTGAAGGCCATTGAATTTTCCATGATAACCACTGAGAAAAGACCCCTAAGGCAATAACGAGAATAATTCCTAATAATCCAAATGATTCCATTTTATTCACTTCTTTCAACGAAATACGCGAAGGATACACTTCTCTCCCTTTTTAGTAATTACAATTCATTTTGTTTTTCATTCACATTATCAATAAAAAGTAGGAAGAATGCTTTAGTTAGAAAATATTAAATATACTGAAAATTTACTGTTGACAGTATACATTTATATTCTTATGATAAGTACATATTGAATACGCTTACATTTTTTTGTTGAAAGGAGTGGTTTACTTGATTTCCATTATGAGAGAAACATTAACTGTACAAGTGTATCAGCATTTAAAAAAGAGATTATTAGACGGATATTATCCTGGAGGGGAAAGATTAATAGAAGTAAAAATCGCTGAAGAATTTAACGTTAGCCGAGGGCCAGTACGTGAAGCATTAAAAATGCTCATCCAAGAAGAATTAGTTGTACAAAACGGAAACACCCTTAAAGTATTTAGCCCTTCCCTTACGGATATGATACAAATTTATCAAATTAGACAGCAATTGGAGTCGTTCGCAGCAAAATTATCTGCTAAAAATATTGAAAATTCCGACTTATAACTTTTAGAAAGCATTATTGATCAAACGAAACAAGCATGGTTATCTCAGGCGAAAGAGGATGTCGTAAGACTTAGTATACAGTTTCATGAAATCATCTTAAGCTCATCTGGAAATGATCATTTAGTTTCATTAACTAATACCATTCGTGATAAAGTAACCTATTTCAGAAATAGTGGGATTAAAATCGGCATACGAGACGAGAGTTGTATCGAGGAACACGCTCAAATTCTAGCCGCACTTAAAGAACGAGATAGCTTAAAAGCAGCCAATGAAATGTACAATCATATTGAACAAGATTTACTCTCTTTACAAGCAATCTATAAGTAAATTTATTTATTAATCATAGAGGTGAAAAAAATGTCCAATAAAGCGTTATCTGGTTTAAAAGTTCTTGAACTGGGACAGTTAATCGCTGGACCCTTCGCATCGAAATTATTAGCTGAATTCGGTGCAGATGTCATTAAAATTGAACCTCCTACAAAAGGAGACCCTCTTAGAACTTGGAGAGTAATAGAAGATGAGACTAGCCTTTGGTGGTATGTGCAATCTAGGAATAAGAAATCAATTACACTGGATTTAAAAAAAGAGGAAGGTCAAAAAGTTCTCCGCGCATTAGTAAAAGAAATTGATATTCTAATTGAGAACTTTCGTCCAGGTACCCTAGAGAAATGGGGTATTGGATATGAGGAATTAAAAAAAATTAATCCACGATTGGTTATGGTACGAGTGTCTGGTTATGGACAAGATGGACCCTACAAAGATAAACCTGGGTTTGGATCAATTGGAGAAGCAATGGGTGGACTTCGCTTTATAACGGGCTATCCCGACCTCCCTCCAGTGAGGGTAGGCATAAGTATAGGTGATTCCCTATCTGCTCTATATGCAGTAATTGGTGCACTAATGGCGGTTTATCACCGTGACGTAACTCATTCAAAAGAAGGACAAGTCATTGATGTAGCCCTTTATGAATCAGTGTTTAGTTTAATGGAAAGCATCCTACCTGAATACGGGAGAAATGGGGTAATCAGAGAGCGTATGGGTAGCACACTACCAGGTATTACTCCTTCCAATACATACCTTTGTTCGGATGGCAAATATATCGTCATTGGTGCGAATGGGGATACGATTTTCAAAAGGTTAATGAAAACCATTGGCAGAGAAGAGCTTTCAAAAGATTCTCGCTTTGAAAATAATATCGGTCGCTCTAAACATGCAAAGTATTTAGATCAGCTGATTGAAGCTTGGACGAGTCAGCACCCACTACTTGTAGTCAAAGAGCTCTTAGATGAGGCTGGTGTACCAGCTGGGTCGATTTATTCAATTGAAGATATTGTAAATGATCCACATTATCAAAACAGAAATATGATACAAGAAGTACCTATTGATGGAATCGGAACTTTGAAAATGCCAGGAATCGTACCGAAAATGAGTAAAACACCTGGTGAGATTAAGTGGGCCGGTCCAAACTTAGGGTCGCATACAGAAGATGTTTTAATGTCAGAATTATCGCTCACAAAAGAACAAATCGCAAAATTAAGAGAAAAAGGGATTATATAGAAGTAAAACACATCAACTTATAAATAAAAAAGGAGTGAATGTAAACGTGCTATCTCTATTAGGCTTCTGCATGATGATATCTTTTCTTCTTCTAGTTCTGACTAAAAAACTTTCACCTGTTGTTGCTTTTGTCTTTGTTGCAGTTGCTTTTGCCATTATCGGAGGATTCAGCAACGAAATGGGCCAACTGATGATGGATGGGATTATCCAAGTAACCCCTACAGCGATAATGATTGTTTTTGCGATCCTATATTTTGGATTAATGATTGATGTAGGGCTATTTGACCCAATGATTTCACGTATTTTAAAGTATGTCAAAGGGGATCCATTAAAAATAGTGATAGCTACAGCTCTTATTACAATGATTGTTGGTTTAGACGGGGATGGTTCATCAACTTTCATGATTACCATATCAGCGATGCTACCTCTTTATAAGAAGTTAGGCATGAACCGCCTTATTTTGTCATGTGTTGTTGCCTTAGCTGCAGGGGTAATGAATATGATACCTTGGGGAGGTCCTTTAGTTAGAGCCGCTGCTAGTTTAAATGTGGAAATGAGTGATTTATTTATCCCTCTCATCCCAGCGATGATCGCCGGACTAGTCTGGACATTTTTCTCTGCTTATATTCTAGGTAAAAAGGAAAGAGAAAGAATCGGTGTCATTCAAATATACACTGAGAGTTTCACAGAACAATCGAGTACAATAGAACAGAAAAAAACGTCCCCCACATTATTCTGGTTTAATTTACTTTTGACAATCGCATTAATGATCATGCTTATTATGGACGTATTGCCATTACAAATTTTATTTGCCATTGCTTTTTCTATCGCACTTTTTGTCAACTTCCGGGATCCAAAAGCGCAACAAGAGCAAATTTTAAGTCATGCAAATAACTTTGTATTAATCAGTACATTAATCTTTGCTGCAGGGATATTCTTAGGTGTCCTAAATGGAACGCAAATGATGGACGCGATGGCTGTTTCCATTGTTTCTGTCATACCTGAAGGCCTTGGCCCTTACCTCCCTGTCCTCGTTGCGATAACGAGTTTACCGTTAGTATTTGTTTTCCCACCTGATGCTTATTACTTTGGCATTTTACCAATTATAAGTGAAACAGCAGCCAACTTTGGCATCGACCCAGTGGAAATAGGTAGAGCAGCATTACTCGGTCATTCAACAACAGGCTTCCCTCTGTCTCCTTTAGTTCCTGCGACCTTTATTCTCATCGGGCTATCTGGTGTAGACTTTGGTGAGCATCAGAAGTTCCTATTTAAGTGGGCGTTTGGGACCACGATTGTGATGACGATTATTGCCGTACTTACGGGTGCCATTTCCTTTTAGTAAAGATTTTCAGTATTTCCCAACTCCTATGAAACTTCCATCTCATCATTCCGTCTACTCATAAAAAGGGGAATGAACTTGATGAAAAAAACATCTCGTCTACTGCTATTTCTATTACTACTCTTCTTAAGTAGCTGTTCAGCAGCACCAGAACCTAAAATTTCCGAACAACAAGCCAAGTCCATCGTTATTGAAAAAAACACAAGAACAATTGGGAGTGTAACTATCGTTTCAATTGAACAGAAAGGGAATAAATATATAATCAAATGGGAGAATCCAGAGAATTGTGAAAGCGGGGTTGAACATATGAACCACCAAAGCGGTAAAATCATTACAAGTGAAGTTACTATCTGTTAACTGAAGCCGTAAAAAGCTAAGGATATATTGATTGGACCTACTCAAAGTCTGCGACAATTATACCCCTATTCGCTTATCTTTTTGTCAAAAGGCTACATCAACAAACACAATGGCACCCAGTATACATACGCCGGGTGCCTAAAAAAATTACTATTTCTTCAACTTCAATTTAATTAAAATCCGCTCGATTCTGTCTCCGAATAATAAGGGCAATAGACGAATCCTATTTGCAAGATAGAAGTATACACTTGCACCTACTCCTCCACAAATAAAAACAATCATTATTGCATGCCATCCGGATGTTGGATCTAAGAAAATCATTAGCATTTGATACAATAGCCAAGTAATAACCGTCATAACCAACGTAAGAATGACAATTAATAAACTGCGTCTGAATACTAATCTAAATTGATAGCCTGAGAATATTTTAATGACAATTAAGTTAATCAAGATCGCCACAGCATAACCAAGTGCTGTTGCTAGAACTGCTCCCTCTGTTTCTAACCACTTAATCAGGGGTATATTTAATGCAAGCTTAACTAAAATTCCTACTAATAAACTAAGAATGGTAAAGCGCTGCTCATTGATCCCTTGTAGAATAGCAGCTGTCACTGCATAAAGGGCAAATAACATCGCCACTGGGGCATAAGCTCGAAGTACAGCGGTACCTAACTCACTATGCTCATAGAACAATGTGTATACTGGTTCTGCCAGTAGTGCAAGACCAACAACTGCCGGTAAAATTAAAAACAAGATCACTTGAAACGTTTGATTCAACTGACGATTCATCGTCAAGCGATCATTTTTCATAAAGGAATTCGTAATCGTTGGCACAAGTGTTAATGAAAATGCTGTTGCTAACGTAACAGGAATCATCACTAATTTATGCGTTTGATAGTTCAATACGGAAAGGGCTTCTCCTGCTTCTTTACCAGAGTATCCTATCGATTGCATCGCTTTATTAAATGTTGATAAATCAATCATTTGGAATAACGGATTAACCAATGCGACAAGGACAAACGGAATCGAATAAAGAATGATTTCTTTATACATATCTGTAAGAGAGATATCCATTGTACCTTTATCTTTAGCTAATAATTGATCTAAATAAGGCTTTCTTTTGTACCAATAAATAAACAAAACAGCTAAACTACCGATACCACCTATGAAGGCTGCAAAAGTAGCTACACTGACTGCTGTAACTAAATCGCCATCCATTACATAAAGGACGACAAATGCCCCAGCAAGTAGAAAGGCAATTCGTACAATTTGTTCAACGACCTGAGATACGGCTGAAGGTCCCATGGATTGATGACCTTGGAAGAATCCGCGAATTAAGCTCATAAACGGAATAATGATTAAGGCAAAGCTGACCGCTCGAATAACGGAGACAATATCTTGTAGCATTGCTACATCTTCTGGGTCCACAAAAATCTTTGCTAGAGTAGGCGCTCCCATATACATGATTAAGAAACAGACAATTCCGCTACAAAGCATAATAATTAAACCGGATTTGAATAGCTTCCTACCAACTGCATACTCCTCTAATGCGTTATACTTTGAAATAAACTTTGAGACGGCAAGCGGTACACCCGCAGTCGCCACACTGATAAAGATTGTGTATGGTACATAAGAATAGTTATAAAGGATTGTTCCTTCGTTTCCAACGATTTGATAAAATGGAATCACATAAAATAATCCAAGAAACTTAGATATGAATGTACCAAGAGTTAAAATAAATGTTCCTCGTAAAAGCTTAGACGACATATAATCCCTTCCTCTATTGTCCAAGCGCTACCAAAAGCGTGGTGTTTTCTATCATTCGCAAAATTAAACTATACAACTTCTCATTCTACCATATGTTACGACAATAATAGACATATTTTTATCTCAGAAGACCCTTTTCATTCTTGATGATTTTTTAAGAAGATGTTTAGATGTTTTATCTTTTGCTTTATAATAGCAAAGGTATGCTATTTTCATTGAAAGGGAAAAAGTTGGTGAAGAAAATGAAACAAACACAATATGATGTCATTGTCATTGGCGGTGGACCATCTGGACTAATGGCTGCCATTGGTGCTGCAGAGAATAAAGCAAAAGTATTACTTATTGATAAAGGCAATAAATTAGGTAGAAAACTGGCGATTTCAGGTGGTGGTCGTTGTAACGTGACTAATCGACTCCCAATCGATGAAATCATTAAACATATTCCTGGTAACGGTCGCTTTCTACATAGCGCCTTTTCTATTTTTAGTAATGAAGATATCATCCGTTTTTTCGAGGACCTAGGCATTGCTTTGAAAGAAGAAGACCACGGTAGAATGTTCCCAGTAAGTAATAAAGCACAATCCGTTGTCGATGCACTACTTATGCGACTAGACGAATTGAAAGTAACGATAAAAACAAATAGTCCTGCTGCTGATATTCAATTCCAACCGGAGAAAAGCCATACAGTCCAATTACATTCCGGTGAACAGTTTCATGCAAAAGCAGTTGTGCTAGCAGTGGGAGGCAAATCTGTTCCTCATACAGGATCTACAGGAGATGGCTATGGTTGGGCAGATAAAGCTGGACATACGATTACAGACTTATTCCCTACAGAAGTCCCGTTAACGTCAAGTGAATTATTTATTAAGAACAAAGCGCTACAAGGACTCTCTTTACGCGATGTAGAAGTAAGTGTATTGAACCCTAAAGACAAGCCGTTGATTACACATCAAATGGATATGATATTCACCCATTTCGGACTGAGTGGTCCTGCGATTTTAAGATGTAGTCAATTCGTTGTCAAAGCCATGAAAAAATGGAAGCTAAAAAAGGTAAACGTACGCATCAATGCCTTACCTGGGCAAAATGGCGAGAAAACCTTCCAAGAGATCATATCACTAAAAAAATCAGAGCCAAAAAAGAGTATCAAAAACTTGCTAAAAGGGATCGTTCCAGAGAGATATCTTCTCTTCCATTTAGAAGAAGTGGGTATTGATCCGACGGCACAAGCAGTGAGTATCACGAATGAACTGCTACGTTTATTCGTTAGCCGTCTACATGATTTCCGTGTTGAAATCGATGGGACATTACCATTAGAAAAGGCCTTTGTAACTGGTGGCGGCGTTTCTGTTAAAGAAATTGAACCACAAACAATGGCGTCAAAAAAAATGGCTGGTTTATATTTCTGCGGAGAAATTCTTGATATTCATGGCTATACCGGTGGCTACAATATTACCTCAGCCCTTGTAACTGGACGTTTAGCTGGCAGTAATGCGGCTCTATGTAAAAGCGTAACTACTTGATAAGTAAAAGTAGTTACGCTCTATAAATGACCATCGCCGAAAAACAGTAAATTTGCTCTTCATCCTCTTCTTGCATCGCAGCAATATTATACTTAATATCAACAAGCTTTTGTTCTTCCACCTTTTCTAAAAAACGGTTCATCGCAACCTCTAAATCTTTTTCATGCTCTTGGTCGAATAACTTTACCTTGATCATTTGATGAAAACTCCCTTCATGGGAATAAGTATTTTTATTTATTATTAACAGAAAATTCATAATATATACATAGGTAGGAGGTGATGAAATGAGCTTCGTTAAACGAATACTTTTAACTACCATTTGTCTTTATGGCTTGTGGGTAATTGGAGATATCAGTAATTCAATTACTAAATACAATGGTGCTGGTTTTATCGACGCCATTTTGATAAAAGAAAAAGGCATGATTTACTTTATCGACGAAGAAAAACGGCCCACTGTCCAGATAAATGAAGAGGCATCATCTAACACGACCTATCAACCTGACTATATACCAAATGGACCGACATTTTTGCTTGATTACCACTCATTCGATTCAGGGGATCAAGTTCGCATTTGGTATACAAGCATTTTAGAGTCTTATCCTGGGAGAATAAATATCGTAGACGTAGAAAAAATTGATTAATCTCCGTCATTTTTTTCTCTTAACATGGTAAGAATCTTTTTTGTATCTGCGATTGCTTCTTTTAAAGACATTAATAAGCGATCAGTAACATATACAATATCCTCCTGATTTTCTGATATGTTCAATACCTTTCTGACATGAATTGGATGAGCCATTTTTGCTTGTTGGACTAGGCGTAAAATAGATGCATAAGAATAATGAGCCATCCTTAATACTCGAATCACCTTTAGCATATTAATTTCCTTTTCTGTAAAAACACGATACCCCTTTTCATTACGAGGAATAGTAATTAATCCGTTTCTTTCCCAATTTCTTATTAGCTCTGGATGAAGTTGAATTTTTTCAGCTACTTGTTGTCTGGACAATCCTTCACTTTGTATTTCCTTAGGTGAATATAACCAACTCTCTGCAATCTCAGCTGCTTCAACCGCTCTTTCATATTCCTTGGTTAAATGCAGTAAATGCTTTTCAGCCTGCTCGTACGCTTTCAGAAATTGCTTCTGACCACTAAGGAGCACAATCTCTCTTGCATTTTTACGAATACTGCCTTGAATGATTTCACACCGAAAAGCGAACCTCGCTATTTTTAATTGAAAAAGATGTATGTCATCATATTGTCTGTATCCATTATCAGCACGAGGAGCAGGGGAAAGATATCCCCATTCCTCGTAAACTCTCACAGTATTAGGATGAACGCCCATACTATCAGCGATTTCTTTAGTTGAATAAACCAAGATATCTCACTACTTCCATCTAAAATATTTAATCGAAAGGAATCCACTAATGAATACACAAGCCATCATTGTCACTATTGGAAAAATCATGTCGCTTAGAACTCCGCCTAAACTTACTTCCTTAAGCAACTGAATACCTTGTGATAAAGGAAGGAATGCAAAGACATTCTGTAAAATTTGTGGAAAAATCTCAAAAGGTATAGTAGCACCTGAAAAAAGAAGCATGCCGAAATAGGCTAACGACCCCCATAAATTCGCTGCTTTTTGATCTGGAACAATACTCCCGATGAGTATGCCAATGCTATACATAGCCATTAAAACAAATAAATAACTACAAAGAAACAAACCAAAGGAACCAGCCATTTCATAATTGAAAACAAAAAGATATACCGCAGTCACCCCTAGGAAAGACAACATAGAGGCAATAAACTGAACCAATGCCTGCGCACAAAGCAAAGTTAAAGGCGAAGCTGGGGTCACCTGAAACCTTTTTAAAATATGGCGATGACGGTAATCAGCAATGGTAAGGGGCAGTCCCATTACACCTGTAGCTAATATACTAATAGTTACAACTGCCGGATAAGAATGGAGGAACATAGTATTTCCTTGGGTAAACAGTTCATTATTCATAATATAACCAAATAATAAGGCAACAATGATTGGAAAAATGATACCGAAGATCAGTATATCTAAACCTCTCCAAACGAGTTTCGCTTCTATTTTTGTTAAAGTATAGAATGTCATCATCCTTCCCCCTCTTCATCTGTTAAAGTTAAATAGGCAGCTTCCAACGAAGCTTGTCCTGAATAATTGATCACTTCTGCTATCGTTCCTTCGCATATGATATGTCCGCCCTTTAAAATCATAATGCGGTCGCAAAGTGCTTCAACTTCATCCATATAGTGAGAGGTAAGGATAATAGATAATCCCTCACGCTTATAATTTCTTAGCGTTTGCCACAATTTTTTTCTTGCTTTCGTATCTAAACCTGTAGTCAATTCGTCTAGAAAGACTAATTCTGGGTTGGGTAACAATGCTAATAACACCGCTAATCTTTGCTTTTCACCGCCTGACAATGATTTAACTAATGATTTCTCCTTATCTTGTAGGCCAAATTTGGTCAATAAAAATTGATATGGCGCGGTTGCCTTGTATAACACACTCCATTGCTGACATGCTTCAGAAACGGTCATTTTATCTGGAAAATGCGATTCCTGAAATTGCACACCCACTTTCTCAAAAACTTGCTTTCTATTATGAATTGGAGATTGTCCTAATATAGCGACTTCCTTATAAACAGCAGGCCTAATTCCTAGCACAGCTTCTATCAACGATGTCTTTCCTGCGCCATTTTCTCCTAGTATTCCGAGTACCTCTCCTTTTTGAAGGGAGAAACTAATCTTATCAACTACCGTTTTCTCTCCATAACTAACGGACAATTCTTTTACCTTCAGAACCATCAACTCACTCCCTTTTCTAAGAATAGATTCACATCATAGCAAAAGAAATGAAGGGTGGTGGTATATTGGAGGGTTTTTAAAACTCTTTTATTTATTTTCTGATAATAGGATATCGATGATTTGTGTGAGTGGTTCTTTATTTAGGACTCTATAAAAAGTAGGTTTTTTGTTTTTGTAGTGAATGGCGATTGCTTCATCATATACGCTAACACTTTTTCCAGCTGTTTTCGTTACAAAACCAATTCTATACAGTTCTTTAGATGCTGTGCGATGATATCTTTTTAATTCAATATCTGCCAAAAGTGAGCGAATTTCTTTTAGTTGCTTATCATAATCGTCCTTATTTAAAGATACAGTTTCTGTTGTTTCACTAGTTGCTATAATGATGGACTGTAGATTTTCCTCCGATATCAGTACGATCTCATTAAACTCCAGCTTTTTCTGAGAAAGATAAAATTGATATACACCCATGGACAAAAATAATAGAACAATTACCGATAAAAAAGGAATGATTTTTTTACTCATTCTTTCTCCTTTCGCATCCATTTGAACGATCGTCTGAAGTAAATAAATTGAATTTTTATAATATTATACCTATAATAGAGTAAATTGTTAACAGGTGGTGTAAATATGCAATACGCAATTTATGGTGGCACAAGCGTAAGCAAGGAAGCGATAATCGCTCTTCCACCTCTTGGTGAAAGAAAGGAAATTTTCTCCTCTCTTGGCAGTGTGTTAAGTGGCCATCGTATCATTTCATTTGATTTGCCTGGACACAACGGTGAAGTTGATATGTCTCTTACTAATTATCTATAAGGCATTCATCAAGTATTAAATCAACTGGAAATAAGTGAAGCCCATTTTATCGGGAACTCTATTGGTGCATGGATTATTCAAAAATATTACGGTACATATCCAAAGGAGGTATTAAGTCTTACCTTATTAGATGGCGGTTACTATCCAATAAATGAAAGGCCCAGCGAAGACATTCAGCATCCCATCATCCATAAGGATGATTTTATCCCTGCGATAAAAGAACATTGCCAACAAATGAGCAGGTTAACGTACGAAACAAGTGAAGTGCTATTTTCTTATTTGAAGAACAATTTTATCCTAACAGGGGATGAGTATAGGCATCATAGTGATGAAAAGGCCGTAAATCGTCTCATACAACAAATCCATACGGATTCATCCTATTATTTAAGTAAATGTGATATTCCCTTGCAATTATTAATAGCTGATTTAAACCTCGATGAAATTAGTAAGACCAAACTGACAGCCTTTATAAAAGAGCACCCTAAAACAGAAGTCCACCACATTAATAATGGCTATCATTTCTTACCAATCACAAATACAAGAGAAGTTGCTGAGAAAATCAATCATCTAATGATCATTACTAAAGCCTGAAAACAAGCTCAGCTCAAAAAATTTGGTGAGAGCTAAACAAAAATGCCCACACAACTCTGAGAAACCCACCGTGTTAGATAATATTCAATTGATCAACACATTTCATGACAAATTTGGCATATTGTAAAAGCAAACTGAAAGTTATGTAAACAACTCGTGATTCTTACATACTAATGGTTATACGATAACAATCGAGTAGGAGGGGGTGATTAACCCCCGACCTCTCACACCACCGTACGTACCGTTCGGTATACGGCGGTTCGAAAGTTTATGTAATAATGTTTGTTAATTGTTTTAATCCTTGTTGAAGCCAATATCTATTGTTCATGGCTTGGTCCAAGGCAGGACTCTTGGAATTTCTCCAGTATCCCTTACGGGAGTTTGCATATTGCCACGCCTTACCTTTCTTGATTCCCAATCTCGTCAGGTTCCTAAATTTGGTCCTGACTTTCTTCCACTCTTTCCAACGGCAGGCACGTAGCCTTCTCCTAATATGCCCGTCTATCTTTCCAGCATATTTCTTGATGTCAGCTATTTTGAAGTAGTTGCCCCACCCTTGGATTAATTGATTGATTTTAAGAATTCGGTATTCCATGGCTATTCCCCAGTTGCGGTTCGTTAACTTTTTAAGCTTTTCCTCGAGTCTCTTTTTCGATTTCTTTGGCACGTATACTCGGGTGGTGTTGCTCGAAGAGTAAAAACTCATCCCTAAGAATATACGTGCCACTGGCTTTTCCACTGCACTTTTCCCCTCATTCACCTTCAGTTTTAATTTCTTCTCAATAAAGTCCATAATACCTTGTTTCACTCGTTCTCCCGCTTTATGGCTCTTGACGTATATGTTGCAATCATCCGCATAGCGAACAAACTTATGTCCACGCTTCTCCAATTCTTTATCAAGCTCATTTAACATAATGTTACTAAGAAGAGGGCTTAATGGACCTCCTTGTGGAGTCCCTTCTCTATTTACTGTAACTAGCCCATTCTCCATAATACCCGCTTGTAAGTATCGTCGGATTAGCTTTAAGGTCGGTTTATCCTCAATTGTTTTTGAAATTAGGGACATGAGTTTATCATGGTGAACTTTATCAAAGAATTTCTCAAGGTCAATGTCCACAACGAATTGATATCCATCTTCGATGTATGTCCTTGCCTGTTCAATAGCTTGATGTGCACTTTTGTTCGGTCTGAAACCATAGCTGTTCGGATTGAATAGTCTATCAAAAATGGGTGTCAAGACTTGGACCATGGCTTGTTGGATGACTCGATCCGCTACCGTAGGAATTCCTAGTTTTCTTTTCCCTCCATCTGGTTTAGGGATTTCGACTCTTCGTACTGGTTGGGGCTTGTACTTTCCGTCCTGTATAAGCCTTATAATTTCTTGTCCCTGTTCTTTAAGGTGAAGACGGGTCGCTTCTATATCTTTCGCATCGACTCCTGCTGCCCCTTTATTCCTTTTCACCTTCACAAAAGCTAGGTTTAGATTATCTGGGCTTATAATTCTTCGAATTAAATTATCATTAGTTTCCATATTGGTCCCATGTCGTCAAGTTTGTACAAAGGTAACTCTACATTTCAAAAGAATCTCCTGGATTCCGTCCAAGGCTCCCCTTGAAACCCAATCGGTTTCTGTTTCATCGTCCCTTTGTAAATAGCTCTAACATGTTCTCTCCTTTCGTTCAGTCCTTCTCAACCGTTAGGTTGGTACTATGACTTCTGCTGACTTCTCTTAATTCAGTTATTTATCGCTAAATAGATTCCTATTAAGGGGATTAAGAGATCTCCCAGGGTAAGTTCATTCACTTTCTCCTCATATATCTGTCACATTTATTCCCATCCCATCCGGGGATATTTTGGACTTTGTTTTGTTTTGCAAACTCATCCAGGAATGGAAACCTCAAATGTGATTCGTGTACCTCAGACCAAGGATTTGCCTAGGGCTTCCTTCAGATTCCACGTCGCCATGGACACCCTTGCCTTCAGCTAATGGTTCGCATATCCCAACGCCCATAGCGGACTTTCACCGCCAAGTTAATGAACATGCCTGGCACACAAAAAAAGAAGACCTCCTAAAAAGAGGTCTTCTTCATAAGTACCAATTATTTTGTTTCGCCTTCCCACTCAAGCATACCCCCGACCATATTGGTCACTTGATAGCCTTGTTCTTGCATAAAACGACAAACTTGTCCACTACGATTCCCTGAACGGCAAATCATAATATACTCTTTGTCTTTATCAAACTTATCTAGGTTTTCAGGAATTGTGCCCATTCTAATATGCTTCGCACCAGGAATAATTCCTTGAGCTACTTCGTCATCTTCCCTTACATCTACAAGTTCAAGCTGTTCTCCAGCTTCTATCTTTTTCAGTAATTCTTCTGTTGTGATTTCTTTCATTTCAGTCATCATCAACCACCCTTTCCATTATCATTATCTTTATTCTAAAGAAGTGTTGATCGAAATGCGAATATTACAGTCTCATAGGGAAAGGATAGCTCTTTTCATTAAGCTACCTCTTTTCCTAAATAATCTTAATTAGCGACAATATTCACTAGCTTCCCAGGAACAGCAATTACTTTTCTTACTGTTTTGCCATCAATTTGTTCTTTGATTTTATCATCTTCCATGGCAATTTGTTCTAGCACATCCTTTTGTACATCAACGGGTACCATTAATTTAGCCTTCACTTTACCATTGATTTGGATAACGATCTCCACTTCATCATCTGTCATTTTCGCTTCGTCATATGCTGGCCAAGCTTCATAAGAAATGGTTCCTGTGTGACCAAGTATCTCCCATAGTTCTTCAGCAATATGTGGAGCAATTGGAGCCAACATTTTTACGAACCCTTCTGCATAAGCCTTTGGAAGAATATCAGCTTTGTAGGCTTCATTGACGAAAACCATCATTTGTGAAATTGCTGTATTGAAGCGCAAACCTTCAAAGTCCTCTGTTACTTTTTTGACTGTCTGATGATACACTTTTTCCAGTTGAGACACTTCTACATCCTGCACTTTGTTGCTTAATGTATGATCTTCTTCAGCAATTAAACGCCAAATACGGTCTAAGAATCGTCTAGAGCCATCTAATCCATTTGTAGACCAGGCAATTGAGGCATCAAGTGGTCCCATAAACATTTCATATAAACGAAGCGTATCCGCTCCATGGCTTTCTACAACGGCATCAGGATTAACAACATTCCCTTTTGACTTACTCATTTTTTCATTATTTTCCCCAAGAATCATGCCTTGGTTAAATAATTTTTGGAATGGTTCTTTCGTATCAACTACACCTATATCGTATAATACTTTATGCCAGAAACGAGCATATAATAAGTGAAGAACCGCATGTTCAGCGCCACCAATATAAATATCAACCGGTAACCACTCTTTTAATTTTTCGGCATCAGCTAATGCCTCACTGTTTTTCGGATCAATATAACGTAAATAGTACCAGCAGCTACCTGCCCATTGTGGCATCGTGTTGGTTTCACGGCGACCTTTTTTACCTGTTTCAGGGTCAATAACATTAACCCACTCTTCAATATTAGCTAACGGTGATTCACCTGTACCAGATGGCTTAATCTCCGTTGTTGTTGGTAAAATTAACGGTAACTCTTCGTAAGGAACTCCCGTCATTGTACCATCTTCCCAATGAATAACAGGAATCGGTTCACCCCAATATCTTTGACGACTAAATAACCAATCACGTAAGCGATACGTCACTTTTTTCGTCCCAATCTCTTTCTCTTCTAGCCAAGCGATCATTTTTGTAATTGCTTCTTCTTTACCTAAGCCATTTAAGAAATCAGAATTAATATGTTCTCCTTCACCCGCATAAGCTTCTTTAGAAATATCTCCACCAGCTACGACTTCTTTAATAGTCAAGTTAAATTCTTTCGCGAAATCATAATCACGCTCGTCATGAGCTGGAACAGCCATAATGGCACCTGTACCATATGAAGCAAGCACATAATCAGCAATCCAGATTGGCATTTTTTCACCGTTAGCAGGGTTAATTGCATAAGCACCTGTGAATACACCTGTTTTTTCTTTGGCTAAATCTGTTCTTTCTAAATCACTCTTTGTTTTAACTTTTTCAATATAAGTCTCAACTGCATTACGTTGCTCTTCTGTTGTAATTACATCAACTAGTTTATGCTCTGGGGCAAGGACAGCATATGTCGCACCAAATAATGTGTCTGGGCGTGTCGTAAACACTTCAAACGTACCTTTGTCACCTTCGATATGGAAAGTCACTTCAGCACCTTCAGAACGACCAATCCAGTTGCGCTGCATATCCTTCAAGCTTTCTGGCCAATCAAGTAAATCAAGATCTTCTAGTAAACGGTCAGCATAAGCTGTTATTTTTAACATCCATTGGCGCATCGGTCTTCTTTCAACAGGATGGCCTCCACGTTCACTTTTCCCATCAATTACCTCTTCATTAGCTAGCACAGTTCCAAGTGCAGGACACCAGTTCACTGCTACTTCATCGATATAAGCAAGACCTTTTTCATAAAGCTTTAAGAAAATCCATTGCGTCCATTTATAATATTCCGGATCTGTTGTGTTAATTTCACGATCCCAGTCATAAGAAAATCCTAATGATTTAATTTGACGGCGGAATGTATTAATGTTTTTCTCGGTAAATTCAGCTGGGTCATTCCCTGTATCAAGGGCATATTGTTCAGCAGGTAAACCAAATGCATCCCATCCCATTGGGTGAAGAACATTATACCCTTGCATTCTTTTCATACGGGCAAGAATATCTGTTGCTGTATATCCTTCAGGGTGTCCTACGTGTAAACCTACACCAGACGGATAAGGAAACATATCTAACGCATAGAACTTTCTCTTCCCTTTTTCTTCACCCGTTTTAAATGTTTTTTGTTCTTCCCAATAGTGTTGCCACTTACCTTCAATTTGCTGATGATTAAAGCTCATCTTCTTTCCTCCTAAAAATGCTACGTTTTTAAGTATAAAAAAACCCCTCATCCCTCAAAAAGGGACGAGAGGATTATGTATATCTCCCGCGGTACCACCCACATTAACAGTTTACGGTTAACTGTTCACTTCATTCATCCTTAACGCGGAGTACGGCAAGCATTACTGTCATTTTCACACTTGCTGCTCAGTAGGTGAGTTCATGAAAGGAGCTGACTAGCTTACACCAACCGCTAGCTCTCTAATATCAGGCTTCCTAGCATTACTATTCCTCATCATTGCAGTTATAAAATATTCATATTGACATTGTAATCAATTTCAATGGTTGATGCAAGTAGGCTTTCACAAGTTACTATAGATAAGTATAAGCTATTCAAGAAAAATGAAAACGTGTCAATTTTTTAATCCATGTATTACTCTTCCTTATTTTGCCCATAACTATAGTAAAAAATAAGGAAAGGTGATTTCATATTATGAAAGGTATCGCTTTTATTAATGAAAAGTGGATTATGAATGATTATAAAACGCTAGATGAAAGCCTTGAAGTTCAGAAGCAATCCATCCAGACGTTCATTGAAAATAACCAAATGAAAACCATTAAATTAAATCCTTATCAATTACATGATTACTACACCATTCCACATGCCTTATATTATGATTTAAAACAAACCAAACCGAAGTTAGATTGCCTGATACTCTACTCCGAAAAAGTCATTGAAAGTTTTATCGAGGCCTATCCCGCTCGTTGGTTGATCTTGAAAAGTTTCTTTCATAAAGTCATTTTTCTAGATGAAGTTCAATCACATCATTACCAGGATATTATCTGAATGGTTAAGTAGAGAGCCCCTGGATTTTTTATCTATGGGGCTCGCTTTTTATGAAGGTATAGCTGGCAAAACTTTTTTCTTTTTAAGCTTCTTATCATAAACAACTGTTGTATATACGGAGATGAGCAGTAATGCCATTAATATACCGAAAAGCATCTTCACACCGTATACATCCACGAGTACGCCCCCAAGTAATGGCCCAATCATTCTTCCTCCTGTAGAGACACTGTTAACAATCCCTTGATAGAACCCTTCTTTACCTTTAGGTGCTAAGTCATTAGCAATTGTAGGTACCGCTGGCCATACGAGCATTTCCCCAATGGTTAAAATAATCATTGCTGTGACAAAGCCGGAAAAGGCAACTGCATTTCCTACAACAGCAAAAGAAATAGCAAAAATAAAAATACCAATAATAATTTGTACTTTTAATGATTTTATTCTTTTAACTAGAAGACTAATTAATGGTTGCGCAAGTACAATCATGGCGCCATTTATTGTCCATAGCATACTGTATTGTTTTAAAGAAATCCCAATTTGTTGAGTATATGCTGAGATAGTCGATTGCCATTGCACATAGCCAATACAACATAATAGATAACCGATTAATAAAACGAATAAAGCGTTTAATTTAGGATTACCGCGAAATTTTTGTGCTGTTTTTATATCATTTGGTTGACTAACAGACTTTACTTCCATTTTTCGATAGCTAGTAATAGCTATCAAGAAAAACAGGATATACATTAGACAATTAGCGATAAAGATATAATTGAAAGAAAATGAAGCTATATACCCTGCCATTGCTGCACCTAATGCTACACCTAGATTTGTCGCTACATACATCGCATTAAACGCTTTTCTGCCGCCCTCTTTCCATACACTTCCTGCCAATGCATACATAGAAGGAAACACGATCCCTGAGCCAAAACCTAAAATCGTCAATAATACAATGTATTCCGGCCATCCATGTTTAAAGACCATAATAATGAGTGAAGATAACGAAATGACTATGCCTAATAAGATCGAACGATAGCCACCTAATTTATCAAAGAGCACACCACCAACTAGATTGCCTATGACTGTTGCTGCTGAATTGATCATTAAAACAATGCCGGCAATCGATAAAGACTTTCCTAATTCTTCATGCATATAAATGGTGTTTAAAGGCCATAAAAAAGAGGAACCTGTTACATTAACAGCCATTCCAATTACTAATAACCACAAAGCTCGAGGCATCATCCATACCCCTTTCAAATTCTATTCATTTCATTCCATTTCGAATTCCAAAATAAATTCTATTCGTTTTTTATGATGGATTCAATACTAATTTTGTGACAGATTTAGACATCTATCTAATCTATACATATAAATGAATAATTACTCTTGAATCTAAGCATAAACGGAAGGAATGGATGAATTTATGTATGAAATATACAGAAATATTTTTAAATTTATCATAACCATACACAAGCAAACTCCACGAGAATTGCTTGTGTACAGATCATTTACTAAATACATATTATTTATTCTGGATGAAATTTAGATTTAACGGGTTGCCCACCTGTTTCCTCATATTTCTTTTTAGATCGTGGGATCACATTGGCACTACCGAATTCTACCTCTTGGTTATTGATACCATTTCTTGTTTTTTGCTCTGGATTGTTTTGTTTTGACTTTTTTCTAACCAATTGTTATTCACCTCTTAATGGGGAGTAATGATCATTTGATTTTGTAACTGCTGTAGCTGTAATCTCATTCGATGAAGTTCTTCCCTCTGCGCATCTGTAGCACTATGAGACATCGTCATCAAATCATTGTAGGCTTGTTCGATATGAGCAAGCGCTTTAGCATAGTCTTGATCGTTATAATGTTCTTGCATTTGCCCATCTTTAAACTGCATGTTAGCAAATTCAATGACTTCTTCACATTGTTGCATTAATTGTTGTACGGAATCACGGGTTGCCATAAAAGCCTTCCCCCTCTTTTTTAATGAAATGTACGAAGCAAATACGCCTCAATGATAGTATTTACCGAGTGTTCGATTTCTACTAATTGAAATGTTATCAATGTGTAATTGAGTTGATGATTTCTTTCATGATAATATTGAATTTGTCACAGTGGTGACTTTAGGAGGGCTGACTTTGGATTTACTGACTCAATTTCCATATACAAATGATCAAAAACGTTATCATACATGGAACTTTCATTTAAAAAAACATTTCGGGCACAAGGTCTTTAAAGTTGCTTTGGATGGAGGCTTCGATTGTCCTAATCGGGATGGTACTGTCGCTCATGGTGGCTGTACATTTTGCAGCGCAGCAGGATCAGGTGATTTTGCCGGTAATCGTGCAGAACCATTAGACGTACAATTTATTAAAATCAAGGATAGTATGCATAAGAAATGGAAAAACGGAAAATACATCGCCTATTTTCAGGCATTCACAAATACCCATGCACCTGTTGAAGTACTAAAAGAAAAGTATGAATTTGTTTTAAAACAAGAAGGGGTTGTTGGCTTATCTATTGCCACAAGGCCTGATTGTTTACCAGATGATGTCATAGATTATTTAGCTGACCTTAATAAAAGAACATACTTATGGGTTGAATTAGGCCTACAAACCGTTCATGAAAAAACAGCCCAATTAATTAATCGTGCACATGATTATGATTGCTATAAAGAAGGAGTAAAGAAACTTCGTCAACATGATATACGTGTCTGTTCTCATATCATTAATGGTTTACCTGAAGAGTCACCTGAAATGATGATGGAAACAGCACAAGAGGTTGCAAAATTAGATGTACAAGGAATTAAAATACACTTATTACATCTATTAAAAGGAACACCGATGGTTAAGCAATATGAAAAGGGAATGGTTTCATTCCTTAGCCGAGATGAATACATTCAGTTAGTTTGTGACCAATTAGAGATTTTACCTAAAGAGATGATTGTTCATCGCATCACTGGCGATGGTCCCATCGACCTTATGATTGGTCCTATGTGGAGTGTGAATAAATGGGATGTGCTAAATGGCATTGATCATGAACTGAAGCAAAGAGATAGCTGGCAAGGTAAATATTATCAACCATTTACCGAGGAGGTGAGCTCTTGAAGCTAGAACGTATTCTACCATTTGCGAGAGAACTACTACAGAAAGCAATTGCACCAGGAGACGTCGTGGTTGATGCTACACTTGGAAATGGACATGACACATTATTTTTAGCTCAGCTCGTTGGCGAACATGGCAGAGTATATGGATTCGATATCCAAGATGAAGCCATACAGTCTACCCAAATAAAACTTGATGAACATGAACTTTCTAATCGTACTGTTCTATTCAATCGTGGTCATGAGCATGTGACTGCTTGCATTCCACCAATCCATTTCGGCCGTATCACTGGCGCTGTTTTTAATCTCGGGTACTTACCTGGTGGAGACAAAACGATTGTCACAAGACCGAGAACAACCATTTCCGCGATTGAACAGTTAATTGATATGATGGCACCTGAAGGCATCATTATTTTGGTGATTTATCACGGCCATCCAGAAGGTGCTGTTGAGCGTGACTATATTTTGCGTTACTTGAAAACCATTGATCAAAATACTGCTCATATTTTGCAATATCAATTCATTAACCAAGCTAACCGTCCACCTTTTATTGTTGCGATTGAGAAAAGGTAAGTTAAGACAAAGAAACACTCCCGAACAGACAAGAACAAATTTGTTCTTGTTTTTTTTATTCTCGTTTACTTTTGTTTGAATCGAATCTGAGTTATCCTAGTCTACTTGTAGCCTTTTCTTAATGGTTGAATCGATGCATTGCTTACGAATCAGAGTTTGCCGAGTTAGAGTATCCTGTTCCTGCTTTTCTTTTGTTTTCTGGATTGATTCCGATTTATTGAGCTAGAAGCCCCTTACTAATGTTCCACGATGATGACAAGTTTTATGGGCTGGAGAACTTTATTCTGCAAATTTTATCGTTAGACATGATTTTAAGCTATTAACCGTGCGATTCATGAACGCACAACCCCCTGCCTACTTTTTAATGCGCGATAGGCACGACCATTAATATAAAAAAAGAGGCTTGAGAATCCACCAGATTTAATCATCTTTCTTGCTAGTTTTTTCATTTGTTGTCCTCTCCCGACTTTTTCATCCGATAAGTATAACCCTAATAATCCTCGATTAATTAAAAGGTGAAATCGTTTATGAGGAAGCTTGTCCGTATGCTCATCTGCACACTTTACAAAATAACGTATGCGCTCAAATAATTCTTTTTCATCTTCATAATAAAAGCAAAAGTTTAAATCTCCTGCTTCCTTATCTTCCTCTTGATCAATGTAATAGTCTAATAAAATGTGCAGACCTTGTATATATGGAAAATACCCATTACGTATAATCTCCCCGTAACTTTCCTTATAGTCCCTTCTCGTTGCATAAGCAACTAAGCAAAAAATACCGAGTGTAGAACCCGAACAAGCAGAAAATTCATACCAGCTCATAGGTGGGATGATATCTTGATGTTCTTTATGCCAACTTTGCAGGCGAGAAACTCTTTCCTCAATTGCCACATGTTTATGTATTTGCAAATCACAATAATAACGACAAAGCTCTGTCAAATAAGTTTTAATCAATGAATAATTTTCCATAGAAGCTAAAACTTTACGGCAAGTCATCACTAATGCTAACAGATAGCCACCATCCTCCTGGTCATCCCGATAACGATAATAATTCACCTTAGGTAACTGCTCATCGATTAACAATGAGTGACGCATCGCTTCATGTATTGCCGTAAAATCTTTAGGGTCCATCGATGTACTTCTATCACATAAATTATCTAAGTAATCACTAATGGTTTGATAGGCAACAATAAACGTTATGACTTGACGATAGTCATCAACGGCCAAAAGTGACATGATGGCCCCACCCTCACAATGAAAGGTTTTATTTTTTATGCTAGAAAGTGCTTGTGACTTTAATTCATCATTGGGGATTGATTCCGCCAATTTGCGCCATTTGTTTAACTCCTCATTCACAGCAGGCATCACTTTTTTATATGCATTTGTCATTAAGCTGATCGGCATTGTTGGAACATTCATTACATGGACTCCCTTTACTCTTTACTATACAATATACCCGATAGACCGCAAACTACTCATTACAAAATCCTTTGCGTAATCAAATACATCTTCCCTCTCCGGCTCATTAAAGATTTCATGATAGCATTTTGGCCATTCTTTAAAACGTTTCTCAGTAAACGGAGCTTTATTGAACCATTGTTTAACAGGAACTTTATTAACGATTTTGTCATCCCCACCTTGCATAACCAGTAAAGGAACATCTTGCACCTTTTTTATATCTTCAAATGCCAAATTGATTGTTTGGTGTAGTTCACGAAACCATCGTACAGACACTTTAGTAATATACAGTGTGTCATTTACATCCATTTCTCTTACATCAGCATTCCTTGTTGCCATATCAATAGTTAACCCCGAATTGACTCTCAATGTAGGAGCAATTTTATTTAAAGGATACGACGCAAGCTCGAGTAGCTTTGGTGGATTTTTCATAAGCCCTAAACATGGAGATGAAAGAATGACGCCCGCAAGCTTTAATCTTTCTTCTTGTAACAAGCGTATTGTTATTAAACCACCCATACTATGACCTAAAAGAAAAACAGGTAAATCAAAGGTGTAAGCAGCTTGTATCCAATCCTTTACTTCAATAAGATACTCTTGAAAAGAATCAATATGCCCTCTTCGTGATCTAGTCGTCATTCCTTGACCCGGAAGGTCACCCATAACAACGTGAAATCCTGATACTCTCCACATTTCTATTAACCAACCATACCTGCCGTGATGTTCCATTGCCCCATGAACCATCACAATCACACCTTTTGCCTCACCCTCAGCTTCCCATTTCCACATCGTCTGATCCTCCTAAAAACAATTCTGTTTCGTTCAAGTTTGTTACCCTTTATTATATCCTACCTTTTGAAAATCTTCACGATTTCTCATGATTTCTCCATGATATAATATTAAAAAAGAACAGAATGGCTAGAAAACAGTCATTCTAAATTGACTAAGGTAAAAAGGAGCTATGATAACAATGATTTATCCTTTTCATGACAAACAACCCAAAATTGCTGATGATGTATTTATTGCTGATTATACAACTATTACGGGTGATGTAGAAATTGGCGAAGAATCAAGCGTTTGGTTCAATACAGTCATCCGCGGTGATGTTGCACCCACTTATATTGGAAAAAGAGTGAATATACAAGACAATTCAGTTCTTCACCAAAGCCCTAATAACCCACTCATCCTGGAAGATGAAGTAACAATTGGACACCAAGTTATCTTACATAGTTGTAAAATAAGAAAAAAAGCATTAATTGGCATGGGTTCTATCGTCTTAGATGGAGCAGAAATTGGTGAAGGTTCATTTATCGGAGCAGGTAGTCTTGTTCCTCAAGGTAAAATCATCCCTCCAAACACTTTAGCATTTGGTCGTCCAGCAAAAGTAGTGCGTGAATTAAATGACGATGATAAAAAGGATATGGAACGGATTATACGAGAATATGCTGAGAAAGGGCAGTATTACAAAGCACTAAAAAAAGAAAGGCAATAACTTCTGATAAATTCTGCTCAATCGCCGATAATAAGTGGAAGACATTTTTTAGGTGGTGTAATTGTTGAAATTTATTATTGGAATGGCATTAATTTTGTTAGTTTATTTATTTATTAAACTGCTAAAAAATGGTGCTAAACAACTGCTTATCCTTCTTCTTATTTTAATCTTCCTTCTTCCTTCTCCGAAAGCAACAACGGAACACGCTGATGCTGCCCTTTTCCGAGAGAACAAATGGGCGGAAGGAACAAACAATGAAGAATTTATCGTAAAAATAAAACAACAAGTATTATTAGACATTCCGGTCATATCACAATTTCCAGAACTCCCTCGCGGATGTGAGGTTACAAGCCTTGCGATGTTACTCAACCACGCAGGCGTAACTGTGGATAAAATGACTTTAGCTAAAGAAATTAGGAAAAACCCTGCAACCTTTGAAAAAAAAGATGGCAAGATTTATTATGGTCACCCCAATGACGGTTTTATTGGCGATATGTACTCTTTTAACAATCGAGGTCTCGGTGTTTACCATACGCCTATTAAAGAGCTGGCAGAAAACTATTTACCAGAGAAGATTCATGATTTTACTGGTGATGACTTTTCGTCAATCAAAACACATCTCTCTAATGAGAAGCCTGTCTGGGTGATCATTAATACGAAATACAATGAACTGCCTGATGCTTATTTTCAGACATGGCACACACCAAGCGGCGTAATTGACATTACGTATAAAGAACATTCCGTTTTAGTGACTGGATACGATGAACAATATATATACTTTAATGACCCCTTCTCTAATATAAAAAATAAGAAAGCACCTATCAAAGAGTTCCAGGCCGGTTGGGAACAAATGGGCAGGCAGGCAATTACTTATTTAAATTAGTAAAGTACAGTTAAGACATTTAGAATTTTTTTACTTTAACAACAAGAAAACCCGAACTCAGTTCGGGTTTTCATTCTTTTTCACAGTTGTTGACTTAAAGGTGTGCTGTTGTTGCTGAAATAAATTGCTTTTCAAAATCATATTTCTTTTCAATAAACACATCATGCCACACAATAAACATAAGTACCGTCCAGATTTTCCTACTATAATCTGCTTTTCCTTGTGCATGCATTTCAAGTAAGTTTACTACATACTCTTTATTAATTAAATAATCTGTATGACTTTCTTTAATTAACGTTTTCGCCCAATCATACATCTCATCTTTTAACCAATGACGGATAGGGACCGGGAAGCCTAACTTTTTACGATTCAACACATGTTCTGGCACAATACCTTCCGCTGCCTTACGAAGGATATATTTCGTTGTTTGATGAGACGTTTTTAAATGAGTTGGGATGGTTGAAGCCACATTAAAGACCTCTTTATCAAGGAATGGTACCCTCAATTCTAATGAATGTGCCATCGTCATTTTATCTGCTTTTAAAAGAATATCTCCGCGCATCCAAGTATGAATATCAATATACTGCATTTGATTAACCGCATCATAGGCTGCACTTTCAGCATATAATGGACGGGTAATATCTTTAAAATCATTCTTCTCATTATAAACCTGCAATAATTCTCTTTTTTCATGTTCTAAGAACATTTTCGCATTGCCAATGTAGCGTTCTTCCATTGGCGTCGTTCCTCGTTCAATAAAGCTCTTACCCCTCATCCCCTCTGGCATGATTCGAGAAAGGGTACGCAATAACTTTCTTCCTGCCGAAGGCATTTTACTAAAAATTTCCAAACCCTGTGGTTCACGATATATATTATATCCACCAAACAATTCATCAGCACCTTCGCCTGATAATACCACCGTTACATGTTTTCTTGCTTCCCTTGCGACAAAGTAAAGTGGAACGCAAGCAGGGTCCGCTAATGGATCATCCGTGTGCCACATAATTTTTGGAACTTCTTGCATATATTCTTCTGGAGAGATGATATAGCTTATATTTTCAACACCTAGTTTTTCAGCTGTTTCTTTAGCCACATCCACTTCACTAAAACCATCTCTTTCAAAACCTACTGAAAACGTTTTAATATTAGGGTGAAACTGTTTTGCTATGGATGCAATAATAGAAGAATCAATCCCGCCGGATAAAAACGAACCTACGGGTACATCACTGCGCATATGCATTTTAACTGAGTCAGTTAAAACATCTTGAATCTCTTTAATAAACTGAGATTCTTCTTTTTGTACAGGTTGGAAATGTGCTTTCCAATAACGCTGGATATGCATAGATCCACCGATTTTCTTCTTGAAATAATGACCTGGCTCAAGTTTCTTTATACCCACCGACATTGTCATCGGTTCAGGTACAAATTGATAAGTCATATAATACTGCAAAGCATCATAATTAATGACATCGTTTTTTAATGCCAACAGAATACTTTTCTTTTCAGAGGCAAAATAAGTGGTTTCACCATCTTCAAAATAATAGAATGGTTTGATTCCAAAAGGATCTCTCGCTCCAAAAACTTCTTGCTTTTCTTTATCCCAAATAACGAAGGAAAACATACCTCTCAGCTTTTCTGCCGCCTTCTCCTTGTAATAACTGTACAAAGCAATAATCACTTCAGTATCCGAATTAGTTTCAAAAGTTAGTCCTTTATTGATTAATTCCTCACGTAGTTCAACATAGTTATAAACTTCTCCATTAAAAATAATCCAGTATTTACCATTGTCATAAGTCAGTGGTTGATGACCACTTTCAATGTCTATAATACTTAATCGACGGAAGCCAAATTGGATATGGTCTGCACGATAATATCCTGAATCATCTGGTCCACGATGAGTAATAATGTTATTCATATTCTCAAATTGCTTATCTGCTTCTTGTACTTTTTGTGCTTGATCATGTATACAACCAATAAAACCACACATTATGTACGTCACCTACTTTTTATTTCATCTAGTTTGTATTTTTTCCCATACCTTGTATAGACGATAAGTTATTTTAAAAAGTTTCACCTTTCGAAAAAAAAATGGAATGTTTTATGCTAGGCAGTATGTTCATGTTTACTTCTTCATATACTTAAGGATGTTTATTCTTTACCCTCAATTTAAGACGAAAAGATGACAATTATTTTAATTTTATATGAAATCGTTTCCTTAAGGGTTTTTGTCCATTATTAGGGGGCTTAAAATATTATATTTATTTGCTACTGTAATATCTAAAAAAACGACTTTTACTCTTCTATCTTTGGCTATTCCACTTCTTGATGTACGAGCTAATCGCTTTGGCTCAATTGTACGTTTATTAAAATTTAACGATAGCCCCTTTTCCACATAAAAAAACTGTAGAAAACTCATTAAAGGAGTTTTCTACAGCCATAATTTTCTAATTTATTTTAAAGCTTCCTTACGCAATTCTTCCGCTTTATCTGTGCGCTCCCAAGGTAAATCAATATCTGTACGACCAAAATGTCCATAAGCAGCTGTTTGCTTGTAAATCGGACGGCGTAAATCAAGCATTTTGATAATACCAGCAGGACGGAGGTCAAAATTGTTTCTAACAACTTCAACTAAAACATCCTCAGATACTACTCCAGTTCCAAATGTATCAATACTGATGGATACCGGCTGAGCAACACCAATTGCATATGCTAATTGTACTTCCGCTTTGTCAGCTAGTCCAGCAGCAACGATATTCTTTGCTACATAGCGAGCTGCGTAAGCAGCTGAACGGTCAACTTTCGTTGCATCCTTACCAGAGAATGCACCACCACCGTGACGTGCATAACCGCCGTATGTGTCAACGATAATTTTTCTACCAGTTAAGCCAGCATCACCTTGAGGTCCACCAATAACGAAGCGACCTGTTGGGTTGATGAAGTATTTTGTGTTTTCATCAATTAATTCAGTAGGAACAACTGGGTTAATTACATGCTCTTTTAAATTGCGTTGAATTTGCTCTAAACTAATTTCTGGATGGTGCTGCGTAGAGATAACAATTGTATCAATACGTACAGGTTTGTTGTTTTCATCATATTCTACTGTTACTTGTGTTTTACCATCTGGGCGAAGGTAAGGTAAGATTTCCTCTTTTCTTACTTCAGCTAAACGGCGAGAAAGTTTATGAGCTAATGAAATAGGTAATGGCATAAGCTCTTTTGTTTCATTACATGCAAAGCCAAACATTAAACCTTGATCTCCAGCACCAATGGCTTCAATTTCTGCATCAGTCATCTGTCCTTCACGCGCTTCTAATGCTTGGTCTACACCCATAGCAATATCAGCTGACTGTTCATCAATAGAAGTTAATACAGCACATGTTTCAGAGTCAAAGCCATATTTTGCACGTGTATAACCAATTTCCTTAATGGTTTCACGAACGATTTTTGGAATATCTACATATGTGGATGTAGTGATTTCTCCTGCAACCAATACAAGACCTGTAGTAACAGACGTTTCCGCAGCAACCCTCGCATTTGGGTCCTGTGATAAAATAGCATCTAATATTGCATCAGATATTTGGTCACTGATCTTATCCGGATGACCTTCAGTTACTGATTCAGAAGTAAACAATCTACGTTTTGTTGACATCTGACTTCCTCCTTATTTATCGAATCAATAAGACTTTATTATAGTCTTTATTTTTGATACGGAACTCATTCCCTTATTTGAATCTTCATTATTTATGGGCCAATGTTTATCTCATACCCTTAATAACCTATGCGCTAACTTGGAATATTGAGAATAAAATGGTTGGTCTTTTTCCCATACATAAATAGTACATTCCAAAAGCCGCTCCTCGTATTCGCCAACATCATGTTAAAAAGCATGAAAAAAAACCTCTTCTCTGATTTAGTGAAAAGGTTGAAGCAAAATGATTCGCGCCTTTCACTCTTATCGTTCAAGGATAGTGAGTAATAAATCCTTGCATCAGGTTAGCACCTTTGCTCATGAAAATGTAGTTGGCAGGTTGCTGGGTTTCATAGGGCCTGTCCCTCCACCAGCTCGGGATAAGAGAGTATCCGTTCAAGGATTCATCATAACTTACACATGGAATATAGTCAAATGTTTTTCATTAACAATTCAATGTAAAAATTGTCATATCCGACTCTATAAACTTTAGTTTTGATAACGGATAATTTTAGTTAAGATCATACCGTTCTTTTTCCTTAATATATATAAAAATTACATTAAATTTGCTGATTATCCTTTTTAAATTTGCAAAAGCTATTTATAATGAATACTGCCTGTATTTGTGACAATTTCATTAATTATATAAAAATGATTTATATAGTATAGACTGAATGAATAAATGTGTTATACTATTTTTGAAGAAATAATCACAAATAGCGACTGAGATGCATATCTCTTAAATAATATTATATAAAGGAAGGTATTCATCAGATGAATTCTGTATCGATAACTGAGTTAAATGATTTACTAAAAGGCGAAAACATCCAAGTTCAATTATCTGTGCCGCAACTAGTTGAAAAAGTATTAAACAGAAACGAAGGTGTTCTTACATCTACCGGTGCAATTCGCGCGACAACAGGTAAGTATACAGGTCGTTCACCTAAAGACAAATATACTGTTGAAGAAGCAAGCTCTAAAGATAAAATTGACTGGGGAAGTGTGAACCAACCAATTTCTGAAGCAGTCTTCAATAACTTATACAACAAGGTGATTGCTTTCTTAAAAGAGAAAGAAGAAGTTTTCGTATTCAAAGGATTTGCTGGTGCGGATAAAAAACACCGTATGCCAATCCAAGTAATTAATGAATATGCTTGGCATAACCTTTTTGCACACCAATTGTTTATTCGTCCTACAGAAGAAGATTTATTAGATCACGAATCTGAATTTACAGTTATTTCAGCACCTAATTTCAAAGCAGACCCAGCAGTTGACGGTACAGCTTCAGAAACTTTTATCATCGTTTCATTCGAACGCCGTATTGTACTTATTGGTGGTACTGAGTATGCTGGTGAGATGAAAAAATCTATTTTCTCTGTTATGAACTACATGCTTCCTGAAAATGGAATTCTCCCTATGCACTGTTCAGCCAATGTTGGCCGCGAAGGTGATGTTGCTTTATTCTTTGGCCTTTCCGGAACTGGTAAAACAACATTATCAGCTGATCCCAACCGTCGTTTAATCGGTGATGATGAGCATGGCTGGTCTCCAAATGGAGTATTCAACATTGAAGGTGGCTGCTATGCGAAGTGTATCGACCTTACACGTGAAAAAGAACCACAAATTTTCGATGCCATCCGTTTTGGCGCTGTACTTGAGAATGTTGTATTAGACAAAGAAACACGCGTAGCAGATTATGCGGACAATACGCTAACGGAAAACACGCGTGCGGCTTACCAATTACAAGCAATTGACAATATTGTTGACCCGAGTATTGCAGGTCACCCGAATACTATTATCTTCTTAACAGCTGATGCTTCTGGTGTATTACCTCCAATCTCTAAATTGAATAAAGAACAAGCAATGTATCACTTCCTAAGTGGATACACTTCTAAGCTGGCTGGTACTGAGCGTGGTATTACTTCACCACAAGCGACTTTCTCCACTTGTTTTGGATCACCATTCTTACCATTACCAGCTCAACAGTATGCAGAAATGCTTGGTAAAAAAATTGACGAGCATAACGCGAAAGTATTCCTAGTAAACACTGGTTGGACTGGTGGAGAATATGGTGTAGGAAGCCGTATGAAGCTTGCTTATACACGAGCAATGGTTGAAGCTGCTCTAGAAGGCGAACTAAATTCTGTTGAGACAGTAACTGACCAAGTATTCGGTTTAGAAATTCCTCAACATGTAACTGGTGTTCCAGATGAAGTACTATTGCCTAACAAAACTTGGCCAGACCAAGATGCATATAATGTAAAAGCAAAAGAACTTGCTAATGAATTCCGTGAAAACTTCAAGAAATTCGGTAATATCTCTAGTGAAATCGCTGAAAAAGGCGGTCCTATCGCTTAATTAAAAAAACCTTCGAGCATCCGACTCGAAGGTTTTTTGTTTCAATAATTTCACTTCACTCATCACTCACTGTTTATTTTTGAGGGTCAAAATACCGGTTCAACCGGCTTCGATTTCTAATAAGTGCGATTAACTTAAGTCAATCGATTAGCTAATCTCACCAAGTTGCAATCGACGGCTTGTTTCATATAGCCACCACTCACTATCTTTCCTATGTATCCAATATTCGCCCTTTATGAGTCTACAAATTAGCTGCTAACTTAAGAAACGATGATCTTTTGTTGATGGTCACCGCTTAATAAATACTTATATTCATGCAAAGTTTCAATAGACATTTGTATACAAAATAAGCACAACACTGCAAAAGCAGTCGGGCCAATTTTTAATTTGTAGTTTTTAGCGAAATCAGTTGATAAAAGATTTTCGTACAATCATTTTCCATTTCTAACTTTTGGATGCTTCCCATTCCACTGATTTCACCGTCTCTTGTTTTCTTTACTTCAAGTGGAATATTTAGTGGGTAGAGGCGGTATCCTTCTTTTGTTAATGTAAAAAGGTTTTCATTTAGCCTCTCTTCTCTTCCTTTCGTAACGATCATTGTATTTAATTCTAAAGGCATACCCATAATTGTTTTGCTCCTTGTTCATCGAGTTTTATATTACTATTGTATCTTACAATCTCTATACAATAAAGCTTATTGTTCTTTCATCCACCGCCCAAGATCACGGACAATTTGTCTATTAATAGCTGGCGGAAAATAATGCGTATATTCTTTGAAATACCATGTATCTACAGGTTTACCTAACTCTTTTAATCGCTTCTCTAAGCGGAAGGCATGCTCGACAGAAACATTATGATCTAAGACACCATGAATAATTAATACATTTGCTTGCAGTTGATTAAGTTCATATAATGGTGTGCGATATTCATATCTTTCTGGGTATTTATGAGGCGTTCCACCGATGACTCGTTTCATCATTTTACGCAAGTCCACTCTTTCTTCATATGTGAGGAACATATCGCTAACACCACCCCACGTAACAACTGAAGCCGCTTTAGGCATATGTAAGGCTGTTAATAACGCCATTACACCTCCTCTAGAAAACCCAAAGACATGTACCCTTTTAACCCGAGGGTGTTCTGCTAAAAGTTGAAAAGCTGAAAAAGCGTCATAACGATCATCACCTGCAAAATCTTCATTTCCCTCCCCTCCTTGATTGCCCTGATAAAAAGGCGCAAATACAATGAAACCTTGGAGGGCAAACTGTACAATCCGACTAGGGCGCACTTTACCGACGTTCTTAATCCCACCTCTTAAATATAGAAAACCTTCTGATACGTTTTTATTTTCTGGTTCAGCTAATAGACCTTTGATTTTTAGATCATTAGATAAGTATGTAATGATTGATAATTTCACTTGAGGATGCGGAGATGGAAACCGCCATTTATCGATTATCAATGCTTTTCCCTCCTTTACATATAGTAAAAATTTCACATGGGCAATCACACAAATTTGTCACCCTCATAAGATAGTTTAGATGCAAAAATCTAAGAAACATTGAATGAGGAGGTTCTCAAATGAAAAAATGGCTTAAATGGAGCTTCATGCTTCTCTGTATTTCTGTTCTACTCATTCCTCTTGCAGCTTGTGGAAAAGAGGATGTGACAAAAATACGTATCGGTGAGGTCACAAGATCTCTTTTTTATGCTCCCCAATATGTTGCAATTGAAAAAGGTTTTTTTAAAGAGGAAGGTTTGGATGTTACGTTAACCACCACTGCCGGCGGCGATAAAACGATGACTGCGCTATTATCCGATAGTATTGATATTGCTCTTGTTGGCTCTGAAACATCCATTTATGTTCAGGCGCAAGGAGCAAATGATCCTGTCATAAATTTTGCCCATGTAAAGCTAAACATAGTACAGGGGGAATAAAAGATAAATCATAGCCGTAAAAATTACAAAATAAAAGAGCACAACGTGTATAAGTGATGTACCACCATCCTTACACCGTCCGCCTACTCTGAATAGGCAAACACTTGCTGTACCCTTAGATGTATTTTATTACACCTTGGGTTAATTAGCAACGGTTTGCTAGAATGGCCGTTGCTTTTTATATCCAAGGGAGCCAGGGAAATGAAAAACCGTATTGATGTAATTGCACAAGAAGAATCATATAGTAACTTATCTTCATTTGATGATATCGAACTAATGAACAAGGCAGTACGTAATTATAGAGACGTCATAACTGCGTCTATTAAGCGTGCAGATGTAAGGAATAGACTAATTGCATTATTGGAGATTTTAAAGCGTCATAGCTGCAAGCAAATTGGCGTGAGCTATATGTGTAAGAATACAATTGCTAAAAAGCTAGAAGTATCTTATAAAACTGTACAAAGATTAATGAAAAAATTAGTCGACCTTGGTATGATCCGCCAGGTAGAAATGAAGCGTAAAAAGAACATGTTACAAACTGCTAATGCTGTTATTATTTTGCCTATAAAAGAAGAAGTGACCAACAAGCAACCTACTAAAAAGTCCAAGAAGTGTCCTACCATTAAAACAACTTCTAGTTCTTTAAAACAAAATATTAAAAGATTAAATAAACGTAATAATAGCGTTAAATTGTCATCTGCAAATTTTATTGCTCATTGGGTACCAAAAAGCTTTGCTGAGTTAACAAGTTATTTTTATTCTGAAGCTAAAGCCATTCAAGAATTTTGGAAAGTAGTTAAACAATGTAATAGAGTCGTAGACCATTTGAAAGGAACAAGAGCCTTTACTGAAGATCAAGAGCTTAAAATTGGTGTCCAAGCACTTAAGGAATTTGTGATGAAAATAAAGTCTGGTGTAAAAATGATTAAAGGTGAATTTGCTTATTTTAATGGCATTGTCAATAATCTTATGGACAAGCTTTATTTTGATGACGCATTTATGTCTCGTTAAAGGTGCAATGTTCATGTGCACCACTGGAAAAAAGTGTTTAGAATACTTTAAATTTCAATTAATTTATCCGATAATATAATTTGTAAAATACAACTATGGGGGAATTTGTGAATGAAGAAACTTTTGTTATTTTCATTAATTGCGGGATCGTTGACATTAGCAGCATGTAGCAATGATGACACAGTAAGTGCTGACAAAGAAAAAGAAACTAGTCAAAGTGAATCCACTCAAACTAATCAAGATGAAAAAGAAGATGGAAGCTTTTACGAAGAAGGTTTTGGTCAAGTAAAAGTAATTGCCAATGGTCCAAAAGAAGCAAAAAAAATTGATATGGATCCCATGAAGCTTGAATTAAATAATATTCGTGTTGTTGATGTTGAACTAGATAAAGAAATGGTTGAGTACCTTAACGATGGTAGAGAGACTTCACGAGGAATAATCATTGATATAACCGCAGAGAACACAACTGAAGATGATATAACCTTTGACCCCAACCAGGCAATTATAGTAACCGATACCGGTGAACAAATTGAGAGTGATCTAGGTTTAATGGGTGAAGCTGGCGGAGATTTCTTAGGTAAAGTAACCAAAGAAGGTTCAACATGGTGGTTTCTAGATAACATTGATAAAGACGTAAAAAGAATTACTGTTATAATCTCAGCACCTTATGACACGCAAACTGGTGAAAGTATTGGAGAAGAAAAGCGAATTGAATTTGAAATTGAATAATTAAATAAAGACGGTCTCACAAATCATGAGACTGTCTTTATTATTCTTAAAGTCCTTGGTTGTCCTTCTTCCCAATTTACATATCCATTCTCTCGTAATTTATTTAAAAGTCCGCTTATAGTTGATGGAGATGCTATTCCAACCATAGTTCCTAACTCTCTATATGAAGGCGGATAATTATTTATTGAAACATATTCCTCTATTGTTTCTAACACTTCTTTTTGTCTAGATGTTAGTTTATGCATAATTGACCCCTCTTTGCCTTTTTGGTTTTGCTACTGATAAGATTCCATCAATGCTAAATGTCCTCATCTGTTGCTTTTGCAAGTCATAAACCATCACATTATCTACTTTAATTCTCCGTATGATGACCAGCCTATATGAAATTTCTCCAGAATTATTTAAATAAATCAGTTCAATTGGTTTACGCTCGTTTAATGAGTATTTAAACAAGTGGTTCATTCTTATCAGCTCCTTTAAGCATAATTTTACAGGAACATTCGTTCTATTTCAACTTGTTTTCGAACAAATGTTTGTATAAAATTAATCCATAAGGAGTGAATGGATATGTTAAAGGACCGTGGCAAAATGAAATGGCAAGGATTTTTCATGAGCGAACACACCGAACTACTAAAACAGATACCACGTGAATATGAAAAGATAAAGAAGCCACAACTAGATGAGCAAGAACTTCAGGAAATACAGATAATAACGATGGAGTCATTAAACTACACCCTTACAATCCAAATGACAATTTGGGTTGATGGGTTCACGAAAACTTACGAGGGTATAGTCGATAAAATCGATCATATTAATATGTACATTCACTTGGAAACGAAAAATTTAAAAATCTTAAAATTTCACATTGATGAAGTGATATCAGTCGAAAGGGTTTAACAACATGACTAGGATTAATGAAGCTGATCGTGATGTTCTGGAGCAAGCAATATACTTGCCGATGATTATTATCATTCTTGAAAGAGATTTAAAGATTATTGAGAAATCCCCGTTTAAGATTAAACAGCCCTATAT
This sequence comes from Cytobacillus sp. FSL M8-0252, assembly GCF_038007345.1. NCBI lineage: Bacteria > Bacillati > Bacillota > Bacilli > Caryophanales > Bacillaceae > Cytobacillus > Cytobacillus sp. FSL M8-0252. Next base: position 3,704,790 of record NZ_JBBOWZ010000001.1, read on the forward strand.
TACCTTGATGGAAAATACAATAAGGAGAGTCCGAAGTGACCTAAAAGAAGTTAAAGATAAAATGCGAAAAGGGAATATGAGAGTAAACCAGATTGGACATGACGAATCGTTTACTATGTATGAGTTTCACTATAAAGGATATGATGAGCAGCATAATTATTTTAATCCAAGGATTAGGAATAAATGTGAGGAATTGTTGAATTTTTATATTAACAGGCAGGAAAATTGACCTATAAAATGAATTATTATGTAAAAAGGAATGATGTCATGAAATCTGAGGACATGTATGTTTTTGTTACAGGTGGAAAAGGTCGTAAATACTATATTTTTGCCCAAAGCAATCCAGTAACTATTGTTGGAACCTCTAACAATGGAGGGGTAAAGGTTGAAGGTAATACAATAAAAGAAGCCTTACAGAAGGCATTTAAAGGAATGAAAAGTCCAAATAAAATTGATTAATCGAAAAGGTGCCCCTTTAATATGGACACCTTTTTATTATTTTTCATTTAATTAAAAATATAAACCGATAAAATAAAATAAAGGCTTATATATACAACATATACAATGACTAAGTTTAACTTATACTTTACAAACATTTTTTTAACTTTATCTGCTAAATCAAGTTTCTCGACAATAGTTATTACTACTAAACCCAACAATACTATCCAAATTAAATAAGTATTAGCGAATGCGTTCTCAAAAAAAGATAATGCCCTTACTAATAGAGTAATTACCACAAAATTTACAAACGTGGTGTATTTCTTTTTTTCCTGAGAATCTGATGTATTATTGATAGATTGTTGCATTTTACATAACTCCTTTAAAAAATATTACTTCCAATGCAAAGTAACATCATAATATTGTACTGATGAAGGGGAAGTGTAATTACTATTTTTATAACGTGTCATAGTTTCATAGTATCTTCTCTCACCATTCACATATGAACTTGAAACCCAACCACCAACATAAGTTTTATTAATTGAGCTCGCCCATGATTGAACTCTTCCCAAAGTCCAAGTATAAATTACTGACTTTGTTAATTTGCCACCAGACTTTGCTACGATAGCTGATACAAGTAATTCTGCAGCTGCTTTTGCTCCTGCATTATTATAAGTTTTATAAGTTGGTGCAATAACAGAAACATAGCTACCGCCAGAATCATTTGCAAATGGTGTGATTTTTGGTTCTGGTGATACTACATTACTATACATGCCTGCTAACTGTTCCTCAGTTAATTCAGTATTCCCAGTAAACTCAACCCCATTATACACATATGTAAATTGGTTTTCTACAGATTCTTCATAATTAACTTGATTTTCTGTCTGTTGATTTTCTACCCCATTTGCAAAAGCTGGTGTTACTGCTGATAAACCTAAGATAAATGCTGCTGATGTTAATAAAGTCTTCTTCAAGTCTATTTCCCCCATTTATAGTAATAATTATACAAAAAGTAATAATTGTACAATAATTAAAATAACAGAAAAATTCAATTTTTGTCAATATATTATTTTTATAAAATTTAAAATCTAATAAAACCGCTATATATCACAGAGATTCAAACAACTATAAGTATCCTATTAAAATCTTATTCTTATCTAATCTTTTTCTTAGTATAATAAGAAGCCCCTCGATTAAGAAGGGCTTTTATTATTACTTAACTCTTAAACTCTCGCCAACATAAATCGTGTAATTTTTATCTAGATCGTTCCAGCTTTTAATTTGCTTAATCGTGCTACCATATTTTTTAGCTAGTTCAGATACAGTTTCACCTTTTTTTACAGTGTGATAAGTAGCACCAGAAGTAATATTTAATTTACTTCCTATTTGTAATGCATCCACATTAATGCCAGGATTAAGCTTTTTAAGATTGTTAACAGTTGTGCCGTATTTTTGGGATAATGACCAAAGAGTATCACCTTTAACTACCGTATGACGATAACCTTTGCTCGGTTTTGACGTTTCCTTTTTCCTAAGGTTAAATGCTTTAACAATTCCATTAACATGACCTCTTGCAACATCATCTATAAAAGAATCTTGCTTAAGTTTAGCAGCATCCCCACTATTATCGATAAACCCATTTTCGGTTAAAATTGCAGGCATATGCGATTCTCTAAGAACATGTAGGTTTTTTTGTTTTTGCCCACGGTCATTGAAACCTGTAGCTTTTATCACTTCGTTATGAATAGCATCTTGAATGGCCAATGTAGTTTGTCCTACTCCTGGATAAACAAAATCCTCATAACCTTCACCGCCACCAGCATTAATATGTGGTGATACATATACATCGGCACCCCACGCATTTGCATCATCAGTCCGATAAGTTAATGAGCGAGTTTGGTCACCTGTTCGGCTCATCTTGATTTGGACGTCTTCATACTCTTCAAGATACTCTTTGATTTTCAACGCAATTTTTAATGTTAATATTTTTTCATACAAACTATTACCTACTGCACCTGGATCAATACCACCATGACCTGGATCAATATAAGCTTTAACCATTTTATATAACACTCCTTTTTTAATTTTAAAAAAGACCGTCCGATTGGACAGCCTTATAACTTATTTGCTTTTTCTAGCCAAGCCTTTTGTTGTTTAGCTTTTTTGGTAAATCCAAAATGATTCTTATAAATTGTATATAAAGTGATTCCTAGAGCAATTCCTGCTGTAAGGACAATGCCAAATGCGTCAATGCTCTCGGCAGTTAGCCACTCAAACTTAACATTAAGAGTGCCTAGAAACATCATGATGGCTGATAAAAAACCAACTACTTGAGCAACAACATCTTTATTCATGCCTATCACCTCCCTTCAATTGAATTTCAAGACCATGCACCCTTTTATCTAATCTGTTAATTCTCATGTGGATGGCTTTACGATCATCATCACTCTCTTTCATTTGCTCGCGAAACTCATCTATAGATTTTTGTAGATTGGCAATGGCATCACTTAACGGCTTTACAATAATTCCTTTAAAAATAAAAGAGATACCCCCAAAGAGAGTACCTAGTATGGCAAGCAACGCCGCCCATTCTTGTAATGTTAATCCGATGAAAGTCAAAATCTCTCCCCCTCATGCAAAATAAAAAAGCCTTACTTGGCTTTATTTAATCAAATCTTCTCTTCCCTCTGCCACTAACAATGCTCTAACATCTTCCTTCCAAAGAGTAGGTACTCTTTCATATGTCCAGTTCCCTTGAATAATTTGAGTAGTAAATAAAATAGCCAACATTTACTCACCTCCCTTCATTGAAATTGTAGCCATTTGTGAAATAATCTCAGCTAACTCCAATATTGCTACCGCATTTATCTCTTCCTGGTTAGGCGTATTACTTTCTTTTTCAGCTTCAGCTATTAATTGATTTTGATACTCTGTATCTTTTATAAACTCACCATTTTCATATTTATATATAAATGGATTAACCAAAACATCATGATCATCCGATACCTCTGCTTCTAAATTATTTCCTCTTTGAGTTGAGGACCACCCATCTAATCGGCCATCTATAAGATTAAAATAAATTTTCATTATATCCTCCTAAAATTCATAAACAGTACTTAAAACCAGTGTATTATTAGGTGACGTGCCATTTACATCATTACCTACAATTCGATCATTATGAATATAAATATATTTCTCTATCATATTCACCCCTCTTGCTAGATTTAGACGATGTCCATTACCTAAGTTATTGCTTTTTGGAATATAGCTATACTGAAAGTTACTATTCTCTGCTCCTTGACCTGGAGTGTACGACTTAAACTCCAATATCCACCCATTTCGGCAGTCCGCCAAAGGCTTTAATGGAACAACTGTATGTGAACCCAAGGGGTATATTGCACCCGACCATAATCTATTTTGTTTGAAATTAATTTCATACCCGCCATCTGCCATTAAAAAAGTAGCATCTTCTGACTGATAAACTGAGGGGATGTCTCCCTCTACCATTTGCACACCATCACACTGTACCCACTCACTGTTACCAGAAGATATTTTCACTTTTAGTGAGTCCTCAGGCGAGTAATTGGTTGGCACAGTGAAAGAAGCAGCGTGACGTTTAATTGAATAATCATTACCTACCGCTGGAAAAGTCTTATCAAGAATTTTTCCCACTTCATTCCCCATACCGTCAATGTGCCACACCTCAAACCTAGGACTACCACCTCCCACGACATTCCATTGTCGCTTAAAGTGTCCAGATAGAGTATATTCACCACTTGCACCAATTCCATTCCAAACAATTTGATAAACATAGTCTGTATTCCTAACTGATATAGCCTGTTCTCCAAAAACAGGAATGGCATCTACAGAATCAGGTGCGAACATAATTGAAACTTTTGGACTTCCCTCGGCTTTCACCCAATGGTTTTCCCCTTGTACGGAAGAACTTCTCATATCAATCCAGTTATATCTAACAGAACTAGAATTAAAGCTATCAGGGTCTGTTTTAACTAATTCAAAAGAATGATCTCGTATTAAATTACGTTTGGGAGTTGTACTATACTTCATATTTGTAATATCGTCTTCAAGTTTAAAATCCCCATTTTTCACAGTCACCTCACCAAAGGTTCCTGAAGCACCGACAAGATCACCCGCAAAACTAACATTTCCATCTGCATCAACAACAAACTGTCCTTGACCAACAATCAAACCGTTTAAAGACTCGATATGACTAGCTAATAACCATTTATCCCCGAATGTGGTATCTTTATCAACTCTATTGGGTCCTTGTGGTCCTTCTATTTTGCTCCATTCATAATCTAACGGATTAGTTGATTCATTAGGAGATTGTTTATTATAAGCGATTCCCATATAGGGCTTACCATCTGGACTATCTGACATGCCATTGCCTTCTGCATCATCAGCATATTTAAGCCATGTGTATAATGGCTCACCCTTGTCCCCTGGTGGTCCTTGAATACCCTGTGGACCACTTGGACCCGCAACCCAATCAGAACCGTTCCACACCTTCCAAATGATATTATTGGGATTAGATGTATCAATCCAAATTACTTCTGTATCAGATGGTGCTGTCTTACTTTCCACACGTTTCTTCTCAGCATATTCCTTTGTATAACTAAGCGCTATTTCTAGGTTTCCCATCGCCTGTTCAATACGTTTTTTCTCTTCCTCGGACAATTTTTCATCACTATATTGAATAGCCTGTTTCATTTGCTCTACAGCAACCTTGACTGGAAATTCTTGCTTTTCCACACCTTCAATATCATCAAATTTATTCTTAATTTTTGTAATCAGTGTGGGCTGCGCTTCTCCAAACGTGGCTTCTAATAAAAAGCCATTTGCTTCATATATCTCGGTAAACTCAGTAATAGGCGCATCCATTGTAATGTTCCAATTCTTATTAAACACTTCTACTACATCACCAAGACGGAAATCAACTTCATATTCAAAAGGACTTCTTAATGCAAAGCGCCCAGAATGGTCATTGATGGTGGGCGTTAATATCTGTGCTTCAAGATAGAAGTTTGTAAGAAACTCCCTCATCTTCTCTTCCCCACGTTGAACCAATAACTCTTCCATTTCTTCTTCCGTGAGTTCTTCTTCGTCTTCTGGGTTCCCTACGTCCCTTGCATCAATAAAGGTTTCTTTTCTTTGTAACCCCACGCCTTGACCAACTTTTACAACTTTTCTTTCTGTCCCCTCACCTTGTCCACCAACATACCCTACATTTTTTAAATTTAGGTCACTATCAACAAACAATTGATTTTTAATGGTTTGAAAATCAGGACTAAAAAAAACAGGCGGCAAGCCACCTGGATTATCTTTCGTTAAATTTCTCGGTTCAACTACATCAAATATCCACTTCTTTAATGTCATATCTGCATAAATGACAAATCCTAAGTTAGCCTGTTTACTTATACTAACGATTTCATCAGCAACATTCTTATATCTCGATTCCCAACTAATTTCTATTCCCCTATTTAAATTAGGGGCAATCTCTATATGATCAATGCGTCTAGTAGAATCAGTTGGATTGACAAAGTGATTATAAACATAATGTTTCATGACCGTTTCAGCGTTTCCCTTTTTACGGTCATATCCTGTATCTGAAGGTGGCACAGTTATTCTTTGATCTAATAAGCCATCTAATGTCACACCTGTTATTTTCCAATTCTCAGACGCCTTGCCACTCTCATCTAAGGCAATTTCACGGTGACGAATAAGCATTGCCTTATCCCCACGTTTGTTAGGGATAATCACATTCCCTTTTTGGAAGTATTCTGCTCCCTCGATATACTGACTTACATGTAATTCAAACTCACCAATCTCATAGAATTTTGGTACTATTCTTAGACTGATATATTTGTCAGTTTCATGTAATAGATTCATAAATGAATTATAAATTCTAATAGGTTGTTTCATAAAATCACCTGACTATGCCATTTTTGCAATGCGAATTCTAATAAAGTTTGTCCCTTGTAATGATTCAGACCCATATGCTAATGCACGAACAGTTACCTCATCACCCTTTTTTAACTCGTCTACTCCAGATTGAATAACAAAGTTATCACTACTTGAATTTAGTACATTTGCTGCTAATGGAAATGATTCTGTCCCATTAACAAAAAGGTAAATTTGCACGTCTACCCCTGTTAAACCTGAGTTTTGAACCCAAGCAAACTCTACCCAAAAATGATAAATGCCATCTGACTTAGTTTTAAATACGGTTTGGCTAACCATTTCACCTTGTTTATCTATTTCAATAGTACCAAAAGGAATAGGTTGTAGCTCTGTTGTTAACTGTATAGGATTCCGATTTATAGCTTTCATAAATGATTGATTAGGCATGGAGACCATACCCACTTCATTAATCTGTAGTCCACGGTAAATATTGTGCAAAGGAATATAACCGCAAACGGCATCATTTGTTCTTTCATCTGTAATTTGATTTTGCTCAATGAATGACTTACCAGCAGTAATTCTTACCCGTGCCACACTCATTTCAAAAATATATCCATCACGTATGATAGCTGGTGCTACTGGATTACTTGCAGGAACACCTTTCTTTACATATGCATATATTCTTCTTTCCGCTGGGTTTCCATCAAAACAAATAACTATCCTATCAATACGATCTTGCGTTGTGTGAGCCACATCATGAACCAAATCCAACGCAGCAGTATTTTCATACATGTAACCATTCGCAAACATATATCCTGCACCTAAAGTGACTGTCATGTTTTGTTTGGCTTCTACAGTCAAATCAGGAAGATTAACTGTATTTGATACACCGTTGCCAATAATTTGAGCGTGAAATCTCGCGAAATCTGCTGCCTGGTAAATCCTTTGATCTTCCTGTGTACTATCGAAAAAATAAGAGCGTTCCATATCTTCACCCCTTGTAAAATAGAAAAAAGCACTGTTTTAAAGTGCTTTTAAACGCCTAAATAATAGCTATGCCATGCAATTGCCACAATTCCATTAGCTGTACCAGCATCAGCTATATATTTTATTTCATTTTGACCAGGCTCTAGTTTCCAAAAATCGCTATAGTGATCTAGGTAACCTATTGCCTTTTCGATTGTTGCTCCATTCCTGTATATCTCAACTCTTTTATTTTGATCATCTGTATTAATGTGTAAAACTTCATTATCTGATAAAGAGCGATTCACACGAATATATTGACCAGTTGTGACATTTATAATTTGAGGGTTTGTAATTGGTCCCTGAATATCTATCGTTACAGGTGACTCAACATCACCTTCATTTACAATGATTGTTGAATCACCACTAAAACCTAATTCAAAAGGAAACGTATTTGGTAACTTAAATAAGCCTTCATATGCTCGTAATGCTCTTGAAACTTCTTTCGGATCACGCCAATAAGGATTAGGACATTTCCAATTAATCATGAACGTTTGGAAAAGGTTTTCCCCTCTTTCGGGGAAAGTAGGCCCACCATCTAATACACCGTATATTTCTTTTGTATCCCCATCAAGGTTTAATGTTAATTTTCCTAAACCTAATTTAGGGTTGCACACACGCAAAATTTGCTTTCTTAATTGTTTCATTCGCATTAAGTCACCCTCAATAATTGTTCCTTCTAATGAGGGAAATCTAGGCTGTAAAATCGTATCTATAAAGGTATCCCCATCTTGATACGGTGCTCTCTGACTTTGTATTTCAGCCGATACTTCTCCAATACCTGTTAAACTATCTATAAAATAAGGGTCCGTATCAAATAAAATACTTTCACCTCTACTATTCGTGTAAGTTAATCTTCTCATCTCACCACTCCATTGCCAATTGGCGTGCAGCTTGTTTCATTTTCCTAGCATTCTCTGAAGGTGAAGATGGTTCTGGACTTACTATGGTTATATGTTGAGTCACTCCATTACCCTTCATTGTAGCAGCAATCCCCTTGCCGATATCACCTAACGTTTGTTCATTAAGTGGAAGCACAGCTTCATTTTCTCCTGGTACTTCACCAGCCCCTTGTAAAACGCCATTATTCATTCCAAAAATCGTTGGGCGTGTGAAAATGCCACCTTTGGCATTCCATTTAATACCGATGCCAGACGGATAAGTGATTTTCTTATCAAATATAGTTTTAGTTGACGTTTCCAATGAGAATTTAGGCATTTTTGGCATTTCTGGCTTAGGAATTTTAAGTTTAAGATTTTCAAAGAATCCCTTTATATCCTCGATAACACCTGAGATTTTTTCTTTGGCAGTTTCAATTGGCGACAGAATATTTTCCTTTGCCTCTTCCATGGCATCACCAGCTTTATCTTTTAGTTCATTTAGCTTATTAATGGCGCCATCTTTCAAACCCTTAACAAGCCCTTCGCCACGATTTTTTAACTCGTTGAATTTTCCAATGGTATTGTCTTTCAATTGTGTTGCTCTATTGACAAATCCATCTTTTAACTCAGTTGCCTTATTAACAACATTCGTTTTAAATTTTTGAATCGTCTCTTCACCAAGAGTTTTCAATTCAGAAACTTTTGCAGATCCCTGATCTTTAAGCTCGTTGAATTTATTGACGGCTCCATCTTTCATGTCATTAAACCAATTAACAAAATTAGTTGCTAAATTCGAGGTGGTTTCTGACAGCCATGAAGTAAATTGGTCCCATTTTTCGCCTATCCACTCCGTTATCGCTCCCCAATTTTTAACAACAAGAATAATGCCGACTATTGCTGCGGCAACAGCTGCAATTATACCGATCAACGGTGCTAAACCTATACCAAGTAATCCAGCAAGCGATATAAGCGATGAAATGACTGGTACTGCCACTGCTATTCCAGCAACCAAGCCACCAATAACTACAGTCGTCAATCCTATTCCTTCAACTAATTTTGGATTTTCATTGGCCCATTCAATCACCTTTGTTGTAAAATCAGTTAATTGTGTGACTAACGGTGTCAATGTAACAGACAATTCACTCAAAGCATCTTGAAACTCTTTTTGTTGCTCTGCATTTTTGGATATTTCTGGATTCATTTCTACATATTTCTGATACATACCAGTTAACCCTTGTTCAGTGAAAATTTCACTAATATAATTAGCACGCTCTGTTTCACTACCCATGCCAGCTAACTTTTCATTAAATTTCTCAACATTGATTCCCTCTTTTTCAAGAAGATCAGTCAATTGTCCTGTGACTTCGCTAAGTTGCGCAGTAGTATTGATAGACTCAGCAAGCCCCTCTGATGTAAATGTCTCGCCATATTTCACAATGGCACCTGAAATGCCTTCAGCAATACCTTCAAGATCTTCCTTTGTTCTAAATCCAGCTTGGACAAGGTTACCCATCGCTTCGGTGGTCTGCCTAACATCTTGACCGACTGACGCAAATGCATCACGAGCACTGTCAAAATCATTCATTGCCAAATTTGCATTTATCGCTTGCATTTCTAACATTGCAAGTTGTTGATTTGTTTCCTCCATGCCAGAAACTAAGCCACCAATTGCAGCTGGACCAGCCGCACCTGCAAGACCTGCCAGTCCACCTTTTAAACCATCAATAGATCGTTCAGTTTCATCGGTAGTGTCCTGTACTCTCTCCATAGACTGCCTAAACCTCGCCATGGATGTTCTAGCTTCATTTAAACGTGTTTCCATCTGCATAACTTCAATTGAATTATCTCCGTATGCACGCTTCGCTTCGTCTAATTGCTTTTCTAAGTTCTGCACTGCTCGTTCCGCAAGATTCATTTGTTGAGCTAAATGCCGTTGCTCTAGGGCATTTTTCTCAGCTTCGGATGCGTTTTCTCCTAACTCCGCTGTTTGTTGATTGAAGGCGGAAGTTAATTTCTTTTGTTCAGCATCTAAAAGCTTTGCTTCGGCATTTAATTTGTCTAAAGCCATCTCCGCATCCCTTGTTTCTTGCGACTGTTCAGACAAACCCTCATTTACTTTATCAATTGCATTTTGCAAGGAGAGTTCGGCACGCTCTGCATCAAGTAACTTGCCATACATTTTATTAAGCTGTTCGGAAGTGGTATTTGTATCATTGGCCATTGCTTCATACTCAGCTCGTAACATGCTTGTACGCTTTTTGGCTGCATCCATTTGTATGTCTAGTTTCTGCTTTTGCGCTCTTAATTTGTCAGTTGCAGAAGCATCTTTCCCCATTGCAGCAATATGATTTCTATACTCTTTTGCCGCATTATTCATCACCATATTGATTTGTTTAAGTGTTTGGGCATACTGTACTTGCCCATTCATCTTAAAATTAAGAACTACGTCACGCTCTCTATTATTCGCCATGTTCTCACCTCACTTTATAAGAACGGTGTTTGATCTAACGTGTGGATCACTTTTTCTTTTTTGAGAGCATCAGGGTTGGTGTATCTTAAATGCATAATAAATTGTTTGAGGAAATGATTAGGTGTAATATTCCAGAAGTCATCCATACTCAAGCCCAATACCGTATTACCAACATAAAAATAAAAATCCCAATCCAGTTCGGATTGAGACTCATCATTTTTAGTCAGTATGTTTTGGACTTTTTTTCGGATTTGATTTTCTCCGCATCAGCCTTTTGGAAATTTTGGTTATTAAACAGATCAAAAGCGACACCAAAAATGCCAGGTAAATCTGCAATTGGAATAGACCCCTCTAATTCATGCGGTGTGCAATCTGTGCCAGCACTCCTTACCATGCCATATATAAGAGCAATCATTAAGCGTACTTCATTCTTCCCAAGCTTAAATTCCCTTTTCAACATATTGTGTACATCTTTCTCAAAAATGTGATACGGCTTTCCATAAGCTTCTTCGACAAACGGGAAAGATTTAAATGTGAATTTAACAGGTATATCGACACCTTGAATTCTAATGACATCTTTATTGATATTTACATTTACTAAATCATTTAATCTAGCCATCTATTAAGCCCCACCTTCTCCGCTTCCTCCATCTGAAGGAAATAAGGTTGCAAGTTGTGATTCATCGCAGACGACTTGTTTTAGAAAATCATTTGCGGTAATGCCAGCTGCTTCTAATGCTCCTGTATCTAATTCTGCTTTAGTCACATTATTAAAGAGCAACGGATCCGCAGTTATTGTATAAGCACTATCATTTATTGTCATTTCTTCGTTTTGAGTCACCCAAGATTCTTCACTTGGTGTGATTGAACAACGAGGATACCACCTAACAACCTTAGTACCATCATTTAATGGGAAAACAGTTCCTACCGCAAATTTAGGATATTCGATTACATCAGCACGCTCAAAAGAAATGCCCTTTGTCCTTTTTCGCCCAAAAAGCTTATCTTTCACTTCTCTATTCAACCCAGCCAAATTAAAAGCTAACCCATAGTTTGTGTTCTTAGTAAAATTGATAATCTTTTTATTCGATGCCCATTTTGTGACATTTGTTGCAGTAGTTGAAATGGTTAAATCCGATATATTGGATTGTTGATAAATGGTTGGCTCATATGTTGGTAAGGAATCTTCTGGCTCTGGGCCATCCATAAAACAAATAAATAAGTCTTCAATACCAACTGGATACTGAATTTGTTTTCTCTCGATTGTCAATTCAATTCACTCCTAATCTATTAATTGTCCCATCATAATATCTTTAATTTTCTCAATCTCTTGATCTACTGTATTACGGACAAAGTGCTGCCCTTTTACACGACCTTTACCATTTGATTTGCGGTGACCATGTTCTACCATATACCAATAAAACTTATCGCTTTCAAACTGGACAGACACATGATCGTCTTTGATGACCACTTTTAAGCTATCTCTCAAGTGCTTAGTGTTTCTATCAGATTTTTTTATTTTACCTTCAAGCTTACGAACAAAATATTTTGCTGCTTTATCAAGATTCCTCTGGCTAACATTGGTATCCACACGAGCCAAGGTATTAATATCTTCTAAGGCTTGGGCAAAACCGTTGTTATTGTTCATTAGCGCACCTCACATTTGTAATAAATTGTGTGATGGTAGAATCATTCTCATCATATGGATATCCTTCAAACTGATCATAAGTAACACCATATTTATTGAACACCTCTTTTAACGGCTTACAAGCCGTTTCTGTGCCGTTTGTGATAATTGCTATCTGATACAAGGGCATATCTATTAAAACTCGATTTGAGGCACGTTTGTGCGTCTCATTAACAAATTCGTAAACAATATACGGATAAGTTGCATTGTTAGGCTCACTATCACGATAGACTGGCAAACCCGACTCTTTCATAATGGTTCGTAATTGTTGAAAATTAATCTGCATAAGATAAACTCAACTCCATAATGCGCTCTTCTTCACGGACATAAAGGCGCTCTATGTCATAGATACGCTCATTAATTTTGACTCGAAAATCATCCTGGTTGTTTTCTACAGCACGATCAAGACGAGTCTCTATTTTTTTCATAATCTCCTGTGAATCTTTAAAAGTAAATTTATCCGCTGCGGTAATGCCAAGGTTGTTATACTTTAGTACCCTTACTTTGACATATCCCGTCACTGGTCTATCTGTTTCAGGATCAATGTATTCCTCTAAACGCATAAGTTCAGCAGTCCACTTTAAATTATTCGTCTGTCTCTTCGGCATCATAAACCTCCTGGACAAAGAAAGGAGTCATGGCATCTAATGCTTCGTATAATTCCTTCTCAGATACACGATATTCATACATTATTCCAGCAATCATTATGATTAAATACTCGGTTTGCTTTCCTGTAGCATTTTTCACATATCGTTTTGCATTATCAATGTAAAAAGAGAGCATGGAATCATCCATACCCTCTTCCCAATGAATATGCGATTTTAATTTAGTGACAAGCTCGTCATTCATTAAGCACCACCAGCATTAGGGTCCGCTTGTCCAACTTCGTAACGATATACCGCAGGCTCGAATGGAGAATAAACAAGTTGGCCGTCTAATAGGTTGTAAATTTGGAAGCCTACTTTGTTTGTACCTGCATATTTCTCAATCAATTTTTGAAGCTCCATTGCACCAATAACATCTTGGATATGGAATGCTTTAAAATCACCAAAATAGAATACTGGTTTAGTTGGATCGGTTCCGTTAGCTGCATCAGTAAAATCTAGTTTATGGCCAAGTAGTTTGTAACCTACACCATCTGTCGCATCTTGATGCAATAGGGGACGACCCGTTGTATCGGTCATATCCTCTAAAATTGTTAATGCTGCACGATTGACAATCCACATTGATTTTTTAAGCACTTCCGTTACTGGTTGCCCTTTTAATTTTACAAGCTGAGAATATAGTGATTGAGAATAACCAGCAGCATTTACATCTACAGGTGTAGACTCATAATATTTCACTGCTTTTTTCGCAAGTGCACCAGGGTTTTCATTTCCTGAATCATCACCATTAAACATGTAATTTGTTTCTTTACGGACATAAGCTTTCTTTAATTCTTCGATTACAATATCTTCAACATTAACACCTGACATTTTAATTAATTTCTTTGTCACGGTTGCCAATGCATCGAACTCAGCTGGATCAAGCAAGATTTCATCGAATTCAATAGACGTTTCTGGAATCTCATTCCCGTTTCCACGCTCTTTCTTATTAACATTAGCGTCTGCCTTTTTAACAAGGACAGGATATTTCACATTCCCATTTGTTCTATGACGAGATCCATATTTACGAAGTAAGTTTTCTTCTTGGGCATAAGTAATGATTTCTGAAGCAATGACTTCTGGAATTGTTACGGAACCATTCCCAGCTTCTACGCCTAATGAGCGGGCTTCAGCTTCTGTAATTTTACCAACAACAAAATTAGCAAATGCTGAACGAACTTCTTTTTCCTTTGCTTTGGTTGATTTATGCCCACGTGTCGATAAGCCTTGACCGATCGCACTCATAATTCCATCACGTTGCTCGGCAGAAATGGAGGCACGTTCCTCACCTTGTCCTTGTTCCCCGCCACCACGTTCTTCTCCACCTTCATCACCTTCCCCTTGATCATCGTCACGGTTTTCACCATCACCCGAATCAGAGCCTTCGCCCTCTCCCTCTTCACCTTCTCCACCGTCACCTAACTCGGCTAATGAGTCGGCAATGTCCTGAGCAGCAGTCGCTAACTCTTGAACCTCTACTTGTACACTTTCTAAATCCTCAGCACGAACCTCATTTTTCTCTAACTTAGTTCGCAGCTCCGTTAAACGCTGCTTATTTCTTTTTTGCATTTCAAGTAATAGTTTTCTAGTTTTCATTCTCCAAAACTCCCTTAATTTGATTTAATAGTTTTATTCTTTTTTCAACAAATTCATCAATCTCTTTACTTCTAACAAGTGCGGCTTCAGTATTTTCATATGCTGGTATGCTCACTATACTAATTTCAAATAGCTCAGCTTCATTAACTGTCCTAAGTGCTGGTTCTATAGAGTAATCCCAACTTTCTTCAGTGGCATAAAATCCAAAAGAACATTGATTAATGTCACCTCTCTCCATACTCACAGCTAAATCTGTTGCATAAGTGGTATTAGGTAAATCAATCTCAAACTTTAAGCCACGTTCATCTTCAGATAAAATTAACGTGCCGCTTTTAGTACGACCAATTAACTTGTCAAAATTATGGTTAATTAGCGCCCTAATATCACCATTCTCAGAAAGTGTACGTGAGAAAGCGCCTGGGCTAATCATTTCGTCAAAGTATTCACCAATAGATGTTTTAGAATTAAATACAGCTGCATAACCGCTTACTCTTAGGGATTGGTTTTCACCATCACGCTTCTCAACGTTGGTGATGTCAAATGTCCTCGTTTCCTTTTTCTTTGTCATTTCCATCACCTCCCTTCAAGCTGTCAGCTGTGGCTTTTCCTAAATCCTCACTGGCAATTAAATCTTTAGAAATATAAAGCTTGCTAGATTCAGGTGTGTTCAACTTATCTTTACCTAATATGTCTCTAGCATCATCTGGTGAAGCTATCATTGTGCGAACTAAGTTATAAGCAATATTTGTCTTGGTGCTGTATGGAACAAAGTCCAAAATATTAATCTTAAATTTTATTTTTTTATTTGAATTTGAGCCAAAAAAAAGAAGAGTCAAATGCTCTTCAAATACTTTCATGATTGGCTTGGCCGCTTTGTTATGGAGATACATCATCGCCTTTTCTAAGTCCGCTTTGATTAGAGACGTGTATGTGTCCACGTTTATGCCCAAATACTTACCTAAATCCTTTTTATAGACATTTAGGTATGCCAATGTCTGCTCGTCATCTATGGCGCTTTTTAGCGTATCTATCTCGTACCCTTTCCCTAAAGGAATCATTTTTACTGATCTAGATTCATCTATTTGTTCTAATTGGTCCAAGATGGCTTTTATTAATTTTGATTGTGCGCCATTCTGCGGGTTAATATGAGCGTCTAATTTCAAAAGGAAGGCTAAGAGTCCACCTTTTTTATATTTGTCTGTAAGGACCTTTTCTGCGCTCATGACACCCTCAAGCGTATCCTTACCTAACTGCATCAAGCCAACACCTTGCAAATGATTAGTGCCGATATTTTTAATATGACGAATCATAAAACCTGGTATCTGCACACCATTAATGGAAAATTGCTCGATTAGTCTATTATCTAGTTCAGTATGAACACTGGACGCCAGGTGTAACTTGTCACCGTCAAGCACAGGGAAAACTTCTCCTTGTAATAAATAAGTATTAGTCATGAGTTTAATAAACTCTGAACCAGTTAAATAATTGTTAGGGTTTTTCAAAACATTAAGAGCAGAATCATTTTTAATCTCATTGCCATTGTCATCCTCAACAACGATCTCGGCCAACATTAACTGATTACTTATATCTTGCAGCAGCTCATAAACATCAGACGACTCGAGAATATTATCATCATTAACGTATCTACCACCGTAACGAATAGTATTAGAGAATATATCCTCTGCCCATCCTCGCTTTTCAATTTGCTTGTAAATAAAATTAGATGCCCAATTACGTAATCCCAATTAATCACCCCCTATCTATAAATTGATGCTAAGTAATCATCCATTTCTTCAGGCTCTACTAAAGGCTCCATCATGTTCATAGTTTCTTTATGAGCAATTAAAAAAGCGACAAACCCATCAATATGTTCGGGGCTTTTTCGCTTTGAAGGTACTTTCAAATTATTCATATTGGTTACTATCTTGGCATTCGATGCGCAAAATAAAAATAAAGGGTTATCTGTAAACACCCTTTCTTGTAATAGCAATGTTTCAAAATCATCAAATGGTTCATTCATTACAGTTGGAATTTGTGGTACTTCAATGCAATCAATACCTAACATACGCCATCGCTCAACTAATTTTTCAGCAAGGGCAGGATCATAATTAATCTGACGTAAATCATAATTATCAAACACCCATTGAACATACTCATCCACCATATCTTCATCAATCGTTTTGCCAGGACATAGTGTGACAAATCCCCTATTAGCTAATTCACGATATGGGACATTTCGTTGCTGCTCTTTCTCTTCAATACCAAACTCAGGGATGAAATACATTTGTTTAAATTTTAATACTGGTTTTCCTTCCTCATCATAAGTTGGAAAATTAATATCTACGCATGTTAAATCGGTTCGCCTAGATAAATCAATACCCACCACACAAGTAAGTCCTTCCAATTCTCCTAAATCATCCACTTCTACTTTTTCCAATTGGTCCAGTTCAAAATAAGTTTCTGCATAATTGACGAAAACATTTAAATGCTTGGAAAGAAACTCGGCACGATTAAAGCTATTGTTTTGTGCTTCTTTAAAGGCATTCTCCAAGAATTCCATATTTACAGAAACACCAATGTTAGGGTTAACCATCATCCATACTTTGCGATCTTCCCAATCGTACCCTTTGTTTGGTTCATATATCATAACAAACCATGAATCATCGTTATTTTTCTTCAATACTTCCTTACCGTATGCATGAATTTGCGAACCAAGTGAACCCGTTTGTTTACCAGCTGTAGATGTAATAATATTTAGTGGTTCTTCTTGTGCAATTTGAGCAGAACGCAAGTTATCATATTGCTCACGGTCCATTTGAGCGTGGACCTCATCGAAATAGTTAATGTACGGGTTTTTACCCTCATTTCCAGCATTATCTTTCGAAAGTACTTTTAATGTATTTGCATATTTAATACCATCTTCCACAAAAGAATATTTGATTGACCTTATCGTATCTTCTTTTCCTTTATAAATTCGTGTTCCTGGTCTTAAATCTGGACTATTTTCAATTGTAAGTCCAATTGGAATGGCTGCATTTTGACATTGTTCAAATGTATTTGCTGAAATGTAAATATCGGCACCTTTAACACCTTCACCATACATGCCATAAATAACAGGGGAACCCCCCATAATTGTTTTTCCGTTTTTCTTCGGTACTTGGAGGTAAGCTGTTCTAATTACTCTTACCGCATTTCCATCTTTGTTGTATTTTTGCCATCCATAAATGTTAGCAAAAAAGAACTTTTGCCAGGATTCCAATAATAAAGGCTGTCCAGCCCATTTTCCCTTGGCATGCTTTAGAAATGTTTCTGTAAAATAAAGCATGTCATTGGCTTTGTCATTATCAAACCAAATATCCTTCCTCTTTTTCCATTTCTTATATCTTTTAATGGCTAGTTTAAGAGACTTCGGATATTTATTAGGATCCGCATCAAACTCTTTAACAAATTCATCTGCATAATTCACACTGAAATCTATCATTGGCCGCGCATCCTTCGTTGTCTAAACTGAATTAATTTATTGTTTTCTTCCTGTTCTTCTTTTTCTTTAGGTTCTTCGCTCTCTTTTGCAAGGAGAACGCCATTTTTCTTAATTAATTCCTTGTTCTTACCATCCAAACCAAGTTGCCCAAGAAGCTTCGCTAATTCTTTACGCAATTTCTCTGTTCTTTCTTCCTGGTATTCTTCGTATGCATCCAAATAAAGCTCAATCAATAATTCCAAAGCAGGGGAATAGGTGCCAGCTTCAACTAATGCATTGACAACTTGTTCACGTATAACGGAACGGCTAGAACTTTCTTTTGCTTTTGTCGTACTACGTTTCTTCTTTTTTGTAGTACTACGAACAACACCGCCTATTTTTTCATTCCATTTATCACGGCTCTTCCAGGCGGAAATAGTCTTTTCCAAAACATCTAATTGTTTCGCTATTTCACGATTGGTAATGTTTCCAGCGTTTTTGTTAAATAATTCAAATGCTTTATCTCTGTTAGGATCTCTTTTCCTCGGCAACCCATTCCCCCCTCTCTTTGCAGTAATAAAAATTTTTAAAAAATCAATTTGAGGTGCACGCTTGCCCCCACTCTACCTATCCTCCCAAATTGGGCCATTTTTCTTTTTTGGTGGGGGGGCTAATTAGCAGCTACTTCTTGCGACAAACATTGTCGGCTTTCTATCGAGCACCTGGCTTTTCAATATAATTGATTTAGGTATAGCGTAATTAAATTTAGGTAACTCAGTGTATTCAACCTTATTGCATAGTCTGTCCCATCTTGTTTGGAAAGATTGAACCAACTCTATTAACCTCTGCTTAATAGCTTCAAAGCATTGTACTATTATTAATCTCAATTGTTAACATCCCTTTCATCACAGCTTCCACTCAAACTTATTCTTCTTTCCATCCAATTCATTCTCTATAATCATGTGGCACTTCGGACAAAGGAGCATGAGATTGTCATCAGCTAACTTTAATGATGGATTAACTTTAATTGGTACAATATGATGAACATGAGCCTGTCTACCGAACACAAACTTACCGCACTCTTGGCAGCAACCTTTCTCTCTCTGGTATACTTCAGAACGTTTGAACTTCCATTCATCAGTAGCATAAAATGATTTGTTGTGTGAATAGACAACCTTCTTCTTTTTCCTGCGCTTGTGTGCTTCACAATATCTACCTGATGAAACGTATGTCCTACACCCTTGCTCACTGCAATACTTCATTGATCGCCTTTAGAATATCCTCATGCTTCTTTGCGTCAGCTGGTATTTCGATATTGTTATCAGCTGCATATTTCTTTAGTTGCTTTACGTTCATAGACTCTAAGGATGGAGGAACAGTTAAATCCTTTTCTTTCGCCAGGTCAACACCTACGATCATACTTTTAGGATTCTCTGTAACTTCAAAACTTGGTTTAACTCCTACTGGAACAAATACAATCTTCTTCTCCTTAGTATCCCAGTACTCATTACCTTGTGCGGTCTTTCTCATGAATACGTGCATATTAGTCATCTCCTTTAAAATAACCCTTCTATATATACATCATTTGTATGACAAAAAAGAGCCTATTCACATAAGGCTCTTAGGAATAGACTCTCATTCTTTCTTTGCTCTATTTTCATTTCTGCTCGTTTTAAGTGTGTTTGAATTGTACTTTTCTTTATACCGAGTAAGTCAGCAGCATAATCAAACGTGATACCCTCCACTTTAATTAATAAGAAAATCTCTTTCTCTCTATCACTCAATGTACATAAAGCATCTTCAACTATTTCTTTTTCATATTGAGTGAAGTTCTTTTCAATTGGTCCTTGCTGATTTATAGGAAGGACATCTAATAAAGATGGATCTGTAAGGTACACACCATTCTTATCAATGCCACGCCTTGCATCTGGATTATGTCCTCTTCTTAACCACTCTATAGTAAAAACTAAGTCTGAAATAATACTAGAAAGTACTTTTTCATCTTCTTCATCTTTTAATGATTTATGATTTACATGCTTTATTTTCCGTCTCATTGTCCTGGCAAGGCGTAATGATCTCTTATATTCAGCAATTAACACCCTCATTTACACATGCACCTGCCTTTTACTGGTTAACATTAACAGAACGTAACGCATTTTAAAATGTTCTGTTACGCACTTCACACCTTGATACTACTGCATTTCCTATACCGTTATAGGGTATTATGTAACGCATTTACCCCCTTATTTTCTTTATATATTTTTATATTTTATTTATATATATTTATATATAAGAAAGTGATTTCATCTGTTACATCTGTTACGCACCGATTCAACCTTGATATATCAACGTTTTAAGCGTAACTACTTTCTGTAACGCATAACGCATTTAGGTATATTTTTAATAGAAATGGTCAAAAATCAGCCTAATTTTAGCTATTTTCGTGACCGTTTTTGTCTACTCCATTTTGACCACCCATTGATATGACTAGGTTTAAAAAATATAAATGACTAAAAACGGTCACTGATTTATTTATTTTTGTGACTTTTTATTGGAGGAGCGCAAAAATTAATCTTTCAAAACGAATAATCTCTTGTTTTTACCGTCAATTCTTTGCACCTTCGTATCATATCCAAATATGTGCTTAACCATCTTACTGAAGCTGATATTGCTAACAGCTTGAAAGCCATTTTCGGAACAATAAACTTTATACTGCATGTATACATCTCCAACTACACTACGCTCTAATTCGATATCTTCATTGTTAATGAATGAAAGAATAGGGTTGTTTTCTTCCTGGTATTTCTCCATTTCCGATTCAACCAGTTTAGATTTAGTAAACTTATTGTTCTTCAATAATCGTTTTAATGCATGGAGAGCGATATTTAAAATGTATTGCATCGATTCTTCAGATAAAAGCTTGTCTGTAATGAATGGATCGTAATCCTCATCATCAGGTGAAAATTTCGCTTTAAATGGTACGATTTGCAATCGCCTACCTAACCCATCACTATAATCATTAATCCTGGGCATTTCATTGGCCGAGAAAATTAACTTTGCATAATTGGTGAAGTCAAAGGGATCCTTACCCTTTCTTTCAACGTTCAATGTCTCACCTGTAGAAAGTTTTTTGAAAACGGATGATTCTTTGATATACCCTTTAGAAATATCATCACCAATGTTTACTAGCTTTCCAAACAATTCAGCTGTTTTAAATCGTTGGTCTAACTCCTTTAAATCTAAAGATGCGGTATTCTCAGGACCAACTAACTTACGGATAATTTTAAGATAAGATGATTTACCATTAGACCCATCACCAGTGAGAATAAATGTGGCAGCAAATTCATTTCTTCTAAATAAAATGTAACCCAATATTTCTTCCAAAATGGCACGGATATTCTTATCATTAACGGCCATCTTATTTAATGTGTTATCCGTCACATCATAATGAGCATCTTTCACATAAGCAACTGGCACTTTATTACGAGTGATGATATTTGGATCAAAGTCCTGTAGCTGCCATTTCTCTAAATTGAAAATACCGTTTTTCACTGGTACATATTTTGTAGAAGCAAAGGTTTTAATTGGCGCTTTCAACTGTAAATATGCTAATGTCTCCTGACGTTGCATTCTCTTTAATGATGGGATATGACCAATCATTGCACTTTCTATATCATCTTGCTTATCTGAATAAACACCATCCTGGTATATATGCAGCAAGTTAGCAATCTTACATATGTGATGCTCGTTAATTAAGAAATTGCCAAACTTCTCATGCTGGAAAGCATTCTTAACAAAAAATGATTCCTTCAAAAATGCTTCATCACGCAAGATAATATTTAATTCACTCTTATCGACGGGATCATCCAGGATATATGAATTAATGATTGATATAGTTTCTTTAATGTCATTCTTAGCCATACCTTGTGACTGCATTTTTAATATATAGGTGAAAAGCTTATCATTGCGCCCATCACCTTCAGATAATTTATTTAAGTTGGGATTCTTTTTATTGTATGGATATAACCATGCTGGCAGTGGTTCATGTTCATTTACCTTGCGGATCCACTTCCGAGTTACACCATCTATTTTTAGAGGATCTCCAGTATTTCTAATGCCTAATTTGTAATCACAAAGAATACCTATATTTGAATACCATTTAATCTTGTTGGCAGTTATGTCATATCCTTTAAAATAGAAATGCATACCGTTATTTGTTTCAAGAACTGAACATTTTATATCTTTATCTTCCACGATATCGAAAAGCGTTTCTGCTTCATCCATATCATCTACATCAACCATTATGAACTCATCATCTAAAATCCCTACAAACGAATCTTCTTTTCTTGCTGTATGATAAGAAAGTAATTTACCACCATCTTTGAAGGAGGTTGCCGCATGCTTACCGTTCCCTTTTAAGTATCCTTTGTACATATTCACTCACCTCCAAGAAAAGCATTTATCCTATCTATTGCTAAATCAAGATACCACCAATAATCTAACTTACCTGGCACTTCCATTTTTGTTATGTCTCCATTCTCTATAAAACAACGTTCGGGTACATAAGGGATTTTTTCAGAGGAACCATTCTTAACTTTCGTCAAGTTATGGTCATTTTTATCAACTGAAGCAAATACACGAAAAACACGCTCGTTCATTCTCTTTCTGCCATATCTGGCATAATCATATTTGCTACTCACCTTTACTATCTTTTGAAATTTAATCAGGTCCTTACAATTGAAAATGGTTTCTTCTGGTTCAATATTTTTCACAAAAAAGTTGGTTATTGCTTCGTTAACAATAGGCAAATCATTGTCTAAGTTATTAAGCTTTTTTACATAGGACCCTTTGGATTTATAGTTCCCCTCGGCATCAACGAGAATATAATTGTTAACGTCCTTTTGAATGACCTTTGAAAATTCCTCAAACTCTAATTCCATATGCGTGCGCTGCTCCCATTCATAGCAGATATCATCAATCAATTCGTAATCGTCATAACTACGCAACTTAACGAGAACACCATCCGTATTAGATTGAATAATGTCACAGTGTGGCTCTAACTTCTCAATCAAATCTAACAACAAAGTCATGCCACCTATACAAACATTGTTTGCCATTAACGGATCATAAAGGCCATTATATTGGTCTTTCATCGCACCGTATGTACCATTAATTACGATTTTTAATGGTGCCTGACGCTTATCTTTCACGGCTTTGTATTTAAGTCGTGTGTCACGGATTTCTCTGAACTTATCAGGATTTTTCACATTGCGGCTTAAATATCCGTATTCAATCATTAATGCAGGGTAATAACTGGCTACATCAATATTAAGAAAGCAACCTGTCCCATAATAATTACTCCTAGCCCCATGTAAACCACCCCATGCAAAGATGTGATGAACACCAGCAATTTCTGTTTCAAATACCTTTTTATAATCTTTGTTTTCCATATAGAAATTCAGTACTTCTTTATATTTATCAATTCGTAAGGTGTGGGGAAAAGAGAAATCAAACTCATCATTTCGTGGCACCTTCGGTTGTTTAGCATCCAGGATAAAAGCAGATAACTGCGCCTTCGTTTTAGATATATTCTTTAATGGTAAATTGAACATTTTCAGTAGTTCAATTTGGGATTCAAACTCCGTTATTGTCTCCATAAAAATATGCATGGTTTCATGTACATCGTGTCGACAATACTTTATAACTTCGTCAATTTCTGAACTTGTCAATTCTCTTTCAATAGTAAAGTCAACTGATGACTCACGAATATCATGACCTTGGAAGCCCTCCAGCTGCTTTAATGAACGGAATTTATTTGTCATTACATCAAAGTTAAAAAGCTGTATTTTCCAAAAGTCTTTGTAAAATTTCCAACCAGGCTCTTTTTTCACAATAATCCATTCATTAACTTCTTGAGGTGTAAAACCACATATGATTGCTTTTAAAATGTACTGATCATAATGACGGGAATTATAACCCACCCATATGTCAGTCTTATGCTCATTGTAAAAATCAATTAAGGCTTGTTCATTATTAACAATGACTTCTTCCGAGTGATCTTCAGTGTTGGTTATAACAACAAGCCAATCATATTTAAATACCTCAAAGTCATAAAAGAGCATGTGCTCACTCCTTTATTAAAAGTTCCTTTTATAGTTTAAAAACTTCAATAAATCCTCTTGGGTTTTAGATGTTGGTATTACAATAGATGCGGATTTTTTAACTAATAAATCAATAACTTCTAGCTTTTCTTCGTCCATTCCAACCAAATGAACTTTCCCGTCAATTGACAATAACAAGTTTAATTGTGCATTTTTAATATCAATATCCATTTAATTTGCTCCTTCTTAATAATTCAAAAGTTAATCAAAACGTCCACTCATTTTTCCGAAAATCACATAACTTATAGAGATTACAATGGATTAGCCAAATGTATCTCCTGGAAGAGCCACCGCATGGGCTCTTCTTTTATTTTTCCATTTAACTATCTCCCCTTAATTTTCATCACAAATTCTTCTTTTAAAGTGAACTGACAACCACACGTACACTTAAATTTAATAGGTGCTTTCGCCCCTCTACTCCTTGTTGTTGAATAGAGAGTAAATTTACATTTTGGACAATATGCCTTGTACATCATTTCCATCACCCCATAATAAAAGGGAAGGATTACCCTCCCCTTATTCAATTATTCAACTTCAAATACTTCTAAAATCTCGAATGTGTCAAAGCCACCTTTGTTTGTTCCCTTTTCAAGCAGATATTCAAATTGCCCGTCAATATCCTCATGAATATCTAGAACTAAATCTGCGTAATCTTTGAAGCCTGTGAACTTAACGTCATCTTTCTCACAATCCCATAGGGCACGAAGCATTTCGTTATTCTGATGCACCTGAAGACCAAATGCTTTATCATTCTGTGGCTGCATTACTTTGTTATAGAAAATACGTTGATTCTCGTAATCCCCTTCAATGATTTTGAACCAAATTGTTAGCATCGGATCTCCCTTTGATGATTCCTTTAACTCCAACTTCTCCACTTCAACCTCATATTGTCCATCTGGTACAGAATCAAAATCTCCACCACCATTTTCTTCCACTTCTTTTACATCTTCAGCGAGTGCATCTAAATCTACTTGTTTATCAAATTTATCCCAATTGAATGCTGTCATTATTATTCAACCTCCATTAAGCCTTTTGGCGTATTAAATGTGAATTGCAAATCAACGATGAAGTACTCACCATATTTATTGTGCTTCTCGCTGATCTTCCATGATGTTAAATGCTTATCTTCTTTTGCTTCCTCCACAATTACCTCTGCTTCTTTACGAGTTGTAGCAAAATGCTGCTCCTTAGTATTCAAATCATATTTAGCCATTTCCATTACCTCCAAATAGTTTTATAGTTTACTTGCGTGATCTGCGTCTACGAGTTTTTGGCTTTTCTTCTTCCTCAGCTTCATCTTCGTTGTCATCTCCCTCACCTGGTGGCGTATCATCTTCAACAGGTTTGCGAGACTTGCGCTGGCGCTTCGGTTTTTCTTCCTCAACTTCATCCTCTTTTTCATCATCTGGCTCAGGTTCACGCTTTTTACGGCTGCGCTTTGGTTTCTCTTCTTTAGCTTCTTCTCGAACCTCTTCAGCAGCTTGACTTACTTTTTCATTTTCTTCTTCAGATGAATCTTCCTTCTTTGTACGCCCTGTGCGTTTAGGCTTCTCTTTCTTCTTCTTTTTCTTACCTTCTTGGGCAGCAATCAACTCTTCAATAAACTCATCCATATCTAATGAAATAACATCAACTTGGAAGTCAAAACGACCGCCACCGAAAACATTTTGTTTCTTAGTTAATTGTAGGAATCGCTCATCATCTGAATTTACGAACGCTCTAAGAGTGAGGTCTACAGTACCAGTAAGGAAATTTGCTACTTTGTCATTAATGTTAGGCTTGAACGTGGTCCGTTTTGCTCCACCTTTAAGCGTAATTTCCTCAACCTTCTCTTTACTGATGTAAATTACTTGGTATCCTAAAGCTTTCAATCGCTTCATTGCATTGTTAAACTCAGTAGTTACCTTTGACCACCCTTTACCATATGACCCATCAGATTCATGCTCCCAATCATTTTTATAAAAGACATAGTAACGGCAATGTTCGTAAATATCCTCAACTAGATCGAGTGCAACGGCTTCATAATCGTTTGCTTCCGTTTCTAAATCACTGATAGTATCTAAGAATACATCCCAGGCTAATTTTCGATTGGTAACACGTCCAGTTTTAGTTACTTCATCTTTAATTGGTACAACTGGTGCTGTCGTGTTGTCAGTGTTTCCGTCAGTGTTGAGGAATAGAACATTATCCACACTGTCAACGAAAGTTGACTTACCAACATACGAATCTGCGTAAATCCAAAAGTCAGGTCTTTCATCAATTTTTCTTTCTCTGCGTTCATTTTTAGGCAATGCCATAATAATCTCTCCCTTTTCATTTTGTAGAGCTTCCAAGTAAATTGGAGCGAATCGTGGATTACAGCTAAAGCAGTTTCCACTAGCATTCTTTTCTGAAAAATCCTTTGTTTCTTCAATTTTCGCTATAGAATTTTTAAAATAAATGCTTTCCATTTCATCAAATTCTATCGGAACAAACGTGACATCTGATTCTTCAACTGTTTTGACTAGCCTTTTTCTAAAATGGAACAAGTCCTCATTATCTTTTTGTTTAATGCTTGTCTTGGGTACAAACAAGTAAGCGAGCTTTCTAACATCAAATCCATCCTGTTTCAAATAGTCCCTATATATGTGCAACTGACCTGAAGTGAGGTAGTTTTTAATATGATTGGAATACTTAAAATCAATTACCATGCATTGTCCATCTGGTGCCTTTGCTATCAGATCTACGAAGCCTATATAATCCTCATGATCAATCTTATATTCATGAATAAACTCGAAGCCTGGGAAAGTACTTTGTAAGAACTCTTTAACTTTTGGGATTAATATTTCTAGCTTCATAGATTCCTCAATGATTGAATCTGTTAGTACAGGAAAAGAATTAAAGTATTCCTTCTCTGCGGTTTTATAATCATGTTCAATGCCAGTATGCAGAGCATGTCCAATGATTAATGGGTTAGCCGCATCATATTTTGTTAACTCGGTTAATTTATCAATATACCGAAGCTTAAAATGGTAAGGGCAGTCATTGAAAAGTGACACACGGCTATAAGAGTATTGAGTCACTTGAACCACCTTTCTTTCCAGGACTCAAAATCTTTTGGGCGAAGTATGTATGCTTCTCCACCTGAATCCTTGATTTTACGAATATTGTAGAGTTGTAGCTTACTAGGTTGTCCCGTATCCGTTTTTAGTTCAATCCCATGGAATGTACCATCAATACAGGTTAAAATATCTGGAATACCTTCTTTGGTGTACTGACTACCAGCCCAATATTTCACATGCCAGGTATCATTATCTTTTAAGAACTTAATGACTTTTTTCTGAAAGGCTGATTCACGCATCACTTCACCGTAAATTTCACATATGCTTTTTTATTTGTTACCTTTGGATAGTCCGCAATTAAATCACCATATAAATCTGGCTCTTTTTCTTTAAGTTCTTTTAAATCAACTGAAGTGGAAGAACTCACTGCCACTCTGGTAATCTTTAAAAGCTGATTATCAATCGATTTAATGTCGTATTCATCCATAGCTCTTTCTAGATCAGCTTTCAATTCCTTATTTTTTGCAACAATTTCCTTTTCTTGTTGAGCAGTAAAAGCGATTGCTGACATAAGAGGTAAGTATTTGTTTTCAAAAGGCGTTAAATGGTTTGTCATGATATTTCCTCCTTCTCGAATCCCTTGCTAATTTCTAATTCAATCATGAGCAGCGTTTTTTCTATGCTAGGCGTTACGTTTAATGGATCACCCTCAAAATAAGCCTTGGTTAATAATTCTAAGTATCTGAATAGGTAGGCAAGAATGATATTGTTCACGTTTCCTCCTTCTCGAATAAGGCATCTGTATAATCTTTTCGTTCTTTTAATACATCAAGCATTCGCCATTCAATAGACCCATCTGTAAGTAAGTAATAGTAAAAGCAAGGTCTTTCTTGACCAATTCGGTGGATACGCTTCTTGCTTTGTTCAAACAACTCACTTTTATCAGTGAGTGTAAAATAAACAATCTTGTTAGCCTTTTGAAGATTAAGACCCATAGCGCCCGCCTGGTACTGAATAAGCGTGATGCTGTTATCTTGCTGTTCATATGCTGTTAAATCCTTTAATGAACCATTTACAGTGCTGTAAGGTTTATCAATCATGCTTACCAATGCTTCATATTCTCGTTTAAAGTTATAAAATATGATGATGCGATCATTGGTACTGTCTATAAGGTCTTTCACATAATTCAGTTTGTGCTGATTGTAGAAGCCTGCCAATTGGCGTAAATATAGCTTCTTTGCTGCGGCAGTATCTCCAATCAGTTCATCATCACCAATCTGGATAATATGATGCTTTTTAAATTCCTGATAATCTTTCGTGCAGGGTATCTTCACATGTTGCTCATTCACCATTGGAAGATTAAAAACTTCTTCTGTTTTCATAAAGATGGCTCCGTGGATTCTTAACTTGTGCTTTAATCGGTCCACATTTTTATAGCCTGTTATTTTAAATTGTTGGTTGCGATCATCCCACTCCTGATTAACAAATTGCTTCAGGAAAAGCTTTTTATTAATCTTCCAACCTAACAAATACAATTGACTCCATAGTTCCTCATACTTCCCACCAGTGGGCGTACCTGATAGTAAAATGACGTTTTCAGCTGCCAGATTAAGAATGAATTTACTTCTATTAGACTTCTCATTCTTAATCATGGACGACTCGTCCAACATTAAAGTGAAATCCTTTAATTTTAATAGCTCGGGTCGTCTCCATACCTTGTCATAATTAACAATCAGAACACTTTCAGGAGGGATAATATCTAACTTTTGCTTATCGAAAACAATAACCTTGTAATCATAGTGAGATTCAAAATGCTCTTTCCAATCTGATATTTTGGATTTTTGGCAGATTACAAGATTGTAGGCAGTATTAAGCTCCCACATCTTTTCACTACCAACAAATGTCTTTCCCAATCCCATATCTAAGTAATACGCAACACGATTGTATTCATAAGTATCATCAAGCGCTTTGTCCTGGTGCGGGAAAAGTTTCATTTACATCACTTCGTTTCCTTGCTATACTTTCATTGGAAATTTGTTTTTGCGGACCACTTGGCAGAGTGGTCTTTTTATTCCATTGCACGGAAGCACTCCATATTGTGCTCTTCTATTAAGTAAGTTTTAAGATTCAAATCACTGACAACTGTCTTGCCAAACATCCAATAAACATCGCCTTCCTGAATTTCCAACCCATATGCATCTTCAACTGGATGATCAGTAACTTTCTTTACAGTAGGCACTTTTATGTCTCCTTTCTTTTAATTTTGCTATGGCAGCACGCTTCTTCTTATTGACCCAAGTCGTACTTCTCCCAATCTTTTCGCCGATTTCACGTTCCGAATATCCTTCTGCGATGTGGATAAAAATGAATTTTTCTAAATCGGATAAGTATATTAGTAAATCTTTCATAGCAAGTCTGTTCGTCACTTCATACTCAATGTCAGTAGTATAATCATTAGCGAAGTAATCATTTATTACTTTTGATTCCTTATCCACGTAGAGATCAATAGAATGAAACTGTAGCTTATTTCTATCTTCTACTGAAACTCTTAGATTAGTTTTAATAGGAAGTCCTCTAATTCGCAGTTCGTTGAAGATCATCCAGCGAATGGATTTATAGGCATAACCTTTAAATTTTTCCTTCATCGTTTTATCTTCTTTTAAGCACAACTTCCACAATGTTTCCTGTCCGACTTGAATAAGATCATCTAGTTCCATATTGTTAATACCAGCAATTCTATGGGCTTTTCCAAAATCCTTAAAGTTAACTCTGATAGCTGTATATATAAGCTCTTGATTCTCCTCAAACAACTGAACAGCAGCGCTACTCAATTTTTATTCCTCCTCAATGCAATTTTCTAGCATGTAACCAACGGTGACGATTTCACGAATATTAGTGGAATACTCAATTCCACCTTGGGTAGTATGAAGATCTCCATCTACAACCGAACCTATTAATGCTTTGTGAATGCTCATTGCTTGTCCTCCATTTCAAAGTCTGGCATATACCCTTCTGTAATTAAGAATTCAAGAAATTTCTTCATGAACAAATCGTACTTCTGTGGTGAATAATCCTCACTTACAAAGGCTAAATTTAAAATCATTTTCCCTTTACCTACATCTTCAGCAAAACTCTCAAATGCAGTTTTATTTTCGATTGTGTAACCTTCAATCCAAATGAATTCTCTTGGTTTCTCGGGTCTTATTGGCAAATGATATTCCACTACTTACAGCTCCTTTTAGCTTTTTTCCAAATGGCCATGTAACGATCAACTGGCGTCATTGCTAACCATTGCTTTGGGCAAATTTTCAATATGCTCACCTCCTTTAAGGTAGAATCATTATTTTTCTACAAATTTCGCAAAAAGGGCAAAAGAAAAAGTAAATTTACTTTCGTGTTAATTGACTTCAATTATTAACCTTTATCGTGCTCTTTCTCTTTTTGGCAATCTCAAGATAAATTTTGATAAACTTATCAATCGCACCATTTGATGGCTCTTTACAATGTCCAACATTGATAGCTTTATCCATGCCCACCATCTCCTTTAATGAATGTATATGATTGATGGGCGGTAGGACTGCCCTACTCATTTGAAACCTCCTTTACGCAGTTTTTAATTTCCGAAAAAAATCGGATTGCGGACCAAAAAAAATATTTTCAACCGGAACTTTGTAGTACTCTTCAATCTTTACAAAAAAGGAACGGGGGACGTTTGTTGAATCTCTTTCATACTTAGAAAGCGTATCTTTGTTGATTCCAAAAAGTTCAGCTGCTTCAACTAACTTCAATCCCGCATTCACTCTCGCTGCCTTAAGTGTGATTTTCATTTTGCACTCACCTCCTGTTATCGCTTGGTTATACAATATCCGATTATTTTCGGAATGTCAACCGATTTTTCTCGGATTATTTATTTTTATTATATATTCTTATGAAATATTATTTCGATTTTTTTCGGAATTATTCTTTACATTCCGTATATTTTCGGATATCATTAAGATATCGAAAGGAGGTGGAACAATTGATAGATAGAGATTTACCTTTAAAAAAAGAAATATCAGAAAGAGTTAAGAAATTGATGAAAGCAAAAAGTTGGACACAATTAAAACTTAGTGAAGAATCTGGGATTTCAAAGAGTACACTTTCGGACTACATAAATTGTAAAACTCTTATTAACCCAGGGAACGTTGAAAAACTTGCTGCAGCATTCAATGTTTCTAAATCTGATATTGACCCTAGCTTTAAAAGAACAGATGTTTTAAAAGAAGAAAAGATAACTTATATTTTTGATGATAGTTTACAACTCCCGCTTTATGGAGACATTGCAGCTGGAGCTCTTGCTACAGTAGAAGGTGTTACTGAAGATAGGGTTGAATATATAAATATTCCTGAAGTTCTTCTTGGTAAACATGCCTTTTGCGATGGTCTTTTTGTAATGAAAGTAAATGGAGACAGCATGAATAAAATCATTAAAAATGGTTCTTATGTTGTAGCTAAACCTGTTGATACTCACAGCTTTAAAGATGATGATATTGTAATTTTTAGTTACGATCGAGAGTATAGTATGAAAAGAGTTAGAAGAGATGAAGAAGATCAGGTTTTAATTTTCAGTCCCGAATCACATGACAGAAAGTTTCGAGACATAGAAGTACCGTATAATACTAATTCGGAATTAAAAATTTATGCAAAAGTAGTATGGTACTCAACAACATTAGATTAAATTTCTAGCGCTAGCAATTTAAACAGTTAGGGAGGGCGACGGCTCTCCCTATTTTATAAGGTTGGTGAATATTTGTGAGAGTTGCTATTTATGTTCGAGTCTCCACCCAAGAACAAGCAAAAGAAGGGTTTTCAATTCCTGCTCAAATAGAAAGTTTACGTGCATTTTGTAAAAGTCAGGGATGGGAAATTGTTGAAGAATACAAAGAAGAAGGGAAATCTGCGAAAGATTTAGACCGTCCTAAAATGCAGGAAATGATGAAGGATCTAAAAAAGCGAAAGTTTGATTTAGTTTTAGTTCATAAATTGGATCGACTAACCAGATCAGTATTAGACTTATACAAACTACTAGAGTACTTTGAAAAATACGATGTTAAATTTAAATCATCTACAGAACAATATGATACATCAACAGCGTTGGGAAAATTATTTATAACTCTTGTAGCCTCTCTTGCACAATGGGAACGAGAGAACCTTGGTGAACGTGTTAAGTTTGGTATCCACCAAATGATTGAGGAAGGTAAACGCCCAGGTGGACATTCTCCTTATGGTTATAAATTTGATTTATCTTTTAATTGCATTGTAATTGAAGATGAATCAAAATGGGTTATAAAAATTTTCGAATGGTACGCTGATGGATACGGATACAGAAAAATATCAGATAGATTAAACGAACTTGGAATTAAACCTCGAATTGCGAATAAATGGAACCACAATACAATATACGGAATGTTGCGTAATGATATTTACACAGGGGTATACAGATGGGGAAACAAAGTAGTATTCAATAATCACCCTGCAATAATCTCAAACTCATTATTCTTAAAAGTACAACAAAAACTTAAGAATAATCATAAAAATTTAGTGAGAAAAGGGAAATTCCCGTTAACTGGCATATTGAAATGCGGTCATTGTGATGAGCCTATGAATGGTTTTTTCGATAAACGTGATAATAAAACATACTACCGTTGTTTTGGCTGCAATCGTTTAACGTACGGCAAAAGAATTACCGACCTACTTTTAGATGAAATTGAAAAACTAATTACTTCAAAGGAATATTTTATAAAGCAAATAGATAAAAACTATCAACTATCAAGTATTAACGTTGATGAAATAAGAAAAGACCTAGATAAAATAGAAAAGCAAAAGGAAAAATGGTACGCCACCTTTTTAGATGCTGACAATCCAATTCCAAAACAAACTCTATACGATAAGATTAATCAATTGAATGAACAAGAAGAAGATTTAAAAACTTTACTTCAGGAAGCAGAAATTGATGAGGAATCTCCAGAAGAAAAATTCAAAAAGCTTTCAAAAGTAAAGGATATCCATTATATATATAACGAAGCAGACCCTTTCGAACAAAAAGAACTACTCAATAGCATATTTGAAACGTTGTTCATTCTAAGGGATAAAGGCAGAAACAAACCAATAACTTTAAAGTATAAATTAAAGTAATATCTACATGCAATTTCCCCTGTATTATGTTTTACTTCACACAACTGACGCAAACAGATGGCACCTTCCTTGTTGCAAGGGAAGATATCCAAGATTTCACTTGGGATATGGTAAAGAAGAGTACCTTCCTCGGGCAAAGAAAAGGTGGCATGCCGCAAATGGCTGGTGAGTATACGTTAAAAAAACATGATATTGATCCACATGCTGACTTAGAGCTAATTCAAAATATTGATTTTGCCAATATCGCTCCTGCCTTTTCATCTGGTACTGGTGAGTTTGTACAATTATTCGAACCGACTGCGAGTGTGTTTGAAAAAGAAGGCATTGGACATATCGTCGCTTCCTTCGGTGAAGAATCTGGCCACCTTCCTTATACAGCATATATGACAAAGGATAGCTTCATCAATGGTAACGAAGAAACAGTAGAGAAATTTACACGTGCCATCTATAAAGCGCAACAATGGGTAGATGAACATTCAGCAGAAGAAACAGCTAAAATCATTACAAAATACTTTGATAATACAGATTTAGAAATTTTAACCATGTCAATTGATCGTTATAAAAGTCAAGGGTCCTTTGCGACCGATCCTATTTTAGAAAAAGAAGAATGGGAGAACTTGCAAAATATTATGGATGAAGCAGGTGAACTGCCTGCTCGAGTGGATTATGAAACTCTTGTCAACACATCCATTGCTGAGAAAGTGATTAAAGAATAGTACTATGTGGAGCGGATAGAATGATTCTGTTCGCTCAACCATCCAGAAAAAAAAGAGGAGACTGCAAGATGACATTCTTAAAAGTGCAAGATATTCATCATACTTACTTTACGAAATCAAATGCAGTGACGGCTCTCTCTAATATCTCACTTCAAGTGAATGAAGGAGAATTCATTTCATTTTTAGGACCGAGCGGATGTGGCAAAACAACCTTGTTATCTATCATTGCTGGTCTTTTCCAACCAACGGAGGGCCGTGTAGAATTAGAAGGAAAACAAGTAGCTACATTGAAAAGTGAAATTGGATATATGTTGCAACAAGATTATCTATTCCCTTGGAAAACCATTGAGGAAAATATTCTTTTGGGTCTAAAGATCAATCATCACTTAGATGAAGAAAGAAAAGCTTATGCAAAAGATTTATTATTACAAATGGGCTTATCAGATGTCGAGTCATTGTATCCAAAACAATTATCAGGCGGCATGCGACAAAGGGTAGCACTTGTAAGGACGCTGGCAACCGAACCTAAACTTCTCATGTTAGATGAACCATTTTCCGCTCTCGATTATCAAACAAAATTGCATTTAGAAAATCTTGTATCTGACACATTAAAATCATTTGGAAAAACAGCTATTCTTGTGACACATGATATCGGCGAAGCAATTGCGATGAGCGATCGCATCTATTTATTCGCACCAAGCCCTGGTAAGATTCATAAAGTATTTGAAATACCTGAAGAATTAAGAGAATGCTCTCCATTCGATACAAGAAACCACCCAATGAATGCAGAAATTTTTCAAACGATTTGGAAGGAGATGGAGTCCCTTGGATCACAAGAGTCACACAAAAGCACTCCATAATGCGTATATCCGCTCCCTTAAGAAAGAAAAGTATTGGGTACGATTTTATCAACTCGTTATTTTTCTTATTTTCTTCTCAGGCTGGGAGATTGCCAGTAGAAACAAGTGGATTGATCCTCTCATTTTCAGTTCACCTTCAAAAGTATGGGAGCTCTTTTTAATTAAAGTTCAAGATGGTACGCTGTTTTTTGATTTAGGTTTTACTTTATCAGAAACCATACTCGGTTTTATTTTAGGGACATTATTGGGAACGATATTGGCGGCGATTCTATGGTGGTCACCGTTTCTCTCTAAGATTCTAGATCCTTATCTCGTCATTTTAAACAGTATGCCTAAAGTGGCTTTAGGACCGATTTTAATTGTCGCTCTTGGACCTAGCTTCACGTCGATTGTAGCAATGGGAACAATTATTTCCGTTATTATCACAACCATCGTCGTTTATACATCTTTTAGAGAGGTAGATCCAAATTATATAAAAGTGCTTCAAACCTTTGGTGGAACCCGCTTCCAAATATTTAAGGAAGCCATTCTTCCGTCATCCTTTCCTGTAATTATTTCCACACTTAAAGTCAATGTCGGCTTATCTTGGGTCGGGGTGATTGTCGGGGAGTTTCTCGTCGCCTCTAAAGGGTTAGGTTATATGATTATTTACGGATTCCAAGTATTTAACTTTACTTTAGTTATGCTCTCTCTGCTTGTCATAGCTGTATTAGCTACCATTATGTATCAAGCAGTAGAATTTTTAGAGAAGAAATTAATAAAAAACAACTAAGGGCTTGCATGAGCGTGCAGCCCTTTATTTCAAGCGATTTTGTAGATAAGCTACACTTCTCTCGACTACTCGATCTTTCATTATAAAACTATAATTGGGTTGATGAATCTCCCTCATGAGCTGATTAATCGCTACCCATTTTGGACCATCCGTTTCGAAATAATGGTCTACTTTTTGTAAATAATCAACCTCTGCAAACATGATAGCCTTTATAAAGGAACGATGTTTTTCCATTACTTGATATGTACCAATATGTTCAATAGAAGACAAGACTGCTCCGGTTTCTTCCTTTACTTCTCTCTTTGCAGCTGTATATATATCTTCTCCTTCCTCCGCCTTTCCACCTGGAAACTCCCACCCTCTTTCTTTATGGTTCGTTAATAACCAGTCATCGCCTTTTTTACATAACACCAACACATGACGCGGCTCCATTTCAAATCCTTCTTCATTAAATGAGAGTGCTACACGATTCCCGTTTTGATCGATAAAATATTCCATTTAATCCTCTCACTTTACATATACTTATTGGTATATTTTACTTGGAAAGAAACGTAACGTACAGGAAAAGGTGAAAACACCGTCAATATTTATAACGGTGTTTAGAGCACAGCTTTATTGTTGTTCAGGGGGAAGAATCCCCATATTGACAATATGATTTTTAGCTTCTTCATCGCCTAATCGATAAATGGCGCTATATATTTGCGTCAAACCATCATCATACTTATCATTTTGCCTGTCGAAATGATACTGTAAATAAGGAACATGAGCCCGGAAAAAACCTTCCCATTCTGTTGAGTAATTTTGATCAAACAACTCTCTCAATTCGATAATTTCATCATCAGTTGCCTCTATTTTAAAATTCCATGATGAGGAAGTAGAACTTTGTGAGATTTCACCATCATTCACCGTAATATAATAAGTTTTCTTCTGATCCACACTTTCAGCCCCTTTCTTCTTATTATTTGTTTCCCTCATTATGAATGAATTTATACGAAAAATGAGCAAAACCATGAACTTAACATATACTAAACGTAAAATAAGAAGAAAATGGGCAGGTGCAAATAATGAAAATTATTGATGAACTGTACGACTATTATCGTAATAAGCTTACAGGTGACGAAGAAGATATTGATATGCTTACGTTTGCTTTCTTAGAGGAAATGTCCCGAGAAGATATCCTTACATTAATTGAAGAACTGGATAACCAAGAACTATATAATTTAATGGGGCTTTATGTTATTGAATCCCTTAAAGGAAAATTTGCAGAAAGTGATTTTACAAAGCCTCAAAATTATCATTGAGTCTACATAGGCTTCTGATAAAAAAGTGGCATGTTACAGAAAGTGGTGGATTGGGGAAATAAGGATAAACTTGGTGGCATGTTTAAAAGTGAAGCTGAATATTCACCCATTTAACTTGCTATATTTGCCAAATTAATTAGTGGCATGTTAGAAGCATCTTGGTCTTCTCTCACTTGATATTGATTCAAATAAATGATGGAATTACGACTCATCAGGTTGGGAATGCAGAGTTGAGTCGGGCAGATGATGGAATCGCTACTCATCTGGACGGCGAAACAAAGTTTAGTCGGGCAACTGCTTGTATCGCTACTCATCTCGACGGAAAAACATAGTTTAGTCGGGCAACTGCTTGTATCGCTACTCATCTCAACGGAAAAACATAGTTTAGTCGGGCAACTGCTTGTATCGCTACTCATCTCGACGGAGATCCACAGATTAGTCGGGCATTTGCCCGAATCCCTACTCATCTCGACGAAAATCTACAGTTTAGTCGGGCATTTCAACGAATCTCTACTTATCTCGACGGTGAAACAAAGATTAGTCGGGCAACTACTCATATCACTACTCATCTCAACGGAAAAACAAAGATTAGTCGGGCAACTACTCATATCACTACTCATCTCAACGGAAAAACAAAGATTAGTCGGGCAACTACTCATATCACTACTCATCTCAACGGAAAAACAAAGATTAGTCGGGCAACTCCTCGTTTCCCTACTTATCTCGACAGAGAAACAAAGATTAGTCGGGCAACTACTCATATCCCTACTCATCTCGACGGAAAAACATAGTTTAGTCGGGCAACTGCTTGTATCGCTACTCATCTCGACGGAAAAACATAGTTTAGTCGGGCAACTGCTTGTATCGCTACTCATCTCAACGGAAAAACATAGTTTAGTCGGGCAACTGCTTGTATCGCTACTCATCTCGACGGAGATCCACATTAGTCGGGCATTTCAACGAATCCCTACTCATCTCGACAGAAATCCACAGTTTAGTCGGATCAATGCTGGAGTTCTCAGTTCTTTACACTTTCTTGTGTTCGTATTCCAGTTTAACAACTATTCTCGGCTCTTTTCAGCCCACTAAAGTTCGCAATTTCAGATTTCCTTTTCATTCGGCTCTTTTCATATTCCACATTCTTTCATATCGTCTCTCCCTGCACATTTTATATTTCCCAAAATTAAAAAAGACCTCTTAAAAGAGATCTTTTTCCGCTTATCCTAAAAATGCTTTAAGCATCCAGTTATGTTTTTTCACACTCTGTTTAACTGCAATCAGCATATCACCAGTGGCTTCATCTTTCGCTTCATCAGCTAGTTCAATACCTTCTTGTAGTTCATCTAACATTTTATCGAAGTCACTCCATACAGATTGTACCATGTCTCTTGCGTCTTCTTTACCTGTTGCTTCTTCAATAGAAGCCGTATCCAAGCAATCCTTCATTGTTGCTACAGGATTTCCACCTAAAGCAAGTATTCTTTCCGCTAATTCGTCAATATGGTCATTAGCTTCGTTATATAGTTCTTCAAATTTTTCATGTAATACGAAGAAGTTGCTTCCTTTAACATACCAATGGTAGTTATGTAACTTCACATACATTACAGTCCAGTTTGCTACTTGTTTGTTTACTGATTGGATTAATTTTTCGCTCATATTTATCAACCTCCACTTATAAGATACCCGCTTATCCAATTTTCAAACACATAACTATCGGATAAGGAAAGATATTTTAGTTCAGATTAAAAGAGAGAAATGGTAAAATAGCTTTTGTAAAGGGGGAGACTATTTATGACTTATATTATTGTCATTATGATATCAATTATTATTGTCTTTACAATCCTTATTTTAAGTGTAATGACAACATCCAAAGCTTACACATTCAAACATACCGTAGATCCTCTACCGAAACCTCTTTCAGAAGAGGATAAGGCACCCAATCAAGAGGACAAGGATATAAAGTAACACTAATACTTTTTGAGAGGAATCTGCACTTCTATGGATATTTACTCCATATTTATTGGACTCATTTACCTTTTAAATATGATTCTTGCCATTGTCGTTATTTTTCTTGAACGAAAAGACGCCGCATCCACATGGGCGTGGTTACTAGTTTTGTTCTTTATCCCGCTACTCGGGTTTGCCATTTACTTATTATTCGGACAAAACTTCTCCAAAAAGAAGAAAATGTTTCAATGGGAAGATCGTAAGAAAATTGGCATTGATGAAATGCTCAAAATGCAAATATCAGCGCTTCATAATCGCAGTTTGCCTGCAGAGAATGAGCAAGTTCAAAATCATTATGACCTCATTCATATGCAATTAGTAAATAATGATGCTGTACTTACGCAAGATAATGCTATACAAATGTATACAGATGGCAAAGACAAGTTCGATGCCCTATTTAAAGATATAGAAGGCGCTACTGACCATATCCATCTTCAATACTATATCTTAAGAAGGGATGCATTAAGCAAAAGGCTAATCACACTTCTGAATAAAAAAGCCCGTGAAGGTGTGAAGGTCCGCATTTTATATGATGATTTAGGATCAAGAAGTTTAACCAAACGGTTTTTTAAGAGCTTACGTGAGGCTGGTGGAGAGGTTGAGGCGTTCTTTCCTTCTAAATTCCACTTTATTAATTTACGGTTAAATTATCGTAATCATCGCAAGCTAGTAATTATTGATGGCAAAATTGGCTATGTTGGTGGCTTTAATGTTGGAGATGAATACTTAGGTTTAAATAAGAAATTCGGTTATTGGCGAGATACACATTTAAGGATAGAAGGAAGCGCAGTTTATGCGATACAAACACGCTTTATACTTGACTGGAATCAAGCTTCACATCGTCATGATATTCACTATTTACCGGAGTATTATCCCCCTATCACTACAAAGGGACGTATCCCTATGCAAATTGTAGCAAGTGGACCAGATAACGAACTCGAACAAATCAAACTTGGTTATATAAAAATGATTATGTCCGCAAAAGAAACTATCCTTATTCAAACTCCTTATTTTATACCTGATGCTAGTGTTGTTGATGCGCTTAGGATAGCTGTTTTGTCAGGTGTGAATGTGAAAATTATGATTCCTAACAAACCTGACCATATGTTTGTTTATTGGGCTACCTATTCGTACATTGGCGAATTATTAAAACTTGGAGCAAAAGTGCTAATTTATGATAATGGTTTTATTCATGCGAAAACAATCGTAATTGATGATGAAATTGCATCTGTTGGGACAGCCAACATCGATGTTCGAAGCTTTAGGCTCAACTTTGAGGTCAATGCCTTTATTTATGACCGCAAGATAGCTGAGGAAGTAGCAGCTAGCTTCTATAATGATGTAAGAGTATCACGTAACCTTACATTAGATGATTACAATAACCGTTCCTTTTATATTAAGTTCAAGGAATCTATATCGCGCCTACTATCACCGATTCTGTGAGTCGGTGGTTTTTTGTATAGATTTATGGTGATCAATAACATGAAATAGGAATATATGGATAAAAAAGGAGTCTTGTTGATGAAGATAAAGTTTTGGACTATTTTCCTCATTACCTTTGCCATCGAAACAGGTATCACTTATTTTCTCTCTTCTCAGTTTTCTGTGCGCTTTATTGAAGTCATATTCTTTACGGGCATTGTATTTCTTATCACAAGCATTTACTTTTCTGGAGGGCTCCCTTACATCAAGGAGCAACAAGATGCTAAAACTCGTGCAGAAACGGGCTTTACACCATTTGTAGAACCACCAACTATATTTAG
Organism: Cytobacillus sp. FSL M8-0252; assembly: GCF_038007345.1. NCBI lineage: Bacteria > Bacillati > Bacillota > Bacilli > Caryophanales > Bacillaceae > Cytobacillus > Cytobacillus sp. FSL M8-0252. Next base: position 3,745,706 of record NZ_JBBOWZ010000001.1, read on the forward strand.
ACGAGGACCATTCTTTTTCGCTTCCCTCACTTTTTGCCTTATCGGACTTATATTTTTCATCTTGCTGTTAACTGAAATTATTTCTCCAGTATCTCTATAAAATATAGATTAATTTTCAATAGAAAAAATGAGTTTTTTCATAGAATTTTTTTAAGAATAAGCTATGTTAAATAACTCTATTGATATCTGAATAAAAAGAACTCTTGTTCTATAATGAACGTAAAATAAGACGAGAGCGAGTTGTTTAGAATGGCATTGAAGGACATCATGCTAGAAATCCAAAAGTTTAGTACAGCAGACCAATACCGCCGGAAAGAGTTCATTGTTACATCCTTAGCTTCCTATACTGCTAGTGAGACTAAATATAAAGAGGTTTCAGAGCGGAAGCATAAAGACGGATTCACTTGTTCTCATTGCGATTCCAATAACGCATTTCGGTTCGGAAAATACAACGTGAAAATGGGTACTCGCACAATTGTACGCCAACGATACCGCTGCAAGGTTGTGCTAAGATATTTACTAACCTAACGAATACTCCTCTTCACGGTACTCACCATCCTCACAAATGGTTGGAGTTCGTTCAGTGTATGATAGAGGATTACTCACTTCGGAAATCGTCAGAACTCTTAGGGGTTCACTATGTAACTTTGTTCTATAGACACAAGCTCCTTTCAGCTATTAAACAAATGATTTTGACAGATTTGAAAGTATCGTGGAGATGGATGAGACTTATTTTCTGTACTCAGAAAAAGGGAAACGCAAAATTGATGGTCGAAATGCACGTAAACGAGGTGGTTCGTCTTCACAACGAGATATTAGTAAAGAACAAGTTTGTGTATTGGTTGCAAGAGCACGTCAGAAGGCAACGTATTCGAAGGTCGTTGGTCAGGGTCGAATTGTAAAACCCCGACTGGAAGAGGCAATTGGCACTATACTGTCTCCTGCAAATGTTCTATGTACCTATGCTTGGCGGGTATTTATGACTTACGCAAAAGAAAAAGACGTTTGAGCACTATAGGTTTAAATCTGATGGAAAAGAACGTGTCCGAGGCGTTTATCATATCGAAAATGTGAATAGTTATCATAGTCGTTTGAAGGGCTGGATAAATCGGTTTAATGGCGTGGCAACGCAATAACTCGACCATTATTGGAGTTGGTTTCAATTTCTAGACCAAATTAAACATCGAAATGACGACACGACGGTTAGCAAGATAATTGTTGAAAGTTGTCTGTTTTTAACGGATGCTGCCTATGATAAAATTAGTTTATCAGAATTTTCCAAATGGGTAACGAAGCGTATTTAGTTATAGGACATATTAATTAAACAAAGAGGTGGAGGGATTATATGATTTTACATACAAATATTACAGGTGAAGGTGAACCCTTAGTTCTCATTCACTCTGGAGGAATGACTGGCTTGACCGAGTATCAGGAACAAAGTGAATACTTTTCAGCTAGGAACTTTAAAGTAATTAGACCTGATTTAAGAGGACACGGAAAGTCTGTTGGAGAAATCGATAATTACTTTAATCGTTGTGTCAAAGATTTAAATGATACCTTGGAATTTCTGAATATTGAACAATGTCATATTGCAGGAGTTTCAATAGGTGGAATCGCTGCTTTGCTTTTTGCTAAAGTATATCCTAATAAGGTTAAGTCTCTCAGCTTTTCTGGGATATTTCCAGTAGAGCCTGATAACTGGACAGAACTTTCAAGAGAAGAAGCTGCATCCTATGAACAATTGTTTAATAACGAAGAAGCCGTAGCATTCTTAAACGAAATTCACGGAGAAAGTGATTGGAAATTGTTACTTCAATCTTTCAATGATGAAGATTTCTACCCCTTTGATAAAACAGGTGATGTATCTGATATCAAAATCCCAACATTATGTATTGTTGGCGAAAAGCAAGAAATAGAAGTTTCCGCCGCTATAACCTACAAGCAATTAAATTATAATATTAATATATCTGTTATTCCTTTTTCTGGTCACTTGGTACATAGGGAACAACCAGATTTATATACTAAAACTTTACATACATTTCTTAACAAGATTATCAGTCTGTAAAAGTAATATAATTTACATTCTGGTTAGAAAGTTGATGAGTTATTTAATCTTCTTGAACTTATACGGAATAAGGGAACTCCTAGCGAATATAGAGTTCCCTTGTATATTTTATAATATCAACATTATCATTTAACATAGCTTAAGAATAAAAATAAGAGTTGAAAAGGAAATGACCTGTAAGAACTGAAGTGGATATTCATTTATACGAGCGACAGATTTAATTCCTCTTCGTCTTTTAGATTTAAAATGGCTCTTGGTTCAGAGAAGGTTTATACTTTCTGTTTGCGTGGGTGAAGTAACAAATCACTTCAGTAAAAATAAAAAACCTTCCATCAAATATGATGGAAGGAGAACCACTTAAGCAAATACTTGCTTTAATTCTTCTTTTGATTGAGAAAGCCAATATTTCATTAACTTCTTTGCACCTTCTAGGTCGTGTAGCTTCGCTTGACCACATTGTTTTTCATTTGCTGCTGGTATTTCTACAATTTCAACAGCATCTTTCATTGTTGCATCTAAAAGGTCGATAATTTCTTCTACTGTTGGCTCACCACTTACAACTAAATAATAGCCTGTTTGACAACCCATTGGCGAAATATCAATAATATCAAAATGATCATATTTCTCTGCGTGTGTTCTAATGTTAAACGCAAGTAAATGTTCAAGTGTGTGAATAGAATCTGGCTTCATAGCCGCTTTGTTTGGCTGACAGAAACGAATGTCATATTTGTTGATCTTTCCGTCTGTTCCTACTTTATGCACGCCACAATGTCTCACATATGGAGCCTTGACAGCGTTATGGTCTAATTCAAAACTTTCAACTGATGGCATAAAATACACTCCTTTATCATCATTGCCTTTATTATACTATAAAATCCGACTAATTTCATCAACTTTAAATATATAGTCAATGATTTGGACTTTTCACCCTATTATATGATATCTTGGTGCTAAAAGAGCAACTTTTTTCAAAGGAAGGTCCATATGTTACAAAAAATCATGCTTGGATTTTTTAAATTCTATCAAGTAGCCATTTCACCCATCAAGCCACCTACTTGTCGTTTTTACCCTACTTGTTCCAATTACGGATTAGAGGCAGTTAAACGATTTGGTGCAATAAAGGGCGGATATTTAACTATTAAAAGAATCTTAAAATGTCACCCATTCCATCCTGGTGGGGTTGATTTCGTGCCCGAAGAATGGCCAACTCGCAAACAAAGCAAATAACTTATTTCTTCTCATATCCATCCACGACTAAGTCCAGTTTGCCCGTACTAGGATCGATGACAAGACCATGTACTGGTACTGCTGGAATCAGCGGGTGGTTCTTAATCATATCTACACTATGTGCGACACTGTCCTCTACTTTATTAAAGCCTTCTAACCAGCTCTCAATATCAATACCGGAATAATTCAAAGTAGAAATTGTTTCTTCTGAAATGCCTCTTTCCTTCATATTTTCAATCATTGCATTGGCATTCATGCCACTCATCCCACAATCATGGTGACCGATAACTAACACCTCGTCTGCTTTTAATTGATACAGCGCAACGAGAATACTTCTCATAATACTGCCAAATGGATGACTCACAAGTGCCCCTGCTGTTTTGACGATTTTTATATCACCATTTTTTACATTTAATGCTTTCGGTAATAGTTCCACCAATCTTGTATCCATACATGTTAAAATAACCATTCGTTTGTTTGGATATTTCGTTGTGGCATATTCACGATATTGCTCTGTTTCCACAAACTCCTTATTAAATGCTAATACCTCTTGTAAAAGACTCATTATTTTCATCTCCACTACGTATATTGTTAAATATGTGTTAAATCGCTTGCTCTTCTTTTATGATACAAAATAGTATCCATTTTAACAAATTTTATACTTGATTTTTCGATTTAGTTTTTGTATGATTACATATGTGAATCGGAACGGTTACGTATTAATATGAAAAATAAATCGTAATAAATACGATTTGATACATTAAGGGGAGAAACATATGAAGAAATTATCTATTTTACTTATTCCTTTTATTTTCATCCTTGCTGCATGCTCAAATTCAACAGCGAGTGACAAGGAGACAACACAATCATCAGAAGAAGTTTTAACTGTTTATACTACAGTCTACCCATTACAATATTTCACAGAAAGAATCGGTGGAGACCTTGTTGATGTAAAAACTGTTTACCCTCCCGGTTCTGATGAACATACTTACGAACCTTCACAAAAGGACATGATTAAAATGGCCGATTCTGATTTATTTATCTATTTGGGCCTTGGTTTAGAAGGATTTGTTGATCAAGCGAAAGATATCTTAAGTAATGAGGGCGTTAAAATGGTTGCCGCTGGGGAACATCTTGCAATAGAAAAAACAGAGCAGCACGAACACGATGATCATGATCATGAACATGATCACGACCATGATGGTCATAGTCATGATGGTCACGATCATGGCGATGTTGACCCCCATGTTTGGATTGATCCAGTATACGGACAGCAATTAGCAGAGGAAATCCAAACACAATTAATTACTGCCCTTCCAGAGCATGAAGAAGAATTTACTGCAAACTTTGATAAACTAAATGAAGAACTTAATGAATTAAATGATAACTTTACTTCAATGGTTGAAAATGCAGATAAAAACAAATTCATCGTTTCTCATGCAGCCTATGGTTATTGGGAATCGCGTTATGGATTAGAACAAATAAGTGTGGCCGGGCTTAGCACATCTAGTGAACCCTCCCAAAAACAATTGCAAAATATTATTCAAACAGCAAATGAAAATACCTTAGACACGATTTATTTCGAACAAAATGTTAGCTCTAAATTAACTGAAATCGTTCAATCTGAAATCGGTGCCGAGAGCTTACAGCTTCATAATCTTGCTGTCTTAACTGAAGCAGATATTAATGAAGGAGAAAACTATTTTACATTAATGGAAAGAAATATTGATAACCTGGAAAAAGGTTTAAACTAACTAATAGTAGGACCAGAGCAAATAAATGCTTTGGTTCTTATTTTTTCTTTAAGAGGAAATTGTATTAGGTTTCGGACTAATAAAGCATGTAACTACCTATATCTGAGTTAGCGATAATTAGTTTACTCTCCCTTTTTTTGAAAAAACTTATGATTATATCATCAGCCAATTATGGTAAGAATAGTGATGATGGTGAAACCCATCTGAAGATTTTTCTAAAAGGAAGTGAAAATGATGGCAAAAGATGTATTGTGTGAAGTCAATAATTGTACTTTCTGGGAAAAAGGCAATCTATGTGGTGCTGATCAAATTTATGTAGTCAGCCATCGAGACCAGGCATCTACGAGCAAGGAAACTGACTGTAAAACATTTGAACCTCAATAAGAAATAGCCTATAGACGCTTTTATATGTAATTTTCGTACATATAAAGGCGCCTTCCTTTTTCTAAAAAAAATAATTATTGCTATTTTTCAAATAGCATTATATACTAAAGCTACTAAATATTGAAAGTAGGTGAGCATGATGAATCTAATTGACTTTTTCATACCGAAGCAATTAAAGTTTTCATATTTATCATGCTCATTGGAAATAGGTTAATACCCTATTATTCATTTCTTTCATTTATGTGCGGATAAACCTTATGATCCTTTAATTGCGGGTCATAAGGTTTTTTATTTATCACAAAAATGGAGGAAAAGAATTTGAAAAAAAAGCATGAAAAACAACTCATCGGGCGAATTGCTATCGCCTATAACCATATGTACAAAATATTGACAAAAGAGCAAACCTTTTTACCCGCTAGCCTCCCTGGCAACTATCACTTTCAAGTTCAACATGAGGCAGACTATCCAGCGGTTGGTGATTGGGTTGTGTTTCACCAATTACCAAATGAAGATAAAGCAATGATCAAAGAAGTTTTACCACGAAAGAGCAAGTTTTCAAGAAAAACTGCCGGAGTTGCTGTGAAGGAACAAATTATCGCTACTAACATTGATTATTTATTCATTGTTACAAGCATGAACGAAGATTTTAATATAGCAAGAATCGAGCGCTATTTAGTTGCAGCACAACATTCTGGAGCTTTACCTATTATTGTCTTAACAAAAGCTGATCTTTGTGAAGATAAAGGATGGATTTTGGATCAATTATTACTACTTGGCGTCGACTTCACAATGGTTAGTATGTTTCAACCTGAATCTGTAGAGGTCATTAAAGATTACTTAATTGGAGGCAAAACTGGTACATTTGTGGGATCATCTGGTGTGGGGAAATCTACACTTATTAACTTACTAACGAATGAGGAACGGATGAAGGTGGGCAATATTCGTGAAGATGATCAGAAAGGTCGTCACACCACAACCCATAGGGAATTAATTCAATTAGGTGACGGATATATCGTCGATACACCAGGTATGCGTGAATTTCAACTTTGGGAAGATGATATAAATATAGGGGAGAGCTTTACAGATATTCAAGCACTAAGTGAGCAATGTAAATTTAGAAACTGCTCTCATCATAAAGAAGTGGGATGTGCCGTACAACAAGCAATTGATGAAGGAAAAATAACTGAGAAGAGGCTTAGCAGCTACTTTAAACTAGAACGAGAGTTAATCATGCTCGAGAAACGCCGTGCGAAACAAGAAAAGAAACGTATGAAAACAACGAATAAGAAAAAGAGTGCACGTTATGAGTGAAATTCATTTAACTGCAATCACAAAAGAGAATTGGTACGAAGTTGCATCATTACATGTTACAACAGAGCAGAGTAAATTTGTGGAAAGTAATGCTACCTCTATCATTCAACAACAGTTTGAACCAACTTTACAAACCTATGCGATTACAGTAAATCAGCAAATCATTGGCTTTGTTATGTATAATCGTCAGCTAGAAGAACTGAATGGGTATTGGATTTATCGTATTATGATTTGTGATAGTCATCAACAAAAGGGATATGCCAAGCAAGCATTAAAACTTATCGTGACAGAAATGAAACAGTTAGCTAGAAAACCACTTATTATTGCAGGTATTCATCGTGAAAATCATGCTAGTATTGCTCTGTTTAAAGCGGTGGGCTTCATTAATAGTGGACATCATTTTGGCAAAGAAACGGCTTATATTTTGTCCATAAACGAATAATAGCTTTTGCATAAAGTGAAAATTCATTAGGAGGAAGATGAATGGCTGAGGCGAGAGAAGTATTATTAGATCAGTTAGCCGCAAATGCAGACGATCCTAGTTGGTATACCCCCTTCTTGCAAACGGTTGATGAAATTAGTGAAGAAGAAGCGTTTATGAAGCCAAACGATAAAAGTCATAGCATAGCCGAAATTACACAACATCTCATTTACTGGAATGAAGTTTGGCATATTCGCTTTAAAGAAAATAATGTTGGGGCAGTTCAACGAATCGAAAATAACGATTGGAGCTTTTTCGTTCCTAAGGGAAAAAACTTTTCAGATTTAAAAGCTTCACTCTTAGTTAAGTTACAACACTGGCAAAAACTCCTAACAACCAATGAATTATTGGATCAATATGTCGAAGGATTTCCTGTTACAGCCCATTGGTGGGCAATCATTGCCAATGTCACTTCACACAACGCTTACCATATAGGACAGATAGCTTATTTGAAGAAATTAATAAAGTCATCTCATTAGAAAATCCGAACATTCGTTCGGATTTTCTCCTTTAAAATGCTTGTACCATTTTTCTTAGTTCTCTTCGCAAGATTTTTTTAGCAGCGTTTCTTGGAATTTGATCGACAATAAAGAATCTCTTCGGAATTTTGTACTTCGCTAATTTTTCTTGGCAATATTCCTCGAGCTCTTTATGAGAAACTTCTGCGTCTTTCTTAATTACAACAAATGCTACCGGCACTTCTCCCCATGTGGAATCTTTCATACCTATCACACCTGTATCATCAACAGCTGGATGTGCTGCAACAATTCCTTCTACTTCAGCAGGATACACATTTTCTCCACCTGAAATAATCAAATCAGAGCGACGGTCAAGCACATAAAGAAAGCCATCTTCATCTAGAAGGCCTATATCCCCTGTTGCTAACCAACCTTGTTGAATTTTTTCAGCAGTTGCCTCATCTTTTCCTAAATAACCACTTGTTACATTCGGCCCTTTAACAAAAATTTCACCAGATTCATTCGCCTCTGCCACTTCACCAGTCTCTCGACATATCTTTACTTGAGAAGGAAATAAGGCTTTACCAGCCGAACCTAACTTTTTAATACTATCCTCAGGTGATAATGTTACGATTTGTGAGGATGTCTCTGTCATCCCATATGTTTGATAAACCGGAATACCACAAGAAACGGAATCTTCTAATAGTGCACGCGATGCCGGTCCCCCTCCAAGTAACATACAGCGAAATGAATCGTGCAACGGCTGCTGTTGCAAACGTTCTACCATTTTTTTCAACATCGTACTGACTGCAGACATAATGGTCACTTTTTGCTCACGAATCAGTGTTATCGTTTTATCCGCATCAAAACTATCAAGTAGTACAATCTTATGACCATATATGAGTCCTCTCATAAGAATGGAGAAACCGCTTATATGAAATAACGGGACAGCACATAACCATACATCATCATCCCTTAATCCAAGGTTCAAACTTGAGCCAACAGCACTCCATAAGTGATTACCGTAAGTTTGCATCACACCTTTTGGATGACCTGTCGTGCCTGACGTGTACATAATTGTGCAAATATGATCTAATTGGACTTCACTTACTATCATAGGCTCCTCGAAATCATCATCCATGATTTCCTCTTTCACAAGTAAACGAAGGGATGATACTTCCATTTCAACATCAGCTCTAACTTTTTTAAAAGCATCTTCAGTTATAAAAAAAACAGACCCTGAATCCTGTAGTTGCCAAATGATTTCTTTACTCGTTAATCTACTATTCAATATTACCGCTTTAACGCCAAGAAGTTGCAAAGCGAATAAAACGAAAACCGATTGAAGATTATTCTTAAGCAGTACACCCACGAATTGTGATTGCTTTACTCCTTTAGCTGATAAGATACCAGCCCACCGATATGCCTCATGATAAACGGTTTCAAAAGTATAACTTTTTCCTTCGTAATAAAATGCTTCTCTTTTCGGTGTAGATAGAAACCTTTTATAAATAAAATTTTGCATCTCTTGATTAGACAAAACAGACACCTTCTTTAATATAGTCACAACGAATCCTAAAAAGAAACAATGGCAAAACAGCTTGATGGTTATCCCATCAAGCTGCTCATTTTATCATTTCATTAAGGGAAACGTGGGAATTGTCCAAAGTCCGGATCACGTTTTTCTTTAAATGCGTCTCTTCCTTCTTTTGCTTCATCAGAAGTATAGTAAAGAAGTGTTGCATCTCCAGCAAACTGTTGAAGGCCTGCTAGACCATCAGTATCTGCATTAAATGCAGCTTTTAAGAAACGAATCGCAGTTGGACTTTTTGATAGAATTTCTTCACACCATTGAATCGTTTCCTCTTCTACTTTTTCAAGTGGCACTACTGTATTAACTAGTCCCATATCTAAAGCTTCTTGTGCGTTATATTGACGGCATAAGAACCAAATCTCACGCGCTTTCTTGTGGCCTACAAGACGTGCCAAGTAACCAGAACCGTAACCAGCATCAAAGCTTCCAACTTTAGGACCTGTTTGACCAAATACAGCATTATCTGCAGCAATTGTTAAATCACAAACAACGTGAAGAACATGTCCACCACCAATAGCATAACCTTTTACCATTGCAATAACAGGTTTAGGAATGACACGAATTAATCGTTGTAAGTCCAGTACGTTCAAACGAGGAATCTGGTCATCTCCAACATATCCGCCATGTCCTCGGACTTTTTGGTCCCCACCAGAACAGAAAGCTTTATCCCCTGCTCCTGTAAGAACGATTACACCTACATTAGAATCATCTCGTGCGTATGCAAATGCATCCATTAATTCCATTACAGTTTTCGGAGTGAATGCATTATGTACGTGCGGACGGTTAATTGTAATTTTAGCAATACCGTTATATGTTTCATATAGAATTTCTTCATATTTACGGCCTGCTACCCATTCTACTGCTGACATTTCGAAGTCCTCCTTCTATATTACTAACTCATTTTGTAATTTTAATAGTGCTTCCTATCATATTTTAGCAATAATTGACGAAAAACACACCTTTTTTCATCATTTTCTTCTAATAGGTTGATGTTTCCAATAAAAATTTCTCTATTTCATCTACATACTGTAAAGGTTTTTCAAGGTGAACGGTATGGCCTGATTTTTCAATCGTTTGATGTGTAGCACGTTGAATACGCATAGACATTTCTTCACCAATCGTACAAAACTTTTGATCGATTGAACCGGTCAAAATAAGGACTGGCATCTGAAGCTCAGCTATCGCTGTCCACCAATTAGGTTGCGCACCAGTACCCATCCCAATAAGACTGTTTATTAACCCTTGGGGGCTATTTCTCAGACGTTGCGTACGTACCAGCTCTCTCTTATGTGCTGTTAATTTCTTTTGACTTGCGAACAAAGGAATGTTTTCCCAATAATTCACAAATCCCTCTATTTCTTTATCTTTAATCAATTGACAGATTTTCTTATCATTTTTAATACGTATTTCTCTATCTTCAATAGATTCAATTCCTGGTGTTGTACTCTCAAGGATCAGGCGATGGACCTTTTCTGGAAAAAGCAGAGCAAAGGTAATGGCTAATCGCCCACCCATTGAATAACCAATTACATCAACTTTACTTATTTTCATAAGGTTTATTAAATGTGCTAGCATAGCCGCTTGCTCTTCAATTTGATAATGAGAAATATCATCCGGTGATTCTGACTGTCCGTGACCAATAATATCCGGTGCAATGATTGTTCGATCAGATATTATTTCTGAATAAAATTGCCAACCGCTGCTATTACCTGTAAATCCATGAAGTGCCATGATTGGTTCTCCATGACCGAAAGTTTCGACATGATATTTCACGTTTTTGTAGAAAAAGTCCATTACTCTTCGTCCTTTATTCTCTTATCTATTTCCCGGGAAACAGATTCCCACAAATTCCGATGCTCTTTTACATTATTTTCTCTATTGGTCATAACCTCAATTACCTTTAAATGAGATGTCTCCGTCGCAATTGCTTCCGAGAACTGCTGCCAGTCTTCCACCTTTATATAATCTCCACCAAACATTGTTACACTGTGTGAGAAATCTATGTTCAATGGCGTACCAAATAATAATTCAAAATGCTTCGGGTGTTCTGATTGTGGTAAGAAAGAGAAAATCCCTCCGCCATTATTATTAATAACAATAATCGTAATAGGAATATGGTATAGTTTACTAACAATCAACCCATTCAAGTCGTGGAAAAAGGTTAAATCTCCAACAATTAGATAAAGTGGTTGTGTATACATTGCCACGCCTAGCGCTGTGGAAATTGTACCGTCAATACCATTTGCTCCTCTATTACCTAAAATCCTCATAGATTTGTTATTAATAAAATAAAAGCTATCTAAATCCCGAATGGGCATGCTATTCCCAACGAAAATCGTAGACTCTTCAGGCAGTAACTGACCTAATTGGGCAAATATCTTTCCCTCATTGAGTTGTTCAATCTCCAATACTTTTACCATTTCTTTTTTTGCCACTTCATTAACGTCCTGCCATAAAGTAAGATAGCCATTCTCTTTAATAGCAAAAGTATTGGCACGAAGAATCAGTTCTTCACAAAATTGTTTCTCATCACAATATATCATATCTGTTGATAACAATGAGGGATCTCTAAAGCCTCCTCCACCATCGACAATTAATTGACGCGTTTCTGGATACTGCTTCATAAACAGTAGCAACGGTTTCGATACTGGCATCGCGCCAAAACGAATGATTAACTCAGGTTGCAACTCAACTTTCGCTGTCTCACTTTTCAAAATGGCATCATATGCATCAATGATTTGGCTTTGTTCATGGCATCCACTGCGTAATTGTGAAAGTGGATCAGCAATAATCGGAAATTGTAGTGCCTTTCCAAGTTCAACAATCTTATGTGAAAGGTCCGCATCATCCATAGGTCCGCAGATAATCATTCCTTTATTATGTGTTGAAACAGTTTGTGCAATAGTATCAAATTGGGCATCATCCACTGTTAAAATAGATGGTGACACTGTCATATACTTTTGTTCTCTAGAAGAGCTAAGGAAAATCTCCGGATCGTTTAGGTCAGGGATAAGCGGTTCCCTAAACGGAAAGTTCATATGAACAGGACCTTCTGGATTCCTCTTCGCAGTAGCAACTGCTCTTACAGCAGCCGTACGGACATAATTAATCATCGAAGGTCCATTTTCAGGTGGTGCCATTTCTGCAAACCATTTGACATGTTTTCCGTACATTTGAATTTGATCGATAGCTTGTGGCGCGCCTATATCTCTTAGTTCATGAGGGCGGTCTGCAGTAAAGACAAGTAGAGGTACTCGAGAGTAAAACGCTTCGATTATCGCAGGATAGTAATTTGCTGCTGCTGTACCCGAAGTACATAAAATGGCGACTGGACGTTTTGTCCCTTTGGCTATTCCAAGAGCAAAGAAAGCTGCCGAACGTTCATCAACATGGATATGGACTTGAAGATCTGGGTGCTCAGCCATTACCATAGCCATGGGCGTAGAACGAGATCCAGGACTGACGACCACATCTTCTACGCCATTTTTTACTAGTTCAGAAATGAAAGCCGCAATGTATTTAGTTAAAGCCTGTTGATGGCTCATTTCAGTTCCCCTCCAAGCGCTGATAACATTGGTCTAAACTTAATTTTTGTTTCCTGAAATTCACTTTCAACTTCAGAATCTTTCACAACACCACATCCAGCAAAGATCGAAGCCTCATTACCTTGTATTAATCCTGATCGCAATGCCACTGCAAAATCGCCATTGCCTTGGTAATCAAGCCAGCCAATTGGACTACCATATAACCCTCTGTCCAAAATCTCTAAACCCCTAATGACTTCTATAGCTTTTTCTGTCGGAACTCCACCTAGAGCTGGTGTTGGGTGCAGTTTTTCTATAATTGCCAAGAGCGACCCTTCCTTACTAGCTGCTGCAATAACTGGTGTATAAAGATGTTGAATATCTCTTAATTTTAAAAGTTGCGGACCCTCAGGTAATTCGACTTCTGTACCTACCATTTCCATCGCTTGACGAATCATATCTACAACGTATTGATGCTCTTGGAGATTTTTTTCATCTTGTAATAATTCTTTCCCGAGAACATCATCCTCTTCCTTTGTCTCTCCTCTTTTCATTGAGCCCGCTAAACAAGTCGTATAAAGCGTATGACCTTGTTTTTTCACTAACCGTTCTGGTGTCGCTCCAATAAAACAATCGGACCCCGACTCAAAGGCAAAGATAAAGCTGTTTTTTTGCTTGTCTAAAAGATTTTGTAGGACGCTTTCAATTTGTACAGGATGAGCAAAAGTAAGTCTCGTTTCTCTCGCCAAAACAACTTTTTGTATAACGTTTTTTTTCATCTCATCTACTACTTGTGCGACAGCTTTCTTCCATTCTCTAGACGCCACCTCATGTTGGGCAATCACCTTGTTATTTATCCCCGTAGGTAATACTTTAGCATTTTGTAATAATTGCCTACGTTCCTCTAACATATACTCAATACGTTCTTCTCTATCGTGTGGATGAACAAGCATATTCGTTGTTAAAAAAGCACGACCACCAGTAATAGTACACATATATTGCGGTAGATGAAAATCTGTATGCTTATATTGACTCCATAATTTGGTCTTTTCTTTCAGAGGATCGAAAGTGAATCCACCAAATAATGTTGGACCAATCGCGTCGATTGAGTATGAATTATGGATTATTGCATCATCAAGCAATGACTGCCACTTTTTTTGCACATAAAAAAAGCGGTCAGTAGTCTGATCCGATTGAAATAAATAGTTAATACCAACACCAGTTATTACAACCTCATTATCAGAACCTGTCCAAAAAAACCGATCACCTAGTTCTGTCTTTTTTCCTGCTCCAAAAAAAGCTAAAGGGTCTATGCAATCTATCTCACAAACCTCACTAAATAAAATATCATGGTTCGTTCGTTGTGCTTTCGATAACGCTTTAATAAACCCTTCTTTAAATTCTGTGTGCTGTAAAGTAAACAAAAAAATCCCTCCAATAACAGCTACAGTCAGCTGCTATTCTTCATTCATTAAAGATACACCTCTTGCTTAAATGCTGTCAATCATTCCAATCAATACACTTCCTTATTATATATTATTTTGAGTAAAATAAGCACTGTTCGTTCTTTAGTAGGAAATATCCTCCTTCGCTTCTTTCAAAATTCAATTGACACTTAATAGGACATTACCTAAACTTAAGAAAGTGATTTGTTTTATTTGAATTAATTGGAGGTACTAAAAAGTGCAAACACAACCTAATATAAACACGCCACATTCTACGAAGAAGAAATGGCAAATCTGGTGGCAATTAACACGTCCACATACATTAACAGCTGCCTTTGTTCCTGTACTACTAGGTAGCGCATTGGCTATTTATGAAACGTCGTTAGATGCCGGACTTTTTATCGCCATGATGGTTGCTAGTCTTTTCCTTCAAATTGCAACGAATATGTTCAATGAATATTATGACTTCAAACGCGGCAATGACACAGCTGAGTCTGTAGGGATTGGTGGAGCAATTGTTAGAGAAGGGATTAAACCACATGTAGTGCTTAACTCCGCTTTAGGGTTATACGGCGCTTCCATCTTGATAGGGATTTATATTTGCATGAATAGCAGTTGGTGGTTAGCAGCTGTTGGACTTCTAGGTATGGCTATTGGCTATTTATACACAGGTGGGCCATTACCAATTGCCTATACACCTTTTGGTGAAATTATTTCTGGTTTTGTTATGGGTATGTTACTTATTTTGATCTCATTTTTTATTCAAACTGGCACAGTAACTACGACAAGTGTTCTTGTCGCCATTCCTAGTCTTTTATTAGTTGGAGGTATTATGCTCTCTAATAATATTCGAGACTTAGATGGGGACAAGGAATTTGGTCGAAAAACATTAGCTATTTTAATCGGACGTCCAAAAGCCGTAAAATTATTAGCAACCATGTTTATCGTTTCTTATATATGGGTATTTATTTTAATTGTAATGCAAGTTGTTTCACCATGGCTTGCACTCGTGGTACTAAGTGCACCAAAACCAATCAATGCCATTAAAGGCTTTAAAGGCAAGACGATTGCATATGAGATGGTCCCAGCAATGAAAAATACTGCCCAAACAAACACTGTATTTGGATTACTACTTTCTATAGGATTATTAATCGGATATATTCTATAAAATCAGTAGCACTTTGCTAAGCGCCTTTTACTTATAAGGCGCTTTTTCCTACTTTTTTAGCATTCAATCTCTGCTTAGCGTACCATAAGATGATAAAATAAATGAATAATTATCGCAATTTTTCACTTATTTTAACCAACAACGGCACATCTAGAAAGCGACTAAAGTATTTGAACTAGGTCATATTATAAGAAAAGCTGCAGTGAAACTACCTAATAATCAAGATGTAAACTTAATACATCCTGAATTCACCCATGTAAGATGCTAAATAGGAATAGATACAAAGGACGAAATCTCACTAAAGATTGTAAGGAGGATGAAAGATGCTGGATAGTCAGTATAAAGCACAATGTAGTACCGAGTATGGTCGTTTAAAAACTGTCGTATTATGCGAACCAACCTACATGAATATTGAGAATCAAATCAATGAAACACAAAGAAGGTATTCTGATAAAGGCTTTAATGTGGAGCAAGCCATCATTCAGCATCAACAATTCGTTGCAAAATTAAAAGATTTAGGGATTGAGGTCGTACTTTTACCTCCAGGTAAAAACTATCCTGAACAAGTGTTTACGCGTGACATTGGTTTCACCCTTGGGGACACTGTATTTATCGCTGCGATGGCAACAAAAATAAGACATGGTGAAGAAGATATTTTACAAGAGTGGTTAAAATCCCATAATGTATCTTATAACAATATAAAACATGGTCATGTTGAAGGTGGAGATGTCATTATCGATCAAGATACCGTTTATATTGGACAAAGTGACCGTTCCGATACGATTGGTATTCAATATTTACAATCTAAATTACCACATATGAAAGTATTACCAGTACCATTTACTAAATCCTTTTTACATTTAGACTGTATCTTTAACGTGCTATCTCCTACAGAAGCACTCCTATATCCAGGACAAATGGATAAAAAAGTAGAAGAATATTTATATTCAAGATATGACATTATTGAGGTCTCTAAGGAAGAACAGTTCACACTAGGAACAAATGTCCTTTCTGTAGGTAATAGACAAGTATTCTCACAACCAATCAATACACAAGTAAATCGAGCTCTAAGTCAAAGAGGCTTCGAAGTAATCGAAGTAGATATTTCTGAAATCATAAAATCCGGTGGTGCCTTCCGCTGTTGCACAATGCCCCTATTACGTTTAACAGACCCAGCTTATTTTGATTGAGGAACAAATGCGGTTGATTGAATAAATATAGAGACTCCCTCCGTTTTCTCTAGCATTTATAATATAGTGCTTATACGTTCCAACATAAATAAAAAGCAGAAGTGTGTATGAACTGCACCCCTGCTTTTTTTATCTATTTAATCCCCCATATCCCTTGAGCATATTCATTAATTGTTCGGTCGCTGGAAAAGAAACCCGATTTAGCGATATTGTTAAGGCTCATTTTCCGCCATTTCTCCTGTTTTTCATAAGCGTACCCCGCTTTTTCCTGAATATGAACATAGCTAGAGAAATCACGTAAAACAAAATATTGGTCATTTTCCATAATTAGAGAATCATAAATGGGTTCAAATTCATCAAATACATCAGGAAAGAAACCATTTCTTAACTGGTCCATTACTTGCCGAATTCGATGATCATGATGATAATATTCAGTCGCTTGATAGCCACCATGAGCATAATAATGATTGACCTCATCAGAGCGTAAACCGAAGATAAAAATATTCTCATCACCTACGCGCTCATGAATTTCAACATTAGCACCATCCATCGTTCCAACAGTAATCGCACCATTCATCATGAATTTCATATTTCCAGTTCCAGACGCCTCTTTACTTGCCGTCGAAATTTGCTCACTAATGTCTGCTGCAGGAAAAACATCCTCTGCCAGTGATACCCGATAGTTCTCAAGGAAAATCACCTTAAGGTATTCATTTGTTTTAGGATCATGATTTACCTTTTTAGCAACAGTATTAATAAGCTTTATTACCTTCTTAGCAAAATAATATCCTGGAGAAGCTTTCGCACCAAAAATGAATGTACGGGGGTGCATTTTAAAACTCTCATCTTCTTTGATTCGATTATATAAATACATGACATGAAAAATATTTAATAGTTGTCTCTTATATGCATGTAGTCTCTTTACTTGAATATCGAATATGGAATGGGTATCAATTTTTATTCCTGTTTGGGTAAAAATACGATGGGCAAGATTTTCTTTATTTGCGTGTTTAATATCAGCAAGTCTCGTTAACAAGTCTGTATCATTTTCATATTTTAATAATAATGCCATTTGCTCTGGATCACGAATCCATTCCGCTCCCAACTTTTCTGTTATTAAATCAGCAAGCGACTGATTAGATTTAAGTAACCAGCTACGATGCGTAATGCCATTTGTTTTATTATTAAACTTCTTAGGAAAAAACTGATAAAATGAATGCATTTCTCGATATTTTAATATCTCGGTATGGAGTGCAGCCACTCCGTTTACACTATGGCTACCTACAATAGCCAAATGAGCCATTTTTACTTGGTCATGAGCAATAATCGCCATGTTTTCGATATGCTGCCATTTGCCAGGATACTTTTCCCAAAGCTTGGCACAGAACCGTTCATTGATCTCATTGACAATCATATACATTCTTGGTAATAACGGTTGGAAAATGCGAACTGGCCATTTTTCCAGTGCTTCAGATAAGGTCGTATGATTAGTGTAAGAGATTGTTTGTGTAGTTACTTCCCAGGCATCATCCCAACCAAGCTTTTCTTCATCAATTAATATCCTCATTAATTCTGGAATCGCTAATACTGGATGCGTATCATTAATATGAATACTAATATATTGATGGAATTCCTTCATATCCTTATGCTGTCGTTTAAATGAGCGTATGATCGACTGAAGACTTGCACGAACTAAAAAATATTGTTGTTTTAACCTCAGTATCTTGCCTTCATCTTGCGTATCATCAGGATATAAAAACTCAGATATTGCTTCAGTCTCTTTTTTATATTTTAAGACATCTTGATTGGTAGGATAACGGACTGGCTCTGCACTCCATAACCTAAGTGTATTAATCGTTTCAGTATGATACCCGACGACTGGCATATCATATGGTACTGCAGTTACTCTTTCAGCATGGATGTGTTGAAACACTTGTCTGCCATTTTCTTCACGTATATCTACTTCTCCCCAAAACGGAATTTCAACTGATAAATCTGCCTTTCTCACTTCCCAGACATGACCATTCCTTAACCATTGATCGGGTAGTTCTACTTGATATCCATCAACCACTTTTTGTTCGAATAACCCGTGCTTGTATCTAATCCCACAACCATGGCCAGGCAAATTAAGAGAAGCTAATGAGTCAAGGAAACAGGCTGCTAATCGACCTAAACCTCCATTACCTAATCCTGCATCTGATTCTACTTCCTCTAAAGAGCTTAATTCGATACCTAAATCTTGCAACCCAGCAGACACCACTTGCTCTATCCCTAAATTTAATAAGTTGTTTCGAAGTAGTCGACCTAATAAAAACTCTATCGACAAATAATAAACCTGCTTTACTTGGTCTATCCTGTAACGCTCATTGGTATTAATCCATTCCGTACTTACATACTCACGTATTAATAAGCCCAATGTATAGTAATGATCTTTTTCTGTGCTATCAGCAAAGCTTTTTCCGCATGTCATCTCTAGCTTCTTTAAAAATGCCTCTTTAAATTCTTCTGTATTAGAAAACATGGCTCTCACTCCTAGAGATCACATCTGAATATAATTGATTATATTTAAAAGCGGATTGTGCCCAACTATAATCTTTTTCCATAGCAGTTATAACTAATTGACTCCACAGTGGTTGGTTCCGATAATATGCTAGTGCTCGACGATAAGTATAGAGCATATCATGTGCGTTAAAGTTTTTAAAAGTGAACCCCCAGCCCTCACCTGTCTTCTCATTATAAGACTGTACGGTATCATTCAACCCTCCTGTTTCTCTTACTATAGGAATGGCACCATATTTCATCGCAATGAGTTGACCTAATCCACAAGGCTCGAACTTAGACGGCATCAAAAATAGATCAGCACCCGCATATACTTGATGCGCAACTTCTTCATTGAACCCAATATAACATTTACATTTTTCCCCGTAATTAGCTTCCATTCTTCTGAAGAAATTTTCAAACGCTACATCGCCTGTGCCAATAAGAATAAATTGCACATTTTCTTGCATCATTTCATGGAATACTCTCTCTATTAAGTCCATACCTTTTTGTGTTGTTAACCTTGTGATCATAGCCACAATGGGGGTATTCCGATCTATCTTTAAATCGAATATTTTTTGTAAATATGCCTTGTTTTCCTTCTTTAATAGCCATTGCTCTGGATGAAATGCTTGATAAATCGTCGCATCTTTCTCTGGGTGATAGACGTCTTCATCAATTCCATTCAATATCCCAATTAAACGGTCCTTTCTTTCCTGTAACAAACCATTTAATCCCTCACCAAAATAATCTGTTAGAATCTCATCTCTATACGTAGGACTTACAGTTGTTATTTGATCAGCTGCTACTATGGCACCTTTCATAAAATTAATACAATCATAATACTTTAATTGATCTTCACGATAATACTCAAACCCCAACCCAAACAAATCATGAATGGCCTCTTTAGGGAAGACACCTTGAAAGTGTAGATTATGAATCGTAAAGACTGTTTTAATCAATTCATACCCACTTCTTTTTTGATAATGAACTCTTAATAAAAAAGGAATCATGCCTGTATGCCAATCATGGCAATGAATAATATCAGGATAATAGTCGAGCTGTGCCAGTGCTTCTAATACAGCTCTATTAAAATAAGCAAATCGCTCACCATCATCATCGTAACCATATAATTGTTCTCTCTTAAAATAGTATTCATTATCTACAAAATAAAAAGTAATATCATTTAACTCGAGCACTTCAATTCCACAATATTGATTGCGCCAGCCAACAGCGACTACGAATTCGGCTATCTTTTTTGTCTTATTCTTATATAAGGCAGGGATGTTCCCATACTTCGGTAATATTATTCTTACTTCCGTCCCTTGTTTCGTTAATTCCTTCGGTAACGAACCTGCGACATCTGCTAATCCACCTGATTTAATAAAAGGGACACATTCTGAGACGGCAAATAATACTTTCACGAATTCATCAACGCTCCTTGAATTGACCCTTTTTTAACAACAAAAGGGACCGATTGTGTGCCTGTTAAGTAGGTTCCTTCTTCTACTTTCACATCTTTATCTAAAATAACAGAATCTAATACACATCCCTCTTGAATCTCACATTTCTGCATAATCACACAGTTTCTTACTATCGTATTTTTACCGACTTTTACACCCCTAGCAATAATACTATTTTCTACTTTTCCTTCTATTTGGCAACCGTTGGCCACAATAGAATTCTTTACTTCACAACCATTTAGATATCTTGTTGGCGGTTCATCTTTTACTTTTGTATAAATTGGAAAATCTCTTAAAAATAAATTTCTCCAGACATCGGGGGTTAGTAGTTCCATGCTCGCTTGAAAATAAGATTGGACAGAATCGATAGTTACTGCCTCCCCCTTATATTCATAATGACAAATTGTGTAAGGCTGATGGATATCAGCCATAATATCACTTATACATGTATAACCTGTTTGTCTCCGAGTTTGAATCATATCTATTAGAAGATCTTTTTTGACCAAATACATTTCTAAAGGTTGATTTAGCTGTTGAATTGACGTAATATCACAGCCAGATTGAATATGTCGCTGTAAAACTGGTGAGAAATCAATATTACAAACGGTATAGCAATTAGCAATTAATGCATAATCTTGTGAACTACGATAAAAATAATCAATGTTAGCGACAAAATGATTAAATGAACCAATCCCACTATTTGAACTATCAATCATCGGTGATGGGAAGAAGAAAAGACCATCTCTTTTTCTATCTAGATCCCAGTTCTTCCCCGATCCTAGATGATCCATCAAAGATCGGTATTGATATTTCGGAAAAATCGCCACACTCTCTATTCCTGAATTGACCATATTAGAGAGAATAAAATCTATTAGTCTATATCTTCCAGCAAAAGGAACAGCAGCTAAAGAACGATGAAGGGTTAACTCATCCAGTCCCTTATGATAAGTTGTCGCATCAATGACTCCTAATAAACGATTATTCAATCAATATCCCCCCAGTAAAAATCATACAGTTCTACATTTATGCAAAATGACAAATACTTTCTGGCGTGATTAACAATGCTTCACTTGTTTCTTTTCTTTCTTTAATTACTGTCCCATCTGGTATAACTATATTAGATGGGACAATGACTTTTTCTAATATGACATTCTTACCAATCCTTGTATTTGGCATAACTACTGACTCTTTAATAACAGACCCTTTATCAATCGCTACACCTTGAAAGAGAACTGATTTGATTACCTCGCCTTCAATCGTACATCCTTCATTTACTAAAGATTGTTTGACCTTTGCTTGTGGAGAAATATATTGTGGAGGATGGTTAGGATTAACTGAGTAAATTCTCCAGTCTTGATCAAAAAGATTTAACTCACAATTGTCATCTAATAAATCCATATTAGCTTCCCATAGACTTTGAACTGTACCAACGTCTTTCCAATAACCATTAAAAGGATAGGCATAAAGTTTCTTATTTAACTTCAACATCTCAGGAATAATATCTTTTCCAAAATCATGGCTTGAGTCCTTATTTTGATTATCCTTTTGTAAAAACTCATTTAGTACTGACCATTTAAAGATATAAATGCCCATTGATGCTAAATTATTCTTTGCTTGCTCAGGTTTTTCTTCAAAATCTTCTATTCTCATATCTAAAGAAGTATTCATAATACCAAAACGATTTGTTTCATGCCACGGGACCTCTATAACAGAGATTGTCGCATCAGCTCCTTTACTAATATGGTAATCTAGCATTAAGTCATAGTTCATTTTGTAAATATGGTCACCTGATAAAATTAATACATATTCGGGGTTATGTTGCTCTAAATAATTGATATTCTGATAGATAGCACTTGCCGTACCTGTATACCATTTGACTTCAGAAGATTCACTGTATGGGGGAAGTACTGTCACACCGCCATTTCTTCTATCCAAATCCCAAGCGCTTCCTATGCCAATATATGAATTGAGTATTAGCGGTTGATATTGTGTTAGTACACCGACTGTATCGATGCCTGAATTTGTACAATTACTAAGTGTAAAATCGATGATGCGGTATTTACCTCCAAAAGGTACAGCTGGTTTAGCAAGCTCCTTCGTCAAAGAATTAAGGCGGCTTCCTTTGCCTCCAGCAAGCAACATCGCTACACATTTCTTGTTAGCCATTTACAACATCACTCCTTTTTCTTTTTCTAACAGGACGTAAAACTGAAATACCGAATGGTGGTATCGTCATTTCGATGCTGTATGGTTTTCCATGATAGGATAGTTTTTTTGTATTTAATACACGTTTATTAATACAATGGGAGCCACCAAATTCATTATTATCACTATTAAACACTTCTCTATAACTCCCATTTTTAGGAACACCCATTCGAAAATTCATATATACTTGAGGGGAAAAGTTACATACAACAATTAATATTTCTTGTTCTTCTACTCCTTTACGAATAAATGAAAAAATGGATTGCTGATGGTTATTAGCATCAATCCACTCAAAACCTTCTGATCTGTGGTCCCATTCATATAATGATTTAGATCTCTTATATAACTTTATTAACTTCTTCACATAATGATTCGTTTTTGCATGCATTTCATACTGAAGTAAGTGCCAATCCAACTCAGCTTCATCTTTCCACTCGGCAAATTGTCCTAGCTCAAACCCCATAAATAACAGCTTTTTACCTGGATGTGTCATCATAAAACCTAAGAGCAAACGATATTGGGCAAATTTTTGCCAATAATCTCCTGGCATCTTGTCTAGCAGGGATTTCTTCCCATGGACAACCTCATCATGTGATAACGGTAAGAGAAAATTTTCGGAGTATGCATACATTAATGAAAAAGTCATTTTATTATGGTGGTATTGCCGTTCATGTGGGGCTTTCTCCATATAAGATAATACATCATTCATCCACCCCATATTCCATTTATAACTGAAACCTAATCCGCCATAGTGAACAGGAGCCGTTACTTGGGGCCAATCTGTAGAATCCTCTGCCATCATCAAGATAGAAGGATCATAAGCAAAAACAGCCTTATTTAATTTCTGTAAAAATTGAATACCAAATGGATTTTCCCTATTCTCGTTATTAGGCCAAAAAATGATATTTGATACTGCATCAATTCTAAATCCATCGACATGGTATTTTTCCATCCAAAAAATAGCATTGGATATGAGGAAACTATGAACCTCTGTTTTACTTAAATTAAAATTAGCTGTACCCCAAACAAAATTTTCCCTATCAGCTTCTGTTTCGTATTCATAAACATATTCACCATCTAAACAATATAGCCCATGTTGATCTCTACAGAAATGTCCTGGTACCCAATCTAAAATAACACCAATATTATTTTGATGACATTGATCAATAAAAAACATTAAATCTTTTGGTTCACCATATCTACTAGTAGCCGAATAATAGCCTGTTCCTTGATACCCCCATGAACGATCATAAGGGTGTTCAATTATAGGCATCAATTCAATATGTGTAAAACCATGCTCCTTTACGTAAGGAATGATTTCTTCTGCTAGTTCACTGTATGTCAATAAAAGGCCATTCCTCTTTTTCCATGTACCTAAGTGCATCTCATATATCATCATAGGTTCTGAAAATGCTTTCCTTTGTTGTTTTTCCTTTTGCCAGCCTTGGTCCTTCCATTTGTAACCTTCTAAGGAATAAACAATCGAAGCAGTACTAGGCCGTAATTCTGAACAAAAAGCAAAAGGATCAGCCTTTAAAAAAGTTTGTTCATCCTTGTTCTTAATTGCATATTTATAAAGTTCTCCTGTTAAATCTCCATCTAGCTGAATTCTCCATATCCCCTCTTTATTTACTTTATCTAATGAAAAACCTTCGCCATTCCAATGATTAAAAGAACCAACTAATGATATTGAGGTGGCATGTGGAGCATAGATAGTAAAGGAAGTAACCCAATTATCTCCTTCTTTATGACGGTGTGATCCAAACAGTTCGTATGCCTTAAATAAGCTTCCTTCATGAAACAAGTGCATTTCGAATTCAGTGGGGTATGCAGTTGTATTCATCTTAATTCATTCCACTCCTTGTATTACATTACTCTTTCTTAAATAATTCGTCTTAAGTATAAAAATCCCTTGTTATTTTTCAAATTATTTTGACATCTAATGACAGATAATATAACATCCAAAAAGTGTTAGCCACATAAAAAAGAAACTGTCAACTTATGTTGACAGCTTCTTTTTTATGACCCCTACGGGATTCGAACCCGTGTTACCGCCGTGAAAGGGCGGTGTCTTAACCGCTTGACCAAGGGGCCAACTGGCGGAGAAGGAGGGATTTGAACCCTCGCGCCGGTTGCCCGACCTACACCCTTAGCAGGGGCGCCTCTTCAGCCACTTGAGTACTTCTCCATATGGCTCCGCAGGTAGGATTCGAACCTACGACCGTTCGGTTAACAGCCGAATGCTCTACCACTGAGCTACTGCGGAATAATATAAATGGTGGGCCTAAATGGACTCGAACCATCGACCTCACGCTTATCAGGCGTGCGCTCTAACCAGCTGAGCTATAGGCCCCTATTTAAGCGGGTGAAGGGAATCGAACCCTCATCATCAGCTTGGAAGGCTGAGGTTTTACCACTAAACTACACCCGCAATGGGGCGGCTGATGGGAATCGAACCCACGAATGTCGGAACCACAATCCGATGCGTTAACCACTTCGCCACAACCGCCATAAAAGATGGCTCAGGACGGAATCGAACCGCCGACACAAGGATTTTCAGTCCTTTGCTCTACCGACTGAGCTACTGAGCCAAAATAATAAATATGTAAATGGCGGTCCGGACGGGACTCGAACCCGCGACCTCCTGCGTGACAGGCAGGCATTCTAACCAACTGAACTACCGGACCAGATTGCGGGGGCAGGATTTGAACCTGCGACCTTCGGGTTATGAGCCCGACGAGCTACCGGACTGCTCCACCCCGCGATAATAATATGAATGGCGGAGGAAGAGGGATTCGAACCCCCGCGGGCTTTAACACCCCTGTCGGTTTTCAAGACCGATCCCTTCAGCCAGACTTGGGTATTCCTCCGAATAATGGTGGACCTTGTAGGACTCGAACCTACGACCGGACGGTTATGAGCCGTCTGCTCTAACCAGCTGAGCTAAAGGTCCATCATTCTATCTATGGTAGCGGCGGAGGGGATCGAACCCCCGACCTCACGGGTATGAACCGTACGCTCTAGCCAGCTGAGCTACACCGCCATAGAATATATTGTATAAAATTAATTGGTGGAGCCTAGCGGGATCGAACCGCTGACCTCCTGCGTGCAAAGCAGGCGCTCTCCCAGCTGAGCTAAGGCCCCTAAAAATATATATGTATATCTAGTGGTCGGGAAGACAGGATTCGAACCTGCGACCCCTTGGTCCCAAACCAAGTGCTCTACCAAGCTGAGCTACTTCCCGATACAAAACGCGCCCGAGAGGAGTCGAACCCCTAACCTTTTGATCCGTAGTCAAACGCTCTATCCAATTGAGCTACGGGCGCTTAATTTTAAAAAGAATGGTGCCGAGGACCGGAATCGAACCGGTACGGTAGTCACCTACCGCAGGATTTTAAGTCCTGTGCGTCTGCCAGTTCCGCCACCCCGGCACATATTGGAGCGGAAGACGGGATTCGAACCCGCGACCCTCACCTTGGCAAGGTGATGTTCTACCACTGAACTACTTCCGCAAATATTTAAAATGAAAAATGGTGCGGGTGAAGGGAGTCGAACCCCCACGCCTTGCGGCGCCAGATCCTAAGTCTGGTGCGTCTGCCAATTCCGCCACACCCGCATATTAAAATGATCAAATGGTGAGCCATGAAGGACTCGAACCTTCGACCCTCTGATTAAAAGTCAGATGCTCTACCAACTGAGCTAATGGCTCGTACAAAGCACGAGTGGTGCCGGCCAGAGGACTTGAACCCCCAACCTACTGATTACAAGTCAGTTGCTCTACCAATTGAGCTAGGCCGGCAAATACACACAAAAAATGGTGGAGGATGACGGGATCGAACCGCCGACCCTCTGCTTGTAAGGCAGATGCTCTCCCAGCTGAGCTAATCCTCCAATATGTATGCCCGGCAACGTCCTACTCTCACAAGGGGACAGCCCCTAACTACCATCGGCGCTTTAGAAGCTTAACTTCCGTGTTCGGTATGGGAACGGGTGTGACCTTCTCGCTATCGCCACCGGACTTTTTAAAGACATATATTATTATAACGTCTTTAATAATATTTTCAAGAGAAATTTTAAATCATTCTCTGAAAACTAGGTAATGTTGAAGAAGATATTTATGAGTAATCGCCTATGCGTTGCTGATGCGACTACTTACGTAGTGCTGTCTAGCTGCGGCGGCTTGGAGCCGCCCGCATTTCGTATTGTCCAGCCACAGCGCCTAGGTGCTCGAGGTCATAAGTCAAATTTGTCATGAGGTTAAAGAACAACCTCCTGTCAAATCTGTCTTATGCTTGTCGCACCTGTGCAAGGCGCTTTCGCTTTTCGTTTTTGGTTAAGTCCTCGATCGATTAGTATTAGTCAGCTACATGTGTCGCCACACTTCCACCTCTAACCTATCAACCTGATCATCTTTCAGGGATCTTACTAGCTTGCGCTATGGGAAATCTCATCTCGAGGGGGGCTTCATGCTTAGATGCTTTCAGCACTTATCCCTTCCGCACATAGCTACCCAGCGATGCCTTTGGCAAGACAACTGGTACACCAGCGGTGCGTCCATCCCGGTCCTCTCGTACTAAGGACAGCTCCTCTCAAATTTCCTGCGCCCACGACGGATAGGGACCGAACTGTCTCACGACGTTCTGAACCCAGCTCGCGTACCGCTTTAATGGGCGAACAGCCCAACCCTTGGGACCGACTACAGCCCCAGGATGCGATGAGCCGACATCGAGGTGCCAAACCTCCCCGTCGATGTGGACTCTTGGGGGAGATAAGCCTGTTATCCCCGGGGTAGCTTTTATCCGTTGAGCGATGGCCCTTCCATGCGGAACCACCGGATCACTAAGCCCGACTTTCGTCCCTGCTCGACTTGTAGGTCTCGCAGTCAAGCTCCCTTGTGCCTTTACACTCTACGAATGATTTCCAACCATTCTGAGGGAACCTTTGGGCGCCTCCGTTACTCTTTAGGAGGCGACCGCCCCAGTCAAACTGCCCACCTGACACTGTCTCCCATCCCGATAAGGGATGTGGGTTAGAATTTCAATACAGCCAGGGTAGTATCCCACCGACGCCTCCACCGAAGCTAGCGCTCCGGCTTCTAAGGCTCCTACCTATCCTGTACAAGCTGTACCAAAATTCAATATCAGGCTACAGTAAAGCTCCACGGGGTCTTTCCGTCCTGTCGCGGGTAACCTGCATCTTCACAGGTACTATAATTTCACCGAGTCTCTCGTTGAGACAGTGCCCAGATCGTTACGCCTTTCGTGCGGGTCGGAACTTACCCGACAAGGAATTTCGCTACCTTAGGACCGTTATAGTTACGGCCGCCGTTTACTGGGGCTTCGATTCAAAGCTTCGCGTGAGCTAACCTCTCCTCTTAACCTTCCAGCACCGGGCAGGCGTCAGCCCCTATACTTCGCCTTGCGGCTTCGCAGAGACCTGTGTTTTTGCTAAACAGTCGCCTGGGCCTATTCACTGCGGCTCATCAAGGCTTTAACACCCTAATGAGCACCCCTTCTCCCGAAGTTACGGGGTCATTTTGCCGAGTTCCTTAACGAGAGTTCTCTCGCTCACCTTAGGATTCTCTCCTCGCCTACCTGTGTCGGTTTGCGGTACGGGCACCTTATTCCTCGCTAGAGGCTTTTCTTGGCAGTGTGGAATCAAGAACTTCGGTACTAAATTTCCCTCGCTATCACAGCTCAAGGTATATGACCATGGGATTTGCCTCATGGTCCCTCTAACTGCTTAGACGCACATCCAATAGTGCGCTTACCCTATCCTCCTGCGTCCCCCCATCACTCAAACAGAATACGGTGGTACAGGAATATCAACCTGTTGTCCATCGCCTACGCTTTTCAGCCTCGGCTTAGGTCCCGACTAACCCTGAGCGGACGAGCCTTCCTCAGGAAACCTTAGGCATTCGGTGGATGGGATTCTCACCCATCTTTCGCTACTCATACCGGCATTCTCACTTCTAAGCGCTCCACCAGTCCTTACGGTCTAGCTTCAACGCCCTTAGAACGCTCTCCTACCACTGAACATCAACGATGTTCAATCCACAGCTTCGGTGATACGTTTAGCCCCGGTACATTTTCGGCGCGGAGTCACTCGACCAGTGAGCTATTACGCACTCTTTAAATGGTGGCTGCTTCTAAGCCAACATCCTGGTTGTCTAAGCAACTCCACATCCTTTTCCACTTAACGTATACTTTGGGACCTTAGCTGGTGGTCTGGGCTGTTTCCCTCTTGACTACGGATCTTATCACTCGCAGTCTGACTCCCATGGATAAATCTTTGGCATTCGGAGTTTGTCTGAATTCGGTAACCCGATGAGGGCCCCTAGTCCAAACAGTGCTCTACCTCCAAGATTCTTACGCATGAGGCTAGCCCTAAAGCTATTTCGGAGAGAACCAGCTATCTCCAAGTTCGATTGGAATTTCTCCGCTACCCACACCTCATCCCCGCACTTTTCAACGTACGTGGGTTCGGGCCTCCATCCAGTGTTACCTGGACTTCACCCTGGACATGGGTAGATCACCTGGTTTCGGGTCTACGACCACATACTCATTCGCCCTATTCAGACTCGCTTTCGCTACGGCTCCGTCTGTCCAACTTAACCTCGCATGTAATCGTAACTCGCCGGTTCATTCTACAAAAGGCACGCTATCACCCATTAACGGGCTCTAACTACTTGTAGGCACACGGTTTCAGGATCTCTTTCACTCCCCTTCCGGGGTGCTTTTCACCTTTCCCTCACGGTACTGGTTCACTATCGGTCACTAGGGAGTATTTAGCCTTGGGAGATGGTCCTCCCTGCTTCCGACGGGATTTCTCGTGTCCCGCCGTACTCAGGATCCACTCTGGAGGGAACGAAGTTTCAACTACAGGGCTTTTACCTCCTATGGCGGGCCTTTCCAGACCTCTTCGTCTATCTCGTTCCTTTGTAACTCCGTATAGAATGTCCTACAACCCCAAGAGGCAAGCCTCTTGGTTTGGGCTAATCCCGTTTCGCTCGCCGCTACTCAGGGAATCGCGTTTGCTTTCTCTTCCTCCGGGTACTTAGATGTTTCAGTTCCCCGGGTCTGCCTTCCATACCCTATGTATTCAGGTATGGATCCTATCCCATAACGGATAGGGGGTTTCCCCATTCGGAAATCTCCGGATCAAAGCTTACTTACAGCTCCCCGAAGCATATCGGTGTTAGTCCCGTCCTTCATCGGCTCCTAGTGCCAAGGCATTCACCGTGCGCCCTTATTAACTTAACCATTGTTCGGCTTGCGATAAGCTACGCATTTCGGCGTCAGCTCACTCGTCAACATCCTCATGTGCACAAGACGCACACTCCGGTGTTTCCTCGCTCGCTTCCTTGAACTGCTTGCTTCTCACAAGCCTCTCGGTTGTGTTTATTAAAAAAGTTTAGTATTTTAAATCAATCTATAATATATAGAGAGAAAAAATAACTAAGGTGGCGATTACTCGGTAATCTTCTTCATTACATTATCTAGTTTTCAAAGAACGATTGAATTGAGAGATTATACTCTCAAAACTGAACGAACAGTCTAACATCAAGTTAATTCCGTATATTCCTTAGAAAGGAGGTGATCCAGCCGCACCTTCCGATACGGCTACCTTGTTACGACTTCACCCCAATCATCTGTCCCACCTTAGGCGGCTGGCTCCAAAAGGTTACCCCACCGACTTCGGGTGTTACAAACTCTCGTGGTGTGACGGGCGGTGTGTACAAGGCCCGGGAACGTATTCACCGCGGCATGCTGATCCGCGATTACTAGCGATTCCGGCTTCATGTAGGCGAGTTGCAGCCTACAATCCGAACTGAGAATGGTTTTATGGGATTGGCTAAACCTCGCGGTCTTGCAGCCCTTTGTACCATCCATTGTAGCACGTGTGTAGCCCAGGTCATAAGGGGCATGATGATTTGACGTCATCCCCACCTTCCTCCGGTTTGTCACCGGCAGTCACCTTAGAGTGCCCAACTAAATGCTGGCAACTAAGATCAAGGGTTGCGCTCGTTGCGGGACTTAACCCAACATCTCACGACACGAGCTGACGACAACCATGCACCACCTGTCACTCTGTCCCCCGAAGGGGAAAGTCCTATCTCTAGGATTGTCAGAGGATGTCAAGACCTGGTAAGGTTCTTCGCGTTGCTTCGAATTAAACCACATGCTCCACCGCTTGTGCGGGCCCCCGTCAATTCCTTTGAGTTTCAACCTTGCGGTCGTACTCCCCAGGCGGAGTGCTTAATGCGTTTGCTGCAGCACTAAAGGGCGGAAACCCTCTAACACTTAGCACTCATCGTTTACGGCGTGGACTACCAGGGTATCTAATCCTGTTTGCTCCCCACGCTTTCGCGCCTCAGCGTCAGTTACAGACCAGAAAGTCGCCTTCGCCACTGGTGTTCCTCCAAATCTCTACGCATTTCACCGCTACACTTGGAATTCCACTTTCCTCTTCTGCACTCAAGTTCCCCAGTTTCCAATGACCCTCCACGGTTGAGCCGTGGGCTTTCACATCAGACTTAAGGAACCGCCTGCGCGCGCTTTACGCCCAATAATTCCGGACAACGCTTGCCACCTACGTATTACCGCGGCTGCTGGCACGTAGTTAGCCGTGGCTTTCTGGTTAGGTACCGTCAAGGTACCGGCAGTTACTCCGATACTTGTTCTTCCCTAACAACAGAGTTTTACGATCCGAAAACCTTCATCACTCACGCGGCGTTGCTCCGTCAGACTTTCGTCCATTGCGGAAGATTCCCTACTGCTGCCTCCCGTAGGAGTCTGGGCCGTGTCTCAGTCCCAGTGTGGCCGATCACCCTCTCAGGTCGGCTACGCATCGTCGCCTTGGTGAGCCGTTACCTCACCAACTAGCTAATGCGCCGCGGGCCCATCTGTAAGTGATAGCAGAACCATCTTTCAATCTAATTATATGTATAAATAGATATTATCCGGTATTAGCCCCGGTTTCCCGGAGTTATCCCAGTCTTACAGGCAGGTTGCCCACGTGTTACTCACCCGTCCGCCGCTAATCTTTGGGAGCAAGCTCCCTCAGATTCGCTCGACTTGCATGTATTAGGCACGCCGCCAGCGTTCGTCCTGAGCCAGGATCAAACTCTCCAATAAAGTGTTTGATTAGCTCATTTGCACCTATGGTGCTTTGTTGCTGATAAATCAGCTTTTTAGAATTACGCTTGACGTTTTATGTTCGTTCAGTTTTCAAAGAACAATCTCGTTCGCTTTAAAAGCGACTTTATTATCATAACATCCCGTCTTCATCACGTCAACTATTTTTTTAAAATAATTTAAGTGATTAAATTAGTAAATTTTTCTTTTATCGGGAACAAAAATAACTATATCATGATTAAAAAGTGTTTGCAATATAATTTTAAAAGTTTTAATCAAGTTTTTCATATTTTTATTAAGTATCGTAACTATCATATAGTTAAGCGTTTCCATTAATTGATAACCACAAGAAACTATTAATTATCTTTTGCTTTACTTATATATAGATACTCTTCAGATACTCTTCAATCATTCTTCCCTTCTTCTAAGCTCCCGTCTTAACTCAATAAGTAATCTCTCTTTCTCTTCATCCTTATCATAAATATTTGTCATAAAGTTGAGAATGGGTCATATAATCTACTAATCTCATTCTATTATATATGAAAGGTGTGAATAGAGCTGGAAGATGTAGCACTATACGTATCAGTAATTATGGCCCTTTTTTTATTTTCATTCGCTTATGTGGAAGGTATTCGCATCGCTAATTCACCAGGTAAAGTTTATGGAGGAACTTTCATCTTCACCGTAACAGCTGCATTTATTTTTAGTAGATTATCCTATTTATTTATATAAAAAAGGTGAGCTCATTCTTGGCTCACCTTTTGCTTCATTTTCTAAACTTGATCTTCATTATTTGCCTATAATCGTTTCTTTCTTCTTCTTCTTTCATCTATTAAAAAGGAAGATAGCCCTACTATAACAAATAGCCCACCCAAAATTTGTGACCAAGCTATTCTTTCTTGTAGTACAAAATAAGCTAAAATGGCTGCACCCACAGGTTCAAACAAAGTAGCCATCGAAATAACAGAAGTACTTAAATACTTTACAGACCAATTAAATAATGTATGGCCTAATAATGTTGGAAAAAGTGCTAAGAGAATTAAAAAAATCCAGTCATTTACTTGATAAGGATACAAAGGTTGTTTGTTAAGCATGACATAGATAAAAAGTGTCAATGTGCTAATACTGTATACAATAAATGTATAAGTAATCAGGGATACTCTTTGACGGACGGTCTGCCCAAACAGTAAATACCCTGTTACTAGCCCACAGGCGATGAGTGCTAACAAATCTCCATAGAGCGCCTTTTCACTTAGTAGAAAATCACCCCAGCTAATAATGATACAACCGCCTATCGCAGTTATAGTTGACAAAATGGATTTCCAAGAAGTTTTTTCTTTAAAGAAGAGATAAGTACCTATAAATGCAAAAATCGGTTGTAAGGCAACTAACACAGTCGAGCTAGCAACCGATGTGTATTGAAGAGACTCAAACCATAAAATAAAATGGAAAGCTAAAAAAATACCCGCAATGATAGAAAACAGCCAATCCTTGCTTGTAATATGACGAATTTCATGAACATATTTTAAAAGAAAGATTGGCATCATAAGCACGACTGAAAAAAGGAGACGATAAAAAGCAATAATACCAGGGGGAGCTGAAATCAACTTTACAAAAATGGCTGAAGTTGAAACTGAAACAACTCCTATAGCTAATACAAAAAGCGGATTCATCTTAACTACCCCATGCTATCACCTTGTCTCTATATATTGATATTTAGGTATAGACTATTTTACACCTTAAACCTATAGTAAAGGTAACTTATTTAAAATTTATTAAATGATAAAGCAGGCGATATTATGTACGGATTAGAAATGGATGTCCTAATGAAGTTAGGGATTTCAGCTGTGCTTGGTCTTATTATAGGACTAGAAAGAGAACTAAAACGTAAACCAGTTGGCTTAAAAACAAGCCTAGTCATTTCAATCGTTAGCTGTCTTCTCACTATTGTGTCAATAGAATCAGCATACATATTTCCAGGTAATGACGATATTAATATTACAATGGATCCTTTACGTTTAGCAGCTCAAATTGTATCAGGAATTGGCTTTCTTGGTGCAGGGGTCATATTGAGGAGAGGGAATGATAGTATTTCCGGCCTTACAACCGCCGCCTTAATTTGGGGCGCAGCTGGAATTGGTATCGCTGTTGGAGCTGGATATTATATGGAGGCTGTTGCAGGCGTCGTATTACTTATTATTTCAGTTGAAGTTGTTCCCTACTTATTAGGGCTTATTGGCCCAAGACAACTACGAGAAAAAGAGATTACGATGAAAATGGCAGTTGAAACGAAGGAACAGATCACGACTATTATTCATACCATTAAAGAGCAGCAAGCGGCTATTCGCAGGATGAGAATTAAAGATACTGAAGAGGGCTACCCACAAGTTTATTTAACTATTGCAGTAGATTATCGTAAAAAAACAACTGACTTTTATCATACAATTTCTCAAGTGCCGGGAGTAAAGTCGATGGAAATAGAAAGCTTGCACTAATTTTTTATTTTTGACTATTGAAAAATATTCATTCTCCCGCTATAATTTCAATATATCTAGCGGGGGATTAGCTCAGCTGGGAGAGCGCATCGCTGGCAGCGATGAGGTCAGGGGTTCGATCCCCCTATTCTCCATACCAAGAAGCCTTGATTTATCAGGGCTTCTTTTATTTTTGTCTAATTATCCTCCCCCACTACAAACCTCATTCAACACCTTTAGAAGCATCACATAAATTGTATAAGCACATAATCAAGTGCAAACATTCTGAAAACAGGGGTTGCCATTAAAGTACATGCTGTAAACCCAGAAGATGAAGATGTTATTAGAGAGGAGCAGGGTTGGACAGAAAATGAATCGGTTCCATAAGTTACTAACTCGATTATAAAGATCCTGAATATACTCACCTTAACAATTGTTTCTCCTGCTTCTGCTGCAGGTGAAGTAAAACCACAAGAATGCACTAAATGGTATTGTCATATTCCATGGTAATTCTGTACCTCATTTGACTGAATAAGGCTAGTAAGTCCGTTGTTAAATGCAGCTCCTGTGCCTTATTCTCTTATTCTTCCACTTACTTCTACATCACTCCTCTAATCTTGTTTTTTAAATGCTCAACTAATCCTCTTTAACACGAACGTTTATTCGTGTATATTAAAGATATAATTTTCAAGGAGGATATTATGAACTCAGTTAATTTAATTATTTTAAACTTCAACGAAATTAGAAGAAGAAGTATTAAGGTCTGGACATCTATTCCTCAAGATAAGCTAGAATGGAAGCCTGATGATGAAGCCTTGACATGCCTAGAAATGATTAGGCATGTGTTAGAAAGCGAACATTATTATCACCTAGCAATTAAAAATAGAAGGAGTTTGTCCAAATTCAATTCTCCATTCGAAAATCGTCCTTTCACTTCTGTAAATGCAGAATTGGATTTTGCTGAACCATATAGACAGCAATTTATAAATACAATTAAATCATTTTCAGAAGAAGACCTATTTAATATAAAAATTGACCGTTCCGATGCAGGTTACATACGAGATTTAGGTGACATGCTATTACGAATTGCTTATCATGAATCTGTTCATACCGGTCAGTTATTGGATTACTTAAGATCAGCAGGAATACCTAGAATCCATATATGGGATTAAGTCTCATTGGTGTTATCAACAACTCGCTGATACGTATGGTGTAGAGAATGAATACAAATTGATGGCTACAAAGTCTTTGAAAATTGGCTGAAATGATAACTTCTTGATATCCTGCTTTCATTCTGACGTTCTCAAGAAAAAGTATCGAGATTTAACCATTGATGGTTTTGTAATATTATCCAATATTGGTTATACTATTTTTTTGAAAGGCCACTTTCGTATATAAGAGCAACGTTTCAAGTAGTAAAGACGTAAGAATGAATCAAAAGAATAATAATCGTTGAGAGGATGGTTCAGATGGCAAAAACATCAATAACAACCCTTAATATGAAACGCAAATTTAATGTTCCAGCAGAAAAAGTATTTGACGCGTGGACTAAAGCAGACACGATTAAGAAATGGATGTTCACCATGGAAAATACAAATAAAGTGGCAAAGAGTAATCCTCGTGTAGGTGGAACATGGGAAGTTGTGGATCATCGGGATGGGAAAGATTATCGAGCTATTGGAGAATACAAATTGGTTGAACCACCAGCGAAACTTGTTTTCACATTCAAAATGCCTCAATTTAGTGATTTAGAAGACGACATTACAGTGGAAATCGAATCGCTTGAATCTGGCTGTGAAATGATTTTCACACAAGAAATTAACGTAATCCATGAAAAAGATTGGACTACTGCAGATATTCAAAAAGCACATGAAGATTGGAAAAAAGAGACCGAACAAGGTTGGCATTATATGTTCTTAGGTTTGAAGGAATTAGTAGAAACAGGAAAAATTACATATCCATCATTTTAATAAAAATAAAAGCTAACAGAGGTTTTACTTAATCTAAAAGAACTGTAAAAGGTGTCTAGAATTACGGAGTAGCAATTTTGGGGTCATAAGGTTGTAAAAAGAGCAGGAAATTTCCATTTGTAAAATAAGGTATTAAAAGTCCCAACTGTATAATTGGTGTTGGGACTTTCATTTATTGAGCCAGTTTCAATGGCTAGAGGTGCTTTAGTTAAAAAGCCCCCTCCATTAAGAAGGGCTTATTTTTATTCAGAAACTTCTTCCTCATTGCATCTTTTTAAATTTCTTGTTTCTAAACATTAGTATTTTTATCGATGTAAACAATAATTGATGCAACAATATAA
Organism: Cytobacillus sp. FSL M8-0252; assembly: GCF_038007345.1. NCBI lineage: Bacteria > Bacillati > Bacillota > Bacilli > Caryophanales > Bacillaceae > Cytobacillus > Cytobacillus sp. FSL M8-0252. The sequence continues at coordinate 3,782,435 of NZ_JBBOWZ010000001.1, forward strand.
TTACATCTTAAAGATGAGAATGTATCCCAACATCTTTTAAGCACTCCTATTATAAATGTACTTATTTAAGGAGTTAATGAAGGGTTTTCCTTAAAGAAACGGAGAATTTAGGTGAAGAGGCTATTCATTTACTATGGTGAAATATGTATTTAAGGTAACATATAAAAGGAGGCTAGATACTATAAGAAATGTTTGTAGAATAAAAGCAAGGGGGAAGAACTAACTTGAATATCACAACAGAAAGACTACTAATCAGACCTTTTAAGCGTAATGATTTACAGGATGTATTTGCTATTTATAATAATGATGATACTTGTAAGTTCTTATTACATGAGAAGTGGACTGACGAAGATATGAATAAAAGGTTTGATAAAAAGTTAGCAAACTGTGCACTCACTAAAGAATCCATGTTAAGTTTGGCAGTTATATACAAGAATATAGTAGTTGGTGATTTATCCGTATGGTATACAGAAATGAAAGATACTGTTGAGATTGGTTATAGTTTTTCAAATGAAGTTGCTGGTAGAGGTTTGGCAACAGAAGCAGTAAGTAGTTTGGTCTATAAATTATTTGATGAATTTAATGTACATCGTATACAGGCTAATCTAGATGCACGAAATATAGCTTCACAAAAATTATGTGAAAGAATTGGTATGAGAAAGGAAGCACATTTCATACAAGATTTTTGGAATAAAAATGAATGGACAGATAGTATTGTGTATGGCATGTTAACTTCCGATTTGAAGTAACTGACTTATAATGGTGACTTATGTTAAAAAGCCCTTCCAACTGGAAAGGCTTTTTAACATAAGTGCAAGTTCATTTAGTGGTATAAAATTTTTGTTTGTTTTTGCAGAAAATTTAATTGACCTATTTAGTAGTTATTAATAATTTTAAAAGAGCTTGCCTCAATGATGTAGCAGGACGTTTTAATAAGAATTCCAAATCGGAATGTGTGGATTCTAAGCCACCTTCACGTATCCCTTTTTGAGTCATTACCAACATAGGGTGGTAAGCTTCTGGTACTCCGGCATCTTTTAACATTTTTTCAAAAGAAGCATCGTCTACTGCTACTAAAGGAACTTCCTTACCTGTTACTTGATTTAATATATCAACAAATTGCTGGTGTGTTAAATTTTCACCAGAAAGTTCATAAATGTTATTTTCATGACCATCTTCTACTAAAATATTTGCAGCTGCTTCAGCTAAATCTGGTCGGTATACCCAACCGATTTTCCCCTCACCTGCAGAAGTTACCCAAGGGGCACCATCCATACAACCTTGGATTGTATTAAGCTCATTTTCTATATACCAGTTGTTACGTAGAATTACATAAGGGATACCTGATTCAATAATAGCTATTTCACGTGCTCTATGAAGAACTGCTAGGAAGAAATCATTTTCTTCTGATCTAGTAACACTTGGATAAATAATTTGTTTTACGTTTGTTTCTTTGGCAGCTTCAACTGCATTTAAATGTTGTCGCATAACCGTTTCATAATCACCAAATGTTGATATAACAAATACTCGATCTATATCTTTAAATGCAGTAATTAGGGTATCTTTCTTTTCAAAATCCGCCACTCGCACTTCCAAGCCTTTTTTATTATAACCCATTGCTTTTTGAGACTTGTCGTCACGTACACCAACAACTACTTCTTCTACTGATAATTTGGCAAGTAAATATTCTACAACTTTAGAACCTAAATTTCCAGTTGCCCCAGTTATTAAAACTTTCATAGAAACTCCTCCACTATGGTGTATTTTTGATTTTTAATTCTAATATCTATACTATTTGTTATATAGGATTTATGTAAGTAGGCACATTTTAATAACATAGTCATAAAAATAGCACCTAGAGAAAAAGGAGGTTTTATTATGGCACGTTTTAGTTATCAAGATGAATCAATCACTGAGGAAATACAACAAGAAATCTGTCCATTAACAGTCACCCAAAATGCAATTGCGGGCAGATGGAAAATCGTGATTTTATGGCATTTAAGCCAAAATAATATCATTAGGTTTAATGAATTATTGAGAATGTTACCTGGAATATCAAAAGGAATCTTAACAAGACAATTGAGAGAACTTGAAGAGGACAACCTAGTACACAGAGAAGTTTATAAAGTTGTACCACCAAAAGTAGAATATTCATTAACCGAACAGGGGCGAAAATTTATACCTATTTTAGAAGCAATGCAAACCTGGGGTAAAGATTTGCTAAATAAAAAAATAGAGATGAATGAAAAATCTAAGTATTAATGAACTCTTACTAACTTACGAAAGAACTAAACCAGGCTACCATATAAAAAAAACAGCACCTAGTATTGTTTATTTAAAAAAATCTAAATACTACTTAAAGGTGTTTAAAATTTGTATAGCCCTCAATATCAAGAGGGCTCTCTTTAATATTCACTCATAAGCGCTAATCAAACCGATTTCTTCGGTTTTTTTCATACATTTAAGATTCTTAACATCTATTAAAAACATCCTCCTATATAAGATTAATAAGCACCAACCAATTAAATCTCTAAATTATTCACCTTCTATCAACTACGTATTTAGAAATGGATTTTTAAAATTCAGAAGATAACCCTTAAAAGGATGCTTCATTGATTTTCATCTGGTCAAAACGTTATAAATGATTGGAGCTTCTGTGTTTTTTCTAACATTCCATATTCTCTTGCTCCCTCTCGGAGAACGTATTTGATTGGAGAAGTTACAGCTATACCCCTTCCGGCAATCTTCAATTCAATAAGGATTACTCCAACAAAGGGAAACAAGATTCCTAAACGACTAGAGCTATACGTTTTGTCTTCAAGCAATTAGAGAATAAAGCAGCACCATAAAATTGTGTATCCTCTTTTCAAAACTTTTCATCTTATAGTAAAATATACCCACGATGTATATAAGGAGGATCCATATGGATATTTTTAAGGGGATAGAATTTAACTACATGCAATTTATTGGACCATTGCTAATTCTGTTTATTACAATGTTTGGTGTAGCTTTCATTTATCGATTTTTGCTTTTTAAACTATTGCCAGTTAAACTCTACAATTTTTTTATCGGGCCAATAGCCTTATTAGGTTTTTTTATTTGGTTAATACCTATGGAATTAGGTTTCCATCAATTTTTTAAGTAGGCACCTTCATTTGGGTGCTTTTTTAAATAAACTTAATAATTCTTTAATACAGCTCATACATGCACCCAATCCCTTCAAAATCATAAGATGCTTTGAAGGAGTGATATCACCATGCCATGGCAACATAAAATTAATTATTTAATTGGCCAACCAATTGGTATCTCATTCACCAATGGTCAAGGGACATCAGGGAAACTTTGTGGTACATCTCAAAGAAAATTATTAGTGATTGAATATTTATATCAATCCCAATTCGCATTAAAACAATATGATTTTCATATGATTCAAGATATAAGTGGGTTTCCATCCTGTCATAACCAACAACCATTATATTGAAGCACAGCCCACATCAGTGGGCTGTTTTTTAAGAGACATTATACATAATCTGTAATTCATCCTGTGCTCGCAGATACATTGGTTAATTAAAATATACATCTACTTCGAAGCACATAATTCTGAGATTAAATACAAAAGCATACCTGGTAAAGAGCATGAAATATGTAAATGACTTTATAATTTATGAATACTTAAGTCCATTTAACGTCACTCTAAGTTAAGATAGTATACCTTAAAGGGGAGAGTTAAAATTAAGAGGATCCTCATTACCATGATTATGTTTCTTTTGTTAAGTGGATGTCAAAAGCCTGTAGAAATTCAATATCAAGCATACGCCATTGGTTTTGGTGTTGACTTTATTGACGAAGAATATGTGGTATATGTTCAATTCTTGGATTTTTCAAATGTAGCTAAGACCGAGAGCAGCTCTATTAATCAAGATAAACCTGTATGGTTGGGTGTAGGAACAGGCAATACAATAAATAAAGCATTAACTAATATTTATAAAACCATGCAAATAAAAATTAATTTTGATCATATCAATAGCTTTATTTTTTCAGAAAATATAATCAAGTATAAACTAAAGGAAACGACTGATTCACTATCTTCGAATTACAACATACGTGTCCATGGGTGGATTTATGGCACTAGTGAAGATTTAGAGGAAATATTGACACTTAAAATGCCTTTTTATTATCCCATTACAAGCAGTATTATTAATCAACCTCTAGACACACAAACACAAGTTTCAGAAGTACCTGCTATTGATGCAACTAAATTTCTTATTGGTTTAGGTGAAGCGACAAAGACTATCTTACTACCACGAATTGAAATAACTAATAATAATGTGAGAAAAAATGAATTGAAATTTTTAGTACCCTATTTTAATGGAGGATATTTTATTAAAGGCGGGAACTACAAAGGTTTTTTAAACTCATCTCAATTAAGTGGTTATATCAAAGCTAATAAGCAGGCAGATGTTGAAAGAAGTTTAATTCAGGTCAATATGGAAAATAAAAACGATCCTGTTGAAGTCGAACTTAGAGATCCTAAAACGAAATTAACGTTGGAGGAAGACAACTTTCATTCTAAATTCAAGTTAAACATAAAATCCACAATCATTTTAAGGGAGGGAGCCTCCGAAGTAAATCAAGATGCACTTAAACATAAAGTTGAAGATAAAATCAGAGATGAAGCCTTCTTATCTTTAAAATCTGGGAGGGAAAAAGGTATAGATGTATACCTTTTTGAAGATTACCTCTTTAGGCATCATAATAAAATTTGGAAGCAACACAAATTTCAAGACATGTTTAAGAATATTACTGCCGAAGATATAAATGTAGAAATTAAATATTCTCATAGTCCAAATAAAGTATTTAAATCAAGAAGCAAGTAAAAGTGAGTAATTATTCGCTTAAAAAGACTCTTACCTATTCATAGGACTTCAATTAAAAGTAATATAAGGGCATAAAGTAAAATAAAGAGAGGCAAAGGTCCTTTGAATGACAAATTTGTATTTTTTTCATCAGTTTCCTTTGCCATTTTCTCCTATGCCAAGTTTCAACTACCTCTCTATATCAAGCACCTAGGAATCCTTTTGTTACACATTGAGCTATTCATTCTTCACTTTCTAGCTTTCAAATAGCCCCTTAAAGTTTTAATTGAGTTTTTCCTATAACGGTGTCCGGTAGCAATAGCCTGACTGAGACAAACTATTCATCTGGTACTCATACATTTAATGATGGCCACCCCTTTAGAAATAAAACGGTACATGACCTCCAATGTCTGCTACAAGATTATTACAAAAAAACTAATATAAGTTGGCAAACACTTTAATACAATGTAAAATTTTACATATTAACGAAGTCTATTGGGAGGATGAGGAGATGAAAGACAAACCATCATCAAAGAAAAGTAACTTCAAAAGTATCATTGGGTCAACTACCGCGATAAGCATCATTGTTCTGTTGGTCTTATCATTCGTTCTTGCTCTTTACTTTTTTAGTACTCTAGGAATCTTTCATTTACTTAACATCAAATTTGAATCCTTCCCATCCATCATTTCATTTATTTTGCTTTATTTTCTCATTGGAATCGTATCTGATATTTTTATAGGAGCACTCATTTTATTGATGAATCATTCGGGGAAATATACCCTGAAGCAACAGCAGGTTACATCTTTAGTGTTTTCTTTTTTGACAAACTGGGCGATTGTGTCTTTTTTGGATTATGTCATGCATTCCATCCAAATCGGATTGTTCGCTACAATTATTTTAGCTTTGATTTTTTCTTTAATAGAGTATGCATGTGAAGACTTAGGGAAGGATGAGGAAAAAGAATAGACTATAACAACTACCCATTTACTGCTTGCAATCATGAATACTCCCATAATGTAACAGCATTTTTTAGAATGGATGTACTAGAAAAAGATGCTTGTACTATCTACTTAATATTTAAATATAATAGTCACAAAAAGGTTATCCATAGCCTGTAAGTCTTGCTTCATTTACTTTTCCTTCTGATTCCGTTATGATTATGATGAAAATATGAAAAAGAATTGAAAGGAGGGGAGCAGTCTAATGAGACATTTATCATTCAATCATACCATTCTCTTTGGGATGATATTTGCTGGTCTTTTTGAACTTGATTATCAAACGATTCATGACTTAACCTTAGCTGGTATTGTCTTAACAATCCTACTCCCCGCCTTAACGATATATTTCTTACAACGAAATACAGGCATGCTTTTTTATCGTCTTCAAGAAGCAGACGCTGATTTAATTAACCACTACGCATCTGTTCTTTCTAATGTGCTTAATTGGGCATGTAAACAAAACCGTTTACTTACAGTTCGTCGCAAAGAAAGTCCAGACGATAGCGATGAAGCATTTCTTTCTCTAATGACTAATTAAAACAATCATTAGAGGAGGAAATATTTTTGAAGAAAATGATATGGTTAGTAATTACAATTTCATTGGTTTTAGCTGGCTGTCAAGCAAATGGTGGTACAGACACAGGGTTTTTCCATCATTATTTTGTGCAGCCATTGATCTCTATCATCGACTTTTTTGCAGGCATATTCCATGGAAATTATGGTTGGAGTATTGTGCTAGTGACTTTATTATTAAGGTTGATCTTGCTACCTTTAACCGTTAAACAAGTAAAAAGCTCTCAATCGATGAAGGTCAAAATGGAAGCGTTACAACCTGAAATGAAGGCTATACAAGAGCAAATGAACAAAACAAAAGATGAAGCTAAGAAGCAAAAATTACAACAAGAGCTTATTGGTTTATATGCGAAACATGGGGTCAATCCAATGAATATGGGATGTTTGCCCTTGCTGATACAAATGCCGATTTTGATGGCTATTTATTATGCAATTAGAACATCTCCTGAAATCGCTACCCATGGCTTTTTATGGTTTAGCTTAGGACACGCCAATATTCCCATGGCTATTATCGCTGGTGTCATTTATTATTTGCAATTCAGAGTTTCCCTTATGCAATTACCAAAGGATCAACAACAAGGACCAATGAAAATCATGGGATACCTTTCACCGGCAATGATCTTGTTTATTTCCCTATCTGCACCAGCTGCACTGCCTTTATATTGGTCAGTGAGTGGATTATTCCTTATTATCCAGACATATGTCATCCAGAAAAAATATAAGAAATCACCCGTCGTACAACCTAGTCTTTAATAATAGGTTAAAAAAAGTCCAATGATTAAATTAATCATTGGACTTTACTATCTGCTGAGGAAAAAAATTTAATCTCTGCCTTTTAACTCACCACTTATCGCATTAATAATATAATCGATATCTTCACTACCATCTCTGACTTCGATTTCATACTGCTCTGTTCCATTCTCTACTTCTAATGTCCAACCGCCAATTTCATTACTCGTTTCTGCTTGAACTATTTTCATCGCTTCTGAAGGTGAAAGAATCTCATTTAAAGAAATACCTTGTTCTTCATCCCCTTTTTCAATTGCCTCTTCACTTTGATCTAAAATATCTCCAGTATGTGCATCAATCACAAGCTCATACTCTTTTTCATTAGAAGCTCCAGCCACATCATATTTCCATTGATCCATATCACTATCTAATTCAACTTTTGTAATATAATCCACTTCATATTCTCGCAGAAAGATATCTACGGCATTTTGAAGACTCACTTCAATTTCTTCATCTGCTAGATTAGGTTTATCAATGTTTCCACTCTGAGAATCGCCCTCACCATCGCCACATGCAGTCAAACAAAAAATCGTCATTATCGATAATATAAGTAAAAATCTCTTCATCTTTAATCGTTCTCCTTTAACTATTATGTACTTATGTTTTATATTCCCTCTTCTTTCAAATAAAAAACAAGTATTAGATTGTATTCACTTAAAGTTAACCTTTAAGAGTAGGTGAATCAAGTTATTTGTTAAGTTTACTGCTAATAATTGGAGCTAAGATAATGGGATGAACAATAAATTTACGATTACTACTGGTGATATCTCTAGTATGAGCGCTACAGTTCTACTATATTTGCTAAAAAGGGGCAGAAGTAATTGTAACAGATATAGATGATCAAGTAAGAAAAATGCTTAAAAAAATTGAATGTTGCAAATGAGGGAAAGCTAAATGAATCAGACTTAACAGAATCCGATTCTTGTACAAAAGAGTTCCTGAGGATAAAACAAATGATGAATAAAAAAAGTCAATGTTGATTAGATGTGAAATTCTTAAAAGTTCAAGCATTAAAGGAGACACAATCGACTGGCTACACTTCATGTTGCAAAAGAGAAGAAGATTCGTATGAATAGAGTCCAGCCAGGTTTCATTGCGATGGTCTGGCAACAAACAATTTTAAAAAGATGAACTAATTGCCAAAAAACCGTTAGTCGATGAGGTTATGCTGATGTACCTAGCTTCTAATGAGTCGACTCTTACTACGGGTCGTGTACTAGTTAATAAATGGTCTTTATTTGGAAGAAGTAACCGGTAAATGTACATCTTTCATTTTTATCTCCTTAAGTACAAACCCACTTCCTTCACCACATACATATAATGAAGCGAGTATGGGAGGGATTAGGCCTGAATAGTCAACTAAAGGAGATTTTTGGCTCTGTATTGTCAACTATCGGTACAATTGAAGCAGCTTTAGGAAGTACTCCTCAACTCCCTATCAATGAACAGCTAAAAATTGATTTGCGTTTGCAAGGAAATATACTTCAAGCTACAGGCGAAGCACTTTCCGCTGATGGCCAAGGAACCTATTCACTTGAGCTTATTGGTGATGAAGTCCAAGCTGTTGGCAATTCTCTCGTTATCATTGGCATCCTTTTTGACCCAAATAAGGACTTGAACCAAAGAATAATCATTACTGGTAATTGGTTCCAGGCTTTAGGAAGTTTTGTTGCATTAAGTGATGAGTTTTTTGATTTAACACCCTCGGGTAGATCTTTAAATATAGTTGGTGGCTTCCTTCAAGGAATTGGCAATAGTATGCAAGCAAAAGGAGGGATTGAATCATTAAGAGACAAGAGTAGTGAGAGCGGTGAAGCATTGGGGTTTTATGGTAGTTGGATTCAAGCGATCGGGTCTGTTTTATCACTTATTGGCCAAATGAAAGAAGAGCTTCAAGAAATTGCACTTCATATTAATGAGTAAGTTTATAAGCTTCGTACAAGTAATCATGTTTACCTCTCTTTTTACATATACCTTTAAAGAAAGGATGTGTAAATTAATGAGTGAATTTGTACTTTGCAATAAATGTCAAGAGCTTGTTTATTATCATGAAATACTAATCGTAAAAAGAAAGACCATTTGTATGACTTGTTTAACTAAAAGAGTTGTTCACAAATCAAAATAAGCGGTGTCCCATATTTGATTATTACAAATATGGGATCCGCTTATTTTTTTCTTAAATCTTAAAACCACGCCTTATTTTCAGTTTACGAGAATAACATTGGTCACAAACACCATCATTATCGATATATTCATTCTTGTCTTCTATTACTTTCTCACATTTAGAGCAAATCCACTGTTGTTGTTTCACTTGTTTCATTACTCTCAGCTCCTTTTCACCTATCATTCGACAAATCTAGGTAAGTTCCTTTTCGTTTTTATATTTTTCGGAAAATAAATGTATCTTTCTTTGAAAAATAACAGAAGCTAATCCTATCACTCTTCTTAGGAGGGTTTTTTAATGGTATTTTTCATTGTATTGATGATTATAATGATTCCTATTTTAATGGTTTTTGCTAATAAAAATTGGGCACCTACACATATTGTGCTAATTTCTTTAGCTACCATTTCCCTCATCGTTTTTGAAAGTATAACAGCTACAACAGTTTATGAAATCATTAGCGAAAACTTAGTATTTATGACAACCGTCCATGTCGTCTTTCTCAACCCTTTATTTTTAATTACAGGGGGATATCTAGGGGTTTTCTTACTTTATTTACTATTTTTAAGACTTGCAATGAAATAACTAATTAGGTTTGAACCCATTTCTTTCACCATTCATATAGTATAAGGATTCTTTATTTGGTGGTGAACGGGATGATAACAATTAGCCTTTGTATGATTGTAAGAAATGAAGAGGAAGTACTTGCTGAATGCTTAAAAAGTGTGTCTGATTTATGTGATGAAATTATAATTGTAGACACGGGCTCAACAGATGAAACAGAGAAAATCGCTAAAGAGTTTACTGAACATCTTTTTCACTATGAATGGACAGATGATTTTGCCGCAGCAAGGAATTATGCTTTTGAGCAAGCTACACAAGATTATATTCTCTGGTTAGATGCAGACGATATACTTTTACCAGATGACAGACAAAAAATGAAAGACTTAAAAGGAGCGTTATCTTTTGACGTAGATGCTGTCGCAATGCTCTACCATTTAGCCTTTGATGAGGAAAATAAACCAACCTTTAGTTCTCGTAGACATCGGTTAGTTAAAAGAGACCGACATTTCAAGTGGCATGGTCCTGTCCATGAATATTTGGAAGTCGGGGGCCATATTATTGAGTCAGATATTGCCATTAAGCATAATAAAAGTAGTAAACAAACACATCATGAACAAAGTGACCGCAATATTAAAATATACGAGAAAAGGTTAGAAAAGGGTGAGGAGTTTTCACCAAGGGATTTGTTTTATTTTGCAAATGAACTAAAAGACCATGCTAGATTCGAAAATGCAATTGCCTATTATGCACAATTTTTACAGAGTAAAAAGGGATGGGTCGAGGATGAAATTAGGGCATGCTTATCTATAGCTGAATGTTATAAACATTTAAATATAGAAGAAAGTGAGCTTGAGGCACTCATTTTAACCATGAAGTTTGATACACCAAGACCCGAAGCCGCTTGTAAAATTGGTGATATTTATAAAGAAAAAAATGACTTTAATAAGGCCATTTTTTGGTATCAATTAGCAACTACGCTCGAGGAACCGACTCATTTTAATTTTAAAGATGAATCTTATACTACCTGGTACCCACATATTCAACTATGTTATTGTTACTGGCAAAATGGTAATGAAAATCAATCATATTTCCATCACTGTAAAGCAAAAGAGTACCGACCCAATGATTCAAGAGTCAATCATAACGAGCTTTTTTTCAAAGAATATTACATCAAATAAGCAATGTGAGGATAATGATTCCCACATTGCTCTTTTTATCCAATTTGGTGAATGGACCAAACAATGGGTAAAGTCCCTGATCCCAGATTCAAGCTAATTGTAAGCCCATTTGCATTATAGAATAAACCCACAGTATCTCCCGCATTTAAAGTCATATCACCTGAGAGAGTAACTGTTCCAGAACCCAATATAGTTCTCAGACTCAATAATAAAACAATATTCACATCTAGAATAGGAAATACACCAGTAATTAAATCAGTTGAAGTAGATATTCTTCTAACACTAAAAGTCGGACTAACTCCTGCACCGATAGCTATAGAAATAGTGGTAGTTGTTTGATAATTAATTGTTGCCTTAATAGAATATCTCCCTGTATTTGGTACTGTAAAAGTACCTGTAGTAGCATTAAAACTTGCACTACTATAGCTAGGCGAAGCAATATTCCAATTAGCAATTTGTTGCGAAGCACTAATCCCACTTAAGTTTGTTCTAGCCGAAAAACCGACAATAGGTACTGAAATGCCTGATGGACCAGTTACACCTGTGATTCCTGTCACTCCTGTTGGACCCGTGATCCCGGTAGATCCTGTTAGGCCAGTCAGACCTGTTACTCCCGTTGGGCCGGTTGTTCCTGTGAACCCTGAGGATCCTGTTAAACCCGTTAATCCCGTTAGACCGGTTGGTCCGATTGAGCCTGTTGAACCGGTTGGGCCCGTTAGTCCCGTAGGTCCTGTTGTTCCTGTTAAGCCGGTTGTTCCCGTTAAACCGATAGCTCCTGTGACCCCTGTTACTCCCGTTAGACCGGTTGGGCCTGCACTCCCCGTGATTCCTGTCGCTCCAGTACCACCCGATACTCCGGTACTTCCCGTGATACCGGTCACCCCTGTTGAACCCGTGACCCCCGTGGCTCCAGTTAGACCTGTTGCTCCAATCAAGCCTGTTGGACCCGCTGTTCCTGTGATTCCTGTTGGTCCTGTTAAACCGGTGACTCCCGTCAAGCCGGATGGGCCTGTGGTCCCCGTCGCTCCTGTTAGCCCAGTAGTTCCTGTCGCCCCAGTCAAACCGGTTACCCCTGTTAGGCCAGTTGATCCACTCAAGCCTGTTGGACCCGTTGTTCCTGTGATTCCTGTTGGACCTGTTGAACCAGTTACTCCTGTCAAACCGGTTGTTCCTGTTACTCCTGTTGTTCCAGTTAAACCAGTTACTCCTGTCAAGCCGATTGAACCCGTAATTCCTGTTGTTCCTGTTATGCCCGTTGCTCCAGTAATTCCGGTGATACCGGTCACTCCTGTTGAACCTGTTACTCCGGTTAAACCTATTGCTCCTGTGATTCCCGTTAGCCCTGTAGTTCCTGTCGCCCCTGTTAGACCCGTTACTCCCGCTATGCCTGTTGATCCAGTCGAACCTGTTACTCCAGTTACCCCTGTTAGACCCGTCGTACCGGATGAACCGGTGATTCCTGTTGAACCTGTAGCTCCTGTCAAACCGGTTGTTCCTGTTACTCCTGTTGATCCAGTTAAACCCGTTAATCCTGTCGAGCCTATTGACCCCGTAATTCCTGTTGTTCCTGTTATGCCCGTTGCTCCAGTACTTCCGGTGATACCGGTCACTCCTGTTGAACCCGTGGCTCCAATTAAACCAGTAGCTCCTGTCAAACCGGTTGATCCAGTTAAACCAGTTACTCCAGTCGAGCCGACTGACCCAGTAATTCCTGTGGTTCCTGTTAAGCCCGTTGAGCCAGTTAGACCTGGGATTCCCGTTAGCCCTGTGGTTCCTGTGACACCGGTTGAACCCGTATTTCCGGTCGTCCCTGTTAGACCTGTTACTCCGGTTAAACCTATTGCTCCGGTGATTCCGGTCGCTCCTGTTGAACCCGTAGCTCCTGTCAAGCCGGTTGTTCCTGTGATTCCTGCTGATCCTGTTATTCCTGTCGCTCCTGTTGAACCTGGTGCTCCAGTCAAGCCGATTGAACCCGTAATTCCTGTTGTTCCTGTTATGCCCGTTGCACCAGTACTTCCGGTGATTCCGGTCGCTCCTGTTGAACCCGTGATTCCGGTCGAACCTGTTATACCCGTGGCTCCAATTAAACCTGTTGTTCCTGTTAATCCAGTTGCTCCAGTTGGACCAGCGATTCCTGTTGATCCGGTGATACCGGTCTCTCCTGTTGAACCAGTAGCTCCAATTAAACCAGTAGCTCCTGTCAAACCGGTTGATCCAGTTAAACCAGTTACTCCAGTCGAGCCGACTGACCCAGTAATTCCTGTGGTTCCTGTTAAGCCCGTTGAGCCAGTTGGACCTGTGATTCCCGTTATCCCTGTGGTTCCTGTGACACCGGTTGAACCCGTATTTCCGGTCGTCCCTGTTAGACCTGTTACTCCGGTTAAACCTATTGCTCCGGTGATTCCGGTCGCTCCTGTTGAACCCGTAGCTCCAATTAAACCTGTAGCTCCTGTCAAACCGGTTGTTCCTGTGACTCCTGTTGGTCCTGTTAAACCCGTTACTCCAGTCAAGCCGATTGAACCCGTAATTCCTGTTGTTCCTGTTAAGCCCGTTGCTCCAGTTGGACCTGTATTTCCCATTAGCCCTGTAGTTCCTGTGGCTCCAGTCAAACCGGTTACCCCTGTTGGACCTGTTAAACCGGTCGAACCTGCTGATCCTGTTATACCCGTGGCTCCAGTACTTCCGGGGATACCGGTCACTCCTGTTGAACCCGTAATGCCGGTCGATCCTGTTATACCCGTGGCTCCTGTTGGACCGGTGATTCCCGTTAGACCAGTTGAACCTGTGGCTCCAATTAAACCTGTAGCTCCTGTCAAACCGTTTACACCGGTTAGTCCAGTTGATCCGGTCAAGCCAGTTGGACCAGTTGTTCCTGTGAATCCTGTTAGACCTGTTACTCCAGTCAAGCCGATTGACCCTGTATTTCCTGTTACTCCGGTTAAACCTATTCCTCCTGTGACACCAGTTGGACCGGTTGTTCCCGTTACTCCTGTTGATCCAGTACTACCAGTAACTCCCGTATTTCCTATTATGCCGGTCACTCCTGTTGAACCCGTGACTCCCGTGGCTCCTGTCAAACCGGTTGTTCCTGTTAAACCTGTTACTCCAGTCAAGCCGATTGACCCCGTAATTCCTGTTAAGCCCGTTGATCCAGTTGCACCTGTCACTCCTGTTGATCCAGTGATTCCGGTCGATCCTGTTAGACCTATTACTCCCGTTGCGCCAGTTGAACCCGTGATTCCGGTCGTCCCTGTTAGACCTGTCACTCCGGTTAAACCTATTGCTCCGGTAATTCCTGTTACTCCCGTTAGACCTGTATTTCCTGTACTACCCGTTACTCCGGTATTCCCTGTGAGTCCTGTCAATCCTGTTAAACCTGTGATACCCGTTAGACCGGTGATTCCAGTTGCACCTGTTAACCCCGTTGATCCGGTTGGACCCGTTAGACCTGTTGAACCCGAGTTTCCAGTCGTTCCGGTTAGACCTGTGACTCCGGTTAAACCTATTGCACCAGTGATTCCGGTTGACCCTGTTAAACCCGTTACTCCTGTCAAACCAGTTGGGCCTGTGATCCCCGTCGCTCCTGTTAGCCCAGTGGTTCCCGTAGTCCCAGTAAAACCGTTTACACCGGTTAGACCAGTTGTTCCTGTCAAGCCGGTTGGTCCCGTTATCCCTGTTAATCCTGTTGTACCAGTTGGACCTGTGATTCCGGCCGCCCCTGTTAGACCTGTTACTCCCGTCAAGCCGGTTGAACCGGTGACTCCGGTGGATCCTGTTAAACCCGTTACTCCTGTCAAACCGCTTGGCCCCGTAATTCCTGTTGCTCCTGTTAAGCCTATTGAGCCAGTTGGACCCGTTAGACCTGTATTTCCTGTGTTACCAGTTGAACCAGTAGTTCCAATGATTCCTGTCGGTCCAGTACCTCCTGGGATACCTGTCACTCCTGTTGAACCCGTAGGCCCCGTCAAGCCAATTGCTCCGGTGATTCCTATTGCGCCCGTTGAACCTGTGGCTCCCGTTAGACCCGTCGAACCGATTGAACCTGTCACTCCGGTTACACCCGCCAAGCCTGTTGGACCCGTGACCCCTGTCACTCCTGTTGAACCAGTAGTTCCCGTTATTCCTGTTGTTCCTGGTAAGCCCATTGAACCGGTGATTCCGGTTGATCCTGTTACTCCCGTCAAACCGATTGAACCTGTGACTCCTGTTGCTCCTGTTAAACCCGTTATTCCTGTTACTCCGGTGTTGCCAGTGGTTCCGGTACTCCCTGTAAGACCCATTAAACCAATTGGGCCTGTGATTCCAGTAGGTCCAGTCATTCCCGTTGAACCTGTGACTCCTGTCAAACCAGTAGGACCGGTTGAACCCATTATTCCAGTCTCGCCTATTGGCCCAGTGTTGCCTGTTGCACCAGTACTTCCCGTCACACCTGAAACGCCCGTAGCCCCTGTCAAGCCTGCGACTCCTGTTGCACCTGTTAATCCTATTTCTCCAGTTAGACCCGTGACACCGGTATTTCCTGTGCTCCCAGTGATACCTGGCATGCCTGTGGGACCAGTAACGCCTGTGACTCCTGTTTCTCCAGTTGTTCCCGTCACCCCTGCGCTACCTGTTAAGCCAGTAGGTCCAGTCATTCCCGTTACTCCTGTCACACCATTAGGGCCGGTGGTTCCTATTGAACCAGTTACGCCAGTGGCTCCGGTTAATCCCATCACTCCAGTAGGACCGGTGATACCTGGCGCTCCAGTTAAACCATCTACCCCTGTTAGACCTGTCACTCCAGTAGCTCCAGTTAGACCGGTGGCCCCCGTTATACCAGTGATTCCCGTACTTCCAGTTAAGCCTATCGCACCAGTCATACCCGTTGGTCCAGTTGCACCTGTTATTCCTGTCTCACTGCCTGGTGGACCTGTTGGACCTGTTGCCCCTGTAGGACCCGTTATTGTTAATCCGCTTCTCCCAGGTATTCCTGGATAACCCCTCGGACCCATTGCACCTGTCGACCCTGTTGCGCCAGTCATACCTGTTACTCCGGTAACTCCTGTTGCACCCGTTACCCCTCTTCTGCACCATCTACACATCCGACAATTACATCTTTGATTACAAGCATGAGGGATATTTATTTCACCAGCTGCTCCTTCACTTACTTCTCTCAAGATTGGAACTAATATGGGATCTTGTAAAATCTCAGCCAAGAGTCTAAGAGACTCACTAGGAATCTCATGAATTTCCGGTGAAAATTCACCTATTCTATCCGGAAACAGCAATTGAAAAAGATATGTGAGCCTCTCTTCTACCTCTTCAACATCGAATAGGCCTTGGTCATACATATTACTTAACAATAGCCTCAATTGATTGATTTCCTCGATGATTCTCACATATCTCAAATTTCCTCTCTCCCTTATAGATTTTAATAAACTTTTTATCTATTTATTTTATATTCGTTTCATATTCAATTACCTATATGCTATTCCCATTAAAGTATTCTGTTTGTGTATTCGCCTGTAAAATAGACATTTGTAACAAAATAAACGGAATAAAGAAGCTTTAATTGAAGAGAAGAAATGGACACTGCAATTCACCACTTATACCTTTTCTTAACAATATAATAAACAATGAAAATACCGATAAAGTTCTTAAAAATATCAACAAAAGAGAAAGAACGATAAGGAATATATAATTGATGAATTTCATCAATCAGACTATAAAGTAAAGACAAAATGAAACAAACAATCATTTTCTTTTTTGTAAACTCTCCATTAGGATTGGCCTTAAAGGTAAAGATAAGGAAAATAAATAAAATGCCAAACTCGATAAGATGCAATAATTCAAAAACAGTGCCGAGAATTACTAATATAGGAAAATCTAGTCTATAAGCATATATTTCAATTAATTGGGGGTTAAAATATTCAGATTGAAGCCAAATGAAAACCATATAACCAATCGTCATGAGCATCCAACTAACCTGTTTTCCGTATCTCCAAAGTACCAATGATTTACCCCCTAAGAATACGCACAGCTTTATTTTTCAATCGGTTTAATCCTGATCTGAAGAAATATTTCCACAACAATAATTTATTTCTCCGCAAGAAAAGTGATTGTATGATTGTATCATCCTTCATTATTTGTTCTATCTGTATTACAACTGGAATAAGTGATGCTTCTGATCTGACAGTTTGTTTATCGACCCGTATCATTCGTCGACCAACAGACATTTTTAAAAGTCTATATAACTTTTTCTCTAATATAGCTATATAATATTTCGGCTGATGAAGAAGGGCATGATCATAAATGATTTCAAAAAAATGAAAGAAATACCCTTGTCTATGATAATCTTTATGTAAGCATAGTTTATCTATCTCCCATACCCGATTCTGTTGTTGAAAAATAGATGGGATTTTAGAAAAGCGAAAATACCTTTCTACTTCCGCTTCTTCATGATAAGGAATAAATTCAATCGTACCGATAACGGTCGGGTCTCTTTTAGATAACAATATTTGATACCTCTCGCCTGTTTGTGCATAAGGGTCTTTATGCCAACCATTTCTCTCACAAAAATATTCCCATGTAGCAGCAAAAGCCTCTTGTTCCTTCTGACTAGTTACTTTTTTAAACATATTCTCACCACCTAAATAAAAAACGCAGAGCGCCCTGAAATAAACAAGTTAATCTCTTTTCTAGTAAAAAATCCTTATGTACAAAAGTACATAAGGACATTTCCTCAACTGTAGATATCTGTTTCCGGCTCTGGATCAGCAGGATCCTTAGGATCCTTTCCTCCCCCATGTCCTCCACCTTTCATGGTCATTTTTACATCTAGTACTTCCAGTTTTACTTCTCCCCACGGCTTTTTCATAAAATCACGAATCCTTTCTATTTTTTCTTTAGGAAAAGGAAATATTTACATTGCCTCCACCTGCCTCTGTAACAGTTGACTAAATAACTGGTTCTTATCTTTAGATAATTGAACAAATTCTCCGACTTGAACAACTTTACCTGCATCTAACACAATTACTTGATCGGCATCTCTAATGGTGGAGAGGCGATGAGCAATTACTATGATTGTCATTTTTCCTTTTAATTGTTCAATACTCTCTTGAATGTTCTTTTCATTTTCGGTATCTAAACTACTCGTTGCTTCATCAAGTATAAGAATTAAAGGATCTTTCAAAATAACTCTTGCTAAAACAAGCCTTTGTTTCTCACCACCAGATAACTTTATTCCTCGATCGCCAATATAAGTTTCTAAAGATTCAGGTAATTTTTTCACAAAATCAGCTGCTGAAGCAAAGGACAAGGCTTGCCATAGTTCTTGATCTGTCGCATTCGGGCGAAGTAGTAGCAAGTTTTCTCTAATCGTACCGTTAAATAAGAAAGGCTCTTGAGAGACATAACCAATGCTCTGTCTTAATAGGGCAAGAGAATGATTGCTAATCTTTTGTCCATCAATATACAATGCGCCTTCCTGTGGTTGATTTAAGCCCATCAGTAAATCCACGAATGTACTTTTACCCGCACCTGATTTGCCGACAATTGCTGTCATCTTTTTTGATGGGATTATTACATTAATATCCTTTAAGGCATATTTCTCTTTAACGTAGCGAAAAGACACCTGTTGATAAGTAATACTGTTCTCTAATTTGAGTTTTTCATCTGATGAAATAAGTTCCTCGCGAACTTGTTTACATTCACTTTGTAATAATTTTACCGCTTTAAAAGATGGGATAGCTGTTGTTATTTGTTCTAAAGAGGATTGAATACCTGCAACTCTCGGCCAAAGGCGAGAAAATATAACAACAATTAGTAATAGTGTTGCTGATTGAGCTTGAAATAATTGAATAGATAGATAAACAAAGACCGCGATGAATACAGCTAATGAAATTTTATAATTCAACTGTGAACGTAATCTCGTATTCATATAATTCACTTGCTCTTCTTGCATTTGAGCCGTCATTTCACCAGCCCAGCGTAGTTGTGCTTCTTCTAAATGGTTAGATTTAATTTCCTTGATTCCCCCTAATTGGTCTGTTATTCCGGCTAGGAATTTTTTACCTAACGTATAATTTTGTTTACCAAAAGCTTGTGTCAGCTTCAAATATTTCCTGTTCATATAAATGGCCACCATGCCAAGCAAAAGAACAAAGCTTGTAATATATGGAGACAGAATAAACGCCATGCCAATTTGCACGCAAGCGAAAATCAGATTCGTACATAATTGTAAAATAGACCTCGTACCACCACTTGTTTTAGCAATCTCGGTTAGCACGGTATGGATTAAATCGGAACTGCTCTTTTTCAGGAAAAAAGACCAATTACTCAACAATATGTCCTGATAGATACTCATCCGTAAATGTGTCAAAAAACCCATTTGTATGCGCGTATGCTTTATCATCACAGCTTTTTCAATAAGATGATGAACAGCTACAATGACAACAAAAATCAGTAAGATCAACGGCAGTACTACACTAGATGGTACATACTCGAATAAGGAAAAAGAGGATAAAAAGGAGTTTTCTAAGCCGAAATCGACCATACCGGTAAAATGAATCAATGGGATTAGTAAAAGGATAGCTAATCCATCTAAAAGACTGACAATTGTAACTGCTATTAAGCTAGCGAATAGTCTCCAACCAGCGTATTGGTAAACTTGTTTTAAAAAATAGATAATATCCTTCAAGTAACCACCCCTTATTCCTAAAAAGAACATTTATATTCTATATAACGAACTCCCATTATCAATTTACCATGATTCACCACTAGACGTCAATAAAAATTAGGTTAAACGAACTATGTTTAATTACATTCATAATGGTTTACACTGATTTCCTCATCTAAAGTACTATTAAACACAAATATATAGTAAAAAAGCGACAGTACGCGCATAAGATAACCTATCTAGAAAAGGAGGCGAGAAAAAGTGATTTTTATTATCAAAGATTATTTCGAGAATAATGCACCAACGATTAAGAATTACGATACCGCGATGATTCGTTTAAAAATAACAAATTTACATCCAACCACTTCGTTGTCATTTAACATTCACAACATCACGATTACCGTTAGGGCAAATGAAACATTCGAGGGAAACTTTGCTCCGTTTAACACGCTCTCTGTGCAATCATCTGTCCCTTTTAGATGTTATGTAAGTTCTTGGTTAAATAATGACGAACTCAAACCTGAGCCTGAATCACCTCCAAGAAATGTAGAAAACTTAATGATTCATCAAGTAACTGCTACTAGCGTTACGTTACAATGGGACCCACCTCTTTATCATGATGGAATTACCTCTTATGACATTTCTCAAAATGACCAATTTAGAGAGAATGTCGTCAATCCTTCTGTCACTTTAGCAAACTTGTCCCCATCCACCTTTTATACTTTTACCGTACAAGCAAAAAATGAAGCAGGTCAAACCTCTACAGGGGTTAGCATTACCGTTACTACCTTAGAATTAGACGAAACACCACCTACTTTAACGGTGACACCTAGTGGCTTTTTTTCACAATCACACGAAATTACTATTACTTCAAGTGAACCAGCGACGATCTATTATACTTTAAATGGAGACGAACCCACTTCAACAAGCCCGGTTTATTCAGGTCCATTTATAATTACTGAAACCACAACCTTACAGGCTTACGCAATAGATAATACTGGAAACAAGAGTGCGCTACAATCTGCCTTATATCAAAAAATTGGCATTCAAACTGAGGGTATTATTCTTCATTATGACTTTACCAACCGTTCCGGGGAAACGAATAATTCTATTAGTGATACGATTCATGGGGTCGTTGCTTCCTTAATAGGTCTTTCACATGATGGAGTGAGCGATGGTTATGTGACAGATCAAGGTTTATTAGTCAATCGCGAGGATTATGTAGAAATACCGACAAATGCCTCCCCACTGAATCAACTCATTACTTTTGAAAATGGATTAACTATCCAAATGGCCAGCTTCAACACAAATGGATCGCACTGGAAAACAGTAGATGGGAAATTCACAGCTGCACGCTCAGATGTATTTATTCCGTATTTGACTACAACGGGACAGCAAAACACAAGAGCAATTAATTCATATTGGTTTAAAGATGAACAAGGACAAAAGAAAAGTTATCAAGATTGGCTAAACCCTATTGATTCACATGCGATTAATCTCTTTACACTCAGATTTAATACCGATCAAACAGCCAGTCTCTTTATCAATGATGCAATCAATGATAATGGTCCAAAACCTGTACCTAATGATTTTGCTAGTACCGTAAATGCGCTTATTCAATCACCACTTCAATTAAGAAAGGACTTTGTCGCACACAATCAAGCACCTGAAATCATTGTGGCTTTTGCAATTTATAATCGCGCATTAACGGATGAGGAAGTAAAAAACAATTATGACTATTATCAGCAAACAGAACAATTAATTGGCATTTCTGCGTTACCACAAACCATCTCTTTAGCCATTGGTGAAAGCCAAAAGTTATTTATTGAAGCCATTCCAAGTCAATACACTTCAGACCTCACCCTTGATTTCCAAAGTAATAATGAACAAATAGTAGAAGTAGATAACAGAGGCCGTATAAAGGCATTAACCGCAGGGACGACGTCCGTAAATGTAATGGCTGCCTACGAAGAACAGAGCTTTACGACAACTATTCCTATAGATGTGCAATTATCTCCCTCTCTCCCCCCATCTAATCGGACGATCACCGAGATTGTTATTAATAAGAAGAAGGAAACGATGGTTGTTGGTGAAGCGACTGTATTGATGGCGACTGCATTATCAGAAGGATTACCTTTTGATGTGCTAAATGATAATATTGTCTTCTGGGAAAGTGAAAATATTCATATCGCCACAGTACAATATGGAGTGGTTGAAGCACTTACGAGCGGTACAACGACTATTACTGCTTATGATAGTAGTAAAACAATTGCTGCAAGCTTTACTTTGACTGTATCTGAACGAGCGGAGCAACCGATTGAGGAAGCCGACATTTTGTATGTGAATGCAGAACAATATGATATACATTTGGATGAAACAAACGCTCTTGCAACTACTAACGGGATTCAAGCAGCATTTGATGATGCCTTACTAGGCCCATATAAAAAAGTCATTTTCCCCTACGGCCATTATTTAATTAATCCAACTGTTAGAACATTGTTTCCTCCGACTAATATCATCATTGATTTCAGTGATAGTAAGATTCAAATTGAAGCAAGTGAAAAGACAAAAACTGGGTACAGAATGTTCTATTTTACTAATCTTGAAAATACCAAACTCTTAAACGCCCATATTTATGGCGAAAGAAACGATACAACTGTTGCAGAATCTACTGAAGGTTGCCTGAGTGTGCTCATTGATGATTGTAAAAATGTCTCCTTTGAGTCATGTACGTTTAATCAATCACCAGGATTTAATTTCATCACTGGAACAATTCATAACCGTGAGCTCGGAGAAGTGAAAAGTGATACGGTTGTTAGCTGGTCACATTTTGAACCAGGAGATATAGATGATCAAGGGAATGCGCGTGCAGAAATAAACAATCATCGTTTTCGCTCATCTACCTATTTAAATATTTCAGGACTGGGTAGTTATTATTTGTTAGGTTACACTCAAGGTTATCAAGGGTTCCGTTATTTACGATCCAGACTGTATTCTATATACTTTTACGATGAAAATCACCTATTCATTTCTTCCCAAACTTATAATCTACAATTTTACAATTATGATAAGCCACAAGCGGCAAAATGGGTCAAAATTGTCATTTATCAAGAAGCCCCCCCTGCAGATGGCGATACCGACTTTAATGGCGCAGTCGCTTTTCTTCGTACCATTGGCATGCCAAGACAATGTAAAATTAAAAACTGTCATTTTGAAGAAAACACCAGCACAGGACTTGCGATGTGTGGTGGTCAAGAATGGTTAATTGAAGGAAATACATTTGTTAATAATAAAGGACGAACACCAGGCTGTGACATTGATTGGGAAGATGGCTGGGATGCAATGGCGTTGGATGTTGTTAGGTATAACCGTTTTACTTCGCCTCTAGGTATTATCTTAAGTGCTGGTAGCAGTTTAGCTATTTATGAAAACGAATTTACTATGTCAACAATGAAGGCATGGGGAAGAACACAAAACTTTAGAATTTATAATAATATTTTTATGGGTAAAGGCGCAATCACCAATGACTTTAGTACGCAGGCAGAATCCATTCTCGCCAGAAATATATTTACCGATGGTGCCGGTTTTACCACTGGTAAAGAACATGAGAATGGATCCTATCAAGTTCACACTTACCAGAATACTACTATTTAAAAAAGCCAATATCACGTCTAGGACTAGACAAGAATCACCTAAAATATTGCTGCTAAGAAGAGAGCATTCTATCTCTTCTCTTCGCTTGCAAGCGTCTTAGTATAGTCAAAACCATTTTTAAAATATATTGGAATTCGTCCGTTCGGTAAAATACGATTATATATAATAAATTAGGCAGCACTAAACTTACAAATAAGTAAATAAGAAAAGTAGAAAAACTGACAGGAGAAAACTGCATAAGAATGATTTTCGTTAATAAATAAGCTACCAATCCTATCAACATAAGAGACAAATAAGAAGTAAAATATTGTCTTACTGGTAGCTTAAACAATTTTTTATAGACCACATAGGGGGTAAACCAAAAAGGAACGAAAAGAGCACTAAGGAAATGCCCTAAAAATATGCCAGTAATCCCTAGAAATTGTACAAGGACAAGTGCAAATATTAAGCTGATTCCTGCTTGTAATAGCGGTGCATATTGATCTTCTCGAAATAAACCCGCTGTTGTTTTTATTGCTGATATAGAATTTCGCATGCCACGTTCATAGAACGTCAATAATAGAATGACGAGTAACGCTTCTTGATAAAACAAGAAGTCGCTTCCTAACCAGATTCTTATAAACGGCTCCAATGTAAATGCCAATACAATGGTTAACGAAGAATACAGCCAAAAATTTACTAAACGATAACATTTATAAATCGCTATGATCTTCACCATTGATTCATTAGCCACGAGATTGCCAACACTATGATACACATTACTAAATACCTGGTTAATAAACGTACGAGCAATATCAATGACCATTTTATAATTCGAATAAATTCCAACAGCCACTAAGCTAACAAAGGATGCAATCAGAAGATGCTCTGTCCCGAATAATAAATAATTCCCTATGTTTTGAATAACAATCGCCTTCACGTTGGTAGTGATTTGTCCCTTTGTTATTTCATCTAATTTACCCTCCACCTTCTCGCGCAAATATGGGTACATTCGATTGACCATCACAGCAAGGATAATGGAATTGGCAATTGTAATAACACTATCAATTATTAAATAAAGTAAATAATTTTGAGTATAAGATAAAATAGCTATTTTCATTACGGCCGTTACTATCGATGAAACTGTGTAAACAGCTGTAACAATATAACCACGCTGTGCGACATTCAGAAATGAATTTTTATGAATGTAAAAATAGGGAGCAACTGTATTAAGCAAAAAGATAAAGTAAATGAGTTCTACATCCTCAATATTCGCCCCTTTTACAAAAAAATCAAGGAACGGAAAAAGCAATAAACCGAGTACGAAGACAATTGCTGCAATAACCATATACGCTTGACGATAAAATTTCATAAGAATGCGGATCTTCATATAATCATTGTCCGCAACAGGCTTATATAAACTGTACATAATGCTAGCACCTAGTCCTGCTTCAGCGAGCGTAAGCATCGCTAAAAGATTCGTAAACAAACCATTAATCCCTAAATATTCTACACCTAATGTTTGGATAAAAATTGTTCTTGATAAGAAGCTTAACATGGTAATAATCAACTGATTGGTTAAACCTGCTGTTATATTAATTAGAGAGTAGCGTGATCTCATTTTGTCCCCTTCTCACTTTCTTTGTTCACACCCATTAGCTCACAGCTTGTCTATCTTTCTTTGACTCCTGATATCTTCTTTTCTCTGCCAATAACCTTAGCGACATCCCTTGCGTAAACGGAAGGATATCAAACAATTGGGAATAAACGCCAATATCCTTTGTGTCTCCTTGTGAGAAGTCAATCGCTCCCGTCCTTCTCGTTACCTTCATCAAATAATGAATAGCTTTATCTCTACCTTGGCAACACTGATCCTCAATCTCCTCGATATAAGCAGCATGAGCTAAGAAATATCCTAATGTCGACGTTGTCGAAGAGTCCGCTCTCGCTTCTTTTCTAGTCATTAACCAACTCCAGGAACCAGAGTCTTGCTGTAGACTCAAAATGACTTTTGCCAATTGTGTTATCCTTAACTCTAATTCATGTTTATAATGATGATGATTCGGTAACTCCTTCCACGAATCAATCACGCCTAGCGCTAACCATGCCATTCCTCGTCCCCATCCATATAGTCCAGTCCCCACCTTTGATTTTATATGATAAGCATGAGCGGGTACTGCCATCTGACTACTCATCCCATAAGTAAAAAAGGATTCTATTTGATGAATCGCAAGGTCAATGCATTCCGGCTTATTATTTTTCACACCGTAAGTAATCAGAAAAGGGCAAATAAAACCAATCGTATCGACGTACCGATAGTCTACCATTGACTTTCTATACATGACGGTTCCATCCTTCCCAATATGTGCTTGAATCACTTGCCACATTTCATCCATTGCTTGCTGATAACACTCACCATTTAACCGATTATTTTTAAGGATTGCATAAGCTAAGATTGCACCATCTATCTGTTGTGGACATGTTTTCCATTCACCAGAGGGAGTGATTTTCTTATTGATAAAACGATCGACTTCTGAAATAAACTGGGGTGATGGTAATGCCAATAACAAAGCTGCCTCTTGCCAATATTGGATCTCGCCTCTTGTATATTGTCCTTTGATGATATCTAAAGCCACCCAACGCCTTTGGTCGGTTAAAGGTACTTTAGGTGTTCGCTTTAACCAACGAGCGACTGTAGTGATGATAGGTTTCTCCCAATCGCGTTCATTTTCATATTTGCCAAAATGAATCCGTGAAAACCAAGTTTTAAATATAAGAAATAAATCCAAACCGATTGCTCCAACCAAAATCAGTATGAAAAAGGCTAACAGCCATATAATCATTAAAGATTCGCCTACCCTACTTTTATATATTGGTAAAAACGCTTGATTTCGTCTTCTGTTCCAAGTTTCTCTTTCCCTAGTCCCTCCATTAACTGATGCTGTAAAGATTCATCTGCAAATAATTTTACAATCGTTTCTGCAAGTGATTCTGCTGTCATATTTGCGATTAGCCCCGTCTGTCCATGATTAATTTGATCGCCTGCTGTGCTATAGTTTGTGACAATCACTGGCTTGTACAATATTTTGGCTTCCTCAACAGCAACTGACTTTCCTTCAAAGCGCGAAGGCTGAATATATATATCTGCCCACCGAATATATGGATAAGGATTCTCCTTTATTCCGATAAATTTCACTTCTTCTTCTAATTGATACTTTGTAGATAACTGGATTAAATTCTCCCTTTCGCTACCTTCTCCTAAGATGAGCCATTTAAATGGTACACCTTTTTTCTTCAGTAACGCAGCTGTCTCTAAAGCTAAGTCAAAACCTTTTTGTCGATGTAATCGTCCAATAGATAAAAGCTTCAATCCTGGAAATGGTAAAGGCATCTCATTCATAGACAACGTTTGAATAGTCGATTTAGATAAGATATTTTGTATGACTTTTATTTTCTGTTGATATTCTGGAAATTGTTGACGTAATACTTCGGCACAGGAATCTGACACTGTCATAATACCGTCCAACTGCTGAAAGTATGGAGAGTCCAACGTTTTATCCATGCCCATTTGTTTATAATCATTATGAATAAACCCTATTTTCCTCTTTGCTTTTACTTTTTCTAGACAAAAATAAATAGGATTCTTTTCTAAGAATCCTATGGCAACATCATATTCTTTTTTTACACTAGATAAGCATGGGGATATATATTTCCACACTTTTTGTTCACAAACAGCTCCATTATTTTCCGTTCTAAAAATACGGGCTGCCCTTATACGAGAAATGGCGAGATCAAACCTTCGAGATGAAATAGCTTTTAACACATTATCGATGACTCTGCCATCAAAGTAACGAAATTCCTCTTGTTCATTTAAAATGGTTACTTCATTTGGCACGATATTCAAAAATACACCTTCCTTTTTAAATAACAGCAAGTCCACCTCATATCTTTTATAGTCAATGGCATGTAATAATGAGATAAGTGCCTTTTCTGCACCGCCACATTGGAGGTTATTCATCACAAAGAGTAGTTTTGTTTTCATGCTTATACCCCTCTATACGATTTGATAAAACTTGTCTATTTCAGATTCTGTTCCATAAGAGTGCCCGCTTAAATTGACTGTTAACTGTTCTCTTAAAGCATCATCTTTCATTAATAAGCTAATTCCCTTTTCGATCCCATCCACGTTTAAATCTACGATGAGTCCCGTAACTCTATCTATAATTTGATCTTTTGCTGTCGTATAGTTTGTTACGACAATCGGTTTGTGCAGTATTTTTGCCTCGTCTATAGCAATTGCCTTACCTTCAAACCTTGATGGCTGTACATAAATATCAGCTACATCGAGCCAAGGATAGGGGTTCGCTTGTTGTCCAAGCAAAATGAAGTGTTCCTCTAGTTGATGAATTCTAATCAATCTTTCCAATTTGGTTCTTTCTTGCCCCTCGCCAATAATGTACCATTTCAGTTTCATTCCTTTTCGTACTAAACGGCTACAAGCCTCAATTGCCATATCTAGACCTTTTTGCGGATGCAAACGGCCAATGGTTAGTAACGTAAACATTTGCTTTTGTAACGGTATGGACTGACGTGACATTTCGTAAATGATTGTTGGTGACACAATGTTATGAATCACCTTTACTTTATATTTCAATGAAGGAAACTGTTCGATAAACACGCGTGCACATTCATGAGAGACTGTGACAATAGTGGACATTTCTTTAAAATAAGTATGATCGTATGTTGCATCCATACCCATTTCATTGTAATCAATATGTACCCACCCAATTTTCTGTTTCGCATTTACTTTCTCCACACAAAAATAGGTTGAAGATTTCTCTAAAAATCCGATCGCTGCATCGTACGTTTTGACTAGTTGTGGACATGCTTGTTTTAAATATTTCCAGGCATACTGTTCTTTTTGAGCTGTATTTCCCATTCTTCTATTAGCTAAAAAGTATAATAGACGGTTATACACGAGCTTCCATCTGCGTCTCTTGGCTAGAGCCCATATAGCTGAATGGACTGGTAAAGAGAAATGTTCAAAATCTACGGAGTGATTTAGCACAGACACTTGAGGAGGTAGAAACGATAGAAATACACCTTTTTTGGCAAAAAGAAAAACATCCACCTCATACTGGTCATAATCGATTTGTGATAGAAGATTGATCAAGCTTTTTTCTCCTCCACCTGCTGCTAAACTAGGGATAATAAATAATAGTTGTTTTTTCATTATCCTAGCAATTCCTTTAAAGAATGCACGGCTTCATACGAACGGTTTTGTATAATGGGGATGACTTTTAGCAATTGTTCTTTAATCTGGGCTTCTTGATCTACCATTTCACCAAAATATTGAATCAGTTTATTACTATTTGACACTTCCTCAATCGAAACTACAAATCTTTCACTATTGAATAAGTCATAGGCGATACCTCTTGACTTCACACTATAGCCTAAAACGAGGGTCGGGACAAAACTGGAATAGGCTGCAATCGTTGCATGTGTTCTTGCGCCAATGAAAAAACGCATTTTTGCAATATACCCTTTATACTGTAATGCGTTTAAATCCGCTGGTAGCAATATGACTCTTCGTGAACTTTTATATTTTTGATAGTACTCTTGTAATAAATCATAATCATTATTCCCCTTTTGCATGACATGTGGTGTGAGCGCGATGACAGATTCGGTATTTTCTAAAATATATTCAATTAAATGAGAGACAGCTTGTTTACTACCTTGATTCTTGCTAACTAAAAGTGGACTGATATTTAAGCCAATCGTATCCCCATCTTTCCAACCAATGGGCAGGTCTACTTCTTCTTTCTCTAGTGTAAATGCAGGATCACCACAAAGTGTCACATGATGAATGCCTCTCTTTTTTAACATTTGGTACGTATATGTCTCTCGAGCCAAAATTAAATCAAATGTTTTGAGATCTGCTAGCTTTCTTGCCGACATATCTTCCTCTCCGATCGAACACCCCCATAATACTAATTTTTTCCCTTTCTTTTTGACCATTTTATCAACTTCATACCAACCGGGCTGTTCACCATAACAGTAATTATCTCCGCCAATTGAAAGACAAATGTCAGCCACATCAATTTGATTAATCGTTTTTTGTTGCGTTTTTTGCAAGGCGTATGTTTCGTCTTGAAAGAGTTTATTCCGAATCGCAGCTCTCCACCAATCTGTTGAATATTTTCTTATAATTGTTTCTGAACCATCAAAGATTCCATCTAGCTGTTGTATATGTTGATCTGTTTCAGGTTGATAAGATGAAAGAAAAACAGCCACATCTTCCACTTTTTCTTTGAGCATAGTTGACGTTGATCGTACAATCGCCTCACAACCGCGATTCTCACTTCCTCCATGGGCAAACATCAGTATTTTCATGAATGAACCTCCCCTTTTTTTCTATTTCGCCACCTACTATATGCAGTTGCACTATATAAACCAAGAAGCGATTGATGCTTTATACACTTCATTAAGAAGCGGTCATATCTGCCGAGCATTCTTACCTTTTCTACCGGGTAGAGTCGTAAAGCTTCTTGAACAACTGGATGATGAATCATTGTTTGTACATATTGCCTTCTTTCTTTTTTACTTAATTCATTTGTAGGTAAAATATAGATGTGAATATAAGCTAACACTTGATGAAGCAGCTTCATAGCCTTTAGTGTCTTGATTTGAGGGCTACTCATTTCAATCCGATCTGGTATACTACGCTGATAAGAGCGTAACGCATGAGAAAAGTAATCTTTTTCTTGGAGATTTCTTGTCGCACTGCCTGCTACTTCACGATAATAATAACCAGGAAAATCGCTATAAATCGCTGAATTCGCACATAAAAAAAAGGACCAATTAAATTGTCCATCTTCCCCAAGCACCTCGTTTATCGGAAATTGCAGCCGAAGTTTATTCAATGTTTCTCTTCTATATAACTTGTTACACACACTATTAAAATCTTCTTTTTGTAACATGTGTGGAATGATAAACTCATGAATGTCATTTTTATGTAATTTTACCCGCCTTGGAAAGGGATAGCTAATCACTCTTTGAATGCCATTGACCTCTTCAACTAAGTGAAATATAACGACCTCACTATCGAATTGATTAGCAAGCTGATATACGTGCTGATAAGTATTTTCTGTTATTGTATCATCAGCATCTATAAATCCGATGTATTCACCTTTAGCTATTTCAACCCCCTTATTCCTCGCATAGCTGACCCCGTGGTTTTCTTGATTCAAAAGTTTAATGCGATAATCTTTTTCTTGATAAGCTTCAATGAGTTGTTGACTGTGGTCACTAGACCCGTCATTGACGAAGATAAATTCACATTGTTGTAAACTTTGCGTAAGTAAAGATTGAATACATTCTTCCAAATAATCGGCTGCGTTATAAACGGGGATGACGACACTTACTTTCGGTTGTTCCAATGGCCCTATCCCCCTTTTTCATTCACAAATAGCATGTAATTTTTCGAGCTCGGCTTCATTACTAAAGTTCGTTCGTTGACAATTCTTGCTCAACCTCTCCCTTTCCTCCGGATGTTCATATAGCTGAATAATGCTTGAAGCTAATTCTTCTGGATTGTTGCCAGCGATATAACCATCCACTCCAACACGAATTTGGCTTTTTGCTGTAGGATAATTCATAAGTAGTACTGGCTTTGCTAGTATTTGCGCTTCACTTACTGTAACGGCTTTCCCTTCATAACGAGAGGGTTGAACATAGAGGTCACATGCCTTCATAAATGGATAAGGGTTGACCTTTTTACCAAGTAATATAAACTGACTTTCTAAATTACAAGCTTGAATGAGTTGTGTCAGTTCTTTTTCATCTCCACCAAAACCAATCACATACCACACAATGTCGTGATAACCTTTTTCTTTAACTATTTTCATCGCCTGTATGGCAATATCTATTCCTTTTGCTTTTGAGAGTCTAGCAACTGTAACAATAGTAAAACGATGATCTAAGAGAATAGGATTTTCGACTATTTCCTCAGACAATTCTTGTATAAATGTCGGCGATATCAGATTTTCCATCACCATCACCTTATTGGCTAACTGTGGATAAACGGTAAGAAATGCTTCTCTACAAGCATCAGAAACTGCGATAATATGATCAAATAACCGCCAAACTTTTTCATCTTCATTCGTATCAATATGAAGAGAGGAAAAGTCAGTATGAATCCAAGCAATCTTCTTTTTAGCCTTTACTTTATAGGCTACAAAATGGTGGGGCCATAAATAACTAATAGCCACATCGTAAGTTTTATCCATTGTAGGAAGGAAGGGTGATGAATATTTACCGATTTGCTGCATCTGATAGTAACCCCACTCTTCATCACGTGCGTGCAGGCTTTTCCATTGTGTTTGCCATTTGGCTAGTAGTCTTACAGAAGCCAATAGCATATGCTTCTTTTGGATTGTTTCAATAATGGACTGACGAAATGTAGCCATACTTGAAAACTCTTGCAACAAATGCACTTGTTTAGGAAGCAGATGAAAAAAATCGCCTTGATGACGATATAATAATAGATCCACCTCATACTTTTCGTAGTTAAGTTGTTTCAATAATTGTAATAAACTTCTTTCTACCCCGCCAATTTCCATATCATATGTAGCAATGAATATTCGGCTCATGACCTCACTCCCGAAAACTTCTTACGTAAATTAGCTAATTTTTCTCCGCCAATCAATTTGACTATATTCCTTTTCACGATTCGTTTAACTAATACATGAGGAGGCAACCAACTCTGATAAAAATGATGCTTCGTTACTGTTTCATCTGATTGCAGGTCGCGACAATTAATATAATCATATGGGGAGAAAATTGTTTGCTCGAATATTACTCCCATTTCTTCTATCACTTGCTTTTGTCCGTTACATATAACCCCTTTTTTCTTCATTTCTTCTGTTATGGCGGCAACATTTGTCCATTCGTTAAAAGTCCCGTCATCATTGATAAAATGATTAGATTGATAGGATTCTAAAAAATACTGGATAAGCGGATGCCCCTTACTGGCACCAATCGTGCTTGTTGCAATATAATTGCCTTCTTCAAATCCCCAAAAGGATGGATAATGAAGGAAACGATCAAAAGATTGATAAACCTCGACATCTGTATCAAGATAAACCCCACCTTCTGTATACAAAGCATACATTCTAAAATAATCACTCACAAAAGCATATTTTTTCGCTTGATACGCTTCGTGTACATAAGCATTACATGTTACATCAACATTGCTTTCATCCCATTGTTTTAGCTCATAATGAGGGAGATGTTCTTCCCAGGACCTTATACACTGTTTCATTAACTCTGGCTTTTCCCCGCCACCAAACCAACAATAATGAATAATTCTTGGTATCTTCTCCATCATTTCAGCGCTCTCTTCCTTTTCTTAAAACTGAGTTATTTATTCTTTACTTCATAAATTCTTTGTTTAACTGTCTCCATCTGATCTTTTTCAATGCCTAACTCTCGCATTTCCTTAATAAGTATTTGCCATTGTCTATTTTGCTCCGTGATATAGACGCCTCTGATGACTTCTTCTATTTCAACACCGAGTACGAAAATAATTTTTTCAATGACTTGAATAGAAGGGTTTTGATGGACCTCCCTTTCAATATTACTAAGATATGACTTCGCTACGCCCGCTCGTTCGGCTAGTTCTGTTAATGTTAATCCTTTTTGTTTACGTAGTTTTGCAATATTTTTTCCTATCATTCTCTGCCACCTATCCTAATAAATATGGATGCAGATGAAGATTTGAGGTAATGGTTGTTTGAATACAGTGTATCACTCTGTTTTGTTGCTCAATTGTTAAATCAGATCCTGAAGGTAAACAAATTCCTTTTTCGAATATCATTTCCGATATAGCTTCGTGCTCGACATCATGTGGATAAAAACTATAACCTTGAAATAACGGTTGTAGATGTAATGGTTTCCATACTGGACGAGCCTCTATATTCTCATTCCTAAGAGCGAAAATTAGCTCCTCGACAGTTACACCAATTGTCTCACTATCAATCAATATAGTAGTTAGCCATCTATTGGAATAGGTTCCCGGAAGCTCAGGTAAAAATGAAATGCCTTCCAATCCTTGAAGCCCTTCTTCATAACGCTGAAAAATTTTCCGACGTGCATTTATTCTCTTTTCCAGATAGGTCAATTGGGCTCTACCAATACCGGCAGCGATATTACTCATACGATAATTAAACCCGATTTGGCTATGCTGGTAATGTAGTGCTGTATCTTTTGCCTGTGTGGCTAAAAACGAAGCATACTCCACACCTTCTTTATGATTGGAAACGAGCATCCCCCCTCCAGAAGTAGTAATGATTTTATTACCATTAAATGAGTAAATACCATAACTGCCGATTGTGCCGGTTGGCTTCTCCTTGTATGTAGAACCGAGAGATTCAGCAGCATCTTCAATTAAAGGCACACCATAACGTTGACAAATCATTAGCAATTCATCCATTTTGGCAGGTTGCCCATATAAATGAACGACAATTACCGCTTTTGGTAAATTTCCATTTGCACTCGCTTCCTTTAGAGCTCTTTCTAACGCATCAGGAGACATATTCCAAGTTTCGGGTTCTGAATCAATGAATACCGGTTTTGCCCCAATATAAAGAATAGGATTAGCCGTAGCTACAAATGTAAATGTAGAACAAAAAACGGTGTCTAGAGAGCTAATACCAAGTGCTAATAATGAAAGGTGAATGGCAGCAGTACCCGAGTTCACCGCTAAGCAAGATTGGACATTCACAAGTGTTGACATTTCTTGTTCGAACAAATCGATATGAGGACCGACGGGTGCCACCCAATTATCCGTAAATGCGGATTGTACATAATGAATTTCTTCACCAGTCAAATGGGGAGGCGATAAATAAATACGCTCAGTCAATGTCATCACTCCATTTCAATATTTTCTTTGCTTGTGCGGGTAATCCCACTGCCATTACTCGCTCTGGTATTGAATGAATCACTGTCGAGCCTGCCCCTATGACAGACCATTTTCCTAATGTTACTTGTGGAATGACAACAGAAGCAGAACCGAGATGCACCCCCTCTTCAACTTTTACTGATCCAGTTAAAGTTGAACGCGGGGAGATGTGCACATAATCACCAATTTCATTATCATGTTCAATCACTGCTCCTGTATTAATGATTGTATGATGACCAATCACCGCATCCGCATTAATAACCGTCTGCGGCATGATGACGGTTCCTTTACCAATTATTGCGCTCGGACTAATACAAGCAGAAGGATGGATACAAGTGGTATAGTATTCTATTGGTAAAGCTAGCCTTTCGAACATTTGCTTGCGGATTTTATTATTGCCTATAGAGATAACAAACCTAATATTAGGGTTGATTTTTAGGACATCATGTACATAATCAATCGGTGCTAAAAATACATTCCCTTTCATTTTTAATGAGCGATGCTTATCATCAAAAATACCAACCACTTTATTTTTTTGCATTGTAATAATGTCAAAGATTACTTTGCTATGCCCGCCATAACCAATTAATGCAATATCCATTTATGTCACTCTTTCATTTTTATTTGGCTTCCCTTAAACACTTCAGTTGTGGCAGCACCTGGCTGATTAATTCCTTCTGAACGGATGACCTTACTAATCGTAAGAAAAAGAATTTTTAAGTCTAGTAAAAAATGTTGATGATCGACATACCATACATCCATTTTTAATTTTTCTTCCCAACTAATCGCATTCCGGCCATTTACTTGTGCCCAGCCTGTGATTCCAGGTTTGACACAATGTCTTCTTGCTTGTTCTGGTGAATATAATGGTAAATAATCTATTAGTAACGGACGCGGTCCAACCAAACTCATTTCACCTTTTAAGACATTAAGCAGTTGTGGTAATTCATCCAAACTATATTTTCTTAACTTGCTACCGATTTTGGTCAATCTTTTCTCATCTGGTAACAGATGACCTTGCTCATTTGTTTCATCAGTCATTGTACAAAATTTATATAAGCGAAAGGATGATCCATTAAGTCCAGGTCTTTCTTGTCTGAAAAAAATGCACGATCCATTGATAAGCAAAACGGTAGATATAATTGCCATTACAGGTGCAAATAAAAGAAGCAGTATACATGCGCTAATAAAATCAAATAATCTTTTCATATCCTTCCTCTTCTTATACGGGATTCGGCATCTTATTAAGAAAAAGAAAAATCCCCACTTTGCATTAAGTGCGGATTTTTCTTATCACTATATCCAGTGGGGTTATTTTTCTGCCAACGCCAGGCGTCTATACACATTTCCTCTAATCCTCTTTGAGCCTTCCAACCTAACCCCGTCGCTGCAGCTGTTGGATCAGCATAACTAATAGGGATATCACCCATACGGGCATCCGTAATGATATACGGTATATTCACATGATTTACTCTCTCAAAAGTATGGACAATTTCTAAAACACTATAGCCTTTCCCTGTACCTAAATTATAAAAATTAAAACCGGTCACCTTTTTTAATTGTTCTAGTGCACAGATATGTCCCTCAGCTAAATCCATTACATGGATATAATCTCTTACTCCTGTACCATCTTTAGTAGAAAAACCATCGCCGAATATTTGTAATACCGGCCGTTTACCAATAGCTACTTGGGTAATATAAGGCATGAGGTTATTAGGGATACCTCGTGGATCTTCACCTAAATTTCCACTTGGATGGGCACCGATTGGATTAAAATAACGTAAGCATGTAATCGCCCACTCATTATCGGATTCATAAATATCTCTCAACATATCTTCGATTATTAGTTTTGTTCTGCCATATGGATTAGTGGCCGATAGATGAGCATTCTCCGCAATCGGTACCTGCTTTGGTCTACCATAAACAGTCGCTGAAGAGCTAAACACCAGTTTTTTTACGTTAAACTGTTTCATTACTTGCAATAAGTAAATCGTGGAAATGAGATTATTATCATAATAGGAAAGTGGATTAACAACTGATTCTCCAACTGCTTTATACCCGGCAAAATGAATCACTGCCTCGATTTCATTATCAGCAAAGACAGAATGAACTGCGTCTTTATCCTTTAAATCAATCGAATAGTACTTTACCTCTTTCTTCGTCATATGCTCAATCCGCTGCACCACTTTTTGATTACTGTTGGAAAAGTCATCAAGAATAATGACATCCATACCACGGTTTAATAAAGAGACACATGTGTGACTGCCAATATACCCTGCTCCACCGGTGACGAGAACACTCATTTTTTCTCCCCTCTTTCTCTCGTTATCCTAACCAATCACTTTGGTACTGAATATTTAAACTAATGACTGTTTCATAAAAATAATAGAAAAAATATAGCACAAGGATACAATAATAAATAAAGCGTTGATCCTTTGGTTGAAATAATTTGACTATCCAAGCAACAAGAATCAATTGATAAAGACTAAAATAGATAGAAAATCGCGCAAAAATCCAGTTTTGTGTAGAAATAATCATAAATACTAAACCAACTAGTGCCATATTCACAATAAAATCACTTTTAGGAAAGATATTCCTTAACTTCTCTCGCCCAAGATAAGCAATGAATAAAGGGGTTGCTTCCACAGCCACGCGTAAAATATTGGCTCCTCCTTCTTGGAATTCTGCATATTGCCCATATTGTGTATCTTCTATCGCTGAAAAAAGGAGTGTCGAAAACTCATTAAAGCCGACAACAATAAGAACGGCTATCAGAAGTAATATCAACGTCGCTTTCGACCAAGCCTTATAACGTACAAAAAAGTAAATAGGTAATAAAATGAGCGCACTTTGATGAATTGAAGAAGCAAGGATAACAAATAAAAAGTACACAGGCCAATTCCCATTTATAAGGAACTTTGTTGCCGCAAATACTATCGCCGCTGCTAAGCATTGGCGAATACCATTCATCGTAACTAAAAATAAACCACCAGTTATATAAATATAAATACTCAACTCAAATAATCTTGCATAGTGTGCGAGAACAAATACTATTAAACTGTTCGTCATTAACGAGACAACGAAAATTAACACTTGCGGGTCATCAGTATAAAACTTCAGAACCATTTGTAATAATCCGAAGCCAATATCCTTTCCCTCAACTATTGTTGCCCAGCTAAAATCATTGACTTCATATGCATGCATATAAAAAAAAGTATCGCCAATATTGGTTCTTGCCCCTGAAACAGCAATAAGAATGAAAGCAACAAAAGTAATCATCAGTTTATTAGGATAAACAGTCTGGACTGAATCCCCTACAAGTACAGGTCTAGAAAAGTATCTAGCTATTAAAGCAACACTAAAACTTGCGAATAAACACATCCAAAAAACAGTCATGATTACTGTTCACTTCCCATGACATTCCTCTTTCGTTGCTCATAGCGTACATAAAATGAAAGTAGATACCCAAATGGTAGCGCAACAAGTGTCATACCTTTTAAAGGTGACTCTTTAATAAAGTGTTTCTTTCGACTTAATAAACAACTAGAAACGTAATGTATACATTCTCTTAATTTTTCTTTCAATGATGGAGCATGGATCATTGCTGTTTGACGAAAGAATGCAAATCCTTTCGGGTTTTTATA
This sequence comes from Cytobacillus sp. FSL M8-0252, assembly GCF_038007345.1. Taxonomy (NCBI): domain Bacteria; kingdom Bacillati; phylum Bacillota; class Bacilli; order Caryophanales; family Bacillaceae; genus Cytobacillus; species Cytobacillus sp. FSL M8-0252. The sequence continues at coordinate 3,820,448 of NZ_JBBOWZ010000001.1, forward strand.
ATATTGATTAAGCATATTTAAACTCGATCCGTCTGGTAAATATTCGACATGGCATAATACTTCATTCAGAAGTAATAACGGTTTTAACTGATCAATAAAAATATACTTATAGCTTAATGGGCAATACTTTTCTCCTGAGAAAATAGGATAAGCAGGGGTCGTTTTTGTCAATGCTGTTCGATAGACAAGCTTCTTATCACCCTTCACTTTATGAACACCATACAATTCCCCTAGAGTACAAGTAGACAAATCAGCGGGTAATTCGGTCCCTATGATATCCCCATTTTGATAGGCATCAAGCCCGACAATTCCAGCTACCTCCTCACTACCAAATTGGTTCCAATAAGTAATGATTTTCTGTACCGCATCCACTGGCATATAATCATCAGAATCAATGCACACATTCAATTCTGTTTCGATTAACTCATAGGCTGTATTATGTGCCCCATGCATACCTGAATTTTCCTGGTAATGGTAGTGAATAGAAATGATTCCCTCTTCTATCCACCCTTGAACCAATGACCTTGTTCCATCATTCGAACCATCATCAATGATTAACCACACAAAAGATTGACATGTTTGTTTTTTTAAACTTTCATAGCCTAAATGTAGGGTGTAAGCACGGTTATAGGTAGGGGTAAAGATTGTTAATATAGGTTTCATCTTATCTCGTCCCGCTTGCATGATTTTTAGTATCGTTATATTCGTTATAAAAGGTAGATAACCACTGACTCGTGGTCTCGATATCATAACCAGCTACTTTTAACTCCGTAGAGGTATCCTTATGTTGGTTATCTAATTGCAACAGTTTATCTGCCCACTCAGAAGCCTTTCTAGATAAGCTCATAAATGTTACCCTATTCGTCAGATTCACTTCTGCCGTTATCGTATCAGAGACAAGGCAACTGAGACCTGCAGCCTGTGCTTCAATTAAAACTACAGGTAAACCTTCAAAATGAGAAGGGAATAAAAAGACGTCCAAGGATTGCAAAAGCGAAGGAATATCTTCTCTAACACCTAAAAATTTCACTTGTTGTTCTAGCCCTAGCTTGTGAACTTTTTTCTTTATTTGTGGCATTAAGTCACCATCTCCAGCAAAAATTAAAACAGCGTCTTTTCTTTTATCAGATATAGATTGGAAAATATCTATGATGAAATCATGATTTTTCTGATAATTAAAGCGCCCAATATGACCAATTACAAAAGAATCATCCACGCCCAATTCTCTTCTTATCCGCTTTCGCTCTGGCAAATGATAAAGATATTGACTCACATTTACTGCGTTAGGTAAAACGGTTACCTTGTTCTTAGATGATGTAAACAACCATTCCCCAGCACGTTCAGAACATGCAAAATAATAATTAGGATAATCCTTCATGCATGACCTTGCATACTTGCGAAACGGCCATTTAAAATCTATATGTAAATCGCTCAAATGGCTATGTGCAATCCGACACGGCACTCCAGCATCATATGCTGCACGCATAACAAAACTACTGTTTTCGTTTAAATGAGCATGTACAATTCGATAATATGGGTGTTCGGCAAAAAAGGTGTCCAATTGTTTAAAGTATTTTTGGTAATTGCCTGGGCGAATGGATGGCATATGAAATATACGACCACCTAGCCTCTTAATTTCCTTGTCATAATGACCTTCTTCCTGCCGATGGACAATGAAGTCAAATTGAATGCCAACATGCCTAAGCCGACGATAATAATTCATTAACATGGTCTCTAACCCACCACGATTCATAATCGTTACCACTTGCAACACTCTTAATTCCATTATGACCTACTCCCCCAGCGCTTTTTTCTTAATTTATCAATCATCATAAGCATATAGTAGACACTGCTAGCTGAACGTGAACGGGCACAAACAAAAAATACCCTCCAAACGAATGGAAAGTAGTTGAGATCCAACGTTTTAAAAGCCTCTCTAACAATAGGTTCACTTAATATGTTATCTATTTCATTGATTTTTTCTCGTACTGTTAGTTGGCTTTTAGAAGCAAGGATATTTAAGCCTAAACCAATCATATTTAAGCAAATACGATTATTTAAAGCTGATTGAGCATGACGACTGAATGAATATTCCTTTATGCAATGATTCATTTCATCATAAAGTTGCTGCCAAAGCTGAAATAAATCCGATTTATATTCACTCGTTTGTGAATGTTCATTTTCCTTCCAGTAATGATATAAAGGCCGATCGACATAGACAAAAGAGTCAGCTAGGCTCATCACTTTCATATTGAAAAGGGTATCCTCATTTGATCCAATATGATGTAAATCTGTAAAAAAGATAGGTTGTTTTGTTAATAAATTTGTACGGTATAGCTTTGACCAAACGGTTCCCATAGCATCAAGCATACTAGGATCAGATACTTCTTCCTTAATTGGACCTACTAATCGCCTGACAATTTGTTCTTTATAGGCTTGACCTCTATAGGTTTTTTCTTTCAAGTGATGGAAGTATCTTTCCTTAGAAAAGTGTTGATACGCTCGTGTGTATCGACACATAGCGATATCTGCCTGCTCTCGTTGAAGCGCTTCATATAATGCCTCATACATCTCTTGGTGAACCCAGTCATCAGGATCGACAAAACCAATATACTCTCCTTCCGCGTGCTTTAGTCCAAAATTACGGGCCTGGGAGACACCTTTATTCTCCTGGTAGAAGACCTTCAGCCTTTTATCCTTCTCTTGATATTTTGAAAGAATGTCACCCGTTTGATCGGTTGAACCATCATTGACGGCAATAATTTCAATTCTTTTAAATGTTTGTGTGAGTAAACTATGTAGACATCTTTCAATATACATTTCCATATTATATATAGGCACGATAATGCTGATGATTGCTTTCATCTTTCTTCTCCTGCGTGTATTTAGCGTAAAGGATCATTAATTCTTCCATGACGACTTCAGTTGAATACTTGCTAACAAGTTGCCTATTTGCTTTAGCGAACCTCTCTCTCTCTTGTTCAGAAAGTATAAGACTCTCCATTTTTTCGGCGAAACGATGCACATCAGTCGCTGCTATCAGATATCCATTATGCCTGTCCCTGATCAATTCATGATGCCCTCGATTCATAGTAGCTACAATGGGTAGGCCACAAGCCATAGCTTCCAAAATATTCACTGGGAGGCCCTCCCTTAAACTAGAAGCCACAGCCACATCACTCATTTGTAACCATTCCTTCACTTCATTTGTAAAGCCGAGAAATACTACCTGACGATCAATTCCAAGCTCAGTAGCAAGTCTTTGACAATCTGATAACAGCGGTCCTTCTCCTGCTAATAGTAATTGGCTAGATGGGTGTTGTTTCGCTATTTTCTTAAACGCTTGTAGTAAAAGCCTTTGGTTTTTGTTTCGATTAAACTCTGCTGCATAAAAAAATAAAAAAGCCTCTTTTTCAATCAGATGCTTTTCTCTTAGTTTTTCCTTTATTTCCTTATCAATTGGCTGATATTGCGCTACATTGACGCCCACTCCATGGATAAAAGCTATTTCCTTCGCTTTCAATGCCTTAGTGGCTAAGGCATAATCTTCTTGATTAATCGTAATTAAACAATCCGTTTTCCGCGCCAAGGTTTTTTCAATAGGATAATAGATAAGCCAATTAAGTAGTGGTGCACCTTTGCAAAAATGAAATCCATGGGCAGTATAAAATAGTAATGGCTTCTTCTTCAAACTAAAAGTTGCCAATCTACCAAGTAATCCACCAGTGGGTGTATGGCAATGAACAATATCGTATTGATGAATCTCCATTAAGCTTTTCAACTGCTTGTACGCATATAGATTGGCTTTTTTCAACGGATGTCTTTCAATTGGGAGGCGATGCTGTTTGGATACAAAAGGTAAGGTTAAGTCACCTTTAGCCGCTATATGTATTTCCCAACCTTGTTCGTATAGTTGTCGCATAAAGGGGAGATGAAATGCCTTGAAATGATAGTCGACTGTGGCAACTAATAGCAGTTTTTTTGCCGTCATTTGATTGGATATCTTTCTGTTATCGTTTGTAGAAAACCTAACAGCTCCTCTTGTAAATCCTTACGTTTTAAAGCAAATTCAATGGATGTTTGAATATAACCAAGTCTCTCACCAACATCATAGCGCTCTCCTTGAAATTCGAATGCAAATATCGGTTCACTATGATTCAAAGTGGCTAACGCATCTGTTAGTTGAATTTCATTCCCCCTCCCTGGCTCTTGATATGAAAGAATATCAAAAATACTCGGTGGTAGGATGTATCGCCCCATGATTGCTAAATTAGATGGTGCTTGATTAAGGTCTGGCTTTTCAATTAAAGAACGAACCGTATGAAGTCTTTCCGTCACTATTTCACCATCAATGATGCCATATCTTGATACTTCTTCGTCTTTCACTTTTTTCACCCCAAGAATCGTACCTTTATGCTCTTCATACTGTTCTATCATTTGAGCTATGCATGGCGTAAATCCTTCAATAATATCGTCACCTAACAAGACCGCAAACGGCTCATCGCCAATAAACTTCCGTGCACACCATATGGCATGCCCTAACCCAAGCGGTTCTTTTTGTCTGATATAATGAAGGTTGGCCAGTTGAGATGACTTTTTCACTTCTGATAGTAATTCAAATTTACCTTTGCTCATTAAATTTTGTTCTAGTTCAAAAGAATAATCAAAGTGATCCTCTATTGCCCTTTTCCCTTTACCTGTAACAATAATAATATCTTCAATACCAGCAGCAACTGCTTCTTCTACAATGTATTGAATTGCCGGTTTATCGACAAGTGGTAGCATTTCTTTTGGCATTGCTTTTGTTGCAGGAAGAAATCTAGTTCCTAAACCGGCAGCTGGAATAATCGCTTTTCTTACTTGCCTCATACTTACTCACTCCTTCTTCCTTAAGATAGTGATAACATATTAGCAACTTCCTGCTTTTTCTCTGGCGTTTCTTTTCGGTTTGCAAGGGTTAACAATCGTTCTCTTAATTCCTCTTTACTCATCACAGGATATAAATCAATTAAACTTTCAATCTCTTCAATATAAAGGGTGGCGCTTTTCCCAATATAAATATGTGGGTGAATTTGCTGATCGTCCATTTCTTCCTTATTCAATAGTTCTTCAAATAACTTCTCCCCTTGGCGAATACCGGTGAATTTAATACTTATTTCCTGAGTTGTATAGCCGGAAAGTTTAATTAAATTTTTTGCTAAATCATATATTCTTACCGGTTTACCCATATCTAAAATAAATATCTCACCACCTAATGCTAGTGCACCTGCCTGTAGCACAAGCCTTGACGCCTCAGGAATGGTCATAAAATATCTCACCATATCAGGGTGCGTGACAGTAATTGGTCCCCCTTTTTCGATTTGCTTTTTAAAAAGGGGAATAACACTCCCTCTACTACCTAATACATTGCCAAACCTTACCGCAACAAAACGAGTTGTACTTACTTTATTCATTTGTTGAACAAGCATTTCTGCAAGACGCTTCGATGAGCCCATTACACTTGTTGGATTTACTGCTTTATCTGTTGACACCATTACAAATACATTGACTTGTGACTGATGAGCTGCCTCTGCCATATTCCTTGTACCAATTATATTATTTTTTACTGCTTCCTCTGGATGTTCTTCCATTAATGGTACATGCTTGTGGGCGGCTGCATGATAAACAACTGCCGGTTGATATTTTTTCATGACTTGAATCATGCGTTCTTTATCTTGAATATCAGCAATAACAGGAATCAGTTCGCTATCACTTTTCATATCTACCAGTTCTAATAATATGGAATAAATGCTGTTTTCTCCATGACCGAGAAGAATCAAACGCTTCGGTGAAAAATTTAAAATCTGTCGACAAATCTCTGAACCAATTGAACCACCTGCACCAGAGACAAGTACCGTTTGATTGGCAATATACTCCGAAATACTATTGTCCTCTAAGAGAATCGGCTCTCTTCCGAGTAAATCTTCCACCTTTACATCTCGTATATGATTGACTTTTACTTCTCCCATGACAATATCTTCAATAAAGGGTAGTGTTTGTGTCTTACTATTCGTTTTGGTACATTCATTAAAAATGATTTCGAGCTCTTCTTTTTTAAGTGAAGGGATAGCAATGATTAAATGCTCTATACCCATTTCCTGAACAATCTCTCTTAATTGTTCTACCTTCCCTAAAACCTTTAAGCCTGCTAAATACAAGCCTTGCTTCCTATAGTCATCATCAATAAATCCGACTGGAATTAATTGATCATGTCCTTGCATCAATTGTTTGGCAAGCATTCCTCCTGCTGAACCAGCACCAATAATTAATGTTTTTTTCTTATTAATAGCTAGCTCTTGCATTTGTTCTCGATAGACTCTTACGCCATATCTCGAACTTGTTAATATAATAAGCAACACTAAACTATAAATGATTGTAAATTGTGGAAGAAACGCTTTTAATAACATGTAGTATGTAATCATTGTTAAACAGACTGTCGTTCCTACAAGCCTGAGAATAATGAGAAATTCTCGAATACTAGCATAGGACCATAATTGCTCATAGAATTGCTCTTTATAAGCAAAGATATAATAAAATAGAAGTGATAAACTATAAATTATAATAGCTTGATTGTATGAGATAGAAGTTGGGAGTAATAGATACGTAAATATAAAAGAACTCAATAGTAATACTGCATCCATCAATAACGAAAATATAAGCTTTAGTCTGTATGACACAGTATCATCCCTCCCTTGCTTCAGGATTTCAAATGACTTATACCATCAGTAAATGATTAGAACTAATACAATTCTCAACTCATGTAAAGACATTTAATCTAAAAGTAAAACAGGGCATCTAACCCCCCCTCTCACCACACTCTTGACGACAGGGCGTCTAAGGTTTCTTTCAACCCACAGCATGACCGAGTATCTCTCTTAGATAAAGGCAAGGAGACATCACCTTAAATATTCTTTATAACGAACAATCATAAAAAAATTAATGGCTTCCATTCAAGATGGTGCCAATAATGTTCGACTTTGCATATTGTAGTGTTTTTTTAGCATTGTAGACATGTTCTGCTTTTGTTTGCCCTTGTTTTACGACGAGTATCACACCATCACTAACATTCGCTAACACCTTTGTATCAGTAACATCTAATAAACAAGGGGAATCAATTAAAATTACATCATATAATGGGCTAACTTTAGCTATGAGCTTCTTCATGACACTAGAACCAAGTAGTTCTGAGGGATTGGATGGAATCTTCCCACTAGGCAATAGTTTTAGGCCAGGAATTTGCGTAGAAATAGTCACTTCTTCCTGTATTGCATCGCCTTTCAATACATCTGTTAAACCAGGCTCTTGAGCTGCCATAAACATTTGATGCAATGCTGGATTTCTTAAATTAGCATCAATCAAGAGTACTTTCTCTTTTTGGTTCGCAATTGATACAGCAATATTGCCTATCATTGTCGTTTTACCTTCATAACGATCTGGTGAAGTAATAAGCAAGACCATATGCTTTTTCTCACCATTGATAAATTGGATATTTGTTCTTATCGTGCGGAATTGTTCAGAAATGATTGAATGAGGGTACAAATAAGTGACTAAGTTTCGTCCCTTATTGCTCGTACCGATTTTCCATTTCCGCATATTGACCATTAGTCTTCCTCCTTTCTTTCATTGTTTGTTTTTGTTTCTTTTGTTTCAAATTTTTTGTATGTATGATTGAAACAGTACCAATTGTTGGCACATCGATTAATCTCTCAAGCTGGCTTTCTGACTTTACAGAATCATTTAATGAGTCTAATAGAAAAATAAAGCCTATTCCCGCAACTAAACCTAATACCCCTGCAATTACTATTATATTCAGCCCATTACTTTCATTAATAGGGGTCGGGTTTGTTCTTGCCTCCGACAAAATGCTGACTTCATCAAAATCCATAATTGTCGGGATTTTTTCAATAAACACTTTTGCTGTAGTATTAGCAATTAAAGCGGCTCTTTCTGGATGTGAATCAACTACGGTTATATTCACCACCTGCGTATCATCAACACTCGTAACAGCAATCTTATTCGCTAATTGATCACTTGTTTCCGCTAATCTCAATTCTTTAATTACTTCCTCTAACACCACTGTGTCTCTAATGATGACCTGTAGAGTATTTCGATACCCTACTTCTGCCCCAATAATAATATTCGTATCACTTTGATAGAGTAACGTTGGTTTATTTAATAAGTGATAAATAAAAGCAATCCCACAAGCAAGCAACGTAAAAAGAAGCACCAGCCAAAACCTTTTCTTAATGACTTTAAATAGTTCAGGTAATTGTATTTCTTTAGCCTCAGGTTCATTCAAATATCTGTTCATTTGTAATCCACCTTTTGTATTTTCTTTATAAAGAACAAAAAGAGTAAAAAAATAGAATTAGATTAGATTTATTTCATTTTAGTTCTTTATAAAGAACAAGTCAACAAGTTTTCTTTCTTGCATTTTGTAGTATTTGCCGTTTCCTATTTAGCCATAGAAAAGGTTTTATCACATAATAGAGTGGGAACCATTTTTTCGGTAACGGGAATGCTTGATAATCTTCGGACAAAGGATAGAACCATTGCAAATAATGAATGAACTTCTGCTTCAAAGTAAATAAACTACGTAAATATTGCGCATGATAATGAGCAATTTCCTTTGGTACATGATGATCATGTAACGAAACCAATTGGTGAAAATAAAACGATGCCCCTCTTGCTAATTTTATTGATGCACGCTTATCCATGCATGTTGATTTTACATTTGAATTAAATAGTTTCACTGATAATAATAATGCCTGCCCAGCGATTTTATCGTATTGGTATTGGGTTAAATGATGTGACCAGTCCTTATCATTCACAAAACTTCCCTGTAACAAGATCTGATGAATGTCGAACAGCCATCTTAACCTTGACCAACCGTGCCTAGCACCGTGAGTACTTAAGAAATAGAATAAATCTTTTTCACCTAAATAAGGAAAGCTAATTTGACTACTCCATTGGCTTTCTCTTCTTCTCTCCCATAACTCGGTAAAATGGGGCTCTGTGCTTGGTGCAGGGTGAAGGCGCCAGTGAACTTCTACCTTCGTTCGATGTTGCTTATGAAAATAGGTAAAGTGGTGATGTCGCCATTTCCAATCATCCATCACCGATTCAATATATTCATCTTTTTCATAACCTTGTAGGAGCATTAATTGTTCTGCTTGTTCAATACGTTCAATCGGCACCAGCAAATCAATATCAGCACAAGTACGCAAAGACAGATCACCGTAAAGCTCTTTAGCTAGTATCGGACCTTTGAGAAAAAGAAGCGGTAGAGATGCTTGTTGAAACTGCAAATAGAGTGTGTGCATTTCCGCAGTCAAATGCAGCATACGATAGATATTCTGCTCATAATCTTTCTTTATTTTTGTAAATATATATGCTGGCATCTTATCAGCTACCCTTTGTTCATTTATTGCATGATATATTTGCGGGAATATTCGATGATGCTTTACTGCTAGCAGGAACTGATCCCAATCTACCTTGGTACATAATGAAAGTACTAATTGCTTTTCATTTTTCATCAATGATACGATCAGCTGCATTTCTAAAGGTAAATTTTGATTATCCAATGACGTTCTTACCATCTCTCCTTCTCCTTTTTCGGTATACATGCAAACATACTAACAATTGTAAACTTATCTTTTTCATGCGCCCCGCTCAGAAAGAAAGTACCACTTCTTAACCATGCATGAGCGACAAACTCACCGTAATCATCCCTTGCAGTCCCTAAATATAAAGTACTTTCTATTCCTCTTCTTTCAAGCATTTTCATACAAGCAACAGCCTTCACTAAGCATTCACTCTCCCAAAACGTATATCGACTCATATGATGTACTGCTTCAGAAATTTGTTGAATAGGATTCTCTCTATGAAGGTCCTGTGTTTGTTCTGTCTCTTTCATATGCTTACCTAATAGATGTGAAACTTTAGAAAATGGTAACTGCTTATAGATTCTTGCATAAGCTAGATAAATTAGGGCCTCTATTAATAATTGTTTTTTCTCCCAGGGAAGAGCAAGAAAATGTTTAAGTTTATGAAAAATTATGCTATTCATGTTGATGTACTTCAATAAGCCCTTCTTTTAAAAGCTGATCAAGAAAGGAAAACACCTCTTCTTCACACTTGATTTGCTCCACTTCGTATTCTGCTTGCATTTGCACAATGAGAGAAGAGATTAACACGCCTTCTTGCATCTTTCCCCAGATTTCACCACCAATGACACCTAAATTATAATACTTACCGTTTTCAATATTCAGCATCACTTTCTCACCGTTCATATCGCTTACCATATTTCCACTTACTTGTTTCACGATATCATTGATTGACAATGGCTTCTTTGTTATCATTCTGCTCCTCCTCAAACAAGTTATGAATCGTATCTGCCAGCTCATATGCTGAAAATAAGTTCGACCGCTCGATCGCATACATAGGAATTTGACTAGCAATCTTAACCGATAAGTCAAAATGCCAAGCTAATAGTCCTAACCGCCCGATCATAAAAGGACGATATGTATGAGCATCCAAAACTTCAATTTTTTGCAACCCATTTAAAGGGTGTATTTCTTTTGGCCTTTCATTCACCTGATGTAGGACGAAAATACCTGCAAGTGGAACCGAGTGATGTGTGAATACATTCTGTACAGGTATCGCATATTTATTTTCTCTATCAAAAAGAGGATGATAACTTGTAACTGATAAACCTAACTTTATAATACTTTCATCCCATAGTTTTTGTTGTGGGTAGCTCGGTACTACATAGGCTGTGCCGTTTACTAATTGAATAGGTATGACATCATCACTTAATAACGACCATCCTTTAAGAATAAGCGTCGAAGCTAGTGTCGACTTTCCTGCCCCTGAATCTCCGACAATTAAATAGGCTTTGCCATCCTTCATTACTGCACTTCCATGAAGGGGTAATATCCGCCTTTGCATTAACAGTACACCCATACACGATCCTAATATAAACAAACGGACCTTATCTATTGAACTACTAGGATGAGGGTCAAAATAAATACTCCTGCCCCCCTCAATATAGAAAGTTGCCGTTTCATTAACTGTAAATAGAACGGATTGATCTGTTAATACTTTAAATTTTCTTTTCTCTCCATAATTATCCCATATAGATGATAAATCTCTTTGTTTAATACTAATCATCTCAATAAGATTAGAGGGCTCAGATTCTTCACTAGCAACAAGTTCTTTAAATGGAATATCACTTAATACATATAAACCGAATGCCCGATATTTATGTGTCTTCTTATCCAAAACGATCCTCCTTTCTTAGAAAAGCGCCAGACACCACTGCCTATAAGCGTAAAAGAAAGGACTCTGCCTATCCTGTTTTTTTAAGCTATACCTAAGAGCAATAGCGTCCATATTTAGCGCACGAAATGTCAATTAAACTTATTATCTCTCCAACTCTTTTCTAAGAAGCCCTTATACATAAGCACAAGGGCCGGTTCCTTTAATGTGCTTACGAATGATGAATGGTTTCATCTTCATCTGGTTGGACAGCATCCGGGATTTTTAATCCTGGTCCTCCCATTGTTCTTTTTATTTCAAGTTCTTGCAAAATGGGTGTTTGCCAAATTTTTGTCACTTGTTTCACCTCCTTTAATAAGAAAACGGTAAAGAATGAGTGTCCGCATCGCTATGCGAAAATCATCATCAAACACCTGGTTTGCTTGTGGTTGCTGAATACGCTTTAGATGGTCCCGGATGACTGACACATCGATAAAGTGCTGAATGCGCTGATCGTTTAGTGCTTTTTCCATTTCATTTAGAAAAGACGACCAATTTGGTAGGAGACGCAGCAGCCCATCTGCACCTTGCACACCCTTACTTTTCACATTTAATCGGTTAAGATTCGGTAAATATCCTTTTGTTGCTCTACGAATAAAGGCACGATTGAATCCATTTTTCACAAATTGATCCTCCGGAAGCGATAAACAAAAACGGACCACTCGTAAATCATCTGTAGGATCTCTAGGAATTACTCCATATTTCAAGGCCATTTTTGCGCCATATACCCCTGTTGTATGCCAATAATAGAGGTCATTGAATTGTTTTTCTCTCACTTGATATGCATTAGTTAGCCCGTTCCCCGCTTGGTCAATGCCGTTATCTCTTAATTTTTCATACACCTTTGTTTGCCTTGCAAATGCAGGATGAATAAATTGTGGAAAGGGATGCCCCCGATTCACATGGGATGCTCTTATTTTTTTATTTATAATAGTCGACCAAACTTTTTTTCGATCAACACCTAAAGCGATACTATAGGAATTAGTCTCTTTTAAAAAATGTAATAATCGATACTTTTTAAGAAGACTTGCATAGTAATCAAGCGCTGGACCCCAAGAAATGGTCCAATTGCCACGTTGGCCATTGAGGAGAATACCTATATCCAAAGCTGATGCTTGTTCGTAAATCCCTCGTAACCAATACGTATTATCGAAATATTTATAAGGTGATTCAATCACATTCAACCACTCATCCATTTCTGTATAAGCATTACGGTCAGAGAAAGATAAGAAATGCGGAACGAGAGTAGGGTATAGCTTAAGCATCTCTTCAATCCATGGTCTTTCGTTCGCTTGTCTACTTTTGGGTGTCCAATCTTCAAACTTGGGAATAGGGATGTAACTGAAAGTATGTAACGGTTCCCCTTGTAATGATTTGGCCGCAAATGCAGTGACTGTACCTGAATCCAACCCCCCACTTAAATGAGCGCCTTTTCCCTTAAATGTTCTTAATTTTGAATCAACTACTTTTTGAAATAATTCTTGAAATGCTTCAATATATTGTTCATCATTCTTTAGTTTAAGCGGTTCTCTTTCTTCTAGTAGGTGACAGTATTGTTTAATCTGCATATGATGTTTCGTTATCGTGATTGAGTGTGAAGGTGGTATTTGATAAATAGATTGATAGACCGTTGAGGTTAAATCTACTGATTCTATCGTTAATGGATTAGCAAGATATTCAGCGATCCAGTTCTCATTATATGTATCTTCTACTTCTGGTAAAGTCAGTAGTGCACCCATAGTCGATGCGAATGAGAAGAACAAAGCATTTTTAGTAAAATATAATGTTCTCGTGCCTGAGAAATCTCTAGCTCCAAACCATGTTTGTTTTTTGTCATTCCAAATCATAAATACAAAATCACCGACTAAAAACCTAGGACAATCTTCTTCCCATTTTTCATAGGCATATAAAATCAGTTGACTATCGGTAATCATACATCTCTCATACTTCCGAATATTTAATAGCTGGTATAAGTCTTCGCGATTATCAATAATACTATTGCATATAATTGCTAACCCTTTTTCCCGATTATAATAGGGAATTTCCTCACCCCTAGATTGTGGTGTAATCCAATTTAAAGAACAACTTAAGAATAGGCGGCGCTCTCTTATTGTTTGCACTTGATCATAACGGAACCCTTGAAACTGTTGCAACATCCTATCCCCGTAATGAACGGGAATTTCCCACTCATTGAAGCTCCATATACCAGCAATTGCTGTCATGCGCTACCTCCCTCTTTGTTAGTTCTTTATAAAGAACATATAAGTACTTTTAAACTAACATCATACAAATCAACTGTCAATATTGTTTTTGATACAAATGGCTTATTTTTTTAAAATTGAAGTTATTTTGTTTATTGCTAAAATGAGCCTGCCTTTCATTCTCGTGAAGTAAAAAAAGTCTGGTTGAAATGTAAAAAAATTTACAATTATACCAGACTTACTCTATTCCACTTTTACTGTTCATCATCCCAAATAGCAAATGCCCATTCAGGATTATCAATGAAGGGATTGCGGTTATTTTGAAATTCTTCATAGATGAATTGATTTCTACGTTGTTCATTCTCATCTACAGGGTCCTCTTTATGCCACGTTAACAAAACGGATAATTTTCCATGCAAAGGCGTGCGTCCATTATTGACTCTATCGTTCAATTCTAAATCTAACTCGCCATCATCTCCCTCATAACGTACCGCCATATAGAAAAGCATTCTGGCAATATCACCCTTCACTTCATCACGAGGTTCAAAAGAATCATGATCATAATAATTACCCTTTGCTTCCTGATGTTCTTTTCCACCATTATCAAAATCTAAGTTTCCTCTAGAAGCATTTACACTTACATCCGTCGGCCTTAAATGATGCAGGTCTGTTCCTACACCTGGATCAGTATCAAATCCACCATGGGATTTTGCCCAAATATGTTCACGGTTCCAGTCATCTGCATCTGGACCTTTTAAGTCCTTGTCTTGCGATCTTCCACTATAGAATAAAATTACATTGTCTCTATTTTGTGGATCTTCATCTGTCACCATTAACGCTTCCCATACCTCACGATAAGTCAGTTCATTATGATCATCTATAATCTCATGAAGTGCTGCTTTTAATTCATCTCCCGTTTTCCCTTTTGCCTCTTTATAATAGTCACTATCAACCTGATAATCATTTGTTTGTCTTCCCTCTGTAAATGGGGATTCCCCTTCTGGCGTACAACTAACTAACAAGCTCAATAAAACTAATAATGGGATAAAAGAACGTATACCCATTGTTTCCTCTCCTTCATAAAGTACTTAAAAGAATATTATCTACGAAAAATAAATATTTGAACAGCACCAACAGTAGGGTTTTATTTAATAGAATTTTTCCTCCCCTCATATGACTATTTTTTATGCAATGAATGCTGAAAGTAATATCTATCTAAAAACTGCAGCAATGAATTGGAAATATCATTTTAGGCAGCTGAGTACTCTTCGTCGTTTTTTAATTTGAATTGGAGGGATTCCTTATATGAAGAAAAATGCATGAGTATGTCGGCAACGAAATTATAAACAGATTGTTTCCAAATGAAACTAGAGCAAATTCTCTATTAGAATTTGCTCTAGTTTCTTTCTATTTATTTCCATGTCTCTGTATTTTTTTTACTAAATCCCTTTTAGCGCCTCACCTATCGTTTCCTCCCCTGTAACGAGGTCGAATGATTTATGAATGGTCTGATCATTATGAAGCACCTCAACGATTGTTGCAGCCACATCTTCACGTGGAATTGTATTTCTTTCAAGAGAAGCAGAAGCCTTCACTTTCCCTATTCCTGGTTCATTTAATAAGCCACCAGGACGTACGATCGTGTAGTCTAATGAGCTATTCATCAGCATTTTATCAGCATAATGTTTAGCTGCCATATATGGCTCAATCGCTGACCATTTTTCTCGGTCATTCGCATGTATGGCACTAACCATCACAAATCTAGAAACGTCGGCTTTTTCCGCTGCTTCGATTGCTTTACCTGCGCCGTCTAAATCGATGAGCAATGTTTGGTCATATCCTGTATGGCCTCCTGATCCTGCTGTGAAGACAACAGCATCACATCCTTGCATAGCCTTAGCCAAATCTTCAACCGTACCAGTTAATGATGCATGGACCGCTTCCATCCCACGGTTTTTAAAATCAGTTAATTGTTCTTCTTTTCTTACCATTGCTACAGGTATATCACCGGTTGTTTCACTTAATTTATCCATCACTTGTTTACCAATTTGCCCGTTCGCTCCTATTACTAATACTTTCATTCTCTTTCTCCTCTCTTCCTTTTCATTTATCGGTAAAAATCGTTTATGAAAATGGATTTTCACCTATACTAAATAATACTATTTCTAGGGGAGTTTATAAAATGCCACATTATCTGTATTCTTATTTCACTCGCTTACCATTGGTCTTTCGTATACTCATCATGGCACTGATGACAATTATCCTATTTGGCGGTTTTGTTCACTTATTAGAGCCAAATAGTTTTCCTACTTGGTTTGATGGTATCTGGTGGGCTGTCATAACTGCTTCAACTGTCGGGTATGGTGACTTTGTGCCTCACTCTGTTGTCGGAAGACTAGCAGGAATTGTCCTTGTTTTGACAGGAGCAGGTTTTATTGCTTCTTATTTCGTTGCATTGTCTACTGCCGCTGTCGCTAAGCAAAATGACTATATTCAAGGAAATTTCAAGTTTAAAGACCGTGATCATATTATTGTCATCGGTTGGAATGCTCGTTCGAGAGAAATTTTGAAAACGATATGTAGCTATGTTAATAGCGTACCCGTCACATTAATTGATGAAACATTGGAGGAAAATCCATTGCCCCACCAAAACCTTCATTTCGTCAAAGGCAATCCACAAAGAGATGATGTGCTCATGAAAGCAAGTGTAATGGACGCTAGACAATTGATTATTACCGCTGATCAAAACAAAGACGAACACCAAGCAGATATGCACAGTATCTTGACGTTAATTGCTGTTAAAGGAATGAATCCATCCTTACCTTGTATTGTAGAAATCCTAACAACTGAACAGATGAAAAATGCGAAGCGAGCAGGCGCAGATGAAATCGTGCAAACGAACTTATTAACAAGCTTTGTCATGATTAGTAGCCTTACTTCAAGAGAAATGGTTACGGCATTTCTCAGTTTACTAAGGCAAATTGATCAAAGAAGACTAGGTATTGAGCCCATATTGACTGACCATATTGGGGCTAATTTTCGTGATGTAAGTATTAGCTTAATGAATGAAGATATATTGATTCTTGGCATCAAACGAGGAGAAGAGATGATTATTCATCCCCCTCACCCGTTTTCACTTCAAGCAGAGGATTTGCTTATCACGATAAAAAATTAATATTGCAAAATCCCCTCTAGTTCTTTAACAAGCTCGTGACCTATAGCTACATATCTTTCGGTAACTTCTCCGTCCTTATCAACTGGTGCCTGAAATTGATTAAATGAAGCAGAGAAATTACCGATATTTGCGTTATTTTCATCAATATTGCTCTCGTAAATATGTGACAAGAGGTAAGGTGTTCCCAGTTCTACTGTACAATTGCTTGTATCTAATTGACCATCTATGGATTTGAAGGGTATACGTAAGAAATGATAACCATTGTTCGTATCAATCTTGTAATCAAACGCACCATGGTCATAATCCCAATTCCCTCCAATTGTATAACCCATTGGTTTTAATAACTGCTCCAGTTTAAACAAGTGATATTGCTTTCCCTCGATATTAGAATGAATTTCTCTCATTGCTTTCATTCCTTTCAACATCATATTTTGCTTAGTTTTACCCTATTCCCTCTCACTAATACTAGCGCTTTTCACTTCTCTTTAGGCTTCTTCGCATAAATAGCTAACCTTAATGGACAAACATACAATCGTGATAAGTGCTCAACTCATAAGTTATAGCAGATGAAGGGTAAATGTATACAGAGTGCCTTCAGTTAACCTCTTTTAAAAATACATCTATATAATTTTATTAACCCGTATGAAAGGAGAGAATTATGTAATGGCAGAATGTAATCGCAATGCGAATGGTGCCTGTTCTGATGCAGGTGGAATAAATACAAATGCAAACGGTGAAGCTGCTCACGCGGAGGGGACTTCAACGACTGCTGATGGTAATGCTTCTCATGCGGAGGGGTTTGAAACATTAGCTACTGGAGTCGCTTCTCATGTGGAAGGGAGCCAAACAAATGCTATTGGCACAGCTGCTCACACAGAGGGGTTTCAAACCACTTCTGTTAGTGACGCTTCTCATGCGGAAGGGAGTTTAACAACTGCTGAAGGTGAGTCAGCTCATGCGGAAGGGCATAAGACTTTAGCAAGTGGAGCTGCCTCTCATGCGGAAGGTTCTAGTAGTTCTGCAACTGGTAATGATGCACATGCGGAAGGGTTCAAAACTGTTGCTTCTGGTACAGCTAGTCATGCGGAAGGCGATAATACGATTGCGACTGAATTAGCCTCGCATGCAGAAGGTCTCAACACTATATCCATTGGAGAAGCTAGCCATTCTGAGGGAATTGACACGCAAGCTTCAGCAACTGCAAGTCACGCACAAGGGCTGACTACTTCTGCGCTCGGCATTGCTTCTCATGCTGAAGGGAGCTCCTCACAGGCAAATGGCATTGCTTCTCATGCTGAAGGCTTTAGTACAATCACCACAGGGGATGCTTCACATGCAGAGGGGAACTCAACTAGAGCGATCGGATTAGCTTCTCATACAGAAGGATTTGAAACTGTTGTCAGTGGTGATACTGCTCACGCGGAAGGGAATACAACCGAAGCCTCAGGATATGCTGCTCATGCAGAAGGTCACCAAACTGTTGCCAGTGGAAATGAAGCACATGCGGAAGGAACACTCACCTTAGCCAGTGGTCTTAGTGCCCATTCAGAAGGGAATACAACAACAGCAAGTGGTGACTACACGCATGCGGAAGGATTAAGGAATACCGCCTCTGGCGAAAGCGCTCATGCGGAAGGAATGGACACTGAAGCAAGTGGTTTTGTTGCTCATACAGAAGGAAGAAGTACAGTTGCAAATAATTCTTATGCTCATGCGGAAGGCTTTCAGACAAATGCTTCTGGGAGTATTTCTCATGCAGAAGGGCAAGGGTCTATTGCTTCTGGTACTAACTCTCATGCAGAAGGATATTTAACGACTGCATCTGGCTCCACTTCACATGCAGAAGGTGGTAGCAGCGTAGCATCTGATAGCTTTGCTCATGCAGAAGGTCTTTTCACCCAAGCAAGCGGTTATGTTTCTCACGCTGAAGGAAGTTCAACTGTTGCTTCAAATGCCTTTACCCATGCCGAGGGAATAGAAACGACAGCAGCAGGATACGCGTCGCACACCGAAGGATCTCGTACAAGAACAGAAGGTATAAACGCTCACGCTGAAGGAAATACAACACTAGCAAGTGGGGATTATTCTCATGCAGAAGGAAGAGGAACCACCGCTAGTGGAAACTATGCACATGCAGAAGGGTTCAATAATATCGCCTCTGGATATGGGGCCCATGTGGAAGGGGGAGTGAATGCAAATAACGCTTCTTTACCCAATACTGCTTCTGGTAATAGTTCGCATGCTGAAGGTTACGGAACCACCGCAAGCGGCACAGGTGCTCATGCAGAAGGTTTAAATACCCTATCTACAGCGAATGCCTCACATGCGGAGGGTGTCAACAATAACGCGACTGGTCAAGCCGCTCATGTAGAAGGACAAAATAATGTAGCCCAAGGTGTTTTTTCTCATGCTGAAGGATTTCAAAACATAGCCACAAATATCGGTTCACATATAATGGGAATATATGGAGAAACAACAGACAATTATTCTTGGCATGTCGGTAATGGAACAAGTGCTAGCAACAGAGGTTTAGCTGCGCTACTCCAAGGATCTACAGGAGATTTATTTATCGATGGCACACTTCATGAAAATGGCGCTGACTATGCTGAAATGTTTGAAACGATTGATGGAAACAGCATTACACCAGGTAGATTTATCACATTACAAGGTAAAAAGGTGAAAATAGCAACCAGCGCAGACAGCTATATTTTAGGCATTACAAGTGCTGCCTCCGCCATTAAGGGGAATGCCGCTGAACTGCATTGGCATCATAAGTATCTAAAGGATCAATGGGGCCGTACTCAATATGAACAAATTCCAAGTGACCCTAATGATGAGTACCTCGCAAAGTTAACGCGAGTGGCACCAAAAATAAACCCCGCCTACGATTCACAGCAATCTTATATACCAAGAAGTAAACGTAAAGAGTGGGTAACAGTTGGATTACTCGGTCAATTGCTAGTGACTGATGATGGTAGTTGCTCAATTAATGGTTACTGTTTACCGAATGATGAAGGAATCGCCACATATTCAGAAACAGGTTACCGTGTGATGGATAGAATAAGTTCTGATCAGATACTAGTCATGTTTAAATAGAGTTGGCAAGTACTATGGAAGGATCAAAGTTAACTAAGCACAGAGACGTTTCTCATAGCGATTATCGAGAGCTGGTTAACTTATAATTACCACTCTTAAGCCGGTTCTCCTATTTTTCGATTATCATTTCCACCTTTTGGCTCCTCTCAAGAATCTCCAAGGAATTATAATAGGCTACTTTTATGGAAAGAATGAAGTAGGATTACCCTAATTATAAAAGAGAGGATGGATGGATATGAAAGAAAAAATCATCTATATATATCACGATTTTGGAGGTACCCATACCACCTCTTTAGCCGCTGCCTATCACCTAAATATTTTGAGTGATACTAATTTAATACCAAGTAAAGAAGAGATTTTATCTGTTCCGTACTTTAACAAGCTAAAAAAGAAGGACGCTGGGGAGTTTATTTATCATGGAATTGATAGTGATGGTAATACGGTTTATACTATCGGGAGGAGATCATCCAAACTAACTGTAAAATCACTATATAATTTTAGTGAACTATTATCTCTACAGCATCAAACTATGAATAAAAAAATAATATTTTCTAATACCTCTCCTGTTGTACCGTTAGCTATGACACTCGGAGGCTTTTTTTCACGAGGTCTTGGAATTGATTCCATAGGGGTGCCACTTTTAATTAAAGGGGCACAGCGTTGTAGCGAAAACATCTTTCAACTTGTAATGGAGACAAAAAAAGTGGCTAAAGAATCGAATCAATTAATCGTTAAAATCGAAAACAAAAAATACCAGGCTTAATGTTCTTTAAGCCTAATCACTTCTTCTTTGGAAGCTCTTCGCAAAAAAACAGCGGCCTTCCACCCTCTGTTTAGAGCATGGGTGAAACCGTTGAGTTTGTTCATCACCATTATTTTTAGTACTAGTAGTCTTAATAATTCTTGTGTACAAATTCCTTAATTTTTCAAATTGCATATTCTAAACTGATTTAGATTAAGGAGTTGATTAAATGTACTATATGAGTAAGCCAATACAATTTAGAGACAATCACGAACTTATAATGGATATTTCTAAAGCCATTAATGGTGAGTACTCTGCAATTACTTGTTATAAGAAACTTCAGCAATTAGCACCTAATGAGAAAACTAGGACTATTATTAAAGAAATAAGACAAGATGAGAAAAAACATTTTAGGATTTTTAACGAAATATACAGACAACTAACAGGGCATGAGCATTCGCCTCAATTAACTGATCAATGTCCAAATTCTTATCAAACTGGTTTAGATTATTCATTTAACGATGAGCAACAAACTGTGGACTTCTATTTAGAAATTGCCGATAAAACCAGTGACCCATATATTAAAGAACAATTTAATAGAGCAGCTAAAGATGAGCAAAATCATGCTGTTTGGTTTGTCTATTTAATGAATAGAGGATATTAATTTTCATTATTCTTCAAAACATAACAAATAAGTAGTAATATAAACCCTTCACGCTTTAAATAGCGATACCGGGATAAACAAACCCATAGCCAATATGTATTTCATTTACTGATCTTATGTTTCGGTACGTTTATCTAGTAAACGAAAACAACCTAGGGTAGTTCTCTATCTATGACCTATTCGAACTTTCAGTATCGAAACATGGAAGTGCTCGGTGGATGGAAAGTAGCATCTAAGACCAACCAGGTCTTATTTTTTTACAATAAGAGCATATATTTTAGAGAAGAATGTAAGAATTGTTGATTAACATACCTAAAAGGAGATATCGAAAGTTATATGATAAGAAGCTGGGTACCATTTGAAAAAATACAAGTTAATCTTGGACATAGAAACCTTATGATGTTTGGTAAAATCTCAAAATATATGGCTGATCTATAGACTTTATGCATGAATTGTGGTCAATCAGCCATATACAATTGTTTTATGTTTACTTATTAGACCGTTAAGAGTTGAAGACTTTTATTTCAAGCGTTCTTCAAGCTCTTTTTTCTTCTCTTCATAACCTGGTTTACCTAGCAATGCAAACATATTCACTTTATATTCTTCCACACCAGGTTGATCAAATGGATTCACACCAAGTAAATACCCGCTAATAGCGCAAGCTTTTTCAAAGAAATAGACAAGATAACCAAAAGTGAATGCATCCATTGCTGGAATCGTTACAATGAGGTTAGGTACACCGCCATCTGTATGGGCAAGCATTGTTCCTTCGAATGCTTTATGATTCACAAAATCAATCGATTGATTAGCTAAATAGTTTAAACCATCTAAGTCATTTTCAAGGTTTTCAATTTTCACTTCATGTCGTGGTTTCTTCACTTTAATAACTGTTTCAAATAAATCTCTTCTACCTTCTTGCACATATTGACCAAGTGAATGAAGATCAGTAGAAAAATTGACAGATGAAGGATAAATTCCTTTTTGATCTTTTCCTTCACTTTCACCAAATAATTGCTTCCACCATTCTGAAAAGTATTGTAACCCCGGCTCATAATTAACAAGCATTTCAATTGTTTTACCCTTATTATAAAGGACATTCCTTACTGCTGCATATTGATATGCGATATTCTCTTCTATATCGGCAGAACTTAACTCTTTACGAGCGGCTTCAGCCCCTTCCATTACTTGGTTAATATCAATATTCGCAACGGCAACTGGTAATAATCCAACGGCTGTTAGCACAGAGTATCTTCCACCAATATCATCCGGAATAATAAATGACTCATAGCCTTCTTCATTCGCTAATGTTTTTAACGCGCCCTTTTCTTTATCAGTGGTAGCGTAAATTCGTTTTCTCGCTTCCTCTACACCATATTTCTCTTCTAATATTTTTCGGAATAAACGAAAGGCAATTGCTGGTTCTGTCGTTGTTCCAGATTTAGAAATGACATTAATAGAAAAGTCTTTACCTTCCAATAAATCGATGACATCATGAATATAACTAGAGCTAATATTATTGCCTACAAAAACGATTTGAGGTGTTTTCCTTTTTTCTTTTGAAAGAGCATTATAAAAACTATGTTGTAACATCTCAATAGCAGCTCTTGCGCCAAGGTAAGAACCACCAATTCCGATTACTAAAAGAACATCAGAATCTTGCTTGACTTTTGATGCTGCCTGTTGAATTCTTGCAAATTCCTCGCGATTATAATTTTTCGGTAAATCTACCCACCCTAAGAATTCATGACCTGCTCCTGTTTTATTTTCTATAGCGGTATGCGCTGCTGTTACCGCTCCTTTTAAGTATGATAGTTCATGCTCACTAAAAAAGCTAAACGCTTTCGTATAATCAAACTGTATATGAGTCATCGTTATTCCTCCGCTTATGTATTTCATGAATCAATAGTCCTCTATCACTTTATCGAAAGACAAGGAATTTTTCAAGAATCAGTCTTCGCCACCGACGGTTTGCACAACCCCGTTATATAGTTCATGATTACATCATCTCCAAAAATAAGGTTTATAACCCATCACTCGTGCATAAGCCAAATTAGCCTTCACATTTTTTACTATGCTTGTATAAGCAAACTCATACCAGGTGACCACAATTCCATTAAACCCAAATATGACAAGAACCTATAAAGAAAGCTCCCGTTTCACACGAGAGCTTCTTCCTTATAATGCTGAACGATAGATTGAAAGAACATCCTCTTTATCTAATACTTGAAAACGACCAAAAGGACCATTATGAACGGCTTTATTTGCCATATCTTCTAGCCTGCTATCGTCTATACCATAATCTGATAATTGTTCTGGTGCATCAATACTGTTCCAAAACAGTCTTAAACGAGCAATCCCTTCTAATGCAACTTCCTCATCTGTTTTACCTGTTGGATCGACTTCAAACACTCTTATTGCTAATTGTTTCATTCTCTCAGGCTTGGCATGTAATGTATGCTTAATCCAATGAGGGAATAAAATGGCCAAACCGCCACCATGAGGGATATCATAGACTGCCGATACAGCATGTTCAATATTATGCGTTGCCCAGTCTCCTTTATAACCCATATTTAGAATACCGTTTAACGCCATTGTACCGCTATATAAAATGGTCGCACGATGCTCATAATTTTCTAAGTCATCTATTAGTTTTGGAGCCGTATCCATTATCGTTGTTAAGAGAGATTCGCACATACGATCTTGAAAGTCCGTATTTTCTTCCAAATGGAAATAATGCTCAAGTACATGAGACATCATATCGACTATGCCATAAATCGTTTGGTCTCTTGGCACTGAATATGTATGTTCTGGATCTAAAATTGAAAATTGAGGGAATACAGCCGGGCTTCCCCAAGACAATTTTTCATGTGTCTCCCAATTAGTAATGACCGCTCCAGAATTCATTTCAGAACCCGTTGCAGCTAATGTAAGGACGGTACCAAAGGGAATCGCTTCTTCCATTCTTACTTTATTTGTCACCATATCCCAAGCATCACCAGCAAATTTCGTTGCTCCCGCAATAGCTTTTGTACAATCGATGACACTCCCGCCACCAACAGCTAGAATGAAATCAACTTCTTTCTCGCGGCAAATATTCACACCTTCACGAACGGAAGAGACACGAGGATTTGGATCAACCCCACCTAGTTCATACACTTCTGCATTCATTTTCTCAAGCTCATTCATTACCTTATCGTATAGACCATTCCTTTTAATACTTCCACCACCATAAACTACCAGCACCTTACGGCCAAAAGGAGAAATCTCTTCACTTAATTTACTAAGTTCACCTTTACCAAAAATCAATCTCGTTGGATTCCAAAATGTAAAATTCTCCATTCTATCACCTTCCTTTTTTGTTATTATCATTTTTTTTACTAAGGATTGCAAAGAATACATCTTTTTTTATTTATTTTAAAAAATAAAACAAATGCCTCTCTGTAATTGTTTCTCCCAGGGAACTAAATGATTCTTTCATTCGACAAAAAAAAGACACCGAGATTTTCCGGTGTCTTTTATGAAGCTGAACTAGCTTATTTTTTAATTAAATCTTCACGCTCAGATTGTGCAATCCACTCTTGCAACTTATCTTTTAGTGTATTGAAACCTTGGCTACCATTATCCTCTACTTTTTGAGCTACAGGATTATTTGGACGTTTACGAGGTTTTTTCTCTTTTACTGTTGGAGCTGGTGCTTCTTGTGTTGCACGAATAGAAAGACCGATTTTTCCAGCATTTTCATCAATAGAAAGTACTTTTACTTGTACTTCATCTCCAACACTTAAATGTTCATTAATATCTTTAACGAAGCCATGAGTAACTTCTGAAATGTGAACAAGTCCTTGTGTATTTTCATCTAATGCAACAAAGGCACCATAAGGTTGAATACCTGTTACTTTACCAGTAATCACGCTGCCTACTTCAATTTTCTCTGACATGGGAACACTCCTAATTATTAATATTTTATCGTTTATATACGCAATAAAAAATTATATCATACTCTATAGCTAATATCAAAAGTAAAATGGATAGTCAATAAATAGTCACAATTAATTAACGAAATGTTCATACAATTACCCATTCAAGTTGACCTTCAAAATCAGAACGAGTTGAACCATCCTATGCTTCATCAACAGGATATGAATGAAACTATTTCCAATTTTTACGTATAAACATGTAGGTATTCGGAAAGGCTTGTATTGTAAGTCTTTCTAGAATTCCCCCTTTGTTGAAGGCAATCTGTTATAGGATTGCCTATTTTTTATTTTATGCCGAAAATACAATGTTTCTTCTTGTAAGCAATGGCCACGAATGATATGACTTATAGTAACACCTTACATCACTGTAAAGAAATGAGGACAACCATTGCTAAACGATAAAATGCTTCTAAATGGAAATGACTTTTATTATGAATATTACCCACACCCAACCCCTAAACAATCATTTGTATTATTGCATGGGTTTCTTTCTTCCAGCTTTAGTTTTCGAAAACTCATACCATTGCTACAAAAAGAAAATACAGTACTCACAATTGACCTCCCACCATTTGGGAAGAGCGGAAAAGCAAAAAAGTTTATCTACTCTTATGAAAATATTGCTTCAACTATTATTTTACTTCTTGAAAAATTATCTATTCAACAAATCGTGATGGTTGGGCATTCAATGGGAGGACAAATTTGCCTAAACATTGCTCATCAAAGACCAGACTTGCTCGAGGCTGTAGTCTTATTATGTAGCTCTTCTTATCTACCGAAAATGCCAGCAAAGTATGTTTACGCAAGTCACCTACCTTTCTTTTCTCATTTTGTAAAAAGATATCTTGAGAAATCAGGTGTAGAAAAAAACTTAAACAACGTTGTATATGAAAAAGAAATGATTGATGATGCCATGAGGGATGGTTATCTAGAACCATTTTTAAACAAAGATATCTTCTATTCCTTAGCGAGAATGATACGTGACCGGGAGGGAGATTTGGATGAGACCTTATTAAAAACAATTAACACTCCTTGTTTACTCATATGGGGGGAGGCAGACAAGGTGGTCCCTCTCTCTATCGGTCAAAGGTTACAGGGAGACCTACCGCATAGCGAATTACATATCCTTAAGCAGGCAGGACATCTTATACCCGAAGAAAAGCCTGAGGAGATTGTAGCAATTATCGAACAATATTTACAGAAAAAAGAGAATGGTGGGGTGGGATAATTTTTATTCCTTCACCCATTCATTCAATCTCGCAAGAACTATTATTTTTTATCACCAAGAGTTTCTGCGCATATTTTTTACATTGAGCAAGAGGAATTACTTCATCAAAAGAGAATTCATATATAGCTTGGATGTTATGGGCCAATTCATTAGTATCGTCAATAGTTTGTACTATTTGGATTATATCAGCTATTTCCGTATCGTAATTGCCTGTACCGATATGAAATGGGTCCCAATCATTTAAACAATCTACTAACAATAGATTCATTTGTTGTGTATTCATTATACATTCACCTTATTATTTTTCATTTATGTTTACATATCTTATCATATAGATAGAAATCGATAAATAAAGAAATGGTGGGATAGAAGTGGAAAATCAATATTTTCATGAAATTTTTGATCGTAAAAATACGTCATCAGTGAAGTGGGAATTGACCAAAACGGTTTTTGGAGAAGAAGATGTCCTTCCAATGTGGGTTGCAGATATGGATTTCAAACCGCCTAAAGAGGTAACAAATGCACTACAAAAACGTTTAGATCACGGAATTTATGGTTATACATTTGCGTCCCCATCCTTACCAAAAGCAATCAAGGATTGGGTAAGTGTTCATCACGGCTGGGATATTCCCCTGCAGTCCATATTATACAATACTGGTGTGGTTCCATCTTTGGCAGCGGTCGTACAGACCTATACAGAAGAAGGGGACAATATATTAATACATACCCCTGTTTATCCGCCATTCACAAATGTCATTGAAAGTAATCATCGTAAAGTTTTACGTTCTCCACTTAAGCTTGTTAATGGACATTACAAAATTGATTTTGATGACTTTGAACAGCAACTCAAAAAAGGGGCGAAAATGTTTATTCTCTGTAATCCTCATAATCCAGGAGGAAATGTGTGGTCAAAAGAGGATTTACAGAAGATCGGTGACTTATGTATCGCTTATGATTGCTTAATCCTATCAGATGAAATTCATGCAGACCTCGTCTATAAGCCGAAAAAACATGTCGCTATCGCTAGCTTAAGCGAGGAACTGAGAGGCCAGACGATTACATGCATTGCACCAACGAAAACTTTTAATATTGCTGGGTTGCAAGCATCTGCCCTTATTATTCCAAATGAGACATTAAGGAAAAAATTTGAAGATTTTCAAGCTAGACAAGGCTTCCATCAATTATCCATCTTTGGAATGGTCGGCATGGAAGCGGCTTATACCCATGGAACAGAATGGTTAGAAGCTTTACTCTCATATTTACAACAAAATATCCAGAGTGTAAAAAGTTTTATAGAAAAAGAATTGCCTGATATTGATGTCGTTGATCCAGAAGGGACGTATTTAATCTGGCTAGATTGTCGTAAACTCGGCTTAACTGATGATGACATTCAGCAAAAGCTTGTAAAGAAAGGAAAACTTGGATTAGAGCCAGGACCAAAATATGGCCCAGGTGGTGAAGGGTTTGTCCGTATGAACATCGCCTGCCCTCATGATATACTTATGGATGGACTTCATCGTTTAAAAACAGCATTTTCATAAGGATTCTGTAAAAACATGTCGGAAAAACTATTTCCGACATGTTTTTTATTTCAATAAATTCTCTTCTATATGCTTTTTTATTTCTAGCCACTCTTCTATTGTCACACTATACATCACTGTGTGACGAATTTCTCCATTCCTACGAATCATATGATTACGTAATATCCCCTCCTTCTTAGCACCTATTCTCTCAATTGCCTTTTGTGATTGGAGGTTCTCATGGCCTGTTTTTATTTGTACTCGATTAAATTTCAGTTCTTCAAAACAATAAGACAATAAAAGGTGTTTACAATTTGTATTGATTGCACTGCGCCAATAATGAGGATGAATCCATGTTGAACCGATTTCTAACCTTTTATGGGTAAGGTCCACATCTAAAAACCAGGTACAGCCAATAATTTGCTGCTCCTTTTTATTAAAAATAACAAAAGGGAACTCTCTTCCTTCTTCACGCTTTTTGATACCCGCTTCAACATATGTAACGACGTCACTATATTGGGTTAAATCCACTGACATATGTGTCCAAATTGACTCGTCTTTCGCTGCCTTGCTTATCCCTTCAATATGACAAGTTTCCATTGGAATCAGTTGTACTACACTATTTTCTAGTAGCTTCATAAAGTCCCCTCCCTTTAACCTATTAAAGCATATTTACTATAAAATAAATACGCTTTTTACATAATATTCTTACTTTTATTCACGCAATGATTTTCATAAATTTTATTTTAAAAAACTTATGACTCACTTCGCTCACTTAATGGTTTACTCTCTTCCATCGATAAACCAGCCTAGTTTTTATCGTTTCCTAAGCAATAAAAAAGAACAAATTCCTTCCAGAATTTGTTCTTTCTTCCATTCATATAATATTGGTTAACTCTTACTATTTTGTGCTTCTTTCTGCTTTGGTTCTTTGTCTTTCGAAATCACTCCACAGGCAATTCTTTCCCCGGAGTCGCCAGAAGGCTGTGTCATTCCATCATCTGTTTTTTCATCAATGACAATAGATGTACCATCTTTTGTTAATAATGAAGACTTTTCATCTTTCATTGTAACTTCAGCTGCAACTAAGTCTGTCTTCACTTTCCCATCATCTTCCACAATAATATTAGGTAAATCACCCGCATGATGACCATCTTGATTCAGTAAACCATGATCTTTATCTTCGGGATTAAAGTGATTACCAGCCGATTTAAAGTCAGGAGCCTCACACTCACCTTTCTCATGGATATGAATAGCATGATCCCCAGGTGGCAGACCTTTTAAATCTAACCCTAACTTGACCCCACTGGCTTGCTCTTCTAATTTAACCTTACCAAGAGAATCCCCAACTGCGTTAAACATCTCTACGTCTACCTTTTTTACTTCCTGTTCTGTACAACCCATTAATAAAACAGATAGACTAAATAATAAATAAACTATCTTCTTATTCATAAAGAAAGCCTCCAAAAAGAAAATCATGCACTTAGCTTTTCCCAATCCAAAAAAAATACAACCACTACTCAAAGTGGTTGTCGAAAAGTTTACAAACATGAAAGTTGTCTTCAATCAACAGAAGAGTTTTTACTTTTTTGTTTTAATTGGTCTTCGAGTTCGCGTGTTTTTTCACTCTCTTTTTTTGAGTGGTGAATAAACCATCTCATTACAAATGCTGCGAGAATCATAAAGGCAACTAACCATATAACGGCCGGAATATATTCTGTCTTGTCTTCTGGAAAATAAAGAAATAAAGAAAACACATAAGTTTGAAGCACGGCTATGTTCCTTTCTTACTTTCGTTGATATCCTTATTATAACAGTCGATGTAATCTATACCAACCTTTATTCGATGACTTGTATTTTCTCAATAATCACGTCTTCTACTGGTTTATCGTTTTCATTTACTTCTACTTGTGCAATATCATCAACAATATCCATTCCATCTATCACCTGTCCAAAAACAGTATGACGCCCATCTAGCCATGGCGTTCCACCACTTTCCACATATTTCTCAATAATTTCAGCTGGATATTCATTATCTTTCATCTGTTGTTCTAGGCCATCCCCTAATGTTGTATTCTGAACAATGAAAAATTGACTACCATTTGTATCAGCACCTTTGTTAGCCATCGATAAGGCACCGCGAATATTAAATAATTGATTAGAGAACTCATCCTCAAAGTATTCCCCGTAAATACTTTCTCCACCAAGTCCTGTGCCTTCAGGGTCTCCACCTTGGACCATAAACTCTTTCATAACACGATGAAAGATAACGCCATCATAATAGCCTTCTTTACTATGAGTGATAAAGTTTTCTACTGTCTTTGGTGCAATATCGGGAAAAAGTTTAACCGTAATTTCGCCTAATGATGTTACCAACTTAACGACTTGCTCATTTTCCCCTACTTCATTGGAAAGCTGTGGGAAACCTTTTACTTTAGCAGCTTCGCCTGTATCATCTTCTTGTGTTTTTTCCTCTGCTGTTGACTTGTCCTCTTTGTCTGCATCAGTTGTATCGTTATTCTCACCACAACCAGCAAGTAATAAAAGAAGCGTGGCAAATAAAACAAACCATTTTTTTCTCATTTTCTCACTCCCAAGCATATGTATTATACTACCATTATTTTAATATTGTACCGCTTTGTAAAGAGCCTATCTATCTGTTTTATGGATTGTCTTTCATTTCTTTCTCATTCATAATATAGGCAAGATCAATTGTTAGGAGGTACATCAATGAGTGAATTAAATATTGGAGATAAAGTTACCGGGATATACAAAACAGGGAAATATATTGGAGAAATCACAGACATCCGTCCGCAAAGTTATTTGGTAAGGGTCTTAGCAGTGCTGAAGCATCCTACACAAGGTGATCTTCACCATCCTAAAGAAGTAGACGGCGTTTTCTTTCAAGAAAGAAGAGCCTTGGCATATAGGGAACAAACGAATGTCCCTTTAAAAATGGTGAAACCTTTTACCGAAGATATTCCCGACTATCAAGATTCACTTCAAGAAGCCATTGAAAAAATGCGTGCAGAATTACTTAGCAAAAACACGCAATGGGCAGAAAAAAGCTTAATGAACTTAAAATCATTAGAAAAAGACTATTTTAAATAATTGTTTTTAAACGAACTGTCACAGATTGAGTCCTAAATCACATTGAGTAATTTAGGACTTAAACACCCCATAACAGTCCATCTCTTTTGCCTACAGTTCTGGCTGTTTTTGAAATCATTTATGTGGGCATTTCTTTGTACTCCATATTTCTAGTTAGCTCCTTTGCTTTTCTGATATTTGCTTTCTCAATAGTATGTGTGCGCTTCGGCTTGCTAACCGTCATTCCTTCTCTCACACCATGAATCCAATGCAAGCTAGTACTGGATTAAGTGGAGTAGATTAGCAACAGTACTGTAAAAACATCGACTTTTTTCATTCGTAGTTTAGCAGCACCTTGACCACTTTTTTTGCATAAGGTTTGATATTAAAAACAGGTTTACATGCAAAAAAATAAGACCCAATTTCACTTTGAGTCCTTACACATGTTGCTTCAACAGCTTAGAAAAATCTATGACGTCCCCGATTGTAGCAGGCTTTGGTTTCTTTAGATAGCGCTTATCTTTTTCCACAAGCTTAAAGATCTGATAAGTCGTTAAGGCATCATCCAATGCTTTATGGTGCTTCCCCGTGCCTTCTTTTCCATACTCTTGCACAGCTCTCCATAAACCTGTCTGATTCTGATTACCGAAGAATCGTTTATATTCCATTGATAAATCTATTTCTTTACCATCAAAGGGAAACGGTAACTCCGTATGTAAACAATTATTTCGCAGCACCTTCATATCCATATTTCCCCATGTAACGATTTTTAAGGAGGAGACAGTTGGTATTTTCGAAAACTGGTCTAGCATTTGTTTAAAAGTGATGCCTGTATCAACCTGTTGTTGAGAAATTTTCAAAAACGAGCTACACCTTTTAGATAAATGAGGGTACTTAATTGGTTTCACATAAGATGAAAACTGGTCAACGATGTTTCCACCCTCTACCAAAATATAGCCTACTTCAATGATTTCAGGATAAAACCCTTTCCAATTCCGTTCTGGCATTGTAAATTCAAAATCAATAAATAAATACCTTGCTCCTTCCATCAGCTGAGATCCCCCTTTTTACGTAAATAATAAGAAAAGATCCTTTCTTTAAACGGATTTTTCCGTGTACTCTTTATTGTTATTATAGCATGCTATTTTTTTATTTTTCAGTTATTTGAATTAAAACCTAAATATACTCCATCATATTCCTGACTGTCCCAAATATGTACCTTTTTATTTCTCATGTGATGTACGCTCATTTCAGAAAAACCCCAAAACCCCTTACCTAAATAAACCAAAGAAGTTATGCATCGTATTAGGATTGCATTATTCATTATAATCTCATAATCATTTCAAATAAAAAAGATCCGAGCAAAGTCAAATTTGCCCGGACCTTCCAAGTCTCATTAGTCATATTTACCACGTATTTTTGAAAATTTTCTCAAGACACTTCTCTAATTTTCACGTACTCTCTCGGAGCAAAATCAGATACATCCGCTTCTATTTCCAGATTACTCCATTCACTTTCATACTTTTTAGATTGATCTGCCTTCAGTTTATTTGACATTTCCTGAGATTCAACGAACCAAGCACTGCAGAAAATAATGGCAAATATGCCTATAGCAGTTATTATTTTCCCAAACATTTACAAACCACCACCTAAAAATAGTTTGTATAATTATTCGTTTTTTTATTCATTTAAAAAATTTTTGCCAAAAATCGACGTGTTTCTACTTATTTATAAAGTTTATGGGGAAACCTACTGCTAGAGGATTTCTTCAATGCAACTGATAACTTTTTACGTTATAATTACTACCGTAGCTGTTGAACTTTAGTATGAATAGCATATTTCTCTGCATTATCTTGCAATTCACAGATTTTTTCTTCAAAAGGGGGTAATTTCTTGTCACTGTTACATTTGGCGATTATTGCGCCATTTATTATCGCAGTGTTTGTACCGCTAATATATAAAAATATTAAGTCAGTACACACAGGGTGGTTTATACTACCACTTCCTATTCTGCTGTTCATTTATTTCAGTAGTTTTATTTCTAAAACAACAAATAAACAAGTAACAATGGAATCGTTTTCATGGATCTCTTCTTTAGGAATTGACTTCACAGTTAAAGTGGATGGACTAGGTTTATTATTCGCTTTATTAATTACTGGGATTGGTTCGTTAGTTATTCTGTATTCTATTTACTATCTTTCTAAACAGAAAGAGAAATTAAATACATTCTATGTTTATTTATTGCTGTTCATGGGGGCAATGCTTGGTGTTGTTTTATCAGACAATTTAATTGTCCTTTATGCGTTTTGGGAATTAACTAGCTTTTCATCTTTTCTCTTAATTGGCTATTGGTACAATCGAGAGAAATCACGTTATGGTGCACAAAAATCAATGATTATCACCGTTTTAGGTGGACTAGCTATGTTGGGAGGAATCATCCTTCTCTATAACATGACCGGAACGTTCAGTATTACCGAAATTGTCGCACAGGCTGACACAATTATTGATCACCCACTTTTTGTTGCCGCTCTTTTATGTATTCTATTAGGTGCATTCACGAAATCGGCACAATTTCCATTCCATATCTGGTTACCAGATGCGATGGAAGCACCAACCCCTGTTAGTGCTTACCTTCACTCAGCTACAATGGTTAAAGCGGGGATCTATCTAGTAGCTAGAATGAGTCCAGTTTTTGCCGAAGACACTTTATGGATGGGGCTCATCATTGCTTTTGGATTGTTCACATTATTCTGGGGATCCTTCTCAGCGGTCAAACAAACAGATCTAAAATCTATCCTAGCCTTTTCGACCATAAGTCAACTTGGATTAATTATGTCTTTATTAGGCGTAGGAGCAGCTGCGCTGCATTACGAACAACCTGAATATTTTATGGTAGCAACTACTGCTGCAATTTTCCATTTGATGAACCATGCTACCTTTAAAGGAAGTTTATTTATGGTCGTAGGGATAGTCGACCATGAAACAGGTACAAGGGATATTCGTAAGCTAGGTGGTTTGATGAACCTCATGCCAATTACATTTACGATTGCTATAATTGGCACCTTTGCTATGGCTGGGTTACCACCATTCAATGGCTTCCTTAGCAAAGAAATGTTCTTTACTGGTATGATTAATGCACTTCATATGGATTTTGATTGGAGCATTATTATTCCAGTTATTGCTTGGATTGCGAGTGTGTTTACTTTCATATACAGTATGATCCTTGTTTTCAAAACATTTACAGGGAAATATCAACCAGAGAAATTAGAGAAAAAACCGCATGAAGCCCCTATTGGTATGCTTATTTCTCCAATTATTTTAGCATCATTAGTTATTGTAATCGGCTTTTTCCCTAATCTCGTAAAACCTTTGTTAGTACCTGCTATAGAAACGATTATGCCTATGTATGAGTTTGATGTTCATATTTCTATGTGGCACGGTTTTAATACAGAATTATTTATGACAATCGGTGTTATTATTGTTGGGATTCTAATGTACCTTGGATTAAATAAATGGCGTGGCATTTATGGTATTTTCCCGGAGAAAATTACACTTAACCGCTTCTATGATGGGTTACTTGATTCAATGTATAAAGGCTCTTACAGCTTAAATCGCAATGTAATGTCAGGATCCATTAACCATTATTTAAGCTATATGTTTATTTTCATGGTTGTGCTTATTATTGGTTCATTATTTGGGCTAGACGCTTTCGCCTTTAGCACTGATAATTTAGCGCCAATTGAATTCTACGAAGTAATACTAACATTTATTGTGGCTGCTGCATCTATCGCTCTATTGTTTACTAAGTCTCGTATTGTTTCTATTCTACTAACTGGAACAATAGGATATATGGTTGCCTTGCTATTCATCGTTTTTAGAGCGCCAGATTTAGCGCTCACTCAATTGGTGATTGAGACAATTTCTGTATCACTATTCTTACTTTGCTTCTATCACTTACCGAAGAAATTGACAGACGATCCTGTACCAGTGAAAGTGCGAAATGCCATTATTTCAGTAGGGGTTGGCTTATTCGTCATTTTAGTTGGATTAACAGCGCATAGTACGAAACTATTTGATTCTATTTCACAATATTATATTGAGAATACGTATAGTGAAGCTGCTGGGAAGAACATGGTTAATGTAATCTTAGTTGACTTTAGGGGCTTTGATACGATGTTTGAAATCGCCGTGTTAGGTATTGCTGCATTAGCTATTTTCGGTCTGATTAAGCTAAGGAGAAATGGAGGAAAGAAAATTGAAAACAAGTAACGTTATCTTGCAATCGATGACGAAAGTGTTATTATTTCTCATCATGATTTTCTCCATTTATATCTTTTTTGCTGGACATTATACACCTGGAGGCGGATTTGTAGGCGGCTTATTAACGTCAGGCGCCATCCTGCTTCTACTCTTAGCCTATGACCTTCAAACAGTAAGAAATATTTTACCATTCAACTTCTTATATATGGTTGCACTTGGTTTAGTTTTTGCTATTGGAACAGGTGCAGGTGCATTTATTTACAACAAACCTTTTTTAACACATGCATTTGGAGACCTTCATGTACCTATTTTAGGTGAGCTTCACTTGCATACAGCGACATTGTTTGATCTAGGGGTATATCTTGTTGTTGTAGGTGTAACGATGTCCATTATTCAAACGATAGGAGGAGATGATGAATAATGGAAATACTAATGATTTTTATTGCCGGCATTCTTTTCATGTCTGCAACCTATTTGATGCTTTCACGAAGTGTTGTGCGAATCATTTTAGGGACAACTGTATTAAGTCATGGCGTACATCTTCTCTTATTAACTATGGGAGGCTTGAAGAGAGGTGCACCACCTTTAGTGGGTGAAGAAGCAAGCGCATATACAGACCCTCTTCCTCAAGCACTCATTTTGACAGCAATCGTTATTGCTTTTGGAGTTACTGCTCTATTCCTCGTATTAGGGTATCGCTCATACAAAGAACTTGGCACAGATAATATGGAGAAATTGAGAGGAAATGATGGCAATGATTAATTTTTTGATACTCCCTATTCTAGTTCCGTTAATTACCGCCGTCATTCTGATCTTTTTAAATAAATCAGTTATTGCTCAAAGGTGGGTTGCTGGTCTATCAGCCTTTGCTACAGTCATTCTATCTGCACTATTAGTGAATCAGGTAAAAAATGACGGTATACAAACATTAAACTTATCGAACTGGGATGCCCCTTTTGGTATAACCCTTGTTTCTGATATGTTATCATCTTTACTTGTATTAACAACGAGTATCGTCGCATTTGCATGTATTATTTATTCATTTAAAGGAATTGGCGAAGATCGTGAAAAATATCATTTTTATGCCGCTTTACAATTTTTAATTGTTGGTGTAAATGGTGCTTTTACGACAGGCGATATTTTTAACCTTTTTGTATTTTTTGAAGTCATGTTAATGTCTTCTTATGCTTTAATTCTACTCGGTGGAACGAAAATTCAATTAAGAGAATCCATCAAGTATATTTTAGTTAACGTTATTTCTTCCGGTTTATTCGTCATTGCAGTTGGTTACCTTTATTCGGTCGTAGGAACTTTGAATATGGCGCATATTGCTGAGAGAGTGAGTGAAATAAGCGGGGTTTCTCAACCTGGTGTGATTACGATTATTGGAATCATATTCCTCATCGTCTTTGGTTTGAAAGGGGCAATATTCCCGTTATATTTCTGGTTACCGGGCTCTTATTATGCACCTCCAGCACCTGTAATGGCTATTTTTGGAGCACTCCTCACAAAAGTCGGTGTATATTCTATTATTAGAACTTACTCCCTATTCTTTTACGAAGAAGGTGGATATGTTCAACAAGTGATCATGATCTTAGCGATTTTAACTATTATTACTGGGATTATCGGTGCACTGGCTTATTGGGATGTTAAAAAGATTATCATATACAACATTATTGTTGCTGTCGGTATCATTCTGTTCGGAGTAAGTACAATGAATGAAAATGCCTTAACAGGATCAATATTCTATCTTATTCATGACATGATTATCAAAGCAGGGTTATTCTTACTTGTTGGGTTAATGGCAACCATTACAGGTACAAATAACTTAAAGCAAATGGGCGGATTAATAAAGAATTATCCAGGGTTCAGCTGGACATTCTTCCTTGCAGCACTTGCATTAGCTGGTATTCCACCATTAAGTGGTTTCGTTGGAAAAGTCCTTATTGTTCAAGGTGGATTTTCATCTGAACACTTCATTGGCGCTGCAATTGTGTTAGCATCTAGCTTATTCGTGCTCATCTCTATTATGAAAATCTTTATTAATGGCATTTGGGGCGAACCAAAAACATTTGCAAATGAAAAGACAGTTCCTTATAAGCAGTTATTAATCGCTCCAGTGATCTTAGTCATTCTTTCTATCTGCTATGGTGTAGGTGCAGATTTTGTTTATCCGTATATCTCTCAAGCTGCTGAAAGTTTAATCAACACCAATTTATATATCGATGCAGTTCTAAAGGAGTAGTGAGTATGGCAGTTCAAATTTTATTAAATGTTTGTCTTGGGTTTATGTGGATGTTTCTAACAACAACGTATGATCTAGTGGCATTTATCAAAGGATACTTTTTTGGCCTACTCATTTTGTTTGTATTTAGAAATTTCTTCAGCAGCCGTTTTTATTTGTACCGTGTTTATGCAGTGGTTAAATTGCTCTTTATCTTTATACGAGAGCTAATTCTAGCCAACATTGCTGTCGTTAAGATTGTGTTAACACCTAAGCTACACAACACGCCTGGGATATTTGCCTATCCAACAAGTTTAGAAAAGGACTGGGAAATTACCACACTATCTAACTTAATTACCCTAACACCAGGTACGTTAGTAGTAGATATTTCAGAAGATAAGAAAATCCTTTTTGTACATGCTGTAGATATGAATGATGTCCAGGATGAAATAGAAGCGATTCAAACAAGCTTCGAAAAGGCGATTATGGAGGTGAGCCGAAAATGATACAAACTGCCGTTACAATTGCAATCATTTGTTTAGCTCTATCCATGCTTGCATTAGTCTACCGAATCATTAAAGGCCCAACATTGCCGGATCGTATCGTTGCTTTAGACGCCGTTGGTGTAAACATTGTTGGTATTGTCGCGTTAATATGTATCAAAGTAGATACAACTGCCTATGTAGAGTTCATTTTACTATTTGGGATATTAGCGTTTATCGGGACAGTAGCCTTCTCCAAATATCTAGAGAAGGGAGTCATCATTGATCATGATAGAGATCGCTAATATTATCATCGTCATATTTATTATTCTCGGAGCGTTCTTTCACTTAATAGCTGCGCTAGGTGTAATCAGATTACCTGATGTATATACGAGAAACCATGCTGCTTCAAAAGCTGCTACACTTGGTGTCCTTTGTATATTATTAGCTGCATTCTTTTACTTTTATTTTCATGAGAGTGAGTTTAATACAAGAGTACTTCTCTGCATCGTCTTTATGTTTTTAACAGCTCCAGTTGCTGGCCATTTACTTGGAAGAGCAGCCTATCATCATGGCGTAAAAATGGAAGGTAGTAAGGTTGATGATTACCAAGAATACCTCGAGATAAAGAAATCTAATGAACAACAAAAATATGAAGAATTTAAAAAGAAATTAGGGAAGAATCTATAAAAAAAAACGCTACCATATGCAATCTAAACTGCATGTAGGTGGCGTTTTTTTTATTTTAATAAACAAATTTTCCAATCGTGACTAATCAAATGAATGAAACGTAACTAAGTGCGGTTTATTAAAAATGATTGTTGTGTGGATACTGGACACCATGCGAAGGTTTAACTTTCATATCATACAATGCCACATATAAAACCAAAAAAAAAACAGGGTAGAAATTACCTTTCCACCCGCATTTCATTAAGACTTTTTCAATTTTAAAACAGCCATTGTACACCTTGATGCACATATTAATTTTTCTTGTTCATCGACGATTTTTATTTCCCAAACCATCGTTGTTTTTCCTTGATGTAGAACTGTTGCAATTGCTGTCACAACGCCGTCTTTCTTTGACTTAATATGGTTAGCATTAATCTCTAGTCCTGCTACACCTTCTGTTTCTTTATCAACTAGTTCATAAGCACCTAAGCTCGCTACAGTTTCAGCAAGCGCTACAGAAGCCCCTCCATGAAGGATACCAAATGGCTGTCTCGTTCTGCCGTCTACAGGCATAGTGGCAACAACCTTTCCCTTTTCAAGGCTTGTAATTTCAATACCTAACGTTTCTATCATTGTTTTTGGATACATATGTACGCCTCCCCTCAACTACCATTATAACCGAACATATATTTTATGGGAATATTCTGTTTAATCATAGAATAAGCCTTAGGCACATATATTTATGCTAATGCGATATTGAAAGGAGACCTATGATGTATCCTACACGTTTTAATCCCTCTCCTATTTGTCCGTATCCTTATACCTATCCTATATATTGCCACCCTTATCCACCAATACCTATACGTTCATTCCCTCCAGTTAATCCGGATCAGTTCATTCAATCTGCAAAAGCAATGGAAGTATTAATGAATAGTGCTAGTAAATTACTTGATAAAATGGCGAAGTCCAGAGAATACTCCTATAATATTATGACTGCTGCCCAGGAATCAAATCAAACAAAAGTTAATCAATTAATTGATTCTGCTAATCTGAACAATCATCCGAAAGTTACTTATACACCAGATGGATTAACATTAAATTTTCAATCTGCCGGTGATCAAAGTGCGAATTTGTCATTAAAATTAAAATGGACTACGATGCAAATGTAGGGTTAAGCCATATTTTCATACCTAATATAGAAGAGCAGTCAATTTACGACTGCTTTTTATTTTTATAATCTTGGTTATGATTTTGCTGTACTATCCTTCAATATATAAATTTAAGCTTACAAAAAAATACCACAGCATCTCTCCGTGGTATCATTTTTATCTAGTTAATCTCATTATTTATATTAATATTTGGTCCATAAAGATTGGGATTGCCAGCATAGGGATTTTGGTAGCCACCAAAACCTTGATTGCCATATGGAACAGGGCCGGGGCCGTAACCGTATCCATATGGTGGACAAGGTCCTCCAAAACACGGCCTAGGTCTAAAGAACAGCGGTGCGGCTAACGCCCCTCCCGCTAATCCTCCAAGAAAACCGCCAACAAATGGCGCCGCCAAAAAGGGAAAAAAGCGTTCATCCGCAACACCAGGATGTCGATAATAATAATGCACTAGGGATTACCTCCTTTAATTAAAAGCTGGGTACCTTCCCTATTACATATGCATCTATCATCAATTAAGCGTGGGCTTAATGTGAGTTATTATCATTCACTCTTCGTTAAAATAGCATCCGCGATTCCATAATCCACCGCTTCTTGTGCGCTCATAAAATAATCACGTTCTGTATCCAACTTCACCTTGTCTAATGGTTGATTTGTTTTCTCGGCAATCATTTGGTTGGTTACGTCTTTTAGCTTTAATATCCTTCTTGCAGAGATCTCAATATCTGTCGCTTGCCCTCTTGCACCACCTAAGGGCTGATGAATCATTACTTCGCTATGAGGAAGCACAAATCGTTTTCCTTTCGTGCCAGATAGAAGCAGTAGTGCACCAAATGAGGCAGCCATCCCTGTACAGATAGTGCGAATATCACACCTAACATAGTCGAGTGTATCTAAAATAGCAAAGCCCGCTGTTGTTGATCCTCCAGGACTATTAATATAGAGTGAAATATCTTTTTTCTCATCTTCTGCAGCTAAAAATAATATTTGAGCAACAATATTATTCGCCATATGATCATTGATTTCTTCACCAATCATAATAATCCGATCTCTCAATAGTCTTGAATAAATGTCATAGGACCGTTCACCTTTAGCCGTTTGTTCAATTACATAAGGTATTGTACTCATTAGGAAACCTCCAAAAGGCAAGCATTAAGCTGCCATCATATTGAAAGCATTTGAAGGGGTGCTTTGCTTGGAAGTACTATAATGATTAATTATTGGCAGTAATTTGATAAGCTCAGTGGGATGTTGATGCTCAAGTGCACGATGGAAAACTTGAAAGATTTTTCTCTCGACCGGCTCATCCCATTGCTGATTTAATTCTTTCATATCTGTTCCTAAACGTCTTCTTGCTCGATGCAATAAACTCTTAACAGAGGCTTCTTTCATATTTAACATCTCTGCAATTTCACTATTCTTAAATAAAAACGCTTCTTTTAATGAAAAAGCTAGCGCCTGTTGCACAGTTAATTTCTCTAATAATAATTCAATTGTTTCTGTCAAATGATGATTTCTTGTTTCGATATCAACATGATTTTCTGTTAATTGCTCTTTTTTCTTTTTTCTAACCACATCGATCCATTGATGATAAGCAATTTTCTTTAACAAAGCTCGTGTTATTTTAGCCTCGTTATACTTCATTGCCTTCAAGATGGTTTCTTGCGCTATGTCCTCTCCATCCCACTCATTTTGGCAAAGAAAGGTGCAATAGCTTACTAAGTCTCGATAATACTTTTTCGCAATCAAATCTAACGTTGCTGACCGGCTTACCATCTGCTCCTTCTGCATTGTTTCCTTCACCCCTTCACACTTTCTATTACTTAAACGGCTATAAGTGAAAAAAAGATATGGGTCAATAAAATTTTTTTCTTAATAAGCTTTAGCCCAATAGACAAGATGCTGTGCTTCTTCTTTACAGCAAACACACGCTTTAGCAATCGCCGTTTCATCAAATGGCATACATCGGGAAGTCACACTTGTGTCTTCTTTTATTTTCTCTTCGCATGCTTGATTGCCACACCACATCGCTTTGACGAATCCTTGTTTTTCATTAAATATCTGCTTAAACTCTTCATAAGTATATGCTTCATACGTATGTTCGTTGCGATGTTCTTTTGCCTTATTATAAAGTGAAGTTTGAACCTTTTCTAAGAGTTGAACAATTGTTTCTTCTAGATTTTCTAATGGAGTGACCATTTTCTCCCCTGTATCTCTTCTTGCAAGTACGACTTGGCCCTTTTCAATATCTTTAGGACCTACTTCTAAGCGAATGGGCACACCCTTCATTTCATATTCATTAAATTTCCAACCTGGCTTTTTATCACTTGCATCAATATCTACGCGCGCTACTTTACTTAGTTTTTCTTTTAAATCATAGGCAAAATCTAATACGCCACCCTTATGTTGCGCAATAGGAACAATCATTACCTGCTTTGGTGCAACCTTTGGCGGAATTACTAAACCTCTGTCATCACCGTGGACCATAATCATCGCACCGATAATTCTGGTTGTGAATCCCCAAGAAGTTTGCTGCACATACTGCTCTTTTCCATCTTGGTCGGTAAATTGAATCCCAAATGCCTTTGCAAAGCCATCTCCTAAATGATGAGATGTCCCTGATTGTAGCGCTTTACCATCATGCATTAAACTTTCAATTGTATAAGTTAATTTAGCGCCAGCAAACTTTTCTTTTTCCGTTTTCTTGCCTTTAACAACAGGGATAGCTAAAAGATTTTCACAAATATCTGCATAGACTTCTAGCATCTTTACTGTTTCTTCTAACGCTTCTTCATCCGTCGCATGACAAGTATGGCCCTCTTGCCATAAAAACTCCAACGTTCGTAAAAATGGTCTTGTTGTTTTCTCCCATCGAACAACATTTGACCATTGATTATAAAGCTTTGGTAAATCACGATAAGAGTGAATAATATTTTTATAATGTTCTCCGAATAGTACTTCTGATGTCGGGCGCACACAAAGTCTCTCAGCAAGCTCATCTTCCCCACCATGAGTTACCCAAGCGACTTCTGGGGCAAATCCTTCAATATGATCTTTTTCTTTCTGAAGAAGGCTCTCAGGTATAAATAGAGGCATATAAACATTTTCATGCCCAGTTTCTTTTATCTTTTGATCAAGTGCTGATTTAATGTTCTCCCAAAGGGCGTAACCATATGGACGAATAATCATTGAACCTCTCACACTCGAATAATCGACTAAATCAGCTTTCTTTACGACATCTGTATACCATTGTGGAAAATCTTCATTCATTGATGTTATTTCTTTCACAAACTGCTTACCCATATTGACACCTCATTTTTAATTTTTATTCTTTCAAAGACACAAAAAAGCCCTGCTTTCAAATAGGGACCCAATGACTGGTGGTACCACCCTATTTCAAAGCAAAGCTTTGCACTCTTATTGATAACGGTTCAACAAGTAAACCGCATATTCTAAAGAATATGTACTCAGAGGGCAGGTTCAGCTTTTCATTAATAGATATCTTACAGCACAAACGGATACCTTCTCTGAAAATAATGATGAAAACTTACTATTCCTCATCAACGATTAACTATTTTTTGAAGATTATATAGAGTTTAATGAAAAATGTCAAATTTTGATTGAAGGCTCTTGGTCTAATGGCTTTTTACTTCTCTTTTTAGCCCTCTCAAGTGACCTTTTTTCTATTACTAGACTAATTGGTACACAAGAAGAGGCAAAAAAATAAGATGATCAATAACAGAATGTGAAAAGATAAACCTTTCCGTACAAAGAATACAATCCATTTTTCTATTTTAATATTTTGAAGGAATTCGATTATCCCCTATATGTGTAACTAGAAAAATACAGCCCTATTAAATCCTTGAATGGTAAAGGGGCTCCTGAAGATACGTTAACCATCATAGCAAAAGAATACTAAATGAAGGCTATAAGAAAATCGCGTTCAACATGATTTAGTATCAACTGAACTACTCCTACAAATTCATACATCGTCTAATATATCATCCAAAAAGTAAAAAAACCTACCCCTATTAAGAGGTAGGAGAAAGTATCATTAGTTTGTTATTTCTTCATTTGCGAATGCTGCATCGACTTGA
Source organism: Cytobacillus sp. FSL M8-0252 (assembly GCF_038007345.1). Taxonomy (NCBI): domain Bacteria; kingdom Bacillati; phylum Bacillota; class Bacilli; order Caryophanales; family Bacillaceae; genus Cytobacillus; species Cytobacillus sp. FSL M8-0252. The sequence goes on from NZ_JBBOWZ010000001.1 coordinate 3,864,397, forward strand.
ACATAATCATAACCTAAGTCCCTTGCGACTGCTTCATACGTTACATGCCCATTTACTACGTTTACCCCTAATTTCAATGCTGGGTTTTGTTCAACAGCTAGATGTGCACCTTTAGTCGCTATTTGTAATGCATAAGGAATTGTTACATTCGTTAATGCGATTGTTGATGTTCTTGGCACGGCACCTGGCATGTTTGCCACAGCATAATGCACAACACCATGTTTAATATATGTTGGATCATCATGTGTAGTTACATGATCAACCGTTTCAAGAATACCACCTTGGTCAACCGCAACGTCGATAACGACTGCACCAGGTTTCATCGTTTGAATCATTTCTTCTGTTACTAATTTTGGCGCTTTTGCTCCTGGAATGAGTACAGCACCAATTACAAGGTCAGCTTCTTTTACAGATTCAGCAATATTTAATGGATTAGACATTAATGTTTGAATGCTATTACCGAAAATATCATCAAGTTGACGAAGTCTTTCAGGGCTTAAATCAATGATTGTTACATCTGCACCAAGACCAATGGCCATTTTCGCAGCATTAATACCCACAACGCCCCCGCCAATAATCGTCACTTTTCCTCGAGATACACCTGGCACACCTGCAAGTAATATTCCTTGGCCACCGTTTGTTTTTTGTAAGAATTGCGCTCCAACTTGTGTAGCCATTCTACCGGCAACTTCACTCATTGGTGTTAATAATGGAAGTGTACGGTTCACTTCAACTGTTTCATATGCAATAGCCGTTACTCCACTTTTCACTAGCGCATCTGCCAATTCTGGTTCTGCTGCTAAATGCAAATAAGTAAACAATACTAGGCCTTTACGGAAATAGTCATATTCAGTTGGTAGCGGTTCTTTTACCTTCATTACCATCTCCGCTGCCCATGCTTCTTTTGCCGTGCCTACGATTTTCGCGCCTGTTAACTCGTAATCTTGATCTTGAAATCCACTTCCGAGTCCTGCAGTCGTTTCAATAAGTACTTCATGTCCAGCTTTTACTAATGCATCTACCCCCGCTGGTGTCATTGCTACACGGTTCTCGTTGTTTTTAATCTCTTTAGGTACGCCGATAATCATATCCTTTTGGCCCCTTCCATTTATTATATTAATTTTTAAGTATGAATAAATTGCATAGAATAAATTGTCAAATAATAAATGACAATTTTATGTTTCCCTATTGTCAGTATAATAATAGAATGTTGAAATGACTTTGTTTATATTTGAAAAATGAAAAAGCATCATTTGTGTAATTTCACAAACGATGCTTTTTTTCTATGTATTTGCGGATTTGCAGTTCTAAATACAAGGAAAATTTCTCATGTGTACTTTTAAAGTTCACATGAGTGAGTTCTGTAATTCTCTTCAAACGATAATTTAATGTATTAACGTGAACATGCAGGACTTTAGCAGCGTCATTTACATTGCTATCATTTAAAATAAAGGCCTCTAGCGTCATTAATAGCTCCGTTCGATGAGCATGGTCATAATCAATTAAACGTTGGATGACGGGATGTTCATATGCATCACGGCTTCTTATATCAAGAATGGCATCCAAATATTTAAAGACACCTAATTGGTGATAAGTATAGATTTCTTGCATTTCTTTCGGATATTGTGATTTTAAACGAAGTACTTCTAAGCATTCTGAATAGCGATCTTCAACATGGTCATAGGTCAATTTCAAACTACTGCTACCACTAATGATATGATCAATTTCAAACCTTACATACATTTGATTGATAACAAACTGTACAAACTCAGATAAATCTGTTTCATTTGCCTGTGTAGATGGCGGAGATGCTAGTAAGATAAAATCATTACCCATCGTTGCATAAAAAGTCATATGGATTTTTTGGCTCGTTGAAATGAGATAAATCATGCTTTGTTCTGTTTGCATGTCTATATCGTCAATAAAACGAAAAATAATGACAGCAGAGTGTAGAGATGGTTTGATATGAAAATCATCTAACTTGTCTATTACTTCTGCATGCTTGGGATATCTGCCAGTTAACAACTGCCAGAAAAAATCCTGATAGCTTTCTTCTCTTTTCTTTTTTTGACGATAAAGCTTCAACAATTCAATTCTTGCCGATTGAGCAGCCAGTTTTAGTAAATACATATCTTCTGCTGTAAGAGACTTATCTCGTTCGACCACCCAAATATAGCCAAGCACCTCTTCTTGATGCCTGATAGAGATTGCTACCCTATTCCCCAGCCCAATTTCTTTAATTTCTGGAATCTTTAATGGTTCAGCACTCCTTAATAATTGAGGTATAGCATCTGCTTTCCATAAACTATTTATTACCTTTTCGGGAACTTTTCTGCTAATAATCGTTGCAATTCTAGCCTGATCGGTTTGGTCATCATGCGTACTATAAGCTAATAACCGATGATTAGCATCTTCAATAGTAACTGGACATTCAAGAACATCTCTAATTTTATCCACAAATGTTTCTAAGTTATCAAATGATCGTTTAAATGGATCTTTCCCGTACTGTTTTTCTCTCCCCATTTCAAACCTCCAACTGCCTCTTTTTTTTATTATATCTAAACCTTTACATGCTGTCGAAAAGCTCTTTTTAAACTTATTGATTATTATAAATAGTTAAACTTTTTTAAAATTGATTGAAGTTATCCTTGTATAATTTTACAATAATAAGTATTCTTATAATTTTCCGTGCACTTCAATCATTTTATTAAGATAAAATGATTTTGGTTTATGCATTTAAGAAAGCGATTACATCTAAAAAAATATAGTATGGTATGATATTCAACTATAGAGAGGAAGATCCATCTGTGGACATTATGAACATACTTGAAAAAGTTAATTCCTTTTTGTGGGGAACCCCCAGTTTAATCTTATTGTTTGGGACGGGCCTACTTCTAACAATCATGCTTAAAGGTCGTACATTTACGAAACTCTATTATGCTTTTAAATTAGCATTTACAAAGGAAGGGAACGCTAAGGATACAAATGATGAAGGCGATGTAAGTAATTTCAAAGCGTTAATGACTGCATTGGCAGCAACAATAGGGAATGGAAACATTGCTGGAGTCGCCACAGCTATCACTTTAGGTGGACCAGGCGCCATTTTTTGGATGTGGATTGTTGGGCTTTTCGGGATGGCTACTAAATACGCGGAAGCCTTACTAGCAATGAAATATCGTGTAAAGAATAGCAATGGTGAATATTCAAGTGGACCCATGTACTATATTGAGAGAGGATTAGGAGCTAAGTTTAAATGGTTAGCCATTGCCTTTGCCATTTTTGGTGCTTTTGCCGCTTTAGGTATAGGGAATAGCGTGCAATCTAATACGATTGCTCAAGTAGCTAGTGAATCCTTTGGTATCAACAGTGTTATTACTGGCATCGTTTTAGCTGTTTTTGCTTCACTCATTATTTTTGGAGGCATTCAAAGGATTAGTACCGTCGCTGGATACTTTGTTCCCATTATGGCTTTTCTTTATATTGGTGGCGCCTTAATCATCATTGCGGTTAATTATGAAATGATTATTCCGTCATTTCAATTAATTTTTCATTATGCTTTTAATCCGATCGCAGCAACCGGTGGTTTTGTAGGAGTTGTCGTATCAGAGGCAATTAAAAATGGTGTCTCAAAAGGAATCTTTTCTAATGAAGCTGGTTTAGGTACTGCTGCTTTAATCGCCGGTAATGCCAAAACAGACCATCCTGTGAAGCAAGCACTTGTTGCTATGACAGGCACTTTCATTGTTACCATCATCGTTTGTACAATGACTGGACTTGTATTAATCATTACTGGTTTTTGGGATTATACAGGAGGATTACTTTCTGGCGTAACCCATGACCCTAATCTAGATGGTGGTGCATTAACGAGTGCAGCGTTCGCATCAGTATTAGGAACAGCAGGAGAATATATCGTCGCTTTTTCTGTTATCTTTTTCGGATTTACAACAATTGTAGGCTGGTATGTATACGGTGAGAAATGCTTTGAATATATAGCTGGGACAAAAGGAATTGCAGGCTACCGCGCGATTTATATTATTGCTTGTGCAGCTGGTGCAATGGTTAACTTAGCTACCGTTTGGGCATTTGCTGATATGGCTAACGCATTAATGATGATTCCGAACTTAGTTGGTCTACTCCTGTTGAGGAAAGTTGTTGTACAAGAAACAGACGAATTCTTCACACAACATTATAAAATAAAATAATTGCCTTCATTACTCAAGAAATAAGAGCCTCACAAATTGAATGATTTGGGGGCTTTTTTATTATTTACTTGTTCATTTAATAAAAGGCATTCTTCTTCTTTATGTTTTTAAAGATCTTATAATGAAATAAGAATTCCTTACAATATAATTCTTCGTTGTGGTCAAAATCATAAATATTTAGAAACTCGGATAATATATTTCGATCTGCCTCTAGCCATTGATAAGCAATCCATAATTTATACTTTAATTGTTCATATAAGTGGTAATGCCCTGACTCATGGAAGATGTCTTCTAATTCGTATTCTGTCATTTTACCTGTCCTCCCATCTGTTTTCTTCATTGTCCCCACTAAGAACGATTATTACTCAAAAGGTTGTAAAATATTCACTATCTTTGACGAAGCAACACTTGTTTTGTCAAACGTAAAGGAAAATATATTTCTTTAAGCGAATGCTTCTTAATAAAGTAATGATAAGGAGGAGATTACTTTTGAATACAGGCGCTGTAGCGAAACTACTCGGTGTATCCCAAAGTACTATTCAGCGATGGATAAAACAGCTAAATTTAAATATGACAAAAAATGAGCATGGCCATTATGCTTACTCAGAAGAAGATATTCAATTATTAAAAAGAGTTCATGATCAATTAAATACAGGTGTCCTTCTTCAAGACGTAAAAGTAACTAGCAAAAAAATTCGGCACGCCACTATATCTAGTCCACAGATATCTAATGATGAACTTAGCGCAAGAATGGATATGTTAGAACAACGCTTAAATGCAAAAGCAGATGATGTGACTTCTTATCAGTTGCTACATCATCGGCAGGAGTTAGAAGAATTACACGCAGAAATTGAACGTTTACATGAACGTATACACATACTTGAAAAGAAGAATTTCATGCAAGTGTCTCCTATTCCCTCTGACAGCCCTACTGCTAGTATCTTACCCAAAAAAAGAATAAAAAAGCGTAATATCCTTACAATGCTTTTCGGCATTAAATTTTAAACAAAATTGGTTCCTCCTCAGATTTGGTTGGAACCATCTTGTTATCCTTTATGCGGTTATGCTTAAAACGAATATCTGGTTCTAAAGATCGCGCTGGAAAACTAAAAGAAGATTGACTGAGGGTACTGATATTATGTCAATATCCTTTAATAGTTACTATTCATATCTTTTTGTTAAATCCTAGCTTCCTTTAGGTGTATATAGTGACATATGCAATGTTCGACTACATTTAGCTTTATGTGGCTTAGACTTTATTACTTTTTTATTTTTTACTTGGTTCTGCTTTGACGGTCAGATTTACAAACATTCTTAGTGTTCATTCATGAATCAGAAAACTTGACCTATATCCATTGCCTCAGGTCGAGTTCACAAAAATAAACCCAATCAAATATGATCGGGTTTAAATAATATTCGTTTATTCTTTTTATAATACCATTGCAGCAACCCAGCCAAATATAATGACAGGGATATTATAATGGATAAATGTTGGTACACATGTATCCCAAATATGATTATGATTACCATCCACATTCAAGCCCGATGTCGGTCCAAGTGTACTATCTGAAGCAGGAGAACCAGCATCACCTAAAGCAGCAGATGCACCAATTAACGCAATCGTAGCCATTGGACTAAATCCTAGCTCTAAACACAATGGCACAAAAATGGTCGTAATAATTGGGATGGTTGAAAAGGATGAACCAATACCAATCGTAACCAACAAGCCGACTAAAAGCATTAGTAATGCACCAAGAGCTTGATTATTACCTATCATCTCAGCTACATTCGACACAAGGACTTCAACATCCCCTGTTTCTTTCAGTACATCACCGAAACCAAATGCCGCGAGCATAACAAATCCGATAAATGCCATCATTTTCATTCCATCTGTTAATAAGCTATCTGCTTCAGCGCCCTTTATGGTCCCACTTAAATAGACAGTTATAATACCGGCCACTGCTCCCATAATCATTGAATCTAGTTGTATTTGTACAACTAACGCAATAATGATTGATAATACAGCAAATAAGACACCGCGCCTACTATAAGATACCGTTTCAGTTTCTATGATTTCTGATGATTGATGATAGTCTCGCGGTTTTCGATAAGATATAAATACGGCTATTATTAATCCAACAACCATACCTAAAGCTGGCAGTAGCATAGCTAGTGGTATTTGTTGCATATCAACATTCAAACCACTACTTGTCATATTGTCTGCTAAGATTTGGTGAAATATTTGGCCAAACCCTGCAGGGATAAGCATATAAGGAGTAACTAAACCAAATGTAAGAACGGAAGCAATCAGTCTTCTGTCTATCTTCAATTCATTCATCACTTTTAATAATGGTGGGACTAAGATAGGGATAAATGCAATATGAATAGGAATTAGATTTTGTGAGAAACACGCCATAATTAACAATGATAAAATGACTAATGTTTTAGATAATCCTTTCTTCCTTGTCTCTCCTTCTTTCCCTACCTTTTGAATAATTTTATCAACAAGGAGATTAGGTAGACCTGTACGAGAAATAGCAATAGCAAAGCCTCCTAATAAAGCATAACTAAGCGCTACTTCTGCACTGCCACCTAAACCATTTGTAAAGACTTCAATTGTGTTTGTTATACCAAGTCCACCTGTTAATCCTCCCACCAATGCACCTATAATAAGGGATAACACGACATTTACACGTAATAGACTTAGTATTAACATGACTAATACAGCAAGTAAAACAGCATTCATGATTAAAACCTTTCTTTCTATTTATTATTCGCTTTATTTTAGTAAAGTGTTAGAGTAATAAATTAACATACTCATTCAAGTTCGTCAAATAATGAATTTTTAAGAAAAGTGTCATAATTCCCATTCTTATTCATCATGTTATCGAAGGTTTCACCTTTGCAAATATGAGTTCTAAGGAGGAACAAAAAAGCATCTTAAGGAGCTTCTCATCCTTTAAGATGCTTTTAATGAATGGTTGATTACTTTACTTCAAATCTTTCTACAAGTAGAGCTAGTGTACGTGTCATTACACCTGTGGCACCAGCAGGACCTAATTCGTAAGGTTTATTTGTTGTAGATGTACCAGCTATATCCAAATGCACCCATGGTGTATCTTCCGCAAATTCTCCAATAAAGCCGCCTGCCATGATCGCATGGCCTTCTCTTCCTGGTGAATTGTTTAAATCTGCCACTGGGCTATTGCGAATTCTTTGTTTATCTTTTTCAAATAATGGGAGTCTCCACATCGCTTCACCTGCTTCGAATGAGGCTTCTAATACTTGTTCAAAGAAGGTTTCATGATTAGTAATCGCACCTGTTGTGTCTTCTCCTAAGGCAACAATAACACCTCCCGTTAAAGTAGCAACATCGACTAAATAATTGGCACCATGCTGTTTTGCGTACGTAATGGCATCAGCTAAAACGAGACGCCCTTCTGCATCTGTATTTAAGATCTCTATTGTTTTTCCACTTAATGAAGTAATAACATCATCTGGTTTAAAGGCAGATCCACTTATCATATTATCTGTTGATGGAATAACGGCTAATACATTCTGTTCTGGTCTTAACTCCCCGATGATTTCCATCGCACCCAGAACGGCTGCTGCTCCGCCCATATCTGTTTTCATTCCAACAATCCCTGTTTTCGGTTTTATCGAGTAACCACCAGTATCGAAGGTAATTCCTTTTCCAACTAAACTAATGACATCTTCCCACTGATCTTTCCCTTGATATTTTAGAACAATCATTTTCGGTGGCTCTGTCGAACCTTGATTGACAGCTAACAGCGCACCCATCCCAAGCTCTAACATTTCTTTCTTATCTAGTATTTCTATTTCAAAATCATATTTATTAGCTAACTCAATCGCATACTCTGCCATTGTTGTTGCTGTTAACATATTCCCAGGCATATTCACTAAAGTTCTTGCAGAGTTTGTTCCCTTACCATAGGCATAACCAACTGTTAAAGCAGATAAAACATCTTCTCTATTTTCAGTCGTATAGGCTGTGATTTTATCAATTGTCTTTTCATGTTCATTTGACTTTTGTTTATATCCCTCAAAACGATAGGTAGCAAGGGTATATGCTTCACTAACTGCATGACCAACATCGAGGGCATCAAGCTGATCGGCAACCGTAAATGTGTCTAAAAAAACAGCTACTTCCGAAAGTTTACTTTTTTGAATTTCTTTAAAGGCTAATCCTATCGCTTCTTTTAATTGATTGAATTGTAATGTCTTTTTCTTACCTAGCCCCACAAATAATAATCTCTTTGCACCAATTTTATTGAAGGTATGTACTTTACTTACTGATTTTAACTTCCCTGATATATCACCTTGCTTAAGAAAATCATTCATTTGTCCTTCAAATTTTTCGTCCAGAGAAGATAATGCATCTTTTATTATATTCGGTTCATCGAACAAACCGATGATTAAAACTTCATGAGCTGAGTCATAAAGATTTTCTTTTTTAACTGTAAACATGTTAACACCTCCATAAGATATATAATCATTATATCTAATCTTTCACATTATTTCGACTAGCTAACTTTATCGTCTAAAAAGATCTGATTTTCAAATCAAAATGTTTTGTGCTAATCTGTTACTAATAGAAAATCCTTCCTTATAGTAATAATTAATTAAAATTAAACACGAACAAAGAATACAAACATCGATAAGGTGGTTAAATAATGGAATTATTTTTGAACTTTCCTCTTTGGTCAGCATTAGCTGCCATTCTCTTTGCACAATTTGTAAAAGTCCCTATTACCTTTTTTGCTACAAGAAAGCTAGATTGGTCACTGTTAACAAGTACAGGAGGGATGCCAAGCTCTCACTCTGCTGCCGTTACAGCTTTATCGACAGGGGTGGCCATCGAGGCAGGATTAGATTCAGTTCCCTTCGCAATATCAGCCATGTTTGCTATCATTACTATGTTTGACGCAACCGGAGTTCGAAGGCAAGCGGGTGAACAAGCCATTGTGCTTAATCAGCTTGTCAATGACTTTAACCGTTTTGTCGATGAAGCGAAATCATGGCCCAAAAAGCCAGACCAAGTAAAACGTAAAGAATTGAAAGAATTATTAGGCCATAAACCAGTAGAAGTGTTTTTTGGAGGATTAACAGGTATTTTATTAACATTACTCTTATATGCATTGATATTTTAAGATATTGGAGGTTTCAATCATGCGAGTCGCCTCTCTTTGCCCTAGTAATACAGAAATTCTCGCCTACTTAGGATTAACCGATCAACTTGTCGCTGTTGATGATTACTCTGATTGGCCAGCAGCAGTAAATACTCTACCAAAGCTGGGGCCAGACCTCTCTATAGATATGAACGCTGTAGAAAAGGCTAAACCAGACCTTGTGCTGGCATCCTTAAGTGTACCGGGAATGGAAAAAAATATTCTAGCATTGGATGAACGAGGCATTCCCTACATAACATTAAATCCACAAAGCTTAACAGATATAGAAAATGACTTAATCACTGTAGCCACAGCCCTAGGTGAAAAAGAAGTCGGCATGCAGGCCGCAGCAAGCTTTCATGAAGAAGTAATGAACTTAAAAAAGTTAGCTAAACAGGTGAAAAACCCTCTCTCTATTTATTGGGAATGGTGGCCAAAGCCAGTTTTTACACCTGGAGGTACAAACTGGCTAACTGAAATTAGTGAACTTGTGGGCGGCAAAAACCTTTTCGCATTTAAAGAACAAGCAAATATCCAGACAGACTGGGACACCATCCGTTCGCAAAATCCTGATGTCATTTGTTTAGCCTGGGTAGGTGTAAGACAGGAAAAAGTGAATCCAGTCATTTTACAGAAACGTCCAGGTTGGTCAAATATGGATGCAATGAAAAACAATAACGTTTATGTCCTAGAGGAAGAATTGTTTTGCCGTCCTTCACCAAGATTATTCGAAGGGGCAATCAAATTGGGGCAGTTATTACATCCGAAAATATATTCTTCTCCACTAAAAAAGTAATGGGTACTCATCCCCCATTACTTTTTTAGTTTAGTTATTCTTTTGTATACTGCTGTCTAAATACTTGTAGTGATTCCGTTTCATTTAACTCTTGTAAATCTTCTTCAGTTAACGTACCATCACCGATTGATATTACATAAACATCCAAAGTTTTCTTCCCCCAAGAATTATATACATCATCTACTGTTTCATAATATAAGTCCAATTTATTTCCTTTAATGGCGCCACCTTTGTCAGCAACTACGCCAAACCCATAATCAGGAATCCACAGTATCGTACCAATGGGGAAAACAGTTAAATCTGCAGCAATCGTAGAATATAAATCCCTTTTCACCTTTACACCAGAATATGTAATACCAAATTCAGGATGACCAGGATTTTTACCTGTCGACTCATAATAGGCCGTATATCCGGTTGCGATAACTTCCTTAGTGTCGTATTGTGACCAATCCCAATCATTCAAAGAAGGTGGTTCCTCAGCAACTGTGCTTGCTGATAATTTCAAGTGATCTGCTTCCAAAGTCTTATTTAAATCTTTAAAGGCCAGTCCAATCGATTTTAAAGCATGTTTGAAAGATAGGGTAGATCCCTCTCCTTCATTAGCTTGTTCACTCATATAATCAATCACTTGCTTTGCTTCTACACCTGAAATCGTTTGGAATGTGGATAATAAAGCGAAAGAAAACGCTACAGCTATCACCATTCTTTTCGCCCATTTTTTTATATCATACATCAGTTAATCACTCCTCCCAACAATAGTCATTTCCCTTAATTCAAGGTAATATTCATTTTTTTTAGAAAGAAGCTAAACATACGGTCCTATAATCAAATAAAACCCTTATGAAAATTCAATATTCTTCATCATTTGATAGCTAACTAATAACCGCTTGGACTTTCATATCAAAAAAACCAAGAGATTCACTCTCTTGGTCCAATAGCTTTCTGCTCGAATCCTTCTACTTTTTCTTTGATCATGGGGGTTTTTGACGTGTTTATGCATGAATCCTACCACTTTTTTCTTCGGTCACGGATTTTTGACGCGTTTTCGCCTGAATCCTACCATTTTTCTCTTCGGTCACGGAATTCTGACAGGTTTTCGCCTGAATCCTACCACTTTTTTCTTCGGTCACGGATTTCTGACGCGTTTTCGCCTGAATCCTATCACATTTTCCTTCGGTCACGGATTTTTGACGCGTTTTCGCCTGAATCCTACCATTTTTCTCTTCGATTACGGATTTTTGGCGCGTTTTCGCCTGAATCCTATCATTTTTTTCTTCGGTCACGGATTTCTGACAGGTTTTCGCCTGAATCCTACCATTTTTTTCTTTGGTCACGGATTTCTGACGCGTTTTCGCCTGAATCCTACCATTTTTTTCTTCGGTCACGGATTTCTGACAGGTTTTCGCCTGAATCCTACCACTTTTTTCTTCGGTCACGGATTTTTGACGCGTTTTCGCCTGAATCCTACCATTTTTCTCTTCGGTCACGGATTTTTGACACGTTTTCGCCTATACACTACCAAATTTCTCTTCGATCACGGAATTCTGACACGTTTTCGCCTGAACACTACCAAATTACTCATCAACCACGCATGTTGAAGCAATCCTTGCATTGTTCTATTTTCTTTCATAATAAATACCTCGGCCACTTCCTTTTAAGGAATAATTGTTTAGGAGGACTCTTCGAATAGTTGATTTGCTTATGATCCCATTACACCAATTAAATATGACTTGGTTCGTTACTTTCAAAGCAGGAAAAAGAATGGAAAAATCATGAATCAGATCTAACAATGCATTTCCTAAGGAACACTGACTTTTACACGTAGGGCAGATGACCCGATTAGCTTTCCTTTCCATCTTATTCCTACATTTGTTACAAAATAGCCCTTTGGCTAATTCCTGATATGTATACTTCGGGATGACGAACAATGAAGACTCGGTTTGATGGGTTAATAAAGTTTGAATAATCTTTGTATGATGGGTTGTGGGGGTGTGACGCATTTGGCTTAAATTTCTTATTAGATTTGGGATTTGTGGGGGAAGAATGAGATTCTTTCTTGGCTTAGAATCATACAGCATAAATTCAGGGTTTACAAAAACCAACAAATAATCAAAGGTTAGTTGTAAATGATGTTGATCTACAAATTGTCGAATCAGTGTTTGATTCCGTTCTATTTGAATCAATGGATTTTTTATTTCTTTATTTGAATGATACCAATGCCCATCTTTTATCGTAAAGTTACCGCTAAAATTTTTAGTCTCAAAAAAAGTAATATGATGCTGGTGAACCATGAGTGCATCTATCTGAAAAATCGTATGATTACTTTTTAGCGTGAGGTCAAATAGAATAGGAATCTCAGAAGGAAAGCCGTTTAAATATTCTCGCCACCTTTTTTCTCCTTCGTAACCTTTAAGCAATAAGTGAAAGTATTGTTTTTCATCGAGTGAAAATTCCTTTCGCACACTCAGTGCACGTAAAAATTGGAGCTGATGTGAGGGATTCAGGGGGTTAATAATGGCCATGATGTACCGCCTTTCTTTTTACATTATAAAAGATTCCATCACAATAAACGACATTATTTTAAAATACAAAAAACTCTACTTTAATATGTAGTAGAGTTTCTTTCCCTATGTATAGATTAAAACATACGATATCCTCTTTTGCGGAGCATGTTAATGACTATGCCAGCAACAATGGCACCAACAAAGCCACTGCTCAAGATGAGAATATCAGCTAATTGGAGGCTCGTGATTTCCGTCCAAAGACTAGAAAAGGCAGCACGAGTGTCATTAAAGTATTCAATGAGTCGAACCTTATCAATAATCCTAATAACGACAATTGGATAAACAATTGCCATGATCCATGACATTCTTAAAAGCATATTTAATATAAAACCAATTCCGAAAAACAAAACAAAAAAGAGTAACATAGAAATCGGCAATACGAAAATGGTCATTTGCATTCAGCTTGTCCTCCCTTGCACATCAATATTAAGTTTACTGAAACTTCTCTCTATGCGTCAACATGTTCTTACAATAGAAATGACAAAAAATAAAGATTTTTCTACTTTAAAGTTAAATTTCTACCTTTAAATAGCATTGAAAATGTAAAAAAGCTAGAAGTGCCCATCGAGTACGCACTCCTAGCTTCATTATGATTACTGTTCACACATTAACAGATTTTTTCTCATTCGGTTTCATATGAATCGCGCGGTTATTCAAGCCCTCAATAGCTTCTAAAATGGTTTCGTTAAAACTCGGGTGAGGGTACAGTGGGAAATTTAAGTCTTCGTCACGACCAACGAGTTCCATGGCTGTGACTGCTGTACTAATTAATTCAATAGCTGAAGAACCAATGGCATGAAAGCCGAGTAGCACATCATTATCTGCATCTTTAATAATTTTCATGATGCCACTTTTTTCACTAGTCACCATCGCATAGCCATTGCCGCTATAATTGAATTGACTAACAGCAATGTTTAACCCTTTTTCTTTTGCTTCTTGTTCTGTCATCCCCACTGTCGCAAGAGGTGGTATTGTATGGGCAACTGATGGCATTAAGCTTAAATCCACTTCACTATTCAAGCCAGCTATCCTCTCAGCGACCACTTTTCCTTCTTTAATTGACTTAACAGCCGATTGCCCGCCACCCGTGACATCACCAATAGCGTATATTGTCGGTATATTTGTTTGTAATTGCTGGTTTACTTTAATAAAACCATCAGTTGTACATTCCACACCTATTCTTTGTAAATCGAGGGTCTTGATATTCCCATGATGCGTTCCTTCCATAAATACATGACTACCTTCACATGTGATCTCCTGGTCTGATTTAGATAACTTCAGCTGCAAGAGAGTATGACTTTCTTTTATATCTATTAATTGATAATCACGGTATACTTTGATTTTTTGCTTCTTTAATAATCGCTGTAACTCCCTATTAATACTTTCATCAAAGGAGAAATTTTCTTTATTTAAAATGAGGGTTACATCTGCACCAAGTTGACGATAAGTAAAGGCCGCTTCTAATGCAATATAACTATGACCATAAATGATAAGATGAGGAGGAATCTCCGTTAACCGATAAAGTTCAGCTTCTGTTAGGATTTTGGCAGAGCGATACTCTGTTGGTATTTCAGCAGTGCTTCCGGTCGCTATAATGACTTTCTCAAAATCATATAAATCAAAATGATGAGACATTTCAATACCTAAACGCTTTTGATTTATAAATTGAGCCTTGCCACGAATTAACTCAATTTGGTTTGCTTTACAAAGTTCTTCTACCCCTTTACGCAACCGTTCAATTGTCATATTCTTATAATCATTTAACGATTCAATAGCAAAAGTAGGTTCATCAATAGCAAAACCAAAAGAAGCATAATGCCCTAGCGCTTCTAACTTCTTTGCAGCTTGCGCGTAAACCTTTGAGGGTATACAACCTGAGTTCAGGCAAACACCGCCCAATTCATTCTGTTCAACTAAAGTTACCTTCAACCCTAATTGAGCTGCTCGAATCGCCGCGTTGTATCCTCCAGGACCGCCTCCAATAATGATTAAATCCCGCTTTTCAGCGAATTCGCCTACAACCATTTAAATCAGCTCCACTAATAGTTTTGTTGGTTGTTCAATTAATTCAATGAAACGGTTAGAAAAAGCAATTGATTGCGCACCATCTATGACGCGATGATCAAAAGAGATAGAAATATTCATGATAGAACGAATAACGATTTCATTTTTAGCATTTACTACCGGTTTTTTCTTCACTGCATGGAAGGTAATAATACTTGTTTCAGGATGATTGATAATTGGCGTTGCCCCTGTCCCGCGGCCAAGGGGGCCAACATTATTAACTGTAAAAGTTCCACCCTTCATATCACCAGGAGTTAGCTTACCTTCTTGTGCTTTTTTCGTTAACGATTTCATCTCCTCATGGATCGCCCGGACTGACTTTTGATTAGCTTGGTGAATGACCGGTACCATTAAACCTTCTTTTCCTTGTGTCGCCACACCTATATGATAATCCTTTAACAACCGAATGACACCTGCTTCTTCATCTAATCTTGCATTAAATAATGGGTGTTCTTTTAAGCAGATAACAACTGCTTTCAAGAAAAATGCGGCTGGAGAGAGGCGATCACCTAAATCCTTTAATTCATTTCTTGCTTCTAATAATTGGGTGACATCAACCTCATCATAATGCGTAACATGAGGAATTGTTTGTAGAGAATGACTCATTCGTTGAGCGATGACTTTTCTAATTCCTGTAAAAGGAATAGTCTCCTCTAATTTTGTTGTTTCTACTTGTGGCTCTGTTCTCTCTTTTTTCGTTTCTTTAGCACTATATCCTTCCACAAATTGATACACATCATCATCCATTACTCTTCCCGATGGTCCTGTACCAACAATTCTTTCTATATCTATATTTAGATCTCTTGCAATTTTTCTTGTATAAGGTGCTGCAAGTATACGTTGATAGCGATTCCCATTCGCTTCAGCAATAACTTCTTTTTCCTTACGCGGTGGAACGGTTTCAATCACTACTTCTTCTCTCTTTGCAAGGCTCTGTCCATTATCGATTGTCATAATCACCGTTCCAACCGTAACGACTTCTCCTGTTTGAAAAGGAATGGAGGTGATGACACCAGCTGAGGGAGCAGGGATTTCAGCCACCATTTTATCTGTTTGTAGTTCAACCAATGGCTGATCTATCTCTACTGTATCTCCTTCTTTGACAAAGTAATGGATAATCTCTCCTTCTGTCATTCCTTCACCTATATCGCTAAATTTCACATCAGTCATATCATCTCACCCTCCCCTCTAAAATGTGTAAGCTTTACGAATTGCTGTCTCTACTCGTTCTGTTGATGGTAAATAATCATTCTCCAAAGAAAATAATGGCACAGGTACATCGAAGCCAGTCACTTTCTCCACTGGTGCTTTCAAATATAGAAAAGAAGTATCATTTATTATAGAAATAATTTCGCTACCTAACCCGCCTGTCTCATGCCCTTCATGAACAATGACAACTCTCCCTGTTTTTTGCACAGAATCAGCAATCAAGTCACGGTCTAGTGGGTAAAGGCTTCTTAGATCAATCACATCACAGGAAATACCGTCTTTTTTCATTTTTTCACTAACTTTCATGACTAATGGAATCATTGCACCCCAAGCAAAAATGGTGACATCATTGCCTTCTTGCACACGAGTGCCTTTGCCTATTTCAATTCGATAATCACCCGTAGGTACTTCTTCTCTACTTCCACGGTATAGACGCATCGGTTCTAAAAAAAGGACGGGATCTGGGTCATCTACTGCTGCTAACAATAAACCTTTTGCATCATAAGCGTTAGATGGGCACACGACTTTTATTCCTGGTAAATGTGTAAATAATGCTTCGACACTTTCCGAATGGATTTCTGGTGAGCGGACTCCTGCACCGTATGGAGCGCGAATCACCATGGGAATATGATATTGACCGAGTGTACGCATACGCATTCTTGTCACATGAGTCGCAATTTGTTCAAATGCTGGATAGATAAAACCGAGAAATTGAATTTCGACGACTGGTTTTAGTCCCGCTAACGCCATCCCTACAGCTGTTCCGACGAACCCTGCTTCACTTAGTGGTGTATCGATGACTCTTTTTTCGCCAAAAGTCTCCTGTAAACCATCAGTTGCTCTAAACACACCCCCATTGCGTCCAACATCTTCACCCATAATAATCGTGTTTTGATCACTGTCTAGCATCGTCTTTAATCCATCCGTGATTGCTTGGATCATCGTCAACGACTGACTTGTTGCTTTCGTTTTTATTATTTCATTTGACATGACCATGATTATCGATTCCCCCCAATCAAGCCTAATTGTTCTTTTTGCCTTGATATCGTCCAAGTAGGTTCTCTAAAGACATGATCAAACATGTCGTCTGTGTTAGCAGCAGGTGCATTTTCCATTTTCTCTACAGCTGCCTCTATCTCCTTACGTATATCAGATTGAATACTCTCTACCCACTCTTCACTCCAAAATCCGCGAAATTGCAAATGCTTTTCCAGCCGAAGAAGAGGATCCTTCGCCTCTTTTTGACGATTGATTTCTTCCTGATCACGATATTTCGAAGGGTCATCTGCTGTTGTATGTGCCCCAAAACGAATAACAACTGCTTCAATAAGCGTTGGTCCCTCCCCTTTTCGCGCCCGTTCTAAAGCTTCTTTCACTGCATAATGTACAGCAAAAACATCCATACCATCTACCCGCACACCCGGTATCCCATAAGCAACAGCTTTCTGTGCAATCGTTTCGGAATTCATCTGTTTTTCAATAGGTAACGAAATAGCGTAACCATTATTTTGATTAAAGAAAACGACTGGTGCCTTAAATACACTTGCTATATTTAAACCCTCGTGAAAATCACCTTCAGAGGTAGCACCATCTCCAAAATAAGCAATGGCAGCGTTGTCAGTTCCTTTATACACCTCCGCTATTGCAGCGCCTGTAGCATGTGGTAAATGGGTAGCTATTGGTATGGAAGCTGGCATAATTCGCTTTTCTTTTGATGGTAAACAACCTTCAATTCTACCATTCCAATGAAGGAGCATCCGATCTAAATCTGCACCAAATGTGAGAGAGGCACCGTGATCACGATAAGTAGGAAACATCCAATCATTTTCTGATAGTGCCAGTGCGCTTCCTACTTGTGCTCCTTCGTGACCTGGAAAAGGCACATACGTACCAATCCTCCCTTGACGCTGCAATGCAACCCCCTTCTGGTCATAGGTGCGTATACGCAACATGTGATAATAAAATTCCTTTACTTTTTCCTCATTGAATTCTTCTTCATGTGACTTGTTAACCCATTCCCCGTTCTCATCGATCATTTGATATAGTGGATAACTTTCCATAGTAATGCCTCCCATCATTTAAAATCCCATTTAGGTCTTACATTCCGAGAGAAAAAGTTGCTTCTATGTTGCTGTTCTTTCATCTGTCTTTGTAGACGATCTTGGGCGGCTTCTACTGTGTTCTTTCCAGTTGTAGCAGATTCTCGATATAATTGTAGTAAGGTATGATAAATCGTTCTTGTTTTTTGCAATACTCGCTCTTTACTTGGTCCATATAATTCATCTGCTACTTGAATGAGCCCCCCAGCATTCACAATATAATCAGGAGCGTATAGGATACCCTTATCATGTAAAAGAGCGGCGTCAGAAGAATGTGCCAGTTGGTTATTAGCAGATCCGACAATGGCATGGACTCTTAATTCGCTGATGGTTCTTTCGTTTAACACTCCACCCATTGCACATGGAATGAAAATATCGGCCGATACGCGGTAAATCTCTAGATGATCAACTACTTGCACATTACCTCTTAACGTTTCTGCCTTTTCTACAAGTTCTGCTATTGCCTCTTGATTAATATCTGTAACAAACACATCACCACCAGCTTCAAGCAGTGATTCTGCAATCTTCATCCCAACTTTGCCTAATCCTTGAATACTGTATGTGCGCCCTTCCAAAAGGTCTGTACCATGTAAATAATGATTAGTTGCCTGTATAGCATAAACAACCCCTTGAGCAGTAGGGATGGACGAATCCCCTCCACCTCCATATGCTTCAGGTATCCCATTAATGAATCGCGTTTCTTTTGAAGCATGGACAAAGTCCTCCATCGTTGTTCCCATATCCGTTCCTGTATAAAATCTACCATTCAATGAATCTACAAATTGACCAAAAGCACGAAATAAGGCAGGTGATTTATCCTTTTTCGGATCACCAATAATGACTGCCTTACCTCCTCCAAAATCAACATCTGCTGCTGCACATTTTGCTGTCATGCCTTCAGCTAAACGTAAAGCGTCTTCTAAGGCGGCATCCATATTTTCATAAGGGTACATCCGCGTTCCACCAAGAGCTGGACCTAATGTGGTATTATGAATGGCTATAATTGCTCGTAAACCTGTACTCGGGTCATTACAAAAGACTACTTGTTCATGATTAGCCATCTTCTTAAAAATATCGTTTCCTACTTCTTGAGACTGATTAAGCTTCTCCATCCTTGCTCCCCCTTAATTGTTGGTAGCTAAAACTTTCTTCGCAATTACTTCTTTCGGAAGAACCGCTTGTTTGACTTCTCCTCTACCAATTAGTCCAAGTTCATTCATCACAATAACCTCCGTTACTAAAGAACGTTCCGTAATTGTCGTAACGGTCGCTGTTAAAGTCACTTTAGAATTTTCCCCAGATGGTGCCACATGTTGCATGTGGACAGCTGCCCCCATTCCCTCTTCATGATCCTCAAGAAACGGAAGAAGGATTTTTCTAGAAACCCACTCCATGTGATACACCATGGATGCAGTTGAATAGACGGGATGAACAACTTCTCCGTCGAACTGCGCAAACATATCCTTTGTGATATTAATTGTCATTACTTCTGATAGACCAATATGTAATCCATCCTTCATTGCTACACACCACCCTTTTTGTATGCGCTTTCATTGTAGTAACAAAAGAAAATTACCCATGTTAAAATATTTACACCACACCACACTTCTGAATTTTCTTTATATTTCGGATATTACAACATTTTCTATTTTTAGTCAACGGAAAACAGTTAACCAACATACCTCTTCATTTAATATTCGCCTTGTTTGACTTGAAAGAGCGATATGAAATGAAGCTGAAATTGCTCTACCTCATACATAGTTTATGTAAAAAAAGGGTGAAAAAGACATACTCACTTTGTGCATTTAAACAAGTAAGGATAACGCAACAACAGGAAGAAGAAGTAGTAGAAAACTTCATCACTTTCAGTTACAGAGGAGGTATATATGCGTTTGTTGCTAGAACAAATATTAGCCAGCTCGAATGTGGGGATGAATTTAGCTATAGGCGGGATCATGTGTACACTATTTTTATGAATGAATAACCTAACTAAGTTAGTAAAAGGAATGGGAAATTACCATTGAATTCTCTATAATGACCTTCTCTCAAAAGAAATATATGGTCGTCACTACAAAGAAGAGCACACCATACGGGAGACTTTACAGATAAAATAAACAAGCTGACTTGTCTCACCAGTGTTACAATCAAACCTTTAAACTTAGAATCTGCCTTAATAATCAAACAAAGCTACTCTATGTAGGGCTCTACTTAGAGTAGCTGATCTTTATTTAGACACGCTTTTATCAATATGCATAAGGACACCATCAAGCCCTTTTCTGATATGCTGTCTGATATATTCTTGTGCTCCTTTTTCATCACCGCTAAATAATAAGTCTATAATTCTTTCATGTTCTTCTACTAACGTAGGATAGAAGTTTTCCTTTACCATATTACTACGCATATAATGAATCTTTGCCCGAATCATTTCTAATAACTCTGTTAACTGTTTATTCTTTGAGGCATAAATGATAATATCATGAAAGGCTTGGTCGAGCTTACCGAGTTCGATTATATCTTTCTTTTCATTTGCCTGATAACTAGCTATTAAATTCTCCTGTAACTTTTCTTTCTCATTCTCTGAAATATTATGAATAGCTAAGCTGATCGCAAGAGCTTCTAAACTTTCTCTACATTGGAAAAGATCTATTACATCTTGAACCGTCGGTGTATAAACCTTTACATAGCCATCATTATATACAAGGAGACCATCTTGAATGAGCATTCGAATCGCTTCTCTAACGGGTCCTCTACTTATGCCTAATTTACTTGCCGCTTTTGCTTCTACAATTCTCTCAGAAGGTTGATATACCCCTTCAAGAATTTCGCTCTTAATTATATGATATGCCTGTTGATGCAGAGATTCAGGTTTAACGATACGCATAAATTGCAACCTCCATTACAAACTTCGCCAATTACTAAACTTTATTATAGCAGAATTTTATTTAAAAATTTTGATATTTGATAGCATGATGAGATAATTCTACTGCATTTTAACAAAATTAAAAGCGCTCTAGAATTTAGAGCGCTATCATTACACCTTATTCAGTTGCTATATTTATTTTTCATGTTTACCAGAACCACCGCAACAAGCACATGTTTCCGATCCTCCAAGGATCAGTTGGAAATACCCTTGACCTGCACAATAGATACAAACTTTAGATTCATTTTTTACTGTCATGTTGTTCATCTCCCTTGGAATAATTGAATTTTCTGATAATAACTAAATAATACAGAAAAATATCAAAAATGGAAAGGTTCAAAAAACAGTAAAAACCCTTTATGTAAACGCATACAAGCATTATTATCTTTCTTATGCTTTAAATTATGCAATATATCACGAGGTTACAAAAATAATTTATAAGAAGTGTAACCAAATTGATCTCCAGGATTAATGCCATCAATTAATGTTTTGTTGTTATGATTGAGGCTCTCCCATATATACTGAATCATGACTGAAGTTGGTTGATGACGAATAAGTTCCAGTGGATCCATAAATTGGACATCATCTAATTCTTTGTCTTCTATTACAATTGCCTGATTTGTATCAGCTTCCAAAAGAAAAATGATCATATTATCGCTAATTTCACTTTTGATTACACCCGTACGAAGACCTATCATCTCTTTCACACGACAAGCTAGCCCAGTTTCTTCCTTCACTTCTCTAATTATTGCCTCATCTGCTGTTTCATCTTGCTCTACAAAACCGGCAGGTAATGACCATTTCCCTTTTAAACCACCGTATTTCTTGTTTACAACTAACCATTCATTCTTTTCATTGATTAAAAGACCACTAACCCCAAGCCATACTTTACCTCTATCGACTTTTCCCATTTTATCCCTCCTTAGATGAATTAATCTATAAAAAAAAGAGCAAACATATCGTTTGCCCTCTTATATTTAACGCATTAAAGAACGTTGAATTTACCTTTTTTTGCAACTAATGAAGCGCCACCGATCATTAATAATGCACGGTTATCAACCATTTTCTTCATAAATGAAGCTTTTTTACCAACCACTTTTTTACCAAATACAACACCAATCGCATCATCTTCACCTAAAGAACATACTGTACCTTTGTTATCAAAAGTAAATGACCCTAGTTCTTTATTTTGAATAAGTGCAGCAATATTTTTTGCAACTAATTCACCTTGTTGCATAGCAATTTGTGCAGTTGGCGGATAAGGACGATTAATTTCTTCATTAATTACTAATGAACTATCACCAATAACAAAGATATTGTCATGTCCAGGTGCTCTTAAATTCTCATCCACTTTTATGCGTCCACGCATAGCTTCGAATCCTGATTTTTCAATAATGGCATTCCCACGAATACCAGCAGCCCAGATTACAGTACCAGCTTTAATTTCTTCTACATCATCTTCGCCTTTTGCTACGATAATACCATCTGGCGTACCTTCTTTAATCGCTGTGCCAATACGGAATTGAACACCTTTCTTCTCAAGATGAGCAACAGCATATTCAACTAATTCAGGATCAAATCCTGGTAATACCATTGGAGCTGCCTCAACACATACAATCTTCACCTTTTCAAAAGGTACATCATATTCTTTGCATAATTCAGGAATACGGTTACCTAATTCACCAAGGAACTCGATACCTGTGAAACCAGCACCACCAACAACGATTGATAGGCGCGTATCATCTTTTACTTCTTCTGTATTATAAGTAGCAAATTGATACTCGATATGCTCACGAATTTGGCGCGCAGAATTGATATTAGAGATAGAGAAAGCGTATTCTTTCAATCCTTTAATACCGAATGTTTCAGATTCTCCACCTAGTGCAACTACTAGATAGTCATATTCAAGCTCACCTTTTTCAAGTAGAACTTTCTTCTCATCTGTTTTAATTTCAACAGCAGTACCTTTTACAAATTCAACTTTACCGTTGTCAATTACTTTACTTATATCATAACGTACTCGGTCGTGATGTAATGTACCAGCAGATGCTTCATGTAACCAAGTTGTTTCATAATGGTAATCATTTTTATTCACAAGAATAATTTCAGCATCATTTGCTCCGATTTGTTTCTGCAAACGAGTTGCAGTCATTAATCCACCGTAACCTGCACCTAAAATAACGATTTTTGGCTTTTCCAAGTGTATCACTTCCACCTTTAATATATTTTATAGTACTTCTTATCTCCTATTTTTCATAAAATAAAAGATTGTGATATTCTTCACTAATACGGACAAAAAAATGTTCGAAAAATGTCACAAAAAATTAATAAATATATCTTCTATTACATAGTATTCCTTTTCTATCTTATTTTCAAGCTAAATTGACACTTTAAGAATTTTAAGATTTTTTAATTTGATAATGATTATCAATACTATAAAATCAACATTGGTACCGCTTTCACATTTTACCTTTCTAAAGGAAATTTAACCTTATTTTTCTAGTCAACGCTTATTCTTAAAAGATCATTTGATGGTACATCTTTTCCTCATGCAACACCTAATGATACAGAATAGTCTAATATTATGGTAAACTAATTAAAACACCATAAATATACTTAGGGGGAATCACTTTGACTGAACAGAAGATTTACGACATCACGATTATCGGCGGGGGTCCAACTGGGCTATTCACCGCTTTTTACGGTGGGATGAGACAAGCATCTGTTAACATTATTGAAAGCTTACCTCAACTAGGTGGACAGCTTTCTGCCCTTTATCCAGAGAAATATATCTACGATGTTGCTGGATTTCCGAAAATCCGCGCACAAGAGTTAATAGATAATCTTGTTGAACAGATGGACAAATTTGATCCGACTATATCTTTAGAACAATCTGTACAAACATTGGAAAAACTAGCAGATGGAACATTGAAAATTACGACAGATAAAGATGTCCACTTTTCAAAATCTGTCATTATTACTGCTGGTAACGGCGCATTCCAACCCCGTCGTTTAGAATTGGAAAGTGCGAAAGAATACGAAGGAAAAAACCTTCATTATTTTATTAACGACCTCAATCATTTTGCTGGAAAAAGAGTCGTTATATTTGGTGGAGGCGATTCAGCAGTGGACTGGGCTTTAATGCTTGAACCTATCGCAGAAAAAGTTACAATCGTTCACCGCAGAGATAAATTCCGTGCACATGAACATAGTGTAGAAAACCTTGAAAATTCTAAAGTTGATATCAAAACACCATATATTCCAGCTGAATTAGTTGGTGATGAAAGCGGTGTAAGCCAAGTAATCCTTGAAAAAGTAGGCGAAGAAGAAAAAGAAGTTATCGACGTCGATGCCGTTATTGTTAACTATGGTTTTGTCTCTTCATTAGGTCCAATTAAAGAATGGGGCTTTGACATTCAGAAGAACTCTATCGTTGTAAATCAAAAGATGGAAACTAACATTGAAGGTGTTTATGCTGCTGGAGATATTTGTACTTACGATGGAAAAGTAAAATTAATTGCATGTGGATTTGGTGAAGCACCAGTCGCAGTTAGTCACGCTAAAACATATATTGACCCTAAAGCAAGAGTACAGCCTAAACATAGTACTTCAATGTTTTAAAAGAAAGGCCCGGATGTGATTCCGGGTTTTTTTACACCCTTAAACTGGAGGAAGTTTTGACCATTTTCACATAATACCTACCAACCACACTTCTGGTGGATTAAACATTGACTTTCTGACTTCAAATTATTATTCAAAGTAAAAAAAGACCTTCCCTTTATAAAGGAAAGATCTCTTCACTAAGATTAGCACTCTTCTGGCGTACCAACCTTTGTTGCGGTTCTAAAAGAAGATCCACAGCCGCAATTGGCAATCGCATTTGGGTTGTCGATAGTGAATCGCTCGGTCAGTTAGTCGGTAGATTAAACGCGATAATATCAACGTTTATTGCCTTTTTCGACGATTGTTATTGTTCGTTCGGATTAATAACACCGCTCAATCATAGCGATGGATTACGTTACCTCAATATTACCCAAAGTTTTCCGATAACACAAGCGATATTTGCATCGAATGAGTAATTATCCGCGAATCAAAAGTTAATTGCGTCAGAATTGCGTTCACAAGCGCTATGTATCGACCGCCCGAAGGCAGTCCTTATTAATTAAGCATCTTATCTAAGTTCGCAAGGTCTTTGCTGATATCTTCGCGCGTCACACGTAACCTTGAGGTATTCTCTTCGGACTTTACGATTTCCTTCTTATCAACTAACCGCCCAGCCAGCTTAAAGTATAGTTCTAGTGCCTTCATCGACGGAATGCCGTTACTTGACCGCCCTTCTATAGATTCTTTTAGCTTTGCGACAGCCGTCGGCATGAAATCGTCTAACGAATGGTCCGCTAGGTAAGACTGATAGAGCGTAAAGTATCTATCTTGGCGCCAGTTATAGAGTGTTCGCGTTGAGATTCCGAGCGATTCAGCTAAATCCTCGTAGCTCAGCTTCTTTTTCCCTAAAAACTCGTTCTCAACGATGCCCTGCGCAACTTTCATCTGTTCCGGCGTTAAATTTGCTTTAATTTCGTTCAGTGTATTCATTTATTCATCCTCCTTAATTTTCGCATAATGTCCGCGCCACTTGGCTACCTCCGCCTTGTAAAGCGCTTCATCATCGCGATACATCTGACATTCCTTCTCGATTGTTGCGTCGCTAGTAGGCGGTTTTCCTATCCTCGCTAGTCGGATGCACTTATAAAGCGATTGTAGCGCCAGCTCCGGCGATAACTCTTCCTGTCCCTCGTTAAACTTCGCGATTTCACCTAATGCCCCACGTATGCTCCTCGCCCATATAGACGTCTTGCTTGAATCAGTCCAATCCGTGTAGGCTAACAGGTCAAAGTCGCCGTAATGCCGCTCAAACTTCGCACAATCGACCCCCACAGGGATTACGTTGGTTTCGTCGATGATTTGCGCATATTTCACTATAAAAGCAAAGTAGTCCGGCATTCTTTCGGCTGTCACAATCGCTAACGGAAGTGGAAAGAACGGCTTTGGCGGATCGGCTGGCTTGCCTGCAGCTACGCGGTCACGACGCATCTGCTCGATTCTTGCTTTCAGTTCTGCGATTGTTGCTTGATGATTGCTCATGTTATTCCTCCTTAATAATTCCAACAATTGATGCGTTTTTACTTACGCGTATATCATCTTCCGATACTTTCGCGACAATTCTCTTTAGCATTTCCGCCACCTCTTGCGGATTGCATTCTGATAACTTCGCAAACTCTTCCTCGATCATATCGTTAGGACTCACGTAAGCGTAGCTTGATAGCCAACGCACTTCTCCTTCCGGCACGTCCGTAACATGTTCCGCGAAACCATCCGTATGACTCATTTGTACGATTCGCATATTTCCGTCTTTATCTGCACCGCTCAATATTATCGTCAGATAAGCGTCCTTTGGCACTAGCTCCTTCAACCTTTGCGCAACATGTTCGATAGTCGCGTCCTTCTCAATATCCGGGATATGTTTGACGAGGTTCATCGTGGCATCTACGTCGCCGGTAAAGCCCGTAATCACTTTACTATTAACGTTATATACCTTGATTGCCGCATCATAATAAACACTATCATCACGAATGTGCGTACAGCGGTGATCTCCCACCATTAAGGTGAAATCCGTAGTTGCGAAAGCTATTACAAGACTCATTAGTAGTTACCCCCTCCTCGTGACTGAATAAAGAACTGAGTTGTTACTTGCGCGTTAATATATGCGAGATCGTTCGGCTCGATATCTATCGTATGCCAGCCTCTCGTTACTTTTCCGCTATCGTCCTTTTTCAAGTAATCTATTAAATCGATGTTAGTTCCGCTTATAGCAGTATGAGGCACCGTGTTACCATCAACTACAATTTTGCAAGCAGTTGGTAGTCGGTCCAGCGTGTATATGGCGTGCTCAATCTCGTGTGTATGATCGGGTAGTTCAATTTCGTGAGAATGATTTGGGATAGTTACGTCATGATGGTGGTTAGGTACATCGAAATTGTGCGTATGTGACGGAATCGTAACGCTGTGCGTATGGCTCCCTATCGTAATATCATGCGAATGATTAAACCTGTCCCCCGGTATTTGTACCTCATGCACGTGATAACTGCCGCTAACTGTCTCAGGTCCTAGCGTCATCAAGTTTAGCTGAGCGAAGCTTCGTGTGCTTGTTGTCGACTTCGTGCCTCCGCCAGCACTAGACGTTTGAGAACTACCGCCCCCACTTGCGGTTGATGTGCTTACGCCACCGCCTGCTGAACTTGTAGCCGTTGTGCCTCCCCCACTTTTAGTTGTTTTCACGAGTGCGCCTCCGCCTTTTGTTGCGCGACTATACATAAAATAAATCATTTAATCCCTCCTAAAAATTAGAAGAAGCGCCCAAATTAGGCGCCCTATTTATTCCGTATTTTCCCCGCTTGTTTTAATCGTTGGTATAAGCTTCTGCCCTTCTGCTCGTTATCTACTGGACGCGGCTTGCTTCTTGCCGGATTAGATGGGCTCGGATCAACGCCTGGCGATTGCTCATTGCGCTTCATCCGCTCTGCTACTTTCCGTTCGAAATCGCTCATTTTATCGCCCCCCTTACTTTCTCAACAGCAATCATATTTGTGTATGCGGTTGCCGGATTCTGCGTTTCTTTAATCGCTCCAAGAATCTTAAATTGCAATGCGGCTTCGTCTAGTCCAGTAGATTTTTTTAAGTCGGCCTCAATATCTTGAATTGTTATGCTATTAACGCCGTTTTCTTCGAGCTTCTGCGATAACTTAGACCACTGCGTCAACAAGCCAACCTTTTCAGCATCAGTAGCGCTTGCGATAGCCACTTTCAACATTTCCGCAACATCCTGACCGATGCCAAGGTCGAGCTGCAACGATACTGCTTCGGCAAACTTCACGCCCTCCTCGCTTGTCTCAAACGAAAATGCTTTCGTTGCTGCTTCGCGATAAGTAGCTTCTAACTCGACCGCGTAGTCCTCCCGTTGCGTCGCAACTTCCTCGTCTAACTTTCGTCTTAACTCCTTCAATTGAAACTCGCGCTCAGACTCGTTATCTGCATAACGCGGATTCCCCTTCAATGCATCGCATTGCTCTTTATAGCGCTTCATTAGACTATTTATTTCCGTTTCATAGGACTTCAACTTCGAAAAGTCTACTTTAACGGCTTTCCCTTTTTCGAGTAAAATCTTCGCATCTTGATCGCTATATTCGTAGATATTACCGGCTGCGTTGCCGCCATCTGCGCTGAGCAAATAAAGTTGTTGTTTTTCCATTACGCATCCTCCTTTAATCTTTTCGCTAGTTCGCCGATCGCGTCCGCGTCATGATTCGCGACATTAGCGAACAAATCGATAATATCTGCGTCAATCATTGCACTAGTTAGTTCGTTTTTTAGCGTTTCTACATATACCTCTTTCTTCGCGTGTGCTACTGCTTCTAGCGTCTCTTTAAATTCCTCCGCTTTAATCATTAAAATCTCTCCTTTATATTCGTTTTCCTTATTAACGCATCGCACGCCAACTCTTTCGCCGGCATCAAATGCCCTTTTGCAACAAACTTCATTAGATTACGCGGATACTTGAGCCTTCGCCTACTCCTAGCGCTGATATCATTCGTTCTAACCAGCGTATGCTCACCGGAGTCTAGTTCGTTGATAACCGCAATATTCCAAGCGTCAAATATCTCCGAACGACTGAGTTTTTTGTCATAGAATAGACTAGCGATAAATAACTGCTTGCTATCATCGCTCCATTCAATAATGCCTATCGCTGACGCGTTTTCTGTTCGCTGTATATTCACCTCAAATACCCTGCGCTTCATTAGCCCACCGCCTTTCTGCGAGAAGCCTTCGCATCCATTACTAGGCGAGGCAACATTTTGGAAATCTTACGCTCGCTCAAATAATGGCCGAATAAATAGTCAACGCTGCATCCGTCGTCAAATGTTACTCTTGCAAGTTGCGGTTTTCGTGTATCTTTACCGCGAATAATCTCATAAGTAAATGCCATCCAAACCCTCCTCGGAACTACGTGTAATTGACAGATTTTCGAGCCAAACAGCCGATTCTAGCCACGAAAAAAACGTTTGAATAGTACGCCTAGGGTATTCGCCTTAGACGCCTCAAACGGCTTGATTATCTTCATTATATGTCACGTTAAACATTCGCTCTGCTGCACGCCTTTGCTCGATTGGAATGCGAAATTGAACCGCTTCAAGCCTGCCAGCGCGAAAGTAGTCGGCCATGATCGTCCAGTCCTTCTTGTAGCGTTTAATACGGCGGATTAAATCTCGATCTTGCGTGTAGCCTGCGAGCCAACCCGTTTCTAACTTCCAAAGTTCGTTTGATTCCACATCTTGACACCCTCCCTGTTTTGATGTATTGTTATATTAGGAGATACTTTGCATTCTTTCATAAAAATCAATAAAACCATCGTCGATGTTAATATGCGCAAGTTTAGCTTTGACTCGCGGTGTAATATCCAAGCTTCCCGTCTCAACCCTTCCGACAGTGGCCGAAGATACACCTATTAAATTAGCAAACTCCTGTTGCGTCATACCTAAATAAAACCGTAGAGCTCTGAACTTCTCTGCATTCATAACCTTTATCCTCCTTTTCTTTACTTTTTGCCCTAAAAAATATCAGGGCTAACCGCACCTTTTCCCTAACTATGCACTTTTTTACTACACTTAAATTGTTGCGCCCGCCATCTTTCCATCGCCAAGTGTCTCTCGCCGTATAATTCTTCAAAGTAGCCCGGCTCAAGCTTTGATATAACAACTTCTTCGTATGAGTGTCCGTGTCTCAAACCTCTGACCTCGAACTTATCACTTCCATCAGTCGGCGTGTTTTTCGACTTTGTTTTGTAATTGCGCGACATGAGCTGATGAATAACTTCTAAACTAGCAGGAGCCATTTGTACCTCGTGTCTGGCTGCGCGGCTGAGCATGTATTTTTCATTTGCGTAATAAGGATACTCTAAATGATCCGCATAATAGGTATATGTGTTAACTTTTTTAGTCGGATTGAGCAAAGCTTCGTCAGCTTTCTTCTTTGCCTTGGCTGCGTTACTTTTGCTATATTTACATTGACGGCAGCAAACCTTAGCCGTATTAGGCTTTGTCTTATCGCGAAAATAGTAACCGCACCAATCGCATTTCTTTATACGTTTATCATCGCTATCATGCAAGTTCCCTGCGACTAACTTATCGATAATCGGTCGCGCCAAATCCTCAGACAGTCCATCTACATATTGCAAAGCAAATTCAATCGCGCCACTCCCTGGATTAATTGGTTTTCTCCCCATTTTAAAATGCCCCCATTTTATACGTCTAATTTTTAGCTGTAGTCTTGTATCTCTTATCTATTAGTCTCTAATACCTTTCGCGAAAAGTAATTAATTATATAACCCTCGACGTTACATATGAGCGTTAGCGAATATGTGGCGTAATGTATATCTTTATCGGTAAATCTTAATAAGTAAATCTTAATAACGTCTAATAATTAACTGTATATACGTCTAATTTTTGACTGTATATACGTCTAATTTTTGACTGTATATACGTCTAATTTTTAGCTGTATGAGCAATAATAGCGTCATTCTTTCTTTGCTGCCCACCTTCCTTTGCTCAATTTTTCACTCTTTTTTAACGTATCCCGGTGCTTATCGTAGGCTGCTTTCGCTTCCGGAAACTTTCGCCAAAATTCCTGCTCATCACTTATGGGCGCGAGAGGCACGTAAGTATTATTTCGCGCAACTTCCGACTTTCTAACGACAAGCAGACCGACTTTTTTTAATATGCGCAGCTGTCTTTTTACGCCTGACTCACTCTGCGCGGATTCGAGAGCGATTTGCCATATCGTCGGCCACGCATAGCCCATTTGCGAATTGTAGCGTGCCAACAGTATTTCATAAACAACGATCGTGTTACCGGTAAACTCAGGGTAATACGAGTACAACTTACGTAAACAGTTTGGACTTTTCGTAAAATCATTCGCAATTTCAAACGGATAATTGTCGCTCATTTAAATCCCCCCATTTTTGTTTTGTTCGATAAAAATTCGGCATGTTCTTATATACTCTGCGCCGAAATAGTCGTTAACTGATCGCCTTACCTTATCGCTTATATTCTTTTTGTTTTTCTCTATCTGGCATATTAGCGCAGCACTGACACCAGTAATGCGTGCTAGTTCAGCTTGAGATATGCCCTTTGATTGTCGGATGAATTTCAATAGTATCGCGTCCACATAAACCACTCCCGCATGTTAATTTTCTTAACTCCCATTTAAATAAAAACCTAGTACGCCGCAATGGGGGAGCGACGCACCAGAAACTATTCCCTACTTATACATCTTTTTACTACACTTAAAATAACCCTCATTTACTATAGGCGCGAGGTTTTGGTTCTGCTCAAAAAATTCCACCCTTAGTTAGTATGACGCGATAACTTTCTACTCAGCGCGCCCTTACTTACTAAGAAATAACGGATAACCTCCGCAAAGTGGATAAAATATTTTTTTATAAATACGCTTGACATAATAAACGATAGGTAATATACTAATATCAAGAAATAAAAATAGGATAATTTCGCATATTTATAGGTACACTCCTTTCTTTATTATCGGTTATTTCTATTAAACTTTCAATAGTTTTTTGATATTTTTTTTATTTTTTTTGGCGGCAGATCGTGCGGTCTTTTTTTATGCGCAAAACATCTATATATAGTTGAAAATCAAAAGAAAAATACTACATGTTGACAAAACGCACGCTGATTCTCCGCCTCTTCTGCGACAAGTAACGCTTTCTTTTCCCGTGCTTTAAATTCCTCGATTTCCCTACGAGACATTTCCGTTAGTTTTTTAGTTGAACCATTCGGCATTTCACGAGGCTTTTCGAGTTCTTCATCGTCGAAAGGAATTAGCAAATATAGAACAGATAACGAAGGAGGTAATTCATGCACCGGTGCATGTTTAGCAAAACGATCGTACACTCGTATAAATCTTCGAGCATGTCCTTGTGTCATATTCATCTTTTCTAACCACTCCGACCACTCACCGTGCGCTAAGTCCTTCTCCTTAACGTGTTTAAGTCTGTACCCAATCTCGAATACCGCCTCACCCGCCACCCGCTGATATGCGTTGATTTCTGCTGTGATGACATTCAAGTCAGTCGATAACTCTACCGAAGCACCACCGCCTTTAATTTCGTTCATCTCAATTACCTCCTTATTTGCGTAAGTTATATATCGCGTTGTGTAGATTCTCCGGCGAAATGTAGGCGTATTGTTCTGCCGCTGTAGTTCCGAGTTTGCCGGATGAGACGAGCGCTTGGATTTCGGGAATAAGGTCGTTGAGTTTGAGGATTCTGCGCGTTGACTTTTCAGACTCTCCGATTGTCTCTGCGATGTCTGCCGTTGTTTTTGAGGGTTGCCCATTATGTCCAACCCTGCTATGTTGATTAACCCCATT
Organism: Cytobacillus sp. FSL M8-0252; assembly: GCF_038007345.1. Taxonomy (NCBI): domain Bacteria; kingdom Bacillati; phylum Bacillota; class Bacilli; order Caryophanales; family Bacillaceae; genus Cytobacillus; species Cytobacillus sp. FSL M8-0252. The sequence continues at coordinate 3,896,939 of NZ_JBBOWZ010000001.1, forward strand.
TTTAACGCCCCAATACTCCTTCAAGAACTGCGCTATCCTCGCCTTTTTAATCGGATCGGATTCGGCTTGACCTCGTCGCTCTACATTTTCCGCAATAAGGAGATATTCCGCTTGCCATTCGTCAACGTCGAGTATTTCGACTGGAACTTCCTCAACTACTTCCGGAGCTTCGTCCGCCTTCATCTGCGTGTACGCCTTATTAATGGAATACTTTCCGTCTTTTACGAGTTGGAATAAGTCAAGGCGCGATTTGTAAACGGCTAGTAAATAATAGATATTCGTTTTACTAACGCCTGACTTTTTCTTTAATATATCAGCAACCTCCCCGCTTACTTTAGCTCCCTCCAAATCTGGAGATAGCTTTTCCTGCCCTCTTCCGTATATCTCTCCTGCCTCACGCTGACGTTCCCTCGCTTTCCTCCTCTCTTCTTCGTAATGGAGGAGAATGACCAATGCTGCTTTTTGATTTCGACTTAACTCAGGCAATCCGAGCTTCGAATTTATGATGCGCGATGGAATATCATCCTCGGCAATATCAGATTGCGATTTTTAATTCGGCATTATGCCGATTGCGATTTTAAATGCTCATTATGGGCATTTCTCGTGGTTTTTCGAGTTCTTCGTTTGAGTATACTGTCAACAGACGCAATGCGGATATTGTACCAGGTAACGGGGAACCGTGGTTCTCGAACCTATCAAATGGGATCAGTACCTCTAATACTGTAAGCGATAGCGGTAAAGTGGACTCCGGAGTCCGTTTTGAAAATCTATCATAAACTCGAAAATAGGCCGACAACTTGTGACGACCCAGCACACAATATATTATAGTTGCCGCTATAATAAACCCCATTCCGGGTCGCGTGTCATTCAAGCCGCTTGCCGATGCACCCTTGCCATCGATGCACCGACATCACGGATCACCTTTTCGCAAATTTAAACTGCAGACAATAAGTCGATTAGGACTGCTGGATTCTCGCGCATAAACTCTTCTGTATCATTATCCAAATCCACTGTCACAACGTCTTGATTTTCCGTTTCCATTGCGTTGTATAATCCCAGCTCACCGTTACCTGCCACGAAGACTTTTCCGTTTGGAAACAATATACCTTCTTCGTTATCTATCTCGCTATTTTCTCCGCCAAATAAATACTGCACCGTTACCTTTTTCATTTTCATTTTCCTCCTAAAATTAGATTAATCAGTAAATCGCAATCATAGTTTATCGCTGCATCTTCTTCGACAACCGCCAAATTGTCGCTTTTCATGTACGCCAACTCATAGACTGATACCGCCAATGTCATCAATCGATATCACTTTGCCTGAATCGAACAGTACGCCCTTTTCGCACGGAAAGTGAGCGCGTCATACCCTTTGTATTCTGCGACGATCTCATCCGCAAAAATAACCGTATCTTCTATGATTGGTTCGCCGAAGCCCTCGTCGTGCGTGGCAATAAACTTTATATTTTCTCTTCTAATCATTAGGCGTCCCCTCCTATTGTTAACGCATAGCGTTCCACAACCTCTATAAAGCTCGCAGTCGACAACCATTCTAGCTCATTGTCGGTCAGATCGCGTCCAAAGTAACAGTCAAAGACCTGAGCACGTTCGACGTCTACCTCTTGCGCTATATCTTCTTTTGCTACGGTAAAGCTAACGGACCCTGCTCCTTCATTCTCCGCAATGACTCTTTCGCTGATGACGGCAACATTTTGGATTACTGGTTCACTAAGTGGATCAATGAACGTTACCTCTCGCTTAATCATGATCGCTCACCACCCATCCTATGAATGCCGCAGAGATAACTCCAGCCCATGCAAACCAAACCGTTGCAAATAAAATTCCCATTTTGACGCCTCCTTATTTATATCTTAAACACATAATAACGTGTATGCGTAATTACGTCAATACATATTATGAAAATAATTCCGCTTTTTCGTAATTTCGTGTATAATACGTCTTAGAGGTGATAAGTTGATGAACATAGAAGATGAGCAATATGAAAGATTAGTCGTTGAGCTACGATTAGATGTAGTGTTAAAGGAACGCGGAATGACTCAAAAAGAATTAGCAGAATTAACAGGAATAAGACCGGCAGCTATTTCACAGATTACTCGAGGATTTGTTGATCGCTTAAATCTCGATCATATAGGTAGGATAGCCACCGCATTGAAAATTGATGATATTAGAGAGTTAATGACGTTGCAGCTAGAGAGTGAAGTTTGGAATATGAGCACCGTTAAGGAACAAAGAGAGTATTTAAAAGAGAAGAATGAAAAAGAGCCTCCGAAATAAATCGGAAGCTTTTTTTAGTTGTCGCGCACCTTTTGTATATAATACAGTTCCGCCTAAACGGAAGAGTCAGCGCATTGGTTGCGCCTAGATGAGCCAACATTTCGCCTATTCTTTTCGTAATTCTGCGTAGGAATTTTAATTGGTATAGTAAAAGGTATGGCGAACGGAAGCGCGATAGTAAGTGATAAAACCTTGCATCCTTTCAGTCTGCCGAGATTACTAGTGCATATTATTTTCGCGAAAGGTAATAATTAGAAAGAATATTGGCGCCGAGTGAGGGGTGTCTTTTACCCGAATGAAGGCGCAGGGGTTAAAAACTCCCTTATTTTCTTTTAAGGAATAAACGCTGAAACCCTTGGGAGAGTAAGTCTCGTTAAAAATTTTACGCAATTAAAAGCGTAAAAGCGATGTCGGGTAGCAGGAAGCGCCATTACAAATTAATCGACTCGAACACACCATTAACTTGCTCCTGCGTAACTCCGATATAACGCAACGTCTCGCGCTGGCTACTATGATTCAGCACGTTCATCAGTAACGAAATATCTACGCCTGATTTATAAGCGTGATACGCCATTGTTTTGCGTAGCGTATGTGTACCTATTTCAATATCTAGACCTACTCGTTTGGCCGCGTCATTAAGAATCCGCCAAGCCTGAACGCGACTAATCGCTTTTGTTCCCCTGCGCGAAGGAAATAGGGGCGCATTGTCGTCTGCATCATCCGGCACTAGCTCACGTATAGCCTTCTGTATCGCGGGGTTTAATTTGAATCGCTTAGACTTGCGCGTCTTGGTCTCCTTGATTGCAAGCGTATCCTTGCCGCGCACATCGCCTACCGTTAGCGCAAGAATGTCCGATATGCGCAGCGCTGAATTAATGCCGAAGATAAATAGTAGCTTATCGCGTGGATTGCCTAGCGCTTTTTTCATGCGTGCGATGTCCGCCTTGCTGCGGATTGGTTCGACCGTGTTCATACGTAACACACCTCCGATTATTCTCGTTTTGTTACGTAAATTATATAACGGTCGCATTGCATAAATCAACCCTCGAAATTCAAAAATTTTCTAGCGCATTTTTTACCCCCGAGGTTAAAATTTGAATCGTATAAGGTTAATATGCATGGTGGGAGCGCTGATTCACCGAGTACCCCCGCCCATCAAACGCGTTGCATATAATATTCAACAAAGCGCATATATTATGTAACACAAACGCATTATGTTACTTACATTACATCGCACAAATGCCGTCACATCAACGTTCATCCGTCCTCCGTCACACCTACGTACATGCATGACGTTTATGCATTCCGTGAACCCGCATTCCTACGTTGCTTCCGTTCCCTCGGCGATGTATAGAAAGATGCATAAACGGATAGTCCTGCGTAGCTCAACCCTGATGTTTTCAGACCCCTCGTCCGGCAGGAGGCTGCGGCTGATAAAATACACAATAAACCCTAGCGATATCCTATATTCTCGGAAGTTATCGGAACACTTCGGTCATTAAGCGATCAAGCACACGGTCAAGCACGCCGTGATAATATCCAGCCATGTTGCGAATAGGCTTACGCTTAGTCGCCTTAAACGTAGTCATGACGGCTTCGATGCCGCAGTCTAGTAGTTCGCTAGATTCATAGCAATGCTTTATGTATGACGTTTGCGCAAGGAATATGCCGTACAGCTTATTTGTTAATTGCGAATCATTGACGAAATAGTTAACGGATTGCTTGAACGCCTTATACGTATTATTTATAACAGTATTTTGTTTTAGAAAAGGATAAGGTTCTTTCTCGTTTTCGCTAGGCTCACCGCTTGATACGACTGGCTCGACGGCATCATGACGCCTGGACACTTCCGCCTGGTCATCGCGAAGAGAACTGTCGGCTATAGCCGGCAAAATTTGAATGATATTCGCACCTTGTCCGCCTGTTACTTTTCGATTCGTAACAACTTTGCGAATGATTCGGAGGTCTTGCAGGCGGTTGATAGCACGCCTAATAGTCTTCTCGCTCTTTCCGATAAGTTCCGCCAAGGTTGCGGCTTTAAGATGTGCAGCGCCAGCAAACTTGACGGCATATCGAGCGATTGTGTTCAATACCTCGCGAACTGTTTCGGATAGTTCATAATGATGCGCAGACAAATGGTCCGCAACGGCTTCGTTTAGTTGCTGCTTCGATTGGAACGTTTGATAGTTCGATAGATAGTGCATCTGGTTTCCCTTCTGCGCAAGCCCATGACTGAATAAGCGTTGACGTGAACGCTTTTTTCGATTATACTTATATTAAATATTGTAATTCAGGGCGTTAGGTTGTTGTCGCAACCTGCGCTATTTTTTTTTGTTTAAATTCTTCTTTTTAAGCGATTGATTGGCGAATAATCATCGTGACTACGACGCATTTCCTCTGTATCCATCTGTATATAGCGACGCATTGTACGGATATCTGACCAGCCACCAATTTTTTGTAATGTAAAGGCATCACAACCGTTAAGTATCATATTTTTCGCCCAGGTATGACGGTAGACGTGTGCCGTTACTTTTTTATCTTTAATGCCGGCTTTCTCTGCGTAATATTTCAGCCGTTTATTAAACTGATTCTGACCTAAAGGCTCGCCATAGCACGATAGGAATACACGATCAGTCTTGAAGTGCGCTGTGTTCTCGTTTATTAGCTGTAGCAACATTTTGACGACGTGCGTTGATATTGGTACTAGGCGCGGTTTACGATTCTTATTTCTATCGCCTGTCAGCGTAATGAATCGCGTTTTAAAGTCGATATCGCCAGCTCTTAGGCCGATCAATTCATTTGCGCGTAATCCCGAATCTAATAGCAAATTTATCGCCACGGCGTCTCTATAGCCTACATAGTCGCGCATATTAGGTTGTCGCAGTATTTCCTTCACTTCCTCGTCTGTCAAACAGTTCGTCAAGTCGATATCTTGCCGTATAAGCTTGATTCTTTCCATCGGATTAACTTCGAGTAGTTCTTCGCGTTGTAAATGATTAAATATGGCGCGTAAGGTCCGGAGATTGATGTTAATCGTGGTGTCTGACAATCCGATCCCCTGCCTATCAGAATCGATGTATTTATGGCCGTCATATCGTCGCTTATCGTATTTCATGTAATTTATGTAGTTGCGAAATACATCCGCGTCCAGTTCGTCCACCGTGTTCACTTCGTATGATGCGAATAACCAATCGGTAAAATATCCCCACATTTTCACATAATCGCGAACTGTCCTATCGCGCACACCTTCCGCACGTTTGCCGGAAACAACTATATCGATTGCTTGTTCGAAAGTTAATTGCGGAAAATTCTTCGTAGCGTACGAAAGTTTATTAATGCGATTTCGTTTCTTTAACGTCAAAACAAAAAACGACCTCCCCTAACGATTTTTTTTCATCGCTAAGAAAGGTCGTTATTATTAATCCTAAATCGCCCATTTAAGGGCTGTTTCCACGTCGTCAACTAATGCATATGGCGCCGATTTACTAATGCAATCGGCAACCCTGCGCATCAGTTATCGTTTAGATTATCGAGATAATATCCCGGCATCAAAATCGACTCAAAACGTTGATATACCGCCTAGCACTCTTCTGGCGTACCAACCTTTGTTGCGGTTCTAAAAGAAGATCCACAGCCGCAATTGGCAATCGCATTTGGGTTGTCGATAGTGAAACCGCCACCCATCATGGATTCTTTATAGTCTATTTTTGTCCCTTGTAGAATCGGTGCATCTTCTTTACTTACAACGATTTCAAGGCCATGTAATTCAAAAGGAATGTCGTCTTCTTCTACTTCTTGAGCAAAGCCCATTCCGTAAGATAATCCGCTACAGCCACCGCCCTTTACAGCTACACGTAGCTTGGCGTTCTCTTCTTCATTTTGTTTCATCATTTCTTTAATGTGAAGGGCTGCCGCTTCTGTAATCTCAACAATTTGATTCATCATAATCCCTCCAAGTTTATATTATAGGCTTAGTATATACTTCTTTACAGTGTTTCACAAACTTACTGCCTTCATTAACGTAACTATACCTTATTATATGGCAACAAAAGAGTAAAGGAACATTATTCTTCATCTAAATGTTGATAAATGTTATAAACCAATTCCTCCGCATTTTCCCCATGAATGATGTCATTGTCAACTAAAGCGAATAATAAATGCCGGCACTTCCCACAATATCCTAAACAGCCATATTCAATGACATCTAAATCATAATCTTTTTTTAACTTTGTAAAGGCATGGTGAGAACCATTGGCCATATTTGTTATACAAAATTCTACAACAATCTTCCTCATAATATTAACTCCTTATTCGCTTCCTTTTCTTCTTTACAAGAAACTATAAATATCAGAATATTTTCACTCCGTCCTTTCTACATAAGTTTCCTTTTGTTTTCTGTTGTGATTTAGAGATAATTTCGTTATACTTTTTATGGGATTATGCAATATGGATGGTTATATTTATTTTTTTAAGATAATTTGGACACTTGTGTTTTTTCCATTGTATCAGATTATCTTCTTGTATGAGAACGGACAAAATAAAGGGGATATCAGCAAATGAAAAATCTTGTTATTCTAGGGGGAGGATACGGAGGAATGCGAGTGCTTGCTCGCCTTTTACCGAATCAACTGCCGGATGATGTTTCGATTACTCTCGTCGACCGGGTACCTTATCATTGTTTAAAAACAGAATACTATGCACTTGCCGCTGGAACGATTTCCGATCAACATGTACGTGTTGCTTTTCCAGAACACCCTCGCTTGAACATTCAATATGGAGATATTACAAAAATTGACACAAAAGAAAAGATGGTTCATTTAAACGATCAACAACCAATTTCATATGACGATCTAATTGTTGGACTTGGTTGTGAAGATAAATACCATAATGTTCCTGGGGCAGATGTATATACTCACAGTATTCAATCTATTGCCAAGTCACGAAAAACATATGAAACGTTGAATAATTTGCCAGCAGGTGCCATTGTTTCGATTGTTGGTGCTGGTCTCAGTGGTATCGAGTTAGCATCTGAACTAAATGAAAGCAGACCTGATTTAACGGTCAAGTTGTTTGATCGGGGGAATCGCATCTTATCTGCCTTCCCAGAGAGACTAAGTAAATATGTACAAAACTGGTTTAACTCTCGAAGCGTACAAGTCATTAACAACTCTAATATCACTAAAGTCGAAGAAGGCGCTCTATACAACCATGATGAGCGGATTGAAAGTGATGTCGTTGTATGGACTGCAGGTATTCAGCCGACACATGTTGTACGTGCGATGGATGTTGAAAAAGACAAACAGGGTAGAGTCGTATTAACCAAGTATCACAATATCCCTGATGACGAGCATGTATATGTAGTAGGTGACTGCGCAAGCCTTCCTCACGCACCAAGTGCGCAACTAGCTGAAGGACAAGCAGAACAAATTGTACAAGTCCTTTTAAAACGTTGGAAAAATGAAGAACTACCCGAAACCCTTCCAGTAATAAAACTAAAAGGAATCATGGGTTCTTTAGGTAAAAAACACGGCTTTGGTTTAGTTGCCGAACGTCCAATTACAGGACGAGTAGCACGCCTTATTAAATCAGGCATTCTTTGGATGTATAAATATCATAACGGTTAATAAAACTCTTGGTTATCTACAGTTTTATAATTTATTGATTTAAGAGGGTTTTTCAATCCTTTAAATACAGGAAGTACAATTTCTTTTAGAAATTGTACTTTTTTTGTTGGGTTTTTATATTGCTCTTTCAATTGCCTTCAAAACTTTCAACAACATTGGCATAATCTGATAATCCATATCCAAGTGCTCCATACTGAATTCCAGTCCATGCTCTATCACTTTTCTCTAACATGAAAAAACATGAACCAACAACAACAACGGATGAAAGAGGAAAACTCGCAACTATCAAATCAACTAACGGGTTTAATGCCTAGGCCAATACCTTAGGTGATTCATCTCCAAGATACTCAGTGGCTCCCAACTGGAATTGCTTCTGGTGAAACAGCAAGCATAATCCGTAATGCATTGTTGTACCTATTCTTCTAATTCCTCTTCTGTTGCTCTTTTCCTCCCAAAAAGGATTGTTTTTAATCATTGAATATTAATTCAAAATAATGTATTATTATTCAAAAGTTATCTGGAGGGAAAAATGAATTGTAAAATTATTGAAGAACTATCTTTGAACAATTGGCAGCCATTATCTACGTTACTTTACGATGGGTGGGTACTACGATTTTCAAATGGTTATACGAAACGTGCTAATTCAATTAATCCTATCCATTATTCAACTTATGATTTAAATCAAAAAATTAGAGAATGCGAGAAAAACTACTCTAATAATGAACTAAGTACTACATTTAAAATTACGCCTTTTGTTAAACCAGAAAATTTAGATGAGATTTTGGAGGAAAAAGCCTATTCTTTAATTGATTGTACAAGTGTTCAAACCATGGCGCTAAATGGCATCATAGAACCAACCTACCATTCTGTAAAACTAGATAGAAATATTAATATTGAGTGGCTAGATAATTTTTGTAGACTGAATAATGTTGAAGAAAAAAACAAGGATACGATGGTACAAATGTTGTCCAATATTACAACTCAAAAGTGCTTTATATCACTATATTATAAAGCAGATGTGATTGCCTGTGGTCTTGGGGTTATAGAAAGGGACTACATAGGACTTTATGATATTGTCACTGACATTAAATTTAGGAATCAAGGGTTTGGCGAACAGTTGATATTGAATTTACTAAAATGGGGGAAAGAAAATGGAGCTAAATACAGTTACCTAGCTGTTCTTTTGAATAATAAACCTGCATTAAGGCTTTATTCTAAAATTGGTTATTCGGAAATTTACAAGTATTGGTACAGAGTTAAAAAAAATGTTTGACCCAATCCTAATTCAACTATATCAGATAATTATAGATCCTCAACTACTCCATTATAGAGCGCTTTTGTTGAGCGAAATTTAGTCGTGGCAATTGTATAAACCATTTAATTAGATTGCCTTGATAAGATGAGAAAAGGGAATATGAGAAGAATCAGATTGGACATGATTAGTCAAGTTTCTCTATATGTTTAGTAAGTAATAGGTATAAATACAATCTCTTTCCTCTTAATTTTAATAATAATATGTAAAAGCAAAAAAAGGGGGGAAGATAATGCTGTTAGGATTTAACTATCATTCACATGAAAATTGTAATGAATGCAATATATATAAGTGTAAACCTTATTATATTAGAGGAGATACTGGACCCATTGGTTTAACAGGAGTTACTGGTCCCACCGGTGTAACTGGACCCATTGGTTTGACAGGGGTTACCGGTCCCACCGGTATAACTGGACCTATTGGTTTGACAGGAGTTACTGGTCCCACCGGTGTAACTGGACCTATTGGTTTGACAGGAGTTACTGGTCCCACCGGTGTAACTGGACCCATTGGTTTGACAGGGGTTACCGGTCCCACCGGTATAACTGGACCCATTGGTTTGACAGGGGTTACCGGTCCCACCGGTATAACTGGACCTATTGGTTTGACAGGAGCTACTGGCCCCACCGGTGTAACTGGACCCATTGGTTTGACAGGGGTTACCGGTCCCACCGGTATAACTGGACCCATTGGTTTGACAGGGGTTACCGGTCCCACCGGTATAACTGGACCCATTGGTTTGACAGGGGTTACCGGTCCCACCGGTATAACTGGACCTATTGGTTTGACAGGAGCTACTGGCCCCACCGGTGTAACTGGACCCATTGGTTTGACAGGGGTTACCGGTCCCACCGGTATAACTGGACCCATTGGTTTGACAGGGGTTACCGGTCCCACCGGTATAACTGGACCCATTGGTTTGACAGGGGTTACCGGACCCACCGGTATAACTGGACCCATTGGTTTGACAGGGGTTACCGGACCCACCGGTATAACTGGACCTATTGGTTTGACAGGGGTTACCGGTCCCACCGGTGTGACTGGGCCTATTGGTTTAACGGGGGTTACTGGGTTAACTGGAATAACGGGAGTAACAGGTCCAACTGGTGAAGCCTTTGTACCGCAGTACTTTAATGCTGCAGGAATTGGAGGAAACCAAGTAGTTGCTACAAATGAAGATGTGATTTTCGATCTATCTAGTCCAGCGTCAACTTCTGGTTTCACATTCACACCAGTATCATCAAATATAGTAGTAAATGTATCTGGTGTTTATCGTATTGACTATGCCTTATCATTACGTTCTGAAACAGGGGGAGGCACAATTAATTCTGCGTTTGCAGTAACCATTAACGGTGCTGCCCAACCCCTTTCCTTCTTTGGTGAAGAATATGTCACTTTCCCAGATACTGATAGAAGTCAATTTAACGGTTTTACAATCGTTTCTATCCCTGCTGGAGGAATAGTAACCATTAGAAACTTTAGTGCAACTATCAATTTGCTAGCTGGAACAGGGGTAGACAATCAAGCCATAAATCGTTCAGCAATTATTATACAAAGGGTTGGATAGGGTTTCCACAGGAGTAAGTCAACAACGAACATTCCCACTTACTCGCCTTTTATAGAATCATTGATTTGGATTACAAATGAAAGTTTTCTGCTCCGATAAGGAGGGAAATAGTTAAACAGGGGTTCGGAATACATTTTTTTCACCCCCCTTGCCACTAGCTTTAAAGGTTTAAGCATTAAAGCGATTCGTTTATTTTATAATACACAGTAGTTGTGATACACATCTTAATATTAATAATTGAAATTAAAAATATAGTAGTTAATTTTATTTATGAAAACACAAGAAGGTTAGGTGAAGAGGTTCGGCATAGAAGAAGTTTAATTTTCGTGAACTTTATTATGACTGGAGAAAGGTGAAACAATCAATTTGAAGCAAAATAAATAGGTATGAATAAATGCTTATTTGTTATGCTCGAAATTGATATTTTGCTCTCCGGATGGATTCTTCTTTTTAGACCGTAGAGTAAAATCTCTACGGTTTTTTGTGTTTAAAATTAGAGAAGGAATTAATATATGATCGTAATGAAAATTACTTAAATATAACTGACGAAAATCAATATGACTTTGCGACACTTATATATACTGTGATTATGGCGCTCTTGCACCTATTGACCGAAAAAAATTATTACAACATATTTTTAGAAGTTTTAAAGAAAGGCGGAAGTTTCTTTTTAGGTCTTTACTGAGCATAAATACAATGTTTTTACAGAAAGTAATAATTGGTACTTCAGAAATAATGGAGGTTTTTGGTCTCCAGAAGGATATATAGAATTGAACCAAAATTTAAACTATGATGGTTATACTTCGCTTGAACAAACGACTATCATAACTATAAAACACCCTCGGGTATTACCATTATTTCACTTATGAAACAAAAGTACTTAATTCAATTTTTCTATACAGGTGACCAATGCTTTTGGTGGATAAGATTCAAGCATGCGACTATATCCGATAGCTACTTGATCACCACTAACAATCCCCTCTAGAAGAAGTGGTGACTCTATATGTAATAATACAATTTGGTATTTTGCTTGTAATTCATCCATATCTAAATGGATGTCTTTGGCATGGAGATTGCCATCTTCTATTAAGATTTTTTCTTCTATATAAATATGTCCTACCAGTACACTCTTTTTTTCACAAGATGATGTATACAGTTCCATAGCTTTTACAGCGATTTGAGGAATTTTTGTTTGAGATATCTTACTATAGCTTACTTTCACTTTATCGCCGTTCTTTATACCCTCTGGAAGCTGAGATGCATTATATGATAGATAGTAGATAGTGTCGTACTTTTCTTTTAAACGATTTACATCAAGATGAAGGTCTGCCTGTTGAAAATCTTTATCACCAATTAACATATGCTTATCTAATAGAAGATACCCTATTTGTGATCTTTTTCCATATTCAGAAGAAGCGGAGGACAAATGCATATAAACGAAATAATTCAATCCCATAAGCAACAAAAACATGACAATAAAACCTTTCATTCCGTTTCTCCTTTTTTACTTTTTTTCTATCACTTTTAAAAATTAGACTCATTTAGCTTTCAAAAGTTTCAACTAATAAAGGGCATTTCATAAAATATCCTTTTATCAATACGTATTCTCTTCAGGACAAAATTAAGTATCACCACAGTATTCTCTTGCTATAAAATGGTTGTTTTTTTACATAAAAACCAAATTCCTTTATAATGATATGAATTTTTACAAAAATAACAGTTTTCTTACTTTTTCACTTTCTATTTTCTTATAGAGACTTGCCCTTTATAATGGCAAAGAAGCGCTTACAAAATAGTTAGGTTATATTCAAAATATTTCCTAAATAGAAAGAAGGGAGAAAATATAAATGAAGAAAAAGAGAAAAGGTTACTTGCAGCGTTCATTAGATAGTGTTGAAACAATTGGTAACAAATTGCCTCATCCCGTCACTTTATTCGCAATATTGTCATTAATTGTTTTGCTATTATCTGCTGGTCTATCACAACTAGGAATTAGGGTAGAGCATCCGGGCGAAGAAGGCAAAATGGTTGAAATTACTAACCTTTTAAGTGCAGAAGGTATCCAATATATATTTTCTAGTATGACAGATAACTTTATTGGGTTTGCCCCTCTAGGTGTCGTTTTAGTGACGATGTTAGGGATAGGTATTGCTGAGCGCTCAGGACTTATTAGTGCCTTATTACGTGGGTTTGTCTTATCAGTACCTAAGCGATTTATTACACTAGGATTAGTGTTCGCAGGAATCATGTCAAGTGTCGCTTCCGATGCAGGATATGTTGTATTACCGCCACTTGGTGCACTTCTTTTTGCAGCAGTAGGTAGACATCCATTGGCAGGATTAGCTGCAGCCTTTGCCGGGGTATCAGGAGGATTTAGTGCAAACCTTTTACTTTCAGGTACAGATGCATTATTAGGGGAGCTAACCATTGCAGGTGCTGCAATTATAGATCCTGTTTATGCAGAAGGTATGAGCATTGCCATGAATTATTGGTTCATTATTGTTTCTGTGTTTTTATTGACAGTTATAGGAGCGTGGGTAACAGAAAAAATTGTTGAACCACGACTTGGGGAATATAAAGGCGACTACAGGGAAAAAGTTGAAAAGTTAACAGCTATCGAAAAGAAGGGGTTAATCTGGTCAAGTGTTTCAATTGTAGTAGGAGTTATTTTAGCAGCATTACTCGTTTTACCGGAAGGTGCTCCAATGCGTGGTACTGGTGATCAACCAATTATCTCCTCTCCATTCATGAGTTCTTTAGTACCAATCATTGCGATTCTTTTCTTTATTCCAGGTTTAGTATATGGCATGGTTACTAGAGAGATTAAAAATGATAAAGATGTGGCAAATCAACTCTCTGATACAATGGCGTCAATGGGAATGTTTATTGTACTAGCTTTTACAGCGGGACAATTTGTCGCTTACTTTAATGAATCTAATATAGGATTAGTTCTTGGGGTTTATGGTGCTGAATTCTTACAAAACATTAACCTCACAGGCATTCCATTAATTATCGTCTTTATTCTTATTGCTGCATTTATTAACATATTTATCGGCAGTGCTTCTGCAAAGTGGGCAATGATGGCTCCGGTATTTGTTCCAATTATGATGCAATTAGGTTATTCACCTGAGCTTACTCAGATGGCCTATCGAATTGCAGATTCATCAACAAATATCATTTCTCCGTTGATGACGTATTTTGCCATTATTATTGCTTTTGCACAGAAATATGATAAAAAGATGGGAATTGGTACGCTTGTATCAACAATGATTCCTTATTCAATGTTCTTCTTAGTCGGATGGACACTTATGTTGATTGTGTGGATGTTACTTGGTATAGAGCTTGGACCAGGTGCACCGATTATGTATGAATAAATGCTTTTTTAACAAAAAATGCAACCTCTATCTCATTTATCTGAGGTCAGAGGTTGCATCTTTTTTTCATTTACACCGCTGTAAATCCGTATTTCTCCATCTCCGCATAAATCACTTTCAACCTAGGATTACCTTCTCCAACAATTTGATCTTTGATTTTAACTACGGGATAAAACATATCTTCTTCAATTACACGAGAGGCGAAAGCTTTTTTTTCTTCATCTAATGGTGGGTTGAATATATCGACATATGATACTTTAAATTTTTGGTTTTCAAACTTTCTTGCCAGTGCCGCTTCAAGCCATTCGTATGTCTCTTTAGATGACGGTAAATTCACACAGCTTGCACATAGAACATCTGCTCCATATACGATAATCTCTAATTGGTCAGCCATGAAATGCTTCCCCCTTTTTCAATAAAAAAAATAATTTCACTCTTCATTCTATTTTACAATATAGTATAATAACAGACATAAGTAAATGTTTCCTTATCATAGATTTTTATGGATATCTTGATTATAATATAGATATGAAAGGAGTCGATTTTAAATGGCAGAACAAGCAGAAATGACAGGTCAAGTCCAAGAAGTACTAGATAAATTAAGACCGTTCCTTCTTCGTGATGGAGGAGATTGTGAATTAGTAGATGTTGAAGACGGGATTGTAAAATTACGTCTTTTGGGAGCATGTGGTAGTTGCCCAAGTTCTACAATTACTCTTAAAGCAGGTATTGAACGTGCTCTTTTAGAAGAAGTTCCTGGTGTTGTGGAAGTAGAACAGGTTTTCTAATGCCTTCTTACTTCAAAAAGCGATGTCACATGACATCGCTTTTTATTTTTGAACTATTTTCTTTATAAATACGACTACCGATTAAATCCATTTGCAATGGAACTACTTTCATTCCATGTAAACCTGCACTCAAGAACGTTGCCAGTTTTTGTCCTTCCCCATCACGAGCTAAGCATAATATAGTCGGTCCTGCACCACTTAGTGCTACACCAAGTGCTCCATTCGCCATTGCAACTTTTTCTACTCCTTCAAGCTCTGGTACAATTTCTTTACGATAAGGTTGATGATAAAGATCTTTCATCATCATTTTACCCGCTTGTTCATAATCCCCACTAATAAGTGAAGCAATAAATACATTGCCAATTGCCCCTGCGTGAACAGCCTGTTTATAAGAAAGTTCCGTTGGCAATACTTGGCGCGATTTCTTCGTTAATAATTCAGATGTTGGGATACAAACGACAAAATCAACTTGAAGGTGGTATAGTGATAAAGCGTCTACACCATCATCTGTTTGACTACCGATTAGCAATCCTCCAAGCAGGGAAGCACCGACATTATCGGGATGTCCTTCTATTTCAGTTGCCCATTCGAGCTTTTGTTGTTTTGTTAATCGTAAATCACATAATGTATCAGCAAGTTCGATTCCAGCAACAATCGCTGCCGCACTTGAACCTAACCCTCTAGCAATGGGGATATCACTGCTCACCGTTAATCGACAAGGTGGGCATTCCTGATTGTATTTCTTTGCTGTTTGCATAGCCACTTGAATAATGTAATTCCGCTCATCTGTTGGAAATGTCATCAATCCTTCTGAAAGAGGAATGACTTCCCATTGATCATGGGTTGTTACCTCAAGTCGCAAATACAAATTGAGAGCCAAACCAATGGAATCAAAGCCTGGCCCTAAATTTGCTGTACTAGCAGGTACTTCAATGACTAGCATTTCACCTGCCATCATACGTGGACAACTCCCTTTATATGCGCTGCCACAGCTTGCTCATCATTTGGCAATTTCACAGGTTGAACGGGACTCGCATCAATCGCCGTATTCGGATCTTTCAATCCATTTCCAGTTAAAACTGCTACTACTTTTGTTTGATGCTTAATTTCTCCATTACGTAATTGCTTATATACTCCTGCAAGAGAGGCACATGATGCCGGTTCAGCGAAAATCCCCTCTGATGAAGCTAATTTTCTATACATACAAAGAATCTCTTCGTCACTGACTTCATCAATTTTACCTTGCGATTCTTTCGCTGCATTCACAGCTAAATCCCAGCTTGCTGGATTACCGATACGGATAGCTGTAGCAACTGTTTCAGGGTTTTCAAAAACACGATTATGAACAATAGCTGCTGCACCCTCTGCTTCAAATCCATGCATTTTTGGTAGGCCTGTTTGTTTAGCTTGATGATATTCTTTAAACCCTTTCCAGTAAGCGCTAATATTGCCCGCGTTTCCAACTGGTAAGGCGAGAATATCTGGCGCCATCCCACCTAACTGATCACAAATTTCAAATGCTGCTGTTTTTTGCCCCTCAAGACGATAAGGGTTTACAGAGTTTACCAATGTAACAGCTTCTGTTTCACTAATTTTTCTAACCATTGATAAAGCTTGATCAAAATTCCCTTCAATTGAAACCACTTCTGCCCCGTACATGACTGCCTGTGCTAATTTTCCCATAGCGATTTTTCCTTCAGGAATCACGACAATACATCTTAGACCAGATCTCGCTGCATAGGCTGCTGCCGCTGCTGAAGTATTACCTGTAGATGCACAAATAATTGCTTCACTTCCAGCTTCTTTCGCTTTAGCTACAGCCATAACCATACCGCGGTCTTTAAATGAACCTGTTGGGTTTGCTCCTTCTGTTTTCACATATAAATCAATGCCCCAATCTCTTGAAAGGTTATCTAACCGAATTAAAGGAGTGTTGCCTTCATTTAGTGTTAGCATCGGAGTATTTTCAGTTATTGGTAAAAATTCTTTATATGATTGTAATAAGCCTTCCCATCTCATCGTTTGGCTCCTCCTTCTACACGATACGAACTTTTAATCTCTTTTACTGCCTCTAAGTCTCTTAAATGAAGCATAATATTTTCATAGTCTTCTAACGATGCTTGGTGTGTAACCACTACAATTTCAGCTAGTTCTTTCTCTTTGACAGGTACTTGTAGAATCTTCTCGAAACTCACACCTCTTTGCGAGAAGATATTTGTGATATTAGCGAAAACACCGACTTCATCACTTACATGTAAGCGCAGGAAGTATTTGGCGAAAATTTCCTTATCGTCTTTTAATTTCTTCTCAAACTGTGGAACTGCCGCACTTCTTCCATTAACTCCTAATCTCATATTCTTCATGACTGCAACCAAGTCTGAAACAACAGCTGTTGCTGTAGGTAAGCTTCCCGCTCCTGGACCATAAAACATTGTTTCACCCACTGCCTCACCATACACATATACGGCGTTATATTCATCCTGTACACCCGCAAGTGGATGGGTTTCTGCTAACATCGTCGGTTGTACACTCACTTCTACTTTTTCGCCTTCTCGGTGAGCGATCCCAATTAATTTCATTGAATAGCCGAGTTGCTTCGCATATTGTAAATCTTCTTCCGTGATTTCCGTAATCCCGTTAACCTTCACATCATCTAAATCAATATTCATAGAGAAGCCTAATGTTGATAGAATGGCCATTTTTCTAGCTGCATCTAACCCTTCTACATCAGCAGTAGGGTCACTTTCTGCATAACCAAGTGCTTGTGCCTCTTTTAGAACCTCTTCGTAAGCACTGCCCTCTTTACTCATTTTTGTCAAAATAAAGTTTGTTGTGCCGTTAACAATGCCCATCATTTTCGTAATGCGGTCAGATGCTAAACCATCTACTAGCCCTCTTAAAATAGGAATACCACCAGCTACACTTGCTTCATAAAATAAGTCACATTGATTTTCCGAAGCAGATTGTAATAATTCCGGCCCATAAACCGCCATTAAATCCTTATTAGCTGTCACAATATGCTTATGGTGATTGATTGCTTCTTGGAGATATTCCTTCGTTTTCTCCAGTCCACCCATCACTTCGATGACTACATCTATATTATCGTTCTTTAAGATATCATCAGGGTTCGCTGTAAGTAGCTCTGGGTTTATTTCTACCTCTCGCTCTTTATCTAACTCTCTCA
The DNA here is from genome assembly GCF_038007345.1 of Cytobacillus sp. FSL M8-0252. Classification (NCBI taxonomy): domain Bacteria; kingdom Bacillati; phylum Bacillota; class Bacilli; order Caryophanales; family Bacillaceae; genus Cytobacillus; species Cytobacillus sp. FSL M8-0252. The sequence continues at coordinate 3,915,082 of NZ_JBBOWZ010000001.1, forward strand.
CCAGAATTTTACTCACCTTTACTGGGCATCCAATTTGATGCATAAGCTTATCCTGGTTTCTTTCAATGATTTTTACTACACCTGAACCTACTGTGCCCAAACCTAATAAACCGATCGAGATTGCTTCCATTTCCGTTCCCCCTCAGATTGTTCTTATAGAAAGTACATTTGTATTTGTATAGTAGACATTATAGACCTGTTTCTTGTCTTTGACAATAGGAGAACGTAGTTTTTTCTATTTTTCTATTAACGCTTTATCTTATAAAAATTTATAGCATCCGACTCTTGAAAATAAAAAAAGACATTTTCATAAAAACTGAAAATGTCTTCATCGCTTATTCTTTATTTTTTTTCACAAAAATAACTATACATTCAATAAGTGCCACGATAATGAGGGATATACCAAATAAAGGCATCAGTATACCTAAAAGGACCATTAACACTATAAAACCAATGGATAGTCCTTTAAAATTTTTCGGTGGTGCAGAAAACTTGTCTTTTTTCTTCCGCGAAAGCCATGTTTTAAAACCCCAAAAAATAACAAAAAGAAAAGCAAGACAAACTACTAAGTTTAAAACCTTATTTGGCCAACCAAATAAATGACCTTCATGTAATGGAATTCCCCATGTAAACCATTTTTGCAAAAGATTATAATCCTCATAATTAACAGCGGCGATATATTCACCGGAATATTGGTCAAAGTAAGTAGTCATTTCTTCTGACGGACTCACATCCAAACCCGTAACACCGGAATTGCTTCCTTTAGAAACGATATAAACACCGTCATCAGCAGAAGGATAAACAATAGAATAAGGTTTACTAATATTTTCACTTTCCACTTCATCTATTAATTGCCCTACTGAAATCATAAACTCATTATGTTCACTCTGAGAGGATCCTCCGTGATGATGGGCATGAGGATCATCAGATGCTGGGGTTTCCTCTTGCCTTGTCGCCCACGGGATCTCATTAATATCAGATGTTGGTGGATTTAATTCCAGTTCAGGTGCATTATTACTGGCAGTTGTATAGATTATATTCCCCATAACCGCAGACCACGGTAAGCCCGTGAAAATAATAACTACCATTGGAATGGTAATGATTACACCTATAAGTGCATGTAATTTTTTATTACGAAAGTTCTTAGAACCATTTGCTTTTCTCGTTAAGATCTTCCCTTTAAAAGTCATATACAACCCACTGATTAGTAGAAAGATGGCCCAACAGGCCGCTAGTTCAACTAAATAATTGACCGGTGTTCCTCCTACAAATAGGGAGCTATGTATGCTACGCATCACATTTGAGTATGTATTGGCTGCATCCTGACTCCCAACAATTTGGTTTTGTTCATCAAGGAAAACATACTTTTGCTCCCCAGCCTCATCTGTTAAAGTTAAACGAGTATTATATGGCTCCTCCATGATACTAATCTTTGTAACAGCAAACCCATGAAAGTCTTTTTCAACTTTCTCCATTCCTTCGTCTATCGTTAATTGTTCATTGCTTTCACTATCTCCAAAGAATAAATCATCATATAATTGATTTTCGACTTCTGGAAAAAACAAATAACCAATGCCTGAAAGAGTTAATGTAATAAGTAAGGGAGCAATAAAAATCCCCGCAAAAAAATGCCATCTCCAAAAACGATTATAAAATCCCTTTTTCATCTTGTATGCTCCTACTCTATAATCATAAAATTAGTTCGAATGACAACAGCCACCAGACATTTGCTTCACAATTTCTTTTATCGCTTCTTCAAACGGTAAGATTTCTCCGCCAAACCCTTGTTGGAATTGTTTGGCATGTTTATAAGAATTGAAACAAATCACTTGAGGGTGGCAGCAATTTAAATCAAGGTCAGCATTAATTAAATACAATGCTGCTTTTGCGCTCATCGTCGTATCTTTTAAGAAGTCTCTACAAATAATTTGTGTCACATCCTCCTTAATATCTTCATAACGTAATAATCCACAATGAGGACAACATGTTTGCTCAATCACATCATTCTCTCTGATGATTTGCACTGATAATCTTGCTTGCAATGGTTTCAAACAATAAGTACATTGGTTCTCTTTCGTTATATTTCTTGGAATGAGTGCAATCCCGTTAGATGTTTTAATGATTTTATCCTGTTTCAATAATGGTTTTATATCTCGATAAACTGTCATTTCTGATACGCCTAGTCTCTTACTAATTGTCGAAACTTTTAATGATCCTTCTTTCTCTAGCCAATCTATCATTTTTTCTCTTCTTTCAATTGGCAACATGAAATCCCTCCTCAAAAATATTTATGTTAGTAAAAGTGAATTCATAACGAATAATAACATAAAATCACATATTTTCATTAGTTACTCTAAACAATTACTAAAAGGTTTGCTATCTATACACACTCTCTTCATATATATTGGTTTTTTTTCACATTTCAAAAAACACCATGATGAAAAAGAAATGTACTTGTGGATTATTTTTTAGGAGCATAAAGATAAATGAAATGTCAAAAACCCGTGTGCTATAACGCCCACGGGTTTTAACCTACTCGTTTAATTTACAAAGATGGTTTATTATTTTACTGGTGTAAGTGGAGTCCCATCTGAAAATACTCGGTCAATGTTCTGTACGCATAATTCCATCATTTTATATCTTGTTTCAGTTGTTGCACTTCCAATATGAGGTAATGCGACTACTTGTTTTAATTGCAATAGAGGATGCTCTCCTGAGATTGGTTCTTCTGAGAACACATCTAATCCAGCTCCGGCAATTTCACCCTCTACTAAGGCAGAGTAGAGATCATCTTCATTGACTACTGGTCCACGTGAGGCATTCACAAAAATAGCTGAAGGTTTCATTTGCTGAAAGACTTCTTTTGTAAAAAGATTTTTTGTTTCAGTTGTTAAAGGCGTTAAACAGACGATAAAATCAGATTGACTGACAAGTTCTTCAAATGAAACATACTGAGCATGAAGTTCTTCTTCCGCTCTCTTTTTCCTCGAACGATTATAATAAAGGATATGCATATCAAATCCTTTTGCACGTTTAGCAACCACCTCACCAATACTCCCCATTCCAACAATTCCAATGGTTTTTCTATGGACGTCATGTCCAGCTAATAGCAGTGGACTCCAGCTTTTCCACTGATTATTTTTCACATATTCTGCCGCTTCAATCATTCTCCTTGCCGTAGCTAATAATAATGAAAAGGTCAGATCAGCCGTTGATTCTGTCAGGACATCAGGTGTATTAGTGATTATTACATTCGCGCGCTCTGCCGCTTGTATATCTATGTTGTCATAACCAACTGCCATATTGGCCACAACCTTTAATTTCGGGGCATGTTGAAATAATTCCTCATCTACTTTTTCTGATAACATTGTCATTAAGCCTTCTGCATCTTTCACCTTTTCGAGCAACACATGACGAGGGATTACTACATCCTCCTTGTCCCACATCTCAACATCGTATTTTGCTTGTAATGGCTCAATGACCTCATTTGGAAGTTTCCTTGTAATAAACAATTTCTTACCCATTCTCTCACCACTTCCCATTTTCTTTTCATTATAGGCAAATTCTTCATTTGGTGGAAGTAATTTCGCTTGGTAAGAAAGCACGATCCAGCTTGAACTAGGCTCGTGCTTATAGAATGATTGCTCTTTAGCTTCAGGTGAAGACTCATCTTAATTGGGAATGAAGGTGTGCTTATTTCAGATTTCCCCACACTTTCCAACTTTTTTGCCTGATGAAGGGTACATATATAAATTTATTTATTTATTTCGATTCCAACCATTCAGGCATAGGAATATACCATTGTTTAGATACTTCCTGATGGTTTACGATTTCAAAAAAACGCGATATGAATTGTTCATATTCTGGCGATTGGTGCAAATACTTTTCTAATTTTTCCTTCAGAATATTTCGTTCTTGTTCTGTTTGTGCACCGTAATAGCTTTCGACGCATTCAAAATAATGAAGTGGGAACATCATTCTCGCATAATATAAACGCCATGAAAAACTTGACAATGGACTGATCGATTCATATTCTTCAACAAACTTTCTTACATCTGGTTGATAGGTTTTTATATTTTTGAAGTACTTCTCTCTCGTCCATTCGGCTAAATCTCTTGTGGCATGGTCAAATACCCAATCAAAAGGGTTTTTCACATAATATTGTTCTCCCCATGTACGATTAGAAAATCTCTCATGGCAGACAGTGCCAGTATCAGTCATCATCGGTTCATCATCAAATTCCGTATCAACAATATATTGAATCGCATTTTCAGCCATTCCCATGTAATAAGGAAATGATTCTAAAAATAGGCGGTCAAATTCACTTTCTCCATCAAATTGAAATACCATATCATTCCATACCTTTTCCATTTGATCGAGTCTTGTTTCCCATAGTGTTTTCCATTGACCGATTCGACTTGTTTGTTCCACTGCAAAATTAACCGTTCTCCCTCGAAAGTGGAATTTTGCCAACTTCCTGCCGAAATGTCCTTCTTTTCTTGGCTGTAAACGTTGATTACTTAAAACTGCATATCTCGCTTCCTCCCACTCAGTATAAGGCTTTCCTTCTGTTGTTTTTTTAAATCCAGCAATATTCTTATCCCCACTAATTCTTAAATGCTCTGCAATTTGATCCAGTTCAGTTAGCGCCTCTTCTTTTAAATGATTAGCAGGGACTAATATATACACTTCATTTTGTGATTTACAAGCATTATAATGATCAAACCGAAACTCTTCTTCCGCCTGAATATTATATTTTTCCTTGAGTAAACGTCTTAACATTCGTCATACCCCCCTTTTAATCAAGCTAAATAGATGCATTTTATTCAAATATATGAAAAAATAGCTAAAACTTGTTGATTTATTTTTAGGGGATATGATGGTTTGAAAGTTCGCAAGCTATCATTACTATCATATATTAGTAAAGAGCAGCATAAAGCGAATAAAATTATAGAAAAAGGTGAACTCATGAGTGAAGAAAAAGCAATTACTTTAACAGAGAAAACAGCAAGAAAATGGCTCAAAGAACGAGGAGTAGAGATTGTTGATATTGCTGAGTTAGTGTATTTTCTTCAAGAGAAATATCATCAAAACTTGAAAATAGAAACATGTATCGACAATGTAGAAAGAGTATTATCCAAACGTGAAGTGCAAAACGCCATTCTCACCGGTATTCAATTAGATATGCTTGCAGAAGAAAAGAAATTAATGGAACCACTGCAATCCATTATTGAAACAGATGAAGGGTTATATGGTGTTGACGAAGTTTTAGCGCTATCAATTGTAAATGTGTATGGTTCAATCGGAATGACCAATTTTGGTTATGTAGATAAATTAAAACCCGGTATCTTAGGTCCATTAAATGATAAAAACTCTGAAAGATGCCATACTTTTTTAGATGATATTGTTGGTGCCATTGCTGCTGCGGCTTCTAGTCGCCTTGCCCACCGTGCGCATCATGTGGAATAGATAGAAGAAAAATAGTAGGACATCACTTTATAGTGAGCCTGCTATTTTTATTTTACTCGCCTTTATATTACTGCAGAGTTTTAGATAAATTTGTTGTTATAAAAAGCGTTCATGTTCACTCGCATGACTGTCTATAATCGTCTTCTGCATCAACATCTATTCCAACAATATAAAAAACAGCAAGTACATCTTTCGTACTGCTGTTCTTCATTTCTTATAAGTATTCCCACTGATTTAGTGTATCCACAACAAAGGTTGGTTGCTTGTCGTAGCCTTTTAAAAGTTCCTTCGTTGTTACGCCTGTATGAACCAATAATGTGTCTAAACCAGCATTCATTCCTGCCTTGATATCTGTATCATAGTTATCTCCAACCATCAATGTATGAGCTTTATCTGTGCCTAATACTTTTAACGCTTGCTCCATAATAATCGCTTCTGGCTTGCCAATAAAAGTTGGAATAGTTTGCGTCGATACACTAATGACTGAGGTTAATGAGCCATTTCCAGGTAAAAGTCCTCTTTCAGTTGGAATGGCTATATCACCGTTTGTAGAGATAAAGGTAGCTCCATTTCTTACAGCCAAACAAGCCGTTGCAAGTTTCTCGTAGTTGATGTCACGATCGATTCCTGAAACAACATAATCGGCGTGCTCACCTGCAAAGTGAAAGCCCTTTTCTTCTAATGCCTGTCTAATCCCTTCTTCTCCGATCACAAATATAGACGCTTCGGGACTTCTTTGAAAAATATAATTCGCCGTTGCCATACTAGTTGTAAATACTTTATCTTCAGTCGCCTCAATGCCAAAATTTTGAAGTTTTTCAGCAACTTGTTTCGGTGTTCTAGATGAATTGTTTGTGACAAAAAGGTAGGGAATGCCTCTTTCTTTTAACCCTTGAATAAAGGAAACGGCTTCATGAATTAATTGTTTTCCTTTGTACATCGTCCCATCTAAATCAATTAAATAACCTTTATATTTTGTCATTTACTTTCCCCCTAATTTCTAAAAGCTGATACAGGACCAAGTTCTTTCATTAAATAGTCTCTAACAGCTGTAGGGAATTTTTTTAATTGAGCTAATTCTAATTGGAAGCTCTTGTTTAATTCATCATGTTGAATGCCTGTATAACTTTGCACTAATGGCTTACGGTAAGCAATAACCTTTTTATAGCTGATAGCCATTTCATGGTCAATGACTTTTTCATCTTCCAGAATATCAATAATATCTTCATAACTACCTGGGTCTCTCATAATAAAGCCATCAATCATTGCATTACCTACATCTAAGACCGCCTCAATAACCATATGGCTCAGTCTTTCAAGCGCAAGTTTCTCTATATCCGAATGAAGTGCTGTATGTTTCCCTAATAGTGATAGTTGTTTTTCCAAATAAACGAGGATTTCCTCAATTTTTTCTCGATCAACAAAATACATGTCCCTCACCTTTCTCATCCCATACTTCCTATCTATTGTATCTCATTCATAACAATGAAGAAAGTTCTCCCTTATGTGAGTATAAAATCAATTTCCTGTCTGCTAAGATTTTGTTATGATAAATGTAGCATGGATAGTTAGAAAGGGGTCTATACGTTAAATGACCGAAAGATTCTTTTTATATGATGATTTAGAAGATACAAAAACACGCTTTGTTAGTTTTATGGGTGAAAATCAACGCTTTGATTTAGCGCTTGTTCGTTCAGATCGGTATTATGGAAAACAACTTGTTCTTGATATTCAAGGAAGTCGTTTTGCTATTATTGGTACCGATGACCTTGAAGAAGAGGGTTATTTAGAACATGCTTTTCAATTGGAGAGCGAAGATGCAGAAGAGTTAAGAGCCTTTTTATATGAGGTCATTTAACCGATTGGATAATATTGATTGCTCCTGCAAATAGTATAAATGGGAGCGTAGCAAGGCTCTCATTTTTTCTCATATTATTAGGAGTGATATCAATGGATCAAAAAAAGAATTACTCGGATTTTGACAATGTTGAATCACAAAAGGAAAACCTCGCAGTGGAAGATTTACCTGAGGGCCCGTATGGTGCACCAAGAGGGAAGCATACACCTGTTGAGAATAAAAGTTCAGAGTGGGAAGAAGGTCAACACCAATCTAGTGCATTTGTTTATGAAAATCGGGAACTTCATGCTGACATTCCTAGAGAAATGCCTGGAGCACACGATCCCCATTCAGAAGCTTCAGATGAGTAATTTTAACAGAAAAAAAGCTGGACGAATAATTCGTTCAGCTTTTTCTATTGCTTCACTCTTTTTACAACGAAATAAGGACAACCAAAATTACAATATTCGTATAAATACTCTGTCAAAGTGCTAATTTTCGTATCATACGTCGCTTTTTGATTCTGATCGTCAAAAAAACCTCTTAGTCTTAGTTGGCCGTATCCCCAGTCACCTACAATATAATCATAACGATTTAATATTTCACTATATCGACCCCGAAAAGCTTCTTCATTAAATCCGTCTCTAATATCTTCAATTACTTCATAACAAGCGTTTTGTATACAAACCAATTGATCTCACCTCTTTTTCATTGGCTCACTAATTAAATTATAAAGAAAGTTAACGTTTATGTACAATAGTCCTATTTTAAATTATAACTGATTCACCATCAATTACTAAGGAAAAAAACGAAAGAATCGGAAAAGATATTGTTAAGGGGGTGTTTCTGATGAAAAAAATGATAATGTTCATCGGGATATCCAGTATGGTTGCTCTCACTGGATGTCAAGCAGCCGATCATTCCGCTAAAGGAGATATTTATCCCGAAAGTGGCAATACGGTTAATGTGAATGATCAGCGAACAGATATTTACAATACTAGTCAGCAAAATAGTGAAGATTTCGGATACGTTCGTCATCAAAAAAGTCCTATTTATGGAGAAAAGGTATCCAATGAACATTATGCTGCCATTAATCGTGAAAAAGTGGCTGATATTATCGGAAAATATTGTACTGAACTTCCTAATGTGGATGATGTATCTACATTAGTGACTGACAATGAAGTGTTAATTGTTTACAATACGGATTCAGATAATCGTGAATCAACTGCTACACAAGTACAAAAAATGGCAGAATCAGTTGTTCCCGGATGGTTTGATATTTATACCACTGACAATACCAATCTCCGCAAAGAAATAGAAAGTTATTCTACGATGGATGCAGATAGTGAGCACACACATTATGGTATTGATCAATTAACGAGTCAAATGAAAAAAGCCGATATTAACAAGTCTGAAAAGATGTCAAATAAGTAACGCTGTGAAATATCAAAAGAGGATTAGCTCCTTTAGCTAATCCCCTTTCTTGTGTTTACGCTTCTTTCGCGTCTACTTCACCCATTTGTTGTCTTTGCTTAGCTGCTGCATTTACTTGTTCATCTGCATGATAGGAAGAACGAACCATTGGACCTGCTTCACAATGGCTAAACCCTTTGGACATTGCAATTTCCCTTAATTCATTAAACTCATCTGGGTGATAATATTTTACAACTTTTATATGTTTTTTAGATGGTTGTAGATATTGACCAATCGTCATAATATCTACGTCATGTGCTCGCAAATCATCCATCGTTTGAATGATTTCTTCTTTTGTTTCCCCTAACCCAACCATTAAACTTGATTTGGTTGGAATTTCAGGTTGCATTTCTTTAGAACGTTGTAAAAATTCAAGTGATCGTTTATATGTAGCACGCGCTCTTACTCTTGGCGTCAGTCTTTCTACTGTTTCAATATTATGGTTTAAGATATCTGGTTTTGCATCCATTACTGTTTTAAGATTATCATATACCCCGCCCATATCAGAAGGTAAAACCTCTACAGTTGTAAATGGACTTTTTCTTCTAATGGCACGAATCGTTTCCGCTAAAATAGCTGATCCACCATCTTTTAAATCATCTCGCGCAACCACTGTAATAACTGCATGTTTTAAATTCATTAAAGCAACTGAATCAGCTACGCGTTCCGGTTCTTCCCAATCTAGCTCAGTTGGTAGCCCTGTTTTGACCGCACAAAAACGACAGGCTCTTGTACAAACAGAACCTAAGATCATAAATGTTGCTGTCCTTCTTACCGCCCAACATTCATGAATATTTGGGCATTTTGCCTCTTCGCATACAGTATGAAGATTCTTTTCTCTCATCATTTTCTTTAATCCGGTGTAGTTTTTATTAGTGTTTAACTTTATTTTTAACCAATCCGGCTTACGTAAATGTTCATCTTTCTTAGTCGTCATTCTTCTTCACTCCATCCCAGAATTTCAAAAAGACGCTTTTTTTATCATCATTTTTATCTAGAGAGTCTTACAGAAGCAACTTTAACACATGGAAGTAGATAGAACAACCTCGTTCATCAAAAACCTTCCAATATTTTATATTTATCGTTTTTCTATTTTATCACAAACTATAACAGTAATTAGAAGAGAAGGGAGGTTTATTGGTGCGAGTTTTCACATTACTTATCACCTTAACAACGGTCTTATCCTTAATGCAACCAGAAACGGCAGTAGCCTCCGAAATAGATGATATTTACGCAAAAAGAATGGCGCTTTATGAAAGAATTGAAACAGTCACGACCATTCCTTGGTATTATCTTGCTGCCATCGATCAATATGAAAGAAATGTAAGACAATCAAGAAGAGACTTACCTAAAGCTGAAGGGATTACTGGCATTTACTTTAAACCGGAGGAATGGGTTGGTTTCACAAACCCAAACATAAATGACGAAGACCCAAAGACGATAGAGTTTTTTAATGGTATTGGCTTTGATGGTGATGGTAACGGAAAAGCAAGTTTAGATAGTGATGACGATGTATTGTACGCATTTGCTAACTTTCTACTTCGTTATGGTACGGATTATGAGAACATTAAAATTGGTATTTGGAACTATTATAAACGTGATAAATCGGTCAGAATTATTATGGGAAAAGCAAAGCTTTATCAAAACTATGGGAGACTTAATTTAGATGAACATGTTTTTCCTGTCCCAATTGGTACTCATTATAGCTATCGAAGTACATGGGGAAGTGCAAGAGGTTGGGGTGGTAGAAGAATCCATGAAGGAACAGATATTTTTGCTGATTACGGCTTACCAGTTAGAGCTACCAGTTATGGTATTGTCGAAATGAAAGGCTGGAATAAATATGGTGGTTGGCGAATTGGTATTCGCGATATCAACAATAACTATCACTATTACGCTCACCTAAGTGGATTTTCTGATGATTTAAAAGTTGGTCAAATTGTTGAACCTGGAAAAGTCATTGGTGGTGTCGGTAGTTCTGGCTATGGACCAAAAGGGACTTCGGGAAAATTCCCTCCACACCTCCATTATGGTATGTATAAGGATAATGGCTATACTGAATGGTCGTACGACCCATATCCTCATTTAAATCTTTGGGAAAGACAAGAAAGAGCAAAGTAAACGAGGAAGAGATGGCGCCTTCTTGTTAGAAGCGGCATCTAACTCCTCGTTTTTTGAATTTCGCTTGAGCAATGATCCATTACCCAATATTTTGTTGACGGGTTCTTTTTATCCGCCCAAATAAGCCATACGGATTTCATCACTTTCTTGTAAATCTTTTGCTGATCCGGTGAGCACCACTTTTCCAGTTTCAAGGACATACCCTCTTTTCGCAATAGAGAGGGCCATATGCGCATTTTGTTCAACAAGTAAAATCGTTGTTCCATTTGTTTCATTAATTTCTTCTATAATACTGAAGATGGTCTTAACCATAATTGGGGCAAGGCCCATGGATGGTTCATCTAACAAAAGCAACTTAGGTCTAGCCATAATGGCTCTGCCCATCGCTAACATTTGTTGTTCTCCGCCTGATAAAGTTCCGGAAAGCTGTCCTTTCCTTTCGAATAATCGCGGGAAAAGTTCATATACTTTCTGAATATCTTTTTGTACTTCTTTATCTTTTCTTACAAAAGCGCCTAGTTCTAAATTTTCTTCTACAGTCATATTCGAGAACACGCGTCTTCCCTCTGGTACATGCGATATCCCAGCCTTTACAATCGTTTGTGCTTGTTTACCAACAATCGATTGATTCTCATATTGAATCACGCCTTGCTTCGGCTTTAATAATCCTGATAACGTTTTTAATAGCGTGCTTTTCCCTGCTCCGTTTGCACCAATTAAAGTGACAATCTCTCCTTCTAATACCTCTAACGAGACGCCCTTTAATGCATGAATATTCCCATAGTAAACATCTATTCCATCAACCTTGAGCATCCGAAGAAACCTCCTCTCCGAGATAAGCCTCGATTACTTTTGGGTTGCTTCTAATTTCTTCTGGCAACCCTTCGGCAATTAATTGCCCATGGTCAAGCACATAAATTCTTTCACATATCCCCATAACTAAATTCATATCGTGCTCAATTAAGAGTATTGTTAAATCAAACTTCTCTCTAATAAAGCGAATGAGCTCCATAAGGTCATGTGTTTCTTGTGGGTTCATACCGGCAGCCGGCTCATCCAACAGCAAAAGCTTTGGTCCAGCTGCTAATGCTCTTGCGATTTCTAATCGCCTTTGTTGTCCATATGGCAAGTTTTTAGCCAATTCATCCTTAACATGTTCAAGCTGAAAAATACGTAATAGTTCTATTGATTTGTCTTCCATTTCTTTTTCTCCGTTAAAATGGGAAGGCAACCGGAGAATCGAGCTTAACATCGAATGTTTCGCACGCGAATGATTCGCTACTTTTACATTATCTAACACAGAAAGGTCATTGAATAAACGAATATTTTGAAACGTCCGACTGATACCTTTCCTTGTCACTTGATAGGGAGGGAGTCCGTTTAAACGTACACCTTCTAAGAAAATATCTCCTTCAGTCGGCACGTAGACACCAGTTAATAGGTTGAAGCTGGTCGTTTTCCCTGCTCCGTTTGGACCAATTAAACCGATCAGTTCCCCTTGGTGAATTTCCAAATCGAATCCTGAAACAGCTTTTAAACCGCCAAAAGAAATACCAGCTTGATTGACTTTTAATAATGGTTGATTCTCCATTTTAGCTTCCTCCTTTCACGCTTTTACGTTTAAAGAGGTCCGTAATTTCCTTTGTCCCCAATAAACCTTGCGGACGGTAAAGCATAACTAGAATAAGCACGGCACTATAGATAATCATTCGTGTTTCAGGATAACTTTGTAAAAATGTGGAGACAATCGTTAACAAAATAGCCGAGATAACCGCCCCAGATAGACTGCCTAATCCCCCTAATACGACGAAAATGAGGATATCAAATGATTTCAAAAAACCAAATTGAACGGGTTGAATAATATAAAAATTATGAGCATATAACCCCCCTGCGATTCCTGCGAAAAAAGAACCAATGGCAAATGCCGCTACTTTATAGTAGGTCGTATTAATACCCATCGCATCGGCAGCAATTTCATTTTCTCTAATCGATATACATGCGCGACCATGCCTTGAATTTGTAAAATTCACAATCACTAATACGGTAATAAATAAGCAGATGAAGGCCGAAGTCCAAGTTGTCATCTTTGTGACCTGCATACCTGCTGCTCCACCTACTGCATCAATATTTAAGAAAATGATGCGGATAATCTCTGCAAATCCTAATGTTGCAATCGCTAAATAATCACCACGTAACCTTAAAGAAGGTATCCCAACAATTAAGCCAGTTAAAGCGGCAACAATCCCACCAATAATAAGTGCAATAGGAAATGGAAGTGAAAGTTTCATCGTTACAATTGCTGAAATGTAAGCCCCAACAGCTAAAAAACCAGCATGTCCGATTGAAAATTGTCCTGTAATACCAATAACTAAATGTAAACTGACGGCCAAAATAATATTAATACAAATATAAACAAGTGTATTCACATGATAATTATTAATCATTCCAGTATTTGCAGCCATCTGAACTGCAAAATAAACAATAATGGAGAGAATAACAAACAACCAGAAACCTTTGATCTTCTTCGTATTCATCCTTTTTACACCTTCTCTCTTGCATTTTTACCAAAGATACCTGATGGCTTGAATAAAAGGATTAAAATGAGAATGACAAATGCTGCCGCGTCTCTCCATAAAGAGTAACCAAGGCCACTAACAACCGTTTCAACTACGCCTAACACAAGGCCACCAACCATCGCTCCAGGAATAATACCGATGCCACCTAGTACAGCTGCAACAAAAGCCTTTAATCCTGGAATCACGCCCATTAACGGTTCTATTTTTGTATAATACACACCAAAGAAAACACCTGCTGCCCCGGCCAAGGAAGAGCCAATAGCAAATGTGGCGGAAATGGTTGTGTTTACATTAATCCCCATCAACCTTGCAGCATCCATATCATGTGACACAGCCCGCATTGCTTTACCGATTTTGGTTTTATGAACAATAAATTGTAGAACAATCATTAGCACAATCGAAGTGCCTAAAATCATAAGTGATTGACTACTGATTTGTGCACCCAAAATATTAAAGGTTTGATTGCTAATGACTTCAGGATAAGCTTCTGGTTGTGCACCTCTAAAGTAAATAAATAAGTACTGTATAAATAAAGAAATCCCTATCGCTGTAATGAGGGCAGCAATTCGCGTAGAACCTCTCAACCTTCGATATGCTACTCGCTCAATTAACATACCCATCCCTGCACAGACAGCCATTGCAATAATTAAGGCAGGAAAGAATCCTAACCCCCAACCAGCAATCGCGTAAAAACCAACAAACGCCCCAATCATAAATACTTCACCATGGGCAAAGTTGATCAATTTGATAATTCCATAAACCATTGTATAGCCTAAAGCAATCAGTGCATAAATACTTCCTAACGATATCCCATTTACTAACTGTTGAATCCAATCCATGAATCCCCACTCCTCTTCAAATAACCCGAATAGCTTCAGATAGAGAGTGACAGCTAGCGAAAACGCTATGCTGAATATCTCCTCATAAGGTAATTTTTGACACGCTAATTTCAAAAAACTATTGCCCCTGAGCAATCTTGGACTATGAGATTATTAGCTATCACAACAGGAATTACCCTTTCATATCTGATAAAAAAAATGGAAGGCCCAATCGCTCCTCCCATTTTAATACAGCCTCATTTTAAGGATTTACTTTCGTTTTGAAGACTTGCTCCCCATCCTTATATTCCAATACAGTAGCTGATTTAATTGGGTTATGATCTTCATCAACTGAAATGATACCCGTTACAAGAGTTAAATCTTTCGTCTCAGATAAGGCATCTTTGATTTTCTTCGCATCACTTGTACTTTCAGCACGCTCCATGGCATCTTTCAACATATATACAGAGTCATAACCTAATGCATTAAAAGCATCCGGGGATGAGCCATTATATTTTTCACCAAACTTTGTTACAAAGGATTGAATTGTCTCGTCTGGATCACCCGAAGAATAATGGTTTGTTATAAATGTGTTATTTAAGGAATCCCCTCCGGCTAATTCAACTAGCTTTGGTGAATCCCAACCGTCAGCACCCATTAGCGGTACGTCAATACCCATTTCACGTCCTTGTTTGACAATAAGTCCTACTTCTTCATAATAACCAGGGATAAAAATAAATTCGGGATTAGCTGATTTAATTCTTGTAAGTGTGGACCTGAAATCAGTATCCTTCGCCACATAAGATTCTTCGGCAACTATTTTCCCACCTGCTGCTTCGAAAGTTTCTTTAAAGGAAGCTGCTAAACCTTTTGCGTAATCACTTGCATTATCAGCATAGATAGCTACATTTTTAACTCCTAATTCATTGGCAGCAAAATTAGCTGCCACTGTTCCTTGGAAAGGATCAATAAACGATGTACGGAATACAAAATCATTTAAGCTTCCATCATCATTCACTGTTACATTCGGACTCGTACCTGAAGGAGAAAGCAATACCGTCTCTGAATTATTAGCCACTTGTGCTTGAGCAACTGTATTTCCACTTGTAGCAGACCCAATAATAGCTACGACATCATCATTTTCCGTTAATTTAATAGCTGCATTGGTTGCTTCTGCTGCATCCGATTTATTATCTACTTTTACAATTTCTATCTCTTTACCGTCGATTCCACCATCTTTATTAATTTCATCCACAGCCAATTCGATTCCTTCAGCAATTCCTTCACCATATGAGGCAACTGCACCAGAAAGTTCTAGGTTGGCACCTATCTTGACAGTATCACCAGACTCACCACCACCTGCACTATCACTACCACAGCCAGCAAGGAAACCTGCAGCTCCTATGGTAGAAGCTAAAAGAACAGCGGTCATTCTCTTTTTAAATAACATAATGATCCCCCTTTTTTTGATTATTCCAACAACTAAGAGCATGGTTCAAATCCCCCATATAAACCCCACAAGAAAAGATACCACACAAAAAAAAGTAGACTAAAATAACCAAAATGTAATATTTTTCTGATAATTGCTATAAATCTAAAAATAGTATAGTATCATTTTATTCATCTGTCAAAACAATCTTTGTGAATAATATTAATATTTAGAAATATATTAATAGTTTAGAGCGTTAAAGGGTTTCTCTTTACTATGTTTTGTTTGTAAAACTCTATCATTATATTCATAAAATAATTAATAGTAGATAGGTATAATGTAGTTCAGTTAATTGTTAATAATTAGCAATTAAAAATAACTAGCTACTTTTATATAAAGTAAAATAACTTTGCTTATGTAGTGATTTTAGACTTGTAGGATAGAAAAAGAGGAATGAACCGACGAGTTCATCCCTCCTTCCTATATTGTTCAAAAGAATTATTATATCATCTTCTCGGTTTTTGTACCGAACATTTTAACAACAAGGAAAATCCCCGCCATCATAACAATCAAAGCAGCTAATGCAATGATTACACTTCCACTTACACCCAAAATGATATAAGAGATGGCCGCAGCAACAGCTGCTGTAAAGGCATAAGGAAACTGTGTAATGACATGGTCAATCAAATTACTCCCTGCACCTGTGGCGGATAAAATAGAAGTATCAGAAATCGGTGAAGCATGATCTCCGAATACTGCACCTCCAAGTACAGCTGCCATTGCAGGAATCAGCAAGGATATATCTGTAGCTACAGCAATATCACCAGCTATTGGAAGAAGAATGCCAAATGATCCCCAAGATGTACCTGTACTAAATGCCATAAGTGCCGCAATAATAAATAGGATAACAGGGATAAAATCATGACTCAGATTCGATTGATTAATAACGCTAGCCAAGTACTCCCCTGTACCTAGTTGACTAATCAAATCTCCGAGTAACCAGGCAAAAATTAAGATCAATACTGATCCAAACATAGATTTCATCCCAACCCATGTAGCTTTCAAATAAAAATTACTCGTTAGTTTATCATCTTTCTTTAATACTTGAGCAAATTGTACGTAAGCAACAGCTAAACTCAATAATCCTCCGACAATTAATGATAAGGCCACATCTGTGTTTTCTAATAAGGATACTAACGACACATTCCCCTCTGCACCATTAATGCCTGTCCAAGCCATCATACTCACTGTTCCAATAAATAAAACAATGATTGGCCAAACAAGATGACCAACAGTCCCTTTCGTACTAATAGGTAATTCTTCTTGAACTTCGTCTTTCAACTGTTTCTTCTTATCAAATAGAATTCCTTGTTCAATAGCTTGTTTCTCATGTTTCTTCATCGGACCAAAGTCAATTTGCCCAACAACAATGATAAACACCATTATGATTGCCGCCCACACATAAAAATTTAACGGAATGATTTGCATGAAAGCAGAGAAAGCACTATAATCAGTTATTTTATGAGACACTAAAATCGAGCCAATTAAGGCGATAATTGATGCTCCCCAACTTGATATAGGCGAAATAACACATAAAGGTGCGGATGTTGAATCAATTAAATAAGCAAGCTTTACACGTGATACTTTTTGTCGATCGGTAACAGGTCGAGATACCTGTCCAACTGTTAGCGCATTAAAATAATCATCTATAAACAAAATCATACCTAAAACTACGGTTAATAACTGTGCACCCACTCTCGTTTTCACACGCTTCATTGCCCATTCACCAAAGGCACGACTACCACCCGATAGTGAAATAAATGCAGTAATGCTACCAAGAATAAGTAAGAATAATAGAATGAATATATTCCAAGTATTTAACCCTTCATCTGTTATAAAAAGTGCTATAAACGACGAGAAAAATATTTGTAGCGTATCTAGCGGTTGATATCCTCCAATTATGATAGCTGCTGTTAACGCCCCTAAACCAAGGGAGAGAATCACCCTTTTTGTTAGTATAACCAAAAGCATCGCTACCAAAGGTGGCAGCACAGAAATAAATGTACCTGTCATAAAAAGACCTCCTATTAGTATAGGAGCTATAGACATGAACGAATGCGTCTCATATCAATTAACGATCAGAGAAAGGTATCCTCCACTTTTCTTTGATCCTTAATTGATAATAAAAAAAGAGTAACGATAGAGATTCTATCATTACCCTTCAAGAAGTAACGTTATTCTCCATCACGACTGTAGCTCCCCATTATGGTTAATATACCTCCATAATGACAGTGTTACTCCTATTAAGAGCAACCCCAACAAATAAATATTGACGTACCTATTTGCTTCGGCAAATCTCCCTTTTATCAAAGTTCACTGTTGTCATCCTCACATTGATTACTAATGATGATTTGCGCCTCTACCCCATCGGATTGATAAGGCATTATTCAATTGTTATACATTATATCAAAATATAATTATTTATGCAAAACTCTATCAAAACCTAAAATATTCATAAATTTATTATTTTTAAGATATAGTAGGATACTATAACCTATACCATTCTTAATAGCGCTTCTCTACCGATCATCCCTTTTTTAATGCCTAATTCCTCTGCAGCAAAAGTGACTGATTCAAGTGGTGCATCTATTAGCTGTTGAATCGTTTTTACCCCTACTGCTCTACCAGCAATGACATGGCGATCTTTTAATTTTTCATTTAATAACGCAACGTCTAATGCACCACACATGATATATCCTTTATCATTTGATACGACTAACAAATTAGTTTTTGGCAGCTCAACGGATACAGTCATAAACGTATGACCATCCAAAATAACAGGCTTTAATTCAACCATGACCGTCCCCCCTTCCCTTTAACAATTTATGTTATAGGTAGAGATTCGGTGTACTCATTAGTTAAAATAAACCGAGTTGTTTTGGAGCTAATCCCTCATATTCAATTCCTAATATTTCTAGAATTTCCTTCGCATTATCCGCTGCGTCACCACCAGAATTATTATTAAATAGTACATAGACCTCCTTCGCCTCTTTTTGTAATTGCTTTAATCGCTCTGCCCACTCCAATAATTCCTGGTGATTATAACGGTATAGATAGCGAACTTCACGCCAATTTGGTTGTTTTTTATTTTGCCATCCATGAACATTACGACCGTGCAAGCGGACTAGTACAATTGGATTACCGCAAGTATGCATCACAATTGGAACAGACCCCTCCCCTGCTTGTGGTTCATCACAAACGGTATGTATCCATTTCTCTTCCTTGATAAAATTTAAAGTACCTTCTATAAACGCATCTTGATACCAAGACTGATGACGAAATTCAACAGCACATGGTATTTCTCCCATTTGCTGTTTACACCAGCGTAAATATTGCACGTTTTCCTTTTTACAATTAAACCACGGTGGAAATTGAAATAGGACCATCGCTAACTTATTTTCTCTTATATAAGGGGCAAGCGACGCTTTAAAAGCAGCAAACATTTCTTCCTTTGTCTCAAAAGGAATCTCCCCCCTTTGATGCCCCGTCATCCCCTGATAAGCTTTCACAACAAATTTAAATGAAGCAGGCGTTTCCCTCACCCACTTTTCCCCGTTCCTTTCTGGCTGTACGGCATAAAAGGAAGCGTCTACCTCAACTGTTGGAAAATGAGCGCCATATTCTAATAGTTTATCTCGGTTAGATATACGCTCCGTATATAGGCTGTCATGATCTCCCCATCCAGTTAAACCAATCCTAATCATTCCATCACCTCATCTACCAATAATCTTCATACTGATTATTTTACCTAAAGGATATAACCATAAACAAGAAGGGCAATGAAATAAGTGAAAAAGAATCAGTCAAAACAGAAAAGAAGATTCTTAGAACATTTCATTGGCCCATTTTCTTATTTTGTGATTGTTCATCGGTATCGAAAAAGGAACCCTTACACAGTAATAAGGAAAAGCATATAGAAAAAGTAACTTATGGAAATGGTATAAATCAGATATTCGTTTTTTACTATGAGTTAAAAAGAAAAAAAAATAACCCGAACCATTGTTCAGATTATTTTTTATTAAACAGGTTAACTCGCTTTGATTTTGTTCGTTTTTTTCAATAAATAAAGTAAGTATGGTGCACCAATTAAAGAAACAATTATTCCAGCAGGTATTTCTTTCGGAGCTAAAACGACTCTTCCAAGAAAATCAGCTGAAATAAGTAAAATCCCGCCAATTACTATGGTTAATGGCAGTAATTGTAGTAGCTTCGGACCGACCAGTTGTCTAGCAATATGTGGAGCTAGTAAACCGATAAACCCAATTGCCCCAACCACTGATACACTGATGCTTGACAACATAACAGCTAGTATAATCATAAACATACGCATTTTACTTGTTTTCACACCTAAACCAATGGATAGTTCATCACTCAATGATAAGATCTCGAATGTATTGGCCATATAGAGAATAACCGGAAATAGTAGTAACGATGTTATCATCACAATTACTAGATCACTCCAGCTTGTCCCATAGGTGCTACCAGCAAGCCATGTTAAAGCTTGTGATGCATGAAGGTTCGCACGTACTAATAAAATCTGTATAATAGCAGAACCTACCGCGGATACAGCAACACCCATTAATAATAGAATCATCGGTTGATAACCGCTCCGCGCACTAATAAACAATACAATTCCCATTGTGATAAGTGCACCAATTAATGCACCAATTGGAATAAGGACAAAGGGGGCTTGTGGAAAAACAATGAGAACCAACATCGCCACTACACTTGCACCTGAAGTCACACCTAAAACAGAAGCGTCAGCAAGTGGGTTTCGTAAAACAGTCTGCATCATTAAACCGCTAGCCGCCATCATCATACCAATTCCGAAGCTGACAACCACTCGAGGCAAGCGAAAATCCCAAACGAAGGTATTATACATCAATTCTCTTGGCAATTCTAAAAGACTAGTGAAACTTGTTCCCCCAAACGAAAGGCTAAACCCTACTAATCCAAGAACGGCGAGAGATATGAGGAGATAAAATCTTTTAACATGCTTAATTCGCACTTTCCCCTCTAATGCTCCTCCAGCAGTTCTCGTTTTCCTACTTACCTTTAAGGCTAAATAGACTAACCAAGGTGCTCCTATAATGGCCGTCATTGCTCCTACAGGTAACTCAGACATACTAGATATCATACGAACAAAGATGTCAGCACATATGAGTAAGCCTGCACCGACCACTATATTTCCTATTAGCATGGATCGATGCTTTCTAAATCCCATTAAACGAACAATATGTGGAGCCATAATACCAACAAAGCCAATTGGGCCTACTACTGTAACAGAGACAGCAGCTAATATAATTGCAATGCCCCAACCTATTAATTTACTTATCATCACATTTTGTCCTAATCCTACAGCTACATCTTCCCCCAACAGTAAAGCGTCAAAACGATGACCTATTATAAAGGCAAAAAGAAGAGTGAAGAGAACCCATGGCAAAGCAAATTGAACGCCACTCCAATCAAGCTGTAACAATGTTCCCGCTCCCCATAAAAACAACCCGGACACTTCATTTTCATATAAAAGCTGCAGGGCACTAGTAAATGAAGAAAACAACATTGTTACTATCAATCCAGTTAATGCGATTCTAATAGGATCCAATGCTCTACCTACTAAAAAACTAACAATTAAAGCTGCTATGATTCCTCCAAGCATCGTCACCAAAAATGGAAAGGCACCCTTTATAGAAGGAAAGAAAATGGAAAAAAGAACAACAAAGAAAAATGCTCCTGCATGAATGCCTAGTGTACTTGCACTTGCGAGTGGGTTTCTTGTCATTGTTTGTAATAACATCCCTGCTACGGCAAGTGCAGCTCCAACTAAACAACCAATTAAAAACCTCGGCATTCTACTATAAAGGAGAAAATTCAGTTCCTGCTCATTATCCCATACTTCCATCCAAAAGCTGAGTAAGCCTGTTGAAGCTTGTCCTTGGCTCAAGTGGATGAGACCAAGAATAATAAACAAGAGCACACATGCCGCAAATAATAGAAAGGGTTTAACTCTCATAACATTACTTCACTAATGTCTCTTCAACATGATCAACTAAAGTTTCCATTGAAAGAACACTACCAAACGTCCACACACCTGCGCCTACATCGTACATCAAATCATTTTCTACAAAGTATAAAGAGTTCCAAGCTTTGTTTCCTTCTAAATTACTAAATAACGGATCATCTTTTTGTACAGTATGAAGAAATATAGCTTCTTAGTACTTAGATACACCCTCTACATTTGTTGTAATAAAACCACTCGGCTGTGGATCTTGATCCTGTATTTTATTTGTCAATCCTATACCTTCAAGTGTATGGCTCACCGTCGAGTTTTCTGTAAATAATCGAAAGGTCGGGGCTTGATTCGCAGAATAAGCTTGTGTAAAAACAAATTCATTTGTCTTTAATTGAGCTGCAGATATATTCTCTTTCGCTTCTGCCATTTTTTCCTCTAAATGAGCAACTGCCTCGTCAGCCTCTTGTTCTTTACCTACTAGCTTACCTGTCTGCTTTAATGTATGTAACATGTAAGCATATAAGTCTTTTTGAGCTTCCTCTGTAGAACTATCAAAAATCACTACAGGAGCTATTTTTTCAAGGTCCGCTTTAAACTGTTCTTGATATTCCATACCAATAATCACATCGGGCTCTAACTTTGCTATTTCTTCAATATTTGGTTCTGTTCTTAAACCAATATCCACAACACTTTCATCTAATTTAGCATCAATTGTTACCCACTTATTAAACCCCTCTACATCAGCTACTGCAGCTGGTTGTACACCAACAGCTAATAACTCTTCAGCAACGCTCCATTCAAGAGCAACTACTTTCTCCTGAACTCCTTCAAAGCTGCGTTCACCTGACGCATCTTCAATGACAATCGTTTGATTACTATTATTATTCTCTTCTCCACTATTACTCTCTTCTTCCTTTTGCATACAACCAGCTAAAACGAGTACAAATAAAAGCATAATAAAATATAATTTCTTCATTAATCAAAGCTCCATTTCCAAAAAAATTAATTATCACAGCAATCTCATTCAAAGTGAAGAAAATTCCGAAATATTAAAAGCTAATCATTTGAGAATTTAATTTGATTTTAACCTTTCAACAATGATAATCATTCTCATTTTAATGTAAAAAATAGCGTTTGGCAATACACTATTTTATTGCTCACACTACTATTCATTCTTTAATCATTTTAAATGCTCTTATCTTTAATAAAATCGTATATAATCGATATCATATCTTGAATGAACATTTCTTCAATCAAACGACACAATGAAAACGCCCACCTTCATTAAGGTGGGCGTTCGTTCTTATATTATTTACCCTCAGATGTCCCGTTAAGGTCTACGTCTTCCAGTAATTAATTGGAATAATAAAACGACGAGTGCAATAACTAATAATAGGTGGACAAGTCCTCCTGCGACATCAAAGCTAAATCCCAAAATCCATAAAATAATTAAAATACCGATAATCGTCCAGAGCATTTTACATTGTCCTTTCTGTTGTGTATTTGTTCGATACTCTTACATACCCCAGAAAAAAAAACACTTAAACCTACAGAACATTTCTCTATGTTTAGAATATATGAGAGGAAGGGAAAATACAGAATAGATATTTCACCTATTAACGGAAGAAGGGATACTATTGGGCACACCTGTCGTTTATGACTTTATTGGCATTGGCTTAGGGCCTTTTAATTTAAGTCTTGCAGCTTTAACTGATCGAGTTAAAGAGATAGATGGATTATTTTTTGAACAAGAAGAGGAGTTTGTATGGCATCCAGGTATGCTTATAGAGGGCACAGATTTACAGACACCCTTTTTAGCTGATTTAGTAACATTTGCCGATCCAACTAGTCCATATACATTTATCAATTATTTACATACTCATGAGCGCTTATATGCGTTCTACTTTTTCAACCAATTCAACATTCCGCGCAAAGAATATAGTGACTATTGTAGTTGGGTAGCCCATCAATTATCACATTGTTATTTCAGCCATCGTGTAACAAATGTGATAGAAACAAAAGATCATCTTTATCAAGTAACTGTAGAGAATCTACTAAAAAAAGAAGTATCCAACTATTTAACAAAGAATCTCATTATCGGAACTGGCAGTATACCAATGGTTCCAAAGGGATTAGATGGAGATTGGCCAAACAATGATATTAGTCACTCAAGTGAGTATTTGTTTCATGAGAAGCAATTGAAAAGTGGGCATTCAGTCACTGTGATCGGTTCTGGTCAAAGTGCATCTGAGATTTTTTACGACTTATTGATGGATCAGAAAAACCACGATTATGAACTAACATGGTTTACAAGATCTTCAGGCCTTTTTCAAAAAGAAGATGCCAAATTAGGGAAAGAATTTTTCTCACCTGAATATATTCATTATTTCCATCAACTTGATTTTGACCATCGTCTAGAAGCATTAGATTCTTTAAATCAACTACGGAATGGCATTGACCCCGAAACTTTAAAGAAAATTTATAATCTGCTTTACCATCGTTCTATTAGTGGAGAAAAACTCAATGTAACTATCCAACCCTTAACAGAAGCGAAGAAAATAGAGAAAATAGAGAAGACGTACCATCTACATTGTCAACAATGGCAGCAGGAGAAAAAATTTACTCATCAAACGGAAAAGGTCGTCTTAGCAACTGGTTATAAACCCGCCCTACCGAATTGGTTATCACAATTTGCCGATGAAATTATTTGGGAAGACAATAAACGATTCAAAGTAACGGAAAATTATCAAATTGACTTTAAGAAAAAGAAAACAAATCATATCTATACCTTAACCAATATCGAGCATTCTCACGGGGCTAGTGCAACAAATCTAGGCCTATCTGTTCTAAGAAATCTAAAAATCATCAATTCAATTGCTGGAAAAGAAATATACCCTGAACCAACAAAAACGGTTTTTCAGCAATTTTCACCGAAACACTAGTCAATGTTGATACAGTCAATAAAGAAACCCTGCTGATGAAAGTCTATTCAGCAGGGTTTCTTTTTTATTTTAGGTTAGCGACAGTGCCACCATCGACTCTTAAATCAGTTCCAGTAATATAGCTTGCAGCATCACTCACTAGAAACGCAACGGCTGAAGCAATTTCAGTTGATTCTCCTTCACGCTGCAAAGGTGTTTTTTCTAGTAACATCTTCATTTGCTCAGATTGACTAGCTTCCTGTCTACCCATTGGTGTATTTATCGTACCTGGAGAAACAGAAACAATTCGCGCCCCTTTCTGTCCCCACTTCCATGCTTGGTCTTCTACAATTAATAAAACACCTAATTTCGAAAAGCTATAGGCAGCACCAGAATTCGTTTGATAGAAAGGCTCCATCTTCTTGTGTAAATCTTCAGCTAACGGCGCCTTTAGTATTTCGCTATACGGCCCTTCCTTTGGCACCATATGTCCACTCATTGAGGAAATACAGACGGCAACTGTCCCTTTTTGTGCGATTTCATAGAAGGCATTTAAAATGATACTTGTTCCTTTTAAATTAACATCAACAATTCTTTTCGCATCAGCCATCGTCGGTGATAATCCAGCTGTATTGATGATGGACTTTAACTCACCTAATGAATCAGCCTTTTGCACCAATGCTCGAACATTTTCTTGATCTGTTATATCTACTGTTTGATAATGTACTTGAGCGATTCCTTTGTCATTTAACTCTTGCTGGGTCTGTTTTAATCTCTCTTCATTCACATCGGCGAGCAAATAGATATCTTCCTTGTTTAACGCTTCTGCAATCGCTTTTCCCATGCCACCTGTACCACCAGTTATTACATGAACATTTGTCACTTATGTTCCCCTCCGTTATACTTCAATTTACTATCACTTATAATTGTAAAAAAACAAGCCAATACAAACAAACGACATTTTCACACTAAATGTCCAATTTAAGGAGATGAGGAAGCAATGCTACAAAATACATCTGCAAAAGCTTATATCATCACAGCACTACTAGAGCTATTACATCAAAAGACATTCTCTTCTATAACAGTAAAAGAGATTGTAAAAAGAGCAGGCATTAGTCGCTCTACCTTCTATGTCTATTACTATGATAAATATGATTTGCTTGAGCAACTCTCAAAGGACATTATCAACGAATTTTTAGCCTTTTATCCTCAAGCTAAAAAAATGCACCATCCCCATTTAAAGGTTGAAGAAACAACCAAGGATATATGTAATCATGTCTTTTCTTATCAATCTTTTTATAAAGAACAGTTAAAAAACCCACAATTCATTCACCAATTATCACGAGAACTATCTGCAGCATTAATGCATGTCTATAACCATAAAAGTTACGCCTCCTTTTCTAGCTATGGCACAGTTGGCTTTCTGGCTGAATGGGTATATGACTCTTTTCAAATGACACCTGAGGAAGCTGCTATTGAATTAAGAAAGATAGGGACTACAGATTGGTCAAGCTTCACATACAAACATGAAAACGGCGAACTCTAAGGAAAAATGATTATTCTATTAAGGATCTTTATTCTTTGGATATACAAGTCAATTGAATTTCTCTATGCAATAATATAAAAAAAGCAAGGTGAATACTTCCATTAAAGTAACCTTGCTTTTTATTTTATCTTCATTTATTTAACAAAAGTTCCTGCATTTAGTCGTCGTTGCATTTCTTTTACAACGAGGGATGGACGACTTAGTACACCATCAACAACCGTCCCCAAATATATTTGTAACGCTCTTACTGTATGAGGACCCATAAAACCATCAGGATTTGCACCAATCATTCGTTGTAATGCTTTTACCATCGGACTTCCTTGTTTTCCACTAGCAAAGTGAATCGTTCCATCATAGAAGGCATTCGTTACACTATTTTTCGGCTGATTACTGATGATACCATCAACAGGAGTACCAAGTGCTTTTTGTAGTGCTCTCGTTGTTGATTTTCCCCATTTTCCGTCCACATTCAGATTCGCTTTCGGGGCTATTTGTGGCTTCTTCGGCACTCCTTTTTTGATTTTTTCTAATAAAGCAATGTTTTGCGCCGCCGTACCTTGATAATTATTCATCCCATATTGCTTTGCTAATATTGCTCGATTCTTGAAAGATGAGTCGATCCCTTGTGCGTTAAGATAGTCGACAATACTATTTCCATTCTCAACCGGTTTTGGTTTTGGT
Organism: Cytobacillus sp. FSL M8-0252; assembly: GCF_038007345.1. Taxonomy (NCBI): domain Bacteria; kingdom Bacillati; phylum Bacillota; class Bacilli; order Caryophanales; family Bacillaceae; genus Cytobacillus; species Cytobacillus sp. FSL M8-0252. The sequence continues at coordinate 3,942,026 of NZ_JBBOWZ010000001.1, forward strand.
TTCGGCTGATTAGGACCGGGGGAAGGGGATCCGAAATTTTCCTCTTCCTGCACCCCATCTACTTTATTCAAAAAATCCTCCCATGTAATGCCCTTATAACCCGCGCGCAATTGTGCTGGGCAGTTTTTCCCTGACCAATCGTGATGTTGTTTAATTCTACTCCGATCCAACCCATACTTGTCCATCAACATTTTGACTAATGCTGCTCCATTATTGATTGTCTGTTCATAATCTCCATCGGCATTGATGCACATTTCAATATGAATCGACGCCGTATTCCCCGGACCTCGCCCATCTCCTGCTGCCCAGCACATCACATCATCTTCAAATGACTGAATTACCATGCGATCATCCACTTGGTAGTGCCAACTAGCTTGTCTTGAATTTAAGTTCGACTGTAAATTAGCATGCATCTGTGCATTTGCTCCGATTCCCATATTTCCTGTTTGATGTGGTGTTATATATTGAATTTTGTTCCCTTTACCATAAGAGCGTTGATTAACCACTTCCTGAGATACCAGCTGCTTTATCACATTAACCATATAAAAACACTCTCCTTTCTATAATATATAAGTAAAAAGGACTGCCCGTGTGGACAGCCCTTCATAAAAATACATATAGAAAGCCTATTTTTTCTATAGAATGGAGGAATGAAAAATATAATGAGCAAATTACTGGTCTAGGTATATAAGACGCATTTGCTACTCTATTGTTTCAACCGTGTTGTTAGTTCAAATGCATTTGGCTTCCCAAAATAGCGTAGTAACCTAAAAACATAATCGACATTCAAAAATTATGACAATAAACGAACGACTTGCTGTTTTTGGGTGGGGAAATTCCTTGCATGCATCTCACTCTGTAGACAATTATGAAAAAGTAGCATGACTGATTAAACCATAAATAACCTCCTGACTTAAACTCAAAAAAAGAAGACGAACTAAAAAAGTTCGCCTCATATACTAAAAATAAACGAGAAAATAATCTGAATCGGCACGAACGTATTTTCCCTCTATCACTCCAAACAAAAAACCCTTAAATAATAAGGGTTTTAAGCATTTATCCAATTGAACCTTCCATCTCGAACTTGATAAGACGGTTCATTTCAACAGCATATTCCATTGGAAGTTCTTTTGTAAATGGTTCGATGAAGCCCATAACAATCATTTCTGTTGCCTCTTCTTCAGAAATACCTCTGCTCATTAGATAAAATAGTTGTTCTTCAGATACTTTAGATACCTTTGCTTCGTGCTCTAATGAAATATTGTCATTCATGATTTCATTATAAGGAATCGTATCAGAAGTTGACTGATTATCCATAATTAATGTATCACATTCAATATTTGAACGTGCGCCAGTTGCTTTACGTCCAAATTGAACAATTCCACGGTAAGTTACTTTACCACCTTGTTTAGCAATTGATTTAGAGACAATTGTCGAAGATGTATTAGGTGCTAAGTGTAGCATTTTCGCACCTGCATCTTGGTGTTGTCCTTTACCTGCTAATGCGATGGACAATGTCATACCACGAGCGCCTTCACCTTTAAGAATAACGGCTGGATATTTCATCGTTAGTTTGGATCCGATGTTACCATCAATCCATTCCATTGTTGCATTTTCTTCACAAACTGCACGTTTTGTAACGAGGTTAAACACGTTATTTGCCCAGTTTTGAATTGTTGTATAACGGCAATACGCGCCTTTTTTGATGATAATTTCAACTACGGCACTATGCAGTGAATTTGTTGTATAAACAGGTGCTGTACAACCTTCAACATAGTGTACATGTGCGCCTTCATCTACAATGATTAACGTACGCTCGAACTGACCCATATTCTCAGAGTTAATACGGAAGTAAGCTTGTAATGGTGTGTCTACTTTAATTCCTTTAGGAACGTAGATGAATGAACCACCAGACCATACGGCTGAGTTTAATGCAGCGAATTTATTATCTGTCGGTGGGATTACCTTTGCCCAGTGCTCACGGAAAATATCTTCGTTTTCACGTAGGGCAGAATCTGTATCTTTAAAGACAATTCCTTTTGACTCAAGATCCTCTTGCATATTATGGTAAACAACCTCAGATTCGTATTGAGCTGAAACCCCAGCAAGATATTTTTGCTCCGCTTCTGGAATACCTAACTTATCAAAAGTTTGTTTGATTTCTTCAGGTACCTCATCCCAAGAACGCTCTGTTTTCTCAGATGGTTTTACATAATACGTAATCTCATCAAAGTTTAGTGCTGATAGATCGCCACCCCATTGAGGCATTGGCATATTGTAGAAGTGCTCTAAAGATTTTAATCGGAAGTCAAGCATCCATTGAGGCTCTTCCTTCATTTTAGAAATCTCTTGCACGATTTCTTTAGTTAAACCGCGTTTTGACCGGAAAATGGAAATGTCCTTATCGGCAAATCCATACTTGTAATCGCCGATTTCAGGTGCTTTTTTTGCCATTTCGTATTCCTCCATTCTTATGGTTAGAAAAATCCTTCACCATGATTTATTTTAACGTCACAACTCTATGACTACTTAGCTGTATCTTCCTCGTTCATTCCCTTTTCCATCGCCTTCCACGCTAGTGTCGCACACTTAATACGTGCCGGAAATTGGGAAACACCTTGAAGTGCTTCAATATCACCCAAATCGATATCGTCGTCATAATCTTTCCCAAGCATCATATCAGAAAAAATATGAGATAGCTTTACTGCTTCTTCCTTTGTTTTTCCCTTAATCGCCTGTGTCATCATAGATGCCGATGACATTGAGATAGAACAGCCTTCACCTTCAAATTTGGCATCAGCGACTTTCCCATCTTCGAGCTTTAAGGTTAACTGAATTCTATCTCCACAAGTCGGATTATTCATATTAACTGTTAAGCTATCATCTTCAAGCACGCCTTTGTTTCGAGGGTTCTTGTAGTGATCCATAATCACTTGGCGATAGAGGGTATCTAAGTTATTAAAAGACATCGCTGAAATACTCCTTCGTTTTAATAATCCCTGCTGTAAGCTTATCAATATCTTCTTCTGTGTTATATAAATAGAAGCTTGCTCTAGCTGTTGCTGATTGCTTCAACCATTTCATTAACGGCTGTGCACAATGATGTCCCGCTCTAATAGCGATTCCTTCAGCGTCTAATACCGTTGCCACATCATGCGGGTGAACATCATCTAAATTAAATGTAACAATTCCTGCACGATTTGCTGCTGTTTTTGGACCGAAAATTTTCATGCCTTCTACTTCAGAAAGTCTCTCTAAAGCATAAGCAGCAAGCTTATGTTCATGAGCCTCAATTTGGTCTAAACCAATTTCTTCCAAGAAATCAATCGCTGCACCTAGTCCAATCGCTCCAGCAATGATTGGTGTGCCACCTTCAAACTTCCACGGAAGTTCTTTCCATGTAGACTCATATAAGCCGACAAAATCAATCATTTCGCCACCAAATTCAACTGGCTCCATATTTTCTAAAAGTTGTTTCTTTCCATAAAGAACACCAATACCAGTAGGTCCACACATTTTATGTCCTGAAAAAGCAAGAAAATCACAATCTAGATCTTGCACATCAATTTTTAAATGCGGTGCCCCTTGTGCAGCATCAACAACCATTACAGCTCCATGCTGATGAGCAATTTTGGCAATATCTTTAATAGGATTGATTACACCCAATACGTTAGATACAAGTGTAACAGAAACAATTTTCGTTTGGTCTGTAATTGTAGCGGAAACATCACTCAGAGCAATTGTTCCATCTTCTTGTAATGGTAAATATTTTAATGTTGCACCAGTTTCCTTAGCCACTTGTTGCCAAGGAATAATATTACTATGGTGCTCCATATAGGAGATAACAATCTCATCCCCTTCTGAAAGATTCGCTCTCGCATAGCTTGCAGCCACTTTATTTATACTAGTCGTTGTTCCTCTAGTAAAGATAATTTCTTCAGTGGATTTTGCCCTGATAAACTTGCGGACTTTTTCTCTGGCGCCTTCATAGCCGTCAGTAGCCCTTGTACCTAAAGTGTGTACACCTCTATGAACATTTGAATTATCGTTATGATAATATTTTTGTACCGCTTCAATCACTTGAATTGGTTTTTGTGATGTAGCACCGCTATCTAAATACACTAATGGATGGCCATTGACTTCTTGATTTAGTATTGGAAATAGCTCGCGAATCTCTTTTGCATTCATTATTGAACTTTCCCTTCGATCACAGCTGTTAATTGCTTTTTAACCCCTTCGATAGGAAGAGCATTAACTACTGGAGCAAGGAAGCCATGAATAACAAGGCGTTCTGCTTCTTTTTGTGAAATACCACGACTCATCAAATAATATAATTGTAACGGGTCGACACGACCAACAGAAGCTGCGTGACCAGCTGTTACATCATCTTCATCAATCAATAGAATTGGATTCGCATCTCCACGTGCTTTTTCGCTTAACATTAATACACGAGATTCTTGTTCTGCATTTGCCTTTGTCGCTCCGTGCTCAATTTTACCAATTCCATTAAAGATGGAAGTAGCTGCATCCTTCATTACACCATGTTTTAAGATGTAACCTTCAGATGCTTTACCAAAGTGTACGATGTTTGTTGTAAAGTTTTGCGTTTGTTTCCCGCGACCTACAACGACTGTTTTCATATCTCCATATGAACCATCGCCGATTAAATTCGTTTTATTATCAGATACTGTATCGCCATCATTCATTAAGCCTAATGCCCATTCAATACGTGCATCTCGGCCAGCAACTCCGCGACGATTCACATATACAATAGTTCCAGCAGATAAAGTGTCTACCGCTCCATAAGTTACTTTTGCATTTGTATTAGCAACAACTTCGGAAATGATGTTAAAAATGCCTTTGCTTTCTTCCATTGTTGAAATGTAGTTTTCTACATAAGTAACAGAACTATTATCTTCAGCAACCAATAATACATGATTGAATAGGTTTGCTTCTTGATCGTCGTGAATAAATACAGAGTGTAGTGGCTCTTTGATTTCTACATTTTTAGGAATATAGACAAATACGCCACCATTCATCAGTGCAGCATGTAAAGCTGTTAACTTATGTTCGTCAACCTTTACCCCATCTGTCATATAATATTTTTGTAACAGATCTCCGTGCTCTCTAGCAGCAGTAAAGATGTCGGTGAAAATAACACCTTGATCTAGAACTGTCTTTGATAAAGAGATATATGCCGGACGATTATTACGCTGAATATATAAATTTTGGTCAGCTGATTCTAAATTGATTAAGCTTCTTACTTCTTCTGGCAAGTCAGTTAATGAAGAGTAATCTTCACTTCCCACGATATGCTTATCAAATTGAGTGAAATTCCATTTTGAAATATTTGTTTTATCAGGCTTAGGCATTGGAAGATCTTCAGCTTTCTCCAGTGCGTTTACACGGAGATCTGTCATCCATGCAGGCTCGCCCATATCTTTTGAAAAAGAATGTACGTATTCTTTATCAAATGGTAACTTTATTTCTGTTGACATAGTGATCCTCCTAACTCTTACGCTTCTTGCTCAACTGATTCGTCTTCAATACCTAATTCTTTTTTAATCCAGTCATAACCTTCAGCTTCTAGTCTTTGTGCTAATTCTGGTCCACCAGACTTAACGACACGACCTTGCATCATTACATGCACGTGATCAGGCGTGATGTAGTTTAATAGACGTTGATAGTGAGTAATAATTAAGCAACCAAATTCCTCACCGCGCATTTCATTAATCCCTTTAGAAACGACTTTCAATGCATCGATATCTAATCCAGAATCAATTTCATCAAGAATCGCAATTTTAGGCTCAATCATCATCATCTGTAGGATTTCATTACGTTTTTTCTCCCCACCAGAGAAGCCTTCGTTTAAGTAACGTTGGGCCATATCTGTATCCATTTCAAGATACTCCATGTTTTTATCCATTTTACGAATGAATTTCATTAGAGAAATCTCTTCGCCTTCTTCTCGACGGCTATTAATTGCGGAACGTAAAAAATCTGCATTTGTTACGCCACTGATTTCACTTGGGTACTGCATTGCTAGGAATAGACCTGCGCGCGCGCGCTCATCTACTTCCATTTCAAGTACATCTTCACCATCTAAAATAATACTTCCTTTTGTTACTTCATATTTCGGATGTCCCATAATTGCGGAAGATAATGTTGATTTACCTGTTCCGTTAGGACCCATAATTGCGTGGATTTCTCCACCCTTTATCTCAAGGTTAACACCTTTTAAAATCTCTTTTCCTTCAATTTCAACATGAAGGTCTTTAATTGTTAATGTAGATGCCATGTTTATACCTCCGTAATAAAAAAGATTTGCACTGTTAAGTCAAATCTCATTTCTAGTTTAATTCTCACTTTATTCTCATTACAATCTTATAACAAATTAAATGTGATATCAACTCTTTGCACATATTAGACGATATTTCCACTATGTATATGTTGTAAACCTATCACCATCCATTATTCTACACTAAATTTAGCGAAAATAACTCATTTTTCTTCTATTTATATATGACTTATTGTTAAGTTCTTTTCTACTTGCATTTATGTCCAAATTAAAATCGGCATAATCATCTTGTTCATAAGCAATTATATAAACAAAAGAAACCAGATTTTTACACAATATATGGTTTCACGCCACCTTAACATTGACGTAATTAAATCTCAATTTCATTTATTATATACAAAAAGAGCCGTCTAACTGACAGCTCTCCTCTTTATTTAAGCATGTGCTTTACGTTCGATATCGGCAACAATTCTTTGACTCTTTAAGTAATCTTTTTCACGCTGTTTTTCTACGCGCATCCTTACATCCTGTCTTTGGCAATACGTTTCATAACCTACTCCATATGCTCCGTGCATGGCCTTTTCCATTTCGCTTGTGTAATTCAGCTGTAGCTGACTAATAATGAATCAATCCTTTCAAATTTTCGCCGTTTAAAGCGTTATAATGATTACAATAAAAATACTACACTATAAACTTACCCGACTCAAACACGATAAAACACGAAAATACGCTTTTTTACTGAATTTATCGTGATTGGTTTTATCCACCTCTTTCATTCATAAATTCATGGGTCAATACTTACAAATATTCACCTTTACTCATACAAAAGTTAGGAATGACTATTTTGTCTGTGCAAAACACCTCTAATCAACAGTTAAGGTCACCTTTGTAAGATTAAGCAATATACAGAGAATTATTATTTGTTTTTTATTAAGATTTTTATTTTCAACTTCTGATATACGATCTAATCGGTTTTTGTTCTGCTATCTTTGCAATTTTCTCTCTCGTTCGCAAGCCGCTTTTATTAGCAATTTTTCGTATCCTTAACCTTGATGTACGCTGAAAACCGATCATGGGGAAAAGCTTGTAAATTATATTTATTATTTTCTTTCTTAATAATACAAATTTTCCTCACTTCTTGTTTCTATCAAATCAATTCAGGGATTCTTCAAAAGCCATCTACCTTATCTCCATCAATTGTCCTAGTTAGCCCCAAAAGGTGATTGACTCAGTGGAATGTATCTTTTACATCGCCTTACAAAAAAAAGAAGCCTACAACTAAGTAGACTTCTTTAATAAATTTCTATTATTCAGTAACAGGTACAACTGCACCTTCATATTGTTCTTCAATGAAACTTTGGATTTCTTCAGAGTGTAATACTTCTAGTAGTGCTTTTATTTCTTCTTTGTCTTCATCCCCAGCTCTAACTGCGATTACATTCACATATGGAGAATCACTTTCTTCAAGTGCAATTGCATCTTCCACTGGATTTAAGCCAGCATCAATTGCATAGTTAGAGTTAATTAGAACTGCGTCACCTTCTCCATTATTATATATTTGTGGAAGAAGTGCTGCTTCATACTCCGTATCAAACTTTAGATTTTTCGTATTTTCCTCAATATCATCAATTGTCGCTGTCGTTTTATCGACATCAGCTTTTAGTGTAATCAAACCTTCCTTTTCTAACATTGTCAAAATACGACCATGGTCAGGTACAGAGCTACTCATAATAACTGTTGCTCCTTCTGGAAGATCATCTAAGCTATCATATTCTTGTGAATAAACACCAATTGGCTCGATATGAACACCACCAGCATTAACAAAATCATAATCATTTTCAGCCATTTGAGATTCTAAATAAGGGATATGTTGGAAATAGTTCGCATCAATATCGCCACCCTCTAACGCTTGGTTCGGTACAATATAATCTTGGAACGTTGTGATATCCAGCTCAATTCCTTTTTCTTCTAATAAAGGTTTTGCTTCATTAAGGATTTCAGCATGCGGTACGTTAGATGCCCCAATTTTTAATGTTTTTGTTCCTTCATCAGATCCTTCGCTACCTTCATCTGAAGATCCACAGGCAGCAATAAATAATGCAACAGCTGCAATCATTAAAACAGATAACCATTTTTTCATTTTTTAGCTCTCCTATCGTTTGTCTAGTTTGGAAGTAATCAAATCACCAATCATTTGGATGATAAACACGATAATTAAGATAATAATCGTTGCAATCCATACAACGTCATATCTACTTCTTTGGAAACCTTCTAAGTAGGCAAGGTTACCTAATCCTCCTGCACCTATGACACCTGCCATTGCCGTATATCCGACTAGCGCAATCGCTGTAACGGTAATACCCGAAACAAGCGCTGGCATAGATTCAGGGATGAGTACTTTCCATATGATTGTACTTGTTTTTGCACCCATCGATTTAGAGGCTTCAATGACACCTTTATCAATTTCACGTAAGCCAATTTCCACCATTCTTGCATAGAAAGGTGCTGCACCAATAATGAGTGCTGGTAATGCTGCATTTTCACCAATCATTGTCCCTAAAATCATTTTTGTGAAAGGGATTAATAACACAATCAAGATTAAAAACGGAATGGATCGAAAGACATTGACGAATGCCGCAATAATCTTATTAACTAGCTGATTTTGCCATATATTACCTTTAGAGGTTAAGAACAAAAGTAATCCAAGAATAATTCCTAAAATAAACGTGGCTATAACAGAAATACTTGTCATATATAAAGTTTCTTTTGTTGCTTCCCACATTCTTTCCCAATCCACATTTGGTAGCCATTCATTAAGCATGGGAAATCACCTCCACGCCAACCTTCTGCGAATGAATATATTCAATCGCGCGGGTAACCTCATCCGACTCTCCATCTATATGAATAAATAAGGTACCGTAAGAGCCACTTTGTGTTTGGGATATCTTTCCTTGTAATACATTCACTGTTACATTGTAGTGGCGAATTAAGTTTGTGATTAATGGTTGTTCCGCTGAACCACCTACAAATCCAAGTTGAACAATTTGGCCATTTGGATAAGCACTCAGTAAATGTGTAATCGTTTCCTTCGTTTCTTCCGGTTCGGTCACTTGTTGAACAAATCGCTTCGTAATAGGTTCTTTTGGCTTTTGGAACACATCTAGCACTTCGCCAATTTCAACAATTCTTCCACCTTCCATGACAGCCACACGGTGGCAAATCTTGCGAATGACATGCATTTCATGCGTAATTAACACAATAGTTAACCCTAAACGTTCATTAATATCAACAAGTAAGTCGAGAATACTATCAGTTGTTTGCGGATCTAGAGCACTTGTCGCCTCATCACATAACAGTACTTTAGGATTATTGGCAAGTGCTCTAGCAATACCTACTCGCTGTTTTTGTCCACCGCTTAATTGCGAGGGATAGGCATCCTCTCGACCATCTAGTCCAACCAATTTAATTAATTCATTAACTCTCTCTAGTCGCGCTTTCTTAGGTACACCAGCAATTTCTAATGGAAACGCAATGTTTTCTCGTACTGTTCGAGACCACAATAAATTAAAATGTTGGAAAATCATGCTTATTTCTTGTCTAGCCTTTCTTAAGCTAGCACCTTTTATGCGAGAAACTTCATTCCCAGCTACAGATACAACGCCTTCAGTCGGGATTTCAAGTCCATTTAACATACGAATCAATGTACTTTTACCCGCACCACTGTATCCGATTACACCGAATATTTCACCCTCGTTAATTTCGAGGTTAACATTGTCTACTGCATTTACTTTCCCGTTTTTCGTTGAGAAAATCTTTTTTACATCTTTTATTGAAATCATTTTATACTTCACCTCTTCAATCCAGAAAAACCAACACATTTATAGCATATCCATTGTTTATAAAAAAAGCCTTCCTGCTTATGAGCAGAAAGGCTTGTTATGAAAATTCCTTTCTCTCATCTTTCAAAGCTAATGCTTTGAGTGAATTGGCACCATTTCAATTAAATGACGGTTGCCGGGCTTCAAAGGGCACTTCCCTCCACCTCTCTAAATAAGAGCAAACTATGAATATATTGAATTTTTTTGTGTACCTGTGTAATAGTATCATGTCATTGAAGTAGGTGTCAAATCTGAAATAATAGTTGTTAGACCCTTATATTTAATGAAGCAATACCGGTTGCCGCTTCAATAGCAGATTCAAGATCATCGATCAAATCTTCTACATTTTCAATTCCAATTGATAATCGGATTAAGTCTTCAGGTACACCTGCTTGTTTTAACCCATCCTGATTAAGTTGTTGATGCGTTGTGCTTGCTGGATGTATAATAAGACTTTTTGCATCACCTACATTCGCTACATGTGCGAACAGCTCAACCGAATTAATAACCTTCGCACCTGCTTCACGCCCACCAGATATGCCAAAAACGACAACTGCCCCTGCACCTTTAGATAAATATTTGTCTGCTAATTCTTTATTAGGATGGTTGTCATCGCCCGGATAAAGTACCCAATTAACAGCAGGATGATTATTTAAATATTGCACAATTTTTTTCGTATTAGCAATATGTTCTTTCATTCGAACCGTTAACGTTTCTAAACCTAACGTAAATTGGAAGGCGCTTTGTGCACTTAGTGCTGGACCTAAATCTCTTAGAAGCTGCACTCTCGCTTTAGTAATATATGCTACAGGGCCCAGTGCCTCACTATATACTATATCGTTATAGCTTGTATCCGGCTGACTTAATCCTGGATACTTCTCTGAGTTCCAATCAAATTTACCACCGTCAACAATGATCCCCCCCATTGTCGTCCCATTCCCAAGTAACCATTTCGTTGCAGAGTGAACAACAATGTCTGCGCCATGCTCAATTGGCCGACATAGATAAGGAGTTGCAAATGTGTTATCAACCACTAACGGCACACCATGTTCATGGGCGATATTTGAAACTGTTTCAATATCTAGTACTTGTAAACTCGGGTTACCAATGGTTTCGGCAAATACAGCTCGTGTCTTCTCATTGATTGCTGCTCGTAGTTCCTCTTCATTATTAATATCGATAAGCCTAACGTTGATGCCGTACTTTGGTAAAGTGACTGTAAATAAATTATATGTACCTCCATATAAATTAGAGGCAGCTACAATTTCATCACCCGCTTGAACAATATTAAGAAGAGCTAAGTAAATGGCTGCTTGCCCGCTTGCTAATGCTAATGCGCCTGTTCCCCCTTCTAACAATGCAACTCTTTCCTCAAACACAGTAACCGTTGGATTATGAATACGAGAATAAATATATCCTGTTTCTTTTAAGCCAAATAAGTCTTGCGCATGCTCTGTATTCTGGAATTGATAAGCATTATTTTGATAGATTGGGACCGCTCTTGCCCCTGTTACTGGATCAGGTTTTAGCCCACCATGAACACCAATTGTTTCAAATCGAAGTTGCTTTTCTTTTTCTGCCATTTTACATCTCTCCTCTTTTTTAAATTGGAAAGAAAAGACGACCAAAAACCCTCTTCACAAAGAAGAGGGTTTATCATCTCTTCTTATCTACCAGAGCTTTTATGCTCTGCTGGAATTAGCACCGTGTATCAAACAACCGGTTGCCGGGTTTCATAGGGCCAGTCCCTCCACCACTCTCGATAAGAATATTTAATTTTCTAATTATTCTAAGGATAGAATAACAACCTTTTTTTGGGAAGTCAATCTTTTTTTAGGACATTTGATGTATTTATGATTATTTTTGATTTAATACGAAAATGGCATCTAATTTTAATAATTGTCTAAAAGTCGACTTAAGGATGATATGCTTTTCATCCACTTGTTTCTTTAGACTCGTACGCCCTTGAAGCAAAGAATGAAAGTGGTCAGCAGTAGTTTGAATGTTTATATGATAATTTTTCAATGGGCGAGTATGTTTAATTAGCAGCCTTTTACGGTCTAATGTCAAATACAATAGATTTTGCTCTAATTCTACTCGAATCCTTATAGGTTCCTTTAACATCATTAAAATATGATCATTTACTCTTAAAGATTGATTGAAATGATAAATGAGTTCCTCTATTGAAACCACCCCCAGCCCGCGTCTTATATTCTATAATTCTGTTCCAAGAAATGATTTCCTTCTCCTAACTATCGACTTTAACTGACAGAACATTTATTTCCAACAATGTTCACAACCTATTTCCCGAGAAATATGTCAAAAGCTAGACTTATCGACAGAAAAAAGAAATATCCCATCGATTCATCTGCCTAGAATGAGTGAGGGGTGTATTTAAACATTTACGCAAACCCCCCTTGATTAAAAGCATAAGAAAACCACTTATTCCTAAACAATAAGTGGTTTTAAAATTGAGACTGTAATTCATATGATTGAATTTGTTCAAGTAAATAAGGTACTGAATGGAAAGCATAAAGCTTATCAACTAACTCTCCTTTTTTAAACACAAGTAAACACGGTACACTTTCAATTTCATACTTTTCTGCCACTGCTGGCAAAAAATTCAGGTCGGCTTTACCTATAGGAAGGTTCTGCAACAGTTGCTCAGTAATTGTTAGCATTTTCCCGGCAACTTGACATGTCCCACACATAGGAGTGAATAAATAAAATAAGCCGGATTGCTTCCTTGCGATCAAATCATTTAAGTCATTGTTTGACCAGTCAATCATGTTATCATCCTTTATCTAAATACTCGGTATATATATCTATATTTGCACTTATTAAGGCTGTAGCTAAATGATGCGCAGGTGCCGCCTCGACTTCACGATACATTTTATCAATATAGATATGCTCTGCCTCTGGTAACTCTCTCTTAAATTGTTTACGAAGTTTTTCTCCTGATGCGTCAGCATCGACTAATATATAGACTTCCTTCCCAATTAAATAATCAATTAATTCATCCAACTTCGAAGTGCCAATCGTTCCATTTGTACATAAGATCTCTACAGGTTCTCTGATTAGTCCTTTCACTTTTCGTTTGTCAGATTTACCTTCAACAATAATCACTTTATTGCCATGTTCTATATGCATGCTCATCACCTAATATATATCATTTATATATTTTATAATAGTAAGCCTTTTTACATTTGAAAACTTTTCAGCACTCATCTGGTATGTCTATATAGAAATTTAGAAAAAGGTCAAACCATTTAATGATTTGACCTTCTTTATTTAACTACAATTAATCTTCTTTTGTCATTTCTTCATATTGTTCAGCTGTCATTAGCTTGTCAATTTCACTTGCATCGGATGGCTCAACAACAATCATCCATGCTTTCTCGTAAGGAGATTCATTCACAAATTCTGGACTATCGCTAAGTTCTTCGTTAATCTCAACGATTTTACCACTAATTGGTGCATATAACTCAGAAACTGTTTTAACAGATTCTACGCTACCAAACGGTTCATCAGCAGTTACTTCATCTCCTACTTCTGGAAGCTCAACAAATACGATATCTCCAAGTTCTGATTGAGCAAAGTATGTAATACCAATACGAACTTTATCTCCTTCTGTTTTTACCCACTCGTGTTCTTCTGAATAACGTAATTCTTTAGGTGTGCTCATGTTTCATACCTCCATTAATTTAGGAAATTGTTTATTTTAATGACCGAATAAACGATCGTTTAAAACGTATAAAGCGCATCCACCATTTACAGCCAATTTTGTTCAAATTCTAGCTCTTTAAATCCGACTGTTACTTTCGTACCATCCGTTGTTAATGGACGTTTAATTAACATTCCATCCGATGCTAATAAATCTAACAGTTCCGACTCTGAGGCCGTTTTCACTCGGTCTTTTAATCCTAACTCACGATACTTTTGACCGCTTGTGTTGAAAAATTTTTTTAGCTCTAACCCACTCTTTTTGTAAAGATCTTCTAATTCCTTGCGGGATGGAGGATTTTCCACTATATGTATTGCATCATAGGCTATTTCATGTTCATCTAGCCATTTTTTCGCTTTTCGGCAAGTACCACATTTAGGATACCAATAGAAAGTAAGTGCCATGTTTTCACCACCTATTTTATCATACCTATATTCATGAATACTATCGTTTCATTAGCATAACATATTTCTTTTTATTTTCATAACGAAGAATTGTAATTATTATCATATTAAAAACAAAACAAAGAGGCCCAAATTTGTTCTTGAGCCTCAAGTCATAAACTTCGCAAATGGAGGAAGTAAATAGGTTACTTTCCTTCACTTTATTCAAGATAAATATTATACTACAAACCTTTCAGCTTCAATAATTTTCTCGGCCGCTTGACGTTTTTTCGCAATTACATTTGTTGGAGTATGTCTCGTAAACTTCTTAAGCGCTGAAAGCATCATTCGTAATGTATCGCCTTCTTCCACACCTACTAAAGTTTCTTTCGCAATCAACTCAATTTGATTAAATGCTTCTTGGCAGAAAATTTGTGTGTATAATAGCTTTTGCTCAGCTTTTGCTACTCCGTCTTTTACAATGGCTTTTTCAGTACGAAGAACAGTAGATTCCATAGAATAGGCGTAAGAAACCAGATCAGCAATATTCACAAGAACTTCTTGCTCTTTATCCAAAGCTTTTCCGTATTTTTGTGCACATAAACCTGCTGCAAGTAATGCGATTTTCTTAGCGTTCTTTACAAGATATTTCTCTTGCTCTAATGCTTCAGAACCTGGCTCTTCTGGCATCATCATCATCAATTCCTCTTGAAGTGCCATTGCTTTTTCGAATAAAGGCAGTTCACCTTTCATTGCTTTTCTAACATACGTTCCTGGTACTAAAAGACGGTTGATTTCGTTTGTTCCTTCGAAGATTCGATTGATTCTAGAATCACGGTAAGCTCTTTCTACTTCATATTCTGCCATAAAGCCATAACCACCATGTAATTGAACTGCCTCATCAACTACATAATCTAGAACTTCGGTAGAGAAGAATTTATTAAGTGAGCATTCTATTGCATATTCAGCAATAGACTTCGCTACTTCTTTACCGTCTTTGACTTCTTCATCACTCAATTGACTCATTCTGTCATCAAATAGACCCACTGTACGGTAAACGGAGCTTTCAGCTGCATAAATTTTACTTGCCATTGTTCCGAATTTTTCCTTCGTTAAATTAAAAGAAGAAATAGGCGTACTGAATTGTTGACGTTGGTTAGCGTAAGTTACCCCTAATTTAAAGGCATGCTTAGAACCACCTACTGCACCTACACCAAGTTTGTAACGACCAATATTCAAAATGTTAAAGGCAATGACATGACCACGACCAATTTCACCTAGTACATTTTCAACTGGTACTTGTGCATCTTCTAAAATAAGTGTTCTTGTAGACGAGCTCTTAATACCCATTTTCTTTTCTTCAGCACCTGTTGATACACCCGGATATTCTCTTTCAACAATAAAAGCTGTGAATTGGTCACCGTTTATTTTGGCATAAACAACGAACACATCGGCAAACCCAGCATTCGTAATCCATTGTTTTTCCCCATTTAATAAATAATGTGTGCCTTCTGCGTTTAATTTAGCAGTTGTTTTTGCTCCTAATGCATCAGATCCTGAACTTGGTTCTGTTAGTGCATAGGCAGCTAATTTTTCGCCTGTCGCAAGCACCGGTAAGTATTTTTGCTTTTGCTCTTCATTCCCGAACAATACAATTGGAAGAGAACCAATACCTACATGGGCACCGTGTGAGATAGAGAAACCACCGACACGTGACATTTTTTCAGCGATAAGTGCTGAACTTACCTTATCTAAACCGAGTCCACCGTATTCCTCTGGCACATCTGTACCAAGTAAGCCCAAGTCACCAGCTTTTTTCAATAGTTTTACAGAGCGATCGAATTCATGCTGTTCTAAATAATCCACTTGAGGGACCACTTCATTTGTCACATAATCTTCTGTTGTTTTCGCAATCATGATTTGTTCTTCGCTAAAATCCTCTGGTGTGTACATATTTTCATAAGAAATATCTTCAATTAAAAAGCTTCCACCTTTAATAAATTTTTCAGTTTGATTTGACACGTTCATCATCCTCCATCTTCATTCTTTATGCTTTTTGCAGTTTTTGTTAACATTGTTTTTTCAAAGGTAGTTAAATAGAACTTTCACTTCGGTTCATTGCGGCACACACTCACTTTTTGCGGGGCTCAAATTTCTTTGATCTTTAACCGCAGGAGTCGAGTGTCTTCCGCTCTATAACACTATTGGTTTTAAAAACAAATATAGTCGTTTTTAAAGAAGTTCAAACACACCTGCGGCACCCATTCCGCCACCAATGCACATCGTTACAACACCAAATTGCTCGTTTCTACGCTTCATTTCATGAATTAATGATAGTGTTAGCTTAGCCCCAGTACACCCAAGTGGATGCCCTAAAGCAATAGCTCCCCCGTTAACATTCACTTTTTCTTCATCCAACCCTAATTCTCTAATGACTTGAATGGATTGAGAAGCAAAAGCTTCATTTAGTTCGAATAATCCGACATCTGATAGCTCTAACCCCGCTAGTTTTAAAGCTTTAGGAATTGCTACAATTGGCCCAATCCCCATAACCTCTGGCGGCACGCCTCCGACAGCAAAAGAACGAAACTTCACTAAAGGCTGCAGTCCTTGTGCATCTGCTTTCTCTCTGTCCATAATCATTACAGCTGCTGCACCATCACTTGTTTGTGATGAATTCCCCGCTGTGACTGAGCCTTTCACATTAAAAGCTGGTCTCAGTTTCCCTAAAGTTGCAACTGTTGAATCGCTCCGTACACCTTCATCTTGTAAAAACTGGAAGGTGCGTTCTTTCACTTTATTATCCGATCCAATTTGACGGAGTGTTACATCAACCGGAGTAATTTCATCAGCAAATTTACCTTCACTTATTGCTTTCGCTGCTTTTTGATGACTACGCACAGCGAATGCATCTTGTTCTTCTCTTGAAATGCCGTATTTCCCAGCAACTTGCTCTGCTGTATGCCCCATACTCATATAATATTCAGGAGCTGTCTCGGCTAAAGTTAAATTAGGACGGACAACATGACCCATCATAGGTACAAGACTCATGGATTCAGCTCCACCGGCGATCACTGTATCTGCGTGACCAAGCATGATTTTTTCGGCACCATAAGCGATTGATTGCAACCCTGATGAGCAATAGCGATTGACTGTGATTGCTGGTACCGAGTCTGGAAGCCCAGCTAATGCACCGATATTTCTGGCCATATTCAAACCTTGCTCTGCTTCTGGCATGGCACAACCAATAATTAAATCATCTATACTACCTTCATAATTTCCAGCTCGTTTCAACGTTTCTTTTACAACAAGTGCACCTAAATCATCTGGCCGTACAGTGGCAAGTGAGCCTTTTTTTGCTTTACCGACAGGTGTTCTAGCACCTGCAACAATTACAGCTTCTTTCATTGCTTTTTCCCTCTCCTTCTACTCTCGGTATCTTTTATTCTCTCTAGCAATCTATAATTAGTTACGGAGTGGTTTACCCTTTAAGAGCATGTGTTGCATTCGTTGTTGAGATTTTGGCTCTGCAATAAGTTTTAAAAATGCTTCTCTTTCAAGGTCTAACATATATTGCTCATCCACTTCTGTACCAAAAGGCACTTTGCCCCCAGCAATGACATATGCCAGTGCTTTGGCGATTTTCAAATCATGTTCTGAAATATAACCAGATAAATGCATAGAATTAGCACCTAAAAGTAATGCGGCATACCCTGTTTCACCAACTACTGGGAATTTCACTTTTGCTGGTGGAAGGTAACCTGCATTTGCCAATGCTAATACCGCTTGTTTAGCATCATAAATGAGGTGATCTCCATTCACACTAATTGCATCCGAAGCATTCAAAAAGTTATTTTCTCTCGCCTCTTCTCCTGATGTAGATACCTTTGCCATCGCAATTGTTTCAAAGACTTTATTGGCCACGTTCTGTAGATCAAACTGAACTCCTTTAGGCATGCTTGCTAAATGTTTCAAATATAGTGACTTGTTCCCTGCACCACCTGGAATTAATCCAACTCCTGCTTCCACCAAGCCCATATAAGTTTCACTTGATGCTTGAACATGTGCCGCACTTAAAGCTACTTCCGCTCCTCCGCCAAGTGTCATACCGAATGGGGCCACTACGACTGGTTTTGCACTATACTTGATTTTCGTCATCGCATTTTGGAATTGTTTGATAACCATATCTAATTCGAAGTAATTATCATCTTGAGCTTCCATTAACATCATTCCAATATTTGCACCGACACAGAAGTTCTTTCCTTGATTGGAGATAACAAGACCTTTATAATTTTTCTCTACTTCATCAATAGCGAAATTAATCATTTGAACAATGTCTAAACCAATCGCATTACTCTTTGAATGGAACTCTAAGATAGCGACGCCATCGCCTAAGTCGATTAAGCTTGCTCCAGTATTTTTCTTAATCACACCTTGTTTTTGTTTTAATTGCTTTAAGTTTATTACTTTTGGGTTTAACTTAATCGGCTGATACTCACCATTTTCATACACATAAGTTGTCGCGTTCTCTTCCTTATAGAACTGTGTATGCCCATCAGCGATCATTTTCTCAACCCATTCTGGAATGTCTAATCCTTCCGCTTTCATTTTGTTAACTGATTGTTCCAAACCAATGGCATCCCATGTTTCAAATGGGCCCATATTCCAACCAAATCCCCATTTCATTGCATCATCAATGGATTGAATATCATCGGCAATTTCCCCTAGGAGTTGCGCAGAATAAACTAATGCTGGTGATAACACCTTCCATAATAATTCTCCAGCGCGATCATCTGCGTATACAAGCGCTTTCATTTTGTTTGCTGTCCCTTTTTGTTGTTTAGCTATTTCTACCGCTGCCGTTTTCAACTTTTTACGAGGACCGTATTCCAAGGTTTTAGGATTTAACTCTAAAATTTCTTTCCCCTGTTTTAAGAAAAAACCTTGTCCTGTCTTACTGCCTAACCAGCCTTTGTCTAACATCTTATTAATAAAATCTGGTACATCGAATACTTGTTTTTCTTCACCTTCTACTTGGTCATAAACATTTTTAGCTACATGGGCAAACGTATCTAAACCGACAACGTCCAATGTACGGAAAGTCGCACTTTTCGGTCTACCAATAAGTGGTCCCGTAATTGAATCTACTTCACCAACAGTAAATCCACCCTTTAACATTTCTTGTACTGTTACAAGGAGACCATATGTGCCGATTCTATTGGCAATAAAATTCGGCGTATCTTTTGCGATAACAACACCTTTTCCTAAAACATCCTCACCAAAAGTTTGCATAAAAGAAAGTACTTCAGGAGATGTTTCCTTAGTTGGAATCACTTCCAATAGTTTTAAGTAACGTGGTGGATTGAAGAAATGAGTGCCTAGGAAATGCTTCTTAAAGTCTTCAGAACGTCCTTCAGCCATTGCTTCGATGGAAATACCAGATGTATTAGAACTGACAATTGTTCCAGGACGACGATATTTGTCTACTTGGGCAAACACGTCTTTTTTCACACTGAGATTTTCTACCACCACCTCAATAATCCAATCCACTTCTTTCAAGCGCTCCATATCATCATCGAAGTTACCGGCCTCAATAAGATGAATATTTTTCTTCGCTGTTAACGGTGCAGGTTTTTGCTTTAATAGTTTTTGCTTACCACTTTCGGCAATTTTATTTTTGAACTGTTTATCCTTAAGGGTAATCCCCTTTACCTCTTCTTCTTTACTTAATTCGCGAGGAACAATATCTAATAAAAGTGTTGGTATACCAATATTCGCTAAATGTGCGGCTATTCCAGAGCCCATAACACCTGAGCCTAAAACAGCAGCCTTTCTAATCTGTTTGGTCAACTGTTCTTCCTCCTTCGATTTTGAATGAATGCTCATTCATTTTTTCTATAAAAAATTTTGGAAATTCCTTTGATACTTATAATAATAAAATATTTGCAAAATTTAATCAATCATTTTCCTTATAGATTTTTTATTTCTTTTTCACTTTTTTCTTTCTGCATAAATTTTTCAGCAATTGACAAACTATTTTAGAAGAAAATCATCAAAATGGAGGTATTGGGATGCAACAACAAAATACAAACTTCTCGAATCAACAAGGAATTATGCAACAACCCCCAGTTATGGTATCAACAAAAGATGCACTTTACTTTAATGACATTCTTTCTTGGAATTTATTAGCAATGAAAAAAGCTCATTTCTATGCGGAACATTGTCAAGACCCTGCTTTAAAAACTGTTTTTGAACAATGTGGACAAATGCATCAACGCCATTATGAGCAGGTTTTGAAACATCTTAATACGACACAACCGTTTAATAATATGCAATAAGGAGGAAACTCAGTTGACTAATTCAAAAAAAGTACAAAATCCTGAAAAACAGATAGCCAAAACACCACAAATGAATGATCGTGATTTTACAAACGACCTACTCGCAATGGAAAAGTACATGAGTGATTCTTATAGCATTTATTTAAATGAAGTTAGTAATCAAACACTTTATGAAGATTTTATGCGTATTTTTACTGAAACAAAGAATGAACAACGTCATCTTTATAACCTCATGTTTGAAAGAGGTTGGTACAGTCTTGATGCAGCAGATCAACAAAATCTGCAACAATCTTACCAACAATTCCAAGGTTACTCTACACAATTTCCCTATGGAACAAACGGTAACATCCAATAGCTAAGTTAAAAGGAATAAAACAGGAACAGATGTTGACCAACAATCATCATCTGTTCTTATTTTTTTATTTTTTTTTATTATCATCAGGCTTTTGTTGCCGCTGTTTTTCATTTAAATCTTTAATCTTTGTAATTAGCTCCATCATTTCTTGCTTCCCTTCAGGGTACAATTGATTCCAATGTTTTACTAAAGGTGGCATCTGTTTAGCAATGAATGAATAGATAATCCATGATTTTACTTCTCCTTTTAATGTTTCGTCACTTTCTCCTAATAACAATTCCGTGTATTTTTCTACCATTGCTTCTATCTTCTGATCCAAATCATGAGCCAACTTTTATCGCTCCTTTACCATTTTTTAATCCTCATTCATAACACAACCAAATTTGGTAACAATATTAATTAGATGCATTTAATACTTCTGATTGACGGTGATACCTTTGAGCATATGGGATAAGTTTAAAAAAATCAAAGATGATGGTTGGAAATCTTTATTAAAGCAGTCAACTGATTTTCAGTCTACCTATTATTTTAATGAAAAAACGAATGAACGGTTTGGTTTTCATTTTTATGCGACTTTAGTAGATGAACAAATTATTCAGGAAAGTGCTTTACCAGCGCTTTTAACAAAAAAATTTGAATCACTGGAAGATTTGCATAGAATAGTTCCCATAGCAGATATTCATATTTTAAAAAATCCAAGCGATATAGAACAAAAGTTATTAAATGGATATGTACTTGTCACACTAGATTCTGATAAAAATCGTTTTGGATTTATTGCCGCTCAGAAAGAAATTGTCCGTTCTCTCACTCAACCTGAAATTGAGTTTTCTGTAATTGGACCTAAGGAAGCGTTTGTTGAGGCTATTGGTCAAAACTTAAACTTGATTAGAAAAAGATTACCTATTAAAGAATTAATTTCACAAGAATATACTGTTGGAAAACTTTCGAAAACAAAAGTAGCTGTCTTACATATAGAAGGAATTACTAATAAAGACAATGTTGATACTGTGAAACAACGTATAAAAAATATTGAGATTGACACGATTTCTGATAGTTCAAATATTGTTGAATTATTAAGTGATAATTCCAATTCCCTATTTCCACAATTGCTGGACACTGAGAGGCCTGATCGAGTAGCAGCTATTCTTGCTGAAGGAAAAATCGCCATAATCGTTGATGGTTCACCACATGTGTTAATAGCGCCCACGACGTTAATTGAATTTTTTAGCGCTTTCGAAGACTATTTTCTCAATTGGATTGTCGCTACATTTTTTCGCTTAGTGCGATTTTTTGCTGTTGTCTTTTCAGTATTGGTTACACCGATTTACGTTGCAGCTATGACATATCAATACGAGCTCATACCACCGGACTTATTAGGGTTATTAGTAACATCAAGAAGAACCATTCCGCTCCCCCCGATTCTCGAAGCATTATTCCTTGAGCTAACGATTGAATTATTGCGTGAGGCGGGGGCACGGCTCCCTATTAAAGTCGGTCAAACTATTGGTATCGTAGGGGGTATTGTTATTGGTACAGCATCAGTTGAAGCCGGTCTTACTAGTAACGTACTGTTAATCTTTGTCGCATTAGGTGCATTAGGTTCCTTTACAACACCTGTTTATAAAATGGGTAATACCATTAGGGTTTTACGATTTCCCTTTCTTCTGTTTGCACAATTTTGGGGTGTATTAGGAATTCTTTTTTGTTTCTGTATTCTCATTGCCCACTTATTACGCCTGACCTCACTAGGAAGACCTTTTTTGACGCCAATATACCCGCTTAGATTAGCAGATATGAAGGATACACTTATTCGCGCACCATTACAAAAAATGTACAGGCGTCCACATGTTTTAAGAACGCAAAAACCAAAACGATTCAATAAGAAGAAAGCTGAAAACCCAAAAGACATTGATGAATAACCCTAGCCTTAATAGAGGTGATGAATATGCAAAGCCAAACGATTCCCAATAACTTAAAAATATCTCCCTATCTCGTTTTTTATGTGATGATCGCTATGCAAATTGGCATTGGCATTCTAGGATATCAAAGAATTATTGCCGACTATGCTGGATATGATGCATGGATTTCCATTCTCATTTTAGGTGTTTATATTCATATTGTATTATGGATGATGTACAAATTATGTGAAATGGTTAATGGAGATATTATTTCCGTTCATGAATTTCTTTTTGGGCGATTCATTAGTAAAGTGGCAAGCTTCGCCTTTGTTTTATTTTATATCACTTACCTTCTTTCCTTTATATTGAATTTTATCGAAGTTATTCAAATATGGATGTTTCCAGATATAAATAATTTTGCGTTTTCGGTATTGTTCTTACTTCTATCAATATATATTGTATACGGTGGACTTAGGACAGTTGTGGGTGTTTGTTTTTTTGGAACCATTTTACCAGCCTATTTAGTATTCACATTCACCTTTACGCTAAAGTACGCTGACTTCACCCACTTATTACCGATTTGGCAACATAAAATCACCGAATTATTACAAGCTTCCTATCATATGTCACTAACTTCTGTTGGATTTGAAGCAATTTTATTTATCTATCCTTTTATTAACCAACCGCAGAAGTCGAAAAAATGGGCACATATCGGAGTCGCCACCACGACAATTTTTTATACGATATTAGCGATAATTGCTTTTGCATATTTCTCAAAAAAGCAATTAGAAAATACGATTTGGGCTACACTTTCTATGTGGCAAATGGTGCAATTTCCATTTGTTGAACGCTTTGAGTATATTGGGGTCGCCAATTGGTGTTTAATACTACTACCGAATATATGTCTCTCCCTTTGGATTGCTTCAAGGTTACTTAAAAGAGCCACTAAATTAAAACAAAGGAAAGGAGCCATACTGATTTCAACCATCTCTGTTATTATCGTTACTTTTTTTGAGAAGGGCTTAGATATTGAAAGGTTTAATCAAGTGGTTGAACTGGTGTCTGTTGCTTTTGTATTTGTTTATATTCCCTTTTTGTACTGTTTATCCCTCATTATAAAGAAGGTGAAGAAAACATGAAAAAATGGATATGTATCATTTGCTGCCTGTTTATACTTACTGGATGTGTACAAAAAAGAATAATAGATGAACTCAATATCGCAGTCGCAACTGGCTTTGACCCTGATACGAGTGATGAGCATTTGTTAAAGACAACCTTTCTTATGGAAGTATTCAACAAAGAAATGAGTGTAGAGAACAAAACTGTTACAACAACCGGTGATCTCAGGAGAGAGACACTGTATAAAGCAAACCGGCAATCACCCAATCCAATTGTAGTCGGAGGTTTAAGGCTTACATTATATAATATTGCCATTGCCGAACGTGGATTAACTGTATATGTAGACGCCTATCAACGAGATGCTTCAATTGGAAAACGAATCTACTTTGCAACCACTGATAGTAGTACGGAGGAAATTTTAACAGGTGAATATGGCCCTCAAGGGAATGGAACTTTTATTTCTGACTTAATTGAACACAATGTTGACTATGGAGATTTACCTAAAACGAACTTAACCTTATTTATGAGAGATTTTTATCAAGAAGGGAAGGATATCTTCTTACCACATATCAAAAAAATCAATGAGCAAGAAATAGAACTAGCCGGCATATCATTATTCAAAGATCATGCTGCATATAAAATTCTTCCTAGTGATAAATTATTTTATTTTAAATTACTCGTTGATCGTTATAGTAGAGGTGATTTCTCTATCGACTTGCCGGATGGTCAAAAAGTGGCTATTAAAAGTATACATTCCAACCATAAATATAAATTAGATAAAAAGGATCCAACAAACATCACCATTAAAATTAAGGTCCAAGGTAATATAAAAGAATATTCAGGAAATAATTTGGATGATAAAAAAATAAAAGAGATAACGAATTTCATCAATAAGAAAATAAAAAATGAATGTTCAGCGCTTATTCAGTCATTTCAAGAAGATAATGCCGATCCAATCGGAATAGGTAAGGTTTATAGCACAAAAATACGCAATTTTGATTATAAAGAATGGAAAAAGGGATATCCTGACTTAAACATTAAAGTTGATGCGAAGGTAATTATACTGGATACTGGTGCATCTATCTAACAGCATTAACCCGAGAATTTAAAATTCTCGGGTTTCTTTTTCCTACGAAGATCTGGAAAACATGTACCGTTTACTATGAAATCCAATTGAAAAAATTAGCCCCATAGCGAGCATATTGCCCATTAGTGAGCTTCCTCCATAACTAATGAACGGTAGTGGGATTCCTGTAATCGGTAAAACACCAATTGTCATTCCGATATTTTGAAAGACATGGAAAGTTATTAAACTAATTACCCCTACACAAACATATGTATAGAATGGCGTTCTCGTACTAATACCTATTTTAGTCAAATGATAAATCAATAAGAAAAATAAACTAACAACCACACTTGCCCCAATAAAACCGAACTCTTCTCCTATGATACTAAAAATAAAATCTGTGTGACTTTCTGGTAAGTAAACTTCTCTTGTGCCGTAGCCCTTTCCTGTTGTCTCACCAGAACCGATTGCAAGTAAGGAGCGCGTTAGTTGAAAACCTGTAGAACTTTGATAATTATAAGGATCGATCCAAGAATAAATTCGCCCCAATTGGTATTCCTTTACTCCCAAATATTTCTCCAACAACTCTGGATGCCACAATACAAAATAAAAAATACCAACAACTAAAGTTACACCTACACTTACAATAGGCGCAAGTATTTTCCAAGTGATACCTGAGATAAAAACCATTCCGAGCAAAATCGCTAAAATTACCAAGGAAGTCCCCAAATCTGGTTGTTGCATGATGAGTAACAAAGGGAACCCAGTAACAATTAGCATTTTAAATAATAGGAAAAAATCTGTTTTCACAGTTTTTAATTGTGTCTTTTGATGATGGTCATCGATGACCCTGGCTAAAGCTAATATGAGAAAAACCTTTACTAACTCAGCAGGCTGTATTTGTCCAAGACCAGGCAGCCGTATCCATGATTTCGCTCCATTAATTACAGGAGCAATACTTTCAGGTGCGACAACAAGAAACCCAAGTAGCAATAGTCCAAAACCGTAAGCATACCAAGAAATTTTCTTTAATTGTTCAGCATCTAATGTAATGACTGCTAGTATAATCCCTATTCCCACTACATACCATACAATTTGTTTTAGTAAAAAATTCTCACCGTATTGTTCAGTCGTTTGTGCACTATATATAGAAATACAGCTCACTAAAAACAATAAAAATAAAATAAGAACTAAAGTATAATCAATTCTCGATGTTGTCGTTCGTTTAGAAGTCATTAATCAATCTCCTTATGAAACAAAGGCTCTTCATTAAAAATAATCTGTGTACAATACTTCATTATATTTTTTTTAGATGAAAATCACAACAGCTACGTATATTTCTTTTTTGTAACAAAGAAAAAATGCATATTATAATTGTACATATTTACTTTGAATATCCTTCACCATCCACATGATGTTATTAGGTACTTGTGGCAAGAAATATCCGATAAAAAGAGGGCTTGTTACATATCGAGGGACAATTTTTGCAAATATTTCATTCTCGAAATGGTAAAAGAATAGATTATAGCTGTTACATGTAAAAGGAAAATCCCTCAAAATATATTTGGTTGCCATTTGAATATATTTAGCAAACGCTGCGATATCCTTTTTCTGTCCTAATTTAACATTAAATTCATAAAAACCAATACGTGGTTTATTAGATAAAGAAAATTCAGTATCACCATGTTGATCAATTAACTCTCCTACAAAATCGTCAGCCTGCACCTTATTTTGATATACGACATCATATAAACCTACAATTTGCATATGAGGATGAGCAATGCTTCCACCTGAATGAGGACCATGATTCTTGAAAAAAATCACAGATTTATATTTATCACTTTTCTCCATACTTAACCAATTGTCTAAACCAAATGTAATCAATCTGACTAAATGGTTGTCATCATACTGTGAAAGTTCCGTGTCACACTGATCTGTCTCGATTAAGACCGTTTGATGAGCATTTTCTAATACGGGATATTTATTCTCCAACCAAATGATTGGACCATCCTCCGCTATAATCTTCGTCAATTGTTCTCTCTGACAGAACGGACACACTTGTTCTTTATTCCTTATACTATTAGGTTTCTGTTTACCAATGCTTGTATTAAAAAATAAATGAGTATTTGTCATTTGTTATTCTCTCCTGATTTCAATTACTTACTTCTATTATAAAGGGCTTCTTCTTTATAGTGTGAAAGTTTGATTATGATTAGTATAAAATTCATCAATATTAAAGGCAACTTCACTTGCGTAACATGAAAACAAAAGTACATTATTAAATAAGATAAAAAAGATATTTGCATATGCAAATATCTTTCTTCTACTGTTAATTTACTATGACCTCAAATTCACTATGTTCATGTAATCCTTCATCATTTTCTACATGAACGACAATCTTGTATGTTCCATTATCAGTAAATGCATGTGCTGCTGTATACATCCCACTAGTTTCCTCTACTGCATCTACCCATGCCACCTGATGATCATCAATTGACTGAACGATTTCTAACCTCACATTTGCCTCTTCAAGTCCTTGTTCTTCTTTAGTAATATGAATATCAAATGGAGTTTCCTCATTCGTCTTAATATCAGCAGTAGGACTTATATGTATCGCTACATTTCCATCATGCTCATGTGCGCTGTGGCCTTGATTTTCTTCTTCGTTATCTATTTCAGCACTGCCTACCGCCACTTTAACTTTAGGCATAGTGTGCATACTTCTTGCGGTGACATGTGACTGAATATGATAGATAGCATCTTTTTCAAATGTATAGGATGCAACGTACTTGCCATCATTCTCGTGTTCTGCTTCTATTAATTCACCATTATCCTTTTTCCCATCTTCCCACAATTCAAATTTTACTTCATCTGCATCTTCCACAGACTCGTCTCCCTGAGTAACAGTAACTTCCAAGCGTACTTCTTCGTTCCTTTTAATCTGACTTGGTATCGAGATACTGGCATCGATTGCAGCAGGAACTGATCCTTCCCCACCACTAGAGTTTGCATCATTCTCTGCATTTCCACAAGCAGCAAGAAAAATAATCATAATTACAGAAAAGGTTGATATCCACTTCTTCATAAAAAGCCCCTCTTTCTTAAACATCTAATCTTTCTCATCTATATTACTAATAATATGTGTTAGAAAAGTGAAATAATTTGTTAATGAGAGAAATATGTAAAATAAAGAAAATATAGGTATAAAAAAAGATTTATTTGGAGAAACTTCTATTACAAGTGTAAATCCCCCTTTTTAGCTTCCATTCATGGAAGCTTTTTTTTTGTACTTATCTACAAAGCTTTCAACTAGATGCCTAGAAGCTTAATTTAAAATTAATCATACAAAAAAAGCTCATAAACCTTATAGAAGATTTAAGAGCTTTGACGCGCCTTAGAGGATTCGAACCTCTGACCCACAGCTTAGAAGGCTGTTGCTCTATCCAGCTGAGCTAAAGGCGCAAACTAAAATATGTATGGCTCCGCAGGTAGGATTCGAACCTACGACCGTTCGGTTAACAGCCGAATGCTCTACCACTGAGCTACTGCGGAATAATATAAATGGTGGGCCTAAATGGACTCGAACCATCGACCTCACGCTTATCAGGCGTGCGCTCTAACCAGCTGAGCTATAGGCCCCTATTTAAGCGGGTGAAGGGAATCGAACCCTCATCATCAGCTTGGAAGGCTGAGGTTTTACCACTAAACTACACCCGCATTTAAGAACTTCAACATACCGGTGGTCGGGGTCGAACCGACACTCCCGAAGGAACACGATTTTGAGTCGTGCGCGTCTGCCAATTCCGCCACACCGGCATAAAGGCAACACCCGGATTTGAACCGGGGATAAAGGTTTTGCAGACCTCTGCCTTACCACTTGGCTATGCTGCCATAACTGGGCTAGTAGGGTTCGAACCTACGAATGACGGAATCAAAATCCGTTGCCTTACCACTTGGCTATAGCCCAATAAAATGTTTAAAAATGGGGCGGCTGATGGGAATCGAACCCACGAATGTCGGAACCACAATCCGATGCGTTAACCACTTCGCCACAACCGCCATAATTGGCAGGGGTAGTAGGAATCGAACCCACATCAAAGGTTTTGGAGACCTTCGTTTTACCATTAAACTATACCCCTAGATGGTGGAGGGGGGCAGATTCGAACTGCCGAACCCGAAGGAGCGGATTTACAGTCCGCCGCGTTTAGCCACTTCGCTACCCCTCCAAAAAAGACTAAATGGTGGCTCAGGACGGAATCGAACCGCCGACACAAGGATTTTCAGTCCTTTGCTCTACCGACTGAGCTACTGAGCCAAAATAATAAATATGTAAATGGCGGTCCGGACGGGACTCGAACCCGCGACCTCCTGCGTGACAGGCAGGCATTCTAACCAACTGAACTACCGGACCAGATTGCGGGGGCAGGATTTGAACCTGCGACCTTCGGGTTATGAGCCCGACGAGCTACCGGACTGCTCCACCCCGCGATAATAAATATTAATGGCGGAGGAAGAGGGATTCGAACCCCCGCGGGCTTTAACACCCCTGTCGGTTTTCAAGACCGATCCCTTCAGCCAGACTTGGGTATTCCTCCATTAATAAAAAAGCAATAGCGGCGGAGGGGATCGAACCCCCGACCTCACGGGTATGAACCGTACGCTCTAGCCAGCTGAGCTACACCGCCATAAAATATATTGTTAAAAATTAAATTGGTGGAGCCTAGCGGGATCGAACCGCTGACCTCCTGCGTGCAAAGCAGGCGCTCTCCCAGCTGAGCTAAGGCCCCTAAAAAGTATTCGTGGTCGGGAAGACAGGATTCGAACCTGCGACCCCTTGGTCCCAAACCAAGTGCTCTACCAAGCTGAGCTACTTCCCGAAATAAAACGCGCCCGAGAGGAGTCGAACCCCTAACCTTTTGATCCGTAGTCAAACGCTCTATCCAATTGAGCTACGGGCGCATATGGAGCGGAAGACGGGATTCGAACCCGCGACCCTCACCTTGGCAAGGTGATGTTCTACCACTGAACTACTTCCGCAAATATTCATTATAAAATACTAATGCGGGTGAAGGGAGTCGAACCCCCACGCCTTGCGGCGCCAGATCCTAAGTCTGGTGCGTCTGCCAATTCCGCCACACCCGCAAATATAAATGGTGAGCCATGAAGGACTCGAACCTTCGACCCTCTGATTAAAAGTCAGATGCTCTACCAACTGAGCTAATGGCTCGTACAAAGGACGAGTGGTGCCGGCCAGAGGACTTGAACCCCCAACCTACTGATTACAAGTCAGTTGCTCTACCAATTGAGCTAGGCCGGCAAATAAACACAAAAATGGTGGAGGATGACGGGATCGAACCGCCGACCCTCTGCTTGTAAGGCAGATGCTCTCCCAGCTGAGCTAATCCTCCAAAATGGTGACCCCTACGGGATTCGAACCCGTGTTACCGCCGTGAAAGGGCGGTGTCTTAACCGCTTGACCAAGGGGCCAAAAAATAACCCCAAAAATTGGGGTAGTTTGCCCGGCAGCGTCCTACTCTCACAAGGGGACAGCCCCTAACTACCATCGGCGCTGAGAAGCTTAACTTCCGTGTTCGGTATGGGAACGGGTGTGACCTTCTCGCTATCGCCACCGGACTATGAAATTGTAAGGGAATCGTTCCCTCAAAACTAGGTAATGTTGAAGAAGATATTTATGAGTAATCGCCTATGCGTTGCTGATGCGACTACTTACGTAGTGCTGTCTAGCTGCGGCGGCTTGGAGCCGCCCGCATTTCGTATTGTCCAGCTACAGCGCCTAGGTGCTCGAGGTCATAAGTCAAATTTGTCATGAGGTTAAAGAACAAGCTCCTGTCAAATCTGTCTTATGCTTGTCGCACCTGTGCAAGGCGCTTTCGCTTTTCGTTTTTGGTTAAGTCCTCGATCGATTAGTATTAGTCAGCTACATGTGTCGCCACACTTCCACCTCTAACCTATCAACCTGATCATCTTTCAGGGATCTTACTAGCTTGCGCTATGGGAAATCTCATCTCGAGGGGGGCTTCATGCTTAGATGCTTTCAGCACTTATCCCTTCCGCACATAGCTACCCAGCGATGCCTTTGGCAAGACAACTGGTACACCAGCGGTGCGTC
Organism: Cytobacillus sp. FSL M8-0252; assembly: GCF_038007345.1. Taxonomy (NCBI): domain Bacteria; kingdom Bacillati; phylum Bacillota; class Bacilli; order Caryophanales; family Bacillaceae; genus Cytobacillus; species Cytobacillus sp. FSL M8-0252. The sequence continues at coordinate 3,973,215 of NZ_JBBOWZ010000001.1, forward strand.
CATCCCGGTCCTCTCGTACTAAGGACAGCTCCTCTCAAATTTCCTGCGCCCACGACGGATAGGGACCGAACTGTCTCACGACGTTCTGAACCCAGCTCGCGTACCGCTTTAATGGGCGAACAGCCCAACCCTTGGGACCGACTACAGCCCCAGGATGCGATGAGCCGACATCGAGGTGCCAAACCTCCCCGTCGATGTGGACTCTTGGGGGAGATAAGCCTGTTATCCCCGGGGTAGCTTTTATCCGTTGAGCGATGGCCCTTCCATGCGGAACCACCGGATCACTAAGCCCGACTTTCGTCCCTGCTCGACTTGTAGGTCTCGCAGTCAAGCTCCCTTGTGCCTTTACACTCTACGAATGATTTCCAACCATTCTGAGGGAACCTTTGGGCGCCTCCGTTACTCTTTAGGAGGCGACCGCCCCAGTCAAACTGCCCACCTGACACTGTCTCCCATCCCGATAAGGGATGTGGGTTAGAATTTCAATACAGCCAGGGTAGTATCCCACCGACGCCTCCACCGAAGCTAGCGCTCCGGCTTCTAAGGCTCCTACCTATCCTGTACAAGCTGTACCAAAATTCAATATCAGGCTACAGTAAAGCTCCACGGGGTCTTTCCGTCCTGTCGCGGGTAACCTGCATCTTCACAGGTACTATAATTTCACCGAGTCTCTCGTTGAGACAGTGCCCAGATCGTTACGCCTTTCGTGCGGGTCGGAACTTACCCGACAAGGAATTTCGCTACCTTAGGACCGTTATAGTTACGGCCGCCGTTTACTGGGGCTTCGATTCAAAGCTTCGCGTGAGCTAACCTCTCCTCTTAACCTTCCAGCACCGGGCAGGCGTCAGCCCCTATACTTCGCCTTGCGGCTTCGCAGAGACCTGTGTTTTTGCTAAACAGTCGCCTGGGCCTATTCACTGCGGCTCATCAAGGCTTTAACACCCTAATGAGCACCCCTTCTCCCGAAGTTACGGGGTCATTTTGCCGAGTTCCTTAACGAGAGTTCTCTCGCTCACCTTAGGATTCTCTCCTCGCCTACCTGTGTCGGTTTGCGGTACGGGCACCTTATTCCTCGCTAGAGGCTTTTCTTGGCAGTGTGGAATCAAGAACTTCGGTACTAAATTTCCCTCGCTATCACAGCTCAAGGTATGTGACCATGGGATTTGCCTCATGGTCCCTCTAACTGCTTAGACGCACATCCAATAGTGCGCTTACCCTATCCTCCTGCGTCCCCCCATCACTCAAACAGAATACGGTGGTACAGGAATATCAACCTGTTGTCCATCGCCTACGCTTTTCAGCCTCGGCTTAGGTCCCGACTAACCCTGAGCGGACGAGCCTTCCTCAGGAAACCTTAGGCATTCGGTGGATGGGATTCTCACCCATCTTTCGCTACTCATACCGGCATTCTCACTTCTAAGCGCTCCACCAGTCCTTACGGTCTAGCTTCAACGCCCTTAGAACGCTCTCCTACCACTGAACATCAACGATGTTCAATCCACAGCTTCGGTGATACGTTTAGCCCCGGTACATTTTCGGCGCGGAGTCACTCGACCAGTGAGCTATTACGCACTCTTTAAATGGTGGCTGCTTCTAAGCCAACATCCTGGTTGTCTAAGCAACTCCACATCCTTTTCCACTTAACGTATACTTTGGGACCTTAGCTGGTGGTCTGGGCTGTTTCCCTCTTGACTACGGATCTTATCACTCGCAGTCTGACTCCCATGGATAAATCTTTGGCATTCGGAGTTTGTCTGAATTCGGTAACCCGATGAGGGCCCCTAGTCCAAACAGTGCTCTACCTCCAAGATTCTTACGCATGAGGCTAGCCCTAAAGCTATTTCGGAGAGAACCAGCTATCTCCAAGTTCGATTGGAATTTCTCCGCTACCCACACCTCATCCCCGCACTTTTCAACGTACGTGGGTTCGGGCCTCCATCCAGTGTTACCTGGACTTCACCCTGGACATGGGTAGATCACCTGGTTTCGGGTCTACGACCACATACTCATTCGCCCTATTCAGACTCGCTTTCGCTACGGCTCCGTCTGTCCAACTTAACCTCGCATGTAATCGTAACTCGCCGGTTCATTCTACAAAAGGCACGCTATCACCCATTAACGGGCTCTAACTACTTGTAGGCACACGGTTTCAGGATCTCTTTCACTCCCCTTCCGGGGTGCTTTTCACCTTTCCCTCACGGTACTGGTTCACTATCGGTCACTAGGGAGTATTTAGCCTTGGGAGATGGTCCTCCCTGCTTCCGACGGGATTTCTCGTGTCCCGCCGTACTCAGGATCCACTCTGGAGGGAACGAAGTTTCAACTACAGGGCTTTTACCTCCTATGGCGGGCCTTTCCAGACCTCTTCGTCTATCTCGTTCCTTTGTAACTCCGTATAGAATGTCCTACAACCCCAAGAGGCAAGCCTCTTGGTTTGGGCTAATCCCGTTTCGCTCGCCGCTACTCAGGGAATCGCGTTTGCTTTCTCTTCCTCCGGGTACTTAGATGTTTCAGTTCCCCGGGTCTGCCTTCCATACCCTATGTATTCAGGTATGGATCCTATCCCATAACGGATAGGGGGTTTCCCCATTCGGAAATCTCCGGATCAAAGCTTACTTACAGCTCCCCGAAGCATATCGGTGTTAGTCCCGTCCTTCATCGGCTCCTAGTGCCAAGGCATTCACCGTGCGCCCTTATTAACTTAACCATATGTTTGGGTTGCTTTCGCTTCCCTCACGGTTGTGTGTTTTAAAAAAGTTTAGTATCTCTACTCTATTATATAGAGAGAAAATAACTAAGATGGCGATTACTCGGTAATCTTCTTCATTACATTATCTAGTTTTCAAAGAACGATTGAATTGAGAGATTATACTCTCAAAACTGAACGAACAGTCTAACATCAAGTTAATTCCGTATATTCCTTAGAAAGGAGGTGATCCAGCCGCACCTTCCGATACGGCTACCTTGTTACGACTTCACCCCAATCATCTGTCCCACCTTAGGCGGCTGGCTCCAAAAGGTTACCCCACCGACTTCGGGTGTTACAAACTCTCGTGGTGTGACGGGCGGTGTGTACAAGGCCCGGGAACGTATTCACCGCGGCATGCTGATCCGCGATTACTAGCGATTCCGGCTTCATGTAGGCGAGTTGCAGCCTACAATCCGAACTGAGAATGGTTTTATGGGATTGGCTAAACCTCGCGGTCTTGCAGCCCTTTGTACCATCCATTGTAGCACGTGTGTAGCCCAGGTCATAAGGGGCATGATGATTTGACGTCATCCCCACCTTCCTCCGGTTTGTCACCGGCAGTCACCTTAGAGTGCCCAACTAAATGCTGGCAACTAAGATCAAGGGTTGCGCTCGTTGCGGGACTTAACCCAACATCTCACGACACGAGCTGACGACAACCATGCACCACCTGTCACTCTGTCCCCCGAAGGGGAAAGTCCTATCTCTAGGATTGTCAGAGGATGTCAAGACCTGGTAAGGTTCTTCGCGTTGCTTCGAATTAAACCACATGCTCCACCGCTTGTGCGGGCCCCCGTCAATTCCTTTGAGTTTCAACCTTGCGGTCGTACTCCCCAGGCGGAGTGCTTAATGCGTTTGCTGCAGCACTAAAGGGCGGAAACCCTCTAACACTTAGCACTCATCGTTTACGGCGTGGACTACCAGGGTATCTAATCCTGTTTGCTCCCCACGCTTTCGCGCCTCAGCGTCAGTTACAGACCAGAAAGTCGCCTTCGCCACTGGTGTTCCTCCAAATCTCTACGCATTTCACCGCTACACTTGGAATTCCACTTTCCTCTTCTGCACTCAAGTTCCCCAGTTTCCAATGACCCTCCACGGTTGAGCCGTGGGCTTTCACATCAGACTTAAGGAACCGCCTGCGCGCGCTTTACGCCCAATAATTCCGGACAACGCTTGCCACCTACGTATTACCGCGGCTGCTGGCACGTAGTTAGCCGTGGCTTTCTGGTTAGGTACCGTCAAGGTACCGGCAGTTACTCCGGTACTTGTTCTTCCCTAACAACAGAGTTTTACGATCCGAAAACCTTCATCACTCACGCGGCGTTGCTCCGTCAGACTTTCGTCCATTGCGGAAGATTCCCTACTGCTGCCTCCCGTAGGAGTCTGGGCCGTGTCTCAGTCCCAGTGTGGCCGATCACCCTCTCAGGTCGGCTACGCATCGTCGCCTTGGTGAGCCGTTACCTCACCAACTAGCTAATGCGCCGCGGGCCCATCTGTAAGTGATAGCAGAACCATCTTTCAATCTAATTATATGTATAAATAGATATTATCCGGTATTAGCCCCGGTTTCCCGGAGTTATCCCAGTCTTACAGGCAGGTTGCCCACGTGTTACTCACCCGTCCGCCGCTAATCTTTGGGAGCAAGCTCCCTCAGATTCGCTCGACTTGCATGTATTAGGCACGCCGCCAGCGTTCGTCCTGAGCCAGGATCAAACTCTCCAATAAAGTGTTTGATTAGCTCATTTGCACCTATGGTGCTTTGTTGCTGATAAATCAGCTTTTTAAAATTACGCTTGACGTTTTATGTTCGTTCAGTTTTCAAAGAACAATCTCGTTCGCTTCAGAAGCGACCTTCTTAATATATCACCCAGTGTGTTTGATGTCAATAACTTTTTTATAAAATCTTATGTAAGTTTACTGCGTCAGTAACGACTGCTTTAATATAATATCACCTGTTATTATTATTCGTCAATAACTTTTTTAAAAAAATTAATCTATTACATAAATAAAAAGGAGTCAGCACTTTCATGTTATGCTGACTCCTTTTTATTATAGTATTTGCGATAAGAACGCTTTCGTCCTTTCATGTTGTGGGTTATCAAATAATTCTACTGGTGTTCCCTCTTCCACAATTTCACCGTAATCAAATAGAACAATACGGTCAGCTACTTGGCGAGCGAATCCCATTTCATGTGTAACTACTACCATTGTCATTCCTGATTCAGCCAACGTCTTCATTACATCCAATACCTCTTTTACCATCTCAGGATCTAACGCTGAAGTCGGTTCATCAAATAACATGATTTTCGGTTGCATCGCCAGCGCTCTTGCAATAGCCACCCTTTGTTGTTGTCCACCTGAAAGTTGACCTGGATATTTATCAGCTTGTTCAGGGATACCCACCCTTTCAAGCAACTCTTTCGCGATTTGTTCAGCTTTTTGCTTCTTCCACCGCCTCACCCATATCGGTGCTAAAGAGATGTTTTTTAGAATCGTCATATGCGGAAAGAGATTAAAAGATTGAAAAACCATCCCTGTTTCTTTTCTTATTTCTTCTATATTCTTTAAATCATCAGTCAACTCAATACCATCTATCTTTATTTGTCCTTGTTGGAACTCTTCTAAAGCATTAAGGGTGCGAATAAAAGTAGATTTCCCTGAACCAGATGGCCCCAGAACAACAACAACCTCACCTTGTTTCACACTAATATTTACATCTTTTAAAACATGCAGTTGTCCAAACCATTTATTTAATCCCTTCACTTCTATTATATTTTCTCTTTTTTCAATAGGTATATCTATTTTCTCAACTCCAAATATACTTTCCATCTATATATATCCCCCTAACGCTCTCCAGCACCTAAAGTATTTTCTAATCTTCTACTTACATACGACATAAGCGAACAGAATATAAAGTAAATAAACGCGATAAACAGAAATACTTCCATGTTCTTACCTAAAAAGGCAGGATTTGCAATCACCTTTTGCCCCATCCCTAATAATTCAGTTAATCCTACAATCGCTACAAGAGAAGTATCTTTGAAAATTGAGATAAATTGACCAACACAAGCTGGAATTACAGCTTTGATAGCTTGAGGAAGAACAACAAAACCCATGGTATATGTGGAATTTAAACCTAAAGCTTGCGCTGCCTCGAATTGTCCCCTCGGGATCGATTGCAATCCACCTCTTATATTTTCAGCTAAATACGCCGCACTAAATAATGTGAAACCAACCATTGCCCTGAGGACATTACTCACGTCAATACTATTACCTAAAAAAAGCGGCAACATCAACTGAAATACAAATAGTATTGTAATTAGAGGGATCCCTCTTATCAGTTCAATATAAATGATACAAAACCATTTCACTACAGGGAGTTTACTTCGTCTTCCTAGAGCTAATAAAACTCCCAAAGGAAAAGAACAAACAATTGCCACACTTGCAATAAGTAGCGTTAACAAGAAACCTCCCCAAATATTAGAATTCACTTTTGGTAAAATACCGAAACCATTGAATAGAGAAATAACAAGCGGAATGAACAATATCCATAATAATAAAACTGGGATTTTTAGCTTCTTCACTTTTCTTCCTATTATATAAAAGAGGAAAATGAAAATAATATTCCCTACAAGAATAAGCCTCGTATTTGTTTGGATAAATGGCAGGACAAGCGAAACGAGCATTAGCCCAGCAATAACCAATGCCACATGCCTCATCACTCCTCGCCATAGCCCCCATGAGCTTCCTAAAAGAGCAGAAATGAGAAAAATAGCTACCCAAACTCTCCAAGTCTCCTCTAATGGAAATTGCCCAACCATGAGTAAACGAAAGTTCGTTTCGATAACAGTCCAATCAGCTGTGAAAATAAATTCCCCTGTATGGAAGACAACATATGAAATAATGGCAACTGACACGATAGTTAATATAATATTTGGCCAAGTACCGAATAAGTTTGTCTTTAACCAACCACCTACACCGACTGTTTTTTTAGGCGGTCCCACAACCGAAGTATCAGTAGTAACGTTTATTTGAGGTTCATTGTTCATGCTTACACCTACCTTTCAACGAGTTGTGCTTTCTTATTAAAGTAGTTCATAAATAAAGAAGTAATTAAACTAAACGTTAAATAAACAGCAATCATTATCGCAATGGCCTCTATTGGGCGCCCCGCTTGATTCATTACTGTGTTTCCGATACTTACAATCTCTTGATAACCAACTGCAACAGCCAAACTTGAATTCTTAGTTAAGTTCAAATACTGACTGGTTAAAGGTGGGATAATAATTCTAATAGCCTGTGGGAAAATCACCAATCTTAGAGCTGTTGAATTTTTTAACCCTAATGCTTTCGCAGCTTCAGACTGCCCCTTATTGACTCCATTGACCCCAGCTCGTATGATCTCTGCAATAAATGTAGATGTATAAATGACCAACCCGAGTAATATAGCGGAAAATCCAGGTGATAGGACAAAACCACCATCAAACCCATTTCCTGCAACAGACGGAGCATGGAAGGTTACTGGTGTATTTCCAGTGACTACGTAAGATATAATAGCAACCACCACGATAACGCCCAACGCCCACAATGATGGAAAAATCTTTTTCCCAGACTCGATTTGTTTCTTTAACATCAAACGATATACAAAAAAAGCAATTACCAGTGACACAAAGAATAAAATGCCCCAGAGTAAAATCCCTTGATTTTCTTCGTACCAAGGAATAGCTGTACCGCGATTTGAGAAAAGCATTGGTCCAATCTGAAGGGCTTCTTGAATTTTTGGCATTGGTAAAAACACGGCATAAAACCAAATAAAAATTTGTACAAGCAATGGTGTATTTCGAAAAATCTCGATGTACGCTCCGGCAAGTTTACTTAATAACCAGTTATTCGACATTCTCGACAACCCTACAATCAATCCAAGAATAGTCGTCAAAATGATACCAAAGAATGCAACCCTCAATGTATTAAGCATGCCTATGAGTAAAGCTTTTCCATATGTATCAGTCGGTTGATAATCAATCATCGCCTCCGAAATAGAAAACCCCGCTGTATTGGCAAGGAAATCGAACCCTAACTGTAAACCTATTTGTCTTAGTCCACTTAACGCATTGTTAATTAAAAGATATCCGAATGCTAAAACGATAATAGCAAATACTACTTGTAAGATAATTGGGATAATCTTTTTATTTCGCCAAAATGGTGGAGAAATCGACTTCTTCTGATTCGACAGTTCACTCACATCTTACACTCCCTTCTAGAGGTACCTATTTAACTAATAGTTTAAAATAGACCTGCTATAGAGAATTCTCATCAAGCAGGTCTATCTTTACTTAACGGAATGGAGGAGAGTAAAGAATTCCGCCATCAGTGTATAATGCGTTTAACCCTCTATCTAACTTGAAAATAGTATCTGCTCCAAGATTCTTCTCGAAAATTTCGCCATAATTCCCTACTTGTTTAATAATCTGGTAGGCAAAGTCATTAGGGAGCCCTAACTGTTCTCCAAGATTTCCTTCAGTTCCTAGCAATCTTCTAATTTCAGGATTTTCCGATTCTAAAAATTCATCAACATTTTTAGAATTGATGCCAAATTCTTCAGCTTGAATAGTAGCATTAACCATCCAGTTCACTGCATCAAACCACTTATCATCTCCACCTTTTACTGACGGTCCAAGTGGCTCTTTCGATAAGTTCTCTTCCAAAATCTTATGGTCATCAGGATTTTCCATAACTGCCTGCCTTGCAACTAATCCTGATTTATCTGTTGTCCATGCATCGATGCTTCCTGATTCATATGCCGCTACCACTGCATCTTGACCATCAAACACAACCGCCTCATGCTCAATACCAAGCGCCCTCATCTGATCTGCTAAGTTCAGCTCTGTTGTTGTTCCTGTATCTACACCAATACGCATACCTTTTAAATCCTCAAGAGACTCTACCCCACTGTCAGCTCTCACCATAATACCTTGCCCATCATAGAAAGTTGTTGGAGCAAAATTCAAACCAACTTCCGAATCCCGGTTTGTTGTCCATGTTGTGTTTCTAATTAACACATCAACTTCGCCTGTTTGCACAGCTGTAAATCTCTCTTGAGCAGATAAAGGTCTAAACTCAACGGCTTCGGCATCCCCTATCGCACCCGCTGCTAGTACTCGAGCGAAATCAACATCAAACCCAACGTTCTTACCACTCTCATCGATGTAGCCAAACCCTGGCAATTCATCATTCACCCCAGCAACTAGCTTCTTATTATCAATCACTTTACTAAGAATAGAACTTCCAGATGATCCATTATTTGAATCCCCGCTTTCCTTCCCCCCCGCCTCTTCATTTGAACAACCAGTTAAAGCAAGCAATACTACTAAAAATAAACTCATAAAACCAAAAGAAATTTTCTTCATAATTAACCCCCTTTATTCTGTTATTTAACAGAATTTTTAGATATTTAACAATAGTAATAGACTTACCATGTAAGATTGTCTATCACTATATGTTATATATTAACTTTATTGTTTTTTATAGTCAACATTTATATTTTAAATATTCTTAAAAATATAAATATTTAGAATTAATAAATCAACTTAAAATTTTACTAACATACTAATCTCTTCCTATACGATTGACGTCTAATCATGTTTACTTACAAATAAGAGTATTTCTTAATAATGTTTCTCGTTTAACTAACACTCATCCTAAATACCCATTCTACACATCGGATTAATAATCTTTTTTTACCAAAACGGACCACATTTCACCTTCCCCTTCTCTTCTTCCATTTTTCCGTAATTAATCCATAAAAGTAGTTTCTCAATATAACACTTTATCTTCTTTCTTTTTGCAGAAATAATGAATGAAAAAGATATAACTTTCGATTATAAATGACAAACGATTATAATATTGATGAGGTGAATAAATATGGGTAGAGATAGAAAGTTCTCCATTACAGAATTATACGAACATACACAAGCATTATTACTAGAAGTTGGATATGAAGGATTTACGTTTAGTTTACTAGCAGAAAGGCTACATGTAGCTAGAGGGACAATTTATAAGTATTTTGAAAATAAAGATGAACTTATTACAGCTTTTATGATTTATGAAATGAATCAGTTTATGAAAAAACTCGAGCAAATTGAGGAAAAAGGGGATTTTGAACGGCAATTTACTTACTTAATGGAGATTATCTTTGAAAGAACTGAGATTCAGGAATTAATCAATATTACAAAGCAAGTGAATACAACAAACGAAAAAACAGTTGCAAATCAAACTTATTTTAAGAGCATGAGTATAAATATGTATACATGCTTACAAAACTTTGTCCAATTAGGTAAGCAAGAAGGAAAGTTAAACCCCTCCTTGCCAGACACAATGATATTAGGCTTTATTTTTCAATCAGTAGCCATTCCAAATCATTTTCAGTTACCACGTGAGCAATGGGTTCAATCCATTATTGAAATGGTAAGTAACGGGATACGCACATAATAATTGACACATGTGTCACTTTGGAGCAAAATATGATAGAAGCATGGATTTTTATGATATTTACCCCAACCTAACTTGAAAGGATGTCCTATCAAATGAAAAACTTGCTCCATACTATTACTGATCGAGTAGCAACGAAAAAAGGGGCCTGGATTACCATCGTCTGTTGGCTAGTTATCGCGCTAGGGTTAGCATTTTTTGCTCCTAATGCGAAAGATTATCAAGTGGGAAGAATTGCTACTCTCCCTGAAGATAGCCAATCGATTATCGCCCAAAACAAATTAGAAAAATACTTTCCAAGCGCTGACGGTATTCCTGCCATCCTTGTCTTTCAGGATAAAAATGATGAGCAACTTGAAACCTCTGTTTTAGCAGAACAACTAAATAGCTTTAAGGATAATGACATTAAAGGAATAACTGAGGTCATTCCACTAGAACAATTACCACCTGAAGCACTCAAAGGCTTCTTTTCTGATGATCAATCCATAGCAGTTATTCCACTACAATTTGCATCTAGTATGGAAAGCGGAGATATTCAAACTTCCATTCATCAAATGCAAGATATTGTCGAAGATCAAACAGACCTAAACTTTTGGGTAACTGGACCTGCTGGCATTAGTGCAGACTCTCTTGACCTATTTTCAAGAGCTGATGTTGTCCTTATTTTATCTACTGTCGCTTTAATATTAGTCTTACTTATTGTTATTTATCGCTCACCACTGCTTGCTATCATTCCTTTATTGGCTGCTGGCTTTGTTTATGAAGTTGTTATGAAGTCATTAGGTATTTTCGGAAGCCTAGGATTAAATCTCAGTCAACAAACTATTTCGATTATGTTGATCTTGTTATTTGCAGCAGTAGTTGATTATTCACTTTTCGTATTTTCACGTTTTAGAGAAGCATTAAAAAACCATGAAAACTCTTTTGAAGCGATGAAAGTGGCCATGAGAAGCGTTGGCATGCCTGTTTTCTTCTCTGGAGGCACGGTTCTTGCCGCTATGCTTGTTCTGTTCTTTGCCGAGTTTGGTGATTATCGAAACTTCGCTCCAACTTTCGCAACAGCAATGGCGATTATCATGATCTCATCCATAACGCTCATCCCTGCGTTATTTGCGTTATTTGGCAGAAAAGCATTTTGGCCAAAAGTACCGCAAGTGGGAGACCATTCAGTGAAAGGAAGTTCTTTCTGGAGTAAGGTAGGTCAATTCGTTGTCAAAAAACCGATTGTATCAGTTGTATCTGTCGGGGTTATCTTGGTCGTTTCTGCATTAAATATTTCAAACTTAGACTATGAATTTGATACGATAAAATCTTTCCCTGAAGATATGCCATCTCGTGTCGGTTATGAAGTATTAGAAGAAAACTTCTCTAGCGGCGATCTTGCACCAACAACTGTTTTAGTTGAATCATCACAAGCATTATCTGAAGAACAAATTTCTTCTATTGTCGAACAACTTTCATCAAGGTCAGAAGTAAATGAAGTTAGACCTTCTGGGACAGCTGAAAACAATCAAGTTCTTCAACTGAGCTTGACTTTCAATGACAGTCCTTATGCGATTGAAAGTATTAATGAACTAGAAAAAATAGTAAATGAGAAAGAAGAGTTATTAGATAACAGTAATATAGATGGTGACATTTATTTTTCAGGGGAAACAGCGTCATCATTAGATGATCGTAAAGTGAACAATAATGATATCCTTTTGATTGTTACCCTTGAAACGGTCCTCATCTTCTTGCTCCTTATTGCTTTGACAAAATCGATCAAAATGCCAATCTATATGATGGGAACTATTCTCATATCATTCTTAGCAGCATTAGGATTAGGAACATTTTTAACAGAGATATTTTTCGGAATCGATGCTGTAAGTAACCGCGTTCCTTTATATGCCTTTGTATTTCTTGTCGCACTTGGAATCGATTATAATATTATGCTCGTTTCTCGCTTTCAAGAAGAAAGAAAGCACCATAGTGTCAAAGAAGCTGTTCAATTAGCTGTTTCTCATACAGGTGGAGTCATTTCTTCAGCCGGCTTGATTCTAGCCGCAACATTCGCTGTTCTAATGACACAACCTATCGAGTTACTATTTGTATTCGGATTTATTGTAGCCGTTGGAATTCTATTAGATACATTCCTTATAAGAGGTGTACTTTTACCAGGATTAATTGTTTTATTAGAGAAAGATAAACAAGGAGATAAGCAAAAATCTAAATCTGCTAATAACGGATAGAATACAAAAATTAATTTATGTTTGTACTGCCACAGATGATGTTCTGTGGCAGTTTTTATACACTGAGAATATAACAGCCAAGGAGTTCTTACTGCAAACTTTCCTTTTGAACGGTCTTCAATTAGATAAACAGCGTTTAATACTCCTCTCCCAATATAAGATATATCTTTCACTTGCCAGGCCTCTTCAGACTCTAACGCTATTCGGATTTGTTGCTTTAAATGCTAATTCAACCTAAAATCACATTAGATTCCCCTAACTACTCTAACGTTTCTATACATATTTCGATCGCCCTTGTTAAATCCTCTTGACTCCAACTAGGCAGTTTACTATTGGTCAATGCTAATCGATGAGACGCAGGAATATGAATAAACCCTGCTGGGATATTAATGTTATGTTTTTTTATATAATACAGTACTTGATACATCACATGGTTACATAAATAAGCTCCTGCTGTATTAGAAATTTTTGCAGGGAAACCATGATGATGAAGCCTTTCGATCATTTGCCTATTAGGTAGCGTAGAGAAGTAACCATCTTCGCCATCCATGTGAATAGGCTCATCCACTGGTTGAACTCCGTTATTATCAACAGGTCCATCATTTACATTAATCGCTATCCGCTCGGGCGTTATTTTATCTCTACCAGCTGCTAGCCCCATAAGTATCACGGCATCTGGATTCATTTCTTCCATTTTTGTTATAAGTGTTTGTTTTACATGTTTAAACGAGACGGGGAGCAAGGCCGTTTGCACATGATAATTCCCAATTTTTTTGCCATCTAATGCTTCCACAACTTCTGCGGTTGGATTAATTGGAAAATCTAAAAAAGGTTCAAAACCGGTTAATAATAATTTTTGCATCTATCTCACCCTTCATTATGTAGAATATTCAATTATTTTACCAAAAGGGAAATCGCTTCTTTTCTAAACAAGAAGCGATTTCGTTTTTAAGAATCTTTCCCTAACATTAATTGATCTTTATTTTCCTTCTGATCTGCAAGGAGCTTGTCGGAATCAACATATACGCGAGTGCTTTCTAGCGCAATGATGACACCTTCTTGCTCTAGAATATCAATGATTTGAAAGTTAATATTCTCTTTAATTTTAAGGAATTCTCCCCAATTGGTTGTGTTCGTAAAGAAATACAAAAATAAGTCATATGAATTATCTTTAATTTCATCAAAAGTAACAAAGATGGTTTCTGGATGGATATCATCATTATTTACTAAAGTTGAATGAATTCTATCAACAATACGTTGTAGCTTATGTCTTGGTGTCTCATGTGAGATCGATAAATTAAAGGTAATTTGTCTTTTTCCCATTCGGCTCCAATTCGTAATGGGTTCATTCGCAATTGTCCCATTTGGTAATGTAACAATCGCCTGTGCGAATGTCCGGACTTTTGTACTTCTGAAGGAAATATCTTCTACGGTCCCTTCAACACTCGGCGTCATAATCCAATCACCGATTGTAAAAGGTTTCTCGGTTATGATGACGAAACCTCCGAATAAGTTACCGATTGCATCCTTCGCTGCAAAAGCAATTGCAGCACCACCGATACCAAGCCCTGCTACAAGACCACTGATATGGTATCCAAACTCTTGCAAGATAATACTTGCAGCAATAACCATAATCACTATTCTTAACATACGTGATAAAAATGGAATGAGAATATCATCCACCTCTAACTTATACTTATCACGCATTTTTATAAAGACTGCTGATGAAGCTGATGCTACATTATATAATCCCCAAGCAATCATAGTGATAAATGCGGATTTTATAAGTGCAACAAATATCCTATTATGTTGTTCTAAATATGGGAAAAAGTCCATTGCGATATATAGACCGACAATGATGAAAATCCATTTCACCGGTTTTTCAAAAGAAAGAAAGATATGAGATAAAAGCTGAGAGTTTGCCTTATTACTCACCTTCATTAATAGTTGAAACAAATATTTTGCAAAAATACCGCGAAAAATTAAAAAAAGTATTACGATTCCTATTGATATCCCTAGCTGTATCCAGGTGTTCTCAGAATCAAGGAATGAAAAAGCGCCTTCCATTTATCTGTCCCTCCTTATAATCTAGTGTTTATCATACCATAACACCGCTTGTTACCATTAGTAAAAAGATATTACTTTATGTAAATAACCGTTCCACACGTTAACAAACCTGATGGTTGAAAATAATGTCGAATGTATCTTGTCCTCTGCATTCTTATTCTTTCTCATTTTCAGCTATTCTACCTTGGAGATTTATGTTAAGAAATGCTGTCGAAAAATATTATGCACATTATTATTGATTTCATAATACTGTATGATATACACTATTGTTATTAACGAGGTGATTACAATTGAAAGACTTATTACATTCCCTTACAACAGAGCTAAAACGTGGAACACTTACATTAGCGGTTTTAAGTCAGTTAGACGAACCACAATATGGCTACTCTTTAGTACAAAACTTAGAACAATCAGGCATCGAAATAGAACAAAGTACTTTATACCCTCTACTTAGACGACTGGAAAAACAAGAACTTGTCACTAGTAGTTGGGACACAACCGAAAGCAGACCAAGAAAATATTATCAGCTTAGTGAATATGGGAAGAAAATATTCGCAGTATTAAAGGAGGAGTGGGCAAAAATGTCTACTGAAATGAATTTATTATTAGAGGGGGGAAATAACAATGGAATGGATTGATGTTTATATCCATGAGGTTACAAAGCGTCTACCAGAAAAACAACGGAATGACATTGCTTTAGAGCTAAAATCATCCATCTTAGATGCGCTACCAGAGAATTATTCGCTCGAAGATGTTAAAGCTGTATTGGAGGACTTAGGAGATCCTGCAGAAATCGCGAAGAATTATCGCGATGCGCCCTCCTATTTAATCGGTCCTGATTATTATGACTTATTCATGACCACTATGAAGATGATTTTACAACTTGCCATTGGGTTTGCTGTTGCTTTTATCTTTTTTGAAGGAGTAATTACTTACCTAAACAGCGATCAAGATTGGACTTATATATTTACTGCCTTTGGCAAAGGGATTTGGACGGTTATATCTACAGCTATCCAAGTCGTATTCTGGGTCGCTATTGTCTTCATCATTATGGAACGAACTGGCGTCGCGCCTTATGAAATCGCCGGTACAGGAGAAAAATGGACACCAGATGATTTGAAAAATATCACTGTTATTCCCAAGAAAAAAGGAATCACGAAGATCGATATTTTTGCTGCGTTCCTTTGGACAGCAATATGGGGTACCATTTACTTCATCGCACTTGATAGAGTCGGTATCTATACACAAAATAATCAAGAAACAGGGTTAACCCTACTGACGCCGATTTTCAACCAAGAGCTTCTTCTCTCATTCTGGCCACTTGTTTTGATTGTTCTTTTATGCGAGCTCACATTAACGGTATATAAATGGGTAAAGAGGCAGTGGACCAAATCTTTAGCAACCATTAACACTATCTATCAACTCTTGTATACAATTTTGTTCCTATTAATTATTCTGCAACCAAATCTCTTTCACAGTAATTTAATCAATGAACTTAGTCAGCTCTTTAACACAACAACAACAAGTATAAGCTCAATTCTTGACACAATTATTGGGGTATCTATTGCGATTACAATCATTTCAGCTGTTTATGCTTCGTATGATGGTTTTAAGAAAAGTAAAATAAAGAATGATACTTTACTGTAACTAAAAAGAAGCGCGAATAAAAGCCCCGCGCTTCTTTTATTTATTGCTCTTTTTTTCTTTTCTTCGGTTTAATATATAAACCCAATTCTTTCTTTTCTTGCATTAATGACCGATAAATTGAAATCATCATTAATATCATTATAAATGAGAAAGGGAAAGCGGAAATAATCAATGCATTTTGTAAACCTTGTAAGCCCCCACTATATAACAAAATTAAGGCTACTAATGATTGTGCCACTCCCCAAGTCAGCTTAACAGAATTATGAGGATTTAAAGAGCCATAAGTTGTTTGCATACCTAGCACAAATGTGGCCGAATCTGCTGAAGTAATGAAAAAAATGGCTACCAATAGAATAGCAATAATCGAAATCACCATAGACCCTGGAAACTCACTGAAAACACCAAATAGTACTTGTTCCGTTGGAAATTGACTTAAATCAACCGCTCCACTTCTTTGAACGTCCACGGCTGATGTACCAAATACCGCAAACCAGAAAAGACTAACTAACGCTGGAGCTAATAGTACACCTGAGATAAACTCTCTTATTGTTCTACCTTTTGAAACACGAGCGATAAAAATTCCGACAAATGGAGACCATGAAATCCACCATGCCCAGTAAAATATAGTCCAATCATTTATCCATGATCGATGGTCCTCATTCAGTGGTGAAATACTAAAACTCATTCGCATTATATTTTGTATGTAACCACCTATCGTATCTGTGAACATATTTAAAATAAGTACTGTTGGACCTAAAACAAAGACAAGCAGTACCAATATTACTGCTAAAACCATATTTACATTACTTAAATATTGAATGCCTTTACTCAAGCCTGACCACGCTGAAAGCATAAGTAATACTGTGACAATCGCAACGATGATTACTTGTACTATAAAACTGTCAGGGATCCCGAATAAATACGTTAATCCTCCATTAATTTGTGCTGCACCAACCCTAAGGTCGTTGCTACCCCTACAACTGTTGCAAATACAGCCAATACATCAATTAGTGTACCCCAAAAACCGTCCATCGCTTTTCCAAAAAGAGGCTTTAATGTGGCTGAGATTAAACCCGGTTCATCTTTTCTAAATTGAAAATAGGCTAATACTAAAGCGACAAGTCCATATATAGCCCATGCATGTATGCCCCAATGAAAGAAAGTATATCGTAAAGATTCTCTAAACGCTTCATCTGTCTCTCCGTTCGCCAGTGGAGGTGTGACATAATGAGATACCGGTTCTGCCGCTCCCCAGAATACAAGCCCGATGCCCATACCAGCACTAAACAACATCGCAAACCAAGAGATAGTAGAGAATTCCGGTTTAGAATCCTGTTTCCCTAATTTAATCGAGCCAATAGGACTAAAAATGAGAAATAGACAAAATACGACAATGATAGTTACCAAAATAAGGTAATACCATCCAAAACCATTTGTTAATAAATCTTGTAAATTAGCTGTTATCCTTTCGAACACACTAGGAATCGCTACACCTAAAGCGACAAAAATAAATACAATTACTACAGTTATCCAAAAAACATTCGATACTCTCTTCATAGATTGTTCCTTTCCCAAAAATCTTTTCTACTTCACTTTAATCTGCCTCTAAAAACCTTTGTTATAGTTTAAGACAAATTTTATTTATTATTCTTTGTCTGACAGAATACACAACCGTTCGACAAATCCCTTACACCTTTTACCCAATTAAAAATATATTAAACTCGATTTTCAAGACCTTTAGCCTTGTATCTTTGTATTAGCCACTTAATTAAAAAATGCCTTTATACATTATTCAGCATAAAAGGCAGTATTCGTTTTAATATTGATCCATACAACTCGTGTCAATAACCCACGGTTCCCCTGTATTCATATCAATCATTTTAATATGGCCAGTAGTAAGTGGATAGGTCGGTAAATAAGTTAATGTGTATTGATGCTTCTCTATATTCTTTCCCCAGCTTAATTCCATAAAAAGCTTTTCCTTAATCATTTCTGTTGCCGCTTTAAATGTAAGGCTTGCGACAAATGATACCTTTGAGAAGTCTTGGAGTACCTCACTATCTACATCTACATATTTCACCAAGCCTGTATCGTCTATTTGAATATGAACCAAAGCATCAGCTACTTGAACGCCCCTTTCTTGTCGAATAAACGTAAAATCGTATATGCCGTTTGCGGGTTTTTGACTTATTACATTATCGTCTAATTGTTGCAGTTTAAAATAATCATGAGGGTTATCACAAACTGCTTGTAACACTGATGTAGCAGTTAAAAGCGCCACTTTCGAATTAACATGTCCAGAAACAAACGTTTCAGAATCATCTAAGCCCATTAATTTAAGCAGTCTTCCATCCGCATTGAATACAAATTTTATCGCACCAGGGATATCTAATTCATCATCTAATAAATCTTCCTCACTCACCCGTAAAGATTTTTTAGGTAACTTACTCCATACCTCTAGTCTACCACTTTTCGTTTTTGCTTCAGCTACAAGCATATGGTCTTCCGTCATTCCCGCCAATGTATAAATATCTATAAATTCAGCCAAATCGGGTAAGGATGTCATCAGCGTTTTGCCAACACCAAACGAATCCGAGGTAAGTATTCCCCCATTTGTGTGTACACCAAGAATAAAATCCTCCAACTGATAAACATAGTGATACTCATCATCACCATTGACAAATATGTCATTATCATACTTTGCAATAACAGGTAGAATCCTTAAATGATTTAAATAAATCCGCTTCGCTTCTTCATTCGTAATCAGTGTTTTGGGATAGACAAGTTCAAAATCCATGCTTTCTCTTTCGACTGCACTTAATACCCCATTACTAAGCATTGTAAAACTAATTCCAGAATGAGGGAGTTCCTTATTCAACCGCTCATCTTTGCGATTATATAAAATCATATGATATTCACCTAAGTCAATGTATGCTGACAAATATAACCCATGCCTGAAAGTCGAATCATAGAACCTTTCTATAAACTGCTCTGCTTGCATGATCATATCAAACTTACTCATTTCCCCTGGAATTTCATCTAGTTCATCCGTATAAATGAAAAACTCTGCCACACCTAATTCATCCATACGAACCGAGCCAATTGACTCTCCCCAATCTTCCAACAGGATATCATACACATTTTCTTCAAATTCCATCTGCTCCATAACTAAATCATCTGGGTTGATTCCTTTAAAATAGGTTTTTAGTTGTTCCATTATTAAGTGATTCAAAGCAGCTGTTCTCCTTTAGTTATGATTTAATTAACGTGCAGGAAGTGAAATTTTAACATTAAATCGTTTCTATTTAAAGGTTCTCTTTAATTCTTCCCATAATAATGACATCTATAAATTAGAAAAGCGCAGGGCGCCCGCTTATCGGTGACAAGCATAAGACGAGCCGGCAGAAAGGTTGTTTTTTAACCTTTTTGACGGATTGGCTTATGACCTCGAGCCGATGGCGTCCGGAGCTAGACAAAGCCTCGTTAAACATTTCATATAATGCAATCGCCCTTATATTATCTGCACATACATCTAACTCTAATCTGATGAGTCCTAACTCTTCATCGGCAAGCTTTACTATTCGCTCAAGAAGCGTCTTGCCAATCCCTCTTCCTTGTACTTCTTCATTAATAGAGATGGACACATTCCGCTATATCTTAACTTTCCACTTCTCTCTTCTAAGGAAGCTATCCCTCGAACATGACCGTTACATTCTGCAACAAATACATCGTCTTCTTTTGTAAGTCCTTCAATATAATCTTCAATATCTTTTAATCTCCCCGATGATAAGGCCATTGTTTGTTGAATAATAGAATCTTGCCTATGCATATCATGAATATCTCTTGCATCATTTATATGTATCGGTCTAATCTTTATTTCTTCCCCCATATAAAAACTCCTTTTTTTATAAAACTGTTCTGAATGAAAACTTATAAACCAAGACTACCACTTTTCTTAGTTTGAAAATATTGCTTTATTCATTTACGAATGAACAGTATAAAAAGTTTCTTATCATTGCACTGACATAATCACTACGATACAAAATATATATGAAAGGAGGCATCGAGATATTTTATGAGCATCCAAAGGAGGGTAATTTGAATATGCTTGCTTTGTTCAGTCTTTTTCTAGTTGTCGGCTACAGTTTCTTTTTCTTTATTAGTGCCGTTAGAAAAAAGAAAGAAATAGCTACAAAATATTCTAAATGTATTCCCATGGTGGTTGGTATGACGAGTAGCTTAACAATCGGTTTGATTATATCTGTGTGGTTACCAGAAATGGCTAAAGCAACTGTATTATCAATTCTCATTAGCGCTGTCATTGCCATTTTTATAGGACTACCGTTTAAAACAAACGGACTCGTTGAAGCTCAAGCGTCAAGTCTCATGGGAAGTATGATGGGGGCAATGCTAGGCATTATGTTGGTACCCAGTGAAGTTACATTTATGATCATTAGCATGGATCTGATTTATTTAATTAGTATTTTTGCCATGATGCTTCTCATGCACAAAAAACATTCATTAAAGGAAGCATTGAAAAATCGACCTGTGCCCTTCTATCTAACATTCTTATTAAGCATCGCCATTATCTGTGCATCGGGAATTCATCAAGAAGCGAAGAACTCAATTCATCCGATTGAAGAAAACACCCCACAAGTAGAACACCATCACTAGTTTAATGATTAATTTCAATTATGTTATTGACTTTTCATGTAATAGATAATATTATGAATATAATTTAATAAAGCATTTTCTCTTATAAAGAGCGGCTGAGGGACTGGCCCTGCGACGCCCGGCAACCATTCATATACCCATATGAACAGGTGCTAAATCCTGCAAAATACTTTTTGGTATTTTGATATATGAGAGAGGTTTACTACTATTCTAGTATATTTATGCCTCTCATGATGAGAGGCATTTTTGTTTTTATCATCACATCAAAAGAGAAACGAGGAGAGGAAATGACTGTAACAATCGTAAAAGGGGCTCCAGGACATTATTTATTAGGTTCAGGCATTCTAACAGAACTCCCCGACCTACTTAAAGATATTTCTGTTTCCAAATACCATATAATAACCGGTAAAAAAGCTTGGCAAGCCGTGCAACCCTACTTGCCCAAGGAAGTAATAGATAACAACGTTCACCTTCATTATATAGATGGTCACACTACCTTAAAAAAGGTCCATGACATCCAAGAAATAATAACAAATGATGGTGCTAATGGCGTAATAGGTATTGGTGGTGGGACAGCATTAGATATAACAAAAGCAGTTGCGATTGAAGCATCTGTTCAATCCATTCTTATACCAACAATCGCAGCTACCTGTGCCGCATGGACACCATTAAGTGTTTTTTATAATGAAGAAGGCAGCTTTACTCATTATACAGAGTTCCCTATTGCGACAACCCTCGTATTGGTTGAACCTGAAATTATTGCTAAAGCGCCTATTACTTATTTAAAAGCAGGAATTGGGGATACATTAGCCAAGTTTTATGAAGCTGAAGCTCTAATTGAAAGTTTTTACCCTGAAGAAACACTTCCTGTACCTAAACAAATTTCGCAATTTTCAGCTAAAATTTGCCGAGATACATTGCTTAATGATGGTGAAGCCGCACTACAATCAGTAGCCAAAAACGAAACCTCAAAAGCACTTATCCGTGTGATTGAAACGATTATCATGACTGGGGGTATGGTCGGTGGATTCGGCGAAAAAGCAGGACGAATCGCTGGTGCCCATTCGTTTCATAATGGACTAACCGTAGCGGATGCAGCCCAAGATTTTCTTCATGGGGAATTAGTCGCTTACGGGATTCTTGGTCAATTGGCCATTGAAGAAAAATGGACGGAAGTTGATTACCTTCTCCCGTTTTATGAGAGCTGGCAATTGCCAAGTAGTCTCTCTAGTCTAACTATTGATGTGAATGATGAGCAATTAATGAAGACAATTGTAAAAAAGGCGATACGCCCAACTGAATCTATTCACTTTATGAAAAACGAGATAAGTGAACATTCTGTTTTACAAGCACTTCGATTATTAGAAAAACAAAATGAACAAAAAGGAGTTCAAACATCATGAAAAAATGGTTACTAACTGGAACAGTCTTATTATCTTTAACAGGCTTAGCTGCATGTGGTAGTGATGAAGCCAACAACTCTACAGAAGGATTATATGACGATGAAGAATTAGTCATTGGTGTCACTGCAGGTCCACATGAGCAAATCTTAGAAAAAGTAATTGAATTAGCTAAAGAAGAAAATATCAACATTAAATCACAAGTATTTACTGATTATGTGATGCCAAATGTCGCATTAGCTGAAAAAGAGATTGACTTAAACATTTTTCAAACAGAGCCTTATTTTAATGCATTTAAAGAAGATAGAAATTTAGATTTAGTTAAATCTTTTGATACCGTTTCATTCCCGATGGGCATCTATGCACTCAATGTAAAAGATGTAGCTGAATTAAAAGATGGCGCAAAAATCGGTCTTCCGAGTGACCCAACAAATAGTGGCCGAGCTCTATTACTATTTGAAAAAGCGGGATTAATCGAATTAGATCCTGAAACAGGTATTAATTCAACAGTTCGTGATATTGAAAAAAACAATGGTAACTATGAATTTATTGAACTTGACTCTGCTCAAATCGCTCGTCAGCTAGAAGAGCTTGACGCTGCAGCTATTAACACGAACTTTGCAATTGAAGCCGGTTTTGTCCCTTCTAAAGACGCTATCTTTATCGAGCCTAAGGATTCACCTTACGTAAACCACGCTGCTGTCCGTACGGAGAATAAAGATGATGAAATTCTTGAAAAATTAGCTGATATCTACCGCAGTGAAGAAATTGAAAAGTTTGTTGAAGAGGAATTTGACGGATCAGTTATCGTCTCTTGGTAAAATGATTAAAAATGAGCGTTACGGAGGGAGCATCAAATCATGATAGAGCTTAAGAATATAACCAAAACCTTTACAGGAAAACAAGGAAGCATCCATGCATTAAAGGATGTCTCACTATCAGTGAATCAAGGAGAAATCTACGGGGTTATCGGATACAGCGGCGCTGGTAAAAGTACATTAATTCGCTGTGTGAACTTACTTGAAAAACCTGATAATGGTTCTGTAAAAGTCAATGGGGTGGATTTAACCACGCTGACACCAGGAAAACTCCGTGAAGCAAGAAGTCATATCGGCATGATTTTTCAAGGGTTTAACTTATTAAAAACAGCAACAGTTTATGATAATATTGCTATCCCTCTTAAACTAACAGGATTAGATAAGAAAGAAGTAAAGAGCCGCGTTAATAAATATTTAGAGATTGTCGGTTTAAGTGAAAAACAAAATGCTTATCCAGCTGAGTTATCTGGTGGCCAAAAGCAAAGGGTTGCTATTGCACGTGCATTATCGCATGAACCAGAAGTATTACTCAGCGATGAAGCAACAAGCGCCTTAGATCCAGATACAACAGAGGCAATTCTTGATTTGCTATTAAAAATCAATAAAGAATTAGGGATTACGATTCTCCTTATTACACATGAGATGAATGTTATCCAAAGGATTTGCGATTGTGTGGCCGTTATGGAAAATGGGGAAATTATTGAAGAGGGACGAACGAAGGATATCTTTACCTCTCCTCAACACAGTACAACAAAAAGATTCGTTAATAGCTTATTTTCACATGATATCCCCGATGATCTATTAGAGGAATTAAGTGAAAGTGGCCAAGTGGCAACATTATCTTTCTTTGGTGAATCATCAGGTGATCCTGCACTTGCATTAGTAACGAAAAAATATGATATTTTCCCTAATATCTTATCTGGTAATATTACAAGATTAAAAGATGAAGCATTCGGACAGTTGCTTGTCCATTTTAAAGGCGATACAGCAGAAATTAACAAAGCCATACAATTTTTACAAGAGAAACAAGTCCATGTGGAAGGAGTGACACTCAATGAACGCCATCAACGAATTTCTTGATGCATGGGGTGCTGATTTATGGGAATCAACGATACAAACCTTCCAAATGGTTGGTATCTCTCTCGCTATTTCCATTCTGATCGGGCTACCATTAGGGATTCTCCTTGTTTTGACTAGACCAGGTAAAGCCCTAGATAATAAATTTGTATATAATGTGCTCAACGTAGTGATTAACGTCATTCGTTCCGTACCTTTTATTATCTTATTATTTTTCATTCTACCGTTTACCAAATTTATTGTCGGTACATCGATTGGTGTAAAAGGCGTAATTGTCCCACTTGTTATTTATACTGCTCCATATATTGCGCGCTTAATGGAATCAGCATTACTTGAGGTTGACCGTGGCGTAGTCGAAGCCTATGAAGCAATGGGAATTAAAACAAGACATATTATATGGAATGTACTTGTTAGAGAATCTCGCTCTTCAATCGTTCTTGGACTCACGATTGCAACAATTGGATTAATTGGTGCTACAGCAATGGCAGGACTCGTTGGCGGCGGAGGACTTGGTGACTTAGCCTACCGTTATGGACATTTAAGATATGAAGTTGATGTGATGTATGTCACAGTCATTTTACTGATTATTTTAGTACAAGGATTACAGTCATTAGGGAATTTCTGGGCTGCGAAGTTAAAGAAGGATTAAAGCAAAAGAGCCGAAGCGAATGTTCGGCTCTTTTCTTATTTCTGATAGAAGGGTCTTAAGAAAGCCGGGGAAGAGATTGTTCTTCTTAACTTTAGGTCTCTTCTCTTCTTCTCTTTAATTTCTCCCCAATGGCTAAAAATGATGGGACTAAGATTGGTAGCATAAGTAAGCTCAGCATGATTAGCCCAATTATCACAACTAGCGCCACTTCAATCAGTGTAATAACACCTGAAGGGATTAATGCAGCAAAGGTCCCTCCTAAAATAATAGCAGCCGATATCACTACTCCACCTATATTTTTCGCTGCCGTTAAGATCGCATTTACTGGATTACCATCCACTTCATTAAAACGCATCATAAGAAAGATACTATAATCGACCCCAAGAGCGATAATCATAATAAAGCCAAAAAACGGCACATTCCAAGCGAGTTCACCCACGCCAAGAATAGATTGACTCATCCATTCACTAATACCTAATGAAGTATAGTAGGCTAATAGAAGTGCAGCAATAATATATAATGGCTGCATAACTGAACGGGTAATGACCATTAGAACGACGCCAATGCCAATTAACATTATTGTTGCCGTTCGAGCGAAATCTTCTGTAGCAATATTTTGTAAATCTAGATTTTGCTGTGTTTGCCCACCGATTGCATATTCAGCATCTTGTAAAATGGTTGCCTTCAAGCTTGCCGGCACTTGACGATTGACTTCCTCCATTACCTTCATGGCTTCATTTGTATAAGGATTTTCTTCTAACACAATCGTCAACGTCGTCATTTTTTGATTATCTGATACATACATATCAAGTGCTTGCTGGAATTCCTCTCCATTTAACACTTCCTCTGGAATAAAGAATTTCTCTGAAGCTTTCGAGTCACTTAACCCGCTAAGATACTTATTTGCATCCTGTAAACCTTCTCCTACTTGATTTAATCCATCTGTACTTTCTACTAATCCCTTTTGTAACTCCACCATTTTCTCACTTAAATCATTTAAACCCGTTTGGAGCATGGTTTGTCCCTCATTAATCTGGGCTAAACCAGACGCTAATTCACCCGATTTTGTTGCCATTTCGTCTGATGCATTTGCACCATTTGCTAGCCCTGCTTGCAATTCATTTGCACCTGACTCTAATGCAACTAAACCGTTATGCAGTTTTTCTAAACCAGCATCCACTTGCTCTAGTCCTGCATTCGCTTCTTCAAACTGGGACATCGCTCTTTCATATTGCGGATGAACAGCTTCTAATTGCGTATTTAACCCCTCAACTTGTTGCTTCGCCTCCCCTGCTGTTCCTAATGCGAATTGCATATGTTCATCTGAAGCAGCTTCGGGATTTTCTTCAATATAGTTTGTTAAAGATTGCTCAATTTGCGTAAATGCCAAAGTCATGCTTGTTACTGCAGTATTCATCTGTATAAATACATTGCCTGTATTCGAAAGACCTGTTTGCAGATCTGTATAGCCATTCAATAATGTGCCAGTTGCACCAGAAAGCTGTTCCACACTTGCCTTCACATCTGCAACCCCTTGATTTAACTCACTTGCCCCACTACTTCCTGATTGAATTCCAGTTGTTAATTCATTCAGTGCCTCAACTAAGGTCGACGCTCCGTTTTTAGCATTTGTTGTTCCATCAATGAGTGTTTGCACATCTTCTAATTGATTACTATTTTGATTGGCTGATAATTCTCCTTCAGCAGAAGATAAACCATCATGTATCGATCCTACCCCTTTGTTAGCATCCCCAATCCCTTGGTTTAATTGATCTGTTTGATCATTTAAATAGAGTTCTGCTATTTTTTCTCCAGTTGGTCTTGTTACAGATTGTACCTTGGATACGCCATCGACAGCTAATATTTTCTCTGTCAATTCATCTATCGCTTGCAATGACTCTTGTTGATTGAGTGATTGCTCATTTTTTATAACTAATGTTGCCGGTGCTGAGAACCCAGAAGGAAAATGGTCTTCTATCCGATTGATCCCCTGTTTTGATTCAAAAGAATCATCTACTTCAAGAAGGTCGTTATAGCTTAATTCTCCCGAGTATTTGAATACAAATGGCAAAGAGATAAGGAGGACAATAAGTAATGAGAGAAAAGGACGCATTATTGAATGTCCTGATAGAAATCCCCAAAATTTACTGTCTGCATGACCATCAAATTTCTTAGATGGCCAAAACATTTTCTTCCCTAATACGTACATGAAAAATGGATTAAATGTATACAACACTCCGACAAGGACTGCTACACCAATAGCTACTGCCGAACTAGCTTGATACAAACTAAATTGAGCAAACATTAATACAATAAAACCAATAAACACCGCTAAACCACTATATAAAACAGTAATTCCTGCCGTACGATAGGTAACTTTAAGTGCCTCTAAAATGGATTCCTGCTTACTCAGCTCTTCTTTAAACCTCGTAAAAAGTAAAATATTATAGTCCGTACCTATTCCAAATAAAATCACTACTAAGAACACTTGCGTAAAATTTGAAAATGGGTAATTAAATGATTCTACTAAGTTGGCAATAATAGACATAGAGACGATATAGGATACACCCACAGATAATAATGAGATAAACGGTATAATCGGTGAACGGAAAACAAGAATTAATACGAGTAGGATGAATACGACGGCAATTGCCTCGGTTTTCTTAATCCCATCCTGCGTCGCCTGAACAAAGTCTTCCATGACAAGTTCGTTGCCAGTAATAGAAACCTGGAGTGTTTCTGTTATGAGCTTACTTCTAAGAGAATTAGCGACTTCCTGTAATTCTCCTTGCTCTCGGTCAATAGAAATCTGCGCTAGTATGGTCGAACCATCTTCAGCTGTTAGAACCGAAGCTGCTTCTTCACCATCTAAATGCGTTGTCATCTCTTCGATACCAAGTGTTGATTGTCTGGCTTTTAATTCTGCAAGAAGTTTATCTAATTCCTCTTTCTCCTGATTAGACATTTTCTTGCCATCTTTTGATCCTATTACTGCTATAAAATCATACGTATTTGCATTCTCATCCATTTCCTCTAACATATGTGAAGCTTCTCTACTTAAGGCATTATCTGGTATGGTTATTTGCCCCTTTTCTCTAACAAGGTCATCCATATTCGGCATCCAAAGGAAACTTAATATTGAGATGACAACCCACCCGAAAAATAATAGGGTTCTTACATTTTTAAACTTTGACACGTTCTGGCTCCTTTCTCTTTTTTAAATCACGGAATGAATATTCATTCCTATTTATGTTCAGCTTGAAATCAACTTTCAAGCTAGCTTAACTAGTTGGCTTTAATCGCATTCCAACAACATTCCTCTAAGTTATCCATTAAAGGAGAACTACCATCAATCGTTCCTGCCCGCACCATTTTTAAAATTTGTACAATGGCACCATAAACAACACCTATCAAAGCCTCTGTTTGTAGAACAATAATTTCTCCTCTTTCTTGACCAACCCTAACAACATTGGAGATATACTCTATAAACGAATCAAAAAGTTCCTGACTCTCTTCTGTTAAAAACATTTCATTACAATGAGAATCAATGAAATGTAGCGCATGTGTATCTCCCATCGCAAAGTGGTGAATACTCTCAAAGATATGATGAAATTGTTCACGGATACTTGTATCAGTCGGATAATCCTTTAATAATTGTTCAAATAACGCATTTAGTTTTTCCTGGAAGAGCACATTAACTAAGTTCTCTTTATGATCAAAATAACGATAAATCGTTCCTGCCCCAACCTTTGCAGCATCAGCAATCATTGGTACCGTCGTCCCGTTATACCCCCTTTCTGCAAACAAAACAATCGCGGCATCCAATATATCTTGCCGCTTCGACTTTTTTGCGTCCGTCATATACTCGCTCCTCACTTTAGTCAATATATGATTCGGAATGAACATTCATTCCTTTTGGGAATAGAATAATATATTTTTTTATATTTTACAAGGGAAAAGAGAGAGGTATTTGGACTTTAAGCAAAAATGGCAGACTTGCCATTGACTATAGGAAGATGTACACAAACAACTATTTAACACACCATCTGCGTTTTTGTGAGTTTGGGTTTATATATGGGTTGCGCGCAGTTCTTTGTTTGCTACTCCTCGCTTTTGCACGTATTCATCATTTGCGCGCAATTCTTTGTTTGCCACTCCTCGCTTTTGCGCGTATTTATGATTTGCGCGCAGTTCTTTGTTTGTTACTCCTCGCTTTTGCGCGTATTCATGGGTTGCGCGCAATTCTTTGTTTGCCACTCCTCGCTTTTGCGCGTATTCATCATTTGCGCGCAATTCTTTGTTTGCCACTTCTCGCTTTTGCGCATATTTATGTTTTGCGTGCAGTTCTTTGTTTGCCACTTCTCACTTTTGCGCGTATTTATGTTTTGCGCGCAGTTCTTTGTTTGCCACTTCTCACTTTTGCGCGTATTCATGGGTTGCGCGCAGTTCTTTGTTGGCTACTCCTCGCTTTTGCGCGTATTTATGTTTTGCGCGCAGTTCTTTGTTGGCTACTCCTCGCTTTTGCGCGTATTCATCATTTGCGCGCAATTCTTTGTTTGCCACTTCTCACTTTTGCGCGTATTCATGGGTTGCGCGCAGTTCTTTGTTGGCTACTCCTCGCTTTTGCGCGTATTCATCATTTGCGCGCAGTTCTTTGTTGGCTACTCCTCGCTTTTGCGCGTATTTATGTTTTGCGCGCAGTTCTTTGTTGGCTACTCCTCGCTTTTGCGCGTATTCATCATTTGCGCGCAATTCTTTGTTTGCCACTTCTCACTTTTGCGCGTATTCATGGGTTGCGCGCAGTTCTTTGTTGGCTACTCCTCGCTTTTGCGCGTATTCATCATTTGCGCGCAGTTCTTTGTTGGCTACTCCTCGCTTTTGCGCGTATTTATGTTTTGCGCGCAGTTCTTTGTTGGCTACTCCTCGCTTTTGCGCGTATTCATCATTTGCGCGCAGTTCTTTGTTTGTTACTCCTCACTTTTGCGCGTATTCATGATTTGCGCGCAGTTCTTTGGCTTCTCCCTACCACCTTTGCGCGTATACTTGAACTATACGCATTTCCCTGCCTTTTCCTTCCCACTTTTGTGTGTATTCATTACTTAAAGAACAACTCACCTAACGATGCCTGACTTGTTCACAAACTCCCACTTTATTTTACTTATCTTCCTAACCCCTCTTACATATAGCAAAAAGACTGACTCAAGAATAAAGTCAGTCTTTTTGCTACAAATTTATTTCACCGATTCACGTACAATAAAAGAAGCGGCAGTTGCCTCTTTTAATTCTTCTAAAGTCACGCCCTCTTGTAATTCTACAAGTTCCATGCCCATTTCAGTGAATTCGAAGACTGCCATGTCCGTAATAAGTACATGAACAACTCCTTCACCAGTTAGTGGCAATTCACAACTCTTTTTCACTTTAGATTCACCATATTTATTACGATGGTCCATGATGACAACGATTCTTTTTGCTCCTTGAACAAGGTCCATGGCGCCACCCATACCTTTAACCATTTTTCCTGGTATCATCCAATTGGCTAAATCACCTGTTTCAGATACTTCCATACCACCAAGGATAGCAAGATCGATATGACCGCCACGAATCATAGAGAAGGATTCTGCGCTATCAAAATACGAAGCATTACGTTTAGCTGTCACTGTTTCTTTTCCAGCATTGATAAGATCAGCGTCTACTTCAGACTCTTTCGGGTAGCTACCAATGCCCAATAAACCATTTTCGGATTGAAGCATCACATCAAATTCTTCAGGGATGCGATCTGCAATTAAAGTAGGCATGCCAATACCAAGGTTTACACACATACCATCTTTAATTTCTTTTACTGCTCTATTGAGTATTTTTTCTCTTCCACTCATGATTATGTCCTCCTTTTAAGCTTCTTTTCTCGTTGTTAGTCTCTCTATTCTTTTCTCATAAGCTTTTCCTTCATATACATGTTGAACATATACGCCCGGTGTATGAATCTCATCTGCATCTAATTCTCCCGCACCAACTAACTCTTCTACTTCAACAATCGTTATTTTTCCTGCTGTCGCCACAGTTGGATTAAAATTACGAGCTGTTTTTCTAAAGACTAAGTTGCCAAATGGATCTGCTTTCCATGCTTTTACAAAAGCGAAATCCGCTACAATGCCTCTTTCTAAAATATATGTTTTTCCATCAAATTCTTTATGTTCTTTATCTTTAGCGACCTCTGTGCCTACACCAGTTGCAGTATAAAATCCTGGAATTCCAGCGCCACCAGCTCTTAACCTTTCAGCTAATGTACCTTGAGGAACGAGTTCAACTTCAAGCTCACCGCTTAAAAATTGTTTTTCAAATGTTTTATTTTCTCCTACATAAGAGGCGACCATTTTTTTGATTTGTTTATTTTGTAGAAGTAAGCCTAATCCCCAGTCATCCACACCACAGTTATTACTGTATACCGTTAGTTCCTTCGTTCCTTTTTCTTGCAGGGCTATAATTAGTTTCTCTGGAATACCGCATAAACCAAAACCACCTACTGCTATAGAAGCACCGTCCTGAACTTGTTCTAACACTTCATCTAAAGATGTAATTATTTTACTCATGGTATGACTCTCCTTCCATCTTCCTTATAAACTATTAAATTAAATGAATAGTGAAATAGCAAAAGCTAATGCAAATACAGTAATCGTTTTTAATATTGTCAACACAAAGATATCTCCATATGATTGTCTATGTGTTAAGCCAGTAATCGCTAATAATGTAATAACAGCACCGTTATGAGGAAGGGTATCCATTCCACCTGAAGCCATAGAAGCAATACGATGAAGTAACTCTGGCGAAATACCTAATGTTTGTGCCATCTGTAAATATTGTGCACCCATTACCTCTAATGCGATTGATAACCCACCTGAGGCAGACCCAGTTACCCCTGAGAGTACGTTTACAGCAATAGCTTCAGAGACTAACGGATTATTGCTTGCATTAAATACCCAGTCTTGAATCGCTGTAAAACCCGGTAGCGTTTTCACAACATTACCGAAGCCAACTTCAGAAGCAGTATTAAAGATTGCTAGTAATGAACCCATAGCAGCTGTCGTTAACCCTGCTGCCAAACCTGTTTTTATTTTTCTCACATTCGTGAGCATTGCGACAATTATTCCGATGGTTAATGCTGCAACGAGTGCCCATGTTGAAGTGACTGTGCTTGGATCAGCAATATTGTATTGTTCAGAAAGCTGTGATGCATCATACCAGAATTTCGCAGACCAACTTGTGCGGCTAAAAATAAAGTTTAATGCAATCACGACAACAAGTGGTAAGATTGCTAACCAAAAACTTGGTAACGTATTCGGGTCGACTTTTTCAGGCTCGTTTTTATGCCCTGTACCATAACCTTCGCCATTCGCAAGCGCTTTCCTTCTACGACGTTCTAACCAAATCATCCCGCCAGTGAAGATAATAATTGCTCCAATGATACCTACAAGAGGGGCAGCATAAGCATCTGTTCCAAAATAATTCGTTGGTATAATATTTTGAATTTGTGGCGTACCAGGTAGTGCGTCCATTGTATACGTGAATGCTCCTAATGCAATAGCGCCTGGAATTAAACGTTTAGGAATATCAGCTTCTTTGAAGATAGCTGCAGCAAACGGATAAACAGCAAATGCGACGACAAACAGGGAAACGCCTCCATATGTTAACGCAGAACATGCAAGTACAACAGCTAAAATAGCATGTTTTGATCCTAGCGAGGATACAATTGTCCTTGCAATGGCTGCTGCTGCTCCTGTCATTTCCATCACTTTTCCGAAAATCGCACCTAGTAGGAAGATTGGGAAAAATGATTTGATATAATTAGCTGCATTCGACATATACGTCTCTGTGTAGCTTGGTAATAATAACCCTCCAGATATGACAACAGCTAATAACGTAACAATTGGGGCAATAATAATAACTGGATAACCACGATAAGCTAAGAAAATTAAAAGTCCTAATGCTAGTATAATAGCAAAAATCTCAATAAACAATGAAATCCCCCTTTATTTTCGCTAACAAGTCAAACTGACTTCTCCCCAGAGTCGTCCGATTGTTGCTTTTCTCCCCCTTTGTAACTCCCTCTTACTTTTACTTGTAGAAAACGTTTTCATTTCCATATACATCTCCCCAAAAATTTCTTTTGGAGTCATACTGACAATAAACCGTCTGTTAAAACTATGCAATGAACGTGCCAACTTAAAAATTCCCTCTATTCTTATTCTTTTTTATATTCATGCACATTTTTTTCGCAAAAACCGTTCAGAAAAACTGTCACTTTTAAAACACTGCGGTTATTCTGTATGGATTTACGCACACTCTAAGAATATCCACTCAGTTCTTGTACGGATTACTTAACAGATTTACGGAATATCGAATCATTTATCTTTTTTGTTTTTGTGAGAATAGGGGTTACAGATAATGTGGATAAACATTGATATCCACACTACTCTTGGGATTTCTACTCTTTTGTGTGGACAAATCGTAATTTATTACCCGCATTTCTTCTGGATTTTCCACTCTTTTGTGTGGGCAAACTCCAATTGCCTACACTCCTTCGAGTTTTTCCGTCTTTTTGTGTGGATAATTAACAATCATCATCTACAGTTGTACCGTTTTGGGTATCATACAAAAAAAATCCTACCAAACACTATAACAAGTATTTGGTAGAATCCCGTTCTAAACCTTGCTTACTCTTCTAGCAAATGATATTTGTTCATTTTTTCATACAATGTCGTACGGCTAATGCCGAGACGTTTGGCTGCTTCTGTTTTCTTGCCACCAACTGCTGTTAGACATTGAATAATGGTTTGTTTTTCTGTTTCTTCCATGACTTCTGCTAATGTACGTGTAGGTATTACTGTTTCTTGTAATTTAATATTTGCCGACAAGTGCTTCGGTTCAATAAAACAATTGAGATCAACCATATTCATCGCGCGCTCGATTACATTTTCAAGTTCTCGAATATTGCCTGGCCAATGGTAGTTTTTCAAGATATGGAGCGCCTTTTCGTCAATCCCCTTAACTGGTTTTGCCATCATTGTTGCGTATTTTTCTGTAAAATAATGAGACAGTCGTGAAACATCTTCTTTTCTATCTTTTAAAGAAGGAATGGTTATTTCCATCACCTTTAAGCGATAGTAAAGATCCAATCGGAATTCTCCTTTATCAACCATATCCTCTAGATTACGGTTAGTTGCTGCAATAATACGAACATCAATGGCTTTACTATTAGTTGAACCGACTCGTTCAACTTCTTTTTCTTGTAACACGCGTAATAACTTCACTTGCATATGAATGGGCAGCTCACCTATTTCATCTAAAAAAATTGTGCCTCCATCTGCTGTTTCAAACTTTCCTGCTTTGCCGCCTTTTCTTGCACCTGTAAACGCTCCCTCTTCATAGCCAAATAGTTCGGATTCAATTAATTCAGCTGGGATAGCAGCACAATTCACTTTTACAAACAGCCCCATTCCCCTACTGCTTGCCTGATGAATCGCATGTGCAAATAATTCCTTGCCTGTCCCGCTCTCACCTAAGAGCAACACATTAGAATCATTTTCGGCCACTTTGACTGCTTGGGCTTTTACTTGTTTAAAAGCAGGAGATTCACCAATTAAATGATGAAAAGAGTATGATGCTTTATTACTTTCTCTAAAATCACCCTTATATTTCTTCAACTCTTTTTCTAATGAGTGCAATCGTTTAAATAATGCGGAAAACTGACCAACATTTTTAAATAGGAGCTTTCCAACCGCACCTACTACTTTTCCATTTTTAAAAATAGGCGAACGAGTAGCAATCATATAGCCACCATTTACTTTCTGTAAGGAGGCTGCTTCTTGCTTACCTGTTTTTACAACGATATGCATTCTCGTATTTTCGATCACTTCTGTAACATGCTTACCTATTGAGCTTTTCTGATCGACCTTCAAAAATTCCGCATATGCTTGCGTCAACAGAACGACATAGCCTTTTGCATCAACAAGCACTAAGCCGTCATAAGCATATTCTAGAATGTCTTCTATTAGCATCTCATTCTCTTGCTGTCCTTGGCCGGTAGGTAGCAAATCTGCAATAGCTTCATTTGAAAGTGCACAAAGATACATATAGGCAGCGCCATTTATACCTTCTAACCGTTCACCCTTAATTAATAGCTCTTTTTTATTTATTTTCATCTTAACGATTGTACTGAGAAGGAAGTCTTGTTGGAGAAGATGAGTCATTTCGTTTTCATCGTCATCCATCATCCACAACAATCTTTGATTACAAAACAGTATCTCCTTTTGATGATTAAGTATCATCACCCCTAACGGCAGCTCATCTATGATTTTGTTAAATAACTGTTCATTCTGGATGGCATGACTGTTTTGCATCTTAGATCTCTCCTTACAATCTACTTTTTACAATCTGATAATTTTCATTATTATATCATAGCCAGGCAAAAGAAATTTTTTAATCACATAAAAGGTGTAGAACTTTTTGTCGTTCTACACCTACGCATTATTTTTTCATTCTTGCTAAGCGAATAAAGGAACGGTCTCTTTCTAATAGTTTTTTAGAGACCATCTCTCCTTCATATTGGAAAATCCCTTCACCTGTCTTTACACCAAGCTTCTTCATGGCTACTAAGTCAGAGATAATGGCTGGCGCTTCCTTTGTGTCATTTAATTCTGAAGCAACGTTATTAAATACTCTTTCCCAAGTATCTAATCCCCCGAAGTCAGCAATCTCAATCGGCCCTGTAAATGCCCAGCGGAAACCTGGCCCTGCGGTAATAGCCGTATCTATATCTTCAGCTGTCGCCACGCCTTCAGCCAATAATGAAAAAGCTTCTCTCATTAAGGCTGTTTGTAATCGATTAGCAATAAAGCCAGACTTTTCTTTTTGTAAAATAACAGGTGCTTTGCCGATTTCTTTCATAATGTTTCTCACTTCTTCAACAATTGCATCCGAAGTCTGTTCATGTTTAATAATTTCTACTAAGGGAACTAGATGTGCTGGGTTAAAGAAATGCATGATCACCATTTGATCAGCAAACGTGCACTTCTCCATTAATCTCGAAATAGGAAAAGTTGATGTATTTGAGGCAACGATCGCTGTTGGTTGCTTCATTTCTTCCAACTGTTTATATAAATCCCACTTCCATTCAATCACTTCTGGTATTGCTTCAATAATTAAATCTGCTTCTTGAACTGCTTGAGATAAGTTAGCAACATATCTAATAGCATTCAAGCTTGTATCCGCTTCCTTTTCTAATAACACTTCCTCTTCAACAAGTAATGCTACATCTGCAGCTACTCTTTTTTCTGCTTTATGTAATAATTCATCGTTTAAATCATTCAGTATTACGTCGTATCCTTTAGTTGCAAACGATATCGCAATACCAGTCCCCATTACACCTGAACCAATCACAGTAATATTTCTTATCATCGTTGTAACCTCCTTTAACTTTTCAAAAATTAAAAATGCAATTACTGTGCCAAAAATAAAATAATTGCGAAAACCGTGAATCTATGTTACGATTTTTTCAGTTTTAACTCCCCAACTCCCTATTACTGACTTTACACATCTTCATACTGGAATAAGCCACTAGATTGATATGGAGGAATGTCAAAATGGTATCTAATAAAGTGGCAATTATAACAGGTTCAGCACGAGGCATTGGTTATGAGATTGGCAAAATTTTTGCCGAAAACGGAGCCAAGGTCGTTCTTTCCGATATTAATGAAGAGGAAGTCAAAAATTCTGCGCAATCTCTTCAAGAAAAAGGGCTAGAAGTGTCTGGCCTGAAAGCTGATGTAACAAAAGAAGAAGACATTATCAGCTTGATTGAAGAAACAAAGAAAACACATGGAAGAATCGATATCTTTATTAATAATGCCGGTTTGCAACATGTGGCACCCATTGAAGATTTCCCTACTGAGAAATTTGAGCTGATGATTAAAATCATGCTTACAGCACCATTTATTTCACTCAAACACGTATTACCAATTATGAAAGAACAACAATTTGGTCGTATCTTAAATATTGCATCCATTAACGGATTAATTGGATTTGCCAACAAAGCAGCCTACAATAGTGCGAAACATGGTGTAATCGGCTTAACAAAAGTGGCCGCACTAGAGTCCGCAGCAGATGGCATTACAGTCAATGCCCTTTGCCCTGGTTATGTTGACACACCACTTGTGCAAAACCAATTACAAGACTTAGCAACAACAAGAAATGTGCCATTAGAAAATGTCCTTGAAGAAGTCATCTATCCACTCGTTCCACAAAAACGCTTACTACAAGTAAAAGAAATTGCTGACTATGCCATGTTCCTAGCCAGTGATTTAGCTGGAGGCGTAACAGGCCAGGCGATTGTGATGGATGGTGGGTATACGGCGCAATAAGTGACAAAAAGAGAAAACTAGAATCAAACTAAAAGAAGTGCTGTTCCTTAACAGTACTTCTTTTGATTATATTTACATCATTTTGAGTACTTTTTGTAAGCAACTTACTATCACGGCGATAAATAATACTATCCCACTATTAACAAGCAACATATAGCCTATTTGCAGACCATAAAAAACGGTAAACGGATCGCGGATTATAGAGATAGCTATTAAACTCCCCATACCACCAAATACAGGGGCAAATGCTAGAATAATGAGTGCTCCCTTGTATACACTTCTTTTTTTAAAAACTACAAATGCCCCTGCTATATTGGCAATGGCAATAAAAACAATCATCAAAATTGAAAGAATCACCATTTATCCTCCTTAGTAAAATCGCTTATTTTAAATTCGTATTCACTAAGAAAGTTTCCACTTCCTCTGCAAACTGTTGCGGCATTTGTGTATTCAGTTCATGGCTACCATTATTTATGATTTGTAATTGCGCATGTGGGATCAAATTTGCCAATTCTTTTGCAGTAGGCATATTTATACGGTCTTTAGAACCAACCAATACTAAGGTCGGAATATTTATTTGATGCAATGAATGAGATAAATCATAACTTTCCATAGATTGATAAAGGGGAATAATTGTTGACTTTTCTATCCCTTGCTTCCTCCACACTTTTGTTGGTATGAGCTTAAATATATATTTTTGCAGCTGAAATATGCTTTTAATCTTCCATCCATTTACTAATGAGTATGGCGTTCCCGATAATACCATCCCTTTTAAATGAGGGTTCGTGATAAGGGATTGATGTAATGCAAAGCATCCTCCTAATGATAGTCCAATGATGATAAACGGACCATCTATTGTATGAAGCACATTAGTTAAAGATTTAGATAACTGATTGAAAGTAATAGATTCAGATGTTTTCACTAATTCATCTATAGAGATGAACCTAGCATCGTATCCGTCCCCCATAAACTTCTTAACCTTTATCCAACTATCATTGGTCTGGCCTAATCCATGCAAAAAAACTAGTTTCATCCGTTTCTCACCACCGATATTTAATTGTGCCCTGTAGCTTAGTTACTTTGTTTAGTGAATACAACGAGCTAAATTTCACCAACTCTTTTTCCTACTAAATATCCCGCGCATATCGCAAAGTTTTATATTCATCTTGCCCCTTGTTATACCAACCTTTCTGTTCATGTTGCAAAACAAAACCTTTTGCCTCATAAAAGGGAATGCCCATTCTATTTCCCTTTTGAACAGATACCCATTGTTCTTTTACACCGTAGATTTCTTTTTGTTGTTTCGTAATAGCATGTAATAGTTTTGTGCCGATACCTTCGTTTTTCCTAGCTGGATCAAGGTATAAAACAAATATTTCCCCGATTCCTTCACCAGTCAATCCACCGCCACCTGCACCAATAACACGCTCATTATCTACTGCTACAAAGTAACCTCCCCATTGTCGATTCTCGTTTCAACTTCTGCTGAAACTCTAGCAACATTGTAAAAATCACTGATCACACTCTCAATATATTCCTTCGTATATAAATCCTTATAGGTCGCCCGATATCCATTTGAACACACCTTAATAATCCCATTAATATGGGTTGAATTAGCTTGAATGATTTGTATCATATTTATCCCCTATTCATGGAAAAATCAGAATTTTATTACTCTAATTTTACCATAGAAAGAAGTGATGGATGGCAAGACTTGTTATCCTCAACAAAAAACCTACTGTCTTTTTCAGACAATAGGTTTTTCCTTCTCTTATGATTCATAAATAACTTCCCCACACTTACGTAAATCATAGCCGTATAGCTGTTCGATTTCCTTTTTATAACTTTGGGAATTAACCGTTTCTTTCAACAATTGTACAAGTTCTTCATTTTCTTTAAGAATGATAAGGTCATACTGCTCAGATATTAATGGAATAAAGTCAACATTGACCATTTTTGTTACATTTTCAATACCTATACCAATATCCGCCTGACCACTCGCGACAGCTGAAGCCACAGAGTAATGGCTTGTTAACACATGGTCATACCCATTAAGCTTGCTCGCATTGAATCCATGAACTCTAAGTTGTTCATCCAATAACACTCTTGCGCCAGAGCCAACTTCCCTATTCATGATGGTAACATCCGCACGCCCAAGATCTGCCCATCCTTGAATATGCAGAGGGTTTCCTTTTTGTACGTAGATACCTGCCGTACGGTAAACAAGATTCAGTTGGATAAACGGTTGACTGACAAGAATTTTCTTCACATAAGACGTATTATATTCTCCTGTATCACCATCAAACAAATGACAACTAACGACATTACATTCTCCACGATACATCGAAAATAAACTATTCAAGCTACCACTATACATTCTTAATGGCGGTTGTCCTTTTTCATTTTCTATATGTTTAGCTAGTATATCTAAAACAATATCTTGTCCACTTATAATCACATGACCATCATCAACTGAATGAACTTTCTCTTTTACTTCTTTCACAGCTTTATTCTTGGTGATACCTGTTTTACTCTTGGATTTGTATCGCTCCAAGTCGATGGCATCAATTCTCATTTGCCTCCCTACACGATAAGCAGGGAGTTGATCCTTTTTAATAAGATCATATACTGTTAACTTTGAAACCTTTAATAATTGTGAAACTTCTTCTATTGTATAAGATGCATCGTTCGTCAAAAGTATCACCTCCAGGATATTTCAAAAAGGATTCGTTTTTTGTTTATGTTTTTATTATAATTAATACTAACTAATTATAACTAATCAAAAGGTGGGCAAAATGGCACAATTAATCTTTGAACATATTTCTAAATCTTATCATTCAGGTGAACCGGTCATAAAAGATTTCCACTTTGAAACAAAAGAACAAGAGTTTATAGTCTTTGTTGGACCATCTGGTTGCGGAAAATCAACGATCCTAAAAATGATAGCCGGCTTAGAAAACATCACTTCCGGAAGATTAATAATTGATGGGAGAGAAATGAATAACGTCCCTACTAGAGAACGTAATCTATCAATGGTCTTTCAAAATTATGCGTTATATCCTCATATGACAGTATATCAAAATATCGCTTTCGGTTTAAAGATGAGGAAAGAAAAGAAAACTGATATTAAGAAAAAAGTGTTGAAAACCGCAGAGATTACTGGCTTAACAACTTTGTTAACAAGAAAACCGAAAGATCTATCGGGCGGACAAAGGCAGCGTGTAGCCCTTGCTAGGGCAATCGTTTGCGATAATCCCGTTTTTCTAATGGATGAACCACTCTCTAACCTTGATGCCAAGCTGCGTACACAAATGCGCAGAGAAATTACCCTTTTGCATAAAAGGCTAGCAACTACGACAATTTATGTCACTCATGATCAAACAGAGGCAATGACAATGGCTGATCGTATTATCGTATTAAAAGATGGAAGTATTCAACAAGTGGGTACACCACATGAAATTTATGAAACACCAGCAAATCTCTTTGTCGCCAGCTTTATTGGATCACCAGCTATCAATGTTTTAGAAGGAAAGGTCGAATCCAATGTCATTACAATTGACGGAATTCCGACTCATTTTTCACGTGAAAATTTAAAAAATACTAATGAGGCACTAATCGGTATTCGTCCGGAGCATTTAATCATTGATAAATATAATCCACTCTTGATTGCCACCGTTGAAGACTTAGAAACTCTTGGTGCTGATACAATTATTTATGCTAAATACAACCGCATTCATTTAACGATAAAAGCACCTGGATTGTTATCCTTCACTAAAGGTGACCGATTACCTTTGTCA
This sequence comes from Cytobacillus sp. FSL M8-0252, assembly GCF_038007345.1. Taxonomy (NCBI): domain Bacteria; kingdom Bacillati; phylum Bacillota; class Bacilli; order Caryophanales; family Bacillaceae; genus Cytobacillus; species Cytobacillus sp. FSL M8-0252. The sequence continues at coordinate 4,014,222 of NZ_JBBOWZ010000001.1, forward strand.
CTCGCTGGTAAGCATCTTCTCCTATTTGATAAAGAGTCAAAAAAAATAATCCTTTAGTATAAAAAAGTATTTTCTTTTATAATTAGTTATAATAAGATATAAAAAGATATAATTAATTAGAAGAAAGATGGAGATGATTCAACTTGTTAAAACATTTAAAGCTGATCTGTTTATTACTCTTAGTTACTTTATTTACCGTAGCATGTTCTTCAAATGAAGGAGAAACTGCCCTAAAAGAAACGAATAATAAAGAAAAAGAACCCGTAGAATTAACGATTTCTGCTGCTGCTAGTTTGCAAGATGCCATGTCAGAAATAGATGAAATGTATGCAGAACAACACCCTGAGACAAAACTCACATTCAATTTCGGTGGATCAGGTTCTCTCCAACAGCAAATATCCCAGGGGGCACCAGTTGACCTCTTCTTCTCAGCTGCAGAAGATAAATTCGATATTTTAGTAGAAGAAGGAAGTATTGCAAAAGAAGATGGTGTTGACCTATTAGGAAATAGCTTAGTGTTAATCACGCCAGCCGATGAAAAAAATCTAACAGGTTTTACAGATTTAACAAAAAAGGAAGTTGAACAAATTTCACTTGGCACACCTGAATCTGTCCCTGCTGGCGCTTACGGTGTCGAATCACTTAAAAATATGGGCTTATGGAACGAGCTAGAAGCTAAAACCGTTTACGCAAAAGATGTAAGACAAGTTCTTTCTTATGTAGAGACTGGCAACGTAAATGCAGGCATTGTTTATAAAACAGATGCACTCGTTTCTGATAAAGTTGAAATTATTGATACAGCAGATGCTGATACACATACACCCATTATTTACCCTGTTGGTATAGTAAAAGACACGAAAAATTACGATGCAGCGAAAGAATTCTATACCTTCTTACAATCTGATGAAGCATTAAAGGTCTTTGAGGAATATGGATTCACTGCTCAATAATATTACTAGTTCAACCTTTCTAAGTCCCATATGGATTTCATTAAAAATTGCCCTTCTCGCTGGAATAATCGTCGTTATAATTGGAACAATTGCTGGCTATTTTCTAGCAAGAAGGTCTTTTAAAGGCAAAGCAGTCGTCGAAACGATTTTAATGTTGCCAATGGTACTACCACCGACAGTCGTTGGCTTCTTATTAATTGTCATCTTTGGTAAAAATAGTTGGGCTGGTCAAGCTATAACTTGGCTATTCGACAGACCCATTATTTTCACTTGGTGGGCTGCAGTCCTTGCCGCCATCGTTGTCTCTTTCCCTTTAATGTATCAATCAGCTAAATCTGGCTTTCTCAGTATTGATCGTGATATCGAGGATGCAGCACGTGTGGATGGTGCAAGTGATTGGAAAGTATTTTGGCTAATATCTGTTCCATTAGCTTCTAAGGCGCTCATTTCTGGGGCTATTTTAAGCTTTGCCAGAGCACTAGGAGAATTTGGCGCAACATTGATGTTTGCAGGTAATATTCCTGGTGAAACACAAACGATTCCTATTGCTATCTATCTAGCCATCGATTCCGGACAAATGACCATGGCTTGGCTTTGGGTAGGGGCTATGATTATTATTTCATTTATCATCCTTTTAACGATTAGAGTAAAGGAATAAAAAATCGTAGAGATATCCACAAACTCTGCGATTTTTTTTGTTAAATCCATTGGCCTATTTATCTTATAATGAAAAAGTAGGAAGTTTCTCTTGCAGAAAAGGGAAAAAAGCGTTATCCTTTAATGAGAATGATAATCAATTGCGGAATTTAGGAGGGATCAAGATGGAACAGCATGAGTTATTTGATGTGACGGTTATTGGTGGAGGTCCAGCAGGCTTGTATTCTACTTTTTATAGTGGGTTACGTTCCATGAAGACCAAGATTATTGAATTTCAACCACAGCTTGGCGGAAAAATCCATGTGTACCCAGAGAAGATGATTTGGGACGTAGGTGGCCTAGCTCCTGTACCTGGTGAGAAACTAATCGAACAACTCGTTACTCAAGGCTTAACATTTGATCCCACTGTTGTATTAAATGAAAAAATTGTAAAAATCGACCAAGATGACAACCGTATTTTTCATCTACATACCGCATCAGGTCAAATACATTATTCCAAAACGGTCATTGTCGCTGTAGGTGGGGGTATTTTAAAACCACAGAAGCTTCAAATTGAAGGCGCGGAAAAATATGAGGTATCAAATCTTCACTATACAGTTAAATCCATTCAAAGCTTCCGTGATAAAACGGTTGTGATATCAGGCGGAGGAAACTCAGCTGTCGATTGGGCAAATGAACTTGTTCCTTATGCAAAAAAAGTTTATTTGACTTACCGTAAAGGTGAACTCAGTGGACATGAGGCACAAGTAGAACAACTTAAAAATAGCTCAGCTGAAGTCATTTTCCACTCTTCTATTACTAAGCTTGTTGCTGGTGATGGACAGGATCGTATTGAGCATGTGGAGTTAACTAATCATGAGTCGGATGAGGTATCAACCCTTGCGATAGATGATGTAATTATCAACCATGGATACGAAAGAGACTCAGCACTCCTCAATAATTGTGATATGCAAATTGACATGATTGATGATTTTTATATTGCTGGTAGTAGCAGAAGTGAATCATCTATCCCTGGGTTATATGCTGCAGGAGATATTCTGAAGCATGATGGTAAAGTTCATCTCATTGCCGGCGCCTTCCAAGACGCTGCCAATGCTGTTAACCATGCGAAGACATACATCGATCCAGAAGCCAATGGATTCGGAATGGTTTCTTCACATAACGAATTGTTTAGTGAGCGGAATAAAGAATTAAAGAAGAAAATCTATAAATAATTTCACGTTATAAATAGATCCTATATGGAGAAAGTGTAAAATATTTGCTTGCAGTAATGGTCAAAAGTATGGATACTTTTGACCATTTTTCTATATAGGCATGGCAGTTAGACAAATTGATTTAAGTACTACATTCTTTTATCTTAGTTCACATCCCCAAGATAGACAGGTGAATGATTATCGAGTATGTATTTTGTTAGCTCTTGCGGATAGATCCGAATTGTCTCAAGGCTTTTTATTGGTATCCACTCTATCCCCACTTGGTGATCATCTGCCAGAATAGCATCATTCTGATCTACCAGATGACAGGTGAAGAAGAATTCAACTTGATGTACATTCTTATGTTGCGATGAAAACTCATGATTTCTTCCTATGTATTCACGAATATAACGAAGGTTTCCTACTTTTATAATTGCTCCAGTTTCTTCTAAACACTCTCTTTTCACTGTTTCTTCAAGGGTTTCCCCGTGATTTTGCCCTCCTCCAGGAAAAACATAAAAAATGCCTAATTCATCAATACATTTAACTAATAACAAGCGGTCACCTTCTATCGTGATCGCTCTACTCGCATTTCTTATTTCCATCTATTCCCCACCTTTTTTCCTATTAGCACAGTGTAAATGCACAATAATACTGAAAACATTTATTTTTTATGGTACTATATAACCAGTTAATTATACCTATAAAATACAAGGAGCCTCTATGTCTAAACAATTAGGATTAAACTTAAAAGTAGAAAGATTAAAGAAGCATATGACGCAAAAGGAATTAAGTGAGCACATCGGCATTAGTGCACGTACGATTTCACGGTATGAATTGAATCAGGCAAATCCAAAGGAAAAAACATTAATGAAGTTTGCAGAATTTTTCGGTAAAACAATAGAACAACTGAAATAATATTCTCCTATTCAAGCAAAAAGGAGGCTTTACGCCTCCCCCTACTCTTTCACTTTCATTAAGCGCATACTATTTAAGGCTACAATTAAAGTAGCACCAATATCTGCTACAATTGCAATCCATAAAGTTAACCAACTTGGGACAACAAGTAGTAGAGCAATGAGTTTAATCGTAAGTGAGAAGGTAATATTTCCTTTTATAATTCTCATGGTTTTTCTACTTAACTTAATCGCAAATGGGAGCTTTGATAAATCGTCACCCATGAGAGCAATATCCGCCGTTTCTAAGGCAGCATCCGTACCTGCTCCTCCCATCGCAATTCCCACTTGTGCAGAAGCAAGAGCAGGGGCATCATTTACGCCATCACCGACCATTGCCACATGTCCTGACTCTTTTTGTAGTCTTTTTACCAGTGCCAATTTTTCTTCCGGTAATAATTCTGCATACACTTTCGATACCCCAGCTAATTCCCCGATTCTACTGGCTGCCTTATGATGGTCGCCGGTTAACATCACCGTTTGTTTCATCCCTAATTGGTGTAGCTTTTCTACTACTGCTTTGCTTATTTGACGGATTTCATCAGCAATGGCCATTGTCACGAGTATCCTTTTTGCTGTTCCAAAAACAATGACTGTTTTTCCTTCGCTTTGTTGTCTTCCAATCATTTCACCTATAGTATCAGGCATTACTTGTAATTGTGTAAAAAGTTGTGGGTTTCCAATATAATATTTTTCTCCATTTATCTTTGCCTGGACCCCTTTACCTGTTAATGAAGCAAAGTCTGTGACTTCGATGTCTTTATCTTTTAACCCTTTTTCATCTGCTAAATGAATAACAGCAGAAGCTAATGGATGTTGGGAAAGTTTTTCAATACTAGCAATCATTCGTAGCCATTCATCACTTTCTTTCTCATCATCATGGACATTAAAATCAGTAACTACCGGTTCTCCTCTTGTTAACGTCCCTGTTTTATCAAAAGCTACTGTTTGTATATGCGACAACTCTTCTAAATAGATACCACCTTTAATGAGAACGCCGTGTCTAGCTGCATTACCGATTGCTGAAACGAGTGCAATTGGTGTCGAAATGACAAGGGCACAAGGACAACCTACAACCAAAACAGCTAATGCTTGGTAAACCCAAGATTCCCAGCTCCCATCTAAAAATAATGGCGGGATAATGGCAATGAGAACAGCTATTAACATAATAACTGGTGTGTAGTATCTCGCAAAACGATCGATGAAAGCTTGTGCAGGTGCTTTTTCACCCTGTGCTTCCTCTACTAAATGAATGATTTTGGCAATTGTCGTATCACCGACCAATTTCGTAATTTTCACTTCTAAATAACCGTCTTGATTCAATGTACCTGCAAATACCTCATCATCTATACCCTTTTCAACTGGAATGGACTCACCAGTAATCGATGCCTGATTGATGGATGATATACCTTTAACAATCATGCCATCCATGGCAATTTTTTGTCCTGGTTTTACTAACATAATATCGCCAACTAGAATTTCTTCAACAGACACAACCTGCTCTATACCGCTCCTTCTGATTATTGCCTTCTTCGGAGCAATTCTCATGAGTGAGCGAATAGACTGTCTGGCTTTTTCCATCGAATAACGCTCAAGTTCTTCACTTATAGCAAACAAAATGACAACAACAGCTACTTCTCCCCACTCGCCAATGATCGCCCCGCCAATGACGGCTACAGTCATTAATGTTTTCATATCAAAATCTAGCTTTATTAGATTCTTTACCCCTATTTTTAATAAATCTAAGCCACCAATAATTATTGAGAAGAGAAACATTGAAACCGTAAGATAATGGCTCTCTCCAAACCCAATCCAAGATAGATAGCCAAACAGAACAAACAAACTAGCAATAAGCACACGACTGTATTTTTTTATAAAAGAGGTGGGCTCCTTTTCATTTAATCCGACATGGGCATTCTCTTCGGCTACCTTTAAATTTTCAAAAGCGCCTGCTTGTTCTAACTCTGCAATCGATACCTCTCCCTGTACAGAGAGTTTACTTGCACCAAAATTCACATGGGCATCTTGTACACCAGACAAATTTTTTACATTTCTTTCAAACTTAGCAGCACAATTCGCACAGGAAAACCCTTCCACACGATAAGTCTTTTCATTTATTTTTTGTTCAGGAATGACTTTAAGTTTTTCAAACGCACCCGCTTTTTCAATGTCGCTAAGAGAGGCATTTCCTACAATTGAAAGTTTAGAAGCACCAAAATTCACATGGGCTTCTTTCACTCCAGGTATGTTCTGTACGTTTTTCTCAAATTTCCCCGCACAATGAGCGCATGAAAATCCTTCAATCCGATAGTTCTGTTTAGCTTCACCTTCACTCATTGATTTGTCCGCCCTTCTTGATGATGGATATAGGCAATCTGAATTAGTTGTTTGACATGGTGATCATCTAAAGAATAATAAACAAGCTTTCCTTCTTTACGAAATTTCGCTAACCCAATATTTTTTAATAATCTTAAATGATGGGAGGCTGTTGCCATTGAACAATCAATGATTGTTGCAACATCACATACACAAAGTTCTTCTTCTATTGTGAGAGCATAAGCAATTTTTATACGTGTAGCATCAGATAAAGCTTTAAAGATTAGCTCAAGGCCTGTTATATCGCTCATTTCTTGTTTGACTCGACTAACCTTCTCTTCATCATTACAAATAACTTCACAAACCTCAGCATCTAGCTTAATCTTGGAAACCAAAATAAAAGCACCTCATTCAAACGAATATTTGATTATAACTTCAGTCTATGTAATGGAAGTGGTTATTGTCAAAGAAAAATGAAGAATATTTGAAAAATAATACTCCATACTAATTACCAAAAATAGGTTTAACCGCTAGAGAAAAGAGGAATACAGATAAAAATATTTAATTATACAATAGACACACATTTGTGAGGAAAACACTTCAGATATAAACGATGGGAGGGAAGAGAAAAATGGCTTATGTAATTACATCTCCTTGTATTGATGAACAGGCCGCTGATTGCCTTGACTCATGCCCAGTCGATTGCATTGAAAAAGGGGAAGATCAATATTTGATTGATCCTTCAATTTGTATTGATTGCGGAGCATGTGAAGCTGTTTGTCCAGTAGATGCTATCTTCTATGAAGAAGATGTACCTGAAGAGGAAGAGTCTTTTATTGCGAAGGCAAAAGCCTATTTTGATGCTTAATGAAATGAGAACGGAGTGTACAAACAATGGCACTCCGTTCTCATTTTTGTATTTAGACTATAGCTGGTGATAATCCGTTTGTTTCGGTAAAACAGGTTTCTTTTTTTGCGAAGCACTTGACTTTTTTTTATTCGTTTCCTAAAAATGGGGATTTCCTTAGTTTCTTAGTGGACCTGGTCTAATTAGTTTCAAATCGGGACAGCCTGCTAACTCTTTACTTATTCTGTCTCGTTTAACATTGGTTCGAAGGAAACTTCTTTTATTCTTGCTCCCCTTCTGAATCGTTTAAGGCAGCACAGTAACACCCTCTACCTATTAGATAGAGGGTGTTACACTTTATTTCAGATTTCTCTTTAGAAACGCTTTTGTTCTCTCATGTTGAGGTGAAGTAAAAAATTGATCTGGCTTACCTTCTTCAACGACTTCACCTTGATCCATAAATATGGTTTTTGTTGAGACTTCTTTGGCGAAGCCCATTTCATGGGTAACGACGATCATCGTCATTTTTTCTTTCGCTAAATCTTTCATTACTTGTAATACTTCAACGGTTAGCTCAGGGTCCAATGCTGAGGTTGGTTCATCGAACAACAGAATTTCTGGTTCCATCATTAAAGCTCTTGCAATGGCCACCCGTTGCTTTTGCCCACCGGATAAATTACCAGGAAAGGCATCCATCCATTCGCTTAATCCTACCTTAGCTAATAAAGTCTCGCTTCGTTGTCTGATTTCCGCTTTTGTCCCCATTTTAGCCATTTTCGGTGCGATTTCTAAGTTCTCTCGGACGGTTAAATGTGGGAATAAATTAAAATGTTGAAAGACCATACCCATTTTCGCAATCATATTTTTCACATTTTGAGGTTTAGCATACTTTCCATTTTCGACTAATGCCTCTCCATCAATCATGATTGAACCGCTATTGATTTCTTCTAATTTAATCATACTGCGAAGTAGCGTACTTTTTCCTGAACCTGAAGGACCGATAATTGACACAACTTCATTTTTCTTAATATTAAGGTTGATTCCTTTTAATACTTCTGTTTTACCGAATGACTTTTTTAAATCAACCACAGAAATAACTGTCATACTAAGCGCTCCTTCCTATGCGTATCTAAATCTTCTTTCAATCCATTTAAAAATAAACGAGAGTACAAGTGTCATCAATAGATAAATGATGCCCGCTAAGAAGAATGGCATGATAGTAAAATCACGATTGACTGCCGTTTGAGCAAAGTGTAAAAGTTCCGGAACAGCGACTGCATATAATAACGCTGTATCCTTTACTAACGTAATTGATTCATTCGCAATCGCTGGTAATGCTACTCGGATCATTTGAGGAATGATGATACGTGTCATTGTTTGCCAACGATTTAACCCTAGTACATGCGCAGCTTCATATTGACCCTTATCTACTGAAATTAGGCCCCCGCGAAATATCTCAGCAAAATAAGCGGCATAATTCAAGATGAACCCTAAAGATGCGGCAACAAACCGATCAAGGACTAAATATTCACCTACGACTGGAAGCATTGGTAACCCGAAACAAATAAATAATAATTGTAGTAGTAATGGTGTTCCCCGCATCACATAAATATACGTATGGGCAAACCAAGATAAAGGCTTTATCTTACTACGAGCTGCTAGTGTTAATAAAAATCCAAGTGGAATTGAGGCAATAATGGCAATGATAAAGAGTAACACTGTAATTTGCGCGCCTTCTAGCATAGGCTTAAGTAACGTCATAATATAATCAAGTGACATCGTTCATCCTCCAAAAACAAAACAGGGTTTCCTCCAATTAGGAAAACCTGCTGTTATTCATTTACTTCAATAATAAATCTTCACCAAACCATTTCTCGGAAATATCTGCCGCTGTACCATCAGCAATCAATTCATCTAATGCTGTTTGTAAATCTGCTAGCAATTCATCGTTTCCTTTTTTCACACCAATACCATACTCTTCTGGCGCCAGTGATTCCTCAAGAACTTTAAAGTTTTCATTTTCTTTTGTCATATAATAATCAATGACGATTTCATCAATGACTACTGCTTCGACGCGACCATTTCTCAAGTCCGCTAATGCTAACACATTATCAGAGAACTCTGTAACCTCTTTTACTTTTTCACTAATTTCATTTCCACTTAAGGCATCAGCAGCCGATGATAATGATTGTAAACCTACTACTTTTCCTTCTAAATCATTAATCGTTTGAATATTAGAATCTGCCTGTGTCACAACCACTTGTGCATTACTTAAATATGGCTTAGTAAATAAGACCTTCTCTTTTCTTTCATCTGTAATCGTATAACCATTCCATATGAGGTCGATACGACCACTACTTAATTCAGACTCCTTTGTTTTCCAATCAATCGGTTGAAAGACAGGGGTTGCACCCATTTTTTCTACTGCCGCTTTTGCTAAATCAATGTCAAAACCGACAATCTCATTATTTTCATCTCTGAACCCCATTGGTGCAAACTTATCATCTATTCCGATAACGATTTCCTTTCCTTCTTCTGAACCGTTTTCCTCACTAGATGTTGTTGAGCCGCAAGCAGCTAAAAACCCGACTACTAAAAGTGATAAAACAAAAAGCGTCAATTTTTTTCCCATGATTAAGCCCCCAATTTATAATAAATACTTTAGCATGCTAATATATTAGAGTGATAAAATAAATCTATCATATGAGTCAAATCTATGTCAATCATTATTTTAATATATGCAAATCAAGTGTATATTCTGATATTTTATAGTTACTTTAATGTAACTATGTGTAACGAAAGTGCGTTCTTCACATTTGTTGTTTAACCATTTACGATAAGAATAGATGACAAAGAAGGAGTGATATGGAATGGGTAAAAAAATTGCCGCACTTGTAACAGATATGGTGGAAGAAATTGAATTCACTGATCCCGCTGAGAAAATGAGAGAAGCTGGCCACACGGTTTCCATTGTAAATGCTGAAGAAGGAAAAGAAATCAGAGGAAAAAATGGTCAAAATTTCACTGTGGATAAAGGGCTTGATGAAGTTAGTCCAGAAGACTTTGACGCTTTGCTTATTCCTGGAGGTTTTTCTCCGGATTTATTAAGAATTAATCCTGACCACGCCAGTTTTGCCAAACATTTTATCGCAGAAGGCAAACCGGTATTCGCTATTTGCCATGGACCTCAATTTTTAATTGATACAGATTTATTAGAAGGAAAAAGGGTGACGAGCTTCATTTCTGTACGTAAAGACTTAATTAATGCTGGGGCTCAATTTGTCGATGAAGAAGTAGTTGTTGATCAGCAACTTGTAACAAGTCGTACACCAGATGACTTACCCGCTTTTAATCGTGAAGCATTAAAATTATTAAATAACTAATAAGGCCAAAGCATAACTAACATTAAAAACCAGCTTAGGATTACTTCTCCTCAAAGCTGGTTTTTAATATGCCTTCTTCTTGTAGCTGTTGGATGCGGTTCGTACCCCATTCATACATCATTTCAATAATAGGTAATAGCGAATAACCTAATTCCGTCATAGAATACTCCACTTTCGGCGGCATCTCTGGATACACTTTTCTACTGATTATCCCATCTTCTACTAACTCTTTTAATTGATTAGATAGCGTTTTATGCGATACACCATCAAAAAGCTTTTGTAGGCCATTAAAACGGTAAGGACCTTCTATACCTAAATGCCAAAGGATAACAACTTTGTACTTGCCACTTATCACTGATAAAGTGAACTCCTTCGCACAGTGGTAATAACCACTTTCTAGCTTTTCTTTTATATCTTCCCGAAGAGACTCACACATGCTTATCCACCTCCCTCGCACCTATCCATCCTTTAAGAGTTTATTTTAACATATCAAACCCCGTGTATATCTAATGGTTTCTATCACATCATCTACAGATTCTAAGTAATGTAATTTCACTTATTATAGCTACTGATATTGCTGAAATTTGCCAACTAATTTTTATTGCTTTTACTTAAACCCTCTGATAAGATAACTTACGAACGTTCGTTAATCAGGGGTGAGTGAAATGAAAAGTGATGATATAAAGGAAGCAGCTTTGAAATATTTTACGATTCATGGATATGAAGGTGCTTCCCTTTCCCAAATAGCAGAAGAAGTGGGCATGAAGAAACAGTCATTATATGCGCATTTTCGCGGTAAAGATGATTTATTTCTTCAAGTGTTACATGATGCCAAAGAAACTGAACTACTAAGCAAATTACAATATTTTAACAACATACGAAGCTCGCAACCAGAAAAAGATTTATATGGATTTTTACAACTAATTGTAGATCTCTTTCAACAAAATGAGCAATTGAAGTTCTGGCTAAGAATGTCATTCTTCCCACCAGCTCATCTACAAAAAGAGGTTGACCTTGAAGTCATTGATATAGAAGAAAAAACGCAAGCCTTATTACAGGAAAAATTTCAGAAGTGGATAAATGAAGGGCTATTGCATGTAGAACATCCACGCATACCTACACTCGCATTCTTTGGTGTTGTCGATAGCATCATGCTTGAGCTTGTCTATATGAGTGATACAAAACGATTACAAGAAAAACTAGAAGCCTCATGGAAAGTATTCTGGAGAGGCATCTCGATACGTTGAGAAAAAAAGAGGTGTTTCAAATGGAACAAAAACCGTTAAAAGAACAAAAAGCTGTCTTACTCATTTTATTAAGTAATATTTTCATTGCCTTTTTAGGCATCGGACTAATTATTCCGGTCATGCCTTCATTTATGAATATTATGCATTTATCTGGAAGTACAATGGGCTATTTAGTCGCTGTCTTCGCTTTCGCTCAATTGATTACTTCCCCATTTGCAGGTAGATTCGTTGACCGATTTGGCCGAAAAAGAATCATTACCATCGGGTTATTTCTATTCGCTATCAGTGAATTGGTTTTTGGATTAGGTACTCATATTTCTGCTTTATATCTATCAAGAATTTTAGGCGGAATCAGTGCAGCTTTCATTATGCCTGGGGTAACAGCCTATGTAGCCGACATCACTACATTAAAAGAGAGACCAAAGGCAATGGGTTACGTGTCAGCAGCTATTAGCACTGGATTCATCATAGGCCCAGGAATCGGTGGCTTTATCGCCGAGTATGGTATTCGTCTGCCTTTCTTCTTTGCAGCGGGTATTGCCTTCTTTGCCTGTATTTTATCTATCTTTATATTAAAAGAACCACTAACAAAAGAGCAGATGAAAGAGCTTTCTGAAAATGCAACGAAAAGCAGTTTTATCGCAGATTTTAAACGCTCGTTTAATCCGTTATACTTTATTGCGTTTATCATCGTCTTTATACTAGCGTTCGGTCTATCTGCCTATGAGACAGTATTTAGCTTATTCTCAGACCATAAATTTGGCTTTACACCGCAAGATATTGCGATCATTATAACCATCAGCTCGATATTCGGCGTCATCGTCCAAATTTTCTTATTCGGAAAGATGGTCGAGAAACTCGGAGAGAAAAAAGTGATCCAGGCCTGTTTAATCATGGGTGTTGTCTTAGCATTTGCCTCAACAGTCATATCTGGATTTTGGATGGTGTTATTAGTTACGGCCTTCATCTTCTTAGCATTTGATTTACTACGTCCGGCACTTACCACTTTCCTTTCCCGATCAGCTGGGAAAGAACAAGGCTTTGTCGCTGGAATGAACTCAACTTACACAAGTCTCGGTAACATTGCCGGACCAGCAGTTGCAGGCATTCTATTCGATGTAAATATCCATTATCCTTACCTATTTGCAGGTGTCGTCATGCTTCTAGGCTTAGGGATAACATATATATGGCGTGAGAAGGAGTTTGTTGAAAGCACGGCAGAATAATTGAAAGAGTCATTATGTGTCACCGTTAAGGAACACATATGACTCTTTTTTCTATATAACAAAAAAGGGCGAATTCCTTATTTCTTTCTTCACCTTGGATGAATATGATGCCTCTAATGAGTCTACTATCAGGGGCGGGTATAATGGGAACATTCTTTTACACGATGAGTACGTTTGATAAACAACTGGGGGAGTTCCTTACTTCTTATGGATTATATATATATGCACTGTTATTTTTGCTTGTTTATTTAAAGACTGCCTTCGTGGTACTTACATTTATTCCAGGGGACTCACTTGTATTTGCTAGTGGCGCTCTTGCAGCAGTGGGTAGTTTGAATATCGAAACACTAGCCATTGTTTTCTTTCTTGCTACCATCTGTGGAGATAACCAAAACTTCTCTATTGGAAGATTAATCAAAGGCTGGAATAGTAAAAGATTAAAGCCATTTTTATTAAAAGAAACACAACTCCAACGGGCTGAGCAATTTATGAACCGTTACGGAAAAATATCCATTATCACCGCAAGATTTATTCCACTTATGCGTACAACCGTTCCGGTAGCAAGTGCGATAATGAATTATTCCTATCGATCTTTCTTTAGACATAATGCCCTTGGCGGATTCCTCTGGGTGTTTTTTTGGTTACTAACAGGGCTTTTATTGGGGCAAATGCCCATTGTAGAACAACATCTTGTTGCCTCACTTTTGGTACTTTCGCTTATTCCTTTTAGTATTCCGGTTGTTTTTTTCCTCATGAAAAGAAAAATAAACAAGAAGTAAATTTAAGCATTGTACATGGTAGTAACCCAACCTTATTAATAATTTCATTTATTACTATTTAAAGGATGACTATTTCTTAACATCGTCCATAATCTTAGACAAAAAAACACTCCCATTAGGAAGTGCAACAATGCTAAATCTATCTATTTTTCTATCGTTTGTTTTTGAGAAACAGATGCGGGGGCTTCTTTTTCTTCCCCTTTAGGCATGAGAAAGATGAAAAAAAGACTCAAAGTCGTAAAGATTGTCAGTAAAACTGCGGTTGATGATAATCCTTTCGCGCCATTTCCTCCAGCAGCAAAGATTGCGAAAGTAACTAAAGCAAACGATGCCCCTACACGAGAAGCGACATTTTCTATCGTTAAATAAGTAAAGGAGACCACGCCAACCCTTGTAACAGGTGCCCGAGAGACAACGAGTGCTTTTACGATTGGTCCTACTGTCCCAATTGCAGAACCTATAAGACTCATAGAGATAAATAAATAGACAAAAGAGGTATCCTCATTAGCAAAGATCAACATGCTAACCCCACCATTCAGCAAGAAAATACTGCAGAGAATTAAATGCACTGGTTGGATTTTACTCATTAAACGCCCACTAATAAGGTTGCATATAGCCATAGTTAGGAATAATGGAAATTGCAATAACCCTACCACCGTAGACGAATGGCCTTGAACACTTTGCACGAAGAACGTTAATAAATACATCACACTACTAAAAGACATGTACATGATAATAGCAATGATAGATGGCACCCAAAAATGACGTGTCTTTGCATAGTCAATATCCAGTAACGGTTGCTTAGTCCTCTTTTCAACGATAATTAAAAAGATGAATGAAACAACAGCAACTACTAATGCTGGTGACCACATCCATGATGTCACACCATACTGATTGATAAATGTTGGAATCGTAAGTAGACCTGCTAAAAGAAGAAAGACAAATATTACGCCTAACCAATCAATTGTGCTCTTCTTGCTTCTTTGTACAGAAGGTACGCCAAAAGTAAACAGCAGGAAAGCAATAATACCAAAGACTGAGCAGAGCCAAAAGATAGACGACCAACCGATGCGATCCACGAGAACCCCACTTAATATAGGACCAATGAGACCACCTACAACCGTATAAAATCCATACACACCCATCATTTTACCACGCATACTATCGGTATATACGGTACCGACAAAGTTCACTCCGGCAGGAATCACAGCCGCTCCGGCGAAGCCTTTTAAAAATAAACCGAACACCAACAACCAAAAAGATGGAGCAATGGCCACCATAATCGAACCGATTGTTAGTAATCCTGAACCGATCAATATGACTATTTTTTGGCCAAACGAATCAGACAACCAACCCATCATCGGTTGAAAGCCTGTTAATCCTAAAGCAAACCCTAGCTGCATATAGACAGAATAGCCTGCAGTTAAATCGAAATGTTCGAGCATTTTTGGATAAGCTGGGATGTGTGTTGCCTCTGCAAACACGACAAGTAAAATGCCGATGCAAAGAATATGAAACGAACGATTAACAGACTTTTCCTCCACTCCATTCCCTCCTTAATTACCCGATATGGATCACGCACGCCTTTTCACGGGTGTTCTCTAATAAGGAATCTTTACCAAATCCACTCTCCTTAAATCCACCAAACGGTAATTCTGGTCCTACTCTTCGATACGTGTTGACCCAAACATTTCCACTATCAATTTTCTTCATCATACGATGGGCTCTCCCTAAATTGTTTGTCCATATGCCCGCTCCGAGGCCAAAGCTTGTATCATTGGCAAGACGCAGGGCATCTTCTTCATTATCGAATGGCAAGACGACCGACACCGGACCAAAAACCTCTTCCTGACAGATTCGTAGAGAAGAATCCTTCACTAGTAGCAGCGTTGGTTCCACCCAGTATCCTTTTTGAAGATCTGCTTGATCGTCAAAGAAGCTCTCCCCACCGTAATTTCCTCCAAAGATGACTTCTCCCCCCTCCTGCTTTCCTAATTCAATAAAGTCGCAAACCTTTTTATATTGGACATTGTTCGCAATTGGTCCCATCGATGTCGCTAGATTCATAGGATCACCAAAATGAATTGACTCTTCAATGGACTTTTTCATTAAAGGAAGAAAATCGGGTAAGATGTCTTTTTGTACAAGAATGCGAGAGCCGCCGACACAAATTTGTCCAGCATTCCCCGTGAAAATACCATTTAATGTGACGCCTTCTGCCGCTTTCTTTACATCCGCATCAGCGAACACAATATTGGGGGATTTCCCTCCAAGTTCAAAAGTGACAGGCTTTGGCGATTGTGCCAGCTTCTTTGTAATCGCACGAGCAGTTTGACCTGATCCCGTTAACGTCACCCGATCAACATCTCTATGACCGACCAAGTACGAACCTGTAGAACCATCTCCTGAGATGACGTTTAATATTCCCGGAGGAAGAATTTGATTAAGCAGTTCTGTATATTTTAAGCTCGATACACTCGCATGCTCGGAAGGTTTGATAATCACGGCATTGCCTGCTGCAAGGGCATACGCCGCTTTAATCGTAAAGGTAAATAATGGGGCATTCCATGGAAGAATACCAACAACAATGCCTAACGGTTCCCTAAGCGTGTACCCGATTGTTTCCTCATCAAGTTGGACCGTTTCACCTTTATTGACATGTGACGCCGCTCCTGCTGCGTCTAACCAAATACTCACTAATGATGGAATGAGACCGTGCAATGTTTCCCGATAAACCCACCCATTATCCTTCGTTTCTAACATCGCTAACTCTTCGCCATACTTTTCAACCTGTAACGCAATTTCTCTTAAATATTTTGCACGTTCCATTGCTGATAATTGCGACCAAGCTGGGACGGCCTGTTTGGCATGCTTGATTGCTAAGTCAATATCTTCTTCTGTACTACAGGGGATTGTCGCCCATACCTTGCCATTTGCAGGGTTTATACTTGTTAATTGTTTTCCTTGAGTAGCTGGCAATTGCTTTCCATTGATTACATTTAAATAATGTTCGATTTCATTTATGGTCTGCATTACAATCACTCCCCTTTTTTCTTTTACCATCCTAAAGCTGCTGCTGCCTTTTCATAATAGCTCTCTCTACTACCTAGATAGTGTTCATAATAGCGCGCTCTTTTCACATATAAATGACAATCTAATTCTTCAGTAAATCCAATCCCGCCATGTATTTGTACATTGGCTGCTGCTGCTTTTTGCAGGGCGTTATGAATAAAAATACGCGCCGCAAATATGGATTCCTGACGATCTTCAGCTGCTGTATCGTAAGCCCAATTGGCATAATAGGATAGTGACCTTGACAGTTCTAAATCCACTTTCATATTGGCAATCGCATGTTTAATGGCTTGGAAACGGCCAATCGGTTGCCCGAATTGTTCCCGTATCTTTGCGTATTCTGCTGCCATATCCACAATCGCAGCCATACAACCCACCATAATGGCGCAAATTGATGCATTAAAAGATAGCAGTCCTTCTTCGAGAATGTTATCACCTTGGTTTAGCTCTCCTAGTAATTGCTCTTTATTAACGATTACATCTTCAAAGTGAATTTGCGATAGCTTCCGTGTTTCATCAATACTTTGCTGCTGTGTAACGTTTTTTATCATTGCCTTATCCACTAGAAAAAGTGAAATTCCCTCTTCATGGCTAGATGAAGTGGTTCGAATCGGAACGAGAAAAGTATCAGCTAGTTCGACATCTGCTACTAACGATTTTACGCCGTTAAGAACAAAATCATCACCTTTTTCTACCCCACTTACTTGGATCGACGACGCCTTGTAACTTCCTTTTGGCTCTATCCAAGCAACCGAAATCTGCAGGGAACCATCGGCAATTGCAGGTAGATACTTTTGCTTTTGTTTCTCTGTACCATATTTTTCGATAAGTGGTACAGAGAAACTATTCGTTTCCAAAAACAGCCCCGGCAGGACACTTCTCCCCATCTCCTCAAGTGGTAATACCATGTCTAATAAACCTAAGCCCATTCCCGCATAGTCTTCTGACACATTGATACTTGGATAGCCTAATTCAACTAATCCTTGAAATGCTTGATTAAATCTTTGTCCATCACCATCAATAAAAGCACGGGCAATATTGGTTGTACCTTGCTCAGTTAAATACTTCCTTACATAACTACCGAATAATTCCTGTTCTTTATTTAATGCGAAATCCATTCTTTTTCACCTCCAACAATGTTAACGTCCTAGATCCTTAGGTAGTCCTAGTATTCTTTCTGCAATAGTATTTCTTTGTACCTCACTTGTTCCCCCGCCAATTGTCATACCAAAGGAATAAAGATACTGTTTCTGCCAATACGAATCACCAATTGCCGCATCCTGCTTCCAAAGAATCCCGTGTGGACCTTGAATAGATACGGATAAGGCAAAGAGTTCTTGTGTCGCCTCACTTACTATCAGTTTATCTAAAGAGCCCTCAGAGCCCGGTTGACCATTCTTCAATGTTTTCGTTAAATTACGATAATAGTTCAACAAAGATCCCCTAGATTTTGCATATAAATCAACTAATGCATTTCTTACACTTTCCTTTTTTATGACAGGCTGCCCGTCCTCCGTCCATTCCTTAGCCATCGTTACTAAATCTTGAAATTGCTGCTCTAATGTAAATACTTGACCACCAATACCCGTACGTTCATGCATAAGTAAAGCAATCATTACTTGCCAGCCACAATCGATCTCACCAACAATATCACTATCATAAGCAATCGCATCATTTAAATAGACTTCATTAAAGTCATGTTCCCCATCCATCTGGATAATAGGCCTAGTCTCTACACCTTCTTGATGCATATCCAAAAGGAAAACGGTAATACCATGATGTTTCTTCTCCCCTTTTGAAGTACGCGCTAATAGGAAACAGCGATCTGCTAAATGACCAAAACTCGTCCAAACCTTCTGCCCATTAATCACCCAACGATCACCTTTTTTTACTGCAGTTGTCTGAATAGCTGTTAAGTCTGAGCCCGCATTTGGTTCAGAATATCCTTGGCACCAAACCTCTTCTCCAGAAATGATTTTAGTAATATAAGCTGATTTCTGTTCGTCACTTCCCATTTGCATAAGCAAAGGGGCAACCATATGGATGCCGACATAATTTACTAGAGGCGGTGCACTAACGCGAACCATTTCTTGTTGATAGATGATTTCTTCAATTAAACTAGCTTCTCTTCCTCCGTACGCTTTTGGCCAAGTAATTGCCCCCCAGCTACCTTCATAAAGCTTGCGCTGCCAATCTCTTAAGAAGCGAGAATACTCATTCATATCTTCTGGTAATTTTCTGTCTCCATGCAACCACCCTTCTGGCAAGTTTTCCTCGAGCCATGTACGTAATTCATGTCTAAACTTTTCTTCTTTTTTTGAAAATGAAAAGTCCATCTTTTCTCTCCTCCCATCCTATTCCCATTGTGGTAGGGCACGCTCATCATTGATCTTCTGCCACGTCATTTCTACTTCCATCCCGATATGGATGTCTTCTATCGCATGATCCAAAATGTTACCGATCATTTTCACTTCTGGATAGGCAGCCAATTCAATAACGGCAATGACAAGTGGCGTATCATTGTGAAATCCTGGCAAGAAAGGGCGGTGGGAAATGACGTAAGAATACACACGCCCTTTAATATTTGTGCCTAAGTTCTCCCATGTCAGATCACTGCTGCTACACTTTGCACATGCCGGTCCAGGTGGATGGGCGAACTGTTGGCATGTATGACATTTTTGCAAAAAAAGTTCATGGCGGTCAGCCGCATCCCAAAAGGGGGCATTATCTTCATTTTTTAACGGTATCGGTTTCTCATAGCTCATTCGTATTCCTCCTAATTCCTTAATATCATCGCACCAGCAATATCTGGACCTGCCCAGCCCGTACATAAACCAACTTCACAATCCTTCACTTGTCGGTCTGATCCCTCATAGTCGTGACGAATCTGTCGCACAATTTCAATCACATTATTCATTCCATGTGTGTATCCTTCTGAAAGCATGCCACCAGCTGTATTACTCGGCAGCTTCCCACCCATCTTGAGATGTCCATCGGCAACAAAGTCTCCCACTTCGCCTCTTTTCGCTATCTCATATGCCTCTAACTGCCGCAACACAACCCAACTATAGCAGTCATAAATAGATGCGACATCGAGGTCCTTTGCGGTAACCCCTGCCTTCTTGTATACATCCTTAGCAACATAGTCTGAAGCGACTTCATCTACATTGTTCCAATAATGTGCGTGTGAAACACATTGTCTAGCGGCGATTCCCATAATATAAGCGGGCTGCTTCGGTAATTGTTCAGCTCGTTTGGCGGATGTAACAATGATTGCATTTGCTTCGTCTGACTCTAAGCAGAAATCATGCTTATTAAATGGGAAGCTTAAATCAGGCGTATCATGATAAGCTTCCATTGTTAATGGCTTTCCATAAAAGAAGGCTTTCGGATTTCTTTGTGCATGCCCATAAAAACTCACACAAACATGACCTAGATGCTCCTTCGTTAACCCTGTTTCATGCATATGACGTGTGGCAAATAAGCCAAACCATTGCCCAGGACTACCTGCTCCATATGGGATGAGAAAGCTACCGCCATCCATCGCATTTTGCAGCATGTTCACATCCCAGCCACCACCGCCCATTCTTACGCCTGATCTGCCATTCATAGATCGATAAATAAGGACGGTATTTACTTGACCTGTTTCAATCAGACCAATCGCGTCAGCAATTAACATTTCTGTACTGCTTCCGCCACCCATAATATCTTTTACATATTTCGGTCTCACGCCTAAATAGGTAGATAATTGATGTGCCGTACATGAATCGTTTTCACTGTAACTCATAAATCCATCAATCTCTTTTGTCTCAAGTCCAGCATCAGCAATAGCTGCTCGCGCTGCATCTAACGCCAAATGTAACGGGGTTGTACCCGACTTTTTTGAACGTTCGCTTTCTCCAACTCCGACGATTGCATATTTGTTTTTAATGTTTTCCATCGTCAACTCCTCCTTATTCAAAGAATTCCAACAATACAGAACCTGATCCAACGATTTCTTTTATTGATTTAGCCGCTTGCAACTCAAATTCCACATATTTCTTTCCTTCGTCCTCGTATACGCGTTTTACAGTAGCTGCGCAAGTAATCTCATCCCCCGGTTTAGTCATCGCTCCAAAACGCATGTTAAACTTCGCTACTCTCGCAGTCACACCAGCTAATTGTTGGATATATTCTCCTAAGAATCCCATGACTAACATGCCATGTGCGATGGCTCCTGGTAATCCCATACTTCTAGCAAAAGCATCGTCGGTATGCAATAAGTTGTAATCTCCTGATGCTCCCGCGTATTTGACGAGTTGAACCTTCGATACCGCAGGCTTCACTAATGGTTTTAACTCTTGACCGTCTACCAAATCGGCAAATCTTAGCATTGTCATTCCTCCTCGTATCGTTATACTGCCTGGACTGGAGGCTGGGTATAGATGATATTCATGCGACTTGTAACCACTAAATCCCCCTCTGTGTCTCTCATTTCGGTATCCAGAATAATAAATTGCATCTTTCCTTTTTTTCCTTCTTTTTCATAAAGGTCTGCTACTTTTATTTGGCAAGTAAGAGACTCGCCTACTTTTAGTGGGCGATGATAAATAAAGGACTGCTCACCATGAAGCATTCTCTTTTTATCTAAATCTAGCTCTATTCCTTCACCCTCTACCCCTGCTACCACCGGAAAAGTAGGTGGCGCAATCAGCCCATTATAGGGACTCTGATTAGCATAAGTTGGTTCCGTATATAATGGATTGTCATCACCTATAGCTTGAGCAAATTGTTTAACATGTCTTTTATCCACTTCAAACATGAACGTTGACCCAGTCTTACCGATAATTGTCTGATCGAGCATCGATACCACTACCTCCTAGCGAGCATATTTTCTGTTTGTGCAGCGCTTGTTACAATTAGTGCATCTACCGCTTTTGCGCACTTTTCAGTCACAATGATTGGATTTAAATCTAGCTCTTCAATGTCATAATCTTGTACAAGTGAGGATACACGCAGTAAGATGTCGACAATGCCCTCTACATCAAGCGCTTCTTCACCTCGTACACCGTCGAAAATGGCTTTTCCTTTAATCTCATTTATCATTTCAAGCGCATCTTGTCTTGTGATCGGTGCAACCCGGAAAGCAATATCTTTGAACACTTCAACAAAAATGCCGCCTAAACCAAACATAATCACCGGTCCAAAGCTGGCATCTCTCGTCACACCAACGATAACTTCCGTCCCCTTTGCCACCATTTCCTGCACCATCACCCCATTAATGTGGGCATCAGGATGATATTTGTGAGCGGACAGAAGAATGTCATCGAATGCTTGCTTTACTTGCTCTGCATTTTGCAAGGAAAGACGTATACCACCTGCTTCTGTTTTATGCAAAATGTCTTTTGAATCAATTTTTAATACAACAGGATAACCAATACTGTTCGCTTGCTGAACCGCTTCATCCACGGTAGTTGCTAAGCTCTTTTTTGTAGTGGGAATTTCGTAAGCCTGTAGCACTTTGCTTGCATCCCATTCGCTTAAAATTTGATTCTCTTGCAGTAAATACGCTACGTTCTCTTTCTTCTGAATAGATGCCCGTTCTCGAACACTCTCTTTTTGATACGCACGATATTTTTCGCTATATTCGACTAACTTTGCGAGCGCAGATATCGCTTGTAAGTTACCCGGTATCACTGGAACACCATGGTCGACCATATATTGTTGCCCTTTAGGTATACTCATTCCTTCTAACGGAAATGTACTTACAAACACAAATTTATTCGTGTTTTTACACATCTCAACAAATTCTTGTAATTCCTTCGTCTCTTCATCCCAAAATAAGGGGAACTCTGTAAGAATGATATTGTCTACATCCGGATCCTCCATTAAGGCTTTTAATGGCGCAGTAAATAGCTCTGGTGCCGATACAGAAGCCGCTGCAGTTAGATCAATTGGGTTGGCTGCACTAGCAAAGGAAGGAATCACTTGTTTGATTTTCCGTTGAGTTTCCTCATTTAATTTTGGAATCAACAAGCCATTAGCTTCACAACGATCGGCTTCGTTAATCCCTCTGCCACCCGAGCTTGTAATAATTACGGTATTTCTCCCTGTTGGCAGTTTGCCAGATAAGAATAATTTCGAGAATGAAATAATTTCATCATAATCATTGGCTCTAATCATGCCAGTTTGTTTAAAAAATGCGTCATAAATATCGTTCGAGCCGGCTAATGAACCCGTATGAGAAGCGGCTGCTCTTTTTCCTGCAGTTCCTCGCCCTGCCTTCATAACGATAATCGGTTTCCCTTTTTCAAGCGCCTCGTATGCCAATCCCCTTAATTTTTTAGGTTTTTTCGCACCTTCCAAATAACCGCTGATCACTTTCGTTTGCTTTTCATGAACCATATACTCAACTACATCTTCAAAACTGGTATCCATTTCATTTCCAACACTCACAAAATAATTGAACGTTAATCCATGTTGGGCAGCAGCCATATACGTAAGCACACCAAAGGCGCCGCTTTGCGATACATACCCAACTGCGCGTTGTTCACTAAGAGGATAGCTCATAACAGCAGGAGAAAATGTACCGACCAGACCATTCAGCGTATTAACAAGGCCGACACAATTTGGACCAAGTAAACGGAGACCATGCTTTTTTGCATAATCCGCTATTTGTTTTTGTTGTTTTTCTCCCGACTCTCCAGTTTCAGAAAATCCTGAAGCAAAAATAATCGCTGCCTTCACTTTCTTTTCTACACATTGCTCTAGCCCTTGCTGAATCTGGTGAGCACTTAAACAAAAGATGACTAAATCAACTGCATGTGAAACCGCTTGTAAGGATGAGTAGCACTTCACTCCATGAATTGCATTTGAAGTAGGATGAATAGGAAAAATATCTCCTTGAAAGCCCCCATCTAATAATGCCTTCACCTGGATATTGCCAAGCTTCTTCGGGTTTTCAGATGCACCTAACACGGCTACTGATTGCGGATAAAAAAAAGAATGTAGCTCATCCTTTGCGGAAACGTTTTCATTTATCATTACATTCACCTCACTAAATAAAAATCAATTTCTTTCTATCGATAGCTTACAAAATGAACGCTAATGGATCAGGCGTAAAGAAAACATTAAACATTTAATTATTAGGTAGTAAAAAAAAGTAAATATCAACTAAACCTTTACTTACCGTAGGCAGAAACTTTCACAATTATTTTTTTACGTACTATATCATCTCGACTATGACACAAGATCACCTCGACAATGGCAAGGGATTACCACGAAAAAAAGACAATGATCACACAACTTGTGCTCATTGCCTCTTTTCCATTATCTCTATCCAGCGTAATAACTTACCTTCCACCCGTTTAGATGGGACTTTAATTCCTCGTTCTATCGTACTGATATAAGCTTGTGACACCTCAACTTCTTGCGCTAATTGTGATAACGACAAGCCATTTGTCACTCTTACTTCTCTTACACGTTTACCTAAAAGGACGTGATCTGTTAACGATTGATGGTCTTTCACTTTCACTTCAAAAGTCGTTTTCTTCAATTGAGCATACCTTTCAACAACTTCCTCAGGTGGCTGAATAATAATCTTTGCTTGCTTCCAAGTATTCCCCCAGCCTTTACTATCCACAATGGATTCTTCCCATGCTTCGTAATACCATGCAGAGAGTAAACCATCCTCTTGTAGCGTATCAAGCGCGCTCTCAAATCGTTCTCTTGTCCTTGAAGGCAATCTTATATTTAATGATTCACCTATCGCTGCGAGTAATGTTGAAATATAATGTGGTTTTAAATAATCGCCCTTCTTTGCCTGGACTCTCCAACGCCAATGCATATATCTCCCTAACCTCTTCTCCCAAGACCTTCTGTAAGGATCATACTGCAATATTTTAAGTGGTAGATGTATAACCTGCCTACCGGATCCATATAGAAATGGGGAAAATATAGGACCCATTTTATATTTCAACACTTGCTGTGATTCATTTTGGTCATACACGTCAAAAGCATTACCCATTAACCTTTTCTCGACTGGTTTTCCTTTTTGATATACCACAGTCTCTATATCGATCCAAAGATTTTTTATGATTGTAAGCGATTTCATAATTCTTAGACGTTGACTCCGCTCATACCCTCCGCGTCTCCCTTCTCCACCGCGTTTAGGTAACAAGCCCCTCATCCGAAGCAGTTCATCCACCTCTATCGTAATAACATCTTCATGATGCTTGGCGATAGCAAGAAAGTTGGCACATAACATATCGAGTACATCAACATCCAAATCTGTTAACGTAAAGCGATCTACATTTTGATCTTCTACTATCTCGTTAATCATCAATAAGCCTTGCACATGACCTTTCTGGATTCTTCTACAATACCTTTCTTTCTCTTGATCCCAATGAAAAACTTGATATAGCGCCTCTCGTACCGCTTGATAAGGGGCATTATTCATTACACAAATATTCTCTCTCTGAGAAGGGACTAGAGATGAATTTCTCCAATCTACTCCATGAGCGATAGCCTTTTCTAATTCCTGTACAGTGCATTTACTATATTTAAAAAGTTGATTGATCCATTTATCAGCATAATCATTTACGATTATCGTGAACATAGAAAGAAATTCTTTACTGTTCAGCAAAAAATTAGACAGGTATTGATAGAAGAGCTGATTTAATTCAGCTTTCTTTAGTTGACTGAGGTGCTCCATCCCAAGTTCGTCAGCCATTACATCTAATACCCACTCTGCGATTCCCCGCTGAAACCACTGACAAAACTCTTCCCAAGCAGCTTCCTCATTTAAAAAGGTATCCGCCCTTAGCCTATTTTCAATTGCTGAAATGGCAAGTCCCCTTAGTTGATGATCTAAAAAAACCATTGTAAATAGGGAGGAATAATTTTTGTTTTTCTCGATAAGAAAATGCACGATATGATCTGCCAATTGATGAATAAAGCGATCTCTTGCGATTTGTCTTAACGAATTAAAAACAGCCGGATTTTCTTGATATGCCTTTTCCCAAATCATAAAAGATTTGACACCTGAGATATAATAAATAGGTGCCTTCTCTTTTTCAATCGACTCTTGTTTGGCAATTGCTTCTTTTTGCTGTTCATAAATACATAGAATTAAAAAATTATCAATTTCATTTGTCAATTGTCTAGCTTTGCCTTCATTACGCTTCCCATTCCTACGAACAACTTTTTTAGTCATAAACCGTCTATTCCCTCCTACCCTTATTTCATTGAGTGACTTAGACAATGTTGGTCGTTATTTATTACAAGTGTAGCATAACAAAAGTTTAATTAACTATATATTTTAACTATTCAGAATAAAAATACCCGCCATGGAGGTACTTCCATGACGGTGTATGACTACTTTTCACCAGCATCAGCAAACCGCTTCAACCGCTCGCCTATCTCATCTCTTACACGAGTAAACGTTTGCCACTTTTCCTCTTCCGTGCCAATTGCTTTGGCAGGATCATCAAATCCCCAATGTTCTCGTTTCACTTCTTTCGGTGTTATAGGACATTTATCAGCAGCATCGCCACATAAGGTGACAACCAAATCCGCTTGATTTAAGATGTCGGTATTTATCACATCCGAAGTTTGCTGTGAGATATCTATCCCTGCTTCTTTCATCGCTTCTACAGCTTTTGGATTGAGTCCATGTGCTTCAATGCCTGCACTATAGACTTGCCAATCTTCGTTTAAATAATGCTTTGCCCAACCTTCAGCCATTTGACTTCTGCAAGAATTCCCTGTGCAAAGAAAATAAATGATTTTTTTCGTCATATGAACACTCCTTTAATGAATAATTAATAACCATATATAAAGACCTAATAAGGTGATAAATAAGGTGGGAATCGTTAGAATGATACCTGTTTTAAAGTAGGTACCCCAAGAAATCTTCACCCCTTTACGCGATAACACATGTAACCATAATAAAGTAGCAAGTGAACCAATTGGCGTGATTTTTGGTCCAAGGTCAGATCCGATGACATTGGCATAAATCAAGGCATCTTTCATCATACCTGTTGCATTCGTATCTGCAATGGCTAACGCATCAATCATCACTGTCGGCATGTTATTCATGACCGAAGACAAAATGGCAGCAATAAAGCCCATGCCCATTGTTGCGGCAAACAATCCTTGATCAACGGTTAATTGAAGAACATCTGTTAATAAGCTCGTTAGCCCAACATTCCGCAAACCATACACAACAACATACATTCCGACTGAGAAGAAAACAATATTCCACGGAGCCCCCTTCATGACGGATTTCACATCAACTGCATCACTTCTTCTAGAGATCATAAGAAAAATAAAAGCAATGATACTAGCAATAATCGATACAGGCACACCAACAAACTCACTTGCAAAATAGCCAACTAGTAATATCGCCAAAATCCACCATGAGTACTTGAATAATCGTGGATCCTTTATCGCTACACGTGGCTCCCGTAATTGCGTACCATCATAACGACCGGGTATGCTTTTTCTAAAAAACAAATAGAGAACCAAAATACTTGCCGCAACAGAAAATAAATTCGGTACAATCATGACAGTGAAAAATTCCACAAATCCGATGCCAAAGAAATCGGCCGATACAATATTAACAAGATTACTTACCACAAGGGGTAATGACGCTGTATCAGCGATAAAACCACTTGCAATAATGAATGGAAAGACCATTTTCTCATTAAAATTCAAGTTCCTTACCATCGAAAGAACAATCGGTGTCAAAATCAAGGCAGCCCCGTCATTCGCAAACAGAGCAGATACAATCGCTCCAAGCAAAATCACGTAGACAAACATTTTTACACCATGCCCTTTTGCCGCTCTCGCCATATGCAAGGCAGACCATTCAAAGAAACCGATCTCATCTAAAATTAAAGAAATAATAATAATAGCGATAAATGTTAACGTTGCATTCCATACAATCGACGTTACATCCAAAACATCTTGGAAATCTACCACACCAACTAGTAAAGCCAATATCGCTCCACCACAGGCAGACCAACCAATAGACAACCCTTTAGGTTGCCAGATGACTAAAATAAGTGTGATTAAAAAAATCACTGATGCCAAAACCACTGACGTTGTCATACCCATTCCTCCTTAATCACACAATACGCGCAAACCTTGTTTTTCAAGACTTTCAAGTAGCCCCTCTTGACTTGGAAGCTGATTTAATAAAATACAAACGAAGGGAAAGTTCTCATATTGTTTATTTAAACCGTAATAAACCCATTGACCCCTTCTTGATTCAAAGATCAAACCAACATCACGTAACTTACGTAAATGCTGACTAATAGCTGGCTGGCTCATATCAAATAAATGAACAAGCTCACAAACACAGCATTCCCTTGATTCAAGAATCTTCACCATCTTTAGCCTTGTTTTATCGCCTAACAGCTTTAACACAAGCGCAACTTCCTCAATTGTACTTTTCATTAAGGTACTCCTTTATCGTATAAGTAAATGCTTATATCCTTATGCTATTTTATAGATAAATCTATAGTTAAGCAATCCCTGTTAGAAAAAAACGCATCAAATTTTTTTGATTTATTTCTTGATTTTCCAATTATAGTTAAAGTATACTGATAACACATCAAAAAAATTTGATAGGAAGTGCAAACCATGAAACCATTCATTGAATATGAAAAACAATTTAAAGCATTAGCCGACCAAAAAAGACTAGAAATTATGTATGAGCTATGCCAACGGGGACAGACATGCGTTTGTGATTTATCCGAGATTTTCTCTCTTCCGCAATCGAAATTATCCTATCATTTAAAGATTTTGCTCGATGCTGGTTTAATTACAAAAGAGACAAAAGGAAAATGGAATTACTATGAATTAAATGAGCAATCCGTTAACCATCTCTTATCAGAAGAACTTTGTTGTATCTTTAGAAAATCAAGTAATTCTTGTTGCAATTAAAAGGAGGCATTTCAAATGAAATATGTGCATATCGGCATTAACGTAACCAATTTAGAAGCATCTATCGCCTTTTATTCAAAAGTATTTGGTGTTTCTCCAATCAAGGTCGAACCCACTTACAGTAAGTTTTTACTAGAACAACCTGGACTCAACTTTACCCTTAATGTTAAAGACGAAGTAAACGGTAATCAAGTGAATCACTTTGGTTTCCAAGTAGAAACACAAGAAGAAATCGATCACCATAAACAACGATTAGAACAAGAAGGATTCTTCGCACGTGAAGAACGGGATACCACTTGCTGCTACGCTCTGCAAGACAAGTTTTGGATCACCGATCCAGATGGGAATGAGTGGGAGTTTTTTTATACGAAGGCGGATAGTGAAGTTCAGAGTGAGGGATGCTGTGTAGATATTTAAGGGATATTTCTTTCATTTCCTAAAATAACAAGTAATTTAAAAAACATATATACTAATCAGTGCCTTGTTTTTAACTTACTATAATCCTCCACATGGAGCATAAAGTGAAATATAACTACCTTTAGTATTAATATGTTTGCTTAACAACAATACTGTACTTCTTAGTGCCTCTCAAATCCTGCTTATTATGTACATAATATTCCTAATTTTCAATTATAATAGGATGTGTAGTAGCAGAAAAAGGAGGGGTAAACCCTAATGAAAAAAAGATACTATAAAATATTTGCCTTATTAATTCTGCTAGGTGTCATTACTTTTTTGATTTATAACTATATAAACAATTATAGATTTGCTAGTGAAGTTTATTCTTTTAGGGGTGAAGGACAAAACTGGGTTGTTACCTCTAAATATACATCTATTCATCAGGATAACTATAGGCATGAGATAAAAATAGAATATACTGGTGATGACAAAAATGTATTAGTTGACCATTGGTATTTTCATTCTTCACTATTTGGCACCGGCGACGGTGGGGAAACGCTTGATGATAATAACCAGCTTAGTAAAAGAGAGGATGGGACATTCATGTTTACGCCAAATAAAATGCATACATTCGAAATAGAATGGAATGGCAATAAAGAGACGTTTGATGTTAACCTATTGGAGGATTATTAATTTTTGTGAATAGCTTGGTTTTATATGTTATTGGTTTTAACCAAATAAAAAACCACCAAATATGTATTTGGTGGAGACGGAGGGAGTCGAACCCTCGTCCAAAGATATTGGCACTTAAGCTTCTACGAGTGTAGTCGATATATTCGTGTTTCGCTGCTCCTTATGCCTATCGACGGGCGTCCGGGCAGCTAGTCTGGTTGTTCTCTTCCTTCATCCTCAGACGGTGGAATCCGGCGTAGCCCACTAAATTTGAGTCCCTTACCCTACCACATGGGCGATGGAGGGAGGAACCGCTAAAGGCCTATTAGGCAGCTAAAGCGAAGTTGTTTTGTTGTTTGCCAGTTATAGGCTTTGACGTTTTAACGAGGACGATCCCCTCGACTCGCAACCTAAGCTCAAACTATCCCTGTCGAATCCGTAGCGTCCCCATTGGATAGTAGCAGTTTTTTAAAGCTGCTAACTGTATTAGGTGCGCAACTGAGTCGTTGCAGCATACGGAATGCTCGATAAACTTTGAGCAAAGATTGTGCACTTCTATTTGAAGTGACAATTACTATTATAGCACAAACAAACGAAATATCAATTGTAAGCTTTTGGTATATTACATTTTTTGTCTTTCGCGGAAGGCACGCTCAACTTCTCGTTTCGCTTCTTTTCGTTTTAAGTCTTCGCGCTTATCATATTTCTTTTTACCCTTCGCTAATCCAACTAAAACCTTTGCGAAACCATTTTTTAAATATAGTTTTAATGGAACAAGGGCATAGCCGCTTTCTTTTGACTCACCTATTAGTTTGTTAATTTCTTTCCGGTGTAGTAAAAGCTTTCTCGTTCTTAATGGGTCGTGGTTATGAATATTCCCTTGCTCGTAAGGACTAATATGCATACCAATAATGAATAATTCATTATTAACAATTCGTGCATAGGCATCTTTTAGGTTCACACGTCCGTTACGAATAGATTTAATCTCTGTTCCTTGTAAAACAATACCCGCTTCATATGTTTCTTCGACAGTATAATCATGATAGGCTTTTTTATTTTGGGCGATTGTTTTCCCTGCACCTTTTGGCATCTCTTTCTCATCTCCCTTAAATCACAGCAGTTTTATTTATTTTAGCAAAAACAAAGGAAAGAAGGAAGAAAGCCTTACAAAAAAGGCTTCCTCCATTAGTCTATTAACGTTTCTTTTTTCGTTTTGCTTTCGGCGCATTTTCATAGAATTTGCGTTTTTTCTTTTTCTTACCCTCTGGCTTACCAGATTTTTCACCTCGTTCTGGCGCAGCAGATTTCCTTGGCTTTCTTTCTGAACTACCTGTTTTAAACACTTTTGTTTCTTGTCGGCGTTCTCTTCTAGGCGTGCCTTTCATTCCAACAATCTCAAAGTCGATCGCACGTTCATCTTTATTGACATTGATGACACGAACGGTAATTTCATCACCAATGCGGAATACATTCCCTGTACGTTCGCCGATCATTGCCATTTGTCGTTCTTCATAGCGATAATAATCATCGGTCATATAGCTGACATGGATTAAACCTTCTATCGTGTTTGGTAGTTCGACAAACATCCCAAAGTTCGTAACAGAGCTAATCATACCATCATATTCTTCACCAATTTTATCAAGCATGTATTCTGCTTTTTTCAATTCATCGGTTTCACGTTCGGCATCGACTGCTCTTCGCTCCATTTCAGAAGCATGATCCGCGATTTCAGGTAACATCGCATTCCATTTTTCTTGGGTGCGATCGTCTATCTTACCTTCGATCAAATACGTACGAATGAGACGGTGAACAATTGTATCTGGATATCGACGAATTGGCGAGGTGAAGTGTGTATAAAACTCTGTTGATAGTCCGAAGTGACCCAAGCTTTCTGGATCGTACTTCGCTTGTTGCATGGATCGAAGCATCATTGTTGAAATCACCATTTCCTCTGGTGTCCCCTGTACTTCTTCTATAATATCCTGCAATGCCCGCGGATGAACAGCGTTGGCTGTTCCTTTCACAATATAACCAAAGTTTGTAATAAACTCAAAGAATCTTCTGAGCTTATCTTCTTTCGGGTCTTCATGAATACGGTAAATAAACGGTACTTCCATCCAATGAAAATGCTCTGCAACCGTTTCATTCGCTGCTAGCATAAATTCCTCAATGAGTCTTTCTGCTACTGAACGTTCGCGAATGACGACATCTTTTGGGTCACCCTCTTCATTCACTAACACTTTCGCTTCTTTAAAGTCAAAATCAATGGCGCCACGATGCATACGCTTTTTACGAAGAATCGCAGCTAATTCTTCCATTCGCTTAAACATTGGTACGAGTGGCTCATAGCGTTCAATTAATTGTTCATCGTTATCTTCCAAAATTTTATTCACATCCGAATAAGTCATTCTTTCGGTTGTTTTAATGACGCTTTGGAAAATCTCATGATTGACCACTTCACCATCAGGCGTAATTTCCATCTCACATGAAAGTGTGAGACGATCTACTTTTGGATTTAAAGAACAAATTCCATTCGATAGGCGATGGGGAATCATAGGTATTACACGATCGACTAAGTACACACTAGTTGCTCGTTCCTCTGCTTCTACATCAATTGGTGATCCTTCAGTTACGTAATAAGATACATCAGCAATATGCACACCTAATTTATAATGACCATTATCAAGTTGCGTCACAGTAACAGCATCATCTAAATCTTTCGCATCTGCACCATCAATCGTCACAATCGTTTCGCCTCTTAAATCTCGACGATTTTCAATTTCTTTTTCATCAATCTCATCAGGCGTTTCTTCTGCCTGCTTTAACACATCATCAGGGAATTCCATCGGTAACCCATGTTTATGAATAATGGAAAGAATATCAACGCCTGGATCGTTTTTATGACCCAGAATTTCCATTACTTCACCTTCCGCACTCTTTCTTCCTTCAGGATAAGTTGTGAGCTTAACAACAACTTTATGTCCTTCTACTGCCCCTTTAGAAGCAGCTTTTGGGATAAAGATATCACTGGCAAACTTTTTATCATCTGGAATAACAAAGCCAAAATGCTTACTCTCAGTGTATGTACCAACGATTTGTTGCACACCACGTTCCAAAATGCGGACGATGGTTCCTTCTTTTCTTTGACCAGCGCTTTCTGCTGCTACACGGGCTAAGACAATATCACCGTGCATGGCATTATTTGTTTCATTTGGTGGGATAAATAAATCATCGAGTCCTGGTTCATCTGGAATAACAAAGGCAAATCCTTTGGCATGACCAGATAATTTCCCGCGCACAAGATTCATTTTTTCAGGTAATCCATAGCGATTACTCCTTGTACGCACAACTAAGCCTTGTTCCTCCATAATGACTAAAGTCTTTACAAAATCCTTAAATTGGGTGGAGTCTTCTATCCCAAAGGCCTCCTCCATTTCTTGTACTGTTAGAGGCTTGTACGCCTCGTCCTTCATATAATTTAATAGTTTATCGACCAGCTCTTTTTTGTGGTTATCCACGATTGACAACACTCCTCAAACTTCGATCCAACTTACACTTGCCAATCAAGCTGCTCTAAGAATTGATACACATCTTCATGCAGCTGATCTCTTTCCTTATCAAGTGTAATGACATGACCGGATTCTTCATACCATTTAATCTGTTTTTGATCATTTTCTACTTCATTGTATATAATATTCGCGCTTTCAGTATTAATCATATGATCTTCTCTTGATTGCACAACAAAAGTCGGAGAATAAATCATATCCACATTATGACGAACATCTGCAATTAATGCTTGTAATGCCTTTAATGTGTTCATTGGTGTTTCTTTAAACTTAGCTACTTCTTCTTCGATTTGTTCGGGTGATTTTCCTTCTAGCTTCTTATATTGTCGGGCATAATCAACGACATTATCGTACATCACTTCTTCAGATTTAATATGCATAGGTGCACACATGGTTATAATACCCTTTACAGGTACAGTGTAACCTAATTTCAAGGAAAATACCCCACCAAGAGATAAGCCGGCAATCGCGATTTCTTCATGCCCCATTTCCTTTAGGTGTTGATAACCATTCATGACGTCTTGCCACCAATCTTCTGGTCCCGTATGGACAAGTTCTTCCGGCGGGACGCCATGGCCTTTATATAATGGCGCATGACAAGTATAACCTTTCCCTTCTAGGAATCTTGCCATCATGCGAACATCTGCTGTATTACCAGTAAACCCATGTAATAATAATACTGCTCGTTTACCATCTCCAAATGTGAATGGTTTTGGTTGAACTACTTTCATTATGTAAACTTCCTTTCAATCAAACGTTTGTTTAACATGATTAGTTTTCCCTGTAATAGGCAAAATAAAAACCCGACCTTTCGTTGAGGCCAGGCATTGCATTGTTCGTCTCTATTTATAGAGCAAAATAAGAAACTGCGATTGTTAAAATAAAGAATAAAACAGCTAAAACAATCGTCAAACGATGTAAAATCAAATCTAAGCCGCGTGCTTTTTGTTTACCAAAAAGCTGCTCCGCTCCACCAGAAATCGCACCTGAAAGACCTGCACTTTTTCCTGATTGAAGTAAAACAACGGCAATTAAACCGATAGACACAATGACTAGCAATGTAATTAAAAGTGTATGCATGTGGGCACCTCCATATCAACCATTTACGTACAATAATAATACTCAAATTTTAGCATATTTACTATGTACAGACAAGTTAATCTATCATGAAATGTCAAGTTCATGCCCGCATGCCTATTTGCGCATCTACAAATTATTAACAAAAATGGTAATCTCATTATTGTACGATGTGATTAGCCACTTTTCAGGAAAGACTCTATTATATATATTTCTGTATTTTTGATTTTTCTTTTCAAAGTAGTATACAAAGAAGTGGTTTTAGAAATTTGACGCCATTCCTTGATAAATGAGTCAACATTCGTAGTGAATCCGAAAATTTGACGTGATTTCCATGATAAACGAGTCAGAATCCTTAGTGATTCCGAAAATTTGACGCGGTTCCTTGATTAATGAGTCAAAATCCGTAGTGAATCCAAAAATTTGACGCAGTTCCATGATTAACGAGTCAGATTCCGTAGTGGATTCAAAAATTTGACGCGGTTCCTTGATTAATGAGTCAAAATCCGTAGTGAATCCAAAAATTTGACGCGTTTCTATGATAAACGAGTCAGGGCTTTTGGTTTTGACATTTCTTTATTTATCTCGCCATGTATTTACGCGTATTTTCCACTACGGAGATCGGCATCCCTTAAAACCTAAAATAGCCAAAAAAAACAAACACCATTTACAAAATGATGTTTGTTTTTTTAAGACATTATTTACTCAAGTTATAAAAAGATTTCAATCCGTCATACACAGCTAAATCACCAAGCTCGTCTTCGATGCGAAGTAGTTGGTTGTATTTTGCAATACGATCTGTACGGCTCATTGAACCTGTTTTGATTTGACCAGCATTCGTAGCTACAGCGATATCAGCGATTGTTGCGTCTTCTGATTCGCCAGAACGGTGAGAAACGACTGCTGTGTAACCAGCACGTTTCGCCATTTCGATCGCTTCAAATGTTTCAGTTAATGTACCGATTTGGTTTACTTTAATAAGGATTGAGTTTCCTACACCTTGTTCAATTCCTTGTGCTAGCTTTTTCGTGTTTGTAACGAATAGGTCGTCCCCTACTAATTGAACTTTACCACCGATGCGTTCAGTTAATAATTTGTGGCCTTCCCAGTCGTTTTCATCTAATCCATCTTCAATCGAGATGATTGGGAATTCAGAAACAAGCTCCTCGTAGAAAGAAACCATTTCTTCTGAAGATAATCCAAGACGACCTTCTCCAGTTAAATCATATTTGCCGGTTTCTTTGTTAAAGAATTCAGATGAAGCAACGTCCATTGCAAGGTAAATATCTTTACCTGCTTCGTAACCTGCATTGCTAATCGCTTCAATGATGACTTCTAGCGCTTCACGGTTTGACCCAAGGTTTGGTGCGAAGCCACCCTCGTCACCTACTGCCGTGTTTAAGCTTTTAGATGAAAGAACTTTTTTCAATGAATGGAAAACTTCAGCACCCATACGGATCGCTTCTTTGAATGTAGGAGCGCCAACAGGCATAATCATGAATTCTTGGAAATCAACATTGTTATCCGCATGAGAACCACCATTAATGATATTCATCATTGGTGTTGGTAATTGTTTCGCATTGAAACCACCAAGATAGCGGTATAATGGTAAACCAACAGACTCTGCTGCTGCATGCGCACAAGCCATAGAAACACCAAGAATCGCATTTGCACCTAATTTACCTTTATTTTCTGTGCCATCTAGTGCGATCATTGTACGGTCAATACCTACTTGATCAGTTACGTCAAAACCAATAATTGCTTCAGAAATTAAGTTATTCACATTATCTACTGCTTTTTGAACACCTTTACCTAAGTAACGATCCTTGTCTTCGTCACGAAGTTCAACGGCTTCATATTCACCAGTTGATGCACCAGATGGTACAATCGCACGGCCGAAGAAGCCAGACTCGGTTAATACTTCTACTTCTACTGTTGGATTTCCACGTGAATCTAATACTTCACGAGCATATACATGTTGGATAAATGGCATGATAATCTCTCCTTTTTCATTGGCTGTCATCTTGTCAAACTTCATTTATATGTAAGGCACGGATGTTCACAAAAAAGTGAACACCGGCACTTATTTAATTAATGTAGAACCAGTCATTTCTTCAGGTTGAGACACTTTTAATAAATCAAGTATAGTTGGAGCTAAATCTCCTAATATACCATCTTCACGTAATATTAGACCTTTTTCCGTTACAATAACAGGTACTGGATTAGTTGTATGAGCTGTCATTGGATGATCATCAAGAGTAATGACCTCATCCGCATTGCCGTGGTCAGCGGTGATAATCGCTTTTCCACCTTTAGCAATAATGGCGTCAATCACTTTTCCAAGACATTCATCAACCGTTTCAACAGCTTTAATTGTTGGTTCTAGCATTCCTGAGTGCCCCACCATATCAGGGTTAGCAAAATTTAATATAATGGCATCATGCTTATCTTGACTAATTTCATCAAGCAAAGCATCTGTTACTTCGTAGGCGCTCATTTCAGGCTTTAAATCATAAGTAGCAACTTTAGGTGAGTTAATCAAAATCCGTTCTTCACCAGGAAATTTTGCTTCTCTTCCTCCACTCATAAAGAATGTAACATGAGGATACTTCTCTGTTTCTGCAATTCTCAGTTGCGTTAAGTGATTTTGTGAAAGTACTTCTCCAAGAGTATTATCTAGGTTTGTCGGTTTAAATGCAACATACCCGTCAACTGTTTCACTAAAATGGGTTAAACAAACAAAGAATAAAGTCTTTGGATGGCCTATACCACGATCAAATGAACGGAAGTCTTTGTTTGTAAACGTATTTGAAATCTGAATCGCGCGGTCAGGTCTAAAGTTGTAAAAAATCATAGCATCATTATTACTAACTTTTCCAACAGGTAATCCATCTTCCTTCACAATAACAGAAGGAATAACAAATTCGTCATAAATACCGTTCGCATAACTATCTTCGACTAATTCATGGGCACTATGATAAGCAGGACCTTCGCCATACACCATCGAACGATAAGATTTCTCCACACGTTCCCAACGATTGTCACGATCCATTGAGTAATAACGACCTGAAATAGAGGCGAATTCACCTACACCAATTTCTTTCATTTTCGCTTCTGCCGCTTGAATATATCCTCTAGCTGTCTGCGGACCAACATCACGTCCATCAAGAAAACCATGGACATAGACCTTTTTTAATCCTTCATCACTAGCTAGCTGAAGGAGGGCATACAAGTGGTTAATGTGACTATGCACACCACCGTCTGACAATAATCCCATCAGATGAAGGCTTGTATTGTTTTTCTTCGCATGATTAATCGCTGCAAGGAATGTTTCATTCTGCTCAAAGTGACCCTCACGAATAGCCACATTTACTCTTGTTAAGCTTTGATAAACAATGCGTCCGGCCCCGATATTCATATGACCGACTTCGGAGTTCCCCATTTGTCCTTGTGGTAAACCAACCGCTTCTCCACTTGCTGTTAAATAAGCGTGTGGATACTCATTCCATAACCGATCAAAATTCGGTTTTTTCGCTTGAGCAACAGCATTGCCTTTGACTTCTTCTCTATGGGCAAAGCCATCAAGAATAATCAAAGCAACAGGTGATTTACTCATACTTACCCGCCTCCAATAATTGCAGGAAGGAAGAGGGCTCAAGACTTGCGCCACCGACAAGTGCACCGTCAATATCCGCTTGACTCATATATTCTTTAATGTTTGCCGGTTTCACACTACCACCATATTGAATGCGAAGAGCTTCGGCGATTTCCTCAGAAAACTGTTTACTAACGACAGAACGAATATGGGCACATACTTCGTTTGCATCTTCTGCTGAAGATGACTTTCCTGTACCAATAGCCCATATCGGTTCATAAGCGATGACAGCCTGTTTTAATTGCCCATCAGATAATCCCGACAACGCTGCTTCAACTTGATGTCCAACAAAACTCATTGTTTCATTGTTTTCTCTTTGTTCAAGTGTTTCACCTACGCAAATGATGGGAGTGAGGTTATGTGCAAATGCTGACTTCGCTTTTTTATTCACAGTCTCATCAGTTTCATTGAACATTTCGCGACGTTCTGAATGACCAATGATGACATATGATACACCTAAGTCTTGAAGTGCAACAGGGCTGATTTCGCCAGTAAATGCGCCATTATCTTCAAAATGCATGTTTTGTGCACCAATGGCAACAGGTGAACCTTCCACACCATCTACAAGACGCTCTAAAAATAGGGCTGGAGCACACACGATTGTATCCATATCCATTTCATCTGGAACAAGACCATTAATCTCTTCAATAAAGGACTTCGCCTCATTCATTGTTTTATGCATTTTCCAGTTACCTGCAATAATCGGCTTACGCATACTATCTCGTCCTTTCCTTTTTATTACTTATTTATCATTTAAAGCGACAACACCTGGAAGGGCTTTTCCTTCCATAAATTCTAATGATGCACCGCCACCTGTTGAAATATGACTCATACGATCAGCAAAATGGAATTTCTCGACTGCTGCTGCAGAATCACCACCACCGATAACAGAGTATGTGTCATTTGCTTCCGCTAATGCTTCTGCTACTGCTTTTGTTCCACCAGCAAACTGATCCATTTCAAATACACCCATCGGTCCATTCCAAATGACTAGCTTACTATCTGCAATTACTTCACTATATAAATTAGCCGTTTCAGGACCAATATCTAATGCCATCCAATCTCCTGGAATCTCGTTAATAGCCACTATTTTACTATCTGCGTCTTCAGCAAAACGATCGGCAACGACAGCATCAATTGGCATTAGAAATTTCACGCCTTTTTCTTCCGCTTTTTTCATAAACGTTTTCGCTAATTCTAATTTATCTTCTTCTAATAGAGAATTGCCAATATCATGGCCTTGTGCTTTTACAAACGTAAAGGCTAGACCGCCACCGATAATTAAATTATCTACTTTATCTAATAGATTATCAATGACATCGATTTTATCTTTTACCTTTGCACCACCAATGATAGCTGTAAAAGGTCTGTCAGGGTTTGACAATGCCTTGCCTAACACTTCTAATTCTTTTTCCATTAGTAAACCAGAAACCGCTGGGATATGGTGGGCAATTCCTTCTGTCGATGCATGTGCACGATGTGCTGCACCAAAAGCATCATTTACATAAACATCTGCTAATTGGGCAAAAGCTTTAGCAAGTTCAGGATCATTCTTCTCTTCACCTGGGTAAAAGCGAACATTCTCTAGTAATAGAACATCGCCCTCTTCTAAACCATCTACTGCCTGTTCTACTTTTTCTCCGTACGCCTCATCTGCATAGGCAACATTTTTTCCTAGCAAGGCAGATAATCTTTCTGCAACAGGAGTTAACCTTAACTCTTCTACTACTTGTCCTTTTGGACGCCCTAAATGAGAAGCTAAAATCACTTTCGCTCCTTGGTCAATTAGATAGTTAATTGTCGGAATTGCTGCGCGGATACGTGTTTCATCCGTGATTTGTCCCTCTTTCATTGGCACATTAAAGTCTACACGACAAAATACGCGTTTTCCTTTTAGTTCTACATCTTTTACGCTCTTTTTGTTCATAGTAAAAGGCCCTCCTAAACATAATAATAGACTATTTTCTAGTTAGCTGCTTGTACTACAAGAAAGGCGAATGTTCATTCATTTATATGTATAAAAATCACCGTTTTCTTTCTTACTCGCGCAAGAAAAGCGCGAAAACGTATAGAAAAAGTCAAAATAAAAGGGAGAGGTATGGTCCCTTTCTCCCTTCACCATTTATCATTATAGACGTTCATTCATCTAATATCCATAAAGATGTGAGTTTGTAAGCAAAATTTTATTTTTAATGTTTACCAAACCTACATTTATAATCCTTTTTCAGCCATATATTCCATTAAATCAATCACTCTGTGAGAATAACCACTTTCATTGTCATACCATGATATGACTTTGACCATATTGCCTTCCATAACCATTGTAGATAATCCATCAACGGTTGATGATGCAGGATTTCCATTGTAATCACCTGAAACTAATGGTTCCTCACTAAAGCTAAGAATATCCTTTAACTCTCCATTTGCGGCAGATTTCAATGCTTCATTCACTTCATCGACTGTGACATCTTTATCAAGCTCGGCAACTAAATCAACTAGAGAAACATTCGGTGTTGGAACACGAATGGCACCACCATTTAATTTCCCTTTTAATTCTGGTAGAACAAGAGAAACGGCTTTTGCTGCTCCAGTTGTTGTTGGAATAATATTTTCTGCAGCTGCTCTTGCTCGACGATAATCTTTATGAGGCAAATCAAGAATTTGCTGGTCATTTGTATAGGAGTGGACAGTTGTCATCATTCCTCGTTTAATTGTAAATGAATCATGTAAAACTTTCGCCAACGGTGCTAAGCAATTCGTCGTACAAGAAGCATTTGATACGATATGATGGTTGTCAGGATCATATGACTCATGATTCACACCCATTACAATCGTTAAATCTTCATCGGTTGCCGGAGCAGATATAACCACTTTCTTCGCACCTGCTTCTAAGTGCTTCGCTGCATCTGCTCGTTTTGTAAAGCGGCCTGTAGATTCAACAACTAACTCAACACCTAAATCACCCCAACCAATATCAGCTGGATTTCTTTCTGCTAACACTTTAACCTTTTTGCCACCTACGATTAAGTTATCGCCGTCTACCTTTACCTCGTGCGGAAATGCTCCATGAATGGAGTCGTATTTTAATAAATGAGCTAGCATATTCGCATCTGTTAAGTCATTTATCGCAACGATTTCTACATTTTCCTTTTCAAAGCTCGCACGAAATACGTTTCTGCCAATTCTTCCAAATCCGTTTATTCCCACTTTAATTGTCATATTATGAAACCTCCGTTAATTAATTGTTTTTAGTAATTCCTCTGCCACAATCTCATCTGTGACAAGTATTGTTTGTCTTGGTGCTTGTTTCATGTAGGCAGCAATCGCTTTAGCCTTTGTTGATCCACCTGCAACGGCAATCACATATTCTGCATGTTGCAAATCTTCTAGTTGTAGTCCTACTGTTTGCAAACGATGGACCACTTTACCCTCTTCATTAAAGTAATACCCGAATGCTTCAGCAATCGCACCTGATTCTGATAATTCCTTTATATTTCCCTTATGGGTACCACGTCTTTCTGCCATCTCAAGTGCATTGCCAATACCGTGAATAACGATATTCGCCTTTTTTATCACTTTCAACACTTGCT
The DNA here is from genome assembly GCF_038007345.1 of Cytobacillus sp. FSL M8-0252. Taxonomy (NCBI): domain Bacteria; kingdom Bacillati; phylum Bacillota; class Bacilli; order Caryophanales; family Bacillaceae; genus Cytobacillus; species Cytobacillus sp. FSL M8-0252. Next base: position 4,055,735 of record NZ_JBBOWZ010000001.1, read on the forward strand.
TTATTTCTGGTTCCTTGATGATGGATTGATACATTTCTTCACCGACGACATCTGGGACATACAATGTTTGGTATGTGCCGCCCGATTCTTCTGCCATTCGCGCCGCTAATGTATTGGCTTGGAATCTCATATCTGTGCCGACGCCTCCACGGGCTGGAACAAATAAGACATCCACCATATGTTGCTGTTTCCTTAGCGCTGCAGCTACAGTTGAAATTGTGGATCCACCCGTCACTGCAATGGTCATCCCTCCATTAGCTATCGCCTGAACAAGGCGGGCTACTTCTTTTCCTAACTCTGACTTTACTGTTTCATCCTTATCAGTATCCCCATAAGTAAGTAGCACCTTTTCTATTTGAAGCATTTTTGTCAAGTTTATTTCTTTATCATTTAATCCCGACCATTCTTTAATTACCTCGTGGAGATCTACAAGGAGATGCTTTCCAGCCTCCGATAGTTTCGTTCCTTGTGCATCTACAATAATTAAGCCTTGTTCTCTTAAAAAATCGAGTTCTCCGCGTAATACTCTTTCGGTCATCCCTACTTTTGTCGCTAAACTCCTTCTTCCTACAGGCTCCATTAAAGAGGTTTGTTGCAAAATTTCATATCGTCTTTTCATTATTTCCATCAAGTCTGGAATTACTTTTTGAGTAACATTCATCCACTTATTCAATTTTTTACTCCTTTATATGGACATTATATGTCCACGCAAGACATTTTGTGTCCCACGAGAATAAAAATATATAATGAAGTCAAAACTTCATTTTTTTCTTCTTTATTCTTATACCCTTTTTACAATAATTTAATCATCAATCTTTAAAAATAACCCTACAACTTTATATTAGCAGGGTTATTTTTATTTTTCAATCATTTATCACTTTCCCAACTTAACTTCTCAGAAAGAGTGACATAATCTACTTGTCCATATTGAAGGATCTCACCGTCTACCTCAATAACTGGAATCATTAAACCAAAGCGTTCTGTTAGATCATCACTTGTTTCAATATCAATGGCTTCATATTGAAATAGACTTTCTTCTTGGACCATCTCAATGACAAGCTCAGCTTGCTCACATAAAGGGCATCTTTTTCTTGTATACAGTTTAACAATCTGCAATAATCATCCACCCCACTCTTTTATTCGTATCTTTTTCTTTTTGAAGAAGATGGAATTTTTAATTGATCACGATATTTTGCAACTGTTCTTCTTGATATCACAATACCTTTTTCCTCTTCTAATCGCTTGACTATCACTTGATCTGAAAGAGGTTTTTTCTTATCTTCACTTTTGACCATGTCACTTATTGCGTTTTTCGCCTGCTCAGATGATGCATTCTCAAACGACGTCGTCTTAATCGTACTAGAAAAAAAGGATCGCAATTCAATCGTTCCAAATGGCGTTTGCGCATATTTTTCACGGACCGCACGACTGACAGTTGATTCATGTATCTCTAATTCATCGGCTATCTCTTTCATTGTCATCGGTTGCAAATAATTTGGGCCCTTCCAGAAGTATTCAGGCTGTTTTTCAACAATTTTTAATGCTACTTTTAATAATGTTTCTTTTCTTTGTTCTATACTTCTAGCAATCCAATGAAAGTCCGTTTTTTTCTCTTGCAAAAAACGATTCACTTCTTGATCTCCATCTGCTTGAAACTTACGAAAATAGCTCTCATTAAAGCGAATCTTTGGTAGCACATCATCATATATACTTACAGAAAAAGTCCCATCTTCCCACTGAATAACGACTTCTGGTGTAATATATGGTGCTAACTCATTTTGGAAGGATGCAGCTGGTCTTGGATTTAGTGTTTGCACAAGATCAAAAACTTCTTGGATTTCTTTTAGTTCTACTTTCAGGTTTTTCGCTATTTCTTTCCATTTCTTATCAGCAAAAAGAAGAAAATAATCACTAATGACTTTCTCAGCGATTTCATTATAAGGGTGAAGTCTCTCTAATTGTAACCATAGACACTCCTGTAAGTCTCTCGCCGCTACTCCTGCAGGTTCTAAACTTTGAATCTCTATCAACGCTTCATTCATATCCTCTTCACTTACGTTGAATTTTTCCGCAACAGTTTGTATGTCTGTCTGTAAGTAACCGTTTTCATCTAAACATCCAATGAGATAGGAAATGAGTTTATATTCCATATGATTTAATTCTGCGATCGCTAACTGCGAATGTAAGTATTCTTGTAATGTTGTATGGTTTTTTGAACCGATTTGTTCAATCCAGTCCTGTTTATTGTCATCTACTTTTTGTTTTGATGGTTTCATTCGGTCAAATCTCGAATCGGCTGCTTGTGCAGGACTCGCTTCAATTTGCATAAGGGGATTCTCTAACGCCTTACTTTCCAAAAAGGCAGACAATTCTTGTGTATTATATTGTAACAGCGCAATCGCTTGTGTAAGCTCTTGTGTCATGGTCAATTTTAATGTTTGCTGTTGCCACAACCCTGCTTTCAAGTTCATTCTAAAAACCCCCCTTATTCTCATTCTACAATAATCACCTGAAATAGTGTATAGAAATAAATTGGTAGCTCACTACATAACTATTCAGATTGTAGAGTAAATATCATCAAAAAAGAAAAAGGAAGATTTGTGGAAACTAAACAATTATTAGATTTTTCAGTTATTTTTCCCTTTAGTTACAAAAAGGACGTTTGTCGACCATACTCTATGAATATGTGATAGAATCTATCATATTGGGCAAATTTTACGAAAGTAAAAGACGCAAAGCCACGGGCCTAAAGCATATATTGTCATGGCAGCCGGGTTGCAGATGTGTGAGGTGATTATTTCCGCTTGAATCACCCTTACCTCTTATGGACTTTCTAAAGGTCTCCTATATAAAAACCTTTCTAATTTTGCCTAAATTTCCCACAAAAAAGAAAGGTGTGTCTTATGATCTATCCAACCGTTCAAAGCGATGAAACCCATTTAACCCACATTGTAAAAGACAAACACTCTTGTATATGCGGTTTCCGCTATAATGTTTTTGCTACATTTACGAGGAAAGATTTGAAGAAAATCCAATTTAGATCGAATGAAAAAATTACTTGTCCCGTATGCAAAGCAACAGTAAATGAGGATTAATTGTATACATACCAAATTTAAAAGCCAACCATATAATCATGCGAAGGGTTGGCTTTTATGATGAAGTTGAAAATTTAATGATGACAAATCGAATGAGCCAACCAATTATGACACCAGGAATGACAGCTATCATTGGTAACCATACAGGCCCAAAAAACACGCCAAATATTGATACCTCTGTTGAATACATAAGACCAACCGTTACAAAATAAGCACAAAATACAAATGGTAAGAATGAATATTTACTCCCTTCACCCCCAGCATCCTTATAAGCATCCCAAATAGCGAAGAAGTATAAACACGGATAGAACATTAACCATCCATAATTAGCTGCTTCAGCAGCTTGATGAACTTTCCCTTGAAAGCTTAACATAATAATTTCGTTAAAATTACCCATGACATTAAATAAAATTTCTAAAACTAAAAATACAGTACCTTTAAACAATTTACCATTTAAATATTGACCAAAACCGGGAAAAGCAATCGACCAAAACAATTTCTCAATCGGGTTATTTTTTCTCACAGAACATCCCTATTTCCTTTTCTTTTTAGAAATATTTCTATGGTCTACTGATTGAGGGGCTTGTTCAAGCCAACCGTATTTAATTAATAAACTTGCCGATTGATTGCCTAAGTCTAATGTTTCGGTCATTATCTTTGCATACATTACCGTTAAATCCCGTCTTGTAGTCGTACCTAATGCTGTCCCATAATAGCCGGATAACGTAGCAATAAATATTACTACTTGGTATAGCATTAGCTTTTCTGAAAAAGGTGGTGTGGTAGAATTAAGCACATCTGAGTCCCAAGTCGGTGAAACAGAAATGCTATCCTTAATTAAAGTATTAGCAAATTCTTGGACATTTTCATCGAACAAATCAAGACCTTTCCGCAAAAATTTCTTGATATCATTGGAAGTAACAGTTTGACAAAGACCTAAAAACAGGGCCTTTCCTAAAGCATTTCTTTGCATATCGTTGTACACATTCATAATCTCAACGACTGATAATGCTCGCTGTTCACTTATAAAGCCGTTTAAATAACTATTTTTTTCAGCGATTTCAATTTTTTCTGGGATTGGAATAGACGGTGAGGGGTGAAAAACACCCTTTTCTTGCTGCAATTTAATTGCCCTTCTATATAATTGTGAACCTTTTTCCAATGCTTTTGTGAAAACTTGATCCACATCTTCATGAATTGCAATAGCTAATGCAGTTCCATAACCAATAATGCCATAACGAGTCATATCATGCATATACGCAAGAATAAACACATCTGAGTAAAGCTTTGGAGCAGTTACATTGACATCTTCTTCTTCACTAAAGGCTTTCGGCAATGGATGGTTGTTCTTATTATAGATCGTCGTAATATCAAAAATAATTTCATCACACATCTCGATAGCCGTCTCAATAAATTCCTTAATCTCTCCTTTATCAGCTTTTTCATAAAAATATTGCAGGACGCATTTATACATTTTATTATTCATATAGGCATTCCATAGCTGTGCTAACTCAGATGCCGTTAACCTTTGATCTTTCTCCGCCATATTAACCCTCCCATTGAAAGATTATCTATAGCGTGTCCTTAACCTTAAGGAAACATTCCCAGTTTTTTTACATCCATATACAATTAAACTAATGTCGGTGAAGCAATTAAACTTTTTGCCAATTTAAACGCGCTTTCAACGTCACCAATCTTCCTATAATAAGCAAATAAACGTTGTTCGTATTTTTCTATCATAAGCGTATCACCCGACTGACGATAATAAGGTAATAATTTATTTTCTATTATGGCGTATGCTTCCTCTTCTCTGCCCTCAATTAAGAAGGAGTAAAACTCAAATGTAAAAAGCCCACTCCATTGGTAAGTCTTTGCTAATTCAATCCCTTTTCTTACTTCTTGTAACAATTCCTTTTTATGTACTAACCCACTAATAAAACCATTATGAATATAATTTTCTAAAAACATGGCGTATAATGGAGAGTTTTCGCAAGCAATTTCTAATGCTTTCAAATAGTAATAGTGTGCTTCAGTATATTTTTTCCTTTTATGAAGGTCATAAGCGAAGTTGTTATATACCTTTGCTTTTCTCTCTACTTCGCCACACTCTTCACATAAACGAAAAAGAGCCTCATACCTATCTTTCGTCTCTTTAAAATCATGAGCACCTTTCGCATTTAACTGCACAAGTAATAATGTTTCCGAATCTATCATGCGATTAACATTCATCGTTGAATGAAAATAATCAGCAGCTTTTTTACCATAATAATAGGCTTGTACGTTCTGATTAGCAGCATAATAAGCGAGTGCTAGATGGTAATAATATTCATTTTGATGATAGCTATCATGGTCAATAGAACTTAATTCTCGAATACAGTCTTTATTTCTCCCCGTTAAAAAATAATATATCCCTAATTGATGCTTTAATGAATTCTCTTCAAAAGAGGTTAGCTCTATCACTTCCTTTTGAAGTTGGTTGATAAAGTAATAAGCTTCTGTCACTTTCATCTTATATAAGAAGTACCTCGCCATTGTTAGAAAGTAACTCGCTTGAAAATCTGGTACTTTTCTTAACGAGTTTGCTGTTAACTCTTTCTTTAATTGCTCAATTCTCTCATCATCTTGAATAATAATTTGCTTTTGGAGGTCAGTCATCTTTCGCTTAAATTGCTGAAATCGTTCAATTTCATCTTCCATGTTAATTTCCAACCGTTCACAAAGCATATAAATAATTTCACTGGAGTATTGAGTAGACTCTCTTTCAATTTTACTTAAATGGGTGATAGAGCAAATGCCTTGTACAATCTCCTTCTGTGTAAGCTTCTTTGCTTCTCGATAGTATTTGATGATTTTTCCTTCCATCCTTGAACCTCCCAATAAGTGAAAAGTTAATCATGTCTCTTTTTGGCTATTATAGCAGAGAAAAATGATGGAGAAAGGCAAGGAAATCCTATTTAACCGTCTTACACATGACGGAAAAGTAATAGACAAACTAGGAGGACCATGTTTTATACGGTAGAGTAAACCATGAAACTTTTTTCGAAAAAAATAACCTAATAAGGGGCAAAACAGAAACGATTAAGCGGCCTTAGCCCTAAAGAATATAGAGCTAAAGCCGCTTAGACTGTTTTTATTATTTCCACTGACTATTTAACAGGGGGCAGTTCAATTAGTTCGTATCGATAGGATTCGTATCTATCTGTCGTAAGCTATAACTATTCAATTGGTGTTAAACCAATTAATCGAAGGAAATATTCAAGGTCTTTGTTACCGATTTTTTCTTTTGGTTGTTTCGATTCAGCATCAGGACCTTTCGTTAAGAAATTCTTTTCTGTTATTCTTATGTCTAATTCATCGACAATTCCGTCTTGATTAATATCTTCTTTCTTCTTCGAGGTATCTTCATCTCCATATGCATCAACAATTTTTCGAATGTCTTTTATATCAATGACCTTATCGCCATTCACATCACCGGCTAATCCTAGTTTTGGACGGATGGTTTGATGTTGACCAAAGAGTTCGCCATCGATTTTCTTACCAGGCACAAAAGTTGTGGCGCTCTTTAGGTGGCCTGGTGCTTCAATAACTAACGTATAATCCTGACTGCTCGCTGGAATTCCTTTTACAGTGAATTGTCCATGATCATCCATCGTACCTTTATAATTCTTACCTGAACGTGTTTGAGCATACACTTTAATACCTAAATCGTTTGCTTCTCCAACGCGGTTAAAATATCCTTCCTCACTATTAAAAGCTTCTAAGTTCACTGAGCCTGCAACAGTCGTATGTTTAGAAATCACATCAAATGAATCGACACTATAATAAGGAATATCAACTTGTTGCTCGTCTTTTGGTGTATACTTTCCATTTACTACTTCAAAGCTACTTGTTTTACCATAATAAGCATCATCTTTCAACTTAAATGTCACATCAATTAATGGCATATCCCCATCTAGCCCATCAAAAGCTTTTCCAGATAGAGCACTACTTAATGTAACCGTACTATTCCAAATATCACTTTTTTCTACTACCGGTTTAGCTAAATCCACTTTAATGCCCTTTTGTTTTGTGTATTGCTCTATCTCTTTCGTCAAATTTGCCTTTTTGAAATCATATAAGTCATGTTGGAAACTCACTTGCCATTCCCCTGACATCATATCTTGAACATTGTTTAGCGAAAGAGTCATTGTAATATTGTCTTTTTTCTTTATCGCTTCCTTATCATAACTAGCGGAAACATATGGAGTTCCTTCCTTCACAAAAATATAGTTCTCCATCTTAACAGCTGTCGCTAAATCGGAAGTGGCTAACCGTAAATATAACTCTTGATTTTCAATATCACTTTTTTCAATGCCAAATTTCACATTTCCTTCTGCATCAATCGGGAATGTCCTTGCAAAATAAGCGTATTTAGAAGTGTCAAAATACATCGTATTAGATGATTGATCGTACGGTAAACCTTTTTCATTTAATAGTCCGATTGTTTCATCTTCTACTTTACCATGAACATAAAATGCCTCTTCCCCATCCTCGACTGTAAACATCGAGTCATTCAGTTCATACACACCGGGCTCGTGATCCCACTCAATCTCAGGTGCGGTATTGTCAATGATTGCTGGTGCGTCAACTGTATACGTTTTTCCACTTTCATCCTTCGCTAGAATGACTATTTCATAGTCTCCCTCTGGTAATTTTACGTATTCTTCAGCAATTGGCTGATTAGGGTCTTTCGTAAATGGCAACATTGCTCCTGTAAACATATACAGCAAGAAATATTCTCGATCTGGCATCATATTCTCAGCATTTAACGAACCAATATATCCGAGTGCCTCACCTGACTGACTATCTTTCACGATCACGTCGATGCTTTCCATTGGACTTTTCAAAGTAAATAATCCGTTAATAATTGGATAGTAGTTTTGCCAAAACCCAACATCATTCGCTAGTGTTGGTCGATCCGTTTCAAAAGAATCAATTCCTTTATCTGTAACAAAGATGGAAAAAGGAATTTGATATTTCTCTTGGGCATCCGCTTGATTATTTATACGAATATAGCCTTCATATGCACCCGGCTTCGCATTCGCTGGTACATTGATGGTGGCGTTTAGCGTTTTTTCTTTCCCTTTACCGACTGTAACAGACTTCTTCGTTTTTAAAGTGACCTTATTTTCTTTTGCATTTTCAACCCCATCAATCGATTGATTAAACTCTACTGTAAGGTCATAAGATTTTTTCTTACCGCTATTTTTGATCACAATATCTTTAGAGTGGTTAATCGCTTCACCATCATCACGTAAATAATCCCTACCAAATGCTATAGAAGCTGTCTCTTCATCTATAACAACGGTACCTTCTCCCTCCATCATTTCCGTTTCATCAAGTACTTTAATTGTCGTTTCAGCATGTACAGATGCATAGGCATTGATTCTTCCTGCTCCAACTTCATTCACTGAATAATCGCCATTCAGGTCGACTGAGTTATTCATCAATACTTCCTTCACTTCGAAAGGGTCATAAGCTTCATTTTCTTGAAGAATCAATGCTGCTACACCTGCTACATGAGGTGTTGCCATCGACGTTCCTTGCATTCTAGCATAGGCATTGTCATATGCGACTCCTTCTTCAGGACTATTGATATACTCTGGAATCGTCGAAAATATCGCTACCCCTGGCGCCACAACGTCTGGTTTAATATCATAGTTTCCATTCACCGGACCTCTTGAACTAAAGTCAGCTAAATGATCTCCCTCTGTTGTCGTTTCATCAAGATTTGTTAAAGTGATTTTATTGACTCCACTCGCTTTCAATTTCTCTCCATCTTCTTTTGACAGGCGGAAAGATGGGAGATATTCACTTCCTTCTCCCAAGTAGGATGGGATTTGCCCTTCTTCATTGTTATAGATAATAACAGCTATTGCTCCTGCATCTTTCGCATGTTTAATTTTCTCATCAAAGGTCAAAGTGCCTCTTTCAATTAATGCGATTTTCCCTTTCACATCTAACCCTTGGAAATCCGTCTCTTGGCCAATCCCAGCTTCAACAATCGGTAACTCTTTACCTTCTAATAATGCCAACTTATCAGAAAAATTCTTCGCTAGTAACATTAAGGATAGTTTTTGGCCTTTTACGGTTACATCTAAAGTCGGGATACTCATATCGGAGTCACTTGCCCCTACAGTAATACCTAAAGCAGCTGTACCAGGTGAACCGAGTGTTTTTTCATCTGGACCTGCATTTCCTGCAGCCACTACCGAAACAACCCCAGAAAGCATAGCTTGGTTTATCGCAATAGAGGTCGGGTCTAGTGGGTCATTGACAGAAGTTCCGAGTGATAAATTCATTACATCCATTTCATCTGCAACTGCTTTATCAATACCAGCCATAACATCTTCGTTACTTCCAGATCCGTATGGACCTAGCACTCTATAATTATATAAGTCAACTTCTGGTGCTACCCCAGTTACAGCATAATCTACAGTGTTATCAGGGTTTGCTGCTATCGTTCCTGATACGTGAGTGCCATGAGATGTATAATAAGTCGCTCCACCGTATTCTTCAGGATACCCTTCATCATTTCCAACCCAATCTTCATAGGTTGTTTCCATTGGGTCAGCATCATTATCAACAAAATCCCAGCCTTTAACTGAAGATGGCTCTACCTCAGCAGGATTCTCGCCATCGGTATAGCGATATCCTTTATAAGCATCCATTAAATCAGGATGGTTATAATCAATTCCTGTATCGATTACACCGACTTTAATGCCTTCTCCCTTAATCTTTTCATCATGCAATTGATCAACCCCAATTTGAGGTACACTATCAGCCATTTTCGGACTAACCTTCTCATCTTCACTAGGTAAATCTAATTTGATTTCTTTGTTACTCCATATTCTTTTTACTTCATCAGAGGCAAGTAATGATTGAACAGCCGTACCAGGTAAAGTCATTGATACCCCATTAAAAGCGTGTTTGTATTCATGAATGATCTCAAGCTTATTGGCATCAAACTTATCAATAGATTTTTTCTTTTTCATTGAGGATATAAATGTTGAAAAGGATTTATGAGAAGCCTCAACTTGCTGTTCTGCATTATTAACCGCTTTTTGCTTACCTAATAAAAGTTGCTGTTTAACAGCCACTTTTGCTGGAAGTGTTTTAAATTCAACAATAACAGAAACTAATTCTGCACTATCCTGCTTAATATCTGGAGAAATTGTAAATGTTGGTGACGCATTTAATTCATTCAAAGTCGCTCTTTCTTCTTTGGATAAACCACTGAGCATAGATTCAATCTGTTTCATATTGAACTTATCATTCTCAGCTGCCATTGAATGACTAGGTACACTGAACGAAAATATCATACCAGCAGCCATCGTCAACGTAAGTAACGGCTTTAGCTTTTTAAACTTCATAACTCCACCCCTATTTTTTTGAAAATTTATTATTTTTATAATTTAATGATAGGTTGTGAAGTTATTACTTGTAAATTGGGGTAATATTTTTAGGTACTTCGGTACAAAAAAGCGAAGAATTTGTCGAAAAAAGAAAACAAACGGACCATTTTCGGTTATTTTTTTGCGGCTCCTTGCGTTTTTTAGTGAGATGTTTGACGGAATTACCCCAACACAAAAAAACACATCTAACTTGAGATATGCTAGTTGTAGTTTTTATGAAGATGTATACATGAGAATTGCTAAAGACAGCTGAAAAGGAACAGTTTCAGCTTTACTATAACTTTCCGGCGCTAAATGGCTGTATGATTGTTTTTTGTTTTCTAGTACTTATCTTATTAAGATTATTTTGTGCTTTATATTGAGTTATATCTTTCAATCGCTTCTAGAATCAATTTATTTCCTTTTTCCACTTCCTCCTTTGAAAGAGCATTGTCTTTTTTTGCTTCAATTAAATTGAATTTCATACTTTCAATTGCGACTAATGATGTCATTTTTTTGTATTGGTTTTTGGAGTATCCGAGGTTTAAGTAATCAATTAACTCTGGAACACCATCTAGTGTAGGAATATATTCAAACAAATTTTCTTCATATCTATCAGGAAGTTGAATACTTAATAATTTTTCTCTCATACAATCACCTCTTTTTAAATTTTTTATTATAAAATTTAGAAACCTATTTTTATTGTTTGCAGAACAAATTATTCGAGAATTTTTCTCATCTCAACTCATTTAAGGGTTCCGGCGATTCCCGACTTTTTATGCATAGACTAAGGTGTTATCGGTAAGAGTATAATTATCTACTTATTGGAGGTATAGTTGAATGTTTACCCATATTTTCTTGTGGACTATGTTGATTCTACCTTGGTTCTTTCTCCTTTTTTTAGATACTAAAAGGGTAAAGTCCTTCATTCCCGGTGGATTAGTAAGTGCCCTGCTTTTAACAATAGTATTTCAACTATATCAAAGATATCATCTAGTTGAAGTTGTGCAAACCATTTTCCCATTAACTAATACAACTCCTTTTGTCTACGGCTTATACATAGTCTTACCTACTATATTTCTATACTTTACATTTGGTAACTTTTGGATTTATATAACAATTAATACAATTAGCGATGCAGTCTTTTCTTTTGGTATCATGAACCTTTATGAATATTTCGGGATTTATAAAATGGATGATTCTATCCATATCATCATTTTTATCACTTGTATTATTTGTGCTTCACTCATTTACTTATTTCAAAAGTGGCAGTATATTGATCCATACAAATGAGAAGTTAATCAAGGTTTATAGAGCCCATCGGCTCTTCTTTTAATTATTCATTTGAAGAAGTTAACGATTTCCATTATTGTAGACTTTTTCCCTAGAGCCTTTAGTCTCCTTTTCAGTGTTTCTAATAGATATTGCTTTCTTTGTCTCCATTTCATTTATATAATACTTTTAATAAATGGAGAAGTTGAGGTGTAGAATAGATGAAATATCTTCAAGAAAAAATGCATTTATTAGGAGAAAGACACTCAAATGTATACATTATTAAAACTCCAGAAGAAAAATATATTGTCTCTATTCCTGATCTCCATTGGTCAGCACAAATAGGCTGTTTAGAGGAATTCCAACAAAAAGTGGAATACCTCAATGATTCACTCTCATTTCACCTTTATGAAGGCAATTCATACGAGCTAGCCTATAGACTGTCCAAGCTTACTGAATTAAACATATTTCGTTAACCTTCGTATAAAAATTTATCAATTAAATACACTAAGTAGAAAATTGTCTGTAGGTGATTATTTTCTTCTATTCAAATGAAATATTCGGCATGCTCATTTTCGGGGGATTACTAGCCCCAACTTCATTATTCCTTTTTAAAAAAATTCATTATGGCATAGTTATAGCAGCCATGTACATAAATATCTTTGTTGTAATGTTTCTCTTCAGCGTTCTTATAGATTTATAAATGAATTTTTTAACCTTTTTGATGAAACATCATTATTTAATCCAGCATTAAAATGATTGAACATAAAATATAATGGTTACATTGGTTTGCCAACCAATGATCTCTTCAAAGAGTGCATCCCTCACGCTCGCTGTTCTTTTCTTTACTCATCCTTTCTGCATGATAAAATCGCATAATAAGAGTAGTTTCATCGGAATTTCATTTAAAGAAGAGTCAATGCATGACTCTTCTTTTTTGTTCACATTTTGTGTTTTTTTTGGTTAGTTTTTTAAAAAATGTGGGCTAAAGCCTTAATTTCACAAAGAAAGATTTCTCCCCAGATGCGCTTTTTAAATGGATAAATGGATAAAACGATTTTTTTAACACAAAATAGATTTATTATTAGAATTTACAACTCAAAAACGGAGGAATACATTCATGTATTTTTACAAAGAAGATTTAATTAATATGATTGTTCCTGATAAACCAGATCCACATGCAGCCAAGGTGCTTCAAGAAGCGCTAGGTGGACAATTTGGAGAAATACGTACAATGATGCAATATTCATTTCAAAGTGCCAACTTCAGAGGAAAAGCAAAAAAATATCGAGACCTATTAAGAGGGGTATTTATAGAAGAGCTTAGTCATATAGAATTAGTACAATCGACAATAAATCAACTTTTAAATGGTGCTGATGGTTCTAGCCCAGGTAACCAAGCATTTGATAATGCTCCGTTAGATGATGTTATTCAAGATGGCGCAAATCCCCATCATTTCATTATAGGTGCTAAAGCATCCTTACCAGTTGATGCAGGAGGTAACCCTTGGAATGGTTCCTGGGTTTATGACCACGGTAACTTAGTAGCAAATTTAATCAATAATGTTTCTTTAGAATCAACTGGTGTACTTCAAAAATCAAGAATTTATGAGATGAGCAGTAATAAAACTCTAAGAGAAACAGTAGCTTTTCTTATGGTTAGATATAATGCGCATCAAAATGCTTTTGCAAAGGCATTAGAAACATTAGGAGTTGATTGGGGAAAAGTCTTCCCTGTTCCTAACTACGACTTGAATAAATATCCTGAATGTAAGAAATATGTTGATATGGGCTTTCACAACGCTCAATTTAATTTCCGTTTAGATGATACACTTATTGGGGAAGTATTCACTGGAACAACACCTAGTAGAAATGGTGGGGACCTTTCAGTGACTGAACCACCTAAAGGGTTTCCCGTGCCAACAATGCCGGATATGCCAAATGAACATGCACCAGGTTTATATGATTTAGATAATTAGGGCCTTTTAGGCTCTATTTATTTGTTTTCGATAATTTCGTTCAAAACTTCTATTAACTAACCTGTATAAATTAGTTAACACCCACATAATCTAAAGGAAAATAGAGGTGAAGTGAATGCTTGCTAATTTCCTTAGAATATTTAATGCAATTGTATTATGGGCAATCGTTATTATTTTTCTACCTAAAAATTCGTTTAAAAGATTTTTACCAGTGACATTATTTTGCTCACTTCTTTTACTCATTGTCGAAATGTTAAGTCCAATATTTAATTGGTGGAAAGTAAAAGGTGGTTATAAATTTATGTTATTTGATGCATTAGCATTTATTTTAGGACCATTCTTCACGATAAATTTATGGGTGTTTCACTTTACTTATGGCAAATTCCCCTTATATGCTACTACTAATTTAATTATGGATGTTATTTTTGCCTATCTCTTAACTCCTCTTTTCGAAAAGATTGGGCACTTTAAACTCAAAAAATTCACACGAACTGGAATACTTATCCTTTACTATTTCCTTGCTCTTTTGAATTATGGCTTCCAAAAATACATTGAGGTAGAACCAATGGAAAATTAAGGATTTAGTATAAGGCTATTGCACACTTTTTCATCGTAGCTTAAATAATTAGTTATTACATGATTGTATTTTATTTAGATAAACATGCCATGGGGCTCTTTCCCTTTTGACCATCTTTTTTCTGGTAGTTAGCTTATGTATAACTTCATTCTTTAACTTTGTGAATTGCTCCTGAGATTGGTGACTTCTAGAAAACATATTGTAATAACTCTTAAACTTCCCTTTCCTTCAATTATCTTTTTTTCACCTCAAATATTAAAACAACCTTCTTTTAAGCATTAGCGATAATCTATAGTATGAATATTAAGAATAATTAAAGGATAATCGATTTATGAACTTCCGATTAGGGTAAATAAAATAGGAAATTTTTAACTTCGTCGGACAAAAGTCGAACTAAAATTAAAAATCTCCCATCATTTCTTATATTTTAAGCATGTAGCGCCCTCGGAGGGAATCGAACCCCCATTTTAAGAACCGGAATCTTACGTGCTATCCGTTGCACCACGAGGGCAAGGTATGGAATTAAACCTTAATATATCAATATTCATGCCGGTATTGCTTATTTCCACTTCGTGATATTTACCACAAATACGAACCTTCGACTTTAATAATAGTACATGAAGGTAAAATACTTGTCAACGAAGTTAATGCCTTATACAAGCGAAAGATTAAGCTATATCACACCCCTCCAAGTTTTATAATTTACAATCTTTGATATAGCATTTTGACTTACTCCGTATTGTTTACTCAATGCCCTCGTGCCAAATTCTCTATCCTTTGGGATATAATTTTCCCTGATGTAACGAATTTGCATTTCTGATAGCTTGGCATTAATGTTCTCTTCGCCCTTTAACAATGACGAATTTATTAATCCAGTTTCGTGCGCATGCTTAATATTTTCGCTAATGGTATTCCACTCAAGGTTAGATACTTTGTTATTCTTTTTGTTTCCGTCTTTATGATTTACTTGCGGTTTGTTATTCGAATTAGGTATAAATGCTTGAGCAACTACCCTATGTACAAGTACTGTTTTTCTCTTTCCACCTTTAGTCAAGTCGACTTTTTCATATCCCTTTGAATCAGTTCTTACCATCAATACCTTTTCTTTAACTTTAATAAGCAAACCGTCTTTTCGCTCTCTATACCGCCCTAAGCTCTTGACTCGCCCTATGTTTGATACCTGATACAAACCTTCAAATCCTGTAACGTTCTTCCAGATTTCCAATCCGATAAGCCTCCAATAATTGTAATAAGCAAATGTTATAAATTATCGGAGAGGACTTCTAGGAAACCTTTCGCTATATTTTGAAAATCCCCCACCCATATATAAAAAAAATCCCCCAAAAGAATGACCCAGAATTAACCCAATATATGACCACTGAACATGATACAATAAAATGTAGATTACAAGTAATATTCTCCAAAAAGGATGTGTGAAATTATGGCCAGTGTCGATTCAAAGCGAACGTTTAGACGTTCTAAAGAAGACATTTTTGTTGTGCATGAATATAAGACGGAAATTCTAATAGAAGATTATTTTGAGCCATTGAAAAAAGCAAGACTGTCTCATTATCGATTGTCAGAAATTCAAGATTACATAAACGAAACAGGAAATATAGAAAACGGAAATTGGAATTATTTATTACAAAAGAAAAAATGGTGTGAGGACAAATACAAAGCATTAGAGAAAAAAATAGGTATTATAAAAGAGGAAACAAAAAAATACGAAGAATTTGTTCCCATTCAGAAATCAATGACCATTGATGAAACCATTGATATAACTAAGGATTATTTACTAGTTAATGCTGATATGGAAGAACTCATTGAAAAAATGCTCACAAAAATTTCAATTGACCAAAAACGAAATATAAACGATAATCTTGGAAAATTGGACGATGAACTATCACAAATGCAATTCCACAGATACCTTAATACCCAAAAAATATACCAATTGAACAACGTTCACACCGATTGGGATAAACAAGTTACTTATATTATTACTACAAAAAATAATAAATTTCAGGCAGCAATAAAAGCTATCCCAAAAGAAAGCAGAATGTTGAAAGTTAAGGACTATGAATTTAGAATACAAAAACTTTATGAAGAAATAGCCGTGCTAGATTCAACAACTTGGAAAATTAATGAAGCGTTTATTTCAAACGAAAAAATAAAGCAAATAGATGAAAATAACAAAGTTCAGCACAAAATAGAAAGAAAGTTATTTTGGTTGACAACTATCACACTCGGCTTTGTAATTATACAAACAGTTATCGGATATTTAAGTCTACAATAGAAAGCGCCAGTCGTTTATTAGCGACTGTCGTTTTCTTTTATTTGAATGATTCCTCGATTTATTTAAAACAGAAGAAAATGTTTAATTGGGAGTGCTACACTGATATTAAGTTTTCAGCGAAAAGAAACGTAAACGTGCCCCGCGTTTTCCCTTCTCCCTAATCTTATTCAGGTGCCATTCCTGCTGCCTCCTCTCTCGATTACACAACACTCTAATACATTAAGAACGTATACATATTAACTTGTTCGTTCTATACAATAATGCCTCGGCCAAGGAATAAGCAAAAGGTTGTTGTGCTATCATTTAATTACAGATGATTGATTGAGCATTTATTAAATGAATTCAAAAAAGACTTTCTCTAATAATTGAGAAGGTCTTTAAAAAGATAATTCAGTTATTTCTTAGACTTCATCAAAACCTTCCTCAATGGCATTTTCCAAATCCTTTCCGTATATTTCAACATAACGTTTTAATATTTCTAATGATTGATGTCCTGTTAAGCGCTGTAATATAAACAAGTTTGTTCCAGCTTCAACTTTTAATCTGCAAAACGTCCGCCTGAAAGCATGAGGAGAGACAGCAACTTCATTATCCACTCCGGATTTTCTTCCGTGAATTTTTAATCTATCCTGAATCTGACGAGCGCATATCGGTTCATCCTCAACTGTTATAAATAAAGAATCAGTATTTAATGATCCACGTTCAATAATATAAGCTTTCAGAACAGCTCGCAAACGCCTTGTAAGTGGGATTCTACGAGCATAACGATTCTTTGCTCGCTGGACTATTACTTCACCTTTTCCATCAAAGGAAACGTCCTGAATACGTAGTGCTTGAAGTTCTGTTAATCGCATACCAGTGTGTGCAAATGTCAACATTAACGTCATATCGCGTAAACCAATGAATGTTGTGGTATCAGGGGTTTCCAACAACCTATTTAATTGTCTTTTAGTGAAAGTCGGACCTACCTCATGTCTTTTTCTTAGCTGTGAGACACCGTTGAAAGGGTTGGAGTTCACGTATTCTTTTCGTAAACAAAACTCAAAAAATGTTCGTCCTGCTCTTAATCGAGAATTAATTGGACTTACTGCTCTATTTAATGATTGCTGATACTCGATGAAATCTTCTATATCACTGGTCTTAATCTTACGAATATCTGATAGCGGCACATCAATTTCTGTAAAAGCTCGCTTGATTTGCTTTAATTCTTTGTCGTAAAACTTTTCTGTATGACTGGATAAACCTTTAATTCTGCAATGCTTCAAAAACTCTGTGATAGCATTCTGCATATTTGAATTTAGCTGAATTCCTTCACGTTTAAATGAATTGAGAGTTTGTTTAGCAATTGGACTAGTGATGAAACTTCTACGTTTAGAAATCGGAATCCCTCCTCTTCATATGAGTCAGAGGTTCGTGTTATTATTGCGTGGTATTCATGTTTGGAGTGTACCCTGAAAATTGGACATAAAAAATACCACAATCATTTATATACGAAGTGGTTTTCATGAATTAATTAATATTAGAATAAGTTTATTTCCAAAGTGCTATCCGTTGCACCACGAGGGCATTTTTTATTATGTAGGAACACGTTTTTCTTGGTGTTACGAATATTAATTATATGGGAAAAACCCTTTATATGCAAGCATTCGTTGTTTAAAAGCAAAAATATGTGGGTATCATGGATACGAGGAAATCAACTTAGAAAAAAATGTCGAATAATTCTCTTGAAATAATCAAGCGATTCGTTTGACCTTAATTGACCAACCATGTATGATGAAACTACATACATTTACCAATGGCGAGGTATAAAATACCTTTCCAAAACTTTTTTGACCTTTAAAGGAGGAATTGGAAATGAACTTAATCCCTACAGTAATCGAACAAACAAACCGAGGGGAACGCGCTTATGACATTTACTCTCGCCTATTAAAAGATCGCATTATCATGTTAGGCAGTGCGATTGACGATAATGTGGCAAACTCAATCGTGGCTCAGCTATTATTCTTAGAAGCAGATAATCCTGAAAAGGACATCACGCTTTATATTAATAGCCCAGGTGGAAGTATCACTGCTGGTATGGCTATCTATGATACGATGCAATACATCAAACCAAATGTTTCAACAATCTGTACTGGTATGGCTGCATCAATGGGTGCATTCTTACTAGCAGCTGGTGAAAAAGGGAAACGTTTTGCGCTTCCAAACAGTGAAGTCATGATTCACCAACCACTAGGTGGCGCTCAAGGGCAAGCAACTGAAATCGAGATTGCTGCTAAACGCATCCTATTCTTACGTGAAAAATTGAACCAAATTCTAGCTGAACGCACTGGTCAACCTTTAGATGTTATTTCTAAAGACACAGATCGTGATAACTTCATGACTGCAGAAAGAGCACTAGAATATGGTCTTATCGACAAAATCATTACAAACAATACACCAGAAGAGAAAAAATAAGCATCACAAATAACAAAAGCCATCAGCATTTCATTTGCTGATGGCTTTTTGTTTGCTATGAATTAATAGTTGTTAGATTGACTGGGAGGTGAACGAAAAACGGTGAGATAAAAAAAGTAGAAATAGGGTGATTTGTAGAGTGGCAATTTCGCATTAGTTTTGAGTGGCAATCGTAACCGATATATGAGGAAAAATTGATCTGTTCGGTCTTCTTTTGTGATTTTCTATCTAGTTAGCTGCACAATTCCTCTTTGCTCCGGCTTCTTTGTGTTTTTCCATCTCAACCAAACCACTTGCCCCTATCATATCGATGCAAGTTGGTTGAGGACAATGAAACGCACCCCCATTGGTAGAAGCATCTAGCAATGGGGGTGCGCAGGTTATTCGTGTATTATACAGATTATGAAACAATGTCCTCTTGTAGGAGTGCAGTCAGTTTATTTAAGGCTTCGGTTTCATCGCTGCCTTCAGCGAGGAGGGTTACGGTGGAACCAGCACTTAGAGATAGGCTCATTAATCCCATGATACTTTTGGCATTTACTTTTTTTCCGCCTTTTTCGATAAAGAGATCTGCTGTGAAGCGATTGGCTTCCTGCACTAACTTTGCAGCAGGGCGCGCCTGTAAGCCTGATTTAATTTTGACTTCCACTTGTCTTTCTACCATGTCCTAACCTCCAAAAAACTTTAAGATTCCTTCCATTGCCCTGTTTTAATTTTTTCTGCAATTTCATCAATTTTTCTTAGGCGATGATTGATACCCGATTTGCTTATCGTGCCACCAGAGACCATTTCTCCAAGTTCCTTTAAAGTCACATCTTGATACGTAACACGCAATTCAGCAATTTCGCGTAATTTCTCTGGTAACACCTTTAGTCCAACGGTACTCTCAATATATCTTATGTTTTCAACTTGTCTTAAGGCAGCACCAATTGTTTTATTTAAATTGGCTGTTTCACAATTGACCAAGCGATTAACTGAATTTCGCATATCTCTAACAATGCGGATATCTTCAAATCGTAAAAGCGCGCTATGAGCCCCAATAATATTAAGGAATTCTGTAATTTTTTCCGCCTCTTTTAAGTAGGTAATAAAACCTTTCTTTCTTTCCAATGTTTTACTATTCAACCCAAAAGTATTCATTAATTTCGACAAGGCGTCATTATGCTCCTTATACATTGAAGCAATTTCTAAATGATAGGAAGAGGTTTCAGGGTTATTGACAGATCCCCCTGCTAAAAAAGCCCCTCTTAGATAAGCACGTTTGCAGCATTTCTTTTTAATTAAATCCATTGAGATATCATGGATAAATTGAAAGCCAGCACTAATAATATGCAGATCATCAAGAATCTTTTGTGCTTGCTCCATTAGTCTAACAATATACACGTTATTTTTCTTAAGTCTCATTTTCTTTCGAACAAGCAGCTCAACTTGCACATCATAATTCCTTTTGATCAGCGTATAGATTCTTCTGGCAATCGCTGCATTCTCCGTTTGAATATCTACAATTAACATTTTATTTGAAAAAGAGAGAGATCCGTTCATACGAATCAAAGCGGATAATTCTGCCTTTCCGCAACAATCCTTTGTCTCCAAGTTCGTTAATTCTTTTTTTGTTTCCGAAGCAAAAGACATACCTTCTCCCCCCTAACCAGACAAATACTAGTTTTTCATTATATCATTTACAATTAATTGATAAATCTTTTTAGCGACTTCATTCGTGTTATGACGAATTGCCCCTTTTTCAAGGCTAACAATCTCACCCTGTAGCACTTCCAAGCCTTGTTCGACTAATCGATCACGGTCATAATAGACAGGCTTCGCTCGTTCCTCTTCATAACGCTCTTGAATATCTTCTGGAATTTCTTCATGATTGACAAGAATCAAATCTAAACATGGCTCAGCCATATGATCAAATATTGCCTGTACGTGGTCACTCGCCCGATAGTCCAAAGTTTCCCCTGCCTGCGTCATTAAATTACAGATATACAGTTTTTTTGCATGAGAACGGCACACTTCCTTACCTACAGACGGTACAAGTAGATTAGGAAGTATGCTTGTGTACAGGCTACCAGGACCAATGATAATGAGATCAGCCTCTCGAATAGCTTCAATCGTTTCCGAAAGCGGACTTACCTTCTCAGGAGTCAAAAATACTTTCTTAATCTTCTTGCCAGAGTAAGGGATTTTGGATTCTCCTGATACAATACTGCCATCTTCCATTTCTGCATGTAATACAACACTCTTTTCAGCTGCAGGTAAGACTCTCCCATTAACATTTAATACTTTACTCATCTCTTGAATCGCATGAACAAAGTCACCAGTAATAGAAGTCATCGCTGCTAGAATCAGATTACCTAAAGAATGACCCGATAATTCATTGGACGTTTTAAAACGATGCTGGAACATTTCTTCTACAAGGGGTTCCACATCTGATAACGCTGCCAAAACATTTCGAATATCTCCTGGAGGTGGGATATTTAATTCTTCTCTCAACCTACCAGAGCTACCACCATCATCAGCAACTGTGACAATGGCTGTTAAATCAAGGGGATATTTTTTTAATCCTCTTAATAAAACTGGCAACCCTGTTCCACCGCCAATGATGACGACCCTCGGCTTTCTATTCATGTTGTTTGCCTTCTCCTCTCAATGTCACGGTGAGTGATGCGAGTGTTGTAGTCTTCCTTAAAATGGTTAGCGATATACTCGGTTAGTGCTACTGATCGATGCTGTCCACCCGTACATCCAATCGCGATAACAAGTTGTGATTTTCCTTCACGCTTATAATGCGGGAGCATAAATGCTAGTAAATCCGTGACCTTTTCTAAAAATTTATTTGTTTCGTTCCATTTCAAAACATAGTTAGACACTTCTTCATCCAAGCCTGTCTTCGGACGCATATGCTCAATATAATGCGGATTTGGCAAGAAGCGAACATCAAATACAAGATCGGCATCAATCGGTAATCCATGTTTAAAACCAAATGACATCACATTTACAGTGAAAATGGATTGTTTATTAACAGAAAACTCGTGGAGTATCTTTTCTCTTAATTCACGCGGCTTCATATTAGATGTCTTATAGATAATCTGCGCTCTACCCTTTAGATCATCTAATAATTCTCTTTCCAACTTGATGCCTTCCATTGGCAAACCTGATGGCGCTAATGGATGAGAGCGACGCGTTTCTTTATATCTACTTACAAGGGTTGCATCATCCGCATCAAGAAAAAGAATTTCTGGTGTGACCCATGACGTATCTGCTAAATCATCTAACGCCTTGAAAAGATGCTCAAAAAACTCACGGCCACGTAAATCCATCACAAGCGCAACCTTATTCATCTTATTCCCTGAATCCTTCATCAGTTCAAGAAATTTCGGTAATAAGGTCGGTGGTAAATTATCTACACAAAAAAAGCCTAAATCTTCGAAGCTTTGAATCGCCACTGTTTTACCTGCGCCAGACATCCCCGTAATAATGACCATTTGTGTTTCTTTTGCTGCTACCGAACTCATTTCTCGCTTCCCCCTGTATTCATTTTTAGCTTGGATCTAAGCGGTAACTAATTAATTCAAAGTCAGGTGTATAAGTAAATGTACCGTAGATCATGCGATTGCCATTAATCATATATTCAAGAATATGATGATCTCCTGCAGCCATTGGTAAATCCTTCACTTTGTCCACTTCGACCCATCGCAATTTTCCTTCTTCTGACTCATCTACATTTAATCCGTCCGCATCTGTAGCAAAAAAGGTAAACATCATCCATTCAGAAAGTACTTGATCTCCATCCTTCATAATGAAAGTAAAAATCCCTTTTATGTTTGGATTCCTTAAGTAAATCCCCGTTTCTTCTCTATATTCTCTGATACAAGAGTCACGCACCGATTCACCTGGCTCCATCTTTCCGCCCGGTGCAACCCACCATCCACGGCGTGGCTTTTGTAGCAACAATACTTGATCATCTTTTAATAATACGCAGTTTGTGACCCGCTGCATCCTATTCACCTCTTACTTCGTGCCACTCATTATTAGAGAACAGATTAACCTAAATACTCTAATGAATGAAAGCATAGTATTTATCATTATATTATACTATTTTTGTCATAGCGCTACAACGATACAGGTTGAACATGATACTTCTCCCTAAGCAAATTGCCTAGACTTCTTTATAGTAAGTGTATATCCATTATTATAATATCCAACCGGTGTGCTACATTCGATCTGTGGAAAAAAGAATTTTGCTTCGCTCTCATCTCTTTTTCTCATTCTGAGTGACGTGCAAACCTCTTTTGCTTCGCTCTCACTTCTTTTTCTCGTACTGAGTGACGCGCAAACCTCTTTTGCTTTGCTCTCACTTCTATTTCTTATTCTGAGTGACGTGCAAATCTCTTTTGCTTCGCTCTCACTTCTATTTCTTATTCTGAGTGCCGTGCAAATCTCTTTTGCTTCGCTCTCATTCGTGATTTTCATTCTGAGTGATGAGCAATTCACTTTTGCTTCGCTCTCATTCGTAATTTTCATTCTGAGTGATGCACAAATCTCTTTTGCTTCGCTCTCATTCGTGATTTTCATTCTGAGTGATGAGCAATTCACTTTTGCTTCGCTCTCATTCGTGATTTTCATTCTGAGTGATGCGCAATTCTCTTTTGCTTCGCTCTCATTCGTGATTTTCATTCTGAGTGATGCACAAATCTCTTTTGCTTCGCCCTCATTCGTGATTTTCATTCTGAGTGACTCGCTAACCCACTTTGCTTCGCTCTTACTTCTTTTTCTCATTCTGAGTGATGCGCAATTCTCTTTTACTCCGCTCTCATTCGTGATTTCCATTCTGAATGAAGCGCTAACCCACTTTGCTCCCCTCTCACTTCTTTTTCTCATTCTGAGTGACGCGCAATTCTCTTTTGCTTCGCTCTCATTCGTGATTTTCATTCTGAGTGACTCGCTAACCCACTTTGCTTCGCTCTCACTTCTTTTTTTCATTCTGAGTGGCGTGCAAATCTCTTTTGCTTCGCTCTCACTCGTGATTTTCATTCTGAGTGACTCGCAATTCACTTTTGCTTCGCCCTCATTCGTGATTTTCATTCTGAGTGACTCGCTAACCCACTTTGCTTCGCTCTCATTCGTGATTTCCATTCTGAGTGACTCGCTAACCCACTTTGCTTCGCTCTCACTTCTTTTTCTTATGTTGAGGGATGCGCAATTCTCTTTTGCTTCGCTCTCACTCGTGATTTTCATTCTGAGTGACTCGCTAACCCACTTTGCTTCGCTCTCACTTCTTTTTCTCATTCTGAGTGATGTGCAAATCTCTATTGCTTCGCTCTCATTCGTGATTTTCATTATGAATGACTCGCTAACCCACTTTGCTTCGCTCTCATTCGTGATTTTCATTATGAATGACTCGCTAACCCACTTTGCTTCGCTCTTACTTCTTTTTCTCATTCTGAATGAACCTTTTCCTCATTTGCTCAAAAACCAAAAAAAAGAGCACAGGAGCTACCTGTGCTGTAAAAGGAATATATCTTTAAAAGGGGGTCAATTTCTATTATTATCATAACCGAAATTTGTTTCACCCAGGTTACAGTAGAGTTAAAACGAAATGACTTTTTGTAAATGATGAATAAAGTTGGATTATGATGCCCTTGTTCATTAATTTGTAGCTGTTTTTAGACTTTCTTCAAGCTCTTCAATATAATGCTGAGCAGCTTGGGCGGCAATGCTACCATCGCCTGTTGCGGTAACGATTTGACGCAATGTTTTTTCACGAATATCTCCAGCAGCGAAGATACCAGGGACATTCGTTTCCATTTGGTCATTGGTTACGATATAGCCTTCTTCATTCGTAATACCAAGGCTTGCAAATGGTTTCGATAGTGGATTCATTCCAATGTAAACGAACACGCCATCCGCTTTGAATTCTTTTTCTTCACCTGTTTCTGTAGATACAATCGTGACACTGCCTACTTTTCCGTCCTTATCGTTGACTTCTTTCACTGTATGGTTCCAAATGAAATCAATTTTATCATTATCAAAGGCACGTTGTTGTAAGATTTGTTGTGCACGTAATTTATCACGACGGTGAATGATGGTTACTTTACTTGCAAATCGTGTTAAGTAAACACCTTCTTCAACAGCAGAGTCGCCTCCACCAATAACTACTAGTTCTCTTTCTTTAAAGAACGCACCATCACAAACCGCACAATAAGAAACACCGCGGCCGCCTAGCTCTTTTTCACCAGGAATACCTAGTTTTTTATATTCTGCACCTGTTGTAATAATAACCGCACGTGCTTTGTATTCTTTAGATCCAGCAATGATTGTTTTATATTCCTTGCCATCGATGATTTCTTTAATATCTCCATATGCATATTCTGCACCAAATTTTTTCGCATGATCGAACATTTTTGTAGAAAGTTCAGGTCCAAGAATATGATCAAACCCTGGATAGTTTTCCACTTCTTCTGTATTCGCCATTTGTCCGCCTGGTACCCCGCGTTCAAGCATTAATGTTGATAAATTTGCACGAGATGTATATACTGCCGCGGTCATTCCTGCTGGACCTGCTCCTGCAATAATGACATCGTAAATTTTTTCTTCAGCCATCATTCCCACTCCTTTGTCTTGAAGCCTTCTGTTCTATTATGACCTTCTTGGTTTTATCCTATAAAATTTATAGGAAAACGTCCAAGTTTTTGCTCAACGAAGGTATTCATTCAATAATCGCAAATATTTTCTTAAAGTTGATGTAGAGATTCCGAAATTTTTTGCGATTGTTGCTTGTGATACAGTCTCATTTCTTAGCTTATGCCAAGAGTAAGTGATTGCACCGGCATATGCATGAGGATTTTTAATCGTCACGCCAGCTTGGGTTAACTGTAAATACGCAGAAAACCACATTAAATACAAACTTGCTTCTTTTGCCCCAACAGGTGAGTAATTTTCATAAAGCAATCCAGCTATATCATGCGCTGTAGAGGTATCTTGAGATGCCTCACCAAATTTTAGATAAGCTAAATAATCCCTCTCTAACGCAGAGAACTTCCTATTTCCTTTTAAACGGTCAGATTCTAGTAATTGTTCTTTTTTACCTGAAACTGCTGTTAAAAACAAGGCAAACAATCGTTCTTCTGGATAGTCACTTTCTAGCCTTTGTTGAATAGAAGAAACATGATCTTCGAACCCTTGAGCACTTTTTGAGGTATCGCTCCAAGGCTCCAATCCTTCTTTTTCCGGATTTAATTCAACAGCCCTTCTCCACGCCACTTGAGCCACTGACTCTTTACCAGTATGATAGGCAGAGTATGCGAGCCAGTAGTAAAAAGAAGCGTCCCCGTTAAACCCTAGTTTATAGAGACGACCGAGCCATGCATATGCTTTATCATATTCCCCTATAAGTGCTAAAGTTGCCCCTAATTTAAATTGATGCTCAACAGAGATTGGATGTACTTTTAATAAAGCATCCTTTAGCGCTCGCACCTCTTTAAAGTCGTTTTCGTAAAAAGCAAAAACAAGCTTATTACAAAGGGCATGCAAATTCCCCGGATTGTCTTTAAATACTTGTTTCAACACATCCGAGGCTTTATCTGTTTCGCCTAGATAAAAATAAGCTAGGGCTAGATTATTATAAGCCGACCAATATTCTGGGTACTCTTCAATGACACCATTGAGCAGTTCCACAGCTTTTGGAAAATAACCGGTCTCAAGTAACTCCCTTGCTTGTTCTTGTTTGACCATTAAGTCGTCCTGCTCATATAGATGTTCGTTTAGATCGTCATCCTCTAACGTAAGGAGCTCCAACAACTCTTCTGTATCTTCAACAAACTCGCCTTCTGGATCTAGTTCTATATATAATGTAGCATGATGGTATGCGTCTTTGAAAAAGCCTAAATGTGCATAGTTATTAGCTAAAAAATAGTGGCATTCAATCATCTCTTCATCTAATTCCTCTAATATTAATCGGAGTAGCTGATTAGAATCTTGATATTCTCCCATTTCGGCATGCACCACTGCCAACTGACAAACAATCATCGGTTCGCCTGGCTCTAAATGCATCGCACGTTGGAGGTACTTCTTCGCTCTATGAAAATCCCTGCGGTGGTAAGCTTTAATGCCTTTTGAAAAATAATACTCACCCGTAGGGATAAATGATAAAATTTTTCCTTTATTGTCTCTTGCTTTAGAGTCTTTACGCATGGAATCCTCCATAAAATATATTAACTAATTGAGTATAACATACGACTAATCGCACGAGAAGGGGGTGACAAGATAAGGAAAAAACTAATGATAGCATGATTATCTAACTCAGCTTAAAAAATCAACACTTTCAAAAATGTGACTATTTTATGATTTTTTTATTAAGAAAGTGTAACATGCTAGTAAAGCGCACGGATTTCTCGAACATCACTCTTTAATTAGCATTCATATAAATTGAACGAGAAGATAATACGAGACAGAATAAGTTTTGTATGTGCATATAATTGAGGTATATTTTGCTAATTTAAAAGTGGAGAAATAGTATTTGACCGTCCTTCTTGCCCGATTAAACTCATCTTAAAAACCCCCAACACCAGGCGCACTCAAAAAAGACGATTTCTATTCACAGAAATCGTCCCATTCTATCATTTATGAAACTGGCTTCTTCTCTTCATGCCTTTTATTCAAGACGTTTAATACTTCGGCAAAAGGCAGTTCTTGTTCACGTAAAAGCACCATTAAATGGTAAAGTAAATCCGCAGATTCCCATTTAAGTTCTTCACGATCACGATTTTTAGCTGCAATGATTACTTCTGCAGATTCTTCACCGACTTTCTTCAATATTTTGTCGACACCACTCTCGAATAAATAGGTCGTATAAGCTCCTTCAGGACGTGCCTGCTCGCGCTCAGCAATAACTTCTTCCAACCGTTTTAGAATTTGATAATCTGCAATTTCAGCTTGCTCTTCCCCCGTATAAATCGTTTCATGAAAGCAGCTAACTTCTCCTTTATGGCAGGCAACACCATTTGGTAAGACCTGTACTAAAATGGCATCCTGATCACAATCCCACTTCATTTCTACGACCTTTTGCGTGTGACCACTGGTTTCACCTTTATGCCAAAGTTCTTTGCGTGAACGGCTGAAAAACCAAGTTTCCCCTGTTTCAATCGTCTTTGCTAAAGATTCTTTATTCATGTACGCAAGCGTTAAGACTTCTTTCGTTTCACTATCTTGGATAATTGCTGGCACAAGGCCTTGATCATTGAATTGCACTTGATCAATCATCTTACATACACTCCCTTATCTTTTATATATGCCTTCACTTCTGCGACGGAAGTTTCTTTATAATGAAAAATAGAAGCAGCGAGGGCTGCATCTGCCTTACCTTCAAGGAATATATCAGAAAAATGACTAGCTCCCCCTGCACCTCCTGAAGCAATGACAGGAACAGTTACTGCCGTACTTACAGCTTTTGTTAAGGCAATATCAAAGCCTTTCTTTTCACCATCACAGTCCATGCTTGTGAGAAGAATTTCACCAGCACCTCTTCGCACAGCTTCTTTAACCCAATCAAGCACTTTCCACTCTGTTTTTACTCTTCCACCATGTGTATAAACAACCCATGTACCGCAATCTTGATCGTACTTAGCATCGACAGCGACAACCATACATTGTGCCCCAAAAAAATCAGCACCTTCTGTAATTAACTCTGGCCGATTGACAGCTGCCGTATTTAATGAGACTTTATCTGCACCCGCTCGAAGAATCTTCTTCATATCATCAAGTGTATGAATACCACCACCAACTGTAAAAGGGATGGCTAGTTCTGCCGCTACTGCTTGAACAACATCAACCATTGTTTTTCTTCCCTCATGTGAAGCAGAGATATCAAGAAATACAAGTTCATCTGCTCCTTGCTCGTCATAAAAACGTGCTAATTCCACCGGGTCACCTGCATCTCTTAATTGAACAAATTGGATACCCTTTACGACCCTTCCTTCTTTTACATCGAGACAAGGAATAATTCGTTTAGTAAGCACGAAAAGTCCCCCCTTCCAATGCTTCCTTCACAGTAAAACGCCCCTCATAGATGGCTTTACCTACAATAGCTCCAGGAATACCTGCTTGGTTAATTAATTTTAAATCAGCAAGAGAACTGACTCCACCAGAAGCGATGACCTCTTTTCCTGTCGCTTGTGCTAATTGGACAGTTGCTATAATATTCGGCCCAGATAACGTACCATCTGTAGCAATATCTGTAAAAATAAACGTTTCGCAACCGACGTCAGCGAATTGTTTGCCTACCTCAACTGCGGTTGCTTGTGATGTATTCAACCAGCCATTTGTTGCAACAAAACCGTCTTTAGCATCTAAACCAATAACAATACGCTCTTTATACTTCTTAATCATTTCAATAGCAAATTTAGGGTTTGAAATGCCTACACTGCCGATAATTACTCTTGAGACCCCAGCATCTAGATAAAAATGTATATCTTCCTCGGTCCGAATACCGCCACCAATTTGGATATTTGCATTTAACTGCTTTGCTGCTTGAATGACATAACGATCGTTCTCCGGTTTACCGGCTTTTGCTCCGTCGAGGTCCACCATATGCACCCAGCTAGCCCCATCTTCTACAAAGGTTTTTGCCATATCAAAAGGAGAGTCCCCGTATACCGTTTCCTTATCGTAGTCGCCTTGTAATAAACGAACACATTTCCCGCCCCGCATATCAATCGCAGGATAGATGGTCAGACTCATTTTAAACTCACCCCTTCTGATACAAGCACTGTAAAGTTTTCTAAGATTTTCATGCCAGTCATACTGCTTTTTTCCGGATGAAATTGAGTACCAAAGACATTATTTTTTCCTACAACTGCTGGGACACAAACATCATATAAGCTATCGGCCAAAATAATTTCATCTGTCTTTGTTGTTACATAATAAGAATGAACAAAATATGCAAACCCCTCTTCGACATCCTTTAAAATCGGTGATTGTCGTCGTAACTGTAATAAGTTCCAGCCCATATGCGGGACTTTATACATTTCACCTTGATTTGTTACACCAGGTATTTTCACAACCGTTCCAGGAAGCAATCCCAATCCACGGCATCCACCGTTTTCTTCACTTGCTTCAAACAGTAATTGCATCCCTAGGCAAATGCCTAATATTGGTTTACCACTAGCTGCATAGTCTCTGAGAACATCTGCTATACCCGTCTCATTTAAAAGTCGCATGGCATCACTAATTGCTCCAACTCCAGGGACAATCACACCATCGGCTAAAAGAATCTCATCCTTTTTATTTGTAATAAGATAAGGTTCGCCTAACCTTTCCAGTGCTTTACTGACACTGAATAAATTTCCCATTCCATAATCAATGATCGCAATCATTTATAACATCCCTTTCGTGGAAGGAATGCCTTTTATTCTTGGATCAATCGTTGTTGCTTCATCTAAGGCTCGACCTAGTGCCTTAAAGACTGCTTCAATCATATGATGGGTATTCTGACCATAGTGAACGATCACATGAAGATTCATTCTCGCCTCAAGTGCGAATTTCCATAAGAATTCATGCACTAGTTCGGTATCAAATGTACCTACCTTTTGATTAGGAAAGATAGCACGCATTTCCAAATGTGGTCGATTACTTAAGTCGACAACCAC
This sequence comes from Cytobacillus sp. FSL M8-0252, assembly GCF_038007345.1. Lineage (NCBI taxonomy): Bacteria > Bacillati > Bacillota > Bacilli > Caryophanales > Bacillaceae > Cytobacillus > Cytobacillus sp. FSL M8-0252. The sequence goes on from NZ_JBBOWZ010000001.1 coordinate 4,086,482, forward strand.
TTGTGCTAGCGCTTCATCCATCGGAACAAAGGCATTGCCGTACCTTTTAATTCCTCTTTTTTCACCAAGACTCTCTCGCAATGCCTGCCCGAGACAAATCCCTATATCCTCTGTCGTGTGGTGATCATCAATTTCGACATCGCCTTTTGCATCAATCGTTAAATCGAATTGCCCATGCTTAGCAAATAAATCAAGCATATGTGTCATAAAAGGAACGCCTGTCTCCAAATCACTTGTTCCTTCTCCATCAATATTGAGTGATAGTTGAATTTCTGTTTCATTAGTCTTTCTTTGCAACTCAGCCGTTCTTGTCATTTCCCTTCTTTCCTTTCACTTTGGAGTCTTTTTTCAATCGATCTTGCATGAGCTTCTAAACCTTCTAGTCTTGCAAATGAAGCGATTTTTTCCGCATTTGCTGTAAATCTACTTTCACTGTAGTAAATAATGCTCGATTTTTTTCGAAAATCATCCACATTCAACGGGCTTGAAAATCTTGCTGTGCCGTTAGTTGGTAAGACATGATTAGGACCAGCAAAATAATCACCAACAGGCTCAGGGCTATATCTACCTAAGAATATTGCACCTGCATGGCGGATAGCTCCTAAAAGTGATAATGGATTGACTGTTAAAACCTCCAAATGTTCAGGAGCAATTGTATTAATCACTGCTATCGATTCTTCTATCGTCTCTGTCACATAAATACGACCAAATTGTTGAATCGAGTGGCTGGCAATATCGTATTTTGGTAGAGTAGCTAACTGTTCTTCCACCTCGATGGCAACTTCGTTAGCGAGTTGTTCGCTATTCGTAACAAGGATGCTACAAGCCATTTCATCATGTTCTGCTTGTGATAATAAGTCTGCTGCTACTTCAGTTGGAATTGCTGAGTCATCAGCAAGAATAGCAATTTCACTTGGTCCAGCAATCATATCGATATCGACCTCACCATACACTTCTCTCTTCGCCAATGCGACGTAAATATTACCTGGGCCTGTTATTTTATCCACTGGTGCAATTGTCTCTGTACCATAGGCAAGTGCAGCTACCGCTTGAGCTCCACCTACTTTATATATATCTGTTACCCCGGCAATATTCGCTGCAACAAGGACAGCAGCTGGTATTTTTCCTGTTTTACGCTCTACAGGAGAAACCATCACAATTCTTTCTACTCCTGCTACTTTTGCCGGCAAAACATTCATTAACACAGAAGATGGATAAGCAGCTTTCCCACCAGGCACGTATACACCAACAGAATCAAGCGGCGTTATTTTTTGTCCGAGCAAGGTGCCATCGACTTCAGTCGTCATCCATGAATTTTGCAATTGCTTCATATGATAGTTTCTTATATTTTCTGCTGCTTCTTTTATAATTGAAATGGTTTCTTTAGATAATTCTTTATAAGCTTGGTCTATTTCTGCTGCTTTCACTTGATAATCATCTAATAGAATCCCATCAAATTTTTCTGTATAACGAATGACCGCTTGATCACCTTCTTGACGTACAGCTGCTATGATTTCCTTTACTGTTTGCCTTTGTTCTTCTGTACCACCGTCAATGGAACGCTTGATAGAAAGGTCGTTTGTTACTTTTAATATGTCCACCTTTACTTAACCACCTTTTCCTGCTCGATCACTTCTGTCAGTCTCTCAACCACATCACTTATACGTGCGTCTTTCATGCGGTAACTAACCGGATTGACGATGAGCCTTGATGTAATATTGACGATGTCTTCATATTCTATTAATCCATTTTCTTTTAAGGTTCTTCCTGTAGAAACAATGTCAACAATCCGATCAGCTAAACCAATAAGCGGTGCCAATTCAATCGAACCGTTCAATTTAATAATCTCGACTTGCTCGCCTTGTTCACGGAAATACGCTGCTGCTACATTCGGGTATTTCGTAGCGATTTTCGGTGCGACATCATTCATTTGCGTATGAGGCAAGCCAGCAACTGCTAAATAGCAAGCACTAATCTGTAGATCAAGCAATTCATATACATCACGTTCTTCTTCAAGCATGACATCTTTCCCGGCTATTCCAAGATCGGCAACACCATATTCCACATATGTGGGCACATCCATCGGTTTAGCTAAAATAAAGCGGAAACACTCTTCAGGTACATCGATAATTAATTTCCGCGAATCATCGAATTCAGGAGGCAACTCGAAGCCAGCCATTCTCAACATCTCCACTGCCTCAGTAAAAATTCTTCCTTTTGGCATCGCAACTGTTAACCAATCCTTCATCGCGATCCCTCCTTCTGTTTACCAACTAAATAAGTGATATCTTCATAAAGTGCTGAACAAGCATCAATATCTTCTACGCCATTAATATCTTGCAAAACGACTTTCTTCCCTTCAAGTCGTTGCTGTTCAGCTAACATAAAAGCTTCTTTCCTTCTTTCTAAACTAAACACAATACAGGAAAGAGGTGGTTGTTCAAATGGTTTGTCTAACGATTCAAGTAAATGATCTAATCGAATGGCAAAGCCAGTTGCACTTTTGGCTTTCCCAAACTTTTCTAGTAATAAATCATACCGCCCACCGCTGCCAATTGGAAAACCAACATTACCTGCATACACTTCATAAACAATACCTGTGTAATAACTCATATGACTGACTAATGTTAGGTCTAATTTTATGAGGGCATCCTGTTGATAGTCAGCTATAATTCCCCATAAGGTTTTCAATTCATTTAACGCTTCAACGCCTGCGTTACACTCTAATAAGTCTTCTGCTTCCTTAATGACTTCTGGTCCGCCTCTTAATTTTAGAAACTGTTTTAACCTTTGTTTATCAATAGATGACAATGATAGCTGATCTACATGTACACGATAACCAACATAATTTTTCTCATAGAGGAATCGCATCAATTGCTCCACTCTTTCATCTGTACCGAGTATCTCTTGGAAAAAACTCCTTACAAAGGCAATATGACCAACGGAAATCTGGAACTGCTCCAATCCTGTTTTCATTAGAGCGGAGGATATTAATCCTAAGCACTCTCCATCCGCACTAACTGTTGGATCACCAATACATTCGACACCGATTTGCTCAAATTCTGCCGGCCGTCCACCTTCTCGCTGTTGTGCCCGAAACACATTAGCTGAATAAGCTAAACGCTGTGGCAACTTTTCCTTTAATAACTTAGACGCAGCCACACGAGCAATAGGGGCTGTCATATCTGGTCTTAGTACAAGTGTATGTCCCTCATGATCCAGCAGTTTAAACAATTGTGTATCGAGAATAGCTGAAGCTGTACCAACTGTCTCGTAATATTCCAACGTAGGAGTTTCAATAAATTGATAGCCCCAGCGTTTCATTTCATTGGCCATTGTCACCCGTACTTCTTCTTTCATCATATATAGATTAGGCAATGTATCCCTCATGCCTAAAGGCTTTTCAAACATAAATAACCGACTCAACCCGTTCACCTCATTTTTACTTTAGTTCGCTACCATGCTAATAAATTGAAGTTACTTAGTAGTGTACGCTTCTCACCTTTAAACGTCAACCCTAAACACTTAATTTTGAGAAAAATGAAAGAAATCCACAACAAAGGGATGTAATCTAAAATATTCTAATGGGGGATGTAATGATTCCGCCTGTTGGCATATCACAACTTCAGGGCGTTTACGATAATGGAGGGTTCTGGTTCTACTTTTGTTCGACGTCCTTATCTTTAGAGGAGCAGGTGTGAGAAAATAAAACAGGAGGAGTGCAAAAGCTCGTTTCATTGCTAAAAAGGGGGACGAGAGAATCAGGTCCTTATTTACGATAATCTAAACGGTCAGTAGGAATTTCTCTTTTGCGTTGCTCTCAGCTTCGAGCGACCTCACGAAACTGGTGAATCTTCATGTCATGTGATAGCATGGCACCTTGGTGCTGAATCTCTCCGTAAAAATCTTTTTACGTACTGTAGTCTTTTTTTCTTGTTACCATCATCCGTAACAAAAAAACATCCGCTATCCCACTTTCTTTTCGAAAGCGAAGTTAGCAGATGCTTATGACCGTTGTTCCATTTCTTCTTTTGTAAATATGATTTGCATTGGGTTACCACCGACGAAAGCACCAGCGGGTACGTCTTTATGTACAAGTGTACCAGCGGAAACAATCGCACCATCTCCGATTACTATTCCTGGAAGTATCGTGCAGTTGGCACCAATCATGACTTCGTTACCGATTTCTACAGTTCCCAGGCGATATTCTTTAATTAAATATTCATGGGCTAAAATAGTAGTATTGTATCCAATCACACTATTGCGCCCCACACTGATTTTCTCTGGGAACATGACATCGAGCATTACCATAAGCGCAAATGACGTCTGTTCACCGATTTTCATCCGTAAAAAGGTACGATAAAGCCAGCTTTTCATCCCTAAGAACGGGGTATAGCGTGCCAGCTGAATCACAACAAAGTTCTTTACTACTTTCAAAAAAGGGACCGTTTTATACACATGCCAAAGGGAGTTCGCTCCTTCAACAGGATAGCGTTCGGTTCTCCTCATCTGTTCAATTCCTCTAAGATTGTTAATAAATCCGGCATTGTCTCTAACATATAGTCAGGATCGAATTGAAGAAGATGATCCCTTCCTTTACTTGACCAAGCAACACCTGCTGTCACCGTCCCTGCATTTCTGCCACCTATAATATCATGATGATTATCACCAATCATGATGGCTTCATGTGGTTCTGAGTCCAATAGTGATAATGCTTTTAAAACAGGCTCAGCATCCGGTTTCGGCTTTTCTACATGATCAAGGGCAACAATCACTTCAAAAAATTCATCCAGCTTTGTTAAGCGTAAACCCTTTTCAACAACGTCTAGCATCTTTGTTGTTACGATGCCCAATTTATAACCCGATTCCTTTAGTGTGCGGACCGTCTCATACACACCTGAAAACTCTTTCACTAATACATCATGGTTTTCTTTATTAAATGTACGATACATATGAACCATCTCATCCGCACGGTCACTATCAATTGATGTAAATGTCTCGACTAATGTTGGACCCATAAAAGGTAGTACATCCTGACGCTGATAGCTATCTGGATAATAATGATTTAATGTATGCAAAAATGAAGAGATAATTAGTTCATTCGTATCTATTAACGTTCCATCTAAATCGAATAATATTGTATCAATTTTAGCCATAATACGCTTCCTTTCTCGGTGTTGCTTCAAGCTTCCTCCAAATCATCCCGACAATCATTGTTAAAATCACAGCGACTACGACGCGAATAAGAAGAAGGGGTAACACAGGTATTCCTAAAGGTATAAAGATAAGAGTATCCTCAACAACCGCATGACAAGCTACTAAGAAAATAAACGCTAAAGTGACATCTTTTTGACTAACGCCATCCTCTTCTACTGCTTGAATCATCACACCGGCTCCAAATGCTAAGCCAAACAATAATCCTGATGCTAAAGTTGTCGATGTATTTTCTCTCATCCCTAGCTTTCTTGTTAATGGAGCCATCCATTTAGAAAATACTGCAAGCCATTTACGGTCTTTCATAATCTGTACGATTACCATTAATGGAATTACAATGATCGCTAATTGAAAAATACCAAGACCTGCTTTTTCTACTGCATTCCATACAATTGGCCATATGCCTTCAATCGTTTCTTCGCTTGCTCCAACAAAACCATACTCTGCCATCTCTGAACCGCCATTCCAAACGAGATTAATAATAATCCCCGATAGAAAGGCTAAACCGAGCCGAACAGCGAGCACAATCCATAGTTTAACGCCTACTTTCATGGCTACACTTGTTTCAATCAGTAAGTTATGAGAAAACGACAGCATGACTGCTAATATAAATACTTCTTTAACGGTTAAATCCAACGTGAGAATCGCACCAATACCAGCATAAACATTCAAGAAGTTTCCTAAAACTAAAGGAATGGCCGCATCCCCCGATAGACCAAATATTCCCATAATCGGTGCGATTAATTCAATCACCCATGGTAAAACTGGCGTATGTTGCAATAACGCCACAATTAACGTAACAGGAAAGATAATTTTCCCCAATGTCCAAGTCGTCTTAAAACCAACCTTTAATCCTGCTTTAACAGAATGTATCACCTGGTACTCCCCCTCTGCTGGCCCTTACTTTGCTTTTGCTTGTTTCTGTGGAGGATCTAAATACCTCTCTTTTGCATTCCCACTTACTCTTCTATATATAATAATTACGATAGCCCCAACTATTAATATGATCGATAGCATTTGCGCTGCTCTTAACATTTCAGTCACCATTAAGCTATCGGTTCTCATTCCCTCGATAAAGTATCTACCGATAGAGTACCAAATCACGTAGCTAAGGAATAATTCCCCTCTTTTTAAATTAGCACGTCTTAGTAGTAGTAGCAGTGCAAATCCAGCGAAATTCCAAACTGACTCATATAAAAATGTCGGATGATAATAAGCCCCATTAATATACATCCCGTTAATAATGAATTCTGGTAGATGCATGTTTTCTAAGAATTGTCGACTTACTTCACTACCATGCGCCTCTTGGTTGACGAAATTCCCCCAACGTCCAATGGCTTGACCGAGAATAATACTAGGTGCAGCAATATCCGCTAATTGCCAAAAGGATACACCACGCTTCTTTGCAAAAATAATCGCAGTGACAACTGCTCCGATTAATGCACCGTGAATGGCGATGCCTCCGTTCCAAATTTTAATGATTTCACCTGGATACTGAGAATAGTAGTCCCATTCAAAGATTACATAATAAATCCTTGCACAAATAATCGAAATCGGAATAGCCCATAACAATAAATCAGCAAATAAATCCTTACCTAGTCCCCTTTTCTCTGACTCTCTCATCGCCAAAATAAGACCGAGTGCAATGCCGATACCGATGATTAAGCCATACCATCTAACAGACAATGGCCCTAAACTAAAGGCAACCGGATCAATTGGCGCCACTGTTAACAACATAGTCATATCTCCTTTAATTATGTATTAATAAATCTCAACGATCTTCATGATCGCCATCTTCAATTACATCCGTTAAACGATTTGTAAATTGCTCTGCTGCATTTACACCCATACGCTTTAATCTAAAATTCATTGCCGCTACCTCGATAATGACCGCTAAGTTTCGACCTGGGCGGACAGGAATGGTCATTTTAATTAACTCCGTATCAATAATTTTCATCTTTTCTTCTTCTAAACCTAAACGATCATACTGTTTTTGAGCATCCCATATTTCTAAGTCCATCACAAGAGAAATCTTTTTAAATCGGCGAATGGCACCTGCACCAAATAAAGTCATGACATTAATAATACCGAGTCCCCGAATTTCTAATAAATGCTCAATGAGTTCTGGTGCACTACCGACTAATGTGTCCTCATCTTCTTGTCTAATTTCTACACAATCGTCCGCTACTAAGCGATGTCCTCTTTTGACAAGTTCTAATGCCGTCTCACTCTTACCGACACCACTCTTTCCTGTAATGAGGACTCCCACGCCATATATATCGACTAACACTCCATGAATGGCAGTAGTAGGGGCTAACTTACTTTCTAGGAAATTCGTCAAAAGGCTAGAAAAACGCGTCGTTTTTTGCTTTGTTCTTAAAATCGGTACGGCTTCTCTTTCAGCCGCTTCAAGTAATTCTTCTGGTACTTCTAGCTCTCTCGTAATAATGATTGCTGGAGTAATGTCAGAGCATAGCATCTCCAGTCTTGCTTCTCTCTCTTCGTCATTTAGTTTTTCAGCAAATGACAGTTCTGTTTTCCCTAATAATTGTATGCGTTCTGCCGGAAAATAATCAAAATAGCCAGCCAATTCAAGGCCTGGTCGAGAAATATCACTCGTAACAATCGGACGGTTGATACCTTCTTCACCGCTTAGTAATTCTAACCCGAATTTTTCGATAACATCCTTTGTGCGAACCTTTGCCACTCTTACCCCTCCTTATCCTGTAGTTATCTATTCTTCTTTCATCCATTCTCATCTGATACGTTTTTTATTTTAGCACTTTTTACGCGAGAACCAAACGCTTTAAATTGAAACTGTCATTGTATACGAAAAAACCCGTTCCATATCATTGTCGACTCTCGTTGTTTATTATACACTGAAACGAAATAAATGGAGAGAATGACTAATCAATACATTGAACAAAAGGGAGGGATTTTAGTTAATGGATAAGAAGACCCTTTTTATTAATGCCGATATTATTTTTCAACATTATGTTTCACCAAACAGTTATCTGACATTAAATGGCCATCTGATTGAAGATTTCGGTGAAATGGCTTCATGTCCACAGACTACTCGCTACGATTACATTTATGATTTAAAAAACAGTAGCTATATAAGTCCTGGCTTTATTGATCTCCATATACATGGTGTGGCTGGTGCGGATGCAATGGATGGGACAGTCACTGCCTTAAAGACCATTTCACAAATATTACCTAAAGAAGGAACAACAAGTTTCTTAGCAACAACCATTACTTCTCCAACAAAAAAAATAAGTCAAGCCATTGAAAGCATCGCCCATTTTCATTCTTATAAAGGGGCAAAAATTCTTGGCATACATCTAGAGGGCCCTTTTATCAATCTACATCAGGCAGGTGCACAGCCAAAAGCAGATATACAAGAGTCCAATCCCCATTTATTTTCCTACTGGCAATCACTCGCTCAAGGTCAAATAAAACTGGTTACATATGCACCCGAAATGGATCCACGCCAAAGGTTATTACAACAAATAATTGCAGACGGAGCCATCCCATCAATTGGTCATTCAGAAGCTACTTACGAACAAGTCGAAACCGTTCATTCTTACGGCGTATCCCATATGACTCACCTATTCAATGGTATGCTCGGCATACATCATCGCGAAATTGGGACAGCAGGTGCCGCACTTTTGCTTGATTCCTTTACTGCCGAAATCATCGCTGATGGTCTACATATTAGCCCAAAAATGATTCAACTGCTGTTGAAGGTTAAAGGATATCAAAGCCTGATATTAATTACTGACAGTATAAGGGCAAAGCATATGGAAGATGGAGAATATGAGTTAGGTGGACAAACAGTTCATCTGCAATCAGGTGTAGCGACATTAGTCGATGGAACGCTTGCTGGAAGTATACTAAAGATGAATGATGCGATTAAAAATATGATACATTTTACTGATATCGCTTTGCATGAAGCCGTCCATATGGCTACCGTCAACCCAGCAAAGAAAATCGGACAGTTTCATTGCATCGGTAGTATCGATCGTGGCAAGGAAGCTGATTTAGTGATTTTAAATAGGGAATTAAATGTAATAGATACCTTTTGTAAAGGTGAAAGGATGTAATTAAGGCATTCTGCCCTGGGATTCAAAGACTATTCTATATTGTACGGTGATTTATAGGCTCTTTGGTAGTCGACGTGGTTTTTGCTTGAAACGAAGGTGTTATTAGATTTTAAGCTCAAAAAAGCAGGAAGATGTCTCATCTCCCTGCTTCATTCATCATTATTAATATTTATAAGATTGTCCACCATCGATCGGTACAACCGTTGCATTAATGAAGTCTGCTTGGTTTGATAGTAAGAATGCTACTAGGTAGCCGACTTCTTCTGGTTTACCAAAGCGTTTCATTGGATTGACGCTAACAAATTCTTTTCCTGCTTCTTCCCAATTGTCTCCGCCCATTTGTTTCAATGATCCTTCAACCATCGGCGTCATAATCGCACCAGGAGCGATTGCTTTAATACTTACACCAAATTGGCCATATTCGATTCCAGAGTTTCTTGTTAAGCCTACTACACCATGTTTACTTGCAGCATACCCTGATTGATTACCAACTCCACGGATTCCACCAACGGAAGCGGTATTAACAATTGAACCATGACCTTGTTCTTTCATCACTTTTAACACATGCTTCATACCGTAAAATACACCGTTTAAGTTAATATCAACTACACGTTGGAATTCTTCGATACCGAAGTCTTCTGTTAAGTTTTGTTTCCCTTCGATGCCTGCATTATTAAAGAAGCCATCGATTTTACCAAATTTCTCAACAGCAAACGCCACGTATTTTTTTACATCTTCTTCATTCGCTACGTTCGCTTCGATTGTTTCTATCTCTGCTTGAGGTGCTGCTGTAAGTATTTCTTGTTTACTTTCCTCTAAGCCTTTTGCATTTAAATCTACTAAAACAAGTTTACCGCCTTCTACTGCTACTTGTTTTGCTGCCGCTCTACCAAGTCCAGATCCCCCACCTGTAATGATAACGACTTTATCTTCAAAACGATTCATATAAAACTATCCCTTTCATATGCGTTGTGGTACTATTTTCACAACTTCTCTTTTAGTGTAAACGGATTCATAATTAGCAACAATCAGTAATTCTTTTGAATTTGTCGATAGAATCTACACATTACTATAATGTGTTTATTTTAGGAGGAAAAATACATTGGTTGAGTATAAAAGTAGTATCTCTAAGCAAAGTGAGCGGACGAAATCCTCTTTCAAAAAAGCTTTCATTGACCTTATTCATGAAAAAGGCTATAGCCATGTAACAGTGACGGATATTATTAAACGAGCCGATTATAATCGCACGACTTTTTATCTTCATTTTCAAGATAAGCAAGGTCTAACGGATGAATTGCAAAGAGAAATGTTCGAACAAGTAAAAGAAAAAAGCATGAATAAATATGAAAAAGGCAAAGCCATTAGTATTACCGAGATGGATCCAAAATCATTCGAACTAACACACTTCATATACTCTGAGCAAGCTTATTTCAATCTTTTATTAAAAAACGATACCATCCCAGGATTGCATCGAGATCTACCTAAAGCGATTTATGAAGTATTGGAAGAGAGCTTTATCTTATCAGCGATTAATCAACTAGATATTAACTACTCGGTCCATAAACTCTATATGGCCCATGGGACAGCAGGACTACTCGTCAACTGGATTGAAAATGGTTATGATGTCAGCCCTGATAACATGAGTCTCCGCTTAATTCAAATATTACATTCATTTGCTAAGGAGTTTTCAATTGCAACTAAAAGCAAAAACACACCACCCATTTAAAAAAGGCGGTGTGTTTTTACTTAATCCCAGAGAACCTTTTGTATAATTAAATTTGCTACAGACATAATAATTGCCACCAGAATAGCTGTGCCAAAACCGGCAATCTCAAAAGTATCTCCCATTAATCCACTCGTAATCATTAAGGTTACTGCATTGATAACGAATAAAAATAACCCTAACGAAATGACCGTAATTGGTAATGTCAATAAAATCAATATCGGTCTAACAATTATATTAAGAATGGATAGGATAAAACTAGCTAACAAGGCAGACCCGAAGCCTGATAAATAAAAAGAATCTCCTATAAAGCCAGATAAAGCAATAAATAATATGGCATTAATAACAATACCAATTAACCATTTCATACATATGACACCTTTCCATTAGAAAACTGAGCTAGATTTTTTTACTGTGACAGACCCTGTTTTTGTATCTGCATTTAACCTTAAACCACCTTGAGGATCTTTAATAGAGCGGAAACGAAGCACCTTCTGAATAACATCACTCTTTTCCTCTAATATCTCAATTCCCTCAATATGAATATCAAAACTTCCTAAATTCGTTTTTAGTTCACCACTTACTTCTGCAAATGGGGGAAGCGTTACTTCTACATTGCCAGTTGTTGCTTTTGCTTCAATCGATTCACAACGGGAACCCCCAACAGCACAAGCTACATTCCCATTAAAAGAATGTGCATTCACTCTCTCATAATCTCCATCTACATGTACAGCACCGTTTATCGTCTCTGCTTCAAGTATATCAACCGTACCGTTTTCAACATGAATTTTTCCATGAACGGTTTCTAACTCTGCATGTTTACTTTGTAATTGCTTTGCTGTAATTTTACCGTTTGCCGTTTTTGCCTTAAAGGTTTTCGCTTTTAGCTTTTCACTTTCAATCGGTCCATTAAAGGTACGAAGTTTTAATTTATTATATTCCTTCTCAGGTACATATAGTACCGCATCTAACTTTATCCATTTTTGTTGAGTAGAGAACTTCAGTTTATCATCTACAACGGTAAATACAGCATCCTCCAAGAATTTTTTCCGAGCCTCATCTTGAGACTCCGCACGATACACTTTTACTTCACACTCTGCTCTTACATCAGTCTGTGACCACGGTACAACTTTGATAGCTCCGTTTGCGACATCTACTTCAATTTCATTAAAGGTACCGTCAGATTGATGGAAAATATGGGATATACTATGTGACTGTCCGAAGTTAAAGTCTAAATCGACATCTTTAATCTTTTTAAATGCAGAGTCGACAAAATCAATGATCTTATCTTTTGCTGAATTAAATTTATAATTAAAAGGCTCTTCTTTTTTCTCTTCTTCAAATTTTACTGCTGTAGATAATTCTTTAATAATTTCTTCTTGCTTTTGCTCAGCCGTATCTTCGGCTTTTTCTAATTTCTCTAATAAAGTTAAAGCTTCTTCAACAGATAGTTTTCCATCCTCCACCATTTTTAAAATGCGTTTTCTTTCTTCCTTCATTCTATTCCCTCCATAAGGTTCATTTTGTCTATGCCCTATTATCCTTTTTATCTTAGGCTAAATAAGTATCAATATCTAATAAGTATGCTTAGGACAATCTCCAGCATGATTAGTATTGAAAAATGAAAGTTGGTTATATTTCATTTTTACCCTTAATCAGCGAAAATTAGGCTTATACTTCAATTTTTCTTTACTCAATTGTACGATAGTCAGGGGCAAAAGTTTCACTTAAATAAAAAAAACAGTCTCAAGTCTGACTGGGATTTATGTCATGAGGTCTAGATTTGAAGGTTCGTTTTCTGTGGTATAGGGGAAAATGAAGAGTAAAGAAGGTAAATCGTTGCTAATTAAATTTTAGTAAAACCCAAACAGGTCCTGGATATTTATGACCTAGGACCTGCTTAAGCTATGTACCTTGAAAAATTTATTGATAGGCCGCCAAGTCAGTTGTGCGAGGAGATTCCTTACGCTTAACCTCATCAATCTTGTTAACGAACATTTGAAATACTTTTCTTTTTTCTTCCAAATCTTTTGCATGCTCTTTCAAATCATTATACTTCTCTTCAAACGGTCTGTGATAACGTTCTCTTATACTTTCAATAATCTCATCGTTGACAGTAGATTGAATGACTTGTTTAGTTATTCCATATTTATAGGAGTAAAGTTTTAGCTCAAGCTTAATTTGATCATATTCCTCATTAATTTGACTAAGCACTTCAGAGATATCTTCTTTCCATTCCTCTAATGATTTAGCTAAATAATCTTCCATAATCGTATAGTCACCCTCTCCCCTTATAATACTATGATTATAACGAAGGATAGTTACATCCCTTTTGCTATAGAGTTACAAATCTTTATCTTTTTTAATAGGAAATACCACGAGCCGATAGACCCGTGGTATTTTCTATTAAAACCATTAAGCATTCGTTACACTTGCTTCTTTATGCTCAATTTTCTCTTTCATTCTTTTGCGATCACGTTCAAGAATCGGTTTTAAATATTTTCCTGTATAAGACTCGGCTGTTTCTGCAATCACTTCAGGGGTACCTGTAGCTAGGATTGTCCCCCCCTTAAGTCCACCTTCAGGACCTAAATCAATTAAATGGTCAGCAGCTTTAATTACATCTAGATTATGTTCTATCACGAGCACAGTATCCCCATTTTCAACAAGACGCTGCAAGACATTAAGTAAACGAGCGATATCATCCACATGCAAGCCCGTTGTTGGTTCATCTAATATATAAAATGATTTACCATTAGAACGACGATGTAGTTCAGAAGCCAGTTTTACCCTTTGTGCTTCTCCACCTGATAAGGTTGTCGCTGGTTGGCCCAATTTGACATAACTCAATCCAACATCATAGATGGTTTGCAACTTACGACGAATTTTAGGAATATTTTCAAAGAAGGTAAGTGCATCTTCCACTGTCATTTCTAAGATTTCTGCAATACTCTTCCCTTTATATTTTACTTCTAACGTCTCGCGATTATAACGTTTTCCATGGCAGACTTCACATGGCACATATACATCAGGAAGAAAATGCATTTCGATTTTAATAATCCCATCTCCACGACAGGCCTCACAACGGCCACCTTTGACGTTAAAACTAAAGCGCCCCTTCTTATAGCCCCTAACTTTTGCTTCATTTGTAGAAGCATACACATCACGAATGTCATCGAATACTCCTGTATAGGTAGCCGGATTAGAACGTGGCGTTCTTCCGATAGGCGATTGATCAATATCTATGACTTTGTCTAATTGATCAATTCCTTTCACTTCCTTATGTGCACCCGGCTTACTTTTCGCTCGATGTAGTTTTTGCGCTAAGCTTTTATGGAGAATCTCATTGATTAACGTACTCTTCCCTGAGCCTGAGACACCAGTCACAGCCGTGAAAGTACCAAGAGGGAACTTGACGTTCACATTCTTCAAGTTATTCTCTTTAGCCCCTTTAATCTCAATAAAACGACCGTCACCTTTTCTTCTTTCTATCGGCAGTGGGATAAATCTTTTCCCTGATAAATATTGACCGGTTAAAGAGTAATCATCTTTCATTACTTCTTCTGGTGTACCTTTGGAAACAATTTCACCACCATGCACCCCTGCACCTGGACCCACATCAATTAAATAATCCGCTGCAAGCATCGTATCTTCATCATGCTCTACCACAATTAACGTATTACCGATATCACGCATGTTCTTTAACGTTTCGATTAATCGGTCATTATCCCTTTGATGCAATCCAATAGAAGGTTCATCAAGAATATACAACACTCCAGTCAACCGTGAACCAATTTGGGTGGCTAAACGAATTCGTTGGGCTTCCCCACCTGAGAGAGTTCCAGCAGCCCGGCTCAGCGTTAAATAATCCAAGCCAACATTAATAAGAAATCCAAGACGTTCTTTAATTTCTCTCATGATCAAATTAGCAATTTTCATTTCTTTTTCTGTTAAGTGTAATTGCCCAAAAAAGTCATAAGCTTCTTCAACAGATAAATCTGTAAGCTTCCCAACATGATGACCATCAATCAAGACTGCTAAGCTTTCTTTCTTAAGACGGTAGCCTTTACACGTAGGACATTTATGTTCCCCCATGTACTTCTCCATCTGTTCACGAATATAATCAGAGCTTGTCTCCTTATATCTTCTCTTGATATTATTCATCACACCTTCAAAGACAATATGTGATTCACGCACTTGGCCATAATCATTTTCATATTTAAAATATATTTTTTCCTTACCAGAACCATAAAGGATTTTATCTATTTGTTCATCTGGAATAGCTGATACGGGGATATCCATATCAATGCCATAGTGCGTACATACTGCTTCCAAAAGCTGCGGGTAGTATTGTGAGCTATTCGGTTCCCAAGGTGCAATCGCATGCTGCTTCAATGTGAGATCTTTATTAGGGATGACTAAATCCGGATCTACTTCTAACTTTACACCTAAGCCATCACAATCGGGACAGGCACCGAAAGGACTATTAAAAGAGAACATTCTCGGTTCAAGTTCTCCAATTGAAAAACCACAAATAGGACATGCATGATTTTCACTGAATAATAATTCCTCTTCTCCAATCACATCAACTATGACTTTTCCTTCTCCCATTTTCAGTGCTGTTTCGAGCGAGTCAGCTAATCTGGCCTCCACGCCTTCCTTCACAACAATTCTGTCAATAACCACTTCAATAGAATGTTTTTTATTTTTCTCAAGCTCGATTTCTTCTCCTAAATCGAGCATATCACCATCAACCCGAACACGAACAAACCCTTGTTTCTTTACCTCTTCTAATACCTTTACATGTGTTCCTTTTCTACCAGAAACAACAGGTCCCAGTACTTGCAATCTTGTTCTTTCCGGATATTCCATAATACGATCTACCATTTGTTCAACAGTTTGAGAAGAAATTTCTATATTATGATTAGGGCAGGTTGGGTGTCCTACTCTCGCAAATAATAGACGCAAATAATCATAGATTTCTGTTACAGTTCCTACCGTTGAACGAGGGTTTTTACTAGTTGTTTTCTGGTCTATAGAAATCGCAGGAGATAAACCTTCAATCGTATCCACATCCGGCTTATCCATTTGTCCTAAGAACTGTCTTGCATAGGCAGAGAGGGATTCAACATAACGGCGCTGTCCTTCTGCATAAATCGTATCAAACGCTAAGGACGATTTTCCCGATCCTGATAATCCCGTTAAGACAACAAGCTTATCCCTTGGGATTGTTACATCGACATTTTTTAAATTATGTGCCCTTGCACCTTTAACAATCAATTTCTCCATTGCCATTTCCGTTCATCATCCTTCCGCCTTCAGTTCAAGAATAAGATCACGAAGCTCTGCCGCTCGTTCGAAATTTAAATCCTTTGCTGCAGTCTTCATCTCTTTCTCCATATCTGCTATTAATTTTTGACGTTCTTTTTTATTTAATTGACTTAATTTATCAGCACTATTATACTCCTCTGGCGTTTCCGCTGCTTGTGTCGCTCTAATCACATCACGAATTTCTTTTTGTATCGTCTGTGGCGTGATACCGTGTTCTGTGTTGTAATCTTCTTGAATGCTACGGCGGCGTTTTGTTTCACTTATAGCTTTTGTCATGGAGTCTGTCATTCGGTCAGCATACATTATAACTTGACCATTTGCATTACGAGCAGCACGCCCAATCGTTTGGATAAGTGAACGTTCTGAACGTAAAAATCCTTCTTTGTCGGCATCAAGAATCGCTACGAGTGAAACTTCTGGAATATCAAGCCCTTCTCGCAACAAATTAATACCTATTAACACATCATAGGTACCCATACGAAGCTCCCTAATAATCTCGATTCTCTCAAGGGTTTTCACTTCGGAATGTAGGTATTGAACCTTCATACCAATTTCCTTTAAATAATCCGTTAAATCCTCAGACATTTTTTTCGTTAAAGTGGTAATGAGTACACGTTCATTTTTCTCAATTCTATCATTAATTTCACCAATTAAATCATCAATCTGTCCCTCTATCGGTCGGACATCAATAATAGGATCTAACAATCCAGTAGGTCTAATGATTTGTTCAATCATTTCAGGTGTTTGTTCTAATTCATACGGACCTGGAGTCGCAGAAACATAAACAATCTGGCTAATATGATCTTCAAACTCAGAAAAAGTAAGAGGACGGTTATCCATTGCAGAAGGAAGACGAAAACCATGTTCTACTAATACATTCTTACGGGCTTGGTCACCATTATACATCCCTCTTATTTGCGGCAATGTCACATGAGATTCATCAATAACAAGTAAGAAGTCCTTTGGGAAGTAATCAAGTAAAGTATAAGGAGTCGAACCAGCTGGACGAAGAGTTAAATGACGGGAGTAGTTTTCAATCCCTGAACAAAAACCCATCTCTCTCATCATTTCTAGATCATATCGCGTTCTTTGTTCTAGGCGTTGTGCCTGTAATAAATGGCCTTCTTCATGTAAGGTAGCCAGCCTTTCTTCTAATTCTTTTTCAATATTTTCGATGGCTACACGCATTTTCTCTTCTCTGGTAACGAAGTGAGATGCCGGGAAAATGGCTACATGATCACGATCACCTAAAATTTCACCGGTCAAAGCATCGACTTCACGAATCCGATCTATTTCATCTCCAAAAAACTCCACACGTAAACAGTGCTCGTCTCTCGAAGCAGGGAATATCTCTACGACATCACCGCGTACACGAAATGTCCCACGTATAAAGTTCATATCATTGCGCTCATATTGTATGTCGACTAGCTTCCTTAATAATTGATTTCGCTCTATTTCCATTCCCGTCCTTAAACTTAAGACAAGCTCTCTATATTCTTCAGGAGATCCCAAACCATAGATGCAAGAAACACTGGCGATGATGATAACATCATTTCTTTCAAATAATGAGGAGGTAGCTGAATGGCGGAGCTTATCTATTTCATCATTAATACTCGCATCTTTCTCAATAAATGTGTCAGTGGATGGTACATATGCTTCTGGTTGATAGTAGTCATAGTAACTAACAAAATACTCTACCGCATTATTGGGAAAGAACTCTTTAAATTCACTATATAATTGACCTGCTAACGTCTTATTATGAGCAATTACTAACGTTGGTTTGTTCACTTCTTTAATGACGTTAGAAACAGTGAACGTTTTCCCGGTTCCAGTTGCACCTAGTAATGTCTGATGCTTTTTCCCCTCTTGAATCCCATTTACAAGCTCTTTAATAGCTGCAGGTTGATCACCTTGTGGGGAATATTTTGAAACTAACTCAAATGTTTGATCCAAATCAGAAACCTCCTCTATGTAAAAAGTAAAGCGTGTCTAATCATTATTGCATTCCGATTTTCTATATCCTCATTCTACCACAAATCCTCTTATCTAAACCACAAAAAAGCGAACAAATATTCGATATCCATTCGACAAAGAGATGAAAAGAAGGTTAGGATTAAAATAAACGGGTATGAAGGTACAAATTAACTTTTCATTTATTTTGAAACTTTATTCTATATAAAATCGTCTTTTGTTATATGGCGAAATAGACGAGGTGATTTTTTGTTTGGTTTTATTTTTGCATTTGCGTGGCTAGCCGTTTTTATTTATGCCCTAAAAACCATTAAAGATTATATAAACAGTAATGACGAGGAAAAAGCATATGAAAAAGACTTCGTCATTAAAATTGTTGGTGCTGTATGCCTTTCGGGGCTTTTTGTTATAGCAGAAATACTTCGTGTCACAAACTTGGGCTTCGTTGATATGAAATGGCTCTTTCTCATTACATTTCTACTGCTTTTCGTTGTCAGTTACGTCTTTTTCACCTACAGGATACTCTTCTCTAAAAACACCTTTGACCGTAAAAAAGGAGATTATACTTTTAGTTATAAATATCGAAAATGGCTTATCCCTGTCTTTTTTCTATTCCCAATAGGTGTATTTAGTATTTGGATTTGGGTTAGCTAAATGAAATTTCCTTCTACATAAATGAGTTATAGAATTAGTCCATAGTTGGGGGCATCTAGTAAATTTGAATAGATAAACAGGTTTAATTGAACACATACAATGATTGAATCAAGGAGTTATACAAGTCAATTACACCTACCCACTAAAACCCTTCTTATTAATCAACAACACACACGTCAGCTCATATTTCTCATTCTAATTAGTTAACCTTTCTTTTTATTAAAAACTTAAAAACTAAACGCTTTTCCCTAAGAAAAGTAGAACCCCATCTCACTTTGATGGGGTTCTACTTATTTATATATCTGCTGGATGCGGACCTTTTTCTGCTTCCATCTCTTTTGCCATTTTCCTTGCTTTTATAAATTGAACACCGCTTAATACAATGGTTTTCCCAACGGCGTATGTTGGTACAGCAAGTAACATGCCTAATATACCAGCTAAGTTTCCTGCTACCAATAAGATAATAATGATTGTTGCTGGATGAGTATTTAATGTTTTCCCTAAAATTAATGGTGAAATTAAATTACCTTCTAATTGTTGTGCGGCGACGATGACTATTATTGCTAAAATCGCCATCGTAGGTGATTCAAATAGCCCAACTATAACCGCCGGTGCACCACCAATAAATGGTCCAACATAAGGAATAATATTCGTTACTGAAATAATTAATGCCAAAACAATTGCGTATGGTAGGTCAATAATTAAGAAACCGATAAAAGACGCTGTCCCGACGAATAATGCGACCGTAATCTGACCTTGAATATAGGAAGAAAGAGTTTTACCTGTTTCTTTTAATGTATCAATTGCTTCAGCACGATAACTTTTGGGAACAAATTTCCCTAGTGCAGGTGGGAACTTCTCCCCGTCTTTTAACATAAAGAATAAAAGGAATGGTACAGTAATAATCGTAATGGCTATATTTGCAACTAATCCAACTAAATCGCTGAGACCATTCGTAATCCTTTGTGGAAGTTGATTAGCATAATCAACTAAATAACCCATTATTTCTTCTTGTGTTACATAATCTTGATTCATTAACCAGCGATAACCCTCAGATTGCGAGAAGTTGTTAAAGAACTGTTCTGTTTGTTTAACATAGGTAGGTAGTTCATTTAATAACCCTGCCAATTGGGCTGAAATTTTTGGTACAAAAATACTAACGACAAGCACCAGCAATCCAGCAACAATTGCAAATAGTAATATGATCGATAATATCTTAGGAATTTTTGCTTTTTCAATTAAATGCACAAATGGATTTAAAATGAAGAATAAGAACCCCGAGATAATAATAGGGAAGAACAACGTGGAAAAAAAGATTCCAATCGGTTCAAATAAAAAAGAAATTTTTGAAGCTACAAAAATGACGGATACAATAATTAGAATTTGAAGAGACCAGTACTGGAATTTCTTCTTGTTCACATTCTCACCTTTTCCCAAAAAATAAATTTTTCTCTATAGACTACATTTTCATTCGTAGTTCCCTTTTTCCAAAAAAGTAAAACCACTAGGATTTATTTGTATGTATTATTGTAATGCATTCCACCACAAAATGTCGCCTCATAAGGATATTTTCCGTGAATTTTTTTCGACAAATATTTCCTTTTGGTTATTTTAACCAACAGATATTTATATAATCAGCCATGTGTTAAGGAAATCCTTTTATCCATTCACACAACGACATGGCAACTAGATAGAAAATTTCACTTATATCCCCAAGTTAAAAAAAGGTATCTTAGGAGTCTCCCTAAAATACCTTTTTAAAGCATGATTATTCTTGGCCTTTTTGAATCCATTCAGCAACAGTTGCCGTACGTTTGGCTTGATGTTTAACTGCTGCTTCATTATCTTCAACGATTTTACCATCTTGTCCTTGAGTTGAACTTGCGCCGTAAGGATTTCCGCCACCAGCAAATATGCTTGGGTCAGTGAAGCCGGGTGCGGCAACAATCGCGCCCCAATGGAACATAGTTGTATAAAATGAAAGAAGGGTTGCTTCTTGACCTCCGTGAGGATTAGAAGCAGAGCTCATTGCACTCACTACTTTGTTCGCAAGTTTGCCTTGTGCCCAAAGGCCCCCAGCAGTATCAATAAAAGCCTGCACTTGTGAAGCAATGTTACCAAAACGAGTTGGGAAACTAAAAACAATCGCGTCTGCCCATTCAAGGTCAGCAAGTGTAACTTCTGGTACATCTTTCGTAGCATCAGCATTGGCACGCCATGCAGGATTGGAATCGATGGCTGCTTCAGGTGCTGTTTCAGGAATCTTTAACAACTTCACTTCAGCGCCGGCTTCTTTTGCCCCTTGTTCTGCCCACTGTGCCATTTGGTAGTTGGTACCTGTTGAACTATAATAAATGACTGCTAATTTAATACTCATTTGAATAGAATCCTCCTTGATATCTCACATACATCTATATTGTTTCTATTCCTTTCAGCTCTATACATTAAACTTATCTTAATGTTTTTAATGCACCGCTCCATGCTAGCACTTGATCAAGCATCATTTTCATATTTGCTTGGTGCAAGTCCTGAGGCTTAAATTCATTACCATTTACGAAATCAGTAAAAAGGGAAAGTGTTGGATGTGTGCGTACATCTGCGACTTGTAGCTCGCCTAAAATGCCACGTAGATGTTCTGCCGCACGGGCACCACCAGTAGATCCATAACTGACAATACCTGCTGCTTTATTCGCCCATTGATCGCGAGCAAAGTCGATCGCATTTTTCAAAGCACCACTAATACTATGGTTGTATTCCTGTACGATAAACACAAACCCATCCATACTATCTAATTTATCTCCCCATGCTGCAATACCAGGCTCTGTGCCATCTGTTGTACCAAGGAACGGAAGATGAAAGTCAGCAATATCAATAATTTCATAATTTGCATCCCCACGTGCATCAGCTATTTCTTTCACCCATTGACCTACTTGTGGACTTACACGACCTTCTCTTGTACTTCCTAAAATAATACCGATATTTAATTTTTCCATTTTCATTTCCTCCTTAGGATGTGGATTATTTTTATTGAATAATTTATTTAAAAAGCCCATATTGTTTCTCCCCATTTCTTAGATGCTGGCTTTAAACCATTTTGCTGCTTCTTCAACTTCTTTGAATGAAAGCTGATGTCCCATATGTTCCCAATGAAGATGAACATCGGCTCCCGCTTTTTCTAATAATCTCTTTAACTCTTCAGATTCTTCGGGTGAACAAATCGGATCATTTGTCCCTGCTCCAATGAACACCTTTTGTCCTGTTAAATCAGGCAATTCTATACCTCTTCTTGGTACCATTGGATGGTGTAAGATTGCTGCTTTCACAGCATCTTTATAATGGAACATCATACTGGCCGCAATATTAGCACCATTTGAATATCCTAAAGCGACGATATTATGGCGGTCAAAACCATATTTGTCAGCTGCTTCATCTAAAAATTGATAAAGCTCTTTCGTACGAAAGATTAAATCCTCCTCATCAAAGACCCCTTCTGCTAACCTTCTAAAAAAGCGCGGCATTCCATTTTCAAGCACATTACCTCGAACGCTTAGGACTGATGCACTTTCATCTATTTTGCCAGCTAACGGTAGAAGGTCTAGCTCATTTCCCCCTGTACCATGAAGTAATAATAGGGTTGGTTTTGATGTGTCACTACCCTTTTCAAAAATATGTTTCATGTAAATCCCCTCCATTATTTCGGTCGAACCATTGTAAATACTTCTCCTACTTTCGCATAATCATTTCCAGCCAAGCGACTGATTGCCCCTAAATTCTCAGCGTTGATTTTGCCCGCTTCATAAATTTCATTATCGAAATGGAAGTAGACAACTTTACCGATAAGAAGATCAGCATTCCCTTCAAGTTCAATATGATGAGCAAGCTGACATTCCATCCTCACTTTCGCTTTCACGATTCCTGGTACATTGACAACTGTACTTGAAATTGTCTCTAATCCACTGAGCTTTAATTCATCCACATTTGGTGAGACAGTAGCCGCTGTTTCATTAATTTGCGTAACATTTGACTCATCAACAATATGAACGACAAACTCCTTCGTATCACACACATTTTTAGCAGTATCTTTCATCTCACCCGCTCTTCTTGCTACTGAAACAGCAATCATTGGCGGATTAGAAGACACGATATTAAAGAAACTAAATGGTGCACCATTCATCACACCAGTGTTTGATTGTGAAGTGACGAAGGCAATCGGCCTCGGGATAATACTTCCGATCAATAATTTGTAATTCTCCCTCTCGGTTTGCGCGTTCGGATCAATACTTACCATTGCGTAACTCCTCCTTTTGCAATTACACTTCCCTCACATCAATCGGAATTAACCTTCTCTGTAATTGTCCACGGTATTTTTCATATTGCTCAGGAAGCATTAATTCTGTTCCCATCGTTTCCTGACTTTCATCATGAGCAAAACCTGGCGGATCAGTAGCAATTTCAAAAAGAATGTCGCCGTATTCTCTGAAGTAAATCGCATTAAAATAATTTCTGTCTTGCACGGGTGTGACACCATAACCAAAGCTTTCAATATATTTCTTCCAATCTAATTGGTCAGCATCATCTGCTGCGCGCCATGCAATGTGGTGGACAGTTCCTACACCCATTCTTCCTTTTCCAGAGCTTGTTATCTTTACATCGACAATATTACCTATGTCGCTTTTTGATTGATATCTGACGAATACTCCTTCTTCAGCCACTTTGGTTAAACCCATTGTTTCAATTAGCTCACCTGTTTTTCCACCATTGCTAGAATAAAGAACAGCCCCGGCGAAACCTTTAATCGCCACATCCGGAGTTATCCCATTAAATGTCCAAGTATTCTCGTCCCCAGCTTCTCTTTCAACTAGCTCTAAATGTAAGCCATGTGGATCATCGAAGCTTAGTACTTGTTCGCCAAAACGTACTTGTTTTTCAAAAGAAATGCCTTTACTCGTTAAGCGTTCCTCCCAAAATGGTAGGGCGCCAGATGGAACAGCATATGCAGTAATTCCCACTTGCCCATCACCAATGATGCCAGGGTACGCATCTGCCCATGGGAAGAAAGTAATAATTGTACCTGGTTTACCTCCCTCATCACCGAAATAAAGATGATACGTTCCTGGGTCATCAAAGTTAACTGTTTTTTTAACAAGACGTAAACCTAAAATACCAGCATAAAAATCAACATTTTCCTGTGGATGGCCGACAATAGCTGTAATGTGATGAATTCCCATCGTTTGTTTTTCCATTTTGAACATCCTTCCATGTCCCTAACCTTCAAGTATCTCGAAATTGAGATATTAGGTGTGAGTTAGTTTATTTTGTGTTATTTTATGAAGAATATGAATTAATAATTGTTGTTCTTCTTCTGTTGTTTGTTGAAATAAGGTTGAAATCTGTTCTAATAAGTATGGACTGATTAGATCCATTAATTCCTTCCCCGCATTTGTTATAGTTACAAAAACAACCCGGCGATCCTCTTTGCAATCACTTCTAGATAAATAGCCCTTTTCTTGCAACCGGTCAATCACATAAGTCATACTGCCGCTCGTTAACCAAACGCTTTTACTAATTTGCTGGACAGATTGTCTCCCCTTTTGATGCAGCACTTGGAGTACGGAATACTCTGTAAAGGTGAGCTTATATTTGTGTAACCAGTCTTTCATCTGATCTTGCATGTATCTGTTGGTTTGCATTAAGCAAGCGAATGAATCTAATGTCTTCTTATGAACCATTTTCATCGCCTCACTTTTTATCTTTAATTTAATTATCTTGAATATGAGATAATAATATCTCGAATTCAAACTAATGTCAATCCCATTTTCAACTTTTTTTTAATTTCTAACCATAGTTTTCATTCTAGTGCACTTGCTCTTCTAATATAGGTAGAAAAAACTAAATAACTAAGTCGTTTTACTGCTTTTAGAATAGGTAGCATCCTTATCTTCTAGCAAAGTTTTCAATAGGTAAAGGACGCCTACTCATATTGCTGGTGCATCATTTTCAAATGACTTTCTCTACATTTTAAGATCCGGTTTTTACCTTGTGAAAACAGAGACATTTTTCTTCACCCCGACTGGCCTAGACAACAAACATATTCCGTTTGAATAAAAAGAAATATTGCTAACTTCTATTAATACATACGATATAAACGATTCGCTGTCGATAGATAAATAGCAATAACTGCATTGTTTTTTTCCTATCCGCTTCTTCTCTTGATAATATATTCCCTATAACATGATGCAAGAACCTCTATTCGTAGGGAATTAATGATATCGTCTTTGTTGCAATTGCATTTATGTAAGATTCATTATGATCAACTGCAATCATCGTCGGCTGATACACCTTAATCGTCTCAACTAATTGCTGAATGACAAATATGTCTAAGTAATTGGTGACTTCATCCCATATAAATAAATTATTTTCCCCTAATAAAGCATGAGCTAAAAATACTTTCTTCTGCTCGCCAGCACTCCAATGCTGACTAGATGTATCAGTGAAACTGTGTCTATCTATGCCTAACTGATACAGCAAATGCCAAAAAGCTTGTTTTTCTTCTTTTATAGTCAATTGTTGTAAATAAGAAGCATAATCTACATCTTGCTCACTTTTTTGATTTAAAATGGATATCTTTCGCGGTAAATGAATGCGATACTCCCCTACTGTCTCTAAATACTTTACCCCTAATATAAATTGGAGTAGTGTTGACTTCCCGACACCATTACTCCCTTCAATAAATAAGCGATCATTAGGATACATATCGATGGAAATTGGTTGGAATAAGGGGGTTCCGTCTCTTAATATCGAAAAATCACGGAAGTATAAAACTTGCTTTTCAGGTTGTTTCACAAGCATTTTCAATTGTGAGACCCTCTCCCGATTATCGATAAGTCCTTCTTTTTCAGAAACCATCGCTTCTGTGCGTTTTTTTATTGCCTTCGCCCTTTTCATTTGTTTCGCGGCTAAACGTCTTTCCGACGCATCCTTTGTGCTGTTTTCTCGCTTCATTCCCCATTGGTTTACCTTACCAGATACTTCATTTAACCGTTTGATTTCTGACTTTAACTTACTATTTCTAGATTCCGCAAGCTGATCCGCATTCTCTTCCTCTCTTCGCCACACATCCACATTTCCCTTAATTAAGGTGAGCGACTGCTTTTCAATTGCTAACACATGATCGACGAATTGGTTTAAAAAGGATTCATCATGACTAATTACAATAAACCCTTCTTTCATTCTCAAATAATTCCCAATCATGTTACGTCCCTCTTTATCAAGATTATTTGTCGGTTCATCAATTAAAGGAAAAGCATCCTCATTTAAGAATAGCTCTACAAGTAACACTCTCACTTGTTCCCCACCACTTAATTGATGGAACTTTCTTTGACTAATATGAGGTGGTAATCCGATGAGTGATAATTCATAATCAATTCTCCACCGGTCAACATTAGGGTTTTCTTTAAGCAATAACTCTAATACTGTTAAATTCTCCTCTTGTAGTGGAAAGGCAGGGAAATATTTAAATGTCAGTGGCGTTTGAATGTCCCTCTATATTGAAGTTTATTTGTTAAAATGTTCATAAATGTCGTTTTTCCGCGACCATTACGCCCTAGCAGCGCAAGCTTCCAGTGCTCATCAATACTTACATTCACATCACTAAAAATCCTTTTATCCATTGAATGATACTGAAAAGACATATTTTTAATTAAAATCGAATGGGTCAATGAAATACCTCCTTTTGATTAACTTAACACAAGTTATCTGAATTTTGTTATATTTTATATTAATTTCCTCAAATTAGGAATATAAATAGAATGAATCAAGGACATGTTCTTTTCACAATCTATTGAATAAAAAAACCGATTGCCCCATAGAGACAACCGGTAAAAATATTAAACTGCTTGGTGACTTTTCTTAAATTCCTCTTTAATAAAGAGAATACCTAATTCATGATGATCTGTTTTATAAAGTGCCCTTTGCACAAATCGGTTTTCATTATTGGTGTCAATGACTTCAAGTTTGCAATGAGCTGCATTTTTTTGCAATGCTTGATAAAATCCCTTTTCGTCATTCACTTGCAAACCATTCACTTTAAGAACAGTTTCTCCTACTTTTAATCCCATTTTGTCTGCTGGTGAATGAGGAACAACACCAATAATCATTAAACCATCATTCTTTTTAGCAAAGTAAAACGCCGCCTTTGCATCTACAGATCGTTGGCGATAATTTAACCACTCTCTCCCTACTATTGCTAGTACTGGTATCGCTAAGCTTACAATTGGATAAACAAATGCGCCACTGGCAATAATGAGCAGCAATGCACCAAAGAAGATTACTTTTTTTCCATAAGCTGCGACGGCTACAGCCGGAAATTTGCTTTGGATTTGTTGTTGAAAACCAATAGCGAAAGGAACAGCTACTAAAGCATAAGATTGATCTCCAATTGAAAATAATGGCCACCATGTTGAGTCCAAACTAATGGCGTCACCAGGTATTAGTAA
This sequence comes from Cytobacillus sp. FSL M8-0252, assembly GCF_038007345.1. Lineage (NCBI taxonomy): Bacteria > Bacillati > Bacillota > Bacilli > Caryophanales > Bacillaceae > Cytobacillus > Cytobacillus sp. FSL M8-0252. The sequence goes on from NZ_JBBOWZ010000001.1 coordinate 4,113,973, forward strand.
AAACAGTGGTAAAAGCCACATTCTTTTTGCTTCATGCATACCCACAACCTGACCACGGCGACTCTTCATTAGTCTTGGAGACGTCCCTTTTGGACCATTGATGGTGATCATTATTCCTTCAGCAATCACAAGCAAGGCAATGATCATTGCGGCAGCTGGCAGTAGGTACTCTACGCCTTCCACTTGTGATGAGATGAAGGCAGGCAGTGGCCAGTTCTGTTCTAATGCAAAGAAGGTAAGAATAAAACCAATACTTACCGTATAAGCCGGTGTCGCCCATCTTGCTTTTGGAGTCAGCATCAAGATAATTGTTGCAACAGTTGCAAAAACAAGTAACTCAATAGGAACAGTTAAACCAGCTAGTACGGTAATAAGGGAAAGAGAAACACCAAGAATGAACCCTAAAGGCAATAATTGCTTCAGCTCAAAATAGGCATTTTCAGCACGGACTAAGAAATGCTGTCTTTCCCTGTTGACTCTTTGTATACCGTAATAAGCAGCTGCTAGAAATACTAAATAAAAGACCGGGTTTAGAAATAACCTTCCTAACCCCTTGAATAACTCTATTGCCCAAGCCTCAGCCAAGCTTCCCACCAACCTCTACCATTAATCTAATCTACTAATCTGACTATATTCTACCAAATATCCCTTTAAAAACATAGCCAACCCATTGTCTTCTTCCTACTTGTAAATACATTTTCTTATAATAGAAGTGATGACAAGGAATAGGTGTCCGATATTCAAAATATAGACAAATAGTGAGAGAAAATCTCTTTCCGCTAGAATTTACTTTCGTATGGGAGAAGGGTTTCTTCTATCGCGCAGTTTCCGAGCTGTTTCTCGTTTCTGTTTTTTAACTTGAAGACACGCTAACGCTATTACCTTTTTATATTTGAGTAATTCGCAATTCCCAAAAAGCGATGATTTTCGCTTTCGTTCATCCACCATATACAGGCACTTCTATATTTGCTACATTTCCCCTATTTTACCATTTATTCCGGAGCCTTTTCATCAACCTCACATTAAAAAGCCGAACAAACATTGAGTTTGTCCGGCTTTGATATATAGAGTAAACACTATTGGTTTGCCATAATACGCAAGCCTGTTTGTAATTGCATATCATTGTCCTGGTTATTTCTTTGCTTAATGACTTCTTTCTCAAGAGATTCGGCTGTTTTTTCATCAATTTGTCCGTTTGCTGTTAGTCCGGCCGCATGTTGAAACGCTCTAACTGCTGTTGCAGTTGCAGCACTATAATAGCCATCCTCTCGACCAGGTGCATAACCTAAGCTTTTTAATATGAATTGCGCATTCTTCACTTGATCATTATTCATGTCCGTTTTTAACGTTTTCTCCACTTGGATCGGGTGAGTCTCATACAGTTCAGATTGTTTTACTTCATAAGTAGGTGCGACACCTTTTTTATGAATCCAATTTCCGTCAGGTGTAAGCCATTTATATAAGGTCAATTTAATATTACTGCCATCCCCCATTGGAACAGGTTGTTGAACTGTTCCTTTACCAAATGTTTGTGTACCAATTAACGGATAATCACCTGCTTCCTTGAGGGCTGCTGCTAATATTTCTGAGGCAGATGCACTACCCTTATCAATAAGAACGCCGATAGGATACGATTTCTTCTCTTCTAAAGGAGAGAAATTCATCATTCTTTCACCGTTTCTTTGTTCTATCTGCACATATGGTTTATCCTTCGTAACCAACTCTTCCAATATTTCGTCAACTACTTTTAATAGTCCACCAGGGTTATTTCGTACATCAATTAACAAACTGTCCATTCCCTGTTCTTCTAGGTCCTTGAGAGCAATCTTAAATTCCTTAGCTGTATCTGTTGCAAAAGAAGTAATCTCAACATAGCCAACTTTATCATTGTCGTGCATTATAACTTCAGAATTGACTGTAATATGAGGTATTTCTGCCCGAACAATTTCTATTTCTAACGGGTTTTGCAAACCTTCTCTCATAATGGTCAATTTGACTTTTGTCCCTTTTTTTCCTTTTATCTTTAAGGTCGCTTGCAATAAATTAAAGCCTTCAACACTCTCATCATCAATCTTGATGATTTGGTCATTTGGTTTCAAACCAGCTTGCTCTGCTGGTGAATTTTTTACTGGAGATACAATAATGATCTTACCATCTACTAAACTAACCTCGGCTCCAATTCCTTCAAATGAAGAATCGAGTGTTTCACTAAATTGTTTTGCTGTACTTTCATCCATATAAACGGAATAATCATCATTTAACGTGGTAAGCATCCCTTGAATCGCGCCTTCTGTTAACTTATGTGCATCAACTTCTTCAACATAATTTTTGTAAATGAGCTGATAAGCCGCGTTCATTTTCTCCAAATCAGATGCAAGCTGTTGACTACCTCCCATTTCTTCTAGCTGTTTTGTTTGCGATATATTTAACTTTAATTGAAAGCCTGCATAGGAACCTATCGCGCCCACAAGTAATGATATGACCATTAATATGACTACTTTCTTTTTGCCCACTTAACCGCCGTCCCTTCTTTAAGCAACTGTGGCTCTTTCATCAATATATGAATGAATAGGACGAGTTATGATTGTGAAATTGTTTAACCCCAAAGTAAGCGAAGAGAGCTCTGTTATATCCCACCTGTTCTTAAAAAAGGCAACACAAGTCTTTTAATATCCAAAAAAGTGAAAAATGACTCTTTTTCACCTCAGTTGAGGTATCAAAAGGGCCGTTTTTATGCTAAAATTGTTTTATATATCGTACGATGGGTAAAAGAAAAAAGAGAAGCTTTAAAAGCTCCTCTCTTACAATGGTACAATTCCAACTGGGTTAATTGCGTTGGATTTCGATTGGTTCCAACCACCTTTATGCAATTCAAAGTGTAAATGTTGTCCTGTCGATTGTCCTGTGTTACCCATTAAACCAATTTGTTGACCTTGTGAAACCGTTTGGCCATTACTTACAGATCTTGAGCCACTTCTCATATGTGCATAAACCGTTGTATACGTTTGTCCATTAATAGAATGTGCAATAAATACGACTTCACCATAGCTAGATGAATGGTAAGATTGAATGACCACACCATCAGCTGCCGCATAAATAGGCACTGTTCCTGCAGCTGCTAAATCAATTCCAGCATGATAAGAGCCCCATCTTTGTCCTAAACCTGAAGTTAATACACCTGCTGAAGGACGAATCCAATCTCCACTTGACGGAGGTGGTGTTTGTACTTGTTCTTGTCCACCACTAGATTCTGAAGAACTATCGGAACCACTGTTGCCGGAACTGCTAGTTGTACCTGCATTTTGTTTTGCTGTTTTGGCTGCTTCAGCTGCTTTTTTTGCTTCCGCCTGTCTTGCGAGTTCGGCTTGTCTCGCTTCTTCAGCTTTTCGTGCTGCTTCAGCTTGACGATCTTTTTCTGCCTGTATTGCTTTTGCAACAGCTTTCTCTTGTGCAGCTAATAATTCTTTTTCTTCTTCACCACTTATTTTTTCAGCGTGATGATGGTCCTCTTCTTCTTTTAAGATTGTAATAAGATTAGCCTTCTCTTTTTTCTGGTTATCAAGATTTGCTTTCATTTTTTCTAATTCTTTACGCATACCTTCAAGCGAAGCTAAATCTTCTTTTACTTTTGCTTGTTTTTGTTCTAGTGATTTCTTATCTTCTTCTTGCTGTCTTACAATCTCTTGGTCAGCTTCAACAATTGTTGCTACTGCACCAACTCGTCCAATAAAATCACTGAAACTTTGTGCGCCAAGTAATACGTCTATGTAATTAACTGTTCCACCTGATTCTTGCATCGAACGTGCTCGGTCTTTTAAAAGTTCATTTCTTTGTTTAATACGTTCTTTTAAATCTTCTATTTCTTGTTCAAGCTTTTTAATTTCTGCTTTCTTTGCTTCAATTTCTTTGTTTTTCTCATCTATTTGCGCTTCTGCATCTGAGATTTCTTTCGTTAGTCTTTCTACAGCAGTCTTAGCATCCTCTTGTTCGCCTACTAATCTTTCAATCTCTTTTTGAGACTTATCAATCTGCGAATCAATATTAGATTGCTCTTTCTTAAGTTCTTCACTTTGACTTTCTAAATCACCAAGCTTATCGGCAAAAGCATTCGTTGGCAATGTTGCCGTAACCGTTCCAACACTCATCATTGCGGCTAAAGATAATGTAACCATCTTTTTCTTCAATTTCATTTTCCCCTCTCGTATGTTTCTCCCCGTGGCAAATATGTATAAAGAGCTGAAGTCAGCATCTCATGCCAACTCAGCTCAAGCATCCTTATATTTTCAAAAACTTACGAACAGACATTAAACTTCCCCAAACGCCAATAATTGCGCCTAATAGTATGAGAATCGCACCTACTTGATAAACAAATGGTGTTACCTCTAACAGTTGAATAAAATGTCCTTGAAGTTTTGGCGATACGTAATCATAAAAGTAATAATAAGCTGTACCTACAGCGGCGACAGGAATAATCGAACCGAGTAACCCTAGCCATAACCCTTCTAAAAAGAATGGCCAGCGTATAAAGGAATTTGTTGCCCCAACTAATCTCATAATCTCAATTTCGTGACGTCTTGAAACGATAGTGATTTTAATCGTGTTTGAGATTAAGAACATAGCAGTAAATAATAAACCAACAATTAAAATAATGCCTATATTACGGCCAAAGTTAATGGTAGAAAATAAATTCTCAACCGTTCCTTGTCCATAATTCACGTTAGCAGTGAATTCCATTTCATCGATTTCCTCAGCTAATGGAATCGTATCACTTGGTGTTTTTGCTTGCACAACGTAAACATCATTTAATGGGTTGTCCTGTTGGAAAAGCTTAAACGCTTCTCCCTCTTCACCTAAGCTACTAATTAAACTATCTAGTTCTTCATCTTTCCCAGAGAATGTCACAGAATCAACTTTCGGCAGTGCAGCTATCTTCTCTTCTAATGCTGTGGCATCTTCTTCTGTTGCGGTTCGGTCAATATAAACTCGAATCTCAACATCACTTTCAATACTGCTAGCCATATGGTTAAGGTTCATCATAATGGCAAAGAATACACCAACAAGAATCAATGTAACCGTGACGGCACTTGCAGAAGCAAATGTCATCCAACCGTTACGACCTAAGCTTTTGAAACTTTCTCTTATATGCCTTAAAAAAGTATTAGATTTCATATCCGTAATCACCTCTTTGCTCATCACGGACAATTCTGCCACTCTCAATCGCTATGACACGATGCTTAATCGTATTAACGATCGTTTTGTTGTGGGTAGCCATGATAACCGTTGTACCTCTCGTGTTGATTTCCTCAAAGATATTCATGATTTCCCAAGATGTATCAGGGTCTAAGTTTCCTGTTGGTTCATCGGCAATAACCAACTTAGGCTGATTGACAATCGATCGTGCGATGGAAACACGCTGTTGCTCTCCACCTGAAAGCTCATCTGGAAACATGCGCACCTTATGCTTCAAACCAACTAAATCTAATGTATCCATTACTTTTTTCTTTATATTTTTCGGATTCTCTTCAATAACTTCAAGTGTATACGCTACATTTTCATATACATTCAACTTCGGTAGCAACTTAAAGTCCTGGAAGACAACTCCGATATTACGCCTAATGAGTGGAACTTTACTGTTCTTTAATGAACCCATATCTATTCCATTTAAAGTGATTGTACCGCTTGTTGGCTTTTCTTCTCGATACATCATTTTTATAAATGTAGATTTACCTGCACCACTTGGACCAACGATATAGACAAACTCACCTTGGTCGATCTTCACGTCAATGCCATTTGTTGCAGTAACACCATTTTTATATTTTTTATATACATTTTTCATTTCTAACATGTAGATCACCTTATATCCGGAGTTTATTTTTAGTAAAAATTGCGCAAGCCTAACCCAATTATTTTTTATAAAATAATCATCAGTTAAAGTGGGTTTCTTTTCCTTAGGCGGGGCAATTGCGGTGTGTGAATGATAAAGATGCATTTAATCGACATAAACTGACATCTTCTTCTAAAAACCATTGACTCGAGGGATCAAACAACATTTCTTACGTTTACTTCACCCATTATAACATCATATATTGTCAAAATAACGCATAAAATTATTACATTTTCTTTTCAACACAGTAATATTATAGGTAAATATGTCTACTTTTGAGGAATTATAATAGAATTATTTTCCAATATTAGATAATTAGACCTTTCTTTTGTCGCAATTTTCCGTTTAATATTATGTAAGCAGCTCTATTGTTGACTGGATATGCTAGTGACGTTTTTCACCCTAAGGTAATGACACATTTGTCGATTTTTCTTTATTTTTCCCAAAGAAAAAACGCGCTGTGAGTGAGCGCGATTTTTCTCTTTTATTACTTTTTAGCTGCAAGCCATTCAGCAACTGTATTTGCTTCTTCTTCATTCAAGAGTCCGCCAGGCATTGCACCTTTACCGTTGATAATAATATCGTGAATTTCATCAGCAGAGTAGTTAGCACCGATTTTATCTAGCGCAGGTCCAGCGCCCCCTGAAAGATCGCCACCATGACAACTCATACAGTTATTGTCATACAGTTTTTGTGCATCTCCCGCATCTGCTGTTGACTCTTCACCACTCGTATTATCATCTGTTGCAGTGTCTTCACCTGCCTCATCATTGCCACCACATGCAGCGAGTGAAAAAACAAGAGCTGAGCCGAAAAGAATTGATAAAAGCTTTTTCTTCATTACATTTACCTCCCTTTATAGGAAAATTTACAGATTACAGTGAAATTATACCAATATTACGCCCGTTTAAAACCCTCTCCAAGTACCTCTGAAGCATCGCTAACAATGATAAAAGCAGATGGGTCAATTGATTGAACCAGTTGTTTCAATTTCGTGAACTCTGTCTGATCAACCACACACATTAAAACAGGACGTTCATGATCTGTATATCCACCGTATGCTGATAGTTTTGTCACACCTCTATCAATTTTATTCAAAATTCCATCACGAACTTCATCTTGACGGTTAGTAATAATAAGCGCCATTTTTTTCCTACCAAGGCCAACCTGAACTATATCAATGGTTTTACTCGTTACATATAGGCCAATTAATGCATATAAACCTTTTTCAATATCAAACACTACAGCAGCTGCTATCACAATCAATCCATCAATAAGTGCCACACATACACCGAGAGATAATCCGGTATATTTATGAATAATCTGAGCTGCTAAGTCAGTCCCACCTGTAGATGCCTTCCCGCGGAAAGTAATACCTAGACCCAAACCGACACCAATACAACCGAACAAAGAGGCAAGTAACGGATCCATAGTCCAAGGCTCCAAGTCTTTTGTTAAGAAAACGACGAAAGGAAGGAATATGGTTCCTACTAATGTTTTAATACCGAATGATCCACCTAATAATATGACGCCAGCAATAAATAGGGGAATGTTTAGTGCCCACTGCACATAAGCTGGCTCCCATCCTGTAATTGCCTTCAATATTGTACTAATCCCGCTTACTCCCCCTGAGGCCACTTCATTTGGTAGTAAGAATAAGTTAAAACTGATAGCGACAAGTGCCGATCCAATCAATACGAATACGTATTCAACTAGCTTTGAGTTCCCTGATCCTGTCTTTCGTTTCTTTTTATTTACTTTTTGAGTATTCATTTACGTAAAATGCCTCCTTAGTGCCAAGTCTTATATGATGTTCATTTGCTAAAGGACACGAGGCAATAAGAAATCGTCTCAATTACGAGTAAATGCACACAATTCAATCTTTTCATCACCTTTGTCTTTTCAGAGAGTGAGTATAGCATGGCTTTTATCCTATGTAAATGACATTCAACTACTGTGTTAAAGGGGTAAATAAACAAAGATATAAATTTTATTATGAGTTGTGGTGGATGGGATTATGCGGGAAGACTATACGTTCTCTATTTAGATTTATTTTAGGGATACATGTGGTGGGTGTAAGGAGAGGCTTACTTTAAAGGGAGCTGCTTGGTTTCAGCTAGTTGTATTTTTTGATTTTTTGTAGCCATGAATAGCCGGATAATTCTAATTCGTATAGAAACTCAATCCTTTTTCCATTGTGGAATCTTCTTGACTGGATGCGCTAATTGTTCTTCCTCAACATAGATGTGAAAACCTTTCAAGGGATACGGTAGCTGTGCTTCCACTTCTGATTTTCATTTTGAGTGACTTGCTATTTCTGTTTGTGAAGCTCTCAGCTTCGGTTCTCTTTCTGAGTGACTTACTATTCCTGTTTGTGAAGCCCTCAGCTTCAGTTCTCTTTCTGAGTGACTTGCTATTCCTGTTTGTGAAGCTCTCAGCTTCGGTTCTCTTTCTGAGTGACTTGCTATTTCTGTTTGTGAAGCTCTCAGCTTCGGTTCTCTTTCTGAGTGACTCACAATTCCAGTTTGTGAAGCTCTCATTTCCAATTTTCCTGCTGAGTGACTTACTAATCCAGTTTGCGAAGCTCTCATTTTCAGTTCTCTTTCTGAGTGACTTGCTATTCCTGTTTGCGAAGCTCTCATTTTCGGTTCTCTTTCTGAGTGACTTACTAATCCAGTTTGTGAAGTCCTCATTTTCGGTTCTCTTTCTGAGTGACTCACAATTCCAGTTTGTGAAGCTCTCATTTCCAATTTTCCTGCTGAGTGACTAACTAATCCAGTTTGTGAAGCTCTCATTTTCGGTTCTCTTGCTGAGTGACTTGCTATTTCTGTTTGCGAACCTCTCATTTTCGGTTCTCTTTCTGAGTGACTTGCTATTCCAGTTTGCGAAGCTCTCATCTTCCTTTTTCTTTCTGAGTGACTCACAGTTCCAGTTTGTGAAGCTCTCATCTTCCTTTTTCTTTCTGAGTGACTCACAGTTCCAGTTTGTGAAGCTCTCATTTTCGGTTCTCTTGCTGAGTGACTTGCTATTCCTGTTTGTGAAGCTCTCAGCTTCGGTTTTATTTCTGAGTGACTCACAGTTCCAGGTTATGAAGCTCTCATTTTCGGTTTTCTTTCTGAGTGACTTACTAATCCAGTTTGTGAAGTCCTCATTTTCGGTTCTCTTTCTGAGTGACTCACAATTCCAGTTTGTGAAGCTCTCATTTCCAATTTTCCTGCTGAGTGACTTACTAATTCAGTTTGCAAAGCTCTCATTTTCAGTTCTCTTTCTGAGTGACTTGCTATTCCTGTTTGCGAAGCTCTCAGCTTCAGTTCTCTCTTCTGAGTGACTTGCTATTCCTGTTTGCGAAGCTCTCAGCTTCGGTTTTCTTTCTGAGTGACTCACAGTTCCAGGTTGTGAAGCTCTCATTTTCGGTTTTCTTTCTGAGCGACTCACAGTTCCAATTTGCGAAGCCCTCATTTCCATTTTTCCTGCTAAGTGACTCACAATTCCAATTTGCGAAGCTCTCTTTCCCAATTTTCCTGCTGAGCGGCTCACTAATCCACTTTACAAAGCTCTCATTCTCATTCCCCTTCTTCTTTCCAAGTGACTCACAAACCCCGCTTCACATAGCGTTCATCCCCCCTCACTTCTGCCCCACTTACCAAACCTCGTTTCCAACATAAAACTATCACCAATATAAGAAAAGCAACGTCCTCCATTGCGGACGCTGCTTTCCTTCTTATTCACCTAAGCTCAATTTAGAGCGTAGGTAAGCGTTGATGAAGATGTCTAGGTCTCCGTCCATGACGCCTTGTACATTGCCTGATTCGGTGTTTGTACGGTGGTCTTTGACCATAGAGTATGGGTGGAAGACGTAGGAACGAATTTGGCTTCCCCAACCAATTTCTTTTTGTTCTCCACGGATCTCTAGTAATTCTTGCTCTTGTTCTTCGATTTTCTTTTGGTAAAGTTTCGCTTTCAGCATTTTCATTGCTTGTTCGCGGTTTTTAATTTGGGAACGTTCTGACTGGCATGTAACAACGACATTTGTCGGTAAGTGCGTAATCCTTACCGCTGAATCCGTTGTATTGATATGCTGTCCACCTGCTCCACTGGCACGGTACGTATCAATTTTCAAATCCTCTGTCCGGATATCAATTTCAATTTCATCGTTGAATTCTGGCATTACTTCACAAGATACGAAGGAAGTATGGCGACGGCCAGAAGAATCAAATGGCGAAATACGTACGAGTCGATGAACGCCTTTCTCCGCTTTTAAATAGCCGTATGCATTATGTCCTTTAATAGACAATGTTACGCTCTTAATTCCCGCTTCGTCACCTGGCAGGTAATCTAATGTTTCTACTTTAAATCCTTTTTTCTCTGCCCAACGAGTGTACATACGTAATAACATCGAACCCCAGTCCTGAGACTCTGTACCACCAGCACCTGGATGAAGTTCTAAAATCGCGTTATTTTTATCGTATTCTTCACTTAAAAGCAATTGCAGCTCAAAATCAGCTAAACGCTTAGATAAAGCGACGATCTCCGTTTCAAGCTCTTCTTGTAGCTCTGCATCTGCTTCTTCTTTTACTAATTCATATGTTAATTCGAGATTCTCGAACGTCTCATTTAAATCATTGAACTCATTGACTTGTTCTTTTAATGCATTGGACTCATTGATCACTACTTGTGCGGCTTGTTGATCATCCCAAAAACTAGGATGAAGCATCTCGTTATCAAGTTCTGCAATACGTGCCTCTTTGTTTTCTAAGTCAAAGAGACCCCCTAAAGTCCGCTAAAATTTTAGCTGTTTTCTCTAACTCATGACGAATCTCTGCTAATTCCATCTTGGTCACCTCTACACATATTTTTAACCTTTATATTATATAACTTCTCCCGGCAAAGTGAAACACTTGGTGTAAAAAGCCGGCAGCGACCCTTATAAACAGGTTTTTGCCGGCTCTTATTCAGATATTGTTAACCTTTTGCACCACAGCAGTTTTTATATTTTTTTCCACTGCCGCAAATACATGGATCATTACGACCAACATCCATTTGTTTGACAACAGGCTTTTTCTTCTTCTGTTTACCGTCTTCACTTTCTTTCGGGTTGACAGCTTGGCCTTTTGCTACTTCTTGACGTTGAAGATTGTCACGAATTTCTGCTTTCATCACATATTTCGCTACATCTTCTTCAATAGCAGCAATCATCATTTCAAACATGTGGAATCCTTCTTTTTGATATTCGCGCAGTGGATCAATTTGTCCATACGCACGCAGGTGAATCCCTTGACGAAGTTGATCCATGGCATCAATATGATCAATCCATTTTGTATCAACAGCACGAAGCATAATTACTTTTTCGAATTCGCGCATTTGTTCACTTTGCATTTTTTCTTCTTTTTCATTATAGAAGGCAATGATTTTATCCCAAATATGATCGATTACTTCATCCGCTTCTTTTCTGCGAATATCTTCCACCGTAACCGTTCCTTCTGGAAGAAGATTTCCTTTAACGTAATCAATTAATCCTTCATAGTTCCATTCATCGTCACCATCTTCTTCTGTTTGTGAAGCAAAAGCGTGGACGTTCCGTGTTAAGACGCTATGAACCATACGCTCGACAATTTCTCTTAAGTTCTCTGAATCAAGCACTTCATTTCTTTGTGTATAAATAATCTCACGTTGCTGACGCAAAACATCATCATATGAAAGCAATTGTTTACGTGCGTCGAAGTTATTTCCTTCTACACGTTTTTGGGCGGATTCAACTGCACGTGAAACCATTTTACTTTGAATCGGTTGCGAATCATCCATGCCGAGCTTCGACATCATGTTTTTCATATTATCCGAGCCAAAACGACGCATTAATTCATCTTCCATTGATAAATAGAACTGGGTGACACCAGGATCACCTTGACGACCAGAACGACCACGGAGCTGGTTATCAATTCGACGACTTTCATGTCGCTCTGTACCGATAACAGCTAAGCCGCCAACTTCTTTGACACCTTCACCAAGTTTGATATCAGTACCACGACCAGCCATATTTGTAGCAATCGTAACGGCGCCAGACTTACCAGCATCTAAAATAATATCTGCTTCACGACCATGGTTTTTCGCATTCAAGACATTATGCGGAATCCCTTTTTTCGTTAAGTATTTTGAGATAATTTCAGACGTTTCAATGGCAACTGTACCAACAAGGACTGGTTGCCCATTTTTATGGCGTTCTGCTATGTCTTCCACTAAAGCACGATATTTTCCATCCACCGTTGCATAAATTAAATCAGAACGATCATCACGTGCAACAGGACGGTTTGTCGGAATTGCAATAACATTCATATTGTAAATGTTACGGAATTCCTCTTCTTCTGTTTTCGCTGTACCTGTCATACCTGATAATTTCTCATACATACGGAAGTAGTTCTGGAATGTAATGGAAGCAAGGGTCATACTTTCATTCTGAATTTCTAAGCCTTCCTTCGCTTCAATTGATTGGTGAAGACCATCACTATAACGACGACCTTTCATGAGACGGCCAGTGAATTGGTCGACAATCACAATTTCGCCTTCTTGTACAACGTAGTCCACATCTTTATGCATACTTGTGTGTGCCTTTAGCGCTTGCGTAATATGGTGATTCAAAGAAACATGAGAAACATCAAACAAATTTTCAATGCCAAAAGCTTTCTCGGCCTTTGTCATCCCTTCTTCCGTTAATTGCACACCTTTTGTTTTTTCATCATAAGTAAAGTCTTCCTCTACCTTTAAGCGGCTAACAAAGGCATTCGCTTGTAAATAGAGTTTCGTTGATTTTTGTGCGGATCCAGAAATAATTAATGGTGTACGCGCTTCATCAATTAAAATCGAGTCAACCTCATCAATAACTGCAAAATTTAACGGCCGTTGCACTTTTTGCTCTTTATAAAGCACCATATTGTCTCGTAAATAATCAAAACCTAATTCATTGTTTGTACTATAAGTAATATCAGCTGCATAGGCTGCTTGTTTTTCCTCTTTAGACATACCATTTAAGTTCAAACCAACAGTTAGTCCAAGGAAATCATATAGTTGTCCCATTTCAGTAGCATCACGAGTCACTAAGTATTCATTGACTGTTACAACATGTACACCTTTTCCTGAAATCGCATTTAAATAAACCGGCATCGTCGAAGTTAAAGTTTTACCTTCACCGGTTTTCATTTCAGATATATTGCCATCATGAAGTGCTGCCCCACCCATTAACTGTACGGGATAAGGGTATAAGCCAAACACACGTCTTGACGCTTCTCTTACCACAGCAAATGCTTCTACTAGTAAATCATCAAGCGATTCACCTTTTTGATGACGCTCTTTGAACTCACCCGTTTTCGCTTTTAAGTGTTCATCACTCAGCGCTTCCATCTTCGAAGCTAATGCTTCTATTTGTTCCGCCGTTTTCGTTAGGCGTTTTAATTCACGTTTATTCACATCAAAAACCTTATTTAAAATCCCAAGCATACAAACGCTCCTTTATCTATTGGAGATGTCTATTTAATGTGTCATCCTGAAACAATGATATATGGTATTAATGATACCACTTCGCATGGGTAGAGACAACTTTTGTCAGGTGTGAGGGTGTAATTTTTGTCATATAGGGCGGCGAAATAATAAAGAAAGAAGCTAGATTCATTACTAGCTTCTCTCCCATTTAAATATCTTGCTTCGTTTTATTAAAAATATCGTCAATAAATGCAGCTACTTGGCTCTGAATATCCCTATAGTAAGTGGATACGCGGCCAGCTGTTAGCCCGTATTTTTCCCCAAGCTCTTTTTGTGTCATACTTGATTCGACACCTGACTGTTCATAAACAAAATAACGTAGTGCAGCAATATAATTTTCTGCTTTTTGAATACGTTTATTCGTTTGTTTAATGTATTCTACCCACACACCTACACCGAAGTTAATGACCCATTGCGATTCTCCCGCTGTAGTCATATCTTTTTCAAATTGCTCTGCCACTTGTTTAGCCCCTTCGGTTGGCCATTCATAAGCATCCATATCTACACTTGCTGCTGCCTCTGGAAGGCGATGCATGAGCTCCAAGAAATGATCTTCGAGATATTGGATAGCATGATTATTTCCGATCGCTGCAAAATCATCTTTTAGATAACCTTCATAATCTGCTGCTTTTCCTTCTGATACTTCGAATAAGCAAGGGAAAGCGGTATATTTGTCCTCATATGGGAATAATACACCGAAAGCAAACCAACCTTCAGAAAAATCATTCATTGCTTCATCTAATACGACTGTATACGATTCATTTGTCAGTGTATCAACAAAATGTAGGTCTCTATCATCAAGTCCAATCACTTTCCCAGCTACCGGGATCGCCACTTTCCAAGATTGTAGAATTTCTTGTAATCTTGGTCTTAAGACAGCTGATTCTTTATGTTCAATAAACTTATGAAGAATCGTTTCACCGTCTTCAACCGTTTTAAATGGAATATACCAGAAAGGCATCATAAATTCGAAAAATTCCGCGTCATCTTTATCGGTATCTTCCAATTTTTCCATTAGTTGTTGATACTCACTTCTAATGGCGTTACCATATCTTTGATACGCAAAAATACGTAATTCTTTTTGTAACTCGCTCACTTCATTATCAATGAGTTCTGTAATAGTAATTGTTTCCTTTTTCGCACAGCATTTTTTGTATTTTTTTCCACTGCCACAAGGACAAGGGTCATTTCGATTAATTTTCACAGCTGTTTGCATATTTCATTCTCCTCTCATCACCTAGGAACAGCTTGTTCTATTATATATGATTAGTTATCTACTTTCGTTGATCGCGGATATACCAACTCAACTAAAAGCCGACTCACAATAAGTGCCCCCGGCTAACCTACAAAATTATCGCTATTCTATACTAACATTAATCTAGGGCTAAGGTCATTTAATAGAAAATTAGAAAAGATGGAATGATTCAGTATAATTCAACTGATAGAGTAAAGGATATCTTCTAAAGAGTAGGGGTAATGAACATAAACAGCATTTAGATTGTCAATAATCATCTCAACAGGTATGATGAGGGAAATAACAGACAACACTCGGAAAGGAAGAGGAAGATGAAGAAATTCTTTAAACGTGTTGGGTTTGTCCTAACCTTCTGGAGATTCATTCCTTTTTTCTTTGAATACTTAGCAGCTAAAGATATTCCTTTATGGAAGAAACTACTTCCTGTAGGCGTATCGATTGCCTATATTCTCATTCCAATAGATCTCATTCCAGACTTTCTTTATATCATCGGTATCACAGATGATGTACTCTTCACAACCTTTATCCTCCAAAGCATGGTTAAATATGCACCGGACCGGTTGAAACTGAAGTACTCGAAGCTCTTGGATGACAACCAGAAACCCGTGAAGAAATAAATGCTTATATGTGGATTGCCCTCTGTTCTTGTTGAGGGCTTTTTTTGCGTTTAATTAAGACAATGAATCAATGTAAGCTATTGAAGCAAAAATCTTGTTTACTCAAGGCTGTCGGTAAGAAGTGAAGTCGAAGTGACTTTTGAAAGAATATTCCTTTCGTAATCTCCTATGAAGGGGAATCTAAAGAAACTTATGCCTGTTGATTTTCCCAGGCAGATAAAGGCTATGGTAGAGGGTACTTATTAACACTATTTTCGGATTATCTAAAGTATGAAGTTAAGAGAGAGCTTAAATGCTTCTCTTTTTTTTACGAAATAGAAGGTGTAAATCTGTTTTAGTAGAAATATAGAAATAAAGTTTGATACAAGGTATACAAATAAATATTCTGTGGTAAAAAAATGAGACGATGAGGTGCTAAAAATGATTGTAGCAGTAAACCCTTATGTAGTAACAAACGGAAATGGAAAAGAAGCAGTGCAATTTTATGTTGATGTCTTTAACGCAGAGCTTATTTCGTTGCAAACATTTGGAGAGATGCCAGAGGATCCGGATCACCCACTTCCAAGTGAAGCACAGGACCGTGTATTGAATGCTCAATTTAAAGTAGGCAATACCACTATGATGCTTTCCGATAATTTTCCTGGAGCTCCTTATACGATTGGAAATCAAGTAACCATTGCCATTCAAATCGATTCAGTGGATTCATCAAAACAAATATTTGAGAAATTGTCTAAAGAGGGGAAAGTTACAATGCCTCTACAAGAAACGTTTTGGAGCCCATCATATGGACAAGTAACTGATAAATATGGAGTAGAGTGGCAAGTTTCAGCTCTTCCGCAAGACTAATGTAAATCAGCCCTTTCTTCTACTTTAGAAGGGGCTTTTGTTTATTCAGCTTTTTGATCATGTATCCTAAAATAAGCGATATTTAGCAAAGGTTGTGAGCGATACAACAAACGTCGAAATTTTACTGTGGGGGCACAAATAAAAGAAGCACCAGAAAAAATTCGATTCGGCAAATGAATAATTCCCGGTGGCCCCTACAAAACTTAAAAAAGCGCAATCTCCTACCTGGAATTGCGCATACCTGTTATAAAACTACTGGTTCTCTTCTATTATTACTTACCTTCATATCTGCTAAAAGATTTTCTACCAAATTAACATCTCTCACTCTTTCCCCACTCTTATCAAATACCAAGACATCTTCTTTTGAAAATGCGATTAGGGATTCTTTAGTAGGTGTTTGCCAAGTGGACTCACCTTTTACAAAAACTTTCCCCCAATCCGTTGTAAGACAATAGATAGATTCTCCACCTAAATGTTCAGTAGAAACAACGGCACCTGTTAATACATAATCAGCATTCACATTAAGGTCATCTTCCTTCATACTCATATTTTCTGGTCGGATACCGATGGAATAATCACCATAAGACAATATATTTGTGGGGGGTGAGCCGATAAATTGTGCTACGAATAGATTGGCTGGATTTGTATAGATCTCCTTCGGTGTCCCTTTTTGCATGATATGACCATTGTTCATAATAATGATATATGACCCCATTGACATCGCTTCAATTTGGTCATGTGTGACATAAAGAAAGGTAGTTTGTAATTCTTTTTGTAATTCAATAAGTTCTTGTCTCATTTGATTCCTCAGTTTTGCATCCAAGTTGGACAAAGGCTCGTCCATTAGAAACGCGTGCGGCCTTTTAACAATAGCCCTCGCTAACGCCACCCTTTGCCTTTGCCCCCCTGATAACTCACCTGGACGCTTATTAGCGTGTTCTGTTAACTCCACCATCTCAATCACTTTATTTACCATGATCAGACGTTTGTTTTTCTCTATTTTTTTTATTTTTAATCCGTATTCAATGTTCTTAAATACTGTCATATGCGGATACAATGCATAATTTTGAAAAACCATGCCGATATCACGGTCTTTAGGCTCGCTATAGGTAATATCTTGGTCATTAATAAAAATAGACCCACTTGTCGGTTCTTCTAAACCAGCAATCATACGCAATAGCGTTGACTTACCGCATCCTGAAGGACCTAGTAAAATGGCAAAGGATCCATCTGGTATATCAACATCGATTCCTTTTAGTATTTCTTTTTGACCGAAAGATTTCTTCATTTGTTCAACTTTAATACTCCCCATAATTTACGCCTCCAGCTTATTTATTTGATGCCAAATCGAACAAAAGAGTCAACGATATGTTTTTGTAAAAATAAGTAGATAAGTAATATCGGTATACATGAGATAGTTGTAGCTGCCATCAGTGATCCCCACATATTCACATCCGAATTGACAAAAGACTTCAATCCAATTTGAATGGGTGCATTCTCCATTTCTTTCGTCACTAACATTGGCCATAAATACTCATTCCAAGCATTAATAAAAAGAATAATGCCCAATGAAATGACGGTCGAACGAATATTTGGAAGGATAATTCTTAATAAAATACCGAGGTCAGACTCTCCATCTAACCTTGCCGCATCAATTAGTGCTGTAGGAAATGACTTAAAACTTTGATAGATTGATAAAATAGCAAAGGTTGATGCAGCGAATGGTAAGACAATACCTAATGGATTTTCATTTAAACCTATTTGATTAATCAACACATAGTTTGGAATCATTACCGCTTGAAAAGGAATCAGCCAAGTTAAGCTAAGTAATGTAAAAATTAAAAGTTTCCCTTTAAAACTCCATCGGACTAATGCATACCCCGCTAATAAACTGGTTGACAACTGCAAAATCGTCATTAAAGTAGCAACTACAAATGAGTTAAATAACATTTGTATAATAGGCATTTCTGCGAATGCATATAGATAATTTTGCCATGTTGGTGCCTGTGGTATAAAAGAACTTGTGAAAATTTCAGATTCATTTTTAAATGAAGAGATAATCATCCAATATAGTGGGAAAATAGCGATGATACTCATCATTATTAATAGAAAATGCTGAAGTACCGTTACTGATTTTATCCGTTTCATCACTTTTACTCCCTTAATTATCATAGAATGCAAATTTTTTCGTTAACACATTTAAACCGATAGCAATGATCGCAAATACAATAAAAAATAACGTCGCGGCTGCTGAACTTAATCCTGCATTTAAGTTACTGAATCCATATTTATACATCTCATAATAAATATTCGTTGACGTACCGAACGGACCGCCTGCTGTTAAAATATCAATATAAGCGAAGGTAAATTGACTAGAAAATAGAATACTCATTGTGAGCATAAACAATATTGTTGGTGACAATAAAGGAATAGTGATCGTCATTAATTGCTTCCATTTCGTCGCACCATCTAAAGCTGCTGCTTCGAAATAATCTCTGTTAATATTGGTCAATGCTGCAGAGAAAATAATCGTACTAAATCCAATCAAGCCCTATCCTGTCATCAAAAGAATGAGCCATTTCGCATAGACTGGATCAGTAAAGAAAGAGATGTTTGCATCGGTGATTCCAAGTTTTTGTAATGTAATATTGACTAATCCATTGGCAGGATGAAAGAGCCATCTCCAGATTGCCCCTACAGTTACTGGTGCCAATATCATTGGGATGAAAAACATTGCCCGATACACATTTTTCACTCTGCCATTTAACCCATTTGTTGCTACAGCTAAAAGCATTGGAATGATGATAGAGAAAGGTAGTATACCCACTGTATAAAAAACTGTATTTTCAATAGATTGAACGAAGTCCTTAGTTTGGAACAAGCGAATAAAATTATCTAACCCTACTGCAATAGGTTCTGTGCCTGGGACCATACTCCACTTTTGAAAGGCTAAAACAAAAGTAGATAGTAACGGTTTATACATCCAAACCCCTAATAAAAGAATTGCAGGTAGTAAAAATAAATAAGGTTTCCATTTTATAAGTGAACGAGCAACACGTCTGTTTTTCTGCCCGTTCACTTTTTTTCCTTGCTCTGATACGATTATGCTTTTTACCTCACTCATAAGATTCCCTTCTCTCATGAACACCTATTGTATTAATTGGTTAATTTCTTCTTCTGCTGCTTTTAAAGTTTTTTCTACATCTGCATCCGTTGAAACCGATTGAACAATCGCATCTCTAAATATATTGGACATTTCAGTTGCATATTCCGCTGGCCAAATTACTGCTGGTTGGATGTTTTTCAATTGCTCCAAGTTGATTTTATATAATGGATTTTCGTCAATAAATCCTTTTAAATAATTGGGATCATCAGCTAACTCTGTTCTGAGCGGTAAATAGCCTACCTCAGAAGTTATGATTGTATAGCCTTCATTACCAGTAACATATTTAATAAACTCCCACACCGCTGCCTTTTTCACATCATTATCTGGTCTAACAGCTAAAACACTTCCAGAGTTCACTGGTACAGACGGATTGTTTCCGAATGATGGTAAACCAGCGCCGTAAAGTTCCCAGCCACCTGCTTCGGAAGCATTTTTAAATCCGCTATGCAATGCAGTAGAAGTAATGTACATTCCTAGATTACCAGCCATAAATTGCTCGGGTAACTCCGTATCACTCCCAACTGCATGGGCACCGTTTTGATAGAGATCCTTCCACATTTCAATCGCTTCAATACTTTCTTGATTTGCGAATTGCGCTTCCTTACGATCATCAGAAAGTACTTTGCCTCCATTACTTAATATCACACCTTCAGTTGTCCAACCATTATCCGGTGCTAACGCAAAGCCATCTTTGCCTGTCGCTTCATTTATTTTAAGTGAATATTCCTTAATCTCATCCCACGTTTGTGGTGGCTTTGTTGGATCTAAGCCTGCTTCTTCGAATAATTTTCCATTCATAAAAACAATCGGTGTGCTAAATGTAAATGCCAACCCATATGTCTTTCCATCAATTTTCCCTAAACTCAATGCATTATCTGAAATGCCATTGAAATGATTGTTTAATTCTTCTGCTGGAAACACATCTTCATAAGCTTGGAATCCGAGAGTTTCTCTTGAATTATCTAATGTTGAAAAAGTATGTTGAACAATATCAACCGCTTTTCCAGCCGCAATATCTGCCTTAAACTGTTGATAAGAGGCATCAGCAACCCCTTCAACAATGACACCCTTTTTCTTTTCCAATTGTTTCATTGAACTCATTAATTAGATGTTCCATACCCTCTTTCATTGTTGGAGCAGCTAAACTATAAGAATAAAAAGTTATCTTTGTAGGATTCTCTGGGTCTAATTCTCCCATTTCCTGTGAGACGGTTGAAGCGTCAGAAGAGCTACAAGCACTTAACACTGAAGCGATACCTAACAATAGAATGAGCATAATAAAGAGCCTCTTACTTTTTAATTTAACCATTTACCTCTCCCCCTTCACTTAAGAATACTGAAGCATCTGCTTCAATTCTACTGATAAAAATGTATCAAACTTATCTGGGTACCTAACTTGTTCTACACTTGCACCATTTTCGCCCAATGTACATATGCTATAGCCCGTACGATTATTAAACGAAGCTAATTCTTGACCAATTTCCATACTAAAAGAAGTTCCTCCCGCAGCAGATAATAGAATATTTTCATAGGTAGTTACTTTATTCTGATGAGTATGACCACTAAGAACTAGTTTGACATCGGTATTTTTTATAATAGCCAATACCTCTGCTGAATTCGATAAGCTATGGCCATCGACCACATGTCCAGCTTCCAATGGATGATGGACAACAACAATCGAACCATTAGGGGCAGGCTGAGCTAATGTCTCCTTTAACCATTGGAGTTGTTCCTCACTCACTACACCTTTTCCACTATGATCATAGCTAGAATCTAGTACGATTAGGCGATAGCCTTGAATAATTGCTTCGTAAAATAAGTCCCGCTTCTCTCCTTTTACGTTGCCTATACCTTCCCAGTAAGCTTCTGTCACATCATGATTCCCTAAAGCTAAATAATAAGGAATATCTATGATATGATCTTCTAGTAATTTAGCTAAGAAAGCATAATCTTCAACTGTCCCTTCGTGAACAAGGTCCCCACTAATTAAAATGAAATCTGGCGCTTTTTCATCTTGTGTGATTGCTTGTAGTATTCCTTTCAACGTTTCAGTTGGATTATTGTCAACACCTGTTAATGTTTCAATTAAACTGCCTTTATATTCTCTTAGAATATGTGTATCTGATAAATGAGCAAACCTTAATTTATCCATGTTCATTTCCCCCTTTAGAAAATTACTCTTGCAAGCAGAAATCTTTTATTTTTTTCCTTATTTCATTTGTTATTCCAAACTCTAGGTACAAATAAGTGTCAAAATCGCCGTATATTTCTTCTATAGCAGATTTAGTTGCAAGTAAATATTCTTCTTGCAATAAAAAGGCTGCTTTTAATTGCAAGAACTCCTCTTCCACAAGTGCTGCTTCTGCCTGCAGAAACATTTGCTCATGAAAGGTGGCTAAAGCAACATTAGAATAAAGGTAATCTTCCATCACAGTTGAAAATGGCACACCGAGTGTAAGTAAAATAATCATAGCGCCTATACCTGTTCGATCTCTTCCTCCAGCACAATGATGGATTAGCGGCAAGTTTTTCTCTGGTTCTTTTAATAAATTCATCAAAGCTTGGTAAGAAGCATTTCGAACCGGAAAAGTAGAATAGAGTGTTAAAAATGTTTCTTTAGTATAGTGTTTGAATACATCTTCTTTTTTCTTTACTTTCGATACTTGCTCGGCGATATTATCCTCAGCGATTACCGGTACTCGTAAAAGCTTGGCACTACCAATTTCCGGATCAGGTTTTTCATTTGCTTCATCTTCTCTACGATAGTCAAATATATATTTAATCTTTTGTTTAGACAATTGAGCAATATCATCTGTTGTTAATCCACTTAAATCTCCCGCTCTATATAAGATGCCTCTTCGTACTTTTCGACCATCTACGGTAACGAGCCCTCCCATATCACGAAAATTCAGAGCCCCTTTTAGGGGAACAGTTTGTGAATAAAGTCCAGTTGTTGTCATTGATTCACCTCATACTTTTCCAAATCACTGACACCATCTAGTTCGATAACTTGAAAACCAACTTCGCCATTTTTTACTGTTACAAAAAGAATATGATCGATCGATCCAACACTATCACCGTGCCAACATGCACCCGTACGACCCATTTGAATATAATTTCTGTTATTTTTTTTCGTTACTTCCAATTGATGAAGGTGTCCTGCAAACATCGTATACATTCTTGATTCAAGCATATTCTCAAATTGGCTGAACTTAGGATCCTTCGTTTTCCAAGCTGGCTTATGCATAAATACAAAAGTATGTTTCACATCATTATTTTCATGTAACACTTCAGCAAAAAACTGTAATTGCTCATCTGAAATATGAGGTAAGTTACCCTTCTCAATATCTTCCTCCGAAGCCCCTTCAGTCATTTGTCCGAAGAATTCTTCAATGTACCCTCTAGCTTTTGCTGGATTTTCAACTACTTGATTGGTAATATCCCTAAAACTCTTTACAAAAGATTCAGGCATACCTAAAGGATTTTCCTCTGTATTCAGCACTAAAAATAAATAATCATTTAATCGAAAAGCGTAATACTCAAAACCTTTTCGCTCACGCCAAACTTTAACCATAGTGTCATTTCCATAGTCATGGTTACCAACTGTTAAATAAAATGGGATGTCTACCTCTTTAATTAACTGATCAATATAGTCCCACTCTCCATGGGCCGCTTCCTCTTGATCCCAATAACCTTCAATGAAATCACCTACTGAAAGGACAAAATCAGGATTAAGGCCTTTTACCACCTGCAAACCTTTCTCAAAAATGCCTGGTGTTGTAATCCCACAGCGATCACCAACAACTGCAAACGAAAAATCATTTTCAAGGTGAGTGGACATGTCTCCAAACCAAGGTCTCTTACCATTCTTAGAAAAATCTTCTTTAAAATAATGTTGCGTCCCAAGCTTTTTTTGATCTATAACATGCATCCAGTTGTCCTCCTTTATTTAAATACAACTGAAGTATACAACTAGCATGTTAATAAGATGTTAATCTAACATGAATCATTTTATGAGTTTGGTGAAATTTTTAAATTTAGTGTAAATTCAAAGGTTACAAGATGTATTCTTAGGAAATCATCGCTATAATTGTATAATCATAGGATGTTCAATTAATGAATTTAGACAGAGAGGAATTAGGACAATGACAAAATCTTTAATAGATACCGCTTATCACACCATTCGAACGAAAATTCTTACTTGCGAATACCTACCGGGAAGCCTACTATCCATATATAAATTATCAGAGGAATTAGCTATGAGTCGAACACCCATCTCTAATGCGATTGCTAAACTTGAACTAGAAGGGTTAGTGATCTCCTTAAAAAATAGAGGTGTGATGGTGAAGGAAGTATCATCTAAAGAGATACTAGATATGTTCGAAGTCATTTTCACCCATCAAATGTATGCGCTTGAAAAGGTAGAAACAAATCCGCTTTATTCATTTAATTTATCACTTTTAAATGAACATTTAGAGCAACAACTACTAGATAAAGAGAACGATCGTTATTTCTCTTATGCGACTCACTCATTACAATTCATAAGACAAATCATAGCTGCTGGACAAAACCAAATCATGCTTCAAATTATGGATCAGCATATGGACAAAATCATCATTGGTTCTATGGCCAGTTACTTGCTTTACCCAGAAAAACGGATTTTTTCTGGTGCTCATTATAATGAAGCACTTTACCTATCCATTGAAGCAAAGGAATACGAACAAACAAAAGAACTACTAAAAGAATGGCGAGCTCAAATTAGAGAACGTATCTTAATAATGGGAGCTATATGAATACTTGCACGACTTACGTAGGGAAGATATATTAATGTTCTGCTAGTATTTATCTTCTGTGGTATAAACTTCTTTCGCACATGAAAAAAGCAGGCAGTGCCATAGCACCTACCTGCTTCCTTTTATATTATTGCGCTTCGATGAGTCCGTAGCGCCCATCTTTTCGTTTGTATACAACGTTTGTTAAGCTTGTGGCTGCGTTGGTGAAGACGAAGAAGCTATGGCCGAGCATGTTCATTTGTAAAATGGCCTCTTCACTGTCCATTGGCTTAAGGTCAAAATGCTTTTGGCGAACGACCTCTAAGTCATTGTCTTCTTCTGGGTGTTCTTCAGGCTCCTCAAAAGTAGCGAATAATTCGTTAATGCCGCCTTTTTCGCGGAATTTTCGATTGACTTTCGTTTTATGTTTACGAATCTGTCTCTCCAACTTGTCGTTGATTAAGTCGATGGCTGCATACATATCAGCATGAGCCTCTTCTGCTCGAAGTACAAGATTCGTCATCGGAATCGTTACTTCAACTTTTGACGTTTTATCATTATTGGTTTTCAGGTTTACGTTTACATTTACATTAGGAGTTTCAGTAAAATATCTTTCCAACTTCATAATTTTCTTCTCGACGTAGTCTCTGATTGCTGGAGTTACCTCAATGTTTTCACCCCGAATGTTAAAATTCATAAGTGAACTCCTCCTTCTCTTTATAAGAGTCATAAGGATGATTTAGCCTGTCCTTCTTCAGCTAATCCTTATCAGCTAGTCTTTAAATAAGACTATACTCTATATTTCTATGTTACCCGTAAAAAGTCCTGCTAAAACCTTTTTAACGTAATTAAGAAAATAAATAAGGTTGCAATTCATAGTCTATCATTCGGTGCCAAGCTGCAAACAAAGGGAAAAATTGCTCACGTAATATTTCTTGTTTTTCTGGCGCGTTACCGATGGTTTGCTCCAGTCGATCAGCTTGTTCCTGCACCTTTTCAAACACATGCATAATATGAACCATTTCACTGTTTTCCTTAAACAAATGCAGTAATTGCTCGTTCACTGCTTTGATTTGTGGAAAAGAATCAATAACCTCAAAAAGAAGCGCATCACCATCGTCTTTATCTAAATCTGTGAAGCTATCTACAATATAGGTAAAGCTTTCTTCTAGTGTATTTAACACAGAACAATACTCTCTTAGGAGAATATACTGCTCCTCCTTCAACTTCATCACCTAATTTCGTTTATCATAAAAAACACCGTCGCTCATCCCAACAGCTTCATACGGATTCGCATATTGCTTACTCTTTACTTTCTGCACCTTCAATCTTTTGATATCATCCTTAATGATTTGCTGGTGCTGATCTAATAATTGTTTAATGGCGCGATCCTGCTTCAATAGCACGTCTTTCATCTTCTGAGCTTCTGTTGACTGAAAATCAACTTGTCTCATTAAAATAAATCGTTGATCAAGCAAATCATCCGTCTTCTTTATGTAAGCTTCTCGTTCATGTTCAGGTAAGCCTTGGTTTAAATGAAGCAATAACTCACGCGTACAAACGATCAAATCAGTTGTCGCTGTCATGATTGTTCACTGCTAACCATTTGAGGTTTTTTCTGCGCTAACATCATTTCTTTCCATGTATTACGAAGATCCATAATCATTGATTCCGCTTCTTTTAAGGCTGTTAGATCATTGCGTGTATTGGCGTCAACTAAGGTTCTCAACACATAATCATAGATTCGTAGCAGATCACTAGATATTTCAACCTCTTGATTGAGTGTCACCATAAATTCTTGTATGATGTTTTGCGCCTTCTGCATATTTTCATTGCGCTTTGCAACTTCACCTTGCTCCATTGCTTGCTTGGCAATGCTAATAAACTTCAAACAACCGTTGTAAAGCATCATCGTTAGTTCTGCCGGTGTGGCTGTATTAATAGAAGTTTGTTGATATTTTTGGTACGGGTTGGTTGTCATCTTTTCACTCCTTATTGCGAGCTATAACCGAATTGTGTGAGCATATAATTCATTTGCTCATTCATTTTTTGCATTTGGGTCTCCATCGCTGCAAATTGTGACCAATACCTTTGCTCTTTATCTGCTAATTTCGATTCTAGTTCAGTTATACGATTATTGATATCATCTAAATTTTTTCCAATAGTAAATTGACTATTTGTCTTCATGCCATTACCCGCTTTTAAGGTAAGCGCATCGATTGATTGTGTAACGGTATCTCGCAATCGTCTAGAAATACCTTGTTCACCAAGTGTATCCCCATCTGCTGCAAACAAATTAAATACACCTTCTGCATCATTTTCCAATGCTTCCTTCAGCTTATCTTCATTGATTTCAAGCTTACCACCTTCTAAATAATTTTTCGTTGTGGTAATACCAATAGCTGACAGCTGGTTATATTCACTCGTAGCACCTTCTAGCGGTGTATAAAAGTTCATCCGCATATTACTTAGTAAACTACTTAATTGTTGATCTGAACGAAGTAAACCGCTTTTCGCTTTTTCTTCCCAAAGCTCAATATCCTTCTCAGACATCGCCTCACGTTGCTCACTTGTTAACGGTGCATAATCACGATATTTTTCTTCAGATAACTGTCCTTGTATATTATCTATTAATTCATTGTATTTTTCTACGAATTCTTTGATTTTTTCTACGGCTTGATCGGTGTCGTTATTGATTGAGATTGTAACAGGCGAATCGCCATTAACAGCATCAAATGTATCCTTCAAAGTAAAAGAAACACCGTTTACTGTAAACGTATTAGAGGTTCTCTCCGTTTCTAAACCATTTAAAGTAAACTTCGCATTTTCTCCACCTTTTTCATTATTGCTATCAAGTTTTAGAACATTATTTAAAAACGGACTACCATTAAAAGAAATCTCTTTCCCATCGCCACTTTGATTAAAATCACCTGTTGACGTTCGGGCAATCGTTACTTTATCAGAATGTTGGTCATAAAACATATTGACACCTAAGGACGATTTATTCACTTTATCGATCACTGTCGTTAAAGAATCACGGGCATCGAAAGTAAATGTTTGGCTCACTTCACCTGTTTCATTGTATGTAGACATACTGAATTCAAAGTATTGGTGGTCATAACTCACTTCCGCTTTTGCACCTGCTTGTAGGTCAGAGCCGAAAGTGATTTTGCCTGTTTCTTTATCTAAATAAAATTGATCTTCTGCTAGATTATTCATATCCGTACCAGCAGTAAATGTTTTCGTTTCTTTTATTGGGTCACCATTCGTGTCTTTAATGATGTTACCAGCTGCATCTTTTTTGTCCCATGTAAAAGTAATGCTATCCTCAAATTCTGTGATCCCTATTTGTGAAAGTTGCACTTCTTTTGTTGCAGAGCCAACAGAAATTGTATCTTTTTGAACCATACTGTATTCCACTTCAATTTTACTGTCGGCGGGAATTTGTTGGCTGAAAGTCATTTTGCCTGTTTTCTCACCTACAAACACTTGCTTTTGACTAGCATCTAAGTCATCTAGGCTCGTCACCACTTGGTAGTTGTCTGTACCAACTGTAACACTATCCATTTGTTCTATATTATGCTTACCAAGCTTTTGTAATGAAAATTCGGTTCCTGCTTTCTTTACTGTGATTTCTTCGTTTATACTTTGTTCGGTACTCTTCCAATCAAATGAACTATTTTCAAAAATGTCCTTTTGGCTATATAGACTTTTCGTTGTATCTAGTTTTTCATCTGTACTAGTTATTCTTCCCGCACTCGCATTCGTAGCAGAAGTCGCCAATCTACTCACGGCAGACAATGTATAAGATCCGTTCCCTGCTGTCGAATCTGCCGTTGCTGTGACTTTGTTGCTATTAGAAGAAGTCGTAATTTTTGATAAAAATGAAGATTGCAAGCGCATATTTAAAGTCATATCACGGAATGAGGCTAGTTTTAAGTTAATATCTCTATATGAATCGCGCTGCCATTCGAGCGTTTGTTTCTTTTGTGACAATTTATCAATCGGCACTCTCTGTACTCTCATTAAATCATTAATTAAGGATTCTGTATCTAAACCAGATGCTAAACCACCTATTCGAAAATTCGCCATGACCATCCGTCCCCTTTTCTCTCTATCTATTTATTATATCGACTATAGTCCTATCGTTTACAGTAAAAATTTGACTAATTGCCACTGTTCACGAATAAAAAGCCACTAGCATCAGCCAGTAGCTTCTAGACTTTTTGATCCACCATCAGTCCTTGAAATTCTGTCATTTCTGCAATCATATCGAGGAAATCCTTCGGAGGTATTTCACGAACGACTTCTTTTGTATCTGCATCAACGACTTCTACATAATAGCGATCGAGCTTTTCATGTAATTGGAACTGTACCGAAGTATAATGCGTCTGCAAATGACTATTTGCCTGCTCCACCTTTGATTGCAAGAAGTCTTTTTGTACTTCAGGAGCAGACATCTTTGCTTTATCTTTTATTGTAAAATTTCTTTCATGTTGGCTTTTTTCTTTCTGCTGAATAACAAAAGGCGAGTCCACCATCATTCTCATATTCGACTCTACTCTCATCCCTATTCGCCCCTTACCGAAATCACCTATTTTCTCTTTATATCGGAAACAACCATAAGGCTCTCTATCAATCTAAAGTTCGGTTTTTATTAGAGAAAAAACAGCGACCTTTTTCTTATACATAAGGTCTTTTTGCCTAAAAAGACAAAAAGAAGCCCCAGACAAAGCTGAGACTTCTTAGATGAAAATACCAATAAGCGACGAATTAACCTAATAATTGAAGAACCGCTTGTGGTTTTTGATTTGCTTGCGCAAGCATCGCTTGAGAAGCTTGAGAAAGAATGTTTGTACGTGTCATTTCCATAACTTCTTTAGCCATATCTACGTCACGAATACGTGATTCAGCTGCTTGAAGGTTTTCGGAAGAGTTGTTTAAGTTAGAGATTGTGTGCTCTAGGCGGTTTTGGCTAGCACCTAGTTTAGAACGCTCTGCAGATACTTTATCAATTGCTTCTTGGAATTTAGTAACCGCTGCAGCTGCATCTTCGTGAGTTAATACACTTAGAGCAGATTCTTGGATTGTTGAGCTTGTTCCGTCAGTTACACCTAATTTAGCATCAGTAGTATCATTAGTAGTGATTCCTAAAGCAGATGCTCTCATATCAGAGATATTGATGCTCATGCTTTGGTTTTCGTTTGCACCAATTTGGAATGTAATGCTAGAACCTGCTCCAGCAGCTTTTCCTTCTACTCCAGCTGTATTAACAACATCAGTTCCACCAACTACAGTTGCTGCAGTTGCAGACTCTTGGCCAGCCTTTTGAGTTAATAATATTTTTGTATTATCATCAGGATCAATTTCAGCAGTATATTTTGCAGTTAATTCTGCTTCTCCATTAATTTTACCTACAATGGCAGCTAAATCATCAGCAGCATCAATAGTAATGTCAGTACCATCAATGGTTAGACTGCCGTCAGCACCAGTAGCTGCAACAAATGATGTTGTTCCAGCAACAGCCGCTACTGCTTCTGATCCATCTTTTCCACCATCGATTAATTTTTGTGTATTGAATTCTGTTGTATTACCGATACGGTTGATTTCTGAAGTTAATTGGTTGATTTCTTTTTGGATTTCTTCACGGTCAGATCCAACGTTTGAGTCATTGGCTGCTTGTGTAGCAAGTTCACGCATACGTTGAAGAATGTTTTGTGATTCTTGTAGCGCTCCTTCAGCAGTTTGGATCATTGAGATACCATCTTGAGAGTTACGGCTAGCTTGGTCTAAACCGCGGATTTGCGCGCGCATTTTTTCAGAGATTGCAAGACCTGCTGCGTCATCTCCTGCACGGTTAATACGAAGACCTGAAGATAATTTCTCCATCGCTTTAGCGTTTGCATTGTTGTTTACGCCTAATTGACGATACGTGTTTAATGCTGAAATATTATTGTTGATAATCATTTGAATTCCTCCATGAGTTGTATTTTTCCACGTCCTTGTGGATTGAAGTAAAGCTTGTCGCTTTATTCTTATTTATTATCGGAGTGCTATAAAGTTTGTTTAATACTTTTTTATAATTAAATTAATAATTAAGAAATTACTTGTCTCTATTGCCTTCCGATTACTTCCCTTATCATTACTTCAACATGTATTCTTGTTTCGTTTGTTTATCATTAAACAAATAAAAAAAAAATAAATCGATATCTCCAACCGGTTTATTTCTCAGTATTATGTTTCAATAGTGCCATTAAATCAACAGGGTTTTGCGCGGCTTCGTTGTTTTCTGTCTGAATTTGTAGGTAAACTTCTTTTCTGTAGATGTCGATGTCTTTTGGTGCTTGGATGCCAAGTTTGATTTGGTCTCCTTCGACAGCGACGATCGTGATTTCGATGTTTTCATTAATGATAATCGATTCGTTTTTGCGACGGGTTAGTACGAGCATGAGGCATCCTCCTCCTTCAGCTGGAATAACGGATGCTTTGTCTTGTAGCGCGCATCATTTAAGACAAGCTGTTTCCCCATTCGTTTTTTCATATTAATCACCAATGGACCTTGCAAATTCGCCGTTGATGACTTAAACGGTTCCTTCAATGTGAGAATAACAAAAGTAGCTACGTCTTCCGGTTGTTCAATTTGCAGCGCATGTTGCGATGCTTCATTGAGCTGAAATTCGTAATCAGCAAAAAAGGCATACGGGTCGACAACGACAAACGCTAACTCTGCCGTATTGATTGATTGTAAAATAAAATAAGGGAGTTCTTCTAAAAAGGGAAGAAGCACATATTGCTGTTCTTCTGGAAACCCTGGCAAGCCTACCGGAAAATGAAGGTGTTGCTCTGCTGACACTTCCACTGTCCCTTGATATTTTGTCTCAATTTTCATCGTAACACTTCCTTAAATAAGCTGATCCACTTGAAAATCTCTTAGTTCAAAGTTAATCGCTTCTTTTTGCTGTAAATAAATTTGTGCTTGCCAGTTTTCATGAGCGATTTGTGGTCGATTGATACTTACATCAATGGCTGGCGTTTGCGGGGTTACGTTCACATCGACGTTCCCTGGATCATAATCGATTTGTACCCGGAAATGGTTTTTTGGTAAATAGCCGATCCCTGGTGTCTTTTGGTTGGGCTCACTATTTTGTTTCGCAATTTGTGGGATGGCGCCTGCTCCGTTCTCAATTTTCATCATCGCATCACCTTCACGGACTCGCCTAGAGATCCCTGTTATTGCCGTCATCTTTGCCTGTTCAGCCGCCTCTGCGACTCGCCTGCCTGCCCCTTTATTATCCAGGTCAGCTCGCGCCTCTGATTGATCAATAAAAAGCCGGGATGCTTCATGACTAATGGTAAGCTTAGCTGGTGGCTGATGCATCGAAACGTCTGCTTGCGACTGTTTGATTTTCATCACAGGTTGATAATAATTGATACCAAGTTGCGCTTGTTTTGTCGTTATTTCTAAATAAGGTGTATGCATAGATTCACCGCTCTTTACATGACGAGCGGCCCATCTATAGAGATGAACCGTCGTCAGCGTTTTTTATCGTAAAAAGTCCATTAATGTTGGTTGAATAATGCTTGCTCCTACTGCTAAAGAAGCACGGTGGAGAGCTTCTTGGGATGTTAATTCAATAATGACCTTCTCTGCATCGATATCTTCGTTATTAGACATCATGGTTTTGGCAAGTATCTCTTGATTCCCTAAACGACTTTCCACCATCTCTACTCGATTAGATTTAGCACCGATATCTGCCATTTCAGAGATTACATTATTATGGTGATGATCAATCATATCCAGCTCCCCAGATAAATCATCCGCTGTTGTATCAGGTGATTTCAACTTATCAATTAAGTTGCCAATATCTTTAAATAAATCTAATGAAAAGACATTTTGCGGCTTACTATTCACATCGAGATGAATGCCTGAAGAAACTTCAATTTTTACGCCTTCAGCATTGCTAGCAACCGCTCCTTTTTCTTTCGCTACAAAAGAATCTGGTATCGGGAATCCGATTTCAGTGCCATCTTGAGCTTTAAATGCATTCGAAGATTCATTCCAAACAAGCTGACTACCCTTCTCATCGAAAAGTACATAATCCTTGGCATTATTCGCATCAATTGTGCTGATATCAACATTTTGATCAATTTTCTTTAAATCTACTGGCTTATTCGTTGTATCTGAGCCGTTAAAAATATACTTATTATTCACTTTTGTATTGGCGATCGTCTCTAATTGATTTCGCAGCTGTTCAATTTCACTAGCCACGTTCTTACGTTGACCCGCATCATATGAATCACTGGAAGCCTGTACCGTAAGATCACGGATACGTTGGATAATTTTATTCGTTTCATCCAGTGCCGATTCCGTATTATCCATCCAGTTATATACTTCACCTAAATTGCGTTGATATTGGGATACAGCCGTTACTTGGGAACGGTAATTGACCCCTTTCATCGCTGCTACAGGATCATCAGACGGGCGATTCACTTTTTTGCCGGTATATAACTGCTCTTCTAACTTACCAAGCTTTTGATAGTTGTTTTGAATATGTTTTAGTGAATTTTGTGAAAGCATGGATTGTGTTACGCGCATCAGTCATTACCTCCTTATCTTCCAACTCTGCCCATACCATTAATGATGGTATCAAGCATTTCGTCTATTGCAGTGATTTGTCTAGCCGCTGCACTATAAGCATGTTGAAACATGATCATATTGGACATTTCTTCATCAAGAGAGACCGAACTTACAGAAGAACGGTTAAATTGGACCGTGTCGGCTAGCGTAGCAGCATTTTCCGTCATTCGATTTGCCTCTTGTGTAGTTACTCCTAACTCCCCAATCATCCCTTGGTAGAAGCTCATCATATTTGTATCTGATCCATTAAAATCGAGCATCATGTCTTTTACATTTGCCAGAGCAACTGCATTAGAACCGTCGCCAACAAAACTTTCACTCGAAGGATTTTGTCCAATACCTGTTAACTCAAATGACCAAGTAGAACCAGATTGTAAATTAGAGATTGTACTAGTATCGATTTTAAGGCCAAAGAGATTCATATTTTCTTTCACTGCTTGATTTTGATGGTCAGCTATTGGGTTGCCGTCTAAATCATAAGCGGAGTACTTCCATGAGCCATTATCATAAGTCAACTCAATTTTTGCCTCACTAATCGTGATCGGCGGGGTATCATATGTTTGAATACCACTGAACGCACCCAGAATCGTTGGGTTACCAGTCGATGGGTTGTCCGCATGTTTCGTAATAGAACCCGTAAATAACTCACTACTTGAGGAAGCGGCAATATGATTTAAATTATTCATGATTGAATCAGACACTTTTATACTGGCTGCTGCCCCTGCTGCATTATCGCCAATTTCAAAGAAGTCCACACCGTTCTTAACGCCGCTCTCAATTTCAGATAAACTCCAGCCACTTTGATGGACAGCATTAAAGGCCGTGGCAAAGCGGAAAGCCATTAAGTCCAGATTCGCAAGCATATCAGAATAAACACCTGTTTCCTTCCCAGTGGCATCTATTTTGCCGTACATATCTATATTCGCAAGTAAGCTCCCTTTCGAAGTAAAATCTGATGCAGCCATCGATTTATTACCGATTTGCAAACTAGCAACAGCTTGTGTTTCAGGGTCTTTTTTGACACTCAATGATTGGACGATATCATTTTTCCCATCGAGTAAAGTACCGACACTTTTACCATTCCCATCGACTAATTCAATCGAATATTTCCCAGCAGCTTGACTACTTGCATTCCCACCACTTGGTGTAGCACTCACTTTAATGTTGACTAAGCCTGAGAGTTGATCAACAAGTACATCCCTTTTATCATATAAATCATTCGGCAAATAGCCATGTGGTTCTACGCTGGCAATTTGCTCATTGATCTGGTTAATTTGTGTGAGGATTGAATTAATTGTTTTCACATTCATATCAATTTGCTCACCGACATCTGCTTTCTGAGCGCTCAGTTGTCCTGCCAAATAATTAAAAGTGTCACTCACGGCAATCCCACGCTGACGAACAACCGAACGAGCACCTGAATCTTCAGGGTTAGTTGATAAGTCTTGCAAAGCATTCCAAAATTGATCTAATGTATTCGCAAGGCCAGTATCTGACGGCTCATTCATGACACTTTCAATTCGGGAAAGCTCACTGCTTCTCGTATTCCAATAACCGAATTTATTGTGCTCATTACGGTACTGTACATCCAAATAGTCTTCGCGTATGCGTTGAACCGATCCTGCCTGAACACCCGTTCCAATTTGTCCTGGCATGTATGGCGCATTCATTCCAACAGACGGAAAAGCATTTGTTTGTGTAAAGTTCACCCGTTGTCTCGTATATCCTACAGTATTCGCATTGGCAATATTATGCCCGGTTGTATAGAGTGCACTTTGTTGTGTATGTATGGCTCTCTTCGCCGTTTCTAACCCCATAAAAGTAGATTTCATAACGTTTCCTCTCTTTTCTCTATCCTACACTTTAGACTGGAACATTCCTGTTGCAGCTTGAGATTTCGCTTTTTGCGGATGAATATAATTCATATTTTGCGCAGCTGCTTTCGGATTGACGAGATTCATAGATAAATTCACATATTGTAAGGAGTGATAAATCAGTTGTTGATTCAATTGATTTTTCTCTTTTAATTTGTCAATAACGGATGATAACTGCTCTCTTTTTTCAAGTAAAGCTTGTTGTTCATGTTGTTCCAGTACTAATATACAGTCTGCTATTGTTGGCTTATCGATACTAGGAACAAGACTTGCTGCAATCTGGATACGCGCTTGTTCAAGCTTCTTTATTGTTGCGACATGGGTTTGTTCATCTTTTAGCATCTGATCTAATGCAGCCATATCGCCCTTTTTAATCATATCTGTCTTCTGGCCTGCAAGCTCATAAAGGCTTTGATGATAAGATATTAAGCGTTCCATCGCAGTGAGAAGTGCTTCTGCAGACATACCACACCCTCCTTAAGAGCGTTTTTGTTGAAAATGTTGAACTAGGCTTTTCGCCAATTCATTCGCATCAACATGATACGTACCATTTTCCACTTGCATTTTTAATTGCTCCACCTTCGCTTGGCGAGCAGGATCTGATTGTGATGTTTTTTGCATTTCTAATGCTTTTGAAGAAATTTCGAGTTTATCTGCTTGATTCGTTTTCGCTTGTTCTACTTGCTTTGTCATATTCGCTTGGCGTTGGTAGGGATTGACCTGGTTTGCCGCGTTAAAATGATTAACCTTCATTATAAATCCCCCGCTTTCTTCGTCCCTTTTATTACTCCTATTATCGGTATAAATAGAATGAGTTTAAAGTGATATTACACTTTTAGTAAATTTTACATACATACTATCGTTCCGAAAGTAAACATTAGTTCTTTAGACTTCCTTCTTTAAGACTGTTTACCTCTATAAGAATAGTAGGTTCTCTCTCTTTCTTTTATCCGATCCTGCTCTCGTTCAAATTGCTCTAATTCTTTTTGTAATGCTTTGCGACAAGACTCACAAATTCTTCCTTCTTGAATTAATGTACCACACTGATCGCAAGGATAGCCTAGCTGGGGAAATTGCGCCACCTTTAATCGACCTGATCGAACAAACTTCTGCAGGAGCCACTCCTCTACTCCTGTTGCTTCTGTTATTCTTTGCATAGTAGCAGCACGATTTTCTCTTTTCCTTAGAAAGGCATATACGACTTCGTATGCTTCTTCTTCTTTTTTAAAACACGCTTGGCAAATGGTGCTGACTTGATTTTTCATAAATAAGGCATTACATCTAGGGCAGTTTGCGATCTCCGCCATTCTTTTCACCTCTACTGATAGCTTCTATTCTATATATCGTCAGCATCGGCTAACTTTTTTAACTTCTTGCCATCGTCAATGATCGAACCTCACTTGCTCCTGCCTCTTTTAGCAATTTAGCTGCATGATAAAGAGTCGTACCTGTTGTATAAATATCGTCGACGATTAACACTTTCTTCCCGCTTATTTCTTGTTGTCCCGTGAATCGAAAAACTTGTGGTGTCTCTAATCTTTCCTTTCTTGTTTTCTTCGATTGTTTTTCTGTA
Source organism: Cytobacillus sp. FSL M8-0252 (assembly GCF_038007345.1). Lineage (NCBI taxonomy): Bacteria > Bacillati > Bacillota > Bacilli > Caryophanales > Bacillaceae > Cytobacillus > Cytobacillus sp. FSL M8-0252. The sequence continues at coordinate 4,150,128 of NZ_JBBOWZ010000001.1, forward strand.
TGCATACGGGTGAGGAGAATGGTGGGCTTTTTGCCTAATGCGGTGATCAGTGCTTCTGATTGATTGAACCCTCTTTCATAGCGTCTTTCTTCACTCAGCGGAATCGGTGTAATAAGATCAAAGCTTATTTGTTTTAATTTGGATTTTAGCAAATCAGCAATTGCAACTGCGAGGATATAATCGCCACGATACTTATATTGAGCGAGCACTTGCTGACAAAAAGAGTTGTATGCTAATACAGAAATATTCTCGTCCAGACAACCGCTATATATTGGATCCGCCTGCCACTTCTTACAGTCGAGACAGATTTCAGCCGTTTCCATCCACCGGTGGCAAGTTGGGCAAGTGGGACCTTTGATAAATGTCCATTTTGCTATACAGTCTTCACACCAAAATGACTGCGCAGCTTTTTGAAACAATGCTTGAAATCCACCAGGAAGTTGCATTTCTTTTTGACAATAGAGACAGCTATTCATGAAGTAAGCCCCTTTGTTTTGCTTCTTTATTCATTTGCAGTATTTGCTTTTTAGCCCGTACCATTGCAGTTGTTTTACCATAATGAAAAAAAACAACATCCCCTGTTGGTGCCTCAACACTTCTCCCAACCCTTCCAGCTATTTGAACAAGCGCACTTTCTGTGAAAATACGCTCTTCTGCTCCTAATACAGCAACATCTATATGAGGAAAAGTCACTCCTCTTTCTAAAATCGTCGTTGTGAGTAAAATAAGCGTCTCTTGCTTTCTCATTTTCTGGACTTTTTCTTTTCGTAAAGGATCTTCCGCATGCACTGCCTCCACTTTAGGATGAAGTTTTTGTATGAGAGGTAGCATATCATCTATTAGCTTAATTTTAGGAATAAACAGCAAAACCTGTTTCTCTTTTTCAATGCGTTGCTGTAACCATTTTTTTAACACAAAAGGGAGACGGGCGTTTTTTAGGGGGATTGTCCATTGTCCAATCCATTTAAATTGAGGAATCGGTAAAGGAAAGCGATGGAAACGAGCAGGGATGGTCATATATGCTCTTTTATTTTGCCGACATTCTTTTTGCCACTTCCTTGAAGGAGTAGCTGTTAAATAAATCGTGGCAGCTGCAGACTTTTTCGCTTGCTGAACAGCATACTGGAGTGTGGCATCCATTGTGTAAGGAAAGGCATCCACTTCATCAACAATGACTGTATCAAAAGCACGATAAAAGCGGAATAACTGATGTGTTGTACTGATGACTAGATTGGCAAAAAGGTGCCGGTCTTCACTTCCACCATACAGTGCGGCAACCGTGGTGTGGGGAAACACTTTTTTCAGACGGGGTGCGAGTTCTAAGACGACATCTGTTCTTGGAGTAGCAAGGCACACGCGCTGACCTTGCTTTAGTGCATGAGCGATTCCTCCAAAAAGCACTTCGGTTTTACCTGCGCCACATACCGCCCAAACCAGGTACTCTTTTTTGTTATCAATGGCTGCGACAACTGCTGTAGATGCTTGTTGCTGTCCTGTAGAAAGCGTCCCATCCCATTTTAACGGTTGGTCGACTATTAGGGTGCTCGGGCTTGGTCCATTCCAACTAAAAAGTGGAGTACAAGCCGACACTCTCCCCATCATCAAGCAATTGCGACAATAATGGCATTGCTCATTTCCACAACGAGCACAAGGATATGTCGCTAAATGATGACTACTGCCACAGCGAGCACATTTGATTTTTCTACCTTCTTTTATGAAGGGTCGACGAAGCGTGATATAACCTTCGTTCACATGGGTGAATAATTCTTCTACAGGGTGAGAAATTTCATCTAGCAGTAATTGTTTACCAAATAGGAATGTCTGAATTTGGGGATTGAAGCGGTATGTAGGGTTGTGATTATGGTGAGGGATGTTCGGAAGTTCTGTAATAGTGTAAGAAGCTGAGTCGTGGTGAAATACGGGGATGAGTAGGTGATCTTTCATGAGTATTCGCATATAGACTCCTTTCGTGGCTAAAAAAAGGAGTTATTTCAGCAGTGGTTCGTATTGTCTGCGATAATAACTCCTTAGTAGATGTATTACTTTTTTACCCAGCCAAGACCCATTGAGCCTTCGCCAAGATGTGTACCAATAACGGCACCAAAATAGCTTATACCAAAAGTGACATTCGGTAATTGTGCTTCTAGCTCTTCCTTCCATTTCTGCGCTTCCTCTAAACGGTTTGCATGAATAATAGAGGCTTCATAAGCTTCTCCACTCGCTGCATCTTCCGCTAACAAATCAACGATTCGTTTCATTGCTTTTTTACGCGTACGGATTTTTTCGAATGGCACGATGAGCTTATTTTCAAAATGAAGCAATGGTTTCACTTGGAGAAGACTTCCTAAGATTGCTTGCGCACTTGATAAGCGGCCACCTCTTTGTAGATGTGACAGATCATCAACCATGAAATAAGCACGAATGGATTGTTTCATTTCATTCAGTTTGTCCATAATTTCTGCTGGCGACTTCCCGTCAGCTGCCATTTCGGCTGCTTTGACGACATAGAAACCTTGTACACGTGCGCTAATTTCTGAGTCAAAAGGATAGACGGTAATGCCTTCAACCATATTACCGGCAGAGACTGCCCCTTGATAGGTGCCACTAATCCCGCTTGATAAGTGGATGGAGATGATGGCATCATAGTCTTGCTTCAACGTTTCAAACAATGTGACAAAATCACCTACGGATGGCTGTGATGTTTTCGGCAAATCCTTATGTTTGACTTCCTCATAAAAACTTTCTGCAGTGATTTCTATTTCTTCTTTATATGATTCATTGCCAAATATCACACTCAGCGGGATCATGTGAATATTTAGCTTTTCTCTCAATTCTTGTGTGATATAAGATGTACTATCCGTTACTACGGCCGTTTTCATAAATAGAGTGACTCCTTCACTTTTTTCTCTACTATATGTTCTGTTACCATTCTATATGAAAGTTAATAAAAATGCATTAAGTTTAGAGAGGTTTAAGGGGAAATCTTTTACTTTTTGGTGGGCTTTTGGGGTGGTTGGTTTGATTCATACTCGAAGGCTGGGGTTTAACTTTTGCGATAGTGTAAGAGCGCAGGCTTTGATTGTATATTGTATGGTAGCTCCTTCTCCGGTCATGAGTCAACTCTTCCTCCATGATCCAGTTATGAAACACCTAGAGTAAATTAGGATTTAGACATTTTATTTGATAATCCCCCTTTTATGTGTGTCGCAACTCTCAGCTCAGGTTCCTTTTCTTGGGGACTTGGCGATATTTATATCGAATATCTTAGACTCGAGAGGGATCGGAGAAATTAATGCGGTTCCTTCTTTTAAGCTACTTATCTTCTCCTTTCTTCTTTTATTAGTCGGGATTCTCGCTTTTACGCTACTTATCTTTCACTCTCTTTTTTTATTAGTCGCGATTCTCACTTTTTCCCTACTTATCTTTCACTCCTTTCTTTTTTCAGTCGCGATTCTTGCCTTTGCCCTACTTATCTTTCACTCTCTTCTTTTTTCAGTCGCGATTCTTGCCTTTGCCCTACTTATCTTTCACTTTCTTTTTTTATTAGTCGCAATTCTCATCTTTGCCCTACTTATCTTCTCCTCTCTTCTTTTTTTAGTCGCGATTCTCACTTTTTCCCTACTTATCTTTCACTTTCTTCTTTTATTAGTCGCGATTCTTGCCTTTGCCCTACTTATCTTTCACTTTCTTCTTTTATTAGTCGCGATTCTCGCCTTTGCCCTACTTATCTTCTCCTCTCTTCTTTTTTTAGTCGCGATTCTCACTTTTTCCCTACTTATCTTTCACTTTCTTCTTTTATTAGTCGCGATTCTTGCCTTTGCCCTACTTATCTTTCACTTTCTTCTTTTATTAGTCGCGATTCTCGCCTTTGCCCTACTTATCTTCTCCTCTCTTCTTTTTTTAGTCGCGATTCTCACTTTTTCCCTACTTATCTTTCACTTTCTTCTTTTATTAGTCGCGATTCTTGCCTTTGCCCTACTTATCTTTCACTTTCTTCTTTTATTAGTCGCGATTCTCACTTTTTCCCTACTTATCTTTCACTTTCTTCTTTTATTAGTCGCGATTCTCATCTTTGCCCTACTTATCTTTCACTCTCTTCTTTTACTAGTCGCGAACCTTTTGCGCTCTCGTCCTCTTTTTTAATCGCAATTTCTTCTTTCACGCGACTCATATGTTCTACTCCTCCCCTATTATCTACGAAACTTCTACATTGCTCATTTTTCTTATAATTATGTCTCTCCCTTCATGAAATGGACTTCTTCCCTTCCCTTGACCCACCTTTTTATCTTCGAACCGATCCGCATTTACAACAAAAAAACACCCCAATGCGGAGTGTTTCTTCATATGTATGAAAGGCTGGGATTAGCGAACTTCTACCCAACCGTTTTTGATGGCTACGACAACCGCTTGTGTACGGTCATTGACGTTCATTTTTTGCAGGATGTTACTTACATGGTTTTTGACTGTTTTTTCACTAATATATAATGCTTCACCGATGCCGCGGTTACTTTTTCCGTCTGCAAGAAGTTGGAGCACTTCACACTCGCGTCGAGTAAGTAAATGTAGCGGACGACGGATTTCGATTTGTCCATAAGCGCCTGTTGTGCCAGTTCCTTCTGAAGCAAGGCGACGGTATTCATTGACAAGATTGTGCGTTACTTTCGGATGAAGGTAAGAACCACCCTCTGCAACTACTTTTACTGCCTCAACTAATGCATCTGCATCCATTTCTTTAAGTAGGTAACCACTTGCTCCGGTTTTTAAAGCGTGCGTTACATAGTTTTCATCATCATGGATTGAAAGAATGATTACTTTAGAATCTGGATATTTCTCTACTAATTGACGCGTTGCTTCCACGCCATTAATATTCGGCATGTTAATATCCATGATAACTACGTCTGGTTGATTTTCTTCAACGAGTCTGATCGCTTCGTCGCCATCGTCACCTTCTGCTACCACGTTAAATGTTTTTTCAAAATCAAGAATACGTTTTACGCCCTCTCGGAAAAGTTGATGGTCGTCAATAATTACTATTTTAGTATTCAAGTTCTTCCCCTCCCAATCTTCAACTGTTTTATATCTATCATGATGTTTGACCAGTTTCAACATCAATTAAATATTATTTCATATAAGGTACTTGAATAATAATAATTGTGCCTTTACCAATATTGGAATCTATCGAAAGCTGGCCCTCCAGAAGTTCAACTCTTTCTCTCATGCCGATAATACCAAAGGATTGTGCTTTTTTCTTATTAATATCAAACCCTTTACCATTATCTCTAATTACGACTGCTATTCTTTCATTATTAATTTCAGTTTTAACAATAATCTCTTCTGCATCAGCATGCTTCATCGCATTCTGCACAGCTTCTTGAATGAGTCGGAATAGCGCCACTTCATATTGACTTGGTAAACGAACCTCTTTACCAACATTCATGAAAGTGATTTTGGTCGAATTATGATATTCTTCGATTGTTTGTAGATACTTCTTTAATGTAGGAACAAGACCTAAGTCATCTAAAGCCATTGGTCTCAGGTCATAAATAATTCTTCGGACCTCATATAAAGCACTTCTGACCATTTTCTTTAAATTCCTTATTTCCTCCATGGCTTCATCTGTGCCACGCTCTTTATAAACACGTTCAATCAAATCAGAGCGCATCATCACATTCGCCATCATTTGCGCCGGGCCGTCATGTATTTCACGTGAGAGCCTTTTACGCTCTTCTTCTTGCGCCTCAATAATTTGTAGGCCAAACTCTTGTTTCATCTTCGCATCTTCAAGCATCTCACCCATTTGTTTGATGTCACTCATCAAGTAGTTCATGACAACAGTAATTTGGGAAATTAAATGCTCGGCACGCTCAATCGTATCACTAACGCCCACTAATCTTCTTTCAATGTCGTCTCTCCGGTCACGAAGCTGCTTTTCCATTTGCCGATTCATCGATAGATCCATTTGTAATTGATGGGCTTTTTCATATGCATCACGTACTTGCGCTTCCGTATAATCTTTGAAATGCATACTGACTTCAGATAATCGTTTACGCGCAAAACGTGTTTGACTTTCTAAACGGTCGCCTTCATCAATGACTTTAATAACCATTACCTTTACATCTTTCAGTTCTTCGGTTAAGGTCTCATAATCTTTTCGACATTGCTCACCAATCCGGAAAATTTCATTCTTACTCGTACCGACCGTTTCTATCATTTTTTCTAAAATTAAATCGAGCGACTTCGTATCAAATTTTTTTATACTCATTCGCGATTCCTCCAAGGGTATACCCTGTTGTTGCTATTCCTTATTTTACCTTGAAAAGCGGTATTCGACCATGTGTAGCGGCAGAAAATAATACCATTTGACACAAAATTCGATAAATAGTCGCACGCTTGAAAATTATTTATATGTCATATATCCTAATTTTATGTTAAAAAAAGAGGATTATTGGCAATATCTATAGTTATCCTCAGATACATACTTATTATATCACTTCAACGATTCGACAATATTAAAGTTTGTTTACAATCTATTAATATTTATGTTTTCCGAAGATTGTCGAATTATAATAGGAAGAGACTTGCAGGAAGGAGCGATATTTTTGCTTCCACAATATCATACCGTTAAAGGGTACGGGGAACATGAAATTATTATACAAAAATCTAGATTTATTGCATATATTGACCGAGCAGAAACAGAAGAAGAAGCGCAAGAATTTATTCAGAAAATAAAGAAGCAAAACTGGAATGCCACTCATAATTGTTCTGCCTATTTAATTGGTGAGCATGATTTAATTCAGAAAGCTAACGATGATGGTGAACCGAGTGGTACAGCTGGTGTACCGATGCTTGAAGTGTTAAAGAAGAGACAATTAAAGGATACTGTTGTGGTAGTCACCCGCTATTTTGGTGGCATTAAACTTGGTGCCGGCGGTTTAATTCGCGCTTACGGTAAAGCTACATCCGAAGGTTTACTTGCTACAGGTATAGTTGAAAGAAAGCTAATGCGCATCATGCATACAAAAGTTGATTATACATTTCTTGGAAAACTAGAAAATGAATTACGTGCTTCCATTTATCCAATAAAAGAAATCCATTATGCCGATCTTGTTGAAATTGAAACTTATGTAAAAGATGAAGAAACAGCTAACTTCAATGCCTGGATGATCGAATTAACAAATGGACAAGCAGAAATAACTGAAGGTGACGTGTTATATTTAGAATCGACAATTTCTGAGTAAATATTTTACGTATATGCAAATCCATTGTAAAATAAACATTAACTATGTAAAGAATCGATTAAATTTTTACTAATAAAGGAGCAATCATATGTCTTATGATGGTCGTAATGCCCAAAAGGTGAGGAGACGTAAAGTGAAGCGCAGAAGACGTGTTTTCGCATTTATCCTTCTTCCTCTACTAGTCCTTGCCCTAAGTGCCACTGCCTACGGTGCCTATCTCTATAATAAAGCAGAGACAGCGATGAACAGCACATATAATCCACTAGAAAGAGAAACCAAGCGAGATGTAGCTGTACAACCTGATGTTGATAACTTTTCACTACTCATTATCGGAGTTGATGATAGTAGTAAACGGGGTTTTAGTAATTCAGCGCGTTCAGATGCATTAATGGTCGCAACATTTAATAAGGAATCAAAATCTATTAAACTATTAAGCATCCCTCGTGATTCTTATGTTCAGATTCCTAAGCTTGGTTATCAAGACAAAATCACCCATGCTCACGCTCACGGCGGACCACTCACTTCTATTGAAACGGTTGAGCAGCTACTCGATATTCCCATTGATTTTTACTTAAAGTTAAATTTTGATGCATTCATTGAGATTATTGATGCCCTAGGTGGAGTAGAAGTAGAAGTACCTTATGCCTTATCTGAGCAAGACTCAAATGACAACGCAGGGGCTATTCAATTAGAAGAAGGCTTGCAAACATTAAATGGGGAAGAAGCATTAGCGCTAGCACGTACGAGAAAGCAAGATAATGATATTATGCGCGGGCAAAGACAACAAGAAATCGTTAAAGCAATGATGAAAAAAGCCGTATCAGTAGATGCTATTTCGAAATACGGGGATGTCATCGAAGCAGTCGGAAACAATATGGAAACAGACCTTTCCTTCGACCAAATGAAATCACTTATTAGTTATGCGACTTCTAGTGGCATGACTCCAGATATTGAAATGCTCAATCTCAAAGGTCAAGATATGTACTTACCAAACTCTAATGGTAATCGTGTGTATTATTATCAAATAGATGATACTGGATTACAGGAAGTTATTTCAGAACTACAAAGCCATCTTGATTTAGGGACTACGAACCTCGGACAAAATGAATCTACTAATCCGACAAATGGCGAGAGTTCAACAGACGGCGAAATCTCTACTGAATCAAGTGAAGCTGGTTACAATAGCGGATATTAATAGAATTATGCTTTATAGGAACCCCCAAACAAAAAACTGTTTGGGGGTTTTTATTCAGGCACACCTTACTCATACTGTTCTGTTGTACGTGTATGTTCTCTCTTGGGTGGGCTCATTCTCTCTTATTTTCTAGCTAGTGGTATGGGCATATCTCGTTTGTCCAGACTTCTTTCTATTTTTTTCTCTTCAATTAAAGGGGCACCTTATAAAGCAATTGATAGCCTTTTTATAAGAATGTACGGGAATTTTTACATGCATCTCCGTTTCTTGTTACTTTACACTTATACATGGCTTTCCCGCACTTCTCAGCCTTCTCCTTTTGGCTTTTGCACTTATACACGGCTTGTGCGCAGTTCCCTGGCTTTTCTCTCTTGCTTTTGCGCGTATACACGGCTTCCGCGCAATTTCGTGATCTTTCTCTCTTACTTTTGCGCGTATATGCCATTTGCGCGCAGTTCTCCGGCTTTTCCCTCTTGCTTTTGCGCGTATACTCGGCTTGCGCGCATTTCCGTGATTTTTCTCCCTTACTTCTGCGCGTATATGCCATTTGTGCGCAGTTCCCTGGCTTTTTCCTCTCATTTTTGCGCGTATACACCGCTTGCGCGCAATTCCGTGATCTTTCTCTCTTACTTTTGCGCGTATATTCCACTTGTGCGCAGTTCTCCGGCTTTTCCCACTTGCTTTTGCGCATATACTCGGCTTCCGCGCAATTTCGTGATCTTTCTCTCTTACTTTTGCGCGTATATTCCATTTGCGCGCAATTCGCTGGCTTTTTCCTCTCATTTTTGCGCGTATACACCGCTTGCACGCAATTCCGTGATCTTTCTCTCTTACTTTTGCGCGTATACTCCATTTACGCGCAGTACTCAGGTCTCTTCCTTCTTCTTTTTGCGCGCATATACCATTTACGCGTTTTGCGCGCATATACCATTTACGCGCAGTTCTTTCCTATTCTCTTTCACTTTTACACAAATAGGATCCACGGCTTGTGCGCAGTTCCCATTCTACCTTCTATTCGGCATCATCCTTCTAACAGCTCTCGCCACTTTTGTAGTTAACCAATGGCTCTAGATAAAGCATTACTCTACCAATTTTTCCTTATCAACCTTATCAACCTCTTAATCTACAAAAAAAAAGCTAACCAATTTGGTCTTGCCCCTGTCAAGTAGACAACATAAAAAGCTAAGCAGTGAGCGCGTGTCGATATTCAATCGGCGCGCGTTTCTTTAGTTTCTTTTGTCTTCGTTTGTAATTGTAATGGTAAATGTAATCCTCAAGAGCTTGCTCTAGCTCTTCTTCTCCCTTACACTTACTTATATACAGCTTCTCGGTTTTGAGGTGTGAAAAGAATGATTCTATACAGGCATTGTCTAGGCAGTTTCCTTTGCGAGAGTGGCTGCCTTCGATGCCATAATCCTTTAATCGGTTGCTGTATATTTTTGACGTGTACTGGAAGCCTTGATCCGAATGGAGAACGGCTCCAGCCACGTCTTTTTTCTTTGTCCATTTCTCTACCGTTTTTAACACAAGTTCCAAATCATTTCTTTGGGCTAGCTCCCAACTTACTATTTCGTTATTAAAGAGATCCTGTATGACCGATAAATAATAATATTCTTCGCCAACAGACACAAATGTGATATCCGTTACCATTTTTTGATTAGGTCCTACCGCCTTGAACTTCCTTTTCAGACGGTTAGGAAAGAGGTTAGAAGGAATATGACCATGTCGTTTTCTCTTTTTTCGGATGACTGATTGGATGTTCATTGCCGCCATCAATCGGTAGACCTTTTTGTGATTAATTAAATACCCGTTTTCATTTAATTCGTCTGTAATACGGGGTCGTCCATATTCGGGATGCATGAAATGTATGCCCAAAATGTGCTCTCGAATCTCTTGTTCATCCCTAACTTTTTCTTCTCGTTTATGATTGTTTTTTCTCCATTTGTAGTAGCTTGCCGGTTTGATATAGGCAATCTCCAACAGCCAGGAGACCGGATAGGTAACCCTTAACTCATCCACCAATTCATATTTCATTCGTCTGGGGTTTTCTCCTCCTTTACCAGATTTGGATACTGCTTTTTTAGAAATTCAACTTGTGCTTTCAAATAATCCCTTTCCTCTTCAACCGACTTAAATTTAGTCCTAGGCCTGCCTTTTAAAGGATTAGAAACTCCTTTACGCTCATCAAACGGGGCTCCTTCTTTCCATTTCTTAACCCACACTTTAAGCTGGCTACAGTGACGGATTCCCAGTTCCTCTGCCAATGCTTTATAACTTTTAGACCCATTCACATATTTCATGACGGCATTATGTTTAAACTCTTCCGAATAACTATTAAAAGTTTGTCCTTTCTTTGCCATAGAAAAATCCCCTCCAAGTAGTATTCTTTCCTTCATGGTAACATGAAGGTTTTTTTGTATGTCTACTTAAAGGGGACATTAACAATTTGGTTAGCTTTTGTATCAGTTGCCTTTTCCTTTGAGTCTTTTCAATAGGGGCTGGTAGTCTTTGCCGAGTAGACCGATCAGTTCGGCAAATAATTCGAGCATGACAAGGACAACGGCTATTAGTAAGATGGCTCCCCATACTTTTGCTTGAGAGAAGATAATGGCAATCATGCCAAAAGTAGCTGCCATCGCATAAATTAATAAGACTGTTTGGCGATGGGTAAAGCCTGCATTCAATAAGCAATGATGGAGATGTGATTTATCTGGTGCTGATATCGGTTGTTTGTTTAAAATCCTTCTAAATATCGCAAAAATCGTATCTGATAATGGGACACCTAAAATTAAAATAGGGATAATAAACGAAATCACTGTTACATTTTTAAAGCCGAGCAATGACAAGACAGCAATCATATATCCTAAAAAGAGAGCACCTGTATCACCCATAAATATTTTCGCTGGATGAAAGTTAAAGACAAGAAACCCGAGTGTAGCTACCATTAACAAAGAAGCCATGGCAATTACATACGTATTCCCCATGAATACAGCCATCCCAGCAATCGTAAATAGCGCAATCGATGATACTCCAGCTGCTAATCCGTCAAGACCATCAATTAGGTTAATTGCATTCGTCACACCAACAATCCATAAGATTGTAATAGGGATGGCAAAATAACCAAAGTCGATTCGATTATCGCCGAAGAATGGATTGTTAATAAATTCAACTTCCACATTTCCCCAAAAAACTACGATTAATGCAGCAGCAATTTGCCCTAGCAATTTATATTTAGCAGGTAATTGATATTTATCATCTAACATACCGATTACAACGATGATAAATGCACCGACCATGATTGGGATATGCACTTCTTTATTTGGTGAGAAGATTAGCACACCGAGCATGAAGCTTAAATAAATTGCTAAACCACCTAAACGAGGCATCACTTTTTCATGGACTTTTCGATTATTTGGTTTGTCTGTTGCTCCTATCTTAAAGGCCAGTCGTTTTACCAGCGGTGTTAAAAGAACGGAGCATATAAAACATAATATTAAGGTCAAATAAATCATAAAGACCCTCCTTATGGATAGCATGCCCCTCTTTCACACTTGGAACCAGGCATAATTTACAAATTCGTACAAATGTATATCGAAGCTATTATATCATAGTTGTACCATTTAAAAAGGTACTTTTTTTGACAAAATCCGCAAGATTTATGTCCAATTTTTGTAGGCGTCCATCACATTTTCCCGAAAATGCTCCACGCTAAACCACCTTGATGCATGTTTATAGAGATTTTCACCGATTTTTTTCAAGGACCCTACATAATGGGCATTGATCGCCTCTTCAATTGCCAGAGCTAATGCGTCCACATCTTTCACTGGAACAAGCCAGCCATAATCTTTCGATGGAATCAATTCACAGACTCCACCAACATCGGTTGAAATCACCGGCTTTTTCGCTCTTGCTGCCTCTAATAAGACAATTGGAAAATTCTCACTTAATGATGATAATAGATGAAGATCTGAAATTTGTAATAAGGCATCAATATCCTGTCTATATCCTAGAAATTTTATTTGTTTAGCTAATCCTTTGTTGTTCACAAAAGCTTTTAATTCTTGTTCTAAAAAGCCATCTCCTATTAAAAGGAGTTTGACCTGAGGTGCTTTAGCCATGACACGGCTGATGGCTTCTAAGGCAATCCGATGGCCCTTTACAGGTGTGAGTCTCGCCACCATAGCAATCACAAAATCATTCGCCTCAAGCCCTAACCCTTTGCGTTCAAGCGTACAAGACTGCATCTGTCTGTTAAAATCTATGCCATTGAAAATAGTCTTCACTTTACTTCCATCCACACCATGGGAGAGCAAGAGCTCTTTGGAACGATTAGAAATGGCGAAATAATAATCAGGGTGCTTCAAAAGCCATAAATGCAACTTAGTAAAGGCTTTTCCTTTCAAGCCCCGATTAAGAAAATCATCATAGGGATTGCTATGTAATGTTGTCACCCATTTACATTCTCTGTAGGTTTTTTTTAGCAAATAACCGTAAAGATTTGCTCGCGCACCATGTGTATGAATCATCGTCATTTGTTCTGATTCAATATATTTCTTTAAACGCTGAATGACTGATAGATCATATCTTTTTTTCGTAGCGAAAAGCTTTACGCGAATCCCTCGCTCTAGTGCCTTCTGATAAATCGGTCCAGGTTCAAAAATCCCTAGCGTAAAAACAGAAGGGTCACTATTCTCTAATAAATCAAGAATATGTGTCATGCCCCCACCTGTATCATTCCCTGCATTTAAATGGAGTACTTTCATCGTTGATATTCCATCCTTCTTCATAGTATCAGACGGAACAGCTTAGAAAATAGTTGCAGATTCTAGGGATTTTACATCAATCTCGCTTTCTGGATTGCCGTACTTGCTTCACAAATTGAGGTAAAACGAGCACCCTTCTCCAACGAGAGGGCTGCTTCAATAGGCGGTAAAACCACTCTAACTTAAGGTTTTGCCAAAATTCAGGCGCTCGTTTCATTTCACCAGATATAATGTCAATCGTGCCACCGACCCCCATGAATAACCCTTTAGAGAAGCGATGATAATTAGTGGTAATCCATTCTTCCTGACGTGGAAAGCCTAAAGCAACCAAGACGATATCTGGCGCTTTAGCTGCTACTTCTTCAGCCACTTGCCCATCTTCCCAATCAAAATAACCATTATGTCTACCGACAAGGTTAATTCCCGGATAATCTTTTTCTATATTTTCAGCTGCTCTTTTATTTACTTGTTCCCTTCCTCCGAGAAGATATACATGCCAGCCTTTTTTATTTCCTTCTTCTAATAAGGACATTGTTAAATCAAAGCCTGTTACACGCTCTTTTATCGGCTTTTGAAGCATATTAGCAGCAAGTAGAATCCCATTACCATCAGGCACCACGTAATGAGCAGACTGAATGATCTTTTGATAATCTTTATTCTCTTTTGCATACATAACGATTTCCGGGTTCGCTGTCACAACAAATGTTTTTTCTTGTTTATCTATATGGTTGGTTAAAATGGATTCCATTTCTGAAAAGCTTGTATTAATAAAGGGAACCCCAAGTATATTTACGTAATCATGACTCATTTTATAACCTCAATCTTTATCTTAATAGTCGGTGTTTTAGTTTATACCGTTCTGATTATACTAATAATAAAAAAGCACTTTTCCTTAAAGGAGATTCATGATGAAAAAACAGCTTATCCAAGCTGCGGGACTCATAACAGGTATTGCAATCATTAGTAAGGTTCTGGGTTTTGTAAGAGAATTGCTTATGGCCTCTTATTTCGGTACTTCAACAGTGGCTGATGCTTACTTTGTAGCATCCATTATCCCTGTTTTATTATTCTCAGCAGTTGGCATGTCCATTACAACAGGTATCATCCCTCTATATGCTGAATTAAAAAAACAGCATTCACTAGAAGCACGAAACGTAGTAGGGGTACTTACGACTTTATTCCTCATTCTTGCATTAGCGATTACTGTCATCGCAATTCTATTCACCCCTATCATTACCCAATGGATGGCACCAGGGTTTACCGAAGAACAGTGGTATGTAACAAATGTATTAACGATTATCATGCTACCAAGCTTCTGCTTCTACGTTTTATCTGCCGTTTCAACTGGCATTTTAGAATACGAAAAGGAATTCGCACCACCAGCAATGGGAGCCATCCCGCAAAATATCCTGATTATCATTAGTATTGTCGTACTCTCACAGTTCTATGGGATATACGGTGTAGCCATTGCCACTTTGTTAGGAGCCATTAGTCAATTTCTTGTACAATACCCATTTATAAAGAAGTATAAAGTAATTCGACTTAATTTTCATTTTAAAACCTATTCTCTATTCATTAAAAGAACCTTTTTTTCTTTTATGCCATTAATTATTACGTCCATTGCTTTTCAGTTTAATACAGTCATTGATCGCTTTTTTGCATCTGGATTGATAGATGGTAGCGTTTCAGCGTTAAACTATGCAAACAAGCTGATGTTTCTGCCATTAAGTATCATTCTCCTATCCTTTATCACCGTGTTGTTTCCATCCATTATTGATACGGCGGCAGAGAATAAGAAAGAGCTTATACCACTGATCATTAGCGGTATGACGATTATTAGCTTAGTAGGCATACCTATTAGTGCGGTCATGTTAATAGAAAGCCGGACATTAATTGAAGTAGCTTATGAGAGAGGCGCATTCAATACGAACGCTACTACTATAACGAGCATTGCCTTTTTCTTTTATTCCATCGGTATGATCGCAATCGCATTAAAGGAATTTTTAAATCGTTCATTTATTGCCTTACAAAATGAGAAAATGACCATGATAGCTGCAATCGTCTCTATTATCGTCAATATCATTTTTAGTTTGATTTTAACACCCTTAATGGGCATTGGTGGTGTAGCCTTGGCTACTTCTATCAGCATGGTCTCACAGACGGCTGTTTTGCTATATTTTTTGCGGAAGGAATTAGACATACCGAGAAAAGAGATGAAGGATTTATTATTTTCTCAAGGGAAAGTACTCACGATGTTCTTACTCGTAACTGGCGGTCTTTTCGGCTTACATAAGCTCTATCATTCCTACTTACCAGCACTGCTGTCGATATCAGTGACAACCTTCATCGCCGTCATTTTCACTATACTAGTCGCTACATTACTGAGAATATCCGAAATGGAAAAGTTGACTGAATGGGCAAGGACACTCAAGAGAAAGTTCTAACAGAATCAATCAAACGTTTGTTTAAAAAATGCGTTCATTCGAAATGTGCAGCTTGAAAATTCTTAGTTCATAGAATTCTCAAGCGGCACGTATTGGATTCCACCCGCCATCCAAGCCATAAGTACAGCTAAATAAATACTCACACCAGGCGCTGTTAATACATGACCAGCGATAAAAGCGATACCAAGACCTAGAGCTATTCCAGTGAGTACTAAAATGACCTCTAAGTCCAGCAATCGTTTCATATTTTGAAATGCTTGTTTAATCAATTGCCAAAGCATATAGACAAAGGGCAGCAAATATAAGCTAAACCCTATCATTCCTAATGAATAGAATAAATCTAAAAAATCCATCTCAATCGTTTTAGCTTCATCCGTAAAGTTGCCACCATAACCCATGCCAAAAAGCTTTTGCATCCAAGGCGCCTCTTGAAAATAAGCTTGATACTCTTCCCAGTAAGTTTCCCTGCCGCTATAGACAATGTTATCCTTTTGTTCACTTGTTATCACTTGTGTTTTCCCTTCTTCTTTTGAAACACCAAGCCAATCAAGCTGTAGCTCCATGTTATGGGCAACTGGAGTATATGGTGTCATAAGAATAAAAACAACAAACAAAATGCCGAGTGTAACTAATTTAGTTCTTTGTATGTATTCTCTTTTTACCAAACGAAGAACAATAGAGGTACCAATGCTGATAAGCAATGTAATCAAAATCGCCCCATAACCCACTTTTGTCCCTAAAGCCAGCAACCCATACATAACCGTGAGTAATCCTACCATTAACCACCACGAACCTTTTAAGGCAAAATATAGTACAACCGGTAACCCCATAGCCAAAATGGCACCAATCTCATTGCCAGCATAAAACCAGCCAACATGACCACTCTTCCAATAATCATAACTAGGAAACGCAGTATCAGAAAGCCCCGCCACCGTCATCATCGCCCCAGTCAAAATCACAGCTATCATCAAATAATAGAGCGGAGAAATCCTAAACCCTCTGCGAAAAACCACTAGAAAGAATAGAAAACAGACAACAAAATAAACATTTTTCAATAACCATTTCAGCTCAGTTCCCCACATAAAAACAGGTTTCACCATAAACTGAACCCCAATCGAAATCACAATAAACAAGCCAAATAACAACAGATAGCCTAAAATCACGGGTTTTCTTACATATGATGTAAATAATAAGTAAACACATATAAATAATAAGAAACAAAAACGCATCGCTAAACCAAGCGTAAATGCCTGATCATTCAAACGAATAGACAAAGATGTAAGCACATCAATAATTGGCTGTAATAACAAAAAAACCATACTCAGCCACAACACCTTATTTCTCTTTTCAGTCTTCAGCATAAATAAACAACCTCACTGGTGGAATTTGTATTTATTATATGGGGAATTTGGAATTTTACTATAGGAGGTGTTAAAAATAGAAGTATAATTTTTATAATCTTACCGCTTATCTTTTTTCTATCAATTATTTGTTTAATTATCAATGTTTAACTAATTGATTACAATTTTTGATTTTTTATGGCATTTACATTTTATAAACAAATTAATGTTAAAATAAATAGGATTAAATTAAAAGGAGAACTTTAAAATGAAGAAAATATCGGTAATCATACCAGTGTTTAATACTGCTGAGTTTTTATCTGATTCGATTACCTCAGTTCTAAATCAAACTTATTCTAATATCGAACTTATAATAATAGATGATGGATCTACTAATGAAAAGGTAAAGGAGGCATTATACCCTTATAAAACATACTCAAATGTAAAAATAATTTATTTAAACGAAAACAAAGGAGTAGGTTATGCCCGTAATAAGGGATTAGACCATGCTACTGGAGAATATATATATTTTCTTGATAGTGATGATTTGATTTCTTCAAACACACTTAAAGAACTCATATCTAACATTAACAATTCACATTATATTTTTGGTAACACAATTAGAATTAAAAACGTGGATGAAATAGATGAATATCCTGTACAAGATTTAATAACAAAGGTAAAAGTAAATAAAGCATTCAATGATTTATCTATTTTGAACTGCCTTTTAGACTCTAGTTGGATTAAGGCAAATAACATTATTTTTAATGAAGATTTTCACTTTTATACAGATATGTCATTTATAGTAAATGTTCTCAAAGAAGATATAACATCTTCTATTCTTGTTTGCCAAGGGGCACATTATTATTCTAGATTAAGAAATGATCCAATAAGTAACCCTTCCTTACTGCAAATGGATACAAAAATACAAGCGCATGATTTTTTAAATTTATATATTAATTTAAAATTGAAAAACCATAGTAACAAAATAATAAATGAATTTTTAGATAATCAATTATTAAAATACTATAGAAAAAACCATTTTAACATTTTCAATGACTTCGAAATATATCAAAATTTGATTAGAGCGTTTGATAAGATGGAGGATATAAAAAAACAAAATAATCCATTTATAAACATACAAATCACTCAACTAAAAAGGCAAAATCAAAAAATGTTTCAAGTATACAATAGACTAGAAAGGATTCTAAAAGATATAAAAATTGCATTATCTGGCCGTACAAAATTTAAAATATTCCTGTATAAAAAACTATTAACTAAACTTCCTTTAAAGAAAAAGACGGTAGTATTTGAAAGCTTTTTAGGTAAAAATTACTCCGATAGTCCAAAAAATTTGTATGAATACATGTTACTGAATAATAAAGACTTTAATTTTGTTTGGATATTTAATGAAAGAAAAAGAATACCAGGTAACGCAAAACAAATTAAGAGGTTTAGCCTTAAATATTACTATTACTTAGCTACCTCCAAATATTGGGTTAGTAATTCCAGAATGCCTTTACACCTTAATAAAAGAGAAGGAAATATTTACTTACAGACATGGCATGGAACACCTCTGAAGAAACTAGTGTTTGATATGAATGAAGTATATTCTGCAAATCCAAAGTATAAAGAACATTTTTATAAACAATCTAGAAGATGGGATTACTTGATAGCAGCAAATAAATATTCAAGTGACATTTTTAAGAGAGCATTTAAATTTGAAAAGAGAATGCTTGAATTTGGTTATCCTAGAAATGATGTCTTACATCATCCTGATAAAGATCTATTTTCAATTAAAGTTAAAAGAAAATTAAACATTCCCTTAGATAAAAAGATAATCACCTATGCTCCTACCTGGCGGGATGATGATTTCTATGCTCCAGGAAAATATAAATTTCAATTAAAATTAGATCTTGAAAAAATGAAGCAGACACTAGGAGATGAATATGTTATTTTACTAAGAATGCATTATTTTATTGCTGATAACATTGATACAAGTAACTTTAAAGATTTTGTATTTAACTTATCGAAGTACGATGATATAGCTGACTTGTATTTAATATCAGATATCTTGATAACTGATTATTCATCTGTATTTTTTGATTATGCTAACTTGAAGCGACCTATATTGTTTTATACCTATGACTTAGAAAAGTATCGTGACACTTTAAGGGGATTTTATATAGACATGGAAAAAGAAGTACCTGGTCCATTGTTGAAAACAACTAATGAAATAATTAATGCCATTCAAAATATCGATAAAGTGCAGGCAGAATTCTTGCCAAAATACGAAGCATTTTACGAAAAGTACTGTTCATGGGAAAATGGGAATGCTTCAGAAAAGATTGTTGATGAAGTGTTCAAATAAATCACATTACAAATTCCCATAAATAGTATTCGGATTCACCATAATCTAAAAATAAAAAGTTCATTTGTTCCTCAAGAGAGGAACAAATGAACTTTTTTAAACTAAATTTAATTCTCCTTGTTTCTTTAATGAATTATCCCTGTATTCTTTCTTCTCTTCACTAGTCATTTTTTTATATTCATTCAAAAACTTTTCATATTCAGGAATGACATTATTTACTTCTCCATACATTCGAATTTGTCCATACTCAAGCCAGATAGCTTTTTCACAAAACTGTTTCATTTGACCTATTGAATGACTGATGAAAAACATCGTTTTCCCTTGAGATTTAAATTCATTCATCTTGTCTAAACATTTCTCCGCAAATGCCTTATCTCCCACTGACAATGCCTCATCTATTATTAATACATCTGGATCAGTATGCACAGAAATAGAAAACCCGAGGCGGGATTTCATCCCGCTGGAATATGACTTAACTGGCTGATCAATAAATTTGTCTAACTCTGCAAATTCAATAATACTTGGTTCTAAGTTTTTTATATCCTTCTTACTAAACCCTAACATTAAACATTTTAGTTCAATATTTTCTCTACCAGTAAGCTGATTGTTTAGACCAGCAGAGACAGCTATTAAAGACGGCTGACCATTAATTTTAATTGTTCCTTCTGTTTGAGGTACAACGCCAGCAATTACATTTGAGAGTGTTGATTTCCCAGAACCATTAACTCCTACAAAACCTATTATGTCACCCTTATTAGCTTCAAAACTGACATTTCTTAAAGCATAAAAATCCTCGCCATAACTTTTAGGTAAGATGATATCTAATAATTTTTCTGAAGGATTTTGATACAGCTTATATTTTTTTGTTACATTCTCTACTATAACTGATTTATCCATATCAACACTTCCTCATTATAAGAAATCAATAAAATGTCTTCTAAATTTCAAATGTAATATTGAACCGATAAAGAATAATACCAAAACGATTAACCAGAAATACAATGTGTAAGATATACTTTCTGTAATATACCATCCTTGTCCTAATAAAGCATGTCTATACCCTTCAACTAGATAGTAAACAGGATTCAATTTCATAACTGCTTGAAGGCTTTCTGGCAACTTAAATGTAACCCATAAGATTGGTAACATATAAATCATTATTCTTAATAAAGCTTGGATAATCTGCTGCACATCTCTAACAATTGTTGATAATGTAGAGGTTATTAATGAAATTGCTAATAATAAAATAACCGAAGCAAACATGAAATATGGGACCTGTAAATAATAAACACTTATAGGAAAACCAGAAAATTGAAAAATTATTGTAATAATAATAGTTAGAGCAATATGAGGATATAATTTAGAAAATATTACATAAGTTGGTATAACGCTCATTGGAAAGCTCATTTTTGATATCATTTTTATTCTTGAATATATTGATTTAGATCCTTGTGAGATAGAGGGATTGATAAAGAACCATACAATCAAACCTGCTACCATCCAATGAAAAAAGGGAACACCGTCTACATCACTTCCCCCACGTATCCCATAGCCAAATACAAACCAAAAAATAGTAATCTGTATACCTGGATTGAGTAATTCCCAAAGCATACCTAGATAATTATTGTTATTACTGCTCTTTAACTCATACAAAGAAAGGCGTCGGATTAAATAAAAATTGGCTATTTGCTCTTTAATGACTGTCATCATAGCGCTCATAAATTAGTATTCCTTCCTAAAACAACTTAAATTCAAAACAATTACAACTTCTAAGCCACCAAAGATATTATACGAAATCAAATCATTTGATACAACCAAAAGCATTATTTTGCTTTATTGAAAACTTCATCGACTACTCTCTTAGTTGCTTCTCCATCTTCCAAGTAGCAAAACTTTTCATAAAACGAATGGAAAGTTGAAGGCAATGATTGATCCACTTCATATTTCCTAATATATTCAATTACTTCGTCGGTTGTTTTTACCAACGGGCCGGGCGCTTGCTCTAAAAAATTGAAATAAAAACCACGTAATTTATCGCGATATGTCTCAATATCATAGACAAAGAATATAATAGGACGACCAAGGTTGAGAAAATCAAAAAAAACAGATGAATAGTCTGTAATAAGAACATCTGCGATTATATACAGGTCTCTTATATCTTCATAAGAAGAACAATCATATACAAACTCTTCAAGGTTAGATAAATCAATATGCTCAGAAACTAAATAATGCGTTCGTAAAATTACAATATACTCTTCTCCTAATTCATCTCTTAGTTTCTTAAGATCTAACTCCAATTCCAGTTTATATCGACCTGCTGAATGATACTGATCATCTCTCCATGTGGGTGCATATAAAAGAATCTTTTTATCTTTTGGCAAACTTAATTTTCTTATTATATTTGATTTCTCAATTTTGTTATTCACTAGAAAATCATTACGAGGATAACCTGTAACCAGCATACTTTCACTAAATTTAAATGCGCTTCTAAAAATATCACTAGAGTATTGATTTGCAGCAATTAAATAATCCCAGTTTCGTGATTCTGTATAAAAGGATTTCTTATAATTCTCTGTATTAGTACCGGCCATATAAATTGTTTCTAAATCAAAAGCTAACTTTTTCAAAGGAGTACCATGCCATGTCTGCACATAAGTTGTATGTTTGGGTTTTGGTAGCCATACTGGCATTCTGCTATTAGTAACCCAGTACTCTGCTCTCGCTAACCGAAATAACCAAGGAATAGAAAACCTTTTCACGAAAGGAATTTCACGTTTTTTAAATTGTGAAACACTTCTTGGATCGACACTCCATATCAGCTTATATTTCGGTAAGTTCGTGAACATATATTCATAAATTGCTCTTGGGTTGCAACTATATTGTTTACCTAAAAAGCTTTCAAAAACGACCAAGTTCCTCTTAACAGGTAATTTACCTATAACAATAAAGAGGATTTTATATATTGAAATTAATAACGGTGATAAAAACTTTTTTAGTTTAGTCACTACTCTACTCCTAGTAAAAATCATTCTTATTATAGATTTTCCTTATTAAATTTAGACTAGATTCCCCTAGAGAATACTCATTCCACACATTTTTAAATGCTTTGATTTGCATAATATCGAAGTCATTTCTTTTTATTGCATTAATAATACCATCTGTATCTTTTACAATTGGGCCAGGTACAAAAGATTCATATACCTGCCAAAATCCCCGCTCCTTTTCATATGCATCTAAATCATGTGCATAAAAAATCATTGGCTTTTCAAATAAAGAAAACTCAAAAGGGATGGAAGAATAATCTGTAATTAAATAATCTGTAATAAACAATAAATCATTAACTTTATATTCACCTGATAAATCTAATACTTTTTTTCCTAGTTGTTCAGGAATTTTATTATTATTTTCAATTTCAGGATGTAACTTTAGAATTAATATATAATCGTCCGCCAGATTACTTAACATATTTTCTAAATCAATTTTAAGATTGAAATGAGATAAATCTTTCTCACGATAAGTTGGCGCATATAATATTACCTTTTTATTCATTAACTGAGGATAATCATTATATAGCTTTCTCTTAACTTCTGTCTCTGCAATTTCATTATAAAAATAGTCAGTTCGTGGTATACCCGTTTTAAGTATTTTTTTTTCATCTACGCCAAATGCAGAGTAATAAATCTCAGCCATTTTATCAGTGCCTACTACTACATGATCAAACTTTTCATAAACGTTCCTGAATCTTCTCTTCGCATTTTCTGAACGCCCCTTAATAGATGGGTCCTTTAGTCCGAATTTTTTAATTGCACCAGCTGCGTGCCATACTTGAATACAAGTAGCTTCTTCTTTAAATTCAACCTCTGATAAAAAACCATAATAATTATCAATGATGATATGAGTTGAAGTAGCTATATGATAAATTGAGAAAAACGTATCAAAGATATGATACGTTTCAAATCGATACACCTTTTCATTGTTTGTCACAATGTTATTTAGGTTTAACTTTCTGCTTTCTAAAAATACTATTTCTCCTGAATAGCCTTCCTTTAGCAGTTGGTTATATACATGCCATCCATTATCTACAAATGATAAAATAAAAGTAGTTTTTTTCCTTAAAGGAAATAATTTAAATACATTAAATAGTATTTTAAAGAATAATAGATAAATAGAAATAATTATTTCTCTAGCCATTATTAACTTTCAGTAAATCTTTCTTAATTTTACTAGTAGAAATACCTACCGTTCGTGGTAAATAAACTACTTCACATTGGTCGTTTAGGAAATCAAATTCACCTTCCCAATCATCACCCATAACAAATACATCGATATCATGCTTCTTAACATCGTTAACCTTCTGTTCCCAATTATCCTCAGCAATTACTTCATCGACATAACGAATTGATTCCAATATCATTTTTCTATTTTCAAAACTATGATAAGCTTTTTTTCCTTTAATTTCATTAAATTCATCAGATGAAATCGCAACGATTAGATAATCTCCCAGTTCTTTCGCTCTCTTCAAAATATTTATATGACCCCAGTGGAGTAAATCAAAAGTTCCATAAGTGATAACTTTACGCATTATTGCCTTACCTCCCTTGTAGAATATCAATAATTATATACCCTACATTAATCATATCTAATTACTTTTACATATTAGTTACTTCTATATTTCTATAAAATATCATTTTCGAATAATATCATTTTCGAATAATATCATTTTCTATAGTTATATCATACAAATTCCAGTATACAATAAGAAACATAGTTAATTCCAGTAATATAACAATGTAAATAAAACCAATTTACATTGTTATATTACTTAGACTTTAACGATATCAACAACTTCTTATTTCAATACAAGACTTAGTTTCTACAACTTGTTTTGACTATGCCACTTCCATGCGGAAGTAATAATACTTTCTAAATCGTATCGAGCTTTCCAACCTAATTCGTCAAATATCTTTGTCGATGAAGCAACTAACCTCGCCGGGTCTCCTAAACGCCTTTCCGTTTCAATGACATTAGCTTTTCTCTTTGTTACATTTTCGCAAGTCTTAATGACCTCTTTTACAGAATAACCCAAACCGTTACCTAAATTATAAGTCGACCTTTCAACCTTTTTATCTAACAAAGCATTCAATGCCAATATATGAGCTGATGATAAATCCGTAACATGTATATAATCTCGAATACAACTGCCATCTTCAGTATTATAATCAGTACCAAAAACTGATATACTTTCTGTTTCACCTAACAAATGTCTTAATATAATTGGTATCAAGTGCGTTTCTGGATTATGATTTTCTCCTATATCACCCGAGTTATGTGCTCCTGCAGCATTAAAGTACCTCAATATTACATAATTGAGAGAATATGCATTAGAAAAATCTTCTAATATTTCCTCCACCATCAACTTTGATTTACCATACGGGTTAATTGGGTTTGTAGATGTAGATTCATCTATAATATCAACATCTGGAATACCATAGGTAGCAGCTGTTGACGAAAAAATAAAATTAGTTACGTTGTATCTAATCATTGTATTTAATAAGTTCAAAGTAGATGAAACATTATTTTGATAATATTTATAAGGGTTTTTTACCGATTCACCTACAAGACTATTAGCTGCAAAATGCATCACTGCTTCAATTTTATATTCAGTAAAAATTCGATTTAAAACCTCAACATTTCCAATATCACCTTCTACAAACAATGCCTTATTATCAACTAATGACCTAAAGCCTGTAGATAAATTATCTAAGACAACTACTTCCTTAGTTTTGATTAATTCTTTAACTAGGTGACTACCTATATATCCTGCTCCACCTACGACTAATATCATTTTAAATTCAGTCCTTTATTTATGTTTTAAGCTTTTATTGTCACTTTTATATATTCTTTTCTTTCTCCAAAATTTCATCAAATAAATCTAGCCATTTCAGTTGTGTTATTTCTTTTGTATAGTTTTTTATAACTTTCTCATAAGCATTTTCACCCATCTTAATAGCTCTATTAGGTGATGCTAGGAGTTCACTCATTTGATCGGCAAGCTCTTTTTCTGAATTAGAATGGATAATAACACCATTTAAGCCATCATCTATTATATCTTTTGGCCCAAATGGAGCATCATAACTGATTACAGGTGTAGATTGGAACATAGATTCTAATATAACTAGTCCAAAACCTTCATATTTAGAGGTCAAGACTGTAAATAACGATTTTCCATAAACTTCTTCTAAATCAGTTGTGTATGGATTTATTATTACTTTTTCATTTAGTCCTAGATTATCCACTAATATCCTTAATGCTTCTTCTTCTGGCCCTGTCCCATAAAGGTTAAATATAACATTTGGGTGATTTTGGTGGATCCGATTAAAGGCATTAATAGCCTCATGCATGATCTTATCCTTATGATAACGACCAACCATAGAAATAATATTATGATCCTTTTGTCCCTTATATCTTATTTTTGGGTCTGTATTGGTGGAGTTCGGTATAACATATGTTTTTTCTGGATAACCAAACTGTTTAACAACCATCTGCCTTTGGTTCTCTGTTAAAAGCACTAAAGCATCTAAATTATTGTAATTTTCCAGTAGGTGGATGTGACTTTTTCTTAAAGGTGACCCATACGTAAATGGTGTATCAAAATGATTAGTATGAATAGTGCCGATTCTATATGCCTTATCTTTATCTAACTTCATTAACGTATGAGTGAGAAAAATTCCATCGTTAATGATAAATGGTTTCTTGTCATGATTATCACAAATCTCATTTAGCCAATGTGAATGGAATAATAAATTGGGATTACTAGTACCAAATGATAGAACATTATTCGATGTTCTATCAAATAAAAATATCAAATATGGCTTTTTAGATTCTATATTCAATTGAATATTTAAGTAACAAAAACCATCTTCTGTATAATATATCTCTTGTTTTGGTACTGCTTTAAACTTATCAAAATATACTACTTTTTGAATAAAGCCTTTTGGATCATACAATTCTCTTTTGACCTTCGCTCTTGTTTCATCGAAATAATCCATAAAAACTAAGTAACCGTCCTTAGACCATTTTTTATATTTTACATAGTGTCCTTTTTTATCAAAGTATCTGGCTTCTCGATTTTCATAAAATTTATTTTCAATAAAATAGTCATCTTCATTTAATTTATTTAAACTCGTATAATCTTCGATTTGTTGAAGAGTCATATTACCACGCGTATTCTTCTTCTTATAAAAGTCAAAGATATTTATTATTTTTACTTTGTTGGATAACCTACCTGAATTGTGAAGTTCCTTTTCAATTTGTTCGTATCGTGTCGAATAGTCTATAGTCAATAATTTTGTATCATAACCTTTTTCTGCTAAATATGATGACCTCTCAAACATAACTCTGGTTAACCCTCCACGGTTAACATCAATACTGTTAAGTAGGTTATAAATTGTCCTCATATATTCTTTCCCCTCATCTTGGAATATTATTTTATCCACATGAAATTTAAAACATTATGCAAGATGATTATGTCATAAAAAAAGTAACTACGTCAAAATTTTAGAGCATTTAAACTAAATTTAAAAGCAGGAATAAATTCCTGCTTTTATTTTAAAAACTTCGCTGTTATTCTTTCAGATGCATGACCATCGTCATATTGACAAAACTTTTCTTTAAAACGGCTTATTTGTATTGCGTATTCTTCTTCGTACTTTTCAATATTTTTAATAGCTCTTATTAACTCATCAGTATCTTTAGTAATTGGTCCAGGTGCATACTCTGTGATATCTAGATACATCCCTCTTAAATTATTTCGATAATTGTCTAAGTCATAAGCAAATATAATTTGTGGTTTATCTAAAATAGCATAGTCAAACATTACAGAAGAGTAATCAGTTATAAGCATGTCCGATATAAGGTACAAGTCTCTTATGTCATCATACTTAGAAACATTATAGACAAATTCATCATTTGGCAATTGTACAGAATCAGCTACAAAATGATGTAACTTAAATAAAATTATATATTCATCTCCAAGTTCTCTTTTTAGTTTTTCTAAATCCATTTCCACATTAAATTTATTTTTTATTCTCCAAGTTGGTGCATATAGGACTATTTTTTTGTTTAGTGGAATATTTAATTCAGATTTTACTGTGTCAATAAATTTTACATTATTGTTTGTGAAAAGCCTATCATTTCTAGGGTACCCAACCTTTAACACTTCTTGATCATATTCAAAAGCTCGCTTAGCAATGTCCTCTACATAATCACTCGGAACAGTCAAATAATCCCATCTAGAACATCTATTAAGATATTTCGAGCGTTTAGGTTCTGTATCTACATCTCCTGGTACATCCAGTCCAAGGGTTTTTAAAGGTGTTCCATGCATAGTTTGAAGTTCCTTAGATCCTGACCTTTTTTTATAAAAATCAGGGAAGTTTACATTATTAACAAAATATTTTGCTGTAGCTAAATAATAATAATATTTGAGAGAATTTATACGAATTTTCTTACCAGAACCATTAATTCTTGTTTCAGTATTTTTTAAGAACCATATTGATTCAAAATCTTTGTAATTCTCATCAATATACTCATATAGTGCTCTCGGATTACAATTAAATGATTTTCCCCAATAACTTTCAAAAACAATAGAATTATTTCTTTTTGGTAAATACCTCATTAATGGGTATAACACTTTCTTTATTATTTCTTGTCTCCTTGGACCTCTTTCAATCCAACTCCATTCTCTTTTAATAACCAAACTTGCTTTATTATTCTTTTTAGTTCTCTTAAGAACATACTTTATATTTCGGTAGGTTCTTGATTTTCTATCTATGTTTTCTAGATCAAATATTACTCTATCAAGTCTAGTTTTATCATGATTTTCCAAATAGATACCCCAAGTCCCTTCACTAAGGTCACCTTGAAGACTTAGAGGTTCAATAATAGCTTTTAGTATTACTTTTTCATCAGATTGTTCAATTTTACGAGTATTGATTTTTACTTCCTCGTTTAATTTATTGTTTTTTAACACTAATTGGCAATCCGAATTTTCACTTATATACCCTTTTGCTACCAATAAATGAAGTAATATATTCTTCTCATCATATTTTACTTCATTTATATCTACAGTAAAATCACCAATTGGCAAATATAAATTACCCGCAGGACTGTGAGATATTTTCAATTCATTTTCACCGAGTGTCCATTTTTCACCATAAAGTTCAATGTCTGTAGTTAAAGGAGTGTATTCATTATCGTAAAAAATGTGACCAAACCATTCACCCCTTATATTGGCTTCACCTAGGTCTGATATCAAAATGTTTGCTTCAAAATTTGAGTCTTTGTCTATAACTGTTTCCTCTAAATTTATAAGCAACTCTTTATCCACTCTGTAATTTTTTAAACATAACTGACTTTCTAACAATGGTAACTTTGTGAACCCTATTATTTTTAAATATGATGGTGTAAGTTCAATCCGGTTCACTTTAGTTAGTAGTTCATCTTTTTGTATTACTAAATCCCATGCCGCATTGTACTTCAAGAAAATCACAGAATCGTTAATAATACGATATTTAGGTTTTGAAACACGCCCTTTAACCGGTGATCCAAGTGAAATTTCTCTCTCCACTCCGCCAGCATTTAACGTAAGAATAATAGCCATCTTTCCATTAGACATGTTAAAAATATTCGGATTTGAAAAGTCTATATCTAGCTCCCAACCGGACCAATCGTAATTATAAAGTCTTTTCAATGGCAATTTATCTGATATGTCCACCCCAAATTTATTTGTGATGTCTTTCCTTACCTTTTGTCGAAGATTTTCTAGTTTAACTGTTTCTCCAGTTTCCTCATTCATTAAAGTTGCTTTAATGCTCATTTGCTTCCGCTGTTTGATATCAATATCTTTGATATAGCAAAAACCCTTAATAGTTAAGTTGTTTTCTGTCCATTTCATTGATTCAATTTTTCTTTTTACTATTAATTCATTTGTAACTTTTAAAAATTCTTTTGGAACTTCATCTTTATATGGGTAGTTTCCATAATAATCTTCACCGAATTTTTCTATCTTTGAATACTTTAATTTTGTTTTTTGAAATGACAAGACATCAAGTAATTTCTCTTTGTCTTTTTTCTTTACAAAATAATATTTCAAACGGTCTATAGCCTTCAGTTTATTAAAAGCACCAGAGTTTACTGTCTCTAGATAATTTGAGACCTCATCTAAATAGGTTACAATATAGTCATCGTCTGCTACATCTAGTTGGTTGAGATATACCAACAAATCTGTACTTAACATCTTATAATCTTTAATATTGTTTAACTCTTGTGATGTTACATTTTCAGAAAAGTAATCATCTACCATTTTTACGGCTTTTAAACGATCAGTTAGATTTTTTAGATCAGTTCTTTGTTGGGTTATTGATTGATCACCATTATCTCGTGCTCTCCAGTAATAAATCACATCTGAAATAACATCAACCGAACTTGCTAAAAAGTGAGCTGGTATTGTGACAGGTAAATCCTCATATAACATTCCTTCAGGAAAAGTTAATTGGTGATTATCCCAAAATGCTTTTTTAAATATCTTGTTCCATGCAGTGGTATCATTAATTAATTCAGGATCTCTAGATATATGCGCCTTTACTTTATCTTCAGTAAAAACTTTCTGGTGTAAAACTGAAGGATAAACCTTTGTAGAATTAAATCTTACTACGTTACCAATTGCAATATCGGATCCAGTTTTACTTATAGAATTATAAAGCTTTTGATAGGCGTCTTCAGTGAGATAATCATCAGAGTCTACAAAAGCAATATAATCTCCATTTGCAAACTGCATACCATAATTCCTAGCTTGCCCAAGACCTCCATTAACTTTATGATACACAGTCACATTTTCAAAATTCTCAGCATAATAATCTGCAATCTTTCCACTTTCATCTTTAGATCCATCATTTACCAATATGATCTCGATGTCTTTCAATGTTTGATTTAACAAGGATTGAATACATTCAGCTAAATATTTTTCAACATTATAGATTGGAACTATCACACTTAGTTTTGGCTTATTCAAAGCTATTTCACCTCAGTACTAACATCGTTTAGTAATTCTTCCATTATTTTCAAAACATCATGTTTTAATTCTTCATGCTGTAAAGCGAATTCTAACGTTGTTTTTACAAAGCCAAGCTTTTCTCCAACATCAAACCTTTTTCCTTCAAAATCATAAGCAAACACATTTTGTGATTCACTTAAAGTTTGTATTGCATCTGTCAACTGTATCTCTCCACCTGCGCCTGTACCTATATTATCAAGAATATCAAAGATATCTGATGTTAAAACATATCTTCCCATGATAGCTAGATTTGATGGAGCTGTACCTTGTGTGGGTTTTTCAACAAACTTATTCACATTGTATAAACGGCCATTTTTTTGCTTTGGATCGATAATTCCATATCTATGAGTTTCACTTTCCGGGACCTGTTGAACACCTATAATAGATGATTGTGTTTCTTCATATTGATTTATTAACTGTTGTACGCAAGGAATGTCGCTTTGGACTATATCATCTCCTAATAACACAGCAAAAGGCTCTTCACCAATAAAATTTCTTGCACACCAGACTGCATGACCTAAACCCATTGGTTCTTTTTGACGAATATAGTGTATATTAGCTAAGTTTGATGAGTGACGAACCTTCTCTAATATTTCTATTTTACCCTTTTCTTCCAAATTCCTCTCTAGCTCAGGTGCATTATCAAAGTGATCCTCGATTGCACGTTTATTTTTACCGGTTACAATTATTATGTCTTCAATACCAGAAGCAACAGCTTCTTCGATAATATATTGAATAGTTGGTTTATCCACGATAGGTAGCATTTCTTTAGGCATTGCCTTTGTTGCAGGTAAAAATCTAGTCCCTAATCCAGCAGCGGGAATTATTGCTTTTCTTATCTTCTTCATGATTTTATCCTCCTTAAATAAAGTACATGGCTATATTATTAATAAAAATAGAATTTGCTAATTAGACAATTTTGATGCCAATATACATAAAAAAGTTTAGATTAATAATAAATAAAAAAATCTATCCATACCCAAAACTCATCAACGATTAATATCTTATCACAAAAATAGGTATTTTAGAATTTTAATCTAACCATCTTCATTGTCAAATAACTCCTTTTCTAGACACACAAAAGCCACCTTAACATCCGATTTGTTCGAATAGTTAAGATAGCTTAAATATAGTGTTATTTATACTTTGGAATATCTAGTATTATTATATAAGAATCTAGCATACTATAAATCTCATACATTTTACTAGTTTGTTTAAATGCCCAACCAATATCTGTTGCATATTGGTGAGAAGCATAATTATTTCTTTCTGCAAAGGATGGATTCCATCTCATTTTATACAGTGTATCTTGACCTCTGTCAACATAGCCATTTCCAATAAATGCTGCACCACCAATTATTGCTGACTCAGGTGAGAACCACCCAGATTCATATGCATAAACCGATCCACATTCTAATGCACATGAATCTTTTGCTCCTATTCCAAACATATTATAAGTTTTTTTAATATTTGATAAGCTACTTTTATTTGAAGTTGTTACCATTTTAGCATTTCCGTTTCTATCAATTCCTACTTCAATCCCATTAGCTAAACTTGACTTACCATTTCCAGTTTCAAGTAAAGCATGAGAGATTAGATAAATTTCGTTAACATTATACATTTCCCCTGCTTCAATAAATAATTTTGCAGTGTTTGTAAGAATACCTTTGTTTGAAAGAACTTTAGTATTTACTTCATTTACATCAACATTTGCAGCAGTTGATAGTTTCAAAAATTGGAGCGAATTTTTTAAATCACCGATAAAATTATTAGAATTAAGATAATAGTTTAAATCAGCTTGATCTGGTGTAACCCATCCTGAAGTGTTATCTACGTGGTACCATGTATATCCATCTGTTCCCTTAACACTTGCGTGTAGAGTGACTACTTTACCATTACTAACCTTTCCGCCTGATAAGAATGATGTACCTGGTCCTCTTCTTAGATTCCAATTATCTCCTTCAATGACAGCTTTCCCATTCGCTATACTATTGACCTTGAAGGCATCTTCTCTTACCCATAACTTATAACGTTTATCTGTCATGGGAGCAGCAGACATTTGAATTTTGGACATTCTGTCAAAACTTAAATTATAGTTGGTATATTGTTGAATAACTGTTTTGAGAGGTTTATCACTAAGAAAATTTTCATGTATCCACACGGTCTTTCCATTCAATGAACCTCTATACCATATGTTACTACCGACCCTTTCTGTTTTGTTAACAGTAATTTTATCACCTTTGTACGATGCTAAACTGGAATATACTATATTTTTAGTACCACCCCATGTTTTATTATACGCAGTACCTGTACCTTTAATATAGAATGTTTTCGATAAGCTATCTAACCCTATATGAGGGTGACTCACTAGTTCTGTTGATTTCACCCAACCTATTACTCCTTGTTCACTACTTGGTTGTGTACTTATTAAATAATAAGTTTGACCATTATATATAGCTTGCTTTTTCATATAGAATACTTCATTCGTATACTTGTCACCGGCTAAAACATATTTATTATTTACTAGATCAGTATATATTTTAACACTTTTGACAGATATTTGGCCTAATCTACTAATTACACTTTCATTCATTAAACTTAATGAACTGGAATGCACCCATACTTCTTTACCTTCTAAAGTACCTTGATACCAAATATTACTTCCTACTTTTTCCGCTTTCTTTACTGTAAACCCTAATCCCTTATAAGAAGATAGATTTCCTATAACAAGATCTTTCGTACTTCCCCACGCTTTACTATACGCTTTTCCATTACCAGTGATAAAAAAATGTTTATCTTTACTATCTAACTCTTCATGCGGATGACTCATAAAGTCTGTTGATTTTACCCAACCAATAATTTCATCTGTACCATTTGGCTCTATACTAATAGAATAATAGGTATTTCCATTATAATTCGCCTTTTTCTTCAGAAAATAAACTTGACCAGTATATTGTTGGCCAGCTGTGATATATTTGTCTGATAATAAATCAGTATATATTTTGACTTTCTCATTATTAATTTGACCAACTCGACTTATTCTCTCTTCGTTTACTTTGACTAACGAACTCTCATGAACCCACACTAATTTTCCATTTATCGTTCCTCTATACCATATGTTACTACCGACTCTTTCTGTTTTGTTAACAGTAATTTCATCACCTTTGTACGATGCTAAACTGGAATATACTATATTTTTAGTACCACCCCATGTTTTATTATACGCAGTACCTGTACCTTTAATATAGAATGTTTTCGATAAGCTATCTAACCCTATATGAGGGTGACTCACTAGTTCTGTTGATTTCACCCAACCTATTACTCCTTGTTCACTACTTGGTTGTGTACTTATTAAATAATAAGTTTGACCATTATATATAGCTTGCTTTTTCATATAGAATACTTCATTCGTATACTTGTCACCGGCTAAAACATATTTATTATTTACTAGATCAGTATATATTTTAACACTTTTGACAGATATTTGGCCTAATCTACTAATTACACTTTCATTCATTAAACTTAATGAACTGGAATGCACCCATACTTCTTTACCTTCTAAAGTACCTTGATACCAAATATTACTTCCTACTTTTTCCGCTTTCTTTACTGTAAACCCTAATCCCTTATAAGAAGATAGATTTCCTATAACAAGATCTTTCGTACTTCCCCACGCTTTACTATACGCTTTTCCATTACCATTTATAGAAAATTGCTGTTCTTTAGTTTCTAAGTCTTCGTGTGGGTGGCTTATCAAATCAGTCGATTTTATCCACCCTATTATATTCTCAGTAGTATTTGGCTGTGTACTAATAGCATAATAAGTAAGACCTTTATAGCTTACCTTTCTCTTCATATAATAAACTTGATTAGAATATTTTTCTCCTGCCTCTATGTATGAACCCTCTACTATATTTGTGTATATTTTGGTTTTTTGATTCGTAATTTGACCAAGTCTATTTATAATACTTTCATTCAGTTCTATCACACTACTCGAATGTACCCATACTTCTTTACCTTCTAAGGTACCTTGATACCAGATATTACTTCCTACTTTTTCCGCTTTCTTTACTTTAAACCCTAATCCCTTATAAGAAGATAAATTTCCTATAACAAGATCCTTCGTACCACCCCAGGCTTTACTATATGCTTTTCCATTACCATTTATGAAAAGCTGTTCCTCTTTACTTTCTATCTTTTCATACGGGTGACTCATAAAATCAGATGATTTTACCCATCCTATTATATTAGTTGTATTATTTTGCTGTGTGCTAATAGAATAATAGTTGATTCCCTTATAGCTTGCTTGTTTCTTAAGGAAAAAAACTTGATTAACATATCTCTCTCCAGCCTCTATGTATGAACCCTCTACTATATTTGTGTATATTTTGGTTTTTTGATTAGTTATTTGACCAAGTCTATTTATAACACTTTCTTTTACCACTTCTGAAACAATATTTTTGTTTAAATTATCTCTTATTAAGGGTGTAGACCGCTTTTCTTCGCTTACCTTAGAATGATCTACCTCAATGCTTTGATCAAGATTATCCTTTTCTTCTTTTTGACCAGCATCTATGTGTTCCTCTTCCTCTAATTCTTCAGGTTCTTCAGAAATATTATCTAAATATTCTTCACCTACATCAACCTTTTCATCACTTAACTTATCGGTTGAATCGTCTTGACCTGAACTTTCTTTTACCTCACTTGCTTCGTCTTCATTTATAAAAGATGACTCTTCATCAGTTGTCTTCTCTTCATTTATCTGAGAATCACCTACTGTTGTTGTTTCTGTATTCGCAAAAATAACAGTAGGAGTAACTTGATTAGCAATAAGGATAAATATCGCTATAATTATTACCTTTTTCATTTCAACCTCCAAATTAAATTAATTTTTGAATTACCTTAAGGCATTATCCCAAAATAAGATTAACAGGTATTACTTATCATTAATATCGTCTAATCCACACAGGCTTTTAGTACTAAAATCTTTTTTACAAATAATTGTTATTTGTAAAAAGCCATAAAAACTATTATTTATTTATTATGATTAAACTAAATTGGAGGAGACAAATATGAAGGCTAGTAATCCGAAGAAAACTAAAAAAAAGAGGGTACTACAGGTAGTTTTTACTATGTTTATAATAATTTTTATATCTATAGGTGTTTAATATAAAGATTTTAATCATTCCTTAGATGTTATCCACCAACCTTTAGAACGAAATGAAGCACCTAACAGAACAAAAGAAGCACTTATAAAAAAATATGAATCATTCTACGTCTTATTACTGGGTGTGGATGAACGAGAAGGCGACAAAGAAAGGTCAGAAACAGATTACACTTACCTTTAAAGAACTCAACTAAAATGCTAAACATA
Source organism: Cytobacillus sp. FSL M8-0252 (assembly GCF_038007345.1). Classification (NCBI taxonomy): domain Bacteria; kingdom Bacillati; phylum Bacillota; class Bacilli; order Caryophanales; family Bacillaceae; genus Cytobacillus; species Cytobacillus sp. FSL M8-0252. The sequence continues at coordinate 4,185,966 of NZ_JBBOWZ010000001.1, forward strand.
CCAAGAGTTACTAGGACTGAAAATAAAGAAATGGCTTTTGCCACAGTAGAAGTTTATTAGATATTCCTTTATATTAAAGTTAATATGCGGGCGATTTAAAGATATTGTGAATGCTGTTGGCGGTGTGTCTCTATATAATAAATTTGAGTTTCAATTAAATGATGACGAAGCACTGTCAAATGAAAGAATGAGGAAAGTTGATCCTGATGGTGACTTTGGAATGTAAAATAGACAAAGGCAAGTTAATCAAGCAGTTGTAGAAAAAAGGTGCCAGTTTACGATTATTAAGTAATTACGATAATATTTTGATGCAATTGTTAAAAACATACGTACCAATATAACCATAAAAGATAATTAACATTCAAAAAAAATTATCTAGGTGCTATTAACAACATAGATTAATTAACTATATCTGGTAAGGGTCAAACCATAGATGGCATTTGGTGCTTTATTGCTGAGAAAAGGTTATCAAATGGAAAAGATACATTAAAATACCACTCACATCTCTTAAAACATAAAATTATTTGTTTTGTTTAATGTTATTCAATATAATAATTACTTAAATAAACCAACCGCATTTTACACCTAGGTTATTTTCGGAGGTCTTACAATATGAACTGGAAAGAAAAAACAACAATTTGGGCTGAATGTAGGCATTTAGATTTTGTACTGAAACAACAATTAATTGAGTTAACAAATAACGAGAAACAGTTAGAAGACGCCTTTTACAAAGATCTAGAATTCGGAACTGGCGGTATGAGGGGTATCATGGGACCAGGTACGAATCGTATGAATATATATACTGTCAGAAAAGCATCTACGGGATTGGGGAATTATATTCTTAAAAAAGGTGATGAAGCTAAAAGTCGTGGGGTTGTTATTGCTTATGATTCTAGATATATGTCTAGGGAATTTGCATTTGAATCTGCTAAATCTTTAGCTTCTTTAGGAATTCAAACTTATGTTTTTGATAAACTTGCACCTACCCCACAACTTTCTTTTGCAGTGCGGTATTTACATGCATTTGCAGGGATTGTCATCACAGCTAGTCATAACCCCCCAGAGTATAATGGATATAAAGTATATGGGGAAGATGGTGCACAATTAACACCACAAATCGCAAACGAGGTTATTGAAGAAGTAACATTAATTAATAATGAACTAGCAATAACAGTGAAAAATGAAGAACGCTTGATAGCCGATGGACTCATCACTATTATAGGTGATCAAATAGATAGAGCATACATCGATAAGGTTACTACTATATCCGAGAACCCTTACATTGGGAATGCGAGCGACATATCTATTGTATATACGCCATTACATGGTACCGGAAATATACCTGTTCAAGCTGCACTACATGAATTAAATTATAAGCATGTTAAAATAGTTAAAAAACAAGAGCTTCCAGACCCTAATTTTTCAACTGTACAAAGCCCTAATCCAGAAGAGAAATCTGCGTTTGAGCATGCAATTGTTTTAGGTAAAAAAGAGCATGCAGATATTCTCATTGCAACTGATCCAGATGCTGATAGATTAGGCATTGCTGTTAAAGATAAAGATGGCAATTATAAATTATTAAACGGAAATCAAACTGGAGCTATCTTACTAGAATATATCCTTTCTCAAAAAAGAGACAAAGGTCAATTACCTGAAAATGGTATCATCCTAAAAACAATTGTTACTTCTGAACTTGGTCGAGCAATTGCACAAAAATACGGTGTAGCAACATCAGATGTATTAACAGGTTTTAAATATATCGCTGAAAAAATAAATGAGTATAATAGGGATAGTACCCATAGTTTTTTATTCGGTTATGAAGAAAGCTACGGATATTTAGTTGGTGATTTTGTACGTGATAAAGATGCTATACAAGCTGCCGTACTTTCAGTTGAAGCTGCTGCATTTTATAAACAGAAAGGGATGACTCTTTATGATGCATTGTTAAATATCTATGAGGAACAAGGATATTATCAAGAAGCATTAAAGTCATTAACTTTAAAAGGGAAAGAGGGGTCTGAAAAAATAGAATTAATCATGAACCAATTTAGACATTCGCCCCCTCAACTTACAAATTTCACAGTAGTTTCTATAGAAGATTATCACACCAGTACAAAGAGAAATCCTTTAAACGGGGAAGAAGAAAAAATACAATTACCACAATCGAATGTACTTAAATACTTTTTACAAGATGGTTCTTGGATATGCCTTCGCCCATCTGGTACAGAACCGAAGATAAAATTTTATTTTGGTGTAAATAGTAATTCTATAGAAAATACAAAATTAAAAATAGCTGAAATCCAGTCACAATTCATGCAAATTGTTGATTCATATCTATAAGAAGGGGATTTGCAGTTAGTAAATGACCTCGGTATTGTAATGAGGTCATTTACTCTGACCCCATTACAGTATTTTTTCTCCAATTAAGCAGAAGACTAGTTGCTCCCTACCCAAAAAACGCATTAATACTAACTCAACAGCTCCCTAAATAAACTGACATATCTTAAACTTCTTCACCTTTTCTGACTAAGGAGCAGTTACCTTGGAGTACTTAATCAGAATTGAGTATAACTCATAGTGATAAATTACATATGTACAAAACTTCTAAGTTGTTATAAAGAGAGTCTATATTCCTTATGAAAAGGCTGATTGAATACGAACTCTTTTTTATATATCTAAGTGTGATTTCAATTCTTCTTGTACTTTTAATTGCTCTTCATTTGAAACGATTAAATACCAAACATCATTGATACGCTGACCATTGCCGGATATGGTTAGCTGGTCAATTTTTCCGACTGCATTTTTATAATTTTTTTGGATATCACGCATTTCATTGAAAGACAAGTTCGTTCTAACATTCTTGCCTAACGCATCTAAGATGTCATCATAGTTTGTGAGTGTGTTAAGGCTCATCCCTTTTTTAATGACTCCTTGAATCACTTGACGCTGACGGTCTTGACGACCAAAGTCACCGTTTGGATCTTCTTTTCTCATCCTGACATAGGATAATGCTTCGTCGCCATTTAAGGTGTTTGCCCCTTCTGTAAAGGAAGAATTCCCTTGTTCAAATGAGAGGGAACTGTTAACTGTAATGCCTCCAACCGCATCAACAATATCTTTAAATCCTTCCATATTTACCTTGATATAATAATCAATTGGGATATCAAGGAAGTTTTCCACCGTGGCCATCGCCATTTCCTCATTGCCGAACGCATAAGCATGATTAATCTTATCATCAAAGCCCTTACCGACAATTTCTGTACGTGTATCTCTTGGGATGCTTAACATTTTCATTGATTGGTCATTTGGATTAACAGTGATAACAATGATTGTATCTGAACGCCCTTTGTCTCCGCTTCTTTCATCTACTCCGAGCATTAAAACAGAAAATGGCTCTTGTTTAGTCAGTGTAAGCTCCTGCTCTCTTTTCTCTGTTTTATACTTGATTGGTTGATGCATCGTTTCTACAGCCCCTGAAACAGAACGATAGACCATAAACCCATAGATGCCAACTGCAATGACCATTAATAGGACAATAGAACCAGTTATTTTTAACCATAACGGCTTCTTTTTCTTAGGTTGGCTACGCATTTCTTTTCCCCCATACAAGTGTTAATTTGATTGATATATGTTATAGAATACCAAATTATTAGTTCCATGGATATAAAATTATACAAATATGACAGTATTGTGCATTTATATATTGAATAATCAGTAATTAAATATTAGTTGTTTTTATAAAAAAATGAAGAAATTGATAATTCGTGGAGTTTTATCAATTCTTTTACATCTTTTTTTTCCTAAATTTAGTTTATTTTTAATAATTTCAGTTTATGTAAATTCCCCTTCCATATCTTAAACTACCCCTACCTAGGAAAAAACCGGTAAGCGCGCTTCCTTTAAGGATGATAGAGAGTGCAGGAGTTTGAGGTTGTGCTTAAGTCGTATGAGCCAATGATTTTTAAGATTATGAGGAGTTTGGGGATTTATCGGGAGAAAGAGGAATATTATCAGGTGGGTGTGATTGCTTTGTGGGAGGCTTGGGAGCGATATGATGAAGGGTTGGGAAAGCCTTTTATTAGTTATGCTTATGCTTGTGTGAGGGGGAAATTGTTGAATGAGTTGAAGCGGTCGATTAACTACGCAGAGCGGTGGGTAGTGGCTGAGGAAGAGTTTTGGTTATTGGTGGTTGGTGATGAAACGAGTGATGATTCTTCTGTAGAGCTTGAGTTTTTGCGGGTTTGTCGAGGATGTTTGACGGAGAAGCAGTTTAAGTGGGTATGGTATACACTCATGTATGATCACTCGATTCGAGAGATTGCCATTAAAGAGGGGGTGTCTATTTCTGCTGTGAAGCAGTGGCGGGAAGGGGCACGGAAATCCTTAAGGAAGAAGATGGGGCGAGAAGGAACGCGCCATTAAGTGTGAACGGGAGCATTCCTTTCTTCATTAATTAATTGGATTGTCTCTTCTAGAGTGATAGGTTCTTTGGTATTCGGGTTCATATATTTGGGATAAAGTAAATAGGCGGCAGCGAATACTTCTACAAGTGTGCGTTGCCTTCTTCTTCTGGCTACCATTTGACGATCATCTGTTAAGCCCCAGTTGGAGTAAAAAGGGGCTCCGACTGTTGTAACGGGAATGCCTCGCATGAGTGCTTCGAAACCGGATAAAGAAGTAATGGTATAAACATGGTCAACGGTTTTAAGTGAATCATGCAAGCTAATTGGTTCGCTGACAATCTGTGCTAGATGCGTGACGTCTTTTGGATTGGATTGCAGCGGTCTTTTACCAGATAATACGTCAGGATGCGGCTTATATATAATTTGCGCATGAGGATTTTCCTCCCTAGCTAAGCGGACCAAGTCATTGTTCGTCCAACGTGTAGCTGCTCCCATCATAATCGAAGCGTCATCTTCTACTTGTCCAATGACTAATATCCGCTTGTTCGCTTTCCTGCCGTAGACTACATTCACATCTTTAGTTGAAAGATGGTTATATTTACTTAAGCCGTTTTCTTTTATTTCTTCTATGATGCGCGCTGCACGATCTAAGATATCTTGGTCAAAATGATGATGATTCAGTAAATGCTCTAAGTCACTTGGTTGTGTACTATCATAATAAATACCTGTCTTGTCTATGCATAAGGAGTATGGCAATGTATGCAGCGCCCCTAAACCAACAGAGCGGACAAAGCCGTCCTCCACACGATATATGGGAACTTGATAGGCTTCGGCTATATCTTCTAGCTGTACATGTTGTTTAGATCCCCATATTAAGAACACTTTTTCCCTTTTTACACGGAGCAACCTGTGTAAAAAAACAGTAGTAAAAGTATGGGGGATAAAAATAATCTCATATTCACGAAAAAATTCCTTCACACACTCTTGTTTCCAATGGGAAAAGTAAAATGCTAACGCAATCGGTTTTGTTCCACTATTCCTTTTCACTTGGCGAACGCTTTGTGTATATTTTCGTAGCTCCTTTACTTTCCTAACACCTTTCTTTGCTAATACTCGCCATTTGTTCACTGTAGGACACCTTCTACGATGTAGGATTTAAGCATATCCTTGTCTTTACTGTTGCCTGAGTATAGGATTTGTTCCTCGGCTATTTTTTCTCCTGTTTGTTGAACGATCCAGAAGAGTAATAATTCACGATCGCTTGGTTTTCTGCCGAGTTGATTGACTAACTCACGATACAAACCTTGTGGGTAAGATTCTAGCTTCACACCTCGTTCTATCAATGTACGCATATAATCTGAGCCATGGGGATAGCGATGAATAAGGCCCGGCTCATTACATAATAATAATTCCACCTGTGATAAGTTCACCTGCTCATGCAATTCGGGATGAATGGCACTAAACATAACGAATGAACGGTTCCGATCAACCAATGAAAAGGTTGGTTTTGTGACAAAGATCAGGGTATCAAATTTTTGGCAGAAATGATGCACCGCCTCTTGTGATGTCGCTTCTAGTATAATACCTATCTTTTTTGGAGTGGTCAGCAGTTGTTGAAACTGGCCTTCTGATTGAATCAATTGATTGACGACCACTTTTTCACTATAAGTAGAGGCGTTTAGTTGATCGAAATCAAAATTGACTGCCAAAGAAAGATAAGGCACCTCTATTGGTTCTATTTGTTTCTCCCGTAAAAGCCGTTTCGCCTTATAGGGGTGACCGCAATGATTAAGGATAGCTGCAAACTGCATGATATCTTCTTTAGAAAAATCTACATCCAACATTTTTAATGTCTCTTCTGTTGCTTGTAATAACCTATCTGATGGGCCTTCAATCTTCCATAGTAATCTGATTAAAGCAAGCATTTGTCGCTTAGATTTTTTTTCTACTTTTAATAAGGAGATAAGTGCTGCTTCATAATGACCAAGACCGGCATGAGCAATGCCCTTTTCGCAATATAGAGAGTCAGGTAAGCTGTTCTGTCGCTGCTTTTCTTCTATTAGCCGCAGGGATTTTTCGTATTGTCTCGCATCATTTAGGAGTTCAATATACACTTGCTCTCTTCTAGGTTGATAAACTAAACTTAATGCTTGTTTATATAATTGTTCAGCTTCAGAAAAGGCAAGTGCTTGTCTTTTCTTATCACCCTCTAGCTCCATACTCTCTGCACGTTGTCTAATTAAGATTTTCATTGCTTCTTCAAGTTGAATATGTTCACCGGTATCTGGGTTCATATACCGCGGATACACAAGATAGCTAATCGCAAATAACTCGTCAATCGTACGTTTCCGTTGCCTTCTAGCGTTTGGCTGCCTATCTGTTGTTAAGCCCCAGCCTGCATAAAATGGCGATCCGTAACAAGTAACTGGTATACCGCGAATAAGGGCCTCGAAGCCAACGAGAGAAGTCATCGTGTATACATGATCAATCGTCTGGAGCGCATCAACGATACCAAGCGGTTCAGTTACAACTTTCGCCACATCGGTCACATCCATTGGATTAGAAAAAGCTTTGCGATATCCGCCAAGAACATCGGGATGTGGCTTATAAATGATTTCACATTCTGGATGCTCTTTTGCAGCTGCACGAACGAGATCATTATTGGTCATTTTCGCTTCTAGTCCATATTGGATGGATGCGTCATCTTCTACTTGCCCTATAACTAAAATTCTCTTTGACTTTTTCTCACCATAAATCTTTTGGATATCAGTTTGCGCCGTATGGTTATATTTTGATACGCCCTGTTGAATAAGCTGTAGCCGACATTCTCTTGCACGCTGCAACATTTCTGCCGATACCTCGTAAGTATTTAATAATTCTTCTAAATCTGATGGTTGCCGAGCATTGAAATAAAGGGTCTTTGAATCAACAGCAATGGATAGAGGAAACGTATGGGCTGCACCTAAGCCTACTGAGCGGACAAAACCATCTTCCACACGAAGGACTTTAATACCTTTTTTAGCTGCATAAGCAGTTAGCCCTTCAGGTTCTTTGAATCCCCAGACGATAAATACTACCTGAGAAGCCTTTTTGATGAAAGGTTGCAATCTTTTTAAATCCCCTTGGCCAAAAACAAACGCGGTGCGATATTCTGAGAAAAATTTGCTGCTATGTTCCCTTTTCCAAGGATTAAAGCCGAACATAAAGGCGACAGGCACTGCCTCAGTTTTGCTCCAATTCTCTCCCATTTCAATAAATGGCTTTTGTTCGTTCCCTTTTTTCAGTGAAAGTTGTTTTAAACCTTTTTTTATTGTCTTTTTCCAACCCATACGTACAATACCTCCTTCCTTTATACATGTACGAAATGTGTTTTCAATCCTTTGACCCAATCCATTTCCTTTAGAGATACGGATGGGACTCCTCCAATGACCTCAGAAATAAATGGCAGCCCCCGCTTAGCACTACCTTCTAGTCGTGGGATAAGATGAAAATGAAGATGCCGTACAAGCTCATTCATTGAAGTCATATATAAACGTTCACTGCCAATTATTTCTTTCAATGCGCTTTCAACCACTTTGACGATATGAAAAAAATCATGCTGTTCTGCCTCGTTTAAATCGTGCCACTGTTCAATATGTCTCTTCGTTTCCAAGTGTAAATAGCCTAATGCAGTCCTTGATTCAACCGCAACAAGCATCCACCGATCATTACTGTAAATTACTTCACGCTTATGAGTGAACTGTTTTTCACAAATTGCACAGCTATTCAAGAGAAACACTCCTTACTGTCTGACCGCCTGTTGGTTAAGAAAATCCTTTACAAGTGCCGTGTAATCAAAACTTTGACGAAGAATGGATTCTATAATCTCCCGCACTGCGCCATTACCGCCCATCCGTTCCGCAACGATTTCCGCTTCTTGCTTCACTTCCTCAATCGCGTTTGCTGGACATGCAGCTAACCCGACCATATTCATTGCTTCTATATCATTGAGATCATCACCGATATAACACATTTGATTCACATCAATATCTATTTCTCCCGCTAATTGTAAAAGGGCGGATACTTTATCTTTCACACCTTGCTGCACATAGTTGATGTTCAGTTCCGCTGCTCGTTTCTCAACTGCCGCAGATCGTCTGCCTGTAATAATCGCAACCTCTATCCCAACAAACTTCGCTAGGCTAATTCCCATGCCATCATGTACATGAAATGCCTTTACTTCTTCACCACTGCTTGATAACAAGAGTTTGCCATCGGTTAACACACCATCAACATCTAACACGATTAAGCGAATATTTTTCATCAGTGTGCCTCCTACAACCCAAGATGCATAAGGTCATGAATATGAATCATACCAGTGGGCTCATGTTTTTCATTGACTATCGGCAGCACATTTACTTTATGCTGCTCCATTAATGTCTTCGCTTCAGAAGCAAGGTGATTTTCTGATAGGAAATATGGTTGTGGATTACAATATTGAAGGACTTGTTCTTCAAGTATTGTATTTGTCATCGCAAATGCTCTTCGAATATCACCATCTGTTAAAATCCCGAATAATTCATTTTTCTCTGTGACTACACTGATCGCGCCCATTCCTTGTAAAGTCATAGAGAATAGTGCCTCTTGAACGGTTGCATGTGTTGCAATAATCGGGTTTTTGCGGGTATTAGAGACCACATCAGCTGTTTTAAGTAATAATCTTTTACCTAATGAGCCTGCCGGATGAAAGACTGCAAAATCTTCTGGCTGAAAGTTTCTTGCTTCTAGTAAGGCAATGGCTAAGGCGTCTCCTAAAGCTAAAGTAACCGTCGTGCTTGTTGTAGGAGCTAAACCATGTGGGCAGGCTTCTACTACATTACCTATACAAAGGACGATCTCTGACTTTCTAGCCAATGTTGATAATGGGTTTTTCACAATACTAATCATTTTTGCACCGATTCTTTTTATGGACGGGATGAGCTGTAATACTTCTTCCGATTCCCCACTATTTGATATCGCTATCACTACATCCTTTGCCGTAACCATCCCTAAATCTCCATGCAACCCTTCCGATGGATGAAGGAAAATAGAAGGTGTACCTGTACTCGCCATAGTAGCATTGATTTTTCTGGCAATTATGCCTGATTTGCCTATGCCTGTAATAACCACTCTTCCTTCACATTGGAGAATCATGGCAATCGCTTCATTGATATGTGGACCGACTTGATCTTTTAACTGCATAATAGCTGTTGCTTCTTTTTCCAAGACAGAAATTACGTGATTAGTATAATCCAGCTGGTTCGTTTTCATATTCAGCATGCTCATTCCCTCCTGCATAGGATGATGCTTTTAATAAACAATCCATGGCTACAATCGGTTTTAATATTTGTTCTACATCACTTAATTTCACCATATTCGGCCCATCAGATAACGCTTTTTCAGGGTTAGGGTGAACCTCCATAAAAATAGCGTCGACGCCAACTGCTGCTGCGGCACGAGATAAGTAAGGAACAAATTCACGCTTCCCTCCTGTACTTGTACCATTGCCTCCTGGGATTTGCACACTATGTGTGGCATCAAATACAACTGGTGCCATTTCTCTCATCATTGGTAATGAACGCATATCCACAACTAAATTGTTATAACCAAATGTTGAACCTCTTTCTGTAAGTAATATTCGGTCATTGCCTGCTTCCTTTAACTTTGTTACAACATTGTTCATGTCAGTAGGAGAGAGGAATTGACCTTTTTTTACATTGATAACTTTTCCTGTTTTCGCTGCAGCAGTAAGCAAGTCTGTTTGTCTACAAAGAAAGGCTGGGATTTGGATAATATCCAGTACTTGACTAGCTAAAGCCGCTTGGCTAGGCTCATGAATATCTGATAACACAGGAATGCGAAAGGCATCCTTCACATTTGCTAACATGTTTAATCCCGCTTGAAGTCCAGGCCCTCTTTCGGAAAAAATAGAAGATCGATTCGCTTTATCAAATGACCCTTTGAAGATAAATGGAATGCCTAAATGAGAGGTAATTTCTTTTAATCTTGCCGCTGTCTCCATCACTACTTCTTTGCTTTCTAACATACATGGTCCAGCAATTAATACAAAAGGACGCTCACCGCCAAATACGATTTCATCATTTAATCTGACTGTTTTAGACATACTGTTTTCCCCCTAGAATCTCTTCTATTTTTTGAATATCTTCCTTTGTGTCTACACCGTGGAACGGGTCATCTGTTGCAATCATTTTAATCAGGATATTATTTTCTATCAGTCTTAGTTGCTCAAGCATTTCTGCTTGTTCAAGCGGTGTTTGTGGGAGCATAACGAATCTCATTAATATTTCACGTGGATAACCATAGACACCAATATGTTTAAAATAATCGGTTTTCTCGCCTCTTTGAAAAGGAATCGGTGCTCTCGAAAAGTAGAGTGCCTCATTTTGCTCATTTGTAACGACTTTTACCACATTTGGGTCCGTGATATCTTCAGGGCGATTAATTTTTTTCATAGCGGTGATTACAGCCCTATTTTGCTGTTTTCGAGAGGTACGAACCATCTCATTAATTAGTGTAGGCTGGATGAGGGGCTCATCTCCTTGAATATTAATGAAAAAGTCACCTTCTATATTGGATGCTACTTCAGCCATACGGTCAGAGCCCGTTTCATGGGCGGCGCTTGTTAATATCGCCTCACCCCCGATTGATTCTACTACTCTCTTAATTTCTTCATGATCAGTAGCGACAATGACGCGTTCTAATTCTTCCGATTGGCACACTTGGCGATATACCCGTTCAATCATTGGTACACCAGCAATAAGTGCAAGTGGTTTACCTGGGAATCTAGTCGATGCGTACCTTGCGGGAATGATTCCAATCGCTTTCATCCAATACACCTCTCTCATAATCTTCTAATCTATTCGCTAAATTCTTTGCTGTTTGTTTATTAGGTCGATTGAGCACACCTTCCGTTTGGTAATGAAATCGTAAATAATAGAGAAATTTTTCAATTTTATCTATAGATAAAGGCGTCGATAATGACTTTTGCAAACTTTGATATAAAAGATCTGGATGCGGACATCTTTCCACTAGTGGGTCAATATTGTATAAGGCATCTCCTAATGTAATCACCTTTTTGTAATGAGCAAGCGCTTCTATTCCGACTGTTGAATTGACCGTCACCACAGCTAAGCTAGCCTTCAAAAGCTTGTCCATCCGATATTTTTGCACAAATTGTACATTTGTATATTTGTTTTTTAATGATTGATAGTTTTGTCTTGATAAGTCTTCAGGATGTTCCTTTACAATGACTTTGATTTGCCTATGATACGTCTGGTTATATTGTTCCACCGCTTTTAAAGTAATTTCTAGTAATTGCTCCATTGATTGAATATGTGGTGAATGATAAAAAATTTGCGTATCACGAGACACTTGAAACGGGAGAAAGATATATTCACCCCGCAAGTCAACCTCATCTTCCTTTCTTCGGCTATACCATTTCTTATGAACGAAATATTTGAGTCCTTGCCAGAAATTAATATGAGCAAAATAGTTTGGGTGGATACACAAAAGTGACCCTGCCATTGATAATAGTTTTGCTGAAGCAACCTTCACTAGATTTTCCCTTTTTAGTTGCTTCAGTGATTCTTCCTCCGGGCGAAACATAAATTTCATCAGACGCGGACGGTCGACCTCCATATCCTGATAGAAGGAGAAGTCTCTCGGGACGCTTGAACAGGCATTAATCCCATTCGGGTCACACGTAATCGTATACGGCCTAAACAACCCATCTTCAAAGAAATACGTCCGCAAACCCTTCTTCTTTGCTAAATAACGGCATATTTGGTCAATCCAGTGATAGCCATTAAACAAGCAAATTACTTCGATGTTGTACTTATCAAGCAGGTAATCTAGTGCTGCCATGTACCGCTTATACATCCTAAGCTCACTTAGCGGGATTTCCTTTTGCAGTACCCTTTTTGTAAAAGTAATATTATATATCTGTAGATTCATTAACTCCTTGTCACTAATCGGGTATTCCTCTTTCGCCACATGATTAGGTAAAAAAACGGTCGGAATGGTCGTTTTCATTAGTAACTCATTTAATTCAAGCTGTATTAAATGCACTTGATGACCTTTTCGCTCCAACTCAGCCCCAATATCATGAAAAAGCCTCTTATTGCGGTTGCCTCGAATAAACATGAAATGAGCCATTAGCATCCTCCAAATTCATCGGCTGTATTTAACGCTTTATTTGCCTAGAGTGTATCATGACAATCGCCGAAAAATGATGGATTTACCGATTATTTACAAACCATTTAATAGATATTTACATTTGTTAGAAAATTTTCATAATAGTTAATGGAGGGTTTACAATTAAACTAAAAACGAAAGAGGTACGTTTGTTATTGGAAATATAATGTGCTTTCCCCACACGACTCGCTATTGGCGATATCATTTAAAAAATATTCAATATAATAAGTTTCACATAATAAAAAAAGCCTAGAATGTATTTAAATACACTTCTGGCTTTTATCGCATTAAAGATATTTTACTATTCTTCTATTTTTTTCCTAAAGCACCTTTTGCGGGCAAGAATAAACAAACTCACCATTTATCATCGTTTTTTCAACAAACATATCTTTGATTTGATTAATAGGTTTGTTTAGTATACTTTCATTCAGAATCGTTAGGTCAGCCAATTTTCCAGTCTCTATACTTCCTTTTATATTTTCTTCAAAACTAGCATAAGCACCGTTCCATGTATAAGCTCTAATTGCATCCAATACTCCTATAGACTGCTCATCACCGATAGGATTACCACTGCTAGATTTTCGATTAACTGCTGAATGAATTCCCAGTAATGGATCCAAATCAATGACTGGAGTGTCAGAACCAAAAGCTATAATAATACCTTTATCCAAATAGTCTTTGGCAGGATACATGACATTTACACGATCTCCATAATATTCCTTGTAATGATCACCGTTCACGTAAATAAATCCTGGGTTAGGGATAGGAATAACTCCTAGATTCTTTATTCGTTCCTGTAAATCAGGTGCAGCAATACCCGCATGTTCAATTCGATGGCGATGATTCTCTCGCGGATTCTTTTTTAGTGCCTCTTCAATACAATTTAATACCATCTCAATTGCTTTATCACCTTGAGCATGAGCAGTTATTTGAAAACCGTTATCATGTGCTTCACCTAATATACGGTTTAACTCCTCTTGCTCATAATATATCACACCGAAATCTTTAGGGTTATGCGTGTAACCTTCTCTTGTGGCAATAGTTGGACCAGTACTGCTACCGTCAGTAAACAGCTTTGCAGGTCCGATTCTAAATCGATGATCCCCTTGACCACTAAACTTACCTTCATTAATCATATTCCTCACGAAATCATGTGAATTTGTTAATGACCCTACTATGGCATAAACCCTAACCTTTACCTTATTTTCATTGACGGCTTCCTGCATCATTCGCATCGTTTCGCCGCCATCTCCATAAGCTCCAGCATCATGTACACTTGTTATGCCATATTTAACAAAATCATCAGATGCCAAAGCCATTCCTTCTTTTAGTTCTTCACTAGAGTACGCTGCATGTTCAAATAATTGCATATGGGCATTTTCAATTAACTTACCTGTCAACAATCCTAAACAATCTCTTTCTAGGATTCCTCCATCAGGGTTCTTTGTATGTTCATTAATCCCTGCAATCTCTAAAGCTTTACTATTTGCAATTGAAGTATGATTACAGGTTCTAATAATAACAATAGGATGTTCAGTCGATATTTGATCTAATTCTTGCTTTGTTGGAAAACGCTTCTCTAATAAAGCGTCTTCCTTAAACCCCCATGCACGTACCCACTCACCTTTTGGAGTCTCTTGACATTTCTTTTTCAAATCTTTAAATATATCATTTAGGGATTTTATATGAGAAGCTTTACAACTAACACTAAGCAAATTCGTCCCGTAGATTGTTAGATGAAGATGAGCATCAATAAACCCTGGCAAAAGTGTTCTTCCTTCAAGGTTTATTAATTTCGTTTGATCAGATATGAAAGAACTCATTTCAGAATTCTTGCCAACTGCAATTATTTTATTACTTTTAATCGCTACCGCTTCATCAATTCTATTGTTCTCATCCATTGTCAGTACTTCACCATTTGTCATTACGATATCTGCTATCATATTTACCTTCCTTTCTTTAAGCTACATCTACATATTTACTTACTTGTTCAGCTTCTTGAGGTTTAGTTAGCAAACTAACTGTAATCATCACAAATACATTAGCTAGTAAGCCAATAATACCAGCATGGATATCAAACGGAACTGAATCAGCAACAAGCTGATAATAGAAATTTAAAATAGTGCCAATAATTAACCCACTTAATACCCCTTTTGATGTCGCTCTTCTCCAATATAAAGCACTATAAACACCTGGAGCGAATTGTACAATAGCACCATATGCTCCTAAAAGGAGAGCTACTAAACCTTGTCCACCAAAAACAGTAATATAGTAAGCTAGTCCACCAATAACAAATACACCAAGCCGCATAATTAATAGTGTTTGCTTATCTGTTAAGTTCTTTTTTACATTCTTAACAACACCATCAGTCACTTCCAAAGAAGCACTATGAGTGATGGCATCTGCTGAAGACATCGCTGCTGCTAAAGCACCCGCTCCTACTAACCCATAAACCCATCCTGGAAGGTTCATTACTGTCGTAATTAAATACGGCAGCACCTGATCAGGGCTACTCAACTCCCCTGAATCGACTACCCCTACAGCTGCATAACCAACTAAAAGGAGAGGGACGAGGAATAGGGCAAAAATTGGATATGCAAGTACTGTTTTCTTTATTATTTTGGCATTTGATGCATATGATTTAGAAAAAAGATGTGGCCACATGAGAAAACCTATAACAGAGACAAGAATTATCGTAGTAAAAGCCATAGGACTCATAGTGGAACCGTCTTTTCCAATTTGAAGAAATTCAGGTGTTTCGCGGGCGATTGTTGTGAACATATCAGATGTACCACCATGTAATTGATAAACAATAGAGAGGCCTACAACCCAAGAAACAATAATCATCAATAATCCTTGAAAAACATCGGACCATGCTGCTGCTCGAAGCCCACCAGTAGCCACATATACAACCACTATTCCGTAAGAAATTAGCGCACCTAACCAGATAGGCATACGCCCTTCTGTCATAATATTGAAAATAATCGCCATACCTGACATCTGAGTAGCCAAATATTGAATGGAAGCAAGTAATGCAATCATACCTACTACAATAGCCAGCCATGGACTATTAAATCTCCCTTTCAAAAAGGCTGATACAGTATATAAATTATTCTTTTTACCTATCTTCCCAATTTTAGGCCCAATAATATACCACGGTAGTATAGCAAATGCGGTATATGTAATAATATATAAAGCAGGGGCACCACGCGAATATGCCCAGCCTGGAGCGCCTAAAAATGAAAAAGCACTAAAAACCGCACCTCCCATAAGGAACCACATGACAAGTAAACCCAGCCCTCTTCCTGCAACCGCAAATTCATCTAACGAACTACTATCCCTCCCTCTACCCGCAAAAATACCAACTAGTAAGCATACAACTAAATATACAATCATTATGACCAATGCAATTTGCCAGTGAGGCATTAAAAATCCCCCTCTTCATTTTTATCCGGATCAATAAAATAAAGTACAATTAATGCAACAAATGTAATGAATATCCACAAAATCACCCAAAAAAATGAAAAGGGTAGCCCCAAAATAATAGGTGTTGGACGATTCACTAATTCAAATAGCGGAAAAATAAGTAATAAAAACGGAATCATGGTAACAACCACATACAAAGAAATAAATTTGCGCTTTTTCATTTTTTTCTCCTTTCCATAAATGATAATTCAGATATTTCATAATTATCTATTATTAATAGAATGATATCATTAGACAAAATGTAAAAATATTTAACCACCCATTATGACAACAAGTTTTTCCATCTATATTCAAATGATTAATATGGCGGTATTCTAAAGAAAGTATATGAGGTACCTTTTGCTTAACCACAGATTAAATTCCAAAAAAAAAAGCATTCAATCAAACGTTTGATTGAATGCCTTTTTCATTTATTCAGCTTTTTTCCATTCTCCTATTCTACGGGGATCTGCAGCTCCGTCTAATGTACGGTCATTTAGTTGTAGGGATAAGGCATTGACACTGCCGAAGTAAGTGGCGTTGTCATTGATTTTCACTTTATAGCCTTTACTTTGTAGTTCGTTATAGGTTTCCCGTTTGAAGCCTGGTTCAATCTCAATTTTATCGTCTTCAAAATAAAAGCGTGGTCGCTCCACAGCTTGTTGTAAACTATAACCATACACAAGATGATAGAGAATGGATTCGGTGACCACTGCAGGAATTCTTCTTCCTCCAGGTGAGCCTATGCCGATAACTTCTTTATCATTTGCTAGAATCGTTGGCGAGATAAAGCTTCTTGGCCGTTTACCTGGTTCAAACACATTCGGACTTTTTTCATTTTCACTGTAATTGGTGAGTGCGTTATTCAGGAAGAATCCTTCCTTCATATACTCTCCTGTTCCAAAGAAGTTCCCTAATGAATTCGTTATGGATACCATCATCCCGCTATCATCTACGACAACAAAATGAGTGGTATGCCCATAATCTTTACGTTCTGCCTCTGAATCATTTAATCGGGCACTTTTGAAAATGTCCTTACGCTCCTCCACCAACTCATCAGTAAACTCTTTACTCATTGATTTTTCCAAATCAAGATCGGTATAATCCATATCTCCTATTTGCGATAATCTCTGCTCGTAGGCAATTTTACTAATTTCTCCGAAAGAGGCGACAAATGAAGGTTCATCTTCCCATTTTTGTTCTTCTAATACTTTCTCTGCCATCTGTAATGATTGAATGACGGTCAGCCCTGAGTATGGTGGGGCAGATGAAAAAACATCGTATCCCATAAACTCTCCATGCACTGCTTTCATTTTTTGTGAAGTATACTTACTAAAATCACTGCGGTCAAAGGATTCATGTTGCTCAGCGAAAGACTCTGCCATCTCACCTCGGTAAAATGCTGCCGCACCGCCATCACGGATTTTTTTAAGCGTCTGAGCAAGAGCTGGCTGTACGAGACGATCACCTGCTTCTATCGGCTCCCCATCAATAATAAAAGGTGATTCTTCATCCTCGTCTATCCGATTATTTAGCGCTACCTTAAAGCGATAAGATAAATCCTCATCTACCTGGAAGCCGTCTGCAGCTAGTGGGATCACTTTATCCATAATCTTCTTAAACGACATACTTCCTTCAGCTTCATGAATATCTTCCATTCCCTTTACAAATCCAGGAATGCCTGAATCTGATTCTACTTCCTCCGAAGAGAGCGGAGCCATTTCTCTATATTGCTGAACGAATGGCTTTACCCCTTCTTGATATACAAGTGTCTCCCCGCCACCGCCAAGGCCTGAGCCATATGGTTCGACAACGGCTAATGCATAAGACACACCAACAGCCGCATCAACTGCATTACCCCCTTCGTTTAATACTTCCATTCCTACCTTTACAGCTAACGGGTGGCTTGCACTTACCCCGTATTCACCGCTCTCTGTTCCTATCATCGGGAGGCTCACCTCTTCTTCACCCTTTCCATCAAAAACCCGCAGAAGAACAATCACAATGAGAATAACGACCAGCAATCCTAGCAGTATAAGTTTTTTCTTCATTGTTCCTCCTTCTTTAATCTTGGTTTTCTTGCACCTTCACCTTCAATAACTCGATTTGTATTTCTTGTTCCTCTTTTTCTGTTAGCGTATCTGTTTGACTGAAGCCAACGATAAAAAGGAATAAACTGGCTACAAATAAATAAGGCAATAAACGTGTGACGAACTTCTTCATTCTTCTCCCTCCCTTTGTTTAACCGTAAACGTTAATTTATCATCAACTGTCGCGTGATCCACATCCAAGTCTCTCGTTAATTGTCGGATAATTGACTGCTGTGAGAGCTTGTCCCAGTTTGATAGAGGGGCGGGTGTAGCTTCTCGTATTTTCATAGGGGTAATTTCGAAATTCGTTTCCCCTGTAGGCATGAGATGAAATTGTACGAGTGCTGTTTCTCTCGTTCTTGACCAGCCTTGGTCGAAAATAAAGTTACCCAAGCTATAAAAAATAACTGTGTCATCATAGACCTCAATCGACTCTAATACATGGGGGTGGTGTCCAATAACTAAATCGGCTCCAGCATCTGCTAACGCTCTTCCCAGCTCTTTTTGTCGATCACTCGCTCGACTATTATATTCACGTCCCCAATGGGCATGGACAATCACGTAATCTGCTTTTTTCTTTGCCTCTGCGGTTAATGGGATAAAAGTGGCTGGATCAAAATCTAATATCCCGGCTTGTTTTTCTCCTGCCTTCGTTTCTTCAGAGCTTATGTCGGAAAAACTAAGTGTGGCAATCGTTAATCCATTGATTTCCTGATAAGAAATACGATTACTAGCATCGGTACTATTTGTCCCAGCGCCAACGGCATCGATTCCTTGTTCATGAAAGGTATCAAGGGTATCAATCATTCCCTGTTCTCCGTAATCCATCATATGGTTATTCGCCATGGCCATCGTTTGAAATCCAACATCCTTCATCGCCGCAACCGATTCACGATTGGCTTGCAATGTAATCTCTTTGTTTTCCATCGGTTCGAGCTCTCTGTCGCTTGCTACATTTTCAAAATTCCCTGTCGCATAGTCCGCTTGATTAAACAAAGGCTGAACATAACGGAATAAATAGTCATAGCCGTAACGGTTTGTTACTTCTTCCACATGTCTCCCTACCATCACATCTCCAACAGCCACGCCCGTTACTTGCGCATTCTCTTCTGGCTCAGCATCTGCATCCGTACGAATATCAAAACTATAGATAATAGCAAATGCGACTATTAACACCGGAAAAAGAATCATGATATGCACAGGAATACGCCTTTTCTGCTTCTTTAAGAAACGAAGAAGTTGTTCATGAAAATTAAGCTTCCTAGGTTTCTTTTTATGTTCCATTGTGGTCTTCTCTCTCCTTTAAAATAGGTAATACACGTACATAATGCCAAATGTGGCAGCGGATAAAAGCAGTGTGCTACCTAATGTAATGGTAACTCCTTGTTTTTGAATCGTATTTGCAATCAATCCTGGTACAATAACCCCCAGCCCTCTAAATTCATTAATCTCAAACGGTAATATCGGGTAAAAATAATCTAATATCAATTTGAGACATATCCCGGTAATCAGCATTGCAGCAAACTTGCGACGTCCGTATAAAATAACGACCTTTGATACACCGTATTTTACGATCACATAAGTTAGCAAACTGACGAGCAAAATTATTAAAACAAAGATTGGCTGGTCTAATACAAGAGCCAGGTAACCTGGCACGACTAACCCAGCAGGCATAATCCCAAATTTCTCAGCAAATAAGAGACTGAGTAGGACGCCTAAAATAAGAGATATGTATAAATCATCACCAAACATGGAAAACGCTCCTTAACTGACTAATTGTTTTATTTTCAAATGTTGAATTTCTTCTATTAACGGTTCTGCAGCACCATGTATATTGCCGACTCCATAAATGGTAGAACCTTTCATTTCTCCTTTTAAATGTTCGAGAATTTCTCCCGTATCCGACCCTTCTAAGTTTTCTAATGAATGGGCAGGTATAAGTCCTAGTTCGTATGCTTTCACAATTGGTTCCGCCGATTCCCCAATCACCACAAGTGTTTTCATTGGGATAAATGGTAGTACATCTCTAGCAAATTGTTCCGTACGATCGACACGGTCTGCACGACAATTCATGATAACAATGGGTTCCTTTGTCGGGTATCCAACTTCTTCTACTCGCTTCCAAATATTCAAAGTTGAAGACGCATCATTTGCCGCAAAACCATTAACAAAATAGGATGGTTCTTTCGAATGTCCAATTGGAGAAATTCTCATCGCTCCTGGATCTGGTGGCGCATTGAGCATCCCTTGTCTTGCCGTTTTTTCATCAATACCAATCGCTTCTGCTACAGCCAGTGCTAAAGAGGCATTATCAGGGAAAACCATGTAATCAAACTGTTTTAGAAATGCTTCTGAAATCTTACTATTATCTGCAACAATCACGGTCGTGTTACGCTCCGCAGCTACTTTTTCATAATAATCACGATATGCATCATTGGTAATAATAAGATAACCATTATGTGGGATAGTCGCTGTAAAAGCCTCAGCAACTTCATCTAATGTTGGTCCCATGACATCCATATGATCCTCTAATACATTAACGATAACGCCGATGTTCGCTTGTAGTAATTCTTCTTGGAAAGTAATTTGGTAATCGGGGTTAACCGCCATACATTCACTGACCAATGCTTCCGCCCCACGCTCAACCGTCTCTTTAATCACTTCCTTCTGTTCACCAATATTAGGCCCTTGAGGCTTTCTTACGATTGGTTTCTCTTCTGGATCATTCCAATAAATCATCCTCGCATCCGTTCCGGTTGTTTTTCCTACTGTCTTATAACCAGCTTCGAATAATATCCCGGTAATAAGCCTTGTGACTGTTGATTTCCCGCGGATTCCATTAATATTTACTCGTATCTTTAACGCATCTAGCCTCTTACGATGTTTTCTCTTCTCCATAATTCCTGCCGTTAATAAAATGAGACAGCAAACAACAATAATCCACATATGCCCGCCTCCTCTTTTCCTTTTTTTTTCATTGTCAAATTGGCACGATTAATATATTAATATATAAATATTTCATAGCCATCACATGGAAATAAACTTTTTTTACCGATAGATGACAACCAGATTTTACTTAAAACAACAATTTCGGAGGGATAAATCACTATTAATAAACAATTTTTTCTAGTTGTTCAAACCGTTTTTCTTATAAAACATTTTTTATGTCCGTAGGTAGGTATTTCTTTTATAAAAATTAGATGACAAGTGAAATCGATGCTGACATAAGATAGAAAAAAACTTCTCAAAGAGGAAATATCCAAAAGGGTGTCGAAAAAAGTTGAACAAGGATGTGAAATGTATGAATGAAAAATTATGGGAACAAATCGAAATGGATACACTAACTTCGCGCCTTCTTGCTATTGGAAACCTACAAAATAATCCAATGGGCGTATCCATTCAATCATTCGGACAAACGATGGCTTACACCGTTAAAAGTATTCCGGGGCCAGCTTTTAATGTGATCAAAGGGCTTTGTGGAGAAGACGAGTTATTGCTTGATGAAATAGTTAATTTTTATGATGAAAAACATATTCCTGCTCGCTTCGAAATTGCACCAAGTCATCATTCCCAATCATTATTAAAGGCTTTGCACAAACGTGGTTTTTATCAGATAGACTTTCATACCACTTTATATAAGCAGTTACCAGATACCATAAAACCTGTTAATAGCGCTATTGAAATTCGCGCCTTACATCCAGATGAATTCCAGACTTTTGCTGACATATACACACAAGGCTTTCAAATGCCTTCTTTCCTACTTGAAGGCGTAGCACAAAACAATGCTGTCCTTTATTCGTTACCAGAATGGACATTTTACATAGCGTTAGTGGATCATGAACCGGCTGGTGTCGGCTTACTTTTTTGTAATGAAAAAGGGGGGAACCTCGCAGCTGCTTCTACCTTA
The DNA here is from genome assembly GCF_038007345.1 of Cytobacillus sp. FSL M8-0252. NCBI lineage: Bacteria > Bacillati > Bacillota > Bacilli > Caryophanales > Bacillaceae > Cytobacillus > Cytobacillus sp. FSL M8-0252. The sequence goes on from NZ_JBBOWZ010000001.1 coordinate 4,208,063, forward strand.
CCTACTTTTCGACAAAAAGGTGTGCAGTCTGCACTTATTCAACAAAGAATTCAACATGCGCAGGAAATCGGCTGCAAATGGATAGTTGGGCAAGCCTCCTATGGTTCAGTTAGTCAGAGGAATATGGAGCGAGCAGGAATGAGGGTTGCCTATACGAAGGCGATATGGGTGAGGGATGAATCGTTATGAGGAGTAAAAAAATAGAGCTCCTTTTAAAAAGAGCTCTCATAATTGCGTCTTATCTAGATGTATATCCAGCGTCCGCATGAATAGTGGTACCTGTAATATAAGAAGATGCATCTGATGCTAACCATAGACTTGCTTGAGCAATCTCTCTTGGTTGACCAAAGCGATTCAACAAGCTTAATTGTGGAGCATATTCTTCTTCCGTAAATCCAAACTGATCAAGCGCACCTCTAAGCATTGGTGTATCAATGGCACCAGGAGCTACTGAATTCACACGTATATTTTTTGGACCATATTCCATTGCAGCTACTTTTGTCATTCCAACTACTCCGTGCTTGGCTGCTACATAAGCAATATTTTGTGGTTGTGGACGGAATCCGCTTACAGATGAGATATTAACAATCGAACCACCGTCTCCTTGTTTTTCTAGTTGTTGTAGCTCATATTTCAAACAAAGAGCCGTACCTGTTAAGTCTACAGACATTAAACGGTGCCAATAATCTTCATCGAACTCAGCGGCTAATTTATCATCTGGTGTTAGCGCAGCATTATTCACAGCTACATCTAATTTACCATATGTGTCTACAGCAAATTGCACCATGTTTTGTACTTCTTTTGATTTCGAGATATCTACTTTTACAAAAGCAGCTTCTCCGCCACTAGCTTTGATTTCTTCTACTACTGCTTGGCCTTTTTCCTCATTAAAATCAGCTACGACTACTTTCGCTTTTGCCTCTGCAAAAAGTTTAGCCGTCGCTTCCCCCATACCCATTGCTGCGCCTGTAATAATAGCGACTTTACCTTCTAATACTGGAAATGTCATTGTCCTTTCCTCCCTTTCCTTTGTTCAGTTACTATTAAATCTCATCATTTTTAGTGTCTCAATATACAAACTGGGACATTTTGTTCAGTAATGTGCAACCTATTTTATTTTGTTCAGTAAAATTGCAAAATATATAGGAATTCAACATAATAAGGAAAGAGGTGATTCTCTTGGAGCATGATTTTTTAGATAAACGCGTACAACGGTCACGCGCAGCTATTAAAACAAAATTTATTGAATTATTATACAAAAAGCCTTTCGCCCAAATTACTATATCTGAGATTGCAAGAGAGACAAATTATAATCGTGGAACATTTTACGCCAATTTTCATTCGATGGACGAGTTACTAAAAGAGGTCATTGATGAGACATTACATGAGATGATTGAACAAATTGGTATTCCTTATCAAGCATATGAACAAGTTTATTTACGAGAACTTCCGATTGAGGAGATTACTCTATTCAATTATTTCAAAGAACATGCATCACTATATCAATTATTATTAAGTGACCATATTCGTGTCGATTTCCGCTATCAAATGGCACAAGCAATTGAACAACTTTTTTTAGATGAATACGACTATGTTCTGCCTAAGGACAGTTCAGTTGACGCTAAATGGTTATATATTTATCGAGCCAATGGCATTGCTGGTCTCATTATTCGCTGGATTGAAGAGGACTTTCCACATACACCCACTTATATGGCTGAACAAATTGTTGAACTTATGGTCGTTTCGACTGAATCATTTTTTGTAAAAGGAAAGGGGCAGCCTCATGATTAAAGTGTTATTCGTTTGTTTAGGTAATATTTGTCGTTCACCAATGGCAGAGGCGATATTTAGACATAAGGTAGAACAAGTTGGACTAGAGAAGGAAATATTCGTAGATTCAGCAGCGACGAGCTCTTGGCACATTGACGCGCCTCCACATAAAGGAACACTCGCGATTTTAAACGACTATCGTATTTCCTCTAAAGGATTAAAAGGACGTCAATTACAGAAAGAAGACTTCGAAGTATTTGATTATATTGTGGCAATGGATGAATCGAATATAAAAGATATATACCGTATACTGGGTCAACCTCAGCATCCAAAAATATTCCGTTTATTAGATTTAACTGAAGGTGCAAAGGATGTGCCGGACCCTTACTATACCGGGAATTTCCAGGAAACATATGATTTAGTGAGCGCTGGTTGTGAAGCCTTGATGAAGAAAATAAAGGAAGAACGAAGATGATGCGTTATAGACCAAACTGTTTGAGATGATGGTCTAGATGCTTGTATATACCCTTTCCCCATTGCTCAGCGGTCAGTTTACCAAAAAAAGAATGGGGATGGGTTGTACACTTTTCTGGTCCATCAGCATGGAATTGCAATAATTTTTGTTTCAACTTTTCCTTCTCTTTGCTAAAGTCCCTATCATTGACAATTAAAATGGTCGGAATCGTAGACATATTTTTAGGTAAAGTCTTTTCGTTATAAAAAATCGGTTTGGCGAAGTTTCCTACAAAGATTCCCAACCAACTCCTTTTTGGAGAAGATTCCCCCATCGCAATATCTTGAAAGGCTGAGCAATGAGCCATCATTTGGGCGACATTCATCTTCCCCCATTGCCGTTTTGAATTGGAACTCAAACGATCTATACGTGTTAAAATTTCCTCTAAATATACCGGATCATAGATACTTTTCATTTCCCTTCTCACCCTCTTCATTCACAATTTATTATTCACTCTATAGCTTTCAACAAAAGAATTATACACTCCTTCTAATATAAAAAAGAGCCCAAAAAAAGAACAAATCCTCTATAGATCTGTTCGTTCTTCAGCTACAATATTTGTCTCGGTTATTACTTTTCGTTTTCAGCAATCCAAGCAAGAATGGCTTCAATAACTTTCTTCAAGCTCATTCCTCTTTCTGTTAAGGCATATTCAACTTTTTTCGAAGAATCTTCTAAAAATGTTTTACTCACAAGTTCTTCCTTAATGAGTTCATTCAACCGTTCTGTAAGTAATCGGTCAGAAATACCATTAATTTCATCTGCTAATTCAGAAAATCTCTTCGGTCCGTCCATTAAGGAATAGATGACCATGCCCATCCATCTGCGACCTATAAATTCAATCGCTTCATGGTAGTTGCTACAGATATGCTTAGAATCCGTTTTCAATTTATGGTTACAATCCATTCTTTATAGCTCCTTTACCTGTCCTCATTAAATAGTACCATATATTCATTAGTTGACAACATAACTTACGAATGGTAAGTTTATAAACGAAATAAACTTACTAAACATAAGTAAAGGTGGAGAGTTAAATGTCAGAATTAGTTACTCTTATGAATGAACGCAAGTCTGTGAGGGTATTCGATCCTTCTTTTAAAATAAATCAAGAAAGTTTAGAGGAACTATTAGCACATGCTATTTCAGCTCCTTCTTCTAGTAATTTACAATCATGGAGATTTATCGCTATCCAAGATGAAGCAATGAAAAAGGCTTTACCTGTATTTGGCAACAACCAAAAGATTGTAGAAAATGCTTCTGCTGTTATTGCCGTACTTGGTGATACGGAGGCTTATAAAAATGTTGAGGAAATCTATACTCAAAATGTCGAAGCTGGTTACATGGATCAATCCATTGCTGACCGTACCATCAGCAATACACACCAATTTTATCCTGCCCAACCGAAAGAAGGACTAATGAACATCGCAAGCTATGATGCTGGTCTGATTTCAATGCAATTGCTTCTGCTCGCAAAAGAACGTGAGCTAGATACAATCGTAATGGGAGGCTTCGATAAAGCTGCCTTCGCCAATCAATTTGAGCTAGAAGAAAACATATTCCCCATTACATTAATCGCTATTGGCAAAAGCGCTGCACCTGCCTTTAATACAACTAGACTACCTCTTGAGCGCGTAGTGAAGTTTTATTAATCGTTTGGAAATAGCACCCACTATCAATGAGAACCATTGAAAATAAGTTACGCGTGAACAAAGACTTTTTGGTCTTTGTTCTTTTTGTATGGTGCGGTAAATGACCTTAGAAATTGGAATCCATAGTTTAGATTGAAGTTTGATTGGGTTTAGATGAGGACAGGTGATTTTTAAATTTTAATAATCTTAGAGTGGATTAATATGAAAACGCAGCAATATAGGGAGGTGTTGGATTATTTTTGTTAGATTAGGTGGGAAACACGTCAATTAACTGGAGACATCGGTAAATTTGATTCGTTTAACCCGGTAGCGCGTCAAGCTTTCGAATGCGGATCTCTGTTTGATTGGTTTCAACCCACATCGAATCAAATTTTATCAATAAAGGCACGGGCCGTGTTAGTGATGAAGTCGTGGAATCAGTTAAGAATGGATCCACTCAACTACTCCTCAGCTACTGCCGTCATATCAGCCTTTGCTGCTTCCATTATGGCTTCTAACTCAGCGATTTTTTTCTGATTCTCCTCAATGGTTGGATCGTAATTTTGGATCAATTCATTTGTGTACGCTTCTAATTCAGCTACACGTTTGGCTACTTCTGACTCCGTTTTCTGTTTTATTTGTTGATCTGCTGCTGCTAGTTTTTGTGGGATTTCTTCTTTTAATTTAACAATTTGCTTATTTTTTTCTTCGTTTACAGCCGTTTCTATCTCGGCGATGGACGCTGCTTTTTTTGCAGAGAACCAATTCGTTAGCATCGATTCCATATCTTCACCTGCAGACACAAATCGAAAACTAACAGAAAGAAGGAAACCTGCGAAAAGGCAACTAAACAATATTTTGATATATTTACTTTTTTTATGATTCATTTTGTTTTCCTCCCTTTACAAGATTTCCAGGGCCAAGCAAGCTGGCCCTGAAACGAATTAATCATTGACAATATTGTTGACAACGTCATCTAAACTCATCTTTGCATCTGCCTCTAGTTCAGCGGCTTTCGCTGTTATAGCAGCCTCTTGTTCTGCGACTAAATTAGCAAGGATGGCATCTAATGCCTCTCGAATTTCTTCAGCCTTCCAATTCGCCTGATTACGAAGATTTCGACTACTAATTTCAACTTGAGATTCTACTTTTGTAACAATTTCCTGTTTCGCTGCTACAATCTCTTGCTCAAGTTCTGTTACTGCATCTGCTTTCGCTTGATTTAATTCCGCTGTGACTTGCTCTAAAGCCGACTGGCCCTTCTCACTAGCAAAAGCTTGGAAACCAGCCGTTGCTTCCTCCTGCATTAAATCGCCTTTTGCCTTAATATGAAAATAGCCTTCTAAAAATAGTTGATAGAATTGATAATCCATATTTTCCAAGATCAACAATTTCTCACTATCTAGGGATGCAATATGTTCATATTTGGCCTGGTCAATAGCTAAAGTAGAACCTTCAATTTCACGCAATGTTTTCTCGTCAATTTGACTGGCTGCTAACTCCTTTAATGTTTCATTTTCTGCTCTGAGCTCTGTTAATAACTGTTCAAAATTGGCATCCGATTCACTTAGAACCTCAGCACTTGTTTGGTTAAATAAGTTATCATACCAAGTTTTCAAAGCCTGTCCCGCATCTGTATTCGCTAACGAGAAGCCTGCTCCGGTTAGCAATCCGACTGTAACTGCACCAGCTATGATTTTCTTTTTCATCTTCCCGACCCCTTTGTCGAAATTTATTTTTCTAACGTTTCTTCTAAAAATAATCGTATTTCTTGATCCATCTCAGATTTAAGTTCTTCCTTCTTTTCACCTTCATACGTATGAAATGAATGGCTTAGTTCTTTTTTTATGTTTTGAATATCTACTTTGTATAAAGTTAAGTATTGGTTGATCTCTTTTTTCGCTTCTTCACTTGAAACTACTACGTTTTTTTCCATTGCTTTTTCATAGGTTAGTTGTGCATCTAGCTTTTGCTGTTTCATTTGTTCAGACCAAGATTCATAGGCGGTTGCCAGCTCATTATTGGTCTGTTCCTCACTTATCTCGAATAATTCATTACTCCACTTTCCTAGAGATTCGCTCGAAAATGCTTGAACGAAGACACCTGTTAGACCAATCATGAGACAAATAATGATTGTGATGGTCGTTACCTTTTTCACTCTCATACTGTCCTTTCTTGCTCTCATTTATTTTTCATAGGGGAATCAACCATAGATGTGTGTTCATTATTAGGACAAAGTAAAGCTAGTATTCAACTACCGTGACTTATATCCTAGAATCATCACTTTCCCCCTTTCATTTGTCATTTGTTCTTTCATATGTTCTATATTGTTCTTGATAAAAAACACTACACGTAGTATAAATGAGACGCATCATAATGAAAAACGTAATAGTTTACCAAAAATTCAGAATATATTATTGATATCTATGTTTTTCTCTTTTTTCCTATTATTTACACTCATTCACACTTGAATAATAGAGAAGAAGTGCTTCCACTCCTTTGCTAGCAAGACTTTTAAATCCAATTACCTATATGTACAACAAGAAAAATAAGGAAAAATATTCAACCTTCCACATCCATTTAATAGGTCACTTGTTCTACCAAATACTTATCTCTCATTCCAATTTACTAGGTAGTTTTAGTATTAAAAAAAGACCTGCAAAAGTGACGATGCAGGCCTGTAGTTCAGCAGTCATAGGTAGAATGGATCTAGTTCCAACTGTTTATTAATTGCTCTAGCTCCTTTTGGCTCCCTACACCTGCTATATCTTTTTCATACCAACTGTTTACTTCACCTCTCGTTACTTTCGTTTCACTTCCATTCACATGAAAACTTATCCATTCCACGTTTCGCACTAAGGAAAAAAGAACAGTCGCTTGTTTTTTCATTAATGCCTCTCCATCATTGACTTCATGATAAAATACTTCTAAACCATACGGTTCTTGATCTGTCTTTAATTCAAAATAATCGATCGAGTCCGTTGTCTCATTCAGTATATTTCCAACGGCACTATTGTCACCAATATAGGCACCCTTATATCGGAATAATTCTTCTTCTTCTGCACCTTGGCAACCAAAGAGAAGAAAGAATGGCAAGAGTAAAATAAAAAAGTTCTTTCTCGATAACATTTAACCACCTCCTGGCCGATTTGAATCAACCCATCTCACAAACACAATAACATATTTTGTTAAATTTTCTAACAATAATCATGCAAATTCTCCTCAATTGTAATAGTATAGATTAAATACACAAATGTTGAAGGGAGATGATGTGATGAAAACGCACTCGTTACGATCAGAAAATCAGCATTTATTTTTATTTGAGGAAATAACAATTGAACAGCTTCACAAATTGTATGATACAGGTGAGTATACAGTTGAAGAAGTCATTCGATCTTTTCTTGAGCGCATTGAACAATATGAATCGACATATAATGCTTTTACATTTATGAACGAACAGGCGCTTACTGATGCGAAAACCATCGATGCGAAACGGATGCGTGGGGAAAAGGTGGGTCCATTAGCAGGTATCCCCGTAGTTGTGAAAGAAGCTGTCGATATGGTTGGTTTTCCATCTACATTTGGCTGGGCTCCACTCTCTAAACATACAGGTGGAATAGAATTATTACCGCAGAAAGATGCCACCATTATCTCTAGATTAAAAGCAGCTGATGCCATCATACTCGGCAAAACAAATATCCCTGCCTTTAGTTGTGCATACCACGCAAATACTAGTTGGAAAGGTCCTACATACAACGCGGTAAATAGAAAATTAACACCTGGTGGTAGTAGTAGTGGCACGGCTACTGCCGTATCTGGTAATTTTACCGTTCTTGGAGTAGCAGAAGAAACAGCGGGTTCCATACAAGTACCAGCAGCAGCGCAAGGAATTGTTGGCATTAAACCTTCATTCGGACTCATTCCTACTACAGGTGTGACTCCGCTTGCTGGCAGTACAAGAGATGTATTAGGGCCGCATGCCAGAACGGTGCGGGATGCAGCGATTATGCTTGATGTTATCGCTGGCTATTCACCTGATGATGCTAAAACCATTTCTAGTACGATTCCAGAGAAGGGCTATACCTCTTTCCTTTCATCACATGCTTTGAAAGGGAAAAGAATTGGTTTATACGGCCCTAGTTGGCGAGAAACGAAAATGACGGCAGAAACGGAAGCACTTTATAAAAAAAGTATTTCAATATTGCAATCACTGGGTGCAGAGGTGATTGAAGATCCTTTTCATGTAAAGCCACTGGCTCCATATATGAAAACTATTGATACAATGATTGGAAGAGAATCCTTTTTTTACGACCTTAATCAATACTTCAAAAACCTTGATCCTTCGTTAAATATGGAAAAAGTTTTCTTAAAGGCGGGAGCAATACCTTGGGAAGGAGACCAGCCCTTAGCTTCCTTTGTCCGACCACTTGAAACCGACAAAGCTTTCGAAAATGCTGAACGCTTACCTGATTTAACACGCTTTAAAGAAACGAAGAACGAACTGTTACGCACCATTACCTACATTATGGCTGAGCAACAATTAGATGCTTTTGTTTACCCAACAATGCTAGAAGATGTACCAACTTTAGATCGTGAGGATGTTGCGACTTCTACCATATCCGAAATTAATATTAGTGGATTGCCACTCATAACAATACCAGCAGGGTTTTATAGTAACGGCTCCCCCTTTAACCTCGCTTTTTTCAGTACAATGTGGAGCGAAGGTGACATACTTGGTATGGCCTATGCCTATGAAAAAGCTGCCGGTGGCCGTAAAGCTTCGCAATTAGTGAAAAAGGAGTAGCCCTTCAATCGAAGGGGCTTTTTTTTGTTTTCTACCTAGCTGCTAGACTCATGATCGTATAAATGATTAAGCTAAACGATACTGTCAGCCAAAAAGTATTCTTCTCTGTTTCTTTTTCATCACGGATTTTCTTCAAAAGGGAAACCAAATTTAAGCAAAAAACAATACATAGGACTGGCATCAAATAGAAGCCGATGAAACTGAAGGTTAGCATTGAATCACTCCTTATATTCATGCTCCATAAAAAAAGATGCTCTTAAAGAACATCATTTTGATTGTACTAACTCATTAACACTTGATAAATGATATACCCTATGATGGCAAGAACAATAGCCATTCCCCCAACAGTTGGCGTACCGTAAAAAGTTCTATTCCAGTCATCATCTGTCTTCATTTTGCTCTCTTCGTCTTTATTCTTTTTCAAACCATCACCTCAAGTTTACTTCGCATGATATAATCGTTGAGATAGAAAATAAGCGATACAGCCGGCGAGTAATGCAAATGAATAAGGGAACGGGTTAGCAATGGCCCCAAATTCTACTGTTTGACTTTGCGTTGTAGCAAATGTAATCTCTGGTGTATACATAAGTGTCAAGATTAGACCGGATCCGATTTCTAATACATAACTAAGAACGATGAAACTTAGTAAGAATATTATAAATTTTTTCATCAGCTGACCTCTTCCTAGTTATCGTTACCTATATTTTACCATAAACAGAAAATAGGAGTTGAGTAAATCTTGAGTGCGATTATACTATTTTTATTTGCCGGAATTGCAGAAATTGGCGGCGGTTATTTCATTTGGCTATGGCTAAGGGAGGGGAAACCTTTTTATTGGGGAATTGGCGGTGGTGTTGCCTTAGCCTTATATGGTGTGATTGCTACCTTTCAAACCTTCCCATCTTTCGGACGTGTGTATGCTGCCTATGGTGGTGTATTCATTATTTTGTCTGTCCTTTGGGGCTGGGGCATTGATAAAAAAGCGCCTGATATGTATGACTGGATTGGAGCTGCCATCTGCTTGGTTGGTGTTGGCGTGATGTTACTAGCGCCTCGTCATTAAGCATGTGATTAATGCTGTATTGGTGCTTAGTTTAATTGTAATGTAAAAGTCTTTCTAGATAAAAGCGACTGATGTCTGCATAATGGGTGATTGGAGCAAGTGCGGACTTTATAAATTTGCCCACACTTCTTGTGATTTTCGATCTCATGTTGATTTTGAACCGTCTTTGTGTGGGCGTTTCTCCTTTTGAACCTTCTTGTAACTATAAGGACCCACGATTTTTACTTTTCCGCCAATAATAAACGATAGAAAATAAAATAAGCCCTGTTGCTGCGCCGACACTATCAATTAATACATCCCTTACTTCACCCGAACGCCCTGGAATAAAAAGTTGATGAAATTCATCAGACGCCGCATAAACTGTTGTGAGAATCCAGGATATAAGCAGCTTTTGACGAGTAAGTATATTCCCTTGTCTTATAGCAAAAAGAATAAATATCCCTAAAATAAAATAAGCAAAAAAATGCGCGTTTTTGCGAATAAAAGTCTCTAAAGTATGTAAGTTTTCAATTGAAAATGGAACCCAAGCAGCGATAACTTCTGTAATCCCACCACTTAATTGACTTGATTGCGTCCCTGGTTGATGAGATAAAATAAAGATCATTGCCATCCACAAAATACTAGGGAGCCAATATAATTGTTTTTTCATAAGCATGTCGTCCTTTATATGTCATAACTCTATTATACCTTAGTAGATGACATCCTTCACGGTTATTACGCACAGATATGGCAAGTGACGGTTTTCTAAAAAGAGCATTTGTTCACATTTGTGATTTGTCAGTACAACTGGTATTTTTCTAATCTTTTGTGTACATTTCTCATTCTGCTAACACTTCTAACAGCTCCCCTCCCTCTTGTGCTCGTGAACCCCATACGCTAACAGCTACGCCAATCCCCTTAGTTGTAACCCTAATCTCTCCCACTTTATTCAGGAGAGGCTAAACTATTAGACTCCCCATTTAACCTATCAAAAAAACCCCACGGGCATGATGTCCGTGGAGTGATCTAATTTCACCTATTCATCATAGGCATTTAATGCATTGATACCGTGTGCTAGCGCGGAACCTGCTTTTAAAGCAGTTGCGACAAAGATGCTTTCGACAAGTTCTTCTTTTGTAATCCCGAGTCTTTTCGCATTCTTTGTGTGTATGTCAATACAGTAGGCGCAACCTGTAATATGAGCAACGGCGACAGCAATAAGCTCTTTATCTTTTTTATTGATGGCCCCGTCTTTCATAGCTGCTTCATCAAAGCCAAAGAAACCTTTTACCGCATCTGGAGCATAGTCTTTCAACTCAGTCATTCTCTTTATATTAGCCGCTTGGTAGAGGTTATCTGCTTCTACTTCCTCATAAGCATTTAACGCATGAGTGCCATGTGCGAAGGCAGAGCCTGCTTTAAGAGCGGTCGCTACTAAGACTGCTTCTGTAATTTCCTCTTTTGAAACCCCCAATTTCTTTGCATTACCTACATGGATTTCAATGCAATACGGACACCCCGTAACATGAGCACAGGCGACAGCAATAATTTCTTTCGTTCTTTCCGTAATGGCGCCATCCGCTAATGCTGCCTTATCAAAGGCAAAAAAGGTTTTATTGGCTTCCGCTGCTGACTTTCCTAATTCTCCAATTCTTCTAATCTTTGATTTTTGATACAAACTGTCATTTGCCAACATATTCCCCTCCGATTCATTTTATTTCCCCAGAAATATTCTTGAAAAAAGGAAGAGAATCCTTTATTTTCGACAAATTCCTTTTAAATCGATCAAAACTCCCAGCGTTGAGTGAGCATTTTTCTACGTGTGTAAAATTCCACACCATCACTACCATTTGCGTGAAGATCACCATAGAATGAATTTTTCCAACCTGAGAATGGGAAGAAGGCCATTGGTGCTGGTACCCCGATATTTACCCCTAGCATACCCACTTGGATACGTTCTCTGAACTGACGGACATCGCTGCCGCTTTTTGTAAACAAGCAAGCACCGTTTCCGAATTCTGATTGGTTCGTTAGATCAATTGCTTCTTGGAGAGATGATACACGGATAATTGATAAAACGGGTGCGAAGATTTCATCCTTCCAAATCTTCATTTCCGGTGTTACTTTATCAAAAATGGTTGGCCCGATAAAATAACCATCTTCATGGTAAGCTTCATCCTTACGTCCATCACGTACCAAAACGGCACCTTCTTCTTCCCCTGATTCAATATAACTAGCTGTACGTGCTTTGTGCTCTGGGCGAATCACTGGTCCTAAGAATACATTTTCGTCCATACCATTACCAATTGTAATTTGATCAGCAGCGGTATTTAATTTTTGTAATAAGGGCTCAATCACATCATCTACTGCCACGACAACTGAACATGCCATGCAACGCTCTCCTGCAGAGCCATATGCTGCACCAATAATTTCTTTAACTGCAGCGTCTAAATCAGCTGTTGGCATAACGATAGAATGGTTTTTCGCTCCCGCCAACGCCTGTACTCGCTTGCCGTGAGAGGAAGCTGTTTTGTATACATATTCAGCAACAGGTTGGGATCCAACGAATGAAATAGCTGGAACGTCCTTATGTTCCAATAAACCATTCACGACATCATGTGCACCGTGAACGATATTCAATACGCCATCTGGCAATCCTGCTTCTTTAAATAATTCTGCTAAGCGATTAGCAAGTAAAGGTGTTCTTTCTGATGGCTTCAATACAAATGAGTTACCACAAGCGATGGCTAATGGGAACATCCAGCATGGGACCATCATCGGGAAATTAAAAGGTGTAATACCACCCACTACCCCCACAGGATAGCGATACATACCCGATTCGATATTTGTGGCGATATCAGGTAGTTGTTTACCCATCATTAACGACGGTGCACCCGCAGCAAATTCTACACACTCAATCCCACGTTGTACTTCACCATATGCTTCTTTAAAGCTTTTTCCATTTTCTTCGGTCACAAGCTGTGCCAACTCATCCCAGTGGTCGACCAGTAGTTGTTGATATTTAAAAAGTACGCGTGCCCTTTTTGGTACTGGCGTTTGACTCCACGTTTTGAATGCCTCGCTTGCTGCTTTTACTGCTTCGTTGACATCATCAATAGTTGAGATCGGTACTTGCGCTAACTCTTCACCAGTTGCTGGATTAGGAACCGGTTGATAGTTTTCTGTTTTTGCCTCTACCCATTGTCCGTTAATAAAATTCTTTAATGTAGATGTTGTAGTTGTTGTCATTTGTTATACTCCTCTCAAATTTTAAAATATAGAATACAAGACTACTGCTAGTAACATAGCAATGGTTGGAATAACTACACTGAGCCAGAATATTGGCCAGTACGCACGTTTATGTGTTTCTCCACAAATCGCTCGCACTGTTGTAACAACATAACCGTTATGCGGCATAGAATCTAGACCACCTGAAGCCAATGTCGCTACACGGTGCATAGCTCCTGGATCGACCCCTTGAGCTAAATAGATCGGCGCTAAAATAGGTAGGGCAATACCTAGACCACCTGAGGCTGATCCTGTAATTCCACAAATTAATGTGACGGCCACCGCCAAACCTAATATAGGTGGACCTGGCAAACTTACAAGTCCATCGACTACAGAATCGAATGCAGACACTTGAGCAGCTACACTACCAAAGCCAACGACCGCACAAGTATTCGCAACGGCGACAAGTGCATCTTGTGCTCCTTTTGCTAACGCATTCCAAAATTGTGCTAAAAACTTGTACATCGTCAGACATGCAAGGACAATACCAGCCGTTAATGAAATAAGGGCTGCTGCAGTAGAAGAAGCAAACTGTGCAATAATATTTAGCATAACAATAACACAGATTAATGGCAAAATTGAGAAAACAATATGAGGTAATGTTTTTTCCTCTACCAAGATTTCTCCTTCTGTTTTCTCCGCCAAACCTGCAGATACTTCTTCTTTTGCCCTATTTCCTGGTAATGAGAAAGTTTCCCCTCTTTTAACAGCATTTTGAACGAATTTGCTTAATAACAGTCCTCCCGTAATCATTACAAGAAGTGCCATGAGTACCCCGACCCAACCGCCAGCCGTGGGAGTTGTACCGAAAAACTCAGTTGGAATTAAGTTTTGAATTTCTGGACTACCTGGTGCGGTCATCGTAAAAGAAATCGATCCAAACACAAGGGCAGCAGGGATAAATCGATGTGGAAGATTCGCCGCTCTAAATAATGAAACAGCAATAGGATAAACAGCAAAACCGACCACAAATAAACTTACTCCACCATAAGTCATGATTGCGGCTGCAGCCACTACGGCAAATACAGCTCTTTTCGCGCCTAATGTTCTCTTAATCCATTGGGCAATGCTCTCAGCGGCACCTGTCTCATGCATTATCTTCCCAAAAATCGCTCCTAGTAAGAAAATTAAGAACCAAGAGGCAAAATAATTTGTGAAGCCGTCCATATAATAACCTGCCAGTGCCTTCTCTAAATTTAAGCCACCTGTTATGGCAACAACAATCGAGCTTAGAATGGCAGCAATAATGATATTAATGCCTCTTAATGTTAAAAACATCAGTAGGACTAAACCTAATATTAACCCTAGCATTCCTAACATTTAAACGCCCTCCCCCGGACTATTACTTCACTTGTTCCTTTTGAGCAAATTGATAATGATAGCAAGCAAGATATAAATCTTCTAACTCAGAAACTGTTGGCACTCTCGGGTTATTCCCAGGACTACCGCTTGCAATGGCATCATGCGTCATTTTACTAATCGATTGTTTAAATAGACTCTCATCTATTCCCCATCCAGACAGATTAGGAATATTTAAGTTCACACATAACGTTTTAACGGATTCTACTGCCAAATCAGCTGCTTGTTCATTTGTGAGAGGCTCACTTCCTTTAGTAAAGATTCTTCCTAAATCGGCTAGCCGATCGACACAAGCTTCTCTACTAAACTCTAGAACAGCCGGCAATAGCATAGCATTGGAGTAGCCATGGGGCACATGGAAAAGTGCACCTATCGGTCTTGACATTCCGTGCACAAGACACACACTTGCGTTAGAAAATGCCATCCCTGCTTGCATTGAACCTAATGCCATTGCCTCTCTTGCCTCTAAATCCTCACCATCTGTAAAAGCTGTCTCGATATTCTCGACAATTAATTTCATAGCTGATAAAGCCATCATATCTGTCATTGGGTGTGCTTTTCTCGATATGTACGCTTCTATCGCGTGACTGAGCGCATCGACCCCGGTAGCTGCAGTGACATGTTGGGGAGATGACATCGAAAGCACGGGATCCACAATAGCTACAGTTGGCATAAAGACTGGTTGTTTAATCATCATTTTGACATCATTAGTCGTATTCGTAATGATGGTTGCATCTGTTGCTTCAGATCCAGTTCCAGCAGTTGTTGGAATAGAAATATGATCGATAGCCGCACTACTTGCTAATTTATCCGCGCCCATGTAGTCACCAATATATCCACTGTTAGTAGCTAATACAGCTACCGCTTTGGCTGTGTCAATGCAACTTCCACCTCCAAGTGAAATAATTAAATCACAGGCTTCCTTTTGAAAAAGAGATAATGCCTCTGCCACAAACTTATCAGTTGGTTCAGTAGATACACCTAAATAAAGAATAGTTTCAACATTAGATTTTGTTAAGATGGCTTCCGCTTTTTTCGTCCACCCTAGGCCATCAATAATTTGGTCACTAATAATAAGGGCTTTCTTTCCTCTTAAACTGGCTTCCTCGCCAAGCTTTTCAAAAGAACCTTTCCCATATAAGACCGTTTGTGGTGTTCTAAAAATCTGCGTACTCATTTTTCTCCCTCCTCTTTACATTTATTTATATGCAATTGATGTGCCAAAAAGAAAACCCTTACATTCAAAAGATTGTAAGGGTTGTAGTGTAGTAGAATCACTACATGTGTAGATTTTATGTAGTGAAATATCTACACTCATTCATAATTGAAACTTTTTCAACTTTTGATATAATGTGGTTCGATGAATACCTAAACGTTCCGCTGCCTTTTTCTTATTGCCACCAACTTGACGCAAAGTATCTATAATGAGGTCTCTTTCCCGTTTTCTCCCCATATCTTTCGCTTCTTCTATTAAAGAAGGTTCCTTTGTGATGGATTTTGGTTGTTCTTCTAAATAAGTATGTATATGGGTAATGTCAATCACTGGTTGTTCGACGAGGGTAACTAACCTTTCTATGACATTAACAAGTTCACGAATATTACCCGGCCAATCCCGTTGTACAAGCATTCCAATTGCTTCAGGTGTGTAGATTTTCTCTTCGATT
Source organism: Cytobacillus sp. FSL M8-0252 (assembly GCF_038007345.1). Taxonomy (NCBI): domain Bacteria; kingdom Bacillati; phylum Bacillota; class Bacilli; order Caryophanales; family Bacillaceae; genus Cytobacillus; species Cytobacillus sp. FSL M8-0252. Next base: position 4,224,132 of record NZ_JBBOWZ010000001.1, read on the forward strand.
TGATATTGCTTGCAGATTTTTTTCGTATATTCATTTAATAATAACGGAATGTCTGTTTTCCTTTCTTTTAAGGAAGGAAGGGGAATTTCGATGATATTTAGACGATAATATAAATCCTCACGGAAGCTCCCCTCTTGAATACATTTTTTCAAGTTACGATTAGTTGCGGCAATGATCCGCGCACGAATCGGGTATTTCTTGTTACCACCAATTCTCTCCGCTTCTTTTTCTTGCAAGACTCGTAATAGTTTCGTTTGCATGACTAAAGGTAATTCGCCAATCTCATCTAAAAAGAGCGTTCCATACTGCGCCAATTCAAATTTACCTAATTTCCCACCTTTCTTTGCTCCAGTAAAAGCACCTTCTTCATAGCCAAATAGCTCTGATTCAAACAGACTTTCTGGGATTGCCCCGCAATTCACACTAATAAAAGGACCCTCGGCAAACGGACTCAATACATGCATGCTTTTCGCAACCATTTCTTTCCCTGTTCCGCTTTCTCCCGTAATCAGTGTGGTAGCCATTGTACGCGCAGCACGCCTTGTTAATCGCTTAATCTCTTTAATTTCCCTACTTTCACCAACAATATCGTCTAATGTAACATGGCGATCGTTTTTAAGTTGTTCGACGAAGGGCCGACGATTAATACTGTTTTCTTGTTGATTTTTTTGTAATGATTGATAGATTTTATATACTTCTGTCACACCCTCAAAAATAAGCATGCCAATGGCACCAATCACTTTCCCATCTTGCCATAGTGGAATACGGTGAACGATCATATCTTGACCATTTATTCTTTGGACTACCCCACGTTCTGGTGTAGCTGTTTTAACCGTTTGATGAAGATTCGTATTTTCAATCACTTCAGTCACATGACGGCCAATCGCATCCTCCCTCTTCACACCAATAAATTGACTATAAGCTTCATTAAATTCCTGCACGACCCCATACTGATCAACAACAGCGATCCCTTCGTAAGCTCGTTCTAAAATAACCTTCAATACTTCTGTGGCATTCTCTTGCTGTTCAATGCGATGAATCCATTTTTTATATCCATCCATCATCTCTCTTGTATGAATCATTCCGACAACATAATCATTTTCATCTACTACTGGCAGTTCCTCATAAGGAAAGGAAGCTGCATAGAGGATGGAATCATCCAACCGGACATAGGCAAAATTCCTCGTTGGCACCGGATGAATGGTGACATCTCTATCTTGACCTTTAAGAAGATAAGAAAATAATTTTTTCATAGATACGATGCCAACTAGCTTCTTATGATCATCAATGACTGGTAAGCTACTTACTTGATATCGATTCATCTTTTCACCAGCTTGTCCTAATGTTTCTCCTAAAGAAATACAAGGTGGATTAGGCGACATCCAATACCTTACTTTCAAGAATTCCTCTCTTTCTAGCTTTTCCCTTGTCTTTGAACGGTCTTCAATAAACATGAAAGGCACCTCCCGCAAGAAATAAAACGAAATATTCTAAAAATATATTGGAATTTATTCTCCTCTTCAACTATTATAAACTTATTCACTCAAACGTGATGAAGGATTCACCATATTTTTTTACATAGAAGGAGGATTTATATGTTAGAAAAGCTTTATTCATTACTACAAGAACATTATAACGAAATGGTTGAAATCAGAAGACATTTGCACCAGCACCCTGAACTTTCTTTTCAAGAAGTGGAAACACCCAAATTCATTGCTAACTATCACCAAAAGCTTGGACATGAAGTCCGAACTGGTGTAGGAGAGCGTGGTGTTGTCGCTAAATTACATGGAGCAAAGCCCGGAAAAACCATCGCTTTAAGAGCGGATTTCGATGCATTACCCATTCATGAGGAAAATGATTTTCCTTATAAGTCTAAAAAACCCGGTGTCATGCATGCTTGCGGTCACGATACACACACAGCGACATTACTTGTTTTAGCAAAAGTACTCAATAAACTTCAAAATGAAATTGAGGGCACAATTGTCTTCATTCATCAACATGCGGAAGAATATATGCCGGGTGGTGCGATTGCGATGATTGAAGATGGTTGCTTGGAAGGGGTCGATGTTATTTTCGGTCAACATATTTCATCCGGTGAACCATTAGGTGAAATCGGCTATCGTTCTGGGCCACTCATGGCAGCAGCTGACCGCTTCCATATTAAACTCCAGGGAAGAGGTGGACATGGCGCCCATCCTCACGAAGCAAATGACAGTATCGTTCTCGGCGCTCAACTCATTGTTAATCTCCAACAAATCGTTAGCCGCCGTATTGATCCACTCGAATCTGCTGTTCTTTCTATTGGTGAATTCGATGCCAAAAATGCATTCAATGTCATAGCTGATTCTGTCACACTTACAGGAACGGTTCGAACCTTTAACGAAAACATAAGGAATAGGATGGAAAGAGAAATCGAGCGTGTAATCGAAGGAACCTGCTTAACTGCGGCTGCAAGTTATGATTATAAATATGTTCATGGCTATCCAGCTCTTGTCAACCATGCAGCTGAAACAAAGTTTGTTGCTCAATTAGCTGGTGAGGTTCCTGGTGTAACTGCGGCTGTAGAGATTGCCCCTCGTATGGGTGGTGAAGACTTCGCTTACTATTTACAAAAAGTTCCTGGCACCTTCTTCAATACCGGTGCAGCTATTGTTGGAAGAACACCATACCCTCATCATCATCCTAAATTTGATATTGATGAAAGAGGCATGCTCATTGCAGCAAACATGCTCGCCACAGCTACAGTAAAGTATATGGAACAACAAGGTGTAGTGGATACCACAGTCATTGAGACGCTTTAATCTGTTCTGAGTACTTTGTTTTAGAATCATGATTGATGTAATCCACTCTTAGAGTCTAAGAGGGTGTAGGTTTTACTGAGGGCGGTGAATGCTTCTTTTTATATACTTGTGGCAGCAATTTCTTACCACTTTATTTGCATGGTCAGAAGTCGCCTTCTACAAGAAGAGGAATTACCATATGCATAAGACTGTATTACGCGCAGTTAGCCCTAAGTTTTCCTTTCCTTTTGCGCGTATCTCCCTTTTACGCGCAACTGGCTCTAAGTTTTCCTTTGCCTTTGCGCGTATTTCCCTTTTACGCGCAGTTGACTCTACGTTTTTCTTTGCTTTTGCGTGTATTTCCCTTTTGCACGCAGTTGGCTCTAAGTTTTCCTTTGCTTTTGCGCGTATTTCCCTTTTACGCGCAGTTGACTCTAAGTTTTTCTTTCCTCTTGCGCGTATCTCCCTTTTACGCGCAGTTGACTCTAAGTTTTTCTTTCCTCTTGCGCGTATCTCCCTTTTACGCGCAGTTGACTCTGGGTTTTCCTTTGCTTTTGCGTGTATTCCCCTTTTACGCGCAGTTAGCTCTGCGTTTTCCTTTGTTTTTGCGCGTATCTCCCTTTTGCGCGCAGTTGACTCTGCGTTTTTCTTTGCTTTTGCGCGTATCTCTCTTTTACGCGCAGTTGACTCTAAATTTTTCTTTGCTTTTGCGCGTATCTCCCTTTTGCGCGCAGTTGACTCTGCGTTTTTCTTTGCTTTTGCGCGTATCTCTCTTTTACGCGCTGTTGGCTCTAAGTTTTCCTTTGTTCTTTGCGCGTATTTCCCTTTTACGCGCTGTTGACTCTAAGTTTTCCTTTGTTTTTTGCGCGTATCTCCCTTTTGCACGCTGTTGGCACTGAGTTTTCCTTTGCTTTTGCGCACACCGCATTCGTTTTTCCCTCCTGTCTGAGTGTCGTGATTACTTATTTTTCTATACTACCCCTCAATTCCTAGCCGAGTACAACATTCCTTCCTTTTAGCAACTCTTAATCACCGGGACACCCTCTCCTAACATACTATATTACAATATTTTCCACACACAGGTTTCACCGAGAAAAAAGAGACAGCCTCAAGGGACTGCCTCCTACGTTCCTTATTTTTCCGTTAATTCAATTCTCCCATTACTTGTCTTCAACTTCACTTCTACCGACCCGTCACCAATGGTTCGATTTCCTTCATTCGATCCAAGGATTTGCACCGAACCATTGCTCGTGTTAGCTGTGATGGTTGTATTGTTAACTGCTTCTTCTACCTCAACAATAATCGCACCATTGGAAGTGGCTAAGTCTAACGGAGAGTGAATAGTTGGTAGTGACATTTGGATAGCTCCATTACTCGTTTGAGCTTTTATTTCACCTTGTATATCATTTGCAATGATTGCACCATTACTCGTTTTTGCATGAATATAATCACTATCAAGTTGCTTTAATCGTAGCTTTCCATTCTTCGTATCTAATATGACTTGATTGGCATTCAACTCCGATACATCTATGACACCATTGCTGCTTTTGACACTTATTTCTTCATATGCTTCTCTTGGTAAATAAACTTCTATTTGTTTATTAAACTCTTCTAAATCAAAACTAAATAAGCGAAACGTCCTTTTATCCGTTTGATGCTCTACTTTCAAAGTATCTCCTGCAACGGATACTTTGAAATCCTCATGTTCTTTTCCTTTCATTTCACCACTTAATCTCACCTCTGCCTCGCCATCGGTTGGAGCGAGGATAACTTGGGCATTATCTGTTTTAACCTCTACATTGTTAAAGGCTTCTTCAATTGTTTTCGTCTCCGAAACATTTTCTGCTTGCAATTGCCCATAGGTAAACGCAAACCCGACTCCACCAACGCAAACGAGCAATCCACCAATTAATAATAACTTCTTAATCACCCTTCATACCTCCTTTAACAATCGAGACGTTATAAGAAAGATAACGAATAAAAATTTTCTTCATGAATTTAGTAACATACATCATAGCGACCAATAATAATAACCCCAACCCACAAAAAAGAATAGCAGCAAATAAGTTCACTAATTCAAATGATGAGGTTATAAAAATGTCGATGAGCACTAATAAGGGTGAAATAATACCTGCAAAACTTACAATCCAACCGGAAAAGATTATACTAACGATGGCAAGGAAGGGACCGAGGACAATGATTAGATTAAATAGACCTAATCCAATGACAGCCAATGTCGCCTGCAAAATATTTTGGATGCCACCATCACCTTTTGCTTGCTCGATATGGTAACTCGCCTTAACCTCCTTAGCAATGCCTCTCGGTGAACCGAGATCTTTAGCAATTTCCTCCTCTGTTTTCCCTTCTTCTAATCCAAATTCGAAATGGGCTTCATAATCTTGAAGTAATTCCATTCTTTCTTGTTTATCAATATCTTTTAATTCCGCTTCTAAGGTGATGAGAAATTCCCGTTTATTCATCTTTAACACCTTCTTTTATTAAATGATTAACCCCGTTTGTAAATTCGTACCACTCTGCTAACAACGCCTGTAAATAGATGCGTCCTTTATCTGTTAACTGATAATATTTTCTTGGTGGACCTTCTTTAGATTCCTGTAAATAAGTTGTAAAATACTCTTCCTTCGTTAACCTGCGCAATAATGGATAAACCGTACCTTCAGATATTTGAATTTGATCAGATATCTTCTGTACGAGCTCATATCCATAATGATCCTGCTTATCAAGCAAAACTAAGACGCATAACTCGAGCACACCCTTCTTAAACTGGACGTTCATTTTCTTCCTCCTTCCACTACTATATATTATATAGTACTAAACAATATGTGTTATTAAATTCTGTAATCATACTATAGCAGGTAGTATTATACATTGCAAGGTACTGAATGAAATTTTCCAAAAAAAAGAAGCCCGTAGACTTCATTTTAGCTTTAGACTCTTAAAGGAACATCTTTACTAAACGTTGTGTTCATTTTCTTTTGCTTTATCTCTTTATTCCTCATTTTTCCTTCTATATAGGTAAATAGCACTTCCAATAACCAACAAATCAACCAATAGATCAGAGCAGCGACTAAGTACATTTCCAAAAAGTGATAACCATCATTAGCAATGATTTTTGCCAGTGCCATCACTTCTACAACTTTTACCGCAAATGCTAGTGAGGTCGCCTTTATTAAACCAATAAATGTATTTCCCAAGTTTGGTAAGGCCACTAAGAAAGCTTGCGGGAGGACAATTCTTTTTAACGCTTGAAAAGTAGTCATTCCCACAGAATGGGCCGCTTCCATTTGTCCGATTTGTACAGCATTTAAGGATGCCCGCATAATTTCTGCTTGATAAGCTGATACATTAATTGTGAATGCAATAAAAGCGTAAAGCAGTGGTGAAATATGATCAGCATTATAGGCTGTACCGAAAGATTGATTCATTTTTTCTAATAGAACAGGCACACCGTAGAAGAATACATATAATTGTACCAATAATGGCGTACCTCTAATAAATGATATATAAATAATGAAGAGGCGATTAAGGATAGGGACGCGATAAATTCGGCAAAGAGCAATTAGCAGACCGAATATCAATCCAAACACCATTGCAACAACAGCAATCGCTAAGGTGATAGGCACCCCTTTTAAAACCTCAGGAATCTGCTCAATAGCAAATTCAAAATTGATCATAGGCATTAAGTGTTCATTCCTTCATTATAATTTGGATAAACTGATCTTTCCTTTCTTTAAAACCTTTTCTAATGTACTAATGACCATTTCTATTAAAATACAAGTGCCCCAGTATATAAGAGAAATGACGACATAAATCTCAAACATACCTATACCATGGTTATTACCTAATATAATCCTTACTTGACCCATAATATCGATAATACCAATCGTGAATGCTAAGGAAGTATCTTTTAATAGCTCGATAATGTTATTACCTAAATTCGGTAAAGATAAAACGAAGGCTTGAGGCAACACCACTCTCCATAATGCTTGTGTATAAGTCATTCCTACACTATATGCTGCTTCAAATTGATCCTCACCAACTGCCAAATAGGCAGAACGTACAACTTCTGAAAGATAAGCAGCATTATGCAGGGAGAGACTAATTAAAACAAAAATCATCCGATCCATACTATTAATATCAATTTGAAAAGCTAATAACAGCTGTGGTAACCCAAAATAAACAAGAAATAATTGCACTAATAAAGGTGTCGATCGACAGAATGAGAGATAAAATGTTGCGATTTGATAAAGTACTTTGAATCTCTTAATACGGATAATCGCTATAGCTACGCCTAAGACTAATGAACAAACTAATGAAATGAGTAACATAAATAAGGTGATTGGTAGCTTATCTAATACTTGTATAAACAAACTAAACCAATCATTCACCACAGACATTCAACCTTCTCCCCTTTCTAATAACAAAGAATAATCCGTAATTCGATGTGATTACGGATTAAATTTATAGTTTTCCTCATTGATATAATCTAAGTTCTCGAAGAAATTGACTTCAAACCATTTTTCAGCCAAATCTGGTAAGGTACCATCCTCAATAAGCTCTTTCGTCACCTCATCGAACTCTTTAGCTAATTCTGTGTGTTCTTTATTAAAGACGGCATAAACAGGCTCTTTTGACACAATCCCGGCCACTTTCAAATTTAAATCCAACTCTTTTTGGACAGCATTGAATGTTGTTACATTAATAAACATGGCATCATCCTTACCATCATTAACCCGCTCTAGGTTATCTGCATTAGAAGGAAATTCAATACTCTCAATATCAATTTGCTCATCAGGATTGTTTTTGTTATAACTATTTAATATTGTTCTTAAACCACCACTAGGAGACATCGGTGCTAATTTTTTGCCTACCATATCTTCTAATGTTTTGATATCTTCACGATCTGGTTGTGTTACGAGAGAAGTGAGTGAATAACCAAATTCCTGTTCTGGATAAAGGAACTTTTCTTCTCTTTCAGGGTTTTTAAAAAACCAATTAATCGCAAAATCATATTTGCCTGTATCCACGCCAACTAAATTTGCTTCCTCTTCTCCCCAAACATATTCAAAATGGTAGTCTTCTAATTTCTTTTCTACTTCTTTCAAATAATCCATATCGTAACCAATTGGCTCATTATTATCGTCCGCATATAGGAATGGTGGATTCACCTCGTCACTTATGGCGACAGTAATAACTTTCTTACCATCTTCAGTTGTCCCATTACTTGAAGACGAGCACCCAGCAATGAATAAAACGCTTATTATAATTAAAAATGCAATATTTAACCCTTTCATTTTAGTCCTCCATTCTCTTAGATAGTAAAGTCTGGTTCTTTCATTATTCTTTTTAAAAACTTCCTTGTTCTCTCTTGTTTCGGGTGAATAAGAATGTCGTCAGGCGGCCCTTGTTCGATAATCTGGCCATCATCCATAAATACCACTCTATTCGAAACCTCACGAGCAAAATCTATCTCATGGGTGACTATCATCATCGTAACCCCACCACTAGCTATTTCTCGAATAATTTCTAGCACTTCTCCTACCATTTCCGGGTCAAGTGCTGAAGTTGGCTCGTCAAACAATATAACGTCCGGATTGAGCGCTAACGCCCGGGCAATCCCCACTCTTTGTTTTTGACCTCCAGAAAGTTGTTGCGGATACGCATTGATCTTATCTGCTAAACCTACCTTAGTTAGAATGTCTATCCCGATTTCTCTCGCTATTTTTTTCGATTTCTTTTGTGCGACGATTAAACCTTCTGTGACGTTTTCTAGAACCGTTTTATTCTCAAAAAGATTATAGTGTTGAAAAACCATCGCCGTCCTTCTTCTTAATTGGAGAATGTCTTTCTTTACTGGTTTTTTTGTTTGTATCGTTAAATCATGGATTGATATTGTTCCTTCGTCTGGTTTTTCCAAATAGTTCACACATCTAAGGAGCGTTGTTTTTCCTGAACCGCTCGGACCAATAATTGTAACAACATCCCCTTTGGATACTTCTAAATCAATACCTTTTAATACATGGTTATTTTTAAACTTTTTATGAATATGCTTCAGTAAGATCATTTAAACCTCACTTTCCTGCATTACTGCATCGGTGTTAGAATTTTATAAAAAAAGATTAACAAAACAATTTCTATATGTAAAGTCGGAATTTTATTATTTTTTAAATATTTCAACAAACCAGTATCCCCTCCTTGACGAACCTGAACCACTTGTTTAACATTTAAACCAACAAAGGAAGTAGGGATTAGATCGTTCATTAGAGGAGGAAGAGACATTGGTTTCACAATTATTCGTGAAGACGGAAGAGCAGAGAAAGTGGTTACATGCATTACAGACAAAAAAAGCGACGTTTCTTAGTCGTTCACAAGAGATAGATGAAGAGGCGAAATTCCCTCATGAGAATATTCGTGAATTAGTGGAATTAGGTTATACAAAAGTGACATTACCTAAAAAATATGGCGGTGAGGGGCTTGGTGTGTATGACATGGTTCTTTTCCAAGAAACCCTTGCTTCCTACGATAGTGCCACTGCCTTAAGTATCGGCTGGCATGTTGGTGGATTAGGTGAAATCTATGAAAAGCAATTATGGACAGAGAAACAACTTGCCTCTTTTGCAAATGATGTACAAAAAGGCGCACTTGTGAACCGGTCTGTGAGCGAAGCACAAACAGGTAGCCCGACAAGAGGTGGCAGACCCGGAACAACTGCTGTGCGCCAAAAAGGTTCGTGGGTTATTAATGGCCGTAAAAATTTTACAACCATGTCGCCTGCTTTAACCTATTTTCTCACTTCTGCCTGGATAGAGGAGAAACAAACGATTGGCTTTTTCTTAATTCATAAAGATACGCCAGGATTATCTATTGACGAAACATGGGACGTCGTGGCTATGAGAGGAACAGGAAGTCATGATCTCGTATTAGAACAAGTAGTCATTCCTGAAGAGGCACTCGTTGAAACAATTGCTGACAGGGGAAAATCTTTAAATGGATGGGTATTACATATCCCCGCCTGCTATCTCGGAATTGCTCAAGCAGCTAGAGATTATGCCGTACAATTTGCCTTAGAGCATAAACCAAATAGTATAAAGGGGTCTATTAGTGAATTACCGAATGTACAAACACTTCTCGGTGAAATCGATGCCGCTTTGCTTGCTGCAAGACACCTACTCTATCACGTGGCCGAAGTATACGATGATATAGATAGAAGAAAATATATTGAAAACGAACTATCTGTTGCTAAATACCAAGTCACACATGCAGCACTTACCGTTGTCGATAAAGCGATGCGTGTCGCAGGAGCAAAAAGCTTACAACGTAATAATCCACTTCAAAGATATTACCGAGACGTCCGTGCTGGTCTTCATAATCCGCCAATGGACAATATCACCATTCAAAAACTTGCCGAATCAGCGATTGCTGTCTATAAATAAGGGCAAGCTAGAATCAGACACGAGGGAATTCCAAAATTAAATTTCTCCGTGTCTTTTTTTGTGGCGATAAGTAGCGTTTGGAGGTGATTGGGGAGGTTCAAACTGAGGGGATAACATTTGTACTAGGGGAATGGGGGATTTCGACTCAGCGCATTTTTGTCACTTTTTATGTTTGTCATCACGAATTTGGCAATCTATCTTACCACTTTCTTTTTCTCATGACTATTTTAGGTCCGTCACCACATCTTTTTGCTTTTTCATTTGGGATGTGTTCGGATTTCGTTTTGACAACACACCTACTTGCTTTTCATCCGAGTTATGTTCGTATTCCCATTTTGGCAACTCACCTACCTCCTTTTCATACGAGTTGTGTTCGCATTCCTAAATTGATAACTCATCTATCTGCTTTTCATCCGTGTTATGTTCGTATTCCCATTTTGACAACTCATCTCACCGCTTACCATCCGAGTTATGTTCGTATTCCCATTTTGACAACTCACCTACCTCCTTTTCGTCCGAGTTATGTTCGTATTCCCATTTTGGCAACTCACCTACCTCCTTTTCATACGAGTTGTGTTCGTATTCCCATTTTGACAACTCATCTACCTGCTTTTCATCCGAGTTATGTTCGTATTCCCATTTTGGCAACTCACCTACCTCCTTTTCATACGAGTTGTGTTCGTATCTCCAATTTGACAACCCATCGTTCTGCTTTTCATCCTAGCTGTGTTCGTATTGAAACTTTCACATTTCCCAACACTTCTTTTTATCTTTCTTTTCCCTAATTACCTCCACTATCCCTATTTTCCTTCAATCCAGTGGTCTCATCTCACTTAGCCTCACACCATTGTTTCTATATTTGAATAGAAACAGAGATAATAAGCTTAATATTGTGGTCCCGATTAAGAAGGGCAAATAAGTGTTCCATTCAGTTATCACCCCTGCTAAGAAAGTAGCGAGCATTCCGGTAAGACTTGTCAGAACATGTACTGCGCTTCTGACGCGAGCGATTAAATGATCGGGTGTAATTCCTTGTTGGACAGAGATTTGGACAACAAATCCCATTGATAGCGCACCATCAAATAGAACCATCCCCAAACACATCAAATAAAAATGACTAGTGGTCAAAAATATAATCCCAACCCCTGAGACAGCCATGAGGATACCTAGGAAAGGTAGCCAATTCATTTGCTTAAACCGCGGCATGAGAAAAACACCTAGCAGATTACCAATACCGGCGCATGACAGTAACAGTCCAATTTGTGTTTCTGAAAAAGATAGCGTTAAATCTGCATGCATGATGACACTGAGGATGATAAAGGTGGTACTAAAAGAGAGAGATATCGCTGTTAAAGTAATTAACATTTGTGGCGTATTAATAAAAAGATGGCCCATTCCTGCTTTCGATTCTTCGATAAAAGTCCTTACACTTTTTACTAAAGTTTGTTGTTTTTTCACCGTTGGTTGATGATTGTATTTTATGAAAATAAGCAAAAGCATGGCTGCGAGATAGAGCGTGCCACAAATGATGAGGGTAGTCGAGCCACCATATGTTGCAAGGAGATAGCCACCTAAGGCTGGGCCAATGAATGTAACAATGGCATCCGCTGCCTCAAGTAAATTATTCGCACTTAAAAGCCTTTCTCTCGAAACAATGCGGGGAATCATTGCTTGTTGGGCAATTTGAATAACAAGACCAGCAAAACCGAGTAAAAATATAATGATAGTAATCAACCATAGGTCCCCTATACCTCTAGCGAAAATATAAGAAAGAAAAAATAACAAACAGCCGTATACGAAATTGGCAACCCAAGCTACAGTCACCACATTGATTCTTTCAATAAACGTTCCCACTGGAATGGCAAAGAGAATCGATGCCGCCTTTTGCACCATTAATACAGCCGTCGTTACAATAGGAGAACCAGTAATACCGAGAACAATGAGGGGAAGGATAAGTTCATAAAAACGATCACTTAAAAGACGCGATAAGTAATGACTCCACACTTTGATAAATTCTCCGTTTATCATCGACCCACCTTCATTCCCCTTCTATATCGTTTTCGTATATTTTACCCACGCCAATACATTCAATAGAATTGTCACGATTAAAAGCACACTTGAAGCAAGGACAGCTGAACTGGTTATATCCATCAAGGCACTAAAATCTTCTATTTCTACAAGAAATTTCTGTACCATTAATTGGAATAAAATAGCCGTACTACAACAGATGAAACTTAAAAATGAATACGTCATCCACCGTTTGGCATTTTCTTGTTCTCGACTAAGATTAAGCAACGGTAGGATCCAAGCAACTATGCCTAAAACCAGACTCCCTATATTTAACCAACCCATAATAGCCACCTTTTTCTTACCATTTATTCTCCACCCTCTCAGCAAAACCAAGAAAGTCTTTCAGTACAATGGTTGTTCCATCATCCAATACCGCTTTACCAGTGAAATGACCAAATACTTGATGCTGATCACTAGAAATAACTATGACCGAGGTGTGGTCTTTACGATCTAAAATGGGGATGAAGTCCATTTCGAATCTTCCATCGCTTGAAGTGAATCGCCAAGGTGAGAGATAGTCAAAGATTCCATTATTTTGTGGGATATGGAAAGTAACCTCTTCCAGTTTATGGGCCACTCCATCATAGAAGAGCATATTTTCACTGGCAAGTGAAGTATCGCCAAAACCATAGCCGATATTAAAGCCGAATGTTTTCCCCTCGACAACACCAGATGCTGATCCCCAATACCACGTATTTTTATATGTCCATACTCCCCTGCCCCAGTCTAATGTAGCAAAGCTGTTCTTTTCCTGAAATTGATATTCTGTTTGCCCATAGTTGACACTGCCCTTTGCACGCATCCCGTTGATCTTTTGATTATAGTAAAACGCTTGTCGATCTTCCTTAAATGGAATAGCCATTACAATAGAATCTTTAGCCTCATTAACTAAATCAATGTCACAGGCAAAGTCAGTTTTACCATCGAAATTTTTCATATGACAACATAATTTCCTACCATTCTTTATATGCGAAAAAGACAGCTTAATTCGCTTATCTTGGTAAACAATATCGCCTTCCTTTGAAGTCGACGGTAAGTTCAACTTCCCAAATGTAAGAGGCTTCATCATACTTGTCGTTCGATAAGAAGCACGCTTAAAATCAAGAAAAGACACACTCAATAAAGCCATGTAGGAATTGTCGGCAATGGTCAGAGCAACACCAAAATCATCATTACAAACTAAATAATAATCCCATTCCTTTATTCTCCACGCTTGAGCCTTGATGGCCTTTCGATCATATGTAAGCAGGAGCTGTTTTGCATACCCTGCTTGAACAAGTTCCCCTTTATCATTTAAAAGATGACCCGCTTCCGTCATTTCTCTCTGCACAACGTAACCTCCCTAAGTGAATTCATATTGGTCCGGTTGAAGATGAGACATATCTGCTTCCAATAGGATATTTTTCTGACCATTTACAATGTCAATTACTGAAAGACAAGTATCATGAATGTACGGGGCATCCCAAAGATTTTCCATAGGTATTTGTTTTAAGTAGGCAAGAAGCGTTTTAATTACGACCGTATGTGTTACAAGCAAAACATTTCCATTCTTATGGTTTGCCATCACTCTTTTTAGCACTTTTACTGCTCGATCCTGTACTTGCTGAAAACTTTCTCGTTCTGTTGGATGATAGAGATGAGGCGCACGCCAAAAGGCATGGAACTCATCTGCGTATTTTTTTTCTACATCTGATTGTTGCTGCCCCTCCCAACTTCCCATATAAATCTCTTGTAAATCCTCATCAGTAAAAATCTTAATTGGGCGATTGCCTTTAATCAGGCTCGCCGTCATCATCGTTCTTCCACTTGGACTGGCATAAATCGCATCAAACGGGACTTTGCTTAAATGTTCTCCTAATAATTTGGCGTTCTCCCTCCCAATTGTTGTTAGGTCAGAATCTAATCTTCCCTGTAGCCTTCTTTCTCTATTCCATTCTGTCTGACCATGTCTTGTCATGTATATTTTCACCATTCACCCTTCTTTCTGTCTAAAATCGGAAACTTATCTGTTGAAAGGAATGTATGCCTGTCCCAAATTGATCCAATTGATGACTCTTTAAATACTGAACTGCATCATATGCTTCCTGCAAAACAGTCGGTGCTAATCCTAATGTATGATGTGATCCGAACACTTTTGCAACATTGGGAATCAGCGCTATTTTTTCAATTGATCGTACGAGATCAGAGGGACTCGTCGAAGGATAAAAAGCGAATATAGGCTCGGTATCATACAATAAATCACCTGTAAATAGGTAGTTATATGTTTCATCAAAAATAGTAATATGCCCCGGTGAGTGTCCTGGCGTATGATAGATCTTAAGTTTTCGATTCCCTAATTGCAGCACATCACCATCCGCTAGTAAAGCGGTCGGCTCTCCTGTAAAAGGCTGATACGTTTCAGGATTAAATGTTTTTGGGGTGGGGATTGTAATATCTCTTTGTATATCAGTGCGGATTTGTTGGAGCGTAAGACCACTAATACCATTAATTAACCAGTCTTTATCTAGCTCATGAACGTAAATCGTATCGTACAATCCATGTCCACCAATATGATCGACATGAACATGCGTTGTTATGACCTCAATAGGTAAGGAAGTTAATTGATCGGTTATACGTTTAATGTTATCTATTCCAAGTACTGTATCAATGAGTACCGCTTTTTCTTCACCAATGAGTAAAAACGAATGTACTTTTTCCCAGTGGCCATATTCACTAATCGCATACGTTTTACTATCAATTAATTGCACAGTAAACCAAGAATCTTTAATTAACACAAGCTTCACCTGCATTTCAAATTTTGGAATGGAAGAGTTTTTGAGGTACTTAATGTATAATGGTTGGTCTATTCTTAAGTATAGCAATTTTTGGTAGATGTGAATAGATAACGATATCTAAATAAGAGTTATCAACATTTGTATTAAATATTTTCTATTAAATGGATCATTTTGGAAGAAATAGAGCCATTTTTCAGTTCTTTTATCTTCTGAACTTATTCTTTCTATGTTCATAAGATATTGCGTGTCAATCTCGTCCTTCAGTTTATGTACACTATTTCAAAAATAAAAATCCTATTTAACTATACAACCTATCTATCAAAAAATAGGGTAACAGCTCAACATGGAGATGTTACCCTATTCTTTATTTTAATCATTTCTTAGACTTCATCTTTTTTTATCTCTACTCTGTTCTTTGATGGACTTTCTGAAATTCCTAAAGTCTTTCATGCCGCCCATACTACTAAGCATTTCATTTGTCTTTTCTTTTTCAATCATTTTAGAATTCAAACCTTGATACTTAGTCTCTTTTTTTAGTTTCCAATAGCTTTCTAACCTCTCAACAGACAAAAAACCATCTTTAATTGCCTTTTGTACTGCACAGTTCGGCTCATGTTGATGTGTACAATCATTAAATTTACAATCAAAAGCAAGTTGATTAATATCAGAAAAGGATGTCGTTAAATCTGCACTTATAATCCCAAGTTCCCTCATACCGGGGGTATCTATAACAACACCTAAATTTGGCAACATAATCAGTTCTCGTCTTGTAGTAGTGTGTCTGCCCTTATCATCATTTCTTAAACCATTCGTATCTAATATTTTTTGCCCTATCAGACAATTGATTAAGGTTGATTTTCCAACTCCAGATGAACCTATAAACGCTACTGTCTTACCGCTAGAGAGATAACTTTTTAAGGAATGGTACCCTTCATCAGAAACACTTGTTGTAACATGTACTGCTACACCTATTGCAATAGAAGATATTTCATTAAGCCTTGCTTCTATTTCATTACATAAATCTGATTTTGTAAGTACAATAACCGGTGTTGCACCACTATCCCATGCGATAGAAAGGTAACGCTCTAGTCTACGTAGATTATAATCATCGTTCAATGACATACAAATAAAAACCGTATCAATATTTGTAGCTACCATCTGTATATCTTCTTTAGTTCCTGCCATTTTACGTGCAAATGCGCTTTTTCGTGAAAGTATGTGATGAATAATTCCGTTCCCCTGTGAATTATTTGTTCTATCAATCATTACAAAATCTCCCACAGCAGGATATTCAGAAATTCCTTTTACATTATAGTGATATTTACCAGAGATCTCAGCAACTATCTCACTTTTTTCTGTGATTACCTTATATAAGTTTTTAGATTGTGATGAAACTCTACCAATAAAAAGGTCTTTATATTTTTTAGACTCCTGTATAAATTCTTCAGTAAGTCCTAAATTTTTCATATCAATATTATTCAACTTCATTTCCTCCTAACTTGTTTTTTTACTAACACAAATTTATTTTGATTGCACACCGGACATCCTTGATTTTTCAACGCTTCGATTGTAGGAAAGTCTCCCTGGATGCCAACAAGGGTTGCTCTATTACACGACTTACATTGGTAAGTACGGATTGTTTGCCTTACCTCACCTGTATAGATTGCATCTTCGAATCGACCTATAATATTAGGCTTCGTTGATTCTGTTGTTTGAAGAACGATCATTTGTCCTTTATTTCCAATCATTTGTGCCCCTTCGTATTCATTAAAATTTACTATAATCTCTTTAATTGAGAGACTCATGTGTATTAGCTCATGCTGCAATGCCAGCATAAAGTCTGGTGATTTATGGGCAAATGACAAAAAGATTGGGAAGCCTTTTTCTTTCTTTAAAGCGCTTATTCCGCGAGAAAGGAACAAAGACATTCCTTGTAACGTATAAGGCGGATCTGTAAAAAAGCAATCGTATTGTTCGTGAAAATACTCTGGTAGTAATTGTCGCAAATCCATATGAAGGTCATTAATAGATAGGCCTTCTCGTTCATTTATATGAAGAATATATTGTAAGAATCGGTAATCATTATCTATGACGGTAATCATGGTTTTTTTATTCCTCTTATCCGGAAATAACCGGTTAAGAAGAAGGCCGAGCGACACACTGACTAGGTCGTCATCACCAACACACAAGATTTTTTTTCCTATCAACGCATGCTCTCTTAGGCAAAGTATTGCCCGACGCAAACTTGTTTCGGGTGTGCATTTTGATTGATCAATTTGCACATTAACTTGTGGGCGTAATTGAAATAACCTTGTTAGTAACGATAATATACCTTCAAGCTCTACCTTCCAATCTGTCTCATTAGTCATAAGCCTTTGATATAAGGCTTTGTCTAATCCATCATATCCTAATTCATTTTCGATATATGAAAGCCCTTTATAGGTACAACGCACCCCACGATCCTGGATTAATGCACCTGCCTTTATAAGTTCCTTCTTAACCGCAGTAGCCACTGGAACTGGAAGAAGGACTTTTCGTGCTAGTTCTTTTGTTGATATCCCAGGTTGTATAAAACATTCAACCAAAAGTTGTTCAATTACCAAAGGACCCTCTTGAAGACATACCTTTGCATTAACTTGTTCAATATAATTATTCATGGAATCACTCTCTTATTGTCGATATTTTAATGTGCTTTATTCATTGTGGATAAACACACACGTCATCCAAACAGATACTTAATCCCAAATAAAAAAGGACAGAAAATGAACATATAGTCCATCTTCTGTCCTTTTTAGGATATTGACTACCAAATGACTTTTTGTCAGAATGATACCGGTCGTTAAAAAAACCTATTTCTAACGTGAGAGTAAAAAATATAACCGTGCAAACGAGCACGGCTTTTGTAGTCAATTATAAATTAAGGATGGCCGTTGTGTTCTTAACCTATATTGATTCATCTATTTTTGTCCAAGGCAAACAAACCACTTCAAAAAGTGGATTTTTCCATGTAAATAGAAAGAACCATATAAAATTGGTTGATTAGTTAAGAACAAATACCAACATCGAGGCAAAACTCCTATATTGAAAAATATATCCAATTGTAACTTGGATATATTAAATAATCAAGAGTAAAAGTTATTCTATTTTTCTTACGACCTTCCACGCATTTCTAACTCCTTTAATTGTACTCCTGCAAAACTTGGTAAAGTATGAATAATACAAACTCAACTGATAACTCAAGAGATTATAAGATTATCATACTACTCACTTAAGCTTGACCAATAAGCACTATTCCATTTAATTTATAAATTTTAAGCCTTATTACATTTGAAATATAATAAGGCTCTTCATTATTGAAATGAAATTCATCATAATTATCACTCCACTCCTATAATCGCTCTCGACTCCAAGTTGTCCCTGTTTTGATTATCTTAGCTGGAGAGCCTGCAATGGTTGTATGTGCTTCGGAGAAAGGTTTAGTAACAACTGATCTTGCTCCGATGATCGTATCGTCGGGAATCACCGCGCCTTTGGAGATCAAGCAACTAGCAGCAACCCAAACATGATTACCAATGACCACATCCTTTGCACCGTTCAATCTTTCATTTGTTTCAAGGTCAAGAACGGAATGAGCATCTGTTGTTCTCACGGCTATATCATAAGAAAACATACAGTCCGCTCCAATGGAAATATTCTTTCCTTCTTGTGATAATAGATAGACATTCTTAAAGGTCGTTCGGTCACCCACTTTAATTGATTGTTTTTTGCCTTTTAATAATATATGACCAATTAAGTCGGTATTTTCCCCTATCATAATTTCATTATTTGAACCTCGTATGTGAATTAATATATTGGATAGTTTTGTCCCTTTTCCAATATGGATTTTATTATTTGAACCAGTGATTTTTAATTCAGCATTTTTAAAAATAAACGATTCTTCATCGTATATTAGTTGATTGTTTTTTCCAAATACTTTCGTCGTTAGTCCTTTAATTTCTTCTTGAAGTATCATGAAAATGGACCTCCTTACAATTATTGCTCGTATTATAACATCACTGAGTTATTGTAAAGGAGGAATTTACAGAAACTGAAAACAACTGTTACATATGATTTAATTGTCATCTTATTTTTGCATTTACATCGTACCCGATATATAATGTATCGTGTAAGATGTAAATAAGGAGGTGGCCAAAGTAAAAGCACAGACCTTAGAGAATCAATTATGTTTCGCTATTTATAAAGCAACAAATCAATATACTAAGTTATACCGGAAAGCACTGGAACCGTTTGACCTCACTTACCCTCAATATATTGTCTTACTCGCTCTGTGGGAAAATGATCATATGATTATTAAACAATTAAGTGAAAAGTTATCGTTAGGGATTGGTACCTTAAACCCCATTATTTCTAAACTAGTAACAAAAGATTATATAACGAAAACACCCTCACCAATGGACAAAAGATCTGTAGTCATTTCATTGACCACAAAAGGAAGAAACTCCGAAAGTACGATATCAGAAATGATTGCAACTAAGGCTACAAAATGGGATTCATTTGCTATATTTGATGACCAATTCAAATTAAAATTACAAGAATTGAATACACTGTTATCTCAATTAAATGACGGGGAGGAGAAAAAATGAATTTATATGATATAAACGTAAAACTCGAAAACGGTACCAATTATCAATTGGAGCAATATGAAGGCAAGGTATTACTAATTGTCAATACCGCAACAAAATGTGGTTTGGCCCCACAATTTGCAGAACTTGAGAACCTATATCAAAAATATAAAGATGCGGGACTGGTTATATTAGGATTTCCTTCGGATCAATTTAAACAAGAACTCGACTCTGCTGAGGAAGCGAGTGAAGCTTGTCGGATGACCTATGGTGTTTCATTTCCTATGCATGAAATCATTAAAGTGAATGGAAAAGAAGCACACCCTTTATTCAATTATTTAACGACAGAAGCAAAAGGTTTTCTGAGCAAAAGCATTAAATGGAACTTTACTAAGTTTCTCATTGATCAAAATGGTAATGTGGTAGAGCGCTTCGGTCCTACAGACAAACCAAGTGATTTTGAGGAAAAAATAAAACAACTACTATCAAATTAAGACATATGTCACTTCGCCTTCCCTATGGTAGATAACTATGATTATTACCGTTCACTTTAGGGTATTACAATTAATACCATCATTTTATTTATCAAGGGGAGGCTCATTCATGAATCAGTCAAAGAAACTAGGTATTGTCTACCTTATTACTTTCGCTATAATGATTTTCTTAAATTATTGGTCCGCTACAAATGTTGGCAATGTTGCTGATGCAAACCAACCTTTATTACAACCTGCTGGTTTTGCATTTTCCATTTGGGGGTTCATTTATTTCCTTTTATTTATTTGGATTATCAGAGCTTTTTTCGTGAAAGGTGATGCTGTTTATGTAAAAACTAGCTACCTACCAGCTCTTAACTTTTTATTAAATGGCTGTTGGATTCTAGCTTTTACTGCTCAAGCACTACTTACATCAGTAATCATCATTTTTGCTTTACTTGTCACCTTAATTCTGATCTATGGCAGAATAAACGATACCACTCATACTTTCTTTGAAAAACTACCATTTTCCATTTATATTGGTTGGGTTTCTGTAGCAAGTATTTTAAATGTATTTGTTTGGTTTGTAGGGATGGAACAGACTGTTTTTCTCGGATTGAATGAAGTGACTTGGACCTTTATTATGTTAGCAGTTGCTACAATATTAGCGATTGTTTTCTCTATTCGATTTAAAGACTTTATTTATACACTTGTTTTCATCTGGGCATACATTGGTATATATGCAGAAACACCTAATGATGCTGTGAAAACCTTTGTGATGATCCTCATCCTTTTATTAATCGTTATTTTTATCTATACGCTGTACAAATTTTTCAAAAAGTAAATACAACTTAAGAGGCAAATTATGAAGAAAATAATCAAATCAAAAGTATTCCTTATCCTATCAGCTCTAGTAGTTACAGCAATCGGTGGATTTTTCATCTGGACTCAGCTCACTTATCATTCAGTGAATGAGCCAACGATCCCCGTAGACAACCAAATAAGCGTTGAAGATGATTGGCTCTTATTCGGTGACCCTAATAGTCAAATAGGTCTGATTCTTTATCCGGGTGCAAAAGTAGAACCCGAAGCTTATGCTTATATCGGTCAAGAATTAGCTAAAGAAAATCTATTTATCGCTATACCACATGTAACACTAAACATCGCCATACTTGATGTTTCTAAAGCTAACGAAATCATTAGTACGTATAAAGATGTAGATTGGTTTGTTGGAGGCCATTCAATGGGTGGTGCAGCAGCAGCCATGTACGCCGATAAAAACATAGATCAAGTACATGGTTTAATACTACTGGGTGCCTATGCCTCTGATAATGATACACTGACAAATTCGCAATTACCTGTCTTATCCATAAGTGGCTCAAATGATGGACTAAGTACGCCCGCTAAAGTTGACGAGAAGAAGGTTTTTCTTCCAGATGAAGCAGACTTCGTAGAAATCGAAGGAGGAAACCATGCCTATTTTGGTGTATACGGAGAACAATCTGGTGACAACCCAGCCGACATTTCTATTAAGAAACAACAAGAAACGATCATCGATACCATTACTCACTGGATAAAAGAACAAAAACAATAATTAAGAAGGGCTATCTCCTATAGATAGCCCTCCTGTTATTCTCCTCTAATTCCTTCTACTTCAATCTCTGTAATATGATAAGATGAATGAAATGCCAGAGGTAACCAGTCTTCAACTAAATGAATTTTCTTCATGCCCGGAGTTGGCATAAGCAGTTGAATTTTTGATAATAGTTTTGTTTCATCCATTTCATAGGAGACAATATAAAATTGATCAAACGTTTGTTTAAGAGAATCGAATTCACCGAAGCTTAATTGTTCAAAATTCTGAGAAGTGACGTCTTCTAACATTAACTGTTCTCCTACTTCATTCATTTGTTCTAATTGCTGCCAATCAATATGACGATTAATCTTGGAGAGTTCAACTAAATAGTGCTCCTCTTTTCGACTCGGTGATGATTGTGGTGAAGGTCCTCCACTTTTAATGATAAATAAAGAGTTTGTTGCCTTATTTTCGAATTTAAGATAACCCCATGCATAACCGGCTTTAGAAAATTCAAATTGAATCCCAAGTTTGCGACATTCTTGTGCTACGGCATCTTCAATATGATTGCCTTTTACCCATGCATAACCTGTACTAATAAGCATTTCACGTTTCTTCTGTTCACGCTCATGAATGTAATGCCTATATCCTTTTAATATCCCATCAACAATCGCCTGGCTTAATTCAGGTGAAAATTTATAATTCATCAAGTGATATTTCCTCCTAAGTTTTCTCTTTCACATATTCAACCTTTTTTGGAAAGGAAGATCATTGCTTGTTTTGGAAAAAAACCATTCTGATTACCATGCCCTTTTGTCTATTAATTCTTTTTCGTTCTCCCATACCATACGCAATAGGAGCTTCTTTATTCTTTTCTATATTCTATTATTTATGGTCTTCTAGTAAAGAGAAATGATAAAAGCATTCGCCTAATGAAGAAACGAATGCTATCTTTCTTTAGCCATTTTGGATAGAAACCGAAGTTTTTTCCCTCTTTATTTTCCAGTTGAGCGATAAAACTTTTTCTATCTCGTTTAATTGCTCCTCACTTACCTTTACATTAGTTACTCCGTTTTCTACAAGCGTGTAATCTTGGTCTTTCTCTAATCCGAACTTCATACTTAACATGCGTTGCAAGCCAGGGAAGGTAAGGAATTTGATGCGGTAACCATTGTTAATCATTGAAACAAAGTTTGCCTCATCTTTTTGGGCCAGATGAGCTAATTGTTCAAAATCGAACTGCTCGTTATACTTCCTCCACTCTGTCACTTCCTTTGACAAAGATTTTCTTATAATTTCTTCATCCGTTACACCTTGATTACGTAACAGCTCAATCATATATGCTTCCATTAAAGTTAATTGTTGTTTCAACATTCATCAGCTCCGAGGTTTTCTTTCATTTTACCACGGGATTGGCTGATTGAAGTACTCATTCATTACTTGAAACCAAATATAGTAACCAATATTATTCGGATGCACCCCATCTGCCAATGTGTCTTGTAAATCAATGGAACTGTCCGCCATTCTTTTTGCCATCGGTCGATAAATATCTATATATGGCCACTCGTTTTCTTTAATATACTGTTCTGTTGCTTTTAAATAGTCTTGATAAGAATGATTGCGCTTATTATCAATTTTTCCGTTATAAAGAACAGTTGTCGGATTGGGAGAAAGAAAAAGAATTTTCGTATCAGGAGTGGCCTTTTTAATTTTATCAACGGTTTTTTCAATCGCTTGCTCCGTTTCTTTTATGCTTTGATGATATTGATAACTATTAACGACACCTGTTTCAATCATTACCAAATCAGGCTCTGATTTTACCAACTTTTCAACCGTTCCATCCTTAAGTAGCATATTTAAGGTGTAACCGCTTTTAGCAAAATTATGAAATGACAGCTTTTTTTTATGTGGCAAATGGCGTTCTCGCACTTCCTTTTCTAATAAACGAAACCAAGAAAACATCGGATGAGATGCCCCTTTCCCACGAGCAACACTACTGCCAATAACGGCTACCTTTGCACCGTTCTTACTGTAGCTTTCAGAGACAATATAATCATAAATTGTTGTCTGGTCGCTAAATGAATGGATTGTTTTAGCCGACACAGCAGAGCCAGAAAACAATAAAATACTCGTAAACACTAAAATCATCGTTTTTTTCATTTTATTCGCTTCCTTTCATACTCTCTGCTTACCCTTTTCACTGGTACTTAATCTAGGTCATTTTGACTTCTCTCTCCCATGGGAATCTGATAAAATAAGGAAGCACAGTTTTTCTTGAAAGGAGGAAACTAGATGGTCTCTTCTAAGGATGTTGCCAAACATGCTGGCGTTTCTCAAACGACCGTATCACGTGTACTTAATACTCCAAACCTAGTCAAAAAACCAACAGTAGATAAAGTGATGGCTGCGATTGAAGAACTTCATTACATTCCTAATGCCCATGCCCGTTCTCTTGTACAAAATAAAACAAACACGATTGCGTTACTTTCTGGACCCCTTCATAATCCTTTTTTTGTCGATACAACAGCTGC
Source organism: Cytobacillus sp. FSL M8-0252 (assembly GCF_038007345.1). Taxonomy (NCBI): domain Bacteria; kingdom Bacillati; phylum Bacillota; class Bacilli; order Caryophanales; family Bacillaceae; genus Cytobacillus; species Cytobacillus sp. FSL M8-0252. The sequence continues at coordinate 4,248,415 of NZ_JBBOWZ010000001.1, forward strand.
AATTGTTAATTACGCTAATAGCAAAGGTTATCGTGTGCATGTTCAATTTGTGAATGATGAGAAATTAAATGAGGCATATACTTCAGTAGTTGAAAATAAGGTAGATGGAGTCGTGATGTCCTGTATCTTACTTGATGATCCTATTTTCGAGAAGTTTGAGAAAATGGATATACCATTTATTACATATAATCGAAAACATATTAATAATAAACATTTTGTTGAAATCGATAATTTTCAGGCTGGCATACTTTCAGCTCGTCATATGCTAGAGTTAGGTCATAAACAAATTGCTTGGATTGGAGGTCCCTCTACCGTTAGTACATTTAAAAATAGATACGATGGCTTCGTTGAAGGGATGAACACTCAATACCTTGCATCGCAATATGTGATTCAAACGAATACATCAAAACAAGCGGTAAAAGAAGCATTTGAAAAACTGATGCAATTACCGACTCCACCGACAGCTATTTGTGCTGCAACAGATGCAATCGCTCTACAAACAATTGATGAAGCAACAAAGGCCGGTTTTCGTGTCCCAGGCGATATTAGCGTAGTCGGTATCGATAATGTTGACTTAAGTAAACACGGTAGTATCGAGTTAACAACCGTCGGAAGTATCTCTGAGCAAAATTTAGGTTTTCTAGCCATCAATGAACTGATTGAAATGATTGAAAATAAAAAAAACAGTTGCGTGAAAATCACTGAATCTGTTAAAGTATTTAATAGGAAAACAACAAAGGCATATCAATAGTTTTTATTTTTGCAAAAATGAATACGTAACCATTTTGAAAGCATAATCCCTTACCCTCTTCCATATGAGCTTGAACGACTCATGTGGAATCGCTTTACAAAAAAATGGTTACGTATTCATAATTTAATATTCTAACTTGTAAGGGTTTACAATTAAGGAGGAGAGAAACCGTCATGAAATGGAAAAACAGAAAATACGGCGAAGAATCACCGTATATCCCAGCAGGACCTTTTAAGGTTCGCTTACCTTTTATCCATTACCGTTTTGAATGGCCCGATTATGTGCAAGGACTATTAATGTGTGCTGTTGATTTATCAGCCATCCCGCTTTTAATGGAATTACTCGGTATGCCTTTTGAAGTAGCACTCGCTATTGTTGTTTTAAATGGACTTTTTTACTTATTACATCATTTACTAGGTGATCCGGCTGTACCTGGTTGGATAACACCAGCCATTCCTTTAATCATGCTGTACTGTCAGCAATTCCCTGAAGGACCTGAACGTGTTCACTCACTGATCGCCTTCCAATTAACACTCGGTATTCTATCATTATTACTCGGGGCTACTGGATTGGCATCAAAGGTTGTTCGCTTTATTCCGCCCGCATTAAAAGCTGGTGTTATCCTAGGAGCTGGTTTAGCAGCTGTCATCTCTGTTTTCCAAGTTGGTGGCCGTTTTGAATTGTTCCCTTGGACCATCTCGATTGCTATTGGAATTGGGTTTTATCTTTTATTTTCAAAACATTTTATTCACTTCCAAAATAAGAATGTCTTTTGGAAAACGGTCGCTAAATTAGGGATATTCCCAGTAATATTATTAGCTGTTTTTATCGCTCCAATCTTTAGTGAAGCTAAATTACCTGCAATAGAATGGGGCTTTTCTTCCCCAGACTTTATTACTCTATGGAATGAATACACAGTATTTGGTATTGGTTTACCGCCTTTAATGATGTTTATTACCGCGATTCCTACAGTTTTGGCTGCATATATTGTGTTGTTTGGTGATGTATTACAAGTAAAAGCATTAGTAGAGGATGGACAATCTAAACGTCCAGATGAAAAGGTTGAATATAATCCAAACCGTTCTCACTGGATATTTGGTATTCGAAACGGGGCAATGAGTATCATTGGACCTGATGTCACAATGGCCGGACCAGCTTGGAGTGCGATGCAAGTTGTTATGGTTGAACGCTTTAAAAAAGGCAGAAAAGCAATGGACTCATTATACGGTGGCGTAGGCTCTTTCCGTTGGGGAACAAATACTGGATTATGGCTACTGCCAATCGTAAGTTTCGTTGAGCCTATACTAGGTGTTGCGATGGCATTAACTCTTCTTATTCAAGGATATGTAAGTGTGAAAGTTGGTATTTTAGAAGCACGAAGTCAAAAAGATCTTGGTGTAGCTGGGATTGTCGCAGCTGTTCTATGTATTAAAGGCGCTGCTTGGGCGTTTGCGGTAGGTATTATTCTTTGTCTATTATTATACGGAAAAGATTTCTTTAAAGGAGAAATAGACAAAACGTTTAATAAAGATAGTGAAGATCTCAAAAATCAAGAAAAGCAGGTGAGTTAATATGAAGAAACAATTATATATCAATGGTGAATGGAGAGACTCAGCAAACTATGCTGACCTCCTCTCTCCCTATACAAATAAAGTGATTGCGCAAATTCCACAAGCTTCAAAGGAGGAAGTGGAAGAAACCATTGAGATGGCGCATCAAAAAAGAAAAGAGATGGCTCGTTTGACTGCCTACGAGCGTGCAGAAATATTAGAAGAGCTTGTTCTATTATTTAAGGAAAATCGACAAAAAGCTGCTGAAATCATTTCTTTAGAATCAGCGAAACCATTGAAATTCTCACTAGGTGAAATTGACCGTACGATTGAGACATATAAATTCGCAGCTGAGGAAGCAAAACGCTTAACAGGAGAAATGATTCCGATGGACGCAGCCAAAAACGGAGCTAACCGATTCGGCTATACAATCGAGGAACCGATTGGCGTAATTGGTGCCATTACACCATTTAATTTCCCACAAAATTTAGTAGCACATAAAGTGGGACCAGCGATTGCCTCTGGAAACCCGATTGTATTAAAACCAGCATCGCAAACACCATTATCTGCTCTATTTCTTGCTGAACTCCTTGACCAAACTTCTTTACCCAAGGGTGCATTTAACGTAGTTACTGGCAGTGGTCGTATTGTCGGAGATGCCCTTGTCGAGAATCCGCTTGTGAAAATGATTACTTTCACTGGTAGCCCAGCCGTTGGTATTGGTATTCGCAATAAAGCAGGACTAAAGAAAGTTGCACTAGAACTCGGCTCTAATGCAGGACTGATTATTGATAGAAACGTAGACTTAGAAGAAATCGTAGCTAAATGTGTAACAGGTGCCTTTTCTAACCAAGGGCAAGTCTGTATTTCTCTACAACGTACGTACGTACTGGAAGAGATTTTCCCTGCGTTCGTTGAAAAGTTTGCCGAAGCTACTCAGGCATTAACAATCGGTGATCCCATGCATGCAACAACTGACCTATCAGCGATGATTCATCCAGCTGAACAGGAGCGCGCATTGAGTTGGGTTGATGAAGCAGTCTCCTTAGGAGCAGAGATTATTACAGGCGGAAAAATTGAAAATGGCGTATTTTTACCAACCATCTTAACGAATGTCGATGCGACTGCAAAGGTTTCTTGCCAAGAAGTGTTTGCCCCTATTGTTATTGTTAACCGTATCTCTTCAATTGAAGATGGTATTATTGCAATCAATGATTCTGACTATGGTTTGCAGGCTGGGATTTTCACTAATGATATTCAAACTGCCTTCCATGCTTCTAAAGCACTTGAAGTGGGCGGCGTGATGATTAATGATATTCCAACCTATCGTGTAGACCAAATGCCATATGGCGGAGTGAAAGAAAGCGGTACGGGCAAAGAAGGTTTGAAATACGCGATTCACGAAATGACAGAAACAAAATTAATTGTTTGGAACCAAAATTAATTAGAGGAGTGACCATCATGTCTGAAAAAATCACCTTTACCCCTATAAGCTACACGGGCTGGGATGCCCTTTCTCACCTCGTTGAAGAAGTAGAAAAGTTTAACGTCAAAAAAATCCTTGTGATTACTGACCCTTTTTTAAAAGAAATTGGCTTAACGGATAAAGTGACACACCCACTTAATGAGGCAGGATATATCACTGATGTTTACACTGATGTTGTTCCTGAACCACCACTTGCCGTTGGGGAAAAACTGGTCTCCTATACACGCGAACACGCTTTTGATATGGTCATCGGCATCGGTGGCGGAAGTGCACTTGACTTAACAAAATTAGCTGGCGTTATCGCTGTTCATGAAGGTGATGTAGCTGATTATTTAAATCTAACCGGCACAAAATCGATTACAAAAAAAGGATTACCGAGTATCTTAATTCCAACTACATCTGGAACAGGATCAGAAGTAACAAATATCTCCGTCCTTTCATTGGAAACAACAAAAGATGTCGTCACGCATGATTATTTACTTGCAGATGTAGCTATTGTTGACCCAGCACTCACAATGTCTCTTCCTGCAAAGGTAACAGCTGCTACTGGTATCGATGCCCTTACACATGCGATTGAAGCATATGTGTCTAAAAATGCGAGCCCAGTCACGGACGCTTTAGCACTCCAGGCCATTCGCCTAATCAGTCAATCCATCCGCACAGCTGTTCATCATGGCGACAATAAACAAGCACGCATTGACTTGAGCTATGGTAGTTATTTAGCTGGTATTGCCTTCTTTAACGCAGGGGTAGCTGGGGTTCATGCACTTGCTTATCCACTAGGCGGTCAATTCCATATTGCCCATGGTGATTCAAACGCTGTTCTTCTGCCATATGTGATGGGCTATATTCGTTCAGCATGTGAAAAAAGGATGAAGGATATTCTCGATACAATGGGCTTTAGCTCTACCCATCTTTCACAAGAAGAAGCTTCCCACCGCTGTGTAGAAGAATTAAAACGCTTAGTCGAAGATGTTGGCATCCCGTCTTCTTTAAAAGGCTTTAACATTGGAGATGATGCACTTGATTCGTTAACAGAAGATGCGACAAAACAAACTCGTTTACTCGCTCGAAGTCCAATGGAATTGTGTAAAGAAGATATATATACAATTTATGAAGCCGCCTTTGAGGGTAAAGTAGTTGATCAAACGCTAGTAAAAGCATGATGATAAAAAAGGGGTGCAATTCATTACTTGCATCCCTTTTTTATTAGATAAGAAAGTATAAAATTTTTCAATGAGTTTTCATGTCTAGCTCCAGGCGCCATCGGCTCGAGGTCATAAGCCAATCCGTCAAAAAGGTTAAAGAACAACCTTTCCGCCGGCTCGTCTTATGCTTGTCGACGATTACGGGCGCCTTGCGCTTTTCTTATTAATCTGTTTTCAATTCATAATTAGCTACTCGATTCTCTTTAAATGTAATGATTAGCCATTCACTATCAATACTAATAATACTCCTTTCATTACCCAAATAATAAACGATGTTGTTGTCACTCTTAAAATACGTGTTTTCTGTTGGTGTTCCTAGTTTTTCAATTACTTCGTTATAATGTCTATTTTTTAAATCATACGTATTTAACAAATCGTCTATCATTCGCACTCGTTCGTGTGGATTATTTCTCCAATCCATTTCATTAAATTTGGCATGAACGCCATTAAAAACTAGTAGGCTAATCAAAGCGATTGGCCATACCCATGCTAAAGAAAACAACCAAAGTTGCTTGGGCTTCTCCCTCCTATTTGGACGTAAGCGTTTTATCGCAAACCACACGCATAAAAAATACAATACACTTGGTAAAATGACATATAGCATCGTATGAAGATTCATATGAGCATAAGCAACCGAAAACAAAATGAACAGTAGAAGATTAACCATCAAGTACAATATCGTTACGATAACTAGAAGAGGAAAAACTGCTTGAGTGAACTTCATAAATTTGAATAACCTCCTTATATTTATTTGGTATTATTATACATTCACTCATAATGATATTGGTAGTCATCTAGAGTGATGTTTTCACACGGTCATGGGAGGCGACCACCGCATTATGGTAGCTATTAGTTATTCTCCTAGATTAAAGGTAGTGACCGCTCCTTTGCGGCGCTCTCTAATTACATTACAACTGTCAGTGTCTTGCTAGCGATGTACGTATTTGGTTATTTCAGTAAGTACAAAATGAAATATATGATGTGGGGTTTTATGGGGGTTGCCAACACATATTGACTGTTTTTGATCTCATGTGTGTGCATTTTCTTTTTGCCAACACACCTTGGCGGGTTTTTCATCTCTTGTGTGCGCATTTTCTTTTTGCCAACACATCTTAGCCGGTTTTTCATCTCTTGTGTGCGCATTTTCTTTTTGCCAACACATCTTAGACGGTTTTTCATCTCTTGTGTGCGCATTTTCTTTTTGCCAACACATCTTAGACGGTTTTTCATCTCTTGTGTGCGCATTTTCCTTTTGCCAACACATCTTAGACGGTTTTTCATTTCTTGTGTGCGCATTTTCCTTTTGCCAACACATCTTGACTGTTTTCTCATCACTTGTGTGCGCATTTTCTTTTTGCCAACACATCTTAGCCGGGTTTTTCATCTCTTGTGTGCGCATTTTCCTTTTGCCAACACATCTTAGACGGTTTTTCATTTCTTGTGTGCGCATTTTCCTTTTGCCAACACATCTTGACTGTTTTCTCATCACTTGTGTGCGCATTTTCTTTTTGCCAACACATCTTAGCCGGGTTTTTCATCTCTTGTGTGCGCATTTTCCTTTTGCCAACACACCTTGGCGGGTTTTTCATCTCTTGTGTGCGTATTTTCCTTTTGCCAACACATCTTAGCCGGTTTTTCATCTGTTGTGTGTGCATTTTCTTTTTGCCAACATATTTCTCATCACTTGTATGTGCATTTTCTTTTTGCCTATACATCTTGGCAGTTATCTCATGAAAGTGTACCATTCCTTGATTATGTCAGGTGATTCTCATTTCTATGCTCCCCCAATCCCCCATTCATGGATTTTCCTTTAAACAATGATTTCTTCTTTTGTAAATTTTCCACATGACAGGATCCTATCAAAAATAGCTTGAGGGCCTTAATCCTTCACCTATAAAGTTATTATAAATTTCCGAAAACCATTGACTTCTACTCTAGGTAATTATACACTGAATGAGAATGATTATCGTTATTAAATTACTACATACGATTGTCACAGTTTAATAGAAGAGAAGGGGAAAAAAATGAAAGCAAAGAAGTCGTTCTTATTACTACTATTACTGGTATCTACCGCCATGTTTGCCTTAATTGGTTGCTCAAATAATGAATCAACTGCTTCTGAAGATGAAAAAGATAAAGAGGCGGAAACAACTACAGATCAACCATCCGAAACAGAATATCCAATTACGATTGAACATGCTTTTGGGGAAACAGTGATTGAAAAAAAACCTGAAAGAGTGGCAACAATTCAATGGGCGAACCATGATGTTGTACTAGCCCTAGGCGTTGAGCCTGTCGGTTTTTCTGCAGCAAACTATGGTGTAGAAGATGGTAGTGGCTTACTTCCATGGACTACGAAGAAACTTGAAGAACTTGATATTAAAGATCCTAATATTTATCAAGATACAGATGGTCTTGATTTTGAAGCGATTGCAGACTCCAATCCAGATGTTATACTTGCTGGTTACTCTGGAATTACACAAGAAGATTACGATTTATTAACACAAATTGCACCAGTTGTCGCATATCCAACTACACCTTGGACAACAACATGGCGTGAACAAGTGCTTCTTAATGCCAAAGGGATGGGTATGGAGAAAGAAGGAGAACAACTCATTAAAGATACAGAGGATTTAGTTGCGGAAAAAGTTGCAGAGTATCCTGAATTAAAGGGAAAAAAAGTAGTTTGGGCTAACTTCTCAGCAAACGATTTGTCTCAGTTCCACCTCTATACACCTGCTGATCCACGTGTGTCTTTCCTTATGGAAATGGGATTAGAAACACCTGAGAGTATTACCAATCTAATCGAAGATGAAAATGCATTCTCTTTATCTTTGAGTGCTGAAAATGCTGATGTACTTAATGATGCTGATATTATCATCGGTTATAATGATGAAAGCACATATGATGCAGTAAAAGCAGACGCTCGTCTTGGCAAAATTAAAGCTATAGAAAGAGGATCGGTTGTCTTTATTGGTAACAACACACCACTTGCAGCTTCCGGGAACCCTAACCCGCTTTCTATCGAATATACAATCGATGAATACTTAGAATTAATCGCAGATGCGGTTGAGAAAGTTGATGAATAATTTAATTGAAAAGCAAGTCCCAAAAAGGCATCTACCAAAGCATTTGATAATTGTGCTCGTCGCATCTATCATTCTACTATGCTTATGTGTTGTTGCCTCTTTGGCATTTGGCGCAAGGTTTGTATCATGGAATGAGTTACTTACCGGTCTATTTCACCCAGAAATAGAATCATTTAGTTCAAGTGTTGTGCAAGAACGCATCCCTCGTACGATTTTTAGTTTATTATGCGGTGCTGCTCTTGGTGTTTCCGGTGCACTCATGCAATCTGTAACAAGAAATCCAATTGCTGACCCTAGTATTCTTGGCGTAAATACAGGGGCAGCGCTTTTTGTCGTCTGTGGGATAGCTTTTTTTCAAATTAGCAGTGCAGCTGAATATATTTGGTTTGCGATTGTTGGAGCTATGCTAACAGCGATTTTTGTATATGGAATTGGTTCAATGGGGAGTTCGGGTGCGACCCCACTTAAGCTCGTCTTAGCTGGGGCAGCAACAAGTGCCGCTCTCTCTTCCCTCGTTAGTGCCATTATGCTATCTCGTACATATGTCATGGATCAATTTAGATTTTGGCAAGTAGGTAGTGTAGGATCTGCTAACTGGAACTTAATCCTCACTTTTTTACCTTTTTTAGTTGTAGGTATTTTGCTTGCGATCATGACTGCTTCTGCTTTGAATGCATTAGCACTCGGTGACGAAGTGGCTACCGGACAAGGTGTCAGAACCGGTATGATTCGTTTAATCGCTGCATTTGCAGGGGTTATTTTATGTGGTGCCGCAACTGCGCTAGCCGGTCCAATTGGCTTTGTCGGTTTATTAGCGATGCACCTGATGAGACTCATTCTAGGTGCTGATCTTAGATTCACCATTCCCATGTCGGCAATATCAGGTGCAGTCATTTTAACAATCGCAGATATCGCTGGTCGTATCATCGGTAGCCCAGGGGAGTTAGAAGCCGGAGTTGTTACAGCCTTTATTGGAGCGCCTTTATTAATATTTTTAGCGATTAGAATGAAGGTGCGTTCACTATGAGACATCCATTATTAGCCGTTATTAAACAAGGACGAATAAAAAGAAGACAGCGCTGGTTACTGATTAATAGCATACTCTTTGCTACAGCCTTAGCATTATGCTGTGCCATGCTTATGTTTGGTAACTCCTATTATCCGCCACAAGAGATTTGGAGTGCACTAACAGGGAATGCTGCTGGCGGTGCTTCCTTTGCCGTCAATACAATCCGCTTCCCGAGAATGTTAGCTGGTTTTTTTGCTGGTATTGCTTTCGGCATAGCTGGGAATACATTTCAAACGATGCTAAGGAACCCGCTTGCTAACCCCGATATTCTGGGTATTACTGCTGGTTCAAGTGTGGCAGCTTTAATTTGTATTCTTATTTTCCATACAAGTAACACGGTCGTATCTATTGCATCTGTCATTGCCGGATTATTAACGGTTTTCCTTATTTTTATTTTATCTAAAGGAAAATCTTTTTCCATCGGACGATTAATACTAGTCGGTATTGGTATTCAAGCTATGTTGAGTGCGGCCATTTCTTTTCTATTAATGCGAGGTGCGCAAGAAGATATACCTACTGCCTTACGATGGTTAAACGGCAGCTTGAATGGTGCTCAGCTAGATTCAACGATTCCATTAATGATTACTGTCATCCTATGCGCGCCTATTGTTGCCATTTTGGGTAGACAGCTCGGCATTCTTGAATTAGGTGAAGAATCCGCGACATCGCTCGGACTCAATACGAATCAAACAAGAATACTCCTTGTACTAACTTCGGTCGCCATGCTAGCCATTGCCACCGCAACGACCGGACCAATTGCTTTCGTTGCCTTTTTAGCTGGACCGATTGCCAAAAGACTAGTTGGTGTCGGGTATTCTAATGTCATTCCTGCAGGTCTCGTTGGTGTGAATCTTGTTTTAGCAGCTGACTTGATTGGTCAGTTTGCTTTTACAACTAGATATCCTGTTGGTATTATTACTGGTTTACTCGGGGCACCATATCTAATTTACTTACTTATCCGTATGAATCGAAAGGGTAGTTTATAATGAAAACAATACACCAATTTGAAACGAAGGAAGTCGTAGCCGGTTATGATCAGAAAACGATTCTTCATGGGTTGGATGTGGAGATTCCAAGCAATAAAATAAATGTCATTATCGGGGCAAATGCTTGTGGAAAATCAACTTTGTTAAAAACGATGGCGAGACTCATCAAACCACAGTCCGGTCAGGTTATTCTTGATGGGAAATCAATTGATCAAATTCCACCGAAGCAACTCGCTCGGGTACTCGGTATTTTACCACAGTCCCCTATTGTTCCAGAGGGAATTACAGTAACTGACCTCGTTGGTAGAGGGCGTTATCCTCACCAGAAAATGTTCAGTGGTTGGTCTAAAAAGGATTATGAAGCGGTAGCTGAAGCAATGGAAATTATGAATATCGCAGAACTGGCGGATCGTAATATTGACGAACTATCTGGTGGTCAGAGACAACGAGTATGGATCGCCATGGCACTGACACAACAAACAGATATTTTATTTTTAGACGAGCCGACTACGTTCTTGGACATAGCCTATCAAGTAGAAATTTTAGATTTATTAACCGATCTCAATCGTAAATACGGGACAACTATCGTCATGGTTTTGCATGACATTAACTTATCTGCACGTTACGCAGATTACATTTTTGCATTAGAAAAAGGGCAGCTCATCGCAGAAGGTGAACCTTCTCAAGTCATCACAACTGAGCTTGTGAAAAAAGTTTTTGGTCTAGATTGCACTGTCATCAATGACCCTGTGTCCCTCTCACCTATGGTTGTACCTAAGGGCAGATACCATGTACAAGTAAATGAATCGTTATAAGAACAAGAAACTCGCTGCTGTAAAATGAGCGAGTTGAGGGGATAGGGAGTTCGATTAAATGGGGTCTGGGGAAGGTTTCCCCGGTGGGTTTGGGCAAGGCCCAAGGTTTAGCCTTAAAGCTGTTCTTTTGTATCATTTATGTAAAATATAGTAAATCCCCTTGTATAATTTCTGCATAGTTTCTTCTGGAAGCTGCCTTTGATAAGGCAGTTTTCTATTTATCTAGAAAAACGAATAGAAGTGAACCATTTGAAAAGCACTGGAATTGTTAGAAATGTAGACGAGCTAGGTAGAAACGTCATACCCATCGAATTAAGAAGGGTAATGGATATTAACATTAAAGACCCGCTAGAAATTTTCTTATCAAGACTTAAATCGTAAAAAGTCATAAAAAAATAAAGGGAGATACATATTATATATGACTAAGAAGTATCCCCCGATTGTGAAATATGAATTAGGTCGTATCCTTCATTTTGATTTTGATATTAAAGGAATCTACGTAAAGAGATGCCCAAAATATAGTGTTAGTAATATAACCTTTCTTTCTAATTACCACCTCTACGAGACCATATGATAATCGGAATTAATAATAAGGAGAGAATCCCTCCAATAAATGATAAAGTTAGATAACTTGAACCTGCCATAATCACTCCAGACAAGGCTCCACCAGCAGCTCCTGATAACGCAACGAAAACATCCAACGTACCTTGTGTTTTAGCCCTTGTAGAAGTTGTAGTTGAATCAACAATAAGTGCAGTCCCACTTATCAAACCAAAATTCCATCCTAATCCAAGTAAAGAAAGTGCAATTACGAGGAAAACCATGGAATCTGCTGGAGCAAATGCTGCTGTTAAACCCGCCAGAAGTAACGTAGTTCCAGAAGCAATCGCCATAACAGTACGGCCCAATTTGTCAACAAGGATACCAGTAACCAGTGAGGGGAGATACATGGCACCTATATGAAAACCAATAACCATACCTACTTCACCCACGCTATGTCCATGATGCCGCATATGAACTGGTGTCATAGTCATAATAGCTACCATTACAATTTGAGTCAGAACCATAATTGTCGCACCTACAATTATGCCTCTTTTGTTCTCTAATTGCTCAGTATTAACTGAAGGTTTTTTCTCATTCTTTTCTTTGTTTGATGCTTCTATTGTTCTTGCTATTAGTAACGGATCTGGGCGAAGCATAATGAAAAGAACAATACCTGCTAAGATATATGCTGCTGCCGCCAAAATGAATGGACCAGCAAGTGCTGGAACGCCAATAGAAAGAGCAATATCGCCCATTACATTTACTAAGTTCGGACCAGCAACTGCACCAAATGTTGTAAATACCATGGTAAGACTAATAGCAGTCGCTCTCTGTTTACTATTTGCTAAATCTGTACCTGCATAACGAGCTTGTAAATTTGTTGCAGTTCCTGAGCCATAAACAAGTAATGAAAGAAATAACAGCAAAACGCTATTTATAATTGCTGCAATGATGACCCCTATTGCTCCCAGTCCACCTATCATAAAACCTGTTCCCAGACCTATACGACGTCCAGAAGCTTGCGAAAGTCTCCCAACGAGTAAGGCTGCTCCTGCTGACCCTAAAGTAAATAAAGCTGATGGAAGTCCGGCAAAGGCTTCTGTACCAAGCATTTGCTGTGCAAGAAGTGCCCCCACCGTAACTCCTGCTGCTAACCCTGCACCACCAAAAATTTGTGAAACACTTACCACGAATAATGTACGCTTATATAACGCTTTTTGTTTTTCTGGAGAAAGAATGTAGCTTTTCAGCGTAGTTGTTTGTACTTCTAACAATTCTACACGATCTTTTTGTACCATGTTCCTACCTACCTTTCCAAAAACTCATTCTATTAATCTTCCAACAAGATTTGAAATATCATAACACGCACAAAAAAACCATACAATATCATAATTGTATGGCAAACAATATTAGGTATGACCCTTTAATAAACGTTTAAGGATAATCAATCCTTGTTCAAGCTCTTGTGTGGTATTAGGTGCGCAAACAGAGATTCTTACTGCCCTTTCGGGACAACTATTTCCAACTACAAAACGTTCAGCTGCATATACTTGTACTCCCTCTTGCTCAGCTAACGTTTCAAATTCTGCACCAGTAATCTTGCCTGGTAATAGCAACCAACGAAAGATACCCGTTTCAACACCTAGGCACTTATAGTCACTCAAATATCGATCTACTATTTGGTTTCTTTGAATGGTCTGTTTTCGATGCCCCTCAATTAAGAGTTCAAATTGGTTGGATACAATCGTACGTGCTGTCAATTCCGCTAATAACGGGGAAACAGTTATGTTTAAATTATAAAGTGCCTTTGAAATGGGCTCCTTATATTGACTCGGCACTGCTACATAGGCTAGTCGTAATCCTGGTGCTAATGCTTTAGATAAACCTGCAATATAGACAACCTGTTCCGGGGCGAATGATGCAACTGCTGGTAGTGGGTTTTTATTAAGAAGATGGTAAGATCCATCCTCAATAATGAACTGATTATACTTTTTGGCAATGCTAGCAATCTTTTTCCGATTCTCAACCGACATTAAGGAAGCTGTGGGATTATGATAATCTGGCATCAAGTATATGCCTTTAATATTTTCATTTTTACATGCATAATCAAAAGAAGTTGGACTCATTTCATAGTTCTCTGACTTTATCGGCACTATTTGTACATTAAGCATCGCTGCAACTGTTTTTAGGCCGGGGTACGTATGCTGGTCAACCCCAATGCGATCACCAGGCTTACAAAGACTTGCTAGTGTAGCAGCAATTGCATTTTGAGCTCCATTTGCAAATAAAATGTGTTCAACAGTTGTTTCGAATCCACCTCTTCGGAGTAACTTTATAGCTGCATCCTTTTGCCATAGACTTTCGCCTGTCCGACCATATCCAAACCATTTTTCGTAATCAGTCTCTTGCAGCATACTTTTCAGTTGGATTAACAATGGCTCGTAGGAAGCATTATCTGGAAGTGTTGCTCCCATTTCAATTAAATGCTGCGGCTTTGTATCTTCAAGTAAATAGGCATTCGATAACGCGTCATATGATACAAACGTCCCACTTCCAACTGAAGCGCTTAACAAGCCCTTCAACTCACAAACTTTAAAAGCTTTTGAAATGGTACTCAGATTTAAATCTAGATAATCAGCCAATTCTCTTTGTGGTGGAAGTTTTGTTCCTGGTAACAAAACTCCGTTAAGTATGTCCTTCTCCAATTGCCTTGCAAGTGCTTGATATATAGGTTTTTCAGTTTTATCAACCGAAGGCTTCCAGCTCATCGGATAGTTTTCAAAAGAATTAATTGGCATAATATGCATCCCTTTTTACAATTTTATATGATTGTACCATTTCTATAAAAAATAAAATTCTCTTTTTCTTTATCCCTATCAATGAATACCTGAGTAATTATCTATAAGTAAGGCCACCATTCTTTTTTTAATATTCATGATTATTTTGTGATTCGCATAGTTGTTTAAACCCTTTTTAAATTTATATCACTTTGGACTATTCTATTTTCCTTGCTTTGGTGAGTGTGTAAACAGTAGTGCCAGTAAAGCACCCAGAAATGCTATTATACCGCCCCAGAAAAATGCCTGTTGAAACCCATCATTCAAGGCAACTACCTGTGACCCGGCTGTACTAGAAGCAGTTGTTGCGCCTGCAATAGCTACTATTAAAGCTAGACCAACCGCTGATCCAATTTGGTAAAAGGTATTGTATAAACCAGATGCAATACCTGACCTTTCTGATTCGACCTCTGATACAGATGCCGTAGTCGCAGGTAAATAAGCAAGTGCATTACCTAGAGATGCTATTAACGAAGCGAGCAACACATTGGTCCAATAGTTCCCGTCTACTGTAGCTGTTTGTGAAAATAAAACAGATCCGGCCCCAAGTAAGATAAATCCAGTAATCATGGTCTTTTTCATTCCGAATTTGTCCATCACTTTTTCGGCTATAAATATCATGAAAAGCGCCATAAATACAGGCATAGGCAACATTGCCATTGCTCCAACAAATGGAGAAAGCTGTAAAACCTGTTGCAAGTATAAAACAAGTATATATATCATCGGGAACCATGATGCTGCTATTAAGAAAACAGAAATATTTCCTATAGCTAAATAAGGCGTCTTAAATATATTGAGTGGTAAAAGTGGTTCTCTTTTCTTGGACTGTACCAAAAGGAAAATAAGAAACAAGATAGCACCGACAGCCAAGGAGAATATTGTATTGGATGACTGCCAGCCACTTTGCTCTGCTGTTACAATTCCATAAACAATTAACATAGAAGAAACAGTAACTAAAATGGCACCGATATAATCGACACGACCAGTTGCTTTACGCCCTGCCTCTTGTAAAAGCTTCGGAGACAAGGTAAGCACGATAATACCAAGTGGAACATAGATCAATAATGTCCAGCGCCAACCAAGAACTTCTGTAATAACGCCACCTAAAACGATACCCAAAGCTCCACCTGCTGCCCCAGACAGTCCCCAGAAAGCAAGTGCTTTACCCATTTCTTTACCATTAGAAGAAAACAGGAGCATAATCAGGGACAGTGCAGCTGGTGCAATGAAAGCAGAGCCCAATCCTTGAACTCCACGCCATACGTTTAGACTCATTTCACTCCAAGCTATACCTGCAAACAAGGATGATACAACAAGAATAATAACGCCTAAATTAAATATGCGTTGATTTCCGAATAAATCCGCTAACCTTCCACCCAATAGTAGAAATCCTCCAAATATAATAAGAAAAGCACTCATTACCCATTGTAAGCTTTCTTGACTATAACCAAGCGTTTCTTTGATAGATGGCAGGGCAATCTGAATAATCGCAGAATCCATCATCACAAGGAAATTTGCAAAGCACAACAAAGCTAGTGCTTTCCAACGCTTTGAATCAGGTTGCGAAATTGCCTGTGCATGTGTAGGCATAATGATATTACCTCCAGAATTACAGTTTAATTAGTTTCGATATTAAATGATAGTCCATCATTGAAAAAGTAAATTAATTCCCTTTACCTTTTTATTAATCCACAACGAAAAAAGCATTTATATTAACTTATCAATTGGTCCTTACCTACCCTCTTCCAGAATTTACAGAATGTCTCCCGTTTTTTACCCATTTGCGAATAGGTAGCAATAATCTTTTCTACAGTATCGTACAATTCTTCTGGAGTTAGATTCTCTTTCAGTAGATAACCAACTTCCGCATCTCTTCCTTTTGCTTTTCCACCAACATATAAATTGTAATGATCCTTAAACTTCATAACGCCTATGTCGCTTAACATTGGTTCACCGCACCCTATAGGGCAACCTGTATAAGCAAACTTCAGGGTAAACGGTACAGGTTTTCCCGCAAAGCGTTTATTTAATTCCTTTGCTACCGGCATTCCTTCCTCTTCTTCTCCTTTGCAAAAATTGCAGGTTCTCAAACTTTTCACATAGTTTCCAACTGGGTAACATGCTAACCCGACATTTTCAAAATTTTTTATGATTTCTTCTTTTTTATCTTCTGGGATATCTACATAGAGTTGTTGGAAGGTTGTCAACTCCAGTTCCTCATCTTCATTCATATATTTTGAGATCATCGTAAGTTGTTTTGAGTTTAGCTTTGCCCCAAACCCTATTCCTCCATTTACGGCTATTTTAAGTTTTTTAACATCGCTCTCCATATCATTTCTCCCTTTTAAATCCAACTATTTTTTCATTAATTACGAATACTTTACCATAGTAGGGTATAAAATTAGTGAAAATATATCTATGCACAAAAAGCAGGTACATAATGTTATCTATGCTATATTAATAACTTCTTTATCTCTTCTTTATTCCTTTCGAACCCTATCATGCTTTTTGGTTTTCTCATCCATCCTAAGAGGGACGGATGAGAAAACACAAGTGCTGGAACAATTCTGCTTCCGGTTATCTTAATTAGATCTTTTTCTTTTGATGGTTGTTTTGCTAAATCGTATTCCTTGTGAGGAATATGATGACTTTGCAAGAATTTTTTCAAATCTTGGCAATCAGAGCAAGTAGGTCTAGTGTAAACTTCAAGTTGATAGCTTTTCATCTCAAAACCCCACTCCTTTATTTTAACTTTGTTTTATTCCTTTACTTCTAAAATAAACGGATAGACGTTTACATTATCACCAAACTTAAATTCCGCCCAAATTTTGTACTTACCAGGTTTAGAAAAATGCGCATTGAACGTGGTTGTATCTTCTGAAGCTGGATGAACATGAATATATTGTTCAACCTCCTCGTCAACAATCACCACATGCCCTAAGGCACCTAGATGTGGATCTGGCTTTTCCCCATGCGTATCAAATACCAAAGGAACTTTTTCTTCAACCGCAGCATTAACATCCTCTAAGGTGACGGTCTTCCCATCAATTTCTTTTGTCCATTTATCCTCACTCTCTAGGCTTGCTTTATCTGTTTCGTTTGTTCCAATCTGCACTGGTTTTGGGACGACCTGGTACGCCTTATTTTCTGGAGTAATATCAACGAATGCTTGGTAAGTGCCGTCACTCAACTCTTGATTTACTACATATGAACCTTGTTGTTCCTTATCTGGATGTAAATGATAATACGCCTCTAAGTCATTAGAAACAATGATAAAATGCATCTCTTTTTCATGCTCTTTAGCAAGTTTAGGTGGGTTTCCATTATCAGCTTCCAATTTAATAAAAACTCTTCCATCATTGTACGTAACATTTGTATTAAGCTCTGATTCAACCTGATGGTCATGATGATGATTATGCTGCCTATGTTCCATTGTTTCTTCCTCCTTTTGAACTTCTGAAGTTTCATGATTATGGTCTAATTCTCCGCTTTGAAAAGGGTTATTTCCAGTAATTAAGCTATATGCTAGGATAACCAATATTAAATATACACTACCTAGAGAAACCCACTTTTTGATTGACATAGCTTTACTGCCCTCCCTTTAGCTTTAAACGTTGTAACCGCAAGGCATTTAGTACAACAGATATGGAGCTAAACGCCATTGCAGCTCCGGCAACCCATGGAGCCAGTAAGCCAATAGCAGCAATTGGGATAGAGGCAGAATTATAGAAAAACGCAAAGAACAGGTTTTGCTTAATATTTCGCATCGTTTTGTCGCTCAGTTCTACACTATCTGCCACACTGTGCAAATCTCCTCGCATAAGTGTAATATCAGCTGCCTCAATGGCTACATCTGTTCCTGTACCAATCGCCATTCCAATATCCGCAACAGCTAGAGCAGGCGCATCATTCACGCCATCACCTACCATGCCTACTTTTTTATTCATTTTTTGTAATTTCTTAATTTCATCTGCCTTTTGTTCAGGAATCACTTCTGCAATAACACGGTCAATACCGACCTGTTTACCAATTGCTTGTGCTGTCCGTTCATTATCACCTGTAAGCATAATGACTTCTAAGCCAAGCGCGTGCATTCTTTCAATAGCTGCTTTTGATGTTTCTTTCACAGTATCAGCTACAGCAATCACTCCTGCTAATTGTTGATCAACACCAATTAACATTGCTGTTTTACCATCTAATTCTAGTTTTGACATCACTTCTTCTATAGAAGTGATATCGATAGCTTGTTGTTGCATCAATTTTCTTGTACCAACAAAAACTGTTTTACCTTCTATTACAGCACGAATACCAAAGCCAGGTATCGCCTCAAATGAATCTGGTTCTTTTACCATAGTACCCATTGCTTTTGCACCTTTAACAATCGCTTCAGCAAGAGGGTGTTCAGAACTATTTTCAGCAGATGCCACTAAGGATAGTACTTCTTCCTCCGTGAATCCTTGTTGAGGAAGAACGTCTGTTAAATCTGGCTCCCCTTTGGTTACTGTTCCAGTTTTATCTAAAACAATTGTATTTAATAAGCGTGTGTTCTCTAAATATTCTCCACCTTTAAATAAAACACCTAGTTCTGCAGCCCGTCCAGAACCAGCCATAACAGATGTTGGTGTCGCTAAACCAAGCGCACATGGACAAGCAATGACAAGAACTGTAATGGCAGGAACAAGTGCTGATCGTAATTCACCAGGTTCGACGATGAAGTACCAAACAAGAAACGTCACGATTGCAATCCCTACAACAATAGGAACAAAGATACCTGATACATGGTCTGCCACTCGCTGAATATCTGCTTTACTTCCTTGTGCTTCCTCTACCACTTTTACAATTTGGGATAGCGCAGTATCTTTTCCAACTTTGGTAGCCTCAATGGTTAACATTCCATTTTTATTAATCGTTGAGCCAATGGCAATGTCGCCTATTTTTTTATCGACAGGAATACTTTCTCCTGTAATCATAGATTCATCTACAGCAGATTCACCTTTTATAATTTGCCCATCAACTGGAATTTTTTCACCTGGACGAACAATAATGGTATCTCCAACAATTACTTCTTCAATTGCTATTTCTTGTTCGACAGCATCACGTATCACTCGTGCTGTTTTAGCTTGCATGCCAAGCAATTTCTGAATAGCCTGACCTGTGCGTCCTTTGGCACGCACTTCAAAAAGCTTCCCAAGGATAACTAATGTAATAATAACTGACGCTGCTTCGAAATAGAGTACTGGCATCCCCTCTTGACCATTCATTTGCCATTCAATACCGAGAAAAATGCTATAGAAGTATGCGACAGATGTACCGAGTGCAACGAGAACGTCCATATTTGCACTTTTATTTCGTAATGCTTTATACGCACTTCGATAGAATTGTGCGCCAACAATAAATTGAACTGGAGTAGCTAATGCCAATTGTACCCATGGATTCATTAACATATCTGGTGAATAGATAAAAGAAGTAAACTTAAAATGCGTGACCATAGTCCATAACAAAGGAAATGTCAGAATAGCGGAGAAAATGAATTTCCCAGTCTGATTTCGTACTTCTTCATCCTTACTGTTGGCCGTTTCTTCTTTGGATGTTTGAGCCTTAAGCGTATACCCCAGCTTTTTTACTGCTTCAATCATATCTCCAGTTGTCACTTGGTCTTGATTATATTCAACCATGACATTCTCCAGGGCAAAGTTAACCGTAGCATTAGAAACTCCATCCATTTTAGCTATTCGTTTTTCAATTTTATTCGCACATGCTGCACAAGTCATCCCAGATATATCAAATGTTTGCTTATTATGTGCCACGCGATAACCTAATTTCTCGATTTTATCTTCAAAATCTTGCACATTTGTTTTCTCAGGATTGTAAACAACCTTTGTTTTTTCTATCGCAAAATTGACATTGGCATCTATTACACCGTCTATCTTGTTTAGACCTTTTTCAATTTTGTTGGCACATGCTGCACAAGTCATGCCTTGAATTTGCAAACTTACTTCTTTGTTTGCTCTCATCATTGTTTTCCCTCCTAAACAAGTACCCCATAAGGGTATATATTTTTTAAAAAGAAAATCGTGCTACAGAAGCACGACCGCTCTTCTTAGGCAACATCATAGCCTTGCTCTTCAATCACTTCGGTAATATCTTTCAAGTCTACCTTTTCCGGGTCAAAGGCTACGTCTACTTTTCCATCTTGCAGATGCACTTTTACAG
This sequence comes from Cytobacillus sp. FSL M8-0252, assembly GCF_038007345.1. Taxonomy (NCBI): domain Bacteria; kingdom Bacillati; phylum Bacillota; class Bacilli; order Caryophanales; family Bacillaceae; genus Cytobacillus; species Cytobacillus sp. FSL M8-0252. The sequence goes on from NZ_JBBOWZ010000001.1 coordinate 4,268,962, forward strand.
TTTCCACACCCTTCAGTTCTCCTACATTTCCCTCAATTGAATTAACGCAATGTCCACAAGACATTCCTTGTACATTAAGTGTAACTTGTTGCATAATAATTCCTCCTTAAATGACTTTACTAGTTTTAATATATTCACATTACCATACCTATGTTAGGTATAATAAATAGTAAATTTTTGATTAAATTTTGTGATTTTTGAAAAGGTCGTTAAAATTCTTCCACCGGATCATCTTGTCTTAACCGTTCACAATCACACAAAGTGTTAATATAACTCTCTAACAAAACGCGGGAAACAAGATCTAATGCTGTTTGGGCTGCTGTATTTGATGTAAAATATCATCACAAAAATTTTTTCTCGTCATCATATTTTTTATTCCTTTAATATGACCCTCAATTCTGTTCATCCTCTTAATGAAGTTTATCTTGTAAATCACTTGGATAGTTTCCACTTTCTTTTTCTTGACTGCTGCAACATGTTTCATTAGAAATCATGATCAATTCGTCCATTCTTATCCCCCCTCTAGATATAGAATTAACTGCCGATATACCGGATTGACAAAACCAATATTACTATACCCTCGTAGGGTATGTCAACTTTTAAATAAAATGCCAGCAAATGATTACTGGCTTACAAACCGCATTTCATTTATTTGGTGAGAAATTATATCTTTTCCCCCATACTAGATTTATTTAATGGTGTAAAAATCGTAGCCTATAATATTCAAAGCCCTCCTCATATGGACTTGTTTCAGATATGTTAGTCAGAGCTTTTAATGCTTATCCGAAGTAGATGCGCCTATCTTACATTCAGATTAATATTGCCATTATCAAATGAAAGAATACTCTTATGCATTAAAACAAAATTGTATTACTCAAAGTATGTCTCGTAAAGGCAATTGTTTAGATAACACAGTAATTGAGAACGTCTTTAGTCTATTAAAATCGGAATTATTTTTATGTAAGAATTTGAGAGTATGGCTCAATTCAAGCGTGAGCTTGAACTCTATAACGAATACTACAATCACAAACGTATGAATGGGAAAAATTAAAAGGATTGAGCTCGGGGCAATACCGAATACAATCCTCCATAGCTGCTTAACTTAATATAATGTCTAACTTTTTGGGCTCACTTCATTTGGTATAAGCGCCCTTTAATGAAATAAACACTCGAATTGATTTATCTATTAGTGTGAATAATTAGCAAATGTTTCTTAAACACATTTATTGATTTTATAATTATCTAAAGCCAGTCAGTTAGTCAAGAGGGATTATAAGTTCCCTTTCTTTAACACTTACCATATTGTAATTCCCGAAGCATTTGAAAAATTTGACCTCTATGATGTGATTCATGTTCAATCAAATGGTAAACAACCCACTCAGGTGTGACGTCATAATGTTCAAGTGCTCTCGGTTTACGCCAATCGGTTAGGTCCATTGAACGAAAGTGAGAAAGAAATACTTCACGTACCTTATTGAGCCGGTAAAAATGGTCCTCTATACTTTCTCCCTCAAAGTGAGTTAAATTGCCTTCAGTTCGATGTTCTAAAGGAAATAATGAGCTAATTTCAGGATCCCAATCGGTTCCAAGTACTTCTACATATAACCAATCTGCCTCGATCAATGCAATGTGATACAAAAGAGTCCCAATTGATTGCCTTCCGACTATTTTTCTGTCAATTAAGCTTTGGCTGATTCCAGTTAATTCAGTAATAAGAGTACGTCGAACATCCGCTAAACACCATATCCATCGGCCAATCTCTTCTTCATATTCTGGTAATGAGGATACCAGTAAGGCTCTTCTCTCCAACAAGATCAACCTCCTCTAATTAAAATACTTACATTCTATTAAAAATGGATGTTTCCTTCTTTTAAATAAAAAAATTCTTTCCGTACTTCACAAACTCCCCCTTTAGCTGAAAGAAGGCACAATTCTTTTCAAGAATTATGCCCGATTGTTTAAAACAATATCTCAGTTCTTACACACAATTTAATCGTTTTACTGTAACTTGTTATTTACAATACCTCTGAGCTTAGGGAATTCAGAAATCATAATAAGTGTAAGTAATGTAACCACACTTAAAGAACCCAAAACACTATATTCAAAGTTAATAAACTCAAACCAAACTTTGCTTACCAAAAACATCACAACAAGCATTACTAAATATGGAAAAATCATTATAAAATAAAATCCTATACCTTTTCCAAATTGGAAAAATGAGTTCCATTTATTCTCATCTTTATTAAAAACCCTTCCAAGGGTCGCGAAAAAAAACAAAAGTACAGCAACATAAAGAGCAGACCCTATGATATCTAACAGAATATAAGAAATAAGAAACAAAAGTATATCCATACTTACCACCTTTAATCTTATGTCACACTCGTGCCAGTTGCCCTTTTTTATTCCGGTGTGCTCCAAAATAAAAATCCTACCTACGAAAAAAATCACCAAAACAATTAATATAATGTTGCAGAAACGTATAATAAAATCTTTCCGAATAGATTCCTTTTGCTAAACAAATATAAAATCAAAGTAATAACTAAAAATATTAAGCCAGTTATCATTGTGACATTATCGTTAACCAATGTACCTCCGACCAAAAAAAACAGCCATGGAAATAATGCTCACAATCAAACTTATGAAAGAAATAATCCCATATTTCTTCGTTCATTTGTCAAAATATATCGCCCCCAATTACCATTAATTTTAATATATACTATGCAACAATCTGGCCCTTAACATCAAAAAGCACTTACCTTTATTTTCAAGATAAGCGCCCTTTAATGGAAGATCGTTCAACAGTATTAAGAGCCTTCTAGTCACTTAACTATTACAGATAAGCCCCCTTTTGTTTAAGCAGAATACTTCACAAAACTTCTTTGAAACAAATGTTTATTGTAATATAGCAGTCAACGGATTACGTTGTTTAATCTCTTGTATTGATAGGTTTAAACTATAGTTCCCATGATCGAGAAGTTGATTAAGAAGAAGATTCAATTGATTTTGGGATTTAACTTTTATTTTTAAATGGTAACAGCCTTCTCCAGATACTCGGTGAGCTTCAACTACCTCTTTTCGATCTTTAATAAAACGAATAAAAGCAGCATGATTAGCTGTTTTCATATGAACAATGACAAACGCTGTATAAGAAAGCCCGAGTTTCATTTCATCGATTATTAGGGAGTAGGCTTTAATTACACCACTTTCCTCAAGTTTTTTAATACGATTCCCTACTGCTTGTCCAGTCATATGAATTTGTCCTCCCAAGTCCTTCCATTGAATACGTGAGTTTTCGGTTAGTAACCGTAGAATCTGAAAATCAATTTGATCAATTTCCATAATAAATTCCTTTCACCGTGAAATTATTTGATATAAAAGTTTTTCATCAAAGTATCGATAAAAACCAAGATATTATTTATCATTTTATTATAATAAATTTTTTAATGAGGTGAAAAAAATGAGCACAGCTTTAATCATTGTCGATATTCAAAATGACTATTTTCCAAATGGAAAGATGGAATTAAGCAACCCCGTAAAAGCAGCCTCTAATGCTGCTAAAGTTCTTGAATGGTTTAGACAGAATAACAAAGATAATATTTTTCATGTCCAACATATTGCAAGTAATCCAGGTTTAGGCTTCTTTCTTCCAAATACGGAGGGAGTTCAACTAAATGAAACTGTTTTACCATTAGAACACGAAAGTATTATCATAAAACATGCACCTAACAGCTTTTTTAAAACCGAACTAGAGCGCAAATTAAGAGAAAAAAGAGTGACCAAGCTAGTGATTGTAGGTATGATGACGCATATGTGTATTGATGCCACAGTCAGAGGTGCTGTAGAGCTAGGCTTTGAAACTACTCTTATTGAAGATGCATGTGCGACAAGGGGATTATCTTATCAAGATAAGGTCGTGCCAGCTGAACAGGTTCATTTTGCGTTTGTCAGTGCACTTAATGGTATGTATGCCAACGTAATATCAACTGAGGATTTCCTGCAACAAGAAGCTAACACAACCTTGAAGAACAAATAATTCAATACAAATGGGGGGTTGTTTAAAAAGAATCTCCCTTTTTGCTGTTGTTTAAACTAATTAATAAGGTATCCTTCTTCAACTGCAACCGTTAGCTTAAGTGTAACTTCCCACAAATAATCTTTAATCAGGATATCTACTGTCCTTAATTCCTCAACAATATGGCCCTATTGATCAATACCAATTATTTCAAAATCATTCGCTCAACTCAATCTTTTTTCTGTGAAAAAGGACGTTTACCTTATTTCAGATAAGCGTCGATTGTTTAATAAAAATTAGGATAACAGTAAAAGTGTACTGAAACTCATGAATTAAGAAAACTTTTTACAGCAGCTAAGAAGGCTGGTAAATTAGCATCATGCACAAAGTGCCCAGCATCTTCTATCGTCACCAATTCGCAATTCGGGATGCGTTCAGAAACTTCCTGTAATTTGTTTTGAGGAATGTGACTGGACTCACCGCCTATAATTAGAGTCGGCATGATAATGTCGGTAAGACGCGATTGGGTTCATTAAGTTGCTGTAGAATCGAAGACACAACAAGCCAATCAAACGGTAGGGGATCAGAAGGTTTGGAAGGAACTTCGATCGGCTTATCCGGAAAAGGAGGAGGAGTGTCTTCAATAATCAACCGTTCTATCCTTGACGGAAATGTTTCCGAGAAAAGATAGGATACTGTTCCCCCATGGAATGACCAATTAGCGCAAATCGTTCTAAATTCATAGCATTCGCAAAATGAAACAAGTCATCGGACATCAGTTCAAAAGAATATGTACTAGTTCTCGCACTCCCACCGTGACCCCGTTGATCTAAAGCTAAAACGCGATATTTTTCTCCTAATACAGCAGCCACTTGATCCCATGATTCTGCACTTTTTCCCAGCGCGTGAAGTGCAACAAGCGGTGGTGCGGAAGGTTCTCCACTCTCGCGATATTGAAAAGTGAGCCCATTCAATTCAATTTGATTTACTAGGGTTTCCATCTCCGATCATCTCCTATGGTGGGTTTCGTCATATGAAACCCGATTTATTTAATGTCCATATCTATATATTTCAGCGAGTGTGTGAATATTCCCTGCTCATCTTCAACAGTATGGTCCTTTAATTGAACAAGATAGGAAACGGAGTTCCCTCAGATTTTTTTATAAACTTCTTCATAGGAAATTTTAACTGCTCACGTAATTCCTTTTTTCTTCCTCTAACTTCTTAACCTTACGTTTTATTGAAGCAATCATAGCTTCTTTGGTGTTTTTTTATCCATTTCACGTTTGATTTGCTTTGCAGTTGGGACTTGTGCTTGTTGCATACGTAATGATTTCGATTCGCTCTCTAATTTCTATGTTATTGTATAGTGCCGCTTTACTAACTCCTGCCTCTTGAGCAACACTGTTAAAATTCAAGCTTTCTTTGGCCTATATAAGGCGTTTTATTGAAGTATGTTTGATTTAATCTCAAAACATGCTAGTGTAAATAAGCTTTTAAATTGGTTACTCCTTACTAAAAAACAGAACTACTTTCAAGGATATAGATTAGGAACTATATCTATCTATATACAACAAAACCCTCCAAAAGTGAGAAAGTGGAAGGTTATTTGGCATGATCTATTTTAATATGTCATTGTTGTTTGAAATATTTTAATGAAAAATTTTGACAAACTATAAGCTGGTTTAGTTCAATAAGAATGCACAAAATAATAATAGTCGGTTTTTTATTAATGGATTAATGAAGCTCTCAAATCACTAACACCATTTTCCAAATAGCACTTTAAACAAGTTAGCATATAAACCCAACCTTCTTTTTGTCCTAGCATTTTGTTTACTATTTCAGGGTCATCTTCATTAAGACCTGATTCGTTCACCTCAATAATTGTTCTCGCATTATCCAACTCTTTCAGTGTAATTATAACAACTGTTTCTTCATCAGATTCTCCGCCCCATGAAAACACGATTTTCTTATTTTTTTCGATTTCTAATACATGTATAATACCTTCTGCTTCGTATTCATCATATCTTAATGTAATGGTCTTGCCCTGTTCCCATCTTTCAGAACTCGATGAGAACCAAAAGTTTCCGATTTTGAAAGGGTCTACTATGGCTTCAAAAACCTCATTTGTTTGCTTATATATTTTAAATTTCGTAGTTACTTGGGTATCCATAACAAAATCAACTCTCTTTCAGAATATTTAATACTTGTTCTATTATATCCTACGGTACTCTTTCTTTACATTAATGCTTCTTATTTAACTAAACTGCATCTTTACTTTAAGTATATCATCAAGCAAAGTCCTATTCTTTAAATCCTGCATACCTAAAACATTAAACTGACTTTTGAAATCCAGCCCCTTGCTAGTCTTATCTTTTTTTTACATTAAATAACACCTTCCTGTATTTGCTAATATCATTGATAAATGGTATGATGAATATAATTATTTTTGTTCGGTGTAAAATTGAGAGAGAGGAAATCTCTTCTAAGGAATTTTTTGTCTTAAAATCGTATGTTTGAACAAGGGTAGTAATACATTTGTGGTAACCCCACAACAGGAGACGATAACATGGAAACAGGTACAGTAAAATGGTTTAACGCAGAAAAAGGTTTTGGATTTATCGAGCAAGAAGGCGGAGAAGATGTATTCGTACATTTCAGCGCAATTCAAAGCGAAGGCTTCAAATCTTTAGACGAAGGTCAAAAAGTAACATTTGACATCGAACAAGGTCAACGTGGTCTTCAAGCAGCTAACGTTAACAAAGCATAATTACTATAGAAAAAAAGACTCCATCTAGGAGTCTTTTTTTCATTAACGGTAAGGACACATTATCTTCACTAATGAAAGGGATTGAGATTATGAGCGTAGAAATGTTTCGTATCGGGGAAATGGTAAATATAAAAAGGACGAAAGAGCAAGTGATTATATCAAAAAGCCAGTATGTAAAAAATATGAAAAGATACTCTTATGTCGTTAATAAATATCCTGGTACATTTTTCTTTGAAGAAGAATTGATGAAGCGCGAAAAGAATTAAGTTCTTGCATCTGTAATCAGTGATTCTATTTTTATGCTAAAATTATAGTATCAATCAATTTTGGAGAGATGTTCGATGATCAGTAAAGTAAAGGATAAAACAGTTTACCAATCACTAGTGGATACGTCTACTAAATTATTTGCGTTGTTAACTAAAAACTTAGATGTCAATTCTGCATATATAGCCAAAAAAGTAGGCAATAAAATGACTGTTATTAATTCCTATAATAAAGTGGAATTTATCATACCAGACGATATTGCTGTTGATTATCAAGAATCGAATTGCAAACTTGTATTAGAAAATAATGAACCTGCGAAAACCGTGATGGATTTAATGGCTGATGAAGAAACAAAAAAGCGAAAAATCACCGATGAGCTTGGGGTGAAAGCCTTTATTGGTGTTCCATTAAATCGCACAGATGGATCAAACTTCGGCACGCTCTGTTTAATGGATAAAGATGAAAAAACATTTACCAATGAACAAGTGGAAATGGTCCAGTCCATTGCCGATGTCCTCTCCTATATTATTGAACTCGATGACCTTTATGAAGATATCGATTTACTCAGCGTACCCATCATTCCGATATCAAAAGGGATTGCTATCTTGGCACTACAAGGCAACGTCAACGATAAAAGGGAAAGAAAAATTCTTGAGGATACATTAAATTATACATTAAGCCATAAAATTTCTTCTTTTCTCATCGACTTATCTGAAATGCAAATCTCTAATTATGAATTTTCCGACGCACTTAATCGATTAGTCTCTGCTCTTAAACTTATGGGCGTAAAGGTAATGCTTTCGGGTATTCCAACCGCACTTGCTAGCTCAACAAGAATGAGAGACCAATTCCAAGATTTAGAAGTGACATTTGTCAGAAGTATTGAAGGCGGACTAAAAAAATTAGGTTATCAAATTGTGGAACGTGAAGAAGAGCAGTAACTCCTACTGCTCTTCAGCAATTTCCCCGTGTCTTAACCTTCCTATTAGAAGAAAGCCTCCGCTCCCCTCTTTATCGACAGCAAGACCATCATAGTCATTCCCGCTTTTATAAGCTAAATATCTCCATACCTCTTTAATGACCTTGTTTAGAATCTACCTCTTCCTACTAACCTTCCTTGTGCGAATCAATCAAATGGTTAAAAAGTAGTTTAAGTGTACAAGCACTAAATACATCCTTTGCATAAAACTATTAGAAAAGGAGGTATTTTCATATGGTAAAAATATATATCGATCCTGGTCATGGTGGTACTGACCCTGGAGCAGTAGGTAATGGTTTACAGGAAAAGAACCTTACACTACAAATAGCTACAAAGGTAAGAGATTTATTATTAGGATATAGTAATGCTGAGGTACGAATGAGTCGAACAGGTGACCAAACCGTTTCTCTTGCCCAAAGAACAAACGATGCCAACGCTTGGGGGGCCAATTACTTCTTATCCATTCATATTAATGCCGGTGGCGGTACTGGCTATGAGGATTATATCTATCCTGGATCCGGCACACCTACAACAACCTATCAAAATATCATCCATGAAGAAATAATGAAAGTCGTTAACTTCGCCGATCGTGGGAGAAAGCAAGCCAATTTTCACGTATTAAGAGAAAGCAATATGCCTGCTATTTTAACAGAGAACGGTTTTATTGACACAGTTGCTGATGCCAACAAATTAAAACAAGCGTCATTTATTCAAGCTATTGCCCAAGGACATGTAAATGGACTCGTACGTGCCTTCAACCTGGTTCCATCAGGAGGAGCTATCTATCATACAGTTGTCAGCGGAGATACTGTCTACGCCTTATCACAAAGGTATGGAAGCACAATTGCACAAATTCGAAGCTGGAATGGATTAGACGCTAATTATACGATTTATCCTGGGCAAGTTTTGCGGGTGAAATAAAAGACAGAATGGAAGTTGGGCCCCATTGATAGGGGTCCATTCTTTTATACTTTCAAATTAGATACCCTTTTTAATTGAACACTAAAAAACCTACACTTTACATATAAAATGATTTATATTAATATTGTTATCGAAAACCGATATCGGTATCAGAAAACAAAAGGGAGTCCTTATGGTTGGAAAACAATAAGATATTAAGGAAGTTATTTTTAGGCTTTATCCATATTCATATTTTACATCATGCCAAAGAGCATCCCATATATGGAAGCTGGATGTTAGACGAATTAAGAGAACATGGTTATACCATTAGCGCAGGTACACTATACCCTATATTCCACGGAATGGAAGCTGATGGTTTATTGTTAAAAGAAGACCAATTGGTAGATGGAAAAATAAGAAAGTATTATCGCATTACTGAAAAAGGTGAAGCTATTTTAATTGAAGCAAGAGCAAAGGCCTATGAATTATTCAAAGAAATTAAAGAGTAAAGGAGTCCTGCATGCAATACTTTAAAAAACTACTTGAGATTTTCATTGTATCAACAAGACTTGGTTTCACTTCTTTTGGAGGACCAGTCGCACATTTAGGTTATTTTCATCAGGAATATGTTCGAAAAAGAAAATGGATGGACGAAAAAAGTTATGCTGACCTCGTAGCATTAAGTCAATTTCTACCTGGTCCAGCAAGCAGTCAAGTCGGAATTGGCATTGGTGTCATGAGAGGTGGCGTTTTAGGTGGGATTGTATCTTTTATTGGCTTTACAATGCCCTCAGTCATTGCACTTATTTTATTCGCTTACTTTGCTCAACAGCTTGGTCTAATGGAATTTGGCATCATCCAAGGGTTGAAAATAGTTGCTGTAGTCATTGTCGCTCATGCCATTTTAGGGATGGCTAAGAGTTTAACCCCTGACTTGACTAGAAAATCAATCGCTTTATTCGCGCTTTTGATCACCTTACTTATTCCCCATAACCTATCGCAGATTGGGGTCATTCTGGTAGCTGGATTGCTTGGTTATTCTATGTTTAGTAAAAAAGAGGAGCATGACGGTTTATCATTACAAGTACCGTTATCAAAGAAGATAGGATTGGTTTGTTTAAGCTTATTTTTCGGGCTTTTAACCATCCTTCCGATTTTAAGCAGTTTAATTTCAAATACTTGGCTAAGTATGGTTGACAGTTTCTACCGGGCTGGTGCATTGGTATTTGGAGGAGGACATGTAGTTCTTCCCTTATTAGAAAGAGAATTTGTTCCTACTGGATTTATTAGTGAAGAAGCCTTTTTATCTGGTTATGCCGCTGCGCAGGCTGTGCCTGGTCCACTATTTACCTTTGCAGCATTTATTGGCGCTGATATGAATGGTTGGTTAGGAGGCATGATTGCAACATTTTCTATCTTTTTACCTGCCATACTGCTTATCTTTGGTGTCTTACCCTTTTGGCATGCATTAAGGAAGAATCATCACATAAGAGGAGCATTTATTGCCATTAACGCTGCTGTTGTTGGAATACTAATATCAGCCTTTTATATGCCCATATGGACGAGTGCTATTATTACGCCATTAGATTTTTCCTTAGCAGCCATATTATTCTTTATGTTGGTTTATTGGAAACTCCCCCCGTGGCTCATTGTTTTAGCTGGCGCTCTAGGGGGCGTATTGATAGAAATGACTTGAACACCTTTAAGCCGTTATTATAAAATAACGGTTTACTTTATTTTTGCTTCATCTTCAATTGATTTTCTAGCTCCGTTACACGATGCTCTAGTTTCTGCCTTTCATCAAGCTCCATTCTTAATTTTTCCTCTATCAATTTTCCGTTTTTTAAATACCTTTTTATGACCTTACTCGTTGCTACAAATACAATGATAAGTAAGGTAGGAATGATAAGAACAAATGTCAATATTATGATTCCATTAACCAATGAAAACATATCCCCAAACCCCATGGCTTCTACTCCCAACTAAATGAAAATTTTATTGCTTAATTAGTATATAAGACACCTTTTCATATAGCCACTCTTTATTTTCCACAAATATTTTATTAATATATAAGAAACAACTAATAGCATAAACTGAAACTTCAGCTAATAAAAATTTGTTACCATATTCATTAACTTCTATTCCACCAAATACGTTAACAGTAACACACGTACCTCATCATACAGCATATATTCATCTAAAAAATGAGGATAATCTCTCATTACCCCTTTTAAAAACTCATATGTAGGGAACTGCTCAAAAAAGTTGGATGTCAATAATGATACTTGCCTTTGTGAAAGCTGATCTTGGCGGTTATTGGCAACGTAACTTAGACTACCTGCTATATTCATCCAGTATGTATGTAAATCTACAGATAAATCCTCTAATGGATACGAATCACCAAAATCATTATCGATCTTTGTTAAGTCTTCAAATGGCATGGGATGATATAGATTTTCCCTTTTTTCCATTAACTGTTCGAATATTGTTTGTTTATTGATATGCCCACCACCGATTAGACGCTATTTGTTAACACAGGGATAATAAAGGTTTCTATCGAGAGCTACTTTTCCCAGTATCAAAAGAACCACTGATAAAAGAAAAAACCCCCAATAACAATAATTACGAGTAAGAGTAAATCGTTCCAGCCCAGCCCACTTACATCAGGTGACGGACTCTGACTTTTATTAATGCTATCATTTAGCGTAACTGTGGGAGGATTCTCCTCCTGCTTCTTTCTATCTTCTGATGGCATTCCTACACCCCTTTTGTTTCACACTTTAGGGAAAAGCAATAGATAGCTATATTTACTGCATTTTCCCTTTCTCCTCTATTATTCTCGTTCCCTCGCAGCTTGCGTATCACGAATATTCTTTTGCACTGCGACACTTGCAAATAAGCTAAGGACAAAAGCCATCGCATAAAATCCCTTTTCACTTAGAATAATACTACCAGCGTTATATAACCCAATGGCCATTAATGAAACGGCGACAATTAAAGCGAACCAACTGATCCCGTAATAAATACCCGTCACAGAAATACCATCTTCCTTGTCTCTTACCGCCTTTTGTAAAGAAACAGCGGCATACAATCCAAATATTAGAACAGCAAAATAATAGCCCTTCTCATTGAGTTCCATCGCAGCATTAAATAGACCGATGATATAAGCAGTCACACCTACTAATAGGGCTGCCCATGAAGCACCTTTAAAAGCTGCTGATGGTTCCCCTTCTTTTCTTTCTTCTTTCACTTTATTACTAGTCTTTTTCGCCTTCTCTACCATCAACTCTTCATCACTCGACAATATAACCTCCACCTTTCTCAACCCCACCACATGGCTAATACAAAAGTTGACCAGCTTGACATGATGAAGCTTATCATAACTACCACTACAAGGGTTTCCAAGTATTTTACCTTCATTCTATGTTTAATTACTCTGTAAAATGTTATCGCAATCGCTAGCATATAAAATAAATAACTGCTTATCGTTACAATGGTTAAAAAAGTGATTGGATAAACATTAGGCAAGATAGCATGAAGGTAATAAGCAAAATCTTGACCAAAAATGGCAAATACCGAGCCAAGGAGTAAACAAATGATCACAATCATCTTATACCTCATTTTGTTTAATTTAGTGTAATTATACACTTTGTAAATTCGTTTAGAAACGTTTATTTATGAAAAATGTAATTTTTGAGAATAAATACCTAAAAAGAGTTAGTTCGAAAACTCGAACCAACTCTTCTTTTATCCTTTATTCAATTTTAAATGAGCTTCCTTTATGAACAAATTCACCTTAAAGATCGTTTTATACATCAAGTAACCTACCATTGCACCCATCGTATTGAGGATAATATCATCAATATCAAACTGCCCAATCTGCAAGAAAAACTGTAGAAGCTCAATAGAAAAACTCGCAGTAATGGCAGTGATGGTTACGACTGAAAAAAGTCGACAATGTTTAAAAAGCACCGGAAGTAATATTCCTAATGGCAGAAAAATAAGGATATTTCCAATTGTGTTAGTGATAATAATATCCAAATTAAAGCGATCAGCACCTAAAAGATAGGTGATTGTCGTTTTAAAAGGGATAATATTTACATTCATGCCCCATTCAGATAAATTAAAGTTAAAAAAGCTCATTTGTTCTTCTCTTGATAAAAAATAAAAATTACCTGTATAACCATTAGCATAATTCATTATTCTCTCCAAGAGCCGACCAATAATTAACTGCCATAAGACGACTAGTGCAAACAATGAAAACAGCAACCAGCTACTCACCTTATAGAGCTGATAGAATGGGGAGATAGATTGATTATAACCATGTGCAATGCTTTTCTGATTGCCAAAATCAGCTAGAGCCAGCTGTACGGCCTCTTTTTCACTCTTGCCATTTTGCCTATGTTCTTGTTTCAGTAGTAAAATATGGTCTGTCATTTCATCAATGATCTCTTGTTTTTCAACATGGTCACAATCAATTGTATTTACAATTTGTTTGATATAGGATTCAACCTCTTTGTCCACTTGAGCCCCTCCGTTGTTACGTTAATCAAATCATTCACTTTTTGCCACTCGCCTAGTTTCCTACTTAATTCTGTTTTTCCACCGTTTGTTAATTGATAATACTTCCTTCGACCACCAAACTGTGAATCTTCCCAATACGCTTCAATCCAGCCATTCTTCTCCAACCTCTTTAAAGCCGGATACAATGTCCCTTCACTCATGTTATACAACTCATGACTGTTTTCCTTTAAGCTCTTCACCATCTCATATCCGTACATATCTTTTTTAGATAATAATGAAAGCAATAAAATATCAATACTACCCTTCATGATTTCTTTATCCATTCTGTTTCTCCTTTATTTGGAAAGTCGCTAACTATATTGTAATGCGATGTACATCGTATTACAAGGTATTTGTTGTCTTTATACGAATGAACATACACGGTTTTTTTCCAAATTTAAGAATATCCCCATGTAAAACAAGGAAATATTTGTTATTATTTTTGTAGTAGAAGAATATTTTATTCTGCCTCAATAAGAATTTAAGAATGGAGAGAAAGTGTGCTTAAAATCCTACAAATGATCTTATCTATTCTCGCTTTAATTACCATCACATATATTTTCATAACGGAAGATTTCACATTTCAGCCATTGTCGTTACTGCTATTAGGGTTGATGTTACTTATTATGACTATTACTCTATTTCAACAAGGTCATAAAGGGATCGCTTTATTTTGCGCCATTGTGATGTTCATACATATGATTGTTTTCATACAAAATATCGCTTATAGGGGTATACTATGGAATTAATATACGTTTTTATCATTTTTCTTATTCTATTTCTCATTAGTGCTGTGCTTAATATTCTGTTGAAAATGACAAGAAAAAGAGACTGGCTGATTACTTTATTTATTAGTGTTTTTTTAAGCATTATTATTTACGGAGTGCAACAATAGATTTGAAAATGGAGGGATATGGCCGAAATGGATGATACAAAGGAACGCCTCTTACTGGAGAGTGAACAACATTTCCACTCATTAATGAAACTAATTGAATCTGTTCCTGTAAGAAAAAGAAGCCTTTCCATCGAGACAGATGATCGGGATAAAAATTTTCGTGATATTCTTATGCACCTATATGAATGGCATGCGATGTTGGAACGCTGGTATAGAGAAGGCATGGCCGGAGATACACCATCCATGCCGGCACCCGGGTATAAGTGGCGAGATATTCAACCGCTTAATCAACAAATTTGGGAAAACTACCAAGATATGAAACTCAACCAAGCAATCATGAAATGTAAATTAAGCCATGAGCGAATCATGAACATTATCAGGACCCATACCACTGAAGAAATCATAACCAAAAAGCATTACAAATGGACAAAAACAAGCAATCTATATAGCTATTTTGCTGCGAATACATCCAAGCACTACTTGTGGGCAATGGGGAAATGCGAAAAGATTGTTTATGAAATCAATGCAATGAATTTGGTTAGTGATAGTAACAAATAGTTTTGGATGTGGATAACTCTGAGTATCCCGCTTGCGGTTCTTGTTTCTTTCTCGGATTCGGAGATTACTTGTGAACTGCTCTCATCTCCACTTTTTGATAGACAATGTTGGTTTTCCAAGTTAGAAGTACTGTTCTTCTTCTCCAACGACGAGACCATAACTTCAAAAAAAGTACCCTATAGGTAGACTTTTACCTATAGGGTACATTCTTAGCCGTAAACCATTTTTATTTAATTAGCTATTGTTTCTGTTATGACCCACTATTACTGTTGAATAAGGTCCTCTAAGGATGTGAAAAAATATTATTTTATACAATTAGTTTATTTCAAAATTCCTTTACACTCATAAAAGGGACGCCTTCTCTATGTCAGGGGAATGAGTATGGCGGCAAACTAAATAAAAGTGAGTTTACTTAATAAATTATTTTGTGAATAGATGTTCTTAAACAAACGAGGCATTTCTTTAAAAAGAGATGCTCTTTTCGTAGCCAATTAAAAGGAATTGAATGTTTGTATTATATTAGAGATGGTTTTTCTTCTATTATATGTAGAGAAAGCTTTAATTCGATATATGCTACACTATAAATACGAGGAACTTTGGGGGCACACCCACGGATTAAAATTATATAGACCATCACGGACATATTGTGAAACAGTGCTTTTAAAAAGGAGTTGGATAAAATGGATAAAAACAAAGATACAGAAATAAAGCGATCTTCAAAAGCAGAACATATTCTACTTCAGATCAATAGTAAAACGAAGCTAGGCGACTTACGAAAAATCGCGAAGGATATTAAAAAAGATCACGAACTAGCTATGGAACTTTGGTCAACTGAAGAGTTTTTGCCTAGACTATTAGCAATCTTAATTATGGACAAAAAACTTCTTTCTCAAGATGTGCTAAATAAGCTTGATAAGGATATGCAGACTCACACTTTGGATGAGCGAAATAACTTAATGGATTGGTTAATGGCTAATCAACTCACCAAAGACAAGAAGAAAATTGCATTGATGGAGTCATGGGAAAATAGTCCTTCTGCTCTTCAAAGGCGAGCTTTCTGGTATTATCAAGGGCGATTGAGATGGACTGGACAAACACCGCCTGATAACACCGCAGACTTGCTATCTAGATTAGAAGCTAATATTATGCAGGAGGAACCGGAAGTTCAATGGGCTATGAATTTCACCGCAGGCTGGATAGGCGTTTATGATGAAAAGAATCGTACACGTTGTATGAATCTTGGTGAGAAAACGGGTCTTTACAAAGATGAAAAAGTAGCAAAAGGTTGTACTCCCAGCTATTTGCCGGAGTTCATTGCGATTGAAGTGGACAAACGGCAAAATAATTAGTTGCCTCAGGGGTTCATGCATTTGTGAACGTTGGAATATGAATTTGTTGCTTCAATATTAAATCACTTTATTATCACGTAACCAATCAGCATTTTATATCGAAAGCAATGATGACTCTTGATAGTGCGAAATGCCACACTGAAAATTGTTCTCCTCCTTTTACTGACCCCATCACTCAACTAGAACGATAGCTCCATACAAAAACCCCCCACAAATTCCTGTGAGGGGTATCTTTCATTTCTATCCTTTATTCAGCTTGATACTTACCTAAGAATTCCTTCACTTTATCAGCATCAGCTTTTAGTTCATTGCCAGTATCTACTAGTGGACTTACTGTAGATGAGGCTTTGATTTTATTACCTTGGTAGTAGTCGATGATTTCCTCTTGGTTGATAGAGTAAAGTACGGCTCTTCTTAGATCGGCACTTTCAGAAACGGCACGACCTTCTGTATTAAATAGAAGGTATGATACAGCATTACTTGGAATGCTTTGTAATTGTAGTTTGCTATCGCCTTCTACCGTCTCATATTTATTTTCTGGTACGCTGTATTGAATATGTGTTTCTCCGTTACGTAAGGCAGAAAGTGAGCTATCAATATCGGCAATTAAACGAACATTTACTTGATTAATATTTGGTTCATTTTCAGTATCCGTCATATAACCTGGGTTTTTGTAGAATACAGCTTCATAATCATTTTTATGAGATAAGATGTATGGGCCACTAGCATATAACGTATT
The DNA here is from genome assembly GCF_038007345.1 of Cytobacillus sp. FSL M8-0252. Classification (NCBI taxonomy): domain Bacteria; kingdom Bacillati; phylum Bacillota; class Bacilli; order Caryophanales; family Bacillaceae; genus Cytobacillus; species Cytobacillus sp. FSL M8-0252. Next base: position 4,285,991 of record NZ_JBBOWZ010000001.1, read on the forward strand.
GTCATAGCTATCGCCTTCAGTTACTGTGTTTTGGTCACCATAAGCGATGTCCTTGTTTACATCAAAGTCTTCCACTTTATACGTGTTGATTGATTCGACTTGTTCTTTTGATACAATACCTGCAGATTGGTGCGCAAGGTAGTTTAATACTTGTGGGAATGGTTCTGTAGTTGTTACTTTCACCACTTGGTATTTACCTGCTGCGTTATCTGCTGCATCATCTTCAGCAACTAACTCGGCAATCTCTGTATCTAATCCTTCTTCAAGTGCTGCTTTAACCGTACCCTCGCCACCTGAAGTTTGTACTTTCTCTAATTCTGAAACATCTGTCACAACTTCAGCTGTCTCAATATGCTCATGTAAGCTATATGTGCGGTGATCTGGTACAGAATTTTTATCCTTCGCACGTTCTAGTGAGAAGACAACATCCTCTGCACCAACAAGGTCATCTGTTTCTTCTGCTTTTTTATCAGTAACTTTGGCAAAATTAACGTCATCTCTTAATAAGAAATAATACTCAGAATTGCCATCTGCAATACTAAAATTACGAGATAGGGAACCATCAGCCGTCACAACATCATCATCTGTTAAGTTTACAAGGCGAATATACATATTCGAATTCAACATATTAATAGAACCATCGTTCCCTTTAATTGGGTCAAGGGAAGTCAGTGTTGAAAGTGTTTGCGATAATACGAGTGGATCTGATTCTCTCTTCGCTTCATCTTGGAAATCAATCGTTTCCCATGCTAAAGAGCGCGATTTAGAAAGGCGAACAGAATCTGGTACTAACACATCTTTATTCAATGCTTGTGTTTTGTAAGAGCTATATAATGGTGCAATATAAGCTTTATCAAATACAAGTTTTTCCTCGAATTCCTTATATGTTTTTGCGTATTCTTCTGGTGTTTCAGTACTTGCTTTATCTATCAACTCATCAATCTCTTTATCAGCCATAATGCTGTAATCTCCACCGCTAATAAACAATGAACGCACAGCGTAATCTGGATTTCCTGTTACAGTCGTCCAACTTGATAAAGCAACATCATAGTTTCCTGCATCTTGTTGTGCTTTAAAGCTACCATAGTCAGGTTGGATGTTTAATTTTACATCAAAACCATTCTTCGTTAATTGGTCACGAACAATGTTCATGTCCTCTTCACTACTGCTCATGCCAAGAATCTCTATTGATGGCTTAGAGCCATCACCACTACCTGAACCTTCATTCTCAACATCAGATTTTGTATTCACACATCCTGTTAGAATCAATGTAAATATTAACAAGAATGATAGTACCGCCTTTTTCATCTGCTTTCCCCCCTGAAAGTCTTTTATTTATTAATCAAGCTTAGGGTCAAGTGCATCACGCAACCCGTCCCCAAGAAAGTTAAACGATAAAACAAGTGCAATAATAGCAATACCAGGATAAATAGCTAAGTAGGAATGTGATTCTAGATAAGCACTACCTACTTTTAAGATATTACCCCATTCCGGTATATGCGGCTCAATTCCTAATCCTAAGTAACTTAAACTACTTGTGGCAATTACTGCTCCTCCGATTGTTAACGTAGCCTTTACAATCATTGGCGCCATACTATTTGGGACAATTTGTTTAAAAATAATCGATAGATTACTTGCTCCGAGCGCACGAGCCGACATAACATATTCCATATTGGAAATCATCAGCACATTTGCTCGCATCGTTCTTGCATACGTTGGAATTGAACCAACACTTAAGGCAATCACTAGTGTCGTTGTGCTTGCCCCGAAAGCTGCGATGATGACGATCGCAAGTAACATACCTGGAATAGCATATAATACATCTAATAATCGCATTAAAATATTATCCGTGCGTTTCCCATAATAACCAGAAATAGCACCTAGAATCCCACCAACCACAAACGGAATGAAGGTCGATAAAACCCCTACAATCAGAGAGATCCTGGCCCCAAAGACAATGCGCGAGAACACATCGCGACCAAAATTATCTGTACCTAAAGGATAGGCAAGACTTGGCATTTGTAATGTAGCACCATAATTATTATCAACCGCCATACCATAATCGAAGGTCCAATAACTGCAAATCGATAAAGAGAAAATAAACAGAATGAAAAATAATCCTAGCATCGCTGTCATATTACTCGCAATTTTCTCCCACATCGCATACCATTTAGCAACAGTAGATGGCGTTTTGCTGAACACTTCTAATAGCATAAATAAACCTAAGGCAAGGGCAAATAAATTACCGGTTAAAGAAGTAAGTATTAATAGGATTCCTACAGACAACTTCCATTTCGATAATTGTCCGTTATCTTTTTTTACTAAAAGGAGTACAACCAACTGAAAAACGAAAATGGCCAGTAACAAAAACATACCCATGAGGAATGTATTCGCTACGTAAGGTTTAAACAAGTTTAATGAAGATACCGCAATCACGTAGAATTGCGTCATCAACATAAACATAGTAAATAAGTATTGTGGGGTTTTTTTCTTTTTAATAAGACCAAATGCAAAAGCGGTTGTGAAAATATTACCCACCAATACACTTAATAGTTGGAAATAACCCCACATTCTTGTCGACGAGCGTATAACGCCATCTCTTTTCAAATCCCGCTTCACTTGATAAGCAATAAAAGATTGAATGATAGAGAAAACGGCATAAGCAATAAATAATGAAAAGAAAACTGGCTTGATTGCCCCTGTTGAAAAATCAATACCTGCAAGCAAAAAGATCAGCGTTAAGGCAATAGAGACAACAAGGGCAAAGTTGGCCTGCGCATATTCAGATGTCGCCTTTAAGGCGAATTTTTTTAACAAGCTATCTTTATGAGTAGACATGCTGCACCTACTTTTAATATTGTTTCATTTTTGAACGAATTCTTGGATCGATAAATGCATATAAAATATCAATCAATAAGTTCACTAATGAGATTGTAATGGCAATATATACAACACCGCCCATAATAGCGGGAATATCAGGGATAAATTGTTTATCAACAATATAACTTCCAATTCCACTAATATTAAAAACTTTTTCTGTAACAGCAGCTCCACCGAGCATACCGCCAAACATTAAACCAATGACAGTAATAATTGGTATCAAAGCATTTCCAAAAGCATGGCGCCAAAGTATGCGGCGTTCATTAAGACCTTTTGCTCTTGCAGTAATAATATAATCTTCATGGATGACTTCTAGCGTAGATGAGCGAGTCATCCGAGCAATGGAAGCCATTAAACCGGTTCCCAGGACAACCGCTGGCATGATAATCGAAAGCAAATTACCTGGTGTAAAAGTAGCCGGCAGCCACTGTAACTCAATCGAAAATGTTAAAATAAAGATTAAACCTTGCCAAAAATTCGGAATCGATAACCCAATTAAAGCTACGAACATAAGGGTATAATCTAAAAAGGTATTAGACCTTGTAGCAGAAATGATTCCAATAGGAATGGCAATAACAATCGCTAAAATTAAGGCAATAAACGTTAGTAATAATGTAATTGGAATTTTTCTAGCGATGGCATCCACAACATTTTCATTTCCGGCAAAAGAAGCACCTAAATCAAATGTGAAAATACCTTGAATTGCTTGCCATAATTGAACCCAATACGGTTGATCTAACCCATAAATTTGGTTAAATGTCGCGATCTGTTCCTTAGTAGCCGTTACTCCCAAAATATTGGCAGCTGGATCAAACGGTGAAATATACAAAATCGTAAACACAAAAAAAGCGACCCCAACAATAACAAATAGGGTGGAAACAAGCCTTTCAAAAATATACTTTATATACGGATTCATATACAAGAAAAGGAGGGTATAGAACAATAATCCAGGTATGAACGTTAGAACAACAAATACTGGATGTTCTAATAATGATCGCATGATACTTGCAAAAGTTAATTGATCTTCTCCTCGCTGTGCTAATTCCTCCTGAACTTTATCCTCTACTACCTGAAGAAACTCATCCTCTGCTCTCTTTTCAGCCACTTGTTTCATTTTCAACTCATCTATCTTTTGCTGAAAGAACGTTTGCTTTCGCCTTTGCTGTTCTATATGTTTCGTAATTAATTTTTCCTTTAAACCGGCTTCTGTGCATGCTTGATGGAGCTCACGCCATAACCGCTGATAAGCGTCATCTTTTCTCTTTATGAGGTAAATAATGAAGCTAATCACATAAACTGGTAAACCTATAATCAACATCTATAATATGACTGTCAATATTGTTCGAGAGTAAACATCAAAGTTTGGTAGGTGGAGAATGTGGAACCGTTATTAAAAATAGAAAATTTACAAGTATCCTTTATGTCTCGAGAGAAGGAATTTGAAGCTGTCAAAGGTGTCAGCTTTACTGTCAATAAAGGAGAAACATTAGGCATTGTCGGTGAATCAGGCAGTGGCAAGAGTGTCACTGCCCGCTCGATTATGAGACTGCTCCCGTCTCCTCCTTCCCTTTTAAAAGACGGCGAGATTATGTTTCTCGGTAAAGATCTGGTCAATGCAAGTGATCAAGAAATGGAAGCGATCAGAGGGAAAGATATGAGCATGATCTTCCAAGATCCAATGACCTCGTTGAATCCAACGATGCGTATTGGTCAACAATTAACTGAAACAATGCTAAAACATACAAAAGGATTAGGTAAAACTCAAGCAAAGGCTGAAGCCATTGAGCTTTTAAGATTAGTAGGGATTCCAAAGCCAGAAGTTCGTTTTGCCCAATACCCACATGAGTTTTCTGGCGGGATGCGGCAACGGGCAATGATTGCTATCGCTCTTGCTTGTCGTCCTAAGCTACTCATCGCTGACGAACCAACAACAGCACTTGATGTAACCATACAAGCGCAAATACTGAACCTAATGAAGCATATGCAGGAAAAATTCGGTACTGCGATCATTTTAATCACCCATGACCTTGGCGTTGTTGCTGGCATGTGTGACCGTGTTGTCGTAATGAAGGACGGGGAAATCGTTGAAAAAGGCACAACCGAAGAAATCTTTGAGCATGCCACTCACCCTTATACATTACGATTACTCAACGCTTTACCAAAGCTTCATGAAAAAAAGAAAGCAAAACCAGCACCGCGTATTAGTGAAGATATCAATGCAAAAGAACCCCTTCTCGAAGTAAAAGCATTGAAACAACACTTCGATTTAGGCAAAGGCCAAGTGTTGAAGGCTGTTGATGATATTAGCTTCTTTATTAAACCTGGTGAAACACTTGGTCTTGTCGGGGAGTCTGGTTCAGGAAAGTCCACCACCGGGCGTGCGATTTTAAGATTAAATGAACCAACTGCTGGTGAAGTGTTGTACCAGGGTATTCCTGTGAATCAACTAACAGCAAAGGAAATGAAGATGATGCGCAGACATATGCAAATGATTTTTCAAGATCCTTATGCTTCATTACACCCGCGCTTTAAAGTAATTGATATTATCGGTCAAGCACTAGATATTCATAAGCTCGTAAAAAATAAGCAAGAACGCCGGAAACGCGTAGAAGAATTACTAGAAATGGTGGGTTTGGAGAAGGAACATGCAATGCGTTATCCCCATGAATTTTTTGGGGGACAAAGACAGCGAATTGGGATTGCCCGCGCACTTGCCGTCGAGCCAAAATTCATCGTCTGTGATGAGCCACTCTCTGCACTAGACGTATCCATCCAAGCGCAAATCGTTAAATTACTTGAAGACTTACAGCAAAAGCTTGGATTGACCTACCTATTTATTGCCCACGACCTCTCCATGGTTAAACATATTAGTGACCGTGTAGCCGTTATGTTCGGGGGAAAAATCGTCGAACTCGCAGAAAGTGAAGAACTCTATGCTAACCCGCAGCACCCATATACAAAATCACTACTCGCCGCCATCCCAATCCCTGACCCAGCGATTGAACGGCAGAAAAAACGCGAAACTTTGTCCGCACAAGAAGAGCGACGTGAGGAATATCAACTCGATAATGCTGAACTTGTGGAAGTAACGCCTGGGCATTGGGTTGCTCAGCCGAAGGTAACAGTGGGTATATAAATGAAAAGCCGGCCATTTTCGGTCGGCTTTTCTTATAGGGGATTCTCTAGTAGACAAAATAGATAAGAATAGTAGTGATCACGCCGACCCACACACTCAACAAAATACAATAACCCATTATATGGCGAATATGCAGACCAACAACACTTAATATAGGTAGAGCCCAAAAGGGTTGAATGAGATTCGTCCAACCATCTCCCCAACCGACAGCCATTGCAGTGATGGCATGATTTACTCCTAGTTGTGCTCCTGCCGCTACTTGTAATGGACCTTGTAATGCCCATTGTCCCCCACCAGACGGGGCGAGTAGGTTCACCGCGCCTGCAGTCCAATAAGTAAAAACACCAAAAGTATCTGATGTGGCCACATTGGTTATCCAATTGATAATAGACTCGGCTATCCCTGAACTACCGAGTACCGCAATAATGCCAGCATAGAACGGAAATTGCAAAATAATCGGTGATATCGATGAGGCCGCATCCTTAAACGCTTCTGCATATTGAGTAAGCGACTGATGAAATAATAAACCTAAAGATAGAAACGCAAGATTAATAATATTTAAATCTAAATCTCTACCATTCCAAAATGAAACTAGTAAATAAATGAGTCCAATCAAACCTGTTACCGTTCCCCAAACCTTCGATCGCTCTAACTTCATAGCCGGACTATCTATTTTCTGTTCCTTTTGTCGAGAAGTTACCTTTTTTTCTTTTTCTACAAAAGGAATAATGTCTTTTTTTGGTGCCATTAATATGATGAATAGTGGCATCGTTATCACTAAGGCAATAAGAATCGTCATTGTACCTGGATGAAATATTGTCTCGGAAGTTGGAATGACACCAATAACACTTTGAAGAAAATGACCTTCTGTTGCCACTGATAATCCAATTGAACTCGATAAACCAGCTGTGTACAATACCGTGGGTGCATATGCAGCTGCTACAAGTAATGGAAAATGCGCCTGCTGATTTCTTTTACCAACCTCTCGGGCGATGATTGCACCGACAATGACCGCCAATCCCCAGTTAATATAATAGGCAAATGAGGATACGAGAAAGGTGAGAATATAAGCTTGATTTGCACTTTTGGCTAATGATGCTACACGGCTGAGAAAACGTTGGATAAAAGGGACTTTAGCTAATGCCATTCCCGTCATTAATAATAAAACCATTTGCATAGTAAAGGTTAAATAAGTCCAAAAACCATCACCGAAAGACTCCACAATCACCAATGGCTCACTTGGATTCATGATTAAAGCAAGACCCATCATGAGTAACATCAGAATAACAGCAATGACAAAGGCATCCGGTAAAAATCTCTCAACCATTTTTGAAAAACGGTGTGCTAATCGATTCATTCCCTACTCCCCCTAACTTGCTCGTCAGCACTAGGCTGTAGTACATGGTATGAACGAGAGAAAAGGGATATACGCTTTATTTTCTCAAAAGTTTGTCCAAACTCTATTTGGTTACAAAACTTTAATTATGTAACACACTTAAGAATCTTTCACATGCTCTAATGTAATAGTTAACATGGCGAACTTTCTCCTTTATAATATAAGAAAAAGTAGGAAAGGATGATTTTGATTGCCCATTATGAAACCTCTATACCCTCCTCAACAACTCCGTTTTCTTCTTGCACTCCATGCTCGAAAGGAATTATCGTCAGACCACCTTCATCACCTACAAGCAATGAAAAAAGGAGCAGATGGTGAAATACGTTGGACAACCCTCTTAAGCGAACTGCCAGATGACATTCCCATTCTTTATGATCTCAATTTAGAGATTAACCAATCCATTATTCAATTGGATGCTCTTTGTATTCTGCAGAATAAAATAGTTATTTTCGAAATTAAAAATTTCAGTGGAAATTATACACTGGTTGGTGACCAATGGCTTAGTCCTTCAAAAAAAGAAATGAAAAGTCCACTCATCCAAATCAAACGAAATGAACCACTCATTCACCAGTTTCTTAAGAGGTACCAGCTCCCCATTCCCTTTGAATACCACCTCATATTCGTTAATCCCAAATTTATTTTATATGGTGCAAAACCAAATGAAAGTATCATTTTTCCTGGACAAATTCCTCCATACCTTGACTCATTAAAAAAACAAACTATCTCTCCAACATTACTTCACACTAAAATCATCGAGACATTATTAAACAACCACAAAAACAAACTAAACATGCTTGTTAAACCAGAATATCATTATGAAGAATTAGCGAAGGGTGTGTTTTGTAATAAGTGTTGTGGGAGGATGGAGCGAGTGAGTAAAAAAACTTTTTTATGCAAGAAATGCTCCCATTCGGGATTCGTAAATGACATCATCTTAAACAATATTAAAGACTATTCAATCCTATTTCCTGAAAGGAAAATTAAAACATTAGATATATACGATTGGATTGGGAAGCAAGTAAGCACTGCCATTATTCATAGAATTTTACAGAAAAACTCTAAAAGATTCGGAAGTGGCCGAGCAACCTATTACGAACTCATAAATAGCTATTTTTAACCGTACCTCAGGTCATGAAATTCCTTGATTAAACAAGAGACTAAACACTTTTTTGACGATTTGGGGCAAAGCCAAAACTAATGACCGAAGAAAGAAAAGTCGTGGCTTTACCTTTTTTTCCCGGCTTATCTTTTCTTTCTCAACGAGATTAGGCGCGATTTCTCCCTTTGCCCTACTTATCTTTTCTTTCTCAACCAGATTAGGCGCGATTTCTCCTTTTTCCCTACTTATCTTTTCTTTTCCTAACAGATTAGGCGCGATTTCACCCTTTCCACTAATTATCTTTTCTTTCTCAACCAGATTAGTCGCGATTCTACTCTTTTCCCTACTTATCTTTTCTTTCTCAACGAGATTAATCGCGATTCTTCCCTTTGCCCTACTTATCTTTTCTTTCTCAACCAGATTAGGCGCGATTCTTCCTTTTTCCCTACTTATCTTTTCTTTCACTGCCAGATTAGTCGCGATTCTTCCTTTTACTCTACTTATCTTTTCTTTCACAACGAGATTAGTCGCGATTCTTCCTTTTTCCCTACTTATCTTTTCCTTCACTGTCAGATTAGTCGCGATTCTTCCTTTTTCCCTACTTATCTTTTCTTTCATAACTAGATTAGTCGCGATTCTTCCTTTTACCTTACTTATCTTTTCTTTCACAACGAGATTAGTCGCGATTCTTCCTTTTTCCCTACTTATCTTTTCTTTCACAACGAGATTAGTCGTGATTCTTTCTTTTACCCTACTTATCTTTTCTTTCACAACGAGATTAGTCGCGATTCTTTCTTTTACCCTACTTATCTTTTCTTTCTCATCCAGATTAGTCGCGATTCTTTCTTTTACCCTACTTATCTTTTCCTTCACAACTAGATTAGTCGCGATTCTTCCCTTTACCCTACTTATCTTTTCCTTCCCAACGAGATTAGTCGCGACTCTCTCTTTTCCTCTACTTTTCTTTCCCATCCAGATCAGTCGCGACTATTCCTTTTTTAGATGAAACGACTCGCAGTCATTCTATTTTCAAAAAAATTAGCTTTCTTACTAGAAATAGAGGGAGTGCTTCCAATGAAGACTCCCTCTCTCCCATTACACAATAAATATCGGTTTAGCCTGCTTCAATTTCCCTGCCACAGTTTCAAGTGGTTTGCCAGTGTGTACATCTAGAACGGTTGATGCTTCATTAAACCAACAGTCCGGTGCTGCTGCACCCCAGAATGTTTGGCGGCGTTTGTCGTTGAGCTCCCAACGTATTGGTTTGAAGTCGGGATCGCTCGTTAAATAATCGCCATTATATAGCTCGATACGGTGGCCATCTGGGTCTCTTAAATAGAGGAAAAAGGCATTGGATAAGCCGTGTCTTGCTGGGCCACGTTCAATATTTTCTGCATAACCTAGTGCTGCTAGCACATCACAACCATGAATTAGGCTCATCGGATCACTGAGCCAATAGGCGACGTGATGTACACGAGGGCCTTCCCCATTCATAAAGGCGACATCATGGACGGATGGTTTTCGATGAATCCAGGCTGCCCAGATTTTATCCTCTTCAGTTGCCGTGTATTCTGAACAAGAGAAACCGAGTTCTTTTGTATAAAAATCATAAGCGGCTTCCACATCAGAGACCATATTATTGAAATGGTCAATCCGTTGGGCCTTTGCGCCTTGATATAAATCGTAGCGTTGTAATAGGCGCTCAACTGTATCCATTTTCGCAAAAAATTCTAACGGGATTCCTGAGACATCTTGTACCCGTAAAGCCCTGCCAATGGCATGCTGGCTCCCCTCTTCTAACCACTTTGTCTTCATACCGTGCTTTTCAAACATAGCTGCCAATGCATCTAAATCAGCATCTGACCTTACTTTATAGCTTGTGACTTCAACATGTGGTGCGTCTGCTTTCTTCAACACTAGACTATGATGAACATGTTCCTCTAAGCCTCTTAAATAAATCGTATTTTCATCCGATTCGGTTTCTACTAAACCAAGCCCTTTGATATAAAAATCACGTGATCGTTCTAAATCGGTCACATGTAAAATCGCTCTAGCCGTGCGAATAATATCAAAATCTACACTCATCACGCGCTCCCCCTTAAACGTTTAAAAACTTTGAATTGGACGCTTTGCCTAAAAAGTCTTGTACTCTGGCCTTTAGCTCATCCTTCGCTTGATAATGATCAAAGTAGGTCATCCCCATACGGATAGGATCGCCGAAGAAGTAGTATTCATAATGCATTTGCCTGCTGCCAAATGCACTCATCGTGATATCCCAAGCCAACCTAAATAGTTGAACTCTCTCGTAACCTTCTAGATTCTTCCCTTGTAATCCACGGTGAATAATATCACCAATTTCTTCATTTTGAAAATCAGCTTGTGTCGGAATTCCCATTAATCCAGATGCACCTAGTACACGTAGAATTTCTATGAGACGAGGATAAACTCTTGGGTACCAGTTGCGTGCAGCATCGAGTGCCTCGTAATCAGGTGTCATGGTGCCCCACTTATCGAGCTTTGCATTATGTTCAGCACGGTACATATGAGATTTCATCGTTTCAAGTGCCAACATGATTTCTGTTCCTTTGTCTTTCACATGTTGGAAACTATCAATACCAATGGCATCCATCATCGACAAAGCTACTCCAAGTAAAAATTCTGTCTTAATGATATTTTTTGAAACGACTTGGTGCGACATATGCACGACCGCATTTGTTTCGCGGAAGGTGCGGTTACAAATTGATGAATTCCCGCACACAAATACACGCTCCCACGGAACAAATACATTTTCAAATGAAACAATCGCATCTCCTTCTTCAAAACGGGAGCTAAGTGGATGGTCATAACCATTTCTCCCATAATCGAATGATTCCCTACTAATAAACTTCAATCCTGGGGTATTATTCGGAATGGCGAACGCTAAAGAATACGGATCATCCAATTCACCTGCTTTTTTCACAGTCGATGGAAATACAAGAATTTCATCAGTGATACCGCCTTGCGTTGCTAATAAACGGATACCATCCACATATATCCCTTCATCTGTTTTCTTCACTAAATGGAGGGCGACATTGGCATCCTTCTGTTCATGTTGTGCCTTAGCCCTGTTCACTTGTGGATGAATCAATGTATGTGTCAAACTAATATCATTTTCCCTAGCAAATTCGTAATACTTACGTGCGTTTTCTGCGAACATCGGATCTGCTTCAGCAAATAATTCATTTGATACACCCATGGCCATCACTTCTGCATTCAAGTAATCGGGGGAGCGCCCCATCATACCGCCTGATGTAAGGGCCCACTCTTGAATGGCTTCTCGTCTTTTTATTACATCTTCAATCGTTTTTGGTTGCAACCAAGTCATTCCTACTTGTTCACCTGTTGTTGGTGACGTGTAAAGCATTTTTGCCGGTTTTTCAAACTGCAAATCGTATAGGTTCGCCATTGATTTCACGACACCTTTTAAACCGGGATGTGTTGTTACATCTTGCACTCTTTCGCCGTGCAAATAAATATTATTGCTCGCCTTTTTTAGTCGCTCGATATATTGCTTTCCATTCTTTGCCCCCATCTATTCCCCTCCTTATTTTTTCTTACCGAATTGTGGAATATGGTGATCACTGATGGCGACATGAATGACCTTAGGTTCTGTGTAAAATTCGAAAATGGCATAATGTCCACCTTCTCGTCCGATACCACTCGCCTTCGTTCCACCAAACGGAATTCGTAAATCCCGTGTGTTTTGCGAATTTATCCAAATCATGCCTGCCTCTACAGCTTGGGCCACACGATGACCACGCTTAATATCATTCGTCCAAACGAAGCCAGCTAAGCCATATTTCACGTCGTTTGCCACTTTGATGACCTCTTCTTCTGTTTCAAATTCAATCACAGCCATCACTGGTCCGAAGATTTCTTCCTGGCAAACTTTCATATCATTCGTCGCGTTTAATAATAAAGTTGGTGGAACATAATTACCGGCAGAGAATGCTGCTGGCACATCCCCTTGGAAAACGTCACAGCCTTCTTCTCCCGCGATTTCAATATATTTTTTCACTTTATTATAATGGGCTGTTTCAATCAGCGGGCCAAGTTCAGTGGCCTTATCCATGGGATCACCAACGACGATATTCTTCACCCGCTCTTTAAGTGCTGCAACGAACTTTTCTTTAATATTTTTGTGCAAAAACACGCGGGAGTTCGATGTACAGCGTTCACCGTTAAAGGAGAATATCCCCCAAACAGCTGCATCAAGGGCGCGATCTAAATCGGCATCCTCAAAAACAATCAACGGTGATTTCCCGCCTAATTCCATTGAGGTTTTCTTCAACGTATCGGCAGCATTTTTAATAATGGTCGAGCCAGTCGTTGTTTCACCCGTAAATGAAATCGCTTCCACATCAGGATGACGAACAAGTGCATCTCCGGCCGTTTCCCCGAAACCATGGACAATATTGAATACCCCTTTCGGCAAACCTGCTTTTTGTATCACTTCAGCCAGTTTATTTGCCGTTAAAGGAGATAGCTCCGCAGGTTTAAGGACGACCGTATTCCCTGTCGCTAAAGCAGGGGCCACCTTCCATGTTTCTAACATAAACGGCGCATTCCACGGAGTAATTAACCCCACCACCCCAAGCGGTTTATAGATTGTGTAATTGATAAATTCATCGTCCACCTGATAAGCTTCACCATGCAAGGTCGATTCAACCATTTTCGCGTAAAATCGGAAGTTCATCGCTGCACGTGCCGCTTGTTTTTTCGTTTGACTGATTGGTAACCCTGTATCAATCGCTTCTAATCTCGCAATCTCTTCCGCTTCTTCATCAATAAGGTCAGCGATGCGGTTAATATAAACCATCCGCTCTGAGATTTTCATCGTTTTCCAAATTGTCTCGAAAGCTGTCTTCGCACTCTCAACTGCAACATTAATATCTTCCTTATCGCCTTCAGCTACAAGATTAATTGTTTCATTTGTAAAAGGACTTAGATTGGCAAATGTTTTCTTTGAAACACTATCAACAAATTCACCATTGATAAATAAGGATACATCCTCAACTGCAAAATTTTGCTTTGATTGATTCGTCTCAGTCACATGATTAGTCATATTGTTTCACTCCTTGTTTAAATCACTTTACTTCTGCACGACACTACCAGGAAGGTCCACATAATGTTTTAAGACTTCTGCAATTTCATCTTGCAAGCTCTGCGTAGGTAAATCCATCGGAAGTCTAAGTACCGGCTTAATTTTGCCCATTTGACCAAGTGCTGCTTTTAATGGTGCAGGATTCGTATCTTTGAACAAAACATCATTCAACTGCATGAGTTCGTAATGCAAGTTTTGCGATCGTTCTACATCGCCAGCTTTCCATGCATCATAAATCGCTGCCACCTTATCTGGGACAATATTTGCTGTTGCGCTAATATGTCCTGCGCCACCAATGGCCAGCATCGGATAACATAACAGTTCAATTCCTGAATAAAGTAAGAAGTCACGACCGCAATTCAGAAGTACACGATTCACATGTTCGAAGTCCTTATTCGATTCTTTTACACCAATAATATTTGGACAATCTTTACTTAACTTCGCAAGTGTTTCCACATGCATATTTGTGCCTGTTCGACCTGGGATGTTATAAACGATGAGGGGGAGATCTGGTACAGATTCAGCGACAAGTTTAAAGTGCTTATATAGCGCATGTTGCGAAGGTTTATTATAATAAGGAACAATGATTAGGGCAGCATCTGCACCCATCTCTGCTGCTTTTTTTGTTAAGTACAATGTTTCCTGATGGTTTGTTGAGCCTGTACCTGGTACAAATGGTACTCTTCCGTTAATTGTTTCTTTCGCCACTTCCATCACTTTCAATCGTTCATCGATTGTTAATGAACTTGGTTCTCCAGTTGTTCCTGTAACAGAAATACCATGACTTCCGCTTTCAATATGCCAATGGATGAGCTTTTTAAATGATTCAAAGTCTATCGATTCATCTTCATGAAATGGTGTAATAATCGGTGCGATCGAACCTCTTAATCTTTGTTTTACTTCAGCAAACTTCGTCATTTACAAACACTCCTTCTTTAAAGTTATTTCTGAAATTTTTGAATATTTTATTGTAAGCTCTTTCATTTGCAGTTTAACATGTGTTAGATTATATAAAAAATATTGTTTTTGTTTGTTTTGGATATAAAAAAAGTATCGTTTCAAGGAGGGACAATATGGACATAAAGCAGCTGCAATACTTTTGTACAATTGTTCAGGAAGGACAAATCACACGCGCAGCAAAGAAGTTACATATGGCACAACCCCCACTTAGCCACCAACTAAAACAACTAGAAGAAGAACTCGACGTTAAATTATTCGATCGCATTGGTAGGAAGATGGAACTGACCAAATCAGGTAGCGTCCTTTATGATCGTGCCTTGCAAATATTATCTGAGTTAGATGAAGCTAAAAACGAAGTCAAAGAAACAAATGAAGGAGTGAAAGGAAAGCTTTCAATTGGTGCGAGCAAATCATGTTTCGCCTTTTTACCAGACCGCCTACGGGCGTTTCGTGAAAAATACCCTCTCGTTACTTTTCAGTTAAGAGAAGGCGATACTTACTACATTGGCGAGCTGTTGAAAAATCGCGAAATCGAACTAGCTGTCACTCGCCTTCCACTAGAGATGGATGATATTGAGATGATTCGCTTTCCGACAGAACCTTACGTACTTGTCATTCCAGAATCATGGCAACAACATATCCACAACAAGACCTCCATCAAAATGATAGATATCAAAAACTTCCCATTACTCTTACTCCATCGCATCAATGGCAAAGGTCAATTCGAAATCGTCACAAATGAATGCCGACGTCACGGCTTCGAACCGAAAGTGATTTTGGAGTGCCCTGATGCCTCTATGCTTTTATCTCTTGTTACTGCTGGGGTTGGTGCAACAATAGTACCTAAATCTACATTGCAATCCTATTATGCAGATAAAGCGATTGTCATAGAGCTAGAAGATGCAACCATCCAATCGGAATCGGCCATTATTTGGTTGAAAAATCGTTACCTCTCCAAAAGTGCCCGTCGAATGATAGAGACCTTTCAAACAAACGTTTGATTGAATATTTTCTAACAGCAATTAGAAGAGAACACCTTCTAAAGTGAAGTTTGGTATATTATGTTTTTTTGTATGTCTGACTCGATTCCCTCTCTTACCACTAGATTTGAAGTAATCAAAAGACAAATTTCAGAGATTTCAAATATAAAAAAGGATAGATTTTACCGTAATGGGTGATTCCACTTGGCCCATTAGGATATTTTGTAGAAAAGGATGCAATTCATTTTACATTATTTGAAATATTTAAAATAATAAATTATGATTTAATCATTATTTTGTTAAAGGAGTGTTGATCACATTGATGAAAGCAATGATGAGATATAATGGACAATTCTTTTTACAAGAGGTTTATGTCGATTCTACTAAACAACTAATAACCCGAGGAGAAGAGACAACTCCAATTGAACAGCTTGTCGTCCATCCTCCAGTATCTGGAACGATTTACGGAACATTACTTAATTACAAAGGTGAGTTAGAAGCAATTGGTTCAGCTGTTTATGAAAGCCCTTACCAACAACTACCGAAAGCACCCATTCTTTATATCAAACCAGTCAATACAATCAATTACCATCAAGCGAGCATTCCTATGCCAAAAGAAGAAGATACCTTACAAATAGGCGCTGCCCTTGCAGTAGTCATCGGTAAAAAAGCAAGCAAAGTATCAAAAGATGAAGTACAAAATTACATTTTGGGCTACACAATTGCTAATGATGTCAGTATTCCACATAGCA
The DNA here is from genome assembly GCF_038007345.1 of Cytobacillus sp. FSL M8-0252. Lineage (NCBI taxonomy): Bacteria > Bacillati > Bacillota > Bacilli > Caryophanales > Bacillaceae > Cytobacillus > Cytobacillus sp. FSL M8-0252. The sequence goes on from NZ_JBBOWZ010000001.1 coordinate 4,302,337, forward strand.
GTGTTTACCGTCCTGCCATCAAAGAAAAAGCGCAAGATGGATTCTGCCCAATCGGTCCATGGATTGTTGATCAAAAAGAGGTGGCGAACCCTGACGACTTAGACATTACCGTCCATATCAACGGAGAGTTAAAGCAACAGCAAACAACTAGAAACTTAATCCGCCCCGTCGCTGAGCTAATCGCAGAGGTTACTTCCTTTATGACCTTATTTGAAGGCGATACATTACTAGTCGGTGTACCAGAAAGCCCTCCACTTGCTCGTAATGGGGATATTGTCAGAATAACGATTGCTGGCATCGGCTCACTTGAAAACCAAGTTGTTATCACAAAACAACAAGTAAAGGAGAATACGATATGAAAACCGCACGTGTCGCCTATAAAGGGAATATCCATGAGGCAATAGAATGGTACGGTAAGCTACAATTAGATACGGGCGCCATCGTTTCAGAGGATGATGTTGTTTGGCTCCCTCCAATTGTGCCACAAACGATTTTTGCATTAGGACTCAACTACGCCGATCATGCGGCAGAGCTTTCTTTTAACGCACCGAAAGAGCCCCTCGTTTTTTTAAAAGGACCTAATACACTTATCGGTCATAACGGGGAAACTTTCCGCCCTGCCGATGTTACCTATATGCATTATGAATGTGAATTAGCAGTTGTCATTGGTCAATCTGGTAAAAATATTCAAGAAAAGGATGCTTATAACTATGTCGCTGGATATACTGTGGCCAATGATTACGCCATCCGCGATTATTTGGAAAACTACTATCGCCCGAACCTACGTGTGAAAAATCGTGATACATTGACACCCATCGGCCCCTGGTTTGTCAGTGCAGATGAGATAAAAAATCCAATGAATCTCACTTTACGCACCTATGTAAATGACAGTGTCGTCCAAGAAGGAACAACGAAAGATATGATTTTTAGTATTCCAAAGCTCATCGCCTATTTAAGCAGTTTCATGACACTCAATAAAAACGATATCATTCTCACTGGGACACCAAAAGGTTCAGTCGATACGAAAGTGGGCGACACGGTCATCACTGAAATCGAAGGCATCGGCCGACTCAAGAACACCATTATAAGCGAACCTGTCTATCAGTAAAAGGAGGATTTTCATGCCACATTTCATTATTGAATATACGAGCAACATCAAAAGCGCTGCACATATTCCCGCCTTATTAGAGAAAGCGAACAAAATCCTCATCAGTAAATCGCCTACTTTTCCAATAGGTGGGATCCGTTCAAGGGCCATTGAACTAGAAGACTATTATATTGCAGATGGTCAGGCAGACGATGCCTTCGTTCATGCAACACTCAAAATCGGCTCCGGACGAAGTGAGCAGGTAAAGGCATCTGTATGTGACGAACTCTTTACTATGATGAAGGATCACTTCAAGGAACTATATAATCAACGCTATTTTGCTTTATCAATGGAACTGTATGAATTTAGCGAAGCTGGTACGTATAAGTGGAATAATATTCATGGTCGGTTTAAACAGCAACCGAGATAGGCATTATTATGAGGACAAAGAAAAAATATCAATTAAAACAACAAAATATTTAGTACACCAAAAAGCTTGGATTTCATAGCTTTTTGGTGTCTTTAATAAGTTGTTCTACATTTAAAGCAAAGGGTTTAGATTTTATTTACTCTCATTTAATTGTGTACTTAAATAAGAGTTCCCCATTATTAGGGTCCCTTTCATTCATACATTCGAACCCAATACTTTCGTATAAGCGATAGGCCGTTTTATTTTCATCAATGATACTTAAATATATCACGTTTACCCCATATTCTTTTGACACGATATCAATAAGTTTCTTCATCGCAGTTTTCCCATAGCCTTTGCCTTGATAGTTTTCATCGATCATTATTCTATCAATCCAAGTCTCTTTATTAGGACCAAAAGAACCGTACATAGCAAATCCGATCATTTCTTCATCCAAATATATAGCTACTGGATGCCACTCTCGATGGGCATTCGCTTCATTTAAACATTCATCTACGGTTTCAATGAACTTTTCTTGTCCAGACTTTAATTTTATATTTCTAACGTTGTATTCATTTGTAACATCTATATCTTTAAAATGCAGTTTACTCATGTATAAATTAATCCTCCAACACTTAAATCTAATTTTTAAAATTTACTTCCGTATGTTGAAATCTTACCATAAGTATCACAAACCTTTGTATTTTCTCACCTGACATCCCCATCACTATTCAAATAGTACCCTCATTTACAGGTTGCTATTTTAAGTCTGCAAATATCACTTCATCTCATTCTCAGGGAATTTACTATGGTGTTTTAAACAACTGGATTCGTAGGTAGTACAAACTCTTCAATTGCCATATAATTTAAATATTCCGTATTTTTTAAGGAGTTGAGAATTATGCAATTACAAAATAATAAGATTGGCTGGCTTGAAGGGATTATTGAGGCCATTCATGATGGGATTCTGGTAATCGATCACGTTGGTGTGGTGCAATTAATAAATGAGGAGTATACACATATTACAGGTGTCAGTGCAGAACAGATAGTAGGAAAGCTATTACAAGAGGTACGACCAGGAGCACTTCTGCCCACTGTTTTAAAAGACGGCTTGGCACGAGAAGGTGTATTCCGAAAAGAAATGACAATGGAATATGTTGTTGATATGGCTCCCATTTGGGATCAAGGGAAAATCATTGGTGCCGTTTCTGTTTGTAAAAGTATTCCTGAAGTTTATCGGTTAAATAAAGAGCTGAAAAAAAGTCGTAAACGAGTCACTATGCTTGAGAGAGCCGTTGGTAGAATTCATCAGGCAAAATACACCTTTGCAAATATTATCGGTAGTGATGTGCAATTAAAGCAGACGATAGAACAAGCCAAAAGAACCGCACAAACAGATATGAATATTTTATTATCCGGTGAATCTGGTACTGGCAAAGAGCTTTTCGCACAGGCCATCCATAATGAAAGTAAAAGACGTGTAGCACCCTTTGTTCCAGTTAATTGCGCTGCTATCCCAAGCTCCTTATTAGAAAGCGAGCTTTTTGGCTATGAGGAGGGAGCTTTTACTGACTCTAACCGCGACGGAAAGATTGGGTTATTTGAGCTTGCCAATCACGGCACGCTATTTCTCGATGAAATCGGTGATATGTCATTTGAGCTTCAGGCCAAGCTTTTGCGGGTCTTACAAGAGGGCTCTTTTAGAAAAATTGGTGGTCTCGAGGAACAAACGGTTGATGTTCGAGTAATTGCAGCAACGAATAAAGAATTACAAAGCATGGTAGAAAAAGAACGATTCCGTGAAGATCTTTTTTATCGAATTAATACGGTTCATTTAACCATACCTCCTCTTAGGGAAAGAAGAAATGATATTACAGAAATCATCGCCTTTTTATTAAAAAATGAAGCAGACATTACTTTTGATCCAGAAACCATATTTATCCTCCAACACTACCATTGGCCAGGGAATATCAGAGAACTGAAGAACGCGATTCAATACGCCATTAGTATGTGTGATCATCAAGTCATTCGCCAGGAACATCTACCTGACACAATAAAGAAAGCGTTTAATGCAACTCAACAACAATCAATAACGCTCCAGCCACTAGAAAAAATACTAAATGACACAGAGAGAACAGCCATACAAAGTGTACTTAATCAAACAGGAACGACAGTGAAAGGAAAAAAGAAAGCGGCAAAAATCTTAGGTATATCACTTGCTTCCTTATATAACAAATTAACTAAATATCATATTTAAGCCTGCTTTCTAAGGAATTAGAAATCATCATCTCATTTCTAATTTTCTAGAAACTAAGCCATCACCTGTATAGAAGGACTTCTTAGACCTTCATGTTTCTAATTCTTTAGAAATGACAATTTATCATTTTAAAAAATCCCTTTCCTATCAAAGCTTATTTTTTGGCATAAATCATGCATAACGAAATGTAAGCGCTTAATACAGTTAAGGAGGTTTTTATTTGTTATCCATCATGGGGTTCTTAACCATCGCAATTTTTCTTTATTTAATTTTATCGAAAAAAGTGTCTGTAATTGTCGCTTTAATATTAGTCCCCGTTTTCTTTGGGCTTTTCACAACTGACTTGAACAGTCTCGGCGCGATGATTCTTGAAGGGGTCACTTCAGTTGCACCAACAGGGATTATGCTTGCTTTTGCCATTCTTTTCTTTGGTCTCATGAGTAAAGCAGGCCTTTTCGATCCCATTATTTCTAGAATATTAAAGCTTGTAAAAGGGGATCCGTTAAAAATTGTCATCGGTACAGCCATTATTGGAATGGTCACACATTTAGATGGCTCGGGTGCTTCTACATTCCTTATCACGATTCCTGCTTTACTTCCTTTATACGAACGTTTAGGAATGAGCCGACTTGTGCTCGCAGGTGTGGTGGCCCTTAGTGCTGGGACAATGAATATCGTTCCATGGGGTGGTCCAACTGCACGCGCATCAAGCGCACTTGGTATAGATACGGCAACATTATTCAATCCCCTGATTCCCGCTATGATCGCTGGGCTTATTTGGGTGCTATTTGTTAGTTATTACTTTGGTAAGAAGGAAAGGAATCGCATCGGTATTCAGAACTTTCAATATGATTTTAATCAGGAATTAAGTGAAGAGGAAAAAAAGGCAAGAAGACCTAAACTTCTTTGGCTCAACTTACTTCTTACTATTTTAACCATTGTTGCATTAGTAAAGGTATGGCTCCCTCTCCCAGTTGTTTTCATGGTCGCCTTCGCCCTTGCATTAGTTATGAATTATCCGAACCCAAAAGAACAGCAAGAACGAATTACCGAACAGGCTACAGGGATGGTTACAGTAGTTTCAATTATTTTTGCAGCAGGTATCTTCACTGGTGTTCTTTCAGGCACAGGCATGATTGGAGCAATGGCCAATACACTTGTATCTATTATTCCTGAGAGCACGGGTTCCTTTATGGGCCTAATAGTTGCGGTTACAAGCATGCCTCTCAGCCTCGTCTTTACACCAGATGCTTATTATTTCGGTGTTTTGCCAGTTCTGAGTGAAACAGCCGCCAACTACGGGGTAGCCGCTGAAAATATTGGTCGTGCAGCTATATTAGGGCAGATGACAACTGGATTCCCTCTCAGTCCATTAACTGCCGCTACCTTTTTGCTACTAGGATTAGCCAGAGTAGAGTTAGCTGATCATCAACGATTTATTTTCATCTGGGCTTTTGGCACAACCATTGTAATGACAATTGTTGCTCTTATTACCGGTGCAATTGCCATCTAATTATATATAAAAAGGAGTGTTCAACTTGCTTCGAATTGGATCAGGAGCAGGATTTGCGGGTGACCGTATTGATCCTGCCATCTCTTTAATAGAAAATGCACAACTTGACTACCTAGTATTAGAAGGATTAGCAGAGCGAACCATTGCGCTATCTCAAAAACAGAAACAGAAGGATGCCAACAAAGGGTATAACGAATATCTCGAAGACAGAGTTCGCCCACTACTCCCTTCTCTTTTAAAAAATAGAGTCAAACTTATCACAAATATGGGGGCGGCTAATCCAATTGCCGCAGCAAAAACTATTTTACAAATGGCTCGAGATTTAAACCTTACATGTAAAGTTGCAGCGGTTTCAGGCGACGATGTCTTAAACGATTTAAACTTTCATCAATTCGAAACAGAAAATGGAGAAAATTTAATGACATTTGAACCCATTGTTTCGGCTAATGCCTACCTTGGCATTGAAGCGATCTTACCTGCTTTAGAAGCAGATGTAGATGTGATTATTACAGGTAGAGTGGCTGACCCTTCGCTTTTTTTAGCGCCACTCGTCCATCACTTTCAATGGAATCAAAATGACTTTGACTTGATGGGGCAAGGGACTTTAATTGGACATTTACTTGAATGTGCAGGGCAAGTGACAGGTGGATATTTTGCTGACCCTGGCCTGAAAGAAGTAAATAACCTAGCAGATCTTGGATTCCCCTTCGCCATCGTAGCTGAAGATGGCAAGGCGATAATTACAAAACTCCCTAATAGTGGTGGTGTCGTCAATACTCAAACAGTAAAAGAGCAATTACTTTATGAGGTGCATGACCCAAGTCAGTACTATACCCCTGATTGTATTGCGAATTTTAGTACAACACAAATGGAAGAAATAAAACCAAACGAAGTGCTTGTTTGGGGAGCTACAGGTAAAAGAAAACCAGATACACTGAAAGTATCTATCGGTTACCATGCAGGTTACCTTGGAGAAGGTATGATTTCTTATGCCGGATCAACTGCCGTCAATCGCGCCAAACTGGCAGAATGGGTGATAAACGAGAGATTACGTGCCAATGTACCTCAATTACGAACAGACCTAATCGGCTTAACGGCTCTTCATCATACAACTTATACTCACACAACACCTTACGAAGTCACTGTGAGAGCTGCCGCTTTATGTAAAGAAGAGCAGACAGCCAAAATGATTGGACATGAAGTTGAAGCACTCTATACAAACGGACCTGCTGGAGGGGGCGGGGCACGAAAAAAAACAGAAGAAGTGATAGGAATCGTTTCTACCTTTATTGATCGCTCAGCAATTACAATTCATACTGAAATAATGGAGTGATAAGATGGCAACAGTTAAATTATTGCACATTGCACATAGTCGAACAGGGGATAAAGGGGATACACTGAACTTCTCCCTCATCCCCTATAACGAAAAAGATTACGCTTCTATCGCCGAACAGGTGACAAGTGAGAAAGTGAAAGACCATTTACAAGCAATCATCAAGGGCGAAGTAATCAGATATGACCTCCCCAACTTACATGCTTTTAATTTCGTTTGCACAAATGCTCTTCTCGGTGGTGTGACGACTTCCATCGCATGGGATGCTCACGGAAAAAGCATCAGTAGTGCCCTATTAGAAATGGAAATAAATATTTAAATGAAAGAGTTAGAAACGACTGTTTCTAACTCTTTTTCGCATAAGAGATTACTCTAGTTTCTTTACAACAACCTTCCCGTTTTCATCTAACAACGGTGTAAGTCCACTTCCGCCTGTACTTGCCCATGTATGAACATAATGGACCCCGGTTTCACGATCAACGAGGATAGAAAGCAGCCCTGATGAGTAACTTTCTTTCAATATTTCTACAAAACGGGTCTCTCTTTTTTTAAACACATCAACACTCCTTACAAAAATTCATTATCATCGTATTTAGTAAGATGATTGACCATAATACAAAGCATACTGATAAAAGTATTTGTAATAGTAAGTGGAAGTATTTCATTTTAGGAGAACAAATTTATACCAGACATGATTAAAATTCCAATAACAAGTGCCTGTGCTATGATAGCAATGGTTGCCCATAAACTGACATAGCTTTTCTTTGCTCCTCCTGCTAAGCCGATTGCTGCCGAAATATGAAATCCCCATAGAAGACCTGCTAAAGAAACGCCAGGTACACCATATTTTTCAAAATATTTCTTTGCTTTCATCATGCGTTTACTTGGTTCTTTCTCCTTTTTCTTTCCTTTCATCAATTTTGACCTTAGCGCATTGATCACCCAGATAAAAGCCATGACTGAAACCCAGTTCCCTAGTATCGCTACTAAAATAACAGGGATTCCAGGAAATCCTAAAAGAAACCCAAATGGAATGGCACCGTATGATTCAAAAAATGGGATGAGCGATAAAACAAAAATACTTAGTAACTGTAGAAATAAATTATCTTCTAGTGCCGGCATTAAATTCAAATAGAATTCTTGTATGTCTTGCATCATTTCTCCCCTCTCATGTTTGCCTACTTTTAGTATGAAGGATAATCCCTTCTATATCAGCAACTTCTGCACGAAAGGAGGGAAATTCATTCCGAGTGGAGACGATTTATGCCTCAATGGAGGCCTTTTTTTCCCTTTTCTTTATGAGGAATAGCAAAGCAATGCCACCCCAAATGAATGGCACAATCATAAACTTCAATACAGAGGTAAAGTCATCATTTTCAATCAGAGTAAGACCACGTTCGATATGATAATTGGGAAAAAGAATCGTTAACTTATTCAGGAGCGAAGAATAAACAAATCCTTCTATTAAGAAATAAACAATCATAATTGGCCATCCATATAAACTTACATCGATTGTATTTTTTGCATATTCAGCGATAGCAGTCCCTATTAAAAGCCACATACTGAAAATTGGGATGGTAAATATACTGGCCATCAGTATTTGCGCTAAACTATAGCCATAAATAATCATACCAATAGTGAACAAAAGATAAGACATACTATAGGTAACGATGGATTTAGCTAAGAAAATATTTATTCGCCTTATCTTCATCAAACGATATAATATGCCTGTCCCCTGCTCTTTTTCTTCAACCATTAAGTTCCCTTGTGTATACATTGTCACCAATATACTAATAAAACTAAGTAGTGAAGTCATGCCTTTGAAAAAGGTAATCTGTTCATTTGAAAAGGTGATGGTCAAATTATTTAATACATAAATGAAAAAAATCATCGCGAAGGCAGTGAAAAAGAGTAATAATACTTGCCCATTAAAGCGCAAATCTTTTAGTTCCCTTATCATTAAAACCTTAATTTGCTGTACATTCATGCGAATCACCCCTTTTACCAGTTCAACAGTTCTTTTAACTCCCCATATCGTGATTTGGATAAAGGAACCGTCTTTTCATTTTCCAATGTGAGGCTATAACTATTCTTACTCCATACCACAACTTCCCTAACACGCTGCAAATTAACTAAGTAGGAGCGATGACAGCGAAAAAAACCGTAAATATGTAATCTCGTTTCAATGTCCTTCATTGAAACAGTTGATATAAACTCTTCATTATTCACATGGAGAATAGTTTGTCTATCTCGCGTTTCCACAAAATCAATCTCTAATGGATCAAATAGAATAAATTTATCGTCTGATTTAGCTGATATTTTCTCGAATCTTTGTTGGTAAATCGTTTCGTCCTCTGTGCCACTAGCTTCCTTTTCCTCAACTTCTTCTTCAGCTTCCTCTTTATATTCAAGCCGCTGTAGTCCTCTATCTGTCAATCGGAATACTTTTGTCCCTAAACGAATGCTCTCTTCTAAAGAGGATGTAAGAATAATAATGAAACTATCCTTTTTCAACAATTCATTAAGAATACGATTCAATACCTGCTTCGATTGGAGATCAATGTGATAAGTAGGTTCTTGAAAAATATAAATGGTCGTAGGTTGAATCAAACTGCGTGCAAATTGTAATCGTTTTTTCTCTGAGAATGTTAGTCCTTTGTTTTTCTTATTACGGACTTCATTTAATTCAGCAAGCGCTAAAATCCTCTCTATATCTACTCTTACACCATACAAGTTACACCAAAAACGAATCGTTTGCTCGGGGGTTAAACGTTTATATTCGCCCATATTCGTCCGGTAAAAGAATAAATCCTCCGCCCCACGGAGAACACTGTCTGAGAGACGGATTTCATTTGTCATATAACTTCTATCTTCCTCCATTAAGGATAAAAATGCATGCATATACTCCATGTCTGCTTGAATCGCAACCACATCTTTTTTTTCAATGGTCAATTGTATAGAAGGCAAGACAACTGTATTGCCAGCGACCTTCCCAAAACCTTCAAAAATTAATGACATATACACTCTTCTCCTTCTGAACCTATTTATTATGACGGATTTCTAGAAGTGGTACCTTCATAATGAACGAAAAAGAGGAAAAAGCAAACGAAAAGGGAGCAAATCTTGGTTAAACTCATCCTTTTATTATTTACGCCTCAACGAGTGGCCATTCATTTTATCCCGGTGTATAAAACTGATACTTTATTGTATTGAAGGAAATTATAAGGAATGAACTGTTTTTTCATCTTGATGAAAGCTGTGAGACATACTAGTCGTCTAAAGGGGAGTACGCGATCATTCAGCCGAAAATTCACCATAATATGATTGGAGAAGTAGGGAAATTTTGACTCCTTCCGGGAAAGAATAAAAATGGGGTACAGAAGATGGCTAATATTATAACGATCAAGAGAGAAAAGGGACATTTTGAAATACCATGTGGCAAGATTGATTTACTATCTCACCACATTTGATTAAGGAAATAAACAATATTTAAAAATAACCGTTAATTGTTCCCAGGTCTCAGCTTCGCGAACGCTGACTCCCTACAATTAGAACCTGATAGTGGCTATGGATTAGCTAGAGAAACGTGGTTACTTTTCTCACAGCCTTCCCCGGGGAAATATTACGTAAGAAAATCCAATGATTAAGAATTGTTTCATTATATTTTAAGAGGAATATTGCGATATGCGCGACTACCTCAATCACACCCCCCCTATTTAGTCGCGTACTCATAAACTCCTTCAAAGCTACTTTGAGAGTCTCCCTCCTCTCTTCAACAAAATTCTACATTTCCAATCATTTTCCGGGAAATAAGATAAGCATTCGACTAGAAACAATTATTTTCCGTAAGATAAGAAGCAAGAAATTAAATATATTTCACACATCATGTGCAAAAAGGAAAAACGCCTTAGGGAATCAGGAAAAAATATGGTAATCACAACTTTAATTGCGACAAAAATAACCGTTGTTGTTCCGTTTCTTCTCTTCAGGCAAACCGACTAATCCCATACCTCTCAATCGGAATTGAGGTTTCCTTATCAATTATTAACTCCGTAATTAATGTGCCTATAAGCGGTGATAGGGTTACACCACTGTGGGTAGCTGCTACATATAAGTTCTCAATATTAGGCACGGCACCAATGATAGGAAATCCATCTTCCGGCATGGCACGTATGCCAGAGAAAGCACGAACAATTTTTGCTTTTTTAATGGCTGGCACATAACGGATGGCCATATTGGCTGTTTCTTGCATTACATTAAGTGTGGTGGAGCGATTAAACCCTTTATTTTCCATGGAATACCCCATCAAAACCTCACCATTATTTGCTTGTCTAAGACCGCTCACTGTATGATTCAGAAAAGGTTTAAGCGGTTCGGAAACTAAAATTTGTCCTCTTACTTGATTCATTGGAATATGAACATCAATCATTTTCCCCAACTCTCTGGACCATGTTCCCCCAGCTAGAATAAGCCTTTTACATCGATAAGTGTCCTTCGTTGTAGCTACGATAAACCCACCATTGATTTTCTGAAGGTCATGAACAGGGTTATACGTTGAGTATTGCACTCCTTTTCTTTTAGCTGCTCTCATATACATATCTATGAGTCGAAAAGGATTTACATTTCCATCTATGGAGCTATAGGTGGCTCCTTCGACATCCGGATTCATGAATGGCTCTTTTTCCAATACCTCTTCTTTTGATAATACTTTAATATCTATGCCAATTTCTTTATATGCTTCTGCTAGTTTCATTGCCTTCACTCTATCCTTTTCATGAAAAAATGGTGATAGTCCGCCTGTTCGTTTATATTCGACATCACCAATTTTTTTCGATAGATAAGGATATAACTCAGCACTATAATAATTCAATTCTGCATACCATGAAGGTGTTTTATTATGCACCCATACCCATGCCTGAGTAGAGCCAGAAGTACCTGCTAAAGGGTATTTTCGATCAATGACTAATATACTTTCTTGGCTTCTTTCTGAAAGATGATAGGCAATCCCGCTACCCACGACTCCTCCACCTATCACAATTGTATCGAATTGAGTGTTCATCACTTCACCTTCCCATCTGTCAGCTCTATTTCATCAAGTACAGACTTGACTGTAGAAAACTGTTGGCTATCTGTCGCTAATGCCTCCAAACTGACAGGCGAAATTGGCATCCGAAAACGAGGTGGATAAATTTGTTCCATCGACAACCCTGTTTGCTTGTGTATCACTTCAGCTACTAATTTACTGCATATTTTTGACTGACATGCACCCATTCCACAACGGGTTATTCTTTTAATATCATCGAATGTTCTTCCGCCCTGAGTGATTACTTCTTCTATTTCTTCATAGCTTATTTCTTCACATCTGCAGACAATTACTGACTTATCCATTCAATCCCCTTCTTATCTTCAATTTTAATAATCTAAGAAATAAATTGATCTTTTAATTGTGGTGTGGAAAATTGTTTAATATGCTCTTTTCTTGCTGAAAATGTATCGCTTTCTTCTTCATTCTCTAACTTACTATATAGCGAATTCCTTACTCCTTCAGTTTCTTCTGGCGGTAATGATTGAAGCGCTTCACACACGCTAGCAGCCGCTAACATTCCCGTTAGAATAAGAGCGGAATGATTACTGACTCCAGCTGCATTTCCTGTGACATATACATAATCCTTACTTGTTTGAAGTTGATGATTGTAAACAGGAAGCCAGCCCCCGAGTTCTGCTTGATATCTAAGAGCACAGTCCAATTGATACACGATATCTAATATAGGAGATTGTCCCCCATCTATTAGAACGATGTCAGGCTTTAAGGTGATCATCCCATGAGGAGTTTGTATGTCAATTTCTTCTAGCTTCCCATTACCTCTAGCCTCAATAATTGAGCTATTTTCATACAACGGTATATTCATATCCCCGAAAGTGGAGTTTCCTAACTGTTTGTTTTGTTTTACTATAGCGACGATATTTACTTCTACACTAAGCAGAAGTTCACAAACATCGCTGGCAAAGGAGTTATCACCATAAATCACTGCTGAAGAACCTGGTTTTACTCGATCCCGATTCACTACACTTTGTGCTGCTCCTATCGTCATCACACCTGGTAAGGTCCATTTAGGAAAAGGTATCGCATTTTCAGCTGCCCCTGTTGCGATGATGATTTTTTCAGCAAATACTGGGAAAACATCTTTATCATTTGTCACACCAATCTGTCCATCTTCATATACACCAATGACACGATGACCTAACAACCACTCCACTGCTAGTCCTTCTAACCGTTCCACTAAAAATTGAGCAAGCTCAAAACCTCTCATGTTTGGGAATGTATCGGGTAAAGCTAACATTTGGCTTTGTTGCCATAATTGCCCGCCTGCTTGTTGATGTTCATCGATGATTAGAACACATAGACCTGTCTTGGCTACTTCATAGGCTGCAGTTAAACCGGCGGGACCAGCTCCAATAATTAATACGTCAGCCTTCATCAATATCTCTCCTTAATTCGGGGTCTTCTAGCCCTTCACTTATTTTCATCCCATCTCTTACTTTCCTCATACAGGTTTTCACGTGATCTTCTCCGTCCACAGTCATATAACAACTACAACATCTACCCTTTGAACAAAACATTCCCCTTGCTTGAACGAGCTTCCTACTTTGCCCTAGCTTCTTCACATTATTGGCCATTAATGCACCAGCAATCGATTGATTATCATAGGCTTCAAGAGGTTGCTCATTTAAATAAATAGTAATGGGTTTGTTCAATTGCTCACCTAATATTGGATGCTCTTTTATATGCACGACTTTCACCTCTCTAATTTTTAGAAGAGAATATTTTCCCTACTCCCATCACCCGCTCAATTATAATCATTAGAACGACCGTCATAATGATCATGATGCTAGACACCGAGGCGATAATGGGATCATATTGATATTGCATATACGTATAGATTCGTACCGGTAATGTCACTACATCCGTACTTACGATAAAGAGGGCTACGGTTAAGTCGTCAAACGATGTAATGAATGCAAAGATGGCTCCCGCAATAACCCCGGACTTAATCACCGGTAAAGTGATTTCAAAAAACACTCGAATAGAACTGGCGCCTAGATTCATTGCAGCCTGTTCAATCACTCGGTCAAACCCTACTAAACTAGCAACAACTAATCTCATTACAAATGGAACAGTTAATATAATATGTCCAAGGATTAATGACAGTGGGCTTGTTGCTAGTCCAATCCATGAGTAAAATTGTAATAGCGCCACACCAAAGACAACTGAAGGTATAAGTAAGGGTGAACCAATTAACTGTACAATCGCATTTTTCCCCTTAAACTCCCTTCGAACAACTGCTAAAGCAGACATGGTACCAATGATTGTTGCAATGATTGCTGTGCCAAAAGCTACACTGATACTTAAGATGAAGGAATCGATAAATTCCGGATGTTCGATTAGCTCTATATACCATCTCAAAGTAACGCCTTCAGGTGGAAAAACGATATATTCTGTCGTGGTTAAAGATGATAATAAAACGACGACAATGGGTGCCAATAAGAATAAATACACTATTAAACAAGAAAGACTTAGTAATATGCTCGGTAACTTTTTCTTCATTGGATCGCCACCCCTTTTTCCGATTTGCTAAGGACTTTACTGTATATAAGGATGGTGATGGTAGCAACTAAGATCAATAAGAAGCCAATCGCCCCACCATAAGGCCAGTTCATCATGACAGCTACCTGTTCATAAGTAATATAGGACATCACTTTCACTTGTGGTCCCCCTAGAATAGATGGAGTAACGAAGGAACTAACGCTTAAACTAAAGACCATTACCGAGCCTGCGAAAATGCCGGGTAAAGTTAATGGCAATACAATCGACACAAACGTTCTCAAGTTACTTGCCCCTAAGTTTTTTGAAGCGCGAATAATAGAAGGATCAATTCTCTCTAAAGCCCCCATAATACTTAACACCATATAAGGAAACAGCACATGTACCATTCCGACAATTACACTAAATTCACTATAAAGTAAGGGAGCCGGTTCATTAATCAATCCCGTTGTCATTAGGGTTTGATTAATCACCCCATTATTCGATAGTAAGATGACCCAACCATAACAACGAATAACCATACTAATTAACAAAGGAGACAGAACCAGCAATGTTAAATAATTTTTCATCCGAGGCTTGGCCTTCGTTATTTGGTAGGCAACAGGATAAGAAATAATAATTGTAATGATTGTCGTAATCAAACCAATTTTTATTGTTCGCCAAAGCACACTTATATAAAAAGGATCAGACAAAAATTGAATATAATTCGCTAGCGTCCACTGATTGCCAATCCCGGTACCAGCATCAAACGTTTTAAAGCTAGTAACAAATAAAAAGAACAAAGGAAGCAAGAAAAAGAAAAGAAAGATAGCTAGTGTAGGAATGAGCAGCAACCATGTATCTCTCCGTTTTTTAAAGTTCTTTTTCTTTTGCATAAGGACGATTTCATTATCTACGCGT
This sequence comes from Cytobacillus sp. FSL M8-0252, assembly GCF_038007345.1. Taxonomy (NCBI): domain Bacteria; kingdom Bacillati; phylum Bacillota; class Bacilli; order Caryophanales; family Bacillaceae; genus Cytobacillus; species Cytobacillus sp. FSL M8-0252. The sequence goes on from NZ_JBBOWZ010000001.1 coordinate 4,317,439, forward strand.
GTATTTAACTCCATTTCCTCACCTCACATTCCTAGAAGGCAGGATATCCTCTGCTTGCCAGAAGGTTTGCACTTTACTGCCTTCTATAATTGAGTGTGGATTTAAAGCTGTATTCGGAATGTCTGCAATTAAATCTTTATCTTCTACTTTAAGGAAATACCTTGTTTTAGCACCTAAGAACATTTTCTTCATTACGATCGATTGAAATCCCTCTCCCTCATGTTTTTGAGTGATGACAATCTTTTCTGGTCGAACAAAAAAATCAAGTTTCTCATTCGTTCGGAGTTGGAAAGGAAGTAACTGTTCATCTCCGTAGAAATTAACTCTACTTTCATTCCCATTCTCCCCGCCTACTACTACGCCTTGTATTTTATTGACTTCTCCAATAAATTGAGAGACAAAGTCCGTTTTAGGTTGATTATAGATGGTTATTGGATCATCGACTTGTTCAATTCGCCCTTCATACATCACGGCAATCCGATCAGATATGGCTAAGGCCTCTTCTTGGTCATGTGTAACAAAAATAGTCGTGATACCTACTTGCTTTTGAATATCCACTATCTCTTCACGCATTTCTTGTCTTAGCTTCGCATCCAGATTACTTAAAGGTTCATCAAGCAACAAAACTTTTGGCTTGATTACTAATGCGCGCGCTAATGATACCCGTTGCTGTTGCCCACCTGATAATTCCTTTGGATACCTTTTCTCATAGCCAGCTAACCGAACCATGTCTAATGCTTCTAACACTCTTTTTTTTGCTTCTACCTTTGATACTTTTCTCAATTTGAGCCCATATGCAATATTGTCAAACACAGTCATATGTGGGAATAACGCATAATTTTGAAATACCATCCCCATTTCTCTTTTGTTAGCAGGAAGCAGATGAACGGCTTGTCCATCTACCTCTATTCGTCCTCCATCGACATCCAGAAAGCCAGCAATCATATTTAATGTCGTTGTTTTCCCACATCCAGATGGACCAAGAAAAGAAATTAACTCCCCCTTACTAATTTCTAAGGTTAGATCCTTCACTACTTCTGTACGATTGAATGTTTTCACTAAATTGTTTATCCGCAAGTAACCCATAATTGATTCACCTCCTTAATGTGATACTTCAATTTCTTTATTCGCACGCTCTGTCCATTCAGCACGCTTACTATTCACTACTTCCCAATCAACTTTAATGAGCTTAGCAATCTCTTCTTCGCCGTACACGACTTTACTTGCTACCTCTTCATCTAACTCAACTTCTTTATTAGCTGGGCCATCGAATAACTCAGCTGCAAATAATTGCTGCGCATCCTCATCTAAAACGAAATTAACAAACTTCTGTGCTAACTCTTGATTTGGGGCATCTTTCACAACACTAACAGTTGCCATTAAGGCTGGCGCCCCTTCTTCCGGGGTAACATATTCAATTGGAAAACCCGAATCTTGTAATGTTAGGACACGACTACTCCCCCAGGCACTTGCTACCGCTTGCCCTTGTAAGAAGTAATTAGAAACATCGGCTGTTTTGTCAAAAGTAATAGTGTTTTGCGCGATTTCTTTCATCTTCTCAAAACCTGGCTCCATGTCTTCTATACTTCCGCCATTGGCAAGTGAAGCCATTAATAATGTGTGAACGCCATAAGTATTCGCAATTGAAGGCAATACTAGCTTGCCTTTATACTTAGGATCAGCTAAATCATTCCATGAAGTTGGGGGTTCCCAGCCATTTTCATCAAAATACTTTTTGTTATATGCAAGACCTGTAGTAATAAATCCAAATCCAACCCCAATATTATCTTTGTCCTTAGCAATATCATATAAATGAGCTAAATTCGTAACGATCTCTTCATCTAAAGGAGCTAATAACCCGAATGATTTTGCTTGTGCCTGTGGTCCATCATCAAGAAAAACAACATCAATTTGTGGATTATCCTTTTGTGCCTGAATTTTGGATAGCGTATCAACAGAGCTACCTGTAATGTAAGTCACTTTCACATTATTTTCCTTTTCAAATTTAGGAATCAACACTTCCTTCATCTTTTGTTCATAGCTACCACCATATGCAGCTAATACAAGTGTCTGTTGTTTCTCCTCACCACTTGACTCAGTCGAACCACCACATCCTGCAACCAAAAGTAACAGTCCAACGATTACGATAACCATCCATTTCTTCATCACTTCCATACCCCCATCATTAGATTGACTTCATTTATAATTAGATTGCCTAATTACCTATAATAGATTTTTAATTTTAAATATTCAGTAATTTAATAATAAAAATATAATAATATGATATTATAACTTTAATAGGGTAAAGGAGAAGAAACAAGCAAACGTCTCTCTCCATTAATTAAAATCAACTTCTGTAAAATAAGTTTCTTTGTCCGGTCTCACATAAAACATTGAGTATTCCACGATTTCCTTTTCCTTAGAGTATGTAAATCGTTCCCACTCAAATACGGCTGTATTCTCAGAAATACCTAATACCTCTGCTTGTTTACCTGTAGCTATATAAGGCTTTATAAAAAGCTTAGCTTTTCCTAAATTGATATGAAACTTATGGCGTAACATGTTGTAAATTAAATCATTATTAATATCTTCACTTGTTATTCCATGACAATGAACATATGGTAAATATGTATATTCCAGTGATATCGGTTCACCATCAACAAGCTTTAAACGTTCAATTCTTACCACCTGATCGCCATGATTCAACTTCATCTTCTCAACCATTTCACTAGAAGCAATCTCTATAGCAAAGTGTAACAACTCATGGGGGTGCGACTCCGATTGGTCAGTTGTTAACGAGATTAATTGATTAATATCTTGTTCTTTTCTTTTTCCTAAAACAAATGTCCCTTTCCCTCGTTGTCTCATCAAAAAGCCTTTATTGACCAGCTCAATAATTGCCCTCTTTACTGTTATCGTACTAATATTAAATAATGTAGCCAACTCCTGTTCAGTGGGCAATTGAAAACCTTCATCCCACTGACCTGAACTTATTTTATACTCCAACACCTGCTCCACTTGGCGATATAATGGGAGATGTGAATCTTTATTAATTTCCATATATGTATACTCCTCAGATTATAATATTATAACTTTATAAATCATAAGTTTAAGCTGACTTGTTTTATTTGTCAATGTTTTCTGATAATTTAACCTTGCAAAATCTCCCTTCACCATGCTAGCTATCTAGGCATACACTATGTTGAAGAAAAATGGAATGGAGAGATTAGGTATGTATCCATATAATTATTATCATGTGTATAGAACACAACCCACTCTTTGGTCACCAGAGGAAGCCATTCAGAATCTTAATCAATTTAAAAATCAATATATTCGAGTGCACATCACCGGGCTTGGATGGGTTGTTGCTCAATTATTAGGTATTAGTACAGGAGTGGTGACGCTAAATGTCTATCGCCCTGGTAGTCATGTGCCAGAATTTATGAGGATTAATCAGGCAGAACTAACTGGGTTAACACCACTAGGATTTACCCCACCACCTGAAGTTACCGGTGGTGCAGGCGGCGGTGGCGGAACACCTGGAGGACCAACCGGACAACCGGGAGGCGGTGCACCTGGCGGCGGTGGCGGGATGCCTAATCCAGGCGGCGGAACACCTGGTGGAAAACCACCTTGGTGTGCATATATGCCGTGGCACCCTTATTGTCAATGAGATGCAAAAAGCGACTATCCCTTTAACATTAAGGGCTGGTCGTGTTTTTTACTTGCCTCCCATTTTTCTCTCCTATTGGGACCTTATTTTCTTTTTGAAGAATCCGTTACTCAGAATATAAAGTGGTTTTCGCTATTACCACCCCGTTTTTAAACTTCTATCCACGAATAACGCATCCTTTGTATAAAATAAATGCTCAAAAGAATACCATCCAAGGAAAATATATGATTTGTATGACTATAATAGAAAAAAATTTTTTATTTGGCGAAGCACAATTGGGTGATTTCATCATAAATTATGAAGACACTATACGGAGATTTGCATGAGGAGGCACAGTATGTATTATTATTACGGTCCATTCGGGCCACAACCTTATTATCAACCTCAGAGCTATAACCATAACGTTCGCGGCTTACCGGGAGGATTTCCTGGCGCTGGCGGCTTTACAGGAGGAGATGGGCCCCCATCAGGAGGTGCACCAAACTTAGATGATTTCATGCCTGGCCAAGGCTCACCAAATAACGGCGGCGGTATGCCAAACTTAGGGGACTTTATGCCCGGACAAAATAATGGTGGTAGTATACCCAATCCAGCTGATTTCCTACCAGGACAAAATGGAAATGGAAGCGGCATGCCAAACTTACAAGAATTATTACCAGGACAAAACGGATCCAACAGTAATGGTGGAGGTTTACCAAACTTACAAGACATCCTCCCTGGACAGGGAGGGTCTGGATCAAATGGCGGTATGCCGAGCTTAGAGGACCTAACCGAACTTATCCCGCAACCGAACGAGTCAAACGGACAAAACGGGCAATCAGAAGGCAATAGTGGGACAAATGGCAACGGACAATCGGGTGAAAACGCTGGTGAGGAAGGATCAACAGCACCTGCCTTACCCGCACCACCATCACACTATACCGTCAACAAATATCACTCTCTACTAAAAAATCCACAAACCGCCAAAAACATTCTACAAAGCAAAGGTTCCGCCTGTGTAAACAAATGGAGCATCATCCAATTAACAGACGGGCAAATACTATTAATGCATATTACAGGGCACGACGCAAACGGGCAAACACAAGGCGTATTTTGGCCATCTGGCCGGTATGGTGCATTTGGTAGTAGTGATATTTCAGGGTATAGTTGCAGAGAATGAGTGAATAAAGGTCGCCTCAGGATGGCGACCTCTTTGTTTATCTATTATCCACTTTTTGTTTTATTTTGTACGAAAGGAGTCTCGCCTACAACTTCTTTTTTGAAGCTATTATTTACCAGATAGATGCCTAATAAAATAAATGAACCCCCAACTAAAAGTGAAAAAGAAATAGGTTCATCAAGCAAGACGTATCCAGTCAAAACACCAAAGAATGGAGCTAAAAATAAATAGGAACTCGTCCTCCCTGGATTGCCTTTTTGTAAAAGGAAATACCAAACCGCAAATTGCACAATAGAGGACATGATACTTAGCCATAACAAAATAAGCACTGAATGCTTCGTCACATGAAAGAATGGTTCTTCAAATACGCTACTAAAAAATAAGAGAATGCCGCCACCAAACAACATCTGATAAGCAGAAAGCACCCATGTATCGAAACGCTCACTCCAGCGATTAACTAATAAAGTAGAAATAGCCCAAAAAACAGCAGAAAAAGCGCCAAACACTAGACCAATCCTAAAATCATTAATGCCCCCTAATGTAATTCCTACGCCTACGAAACCTAAGACAACACCACTCCACTGATACCATTTATAACGGTGACCCAATAAAATAGTGCCAAAAATGATGACTAATAGCGGGTTCATAAAAGTTAAAATAGAAGATTCACTTGCTGTTATCGTTCTTAAACTGATAAATATGCATCCCATCACCCCAGCTGTTTGAAAAGAACCTATTAATAGCACTCTCCCCCAATTTTTCATGCTACTAGGGTGCTCCCTCTTCTGTATCAACACAATCACCATCATGATTAAACCAGCTAGAAAAAAACGTAAACCTGCCAATAACAAAGGGGATGAGTAACCTAGCCCTATTTTCCCTATCGCAAAAGACGAACCCATTAGTGCTGTAGTCAACATAATTAAAGTAAAAAAGTTGAATTTCTTCATGTATACTATCCTCCCAATAAATACTCCCACCTACCTTGTAAATAGGTTTTCTTCGTATTATTATAAAACCTATATCATACGATAATTATCGAAGTATGGATTACAGAGGTGTAAAAAAATGAGTATACATCCGAATCTTACGGCACTAACAGCGCTACTTGCTGAAAAATCTAGAGCCACTATACTGGCAGCTTTAATGGATGGAAAATTCCATACAGCAAGCGAACTAGCTTATATGGCCACCATTAAACCCCAGACAGCCAGCTTTCATCTTGCCAAACTAGTAGAAAACAATCTCGTAATCAGTGAAAAAAATGGCCGATTTCGCTATTTCCGCTTAGCAAACGAGGAAGTGGCCAACATACTAGAAATATTTATGTCCATCTCCCCTCCACCTGAAGTTCGCTCTTTAAAACAATCAAGCCAACTAAAAAGATTAGAAAACGCCCGAACTTGTTACGACCATTTAGCCGGACGTCTGAGTGTGAATTTAACCAATATCATGCAAGAAGAAGGATATATTGAGAAATCCAATAAGAGGTTCATCATAACAACAAAAGGCGAGCACTTTTTCAAAGAATTAGGAATAGATTTAATTGCTCTATCTAGAAAACGCCGCTCCTTCTGCCATGCTTGTCTGGACTGGAGTGAACGTACACACCATTTAGGCGGCGCTTTAGGGAATGGTCTATTTGAAAGATATATCGAATTGGGGTGGTTAGAATCTAGAGAAAACTCGAGGGAAATTGTTATAACTAGCGAGGGAAAATCTGGCTTTAAAGAATTTTTTGGACTATCAATATGACTTCTTTTCAAGTACTATTTCTCATATTATGTTCTAAATAGACAATAACTTCTAAACAAATTACGACATCATTAATCATTTCTCGGGAAATAAGGAAAAAATTTGTCAAATACAGCTCCCATTTTATATAACTAATCACTTATACAACTAAGCGCAGCTTCAGCAATAAAAAAAGTGATAGTTGTAAAGAGAATTACGGTAAACATCTAAACATCACAATACCAGTTGCGGAGAATAAAATGAAAGAGGCTGCTGGTTGGCAGCCTCTTGTAAAATATTATTGAACGTTCCTTTCCTACTATACTATCAAGGTAAGAAAGACAAAATCTCATATGGTTTGTTGGCTCTGCTTATAGGCTTCATATCAAACCTTACATATATAACTTTTCCTCCTCCTTCTTCCCCTCACTCTTCATCGTTAATGAGTGTTCTTTTCGTATATATATATCAATAATGCCGAACAATACTGCAATCGCCGCTAACTTAATGCACCAATTCATAACTTCACCAGCAAAACTGGCTATTAATTCTCCCTGATTCCCACCCATAACAATAGCTATTAGAAAAAGGATTGCCACAATGAACCCCAAAGTTAATGTAATCAATGCAATCATTCCATATATCTTTTTAAATAGACTCATATCAACACCCCTATAACCCTAAGATTGGTAGTATGCCAGTTAGTAAGATCATACACAATATTAAATGAAGAATAACCCATATTACTGAGAGTTTGACCGTTTTTGTAAAATCAGAGTTTGCTATCCCCATCGCCACATACATGCCTAATGCGAGTGGAGGAGTCATTCCCTCAAGCGCACCTGTCATAGCTGGTAATAATGCTGCAAATAGAATAGGGTCGCCTCCAAGTGCACTGGCGGCTGCAATTACGGCACCACCAAGAATAGCTACTTGCGCAGTTCCAGGTAACACCATTCCAAGAACCATAAAGAATATTGGAATAATAATAATAAGGAGCGTAATGTTTAAACCTAATGAGACAAACCATTCTTCAATTGCTTTTTCTGCACCAATTCCAGAGAAAGCCTGTGAAGTAGCATAAGCAAAATAAATGGTAACCGCAATAGGTACTACTTGTTGAAGTGAGCCTGAAAAAGTTGAAAACATTTTTGATAGAAATTCTTTTCTTTTAGCAAACGACTTTCTACCGATAAAAACAGCATAAGCTCCAGCTAAACCAGGGGTAAACATTAATACGGAACTAGAATAGGCCCCACTACCACTTTCCCCAATTCTACCTAATAACCAATCTTTTGCCTGTGCATCTAAGAAAAGGGGGAGGAATATGATGATTGGAATAAATAAAGTAGCCCAACCTGACTTTAAACTTTTACTGAATGAAGGAATTTCTGTAGCAGGAATCGGCTGTACTTTATAAACGCGACAAAGCACATACAACGTTAACCATCTTTGGACGAAGAACCAAACACCAATACTATATGCTGCCACCATCCATCCACTTAATGTGATACTACCAGGCGAAACTTTTTCAAGCACACCATATGTCAATACAATAATTCCAGCTGGAGGGATAATATTACCTAACATACTTGCTGACATCTCTGTTGTTGCTGCAAAATGCGGAGGAAACCCTGTCCTTTTCATCATTGGAATCGTAAACACACCGGTTGTTGCAACATTACCTGGACCTGTCCCCGACAATGATGCCATAAATGTACTCCCTAATAAGGCAACATAGCCTGCTCCTCCTCTAAATCTCCCAACTAAGGAAATCATAATCTGCACAATTCTATTAACAACATTTGTTGCATCGAAAAGTACAGCAATAACCATAAAGGCAAAAATCACATAAAATAAACTACTTGTGGAAGGGTACAATAAATACTCTAAAAACTTATTCCACTGTCCTGTAATCGCAATGATAAAAACAAAGGTAAGAGCCATTATTTCATACATAGGTCGCTTGAAAACAACGAAAAATACAGCTACAAAGACTAATAATGCTAATAGTATCCATAAAGCAGCAGGCATTAACATCCCTCTCTCCCCAATTTGTCATAAGTGGTTATATCAATTTATTTGATATTATAGCAGGTATTTTCAATTTTTCAACAAGTATTCAGAAGTTTCTAAATCTTATTAAAATATGGTAGTTATTTCCCTTTAGATGTTATAATCACATAAACTAAGTTGGATCAGGAAGGTGTTAAAAATGCTTAATCGTCATAGTTCTACACCACTCTACGAACAAGTTGCACAGCTTATTCAGGAAAAAGTAAATGAAGAAACTTGGCAGGCCGGTAAAAAACTCCCTTCCGAAAGGGAACTTTGCGAACTTTTTGCTGTAAGCCGCATTACCATTCGTCAAGCTATTAAACAATTGGAAGACCAAGGTATTCTTTATAGAACACATGGAGTGGGCACTTTTATTTCACGAAAAACCAAGTTACAACAACCTTTAGAGCAAATCAATAGTTTTCAACAAATGTTAGAGCAACAAGGGGTTATTGCTTCAACCAAAATATTAGCAAACAAACAAGTACTCAGTTCTGTCCAAATGGCTAAAATACTTAATCTTCAACCGACCGATTATGTAAGTAATCTTCAACTCATCGGATACGGTGATGAGCAACCAATGGTCTATTATAATAGTTATTTTTCTATACCTGTCGGTCAAACCATCATGCCAAATGCACAAGCAATGGAAACACAAGGTAAACCTTTTTCAACATTGGATCTCTATCAGTTAACAAATACATATCAGCCGACTCACTTAGAACAAACATTTGAAGCTCATACAGCAAATAAGGAACTTGCAACTACAATGCAAATTGAAGAAGGTTGGCCCATTTTCCAAGTAACTTCTATCATGTATAAAGATGCTTATCCTTTAGAATATAGGGAAGCCTACTATCGCGGTGACCAATATCGCTTTTTTATAAAAAGAAAACTGTGAAACCTCCCTAGCCAACTTTTTTGTTGGCTTTTTTTATTTGTTGATTATATTCTGAATTGACAAATAATTTTATCAGTGTATTATATTGTATTAAGTGGTTATAACAATTTTGCTCAAGGAGGAATTTTTATGACAAAAGAACAATTAAGAATTGTTAGTCCAAATGGACATTTAGGATTTGCCCCAACAAAAGAGGAGAGCTTTCATATTGCAGCTGCTACAAAACCTGATTATTATTGTTGCGATTCAGGAAGCGACGATATTGGAGCTGCAGCTTTAGGTGCAGACCGGTCAGTAAGTATGTACCAATGGCAAAAGCATGATCTTGAACTAATGTTGCTCGCCTCACGTGAACAAAATGTACCAATGATTGTCGGTTCTGCGGGTGATTGCGGTACGAAAAGCAGAGTAGATTTATATGTAGAGATCATAAAGGATTTAGCTAAGGAACATCAACTTCCACCTTTCAAGATTGCCTACTTCTACTCTGATGTAGACACAGTATATTTAGCTGACAGAATCAAAGAAGGTACTAGAATTGAAGGTTTAGATAATCGAGAGGATTTAACAAAAGTAGATGTTGAAAAGACAACTAGGGCGGTAGCGGTAGCAGGCATCCACCCTTATGTAAAGGCTTTAGAAATGGGGGCAGATGTTATTATTGGTGGTCGCTCAAGCGATTGCGCTGTTTTCGCAGCGCCAGCTATTTTTGAAGGATTCCCAGAGGAACATGCCTATTATTTAGGTAAAGTTCTCGAATGTGCATCATTTTGTGCAGAACCTTACGGGGCTAAAGAAAGTGTAATTGGTACGATTACACATAATGATGTAAAGGTCACTGCAATGGCACCGCATCAAAAATGTACCATTGCTAGCGTTGCGGGCCATGCAATGTATGAGAGGTCCAATCCTTATTTTGAATACTTTGCCGGGGGTATGCTTGACATGACCCATTGCAAGTACGAACAATATGATGAAAAGACAACAAGAATTACAGGACAAAAATATATACCTATTCAGGGAGACACAAAAATAAAAATAGAAGGCTCTGGTAAAGTCGGTGAAAAATATATTGGCATAGCAGGAGTTCGTGATCCCTATACCATTCAACATATTGATAAAGTCATACAGTTAAGCAAAGAACAAGTAAAAGAAGAATTCCCAACTACAAACTATCATCTGAACTACCGTATATTCGGCAAAAATGGGGTGATGGGTGAAATGGAACCTATTCGAGATATTCAATCACATGAACTCGGCATTGTAGTCGAAGGGATCGCAGACACAAAAGAACTAGCCGAAGCGATCACACTCATGGGCACAAGACAAATCTTCTACGCACGCTTACCAGAAGTAAAGGGAACGGCTGGTACAGCTGCATTTATTGTAGACGAGGTCCTTCCTTCCACCGCTTCTTATTCATGGACCATTAATCATACGTTACCAGTTAAAGACCCTATGTCCCTTTTCGAACTAAACATTGAAACAATCCAAGAAACCATTAAAGTGTAATGAGGAGGAGTGAGTATAACATGAACACAAAACCCTTAGCTGAATTAGCCAAGACCATTCGAAGTAAAAACGCAGGAACCGATCGCATCACATTTGACATTATTTTTCGAGAACAAGAAAACTATGATTTAGTCAAAAAAAGCGGTGTCATAAACAAAGAAAGCATTGCCGCACTCTTCCATATCAACAAAGATCGCATCACTGATTTAGTAGAGTTTGACCCTGCCTACGCCATTAAATTTACAATCAGCAGAACCGCCCCGAGTGGTAGTCCAGGTGAAGGAGATATATTTGGGTGTCAGCAGTATCCTCCTTTGTTGGGGGTGGAGGTACCGGTGTAATTATACAGTCTTATATATAACTCCAAACTTAATTTCACAGGGATATAAGGTTCTGTAGGAGCTATTGTTGCAAACAAGGGGAAAGAAATATGGCATATTAAATTTCTTTATACCAGAGATGTTAGTAAGTAGCCAACTGTAATGAGAAGACAATAGTTACTTCTAAGTTTGGAAAGGCTTGCTGTATATAATAAACCAATTACAAAATAACTCGATAGTTATGTAAACGTGTATTAATAGAGCAATTCATTCAAATTAAACGGTTCATTTAGACATTGAGGCGAATATCATTTTTCACAGGGAAGTGATAATGAGGATTGCATTTTCAGAAAACAGTAAACAACACAATTAAGCCCGCCGAGCCATTAAGGCTAGCGGGTAATTTTTATTTACATAGATATTTATTTGCTTAAATAACCATTGGGGTGAGTCTTATGCCAATTCCATGCATCAGAGATAATTTTTTCTAATGAATTAAATTGTGGTTTCCATCCTAATACCTTTCTTGCTTTTGCCGATGAAGCAATTAGTACAGCTGGATCTCCCGCTCTTCTCTCTTTTACTTCCGCAGGAATCGGATGATTTGTGACCTTTCTTGCTACCTCAATTACTTCTTTAACTGAGTAGCCACTACCATTACCTAGATTAAAAATATCACTTGTATTATCTTTTCTTAAATATTCTAAAGCTAAATAGTGAGCAGATGCTAAATCCATTACATGAATATAATCTCTGATACAAGTACCATCCTCTGTAAGAATATAAATTAGATATAATTTCTTGTGTTACATTATGAAAAATTACATGCTTAACGTCTAAATCTTCTATCTCCAAAAAAACTGTTTAAATGAACCCTCTTGTTCTTAATCTCTCCTTTTGTCGCATCCTTTTACCAAGAGCCAAAGATTCAAGAATTAATTTATTGGTTTCCGGATCATGATTTACTCCTATTTTCCACTAATCGTAGGATATTAGGACCATCAGCTTTAGGTTTAATGGGTAGGATCATGATTGTTTATAGTTGTTTCACAAGCATTTGCTGATATGGGAATGTCTAATGCAATAATTCATAGACAAAGTATCACTAAAAAGCAGCTATCAAGTTTTTATTGCCCAAATATTTTTGCTGGCTTAGTTATTTATTATATTATTTGAGGAGGAAGTCATGGTTGTATTCAGAACAAGGCGAGAGGCTATTAAAATGTATCCCCTTGTAAAGGAATTAAAATCACGAGAAAATTTGGATACTGTTGTTTGCGTTACAGGTCAACATAGAGAAATGTTAGATACCTCTTCCAGTAAATTTTTCATCTTTTCAAAATATTTATAGTCAAATCAAATAACGTAAGCTTTCTACTATACCAAGTAGGCAAAAGAACTCTAAACTACTTTAATAAAAACCTTGATTTGGATCACCATCAACGATATCGAGGAAGATAAAAGTTGGACAAATCAATTAGAACAAGAAATAAATCAAGCCTATCAAAAGACAATAACAGTCGAGATTGTTCCTTTTGATGGTATTTCAGGTGAATTTGATATCGCAGATGTAAGCAAATTTGGACCTGACCTTGTCTTATTAAAACCCTTCTTAAAGAGGGATAATGATTGGTAAGAGGATGTAGAAGCACCGATACATCACATTGAGAAGTGGCTAGAAGCTTTAGAAAAAGTGAACCCTGCAACCACTGTCATATTTCAGCCAGCTAACCCATTTTATTTACCACAAAAATATAACGAGCAAGTCAAGGCACTTAAAGCTTTTGCTGAGGAAAATCATTTAACATATCTCGACCATTGGCAAGCTTGGCCAGATACTAATGATCCATTCATACGAGAGTACTTGGAGGAAGATTACTACCCGAATGAACAAGGTCATCATCTATGGGTAGAATATTTACGAGAATATTTTATAGCAGAAGAGTGATTAAAACTGCACATACATCTCACGCTCAATGATTATAGCTTTACTAATATAATGCAAAAGGAGCCGAATAAAGGCTCCTTTTTTTACACTTATAACCCTGTCCAGTTCCAATAAGTAAAGTAAAACAAAATCATCAATATAAAATAAATCGGCATTAAGAACATATTTAACTTTAATAAAATATTGGCACGATAACTCATCGTGTCATGCTCATAGTATACTAATAATGCCTTCGAACTGACCGGGAAAGTTAAGCAATAGTTCATCCCTACTAAGCTTAAAAAGAGCATGGAGGATGGCTCTAAATTAAGTGTCATACTAAGCATTAATATACCTGGTACCATTACTACCGCCCTTGTCGTATGTGAGGTAATGTAGATGTGACTGGTTATAGCGATGAGGATAATAAGAATCACAAGTCCCCATGCAGGGATAGGGGGAAAAGCTCCTATTAACTGAAATACCCCCTGCTCTATCCAGCTTACCGCACCTGTTTCCACCAGGTTCTTACCTAATGCTGTTGCAGCAGCGACAAATAAAATCAAATTCCACGATACAGCCTGTAAACCCTTCTTCCAGGTAATGACGCCATACTTAGGCAGCATAAAAATAAAGGCACCTACAATTGTAATCAAACCTATTTCATATCCATGAAGTGCTTCTGTTAGCCACAACAAAATCAAGACAGTTAAAAGAATAAGGGTTTGCTTCTCCTTTTTGGAAACAGGCTTTACTTCATATATATTGTTGATATTGTTCGCGTCAAATGGGGCTGCAGTTAATTCCTTTGAAAAAAATAATTTAAAAACAAAATATGTGATGAAACTGATGATCAAGGTAAAAGGGAGCCCCCATATCAACCAATTTATATAAGAGATACTATCTCCTGTGGTCTTCTCTAATATTTCAATCCCGATTAAATGTGAACCCGCTCCTAATAAAGTTGAAGAGGTTGTCATTAAAATAATGACTGGTACGAACAATGCAATGATTTCTCTTTGTTGCTTATTCTTAACAAGATTCGCTATTTCTCTTACAATTGGCAACATGAGTACCGCCCTGCCGGAAGTGGAAGGAATAAAGATAGCCAATGGAAACAGAGACAACATCAAATACAATAATAGTTGGTTTGTGTTTTTAGCTTTATGAATAATCACTCGTGTCATTCGAAGAGATAGACCAGAAGAACTAAATGCTTCTCCAATAATAAAAGCACCAATCATCAACCAAATGATCTCCGAAGAAAAGGACGAATAGAGCACATCTGTATTTGCCCCATTTAATAAAATGAGTAATAGTAATGCACCTAAAGCCACATAAGCGGCAGGAAGTTTTGTACATACCCATAAAGCTAGTGTAATAATGAAAACAATCATAGAAACCTTTGCATCATAAGCTATATTGTCTGTAAAAACAATAAATGAACACACAAATGAGAGAAGAATGACGATGATTTGTGTTACATTTGGCAGCTTAGTTAAGTATGTTTTAGTAGATTGTTGCTTGTTTTCTAGTAAACGATTAGATTTCATATGATACCTTTGCCCAATTTCCTTTCAGCAATACGATAGCCAACCTGAATTTGACGTACAGCTGCCTCTGCACAATCAGCAATTAAATTTGCTGCGTCTTCCATCGCCTTTTCTAATGAAGTTGGCTTCTGAATAATGCTCATATAAGCATCAATCCCACTTGTATAGTTTACCCATGCATCCTTTCCAATGGACCCAGTAATTGCAATCACCGGTATGCCCAATTGTTTTGCTAATCTAGCAACTTCCGCAGGAATCTTCCCGTTTGGAGTCTGTCTATCTATACACCCTTCCGCTGTTAATACAAGGTCAGCACCTTCTAGATGTTCTTCAATTTGAATATATTTCATAATAATTTCATAACGCGGAAATAGTTTTGCACCTGCAAATGCCACTAAACCTGCCCCTAACCCCCCAGATGCGCCACTACCTGGTAGCGTTTTCACATCATGCCCCGTAGCCTTCTCTATTAAATTAGCAAAGTGCGATAAACCATTAGCCAATATCTCTACCTCTAGTAAGGAAGCTCCTTTTTGGGGTGCAAATACGTGCGCCACCCCCTTTGGACCACAAAGTACATTATGCCAATTACACGCGACATGCATTTGCACTTGAGATAATCTTGGGTCTATATTGGTTAAATCCATATATGCAATATCACTTAAGCAGCCCCCTCCCGTTATTTCTATTGGTTGATGATTTTGAGAATAAAATTTAGCGCCCAACGCTTGTGCCATACCCGCTCCACCATCGGATGTACCCGAATCACCACAGCCAAATAAAATATGAGTCGCTCCTGAATCTAAGGCAGCTAAAATTAATTCTCCTACACCATAAGTATGAGTATTTAAAGGGTTACGTTTGTGAAGAGGAACCATTCTAAGCCCAGCAATAGCGGCCATTTCAATTACGGCTGTTTTTACGTTGTTTTCCTCATACAACCCAAAGTATGTCTGTACTTTTTCACCTACAGGATTTGTGGCGTCAATAAATTTAAGTTCACCTTTCTTAATTTTAATAATTGTTTTGACAAAACCTTCTCCACCATCAACCATGGGAATAACATGTGTATCCACAGCGGAATCAAAACGCCTGATCCCTTTATCAATCGCACTCGCTACTTCCTCAGCTTCCAAACACTCCTTAAAACCAGATGGGATAATCACTATTTTCATTTTACTGCCTCCAAGTCATTTTTTTTTAGGAAAATGAGCCATTTCCATTTAAATCCGTCACTTCTAAGCTTTTTCACTTTCCTTGTTATCTTCTATACTAGTTTTTGAAGATGAGAACTCTATGTAAGAACCATGATAGTTAGATTAGAAATCAATAAGAATGAACCCAAATAATCAACCGAAATAAAAAAGACATGTAAATGGTTCTCACCAAATACATGCCAGGCCTCATTAATCCAAATCTTTTTTTATTATCTCTCCAGTTTTTGCATTCATCTCTATTTCCACTTCGCCTTTTTTGGAATCAGCTTCAATTTCATAAACAATGAGACCATCTTCTTCATCCAGTTCAATTTCATTCACTTTACCGTTAGAAGCCTTTTCTGCAATTGCTATCGCATCTTTTTCTTGTATGATCCGTTGCTTGATTAATTGCTTATCATCATCGTTAGCGTCGTCTCTATCTCTTTCGATATCATCATCTTCATTATCTTGATCCCTTTGGATAGAATCACCTGAAGAGGCATCTACTTTTACGTCCTGTACATCATCGTTATCGTCATCGTATCCCCTATCGTCAGATTGATTCTCCCCATCATCTTGTTTACTGATGGCAATGACATCCGCCTCTCCGGCCTGAGATACTTTTTCATCTAATTCTGTATTGATAGAAGTAGCATTTGTTTCATCATTATTTGTAGCCCCAACAGCAACCGCTCCACCCATAATTACACCAGTTATGATTAAACCAACAAAAATTTTATTTTTCATGATTAATATCCTCCTTTAATCTTCTGATTACTTATAATATAATCGCGTAAGATTAAGGAATGAGGTGAGTAACATTAGAATTTGCTAAAAAGTAAGATTAATCATCAAATGAAATAGTAGCTTTCCCTGTTAAAGTATGAACTTGTACGGTTGCCTCATTATCATCATCTGTTTCAATTTCAATGAGATAATAAGTTTGGCCTCCAATATTTTCAATTTCGATATCATCATCGACTGCCCCTTTTACATGTTCCAACGCGATTTTAATTGCTTCATCTTTAGAAATAGCCACTGGACGATCTTCTTCTTTTTGTTTGCCTTCTTCCGGGTTTTCTTCTTTAGGTTTTTCAGCTTTATCTTTTGAAACAATTGAACCTGTTACTGCATCTACTTTAACAATATACTCCTCTTTATTCTCCAGAACTTTAGCTACATAAACATCTTTCTGATTTTCGGTTTTTTTACTAATAGATAAAATATCATCGCTTGACAGTAATAAGATACTTTCTATTTCCTTTTCATTCTTTATCGTTTTATTACGATCATCACCGCCACTTGAGTTATCTCCGAGTTTCTTTAAAGATATTATATCTCCATTTTCTGCATTTAAAGAAACTTCATATATTCCGCTTTCTCTCGTCATTTTTATGTGATAAGCACTTTGTTGTAATTCGATATTTGTTACTTTGCTGCCTTTATACCTTTCCTCAATTAAGGAAAGGGCGTCATCTTTAGTAATTGTTTTCGCAGAAGTAGTTACTCCTTGCCATGTAACAATAATAATAAAGGTTGCGATGACAACTAACCCAAGAGTAATCCATAACCCTTTTCTTCTCATTATTATCCTCCATTCTATATCCCTTTCCTTTATTATCTAATAAAAAAATTAAAAGAAAATGAGAAAGCACTGATCGATTAATTAATTTTTGTTTTCCTATGTTCGTTATTAAACACCATAGTAACCGTTGTTCCTAGATTTTCAACACTTTGTAATTTTATCTCAATGGCTAAAGCGTCGGCAATTTCCTTCGCTAAAGAAAGTCCAAGTCCGACTCCTCCTGTTTTTCTGGACCTTGCTTTATCAATACGGTAAAAACGTTCAAATATTTTGGGAAGCTCATTCTCATCTATACCTATTCCACGGTCAGAAACATGAATAAGTATTTCTTCGTTACTATTCTCACTCAAAGTGATTGTAATTTCATCATTACTATACTTTCTTGCGTTATCAAGGAATATAAAAAGTAATTGCTTTAACTTTTGTTCATCTGAGTAAATGGACGCATTGCCATCAATTTCACTTTCAAAAATAATCCTTCGATTGTAGCCGTTCTGGAAAGCTTTTGCTGAATCTACCAAAAAGTCGCTTAGGCTAATTTTGGTTGTTTCTATATTCCATTGTTGATTATGTTGTGCTAGGAGTAATAGTTGTTCTGTCAAATTTTTCATTCTAATGGCTTCAGAATGTATCGCTTCAATTGATTCTTTAAAAAGTTCCTCATCATGCAATCCTCGTCTTTTTAAAAGACTGGTATAGCTTTCAATTACAGTTAGTGGTGTTTTTAGTTCATGGGAAGCACTTGAAGCAAATTGTTTTTGCTTATCAAAGTTGACTTCGAGTAAATCAATCATATGATTAAAAGTCGTACCCATTTCATGCAATTCGTCATTGGAATCTTTATTTAATGGCAGCCGTTTAAATTTCCCACTTTCTCTAATTTCACTCATCGTCTTAATCATTGAAGTAATCGGCGCAATAATAAGGTTGCCTAATAACCTACTAGAAATAATAACTGGAATCATTGCAACTAAGGTTACAATGATTAAAACCAACCGTAATACTTTTAAATTTTCTGTCGTTCTTACAATGCTTTTGGCGATTTGCAGGTTAGCTATTTCACCATTGCTCAAAATAATCGGAATCGAACCAAAAGTATATGAGGTTTCACCCTCTTTAATCTCGACATTTAATGAGGAACTAAATGATTTCTCTATGTTATGAGCCTCTTTATTAAAAGAAGGATCCACAAATGTACTAGCTGCTTTTTGGCTATCCTCATAAACGATACGAACCATACCGTCGATAGGAATATAAGCCCGAAGTAACGTGTCCATTGGTACCGTGGCAAGTGACTGATCGATTTCAGCAGCATTTCTTTCCAATTCCAGTTTCCCACGGTCAAGTTCACTATTCATCATCATATTGCTAAACAGCAAATAAATAGAGATATTCATGACGATTAGTAATATGATGAACAAGATAGAAGTATATAGATTGATTTTGTTTTTTAACTTCATTTCATCTCCCTTATTACATAACCTACACCTCGTACCGTATGGATAAGCGCAGGGAGATTTTCAACGTCAATTTTCTTCCTTATATAACGAATATAAACATCAACAACATTTGTATCACCAATAAAATCATATCCCCAGACTGCTTCAACAATTTGATCACGATTCAGTACTTGTCGTTTATTTACCAATAAATAAACAAGCAAATCAAACTCCCTCGGTGTCAATTCAATAGATGTATCCCCACGAAAAACTTCTCTTGTTTTCTCATTCACTTTTAAATTAGCAATCGTAAGCACATCTTCTTCATTTTCTACTTCCTCAGTGACTTTATTTCGGAATGCCACACGGACTCTGGCCAGCAACTCTTCTATTTGAAAAGGCTTTGTTATATAATCATTCGCACCTAAATCTAATCCAGAGACTTTGTCTTCAACTGAGCTTTTCGCAGTTAAAAGAATGACCGGTGTATGGTTATCATTAGCCCTAATTCTTCTTAACAACTCTATTCCGCTAATACCCGGAAGCATAATATCTAATAATACGAGATCCCATATTTTGCTTTTATAAGTATGGAATCCTTCTAACCCATCAAGCGCTTTTGTCACTTTATATCCTTCATATTCCAGCTCTAATTCTAATAACCGTGCAATTTTTTCTTCATCTTCAATGACGAGAATTGATTTTTTGTCCATTAAATACCCACCCTTTACAATCCACTTTATGATTGATTGTAGATTCTTTTTATTAAGATTCTATTACTTTATGAATATATTTATATTAATACCTTTCAACCCCAGTTTCTGTTAAAAATCGTGTTTATTAAACGGCCAAATGGCTCATTTCTCATCATTTTTTAAAAGAGGCAATTAAATATGAGCTTTCTTTTTTGAAAGGACTTATCTAGTACAATCGTTTGTTTTTGAATTGAGACTTTTATTGGATGAATTTAACCGGAGCATTTGTTATGGTTAATTAAAATTATATTTACAGGAGATGAAATTGCATCATGTATAAATGGCAACTTGCACTAATTACTGGGATACTGCTCCTCTCTGCTTGTAACAGTAATTCCGTTGAGGAATCGGACATGAATAAAGAGAAGACCCACGAAGTGTCTCAATCATCTGATGAAAAAGAGGCAAACTCAAACTCAGGTAACCATTCAGTCCCTGTACAAAACATAGCAAATGATAAGATTTCTAACGAAAAGGATTTGTCTTCATTACCAGAATACGGCAAAATTATAGAACTAATCGGTGATCAAGATTATCTCTTCACAAAAGAATCAGATACTGGAAGTAAACGCGTGTTTATTATTGAGCAAAATGGTGAAAAACAATATAAAACTATCTTCATCAAGAAAACAAATCGACTTAAAGTGATAAAAATTCACGGTAATGGCGGAGAAGTTTTCAATCAAATATTACCATAAAAAGAATGACAGAAAAGACACTAATAGCAGGTGGAAGTAATGAAAGTCGACTGGACCCTTTGAGGTTATTCTTTAAGTATTTATACATTTCTATGGCATGAAAGAAGTTTAAGGAAATTCGCGCCATGATTTCCTATCCGATTCAAACCAATTGTTTCTAGGTAACTTGCACATCTTCATACCTGTTGTTCGCATTTTGGCTTTGCCCATACCTTTTCCCAAAAGGTATAGGTATAACTTATGCTCATGTGTTTGGTTGTAAAGAGGCTAGAGCAAAACAAACACAATAGAAACTAATTTTCCTCACATTGTTCGCCGGAACTTAATAAAGAGTGACACCATTTTAGTGTCACTCTTTGTTCATCATTTCACTGACGGCTGTTTTTTCCTTGCAAGGAATAACATGATGGTACCTGCTAGTAAGATTGTCATACCCATTGCTAAATAGTTATAGCTGTTGGTTGACGTATTTGGTAGAGACTTACCTGTTTTCTCCTCTGGTTTGGCGCCAGATTTCATTTGTTCTTTTTTCCCTTTGATGACATCTGCTGGTGTTTTACCATCATTTGGTTTTTTATTGCCATTGCCTGGGTCTGGTTTTTTCGTTGGTGGAGGAGGGGTGTTGCCCTCGCCCGTTCCATCTTCATCTACTGTTGTTGTTGCTTCTGCATAAGTATAGCCAAGGATTTCATATTCTTCGTCATATGCCATCAATTCAATAGTATATGTTGTATCTTTTTCAAGTTCTGTCCAAATATGCGAGAGTGTATCTGCATCCACGATTTCATACTCTTCTCCATTTAGAGAGATTTCATATTCATAGACTGCTCCTTCACCATCGTATATCCATTCTGTTTCAATAGAGTCTTCTGTTGCTTCTACTTTTGTGAAGTAAAGATCTTCACTAATCGTGAATACATAATCGAAATAAATTTCAATTTCTTCTCCATCCGCATTTAGTGCTGCAATAGCAACTTCATACGGCGTTCCCGGAGATAGTCCAGTAAATACGTAACTAGATTCTGTTCCTGATACTGTATCTACTGATTCACCATCTATATACAATTCATAAGCTGCTACTTCTTCTTCTCCATTATATTCCCATTCTGCATAGATCGAATCATGCGTCGCTGTTAAAGAGGTAAAGCTTAAGTTCCCCATTTCTTCTTCATAGAAAACTTCCACACCGCGCATTCTTAATTCTTTAATCACTTCCATCGCTTTCGAGCCTTCCGAAATGTCAAGCGTTGGGACCGAGATGAAAGAGACAACAGCTAAGTAAGGTAAATCTAGTAATGGCGAAATATCCGTAATAGCTGTTTCATCCATTGCTAAGAATAATAGATTATTACCATTCTTAAGTGGCGTAATGTCAGTAATAGCATTACCCGAAATAATGAGACCTTGTAAAACATGGGCATTCTCAGAATTTAACCAATCAAGATTCGTCATATTTGTATAATCTGCAAGTAAAAATAACAACTGTAATTTCGCTAGTGATTTGAAATCACTAATTGGATTATCCGATACGATTAAGTATTGCAGATTGGTTGCTTTTTCAATTCCTTTAAGACTTGTTAGTTCATTATCATATAGTGATAATTCGATTAAGCTACTTGGCAAAGCAGGGAGCTTTTTATATCCATTGCTATCAGCTGAAAGCGATTGTAAGTTAGGTAAACCTTGTATTGGTGATAAATCGAGTCCAGGATTGTAGGAAGCAACAAGCATATTCAAGTTTGTTAAGCCCGACAATGGTTTTAAATCTTTCACTTTCGTGTCATCAATATATAATACCGATAATTTACTCAAGCCTTTAATCGCTGTTAGATCACTGACTGGGTTCCCTGTTATCGATAGCTCTTCAAGGTTTGTAGCCAGCTCTAGCCCAGCTAAATTCCGAACACCTTCATAATCAACATACAGTGAAGTTAAATTTTTCATATCACTTTCATATATGTCACGGCTAATGCCAAGAGTCATCTTAATCATGTCTCTTAACCCTTTATCCTTAATCGACACTTTTTTTCCTTCAGGTAATTTTGCCGTTTTCACATCCATTGTTGCCCGACCAATTAATTGTTTACCGTCGTAAGCCTTAATAACGATATCATAGGTTGTATCTGCCTTTAAGTTCTTAAATACATGTTCTTCTAAACCAGATACTTTCGTTTCTTTCCCGTCAATAGAAACAATATAATGATCTGGGTACAAATTGATATTGGCTTCAGGCCAGAAACTCCAATACACTTGGATACTTGATTCATTGACAAATCCACGCTCTACCATCATATTTACATCATCTGCTTCATTGCTGTACACGGTTACGCCTTTTGCAGTTAAATCTTTCAGTACAGCTTGTGCCGCAGCATTTTCACCAATCCAAGGCAGGCCATAAGCATAAACTGTTTGAAGATTCGTTAATTTTTTAAGGAAATCCAAGTTGGCTAGTGAAGCATGAGAGATATTTAATTCCACTAAACTTGTACTAAAAATACTTGTATCTGTAATAGCTAATCCTGTGACATCAAGGTCTTTTAACTTTGTTAATGCTTTGATTGGTGTTAAATCAGCAATGTCATTATAACCGAGATGCAATGTTTCTAAATTTGTCGCAAATTGTAATCCTTCAATAGATGTTACCCATAAATTCGAGATTGATAGACTGGTTAAACGGTCTAAGTCAGCTTGATAAATAGCGCGCTTTAAACCTAATTCATCTTTAATTGCTTGCTCAAGGGCACTGTCTTCGAATGGAATAACTTCTCCTGTCGGTACTGCCGATGTTGTTACTTCTACCTCTGCTGAAGATACTACACTACCTTTTTGAACACCTTCTACTTTCACTTTATATGTATTAGCAGGGGCTAATTTCGTTAATGCATAGGTTGTTTTATTTGGTGAAACGACTTCTTTTAAATTACCATCAACGTATAATCTAAATTCATCAACATCCACTAAACTCCACGAAATGTCAGCTGTTGTATCAGTTATCTTATGAGCAACAATATTTAAGGAAGGGACAGTTTCATCTTTTACTGCTGCTTCTTCATCCGCAACTTGTTCTTCTTCCTCAACAACTGTTTCATCTTCTTTTGGTGACTCTTCGCTAGCTTCCTCTTCTACAACCGGCATTTCAACCGTTAACGTTGTTTCGTTACTTTGCGCCTTACCTTGCGCAATCGCATAAGTCACTGTATCTCCAGGTTTCACCTCAGAATCAATCAATTCATATATACGATAAACGCCATCTTCCCCAGTTTGTTCTTGACTCATTTCTGGTTGGCTGGCAAGAACCGAACGTTCTCCGTTTTTAACGAGGGTGAACAATTCTGCATTCTCATTTGCAGATTCTTCATATTTTACTCGCCATTTCAATTTCACTTGCCCATCAATGTATTCTGGATTTTGCAATTGAATATCTAATGGTTGTTCCACATCAGTTGTTTCTGGTGATGTCGGTGTTTCCTCCGTACTCTCTGTCTCCGCTAGGACGGATGCAGGGATGAAAGAAAAAACGAGCATCATGGATAAAAGTAGATGGATAGCTTTTTTCATTCCCAATTCCCCTATTCTCTCTATTTTTAGAAATATATTCCTTTCAATACAGATGTATCATATAACGAATAGATGGGCTTGTATAGATACTTACGATAAAATATTTTTCGACATCATCCCTTGAGGAAAATAAAGGTTTTTGTCGAAACATGACTAGGCTAGGTTGCTATCCCAATCACCGGAGTACTTGTTTGATAAGCGATTGCGCGGGATACGTCAGAGGATGTTTTGATCGTTGATTTACGATGTAGTCACGGCATGTGCTGCTTATCTCTCCCGAAGATTTGATCGGTTGGGGGTGGTTATAGGAGTGATAAAATTTTTTGAAAGGTAACTCCTCGAGAAAGGAGAATCGTGGATCGGGTTGGTAGCCATAGGGATAAGCTCTGTTGAGGCGATTCTGTCCGTTATCCTACCATTTTTTTTGGCTTACTTTGATTTTTGGTATGTTTCTCGGCTTTTCCTACCATTTTTTCTTGCTCACTCTGGTTTTTGGTTCGCTTCTCGTCGTACCCTACCATTTCTTCTTGCTTGCTCCGGTTTTTGGTATGCTTCTCGCTGTTTCCTTCCATCTTTTCTTGCTCACTCTGATTTTTGGTACGCTTCTCGGCTTTTCCTTCCATATTTTTTGGCTCGCTCTGGTTTTTGGTTCGCTTCTCGTCTTTCCCTACGATATTTTCTTGCTCTCTCCGGTTTTTGGTTCGCTTCTCGGCGTTTCCTACCATCTTTTCTTGCTCTCTCCGGTTTTTGGTTCGCTTCTCGGCTTTTCCTACCATCTTTTCTTGCTCTCTCCGGTTTTTGGTACGCTTTTCGACGAATCCTACCATTTTTTTTGGCTCACCCCAGTTTTTGGTACGCTTCTCACCGGTTCCTACCATCTTTTCTTGCTCTCTCCGGTTTTTGGCACATTTCTCGCCGTTCCCTACCATATTTTCTTACTCACTCCGATTTTTGGTTCGCTTCCCGCCGTTCCCTACCATATTTTCTTGCTCTCTCCGGTTTTTAGTACATTTCCACACACCCCCCCCTCAACGCAGCACCCCTCTCTTTTCCACTACACCCCCATGTTATTACATCAAGCATCTAAAAATAACAAAAGGCTGGAACCACCGAGTCCCAACCTTCAACTTTGTTCTTTATTAGAAACGATCTTTGTTTTTCTCAAATGTATCTTTCACTTTTTCGATGACGATTTTACTGCCACCTTGTTCTTCGACACCTTCAACCATCATTGAGATAAGGAGACGAGGGTCATCCGGGTTATAGGCAACAAACCAGCCGTTTTCTTTACCCTCTTCATCAGCGGTTTGTTTCAGTTCCGCTGTCCCCGTTTTCCCTGCTAGCGGGTAGCCTTCAATACGTGCCGTACGTGCTGTACCGCCTGGTTCGTTCACTACTTTATTCATCGATTCAGCTACAGTTTTAACGGTAGCTTCATCAATTATATTTTCCTTCCATACTTGGCTCTTTTCTTCATCATTCAGGAGCAAGATCGGTTTAATCATTGACCCATTATTGATAAAAGGTGTATAAGAAGTAGCCAAGTGAAGGATGCTCATTTCAACATGTCCTTGCCCGTAACCGGAATCGGCAATTAATGTTTCTTTATCCAGCTCGCCGATTGTAGAAGATTCGAGTGGATAGGCAAAGGGAATATCCTCTGTAAAGCCAAATTCTTTTAACCCAGCAGTTAATTTGTCTTTTCCTAGCTCTAATGCTGCCCTTGCAAAGTAAATATTATCCGAATACATCATAGCCAAATCGAAATTGACTGGCTTTCCAGGATCGCTTACCCTTGTGATTCGGTAATCACCCCAGCGATTATCATCCGGCCACTGCAAGCCCTTCACTTCTATTGTATCTTCAGGTTTAATGGCTCCTTCTTTTAGTGCAAGCGCACCTGTAATTGGTTTAATCACGGAACCTGGTGCATACGTGTGTTGAAAACGGTTCAAGAATGGATTATCACCACTCTCTTCTAGTTCTTCTAATTGCGAGGCAGAGTATCCAAGTGTTGCTTGATTCGGATCGAACCCTGGACTAGAGACAAGGGCCAATGTTTCACCAGTAACAGGGTCAATGGCGGCCGCAGTGCCTGGCTTATGATCCAGTTCTTTATACAAGTCCTCTTGTAATGTGAGGTCAATGGTTAACTGAACGTTGCTACCATTTTCTACTGGTGTTTCGGCCACTACTACCTCTGAACCGTCCTCTTTCTTAATCCCTATTAAGACACCATTTGAACCACGCAGCTTTTCCTCATATACTTTCTCTAAGCCGCGGCGTCCGATGACATCATTACTGCCATATCCTTTTCCTTCGTGTTCCTCCAAGTCGTCAGCCGTCACTTGAGCGACATTACCAATTAAGTGTGAGGCCGCCTCGCCGCCAGGGTATACTCGACCTTCAATATCCTTTTTTAATACACCTGGTATGCTCATCAAGTTATTTAATAGTTCTTCTTGATTCGTCGCAATTTTCTTGATTGGCACAAATTGATTTGCCTGTACCCAACTCGCGCCTAGTTTATCCTTAACAGAGTTCTCTGAGATCTCAAGTAATTTTGCCACTTGCTTAACCGTTTCATCTTCAGAGTCCATTTGTTCTGGAACAATGCCGATTTCTAAAATCGTCCCATTGAAAGCAAGTGGATCGCCTGAACGATCGACAATTTCTCCCCGTTTTGCCTTCACTGTGTTGTATGTAATTTCATCATTCGGGCCAAGTTCAGGGAAAATATAAGTCGTATCCCATTCAATATACCAATTTTCCTCATCGTCTCTCTCTTCTTTAACTAATGTTGCTTGATGATCAAAGGCAATCTCTCCTGCTAAACTATCCATTTTTGCCGAAAAGGGTAGTTGTAATGATTGCTGATCTGTATCTTGTTCTTTCTCTGATTTTTTATGTGAAATGTCTAAGTTAGCAATGCCTAAATCTGTATATACTTTTTCATAGCGACTGACAAAGTCTTCTTCACTAACTGATTCCTTTGCCTCTTTTGAGAGCATGCCATACATTTTTGCGAACTCTTCTTTATTCCAATATTCTATATATTGAGATAACCGTTGTTCTGGATCAACCTCTTTATTGCATGCGCTAAGAATGGCTAAAACCGTAATGGCCACAAATAAATAGACTATCTTTTTCATGTCTCTCCCCCTCATCAACCATTTTAACACTACGGTCACTTTCATACCATATATAGAACAACGGTTTCATGAGAACATTTTATGAACAAAAAACCCGAGCCTTTATGACAGCTCGGATATTCCTACTTGTTTTTCCTTTTCCTTATGATGAATGGTTTTCAAACGAATGTAGAAACCGATTGCCGCTGCAGTTAGCCCTACGGAAATACCAATCCAAAAACCGTATGCATCAAGCTCTGTAAAGGCAGCTAAACCATAGCCAACTGGAATACCAATCACCCAATAGGATATAAAAGCAATGATAAATGGTATTTTCACATCTTTATAGCCTCGTAAGACACCTTGTAACCCCGCTTGAGCAGCATCTGAAATCTGATAAAAAATAGCAATCACAAAAAAGTTAGCCGCAAGTAAAATCACTTGTGGATCATTCGAATAGATGGCGGCAATTTGTTCTTTGAAGAACAACAAGAAGATAGAAGCAAAGCCCATAAATGCCATTCCACCTATAACACCAAGCAAACTGTATTTTTTTGCGTTGTCTAAACGTCTGCCCCCAACAGAGTACCCGATCATAATTGTCATCGCCATTGATAGACTAAGAGGGATCATAAATAATAAGGAAGTGAAACTAAACGCCACTTGGTTGGCTGCTACTGTAATCGTTGAAAACATCATACCAACTAAAAGGGTCACAACCGCAAAAATACTAGATTCAAAGAAAATTGTTAATCCTATTGGAATTCCAATGGATAATTGTTCTCTCCATGCTTTTATTGATGGCTTAAACCAAACTTTCCCAATTTTGTAGTTTCTTATTTTACCGATTTTAAAACTGATCAATATACTAATAATTAGAATGAACCAATACGTAAAGCCCGTTGTATAACCTGCACCAACTCCGCCGAGCCTTGGAAAACCAAAGTGACCAAACACTAAGCAGTAGTTCAAGAATATATTTACTGGTACCGCTAATATGGTAATGATCATCGTGATTTGTGTGAATCCTTGTGCATCAAAGAAGTTCCTTAGCACATTGTATAAAAATAACGGCACAATCCCGATTGATAAGCCAAGTAAATAATGAAAAGCAATATATTCAACATTTGGAGCCAAGCTCATTAAACTTAAAATCGGCTCCAGGAAAAAAATACCGATTAAAAGTATAATAACAGCAATAATAGCAGCTAAGTATAACGCTTGTGTCACACTATAGGATATTTTCTCCTTTTTACCTTGTCCTAGTAAATGCGACACAATAGGAGTTATAGCAAGCATAATCCCATTAATCCCTGTAAATACCGGCATCCATATATTGGACCCAATTGCCACTCCAGCCAAATCATCCGTTCCAACGCGGCCAGACATCATCGTATCCGTTAAATTCATTGCATATAGCCCTATTTGCGTCACCATAATCGGCCATAGCACTTGCAAAAATAGCTTAATTTTCTCATTCCACGTTTCTGCATGATACATCTTGTATTCTATCTCCTGTTTCGTCTGATTTTAACGATTATTTATTTTAGCACTGGAATGATGTTGTTTCAATCGAACATCAGAAGTGGATGATAACATATCACTAGCTGGAGCCCACCTTGCATAAAGAATAAGATCCCCTGTTGTCCCTGCTGGAATAACCGTTACCACCTGCCCCGCAGTATTATACCAATTCACAAATCGGTAACCACGTACTGGTCCTGGTGGATTTAATATAATTGGCAGTTCTGAAGCTGTGTACGTTTGTGGGTTTGGACTCACAGTTCTAAATATATTTTGATAAGTAATTGTATCATTAGGTAATCTGACCAACAGGACTTGCGTATTGTCATCACTTAAACGAATCACCCAATCCTCAAACTCGGTTGTCGGCTTAAAAAATTTATCCGCATCTGATTGTACTAAGATCGGATAAGTTGCGGTCGATTCAGCAACTACGATTGGTGTACCAGCATCATTTGGTGTGACATAATTGGTTAAATCTAATTGCACAACAGTCCCTTGGATAAGCGGTGCGGTAATGTAGGCT
This sequence comes from Cytobacillus sp. FSL M8-0252, assembly GCF_038007345.1. Lineage (NCBI taxonomy): Bacteria > Bacillati > Bacillota > Bacilli > Caryophanales > Bacillaceae > Cytobacillus > Cytobacillus sp. FSL M8-0252. Next base: position 4,346,691 of record NZ_JBBOWZ010000001.1, read on the forward strand.
ACGTTACTTCGACCAACAATATAAAGCCCGTTCGCATCCCCAAGCTGATCTTGCATGAGTAGAATACCACCATTATATATACCTGGTGCAGTTTCAGCCATATTCACACCAATACCCCCAACACTATTACTACCTACAAAAGAAATTTCACCTGTATTAAAAATACCTCCGCCAACTAGGGCAGCTTCATTACGTTCAACTAGAGATTCTGTTATCCTTGTTTGACTATTTGTATTCGTAAATATGCCTCCACCTGTTTCACCAGCATAGTTATCAGTTACTTGAATATTAGTGAGAACGACTTCTGTAATATCATTAACAAACACACCGCCGCCACTTTCAGTTACCCGATTATTTCTTATGATACTCTCAATGATTTGAAGCCCCGCATTTAAATTGACAAACACGCCTCCACCATTAGCAGCAATATTTTCGAATATCGTGCATTGGTCGAATATCGTACTTGTTTCATTATTAAAGTATACCCCACCGCCATTAAGGTTGGCTTGATTAGAGAAAATACGGCAAAGAGATAGAGTAATCGTTGCATTTGAATTGATAAATAAACCAGCTCCATTACTGGCAATATTGTCCGCCACTTCACAGTTAACGATATTTATCACACTATTAATGTTAGCAAAGAAAGCTCCACCATTACTTGATGTCGAATTTCCAGTTAGCAAAACATCGTTAAAGGCGATTTGAGATCGCTGGTTAATATACAAGCCGCCTCCATTTTTTAACGCAGTATTGTTTGCGATGCTACCTCTCATGAAGCTTCCAATAACGTCCGGGTTGATTAAGACCCCACCTGCCCCCCTCGTATCAGTTGGTTCTGTTGATTGATTCCCGATAATATCCGTATCAGCAATAGTAAAACTTGTACCTGTATTAAAGTAAATGCCCCCACCAACGGTCGCGATATTATTGGAGATAACTGACCCATTAATAGTGGCACTTCCTTGGTTCACAAAAATAGCTCCACCAAAGCTAGCACAAACATTCTGCACTAACATTGAATCGGTGATATTCGCATGTGCACTTGAAGCAATATATATACCTCCACCAAACTCTGAGGCATCACAATTATAAATGGTTGAATTGTTTACATTACAAATAGCAGATCCAGTTAGATAGAAGGCACCTCCCCTTGGCACAGAAGAATTTTGCAAGGATGAATCGTTAAGCGTTACAATACCCGTACCTGTACAAAAAACAATCGAAGAGGCGACAGTATTTTGTTTATTACCATCTATAGTTAAACCTTGCAAAAGTAGGTTCCCATTTGTAGCAACATTAAAAAGGTATCCTGTAAACCCCGTAAGTCTGGTCAAGATAATAGATGTATTTTCCCCACTTATCTCCACTGTGTAGTTAATTGATAGAGTTGTTTCAAGATCAAAACTATCCGTAACCGTAATAACATCCTCTTGATTACTAATTGCCGTTTGCAGTTCTGCAAAAGTTGAAACCGAAACCATCATGTTCACTCCTATCTGAGCATGTCCTTTTATAACATATGAAGGACTGGACTTACTGGTGAAAAAGAATGACAGTGGCACTCTTATCGGTTATAATTTTGGAAAAGAAAGGATGATGTTTTTGACTGTTTATAAACCACTCGAAGCTTCGACTACTCTCCGTTTTTATCGAGCAATCCACAGTCGCACCGAATTACCTCCAGAATCTGCGTACTATCTTCAATCTTTACAAAAAGGCTATAATGGTGAGAAGAATTGGGCCACCTATCTGAATGAACTCCCGAAGAACATCCCGATTCTATATGATCTTCAATTTGAAGTGAACCAATCTACGATTCAAATTGATGCCCTCTGTATTCTCCAAAACAAACTAGTACTTTTTGAAGTAAAAAACTTCCAAGGAAATTTTTCAGTAGATGGAGATAAGTGGTATAGCCCCTCTCACAAAGAAATGAAGAATCCCCTCAACCAGATCAAACGTGCCGAACCCTTATTCCATCAATTCTTAAAAAAGTACCAACTTAACATGCCGTTTGACTATTACCTTATTTTCGTCCACCCTACTTTTATCCTCTACGGTGCCTCTCATCAAGAACAACTCATTCTTCCAGGACAAATCCCTGAATTCTTGGATGGTCTCAAACAACAAACCTTTTCACCCCAACGGATGCACACAAAAATTATTGATACCTTATTAACAAATCACATAAACGATATCCACTTGCTCCATAAACCTGAATATCACTTTGATCAGATGGCGAAAGGGCTATTTTGCGGGGTTTGTGGAGGGAAGATGAAAAGAAAACATAAAAAGACATTTTCCTGCATGAAATGTCATCACTCTGCTACAGTCAACGATACTGTCTTATACAATATTCAAGATTATATGGCACTTTTTCCAGAACGTAAGGTAACTACGGCTAATATTTTTGACTGGATTGGTGGAGAGGTTAGTAAAAGATTCATTAACTATTTCATGCTTAACAAATTTGAAAGTCATGGCTTAGGAAAATCTACTTATTATAAACAAAACAAATATTGACTGTAACTTAGGATCTAAGAGGAAAAACCATTTGTTACGATTACGCACCTACCTTTTTGATATCTTACACGCGCGCAATTCCCGTTTTCTTTCCTTTCCCTTTTGCGCGTATCTGCCTGTTACGCGCATTTCTCGGCTTCTTTTCTTTCTCTTTTGCGCGTATCCGCCTGTTACGCGCATTTCCTGCTTTCTCCCCTTTCCCTTTTGCGCGTATCCACCTTTTACGCGCATTTCTCGGCTTCTTTCCTTTCTCTTTTGCGCGTATCTGCCTGTTACGCGCATTTCTCGGCTTCTTTCCTTTCTAATTTTGCGCGTATCTGCCTGTTGCGCGCAATTCCCGGCTTCTTTCCTTTCCCTTTTGCGCGTATCCACCATTTACGCGCATTTCTCGGCTTCTTTTCTTTCTCTTTTGCGAGTATCTGCCTATCGCGCGCAATTCCGGTTTTCTTTCCTTTCCCTTTTGCGCGTATCTGCCTGTTACGCGCATTTCTCGGCTTCTTTCCTTTCTCTTTTGCGCGTATCCGACTGTTACACGCATTTCTCGGCTTCTTTTCTTTCTCTTTTGCGCGTATCTGCCTGTTACGCGCATTTCTCGGCTTCTTTCCTTTCTCTTTTGCGCGTATCCACCTTTTACGCGCATTTCTCGGCTTCTTTTCTTTCTCTTTTGCGCGTATCCGCCTGTTACGCGCATTTCCTGCTTTCTTTCCTTTCCCTTTTGCGCGGATCTGCCTGTTGCGCGCAATTGTGGTTTTCTTTCCTTTCCCTTTTGCGCGTATCCACCATTTACGAACAATTCCTACTTTCTTCCCTTTCTCTTTCGCGCGCAGTATTTACCCAAAATCAACTTTCATTTACATATATCAATCAATTACGCACCTACACAAATACCTTTTCCAAAAACACAAAAACCCCCATAGAATAAAGCCTGCGGGGGTTCCATTAATTATGATAATACTGCTAATCTTTCTTTAACTTCTTCTTCAGTTAACCCGTGCTCTGCGATGTAGCGGTTGCGTGGGTGTGAACGGCATTCTTCGGAACAGCTACGTAAATGTTTGTGTTCATTTTCCTCAGAACAAAGGATTTTTTTGTTACATTCTGGGTTGGCACAGTTGACGTAACGTTCACATGGCTCACCAGAATAGTAATCCTTACCTACAACTACATGTTCTTTGCGGTTGACGGGTACTGCGATTCTTTCATCGAATACATATAATTGGCCATCCCATAGATCGCCTTGAACTTCGGGATCTTTTCCGTAAGTGACGATACCACCATTCAGTTGACCGACATCTTTAAAGCCTTCTTGAAGTAACCAGCCAGAGAATTTTTCACAACGAATACCACCAGTACAATAAGTGACAATTTTCTTCTCGCCTAGCAATTCTTTATTATCTCTTACCCATTGAGGGAGGTCGCGGAAGTTTGTAATATCTGGGCGAATGGCACCACGGAAGTGACCTAAGTCATATTCATAATCATTTCTTGCGTCTAAAACAACTGTATTTTCATCATTTAAGCTCTCGTAGAATTCCTTCGCACTTAAATGTTTACCTGTTAATTGATTTGGATTGATATCGTCTTCTAATCGAAGAGTAACTAGCTCTGGACGATAACGTACTTTCATTTTTGGAAACGCATGTTCATCTGCTTCATCGATTTTGAAAATCATATCAGCAAAACGTGGGTCTGCTTTCATATGCTCGATGTAGCGGTTTGTTTGTTCTACAGTTCCTGAACAAGTCCCATTAATTCCTTCATCTGCAATCAAAATACGGCCTTTTAATCCTAGTTCGTTACAAAATGCTTTGTGTTCAATCGCGAACTCTTCTCCGTTTTCAATTGGTACGTACATGTAGTATAACAATACGCGATAGTTATTCTTTTCTTCCATTTTCTTCACCTATTCTTTTTATATTTGCAAGATATAATGGTTCAATAGGTTTTTTACACCATTTTCTTACTGACAGTATTATAACAAAAAAACGCTAGGAAATAATGTCGATTTATTGACCTTTTTTTGGTATTCTTACCCGACTAACAGTTTATCCACCGCAATATAATTTCATACTTAATATAAAAAATCGAAAAAATACTTAATTTTACCTATATCTGAACATTTAAAATTATTGATAAATATACAAAATTTACTTATTATAAAAGGAAAAGGAGGTATGTTTATGAGCCTTGCACCAGTAAGTTTTGGAGAAATTCTCAGCGATCTTCGTCAATTTAAAAAACTATCAATTGAGGATTTAGCACAAGGAATTTGTTCGTCAGAAGAAATCATCGAATATGAAAAAGGCAAGAAGTATCCAACATTAGATCAGTTATATGAATTGGCTGAACGGTTGAATGTAGAAGTCAGCCATTTCATTGACTATGCATCATCAAGTACCTTCAATTATGTTACGGCTGTTTTTTTATTAATTAAGAAGTATAAGCGTGAACGTGATTATCAAGCGATTTATGGGATTATTGAACAAGAGAGGGACAACCCTTTATTTAAGCAGCGAATTTCTATGCAATTTATGCTTTGGCATGAGGGGATTTGTGAGTATTATTTACACCAAAATGAGGATGATGCGGTAAAACTCCTTTATCAAGCAATCGATTTAACGAACCCTGATAGAAGTAGACTGACAGAGAACGAAATTGAAATTCTTACGAGCTTAGCGATTATTAAACTTGAAGAAAAGGACTTCATATTTGCTTCTAATATGTTTGAGGATGCGTTAGATAATTTGGATTCGCTTCCGCATATACTGGATCCGAAAGTGAAATTGCGGATTTTGTATGGGCTGTCACAAACATTAGCAGCAATGAATAATTATGAGGACTCGTTGAAATATAGTAATTTAGGGATTAATTATTGCATTAATAATGAGATTCTTTATTTATTTGGGGAATTTTACTTCCAATCGGGCGAAAGTTACATCAAAATTGGTGAGATAGATATAGGTACGGAGTATATTAATCGGGCAAAATCTATCTTTTTACTACAAAATGATGAAAAATTTGCCAAATTAGTAGGGATAGAGCTAGATAAATTATTAGAAAAGTGTTAATATTTGTATTGTAAGATATTTCTATATTGAAAGGAGAAAGGAAAATGAAAAAATTCGTTTCTGCATCAGTTGTTGCACTTTCAATGGTTGCTTTCGGAGGATTTGTTGGAGCTGAACCGCTACCGACCCAACATGGCGCTGAACCACTTCCTACTCAGCACGGTGCTGAGCCGCTTCCAACTCAACACGGATCTTCACCACTACCAACTCAACATGGCGCTGAACCGCTGCCGACTCAACATGGTGCACCACTACCTACCCAACATTAATAAGGTTTGAGCAAAAGCACTTTCCCGCCAGAAGGTGCTTTTTCTTGTTAAAAGGAACGCCGTGGGCTTAGTAAGTGTTTAAGGTCCACTGCCAATTGTTCGACATATTTCTCTACATCTACATCCCCTTGACTCATTCCATTTTCGTGCGCCTTCAATAATAATTCTAGTAGATTAATAGGGTTTTCTGCATCCAAACCAAACTATCCTCCTAGTATTTCTTAGGAATATTATACTAAAATTCCCAATATGAATCAATATTAAATTGTCAAAAAATTTCCGTTTTTGTAAATATACTTATATGGAAGCATTTAAATATATCCTTCCACCTAATTTACCCCCATTTTTCAACATCATTTGACATATGTCTGCTCATTCGATGATAGTCGACATTTTTCTTCGACAAGAACTTTATCATAAGCTGTCACATTATGTCGTATGTTTCAAGAACCAAGTCGAAAGTCCTCGAAAATAATGTTTTTTCATCTTATTTTGTAAAAGGTTGTAAAAAATATAATTCTATAGACGATATTATGATAGAATTGACGAAATCTTGGAGTAAAGGAGAGATTACTAGACGTGAAAAAACATATGGTGTCGATGGCCACGATTGCTGTCGTTTCCTCTGCTTTTGCCGCTCAAGCGTCCGCTGACTCAACTCATACTGTAAAACAAGGAGATACATTATGGGATATAGCTAAGAAATACAATACATCTGTTTCTCAGCTAAAAAAATGGAATGATTTAAACTCAGACTTCTTACAAATTAACCAAAAGCTCATTGTCTCTAGTGAAAACTCAGCACCTGCAAAAGAGAATAATTCTTCTAATCAGTCTAGTTCAGGTACATATAAAGTGGTGTCAGGAGATACTTTATCTAAGATTGCCCGCCAACATAATATGACTGTCAAAGCTTTAGTAGATCTCAATAATTTAAAAGGCGATCTCATTTTCCCAGGACAAGCACTTAAAGTGAATGGTTCATCCTCAAGTAATTCTGGAAATGCTTCTTCCAAACCATCAAGCGGTTCAAATGGAAGTAGCGGGAATTCCAATTCCAAGAAGGATACATATGTTATTCAGCCTGGAGACACACTAAGTGGCATCGCTAAAAAGACAAACACGACTGTTAGCAATTTAAAAAAGTGGAATCAGTTAAGTTCTGATTTAATTTTTGCCGGAAAAAAATTATATGTAACCAGTAATAATGCTGGTAAGGATACAGAGACGAAGCCGTCTAATCCAACAAATGACAATATCTCAGGAAATGCCGCTGCCATAATTAATGAGGCTAAGAAGCACTTAAATACGCGCTATGTTTGGGGCGGATCAACGCCAAGTGGGTTTGATTGTAGTGGATTTATCTATTACGTACTGAAGCAAACAGGAACAAACATTGCGAGAACAAACGCCGAGGGTTATTTTAGCCGTTCGTATTATGTAAACGACCCTGTACCGGGTGATATTGTTTTCTTTGAGGGTACTTATAAAAAAGGAATCTCTCACTTAGGGTTTTATATCGGAAATAATCAATTCATCCATGCTTCATCAAGTGGTGTTATGATCACCAGCTTAGACAACCCTTATTGGAGCAAACATTTTGATAGTTTCAAGCGACTTTATTAAACAAGTTTATCTTTACCGTCAATGGTAAATAAATAAAAGGGGGGTCCATGTCAATTCACCCCCTTTCAATTTCTAAAAGAGGTGAATCGAATTGAGTATCTTTATGTTTATTAGCATCATGACATTGATATTGCTTTTAATTAGTTTTCTACTGATCTTTTCAAAGCTCTATCGAAAAACAGCTACACGATTAAGTCTATTGATTTTACTTTTCGGTGCCGTCTCTTTTCCTCTGTTTTCTGTGATGTACCAAGTGAGAACAACGAATTATCTAATTGATTTTTCAACAATCGGAACCGTCTTTTTTCTTACTTGGACTTTAGTTGTCATTACACTTCTTGGAGGTATTTTCTTTCGTTTTCGAGTGAATATTTCCGAAGAAAGTGAGATGTACCGTCATTAATTCAAGGCTTGAACGATTACTTTCTGGAATAAGTCTTTCTCCTCCAAAAATGGATAATGATTGCTATTTTCAAAAATAAATAGCTGTGATTGGGGTATTTCTTGGTGGATTTCCTTCGAATACTCAACCGGGCACTGGACATCATAACGTCCACAACAAATGTTCGTCGGTATGTTGATTTGCTTTAATTTCCTTGTTATATCAAAAAGAACGGCTTCTCTACTGAAAAAATCCAACCTCACCCCTGACATATCCTTACATATGTTGCCCGTAAAATATTGGGTGTATTTTTCGGGTTCAAATAGAGAAAGCTGGATACGTTTCTTTTTTAACTGTTCTTTATCTATTGCAGTTACATTTGGCTGAGTTAATGCAAATTGATACTGTTGCATTTCAGCAAATTTGGGATGTTTTTCATTATAGATGCATGCTGAGGACTCTGTGTAGTCTCTTGCTGCTGAACCCACAATAACAAGTGATTCTAACGAAGACTGATGAAGCAGTGCATAAAGAAGGCCAATCATTCCACCTGTTGAATGACCGGCATAAATCCATCTTTCATACCCTAATGCTACTCTTATTGCCTCTATATCTAATACGCTATCTACCATACTATATTCATATGGCTCATGAGCTTGCTCTGATTCTCCCACCCCGCGTATATTTATTAACGTTACGCAAAAACGCTTAGAGAATGTATCAGCAAAATAGTCTCCTGTTTCATTAAAGACGGCATAAAGATGCGCAACGCATAAAGGCTTTCCAACTCCCTTTTGAAAGATTTCAAACACACCTCTTTGGGTTTGGAGCATTTTTCTTTTCCACATCCTTCTCCACCATCCCTACTTTAATGATACTTGCAAGATACTTCTGAAAATACACCGTTTTTCTCAATCGTTAATGATCGGTCACCTGACTCCTCATAACAGCGCTCAATAATCTGTTCATTTTCGACATGTTGGTTATATATTTTGAGCATAATAACCATTGCAGCACCCAGGATAAACACACTTCCTAATAATAATATAAGTAATTTCACCTTGTCTTTTTGCATTTTCATCCCTCCTTACTCAAACACATAATTAAATAACAAACTGAGCAAACTAAAGTATTCTTTTTATATAGGGAGCTCAACATATGATATTCTTAGCGATTCTATTGATGGTTTGTGGATTATTTATTATCAACGGCATTTATGCCTATCAAACGAAGCACATTGATACCTTTTTTCTTTCTACACTTTGGTACTATATTAAACTTGTTCCTTTATTTATTGCTGCCAGTTTAATGATTGGCTATGGTGTAAAGTTTTTAAGCAAACATGTCGATAACCTTTCTTTTTCCCTCATCGCCTCTAAAGGGATTGAGATTCTTGTTAGTCTAATCATTGGGTACCTCTTTTTTAAAGAAACACCTACTCTTCGGACAGGGTTCGGAATTGTAGTGATATTGGTTGGTTTTTGGTTATTAAAAGGTAAATGAACATGATTTCTTAAAAAGATCGCACTTGCGATATCAGATGTTGGAAATGAGAACCCTTCACTGGTTCAAATAAAACGGGCTTCATCGTTCCACTGTATGTACAGCAAATATATTCATCATCTATTACGCGCAAATAATCTAATAAAAAGTGATTATCAAGAAATACTTCTACATCACCTTTCCCTGATAACTCTTCAATTGGTTGCCATTCTTCAATCCTGCCTATTTGTTTGGCATTGGAAGATATGCGCAGTCTCCCATTTTGTATTTGTAATTTAATATGATGATTCTTTTTAGCATCCGAAAAGAGTGCTGCTCGCTCAATTCCATGTAAAAAGGTTTCAGTATGGATATGAAAAGAACTGACCTTTTGCTTTGGAATAAAATCACTTGTGGCAGGATATCGTCCTTCTATCAGTCTTATATAAAAATGACAATGTTTACTTTTCAAAGCTAGATGGTTTTTAGAAAGTGATAATGTAACCTCTTCCTCTGTATGTAAGCTAAGTTTCGACCATTCAAGTAGACTTTCACTTGGAACAATCATTTCTGTTTCTAACTGTGAAGGTATCGTCAATGAACTAATAGAATAACGATGAGCATCTGTACTTATGAAAGTGAGCTCGCCATGACGAGCAACGATTTTAACACCCGTTAAGACCGGACGATTGTCATGAACAGCAGCAGCAAACACTGTTTGCCGGATGAGCGCATGAAGTTCTGCTGCATTCAATGAAAGGACCCCTTCTGCTGGCACATCAGGAATATTTAGTGTCTTTACGTCTATTAAAGCGAAAATTCTCGTATGAATATCTTCTGATTGAATGTTAATCGTACTGTGCTCACTCAAGTAAATATGTATATTGGCTGGTAACTTCTTAATAATATCAGAAAAGTATTTGGCAGAAATAATAACTGAGCCTGTGCGTTTAATGATGAGCCCTTCTTCTGTTTCGGAGGGTATATTTATTACCATAAGCACATCTTCATTTCCAGCAATGAATGTGACTTGATGATTGCTTACAATTATTTTCATAGGAGATTGACTATTTTTTAACACCTTACTAATATTTTTTAGTATGCGCTGCAACGTAGACTTACAAATGGTTAATTCCATGTTATTCTTTCCTCACTTTATCGCTATGTCTAGGCTATACATTCGGTAGAAACATGTCGAATCCTGCCAGTAAGTACTAATTTTTATCGCCAGAACAGGGAAATCATAATGAAAGATACTTGCCCATTTACAATAACAACAACAGGGTTTTGAAGGTGCGGGATTGTGAGTATGTGATGAGTTTTCGCTATTGAGATGGGCTGGATTTATTTATATACGTACAACTAGTGACTTGCGCGCAAGCTCCTCTACTTTCACGTCCGTTTGTTGGAAAATCAATTTAAACACCTAGGAAAAGAGGATAAGCTCCATACACACCTTACAACTTGAATTTACATTTCACGACTAACCTGGGCTATTTTGTTTCTTCTCCTCTCTTGTGTTCGCATCTTCATTTGCTCATAAAAAATACCCCATCTATATAGAAGGGGTAAATTCATTGTTCTCGATTCCTTTATGCTCTGTCGCCAACAACAGCAATGCGTTCATTTAAATGTTTGCCTTGTTCAGCTTCATCAAGGACAGCGATAGCAAAGTCTGCATAGCTTATATAACTATCTCCTTGATTGTTGAAGAATAGTTTATCTTTTCCTTTTTGATAGCTTCCGCTTCGTTTACCTTCTGCGTCGAAGAAAGCACCTGGGCTAATATATGTCCAATTGACGTTTTGGCTGTTTTGAAGTTGCGCTAAATCTTTCCCCATTTGTGTAGCAGTTGGCAGGTAAGCTTTAGGAAAATCTGCTGTTTCATATAAACGGGTTTCTTCGTCTACATATAGACTGCCTGCACCACCAACAACGATTAGCCTAGATTGCTGACCTTTTAGCGCATCAATCAGTACTTTGCCTGCTTCCACATGTTGTTCCTCTTGGCCTTGAGGTGATTTAAAAGCATTCACAATGATATCGTATTTTTTTACGTCCTTAGCTTGTATATCGAAAATGTTTTTTTCTATCACTTCTACTTGGCTATTATTTATTCTTCCTGCATTTCTTACGATTGCCGTTACTTCATGCTCTCTGGCTACTGCTTCATCCAAAATGAATTGACCTGCTTTTCCACTAGCCCCGATAATAGCTATTTTCATAATAAAAATACCTCCTTGTTGTAATTGAGTTGATTACATGTAATCATTATAGTTACAGGTGTCTTTTTTGTCAATTCTCACCTTTTTCCTTTTCTTGTGATTGCGGTATAATAATATTCACTATGATTCTTCCTTTTAAAGAAAGGTGATAAACATGACCATAAGCAGTCGATTTGCTGTGGGAATTCATATATTAACATTACTTGAATTAAATAAAGAGATTAATACCTCTGAAACGATAGCAGGCAGTGTTAATACAAATCCAGCCGTCATTCGCAAAATTATCGGGATGCTGAAAAAAGCCGATCTCGTTGAAGTCCACCCTGGGAAAGCTGGGGCTAAACTTAAAAAAGGCTTAGCAGACATTACTCTACTTGACGTCTATCAAGCCGTTGAAGTCGTTTCGGAAAATGAGTTATTCAGTCTCCATGACCAACCGAACCCTGATTGTTTTGTAGGGAGAAATATTCAACAAACGATAGAACCTATTTTTATCTCAGCACAGCTTGCCATGGAAAAGGTTCTTTTAAATGTGACGCTTGAAGATGTTGTAAGGGAAATTGATAATAAATAGAAGGCGCCCCGAGGTCCATTTTCGGGCGCTTTCTATTTGTTAAAGTAACGACTATCTCGTGTTATAATATCATTATTTTCACTATTACAAATTCAGTAGGGGCGGAGCAGATGAAGTGGAAAAACTTTGGCTTAAAAGGAAAAATGATTGCTTTAATTAGCTTACTCATTTTGCTTGTATTTTTGATTTTTACTATTTATTTATTTCGCTACCTATCCGATATGGTTGAAGAACAAACAGGACAAAAAGCGTTAAGCTTAGCACATACAGTTGCCAATATACCTGAAATTCAGGATGCCTTTGAGCTAAGTAATCCCGCTTCTACCATTCAGAAAATCATTACACCTATTCAAGAGGCATCAGGAGCTGAGTTTATTGTTGTTGGCAATAGAGATGGCATTAGATATTCTCACCCTAACCCTGATTTTATTGGGAAGAAAATGGTTGGCGGCGATAATAAACGGGCGATTTTGAACGGTGAATCTTATCAATCTAAAAAAGAGGGAACATTGGGATTATCTATTCGGGGGAAAGTACCGATTAAAAAGGATGGGGAAATCATTGGTGTCGTTTCCGTTGGTTTTCTCAACGGGAATATTCAAGAAATTATTCAAGATAAAAGCAAACCACTATTCGTTGCACTCGTATTAGCGATTTTATTAGGTATGGCTGGGGCCGTTTTAATTACTAACTACATAAAAAGAATATTATTTCATATGGAGCCGGAGCAGATCTCTCAATTATATTATCAAAATAAAGCGATTCTACAGTCCACACATGAAGGAATGATCGCTGTTGATCATTTAGGACACATCACTGCCGTTAATAAGAACGCGAGAGAGATTATCGGGACAGATGCCGAAGAAAGCGAATTTATAGGGCGCGAGATTCGCGCATTACTGCCAGTTCCTCAGCAGATAACAGGACTTATTCGTGATCAAGAATTAATATTAGGTGAGACGATTATTCTCCTAAACGGAGTCTCCCTTCAAGGAGAACAGCCTGGGGCCGTTTATACCTTTAGGAAAAAAACAGAGTTAGCAGGCGTAGTCAAAGAATTGAGTCGAATTAAACAATATGCTCATGCGCAAAGGGCATTCACCCATGAATTTTCTAACAAAATGCATATCATTCTTGGACTATTACAAAATAATGAAACGCAAAAAGCGATGTCCTTTATTCGTAAAGAAAATCATTCGCAAATGACCCGTTTAAATTTTTTAACGAAAAGGATTGCTGATCCCCTATTGCAAGCATTATTACAAGGTAAGTACAATCAGGCAAATGAGTGGGGCATCGAGATGACGATCCATGAAGAGAGTAGAATGATGATATCATTTTCGCTAGAAAGACAGAATGCTATTTTAACAGCACTAGGGAATATTATTGAAAATGCCTTAGAAGCTGTAAGAGGCCAAAAAAATGGCGTGCGCGAAGTAAGTATTTATTTTACAGATATCGGAAATGATTGTGTTTTCGAGGTTCAAGATTCAGGTACTGGCATTGAAGACAAGTTGCTGGAGAAAATCTTTGATCAAGGATTTACGATGAAAGAAGGCGACTATCGTGGGGTAGGCTTAGCTATTTCTAAAAAAATGATTAACGACGTAGACGGCGAGATTCTTGTAGAAAGTGGGGAAAATAGTGGAACGAGTTTTATCATTATTTTACCAAAGAAGGGAGAAGAGTAAGGATGGAAAAATACCACGTATTCATCATTGAAGATGATTTCCGAGTAGCAGATATTAACAAAAGTTATATTGAGCAAAATCATCAATTCTCCGTTAAAGAGGTTGCTCGAAGCGCTGCGGATGCACTACTTTATTTAGAAAAGAATGCTCATGAAATTGATGTTATTTTTCTAGATATATATATTCCTGATGTGGAGGGTATGTCATTACTTTGGAAAATACGGTCGCTTTATCCATCCATTGATATCATTATTATTAGTGCTGAGAAACAAGCCCACTCTGTTAGAATCGCATTAAGAGCAGGGGTATTTGATTATGTAGTGAAACCCGTTAGTATGGATCGACTCCTCCAAAGTTTAAATCGCTATGAACGTTTTAGACAACTATGGACAGATGAGCAATTAGATCAAGAACAAGTGGATGAACTAACAAACGTATTTCATATTCATCCTACCCCTGTGGAAGAAGAGCAATTACTCCCAAAGGGCATTGATGCAATTACGCTAGAAAAGATTTTACACTTGTTTGAAGGGTTAGTAGAAGAAGGTTTAACAGCAGTTGAATTAAGTGAGCAAACTGGTATAAGTCGCTCAACCTCTCGTAGATATTTAGAATATCTCGTATCTATGAATCGGGTAGAGACGAGACTCATTTACGGTAGTGTCGGTCGACCACAAAGAAAGTACGTGATCTGTTCATGAAACTTATGAACAAAATAGATAAGAAAGAATAATATTCAGATTATGAACAAAATATTCTTTCTTTTTTCTCCTCGTGTTATTTTCATACTAATCTTATTTTTATGATATTTGAAAACGCATTCATCAATGAATGAACGAAGAGGGGAAGGAAAAAATTGAGTTTGAGTTTAATAGGTATTATTACAATTATAATTATTGTCGCTTTACTGATTAGTGGAAAAGTCAGTCCGATTGTTGCGATGGTGATTCCACCAATTATCGGCGCTATGCTTGCAGGATATAGTTTTGCTGAGGTTGGGGGATTTTTTGAAAGCGGTATAAGTTCTGTTATTAACGTCGCAGTCATGTTTATGTTTGCTATTATTTTCTTTGGTATATTACAAGATGTTGGCCTATTTGATCCGTTAATTAATAAGCTTGTTTCCTTTTCAAATGGAAATATTATCGCTGTAACGGTCGGTACTGTATTGGTCGCAACAGTTGCTCACTTAGATGGCTCAGGTGCATCAACATTTTTATTAACCATTCCTGCACTATTACCTCTGTACAAACGATTAAAAATGAATCCTTACCTATTACTTCTGTTAATTGCGGGAAGTGCAGGGATTGTCAATATGATTCCTTGGGCCGGCCCATTAGGAAGAACAGCGTCGGTATTAGAAATGGATGTAACGGAGCTTTGGCAACCGCTTATTCCTATCCAACTTATTGGATTTGTATTAATACTCTCATTGGCCGTTTATATGGGTATAAGGGAGAAGAAACGTATTACAAAAATGTATGGTTCCTTAGAAGCAGCTGCTGCGATTGAAGTTGCTGAAGACTTCCATGATCAAGAAGCAGAAAAGGCAGCAGCAAATCACCTCGCTAGACCCAAGCTAATTTGGGTGAATGCAATCTTAGCCCTGCTCGTCTTAGGGGTTCTCGTATCAGGTATTATCCCTGCAGGACTGGCCTTTTTAATTGGTGTTAGTATCATCTTACCTATTAACTTTAGAACAGTCGATGAGCAAATGGCGAGAGTTAAAGCTCATGCACCAGGAGCAATGACAATGGCATCCATTATCATCGCAGCAGGTCTATTTTTAGGTGTCCTCAATGGAACCGGTATGTTAACAGCTATCGCTGAGGATGCAGCTAGTATTTTACCTGCCTTTATTGGCCCATTTGTCCATATTATCGTTGGAATACTTGGTGTTCCTTTTGATCTAGTGTTGAGTACTGATGCGTATTACTTTGCTTTATTACCAGTAGTTGATCAAATTGCATCCACATACGGAGTCGCTTCTTTATCAACGGCTTATGCTATGATTATTGGTAATATTGTTGGTACCTTTGTCAGTCCACTTGCTCCAGCTGTTTGGCTTGCCCTAGGTCTTGCTGGTCTTGAGATGGGCAAACATTTACGCTATTCTCTCTTCTGGCTTTGGGGACTAAGTATTGTGCTCGTTCTGACTGCTGTAGTCATTGGTGTGATATAAATATGATTCGTTCGCTACTAATCTACAAGTTCTACTTGTTTGTTGGTAGCGATTTTCTAATTAAATGACTAAGCTTTGATCTGTTTTCAATGCATCCAACCATTTTATCGTCAACAGTTTTGGAAATGGACATTGATGAAACTGGACAAATTTATCGCATTTATAACGAATCTGAGCTTGTTGAATCTCATATACTCGCGCTGTGGTCATTTCTCCATAAACCTCTTTTCTGTTATTATTCGTGATTCTCGCTTTTACGCTACTTATCTTTTCCTTTCTTCTTTTTTTAGTCTGGATTTCTGCTTTTACGCTACTTATCTTCTCCTCTCTTCTTTTATTAGTCGCGATTCTCGCTTTTGTACTACTTATCTTTCCCTCTCTTCTTTTTTTAGTCGCGATTCTCGCTTTTGCGCTACTTATCTTTCCCTCTCTTCTTTTTTTAGTCGTGATTCTCGCTTTTGTGCTACTTATCTTTTCCTTTCTTCTTTTTTTAGTCGCGGTTCTCAATTTTGTGCTACTTATCTTCTCCTTTCTTCTTTTATTAGTCGCGGTTCTCAATTTTGCGCTACTTATCTTTTCCTTTCTTCTTTTTTTAGTCGCGGTTCTCAATTTTGCGCTACTTATCTCTCCCTTTCTTCTTTTTTTAGTCGCGATTCTCGCTTTTGCGCTACTTATCTTTTCCTTTCTTCTTTTTTTAGTCGTGATTCTCGCTTTTGCGCTACTTATCTTAGAAAAAAACGATGTTTAGACGACATTATATTATTTTCTATTTGAAAGAGTCCGAGGGTGAAATGATAGTAAAAATCACTTTCACATCTAATAATTCTTTTTTTCAATTCCATTTATCATCTATCTTTTATTGTTTCTTTTATCCATTTTTAGTACAATTAAGAAAAATCTTACTATTAATCTAGCAGAGGACGTGATGTGCATGAAACCTCAAATCACTGTGATTACACTAGGAGTCGATGATTTAGAGAAGGCTGTTTATTTTTATCATCATGGTCTTGGATTTCCGACAGACGGAATTGCTGGTACAGAATATGAACATGGTGCTGTCGCTTTCTTTGACTTACAATCAGGTTTGAAAATGGCATTGTGGAAACGGGAGGATTTGGCTCATGATGCTCAAATTCAGCAGGGGCCAGCTAGTGCCACGGAATGTTCACTTGGTCACAATGTGAATAGTAAGGAAGAAGTAAATACAATCATGCAGCGTGCAAAAGAAGCAGGAGCGACGATTACAAAGGAAGCGCATGAGACTTTTTGGGGCGGATATGCTGGATATTTTCAAGATCCGGATGGACATCTTTGGGAAGTTGTATGCAATCCAGCTTGGTCTTAATTCATATTGAGGGTTGAAGAAATGAAATGGATAACTGTATTAAATAGTCTGACACTCATATTATTCACCGTTCTTTTCTTTGCTGATTATTTTCCTAAAAGTATAGTAGCAGAGACAATACCACAAGGCATCTTACTCCTTTTGTTAATTGGCATCCTAATTGGGAAGGGATATCTTGACAAACATGCCTACAGTCTGAAAGATCAAATCATTTCCTTTCTTTATATGATCTTTTTAATGAGTCTATTCACTTTTCTAGGGGGGAAATCTCAAATTGGCTTTTCTTTTGATGGTTATCTCTTCTGGTTTTCAAGCATTATTGCCTCTATCAATATATATAAAGAGTGGAAAGAGATGAAACAGGAGGAGGTTATAACAGCTAACTAGAAACGCCATGCTTATTTGTGCCGTTTTTGTTCTTCCTTCTTTTTGAATTTGATCACAGCTTGTCCAATTGTTACTAATAGCAACAATATAACCCCTACACCTATGACTATATAGAGAATCTTAAACCATTACTTATTGTTGTACCTGGCACTAGACCTGAATTCACACTGGAAGGAATGAGACTGACAAATGAATAAAAAAAGAATCAATCCAATTCCACCCTCTGTGATAAAACATCGTACCAGAAAGAAGAATAAATAGCAGCGTTGAATTGCTCGATACACTACCGAAAGCAGTCGACCAATTGTAATAACTAAGGAAATCACCCACTCTTGCCTTTTCTCCTATTGATTTCCTTATTTGTTTGTATCAACATTCATTTTTATACTCTTTACCTACTAGTCATAAGGAGTGAAATACAGATGAAAGAAAAATTCAAAATTGCTATCATATTAATTATGGTTGCCTCACTTGTTTCCTCTTTTGTACTCTTCTTTATCGGATATTACTTTGTCGGTTTTTTTGTTGGAGGGTTATTCATATGCATCGCTAGTATTGTGGGTCAATATGCGAACCAAACAAGTGGGATGTATGTGCAAAAACACAATAGAAGAGACCTATAACGTTACCGCTCAAATATTTGCATACGCTTTTTCTCTATTTCCTGTAGTTTTTTCTGCATGACATCTTTTTCACCTCTAATTTGATGAAGCACTGCCTGCACTTTTCTTTTTGTTTTCTCTGTCTCGTCGTAGCTATCATTGATTTTTCCATGAACGACCCAATCAACAATAATACCATCGAAGAAATAATCAGCAAAGGTTAACAGATTACCGATCTCATGTTGAGAGGAAAAATGATTGTCTATATCCAAAAGCTCTTCTTGGAACTGTCTTAACAACCGTTGTGCAATATGAATCGCTGATTTCGCCTGATCTAAATGGCTATGCTTCATCGCAGTAGAAAGGGCTCCGCCACCGAACATATCAAAAGTGGACCAACTTTTTGACGAAGAGAGTGAATCTAAAGCTTGATCAAATGCTCTTACGGTCCTGCTACCAACTTCAATCGCTTCTTCAAATTCCTTTAAATTCGCGTGCACTTCCGCTTCTTCATTTGCCAAATCAAATAATCGCTTACTTCCCATCTCATCATGAGAATGAATCATTCGCTCTTTTTCTTTTAATAATGACTTATATTGCACATCTGCATCGGCTACTTCTTGCCACTTCCCTTTATATTCAATAAGCTCTGCATTCATATCATCAATCGCTTCAATCGCTTCAGTATATTTCAATTTGGCCGCTAACACCTCTTGTTGTTCTTTATCTAACTTCTCGAGCTTCTGCCCTGTAATCGTATAGAAAATGTTTGTTAAACTAAATCCTTCTAGCTTTTTCACATCTTCTTTTTCTTTTTCTAACTGAATTTGTAATTGTTCCTTCTTCAGGCCCTCTTCTCGTAAGTGGTCTGTCAGACGTTCTATATGCATTTCGTATTTTTGTTTCTTTCTTTGATTATCCTTCGTTATAGCTAAACGCTCATTAATATTTTGAAACATTGCCATCCCCCTTGAAAAGGTTCTAATGATATCTTTACGTTTTAAATGGAATAAAGTTTCATTTTTTAAAACGATCTCCTGTGTTTGCATAAATGATGGTAAAAAGAAGAATGGCTACAAATAGAACCATACCTAGTATATAGAGCCAAGTTAATTTCAGCAGATCACTTAATGCCCATAATAGGATGCTTAAACAGATACCATAGATCACCTTGCTCATGAATTTACACAAAGCGACCCGATTGTATTTAGCTTTCTCACTATCCGACATTGTATTAAAACCCGCAATTAACCATGCACCTTTTCCTTTTGATAGAACAATAGAGAAAATAAGGAATGGGATAAGGATGATGATATAAATGATGAAACTTGTCATCATTGACTCTCCTTTTTATTTTTAGTATAAATCTTCAGTCAAAAGTTAACTAATTACTGATTTAATGAAAAAGAGAAAGGATTAAACGATCGACGAACGGCACTCATTTTATTAGATGGGTGCCTCTCGACGAGCTGAATTCACCTGAAGTTCATTTAACTATGGGAATTTCTCTTATTACATCAATCTCGTAAAAACAACCATTGTCCCAGGAATTGCGATAATCATTGTACTGAAAAGAACAATTAATACTTGGTTCGCGCTCAATTGCCACATACCTAAAGACCCTTGTCCAGTAATTAAGAATAATATCAAAATAACAACAAACAAAATAAAATAATTCGCAGTCATTGCCTTACCAATAATTGCTTTCGCTCGTTCATCCCTAGGAAAAATATGCGGAGATAAATATGCAAAGAAAAGTTGACTCACACCCAATGCCAAGATCATGACAGAATCAACAAACTCCCCTCGAATAAAATCTTCATAAGAGAAATAAATACCTAAAATAGTTAATAACACACCTAAACTTAAGTACAGATAACGATTTTCTTTCGCTTTACCTACCACCTGTGCCACTTCCTTTCAAAACAAAACAATCTAGATAATCTTGTATTTGTTTAGCCATATTAAATGTTAAGTTTACTTTACAATATTTGATTATGCAGAGCAAGGTACAATTGATCGTTTTGTGTACTACATACACCGTTATAATGAAATCTCGGTGAGCACAGAACCCCTATTTTTGCGGGAATGGAATGAATTAAATGGATGAAGATATTGTGAGTGGTTTTATCGTGCCGGTCGCTTCACCTCAGTGAACCTGGACTTACTTTAGGCTAGGAGTTTTGGCAGATAACCTTCCTTTTCTAATGTGATTTACTGCTTTCACGCAACAGAACGAATGTATCTATTGATGTATTGCGCGTATTTTGGTTTTGCACGCAATTGTGCTCAGACCTCCTTTCGCTTTTGCGCGTATTCTAGCTTTTCGCGCAATTCCGCTCGGGCTTCCTTCCACTTTTGCGCGCATCTTGGTTTTGCGCGCAATTCTGCTCGGACACCCTTTCGCTTTTGCGCGTATTCGTGCTTTTCGCGCAATTCTGCTCGGGCTTCCTTCCGCTTTTGCGCGTATTTTGGTTTTGCGCGCAATTCTGTCCGGACTTCCTTCCGCTTTTGCGCGTATTTTGGCTTTTCGCGTAATTCTGCTCGAATTTCCTTCCGCTTTTGCGCGTATTTTGGCTTTGCGCGCAATTCTGCCCGGACTTCCTTCCGCTTTTGCGCGTATTTTGGTTTTGCGCGCAATTCTGCTCGAATTTCCTTTCGCTTTTGCGCGTATTTGAGCTTTTCGCGCAATTCTGCTCGAACACCCTTTCGCTTTTGCGCGTATTCGAGCTTTTCGCGCAATTCTGCTCGAACACCCTTTCGCTTTTGCGCGTATTTGAGCTTTTCGCGCAATTCTGCTTGCCAATCGATCATGTTTTGCGCGCTAGTAGGATTCACGCTCAAAAGGTCTTGGAGATGGCTAATGAAGTTGTAGTTATATAAATATTCGACCTAACACCTAACTTTATTTACACATTCTAAGTAATTGAAGATGGTGACTTGATAGCTTGACTTTCGACTTTAATAGATTTTGTCTTTCTTGATGTGATTCAGTAGAATCTTCCATTATCAGATACGCTGTTGAACCTAGTTAAGTACGCAGCAAAAGAATGATTATTTTTCTTATTTCATTATTTTTTTATTGAAAAACAATAAATAACCTGTTAAAGTAACATTAATAAAATTCGGAGGTATCCATTCATGTTTTTTTCCATACAACAGCTCGTACGATTTGGTTGGTCACAGGCGTTATCTTGTATTTTTCCAGTTGTTATTTTTGCATCATTGGCGATTACGCAGATCATCCCCCTCCCTCTATTACCAAGATACGATTGGCTCCTGCTCATTTGTATAGTGACTCAGTGGTTAATGATTCGCTCTGGACTTGAAACAAAAGATGAGTTGAAAGTCATCACTCTTTTTCATATCATTGGGTTGGCATTGGAGATCTTCAAAGTACATATGGGGTCATGGGCTTATCCAGAGGAAGCTTACTCGAAGGTTTTCGGGGTTCCCTTGTATAGTGGCTTTATGTATGCAAGTGTGGCGAGTTATTTATGTCAGGCTTGGCGAAGACTAGATGTTAAATTGATCAAATGGCCACCTTTTATATTGTCAGTGCCACTCGCTACAGCTATCTATTTAAACTTTTTCACTCATCATTTCTGGATTGATATACGTTGGTGGTTGGGCGCGGCTGTAATAGTTGTATTCTTCAGGACTGCGGTAGCGTATAAAGTTGGTCACAAGTTTTACCATATGCCACTGGCCCTCTCGTTTGTACTCATCGGCTTCTTTATTTGGATTGCTGAAAATATTGCCACCTACTTTGGGGCGTGGCAATATCCAAACCAAACAGAAGCATGGAGTTTAGTTCATTTAGGAAAAGTAAGTTCATGGCTCTTACTTGTTATCGTGAGTTTTCTGATTGTCGCGACTTTGAAAAGAGTGAAGGAAAAGCAACCTACCCTCCGATTAAAAGTGGATGATTATGAATCACTTCACTCTAACAGATTAGGAGAAAACTAAACATATTTGCTCACACTTCTTAATCATTTTGTTTCCACTTGTGTGGGCATTCCCTGTTTGCCCACACTTCCTGCTCATTTGGTACCCTCTTGTGTGGGCATTCCTAATTTGCCATACTTCTTACTCATTTTGTACCCGCTCGTGTGAGTATTACCTATTCACTCATACTTCCTGCTAATTTCGACTCATATTATGTGCTCATTCCCATTCCACTTGATCAGTCTACCCGCTTGGCTTTATCTTTCTTTACCTCTTGACTTATTTTATTTTGCCAACCTCCCTTTTTAGAACCCGCTGGTACCACGAAAAAGCACGAACAAAAAAATTTGCTCGTGCCTCCAATTTATCTAGATAAAAATCCTTTAGAGATTGTTTTAAAGATCTCCATACCTGACATAGCCCCGTAGCTGGCCTTTGTGTTTTTGGTTGGCGAGAGTGGTGTAATGAACGGGTGGTTAGATTTGATTAGTAGTGGACGGTCGAGTACAATTAGTTCTCCTGCTTCTACTCCCTTTTGTACCTCTACTGTATGGTCGAGTTTCATCCCTGTATCCAACTGTCTTCGTTCGACATAACCTCCAGCACCAAGGATATAACTCACTTGTTTTTTATCTGTGTGTTTAATCGTTTTTACGGGAACAGTCGTTGCTCCCTGTACTTCATTGGTAACGATTTTTACGTTGACATGCTGGCCAAAAACGCTTGTTCCATCTTCTGGCTCGGTTAATTGTACCGTATACAAGTAGCTATTCTCCTTGCCAATCTCTGGTGTTTCTTCTGGATATACGGAAACGGTATCAATAGTCCCTTCTAATTGTTTATTACTATTTTCATAAGTAATCAGGACCTTCATGCCCGGTAAGATTTGTTGCACTTCATCCTCTGTTAATTCCCCTTCGATTTTTTGCTCGTTAGAGATGATTGTGAGAATCGGATTTTCAAGCGTATGCTTTAGTTCCTTTACCGTTCCTGAAATCATGCTTTCTGCAGTGAGTTCTATCATGCTTGAATCAGCTGCGGTTAGCATTTCTTCGTATTTCTCGACTTCACTTTCCAACTTACTTTTATCCAATTCTTTATTCTCTATATCGCGAGCGATCGATTGTTGTATATACGCTGTGCTATCAAAGGGCTCTACTTGTACAATAATTGAATCATCATTTGGGGTCTGCAATTGCTGACTCGTACCTGTTGACGAAGCTGGCATTGTGTTTGATGTGGCAAGTAACTGTTCCATCTGAGAAATATGCTGATCTAAACTCGCCACTTCCTGATTGAGACGATCGATTTCCATTTGAAAAGCACTCTTTGTTTCATTAATATTTTGTGGGGAATATTCAAGTACGGCTGTTCCTGGTTCTACTGCCTGACCTTTTTCCACAAGAAAGCCCTGAAAACTCCCTTTATCTTGATCGTGGTAGAAAAACTGCTCTTCCTTTGGCATAAACATACCAGCAACAGGTAGCGTTTCTATTAAATCCTGTTCGTTGGCAACGGTCCATTTTGAAATATAGTTTACGCGGTTAATCTCTTTTTCACTTGTAAATATAAGTGTGATATTCAAAGCAATGAATAACGTAATCACTGCTGCTATCAAAAGCTTCCATTTCAGCTTCATGAGAGAACCCCTTCTTAAATAATATTTTCGAATTTAATGTATGAAAGTAAGGATGATATAACTGCAACAAATAAATAAAAACCTATTAAAGTCCAAATAATAAAACGTGGGGATCGCTCAGATAAGTGGCGATAATACTTATATGTAAGAATGATAGCCCATACTTTGAATAACGTAATATTGGCTAGAAAGAATATAATGAGCTCAATCGAAGTAAACGTTTGGGCGATAATTCCTAGTGAAAATATATTCGATTCAGCACTGATTCCTAAAAACAAATGTACTGGAATGAAAACTAATTTTTCTATTAAAAATATCATCGTAATAATCAGTTGTACAAATAATAATTTACGATAATCTACTTCTAATATGGTCCAAAAAAAGAGTGAAGGAATAAAGATAGCTAATAATATCCAGATGAGTCCCCATGTTACCTGTCCCACAGCAAAAAAAGTTTGATAGGCTTCATATCCACTCCTCGTTAAATCCGGCAATGATCTTGAAACATACTCACTACCTATACCGAAAAAAGCTGAAATGCCTGCAATAATGATACTCGCTAAAGTAAGCCAAACAACCGGTTTCCATAAACCGACAACTTCCTCCTCTTTTCCCAATTGATAAGCGACAAATTGCGGCTGTTTCAATCCACGGAAAAGAGGTACTCGTTCACTCATACTATGTCCCCCAAGCCAAAAATTTCTAGTCTATTTATATTGTAACTGAAAAATCATATATTTGAATAGTTTAAAGGTACCATTAAGGCACGAAAAACCCTTTTATGTCAAGGTTCGACACGATTCGTCATCTATCGTTCTTTTTACATAAATAGACCGATTAAGAAATGGATATTTTCGTTTGATTAAAGAGTATATTTTTACGAAAGCCGTTCTTTCCATAATCCTGCGGGCGGCTTCAACCTTTGCCTAGAAAATGGTATAATGGAGGAATGCTAAAAAGGTACAATAATTGATGTGAATGGAGTGAAGGCTATGGATAATGGGATTCCTGAGCGTTTTTTAGAGCCGTTAGAGGATATGGCACGCAAAGTGAAGGAAGAGCTAGACGCACACGCAGCTACTGATCAAGCACTTGTGCAAAAAGGATTAATTCTATACCGTCAAGGGCTCGTGAAGCAGATTCGCTATGAGTCACACTCCATCACAGCAGCTGTATTAGATGTAAACCGAGTCCAAGTGTCCCTTAATATAGAAGATTATCATATAAGTCGTTGTTCTTGTCCTGCGGAAGATACTTGTAGACATATGATGGCGGTATTCTTTTATCTGTTAGCGAAAAATAACAGTGTTTCTAATTGGATAGAGAGTTGGCGTGCCCCCATTAAGGAACGGAAGACCTTAGCAGACCTTGGCTTGAAGCGCGCACGTGACCTTATGCAAACGAACCCAACAAAACAACCTGATTATGATAATTGGATTCGTACCTTTACAGAGAATTTCCAGCAAATTATGTATCAATCTGGACAATATCCAAAGCCATACGTCGTTTCTGATTTATTTTATATTTATTTACGAAAAATAAATGCCTATGCTCCTATAAAAAAAGAATGGAAATTGCTATACCAATTAATTGGTAGCATGCATACATTTATGCTACTCGAACAATTTGCCACTGAATGTAAACATAGTGAAAAGGAGATAGAACGCCATTATCTCCACCTTTTTCAAGACTTAATGGAAGAGTCCTCTGTCATGATGGAAAGACTTTCCCAGCAAACAGTCCCATTTGCCTTTGATCCATTTATCGAACGGTTAAGAAATGAAGCAACAGCCTTAATAGACCACCGTTCTGAGATAGTTCAATTTGAAAGAATTCAACTATACCGTAGACTTTGGACACAATTTTTCAAACAAAAGAGTTGGCGTGAAGAAGAGTTAGAGAAACTACGTACACTATATGAAACTGATGCCTCGCTATCATGTACTATCGGCATGGCCCATTTACATTTTTTACTACATGATGATCAAAAAGTGTTTCAATTGATCGATGAGGGCGATTATGATTATACACCTTATTTCTTTTATTGGATATATCAACTAAATGCTCAAAAAGAATGGAAACGTGCAGAACAATATATCGAAACACTCCTTCCTTATGCAATTAAATACTTAGAGGAAGAAGATGACTTTCATAAATGCTCAGACCTCGTAAAAATGGTTTTAGAGGTCATTACACCTTATTGCCAACAAACAAAACGGAATGACTTATACGAAAAAGTTTTAACTGAAACATTACCTTATAGCTTTTATTATTACGATGATTTCTTATATGAATATGAACAATGGGAGAAATGGGTTGATCTCCAAGCACTGCTCAGCATCCGACTCACTGACATTTCACAAGAGCGGCTAGAGCGTCTTGAAAAAGCAGAGCCCACATTGCTACTTCCCTTATACCATCAAGCAATCCAACACGATATCCATTTAAAAAGTCGTGAGCAATACCGTCAAGCAGTGAAGAAAATGCAAAAACTTCGTTCACTTTATGAAGAATTATCATTGGCTAGTGAATGGGAACAATTCCTAGAGGAGCTGTTAGAAAGCACAAAACGACTACGTGCTTTTCAGGAAGAATGTAAAAGAGGGAAACTAATTCATGCTTAAAACGAGGATGATCTCCATACAAATAAATATGATTAAAGCGGATGCCTTTTTCATTTTTGCTAAAGATGATAAGGAAAGAACGATACCTCCTGTTGACTGGAAGCCCATGCTTTTTTACTCTCATAGCGAAAGCTTCTTTGGCACGATGATTAATGAAAAAACTATCGATGGTATCAGTGGTTTTCTTTTAGATAGTTGGGAGATTGTTACATTATTTTCCAACGAGCAGTTTAATCGTTTTATTCATTGGAAATGGGATGAAACAGCTGAGATTCTACTAGCTGCTGCTCCAATCCTCAAAGATTGCATCGATGAGCGTCAATGGATGCCCGATTTTGACGCTTGGGAAAGTGACCACTTTCGCTGGGCATTGCCAGCTGATGTCATTAATGAATTTCACCCTGATTTTTGGGAACAGTCATTGTTAGATGAACCAATCAAACCGATGATTCAGCAACTCTTCCATCATGCCCTTGACCATTATTTACAAAAAAACAAGCAGGCGAAAGCGGCGTTCGGAGAGAAGCTACTTGCTTTACGCAACGAATATCTCTCTGCACGAGCATTAGCTGCGTATTTTGATGAAGAAAAGTGGCAGGAATGGATAGGGATAAAAGAAATTCCTACACCATTTTCACTCGGGATTAAACTTGAGGAGCCAGCAGAAGATGACCTCACATGGTCCCTTTCCGTATTTTTAAGAGGAAGAGAAAATCCAGATCTCTTTGTTGATTACAAAGATGAAGGGAATTATCCTCCTGGTTGGCTCGATTACGAGGGGGAAGTAGACAAGGAAATGATTCGTATTCTCGAGATGTTTTCATGGTTAGAAGGAAAGAAACAACAATTGACCACTCAACTTACAGAAGAAGAAGCATGGTTATTCTTAACTGAAGCGAGTGAGACCTTACTTGCTCTTGACGTTGAAATCCTTCTCCCTTCTTGGTGGCAAGCAATGAAAAAGGCAAGCATGAATGTAAAGGCAAAGGTTAAAGCATCAAGCAGTCACAGGCCATCCTTTGTTGGATTGCAGGCTATGCTTGATTATGATTGGCGCTTCTCGATGAATGGTGTCGAACTATCTGAAGAAGAATTTCGGCAAATGGTTGAAGAGAAACGTCGCCTTGTATATATTCGCGGCCGATGGATTAAGCTTGATCCCCATTTTGTAAAGCATATTCAAAGTTTAATGAAGAAAGCCGAGCAAGAAGGACTTCATGTCCGGGATTTAATCGAACAAGAATTGCTTGGTGGGGAAAAAGATGAAGATCAAGCACAAAGCCAACGGGCATTCGCAAAAGTACAAATAGAATTAAATCGTCAATGGAGGAAAATGGTTAATCAACTACGGAATATTCATGATATCCCCATTGAGCCTATTCCAGCTGGATTGGCAGGCGACTTACGACCATATCAAAAACTCGGCATGAGCTGGTTATTATTTTTACGTTCGTTTAAATTTGGTGCCATCCTTGCTGATGATATGGGACTTGGAAAAACGATCCAATTGATTTCATATATACTGGCAGTAAAAGAGCAAGAGGACGGAAACCATACACAACCTGCCCTAATTGTCTGTCCTACTTCTGTTTTAGGAAATTGGCAAAAGGAATTTGAAAAGTTTGCCCCTGATTTAAATGTTTATCTTCATTACGGTTCTTATCGTGCCAAAGGAAAAGTATTAGAAAAAGCAGTGAAGGAAGCAGATGTTGTGCTTACCTCGTATGGGCTAACTCACTTAGATATTGATAGCCTAAAGGAAATCGAATGGAGTTCTGTAAGTATTGATGAGGCACAGAATATTAAAAATGCACAAACAAAGCAATCGCAAGCCGTCAGGCAATTACAGGGAACGCATCATATCGCCTTGACAGGAACACCCATGGAGAACCGTCTCTCTGAGCTTTGGTCCATTTTTGACTTTACCAACCATGGTTACCTTGGTAGTCTAGGTGCTTTTCATAAACGCTTTGTTCTTCCGATTGAAAAAGACCAGGATGAGGAAAAAGTTAAACAACTGCAAGCATATATTCGTCCCTTCCTTTTACGCAGAACGAAGAAAGATGAAGAAGTGGCGTTAAATCTGCCCGACAAGCTCGAACAGAAGGAATACTGTCCACTCACTTCAGAACAGGCTGCTCTTTATGAGCAATTGGTGCAAGATACATTTGCGCAGATTGAAAAGCTAACTGGTTTTGAAAGAAAGGGTCTTATCTTACAGTTACTTAGTCGCCTAAAGCAATTATGTAATCACCCAGCTCTCTATTTAAAGGAAAAAGTCGAAAATCATGCATTAATTTCCCGCTCTTCAAAATTAGAGAAACTTGATGAATTAATTGCTGCTGTCCACGAGCAAGGAGAAAGCTGCTTAGTGTTTACGCAATACATCGAGATGGGTCATATGATTCAGCAACTGCTTGAGAAGAAATATGGCTTTGAAGTCCCTTTTTTAAATGGCAGTGTGCCTAAAGGGAATCGTGATATCATGATTGAACGTTTCCAAAACAAGGAGTTCCCGGTCTTTCTTTTATCATTAAAAGCTGGTGGAACGGGGCTAAACCTTACCGCTGCAAACCACGTCATTCATTATGACCGCTGGTGGAATCCTGCTGTTGAAAATCAAGCGACTGACCGCGCTTATCGAATTGGGCAGAAACGATTTGTCCATGTCCATAAGTTAATATGCACAGGAACATTAGAAGAAAAAATTGACCGCATGCTTGATCAGAAGCAATCACTTAATGAACAAATTATTCAAAGCGAAGCCTGGCTAACAGAATTATCTACGGATGAGTTACGCGATTTGATCTTGCTGTCATAGTGTGTTGAAAAAGCTGCCTTATTCGGGCAGCTTCTTCTTTTTAAACCTTTAATTCCTGCTTACCTTTCTTATGATTACTTAAGAAGATAACCGCTTCGTTACACATAAATAGCGTTTGCTTCAATAACGGATCATTGATGGGAGTAGTTCTTTGGATGGGTGTGCGTTGTTGGAAGGAAACACGGTGGAAATCTTTAGAAGTTGGATTTGAGATTAATTGGAGGGCATCGTAAAAACTAATCGGACATAGAACTTCTTTTCTTTGGTAGACAAGAGGTTCATTCATAACTTCACCTCCTCTCTATAGGTATTTATGACCATTTCGACAAAGTTTGCTGAATATCCTTTTGGAAAATGGTTGTTTTTACTTTTTTAATTAGATGGCAGTTCGGATGGCAGTTCGGATGGCAGTTCGCAAATGTGATGGCATGTCTGTATGGGTTGTGTTACGCTCTCATTTTTGTTTTTGCTTCTGAGGGACTTGCTAAACCTATTTGCGTGGCGCTCTGCTCTGGGTTTTCTTCTGAATGACTCACAAATCCTATTTGCTACGCGCTCTGCTCTGGGTTTTCTTCTGAGAGACTCTCAAATCCTATTTGCAAGGCGCTATGCTCTTGGTTTCCTTCTGAAGGACTCACAAACTCTATTTGCTAGGCGCTATGCTCTGGTTTTTTTTCTGAATGACTCTCAAATCCTATTTGCAAGGCGCTCTGCTCTTGGTTTTCTTCTGAAGGACTCACAAACTCTATTTGCTACGCGCTCAGCTCTGGGTTTTCTTCTGAGTGACTCTCAAATCCTATTTGCAAGGCGCTCTGCTCTTGGTTCACTTCTGAGTGACTCACAAACTCTATTTGCTACGCGCTCAGCTCTTGGTTTTCTTCTGAGTGACTCTCAAATCCTATTTGCAAGGCGCTCTGCTCTTGGTTCACTTCTGAGTGACTCTCAAATCCTATTTGCTACGCGCTCAGCTCTTGGTTTTCTTCTGAGAGACTCTCAAATCCTATTTGCTACGCGCTCAACTCTGGGTTCACTTCTGAGAGACTCACAAACACTATTTGCAAGGCGCTCAGCTCTTGGTTTTCTTCTGAATGACTCACAACTCCTATTTGCTACGCGCTCAGCTCTTGGTTTTCTTCTGAATGACTCACAACTCCTATTTGCTACGCGCTCAGCTCTAGTTTCCCTTCTAAGAGACTTGCTAATACCACTAACCCTTATTTTCATTTAACTACTGTATTGCCCCCTCACCCATTTCTAGTCTTTTCTATACGTAATAAATAAGAGCCTAGCAATCTGCTAGACTCTTACGCTTATTTAGAACCCTATTTTACCACCAATCACAGGTTTTCCTGGTGCAATTGGGTTTGTTGGTAGTGGATTCGGTGCTTTAATGCCACCTCCGCTACCTGGTAGTGTTGGTTTCACAACATTTCCAGGCTTTTCTGGAGAAATCGGGAATTGGTTGTTTGGTCCGTCTCCATTAGGTGCTTCTTCTCCTTCACCTAATTTGTATAATTCCACTGTTTGTACCGTTTTGTTGCCTGCAATGTCAATTGCCTCGAACGTAAATTCATTCGCTCCGTCTTGTAATTCAAGCTCAATATCTGCCACAACATGTTCAAAGCTTCTCATTTCATAAGGTTCTTGGAATTCTTTGAAATAAACCTCATCGCCATCTAAATAAAGACGGATTTGATCAAAATTATCGGCTACTCTTACATCCACAACTGGATTTTCAGCATCATGTTCAATATATTCACTTTCAGGTAATCCAAGTACCTCAACCTCTGGTGCGGTTGCATCTACTAAAATTGTTCGTTTGAACTGGGCCACATTCCCTGCTGCATCGACTGCCTTAATGGCAAAGGAAGGTGCACCGTCTTCAGAATGAAGAATTGTATCAAAAGTATATTGTTTCTTCTCTTGATCATAAGTCAGTTCTACTTCCTCACCTGCAATAGTAAATTCACTAATCTCAGATTCATCAGTAATGGTACCAGTAAATTGAATATCATTTGTATTCACTGTGCTTAAAGCTTCGGGAGTCGTTAAACGAACGGTTGGTGCCTTTTGATCGGCAGGTTTCACTTCTAGCTCCTTCGTTGTTACATTGCCCGCATAGTCAAATGCTTGTACAGTTACAGTCGAACCAACCTCTAATGGTTCTGAGAATGTATATTCCTCTGTATCCCCTGCAAGCGGTGTTTCTAATAAAGACTCACCATCTACTAAAATATCAAGATAAGATACGCCAGAACCTTTTTCATGATCTGATGCATTAATCGTTAACTTTTTATTACCTTCAGTCACTTTGAAAGCCAATTCCGGTGCCTTTGTATCAATGATAACCGGAATTTTTACTGACTGCCATTCGGCATCAGGGAAGTCAATGACAGATTTAATTTCAAAATAATACTTACCATCTGCAGCAAGTTTATTTTTTACTTTTCCATCCCATTTCCATGCTGAGTTAATTTTGTAATAACTACCTTGACCAGCGTCATAATAGTCTTTTCTCAGATCATTGTCTGTTCTCAACTTGCGCAATTGCTTACCATCTTCATCTAATACACTAAATACCACTTGATGGGCATTTCTCAAGAATGAAAGAGCAGGAATGATGGCATCTTGTACACCATCTCCGTTTGGAGAAATTGCTACTTTATCCGCTTTATATGCATCAGCTATCGGGTCATAACCAAGATAATAGTAACTGTCGCCAGATTCATAAACAGCACCACCCATACCATAGAAGGATGATTCATCATACTTTAATCCATCTAATATCGGCGATTGATCCCATTCACCTTTGAATCCTACATATGGTACAGAAAGTTCTGGGTGAGTATCTGCTGAATCAGTTAATGTCACATACCCCTCCACAAAATAACCGTTCGGAAATACTTCATCAACATCAACTGGCGTTGTCCAATTACCCGTTTGGCTCGGTTCAACTACTTGTGCATCACTTACATCGGCTTGAACGGTAAACGTAACTGTTTCTCCTGCAGGAACAGTAATTTCAGCCGATTCTTGACCATCAACAGTGACCTCAACATTCAATAATTCTTGTGCTTCAAGTTCATTTGGATTCCAGCCTAATTCTCCATATGCAGCAAAATCTGTTTGGATATTCGCAGCTGCGTCATAAGTGACGTCTTCATCACTAAAGTTTTCTGCTTGCAATGTGAACTCAAAAGTATCCCCAACTTCTTTTAAGGCTACCTTTGCCTCATCCGTTTCTACCTCTGTTACAACGACTGGTGTAGAAAGAGCTGAGTGCAATTGCATGATGCCCGATCCTTGTCTACGAGGTGAATAAGGAACATCCCACTCAAGTGACTCATTAACAAGGCCTTGATCATCGATTGGTTGAGATGTGTTCATCATAATATTTTTCGCTGTATATACACGATCATAACCAGTTAAATCAAAGTCAGCATCTACTCTTTGTAGAACGAGTGCTGCACCACCAGACACATGTGGAGCTGCCATGGATGTACCACTCATCATGCCGTATTGGCCATTTTCTAATGTCGAGTAAATTTGCCCACCAGGCGCCGTAATTTCAGGCTTAAAGTCTAAGTTCGGTGTCACACCCCATGAAGTGAAGGCACTCATCTTGCCTGCTTCAGGGTTTGGTGCTGTTGTTTTTTCACCAGTAAAAGTAAATGTTACTTCTTCTCCAGCACGAAGCGCTTCAACAATTGGATCACCATTCACTTTTGGCATAAATAATTGTGGAATTGTAATAGCTGGATCTGACTGCATATTGACGAAACCATCTGTATTATTATAGATAATTACGCCAACAGCACCTGCCGCTTGTGCATTTATCGCCTTATCAACGAATGACAATTCTCCACGTTGAATCATTGCATATTTCCCTGTAACTTCTGTTAATTGATCAGGGTAGCCAAGTCCTCCATCTGCAACATCGAACGTTTTTGTGTCGACATCGTTAGGGTGCTTGTCACCAGCTGAAAGAAATGGAGCATCCACCTCTTCGCCATTTATATTCACCTTAATGGCATCGAGATCCATAAATGAATTCTCAGAAGATGCCACTTGTAATGAATCTGTGTATACTCCTGGCGAACCAACTACACCAAAGTCCGGATTTTCTGGCGTTGGGTTGGCAAAGCCATTACCAAAATGAGCAGAGTTACCAGCTGAAATAGACATAAGGACGCCATTATCAACTGCTCGCTCAATCGCTTTATATTCGGCAGATTCTGGCGAGACAAATCCTGCTGTTGACCCAAGACTCATATTTAATACGTCCGCTCCTAAAATAATCGCATCATCAATGGCTTTTACATAGATATCTCCATATGTAGAACCGAATTCAGGATCGTTACCAAATACTTTCAAACCGAGAATTTGCGCTTCCGGTGCAATACCTTTAATTCCACCATCTTCTTCATCTCCATTTGCGCCTACTGTCCCTGATACGTGCATACCATGCATACTTGCTCCTTCAGCCACATCACCGATTACTTCGTCTTCATCCATATAATTGTAAGCATATGGTACTTTTTCAGTATAATAGCTTCCCGGTAGCTCGTTATCTGCTTTTATTCTATTAACCTTAGATTCTGTTAAATCGACTTCCGTCTCATCTGATAAAATCATATCTTGATGATCTGGATCAATACCTGTATCAATAACCCCGACAACCATACCGTTGCCTTTGTAGCCATATTCTCTCCAAGCCTCTTGAGCTTGTACCAATTCTTTACTGTAAACCATGTCAGGTTTTTCCTCTGGGCGTTCATATTCATTCACTATTTCAACAGAGGATACATTTTTTACTTCTTTAATTTTCTCAATATCCCCATACATTACATCTGCACTAAATCCATTCACAACTGTTGTGAAACTTTCATGTTCGACGAGCTTCACTTTGTTGTCTTTAACTTTTTGCTTCACCGCTTTTTGTTCTGCTAGTTTCTCGTTTGTCAGTTTCTTTTTCGTTGCTGCGGGTAGTTCTTTAAATGTTTTTTTTGTTTTCTGTGCGTATGCAATGGTCGGCTCACTATCCATTTCGACAATTACACGAACAATATCAGACTTCTTATATTGTTCCTCGGCATCCGTTTTTTCTATTTTTTGTAGATTGAGCTGATTTTCTTTCCCTTTAGTATTTTCTACCTTCTTCTCAGGTACTGCTGCTGACACTGACCCAGAGAAAATAAGTAAAAAGGCCATTAATACGACAAGAATCCTGCTTTTTTTCAACATTCAACTCCCCCTCTGTAAATAAAATTCAGAATTTTTCGTTTCTCTATTAAATTAACATAAGGAAAAATTTAGTTTTAGAGTACTAAAGTACCAATTTATGCTAATTTGCCTAGTAAAATATAATTATTTTATAATTCGAAATATTTTTTATTAATGAACCATTCACATATACCCACTTTTTCCTCTCTCAAAATAAAAACAAACGGGAAATCATAAATGGTATAGTGGAGAAATGTAACTATAACAAGCGCACTTGTTTTCAGCATAAAATGATAAAGGAAACGAAAAATGATATATTGTCATGGTCCTATTCTGCTAAGTCTGTTATTGCACCCTTTTGCTACAATGCTTTTAGCCTTCCTATTTGAGTGTGGGGTTTCTCCATTCTCCACTTGCTTCCTTATTTTGTTGACTTCAAAATTTACTTTTAAATATCCTATACGTCCTAATACTTACAAGAAAAAAACAGTGCGATAGGCACTGCTTCAAGTTGGGGATATTATGAGGATGTTCATTGATTCTTTCTAATAGAAGGTAATAAGGGGATAAAAGTAAATTGAGGTTCCTTTAAGCTCTTTTTCTTCCTCTATCATACGATTCTTTCAATATACATTCTAATTGTGCCAGTCTACTCTCCATCTCACTCATTCGATAGTTTGCATTACCAAGCATTTTGATAAGACTCTCTATGAGTGTTTCCATCACTTTTTGTTCTTGAGTCATCTGGATTCATCTCCTCCCTTTGTTGTTTTTCTTTCTTTCGATTATCGAGGAAACGTACTTGCTCGACAATCACTTCCATCACATACTTCCTTTTTCCATCCTTTTCATATGATCTTGATTGTAATCTGCCAACAACACTTATAAGTGACCCTTTCGTACAATACTGAACGAGATTTTCCGCAGATTTATGCCAAAGTGTACATTGAATAAAATCAGTTTCTATCTCTCCATTTTGATTGCGAAATTGACGATTGACCGCAACCGTTATATTTGCCACCGACCTTCCATCTGATACAAGTCTTAAATCCGGCTCTTTCGTTAACCTTCCAACAATGCCAACTTGATTCATCATCCTCCTCCTTTCTGACACTAGGTTAATATAGCTTGTATAACTTGTAAAAAAACGGAAAAATAATTTTCATTTACGACAGGCTTTCAAAACTGCGGATAGACGGTCAGAATTTAAATTTTCCCATAAAAATATGGCAAAAAATTAACTTTTGCAATAAAGGTAAGATAAATTTCGACAAATTTCAACATTCTTCTCTATAAGGAATATGAGGCATAAATGAACTGATTTTAATATCAAAATAACGTTCTATATCGTTTTTTAAATTTCCTTCTAGTAAGCTTAGCTCGTTTACAAGATATTGGTGGGCAAAAACATTATAAACCTCAGCTTCTGGCCAGCTAGTGTTCAATCGTGCTAACCGATGAAAAGGAATCATTTCCAAAATAGCTCCTTCATCATACTCAATTGAAAAATAATAAAATGCCGCTTGTTGATTTTTCAACCATTTTTTTTGCCATTTCGCCAATGCTTTATAAAATTCAAAGGCAGGTAAATCTGCTTGGAAATATAATTGATTGTTAATCTTTATTGTAAAAAAAATATCAATCGACAGAATTTTTGCAGTGTCACGTTTATCGCTTGCTGTTATTTCATTGGGAGAGCATGTGAAATGGTATGTAAAATATAAGGTATTGGTCCGATATTTTTCCAATATTTATCTCCTTCAAACTGTTTTCCTTAAGCATATCCTATTTCTTTTTATATGTGTAAAGGGGACCTAAAAAGGGGTAAATAAACTATAACTTACCTTTTGTAAGATATTTTCGTTTTGTATATCTTCTATGATATAATTTAGACAACTCAGTTAACTTTTGAGAAAGGGAGGGGTCGCATGAAGACATTTAAGCTAGTTTCCATGCAGGTTTGGGATGAGGATGAGTTAGTAGATGTCGAATTGGAGGACGGACTCATTATTAATAAAGAGGATGAGAATAGTCGGTGGCTACTCGAGGCCTTTATTGATAAAAAGCACCTTTCCTTCTTTTCCAATCTCCGCAAAAAAGAAATCGATGTACCGCTACAAGTAGTAATTACGAAAAAAGATAATGATCCAGCACATTTCATTACTAAAATTGCATCCATTAATGAATTTGAAGAACATATGAGTGTCCTTTTCTTAGGGAGCATTCGTCATAAAAGAAATGAATTCGCAGAGATATTACTTAGTGACCTCGTTTCTAAAGGGTTAAGTGGCGAAAAACTTCTTGCTGAATTTAAAGGCCAAATGAAAAGAGCACAAAGATTGACGAGTAATAAAAAATAAGGAAAAGCTAATATATGCTTTCTCCGAGGATCTCCACCCGATTTTTCGAGATGTTCATACTCGTAATATTCGCGTGGATATCTTTAAACTTTAATGAGGCTCCGATTGTTTAATCGGAACCTCTTTTTTATTTACATATTATCTTTGTTTTCTTCGTCCGCAGGTGCATCTTCATTTAAATTTTCATCTGTATTATTGTCATCTTCAAGCATACCATCATCATCATTGTTTAGATCGTCTTGATCATTATTATTAATGTCATTTCCATCCTCTAATTCTGCTGGCTCTTCAATATTATCATTATCTTCTGGCGGTGGCTCTTGCTCATTGTTTGCTCCACAACCAACAAGCATTGTCGCCGCTAAAGCAGATGCAGACAGTAATTTTAACAGCTTTGTATTCATGGGTAAAACTCCCTTCCAATTTCAAAAATTTTTGACCTCTATTGTGGTCTTTTGTTATCGTTCCCGAAAACCTGAACAAAATTTCAAATTGATTGATTGTAAAATTTTCCGCCTGTGATAGTGCCTTGCAGAGAAAAAAAGAAGTAATGCCCTATATAAAGCGGGCATTACTTCTTTTGATGTTATTTCAATGCAAACATCATTTCTGTTTCACAAACTAGTTCGCCGTCGACGGTTGCAACACCTTTTCCTTTACCAATCGGGCCCTTCACACGAGTCATTTCGACCTCTAATCGCAGCTGATCGCCCGGCTTCACTTGTTTTTTAAATCGACATTTATCAATCCCAGTGAAAAAAGCGAGCTTTCCTTTATTTTCTTCTTTTTTCAGCATCGCCACTCCGCCTACTTGTGCTAATGCTTCCACAATTAAAACACCAGGCATGACGGGGTAATCAGGAAAATGGCCATTAAAGAATTCTTCATTAGCCGTAACATTTTTAATGCCAATAGCTCTTTGACCTTCTTCCACTTCAAGGATTTTATCTACTAATAAAAAGGGATAACGATGAGGAATAATTTCTTTTATTTCATTAATATCAAGCATTTTTAGTACCTCCTACTAATAATAGGTATAATATTAATTATTATTGTACTAAAAAAAAGCCCAAATGCAAAGATAAAACAATTTCATTTTCAAATTCTTAAAATAAGTCAAAACAAAAAGGAGGCATATACATGCGCTCCCCATTCTTCAGTTCTCTTTATTAACCAAATCAATCATATGCATCCACGTTTCTTTTTTAAAAATATCTGTTGCCTGGCCATCACCAAGCACACTATATCCGAACGCTGCACCCGCGATGATACAAATGGCAAGTAAAACTAGCACAATAATAATTCGTAGCCAGATCGGTATAAGTCGCACTCTAATTCGGTTCACTGTGGTTTTATCTTCACGTGTAGTAGTTGAATTATGTTGCGCTTTTTGTTTAGTTATTCTTGTTGACGAATCTTGCTCGTTATTAAGTGACATCGTTTTCTTCCCCTTTAACGAATTCCATTAATGAGGCCCATCATTTGATCAGCCATCGTTATTGAACGTGATTGAAATTGGTATGAACGTTGTGTGTTCATTAGGTCGGTCATTTCCTTTGAAAGGTCGACATTTGATTGTTCTAGGACACCTTGTGATAGTGAAATATCGCCACTGAACTGCCCAGCTAAATCAGTATAAATATCAATGCCATCCATTTCAGCCTCTGCAGGCAAGCTTAACATATTTTCACCGATTTGTGTTAAATATTGTGGTTTATGTACGACCGTAATCCCAATATTTACCGTTTCAATGTCTCCATTAGCAGTATGAGCTTGGAGTCTGCCTTGCTCCAATAATGTAAACTGGTTTACATCTGAAGAAAAAGTAATGGGTTCATTATTCTGTCCTAAAACGGCATCACCATTCCCAGTTACAAGCATCACTTCATTATTCCCTGACGGCGTAAGATGGAAAGAGCCGTCTCTGGTATAACGGATTTCAGCACCGTTTTCGGTTTGTTGAAGAATGCGGAAGTATTGACCTTCTCCTGTTAAAGCGAAGTCTAATGCCCGATCAGTTGATTTTAGACTGCCTTGTGTGCTCACTAGCTTAGCTTGGGCAAGTTTAGCCCCTACACCTTGTCTAACGCCTTCTGGAGTCATTCTCTGTACGCCCATTAGTTCTTCAGCAGGTTGATTATTAAATTGTTGAACGAGAAGTTCACCAAAAGACGCTTCTCTTCTTTTAAAACCTGTAGTATCGACATTCGCCATATTATTGGCGTGTATATCCATTTGCTTTTGTAATTGTGATAAGGTGTTTGTTGCTGTAATCATTACACGGTTCATTTCATCGCCTCCTTATAACTTCCTGGTTGTTATCCAAGACGGCCAACTTCGTTTACTGCTTTCTCCATACTGCGGTCGTATGCTTGTAACACTTTTTGGTTGGCTTCAAACGTACGATAGCTTGCCATCATATCTGTCATCGTTCTTGAGGTATCAACATTGGAACGTTCTAAGAAACCTTGGTGGATACGAAAGGCTACATTACCGTAACCATTTTGCAAAGCAGTATTATCTTCCGTAGCGAAGAGTCCATCTCCTTGTTTTAGAAGATTCTCTGTTGTTTCCGCATAAGCTACGCCAATTCGTGTGGTATTTCCAGCTGCATTTGTTAAATACCCTTCATCATTAACGGTAAATGATTCACTACCTGGTTGGATTCTGTTCCCGTTTGTATCTAAGACGTATAAACCACTTGCTGAAGTCAAATACCCTTGGCTATCTAATGTAAAATTACCATTGCGTGTATATTTTGTATTCCCATCTTCACCAGCAACAGTAAAAAACAATGCACTACCGTCCGGAAGATTACCATTTTCAAGCGATAAGTCTGTAGCCAGACCTGTTTCATTCAAATCACCCTGGGTATATAAAGGCATTGCTTCTTGTAAATATACACCTGTACTAATACTTCCAACTGTTTCGTTAACTGGTATACGAAATCCGTTTTCAGTAGGGATATTTTGACTATCTATTCTTTGCAGTAACATATCAGAGAAACTGCTAATTGCTGTTTGATCTGCTTTAAAACCAGGTGTATTTGCATTGGCCATATTGTTAGCTAACATTTCCGTTCTTCTTTGCTGCGTTAACATACCTGATGCTGCAGTGTAAAACCCTCTAAACATATCGGTCACTCCCGTATATTATCGTCTCCCTTTTATATCGGAAAGGCTGCATAATTAATTAACATTATTTACTTAGAGGTAAATGCATTCCTCTTCAACGAAAAGGCTGGCCTATAGGAGAATCATTAGGTCAGCCTTACTCATTTGTTAACTTAATTTTTTCCGTGGTAAACGATCAATGTTATCAAGCATAATTCCAGTTCCAATTGCGACACAGTCCATCGGATTTTCAGCAATGAGAACAGGTACTTTTAATTCTTCAGCAAGAAGCATATCGATACCATGAAGCAATGCTCCTCCACCAGTCAGAATAACGCCACGATCAATAATATCTGCTGATAGTTCAGGTGGTGTCCGCTCTAAAACGCTTTTTGCAGCTTGAACAATCACGTCTACAGGCTCTTTTAAAGCTTGTTCGATTTCTTTTGAATGAACAGTAATTGTGCGAGGTAATCCAGAAACCATATCACGTCCACGAATTTCCAAGCTCTCATTTCTAGAGTCAGGGAATACTGTTGCAATAGAAGTTTTAATATCTTCAGCCGTACGCTCACCAATTAAAAGCTTATACTCCTTTTTAATGTATTGGAGAATTTCATTGTCAAATTTATCACCGGCCATTTTAATTGAAGAAGATGTAACAATATCACCCATAGATAGAACAGCCACATCCGTTGTTCCTCCACCAATATCTACGACCATATTACCACTTGGTTGGAAAATATCCATTCCCGCACCAATTGCAGCAACTTTCGGTTCTTCTTCAAGATAGACTTTCTTACCGCCACTTTTTTCTGCGGCTTCTCTAATCGCTTTTTGCTCGACACTCGTTACATTTGTAGGGCAACAAATAAGAATACGTGGTTTAGATAGAAAGCCCTTTACATTTAATTTGTTAATAAAGTGCTTAAGCATCGCTTCAGTTACATCAAAGTCAGCAATAACACCATCTTTTAGCGGGCGAATAGCAATAATATTTCCAGGCGTTCTCCCCACCATACGGCGTGCTTCTTCACCAACAGCTAGTACTCTATTCGTGTTTTTATCAATGGCTACAACAGAAGGTTCGTTTAATACGATCCCTCTTCCTTTTACGTGTATCAGTACATTTGCCGTACCTAAGTCAATTCCAATATCTCTTGCAAACATTGTTCCTAACTTCCTCCTCGCAACTAAATCTTCTTCTCATTTTTACAGTTCAAATGGCTTAATAGGCATGTAAAATGCCTTTTGTGTTTTTTGCTTATGTAAGCAATCTATCATTGATTTTTCGTTTCCGCACGAATATTTCCCCATACAAAAGCCTTTCTCAAGCAACCTGAGAAAAGAGTTGTTTTATGTATATCCTAGGGCTTCCACGTTAACAAAAGCACATATCAAGTTCATTATATCCTAGTTAATTATTTTAGCACATCTCTAGGAGAATAAATAACTATTTGTCAAAATATATTGTGACTTTTTAAGGAGAAATTGTCGAATTGGTTGATTCTTGGGATAAAAGCTGGTGAGAACACTTTGAAGTAATAAAGGAGTGATGGTTAAACGGGCAGATGGTGGTTGTATCTTACCTCCCTCTGCCCGCTTCATACATTATTTGATGGGTTCTTCTTCAAGCTCTTCTTTTTTATACTTTAACTTTGTTGCTTCTCCCCCTCGCAAATGACGAATGGACTTATGATAATCTAATATTTCTTTTACTTCATTAGCAAGGTCAGGATTTATTTCAGGCAATCTTTCTGTAAGATCTTTATGGACTGTACTTTTGGATACGCCAAACTCCTTCGCAATTACGCGAACCGTTTTTCTCGTCTCCACGATATACTTTCCAATCTTGATGGTTCTCTCTTTGATGTAATCGTGCACACTACTCGCCCTCCCTAAATTGGATGTGAGAAGTGTGAAATGAGACTCGTTTTTACTTTGTCTTATAGTGTGTTTTTTACTAGTTGTTAAAAGAGTAGCAGGTAAACCTGCCGAGCAGTAGCTAAACATATCCTAGAGATTATACAGCTGTTACTAAACAAACGACCCCTCACCTCAAACATTCTCTTTGTAAGGTTTGTAACAGTTTATTAGCTTGGATTAAAATATATGCACAAAAAACACAAGTAGGACAAGTAGCTGTATGTTTTTTTCATTTTAAGCAATCTTTTTCAAGAAGACATTCTCTATAAAACATGGTTGTTATTTAATACCTGCGACTTATGACTTAAAAAAGGGTGATTAGACCTGATTATAAATTCTTATTTTTCGACAAGTTTCGCAAACCCTTTTTCTTACTCTATATTACAAAAGAGCATTTTTTAGTTCTAATCACTCAATTAAATGTATTTCAGTAACCAATGAAAAGTGATAAAAGTCCATACATAAAATCCAAATACCCAATTCTTTATAATGAACAAGAGATTCTTTATTCCTATTGTTGTTTAATCCATCCCTGACTTACACTAAAAATCGAGCCAATAGATAAAACATGGTTATATAACAATTATTTTCCAATTGAAGGGTGATTTATT
The DNA here is from genome assembly GCF_038007345.1 of Cytobacillus sp. FSL M8-0252. Classification (NCBI taxonomy): domain Bacteria; kingdom Bacillati; phylum Bacillota; class Bacilli; order Caryophanales; family Bacillaceae; genus Cytobacillus; species Cytobacillus sp. FSL M8-0252. The sequence goes on from NZ_JBBOWZ010000001.1 coordinate 4,389,312, forward strand.
TTGACAGTGTTAAAGCCACGGAAAGAGAGAATCTTTGAAGCGAGACAAAGAAGGATGAAAATAAGAAGAATGAAATTAACAGGCATCTTGGCTGCTACAGTCATTATTCTTGCTGTCATTTTCAGCTTGAATGAGCAATCATCAGAAGCCGCTACTTATAAAGTTAAAAAAAATGATACACTCTATCGTATTGCCAAAAAACATAATCTTTCTGTCGAAGAATTAAAAATACATAACCAACTTGTAGACAATTATATTACTGTAGGGCAATCGCTAGACATTCCATATCCTACAAACTATCAAGGTTTATCAGGTGAACCATTTATACATATTGTCGCTCCTGGGGAAACATTATGGAGAATTGCCGGTAGATACGGACTAAGCGTTGAAGAATTAAAAACACTCAACAACCTTAAAGATAATCATATTAACGCTTTTCAGCCATTAACCATCATTGATGAAATGTATACATCGCAAGCTAAACTTATTGGAGCTGCAGATGATCGTGTGCTCGAATTCCAAGCCGATGAAGAGTTCTTCACTTTACTGGCACCTCTACAGTCTGCTTCTAGACTTCAAGCATTTACTGGTCAAGATTTATTCATTACATATAAAAAAAATTCATTACTATCAATACATTCTACTCAAACACCATAAGAAATAAAAAGGGAAATATTCACGAATGAATATTTCCCGAGAAATGTCGAAACTTTTCCATTTTTGTCTCAACATTATTTATGATTCTTGTGAATCCGAAGAAGTATCAGCGTCTGTTTCATCTTCATTGCTTGCACCATCATCTTCTGATTGGCCTTCATCACTTGGCGCAGCATCTGATTCATCATCAGCACTTTCCGTTGAACCTTCTTGGGCTGCATCTTCAGCAGGTGTACTCTCTTCAGCTATTTCAGCTTTTTCCAATTGACTTAACGTTTTACCAACAAACTCTTCTGGGTTTACAGCTACACCATCTTTACGGATTTCAAAATGTACGTGCTCTCCAGCTTCTTGGTTAATTTGGCTTTGACCAGATTGAGCAATTGTATCTCCTTGCTCCACTACACTACCTTCTTTTACTTTCATATCAGTAATGGATTGGTAGCGTGTCACAATTCCTTCAGCATGCTGAATTTCAACGACATTACCTAGTGTTGCATCTTCTTCCACCTTAGTAACTGTTCCACTTAATGCTGCACGAACTTCAAATGTTTTCCCATCTTCCATAACAATGTCAATACCTGCATTTGGTTGGTATGTGTTATTGTAGAATACCAAAGCTTCTTCTTGAGCCGCTTCCTCACCATGTACATCATAGAATTTAGTTTGGATTACTGCTCCGTCCGCTTTTTCTACCGGTAGCACAAAGTTCTCCATTGCATTATTTACTTCAACTGCATCCTCATTACCTTTGCCAGTAAGATCTGTCTCACCGTAATCGAATCCATCTGTGTCTGAAGCATTTTCATTGCTGTTTTGGAACCATAGAACGCCACTAAGTATGAGTGCTGCACTCGCGATGTAAATTGCTGGATAAGCCCAACGTTTCTTCATAAACTTTTTAAAACTAGAATCTTGAGAAGTCTTTTTTTCTTCCTCTCTCATTTTTCATCACCTCTGGCATCAGTTTGAACAGATTCCAGAAGATATATACATCATCTAAAAATTTTTTTGGATTTATTTTTTACTAACTCGATTTTTATATACATGTTTTATCAAAATAATTATTTTCTGAATACTTAAGTACTAAGAGATCTACATTCAAACAGAAAACAAACAGCTCCGATTGAAGCTGTTTGTTTAAACTTACTTTTGTGCAGTTAATTTTGCCACCATCGTATCAGATTCACTTATTTCGATTCCTTTATAATAATAAGAAACGATTTCTTTATATGATTTACCTTCTTTCGCCATACCGTTTGCACCATACTGACTCATGCCAACCCCATGTCCATATCCTTTTGTTTGTATATTAATCTGATCGCCATTTCTCTTCAGGGTAAAGTCAGTTGATTGCAATCCTAATTTCATTCTAACATCTGTTCCTTTAATCATGGTTCCATTAATATTTACTTTCCCTATTCGATTACCATCTGTTTTCTCAACAATTTTAGCAACAGTTTGACCCGAAGGTACTTTCACATCTAATTTTTTTTCAAATTCGGACACAGGGATAGAGATTTGATCAGCAAATTTTGGTGTATCAATGTCCCAGGGGCTTTTGACACTTTTTAAATACGGGGTCGCATTAGCCCAAACATTTTCTGCATTTTCCGTATAGCCATTACTTGTTGAAAAGAACGCTGCTGTTATAGGATTACCATCATAGGTAAGAATTTGCCCACTTGTTTCTTGAACTGCTTGCGTAATTTTCTCGATTTTCCAATCATAATCGGACTTCCATATTTTCTTGAGCTCTTCTTTGTTTTTAAAAACTTGATCATCAGTGGAATCAGTAATCATGGCACCATCTGGTAATGAACCCTCATCTGCCAGTAGATGCTGCATTGTATACGTTCGCGCTGCTAATGCTTGTGCCTTCAACGCCTCTAGCTCAAACTCAGCAGGCATCTCAGAAGCAACAACCCCAATAAGATAGTCTTCAAAAGCAAAGGTTTCCACTTTGTTGGCATCGGTACGGTAAACAGCCACATCAACTGCAGGTTCCATCGAGGTGAAAGGTGTTGCCTCCCCCTTCTTCTTCTCCGCAGTTACAGTTTCTCGATTCTCTTGCTTCTCATCATTTCCCAAAGGAAGAACTACTAGTAAGGCTGGAATAATTAATACAAGTGTAAAGAGTAATGCTGATAGTACGATGAATGGTTTGAATTTTGTCATATGCTAGCCTCCATCAAGATTCACGTCTCATTCAATCATATGGTCGAAATAGAGCCATTATGACAAAATCCCACTATTGAATTTCTCTAGTAAAGTAGCTATTTCTTGTGTAATGGTAGAGATAGAGAACCGAGTGAAAATGGAGTTAGGGCTAATTGCGAGAGCTAAATGTTCACCTTCACTATGGTAATGAATAGTTTTGAGTCCACAACCAAATCATAGATAGAGTCCTACAACACCTAAAAAAAATTGTGGATGAACCTTTGTCCTTTTTTGCCCTCAATCACATCTCGATGGTTATGTGACTTCATTTGTGCGCATTTCCTGTTTGCCCAACATCTCATCAGTTTTATATACTCTGTGCACCCATTCCCTAATATAACTTGGCTTTTTTGATCTCACATATATGTACATCTACATTTTCATCCTTAGCTAAAAAAAACCACCAATCTCTAAAAAGATTAGTGGTTCGCCATTTTTATGCATTCAAATCAGTAATGATGGTTTGTTCAGTTGTAGACATATCTTCGTCTGCTTCAGTCACACGTTCAATGTCTGCACCTAAGCTCGCTAGTTTCTTATGGAAATCGACATAGCCACGGTCAAGATGTTTTAATTCTGTTACACGTGTTATGCCGTCTGCTACAAGTCCTGTTAAGATGAGAGCAGCTGCAGCACGTAAATCGGTTGCGGCAACTTCTGCACCTTGTAGGTTGGATGGTCCTTCCATAATAACAGAGCGACCTTCGATTTTCACATCTGCATTCATGCGACGGAATTCTTCCACATGCATGAAGCGGTTTTCAAATACAGTCTCCGTAATAACACTTGTGCCTTTGGCATGAAGCAATAGTGCCATCATTTGAGATTGCATATCTGTTGGAAAACCTGGGTGAGGCATCGTTTTAATATCGACAGCTTTAAGTTCTGACGGGCCGATGACGCGAACGCCTTCTTCCTCTTCGATAAACTGAACGCCCATTTCTTCCATTTTTGCTATTAAAGATGTTGCATGTTCTGGTACAGCGCCTTTGACAAGAACATCGCCGCCTGTAATGGCTGCTGCTACCATAAATGTACCTGCTTCAATTCGGTCTGGAATAATATGATGCTCAGCACCAAATAATACATCCACACCTTCAATACGAATCGTTCCTGTTCCAGCACCACGAACTTTTGCACCCATTTTATTAAGGAAGTTCGCAAGGTCCACAATTTCTGGCTCTTTTGCTACATTTTCTAGAATCGTTGTACCCTTTGCTAATGTAGCAGCCATCATAATATTTTCTGTTGCGCCTACGCTAGGAAAATCAAGATATATTTTCGCACCATGCAGTTTTCCTTCTGGAGCTTCTGCTTCAATAAAACCGTTGCCAACCTTAACTGTTGCACCCATTGCTTCAAAACCCTTTAAATGTTGATCTATCGGGCGTGAACCAATCGCACAGCCGCCTGGCAATGCTACTCTTGCTCTTCCATTTCTCGCTAATAGTGAACCCATGACTAAAACAGATGCACGCATTTTTCGAACATATTCAAATGGTGCTTCTACTTTTAACTCTCTAGATGCATCAACAGTTACTGTATTGTTATCAAACCCCACTTCGGCGTTTAAAAAACGTAATACTTCATTAATTGTATATACATCGGAGAGAGTTGGGACATCACGAATTACGCTTTTTCCATCACTTGCTAACAATGTTGCAGCGATTACCGGTAAAACAGCATTTTTTGCGCCTTCTACTTTGACTGTGCCACTTAACCGATTTCCGCCGCGGACGATGATTTTTTCCAAAGTGTATTCCCCTCCGCGTCCATTTTCTCTATATTAATATTCAATCGTTATGATGGGTGTGCCGATAACAATAGTTGTCTTAGCGCCCAACCCTTCTTTTCTTAAGCCAATTTGTAAATTCATATCTTTGCCATCCGTTGTAACAGACTCTTTGAACATAGGTGAATATGCCGATGTCGAAATAAATTGCTCTTCTTCTAACGCTTCTATTTCTTTCGCATTAAATGTGGACAATAATCCGTTCATTTGTTCAAGCATAGACTCCCTCATATTACCATCATAATGACCAATGATACAAGAGAAAATATTGGGTTTTTTAGTAAAAATGTCAGACATCTGACTTTTCATATAGTTCCCCATATTTTCCTGGATACTGCCTTCGTAGCCAGCACCTTTCGCCTCATAAATGACATACGTTTGTACATTGTTTTTTGTGTCGGTTGAAAGTATTTTTATCGTTTCAGTCAGATCATTTTTTTTAAGCGTTCCTATGACTTCATATCTTTCTTGAGATTCCTTTTGGACAGACCATTTCCAGTCCGTAAAACTCTTTTTCATCTCTTTAGTATATGCTTTTACTTCTGCAAAGGTTTGTAGTGTTTCCAAGTTTTCCCTTGCATGAACTGACCATTCTTGAATCAAAATATTCTCGTCCTGTACAGTTTGAGCGATTTGTATTAGTGAAAGCTCTTCTACAGATGCTGCATCCGAATGATTGCCGAAAATAATCCAAACTAACCCGACAATTCCCATTATAGAAAATATAAATGAATACTTCTTCATTTAACTCCCTCCCTTACTACCATTGTTACCAAAGGAGAGATCGGCATACTTGGGAATTATCGTCACATTTTGACATCCACTAGTTGAGTGAATATTAAGTCAGATTATATGTATAGTTTTAAGAAAATTTATAGCAACATCATGCATTGTACTCAAACTTTGAGCAAATGAAAACATGTACGAAGACCTATATTTAAGGTCTATTTTTTGACAAATGGATTATTGCAAAATAAATGGAAGTTGTTGAGACCAAAGAAGATAATCAAGCACAAAGTTACCGACAATCGATCCAAGTGCGATCGATAACAATACATATAATACCCTTGCTTGCAAAACATGGTTCGCCTTGATCCACGTATCAATTTTAATCGCTTGCAAAGCATACCAAGCTACAGCAATAAATATTAAATGTACAATAATACTAACCAATGCCTGTTGGCCAAATCCAGAGATCACATGACCCACTCCTTCAATCAAAAACTACACCATTTATTTTAACTCAAATCACCTTCAGAAAGATAGCACACACCCTCTTAACAATTGACGTTTTTGTTTCAGTTTTCGTTTCACCTAAATTTATTTTTCCATAATTTACTTTACTTTAAGCTCTTTGCTTTCCATAAATAAAAAAGAAGAAGGAGCTCTCCCTTCTTCTATACCCGTTTCTACTGTAAGAAATCATAAAATGATAAAAAATTTTGATGGAGGAAATCATAAGCTAATTGTGGAAAAACGCCTAGTAATACTGTCATCATCACGCAAATACTTATGATAATGCCATTCAACTTCTTCCCACTCATTTGAAAATTATGATTCGCTTCTCGGAAGAAAGCGTAAATAATCAACTTAAAATAATATATATAAGATATCACCGTAGTGGCGATTAGGATAACAGCTAATAGATAATGCGTTGGTTCTGTGCTTAATGCGCCTAGAAAAATATTCAGTTTGCCAATAAACCCTGATGTTCCTGGTATCCCCGCTAACCCTAGCATAGTAAGTGCGAGTGCAACAGCTAAAAGGGGAGCGCGTTTGGAAAGCCCAGACAATTGCTTTAGCTCTTCAATATTCATTAATTGTAACAAGGAAAAAACAGCGATTGTCATAAATAAATAGGCCGTTAAATAAAACCAAATCGTCTCTACCATAAAGGCGGAGAAAGCCGTTACCGCAACTAATAAATATCCCGCATGTGCAATGCTTGAATAGGCAAGCATCCGCTTAATCTTCGTTTGCCTTAGTGCCACTAAATTCCCCCATATCATCGTCACGGCAGCAAGAACGGCTAAAAAGTTTTGCAGCGCCATTAATAAAGAAGAATTGTTACTCACATCCGGAATATGATAAAAAACCGTGATGAACATTCGAATGATTAAAATAAACCCTGCTGCTTTTGAAATAATACTCAAAAAAGCGGTAACTGGTATCGGCGCTCCTTCATAAACATCTGGTGTCCACATATGAAAAGGTGCTGCAGCGATTTTAAATGCTAAACCAGCTAAAATCATCAGAAAAGCTAGTGCTAATAAAAATAGATGTTGAGTATTCGTTAACTCTTGAAGCCTACCCGCCATTTCTAAAATATTGGTTGTCCCAGCAATCCCATATAAATAACTCATACCGAACAAAGTAATAGCTGTGGCAATTCCACCATTAATGACATATTTCATTGCTGACTCGTTTGAAGGGAGATGCTTCTTTCTTATTCCTACTAATATATAGGATGATAAGGTCATTAGCTCTAAACCTACAAAAAGAGTAATTAAATCAGCGCTGGAGGACATAATCATCGCACCAAGTAATGCCACTAAAAATAAATAGAAAAACTCTCCCCTGAACTCCGTTAATTCTTCTTTCGGTTCATATGAAATAGCTAACAACAACACAAAGCCGGCAGCAACTAATAACACTAATTTAAAAGCAATCGCAAAGGAATCTAATCGGAAGGTGTCATAGAGGATCGCAAAAGGTGTGTCCCCTATGAGTGTAAGTAAAAAGATTAAAGCTGCAACGATACTTCCTACACCAAGCCAACCGAGCCATTTCCGATGAAACGACCTCGGTAGAAATAAATCTAGGAGGGATAGTAGAGTAGCTGTACCAAGAATAATGAATTCTGGAACCATCGCATGCCAACTAAATGATAATAATGTATCAAGATCCATTTTTATTTCACCCCCCTAATCCAATGATGATTGATTTTAAAGTTGAACCGATAATATCTGGATAAACACCAATACCAACAATACATAAAAGCAAAATAATTGCTGGCCAAATCTCTAATGACGTCATATCTCTTACCCTTTTCACCTTCTCTTGTTGGCCAAAAGTAATCCCTAGTACTGCTCGTAATATATATACAGCCGTCAATATAATTCCTAAACATGCGATAACTGCAAGCACTGGCCATTCTTGAAATAGACCCAGGAACACGAGAAATTCCGCGACAAACCCTGACATACCGGGTAAACCTAATGAGGCGAGACCTGCTACTAACAAAAAACCTGAAGCGATTGGCATTGTTTTCGCTAGCCCATTTAAATCATCCATGGAACTAGATTGATATCTCTCGTAAAAGATACCGATAAGATAGAAGAACAAGGCGGCAATTAACCCATGTGAGACCACTTGAAACATCGCTCCTTGTATCCCCGCTTCATTTAATGCAGCCAATCCGATAAGCACGATACCCATATGCGAAATCGATGAGTAAGCTAAAATTTTTCTCAGTTCTTGTTGGGATAATGCTAAAAACGCACCATAAAGCAAGTTGATTACACCAAGTATCGCCAGCCATAAAGTGAGCGATTGAAACTGGTTAGGAAAGAAGCCTAAACCAAAATGGATGAGACCATAGGCGCCAATTTTCAACAGTACACCCGCATGCAGCATGACAATTGCTGCTGGCGCTTCAGCATGAACCTTAACCATCCAGCTGTGAAACGGCCAAATAGGAAGCTTAATCCCAAAGGCAATGAATAAGGCAAGCAGCAAGCCCGTTTTCTCTTTTGATGAAAAAACCGTTCCATCATCTGCACTTAAAATAGACATTAAGGCCTCGATATTCGCCGTACCTGTTTTAGCAAACAATACCATGATGACAACTAAAAGGATTGCTGACCCAATCCCGTTATAAATGAGCAAAGAGAAGGCTGTTCGTTCTTTTTCATATAGCCCCCATTTACCTATTAAAAAGAAGGTTGCCACTAATGTCACTTCAAAAAAGATAAAGAATAAAACTAAGTTCTCAGCAGCAAACACCCCGAGCATGCCAACTTCTAATAATAGAAATAGCATGTAATATCCTTTCCACCCTGCTTTGATCTGAAATGAAGCAAAAGCGGCTAACGTAGAGAGTAAGGCAGTTAATAACAATAGAGTAAGAGAAAAACCGTCTACTCCTAATTCATAATCAATACTGTATAATTTGCCAAAGACTTCGGGATTACCAAATTGCATCCAACTTAATTTCCCGGAATAACTAACTAATTCTACACCCATCTTAGATGAGATAATTAAGTAGATTGATAGAAAAAGAGAAGGAAGGGTACTAAGTATAGCGACTGTTTTAATCGTTTTCTCCTTCGTTTTTGCAACCAGTGTTAATAATAAGAGACCGAGAAGGGGCGCAAATACAATAATGCTCAATATAAACGGAAATCCCACTATAAGCCACCTCCTGTCAATGCAAACACTACAATCAGAATGGCTAACCCAACAAAAGCAACCGTCCCATACAATTGAGTCTGCCCATTTTGGAACTTTGAACCAAGCATGCTCAACTGTCTAATTGTGATGGTTACGAGAGAAATGAGACCTTCAATCAAATAAACCTCCACGAAATGTAGTACTTGACTTACGAAGCGGCTACCTTTAACAAAGATATACTGATACACTTCATCGATATAATATTTATTTACTACCAGCTGATACGTATAAGGAGCTCTTGATGTAAACCAATCTCGGGAAATCACTTTCTTACTATACATTAACCAAGCAAGCAAGATACCTAAGAATGCTACAACCGTGGCTACAATCATCACCCAAAGCGGACCATCGAGATGACCATGTACATTTGCAGCTATGCCCGTTGTTAACCAATCTCCTAAAAATGTTCCGAACCAAGGGGTTTGTATATAACCAGCAACAATCGCTAACAAAGCAAGAACCAGCATGGGAACAGTCATCCAATTGGATGATTCTTTTACCATTGAATGCTCTTTCTTTTCTTCTCCACCAAATACTAAGAAAAATAGGCGGAACATGTAAAATGCAGTGAAGAAAGCAGCAACGATTGCAAGCGTGAATAATAAGTAATGACCACTCACCCAGGCAGACACTAATATTTCTTCTTTACTAAAAAAGCCTGATAATAAAGGTACTCCACTAATCGCCATTGTCCCGATTAGAAAGAATGGCGCAGTCCATTTCATCTTCTTCCATAAGCCACCCATTTTCTCAATATCTTGGGTATGAACAGCATGGATGACACTACCAGCAGCTAAAAACAATAGTGCCTTAAAAAAGGCGTGTGTTGTTAAATGGAAAACACCTGCCACGTAACCTCCCACCCCTAATGCAAGCATCATATAACCTAGCTGACTTATAGTAGAATACGCTAATGCTCTTTTAATATCTTTTTGGGTCATCCCAATCGTTGCAGCAAAAATGGCGGTAAAACCACCCACAATAGCTATGGTAAGCATGGCCACCTCACTATAGGCGAATAACGGATAAAGCGCTGCTACAAGGTAAACACCAGCTGCTACCATTGTGGCAGCATGGATTAATGCCGATACAGGCGTAGGTCCTTCCATCGCATCAGGTAACCACGAATGCAACGGGAACTGACCAGACTTCCCAACGGCTCCGATAAAGATAAGAATAGCTGTTAAGGTAGCCATCGTTTCTGATAGATCACCCGCTGAGATAGCAGCAAAAATCTCATCATACTCAAAGCTCCCTACTTGCCAAAAGAGAAGAATCATACCAATGAGAATGCCGACATCACCAATTCTCGTCATGATAAATGCTTTCTTGGCAGCTACTTTTGCCTCTTCTTTATAAAAATAAAAACCGATTAATAGAAATGACCCAACGCCCACAAGCTCCCAGAATATATATGTTTGTAATAGATTGGGAGAAAGAACAAGTCCAAGCATCGCAAAGGTGAATAGTCCTAAGTAGGAGAAAAATACTGTTATGCGCTCATCTCCCTCCATGTATGCCTTTGAATACATATGTATGAGGAAGCTAACGAGCGAAACAATGACAAGCATTAGGGCATTTAATTGATTGACTTCAAAACCTGCAGTCAATTGAGTCTCCCCTATGGTTAGCCATATGAACTCTACCTTTACATTTTCCTGTGTGAAACGCGCAAATAAAACCAGTAAGGCACATATAAAACTAACTAAGGAAAGAATTACTGCGAAATCAATTTGCCCTCTCCGCCACTTCCTTCCAAAAATAAGTAGCACTAAGAAGGAGAAAAGCGGAAAAAGCGGTATGATCCATGCAATCTCCATCATTTCTTCATGTCCCCTTTTATTCATACGAATGACGTATGTTCATTCAAGCTAATTTTTCAAAGAGTTGTAATCATCTACATTGACGGATTTACGGTTTCGATAGATAGCTATGAGGATAGCGAGCCCAACTGCCGCTTCAGCCGCAGCAACTGCAATGGCAAAAAGGGCAAATATTTGACCATCTATTGAAGGCATCATGCCATACTTACTAAAAGCAACGAGGTTAATATTAACCGCATTTAACATTAATTCAATGGCAATAAGTACAATGACAGTATTCTTCTTCGTTAATGCCCCGTATAATCCGATACAAAAGAGGATAATGGCTAGTGTTAAATAGGCAGATAACGGCACACTACTCACGTTCTTCCCCCTCCTCATCATCCCGTTTCGCTAACACTATCGCACCAATAAGAGCGACGAGTAAAATAACCGAAGTTAATTCAAAAGGAATAATATATTTCGAATAAAGGGCAATCCCTATTTGCTCTGTATTATTTTCATGCAATGAAGTGGATGGTTCCCCTAGTTCAAGTTGGTATATACCTAAGTAGAAGACGAGCCCGAACCCAAGGATGGCAAGAAAGATGAGAAATTTTCTAAAGCCTCCTCCACTCGTCTCGCTCTTGTCATTATGACGCGTTAACATAATGCCAAAAAGCATCATAATTGTGATTGCACCTGAATAGATGAGGATTTGAACTACTGCAATAAATTCTGCAGAAAGCATGACGTAGATGCCAGAAATACTAATGAAAGTAAAGACGAGAGCGACGACCATATGAACAACCTTCGTTAAGTTGATCATCATAATCCCACCGCCTATAGCGATGAGTGATAAAACAATAAATATGAAAAACTCGCCGCTCATGCCTTATTCTCCTTTCGTAATTGGGTATCATTTTCATCCAACCACACAAGATCTTTAAATAATTCATCACGACTATATTCTGCGAGTTCAAAATGATTTGTCATAATGATTGCCTCAGTAGGACAAACTTCCGTACATAAATCACATAGAATACAAATTTCGAAATTTATATCATACGTATCAATAATTTTCCCCCGCTTACTTGAATCGGGATGCTTTTTCCCCGTGAGTGTAATGCAATCTGTCGGACATATATTGGCACATTGATTACAGACGATGCATTTTTCTGGGTAAAATTTTTGAATTCCCCTAAAGCGATCGGGAAGTGGTAAGGGTTCATTAGGATAATCATAGGTTAGTTTCTTGCGCGTCATATTTTTCAACGTGTATTTCAATCCTTTTGCTAATCCAAACATACCTTTGTCACCCCTTTAAAATAGATTGATCCATTCTTTTAATAATGCAGTGAGGAAGATATTCGCAATTGCTACTGGCAATAATACCTTCCAGCCGAACTCCATTAGTTGGTCGGCACGTATCCTTGGGAAAGTAACACGGAACCAAATAAGCAGAAAGATAACAACCATAAATTTAAGCGCAAACCAAACGGCTCCCGGTATAAACCCTAAATAGGGTAATGGTAGCCAACCACCTAAAAAGACGACAGTTATTAACGCTGACATTGCGAACATATACACATACTCAGCTAACATAAAGAACGCCCAACGAAAACCGGTATACTCAACAAAATAACCTGCAACAAGTTCCGACTCCGCTTCAGCCAAATCAAACGGCACCCGATTCAATTCAGCTACTGCTGCAATAAAGAAGACGATAAAGGCAATCGGTTGCCAAAGAATATACCAGCCATTTTCTTGTGCTAACACAATATCATTTAAATTCATACTTCCTGTCAGGAGAATGACACCAATGACCGACATAACTAGTGGGATTTCATATGATATCATCTGTGCGGCTGCCCTCATTGCCCCCATTAATGCATATTTATTATTCGAAGCCCACCCTGCGGTCACAACTCCGACAGTCGTAATACCAGAGACAGCAATATAATAAAGCAAACCAACACCGATATCAGCGAATTGAAATCGATCAGTGAATGGAATGATTGCTAAAACCATAAAAGCAGGTGTAAAAGCAATTAACGGCGCAAGAATAAATAATGGTTTATCTGCTGCTCGCGGAATGGCATCTTCCTTAATCAGTAGTTTCAAGACATCCGCAACTGTTTGTAATAGCCCCCATCTTCCTCCTACTTGGTTAGGCCCATGCCGCAATTGCATAAAGCCCATAACCTTTCTTTCTGCTAAAATGGCATAAGTGACAAAGCCTAGAACAATAAATAACAGCAGAACCGTTAATGCAAAATAAATGAAGAAATGGAGCCATGTCGCTTCAGAGGTTAATAATCCTTCAATCATTATCCGTCCACCTCCCCAAGCACGATATCAATTGCGCCAAGGATCGCGATTAAATTAGCCATATTCTGTCCAACTAGTAACTTCGGTAAGATTTGCAGATTATAAAAAGACGGCCGCCTAAATTTCAGACGATATGGCTCTTTCTTACCTTCACTGGCAATATAACAACCGATCTCTCCTCGAGGAGACTCAATGCGTACAAATGCTTCTCCTTTAGGCGGTTTAATGACTTTAGGAACCTTACCCATGACTTCACCTGTTTCAGGGAATTGCTCCACTGCTTGCTCGAGTATCCGTAAACTTTGTTCTATTTCCTGGATACGCACTTGGTACCTTCCCCATGCATCACCTGTATCTGCTGTACATATTTCAAAAGAAAAACGGTCGTAAATGGAATAAGGTTCACTTTTCCGTAAATCCCAAGCAAGCCCAGTACAACGTAAATTGGCTCCGCTTAAGGAATAGTCCATTGCCTCTTCTTTTGTGTATTGACCGATACCCTTTACACGATTAAGGAAAATTTCATTCCCGGTTACGAGATCTCCGTAACCCGCTAACTGCTCTCTCATGTAAGGAATAAACGCCTTCACTTTTTCTATCCAACCGTCTGGTGCATCCCACTTCACTCCGCCTACTCTCATATAATTAAATGTCAGACGGCCACCTGAGATTTCATTTAATAAATTAATGATCATTTCTCTTTCTCTAAAAGCGTATAAAAATGGACTTGTCGCCCCTAAATCAAGCAAATATGTACCCCACCAAACAAGATGACTAGCAATTCTACCGAGTTCCATCGTGATGATGCGAAGGTATTCCGCTCGTTCAGGAATGTCTAGCTCCATCATCGTTTCAACTGCATGGCAAAGCACATAATTATTTGTCATCGCGGCCAAGTAATCTAAGCGATCTGTATAGGGAATAATTTGTGTATATTGCAGGTTTTCAGCTATTTTTTCTGTTCCTCTATGGAGATAACCGATGACTGGTTTGGCATCAATAATCATTTCTCCATCTATTTTGATAACAAGACGAAAAACGCCATGTGTACTGGGATGCTGTGGTCCCACATTTAATAACATCTCTTCTGTTCTAATCATTGCCTTTTACACCTCCACATCATAAGGTTCATAATCCTTGCGGAGAGGATGACCAACCCAATCTTCCCCAAGCATAATGCGATGTAGGTCAGGGTGGTTGGTAAATTGAATACCAAGGAGGTCATATGCTTCACACTCTGGCCAGTTCGCACCTGGCCATATAGATGCAATAGAATCAACCCTTGGATTTTCACGATCCATTTTCACTTTCAAAGCGACAGACTGCTTATTTTTAAAGGAGTATAAATGAACATAAATCTCCATATATGTTTCAAAATCAGTTCCATGTAATTCTGATAAAAATTCAAAATGAAGACCACTATGTTGTTTGAATAACAAGGCAAGGGAATAGTAATGTTCTAGCTTAACAACAATAGTTGGCACATGCTTGCTCATACGATTAATATAGGAATCTTCTAAAATATCTTCTTTGTAGTGTTCTTTTACAATGTTGAGGTAACGATCTAAGATTGGTTGTTGAGGTGATGGTGTGATAGGTTCTGGCTCTTCTGTTTCTTTTGCTTGAGTTGTTTTCCCTCTTGCCTTTGCTGCTGCAGCTGCCTTTGCTTTAGCGGCTGCGATCGCTTTAGCCTTCTCTGAATCGCCACTTTCATTCGCGTTCTTTGCCTTTCGTTTCGCTGCAGCGGCTGCTTTGGCTTTGGCAATAGCGATTGCCTTTTGTTTTTCTAAGTCTTGGTTAGATGTTGGCTCTGTTTCTTTTCCTTTTGTCTCTTTTGCTTTTTTCTTTGCTATTGCGGCTGCTTTTGCCTTGGCGGCGGCCGCTGCTTTTTGTTTTTCTAGATCTTGATTGGAGGTTGGCTCTGTTTCTTTTCCTTCTGTCTCTTTTGCTTTTTTCTTTGCTATTGCGGCTGCTTTTGCCTTGGCGGCGGCCGCTGCTTTTTGTTTTTCTAGATCTTGATTGGAGGTAACATCATCTTTTGTTTGGTTCACTTCGGATACTGAGTCATGCGATTCTTCTTTTTTCTTTTCCCTCTCTTCCCGTTTTCTTTGTGCAGCTGCTCTTGCTTTTTCAGCTGCTTCCTTCTTTAACCGCTCTTTATCTTTTTCATCCAAGTCAGATCACCCGCTTTCCTGTTTTCGCCTCATAACGGATTTTTGCCTTTAACTTATTGACACCGTATATGAGTGCTGCAGGATTAGGTGGACAACCTGGTATGTACACATCAACTGGGACCACTTGGTCTACCCCTTTTACAACAGAATAAGAATAAACATATGGACCACCTGCAGTTGCACAAGAGCCCATAGCAATCACCCACTTCGGTTCAGGCATTTGATCGTAAAGCCGTCTAATTACTGGAGCCATTTTTTTCGTGACGGTACCAGATACAATCATGACATCAGATTGTCGTGGAGAAGTGCGGAAAAAAGAGCCAAAACGATCGAGATCATAGTGAGAAGAACCCACACCCATCATTTCAATGGCACAACAGGCGAGGCCAAACGTCATCGGCCATAATGAATTACTTCTAGCCCATCCTTTTAACTGCTCTAATGTAGACATGAATATATTACGCTGAATTTCAGCCATTTCTTTTTCACTCATTTGATCTAATTTTAAATCCATTTCAGCACCTTCTTTTTCCAAGCATATATTAAACCTATCACTAACATAAACACGAAAATCAGCATCTCTATTAAAGCAAATATGCCTAATTTTTCATATGCTACGGCCCATGGATATAAAAACACTGTCTCCACATCAAAAATGACGAAAAGAAGAGCAAACATGTAATAACGAACCGTGAATTGTACCCTTGAGTCTTGAAAGGGATCAATTCCACTTTCATAAGTAGTATACTTATTCTCATTAGGTTGATATGGTCGCAACAATTTCCCGAAAAATAGAGCAACTAATGGTAATAGCACACCGATAATTATAAAAGAAAGGACTATCAAATAATTATTTTGATACAGATGCCATAATTCCAATATCATCCCCTCCATAATATAGAAACTATTCAAAATTTTTAAAATGTAATCGGATACATTATAACACCCTTGCCATATTCTGTCGATAAGCCACTAGTCATTTCCATCTATCCCATACTTCATTTATATGACAAGTTGTATAGGATATATCTTTTTTACTGAATCTTATCCGAAAAAAATAAGAACTGTTGGTAGGATAAAGAGAAGGTTTATATTATTGTGAGGAAATAGATAGATCTATATAGCTTTTGCTCACAAGGGGTCAGAAATCTTATCAGCAGGATGAGTGAAATTCAATTCACTATGAGCATGTTTGCTTGCAATTACAAAAAGATGAAGGCTGAGAAACTGAGCGTAATTGACTTATTTAACACTGGATACACTCATATTTTTCCTCTACCCCATTTTCTTGACTCGTTTAGCACCGAATCCAATCATATCTTTCTGCTACCTCATTTTTTTGACTCGTTTATCACTGAATCCAATCAAATTTTTCCGCTACCTCATTTTTTTGACTCGTTTATCATCGAATCAAATCATATTTTTCCAACCACACATTATTTGCCTCGTTTTGGTTTATCAGCTGAACTCATCCAATCAATTTAATTCACTCACGGGATTTCTGAAACGTATTGGTATTATAGAGGCATCACAGCACAAATTTATGTTATCGATTCATTCCACGGTTCGTTTACCACCCGAAAGACACGCTTAAATAGACCCACGCAAAACAAAAAACGAACCAATCCTGATGATAAAAACAGGATTGATTCGTTTTCATGATGATTATATATTTCTCTCCGAAACATTGATACGATTCATCGCACGTTTTAGTGCAAGTTCTGCACGTTTGAAGTCGACGTTTTCACGCTTTGTTTCATTCAAACGTTGTTCTGCACGATCTTTTGCACTTTTGGCACGATCAAGATCGATATCAGTTGCTTGTTCCGCAGATTGCGCTAAAATCGTTACTTGGTCCGGACGTACTTCGAGGAAACCACCGCTAACAGCAACCAAATCAGATTGATTTTCTTTCTTTAGACGGACAGCTCCAATTTGTAACGGTGCAACCATAGGGACGTGACCTGCTAAAATACCTAGCTCTCCACTTTCAGCTTTGGTACTTACCATTTCCACATCGGATTCATACACCGGGCCATCGGGAGTAACAACACTGACTTTAATCGTCTTCATTTTTTACCCTCCTGGTCCTAAATTATACCTCTACGCCCATTTTTTTAGCAGCTTCAATTACTTCTTCAATACGACCAACTAGACGGAAAGCATCTTCTGGTAGGTGGTCATATTTACCTTCAAGGATTTCTTTAAATCCTTTAACAGTTTCTTTTACAGGAACATAAGAACCTGGTTGGCCTGTAAATTGCTCTGCTACGTGGAAGTTTTGAGATAAGAAGAATTGGATACGACGCGCACGTTCAACGATAAGCTTATCTTCGTCTCCAAGCTCGTCCATACCTAGGATCGCGATAATATCTTGAAGCTCTCTGTAACGTTGTAACGTTTGTTGTACAGTACGAGCTACTTCATAATGCTCTTCACCAACTGTTTCAGGTGAAAGTGCACGTGATGTAGATGCTAATGGATCCACGGCAGGGTAAATACCCATTTCAGATAATTTACGCTCTAAGTTTGTTGTTGCATCTAAGTGAGCGAAAGTTGTTGCTGGAGCCGGGTCAGTATAGTCATCGGCAGGTACATAAATCGCTTGGATTGATGTAACAGATCCAACATTCGTTGAAGTAATACGTTCTTGTAATTTACCCATTTCAGTTGCAAGTGTTGGTTGGTAACCAACGGCAGATGGCATACGACCAAGTAGGGCAGATACCTCAGAACCTGCTTGCGTGAAACGGAAGATGTTATCCATGAAGAAAAGAACGTCTTGTCCTTGCTCATCACGGAAATATTCAGCCATTGTTAAACCAGTTAGGGCAACACGCATACGTGCTCCAGGTGGCTCATTCATTTGTCCGAATACCATCGCAGTTTTCTTAATAACGCCTGAGTCAGTCATTTCATAGTAAAGGTCATTACCTTCACGTGTACGCTCACCAACACCAGCGAATACAGAAATACCACCGTGCTCTTGAGCGATGTTATTGATTAACTCTTGAATTAAAACGGTTTTACCAACACCGGCACCACCGAATAGACCGATTTTACCACCTTTGATGTAAGGAGCAAGTAAGTCTACTACTTTAATTCCTGTTTCAAGAATTTCTACTTCTGTAGAAAGTTTTTCGAATGTAGGTGCTTCTCTATGAATAGAGTCACGACGAGCATCACCAGTAATGGCTGGATCCAGGTCAATTGTATCACCTAGTACGTTAAATACACGGCCAAGAGTGATATCACCTACTGGTACAGAGATGGCTGCACCTGTATCTATTACTTCAGTTCCACGTTGTAAACCATCTGTTGAAGACATAGCAATTGTACGTACAGTGTCATCACCTAAATGAAGGGCAACTTCAAGGGTTAAGTTGATTCCAACTTCAGATTCGTTACGCGAAGTGTTATCAATTTGCAATGCGTTATAGATTGCTGGTAATTGACCGTTTTCGAACTTTACGTCAACAACCGGACCCATAACTTGAAGAACGCGTCCTTTGTTCATCTTTTTCCCTCCTAATAAGAAATGCTATTTAATTATTCTAGAGCAGCTGCTCCACCGACAATTTCAGTAATCTCTTGAGTAATTGCAGCCTGACGCGCACGGTTATAGCTTAAGTCTAATGCATTGATTAGATCCTTCGCATTATCCGTAGCATTCTTCATCGCTGTCATACGCGCGGCATGCTCACTAGCTTTACTATCTAATAATGCACCATAGATTAAGCTTTCAGCATACTGAGGTAGCAATACTTTCAAAATTTCTTCAGCGGAAGGCTCAAATTCATACGAAGTTAACTGGTCTGACCCACTAGAAATATCTGTTAGTGGTAAGATTTTTTTCGATGTTACTTCTTGAGTAATTGCGCTGACATAGTGATTGTAATAAATGTATAGCTCATCATATGTTTCATCAGAGAACATACCAACCGTTTTAGTTGTTAAGTCTTTGATTTCAGCAAATGATGGCTGGTCTGCTACGCCGACGATATCGACGATTACATTCATCCCTTTTCCTTTGAAGAAATCAACGGCCATTCTACCAATCGCTATTATCGCAAACTCATCATTAGACTTATGTCTTTGTTGAATTGTTTGGTTAACGGCTTTTAGAACTCTACTGTTAAATGCCCCA
Source organism: Cytobacillus sp. FSL M8-0252 (assembly GCF_038007345.1). Taxonomy (NCBI): domain Bacteria; kingdom Bacillati; phylum Bacillota; class Bacilli; order Caryophanales; family Bacillaceae; genus Cytobacillus; species Cytobacillus sp. FSL M8-0252. The sequence goes on from NZ_JBBOWZ010000001.1 coordinate 4,408,887, forward strand.
GCTAGTCCACGGTCAGATGTAATGACGACATAACCCGTTTTCTTAACCGGACGGCTCACTAACATTGGATGTGATGCATCTGCACTACCAATTGCGATAGACGCTGTTACCTCTTGGATTTTTTCCATATAAGGTACAAATGCTTTTGCATTCATTTCCGCACGAGTCATCTTTGAAGCTGATACCATTTGCATAGCTTTTGTAATTTGACTTGTTTTCTTCGTAGAATTGATTCGGTTCTTTATATCACGTAATGATGCCACAGGTTCTCACCACCCTTATACTTAAGTGTGTTTGATTGGTTAGCGCGTAGGCTGTCCCAATCCTTATATATCATTAGATCCTGTAAAAACAATGCATGAAAAGGCAGGAAGGGACAACGATCCCATCCTGTCTAACTCTGCAATGATTATTCAGAAACCACAAACGTTTTCTTGAATTCGTTAATTGCAGCTGCCATATCTTCATCAGCCGGAAGGCCTTGAGTTGTAGCGATATGGTCAAGCAATTCTTTATGATTTTGATCTAACCAAGTAAGATATTCTTCTTCAAAACGACGGATATCTTCAACTGGAATATCATCAAGGAAACCACGAGTTAACGCATAAAGAATCGCAACTTGCTTTTCTACTTTAAGTGGTTTATTAAGGTCTTGTTTAAGAACCTCAACTGTACGAGCACCACGGTTTAACTTCGCTTGTGTTGCTGCATCTAAATCTGAACCAAATTGAGAGAATGATTCAAGTTCCCGGAATGAAGCAAGGTCTAGACGTAATGTACCAGCTACTTTTTTCATTGCCTTGATTTGTGCAGAACCACCAACACGTGATACAGAAAGACCTGCGTTAATCGCTGGACGAACACCAGAGAAGAATAGGTCAGACTGAAGGAAGATTTGTCCGTCAGTGATAGAAATAACGTTTGTTGGAATATAGGCAGAAACGTCACCTGCTTGTGTTTCAATGAAAGGTAGCGCAGTGATTGAACCGGCACCTTTTGCGTCACTTAGTTTAGCTGCACGCTCTAAAAGACGGCTGTGCAAGTAGAATACATCCCCTGGATATGCTTCACGACCTGGAGGACGACGTAATAATAATGAAAGTTCACGGTAAGCAGATGCTTGTTTTGTTAAGTCATCATAAACAACTAGTACATGTTTACCGTTATACATGAACTCTTCACCCATTGCTACCCCAGCGTATGGTGCTAAGTAAAGTAATGGAGCTGGTTGAGATGCAGATGCAGTTACAACAATCGTGTAATCTAGTGCACCTGTTTTACGTAATGTTTCAACAGCATTACGTACAGTTGATTCTTTTTGACCAATTGCAACATAGATACAAATCATATCTTGGTCAGCTTGGTTTAAAATTGTGTCGATTGCAACAGATGTTTTACCTGTTTGACGGTCCCCGATGATTAACTCACGTTGACCACGACCGATTGGCACTAATGCGTCAATCGCTTTAATACCTGTTTGTAATGGCTCATGTACAGATTTACGATCCATAACACCTGGAGCCGGTCCTTCAATCGGACGAGTTTTTGTTGTATTGATTGGTCCCATTCCATCAACAGGGTGTCCAAGAGGGTTTACAACACGGCCAATAAGTTCTTCACCTACTGGTACCTCCATGATACGTCCTGTGCGGCGTACTTCATCGCCTTCTTTGATCTCTGTGAATGGTCCTAAAATAACAATACCGACGTTACTTTCTTCAAGGTTTTGCGCCATACCCATAACGCCATTCGAAAATTCAACAAGTTCGCCAGCCATGGCGTTATCTAAACCATGAACACGCGCGATACCATCACCTACTGAGATAACTGTACCGACATCACTCACTTGAATTTCCGACTGATAACCTTCAATTTGCTTTTTTATCAGCGCACTGATTTCTTCAGCTTTGATGCTCATGAGTTTCACCCCTATCTACGAATCTTAGCCTAACAATTGTCGCTCAAGTCTATCTAGCTTGCCACGTAAGCTGCCATCGAAAATCTTGTTTCCTATGCGAAGCTTGACACCGCCCAATAAATTTGAATCAACGATATTTTCTATACGAAGGGATTGCTTGCCCACTTTAGCTGCAAATGTTGCAGATAAAGCGTTTCTCTCTTCATCAGTTAAAGGACGAACAGAGTAAACTTTCGCTTCAGCAATTCCTTTTTGCTCATCTGATAGGTCTAAGAAATGCTCGACCATACCTGTGATTTCATCTTCACGATGACGCTCCACCATGATGAGTAAAGTGTTTATCACATATGTGTTAACAGATGCAAAAGCTTCCTTTACGATCTCTTTCTTTTTTTGAATAGAGAGCTTAGGAGTCTTTAGAACTGCTTTAAATTCAGAGTCATGATTCACTACGTCTTTCACTGCACGAAGCTCATCTTCCATTTGGTCAAGAAGCTGATGTTCATTCGCAAGCTGGAATAGAGCTAACGCGTAACGTTTTGCCACTATTGAGCTCGTCATTGCTTCTCGCCTGCCTCTTGAATATATTCGTTAATTAGTTTTTCTTGATCGGCTGCACTTAATTCCTTCTCAATAACTTTCGAAGCAACTAGGACAGATAATGAAGCAACTTGTTCACGAATAGCTGATACAGCTTGTTCTTTTTGCTGCTCGATTTCAAGTTTTGCAGAATTTTTCAAACGATCGCCTTCAGCACGTGCCGCAACAATTATCTCTTCGCGTTGCGCTTCACCTTGCTTTTTCGCGCTTTCAATTAACGTTTGCGCTTCTGTACGCGCTTCTTTTAATAGAAGTTTTTGCTCTTCTAGTAATTTCTTCGCCTCTACACGACTTGCTTCTGCTGCTTCAATTTCACCAGCGATATGTTCTTCACGTTGGTTCATGATTCCCATAAGTGGGCCCCATGCAAACTTTTTAATTAAAGCTAACAAAATGATGAACATAATCAATTGGAATACGATGTCGCCACCATTAAAGCCGCCAGATGCACCTAATACATAACTATCTAATAACACCCTCGATTCACTCCCTTCAAGAGACGTTCACTTAAGGTCAAACTATTTTAAAGTCATTCGATTGATTTTCACATAAAGGAAAGGCGAAGGTCCACTTGTGATGATCTTCGCCATTTTACAAATACAAAAAATTAGCCACCGATAACCATGAATGCGATAACTACGCCGATGATCGGAATCGCCTCAACTAACGCTACCCCGATGAACATAGTAGTTTGAAGCATACCACGAGCTTCTGGTTGACGTGCCATACCTTCAACTGTTTTTGAAACGATTAATCCGTTACCAATACCTGCACCAAGTGCTGCTAAACCGATTGCGATTGCTGCTGCTATAAGACCCATTATTTGTTTCCTCCTTAAAATTTTGGAATATAATTATTTTTAACAAACATGTTTTGTTCATGTAATGAACAGGTATATATTAATGGTCGTGACTCACTTTGTGAGACATATAAACCATTGTTAACATACAGAAAATAAATGCTTGGATAGCACCGATAAATACGGAGAATCCCATCCATAATAATGTTGGTAATACTGCTACAGCTGTTCCTAAGAACCCTGTTGCAAGTGATCCTGCAAGTAATGTCAGTAGGATTTCCCCTGCATAAATATTACCGTAAAGACGCAAACCAAGTGTTAATGTGTTGGCAAACTCTTCAATGATTTTCAATGGGAACATAAACCACATTGGCTTGAAGAAATCTTTCCCATATTCTTTCAGACCCTTCACTCTCACACCATAATAATGTGAAAGACCTACCACCATCGCTGCTAGTGTAAGCGTTACGACCGGATCAGCTGTTGGTGATTTCCACCATAGCTCGTGGTTATAGGTGACTGCAAATGGAAGTCCTAGCATGTTCGATACAAATACGTACATGATGAGTGTGATTCCAAGCACGTGGAATCTACCACCATCTTTCCATGCCATGTTGCTGTTGATGATGTTCTTAACGAAGTCCATCACCCATTCAAAAAAGTTTTGCATGCCTGTCGGCTTCATTGCTAAACGACGAGTTGAAATGACAGCAATTAAGAAAACTATCGCACTTGCTACTGTTATCATCAGAATATTAGATAAGTTGAAGTTTAACCCCATAAATTCTCTCAATGGAGCTCCATGATCCATAAATTATTCACCTCTCTTCCCGCTTTTTACGTAAATGAAAAGATTGAAGAAAAAAATCTATCATAATGACTAAATAGGACGTCATTAATCCCAACACTACACTTATAAGGTGAAAATACGCTGGATACTCCAGTGCGATGATAACTGCCAAAGCGGCAGATGCCATTCGCGACATTGTTCCTAGTGAACGCACCTTTTGCTCTTTCTCTACTGCTTCTCGGAACTGAATCATCTTCCTTACAATTAACCAAAGATTAAAGAAGCTGAGAACGGTTCCCAAAATCAGGCCAAGAAAGATAGATTGATAAGACGTAAAGCCCCAGCCGAGTACAAAGAACGACAACAAGAAAAGCATGTATTTACGTTGTCTACTGAATCTTTCTTGTATTTCCGGCATATTTGTTTATTCTCCTGAAAAAAAATTGTTGGATTAAACGAAGCATGGCATAAATGCCCACTGTCAAACCTAGTAATAAACCGATTATTAGAAACAGTGGTTCGGTCTCTAGTAACCGATCGAACCATCTTCCAGCAAAAACACCTAGAAGGATGGCGCCTACTAATTGGGAAAGAATGGCGGACATGAGTGCCATCGCTTTAAAAGGGCGACGGTCATTATGACGCATTAAAACGCATCCTCTCAGTCGAGAATGGTAAGAGGTTTTCTGAGGAAAGCAGTATGTTAAATCGTCAATTTCATATGATATAAAACTATAAAATCTGCTCATGAAAACCTTATCAATAATACCCTTTGTAAGCATACAATAGGGGCATGTCAATGTCAATGCGTTTAATGGGAATTTCGCCAGTTCTCTTTTGGGCAAAATATGGATGTTCACACTTTTTTCATAAAATCTTCACTAGATTTTTCTTGCAAATTCAGAAAATTTATGCGTTATTTTTGCCAATTGTTTTTCAATTATAATAATTTTATACTGCTTAATTCCCTATCATTTCTAATTCACCATTAGCCCCAATGAATAAACGGGTCTCTATCCAATCTTCTTGTCCAGATTTGCGAGCAAATACTTTTGCAATATACAAACCAGGTTGTGGTAAATCGCTTATGAATAAATCCTCTTCTACCTGGCCTTTCTTTACATCTTTCTTCCAATCGAGCATGCCTATAAAAGTTAATGAAGTTGAATCGAATAAAGCAATCCCAAACTCTTCAGCTCCACCTGGTAAATATACTTCATAGCGATACGTTTTCTTACTATCACCTTTACCAAAACTAAAGCCCATGACACGGGGATAATCCGGTTCTTCCAATACGTATAAATAAGGAAGCTGAATCGTTTGCTTATTACTATTCAATCGAATCGTACCGTCTGCCAGTTTTTCAGTGAGTTCTTTCGGATTGACGATCATATGTAAACGAATGGTTTTCTTCTCCTTAGGCTCAAGCATAAATGATAATGGTAGACGCCATTCAATCCCCTTTTGTTTTTTCGGGATTTCAAAAGCATAGGACTGCTTTTCATCGGTTGTATTTTCTACCGTAATTTTTGCTACATGGTCATGATGTTGTTCTGATAACTTAAACTTACCAAACTGTATGGACGATGGATAGATCAATGTGGATGTCATTAATGCTTCCTTCAATTGAATCCGGCCCGCACCTTGTTCAAAAGTCCGGTAAGGTGTACCAACTTCATTCACCATAGATAAGGCTGTATTCATGAGTGCTGCTTTTACTTGTTCAGGTCGCCAATCAGGATGAGCCTGTATTAACAAAGCAGCTGCCCCCGCCACATGAGGCGCTGCCATACTTGTTCCTTGTAATGGTGTGTACCCACCAGGTACCGTACTATTAATGGCTACTCCTGGTGCAACCACATCGGGCTTTATTTCCCAAGTAGAAGTCACAGGACCCCTTGAGCTAAATTCAGCTAAGATGTCTTTTTCTTCCTTTATCACTGTTTGTCCATATAATCTTTTAGCTTGTGAAAGCTCTTGATTAATCTCTTCCCCATCTGCCTTCGTTAAGGACACAACCGGGATATCTAACAGCTCTTCTAAATTGCCCATGAAGGAGCCCGGTGTATTATTGTATATGAGCAAAGCAATTGCTCCTGCTTCCTTGGCATTCTTACTTTTTTCCGTGAAAGTTAATTCCCCTCTCTCAACAATAACTACTTTTCCATTAGCCCCTTTTAATTGCTCCTCTTTCCCAATGCCACCGTTATATAACTCAAATGACTTGTTTAAATCCCATGGAATCGTTCCTTGCATTGGGTACAACTTCATTTCTTTTTTACCAATATGTAAATAAGGTACTTTTAATGTAGGGGTAGAAGCTCCTACAGAAATAGCTTTGGCAGCCGTACCCGGTGAGCCAACACTCCATATGCCAGGCCCTGAATTACCGGATGATGTAACAGCAACAATTCCACTATCGACTGCCTTATTTAAAGCAAGACTAATAGGGAGATCAGGTCCGTTTACATTATTTCCCAATGAAAGATTAATGACATCTACTTTATCTTTCATTGCTTGTTCTATTGCTTGTAACACTTGCTCTGTCGTCCCGCTTCCTCCTGGGCCTAAAGCACGATATGCAATAATCTCAGCTTTTGGTGCTACACCTTTTACTTTTCCGTTGGCTGCAATGATACCTGCCACATGGGTGCCGTGCAATGTATCCAACCGTCCCATATTCACTGTTTCCATCGGATCGTCATCTTGGTCCACGAGGTCTTTCCCACCACCATAACTAATGCGTAAATCTGGATGACGATAATCAATTCCCGTATCAATGACGCCAACCTTAACACCTTCTCCAGTGAGGCGGTGATTATCATCATCAAAATATCCTCTAATGGCTTCTCCACCAATCAGCTGAATATTGTCATTCTCTGCTTGCACAGTATAATTTTGTACGGTCGTAAGGTGATGAATTGGTTGATTCCCTTCTATTTGTGCTAACTTATCATTTGTTGCTTCAACTGAAAATCCTTTGAGGGCATAGTTAAATATGTATCTTATTGCGACACCTTGTGCTTTAAGCTTCTCCTTTTCTACTTGTAAGTCAGCGTCATCACTATAAACGATGATAGCTACTTGTTCTTCTGTTTGAATTTCATCCAAGGAAGGCACTATTAGTTGAGATGAAGATGCGCTCATACCTAACGTACAAGGAAAAAGAAAAAGAATAATAACGAGAATAAATAGATTTTTCTTCATTACGACGCCTCCTTTTTTATGTTAGCGTCTTCGATTTCTTGCCTCCCTATACTACGGAATTTAATGGGAAGCGCAAATAAAAAAGGTGAATACCTTTTTTAAACTTAGGCAATCACCTTTTTTATTATAGGCTGTTTAAAACCAATGTGGAATGGAGCAGAAATCCTCGAGTTACCGTGCAGGCAAAACCCGAGGATGCTTATATGATCTTCGCGAAAAAGCGAGTGTCTAGTGCACAATGAAAAGAATCAATTGTCATAAGTAGTTAAAAGCTACATCCGTTACGAAAATAGCGTTATGATATTAAGGGATTAAATGGAGCTGGCCTCTTTAAACCTTCACGAAAATAATACCTAATGGCCTCTGCAATTCTTTCAGAAGCGTGACCATCCCCGTATGGATTAGAAGCTTTCGACATCATATCGTACGCCTGTTTACTAGTTAATAGTTCATGAGCGTTTGCATAGATAACTTCCTCATCTGTACCAACGAGTTTCAATGTACCTGCTTGAATACCTTCAGGGCGTTCTGTTGTATCACGCAACACTAACACAGGCACTCCTAGCGATGGTGCTTCTTCTTGTACACCACCTGAATCAGTTAAAATTAAATGGGCACGCGAGGAAAAATTATGAAAGTCGATCATTCCTAGTGGTTCAATCAAATGAATCCGAGGATGCCCTTGTAAAATTTCATTTGCGACTTCTCTTACAGCAGGGTTTAGGTGAACAGGGTATACTAATTGTACATCTTCATGCGTTTCGACAATTTTTTTGATCGCTTTAAACATATGTCTCATCGGCTCGCCAAGATTTTCCCTGCGATGGGCTGTCATCAAGATTAAGCGATCGTCACCAATTTTCTCTAAAATCTCATGCTGATATTCCGGTCGAACTGTTGTTTTTAACGCATCAATCGCCGTATTACCCGTAATGAATATTTGCTCTGCAGATTTATTTTCCCGCAATAGATTATCGGCCGATTTCTCTGTTGGCGAGAAATGAAGATCACTGATTACACCTGTCAGCTGACGATTCATTTCTTCTGGGTAAGGAGAAAATTTGTTCCAAGTGCGTAAGCCTGCCTCCACGTGACCGACAGTAATCCCGTTATAAAAAGCTGCTAAACTGGCCGCAAATGATGTTGTTGTATCCCCATGAACAAGAACAATGTCTGGTTCAACCTCTTTCATTACTTCATCTAAACCAGACAATACACGGTTTGTCACTTCTACTAACGTTTGTCTTGCTTTCATAATATTTAAATCAAAATCCGGTTCTATTTGAAAAATCCTAAGCACCTGATCAAGCATTTCTCGATGTTGAGCAGTCACTGTAACGATAGAATGAAAGTCTTGTGGGTGCTTGTTGAGCTCAAGAATAAGCGGTGCCATCTTTATCGCTTCAGGTCTTGTTCCAAATATACTCATTACCTTAATCGGTCTTTGCATAAAACACTCGTCCACCTTTCTAAAAGAAGTGCTGGTTGCACTCACCTTCCGACAAACAGCTGTCGAACAGATCTTTATCAGATCCACTTCTTGTAAAAAAGCCCGTCCAAGGACGGGCTCATTTTCTATAATTAACTTTATTTTATTATTTCGTACCGAATAAACGATCTCCCGCATCCCCAAGACCAGGAACGATGTAGCCTTTTTCGTTTAACATTTCATCTAATGCAGCGATATATATATCCACATCCGGATGGGCTTCTTTTAATGCTTCTACCCCTTCAGGTGCAGCAATTAAACACATGAATTTAATGCTTTTTCCTCCGCGTTTTTTCAAAGAATTGATTGCTTCAATTGCAGATCCGCCTGTTGCAAGCATTGGATCAACAACAATGAAGTCACGCTCTTCAATATCACCAGGGAATTTTGCATAGTACTCAACTGGCTTTAAAGTCTCTGGATCACGATATAGGCCAACATGTCCTACTTTAGCTGCAGGGATTAATTTCAAAATACCGTCTACCATCCCAATACCCGCACGTAAAATTGGTACAATTCCCATTTTCTTTCCAGAAAGCACTTTTGAATTTGTTTTTTGAACCGGTGTATCTATTTCAATTTCTTCTAAAGGCATATCTCTCGTGATTTCGAAAGCCATCAAAGTTGATACTTCATCAACGAGTTCACGGAATTCTTTCGTACCTGTATTTTTTTCACGAATGTATGTAAGCTTATGTTGGATTAATGGATGATCGAAAACATATACTTTTGCCATAAATATCTCTCCTTTTACTGATTGTACAAATCACACTTCGTACTATTTTACAGAAAAAATGTTTGTGGGGCAACTACGATTCTTGACATAGAAACATTTATTGCCATTGGAAGAAAAGAAAATGTTGAAGATGCTTTTAGAACATTCGTTATAGATGGCATAACTTAACAAAAATCCAGCCCTCAAGAGAAGGCTGGATAAACTAGATGATTATCTTTCTGGATATAAAATAAATTTGCTTGTTAATGCTTCTACTCGTTGTGAAGCTTCAGCTAACTTTTCTTCGTCTTCCGCATTTTTCAACGTGAACGCGATAATAGAAGCAATCTCTTCCATATCGTTCTTGGCAAATCCACGAGAAGTAACTGCAGCTGTACCAATACGTATACCACTTGTCACAAATGGGCTTTCTGGATCAAATGGAATTGTATTTTTATTAACAGTAATACCTACTTCATCAAGTACTTTTTCTGCTACTTTACCTGTTAAACCTAATGAACGAACATCTACAAGTAAAAGATGGTTATCTGTTCCATCAGATACTAAGTCGATGCCTTCTTTTTTAAGTGACTCTGCTAAATGCTTAGCATTTGTGATAATGCTTTCCGCATATTCTTTAAAGCTATCTTCTAATACCTCTCCGAAAGCTACAGCTTTAGCGGCAATGACATGCATTAATGGACCACCTTGAATACCTGGGAAAATCGATTTGTCGATTTTTTTCGCAAATTCTTCTTTGCAAAGAATCATACCACCACGTGGACCTCTTAATGTTTTATGAGTTGTTGTTGTTACGAAATCAGCGTATGGTACTGGATTAGGGTGAAGACCAGCTGCCACTAAGCCCGCAATATGAGCCATATCGACCATTAAATAAGCGTCAACCTCATCTGCAATTTCACGGAAACGCTTGAAGTCAATTACACGAGGATACGCGCTTGCACCTGCTACAATTAGCTTCGGTTTATGCTCTTTCGCTTTTGCTAATACATCATCGTAATTGATGGTATGAGATGTTTCGTCTACACCATATTCAACGAAATTATATTGGACACCACTAAAGTTTACAGGACTCCCGTGCGTTAAGTGGCCACCGTGGGATAGATTCATACCAAGGACAGTATCACCTTGTTCTAAAATCGTGAAGTACACTGCCATGTTTGCTTGCGCACCTGAATGAGGCTGAACATTCGCATGCTCGGCTCCAAAGATTTGCTTCGCACGATCTCTAGCTAAATCTTCCACTACATCAACATGCTCACAGCCACCATAGTAACGACGACCAGGATACCCTTCAGCATATTTATTCGTGAGAACAGATCCTTGTGCCTCCATTACCGCCTCTGACACAAAGTTCTCTGAAGCGATTAATTCAATCTTACTTCTTTGACGTCCTAATTCATCTTGAATTGATTTGAAAACTTGCTCGTCCTGCTGCGCTAAATGCTTCATACAATAATCCTCCCTTATCTCTACCACACTATCAAAAATGAATAGCTATTATGAAAATTCTCCTTTATTCTATCATGTTTTTTCGGGAGGATACAGGCAAGCTTACTGTTTATTAAGAGAAAAAAATTATCCATACTAACGGAAAACGGTTACATGTAAATGATTATGAAATGGAGGGTAAAGTTGGTATTTTTGAATAAAAGGTGTGCAGAAATAATGAGTAACATACATCATTTATCTACTTATCGCTAGCAGCACATTATCAGACAATGACTATTTCTATTGGTAGACCGCTCTTTCTCCTCCAATCAACTTCGGCCTAGTCGTTGCTAATGTGACGTGTGCACCACCTACTTCTTTTAATGAAAGACGGATAGGTACAACCACATGCTTCAAGTGCATGCCAATGAAGGTATCACCGATATCTATCCCTGCATCAGCTTTTATATGCTCGACTACAACAGGGTCATCCAAATGTTGAAACGCATAAGTCGCCATCGCACCACCCGCTTTTCGGATTGGCACAACACTCACCTCTTCTAAGTTATACTTCTTAGCGGATGCCCGTTCGAGAACAATGGCGCGATTTAAATGCTCACAGCATTGAAAAGCGATTTGAACATTTGTTTGTTTTTGTAAGTTCATTAGTTCTGAAAAAATGAATTCAGCCACACCCTCTGAACCAGCCGTGCCGATATGATTACTCATCACTTCACTCGTACTACAGCCAATAACAATTAATTTGTCTTCGTTTAGTGAGACTTTTTGTGTAAACTCTGTTAAAATATCCCGCCATTGTTGTTTTAACTCTTCCATCATCAGATGCTCCCTCTCTTCTCAGATTTATTCATAACCTTAGCTAATAGATAAAAAAGATGCATATGTCTTCCTTCCTTTCATGAAGTCAACATATGCAACAAAGTTTTATAAATTTTCTTTTTCGTATTGATCTATCTTCCCAATACGGTTCTGATGACGCCCGCCTTCGTAATCCGTGCCAAGCCATACTTGGGCAATCTCTCTTGCAAGCCCTGGGCCAATGACTCTTTCTCCCATCGCTAACACATTACTATCATTATGCTGTCTGGTTGCTTTCGCACTGAAAGTATCATGAACAAGCGCACAGCGAATACCTTTCACTTTATTGGCTGCTATAGACATCCCAATCCCTGTCCCACAAACGAGAATACCTTTATCAAATTCACCGCTCGCTACTTTTTCAGCAACCGGCAAAGCATAATCAGGGTAATCTACAGAAGTACTACACTCACAACCAAAATCTTCATATTCAATATTGAGTTCTTCTAATAATGATTTTATTTCCGCACGAATGTTTAATCCACCGTGATCTGATGCAATTGCAACTTTCATTTTTTTATGCCTCCAATCAAACTTGATTGTATGATTATCACTTTATTCTGACACAAAATTTAAAAATTATAAAGATGCAATTACTTTTCAGTTGGGTAGGCTACACTTTAAATTTATTCATATCTGTTTTTAACTGGTTTGCTTGCTCTTGTAATTCTTTTACTAGTATGTCGACTGTATCAATCACAGATGTTTGAGCCTCAGTTGAAGCAGCAACTTGTTGTGCACCAGCAGACGTTTCCTCCGCAATCGCTGCTACTTGCTGCGATTGGGCTGAAGTTTCCTGCATGGCATGCATTTGTTTATCTACTAGATCTTTAATCATGGTCACTGCAGCATTCATTTGATCTACAGTTTGCGTCATCTCTTCAATGACGGCATGTGTCTCGGTCCCTTTTTGTGCTTCTTGATTGGCAGACTCCACTTGATTAGAAATTTGACTGACCACATTACGCACTTCTTCTTGAATGTTTTTAATTAATTCCGATATTCCTTGCACAGCTTTCGCACTTTCATCAGCCAACTTGCGCACTTCTTCGGCTACTACAGCAAAGCCCTTCCCATGCTCTCCTGCTCTCGCCGCTTCAATAGAAGCATTTAATGCTAATAAGTTTGTTTGCGTAGCAATATCGCCAACAAGTTGGATAATTTGTTCTACTTTGACTGCATTTTCTTCTAAAATTTTTACAGTCTCTAACGATTTCTGATTACCTACTGCTAGTTTTTCTATTCCAGAAATAAGTGAATGCATGGCATGTTTGGATTTATTCAGATCACCGAAAAGCTCTTCAGATACTTGCTCAGATTGCTTTGCCTGCACCTGAACTTCTTCAGCAATTCGAATGACTTCATCAACAAGTTCGGCAACAGATTGAGTTGCGACCGCTGAGTTTTCTGCTCCTTGAGATATTTCTGAGATAGTTGTAGCAATTGCTTCAGCCTGCTCATTAGCAACCGAAGACTCAGAGGAAATTTCGTGCACTTTTTTATTTGTCATAGCAAAGTTCTCATCAATTCGTTCAATCATTTCTCTTAAACTCGTTAGCATTTGATTAAAGGCTAATCCTAAAGAACGTATTTCATCATCCGAACGCGACACCTTTGCCTTTTCTTGTAAATTACCATTCGCTGCTTTTATAGCAGAAATCTCTAAGTCTTTAAGTGGTTTTGTAATAAACCCTGCTGCAATAAACGCTAAGATCGCAGACCATATCGCTCCAAGCAAAAGGACAATAATCGTAAAAAATTCTTTACTTATCGGCATATTTCCCATTAAAGGATATACGAACTGAATACATATCGCGCTTATTGAGTATGTAATAACGGCTAATACTGAGATGAGAAGAACCAATTTTTTTCTTAAACTAAATTTCATCTTACGCGTCTCCATGATTGCCCCCTACTTCAACCTGTTCATCTTTGTTTATCTTGATTCCTATCTTTTAATATTTCTGCTATTTTTCTTATGCTTCCCTGTAGTTCATTATAGGTTTCTTTATATTGTTGCAACGTCCCCCCGAATGGATCAATGATATCTTCTTGTTTACCATCATAAGCAAACTCTTTTATTAAAAAAACTTTTCCCTTAGCATTAGGAAAATGTGATAAAATCGCATGTTTATGTCCATTAGTCATCACTAATATATGTGTCGCCCATTGAATAAGCTCTTCATTCAATTGAGCTGATTGATGATTGATGCTTATGCCCTCTTCTTCTAAAACTTGCGATGTATAAGCAGATGCAGGTCCACCTTGACTTGCAAAAATCCCCGCAGATTTCACCTTCACATCAGGAATGTCTATATGACGTAATATCGCTTCAGCCATGGGGCTTCGACAAGTGTTACCTGTACAAATAAATAAAACGTGAGCCATAAAGCTCGCCTCCTTCTCTTACATTATAATCCAAAACTCCTATTTGATATAGACAAAATAAGGTGTCTATCACCGACATATTTCGACAATTTTAAGAATTTTTTGTCGAAATACATCAATAATACGCACCTTAACTGCTTTTTATTAGGAAATTTTAACCATATTACATGAATAACATTTTGACGCCAAAAGCAAAAAGAATCGCCCCTCCAAGTGTCTCACTATATTTACCGAACCATCCTTGCATTCTTCTTCCTATCATTAATCCTGCCCAAGTAAGAACCATCGCAATTACACCAAATAATGTAAGAACAAGAGCCGTTTTTGCCCCCAATACACCTAATGTAAGCCCGACTGAAAAGCTGTCTAAACTTACACTTAATGCAAAAATTAATAAGCCAAAACCTACAGGGGTTAACAGACTTTCTTTTTCAGCCTTTAAGCTTGACCAGAACATTCGCAGGCCCAAAAGCATCAACAAACCGGCACCAATATAGGCAGCAATCTCACTAAAATAAACCGATAAAAACTTCCCTGCCATCATTCCTAACATTGGCATGATGACATGAAATACTCCAATCGTAAAGCCTATATATAATATTTGCCGATACCTTAATTTGTACATCCCCATACCTAATCCAACTGAAAATGCATCCATTCCTAAGGCAAACGCCATTAAACTTAAAGTTAAGACTTCACCTACTAACAACGTCATCTCTTTAGCCTCCTCGGGACTTGCTCTTTTGAAGATATGCATGTCCAAGGAGAATTAGAATTGTTTTTTTAGGCGAAACAAAACAGCTTCGATAGAATCAAATATGATGGTTAAAAACTCAGCGCCTCTCTATAGGCTGGGGGATGTAGTTACGCCGCAGGATCATGCAAAATGCATACATACAGGGATTTTTGTATGGTTGTTTTGCCAGAGGATTCACAATTAAGGTAGGTTTTTTCTGTTTTCATAGTGATCTTCACTAGCAAAGATGCATCAATAGAGTTGCTTGCGGTGGATATCTTGCAGTAAAGAAGGAAACAAACGTTGTTTATAGATGATGAAATGTAAATTATTTGCAGGGTGAATCATTTTTAGTAGGCTTTTCGCGAATGATTTGGCATGAGATTTCTTTTTTAGTAGGGCTTTTGCTCTTTTCTCGACTTATCTTAGTTGGTTCTCCTTTTTTAGTCGCGATTCTTGCCTTTTTGCGACTTATAAAGAGTTTCACTGCTTTTTTAGTCGCGTATTTCCTCTTTTCACGACTTATCTTAGACGGTTCTCTTTTTTTAGTCGCGATTCTTGCCTTTTTGCGACTTATAAGAGTTTCACTGCTTTTTTAGTCGCGTATTTGACCTTTTCACGACTTATCATAGTCGGTTCTCCTTTTTTAGTCGCGATTCTTGGCCTTTTGCGACTTATAAAGAGTTTCACTGCTTTTTTAGTCGCGTATTTGACCTTTTCACGACTTATCTTAGTCGGTTCTCCTTTTTCAGTCGCGATTCTTGGCTTTTTGCGACTTATAAAGAGTTTCACTGCTTTTTTAGTCGCGTATTTGACCTTTTCACGACTTATCTTAGTTGGTTCTCCTTTTTCAGTCGCGATTCTTGCCTTTTTGCGACTTATAAAAAGTTTCACTGCTTTTTTAGTCGCGTATTTCCTCTTTTCTCGACTTATCATAGTCGGTTCTCCTTTTTTAGTCGCGATTCTTGCCTTTTTGCGACTTATAAAGAGTTTCACTGCTTTTTTAGTCGCGTATTTGACCTTTTCACGACTTATCTTAGTTGGTTCTCCTTTTTCAGTCGCGATTCTTGGCTTTTTGCGACTTATAAAGAGTTTCACTGCTTTTTTAGTCGCGTATTTCCTCTTTTCACGACTGATCATAGACGGTTCTCCTTTTTTAGTCGCGATTTTCCTCTTTTCGCGACTTATCAAGGACGGTGCTTCTTTTTTAGTCGCACAAAATAAAAAAGCCCCGCTAATAAGTAATACAATCGGAATATGATCACTTTACCCACACAACTTACCGGATTTCTAATGAAATAGCACGCTATAGGAATCATTGAAAAAATCTTAGTAACCAACATTTGAGCTTCTGTTTTAGTTTTTAAGGTAACAAGGGATAACAAATCAGAACCTGAACAATTTTCGTTCAGGTCCTGAAACACTCATCTTTAAGTCTACTTATAATTGAATGCGCCGATGGCCTGCTGCTTTTTCTAAGCGATTCATAATCGCCACACCGACACCTTCATATGGGAAAACCTCACCTAAAATGATATCGACATTCTCATGATTAAATGCTCTCAAGGCATAGTATAAACCAGCAGCCACCGTATCTAGCGCTTCCCGCGCACCCATAGAAAGGACAACATCCGTTTCATAGAAATCTTTATTTTCATCTGTTGTCAGTACACCTACTCGCAGTCCTTCTGCCCTTTTTTCATTGATCAATTGTTGCAACTGCATCGGAGTTGAATCGACTAATGTTAATGGTGCATCTGGTGCGTAATGTGTATATTTCATACCAGGCGATTTTGGTTTGGCTTGTTGATTATGTAGCGCGGGATCTAATTTTACTTCACCTATCACCGCAATCATCTGTTCCTTGGTCACACCACCCGGCCGTAGAATAACAGGTATCTCTTCTGTGCAATCAATAACGGTTGACTCCACACCAACGCCAGTAGCTCCTCCGTCTACCACACCAGCAATTTTTCCTTCTAAATCTTCCCACACGTGATCCGCTGTTGTTGGACTCGGTCTTCCCGAGCTATTTGCACTTGGAGCAGCTATTGGTAATTCAGTTTGGGCAAGAATGGCTAACGCTACAGGATGATCCGGCATACGGAAGCCAACGGTTTGTAATCCTGCTGTTGCTAAATCAGAAAGGCTACCCCTTTTTTTCTTAAGAATAATCGTTAATGGTCCTGGCCAAAAGGCATCCATCAATTGCTCTGCCTTTAATGGAATCTCTTCAGCCAGTTCCTGCAGTTGCATTCTCTTTGCTATATGAATAATTAAGGGATTATCTGCCGGCCTTCCTTTGGCAGCAAAAATTTTCTCTACGGCACCGTCACTTTTTGCATTCCCACCTAACCCATATACGGTTTCAGTTGGAAAAGCAACAACCTCATTTTCTTTAAGTAAATCAGAGGCTTGGACAATTTGTGGGTAACTATTCAAATTATCCACATTATTATCCACTGACCATCTAATTGTTTTCATTGTTATCCACCTTCAATATCTTTCATTCTAAATAGGAGAAATCCCCCTATTTTC
Organism: Cytobacillus sp. FSL M8-0252; assembly: GCF_038007345.1. Taxonomy (NCBI): domain Bacteria; kingdom Bacillati; phylum Bacillota; class Bacilli; order Caryophanales; family Bacillaceae; genus Cytobacillus; species Cytobacillus sp. FSL M8-0252. Next base: position 4,426,398 of record NZ_JBBOWZ010000001.1, read on the forward strand.
AGTCTATCATCTAAGACAGTATAAAAGAAGCAAGGTGATAACTCAAGGTATTATCCACAAATTGTGAATAAATACATCGTTTTTGTGCATAACTTTGTGGATATATCCACATTATTCGAGTGAATATTTCAAAAAGAAAGAGTTATCCACAGATTGGACATTTTTAATATGTTCTTTTTCTACTAAAAATGTTGGCAATTCCGATTTATCCACTTGTTGAAAACCCATTAATAAAAATAATTGTAGTGTACTTTTGCGATTTGATCCTAAATATACTGTGGATAACCCTTTTTCTTTTGCTAATAGAAAAATTTGTTGCAATAAATACAATAAATCTGTCTGCACGGTTGTTTCTGACTTCATAACAAGCGAGCGTAACAAACCAACCGTTTCGTAAGGTTCGATGCCAATTGTCGCTTTTATTTCTCCCTCTTCATCTTCCATTATTAAAAAGTAATCAATTAAGTCCGCCACACCTTCCGATCGAACTGACGCTTCTGTTAAAAATTTCATGAGCTCGTTTTCATCTTGCTTCTGTGCAACTCTTACAATACTTGTTTTCATTCACTTCACCCTCTACTCATTTTATAGTCTATGAATATGAGTTAATTGAAATTGATAGAACTAAAAATTTGCTAGAGTTAAAATATTATCCGAATAGCTTATCCCATATCTCTGCTAAAAAGAATTTTACTTCCACTTCTTCTTCATCTTGTTCACCTGCATAAACAGGGTCTTCTTCTTTTTCGGTCATTTCTTCCTCTACATTCTCTTCTTCCACTACTAATTCTTCCTCTTGCTGTTCTTCATCACTAAACCCTTCGCTCACAGCCACACCATTTGAAAAATCAAGAAAGCATAATGGTGGAAATAAAACACACCACCAGTTCGCACCGTCTCCATCACCAAGCGTAATTAGAATCGCTTCATACTCACCAGCAGGGTATAAAAACTGGCCATAAAGTTTCGTCGGAAAATCTACTTTATCAAACTCCGTCTTAACTGTTTGTTTAGAGCCCGCTTCTGCTACAACTCGTTCGGCTATTTTTTGGATTTCTGGTAATTTTGATTGAATCAATGCTCTTGCTTCTTCTAAAGAGGTTAAATCAGATACCCACTCAGTTATATTTGCATTTACTTCGTCTCTCACCGCACGTTTAATCTTTTGATCTTTCTCCATATCGCTATTTGCTAGAATTCTTAAACGGATTGCTTCGTTAGGAATGACTAGTGATTCATCAGCCACTACCTCTGTTTGCGGAATATATAAACTAAATAAAGTACCTAATGATAAAATTAAGATATATAAGTTCACAATCGATTTCGTTTTCATCTTCCTGCACCATCCCTTCACTATCCACAGTGTGGTCAGAAAGAGAACATCTTAAACTATTAAAATTAAAAATTTATAAAATAAGAAGGAAAGATAGACCCCATTTAGATGGTAAACGGATTAAGTTAACATGTATCAAGCGTTACTATGTTAATAATCCATACATATGTCCATGGCGGGTCTTTTTTCTTTTATAATGGGAGAAGCTTGCAGAAAATATCTTTGGGGGGTTTTTACATTTGTACGGCTGTTGGCTTTTTTACCGAGGACCGTTCATTTTGCAACGGTCTTACTCTTGGACGTTTCACCAAGTGCCGTCATTTTTCTTTTTCCACCGCGCTCTGTTCCTATTTCCTTACAGAGAGCGGTGGTTTTTACACAGACACCATTTAACATTTCACTTAGTTCCTAATGATATAAACTCTCTTCACATTAGCCACTTATTTCAGCGAAAACCATTCGATCTTTCCCGTTGATGTCAAAGACGACTTCGACCTGTGCTTGTGGGAGGGCACCTTTTAATAAGTTTGCGACCAATTCCCCTTGCCCTGCACCTACTTCAAATCCAACAAGTGCTTGTTCGTTTAGTACATGTGGTAATTCATTTACTAAACGGCGATAGATGTCTAAACCATCCTCTCCAGCAAACAACGCACGATTAGGCTCATGTTCAGTTACAATCTCTGACATCCACGAACGATCTGCAGTTGGAATATAAGGGGGATTGGAGATAACTACATCTAATTTTACTCCAGAGTTGATAAAAGGCTGCAGCAAGTCCCCTACTATCCAATTTATGTCTGCGTCTAAATAAGCCCCATTACCCTTAGCTACTTCTAAACTTGCAGGATATAGATCAGTTCCAAAACAATCAAGCTGAGGGTTTTCTCGTTTCAGAGTAATAGCGATTGCACCGCTACCTGTACCAACATCGGCCACTTTTAATCCTGTATCGTCTTGCCAACGTGCACGAATACGCTCAAGCGTAGCAAGGACTAACTCCTCTGTTTCTGGCCTAGGAATTAGAACTTCCTTATTCACCATAAATTTTCTACCATAAAACTCCTCATAGCCCATAATATACTGAATAGGCTCACCAGCAATATGAGTGAGTATCGCCTTTGAAAAAAGTTGATCGATCTCCTCAGGAAGTTCTTCACGTAATCTTGTTAAGAATTCAGCTCGACTCATCTTCATATAATGTCTTAGTAAAATTTCAGCAGCATATGCTTCCCGTTGATTTTCTTCTAAAAAAGAAGAAGCCCAGTTAAGGGCTTCGAATACTCTGCGATTACTCATTAGTCGCACTTTCTAGTTTAGCCGATTGCTCTTCTAAAATAAGAGCATCAATAATTTCATCAATCTTACCGTGTAGGATCTGATCTAACTTTTGGATAGTTAAACCAATTCGGTGATCAGTTACACGGTTTTGTGGGAAATTATACGTACGGATACGTTCAGAACGATCCCCTGTCCCTACAGCTGATTTACGCTGCTGATCGTATTCAGCTTGTGCCTCTCGTTGGAATTTATCGTATACACGTGCACGCAAAACTTTCATCGCTTTTTCTTTGTTCTTAATTTGCGACTTTTCATCCTGACAAGAAACGACAGTTCCCGTAGGAAGGTGGGTAAGTCTTACTGCGGACATAGTCGTATTAACACTTTGTCCACCCGGTCCACTAGAAGCAAAAGTATCCACACGGATATCCTTATCATGAAGCTCAATTTCCACTTCTTCTGCTTCAGGTAACACCGCTACTGTTGCCGTAGACGTATGAATGCGACCGCCTGATTCTGTTTCCGGTACACGTTGCACGCGATGCGCACCATTCTCATATTTTAATTTAGAGTAAGCACCGTTGCCGTTTACCATGAAGATAATTTCTTTATAGCCACCGACCCCTGTACTACTTGCTTCAATGACGTCAATTTTCCAACCTTGGACTTCAGCATAGCGACTATACATACGGTACAAATCACCCGCAAACAGTGCAGCTTCATCTCCACCAGCTGCACCACGAACTTCTACGATAACGTTTTTGTCATCATTAGGGTCCTTTGGAATGAGAAGGATTTTTAATTTTTCTTCTAATTGCTCCACTTTTTCCTCTAATTCAGAAATCTCTTCTTTCACCATATCACGCATTTCAGCATCTAGTTTCTCTTCCAACATGGCCTTTGCGTCTGTATATTGTTCATGTATTTCTTTATATTCACGATATGTATCCACTGTTTCTTGGATATCAGACTGTTCTTTTGAATACTCACGTAATTTTTTTGGATCATTTACTATTTCTGGATCACTAAGCAATTCATTAAGACGTTCATAGCGTTCCTCTACAGATTGAAGACGATCAAACACGGTTATTCACCTCTAATTCATTATTAACATGCATCTATCTTATCACTGCTATCAGTATGCAGTTTCATTTCCAACGTATAACATTCTAATTATAGTATAGCCGCCTTGTTCAGTCAAAACCACTTTAGATTATTTTAGAAATTTCTGTTATTCGATTGATGAATCTTTCATCGTTTACTATAGTAAAGTTATCTACTTAAAAATGAGGTGCAGCACATGAAAGCCATTATGATTGGAATACTCTCCGCATTCTTTTTTGCTTTTACATTTGTTTTAAATGCAGCTATGGAAATGAATGGAGGAAGCTGGTATTGGAGTGCATCGCTCCGTTACTTCTTTATGATCCCACTTCTACTTATCATTGTTTTATACCGTAAGAGCTTACGTGCACTTATGATTGAAATGAAAAAAGCCCCTGGAAAATGGATACTATGGAGCACAATTGGATTTGGGCTATTTTATGCCCCTATATGTTTTGCTGCTGCCTATGGTCCCGGCTGGCTAATTGCTGCCACCTGGCAAATCACAATTATTTCTGGCAGTCTACTTGCCCCATTATTTTATGAAATGCGCCAGACTTCTAAAGGAGTCATTCGCATAAAAGGGCAAATTCCTTTTAGAGGACTACTCATGAGTCTCATTATTTTAGTTGGCGTATTTGTTATCCAATGGGACCATGCCTCTGTTGTATCGGTGAAAGATACATTTATTTGCACCTTAGCCATTCTTATTGCATCGTTTGCTTACCCTCTAGGGAATCGAAAAATGATGGCCTTAACAAACAAGCGCTTAGATCCTTATCAAAGAGTGCTTGGTATGACAATAGCTAGCCTTCCCTTTTGGCTCTTACTTGCATTTATTGGTTTACAAACAGCTGGCATGCCATCGATGAGTCAAGTTTATCAATCGGGGTTAGTAGCCTTATTTTCCGGTGTTTTTGCAACAGTACTATTCTTTGCTGCCACCGATCTCGTTCAAGGCAACATGCAAAAACTTGGAGCTGTGGAGGCAACACAGTCCTTTGAAGTGCTTTTCGCAATGATTGGTGAAGTGATCATTTTATCTGCTCCTCTTCCTTCTGCTACTGCTACGGTTGGGATCAGTTTAGTAATACTCGGCATGGCACTTCATAGTTATGTATCCAATTTACCTCAAAAGGGATTCAAAAAGAAAAAGGTAGAAGAGACGGTTTAATTCACCGTCTCTTTAATCTGTATGATCTTCTCTAATTTTCACATTTATATAATAGGTCGGCACCGCACCAACTAATTTTTTTTGCAAACTTTCCTCAGCTTTTTCACGTTCCGCTTTTGAGGAAAAGTCTTTATTCGTATACACAGTTACATGCATATATTCCCCGTCAATCCATATACCACCTGGTTCATAATCAGTAAGCTTATTAATCGTTGATCTTGCTTGATTAATATCGCTACGGTCAGATTTTTTATCGCCATTGGTATTTAATAAGTTGGGATTTTGTTCATACATTGACCATTCCTGAACATCTTCGGAACGATGACCAGAAGGGCTGCTTATTCTAACGGTTTCGGTATGTTTGTTGATATCATAAGTTTTATCAGCATTTGCACCGTAATTATAAGAACAACCAGTTAGTAGACTGATTAACAAAACACCTGTAATGGTTTTTTTCATGAATGAATGGCACCCCCTACTAAATAAAATGCCCATTCATTTTAAAATTTCAGCAAGCAATTTTTCCTATGTAAAAAAATGTATGCCAGGGAGTTTTTCGTTCCAAAAAAGACGCCAAAGTTAGCGTCTCCAATCAAAAATGTGTTATTTCATCATTTCCGTGTGATTTTTAATACTTTTTGGTTTGCCAATCACTTCATGATGTTCACGGCACCGAGGTTCATACGATTCAGATGCGCCCACAAGAATAGTGGGGTCTGTATATGATGCCGGTTTACCATCAATTAAACGCTGTGTTCGACTAGCAGGTGATCCACAAACAGCACAAACGGCTTGTAGTTTTGTCACTAACTCAGCAGTAGCCATTAAATCTGGCATCGGACCAAAAGGCTCACCACGAAAATCAACGTCTAACCCAGCCACAATGACACGATGACCGTTTCCCGCAAGCATCTCCACAACTTCAATGATTTGATTATCAAAAAACTGAACTTCATCAATAGCTACGACTTCTGTATCAGACGTAACAAATGACAAAATATCCTCTGAGCAGGCTACAGGTTGAGCAATAAACGATGCCCCATTATGAGAAACAACTGATTCATCACTATAACGTTTATCGATTTGAGGCTTGAATACAGCAATTTGCTGTTTGGCAAATTGTGCCCTCCTTACTCTGCGAATAAGCTCCTCTGACTTACCAGAGAACATACTCCCGCAAATTACCTCAACCCATCCATGATGATTGATAACATACATGAAAGGTCTCTCCTTCCGCAACAATCTAATCTATCTATAAACACCTATTACAGTCCTTACTGTTAAGGTCTCACAAAAGAAACATTCTTATGTTAAATGCCGAAAAATAGTGGTGGTGTGCACCACTATTTTTCGACATTCATGAAAAAACAGGCAAGTATCATGACTTGCCTGCTTTGATTGTTATTTAAATTACTTCTGTTTGATGCCGTATTTTTTATTGAAACGGTCAACACGTCCGCCAGCTTCAGCGAATTTTTGACGTCCAGTATAGAATGGGTGGCATTCTGAGCAAGTTTCTACACGGATTTCTTCTTGTACAGAACCCGTTTCGAATTCGTTACCGCATGCACATTTCACCATTGCTGTTTTATAGTTAGGATGAATTCCTGCTTTCATTCTTTTCATCTCCTTCCGCCCTGAATCATTCTGAAACAGAGTTATATAGTTACGGATTCACCGTAATCTTAGAAACGCACTGGAATCATTATAACAAGGTCGAGCTTAATTTGCAATCATCGATTACGAATGAGCTTTACCATTTGATTCCAAACCTAATGAGAGCGCTTTGCTTTCATCTCTTCACTCAATAAGGCAAAGAAATCCTCATTCGATTTCGTTTGCTTTAATTTTCTCATGAGTTTTTCCGCAAAATCAGGAGAATCAGTCATTGATTTACGGATTGCCCATAGTTTATCAAGATGATCCTTAGGAATCAACAATTCTTCCTTACGGGTGCCAGATCGTCTAATATCAATTGCAGGGAAAATTCGTCTTTCAGCAAGCGAACGATCAAGATGTAACTCCATATTCCCCGTTCCTTTAAACTCTTCATAAATCACATCATCCATACGTGATCCCGTATCAACCAGAGCAGTAGCTAAGATAGTTAAGCTTCCGCCTTCCTCAATATTTCTTGCGGCACCGAAAAACCTTTTCGGACGGTGGAATGCGGCTGGGTCAATACCGCCTGATAACGTACGACCACTTGGAGGAATGACCAAGTTATAAGCTCTAGCTAAACGTGTAATACTATCCATTAAGATGACAACATCGCGCTTATGCTCAACTAGACGCATCGCTCTCTCTAATACGAGCTCTGCCACTTTAATATGATTTTCCGGCACTTCGTCAAATGTTGAACTAACAACATCACCAGCAACAGAGCGTTCAATATCTGTTACTTCTTCCGGTCTTTCATCAATAAGTAATACGATAAGCTCTGCTTCAGGATGATTCGTTGTAATACTGTTGGCAATTTCTTTTAACAACATCGTTTTCCCTGCTTTTGGAGGAGCGACAATTAAGCCACGTTGTCCAAAACCAACTGGTGAAATTAAGTCCATAATTCTAGTGGAAATATGTCTTGTTTTTGTCTCTAAATTCATATGACGATCAGGATATAGAGGCGTTAAACCTGGGAAATGAACACGTTCCTTTGATGTCTCTGGATCATCTCCGTTAACCGCTTCCACTTGTAGCAAACCAAAATAACGTTCATTTTCTTTCGGCGGACGAACTTTACCAGAAACTTTGTCACCATTTCTTAAATCAAAGCGACGAATTTGCGATGCAGAGATATAAATATCCTCTGAACTTGGCGAATAGTTAATCGGCCTTAAGAAACCGAAACCTTCTGATTGAATGATTTCTAGAACACCTTCCATAAAGAAGTATCCTTCTTGTTCCGCTCTCGCTTTTAATATCGCAAAAATAAGTTCTTTCTTTGATAATTTACTATAATAAGAAACTTTATATTCTCTTGCATGTTCATAAAGTTCTTTCAATTTCATATTCTCTAGACTTGAAATATTTAGTCCCATTTCTACACCACTCTTTAGATTTTTCGATTATTTCCCCCATATGCTAAAAAAATAAGATTCATTATATATTCGAATATGGTTGGAAAGGAAAGTATGTTTGAGGCTTCCTGAAGTAAACGAAGAGTTTGATTTAGTCAACTCTCCTTGTAATAGAGGAATGATTGGTCTTCCTTTGAAAATATCTTTTATTTTACCCCTAACCTCTATGTTAGGCAACTACATTTTATAGTAGGATATTTGGAAGGATTCTTTCTATTTTAATTTAACCTAAGAAATGCAAGGATGCACTTCTTAGGTCTATCAGCAATTATTTAATTACAAGATTAGGTTTTTTCTTCAAGCTATGACGACCATCAATAAACCTTACTGTGCCCGATTTAGCACGCATAACGACTGAAGACGTCGAACCGTAAGATCCTTTAAATTGAACGCCTTTCAAAAGTTCTCCATCCGTAATACCTGTCGCAGCAAAGATTGCGTCATCACCTTTAACTAGGTCTTCCATCAATAATACTTTGTTAACATCTAATCCCATTTTAATACATCTTTCTAGTTCCGCATCGTTTTGGGGAAGCAGTTTACCTTGCAATTCACCACCAAGACATTTCAATGCTACAGCTGCAACAACACCTTCAGGGGCACCACCTGCTCCAAATAAAATATCTACGCCTGTATGATCGAACGCCGTATTAATGGCTCCTGCTACATCGCCTTCATTAATTAGCTTAATTCTAGCGCCAGCGTCACGCAATTGTTCAATAATATGTTGGTGCCGATCACGATTAAGTACAGTTGCAACAACGTCCTCAATATCTTTGTTTTTTGCTTTCGCAACAGCTCTCAAGTTATCAATCACTGGAGCATTGATATCGATTTGTCCAACCGCCTCAGGTCCAACGGCAATTTTATCCATATACATATCTGGTGCATATAGTAAGTTACCTCGATCTGCCACTGCCAGAACCGCAAGCGCATTCCAACCACCAGAGGCAACAATACTTGTACCTTCGACAGGGTCGACTGCAATATCAACTTGAGGGCCAGAACCTGTTCCAAGCTCTTCGCCAATATATAGCATTGGTGCTTCATCCATTTCACCTTCACCAATCACTACTCTACCTTGCATAGGAACTGTATTAAAGATATCTCTCATTGCTTCAGTTGCTGCACCATCTGCTTCATCTTTTAATCCACGGCCCATCCAACGAGCAGATGCTAGTGCTGCACCTTCTGTAACACGAACCAACTCCATTGATAAACTTCTTTCCATTTTTACTTCCTCCCCAATATTCACTTCGTCTCAGTATGTACTGAAATCGATGCGGAATCTAGATGTACATTTATAACATTGTCAATTCATCATTAAGCATTATTCATTTGTTCAATTTCTTGATCAGTTAGCTTTTCTCTCCAAATCGTTGCTCCTAAACCATTGAGTTTTTCAACTAAATGACTATAACCTCTATCAATGTGATCAACGCCAGTAACCTCTGTTACCCCTTCAGCCATAAGGCCTGCGATGACTAGCGCTGCTCCAGCACGTAAATCACTTGCCTTTACTTTGGCACCTTGCAATTTCATAGGGCCGTTAATAATAGCCGAACGACCTTCCACTTTAATATTGGCATTCATTCTTCTCAATTCATCAATATGCTTAAATCTAGCCCCATATATCGTATCAGTTACCATGCTTGTTCCTTCTGCATTCGTTAACAATGCCGTTAATGGTTGCTGGAGATCAGTTGGAAAACCAGGATATACAAGTGTCTTAATATCTACTGCCTTCATTTTGTCAGCGGGACCGACAAAAATTTGATCATCACCCGCTTCAATTTGCACACCCATTTCTCTTAACTTTGCCGTTAATGATTCAAGATGATGGGGAATAACATTATCAATTAAAACGCCCTCTCCAGAAGCTGCAGCAAGCACCATATAAGTCCCAGCTTCAATACGGTCAGGAATAATTGTATGCTGGCATCCATGGAGCTGATCTACACCATCAATACGGATTACATCAGTACCCGCGCCTTTTATCTTTGCACCCATATTATTCAGCAATGTAGCAACATCAATAATTTCAGGTTCTTTAGCCGCATTTTCTATAACCGTACGACCCTTTGCCTTTACAGCAGCGAGCATAATATTAATAGTTGCACCAACACTGACGACATCTAAATAAATACGTGCACCTCTTAGTTCATCTGCACGTAAATAAATCGCGCCTTGTTCATTTGTTACACTTGCGCCGAGTGCCTCAAAACCCTTAATATGCTGATCAATCGGTCTCGGTCCTAAATGACAACCACCCGGAAGTCCAATGACTGCTTTATTAAATCGTCCAAGCATGGCCCCCATTAAATAATAAGAAGCACGAAGCTTTTTCACCTTGCCATTAGGCATAGGCATCGAGATCATTGCAGAAGGATCAACCTGCATATCTCCATCAGCGAATGTTACTTCACCACCGATTTCCTCTAGTAAACCTTTTAAGATTTGCACATCCGAAATATCTGGTAAACCTTCTATTGTTACAGGCGAATCTGCCAGTATTGTTGCCGGTATTAAAGCAACTGCACTATTCTTCGCGCCGCTAATTCTCACTGTTCCTTTTAATGGGTATCCGCCTGCAATCATAAGCTTTTCCATTTTGAACTCCCTTCTAAGCCGTTAACGCAACCCCTTTATAGAGGATGCTCTATAAGAATAAGCTTGTCCTATGTGGAATCTTTGCTCTATCAGTCATAAAACAAACCCGCATTTTTAAAAAAACACAGGTGTAATCTACATTACCATTGTTGTCTATCTATTGAAAAAATAAGCATCTTTATGTTAACATGTCTAACAATTTTTAAAAAGCTCACATATGATAGGCATTTAGATGCATCTTCCTTCTTCTATTTTACACCATAACAATTGGAAATGTAGTTGTTGTTTCGAATTGTTATGAATATGTAAATTTTTAAGGAAACATTTGCATCATGGATTCATTCACCGATGGAAATTGTTGACTAATGAGTTTTCCGAGAGTCAAGAGGGATTGAATTGAGAAGTTGCTTTAAATAAGCTTAAGAAACCGTTGAATGAACAACGGCTTCTTTTCTATTTTATGCCTTGTTAGCAGAACCAAACTCGCGCATTTTGCCAATTACTGTTGCTTTAATCGCTTCCCGAGCAGGCCCTAAATATTTACGTGGATCGTACATTTTTTCATCTGCTGCAAGGACTTCACGTACTTTTTTCGCAGATGCAATTTGGTTCTCTGTATTTACGTTAATCTTTGCTGTTCCTAGAGAAATTGCTCTTTGAATATCTTTCGTTGGGATACCTGTCCCACCATGCAATACAAGTGGTACACCTGTTAAGCCACGAATTTCTTCCATTTCTGTAAACCCTAAGTTAGGCTCACCTTTGTATGGTCCATGAACAGACCCAAGAGCAGGCGCTAAGCAGTCAATCCCTGTTCTCTGAACTAATTCTTCACATTCTTTTGCATCTGCATAAATAACGCCATCTGCAACAACGTCATCTTCTTGTCCACCAACAGTGCCAAGCTCAGCCTCAACAGATACTCCTTTTGAATGCGCATATTCTACTACTTTAGAAGTGATTTCGATATTTTGCTCAAATGGATCATGAGAAGCATCAATCATAACAGAAGTAAATCCTGCATCGATTGCTTCTTTACATTTATCATAACTTGAACCATGATCAAGATGAATGGCCACTGGAACAGTAATATTATAGTCTTCCATTAGACCTTCTACCATTTTAACAACCGTTTTGAATCCACCCATATAACGACCTGCACCCTCAGAAACACCAAGAATTACAGGTGATTTTTCTTCCTCAGCTGCTTGTAAAATTGCTTGTGTAAACTCTAAATTATTTAAGTTGAATTGACCAACTGCATAGCCCTCTGCATTTGCTTTTTTCAACATTTCAGTCATAGAAACTAAAGGCATATGTAAAAATCCTCCTTGTCTTATTCACTTCAGTCATTCCTTTTAAAGGATTTCCTTCCAGCTACATGTTTATGTACCCTAATAGCTCTCCATCAAACGGAAAAAATGAAATGAACATATAAATTCCATTTGTATCATACCAAAATGTGCAGAGAAAATCTATGATTAGGTTATAACTTTTCATAAATAAGATGTACTATTAATTAAAAAAGGCATAATTGTATAACCTTATTTAGGTACTGGTAAATATTTCTTAACAGCCGCCCGAATGTCATCTATGTCGAATGGTTTAGCAAAATGTGTTAAAGCACCTAAATCTTTTGCCTCTTGAATCATATCTAATTCTCCATAAGCAGTCATAATGATGACTCTTATATCATGATGCCCTTCTCTCATTCTCTTTAGAATTTCAATCCCATCCATACCTGGGATTTTCATATCTAATAATACTAAGTCTGGGTCATGCTTCGCTACAATATCAAGAGCTTGAATTCCGTTTGCTGCTTGGTACGTTTCATAGCCCTCCTTCTGTAAAACTTCATTTAATAGAATCCTTATACCAAACTGATCATCGACAATCAATATTTTCCCTTTCATAATACACCCCATTCTCGTTTAATCAAGAATACTTAATGTTTTTAAATTCGACCCTAAGTGTTTTTTTCCTGCATTTGTTAGGAAAATAACTAGAATGAGTCATCGCCGTTAATTGCTATATTTCGACAAGTTGATGGTTCTCTTTTCGTTGTGTATCAATCAATTACTGTAGCACCAAAAAACCAAAGTGAGCAGCCTGATTATTTTGTGATTTCGTCTTATTTCAATATAATGATAATATTGGGAGAAGTACAGGAGGAATTATTAATGTTAAAGATTTTTTCTACACAATTATTCGGTTTATTTAAAAAATGGCAAGACAATCATGAAGAATCAATAGAAGATGCTGCTCGAATTTTAGCTCAAGCGAGTGTCGGTGAGGGCCATATATATATTTACGGAAAACAGGAGATGCAAGCTGTCGGTATCGAAGCAACTGAGGGAGTAGACGCACTGGCAAACGCAAAAGTCTGGGATTCTTCTGCATCATTTGATGATATCTCAGCTAGTGACCGTTTTCTCATTATCACCAGAGAGAGTGATGACAAGGAAGCACTCCTATTAGCACAACATTTGAGTAATCAATTCATACCTTTTGCAACAATAAGTGCCCTTCCATCTGATAACACGGAGCAATTAGCCTCCTATTCCGATGTACATTTCGACTTACAACTGAAGCAAGGACTTGTTCCAAATGAAAGCGGGGAACGAGTTGGTTATCCATCTGCGATAGGAGCATTATTTATCTATCATGGAATTAAATTTACGTTAGACGAGATATTAGCAGATTATTAATATGTGTATTTATATGAGGCGAGGGATTCCATTTTGACGGGGTTCCTTGCTTTTTTTATATGTTATAGAAGGGCTCATTTCTCGGGCGCATATATTCTTAACTACACAACGGCTTTGAAATAAATGATTAGTGTTTGTTTCATTGTCTCTTTAAACCAATATTACTTTTCTTTGCAAGTGTGAAGCGAATCTAAATTATTTACTGTGAACTTTTTTGTTTCGTTCATACATTTTTCAGTGACAAATTTACGATATGCACTGATACATGTTTCTTTCTCTTTCTGAACGACATGCGGGCCTCTTTTGTAAAGCGCTCACCTTTAGTGTTCCTTCTGAGTGACTTGCAAACCCCTTTTGCGAAGCGCTCACCTTTGCTTTTCTCTCTGAGTGACTTGCAAACCCCTTTTGCGAAGCGCTCACCTTTGCTTTTCTCTCTGAGTGACTTGCAAACCCCTTTTGTAAAGCGCTCACCTTTGGTTTTCTCTCTGAGTGACTTGCAAACTCCTTTTGCGAAGCGCTCACCTTTGGTTTTCTCTCTGAGCGGCTTGCAAACCCCTTTTGCGAAGCGCTCACCTTTGGTTTTCTCTCTGAGTGACTTGCAAACCCCTTTTGCGAAGCGCTCACCTTTGGTTTTCTCTCTGAGTGACTTGCAAACCCCTTTTGCGAAGCGCTCACCTTTGGTTTTCTCTCTGAGTGACTTGCAAACCCCTTTTGCGAAGCGCTCACCTTTGGTTTTCTCTCTGAGTGACTTGCAAACCCCTTTTGCGAAGCGCTCACCTTTGGTTTTTCCTTCTGAGTAATGTCATACCACTTACAGAAGCTAGCTTCATGAAGATTGATTGTAATAAAAATACCAAATTTTATTTTTGTACCCTTTTGAATTCTTGATTTTACACAAAAAAAGGAAGAGATCCGGAAATCTCCTCCTTATAACAATTTATTCATTGATATTGATTGTAGCACCGACAAAGTCACGGAAAAGTGGTTGTGGACGTGTTGGTCTAGATGTGAATTCTGGATGGAATTGAGATGCCACGAACCATGGGTGATCTTTCAATTCAATGATTTCTACTAGTCGACCATCTGGGCTTGTACCAGAGAAGACAAGACCCTTTTCTTCCATTTCTTGACGGTAGTGATTATTAAATTCATAACGGTGACGATGACGTTCGTAAACGACTTCATCTTGGTATGCTTCATAAGCAGCTGTACCTTCTTCTAGTTTACATGCTTGTAAGCCTAAACGTAGTGTACCACCTAAATCTTCAACATCTTTTTGTTCAGGTAAAAGGTCAATGATTGGGTGGTTCGTTTCAGGATTGATTTCCGCTGAGTGTGCACCATCTAATCCAAGAACGTTACGAGCAAATTCAACAGTAGCCAGTTGCATACCCAGACAAATGCCTAAGAATGGTTTATTGTTTTCACGGGCATATTGTGTTGCTAGGATTTTTCCTTCAATCCCACGATCCCCAAAGCCACCTGGTACAAGAACACCGTCAACATCCCCTAAAAGTTCAGCAACATTTTCTTTAGTGACATGCTCTGCATTGATCCATTTTACATCAATATCTGCATCATGTGCATAACCTGCATGTTTTAATGCTTCAACAACAGAAATATAAGCATCTTGAAGAGCAACGTATTTCCCTACAAGTGCAATTTTTGTTTTCTTCGTTAAGTGAAGCACTTTGTCTACAAGTTGTTTCCACTCAGTCATATCTGCTTCTGCACAATCTAATTTCATCTCTTTGCATACACGTTTATCTAAGCCTTGTTCTTGTAAAGCTAATGGAATAGTGTAAAGTGTTTCAGCGTCTCTACATTCAATAACTGCTTCTTTATCAATATCACAGAAGAGTGCAAGCTTGTCTTTCATTTCTTGAGAGATAGGCATTTCTGTACGGACAACGACAACATTTGGTTGAATACCTAAGCTTCTTAATTCTTTTACACTGTGTTGTGTCGGCTTTGTTTTCATTTCTCCAGCCGCTTTAATATACGGCACCAATGTACAATGAATATACATAACATTATCTCGGCCGATATCACTCTTAATTTGGCGAATCGCCTCTAGGAATGGTAATGATTCGATATCACCGACAGTTCCACCGATTTCAGTAATAACGACATCTGCATTCGTTTCATGTCCCGCACGGAAAACTTTATCTTTAATTTCATTTGTAACATGAGGGATTACTTGAACCGTTCCTCCGTTATAATCTCCACGACGCTCTTTACGTAGAACCGTTGAGTAGATCTTCCCAGTTGTTACACTGCTGTATTTAGTTAAGTTTATGTCTACGAAACGCTCATAGTGACCTAAGTCTAAATCCGTTTCTGCGCCATCTCCTGTTACATAAACTTCACCGTGTTGATAAGGACTCATTGTACCTGGGTCCACATTGATATACGGGTCAAACTTTTGTATCGTTACGCTAAGCCCTCTATTTTTTAACAAACGTCCTAAAGATGCTGCAACGATTCCTTTACCTAATGACGAAACAACGCCGCCTGTAACAAAAATATATTTTGTCATAAATGATTCCCCCTTAACTATTCATAGCTTGTGCATTTATCCTTTGTTTAAAAAGATGAATCTTATCTTTCATAAAAAATTGTCCCATGCACGACCTTTTATTTGAAAAACTTGGTAGAAGCAGCACATGCTCAACTATCAAGCCTTACTCAAAAAAATAAAAAGCGCCCCGCTTACTTTAATTAAGTAAGGGAGCGCTTTTAGCGTATCAATTTATGATCGTTCCTTTTTAAAGGAGCCCAAAAATGATTCTACAAGGCTACAAGAAAAAAGTCAAGGCTATTATTTTCTGTCCTCATCGTCTTCATCTTCATCTAAATCATCATCTTCTAAATCATCGATGAGATCATCGTCTTCATCGAAATCTTCTTCGATATCTTCATCGTCATCGTCTTCATCATCAAGAAGATCATCCACATCATCGTCTTCATCTAGATCATCGTAATCCTCTAAATCATCGTAATCGATGTCTTCTTCTTCAAAATCTTCCTCTTCCTCATCTATTACAGATTTTTTCGCCTTTTTCTTCTTCGGCTTAATAACTGTAACAACTTCCTCTTCATACTGTTCTACAGGGTACCATGCACGCAGTCCCCAACGATTGTCTCCAAGACCAATGAAATGCCCTTCGATATTTAAATCTGTATAGAACTGGGCAATCTTCTCTTGGAATTCTTTTTCACTAAGATCCAAAAGGTTTTTTAATTCACTCACAATGTCAGCAAACGCCAAAGGCTCTTTTCTTTCATTTAATAATTCATGAGCCACTTCAATTAATGCCATTTCTTTTAATTGCTCTTTTGAGTATCCTTTTAAACTCAAGACCAGCACTTCCTTTCCCTATATCAAGCTATGTATTAGCAACATGTAATCAAATATTTCGTGCCTAATAGTATAACGCTAAAAATAAAAAAGACAACCTAAACATACTCGTCCAATCTCTAGGTTACAAGCAGCGGTGCCTTCTTAAAAGAAAAAAACGCATATTCTTCATTATAAACAAATTATTAGTGTTTATGCTACCTTTAACGATAAGTTTTCCTACTTTTTACATTGACCTTCGAGTTGTCTCTCCTTTTGATACAACCTTATTGCTAAAAGAGTAAAAAAGACAGACAACAAAAAGAAGGGGATGGCCCCTAGTTGTATTGAATAAAGATATCGTGCACATATGATAAACACTATGAATGCAAAAACAATCATAATTTGCTTCACACTCGCACCCACCTTAAAAAACAAAATCCATACCGATACTATTATATGATGATGGTTAGCAATTGTATATCTTATTTACTCAAGAAATTTTGTTGAATACGATCACTTTACTCCATTGTACCCAATTTATTCATTCCGGAAAAGTCAATGAATAAAATATCCTCTCTAGACGTTTAAAAACCCGAACTCACCTTTTAACATTTTTAGATGGTCCGGGTTATTATTCAATTATGACAATTTACATATTCCGTCTGTATTGTCCGCCCACTTCATATAATGCATTTGTTATCTGTCCTAAACTTGCTACGTTGACCGTTTCCATTAGTTCGTCAAAAATATTCCCACCGCTTACTGCAACCTCTTTTAATCGTTGCAGTGCTTCTTGAGCAACTGCTTGATTTCTTTCTTGGAAAAGTTGCAGATTACGTATTTGTGTTTCTTTTTCTTCTTTAGATGCCCTGGCAATCTCCATACTGTCAACTGCATCATCTGCTGGTGGATTTGGATTGATATACGTATTGACACCAATAATCGGCAGCTCTCCTGTATGTTTTTTCATTTCATAATACATCGATTCATCTTGAATTTTACCGCGTTGATATTGTGTCTCCATCGCACCTAGTACGCCACCGCGATCATTCATTCGCTCAAATTCAACCAATACTTGCTCTTCGACTAAATCTGTTAATTCATCAATAATGAATGCACCTTGTAAAGGATTTTCATTTTTAGACAATCCATGTTCCTTAGTAATTATCATTTGGATAGCCATCGCTCGCCTAACTGATTCTTCTGTCGGTGTTGTAATCGCCTCGTCATATGCATTAGTATGAAGAGAATTACAATTATCTTGGAGTGCCATTAATGCTTGCAGCGTTGTACGAATATCATTAAAGTCTATTTCTTGTGCATGTAAAGAACGACCAGACGTTTGAATGTGGTATTTTAATTTTTGACTTCTCTCATTTGCACCATATTTGTCGCGCATAACCGTCGCCCATATACGTCTCGCGACTCGACCGAGAACAGTGTATTCTGGGTCTAAACCGTTCGAGAAGAAAAATGAAAGGTTTGGCGCAAAGTCATTGATATTCATCCCTCTGCTTAAATAATATTCCACATAAGTAAAACCGTTGGCTAAGGTAAACGCCAATTGAGAGATAGGGTTCGCTCCCGCCTCGGCAATATGATAGCCTGAAATGGAAACAGAATAATAATTTCGAACCTTTTGATCAATAAAATATTGTTGAATATCTCCCATCATTCTTAAGGCAAACTCAGTGGAGAATATGCAAGTATTCTGGCCTTGGTCTTCTTTTAAAATATCAGCCTGAACGGTTCCGCGTACAGTTTGTAAAGTGAAAGCTCTGACTTCTGCAAACTCTTCTACTGTGAGATTCCTACCTAATTCTTTTTCTTTCTTTTCAACTTGCTGAGAAATGGCTGTGTTCATAAACATCGCTAGGATGATAGGGGCCGGACCATTTATTGTCATAGAGACAGAAGTCGTTGGGTGACAAAGATCAAAGCCCGCATAGAGCTTCCTCATATCATCAAGTGTACAAATACTAACGCCACTCTCTCCTACTTTTCCATATATATCTGGGCGATAGTCCGGGTCTTCTCCATATAAAGTAACTGAATCAAAAGCTGTACTTAATCGCTTCGCATCGTCATCTTTAGATAAATAATGAAAACGACGGTTGGTTCTTTCAGGTGTACCTTCACCTGCAAATTGTCTCTTCGGATCTTCTCCTTCTCGTTTAAAAGGGAAAACACCAGCTGTATAAGGGAAAGAGCCTGGTACATTTTCTTTATAAACCCACTTGATAATTTCCCCGTAATCTTTATAACTCGGTAGAGCCACTTTCGGGATCTCTAAGCCAGATAAGCTCTTCGTCCGCAGAATAGTTACTATCTCTTTATCTCTTATTTTTGTGACAAACTTATCACCTTTGTATTGCTCTCTTAACTGCTCCCAACCTTCTAATATCTTCTTAGATTCAATTGTTAATTGTTCATATGTCTTATCTTTTAACATTTGCAGGGCACTGTGCGCACTTGTATCTTTTTCTTCAGATAACATGGTCATTGCACCCTCTAGCTGAAAAAGCTTTCTTGCTAAATCCGCTTGTTCTTCGGCTTTTTTATGATAGGTGCGTACCGTATCAGAAACTTCTCTTAAATAGTAACGTTGATCATTCGGAATGATGACATTTTGTTTTTCTACATCAGCCGTTTTCTCATAAGTGGTTACCCAATTTAAACCCGCTTGTTTATTTATGATTTCAACAAGATTAGCAAATACGGCATTCGTGCCCGGGTCATTAAATTGACTGGCAATCGTACCGAAGACAGGCATGTCATCAAGTTCTTTTTCAAATAGCATGTGACTGCGCTGATATTGCTTTTGCACTTGTCTTTTCGCATCTTCCGACCCTTTACGTTCAAATTTATTGATAACAATTAAATCAGCATAATCAATCATATCAATCTTTTCTAACTGTGAAGGAGCGCCAAATTCACTAGTCATCACATACATAGAGACATCACAAATATCCGTAATACCTGCATCCCCTTGACCGATACCACTTGTTTCGACAATGACTAAATCAAAACCAGCAGCTTTTACTACTGAAATCGCATCCTTAATAGCCAGTGACAATTCACTTCTCGCTTTTCTTGTTGCCAGGCTTCGCATATAGACTCTCGGATGAAAAATCGCATTCATTCTTATCCGATCTCCGAGTAATGCCCCACCTGTTTTTTGTTTTGTCGGATCAACTGAAAGAATAGCTACTTTCTTATCAGGGATATCATGGATAAACCTTCTAATTAGTTCATCCGTTAATGAACTTTTACCCGCTCCCCCTGTTCCAGTGATACCAACGACTGGGACTTGTTTCTCTAGTTTCTTCACTTTATCCATTACGGGATCCAGACTGGCCGCAAGTTCTTTCTCTAAACTAATGTGATGTTCGGCGATTGTAATTAACCTTGCTATCGAGTTCACATTGCCTTCTGGAAGCTTCTTAACTAGGTTATCATCTTGTTGAGTAAACGTAGGAAAATCACATTCTTCTAGCATTTCATTGATCATTCCTTGCAAGCCATTCTTTCTGCCGTCTTCAGGTGAAAAAATTCTTGCTATCCCATATTCGTGCAATTCTCTAATTTCACGTGGAATAATAACGCCTCCACCGCCACCATAGATGCGAATGTGAGGTGCTCCCTTTTCTTGTAAGAGGTCATACATGTACTTGAAATATTCAACATGACCTCCTTGATAGGAAGACATGGCAATTCCTTGGACATCCTCTTGTATGGCAGCATTCACTACTTCTTCAACTGACCGATTATGCCCAAGATGAATGACCTCTGCCCCGCTCGCTTGAATAATACGCCTCATGATATTAATAGATGCATCATGACCATCAAATAAACTTGAAGCTGTTACAAATCGGACATGATTCTTTGGTTTATAAACCTCTATCGTACTCATGGATAAATCCTCCTCTTCATCCAGCATTAATCATCACTGTTCTTTCTTTCGGTGAAGGTAATCTTAGTTGTGAAAATATTTTATTTTCAGTTATTTTTACAATTAATCTATTATCGTTTCTCTGCATGAATTGCTTGAAAAAGTAAATCTGTTTGTAGTTCAATATATTCCTCAATCGTAAACATTCTTTGTAATGACCAACGCCTAAACGCCCACATTTGTCCTTGGACAAAAATATTATGAGCGATCATCTTGACCTTTGTCTCAGGTAATGAAAGCTCTCCATTTTCTATGCAAAGAACGATTACTTTCTCAAACATTGCCACCATTTCAATTTCTTTTTCTAAAACATAAGGTAACGCGTCTTTCGATAAAGACTTTACTTCCTGATACATCACTAGCACTTCATCCTGCATACCATCAACGACTCGGAAATAATCTGCTATCCCTTGTCTCAGGCTATCAATCGTTCCCTTTTTTGTGTCTAGCCCCTTTTGTAGATGCTCTCGAACCTTATCATAAATACTGTCACAGACAAGATATAGTACGTCTTCTTTTGTTCCGATATATTCATATAATGTACCAATACTAAATCCAGAAGCTTTCGCAATCTCTCTTGTCGTCGTTCGGTGGAACCCCTTTTCGATGAATAGGTTCACCGCGCCTTTGATCATTTGATCTCTTCTTTTTTTTACAAGCTTTTCATCTTTGACAGAGGCCTGTACTTCTCTCTTTGACATGATTATCTACCGTCCTTTTATACCCTCCATCCATGTTGATGACTGTATAAACCTCTCTTTACTTAATGGATCTATGAGAAGAATCATTTAATGCGGGGCAACGATCTAATTGCGTACCTAAACATAATCGGCGCCCCATTTCTTTATTTGTTATTTCGTAACCATTCTTGAAATGACTAATCTTTGAATTTCTTGAGTACCCTCATAAATTTGTGTAATCTTTGCGTCTCTCATGTAACGCTCGACAGGATAATCCTTTGTATAACCATAGCCACCAAATACTTGCACAGCATCCGTTGTCACCTTCATCGCCGCATCGCCAGCAAAAAGTTTAGACATAGCTGATTCTTTTCCATAAGGCAGTCCGGCAGATTCCAACCAAGCTGCTTGATAGGTCAATAGTCTAGCTGCTTCTACACTTGTTGCCATATCTGCTAATTTAAAACCAATTCCTTGCTGGGCCGCAATCGGTTTTCCAAATTGAACACGCTCTTTTGCATAAGCAGTTGCCGCATCTAACGCACCTTGAGCAATTCCGACAGCTTGTGCAGCAATACCATTACGACCACCATCTAACGTCATCATCGCAATCTTAAAGCCCTCACCGACTTCGCCGAGCACATTTTCAACTGGTACTTTACACTCTTCGAAAATGATTTCAGTTGTAGGAGAAGAACGAATACCTAACTTTTTCTCTTTTTTACCGACAGAGAATCCTTCATAATTAGACTCGACTATAAAGGCCGTTGTTCCTTTATGTTTATTTGAAGGATCAGTTAAAGCAAATACAACATAGATTTCTGCTTCACCACCATTTGTGATGAAAATTTTTGAGCCATTAAGAATGTAATGACTGCCCTCTAATCTCGCCGTTGTTTTCATACCGCCAGCATCAGATCCGCTACCTGGTTCCGTTAGACCATAAGCACCTATTTTTTCACCTTGTGCCATCGGCTTTAAATATTTTTGTTTTTGTTCCTCTGAACCAAATTTATAAATTGGCCATCCGGCTAGGGATGTATGTGCAGATAAAGTTACACCGGTAGATGCACATACACGTGACAGTTCTTCCACCGCTATACAGTATGCTAAATAATCACTCCCAATACCACCGTATTCCTCTGGCCAAGGAATACCTGTTAAACCTAGTTCAGCCATTTTATTAAATATATTGCGATCAAAGCGTTCCTCTTCATCACGACTAGCAGCGGTCGGCGCCACTTCGTTTTCAGCAAAATCTCTTACCATTTTTCTAATCATTTCATGTTCTTCACTTAATTGAAAATTCATGATTACTCCTCCAAGATAAGTTGTTAAAGTTGTTTACTGATTACTAGCTTTTGAATTTCACTTGTACCTTCGTATATTTCCGTTATTTTTGCATCACGGAAATATCTTTCTACTGGATAATCTTCTGTATAGCCATAGCCACCAAATACTTGAATCGCTTCCGTTGTGACTTCAACAGCTGTTTTAGAAGCGAATAATTTAGCCATTGATGCTTCTTTCCCACATTTTTGACCGTTTTGTCTCATATGAGCAGCACGATAGATTAGTAGTCTTGCTCCTTCAACTGCCGTTGCCATATCCGCTAACTTAAAGCCAATACCTTGCTGGGCTGCAATCGGCTTACCAAATTGGACTCTTTCTTTAGCATAACGAGTGGATGCCTCAAGGGCAGCTTCAGAAATCCCCAGGGCTTGGGCAGCAATGCCAATCCTCCCCACATCTAAATTAGACATGGCAATCTTAAAGCCTTCACCTTCTTCACCTAAAAGGTTTTCCGAAGGTACCTCCATATCTTCAAAGCTAAGCTGTAAAGTTCTTGAACCATGAAGTCCCATTTTATGTTCATCTTTTCCGATGACTAGTCCAGGGGTATCCTTGTCAACAATAAAAGCCGATATTCCTTTTGTTCCTAATGCTGTGTTTGTGGAAGCAAAGACAATATAGACATCCGCTTCTCCACCGTTTGTAATAAATACTTTGGAGCCATTGATAATATATTGATCTCCTTTTTTTACCGCTTTTGACTTTAAGCTTCCTGCATCAGAACCTGCACTTGGTTCAGTCAAGCAAAACGCACCCAAATATTCTCCACTAGCTAACTTGGGAACATACTTTTGTTTTTGTGTTTCTGTACCAAAATAAACAATTGGATTCGTACCTACAGATGTATGGACAGATAAAATCACACCAATTGTTGCACTTACTTTAGAGATTTCATTAATAGCAATGATATAGGACATAAAATCCATTTCAGAGCCACCGTATTTTTCTGGAATGGGAATCCTCATTAATCCAAGCTCTCCCATTTTCCTCAAGACTTCCCTTGGAAACTCGCCAGATTCCATCCTATCCACATATGGAGCTATCTCGGCTTGAGCAAAATCCCTCACCATTTTTCTCATCATCTCTTGCTCTTCAGTAAACTTTAAATGCATATACTTAACCCCCGATGTCGTCAATTGTATGTGTCTTAGCAAGGTTCAAAAAAGATTTTTATCCACTTCGACTAATTATTTAACTTACTTAATCATTAAGCGTATTCGTAAAAACCTTTACCAGTTTTCTTACCTAGCCATCCAGCCTTTACATACTTTCTTAATAAAGGACATGGACGATACTTATCATCACCGAAGCCTTCGTGTAAAATTTCCATAATATAGAGACACGTATCTAAACCGATGAAATCTGCTAAAGTCAACGGTCCCATCGGATGGTTCATACCCAGTTTCATAACGTCATCGATTGCTTCTTTCGTTGCAACTCCCTCATATAATGTATAGACAGCCTCATTAATCATCGGCATGAGAATGCGGTTAGACACAAAACCTGGAAAGTCCTCCACTTCTACTGGCACCTTGTTTAATTGTTTCGTCATGTCCTCAATTGCTTGATACACTTCATCTGTTGTTGCTAAACCACGTATAATTTCGACTAATTTCATGACTGGTACAGGGTTCATAAAATGCATACCAATCACTTTTTCGGGACGTTTAGTCGCTGCGGCAATTTCCGT
Organism: Cytobacillus sp. FSL M8-0252; assembly: GCF_038007345.1. Classification (NCBI taxonomy): domain Bacteria; kingdom Bacillati; phylum Bacillota; class Bacilli; order Caryophanales; family Bacillaceae; genus Cytobacillus; species Cytobacillus sp. FSL M8-0252. Next base: position 4,450,706 of record NZ_JBBOWZ010000001.1, read on the forward strand.
AATCGGTAAAGAAGATGTATTTGATGCTAATATCGTATGTGCTGGCGTAATTTCATCTAGTTGGTTAAATATCTTTGTCTTCACTTCCATATTTTCAACAGCTGCTTCTATCACTAAATCAACCTGTTTTGCATCTTCTAATGAAGTAGAGGGAATCAGATTAGCAAGAACTTTTTCCATTTCTTCTGCTTGCATTCTGCCCTTATCTACTTGTCTAGTTAAATTCTTTTTAATCACACTTAATCCACGGTCTAAAAACTCCTGCTTTAAATCATTTAAATAAACACTAAATCCCGCTTGCGCACAAACTTGCGCGATCCCTGAACCCATTTGTCCTGCACCGATAACCATTACTGTATTGATACTCATTTATTTATCCCCTCCAGGAATTTATTGTTTGGCCACTTCTATCATTACTGCGTCACCCTGACCTCCACCTGAACAAATAGCAGCAATGCCAATACCGCCACCTCTACGCTTTAATTCATGCATGAGTGTTAAAATAATCCTTGCACCACTTGCACCAATCGGGTGACCGAGGGCAACCGCACCGCCATTCACATTTACCTTCTCTTCATCTAAATTAGCAATTCTTCCACTTGTTAAGGCAACTGCTGCAAAGGCTTCGTTTATTTCAAATAAATCAATATCATCTAAGCTTTTACCTGTCTTTTTTAATAACTCATTAATGACTAAGCCAGGTGTTTGCGGAAAGTCCTTTGCTTCTACCGCAATTGCTGTATGACCGAGAATTACTGCCCCTATCTCTTTTCCTTCACGCTCTGCCTTTTCTGCACTCATCAGTACAAGGGCAGCCGCACCGTCATTTACACCAGGAGCATTCCCTGCAGTAATACTTCCACCTGGACCAAACGCGGAACCTAGTTTAGCTAACTTTTCTAAAGATGTATCTTTCCTAGGCGCTTCATCTTCTGAAACGACGATGCTCTCACCTTTTCTTTGCGGTACTTCAACTGGCACAATTTCTTCAGCTAATTTACCTGATTTAATTGCTTCTGCTGCTCGCTGATGACTTCTCAATGCCCATCTATCTTGTTCTTCTCTACTAATGTTGAATGCTTCTGCTGTTTCATTCCCATAAGTGCCCATATGCACACCAGAAAAGCTGCAAGTTAAACCATCATATGTCATTAAATCCTGCACTTTGCCATCGCCCATTCTTAATCCCCATCTAGCCTTTGGCAGAAGATAAGGAGCATTACTCATCGATTCCATTCCACCGGCAACAATGATCTCTTCTTCACCTAGTCTTAAAATTTGTTCTGCTAAGGTCACACTCCTCATTCCTGAAGCACATACCTTATTGATTGTTTCCGTTTTCACTTCCCAAGGTAAGTCAGCTTTTCGCGCTGCTTGCCTTGACGGGAGCTGTCCTTGTCCTCCTTGTAAGACTGAGCCTAAAATTACTTCGCCTACATCTTGCCCAGCAACATTCGCTCGTTTTAGAGCTTCTTTAACAACGATTCCACCTAAATCTGAAGCGGTGAAAGAGCTTAACCCACCAGCAAACTTACCAAAAGGTGTTCTCGCACCTGCAACAATGACTGTTTTACTCAAAACTTTCACTCCATTCCTCTTTATCTCTTATTCACTAAATTTTCTTTTAACTAAGAGGCTATTGACTGAACGCTCGCTCAAAGGATGTCCATAGAAAAAAGTAAAATTTCTACAAATATCATGAAAGCGCTTTATTTACTTTATTTTACACGAAAAAAAAGAAGAATTAAAACAATATCCTAAAAATTCATAAAATTTATTTTTACTGAATTTTTATACGTTTCAATTCCTCTCTCCTTATTTCTATGAAGCGAGTGTTTGTTCACCGATAACAGCTTTTTCTAAAAGCTCAGCTACATCATATGTTTGTACATTTTCTTCTACTTCTTTTGCTTTTGTTCCATCTGATAACATCGTTAAGCAATATGGACACCCTGAACTAATAACCGTTGGATTGACCGCTAATGCTTGTTCTGTACGTGAAACATTGACACGATTACCTGTTTCTTCTTCCATCCACATTAATCCACCACCAGCACCGCAGCACATTCCTTTTTCGCGATTTCTCTCCATTTCAATTAGTTTCACACCTGAAATCGATTTTAAAATTTCACGAGGTGGATCATATACTTCGTTATAGCGCCCTAGATAACAAGAATCATGGAAGGTAATCGTTTCTTCAACGGCATATTGTGGTTTTAACACACCGTCCTTCACCAATTTCGCTAATACTTCCGTATGGTGGTATACCTCGGCTTTAAGCCCAAAGTCTGGATATTCATTTTTAAAGATATTATAAGCATGTGGATCGATTGTTACGATTTTCTTCACTTCATTTTTCTCAAACTCTTCGATATTCTTTGTTGCTAACTCTTGGAATAAGAACTCATTCCCTAGACGTCTTGGTGTATCACCTGAGTTCTTTTCTTTATTGCCAAGGATAGCAAATTTAACTCCTGCCTCATTCAAAAGACGAGCAAAGGAAAGGGCAATCTTTTGGCTACGGTTATCATAAGAACCCATTGCTCCTACCCAGAACAGATACTCATAAGATTCATCTGCTTTCTTCATTTCTTTCACTGTAGGAACATGTACATCTTCACGAAGACTTCTCCAATCTTCTCGCTCTTTCCTGTTTAGTCCCCAAGGATTTCCTTGACGTTCGATATTCGTCATCGCACGTTGTGCATCGGCATCCATTTTACCTTCTGTTAAAACAAGATATCGGCGTAGGTCAATAATTTTATCTACATGTTCGTTCATAACTGGGCATTGGTCTTCACAATTACGGCAAGTTGTACATGCCCATATTTCTTCTTCTGTAATGACTTCCCCAATCAAACTCGGACTATAAGCGAGGCCCGCTGCCGCCTCTTCAGCACCCTCTGCCCCAGCTGCTAAAGCAATTTGATTTCCCTTCGTATTCGAAAAGGCAAATGTCGGTACCCATGGTTGTTTTCTAGTCACCGCTGCCCCGTGGAATGTTAAATGGTCACGCAACTTAATGATAAGATCCATCGGAGAAAGCATTTTACCTGTTCCAGTCGCCGGACACATATTTGTACAACGACCACACTCAACACAAGCATAAAAGTCGATCATTTGTAATTGCGAAAACTCCTCAATATGTCCAACACCAAATGTCTCTTGTGATTCATCTTCGAAATCGATTGGTTTTAACTTTCCTGGGTTATCTAATCTATTGAAATATACATTTACTGGTCCTGCAATCAAATGAGCATGCTTCGATTGCGGAATATAGACTAGGAAAGCGAGTAGGAATAATAAGTGAATCCACCAAGAAACATAAAAGACTACAATAGAAGCTGTTTCACCAATCCATGATAAGGCGATGGCGAAAAGCGAAGCGACCGGTTCCGTCCATACAGGATCATGTCCGTGCCAAATCATCGACATGCCATTTCCTAATAAAACAGATAACATCAAGCCGCCAATAAAAATTAAAACAATCCCTGATTTAAAACCTCTTTTTAGACGAACAAGCTTTTCAACATATCTTCTGTGAAATGCCCAGATGACGGCAACCAAAATCATTAAAGTAACGATTTCTTGGAAAAAAGTGAATCCTGGATACAACGGACCTAATGGAAGATGTGATCCAGGCGAAATTCCTTTGATAATAAAATCGATTGCACCAAACTGGACTAAAATAAAGCCATAGAAGAACATGACGTGGATAGCGCCACTTTTTTTATCCTTTAAAAGCTTCTTTTGTCCAAATACATTGACCCAAATTTTGTTCATACGCTCTTTAACATTATTGTCAAATGCCGTTTTCTTTCCAAGCTTAATGTACTCATATCTGGTCTTGAGCAAATAAGCAAACAAACTAAGTGCGTAAGCGATTACAAGAACGGTCGCAATAAGGTTAACCCATAATAATCCATTCACGTGTGTTCTACTCCTTTCTCGACTAATCCATGTGTATAAGAAGATTATTCAATGTAAAAAGAAAATTTTATCGTATTAAAATTTTCTGAATTTAAATCTTAGTTCCATTATATAATGAATGAGCATTCAGTCAACTACTTTTTATTTATTTTATCCTTTTTTCTTCAGGCAATAAAAGCGATAATAGAATAGGTCTCTATGGAGATACTATTTAAACATACTGTTTTGGGAGATGATCAACTTGACAATCCTTCTTTCTGTTGCGGTCATCTTGCTGATTGCTATCGTATTTATTTTTCTTCTATGGGTCGATTATGCCCTTGGTCGTAAAAAACATTTAAAAACAGTCAGCCGAATGAACCCCTCCCCCGCTTTCGCTAACTTTGTCCTTTTTGCGGACGGACCTTCATTATTTGATGATTATTTTACGGAGCTAAAAAAAGCAAAACACCATATCCATATTCTCTTTTATATTGTTAAAGACGAAGGAATAGGACAGGAATTTTTAACTATCTTAAAGCAAAAAGCAAATGAAGGTGTAGAGGTACGTCTGCTATTAGATTGGGCAGGTAGTTTACCGATTATTCTGAATTTTAAACTCAAAAAAGAGCTACGATCTCATGGTATTCAATTAGCCTTTGCCCATACACCTACGTTTCCCTTTCTATTTTACAACGTACAAGCAAGAAATCATAGGAAAATTTCTGTAATTGATGGAAAAGTAGGATATTTAGGTGGATTTAATGTAGGCCCTGAGTATATCAACCTTGACCGTAAACTTACACCATGGCGAGACTACCATTTAAAAGTAAATGGAGAAGGTGCACATACTTTACAAAGTGTTTTCCTACAAGATTGGGCAGATGCTAGCAACCAACTAATAAGTAAAACTGAAAAGTATTTTCCAGAAGATATAACAAAAGGCAGTGTAGAACATCAGTTTAAAGTGAATGATGGTGCATTCTTGAAAGAGGAATATATCGCACTGATTGAAAATGCTGAACAATTCATTGAAATTGGTACACCCTATTTTATTCCCGATGTAGAAGTAATGCAGCATCTATTGTCCGCATTAACAAGAGGGGTAAAAGTAACGATTATGATTCCCTATACGAGTGACCACTTTCTTGTCAAAGAAGCTTCCCATCGTTACTTACGTCCATTACTGAAGGCAGGAGCAGAAGTGTATGAGTATAAAAAAGGTTTCTATCATGCAAAAGCAATGATCGTCGATGAAGTTGCTGTCGTCGGAACAGCTAATTTTGATAAAAGAAGCTTCTTTCTTAATGATGAAATAAATTGTTATAGTGAGGATCTTCATTTTCATAAAGAACTAAGCGAAGTATTTCATAAGGATTTAGCGAATGCAGAAAAACTGCAATATCAAGATATTTCTGGTTTCAACCTGAAGAGACAAGGGAAAGAATTATTAGCACGATGTGTAGATCTCTTTTTATAAGGAGCCGATAACTATTGATTTCAATACGTTTCGGGTATGTATCTCATGCGATTACATTATGGGATGCCTCCCCTGCAAAAACACTTACTTACGCTCGCTATCAACAATTAAATGCTCATGAAAGATTAGATAAACTGAGGGAAATTACTGCACTTAATCTTGCTCACACAAAGCGAATGCTTCATTATAATATTGCTCATGAAATCCCATTATACCGATTATCAAGTTCGATAGTGCCACTTGCTACTCACCCCGATGTGAAATGGGATTTCCAATCGCCCTTTAAGAATGAATGGTATGAATTGGGTAAATTGATTAAAGACCATCATTTACGTGTAAGCTTCCACCCTAATCAGTTTACTTTATTTACTTCTCCTAGACAGGAAGTAACCGAAAATGCCGTAATCGACATGCAATATCATTTTGACATGCTCGAAGCAATGGGTTTAAGCCAGACCGCTATTATCAATATACATATAGGCGGTGCTTATGGTGATAAGATGACATCCTTAAAACGTTTCGAGGAAAATCTTAAAACTTTACCCTCACATATTAAAGCGAGAATGACGTTAGAAAACGATGATAAAACCTATAATGCCGAGGAAACACTTGCTGTATGTGAAGAGGAAAAGGTGCCAATGATTTTTGATTATCATCACCATATGGCTAATCTCGTGGACATTCCTTTAAGAGAATTATTACCACGCGTATTTCAAACATGGAGCCATAAGGGTTTGCGACCTAAAATCCATGTGTCTTCACCTAAATCAGATAAAGCCTATCGGTCGCATGCTGATTATGTGGATTTCCAGTTTGTACAACCCCTGCTAACGGCCATTCGCGAAGTAGGTCAAGATGTGGATTTAATGATTGAAGCGAAAGCAAAGAACTTAGCATGTTTACAACTTGTTGAAAATGTCGCTAGCATTCGCGGAGTCAAGCGTGTTGGTGGCGGAACGGTTGAATGGAAGTAGTAATGGATAAGACAATATATGCTCTGATTCATACCTATAAAAATAAATAGAACCTAAAGTAGACTAATGATCTTTTTATCTGCTTTAGGTTCTTTCTATGTGTAATGTTAGAAGTGCCATGTAAAACTTAATAACACCAATCCCCTTTCTTCTGTCTTTTACTGCGGAGACATAACTTACACACAATTCTTCTCCTTCTCCCTTCGTCTTTTGCGCGTAAACATGACTTTCGCGCAATTCTCCTCCTTCTCCCTTCGTCTTTTGCGCGTAAACATGGATTTCGCGCAATTCTCCTCCTTCTCCCTTCGTCTTTTGCGCGTAATCATGACTTTCGCGCAATTCTTCTCCTTCTCCCTTTGCCTTTTGCGGGCAAACACGACTTTCACGCAATTCTTCTCCTTCTCCCTTCGTCTTTTACGCGTAAACATGGATTTCGCGCAATTCTTCTCCTTCTCCCTTCGTCTTTTGCGCGTAAACATGGATTTCGCGCAATTCTCCTCCTTCTCCCTTCGTCTTTTGCGCGTAAACATGGATTTCGCGCAATTCTCCTCCTTCTCCCTTTGCCTTTTGCGTGCAAACACGACTTTCACGCAATTCTTCTCCTTCTCCCTTTACCTTTTTGCGTGCAAACACGACTTTCACGCAATTCTTCTTCTTCTCCCTTCGTCTTTTGCGCGCTAACACGACTTTCGCGCAATTCTCCTCCTTCTCCCTTTGCCTTTTGCGTGCAAACACGACTTTCACGCAATTCTTCTCCTTCTCCCTTTACCTTTTGCGTGCAAACACGACTTTCACGCAATTCTTCTTCTTCTCCCTTCGTCTTTTGCGCGCTAACACGACTTACGTGCAATTCTTCTCCTTCTCCCTTCGTCTTTTGCGCGCAATCATAACTTTCGCGCAATTCTTCTCCTTCTCCCTTCGTGTTTTGCGTACAAACACAACTTAGTTACTCTACTGATTGGAGATGGATTTTCCAATATTTTGAAGGGTGCGGACCTTAAATTTTATAAAGAGAGGTGGGCATGATAGCGTTATTTAGTCTACCAGCATCTACTTACTTTTTCGGTTAAGGAAATCTACCTGTAGTTTCCCCATCCTAATATAAAATAAGGTCATGGTAGATAATCCTCTACGGTGCAATTCGTACCTTTTTATATGAAACGTTTTAATTCTCCTCCATTACTACTCTTTGTGAATTTAATTCTATTTCAAGAAAAAAAGCGCCCACTACACGAGTGGGGCGCTTGCTGTACGTCTCTTACATTTTTTCAGGAGCTGACACACCGATTAACGCTAATGCATTTTTCAATGTTGTTTGTACCGCTTTAATTAGTGCTAGTCTTGCTTTTGACTTTTCAGGCTGATCGCTATCTAAAACTTTTTCAGCATTATAGAAGCTATGGAAAGTAGATGCTAAGTCAAAGATATAATTGGTAATTCGATGAGGCATGCGCTTTTCAGCAGCTTCACCTACTGCTTGTGGAAATTCGCCAATTTTCTTCAATACATCTAGTTCTTTTTCTGCTCCGATTAATGATAAGTCAGCTTGGGCGTCAAGAACTAACCCTTGTTCTTCACCTTGTCTTAAGATGCTTGAAATACGCGCATGTGCGTATTGTGCATAATATACTGGGTTCTCGTTAGACTGTGATACAGCTAGATCTAAATCAAAATCTAAATGAGTGTCCGCACTTCTCATCGCGAAGAAATAACGAGTCGCATCTAAACCGACTTCCTCTACAAGATCACGCATGGTTACTGCTTTACCTGTACGTTTACTCATTTTCATTTTCTCGCCATTTTTATATAAATGAACGAGCTGAATAATTTCAACTTCAAGGGCTTCTTTACTATAACCAAGTGCTTGAATGGCAGCTTTCATACGCGGTATATAACCATGATGGTCTGCACCCCAAACGTTAATAATTTTCTCAAAGCCACGCTCTAATTTATCTTTATGATAAGCAATATCTGGCGTTAAATACGTATAGGAGCCATCATTTTTAATCAAAACACGATCTTTGTCATCACCAAAAGTAGTAGAGCGGAACCATGTCGCACCATCTTCTTCGTATATATGACCATTTTCTTTTAATGCTTCCAATGCACGGTCGATTTTTCCATTATGATAAAGCGAAGTCTCTGAATACCATACATCATAAAGAACACGGAAATCTTCCAAGTCATTTTTTAATTTTTCCATTTCATATTTCAAACCATACTCACGGAAAGTGTCAAAACGCTCTTGGGCATCGTAATCGACATACTCATTACCATGTTCTTTAGCAAGTGTTTTACCGATATTAATAATATCTTCCCCATGATAACCGTCTTGCGGCATCTCCTTTTCCATACCTAATGCTTGGAAATAACGGGCTTCTACAGAATAAGCGAGATTATTAATTTGGTTGCCGGCATCGTTAATATAGTATTCACGCGTAACATCATAGCCTGCCTTCGCTAGAATGTTGGATAATGAATCACCAACAGCTGCCCCACGCGCATGGCCTAGGTGTAGATCACCTGTTGGATTAGCAGATACGAACTCTACTTGAACTTTTGTGCCATTACCTACATTTGTTTGACCGTAGGCTTCATCTGCTTCTAACACGGTAGGAATTAAGTTCGTTAAATAACGATTATCCATGTAAAAATTCAGAAATCCTGGCCCAGCGATTTCCATCTTTTCAATCGAAGCTTTTGATTGATCAAAGTGAGTAATGATATCTTCAGCAATCATTTTTGGCGCTTTTTTTGCCACTCTTGCAAGTTGCATCGCCATATTTGTAGAATAATCACCATGCGTTTTGTCTTTTGGTATTTCTAGAATAACATCAGGAATTTGTCCCTCTTCAGCTAAGCCAGCTTTTATGACCGCTTGTTTAATTTCTTGTTTCAGATTTTGTTGCACCTGTTCAACGATATTCACTCAGTTTTCCTCCTCAAATGCAATGGTTAGATGATAGGTTCCTGCTTTAGATCCTTGCATGTTTAAATCATACATCAAATCAATAGAGCCAATGTTTGTCTCTTCTTTAAACTCATGCACCATTCTCTTCGTTAAAGTTTTTAAATTAAATACACCATATGGGGTCGTATAATTACCTCTTAAAGACTGATGCATTTTAAATGGCAAGCGCATTTTTATCGAACCACTTCGTAAGATTAAACCGTCATCCTCAGTCATTTTTACAATGGTTTTCACCATGCCTACATCCATCTCTTCTTCATATTGAAGATATCTGGCATTTCCTTTTTTATAGTATCGACCAGCCGCCGTTAATTCAAAAGTATCCTTACTATTCCCATCATGGATGGTCGTTTTCACATTTATTTTTACAGGAATTTGATCATCTAAAACTTTCGACAATCCCTCCACATCCTTTTATACCGTTTCAAACGAAATTTCTATAACCTTATTAGTATAAAACAAATTAATGTTATCTTCCAGTCATGAATAATTATACAATAACAACTTTAACCACTAGTATACCACGGGCATTCACAGAACTTTTCTGATGAAAAGCGTATGATAAAGCTTTTCACGTAGTTAGTATTTTTGAACTAAACACCAGATATCACACAAAACCAAATAAAAAACGAACAAATTCTCCTATAATAGAATTTGTTCGCATCATCAATTTATTTCACCCAACCTAAAATCATTTCACGAATAAGCTTACTAGCTGTATTCGCAGTTTGTTCTGAAGGGTCATAAATGGGTGCCACTTCAACTAGGTCACAGCCAACCACATTCACTTTGGCACGAGCAATTTCATGAATAGAGGCTAAAAGCTCCTTAGAAGTAATGCCTCCAGCATCAACAGTACCTGTACCCGGCGCATGTGCAGGATCAAGGACATCGATGTCAATTGTCACATAGACAGGACGACCAGCTAATTGTGGCAAAACTTCCTTCAAAGGTGCTAATACTTCAAATTTAGAAATATGCATCCCTACTTCTTTAGCCCATTGAAACTCTTCTTTCATCCCAGAACGAATCCCAAATGAATAGACGTTTGTTGGACCAATGAGATTAGCCGCTTTCTTGATTGGTGTGCTATGAGAAAGTGGTTCGCCTTCGTAATCGTCTCGTAAATCTGTATGTGCATCCATATGGATAATCGCTAAGTCAGGGTATTTCTTATACATCGCCTTTATGACTGGCCAGCTAACTAAATGCTCCCCACCCATACCAATAGGGAATTTATTATCTGCAAGTAGTCCGTCAATGTATTCCTCTATCATATCGATACTTTTTTGCGGGTTTCCAAATGGTAATGGAATATCTCCTGCATCGAAAAATTTCACTTCTTCTAGATCTCGATCTAAATAAGGACTATACTCTTCAAGGCCGATGGACACTTCTCTTATTCTTGTTGGGCCGAATCTTGAACCCGGACGATAACTAACTGTCCAGTCCATTGGCATCCCATAAATTACAGCACTGCTGTCTTCATAATGCGGATGACTTTTAATAAACACATTTCCTGAATAAGCTTCATCAAAACGCATAGAGAGCCCTCCTTATTCCACTAAATCTTTAACAAATTTCGGTAGTACAAATGCAGCCTGATGTAGTTCTTTTGTATAATATTTCGTCTCAATTTCGTGGAAACGCTCTTCTTCCACTTTTAGTGGATCGTGCTTTTTCGAACCGATAGTGAATGCCCATAATCCACTAGGATAAGTAGGGATATTCGCCACATACAGACGTGTAATTGGGAAAATTTCTTTTACATCCTTTTGAACATTGCGGATTAAGTCTGCTTTAAACCACGGATTATCTGACTGCGCTACGAATAAACCATCTTCCTTCAATGCTTTAGCAATACCTGCATAGAAACCTTTAGTAAATAAGTTAACTGCCGGACCCACTGGTTCTGTTGAATCGACCATAATAACGTCATATTCGTTTTCACTTTCAGCAATATGCATGAAGCCGTCACCCACTTTTACATCTACACGCGGGTCTTCAAGCTTTCCTGCAATTTCTGGCAAGTATTTTTTCGAGAATTCAATAACCTTCCCATCAATATCTACAAGTGTCGCCTTTTTCACGCTAGGGTGCTTTAACACTTCACGAATAACGCCTCCGTCTCCACCACCGACAACGAGGATATTCTCAGGGTTTGGGTGAGTAAATAAAGGCACATGAGCGACCATTTCATGATAAACAAACTCATCCTTCACAGAAGTCATGACCATATCATCAAGAAGAAGCATATTGCCCCACTCTTCTGTTTCTACCATGTCTAGCTTTTGAAAATCTGTCTGTTCCGTATGTAAAGTTCGATTCACCTTCATCGTGATACCGAAGTTCTCTGTTTGTTTTTCAGTAAACCAAATGCTCATTATTCTTCAATCCTTTCTATTAAAAAAGTGCCTCATTTAACCTTATCGTTCCCGAAAAGCAAAATGACAAACATGAGAAAAGTATAGAGGATTCTAGCAAAATTGCAAGTGAAAATTTTGTTAAAAAGCAGATACCCGCTAAAAAGAGGAGTGGGCTAATAGAATCTTCGCACTCATTCATTGTGAAATCGGAACAGTCTTTGGCGTTTCAGCTATATGATTGAACCGATGTAGATGTTTGCTGACCTGGCTCTCTCTACTATTCATGTTTGACCCAATCGGGGGGTTTTCATGCAGACTTTAGATATTCGTGTAATCACAAATATGCATGTTTAAAATACCCTATAGTTTTCAATACTATATGTAAACGAAGCACATTAAAATGGGGGTGGTATATGTGGAAATCATGACAAATCAGCGCTTTAGAAATGCAGGTAAATATTTGCGAGCACTCGTCATTTGTAGCTTAATAGGTTTAGCGTTAATGGTCTGCCTGCTCATCGGTATTTTCATTTATGCCAAAATTTTAGGTCCACCACCACTTGCCGTACCACAATCCACTTTATATATGGCAAGTGACGAGTCTATTATTGGTGAAAGTCACACAGGGGAGAAAAGGTATTGGGCAGATATTACTGATATTTCCCCAGACTTAATTCATGCGACGATCGCGATTGAGGATCAGAGTTTTTATGAACATCATGGCTTTGATTATAAAAGAATTGCTGGCGCCTTGCTGGCAGACCTCAAAGCAATGGCAAAGGTACAAGGTGCGAGTACTATTAGTCAGCAATACGCTAAAAACCTCTTTCTCGATCAAGATAAAACGTGGACAAGGAAAATAAAAGAAGCGTTTTATACCCTAAGAATAGAAATGAGTTACACAAAAGAGCAAATACTAGAAGGCTATTTAAATACAATCTATTACGGTAACAGGGCTTACGGTGCACAAGCAGCTAGTCAGTTTTATTTTGGAAAAGATGCAGCTGATTTAACTTTAGCCGAATCCGCTATGCTCGCAGGTATTCCAAAAGGACCAAGTGCCTATTCACCTCTTGCCTCATTTGAGAAAGCGAAACAAAGGCAAAAGTTAATCTTAACTTCAATGGTAGGGAATCAATATATTACGAAAAAGGAAATGGCAAATGCTTTCAATGAAGAGCTTACTTTCGTTGGTGAGCATCAATATTACGTGAACACTGTTGCCCCCTACTTTCAAGATGCAGTCAAAGCCGTACTAAAATCTCAATTAGACCTTGATGAAAGAATGATTGAACTTGGTGGATTACGAGTTTACACAACACTAGATCGCCAAAAACAAGAGATAGCAGAGAAAACAATTGAAGAAGTGATGACAGAAGATACTTCAATGCAAGTCGGGCTTGTATCAATGAATCCTAAAAATGGACATGTAGAAGCCATGGTTGGAGGAACAGATTATGAAGAGAGCTCATTTAATAGAGCTTTACAAGCGATTAGACAGCCTGGATCTACGATGAAGCCCCTTTTATATTACGCGGCCATTAAACAAGGATTTACACCAGCATCAACAGTAATGAGCAAACCTACTACTTTTCGGTTTGACGATGGACAATCAACATATGCACCTCATAATTATAATAATAAGTATGCAGATGGGGATATAACAATGGCGCAGGCACTAGCGCTCTCGGATAATATATATGCTGTGAAAACCCACCTTTTTTTAGGTGAAGAAACACTCGTTAAGACCGCTAAAGATTTTGGTATTCAGTCTAAGATGGCCAAAGTCCCTTCACTCGCCCTGGGTACATCCGGATTAAGAGTAACAGAGCTTGCCAATGCATACAGCATGTTAGCTAATGGTGGGAAGCGTACTGACCCTGTTTTTATAACAAGAGTTGAGGATTATAAAGGCGATGTCCTTTACGAGGCTAAGGGGTCACATGAGCAAGTATTAGATGAGGATACAGCTTTTGTCGTAACAGAGATGATGACGGGCATTTTTGATCAGACATTAAATGGATATGCTAGTGTGACTGGATCTACTATTAGCAATCAACTCACAAGACCATACGCAGCAAAATCTGGTTCGACGGAGACTGATAGCTGGATGGCTGGATTCTCTCCCCAGCTCGTTACTGCTGTATGGACAGGTTACGATGATAATCAAACGATCGACCTTGTGAAGGAAAAGGCGTTTGCAAAGGAAATTTGGGGGAATTATATGGAAGATGCGCACCAGGACCTACCAATCCGCCAGTTCACACCAACAAAAAATACAATAGGCGTTTATGTTGAACCTTCCACTGGCAAACTAGCAACAGAAAATTGCCCTGTCAAACGTTTTACCTACTTTATTAAGGGAACCGAACCAACTGAATACTGTTCGCTTCACCTGCCTGAATACCAAGCAGAGGAAAAACAAAAAGAGAAAGAGCCAGCCCCTAAGGAAAAAAAGCCTTGGTACAAGAAGATATTACCATGGACTTCATAATTCGCACACAAACATGACAATAGTAGAAATAATGAAAAACCTCGACAGTAGCTGTCGAGGTTTTTCGTGTCCTAGTTCTATACAGTGCTTTGCACTAATATTAAGTTTACTTTTTTTATCCACTTGAAGCAATACTTTGTAAATTCCTTCAATAAACTGTCACAAATACGCCACAATTATGGCTGAATTTGTCTCTTATGCTTGCAAATCTGTTTTTAGTTGTTCTGATGATCTCTCCCACATACCTGCATCATAATCTTGTAGGAATTTAGCTAATACTTCTTTAGAAGAAACATCCATATGATCCACGATCACTTGACCTTTAATTGATTTATCCATTCGATTCACATGTTCAGGAAGTGACTTATACCCTCTTCTAATTGATCGATCAACTGTAAACTCACAAGCTGTTACACCCGCATAATACGTACCTTCTGCCCCACGTTCTACCGTTACCCAGATTAACCAGTATGGCTTACCATTAGGGACTTCTTCTTTTGTTTTTAAAAACTTAATGCCTTTTTCTTGTGGGCTGCGGGCATGCATTGCCCCAACCTCGATTGAAGCCTCTTTTTCATTGACATCTATAATAACCGGCGAAACATTATCTAAACTAAAAGCACCGGCCCCGAATCCACCATGCCCCTCAGTTGGGTCACTTTTAATAATATTAAACTCAATTTTTTTCTTATTCTCTGCCATTTGAAACTCCTCCTTCATCTATGATCTCACAAATAATGTATAAAAGAATGCGCTTAGGTTTTCCATAATCGCTGGAAGTAATGTATTCAGGATAGGGCTAATCGTATATTGACTGAGCGGTGTAATCACAAGGATGAGAAAAATAAGACCTCCATAATTCTCAATTGACGTCATCTTCGCTCGCCAATCATTTGGTACTAAATCTGCAATCACCCGATAGCCATCTAAAGGCGGCAAAGGGATTAAATTAAATATGAAAAGAAGCATATTTAGACCAATAAAAATATTGAGAAACGCGAGCAACGACTCCGGCACTGTATAACCATTTCCAATTAACCAATACCATAAACCTAAAGCAAATGTAGCCAAAACAAAATTACTCAATGGACCAGCTAAAGAAACGCATACACCAGCAAGCCTCGGATTTTTAAAAAAGAAGCGGTTAACAGGGACTGGTCTCGCCCACCCAAAACCCGCTATAAAAATTAAGAGTGTCCCAATCGGATCTAAATGACTAATGGGATTCAACGTCAATCTGCCTTGATTTTTTGCCGTGGGATCACCAAATTTATAGGCGACCCACGCATGGGCAAGCTCATGAAGAGTGAAGGCAATAATTAACGTGATAGCTACATAGGGAATATCCCTAAGTGGATAGGCTAAGAATTGTTCCACACTTTAATCCCCTTTTTTAACTCATGAATGAGTGTTTTATACCTTTTCATTAACCATATGTAAACCTTATCTTTGTCATACATATTAAAGTATAACGCATCATTCCTGCAATAAGGAAATCATGCGCTACTATAAATTTGCTTGTCTAAATGAAGAAAATATGGAAAACTTAAAATAATCGTTGTTCAGAAACAGCGCGAATTCATTTAGGAGGAAGAACTTATGCCATACGTAACTGTTAAAATGCTTGAAGGACGTACAGAAGATCAAAAGAAAGCACTCGTAGAAAAAGTCACAGTAGCCGTGAGCGAAACAACAGGTGCTCCAAATGAAAAAATCACTGTATTTATCGAAGAAATGAGCAAGAACCATTATGCTGTTGGTGGCAAGCGTCTGAGCGACCAATAAAATACAAGATTAAAATATATCGGCACTGACAATGTTAGTTATTCATTGGTGCCGGTTATTTTTTTTGGTGAATCCCTTAATGTAGGATTCTCTATTGTTCTTGTACACTATTATTGATTTTGCCTAGGTTCTCCATATCAGAATTTCCTCTCGGATCCTTTTTTTCACTCATTTTCGGCCGAGTCCAATCAAACTTTGGCTCTGCCACCTTTTTTTGTAACGTTCCCTTCCGGATCCCAT
Source organism: Cytobacillus sp. FSL M8-0252 (assembly GCF_038007345.1). Lineage (NCBI taxonomy): Bacteria > Bacillati > Bacillota > Bacilli > Caryophanales > Bacillaceae > Cytobacillus > Cytobacillus sp. FSL M8-0252. Next base: position 4,466,925 of record NZ_JBBOWZ010000001.1, read on the forward strand.
TAGATTTAAGAGAACTACCCAATTCTGAGGGAAATACAACGTTTTCTTTTCAGACAAGAAAAGAAACTTCCCAGGGTGAGGAGAAGCCGGAACAAATTAAATTTTATCGCGTATAACTATAAATCGTAAGAGCGTAAAAATACAGCATGAGATATGTGTATATTTACGGTTTAGTTGTGCTCTCATCTCCATTTTTCTTTCTGAGTGACTCGCATACTTCATTTGCGAAGCGCTCAGTTCCTTTTCTCTTACTGAGTGACTCGCGAACTTCATTTGTGAAGCACTCATTCTCTTTTCTCAACTTGAGTGACTCGCGAACTTCTTTTGCGAAGCGCTCAGTTCCTTTTCTTACTTTGAGTGACTCACAAACTTCTTTTGCGAAGCGCTCAGTTCCTTTTCTTACTTTGAGTGACTCACAAACTTCTTTTGCGAAGCGCTCAGTTCCTTTTCTTACCTTGAGTGACTTGCAAACTTCTTTTGCGAAGCGCTCAGTTCCTTTTCTTACCTTGAGTGACTCGCAAACTTCATTTACAAAGCGCTCATTCTCTTTTCTCTTACTGAGTGACTCGCGAACTTCATTTGTGAATCACTCCTTCTCTTTTCTCAACTTGAGTGATTCACAAACTTCTTTTGCGAAGCGCTCCATTCTCTTTTCTCAACTTGAGGGAATCGCAAGCTTCATTTACGAAGCGCTCAGTTCCTTTTCTCACCTTGAGTGACTCACAAACTTCTTTTGCGAAGCGCTCAGTTCCTTTTCTCAACTTGAGTGACTTGCAAACTTCTTTTGCGAAGCGCTCATTCTCTTTGCTCAACTTGAGTGACTTGCAAACTTCATTGGCGAAGCGCTCATTCTCTTTGCTCAACTTGAGTGACTTGCAAACTTCTTTTGCGAAGCGCTCATTCTCTTTTCTCAACTCGAGTGACTCACAAACCTCATTTGCGGAGCGCTCATTCTCTTTTCTCAACTTGAGTGACTTGCAAACTTCATTTGCGAAGCGCTCATTCTCTTTGCTCAACTTGAGTGACTCACAAACTTCATTTGCGAAGCGCTCATTCTCTTTGCTCACCTTGAGTGACTCGCAAACTTCATTTGCGAAGCGCTCATTCTCTTTTCTCAACTTGAGTGACTCACAAACTTCATTTACGAAGCGCTCATTCTCTTTTCTTAACTTGAGTGACTCACAAACTCTAATCCATCAAAACAGAAGCACTCAGTTCATATTACCGATTAAGGCACGCAATATCATTTTCACACGAGCATATATATGAACAACCTCAATATTAAAAAGACCGCTCCTATGATAGGATAGCGGCTTTTGTATTTAAGGCATCGATATAGTGATAAGCTTGGTTAATCTCTTCTTCTGTATATCGTTGTTTGCTTTTGAGCGTGAAGATCTTTTCCTTTACTTCTTCTTTAGGCAGTTCCTCGAAGTATAAGACAGTGGATACTAGCTCTAGAAATCTTGCTGATTGGCCATTCATATCAACGAGACAGTCTTTTAAATGAGGCATACTTACTTCATTTAATTCTAGAAATTCTGTTCCCGATTCGGTTAGTGTATAACGATATTGATAGTATCCACCTTTTTTTTCTTTAATTTCATTCAAGAATCCCATATTGCATAGCTCTTCAATACGAAGAGTGAGTTCTTCTGAATAAGGTCCATAAAAGTGAAAGGCAAATTTCTCATGAAAAGGGTAATTGATTTTTTTTGCAATGTAAATCATTTTTTGTAGCTTTTTACGGCCGACAATTTCATCCGAGGCAGCAATGGCATGAATGATTTTTGCATGGTCTTTCAGCACATTGATTCATCTCCTAATTATTTATTACGTTCCATTCGAACTTTTTTATTCTAAGTCTAGTAATTTTCGTATTTGTTTCTTAATCTCTTTATGTGGCCCTTCATCATGAAGGAGATTGGCAGGATAGTATAATTTATGATCGGTCCTTCTTTTACCTGAGATAGCATCAACAATCGATGATTCCCGAGATAATTCCCTTACCTCTCCATTTTTCGATAATAAATGAATCGGTAAACGCTCCTCTTCTTCACCCGGTCGATAAAAATCATAAGGTAAATCAGAGGAAGAATCGACAACTAAGTAATATTCAGGGTCAATTCCCGCTTTTAAAAATAAGATAGACAGCTCTGACAGTTTCTTATATTCCTTGGCTGGGTCAAATTCAACATACTTAAAGAGATGACGGTCTAAGAAACGTTGCGCTAAATCACTTAAAATCTCATCTTCTTCCCACTGCCACATTTGGAAATAGTATAGAACAATTGATTCATCCAGATGAATGTAATCATCCACCGTTATTTCGCCTTTAAATAAAGAATAAAAATGAGCAGGGGCTTGTTTGAACTGATAAGATTCTTCATATAGAGCCTTTGCCCTATGGAGTATTTTTGTTAAGATCACCTCTGCACTTCTCGTTACAGGGTGAAAATACACTTGCCAATACATTTGGTATCGACTCATTATGTAATCCTCAACAGCATGCATGCCACTTTGTTTAATCACAACCTGGTCTTCCCTTGGCCTCATCACTCGTAAAATACGTTCCATATCAAAATGACCATAACTCACGCCTGTAAAATAGGCATCTCTTTGTAAGTAATCCATCCGGTCGGCATCAATTTGACTAGAGATTAAACTGATAACTAATTTGTTTTTAGACGTTTTCGCAATTATTTCTTCTACTTTTTTTGGAAAATCATCACTTACTCTTCTTAACACATTGTTGACTTCTGTGTTACTGAGAATAATTTTCTTTGTAAAATTTTCATGATCTAAGCCAAATACCTTTTCAAAAGAATGCGAGAACGGCCCATGACCTAAATCATGTAACAATGCTGCACAAAGGGTTAATAAACGATCGTCATCATTCCACTCTGGACGTCCTTTGAAGACATCATCGACAATTCGCCTAACAATTTCATAGACACCAAGCGAATGATTAAATCGGCTATGTTCCGCTCCGTGAAAGGTAAGAAAGGTTGTTCCTAATTGTTTAATCCTTCTTAGACGTTGGAATTCTTTAGTACCAATCAAATCCCAGATAAGACGATCTTTCACGTGAATATAACGGTGAACAGGATCTTTAAATACCTTTTCTTCAGTTAATTTTTCTGTCGCATATGACATCATGACACCTCCCTTTTTATATAGACATAACCAATATATTAACTTCTTTTTTTACCTTTAAACATTTGATTGCTCTTCATCAGTTTTTTTTTACTTCCCCTATTATATCTTTCTCTTTCTCTTGTTTCACCCCCCGAATGTAATAGACCAACCTCTCCTGCACATACGAACCCCTGTCCTAGTTGTTTTTTGGCGAAATGAGAATTTTTTTCGACATTTTTAACATGATTTACCATACGTATCTATTAGAAACCATCTTCTACTATCCTTTCAAACATAGAATGTATAAAACCTTGTATTCTTGACAATCCTATTGCTAAAGCTTAACTATTATAAAAATTTAGGGAGTTGAGATCATGAAAGTACGTCAAGATGCATGGTCAGAGGAAAATGATTTATTATTAGCAGAAACGGTTTTAAGGCATGTCCGTGAAGGTAGTACGCAATTAAATGCATTTGAAGAAGTTGGAGATAAGTTGAATCGCACATCAGCAGCTTGCGGGTTTCGCTGGAATGCAGTTGTACGGCACCAATATGAAAAAGCCCTTCAACTAGCAAAAAAACAACGAAAGCAACGACAAAGAATGCTTGGCAAAGAGCAAGGTGGAAAGAAAAAACTATTATATTCACCACCAGTTCCTACATTAGATGACGTAGAAACAGCGATGGAGCCGATGAATGATTTGCTATTTGAAGAACCTGAAGTAACAACACCTAATGCGGCTCCTACTGAAGAAGTGAAGACACCTGTATTCAAAACGGAGGAAACTTCATCATCTAATATGACGATGGCAAGTGTCATTCAATACCTTGAATCATTAAGTCACTCAAGTATTAAACTGGATATCTTAAAAAATGAGAATGAAAGACTTCAGCGCGAGAATGCTTCTTTAAAGGCTAGAAACCAAGAATTAGCGGCAAGAGTAAGCAAGCTAGAGCAGAATAGTGTCACTATCCAAGAAGATTACGAGACATTAATGAATATTATGAACCGTGCTCGAAAATTAGCGATTTTAGATGATGAGGAAAGAACCGCCACTAAATTCAAAATGGATCGTAATGGCAATTTAGAAAAACTAGCAGAATAAATGATTAGACTGTGGTTTACCACAAACACATACAAAAGTAACTGAGTAAAAGGCTGAACCAGCTTACTCAGTTATTTTCTATTTAGCGTGACTTACTAGATTAAGATTTATTCGTACATTTGATAGGCCCTCCACCAGTGGTAAAACGAGCAAAAGAGCACCTGTTTTCATTCTAAAATCTGCAAATTATTCGGGAGTTGCCTGGACCCATATTATTTCTTGTTCATGATTTTTTCGTTTCTATCGACTACACGGTCGAAATAGTTTTCAAACATTGGTGCTTCAGTGACGGTTAACTGACCTGAATGAAGCGTGCCACTATGTTTCTTTAATGTTTGTAGGAAGCGGAGCATCACATCTTCTATGGTGAATTCCGTTTGGAGTAGTTCAGCTAGCGAAGCCATCACTGTTGGATCAATGTCAGGATAAGTAAACTTAGTCTTCTCATCCTCTTTACTAATACGGTAAAATTCTTGAATGATCTGCGCTCGTTCACTGCCGCTGCCATTTACACAAAGGTAGATTTGCACAGCGACACCCTTTCTCAATCTGCGTTGTGAAATGCCTGCAAATTTCTGGTCGCCAATGCTTAGATCATAACTCCCCGGACAGTAGGACTTGGTGATCTCTTTCGCTTCAATTTCTACGGGAAAATCGGCGAACATTTCTTTCACTAAAAACCACATCGCATCATATCCACGGTTAATATCAATACCTTTTTCCGTTTCCTGCAGCACTAAAGTAATATTCAAGACACCTTCATCGAGAACAACCGCAAGCCCACCTGAATTCCGCACAATACAGTCATAACCTTGTTGCTGTAAAAATTGAACCCCTGCGTTAATAAAAGGCAGTTTTGTATCTTGAATACCAAGTACGATTGTGCGGTCATGCACCCAGCTTCTCGCAGTAGCAGGAGAGAGTCCCGCCCCAACCGAAGCGCATAAAGTATCATCCATACCGAAAGAGTGAAGTGCACTGACAAATCGCCCTGATTGCGACTGATCAATTATACGCCATTCTTTTTGTTCTAATAAATTTAAAGCCTCTTCCATTCCTTCTGCTCCTTTACCATTTAAGAACTATTCGACTAAAGCTTGGCTAGCCGTAATAATCGCAAGCTTATAGACATCTTCCTCATTACAACCGCGGGAAAGATCATTAACCGGTTGATTCAAACCTTGTAAAATTGGACCTACCGCTTCAAATCCACCTAATCTTTGCGCTAACTTATAGCCAATATTTCCTGCTTCGAGGCTTGGGAATACAAAGACATTTGCTTGTCCATTGATTGGTGAACCCGGCGCTTTTTTCTCTGCGACAGAAGGTACGAACGCTGCGTCAAACTGAAGCTCTCCATCAATGACAAGCTCTGAATTTTTTTCTTTTGCCATAGTTACTGCCTCAATGACCTTATCAGTTTCTGGAGAATTTGCAGATCCTTTTGTCGAAAAGCTCAACATAGCCACACGAGGATCAATATCCATCATTTTTGCTATTTTTGCACTCTCTACAGCGATTTCTGCTAATCCTTCTGCATCAGGGGAAATATTGATCGCACAGTCAGCAAAAACATATTGTTCTTCCCCACGAACCATAATAAATACACCAGAGGTCCTTTTCACCCCTGCTTTTGTTTTAATAATTTGTAATGCCGGTCTGACAGTGTCTGCTGTTGAATGTGCCGCTCCACTTACCAAGCCGTCCGCTTTGTTTGCATAAACAAGCATCGTTCCAAAATAGTTTCCATCCAAAAGAATTTCCTTTGCTGCTTCCGCTGTTACTTTCCCTTTTCTCCTGTCGACGAATACAGGAAGCAATTCATCCATATACTCACTATTTTTCGGGTCAATGATTGTACAATTTTCTAAAGAAACCCCTAATTTAGTGGCCTGATTAGTAATTCCCTCTTCATCTCCAAGTAAAATAGGTACAAGAATGCCTTCCTCAGCTAAGCGACTGGCAGCTACAAGAATTCTATCGTCTGTGCCTTCAGGAAAAACGATTTTCAAGCTCTTCCCGTTTATTTTTGCTTTCAATATTTCAAATAAGTTGCTCATATTAAGCCCCTCCAATTAATCATTTAAAATACAATTATTTCTTCTCTTCTTCCATTACAATAGACCGCTCGTTAAATAGCAATAGAAAAGGCAAATGTCGGTTAATTCTAAAAAATGAATTCTTTTTAATAAAACAGTGCACTGAAGCGCTTCATTCATATCATACTTATAACCTATCCATTAAGCAAAATAACTAATCAAAACTAGCTGGTTTTAATCGTGTGGTTTGCTGGCTAAACTATGGTATAGTAAACATGAAGTAAATAGTACATATATGAGGAGCGATGACAATGAACGAAGCAGCAAAAACTCTTGACGGCTGGTATTGTCTCCATGACTTCCGTGCCATCGATTGGACTACATGGAAAATGATTTCTAGCGATGAGCGTGAAGCCGCTATTCACGAATTTCTATCACTGGTTGATAAATGGAACACCACGCAAGCTGCCGAGAAAGGTAGCCATGCACTATATACAATTGTCGGTCAAAAAGCAGACTTTATGATGATGCTTTTACGCCCAACAATGGAAGAATTAAATGAGCTAGAAAATGAATTCAATAAAACAAAATTAGCAGAATATACGATTCCGACTTTCTCTTACGTTTCTGTCGTTGAATTAAGTAACTATATGGCAGGAGATTCTAATGAAGACCCTTATCAGAATCCTCATGTGAGAAGTCGATTATATCCAACACTTCCACAAGCGAAATATGTTTGCTTCTATCCAATGGATAAGCGTAGACAAGGTGAGGACAACTGGTATATGCTCCCAATGGATCAACGTCGTGAATTAATGCGCAGCCATGGTCTCATCGGACGCTCTTATGCTGGCAAAGTTAAACAAATCATCACTGGCTCAGTCGGATTTGACGATTATGAGTGGGGCGTCACTTTATTTGCCGATGATGTGCTACAATTCAAAAAGCTCGTATACGAAATGCGTTTTGATGAAGTAAGTGCTCGTTACGGAGAGTTCGGTGCCTTCTATGTAGGTAACCTTTTACCAGAAAATGGTTTAAGTAAGTTTTTACATGTTAATTAATCGATATCGTTCCCGTCAATTTATTGGCGGGAGTTTTTTTGTCATAAATGAAAAGGCTTATACATAGTTATAAATAGTGAGTTTATGAATAAGCCTCTATCTAGCAACATGGCAAACTTTTTAAGAGGTGATTGTATGGGCGTGATAGCCTACACAGAAGCAGATGTAAAGCTACTAGCAAGACTTTTGCGTGCAGAAGCAGAAGGTGAAGGAAATCTTGGTATGTTAATGGTTGGCAATGTCGGCGTCAATCGCGTCCTTGGTAATTGCTTGGATTTTAAAGACATTACATCCATTAGGCAAATGGTTTTTCAAAATCCTGGTGGGTTTGAAGCAACGCAGAAAGGCTATTTTTATCAAGCGGCACGATCGAATGAATTGAACTTAGCAAGAAGAGTTTTAAAAGGCGAAAGGCAACACCCTGCTAGTAATGCTTTATGGTTTTTTAGACCAGGTGGCGATTGTCCAGCACAATGGTATAACCAATGGAATTCAGGTAGGTTCAAATCACACTGTTTCTACATCCCTACCGAATCAGATTGCCCATCTGTTTATTAATTTATTTGGAGGGAAGTGCAATGACTCAACAAGGTTATCCTTATTATGGTGGGAATCCCCAACAACAACAACAACAGCAATACAACAACCAATATCAGCAGCAGCCTCAACAGAATTTCAACACTCAACCACCTTCAGTAAACATACCAACACAAGGGATGCCAACAAACGTTCAAGGTCAATCAACAGGTCAACTGCCAATGGAACAATCCTTTATTGAAAATATTCTCAGATTAAATCGCGGTAAGCTTGCATCCATCTATACAACATTTGAAAATAATTCACAATGGAATGCCAAAGTGTTTAAAGGAATCATTGAAGCAGCTGGACGTGATCATGTCATTATTAGTGATCCCGAAACAGGTGAGCGCTACTTAATCCCAATGATTTATTTAGATTATGTTGTTTTCCCTGAGGAGATTGAATACTATTATCCAGCGCAATTAACACAATACAACCCAAGGTAAGCAGAAAAGCGGAAGGCGCCCGCCTTTCGGCGACAAGCATAAGGCAAAGATGGCTGTGAGGTTGTCCTTTACCTCATAGACAGCTTTGACTTATGACCTCGAGCTCCATGACGCTGGAGCTAGACATGATGAAAAGCGGAAGCGGCTCGCTCTGGAGCGACAAGCATAAGACGAAGATGGCTGTGAGGTTGTCCTTTACCTCATAGACAGCTTTGACTTATGACCTCGAGCTCCATGACGCTGGAGCTAGACATGATGAAAAGCGGAAGCGGCTCGCTCTGGAGCGACAAGCATAAGACGAAGATGGCTTTGAGGTTGTCCTTTACCTCATAGACAGCTTTGACTTATGACCTCGAGCTCCATGCCGCTGGAGCTCGACATGATGAAAAGCGGAAGCGGCTCGCTCTGGAGCGACAAGCATAAGACGAAGATGGCTTTGAGGTTGCCCTTTACCTCATAGACAGCTTTGACTTATGACCTCGAGCTCCATGACGCTGGAGCTAGACATGATAACTCATTGAAAAATTTTATACTTTCTGTTGAAAAAGGGCTGAACATCATAAATGTTCAGCCCTTCATTATATTATAAGTGTTTTACAGCAAATACAAGAATAAGTACCCAACCGACAAGGAATGCTACACCACCAATAGGTGTAATGGCGCCTAATATGGATATTTTCGTTAATGCTAAGATATATAAACTTCCAGAGAAAAATAAGATACCAAATGCCATTAACCAGCCAGACCAAGTTAATAAGGAAGAGTCTGGCATTTTCGATAATAATAAAGCAACAATAAAAATCCCAATAGCATGGAACATTTGATATTGTACAGCCGTTTGCCAATTATCCATATACTTGCCTACTACTTTACCTTCTAAAGCATGGGCTCCAAATGCACCAAATGCAACAGCTAGAAAGGCAAAAATCGCCCCAATAATGATGAAAAGCTTCATTTATTTTCAGCCTCTTTCTTTTAAGTATGTATTTAGTATAACAGGTAAAGTAAAGCTACTCCTTAAAAGTCAAAAATCGACTCACCGTTTGCCTCATCACCCATTTTCATTGGTTTTTCATTCAGACTTACCTGTTGAGGACCGGGGATATTCGTCTGAGGAGTTACCATCGGTTGTTGCTGCGTTTGCGCAGTCCGTACTACTCCCGTTGATTGATCAAGAATCACTTCACACAACGTTTTAATAGCATGGACTCTTTCTCTTACTGCCGATTCATTTAACCCTTTCGCCTCAATAATCTCAGCTTCCATTTTACTTAGCATTTTCTCGATTGAAATACTCATGTATTCACCTACTTCATCTACCATCTTTTTCTTCCTATAGTGTATCAGTTCTTCTTTTCAAAACGCAAACACGATTGCCCTGACGCAGTATGAACCTCCATCGACGGCCATTTTTTTGTTTTAAAACCAAATGCCTTGCAGCCTCTGGGAAATCTTTGATCCCATGTAACATAGAAATATTTACATTTGACACAGCTTACCTTTTTCTCCGGCATTTCGACAGCACCCCTCTCGTTTCACGTGAAACATGACGAAAAGTCTTATATATTGTCTATTTTCCAATCTATCGGTTTCTCTCCCCATTCTAACAATTTTTGATTAATTTTTGAGAATGGCTTGCTACCAAAGAAGCCTCTATGAGCAGATAACGGACTCGGATGGGGCGCGAGGATAGTGGCATGTTTTTCTGTATTAATTAACTTTAACTTCGCTTGCGCGGGCTTCCCCCACAACACAAAAATAATAGGCTTCTCTCTATGATTTAAAGAAGTAATAATATGATTCGTAAACTCTTCCCACCCTTGTCCACGATGAGCATTGGCCTCTCCTTCTCTTACTGTTAATACCGTATTTAATAATAATACCCCCTGCTTCGCCCAAGAAATGAGGCAACCATGGTTAGGTATGGGACAACCAATATCTGTTGCTAATTCTTTATATATATTTCGTAGAGACGGAGGTATTTTCACACCAGGTTGTACCGAAAAGCTTAAGCCATGCGCCTGATTGGCACCATGATATGGGTCTTGACCAAGGATAACCACTTTTGTCTCTTCAAAGCTTGTATATTCCAATGCATTAAAGATATTTCCCTTTACAGGATAAATCGTATGATTCCGATATTCCTGTTCTAAAAAGCTCATCAACTTTTGGAAGTAAGGCTTTTCTTTCTCCGGAGAAAGTCTTTTCTGCCAATCCGAATTCATCTCTTTCTCTCCTTCATTAGTTTTTATACTATTTTCATTGATTATTAGATATACTATAGAGAATACAATTAACTGCTCGGAAATGAAAGCACGAAAGCGGAAAGGATGAGGTGATAGATAAAATGAAGGTTGCCTTAATACACGCAACAACGACTGCTTTAAAGCCTATAGAAGAAGCGTTTAGAAAAGTGGCGCCTGAGGTTGAATTATTACATTTCATGGATACTCACTTACTGACGATGATTGAAGAAAGCGGCTCATTGACACCAGAAATTGCTCGGCGCTTTTCAAAATCTGTCTCTTTAGCAGCTGAAGCTCGCCCTGATTGTATTCAACTAACTTGTTCGGCATTCAATCCTTTAACAGCTATCCTTCAACCACTTTGTCGAGTGAAAATGTTCCGTTCAGACGAAGCGATGCTAGATGAGGCTTTAGAATATAATCGAATCGGTTTAATCTCTACCGTCAGAGAAACACCCGAAGCGCTAATTAATTACCTACAAGCACGTCAACCGAACTGTGCCATTGAATCTGTTGTTGATCCTGGCATCATCCATCTACTTTTTGAAGGAAAAAAAGAAGAACATGACGAAAGAGTCAGGAGAATGGTGGCGGAAATGGATGGGAAGGTAGATGTCATCGTCCTCTCGCAATACAGCATGGCACATGTAGCTAACCAAGTGACACCCAGCACCCCTATTCTTGTTGCACCGGAAGCAACTGCGAAACGGTGTTTTCAATATATACTGCAAAAATGATTTAAGAAACAAGCATAATCACTGCTTGTTTCTTTTATTCACTAAATTGCTCTACTGTTCATTTTTATTAAGAAATGTTTGTATCAATACGGATTCAAATGAAGCCACCTATTCACAAGGAATGATAAATTCATATAGTAGTTGCTCACTATTTAGTAGCTTCAAACATTAAACATTTCTAGCTTGTCCTGGTTCATTCAATGACTGCTGCTTTGTGTTTCGTAAAATAATCGCCAAAGCAACAAGGAATAAACAAGCAGACACTTGAAAGATAAAAGTTACTGATACCACACTTTTTAATATGCCTACTAATGTTATACTCATTACCATAGACCCACTAAACAGAGGCACTAAAATACCGTTGACCCTTCCTATAAGATGATCATTTGTATTTTTTAATACCATTGTATGAATGCCTATTTGAATAACCGGAAGAAATACCCCATATAAAAATTGTCCTAATAGTGTTAGCGTAAGTACTGTTGAATAGCCAATTATACTTATAGATATCGCGGTCATTGCCACTCCTATTGCTAAAAACTTCATCGGTTGTATCTTACTAGATAAAGTAAATGATATTACTCCACCAATCACCATTCCTAAGCCATTTATCATTAGAAGCCACTGTAAATACTCTGTTCCTAATGACAATTTTTCCATGACAATAAAAATGTTCATTGGTTGAATGAGCCCTACTGCTAGTCCTGCAAATAAGAAACATGCTCCCAGCGCTTTTAATTGATTATTTTTAAGGACGTATTTTATTCCACCCCTCATATCATCCAAAATATTGGCTATATGTATGGACGACTCCCTTTCAATATTTTTACTCTCTGTAATGAAAAACAACGAAAAAGCAGATAATAGAAAGGCACTTCCAGTGATTAAAATGGAAGGGAGAAGGCCTAAGTTTTCATAAACAATGGTACCAATGACCGGCCCCATTATCATAAAAACAGCAGATAAGGTTTGATAAAGAGACATCGCAGGCTGTAATAGTTTGTCTGGGAGATTTTGCTTAAATAACTTCATACCCGCTGGTTGGGAAAGCTGGGAAAGCACTGCAGAAATTAAAGTAATAAAAAAGACAACTTTCCAAGTACTAAAAAGTAGCGCAGCAAAAATAGCAAAAATTGATATTGCCGTAAGAATATCACACCATACCATCGTCTTCTTTGGTTGCCAACGGTCTGCAAATGTTCCTCCTAGGAAAGAAAACAAAAAAATGGGGGCATACTCCGCAAGCATTATAAAAGAAATGGCTATAGCGTTTCCATTCGTTTGTTCAGTAACAAATAGTAATATCGAAAAGTTCCTTATCCAAATACCCATTTGAAGAAATAAGGCAGAGAAAAGGATACAATAAATAAAGCGGTTTTTAAAAATTGAACTCACCTTTCATTCTCCTTTTTGAATACTTTCACCTAAATTTTAAATCATAACCATTAAAAAACAGATCTTATCCTCGTCCAAAATACCCACAGAATTGAGAAAAAGAAAGCTTAGTGAAAACACCACTAAGCCTCAATGTTTACTTCTTCTTTTTGAGCTCTTTTCTTCTTAAACTTCTTTTTCATCTTCATTAAAGCTTCATAAACAACTGGAACGACAATCAAAGTGAGTATTGTTGACGTTGTAAGACCACCAATGACTGTTATCCCTAATCCCCTCGAAATTAGGCCACTTCCATCCGTCTCACCAGTAAACACAAGTGGAACTAATGCCCCTACAGTTGCAAAAGCAGTCATTAATATCGGTCTCAAACGTGTTGTACCCGCTTCTAATATTGCCTCCCTTAAATCAATACCTTCTTTTTCATTCTGAATAATTCTCGCAACTAAAACGATCGCATTTGTTACAACTATTCCGATTAACATTAAGGCACCAATCATTACTGAAATACTAATTGGTTCTCTAGTTAACAAGAGTCCAACCAAACTACCAATAATTGCATATGGCAAGGAGAATAGGATAGCAAATGGTGCTAGACCACCTCCAAATGTGACAATTAAAACGAAAAATACAACGAAGATAGCAAGACCTGAAGCAATAATTAATTGATTAAAAGAGTCTTCAATTTGATCTGAAACACCGCCAAATTCGAGGTTGACTCCATTCCCAAATGAAATTCCTTTTAATTCACTTTCTAAATCTTTGATTGTCTTATTGATATCATTGCTTTGAACATTAATCGTTACTTCACCATATTGCTTGCCATTACGATTGTATATAGCTGAGGGAGCTTCTTGCTCAATGAGTTCTGTCACCTCTGATAGTTCTATCTCTTCACCAGACAAAGTGGAGATAGGCAACTTAAGATAATCCTCCTGTTTTTCAATCGTTTTTGCTGTATTCAAGTAAACAGGTAAGTCGTCTCCTTCCTCATTTATAGTGGTGAGTCTCATGTCCACCCCTCCACCTAGTGCTGAATAAACCTGTTCTGGGTGCACACCATTATTGATTAATTCATCCAGTTTCAGCTGAAAACCAAGCTTATCATGCAACTCAGAGACATTGGTTTTTATGCTCTTTACTTCTTCTCTATTTGATAGTTTATCTTCAATCTGACCTATTGACTGATTAATCTCTTCAAAATTATTACCGTAAACATAAATATTCATTTGACTATTGCCTGAACCAGAATCCTGAAAACTCCATTCTCCCTCGGTTTGCTTCCGAATTTCAGCAGAGATTACTTCCTGCTCTTTTCCAAAGTCTTCAACGCTTCCTTTATATTTAATGAAGAATAGAACTTGTCGGGTATCCGCTGGGTTAAGTGGATTTCCTCCACCTTGTGATGATTGGACGAGCTCTATATGTTCCCTACCAAGCAAATAATCTTCTACAGTCTCTACTTGCTCATTAATTTCTTCTCTTGTATCACCTGTTTTTGGATCATAAGTGATAATAAGTAAGTTATTTTCATCTTCTTGTATGAAGGTGACGCCAATAAATGGAATCAAAAACAAACTACCAATTAAAAGAATATTGATACATGTGAAAGATACGATTTTATGATTAAGACTCCATCTTAGTATCTTTCTATACGTTTCTCCTTTATGTTTCTTATCTCTAGAAGCACGCTTTTCCACTTTTCTACTCATCATAAAATGAGCCATCATTGGCACAATTGTTATAGAAACTAACAGTGAGGCTAAAAGGGCAAATACGATTGTTAATCCAAAAGGATAAAATAGTTCTCCTACTGGACCATCAACAAGCCCTAATGGAAGGAACACTGCAATTGTTACAATCGTAGAGGACATAATTGGTGAAAACATTTCCTTTGTAGCTGCTACAATTAATGCATTTCCACTCAATGGTTCTTTAGATAACTTTATTTTTCTATGAATGTTCTCAATAACAACAATCGAGTCATCAACTACTCTTCCAATGGCAACTGTCATCGCTCCAATTGTCATTAAGTTCAAGCTTATTCCAATCCGATGAAGTAACAATAATGCAATGAGTAATGATAGTGGAATTGAAATAACCGATATAAGGGTAGATTTTATATCTCTCAGAAACAGTAATATAATCAATACTGCAAATGCGGCTCCTATTAGAGCCTTTTTGAACATCATACTGATGGAATCTTTTATTGGATCGCCACTATTCAATACTGTTTCAAATGTTAAACCGTCATATTGTTTTTCAAACTCATCCATTTTATTGGTTATTGCGTCAATAATTTCAACCGTATTCCCGTTTACTCCTTGTACTACTTGTATACCAATTGACTCTTCCCCATTAAATCTAGAGATAGACGATGAGCTTTGTTCTAACTCAACTTCCGCAATATCACTAAGGGTAGGTGTTGCTTCTGCTGTTTGATCTACTCCTTCTATTACAGATTGCGGATTAATTGGCACACTGATATCCTTTAGTTTTTCTATATCCACTTCGCTTTGAATCGCAACGACCTTTTCTTGATTATCAACCTCTTTCACGCCTAATGAAAATTCATTTAACACGCTATTCAAATATTCTGCTACGTCTTGATCACGCAGTTGATATTCTTGTAGTCTTTCCGGTAAAAGATTGATTCTGACCTCTTTCGACTCATTCCCAACGATATTTACTGTAGAGATTCCCTGAATTTCTTCAAAAGCCGGCTGTATTTCATTTTTTACGAGATTGCTTACTTCTGAAAGGTTACTATTCTGATTTAATACGGATACAACTAAAATTGGTAAATCATTAAAGCTAAGTCTCGCAACCTTTGGTGTCTGGGCATCCTCCGGAAGATTCAGGTTTTTTATCGTTTCTTCAATTTCCTGTTCTGCTTCCTTAAGATCCTTATCAAATCCATATTCTACTTGGATCGATGACGCGTCTTGCATGGAAGTTGATACCACATTTTTTACCCCATCTAAATTCCGCACACCATTTTCTATCTGGTTGGTAATTTTATCCGAAACTTCTTCAGACGATGCACCGGGATAAATAGTTGTAATATCAACGATTGGCTCATTAATATTTGGGAGTTGCTCCATTTTCATTTGAAAGGCAGAAAACATACCAAAGACTATAATAAAGATTGTGACGATCCAAATTGCGAGCTTGTTCTTAATTGAAAAATTAATAATTGACTTCATTCTTCGACTCCTTCTATATTTTACTTATTATCACCTACAAACACCTCTCTATTGTATTCAGTTTGAACAACAAAAAGATTAGAGTATCACGCAAATTTCGCCTGTTATTAAAAAATGCTAAAAACCTCCTAAAAAAGGAGGTTTTTTCATAGGTAAACAGTTGTAATTTCTTCTATAGACACAATTACAGAACCATTAACTGAAGCAATACCCTTCCCTTTCATTAATCCATTCCTTATTCTTGTAACCTCAAAGTACAAATCTAACCTATCCCCTGGATAAGCTGAACCATGTATTTGTGCGCCATTAATCCCGGCTAATATTTCATATTTTTCTGATTTTTCAATGCGAACAAAAGCGCCGATTTGCCCAATTGCTTCAATAATAAGTGTAGAAGGCATACTTTTTTGACTTTCACTAATAAACCATTCATTATTGCTTATATTTTTATAACCCTTTACCCACATCATCGGTTCTCTTTCAACTACTCGGTCTACGTATAGGAAAGGATACTTGTGCGGTAAATACGATAAGCTTTCCATAACCTTAAACAGATTCAGATTTTTTTTGTTTCTCAATAAAACTAATAATATTATTGATAGTCATAAAGGAATCAGTATCTAATGTGCTATATTCTAAGCCAAATTCTTTTTTTAATTCATTAATGAAAACCAAAACATCCATAGAATCTAAACCATATACTGAATCTGGCCCAAATAAATAGCTATCATCCAATAATTCCTCCGGTTTAATATCCATTTTATAGACCTCAATAAATTTCTCTTTTATTTTTTCTTTCATTTTCCTAACCCCTTTTCTCATTTTTAGTATATTTTAAGCAGATAGAACCCCATAAGAAACCCGCGCCAATAGCTGAAAGAACAATCGTATCATCCTCTTTCACTTTTCCATCTTTCAAGGCTTTATATAAAACTGAATATAATGTCGCTGAACCAGTATTGGCATATTCTTGTACAGTTATGGTCGTTTTTTCGAGTGGGACATTTAAATCATGCATAACTTCTTTTACTATATTAAGATTTGCCTGATGGACTAAGAAATGATCAATATCACCTATTGTTAATCCTGCAGATACTATGGCTTCCCTTATAGAAGTTGGAACTACTCTTGTTGCAGTATTCCAGACTTCACGACCATTCATCTTAACAAATTGGCTTGTTCTATAATCTTCATTTTCACCGAGTGGTACTGTCCCGCCTCCAGGGATTTGAACTGCATAATTAAGCTCTGAATCTAAATGGAAGGAAAGAATGCCTCCACCCTTTCTTGTTTTTTGCAACACCATTGCTCCAGCTGCATCACCAAAAAATACACGTGTAGTGCGATCCTTTGGATCACTAATCCTCGAAAGGATTTCACAACCGATCACTAATACATTTTTCACATTGCTATTTTGGAGTAGATGAGTCCCGACATACATAGCATAAATCCCACCTGCACAGCCACTTTGCGTAAGATCAATCGGAATCGCTTTTTCTGCACCTATTTTTTCTTTGATAATCATTGCAGTTGAAGGTAATGCTTGATCAGGTGAAGTAGTGGTGACAATAATGGCATCAATCTCTTCTGCTTGAATATCAGCATCCAGGAGTGCCTCCGCCGCTGCACTTGCACAGAGATCAGAAGTCACATACTCCTCTTCTAAGTACCTCCTTTCCTTTATTCCGGTTTTGTCCTGTATCCATTGATCACTTGTATCTAGTTCTTTCACTAGATCTTCATTTTTTACAATTTTGCCTGGTACACGAAATCCTATCCCTTGAATATTAACTGGGATTTCTAACCCTGTTTGATTCAATATTTTTTCAGTGAGTAATGCTTCCATTTACCTTATTCACCTCTCCTTTAGTGGAAAATCCCCATATATATCTTTTAAAGCAGATGCTACATCATTTACTTGTACAAAGCATTCTAGTACAACTGATTTACCTACTCTATACGCAGCCATAGCTTCTTTAATTGAATCTACGAGTTCATGACAGGATTTTACTTGTAGGTGATGCAGATTTGAATGTACACCTATAAGCGCCGATTCCTCTTCATGAATAAAAACGGAAGATGCCCCATTATTTTTATTTTGATAAGCTAACCATCCATATCCACCATTATTTAAAACAACATATATGATGGGAATTTTATTCTGTACTACAGTTGAAAGATCGCTTTGGAAAAGAGTAAATGCACCGTCTCCTACTATAGCCACAACCATTTTGTCTTTTTGAGCTTGGGCAACCCCTACTGCTGCTGCTGCTCCAAATCCTAAGGGCGTTTGTTCGCTAGGAGTAATAGCATCCTGACCCGCTTTTAGAGCATGATAAGGATAAAAATAACTCCACATGTCTTGCAAACCATTTTCATGAACAAAAACAACCTCTTTTGGTAAATAACTATTTAACACGTTAAGAATGTCAGCAACCCTTAATTGATTATAATGATAAGTTACTGCATCCTTTTCTCTAAAGAGATGATTCTTTAAATTTTCCGCAAATTCTATCCACTGATATGAATCTTCTCTTGGAATACTAGTCTCCATTAATTTACTTAAAATTTCTTCTGCATCCCCCTGGAGATTAAAACTATCATACAAAAGATTGAAACCTTGCTCACTGATATTAATTTGTATCATTTTATTTGCTTTTAGTGAGGCTTCCCAACCGAAAGTAGCTGTTTCTTCGAGTCTACTACCCACTGATATAAATAAATCTGATTGTGTGATAAGTTCCATCATATGAGCTGGACAATATAATCCTGCTAAACCACAAAAAAGAGGATCCTCTTCAGAAATCGCACCACGTCCTGAAGCTGTTACAAAGATAGGTGCCCTAAGCCATTCCGCAAATGCCTTTAATAGATGTCTATCTCTTCCTCGTTTCGTTCCTCCCCCGTAAATGATGATCGGTTTTGTTGATTCTTTAATCATCCTTCTTGCTTTGTTTATATTTTCTACATCTGCAGAAAGCTTTGAATGAATGGTAGGTATATATGAGGAAACTTCATTTTTCTGCATCTGTTGAAAACCAATGTCCTCTGGTATTTCTATATATACAGGTCCAGGTGATCCTGATGTGGCAAGAAATATTGCTTTCTTCATTACCCAATGAATTGAATCAGCACTCTCCACACGGTGGGCCCACTTTGCTAGAGGAGCCACAACTTCGTATTGATTAGCTTCCTGGAAAGACCTATTAAAGCCATATTTTTCTGTTTTCGTGCTAGTTGCAATGATTAAAACCGGTGCACATTGTGCATCTGCCTCAAGGACACCCGTCATACAATTCATCATTGCTGGTCCTTTTCCAACAACACATACACCTAATTGATTCATGGCCAAACTATAACCAGTTGCCATGAACATCGCATTTCTTTGATCCTTAGTTATTAAAAAATCAATGTTATTCTTTTTTATTTCTATCATTAGTGCAAGATCATCACTAGGCAAACCAAAAACTTGAGTTACTCCATTGCATTTTAGGGCTTGTGTAATTGCATACCACACTGTATTACTAGTCATGCTTCGACTCCCAATAATCATGGAGGACTTTCGAAAGTAAAATAGGCTTAATGATTAATTGACCTTTATAAGAAACATAATTAGCCATCGGTCCATAACCTCCGAACGGGGCATTTCCATCTTCTATATCTAATAAGGTTTTATTTATTGATACCGTATGCCTCTTATGTAATGCATCAATTAAATTTTTATTGCAGTCTCCATACACCGTTGCCCCCATCGCTCTCTCAAGAAAATAACCTGTTTTAAAAACTTCCAAGATTTCCTCCACAGACTTATACGTAACCACATTAAAGATAGGAGAAAAGAATTCCGCCATTGGCAAATCATCCTCTATTTTGCTTAACAAGATCGTTGGTTCTATTCTTCTTTCACGATAATGAATATTACCTCCTGAGTAGATATAGTTACTAAATTGATTTAAATGTACGGCCACAACGTCTATTGCAGATAGGTAGTGAATAGGGCCATAATCCATTGCTCCGTCCTTATTGCTACCGAATTTGAGTACCTCTAATCTTTGTTTTAACATTGAAACAAATGGATCTTTCAAATGTTCTGGTACATAAATAACATCTGGACCTAAGCAGTCTTGCCCGGAATTATATGTTCGTATAGAAACAAGGTCATTAATGGATTTTTCTACATCCGCTGATTCAGTTAAGATAAATGGATTGACTCCGTGACCAAAGAAAACAAAGAATTGATCTTCTGAAAGTTGGAATTTAATTTCCTCAGCATTTTTATAGGCACCAGTAAAAATGACTAGTTCCGCCTGTAGAGCTGATTCCTTAATGTACTTTCGATGAGACAATTCTAATAATTGAATAGGCAACTGATGTATTTCTTTTAACAAATTGTGTAGCTGTCTAACTTGTTCAATAACAAGCCCTGATCCCCTAAATTCAATTTTTTCTACATAAAGCGAAGGGATTAACAAGTAGAGGACATATGAGTATAACAAAACGTTTGATGGCATAAATACTGACATACTATTCAATGTTGGTGGCCTATTTTCATTGACCTCTGCAATCGCGCGGGTGAGAGCTTGAATAGATATATTTATTTCATCTTTAGCTGTATGATAAGGTGAAACCTCTGTCAATATTTCCATCATACATTCTCTGTTTTTTTCGAGATATTCAATTGTACGCTCAATCGCTTCCTTTCTCTCCAGAACTAAAGATGGGAAAGGATCAACTATGATAGTGCTATGCAATTTGAATCCTCCTCTCTATTTTGATTCCATTGTGATGCAAGTTTTTGTAATCCAACCTGATCAACCTTTCCATTTAACAAGTATGGAAATTCCTTTAACACTAAGATTTTATTAGGCTGATAGAATGGATCTATATGTGTATAAATATTTCGTTTAATTTCAGCTATATTTGCAGGATCTTCCTCTATAAAGATAAGTACATATGAATCTTTCTTTTCGTCCTTAAAGGAAAAGACCTTCCCTCTATATCCCAAAGAATCAAATATTTCTTTTTCAATTGTTGCTGGGTATATGAGATAACCTTTCCTTAGGAACCCCTCCCCTTTTCGTCCAACTACATAAAGATGCTGATCTGGTGTCATATATCCCAAATCACTTGTACGGTACCATCCATCTAGAAAGGCTCTTTCTGTTTCTTTCTTTAAACCAAGGTATCCTTCCATTAATCCTGGGCTTTTTATTAACACTTCACCAATGTTTCCAGCTTGAGCTTCTTTTCCATATTCATCCATTATCATTATTCTTACACCCTCTAAAGCTTTACCGCAGCCTTTCTCGTTACCTGTATTTAAAGCTATATTTCCTGCTTCAGATAGACCATAGCCGTCAAGCAAGGGCCTGCCTACATAACCTTCAAAATCAGCAGCTAATTTAGCCGATAATGGAGAACCTCCAATACACCACAATCTAACACTTGATCTTTTTAAATCATTTCTAACCTCTTGCCTTTTTTCCATTAGCTGTATTAAAACATGATACGTAGAAGGAATAGCATCAACAACCGTTACTTTGTAATCAGAGATAGCCTTTAGAATTTTCCTTACTTTCTTGTAGTCACATAAGACCAAATGACAATCCATCATCCACCAAATGAACACCAAAGATAATCCGTAAAAATGGGAAAAAGGGATAACCGGTAATAATATGTCGTTTCGAAGGTAGCACATGCTTTTCATCGTACTTTCTAAATTGATAAACATGGACTGCCCAGACTTAATTATTGCTTTGGATTGGCCCGTTGAACCTGATGTATATAGTATTAGTGCATCCTTTCTCGATTTCCATTTTTCTATATTTAGTTTAAATTCTATATACGATATTTCATCTGGTGAGGCCAATGGCTTTATACTTATTGTATTCACGATAGGCAAATCACGATCTATTAAGCAAATCTTTGCATTGGTTTCTTCCATAACTCTCTTAATTTTTTGTTCCCCTACCTGACCATCTAGAAGTATAATGGAGCAGTCTAAATGGATTAGCGAAAATAGGGTAACAATAAACTCATAAGAATTTTCTGCGGAAATTACAACTCGATTTCCACTGGAGATACTGTGAAAAGATAAACTTTCGATAGATTGTCTTATATCATGGAAGAGTATTTGTTTTGTATAGGATCCACTCTCTGTAAATATCATTTTATTCCGTCCTTTAATGGGTCACTGCCTGTTTAATTATCGAATCAGGATCAACCTTAATGGTCTTAATTTTATTTTTCAGAAGTTGGTAAAATAAATTTTTAGGACCTACAACATATACCTCTTTGATTCCGAGAGATTCCATCTGTTTAGTTACTAAGTCCCAACGTACAGGGAGGTCATATCCTTCCGACATCATCACTTTTAATTGCTCTGACTGATTAATTAATCTTCCATCTACATCCGAGATGATGGGTAGAGTAGGCGGCTTAAATTGAACATTAGCAAAAACTTCCCTTTCTACATCTAGTCGTAAAGGAGTTAATATCTCACTATGGATGGGATGTCCCATAGTATGAAGAGAAAAACACTTTGGCTTATTATTCAAGGTTCTTTTTAATAGATCAATTGTAGAAGCGCTACCGCAAAAACACATTACACTCTCCATATTTCCAACCAATTCTAAAAAGTGCCCTTTCGACTTGAAATCCTCAATGATTTTATTGGACTCATTCAATGAAAGATTATAAACAAAGTGAGTTTTGAAATCCCCCAGCCGTTCATACCATTCACCTGATAATTTATTGGATTCTTTTGTTATCCACACAGCTTCTTTATAAGAAATGCTTTTCACGTAAATCGCTGCAACAATTCCACCAAAACTCGGACCAATGACCACTTGAGGAGAAAGGCGATATTCCTCATAGAAATGGTCTAACATTGCCATTGTATTGGCAAGGAAGGCACATTCCATAATTACGTAATCTTTATCTCCTACATTTTTGAAAGCCTCAGTCAATGAAAAACCTAAAACCTCACTCGCCTCTTCAAATCTTCTTTTTGAAAATGGGCTATTTTGCATAAAAGTTTTAATATCTTCGTAGTATGATGGTGCTAAACCGGGAAATACTAGACCTATCATCTTTTAACCTCCAATAGACGAACTACTTCTTGTACATATTTTATTGATCTCCTCCGCCACAAGATATGATTCCACTTCAAAATCAATATCCGTAAATTGTAGTGATTTGGCTACAAAATTCCCAGGGCCTACCACAATCAACTTTTGCACATTATTTTCTGCTAAAAACTTTAGCGATTGATACCATTGAACAGGTTTGGTGTACTGATTAACCAACTCATTCGCTATCTCTTTCCCGGTATATAAGGGCGTGGCAGTTACGTTACTAACCAAAGGTTTAATGGGATTCACCGGCTTGATCATGGGCATGAATTCATTCTCAAATCTCTCTTTGACAGATTGAAGAAGAGAACAATGACCTGGTGGTCCATAAGGAATTGTAATTCCAAGGCCCCCAAGTGGTGATATTTTGCTACTTAGCTCCTCAAGACTTTTGGTATCTCCATTAACAATCATTTGATTGGAAGTTCCGTACATACATGGTTCTAGCGTACAGCCTTTATTACGTAATTCAGCAATATGGTAATCCAGTACCTCGGTATCAATGTTGTAGAAGAAATAAACTCCATTGCCCTTATTACTCTTCTCCTCAGCCTCCATTAAGCACATAGCTTGAATCATTTTAACAGTATCTGTAAAATCTAGACTTCCACTACAATGAATAGCATTTACTTGGCCTAGACTTGGACCTAAATAAAAATCTGGCTGACTAATTTCATTTCTAATCAGCTTATATAAAGCTGAACTGATTGTTACAATGCTCGTTCGGGCAATATCCCCACGATTTGTCATGGCCTCATTTTCTAAAAAAAAACTTTTTGCTAAGTCTATACCGATAATGTCACTTGCTTGTTCAAACTGTTCTCTTACTATAGGGAAACAATCATATAAATTTTTGAAATCACCCTTTTTAAGTTTCATTAAAGGGGGAAACAATATGGCTGTTCTCAATTTTTCTACCTCCATCCATTCACATTAGTCCTCCATCAACGACTAATGTTTGCCCCGTGATATAACTTGATTTGTCTGAAGCAAGAAATGATACAGCTTCAGCAACTTCTTTTGCAGTCCCTAATCTGCCCATGGCGATTTTCTTTCGAAACTCAGTCATCTGCTTTTCTGGAATTCGATCTACCATTCCAGTTTCTTCAATATATCCTGGAGCAACTGCATTCACCCTGACATTATAAGGGGCATACTCCTTTCCAAGTGAACGTGTTAAACCAATTACTCCCGCTTTACTTGCGCTATATGCACTTAGTCGTTCTATTCCTACCAACCCTGAAAGGGATGATATATTAATAATTGAACCGCTTTGTGCTAACAACATGTGAAAAGAAACGGCATGAATGCAATTAATTGTTCCCATAATGTTGGTGTCCACAATCTCTTTCCACTTCTCTACCGGGTTACTTGGAATTAATGCACCACCAAAACTGATTCCCGCGTTATTAATAAGTACATCAATTCGCTTATGCGTGGATATTATATTTTGAAAAACATTTTTGACCATTTCAATATCATTGACATCCAGTTTTTCAAAAAACACACGCTCATGACCCGTTTCTTTTTTTATCTCCTCAACTACTTGTTTGATTTCTGATAAAGAAGATCGATATAGCATGATTACAGTTGCACCTAATTCAGTAAAATGCTTTGACATACTTTTTCCTATTCCTTTTGAAGCTCCTGTTATGACTACTACCTTTTCACTCCACATTAACGCCAACACCTTTTACCAAACTTGGAAAGCACTCATCCTTCCATTGATGATTGAGATATTCATATAATTCTTTTCTAGTTTTCTCCTTTTCACTTTTGGGGATCATATCCTCTGGCAGATTCCCCTCATCCTGAGAGTAATATTCCTCCCTCAAAATAGAAGAAACCACAGCATCATGATACTCTCCATCTAAGAAGAAATAGTCACGTAGCACCCCTTCTATTGTGACTTTATTTTTTATTAGAAAACGAATAGTCCTCAAGTTGTATAAACCATTAATGAATTGAACTTTGTGAGCATTTTTAAAATGAAATAAATAATCTAAAATCAATAATGAGGCTTCTGCCCCGTAACCCATATCCCATAAATCGGGATTTCCTATTACACCACCAAGTAAATAACTTCCTTCATACTTCTGAGGCTGCCAGGAAATAAATCCTATCTTTTCATTGTCATGTGTAAGCACTGTGGCATAATTTGTATTCCCTGTTCTAATATCAGCCTTAATGTCCTCCAATGTGGCAAAGTCTTGGGCTCCTCTCGCCAATGCACTTACTTTTGATGGACAAACCCATTTTGAGAACAACTTAAAATCTTCTTCTTCAAGAGCCTGTAGTTTAACAAAATTACCTTTCATAATTTCCTCCTATTTGTATTTATTAAGCTCATCATAAAATAGGAGTGGGTCAAAAGAACCCGTAAATCACGCAAATGTAAGTCGTCTTCTTACATTCTCCTATCTTAGTTCTGTGTTACTAGTTGGGATGTGTATACTGTATAAATAAAGTGGAGGTGAACCTCACTTTTGAACTATTTCCCTCTATTTTTTCCATAAAAAAAAGTCTGACATTTGGTCAGACTCTAGGCATATACCGTTTGAACTTTTCTTATACTTATTGATTGATTCTGCAATAGTATGGCCTTCGTCATCTTAACCGCCAGACCCACTCTTGAGTTTACTTTTAATTTTTGCATACTAGATGTAATATAGTATTCAACTGTCCGCTTACTTAAATACAAAGTATCTGCGATTTGTTGATTGGTTTTATCATTTATTAACTCTTCTACGACTTTTAACTCCATTTCAGTTAAAATCGTAGGTATATACTTCAACTCTTCGTCAAGATCAAACGGAATTTTATTAGCCATTAAAGGAAAGATATATTGCTTTAATGCTGTCGAAAAGTAAAAGCCGCCCTTTTCTATCATTTCAATAGCAAAATGTATCTCTTCTGGTTTTTCCTTTGAAACGATTCCTTGGACATTACTTACAACAGAGATTAAATGCTGCTCCCTTTTTCCAATTAATACAATGCTAGGAACTTTATTTTCTAGAAGACTGTCTATATAAATGCTTTTAACTTTATTAATAATTGCCAAGGAGAATCCCTTTAAAAATAGTGGATCTTGTAAAAGATTTTCATTGTTTAAGTAATGAAGCTGATATTTTTCCTTATTCAATAATACGGAATGTATCGAGCCTTTTTTGAACGCCTTCTCTTTCCCCACAATCAAAACTTTTTTAGGCTTCATAACTTTTTCTCCTAGTGATGGCCTGGGATAGGTTTATCTTCGAATATACCTATACCGATGTTATCAGCACCATTACTTTGTACTACTTCAGATTTAATCACTCCATTAAATACGCCTATAGTAAGTAGTAAACCAACAATAAATTTATTTAGGACTTTCATCCTCTTTTTCCCCTCCTTTTGATTATCTAATACCATTATCACCCAAAAATTTGTTAAAATGTATATGTATTTACGCAATATTTAGACATATTTCATTAGGAGGATTGGTCTTTTGGAGAAAACAGGTGAAAAAATTGCCTTTTATCGAAAGAAAAACGGGTTTTCTAGGCAATATTTAGCTGATAATATATGTGATGAATCCACTTTATATCGTATCGAAAAAGGACAGCAACTGCCTAGATTGGATATATTGAAAGAGATCTGCATGAAACTTAATATCCCTATTGAATACATTTTATCAGATAATGATGAAGCAGAACTTATATCCTACGTACAAAAATTTAAGAGGCTTTGCCGTGAGAGTCTCTATCAATTAGATTTTATCACTTTACAATACCACTATGAAGAGGCAAAAAATTTCTCTAATAACAACCCTTTATTAAACAACCGACAATTCCTCAGATTTCTAAGTTGGATTGAGGCAGTTCTTTATCATAAACGAGATCAAAACCCTGAAAAGGCTGAAATACTGCTACGAAAACTCATCCAAAACGGTAAAATTATTAACGAAATAGATATTAATATAACGAATTCTCTTGGATTATTACTCTTGGAACAAAATAAATTAAAAGAGGCTCTTCGTCTTTTTAGCTCATCATACAAAGCTTTAGAAAATAGTCCCTATATTGAGGATAAGTCCCTCTTCCCTAGAGTAGCCTATAATCTGGCCTGTCTTTACTATGAAAATCATAGAGATAGTGAATGCTTTGATATTTGTTATCGCCTAGAGTACTACTTACAATCTAATCACTTATTTTATTGTGCAGGAGAAGTAAGATATCTATTGGGCATTCTACATAAGCGAAAAAACGATTTAGATATCGCCCAACAATACTTCGATGAAGCAGTAAATATATTTTCTTTTGAAAGGAAATATGCTTTCTGTAGCCAATCACTACACTCCCTTGCAGAAATTCACTATTTAAAAGGGGATTCCAGAAATGGTGAGTTACATGTTAACAAAGCATTAAGCATAGCAGATTCAATTAATGATCAAGAAATATCTAACGCCATCAAAAAAGAAATAAAGCATACTATAAAACAGTATGCTAGTAGGATTTAATAATAGTAGAGTGTAGTATCTCTTTTATGATCTTAATTGTTGAAGTGATATCGTCATCTGTAATATGTCTATGAATAACCGCTCGTATTCTACCATATCCCATCTCAGAAAATATTACATTATTTTTTTCTGCAGCCTCAAGAAATGACTTCCAAGTGAAATTTTCATTATTGATTTTGAACATGATTATATTTGAATGTACATCCTTTGTTTCAACCTCAATCCCATCAATCGCTTCTAATTCTTTCGCAAGTCTTTTCGCTTTCTGATGATCTTCTGTCAGTCTATCTATCATGGTTTGAAGGGCCACCAAGGCGGGAGCTGCTAAAATTCCCGCCTGGCGCATTCCTCCACCCAACATTTTTCTAATTCTTCGTACTTCGTTAATGTGTTGTTTTGTTCCTGATACAATCGAGCCTACAGGTGCCGATAATCCTTTTGATAAACAAAATTGTAAAGAGTCCACATGCTGTGTAATCTCTTTTATATCGACACCCAATGAGAGAGCTGCATTAAAAACACGGGCCCCGTCCATATAGATAGGAATATGATTTTCATCCCCAAAACGCTTTATCTTACTTAAGTAATCTAAGCTTAACGCTTTCCCTCCACACCTGTTATGTGTATTCTCAAGACAAATTAATGCCGGCAGAGCAAATTGAGGATCGTTCTTATCAATTGGAATAGCGTTGGTTAAATCTTCTATAGAGAGACTTCCATCTGACTGTGTACGAATAGGTTCGTACATAATCCCCCCGCAAACGGAAGCTCCTCCAGCTTCAAAAATATAGATATCAGATTCATCGCCAACAAGTGCTTTTGTTCCTCTTGGGCAGTATGCCATGATAGATGCTAAATTCGCCATTGTACCACTTGGCATAAAGCAGGCCGCTTCTTTCCCTGTTAACTTTGCAGCAAATTCTTCAAGATGATTTACTGTTTCATCCTGCCCATAGACATCATCACCTAGCTTTGCTTCTTGTATTGATTGCATCATGGCATCTGTTGGCAACGTAATTGTATCACTTAAATAATTGATCATGTACACACTCCTCAATTCGCATTGATTGTTCAAAACCATCCAATAAACATTTCATTTCACTATAAGTTTGTGAGGCTACCACCATATAACCTATTCGGCCATACGCATTTTCCGCTTTCTTTACATAGTCACCAGGTACTTTAGAATAACGAATCTCTTTTATATCACTATGAGATGTAACATTATGCAATTCTTTTATTTCCCCTGACACACTAGGCACTAAAAATTTGATACCTGCAGTTAAAGACTTTTTTTTCTCAATTATC
This sequence comes from Cytobacillus sp. FSL M8-0252, assembly GCF_038007345.1. Classification (NCBI taxonomy): domain Bacteria; kingdom Bacillati; phylum Bacillota; class Bacilli; order Caryophanales; family Bacillaceae; genus Cytobacillus; species Cytobacillus sp. FSL M8-0252. The sequence continues at coordinate 4,495,817 of NZ_JBBOWZ010000001.1, forward strand.
GGTTCAATTCCTGATGCATTCTTTAATTGTTCTTTAAGCAGATCCACTCCAGTTGCATATTTTATAAGTTCAGGTATCATACCTCCTGCAAGTCTCCCATTAAACTCCACTAAAAATACTTTATTATCTTTTATCTTTATCTCTAGATGAGCAGGTCCTGATTTCCAATGTAAACTTTCAAGAATAAGTAAAACCCCTTTTTCAATTATTCCTTTAAGATTTTCATCTATCCTAGCTGGAAATACATGACCACTTTCTATAAAAAAATCTCCCTTATTTAATTGTTTTTCGGTCACTCCTATCAGATGATGTTTACCTTTAACGGAAAAAACTTCTACGCTGTATTCTTGCCCTTCTATATACTCTTCGATCAAAGCTCCTTGTTTTTTCGTTTGACCTCTGACATTATGAGTAATTCTCATTATCTCTTTTGCATATGCAGATAATGATGGATAGTCCATACATTTACGTACGAAATTGGACCCGCTATCATCAATTGGCTTTACAATGACTGGATAAATAAGTTCACCTTTTAATAATTCTAAGTCTTGCTCTGATTCTACTAATCTAAAATATGGTTGATAGACTTCTGAGCATTCTCTTAATACCTGTCTAACAGCAGACTTATTTCTTACAATTTCGATTGTATCCGGCGAATTCCCAGAAAAATGAAAAAGGCGATTCAAACATGCGACAGTATAAATATAAAATTCACTTGTTGTTGTAATACCTGCAATCTCTTCTATTGCAAAGTGATTCAAAATTGTATGTTTCAAACCTTCTAAATCATTCGTTTCTGCTATAACAACCTCACAATCAATTAATGTCAATTGCTCATAACGGCTAGAATTATTTGTTATGAACACTGGCCTTAACCCTAGTTCCACCGTTTTTTCCAGTGCCAGCATTCCTGTACCAGTCGTATTAGATTCAATAAACAGCAACTTCTTCATTCACTTTCTCCCCTCGATTGATATGGGTATATGACCAATTACACACATCCTTAATATCCTTTTCCTCGACAGGATTCATGTTTAAACAATTGCTGAAGATACCGTGTTTCCTTAAATACTTCTCATCATATATTGAATGAAAATAGCGATCCCCTCTGTCTGGAAAAATGCCAACAATCACATTGTCTTTGTTGACTTGTGTACTTAGCCATCTACTTACAGCATAAACACTCCCCGAGCTATTTCCAGCAAATATCTTCTCATGTCTAGCAAGTTCTAGAGTCCATGAAAAAGCTTCCTGATCATTCAGCCAATGCACACTATCTATTATGGAGTAATCAACATTTTGCGGCTTCAAGCTATTCCCCAATCCTCCTTGGAGTCTGTGGGGCTGATCTTTTTGTTGGAAAATCGCACTTCCTACTGCATCTACTGCAATAACCTTTAATGAGGGATTCTCCTTTTTTAAAGCTTTAGCCGTTCCACATAAGGACCCTCCACTTCCCACTGCCGCTACCAAATAATCAACTCTACCGATATCATTGATTAAGTCATTGGCCAAACCCTCATAAGCAAGGGGGTTATTAGGATTTTCATATTGTCTTGGCCAAAAGGCATTGGGATGGGATTCCATAAAGCGATGAAGGTAATTAAGTCTCGCCCTTTGCCACCCTCCCTCCTCTTCCATTTCTTTTACAATATGAACATGGGCTCCCAAAGCCTTCATTTTTGCCAACGTTAACTGATCAATACGTGGATCCGTAATAATATGCACATCATAGCCGAGATACGTTCCTACTAATGTAACTCCCATAGCCAATGTACCTGAAGAACTTTCTACAATGACGCCTCCAGGTTTTAAAACTCCCGCATTGATTGCTTCATAAATTGCCTTTTTTGCTACGCGATCCTTCATACCGAAAGGATTATTCATCTCTAACTTTGCATAAACCGGTGCGACACTATTTGCTTCCAGCCGTAGCCTGACTGCTGGTGTCCTACCTATAAGATTGATCATACTATCATTCACCAAAGCCACCCCCCGCCTTCTCTTGTAGAGGGTAGGGAGTGAAAGACTTCAGCACTTAGTCCAAAGGATTTAAACTTTTCAATACCCTTTTTCAATTTATCTATATAATTGGGATCCGTATCCGATAGTAAAACTCCAATATAAGTACCACTATGAGCTGTAACTATACCAACCCCTCCTATTTCTTGATTAATTCTTTTCATTTTATCTATTAACAATTTCGGTCTAACCTTTTGATTCATCTCTGTACTTCTTGTCGCTACCTGCCCCAATAAGTTCACATCGCCTACTACAATAGCACCTTCTGCCTGTTGTAAAAGACGTTCATATTCTACCTTTTCTTTTTGATCAAATGGTTTAATTTGGTGGTTGAACTCAATTGTATCTACTACCCCACCTTCATCAATTGCAAGAACGGTTAATGGTGGACAACTACCAAAGTTGCCTCTAATCTTAACTTCGCGATGGTAATAAGACACAACGCCTTCATACATAATGCCATCGGAGGGCTCAATTCTTCTCATCATCTCTTCTAAAAGATAAATAGGAATCTTAATTGGGTAACAGTCTTCTATTGCCCTTATAGCTGCCACCATATCAGCAGTCGAGCTCGCCAACCCTTTCCCCTCAACAAGCTCACTATCTATTTCCAGTCTTCCTCCTGTAGGTAAGTTAAAATAAGACAAAATATTAATAGCTAATTGTCTAGTTTTTTTCTTATGGGGAGGAAAAACTTCTAACTCTTGAGCAGATGGGGATGAGTTAAAATAGCAAGTCGAAAACCGATTAATTGGAAAAGTGACTAAAAATTCCTGATTATCTGGTAGGATCCCTTGTAGGAATTCTCCAAAGGTACCACATGCTCTACCAACACCGGTAATCACTTCGTTATCACATACCATTTTGGCTTCCTTAATCATTTACATTTTCCTTTCCGGGCACCCATTTATTCAATCTCTGCTTTGCCTCGGTCACCTTTTCTGTTATCCGATTAAAACGACGAATAAACTCTGCGTTTTGCCTTTTCTGACACTCTATGATTTCATTTACTTCCTCAGGATGAACAGAGCCGGCTGTAATTTTTACAAACAAAGCCTTTTCTGGGTCAAATATATCAACTAAAGTAGCTTGATTCATCTGAAGCTGTTTATAGCCATACCGCTCGCAGACTTGTGATAATAATAAAATAGGTAGTTTTTTTGGCGCAATTCCCTCATTGATTGCTAAGGTGATGAATTCACCTGAAATGACTTGGGCCTTACGATAAGGAATGCCTTCTTTAGCTGATAAATAATTGGCTAACGTAAATCCACCAAGGTAATCCTCTTCACATCTTTTTTTCATCTTATTTATGTTGAAATCAATATTCTCAAAAATAAGTAGCAGAAGATCAGCAATGTCATTTGCTGTTTGGAAAAGCCGTGGAAGGTTGCTCGATGATTCCTTTGAAACCTCCACTAGATTACTAAAGGGTGTATTCCGTTGACCCAACATAAAATCCTGATAATAACTAATTAGATGACTTGTTTTTCCTCTGATTCTCTCTAGTATAGGAAGATTTCTTTTTTGTGGCATGGAGGAAGAGATACCTACTAGTTCATCAGGAAAATGAAGGAATTGATATTCACTACTCCCCCAGTTCATCATATCTGTCATGAAACGGCTCATATTCACACCAAAGAATGCCAGACTCTCTCCTATTTCTAAGATCCAATCCCGTGATGCCACACATACTAAAGCATGTCCACCAAATGAATCGAAACCTAGATCATTTGCCATCATTTCCAAATCCCATGGATACTCCTGACCTGACATTGCCCCAGAGCCTAATGGACAACTTTCATTTATAGACTCCAAACAAAGAACCATTTTCTCTAATGTCTTCTGTATATGACGGCTTATGGCAGTCAGATAGAATCCTACACTCATCACCTGCGCCGTTTGAAAGTGTGTATAGCCTGGCATAATCGTCCTTTTGTACTTAGAAGCCAGTGCCCATAACTCTATCAAGAGCTTTTGAAATTTTTGAATGAGACTGATCCATGAATCCCTTGCATACATTAACTGTCCGCATGCCTGTAAATCATTTCTGCTTCTGTCTAAATGCCAATTTAATACTGGCTTACCCAAGTTCTCATCAATTGCCTTTTCAATAGAAAAGGCAATATCATTCATATTAGAATAGGCGCTTTTAATAATATTTTCTTTTTGTACAGATTCTACGCTTTCTAAGAGTTTTACAGCATCTGTTGTATTAATTAAATTCATTTCCTCATAAGATTTTATGAGCACTTTTTCAATAGAAAGATAATGTTCTAGATAGTTTTCTGACTCAAACAATAGCTGCGGATATAATATAAGCTTATTCATGATTTCATGCGGGGGACTCTTGACTCTTCCTGTCATTCTCAATTTGCTTCATCTCCTTTAACGATAATAATTGATCCATCATTGTTCCTATTACTACAGAATGTGGAGATTCCAGTAAATTATTATGATTACCATCAACTGGTATGACCGTTACCTTGCCTAACGTCCTATTCCGCCAAATGTTTTCATCTACAAGTGCATGAGGCTGAGTCTCATCAATCTTTTGACATTTAAAAAGAATTAAATCTGAAGTAATTTCTTGAACAAACTTATACGACTCGCATGCAATGTTATTCTGCCCCATTACTTCAATGATTCTTTTGACATCCTCTTGTTCTGAGCCTTTAGGTAGTACACCTTTTCTAATCGCTCTCTCTAAGACTTCTGCATATTTATCCTTATTTGAAAGTTGACTAAATGCCTCTAAGTCCATCCCTAAACTATGTGCCCATACGATCAATGGATCCCTATTAGCTACTGACTGCAAGTTATGAAAAGGGTGAGCATCAAAAAGTATCACTGATGACACATGATAGTTTCGCTCTTCTAATATTCTTGCCATTTCTACCGCAATTGTCCCACCCATGGACCAACCAGCTATTCTGTACGGACCTTCTGTTTGAATTTTTAATACTTCCTCCACATATTTAACTGCCATTTCTTGTATAGTACTTAATGGTTGCTGATTATCTCCATATCCAATGGATTCTATTCCATATATAGTAAGATTTATAGACATATCTTTCACGAGAGGCATATAACAGAGTGCCCCCCCACCTCCCGGATGAATCAAAAATAATGGGGGGTGAGTTGTATCTGATTGCTTTAAAACAACTACATTATTATCAACTTTCACTTTGTTGCCATCTTCAATAAATTCACTCAATTGTTCAATCGTTCTATACTTAAATAAATCAGAAATCGTCATACTGATATTAAACTCTTTTCGAACGGCAGCAACTACTTCAATGGCTTTTATACTGTAACCACCGAGATCAAAGAAATCCTCTTTAACCCCCAATTCTTTAATACCTAATACCTCTTGCCAAATGTGACAAAGTTTGATTTCCACATGGCTCTTTGGCATTAACTTCACTTTGCTCACAAGGTCATTTCGCTCAAAAGGCAATTCGTTGACGAGAAGTTTACCATTTGAGGAGAGGGGAATTTCATCCACCCAAACAAAGGATGCTGGTACCATATAATGCGGAAGCACTTGTTGCAGTCTGCGTTTAATGTTTGCAGCTATTATTTGACTATCTTTATTTTTAACAAGAAAAGCATAGATTTGATTTTCTCCATTATTTATATGTGTAACGACTGCAGCATCTGTTATCTCAGGGTAATCTAGAATGGTACTTTTTATCTCGTTTAATTCTATTCGAAAACCTCTAATCTTTACTTGGGAATCCTTCCTTGATATAAACAAAAACTCATTGTTTGCCAGTTGCTTCACAATGTCCCCTGTTTTGTAAAACATTTGATTTTTTCCACTTACATCTAAAGTAATAAATGTGTTTTTTGTTAACTCTTCATTGTTAATATACCCCTGTGATACACTTGGACCACCAATAAACAATTCTCCTTCAACGCCTTTAGGAACGAGTTGAAGATTCTCATCTAATACTATTAGTTGGTAACCTCCAAAGTTTTTCCCTATTGGCATCGTTACGTTAGGGTATGTTTTACTACATATATGATAACTTGCCGCAACAGTCGCTTCTGTTGGCCCATATAAGTTGACTAGTGTTGCATCGATATTAATCGACCTATAGAATTTTTCTACTATTCTCCTATTGAGTGCTTCACCTCCTGTGAAAACCAGTCGAAGCGAGTCATTATTATTAAATAGAGATTGATCATTCAATTTATCTATTAAACTATGAAACAGCTGTGCTCTCGTGACTCTTTCTTGATACATTAAATTCGCTAAATAAGCGATATCAAATTGATTCTCTTGTTTCGTGAGAACCAATGTACCTCCTCCTATCAGCGAACCAAATATTTCGGTTATTGACGCATCAAAAGTAAAATTTATGTTTTGTAAGACCCTTTCACTTTCTTGATAAGGAAACACTTCTAAGTAATCATCAATATGATTGAGCAATGATGCATGTGTAACTTTAACTCCTTTTGGTTTGCCGGATGAACCCGATGTATATATTACATATGCTAGCATCTCATCTGGAGGCAATTCCTTTAAACACAGGAGTGGTTTATCCAGCTCTGATTGCATTGCCTCTTTTATGTTTATAATCTGATAAGGGACCCCATGTTGATTCACTACTTTATCAGTCAACAAAAGCGGGGCATTTGCATCACTAAGCATATAATTCATCCTGTTTACAGGAAGCGCTGGATCAATTGGTAAATACGCACACCCGCTTTTGATAATTCCCAATATTGCCGCTATTTGCTCTAAAGTCCGACTCATCGAAAGACCTATTATGCTCCCTAGTTTACTACCGTTTCTTCTTATTATGGCTGCAATCTGATTACTCTTTCTCTCCAATTCTGCAAAAGTATAACTGCCTGAATCTGTTTTGACAGCGCAGGCATTTGGCTTATAAAGAGAGTGATAGGCAATCCTATCATGGATATAAGATGGCGGCCTTCCCTTCATATTAAAGCTTGTTAATTCGGCAATTTCATGCTTACTCATAAAGCTCAATTTAGATATTGGCTTATTAGGATCCGCCATAATATCTTGAACTAATTGAATATAATGATTAATGAACCTTTCCATTGATTGCTTGCTTAAAATATCAGGGTTGTACTCAATTTCTGCATATGCTTGATTTCCTTCAGCATTTATATACAGGACCTTATCAAACTTTGATGTACCTGTATTAATTTTTTCATACTCGACCTTTAAACATTGTTCACCTTCTGTTCCTTGCTCATGGTAAGTAAATAGAACCTGAAATATCGGATGATAAGAGTTTTCCCTTTTGGGATTAACCTCTTGGACAATTCTCTCAAATGGAACCGTACTGTTTTCGTATACATTTAGAAAAGATTTGATTGTCTTTTTCAATACGGATGAAAATTTACTATAGGGTTTTAAAGACATACGGATAGGAAGTGTATTAACAATAAATCCAATCATATCTTCGGTAAATGCTGCTTTTCTATTAGATATTGGACTACCTATCACAATATCTTTTTGACCGGTATATCTATAAAGCAAAATAAAATAGGCTGCCATAAAAAAGGCGTTCATTGTGGATCCACTCTTTTGAGTATACTCCCTTACCTTTCCTACCAACTCGTTAGGAAAAGATAGCCTAATATTGTTGCCGCTGTAGGTTTGTTCTCTTGGTCTTGGGAAATCAGCTTGTAATTGTAAAAAGGGAGAAGCATCTTTCAAGTATTCCTTCCAGAAGCCAATACTCTGTTCTAGTTTCCCATCAAGAAGTGACTCACTTTCCCAATTAGCAAAATCCGCATAGTGATATTCAGGATCGCTAATTTGAAGCTCATCCCCTTTTTCTAAGTGTGTATATATATTTAAAAGTTCTTTTTTGAATATATCTAAGGACCACGCATCATAAATAATATGGTGTACATTAAAAAGAAAGTAATGAAAATGCTCATCGATTTTAATTAATTCAAAATTAATGAGAGGACCCTTTTCGATATCAAATGCTTTTTTTGCAAAGCTCTGTATATACTCTTCTAACTTTACTTCTTCCTCAATTTCTTGCTTATTTTTCATTATCAATTTAAAAGTTGGAGAAGAGACAGAAACTTTTTGTACTGGCTCTCCATCCACTTCAAGAAATGTCGTTCGAAATATTTCATGCCTTTCAATCATTTTCATAATTGAAAGTTCTAGTATGTTTTCATTTAATCTACCACTAAGCTTAAAGATAAAAGGAATATTATAAGTTGGACTCTTTTGAAATAACTTTTCAAAATACCATATTCTCTTTTGTCCAAAAGAAGCCGGGAGAAGATACACATTTTCTTCTAATGACTCGTCCATTTTTTCACTCCTTTCCACTATAAGTAACTGTTCTTTTTATTCGCTCAACTTTTCTCACAGCTACGGTCTTATTATCACTTTGACCTGCTTTTAGAGAAAGATAGGCCGTTAAGCTTCGTATCGTAGGGTATTTAAAAATATCAATTAAGGATAAATCCTTGCCGATTTCATCTTTTACAGCGGCAATCATACGTACAATTAGCAAAGAATAGCCACCCAATTCAAAGAAATTGTCATCGGGACGTATCACTTTTCCTGGTAGAAGATGATCCCATATTCTTTTCATATCCTTTTCCATTTTTGTTTGAAAAGAATAAGAGCCCGTGTGTTCCTGTTGACTAGACCAAGCCATTAACTTCAATACATCTACTTTTCCATTTTTCGTAACAGGAATTTCTGGTATGGATATAAATTTGTTAGGTATCATCGACAATGTCAGTACTTCTCTCAACCGAATCCGTAGTTCATTCGGATTAAACATTTCCTTGTTTACTACGACAAAAGCAATTAAGTGAACATCTTCATCTGTATTTACATCTATTACTGCACAATCAGTAATTTGAGTTTCATTAACAATAGCCGCTGCTACTTCATTCTTATCTACTCTTACACCTCTTATTTTTATTTGATGATCTTTCCTACCCAAAATCTCAATTAATCCATCTGGACGATATCTCCCCAAATCACCTGTCCTATATAACACATCATCTGAAGAACCTGACCATTTATGTTGTTCAAATATCTTGTCTCGGGAATTAATATAGCCCTTAGACATATAAGGTGTTCTTATTGTAATTTCACCCATTTCACCAACTCCACATTGATCACCACTTTTATTCACAATAAGAAGTTGAGCATCAGAAATAGGGCTACCAATAGGCATTACTGTATTACTTTGTAATGCTGAATCGATGGGACAACTGCTCTTGGCTAAAGTTGTTTCCGTTTGACCGTAAAAATTATTGACCTGGGCACATGTTACCTCTCTCCACTTCTCTACCAAATAATCAGGTAACGGTTCACCGGCAAAAAATATGTGCCTTAATGAAGGCAATTTTATCTTCAAACCACTTCTAAACCAGTGCATGGTAATAGACGGGACAGCGTGAAGGAGCGTGATTTTTTTCTCATTGAGCCAATGAAAAATATCTTCCTCCTCATCCTCTACAGGTACACAAACTGTAGATCCACTTGTTAACGGTAAAAATATATCACGTAAGTATACATCAAACGTTGTATGAGTCAGCTGGGCACTTCTATCTTCATTACTGACACTAAAATGGTTTCTTTGCCAATTGAGAAAATGTGAAAGGCTATTATGAGATCCTAATATTCCTTTCGGTTGACCTGTAGTACCTGAAGTAAAGAATATATAAGCATTGTCATGATTGATAGGTTTCATACTTCTTGAATTCTCCAACCTATTAACAAACTCATCTACATGGTAAGTAGCGAGAGTACTAATTGAAAAAACGCTCTGATGAATGCCTAAATTGTCAGTAAGAATAATTGCCTTAGCTTTCGACTGCTCAATCATTTGAGTAACCCGTTGTGCAGGTAGGTCATTATCAATATTTAAAAACGTTCCGCCTGCCTTTAATACACCTACGATTGTGCCTATCATCGAATAACTTCTTTTGCCTTGAATAGCAATAACATCCCCTGGTTTAATGCCACATCTTCGTAAACCAATGCTCACTTTATTAGAATAATTAGATAATTGCGTATACGAGTAAAATTTATTACCTTCTTCCACGGCGATTTTCTCGGGCGTGTTCTTTGCCCAATATTCAACCTGTTCGGTAACAGAAGGATAGCTTTTTTTGTACAGTGGTTTCTCTGGGTTAGGTAATATTTTTTTTGATTTTCCCGTCATTAAACTCGGTTGTAGGATTGATTGTTCTTTGTTAGCGATAAAAGTATTTAATAGACTCAAGTATTGTTCAAAAAAGTCTTCCATTCGCTCCACTGAAAATAAATGATTTTGATAAGCTATACTGAATTTAAATTGATCTGCTGTCTCTTCAATATATAAAGTCATCAGGAATTTAGACGTTATATCCGCTACTTCTAGTTCAGCTATTTCCTCACCATGAACGCTGAACGTTTTTTGCTCTTCAAACTTCCGAAAATTTATTAATATGTCAAATAACGGATTCCGGTCTATATTTCTTTCAGGTTGAACAGCCTCAACAATTTGTTCAAAAGGAATATCTTGATTTTCGAATGCGCCCAAGACAATTGCTTTTGTCTTCATTAAAAACTCGGTAAAACTCAAATGCTCATTGATATCCGCTTTAAGTGGTAGCGTATTTAAATATAACCCTACTGCCTTTTCTAATTCGGTATTACTTCTATTAATAATCGGTGTACCTAGAGTAATTTCCTTTTGCCCACTTAAGCGGGATAAAAGAACATAAAATGCACTCAAGAAAAACATAAATGGGGTTACTTTATTGCTTCTAACAAAAGCCCTAATTTCATTGGCTTTATTCAAATCAATTTTTTTGTGAATCGTATGATTATATCTTGTGTTATTTTCTAAATGATCCATTGGAAGCTGAATAATTGGAATATCTTCATTAAATATCTTTTTCCAATATTCTAGTTGATGTTGGATTTTACTCTGCTTATTAGACAACCAATAAGTATAATCTAAATACTGAATTGGCTCTTCTGCAAAACAATCCTCATTCCCCATATAAACTTGAATAAGCTCATTTTTTAGTACATTTATAGACCAACCGTCACAAATAATATGGTGAAGTATTAGTACGAAGATATCTCGTTCCTCACATCGCAAAACACTTCCTCTAATTAACGGCGGGTCTTCTAGGTTAAATTTCATTTTCATCTCAAGATTAATGCACTCTTGTAAAGTAGCCTCACTTGCCTCTATAACCTTCACACACTGTTCATATCCAGGAATGACCTTCTGAAAAGGAAAACCATCGATTTCTAAAAATTGAGTCCTCAATGATTCATGCCGAATAATAAGTTTGTTTATTGCATCATTTAAACGATTTATATCAAACCTGCCAGTTGATTTTAAGATAAGCGGAAGGTTATAACTCGTATTATCTGTATTTAATTTTTCTAAAAACCAAATTCTTTGCTGTGCATCAGTCAAAGGATGCCAATCTTGTCTATCTGCTACCTTAACAATCGGTGACAATTCTGAAATAGAAGTAGAAGCTTGAATCAAATTGGATAATTGTTTAACTGTAGGATTTTCAAATAATGATCGTACGGTTAAAGAGATTTGAAAGGCTTTGTTTATTTGCGAGATAATCTGTACGCCTAATAAAGAATGGCCGCCTAATTCAAAAAAATGATCATTCAGTCCAACAGAATCAATGCCTAATCTTTCACTCCAAATATCTGCTACTTTTTTCTCTATCTCACTTTCAGGGATTGCGTAATCCTGATTAATCATAAGATGTTCCGCATTGGGTTGAGGAAGAACTTTTCTGTCTACTTTTCCATTTGCATTCAGCGGAAAATTCTCTAACTTCATATAATAGGCAGGTATCATATAAGAAGGTAAGTGTTCTGTTAGATGTTCTCTTATATCAACAGCCTGCTTATCTTCACCTACATTTAAAATGTAATAACAACTTAATTGCTGTCCATTTGCAGTGACAATGGCTTCTTTTATAAAATCTAAAGCTGCAATACTACTTTCTATCTCTCCAAGTTCTACTCTCATTCCTCGAATTTTAATTTGATTATCATCTCTTCCGAGGAACATAATCTCGCCATGTTCATTTAAATATCCTCTGTCCCCTGTTCTATACATCTTCTCCCCTTCAAAAAAAGGATCAGCAACAAAGGACTCATTTGTTTTTTTAGGGTCATACAAATAGTCCCTGGCAAGACCAATGCCAGCTATATAAAGATCTCCTGGAACCCCATATGGAAGTGGATTTAAATGATGATCAAGCACGTATACCCGATTATTATCAATAGGGCGTCCAACTGATACAATATCTGTTTCAAATTCGTCATCAGGCGTGCAATCATAGCACGTTGAATCAATAGATACCTCTGTTGCTCCCCAGGAATTAAATAATTTACCAGGCATTTTTTCGTAGAATTTTTTGACCAATGAAGCCTTTAATGCCTCACCACTAGATACAACAACCCTTAAATTAGATAATTTCTCTTTCTGCAAAGGTGTGATTTCCTCAATAACCATCTTGAGCATACTTGGCACAAATTGTAGCAGAGCCACCTTGTATCGTATTGCATATTCGATAATACTTGTCGGTTCACGATGTGCACCTGGAGGAATGAATGCGACTGTTCCTCCTGTCATCAACGGCCAAAAAAATTCTACTGCTGAATCATCGAAAGTTAAAGTTGTCTTCTGCAAGGCTACTTCATTTTCTTGTAGTTTATGTTTATTTTGCATCCAACACATACGATTAACCCACCCCCTATGTGTACTACTCACTCCTTTAGGGGCGCCAGTGGATCCCGAAGTATAATATACAGATACCAAATGATCTGGAGATATTTTCACCGTTGGCTTTTCACTCTTATAGGTACTGAAAGAATCTATTAATTCATATTCTATAAATGTAGTATTTGTAGCTGCTAATCCCTTTTCATCTGTGATACAAACAATTGATTTAGCACTTTTCAATAAACTATACACACGTTGTACAGGTGCTTCCTTATCGATTGGCAAATAGGCGCCTCCTGCCTTTAAAATACCAAGCATAGCAACCACAAGCCCCAAGGACCTATCCATCCTTAACCCTACCGGTTGATCAGGTTTCACACCTCTTTCTATCAGAACATGTGCTAATTGATTGGCGCGCTTATCTAGTTCTTCATAAGTTAAAATCTCATTTTCAAAGATTGCTGCAGTAGCAGAAGGCGTTTTTTTGACCTGTTCTTCAAAAAGCTCATGTAGGCAACAGTTAGGAAAATCCACCTTCGTATTATTTAAATCTACTATTAACTCCCTTTTACTCTCTTCCTTGATGATAGAAATATCTTTAATTTTGATCTGCGTGTTTTCCATCACCGATTGAAGGATTTGAAGAAAGATATTGTTATATTGCTTCATAATCTTTTCACTAAATAAATCACTTCTATATTCCCACTTGCCTATATATTCTGCCCCTTCTTTTTTAATAAATAATGTTAAATCGAATTTCGATAAACCATTAAAAACAGATTTAATGGGGCTGAGGTTTAAATCTTCAACTGTAACATCTGTATTTGGCATTTCTTCAAAAGCAAACATATATTGAAAGAAAGGACTTCCAAACAACTTCCTATTAGGCCTAACCTCTTCAACAACCTTTTCAAAAGGAACATCATCATTTGAAAACACATTCATCGCTTTATTTTTTATCTGCTTTAAGAATTGTTCAAAGCTGTTATCATTATCTATTTCATTTCGTATCACAACCGTATTAACAAATAGGCCAATAATGTCTTCAAAATTTGCTTGCTTTCTTCCGGCCACAGGGGACCCTACAGAAATATCATGTTCACCTGAAAGTCTATGTAGAAATATAATATAAATAGCCAAAAATACAGTGTACACCGTTACATCCTTATGCTTGCAATAGTTTTTTAGCTCCTTTATTATTCCTTCTGGTAATGAAAAGGTAATTTCTTCTCCTTGCATTGAATTGGATTGCTTTTGCTTACCAGCTGATAAGTTTACTATCGGTTGCTCTTTTTCTAGTTCCTTTTTCCAAAAGGCAAGTTGCTCATCCATATATGGCTGATTCCAATGGACAGATTGCATTGAAATATAATCTTGGTATGTTACCATCGTTTTTTCTTTCAATTCTTTTTCTTGCATAAATGATTGATAATGTCTAAAGAGCGCTTGAATAAAAACATGATCGGACCAACCATCTGAAATGATATGATGAAAATTAAAATAAAAAATATGCGTATTTTCTGCTAATTTATAAAGCTTGAATCGAAAAACCCTTTCTTTTTGTATATAGAAAGGAATTTTTGCATCGATCTTCATAAAATTAACTGCCTGTTCTCTTGCCAATTCTAATGGATAGTCTGACAGATCAACTTCCGATACAGTTATACCTTCAATGACATCTTTATATTGGTAAGGTTCTCCATCCTTGTCACCAAACCGGTAGGAAAAAATATCATTTTCTATACATGTTTGATGAAGACTCGCCTTTAAACCAACAGTATCCAAGAGTCCATTGATTTCTATATAATGAGGTAAATTATATAAAGGACTGTCACCTTCCAATTTATTTAAAAACCATAAACGTTTTTGTGCATCTGATAGGCAAGATGGTTCGCCGTTCTGTACTTCTTTGCATGCCAACTCCTCATTTTTACCATCCTGATACTTTTCATTTATGAGAATAGATAATTGTCTTATCGTCTTTGCTTCAAAAACATCCTTTAAAGTAAGGAAAAGGTTAAATGTTCCATTAATTCTTCCTACTAACCTTGCTACGAAAAGAGAGTTACCACCTAATTTGATAAAAGGCGTATCCATATCAACAACCTCTAAGCTTAGAAGTTGTTTCCAAATCGCAGCCACCTTTTCCTCTGTTATATTGGCAGGGACACTTTCTATATTGCTTCTATAAGGCGTTGGTAGCTTCTTTCTATCCACTTTTCCATTTAATGATAATGGGATAGATTCCACTTCTATAAATACGGAAGGAATCATATGTTCAGGCAACTTAGTATTAAGATCATCTCTCAATTCAGACTCCTCGAGCACAAAACCTCTACTAAATTGCACATATGCTACTATACTCATTTCTCCAGATTGGTCCCACGGTGTTGCTATGCACCTTTTTATTTCTTTTCTTTTTTCTAGAGAAGCTTCAATTTCTCCGAGTTCAACTCGAAAACCACGAACCTTTACTTGAAAATCTTTTCTCCCTATATATTCTATTGCTCCGTCTGACCTTTCCTTACACCAGTCCCCTGTTTTATATAAACGGCCCCTCTCTTTATTTGGATGATGTATAAAGGAATGTCTAGTTAATTCCTCTCGATTGTAATAACCTCTTGCAAGGCCAATCCCTCCGATATATAATTCCCCAGTCTCTCCAGGAACAACTGGTGCGAGGTTTTCGTCTAAAATATATAGTTGAGTATTACTTATCGGATAACCAATAGGTACAACTCTTTCACTTTCATCACCTGTACACTTCCAAAATGAAACATCTATTGCTGCTTCTGTTGGACCATAGTAGTTATATAAATTGGTGTTTTCATATTTAGAAAAAAAATCTAATTCAATTTTCTTTGTTAGGGCTTCACCACTGCAAATCACCCTTTTCAATGATGTTTTCTGTTTAGCTGGAATTACTTCAAGAAAGACAGATAACATGGACGGGACGAAATGTATGGTTGTTACGTTCTGTTCTTTAATTACATTCAACAAGTAAGTGGGATCTTTATGTCCTCCCGGCTTAGCCAATACGATAGCAGCACCGGTCATTAATGGCAAAAAGATTTCCCATACTGAAACATCAAAACTGTACGGGGTTTTCTGGAGTACTCTATCGGCAGTTCCTAAGACATGTTCATTCTGCATCCACTGTAAGCGGTTGTTTAATGCTTGATGTGTATTTGCCACTCCTTTAGGTTTCCCTGTTGAGCCCGAAGTGTAAATAATATACATTAAACGATTATTATCTCCTTGTACCAAAGGGGATTCTCCAGAGTGAACTTTCCATTTCTCCTCATCTACTAGAATTTTTTTATCTATTAATTTATTCATTGCTATAAATAAGTTTTCTTTTTCTTTTGAGGTAATTAAAAATGGCGAATGAATATCCTCCACCATATATAACAGCCTATCTGATGGATAATCTGAATCTAACGGCACATAAGCGCCTCCTGCTTTTAAAATACCTAAAAGCGTGATCACCATATTAAAGGAACGATCTAAACATACAAGTACAGGTTCTTCAGGCTGAAGACCTTCACTGAGTAGATAATTTGCCAACTGATTTGCTTTTTGATTTAAATCAGCATATGACATAGCTTTGTTTTCAAAAATAATTGCAGGAAGGTTAGGTGTTTGAATCGCTTGCAGTTCAATTAATTCATGTATACATTTATCACTATTCGGAAAATTTATTTCAATTGATGATGAACCCTTCTTCGTTATATCCATAATCCACCCTCCCTTTACACATTCCATTCTTTCACTACTAAACTTGCGTTATGACCACCAAATCCAAATGAGTTACTCAAAGCCACTTTTACCTGTTTCGCTACTGCCTCATGTGGGACAAAGTTAAGATTTAATTCAGGATCAATATGATCACAATTGATTGTAGGATGTATAAGATTTTCCCTTATAGAGCAGATACTTGCTACTAGTTCAACCGCTCCTGCTCCCCCTAGTAAATGGCCTGTCATTGATTTTGTTGCACTTATGGGAATATGTGTTGCTGCTTCCCCCCACAGTTTTTTAATGGCCATTGTTTCATAATAATCATTGTATTTTGTACTCGTACCATGAGCATTGATATAATCAATTTCAGAGAGTTCTACGCCAGCATCCTCAATAGCTTTCTTCATTGACATCATCATCCCCTCAGCACTTGGGTCAGGAGCAGTCTGATGATAGGCATCTGAAGTAGAGCCATATCCAGCGACTTCAGCTAGAATAGTAGCCCCTCTATTTCTTGCAAAATCTTCAGACTCAAGAATAAGAACTCCCCCACCACTTCCTAGTACAAATCCATCCCTATCTTTATCAAATGGTCTACTTGCACCTTGTGGGTCATCATTTCTAGTGGATAGTGCTTTAATATTAGAAAATCCCGCAAGATCTAATGGGGTCAAATCTCCTTCTGCTCCGCCAACAATCATTACATCTGCTTCACCCCACTGGATTGCTCTTAAACCTTCACCTATACAATTTGTACCCGTGGCACAAGCAGTAACAAATGCGCCACTCTTCCCTTTAGCGCCAGTTAATAAAGTGATTTCACTAGAGGCTGCATCTACTACCATAGATGAAACAAGATAGGGGCTGACCCTTTTAGCCCCTCGCTCAATCAGCCTTTTATCATTTTCTAATACAGTATTAAGCCCGCCAGAACCCGAACCAACGATTACACCTATCCGATAGGGGTCAATATTTTGTAAGGGCAAACGCGATTGTTTGAGTGCCTCTTTTGTCGCAATTAATGCATATTGAGTATATGCATCCATACGTTTAATTTCCTTACTATTAAAATAGTCTTCGGCTTGGTAATCTTTGATTTGTGCTGCAAACTTAGTAGTAAAATGCTCGGTATCAAAATTAGAAATGGGCTCTACCCCACTTTTACCACGAATTAAATTTGCCCAAAATTGCTCTACCCCAATTCCAATAGGAGTTACAACGCCCATTCCGGTTACAACTGCTTTTTGTTTCAATTTTTATCCTCCCTAATTACTGCAAAAATAGATTTTTAAACTTGTAAAAAAAATCAATAGTCTAGTAGGATAATGACGACTCTTTTTCCACTGCATTTGTCACTATCTCTTTTATTACTGGAACATAAAGATCAGCATCAAATTTTGATTCCAAATGTTCTTCCAAGTCATATTTAATTATTTCGTCACCTTGTTTCACTCTAATAACTGGATGAATATGCACACTTTGTGTAGCATCCCCTGGTACTCTTGGAATACTAAATGTTTCTTCAAATTTACTAATGTCCCCATATTCCAGCGAAATAAAGATGGTTAATTCATTAGTGTTCAATGTTGAATCTTTGAATTCATTAATTGTCCGATGACCATTTTCATACCAATGCTGCCCATCAAATTTTAATTGATAGCCAACATATCCAGGCTGAAGCCATAATTCTGGCGATTCATTCAACTCATCTAGTATTCTCTTTGATGGATCTTGTTCTAATGATTTTTCCATTTTGCTGATATTAAATTTTTCAGCTAGATGGTTCGCAAGTATTTGTGAGTTATAACGGAATCCGTGAATAAATCCACTTGTAGAATATCCTCTATAATCTAGACCATGTGTTTGTGCTCCTGCAAAATACAAATTGGATACCTCTGTCGATTCAAATACCCCATTAATCGATGGGAATTTTTTATGCAACAACTGGATGTTAAAATCCTTTATCAGTTGATCTATATTTGACTTAAAGCCTGTTGCTGCAATTACTTCATTGAAGAAAAGTGTTTCAACTTCACCGTCTGCATGAATATATTCAACGGTTACATTAAAACCTGTTGCTACTTTCTCTATACTCTTTATATGGCAATCAAGCAGTGCTGCTTGATGTTTAAGTTGATAGTTTTCTGCAAAAATCGAATTAACCGCTCGGATATTTCCAACATAGTGGGTTTTGTAAGCCATTTTTGCTGAGGAAGGGCTTGCTACCATAATCACATTCGCTTCATTTAATATCTCCTGTGCACATTCAAGTCCACTATTGCCTTTCCCTAAGATTAGAACACGCTTGTCCCTGTATGATTCTTTTGTTTTCATATTTTCATACATGGTTATATGCTCTATTCCCTCTATTTTTGGGATAACAGGTTTTAGACCTGTTGCTACAACAACTGCTTTGCTTGTAAAAGTTCCTTTAGTAGTAATGACCTCAAATAACCCTTGTTCTGTTTTATTCGTTTGAATCCACTGAGTATCATAACTAATCGGGATATTACATTCGTCAATAAGATCATTTAACATATCAACAATTGCTTTCCTATTTGGATAAAAATCCTGGCTATAATTTCTCATTAATATATTCTTCTCTTTTGTAATTAAGCTATTCCAATCGAACCTTTCTGCATATCGGCTTTTAAATGGTTTACCAGTATACAATTTATTATTACTAATAAGTTTTTCGTGAACGGGATACTTTGTGAAGCTATATCCAGCTCTGTTAAAAGCCTCTAGAACAACCATATTAGGTTCAGCCCCATTTTCTCTACATATCTCTGAATAAGTAAGTGCCGTTTGTATTCCACCAGGTCCTCCACCAATAATTAATACATCATAGATATGATTGTCCATTTTTACTTCCATATATAAATCTCTCCTTTTATTTTATTGTGATAGTATTTGAAGGTAGCGCCTTCTTGAATTTGAATTTTTCCGAAAAATGATAAGCAGGTAACGCCATCGCAGTCGTGATAATTGCCATCCAAACCATTAAACTAAATAAGTCTTGAGAAATAATGTTATATGTTAAGCCAACATTAAGTACGATTAATTCCATTAATCCTCTGGCATTCATTAATGAACCTACCCCTGATGACTCCCTCCATCCAAATCCAGCTGCCCTCATAGTAATCAAACAGCTAGCATATTTACTGATAGATGAAAAAATAAGAATGATTAAAAACATGATGAGCAGCGAGACGTTCAGTGTAGTAAATTGCGTGTTGATCCCAGAGTACGTAAAGAAAATGGGGACAAGGAAGACCACTACAATGTCTTCTAATTTTGAGCGAACCTGCTGTTCAAACACTTTATTCTTAGGCATAATGAGCCCCATCATAAAACCACCAAATACTGAATACACCCCTATATAATCAGTAAATGCTGCTGCACTTAAAACGAGGACAAGTATCAGCGCTAAAAGCCCCTGATGCATCTTTCCTGTTTCTACTACGCTTACAAATATTCTCTCTAGTAATGGTTTACATACTTTAAATAAAACAATGACAAAGATTATAGTTCCGAGAAATGTCACTCCTCCACCTTTGAGGGAATTTGTCTCTACTAAAGCAATAACTGCAGCTAGCGACAACCAACCTAAGACATCTATCACACTCGCAGATAAAAGTGTAATCCCACCTATTTTTGTCTTCATCATGTTTTTTTCTTGGAGAATACGTGCCAACATAGGAAAAGCTGTCATGGAAACTGCAATGGCAATAAACAATGCAAAATGGAGGAAATTATCTCCTTGAAAGAAAGCATCCTTCAAAATAAAAGCCAAAGCGATTCCTGCTACAAAGGGTACCAAAAAACCTGATAGCGATAATTTTGCTGAGTTTCGATAAAACTTTTTATCATACTTTTTAAAATTAACCTCTATTCCAACTAGAAACATATAAAGTGCCAGTCCTAAATGACTAAACATGTACAGGATATTTTTAATATCAGCATCAAACAAATTTGCATACAGGCCCGGAAATACTGCTCCAAATAATGTTGGTCCTAATATTACCCCTGCTAACATTTCCCCTAATACACGTGGTTGTCCGACATAAGTGCATAGCCTTCCAACACTTCTGGAGGCAATCAATATTAGGATAAAAACTACTAACATTTTTATAAATATATGCATCTCATTTCCCATATCACGGCTCCTTTTCTTGTACTATTTCTCCTAAAGTTTAATAGTCTAAAGGGTTTCAAAAATCCGTATTTTACGCAAAATTAAATTGATTCTATTGCGTTATAGCCATATTTTAGTAAGTTATTAGTATGAGAATGTAAAATAAAAAAACGAGAAGGTGGGAAAATGGTTGTTTTTAAAGAGAAGATGCATCACATCATCGACGGGGAATGTGCCATATGGTTAATTGACCTGAGTAAAACATACACGGAACAATACAGTATACTTTCAGCAGTCGAAATCACTAAAGCCAATCAATTTATACATAAGACGGAAAGACATCGCTATTTAACCTGTAGATATGCACTTAGAAATCTGCTCGGGTATTATTTGCATACTCCTCCTGCTTCAATCCATATCCAATACTCTAAATACGGCAAACCGTACATATCTAACAAGCATAAACATCCTTATACTTTTAATATAAGCCACTCAAATAATTGGGCCTGTATTGCAATTAGTTTAAGCCATTCAGTTGGAATTGATATCGAGGAACTCAAACCTTACCAACTAGATATGAATGATACTGCTAAGCTATTCATGACCAATACAGAATTGGACCAGTTGAAGAAAATAGAATCAGATGGCGAACGAGCTTTCATCCACTGCTGGACACAAAAGGAATCCATACTAAAACATTTAGGTGTTGGTTTTTATACTGACCCTAAATTAATTCATACCATCATTTCAAAGGATGTTTGTTTAAGAAACTATCCTACCGATTCATTATTTTTAAATACTTACACTCTTTCCAGTTATATATTGTCGCTTTGTACATCACAGCCTGTCTCCCCCTTCTTTTATAAGTATGATTCATTCTTTTAGTGAAATGTTTTAACAGGGAGATTGAACTATTTTTATTAAAAATTGGCATTTATTGTATACTCAGTATATATTAGTGGTATATACTGAGTATACAATATATATACTGAGTATATACTGAATAGGAGGCTTTATATGATTCAAATAGAAGGTATAAAGAAAACTTATGAAATTGGAAAGGAATCATACGAAGTATTAAAGGGCATTGATTTAACAATAAATGAAGGGGAATTTATTGCAATTATGGGACCCTCAGGTTCTGGAAAAAGTACGCTATTGAACCTTCTTGGTGGCCTTGACCAAGCGGATATTGGAAACATCCAAGTTAATCATGCAAAACTTCAAGACATGTCAGAAAAGGAAAGAACACTTTTCCGCAGAAAGAATATTGGATTTGTATTTCAGAATTATCAGCTTCTTCCTAACATGACAGTTGAAGAAAATATTGCTTTTCCTATGCACGCCGATCGTTTGCCAAAAGCAAGTATTCAAACAACTGTTACTAATCTCATCCAATCCACAAAACTGGAAGGCAAAGAAAAAAATTATCCTTCGCAATTAAGTGGTGGTCAACAACAACGTGTTTCTATAGCAAGAGCATTATCAATGGAACCAAAATTAGTACTCGCAGACGAACCGACTGGCAATCTTGACAGAAAAATGGGAACAGAAATATTAAGACTACTCTCTTCTCTTCACCAAGACCAGAAACTCACGATTATCATGGTTACTCATGATATGTATGCAGCAAGCTTTGCGAATCGTATTATTTTGTTAAAAGACGGAATGATTGAATCAGATATTAAGCAAGCAGAAGGCGGGGATCAAAATGCTATGGCTAGCATCATTACGAAACTTAATTCGTAAAAAATCACGTTCCTTCTTTACTTTATTGGCCATTCTCATTGGGATTACCACTATGTTCGCAGTTATCAGCACTGTCGAAACGGCAAAATATCTTACAACGGAGCAACTAAAGGAGTTCACAGGGAACGCTGATTATACTATCCATTCAACATCCAATACTTTTTCAGAAGAAATATTGGATGAAGTTGAAACAAACTCAGATATTAGTAGCATAACAGGGCTAGTCCATAGACAAACAAAAATTAATTTAGATAGTGCACATCATTCCGCTGAAAGCAATCTGAGATTAACCGGGCTTTCTTCCTTTGATAACGAGTTATTATCATTAGATGTCATTGCTGGTAACCTTGATCAAAAGGGCATTATTATATCAGAGACTACCGCCGAATTGTGGAATCTACGCGCAGGAGAAATATTGAATATACAACTTCCTAAAGGTAATAAAGATGTAGCCATATCAGCAATTGTAGCTGATACAGCTTTGTTGGAAGGTCCAGCAAGCTGGAATGAGGCAAGTAATAAGAATTGGCGAGCTCTTACAACTTTAGATAATATTCAAGAATTGTATAATGCACCAAACCAAATTGGTGAAATAAGAATAAAGTTTAAAGAGAATGTGGAACAAATAAGCAGTATAACAGCAATAAAGGACAGCTTACAAAATGAAGAACTCATATTTCAAAAGGTCGTTTTAGATGAAAGACAAACCAATCAATTAGAAGAGTTGTATTTCATGCTTTATGCCATTGGTGGACTCGCCATGCTTATTGGGGCTTTCATTTTATACAACACCCTTTATGTTAGTGTATCGGAACGAAAGAATGAAATAGCCATCATGAAGACTGTCGGCTATACACCTAATCAAGTCAAAATCCTATTTCTTATGGAAGTCTTATATCTCGTAATTATTGGACTTATTCTTGGCATTCCAGCAGGGTTTATGCTAGCAAACTTGCTCCAAGATGGGTTATTCGGTTCTTTCCAAACAAACATTGAAGTCAAAATGCAATTCATGTATGCACTTCCCCTTTCCATTTTATTAGGTATTATCATACCTATGCTCGCATCTTTAATTCCAGTTACTTATGCTAGCAAAGTAGATGTAATTAGTAGTTTAAAGTCCATACCTACTGAAAAGGTCAGCGGTCAAAAAAAGCGAACGATCATTGGGTGTATTGTATTATTAGGTGTGTTTATTCCTCATGCCATATCCATCGTTTTTCTTTTAGTAGCTGTTATACTTCTATATCCTATAATGATGAAGGCTTTGACGATTCTCTTTTCTAAAACTTCATTTTTGGGATACGAGGGAAGTATTGCCGGAAAGAGCACATTGCTTACATTAAATCGTTCTTCAAATATGTCATTAATTCTTGCAATTGCTATTTGTCTTGGCTTACTCGTTTCATCTATCTTTACTTCTTTAGAACAAAACATAAGCCGAGATGTCATCCGTTCCTTTGGTGGTAATATTCAGTTTAGCAGCGAGACTCCGATCTCTAATGAAAAACTAGAACAGATTAGTCAGATGGATGGTGTAAAAGATGTTATGGCTTATAGCGAAAGCCCAGCCACTTGGAGCATAGGCGATGAGAATCGCCAATTTACAATGATAGAAGTGAAGAATGATTGGTATAGTAATAATCCTTTATTTTACGCTCATGAATCTGAGCAAAAGCAAATATTGGATGCACTTGAAGAAAAAGATACCATTTTACTAGGAGAATATGCGTTTCGTGAGTGGGGCGGAAAAATAGGCGATACTATGACTATTTATCAAAATGGAAAAGAAAACAGCTTAAGAGTTGTTGGGAAAGTTAATACAACACAATATGGTGGCTATACTGCGTTTATTTCAGAAGAGAATATCAACCAACTGCATCCAAATGTTTCTCCTTCTAAGGGATTAATAGTCTTAGATGAACATACAGATGAAAGCTCTGTAAAAAATGAACTTCTTAACACTTTTCCTTTTGATTTAAGCTCTGTACAGACTTTAAATGAAGAAATATCTAAACAAGAGCGTGCCCTTCCAGGCGTAAAATCACTCTTCAGTGGATTATTAATGATTGCTATCATCATAACGGGAATTGGTATATTAAACACATTAACAATGAATGTAATGGACCGAGTTAGGGAAATTGGCGTGATGAGAGCTATTGCTTTTACAAGATGGCAAATCTATAAAACCATCATAAGTGAAGGGCTTATTATTGGGTTAAACGGTATTTTGATTGGCATATTTCTTGGAATTGCCACAATCTATTTAAACGCCAAAACCTCAGAGGATATACTGATAGAATTTATTGTACCATTAGAGACAATACTTATTTCTATCATTTGTGGCTTAATTGTCAGCATAGCAGCTTCAGTATTACCTTCATATACAGTCAATAAAATAACGATATCAAAATCACTTAAACAAGATTAGATGGGTAGAATTTTTACAACTACCCATTCATATTATTAAAAAGAGGAAAGAGGAATTTATATGTCAGTAAAGCATGCCATATTGACGCTTTTATCCCAGTCTCCTCGCCATCGTTATGATTTAAAAGTCTCTTTCGAATCTATGGTTTATAAACAGTGGGATTTAAACGCTGGACAAATATATACAACGATTGATCGATTAATTAGAGATGAATTTGTACAAGAAGCACAAGAAAAAGAGTCAGAACTGAAAATTTATCGCATTACACCAAAGGGGAAAGCTGAGCTTCAAAAATGGCTATTGCTACCGGTTGAAAGCTCCCTCCTTCAAGATGAGTTTTACTTTAAATTACTTTGTGCAAAACAACTATCATTTAAAAATCTTGGCGAGATGATTAAACAACATAAGGAACTCATCATTAAAAACATCTTTCAATTACAACAACTAAGAAATAGTCACGTATTTTCTGAAGAAAATGAGGCCATTCATTATTTAATTGATGGTAAGATACTGCATCTTGAAGCTGACATGAAATGGATAGAAATGCTAACAGAAAATTAGGAGGGTTTACCAAATGGATTTTATTTTAGACCATAAATGGGAGTTTTTTATTGCTGCTGAAGTTATTTTCTGGATTTCAATACTATCTTTTCTCATTTTAAGATATTGGTTCAAGTTAAATAAGCTCAGTTTTCTTTTCTTCGGCATTTTTATAGTGAACGACCTATGGATTGCCACAATGGGCTTTATGGATTATATGAGAACTGGTGAATTTACAAGCTACCAGGTTGTTATATTAATTGTGATTGTATACGCATTTACCTATGGGAAATCAGATTTCAGAAAGCTTGATCGATTTATACAGAAAAAAGTAGCAAACTGGAGAGGCGAAACAATTAATATAGAAGATCAAGTAAAAGAGTTGGATGGAAAGGAATTTGCTGCTGTAGAAAGAAAACACTTTTTTATGCATCTTCTCATATTTTTAGGTGTGCATATTCTTTTAGCCCTTTTTCTTGGATTATCAAACCAATTCTCCACGATTAGTTCTATAGGGGACTTCTTTCAACAATGGTTTGCATCAAGTAACGCTGCGTTCCCTTTTGATCATTCAGCAACAAATAACTTAAGTAGGATTTGGACAATTATTTTAGTTATTGATGGATTAATTTCTTTTTCCTACACAATTTTTCCAAAAGAATCGAAAAAACACGCATCGTCATAATTAGAAATGATTTTCCATCACTTTATAAAACAAAAGTCCGTTTACCAGTTTTTTGAGGGTAATCGGGCTTTTTACTTACTTTTTTGAACCTATGATTCAAACCATGCAAATATCAAAGTAATAATACATATGTTGAAAAATGGGCTCCTTCTTTCTACCAAATATCATACTATGTGATTTCTTTAAAGGTTAATGCTTTACTTCTTCTCTGGGTAGGTGTTGCATTCTTTTTCATCATTAAAACCTGGGCTAAATCATCAAATGATATATGTTGTTCTAGTTGCATAAGAGAAGATAAATTTTGTAATTCTTTTAAAAGACCTTCCTGATTTTTTATCGCAATTTTCAGCCGCTCTATATGAAGGTTAATGACTTTGTTAGGTGTGTAATCTTCATCTTTCAAAGTAGATTTAATCTCTTCGAGTGATAACCCCAAATCTTTCAGAGTAAGAATTTGAAATAAAATTAAAATGTCTTCCTCATCATATAACCTATGTCCAGATTCGGAATATTCAGATGGAGATAATAAACTAATTTGATCATAATATCGTAAAGTTCGAAACGTAAGCCCCGTTAGTTTTGATAAGTCTCCAACTGTCCAATATTTAGTCTTTTTAATGGTCATCCTCTCATTTCGCATTATTTTTTCATTGTGTAACTTTACCATAACATATTCCTCAACATTCAATATAGTAGTTATTTATAAATTTTAAATATTTTGTTAAAAAAGTGGATATTCGTAATGAGAAGCTTCCATCCCTATTTATTAAACAATTTTTCAACTTCAATTTTCTCTCCTTCTATGGGCAAATGACAAATGCCCTCAAAAGAACGATTTTAACGAGAGCCCTATTAGTTAAACTTATATGTTTTTAAATTTAAACTAGCAAAACTAATTTCATAAAGTTAAAAACCCCCAAAAGATATATAAGGAAATGAAATCTCTTAGTAAAATTCACAAATATGTCACTTATGAAGAAAAATTTGAACCGATATAATTACATTTATTCTCTTAAAAGAAAGGTTGTTTTTCATTTGCCTAGTAATAAAAAAGAAGGCCTTATTTTTGGCCTATTCATGTGTTTT
This sequence comes from Cytobacillus sp. FSL M8-0252, assembly GCF_038007345.1. Lineage (NCBI taxonomy): Bacteria > Bacillati > Bacillota > Bacilli > Caryophanales > Bacillaceae > Cytobacillus > Cytobacillus sp. FSL M8-0252. The sequence continues at coordinate 4,522,936 of NZ_JBBOWZ010000001.1, forward strand.
GGGATGGTTTTAATCATGTCCGTTTACAACTCTGCTTTACACGGCTTTTCATCGTATAGCTTAGGTAGTGCATTGATTCAATTTGCAATAACGTTTATTGTTGCTTTTATCGCAGAGTCTTTCGTTGAGCCAGTCGCACACAAACTTGCAAGATCTCTACCTTATGATCAATCAAAAGAATTCAACTTTATTATTGTTTTTGCTTTTTGTATGGTTCCTATAATGGTTGCCATCATGTCAGCATACGGAATCATCTTGACCTTGATAACAATCGGGATTGAAGGTTCTATCTTTACCGCTTATCTAAAGACATTAGCTTTAAATATTATTGTGGCCCTTCCATCACAGTTATTAATCGTTGGCCCTATCTCGAGGAAATTACTATGTAAATATATAAAACCGGCGATACAAAAACCAGAACTAAATGGATAAAAGCGGGGTAGGACAAAATTAAATGACCTAACTTCAAAACGAACAAAAACAAATCATAATCTATAAAAAATCAGTTGCCAAAAAGTCCGTTCCATTGCACTAACAGACATTCGCTTTCCACGGGGAGGGAACGCTTGAGCCTTCTCTGCATTACCTGTGAGGTCTCAAATTTCCCTCTATTTCCCTGAGGGAGTCGAGTGTCTTTTGCTCTATTCCTCTATTTTTTTCATATAAGGATATAAATCACAAAAAAACCGAATGATTAGACACTTCATACCCCTAATCATCCGGATCAATCCTTATAGAGATAGAATGCCATCTTCAGATCTATTTTATAAACACCCCTAGGATAATGATTAATGTGATAAGGCCTAGTAAGATTAAAAATGGGTACATCAATGCAAATACATCTTCAAAAATAAGTTGTATAGGTTCATATCCAAAGAGAAAAGCAAAAAATACTATGGCAAGTATAATACTAATAATCCTATTCAAATTCATTCTCCTACCTTTAGATCTATCATTGCCCATTCTCTAAGTTGATAGATTGTTACTTTAATAAACAGTACTTTTATTTATTCATATGACCACAGCGCATCACGAAGCTTTTCTCTAGTTATTTTGGATCACCTTTTTCAATCACTCACCTATCAAATTCAAAGTATTAAAACGAGGAGTACTACTTGTTCTTCGTTTTAATAGGATAAAATATTTCTTTTTATTAATAATGAAAAGCACTGCTTTATGACCGACTGTAGTAATACCTGTTCTTTTAATTGCTGTTAAGGGGAACTTGAAACTTCCAGTCTGCACTTCTTCAATCACATGGTAAGGAATTTTGATTGTTTTCCTAAAAGAGGTAATCGTCGTAAGACCTGATAGGTCAATATTAAAGCTGTGTTACTATATTCTATTTAAATGCTCATCTTATTACCTCCATCCTTCCAGGTTCCTATCGATTATACTCCATTATCTTATTATACAATTATTTCCACTCTCCCACTTTACTCTAGACCTCCTGAGGAGATTACTCATTTGGGCATTTATCTTCAAGCAAAAATTTAGCTTCTTCTTCAATCATTTCTATATAGTTGTGCTTTTTAAAAGGTTTCGTAAATTTATGGATTCTTCTAAGGCTTCCTTTTACGGAAGTTTTTTCGTTCAGAACATCTACAACAACGGTCAAGTAAACCTTCTCATCATACATGACTAACCCAGTCACTTGGCCATTTTCCGTATCAACTATATATTCAGGGAATATCTTTAATGGAGCAAATAATGTCCATCCTACTTTTCTAGACTTTCTCCCAAACAGCCGAAATAACATATATCTATAAATCTCTTTTAATCTTCTCATTTATATTCACCCTTACTATTGATTAGTCTAACTTTCAAGACACGCTTTGTTTATTCCTGCTATTGTTGTTATGAACGAGCAAAAGCACGCACATATCAATGTGCGCGCTAATCCTGACTAAAGAAATAATTAATGATGGCCCCCACCAAAAACTTTTCCGACACCGTGGATTTTCTCTAAGATGACGATGAGAATCCCGGAGATGAATATGACAACACTGGATACAGAGGCAACAATTGGATTATAAGCATCTTGCATGGTAGAGAATATTTCAATTGGTAAAGTGCGTGTTTCAGGAGAGATCATAAAGAGTGAGACCGTTACATTATCAAAGGAGGTTAAGAAAGCGAAAAGGCCACCGGAGATAATTGCAGGTCGGATTAATGGGAGCGTGATTTTCCAGAAGACCGTCCATGGATTGGCGCCTAAAATTGCCCCCGCTTTTTCTAAATTATAATCAAAACCGCTTAAGCCAGTTAACACTAAACGAATCACGTATGGAATACAAATGATAATATGTGAAATCAGGAATCCTATTGACGTACCCGCAAGCATTAATGGTGTGAAGTAAATTAATAATGCTATCCCTAATACAAGCTGAGGTACACTAAGTGGCGCCGTTAAAAAGGATGTAATCGCTGACTTTCCGGGAATATCATACTTGGCAATAGCTAGCGCACCTAGTGTGCCGAATATAACGGCAAATAGTGCTGCAAGCACTGCAAATTGCAAACTATTCATAAAGGCGTCAATAAATTCAGGCCTTTCCAAGATTTTCGTATACCATTGAAACGAAAACCCTTCTGGCGGAAAGCTTGGATAGCTTGCTTTTGTGAACGATGCAGGGATGACAGCGATTAGTGGTATCAAGATGTAGATAATCCCAATAACAGCCAATGCTCCGCGTAATTTCCCAATGGCATTCATTAACGGAACACCTCCTTGAATTTACTCTTCTCAAACCCTCGAGTAAATAAAAAGACTGATAGAAGCGTTGTCCCAAGCAAAACGTATGATAATGCCGATCCAAATGTCCATTGCAGGAGATTATTAATTTGGTCGTATACAACAACTGGCATCACAGGCACATTCGCTCCACCCATAAGTGCCGGTGTTACGTAGGCACTCATCGATAAGCTAAAGACTAAAACGCAACCAGAGACAATACCTGGTAAGCTCAGTGGTAATGTAATCGAAAGGAAGTTCCTTAATGGACTTGCACCTAAGATGGCCGATGCCTTCTCTAATGATGGGTCAATATTGTATAAGCTTGTGACTATAGCTAGTACCATAAATGGTAAATAGGCATTTGAAAGACCTATAATGACACCAACCTCTGAAAACAATAGATTCATAGGCTTGCTAATTAGACCCATATCCATTAATAGTGTATTAACGGTCCCATTAGGTAGAAGTAATAAATACCAGCCAAAGTTACGAACAACAATACTAACCAAAAGAGGTGAAGCAATCAGTAGTGTAATAAGTGCGCGCATTTTTGCAGAAGCCTTTGCCATCGTTAAAGCGATCGGATAACCCAATACGAGCGCAACCAGACTAGATAATAAGCTAATCTTAACCGTAATCCATAAAGAGTTTAAATAATAGCTATCCGTAAAGAGCGTGATATAATTTGATAAACTGTAACTAGCTCCTTCACCACTTAAGCTATCAGTTGAAATAAAGCTTAAGTACAAAATATATAACATCGGTACAACAAAAAATCCGAATAAGAACAAGAGAATCGGTGTTAATAACAACAAGCCAGGTGCCCATGGCTTCCGTTTTTTCACGCGCCTCTCTTGTTGCGGCGGTTGTCCCTCAGGTGCTACTCTTTTCTGATGATTTTGAGCTCTTGCGGCTTCCATCCTACAAACACCTCGCTTCCCTCTTTCCATGATGAACGGTACTCATTTGTTAATATTTGCAGAGATTTCCCCATAAATGCGACATCTATTTCCCAAGAAGTCCCTAAGTAATTCAGTTGTGTGATTTTCGCAGGATGTAGTTCATAACCATCAACAGCCTCTTGTGACTCAGAAATATGAATGTTTTCTGGGCGAATGTATAATTTTACTTCATCCCCTTTTTGGAACGTGCGATTCTCTCCAATCACATTATCCCAACTTACTGATGTGACTTCTTGACCCGCTTGAACCATAATCCGCTTTTGATCTGTTGATGTAACAATACCTTCAAATGAGTTAGATTTACCGATAAATTGAAAAACAAATTCTGTTTTTGGATGTTTGTAGATGGATGTCGGTGTACTAATTTGTTCAATCTTACCTGCATTCATTACTACGACACGATCGGAAAGCGATAGTGCTTCTTCCTGATCATGGGTAACAAAGATAGTCGTTACACCGATTTCTTTTTGTAACCTTTTGATTTCTAAGCGAAGCTCATGCCTTAACTTCGCATCAAGGTTCGATAATGGCTCATCTAATAATAATAATTCCGGTTCAACAACCAACGCTCTGGCGATGGCTACTCTCTGTCTTTGTCCGCCTGAAAGTTCCCGGGGATAGCGATGTTCTAACCCTGATAACTTTACAAGTTCAAGAACACGATCGATTTTCTTTTTTTGTTCTGACTTGGAAATTTTTCTTAATTTTAAACCAAAGCTTAAGTTGTCATAAACCGTCATATGTGGAAAAAGAGAATACGTTTGGAAAACCATACCCAAATCTCTTTTATATGGAGGCACCTTTGTCACCTTTTTTCCTTTAATAAACACATCTCCTTGGTCTGCCTCAAGAAAACCCGCAATTAAATTTAAAGTGGTCGATTTTCCGCATCCAGAAGGGCCAAGCAAGGTGAGAAGCTCACCCTGCCTTACTTCTAAATCGATGGAATTAAGAACAATATTTGATCCGAATTTTTTTATAGCTCCCTTAATTTCTACGTCGCTTATCGCTGTCGTCATCTCATTATGCCTCCTCTTCTATTATTCTAGTAGTTTGCCAATTTCAGGAACGACTTCTTTATTCCAACGATCTGACCATTCCGCTCTAATTTCCGCGAATTGAGGGACATCTGGCTTAAATGTTGGATCATCCTCTGCTATCCCAATAGATTCTTGATATTTTTCAGGTAGTTCTACTCCTTCAGCAATTGGATAGAACCCTTCCTCTGCAATTAACGATTGTGCTTCCTCACTCACAAGATAATCAATAAATTGGAGAGCTTGCTCTTCTTTTGGTGTGTTCTTCACTAAAGTTGCACTAAAGGCTTGTAGTGGAACACCTTCTTTTGGTATCGCCATTTTAATTGGTATACCTGATTCAGCTAAATCACTAATTACATAAGAACCTAAAACAGATAGGTCAGCAGCACCTTGTTGAATCGCTGGCATCACCTGTGTTGAGTTTTTATAGAAAGTGGTTGAGTAACCTGCCAATTCCTTCGCTTTTTCTATACCAGGATTAACGTTATCTGTACTCCCACCATTTGCTATTGCTAACGCGTTTAATGTATTAAATCCCCAGTCATTTGTGATATCAACAAATGCGGTTTTTCCTTCATAATCTCCGGATACAAGGTCATTCCAAGATTCAATTGGTCCCCAACCATTTTTTTCGAATGATTCCGTATTATATGCTGGGGCAATAGCTAAGCCAAAAACTGGTGCCCCCGCACCCTCAACAGATACGAAATCATCAATGACATTGGAGAAGTTCGGTACATTCTCTTCACTTAATGTCTCAGTTAAATCTTTTTCATTCGCCCGATAAACATCAGTTGGTACAAAGAAAGCGATATCAATATGTGGCGCATTCTTTTGTAACTCTACTTTAGAAAGAATCTCTCCTGATAATCCTGGGATATAATTCACTTTAATACCGGTTTCTTCTTCAAATTTCGGTGCGATTACATCTCTTATCGTTTGTTCAATAACGCCACCATTACCCGCTACCGTAATTGACTTACTATCTGAGCCTCCGCCTTCTGAACTTGCTTGTTCACCGGATTTTTGTGGTGTTGGCGCCCCACAAGCAGCTAGACATAGCAACATAAAAATAGATAATGCCGTAATGATTTTTTTCATTTTACTTTCCCCCTACTTCGTTTATATATTGTTTGGCACCTGGATGAAGCGGAATCGCGATATTAGTTGCTGCTTCTTCAACCGTCATATTTGCTACGGCTGGATGATAGACGGCCCATTCATCTAAGTGCTCATAGATACCTTTTAAAATGTGATAAGCCAGCTCATTAGATAATTCTTCATTCGCATACAGCACGTTTTGTACTGTAACTGTCGGTGTCGGCTCCGTTATTCCCTCATATGTATAGCTCGGAATTTCTTGCCACTCATAACCCTCGTATTGCTGATTTAAGCGCTTACTTGTTTCCTCATCTACCTTAACTAACGTAAGATTCTCCTCCTCTAGCAATTGTTCGATAACTGGATTAGGTAATCCGGAAGAGAGGAAGGCAACGTCAATGGTACCATTGTTCATACCCGCAGCCGATTGGGTAAAGGATAAATACGAAATGTCCATTGTCTCTTGACTAAGCCCTGCTGCGTCTAATAGCCTTTCTGCCGTAAATCTTGTGCCACTTCCTTCTGCACCTAAACTGACTCGCTTACCTTTTAAGTCAGATAAGGATTCAATGGATGGATCTGATGTTACGATTTGCATATAGTTGCGATAGAGATTGGTTAATACATTTAAATGTTTTTGTGATAGTTCATCAGAATACAATACATCAGCCATCGATATCCCAAGCTCTACCTCATTACTACTTACGAGCTTCGCATTTTGAATCGAAGCATTTGTCACTCTTGTACCAAAAGCAGCCTTATTATATTCTTCTAAAATCGTCATTAACCCCGTACCTAGCGGATAATACACACCTGATACATCACCTGTTGCCAGCACGATTGACTTTTTCCCAACCGCTAGTTCTTCTGATGGAGCCTTATATGGATCATAAGAAGACCGGATCTCGGAATGAGTATTCGAACAACCGCTTAACAGAAAAATAATTGCCACCCACAAAAATGACTTCATCCCTACTAACATCCTCCTTAGTTTTATTAATGCAAATGTTGTGCCAAAATTCATAATATTGTTTTATGTATACGCTTACAATTTTATCGAAAGGAAAACCGGCAATTATTTCCGTATGAGGCAGAAAATATTGCCGGTTCTTTTATTTCTTATAATTCTTCAACTTATCCCGCAAACTCCTCTCCGAAATCTGCAAGGAATGAGCGGTTTTTTGCCTATGATCTTTATAGTGCTTAAGGGTAGCAGTAATAACTCGCTTCTCTACCTCCTTCATCGGGATACCAAGTGGTAATTGAATCATTTCATCCTCATTCATCGGATGTTCGGCATGACCTTGGACGAAATGGGGCAAATCTAACACGTCGATTAATCGGTCCATTGATAACGCCACAGCATACTCGATTATATTGCCAAGTTCTCTGACATTCCCTGCATACGGATAATGGAGAAGCACTTCCATCGCTTTCGGTGTCAGACCCTCTTTTTGTTTGTTCATTGATTGATTAAATTTTTGAATCAAATGATTGATGAGTAGCGGGATATCTTCCTTTCTTTGTCTAAGCGGTGGCATATGAATAGGAATCACATTTAAGCGAAAGTATAAATCTTCGCGGAACTCACCGTTTTTGACCATTTGCGCGATATTTTTGTTGGCTGCACTAATAATACGGATGTCGAGTTGCTTTTTCTTATTAGATCCAAGTGGTGTGACTTCACGCTCTTGGATGACTCGTAAAAGCTTTGCTTGTAGAGACAAAGGCAATTCACTCATTTCATCTAGAAATAATGTCCCGCCGTTAGCTGCAACACATTTGCCATCCTTCGATTGAGTGGCTCCTGTAAAGGCTCCTTTTTCGTAACCAAACAGCTCTGATTCTAGTAAATTATCAGGAATAGCCGCACAATTGACAATCTCTAATGGACCTTGATACCTTCTACCAGAAAAATGAATTTCCCTCGCAACTAATTCTTTGCCTGTTCCACTTTCTCCCGTAATAAGTACGCTTGAATCGATGTCCTTAATGCGATCAATCATTGAGAATACTTGTTGCATCGCCTTGCTTGTCCCTAAAAACGCACGTGCTTCCAGTTGTTTATCTTTTGACTCCAGGCGATTTGAGACTTGTTTATATTGCAGTGCGCGCATGATTAATACAGATAATTTATCCATATCAATCGGCTTTTCAATATAATAATAGGCACCTTGTTTAATTGCCTCAATCGATGTCTCAATGCTTGCAAAAGCTGTCATCATAATGGCCGTGAGCTCCGAACGTATTTCCCTCACTTTCTTTAAAATATCTAGACCGCTAACAGCCCCCATTCTTAAGTCTAATAAGACGATATCGATTCGTTTACTCTTCACCCACTCTATCCCTTCCTTTGGGTCTATGGTTGTATATACTTGATAATCATCTTCTAAGGCAAACTTTATTGACATACAAATCGCAGCTTCATCATCAATGACGAGTAGACCTGGCTTCATTGAGCGAATCCTCCTCTCGATAAATAGGTAAAGTAATAACGAACCGTGTCCCTTCTTCTTTCGTACTTGTTACGCTAATGTCCCCATTGTTTTCTTGTACTAAATGATAAGAAAGTGTAAGCCCTAGACCGACTCCTTTTGCTTTTGTCGTATAAAACGGATCAAAAATATGATGTTGTTGCTCCACACTCATCCCTTCACCATTATCTTTAATTGAAATTTCCCCGCATTCTCCATCTAGATGATACATTTCTAACTCTATACGCTTCCCAGTAACATTCTTTACTGCATCCACCCCATTCAGTAAAATGTTCAAAAGTACTTGTCTAATTTGCTGCGGATCAATATAAAAAACTAACCCATCTGGTACTTTTAATTGAAAGTCAATGTGCTCATCCTTCATCGTTACATGTAAGAATGTCAGCATAGTAGTTAACTCAGATGCAGAACATGGCTGAATACGTGGGGTACTTGGTCTCGCATAATCAATAAGATCGGTGACAATCTGATTTAGCCGGTCAACTTCTCTTGGTAAATGTTTGACTAACATCTCTTGAAAGTCTTTTTGTGCTATTTTTCTTGGAATTAAATTGATAAATGTTTTAATGGATGTTAATGGGTTTCTTATTTCGTGAGCAACACCGGCTACTAACTGTCCAAGCGCATGAAGCTTTTCCTGTGTGAGTAACTTCTGCTCTAATTGGACCTTTTCCGTTTCATCTCTGATAGTAAGCAAATACCCTGCTTGATTTTCCAAAGAATTATACATTTCGTTCAATGAATAATAGATAATTTTCCGTTGACCGTTTCGATGAAGCACAAATTGTTTGGCACTATCATGATAGAATTGCGTTCGTACTTCTTTAAAAATGGGTGACTGCTCAATCCCCTCTTGTTGGGGCCACTCTAAAATATCAAGTGCCCTTGAATTGCAACTCGTCATCATAAAGTTCAAATCAAAAGTAATAATGCCAGCATCTATATTATTGATTATTTGATCTTTAAAAGCATTGCTATCAGCGGTACGTTGCCGTTGGTCATGCAAATCCTCATTCAAAAGAGTCAGTTCTTTCGTATGTTCATTGACAGCTAATTTCAACCGATAATTCCATATATAGATGAGAATAAGAATAAAACCACCAATGGCCATAAATATTGATAAAATGGTAATGAAATCCTTTAACCTTGTGATTTCCTCTTCATTTTCACCTTTCGTCCAAAAATCAACCAGCTGGTTCATTTCCCCTGTTGCCTTTAAATCAATGATGGCTTTATCTAAGAACTGTCGAAATTCCTCGTCCCCTTCTTGTACAGCTACAGCATAATCTGCAGGATCCAAAATGATATCTAACACAACATATTGTTTCTCTAACTCATACCGATCTAAAAAAAAATATGAGGTCCATTTGTTGCCAATAAAAACATCCGCGCGGCCATTCCAAAGCATAAATAAACCGTTGTATTGGTTAGTCGTCACAGTAAAGTTATTATTTCGCAAGTTTATTAATGTATTTAATCCAGCCGTATCTTCTTTTAATACTATATGCGTATCCCGCAAATCTTCTATATTCTCTACTTCGTCTTTCAAGCGTCTAGGTATCACTAATGAATCCGACATCGTAAAATAAGGGGTGGAAAAGTCCATATACTTCTCCTTGTCTATACTATAGGTGACCCCGGCAACACCATCTATTTCTCCCCTTCTTAACGCTTCCTCAGCTTGCTTTCCATCCATAGGGATAAACTCAAACTTCACATCATTTTTGTCGGCTATCCTTTCTAAGACGGCAATGCTTAAGCCTTGTAGCTCCCCGTTTTGATTAAGATAAGAAAATGGTGGAAACGCTTTTTCTGTTCCTATTCGATACACTTGTTCTTCTGCTAGGACATGAGTGAATGGGAAGAGAGTGAAAAACATGAAAACGAGCAATACTTTGCGCAAAATGATCTCCTTATTATGTTAGAAAATTATAAATATTTTATATTTAAATAATAAATAAATCACTTTCATAACACAAGGCTCCAAAGAACATTTTTATCTATCAATTAATGATTCTATTTTTTACCAATAAACATTAAGGTTTAATCTATTGTAGAACGGATATATATACACTAAGAAGAGACACAAGATACTCTTCAAAAAAGAGGAGGATGTAAACTATGTATAAAATCGAAGTTGTAGAAAACGGAGTACAGGCGGTTAGCATCATTAACTCTCTTGAAAACGAAGGTTATACTAAGAAGGATATATACTTATTCGCACATGACAGAGACCGCTCAGAAAATTTAACAGATGCAACAGATACAAATGATATTGGTATGAAAGAACAAGGTGTTTTTGACTCCATCGGAAACGTCTTCAAAAGCCGAGGCGATGAATTACGTTCTAAAATGAGATCAGTTGGTATGACTGATGTTGAAGCTGAGAGGTATGAAGAAGTACTTGATCAAGGTAAACTTGTTGTTGTCGGCTCTACTAAAAACTAATCTTTATGTCTAATATAATTCCCCCCATTTCACTATATATGACCGGTAGCGAATCGCTACCGGTTTTTATAATTAAAGAGAAGGATGAAAGATTAATAGATTTTTCTCATATTCCCTTCTATTGATGAATTCATTTCAGCATGAGCATCTTGCAAACAGGGCAATCGTCCTTCTCAGATTAAAGAACGAAGCTGCGAATCCATTTGCAGATATCCCTCTGTGATAACTTGTTGAACCAAAGCAGTTTTTCATTCGGTCTTACGTTCTTTCACCTAGACTAATAGATAATCAATCCCGAAATGGCCCCTACGGCTAAAGCGATACTAATAACAATGGCGGGGTGCATTTTCATTTTTTCTAATAAAAAATAACTACCAATGACCATCAAAAGAGAATAAACCATCCCTAATGAAGAGAAGGAATCCTTCAGAAATTGGAAGGTCATGACGGCTAGCAACACAGCGATCACTGGACGGACAATTTTAGAAATATTTTTGACTTGAGGGGTGTCTTTATATTTCATTAAAATCGCCATCAGTACGAGCATTAAGATAATCGAAGGAGCTATTGTAGCAAAGAGGGCAACGAAACTACCTAAAATTCCCCCTTCTGCGTAGCCGATATAACCGGCCATTTTCGTCGCAATCGGCCCTGGCAAGGAATTCCCAATCGCTAGGACTTCACTAAATTCTTGAGTGGACATCCAGCCATATTTACCGACGACTTCATTTTCAATTAAGGGAATGGTCGCAGGTCCACCACCGTAACCAAGAATACCTGGAATAAAGAAAGCTAAAAAGATTTCCCAATAAATCATGATGGATTCTCCTTCCTCTTAAAAGGAATAAAGACGGAAATAATTAATATCATGATGAGAATACCTGGATGCAAGTGCGTCACTTCTGTAAGTAAGAAAGACGCTAATATGAGAATAATAGCTTTCTTCCACCCAAGCGTCGTGCCCGATTTCTTTACAAATTCCCAAGTCATTTGCGCCAGCATCACAGCTACAACCGGGACAATCGATGCTGACATATGCTTTACCCATGGAATATCTTTATAAGCTTGTAAAACTTGCAGAAGACTTATAAGGATAATAACAGTAGGGAGAACGGAAGAAACAAGGGCATTAATCATTCCTACGATTCCTCCGACACGGTAGCCAATGTAACCGGCCATCTTTGTCGCAATGGGGCCTGGCATCGTGTTAGCCAATGCCAAAGTATCGGCAAACTCTTCTTCTGTCATCCATTTGTATTTCTTTACTGCTTCTTGCTGGAATAGTGGTATAGAGGATGGTCCACCGCCAAACCCTAACATTCCAGTACGGAAGTTCCCAATCATTAATTCTTTTTGTAAACGTAAGCCTTGGCGTGTTTGAGGCTTAGCTTCTTCTCGTTGTTTTTCTTTCGCTGATGCTACCAAGCGGCAATCGTACCATCCGTACGGGATTCAGTTCCACCCATTAATACACCAGTCTCAGGATTACGCCAAATGATTTGCCCACGCCCAAAGCTTCCTCCATCCGGTGTAATTGTAACTTGATGACCCCTTCTTTCTAACTCTTGCACTATATAATTAGGAAACTCTGGTTCTACGAAAATAGATTTTTCTTTCATCCATTGCCATCTTGGCATATCTAGTGCAGCTTGCGGATTTAAGGCATAGTCGACCGTATTGGTTACTACTTGGAAATGACCTTGTGGTTGCATATAGCCGCCCATTACACCAAAAGGACCAACTGCCTTACCATCTTTTGTTAAGAAGCCAGGGATGATTGTATGATAAGTCCGTTTGCCACCTTTTAAATAATTCGGATGATTGTCATCCAATGAGAAATCATGACCTCTATTTTGTAAACTAATGCCCGTACCTGGGATCACAATTCCTGAGCCAAAGCCCATGTAATTACTCTGAATATAAGAAATCATATTTCCTTCTTCATCTGCAGCAGCTAAATATACTGTACCGCCTTTCGGCAACTCATAAGGTTCCGGATTGGAAGCGATATCCGAAATTGTTTGACTGCGTTTATCCGCATACTCCTTAGAAAGTAACTCTTCTGTTTCAATAGGCATATCTGCTGCCTCTGTAATAAATGCTTTTCCATCGGTAAAGGCAAGTTTCATCGATTCAATTTGTTCATGAAGCGTTTGGGCTGATTGCCATTGTGGCTTTGACAATCTCTCAAAATTATTAAGTGCCATCAACGCAACCATTCCTTGACCATTCGGAGGAATCTCCCATACATCGTAACCTCTGTACTGAGTAGAGATAGGATTTACCCATTCAGGCTCATATTTACACAGATCTTCTTTTGTTAAAAAACCTTCATGTTTCTTCATAAAAGCATCCATTTGTTCCGCTAATTCACCCTCATAAAAGGAGCGACCTTCCGACTCTCCAATTGCTTGAAGGGTTTTAGCGTGCCCTTCTGAACGCCATAATTCACCGATTTCTGGTGCTCTTCCCCCCGGTGCGAACGTTTCGAACCATCCTTCGAAAGCCTCATCAGTAAATTCTTCTTTAAACTTCGTATATGCCCTTTTCCAATACTTCCCTAGAATCGGTGTCAGCGGATAGCCCTCTTCTGCATATCTAATCGCTGGCTTTAATGATTCAAGTAAAGATAGTTTACCGAACCGTTTCGATAACGTTGCCCATGCGGCTGGTACCCCAGGTACAGTAACAGGGATGGTACCGTATGTTGGCATTTTTGTGAATCCACGCTTTTTAACCTCATCAGCAGAAATGGATTGAGGTGCAGGGCCAGAAGCATTTAATCCATGAAGTTGATCTTTTACCCAAACGAGAGCAAAGGCATCTCCACCGATTCCATTTGAAGTTGGCTCAACGACTGTTAATGCTGCAGCTGTTGCAATCGCTGCATCAATCGCATTCCCCCCTTTTTGCAATATCTCAATACCTGCTTGTGCTGCTAAAGGCTGTGAAGTCGCTACCATTCCTTTTTTAGCGAACACTGTATGTCTTTTTGCCGAGAATGGGTGATGTAAGTAATCCAAATTAACCTCTCCTTTTACATTTGTAAATATAAAATCAATTTTAACTTACGTAATGTATATTACACATTACAGATTATAGAATAAAATTAATGATAATAACAGGATTTAAATCTAATATATTTTAAATTCTCCAAAATCAACATGTTAATTATCTTGATTATTCTTACACAAATGTTAACCTACAATAAAAACACGAGATGCTAGCTAACAGCACCTCGCTCTTCAAAGGAATTTCACTTCGCTTCTTTAAAAATAGATTCCCCAGCAAAATGACAAGCTGCATAATGTTCCTCACCGTACTCTCTCCATTGAGGCTTCTCTTCCATACATTGTGTCCTCGCTATTGGGCAACGTGTATGAAAGGGACAACCAGAAGGAGGATCTGCCGGATTCGGTAAATCACCTTGTAATCTTATTCTATTTCGTTTCTTTTCAATAGAGGGTCTAGGAATAGCAGAAAGTAATGCTTGTGTATAGGGATGTAGAGGAGCATTATATAAATCCTCTACCTTTCCCTCCTCAACCGTATTCCCTAAATACATCACTAGTACTCTATCGCAAAAATAACGAACAACACCTAAGTCATGAGAAATAAACATATAAGATAGTTGATACTTTTGCTGTAAGGTTTTCAATAACTTTAACACCTGTGCTTGGACAGATACGTCGAGAGCAGATACTGCCTCGTCACAAATGATAAAGGATGGATTTAAACAGATGGCACGTGCAATCCCAATTCTCTGCCTTTGTCCACCACTGAATTCATGAGGAAAACGATCATAATGCTCTTCTTTTAAGCCTACTTCTTTTAATAAATCTAAAACCGCTAACTTTTTTTCTTTACTGGACATAGATGTATGTATGGAAAAAACCTCTGCTATAGCTGGACCTATTTTTTGTCTAGGATTTAAAGAAGCAAAGGGATCTTGGAAGATCATTTGCATTTCTTTCACAAATTTAAGCTTTTCTTTTTTTCTTAATGATTGTATTTCGGTCTCTTTGAATTTAACTGTCCCGGCCGTTAATTCTTCTAATCCTAGAATGGCTTTTCCTAACGTCGATTTTCCACACCCTGACTCTCCTACAACACCTAAACTTTCACCTTCATATAATTTAAAAGAAACATTTTCTACTGCTTTCACATGAGATTGTACCCTTTGCAACAAACCACCCTTGATTGGGTAGTACTTCTTTAACTGGTTAATTTCAAGAAGGGTCTTTTTTCTCCCATTATCATTTGCGACACTCATGGATTTGTTACCTCCTCTGCTTCAAGCCAGCAACTCACCGAATGAGAGTGAGACAAATCAAAGGCAGGTGGCTCTTGTTGTTTACATGTTTCCATGGCAAATTTACAACGGTCGTGGAATCGGCAACCTTGAATTTGTTGATTTAAACTAGGTAAAGAACCAGGAATAGCTTCAAGTTCAAAGTCAGGTTTGTCTACATCTGGTACAGAATTTAACAGTCCAACGGTATAAGGATGTTTTGGATGATTAAAAATCTCCTCTACTGTCCCTTCTTCTACCTTTTTCCCTGCATACATAACCATTACTCTGTCAGCTACTTCTGCAACAACACCCATATCATGAGTCACCATGATTACGCCCATATGATATTCTTGCTTTAAATCATTAATCAAATCTAGAATTTGCGCTTGAATCGTCACATCTAACGCAGTCGTCGGTTCATCTGCAATCAGTAATCCGGGGTTACATGACAACGCAATCGCGATCATTACCCTTTGACGCATGCCTCCACTTAATTCATGTGGATATTGACTCATTCTTTTCTCAGGATAAGGAATACCCACACTTTTCAGAAGATCAATTCCCTTTTTATGGGCTTCTTTTTTAGATAATTTCTCATGAATTATTAGAGGTTCTCTTAACTGATAGCCTATCGTTAATACAGGATTCAGCGCTGTCATCGGTTCTTGAAATATCATCGAGATTTGGTTGCCACGAATCTGTCTCATTTGTTCAGCTGTATGACTTTGAATAGCCTCTCCCTCATACTTAATTTCTCCACTTGCAATTCTACCGTTACTAGGTAACAATCCAATAATTGAGAGAGAAGTTATACTTTTACCACAGCCCGATTCGCCAACAATACATAATGTCTCACCCTTATTTAGCGAGAATGAAACATCGCGGACAGCAGGTAAATACCCGTCTGCTGTCCGAAACTCTGTAATCATATTTTTCACTTCTAGTAAAGCCTCTCCCATTGTTGCACCTACTTTCTTGTTACTTCTGATAGATTCCATTTACCAGTTGCTTCTAAAAGTAGACCTTCATAAGATTGATCCATTGCAGCTGTTACGATGGAGTGATACATAATAACGACTGCATCGTCATCTAACATTAAGCGATTAGCTTGATCTAATAGTTCTAACCGTTTATCTTGGTCTGTTGTTGTTCTCGATTCATCTACTAATTGATCAAATGCTTCGTTACTATATTGTGCTCTATTTGATGCACCTACATTATCAGTGTGGAAATTAGGATAAAATAATTCTGAGCCATCAGCCGTTAAGTTAGACCAGCTTAAGAAGGTTAAATCAAAGTTCCCTTGTCTTGCCGTATCTAGGAATGAAGCCCATTCCATTGACTCAATTTCGATGTTAAACCCGGCCTCTGACAATTGCGCTTGAACGATTTCAGCCATCAGTAAGAAATTACTTCTATTTGGTGTTAATAACTTATACGTTTTCTCTCCAAATCCATTTTCCTCTACTAAACTTTTAGCCTTTTCTAAATCATAAGGTGTACCTGCTTCAGCAGCAGATTCTACGTACCCAAATACTTTTGGCCCTATGACACTATCACTGCGAATGCCTAACCCATTCATTTTTGAAACAACAGCATCCCGGTCAATCGCGCTAGCAAAAGCTTCACGTAATTTTGCATCTTGGTATTCTTCTTTTCCATGATTCACAGTGAAATAGTATTCTGGTGTCCCATCCACCTTTTCAACTGTTACATTCTTAAGACTTTCAATTCTTTCAATCTGTTCCATAGGAAGGTTATCAATAAATTGTACTTCTCCTGTTTGTAACATCGAGATTGCTGTTGATATTTCTGGAACAACTTTAAAAATTAATTGTTGAATCGCAGGTGCGCCATCACGATAGTCTTCATTTGCTTCTAATACGACTTGATCCCCTGGTACCCATTTCGCAAATTTGAATGGCCCTGTACCGACAGGCTCTTTATTTAAATCTCCCTCTTTATCAGCTGTTGGGCTTACAATGGCTGCATTAGAATGTGACAGTGCCGCTAGAAAAGGACCGTATGGATATTTAGTTTTGATTTCAACTGTGTAATCGTCAATCACATTAATAGATTCAACCGGCTCCATTAGTGAAGCTCGTGGGGCTGCTGTCTCTGGATCTCTTAATTTATCAAAAGTATATTTAACAGCTTCTGCATTAAAGTCTGTTCCATCATGGAACTTAACTCCTTCTTTTAATTTAATCAGCCAAGTGTTCTCATCTGGATTTTCATAAGATTCAGCTAATTTAGGTTCTATTTCCATTGTTTCTGTATTTCTATCAAACAACTTTTCATACACATGGTCAGTCACATTAGCTGATGCACTATCATTTGTCATAATAGGTGATAGCCCTACTGCATCTGATAGTGAAGCATATGTAAATGTATCGATTTTACCGTTCCCTTCACCCTCCCCACTTGCCGGTTCATTACCGCTTGAACAAGCAGATACAATCATTAATGTGAATACCGCTAGTATTGCTAATAACTTTTTCCTCATTCTTAATTCCCCCCAAATTTTATACATTCATATTAGGATCAATGGCATCTCGTAATCCATCCCCTAATACATTAAAAGCAAATACAGTTAACATGATGGCAATCCCAGGTACAATCGTTAGATGTGGAGATGACCACATAAAAGCCTGTCCTTGCGAAATCATTGATCCCCATTCAGGGGTAGGTGGTTGTGCACCTAAGCCTAAATAGCTTAATGCAGCTGTTGAAAGAATAGCCGTAGCCATTCGCATTGTGGCAAAAACTATAATAGGCGCAAAACAATTTGGTAATATATGTTTAATCATAATACGAAGATCTGAAGCACCTACCGATTTCATGGCCATAATATATTCTTTTTCCTTTATCGATAAAACGGACCCTCGCACAATTCGTGCACAGGAAGGTATCGACCAAATACTTATAGCGATAGCTACATTTACTAAACTTGTACCGAGTACAGCAATAATGAGCATAGCAAGTAAAATCCCTGGGAATGAAAATAATAAATCGACAAATCTCATAATAATGCCATCTAATTTTTTGTAATATCCACCAAGTAAACCTAGCGTAACGCCACCAAGAAGGCCGAGCACTACAGCTACGATCCCTACTAATAGAGAAATTTGTGAGCCATAAACAATTCGGCTCCAAACATCTCTTCCATAATTGTCTGTGCCTAACCAATGACCCTCACTAAATACAGGTAATTCACTAGCTGATAGGTCCTGCTTCACGGGATCGTGGGTTGCAATAATAGGTGCCAACAACGCCATGGCGATTTGAAGAATGATAATGATTAACCCTAGAACCGCTAACTTATTTCGTAGCAACCTTTTTATAATTAACAACCACTCATTATCCTTTTTCGGTGTTACTGCTACTGGACTATTCGTTGCCTGAACAACCTCTGGCATCAGTTTTTCCTCCCTTCGTCATTACTGATATTTAATCCTTGGATCAATATATGTATAAACCACATCAACGACTAAATTCACAACAACAAAGAGTGTAGCTACTAAAAGAACAGAGCCTTGTACCATCGGAAAATCTCTAGCTGCTATGGCGTCAATCATTAGCCTACCTACACCATTAATCGCAAATACTTTTTCAGTGATAATGGTCCCTCCTAATAGCGAACCAAAGTTCACACCAATCACTGTCAAAACAGGAATCATCGCATTTTTTAATGTATGAATCCATATAACTTCGCGTTCTTTTACACCTTTTGCTCTTGCTGTTCTTACATAATCTGCCCTTACTACTTCAAGCATAGATGATCTCGTCATTCTAGCAATCATCGCAGCTGCCCCTGTCCCTAAAGTGATTGCAGGTAAGATTAATTCCTTCACCCCTTCAATGGTATACCATGGTGAAGATAACCCACCGACCGGGAGTAGTTGTAAGTTAACGGAAAATATAAGGATAAGGACAGCACCCATCCAAAAGTTCGGTATAGAGATACCCGCAAGAGCAAAGGTTGTTGACCCTACATCTAGCCAAGAATTTTGTTTAAGAGCTGATATCAACCCTGTTAAAATACCAATAACAATGGCGACAATCATACTGGCAATTGCTAACTTTAGCGTATTTGGCAGCCTTACCCCAATCGCCTCAGCTACAGACTGTTGGTTTTGATATGAATATCCTAAATCACCTTGTACAAGATCTACTACATAGCGACCATATTGTGTAAGAAAAGGGTCATCTAAACCAAGATTATCTCTTATCGCCTCCACATCTTCTTTTGATGCTGTTGGCCCTCCAATCATTGATGCCGGGTCACCAGGCGCCAAATACATGGATGAGAATACAAGAAAGGAAATACCAAATAGTAGAATCACAAGTTGAAAAAATCTTCTGAATATAAATCCGACCAATTTCACCCCTCCTTCGAAATCATTTGTTAATCATTTTCCTTTTTTTAATTACTAAATGTTTAAAATAATTTAAAAATGATTATAAAACATAAATATACAAAATTCTATATATTTTTTCATTTTTTTAAATTATTTTTTATTTCAATTTCCTTTTGTTTTCATTATTTGACAAATATGTTCATTATGTAACTTAAGTATAATTATTTATTATCTTTTAGTTATCGATAGGTAAAGCGTTTTCAAAAACAAAAGGTAATTTACCAATTTCTTGTCCCACACAAAAAAAAAGACCCGCCAGTGGCGAGTACCTGTTTTTCAAAAAATATTTAAGTTTAATAGGGTATCAAATCTCGTTGATCAGGAATCTAGCAAAGTTAGGAGGTTTTCTTTTCAGAAGACGGACAAATTGGTTGGTGCTGTTCAGCTATCTTTTCGGTTGTTCCGAAGTTGGACGTGCTACTTGGAATTACCTCCGCTATCTATCAGAATGTCTAATCAGAAGTTCCAATTGGCTTAATTGTTATTATCGCAGCTTGCATTCGATACAAAATAAGCAATGTTACTACAATTTTAACCCGCGACGACTTTTAAATCTTCTTAGCAATATGTTACTTTCCACACGCGTAATGCCATCTAGGGCATATAATTCTTCGTTAATAAACCTCTCAAGTGCATCAAAGTTATCTACTAACACATGTGTATGTAAAGTAGAGGGGCCGGTCATTTGGTAACAACTAGCAACACTTGCATTCTCCGCCAACGCCTCGGCTACTTTCACTAACGAACTCGGTTCACAATCAATCTCAAAAAAAGCGGAAACTTCTTTCCCTGCCTTGCCACTATTAATCACAACTGTAAACTGTTCAATCACACCATCTTCAACAAGTTTAGACACTCTTTCCCTTACGGCTACTCGGGAAAGACCTAATTGTTTACCAATATCAACATAAGACATTCTACCATTTTCAATTAATAAATCTAATATCTTCTTATCGACCTGATCCAAAAAAACACCACCTTCTCTTTTGACTATGTAAAAAATGAAATTAACCTGTATATTTAATTATCATATCAAACAGAAATTATCAAATACTATTTACGCTGTTGTCTCATTTAATGATTTTTTTATGAAAACAGCGTTACACAGTTAGCGATATGAGAGACAATGATTCAATCTTTTTTATACCACCTCCGACGGTATACATGGAATTGTAATAATATACGGTGTACAGATTCGTTTTGTTTCCTTTCTGTGTTTGCTTCTGACCGAACTTCAAATCGCTTTAACTCGACACTCAATTCAGTTTTCGATCTAAAATAACCTGCGTTGGTTGAGATTTCCCGTTTCCCCACTCTACTTATTGGACTTCTTATATGTTATGTTCATATCGGCAATAACACCCACCATGTTGTTTGTTTTTGGCTCCTTAAAAGCAAACAAGAAAAACCGCTCTTCAAACAGAAGATGCGGTTCTTATTAACCTAATAATTTTTGGTAGATGGAGCGTGCTTGTGCCAGGTCTTTTGTTCCGTGGATGAGTGCCCGACCATCTTGGAAGATTACAACTCTTTCTGGTTTCAGATCAATTGACAAAAGGTACGGGTTCCCTTTCGTGTCATAGCCCGACACCTTCATTTGTTGAGATAGCCTTTGCAAGTCTAATTGCTGGACAGTCGATGGCCTCACTTGCACCGTATCTCTTCCACAAAGTACAGTCGTCTTTGTTAAGTTTTCTTGTTGGAGAAACGGATAGGTCGGTGCCTCCCCACATGATAAGCAACCTGTATCCTTTATTTTAGCAACCTTTATATTCGAATATTGATTTCGCCACATGTCAAAGCTTGTAAAAGTCGTGCGAATGGCATCTAAGTCACCTACCAATATCTTGAGTGCTTCTGCGGTTTGATGAGCGATAACCATTTGCACAGCAGGAGCTATAATTCCACCTGTATCACAGGTCATACCTTGAATAGGAATCTTCTTCAACAAGCAATGCAGACAGGGTGTCACACCAGGAATAATGGTTAAACTCATTCCAAAGCTGCCGACACATGCACCATAAATCCATGGAATGTGATGTTTTTGTGATATATCATTTAAGAGCATTCGCGTTTCAAAATTATCTGTCGCATCAAGAATTAAATCAACTTCACTAACGAGATCTTCTAACAAAGACGGCACAGCATCAGCTACCATCGCCACCACTTCAACTTCTGAATTAATCGCCATTAGTCTCTTCTTAGCAGCAATAGCTTTAGGCAACTTCTCTTTTACATCCTCTTCCGTATAAAGCTGTTGTCTTTGGAGATTACTTGCTTCTACGTAGTCGCGGTCAATGATGGTTAACTTGCCTACACCCGAGCGAACTAACACTTCAGCATTGCCAGAACCAAGTGCCCCCGCCCCTATCATTAAGACATGCTTACGCCCAATGAGTGATTGCCCTTTTTCACCAATGGGAGAAAATAATAATTGCCTTGAGTATCTATCATTCATTACATTAGCCTCCACTAACTGGCGGAATAAAGGCAATCGTATCCCCTTCTTGAATCACATCATCATCTTCAGCAAACTCTTCGTTGATCGCTGTCATGACACTATCAATTGATGATAAACCATACGTTTCATGTACTTCTTGTTTTAACGCTAATACGCTCTTACCTTTCGCCTCTATTTGTAAACTTTCCACACCAACTTCATCCTTTAAATGAGCAAAAAACAATACATTATTCATCTAGATGTTTCGCCTCCGGTTTCCCTTCAGGATAAGATACTTTTTCCAATTGGTCGCCAATCCATTCTTGTCCATCTTCCCAATGTTCTTTTTTCCAAATGGGTACGATTTCTTTAATACGTTCAATGGCATATCGGTTTGCTTCATAAGCATCAGCACGATGAGGTGTCGAGACAGCAATCACAACAGCAACGTCCGTTATATCTAATTTACCTACTCTATGCACTATTGCTACTTCGGCTCCTTGCCATCGCTCCCTAATTTCCGTGCCAATTTGCTCAAGCTTTTTTATAGCCATACTTTCATATGCCTCATATATTAAAAACAAAGTCTTCTTACCTTTAGTTAATTCTCTTACTGTTCCAATAAACGTCGTAATAGCGCCTGCGTTTCTTTGTACGACATGATCAATTACTTCTTGTATATTGATTGGCTCTTTTGAAATTCCAAACTTCATTTTAACACCTCGCATCTAAGTTCTATTTTATCAATTCTTACTAGAAATTTGTATTGCTTTCCTCCAATCACTCGGGTCATTCATATTGAAGAAGCTTTGTTCAAAATTAACTAGACGATGCCGAGTTACATCTTCTTCTGTTACTTTTTTTACCTTTAACTGATTTAAGAATAACTGTAGCTTCAAATCATTTGCCTCTAAACATTTCTCTACTATTTCCCTTACTCTCTTATGGTAGACAGCAAGAAGTGGATGAATTTGACCATTCACTTCAGGAATAACTGCTGAATAGCCTTCGAGATGGTTTAAAAGCCATTTCATTGTTTCAGCCGTAACAAAGGGCATATCACAAGCAACAATAATATTTTCATCATTTGTAGAATGATATAGGCCAGACTCAATTCCAGCTAACGGACCTTTATTAGGGTAGCGATCACTTACCTTTTTAACAGGGAGGAAATGATAATCTTCTGGTGTATTTGTTACAATAAGAATATCATTCGTTACGGATTGCAACTCCCTTACTAGGCGTTCGATTACTGTTTCCCCATTCACCGCTAACAAAGCTTTATTTTCCCCCATTCTACTCGACTTACCACCCGCTAAAATAATTCCGGTACTCTGCATACTACCACCTTTTTCACCATTCACGTCTATATATACCATTAAAGCGATTTTCCGGCGGCTATGCAATGGATAAAACTGAAAGATAGACAAACGGGAAAATGTTTGTTAATTTAAACAATGTCCAAAACCTTTGACAGGAGAGGCAGGACTACGATTTGAAAAACCGGATAAAACCGCTAAGAATACAGCTACGCTTAACACAAGAGGCATTAGCAAAGGAATGCAACGTTAGTAGGCAGACCATTAATTGTATTGAAAACGATAAATATGACCCAACTTTAGCGCTCGCCTTCAAAATTGCAAGGTCATTACAGACAAATGTAGAAGAGGTTTTTAACTATGAGGAAAATTTCTAAAGATACGATAATTACCATGAAAGATTTTGTCGATGAAAAGCATGAGATTCTTCATCAACCAATAGAGGATTTAAGGTTACCGGCAACTGAGGAAGATTTAGCGGAGCTACAAGCGATGCTCGTATACTTACGAAATAGTCAGGATGAGAAATTAGCTAAGAAATACAAATTACGCCCTGGCACTGGCTTATCAGCCAATCAAATCGGCATTGCTAAACGAATGTTCGCTGCTAAATATGAAGATGAAAAAGGGCAATCATATGAATACCAATTGATTAACCCGAAGATTATCAGTCATTCAACAAATATTATTTGTATTCCAGAAGGAGAAGGCTGCTTATCAGTTAATCGTGAAGTATTCGGCCAAGTGCCACGTTATGAAAAAATTAAAGTTAGAGCGTATAATGAAAAAGGTGAGGAAGTCACACTCTCTTTTAAAGGATTTGCCTCTATTCTTATGCAACATGAGATCGATCATCTAAACGGTATTATGTTTTACGAGCGAATTGATAAAAATCAACCAATTATAAATAAAATATAACCAGATTCACTATATTAAAATAGAGACCATATACATTTTTAAAATAATTGTTATAATGATGATAAAATGCATGTCTAATCTATCACTCCAGGGAGGAAACGTCAGATGACTATGAAAAAAGTCTTAACTATAGCTGGATCAGATTCTAGTGGTGGTGCGGGGATTCAAGCTGATTTGAAAACTTTTCAAGAGCTTGGTGTGTACGGAATGTCAGCACTTACTACTATTGTAACAATGGACCCTAAAAACGACTGGCATCATAATGTTTTTCCAATTGAAATTAGTACATTAGAGGCTCAAATTGAAACCATCCTTTCTGTTGGCATAGATGCAATGAAAACAGGTATGCTTGGTTCAGTGGAAATTATTGAAACAGCTGCCAAAACAATTAAAGAGAGTGGCGTTCCTGCAGTTATTGATCCAGTAATGGTATGTAAAGGCGAAGATGAAGTACTACATCCTGAAACAGCGGATGCCCTTCGTGAGGTACTCGTTCCTTTAGCAACCGTTGTGACACCAAATCTTTTTGAAGCATCACAACTTGCACAAGTGAAACCGATCAAAACAATTGAAGAAATGAAAAAAGCGGCGGAAAAGATTCATGCACTTGGTCCAAAATATGTCATCATTAAAGGTGGCAGTAAGTTGCAATCTGAAAAAGCCATTGACCTTTTATTTGATGGAGAAAATTTCACAATCTTACAGGCTGAACTGATTAATACGCCTTACATCCATGGGGCAGGGTGCACTTTCTCAAGTGCCATCACTGCTGAACTGGCAAAGGGCAAATCGGTAACAGAAGCAATCGATGTAGCCAAAGATTTTATCACTGCAGCCATTACACATGGATTCAAACTAAATGAATATGTTGGACCAACAATGCACGGTGCTTACCGTACTTTTGGTGCGGATCGTACGAAGGTTGAACAATAATAACATTTTAAGGAGAATGTCTCTCGAGTGAGCATTCTCCTTTTTGTTTCTTGATCAATTCTTCTAATCATGCTGCTCCCTGAGTCACACATTATGCAAAACCACTTTTTTTTTAGTAAAATAAAAGAATCAAATGGATAGCTTAATTCTCATTTTGACAAATTATATAGAAATGCTTTTCGAAAGGGGGAAATGAATTTGGATATCGTCATGAAAGAACAAGTACAGCTGGCTTTGGATGAACGTGCAAATAAGGACGTTTATATCCACCTTGAAACAACAAACGGTGCTTACGCTTCACACTTTGATGAGACTTTCTTTTCATCAGGTGCCTATATTCGTAATGCCAAACTAAAATATATTCATAGTAAAATCGCCGGAAACGGACCTTACAGAATCGGGTTAAAAACTGACATCGGTTGGGTGTATGCGGAAGGCATTACCCATTATGAAATAGATGAACATGATCGCTTATTAATGGCTGGTCATGATTTTAAAGGTAAACTAGCGGTTTCTCTAGAAATTAGCGAAACACCCTTTGAATAAATAGCGGAAGGAGGAAGAATGATGGAAAAAGAAAGACAAGTACTTGTTATTTTTCCTCATCCAGATGATGAGGCATTTGGCGTTTCTGGTACGATTGCCAAGCATATTCAAAATGGCACACCTGTAACTTACGCATGCTTAACACTGGGTGAAATGGGTAGAAATATGGGCGATCCCCCTTTTGCGACAAGAGAATCATTGCCACATATTCGAAAACAAGAGCTTCAAAATGCCGCTAAAGCGATGGGCATAACTGACTTGAGAATGCTTGGTTATCGCGATAAAACGGTTGAATTTGAACCAGAAGATAAACTAGCACAACATATGGGTGAAATCATAGAAGAATTAAACCCCTCTTTGGTCATAACATTCTACCCGGGTTATGCAGTGCATCCAGATCATGATGCAACAGGAGCGGCAGTTATTCATGCCGTTAAAAACCTTCCAAAAGAAAAACGTCCAAAGGTATATTGCGTCGCTTTTTCTAACAATTGTGAGGAAGAAATTGGTGCGGCAGATGTTGTTCATGATGTAACAGAAGTTGCTGACATTAAATTGAATACATTAAAAGCCCATGTCTCACAAACACAGTTAATGATTAAGGAAATGGAAGAAAACCTTAAGAAACAGGACCCTGCTGTGATGGCTAGAATTAACCAAGAACGCTTTTGGACCTATCAATTTGATGAATAAATACTTTTTAAAAAAACAGAACCTCCATATACCGTTGGAAGTTCTGTTTTCTATTAAAAGCTTATTTTGTTTGATTTTCTTCAGGTCTTTCTTCTATCTGTTCGCCTTCTTTGGAGACATCTTCATCAGATATTTCTTTCGTACCTTCAAGCATATTTTTTAAATTCGTTAATTGATAGCCATCTTCACGATGTACCATGTTCACTAAAAATTTACGCAGAAGCTTCATTTTAAATCCTGTTGTTTTAATATTAGCTTCTAAATCAACCTGTGTACCTTCATCCACTTCATCAAAACGATAATAGTATTCTGCGATTAAACCGTTGGAATTGGAACGCGTTGCAAATACTTTATTTGTTTCATATGCTAATACTTCGATTTCAGATGTGATATCGGAAGCACGAACTCTTCTTGTTTCTCTCAGTTTTGTACCAACAGCTAATGGCCCATCATTGATCTTTTCTCTCTTTACTACAAGTGGCATGATCTCATGAATATTATCTATATCGACCATATAGGAAAAAACTTCTTCAACTGGTTTATGAATAATTACGGTTGTGCGAAAGTCAGACATTATGTTTTCTACAACTCCATTCGTTAACTATCTACATTCATTCTTACCATAAAGTTGGGGTCGCTGTCATCTTAGACGAATAGAAGATTAACTGCTGTTCACTTATCGTTTTGCTACTTATCTGATTTTTAATCGATATAACCGATCATCCTGTTCTGCCGGATTGCCGCGGCCGTCTGTATTATTACTGATAAAATACAGATGATCCCCATCGACATAAACATCTCTTACTCTACCTACGTCACTTACTAAAATAGACATTTCATTTGTCTCTAAATTTAACTGCATGACTGCGGTACCTCTTAAACTTGCTATATAAAGATTATTATCTGCATAAGCAATACCTGATGGTGCCCAGGTTGTGTCATCTCCTGAGGTGACGAGTGGGGTAATCATCCCTTCTTTTTCCTCTGTACCCGTAATTTCAGGCCAACCATAATTCCCATGTGCGGTTATTTTATTAATTTCATCATTTGCTGTTGGACCATGTTCACTTGCGTACATTTCTCCTTCATCTGTCCATGCCAAACCTTGAGGATTACGATGACCATAGCTATAAAGATAAGATTCTTTTGAAGGATTATCTTCTGGAATACTGCCATCTTTATTCATCCTTAAAATCTTTCCTGCTAACGAATTTTGATCTTGTGCAAGTTCAGGTTCTGTCGCATCTCCTGTAGTGACATATAATTTATCATCTGGACCAATCGCTAGCCTACCCCCATGATGAAAAGCACCACTCGGAATTTCATCTAAAAGTAAATCCGTTTCCACCCACACCTGTTTTTGATCATCCAATGATAATGTGACAACACGATTTAACGGTTGACCATCGAGCTCGTATGTATAATATGCAATCCCTTTTGTACCATCATCAATTAAAACAAACCCAAGTAATCCTGCTTCTTGTGCCGTTGATAATGATTTCTCTAATTCTACGGGTTGACGAGTTAATTCTCCCCCTTCAATTTTAGCAATTGTACCTGTTCTTTCGGATAAATAGAATACATCATCGCGCTTATTAATTGACCAAGGGATATCAAGGTCTTCTGCCACCACTTCTAACTTTTGCTGATTCGATACATCTACCGATTCTGGTTCTTCATCCATTTCATTGTTAGAATTACAACCCATAAGAATAAGTAGGAAACTTGCAACAAATAAAATAGTCAGTTTCTTCACTAAATCTACATCCTTTCTTTTTTTAAAATCTTGTTATATTAAAGTAATAATTTTCAGAATCATATGATAAAATTCTATCAAAAGGGGGAATGATAGATGAAAATAATTGTTAGCTTTTTTAATCGTTTAATGCAAAGATACTTACCAGACCCATTTCTATTTGTTATCATTTTAACATTTTTAGTGTTTGCACTTGGACTCATATT
Source organism: Cytobacillus sp. FSL M8-0252 (assembly GCF_038007345.1). Classification (NCBI taxonomy): domain Bacteria; kingdom Bacillati; phylum Bacillota; class Bacilli; order Caryophanales; family Bacillaceae; genus Cytobacillus; species Cytobacillus sp. FSL M8-0252. Next base: position 4,551,245 of record NZ_JBBOWZ010000001.1, read on the forward strand.
TACTGATAGTGGTCCATATCAAATGGTCCAATTCTGGGGTGAAGGATTCTGGGGATTATTATCTTTTGCTATGCAAATGGTGCTAGTATTAATTACCGGTCATGTATTAGCAAGCAGCGCTATATTCAAAGCTGGACTGAGTGCATTAGCTTCAAAAGCAAAAACACCTGGGCAAGCTGTTATTATTGTAACAATCATATCTTTACTTGCTAGTTGGATTAACTGGGGATTTGGATTAGTCATTGGTGCTTTATTTGCCAAAGAGTTAGCGCGTCATGTAAAAGGAGTCGACTACAGGCTATTAATTGCAAGCGCTTACTCAGGCTTTGTTATATGGCATGGTGGTATTTCAGGATCAACACCGCTAACAATTGCCACTCCAGGTCATTTTTCCGAAGATTTGATTGGGATTATTCCAACAAGCGAAACCATCTTTTCATCATTTAACTTGATTATCACTATCGGACTTTTTATTGTTTTACCTATTGTCAATCGTATCATGCTTCCAGCTAAAGATGATACTGTTACGGTTGATCCAGCGTTATTAAAAGAAGATTTACCTGCAGCGACATTAGAAAGAGATTCCATGACACCAGCAGAGAAATTAGAGAATAGCCAAATACTCTCGTTACTTATTGGCGTGATGGGATTAATCTTCTTATTTTATTATTTTGTTACTAATGGTTTTGCCCTAAATTTAGATATTGTAAACTTTCTTTTTTTATTTCTTGGTATTCTCTTTCATCGTACCCCTCGTCACTTTTTGCAGGCAGTTACGAATGCTGTTAAAGGTGGCAGTGGCATTATTATTCAATTTCCGTTCTATGCAGGAATTATTGGTATGATGACAGCTTCCGGCCTAGCGGCTGTTATATCCAATGGATTTGTTTCCATTGCTAATGAACATACTTTACCATTATTTACTTTCCTGAGTGCAGGTCTTGTCAATATTTTTGTACCATCTGGTGGAGGTCAATGGGCTGTGCAAGCTCCTGTTATGTTAGACGCAGCGATCGCATTGGATGTTTCCATTCCTAAAATCGCAATGGCGGTAGCATGGGGAGATGCTTGGACGAACTTAATACAGCCTTTTTGGGCTTTACCCGCTCTTGCCATCGCAGGTCTAAAAGCAAAAGATATTATGGGCTTTTGTGTACTTACATTAATTGCTAGTGGAATCATTATTTCGTTAGGTTTCTTACTATTATAAACGAACAAATTTACGAAAAGTACTAAGTAGGATTTATGCACCAGTCTGAAGTAATTCGTGATGTAAATCGCTTCAGACTGTGTGATAATTAGATTGGTTAATCCCCATAGTAAAATTATCATTTGTCTAAAGTCTATTTCACCTATTGGTGCATTCCCTTTTACGCTCAACATCGCCTCTTTTTGCTGCCACTTGCATCTACATAACTTCTGCACACTTATCCTCTGCTAGTCATCACCTATAGGATATTTATTAGACCAAAAGATGTGTTTAACAACTCATCTACCGTTTCTTACATTTAATTCTCCAATAAGCGAGGAGAAAGGACCCAATAAATTCGACCGTTTATTGTGTTGAGCAACATCGAATAAGTTTTTTATTTTACCATTGTATCTAACGTAACGTGAGGTTTTATAATACTACATAAGGAGGGCTCTTATGACAAATGATTATTACCGTATTGGAGAGTTTGCTAAGAAAACAAATACGACCATTCGTACATTGCATTATTATGATGAGATTGGCTTATTAAAGCCCGCACGCACTAGCAAAACAGGTGATAGATATTATTCTACAAATGAAATATTAACAGTTCAAAAGATTGTTACTTTAAAATATTTAGGTTATCCATTAAATAAAATACAGAAGCTTCTCAACAACAATGAGTGGGATCTGCAACAATCTCTTTCGTTTCAACGAGAAGAGCTCGTTATCAAAAGACAGCAAATAAATCACATGATTAAAACATTAGACCATGCTCTTTCTATTTTAGAAGAAAATCAAACAGTTGATCCTAATATTTTCATTATGCTCATTAACTCCATTCAAATGGAAGCGGAGCATAAAGAATGGATGAGGAATTTTATCCCTGAGCATATGATTCAAGATATCTACAATATTTCTGATGAAAAACAACAACAATTAAACAAACGAGTCGCTAAAGAATTTGCAAACATAAAAAAGTTGGTGGGCACCGATCATAATGATGAGCATGTCCAATCAGTGGTTGCAGCCATTTGGGATATCCTCTATGACCTTTATCCCAATATAGAGGAAATCATTCTCCGCATAACAGAAATAAATGACGATATTGATCGCCATCTCGCCGAAGCTCCTGTTCTTTTCCCCTCTCCATTTACAGTGGAAGAAGAAGAATGGCTTGCCCAAGCTATCTCCATTTATCTAGAAAAGAAAGGAATGGAAAAAATTGAAGACAAAAAAGAAAACGACTAGTCTGTGGTCATTATTAAAAGGCGCAAATGTACCAAAGTGGATCATAATTGTTGCTTTGCTACTCAGCCTACTTGAAACCGCAGCAGGATTGGTCGTTCCGTTATTCACAGCTAATATGGTCGACCAGTTAGCTACATCTCGCCTTGAACTTTCGCTCATTGCATTATTAGGAGGCGCGTTCATTATCCAAACAATTGCCTCAGGTTTTTCCTTTTATTTAATGACTTATATTGGAGAGAGAATGGTTGCCTCTTTACGAAGGAAACTATGGGAACATTCCATCCATCTCCCAATTCCTTTCTTTGATAAGCATCAATCAGGAGAAACAATGAGCCGAATCACACAAGATACAAATATAGTAAAAACTTTGATTACACAACATATTATTACGTTTATAACGGGAATGATTTCAATCATTGGGGCAATTATTATTCTACTAATGATTGACTGGCGAATGACACTCATCATGCTTATTGCTGTTCCATTAGCCGTTCTTATAATCATGCCGCTCGGGCAAAAAATATATAAAGTCTCTTTATCTACCCAAGATCAAATGGCTGACTTTTCAAGCAACCTTGGTCGGGTCTTATCAGATATTCGACTTGTGAAGGCTTATCAAGCTGAAAAAACGGAGATTGAAAAAGGGAATAAAAACATTCAGCGCTTATTCCAATTTGGTTTAAAGGAAGCAAAAATCCAAGCTGTCGTCTCACCATTTATGACCTTTATTATGATGTTTGTTCTTGTGGTCCTAATTGGATATGGCGGCGTACGAGTCGCTTCAGGGGAATTATCTGCTGGTTCATTAGTAGCTATTATTATTTATATGTTCCAGATTGTTGTTCCATTTACCCAAATGGCTTCCTTCTTTACTGCTTATCAAAAAGCAATGGGTGCAACAGAAAGAATTCAGGATATGTTGAATACACCTACCGAGAATATGAATGAAGGAACAAAAGGGATAATCCATCCAGAGGAGATTACTTTTAACCAACTCCAATTCTCATATAAAGATGACCAGATTATTAAAGATATCAATTTACACATTCCAGCTGGAAAAACAACGGCATTTGTCGGTCCAAGCGGTAGCGGTAAAACGACCCTATTCGCTCTGCTCGAACGCTTTTATGGACCTAATGGCGGCCTTATTCTATTAAATGGTAAGCCAGCAGAGGAGTATGCTCTTGAAAATTGGCGGGAACAAATTGGTTATGTTTCTCAGGAGAGCCCGCTGATGTCTGGCACGATTCGAGAAAACTTAACATATGGCACGAAAAGAGAAATTAGTGAAGAGGAATTACTGCAAGCAACTACACAAGCTCATGCAGCAGAGTTTATAGAGAGATTGCCAAATGGTTTAAACACTGATGTAGGTGAGCGAGGAATTAAACTCTCTGGTGGACAACGCCAACGCATTGCCATTGCTAGAGCCATTATTCGTGATCCAAAAATCCTTTTATTAGATGAAGCCACATCGAATCTTGATAGTTCATCCGAACAACTCGTACAATCAGCTCTCCAAAATTTAATGAAAGGCCGAACAACACTCGTCATTGCACACAGACTGTCAACTATCATTGATGCCGACCAAATTATTGTTCTTGAAAATGGAAAAATCACAGGAAAAGGGACACACGATGAATTGATGCAATCTCACCCTTTATACGTACAACTCGCTACAAAGCAATTAAATATCAGTCAAACTTAAGCTGAGAGAGAGGCATATACCTCTACTCAGCTTCTTTTATGACCTACTTTTAACAGGAATAGGTTGCTCAACACCGTCAAAGCCTTCTTGATAAATACGACTAATAATTGATTCAATTTCAGGCTCTTCGACAGTTAAATCTTTTATATTATGTGTTTGTGTAATTTGTGTGATAACACCCGAAGCAGATATATCTTCTCGATTAAAGCGTATCCAATACTTACCTGCTTCTACTTTAAACACTTCTGCTTTTTCAAGCGTCAATGGCTTAGAATGTTCTTCTAGATCTACTACAAGAGTACGGATTTTCCCAAATCGATTTTTCACTACTGCCATTTCTCCATCATACACTTTCTGCCCGTGATCAATTAATACCATCCTCTTACAAAGTTGCTCGATATCTTCCATATCATGGGTGGTTAAAATAACTGTAATATCGCGTTCTTTATTGATTTCTTTTATAAATGTCCGCATGCGTTCTTTCGCCACTACGTCTAACCCAATCGTTGGTTCATCTAAGAATAAAATGGGAGGATCATGCAGTAAGGAAGCGGCAATGTCAGCACGCATTCTTTGACCTAGAGAGAGTTGCCTGACTGGCGTATTGATGAACTCATCTAACCCAAGAATTTCCGTAAATGTATCCATATTTTCTTTATAGCGGCTATGTGAAACTTGATAAATTTCCTTTAATAATTCGAATGATTCAATCGTTGGTAAATCCCACCATAATTGCGTTCTTTGCCCAAAGACAACACCAATATTTTTTGCATTTGCTTGGCGGTTTTCATAAGGAACAATGCCATTTACTTTAACCGTGCCCGCACTAGGTACAAGAATTCCAGTTAACATTTTAATCGTTGTTGATTTCCCTGCACCGTTAGGTCCGATATAGCCGACCATTTCTCCTTTATCCACAGTGAAACTTACATCCTTTACCGCATGCTTCGTATAAAATTCACGTTTTACCAGACTTTTCATGGCACCAAGAAAGCCGGTCTCACGTTTCGCAACTTTAAATTCTTTCATCAACTGATCTACTTCTATGATAGCCATTCTTTACCCTCCACTCTGTTTATGACTGCCAACCTTTACTACTCTTTATGAGCCCGTACTCTTATAACGGCTAAGTCCTAGCATCCAAATGTAATAGGCAATAATGAAGAAAACAATACCAACTAATGGTGAAAAATAACCAATATTCTCTGGGAAGTATGGCGTTTCTTTACCCAAGATAACGCTTGCAGGAAAATAATTCACAAAACCAAAAGGAACAACAAACGCTGTAAACCATTGCACCATTTTTGGATAAATGACTAATGGGTAATTCGTTAAGTTTCTTGCCGGATACATCACTACCCAATAAAATTGCTCCGATTTCGTTGTCCAAAAAGCAAAAGCTGAGATAATCACGAGCAAGCCACCTTGTATAAGGACTCCACCAATCACTGCAGCTAATAAAAATAGGACATTAGCAATGGTCCAATGAATGTGCAATTCTACACTTACCCAAATAAAAATAAAGATACTAAAAATAAACTGTCCAAAGGATGCCACATCAAATTTCATCGCCATAAAGTGAAAAAAAGGATTAATCGGCCGCACTAAGAAACGATCAAATGTACCGTTCAAAATGTATGTATCAAGACTACGAAAATGGAAAAATAAAATAATGCAAAATCCCCAAGAAAGCACAGCTATCGCAAATAAAAATAACATCTCATAAAAATTCCATGTACCTAACTCCTGAAACTGATAGAGCATTACCCACATTGTTATCGCCGTTCCTGCATACGAGGTCAGCATCCCTACAATCCTCATAAAGAAGGCAAATCGGTATTGCAGCTGGGCCCTTATACCAGCAGCAACAAGTTTAAAATATAAATCAATATATCTCATGAATGTACTTATCCCCCTTGAACAACAACCTTCTGCGATGCTTTATTCCATACTAATCTTAAAAAGATATATGTAACGACCACCCAAAACAACTGAACCCCAATAGAAGTAAGGATTTGATATCCTGCAATCTCACCTATAAAGATTGCATTTGGAATGTAATAAATACCTTGAAAGGGCAAGTATGAGGCAAAGCTCGCGAGCCAACCTGGGAAAAACCACAATGGAATAACCGAACCAGATAGTAATGACATCGCAAAATAAAAGATATCCTCAACTCCGCCGGTTTCTACTAGAAAGAAAGTTAATAATCCAAAGGCCATTTCAATACAATAACGAATTAAAAACCCAATAAAAGCGGCAAATGAAAAAGCTAACCAGATAAGTGGATCGTTAGGTAATGAAAGGTCCATGAAGAAAAATAATATAATATACAAAGGTAATAGTGCAGTAATCATATAGAAAAACACACTACCAAAGTCTGCGAATAAATAACGTAAAGGCACATCAAAAGGACGCATTAATTCCAATGAAATATCACCCGTACGCACTTTCTCTTGTATTTCCCAGAGAGGAGTCCCAGCCCCGTTTACACCTGAGAGAAATTGACTTACTACAATATATGTAAGCATTGCTTGAAAACTGACGCCACCAGCCTCTTCTCTACCCGCATATAACGCTGTCCAGATAGAACCCCACATTAAAAGAAAGATCACATTAGAACCGAGTCTAGACCAGACATCAAATCGGTACACAGCCGAACGTAGAAAAGACTTTTTGGCAAACGTCCAATACAATCGATAATTGAACATCTACTTCCCACCTGCTTCTTTAAAAATCACGTCATCTGCAAACATTTTAACATAATTTTACTAAGACTCACCCCTTTAGTTTGACAATTATTAAAATTGACAATAGAATAACATCTCTACCATTTTTAAGTATAAGGTTGGCAATTAATATAGAATGAATTAAAATGTAGTCTGACTTATTTTTATTAGAAGGAGACATCAACTGATGCGTAAATATAAATTATCGGATATGTTGACCTTCCTCATTCCGTCAATTCTAGGTATCTTATTCTTTATGATTCCTATTAGTATTGATGGGGAAGTAACAATTCCTATCGCTATATTATCCGGCTGGATACAGGATTTATTAAATGGATCTATTCCACTTATTATGGTCGTTATTATTGTCCTTACTTTAGTAGGAACTTTGATTGCCAAGATTTCTCCTGCTATATTCAAAAACTCACCCTTTTTAAATAACCTATTCAATGTCACATATGGATGGGTAATTGTCCGCTTCATCGGGGCTGTATTTGCTGTTCTAACATATCTTCAATGGGGAGTTGAAGCAGTTTGGTCTACAGCTACTGGTGGACTTTTATTATTTGATCTATTGCCCGTTTTATTTAGTGTATTTTTATTTGCCGGCTTACTTTTGCCGTTATTAGTCAATTTCGGTCTACTAGAGTTATTTGGTTCTTTACTTACCAAGGTAATGAGACCACTTTTCAAACTACCAGGTCGTTCAGCAGTCGACTGTGTTGCCTCTTGGATTGGAGATGGTACAATCGGAGTGCTTTTAACAAGCAAGCAATACGAAGAAGGCTTTTATACAAAAAAAGAAGCGGCTATTATTGGAACTACTTTTTCTGTTGTGTCTATCACTTTCAGTCTTGTTGTTATTTCTCAAGTTGGCTTAGGGGATTACTTTATTCCTTTCTACTTAACCATACTAGCAACAGGGATCATTGCAGCATTCATTATGCCTCGTATCCCACCACTTTCAAGAAAAGCGGATACTTATTATAAAGAGAAAGCAAAAGAAGCAGATGAGGACATTCCTAAAGGCTATAATTCTTTTACTTGGGGTATTGATTCTGCGATTAATAGAGCAAAGAAAAATAAAGATGTTAAGGCTTTCTTCACCGATGGCTTTAAAAATATTTTAGATATGTGGATGGGTGTTGCACCAATTGTTATGGCCCTCGGCACACTCGCGTTAATTTTAGCTGAATATACGCCTATCTTCACTTGGATAGGAATGCCATTTATTCCTATTTTAGAGCTTTTAGGACTACCTGAAGCTGCTGCCGCATCTGAAACATTATTCGTTGGGTTTGCAGATATGTTTTTACCTTCTGTCATGGGGGCAGGAATAGAAAGTGAAATGACACGGTTTGTCATCGCTGCTCTATCCGTATCACAGCTCATTTATATGTCTGAAGTTGGTGGATTACTACTAGGTTCTAAAATTCCTGTATCTTTCTTTGACTTAGTATTAATTTTTATTCTTAGAACAGTTATTGCTTTACCAGTTATTACATTGGTTGCTCATTTTATTTTTTAACCCCGTTATTCTTTCTCGGGAAATAATTTTATTCGCCACCTGTCATTCCTAACAGGTGGCGTTTTTATATACATTGAATAGATTGAACTTTTGATAGATGTATAACTAAAAAGATCCATCGGTTATGATAAAACCTCCAACCATACAACGTTTGCCCCTTTACGAAGGTTGGACAAAACCAAAGTTGTTCTCCATTTTTAAGCGCCATACAGTGAATACGATATAATCCTTTCACACAAATTTGTTTCAAAATGAATTCAGGTTGTTCTTCAGGTAGATTGGGCATTTTTTTTGGCGGTTTATAAGAAGGGGGCGTTTGCTGGAATGTACCTATATCCATATTTTTTAACAGTTTCCCTTTAATACCTTTTGGTTCATGTACGTTAAAATGACTCATATTAATCACCTCATGCACATCTTATGTGAAAAGTGACTATTTGGACTCACACCTCTTTAGAAATTACTATAATCCCTATCCAGAAAACAAAAAAATGCCTGCAGTAACATCTTCTGAGGCATTTGGTATTTTATTGAGCGATCTCGTATAATTCTGCACTTGTCATTTTAATGAGGTCTTGCAACGTTAATTCTATCTGAGTACCTAATTTACCCCCACTAACAATCATACTTTTCAAATCCTTTGCTGATGCATCGATAATAGTAGGATATTGTTTTTTCATACCAATTGGTGAACAACCTCCACGAATATAGCCGGTAATCTTCTGAATATCTTTCACATGGATCATTTCAATTTTCTTCTCACCTGACGCCTTAGCAGCCTTTTTCATATCCAGTTCCTTATCGACTGGAATAACAAAGACATAGTTTTGTTTACTTGCACCGACTGTCACTAATGTTTTAAAAACCGTTTGACCTGATTTCCCCGTTTTTTCTGCCACCGAAAGACCATCTATTTTTCCATCCGCGACATCATAAGTCATGATCTCATAGCTTACTTTCGACTGATCTAATAACCGCATCGCATTTGTTTTTCCTTTTGCCATTCATCTACATCTCCTAGAAATAACGAAAAAATATATATTTATATTTGCTTATGTTCGATAAACTCTAGCTTCATATGGACGGAGTTCCATTTTCTTAGATAGCGATATATCGCCTTGTGCTTGATAGTTCCATAATAATAGCTTTGAACTATCCCTGACAAGTTGGTGATTTAAATTTAAAGTTACGTTACACTCAGACAGGTTTACTATAACCAGAAACCTCTGTTCTTCATCTTCTCTTGTATAAGCAAAAATCTGTTTATGATTTGGAAAAAGAAGATTATATTCACCCTCAATAAAAGTAGCGTGAGTTTTCCTTAAAGTAATCATCTCTTTGTAAAATTGCAATACAGAATGATTTGAATTTTTTTGGAGAGTAACATTGATTTTAGTATAATTTTCATTTGTCTCCATCCATGGTTTGCCCTCTGTAAAGCCTGCGTTTGAATCAGAACTCCACTGCATAGGTGTACGGCTATTATCACGAGAAGAAGCCCAGATGAGTTTCATAATCTCTTTGTGTGGCCAGCCTTTCTGTTGTTTGTCCTTATATAGATGATGAGTGAGGATATCATAATAGGAGGACATCCCTTCGAAGTGCACATTCGTCATGCCTATTTCTTGGCCTTGATAAATAAAAGGTGTACCTTTCATAAAGAAGTACATACATGCTAAGGCTGTGGCGCTTTCATACCAATAATCTTTATCATTTCCCCAAGTTGAAACAATTCTCGGCTTATCATGATTTTCGAGAAATAGAGCATTCCAACCGTCTGAAGCTAGCGCGACTTGCCATTTTGTTAATACTTTTTTCAGAGCAATGATATCCAGGATTGGGTTTTCTTCTGCATCCCATAAACCAAGATGCTCAAATTGAAAGACCATATCCATTTTTCCTTGATCTTTACCAACCCAAAGAAGAGACTCCTCTGCACTAACCCCATTTGCCTCCCCAACCGTAACGACTGGGTACTTCCCATACGTTTCTTTTTTTAATTCTAAAAGCCAATCATGTATTCCAGGTTGATTCATATGCTTCGAGAAAGAAGGAACATATGTCTCTTGATTAGTTGGAGGGATGTCTGGTAATCCTGGGCTTTTCTTGATATGACTAATCGCATCAATTCTAAAGCCGTCTACTCCTTTTTCTAGCCACCAATTGACTGTATCGTATAGTGCATGACGCACCGCTTGATTTTCCCAGTTTAAATCTGGTTGTTTTTTAGAGAATATATGCAAATAATATTCATCCGTTTCTTCATCAAATGTCCATGCAGAACCACCAAATATACTGGCCCAGTTATTCGGCTCTTGCCCATCTTTTCCTTTTCTCCAAATATACCAATCTCGCTTTTTCGATTCCTTGCTAACTTTCGACTCTATAAACCATGCATGCTCATCACTTGTATGGTTTAAAACAAGATCAATAATTAGTCGCATACCTCTTTGATGCACTTCTTCTAATAATTGATCAAAGTCATTCATTGTCCCGTATTCAGCTAGAATTGCTTGATAATTTGAAATGTCATAGCCGTTATCATCGTTAGGAGACTGATATATCGGACAAATCCAAATCAAATCAATCCCAAGTTCTTTTAAATATGATAGGCGTTGAATAATGCCTTGTATATCCCCAATGCCGTCCCCATTTGAATCTTGAAAGCTTCGCGGATAGATTTGATAGGCAATTGCGTTTTTCCACCAAGTCACATCCCATTCCTCACCTTCTACTAACGATTAATTAATGATTTATGAATCCATATGGCCGCCTGAGAGCCTTCACCCATAGCAATTGTCACTTGTTCTGAATGAGCCACAACATCACCAGCAGCCCAAACATGAGGGACATTCGTCATTTTCGAGCGCCCATCCGTTATAATATGCTGATTACCTAAACGTTCTACTCCTAATTTTGCTGCTAAGTCTGATTTTACATGATTCCCTCCATAAGCAATAAAACCCCTCTCACCTTCTACAATCTGCCCAGATTCCAATCGAACTCCCCGAAACGATGAGCCATCTGCCAATACTTCGGCTATTTTCTCTTCAATCACTTCGATTCCTAATTTCTCTAACTGTTGATAAGTTTGTGGATAAACTTCTTTTTTCTCATCATTAACGAATATTATTGAATTCGTCCAATAAGCAAGCGTCAATGCCATATTAGCACCCGTGTTTCCAGAACCCATCACAACCGTTGTTTTATCCTTCACCTCATACCCATCACAGTCTGGACACACGTACACAGTCAAACCTAGACATGGGCCGAGCGATTCATAAGGGGGAATATGGTCCATGATTCCTGTGGCAAGTAATAACCGCATGCCTCTATATTGCTTATTACTTCTTGTGTAAATAATGAACTCCTCTTCCTCGTATACAATGTCTACCACTCGTTCATCTTGATAATGAACACCATATTTCTCTCCATGCGCTCTTCCGATTTCCCTAAGATAAGGGCCGCTTACGCCATTAGGATAACCTAATATATTATGATAACTTTGACAAATTGACGATCGACCTTGATTATCATCTAGCACTAACACTCGGTGTTTATAACGACCTAATTGAATCGCTGCCTGTAACCCTGCGATTCCACCACCAATAATGATGCATTCGTATTTCATACTCCTCATCCCTCCTCATTTTCATCTTCGTATTGTTTCCAAACGGATGAAAAAAAATGAAAAAGGGCAACAAAAACTTATTATCCACAACAAATAAATTAACTTGTGGATAAATTATATATATTCACAGGGTTATACACATACGAACAAACGCTTGGTTTAATAGCTTTTTCCTGTGATATAAATAACTTCTTCCTTTGAGTCAATTTCACCTTTTTAAGTTATCCACTTTTTATTGTGGACAACTGTTGATAAGTGCTAATATTCTTTAAATTGTTTTCGAGCGATTTGATTTTTAACTTTTTAGTTACCCAGACTTGCGGTACACTCCTTTTTACTTTGTTTATTTCTGGAGGAGCTCTTCTTTTAGTCGCGATTCTTCCTTTTTCGCTACTCATTTCTTGGGGTACTCTCTTTTTAGTCGCGATTCTCCCCTTTTTCGCTACTCATTTCTTGAGGAGCTCTTCTTTTAGTCGCGATTCTCCCCTTTTCGCTACTCATTTCTTGAGGAGCTCTTCTTTTAGTCGCGATTCTCCCCTTTTCGCTACTTATTTCTTGGAAAGCTCTCTTTTTAGTCGCGATTCTCCCTTTTTCGCTACTCATTTCTTGAGGGGCTCTTCTTTTAGTCGCGATTCTCCCTTTTTCGCTACTCATTTCTTGGGGTACTCTCTTTTTAGTCGCGATTCTTCCTTTTTTGCTACTCATTTCTTAAGGAGCTCTCCTTTTAGTCGCAATTCTCTCTCTTGTTCCCAAATAAAAGACTTGTCCTCACAGCCCCACCCAACATGGGTTTAAAAATAACAAAAAGGTTGCCCACGTCGGCAACCTTTCTGCTATTTATTCATATGTGACAAAAAACCACCTAATAAATCATCAATATCTTCTTCTTCGGCTTCTTCCTTATGTGTTTCTAGTTCGTTTTTCTTCGCTTGATTCCAATCGAAACTATCTAGTTCATCTTCAAACGTCGCATCGTCAGCAGGTTCTTCCGCCGCAGCAGTTTCCTGCCATTCATCAACAGGGGTAACACCTGATTCTTCTTGCAAATATAATGCTTCATCGATATTAGCTGAGCCACTATTTAAAGAGGCTAATAATGCTGTGGCTCTGAGTGGGTCGGAAATAAGCTGATACACAATACTTCCGAGTAGTGCCTCAGAATGCTCATGTTTTAGCCAATCCTTTTGAACCTTTGTTAAGTGTTTCGGAAGTGGAATCGTAATAGCTTCTCTCTCATTACTCTTATTTTGATTGACTCCCGCAAGGACAATTTCTGCAACCTTACTAGAAAAATTTCTTCTCTCTGTTGTTTTTAATCTTTGTAGCTCTTTTAGTAAATAATCTGGTGTATCGGATGGTATTCGGAATGAAATTGACTGACCCCTTTTCAATTCCGAAGAAGCTGGTTTTTTCATCAAAACTCACCTAGTTTGATTTAACAGGTTTCTTATCCTGCTTATCTTTGTTTGTTCTTCTTGCATAATCTGCAACCAATTTATAATAGGCATTCGCCATCATCCAAATGCTTTCTTTTTCATCTTCAAAAAAGTCGATGTTAAAGCCATCTAAATTATTATTCAATGTCTTGAGGTAATCTTTTAGGACGATGGAACCACCACCAACAAAATAGCATATCTCAGTTTGCGAATTTTTTTGCCATACGTTTCTTAATAAACGATATTGCTTCTTCGCTAAGTCTAAAAGAATGCGATCTGTAATGTCATGAACGCTTGTGCGGCTACCTTTAACCATAATATGGTTGCGATTGTTTTTTCTTGTAATAATCTCCACGACATCGCGGCGACTATCAAGCTCTATACCATGTTTTGATCTTATTTCTTCTCTAATCGCTTCTAAAGATTCAGACACACCTAAATTAAAGCCCTGAGCTTTATCATCATCCACATTTCGATCTTTAATGACAGCGATATCTGTTGATAAACCACCAATATCTTGAATAAGTATGCGTTTATCTATTAAGTCTTTATTAATAATATTTAATTGATTGTCCATCACCAAATTAATGAATGCAGCAAAGCCTTCAGGATATACTTTAACATCATCAAATTTAATATTAACCTTTATCCCTTGGTATTTAGGTGTAATTAAAAATTCAACTTGATGAACAGAACCCATTAATTTAGAACGATAACCCGAATCCTTACCTTCTTTTGCTTCTCTCAATGGAAGTCCTGTACCTAATAAATAATTCGCATCAACCACATTACCAGATCTCTTAAATGTAGCTCCTTTTTCTTCATTAACTGCATCCAATGCCAATGCTGTAAATAACATGACCAATGTTTGATCTTCTTCAGATTTACTACTGCCTGGATCAAGCTCTGACGCGTTATCACTTTTGGTTGCTAAATGTCCCACACGATAGATTGCATTATTCTCTTTCAAAGCAGGGGAGTGGACACGAATATGTATGCCATCTAGCGGATCCTTACTATTTAGCTCTTCAATTCCAATGACTGGTCTATCCTCAATATCTCTTGCTACGACATTCGGTAAATTAAGCTCGTTCTCTACCTTACCAAAAATAGCTTTAAGCGAATCATTACCAACATCGACAGCCGCAATTCTTGCATTCGTCATCTCTTATCCAACCCTTTCATTCTCATAAATTTGAGTTAATAGTTTAAGAGTAATAGAGAATGAAGTATTAAGCAATGAAACAGGGAGAAAAGTTACCAAATCGTAAAAACGTAAACAAACAGCAAAATTACGCATACTTGTATACTTTAATGTTTACAAGAAGACAAAACTCGCACACACCTTGATATATCAACATGTATACATTTTTGCATACTTGTACACATAAGAACTATAATACGTAAACAATAACGTAAACTTGCATACTTATTTCGTTTACATGTATTCAATTACAGAATACATGTAAACACAAACCTCCCTACCTCTTAATTTGTTTATAAAAAATATTAAAGGGAACGATACTATCATGCCCTTAGGGAGGTCTATTGGAAGTGAATAAAAGATAGTATCAGAATCATTCAAGTAGAAAATACTATCAATGGTTTATAGTTCCCGCTAGTGGGTCTTCGGAATTCACATATAATTATCAAAATTTCCTGAAATGTAATCAACATGATTAGAATTTTTGATAAAGTTCACCTATTATAATTGTACCTAAAAACATATTATTTCATTATCAGAATAATCTTAATATAATTTTTTAAAAAAGGAGCATTCCCATTAAATCAATATTTATACGTTTATATGGCTAAAATATACTTATCTTTGATTTGACAAAAATCTGAAAAACATTATTATAGTATAAGTAAAAAAAGGAGGAAGTTATATGTCTGACGACAAACAACGTATTGTCGATAGTGTGCCTCAGAAGGGATTTTTTGGACATCCTAAAGGTTTATTCACACTATTTTTCACTGAATTTTGGGAGCGCTTTTCCTACTATGGAATGAGAGCCATCCTTGTTTTCTACATGTATTATGAAGTTTCACAAGGCGGTTTAGGTCTTAGTCAAACAACGGCTTTATCTATAATGTCTATATATGGTTCACTTGTTTACATGTCTGGAATCATTGGCGGTTGGTTCGCTGACAGAATATTTGGTACTTCTAAAGCTATTTTCTATGGCGGAATCCTTATTATGCTTGGACATATCGCATTGGCTATTCCTGGAAGCGTTGCCATGTTCTTTGTATCCATGGTATTAATTGTATTGGGAACTGGTTTATTAAAGCCTAATGTATCAAGTGTTGTAGGCGATATATATAGCGAAAATGATAGTCGCCGTGATGCAGGGTTCAGTATTTTCTATATGGGAATTAACCTTGGTGGTTTCCTTTCTCCTCTAATCGTTGGTTCACTAATGGATACAAGTTTCCATCTTGGATTTGGTGTGGCTGCGGTTGGTATGTTTGTTGGATTAGTCACTTTCCAAGTAACTAAGAAAAAATATTTAGGTCTAGCAGGTACTCAGGTACCTAACCCATTAGCACCAAATGAAAAGAAACGAGTATTTACACAAATAGGATTAGGTATTCTTATTGTTGCTATTCTAGTTGCTGTAGGTATTCCTACTGGATATTTAACATTTGAAAGTCTTGTCTTTATTGTCGGAATTTTAGGAGTAGGAATTCCAATTATATACTTTACTGTTATGTACAGAAGTAAGAAAACGACAGATGTGGAACGCTCAAGATTAATTGCCTATATACCTTTGTTCATTGCAGCAGTTATGTTTTGGGCAATTCAAGAGCAAGGTTCAACAATCTTAGCCAGCTATGCAGACAATCGTACGGATTTAGAATTTATGGGAATTACTATTTCCCCAGCATGGTTCCAATCTCTTAATCCTTTATTCATTATTGTATTGGCACCAATGTTTGCTTGGTTATGGGTAAAGCTTGGAGATCGTCAACCTACGATTCCACAAAAGTTCTCTCTCGGATTACTATTTGCAGGTCTTTCTTTTATCGTTATTCTTGTACCTGGATATTTCGCTTCAGAAGGTGCATTAGTAAGTCCACTTTGGTTAGTATTAAGTTATTTTATTGTTGTACTTGGTGAACTTTGTTTATCACCAGTTGGTTTATCAGCAACGACAAAACTAGCTCCAACTGCATTCTCTGCACAAACAATGAGCCTTTGGTTCTTAGCAAGTGCAGCAGCTCAAGCCATCAATGCACAAGTGGTTAGATTTTATTCAGCTGAAACAGAAGTACTTTACTTCGGTATTATTGGTGGTTTATCCATTGTCCTTTCAATCGTCCTTTTCTTGGTTGCACCAAAAATCCAGAAAAAAATGCGAGGAATTAAATAAATTCATAAAAAAGATGAACCTATACGACGGTTCATCTTTTTTCTTTTGCTTAAACCTCTACTTCTGTACCTATTCCCTGTTTTTTTGCTTTATCATATACAGCTGCTGCAGCTGCTAAGTCAAAATAAGCAGCTCCAACAGATTTGAAGAAAGTAATTTCTTCGTCTGATTCTCTTCCCTTAATGGTATGTGCTGCTAATTCTGTAAGCTCTCCATGTAGCTCATTAAAATGCCAATCACCTTTATTATTAGGAATAATAAAGTCACCAGCTTCTTCTTTTACACCTTCTATCGTATCAGCAACCACTTTACTCGCTCGTTTTAATGTTTCAACGTCCACTTCTTGCATATTAGGTAAATAGGATCCAATGCCATTGATATGTGTGCCTTGCTGCAAACTAGCTCCTTTGAATATTGGCTCCACTGCTCGTGTACTACAATTGACAATATCAGACCGTTTCACAGCATCATCAGGATCTGCTACCACTTCCACTTTCCCTTTATAATTTGGCAGGATCTCTCTCATTCGGTTATAAAAGTTCTCCGCTCTTTCCCTTGTACGGTTATATAAATATATATGATCAATATTTCTGACTTCGCATACAGCTTGTAGTTGCTCCTCTGCCATTGCACCACAACCAAGCACGGCAACAGATTTTGCGTCTTTTTTTGCTAAGTATTTTGTTGCGACGCCACTAAGCGCTCCCGTTCTTAATCTAGTTAAATAAGATGCATTCAGACAAGCCACGTGTGTACCGTTTTCTGTATCTGATAACAAGATGACACCTTGGGTTGTTTTTAACCCTTCTTTAGGGTTCTCAGGAAAGATTGTGACTATTTTTACTGCAGCTTTCTTCATTGTCTCCATTGCACTAGGCATATATAATGCCGATGCTTTTTTTGAAGGAATATCTAAAACAGTTCTTTGTGGACTCGCGATTTTACCTTGATGATGAGCAACAAGTGCTGCTTTCATATCCTCAATCGCATCTTTCATTACATATAATGTTTTAATTTCTTTCTCTGATAAAACAAGCATAAAAACATCTCCCTTACAGCTATTGACCACATCTCATAAAGCCCGATACGATGACGTACCGAGCTTTTTAAATTAACAATCTACTACATGGCTACATCTTGATCTAATTCTTGTTTACTTTTTTCACGTACAGCAATCATGGCAATAAGAGAAATCGCAGCACATAATATAATATATAATGCCACCGGTACATAGGAACCATTAAAGTAGGCCAGTAATGCAGTAGCGATTAATGGCGCGGTTCCACCTGCTACCGCAGCACCAATTTGATAACCTAATGTAATACCCGTATAACGAACATTTGATTTAAAAATTTCTGAGAACATTGTGCCTAAGACGGCTGTAATCGGTGCCCAGACAATCCCTAATCCTAATACAGTTGCAATGACAAGCCAAGTAACCGTTCCTTGCTGTAACATCCAAAAATAAGGGAAAGCAAAAACAGCCATTGTTATTGTACCACCAATATAGAGTTTCTTCCTACCGATCTTATCAGAAAGACTCCCCATGATAGGAATAAGAATAGTTGTAACAATGGTTCCTACTGTCACAGCATTTAGGGTCGCTGTTCTTGAAAAGCCCAATTCGCTCGTTGCATATGAAACGATAAACGTACCGAAAATATAAAACGGCGCGGTTTCTACTACTTTTGCTCCTACTGAAATGAGTACTTCTCTCCAAGACGTTTTAAATGTTTCAACAATTGGTATTTTAGCAATCTCTCCACTTTCTTGTGCCTTTTTAAACGATGGTGTTTCATCGATTCCTTTACGAATCCAAAGACCAAAGAAGACGAGTAATGCACTCATGATAAACGGAACACGCCAACCCCATGATAGAAACTGCTCTTCAGGTAATAATGTCATAATAGACAGCGCAATAGTTCCAAGAAGCATACCGATAGTTACCCCCATTTGTGGGACACTACCGAATAACCCACGTTTTTCCTTTGGGGCATATTCTACAGCTAATAAAACAGCTCCACCCCACTCTCCTCCGAGTCCAATTCCTTGGATAAGACGAAGAATAATCAGCAGAATAGGTGCCATGACACCAATGGTTTCATACGTTGGTAAGAAGCCCATTAATACAGTAGATCCACCCATAATGGTTAATGTTAATACTAATGTTTTCTTTCTTCCTACCCTATCACCAATATGACTGAAGATTACTCCACCAAGTGGTCGAATAAAGAATGCTAACGCAAATGAAGCATATGCCAACATTAAGCCGACTGTTGGGTCATCACTATGGAAGAAATATTCATTAAATACAAGAGCAGCAACCGTACCATAGAGAAAATAATCAAACCATTCAATCGAGCTTCCAACAAGGCTAGCAATTAATACTTTTCTATTCTGAGCTTTACTCATTCTAGCACCTCCCTATAATTATAAGAAATATCAAAATATTGTATTTTCAATATAATAGTATATTTATACAAAAAAATCTATAGTTTTCTAAAAAAAGTTCTTTTAACTTATTTAATTGGTTCATAATAGAATGAATGCCCAAGAAGCTATGCTAGTAAAAGATTTTCTCACCAAATCACTTTATAAGAATAATAATTAATAGATACTTCTTATTATCTGCACTAAATCCTTCATTACTGGACATAATAGAGGTATATAACTTTGATTTCCTACAGCACTTTCTTTTTCTCTGCCCTTATGATATTTATGTTATAGAGCTGTTATCAGTATTGGAGTGACTTTTGTGATCGAAAAGAAAAAAGCTTTACCTATCTTGTTTGCTGTTATGTTTCTCGTTATGTCCGGATTTGGTGTCATTATTCCGGTTATACCATTCTATGCAGAAGAAATTGGGGCAACCCCCTCGCAATTAGGTTTATTAATGGCCGTTTATTCACTTATGCAATTTATCTTCGCACCATTATGGGGACGTGTATCTGACCGTTATGGCAGGAAACCAGTCATGCTCATCGGCATATTAGGCCTCTCACTTTCGTTCTTCCTAATGGCTTTATCTAGTGAATTATGGATGTTATTTGTCGCACGCATCATCGGAGGAACGCTGTCTGCAGCAAATATGCCAACAGCGATGGCTTATGTTGCTGATATCACGACAGAGGAAGACCGTGCAAAGGGCATGGGGATGATTGGCGCTGCAACAGGTTTAGGCTTTATATTTGGCCCAGCAATAGGTGGGGTATTTTCCCAAGCAAGTTTAAGTACACCCTTTTATGTAGCAGGAACTCTCTCGCTCATTACGAGTCTTTTCGTCCTTTTTGTTTTAAAAGAATCGTTACCTGCAACAGGTACAGGCGAAGGTAGAGAGCGTCCTTCATTTTGGGAGGCGTTTAAAGGTACGACCTCCATTTTATTTATCTTGAATCTGTGCGTATCCCTGTCTCTTGCAGGATTAGAGGCTACCTTTGCTTATTTTGCTTTTCAAAAAGCAGGACTACAGCCAACAGAACTAGGTATCATTTTTATGATAATGGGCTTCGGTTCTGCTCTTGTTCAAGGCGGGTTAGTCGGTAGGCTATCTAAGAAATATGGAGAAGGAGCAGTCATTCAAGGGGGCATAATCGTCAGTGTGATTGGTATGGGGCTTATTTTAACATTAGATAACTTCTTAACCGCTGCAATCTTCCTTACGATTTTCGGAATGGGCAATGGCGCGATAAGACCTGCAGTGTCAAGTCTATTAACAAAATCAGCAAAAGGAGCGCATGGCAATATAACAGGGCTTTTATCCTCTTTTGATTCCTTAGGACGAATACTCGGTCCTCCTCTCGGCGGGTTATTATTTACTGTTTCGATTGGATTTCCTTATATTTCAGGAATGATTCTTTCCGTTTGTGCATTATTATTATTTCAAGTTTACCGTATGAAAGCACCAGGTAAAAAAAGCTTTGAAGCTTAAAAAAGGCTGTCTATGTAAGGCAGCCTTTTAATGTTGACTTGGAAAATAGCGTTTTTTGAGCTGTGTCGACGCAAGCTCTAATAGTATCGCAACAAGGAGAATACAATAGGTGATGAAACCAACTTCTCTTAAATCAAAGTAGAATCCCGATGCCATAAAGAGTTCAAAGCCAATGCCACCTGCCCCTGCGGCCGCCCCCATTGCAACAGCAACCGAAAAATTGATTTCAAAACGAAGAAATGTCCATGATAAAAGATAAGTCATTGTAGATGGTAAAACTGCATGAACGATAGTTTGCCACCAGCCAGCACCTGTCGACCGTAACGCTTCGAGCACCCCTTTATCAACTTCCTCAAATGATTCGGAGAAAGCTTTTACCAAATAGGCTACGGAATGGAACAGCATCCCTAAAACTGCAGCCGTACTCCCTAATCCAGCTGCAATCGCAAAAATCAAAACCCATAAAACCGTTGGAACCGCTCGTATGAACGCGACATACGTTTTAATAACTTTAGCTACACCTTGATTTGATAAGTTTTCCGCTGATAATAATGCAAGGAAAAAGGCAATTACGGCTCCAATTACTGTCGATAGAACGGCTAATGCTAATGTAACACCGACTTGATAAAACGCTTCACCCCAAGAAAAGTGATTCAAAGCTGGCGTAAGGAACATTGTCTGTAAATTGGTCATTGTCTCCTTTAATGCGGAAGTTAACTGAAAGCCGGTATAGTCAAAAAAAAGGAAGGCAACAACAGTTACAATGCCGAGGCTCCATAGAACGGCTTTTAATGTATAGTCAACCTTATTGCCTATTTTTATATTAATTCGACCCGTTTTACTGCGCTTTATATAGGCTATACCCATTATAAGATCACCTTTCTGATACGGTTCGATGTGAGTTCTATGGCGATGACTGTAAGGATAATTAATAATGTCACCAGCGCAACCGCTTCATAATTTAATGTCTTATAATACAGGTCAAACGTATAGCCGATGCCTGTACCTGTCAAAATACCAACCAAAGTTGCACTTCTTATATTCGTTTCGATCATAAACAACATCCAACTCAACATTTGTGGTAATGCCTGTGGAATAACAGCTTTGGAGATTACTTGAAAATATGTGGCCCCCGTCGCCGTTAAGGCTTCAAAAGACTTTAAGCCCACTTCATCAATCGTTTCCATAAACGCTCTCGTCAAAAAGCCAACTGTACCAACAAATAGGGCAAGAAATCCGGTTAGTGAGTTTTGTCCAAATGAGAGTAGAAGAATTAACGCCCATGCTACGACAGGGATATTTCTCGCGACAGAAGCTATTCCTCTAGATAAACCCGCCATTAAACCATTACGCCTCGTCGTTGTTGAACCCGATATTCCGAGGAAAAAAGAAATGAATGCCGCTATCGTTGTCGCAGCTACTGACATGAGAATGGTTTCAACCAATTTCAACATAATGTCAGGAAACTCACGCCAAGTATCCCCCGTAATCCATAAATTTTCAACCATCCATAGACCAGCTGTTGGAATAGCTAACAAGCTTTGATAAAAGTCAAATTGGACCATTTCAATCGATAACCATGTGAAGCAACAAACAATAATCAGTAAGAAGAGATGTTGCCATTTCCTACTTAATCGTTTTTGATCTGTTAACATATTCGCCTTCCTCATACCGTTATAAGCTCTCTTGTATCCATCCCATAGACTTCTCCAATGTGATGAGAGTCTAATTGTCTATTTGGCCCATTGAAAACTAAATGTCCTTTATTTAAACCGATAATTCTATTCGAATAGGATTGGGCTACTTCGACTTGATGGAGGTTAACGATACAAGTGATACCCATTTCTTCGGTAATAGACTTCAAATAATCCATAATGACCTTGGAAGAATGAGGATCTAATGACGCAATCGGTTCGTCACATAAGATGAGCTTCGGATCTTGGATAAGTGCGCGGCAAATTCCTACTCTTTGCTGTTGTCCTCCACTTAGTTGGTCACAGCGTTTATAAGCATGTTCAGCGATTCCCAGCTTCTCTAGGAGATAGAAAGCTCTTTCTTTTTCTTCTTCACTAAAAATACCGAACATTCCTTGTAAAGTCGACTTATATCCGAAGCGCCCATGAAGTACATTTTCGATAACTGTTAAACGTGGGACAAGATTATAATGTTGAAAGATCATCCCGATATTGGCTCTTTCTTTTCTCAATGACTTTCTGCCAAGTTTAAGAATGTTTTCCCCATTAAAAAGGATTTCGCCACTATCCGCTTCCACTAAGCGATTGATGCATCGCAGTAATGTTGATTTTCCAGCTCCTGATGGACCAATAACCGATAAAAATTCGCCTGTTTCAACAGTAAAATCGATATTTGTTAGTACACGGTGACCTTGATAGGATTTATTTAGTGCCCTAATTTCTAATAATGCCAAAGGATTTCGCCTCCTCATAGATTACTTAGATAGCTCTCTTATCGGGTTAAACCATTCATCATCTACTGGCGCCAATCTTTCTTCTCCAGACTTAAAGAATAAAGCCGATTGATCTGAGCCCTCAGGAACGAAGATTTTCTCATTATTTGCTACTTCGTCACTTGATAAGTAGTCTTGTAGCTTTTTGAAGCCTTCCTCCCCTAAAAGGTCGATATTGCCAACAAAAGGTGCATTTAAAACCGGCGTGACACTAATGAGCACAAATTCCTTACCCTTAACAAGACTAAATGGCTCAGCTGCATTATCTTTTACGCGATAAATCGAACCCGGACGATTCGCTTCGCCTTCCACAAGCTCAACATAATTTTCTACACATGTATCACAAAAAGCTGCTACATCAGCACTTCCCTTTAACAAATTAACCGCAGACCCTTGATGTGAATTGCCGAACAATACCTGAGAGAATAATGGGCCACCTTCCATTAAATCTTCTTCTGTTAAACTTTTATCGCTAAAATGGGCAATCAAATCAGAGGCAGGTACTTTAAATCCTGATGTGGAACTATTTGATACAAATGACATTTTTTTATCGGCAATTGTATCTAAAGAAAATTCCCCATTTTCTTTATAGTTATTTACATCATCAACATTGACAGCTAACCAGCTATGATAAACGGCATCGTCTAACGTGCCTGATTCTCCTGTTGAAACAACTAATGGTTGAATAGCGTCATTACGCTCTTTCGCCTCTATATAACCTTGTGCACCCATAAAAGCGAGCTCCGCATTGTTATTTACCATTGTCTCAATAGAGATCGCATAATCCGTTGTTAAATGGTGCTTCACTTCACGACCTGTTGCATCAGCAATTACCTCACCAATGTCATCTCTTGATGATTTCATATCTGATCCTGATTCACTTGGATACCAAACAATATCGACAACATCATCACTTGAAGAAGCCTCGCTATTTCCTTCTTCTGAGCAAGCACCAAGCAACAAAGTCAATAATACAAGCAGCAACCAACCATATGATTTTTTACCCATTTTCATTCACTCCCTTTATAAACGATTTAACTTATTTCACTTTTATTTAAGCATAATAATCTAAACAAAAGACTGAATTTACTGTCTTTTTACACGAAATATACCGGCTTTCACTAATCATTTACAAACCAAATAATCAGTTAACAATCGGTTTATAGGCGACTCATAGTCCCCCATACGGACTGATGAACCAAATGCACCGTGATAATCTGAACCACCTGTCATAAGAAGACCATACCTTGCCATAAGGATATCAATTCTTTGGTGATCCGCTTCACTATGATCAGGATGATTACGCTCAATACCATCCAATCCAATCTGACTATCTACAAGCTCTTCAATCAGATCATAGGAATCAAGTTGACCAGGATGAGCAATTACAGCAAATCCACCATCTGCTTTAATCGCTCGAATGGCATCATATACGTCCACATAAGCAATATCCCCAGCAGCTACTCCCCCTCCTTTAAACAGTGAACGATACAGCTTTTTATATGCTTCTGAGTCGTAAGGTTCTGACGTAATGGCCGCCATAATATGTTGCTTATAAATCGTCTCACTTGGTGAGGCGATTTGCGATATTGCTTTTATAGACAAATGGATGCCTTGCTGTTGAATTTGCCCAATTTGCCAAATGGAATGGGCTTGTCTACGCTTAAGCACTTCATTACATAATGCTAAAATATGCCCTTTGTTAGCATCATAATGGTAGCCTAGTACGTGTACTTTTCGGTTTCTTTTGAAATCAAATGCGGAAATTTCAATCCCAGGAATGAGCTGAATCTGATATGTTTCTGCCCATGTCAAGGCTTCCCCTTGCCCTTTTACCGTATCATGGTCAACGATGCTAATATGTGTGATACCGGTCGCTGCAGCTTTTTCCATAACCACTTGAATGGAATCTGCGCCATCTGAAAAACCGCTATGAACATGTAAATCCGCCTTCATCATAAGGCCGCTCCTGCCCTTTTGAACGATTGCTGGCTCATTTCAAAAATATGATCACATAATTCATCCATAAATTCGATATCATGGAAAACCCCTAGCAATGTTGTCCCACTTTCCTTTAACTTTTGAATCACTTCTTTCACCTTTTGCTTGGACTGTTGATCAAGACTTGCTGTTGGCTCATCTAAAAGGAGTAACCTTGGCTTTTTAACTGCTGCGATGGCAATGTTTAACCTTAACTTTTCCCCACCTGAAAATGTATTAGGGTACGTATCCCATAGTTTGCGATCAAGTTCAAAATGAGAAAGCACTTCCTCTGCTTCTTTTTGTGCTTCTAATAATGACCGCCCCGTCTCCAAAACAGATTGCTCTACTAATTCGCGGGCGGTTGTTCGTGGCATGACATTTAAAAATTGTGACACATACCCAATTTCATATTTTCGTAAATAGATAATCTCCCTTTCTGACGCTTTTTGCAGATCAATATATCCATATTTCTCTGAGTCAAAATAAATCCGCCCCGCTTCAGGTAAATATGTGCGATAAATACTTTTTAAGATCGTTGATTTCCCACTGCCACTTTTGCCCGTGATCCCAATAAATTCACCTTGGTTCATTGAGAAGTTCAACTGTTGCACAGCATGAATCGTCTGACCTAAATGCACAATTTGAAAGTTCTTCTCCAGACCTTCAATTTTTAAGAATGTCATCGTATTACCTCCTCCATCGCCAGGTTTTTTCGGTAATTTGTTGTCGTTATCACAACACCATTAACCATTGTTAATGTTACTGTTGGAAAACCATCATCCAATTTCTCAATGATGAGTAAATCGGCTTTATAGCCCGGTTTGATAGAACCAATTTCATGATTAAGGTTTACTGCCTTCGCTGGCTTTGAAGTGACCATTTGGAACATATCTAGGAGGTTCTGATCATACTTTTCATGGAGCGTAAAGATAGAATGGAGTAAGGCCGATGGATAATAATCACTACATAAAATATCTGCACATTGATTTCGAATCGCTTCTGCTGCAGATAAATTGCCTGAGTGCGAGCCACCTAAAAGGATATTGGGCGCCCCCACGATTGTATATAGACCGCTCTGCTTCGCCTTTTTAGCAACCTCTAATGTAATTGGAAATTCACTGATTGTGGTCCCAATGGATTGGACGAGGTCAATCTTACCTTTATGGTCATCATCATGTGAAGCAATGCTAACCCCTTGCCTTATCGCTATTTCAGCAATCTCTTTCATCATATCAATCGTCATCACTTTTGAAGATAGGCGGTCTTGGATAATACGATTTAACTCCTGTTCAGTTAAATCACGATAACCACGCATCGTTTCACGAAAAACTTCTAAATTACGATACTGACCTTGACCTGGTGTATGATCCATAAAAGATAGCAGGTGAATTTTACCTGAACGGAGGTTCTCTATTAAACGGTCGACACCTTCCAGATTATCTATTTCAAAACGAGCATGTAGGCGATGGCGAATAAGATGTTGCTGCTCGGATGTCTCCGTAATCGCTTCAACTAATTTCTGTACATTTTCTGGTAAGCGCATCGGCTTATGGGTGAAAATATCCTCCCGGTAGAAAGAAAGTGAATGAAACATCGTTGTAATCCCGTGTCCAATGAGAATCCTTTCTGCTTCACGCAGGCCCATTTGGACATTCATCATACTTGTCGGGCGCGGCGAGATGATAGATTCAATATAATCAGAGTGAATATCTATAAATCCTGGAGAAATATAACCCCCATTTGCATCTATTCTTTCAACATTGGTAAATGAAGTGAGTTCATCTTCTCTTACAATTGCCTTGATCCGTTCTTCTTCTACTAATACTGCATGTTTTTCTAGCATTCTATCTTCAAGTACAATCACACCGTTATGAATAATATACATATGCACCCTCCTCTTTTATAGCAACGAATAAACAAGCTGTTGTGTGTAAGCGTCTTGAGGATCTTCAAGGATTTGATCTGTTAGCCCTTTTTCAATTACTTCTCCATTTAACATCACCATTGTGCGGTCAGCTAGCATACGAATAACGGCTAAGTCATGTGATACCACAATCATGCTGATACCCATCTCACGTTGAATCGTTTTAATTAAATCAAGGACACTGGCTTGCACAGATAAGTCTAACCCGGTCGTTACTTCATCTAAGAAAAGAATGGGGGGATAGTTAGAAAGGGCTTTTGCAATTTGCACACGCTGCTGCATTCCCCCTGAGAACCGCTTGGGTTCTTCTTTCATTCTAAAAAGGGGAAGATGGACCTTGTCGAGCAATTCCGTTCCGACACGCTCCATTTCACCGACATGGCGATTGCCTGCTGCAATGAGTTTCTCAGCGATATTACCAATAGAGGAAAAGTCCATCTTCAACCCTTTTGCTGGATTTTGATAAACCATTCCGAGGATATGGTTGCGCACATATCTTTTTTGCTGATTAGAAAGAGCAAAAATGTTTTTCTCCTTAAAATCTTCATGGTTGATAAACATTTCCCCACCTGTCGCAGTCTCATCAAAATATAAACATTGCATAAGCGTAGATTTCCCACTCCCACTTTCACCAACAATCCCTAATATTTCCCCGGGAAATAATTCAAACGAGATATTTCGACAGGCATACACTGTCCCACAATAAGGGCAAAAATTCTTTTCTAACTGTCTCGTATCTTGATGCTGACAATGACTACAGCTTCTTCCAAACACTTTTTCTAATCGCTGGACTTGTAAGATAGGTTTATCACGCATAGCTTATATCCCCTTTTCCTTGAATCGCCCCATTTACTTGTGCTAAACAATGGTGAGAATCATTACATTGGTAATACACTTTATCTTTATCTGCATCTATGATCTCATCCAAAAACGTATCTGTTGCCCCGCATAAATGACAAGCTTGTTCTACGAAAGATTCGACAGTAAATGGGTAATCCTCAAATGCTAATGAACGGACATCTGTATAAGGTGGAACCGCATAGATTTTCTTTTCTCGTCCCGCCCCTAATAAAATAAGTGCTTCCGAATGATTCATTTTATGATTATCAAATCGGGGGATAGGACTCGGTGCCATCACATAACGGTCAGCTACATAGACGGGGTGGTCCGCTCCTGTTTTGGTCTGACCATATTTCATAATTTGTTCAAATAACTGTAGCCAAGCACCGCTGTATTCTTCTTCCGCATGGAGAATTTTCGTTTGTCTTTCACTTTTTTCTACTGACCGCAATGGTTCTGGAGCAGGGACCTGCAAGACGAGCACTTGACCTTCTGTTAAAGGCTGCTCAGGGATGCGATGTCTTGACTGAATAATCGTTGCTTCTGCTGTTCCTTCCGTAATGGCAATGCCTGTCGTTTTTTCAACTAGTTTTTTAATATTGACTGCATTAACTGATTCATCTGATCCTTGATCAATCACCTTTAATACATCGTCTTTGCCAATGATGGATAGCGTCACCTGTAATCCACCTGTACCCCAACCTCTAGCGATAGGCATTTCCCTCGAAGAAAAAGGCACTTGATATCCTGGAATACTAATCGCTTTTAAGATTGTTCTTCTAATCTCTTTTTTTGAGCCTTCATCGAAGAAAGCAAAATGATGGAGTCTTGTCATAATTATTACTCTCCTTTCTGTCCTTTTCTTGCACGATCGAGCTTAGATTGGAAAGTCACATAATGAGGAAGTTTCAAATGCGAAATGAACCCTGTCGATTCAACGGAATCAATATGCAATAAAACAAACTCCTCGTCATGTGTAGGAAAATCAGATGATGGGTGCTGCAAGCATTGATCTAAAATACTCATCGCTATCGCCTTTGTCTCATTTTGTCCGTAGCACATCCCATAGCCGATTTCAAAGTCGAGGGCTTCTTCACTTTCCTCACTTGCGCCCTTTACCGGCACAAATGATTCCACTTCTGTCACTTCAATAGCACCTATATAATATTGCTCTTCCTCACATTCATGTGGAGATGAGATGTGAATAGGCATCATACCCACCCTCAACTCCCCTACATTGGGATGAACTTGACCGTATCCCCGCATAGAAGCATAACCAAGAGAAATAACTGCACCTGTCTGTCCCCTTGTTAATGTCTGCAACCTTGCACTTCGATTGGCAGGAAATTGGAGGCTCTTCTTTGTGACATCAAAAGGCTCGCGATTATCATCTACATAAGTTTGCACAAGACCGTTTTCCCTTAAATATTCCACAACTTTAGGGAAGATTTGTGATGATGGCTGCTCTCTCAGCTGATCGATTCTTTCTTTATAATGCTGCAACCATTGTTTCTCTTCTTGTTGATCCTCTATTAATAAATCAAAATCTAACAACCTATGTGTATAATCCGTTGTTGCTCCTAATATTTGTCCACCAGGAATATCTTTAAAACTAGAAGAAATCCGCCTAGAAATGCGCATATCTTCTGTCTGGATTGCTTCGCTATAATACAATCGTGGTAATGTCGAACGATGGGCACGCAAGGTAAAAACGGCCTCCTCCATATTCCCTTCCGATTGTTTAATAGCCAACGCAGCTAACATAGGCGCATATAGACTAGCTTCAGACATCACCTGATCTACTAAGCCCTTCATCGTGGCAAGAATTGTTTCAATCTCTATATGCCTTTCACCTTTCAGCCGGTTATAACGAAGGCGTTCAATGGAGGCTTCGATAGCCTCTGTCCCTCCTTTAACGGCAACATATCCCATTACTTACTCACCTCACTGATTACTGTTGTCCTTGGTAAACAAACAAGCTTACCTACTTGGTCCGTTATCACGATATCGATTCCTAACGGAAATTCTTGATTTTTCTCTTCACGCGCTTGGTTGATTGTCTGAGAATAAGCGAGCTTTATACGCTTAGCCTTCTTGATCCCTGGCCCTGATAATAGCCATTCTTGCCCTGATGACAACTTCGGGGTCTCAATAATGATAGTGGCAGAAAGTTGGGGATCGATTAAACTACCATTTTTCGCCGATTGGATAGCGCTTATTAGACCAGCTTGTGGTAAATCAGCTGTAATGATGATAAAATCGGCTTCACTTTCCTTCACATGCTTGGCTAATGTCAGTTGAGAGATTCTTTGGACGAGTGGCGTATGGTTCCCTTTAATATGGAAAGTTGCCTCGCTATCGAGTAAGGTTACCATCGTTAAAAAAGTAGAATGATAGCAATCGATTGGATGGTCAATTTGAATCATTTGCTTAGCTAAACTATTTGTTTTACCAGGCTGCGCCATGCAATCCATTACCTTGCGAAACACAGCTTGTGTGTCATGGACATAATCAAGTGGCATTATTTTCACTCCCTTAAATTGACATCGTTTCAAAGGACACTTTTGTTTCCATTAATTGTGCCTGCTCTTTATTTTCCTGATTGATGATTGCTTCTTCTTTCGCTTGGAGAAATTGATTCCATCTCGCTATAATCGGCAATTTTGCGCCATAAGCGGCATCAATGATGGCAAGGTCACGAGACCACTCTTCTTCTAGACCGATGACCATTCCCTTACCTATGCTGCCCTCTATTTCTACCATCGTCTCCGTCATTAATACTTCCCCTAGATAAAATAGGGATTGCTTAGCTGTTTCTCTTACCTTCAGCATTGTTAAACCGTTTCTCGGTGCAACTATTTCTTTTACGTCGTAATGTTCGGTCACCTCTCTCGCCATCTCCTTAGCCAACG
This sequence comes from Cytobacillus sp. FSL M8-0252, assembly GCF_038007345.1. Classification (NCBI taxonomy): domain Bacteria; kingdom Bacillati; phylum Bacillota; class Bacilli; order Caryophanales; family Bacillaceae; genus Cytobacillus; species Cytobacillus sp. FSL M8-0252. The sequence goes on from NZ_JBBOWZ010000001.1 coordinate 4,582,151, forward strand.
AGGCTCCCGCCTTCACTAAAATCGTTGTTCTTCTTTTTCGATTCATCTCCCTACCTCCTCTCGCAAGTTCATCGTAACTTGGCGCCAAGCTGTTGTGTTTTAATTTATTTTTAATATTGTGTAAATAAGGATTTACATGGCGGACACCTTTATAGAATCAACCCTTGCCAAAAACCCCTCTCCTTGTTTTGTGGTGAGGGGTCTTTAAAAATGAATATAGCTATATTGGTTTCGGGCTTGAGCTGCTTTTTTTGAGGTTATTAATGTGGTTGTCAGTTAGTAGGGTGAGTAAATCGGTGGTCGGTGGTTGCTCTCGCTTATCAAGCGATTAGCTACCATATTCCGTTTTGGTTTCGAAATAATGTTCAATTATGACCTTAATTTCATGATACCCTTTGACATGGAGCCTCTAAGGGTATAATTAATTACTCGCCGGAAAAAGCCAGAAGTATCAAAGGCTGGTACGCCCTACGATACAAGGTGATTATGCCCGCATCTCCATATAAATGTGGCGACAGCATCCTTCAAACTGTTGTCAGACTCATCCAATCAAAATGTATATTCTTAAATGAACGTTTCAGACTGAGACTGTGTGTAAATCATGGTTTTGCGCAAGAGCATGATGGACTTGGCTTTGTATTGCGCGCAAATCTTAGTTTCGCGCATTATTCTTTTGAATTTGACTATGTACTGCGCGCAAACCTTAGTTTCGCGCACCATTCTTTTGGATTTAGCTATGATCTGCGCGCAAACCTTAGTTTCGCGCACCATTCTTTTGGATTTGGCTATGATCTGCGCGCAAACTTTAGTTTCGCGCACCATTCTTTTGAATTTGGCTATGATCTGCGCGCAAACCTTAATTACGCGCACCATTCTTTTGGGTTTGACTATGTATTGCGCGCAAACCTTAGTTTCGCGCACCATCCTTTTGGATTTGGCTGTGATCTGCGCGCAAATCTTAGTTTCGCGCACCATTCTTTTGGATTTGGCTATAATCTGCGCGCAAACCTTAGTTTCGCGTACCATCCTTTTGGATTTGGCTATGATCTGCGCGCAAACCTTAGTTTCGCGCACCATTCTTTTGAATTTAGCTATGATCTGCGCGCAAATCTTAGTTTCGCGCACCATCCTTTTGGATTTGGCTATGACTTGCGCGCAAACCTTAGTTTCGCGCACCATTCTTTTGAATTTGGCTATGATCTGCGCGCAAACCTTAATTTCGCGCACCATTCTTTTGGATTTGACTATGTACTGCGCGCAAATCTTAGCTACACGCACCATTCTTTTAGATTTGGCTTTGTATTACGCGCAATTCATGGAATCGCGCAATAAGGTGTAGATTTTTCTATAACCTGCGCGCAAATCATGCTTTCTCCTTCTCTCACCGTTCTCTCTAGCAATATATATCTAAACACCAAGCAATCGGCCCCATTTTAACGGAGCCGATACTTAAATTTATCACTTCTATAAAGAATGCACGTTCGTTCTAGTATTTTTTCAGTGTCTTCGCATACGGTATGACTTTCAAGACAAATAAGTGGGAGGATATTATTGCACTTGAGCAACTCTTGCTCATAGGCGGAGGGGAATTGTACGCTTAATACTGCTCCATTATTGGTGAAGTGATGAAAACCATGAGCTCGGTAATAGGCGAACATGGATGTAATTCTCGGCGCATCTTTTTTAATCGTAGGGAAAACCTCTGTATTGACATACGATTGATGAATAGCAATTGGCTCCCCATTAATATAGCGAAGTCTCGACAACATATAGGTTTGGTTCTCTTTATTTATCTCATTATCTGGGGAAAATAGATTTATAGTTTGCAAATCATAACCGGAGGCTAGCATTTTATCTGTAAAACTTTCGCCCCCCGATAAGTGTAAATGAATCGCTTCTGATTCAGGCTTTAAATACCGCCCTTTTCCGCGTACTGAATAAAGGTGGCCTCGACCTTCTAAGTGTTGTAACGCTTTTCTCACAGTCATTCTTGGCAACTGAAACTCTTCTGCTAATTGATTTTCAGATGGGAACTTTTCATTCGATAGATACTCACCTGCAATGATTCTTTTCACTAATTCATCAATTAATAATGCTTCACTATACATCCCTCTCACCTCTCACCTTTATTTTACCAAATGAAGGGCTTTAATTTCAGAATTGATGAAAGTAAGTTTATAATAAAAGCATGATCACTAAAAGGAGGAATCATGATGTATATCGTAACGAATCGCATTAAAATGAAAAAAGGTTTTGCTGAAAGATTAGCACCTAACTTCACCAAGCCAGGTCCTCTACAAGAAATGAAAGGTTTCATTAAAGTGGAAACCGTTATTACACAAAACTTAGAAGAACATGATGAATTGAATGTGAATATGTATTGGGAAGACCTTGATAGCTTCCAAGCTTGGAAGGAAAGTGACATATTCAAACAAGCACATAAACGCCCCGAACCAAAACAAGGGGAAGAGCCTAAAGAATCTCCAATGCTTGGTAGCGAACTCGTTATCGGGAAAGTAGCAACGACAGTTGAAGCTATCGGAAAATAACGGATAAGAAGATCGTCGCTGTACGGTCTTCTTTTTTTCTAGAAGGTTGTCCTCCCTTTCGTTTTTAATATAATATATGGAAAAACAAGTGTGGTGAAAAGATGTTTACTCTCTTACTTATAGAAGACGATGAAAGCTTATATCGGGAGATCAGAGAAAGGTTAGAACAATGGTCATATAACGTGAATGGAATTGATGATTTCTCAAAAGTAATTGAACGATTTTCAGAGGTTAAGCCCGACCTCGTAATCATAGATATTCAATTGCCTAAATATGACGGCTTTCATTGGTGTCGTATGATTCGTAACCATTCTACTGTCCCAATTATTTTCTTATCTTCTCGTGATCACCCGACAGATATGGTCATGTCTATGCAACTTGGAGCGGATGATTTTGTGCAAAAGCCTTTTCATTTCGATGTGCTTGTGGCAAAAATCCAAGCTTTATTAAGAAGAGCCTATAACTATACGGCTGATTCTCAGACACTACAAACATGGTATGGAGCTAAAATCGATTATGAGAAATATGCGGTTTCTAACGAACACGGTGAGATTACCTTAACGAAGAACGAAATGTTTATTCTTAAACAATTGCTTCAACATAAAAATAAAACACTAAGCCGTGATGAACTTATTAAAGCTCTATGGGATGATGAGCGATTTATTAGTGACAATACTTTAACCGTTAATGTGAACAGGCTAAGAAAACGACTGGAGGAAATTGATTTAGGCAAACATATACATACAAAGGTAGGACAAGGTTATATGGCAATGGAAGAGGTCTATTAATATGGTGATTACTTTTTTAAAAGAACGAATAAGTTGGATACTCCTCTTCCTCTTCTCTCTCATGCTTATCATTGTATTTGCTTATATTGATCCTGGATTATCAATGTATTCGACCCTCTATATGGTTGCGATCCTGCTGGTTATTTTCATTATCTTTCTATTCTTGCGTTTTATAAAAGAGGTCTCCTACTACCGCCGATTAGAAAATTGGGCGCCTGGACTTGATCTCCACTATTTAGAAGAGGCCCGCTCACCTTTTGAAAAAATCATTGAATCTAGTCTTCAGAAACAAACGCAGCAATTAGAGATGGAAAATCAACAGATCAAATTGGAGATTGAACAAGAGAAAGATGAATTATTGCGGTGGATTCATGAGGTAAAGACCCCTTTAACAGCAATGAAACTCATCATTGATCGCCTAGAGCATCCAAGCTCGAAATCTGCTTTAGCTAACGAGTGGCTTCGCATTCATTTACTGCTTGATCAACAGCTTCACCATAAACGTATGCCAACTTTAGAAAATGATCTTTATATTGATAAGGTCTCACTTGAGGAAATATTATTTAGGGAAATACGAGACTTGCAATCTTGGTGCATGCAAAAAGGAATTGGTTTTGAACTCGATCTCGCAGTAAAAGAAGTGACAAGTGATGGTAAATGGCTTGGGTTTGTGATTAGGCAGATTTTATCTAATGCAGTAAAATATAGTCACTCATCCGAAATTACCATTGAATCGGAGGCACTTGGTGACATTAACGTTCTCACCATTTCAGATAGAGGGAAAGGTATTTCACAAAAAGATTTACCGCGTATATATGACAAGGGTTTCACTTCAACCGCTGACCATGCAGGACATGCAGCTACAGGAATGGGTCTTTATTTAGCCAAAAAAGCAGCTGATACATTAAAAATAAACATTCAAGTTAGCTCAATCATAAATGAAGGGACGACAGTAACACTTGTATTCCCTAAAATGAATGATTTCGTTGATATAAGAATGACAACGAAGTGACAATAATGTCACACGCAATGATATTTTGTTCGCTGAATCGAAGGAGAAAGTCTCTCTATCCCTTTACAATGTAGGTAAGCTTAGAAAAAGGAGCATTCACATGAATATATTAGAAGCACATAAAATTCATAAAACCTACGGTAGTAGAGGGAATAAACAAGAAGTTTTAAAAGGCTTGGACCTGCATATAAAGCAAGGTGAATTTGTCAGTATTATGGGCGCATCGGGGTCTGGGAAGACAACCTTGCTCAATATCCTTTCGACGATCGATCACTTAAGCGCTGGTTCAATTAGTATTGAAGGCAAAGAAATGACGAAAATGAAAGAAAGACAACTTGCGGAATTCCGTAAACATTATCTCGGCTTCATTTTTCAAGATTATAATTTACTTGATACATTGACAGTAAAAGAAAACATCTTACTGCCATTATCAATCAAAAAAGTATCACGGACTGAAGCCAATAAGCGCTTTTCTGACATCGCCTCTGAATTAGGGATTGAAGATTTAGCTAACAAGTACCCAAGTGAAATTTCAGGTGGTCAAAAGCAAAGAACATCAGCAGCTCGTGCTTTTATACATGATCCTAGTATCATTTTTGCTGACGAACCGACTGGTGCTCTTGATTCGAAGTCCGCTTCGGATTTACTCAATAAATTAACGCGACTGAATGAAACAAGGAAGTCAACGATTGTTATGGTCACGCATGACCCCGTTGCGGCTAGTTACTGTAGTCGTGTGATTTTTATTAAAGATGGCCATATTTACACGCAATTGAACAAAGGTGATGAGAAGAGGCAAGATTTCTTTAAAGATATTATGAAGACACAAGCCATTCTGGGCGGTGTACAAAATGAACATTAATTTGCTCATTTGGCGTAATTTAAAGAAGAATTTGAAGAATTATTACCTTTATGTTTTTGCACTTGCTTTTAGCTCTAGTCTTTATTTTGCCTTTGTTACATTACAATATGACCCTGCATTAGATGAGGCGAGCGGTACTATAAAAGGTGCAGCAGCTATACGGGCAGCATCTGTCCTTCTCATCGTAATTGTTGCTGTATTTCTCTTATTTGCTAACAATCTTTTTATAAAAAGACGTGGGCAAGAAATCGGGCTCTTCCAACTTATCGGTATGACGAAAGGGCAAATCTTCCGTCTACTTACAGCTGAAAATTTCTTATTATATTTCAGTTCTTTAATGATTGGTATTTTTCTTGGTTTTCTCAGCTCGAGGTTTGTGCTAATGATTCTGTTTAAATTAATATCGATCGATGAATTAGCGGAATTACAGTTTTCATCCCAGGCGTTAGTACAGACGCTAATTGTTTTTGCTGTGATTTATTTACTCATTATGGCAAATAACCTTTTCTTTATTCACCGTCAGAGCATACTATCACTGTTCAAAGTAAAAGCAACTACAGAAGGAACTGTAAAACGGGTCACGGTTGTAGAAATTGTAATTGGAATATTAGGACTTTGCTTTATTACAACAGGTTATTATGTATCATCCAAACTTTTCAGTGGTAATTTTACATCAATAAATGAATTATTTCTCGCCATGATTTTCATCCTTGGGAGTGTCATTATCGGTACTTACCTTTTCTTCCGTGGGTCGATTACTTTCATTGGTAATGTCATTCGCAATGGTAAAGGCGGCTATCTTAACATAACAGATGTCCTCTCTTTGTCATCAATTATGTTTCGCATGAAATCCAATGCCTTATTATTAACGGTAATAACAACCGTATCGGCATTAGCTATCGGTTTACTCTCTTTATCCTATATTCAGTTCTATTCAGCAGAAAAAAGCGCATTTGAACGTGTACTAGCAGATTTTTCTACGAATAGTGAAAAAGAAGCAAACATGCTAACAGAGGCATTCACTGATCATAATATAGCTTTTACAGAAGAAACAACGGAAATCGTAGTTACTACCTTTAATATGGCAGACATGATTCAACTATCTGTGGATCCTGAATCAGCAGGTATGGATGTACAGAAGATGGAATCGACCGTAGTTAGTGATAAAGATGTAGACGGTTTAGACGTTAAGCCAAATGAAGTATTCTTTACTGGTTGGCCTGCCATGTTTGATTCTATCATGGATGTAAACGAAAACAGCTCTATTGTGATGCATACAACAGCAAATGAATATAAATTAGATCTTATTGGTTTAAATGATGAACCTGTCATTCCATTTTATTTCACATTTGGCGGCTCTCCTACTGCTGTCGTCGATGACACAGTATATAAGCAATTGCAAAAAGCATTGAATCCAGATTTACAAACCATTTTTAAAGACCAAGGCAACGTTTTTTATAAAATCAACCTGGAAAATCAGGACGATGTAGTAAAAGCAAATGATCTATACGAAACGCTGGACATCGAACGAAATACCTGGTCCCTGCAATTAGAATTTCAAGGTGTGAAAGAATTTATCGGTTTGACATTATTTATTACCGGCTTCTTAGGGCTTACATTCTTAATCACTTCAGGCTGTATCATTTATTTTAAGCAAATGGATGAGGGGGAAGAAGAAAAGAATGGCTATACGATTTTACGTAAGCTTGGCTATACTCAGAACGATCTCTTAAGAGGAATTTGCGTGAAACAGTTTTTCACTTTCGGTATCCCACTTGTTCTCAGTCTGTCTCATAGTTACTTCGCTGTTAAATCGGGCTGGTTCTTGTTCGGAACAGAAATGATGACACCAACTATTATTGTCATGGTTATCTATACTGTGCTTTATTCCATCTTTGGATTATTAGCAATTTTACATTATAAGAAAGTGATTAAAGATGCATTATAATTAATGAAGGGCACCGTTCATTTTAAGAACGGTGCCCTTTTTAATGCATTTTTTCACATCATAAAGTTTAAATGCTTTAATTGTTTGTTAAACTCCTGTACTCTCATAAATCTTCCTTCTCTTAAGTACTCTTTCCCTTCTTTAAAGAGGATGATTGTCGGTACAGAAAATACCAAAAACTCACCGGCAATTTCGCTTACAACCTGATAGTTAACTTTTCCTAGTTTTATCTTTTGGTAATCCTTTACACTCTCAAATAATTTGGGATACAATGCATGACATACACTACATTGATCACTCCAAATATAAAGGAGGGCAAAGTTATTTTCTTGAATAAATGCTCTCACTTCTTTAATAGATTTCAATTCTGAATGCTTATTCACTTTTTCAAACCCCTTTAAAAGCACAGCATCATTTTTTAGTAATTTTTATTTTAGTCAGTGCTCTCCCTTTTACTTCTAATATTTCAAAAGTAAGATTGTTTTGTACAATGACTTCACCTACCGCCGGAAAATGGTCTATTTGCTTTTGTATGTAACCTGCAAGTACATCATCTTCCTCTGGTATATCTGTCTTAAATACAGAATTGAGTTGATATAATGTAATTTTTCCATTACAGATGATTTCTGTGTCATTCAGCTTATGAATATGCCTTTCAGTATCCAGATCCATTTCATCTTCAATTTCTAACCCGATCATGGCTTCAATAATGTCTTCATGAGTAACAATTCCTTCTGTTCCACCATATTCGTCCAAGACAATTGCTAGATGTTTTTTCTCCATCGTCATTTGGCGAAAAACACGCTCAAGAGAAGCAAATTCATAAATAACCAAAGGATCTGTATCACAATAATCCTCTAGTGTTTTATGTGGTTTCGCAGCCCAAGATAATAAGTACTTTGAATGAAAAACTGCGACAATACGATCAATATCCTCCCGATAGACAGGATACCTTGTATACGGATGTTGAATCACAGTATCCCTTACTTCTTCAAATGTAGTTGTAATAGGAAACGCAACAAGATCTATTCTTGGGGTTTTTAGCACGTCTTTTACATTTAAATTATGAAAATTAAGTACACCTTTAATACGATGAGACTCTTCTTTTTTAAAGATCCCTTCCGTGTCAGCGATTTCCACTATTGCCCGTAACTCTTCCTTAGAAATTGATGATTCTTGCTTCTGCCCCTTTGATAATATGCGGGTAATAAAACCCGTTAATCCATTTAAAATGACTGTCACTGGTTTTAGAATAAAAATAACAGACCGAATCACAGGATATACAAGATACGATATACGATCAGGGAAAGCTGCTGCAATGGATTTCGGAATTACTTCCGAAAATATAATAATAACCACTGTTAATATGGCCGAAGCGAGCGCAACATTAAAGCCATATTGAATAGCAAGGGTTGTTACAAGTGTCGGTAGCAAGATATTAGCAATGTTATTACCAATGAGAATAGAAGTAATAAACTCACTTGGCTTTGAGACGATATTAAGTAGCTTTTCAGCCTTTTTATCATGGTTTTTCGCTTTCGTTCGCAGCCTCATCTTATTTGTTGCAGTTAATGCCGTTTCACTCCCTGAAAAAAAGAATGAAACAAATAAGAGAAAAATAATAGCAATAATCAACTCTAGTCCCCCTCACAATGGAACAGCAATTAAACGTTATTTTATATACCAATAGTATACCTAACTACTCCTCCTACAAACATATTTGATTGACTTTAAAAAAGGTTTATATATTCTAGCAGCTAAAAGAAGGCTAGGAACCGCTTTTCGCACCTGCCCCTAGCCTTTATTATCACCTTATTTTACTCTTTAATAATTTGCAGCTTTTCTTTCATACTTGTTCGCGGCTTTGCTTCAGGAATATGATCGGCATAACCAATCATTAAAGTAGCTACTACTTTCTCCCCTGGTTTTACACCAATCGCTTCTCGGAAGACAGGATTATAGATCCAATCATTGGTTCGCCAAATCATGCCAATGCCTCTTTCCCATGCAGCTAATTGGAAATTTTGAATCATCGCACTCACTGCACCATAATCCTCATCCCATGTCTTTTGACGAGGGTCCTCAGGCATCACAACAACTATGTGCAAAGGTATAGAGCGAAAATAAGCGGATTTATTTTGTGCTTTTTCAGGTATGGTCCCATCCTTTAATTTTTGCGTTTGGCAAAATGCATCAATAAACTTCTCTTTCCCTTTTTCAGCGAATAGTAATAAACGCCATGGTTCCGTCATTTTATGATTTGGTGCCCATTTTGCCACCTCTAGTAATTCTACAATTTCATCTATGCTTACAGGATCTTGTTTGAACTTTTTAATCGAACGGCGATCCTTGATGATTTCATCGATCTTTCTCTCCATTTCCAGTCACCTCTTCTAACATTCTGCTTACCAGAACTATTATACTATTTTCTGAACTTTCTTTCATGCTCAAGCAACCAGCCTTTTCTTTCCATCCCACCTGCATAACCAGTTAACTTTCCGTTTGTGCCAATAATACGATGGCAAGGTACAATGATACTCATTTTATTTTTACCATTAGCGCTCCCGACTGCACGGACAGCTTTTTCATTTCCGACAATGACGGCAATGTCTTTATATGAGGCAGTCTCGCCGAAAGGAATTGTTGTTAACGCTTGCCAAACATTCGTTTGAAAGGTTGTCCCATTGAGCTCATAAGTAATTTCAAATGCTTCTCTCTTCCCTTGAAAATATTCCTCTAATTGCTGTACACATTCCTTTATTACATCTGGCGAGTCATTTCTCAATGGTTCTGCGATTTCCGTTCTATCAAGAAATTGAACAGCTGTGATGGCTTTTTCTGTTCCTTCGATTGCTAGCACACCTACAGGGGAATTTATTTGTACAATCGATTTTTGCATAACAAGCTCACTTCCTCATTTTTTACTTGTATTCTAACACTCTTTCTAAAATTTAGTTAGAGAAAGAAGGAAATCACCTTGTAAGCGCTTAACTATTTATAAGTAAAAAAATATTAGAGGGAGAGGATCAGCGAATGAGTTTATTGAACGCATCATTTCACTTAAATCTACAAACGGATTTAAAATTTGGTTATGAGGTCGTTCAACAAGAGCTTTCAGACAAAATTAAAGCGACAGGAAAGAAGAAGGTCTTCGTTTGTACAGATAAAGGACTGATTTCATCAGGTGTCGTAGAAAAAATTACCCAAGTATTAGAAGATGCATCCATTGAATATGCTGTTTATGCAGAAATCGAGCCCAACCCGTCTGCTCATTCGGTTATGGAAGGCATGAAGAGCTTTCAATTAGAAGGCGCAGACTTGATTATTGCCCTTGGAGGCGGTAGCTCTATGGACTTTGCCAAAGCGCTGGCTGTTGCAGTCACACACACCGGACATGTACTGGAATATTCTCTTGGCGGTAAGCCAATAGAAGATAAACTACCATTACTTTTTGCGATTCCAACAACAGTTGGTACTGGGTCTGAAGTAACGATTGCAAGTGTCATTACAGATAGCGATGGTGGTAGAAAACTTGTTCTAGGATCTCCTTATCTTGTACCAAAAGTTGTGTTTGTGGACCCGGCACTCACACTTGGATTGCCACGAAAGCATGTTGCTGCTACAGGGGCTGATGCACTTGTCCATGCCATTGAATCTTATGTATCATTACCAGCTAATCCTTTTACAGATGCTCTTGCTCTTCAAGCGATTCGCATGCTCTGGACCTATTTACCACAAACCTATGCTCATGCAGACAATTTAGAAGCAAGGGGGCAAGTCCATCTTGCTAGTACATTGGCTGGCATGTCATTTAGCCTCGGTGGATTAGGGATTGTTCATTCCTTATCACATCCAATGTCTGCACGCTACGGTGTCCCCCATGGACTTGCGAATGCTGTGATACTACCAAAAGTGATTGCCTACAATCTTCCAGCATCAACAGAAAAATATGCAACAATTGCAAGCATGATTGATCCATCCTTACATTCCGTTAGTATGCAACAAGCAGGCAAAACTCTTATTCCATTAGTAGAAGAATTAATGCATTCTATTGATATTCCACAAAATTTTGCGCATCTCGACCACCACTTTACAGATGAAGATATCGCCCAACTAGCAGAAGATGCAATGAACGATCATGGAACCGTACATTATAATCCAAGAAAAGCAGTGAAAGAAGATATTGAAGCCATTTATAAAAAGGTCTTACCTGTGAATATAGACGAGAAAATTTATCATTAACTAAGAAAAAAGAGCAGTCCTTCCGAGCTAGACATGAATAAGCTTAATTCTGGAGCGGAAATACGACAGCATAAGTTGATCTTACGAATGTAGTTCATTCATCTTTGTCGCGGCTCAACTTCTACCAAAGGACCGACAAACTTCTGATCCAATTCCAAAGCTTTTAACAACGTTCCGTACGAGAGGCTAAAACTAAAAGAAGCTTGCCCAATTTAATTATTAAATCGGGCAAGCTTCTTTTAGTTACGTGTACGTTGTAGGAAAGCTTTGGTTCTTTCCATTTTGGGGTTATTGAATAGTTGCTCTGGTGTCCCTTCTTCAGCAATGACGCCTTTATCCATGAAGACAACGCGATCCGACACTTCACGGGCGAATTCCATTTCATGGGTGACAATAAGCATGGTCAGGCCTGTGCCAGCCAGTTCCTTCATCACCTTTAACACTTCGCCAACCATTTCAGGATCGAGTGCTGAGGTTGGTTCATCAAACAACATCACATCTGGCTCCATTGAAAGTGCTCTTGCAATCGCCACACGCTGTTTTTGACCTCCGGAAAGCTGTCTTGGTTTAGCTTCTACATAAGCCTCCATCCCGACCACACGCAAATATTTCTTCGCGATTTTTTCTGCTTCCTCTTTTGAACGCTTTAATACTTTTATTTGCCCAACAACACAATTTCCCAATACATTATGGTTATTAAATAGATTAAAAGATTGAAAAACCATGCCGAGATTTTTACGATATTGATGGACATTATGTTTATCGTCGAGGATATTTTCACCGTTATAGATAATTTGTCCACCACTTGGTTTTTCTAATAGATTGACACATCTTAATAGGGTCGATTTCCCAGACCCTGATGAGCCGATGATTGTAACTACTTCTCCTTTATTCACTGAGAAGTTAATATCTTTTAATACTTCATGACTACCAAAAGACTTACTTAACCCTTGAATATCAACAACTGTATTCACTTTTCCAACTCTCCTTTCCGCCACCTATGCTCCTGTTGTTTTCCTTTTGATATCTTCTGCCGTATCCATTTCACCTGCAACGACGTAATTTTCCGGTCCATCCATTCTTCTTTCAATATAGCGTAGAATTAATGTAACGGTATAAGTCATAACGAAATAAATAATACAAACAACAAAGAATGACTCAAAGTAGCGGAAATTATTCCCTGCAATTGAATTCGTTTGGAAAAATAATTCAGATATAGAAATCACGCTTAACACGGCAGTATCTTTTATATTAATGATAAATTGATTACCTGTAGCTGGAAGAATGTTTCGAATGACCTGAGGTAAAACAACATTCATCATTGTTTGCAAATGGTTCATCCCAATGGCTTGGGCTGCCTCATATTGACCTGGGTCGACAGAAATAATCCCTCCACGAACAATCTCAGCCATATAAGCACCCGTGTTAATGGAAACAATAACGATACCAGCAATGAGCGGATCCATTTGATAGCCAAAGGCCATTGCTGCCCCGTAAAAAATAACCATTGCCTGTACAATCATTGGTGTGCCTCTAAAGAATTCAATATAAGCAGATAACAAGAAATTCACTATTTTTAATAACAACCGTTTAGGACCATTCTCAGGTATTGGTATTGTTCGAAGAATGCCTGACAACAAACCAATTAGGGCACCGAAAACGGTACCAATTAAGGCAATGACTAATGTCACACCGGCGCCTCGTAAAAACATTGGCCAATATTCGACAACGATGCGAATAATCCATTCTATACTCATAACAATGATCTCCTTTTCTCTCATCATGATTGGCCATTACCAATCAATCTGCTAAGGATTTGCGCTTCAAAGGTTTAATACGACGGAGAGGATGCGCTACCCTAGTTGTTTATTTCTCATGTCTCTCCTAACCTTCTTCTCGATATAAAACCGGCTACATCTCATGCAGCCGGCTCATTTAGTTATTCTGCCGCTGGCTGATTCTCAATAGCAGCATCCATTAATTCTTTTTGCTCTTCTTCAGAAATATCTGCAAGGATTTCATTGATTTTATCTGTTAATTCGCTACCTTTTTTCACCCCTACTGCAATGGCAGTATCTTCTTCACTTGTCTCAAATCCTTCAGTAAATTCAACCATCGCAAAGTTATCATTAGCAGCTGAAGCACTTACACCTTCCGGACGTTCAGAAACATAGCCGTCAATAATTCCAGACTCTAATGCAACACGCATAGCAGGGAAGCTCTCCATCGCTGTTTGCTGTTGTACGCCGTCAATTTGATCAATTACTGAATAATGAAATGTATTTAATTGGGCAGTAACCTTTGCCCCACTGAAGTCTTGAATGGATGTGGCATTTTCGTAATCGCCACCTTTTTTCACTACCATGACTAAATCAGATTCGTAATAGTTATCGGAAAAATCAATCGTTTCTTTTCGTTCTGCTGTTGGTGACATACCAGCAATAATAGCGTCAATTTTATCTGAACTTAATGATGGTACTAATCCATCCCATTTTGTTTTCACAATTACTAACTCTTTTCCTAAACCTTCTGCTATCTTCTTCGCAATCTCAACATCGTAACCGCCTGCAAACTCTGAATTACCTTCAATTGCTACTGCGCCATTGCTATCATCCATTTGCGTCCAGTTAAATGGCGCATAACCCGCCTCTAGTCCTACGCGAAAAACGTCTTTATCTTTTCCACCTGAACCTGTGCTTCCTTCAGCCTCATCATTTGAACCACAAGCAGCTAGAAACATACTCAGTACTATAGCCATAGCTAGTAAAGCAAATCTCTTTTTCATCTCTATTCCCCCTAATATATTTTTCTACTAATTAAACTATTCCGAATTAAGAAAAAGAATAACAAAAAAAGACCTGAGATGAACTCAGGTCCTTGTTATTCTTCCGCCTAAATCCTCTACTTTTCCCATTTTAGAGATAGTGCACCTTAATAAATCGGGTAAATTTATTAAGACAGTCCTGCAATTATTCACTGCAGACCCAACATGCTATACAAACGGGTATAGCACATTTCGGCGATATTTCCTTCTCTTTAGTCTCATCATGCCTTATCACTCTACTAAAGACTGTTAAATACCGCGCCTCTACCCCACCAGAAAAAGTGAGGTTTATTCAATTTGATATCTATTAGGCTACAATAGTTTAATAGCGTCTGTCAATATAAACTCTATGGAAAATTGGTCCTTTTTTCGCACAACCTTTTGATTAGAGCATAATTACCAATGTTAAGCTTGTTGGCTTGAAGCTAACTCTTTTAACTGTATGCTCAAACGATTAATATCCGCTACCGAATGATTTACGTTTGACACCATCTCATGTTCATCTTCTATGATAGCAACAATTTCCTCTGTAGCTGCGGCGTTCTCCTCTGATATATTTGCCATATTTTCAATCTGCTCTTGAATTTGTTCAAATTTTTCTGTGGCAGCGGAAACTTCATTGACACCTCTCACTAACTCTAAGTTGTTTTCTTGTAATGATGTTTGTATCTCGTTGAAAAAGGCAGATATCTCTGTTAGAAGTGCTTGTCCCTGCTTTACAGCACCTTCCCCTTCAAGAGAGCTTTTACGTGCTTCAAGAGACTGAGTGAAAAGAGTATTCGTCACTTCAGAGATCGCCACCGTGATTTCAGCACTTTGCTCAGCTAACTTCCTTACTTCATCTGCAACGACCGCAAACCCTCGCCCATGCTCTCCGGCTCTTGCTGATTCAATTGCTGCATTTAATGCGAGTAAATTAGTTTGATCGGCAATTTGTTTAATGCCTGCTAATAATTTATTCACTTGTTCCATACTTGAATGAACATCTGATACCGTCGATGCTGTCACACTAATCGTTGTATTTACAGTATTCATATGCGATGTAACATCGACTATCTTATTTAAACCATCTTGTACTTTCTCATTCATATTCTCCGACTTTTCTACGACACCTTCTGAAATGGCAACAGATTCTTTTGTATTTTGTAAAGACTGACTCATAGAATCATTGACAATATTTAAGCTGTTCGCTTCTTCTTGAATACTTGTAGCCATCTGTTGAGCAGCTTCTAATACTTGTTGACTTGACTCATGTATCGTTTCAATATTTTGCTTAAAAAGTCCAATATGATTTTCTAGAGTCACTGTACCTTTATCTATTGAACCAAAGGTGTCTTGCAACTGTATGAGGAGGTCCTTTGACTCCGTTTCTTTTTGCTCTGCTTGGTCAATTAATTCCCTACCCCAACTAGCTAATAAATAAAATAAGTACAAAATCCCGTTGGCGACAAGAATAATAGTAAAAATACTCCGGACACTATTACTTTCTCCTAATAACTGATGGCCAATTATAAAGTAGGTAGCAATAAAACTAACATTATAGAATACAGAAAAAGCAACAATCATTTCTTTCTTAAAATATAGCACCACCATTGCAATCGTTAAGAATAAAATATAATGCTTATTCAATGCATATCCGTCCACAAAAAAGAGCATCATCACAATGAGGTTTGGTATAGCAGCATATAAAAAGCCCTTTACGTAATCATTGATACGCAAAAAATACAGAACAATAGCCATGACAATGACAGAAATCCCAGCACACATAATGACAATTGTATCGCTCAAACCCCGGTCAATAACAATAGGTAAGACTAATAAAACAGCTAATGTCATCAATCCCCACATATTCACTTTATGAACTCTTAATAATTCATTCTTTTGCGTACCCAATTATTTTTCCTCCTAATTTAATCCAAAAACAAGGACTTTAAGCCTATTATTTGGGTTTTTTTTCTTTTATTTCTATTATTTATTTCGGTATGATTAACTTTTATGTTAGTGCTTTACAACTAAATATTTTAGGAGGATGCATAATGAGAATTGCTATCATGGGAACAGGATCTTTAGGGACGATTATTGGGGCACACTTATCAAAAGGGGCACATCATGTGGAATGCATCGATGTAAATACTGACCATATTAATGCCTTAAACAGTAACGGCGCAACAGTTGTGGGGACTGTAAACTTGCAGGCTTCTGTGAAAGCCATCACGCCACATGAAATGACTGGCATTTATGACCTTGTCTTACTTTTAACAAAGCAAGTATACAATAAATCAGTGCTCCTACAACTTCAAGCGCATATGAACGAAGCAAGTATATTACTCTCTTTACAAAATGGTGTTCCAGAAGAAAGTTTAGTAGAATCACTTGGTTCATCCATCATTATTGGTGGTTCTGTAGAGTTTGGTGCTACTTGGGTAAAACCAGGTGTATCACAATTAACATCAGACAAAGAGGCATTCTCTGCTCACGCTTTTCAAATTGGTGAGTTAGACGGACAGATTACTGACCGCGTGAACCTAGTAAAAACCGTTCTTGAAGATGTCGGTGGCACAATCGTTTCAAATAATCTAATCGGTACAAAATGGTCCAAACTTCTTGTTAATGTAGCGATGAGTGGTATGTCGGCAGCACTAGGTTGTACATATGGAGATATTTTGAATAACGAGGCAGCTGTCACAAGTGCAGTGATGCTAGCTGATGAAGCGTTAAAAGTTGGTTACGCGAATAACATTCAATTTAGCGAACTAGCTGGTGTAAATGTTGGAATCTTCTCTATTAACGAAGACAAGAGCAATCTACCTATGGTCATCCAAGTTGCTAAACAAGCATTTGGTCCTCAAGCACTGCTCAAAGCTAGTATGCTACAAGATTTAGAAAAAGGATTACAAACAGAAGTCGATTATATTAATGGTTACATTTCAACAAAAGGGAACGCCCTACAAGTATCTACTCCAGTAAATGACCTTGTCACAAGCATGATCAAACAAGCAGAAGAAACAAACCAACTGCCGGACTTTAATGAAAATATTAAAGCATTTGAGTCCCTATTAAACAAAGAATTTGCTATTCATTAATCCATACTTGAAAGACAGGCTGAGTGAGACGTGCGAAATCAAACCCCTCACCAGCCTTTTTTCCTTCCTCATTCCCATGCAGCATTAGAGAAATAATTGGTTAATACATAAGTATAATCCAGTAAATAAAAGGATGAAGTAGGAAATAATTGAGAAAAACTTTTGGCTCATGACTTTAAATAGTAATTGTCCTAAAAATATACCAATTAGTGCCACAGGAGCTCCAACCAAACTAGCGAGCCAAACTGTTTGTGTAGTACCGGCGACAACCATTTGGATAGCCAGACTGATTACATAGATATATAAATAAAAAGCAATTGTCGTTCCTCTGAGAATTTCCATATTCGTTTTGGTGCCCGAGAAATACAATAATAACGGCGGACCAGGCATACCAATACTTGTCGTTAATGTTCCAGATAGCCCACCAGCGCCATAATCTCTATTTCTCGTTTGCTTCATCTTTAATTGAGCAATCATCAACACAGTCAAAACCAAGATTAGAATACCTATCCCTAGTTTTAGCCAGTTAAGCGGTAACCAAAGAAAAATGACCATCCCTATAGGTAAACCAAAAATACTGCCGATGATGAGTCGTTTTAACACTTTTTGATCAACATCGACCTTGACTTTCCCTATCATGACAATCGAAATAAACAAAGATAAGATTAAGTTGATCTGAATGGCCTCCATCGGCTCAAAAAACAGCAGTAAAAATGGCGTCGCTAGAATAGAAAAGCCATATCCCGTACTCGCCTGTAATATAGAAGCAACTAAAATAAGAAGTATATATAAAATGAGCAATTGAGCAAACCACCTTCACTATTACAGAAACTTTCTCCCCTGTCTCTATTTTACCATTTCAGCTAACAAAAACCCTCATAAGATGGACCGTTTGTTTCACGTGGAACGAGAAATTAGTGTGGGGACTTATCAAATTAAGATAAGAAAGTGCCTCTTAGTTATAGGGGTGCAGGATTCGTTCAAAAAGCTTTGTTGGATACGAATATATCTATTTTCACGTTGCAATCATTTTTATTTTATTACGACTCTTTATAATTTACTGTTGCTTTAAATTAAAGCATTCATTACTTCTTTACTGCCCTAATGATATAAACTGGCTCACTTCCTAATTTCCGCGGAGAAACGGTCATTTTCATATCGCTAAAACCGGCATTTTCCATTGCCTTCATCATATCCCCAGATGATACTCTCGGTCCTCTGGCATCTGCGGTTTTTTCAATATCAATGCATAAGAATGTACCTCGAGCTTTTAAGGTACGCTTGATTTCTTCTAGTACAGCGGATAATGGTTTTACTTCATGTAGCGAGATTGAAGCGATCGCAATATCTACTTGTTCATCTGCTAATGGTATGTCTTTAAAATTAGCTATTACGGGCTGAATATTTGTGATCCCTCTCTTCTCTGCTGTTAGCTGCAAATAGTTTAAAATTTCCTCATCCAAATCAAGTGCATAAACCAAATCTACCCTTTCTGCTATAGGTAGTGCTACGTATCCTGCACCAGCTCCTATATCTAATACGACGTCACTATGATTGAGGGGGAGGTATTGAAATAATTCCTCAGCTGAAAAACGGTCAATATTTTCTAGATTTCTAATCTTTCTTTTTACTTTTTCATTCATAAGTATTAACCCCTTTTTAATTATAGATATAAACGCTCTTTAATAACTATAATTTATTTAAACTTCTTTGTAAATGGGGAATATTGTAATGGATGAAAAAACGGAGCAGAGTTTGTTCTGCTCCTTTCTTTATGAGGATGCCTTTGTTTGGAGAAGCTTAATACCTAAGCCGACAAAGATCATGCCAGTTACCTTATTAATAATAAATTCTGCTTTAGGATTATTTCTAAGTTTCTTCGTTGTTGTAGAGGCAAAAAGCGCGACTATCGAACACCAAATGGTTCCTGTTACAACATAGGTCATACCAAGGATGATAAAAGGAAGTGGGCCATATCCATTGTCTACAGATATAAATTGGGGTAGAAATGAAATATAGAAAAGCGCCACTTTTGGATTGGTTAGATTGGTTAGTAAACCTTGAGCAAACACTTTCCTTGCAGTTAAAGGTTTCGTCTTTTTAACTTCAAATTGTGAGGATTTTTGAATGACCATACGTACGCCAAGATAAATTAAATACGCCGCACCAATCATCTTTACAATAGTAAATAAAATGACTGACGTTGTAAGAATAAGAGATAATCCGATAGCAGCTAAAAATGTATGCACCATTGCTCCTGTAGATATACCAAGAACAGAGTATAACCCTGCCTTCTTACCTTGTGAGACACTCCGTGAGACGATATACATCGTATCTGTCCCAGGGGTAATATTCATAATAATCGCGGCGGCTAAAAACACCGTAAAACTTGTGATGCCAAACATCTAATTCGCCCCCTCAACCAATACAAGTATTAAAATTACTTCTATTGTACTCCTCTCGCAAGAAAAGAAATAGAATATTTTTAAAGATTATTTCTGAACAAGGATAGCCATTGTCTCGCTTCTATCAGTGTAAGGTTCTCCAGCCACATTACTATACTCATTAATCACTTTAAATCCAGCATCCCGGAGCTCTCTTATCAACCGCTCCTTAGTAAAGTATTGATACCAAATGTGATACACATCAGCCGATTCTTCAGTCAGTACCAAAGTTTGTTCAAGAGAAATTTCATCATCATATTTTTTGTTATGAGAGATTTCCAAATGAGGATGGGCAGACCAAAACCCCCCATGATTATTCATTGACCATTGTTTTCCCTCTACAAAAGAATGATACTTATTAACGGTAAATACATCTAAAAATAGGCGTCCAGATTCAGTTAAGCAGCGATAAATATTCTTTAACAGCTGCTTGCGATTATTTGGTGATAATGCACCATAATCACAATAGATAAGCGTCGCAAAATCAAACGTATTTACGTCATCCATGATCAGATAATCCTCAAAGCGGTACTGTATCGGTAAATGCCTTTCACTAGCCTGGGATTTGGCGTAATCAATAGAGTTCTCGGAGAAATCAATCCCGGTAACCGCATAGCCTCTCATTGCCAGCTGTTCACAATAAAGACCTGGACCACAACCGAGATCAACTACTCTGTCTCCACTGTTCATAAGCTGTGAAATAAATCTTACCGAAGCATCTATAAATTTCGGTTCTCTACTCGCTCCTTCATGGTTTGGATTAAGATGTGCTTTTAAAAGCTGTTTTGCAATATACTCATCTTGCCAAAACATTTTTTCAGATGGTTGAAAAGCTTCTGGCTGTTCAATTTTGCTTAAAATCTCCTTATACATAAAAAGTCCTCCTGATCGAAAGTTATTGCATATTATAACAGAATTCAAGGAAGGTAACGATCATTCTCTTGCTGGATGAATACATGGTTAACGGCTATACTATAAGAGATTCTTACTGAAAATTAGAGGTGTACAACGTGAAGCACGTAAATATTTTGATTGCCGATGATGAGGCGGAAATTGCTGACCTTGTTGGGCTCCATTTGGAAAAAGAAGGATTTCATATTTTCAAAGTAAATGATGGAGAAGAAGCATTAAAAATTGTACAATCACAGCCAATTGATTTGGCTGTCTTAGATATTATGATGCCCCGTTTAGACGGACATGAAGTCACTAGAATGATTCGCAAACAAAACTATCTTTTTCCGATTATCTTTTTGAGCGCTAAAACATCTGATTTTGACCGTATCACCGGGCTTGTCATTGGAGCTGATGATTATATGACCAAACCGTTTAATCCTATGGAATTAGTGGCACGCGTCAAATCACAATTACGACGGACAATGCTGTATAATCAATCAGCTTCAAAAGAGAATATTTTAGAGTTTCGAGGACTTACGATTGATCCTGATCAACATAAAGTAACAAAATATGATACGGTCCTCTCTCTCACCCCGAAGGAATTTGATATTCTCCTCTTACTCGCTAACCATCCGAATAAGGTTTTTAGTGCAGAGCATATTTTTCAAACTGTGTGGGGAGATGCTTATTATGACAACCAAAATACAGTGATGGTTCATATTCGCACATTAAGAAAGAAACTTGGGGAAGACAAGAACGAGTTTATTAAAACCGTCTGGGGAGTAGGTTATGCCTTTCATGGTTAATTATAAAATTAATTTTCAAACGAAACTATTACTACTCGTCTTCGTTAGCATGATATTAGCTGGCGTAATCACATATTCACTTTTTGCATATATGCAATATTATTATCATCAGTTTGTGTTCATCGATGATCCTTTAGCTCGAATCAGATGGGCATTAGGAAATAAGGGTCTATTTATTATTTTTGCGATTCTATATATTCTATTTACACTCGTCATTTTCAAATTACTTACAAGACGAATTTCATCGTATTTCAGTCATATTTCACATGGTTTAAAGCAATTAGCTAACAGTGATTTTCAATATGAAACAAAAATTTCTACTAATGATGAATTTAGCCAGATAGCGATAGATTTAAATACAGCTAGTCTCAAGCTAAAAGAGGCGATTGAGCGTGGAGATTTTGCTGAGTCAAGCCGTGATCAGTTAATTGTCAATCTCGCCCATGACTTACGAACACCACTCACATCAGTCATCGGCTATTTAGATATTATCAAAAAAGACACTAGCTTAACCGAGGAACAAAAAAAGCATTATACTAACATTGTCTATAAAAAAGCTGGGCGGTTAGAAGAATTAATTGATCATCTTTTTGATATAACGAAATTAAATTATGGTAAGCTCTCTATTATCAAAAGTGAAATTAATTTAAGTGAGTTATTATTACAACTCTGTGAGGAAATGTATCCTGCCCTTAAGAAGAATCATTTAGAGGCAAGACTACATTTACAGCCCTCCTTAATGATTGAAGCAGATGGGAGACAATTAGCACGTGTATTTGAAAATCTCCTAAATAACGCAATACGCTATGGGGCAGATGGACAATTTATCGATATTCACACTTCATTAGACGATGAAGGAGCGATTGTGCAGATTATTAACTACGGTGATGATATCAGAGAAAAGGACCTACCTTATATTTTCGATTCCTTTTACACATCCGACCCTTCTCGTGCCCATCAAGAAGGTGGAACAGGGCTGGGGTTATTTATTGCCAAGAATATTGTTGAACAGCATGGCGGTCGTATTACTGTCAATAGTACAGTCATACAAACAAGCTTTGAGATTAGACTTCCCATTCATCCATCTACTTTGGATAATTAAAGGGATGATTTAAGAAAAACTTTATATTTACCCCTACTTTTTTTTAAGCTTTATTCTTTATCTTTAATTTTATGAATTGAAGGAGGAATAAACGTATGAAGAAGTGGGGATTTTTTTTAGCCATCATTTTATTTTTATTAATAGCCATCAATCAATATCTTACTTCGAATAAAGCCAATTTATTAAAGGAAGATATTGAATACGCCAATGAGGAGAACGAAAACAATGATTTCAAGCCCATACCTTCTAATCGAAATTTATCTGTAGAAGAAGATATGATAAACGATGGTCAGCTATTACTTGTTAATGAAGAACATCCATTGAAGAAAAATACAATACTAGACGATGTAGTCAACGTATTTGACTATGATGAATTAGAGAAAGAGTTTGGTCTTATCGATGATGATATACAATTGTCGATAGATTTATTAAATCGATTTAATGATATGATCCATGAAGCTAACAAAGAAGGAGATTTTCAATTTTTACTAACAAGTGGCTATAGAAGCTGGGACGCACAACAAACGCTGTATCAGGAAAAAGGGGCGGATTACGCTCTACCTGCTGGTTATAGTGAACATAATTTTGGACTTGCCCTTGATGTCGGTTCTCAAGCAACAACTATGTATAGAGCAAAGGAAGCCCAATGGTTAGAAGAGAAAGCTTGGATGTATGGCTTTATTTTACGATACCCTGAAAACAAAAGTGATATTACTGGCATTTCATATGAACCATGGCATATTCGCTATGTTGGTTTACCACATAGTGCAGTAATGCATAAGAAAAATCTTGTATTAGAGGAATATTTAAAACTGCTAGAAACAGAAAAGACAATTGACTTTACATTAGGTGATGTAACTTATCATATTCGATATTACCCGGTCCATGATAGCAAAACTATTACCTTACCGGATGACGATTACTATCAAATTTCTGGTGATAATAAAGAAGGTGTGATAGTCACTACTTACTCTCTTTAAAAAAATAACAGAGCTTTGACCATACTAATACATGAGAAACAAGAAAATTACCCGAGTGGTGTGCACAATTCAGCATGCACACCACTCGAGTATAATTAAGCAGGACTTCATAACCGTTGTTATAATACATCTTTCTCCATACCCAATCTTTGAACCACATCTGCTCGATCGACTTCATCAATCCAGTTACCATACTTTTCATATAGCTGCCTCAGTATCTGAACATTGCGGGCAATTACTTCACAACCACGATCATCGTATATGAAAAAGATGACATCTCTCGTTAAATTAATAAAGAAAACATCTGGATAATTGACATGATAACCACCAAAACGTGGTTTTAAAGGAAAGTCTTCATGAGCAGCTGCTTTTATAAGTGATTCTATTTGTATGTCTCGGCACTGACATAATAAAGAGAATTGTTGTAATTGGTATGCGTCTGCATCCTCCGCTTCAAAAGGGTAAGGCATGGTTTCCACCTGAAGTTGATACAACTTTTTACGTTGCTTCAAATGAGATTGGTAAACCTTTAATTTTCTCGTTCTCTTTTCTTTTTCAACCATTTTATACATATTAGTCACTAGCATCACTTCATCCTCGCTAGCAAATAACTCATTAAAAAGAGTTGTTGCCTGTTCATAAACAAGCTCAAATCTATCCATATTTAACTGACCTTGTTCGTTAAATTGGTAGATTTCTTCAGCGAACGTGAAAGGAATACCGATATTCCATTGCTGATAAATACTTGGCATTAGTTTTAATCCTGGAAAATGAGACTGCAAATAATTTGGTAACTCCATAGAAGCCCTTTCTTACATGATTGCATATTGTTCATTTAACACATCTGTAATAAACATATGACCAGGTGCATGCGTAATCATAATCTCTGGTTTTGCCCGCATCGCCACTGCTTGTGGGGTTACGCCACATGCCCAAAATACAGGAACTTCTCCATCTTTAATGGTAACCGCATCTCCGAACTCAGGCTTGTTAATATTTTTAATCCCTATTTTTTCAGGATTTCCTAAATGTACCGGGGCACCGTGGACTGAAGGAAAGCGACTCGTTACTTGAATAGCCCTTATCGCATCCGCTTCTTTCATTGGTCTCATACTTACCACCATCGGGCCTTCAAACATACCAGATTTTACACATTCAATATTAGTTTCATACATAGGCACATTGCAGTTTTCTTCAATATGTCTGATTGGAATATGATTATTTAAAAGCGCTTCTTCAAAAGTAAAGCTACATCCAATTAGGAAGCCAACCATATCTGTACGCCAATAACCGGTTGCATCCTGCACCTCATCCACAAGTTCTCCATGCTTATATATACGGTACTTAGGAATATCTGTCATAATATTGCCGTTTGGTGCGGCTAACTTTGGTATAACTGATCCGACCTCTGTTACATCTATAATCGGACAAGGCTTTTGGTTTCTTTGACAAAATAATAAAAAGTCAAAGGCAAGTTCTTTTGGTAATACAGCTAAATTCGCTTGGATAAAGCCATTAGCAATGCCAGCAGTAGGCTGCTTCCAATGACCGTCCCTAATCTGCTTACGTGCTTCTTCAGGACTTACTGTTGTTAAATTCAAACTTATTCACACCTTTCAAGCTATTATTCAAACAATTGTGGAATCCCATTAATTAAAGAGTAACCGCCCATTAATGCCATAACAATGACAATTAGTAGTCCAAACAAGGTTAACCATAAAGGATGTTTATAATCGCCAACAATCTTCGCCTTATGTGCAGCAATTAACATCACACCTAGAGCGATAGGCAAAATTAGTCCATTTAATGAACCAACTAATACGAGAATTTTCACTGGTTGTCCAATAATAACAAATACAAGGGTAGATATTGCGATAAAACCTACTGTAAACCATTTCGCATTTTTATCAATGAAATTGGTGAATGTCCGAATAAATGAAACGGATGTATAGGCCGCACCAACGACAGATGTAACCGCTGCTGCCCACATAATCACACCAAATATTTTATAGCCAACATTACCGGCAGCATGCTGAAACACGGATGCTGCTGGATTATCAGGGTTTAAAGTTAACCCTTGAGAAACAATCCCTAAAGCAGCTAAGAAAAGGAAAATTCTCATTAATGAAGCAATTCCAATGGCACTCACTGCACTTCTTGTTACTTGTGGTAAAGCTTCTTTCCCTTTAATACCAGCATCTAATAAACGATGCCCACCGGCAAAGGTAATGTAACCACCGACTGTTCCTCCTACTAGTGTAACAATAGCTAAAATATCAATCGTTTCAGGTACAAATGTACGTGTCACAGCTTCACCAACTGGAGGAGAGGCAGTAAACATGACATAAACCATCAATCCAATCATGACAAACCCTAGCACTTGTGTGAAACGGTCCATTAGCTTTCCTGCTTCTCTGACAACAAAAATACCAATAGCAACTAATCCACTTAATAAAGCGCCTAATTCTGGAGAAACACCAAATAATACATTCGTTCCAAGTCCAGCTCCAGCAATATTACCGATATTAAAAGCCAGTCCCCCCATCACTATGAGTAAGGCCAAGAAATAACCTAATCCAGGTAAAACCTGATTAGCGATATCTTGGGCTTTCTTTTCTGAGACGGCTAAAATTCGCCAAATATTTAATTGTGCTCCGATATCTATGATAATTGATACTAAAATAACAAACCCAAAGCTTGCTGCTAGTTTTTCTGTAAAAACAGTTGTTTGTGTTAAAAAGCCCGGCCCTATTGCTGAAGTAGCCATTAGGAAGGCTGCACCTAAAATAATACTTCTAGTTGATTGTGTTTTCATTAAGCTTCTCCTATTCGTCTCACTTGTATATTTTCTTTTTGTAGAGTCGCATGAATGAGTTTAGCAAATGCCAATGCATGTTTGCCGTCACCATGAATACAAACAGTATCTGCTAAGATGTCAACATCCTTTCCACTTACAGACGCTACTTTCCCTTCCTTTACCATACGAACGACCTGTGCGACCGCTACCTCTTGCTCGGTAATTAATGCATTTGATTCTCTCCTTGAAGTCAAGGAACCGTCATCTTGATACGTACGGTCAGAGAATACTTCACTTGCCGTTTTTAAACCTATCTTCGCACCCGCTTTTACTAGCTCGCTACCAGCTAAGCCAAACAAAATTAATTCTGGATCGACTTTGTACACCGCTTCTGCAATAGCTTCAGACAACTGAGCGTCTTTTGCTGCCATATTGAAAAGGGCTCCGTGTGGTTTAACATGTTGCAACTTTCCTCCCTCAGAATGAACAAAAGCGGACAATGCGCCAATTTGGTAGACAACAATATCATACGCTTCTTGAGGGGAGATATTCATTTCTCTTCTACCAAAGCCAACTAAGTCTTGTGTTCCTGGGTGAGCACCAATCCCCACTTTTTTCTCTAATGCCAGTTTCACTGTCTTACGCATCGTTGTTGCATCACCTGCATGAAAGCCACAAGCAATATTTGCACTGGTCACATAATTTAATATTTCTTCATCATTACCAATTGAATAGTTTCCAAAACTCTCACCTAAATCACAGTTTAAATCAATCTTTATCATCGTTATCCCCCTATTGATATTTTATTTGGATACTCCTTTTATACTCATAGAGCCTTTGCTCCTTTTGAATAAAGAGCTTTTGAGCTTCTGTAAAAGATATTTTTTCAAAATATACCTCTTCTCCAGGCTTTGTTTGAGCCAATACATGTAAATCGATGGATGCCACCTGCCCAATCTTCGGGTATCCCCCAGTCGTTTGCCTATCAGCCATTAAGATGATTGGTTGCCCATCGGGAGGTACTTGAATGGTCCCCATAGCAACAGCCTCTGAGATCATTTCTTTCTCTTCTGATAATGCGAGTGCACTACCATTCAGGCGATATCCCATTCGATCCGATTGTGAAGCTACCTTATAAGGGTTATTGAATAATGCTATTTTGCTTTCTTTATTAAAAAGAGAAAATTGCTTCCCTTCAATGACTCTAATTCTTTGATTAGAGGGTCTTCTCATCTGAATCGGTATATGCCATTTTGCTTCAACAAATGGCTTGTCAGATTGTTTTAATGAAGCGATCATTTTTTTCGATAAGCTACTCTTCTCTTTTACAGTTAATCGATCGCCTTTTTGAAGCGCGCGCCCATTATGTCCACCAATATGTGCACGTAAATAAGTAGCATAACTATCCATGACCAACTCGACATCAAAACCACCAGCAATGGCTAAATAAGTACGACAGCCCTCTTTATACGAGGCGAATGTTAGCTCACTTCCGGCATTTACCCAAATAGGTTTCCACAGACTTACTTGCTGTCCATTAATTTGCGGACCGATATCTCCACCACAAAGACTAATCAAACAATCTTCGTGAAAAACAATTCGTGGGCCGATTAATGTCATTTCTAATGTAGGTTGTTCTTCGGAGTTCCCGACAAGCATATTCGCAATCTTATGAGCATCTTGATCCATGACACCACTGGCGATTACACCATATTTCTGGTATCCTGTTCGGCCAAGATCTTGTAGGGTCGATAATAAACCTGGTTTCTTAATCTCTATCATGACTGTTCAGCCTCCAATTGCTTATACTCATCAAAGCTAATTGGCTTAAATTGAATGCGATCGCCAGCCCTTAACAAAGTTGGCATTTCTTCCTGTGGTGTAAATAATTCGATTGGCGTCCTTCCAATCAATTGCCAACCTCCAGGTGTTTCAATAGGATATACACCTGTTTGCATCCCTGCAATCCCAACAGTCCGAGCTGGAATTTGTAGCCTTGGTGATTTCCTCCTAGGTGCAGCAATCTTATCAGACATCCCTCCAATGAATGGAAACCCCGGGGCAAAACCAATCATATGGACCAAATAATCACCAGCTGAGTGAATTTCGATTACTTCATCTGGTGTTAGGTGATTTAACCGGGCAACCTCATGTAAATCGGGACCAAATTCTCCACCATAACAGACAGGAATGTCAATTTTCCTGGAAGATAGGCGATTTTGTGTATCCACAGATTTTAATAATTCATTCAGTTCTGCGCATACAAATTCATAAGGTAGTTGTTCTTTATCGCATAATTGACTAACCTTCCAAATGTCATAAAATACCGCAATATTCGTGTAAGCTGGAATGCATTCCTTCATCCACGGTAAGCGTTGATCCTCGAGAAAATTCGAGAACATTTGAATTTTTTGTTGGGTTTCAGATGAAATCTGATCCCCTAATTCTATAAGAAGAGCTTGGTCTCCCAACGGACAAAAATGCCATTTCAATTTACACCCCTCCTTATCTAAGCTGTTCAGTTTATTTGTAAAAAATTCAATTATACTAATAATCTATCTATACAGATTATTTTATTTAAATAATACAATAAAGTATTAAAAATAAAAAGCAACCCTAACGATATTTACTATCTTTCAATAATAAAGATTGTTAGAGTTGCTTTATTGATGAATGCTTATTAGTTTTTTGTATTTAATTGATAATGATTCATCAAGTTCGTGATTTGATTACAAAAATGAGTAGCATTTTTCTCGCAATCCTCTTTTACCCAGTTTAGTATAATTTTGGTGAACCCGCCAATTTGAAATTGAATTAAGTATTCTGCAATATCAACGTCAGTGAAAACTTCCGCTAGCCCCTCTTCGATCATTTCAATGAATTCTTCCATAACTAAGTATTCCAAATCATGTGCAAATAGCTTTCTCAATACTGGTTTTTGTAGTTCTGTGATCATAAACATCATATGGATCATTTGCGCTATAGTTAGATTATCTTGTTTCTTCCTCATATTGAATAAATCTCTATACAATTGACGTAAATAGATGCGTATAATATCTTCTTTTGTGCCAAAGTTTCTATAAAAAGTTATTCGTGCAATCCCTGCTTGTTTCGTAATTGCTGATATTTTTATTTCACGAAATTGAAATTGATTCATCAAATCCATTAAAGCACTACACACAATCTCACGTGTTTTGGTTACTTGCTTATTCGTTGCTTCATTCAATTGTCTACTCCTTTTTAAGGATATTATTTACTTTCTCTCTATAAACACAATTGCTCTAATCTAGTTCTAAATTCTCAATTAATTACAACGAAACACATTCTTTTTACCTATAACATATTTATTTTAACACAAAACGCTCTATAAAAACCTGCTCAAAAATATATAGATAGAATCGTCGAATTAACAGTATACTAATTTTGAATCCATAAAAACTAGGTGATAGTAAATGACCTTTGATCAACTAAAACATTTTTCAACTGTGGCAAAAACACAATCATTCACTGTGGCAGCTCATGAACTTTTCCTTTCTATATCGGCATTAAGTCAATCTATCAGTAGTTTAGAGACCGAGCTAGGGTTGATGTTGTTTAAACGCTCCCGTTCTGGTGCCCATTTAACTGCTGAAGGCGCTCTATTAATTGAAAAGGCCGAAGAAATCATGAAGATGACGAAAGAGTTTCAAACATTCGCGCAAGCGCAAACAGAAAAACTCCAAGGACATCTTCGTATTTCTACAATACCAGGTCCTTCAAACGCTTTACTTGCCGCTGTATTTTCATTTTAGAAAGAACATCCAAATGTCTCCATAGAGCTTCAAGAGTTAGGACCAAAGGAGATAACAGAAAAACTAATCAACGAAGAAATGGACGTGGGTATGCTTGTTGTTGGACCATCTTCTGAAGTAAATGAAGATAAATTCCACTTTGAACCACTGCTAGAAGGCTATATGGTTGCTGGGGTACAAGCCCATTCCACACTTGCTGAAAAGCCTTTTATTTCAAAAAAGGATTTATCAAGATATCCCATTATTTTATATCAAGATGCTTACCTTAATCAGACGATCAAACAGCTTCTTGATAACAATAGCCAAAGAAATCTAGTTGTAAAAACCAATCATACAAATGCAATTACCCAATGGGTATCTAGTGGTAATGCAATAACGATTGGACTTGATTATTCATTTCAGCATATTGATGGGATTACCGGGGTGAAAATACAAGAATTAAAAGAAGAAAGAGTTCACTACGGCTGGGTTCATTTAAAGAAAAAACATATAAACCGACTGACAGATATTTTCCTTGAAACATTAAATCAGGAAATTAATAAGCTTATTGCGCAATCAAACGAGATGTGACATTTATGAAAAGGAA
The DNA here is from genome assembly GCF_038007345.1 of Cytobacillus sp. FSL M8-0252. Taxonomy (NCBI): domain Bacteria; kingdom Bacillati; phylum Bacillota; class Bacilli; order Caryophanales; family Bacillaceae; genus Cytobacillus; species Cytobacillus sp. FSL M8-0252. Next base: position 4,612,859 of record NZ_JBBOWZ010000001.1, read on the forward strand.
CGTCCTCTGCATAAGAAAATGAAAATTGACTAAGAACATCCGTTTAAAGGTGTAAAAATCCGAACGCACACGAACCCTAAAAAAGGCATTCGAGTGACTGTTCGGATTTTGTTCTTATACTAAAATAACCCACAAAATCATTGCTACGATGATAGAAACAAGTCCTTGTAATAATGTCGCCATCGTTTGAGCTTTGTAAGCATCTGTTACCTTCATACCAGTAAATTGTGTAACAACCCAGAAGTAACTATCGTTCACATGACTAACGGTCATTGCACCCGCTCCAATAGCCATTACAACTAATGCTAGCGGTACTGCTCCTTCAATACCGACAACCGGAAGCATTGGGGCAATTAATGAAGATGTTAGTACTAATGCTGTAGTTGATGAACCTTGTGCTGACTTTAATGCTGCGGCAATCAAGAAAGGGATAATCAAGAAAAGCGCACCCGTAAACATATCGGAAATGTCCCAACCTTGAATAATATCCGCAACACCAGAGTTTTTGATTACTGTTCCAAAAACCCCGCCTGCTCCGGTAATTAAAAGTACTGGCGCGGCATCTAATAATCCTTTACCAACCCAATTAGTTAATGTTTCCTCATTAAATTGAGGTAATAATGGTAGAGCAGCGAGAATACCTATGAACAATGCTATAACTGGTGTACCTAAGAAACCAATAAATTGTGCAAACCAACCTTCGTATCCCAGAACGGCAACAATTGAACCTAAACCGATTAATAGAATGGGTAAAATAATTGGGAAGAACGCTTGAAAAGTCGAAGGCATCTTACCAAATGAAGCGACAACCTTATCATAATCGAATTCTTCTGTGTTACGATCCTCTGGAACTTCAATTTTTGTTGCTACTTTAACTGACCAAAGATAACCAATGGCAGCAGCAGGAATGGCCACAATAAAACCAATTAAAATCACTGTTCCTAAATAGGCTTCTGCACCAATATTTCCCGCAGCGGCAATTGGGCCTGGTGTTGGTGGTACAAGTGTATGAGTGGCATATAATCCTGTAGCTAGTGCTACAGACATTGAAGCCATCGTTACTTTAGCTCTCTTAGCTAATGCCTGGCGTAAACTATTAAGAATAATAAAACCAGAATCACAGAACACTGGAATAGAAACGATGAAACCAATAATACTCATGGCAAGCTGTGGTCTCTTTGGACCCACGATACGTAACACAACCTCTGCCATTCGATAAGCCGCACCTGCTTTTTCTAAGATCACTCCAATAATTGTTCCAAACACAATGACAAGACCGATACTTGTCATAACACCGCCAAATCCACTATTAATGCTCTCAACTATTAAATCAAATGGCATTCCTGATGCAAATCCAACGAATAGAGCACCTATTAGTAAAGACATAAATGGATGAATCTTAAACTTTGTTGTCGCTAATACGATAATTAAAACCCCAATAGCAATGATGAAGAATAACATTCTTTTCCCTCCTAAAAATGGATTTATCTTTGAAACGCAATAAATGTTCTCATTACTCGTTCAGCAGCATCCGCTAGCAATTCTGCTGAACGCTCCATCGCCTCGTCTAACTCCATAGGACTTGTCACTAAACTGTGGACACTAGTAATGCCATATTCATATAACTCTTCAATACCTTTACCAATAGAACCCGCTAGAACAAAGACAGGAATATGATTTATTCTCGCTGCCTCTGCCACACCCATAGGTGTCTTACCAGAGGCTGTTTGAAAATCACACTGGCCTTCACCAGTAAATACACAATCGGCATTCACCATTCTTTCCTTTAGTCCAGTGTACTCAATAACAAGATCAATCCCTCTTTTCATATCTGCATTGAAAAAGGCTTGGAAAGCACCACCAATTCCTCCTGCTGCACCTGCACCCGGCCGATCATGTAAGCGAACTTTAGTCGCATGCTCAATCACATCTGCCCAGTTACCCATATAGTGATCTAACATCTCAACCACTTCAGGACTTGCCCCTTTTTGAGGACCAAAAACATGGGAAGCACCATTAGGACCAATAAACGGATTCTGTACATCAGAAGCGATTAGAAATTGACAATCCTTAATCCGCGAATCAAGAGAGTCTAATTGAACAGACGTAACTTCACCTAGCGCTTCACCACCAAGACCAATTTCATCTCCGGCATCGTTCATTATTTTCAGCCCTAGAGCTTGTAACATACCAGCTCCGCCATCATTGGTAGCGCTTCCACCAACTGCTAAAATAAAATGGCGATAACCATCATTTAACGCTTTCTTAATTAATTCTCCTGTGCCAAAAGTTGTAGCAATCAGTGGATTGCGTTCACTTTTATCTATAAGCTCTAGACCAGAGGCACTCGCCATCTCAATAACACATGTCTTTTCATCGCCGAGTACACCATACTCCGCCGCGACCTTTTTGTGTAATGGACCCATCACACTAACTTTTACCTTTTTCCCCCCCGTTGCGGAAACAAGACTATCCATTGTTCCTTCTCCACCATCCGCTACAGGAACAGAAATAACTTCGCACGAAGGAAGCGCTTTCTTAACACCTTTAGCAATTGCTTCTGCAGCAGAAACACTCGATAAGCTACCCTTATATGAATCAGGTGCAATAACTACTTTCATAAACTCGCCACCTAACATCTATTGTGTTATCCTTATTATAATTATGTGTCATACTATTTGTCATCGTTATGATTGAACAAAAAAACAGATTATTTTGGTTAAATTTTTATCTATTATAAACAGATTGTGATATTATTTTACTGATATATAACAAACGAAATGAAGAGAATAAGGATGGGCCATATATGTTAACTCGTGAAATTGCCGCAGAAATTGTTAAGCAAACCATGGTTAGACTGGATAGAAATATAAACATTATGGATGATAGAGGCAAAATAATTGCATCTGGTAACCCCGATCGAATCAATATGATTCATGAGGGAGCAACAGAAGTTTTACGTACTGGTAGAGCTGTCACCATTAGTGATAAGGATATACAGTGGAAAAACTCATATCCCGGTGTTAACCTACCTATTCATTTTCAAAAAAAAATCATCGGTGTGATTGGCATTACTGGTGACCCAGATGAAATTTTTGAATTTGGTGAGTTAGTAAAAATGATTACAGAGATGATGATTCAACAATCCTTTAGTTTAGATCAGTTAGAGTGGCAACAAAAAGCGAAGGATCATTTATTCGATGATTTATTGCAGGACTCAATTGAAGATTCATCGATTGAACAACGATTTAAACTATTTGAGATTCATCTTTTGCCCCCCTTTCAAGTGTCAGTCATTAAAACAGATATGCCCAAATTGAAAAAAAATGACTTCATCCAATGGGTGGAAAGATTTTTTCCCAAAGAGAATACATTGATTGGTTTCCTAGGAATCAATCAACAATTTATACTTCATACCGGGTTAACAGAGGAGCAAATCATTCATCGGTATCAAAGTTTCATTTCATTTATAGAAGAAAATCAACTTACTGCAAGAATTGGGTTGGGTTCCAATGTGAAGACTGTCAATAACATTCAACATTCCTATCGGCAATCCATTTCGGCTTTAACATTAAGTGCAGAGTCTTCTATTTTTGCTACTTTTAAAGATATTGAAGCACAAGCATTACTGAATGAACTGAGTGAAGCATCTAAAACTTACTATTATACAAGAGTACTGAATGGACTTTCTGAGAAGCTAATTGAGACACTTGAAAGCTTGTTTGCAAATAATTTAAACCTTGGAGAATGTGCGAAAAGTTTATTTATCCATAGAAACTCACTCATTTATCGGCTAAAGAAAATCAAAGAAATAACCGGATATAACCCACAGCATACTCTCGATGCGATTACATTGCAACTTGCGATTTGGCTTAGACAAATGCATAAAGAGTAACTGGTTAAATACCTTCCTCACTTGTTGGTTCTCTGACTCTTGTAAAAATACTATTTGTGATTTCAAGTAAAAAAAGCTCGCCATCTGGTGAGCTTTTCTAATCTATCTACTAATTAATGAAATGAAATAAAATACTTTAAAAAACCAAATCTGGTGGACCATACTAATTAGACAATCGCGCAAACGACTGTAAAGTTTCATCTATATCATCTTTTGTCCGTGAAACAATATCTTTTAGCTCATCAGTTATCTCATACACATTCACGACTTGCTCTGTAATATTCTCAATATTTATATTTACTTCTTTCATCGCATTATCAGCTGAGACAGATAGCTTTTTAACTTCTTTGGCAACAACTGCAAACCCTCTTCCTTTTTCACCAGCATGAGCTGCCTCAATAGCAGCATTAATTGCCAATAAATTCGTCTGAGATGCAATATTTCGAATAAGTTTAGATGTTTCTTCAATTAGCTTCATTTGTTGTTTCAACGTTTCTAAAGCTAATACCTTTTCATTAGAGTTAGATAATACCAGTTCAACCAGATGTGTGGGCGCCATTTTTAATTTTGAGATCATCTCATTTGTATGCTGCTCCCTTTCAGTAATGTCCGTGGCAATTTTTAAAACTCCCTTTACCTCTCCTTTCGTTCCTATAACAGGAATATATGTCGCTTCTAACCACAATAATTGGCCAAACTTACCCACTCTTTTGATTTTCTCTTGAAACTTTCTTCCCCTTCTCAAATTACGCCATAGCTCAAGATAGGTTGAACCATTCACCTCTTCAATAGTACAGAAATTCTGATGATCCATTCCTACCATTTCTCCTGACTGATACCCCAGTACTCTGGCAAAATTATCGTTAACCCATATCACTTCTCTATCCAAATTAAACTCAATCATGGCTAAATTTCTCTCAAGTGATGCTAACACTTCATTATTATCTAACACTTGATGATTTTCCTGAAAACCAATTGTTGTATTCATACATGCTCCCTTTCATACGCTAGTAGTTCTTTTTACCCACATCAAACATAAACGAAACCTACAACAGAATATAGTTTTATTTCATCTACTTAAACAAAAAGGTCTTTCCTTTGTTTTTTGCCAAAAAGGAAGAGATAATAAATAGATGGAAATTTGCCAAAGGTGGGGTTAGCACTGAATAAAATGAATATGGAACTCATATTAAAGACACTTGATTATACACGCGTTGGTATTTTAATTACCGATCCGAGTAAGCATGATAACCCTATTATCTATTCTTCTAAAGGTTTTACTGATATGACAGGTTACACCAAAGAGGAGGTAATCGGTAATAATTGTCGTTTTCTACAAGGCGAGCAAACAAGTAATGAAACCATTGCTCGTATTAGAGAAGCAGTAACAAGAAAAGAATCCATACAATGTGAAGTTCTAAATTATAAGAAGAACGGCGATATTTTCTGGAATCACTTAACAATTGATTCGGTTTATATGGAAGAGGAGGAAGCCCATTTTTTTATCGGTGTTCAACATGATATAACTGAACAGAAAGAGGCCGAGCAAAAGTATTTACAGTCCTTACAGAGAATCGAAGAACTTGAAACACCTATTATTCCACTCACAGATAAGGTATCTGTTCTCCCTTTAGTTGGAGAGATGAATGAAAGTCGTTACCATAAGATGACAACGCAATTATTGCAATCATTAGAGAATACATTTGCTGAAACCCTATTAATCGATGTAAATGGATTAACTACTTATAATGAAGAAATTATGCAAAGATTTATTGAACTAGCAAATGTATTATCATTAATGGGTACGTCTATGATATTATGTGGAATCAAACCGGCAATGGCACAGAAATCAATTACATTTGCCGATCGACCTACAAGTAAGCTTAGAACCGCTAGTACAATTAGAGCTGCTCTTGATATTGCTTCTAAATAAAGGAAAAATGCAACTCTAATTGATAGCAGTTGCATTTTTTTCAAATGATTATTTTGGTGTCAGGCTAAACTTTCAATGAATAAACCAACAACTTATCCTGCCATCGATTGTTTCTTCTCTTCTTGTTTCTCTTTTTTTCTAATCTCAGTGAATTTCCGGGATTCAGCCACAATGACTGGAGATAGAAGCAAGAGAGCAATTAAGTTTGGTAAGGCCATTAGTGCATTAAAGATATCAGCAATTCCCCAAACCATTTCTAACTCTAAAGCCGAGCCAATGAGTACTGTTATGACAAACAGCACCTTGTATATCACTGCATTTTGATCACCAAATAAATAACCAAAACATTTCTCGCCATAATAAGACCAACCAATAATAGTCGAATAAGCAAAGAACATAATACCAATAACTACAAGCATATTACCTACACCAGGTAAGAAGAATTCAAATGCTTCTCCCGTTAAACTAGAAGCATTTTCATGCCCGACATAAAGACCACTTAATACAATCGTTAAACCAGTAATCGAACAAACAATAATTGTATCAATAAATGTTCCTGTCATTGAAACTAACGCTTGTCTACCAGGATAATCTGTTTTAGCCGCTGCGGCTGCGATGGGTGCTGAACCAAGCCCCGCTTCATTAGAGAATACCCCACGAGCGATACCATAACGAATGGCCATCCCGACTGCACCACCAGTTGCTGCGGATGGGTTAAAGGCCTCAGAGATAATAAAACCTAATGCTTGAGGTACTTCAGTAATATTCATAAAGATAATAATAAGTCCACCAGCTAAATAAAATAATGCCATGAAAGGAACGAATATACCCGTAACTCGACCAATTCCTTTAATTCCACCTAACAGTACTAATCCTGTTAATACCATTAGAACAACACCCGTAATCCATGGGTTCACCCCGAAATTGGCTTCAAATGAGCCAGCAACAGTATTTGCTTGTGTCATATTACCAATTCCAAATGATGCCAAAAATCCAAAGAGAGCAAATAATACAGCTAACCATTTCCAGCCGAGACCTTTTTCAATATAATACATCGGTCCCCCGGAGATTTCACCTTTACTATTCGTCACGCGGTATTTAACTGCTAAAATGGCTTCACCGTATTTTGTCGCCATTCCAAAAAATGCAGCTAACCACATCCAGAATAAAGCACCGACCCCACCAAGCATCACTGCTGTCGCTACACCGGTAATATTTCCTATCCCAAGTGTGGCTGCCATTGCTGTCATCAAAGATTGAAAGTGGGATATATCCCCTTTATCTTTATTGTTTTTATCACTTTTACTAAAAGTAAGCTTTAAGGCATACGGAAGTTCCCTTATTTGGATAAACCCTAACCTAAAAGTAAGGAAGATCCCCGTTCCCACTATCAATACTAGGGTTACTGGCCCCCATACAAAATTACCTACTACGCTTATTAAGTTCTGTAGCCATTCCATCATTTTCCCTCCTCTTTCATTTTCTGTTATACAACAATAAACAATTAGATTGAATTATTATATTATAATAGATTCTTTACAAAAAATAAATACGAATTAAAGCATTACCACGTTATTTTGTTGAACATTTTCTAAATTTTTATCATAGTAAGAAAATTAACTTAACTTATAAAGTCTAAAAATTCTAAACTATTAGCCTATAATTCTCTTCTTATATAAGAATCACCTCTTTTTTTCTTCAAAATAATGATGAATTCTGTCGAACAAATAACCAATACTTTTGTTTTAAGAATATATTACTGTAAAATTAAATCTTTTGAAGCGGGAACAATGCCTTAAGGGAGAGGAGATTTACCCCATAAGAGGACCTTTATAGAACCTAGAATGGGTTGTATGTATTCAAACACATCTTAAAAATTTAAGTGGTAGACCATCCTATCATATCTAACGATAGTGTTTTAAATTTGAACATTACATGGGAGGAATCACTTGATTGAAGCAAATAAAAAAAGTAGGGGTCGCCTACTTTTTTGGTTTAAGCTTGCACTTCCCGATATTCTGCTTTCTTCTTAAATAGGGCAGCGACAAAGGGACAAGCTGGGACAATTTTTTTATTTTGACTTTTCACCTCTTGCACAACCGAATCCACTAGTTGTTCAGCAAGTCCAGTCCCTCTTGCTTCTTCCTCTACATATGTATGATCAATAACAATGGTGTGATCGTTTCTTTCCGAAAAAGTAACTTCTCCTTGTTCCTTCCCACTATCATCGATACCATAATGTCGATTGCTTGCTTTTTTAATTTCCACGCCTCACACCTCCTTCTTTTGAATGATGGTCTTCATGATGCTTTTCTCAAAAACACGAACCGTACACGTTATAAGAGCAGCGTACCTTTTTAATTATAGTATGTGCTAATGTTTACTGGGATATGTACTATTTTCGCTTTGGTTTATCCATCTGAATGACGGGCAACTCCTACTTGCTCGGCCTTCATCTTTGCTTTTTATGGAGGAATCCTATACGGTCCCTCCTTGTTTACCCTGGTAGAACTATGGCTCTATTTTTTTGGGAACGATAAGTTACCATGATGATAATAGTAGGGTTCACTTTCAATTGCCATTACGGTATGTTGACGAAGTGCTTTTGACGTGAGTATTCTAGGCTCATTTAACTCTTGTACCTGCGATGCAAAAATGGTTTGAGGCAGAGGACAATCAAAAGCATTTAACCATTGACTATCTTTTTTAGCTTGTATAAGGTGCCAACATCCTTTGGGGATATTAACTACTTGGTTGGGGGAAATAGTGAACAACTTGATTTGATGTACATCTGGTAACACAAATGATACTTCTATTCTCCCCTGTACACAATATAAGAGTGAAGAAGCATTCAGGTGACATTGAATGGGTGTCACTTCACCCTTCTCTAAGGAGACAATCAATAAGGTAATATTCTCATCATTACAAAACACCCTTCCCACTCCTTCAACATCAAATTGCTTCATTATATGTAACCTAAATGGAATAGTGACGAATGATTTATCTTAAATAGTGAATAATAATTAAATCTTTATTTGAGCTAAGAATACCTTTCTAAGAGGATTCGTCCGCCACCCTTCCCCCCATTTCCTCCATACTGAAAAAAACAATTCTTATTAACTCCTTGAATAATCGAAAATTCGAGATATAATACTTGTATACAAGTATACTAAAATGAGAAGGTGTTATGATGAACGAACCAATAGAATTTCTCTACCCTTCCAAATGGCTTACGAAAGCTTCGACAGGTGAGCGCGTTGTAAGTGAATTAAGGATGCAAATTCTCTCAGGACGTATTGAAAGCGGTACCATTCTTTCTGAAAATAAATTAGCTGCTGACTTTTCAGTAAGTCGATCACCAATAAGAGAAGCATTAAAAATTCTTTCTGCTGAAAATATTATTCGCCAAGAACGAATGGGTGCAGTCGTCATTGGCTTATCCGAGAAAGAAATAGAAGAAATATATGATGTGCGTATTCTTATTGAAACGTTTATCTATCAACGACTTGTACGTTCAGATATTACAGACCTTGTAAAAGAACTCAATAAGATTTTAGAAATGATGAAAGTCTCTATTAAATATAATGATGCGGATGAATTCTCACTTCAGGATTTACAATTTCATGAGACAATTATTCGAGCCGCTAATCACTCATATATATTAATGATCTGGAATAATTTAAAACCAGTCATGGAAGGATTGATTCTATTATCCATGCGTAAGCGTTTTAAAGAAAACCAGCACGATTTCGAACGCATATTCACAAACCACGCACTCTATATTGAAGCGATTGAGAAAAAAGATAAAACATTAATGATTCAATCTCTCCATCAAAATTTTGATGATGTGCAAGGAAGAGTTGAAGATATGTGGAAATCCCAAGAAATTCTTGCAGAAGGGGGCGGAACAAAATGACAACCTATATGTTAGGTGTAGATATTGGAACAACCAGCACAAAGGCTGTTCTTTTTACAAAAGACGGGAAAGTCATTCAAAAAGAAAACATCGGCTACCCATTGCATACACCAGATATGTCTACAGCTGAGCAGGACCCTGAAGAAATCTATCAAGCGGTCAAGCAGGCGATAACGAACATTATGAAAAAAAATAGAGAAATGATGCCAGCATTTATTTCCTTTAGTAGTGCCATGCATAGCCTAATTGCTATCGATGAGAATGATCAACCATTGACTCCATGTATTACATGGGCCGATAACCGCAGTGAATCATGGGCACATAAAATTAAGGATGAATGGGGTGGCCATGAGATTTATAAACGTACAGGGACCCCTATTCATCCAATGTCCCCATTGAGTAAAATAACATGGATCACAAATGAACGCCCAGAAATAGCCCAAAGAGCGAAAAAATACATTGGCATAAAAGAGTATATTTTCAAGAAGTTCTTTAACCAATATGTTGTTGATTATTCTATCGCATCAGCAATGGGAATGATGAATCTTACTGAATTAACATGGGACAAAGAAGCATTAAAGATAGCGGGCATTCGCGAGGACCAGCTATCCACCCTTGTTCCCACAACACAGATATTCACGCACTGTGACAGTGAGCTTGCCTTACAAATGGGACTTGATCCTCATACCCCTTTTGTTATCGGTGCAAGTGATGGTGTCCTCTCTAATCTTGGTGTCAATGCAATTGGCAAAGGGGAAATCGCCGTCACCATCGGAACTAGTGGAGCCATTCGTACGATTATTGACCGTCCGCAAACAGATGAAAAAGGCCGGATTTTCTGTTATGCACTAACGGAAGATCATTGGGTCATTGGTGGCCCTGTTAATAATGGTGGGATTGTCCTTCGTTGGATTCGTGACGAATTTGCCTCATCCGAGGTAGAGACTGCCAAACGTTTAGGACTCGATCCATATGAAGTGTTAACAAAAATTGCTGAACGTGTGAGACCGGGTGCAAATGGACTTATTTTCCATCCTTTCCTTGCGGGTGAAAGAGCACCTGTATGGAATCCAGATGTTCGAGGCTCATTCTTTGGTTTAACCCTTTCACATAAAAAAGAACATATGATTCGCGCCGCATTAGAAGGTGTCATTTTCAACTTATACACTGTTTTCCTCGCACTTATGGAGTGTATGGACGAACCTGTTACGCGTATTCAAGCGACAGGCGGATTTGCCCGCTCTGCTGTTTGGCGCCAAATGATGGCGGATATTTTTGATTCTGAAGTGGTCGTACCTGAAAGCTATGAAAGTTCCTGCTTAGGGGCATGTATCCTTGGGTTATACGCTACAGGAGAGATTGAAAATTTTGCAGTAGCTTCTGACATGATCGGTAGCACACATAAACATACACCAGATGAAGATGCAGCAAATGCGTATCGTCAACTAATGCCTAGCTTTATCAACCTGACAAGAGTATTAACAGAGGAATATACAAAAATCGCTAACTACCAAAGAGGCTTGATTGGAAAAGATAGCGAATAAAAAGGAGAGAAAACTATGCCATTATTTATTGTTGCTTTAGGTATCATTGCCCTATTGCTCCTTATTATGGGGCTCAAACTCAACACATTTGTCTCACTTATTATCGTTTCATTTGGTGTTGCCCTAGCTCTTGGCATGCCTGCATCAGAAATTGTTGGCACGATTGAAAGCGGTCTTGGTGGAACACTTGGACATATCGCCCTAATCTTTGGTCTAGGTGCTATGCTTGGTAAATTAATCGCTGATGCTGGCGGTGCACAAAGAATTGCAATGACCCTTGTCAATAAGTTTGGTGAGAAAAATATCCAATGGGCAGTTGTCGTATCATCCTTTATTATCGGGATTGCCCTATTCTTTGAAGTAGGTCTTGTATTACTTATTCCCATCGTATTTGCGATTTCAAGAGAATTAAAAGTATCGATTCTTTATCTCGGTATCCCAATGGCAGCAGCATTATCTGTTACACATGGTTTCTTACCGCCTCACCCTGGTCCAACCGTCATTGCTGGTGAGTACGGTGCAAATATCGGTGAAGTTCTATTATATGGGATGATTATTGCTATCCCAACAGTGATTATTGCTGGTCCAGTTTTCACTAAAATTGCGAAGAAAATCGTACCAAACTCATTCACAAAGAGCGGAAATATTGCTTCTTTAGGTGAGCAAAAACAATTTAAACTTGAAGACACACCAGGGTTTGGTATCAGTGTATTTACAGCGATGTTACCAGTTATCCTTATGTCGATTGCAACAATCGTTACTTTACTTCAAGAAACGATGGGCTTTAGCGATAGCATAATCGTTATCGTGATTAAGTTCATTGGTGATGCTTCAATCGCGATTTTGATCTCTCTACTTGTGGCCATTTACACAATGGGCATTGGCCGCAATATTCCAATTAAACAAGTAATGGACTCTTGCACAACAGCCATCACACAAATTGGAATGATGCTACTGATCATCGGTGGCGGTGGTGCTTTCAAGCAAGTATTGATTGACGGTGGGGTTGGTGATTATGTTGCCCAATTATTCGAAGGCACGACCCTTTCACCTATCTTATTAGCCTGGACCATCGCAGCCATCTTGAGAATTTCTTTAGGTTCTGCGACAGTTGCAGCATTAACAACAGCTGGACTTGTTATCCCTTTACTCGGTCAAACAGACGTTAACCTAGCTCTCGTTGTACTCGCAACAGGTGCAGGTAGCTTAATCGCATCCCACGTCAATGATGCAGGTTTCTGGATGTTTAAAGAGTATTTTGGTTTATCAATGAAAGAAACGTTTGCTACATGGACATTATTAGAAACAATCATTGCCATTTCAGGCCTAGTATTTACTTTATTATTAAGCTTGATTGTTTAAGTGACAAAAAGCAAAAAGCCGAGAGAGTTACGATCCACTCACTCGGCTTTTTGCTTTGTTATTAGCTAATTCGGAGAGAACCGTTATCGTATCAAAAAGCCGATCTGAAATTATAAAAGCTTGAATGGGATGGAAAATATCGTTAAAGGTTTAAGAAAATTAAAGGCACGCACAATGAGTCATACATAAACCTCGGATCTAAACGTTCTTGCTGTAAGCTACTGTGACTTTGCGTTCACAACTTTGATTTTTTATTCGATTTTTTGCGCGTATTCCCTGTTTGTGCGCACTTCTTTCCTTTTCTTTACTCACTTTTGCGCGTATTCCCTATTTGCGCGCACTTCTTTCCTTTTCTCCACTCACTTTTGCGCGTATTCCCTGTTTGCGCGCACTTCTTTCCTTTTCTCCACTCACTTTTGCGCGTATTCCCTGTTTGCGCGCACTTCTTTCCTTTTCTTTACTCACTTTTGCGCGTATTCCCTGTTTGCGCGCACTTCTTTCCCCCTTTCTTCACTCGCTTTTGCGCGTATTCCCTATTTGCGCGCACTTCTTTCCTTTTCCACTCACTTTTGCGCGTATTCCCTGTTTGCGCGCACTTCTTTCCTTTTCTTTACTCACTTTTGCGCGTATTCCCTGTTTGCGCGCACTTCTTTCACTTTCTTCACTCGCTTTTGCGCGTATTTCCTATTTGCGCGCACTTCTTTCCTTTTCTCCACTCACTTTTGCGCGTATTCCCTGTTTGCGCGCACTTCTTTCCTTTTCTCCACTCGCTTTTGCGCGTATTCCCTATTTGCGCGCACTTCTTTCCTTTTCTCCACTCACACTTTTGCGCGTATTCCCTGTTTGCGCGCACTTCTTTCCTTTTCTTTACTCACTTTTGCGCGTATTTCCTATTTGCGCGCACTTCTTTCCTTTTCTTCACTCACTTTTGCGCGTATTCCCTATTTGCGCGCACTTCTTTCCCTTTCTTCACTCGCTTTTGCGCGTATTCCCTATTTGCGCGCACTTCTTTCCTTTTCTTTACTCACTTTTGCGCGTATTTCCTATTTGCGCGCACTTCTTTCCCTTTCTTCACTCGCTTTTGCGCGTATTCCCTATTTGCGCGCACTTCTTTCCTTTTCTTCACTCACTTTTGCGCGTATTCCCTATTTACGCGTACTTCTTTCCTTTTCTCCCTCGACTTTTGCGCGATCATCCCGCTTCATTCCCCACCAACCAATTCATTAAGAAGGTTCTGATTCAATACATCAGACTCACATAGACAGATACATTTATAAAATGCCACAAGAGGCTGGGACAAAAGGTTTTCCGCAAATGAAAAAAACGAACTAATATTTGAAACTCTATTTTAGAGCTTCAGATTAGTTCGTTTTTTATTATTTTTCACGTGTTTAGTTATGAATTAGAAGTGAAGAATTTAGTTTTGTTTCAGCTTCTAGATCATAGACATTTCTATGTTATTCAAATGCCGGAATCGCCGTTTCATCATAATTTTCTTCTAAGAATTTTTTCACTTCAGGACTTGTCATTGCTTCTGCAAGTTTTTGAATCGCTTCTGAATCTTTGTTATCTTCGCGAGCGACAAGTGTAATGGCAAAGTCATTATCAATACCTTCTGTTAGTAGTGCATCACTTTTTGGTGTTAAGCCCAGTGGTGCAGCATAAGCAGGAGTCATTACGACTGCATCAGCATCATCATACATTCTCGCTAGCATTAATAAATCTACCTCTTCGAACTGATAATTCTTTGGATTAGATGTGATGTCTGATTTCGTATAATATGGACCTGTTTTTTCTTTTAATTCAATCACATCATGTTGCGCTAGTAATGCTAATGAACGGTCAATATTGGATACATCATTGGCAATGGCAATCGTTGCTCCTTCAGGTAAATCAGCTATATCTTCAAAGTTCTTTGAATAAACACCATAATTGGCAAAATAAATCTCTTGTATTGCCACTAAATTCGCATCATTACTACGATTGTACTCCTCCATATAAGGAACATGTTGAAAAAAGTTTGCATCTACTTCTTTTGCCGCTAATGCTGTATTGGGTTGCACATTATCACTTAGCACAACCATCTCTAGATGAATGCCCTCTTCTTTCAGTTGTGGCGCTACTAACTCAAGAATCTCTGTCATCGGTGGAATAAGCGAAGCGACTTTTAGTGTTACCTCTTCTTTACTGTCACCACCATTTATTTGTTTATCGTCTGTTTGATCTTCTGTTTCTTGACCACAAGCAGCAAGCATCAAAATACTTAGTATCATTAAAGCAAATAGTCTTTTCATATTTTCCTCCTTCAGTATGTAATCATCTCTTATCAATCACTCTCGCAACTGTTGTCCCAATAAACTGGATGCACTGTACGAGAATGACCATAATAATGATCATATATATCATTAAATCCGTCATAAATTGTTGATATCCATAGCGAATGGCGAAATCACCAATTCCTCCACCACCTACTACCCCCATAATAGTGGAATAAGATATAAAACTAATAATTGAAGTCGTTAAGCCAAGGACTAGCCCTGAACGTGCTTCGACAAACAAAAATTTGAAGACAACTTCGACAACCGATGCCCCCATTGCCTTTGCTGCCTCTATTACGCCTCTAGGGACATCTAATAAAGACTGCTCTACAAGGCGAGAATAATGTGCGATAGCGATAATAGAAAGCGGTACAGTTGCTGCCGCTGTGCCTATCGCTGTCCCAATAATGAACCTTGTAAAAGGAATCAAGAAGACGACTAATAATAAAAATGGAAAAGAACGAATCGTATTAACCAATAAATTTAAAATCGAAAAAACAGCTCGGCTTTCTAGTAAATTCCCTTTTCGACAAAGAAAAAGTAGTGTTCCAACAGGGAGTCCCACGATGACAGCGGCAAGAATAGACATCCCCACCATCGCAAAAGTCTCGCCAATCGCTTGCCATATTTCCGCCTCATACCTTTGCAATACTTCAGGCATCCCCGCTCACCTCACCTGTTAATTTTTCAATAAAATATTCAGGGGTGTGGTCCACATCAGGGATGCCTTTTGGTTCTAGCTCGATTGTCTTATAGACAGAACCATCTGCCATGACCGATACGCGGTGACAAATACTTTGTATAACCTCCATCTCATGGCTAACAATGACAATCGTGACCCCTAATGTACGATTAATCTCCTCTAGCACAGCAAGAATTTCTGCTGTTGTATGAGGATCAAGCGAAGAAGTTGGTTCATCGCATAATAACACCTTAGGCTCGTTCGCAAGGGCTCTAGCAATCGCCACTCTTTGTTTTTGACCGCCACTTAAACTTTGTGGGTACTGCTTTTCCAAATGAGCAAGACCGACGAACCTCAAGCATTCCATCACTCTTTCTCTTCGTCGATGCTTCGGATAGTTTGCTAGCTGAAGACAAACCTCGACATTATCATAAATGGTTAAATTCGCCACAAGATTAAAATGCTGAAAAATCATCCCCATTGATTTTCTCGCTTCTCTTAACTGTTTTGGTTTCATCGTCATCAAGTTTTTTCCATCAACAACGACTTCACCGCAATCGGGTACTTCAAGCAAGTTCATTAACCGTAGTAATGTCGATTTCCCCGCTCCACTTGCACCAATGATGCCGTAGATCTCGCCTTCATTTACTTCGATATCAACCGCTTTAATCGCTTCATAATCAGCGAAGCGTTTACTTATATCATGCATTTGAATCAAATGAAATAAACCCCCTTTCCATTTATGAAAGGTAATCAATAACGGATATATTATAGCTCAATCCCTCTATAATGTCATTTTGACGGGCATTTACAAACATTCTGTCTACTTATAATGATGGAATCTGAATTAGAGACAAAAAAATCCCCCGCCATTTATTTTGGTAGGAGATTTTTGAATTAATGTAATTTTATTGATCCACCATCAACAAGAATAGTTTGTCCAGTAATGTAGTTTGAATCTTCACTTGCTAAGAATACAGCTACTTTTCCGATATCATTTTCAGGATCACCTAAACGGCGTAATGGAATCTTATTTACCATCGCATCATATGCTTCTGGCGCATGTTGCTTCCATTGTTCAACACCTGGTGTTAAAGCAATTGGAGAAATCAAGTTAATATTAATATGATCAGGTCCCCATTCATTTGCTGTTACACGTGTGATGGCACGTATCGCTTCTTTCGCAGCAGCATAAGCTGTTTGTGTCACTTGTCCATCAATTCCCGCTCCTGAAGCAAAATTAATGACTTTTCCTTTATTTTTCTTTAACTCAGGATACGCCGCTTGCATAAAGCGAACCGTTGGATAAAAACCAGTGTTAAAAGAAAGGTCAAAATGTTCTTGAGTTGTTTCATTAAAGAGCACCTGCTTAGATACATGTGCATTATTTACGAGAATATCAAGTTTACCAAACTTCTTAACAACTTCTTCAACAATTTGCGTAATGTTTTCTTGTACTGTGATATCTTTGATAAACAGCATACCTTCTGTGTGAACACGAATCTCTGCTAATGTCTCTTTCCCTTTTTCTTCATTCACATCAACAATGGCAACATGCGCGCCTTCTTTCGCCATCGCAAGCGCCATTCCTCTTCCGATTCCAGAAGCACTCCCAGTAATAATCGCAACCTTACCATTCAATTTCATGAGAAAGACCCCTTTATTAAAATAATATATTTAGACATCTAAATACTTTACGAATAAATCATATCAGATTATATTAGGATTTGACAATAGATAATACTTACACACTAAGGGAAATATAGGGTTTAGAACAGCAACATTACGGACGGATTTCATAAATGATTTATTAATAACCGGAGAGGGAAAAGGGTTTGTATAGAAAAACGCCAGGGGACTAAAGGGCTATTTTCACAAAAGTTACATTTATTCTGTCAGATTATGCGGGTAATTCGCCTATGCACAATCATAAATACGCTACTCTGAACTCGTATCTAATCACAATCATTTTCCAAAATTCCTCTGATTTTCAACTATTTATCATGCGGCTGTTCGGACAGGCTTACAATATTCCCCACCAATCAATAACCATTCATAAACACAAAAAAACCTGAACATTCCACACTTCAGCTGTGATGTTCAGGTTTCTCTCTCATATATTAATTATGAATCGCTTTATTTTGATCTAAACCGAGCGCTCGGTCAGTCGTTTGATTTACTTTTTGGAGTAACTCCGGATTTTCTGATAAAGAAAGACCGTAAGATGGTACCATCTCTTTAATTTTTGGCTCCCACTCTTTTATGTTTTCTGGGAAGCAGCGCTCAATGATATCCAGCATTACTGGAACAGCTGTTGATGCCCCTGGTGATGCGCCTAATAAAGCAGCTATTGAACCGTCGCCTGCCGTTACCACTTCAGTACCAAATTGGAGCGTCCCTTTTCCGCCTTCTTCTGTATCTTTAATCACTTGCACACGTTGTCCAGCAATGACTAATTCCCAGTCTTCACTTTTTGCATTTGGAACGAATTCACGTAATTGCTCCATACGCTTTTCTTTTGACTGTAGCACTTGCTCAATTAGATATTTTGTTAAGCCCATTTCCTTCACACCAGCTGATAACATGGTTAACACATTGCTTGGCTTAACAGAAGTGATTAAATCAAACATGGATCCATTTTTTAAAAACTTTGGTGAGAAGCCGGCGAATGGACCGAATAATAATGATTTTTTGTTATTAATGTATCTTGTATCCAAATGCGGCACAGACATTGGTGGTGCACCCACAGGCGCTTTACCATAAACTTTCGCATGATGCTGTTCCACGATCTCTTGGTTTGTACAAGACATAAATATTCCACTTACAGGGAACCCGCCAATGCCTTTCCCTTCAGGAATACCTGACTTTTGTAGTAAGTGTAAGCTACCGCCTCCACAACCGATAAAGACAAAGTCTGCTTTATGGTTTTCCAGGTTTCCACCTGCATGGTCACGTACTTTCACTTCCCAGCCGCCATCTCTTGTGCGTTTTAAATCATCTACACTATGCTGATAGTGCATTTCCACACCTTGAGACTCTAGTTGTTGGAATAATAAACGTGTAAGAGCACCGAAGTTTACATCTGTCCCTGAATCGATTTTTGTTGCGGCAATCGCATCAGTAGTTGCACGGTTTTCCATAATTAATGGAATCCATTTTTTTAATGTTTCATGATCTGTCGCATACTCCATACTAGCAAATAGTGGATTGCTAGACATTGCTTCATGACGTCTTTTCAAAAACTCTACATTTTTTTGTCCTTGCACTAAACTCATATGTGGCAAAGGCATAATGAACTCTTGTGGTCTTCTAATTAATTGACTATCAACTAGATAAGCCCAAAATTGTTTAGAAACTTGGAACTGCTCGTTAATATTGATGGCTTTCTTAATATCAACAGAACCATCTGGATTTTCTTTCGTATAGTTAAGCTCACATAATGCAGCATGACCTGTACCTGCATTGTTCCACTCATTTGAACTTTCTTCCCCTGTTTTATCCAATTTCTCAAACACTTTGATTTTCCAGTCTGGAACTAATTCTTTTAAGAGCGAACCTAAAGTCGCGCTCATAATCCCAGCACCAATTAAAATCACTTCTTTGGTTTCCCCGTTGCTCATTTTTTACCATCCTTATACCGTGAAATTTGCAGAGAAAATAAGACAATAGTCTAACCTACACCAAAAACGCTTCTCTACCCTTCCAGTTGTTGGTCGATGTAGGCAAACGTTTACATTGTGCAGGCACCTTCTCTTTAAAATGCGCTAAATTAAATGTCATCAATCTTTGCAAAATATATATTTCTCAATACTAATTATACTATAAAATTGGCAATTATCCATCATAGAAGAAATTCTTCTCCCTCTATAATAGTATAAATCCTATTTATATTATATAAAATTTTTTGATATTTGACTGAAAAAAATAATGGAAAACAGATAAAAGTTGGAAAGTTCCGCGCATTTTTTCTTAGTGGGTATTATTTTATTTGCTTTTAACGGATATTTTGCTGTTTTATTCAACTTTACCATTCTAATTATTTATTATTCCAAAATACTTAAAAGCCCCCGAATAAAAATTTCAGGGACCTATCTTTACGATTTTATTTTTTCTATTACTTCTGAAGGAATATCACTTTCTTTTACTTCATCGTAAGACGTGACTTCATTACTATCATCAAGGTAAAGCATTAAGTAGGCATCCTCACGCAAAGCTCTAGAAGCAGAGAATTCTACTGCGATTGCTTTGCCTTCTTTATTATAAGCTGGCAGCTCATACCAATACCTTTTCATCACTTCTCCTGATTCTAATGTTTCTTCTTCTACTCTCGGCTCTTCATTTAATTGAACATACGCATTCTCTTTGCCTAAACGATTAAAATCTATATTTATTAATAGAATAACTGCCACAATAAAAACGATGACAATTCCTCCAATAACCCCAGTTGTCTTCTTCATTTATCTCTCCCCTAACATTGAAAATATCGTCTTTTGAAAGCTTCTTATCGTTAAGAAATAATAGATGAAATAGATCATTGTATATGCTAGCATCCATATTACTACTGGTATAAGCAGATTCATCATTAGCAAATTAGAAAATGCAACTAAGGCGATCGCTCCATGCATTAATCCAAGTAGTAGTGGTGCCGTAAAGATCATTCCCACCTGATGTCTAATCGTTCGTTTCATTTCTTTTTGTGACACACCAATTTTGTATAACACTTGATATTTCCCTTTATCTTCTTCTGCTTCAGTCATCATCTTAAAGAAAATGATGCTACCCGTAGCGACTAAGAATACGAGTCCAAGAAAGCTTCCAACAAATAGCATAGAGCCTGAAGCTTCAATGGAATCTTTATATTGTTGTGTTGCACTTGAAAATTGTTCTGTAGAAGCAGCTAAATCATCTGATAGTGCTTGCTGCTTTTTATAATCTTCCACTTGAACCGCTTGGTAGGTCACCTGCGGGCTGTCTATTTGTTCAAACAAAGCATCTGTTACAACTAATAATTTACCTCCCATTGTGAAGGTATTAACAACGGATCGATCCTCGTAAGCGATCACATTTAATGTCTGCTTATTAAGCTTAACCTCATCTACTTTCGTCGACCAACGCTCATCATAATACGTATCCAGGATGAATGCCTCTTCCTGATTAATGGTAGGGAGGTCCTCCCACCCTTGTCGTGTAGCCAATTGCTTGAAGGTTGAATAATCCATTACTTGGTAGTCAATTTCCATGCCACCTTCAGCTATACGGACAGTTTTACTTTTGATTTCCTCTTCATACACAACAATGTCTTGTGTAATTTTCTGTGGCTCGCCCTCCCACATAAATGTAATAGGCGTATAGGTCTCTATTTCTTTATCCGCATTATAATAAAGCCCAAATACCGCACCACCAGCAGTAATTGTTGTCGCACTTAAAGTTGCAATCACTGTTAGTGTTCGTGCATTTCCACGAATGCGGTGCAATAGCTGTGACGTTGTCCATAGATTTAAGCCTTTCCAAGCCCAGTTCTTTTGATTTTTTAATTTCGATAAAATATAAACAAGTACACTATTAAAAATAAGATACGTTCCTAACACCGTTAATCCAATAATAACTAATGGCATAGCTACACTAAGTAAGCGCCATACTTCTGAAGTCATCAAATCTTGCAACGCCAACCAATAAGCACCTGCTAATGATGCCACACCTAATAAAGCCGAAATAAGACGTGCTTTCGGAAATTCCTCGCCTTTCTTTTCTGCGTGAAATAAATCAATTAACTTAAAACGATAAATTACACGATACCCTTGTAATGACGTAAATAAAAACAGAATCATAAAGACGATGACTGTATTAACAACTGCACTTGGTGAAAATGCTAGACTACTCATTACTTCAAGTCCCATTAATTTTAATAAAACCATTAAGAGAAGTTGTGATAGTAAGAAGCCCAAGCCAACACCAATAATTAAGGCAATTACGCCAATAACGATATTCTCGAAAAAAAGCATAAAACCGATGGAGCGTTTACGTACCCCAAGTAAGGAATAAAGCGCTACTTCCAGCTTCCTTTTTTTCATAAAAAAAGAGTTCGAATAAAGGATAAATACAGCAACAAAAATAATCAGGACAAATGCAGATGCACTCATAATACTACTGACTTGCTTTGAGACTGCTGCCAAGGCAGTGATGTCTTCACTATATTTCAACGTGACAAAAGTAAAATAAATGATAATAGAGAAAATCATCGAGCCGATGTACAGCCCATAACTCTTCACATTTCGACGAATATTTTTGATCGCTAAATCAAATAGCGTCATTATCGTCACCGCCTAGCTGTGCCAATTCCGCTAAGATCATTTGGAAAAACTCTTTTCTCGTATGTGAACCACGATAGATTTCCTTTGATAATTGGCCATCTTTAATAAAAAGAATTCTTCGGCAAAAACTAGCAGCATAAGCATCATGCGTAACCATCATAATCGTTGTTTCATGCTTTTCATTTAATTGGCTCATGCTTTCTAGTAAGTCTGTTGCTGACTTTGAATCCAAAGCACCAGTCGGTTCATCAGCAAAAATCAATTTAGGATTCGAAATCAATGCACGACAAGCTGCCGTTCTTTGTTTCTGACCTCCAGATATTTGATAAGGATATTTATCCAATAAAGAAGCAATCCCGAAAGTATGCGCTAATGTCTCTACTTTTTCAGCCATTTCCTTTGCTGATTTTTTAGCAATCGCCAGTGGCAAGACAATATTTTCGCGAACAGTTAATGAATCGAGTAGATTGTAGTCTTGAAAAATAAAACCTAAATGATCACGGCGAAAATCCGCTAACTTCTCTTCTTTCATTTTGGCAATATTGTCTTCTTCAATATAAATATCACCGTTTGTCGGAGAGTCAATTGTTGCCAATACATTTAGTAAGGTAGACTTCCCAGCTCCTGATGGCCCCATAACGCCTACAAATTCCCCATGGCTAATGTCAAATGATATATTCTGAAGCGCATGAAATGTGTTTGCACCTTTTCCGTATATTTTTTCTACCTTTTTTACAACTAATAATGATTCCATATATTAAGCACCTCTTTCTTATGTCTCTACTTTACCTCCCCATCCTTACACTAAATTCACTTCTACCTTACAAAATCCTTAAATTGTATATAATAATCGTTAAACACTGTTAAGATAAGGCTAATAGATAGATGAAAGGAAGGAATCAATGTGAAACAGCCTCGTATTCTAATCGTTGATGATGAACAAGATTTATGTCAGCTCATGCAAACATCTCTAAAAAAAGAAGGATTTCAATCGATACAAACAGCAGGTACAGTTAAGAATGGTTGGGAACAATTCCAGGCTTTCTCCCCACATTTAGCGATTCTCGATGTGATGCTTCCTGACGGTGAGGGATACGATTTATGTAAAAAAATCCGTGAAGTCTCGAGAATTCCAATTTTATTCCTATCCGCCAAAACAGATGAAATCGATAAGATATTAGGATTGGCAATTGGTGGAGATGACTATATTACAAAACCATTCAGCCCAAAAGAAGTTGCTTATCGTGTGAAAGCGCAACTCCGACGTGCTGGCAGCTATTCACAACAGGTATCTGAACAAGCAATGATAGAAACAACGATGATGACTGCCGGTCCTTTTGCCTTAAATAAAGAACAAACAGAAGTGTACAAGCAGGATCAACGCATAGAACTAACTGCTAAGGAAGTTGGGTTAATGGCTTGTTTTATCCGAAACCCAAATCGAATACTTAGTAAGGAAACATTGTTTCAAACCGTGTGGGGTGAAGACTTCTACGGAGCAGATAATACTTTAATGGTTCATATCCGCAGATTACGTGAGAAAATAGAAGATACCCCCTCCAAACCGACCTTCATTACGACGGTTAAAGGGCTCGGGTATCGACTGAATGTAAAATAGGTGAGGACAAATGAAATGGAAATTAACTGGTAGGTATTTATTCTCAATTTTAAGCATCGTTTTCATCGTCATCATTGTTAATACAATGGTTTTAATTGGTTTGCTTATTTATCAGCAACAACAAGGCATTGATCAAGTAGAAAGTGGTTCAGCCGAACGATTCACCCGTTCATTTTCTAACTATTTAACATTAGAAAATGAACAACCAACTCTTTCAGCTGAAGGAGTAGAAGCGCTAGAATCATTCGGTGCGTGGCTGCAAATTTTAAATCAAAATGGAGAGGTGATTTCCTCTAAATTTGCACCTGATGGAGTTGCAAATCATTATAGCCCTGTAGAACTTGTACATAAATATAAGTATATGGACGATCATTTTAATACGTATTTCCTCGGGGAATTCGAAGAATATAGTTACATCATTGGTGTCCCCCAAAGTAAAGAGGAGCGCGTTACTTTTATGATGGATACCACTTCAGTCATTACGTATGTCTTCAAAGCAATCATTGCCATAACGATTGTTGATTTGATTATCGCAGCTATTGTTGGGCTACTCTTTAGCACAATACTGACCAAGCCTGTTCATTATATGATTGAACGCATTTCTCAACTTAAAGCACGAAATTTCACTGTTCAAAAGACGAAACGAGCAGGTATTTATAAACCTGTGTTTGCCAATCTGAATGAAGTTTCCACTACCCTTCAAGCGCATGAGGAAGAACGTAAAAACTCGAAAATATGCGTAACGAATGGATAAGTAATGTTTCCCATGATTTAAAAACACCGCTTGCCTCCATTCGCGGCTATGCCGAGTTATTAAATGAGGAGCAAGTTTCCCACGCGGAGAGACAGGAGTACGCAGAAGTCATTGAGCGGCAATCTCTTTATATGAAAGAACTACTAGATGACTTTAACCTAACACTGCGATTACGCAACCAAGAATTACCTTTGCACATACAAGAAATAAAGGCAGAACGATTTACGCGGGAAATGGTTATAGACATCCTGAATGATCCTCGTTATGACGGCTATCATATCAATTTTGAAAGTGATGATCCGGCACTCATTTGGTCCATCGACCAGCATTTAATGAAACGAGCTCTATTGAATTTTATTCACAATGCCCTTCTGCATAATGCATCAGACGTTGAGGTAGATATTCGTCTAGAAGCTGGAAAACTAATCATTGAGGATAATGGAAACGGCATCGCTCCCGACGACCTAGAGCAAATTTTTGACCGATACTACCGTGGCACTAATACAAAAGCACAAGGTACTGGGCTTGGAATGGCGATTGCGAGAGATATCATTACAGCCCACGGTGGCACCGTTTATCTGACTAGTGAACAGCATCAAGGTACAAAGATTGTTATTGCATTAAAAAAGGAAGATTAGCGATTTAATACACCCCTTTCCTAAACCTAGACATAGAAAAAGGGGTGTATCTCTGTTATGAAGAATGATAAGAAGGAATGAAGTATGTTCTTTTTACAGAATATTCTAAATTAAAATTGACTACCTCATAGCATGTCTCTATAATTAACGTGAAATCAGTCTTACCATTAACTATGAAAGAGAAGGTGACAAGAAATGTCTTTTCAACCTAAGATGACATTTATTAATTTACCTGTGAAAGACCTAAAGAAGTCAATGGACTTTTTTAAACAAATTGGGTTTACTTTCAACGACGATTTCACGAACGATGACGCCGCATGTATGGTCATCAATGAATATACTTTTTCCATGCTCATGACAGAGGGACAGTTTAAAAACTTTACCGCCAAAAACATCATTGATTCTAATGACCAAATTGAGGTCATTACATCCTTTGCTGCTGAAAGTAGAAACCAAGTCAATGAAATCATTAAAAAAGCGCTAGATGCTGGTGGTAGATTGGCATCTGAAGCAAAAGACTTTGGATTTATGTATCAAATGGGCTTTCAAGATCTTGATGGACATACGTGGGAAGTCATATATATGGATAGTCAAGCGACAAGATAAAGGAGGCAATTAATTTGAGCCTATCTCTAGGACAAATCATGTTATACGTCAACGACCAACAAACAAGCTTGCAATTTTGGATAGAAAAAATCGGCTTCAAACTGATCGCGGAAAATGACGAAGGAGATTTTAAATGGTATGAGGTTGCTTCGTCCGAACAAACAGAAACAACCATTGTCCTTCAAGATAAACAAACCGTGGCAAAGATGAGCCCGGAATTAAACCTTGGGACACCATCTCTAATGTTTTATACAACTGACATTGAAAAGCTCTACCAAACATATAAGAATAAAGAAATCACAGTAGGAGAGCTCGTTGAAATGCCTTTTGGTAAAGTATTCAACTTTGCCGATAACGAAGAGAATTATTTTGCGGTAATGGAGAAGAACTAGGTTAGCAAAACACATGGGCTGTATGTTCGTGTGTTTTTTTGTGGTAGGTGGTTGACTGCAATTGCCTATGGCTGTTACTTCTGTTTCACTGCTGATTCAAGCAATTTTTGCTACTGACGCGGGTTTTTGACTCGTTTTTTGCTTAATCCTATCAGGTTTTCCTACTGTCTCCGTTTTTTGACGCGTTTCCTGCTTAATCCTATCAGGTTTTTCTACTGACTCCGTTTTTTGACACGTTTCTTGCTTAATCCAATCAGGGTTTCCTACTGCTTCTGTTTTTTGACGCGTTTCTTGCTTAATCCAATCAGTCTTTTCTACTGCCTCCGTTTTTTGACGCGTTTCTTGCTTAATCCTATCAGGTTTTCCTACTGCTTCTGTTTTTTGACGCGTTTCTTGCTTAATCCAATCAGGTTTTTCTTCTGCCTCCGTTTTTTGACACGTTTCTTGCTTAATCCTATCAGGTTTTCCTACTGTCACCGTTTTTTGACGCGTTTCCTTCTTAAACCTATCAGGTTTTCCTACTGCTTCTGTTTTTTGACGCGTTTCCTGCTTAATCCTATCAGGTTTTTCTACTGACTCCGTTTTTTGACGCGTTTCCTGCTTAATCCAATCAGGTTTTCCTTCTGCTACGGGTTTTTGACGCGTTTCTTGCTTAATCCTATCAGGTTTTCCTACTGCCACCGATTTTTGACGCGTTTCTTGCTTAATCCAACCAGGTTTTCCTACTGTCACCGATTTTTGACGCGTTTCTTGCTTAATCCAACCAGGTTTTCCTACTGTCACCGATTTTTGACGCGTTTCCTGCTTAATCCAATCAGTTTTTCCTACTGACTCCATTTTTTGACGCGTTTCCTGCTTAATCCAACCAGTTTTCCCTACTGCTTCCGATTTTTGACCCGTTCGGTTTCTCGCCGTATCCGATCAATTTTTGCAAGCCCTACAAAAATCCCCATAAACATGCGTAAAAAAAGCAAGGGACATTCCCCCGCTTCTTTTACGTCCCGCAATATGTTTGATAATTATCATCCTGTACCGGTACCTCTTTATACTTCTCCTGCTCTGCCGTATGTGCATATGGATGAGCGAGCACCGCTAATAGCTCCTCAAATAAATGATAATCCCCTTTGTTCACCGCTGCAGTTAATGCTTTTTCAACATAATAATTTCGTGGAATAACAGCTGGGTTATGATTTTTCATTAACTGTTCCACTTCCCCTTCTGAACCTTCCTGTCTCTTTAACCGCTCTTGCCAACGAACTATCCACTCTTTGAACGCTGGCTGATCTAATGTTCGATAGGTCAGGGCGATGAATGTGTTCGTATAATCCGCGCCTTGCTCCTTCATGATTTCGAGTAAATCGTGAATAAGAGCCTTATCTGATTCTTCTGCTGTAAACAGACCGAGTTTTGCCCTCATTTCTCCGGTCCACTTATGAATATAGATACGATTGTATTCACCGATTTCCTCTTGCGCAATTTTCACCGCTTCCTCGGTTTCATCATGTAATAAGGGAATCAGTGACTCTGCGAAGCGCGCCAAATTCCAACCAGCCATATATGGTTGGTTCCCATATGCATAACGACCTTGAACATCAATGGAGCTGAATACCGTTGCTGGGTCATACGTATCCATAAAGGCACATGGACCATAATCAATCGTTTCTCCAGAGATCGTCATATTATCCGTGTTCATGACACCATGAATAAAACCGACCGCTTGCCATTTAGCAATCAAACCCGCCTGAACTTCGATCACTTTACGCAACAAGGCCACGTATGGATGGTCTTCTTTTAAAAGCTCAGGATAATGACGCTCAATGGTATAATCAGCTAACGTCTGCAATTCTTCCGGTTTCGTGAAGGTAGCTGCAAATTGAAAAGTGCCTACACGAATGTGACTCGCCGCTACTCGTGTCAAAATGGCGCCTGGTAATAAAGTTTCGCGTGCAATATCATCACCCGTTTCGACTACGGCTAAGCTCCTCGTTGTTGGAATGCCCAAACCATGCATCGCTTCACTGATGAGATACTCCCTCAACATCGGTCCAAGCGCCGCACGGCCATCCCCACCGCGAGAATACGGTGTTCTACCGGCACCTTTTAACTGAATATCAACGAGATCACCGTTTACCATCACCTGTTCACCTAAAAGAATGGCGCGCCCATCACCTAGGCGATTAAAATGACCAAACTGATGTCCTGCATAGCTTTGTGCAATCGGCTCACTGCCCTCTGGCAATTGGTTTCCGGCTAACACCTTAATGCCCTCATCACTCTGTAACCACTCTTTGTTAATCCCTAAACTTTCGGCTACTTCTTTATTCCATTGCACCATCTCGGGATCACTTGCTCGCTGTGGTTTTGTTTCTGTAAAAAGACCGGGAGACAGCTTCTTATAACTATTTTGCAAATTCCAGCCTGACACATGTCTTTCTGGCATTCTTATCGCCTCTCCTTTTGTATCATATTTGTTTTATTATATCTCTTCTTTTATGAAATTAAAAAAATAGCTACCCTCTTTTACTTCCTGTAACTTTAACTACTAAGAATATAAAGATCTTCGTTATCCCTTTTTGCAAATGAAAATTTCTTTAACAAATGGATAGACGAAGCGTTCTTAGGATGAACACTCGCATAAATAGTAGAAATATTTAATTTTTTATTTGCAAATGTTAGAAGTAAGGTGATTGCGTCTGTCGGATAACCTTTTCCCCAATATTGCCTGTCTAATCCATACATGAGGTAGTATCTTTTATTGACATCGTCAAAAGTAAAACCTGCATAGCCCATATAATCATTGTTTTCCTTAGAATAAATAGAAAACTCCCAATTTCCGTTTTCACCAAAGGTCTGACATTGCTCAGCATATAATAACTCTCTTTCCGCATAACTTATTTTCGGAATGCCTCCCGTATACTTTCGTGCATCCTTATCATTCAGCATTTTCCAAACACAAGGGAATTCTTGCAGTTGGGGACTACCTAAATAAATATGACTACCTATGAGTTTCATCATTCACATCTCCTCTTCCTCTGTCAAATATACCATACGAGGAACTTAAGTATATCAATAAATTTTTATTGTTTTTCAATAAATAACCTTGTATCCTATATATGAAATAATTTTATTATGGAGGGTTATAATGTCTTTATTATTATTTGTTGGTTCACTCATCATGTTAGTTATTATATTCTTTAAAAACCCCATCCTCTCTCAACTTGGCAAGGGGAATCCATTCGTGCACCTTTTAAAAAAGACGCCATGGTTCCAATCATGTTGGGGAGCTGGGATTCTCCTATTCTTCATGAATACAGTCCTATTTTCTGCTACCATTCTGGCTCTTTATATTGTGGGCTATTTTGTCATTCCCTATGTTCACTTAATTTTTATGGTTTTAGCTGTATGCACAAGCATCTATTTATGGGCATCAGTAAATAAAGCCTGGCATGGCTCAAAAGGGGATAGATTAAAGTTAGCTACTATTGGAAGTAGTTTTTACATGGGATTAACCGTTTTATTTACTTTTTTGTACATCACTCTTGAGCCATCCTATCAAGGAGAGGATATTTTCATGCAGGCTATGGGTTTATTTCTAGCTATAATCGTTACAACTACTGCATGGATTACATGTTTTTTCATTACGGGGTTCTACCAACAAAACGCGGAAAAGATACGTTAAGCAAAATGGATGAGGACCTTGAACAAGTAATACTTCCATCGAAATGGTTAAAAATCATACTGTGTCAGAAGCCTTGCGCTTACTGGCTTTTTCTTTTTGAGGGTTTTCCGAAAAAAGACCTCAAAATAAAGTTGGACTTGCTTCTGGTTTAGCCTGTATAAACGCGGGTAAATAGAGACAAACCCCCCTAAAGGAGGTAAGATTTATGGCAATTGGAGAGAGATTTAAAACAGGTCAACGTTCCACTGCTCATGCTTACTACGAATGGGATGGTTATACAGATGGGACGCGTACACCTAGTCCAACTGGCGAGGAAAAGAAAATCCAACTAGAAACCGAAGAAGTTTTCCCACCGATTAGCTCTTGTGACAAAGGTGCTTTTTGGCGAAAAACATCATACGCATAACGCAACGCCAATCTAGCTTATTGCTGGGTTGGCGTTATTATTAGCTTTTCTTTCTCTTCTGAAATTTATAGAGCCTCTCTTCTAAAGCTGTATAAACCTCTCTCGGCACCTCCACCAATTCTACATCCTCTCCAAGAAAGAGTAACCAACTGGCTATTTCCTCTAGTTGATCTCGTTTCTCCATGGTGACATATATTTTTGCTATAGCTGTTGTTTGATAGGGGTCTGTATAGGTAAGCGCCACATTGAAAGGATGATACTTTTTATATTGAGCAATGGCTTTTGGTCCAAGTTTCATGACGATATTGTCTTTCACATGATGTTCAGCCATCTTTTTTAGCATGCTGTTTCTGCTTAATCTTTTTTTCGTATGAAAGACGTTCACTTCGGTCAAATGATCGACTGCTATCAGCCTTTTCTTTTGTTCGCTTATATCAAAGCCTTCCACCCACCAGATGTTTTTCTCACGGTAAAGGTGCATAAGATAAATAGGATAGTCCACATCGTTAATAGAAAGGGTCATATAACGGTCTGTTAGTATCAATTGAATCAGTTTTTCTAACATCGGGTGAGGTAAATCGGATAGTTCTAAGAGTTCAGGATTATGAGGGTTCGTTCCTTCAAATAAGAGAATCTTATTTAAAAGCACGAGATCATCTTGTTGCGCTTCTGAAATCAGACCGAGTAATTTCTCAGCTAACGATTGGCGACTCTTTAAATAAGGTAATTGCAAGTTTCTCGTTGCCATAAAGGCTATAAATAGTGCTTTTAACTCGTTATCAGTGAAGCGAACAGAGGGAAGAACAGCGTTTTTCATGACAGCATAACCACCGTCTCTTCCCACTTCCGCAACAAGAGGCACACCCATACTTTCGATCTCGCGTATATCTCGTATCGCTGTTGACCGAGAGATTTGAAATTCCTGCATGATTTCTGAAATCGTAAAATGGGCGCGATTATTAACGTATCGCATCATGACATTAATTCTTTCAACCTTTTTCATCTCAGTCTCCTAAACAGTGTCATTTTTTGACATGATTTAAAGTTATTATAAACTCATCAAATGAAAACACCAATCATTTGGTTAAATTTCAAGAAAGAGGGACGATAAAAATGGCTAATTATTCATTACAAGAAAAAGAAGGTTTCGTCGTATTAGGCTTTGGAATTGAAATTGTAGCGGACTATAGAGACCAAGAAAGCATCAATCAACAGAAAAGCGATTTCTGGGAAACTGTGAAAAAGGATGGCACACTTGAGCAGCTTCAATCGGTGGCAGACAATAATTATATTTTCGCAGTCAACGAAGCGGTCAATAACAAAATGATGCATTATGCAGGCGTGATGACGGAAAAGACATTACCTGATGCAACGAGAATTATCCAATTTCCTAAAGGACCCTACCTCGTTGTCGAAGGGAAAGCTGACTCCGCTCAAGAATTAAGTAATCAACTAACAGCTGTGGCCTTTGGTCAAGCATTAGTAGAAATGACTGACTATGCCTATGTTGGCGGACCCAACACAACAGTGGAAATGAGTGAGGACAACGGTATGGTATACGGTGAAATGTGGATTCCTGTTGTTAAAAAATAATAGGAATGGTGATCCCACTTTAAAAGTGGGATCACTTTCGTTTATATGCAACTAGCTAAAAGCGCAATTCCCTCTTCAATTTCCTCATTGGATAGTCCACCAAACCCAAGCATGATATACCTTTGGCTGTCGCTAATTGGATGTAGCCAAAAACGTGAAGGGGCGTAAACTTTTACACCTTTTTTTAACCCTTTTTCAATCACTTGTGGTGCTGCCTGCCCTTGTAATTCTAGGAGGATATGTAAGCCCGATTTTTCCCCAATAATTTCTACTTTATTGCCTAAATGTTGCTCAATACTATTTAATAGTGTTTGATGTTTTCTCTGATATGTTTTTCTCATTCTCCGAATATGCCGTTCAAAATCACCTGCATGCATAAACTTAGCCATAGCTACTTGTATCATTGGTGAAACTGGCTGATTATAATCAGGAAACATCTGTCCGTACTGCTTCATTAATGAAGGTGGAAAAACGATAAAGCTCATGCGCATAGAAGGGAGAAATGATTTTGAAAAAGTTCCTAAGTAGATGACTTTTTCTTCTTCATCTAGCGATTTGAGCGAGGGGATAGGCTGACCTTGATAACGAAACTCCCCGTCATAATCATCCTCGATAATATAACCAGCTGATTGATAAGCCCAGTTAAGCATTTGCGTTCTTTTACCGACTGGAAGAATCATCCCAAACGGAAATTGGTGGGAAGGGGTCACATAAACGGCTTTTGCCTTACTTTTCTGTAGATGATAGATAGATAAACCATCTTTCTCAAGCGGCACAGGGACCATCTCACAGCCTTGATCAACAAAGACGGTACGCACCCCACTATAGCCTGGCTCTTCTATCGCCACCTCTTTTCCCTGCAGTTTCAAAAGTCGGCAAATGATCTCTACTGCTGATTGTGTGCCACTCGTAATCAAAATCTGCTCTGGTCTCGTATGAACTCCTCTTGATTGCAATAAATAGGTGGCAATCTCTTGCCGTAATAACCACTCTCCTTGCTTGTCGCTATACTGAGATAACGTCTGTCCTTCCTCTTCGATGGCATGAGAGAGAGATTTTTTCCAACTTTTAAAAGGGAATTTTTCTACATCGATGTTTCCATATTCAAAGTCAATCATCGTCTTAGATGATGACTTCCTTTCAATTATTGCTGGTGATGCCTCTTCTGAAGATTGCGAGAGTCGTTCCTCTATTTCTGCCACCCAAATCCCACTGCGAGGTATACTCTCAAGATATCCTTCTGCTTGTAACTGCTGATACGCTGCGTCCACAGTATTTCTACTAATCTGCAAGTGATGGGTCAGTTGCCTAATCGATGGCACCTTTGTCCCCGGCAATAGCCGTCCCTCTTCAATTTCTGTCTTCATCCAATGATAAAGCTGACTATAAAGTGGTATCGTTTTTTCCCTGTGAATAAATGGTGTGATTTCCATCCCACATAACCCCCAACTGTCCCTAAGAAACTTTCCCTTTCTGGCACTTTTCTTAAATACAGATTTTTCTTACGATTATTCTAACATTTACGAAGAAGGATGGGGATAGAAATGTCATATGAAATTCGCAATCAAAAATTAGCGTGCACAGATCAGGCCCTAATTGAACAACTAATAAGTAATACACGTACAGGCTATCTGGGATTAACTGATGGTGATCAACCTTACGTCGTTCCGTTAAACTATACCTGGATGAACGGATCGCTCTATTTTCACGGTGCTGCTGCCGGCAGAAAAATTGAAATAATCCGCGAGAACCCTCATTGCTGTTTCACCATCGCAGAAGATTACGGTACAATGGTTAGCCCGATTCCGGCGAAAACGGACACTGCCTATATGAGCGTTATGCTTTTCGGGCAACTCCAAGCCGTAACCGACATAACAGAAGCCACCGCCGCTATGCAAGGTATGCTCGATAAATACGTCCCCGGATACTACGATAAAAAACTGGCTCAAACTCATGTGGAAAAATACCAATCTTCTTTAGGGAGTTATACGATGGTTTTTAAATTGACACCAGCTGAGGTGACGGCGAAGGAGAATAAAATGGTGGAGGAGGCTCGGTTTTATCCTGGGAGAAGGGTATGAAGCTACGGTACTTCTTAAATCGATCAGAAGGAGAGGGGAAGTTTTTGCTCTACTTAATGCACCTATAAAAGCACCTTCGTTTGCGAACGAGGCGAAGACATGTATGGCTAACGCGCGTATCTCTTGTTCCTTTTCTCTCGGGTTTTGCGCGTATCTCTTGTTTTCGAGCAATTCCCCTTCCTCTTTTCTCGGGTTTTGCGCGCATCTCTTGTTTTCGCGCAATTCTTCTTCCTCTTTTCTCGGGTTTTGCGCGCATCTCTTGTTTTCGCGCAATTCTTCTTCCTCTTTTCTCGGGTTTTGCGCGTATCTCTTGTTTTCGCGCAATTCCCCTTCCTCTTTTCTCGGGTTTTGCGCGCATCTCTTGTTTTCGCGCAATTCTTCTTCCTCTTTTCTCAAGTCTTGCGCGTATCTCTTGTTTTCGCGCAATTCTTCTTCTTCTTTTCTAAGCTTTTGCGCGCATCTCTTGTTTTCGCGCAATTCTTCTTCCTCTTTTCTCAAGTCTTGCGCGTATCTCTTGTTTTCGCGCAATTCTCCTTCCTCTTTTCTCGGGTTTTGCGCGTATCTCTTGTTTTCGCGCAATTCTCCTTTCTCTTTTCTAGGGTTTTGCGCGTATCTCTTGTTTTCGCGCAATTCTTCTTCCTCTTTTCTCAAGTCTTGCGCGTATCTCTTGTTTTCGCGCAATTCCCCTTCCTCTTTTCTCGGGTTTTGCGCACATCTCTTGTTTTCGCGCAATTCTTCTTCCTCTTTTCTCGGGTTTTGCGCGTATCTCTTGTTTTCGCGCAATTCTTCTTCCCCTTTTCTCAAGTCTTGCGCGTATCTCTTGTTTTCGCGCCATCGCACATCCCCGCTTTTCGCGCAATTCTCCTTCCTTCTTTTCGGGGTTTTGCGCGCACCTCCTCTTTACGCCCAAAGCCCTTTTGTTCATCCTTCTTCTTATAGATCATAATCGAGTAGGAGGGGGTGATTAACCCCCGACCTCTCACACCACCGTACGTACCGTTCGGTATACGGCGGTTCGAAAGTTTATGTAATAATGTTTGTTAATTGTTTTAATCCTTGTTGAAGCCAATATCTATTGTTCATGGCTTGGTCCAAGGCAGGACTCTTGGAATTTCTCCAGTATCCCTTACGGGAGTTTGCATATTGCCACGCCTTACCTTTCTTGATTCCCAATCTCGTCAGGTTCCTAAATTTGGTCCTGACTTTCTTCCACTCTTTCCAACGGCAGGCACGTAGCCTTCTCCTAATATGCCCGTCTATCTTTCCAGCATATTTCTTGATGTCAGCTATTTTGAAGTAGTTGCCCCACCCTTGGATTAATTGATTGATTTTAAGAATTCGGTATTCCATGGCTATTCCCCAGTTGCGGTTCGTTAACTTTTTAAGCTTTTCCTCGAGTCTCTTTTTCGATTTCTTTGGCACGTATACTCGGGTGGTGTTGCTCGAAGAGTAAAAACTCATCCCTAAGAATATACGTGCCACTGGCTTTTCCACTGCACTTTTCCCCTCATTCACCTTCAGTTTTAATTTCTTCTCAATAAAGTCCATAATACCTTGTTTCACTCGTTCTCCCGCTTTATGGCTCTTGACGTATATGTTGCAATCATCCGCATAGCGAACAAACTTATGTCCACGCTTCTCCAATTCTTTATCAAGCTCATTTAACATAATGTTACTAAGAAGAGGGCTTAATGGACCTCCTTGTGGAGTCCCTTCTCTATTTACTGTAACTAGCCCATTCTCCATAATACCCGCTTGTAAGTATCGTCGGATTAGCTTTAAGGTCGGTTTATCCTCAATTGTTTTTGAAATTAGGGACATGAGTTTATCATGGTGAACTTTATCAAAGAATTTCTCAAGGTCAATGTCCACAACGAATTGATATCCATCTTCGATGTATGTCCTTGCCTGTTCAATAGCTTGATGTGCACTTTTGTTCGGTCTGAAACCATAGCTGTTCGGATTGAATAGTCTATCAAAAATGGGTGTCAAGACTTGGACCATGGCTTGTTGGATGACTCGATCCGCTACCGTAGGAATTCCTAGTTTTCTTTTCCCTCCATCTGGTTTAGGGATTTCGACTCTTCGTACTGGTTGGGGCTTGTACTTTCCGTCCTGTATAAGCCTTATAATTTCTTGTCCCTGTTCTTTAAGGTGAAGACGGGTCGCTTCTATATCTTTCGCATCGACTCCTGCTGCCCCTTTATTCCTTTTCACCTTCACAAAAGCTAGGTTTAGATTATCTGGGCTTATAATTCTTCGAATTAAATTATCATTAGTTTCCATATTGGTCCCATGTCGTCAAGTTTGTACAAAGGTAACTCTACATTTCAAAAGAATCTCCTGGATTCCGTCCAAGGCTCCCCTTGAAACCCAATCGGTTTCTGTTTCATCGTCCCTTTGTAAATAGCTCTAACATGTTCTCTCCTTTCGTTCAGTCCTTCTCAACCGTTAGGTTGGTACTATGACTTCTGCTGACTTCTCTTAATTCAGTTATTTATCGCTAAATAGATTCCTATTAAGGGGATTAAGAGATCTCCCAGGGTAAGTTCATTCACTTTCTCCTCATATATCTGTCACATTTATTCCCATCCCATCCGGGGATATTTTGGACTTTGTTTTGTTTTGCAAACTCATCCAGGAATGGAAACCTCAAATGTGATTCGTGTACCTCAGACCAAGGATTTGCCTAGGGCTTCCTTCAGATTCCACGTCGCCATGGACACCCTTGCCTTCAGCTAATGGTTCGCATATCCCAACGCCCATAGCGGACTTTCACCGCCAAGTTAATGAACATGCCTGGCACACAAAAAAGTGAAGAATCCCAAAGATTCTTCACTTCTCTACCCGTTCATTTCCTCGCCACATGGACTTTCAATTGCTTTCCTTTGACAGTTGTATGCTTCATTGTTTCCAACACAAGCGGACCTTTATCATTTAGAATTTCTACATAGGATGCCGTATCTTGGATAGTAATAATCCCTATGTCATCGGCGGTGACACCGTCTATTTTAGCGATGGTTCCAACGAAGTCGACTGCTCTAAGTTTCTTTTTCTTACCGCCATTGAAATAGAGTTTCATGATCTGTTTATTTAACTTTTCGCTTTTCGCCTCTTTTAATGGTGGTTCGCTGTTCAGCTTTTCTAAAAATGCCGGCCTCGCCACTGACACTGCTGCTTTCGAAGGCGCTTCAGATGTTGGGATTTGGAAGCCAATATATGCTTCTATTTCTTTAAGAAATTTATCTTCACGCGGTGTCACAAAGGTAATCGCCTTACCGTGATGTCCTGCTCGCCCTGTTCTTCCTGTCCGGTGCACATAGCTTTCCTTCTCTAACGGAATATCATAATTAAAAACGTGCGTGATTTGATCAATATCAATTCCTCTTGCCGCGACATCCGTTGCAACTAAATAACGGAATTCACCTCTGCGGAAGTCTTCCATTACTTCTAAGCGATCGTATTGTTCCATACCTCCATGAATCATATCACAGTCGTACCCTTTATCGGTCAACTCGTCACAAAGTGTATCAACACGCTCCTTCGTCCGACAGAAGATAATCGCACTATCTGGATTTTCAATAGTTGTCACATCCGCTAACAATGACAACTTTTCGTTTTCTGAAACTGTATAAAGACTATGTTCAATTTGCTTTGTGGTCAGCCCGCTTGCCTTGACCTCAATATCTATAGGGGTTTTCATATAATCAAGTGATAACGTTCTTACGCGGTCAGGTAGCGTAGCTGAGAAAAGATACGTATTCCGCTGTTTCGGCATCTCGTCAATAATCGCTTCAACTTGTTCGATAAAGCCCATATTAAGCATTTCGTCGGCTTCATCAATGACTAAATATTTCACTTCATCGAGCGCGAGCGTACCCTTTTCAATATGATCAAGCACACGCCCAGGCGTACCAACGACAACATGCACTTTCTGCTTTAACTCATTCTTTTGGATATGAAACGGTTGTTTACCAACGACTGCTGCTGCCTTAATCCGTTTAAAACGGCCAACATTGATGATATCTTCTTTCACCTGTACCGCCAGTTCCCTTGTTGGTGTCAAAACAATCGCCTGCGGCTTATTTTCCTGCCAATCGACTAACTCACAAATCGGAATAGCGTAAGAAGCCGTTTTCCCGCTCCCTGTTTGTGATTTCACCACAAGGTCAATCTTCTCAAGTATTAACGGTATCACCTTTGCTTGTACTTCTGTTGGTGTATGATAATCTAAACTATCCAACGCTTTTATCATCTCATTGCTTAATGGATAATCTGAAAAACTTTTTTTGGTCATGTGAAAACCTCATTTTTTTCTTATTATTCTCGTTCATAAACTTCTATTATACAGTATCCAAATACGAAAGAGAAAAACGGTCTGTTCATACACATTAACAAGGTAGTTTCTCTTTAAATATTTTGTATGTAAAAAATACTTGAAATTTATAAGAGACTGAACTAAGAAAAGTAATACTTGAAGAGTCCTTCATACTAGTAAATTCGAAGGAATAACACATAATACATTATCTTCATTTAAATTCACCATTAAATTCGAGTGCCTATTAAGTAAAAAAAACCTATTGATATAAATGAATACAATTTTAGATAATAATTACTTATAAATATACATTTTCAAGAAATTAAATGATAATATTGTAATAGGTTATTGTTACTATTATTTTGAGGAGATGAAAAAATGAAAGATGTTACTTTTTCAACTAATCTTCTTTTCTTTTGGGTTAAGGGGAAAATCGAAATAGATAAAAGGTTTATAAAGACTGATTTATCTAATACTATCTTAGGATTCTTACCTGCAGGAAAAGACCAACAGAATATTCCTTTAAAAAATATTTCTGGATCTATGTTATCTTCTAAGTATTACTTAAAGCCGATGATTTTTGGCCTGATTTTATTTTTCATCGGTATGGGGGTATTTGCAAATAGCTTCCTAATGGGACTAATCTTCTTAATCTTGGGGGTCGGAATAGCCGGCAACGGGATTCAGACTATTCTTTTAATAGAAAAATCTGGATCACCTTACATTATTAGGGTTCCCTTTTTCGAAAAAGGAAAAATGCAACAATTAAATAATCATATTCATGATGCTTTGGCTGATGATACAGATAAAACTGACCTAAATTTATTTTTCGACAAAAAAACGGTTTAATCTCTCATTTCCATTTTTATAATTTAATTAGCATTTACCATTCGTTCAATGCACTTCATACTATTCATAACCTAAACAAAAGCCATTGTTCTCTGTAAAAATAGCAGAGTAAATGATGGTTTTTTTGTGATTACTTCTTATTAAAAAATACACCACAAATCATTGAAACTCGACCTACTCTATTGTAGTAAGATTATTACCTTACATATCAACACAGCTAAAATCAATGCCTTCTTAGAAACCTCCCCCTTATAATACAAACTCTTATCTGTCAAAAAAACACCTAGTAAATTTTTTCGAAAACGGTTTGATTCGTAGGTAAAATACCCGTATAGTTAGTACTTAACGAATCATTTAAAAAGGATGTGGCAATATGCGCCTTAATAAATATATTAGTGAATCAGGAAAGGCTTCTAGAAGAGGAGCGGATAAATTAATTGCTGACGGGAGAGTCACCATTAATGGGAAACGTGCTGCGATTGGTACTCAAGTCGAACCAGGCGATGACGTTCGTGTAGACGGTAATCAAATCCGTGTAGCCAGAAATAATGTTTATATTGCGCTCAATAAACCTGTAGGGATTACGAGCACAACCGAAAAGGGTGTCAAAGGGAATATCGTTGACCTCGTGAATCACCCATTACGCATATTTAATATCGGCCGTTTAGATAAAGACTCAGAGGGCTTAATCTTAATGACCAATGACGGTGATATCGTGAATGAGATCTTACGTGCGGAAAACCAGCATGAAAAAGAATATATCGTTTCTGTCGACAAACCGATCACGCCTGAATTCGTGAAGCAGATGTCAGAAGGTGTGAAAATCTTAGGGACCACTACCCTACCTTGTAAAATCGTCCCCTTATCCAAATTTGATTTTCAAATCACTTTAACACAAGGTCTCAACCGCCAGATTCGCCGCATGTGTGCTGAATTCGGCTACGACGTATTACGTTTACAAAGGATTCGCATCATGAATATCAACTTAGGTTCCCTCCCGCCTGGACAATGGCGCGATTTGTCTAAGAAGGAGAAGAATCAATTGTTTAGAGAGTTGAATTATGAGCCTAAGGAATGGTAAAAAAGGGAATCTAGGCTGACCTAGATTCCCTTTTTATTTCCCAAACCGTTTACGATACCCACATTTCCTACATAATTCCTCGACAGCCTCTCTTCGCGAAAAACCATCAACGAGATTCTTTGCTCGATCCATTTCAATAATCTCCGAAAAAGAATTTTCATTAATATTGCCGAGATTGATGATACCCTCCCCATCTAAACAGCATGGAATTACGGTACCATTGGCTAAGATGCCCGCTTGATTACGCATGCCGTAACAGAAGCCTTTGCCATCATCCTCTTCTTCATGAAGAGCGGGCCACTGAAATTCATAATCTTGATTAATATATATACGATCAGCAATTTTCACACCGCTACCAGGTACGACCTTTTCTTCAATGCGATAATCCAAGTTAAATTCTTTTTCAATGATTTCCAGCACTTCTCTATTTCGTTTTTTCTCCAAATTCGTCGCATTATCTTGCGTCAAGTTCCATAGCCTTAGTGACACAATCAGCTCCGATTGACTCGTCGCTTCCTTAATAAACGAAAGAATACTCTTTACATATCCTTCTTTATCCTCCGAACCTATATGGCCATCAAAACTGTGAAGTGAGAAATTCATCTGCCTTAGAGCCGGCTTGTTCAATAACTTCTCCCTCTTCTTATTAATGAGCGTCCCATTGGTTGTAATATTGACCTTAAAGCCTTTTTCGTGACTGATATCAAGCAACTGCCCAATTTTCGGATGAAGCAGCGGCTCACCCTTTACATGCAAATAAATATAATCCGTATGCGGCTTAATCTGATCCAACCGCTTCGCAAAATCTTCCAAAGAAATAAACTGCTTCGCCCGTTCTGTCGGCGGACAAAAACTACAAGCCAAATTACAAACACTCGTAATCTCCAAATAAAACTTCTTGAACTTTTTCAACTTCTCTTCCTCGATTCTTTACCTACTTCAAACAATTTGCACTACTATACTAATTAAAGCAGATATATCGTGGGATGGGTATAGGGAGTTTTTGGCCTACTACTACAAATAGGTATTGATTAGCTCGTAACACCTTTCTTCAGTAAGATTGGCTAGCACCGATACATATTCTAGCTGTTCCTGTGTTCCACCTTCAAACTTTAATGACGCATTTTTTGCCGTATCATCTCTATCATTGAGCCAATTTCGTTGTTCTTCTCTTAGATGATCCATCTCTTCTGTTGAAAGTTCCTCCTCTAACACCTGATAAACTTCATTTAACAACGCATCCCAAGCATCATATCGATCACCCTCTACTTTTTTCATTGCATAAGTGGAAGCATCCGCTGGTTTTACTTCTTCCAACTCTTTTTGCGTACGATTGAACTCTTTTATATACGTCTCTTTTAAAGAATTTTCATTATGAGTGATTGGAGGCTGTTCCTTTTCGCTTTGGGTAGAGACTTGTTTTATTTGTTCCGGATCCAACTGTTTATGTGTCTCATTACCAGTATTTCCACAAGCCGAAATCATAAGCAATAATAAAAGCCATACAGTGGTAATAAAAATCCCCTTATTCTTCATACAATCTTCCCTCTTTCCTCTATTCCATATCTCCTATTTTTGCATAAAAAGGGTAATTTTTCACCTATGAATCTGTAAATATCTAACTTTCTTCGCTACAATAAAAGGAAGACCTTTTTGGAGGGAGTAAACAAAAATGGTTCCTATCTCTAAGATTTCTCTTTGGTGTCTGGGAATAATCATCATGTTGGGTGGATGTTCTAATCCAACTGACACGAGTGAGACAAATGCTTCTGATGACGCCTTAGTAAGTGTGGCGGAATACAACGGTGACGGCTATGCCTTACCATACGGAAAAGAAACCGATCAGATTGCCGAAGATCATCGAGAACAAATTGAAAAGGCCGCAGTCGCACTTTTTCAAGAAAACTACCAAACCGAAGTCATAGTGCACAATGTAGTCGGAGCTCTAGATGCCGCCACGGTCTTTGTGGAATCGGTGGGTGAACCTCATTTTTATACATACGCCGTTGTACCAATTGATGAAAAAGAAAAGAAAGTGATGACCGAGCAAATTTCAGCCGATGCCTTTCAAGTAGAAAACGCTATTAAGGGCGGGTTATATCATATGATTTTTAGCGAAGAGTTCAAGAAGCTTGATGATTACTTTGAGTCATTGGTTGCAGAAGGAGAAGTAGTTGGTAAAACAGAAGCAGCGCTTGAAAATGTTGGTGGACATGGCTTTATGACGCCTTATTATTTTATTTCTACTGACCCTGATGATGCCGCCATCAAACCCGTGTATGACCTTTATTTACAAAACCCCGATTCGAATATTGAAACGCTAAGAGATGCGTATGAGGAAAGCTTATTTGATAAAGAAAACTTCCAAATTAATATCCAATTGTTTATGAAAGAGCAACAAGCAGAACCAAGTGAAGAGATTTTCACACAAGTGATAAGTGACCTCGAGGAAATGAACAATATTCCTAAAGGCACCTATAGCTTCTATTTAAATGATCATTTCATTCATGCGGAATCTGGTGAAGGCACTAAGGAGAATTCTTTGAAGCGGGCTTTTCCGGATTATATTGTTAAGGAATAGATAATTCAACAAAAACACACTGACTTTATTCCTATTTTTCCATCAAAAGGGTAATTTTTCACCTTTTATCTGTAAATAACTAACTTTATTCGCTACAATATTAATATGGCATAGCCCTTTAGGGAGGATAAACAAACGATGAAGAAGCTAACTAAATTTTTGCTCTACAGTGTTGGAATTACAATGATACTTGGAGGATGTTCAGATATGAATGGTACAAATAACAATATTGATAATGCAAAAGGAAATGATACACAAACAAACCCTTCGAATGACTCTCTTGTTAGCGTTCAGGAGTACACCGGAGAAGGTTATGCGCTCCCATATGGCAAGAAGACGGACCAAATTGCTGAAAAGAACCTGAAACAAATTGAAGAAGGAACTATAACATTTTTTCAGGAAAATTATAAAACCGAGGTAACTGTGCACAATGTAGTCGGGGCTAAAGATGGTGCAACTGTCTTTGTTGAATCTTTGAGCGAACCTCACTTTTATACTTATGCAGTCGTTCCAGTTGATGAAAGTGAAAATCAGGTAATGATTGATCAAATTTGGGCAGATGAGTTTCAGGTAGAGAACGCCATTAAAGGCGGATTATATCACATGATATTTAATGAAGAGTTTAAAAAACTAGATGAATACCTAGAGTCAGTCGCGTCAGAAGAACCAGTGACCGGAAAAACAATAGAGGCACTAGAAAATGTTGGTGGTCATGGCTTTATGACTCCCTATTACTTTATAGCTTTAACAAGTAAGGAAGAATCTATCCAACCCGTCTATGACCTTTATTTAAGCAATCCTGATGAAAGCACAGAAAATTTACGAAACGCATATGAAGAAGAATTATTTAATACTGAAAACTTCAAAATTAATATTCAACTATTCATGGCTGACAAGCAAGCAAAACCTAGCGAAGAATTATTTAATAAAGTTACTAAAGAGTTAGAAGAGATGGACTCAATCCCTAGTGGGACCTACAGTTTCTCTCTTAATGATAACTTTATTGATAACCAGAGTTCTGAAGGTGCAAAAGAAAATTCTTTAAAACGTAGTTTCCCAGATTATATTATTAAGGAATAAAGCAGGTGAATAAATGGATAAACTAAAGGATTCACCAAATATAAATACGAGTATCGGTTCCAATAATGATAAAGATCTAGTTGAACTCGCAGGTCTACATGCATACACATACCCATTACTTGATTCAGTTTTACAAGTAAATAATGTAGATTATACGGTTATTGATACCCTTTACGAAAACCCAACAGGACTTGACGCCATGACAGTCATAAATATGGAGACTGATGAAATATCTATAATTTATGTTGGTACGGATGCAAGTGGAGAATATGGGGAGCAGGATATTCTTACAGACGTTCAACTGTTAAGTGACCTAACACCCGCACAGTTATCTGCAGCAAGAAACTATTATACTAGAATGAATGAAAAATACTACCAAGTCGGCGGTGTCCAATCAATCGCAGGAAATTCCCTTGGTGGTGGGTTGGTAGGCGCTGTGGCTGTCGAGAATCCAGAGGTTAATGCAGTTACTTTAAACCCTGCTCTCCTTCCTGATGGGATGGTTGATCCTAATCAGACTTATGATAATATCACTAACTACTTCAGTAGCTACGATGTATTGACACAGACTTTGATCGCATTAAATCTGCATGACAGAATTCCAGGTAAACAGTATGAAATCTTTAATGGAATTCCCGGATTTTCCATGCTTGCTACAAACCACACAGGCTATTTACGTAATGAAGATGGTTCCCAGTACT
The DNA here is from genome assembly GCF_038007345.1 of Cytobacillus sp. FSL M8-0252. Classification (NCBI taxonomy): domain Bacteria; kingdom Bacillati; phylum Bacillota; class Bacilli; order Caryophanales; family Bacillaceae; genus Cytobacillus; species Cytobacillus sp. FSL M8-0252. The sequence goes on from NZ_JBBOWZ010000001.1 coordinate 4,657,197, forward strand.
ATGTGATTGGAGAAGTTGGCAAACCAGGATACGGTAAGATTTATATCGATGCAGATGCTCATATCGTTTCTAGCATCTGGACGGGTATCCCCCTTTATGGCGGTCAATCTGAACGTATTGAAATTAACAAAGAAAACCTAGATATACTGGCTACATCTCTACAGAATCATATAATGGAAAGATTGAATCTTTCCCGTGAATACCTTGGCCATTCGGTTGCAATTGTGGAACACGAAGGCAATCGGTTTTATGAACGACTTAACCAGCTGCAAAATACGTTTGAGAATTTGTTTGATAATATTTTTAGTGAACCCCTATTTATTGGTATCACGAATATTAGCAACCGATTAACAGCAGAAATTGATCATCTAATTTCCATATTAGATATTGCAGAAAACAATAGCAAATCTTTGAACTATATCTTAAATTCTCCACCAGCAGAACTTCTTGAACATATTTTTCAAACAGACATCAGTGTAGAAAGTATATTTGCACAGCTTCGTAATCAGCTATACGAACTCAAGGCAGATATTCAAAATATCTCAAGAAACATGATGCAAATCATCTCAGACAAAATTCCTGAAATTTTTAGAGGTGGCAAGGAAGCTTGGTATGATGCAGTAGTTGGTGAATTAAATGCCCATTATGGCATTGTGAATGGTAATAGAGATAAGCTTCTTTCTCATATCACTGAATTCCAAAAACAAGTACAAGATGTTGCCACGAACTTTCAAATGCAGGATCAGTCTCTAGGGCAATCGATTAAAAATAAATCAACTCATTCTCACTCCGTTTCAGTCCAGGGAACGAACACTTACACACTTGAAGACTCCCCTTACATGGAATGGAAAATGAAAATAAAAGACATTCAACTAGACACTGCCTACACTGCATTTACAGTATCGACACAGGCACTGCTTTTCCCTCTTTTAGAAACAGGGAAAGTCGTGACTTTCGCCATCGAGAGCACACTTGAAATCCTATCAACCAGTATCAAAGGAGCAACAAATATAGCATTAAACCACACATTACCTGGAAAGCTCATCAGTCTATTCACAGACTATGATGATAAAATCAGAAACACCGTCTCAAACACACTCCAGCCACTAGACGAACTAGCTTCTACCGTCGAAGGCATCCGTAAAGGACTAGAACGATTAATTAGCGAATACCCAACACTACTCAATCACTTTAGACCTTACGTAGAAAGCGCCATCTTTAACAACAATGGCTATTTTAATGTCCACCTCTATAACCAAGCATCCACCGCCATCCTAAAAGAGATGCAAATGCTATTTGACGATGTCGTTTATCAATTAGGTGACAACAAAGCGGATGCTATTAATGCTTTATGTGAGATATCACGAAAGCTGAAGGTGAATATGGGGGTATTGTATGAGCAAGTAGAACGTGGGACTTTGAGTTGAGCATAGACCCCTTGTTTTAGGGGTTATTTTTTATTTTCAGCCACAATTAAAATTGCATACATATAAATTACCAGTTTTATCAATGAGCCATATTTGTACGAGACCTGCGAGGTGACATATAATGAAAGTATTAGACGCTGATGAGTTACAGTCGGGCATAAATAACACACAAAATGGATTGAAGCACTTAAGAAACCAGCTCGAAACGCTAGAAATGAGCATCCTTTCTATTAGTAGCTTAGAAAGCGAGCTCCGCGGGGAAGGCGGAAATTCCATCCGCGCGTTTTACAAAGACGTCCATCTCCCCTTTCTCCAATCGATGAAACAAATGGTAGAACAATATGAAGCAACATTAAAAGAACTCACCCAATCACTACGTTCACTAGATTCATCCAGTCGAGCGATGATACGACAAAGCTTCATACAACAAGACCTAACTCAAGGCATCAGAAGAACAGAAAACATCACAAGCGACTTAACGGACGAAGGCAACCGCACCATCCAATCAGTCGATGATATCGTCTCCTTGCCGAGGCTGGATGATTATCGGGTACATCAACATGCCCAATCGGCCACTAATCAAATGACACAAACGATTGAGAGACTACATCACTTCGACCAACAACAAACAAATAAACTAGAAGCAACTGCCCAAGACCTATCAAGGCTCAAAAGCACCATCAGTGAAATCCAAACATTATTCCAAAATGGGACATTAAGTCTATCAACCTATCAGCCTAATCAGCTCGCTCGCCTGTTAAACGACCCAGTCATTGGCGGCATGTCATTATCACAAACCTATGGACCATTGGCACTCGGCATGATGCCAAATGCACCATTTTCATCTATGAACTTTGCCTTTAGTGGTCAACCGATAAAGGATGTCGAAAAGAATCAATCAACCTTAGGCTGGATTTCGACTGGTTTAGACTTTGTACCAGTTCTCTCCAATCTCAAAGCCGGTATCGAAGCTGCCACAGGAACCGACTTCATCACCGGTAGAGAAATCGGCAACCTAGAAAGAGCTGCCCTCGTCGCCGCGATCTTTGGTGGACCACTTGTCAAAGGTGGCATCAAAGTCGTGAAATGGGGAAGTAAACTTTTCAGTAAGGTGAAGAATGTCCTTAACCCGCAGAAGGTTAAAGCGGTGGTTGATGGGATCTTTAGTAAGGTGACACAAGGGTTTCATGCTTTGAGGAATACGGCTGCTGAATTGACGAAGAAGATCGGAGAGATCCGAATAGCGCTGCCGATGCAGAATCAGCATGCGGTGGCGGGTGGTACGTCAAGCTTTGGCTTTAGATCAACAACAATAGGTAAAATGGCGTCTGGCACGTTGGTGAGAATGAGTAGTTCCCTTAGGGGTAGGGTAGGTAAGAATACGGGTGAAGGTAGTAAGATAGAGAATATATCTAAATTAACTACAGAAGATATCCCGACTGCAAAAAGTGGCAAATTTAATGATTTCTTTAATTCTCTTTCTAGTGCAGAATTGGATGAATTATGGAAAGATAAAAAGATTAGAAAGAAAATTGAACGTCAGCTTAGAGAGCCTGGTGGTTTACATGAATGGCATTTAGTATCAAGGGCTCCACAATTCAAGTTTTGGGATATAAGTGCTGAAAAAATTAAAGATTTAAGAACAGCAATATCTGATGTTAAATTTGTCAATCCTAATGGCGTACATGGAGGATTAGGTTCTACAAGAGCACATAATGAATTATTGGCAATTATTGATACATCAAATGACTATAACACATTTATTAGAAGACTTAATAATTGGGCTTACTATAGATTAGAGGGTGGAATTTCATCATTGCCAGAAGGATTAAGATTAAAATAGGGGTGTGTTATTTATGGAAAAGCAAGGAATGGTTTCAATATGGTTAGGCAATATTAAAACACAAAACCAGTTAGAGAAATACGTCAATTTAACATACGATGAAGACGGAGAGTCTGTACCTTCCAAATTTTTTGTGGATTTCAATATTGATATGGACGAAACAGATGAGGATTTTATTGAAAAAGCGGTATTAGAAGAAAAGAGTGATAATATCTCTGCTTTATTAGAGGGCTGTTCATATGAAGAGATTATACTGCCTAAAATTAGAGGATATGTTAACTTAAATAAGTTGTATAACGCTGTTATTTTAATTTACAATTTTGAGTACGAGAACATAGTTAATTCTTTTGAGGATTTTGATTATATCACTTCTACAAGTTACCTAAAATAGTAATACCTAGATTAAAATAAGCTGTTGAATAGTTTGAAACCTTGATGGGTTATATACCTCTCGAGGTTTTTATACTTTACACATGAGGATGAAAAAGATTGTGGTTTTAAACTTAACAAGACCTGACCTCAAAGCGATGGCAACCGCACCATCCAAACAGGAGTAACTAATGATATTATATTTTTTAGAACCAGAAGTATCAGGTGGTCATGGTGAAGATACCATTTATGGAACAGAAGAAGAAATTACTACTAAGGGTATATCAGGTAAGGTGAAATTTTTACATTATGAATTTGAAGGATGGCTAGGAGATGACCTTTTAGAGTCCACACCAGCCTTCATCGTGTCAAGTAAACTTGGAGCAGAATTAGAGAATAGTGATTTTATAGATTACAAACTTGAAGAGTGTTTGATTACAACGTCAGATGAATTTAAAGAAATGTATCCTGATATAGAAATACCTGCATTTAGCAGATTTATTCCACTTGGTAAAATTGAAGTAGAAGAAGACCACTTCAAAAACTGGTCAGGACATCATTTCAGTTTATCATCGAAAGGTGAGTTAGTTGTAACTCAAGAGGCATTGGATTTTTTAAATAGATTTTCAATAGATAATTGTTTTATTACACATCTAACACATAAATAAATTATATAAACCTTAGAGATATAGAATTCTCTAAGGTTTTGGTTCTATACTAAATGTTGGGGTAAGTCTACAATTCTGAGAAAAAAAAAGCACGTAACTACCAAATATCTTATACTTAAGTTGTCGAGACAAAAGATAAGATAGGAGTTACGTGTATATGAATTCTACCATACTTACCTGGATTTGAAGAAACCCTTATTAAAAAAACAGAAACAAGAAATGGACAGTACATCATTCACTTTGAAATGCCCATTACTCTACATGATTGTCCTTACTGTGGAGGACAAACAAAGAAAGTCCATGATTATCGTATAACGAAATTGAAGCACGTAAAAATAGCCGAACGAATGACGATTTTATTCTATCGCAAGCGTCGTTATGTATGTGGATGTGGAAAAAGATTTGCCGAAAAGAATCCGATTGTGGATCGTTTTCAACGGTACTCCAAAGATTGGAACCAAATGGCTCAATTACGGGCAGTGAAAGAGAAAACATTTAAGGAAACGGCTGAACAATATGGAACATCCGTAAGTACAATTATTCGTCGATTTGATCGGATCATTCCACAAGCCTTACACAAAAAGCAATCAATTCCTCCTGTCATCGCCATCGATGAGTTTAAAGGGAATGCAAGAGATGAAAAGTTTCAGTTCATCATCGCGGATGGGGAAACAAAAGATCCAATCGATATTTTGCCAAAGATGATTTTTAATTCGTGGAGGTAAATCTTTAATGGCTAAATTGAATATATTATTAGAGAAAGATTATTATGAAGTCAAACACATTTCTATTTTAAGAAAAAACACTAATATGAGTATATCCGAAATAAAAAAATTAATTAATAATAATGATTTTATTTTGTCGTATAATCTATTAGAAATTGATGAATTATTGAAAATGAGAAAAATAGTACTCTTATTACTAGATGCTGGTGCTAAAGTTCACATATTTGAAGAGAATAGAGAGGTAAGCATTCAGTTTTTGGATAATCTCATTGAATCTCATTTAGATACTGAGAGATATCTGGAAGAAGTTGATAAGCAAATGTTTAATAAGGATTAATACAGTTATTTGAGATCTTAATTATCTTATACTAGTAATAGTCATTTACAGCTCAAACTCCCATTGAAGAATACATTCTACATGAAATGAAATTTATAACAGATTTAGGCATATCATCTTAGAATGGTATGTGGCACTTAAGGTAGTCTTTAATTAGATTTTTTCAGTGTCTCCTCAGGTAAAATAGAAAAGAATAACTGGAATGGGTCTTTCCAAGATTCCAAAGCACTTGATTGCCAACTAAAGGCAACAAGTGCTTTTTGTAATTTAGGACCTTTTTGGGAAGAACATGTGCCTTTTGAATTATTAGAAAAATATTTTGAAAGGTAAGGGTGATTTATTGTGGTAATGAAGGATGTTATGAGTAAATATTTTAATTTAAGAAAAAAATATTTTAATAAAGGATTAGATTTTTTATTTAAAACACAATACAATGAAGAAGTTGATTCGCTTATATATCAGGGTGAAATGGATGATGAAGAAGAAATTTTATGGAAACCTACTGAAAAAAATAAAAAGAATGATCTAATGCAGATTGAGGAGAAATTTGGTATAAGGCTGCACACATCGATTAGAGACTATTTTAATTCATATTGGTTTGCTGAGATAGATGGATTCATATGTACTCATTATATTAGGTTAGAACCTGTATTACCAAATATTGAATTCGATTCTTTCGAAGGCAATTTAGAAGGATATATAAACAATCACAATAAGATTGATAAGGTCCCCATAGGTATAGAGGGGAATGGTTAAATAGTTGTATTAGATAATGTAAGTGGTAAGGTTGAATTGGAAGATTATGAACGAGGCTCGTTTAAAAAGATTTCAGACAGTTTAGATGAGTTAATTTCTGAATTAAAGTTACAAAAATAATATAAAAAGAACATTTAAATTTGCATCACTTAAAACAGATAAAAAGCACTTGATAGTCCGTTAGACAACAAGTGCTTTTTATCTGTTTACATACTCAGCAAACCATTAATTTATACGTGATTATCCATCCTAACACATACAAGACAAATCTTCATGCAACAAAACCTATCTCAAAACATCAGAAAAACGAAAAACAAATCACACAAACCATTGAAAGTTTACAACGTCGACCAATAACAAACTAATATTTTTTGAAGGTGGTGAATCGGCTTTAATGTCAATGGAATCAAATGAAAAGACTGAAGAGTTTACCGCCATTTCACAACTTTGATTCCGCCTTTGACGAGCGGTCCGCCGAAGATTGCAACGACGAGGGCAGCTCTTTCTAGGTTGCCGATTTCTCTACCCGTGATGAAGCCGGTCCTTGTGGCAGAATTGGGAAGACCATTAATGGTGCAAATATTTTAGTGATTAATCCAGCAGAGTAGAAAGTGAGGATTTATATGGTATATACTGCTCTTGTTAAAAGGCTAGACCCACTAATTGAGGAAGAAGTGACAATTGAGATTGAGGGTGTTGAATTTACAGGATTTGCATTTATTTGTCCTTATAAAATTGAAATAGGAAAAAGTTACCCTGTATCAATGGGGTTTACTATCTTAAATGAGTTAATAATTCATACCATCCAGGAAAAAAAGAAAGAAATAGAACGTATTGGTTTGAGTTATGATTATTATATAAGAGGTTTGTTACATGAGGATACAATTGATGCAGGGTTAGTTTTTACTGACGATGATGAGTATTTCTCTGATTATCCTGAATTGATGAATAAATATATAGAAATAAAAGTGGACAGAATAAGTATAGAATTCTTAAGGACAACTACTAATTAAAAAGAGGAGAAGTTTAAATTCATAAAGTATTAGTACTCGCAATAGTATAATACTATACCTTCTGGAAAAACTATCACACTGACTTCTCTATCTATAAATGTGGAATTATAGCAGAGAGTATTGAGGAGTACTTAGAAACCACACCGGCCTTTATCGTTTCAATTAAACTTGATATTGCTGGTTCGACTACTTATGGGATAAGATTCTATGATGGTATTAATGCTAGTGCAAAAGGTAGATACTTGTTCGAAATATTTTCACCAAAGTCTAATAAAAATAATTTATCACTTCCACCAGATTGGAACAGAATGACGGGAATTCAACAATGGCAAGTTAAACCAGACACAATTATAATTAAAGGAAAGGCTGGCCCGCAGTTTCAGATGGGCAATCAATATATCGGAGGAGTAGAACAATAGTATATAACAAATCTGGACGACTTAATAAAAAATTAAACTTTATTAAAGAAGCAGAAAAAGTAAAAATAAACATAGAATCTGAAATTAAAGGACATAACCTAGGACACGGTAAAGATGGGACAACAAGTCAACTTGAAAACATCTATAAAGATATAGAACTAATAATAAAATCCAAAAGCCATATCCCAACATACCCTAGGATCATTACCGACACTTGGGGTTTTAATAGCGAACTTGGAATACAATTATTAGATTTATATGAGATATATAAGAAGCAAGGATAACTATGTAAAATTGTTATTTTTTAATATATATTAGGAAAAAGAATAAGTATAGTACTTGTACTAAACATAAAATTTAATAAATGAAGATAGTATAGTAAGAATTCAAAAAAGCAATACGAGTAAACAGTACTGCAGAAGTCATAATTGATTAATAAGGAGTGCTATCTTCAATGAATACTGTACTTATTGAAGACATTGAATATGGTAATGTAAATGGCAAACCATTATTGTTAGATATTATTCGCCCTACCAGGCTTCCAGAAGAACCAATGCCGGTAATTATTTATATACATGGTGGGGGTTGGTCCAGTGGAGATAAAGCTGGAATAGGTGGTCGAGAATGGAATTCATATTTTGCTAAAAATGGTTATTTTGTCGTTAACATCAATTATAGATTGAGTGGTGAAGCCATTTTTCCCGCGCAAATTCATGACTGTAAAGCAGCCGTACGTTGGTTAAGAGCCAATCATGTAAAATACCATATTCATCCTGAAAAAATAGGCGTTTGGGGTCATTCTGCAGGAGGACATCTCGCAGCTCTCTTAGCCACATCTATTGGAAGTGATGTATCAGAAGGCAAATCAGGACACCCTAATTATCCAACTCATATAAATTGTGCAGTTACTGTCTCAGCTCCTATTGATATACTCAACATGGGCGGTTGGCATGATCTAGAAAATTCGCATGAAGCCAAGCTTATTGGAGAAATAACCGTTCGAAAAAATATTGAACTTGCCCAAAAAACTAACCCTATTCAATACATCAACGACCAAAGCGAGAACATACCTTTTCTAATCATACATGGTGAAGCCGATAAAGTCGTTCCTTTCTCTCAAGCCCAATTGATATATGAAAACCTTCCTAATGCAGCGCTTCTTTCTGTTAAGGGAGCTGACCATGGGATGGAAGGTGGAATTCTAACAATCACTACGTTATTAGATATGATTTTATCTTTTTTTGATCAGTCATTGTTTAATAGAAATTTATAATGTACGTACATAAGAATGAAGCCTAAAAAGGGGGAATATACAATTATCCCCCCTTTGGAATTTTTGAGCCAAATTAAATTCAATAATTCCAACCCTATCACTTATACGATCATAACTAAGAAACGCCCCATTATCAGGCGAGACTCCTGAAATTTTGAAGACACCAACTTTTTTATTAACATCACCTTCAGAAAGTTGCTCTATTGTAATCCAGGCAATTATGATATCTTCCCTTCTATTCAACTACTCACTCCCATTATCATCTATTTGTTAAAAACTTATTAAACCCTTGGGTAGAACTATCCAGTATTTGTAATAACCTATCTATCAAAATTATCGGCATTTCATCCATAATTTTCATGGTTCATTAATAAGTCATATATAAAGTTAATCATCTTTTAACCTAAAATAGCTTCACAAATACTATACCCCCAATATATAACAATTGATTTGTAATGTATGATACTATATATAAAAAAAGACATACTGAGGTTAAAAACATGAATGGATTAGTATTTGAAAAGATAAGTTTTACTCGTGATCATGTAAATGCTGTAAAGACTCTGCACCTAAATAACTATCCGATTTTATATATACTATATAACGAGAAAAAGAGACCGTCCGCCTATATTGGACAGACGGTTCAAGCTTCACGACGTTTGAAAAAGCATAGAGAAGATAAAAAACGGAAAAATTTGAGCCATTCTATATTAATTGGACATGAAAAATTCAATCAGTCTGCGACCTACAATATTGAGTCGAACTTAATTAACTATTTCATTGCTGATAACCACTATCAATTGCAAAATGTTAGTCAAACACGTTCTAGGGTCATGCATAATTATTATCAGAAATCCTTCTATAATGAAGAACTCTTCCAAATGATTTGGGAGAAGCTTAGAGAAGAAAAAATCGTAAGCGATACTGTTGAAAACCTAAGGAATAAAGATATTTATAAACTTTCTCCATATAAAGAGCTTAACCCTCAACAACTCGATATTAAAAATGAAATTCTCAAATTTTGTAATGAAAATATTAAGAAGAACGGGAATCATGTTTTTGCTATTGAAGGTGACGCGGGGACTGGTAAAAGTGTTCTTTTAAGCTCTCTGTTTAATACCATTCAGGATCTAGCCAAAGATGATAGCTCTTTATTATATGGAACAGACAATTATTTGCTGGTGAATCACACTGAGATGTTGAAGACATATAAAAGCATTGCCAACAGTCTACCCAACTTGAAGAAAAAGAATCTGATGAAACCGACACCGTTTATAAACGAAAAGACAAAGGCGCAAGAAATGGCAGATATCGTTTTAATAGACGAAGCGCATTTGCTTCTTACAAAGGAAGATTCTTATAACAATTTTCGTTACCAAAACCAATTAGATGAAATCATAAAACGTAGTAAAATCACCATTGTTATCTTTGACCCAAACCAAGTTTTGAAGATTAAGAGTTATTGGAATGAACGATTACTAGCAGAAATCACTAGACAATATAACGCTAAGACGTTAGTACTTAAAGATCAAATGAGAATGAATGCTAATCCAGAAACAATTAAGTGGATTGACAATTTTGTTGCAAAAAAGATTCTGCCATTACCTTTAGAAAATGACTCTACCTTCGAGCTTAAATTTTTCGAAGATCCAGGTACGTTCAAAACAGCTATTAAAGAGAAAAACGCAGAAATCGGTCTTTCTCGTATTGTCTCAACCTTTGATTATTTACACAAAAAAGACGGTAATACTTATATAGTTGATGAAAATGGAATCAATATGCCTTGGAATAGCACCCAAGATAGTACAACATGGGCAGAAAACCCAAATTCTATTAAGGAAGTTGGCTCCATTTATACTGTACAAGGATTTGACTTAAATTACGTTGGCGTTGTCCTTGGTCCATCGGTGAGCTACGATGTCGACCAAGGGAAATTAGTCATTGATCCTTTGAAGTATAAAGATACCGGAGCATTTATTTCACGAACGGATTTACTGCCTGAAAAAAATCAAGAAATTAAAGAGGAAATTATCTTAAATTCTATTAATGTACTAATGAAGCGAGGCATCCATGGATTATATATTTACGCCACAGATCCTAAATTAAGACAGAGACTACTCGACTTAAAAAGGGGAAATTGATTATGAGCGATATTAAGAACTTAATCAACACCATTAACGATTTTAGAGATGAAAGGAACTGGAGACAATATCACAACCCAAAGGACCTTGCCATCTCAATTTCTATCGAAGCAGCTGAACTACTAGAAGATTTCCAATGGAAAAGCAGCGAAAAAGCACTCAAAGAAAATGGAGAAAATATTCGCGAGGAAATCGCAGATGTTCTAATTTACTCCTTAATGTTATGTTCTGACTTAAACTTAGATGTAAAAGAGATTATAGAGGATAAGATTGTGAAGAACGGGAAGAAGTATCCTGTGAATAAGTGATGACATCTACTGTTATCCCATTCTCCCTCATATTCCTATTGAGATGAAGGGGGATCTTTAAATAAACTGATGAAGTATTATATTAAAGGACCCTCTTCTTTTCTATAATGTTTGCAGTGATTCGTCATCACCAACTAGCCTTTCTCCTCAAATTCTTCGCTTATGCATAATAAAACAATCAATTTTCTAAAAACAAAAGAAAGATATCTTTAAAGGTAATTAGTTTTTACATACCAATTATAATGCAATCTATCTACAAATTTATCATCAGTATTTTTTAACTGTAACAGTTTATCTTGGTCTTCCATTTTGCGGTGCCTATTAATTGTTGAGAAAAAATAATTTTCTCAACATTTCGTCTGAAACGCTGCTTTCCCTTCCAAAATATCCTGCAAAAACTTTTTTGATTTGGTTAATTGTTTCCTGATATCATCTATTTCTTTGATTTTTTGTTCAACGATTGTTTTCTTTTCATCGTATGATAAGTTCATTTGTTGATTGACCATCATACTTATCTCTTCTATTGAAAAATCTGCGCATAGAAGTGCTTTTACATCCTCTAGGTACTCCACAATTTCTTCAGCATATACGCGATAATTATTTACATCTCGTTCAATATAACAGTCAGGAATTAGATTTTTGCGTTCATAGAATCTTAATGTGGATATGGGTAAATCCGTTAATTTCGAAACTTCATTTATTTTCATCATATGACCTCTTTTTTTATTGCTATAAACCTAGGTTCATAGTTCATAATGTGCTTATGATAACCAATGGCATATAAAATGTCAAAATAATCTAAAGTTATCAAAAGGAGCGATTTTATGTTCAACCATATTCTGAATAACGATTTCGTCGATATAGTCAAAGGAAGGCGTTCTGTTCGTCATTATGATGAAGATTTTAAAATATCGCAAGAAGAGTTAAGAGAGATTATTGCGGAAGCTAGTTTGGCGCCATCCTCTGCAAATATGCAATCTTGGCGTGTAGTTGTTGTAGATACTCCCGACGGAAAAGAAAAACTTAAACCTCTTGTACGTTTCAATACATTACAAAATGATACTTCTTCTGCCATGTTATTAATTTTTGGTGATACAAAAAGCTATTTGTATGCAGAAGAAATATTTAATACAGCTGTAGAACAAGGGAAAATGCCGCCTGAAGTGAGAAATAGCCAACTCGAGACCATTCTATCAATCTATCCAACACTATCAAAAGAAATGAAAGTTGAAATTGCAAAAATAGATAGTAGTCTCTTTGCAATGCAATTAATGTTAGTAGCTCGTGCGCACGGATATGATACAAATCCAATGGCGGGATTTGAAGCAGATCAGCTAGCAAAAACTTTTGAATTGGATGAAGAACGATATACTCCCGTAATGATTCTTTCAATTGGTAAAGCCAAATTAGCTGGATACGAATCCATTCGATTAAGTACTGACAAAATTTCGTTTTGGAGATAAACCTGACAATCCATTAGAAGTGCAAAAAAAGAGAAGAAGTTTCCTACTAATAGTGGGAATGCTTCTTCTCACTTCCCTTCCATTTCATGTTGAAACAGAGTTTGATTGGTGTGTTTATGATCCCCTCCCTAACAAACCAACCAACTCCCTAAAAACAAAAGGAGGATTCCTTTGCAAAGTATCTAGACTAACTGTTTTCTGAGCCTCGCTCCCTATCAGAGACACTTCCCTTTTGTCTTTATTGATTTTGATTAAAACATTCTTAATCCTGTATTCTTCTACCTTAGTTGCTATATCGATTTCTACTGAGTCCAGTTCAATAGATATTTTATCGGAGACCCTTCTTAGCATTCTCCAGAGCGTTTTTTCTTCTTTCGATCTCATAAATAGTTCTGGGAGCTCTGTCGACTCTTTCAAATGATTTAATGTGGTCTGCATATAGACAGACACACCGTAGCCTACAGGTTTAATGATTGGGTTGCAGTTGATCCAATGGTCCACTTCAAATTGCATGTATTCTTCGCTGCCTACTTTTTCAGGTCTTATTTCTTTGGCCCTGCCATAGCAGATGACTCCATTTTGTTCTAAAACACCTTTTTTTACGTAAAGAGCGATATACTTTGTCTCTTGCCAGCCTGATTTAAGCTTAGTGATAGGAATACGATAGCTGCCTGTCTGTTTAGATTGAATATACTCTTCTCGATCTTTCACAAGGCCAACAAGCACTTTCTCTTCCAAATTGGAATGCCATTCTTCTAATGACCCTCTTGGTAAGATGCCTTCATGTTGGATTTCTTCAGGGCTTTTTTCGATCAGTCTCTCTACAAATTTTTCGACTAAGCCTGTTGCATTAGGGAGAAATGGCAAGCCACCAATATTGACCTTATCAATGCTCTTATAGAAGTGATGATTTTGGTACAACTCTTCAAAGGACCACGGAAAAAGGACGTAGGCGCCAAAGGCTGTTCGTTCATACGGCCCCTCATTATAGGCTACAATCGAATCTCGATAACGGTGCATTGTGTTTATATCATCCTCAAGTGGCCCGGGGTGCTTATATCGATTTTGATAATAACTGCCTTCTTGGGCGTAATCGATACGATATTTGGCATCGAATACATAGTTATAGGTAAAATCCTTGCCTTTCTTCGCAATGCTAAGCATCGTATCTGGCTTTTGAGAGATGGTAGGCAAACCGCTTTCGTACTTTTGGTATGTTAGAATAATCTCCTCTTTCGTATAAGGGTGTTTGTATTTTCGCATAGCCGACCGATTCGTTTGCAGGTTTACAAACAACTCGTCCCTGTTGACCTGGATGATATCTTGACTGATCAGTAGATACTTCTTATCAAGGATTTGCCCAAGCTTCAAAAATGTCCAATATTCATAGAGTGTAGCTACATCTTTCACCGACATTTGATACAGCTTTCCTTGTAACATCAACCCTTTCGACACTGTCAAATAAATTTGAAATGCTTCTCGATAGCCTGGTGCCATCTGCAGCACTAAACTATGAATAGAGCGATCTAGTTTTTTGATGCCTTTCCAAAAGGGGCTTTTTTGCTTCGCTTCTAATTGCTTAATCATCTCAATCAACTTGTCTAAAAGGTCCGTATCCACTTCGACTTCCCATCTCATGCCTTTATGTCTTAATGTCTCCAGTAAATCATAGAGCTTATGAGATACCCGTTGCATCATCCATTTCACATATCGATTTTCCAACGTATCATAGGTAAGTTCTTTTTTCATCCGGAGACCTTCGATAGGCATAAATGTTTTATGGTTGTTCTGAATTGAGATGCCCTTGTTAACCTCCGTAAACAAATGCGGCCTTTTCTGCAAATAGGTTCGACTTCTCGTGTCTAATTTATTTAATTGATCTCCTCTTACCTTTTCATAGGTCTTATGTAAAAGATGATGTGGCTGCCGTTCAATTTGGTTAACGGCTTGAATGAACTGATCAAAATGCTTACTAATGAGACGGTAAAATTCACTTCTTGAAGGCTTGCCTTCGAGTTTCAATCTAGCCCCTAAATAGGTTTTGCGAATAAAATGGAAGGCGAGATTATAAATTTCATCGTTCACCTCTTCCAGAAGCTTTTTATAATCATTTCGATAATCAAGCTTTGCTGGAAACACTTCTAACGTCACATCTAACAGTTTTTGACTACCGTCCCTAATTTCAAAAGTGGTTAACCCGACTTCATTCTGGAATCGTAAGTTACCCATCAACATATATGTATTGGCTATCTCTACCTTAGCGACGGCTTGTCTTAAGCCCGGATGTTCATGGTAAAAAGATAATTCTCTATTTGTCTTCGGCACGACAATGACTTGATACACACCATTCTCGAAAAAAATTGGCCGTAATTGAGAGGATTCCTTAAGCAATTGTGTTTCAATATTATAAATCAATACCTGACTTACTTTTTCTCCATGAACAGAAAACTGCATGACATCATGCCGATCCATTGCCCGGTATTGTTTCAATCCTTCATATCGCTCGTGATACGGCTTACCTTTCACCACAAGAGACATATCCTCCGTTTCGATCTTCACCAGTTCAACATCATCATGATACCCAGAAGGATGTAAAGCCATCTTCTTGTAACCTCCTCAGCATCTCAACCACTTTCCTGACGCTCCTAGGGTACAGCACACTCTCTACATCGAACGACGCATTCTCATCGTCCTGATACGCCGTATTCGTGAATAGTTGATACAATTCCCTTAGGAGTTGATCAATTCTAGCGTCACTTCCGGATAAACGAGGCAGGATCTTCTGAAGGATACAATGATCAAATGCTTCCTCAAAGGTCAATAATCCTCCTTCCTTGTTATAGGCAAGATAGAAAGAAATTTCATCCCTCACCCGGTAACCTATATGGGCATTAATTAGCTGGAGAGACTGATTAATTCTCACGAGCTCAGCTGTTGCCTTTTCGATCATTTCCGTATCTTCCTTATAAAGATCCTTCAGATGTAAATACTCTGAAGCCAGTTGATTCTGCCCTATCACCACAGGCTCAGCTTCTTCAAGGTCT
The DNA here is from genome assembly GCF_038007345.1 of Cytobacillus sp. FSL M8-0252. NCBI lineage: Bacteria > Bacillati > Bacillota > Bacilli > Caryophanales > Bacillaceae > Cytobacillus > Cytobacillus sp. FSL M8-0252. The sequence goes on from NZ_JBBOWZ010000001.1 coordinate 4,672,983, forward strand.
TGAAGAAAAGATAAATGATCCAACTCCACACGATTAAACTCGATTGTATTCGCACGGTCCAACACCTTTTTACTAAACGGATGTGTCGTTTCATCCATATTTACTGTGCCAATCACAAATAGATTATTAGGCAGTGTGATCACCTCATTCGCAACCTCTTCCGATAATAAAGCAGATGTAACCACCTTCCCATCCTCCAACCGACGACTCTCCATGACACTGAGAATATCACTGAAATAATATTCAACCCGTGCCAAATTCATTTCATCTAAAAGAACAAAATAAGGCAGATCTGGATGCTTATGTGCTGCTTTAATGGCTTTTGTTAAAGGACCTTCTTTAAAATCTCCCTTAATATCTACATAACCTAATAAATCCGAACCATCGCTCCAGTCAGGCCGCACAGGAATCAATGTAAACTGGCCGTTTTTCTCATTCGCACCGACACTCTCAGCAAACCATTGCACCATCTTGGTTTTCCCCGTTCCAGAAATACCGGAAAGGATCACAAACGGCTTGGTTTTCAAAGAAAGATATAAGTTGATGACTTCCTCTTTTGGATAATAAAACCCTTTGCTTTGTATGTAAGAATAGACGTGATTAATTAAATCCTTTGTGGGCAAAAACTCATAGCTTTTCTCCCTGATTATCTCCTCATCACTATTGTTTAAAGAGTTATCATAAATAGTACGATCATTCAGCGAGATATAATTCTCATATATTTTGATCATGCTTCTTAAATCATCTAAAATCACATTTTCTCCTGGCATCTGATCCACATCATAACGAATATATGCCGCAGTAGATAGCGCATAGCCCTTTGCCTTCTTACTCTCTCCCAGATTAATATGATCATCTATCTTAACCTTGCTATTTGCGGGTATAGACCCCCTCATCTCAGCTTTAATTCTCAGCATCTCATCCTTAGAAGTTTCCGTTATCCCCTGGGCCAATGTAAGATAGATACTTTCCATATCCTCACTGAACAAATAGACAATATAATAACCCCTCTGCGTCGAAACAGTAATTTTGCGATTCATGATCGCAATCCAAGGAACAGACGCCCAGTTCCCTTGCCCCACCGATCCAGTCACAACATATTCGGAAGGGTCAATAAAAGGAAGGTTATGTATAGCCGCGGTCACCTCACTTCGAACAAAGGGTCCCAATTGGTGCCCCCCGAAAGCTTCCCTCTTTGCAGCTAAATATTGATTCGCAATCCTGATTAATTTCTCTCGTATATTTTGAGACATGATCTGCTCCTTTTTATTTAAAGTGTCAAAATAAGGCTCTGTTGGATTCCACTCTTTATCAATTAAAGTTGTACTTTGTAACCATATTAATAAATTGTGCGTTCTCTCTTTAGCTACCGACTCTACCATTAGGTTTTCACCCCTAGAATTCCGCACAATTAGCATACCAAGTTCTTCAAGAGCCAGCCTTTTGTCCCTTTTAGGTAGATGTCTTAATAAATCAAGGCAAATAAGGGCTGCTCTAAAATACCCTTGATTCATAATGATCTTCTTTACAAAATCACCTTTATTTTCAGCTGCCTTATAAGCATCGAACTGACTTTGATTGATCTCATTAAATTCATTCACCAAACCTAATAATTTTGCATCCTGCCTGGCTCTTGACTTAACCCTATATAGATTACCTTCGACTTGCTTACTGAGTCGTATTTTCCAATTTTCACTTCATCTAAGAAGGTGATTACCTTTTCATACTGCTCATTCGGCAACTCATCTGTCTTGAATTCCTTTAACTTGATGGTTGCTTTATCACCTTGGGTCAATAATTCAACAAAAGGTAGTTGGGCGAAGTAAGATAGAATGAACGTACTTTTTTCACTTTCTGTCATTAACTTATCGACAGTGGTTGTTCTTTCTTTAGTAAATGATTTCCACTCATTCAATATAAAATTAAAATCAATATCTACATACGGAGAATGCCTTTTACCTCTATTGTATTCATCCCTAGATGATTCTGTTTCTATATGTATTCCTTGATTGTCTACCTTTGTAATTTTCTGTATATTTGGGGGTTTGATGTATTTTATTCGTTTTGATAGTTCAATAATAAGTTGCTCAATCATTTCTTCACTCCGTTTACAGATCAATCCAATTATTTGTATATATTATACTATAATAAAAAAGCCATTCAATTGAGTGAATAGCTTCTAAAGTAACAAATAATTATTTGTGCTGTTGTTTACACTCAATCCAATGGTATTGAATTGCTTTTTAACAAGGAGACTAATTGTTTATGACACGGTTTTGCGTAATGTGGCTAAGTGCCGTTTTATTTTAAATAATTGAATTTTTTAATAGCATTTCTTTATTTCGTAAAGAAACTACTTGTACATTATCCATATATGACTCATTTAGCGATATTTCACCTAAACATAATATTCCTTGTATGTCTATATCAGTATCAGCTATATACTCATTAGCACTATTTTTTGCATAAGACATATATTGCGTTAGCTCCTTTAAGCCTTTTGATGCATATTCCAATGATTCTGTATTTTTAATTTCCCCTATAATAATAGAACAAAGCTTGTTCGTTCCTCGATGCACTCTTTCAATTAAAATATCAGGTCTACCACGCCAATAAATCGATGACTTTTCTACCGAAAAAAACTTTTTTGCCAATGCGTTGTAAATGTTAATAGCTTTCACTTCTTGATTTAAATAAGCATTAGAGCTATTCAAAAGCTCATCACGATGAATGATAAAATTTACATGCCCTGAGCCAATACTATTATGGTATAAGCTAACATCATATTCACTATCTACCCAGCTTGCTACCTTTGTCCCACCGTCCATAATGGAATAAACTACATTGCTTTGCTGCTTTAAAATTTGCACAATCCAATATAGTTCAAATAATACGTCTTCATTTGCTGGAAGAATGAAAAATTCATGTAGCACATCTAGTAATTGCTGCTGAGTATAATCACCTTTTTCAATTTTTCGAATACGTTCTAAAATATATGCTGCTTCACGATAAATTGGCTTACGATGCAATTTTACTTTTTCAATCATTCGATCTGTTACTGACTGCTCTGCAATACGTGAAACATAAATATTATGTTCTAGGGCGATACGCACATTTTTTCGAACAACCATTATGTCTTGATACCATGACCGGGAATTAAATTGCATTAAAAATCGATCTTCATAGCAATATGAATCAATCTTACCAAGTACTTCCTTTAATACTACATTTTCCACTGTATTAAACGTTCGTTCCGATTCTTGAATCGTAAAATGAAACCGGTCTTTCGGATTTGACTGCATGCGCTTTTGAAGCGTTTCCTGCCATTTAACTTCCCCACGCACTTCATAATAACTTTCTTGAATATTTGCTTTTGTGCTCGATTTAATTGAAGTTAACCCGTTACCAAGCGACTTCATAAAAGCAATCGTACGTTCATGTTTCATTAGTCGGAGTTTTAATAAGTCCTGAAGTCGATCAATGGATCCATTTTGTTTTAAAATAGAATCAATTTGAACTGTTCCATCCTTCAAATAGCCATATAAGTAACTTCCTACTTCTTCAATCATCCAACTATGCTTCATCTACAACACCAATTTGAAAGAAATCTTCAATAAAATCGCTAATTAAACTAATAGCGACAACATCCCCTATCTGTTCATTGAGCTGACGAATAAATGTTTGAATTTTATAGTCGCTTACCCCTTCAAATTGAGGTAATACATATAAAATGATTGCGGATGTAAAATCGCCGTCGCTTTCAATCGTGTATTTCGCAATATCATACACAATAGCTGGACCGAGTTTTCGGTATTGGTTCAGTATTTCCCATAATCTTCTTAACTCATCCGTATATTGGTAGCCTTGGATAGACCACGCATCTAAATATCTACTAATTAACGATTCAGTAATTATTTTCGGTACGGACACGGGAATAAAGGCAAATCTCCGCATAAATGCATAGCTCATTTCAAACAATGATGATTTATCGATTGTATTCATTGTGCCAATAATACGCCAATTTTTAGGAACGATGTAATCAGATGGCTGAACATCCTTGACCACTTTATTTTGATGCTTCAATACAATTTGGGAGCCGTCTTGTGCTTTATACGGTAGTACCGTTTCATCTCCTGTTAATACAGAGAATAACGGACCAAATGCTTTATCAATATCTGCTCGATTAATCTCATCAATAATTAACCATTCATTGACGTTTTCATCATTTTTATTTTTAAAGCATTGTAAAAATAAACCCGGATCGAAAAACAGCTGTCCCTCCTGTGTTGGTTTGTACCCGCCAATTGTGTCGTATGTTGTCCAGCTTGATGTAGCTGTAACGAGCTTGTTTGCTACCCCTATCTGCTTACATATATCACTTGCAAGCTTCGATTTCCCAGTGCCAGGAGGTCCAGTGAAAATAATATGTTTTCCACTATTTAACGCGGTTTGAATTTGACTTTGTAGAATATCTTCATTTTCAAAAACTAAATTTCCTAAGCTCATAATTTCAATTGGTTTACTGATTGAATAACCTGCCGATGGTTCTTTTACTGGCGGAGTTGGTTCTACGACTGTTTTTGAAGACGTGGGGTTCCATGTTTCTAGCAAGTCTGGATTGTGATAAAAATTCACAACTCCTTTTTCTTCCTTTTCTAACACTTGGCGAATTTCATATAACCTTTTATCAATATCTCTTTCCTGTGTAGATGGAATGCGGTTTTTAAATGCTTCGACTATCATTTTTTTATGTCCTGAACTAGCCATACATTCAAAATAATCCGGTGCTAATAAATGCGCAAAAATATGCTGCATCTGTACATTTTTCCCAATTATTTCTTTTGTTTGCACAATCATCTCTTTGAGCTTCCATGGGTCTTGAATAATTGCTCGTCGTTCGTCATTTGTACGCTGTTTCATATTAATAGAAAATTGGATAACGAACGAAAGCTCTTCAAACTTCGCTGTGTTATAGTATGTACCGGTTGCACCAATCCCAAGTTCAAGCGCGTTTAACAATGGATGTTTATCTACATAATAAATATTGTTCCAGCTCGCAATGTCCTTTAATTTACTCAACTTGGTTTTGTAGCTAATCGTTTTATAATATGGAAATAAATAATAAACATAAATTACTTCCATCGCTAATTGATAAATTGCATCAGTTGACCCTTTTAGCTGTAACTCAAATTTTTTATCAAATGTAGTTTTATTTTCATATTGCGGATTATCATTAAAGCGCTTTTTCAGTACTTGTAAATTTTCAAGCGTCCAAACAGATGTGTCATCAAATAATAATGACCCATCATTAATAACGCATTTCTCTCGCCACATATCGGCAGCGGCATACACCTTCTCTCGATCGCCAACTTTATCATAAAAAACTTTCGCCATTTTAATACCTCCGAATAAATGAATAATATTATGTTTAGCTTCGAAATTAGTTGATGTTTATTAACCTGAAATACATTCTACTTCTAATTTATTATAAACTACGAAATTAGTTAGATAGTACTGTAATATACAATTCACGTAATCCTTTCCCACTAAATGGTGATCTTTGATATACAGAATTAGATTTTCTTTGTTTCATTTAGAGAAACAATCACAGACTTTTCTTTTTACTAAAAAACCATGCAAAAGAAAAATTACAAAAGCTTATTGAAAAACTAGAAAACATAGGAAACTAAATTATGGTCCCTTCATTTTTATCAGTTCATACTTATGATACGGTTCTGTGCCTTCTATGATTTTGTGAAATGAATTTTATTTTCTCAAATATTAGGTACAACTTAGGAGGTTTTAGATAAATAATAACAAACAATACTTCACTTCTAGATTAAATAAATTGTTGTTTACTATGCTCTTTTATTGGACTTTCAATTATTTCCACGATAATAGGCTCTCATAAATACTATATGGTTCCTATGTTTATCATTAGTTTTGAGAGTGGCTTAATATTAGAATGGTGAAATATCATGATTGGAAAAAAGCTCTCTTCTATAAAATAAAAGGCTACCTAGAACGTTGCTATAACAACGATTTAGATAGCTCCTTTTTATACTCACATTTACTTATGATACGGTTCTCCGTTCCTCATTCACTGGTAAAATGTCACCAAAAAAAATTGAAGGTGGTGGAGGAAGTGGGGTATCACCTTCCTCGAACCATAATGTAATCGAATCAATCCCTTTTCTGTCTTTTGTTAAATCAATTTTCTTAATTATTGAACGCAGAAGCACTTTTCGTGTTTTACTATCGGCTATTGCATACAATTCATCAAAATCTTTTAATGCCTCTAATACTAAGTCTTTGTTAATATTTAGAGCCGTAGAATGATTTTTTATATAGACTTCATAACTTTCTATTCTTTTTTCAAGTTCTTCTCTTTCCTTCACTGTCTGACGCAACATCAGATTATAATTCTTTTCTTCTTCTTCATTTTTTTCTTTTATCGCTTTTCTTGCCCTCAATAGAAGGCTTGCCTCTTCCTCCATTTTATCTTTAAATTCATGCTTTAGGATATCTAACTCCCTTTTATGATCATTAATTACTTCAGATTTTTCTTCATCTATATTATTGCATAGTCCCTCAACTAATGAAGGAGAAAGCATAAGGCTCTTAACCTTCTGTAGAACTTTCTTTTCAATCTCATCCTTAACCACCAAGTTTGAATTACATGCTGCTAAACCTCTTTGATGGAAGTTTTGACACTGATAATAAAGATAATAACTTTGTTTATCAGGCTTTTTAGTTTTTGACATAACCATACCTTTTCCACATTGTGGACATTTTAATATTCCTGCTAATACAAATTCTCCTTCAAAGTTACTCGTGCTAGTAAACTTCTTTTGTTCATTGTTAACTTCCTGAACTCTCTCCCATAATTCCCTCTCGATTATAGCAGAGTGTTCACCTTTTACTAACTGGATATTAGACTGCTTTCCTGCCCTCCGTTTCTCACTCCACTGTTTATGCTTTCCCCATCTAATAAAGCCAGTGTATGTAGGATTTTCAAGTATTGTTTTTACAGAGTTTATCCCAAAATGTTTCCCCTGTTTAGTTACATAACCCTTGGTATTTAAGTGGTTAACGATACTTTTATAGCCATTTCCCAGTGCTCTTAGTTCAAAAATTTCCTTAACTATATTACTCTCATTTTCATTCTCAACTAACCTTCCTTTTACTGAATCATATCCTAGTATTTTTCCTCCGTTCCATTTTCCACTTTCTGCCCTTTTTTTCATACCACTACTTACTCTTTCTATTATCTGAGTCCTTTCATACTCTGCGAATGTCCCTAACAACGAAATGAACATGTAACCATTTGAAGTGGAACTATCTATATCACAAGTACTAACTAATAACTTTTTATTAACGGGTCTTAAGTAATTTGTAATTAGATGCAAAACTTGTTCATTATTTCTGGAAAGTCTGTCAACTTTCCAAACTCCTATTGCGTCGAATTTATCTAGGTTTCTAATTAGTCTTTGAATATTAGGGCGATCAAAGTTCTTTCCAGAATACCCGTCATCAATAAATACCTCTATGGCGGTATAGCCCTTCCTTTCTAAATATATCTTTAATTGTTCGACCTGACTATCAAGTGAAAATCCTTTAGTTTGTTCTTCAGTTGATACACGTGCATAAATTGCAGCGGTTTTATTCATAATTAATCATCCTCCTGTATTCTATATGAGATCTCGCAGCATATAGCCACCAGATACTAGTTTTAGTCACGCTTTGTCTCAGCGTAGGTTTTTACAAGTTGGGCTAATACTTCAAGAAGTTGTTGCTTTTTTATCTCTTCAGTTGAAGGTAAAATTAAACTTTTTGACTTCGTAAGTAAACTCATAACGATGCACCTCCTAAAATGCTACCTGCTATATTTTTAAATGAATTATTGATTTGTTATTTAGGTCGATCTTACAAATCGTTAATTTTTCCTTCTGCAGTTAATACCTCTGTTTTAATTAAATAGTCTACCGCGTTTGGAAATTTAGTTGTTGCAGTTTTCGCTTCTTCTAACCATATTTCTTTTAATAGTGTTGGTTTGATTAAATAATCGCCCTCAATAACTCTTAAAGTTATCTCTTTTCCGATTAGGACGTTAAGAACTTTAGGATTGGCAACAAGTGCCGGTGATATTATTAAGACAGTTGATTTTCTCTTCAAATTAGAAAGGTATTTTTCTAAACTACTATTCTCAAACGTGGAAATACCACATGCATTTTTGAGATTAAGGTTATGTTTATCTGCAAAATTAAATGCTACTGTCAAATACTTTAAGAATTCCTTATCTGCTTCCATACGCTTTCCTTTAATTGACTCTGGCAATAATGTGAAAAATGTTACGTTTTCCAAAAGTATCATCTCCTTAAGTAGTTTTGGTTATATCAATAAGCCGATATGTTAATACCAGTAGTAGACTCAAAATGATTTATAATATCATTAGTAAAGTTCGAAATCTTTTCACTTTGAATTAGTCCCTTTTTAAAATCATTACTTAAAATTTCCCACTCTGCCTTACTGGATTTGGCTATACTATGTAAATCAGATTTCAATTTGTCGTTAGAAATCTCCTCAATTCGATATCTTCGTTTGCTAGTGGTGACTTCAATAAGAATAAAATGAAAGCCTTCATTAATGAAAAGGTTGATAATATCTTTTTTAAATATGGAACGGTCCTGTACAGCAATCGTTTTTATGTTTTGCTTTCTTAGTATGTTAATAAAGTACTTAGCCACTAATGGATTGCTTTTGTAAGAAAGGTACTCAGCGACTTCAATACCTTTGACTTTTTTTAATAAGGATTTTAGTACAAAATGTTTTAAATTTAAGTCTGTGCTATCGTCCCTTTCAGAACTTAAATGAACCATATAACCAACTTTATTTACTGTAGTGTTTTTCATAAAAAATCTCCTCTCAAGAATCAAGTATTGAATAAAAATTAAAAATAATGGCCGTAACAGAAGTTCAGATTTATTTCTATATGCTCTAAAAACGCCATTTTAAGATGCAGCATTTTTTGTGATATAACTCCATATTTTTTTTACTGAACCGTAGTAATCCATAGTCTCATAAATTAACTGGTTAAACTGGTTAACTGTCCAGTCTGATTGACTATCAGTAAGATACTGATACACAATTTCCTTTGTTGAATTAGACGTGATTATAAAATCAACTATCTGATTTTTTTCATTCACTAAACAATAGGTCACCTTTTCCTGATCTAGTAGATACAGCAAGTCATTTTTCTGAATGGTTTTATCAAACCAATGGTGATAGATTCTATTTGCTGAATTTCCAAACTTCACCAAGTAAATAAACCCTGTAGCATTTTCGTTGTATTTCAAACATCCCCTGACGTTAACAAAGTTATCTCTTGTTAACTGTTTCAACCTATACTCATAATCTTTGATTAAAAATACAGTTTCAGTTACACCTGTCATGCTGTTGTATTGTACTGCTGCATTCATATAACCCAGTTCAAGTTTCTTAACAAATTCTTTCATTTTAATTTTTTGGTTCATGTTCCTGTCTCCTTTAGATTAGTTTTTTTATTTAAAACTTCGATAATAATATAGATAAAGGATGAGTGAGTTTTAAGCATTTCCAGTTAGTTCATCAAGAATCGCCAACAACTCATATTCATCTCTTGAAGATAAATCACCAAAATCGAATTGAACTTCCATAACATAATCTTCACAAGTTAATATAAAGTCCCTAAGGTCATCAATATCACTAAATCCTATTAAGTCACAGACGACTTTATAGTACTTTTTGGATTCTAACACTTCCTTTAAATCGCAAAGTCCGCTGTAAACCATTGCATCAGCAAAGCCTGATTTATCAATAAACAATTGTCTACTGACATGCTTAGCCATATTTGATTTATTACTTTCATCAAAAACAATACCAAGTATCCCTTTATCTCTATTGAAGTCTCGTTCAGCCTCTTGTTTTTTCCACTTTATCTCCTCAAGCAGCCGCGCATTTTCCTCTCTGTTGATAAATTGCAAGTTGTCTTGGTCTTGAGATAAGACTTCAACTAAGTTTCCGAAGTCTACACTTAACCCCTCATCGATGGCAGTCTGATTAAAAACAAACTTTTTCTTTCTGGCCTTATCCATACTTGTGTCAAGAAGACCATTATGAAATTTAAGAGTTTCAAATCCGGCCAAAAAACGGAATTGGTATATGTAACTTCCAATACAATCATAAGGAAGACAACTTACGAAAATAACCGTACTTACCTTTTTGGAACTCATATACTCATAAAGGGTTCTCAAACAGTTCAAGTCCTTTAGATTGTGAGAAGTTTCATCGTACAAAACCTCCAATATTGCTAATCCATTATCAAGACAGTAATTTCTTACTTTTTCTAAATGAGGTGCTGCCTCATCTTGTGTATAGCCTTTGGCATAAATAATTGCTGATCTTTTCATAGTTCCATCACCTTTTCTGAATATTCGGTCTTTTTAACCTAGATAACTACACTTTTCCCTGACAAATTTCTCACAGAGCAACAAAACATCGTTATTTTTAAGCACGCTCTCATACAATGGTTTTAATGATAAAAGATCAACACAAAAAATCCCTCCCTGATTATTACAAAGTTAAAAGAACAAAGATAAAATTAATATACAGTTCGCGCAAAGCAAATACACACGAAGGTGAAATGCACGAAACGACAGACGTAGAGAAACGATAAAGTAATTCGCATACTCTTGTCCTATTTAGTTCAGTATATTAAGTATATCTTTTGTCCTCTTCTCTTTAAGTAATAAAAAGGAAGAGATTTGAATTTATATATATGAAAAATTAAAAATCTTAAATAACTAAATTAATATAATATATATTGCTTATTTAGATAATACTACAGAATATTATTCCTGTAAAGGTCCAAATTGGTCTTTTTTTATTTTATTTCTGGTAAACCTTTTTCTCGCTACTGACGAAGTACTATTAAACCATGCTCTAGTTTATACTTCTTACATACCTCTTTAAACTCTTGAAAGTCTTTAATATCTACGGTATCTATACTATGAAATAATATCCGATAAACATCTTTCCTATTTAAATTTAATAAAAATGATTCTAGAATATTTAAATCAGCAATTAAATATAGTATTCGTTTTTCACAATTTAGCCCTGTATTTATTTGTAACTCTCCCCCGAAATAGCACTCACTGCTCAAATGAAGTTCGAAGTAATCTACCATATTGAATCACTATCCTTAAACTAATCTCATATACTCATATAGGTTAGTAAAATGAAATAACGTATACCCAAGTACCAAAGATATAGGAATACTGTATAAAAATAGTCTTTCTTGCCACCTTTCAACTGTTCTTCTCTCTTGTTTAAAGAATGAAGGTAAATATTTGATACTGAGGAGCAATAAAAACCATACAAGACCTACAACACAAAAATAACTAGAAAAATAGTCTAAATAGTACATGTTTCTTTCTCCTATCAAAACAAATATGGTGTTTGCTTTTAACTTTATAGGAGTATTCTAACGCGTTTTATTTCATATTTCCGCAAATGGAAAAAGGGAAAGGCTCCTAGGTAGCCCTTCCCCAAAGTGTATTCTATATATTCGATATATTCTCCCTAAATCATACAACGTTTATTTAATTTAGTAAACGTCCCAGAATCAGTTGTTTGAGACATTCTCGTCCTAAAAATAAGCAAAATGATTAAATGTTGACTATTTTCTATTTTATTCGCCTCTTACATTTTTTTCATTTATTTCAATCATTTATTTCCCTTATGTATCCATTTTTTTCAGATGAAAAAAATAATTATTTTCATCCAAATTTATTTTGAGTTTTATTTATAATCATTGTTATTCATTAAAATAGATTTAATGAATTTAAGGACTATTAATAAATATTTTCAAAAATTTCTGTTACAACGATTAGTATCCATCTTCAACACTTACTAAATAACGAAGAATGTTTTTAATATCCTCTTCGGCATCTTCTCTAGAATCAAAACTACCACCATGAATAAGTTCAAATGCCTCGTTCTCGAATATTTCTGCAAATACAGAGTAATATAATGCACCGTCTTTTTCCTGAAATATTGCAATACGATATGTATGACCTTGAACTTGTAAATCTTTTTTCAAAATATAATCTTCCAAAATGAATCCCCTCCTTTCTATATGTAGTTATAGAAAGAAGGATGCTTTCCTTTTGATATATCAATAGTCTTGATTAATATCAATATAAACTTTACGCTTATTTTGCTTGAATATAATTTTTATCAACTTCAATAATAGTTCCTTGATCTTTATCTATTGTTAAATACTTTCCATCAATTTCATATTCTAAACTAATTCTTAAATTTGGATCTTCCTCTTGTAACAACTCTACGCACTTTAAAGTTGATACAAGTTGCGCTTTACAAACTTCTACGAAATTCTCAGAAGACATTCCATTAATTGAGTAAATTTTTGCGTGTTCTACCCCAGTGTAGTAACCTGTTAACTCCTGCATAAGATTATTAGAAAAATATTGTGCACATTGAGCGTTGATTTCTTTCCAAGTATCTAATTTAGTATGAACAACGATATGGCCTTTAGAAGTCCTATCGATTGTTGCTCCCCCACTAGTAATATAATGTCTTAATTTCTCTTTTAAATTAATCTGTTTACCATTAAGTAAGTAATATTGAGAAAAAACATAAATAAATGAGTTCATATAGACTTCGCTGTTAACCAGATATATCAAATTCTTCCTTATGGTTTCTTCTCGTTTCTTTTTCTCGTGAACTTCATTAATTGTATGTTCAATGGTTTTATTTGAAGTTTTTGAAAGACTTCCAGTTAAAATTACATATATCACTGTAACTATAACAAGCGTCATATTTATTAAGACTGAGAGTGCACCAGTATTATTGTTCAGAAATTCAAATAAACTTACAATACTATTCATGCTAATCAGGCTTCCCCCTCTTAAATTAGATTTTAAGGATTTCTTTTTTGTTAATATGATATACGTTTAAATCTACTATAAGGTTCAATTCTTTGAAATATTAAACATAAAAAAATAGGGAATGTGATCTCCCCATTTAGTAAATTGACTATTGATTTTTATTAAAACTCTGTTTTCTTTAAAGCACTTTGGAGTTCTTTAATAGAAGGTGTAACATAAATTCGAGTAGTATCCATGGAACTATGACCTGCTAAATCTGCTATAGATTGGAGTCCCACTCCACTATCTGCCAACTGTTTGCAATAGGTATGCCTTAAAGAATGGGGGGTAATCTCGATACCTAGTTGGGTGCTATATTTTTTTAAAATATGCTGTGCGGCTCTGGTGCTTAATAGACTGCTTCTGCTGCTAACTAAAATATAATCGGAATCATTATCCCTATTTTCCAACCATATAAGTATGTGTGCTTTTGTTTTCTCAGTTAGAGGCACAACTCTGTGCTTAGATCCCTTCCCCAACACATTTACCAAATTATTGTGAAATGAAATTGAATTCTTTGTTAAGGAGCAAGCCTCCTCAATTCGTAATCCAAGATTCACTAGAAGAATAATAAGTGTTTCATGTAATAACCCTTTTTGAAAGTTTTTATGTTTTGTTAATTGTACTGCATGTAATAAACGCCCAACTTCTTGTCTCGTTAGCCAACGAATGGTATTCTGTTTTTGAACCTTCATAGTTGAAATCTCTTGACCCAAGTTAATAGGAGAAAATCTTGATTCAAATAAAAACTCAGACCACTTTTTTACTGTTACTAGTTTTCGATTAACAGTCATTGGAGATAAAGTAGAGGTTTCTTTTATATCACGCTCGAAATCTTTTATATCAGTATTCGTTATGGCCTCCACCATAATTGGATCAGAGTGTCTAGAAAACAACCAATTCTCTAAAAAGTGTAAATCTTGAACATAACTTTTAATAGTGTTCTTACTTCTGTTCAGTTCAATCAAATAGTTTCTAAATTCATTAATTGATTGGGAAAAGGTAACTGAAATAATCTCCATAATGGATATCCTCCTGCACTATGTTATACGACAAAAATTTAATACGAAATATTTATGTTATGCGACAAAAAGATATAGGCTATGCCCTTCGTTTTGTCGCATAAGACATATTATCTGACAAATTTTTCTGTAGTCGTATTATAGCGTGCCCCCTGACTTTTGCCAGCCTCAATTAGTAGAAAATCGAACAAATTCTTATTTGTCATTAAAACCGTTTAAATTATGTTGATCTAAAAACAACAAAATTCAACACACTTTATTTTTTGACAGTAATTCTTTTATATAGGCAAGAATATTTTCAGTGTAATATTCATATTCTCCTTGATTTTTTGAAGTACCTATTGAAATTAGGGCTCCTAAAATTTTATTACTTTCTTCCGCTGAAAAATCATGTTGCTTACTAGTCAATCTGAGGTACCCCATCATCATTTTTTTCTTATTGATTAAATCTTGCTGCTCATTAAGTTCAAAGTTTAATTGTTCATAAATATTATCTTGCACTAATCATCCTCTCCTTTCTCTTTTCCAATTAAATTGGCTTACAACAGTTGTAACACAAAATAAAAAAAACGAGGTGAATATGAAATAAGATATTTGTGACGGATTTTTGTGAAAAAATGAAAGTTATCATATCACATGATATTCTTATAAAAAAACCATCTAAAAAGTAGCAAGGAGTAATTATTAAGTACTTGAGTGCAATTTTTCTCACTTATAATTGTCATATTTACGTTGTGTTATTTTATAAAGGAAGGATGTGCTTTATGGATGATATAAATTTGATTGTTGAAAAAATGAAACAGTTATTTATAACTGTTAGATACAAATACATAAAACTTAATGAAAATGGCAGTTACCATACATTCAATAAATCCAATAATGAAAATCACGTATCCCTTCACGATGGATTTCTAAAATCACATATCATGCAGCATAGTACTTATGGTATATTCTGCAGGAAAACACACAGTAAGTTTGTCACGTTTGATGTAGATATTCCAAATATTCCGGAAGCAAAAAAGGTAGTTTTGGCTCTCTATGAGTCATTAAATACTCTTGGGATCCCAACCAATAACATCTTTACTAGTTGGAGTGGTACAAAGGGTTTCCATGTTGATGTTTATTTTTCAGATGAAATTCCCTATAAGTCAGTGAAAAAACTATTCGTTGCAGCAGTTTCGATAGCATATAACTTATTAGGTGGAAACATACATGGGGAAATTGAACTTCGGCCTACACCTACTCAAGGATTGAAACTTCCTCTCAGTATTAATCATAAAAGTAAGGATAAGAATAATAATGTATGCTGGTATGTTGATGTATATAATGACTTTTATCCTATACGATCCTTTGATTACTTTTTAAATATTGAACCTCTGGATGTGGATATAATTAAAGACTTGATATCAGATATACAAGAAGGTGAGGAGGAATTTGGGGACAACAAAAGTCACAGTAAGGAGTTAGAAAGAACCCCACTTGGTAATCTGGATTTTTCCGAAGACACATTTGATTCCTTAGAAGATCTCTATAAAAATGGATTAAGAAAACCGGGAACCAGAAATACTGTTACTTGTAAACTCGCAGTGCTTTTCAATACTCTACGAGAAGAAAAAGATATATGTATACAAGAACTGAAACATTGGATGGATAAACAAGATAAGGAGTTTTATAATACACCACTTAAAGATTGTTATACAGAAATTGAAAGAATTGTTAATTTAGTCTATGAAAAAAATGTAGTTCTATCTAGAGGCATAAATGAAATTATTGTCTCTAGAAGTGAAATGGTGACATTATATCAATATCCCAAAAAACTCCACAAGACTCTATTTGCTTTATTCATTCACTCCAAACGATTTGCAGATAGAAATAATGAGTTCTATATGACTTATGAGCAAATTGCACTGGCTTCTCAATGTTCTGTTAGAACAGCCATAAATCATATCAAGTTATTGGAACAAAACAATTTAGTTAAGGTTACAAGGTCGCCTATATATATTAGAGGAAAAAAGCCTGATAGTCACCCGAATATATATGAACTTACTTTAAACAGGTTAAATACAGATAAGGAGATCTCTGTTATTATTAACATAAAAAAAGTTAAGGCTTATCCTAATAGCAGAATTGAAATTATAAAAAAAGTGTTCCCTAATAATGAGTGGTGGGACCTAGAAAACATACTAAGATCAGCATTAAATAAACAAGTAGATTAATAATTATGTACTTGTATGAAATTTTTTTCAATTATATCTGTTCATATCGCCATGTGTAATTCTTTAAGAAATTCTATAAAAAAAGCGTGTGAAACTACAAATAGTTCACACGCTTCCATTTGTCTTTACTCATCATAAAAGAAAAAGGAATCCTCGCCTAGCAAAAGAGAAGTTAACACTGGAAGACACAATTAAATATGAATTCAAAGAACGTATAATTTTATTTTCAACAAATGTTTCTTTAAACCTTTTTTTTTATTGTATTTTGGATAATTTTTTCCGTAAGATAATAGAAATTATTCCTACTAATTAGTCCCAATTAACATTCAACTTGCTTCTTAAACTTTATCGCTTCCATCTTCTCTTTTTCCCTTTTCACTTTAATATAGCCCTTCAATATACTAAACCAAATCCACCCACCAATTATGAGAAATAGTGGTATATATAATGCTAGGTAAAGGTCCCTTTTGAAGTAATAAATTGCAATGCCTGTTACTATATACACAACGACCTTAACGACGAAAATTACCACATAATGTATTTTATTGATTGCCTCGTAGTCCTTTTCTAGTTCTAGGTAGAAGTACACAAATGACCTTTCAAAGAATGCCCCCCCAAGTGCTAATAAAAACATTGAAAACAATAAATAATCTATTGAAGATAACTCTAAATACCTTATAGATAAAGGGTAACAGATTAGTGTGAAAATAGCCGAGTATATGAACAACATAATATAAAAGCATATTTTATGTAATAACTTTGGAATCATGTACTGCATTGAATGGCTCCTCTCCACACAATATTATCTGGATAAATTTGTATACTATTTTAACTGATAATTGCTTAAATAGCAGCCCAAAACCCGTTTCTCTATTAAAAAAACAAGGATATTCTCCTTGTTTTCACTAGTCTCTTGGATCAAGGTTATGAACCTTGTATAAGCATTTAAAAATTTCGTCTTGATCTAAAATATATTCTGATAAAATTGGAATAAGATTATGAACCATTTCATCGAAGGTATGATAGACCTGATTAAAACAAATTATGTTAAAGGAGCCCATTTCCTTTTTATCATTATGATTGTTTACTACCCTATGCTTTTTACGAAAAATATAAATAAGGTATAAATATTTGGACTCTTCTCGAACTTCTTCTCCTTTAAACCTAATACGTTCAAATCTTGTGAACAAAATATTATGCTCTTTGTGTCGAAATTCAACAAATTCTGTGTCCATTCCTTCCACTTTGAATTGCTCCTTTTTCATGAGTAAGCCTCCATTGTCTATGATTATTTAATATATATACATGTTATACACAAACGTATGTTCTCCTTTTAAAAAATAAAAAAAAGAGTAGATCAAGTCCACTCTTTCTTTCATTTCAAATATCTCATTATCGTTATGCTGATAAAGAATTACTCCATTGTTCTATTACTTCATCAACACTTGCTAACCATGCAGTTGAATCATTTCCTGCCTCTATGTTCTTATCAAAAATGTTCGAAAGGAGATTTTGTATATCTTTATGATTTACCCTAACACCTTTCTCATTCAATTTTTTCACCTTTTTGAGAACATTTACATACTGGATAATTGTCAAAGGGATAATCTTTTGGACTTTTCCTTCATAGCCTAGTTTAACACTCATCCAGAAAGTATTTAATGTGTCACGATGAATATTAGGTGCAATAAACAAGCAGAAATTATCTAGCGATTTATTTGAGTCTCTCTCTTCAAACTCTCTTAAATGTCTCATTATTGGTTGCCCTTCATTAAACCACTGATCACGACCTCTTAGAAGTGTAACTTCACAAATCATGCTAAATGATGAATATTTGCATTCTATATCCGGATTATTACCAGCGGCTGTAAATAAAGGAAGGTTATCATCACCCACTGAGTAGTTTGGAGTAATCTCCCTTGCATCGTCTAAAGCCATTAGAGATAAAGTAGTATAATACTCAAGATTTAATGGATCTTGACCACTAATACTTCTTTTCCTTGTGGCTAACTCTGTTAATTTCTTAATATATAAATCTATGTTCTCTAAACTTCTCTCTTTTAATATTGCTAAATCATTATTTAGTGTTTTTATTACTTCTCTTAGTTTTGCTATTTCCTTGTTATAATCGTTTATATTTGTTAAATCAACTTTACTTAAAGTGAACTGATGCAAAGCCTGATCTCGGTACTGGTTGTTAATATCAGTTTGTAAAAACCTTGCTTGTTCTAATAGATTTTCATAAACTGACTTTAAATCATCCATATTTTCCCACGGAAGAGCAGGTTTATTAATATCAGACATATAACGTAAATAGTCCTCGGCATTTTTAAAACTTAACGCGCGGCCGTCAAAATTCTCCAATAACCTTTTAATCTCTACTCTTCTAGTAGGGGCTAAATCAACATATCTGCCATTTCCTCTGTAATATAATAACTTTGTTTGTCTAAAGTATCTTATAGCAGAATCGCCATAATCATAAAGGTTATTTACTTTAGTTTCTATTTTCTTCTTCTCAGAAAGGTTTAGTTTAAAGACCTCTATTGCAGTTTCGATAAATCTTCTGTCAACATAACGTTGTGCAGCGTTTTTATCAAGCGAACGTTTCTCTTTCCTAAATTCAATTATTTTTGATACTTGCTCTTTTATATCCTTATAATCAATTAAGGTTGTTAAGAATAATGAAAACTCCTCTTTTGAAACTCCAACAGGTTTGTGGCCTAAGTTTTTCCACTCTTTATTAACCTTACTTATGACATGCATAACTGCAATGAAAGGCACAATATCAAAATCTTTGTATCCTTTGTCAGTTGGGTTAGGTATTTGCCATTTTAAAAAGTACCTGAAGAATACATTGACTAAGTCTACTTCATCTTTTAATAACATCTTTCCTAAATCAGTTATTTTAACTGCACCCATTGATTCTTTAGCAATTGCTAATCCCATTTTTGTGATATTGCTGACTGCTGTTCGACCTCTCATAGCATACGCTAATTCTTGATCGTTATTGAAACTCTTATTCTCATAGAATACTTGACTTAATAAATCTGACAACTCACTATCCGTAAATTCTTCTGGATCCTCAAACTTCTGCTTATAATAATCTGATATTCCAGTTGGTGTATATAATTTCGTCCTGATTAATTCTTTAAAAAACAACCCTTGGGTTTTCTCGTTAAAAGGTTTTCCCTCAAACCGTGAAAGCACCCTCAAGAAATCAACGATACGCTCAGGATTTCTTAAAGTGGTACTTATACTCCATGTTCCCGGCAAAAAAATCTCCCCCTAGATAAATATATTTGAAAACTCTGTACCATAATTTCTCTTATTAGCATTAAAATCTTCAAAGAATTCTTGGTCATAATGAACTTCTTTAAAATCAGAGAAATAGTCCCTGCTATTAGAACTATAATTTTGCATATCGTGTAGCCAACCCAAGAAGACAATTCTACTCATACAATATTTATTCTCAGATGTAATACCTCTGGTAGCATCTAAACTCAAAACTTCTATAATTGAGATTTTCTCATTTGGATTATCGCTATAATTAATTAAAAATAATCGGCCATTTAAATGCTGTTTCTTATTCCATAAGGATATATATTTCTGTTTATTATCACTTGTGCCACCTGTCCAACAATACCTCATTGGATGGGCTTGTATATTATTTATATGTTGATTTTCCCTTTTAAGAAACTCATATATTACATATTCATTTGTCGATGGTATATATTGAAATAAATCTAGATCAAAACCTTTAGTGGTATCACCATTGAGCAAACTTTTGGTTAATACAAGACCATTATCATCTTGGAATTGGCTGTTATTATAAAGGGATTGTAATAAACCATTTACATAACTATCAATGTTTGTATTTCTAGCGGCTCCTAATCCTTTTGAATTGCTTTGTCCGTCAATATTATTTAGTCCTCTAAACCACTGTTGAAGTTGGTTGAAATTTAATATCTCACCACTTACTTGATTTAAATAAGGATTTAATTCAATTCTAATATACTTTTCAAGTCCTTGTTGATAAAAGATAAATATTCTTACTGCCTGCTGATAATTACGTAGAAAGATGATTTTCTCTTTTTCTACATTACTAACCATAGCAGATAGTGCTTCCCAGAATAAGTTTTGATTAAGCAACTCATAACCGTTCACTGTAAGACCATTAATATTATTCACTTCCATAAACTCAAAGAAGTAGTAATGACCATTAGTATTAGCATACTGAACCCTATCAATTGTGTATAACATATATCATACTTCCTTTTAATAGAATCTAACTCCTCTTATCATCATAATCCATATTACCCATTTGTTAAATAGTTTCCAATAATATATAACAAAAAACCTCCTCAACAGCGCTGAGAAGGCAATAATTTATTTCCTATAATTAGTAATGAGTACTTCAGATGTCTTAGTTGTCTTTTCTTTGATTTGATAGTTTGAATTATTATAGTTATAGTCTAGATGGTAAATCTCATAATTCTTAGCCCAATTTTTTAAAATGGTATTTTCTTTACCCTTATGGTCAAGTACATTCGATAAAGCAAATTTAACACCTTTTGCATTTAGCATATCTAATATGTTCAATAAGTCATTTTCTTCAGTTTCAGTCCAACCATTTTGCTCATTATATGTTGCAGTTGAGATTAAATATGGTGGATCTGCATAAAGAAAATCCCCTTTTGAAAGTCCTATATCAACTTCACGAAAATCATGGCATACAAAATCAATATTTTTTTCTTTGATTGTATCGATAAAATTAATTAAGTTAGATTGTATTTTGTCATTAAAATCTCTTTTACCTACGGGTATATTATAATGCCCTTTTTTATTAAACCGGATTTGATTATTAAATCCATAAACCGTTAAAAGATAAAACATAAGATCATAATAAGTATTGTCGTTTATACGATTATTGTAATCCTCTCTTAACTTTAAAAATCGCTCCTTATTATAAACTGCAAGTCCACTCCCTGATTCACATTCATAATAAGAATAACCATTCTTATTGGTATCCGTTAACTCATACTTTAGGATGATACTATTTATAATGTTAAATACTTCTTCCTTCGTTGTTCCCTTTAGAGTATTAAAAAGTCTTAATACCTCTACCTGCTTATCTATGCCACGAAGACTTCCCTTTGCATTAACGTTTATTGCAACATTTGCTCCACCACAAAATAAATCAACAAAATTATTTATATCTTGTGGAAATAAAGGGAGGATTTGCTTTAATAATTTATGCTTTCCACCTGTATAGTTTAAACATGACTTTAGATATTTCATCTCAGTTTGTAACACAATTATCACCTACTTATTTCACAAAGATACAGTATTTCCTTATGATCTTCAATGTTTGTTTTACCAGTTGTGTATGCTTGGAAATCAGTATCAAAGATACTTACCTTTCCTCTCATTTTGAGTATCTCGACTATCTCTTCTGCAGATATTTTTGCATTTGAACGGCCTACACCCTTTTGTGCCATATTGTTATATGAAACAAGAATATACTTACCAGATATATTAGAAATTAAGTCTTCGAAAGCCTTAGTAGCCTTCATAGTACAATATTCACTTTTTATATGAGAACGATTTATCATTTTTTTTGCAACTCCTGAAACCTCAGGCTTTTTCCACTCAGCAATATTCTCCAATAAGTGATATGCATCTCCATATTGTCGTGAATTATATGGTGTATCAATGTAAATTAAATCAGCACTAATTCTCCTTACTAACTCATTCGCATCCTCATTAAAAATACAATTACCTTTATTATAGGAATCCTTAAATTCTGGTACTAAAAGTTTGATTTCTTTTAATGAATCTAATTTTCTTCTGTAAGCGTCATAGTGACCAACTGTATTTGCAACTTTGTCCATTGCATAAAGTAATGAAGTAATAAGAATAGCCTTCTCTCGGAAGTTAATTTGATTTGTTAATTTTTCAATTTCTTCTCTTATATATCCAATTTTCCTTGCATTATATTCTGTGAAATAGGTTCCACCAAAGTGTTCTGATACATAGTTGTCTTCTAGAGGATTAGAATTATTAAATTGGTTTATTAAACTCTCGACTTTATTAAGGTCAATTGGCTCATCACTAAACCATGTCCAATACGCTAAATGATTAGAATACAAAATGTCATTTACTATAATATTCTTACCTTCTATGTTAAATCTATCGGCAACTACCCCCGTACCTCCAAAAATATCAGCAACAGTATTTACATCTTTACAATTCTCTTTAACAATCTTCCATATAAATTCCAACATCTTATACTTGCTACCTAAATATCTTCTGTTCTTTATGTTAAGTCTTTGATCATAATCAATTGGTAATTTCAACTGTTCTTCCTTTTTTCTAATAGTATTTGTAATTTCATCAACATGTTGCTCCGTCCACATTCTCCAGCCTCTCCAATCTTTCTCTGGTTCAGTAATATCTCCAGCCTTTACCCAGTTATAAAGTGTCTGTCTAGACAGATTAAATTGTTTTAGTATTTCTTTAGTACGTACCTGTGGGATCATTTTTCCACCTCATTTACGCATCACCGCATCGTTTCAATTTTATTATTTCGATTATATCATCAACTTAATGCGACATAAACTTTTTTCTACTAATCTCCTGATAAAAAATGACTTAGTATAAAGGATAGAATGATATAATTTCATTATTAAAATTGGTATAGGGAGGTTTCTATGTCTTTTCCAAAGTTCGATCATAATAAGGGGAGTAAGGGTGTAAACTTAGTTGAGAGAGCCGTAATGGATGAATTATGCTGGATTTTTAGAGAACAGCCAACTCAAGATTACGGAATTGATGGTCATATGGAAGTAGTTGACGATGAGTTTGTAACTGGGAGACTTATTGCACTACAAATTAAGGCCGGCAGCAGTTATCTTAAAGAAGAAAACAGCATAGGATATATTTTTAGAGGAAAGATGGAACATTATAATTACTGGACAAATCATTCTTTACCAGTTGTATTGGTTCTTTGTGATTTAGATAATGAAACCATCTATTGGGAAACAATCAACGATGAGACAGTAGAGAAAATTTCTGAATCCAGTTGGAAAGTAATTGTCCCGAAAAACCAAATTCTTGATAAAAGTTCTTTGAACACTTTAAAAAAAATTGCTGAGAATACTACTGATTATGAAAAACGGTTAAATTCATTAGTTTTAGCAAGAACTTGGATGGAGGAATCATTGCAGGGAAACAAAGTAATTTTAAAATCTGACGAGTGGATCAATAAGTCCTCTGGACGGGGATCATTTCATTTATCTGTGGTTGAGGAAGAAACAGGATATGAAAAGATAGTCCAAAGTTGGCCAATGGTCTTCTTTCCTTTTGCTAGTTATGAGGATCTGTTTCCTGAATTGTTCCCTTGGGCTAATATCTCAGTAGATGAAGAGTTTTATGAGGAATACGAGGAAGATGAATTCCTTCTAGACAATGCTGTTTGGGATAAGGAAGATGGGGACTACATTGTTTTTGGGGACTATGAGGAATGGAAAGAGAGACAACCTAAAATTAGGCCATATACTATTCATTCTGGGGAGGTAGCCTCCTACCAATTATTACTAGACCTTAATGATTTAGGACGCTCATTTTTAATGTTGGATAATTATCTTAGAAATGGTCTAACTAAAACTAAAGAAACTAATGATGATGAAGATTTAACAAAATGGTTTTAATGTATTATTACGCTCATATAAGGCCCTAAAGCACCTCCACTAGATAAAAAGCCTAGGCGTGCGTTTAACTCGCATTCTAGGGCTATTTAAGAGCCAGTTTCTCTGTTATAATTTGGCCTAGACCAAACACTAAGTTTGGTCTTTTATTAAACCTTGAGCAATCGTTTAATTTTGGAGATTTACCAATATTCTATTTTCTCTAAACTCAAGTAATGTTTATCGTTCATTTCTATTATTTGATTATTCAACCTTATTAAGTCTAGGCCTACAAGATATGTATAAATCCTACTAAATTGAGTTAAATTTGTTGTAGTTATTCTTTTACTGTATTCATTCTCATACAACTTTACCCAGTCAGAAATTAATTCCTTTCTACGGCTTGGTCCTTTTTTTTGTATGAGATACAAAAACTCTAAAAAACCAAAGTAGTTATAAATAAATCCCTTTGTTAAATAACCAATTTCCTTAGTTTTATAATAATTCTCAGCCATTGTTGTTAATTTGATTTTATTATCCTTAGTTTTCATTAAAAGATTTGCTCTCTCTAAGACCGGTCTAACATTACGAGCAGTATTGAAAGATACCCCAAAATCCTCCATTATTCTTTCGTTGAACTGATTAATATGCAGTTCTTGAGTATCCTTA
Organism: Cytobacillus sp. FSL M8-0252; assembly: GCF_038007345.1. Classification (NCBI taxonomy): domain Bacteria; kingdom Bacillati; phylum Bacillota; class Bacilli; order Caryophanales; family Bacillaceae; genus Cytobacillus; species Cytobacillus sp. FSL M8-0252. The sequence goes on from NZ_JBBOWZ010000001.1 coordinate 4,697,561, forward strand.
ACATACTTAAATACCAGTTCTAAATCTTGTACTAATGATATTTCTTTTCTAGGAATTGCTAATATAGATTTATACCTATCTACTGATTCTTCAATATCATTTTGTAGTTTAGTCAAAATCATACTATCCATTTTTGATCACTCCTTTTAACCTTGAATATTCTATTTTAATTGCCAATTAAATTTGTAAACCAATAGTCTCCGTATGAACTCCATGAAAAAGAATAGTTTTTATTCAGAGTAAAATCAATATTATATCCTCCAATTGGAGTACAAAAGTGTGTCCCAGCAGTTACCGTCGTACCATCCGATATATCATAGATCCAACACTTTGCACTTCTGTTTGTTGGATTTACTGAGGTTCTGTAATCCGACATGACTAAACTAATCCCTAAATCAGCAAGATTATAATTACAATACCCTTCAAGTAAGTATAGATCGAAGTAAACATCTTTCATAAAAATATCATGAGCACCTCTTGGTCTTCCTGACGAGGCTAACTCTTTATAGCATTTTAATTCAATTGCAATCGTATATGATACTAAATCAGAATTAGTTGCCCTTATCAAAATATCAATTTCTCTATTCTTCCCGTTTAAAAAACATGTTGACTCCAACTCTATCTCTATTTTTTCCCTTTCATTAAAAGTAATTATTGGTATAAATTGTTGCAAGATATATGAATACTTTAATTGCATAGATGCTTCCTTATTAATTTTTACTAAGCCACTTCCAACCTTTTGTGAAAATATTTCCCATGAATATATCACCATACCTCTAACTCGTTCAAAAAAGTCATCACTTGAAATCATGTTGTAATCACCCTTTTTTCTTAACTTCTTCCCTATTATTACCTTTCTATTATATAGTAAACCGTTAGAGTCTAGTTTCTATTTTAATAACCACTTATGAAATATCTGAACTAATAATCAGAATTTATTGGATAAAAGGTAGGTATTTTGTGGACTCAGAGGAGTTTTTACTGGACAGCAGCATGGGACAAAGTTGATGGATAATACTAGAGATTCTCATGAAAAACCCTATAGAACGTTTTGAACTGCTTTCTTTCCCCTTTACCCTATTGTCTTTAGATTTTATTGTGTGAGTATAGCCGCCTATTCTATTAATCTAGAAGTAACAAAGGTTTAAATGGACCGATCATTATTGTTTTTAACCCTCCATAAACAAATCATAGATATTCACTACACAAAAAGGAACAAAAATAGTTTTTTGTTCCTTCTGTTATTTAATAAATCATAGATTGTATTTTACTTTTCTCATTTGAAAGGCTGTATTTCCTCCCTCTAATGTGTCGATCACTGACTTTTTAACAGAAGGATTATCAACAGAACCTATACAATCATCAACTATTGAGCCAGTTCCATCAATTTCTTGCATTACAATGATTAACTCTGCATCTCCAAATACCGGGATATTTGCATTATGACTAGCAAAAATAAATTGTCTATTTAACTTATAATCTCTTAATCCATCAACAAAGTTATTTGCTATATATGCATTATCTAGGTTATCTTCTGGCTGGTCTATTATTAAAGGATCATTATTATCTAACATTAAGATGTTTAGAATTGCAGTACATTGTTGCCCCTTAGAAAGTTTATTAAGTGATTTGAAATTTTCTCCATCGGAACCCCCACCAGCAGTATTTAACTTAACATCTATAATATCTAACAATTGTACTAGTTCAAGTTCTAACTTTTTTTCTAAAGGCAATTGCGAAATTATATCAGCCTTTGATTTAGTAATATTATACTCGCTCATTAGTTTACTACTACCTTGATTAATATGTTCAATAAAGGATGGTAAAGAGAATTCTTCTTGCTCTCTTATCCAATTTAAACTCTTTGATCCTAATCCTTCAATTTCAGATAACTTTTCAATTAATTCTTCTCTATTTTGTTTTGGATGTACTTCAACTTGCACTTTTCCTTTGAGTTTTCCTTTATTAATTTTTTTTACTGCTTTTCTTAAAGCGTCAAAAGAATCATCTTCATTTTTTTTCAACTTTTCTAACAAGGTCTTCCTATCTTGAATAACCTTTTCTAATTCTTCCTCAATTCTTGTTGATTCGTTTTTACTTGGATTAATACGAGCAATTTCCGAAACAGTCTCTCGATACTCCATGGCTATTTCAGGCCCAGTCTTTCCATTAAATCCTTCTAACGATTTGATTGATAACTTAATTTCACCTTCAGATTCATTTTTTATTTCTCGCCATTGTTCGTTAATTTCATCAATCTTCCTAGCAGTTTCTTTGACTAATTTTTCATAGTCATCTTTCAATTTGTTTAAACCCAAGTTAAAGCCATCAATTATCTCTTTAATAATAATAAATTTTTCTGAGTTAGGTGTCTCTTTTATAAAATCGTCAGTAAAAGGTGTATCTATCTCAAAAAATTCTACTTTGTGTTCAGTAATTACCTCTAAAGATTTCTTTAGGTATTCCTCTTCTGTAGATAAGTGTTCTATTGCACTCAATTTAGCAGAAATACCAGTATCCTTAAAAAACTTTACCTTTTCCTCAAGTTTAGGTAATCTAGAGACCTTATTGGATACCTCGTCCTTCCTTTCTATTTGATCTAGAAGACTTATGGCATTTTGTTTTAGTTCTTTTATAATTGCTTCTCTTTCTAAATGTTTATCTGTTTGATTTGGAAGAAATCTATGTAAAATACTTAATTTAGCCTCTTCATTTGAAACCAATTCAATAATTTCATTTTGGCCAAATATTTCAACATGAGGTAATATATCCTTTACACTTAAATTGGATACGGTTCCATCGGCATTCTCTATAACACATGGATCCTCGTATCTTTTTATAATCTTATATTTTTCACCGTATCTTTGATTTGAAGTAACGTGCAACTCAATTCTTCCATTATCTAATCCCAAATTTGCTTTTATTAATTCCTTAAAATATTTTATTGAATCAGCACTCTTTGGTTCACAATCTAAAGCATATCTAATGAGTTCTAATAAAGTAGATTTACCAGTTCCTCTACCGCCGATAGTAGTATTTAAATTTTTAGATAAATCAATTGATAATCCATCGAGATATCCTCCAAAAATCTCTATCTTGTCAAGGCTACTATGATAGTGTTCGTTCTGATCATATGAAAGTTTTACTCGTGCAGAAGGGTCTCTAAATGCCTCTTTAAAACACGAGAAATTTAACTCAGACATCTTTACTAAAGAGTATGAATTTTTTTCAAGTAAATCATCGGGTTTACAAACATCCTTTGCGTTAATAAAAGCAAAAGGAGTATCTTTTTTATACATTGGTTCCTTATTTTTTATAATATTTATATATCTAGGATCTACCTCTTCTAGGCTATGTGGTATTTGTGCTGCTCTAAGTCGAACATCTTTCCAGACATGATTCATTTGACCCAATTTCAAAATCCCGTTGTCACTCGTTATATGTGCAGCATACCAAAAGCCACCAAGTTCATCTTCAACTAATTGAGCAATTTGAAGACATGATAATTGACTCGGTAATACACCATTTTCTACATCTGTAAGCCCTAATCTACCTAAATATCTGTTTAACTGTTCTGGCTTAGTATCTTCTGAGAATAGACAAACAATATGAATTTTTTCAGCAGTTGCTATTTCAAACCCCGGAAAAACAGTAATACCATTCTTATTTAATAAATCTCTTAGCCTCTCTGCTGTTTCAATGTTTCCATGATCTGCTAATCCTATTACTTTAATATCTTTTGATATACAATTTTCTAGAATTAATTGGTTATACTCTTCCTCACTTGTATCATGCTTCCCACCTCTATAGGCTACATAACTATAGGGGTTCACTTGCAATGCACACTTATAAAATTCAGCATATTTCTTCACTTTTAGCCCTCCTTCTACTAAGAATTACAATATTTATTCCATTATATAACAAATTCCGCAATCTTTTTACCTACAATTTTAAACCTTTCTAGACTAATAGATTATTTATTAAATTTACCAATTACATTCCTCAACCTCCTATATAATGGTATATTAGAATTAGGAAAATACTAATATTAGTGGGGAAAATGGGAGGTTTTTTTTTTGGACGATAATAATATCTATGAATCTATTGACGCAATAAAAGAAGAGTTAGAAAAGTTAAATCAAACTCAGGTTAGAATAGCATTATTCGGACAACCGGGCTCTGGAAAATCATCATTAATTAATGCGCTAATTGGTGAAGATGTAGCAAGAGTTTCTCAAGAAACTGATACTACAATAAGTGAAGATCCATATAAATGGGAGGATTTAATCCTAACTGACTTACCGGGTTATGGGACCAAAAATTTCCCTGCTGATTCTTTTTTTGAAAGATTTGATGTGCTTAGTTACGATATCTTTATTTGTGTATTTTCAGGTAAATTTAAACAAGAAGATACAGAATTTTTCAGGAGACTTCATAAAGAAAATAAAAAGTGCATTTTTGTCAGAAATTCAGTAGACAGTATGTTTGAAAAAGGGAAATCAATAGAGCAACTAAAGGAAAGTGTTACAAACGATGTTAGAGAACAGGTAGGAAAGGATGTAAAAATATACTTCACTAGTTGTCGAACTGAAGAAGGATTAGATGATTTAACCCAAGCCATCTATGAAAACTTAAATAGTGTTAAGCAGATAAAATTTTCATTAGATGCAAAGGCATATTCTGAGGATTTTTTAGAAAAAAAGAAAAAAGCATGCTATAAGTTTATTTATTTAGGCTCATCTCTTGCTGCTGCAAATGGAATAAACCCTATCCCAGTCGTCGATATCACTGTGGATCTCTCTATAATTACAGGAATTTTTGACCGCATAAGAAAATCTTTTGGTTTAAGTAAAGAAATAATTGAAGATAATAAACCTTTGTATAATGAAAGGTTACTTTCTATTGCAAATAAAGTCTTAAAATATACTACTAAGACAGCAATCACTAAATTACTCGAAAAAGTTGCTAAAGACCAACTTGAGGAACAAGCAGTAAAAACAATTCTAAAGCAGATTGGCAAGAGGATACCACTAATTGGTCAAGGTGTTTCAGCCACTACATCTTTTATTGTAACCTTTGCAGCAAGCAAGAGTTATTGTAATGATTGTGCAGAGATTGCTACAGCGATTCTAAAAGATAAACTCTATTCCAGTACAAATTAAAATAAAAAGAGAAGTAAACAGGGAAATACCTATGTATTCCCCTGTTTATTCGTTTAAAATTTATCCAACCATTCTCTTTTGATTTCCAATTCCACTCGCTGTTTTACCACTATTTGTGATACGGTTCCCCCCGATTAATCCGAAACCCCCGATAAATCTGCTCCAACAACAACAACCTCATCACCTGATGCGGAAACGTCATTTTAGAAAACGACAACGCGAGATCACTCCGACTCTCGACTTCCTTACTAGTTCCGAGTGACCCTCCGATAATAAAAGCAATCTTACTCTTACCATAAGTAGCAAGATCGTCTAGTTTCTTTGCGAGTTGTTCGGAGGTGAGCATTTTGCCTTGGATTTCTAGGGTGATGACGAAGGTGTCTGGGGCGATGTGGGCGAGTATGCGGTCGCCTTCTTTGCGTTTGACTTCTTCCATTTCGGCAGCGCTCATGGATTCTGGGGCTTTTTCGTCTGGTACTTCGATTAGGGTTAGTTTGGCGTAGGCGCTTAAGCGTTTTTTATATTCGTCGATGCCTTGTTTTAAGTATTTTTCTTTTAGTTTGCCAACGGATACGATTGTGATGTTCATACTGGGCCTTCCTTCCGTGCTTTTTTCTTTCCCTAGTTTACCATAAAGGCTGCAGACTTATTGATGATCCTAGTTGTTACCTGAAAAAATTTTCTTCTTTTCGCAACCTTTCCAAATCTCTTGGTATCTATGTATTAAACTCGATTCTATCTGGAGAAGGGGGGCGGTATTTTTGCATCTTGTAGAACGTTAAAACAGAAAGAAGAAGAAACTTATTTAGAAGTAATGGATGACTATGGTGATTATCTACTAAGGGCTGTTTTTTTTGATAATGAAGGATTACCAGCTGGCAGAAGATACGGTTCAAAATACGTTTGTGATCGCTTTTCAGAAAGTAGATTAGCTTGAGGATGAGGCGAAGTTGAAAAGTTGATACGTTCATTCATCTTAATCGCTGCCGCTCATAGATGAGGAAATAAAGTTCTGGTTCGAATTTAGTCCCTTTTGCTCTCATATTACAACTAACAAAATAGATGAGCCAAATTCTGTCGATCCCATTACATTACTCGCTTTCACCAACCCAAACAACCGCTTTTCTTGGTCTGTTGACGCTTTCGATGAAAATGATGAATTACTGAGGAGAAGCAACGGCTACCGCTTAGGTAATGATACGATCGGTCATCTTCCCTTTTTTTACTTAAAAACGAGAACACTAACTGAAGCCGACCAACTTTTGTTAGATAAGAAATTTACTGAGGCATTAAAAGCGTACAAGACAAATCCCGAGGATAAACATAGTCAACGAATGATCAAACGACTAGAGGAATTAGATGAGTAAAATGATGAAAGAGGTTGGGGCATAAGTATTCTAGCTAATGATTTATCCGAATGATAATGATTAGGAGTCCTAGCATCTAATCATTCGGTTTTTTGTGTGATTTGAACCCTTATATGAAAAGAATAGTGAAATGGAGCGGAAGACACTCGACTCCTGCGGAAAATAGAGGGAAAGCTGAGACCCCACAGGCAATGTGTAGTGACCCCTAAAAGTTAGACACAGTTATTTCATGAGGCAACTTGTTCAAAATGAGTTCGGTATTGTACCGGACTCATTTTCAATTTTCCCTTTAACCGTTTCCTATTATAGTATTCTATATATTTTTCTAATTCTAGTTTAAAGTGGTTCACACTTTCAAATTCCTTAAAATAAAGCAATTCTGACTTCAGTATCCCAAAGAAGTTTTCCATTACAGAGTTATCGTAACAGTTACCTTTACGTGACATACTCTGTTTAACCCCTTTTGCTTGAAGCAAGTTGCGATATTGGTTCATTTGATAATGCCATCCTTGGTCGGAATGCATGAGTAATTGATGCCTTTCTGGTAAGGATTCTAATGCTTTTTCTAACATGTCCGAAACTAATGAATACGTTGGTCGAAAACCGATGGTATACGTAATAATTTCACCATTAAATAAATCTAATACAGGCGATAGATACAGCTTTTCACCAAATAGCTTGAATTCTGTAATATCTGTTACCCATTTTTCATTCGGTGCGTCCGCACTAAATTGACGGTCTAAATGATTTGGCGCTATTTTACCGACTGTGCCTTTATAAGATTTATACCTTTTCATCCGCACTAGGCATCTTAAACCCAGCTCTTTCATGATTCGTTGAACCTTCTTATGATTTACTTTTTTCCCACGATTCACTAGCTCATCCCGAATACGACGGTAACCGTAACGACCTTCATGTTCTTCATAAATGGCTTGGATTTCTCCTTTTATATCGGTGTCTGGATCAAGTCGATTCATTCGTTTTACTAAATTATAATAGGTGCTGCGTGGAATGCCAGCGAGTTTTACGAGTGACTTCACCGAATACTTATGCCTTAACTCATAGACTACTTGTGCTTTGTCTTGTTTGGTGATTTTTCCTTGTTTTGAACTAAGGCATTCAACTTTTTTAAATACTCATTTTCCATTTCCAGTTGTTTTATTCGATTTTCTAGTACTTCAAAAGAACGGTCAGTAGAACTTTGTTTATTTGAACCTTTTTTCATGGATAGACGCCCCTGTTCCTGTGACTGAAGGGCATCTATCCCTTGTGTTTCAAACTTTCTTTTCCATACAGCTAGAGTGGAATGCGCTGGGATATTAAAAATAGCTGCCGTTTCACATAGAGAAGTACCATTTTCAGTCATATATTGTAGTACTTCTAGTTTAAACATTTGTGTATAACTTGTACAACGTTTCACCAATGCCTCTGAGCCATTGTAGTTGTATTGTCTTACCCATTTAACAATCGATTTGTGATCTATTCCAATAGATTCTCCAATTTCTCTGTAACTTTCTTTTCCGCTTAAATAGCGAGTCACGGCTTGTAGCTTCATTTCCGCAGTAAATTTGAACAAAAAAACTGCACCTCCAATAGTTGTAGATAGTGTCTAACAATTGGGGTGCAGTTCAATGCCGAGGAGGCTCAGCCCCTCCCCGCGGAAAGCGAGTGACTGTAGCGCAATGGAACGGACTTTTTTTGCAAATGATGTTTTAAAATCAATTTGCTATTGTTCTTTTTTGAGGTTAGCTCATTTAGTTATGTCCCAGTCTCATTTCATCCCTCAAAAGATATACACAGCTCATCCTCACACCATAAACAGAATATCCACAGAAGTTATCCACATATCCACATTTTCTATCCACATCTTGTATGGGATTATTTGTTCGCCACCATATATACGGCTGGGTTAGGGCAGAATTCACAGGTTGTTGATAAGTTTTCTTCTGGTGCACATTTTGTTAACACTGGGAAGGTTTCGTGTTCGTCTACAATGGTATCGATGGCGATATCAATATGTTCTTCGCAGCTATAAATCATCTTCGGTGCCTCCTCATTTATCTATTTATAATTTATCCACATCTCATCTTATCAAAACTAAAAAAAACAGGAAAGTGATGCCTTCACTTTCCTGTGGATGAATTTAGAATGTATTTTCGGTTTTTAAGGCCATTGTTGTTTCTGCTAATTTACCTTCGCGATAATACATCACCTTCATCTCATCTCCTACGTCCTGACCATATAAATGGTGGCGTAAATCTAAGACATCGGTAATTTCTTCGCCATCTAGCTCAACAATGACATCCATTTCTTTCAGTCCTGCTTCTGCAGCTGGGCCATTTGGCTCGACTCCGCTCACAACTACACCATTTTCTACATCTTTCGGAAGTTTTAACGCTTCTTCTTGATAATAGGCAGGGATATCACTTACTGAAGCGATTTGTACGCCCATATATGGTCTTCTCACTTCACCATGCTGTTCTAAGTCACTGATGACCGTTTGCGCAAAATTAATCGGAATAGCAAGCCCAATGCCTTCCACAGAGGATTCGGCAATTTTCATCGAGTTAATGCCGATGACTTGTCCGCTAATATTGACGAGTGCCCCACCGCTATTTCCTGGGTTAATGGCTGCATCTGTTTGTAGGACTTCAGCATTCCAATCGACTGTACCGTTTTGATCGATATCGACTGGTACGGTCCGATTTAAGCCGGAAATAATCCCTTTTGTGACTGAGCCTTCAAATTGACCGAGTGGATTTCCGATAGCAATCGCAGGCTCACCAATTGATAGAGCGTCTGAATCACCAAATTCTGCGACATCCTCTACAATCGAGCCATCTATTTCAAGTACAGCTAAGTCTGTCCATACGTCGGAACCCACGAGCTCAGCAGCAATTTTCTCACCATTGAAGAGATTGACTTCAAGCCGCTCCGCACCGTCGACGACATGGTGATTCGTCACGATAAAGGCATGGTCCCCCTCTTTCTTATAAATGACACCAGAGCCAGAGCCTGCTTCTACTCCTTGTGTGCTTTCACCATTTTGTCCATTCGACCACATGCCTGCCGATTGGATGTTGGAGATGCTAACAACCGCTCCTCTTGCCTTTTCGACTGCTGATGTGATTTCTGTTTCCACATCTACCGATACCTTTTTCGTTTCTACTTGGCTGTTTTCATCTGTGTTTGATAAGCCTAATGTTTCTCCACCATTAGAGCCCCCGTTCATTTGGGGAACAACGAATAAAACGAGCAATGCACCGATAATGACACCGACAAGACTAGAGAATATGTAACCTGCTTTACTTCCCTTTTTGGTGCGTCCCTCTCGATTATAATGATCATCATAATAGCCCATTACACAACCAACCCTTTCATTCCATTTTCTTTTTTAAGATATATCCTTCTATTTTTATAAAAAATGAGGTCTCTTTTTTCCCTAGTGTTATCATAACTCTTCTTCATTAGAAACATACTAGGAATGAGTAAGATTACCTGATGAAACGTGTAGAGGCTTACTCCGCTACTATTATTATACGCATAGATGAAAAAAGACAAATACTAAAATGCATAAGACAAGAAAATCTTACGAATTTGTTCATACTTTCTTTCTGATTTTGTAAAAAGCGCAAAAAAGGAAGGGGTAGCATCTAAGCCTCCCCTTCCTTCTACCCATTATTTCTTGCCTTAAACAGCTGTTAAAGCTGTAGGTTTTTTCGGATCTGTATCAAAGAGCTGGAATCGCTCTCCGACGCGTATGCCTTTTGTTTCAAGTGTTTGTGCGACAGCCATGCGTGCCAAGTCCTTCATATTATTATCTTGACTTAGGTGGGCAAGATAAAAGCCTTTCGTGCGATCACCGGCCACTTCGCTCATCGCAATCGCCGCGTCTTCATTGGAGACATGGCCGACATCGCTTAAAATCCGACGTTTAATATTCCATGGGTAACGTCCCATTCTTAACATTTGCACGTCATGATTACTTTCAAATACATAGGCATCGGCGTTTGAAATAAGTCCCTTCATGCGATCACTTACATACCCCGTATCTGTGATGAGCACAAGTTTCTTCTCGCCTTGATGAAAAACGTAAAACATCGGTTCGGCTGCATCATGTGAGACGCCGAATGATTGAATATCGAGGTCGCCGAAGGTTTTTACGGTTTCCATATCAAAGGTGAATTTCTGCTCTGTTGGGACTTGTCCAATTAACGGAGACATCGCCTGCCATGTTTTTTCATTGGCATAGATCGGGAGCCCATATTTCCTTGCAACAATACCGACACCTTTTATATGGTCACTATGCTCGTGTGTCACAAGTATCCCGTCTAAACGACTCATATCACGATCAATTTCTTTAAATAATGCTTCCATTTGCTTGCCACTGAGGCCAGCATCCACTAAAAAGGAGTGGGTGTTGGTCTCTACAAAAATGGCATTCCCCGTACTGCCGCTCGCGAGAACGCTAAATTGAAAAGACATAGGTTTCTCTCACTCCATTGTTTTATTCTCATTTTTATTTAGTTCGAGTACATTTAGCTCGAATCCGTGTACATATAGACTGTATTCACCATCAATGACGAAGCGCCAAGCTGGTGTTAATACTTGAAGATTACTCATATCGACATACGTATGAAGCCCAAGCTCTGGTTCTGATACTTTACTTCCAGACGGGATCTTGCCACTATTGTATAGAGAAGATAATGCTTCAGATGGCGGCTTGATCAATTTTTGATCATCCTCAATTGGTTCAATTGTTTCCAAGTATGTTTGTGTATAAGAGACGATTTCATTATTTTCATTTAAGAAGAAGGTTAATTCAGCATTTTTATTTTGGTAGATGATTTTCTCTTGGTATGTTTGATAATACGTAATGGTATTGCCTTTCTTCTCCCAAAAACGATACTCATTACCGTATAAGACTTGACTCTGAATAAAGGACTCTAATTCCTTTGGATCAAAGTCTTCACTTACTTTCATCAATGGCTTATTGACATCAAATATATACTCGACACCGCCATCAACCTTAATGTCTTCTCCATTCAGGCTCTTCAATTCATCTTTTTCAAACTCTTTAGGAGTTGCCCGTAACAACTGGCCACTGACTTCTTCTGTCGTAAAAATATTTGCGTCGTACGAAATGTCATCATCCTTTAATTTTTCTTCTAACGTGCTTGATAAAGGAAATTCCGTTTCTTGTTCTTTTGCTTGGACGACAGTAAAGTACTCATACAATAAATAGACATTGAGCACAAGAAAGGTCAGTATAAAAATGGTTTTTATTTTGCTCCAATCCATCTACTTTCCCCTCCTGCCTCAATTTGGTATAAACTCATCCTTGGTAAACTTCTTCCACTCATTATTATAACGATAATACCAAGCTGGCTGCAAATTGATGATTTCCGAATTAGTTGTAGCCACATTCTTTTCTACCTTCATCTCGTAAGCCACCGTTACATCTTGCAGCAAGTTACGCTCAAAATTAGGCAGCTGCTCAATCTCTTCGATGACTTCCTTACCGGATAGTAAACGGCTTTCCTCCCCACCACTCACAATCGTTCCGAGTGCGAAGTTGCTACGCGTATATTCATTAATGTCTGTATCGCCAAGCTCTACTTCTATCTTCGCTCGATGATAATCACTAAAGATGGGAATTCCTTGTTGGTTATGAAATAATCGGAAGACAACCTTATTACTCTCTGGTACCTCTTCAAAGTAACGATAATTGCCTGTCCAGCCCTTATGTGCATTCATAAAATCAATGCTTCGTCGCAGTAGATTCATCCCAACAAACTCATCACCAACAACAGAAGAGATGTTTTTATAAGAAATCATATTGCGATCTTCATAGACACGCATAATACTCGTACTATCGGTATATTCAATCATGGATGGTTGAGTTGTACTCTCTTGTACAACAGATGGATCACTAAATAATGACTCCATCAATGTACGTGGTTTGATTTTATCCATTAAATAGATGCGTTGTGTCGATACAGGAATATGCTCATCCGGTACATAAATCACGCGATCATTCTGGCCCTTATAACCAAGAAGCGAATAGAAATCTTCATCTTCACTGGCCGTCTCGTAATACTTCGTACGGAAATCAGCCATCGATGGACCTTGTACTTCTCCACGGTAGACCGTACCTTGATCTCTCGATATAAAATAGGCTAAACCGACATCATCCTCTATAGAAGTCGTGTCAATCATCATTGTGTCAAATGAAAAATCGGTAGCGTTCTTATCTATATTGGGCATGACTTCGCGAAAAGCATTAAGTGAAACGTCATCTGGGTAGACCATTATAGAATGTCCTGACTCTTCTATCCATTCATGTAATGAACCGATATCGTTGGAGACATTAGCTAGATTTAATAGTTCCCATTTGTTCATATCATTAGTGATTTGGTCGATTTCCGCAGATAAGGTTGTTCCAATTTTCTTATCATCGTAGAAATGAATAAGCTGACTAGGTCTAATGACTTCGCTATACTCTTTGTCATCTCCTATCGGTTCAATCGCTTGTCCTGGGTTCTCGACAGGCGTTAAATTAGGTCGATACGTCCATAAATTAAACGTCAATAAGATACTACAACCTACTAAGATAATTAATAGGATATTCTTTATCTTCTCATAGGTCATTCCCAATCATCCTCTTCGGAACGGATATACGGCAAGCTAAAGGAGATCGTTGTTCCTTTTCCTTCAATACTTTCCGCCCAAATTTCACCACCGTGCGCTTCTACCATTTCCTTGGCAATCGCTAGTCCTAATCCCGTTCCTCCTAATTTTCTTGTTCTTGCTTTATCTACACGATAAAAACGATTAAAGATTTTTGATACATTTTCTTTCGGTATACCCATACCTTCATCAGCCACGCTTATGATTAAATACCCCTCTTGTTCTTCAATACTGAAGGTAATCTTTCCTCCTTCAGGTGAGTATTTCATCGCATTGGAGATGATATTATCAAGCACCTGAGTGAGTTTATCTGTATCAATCTCAACAAAATCAGCCGTTGTTGGCACCCTACGTTCGAAAGTGACATTTTGTTGTTTCGTGAACTCAAAGCGATCAATAATTCGGTTATAGAATTGTGTGAAATCAACCCACTCTTTATTTAATTGATAGTCGCTACTGTCCATTTTCGATAGCTGCAATAAATCATTGACCAAACGAATCATACGCTCCGTCTCATTTTGAGTGACATCAAGGAAATTCGGAGCAATCTCTTTATCCTGCCACGCTCCATCTGTTAATGCTTCTAAATAACTGCGCATGGTCGTTAGTGGTGTTCTTAGCTCATGTGAAACGTTAGCCACAAATTCGCGGCGCTCTTCTTCAATTTTTTCTTGCTCGGTAATATCATGTAAAACGGTTATAAGTCCATTAATAAAGCCTGTTTCCTTTTGAATAACTGAAAAATTGGCCCTTAAAATAAGATTGCTCTTTTCATCACTATAATCTAAGATAACCGATTCTCTTTCTTCAAGTAGCTCTTCAAATGTGTAGTCTTCTTCCAACCCTAATAATGAAACAATTGAATTAGATAAGACTGTTTCACGTGAAACATGCAACATTTCTGCAGCAGGTTCGTTGATGAGAATGACACGCCCTTTGCGGTCAGTGGCAATAACGCCATCTGTCATAAAGGTGAGGACAGATGATAGTTTCCTTCTTTCCCCTTCAGTGGTAGCTTGTGCTTCCTGCAGCTTTCTAGTCAAACTATTAAAGGTCATAGCTAATTGACCAATTTCATCTTGGCCATAGATTTTTACTTTTCTAGAATAATTCCCTTTTGCCATTGCTAACGCTTGTTTTCTCATATCGGTGATAGGTCTTGTAATGGTTTGCGCAAGTAACACACTGAGCACAGCGGTTAAAATAAGAGCAATTGCTGTACCTGTTGAGAAGATTTTGATAATCTCCCTCATCTGTGTATAGACATTCTCAATTTTAGACGTGACATAAATCACACCTTTTACGTCATTATCAATAATAATTGGTTTAATGTAGATCCATACTCGTTTGCCATTAATGACACTATCCTGTTCATTCGGTTGACCATTTTTAATTGACGTACGAATAAGCGCATTAGACATCTTCTGACCAACCTTTGATTGATCAGAAACATTCGATGTCCCTAGCACTCTCATAGACGTGCCCTCAATAACGGCGACTTCACTAATATCATCAGTGTTGTAGTCCTGCAATAACCTGCGCAGGTCCACCTCCAATGTGGCATCACCGTCTTCCGGCACTCGTTCTTTCACAAATTGTTCTTCTAAATAATAAGATAGCAGCTTCATCTGGTTTTCAATCGTTGTTTTAAAGTTAGCATTTAACGTATCCTCTAATTGCCTGACGAAATAAGCACTGACAATTTGCATGGCAATGAGGATGAGCAACACATATATAATGACGAATTTCAGATGAATTGATCGAAAAAATCCTACCTTGTTCATGTTCTACTTACTCCTGTTCTGGATTTCGCAAGTAGTATCCGACACCTCTTCTTGTAACGATCCATGTCGGATGACTTGGATTGTCTTCGATTTTTTCACGCAAACGTCTAACGGTTACGTCAACTGTTCTAACATCTCCGTAATAATCGTAGCCCCAAACAGTTTGAAGTAAATGTTCACGCGTCATTACTTGTCCAATATGCTTAGCTAAATAATGAAGTAATTCGAATTCTCTATGCGTTAGTTCGATCGTTTCACCGCGTTTAGAAACGATGTATGCGTCCGGGTGAATCGTGAGTGAGCCAACCTCAATTTCATTACTTTCATCTTCTTCATCCACTTTTGATGCAATTTGTTGATGACGACGAAGATTGGCTTTTACTCTGGCAATTAATTCCCTTGTGCTGAATGGTTTTGTTACATAGTCATCTGCTCCTAGCTCTAGCCCTAATACTTTATCAATTTCAGAGTCCTTTGCTGTGAGCATAATAATCGGCATATCATATTTCTTTCTTACTTCTCGGCAAACCTCAATGCCGTCTTTCTGTGGAAGCATAATATCTAATAGAATCATATCAGGCTTTACTTCTTCTACTTTTTCCAATGCGGAAACACCGTCATACACACAAGTTACATCGAAGCCTTCTTTATTTAAGTTAAACTGTAATATATCTGCAATTGGTTTTTCATCATCTACTACAAGAATTTTCTTATCCATCGTTGTTCTCCTTTATCCAATTATTATCTACTATCGTCACAATCATGTATCTTTTTCAAGATTATCATATCTAAGCTTATTGGGCTTGTAAAAGCATTTTGTAAAATTTCGTCAGCATGTATCCTACTCTACTTTATCACGTTACATACAAGTACGCATCATTTGTAATGTATCATATATGTACAAGTTATGGAAAAGCAAGATGGAAGGGGCTTTTTGTTTTGCGAGCGCTCTTAGATGGAACCTTGCCATACACACAAAAAAGCACGATAACTTCTGTTTATCAAAGCAGAGTTATTCGTGCTTAATGTTAGCTAAAACACTCATGTCCAAGCGCTTTTTTGATCATTGACTAATATAGTCTAATGGGTTTTTCAACTGACCATCTTTGTATAATTCAAAATGAAGGTGAACACCTGTTGAGTTACCAGTAGAGCCCATCACACCTAACTTAGAACCTTTCGTTACTGTCTCTCCTGCACTCACTGAGAGAGAATCTAAATGAGCATACAAGGTACGGTAGCCATTTTGATGGTCTATTTCTACTTTATAGCCATAACTGCTACTAAAGCCAGCTGAAATGACCTTTCCATTATCGGCTGCTTTAATGGTTCGATTACTTGGTCTGGCAATATCAATCCCTTTGTGGAGCTTACCCCAACGATGGCCAAGCTCGCTTGACACATATCCACCAACTGCTGGCCAAGCAAAGTCACCATCGCCAACATCAGGATTTTTTGTTCCTTTAATAAGGATTTCTTCTACAGGCTCATCAATGATTTCCTCTTTTAGTTCACTTTTATCGACTTCTTCACCATTTGATTCTTTCAAATGGTATAACACGTTACGTTTTCCTTTTTTCCCTTCTTGCTTTACTTTCTCTTCCCCTTTCAACATATCATCATCTTCTATTACTTTTGTGTTAAAGGGAATGTCTTCTTCTATATATTCTGATCTATTCGTAATCACATCAACGTACGGTTCGATTGTTTCAACAACAAGTTCTTGACCAACCTTTAGTACATCTTCTTGACCTATATCATTCAGGTCTTCAAGTTCTTCTGTAGATAAATGAAATTCGTCAGCAATCGTACTAATAGAGTCGCCTTCTTCAACTCTATATTTCTCTTGTTCTACTGTTCCTTTATTTAAGAAATTGATGACCTCATCAACAGACTGCACCTTGTTCGGATCTACTTTTTCTTTCTTCCATTCTATTTCCTCGGAAAATTTCGCATTCAACAGGCGGGTATCACCAATTGCTAATTCTGGTAGTGGCTCTTCTTCTTCTGAGCGCTCTTTTAACTCTTTATAGTCTTTTTCAGAAATGTACTGTAACTGTAGTTGCTGAAGCACTTCATTCGCTTCTTCTTGGTTCTTTACATAAGCAATTGTTTCACCATCAATTTCTAGTGCGACAGCATCTGCTTTAATAGAGATCCCTCTCAGCGCGTTTTCTGACGTTAACTCTTTGTCGCTTGCTTCATTAAAGGCTTTCCCTTCATCTTCAGGTAGATAGGAGAGCTCATGGTCTAACGCCTTTTGTATGCCCTCATAGGACTTCCCTTGGTTTTCAAGTTCATCCTCTACTATATTTTCAATCACTTGGGGATTATCAACTGTCCCCACATATTGATCACCTATATATACATAATACAAATCCGACTCTTCTGCTTCTGCTAATACTGATGTGGATCCACTCCACGCTAAACAACCACCAATCATAACGATTGCGGCCGCTTTCTTCCATTTATGTGTAACACGCTTAGATGTATGTTCTGTATATGTAGTCAGTCTTTGCTTCCATTGCTTCATGGTTCTTCCCCCTATACTACTTTACACCTTCTTGTTCTTATTAGTGCTATCAGACTAATCACTATTGCACCTAACTAATGTACCATATCGTCATTTTTACGAGTTTGATGTCTCGGTAATGTAATTAAACTGTATTTATGGTGACATAGTTTGACGTAATATAGGAAAAAACTACATAGAAAAGGGGGTATTTTGTCATATGATTGTAATAGAGGAAGGAGAAAAATATAAAAAAAGAGAGCACGAATTAAATTCATACTCCCTTTTTGATGGCTCAGGACGGAATCGAACCGCCGACACAAGGATTTTCAGTCCTTTGCTCTACCGACTGAGCTACTGAGCCATAAAAACAGCTTATCCAATTTTCATGATCACTATACAAGTGAATCATGGCGGTCCGGACGGGACTCGAACCCGCGACCTCCTGCGTGACAGGCAGGCATTCTAACCAACTGAACTACCGGACCAAATCTATATAAAATTCGTAATCAATGAAAGAATGAGCGCTTGCATCCCTATGATTACTACTATTAAAAAAGATGACCCCTACGGGATTCGAACCCGTGTTACCGCCGTGAAAGGGCGGTGTCTTAACCGCTTGACCAAGGGGCCATACGAATATAAAATGGTGAGCCATGAAGGACTCGAACCTTCGACCCTCTGATTAAAAGTCAGATGCTCTACCAACTGAGCTAATGGCTCGCTTTTTAATTTGAAGCGTTTTCTTTTCTTGACGACGCTTTTTATATTATCATAGGGTGATAGCTTTGTACACTCCTTTTTTTAATATTTTTTCAGAAAAACTTTTTCTAGTTAAAATCCTCTCATAACTTGTCTTATAAAAAAGAAAAAAACTAAATAACATGGGTCATTTAGTCTTTTTTTCAGTAGATAGATGTGTGAGTTTAATTGCCCCTAAAATAAGTGGGATTTGTAGTGGTAAACGCATCCATAAAAATAACGGATGAATCTTTTTACCTTTATAAAAAGTATTATTTTTTACTGCCATGTTGATATTAGCTGGGAAAACAAGCACCATGAAGAATGAAAGCAGCTTACCTACTAGACTTTGACCTCTTTTCGCCCAAAGTAACATCGCAAATGCGACCTCCAGCACACCTGTAATGAGGACAATCCCTTTTTTAAACGGTAAAGTTTCCGGCACAATCTTACGAAAATTTCGTTCCCGAACAAAATGAAGGACTCCTGCTACAAACAAGATCAATGAATACATGCCTTTTAATATTTTCAAATTCTTCCACCACCTTAGTACGTTCAATGCCCTAATTTTTTACTTTCTAAACCATTCTACTATTCTCAACATCACTCTATGTAAAAGTGACGACTCCACCTTTTCAACTTTATAGTGAAGTCGTTTATTTAGATTTTTAAAGATGATTATTACCATCCAATCTACTCATTAGAGAAGCTAATTGATTTTTTAAATCTTTTATCTCACGACTAATTGTTGCATTTTCCTGTTGTAAAGCCTCCATCTTTACGTCACTCTCTTCTTTTTGCGTACGATATTCCTGCATCGTCACAGCGCTTTGCTTTTGCAGCTCTTCTATCACTGCTATGTCTCTTTTTAACTTTCGGTTTTCATCATCATTCGGCTTGATCAAAACTAATACTTGGTTATCCCCTGTCCGTTTAATGACGCGGAACCCACCCGTTGCCTTCGTAGCAATTCCATCATCATTAGAATGACAATACCCATCGACTTCACATGTGCCATCATCTCTTACAAGAATTTGGCCCACTAGTCCAACCGGTACCCACTCTGGGCGTTTTTCTCTTGGAATGTACGTCTTTTGCGTGTCCCATTCTGGATTCATAACTGGTTGTGTCTCTGTTGAAGCAGGAATTATGACGTTTCCTTCTTTATCTTTCTTTTCAAGGATCTCCACTTCATGATACGTTCTTCTTCCCCATTCATCCAATTGGTAGCGCCCATGCCAGCTAAGGCCTGCACTATTGCCAATGATGCTCGGAGTCGCGCTAGTAACCCCAAGTATATAGTTATCTAATGATGTAGCCTTTTTGATTTTGTCACCCTCTAAGGTAACAAAGTAGCCCACTTCTATTTCTTCTCCATTCACAGATTCAAACATTTCTGCAAAGTCGGCTCCACCTGTGTTGTAGGACGCACCGTCGATGTACATTTCTCCATTGCTGGCGAGCCATTTGGCGCCAATTGCTCTGGCATTAGTCCCTGTGCCATTACCAATAAACCATGAATTGGCTTCTTCTGCATTGCCAAACACACCCATAATATGTGAGGCAGCAAAACCTTCCGTGGAGGTATAGAATCCTTCCGCATGAGAATAAATTCCACTTGCTACAGTTTGCCGACCTTGAGCATGAGAATAATTACCGCTAGCTAACGTTTCATAGCCTTCTGCATGAGCCGCTTGACCACTAGCACTATTATAAATACCTTCTGTATGAGATGCTTCGCCAGTTGCATTTGTTCTCGACCCTTCCGCATGTGCTGAAGCAGCACTTGCAGTTGTATAAATACCTTCTGCATGCGAACCACTCGCACTTGCAGTTGAAAAACCACCTTCTGCATGCGAATACCAACCACTTGCCTCTGTTTGATATCCTTCCGCATGAGAACGATCAGCCCTTGCGATTGTTTTATCTCCTTCTGCATGGGAATACCATCCATATGTCTCTGTTTGATACCCCTCTGCGTGGGAATACCATCCATATGTTTTTGATTGATATCCTTCTGCGTGTGAGTATGGGGTAATAGCTTCTGTTTGATACCCCTCAGCATGGGTGCATATACTATTAGCCATTGTCATCTGCCCCTCAGCGTGGGAATTTTCCCCTGCAGCTGTCGTTTGGTTACCTTCAGCATGCGCATTTAATCCACTTGCTGTTGTTTGGGAACCCTCGGCATGGGCATTCTCTCCACTTGCTGCTGTATATGAACCTTCCGCGTGAGATGACGCGCCACTTGCTTCTGAATGATCCCCTTCTGCATGAGCAGAGTTTCCAGCAGCAACCGTTCCATCTCCTTCTGCGTGAGAAGTCGCACCGATTGTTCTTGTTTGATAACCTTCAGTATGAGAACCAATGCCAATGGCTTCTGTTTGTGAACCTTCCGCGTGCGAAGCAACCCCTGAAGCAACACTTTGATACCCTTCTGCATGAGTAACATTTCCAATTGCCTGTGTTTCAAAACCTTCTGCATGCGCACCAAGTCCAATCGCTTGTGTTGCTTGCCCCTCTGTATGTGAAGCAATTCCTTGTGCAGTTGATTGGTACCCTTCCGCGTGGGAAACATCCCCGGTTGCTTGAGATCCATCCCCCTCCGCATGGGCTGTTACTCCAGATGCAAGGGTGTTCACTCCCTCCGCATGGGCACTATCTCCGACTGCCTGTGTTGCAAAGCCCTCCGCATGCGCAGCAATGCCAATTGCTTGTGTTTGACTTCCTTCTGCATGCGAGGCACTAGCTGTTGTTTCCGTCATATAGCCTTCTGCATGTGAGGCATCCCCTGCCGCAAGTGTATGCGATCCTTCTGCATGTGAAGCCTCCCCGTTTGCAACAGTTTCAAAACCTTCCGCATGCGCAGCAGCGGCGTTCGCAATTGTATTTAACCCTTCAGCCGTTGAACAATCTCCTAATGCTTGTTGGTTACATGGATTATCCATCAATTTATCTCCTTCCAACATCGTTTTATATTTAATGTATGAAAATAGGTAAAGTCGGCTTGTACAAATACCTATACAATGTAGAAGGTATATCATATGGAACATAGAAAAAAAGACCGTACCTTCTAAAGGTACGATCTTAAAAAGCTTATTTTTTAGTTTTGTCTCCAAGGGCTTAAGACCACATTTGTTTGCGTACGGTCAGGGCCAACAGAGAATACTGACAATGGAATGCCTGTTAATTGAGAGACACGCTCTAAGTAGTGACGTGCATTTGCTGGCAACTCATCTAAAGATTTGCAAGCTGTAATATCTTCTGTCCAGCCTGGCAGCTCTTCATATACTGGTTCGCAATCAGCCAGGACTTTTAAGCTCGCTGGGAATTCTTCAATGATTTCGCCTTTGTAGCTATAAGCCGTACAGATTTTCAAAGTATCAATGCCTGTAAGAACATCAATAGAATTGAGTGAAAGATCTGTGATTCCGCTCACACGACGCGCATGTCGCACAACGACACTATCAAACCAACCAACACGACGAGGACGACCTGTTGTTGTACCATATTCACGACCAACTTCGCGGATTTGATCACCAATCTCATTATTTAATTCAGTTGGGAAAGGTCCATCTCCTACACGAGTTGTATAGGCTTTGGAAACCCCAACAACATGTTTAATTTTTGTTGGTCCTACACCAGAACCGATTGCGACACCGCCAGCTACTGGATTAGAAGAGGTAACGAATGGATATGTTCCTTGATCAATATCAAGCATAACCCCTTGTGCACCTTCAAATAATACTCTACGGCCATCATCAAGTGAATCATTCAATACAACGGATGTATCACATACATATTTCTTCACTTGTTGACCGTACTCATAATACTCTTCCAGGATGTCTTCGATTTTGAAGCCTTCTGTTTCATAAATTCTTTCAAGTAAACGGTTTTTATCCGCTAAGTTACGAGCAAGCTTCTCTTCAAATACTTCTTTATCTAATAAATCTGCGATACGGATTCCAACACGAGCGGCTTTATCCATATAAGCAGGTCCGATTCCTTTTTTCGTTGTACCAATTTTGTTATCGCCTTTGCTGTTCTCTTCTACCTCATCTAATTTTAAGTGGTAAGGTAAAATGACATGGGCGCGGTTACTAATACGTAAATTATCTGTTGTCACGCCTTTTTCATGTAAGTAAGCCAATTCTTGTACCAATGCTTTAGGATCAACGACCATTCCGTTACCAATGACACAAATTTTATCACTATAAAAAATACCTGATGGAATTAAATGCAATTTATACGTTTCACCGTTAAATTTAATTGTATGTCCAGCGTTATTACCGCCTTGATATCTTGCGATCACTTCCGCATTCTCTGATAGAAAATCCGTGATTTTCCCTTTACCTTCGTCTCCCCATTGTGTTCCTACAACAACTACTGATGACATTACGAATGCACCTCCGAGGTTTCTTTTTCCCTTATCAAACAAACTAATTTTACAATTTTATTATGATAAAGTCAATAAAACACGAACATTTTATTCATATATCGAAAAATACGTTCGTGAAACAATTGAGTAATTCTTGCATCAAGGGTTGGATGACACCTGTTTTTACTGCTTCTCAGTTATTAAACTCTGTTAGTAAATATACGAAAATAAAACGACGGTTAGGTGGTTTTTGTACTGTTGATCTTATATGACATTGATTTTTATTAAATATATGGGGGATTATTTTTGCTCGGCTATGTTTGTGTTTTTCCTTTTGATGTACGAGCAATTCACTTCTGCCCCGTTATCTTTATAATTCCCCCCCAAACCACTTCCACTCCACCATTTTCACCAATATCTATCTCAAAACATGTGCAATCTCACCGCTCCTTTTATATTTACCCATTTGCCGCGACTTCCATTAAAAAAGAGGGAACCAGCCAAATGCTGTTTCCCTCTTTATGCCCCAGGCGGAGCAAATGAATCGTCAAATCTTTTTTCTAGGTTGACGAATTTATTATATTCTTTGACGAAGGCGAGCTGGACGGTACCAACCGGGCCGTTACGTTGTTTAGCGATGATGATTTCGATGATGTTTTTGTCTTCGGACTCTTTGTCATAATAATCATCACGATATAAGAAGGCAACGATATCAGCATCCTGCTCAATACTTCCTGATTCACGTATATCAGACATCATTGGACGTTTATCTTGTCGTTGCTCAACGCCACGGGATAGCTGAGATAAGGCAATAACAGGTACTTGCAGTTCCCTCGCAAGTGCTTTTAGGGAACGAGAGATTTCAGAGACTTCTTGCTGACGGTTTTCACCAGAACGGCCGCTACCTAAAATAAGCTGCAAATAGTCAATGAGAATCATGCCTAAGCCATGTTCCTGCTTCAAGCGGCGACATTTTGAACGAATTTCAGTGATTCTAACACCAGGCGTATCATCAATAAAAATGCCAGCATTCGATAGGCTCCCCATCGCCATCGTCAGCTTGCCCCAATCATCATCGGTTAAAGAACCTGTTCTGAGACGTTGTGCATCGATATTTCCTTCCGCACAAAGCATACGCATAACGAGTTGTTCAGCACCCATCTCCAAACTAAATATCGCAACATTTTCTTGTGTTTTTACGGCAACGTTTTGCGCGATATTTAAGGCAAAAGCTGTTTTACCAACGGAAGGTCTAGCGCCAACGATAATTAAATCATTGCGCTGAAAGCCTGCTGTCATATGATCAAGCTCAGCAAACCCAGTCGCTATTCCAGTGATATCACCTTTACGATTATGCATGACCTCGATATTATCATACGTACGAACAAGCACATCTTTAATATTGTGGAAAGCCCCTGCATTTTTACGTTGCGATACTTCTAATATATTTTTTTCTGCTTCGCCAAGTAGTGATTCTACTTCATCTTCTCTCGTATATCCATCTTGGGCAATGTCTGTTGCCGTACGGATAAGTCTACGTAAGATCGATTTTTCTTCTACTATCTTAGCATAATATTCTATATTTGCTGCTGTTGGAACAGATGCAGCTAATTCACTTAAATAAGTTACTCCGCCTGTATCCTCTAACATTTTGGCTGCGTTCAATTCTTCTGTTACTGTTACTAAATCAACGGCTTCTCCCTTGTCATTTAGTTTCAGCATGACATTAAAGATTCTTTGATGAGCCGCTCTATAGAAATCTTCAGGAATTAATAGTTCTGAAGCCATTGTTAACGAGGAAGGCTCCAGAAAGATTGCGCCTAGAACAGCTTGTTCAGCCTCTATGTTTTGCGGAGGGAGACGATCAGCAAATAATTCACTCAAAACAAATAGAACCCCCTCATACTGACACATTTTAAACACGTTAGATGACAAAAATGTGATCAGCCTTCACCGATCACATTTTTTCACTCTATTATTTTACCATGAATTCTTTTGATGCGTTGTTAAATTCTTTAATTGGCTTCTTTTACATGTACATTTAACGTAGCAGATACTTCTGTGTGCAGTTTAACCGGTACTTTTGTGTATCCTAAAGTACGAATGGCGTCACTTAATTCGATTTTGCGCTTGTCGATTTTAATATCATGCGCCTTCTTTAATTCTTCAGCAATTTGCTTGCTTGTAATCGAACCGAATAGACGACCGCCCTCTCCAGCTTTTGTTGAAAATTCGAGTGTCAACTTCTCCAATGTTTCTTTTAATTGCTTCGCTTCTTCTAACTCAGCTGCTGCTTCTTTTTCTTCTTTCTTTTTTTGTGCATTCAATGAACTCACATTTGAGTTATTTGCTTCTACAGCGAGTCCTTGTTTAATTAAAAAGTTATGTGCATAGCCGTCTGCTACGTTCTTCACTTCACCTTTTTTCCCTTTTCCTTTAACATCTTTTAAGAAAATGACTTTCATTCTTCTTTTCTCCCTTCTAAATACTCATCAATTGCTTCTTTTAATTTACCTTCCACATCATTGATTGAGACATCATCTAATTGAGTAGCAGCATTTGTCAAATGGCCGCCCCCTTCTAGCGCCTCCATAATGACCTGTACGTTAATATCACCTAATGAGCGAGCACTCACACCAATCATTTCATCAGCACGATAAGAAATGACGAATGAAGCTGTCACACCGTCCATTGCCAGTAATGTATCAGCTGCTTGTGCAATTAACACTTGGTCGTATATATCGTCCTCAGCACCTTTAGCAATGGCGAGGCCATTTCGGTAAAATTCTACCGTTTCAATGATTTTCGCCCGTTTAATATACGTGTCGACATCTTCTTTCAAGAATCGTTGCACAAGGACTGTATCCGCTCCTTGTCCTCTTAAATAAGATGCTGCATCAAAGGTTCTGGCGCCTGTTCTTAACGTAAAGCTCTTCGTATCAACGATGATTCCAGCGAGTAGTGCAGTCGCCTCAAGCATATCAATTTTACGATTCTTCGGTTGATATTCTAGCAATTCCGTCACTAATTCTGCTGTCGAAGAGGCATAAGGCTCCATATAAACAAGCAGCGGATTTTTAATAAAATCTTCGCCGCGACGATGATGATCAATCACAACTACATCTTCTATTTTAGCAAGCAATCGCTCTTCTATCACCATAGAAGGCTTATGGGTATCAACAACAACAAGTAAAGTATCGTCAGTTGCCATCTCTAACGCTTGATCTGGCGTGATGAATTTCGCATAAAGCTCTTCTTTTTTCTCTATCTCACCCATTAAACGATTTACGCTTTGATCAAATTCGTCTTTATTAACGACAATATAGCCATCACGATGGTTCATCTCTGCTACCTTCTGAATACCAATGGCAGCACCAATTGCGTCCATATCCGGTCGTTTATGACCCATGACGATGACTTTATCACTTTCAGAGACTAATTCCTTTAAAGCGTGAGAAATAACGCGTGCCCGCACCCTCGTTCGTTTCTCGACGGGGTTCGTCTTCCCTCCGAAAAATTTCACTTTACCATTTGGCTGTTTAATTGCTACCTGGTCACCACCTCTACCGAGAGCAAGGTCTAAACTAGACTGAGCTAAGACACCTAGTTCTGGCAAATCGGAAACCCCTGCTCCGACACCTATACTTAATGTGAGTGGCACATTTTGTTTTGCCGTCGTTTCTCTGACAAAATCAAGAATGGTGAATTTACTTTTCTCGAATTGGTCCAAAATACTTTCGTTAAAGACGGCAATAAACCGCTCTGAAGATACACGCTTAAAGAAAACGCCATTTTCCATGGCCCATTTATTCAGAATAGAGGTGACAAGATTATTCAAACTACTTCTTGTCTGGTCATCCATTCCTTGTGTTAAATCATCATAATTATCTAAAAAGATAATAGCAATAACGGTACGTTCATCTTCGTATAATTTTTCAATCTGTGTTTGCTCAGTTACATCAAAGAAATAAAGCAGACGTTCATCAGGCTTATGTACCACACGAAATTTGCGATCTGTTAGCGTAATGGTTTCTGATTCAATCTCTTTCTTAATGATAGGGATTAAGGCATCTGCCACATCATAAAGTGATCTCCCTACCAATGTATCTTCCCCAAAGCATGATGCCATATAAGGATTCGTCCAATCGATATAATACTCATCATTAATCAGCATAATTCCAATTGGCATCTCCATTAATGCTTCTTCCCCTACCTTTTTCACACGGTAAGATAAGGTCGATATGTACTCCTCTGTTTCCTTCCTCTGCTCATAATCAAACTTAAATAATAGGTAGAAAGGAATGCCGAAAAGGAGGAGCGCAACGAGACTCAATATCCAATTGTACAACGCCATAATCGCTAGAAGAACGACGGTTACACCAATTAAAGCAAACAGGCAATAACGCATCGTTTTCTTTTCTAAATACGAGGGCATGTTTTCAACTCCTAAACAGTAGTGTTATGCATCCCTATTATCTAATCGTTTTCTTAAATCAAATCCTATATCAATTATACCTAATATCCTCACAATATAAAGGAAGATTGGCATTAAAAAGGTAAATATGAGGATGGCAATGGGCACAATCTTTGGCCAATTCTTTAATCTGCTATAGAAGAAGATAAAGGCGAGCCCTTGAATCACCATAATTAGCTGTAAAACGAAAAGGAGATTCATAATGGCCATCGTTGTAAAAGAACCTTCCTCTGGTCTCATGACAAATTGGGCAAGGATGGTTAATAAATAATACCATAAAATACTTTTCGGGAAACTGATATCGGCAAATGAGCGCCATTTTTTCACTTCAATACCAAATCTCCTGACAATGGGTACACCAATCAGCTGAATAATAAATACATACATTGCAGAAGAAAGCACAAGGAGACTTGGAAGTAATGTCTCTAATGCAGTAATTGTCGCTTCTAACTGCTCGATAATTTGTTCTGCTTCATTATTATCTATCGTAGATAACATGTTTTTTGTCATATCCATTGATTGCTCAAGAACTACTTTTAGTTCCTCAACAAAATTGATATTCAATAGCACGTTCATGCCAGCAAAAACGAGTAAAAACATCGCTAAAAACGCTAAAGAACCACCGAGCAACATCGCTGTCCGTTCTTTCTTCAGCTTAATTAACTCTCCAATCACTAACCCTGTTAAGCCAAAGATAAGGGTTAATGGAATGGCTGTAATGGTTCCAACAATGAATGAAATCAAAATAGCCGCAACAAAAAAGATAGCCGCATCACTTCGCTTATTTTTAGCGGCAAATAACATAAAAGGAACCGGTAAGCCGAAAGTGACAATTGTTCCGATAATCGGCAAATAAAGGGACATCAATAGTAACACAGCAAAAGCAGCTAATAAAACTGCCCCTTCAGTAAGTTTATGTACATTTTTCAAATAGATTCACCTCTCAAATTGGGCACAAGCCCGCATCTATTATTGTATACACTCATGGATAGGTATTCAACTGAATGAATGCTTCATTTCGTGTAAATATATTCTTTCATAACCAAATCATCCTTATCTATCAAGAAAACAGGCAATCATGCAAAAAACCTCCAAGAATGAAGGTTCAATCATTCTAGAAGGTTCTCATTACGATTTTCCCTTTTATGCTTCGGTTGAAACGACCTTGGTTTGGTCAGTTTGTTTTAATAGGTTAAAAAACTGTTTATTTCTTGTATGATAAAGAATCATACAAATAATACTGCCTCCTGAAACGAGCATGATCACCCATATCGGCCACCATTCAAGAAATAAACCAAATAGGATATACCCTAAAGGTGTTGCTGCACTCGCACCTGTTTCGAGTATGGCCATCACTCTACCACGATATTCATCTTTTGTACTTTTTTGAATGAGTACCATCACTGGAATATTAATAATCATGATTGCTGCCGCTAGGAGTAGCACGATCCCTATTAAATAAACGAAGACCACTTGATTAGAAATCTCTATCAGTTGTGGCATTCCTATTAACATTAACAATATTCCTAAGCACACCATACCAATTCCAATACTGAATGATTTATTTTTCATCTCTGCTTTTAACGACAGAATCGTACTCATGACTAACATGCCCACAGCAAAGCTACCCTCAATAAGACCAAATTGATAAGTTGGCATTTGGCGAATCGTAAGAACGAGATAAGGTAGTGCTACGGGAAAAACTGCAAACCAAAAATTCACCCATATAGACATAAAGATTAATTGGCGAAGCAAGGTTTGTTTTTTTACATAGGATAGACCTGCTCTTAACTCGGTCTGAATCGTTCCTACTTGCTGTTTTTCTGTTTTTTCGACAAATAAGTAATAGTTAATAAAAAGACTGGCTATACCGGAAAGGAAAAATCCACATATGTTGATCAACATGAAGCTTGAGAGAGGTAATAGTCCGAAAAGGATGCCTCCAAGTATTGGCCCTAATATAACGGAGAAGGAGGCCACGGCTTGATTGAGAGACATTGCTTTTTGTAAGAAATCTGGACCGACCATATTGTATATGGAGGACATCACTGCTGAAGAATAGAAGGTATTGATGATACTGAGTACGCATGTCGCTAAATAAAGTAGCCAAATGTCTTGTGTGACAAAAATAAACAAACCACAAATAACGGCAATCCAAAGGGCACAAGCAAAATTGGTTGTAATAATGATTCTTTTACGGTTCCATCGGTCGCTCAATGTCCCAGCAAGTGGGGCGAGTATAATACGAGGTAGAATAGTAAGTAAGAGGGTAATCGAAAAGTTGACGGCCGAACCCGTAACCGCAAGAACATATAATCCTATCGCGAAACTATAGATAGATGACCCAAACACAATCACTACTTTCGCTAAGAGAAACAGCACCAAATTCTTTTTTATGGCTGCTGACGATGGCATTTAACTTTCCCCCTCTTTCGGTAGTTTCTTAAACGAGCAATTCACTTCATAAGTATCACGATTTTTTGTCTGCTCATCAGGTTTAACCGTCTTTTTAAAATACTTCAAAAACAGCTCATCTACCTCATCTTGGAATAATTGCAGCTCTTCTTTGGTTAAAGATAAAGTTGTTCCTCTTGTACTTTTTCCTTTATCCTCAACATTCGCACCTGTTTGATTAAGATGAAATTGATTAGCCTTCGCTCGGTAATACTTTTCGATAATTCCTTTGTACTCCTTCGTTGATTCAATCTCTAAAATGTTACCCTTATAAAGTTGCTGAATATGGTAATGGATACTACCTGCTGATTTCCCCAACTCATCTGCTACTTGCTTCGCTGTGAGCGCGCGTTCCGACAGTAAAAAGATAATTTTCATTCGCAACGGATTAGAGATCAGTTTTTGTTGATGTATATCAATATTCATGGACTTCCATTCAAAAGATGTCATTTTCATCTCCCCTATCTAATTGTATTGTATGTTCTAGATTAATAATACGTTCTAACTTTTTAGAATGCAAGGTATATTTTTAAATATTCTAATTATTTAGAGTGTGGATAACCTCAACTCAGGGAGTGTCGACCATCGGATTGATTCTTAGGAGACTCTATATGGGCACAAGGAGCGGAAATAAAAGGGGGTGTGATTCTAACCGTTGCAAATAATGAGGGCTAACTGTGTTTACACAGCTATCTTCCAATTGTTTTCGATCTAATCCAATCAGATTTTTTACTTTGGGGCAATTTTTGACACGTTTCTGACCGAATCCTATCAAATTTTTAACCTTGGTCAGGTTTTTGACGCGTTTCCACCTGAATCCTATCAAATTTCTGCTCTTGGTCATGTGTTTAACTCACTTCCTCCTGAATCCTATTAAATTTCTACCCTGCTCCCATTTTTTGACGCGTTTCTACCTAAATCCTATCAAATTTCTACCCCGCGCCCATTTTTTGACTCTTTTCCACCCGAATCCCATCAAATTTCTACGCTTCGCCAGGTTTCCGACTCGTTTGAAACATGTGTTCAAACTAAATTAAACCTAAAAAACACAGTAGGCGCGAAGCCTACTGTGTTCGAACATTTACTTATTATTCACCTGAAACGAATGGAAGTAATGCCATTTGGCGAGAACGCTTAATAGCAATCGTTAATTTACGTTGGTATTTAGCGTTTGTGCCTGTTACACGACGAGGTAAAATTTTACCACGTTCAGAGATGAATTTTTTTAGAAGATCTACATCTTTATAATCGATGTGAGTGATTCCGTTTGCAGTAAAATAGCAAACTTTACGACGTTTCGCACGTCCTCCTCTGCGTCCACCAGCCATGTTTTGTCACTCCTTTTCCTATTATTTTTTCAAAGCCTTATTGGTTTAGAACGGAAGATCGTCATCGGAAATATCGATTTGACCGTTATTAGCGAATGGATCTTGATCTACACGAGTTTGGCCTTGGTTGCTGCGGTTATTATCATATGGTCGTTGATTCTGATTATTGTTGCCACCATAAGAATAATCATCTCTCTGGCCACCATATTGATTCGAGCCACCTTGTGAGCCTGCAGCATTTCTTGGTTCAAGAAACTGTACGCTTTCTGCCTGAACTTCAGTCACATATACACGTTTGCCATCTTGTCCTTCGTAATTACGTGTTTGCAAGCGTCCATCGACACCAGCTAGGCTTCCTTTTTTAAGGAAGTTCGCTACGTTTTCAGCAGGCTTTCTCCAAACAACGCAATTAATGAAATCCGCTTCTCTGTCTCCATTTTGATTCGTAAATGTACGATTCACAGCAAGAGTAAAAGTAGCCACTGCTACTCCATTCGGTGTATAACGTAATTCTGGGTCTTTCGTTAAACGCCCCACTAGAACTACACGATTCATCATCAGAATCAACTCCTTTCGATAAAATTAAGCATATTTATTATTTCTCGTCTTTAACAACGATGTATCTGATAATATCTTCACTGATTTTTGCAAGACGAGTGAACTCATCAACTGCTTTAGAATCAGCATTAATGTTTACTAATTGGTAGTATCCATCACGGAAATCATTGATTTCGTAAGCTAAACGACGCTTACCCCAGTCTTTTGACTCGTTGATTTCAGCACCGTTATCAGTAAGGATTGCGTCGAAACGCTCAACTACAGATTTCTTTGCCTCATCTTCAATGTTTGGACGGATGATGTACATAACTTCGTACTTTTTCATCACTTTCACCTCCTTTTGGTCTAAACGGCCCGTGTGAGGGCAAGGAGCAATTATTCATTACTCACAAGGTAAAAGTATATCATACGTTTGATCAATATGCAATTGCCTCAAAAGGAAAAACAGATAGACGAAACATAAAAAGAAAAAAACGAATAGGATGAAATATTTTTTGCGGTTAAAGCATTATGACGATACGCCTCTGTAACTCTATAGAAAAACCCCAATAAATCCTTTATTACAAGAATTCATTGGGGATTTTATCAAACGTTAAATCGGAAGTGCATAACATCTCCGTCTTGAACGATGTATTCTTTTCCTTCTAAGCGAACTTTCCCAGCTTCTTTCGCTGCATTCATATTGCCAGCAACGACTAGGTCGTCGTAGGAAACTGTTTCAGCACGTATGAAGCCTTTTTCGAAGTCACTATGGATGACACCGGCACATTGTGGTGCTTTCATTCCTTTACGGAAAGTCCAAGCACGTACTTCTTGTACGCCAGCTGTAAAGTAAGTAGCTAAGCCAAGTAAGCTGTACGATGCTTTAATCAATTGATCTAAACCTGATTCTTCAATACCAAGCTCTTCAAGGAACATTTCCTTCTCTTCTCCTTCAAGCTCAGCAATTTCTGATTCGATTTTTGCACAAATGACAATCACTTCTGCATTATCTGCGGATGCAAATTCTTTTACTTTTTGAACGTATTCATTAGTAGAAGGATCAGCCACATCATCTTCACCAACATTCGCTACATAAAGCATTGGTTTAATCGTTAGTAAGTGTAACCCTTTAACCAATTTCATTTGTTCTTCTGTAAATTCTACTGTTCTTGCAGGTTGATCTGCTTCGAAAGCTTCTTTTAATTTTTCAAGGATTTCTAATTCAAAAACAGATTCCTTATCTTTTTGTTTCGCAAGCTTACTTACACGTACAATGCGTTTTTCAACGGATTCTAAGTCAGCTAAAATCAGTTCCAAGTTGATTGTTTCGATATCATCAATCGGATTCACTTTTCCTGATACGTGGGTAATATTATCGTCAGCAAAACAACGAACCACTTGGCAAATCGCGTCAACTTCACGGATATGTGAAAGAAACTTATTACCAAGTCCTTCACCTTTACTTGCCCCTTTAACAATTCCAGCAATGTCTGTAAATTCAAAAGCGGTAGGTACCGTTTTCTTTGGTTGAACAAGTTCGGTTAACTTCGCTAATCTTTCATCCGGTACTTCAACAATACCGACATTAGGATCTATCGTACAAAACGGGTAGTTCGCTGATTCAGCACCCGCTTGAGTTATTGCATTAAATAAGGTGGATTTACCAACGTTCGGCAAACCGACAATTCCAGCTGTTAATGCCATTTAGGTCACTCCTAATCATTTAATCTATCTAAGAAAAATTATTAATCGATTTTTATACAAGCCTTTAACAATTATAGAGATTTGTATAAAAATAAGCAAGTTCACTAAGCGTTTTAAGAAAAGCGCAAGGCGCCCGTCTATCGGCTACAAGCATAAGATGAGCCGGTGGAAAGATTGTTCTTTAACCTGTTTGACGGATTGGCCTAGACCATAGAGCCGGATGGCACCTGGAGCTAGACATGAAAACTCATTGAAAAAATCACATTTTCTTATCGAAAAAAATGGTAAAGATAACCTTTACCATTGATTACGCCAATACTTTTTTTAGTTTTCTTGTAAATTCTCTTCTTGGAATCATTACACTATGACCGCAACCTTCACATTTAATGCGAATATCCGCGCCCATACGTATAATTTTCCATCGATTTGCTCCACATGGGTGAGCCTTTTTCATCTCAACAATATTATTAAGATCAAATTGTTTTTCTTCCAATTTCATCACCCTTTTCTTCACTTCTATTTCACTATTATACCTTGTCCTACTAATATATTTCCAATAAACATCAGAGGAAAATATATTTCGTGTCCTAATCACGTATAGAATGAGTGAATATTCCGTATACTATTACTACTATTCAATTCAATCGCTAAAAAAGAAAGTAAAGCGCTCTTTTCTATAGAGTGACATTGAAGGAGTGACGCTTGATGAATTTTTATCCACGTATTTTTGATAAGAAACCTAAATTAACCTCTCGGATTCCACACGATGAACAAAGTGCTACTAATAAACTTGCTCATGAAATCAAGCAGTTTCTCCCGAGTAATATACAAGAAAGACCATTCGTCCTTATTTGTATCGGTACGGACCGCTCTACCGGTGATTCGCTCGGTCCATTAGTTGGAACCTTATTAAAAGAACGATCTATTCCTAACCTTCATGTATTCGGCACATTAGAAGACCCTATTCATGCAGTAAATCTATCTGAAAAACTGTCATATATTGAAGAACAATTTCCTAATGCTTTTATTATCGGCATTGATGCCTGCTTAGGGCGTGTAAAAAGTGTGGGGATTATTCAAATTGCTGATGGTCCTGTTAAACCAGGTGCTGGAGTAAATAAGGATTTACCTGAAGTTGGTGATATACATATCGCTGGCATCGTCAATGTGAGCGGGTTTATGGAGTTTATGGTATTACAAAATACAAGACTGAGCTTAGTCATGAATATGGCCAAAACCATTGCCAATGGCATCCACGAAGTAACGATGATGGAAAAAGCAAAATTTATCCCTATCGACTGGGGTAAAGAACAGACTTTATAATGTGACACAAGAGTTTCCGACTGACAATAAATACGAGCTACCGATACGTGACGATTTTCGTTTTTCCAGACGCAAATCGCCGCGTATTTTCTTTGGAATCGACATAAATAAAGACATTTTGGAAATCTGATTTGATGAGGCTGAAATGCATTAAACCATGATGAAGAAAGGAAAGTTGTGTAGTCTAACTGCTTTTGCCCATGAATCTCTCGAATATCTCATTCAACCCCTGTATGAAGACTTGAAACCAAAGAAAAAACGAACAATCCATGCCTATCAAGGATTGTTCGTTACCTAAATTAAAAGAAGTAATAGAAAGAAACGACAAGGGCGGTGACAAAAATACCCGGTAAGAGATTTGCTACCCTGATTTTTGTTAAGCCCATTAAGTTTAAGCCGATAGCAAAAATCATTAAGCCGCCTGTAGCTGTCATTTCTAGAATAAAGCTGTCCATCCACGCTTGGGGAATCCATTTATCAATTTGTGTCGCAAATAACGCAATCAATCCTTGATAGATAAAGACTGGGATGGCTGAGAATATGACACCGATACCTAAAGTGGTCGTTAAGATTAGAGCCGTGAAGCCATCTATAATTGATTTTGTATATAAGACCGAATGATCTCCACGGATCCCACTATCTAACGCACCGATGACACCCATTGCACCAATAACAAAAATTAATGTTGCTGTGACAAATCCCTGAGAGATGCTACCTTGATGATTGGATCCAATTTTATTTTCTAATAGAATACCGACTTGATTGAGTCTATCTTCTAATTTTAACCATTCTCCAAGCATCGCCCCAAAAACGAGGCTAAGAATGACCACTAAGAAGTTTTCACTCTTAAGCCCCATCTGTAAACCAAGTACCATTACTGCCAAGCCAATAGCTTGCATCACTGTATCTTTCATTTTTTCAGGGATACGATTAAGGAACTTACCGATTAATGTACCGACAATAATTAATAGTGAATTGACTACTGTACCTAATAAAAACATTAGAGCTACCCAAATATACTTTCTATCTTTTCATGATGTCTATCTAGCAAACGACTAAGCGGCTAGATGGATTCTTTTTGCTGATCTAAAAGATCCAGTATTCGCTCCAAATCGTCGTTAGAAAAGAATTCGATTTCTATTTTCCCTTTCTTTTTTCCTTTTTTAATATGAACGTTCGTGCCGAACCTTTCTCTAAGCGAAGATTCATGTGATTGAATAAACACATCTTTATTTTCCTTCTTCTTTGTTTCACGTGGAACTTTTTTGTTTAATTGCCCGATCCATTGTTCTAACTGCCTTACATTTAAAGAGTCTTTTAACACTTTTTCTACTACCGTATCCATAAGGGATTTTTTCTTTAACCCTAACAGCGTCCTACCATGACCCATCGTTAATTTTCCATCAGCAATCATCTCTTGTACTTTAGCTGGCAGTGAAAGCAAGCGAATATGATTAGCAATATGCGGTCGGCTTTTTCCTAATCTCTTAGCCAATTCCTCTTGTGTGATTTTTAGTTTTTCAATTAATAATTGATAAGCTGCGCCTTCTTCAATCGGCGTTAAATCTTCCCTTTGAAGGTTTTCTAATATAGCTAATTCCATCATTTGTTGTTCTGATAGATCGCGAATAATGACTGGCATCGTCTGCATATTTGCCTCTTTTGCTGCCCGATACCTTCTTTCACCAACAACAATTTCATAACCTTTAATACTTTTACGAACAATAATTGGTTGGAGGATTCCGTGTGTGAGAATCGATTGTTTTAGCTCTTCTATACTCTCTTTTGTGAAGATTTTTCGCGGTTGATACGGATTAGGACGTATTTCCTTAAGTTTGATTTCTTCAATTATTTCTTCACTTTCTTTGTCCACATTCGTAAAGAAGGCATTAAGCCCTTTACCTAACCCCTTAGCCATTTGTTAACACTTCCTTTGCTAAGTCTAAGTATACTTCTGCTCCGCGAGACTTTGGATCGTATGTGATAATTGGCTCCCCATGACTTGGTGCTTCACTTAAACGTACATTTCTAGGAATCACCGTGCGATACACTTTATCTTGAAAGTACTTTTTCACTTCTTCAATGACTTGAATACCTAAATTCGTTCTTGCATCCAACATTGTTAACAAAACGCCCTCAATACGAAGATCTTGATTTAAATGTTTTTGCACAAGTCTCACCGTATTTAACAGTTGACTTAATCCTTCAAGCGCATAATATTCACATTGTACAGGAATTAATACGGCGTCAGATGCTGTTAAAGAATTGAGCGTTAGTAATCCTAGTGATGGAGGACAATCGATAATAATATAATCATAGTTTTCCTTCACGTCTTCTAAAGCTCTTTTTAACCGAACTTCTCTTGATATTGTTGGTACAAGTTCAATTTCCGCTCCTGCTAGTTGAATCGTAGCAGGTATTATATGCAGTTTCTCTACAATTGTTGGTTTGATGGCTTTACTTGCTTCTAAATCGTCTACTAATACATCATAAATGCAATAATCCACTTCTGCCTTCTCAATACCAATACCGCTCGTTGCATTACCTTGTGGGTCTATATCTACAAGCAACACCTTTTTGCCCATAGAAGCTAGACATGCACCTAAGTTCACTGCTGTTGTTGTTTTTCCTACGCCACCCTTTTGGTTAGCTAAAGCAATCGTTTTCCCCACCTGAACTCACCTGCTTTCTTCACATGTTTGTTTTTCTACGTATGTAATCTATTAAAAACCCCTATTAAAGACATCATTGTTTTAGTACGCATTCACTTTTTTCGAACGCACGAATCTATTTTATCATGAACGTGAGGGGAAGAATAATTATTTTAAGAAAAATAAGAAAATCTTCCAGATGCTATTTTCTGGATAAAAAAAGAGCCATATCTCGCAAAAGTTGATTTGAGATTGGCTAGGTCATTTATTTTTTCTTTTTTGGAATTTTGATTGTTATTTGATAGAATTCATCAAATTCTTCTTCTTGTGAATCTAAGTTTATGCCACTATCAGAAACCATTGAAAGCGATTGGCGAATCGTGTTGACAGCAATACGCATATCTTTACTAAATGCTTTTCTTCTTGGTTTTGCCTTTGGTTGATCTTTTTCTAATAGCTTTACCACTCGGTCCTCTGTTTGCTTTACATTTAGCTGTTTTTCAACAACTTCAGCTAATAAGCTAACTTGCTTCTCGTGGCTTTTTAAAGGAATAAGTGCCCTTGCATGTCGTTCTGTTATTTCTTTTCTTAAAAGGGCTTCTTGTACTTCTTCTGGTAATTTCAACAACCTTAATTTATTGGCTACTGTTGATTGCCCTTTTCCTAGACGTTGTGCCAATGCTTCCTGTGTTAAGTTATGTAACTCTAGTAGCTTTCCATAAGCAACGGCTTCTTCAATAGGCGAAAGCTCTTCACGCTGCAAGTTTTCAATAAGCGCAATTGAGGCCGTTTCTGTATCACTCATATTCTTGACAATGGCGGGAACTTCTTCCCAACCCAATTTATTCATTGCACGCCAGCGACGCTCACCTGCAATAATTTCAAATTGATTGTCACCGTATTCTCTAACGACAATTGGCTGAATAATACCGTGAATATGAATTGTACGAGAAAGCTCTTCTATTTTCTCATCATCAAATATTGTCCGAGGCTGAAAACGGTTAGGAACGATTTGATCGATAGGGATCTTCTTTACCTCTTCCTGGCTTGCTAATGTCTCTGTCTCTGCCTCTTCCATTTCCATATCTGCTTGTTCGTCTAGCTTGTCTTCATTTGTTTTTTCCTTTTCGCCTAGGCCAAAAAGGCGTGAGAAAGAATGCTTCATCACCCTGCACCACCTTTACGAAACTCCCTATAACCTATTCTCTACAAAGTAGACAATTCCTGCGATTGTCTATCAATTTATAGTGATATAAAAAACCATATACGCTCAAATTCACGATTCAATCGGTGATTTATTAGGCGTTCCCGGCTTTCTTGGATATTTATTAGGGGTAGATTTTTCTTTCTTAATTACTAGAATGTTTCTTTCACTTTCTTCTTCTGGTAATGTGAAAGTGTGTGAATCTATCAGTTTACCACCAAAGGTTGTTATCGCTTTGTTTGCTTTATCTAGTTCTTGTTCAGCCCCTGCACCTTTCATAGCTAAAAAGGTACCACCGACTTTGACTAAGGGCAAGCATAATTCACTCAGTACTGACAATCTTGCTACCGCCCTAGCTGTGACAAGATCAAAGCTTTCGCGGTATTTTTTGTTTTTGCCAAACGTCTCCGCGCGATCATGTACAAATTCGACATGATCTAATCCAAGTTTTTCAGCTAAATGATTTAAAAAACCAATCCGTTTGTTTAATGAATCAACGATGGTCACTTGTATTTGAGGAAAGGCAATTTTTAAAGGGATACTTGGAAAACCAGCTCCAGCTCCAACATCACATACCTTTAACGGCTGGTTGAAATCGTAATAAAAGGCAGCTGAGATGCTGTCATAAAAATGCTTTAAATATACTTCATCTTTTTCTGTAATGGCCGTTAAGTTCATTTTTTCATTCCATTCAACAAGCGTCGAATAGTACAATTCATACTGTTCCATTTGCTGCTTGGAGAGGGAAATTCCCTTCTCCTCAAGCAAATGAACAAATTGTTCTGTATTCATGCGTTCAATCCTCTCTTATTCATTAGCCACTTTCGCAATTCTTCCTTGTTCTAAATAAACGAGTAGAATAGAAATATCTGCTGGGTTTACACCAGAAATACGAGATGCTTGTGCTAAAGATAGAGGACGCACTGATTTCAATTTTTGACGTGCTTCAGACGCAAGCCCATTGATATCATCATAATCGATTTGATCTGGAATTTTTTTGTTTTCCATTTTTTTCAGTCTGTCTACTTGTTGTAGTGATTTTTCAATATAGCCCTCATACTTAATCTGTATTTCTACTTGTTCTTTTACATCATCATCTAACTCACTCGTTGCTTTAGCGAGCTGTTCAATATGAGTATAAGACATTTCTGGTCTTTTTAATAAATCACTTGCACGTATCCCATCTTTTAATTCACTTCCACCTAGGGATTGAATTAAACCTTGAACCTCAGCATTCGGTTTTAAAATAATCTTCTTTAAACGCATTTTTTCTTCTTCAATTTGCTGTTTTTTAGACAAGAATTTTTGATAACGTTCCTCACTAATCATGCCCACTTTATAACCTACTTCTGTTAAACGAAGATCCGCATTGTCATGGCGTAATAATAGACGGTACTCCGCTCTAGAAGTTAATAAACGATAAGGTTCGTTCGTCCCCTTTGTTACTAAATCATCAATAAGGACCCCGATATAGCCATCAGAGCGACTTAAGATCACTTGCTCTCTACCAAGTGAATCAAGCGCTGCATTCATCCCTGCCATTAGACCTTGACCGGCTGCTTCTTCATATCCGGATGTCCCATTTATCTGGCCGGCAGTATAAAGGTTTTTCACTTTTTTCGTTTCCAATGTTGGCCATAATTGCGTCGGTACAATGGAATCATATTCAATTGCATAACCAGCTCTCATCATTTGCACATTTTCTAAACCTGGAATCGTCCGCAAAATGTCTTGTTGTACATCTTCAGGTAAACTAGTTGATAACCCCTGTACATAAACTTCTTGCGTGTTTCTTCCCTCTGGTTCAAGGAAGATTTGATGTCTTGGTTTGTCATTAAAACGAACCACCTTATCCTCAATTGACGGACAATAACGAGGACCTGTCCCTTTGATCATACCAGAATACATCGGAGAACGATGTAGGTTATTGTCGATGAGCGTATGCGTTTTTTCGTTCGTGTATGTTAACCAACATGGCAGTTGTTCTGTAATATATTTAGTCGTTTCATATGAGAATGCTCTCGGTACATCATCACCTGGTTGTATTTCTGTTTTACTATAATCAATTGAATGACTATTTACGCGCGGTGGCGTTCCCGTTTTAAAACGAACCATATCAAAACCTAAAGCCTCTAGATATTCGGACAACTTAATCGATGGTTGTTGATTATTCGGTCCACTTGAATACTTTAATTCTCCTAAGATAATTTCTCCACGGAGAAATGTACCGGTAGTAATAACAACAGATTTCGCATAATAAGTTGCGCCCGTTTGCGTAATAATACCTCTACATTCACCATCTTCAACAATTAAACTTTCCACCATACCTTGTAATAATGTTAAATTCTCTTGGTTTTCCAATGTTTTTTTCATTTCATGCTGATACGTAAATTTATCCGCTTGTGCTCTTAATGCTCTTACTGCGGGGCCTTTACCTGTATTAAGCATACGCATTTGGATATAGGTTTTATCAATATTTTTCCCCATTTCGCCGCCTAATGCGTCAATTTCCCGTACGACAATTCCTTTCGCCGGTCCACCAATTGAAGGGTTACATGGCATAAAGGCAACCATATCAAGATTGATTGTGACCATTAAAGTTTTTGCCCCAATTCGAGCTGAGGCAAGACCTGCTTCAACTCCTGCATGACCGGCACCGATAACAATAACGTCATATGAACCTGCTTCATAAGCCATTTCATTTTACCTCCCTTTTCTTTTTTTATATTTATATCAACGGTTTTTTTTCTTATTTTCCAAGACAGAACTGAGAGAATAACTGGTCAATTAAACTATCTTGTACACTATCTCCAATAATCTCACCTAGAATTTCCCATGTTCTTGTCAAATCTATTTGTACGATGTCAATCGGTGTGCCCAGATCAACACCCTCTATTGCGTCATTAATTGAATTTATCGCTTGGTGTAAAAGAGCAATATGTCTTGAGTTAGAGACATATGTCATATCTTCTGCTTCAATGGAGCCAGTAAAGAATAATTCAGAAATCGCCTCTTCAAGCTCGTTAATTCCTTGTTCTTCTAATAAAGAGGTTGTCACTAGCTTCTGATTAGCTGCGAGCTGTCTCACTTTTTCCATATCAATCTTTTGTTCTAAATCGGTTTTATTCACGATGACAATAACATCCATGCCTTCGACCGCTTTAAATAAATTCATATCCTCATCCGTAAGCTCATCCGAATAGTTCACAACCAGTAAAATAAGATCCGCTTCTTTTAATACTTGTCGTGATCTCTCTACCCCTATTCTTTCAACAATATCTTCTGTTTCCCGAATACCAGCTGTATCTACTAATTTTAATGGCACGCCTCTTACGTTCACATATTCTTCTATTACATCTCTTGTCGTACCTGGGATATCTGTCACGATCGCTTTATTCTCATGGACTAGGCTATTTAATAACGAAGATTTACCAACATTCGGGCGTCCAACGATTACCGTTGATAAACCTTCACGTAAAATTTTCCCTTGTTGGGATGTACGTAGTAACTGCTCGATTTCCTTTTTAACGAAGCTTGCCTTCTCTAATAGTAACTGATGGGTCATTTCCTCGACATCATCATATTCGGGATAGTCAATATTCACTTCCACATGGGCAAGTACTTCTAGAATTTCCTGTCGTAACCTTTGAATTAAGTTTGACAATCTGCCTTCCATTTGACCTAAGGCGACATTCATTGCCTTATCCGTTTTCGCTCGGATTAAATCC
Source organism: Cytobacillus sp. FSL M8-0252 (assembly GCF_038007345.1). Classification (NCBI taxonomy): domain Bacteria; kingdom Bacillati; phylum Bacillota; class Bacilli; order Caryophanales; family Bacillaceae; genus Cytobacillus; species Cytobacillus sp. FSL M8-0252. The sequence goes on from NZ_JBBOWZ010000001.1 coordinate 4,739,601, forward strand.
ATCACTGCCTCCGCCTGCGATAAATCAATGCGCCCATTTAAAAAAGCACGCTTTGTAAATTCACCTGGTTCAGCTAAGCGAGCACCATTTGTCAACATCAATTGCAGGACGCGATTGACAGAAACGAGTCCACCGTGACAGTTAATCTCAATCACATCTTCTTTTGTAAACGTCTTTGGACCCTTCATGACCGAAACCATTACTTCTTCAGCAACTTGGTCAGTCTTCGGATCAATAATATGGCCATAATGAATTGTGTGAGATGGGACTTCTTTCAAACGTTTATCTCCCACACTTTTAAATAAATGATCCGCTATATCAAAAGCTTCAGGTCCGCTTAGCCGTACAATCGCAATTGCGCCTTCACCCATAGGAGTAGATATAGCAGCTATTGTATCAAGTTCCAAGCGGCTTCACCTCATTTCATTTTTATCTATAATTACTCATCCTTCAATCTATGAAAAAAATTATTTCCCAAAAAAACAGAATATCATATGCAAACAATTATTAAAAGCAAGATCATCCTCGTCAAAAATCCCCGAACTAAGGAAAATACCTGTTATCAACAGTATAGACAAATTTTTTTCTTCTAAAAATTATCCACAGAAACCAAGTCGGTATTATGCTCTATTTTAACTTATCCACATGTGAATAACAATCATACAATGCTGAATTCATTATTTTCCTCTTTGACCAATTCTTTGTGAAAAAAGCTGCGAATGTTTTCTAAGCTCTTTCGGAAGTTCCGAAAGAGTTCTGAAGTAATTGCGCGTTTATCCATAAAAAAAGAGCGTCCGCTTGGACACTCTCTATAAAAAATTAATTTTTAACTGGTGAAATGACAATATGTCGATGAGGATCATTGCCATCCGAATACGTTTCTACTTTCTTATCATGAGACAAAGCAGAGTGGATCACTTTTCTCTCATAGGAAGGCATAGGCTCAAGCGAGACCTTTTTACCAGTTTTAATTGCCTGGCTTGCTAATCTTTCAGCAAGCTGCACCAACGTATCAATTCTTCTTTGGCGATAGTTTTCTGCATCTAATATAATATTAAAATATTGATCAGAATATCTGTTGACGACAAGCTGTGTAAGATACTGCAAAGAGTTTAATGTTTGACCTCGTTTACCTATTAATAAAGCAATTTTATTACCAGATAGAATAAATTCAACATTTTTACCGTCTCTAACAGTTTCAATTTCAACCGGCGCGCCCATTTTCTCACTGACCTCTAATAAAAATTTCTCCGCTTCTGCAATCGGATCCATTTTCATCGTTGCTTTTATCACTGCAGGACGGGATCCGAATATACCAAGGATCCCTTTCCTTCCTTCATCGAGAATCTCGATTTCTACACGATCCTCTGTTGTTTGTAATTGAGCTAAAGCCGAATGTACTGCTTCATTGACGGTTTGTCCTGTAGCAGTTATTTCTTTCACTTTTTCGCTCCTCCCGCAGGTTGTGTTTCTTTAGATTTTTTTAAATCTGGACCTTTAATGAAATAAGTTTGTACAATCATAAATAAGTTACCAACTACCCAATATAGAGAAAGAGCCGCTGGGAAATTAATAGCAAAAATAACGATCATGATTGGCATTAACCATAACATCATTTTCATTTGCGTTGCCATCATTTCATTCGCACTAAAGTCTTGTCCAGCCATCATCATCTTCTGTTGAATGAACGTTGTAATACCTGCTACAACTGGCAAGATATAATATGGATCGGCATCGCCAAGATCAAACCATAAGAAGTTATGATTAGCAATTTCTCGCGTTCTTGAAATCGCATGATAGAATCCAATAAGAATCGGCATTTGTACTAACAATGGTAAACAGCCCGCCAATGGGTTTACACCATGTTTTTGCATTAATTCCATGGTTTCTTGTTGAAGCTTTTGTTGTGTCTTTTGATCTTTAGAACTATATTTTTCACGTAGCTTTTGCATCTCAGGCTGTACTGCCTGCATTGCTTTAGAACTCTTAGTTTGTTTAATCATCAATGGTAGAATTACTAGACGAATCAGAATTGTTACGACAATAATCGACAAACCATAGCTTCCGCCCATAAGGCCTGCAATTTTAATAATAAGCCATGATAGCGGATAAACGATGTATGAGTTCCAAAAGCCTTCACTCTCGGAAGTAATTGGCTCATTAAATTCAGTACACCCTGCTAAAAGTACGGTGACTAGAATTAGACCAACCAATAAAGGTATTCGCTTTTTCAACCGTTATTTCCTCCTTAATGCCTAGATAATATTGTTACAGTTTTTCTATCATCTCTTCATTTTTACTGAGAATCGAATAAACTGATTTTACTCATGGTATGTATTTTATCATCTTTTCCTCATATGTCATATGAATAAAAGATGTCTTTCCCAAATTTCATAAAAAAAAGCTCTTTTTATGAAATTATGACTTATTATTTCCATGTTTATGTGTTTTAACAACCCGAGAAAGCTTCAAAACATGCATTAAGCTTTTCTTAATTTCAAAAAAGCTCATTTCAGCAGTTGGCTTTCGTGCGATAATAATAAAGTCATAATTTGGTTTTAACTCTTGATCCAGCTCATGAAAGGCCTGTCTAATATAACGCTTGATTTGGTTCCTTTTGACAGCGTTACCAAGCTTCTTACTAACAGATAATCCTATTCTAAAATGAGACTGGTCATTTCTTTGTAAAGAATAAACAACAAATTGCCGGTTAGCAAATGACTTACCTTGTTTAAAGGCTTCTTGAAATTCTTTATTCTTCTTTACTCTAAATTCTTTCTTCATGTCATTTACACCTTCTTTTTCATACACGGTTCGTAACAGCTCATGTATAAATAAGTCTTATATTCTCTATTTGGGCAATCGATCAATCATGCGTTTACTCACTATTTTTACACTATTACGTGAAAAAAGACCACTGATTTTCAGTGGCCTAAGCAGATAATACTTTTCTTCCTTTACGACGGCGGCGTGCTAGAACGTTACGTCCGTTCGAGCTGCTCATACGGCTGCGGAATCCATGAACTTTACTTCTTTTACGTTTATTTGGTTGATAAGTTCTTTTCATTATATGACACCTCCCTGAGGAATAGCTGTTAAAGACAGTCTTATTAATTATATAGATGCTACCTAAAGATTGTCAACTATCCATCGGATGATTAACCTTTACGCGCAACTTTTTTCAAAAAACATCACTGTACTGAATTTTACTTTGTTTCGTCTCCAATGTCACCCTCATTTCAATAGTATTTTTTGGTTATTGGGGAAATCCATTGATTGCGAGCCTGTATAGCAATGATTGAAGGGATATTTTCTTATAAATTTTTTTAATAGCTGATTTTAAATTAGCCGTTTTGTTTTAACCTGTTTTACAAGTTTTTTGGACTTAGACTTTAGACCTCTCCTCATTCTCACGTTTTTGGATCAGACTTCACTTCTCGTTCCATGTCTAATTATGAGCATTGGCGACTTTCTCCATGCGAACAAGTTATACAAATTACCTTCATAATCATTCAACAGGTCTCATGGTCACAATTAAATTTATGTGTCATTATGATTGATTCCATTTTTGTTGTACTCATGATTCCTTTTGCACATCCGCTATAATCTAGTTCCATATTGTTTGTAAGTCCATTAATTTAAATGTCTTGTTTTTATAAGAAGACTGTCTTCCATCTATTTATCCACGTATTTATCATTCAGCATATATTTTTACTTGTGGATACTTTTTTCGACAAATTTATTTTATCCACACTACATATAGACAAGTTTTTCACAAAAACACTACCTGTGGACAATTGTTATAAACAGGTTGTTTCACTTGTGGATAAGCATTGAAAAAACGTTGCATGCTCTTGTTATTTCTGTTATCATATTTGTGTTTTCACACTTAATAACTGAACGGTGTATATTTTATTATCCACAGATTGTGGATATCATGTGGACAGGTTATACAACCCCTATGTAAAAGGTTGTCCACAGGTGGTGGATATTGTCGAAATGTCGCCTTTTTTCCTTATTATATATTTTTCCACATCTTATTTTATTCATTTTTTCTATATAAACATTTTTGTGGGCATTTTCAGCCGTTATTTTCAAAGAAAAGGAGGGATCATCATTGGAAAATATATCTGACCTATGGCAGCAGGCTTTAGCAAAAATAGAAAAGAAAATTAGTAAACCAAGCTTTGAAACCTGGATGAAGTCAACTAAAGCACATAATCTTCAAGGAGACACATTAGTGATCAAAGCACCTAATGAATTTGCTCGAGATTGGCTAGAAGAGCGCTATTCTCCATTAATTTCCGAAACAATAAAAGAAGTTACTGGTGAACGACTCGAAGTTAAATTCATTATTCCGCAAAACCAGAACGAAGAAGAGCTTGAAGCCATCAGCCCGGCTAAAAAGAAGCCAGTCGAAGAGGAATCCCAAGACATTACCTTCAAT